>CAVYKS010000007.1:0-783128 GCA_963769145.1 uncultured Actinomycetota bacterium
TTTAGGTTGCATTCGCAGGTGCGGCCGCCGTTCTGGTAGGGGATGGTGTGGTCGAGGTCGCAGTCCTCGGCCGGGCGGCGGCATCCGGGGCTGGCGCAGGTGCGGTGGCGGATCTGGATCAGGTGCCGCAGCGCCCGGCCGGGCCGGTAGGAGGACCCTTGCCGCTGGTGCCCACAGTCGCCGCGTTCGAGCCACTGCATCTCCAGCGAGGTCAGCCACGCCTTTAGCGCGGCCGGTACAACGGGCGCGGGTGGCCCGCGGTCGCCGGCGGGTGATCTTGGCCGGCCGGGCGGCTGCCCTGGCCCGTTTTTCGCGCAGGCGTGGGCGGCGGCGCGGCCTTCGGTGTCGGTCAGGGTCAGGCACCACGTGGCGGATGGCCCGGTTGCCAGCCAGCCGGCCAGGTCGCGGCACGTGCCGGCGTCGACGGGGCCGAGGCCGGCGACATCGCCTGGCCGGCCGGTCAGGCCGAGCCAGGTGGCCAGCGGCATGGTCAGGTTCACCGACCCGCGCAGTCCCGGAACACCGCCAGGGCACGCGCAGCCGCGCGACCCGCCGTCCGGCGTGGTTCGCGGCACCTCGGCACCGGGATGAGCTGTGAGCAGGGTCTGCGGGTCGCGTCCGGTCAGCAGCGCGGCGAACACCGCCAGCCGGAGCTGGTCCATAGTCCCCTGGGCGCCGGCTTTTTTGAGCGCCCGGGCGATCGCGGTGAGCCGCTTGTCGGCCGTGATCGCGTCGGCGGCGGGCAGCTCCCGCCCGGCCACGCCCCAGTTCCCCGACCCCTCCGGCCAGGTCTCCACCCTCGCCTCCGCCTGGCCGCGCTCGGCCCGGCGCCGCACCGCGCCGGGCTCCAGCGCCAGCACAAGGGCGCGCAGCTCGGCCCGCAGCTGCCCGGTCGTCATCCCGGCCGCCGCGCGGGTCAGCGCCATCGCGATAGCCGCCGCCACCGGCTCGCTGACCGCGGCGAGCTCGGCCGCGAACACCCCGGCCTTGGCCCGGTCGATCTGGCCGCAGAACAACCCGGCCCGCACAGCCCGCATCCGGCCCAGGTCCCGGGCCAGGCACAGCAGCGCATCAGCGGACCGGCCGGTCAGCGTCAGCGCGACCGCCAGCTCAGCGCTCACCTGCTCCCCCGCCCGCGACGACCCGCCACCCCCGGCAGGGGCGGCGCGGCGGCGGTCCAGCTCGGCCACCGCGTCAAGCTCCACCGCGGCCTGCCAGGACGACAGCCGCCGCGCCGCGCCCAGCAACCCGATCAGCTCATCATCAGACAACCCGCCCAGCCCGCCCTCATGCGCTCCAGCGGCGGCAAACGCCAGCACCGGATCCGGCAGCAGCACATCAAGCGGCCCGCCCGACCCGAAACCAGCCCGGCCCAAGTCAGCCGGATGCTCAGCAGCCCAACTCCTCGCCACCACTCCCAGCCCAGCGTCTACTGGCTCAGCGTCTACTGGCTCAGCGTCTACTGGCTCAGCGTCTACTGGCTCAGTGTCGCTGAGGTCACCGGGCCACGCGCCCGCCCCGTCCGGGGGTCCCGCGAACGGGTCCGGCCACAACCCGAGCAGCTCCGCGTCCGTGGGCTCCTCCAGCTCAAGCCCGTCCCACGGCGGTTCCGGCTCGGCTGGCTGATACCTCATCCGGCTCCTCCCGGGACATGCTGCCCTGCGATGCTTTCTCGCTCAGGATATCGAGGGGGTCTGACAATCCCGCGCGACGCTCGACAATAGATATGAGACGGCGGGCTACAGCGGGCAACCCGCACGAAAGAACCCATGGCACACGGACCCGCTGGCTCACCAGACCAGCCCTCACCGGACCTGGCTCGATCCGGTCGGCTGTGTTCTCCCAATGCCGCTGGCGGGCCGCGGTCGCTACTTCGAGCACGCCAGCGGGACGATGACACTGGTGACAGGACCGGAGTGAGGTGACGCTGGCCCCGGGTACCCAAGAGCTGTCCGGGCTCTATGACCGGGGTGCGGCCGACCAAGGTAGAGCGACGAGGTCGTCGGCCTCTACAGGTGACGGGGGCTTTCTGTTACATTAGTCGTGACATTGTCGGAAAGCAGAATAACCCGACGAGCGGAAGGCAGAGTAGCCATGGCCACGGAGAAGATCGCCTTACAAGCTGCCGGAATCGCCCCCGCCGACGTAGACCTCGCGGAGAATCCGGCTGGGGATCTCAACGCCGAGCTAAACGAGTTGTTCGCGCTCTCGCGGGACGTCGACTTCACTACCATCACCGTGCCGACGTTCAAGGAACTGCATATCAACTGCTGTGAGTGAACAGCAGGGCGAATAGTCGCGCGCAGGACGACCTGCGGCGCGCGGCCACGATTCGCGAGCGTCGGCCCGATGGCGCCGTGGCGGGGTCGGCGGAGGCCTGGATACGGCTGCTGACGCGGACCCTGCTCGCTGGAGCCGACCACCAGGCTGCGCCCGATCGGCCGGAGATCAGTCAATCGCGGGCAAGCCTGGGCTTTGCGCAGACCTGCGCACCATTGATGGCCGAGGCGAGAACCCGGTTGGAGGCCCGTCTGCGTGAACTGGCCGGCCAGACCGGCACGGACGTGTTCGACCCCGGACAGCTCACGAAGCAGTTATTCGAGTCATTGCCGGGCCTGCTGGAGTCGATGCTGTTGCGCACCGCGGTGCTCGAGTTGCATCGTGCCCGCCAGGCGGGCGAACTGGCTGGCAATACTCCTGAACAGCGGTTCAGCTCATTCGTTGAGTCCTTGGGCACCTCAGCGCGTCGGCGGGCACTGGTCATGGCTTACCCCGTACTCGGCAGGCAGCTCGTGGTCGCGACCCAGTGCTGGGTGAGCGCCAGCCTGCGGTTCGCCAGGCATCTGGTCGCTGACCGGGACCTGATCGCGGACGTATTCGCCGATGGTGCCCCGCTCGGCGGGGTCAGCCAGGTCGCGACCGGGCTGGGTGACCGGCACCGCGGTGGCGCCACCGTCGCCAAGGTCACCTGGGCGGGCGGCCTGAGCCTGGTCTACAAACCACGGCCCGCGCTGGTTGACTCGCACTTCCAGCAACTGCTCAGCTGGGTTAACGACCAGGGCGTGAGCCAGCGGCTGCGCATCCTGTCGTGCCTGGGCACGGTTGATCACGGCTGGATGGAGTTCGTGATAGCCAGCCCCTGTGCTGATGAGTCGGCCCGCCGCCGTTTCTACTACCGGCAGGGCGAACTGCTGGCGCTGCTGTACCTGCTGAACGCGTCCGACATGCACGCCGAGAACCTGATCGCGGCTGGCGAGCAGCCCGTCCTGGTGGATCTGGAATCGCTGGTGCAACCAGGCCTGCCAGCGGATTCGCCGACGTCAGCGGCGGAGCGGGCAGCCCGTGAGGCGCTCCGTGGATCGGTGCTGAGGACCGGGCTGCTGCCCGCGCCGGCGTGGGGCGAGGCCGGCGGCTACGTGGACGTCAGCGGACTCGGGTCCCTGGCCGGGCAGCCGACGCCGCTGGCCGTGCCCATGCTGGTCGATCGGGGAAAGGACACCGCGCGTATCAGGCTTTGCCGGCCGGTGATGGGCGGCGCCGCCAACCAGCCCGCCAGCCCCGAAGTCGCGCTCCGGCTGCTCGACTACTCCACCGAGATCGTGGCCGGCTTCACCGAGGTGTACCAGCTATGCGCCGCGAACAGGCAGGAACTTCTGGCTGGACCGCTCAGCCAGTTCGACGGCGATGAAGTCCGGGTGGTCGCGCGCCACACACTGTGGTACGACACGGTGCTGCGGACCGCGTTCCACCCGGATGTGCTCCGCGATGGACTCGACCGCGAGCGGCACTTCGACGCCCTATGGCGAGACGTTCCTAGCCGCCCAGAGCTGGCCGCGCTCATCAGTCACGAACGCTCCGACCTGTGGCGCAACGACATTCCGCTGTTCACCGCGCGCACCGACAAGGCCGTGCTGTACAGCAGCGATCATCGGGTTGTGCGCGACTTCCGGCTAAGTCCGGGCATGGCCGAGCTTCGCCGCCGCGTGCGCCAACTCGGTCAGCCTGACCTGGCCAGGCAGCAATGGCTGACCGAAGCCGCCCTGACCACCACCGTCGGAAACATGATCGACTACCCGATCCTGCCGAGCTATGTGAGCCCGTCAGTTTCCCGTCCGGCTAGCCGGGACGCGATCGTGGCCGCGGCCGACGCGATCGGCGGCCGGCTTGCCCGGCTTGCGTTTCAGGCCGACGACACCGCCCAGTGGCTCGGCGTCAATTCCTTCGGTGGCAAGAACCGGACCCTCGGAGTGCTCAGATCCGATCTCTTTCACGGCCTGACCGGAATCGCGCTATTCCTCGGCTGGCTTGGCCAGGTAACCGGCGACACCGGTCATACCCGGCTGGCCCGCCGCGCTCTAGGTACCGCCCTAATCCGGCTAGACCAGGGCGAGCTGGCTGACCGGGGCGGCTTCGCGGGTCTGGGCGGCGCGGTTTACGGGCTGTTCGAGCTTGGCCGACTGTGGGCTGATGAGCGGCTCATCGGCACCGCCGAACGGTACGCCGCCGCGATCGCCGCCCAGGCCACCGACGACACCGACTACGACTATGCGACCGGGTCAGCGGGAGGAATAGCGGCCCTGGCCGCGCTCAGCCAGGTACGCGCGGCCGATCAGGTTGCCGATCACGTGCGCGTCCTCGCCGACCATCTGGTCGCCACCGCGGTCCGCGAGCCCGCGGGTGCCGGATGGGTGCCTCGCACACTCCGTCAGCTGAGGTCGGTGACCCAGCCCATCTCGGGTTTCGCGCACGGCGGCGCGGGCATCGCTGCCGCGTTGTCGCAGGCCTGGGAGATTGTCGGTGATGACCGCTACCAGCAGACCGCCTGCGCGGCGATCGCATACGAGCAGTCATCATTCGATCCCGGCACGGGACGCTGGCGGGAGCTTCGCGATCGAGCTGCCGGAGGTTTCACCGATGAGTTCCCTGACCGCGGCTTCTGGTGTTACGGCGGAGCCGGGATAGGCCTGGGCAGGCTACTCGCCCGGCCCAGCCTGGCCGAGGCCGGACCGGCCAGCATCCGGCTGGCCGACACCGAGGTCGACAGCGCCTTGTCCATGGTCACCACTCAGCCGCCCGGCAGTCACTGCCTATGCCACGGCGACCTAGGGAATCTGGAGCTGTTCCTGCAAGCCGCCAAGATCCGGAAAGGGCAACGCTGGCGCCACGCCGCCGAACTGCGGGCAGCTGAAATCCTTGCCACCATCGACAGTCATGGCTGGCAGTGCGGCACCCCGCTCGGCGTGCAGGTACCAGGCCTGATGACGGGCCTGGCCGGCATCGGCTTTGGCTTGCTGCGCGTCGCCGACCCCGACCGGGTCCCTGCCGTCCTGGTCCTCCAGCCCAGCTAGCTTCGTCGCCTGAACCCTCCCGGGCCAGCAGCATCGTCGGGCCGGCGTTGTCGCCCTGCAGGCGTCATCGGGCCGGCGTTGCTATTGGCTCCGGGTTTGCGGCAGCGACATTGCTGCTGGAAGCGGTCTGGGGACCGCCGATGCAGCCGCCGTGGCCGTAGAAGCCAGGGCCGGTCAGGCCTGGGCCGGTGATCTGGGGCCGGTGCTTGCCGCCCCCAGCGGGGTACGCGGTGTCGAACCACTGGGCGAAGAAGTGGCTCAGCCGGGCCTGGCAGGCCGCGGTGCCAACCGGCAGCCAGTGGTGGAACACGGCCTCGAACTCCGCCTCGGTAACGCTGCGGCCGCCGTAGATCCGCTGGATCTGCCCCAGCGCCTTGGTGAAGTTGTCGTGGCCGAGTATCTGCCGCAGAGCGATGTAGGCGATGCCCGGTCGCAGGTACGTGGAGTTGCCGCTGAACAAGGTGAACGGCTCCGGGTTCGATGGCGCCCCGGTCCAGAAGCTCTTACCGCCACCGTAGATCCCGTTGAAGAATCCGTTCAGGGTGGCCTGGAAGGCGGCCTGGCCCTTGCTGCTGTACGGGCCGCCGGCCTTGTCCTCGGCCTGGCGCGCCGAGAACAGGAACTCGGCCAGCGTCGCCAGCCCCTCCTTGTAGAAGGTCAGGTTGTAGCCGCCCTCGGTGACGTTGTCGCCCCACCACTGGTGCATGTTCTCGTGGTACAGGGTGTCCGTATCGATCATGCCGCCCGCGAAGGCAATCATCGTCTGCATTTCCTCGTCGAAGCTGACGGTTGGCGTCCCGACGATGATCCCGTCCGAGCTGAACGGGTACGTGCCACTGAACTGGCTCTCGAACTCGGTGATGTTCTGCTGGCTGTTCATGACCGCCAGGTTTAGCTTTTGCTGCTTCGCCTTGATCGCCGTGTCTTGGGCTTGAAAGAACTCGACGCCGTTGTCGGCTGTCCGCTCGGTCAGGCGATAGTTGCCGATGCTGTCCTCGACGAGGTAGCTAGCGATCGGCGCACGCGAAACCCAGTGCCACGTGACGGAGCCCTTGGGAAACTCCCGGTCCGGCTTGTTGCGCTTGGTACCGACCAGGATCCCGTTCGCGATCGCGGTCTTGCCCGCGTTGACCGTGTCGAAGAACGCGTAGGTTGGCTTGGCCGCTGGGAAATCGTTGAGCGGCATCCAGTCCTGCGACGCGACTGGCTCGGTGGTGACGAAGCTGCCATCAGGAGCGCGGAACCACCCCTCCGTCGTGCCGTCGCCGTCGTTGTGCACGCCCGGCCTGCCGGTGTATCTCACCGTCACCGAGAACAACGATCGGTCCCTGATCGGCCTAGACGGCGTGATCACCAGCTTGTTCGCCGGGCATTGCGTACCGTTAAGCGAGTTCATCTTGGCTGGGTTGGTGGACGCAAGCTCGGGTGAGCAGGCGGGCGGCAGGGGGTTGTGGTGCGGTCCGCCGACCGGATTGGTCTGCGACGCCTCGTGTGCCGCCGGGTTGGGATCGCCGGGCCCTTTCGGGTCACCCGGATAGGTCGGCTGAACGAACCTGAAACTGGCGTGCCTGCCGTTCACTATGACCGACTGGACGACCATATCCGGGCCCTCGCTCGCGTTGCCGGATTTGCGCTCGAAGTCCAGGCTGAAGCTGGCTAGGCAGTGGGTAGCGCGATCTGTCAGCGTCACGGAGTTCCCTGGCAGGAACATGTTCGTGGTGGCGTCGTACACGAGGTGCACCAGCGTGTGCACGCTCGTGTAGCCGCCGTTGCCGGTGTCCGGATACAGCCGGGCGCCGGGCGGCGACAATGTGCGCGCGCCCGCTGAGCACCCTCTCGCACTGACCGGCGCGGCGAGCGCCGACTGTGCTTGCTTAACCTGGGCCTGGGCGATCCCCGCCAACACCAGGCTTAACGACGCCGTTGCGGCAATGGTGGACCAGAACCGGCCGGAAGCCATCATGAGTCTCCTCGTAATTCGCGCTTACCCTATTGCTACCCAATCCGGTGCGTCGCCGCACGGTTAAGCGCGCTGATCACCGCGCGCAACGACGCGCGCACGATCGACTCGCTGATCCCGACACCCCAGTACACCCGGTCGCCGATCTCGATCTCCAGGTAGGCGGCAGCCTCGGCGTCCCGGCCGGCCGACAGCGCGTGCTCGGCGTAGTCGAGCACGCGCACCCCGACGCCGCCAGGGCCCATGTCGAGCTCGGAGATCGCCTGGCAGAACGCCGCGATCGGCCCGTTGCCGACGCCGGTCAGTTCGTGGTCAGCGCCGAACGCGCGAACCGTCGTCGTGATCCGCTCGGTCCCCTCTTCGCTAGTCGAGCCGAAGCTGATCAGCTCGAACGCGCCCGGCGCCAGGTACTCAGACTCGAACGCTTGCCACATCTGGGCGGCGTCGACCTCGCCGCCCTCGGTGTCGGTATGCCGCTGGATCACCTGGCTGAACTCGATCTGGAGCCGGCGCGGCAGGTCAAGGTGATGGTCATGCTTCATGATGTAGGCCACGCCGCCCTTGCCCGACTGCGAGTTGACCCTGATGACCGCTTCATACGAGCGCCCGACGTCCTTCGGGTCGATCGGCAGGTACGGCATTTCCCACGGCAGTTCGCTGGCCGGCTGGTCGGCTGTCGCCGCGATCTGCTCGAGCCGGTCGAAACCCTTCTTGATCGCATCCTGGTGTGATCCGGAGAAGGAGGTGTAGACCAAGTCACCGGCGTATGGATGGCGTTCGTGCACGCCGATTCCGTTGCAGTACTCGACGGTCCGCCTGATCTCATCGATATTGCTGAAATTAATCATCGGGTCGATGCCCTGGCTGTACAGGTTCAGGCCGAGGGTGACCAAGTCCACGTTGCCCGACCGCTCGCCGTTGCCGAACAGGCAGCCTTCCACCCGGTCCGCTCCCGCGAGCATGGCTAGCTCGGCGTCGGCGGTAGCGGTCCCGCGGTCGTTGTGGGTGTGCACGGACAGGACGACGTGATCGCGCCGGGAGAGGTTCCGGCTCATCCACTCGATCTGGTCGGCGTAGACGTTCGGCGTCGACCGCTCGACAGTGCACGGCAGGTTCAGTACTATCTCCCGGCCCGGACCCGGCTGCCAGACGTCCATGACCGCCTCGCAGATCTCAAGCGCGAAGTCCAGCTCGGTGTCCATGAAGATCTCAGGCGAGTACTCATAGCCGAAGTCAGTATCCCCGAGGTAATTTTCGGCAAATTTAACGACTGCCTTGGTGCCTTCGGTCGCTACGGTCTTGCACTCCTGCCGCCCGTCGCCCTTCCAGCCGAACACCACGTCCCTGAACATCGGCGCGGCCGCGTTGTACAGGTGGACGGTGGCCTGCCTGGCGCCGACCAGCGAGGTCACGGTCCGCTCGATCAGTTCTTCACGGGCCTGGGTGAGCACTGAGATGCGGACGTCCTCGGGTACCGACCCCGACTCGATCAGGCTTGCGATGAAGTCGAAGTCGGTCTGGCCGCTGGCCGGGAACCCGACCTCGATCTCCTTGTAGCCCATCGCGACGAGCAGGTCGAACATGGCCTGCTTGCGCGGCGCGTTCATCGGGTCGATGAGCGCCTGGTTGCCGTCGCGCAGGTCGGTGGACAGCCAGCGCGGCGCCTTGGTCATGACGTGGGACGGCCACTGCCGGTCGGGCAGAGCCACGGGCGGGAAGGGACGGTACCGGTGGCACGGCATGCCGGACGGGCGTTGTGCGAACGTGGTCACGATGCTGCTCCTGAATCGAGTTACCGGGCATCCGGTCGGCGCAGCACGGAGCCCCGCGACGAGGGGCCGACCGGTCGGTTACCAGGCCTCGCCGCGGCGCCGAAGAAGCAGCCGCCACATCATGATCGAGCCAGCCTAGCCGGCCCGCGCTCCGCGAGCCCGCCCCCGCGATGGATTCGGCAACTCATCGCGCTCCGCGAGCCCGCCCCCGCGATGAATTCGGCAATTCAGTCGGGAAACCAGGTATGAAATCGGGAATCCATCGCGGCGGCCGACGGGCGGGAGCCGATGAATTCGGGGATCCATCGCGCTCCTAGCTTGGTGATCCCTGATCGACCCCGTTTTCCCGGTGCCGAGGGGCGCAGGGGGATGATGGCGTGGGAAGCTTGGCCGCTGAAAGGGGTGGGCATGAGCGAAAACCGGGATCAGGCGCAGATCGGCGTTACCGGGCTGGCCGTGATGGGCCGCAACCTTGCCCGCAACCTGGCCAGGCACGGGTATCGGGTCGCACTGCACAACCGGTCGGCCGAGCGCACCAAGAGCCTCGTCGCCGAGCACGGGCACGAGGGCACGTTCCTGCCGAGCGAAACGATGAAGGACTTCGTGGCCTCGCTGGGGCGTCCGCGCGCGATCATCATCATGGTCAAGGCCGGGGCCCCGACCGACGCGGTGATCGACGAGCTTGTGCCGCTGCTTGACCCGGGCGACATCGTGATCGACTGCGGCAACGCGCACTACACCGACACCCGCCGCCGCGAGCAGGATCTGCGCGTCCGCGACGTGCACTTCGTCGGCTCGGGCGTCTCCGGCGGTGAGGAAGGCGCGCTGAACGGGCCTAGCATCATGCCGGGAGGATCGGCGCAGTCGTACGTGACGCTGGGACCGATGTTCGAGTCGATCGCGGCCGAGGTAGACGGGACACCGTGCTGCGTCCACGTAGGGCCCGATGGCGCCGGCCACTTCGTGAAGATGGTGCACAACGGCATCGAGTACGCCGACATGCAGCTCATCGCCGAGGCCTACGACCTACTCAGATCCGGCGCCGGAGCGTCGCCTGCGCAGCTCGCCGAAACGTTCAGGAGCTGGAACGAAGGCGACCTCGAATCTTTCCTCATCGAGATCACGGCCGACGTGCTCGGTCACGTGGACGCCGCCACCGGCACGCCGTTCGTCGACGTGGTGCTCGACCAGGCCGAGCAAAAGGGAACCGGTCGGTGGACCGTGCAGAGCGCGTTGGACCTCGGCATACCGATCACCGGCATCGCCGAGGCCACGTTCGCCCGGTCGCTGTCGGGACACACCGATCAGCGCGAGGCGGCCCGCGCGACGTACGGAACCGCGCTGAACCCGTGGGCCGTCGACGATCCGGCGGGCTTTACCGAGGACGTGCGCAAGGCGCTGTACGCGTCGAAGGTCGTGGCTTACGCCCAGGGGTTCGATCAGATCGAGGCCGGCAGCCAGGAGTACGGCTGGGGCGTTGACCGGGGCGCGATGGCCACGATCTGGCGGGGCGGGTGCATCATCAGGGCGAGGTTCCTCAACCGGATACGCGAGGCTTACGACGAGGACCCGGCCCTGCCGAGCTTGCTCGTCGCGCCGTACTTCGCCCGCGCCGTGTCGGCTGGCGTCGATAGCTGGCGTCGAGTCGTGGCCGACGCCGCGATGGCAGGCGTGCCGACGCCGGCGTTCTCGTCCTCACTGGCCTACTACGACGGCTTGCGCCGGGACCGGCTGCCCGCCGCGCTCATTCAAGGGCTACGCGACAACTTCGGCGCGCATACCTACCGACGCGTCGACTCCGACGGCACGTTCCACACGCTCTGGGCCGGCGACGGCTCCGAGGTTCCCGCCTAGCCGGCGCGCCTCGAGTGAGTCGAGTCCGCACCGGCCTATCCCCGCAGGAGGCAGCACGTGCGCTTTGCTTTCAAAACCGCACCACAGAACACCACGTGGGCCGAGATGCTCCCGATCTGGCGCGAGGCCGATGACATCGAGGTCTTCGAGTCCGGCTGGGTGTTCGACCACTTCTACCCGATCGTCGGCGACTCGGCCGGGCCATGCCTAGAAGGATGGATGGTGCTCGCGGCGCTGGCGCAGGCCACGCGCAGACTGCGGCTCGGCGTGCTGGTAACCGGCATCCACTATCGGCACCCCGCGGTGCTGGCGAACATGGCCGCGACGCTCGACATCATCTCCGGTGGTCGCCTTGAACTCGGCATCGGCGCGGGCTGGAACGAAGAGGAGTCCGGGGCGTACGGAATCGAGCTTGGTTCGCGGCGCGAGCGCAGCGACCGGTTCGAAGAGGCATGTCAGGTGCTGATCGGCCTGCTATCGGAGGAAACCACGGACTTCGAAGGCACTTACTACCAGCTCAAGGCCGCCAGGAACGAGCCGAAGGGCCCGCAGCGGCCGCATCCGCCGATCTGCGTCGGTGGGTCGGGCGAACGCCGCACGCTGCTCACCACCGCGAAGTACGCGCAGCACTGGAATTTCGCCGGCGGGTCGCCAGCGGAGTTCGCGCACAAGCGAGATGTGCTGTTCGCGCACTGCGCCGCGATCGGCCGGGACCCGGCGGAAATCACGCTGTCGAGCCATCTGCGGCTCGGCGAGGACCTCGACTACGCGGCCACCGCCGCCGATGCCGCCGCGATGGCGGAAGAGGGCCTGCAACTGGCGATCGTCTACCTCCGGCCGCCGCTGAACCCAGCCGTGCTCGCCCCGCTGGCGGAAGCGCTCGCGCCGTTGACAACAGTTCCGCCGGTCGCCTCGTAGCCGATTGCTCATCGGCTGACCGACATCCGAGCATGAGTCGCCAGTCATGTTGGTGATGTACATTGCCTATGTACGTCACCAACATTGGAGCTTGGCATGACGCTGACACAGATCGATGTCGATGAGGATGCCCTCGCCGAGGCGATGCGGCTCTCGGGCGCGAAAACGAAGAAGGAGACCGTCAACCTGGCATTGCGGGAGTTCGCGGCCAGGCATCGGCGGGTAGCAGCGCTTGAGCGCTCGGCAGAGGTTGCGGCGGACTGGGATTATGACTGGTGGCAGCAGCAGCGGGCGGCTGAGAAGGACCCGGCCGCGTGATTCGCTACCTGCTCGACTCCTCCGGTCTATGGAGGATCTTGCGGGAGGCTACGATCAGGACCGCCTGGGCCGAAGCTATTTCTATCGGGGTCGTCGGGTCCTGTCATCCCCAGCGCATCGAGTTCCGGCGGTCAGCACGGACACTCGACGAGTATGACCAAATGTCAGCCATGTTCGATACGCTCTATCCCGACGCGACGGTACCGAAGGGCGCGTGGCGATGGATCGAATCTGCGCAATACCGGCTGCTTCGCCACGGTGCACACCGGGCCCTGTCCGCGGTCGATCTGCTGGTCTGCGCGACCGCCGCCCAGCATGACCTCGTAGTGCTGCACGACGACAAGGATTTCGCTGCGGCCGCGCGATTTCTCCCAGATCTGCGTGAGCGCGCCATTCGGGATATGCCGGCGGTGTGACGCGGAGTGGTGTTCTGGCTACTACGAACCCGACGGCCAGACCTCCGTGGCGCAGACGTTCACCGGGCACGTGGATTCGGGCCTGGCGACGCTGACTTTCAGCAAGGCTGGTTTCGAGACGGCCACGTATCAAAACTCTTCACTCGTGCCCGGAAACTGCACGACCTGGCTGCGCAACATGCCGACGCTCGCCGCCTGCAGGTTCCCCTGGTCGCCTGGTATCTAGGATGTTGTGGATCTGCCTCAGGTCGTCTGACGGCGGGCGAGATCTTCGAGCCAGAGCTTGCTCGCGTCGGCCACCCTGGCCGGGACGCCAAGCTCGGCAAGCAACTGCGTCGCCGCCGCCATCTCGTGCGAGCGACGTTCCGCGTGCTGGTAGCTCCCGCGCTCCATGCGCGCGAGCGTGCTGACGTCGGCGGCGGTCAGCTCGGCTGAGATGTGGTCGCGGAGCCAGTCCTCACAGCCGGCCGCCTTTGCCGCGATCAGCGCCTCGATCACAGCCGTCGCCATGCCCTTGTAGAACACGCTGCGCAGGAGTTTCCTGGTCGCCGCCAGGCCAGCGGGGCCGGGCAAAACCTCGATCGACGCGCCGCAGTCGCTCAGGATGTCGCTGGTCCGCTGCGCCCCGGTCCCTGAGACGAGCATCGGCACGCGGTACCCCAGCCCTGGAACGGGGGCCATGATAGCGATGTCGGCAAAGCTCACCCCGGCATCCGCTGCGATCGCGGCGAGGCGCTGCTTGCGCCCAGCCGCTGCGGTGTTGGCGTCGGCGTAGACCGCGGAGCCGGCTTGACCTCGCACGGCGGCTAGCGACTGGCGCAGCGCGGCGTCGGCTTCAGCGGCCGTTGTCAGGCTCAGCACCAAGTCCACTCCCGCACACGCGGCGGCGTCGCTGTCGGCGGCGTCGACGCCGGGCGGTGTCGGTGCTACCGGGTCATATCCACGCACCCGAGCGCCGGCGCCCGCCAGCCCGGCGGCAAAGGCTGCGCCCGCTTCGCCGAAGCCGAGCACGGCAATCGTCCAGGTCGGGCTGCCCGTCATCCCGGCTCGGCGGGCTCGGTCAGAGCGATCTTTATCGCGCGGAACAGCCTTGGCGTGTCTTTGAGGACCGCCAGCCGAGGATCCGGGACCGTCAGGAAGGCGTCAACCGCGACCTCGAAGGCTGGAGCCAGCCGCACATCGGTCCTGATCGAGGCGAATGCCCGTTTGTCGCCGCCGAGGACCAGTGCGTCGAGCTTGTACGGGCCGAACACGGCCGCCGCCGTGTCCGCCGCCGCCGTCAGTGCCTGCCGCGCCTGGTTCTCTCTGCGTCTGGCGAAGCGCTGCTGCGACTGGCCGCCAGCGGCGCTACGGCCGTGCACCAGCCTGCTGCCGACCTTGGACGCCACGAGCACAGGTTCAGCGCCGGCGAACACCCCGGCCGCGTACCCGCCGAGCCTGACAAGCAGCACGCCCACAGTTCGGTCGGCGGACGCATGCGCGGCGAGTCTTTTCGCGACAGTGATCTTGTCGGCGTCGTCGTCGCCCGGAAGCGGCGGGAACGGCACTAGGCAGACCGCCACGGCCCCGTCCGCCGCCGCGAAGCTGACCGACTCACCGGCCGCTTTAGCCGTCACGGCGCCGTGCCGCTCGGCAAACGATTCGACCCAGCCGGGGAACCGTTCCGGCGCAACCTCAACCCTGCGCGGAGCCGCAGCACCAGGGGGCATGGCCTAGACGTTGAAGCCGAGCGCGCGCAACTGCTCGCGACCGTCTTCGGTGATCTTGTCGGGACCCCACGGCGGCAGCCACACCCAGTTGATGCGGAAGTCGCTGACCAGCCCGTCGAGCGCGGCCTGGGTCTGGTCCTCGATCACGTCGGTCAGCGGGCACGCGGCGCTGGTCAGCGTCATGTCCACGGTCGCTACCTTGTCGGCGTCGACGCTGACGCCGTAGACGAGCCCGAGGTCCACAACGTTGATGCCCAGTTCAGGATCGACGACATCCCTGAGCGCCTCAAGCAGGTCGTCGATCTCCGGGCTGGAGTCAGGATTGAGCGCGTCGGCGGTGTCGGGCGCGTTCTCGAGGTCGGCGCCTTCGTTGGTCTGCGTCATATCTGCTCCCTCTCAAGCTCGCCTAGAGCACGCGCGGTCGCATCCTTCCAGGCCATCCAGCCCAGCAACGCGCACTTGATCCGCGCCGGATACTTGGCGACGCCGGCGAATGCTACGGCGTCACCAAGCACCGTATCGTCGGGCTCGCCGTCCCTCGTGTGCATGAGTTCCACGAACGCGGCGTTGATCTCCATTGCCTCGCTGACCGTCTTGCCAATCACCTGGTCGGCCAGAACAGACACGCTGGCCTGGCTGATCGAGCAACCGAGCGCGTCATACGACACGTCGACCACCTCTGACTCGCCGCCGGCGTCCTTGAGGCTCACCCGCAGCGTGACTTCGTCGCCGCAGGTCGGGTTGACGTGATGAACTTCGGCATCGAACGGCTCCCGCAAGCCCCTGTGGTGCGGGTGACGGTAATGGTCCAGGATGATCTCCTGGTACAGCGACTGAAGTTCCATCACACCGCCTTCCAACACTCGGCTATAGCGGGATGTTCCGCCCGACGGTCGACTGCTGACATTAGGTCACCCCGAAGAACTTCTGCGCCGCCTCGATCCCCTCGACCAGCGCGTCCACCTCATCCGGCGTGTTGTACAGGTAGAAGCTCGCCCGCGTCGATGCTTGCACGCCAAGCGCCCGGTGCAGCGGCCACGCACAGTGATGGCCAGCCCGGACGGCGACGCCGCGGTCGTCGAGCACCTGGCTGATGTCGTGCGGGTGGACACCGTCGATCGCGAACGAGATCGCACTGCCGCGACCCGATGACTCGGTCGGTCCCAGAATCCGCAGGCCGTCAATACCGGCGAGGGCGGGCAGCGCGCGCCGCAGCAGACTTTCCTCGTGGGCCCGGACCGCCTCGAAGTCCAGTTCGCTCAGGTAGTCGACGGCCGCGCCGAGCCCGACGGCCTCGGTGATAGGCATTGTGCCCGCCTCGAACTTGTGCGGCGGCGGAGCGTAGGTGGACCTGTCCATCCAGACCGTCTCGATCATCTCGCCACCGCCGAGGAATGGCGGCATCTCGTCGAGCAATTCGCGGCGGGCCCAGAGCACGCCGATCCCGGTCGGGCCGCACATCTTGTGACCCGTGAATCCGACGAAGTCGGCGCCAAGCGAGGATACGTCCATCAGCCCGTGCGGTACCGACTGGGCGGCGTCTACAAGCATCAGTGCGCCGACGGCGTGCGCCCGGGCGGCGATGTCACTGACCGGGTTGATCGTGCCGAGCACGTTCGACTGGTGCGAGACCGCGACGATCTTGGTCCGCTCGTTGATCAGCTCGTCGGCTCGATCTAGGTCCAGCCGCCCGTCGGGCGTCACGCCGAACCAGCGCAGCCGGGCACCGGTCCGCTGGCAGAGCAACTGCCACGGCACGATGTTGGAGTGGTGCTCCATCTCGGTGATGACGATCTCGTCGCCTTCAGCCAGCGCCGGCGCCGGCCGAGCTAGCCCGGTTCCCGATTGAGTAGGCCACCAGGTTGATGGCCTCGGAGACGTTCTTGGTGAAGACCACCTCGGTCTCGTCGGAGGCCCCGATGAACCTGGCCACCTTGACCCTCGCACCCTCGTAGGCCTCGGTCGCTTCCTCGCCAAGTTCGTGGGTGGCGCGGTGGATGTTCGCGTTGTGCCGCTCGAGGAACTCGGTCATGGTCTCGATCACAGAGCGCGGTTTTTGCGAGGTGTTGGCGCTATCGAGGTAGACGAGCTGCTTTCCTCCCCTGACCGTCCGGTCCAGGATCGGGAAGTCTTTGCGTATGCGCGCGACGTCAAACGTCATACCGCTGCTCCAGCGCTCTGAAAGCGCTCGTAGCCACTGGCCTCGAGTTCGTCGGCTAGCTCTGGACCGCCCTCTTCGACAATCTTGCCGCCGACGAACACGTGCACGAAGTCGGGCCTGATGTAGCGGAGGATCCTGGTGTAGTGGGTGATCAGGAGTACCCCGTGGTCGGCTGCCTCACGATAGGAGTTGATGCCGGCCGACACGACCTTGAGCGCGTCGATGTCGAGGCCTGAGTCGGTCTCGTCCAGGATCGCGATCCTCGGGTTAAGCATCTGGAGTTGCAGGATCTCGTGCCGCTTCTTCTCCCCGCCAGAGAAGCCCTCGTTGAGGTTGCGCTGGGCGAAAGCCGGGTCGATCGACAGCCTCGACATCGCGCTATTCATCTCCTTGACGAACTCGCGCAGCTTAGGCGCCTCGCCGCGAGTCGCGGTCACAGCGGTGCGCAGGAAGTTCGATACGGTCACCCCCGGCACCTCGACCGGGTACTGCATGGCCAGGAACAGGCCCCTGGCCCTCGCGTCCACGCTCATCGCCAGCACGTCCTCGCCGTCTAGCGTCACCGATCCGCTGGTCACGTGGTACTTCGGGTGGCCAGCGATCGAGTAGGCCAGCGTGGACTTACCCGATCCGTTTGGTCCCATGATCGCGTGGGTCTGCCCAGCCGCCACGGTCAGGTCGACCCCGCGCAGGATCTCCTGGCTCTCGCTGTGCTGGCCAGCACTGGCCTGGCCGGCCACGGCGACGTGCAGATCACGGATCTCAAGGGTGGCCACAGTAGTTCTCCTCGTCTGTCTTTAGCTTGCCGGTGCGGCGACGAGCACGTCATCGCCGTCGATCCGGACTTGGTAGGTCGCGAGCGGCTTGGTCGCCGGGGGGCCAGTGGGCTTCCCGGAGCGCAGGTCGAAACAGGAGCCGTGCAGCCAGCACTCCACGGTGTGGTCATAGATCTCACCGTCCGCTAGCGACACCTCCTCATGAGTGCAGAACTCATCGAGCGCGAAAATCTCGCCGTCGCTCTTGACGATCACTACCGGGGTGCCATTCAGGTCGACGGCGAGCGTGCCTGGGTCGGGGACGTCGTCCACCGCGCACACCCGAACAAACTGCGCCGTGCTCACGACATGCCCTTCTCAAGCTCGACCTCGATCGCGCTCATCACCCGGTCGGCGATCTCTGGCACCTCGATCTGGTCTATCAGTTCGCCGAAGAAGCCCCTGATCACCAGCCGCCTGGCTTCGGCGAGCCCGATACCGCGCGCCATTAGGTAGAACAAGTGCTCGTCCTCGAGCCGCCCACTGGTGCTCGCGTGCCCGGCCCGCACGACCTCTCCGGTCAAGATCTCCAGATTGGGCACGGAGTCGACCCGGGTTCCGTCGGTGAGTACCAGGTTCCTATTTGCTTCATAGCTGTCTGTACCGACAGCGGCCACGCGAATGAGCACGTCCCCGATCCACACCACGTGCGCGCCGTCGCCCTGCAAGGCCCCCTTGTAGGTGACCCGGCTTCGGCAATTGGGCTCGTTGTGGTCGACGAGCAGGCGATGCTCAAGGTGCTGCCCGGCATCGGCGAAGTAGACCCCGCGAAGCTCGGCGTTCCCGCCCGGCCCGGCGTACCGCACCGAAGGCGCAACCCGCACCACTGACCCGCCAAGTGACACGACCGTATGCGAGAAAGAAGCGTCCTTGCCAACGAGGGCCGCCTGATGCGACAGATGCACAGAGTCATCGGCCCAGTCCTGAAGGCTGACCACGCTCAGCGATGCCCCTTCACCCACCACGAACTCGACATTGTCCGCGTAGGTGGCCGACCCCGAATACGTCAGCACCACAACGGCCGACGCGTTCGCTCCAACTTCAACAACCGTGTGCCCAGCGGCGCCCGGCTCGATCGACTTTCCGACGACGTTAATGACGGTAGGTCGCGAAGCGACCACCCCCGCCGGGACAGTCACGATCGTCGCCTGACCGAATCCCGCGAACGCCCGCGCACTCACCCGGTCCGAGGGCACGAGGGCGGTGCCGATCCGAGCATCACCGTGTTCGCCCTTCTCAACGGTGATGTCGGAATCGGCATCGACCTCTACCTCTACCTCTACCGTGCCGAGATCAAGCGCGGCCGAGGAATGAAGATTCCGCAACCGCCGTAGCGGCGTGAAACGCCACTCCTCTTCCCGCCCGCCGGGCACTTCAAAGTCTGACGGGTCAAACGACCCGCCTCCGTGCAACCGCGAGATGGGGCCGACGGTTTCGACGGCCCCTGCGAGCGAACTCATTAGCCGACCGCTCCTTCCATTTGGAGCTCGATCAGCCGATTCAGCTCAAGCGCGTATTCCATCGGCAGTTCGCGGGCGATCGGCTCGACGAAGCCGCGCACGATCGTGGCCATCGCCTCGTCCTCGGTCATGCCCCGGCTCATCAGGTAGAACAACTGGTCGTCCGAGATCTTCGAAACCGTGGCCTCGTGGCCCATCTCGACATCGTCCTCGCGCACGTCCACGTACGGGTAGGTGTCGCTCCGGCTCACCGTGTCGACGAGCAGCGCGTCGCACTTGACCGTGGACTTGGAGTGCTGGGCGCCCTCCTGCACCTGGACCAAGCCGCGGTAGGAGGTGCGGCCGCCGGCGCGCGCTACCGACTTGGACACAATCGTGGACGAAGTGTTCGGCGCGCAGTGCACCATCTTGGCGCCCGCGTCCTGATGCTGGCCCTCTCCGGCGAACGCGACCGACAGCGTCTCGCCCCTGGCATGCTCTCCCATCAGGTAGACGGCCGGGTACTTCATCGTGACCTTGGACCCGATGTTCCCGTCGATCCACTCCATAGTCGCGCCGGCCTGGGCTACAGCCCGCTTGGTGACCAGGTTGTATACGTTGTTCGACCAGTTCTGGATCGTGGTGTAGCGGCAGCGGCCGCCCTTCTTCACGATGATCTCGACGACCGCCGAGTGCAGGGAGTCCGATGAGTAGATCGGCGCCGTGCAACCTTCGACGTAGTGCACGTAGGCGTCCTCGTCGACGATGATCAGGGTCCGCTCGAACTGGCCCATGTTCTCGGTGTTGATCCGGAAGTACGCCTGCAGCGGGATCTCGACCTGGACGCCCTTCGGCACGTAGATGAACGAACCGCCGCTCCAGACGGCCGTGTTCAGCGCGGCGAACTTGTTGTCACCGACCGGGATCACGGTCGCGAAGTACTCCTGGAATAGCTCAGGGTGCTCGCGTAGGCCAGTGTCGGTGTCGAGGAAGAGGACGCCCTTCTCCTCAAGGTCCTCGCGGATCTTGTGGTAGACGACCTCGGACTCGTACTGCGCGGCCACGCCGGCGATGAGGCGCTGCTTCTCCGCCTCGGGGATGCCGAGCTTGTCGTAGGTGTTCTTGATGTCGGCGGGCAGGTCGTCCCAGGTCGCCGCCTGCTTCTCGGTCGAGCGGACGAAGTACTTGATGTTCTCGAAGTCGATGCCGGACAGGTCTGAGCCCCAGGTCGGCATCGGCTTGCGGCGGAACAACTCAAGGCCGCGCAGCCGAAGCTTCAGCATCCACTCGGGTTCGTTCTTCAGGGTCGAGATGTCGCGTACCACCTCCTCGGACAAGCCGCGGCGCGCAATCGCTCCGGCGGCGTCTGAGTCGGCCCAGCCGAACTTGTATCGGTCAAGGCCCTCAAGCTCTGGACGGGCGGTAGTGGTCATGCGGACATTCCTCCGACCTCAGTTTCGGCGCTGCGCCCCAGGGGTGAAGTCCCGTGGTCCGGAACTCCATGGGCCCGCAACGATCGAGCGGTCACGTGGGTGGTGCAAACGCCATCGCCATGAGCGATCGTCGCCAGACGCTGCACCGGGGTGCCGAGAAGGCGCCCGAACGCTTCTGTTTCTGCCTCGCACAACTGCGGATACTCCGCGGCGACGTGCGCGACCGGGCAGTGATGCTGACAAAGTTGCTCGCCGGCGGCGATGCCAGCGTTACCGCTGCCTGCCCGCACTCCGGCGACCGTGGCCGCGTAGCCGTCAGCGGATAGTGCCTGCGCCAGCGCCCTGACCTTACCCCCAGCCGGTGCGGCTTCTACCACCGGCCGGTACTTGCGTTCGAGCTCGGACACCTGGCGGTGGGCGAACTCGATGACGGCCTCCGGCCCGGCCCGCTCGGCCAGGAAGCGAAGCGCGCTGGTCGCCAGGTCGTCGTAGGTGTGCTCGAAAGCGCTGCGGCCTGCGTCGGTGATCGCGAACACCCGGGCTGGCCTGCCCCGGCCGCGATTGCCGTACACCCGTGCGGTCCTGCTTTCGATCAGGCCGCTGTCGAGCAACTGATCGAGGTGGCGCCGGACAGCCGCCGGAGTCAGTCCGAGCGTGCTGCCAAGCGCGGCAGCGCTCACCGGGCCGGTCTCCAGGATCAGCCTCGCCACCCGGGCACGCGTGCTCTGTTCGGTACCGCGTGCCTCGGTACCTACGTGTTCAGGACCCACGTTTTTCACAACATTATTGTGCCGTAAATCGTTCCCGCTCCGCAAACCGACCCCCCTAGGTGGCTGGGCCAAGCCGATGTGCTGCGTTTAAGGTCGGATTGGCAGGTATCGAGGGGAGCTGCGATGGAAAGCGCCGATCAGACCGCCGCGCAGATGGCGCGGTGGATGTGGACGCTGTGTGAACCCGTGCACGTCGTTACGTATTTCTCGGCTGAGGCTAGGTCAGCGTTCGAGGACGCCGGATTGCGGGGCTTCTGGCGGGGCTATTTCGCCGGCCGGTCCGCGCCGCTCGGGCGGGTTGGCGCGGCCCCGGTGACCGCGTCGTTCTTCACGTTCGCGCCCGGGATGGTCAGGCGCGCGCTACCGGCGGTCTGGGACCTGATCTCACCCGAAGAGGCACTTGCCGTGCGAGAGGCTGGCGCGATGGCGGCGCTGCGGCGGCTGTTGGAGGGAGCGGACGTCTCGATCGCGGCTGATCTGCTGGCCGCCGCCGTCGCCGACCTGGACTGCCCCGGCCGGGTGCTTGCCGCGGCGAACGCCGTAATCGCCCTGCCCGACGAGCCGGTCGCCCGGCTGTGGCAGTGCGCCACCCTGCTGCGCGAGCACCGAGGTGATGGTCACTTCGCGGCGCTGGTCGCCGCGGACATAGACGGCTGCGAGGCGCTGGCGCTGCATGCCGCGCACGGGATCTCGCGTGAGCTTGTGCAGCCTCTGCGCGGCTGGACCAACGAGGAATGGGACGGCGCGATCTCCAGGCTGGCCGACCGAGGGTTGCTGAGCAGCGACGGGTCGGCCACGGCCGCGGGCGCGGCGTTCAGGGCGATGATCGAGGATCGCACCGACGCGGCAGCCGCCCGGCCGTGGCATGATCGCGACCTCGTCGCCAAGCTGACCGCTGAGCTGACGCCGATCGCAGCGCAGTGTGCGAAGGACATGCCGGATCTCAATCCGATCGGCATGCGAACTGGCGGAGCCCGACCGTGACTAGCCCGGCGACGTCGACGCCGCCGAAGGCGGCTGACCTGATGGGCCTGGCCGATCCCGCGGTGATTCCCGACCCCTATCCACTGCTGGCCGCGTTGCGTGAGGCCTCCCCGTTCACCGACTTCAACGGCGGGCTCGCGGTATTCGGCAAGTTCGAAGACTGCTCGCGTATCCTGCGCGACCCGCGCGCGAGCAGCGAACGGGGGACATCGATCCTGGCGGCCAGCAGGCCGGCGCCGGAACGTCGCCGCCGGTCGTTCCTCTCCCTCGACCCGCCTGACCACACCAGGCTGCGCCGCCTGGTGGCCAAGGCTTTCACCCCTCGGGTTGTCGCCACGCTCGAGCCGCGAATCAGCGAGATCACCGACGAGTTGCTGACCGCGGTACGGGGTGAGCAGGAGCTCGAGCTGGTCAGCCAGGTCGCTTACCCGCTGCCGGTGCGCATCATCTCTGAGCTGCTCGGAGTGCCGCCAGGAGACCACGCCAAGTTCGCGTCCTGGTCGGCCAGGCTGGTGCACGCGCTGCAGCCGAGCTTCGGCACCGTCGATCCAGCCGAGCAGGTCGCGGCGGATCAGGCCAGCCGCGAGTTTGGCGAGTACTTCACCGACCTGATCGCGCTCCGCCGATCAAGCCCAGCCGACGACCTGCTCACCAAGCTGATCAAGGCCGAGGACGAGGGTGACCGGCTAACGGTCGAAGAACTGATCGCTACCGCCGTGCTGCTGCTCGTGGCCGGTCACGAGACCACTGTCGGGCTGATTTCCAACGCCATGCTGGCGCTGCTGCGCCATCGCGACCAGTTCTCCGCGCTGGTCGCCGACCCTGGACTCGCCGCTGCCGCCGTCGAGGAAACCTTGCGCTACGACGCCCCGGTCCAGCTCACCGGCCGGGTCGCCAAGGCCGAGATGACGTTTGGCCAGGTGACCGCCCCTCAGGGCGCGGTCATGCTGCTTCTGCTCGCCGCGACGGGCAGGGACGCGGCGGTCTTCACCGACCCGGACAACTTCGACATCAGCCGAGGCGCGAAGGAACACCTGGCGTTCGCGGCCGGACCGCACTTCTGCCTCGGCGCCCCGCTGGCCAGGCTCGAGGCGACGATCGCGCTGCGAAAGATCGCCAGGCGGGTAATCATCCCAAACCTGGATGAAAGTCGCCTAGCCTACAAACCGAACTTCAACCTGCGCGGCCCCCTGCGCTTGATGATCACCTTCAGCCACATCACCCCCGCCTAGCTCCTAACGCGCGAAAAAGGGGAGGCAGCGGACAGCGTGGGCCCCTTGCTGTCATGGCCGCGCGACGCAGCGTGCAGCGTGGGACCCTTGCTGCCGCTATGGCGACGTTGTGGGCCCCTTGCTGTCGTGGCCGCGCGACGCAGAGTGCAGCGTGGGCCCCTTGCTGTGGCGCGGGGCGGACGGCTAGGCCAGGAAGCCGCGTAGCAGGGCGCCGGTGCCGGCTAGGTGCTCGGCGACGGCGCTGCGGGCCCGGTCGGGAGTGCCGGCCAGGATTGCGTCGACGATCGCGGCGTGCTGAGCAGCGGCGTGGGCGATGTTGGGTTTGAGTACCGGGATGGCGTTCAGCAAGTCGTTCAGCCGCAATCGGGCATCGGCGCAGGCGGTAGAGAGCAGGGTCGAGCCGGTCAGTTCGGCGATCGACAGGTGAAACAGCGTGTCGAGCCGCCGGTAGTCGTCCGGATTGGCGCCGTTGACGTCGGCCAGCCTCGCGAGCAACTGCTCCCGCTGGGCCTCCCGCTGCGCATCCCGCTGGGCCTCCCGCTGCTCGTCAGTGTCAGACGCGGCGGCCGGATCGAGCTGCTGGGCGAGCATGTCGGCCGCCCCCGTCTCGACCGCGAACCTGAACGTCAGCGCGTCAGTGAGCTTGGCGCCGTGCTCGACCGCCAGCCGTCGAAGTTCGTCGACACTGGGCGCGGGTCTGGTGTAGGTGATGAACGTGCCGCCCAGCCGACCGCGCCTCGATTCGACGTAGCCCGCTTGGTGCAGTTCGCCGATCGCCTCGCGCAAAGTCAGCCTGCTGATGCCGAGCTGCGCGGCCAGCTCGCGCTCGGGCGGGAACCGCTCACCCGGCGCCACCAGGCCCAGCTTGATCACGGTGAGCAGGCGTTCGACGGTCTCCTCGAACGCGTTGCCCTGGCGCACCGGGCGGAACACGCCGCGCAGGTCGACGCCTGTGCTCACTGGTCACAGCCTCCACAGCACTGACTCAGCCCTGCCTCAACGTCGGAATTTCCGACATCCGAATTTCCGCTGCGCGCCAAAGCCCGACACGCGGGCCTCCCCTTACCCGCGTGCCGGAGTCCCTTGGCGGCTAGTGACCCGTCAAAAGACGCACCAGCGATGTTTCTTGGCCAGACCTCTTGACTTCCGGCCTAGCGAGACCATCAATTGGTCTGTTATTAGACCATTAAAAGCTCGGCTCGGCTAGACCCCCCACCGGCCCGTCAGGGCCAAGCGCACCCAAGGAGCACGCTGTGGCGGTCAATGATCAGGTGTCCCCCGTCCTGAGCGACGAGGAGATGCTGCACAACCTCGGCTACGCCCAGGAACTGCGGCGGCGCATGTCGGGTTTCTCGAACTTCGCTGTCTCGTTCACGATCATCTCGATCCTGTCCGGTTGCCTGACCTTGTACTACTTCGGCATGGACGAAGGAGGTCCGGCGATCATCGTCTGGGGCTGGCCCGTCGTCGGAATCATGACCCTGCTCGTCGGGCTGGCCATGGCCGAGGTCTGCTCCAGCTACCCGACGGCGGGCGGCTTGTACTACTGGGCGGCCAAGCTCGCGCCGAGGAACGGCCCGGCCTGGTCCTGGTTCACCGGCTGGTTCAACTTCATCGGCCAAGTCGCGGTGACCGCCGGGATCGACTTCGGTGCCGCCTTCTTCATAAACAAGTTCCTGAGCCTGCAATTCGGCCTGGGGAGCGCGCCCTGGGAGACGATCGGAATCTTCGCGATCGTGCTGGCGATTCATGGGCTGCTCAACCAGTTCGGCATCCGCCTCGTCGCGCTGCTAAACGACGTGAGCGTCTGGTGGCACATCGTGGGCGTGCTGGTCATCGTCGCCGTGCTGGCGTTCGCCCCATCGCATCACCTGCCTGCCAAGGGCGTCTTCACCGGTCTGTTCAACAACAGCGGCCTAAGCCTGGGCTGGTGGTACATCCTCCCGATCGGCTTGCTCATGGCGCAGTACACCTTCACCGGCTACGACGCCTCCGCGCACATGACCGAGGAGACTCACAAAGCCGCGACCGCAGGCCCGCGCGGCATCATCATGTCGATCGTGATCTCGCTGATCGCAGGCTGGGTGCTGCTGATCGGCATGACGTTCGCCATCCAGGGCACGATCGGCGGCAAGCTCTACCTCGGCGAGGCCGCCTCAGGCGTCGCCGCCCCGGCTCAGATCTGGCAGGACGCCATCGGCGTGACCGGCGCGAAGTTCCTGCTGCTGATCGCGATCGGCGCCCAGCTATTTTGCGGCATGTCCTCCATCACGGCGAACTCGCGGATGATCTACGCGTTCTCCAGGGACGGCGCGCTGCCCGGCTCGCGGATCTGGCACAAGGTCAACCACAGGACTAGGACGCCGACCAACGCGATCTGGCTGGGCGCCGGAGGCGCGCTGATACTCGGCCTGCCGTACTTGTGGAACTACACGGCGTACGGAGCGGTCACCTCGATCGCGGTCATCGGCCTCTACATCGCCTACGTGCTGCCGACGTTCCTGCGCCGACTCCAGGGCGCGAACTTCCAGCCGGGCCCGTGGAGCCTGGGCAAGTGGAGCGCGCCGATCGGCTGGATCGCGGTGGCCTGGGTCGTCCTCATCACGATCTTGTTCATGCTGCCGCAGTTCGGCCCGGTGACCAGCGGGGGAACTCTCGACCTGAACACTTTCAACTACGCGGTCGTGGCGGTCGTCGTCGTCATCGGCTACGCCGGCATCTACTGGCTAGTCTCGGCGAGGAAGTGGTTCACCGGACCCAAGGTGCAGGGAACAGCCGAGGAACTAGCCGCGATCGAGCGCGAACTCGAGGTCTAACCAGCAATGACGGACAGCCACGGCGAGGCGCGGCCTGGAATGTTGAGCCTGGCCCAGCTCGAGGCAGCGGTGCGGGCGGGCGAGATCGACACCGTGATCCTCGCCTTCACCGACATGCAAGGCAGGCTGGCCGGCAAACGCCTGTCGGCCGAGTACTACCTGGACGACGTGGTGCCGAACTACGCGGAGGGCTGCAACTACCTGCTCGCGGTGGACGTAGATATGAACACCGTGGACGGATATGAGATGTCCTCGTGGGAACGTGGCTACGGCGACTTCGTGCTCAGGCCCGACCACTCGACCCTGCGCCGCGTGCCGTGGCTGCCCGCCACCGCTTTGGTCCTCGCCAACCTCACCTGGCTGGACGGCAGCCCGGTGGTCGCGTCGCCGCGCCAGATCCTGCAAGCTCAGGTGGCGCGGCTAGCGCAGCGTGGCCTGGTGGCGCTGTCGGGCACCGAGCTTGAGTTCATCGTCTACCGGGACAGCTACGAGCAGGCCAGCGACAAGGCGTACGCGAACCTGATCCCAGCCAACCAGTACAACGTTGATTACTCGATCCTCGGCACCTCGCGGATCGACCCGCTGCTCCGGCGCATCACCGGCGGCATGGCAGGCGCTGGCATGTACGTGGAGTCGGCCAAGGGCGAATGCAACCTGGGTCAGCACGAGATTGCTTTCCGCTACAACGAAGTGGTCACGACCTGCGACAACCATTCGATCTACAAGACCGGCGCCAAGGAGATCGCCGCCCAGGCGGGCATGTCGCTGACGTTCATGGCCAAGCCGAACGCGCGCGAGGGCAACTCCTGCCACATCCATCTATCCGTGCGCGAAAGGGCGGCGGGGGCGGGGGCGGACAGTGACAGGGCGATCATGGCCGGCGACGGCCCGCACGGGCTGTCCAGGCTCGGCGAGCACTTCCTAGCCGGGCAGCTTGCCACGATGGCCGAGCTGACGCTGGCCTACGCACCGAACATCAACTCCTACAAGCGGTTCGTCCCGGGCAGCTTCGCGCCGACCGCGATCCGCTGGGGCGTCGACAACCGGACCTGCGCGCTGCGTCTGGTCGGCCACGGCCACTCACTGCGGGTCGAGAACCGGACGCCGGGCGGCGACGTCAACCCGTACCTCGCGATCGCGGCTATGATCGCCGCCGGACTGCACGGCATCGACAACGAACTGCCGCTAGAGCCAGCGTTCACCGGCAATGCTTACCTCGACTCCGGGCCGAAGGTTCCGCATACGCTTCACGACGCCCTCGAACTGTGGGAGAACAGCGATATAGCAGAAAAATCGTTCGGGGCGCAGGTCCACCGGCATTACGCCAACTACGCGCGGGTCGAGCTAGCGGCGTTCGATTCGGCGGTCACCGACTGGGAGCTGCGCCGAGGCTTCGAGCGCCTGTAACGACCGGGGGATTAGCTAGATGTCTGACTACGTTGTGCTCAACCCTGCCACCGAACAGGCCGTCCGGGCAGTTCCCGGCACCTCGGCGGAGGAGACCGACGCGGCGATCGCCCGGGCGCAGGTCGCGTACCGGTCCTGGCGCACGGTCACGCCTGGGGACCGGGCGAGGCTGCTGCGCGCGTTCGCCGCCGAGGTTGACGCGCATGCGCAGGAGCTAGCCCAGCTCGAGGTGGCGAACTCAGGGCATCCAATCGGCGCCGCCCGCTGGGAAGCCGGTCAGGTTCGCGACGTGCTGCAGTACTACGCGGCGGCACCGGAGCGGCTGATCGGCAAGCAGATACCGGTGGCGGGCGGGCTCGACATCACGTTCGCCGAGCCGCTCGGCGTGGTCGGGCTGATCGTTCCGTGGAACTTTCCGATGCCGATCCTGTCCTGGGGCCTAGGGCCCGCGCTCGCCGCAGGCAACGCGGTCGTGGCCAAGCCCGCCGAGATGACGCCGCTGACGGCGATGCGGATCGGCGAGCTAGCCTTGGCGGCCGGGTTGCCTGAGGGTGTGTTCCAGGTGCTGCCGGGCAAGGGCTCGGTGGTTGGGCAGCGGCTAGTCGATCACCCGTCCGTGCGCAAGATCGTGTTCACCGGCTCGACCGAGGTCGGCCAGCTGATCATGACCGGCTGCGCCAAGCAGATCAAGCGGCTGACGCTTGAACTCGGCGGCAAGAGCGCGAACATCGTGTTCGCCGACGCCGACCTCGATGAGGCGGCGGCGACCGCGCCGTACGCGGTGTTCGACAACGCTGGCCAGGACTGCTGCGCCCGGTCGCGAATCCTGGTGCAGCGGTCTGTGTTCGACCGGTTCATGGAGTTGCTCGAGCCGGCGGTCAAGAGCGTCAAGGTCGGAGATCCGGCATCGGCCGACACCGAGATGGGGCCGCTGATCTCGGCCGGGCACCGCCTGCACGTTGCCTCATACATCCCCGACGGCTCGCCGGTGGCGTTCCGCGGCAGCGTGCCAGACGGGCCCGGATACTGGTACCCGCCGACCGTCCTGGCGCCGATCGACCTTGACGCACGGGCGTACACCGAAGAAATTTTCGGCCCCGTCGTCACCGTGACGCCGTTCGACGACGAAGCCGACGCGATCGAGATCGCCAACGACACGCCCTACGGGTTGTCCGGCTCGATCTGGACCCGCGATGTCGGCCGGGCGATCCGGGTGGCGCGCGGGGTTGAGACCGGCAACCTGTCGGTGAACTCGCATTCGTCGGTGCGGTACTGGACCCCGTTCGGCGGGTTCAAGCACTCCGGTCTGGGCCGGGAGCTTGGCCCCGACGCACTCGACGCGTTCACCGAGACCAAGAACGTATTCATATCGACCGAGTAGTTTGCGAGGGGGAAGTTTGCAACACAGTGCTGGCTCGGGGGGACGACCCCCCGGAGCCCCCCGCGGCGGGCTGCAGCGGTTGCAGGACCGGGTCGCCGTCATCACCGGTGCTGGCAGCGGCATCGGACTTGCCAGCGCGAAGCGACTGGCCGCCGAGGGTGCCCGAGTCGTCGCCGTCGACATCGACGAGCCGGCGGGCCAGGCGGCGGCGCGGGAAACCGGCGGGCGGTTCATCGCTGCCGACGTCGCCAGCGAGCCGGACGTCCGGCGATTGTTCGACGAGGTCGCTGCCGAGTTCGGTCGGATCGACATCGCGTTCAACAACGCGGGCATCTCGCCCCCCGATGACGACTCCATCCTGACCACCGGCATGCAGGCTTGGCGGCGCGTTCAGGAAGTGAATCTGACCTCGGTGTACCTGTGCTGCAAGTACGCAATCCCGCACATGCTGGCTCAGGGCAAGGGGTCGATCATCAACACCGCGTCGTTTGTCGCCGTGCTCGGGGCGGCCACCTCCCAGATCTCCTACACCGCGTCCAAGGGCGGGGTGCTGGCGATGAGCCGTGAGCTTGGCGTGCAGTTCGCGCGGGAAGGGATTCGGGTCAACGCGCTGTGCCCGGGCCCAGTCGACACGCCGCTGCTGCGCGAGCTATTCGCCAAGGACCCAGAGCGGGCCGCGCGGCGGCTTGTACACGTGCCGATGGGCCGGTTTGCCAAGCCGGAGGAGATCGCGGCGGCGGTGGCATTCCTCGCGAGCGATGACTCATCGTTCATCACGGCGGCGCAGTTTCTCGTCGATGGCGGCATCGCCGGGGCCTACGTGACGCCGCTATGACCGGCGTCGTGCCGGAGGCGCGCACATGAACGTCGTGCCGGAGGCGCGCACATGAACGTCGTGCCGGAGGCGCGCACATGAGTACAGCCCCGCTGATCGGGATCAGCGCCTATAGCGAGGTCGCCCGCTGGGGAGCGTGGGAGCAGCAGGCGATCTTGCTGCCGCAGAACTACGTCGACCAGGTCGCGGCGGCCGGCGGTATCCCCGTACTGCTGCCGCCGGTCCCTGGCGTTGAGGCGGCTGTCGGCCGGCTGGATGGCCTGGTCATCTCGGGTGGGCCCGACGTGGACCCGGGCCGGTATGGCCAGGAGGCCGGGCCGCGGACGACCGTGGTGCGGCCGGGCCGTGACGAGGCCGAGTTGGCGCTTTTCCGAGCGGCGCTTGAGGCGGCCACGCCGGTGCTCGGGATCTGCCGCGGCATGCAGCTGATGAACGTCGCGCTCGGCGGCACACTGATCCAGCACCTCCCCGACATGGTCGGCCACGAGGGCCACTCCCCCAGGCCGGACGCGATGGGCAAGCACACCGTGTCGGTCGGGGAATCCAGTTGCCTGGCGGGCATCATCGGCCCCGGGGCAGCGGTCGTCGCGACCCACCACCATCAAGGTATCGACCGGCTGGGCGCAGGCCTGGTGGCGACGGCGTGGGCGCAGGACGGCACGGTCGAAGCGTTCGAGCTTGAGCGGCCGGTACACCCGTTCGCGATCGCCGTGCAGTGGCATCCGGAGGCAGCCGCCGAGCAAAGCCTATTCCGCGCGCTGATCGAGACGGCCTCCCGGGCCTGATCTGCGTCGCGGCGGGGCAGCCAGCGGGGTGGTTGATGCGCGCGGTGGCGGACCGGTTAGCATCCGAAGACTCGATGCGGTCGCCGATGATCCCTGGGAGCCCTCATATGCCGGACGACGTAGCGCCAGAGCAGGCCAAGAAGAACGATTCGGCCGACCGGCAGCCGGAGCCGGCCGATGACCTGGTGACCACGCGGCACACGATGACGATCAACGGCACCGAGCTCGCCTATACGGCCACCGCAGGCCGGATGGTGCTGCGGACGGAGGGGCACACCGAGGAGAAGTTCGACGGCGCGGAGCCGAAGGCTGAGGTCTTCGTGACGTCCTATGTGGTTGACCGGGACGAGAACGCGACGGGGCCGAACGAGCGGCCGGTGACATTCGCGTTCAACGGCGGCCCCGGGTCATCCAGCATCTGGCTGCACCTCGGGCTGCTCGGGCCGCGCCGGGTGCTGATGGGTGATGCCGGCGAGTTGCTGCCGCCGCCGTACGGTCTCGCCGACAACAACGAGACCTTGCTCAGGCACTCTGACCTGGTGTTCATCGACCCGGTGTCGACCGGGTACTCGCGCGCAGTCAAGGGCGAGAAGTCCAGTGAGTTTCACGGGTACAGCGCCGACATCGAATCGGTCGCCGCGGTGATCAGGCTGTGGACGACGCGCAACGGGCGCTGGATGTCACCTAAGTATCTGTGCGGGGAGTCCTACGGCACGACCAGGGCCGCCGGCATCGCCCGGCACCTGCAAGAGCGCTCCGGCCTGTACCTGAACGGCCTGATGCTCCTCTCCGCGTTCCTCGACGGCGGCTCGGCGATGTTCACCCCGGGCAACGATGACGCGTACGTGAACTACCTGCCGACATACGCGGCGATAGCCCACTACCACGGCAAGGGCGGCGACCGGCCCCTGCGCGAGATGCTCGACGAAGCCGAGGAATACGCCTCGGGCGAGTACCGGCGGGTGCTGGGGCTCGGCGCCCGGGCAAGCGCCGACGAGAAAGCCGCCGCGGTCGAGAAGATCGCCGGGCTCACTGGGCTATCGCCCCGGTACGTCGACGCCGTCGACCTGCGGCCCGAGCACATTCGCTTCCTGACCGAACTGCTGCGTGACGAGCACAAGACCGTCGGCCGGATCGACGGCCGGTTCACCGGCTGGGACAGTGACTACGGGCGCGAGCACTGGTCGAGCGACCCGTCGATCAACGCGATCACAGGCCCGTACGCTGCCGCGTTCAACCACTACGTGCGGGCCGAGCTTGGCTACTCAAGCGACTTGCTTTACGAGGTGCTTACCGACCGGGTGCAGCCGTGGTCGTTCAAGGAGTTCGAGGCCCAGCATCTGCGGGTGCTCGACCGGCTAGCTGAGGCCGTCCGGGTTAACCCGCACCTTCGGGTGCACGTCGCCTGCGGTTACTACGACGCCGCTACCCCCTACTACGCCGCCGAGAACGACATCGCTCACCTGGCCATACCGGCGGAGTTGACGGGCAATATCGAGTTCGCCTACTACGAAGCCGGCCACATGATGTACATGCACGAGCCGAGCCGGCTGGACCAATCCGAGCGGCTGGCCCGGTTCGTGACGCCGAGCGAGGATGGGTCAGGCCAGGAAGGCTAGTCCGGCATGACCGCGAGGCTGTGGCCGTAGCCGGCGGCTATCGCGGTCACCCCGGCCAGGACCGGCGGCAGGTCACACTCACCGCAGTCGTTGCTGCCCCAGGCGTGCACTAGGCCGCCGCCGGTCAGGGCGAGGCTATGGGTGCCGACGCCAGAAAGTGCCACCGCATCACGCAAGTCCGGCGGGACGAGACTTGCTTCTGGCCGACCCCACCCGACCACGGTTCCGTCGGCCTTGACGGCGGCGGACTGACCGACTCCGGCGGCGATGGCCACCACGTCGCGGAGGTCAGCGGGCACCACGGCCTCGCCGAAGTCATTGACCCCCCACCCAACGACGATGCCGTCGCCGGTCAGGGCCAAGCTGTGACCCGCCCCGGCCGCTACCGCGGTGACGCCTACGAGTCCAGCCGGCGCGCTTGCCTGTCCGTACCGGTCGCCGCCCCAGGCGTAAACCCGGCCCGACGCCACGGCCAGGCTATGGTCAGAGCCGGCTGCGATCGAAGTCACCCCGGACAGGCCGGACGGCACGTCGCATTGTCCGTACCCGTTGCCGCCCCAGGCGACGACGGTGCCGGCCACCGTGAGCGCCAGGCTGTGGTACTGCCCAGCCGCGACGGCGGTGACGCCGGAGAGCCTGGCCGGGACGTCGGTCAGGCCTCTGGCGTTGCTCCCCCAGGCAACGACCTTGCCCTCCCCGGTCACCGCCAGGCTGTGGTACCAGCCGGCCGCGATCGCGATCACGCTGCCCAGGCCAGCGGGAACGTCGGTCTCGCCCTCATCGTTGTCGCCCCAGGCGATCACGACGCCGGCCTCATCGGCATCGTCGAGTTCGTCGATGCCGATCGAGTAAGGAATCGTGTCAGGGAGCGTCATTTCCGAGAGCGCGGACGGGTCGACGCCGAGCGCGATCGCGATCTCACTAACCAGCCACCTGCAGGCGTCCCTGGTGAATGGCATCCGCTTGGCGAACCAGCCAGCCGTCAGCCTGGAAGCGGTGCCGAGGTCCATGCCTTCGCCTAGGTAGCCCTGCAGCACCTCGGGTAGCCCGCATTGAGCCGCCGCGACCAAGAGCGCGGACTCGCGCGGCGAGTCGGGAAGCAGATCTTTGAGCAAATTCGTCATGATCTGTGGCTGCGACAGCGCCGCCGCGCCGAACTGCGGATCGCCAACGATCGACCGGAGCGCTCCGCGCACCGTGCCGTCGACGTCCCACAACACCCGTGTCATCTTCTCCCCCGGCGCGGCGATGAGCCAGTCCGTGCCGACAGAAATTATCATTTAAAGCCAGCAGAAGTTACCATCTAGCTATGACAGTCAACGGCGTGATGATGCCCCGCTCCCGGGGCCATTGGCTAGTGCGCTGAGACTGTCGCGCTGATCAATTACACCAGGCCCTACTTCGGGGCCTGTTTCGTTGTCTGCGCTCGGGCCCCATATCCGGAGGTTCCGATGGCAGCTCAGGACCCGATCTACATCACCACGACTATCCCCTACGTCAACGCTCGGCCGCACATCGGGTTCGCGCTCGAACTGGTCCAGGCTGACGTGCTGGCCAGGTACTACCGGCGGCGCGGGCACCAGGTCAGATATCAGACCGGTACAGATGACAACTCACTCAAGAACGTCCTAGCCGCGCAGGCGGAGGGGATCGCCGTCCGCGCGCTCGTCGACCGCAACGCCGCCGCCTTCAGCGCGCTGGCCGGACAGCTCTCCCTGTCCGCCGATGACGAGATCAGGACGAGCAGCGACGAGCGGCACAGGCCCGGGGTACACCGGCTCTGGCGAGCGTGCGATGAGTCTGGGGACATTTACCGCAAGCACTACACCGGTTTGTACTGCGTTGGCTGCGAGCAGTTCTACCGGCCCGATGAGCTGGTCGCCGACCGCTGTGCCGAGCACGGCACCGAACCAGAACTGATCAGCGAGGAGAACTGGTTCTTCCGGCTGTCGGCCTACGCCGACAAGCTCCGCTCCGCGATCAGCACCGGCAGGCTGCGGATCGAGCCGGCCGGCCGCCGCAACGAGGTGCTCAGCTTCATCGACAGGGGTCTGACCGACTTTTCGATCTCCCGGTCGGCTGCCCGGGCCCGAGGCTGGGGAATCCAGGTGCCCGACGACCCCAGCCAGGTGATCTACGTCTGGTTCGACGCGCTCGGCAACTACATCACCGCGCTCGGCTACGGCACCGACGAGGCGGAGCTCGGGTGGTGGACCGGGGCCAGCCGCCAGATCCACCTGCTCGGCAAGGGTGTGCTCAGGTTCCACGCCGTTTACTGGCCGGCCATTCTGCTGTCCGCCGGGCTGCCGCTGCCAAGCGACATCCTCGTGCACGACTACCTCACCGCGGACGGGGCCCGGATCAGTAAGTCAGCGGGAAACGGTGCGGATCCGGCCGCACTCGTAGCGACATACGGAACCGACGCCCTGCGCTGGTGGCTGCTCAGGGACGTTCCGCGGGTGGGGGACACCGACTTCACCCTGGCCCGGCTCATCGCCCGGTACAACGACGAGCTCGCCAACGGGATCGGCAACCTGGTCAACCGGGTCGTCACCCTCGTCGGCAAGTACCGCGACGGCCTGGCCGGCGATCTGGACCGGGTTCCCGGCAGGCAAGCGTGTGAATGGCAAGCGCTAGACGCCGCCCGCGACAAGGCGGCTGGCCTGATCGACGCCGCGCTGGCTGGCGGCGACTTCCGCAAGGCAACTGCCGCGGTGTGGGCGATAGCCGACCGAGCCAATCGGTGCGTCAGCCAGACCAGGCCGTGGGACCTGGCAAAGGCTGAGCTTGCTGGAGACCTGGCGGCAGGGCGTCAACTGGACGAGGCGCTTGGCACGCTGATCACCACCTGCCGTGAGCTAGCCAGCCACCTGGAGCCGTTCCTGCCGGACGCGTCGGCCAGGATCGCCGCGCAGTGCGCCGGCTCGCGGCTACCGCCGCCGGTGCCGCTATTCCCCCGGCTCTCCTCGTAGAGGGGTCAAGCTATGCCCCTAGACTCGCCTGCGTGAACGATCAACCGGCCGTAGAGATACACGGCCTGGTAAAGAACTACGGGCGAACGAAGGCTGTCAATGGCCTGACGATGCGGGCCGAGCGCGGCCGCATCACCGCCGTGCTCGGCCCCAACGGCGCTGGCAAGACCACCACGATCGAGATCTGCGAGGGCTACCGGCGCGCCGACGAGGGCACCGTGCGGGCGCTCGGCTTGGATCCGGTCCGCGACGCCAAGGCGCTGCGTCCGAGGGTCGGGGTGATGCTGCAGTCCGGCGGAATTCCGACCACAGCCCGAGCCGCCGACTACCTCAAGGTAATGGCGAGCTTCTACACATCGCCGCTGGCGCCGGCGATGCTGCTTGACCGGCTGGGCCTGACCGAGTCGGCACGCACGCCGTTCCGCCGCCTGTCGGGTGGCCAGCAGCAGCGGCTGTCGCTGGCGGCGGCGATCATCGGGCGGCCCGAACTTGTCTTCCTCGACGAGCCAACGGCCGGACTTGATCCGCAGGCTAGGCACGCCACCTGGGATCTGATCGCCAGCCTGCGCCGCTCGGGCGCGACGGTCATCTTGACCACGCATTACCTCGAGGAAGCTGAGCGGCTCGCGGACCACGTCGTGATCGTCGATCACGGCGCGCTCGTTGCCGAAGGCAGCCCGGCCGAGCTGACCGGCGCCCAGGGGCAGCTCAGGTTCGCGGCCGACCCCGCGCTCGACACCTCTGGTCTCCTGGCCGCGCTGCCGTCAGACAGCCTGGCCAAGGAGTCACCGGCCGGGCAGTACCTGATCGAACTGCCCGCGGGCACCGGAGTCGACCCGCAGGTTCTCGCCACGGTCACCGCGTGGTGCGCGGAGCAGGGCGTGCTCGCCCGGAACTTGCGTATTGACTCAAGGACGCTGGAAGACGTCTTCCTGGAGATCACCGGACGGGAGCTGAGATCGTGACCGAGGCAGACTGGCCGGCCCCGGCGCCAGGAGCCGCGCACCTGCCTGGGATGGTCGGCGCGCAAGCCGGTCTCGAACTGCGCACGCTGATGCGGAACGGCGAGCAAGTGCTGCTCACCCTGATCATCCCGGTGCTGCTGCTTGTGGTGTTCAGCTCCGAGGCCCTGATCAGCGTCGGGCACGGCCGAAGGATCGGCTTCATCGCCCCCGGCATTCTCGCGCTCGCGGTCCTCTCGACCTCGTTCACCAGCCTGGCGATCGGCACCGCGTTCGAGCGCAGGTACGGGGTGCTAAAACGGCTCGGCGCGACCCCCCTGTCCAGGTCAGGCCTGATCGCCGCCAAGGCAGCGACCGTGCTCATCGTCGAAGCTGGCCAAGTCGCGCTGATCGCGATCGTCAGCGTGCTGCTCGGCTGGCGACCGGTCGTTACGCCAGTGTCGGTGCTTTCGGCCGGTGCCGTGCTCATCGTCGGCAGCGTCGCGTTCAGCGGGCTGGCGATGCTGATGGCCGGCACGCTGCGCGCCGAGGCCACGCTAGCCGCCGCCAACCTGGTGTACCTGGTGCTGCTCGGCATCGGCGGGGTCGTGTTCCCGCTGACAAAGTTCCCCGCGTCGATCCGGCCAGCGCTCCGGCTGCTGCCATCGGGCGCTCTATCAGACGGCGTGCGTTCGGTTTTGCGCTACGGGGCCGGCTGGCTGGCGAGGGATCTGCTGGTGCTGACCTGCTGGGCGGTGGCAGGTATCGCGATCGCCTCCCGGACGTTCCGCTGGGAGTGAGGTGTGACGCCTAAACGCGCCCGTTCACCCGAAATCCGAAATTCCCAAACCAGAAATTCTCGAACCGGAAATTCCGAAACCGGAATAACCGAAACCGGAAAGTCGCAGACCGGAAAGTCGGGAATCGGAGGGCTGGGGCGGGTGCCGGCGCCGGTTCTGGTCGTGGCCGGGATCGTGAGCCTGCAGATCGGGGCGGCGCTCGCGGCGAAGATGTTCAGAACGGTGTCGGCCGCCGGGCTGACTGGGGTACGGCTGTGGATGGCCGCGCTGGTGCTGGCCGGGCTTGGCGCCAGACCAGCCAGCCGGGCGCTGCGCGGCATCATTGCCGCGCGCGCGTGGCGGGACGCGGCCGTCATCGCGGGATTCGGGCTGACGCTCGGGATCATGAACTTCTCGATCTACCAGGCCTTCGCGCGGATCCCGCTCGGCATCGCGGTCACGATCGAGTTCCTGGGGCCGCTCGGTCTCGCGGTCGTCTCATCCCGCCGCCTGATCGACCTCCTGTGGGTTGCGCTCGCCGGTACGGGCGTGGCACTGCTCGGCACCTCCGGCGTCGGCGAAGCCACCGGGTTGGACGCGCACGCTGGTTCCGCTGCGATCGGCGTCATCTTCGCGCTGATCTCGGCGGCGTCCTGGGCGAGCTACATCCTCCTGTCCGCGTCCACGGGGAAACGGTTCAGCGGATCATCTGGCCTGGTCATCGCGATGGTGATCGGCGCGATCACGGTGACTCCAGTAGCCGCGGCGAGCGCGGGCGCTGTTTTGTTCCGCCCGTCTGTGCTCGCCGCCGGCCTCGGGATCGGCCTGCTCTCGTCCGTGATCCCCTACCGGTTCGAACTGGAGACCTTGCGCCGCGTGCCGGCCAGGGTCTTCGGGATCTGCATGAGCCTAGAGCCGGCGGTTGCTGCCCTGGTCGGCCTCGTCCTGCTCAGCCAGGCTCTGGGCGCTGCCCAGTGGCTGGCGATCGGCTGCGTGATGGCGGCGACCGCGGGCGCGGCCCTTGGCGCCGCTAGCTCGGTCAGCGCGCCGCAAGCCTGACGGTCCCGGGACGAACGACAACGCCGGCCCGACGTTGTAGTCAGTTCCCCACTGCGAACAACAACGCCGGCCCGCTGATGTTCATAGTGCCCGTCTTTCAATAAGCGCAGTTCCCAACCCGGGCTGCTCTCTGCTGTGGTAGGCGGCCGCCGAGAGTCCGGCAGCAGCGAGGGGCCCACGACGTCGCCATAACGACAGCCAGGGTCCCACGCTGTTCCGGCCAGTGAGAGCCTGGCAGCAGCGAGGGGCCCGCGCTGCTCCGCCGTCGGCAGCCAGGTCAGCCATGAGCCCGCCCGGCCGCCAGGACGAGCACCGGGCCGCCGCTGCGGCCCGGAAAGGCACGTCCTAAACAACGAAACCCGCGTGTTGATAATCTGCGCGCCCAGAGAGCAGCAACGCCGGCCCGACGATGCAGTGCAGGATAGGCGGCCAGCAGCAATGCCGTCCGCGCGGATCGGCGCTCGGCATCGGTAGCTCGGTCAGCGCGCCGGAGGCATAGAGCAGACCATACGATGGGTGCCGTGTCAGCCCAGCCAGTGCCACAAGCGGCCGCGCCAGTCCCCTGGACCCGGCGGCTCAAATCGTGGGCCGATGTCGTCATCGACCCGACGCCGCTGGCCATGCGCCGGCTCGCGCTGGCTGGGGTGGTCACGTCGACGCTCATCATCTGGACCGGCGGCGCCGTCAGGCTGAGTGAGTCTGGCCTGGGCTGCACGACGTGGCCCAAGTGCACGAAGGCCAGCCTTGTGGCGGCCGGCGCGACTGGCGATCCGCTGATCCATCGTTGGGTCGAATTCGGTAACCGGCTAGCCACCGCGCTGATCTTCGCGGTCGCCGTCGCGGTGTTCGTGGCAGCCTGGCAGTTCCGGGACGCAGGTACTGGAAAGCCCCGCGTCGGCAAGCGTCGGCGTGACCTGGTCTGGCTCGCTACCGCGCAGCCCGCCGGAATCGTGGCCCAGGCGCTGATCGGCGGGATCGTGGTGCTGACCAAGCTGGCCCCGTTCTGGGTGTCGCTGCACTTCATCGCCACGCTTCCGGTGCTGGCCGCAGCCGTCGCGCTGCATGTACGCACCGCGGAAGGCACGGACCGGCCCACTCGCCTGGTGCAGCCGCTTGTGCTGCTCGTCGCTCGCGGGCTGCTGGTGGTCACGGCGGCGATGATGCTGGCGGGCACTCTGGTCACCGGGGCCGGCCCGCTGGCTGGGGCGGCCGATGTGCAGCGGTACCGGTTCATGTCGCTGACCGCCGTGACCCAGCTGCACGCTGATATCGGCTGGGTGTTCGGCACGGCGGCGGTGATGCTAGTGCTCTGCCTGCACCTGACCGATGCGCCCGCCCGGGCCGTCCGGCTCGGTTGGATCGTGCTCGGTCTGATCGCCGCTCAAGGCGCGATCGGGTACGCACAATATTTCTCCGGTCTGCCGGCCGGGCTGGTCTGGGTTCATGTCGCCGATAGCGCGCTGATCTGGATCGCCGTGATCAGGCTGAACTTCGCCCTCCGCGACCGCGGACAGCCACCGGAGGGCGCGGCGCCGCGCGGAACACCAACGTAGTCCCGGCGCTGCTGTCATCTCCCCCGACCCCAACGACAACGTCGTCCTGCTGTAGTTGCTGCACGGGCTGTTGCAGAATCGGGCGCGGGTACGCGGTGTGTCTTTTGTGCGTGTTCGTGGTTATCTGTCATAATTATGGTATGGCGAAAGGGTACCGGGAAGTGCCGCGGGACCAGCTGTACCTGCTGCCGCCGGACCGGCGGGACTGGCTTGCGGCCGATCATCCGGTCTGGCTGGTGATCACCGTGGTGACGGACCACCTGGACACCAGCGCGTTCCACGCGTTCCGGCGGACCGGCGGGGCGGGGGCGGCGGGGTATGACCCGGACATGCTGGTGACGCTGCTGGTGTGGGCGTACGCGAACCGGGTGACGTCGTCGCGGCGGATCGAGCAGCTGTGCCAGACCGACGCGGCGTTCATGGTGATCTGCGCGGGGAACCACCCGGATCACGTGACGATCGCCCGGTTCCGGGCGCAGGCCGGGACGGCGATGGCCGGGCTGTTCGCTGAGGTGCTGGGGCTGTGCGCGCGGCTGGGCATGGGCAAGCTGGGCGTGGTGGCCCTGGACGGCACCAAGGTCGCCGCTTCCGCGTCGAAGTCGGCGAACCGGTCGCTGGCCCGGCTGCGGGACCTGGCCGCCGAGACGGTGGCCGAGCACGCGGCCGCCGACGCGGCCGAGGACGCGGCGTACGGGGCCGGGCGGCGCGGCGACGAGGTGCCCGGGCAGGTGGCCAGCCCGCAGTCGCGGGCCGGCCGGAAGGCCAGGGCCGGGCGGATAGCCCGGGCGCTGGCCGAGATGGAAGCCGAAGCCGAGGCCGGGGAGAAAGCCGAGCGGGAGGAGCAGGCCGCCAAGACCGGGACGTTCCGGGAGCGCAAAGCGGCCGGGCAGCCGACCGGCCGCGCCCCGGCCGGGTCCGAGGCCGGGCTGGCGCAGGAGAAAGTCGATGCCGAGATCGCCAGGCAGCAGGCCAGGATCGATGACTGGCACGCCCGCCAGGCCGCCCGCGCCGCCGCCGGGCAGAAGAAGATGACCGGCCCGCCCCCGGCCCCGGCCGCCGGGTACTGCCGGGTCCGGGAAGCCGAAGCCGAACGGGACGCCGCCCGCGACCGGGACGCCGCCCGCCAGGCCGCCCGCGACGCCCAGCGCGCAACCCGGTCCCGGAACATCACCGACCCTGACTCCCGGCTCATGCCCGTCCGCGGCGGCGGGTTCATCCAGGGCTACAACACCCAGAACGTCACCAGCGAAGACGGCCTGATCATCGCCACCGAAGTCACCGGCACCCCCGGCGACGTCACCTGGTTCGAGCCCATGGCCGCCAAGGCAGAAGCCGCCGCCGAATACATCGCCGCCCGCCAGCCCCCCGCCACCACCGCACCCGACACCACCAGCAGCGACACCACCAGCACCGCCGCACCCGGCACCAGCTGCACATGCGGCACCACCGCACCCGGCACCGGCAGCACCGCCGCAGCACCCGGCACCGGCAGCACCGGCACCGCCGCACCCGCCACCAGCAGCAGCGACAGCACCGGCTGCACGTGCGGCACCTGCGGCCGGTGCCTCATCCGCCTGTTCCTCACCGACGCCGGCTACAAATCCGAGCACAACATGACCTGCCCCGGACCGGACCGGCTCATCGCCGTCGGCAAGCACCGCGACCTCGAACACGCCGCCCGCGACCCCGGCGCCCCCGCCGGGCCCGGCGAACCCGACGGCCCCGCCACCGCCGCCATGGCCGAACGCCTCAAAACCCCCGAAGGCATCACCGCCTACCGCCAGCGCGGCCACATCGCCGAAACCCCCCACGGCAACATCAAGCACAACCTCGGCTTCCGCCAGTTCAGCCTCCGCGGCACACCCAAAGTCACCGCCGAATGGAACCTCATCACCAGCGTCCACAACCTCCTGACCGCCATCAGCGCCGGCCAGCTCACCACCCAGGCACTCACCGCCCTCTGAACCAGCCCGGCCACACCCGGCCCCTGGCCCCAGCCACCCACCGCCCCGAAACAAGCCCAAACCCAAGCCCGCCACCGCCCCGCCCCGCCACCCAATCCCGCAACAGCCCGTGCAACAACAACTCAGGGACGACGTAGCGGCTGGAATCGGCGGGCTGCAGCAACATCGGGACGACGTTGAGGTCAGCGGCGGGCGGCGCAGCGATCATGACCGGACCGGCCCGCACCACCGCCTCCAGCGCAGCCCATCACCAACCAAAGGCCGAGACAATTCCCTTTAGGTCCTGGAGTTGAGTCCGGTGTGCCGCGTTGGGCCGTTGGTATGTAAATAACCGCAGGTGGCGGGCTTGGGGTTAGGCGGTGGGATGAGTTCTTCGGTGGCGGGGTTGATGGTGTCGATGGTGACATGGCAGCCGAGGCGTTCGAGGCTGCGGATGTGGTTGCGGGCGGGGCGGGCGGGTCTTGGAGGTCCTAGTAATTCGGTCCGGGGTCGTGGCGGGCGGCTTGCGGGTCGGCGAGCGGGTGCCAGGTGATGGTGGGCATGATGTTTGCCGGCAGCGGCGGCGGTCCGGGCGGCATCGGCCCTGCGGGCGGGTGACGGCGAGATTCCGCGATCATGAAACTGCGATTACCACGGAGTCTCAGCCGCGATATGCGACAGCCAGGCTCCGCGATCATGGCCCAAAGCATGATCACGGAAGCAAAACCGCGGCGGGTTCAGGGGGTCCAGCCCGCCAGCTGGTCACGACGTCAGCGGACAACCGGCACCAGCCACCCCAGCCACCCCGCACCACCCCAGCGCGAAACCGCGGGAAACCCCCGCACCATTTACCCCCGCTTACCCACCGCACCGGCGCCGGCCCGCCGACACCAATGGTTGCTGTAGTTGGCTGGCCTGCCCGGCGACACCCCTTAGCTGTGGGTGGGGCTCTTGGGGAATGAGATGATACGGGATGAGGGTGGTGGCTGAGGTGGACCACTACGGCGCCACGATCAAAGTAGCCTTTTCCGTCACAGCGCTCACCCGGACACCTGGCTTCACATCAGGCACGGGTGGCCTATAGCTGGGCTCCTTGGCGAGGTTGCTGGCCTGGCAGCCGCTTCCGGAGAGCGACGTAGTGCGATAACGTCCGGCACATGCCGATAGCAACCGTCAACGGTACCGACATTCACTACGCGGACACGGGCGGCGACAAGCCTGCCATCGTGCTCAGCCATGGCATCTTGATGGATCACTCCATGTTCGATCGGCAGGTTGCCGCCTTGGCCGGTGACTACCGGGTGATCACCTGGGATGAGCGCGGCCACGGCGGGACAGCGACGGCAGGGGCCTTCACGTACTGGGATTCAGCGCGAGACGTGCTCGCGCTGCTCGATCACCTCGGCGTGGACGCGGCTGTGCTCGGAGGCATGTCGCAGGGCGGCTTCCTCAGCTTGCGCGCCGCGCTGCTCGAACCTGACCGGGTGCGGGCGCTGATCCTGATCGATACTCAGGCGGGCCTGGAAGATCCCGTCAACGCCGACAGCTACCAGCAGCTGCACGAGATCTGGATGGAGCAGGGTCCAGCGCCGGTGCAGGAGGTCGTGTCGACCATCATCTTCGGTGCCGGCGACTGGAGTGACTGGTACGCCAAGTGGGCCGCCGTCGACCCCGATCAGTTCAGCCTGGCTTTCGGCGCGCTAATGGAGCGGGATGACCTCACGTCCAGGCTCGGCGAGATCCAGTGCCCGGCGCTGGTTATCCACGGCACGGCCGACGCGGCGATTCCGATGGCGAAGGCGGAGGCGCTGCGAGCGGGGCTGGGCGGCAAGACAACGCTGGCGGTGATCGAGGACGGCACCCATGCGGCGAACGTCAGTCACCCCGATGCTGTCAACACCGCGATGCTGAACTTCCTGCAGACCCTGGAGAAATGAGCACGGAGTAGTTCGAGATCGCACCAGGCAACGCGACGGCCTGTCCGCGAGCTAACCATGTGTTGGCGATAGGGTCAGGTGTGGCGATTGGACGCGGAAAGGCCTGGTGCGACGTTGACCAGTCAGACGAACGAGGTGCTTGAGTGGACGGCCGCCGACGCTAGAGCGGTCGACCTAGTACGGGTACTGGCGATGGACGCCGTGCAGCAGGCCGGCTCGGGCCACCCGGGGACGGCGATGAGCCTCGCTCCGGCCGCATACCTGCTCTATCAGCGGGTGTTGCGGCACGATCCCGGCGACCCGGATTGGCCGGGTCGTGATCGTTTCGTACTTTCCTGCGGTCATTCCAGTTTGACCCAGTACATCCAGCTTTATCTGTCGGGCTACGGGCTGACGCTCGAGGACCTGCGGAAGCTGAGGACGTGGGGCAGCATCACGCCTGGGCACCCTGAGCATCACCTGACGCCCGGAGTTGAAACAACTACGGGCCCGCTCGGCCAAGGCCTGGCCAACGCGGTCGGCATGGCGATGGCGGCGCGCCGGGAACGAGGACTGCTCGACCCCGACCCGCCAGCCGGTCAGAGCCCGTTTGATCATCAGATCTACGTCTTCGCCTCGGACGGCGACATCGAAGAGGGCCTCAGCCACGAGGTCAGCTCGCTAGCCGCGCACCAGCGGCTAGGCAACCTCGTGCTGCTCTACGACGACAACCACATCTCGATCGAGGACGACACGGCGATCGCCAAGTCCGAGGATGTGCTCGCGCGATACGCCGCCTACGGCTGGCACACCCAGCGGGTGAACTGGCGGACCGCTGGCGGCTATCACGAGGATGTCCCGGCGCTGTACGAGGCGCTCCTCGCAGCCAGGGACCACACGGCCGCGCCGTCCATTATCGCGCTGTCCACGATCATCGGCTGGCCGGCGCCGAACAAGCAGAACACCGGCGAAGCGCACGGCTCGGCGCTCGGCGTGCCCGAGGTGCGAGCCACTAAGGAGATCCTGCACTTCGATCCCGACGTGACGTTCCCCGAAGAGGACGAGGCCGTCGCCAGGGCCAGGGAGGTCGGCGACCGCGGCAAGCTAGCGCACGCGCAATGGGACGAGCGGTTCGCCGTCTGGTCGGCCGAGAATCCGCAGCGGCGCGAATTGCTAGCCAGGCTGACCGCCCGGGCGCTACCGGACGGCTGGGCCGACGCGATACCGACCTTCGGCGTCAACGCCGGCCCGATGGCCACCAGATCGGCGTCCGGCAAGGTGCTCGGCGCGCTTGCCCCGGTGCTGCCAGAACTCTGGGGCGGGTCGGCTGACCTGGCCGGAAGCAACGACACCACAATGGTCGGTGAGCCTTCGTTCATACCGGCCGAGCATCAGACAGCGATGTTCCCTGGCAACCCGTACGGCCGGACCCTGCACTTCGGCATCAGGGAATTCGGCATGGGCGGGATCTGCAACGGCATTGCACTGCACGGACTCACCAGACCCTACGGCGGCACATTCCTCGTCTTCAGCGATTACATGCGGCCGGCCGTGCGAATGGCGGCGCTGATGAAGCTGCCGGTGACGTTCGTATGGACGCACGACTCGATCGGACTCGGCGAGGACGGCCCAACCCACCAGCCGGTCGAGCACTTCTGGGCGCTGCGGGCGATCCCCGGGCTCTGCGTGGTCCGGCCAGCTGACGCGAATGAGACGGCCGTGGCGTGGCGCACCATCCTCAAGGACACCGATCGGCCCGCGGGCTTGCTGCTGACCAGGCAGAAGCTGCCCGTTGTGGATCGGGACGCGGCCGGGGCAGGCAGCGCGGAAGGCACCGCGCGCGGTGGGTACGTCATCGCGGAGGCAGCTGGCGGCCCGCCCCAGGTGATCCTCATCGGCACCGGCAGCGAGGTGCACATCGCGCTCGCCGCCCACGAACAGCTTGCGCGGGAGGGGATCGCCGCGCGGGTGGTATCGATGCCGTGCATCGAGTGGTTCTACGAACAGGACAGGGCATACCGAGATGAGGTGCTGCCGCCACGGGTAAGGGCTCGGGTCAGCATCGAGGCTGGGGTCGGGTTCGGCTGGTGGCAGATCGTGGGTGATGCGGGCGAGATCGTCAGCCTGGAGCACTACGGCGCTTCGGCCGCCTACGAGACGCTCTACAGAGAATTCGGCCTGACTCCAGAGCGAGTGGTTGAGGCGGCCCGGCTGAGCATGAGCCGGGCAGCCGGGAAGGAAGCGCAATGACGGCAGGGCTAGAGCACGACAGACTCGGCGAGCTGACCGCGCAAGGCGTGTCGGTGTGGCTCGACGACATCGGCAGGGAGCGGCTAGTATCCGGCAGCCTGGCCGCGTTGGTCAAGGATTCGCACGTCAGAGGCGTGACGTCGAACCCGACGATCTTCCAGCACGCCATGGCGCACGGGACCGCCTACGATAAGCAGATTCACGACCTGGCGCTGCGCGGAGTGTGCCCTGACGAAGCGTCGCGCGCGATGACGACGTTCGATATCCGGTGGGGCTGCGACGTGCTCAGGCCGGTGTACGAGGAATCTGGCGGGGTCGACGGCCGGGTGTCCATCGAGGTCGATCCGCGCAATGCCGGTGACACTGGCAAGACCATCGCCGAAGCGCGCGCGCTGTGGTGGCTAGTCGATCGGCCCAACCTATTCGTCAAGATCCCGGCGACGCTGGCTGGGCTGCCCGCCATCACCGCCTGCCTGGCCGAAGGCATCAGCATCAACGTCACGCTGATCTTCTCGCTGCAGCGGTACGCCCAGGTCATCGATGCTTTCATGGCTGGCCTTGAGGCAGCGTCAGACTCCGACGTGAAGTCGCTCGCCTCGGTGGCGTCGTTCTTCGTCAGCCGGGTCGACACCGAGGTCGACAAGCGACTTGACGCGATCGGCACGCCGGAGGCCAACGCGATGCGCGGCAAGGCGGCGGTCGCCAACGGCAGGCTCGCGTACGAGCTATTCGAGCAGCGGCTTGACACCGACAGGTGGCGCGCTCTCGCGGCGCGCGGAGCGCGGGTACAGCGCCCGCTTTGGGCATCGACCAGCACCAAGGATCCTGCCTACAAGGACACCTTGTACGTTGATGACCTCGTAGCGCCGCATACCGTGAACACGATGCCGGAGGGGACGATCCGCGCCGTCGCCGACCACGGCGAGGTGGGGCGTAATTCGATCGCTGGCACATACGAGGAGTCAAGGGCAGTCTTTACCGACCTTGCCAAGCTCGGCATCAGCTACGACGACGTGGTCGACGTGCTCGAACAGGAAGGCGTCAGCAAGTTCTCGGCGTCATGGCATGAGGTGCTAGACACCCTCAAGGTTCAGCTCGAAGGGGGCCAGTGAGCGTCCCGGACGATCTCCGGCTTAGGGTCAACCCGCTGCGCGACCCCAGGGACCGCAGAATCCCTCGGGTCGCCGAGCCGAGCGTGCTCATCATGTTCGGCGTCACCGGCGATCTCGCGCAGAAGAAACTCTTGCCCGCCATCTACGATCTGGCCAACCGCGGGCTGCTGCCGCCCGGTTTCTCCCTGGTCGGGTTCGCTCGCCGGGACTGGGTTGACCAGGACTTCGAGAAGCTGACCAACGAGGCGGTACGCGGGCACGCGCGGACGCAGTTCCGGGACGAGGTATGGGAGCAGGTGCGCGAGGGCATCAGGTTCTGCCCGGGCGACTTCTCCGATGACGATGCCTTCGACCGGCTGGCCGACACCGTCCTTCGGCTCGACGCCGAGCGCGGCACCGGTGGCAACCGCGCCTTCTACCTGTCGATACCGCCCGGCCAGTTCCCGATCGTGGTCAAGCAGCTTGAGCGGTCCGGCCTGAGCGGTGACTCCGCGTCGCCTGGGTGGCGCCGGGTCGTGATCGAGAAGCCGTTCGGGCATGACCTGGCGAGCGCGCGAGAACTCAACGACCTGCTCGCCTCCGTATTTCCGCCCTACTCGGTGTTCCGCATCGATCATTACCTGGGCAAGGAGACGGTCCAGAACCTGCTCGCGCTGCGGTTCGCCAACACGCTGTTCGAGCCGATCTGGAACCGAGGCTACGTCGACCACGTGCAGATCACGATGTCGGAGGACATCGGGATCGGGAGCAGGGCGGGCTACTACGACGGCATCGGCGCCGCCAGGGACGTGATTCAAAACCACCTGCTGCAATTGCTTGCGCTCACCGCGATGGAAGAGCCGGTGTCATTCGACGCCGGCGCGCTTCGCGCCGAGAAACAGAAGGCGCTGTCCGCCGTCCGGATTCCCGAAGACATGACGACCGGCACAGCGCGCGGCCAGTACGCTGCGGGCTGGCAAGGCGGGACACCGGTGCACGGTTTCCTCGCTGAGGACGGGATCGCGCCGGACTCGGTCACCGAGACATACGCGGCCGTCAGGCTGGGAGTGGACACGAGGCGGTGGGCCGGGGTGCCGTTCTACCTGCGCACCGGCAAGCGACTGGCGACCAGGATGACGGAAATCGCGGTCATCTTCCAGCGCGCGCCGCACCTGCCGTTCAACGCCACCGACGCCAGGGAACTAGGTCAGAACGCTCTTGTGATCAGAGTGCAGCCGGACGAGGGCGTGACGCTCAGGTTCGGCTCCAAGGTCCCAGGCTCAGCGATGGAGGTCAGGGACGTGAACATGGATTTCGCCTACGGCGAGTCGTTCACTGAGTCCAGCCCGGAGGCCTACGAGCGGTTGCTGCTCGACGTGCTCATCGGGGATCCTCCGCTGTTCCCCGGGCATGAGGAAGTCGAGTTGTCGTGGAACATACTCGACCCGATCGAGGATTTCTGGGCGAGCGGCGGCCGCCCGGAGCCGTACCCGGCCGGATCGACTGGGCCAGCCAGTGCCGACGCCCTGATGGCGCGCGATGGCCGGGCCTGGCGGCGGTTGTAGCCGGTGGAGGTGGCCGATGCGGACTGAACTGACGGACACGACTGCTAGCGCGGTGCGGACCGCCCTGATGCACGGGTGCCAGCAGATGGGCGGCCTGACCACCGGAGTGGTGCTCAACCTGGTGGTGATGACCGACGAGGCCGACCAGTACGACGCGATGAAAGCAGCCAGCCAAGCTGGTCGCGAACACCCTTGCCAGGTGCTCGGCGTGATAGCCAGAAAGCCTGGCGGCCAGCGGCGGCTCGACGCCGAGATCGCCATCGGCGAGAACGCCCCTGGGCAGCAGGTCCTGCTGCGTATCTACGGCGAGCTTAACGAGCACGCGGACTCCGTGGTGACCCCGCTGCTTGTTCCAGACACGCCCGTCGTCATCTGGTGGCCGGGCAAAGCACCGCAGGCTCCAGCTGCCGACCCGCTCGGGATGCTCGGCCAGCGCCGGATCACCGACGTGGTCACCAGCGACGCCCCCAGGGAACGGCTGATGCAACTGGCAGCCGGCTACCGGCCGGGCGACACCGACCTGGCTTGGGGGCGGACGACCACCTGGCGCTCACTGCTCGCGGCCACGCTGGACCGCCCGGTCGGCGAAATGCTCGAGGCGACCGTCGCTGCCGAACAGAATAACCCGAGCGCCGAGCTGATGGCCGCGTGGCTGGCATGTCGGCTGGGGGTGCCGGTCGCGCGCGAGGTTTCCGGCGGCCCCGGTGTTACCGAGGTCAACTTCGTTACCGACGGCGGCAAGATCGTAATCAGCAGGCTGGACGGCCGGAACGCGACGCTGTCCAGGCCCGGTGAGCCCGATAGGTTCGTGGCGCTGCACCGGCGCGATATCGCCGAGTTGCTCGCCGAGGAACTACGCAGGCTCGACCCCGATGAGGTCTACGGGGAGGCACTCGCGGCGCTAGCTGCTACTGCCACCGCAGGAAAGGAGTAGGGCGATCGCCGTACCGCAGATACTCATCCACCGCGACGGCGAACTGCTGGCCAAAGCGGTAGCGGCCAGGCTGGTGACGAGGCTCGTCGATGCGGTCGCGGCGAAGGGCACGGCGAGCCTAGTGCTCACCGGCGGCGGTATCGGCACCAGCGTGCTCGCCGAATTGGCGGCCGCGCCAGCCAGGGACGCGGTTGACTGGCGGCGAGTCGAGATCTGGTGGGGTGATGAGCGCTTCCTGCCCACCGGACATCCCGAGCGGAACGAGACTGGCGCGCGCGGCGCCCTGCTCGATCACGTCGGCGTGCTGCCAGAGTTGGTGCATCCGATGCCGGGCCCGGACGGCCCGGACGGCGCTGACCCCGAGGCCGCGGCTGACCGGTACGCCCGTGCTCTCCGCGCCGCCGCCCAACCGCAGGATCGCGACCGCAGCGGTGTCCCTAGGTTCGACGCGCTGCTGCTTGGCATTGGTCCTGATGCGCACGTAGCGTCGCTCTTCCCCGGACTGCCCGCGCTGTACGAGGAAGACCGGATAGTCGTCGCGGTGCGCGGGGCGCCCAAACCGCCACCGGTCAGGCTCTCGCTGACGCTGCCCGCGATCAGAGCGGCGGCAGATGTGTGGATACTCGCGTCCGGCGCGGAAAAGGCCGGAGCTGTCCGGCTTGCGTTGTCTGGGGCCGGTCCGATTCAGGTACCGGCGGCCGGTGCCCGCGGCAGCCAGCAGACGCTGTTCTTGCTTGACAAAGCCGCCGCCGCGGAGGTGCCTGTACAGCTCAGCCGCCTCGCATCGCCCTGAGGTCGAAACAACTTTCGCATTCCGCGTCAATCTGGGGTCTCCCGTAAAAGCGCTACCAGAGTTACGCTCAGTGCAGATCTTCCACATGAGTCTGGTGAGCAAGCCGACGTGGAAGTCTGGAAGGCCGGACCATGGGCATTTGGTCAGACGTATCTGATAAGTCGCATGTGAGGCGATCTACACGACTTACGCGACTTGTGCGCTCTATCTGCCATGCCCTTAACGCCCACTACGAGGTCGGGTCGTATTCGTGCTCCCGATGGCTCCGGACTTCAGTCGTTTCGACCTCTATTGGTCGGCGACAACGTATGTGTATGGTTTCGGGTAAGTTCCACTTCGCCGCCCCGGCCCCCCGGCCTTCGGACGGCACCGACCTCCTAAGGAGGATCAAGTGAGTACTCCAACTGAGCCTGTCGCGGCTCCGCCCGTCGCCGATCCGGCGCCCCTGGGACTGGCCGCGTTCGCCCTGACGACGTTCCTGCTGTCGGCAGCAAATGCTGGTTGGATGAAGAACGCGAGCGGCGCCGCGTTCCTTGGTTACGCGTTCGCCTACGGCGGCCTTTGCCAGCTGCTCGCCGGCATGTGGGAGTTCAAGAACAGGAACGTGTTCGGCGCGACGGCTTTCTCCTCCTACGGCGGCTTCTGGATCGGCCTTGGCCTGTGGGCCTTGCTCGTTCCCAAAGCGGTTCAGGGCAAGGACGTCGCATGGATCCTGCTCGCATTCGCGATCTTCAACACCTACATGCTGCTCTGGAGCACCCAGCTCAACGTGGCGGTCTTCATAGTGTTCCTCACCCTGGAGCTCACCGAGATCGTGCTGTTCATCGGCGGCTTCACTGGCAACGCGAACATCTCGAAGGTCGGCGGCATCATCGGCATCATCACCGCGCTGGCGGCCTGGTACGCATCCGCTGCGGGGGTGGGAGCAGGCGTCACAGGAAGGCAGATCCTGCCTGTCGGCAAGCCGCTTCTCGCGCTTGGCGCCAGCAGCAGCACGCCTTAACCCGCTTTACAGCGATCACCCCGGAGCGACCTGGCTGGGCCCAGCTCCGGGGTGATCGCTTTCTCGGTACGGTTGAGGCCGTGAATCGGCAACCAGAACAACCGGACACTAGTAACAACGGGCCGCAACCACCGCGTAACCGGCCGTTTCAAGCGGTCATCAGCCTGATCCTCGCGTGTGCCGCAGCGGTCGCCGTCAACTTGTACGGGATACCGCTCGGCATCAAGACGATCGCTGGGGCGCGGCAGGCGGGCATTGACGTCGCCGTCTCGATCGTGACTGGTCACCTGATCACGCTCGGCGGATCGGTCGCCTTCGTCATCCTCGGCTTGGTCTCCACCTTTGCCTGGGCTCGGTGGGCGAGGTCCGCGTTTGCGCACCTGATCGGCCCGGCCTATGGATCGATTATACGATTCATCCTGATTATCTTTGGTATGTGCGTCATTGTGGTGGTCGCGCTGAGCATGCTTGGCTTCCACGTGGCGCAACTGGTTGTGGGCGGCGCTGTTACCGGCGTGCTGCTCACGATCGCGGCGCAGCAGGCGCTGTCGAACCTCTTCGCCGGCATGCTGCTGCAATTCGCCCAGCCGTTCAAGGTGGGCGACTTGATCTGGGTGCGGTCTGGGAACTTCTCAGGGACGATCGAAGGCGTGGTCATCGAGGTCAGCATCACGTACGTGACGCTGGAAAACGACGAAGGGCGGATCTTGCTGCCCAATTCGCAGGTGCTCGCTTCCGCTGTCAGCTCGGTACGGTCAGCGCCTAGGGCAGGCGTCTTCGCCACCCACCGGTACGGCCGGTTCGGCCGCTCATCGACACCGAGACCGCCGATGGCTTCTAGCCAATCCGCGGATAGCCAGCCTGCGGACACATCGCAGGTCAGCGACTCGCCCTCGGACGGAGACTGAGCTTGCGCCACAAATGCGTGTGGCCTGCCCTTTGACAGGGCCGGCCACACAGCGCGATCACGCGAGGCTTCGCTAGTGATTCGCCTCGTACTTCGAGATGACCTGCGCCGGAATCCGGCCGCGATCGCTGACCTCCATGCCTGAGCGCTTTGCCCAGGCTCTGATCTCGGCGCTGCGACGGCGATGTGCGGTCGTGCGCCGCTTGGTGCGGCTGACCCTCGATGACACCCTGCGGCCATGGTCGGCAAAGCGCTTAACCGCCTCGTCGAACTTCTGGCTGTGCTTCACGCACAGGTCGATCTCGTAGTCCCTGCCATCCAGGCTGAACGAGCGAGTCAGGTGCTCGCCGTTGGGAATTTCCTTTGAGTCGTAGTCGCAAGCAAATGTGACTTGGACCTTCTGTGCCACGTCGGTTCCCCCCTTCCCCAACCGCGACAATATTCCCGCGTTCGGTCGGTTCATAACAGACGGTGATCAGTCAATCTCGCGTAGTGCACATTGAACGGCGATCGGTGCACCGTGACCGACGGAGAGTGACGGCTATCTGTAGCCCGAGGGCCCGTTCCTTACCGGGACTGACGGGAAGCTCATCATGGCGGTATCGGGAGCCGAATCCGAATCCGGGCCGGGCTTTGGCTGGGTGGGTGCTGCTGGCAGCGGCCAATCTGCGGCGCGCTGCGTTGCGACAGGCTCGGCTGCGACAGTCCGCTGGTCCCGATAGGGCGGCAGATCGCCGTAGTTCGGCGAGTCATAGTCGGACCGGCCATGGCGTGGCTGGTCGGCATCGTGCCTGGACGTCCGGTACGGCTCGCCCTGGCTAAACTGCTCGCCCTGGCTGTAGCGCTCGGTGGGCCGGTATTGCTCGCTGCCGCTGTAGGGCTCGCTCCGGCTGTAAGGGTCGTTGGGCTGGTATGGATCGCCGCCATAAGGCCGGTCCGCCCGGAAGGCTGGAGCGGCAGCGAAGCCGGGCCTAGCGTAGGGCCTAGCGCCATAGTCCTGGCCAGCGTCGTAGCCCGGACCGGTGGCGTAGTCATGACCTGGACCGTATCGGCCGGCATCGTAATTCTGGCCGCCGCTGTAACCCTGGCCGCCGCTGTAACCCTGGCCAGCGCTGTAACCCTGGCCAGCGCTGTAACCCTGGTCGGATTGATAACTGGCGGCCGCGCCGAAGTCCTGATGGGCCGCGGGCGCGTCGTAGGCCGGATTCGCCGGTCCGGCGCCATAATCATGTCGCCGATCCTGGCCGTACTGATATCCGCGGTCAGGCCCGGAATCGAACGCCGCCGTGGCGGCGGCATAGCCGGGACCGGCGCCGGGAAGGCTGGCCTGGATCACCGGATCGGCCTGGTAGCCGTCGCGCTGAGCTGGCGATTGGTAGGCCGGTGGCTGGTGGGCAGGAACGGGCGGACCTGATTGCAGCGTCTGCACCATCCTGGCTAGGTCGACGAACGGCAGCCGGAACGTGCCGGTACAGCGGCTGCCTTGCCAGATGCTGAACACAGCGACTTTGCTGTCGGCGTACCAACTCAGGCGCATGCTTCTGGTCTCGCCGCGCACATCGAAGAAGACCTCGCCCTCTCGGGGCAAGGGAACGGCATCCGGCTCGGACATGTTGCCTATCGTCGCTCCGCCCTGACCGGGTTGTCCAGCCAATGCGCGCATTGAGGGGGCTGTAAGCGGTACCTAGATTGACTACCGGGCGTTCTAAATCGGGCGAGAATTGTCATCTCGGCTGTGCGGCGAGCCGCGCGATGGCATGATTGTCCGGCGGTGCACTGTCGTCGCGGTGTGAGAGCCCAGCAGCCGGCCGGGGATTACTGGCGCTAGGCGCGGGCAGTCACTGAGGACGCGTTCGGACCGGCTGTCACTAGTGCAGGGAACAGTTTAGCGCTGCAAGGCGTTTGCATGATGCGACGGGGCGGATGCCGTATCGCGCGTTTTCCTTGGGTTTGCGTATAGCGGGCCAGGTGTTCCGCTAACGAGTGGTTACGGCAAGTTGGTTGAGGAGAGCTTTTCATGTCTGAGGTACGCCGTCAGGCCGTGTTGCTGCCGCGGCCTAACTGGGGTTGGCAGGACCGTGCCGCCTGCCGCGGCTCGGATGTTGTGCTGTTTTTTGGCCCTGATGGCGAGCGGCAGCCCGAACGCGATCATCGCGAGCGGCAGGCCAAGGAGCTGTGCGCGTCTTGCCCTGTCCAGATGGACTGCCTTGGTTACGCGGTCAGCAGGCCGGAGAAATATGGCACGTGGGGCGGCCTGAACGAGGACGAACGCTCGGCGGAGCGCCGTCGCCGGATGCGCCGGGCCAACGCCAACGCCGCGTAGGTTTGCTCCGCAGGCGCGTCAATGCCCGAGGCGGTTGAGCGATGATCTGCCGAAGCTGCCGTCGCCAGGAACATGAGTTCTGCCGCGGCGGCACCTGGTGCGACTGTCAGCACAAGCCTGAACTGGCGAATGAGCCGAAGCTAGTCTGGGTTCGCCAGGGGTGAGGTGATTAGGCCAGGCCAGCGCGGGCAGGCCCAAGTACTGTGCCTCGGGCCTGGAATAGCCGGCGTGGCCCGGCGGTTCGGTTGTTGCGAGGTCTGGAAGCGGTCACCCAACCGATAGGCAGGAGATGGCTGTGGACCAGCGAGGGTCATGTGCAGTGCGCTGTTTGCGTGAACTGTGTGGCTTTTTGGCCTACTGTGTTGCAGAAGGCACCGCATGACCGCCGACATGGCCGACAAGGGGGCGCGCACGATGGAGCAGTTGGCCGCCGAAGCTGCCGAGGCTCTGAAGGGCGCACCAGCCACCGAGGTCATCAAGTGGGCGGCGCATACATTCGGTGACAGGCTCTGCATCACCTCGTCTATGACTGATGCGGTCATCGTCGACCTCGTCTCCCGCGAAGTGCCGGGTATCGACGTGCTCTTCCTCGACACCGGCTATCACTTCGCCGAGACGATCGGCACGAGGGACGCCGTCTCGGTCGTCTACCCGGTCAATGTGATCAACGTCACACCACCGACGACGGTGCAGGAGCAGGACGCCGAGCTGGGTCCCAAGCTCTTCGCCCGCAACCCGGACCTGTGCTGCTACCTGCGCAAGGTGATCCCGCTTGAGCAGTCGCTCGAGCCTTACGACGCCTGGATCACCGGCGTCCGCCGGGAGGAGACCGACGCCCGTACCGACACCAAGGTCGTGCAGTGGGACCCCAGGCGCCAGATGGTGAAGGTCAACCCCATCGTCGAATGGACGCAGGAAGAAGTCGACGACTACATCACCAAGAATGGCGTGCTGGTGAACCCGCTGGTCTACGACGGCTACCCGTCAATCGGCTGCCACACCTGCACCGCGAAGGTCAAGCCTGGGGACGACCCGCGTAGCGGACGCTGGGTGGGCTCGGCCAAGACTGAGTGCGGCATTCACACTTAACATGGCGCCTGTTATGAAGGCCGAAGGCGCGGGGGCGCGGGGGGTCGTCCCCCCGCAAGCTAGTGCTGACTTCCATGCCGACGCATGAAGTCGTCAATCAGGTACTACCGCTTGTCGGGCACGATGTAGCCGGCGATGAAGCGCTGCTGACGGCCATCACGGCGTACGGCGCTGACTGGGTCCTTCCCGAGCTGCACGAGATAGGGCTGCTAGCAGGGTCCGCGCAGACCGCCGAACTGGCCCGGCTTGCTAACGTCCACCCGCCGGTACTGCGTACCCACGACCGGTACGGACACAGGATCGACGAGGTGGAGTTCCATCCCGCCTGGCACCAGCTCATGGAAACGGCGGTCAGCCACGGCCTGCACGCCACGCCATGGGCCAGCCCGCGGGCAGGCGCGCACATTGGTCGCGCCGCGAAGTTCTTCGTGTGGACGCAGGCCGAGGCCGGCCACGGCTGCCCGATTTCGATGACCTACTCGGTCGTGCCGGCACTCAGGCACGCCCCGGAGCTTGCCGCCACCTACGAGCCGCTGCTGACCAGCCTGACGTATCAGCCAGGTCTGCGGCTCGGCAAAAAGGGCCTGCTCGCCGGCATGGCGATGACCGAGAAGCAGGGTGGCTCTGATGTACGCGCCAATAGCACCAAGGCCGAGCCGGCCGGCGATGGCAGCTACGTCATCACCGGCCACAAGTGGTTCTGCTCCGCGCCTATGTGTGACGTGTTCTTGATCCTCGCCCAGACCAGCGGTCGTGCCGGAGGCGCGCGAAGCCAACAAGGCCTCAGCTGCTTTCTGCTCCCTCGGGTGCTTCCCGACGGGTCAAGGAACTCGATGCGGCTGCAGCGCCTCAAGGACAAGCTCGGCAATCGCTCGAACGCCTCAGCCGAGGTTGAATACGACGACGCGGTCGCCTGGCCGGTCGGCGAGCCGGGCCGAGGCGTGCCGACGATCATCGAGATGGTCGAGCTCGACCCGACTCGACTGCATTCTCGGCAGCGCTGCCTGCATGAGGCAGGCCTGCGTCGAGGCGGCCCATCACGCCTCGCATCGGAAAGCATTCGGCGCGCTGCTCGCCGACCAGCCGGCGATGACCGCGGTGCTCGCCGACCTCGCGCTTGAGTCTGAGGCCGCCACCACTCTGGCGATCCGGCTTGCCAGCGCCGCTGACCTGGCGGCGAGGGGCGATGCGGTCCAAGCCGCGTTCCTGCGCCTGATGCTGCCTGCCGCCAAGCACTGGATCTGCAAGCGAACCCCGGCGGTCATCGGCGAAGCGCTAGAATGCCTCGGCGGCAACGGCTTCATCGAGGAGTCGGTGATGCCGAGGCTGTACCGCGACGCGCCGCTGAACTCCATCTGGGAGGGCTCGGGTAACGTAACAGCGCTCGATCTGCTGCGCGCGATCGATCGAACGCCGGACAGCCTGGACGCGCTGCGGACGGAGCTCAGCCTCTCTCTCGGCGCTGACCGGCGGCTTGACCGGGCAGTCGAGCGGCTGTGGACGGACATCGGCGAGGTCGCCGCGGGCGATCAGGCCGCCGCCCAGTTCCAGGCGCGCAGGCTAGCCGGGCTGCTGACGGTCGTGACGGAGGCCGCGTTGCTGCTCAGGCACGCGCCAGCGGCGGTGAGCGACGCGTTCTGCGCGTCGAGATTGGATGACTTCGGTGGCTTTGGCGGTCCTGGCGTGTCCTTCGGCATGCTGCCCAGGGGACTTGAACTTGCCCGGCTCCTGCCCAGAATCAGGCCGGCTGGCACCAGGTAAGGTCAGCTGAATGCGCGTCTGGCCAGGTAACGCCTACCCGCTCGGGGCGATCTGGGACGGTTCAGGCACCAATTTCGCGATCTTCTCAGAGGTCGCTGAGCACGTCGAATTGTGCTTGTTCGACGACGACGGGAATGAGCGGCGGATCGGCCTGTCCGAGGTCGACGGGTTCGTCTGGCACTGCTACCTGCCTGATGTCGGCCCGGGCCAGCGGTACGGATTCCGGGTCCACGGCCCGTATGACCCGCGCCGCGGGCATCGCTGCAACCCGTCGAAGCTTCTGCTCGACCCCTACGGCAAGGCCGTCGACGGCCAGGTCAGATTCGGCCCGGCGGTGTACTCCTACGTGCTAGGCAGCAATGACCGGGCTGCGCTGAACACCGACGACAGCGCTCCGTTCATGCCAAGAAACGTAGTGATCAACCCGTATTTCGACTGGGCTGGGGATCAGCAGCTACGTACGCCATATCAGGAAACCCTGATCTACGAATCGCATGTGCGCGGCCTGACGCTGCGCCATCCAGGGGTGCCAGAGGACTTGCGCGGCAGCTACGCGGGGCTGGCGTCTCCCGCCATCATCGAGCACCTGCAGCGACTGGGCGTGACCGCCATCGAGTTGATGCCGGTGCACCAGGCGGTGCCTGAGCCATTCCTGGTGGAGCGCGGGCTTACCAACTACTGGGGCTACAACACGATCGCGTTCTTCGCGCCGCATAAGGGGTACGCGTCGGCGTCCGCGCCGCACGGCCAAGTCGCCGAGTTCAAATCGATGGTCAAGACGCTGCATCAGGCCGGCATCGAGGTGATACTCGACGTGGTCTACAACCACACTGCGGAATCTGGCGCGCTCGGGCCGACGCTGTCGTTCCGAGGCATCGACAACGCGGCGTACTACCGCCTGGCCGACGCTGATCCGTCGGTCTATCTGGACTACACCGGCTGCGGCAACAGCCTCAACGTGCGCCACCCGCACGCGCTGCAGTTGATCATGGATTCGCTGCGGTACTGGATCGACGAGATGCATGTGGACGGGTTCAGGTTCGATCTCGCGTCCGCTCTAGCGCGAGAACTGCACGACGTCGACCGGCTCTCCGTTTTTTTCGACCTGGTACAGCAGGACCCGCTGGTTTCTCAGGTCAAGCTCATCGCCGAGCCCTGGGACGTCGGCGAGGGTGGTTACCAGGTCGGCAAGTTCCCTCCGCTGTGGACAGAGTGGAACGGGAAGTACCGCGACACCGTGCGCGACTACTGGCGCGGCGAGCCTGGGAGATTGCCAGAACTAGCTTCGCGGCTCACCGGGTCAAGCGACCTGTACGAGACGAGCGCCCGTCGGCCGGTCGCCTCGGTCAACTTCGTGACCTGCCACGACGGGTTCTCACTGGCCGACCTGGTGAGCTACAACAGCAAGCACAACGATGCCAACGGCGAAGACAACCGGGACGGCTCCGACGACAACCGGTCATGGAACTGCGGTACCGAGGGCCCAACCGACGACCGGCAGATCTTCACGCTGCGCGAACGGCAGGTGCGGAACTTCCTCGTCACGTTGTTCTTCAGCCAGGGCATTCCGATGCTGCTCGCCGGTGACGAGCTTGGCCGTACTCAGCGGGGCAACAACAACAGCTACTGCCAGGACAACGAGATCTCGTGGGTCGACTGGGAGGACGCGGCGAAGCATGCTGACCTCATCGAGTTCGTCTCGGCACTGTCGGCGCTGCGCAAGGCGCACCCGGTGTTCCGGCGGCGGCGGTTCTTCAGCGGACGGGCCGGCGGGTCAATCGATGGTCAGCGTGACATCGTCTGGCTGACTCCGGCCGGGACGGAGATGACCGGCGATGACTGGAACGCTGGCTATACCCGGTCGCTGGCCGTCTGCGTCAACGGTGACGCGATCACCGAGCCTGGCCCGCGCGGGGAGCGGATCACTGACGCCGACTTCGTCCTGCTGCTGAATGCGCATTCCGATACGGTCACGTTCCGTATCCCGTCGGACATCGGCTCGCCCGGCGTGTCCTGGCACGTGGTCGTCAACACCGGCGCGCCGTCGGCGTTCGCGCTCGCGCCCGGCAACGGCGGGATCGGCGCGAGCGTGGGCGCGGCCGTCGCAGCGGGTGCCGGGACTGGCGGTGGCCGAGTCGTCGTCGGAAGCGCGGCAGCGGGAAGTTCTGTCGTCGGCGGCGCGACCGGCGGTTACGAGGTCGAGGTGACGTCCCGTGCGATCGTGGTGCTGCGCGGCCTAGCGCTCCCGTAGACCTTCCGGCGCCCACAGCCGTCAATGCTGTCGCAAGGTTGCGTGATCACAGCGGGGCACGCCTTCGCAGCCACTCGATGTTGAGCACAGTAAAGTTCCGGTTCGTCACGCCTATGGGCGTGATGTGGCGCGGTGTGCGCGAGTACCACAGCCCAAGCATGTTGTCGCGTTGAGCTAGCAGTTCGTCGCCGGCTGGGTTCCAGGTCAGCGGCTGCCATCCTTCCGGCAGCAGTTGGCGCTGGCCATCGGAGAAGATGAGCTGAGTCGTGCCACTGACCGCACTGACGGCCAGAGCGACGGCGTTAGGCTGCCAGACAACCCCGTCGATCTCAGCGAACGGTGTATCCACGGTTCTGACCTTGCCGCTAGGCGAGATGATCAGCACGTGGGCGGGCCTTCCGTGGATGGGCGGAAATGACGGCCGGTCCATGACCGCGATCTGGCCCCCTGGTCCGAACCCCTCACCGCCCAACGTGTCAGCTTGCTTGTAGACGATGCGTCCCCGGGATGTGAACGAGCCCGTTGCCCAGACCGCGAAGTCATTGTGTGCTGGCCCGTAGTTGGCGGGCGGGACTACGTAGGAGATTGCACCGCCGTCGGTGATTGCTGGACCTTCTCCGCCGATCTCTGGCTGATGAGCCCGGCCTGCGGGCAGCCATTGCGGTCCATGGCTCGTGAGCCTGGCAAGTTCGTCGACGCCGTTGCTAGCGTCCGACATCACGATTCCGGCGCGCGAAGCCGCAAAGTCGGAAATCCCGTAGCCGACCCGGTTGTGCGTGAGCTGAATCTCACGACCCGACGCCGTAACCTCCCAGACGTTGGCGGAGTACGGGTTCGGCCAGCCTGCTAGAACATAGAACACACCTTCCGGCAGCCGGTCCTTAGTGCGGGCCGGGATGGGCAGCCCAGGCCCGCTCTGCGGAGCGTGGCCTGAGCAGCCAACCAGCCCGGCTGCGAGCAGCGCTGCCAGCGCGGTCGCCACGCGTGCCTTAGTTGGGATCATGTTTCAGAATCGCTTCGAGCAGCCATTGACCGCAGCGCAAAAACCCTTCATGTCGGCCACGTCACCGAACCATGGCGGGTGCTTGCGAATGTAGTTCATCGACCACTCGTAGACCACTTGACCGGTGTTGCCCTCGAAATGCGCTGTCCCGTCCCATGGCCAACTGGACGGCGAGAGGAAGTAGGTGTTGACCCGGTTGAGGTTGTACCTCTTTAGGTTGGTCGGGTAGCGGTAGAAGTTCCCATCCTCCCCGAAGTCGCCTTCATAGTTGCCCACGCCCGTCGTGACTGTCGTAGAGGCGCCGATGTTGACCGGCCCCTTAGCGACGCTGAAGTTCAGGCTCGTAGCGATGTGACCGTTTTTGGATGCCCCTGTTCCCCAGGTCCACTTGATCTTTGAATCAGCCTTCTGGTACACGTAAAGAGCGTTACCTATGAAATACTCATGCCAGCCGTTGTGGGTATTTCCGCCACCGACGGAGCAGAACTGGACCTGATAAGTGAAATGCCCGCTCAGATAGCGGGCATCCGATATGCTGTAGAGTTGGTTGAGCCAGTCGAAGATGTGAGAAGTGCCCTGCGCTGAGTTGTGCCAGGGGGTGTAGCCCTTGAACTTCCTGTTCTTCTCGGTCTTGACGTAGCACTGGCTCTCCGGTGCCGCTGCGTCGGCCGGAGCGTGATGGCTGGCGCCGCCTGTCAGAGTCAGCTTGCCGGTCCTTGGGTTCAAGGTAGCTCCCGCGACCTGACTGGGGACGGCCACCCGGATCAACTTTCTAGGAGAGTCGCTAAGTGACCGATGAGTTGTTGCGGCTAACGCGGCCGTCGCGGCCCCGAGCGTGATACCGACACTCGCGGCGACGATCGTTAACTGGAGATAACTTTTAGCGCCCATTCAAAGCTCCATGGTCCTGGAAACTGCTTCCTGAATAGGATGCCAGATTATTGAAGGCTATGCCGAGCGTCGGTGGATCGAAGCTATCAGGAATCGTGGCCCATAGCGGCACCTCCCGCGTATGGTGTCCGACTAAATCAGTGAGACTACAGTTATAGAACGTAAGAAACTCTTGTCGGCAGGCACCCAAGAGGTCCGCGAGTTCCTATTCGACCCGACCGCCTGATCGAAGGCCCGCCACGGCCTGCGCGGCCTAGCCGGGGCCTAACGGCGGGGACAGGTCTCTGAGCTGGGCGATCGGGACTGGCAGGCTCCGGCAGTAGATGCCGTCGTTGCCGGGAACCGAGACCGAGAAGTACCTCTTGACGTGGCTGGGCCGGTAGCCCGGCGGGTAACTAGCCCAGCCTGGAAGGCAGGTGACGGTCGAACCAGGATTCGCGTGGACCGTGGTGATGATCACCCACACGAGTTCGTTGATCGAGCAACTCTGCTGCACGCAGCCGCCGTAGATGCCAGAATCGGCTCTGTTCATGGCCGGAACGGTCGTGAGCTTGAGCCGCACGGTCGCCGACGCGTGGCTGAAAGCCGGCTGGGTGGCCTGCACCACGAACGCTTCCTCGTTCCTGGTGAGGACGCCGAACGGAAGCCTGACCAGGGAGCCGCCCTGGCATCGGCGCGCCAGCGTACGACTGCGGTCGGTCAGTGCGGAGAACCAGGCCGGATGACCGCCGGCAGGTGCCGTGACCACAGGCTGGCCGGTCGTCGCGTTGATCAGGACCACGGCCGTGGCACCGGTCGCGATGTCGGTGACGAGTACCGTCCAGACCGGTTGCCAGCGCTCCGACGCGAACGCACCCGGCACGCTGGCCAGGATGGCGGCCGCATGACCGGCCTCCAGCAACGCGGCGACCTCGGCCCAGGACGTTAGCTTGGCGGTCGGCCGCCCGGTGACGAAGTCGCTGACCCGCAGTGCCATGCCGACGGCGACGCGCTCGCTGACGATGTGGCCGGCGTTCATCGGCAGTGGCACCAGGCCTGGCGGGTCGAACCAAAGGTTCTTCGCGACCGTCACGACGACAGCCGCAGATACCTTGTAGCCGGTGACCTTGAGCAGGTGCACGCTATCTGGTTTCCAGTAGACGCTGATCAGGCTGGCCGAAGGCGGACCAGTTTCGAGCCGTCCCCGGTGACCTTGAATGGTCGGGTACTCACGGACGGCCTGCCCCCCGGAGAACCGGGCGAACGGGCGTGGGTCGTTGGCGAAGCCAACCTCAATGCGCGGCGAGTTAGGCTGTCCGCCGGCCAGCGTGTAGTTCTCCGTCGGCATCGCGAACCCGGCCTGGGTCGCGGCCGAGCGGCGGAACCCAGCTGGCAGCCACGTCGGCAGCAGTCGGCCAGGCCCGTACATCACGCCGTGAATGGCGCCAAGACAGCCGGTCGCCTCGGACTGGCCAGGCTGTTGGCCAGCGCCCTGGCCGTGCCGGTGGTGCCCGGAAACCGGACCTGCAGGAGTGCAGGCCGTCAGCGTCAGCGCCCCGCCCAACACGCAGGCGATAACTCCGACTATGCCACGACTTGACCACATTGTCATTGCGTGCGCCCCAAGACCGCAGCCCGAGCCCATGCGATCTACCATGACCCACTCGGACTGTCCAAGGCATTATGCACGTCATTCAGACGTAATTACTACCTCAGGGGTTCCGGCGGCGAGCTGGCCTAGGAAGCTCCGGACAACGGGGGCGCGGACCGACCCAGCCGACCATCCGCCGTAGCATGCGAACAACCGCAGCTTCCTCGGAGAAGGACACCAGCGTGCGCCAGATTTTCCCCATAAAAAATGGTGAACAACCGCAGATTGGTCTCACCGGCGCGCTGACCGAGCCCGTCGCCGTCGGAAGTCCTGGCACCGCCGCGCTGATCTCGGACCTGGCCGCATGCTACGCCGCCCCAGACAGGCTCTGGGTACGCGCGAACATGGTCGCGAGCCTGGACGGCGCGATCGCCGTTGACGGCCGCTCAGGCGGGCTGTCGGGCGCCGCCGACCGGCTGCTGTTCCACGTGCTGCGGAGCCTCGCCGACGTGATCCTCGTCGGGGCGGGCACAGCGCGCGCCGAACGGTACGGGCTCGCGAAGCCAGGCAGCACCTGGCCGCAGTTGCGGCAAGGGCGCCCGGCCACGCCGCCGATTGCCGTAGTCACCCGAGAACTCAGCCTTGACCTGCGCAGTCAGCTCGTGCGCGGCGACGAGTCGCTGCCCAAGACCATCGTGCTGACCACGAGCCGGGCACCAGCCGACCGGGTCGCCGCCGCGTCGAAGACCGCCGATGTGATCATCGCTGGTGACGAGGGGGTAACCGCCAAGGCCGCCATCGACACGCTGGCCGAGCTTGGCCACCGCAAGATTCTCGTCGAAGGCGGGCCGACGCTGCTCGGCCAGCTAGTCGCGGCGGAACTGCTCGACGAACTGTGCGTGACCATCAGCCCGCTGATCGCGGGCGGACAGGGGCGGCGAATGATCGCCGAACCCGGACCGGCACCGGTGACCCGGCTCGCACTCGCGATGCTGATCGAGGACGACGGATTCCTGCTGAGCAGGTACATACGCCGGAACCCGGCCGACCTGCCCGGCTAAACGAACCTGCCTAGAACGCCCGGCTGCCTTGACGCAGCCTGTCCAGCGCCTCGGCTAGGATCGCCGCGCCGTCACCGGCCGAGCGGCGTTCCTTCACGTAGGCGAGGTGCGTCTTGTACGGCTCTGCGTGCGGCGGGGATGGCGGGGCCCCCGCGTCGCGTCCAGCCGGAACACCGCAGCGCGGGCAATCCCAGGTGTCCGGAATCTGGGCGTCGTTGGCAAAGCTTGGCACGGTCTCGTGCCCGTTGCAGCAGAAGAATGACACCCGAACCCTGGGTGCCGCTTCTCCGCGCTCTGCTTCGCCCATCGGGCCGGCGCCGACCCGGCTGCCGCGAATGGCGTTACCACTGCTCACTACAAGCCTCTTTCTAGCTCAGTTCCACGCCCGGTTGCCGCTGACCGACGCTGCCGCCGTGGTCCCCCCAACATCCGCTATCGATTAAGCAGCAGACCTAGTACGACAATACATACAAACCACAGGACACCTGTGAAAATCGTAATCCGGTCAAGGTTTCGCTCGACAACGGACGATGATCCCAGCGAGGACGACATGCCTCCGCCGAACAGGTCGGACAGGCCCCCGCCCTTGCCCTTGTGCAGCAGCACGAGCACGATCATCAGCAGGCTCGTGATTATCAGGACGATAGAAAATGCGATAACCAATGCTGTCGTCGTCCCTCCGGGTCGCGCCGATCAGGCGTACGCCTCACGATACCGGCAGATCCTCACGAATCCGTCGTAATCGAGACTAGCGCCGCCGACGAGCGCACCGTCAATGTCTGGCTGCGCCATGATGGCAGGCATGTTGTCGGGTTTCACTGATCCCCCATACAGGATACGCACTGCCGCGGCGACTTCGGGACCATGGAGGCCGGAAATCCCATCCCTGATTGCTGAGCAGACCTCCTCCGCGTCCTGCGGACTGGCCACCTCACCGGTCCCAATCGCCCAGATCGGCTCATAGGCGATCACCAGCGCCCCCACCTGCTGGCCGGACAGCCCGCCGAGACCAGCCTCGATCTGGCTGGTGCAGTGGGAGATGTGCTCGCCATCGCGGCGGATCTCAAGCGACTCGCCTACGCACAGCAGCGGCGTCATCTCGTGCTTGATCGTCGCCTTGACCTTGGCGTTGACCAGCGCGTCGTCCTCGTGGTGGTATTGCCGCCGTTCCGAGTGACCGGCAAGCACGAACGTGCAGCCGAGCTTAGCCAGCATCCGGCCGCTGACATCGCCGGTGTAGGCACCGTCCTCATGGGGCGACACGTCCTGCGCGCCATATTTCAGCCTGAGCTTGTCGCCTTGCACCAAGGTTTGCACGCTGCGCAGCCCTGTGAAGGGCGGCAGCACCGCGATGTCGGCCGCGTCGAAGTCCTTGTTCGTCAGCCGGAACGCGAGTTGCTGGGTCAGCGCCAGCGCTTCCAGATGGTTGTTGTGCATCTTCCAGTTGCCCGCCACCAGCGGGACCCGGGCTCTGTTCATCTGCGCAGCTCCGCCACGACCACTCATCCTGCTTCCAGGGCGGCCAGGCCCGGCAGCGTCTTGCCTTCGAGATACTCCAGGCTGGCGCCGCCACCAGTAGAAATGTGGCTGAAGGCACTGTCAGGAAAATCCAGTTGCCGAACGGCCGCAGCGGAGTCACCTCCGCCGACGACAGTCAGTCCGCGCACCTGGCTGATCGCCTGAGCCACCGCGCGGGTGCCTGCCGCGAACGCGGGGAACTCGAACACCCCGACCGGGCCATTCCAGAACACCGTTTGCGCGTCAGCCAGCTTGCTGGCGAACAGTTCCCTGGTGCGCGGTCCCATGTCCAGGCTCTCCCGGTCGGCGGGGAAGGCTTCGACGGGGTAGACGTCGTGGGCAGCGTCGGCGGAAAAGCTGGTCGCACCCACTAGGTCGACCGGCAATACGATCTCGACGCCGCGAGTGGCCGCCTGCGCGATGAGGTTCCTGACGTTGTCGATCTGATCGCGCTCGAGCAGCGACTGGCCGACCTCGAAGCCGCGGGCGGCCAGGAACGTGTAGGACATGCCGCCGCCGACGATCAGCCGGTCGGCCTTGTCGAGCAGGTTCGCGATAACCGCGAGCTTGTCGGATGGCTTGGCGCCGCCGAGCACCACGACGTACGGTCGCTTCGGGTGCTCGGTGAGGCTGCGCAGCACCTCGATTTCCTTCCGCACAAGCTCGCCGGCCGCGTGCGGCAGCAGCGCGGGGGCGTCAAACACGCTGGCGTGCTTGCGATGCAGCGCGCCGAACCCGTCACCCACATACCGGCTGGCCAGGGCCGCCAGCCGGGCGGCGAATTCGGCCCGCTGGGCGTCGTCCTTGGCAGTCTCGGCTGGCTCGAACCTGACGTTCTCCAGCAGAGCGATGTCGCCGGGCTCAAGGCTGGCCGCGGTCCGGGCCGCGGCGGGCCCGGCCACGTCGGCGGCCAAGGTGACGGGCTGGCCGGTAAGCTCGGCGAGCCTATCGGCCACAGGTCGAAGCGACGGGCCGTTCGCCGCGCGCACGCCGAAATCGTCCCCCTTCGGCCGGCCGAGGTGTGCGCAGATCAGGACCCGGGCACCGCGGCTGGTCAACTCGCCGATCGTCGGCAGACTCGCCTTGATCCTGCCGTCGTCGGTGATCTCAACCTCGTCCGCGGCACCCGCCAGCGGTACGTTCAGGTCGGCTCGGAGCAGTACGGTCTGGCCGCTGACATCCAGGTCGGCGACTGACCGCATCAGCCCTGCTCCGGAAGCTGGGCGGCAACCATGGCGGCCACGTCGGCGAGCCGGTTGGAGTAGCCCCACTCGTTGTCGTACCAGCCGATGACCTTGACCTGGTCCTTGTTCACCATCGTGAGCAGGGAGTCGAACGTGCACGAGTACGGCGTGCCGACGATGTCGGACGAAACGATCTCGTCCTTGGTGTAGTGCAGGTAGGGCTGCAGCGAGCCGTCGATCGCCGCGGCCAGGTAGGCGGCGTTGACCTCCTCGACCGTGGTCTCGCGCTCAAGTTGGCACACCAAGTCGGTCACCGACCCGTCCATCACGGGCACCCGCATGGACATGCCGTCCATCTTGCCGCGGAGTTCGGGCAGCACGAGCGAGGTCGCCTTGGCCGCGCCGGTACTGGTCGGGATGATGTTCTGGGCCGCGGCCCGGGCCCGGCGCAGATCCTTGTGCGCGAAGTCCAGTATTACCTGGTCGTTGGTGTACGCGTGGATCGTGGTCATCAGGCCCCGGACGATCCCGAAGCTGTCGAGCAGCACCTTGGCCATGGGGGCGACGCAGTTCGTCGTGCAGGACGCGTTGGAGATGATGTCGTGCGTAGCCGGGTCGTACTTGTCGTCGTTGACGCCCATCACGATCGTGATGTCCTCGCCCTTCGCCGGGGCCGAGATGATCACTTTCTTCGCGCCGGCCTGGAGATGCTTGCTGGCGCCGTCGCGATCGGTGAACCGACCGGTCGATTCGATCACCACGTCGACCCCCAGGTCCGCCCACGGCAGGTTCGCCGGGTCGCGCTCAGCGACGAAGGTGATCTTCGAGTCACCGGCCGCGATGGTGCCGTCGGTCGCCGACACATCGACGTCGAGGGTGCCGAGCAAGGTGTCGAACTTCAGCAGGTGGGCGAACGTGCCGATGTCGCCAAGGTCGTTCGCGGCAACGATCTCGATTCCGGATGCCGGCATCGCGTGCACGGCACGCCAGAAGTTTCTGCCGATCCGGCCGAATCCGTTAATTCCTACCCGGACAGTCACGCGGGTCTCTCCCGTTCGCATCGAGGGGCTCACTGGCCTAGCCGTTGGCCTCGTTGCCTAGCTGTTGGCCTTGCTGGTCAAGGCACAAGCATGTCAGGAGTCAGGTGCGCTTCGGTGCTCGGGATGCCAAGCTCAGTTGCCCGCTTGTCGGCCAGCGCGAGCAGCCGCCTGATCCGGCCCGCGATCGCGTCCTTCGTCAGCGGGGGTTCGGCAAGCTGACCGAGTTCTTCCAAGCTGGCCTGACGGTGCTTGATGCGCAACTGCCCGGCGACGATCAGGTGCTCAGGCGCGTCCACGCCGAGTATCTCCAGCGCTCGCTCGACCCTGGCCCCAGCCGCCACCGCGGCGCGGGCGCTGCGGCGCAGGTTCGCGTCGTCGAAGTTCGCGAGCCGGTTGGCGGTGCCGCGGACGGCGCGGCGGATCCGACGCTCCTCCCAGACGAGCACGCTGTCGTGGGCGCCCAGCCTGGTCAAGATCGCGCTGATCGCGTCGCCGTCTCGAATCACCACTCGGTCGACACCGCGCACGTCGCGTGCTTTCGCGCCAATCTTCAGCCGCCGGGCGGCGCCCACCATCGCGAGCGCGGCCTCGGGTCCTGGGCAGGTCAGCTCGAGCGACATGGACCGGCCAGGCTCGGTGAGGGAGCCATGGGCGAGGAACGCGCCACGCCAGGCCGCCTCGCAGTCGCACGTGCTGCCGGCCACAACCTGCCTTGGCAGCCCGCGTACCGGCCGGCCATGCCCGTCCACCAGCCCGGTCTGCCTGGCCAGGCTGTCGCCGTCCTTGACCACGCGCACCACGTATCGGTTGCCCTTGCGCAGTCCGCTAGGCGCGAGCACGATCAGCTCGGAGCTGTGCCCGAAGACCTCGCTGATGTCCTTACGGAGCCGGCGCGCGGCCGCTCCGGTATCAAGCTCGGCCTCGACCATGATGTGACCGTTGTTCAGGTGCAGCCCGCCGGCGAACCGCAAGAGCGTGGACACCTCGGCCTTCCTGCAGCACGGCTTGAGCACGCTGATCCGGCTGAGTTCGTCCTTCACCAAACTGGTCAGGGCCACCACTCTCACTCCCCCAATAGCTGTGCATCAAAAACCTGGGCGAACGCGCCAGCCAGCCGTCGTGGATCATGCCGGTCCGGGCGGCCAGCCATGGCGAGTTCGGCGAGCACGAGCCGTCCGCCGAGCTTGGCCGCCGCATCTTCAAGCTCGCGCGTCGCTGCCGTGCTTTTCACTGTGGCGCGGTCGGCTAGCACGACGTCAAATGCGAGATCCGGGGCATGGCTAGCGAGCACCTCCAGATGTGCGTGCGGGGAGAACCCTTCGGTCTCCCCTGGCTGGGGCGCCAGGTTCAGCGTGACCAGCCTTCGCGCCGGGGTGGCGATCAGGGCGCTGGCCAGTTCGGGCACCAGCAGGTGCGGGAGCACGCTGGTGAACCACGACCCGGGCCCGAGCACCACCCAATCTGCCTGCGCTACCGCCTCCACTGCCTCGGCGCATGCAGGCGGGTCGGCGGGGACCAACGACATCGACCGTACCCGCCCGGTCGTCTTCGCGCAGGCCACCTGGCCCCGAACGGTGCTGACCCGGTGCGGAAACTTCGGGTCAACCCCCTCAACTTCGGCTTCAAGTTCCAGGGGCACGGACGCCATCGGCAGCACCCGACCGTGCGCGCCGAGCAGCCTGCCAACCCAGTCGAGCCCCTGGACGGGGTCACCGAGCAACTCCCACAGCGCGACGATCAGCAGGTTCCCGACGGCGTGACCGCCCAGTTCTCCGTTGCCAGTGAACCTATGCTGGACGACCTTGCTCCAGGTGGTTCCCCACGAGTCGTCACCGCACAGCGCGGCGAGCGCCATCCGCAGGTCGCCGGGAGGCAACACGCCGTACTCACGCCGTAGGCGCCCGCTCGAGCCGCCGTCATCGGCCACGGTGACGATCGCGGTCAGGTCGCGGGTCACCCGGCGCAGCCCGGACAGGGACCCGTACAGGCCGTGCCCGCCGCCGAGGGCCACTACTCGCCTGCGTGCTGGCCTGCCTTTCAGGGGCGGGTCGCCCGCGTCCGGGTGTGGCCCGGTCGGGTTACTCACGCCCGAGATCGCGATGGGTGACCTGGACCCCCGCCCAGGTCGCCGCTAGTCTCGCCGCGATCTCCTCCGACATCGCCACACTGCGGTGCTTGCCGCCGGTGCAGCCGACCGCCAGCGTGACGAAATGCTTGCCGCTTCGCTCATATCCGGACAGCGTGATTTCGAGCGCCTCCAGATAGGCGCGCAGGAAGTCGGCCGTACCGCGCTGGCCGAGCACGTACTCCCTGACCGCCGGGTCCTGGCCGGTCAGCGGGGCTAGCTCGGGAACCCAGTGCGGGTTGGGCAGAAACCTGCAGTCCACCACCATGTCGGCATCGACCGGCAGGCCGTACTTGAAGCCGAACGAGACAATGGTGACCCTGACCGCGGTGTCCTGCTCGTCGCCGAAGACGTCGCGCATTCTCGCGCGCAGTTCGTGAATATTCAGCGCCGTGGTGTCCACGACCAGGTTGGCCTCGGCGCGGATGGCCTGCAACTGCTCCCGTTCCGCGCTGATCCCGTCGATCACCCGCCCGTTCTCCTGCAGCGGATGCGGGCGCCTGACGTTCTCGAACCGCCGCACTAGCGTCTCGTCGCTCGCTTCGAGGAAGATGACGTAGGGATGCGCGCCGATGGACTCGAGCTCGGCTAGCGCTGACTTGAGGTCGGTGGAGAACGCCCGGCTGCGCACGTCCACGACCGCGGCCACTCTCGGCACCTCGATCCTGGCCCGCCTAGCCAGGTCAAGCATGGTGACGAGCATGGCAGGCGGCAGATTATCGGCAACGAACCAGTCGAGATCCTCAAGCGACTTGGCGGCCGTCGACCGGCCCGCACCTGACATACCCGTGATGATCACGATCTCGGGCGCGCCGCCGTAGTGATCCATTGAGTTACCGCCCCCCATTGCCATCATCATGCCGCAAGGCCGCGGCCACCGCCTCAGCAAGCCGGGGCCCGAAGCCGCCAACCTCAGCGATCTGTTCGGCCGACGCCGCCCGTAGCTTGCGGACCGAGCCGAAGTGCTTGAGCAGGGCCTTGCGCCGGGCCGGCCCGAGACCGGGCAGGTTGTCGAGTGCGCTGACTGTTTGCGCGGCACCTCGTTTGGCGCGATGGTAGGTGATCGCGAACCTGTGCGCCTCGTCCCGAACGCGCTGCAGCAGGTAAAGTCCCTCGCTGGTGCGCGGCAGGATGACCGGGCTGTCCTCGCCGGGTAGCCACACCTCCTCTAGGCGCTTGGCGAGCCCGCACACGGCGACGTCGGTGATGCCGAGGTCAGTAAGGGCCCGCACCGCCGCGTCGACCTGGCCACCGCCGCCGTCGATCACGATCAGGCTGGGCGGGTAGGCGAACTTGCGCTTGCTGCCGTCCCCGTCTTCGGTCCCGTCCTGATCCCTGGCGACCGGCGCGTCCCGTTCAGCCAGGTAGCGCTTGAACCTGCGGGTGATGACCTCGTGGATCGAGGTCAGGTCGTCCGGAGCCGCACCATTGGGGCCAGCGCCCTTGATCGAGAACTTGCGGTACTCCGACTTGCGGGCCAGCCCGTCCTCGAACACCACCATCGACGCGACTACGTGGGTGCCCTGCAAGTTCGATACGTCATAACACTCGATCCGAAGCGGCGCCTCCTCTAGGCCCAGCGCCTCCTGGATCTCGTTCATCGCCTGGCTACGGGTGGTCAGGTCACTAGCCCGCCTGGTCTTGTGCAGCGCCAGCGACTCGGTCGCGTTCCTCGTCACGGTGTCCAGCAAGGCGCGCTTGTCGCCGCGCTGCGGCACCCGCAGCGTCACCCGGCCGCCGCGGCGGGCCGACAGCCAGTCCTGCACAGATTCGGCGTCGGGCGGCAGTTCGGGCACGAGCACCTCGCGCGGAACGACGTTCCGGTCGGTTTCGGTCGCAGCTTCCTCGCCTGCGTCAACGTCCGCCTCGCCGCTCTCGACCTCCCCCGCCAGCCGTTGTTGCGAGACGGGATCGTCTCGATATACCTGGCCGAGGAAGTGCTCGACGAGCTCGCCCGTGCTGACGTCCTCGACCTTGTCGACGACCCAGCCGCGCTGGCCGCGGACCCGGCCGCCGCGGACGTAGAAGACCTGGACTGCCGCCTCAAGCTGATCTTCCACCAGCCCGATCACGTCGCAGTCGGTTCCGTCGGGCAGCACCACCGCCTGCTTCTCCAATGCCCGCTGCAGGGCCTGCAGGTCGTCGCGCAGCCTCGCGGCAAGCTCGAACTCCTCGCCGGCGGCCGCCTGGAGCATCTGAACCTCGAGCCGCCGGGTGAACTTGCCCGTCTGCCCGGCCATGAAGTCGCAGAACTCCTCGGCCAGCCGCATGTGCTCATCCGCGCTGATCCGTCCCACGCACGGTGCCGAACACTTGTCGATGTATCCGAGCAAGCACGGCCGGCCGATCTGCCCGGCTCGCTTGAACACCCCACCGGAACAGGTGCGCACGGGAAACACCCGGAGCAAGGTGTCGACGGTATCCCTGATCGCCCAGGCGTGCGAGTACGGCCCGAAGTACCGCACGCCGCGCCGCTTGGCGCCGCGCATCACCGTGACCCGGGGGTACTCCTCGTTCAGCGTTACCGCGAGGTACGGGTAGCTCTTGTCGTCCCGGTACCTGATGTTCCAGCGCGGGTCGAACTCCTTGATCCAGGAGTACTCAAGCTGCAACGCTTCGACTTCGGTGCCAACGACCGTCCACTCGACGCTGGCCGCGTCAGTCAGCATCATCTGGGTACGCGGATGCAAGCTGGCGAAGTCCGCGAAGTAGGAGTTCAGCCTCGAGCGCAGGCTCTTGGCCTTGCCGACGTAGACCACCCGCCCCCGGGCGTCACGAAAACGGTAGACGCCGGGCGACTCGGGAATGGAACCTGCCGCCGGCCGGTACGAAGCCGGATCTGCCACGCAGCAACTCTAATCAGTGCCGGCGACTATCCGGCCTTCCTAACCGCTTACCCGACCCTTACCCGAACGAGACAAGCATGTGACTGATCAAGTCGTCGTCATTGACCGTCAGCCGCATCACTCCGGGCGCCTTGTCTCGCCGCCACACGAAGCCGATCACGATGGCGCCCTCTTCTTCCCGCGGCTCGCCGGTCACCTCGATCTGGTCGTCGGGCGGATTAGTCTGGTAGGCGGCGGTGTAGGAGTCGCGTCCGGCGAATTCGAGCACCCCAGCGCCGGGCACGTTCTCGAACCGGACCACCGCGTCATCGGTGAGCCTGGCCAGCAGCGGCGAAAAGTCCCCGCTGGCAACGGCGGCGTTGAAGACGGCCACGTGGTCGGCCACGAACGCCGCGACCCTGGGCACCGACCGCGACCCTTCCGCGGGCGCGAACAGCACCAGTGTCGCGAGGTCCTCGGTCACGTCGGTGAACCTGTGCACCTCGCCAGCAGCCACGAAGATCACTCAGCCGGCCGTGACCTCGACCCGCCTGCCGCCCGACTCGAACGTGGCGCGCCCGCTGGTCACTACGTAGATCTCGTCCTCGGTGTGCGGATCCTGGTCATCGGTGCCGCCAACCGGTATCGAGTAGGTGCCGACCGATAGATCGGGAACCCTGAACTGCTGAACCCAGTGCGTGTCAAACGGACGCACCGGCTTGGTGAACCTGCCCGCGCCATCGATTAGCTGCATGGCCCCCATCGTGCCAGGCTGGGCTGGTGCTGATCGCCATCTCCGCCAGCGCCGCGGCTGTGCTCGCCTGGATCTACCTGCTGGCCGGCCACGGCGGCTTCTGGCGCACCGATCACCGGCTGCCGCCGGCGACCGCTCAGGTCACCGACTGGCCGGATGTTGTTGCGATCGTGCCCGCCCGGGACGAGGCGCAGGTGCTGCCGCTGACGCTGCCGACGATGCTGGCGCAGGACTACGCCGGGAAGTTCAGCGTCGTGCTGGTCGACGACGAAAGCACTGACGGTACGGCGGACGTGGCCGCGCGGCTCGATCAAAGCGGCAGGCTCAAGGTCATATCCGGCAGTCCGACCCCGGACGGCTGGGCCGGCAAGGTCTGGGCGATGGCGCAGGGCGTCCAGGTCGCTGGCGAGCCAGAGCACCTGCTGTTCACCGACGCCGACATCAGCTACGCGCCGGGCGCTCTCACCAGGCTCGTGGCCTCCGCCGCCGACCGGGCACTGGTCTCCCAGATGGCACTGCTGCGCAGCGAGGCCCCCGCCGAGCGCCTGCTGATCCCCGCGTTCGTGTACTTCTTCGCCCAGCTTTACCCGTTCAGGCGGGTTAGCAGCCGCCGGTCCGCCGTGGCGGCCGCAGCCGGAGGCTGCATGCTGGTCCGCCGCGACGCCTTGACCGCCGCCGGCGGCGTGAGCAGGATCAGCGGCGCCCGGATCGACGACGTCGCGCTCGGCCGTCTGCTCAAGCGGGCCGGGAACGACTGCTGGCTCGGTTTCACCACCGAGGTGACCAGCCGCCGCGCCTACGGGCTTTCCGAAGTCTGGGACATGGTAGCCAGGAGCGCCTACACCCAGCTCAGGTACTCCCCCATAGCCCTGGCCGGCACCGTGCTCGGCCTGATCTGGCTCTACCTGCTCCCACCGGCCGCCGCAGCGGCCGGCCTAGTCCTCCTAGCCGCCGGGGCCTCCCCAACCTGGCAGCCGGTCGCACTTGCCGCGACGGGCCTTGGCGCGTGGGCGATCATGGCCGCGACCTACGTCCCGATGCTGCGGCTCAGCAACCTCTCCCCACTCCGCGCCCCAACTCTGCCGCTGATAGCCGCCATGTACGCGGCGATGACGGTGAGTTCAGCCCGCCGCCATCACCAAGGAAGAGGCGGCGCCTGGAAAGGCCGCACCACCCAAGATCGCGCTCCGCGTCCAGAGGGCGGCGGTCACTCGAAGGCTTCGGGGGGCGGGCAGGCGCAGACCAGGTTTCGGTCGCCGTAGGCGGCTTCGATCCGGCGTACCGGCGGCCAGTACTTAGATCGGCGGTCACCGCCACCCGGATAGGCCGCCTCCGCCCGGGAGTAACCGTGCTCCCAGTCGTCGACCAGCAGCATCGACGCGGTGTGCGGGGCGTTCTTGAGCGGGTTGTCGGCCGTGTCGTACTCACCGGATCCGACCTTGGCGATCTCCCCGGCGATCGCGATCATCGCGTCACAAAATCGGTCGATCTCGAACAGGTTCTCGCTCTCGGTCGGCTCGACCATCAGCGTCCCGGCAACCGGGAACGACATGGTCGGCGCGTGGAACCCGTAGTCGATCAGCCGCTTGGCCACGTCCTCGGCAGTGACGTCGGTCTGCGCCGTGATCTGCCGCAGGTCGAGAATGCACTCGTGGGCGACGAGGCCGTTCTGCCCGGTGTAGAGCACCGGGAAGTACGGGTCGAGCCGCCGGGCGATGTAGTTGGCGTTCAAGATCGCCACTCGGGTCGCGTCGAGCAGGCCTTCCGGCCCCATCATCGCCAGGTACGCCCAGGAGATCGGCAGGATCCCGGCCGACCCGAACGGCGCCGCCGCGACCGGTCCGGTCCGCCACTCAGCCCGCGCCTCGTCGCCCTCACCGGTAACCCCGGCCACCGCGATCCCCGGCAGCACCGGATGCCGAGGCAAGAACGGCGCGAGGTGCCCGCGAACGGCGACCGGGCCCACCCCTGGTCCGCCGCCGCCATGCGGTATGCAGAACGTCTTGTGCAAGTTCAGGTGCGACACATCGGCGCCGAACTGGCCCGGCCGGGCCAACCCCAGCAACGCGTTGAGGTTCGCGCCGTCCACGTAGACTTGGCCGCCGGCCTCGTGAACAAGGTCGCACACCGTGCTGACCGTCGACTCGAAGACGCCGTTGGTCGACGGATACGTCAGCATGATCGCGGCCACCGCCCCCGCGCGGGAATCCAGCTTGGCCTTCAAGTCGCCGAGGTCGATCGCCCCGTCCGAGCCGCACTTGACCACCACTACCCGCATCCCGGCGAGAACCGCGGAAGCGGCGTTGGTGCCGTGCGCCGACTCGGGAATCAGGCAGACGGTCCGGTCAGCCTCGCCCCGCGACAGGTGGTAGTGCCTGATCGCGAGCAAGCCTGCCAGCTCGCCCTGCGAGCCTGCGTTCGGCTGCAGGGTGACCGTGTCGTAACCGGTCATGTCGGCCAGCGCGTCTTGGAGCCCCTTGATCAGCTCGTGATACCCGGCCGCCTGATCGGCTGGCGCGAACGGGTGCAGTCCGCCGAACTCGGGCCAGCTGATCGGCTCCATCTCGGCCGTCGCGTTCAGCTTCATCGTGCACGAGCCGAGCGGAATCATCGACCGGTCAAGCGCCACGTCGAAGTCCGAGAGCCGACGCAAGTAGCGCAGCATCGCGGTCTCGCTCCGGTGGGCGGAAAACACCGGATGGGTGAGGAACTGCGATGTCCGCCGCAGCCCCGCCGGTAGAACCGTATCGGCGACCGGCACCAACTCGACAGCCCGCCCTGCAATCGCGGCCGCCACCTCGGCAACATGCCGATCGGTCGTGGTCTCGTCACACGCCACCTGCACGACCCCTGGACCGGTGAGATGAATGTTGTAACCAGCCACCCGAGCGCGGTCCACCGCCGCCGCCGCGTCCGGCACGGCGACCGCGATCGTGTCGAAGAACTCTCCTGCTATGGCCGAAAGATTTGCGGTCGTCAGCGTCGCAGCCAGACTCGCTGCCTTGCCAGCGACTCGCCGGGCGATCTCGGTCAGCCCGTCCGGTCCGTGATAGGCGGCGTACATCGCGGCGATGACCGCTAGCAGCACCTGGGCGGTGCAGATGTTGCTAGTCGCCTTCTCCCGCCTGATGTGCTGCTCGCGCGCCTGAAGCGCGAGCCGGTAGGCGGGATGCCCGTCGGCGTCGACCGAGACTCCAACCAGCCGGCCGGGCAACTGGCGCTTCAGCTCGTCACGTACGCAGATGTAACCGGCCTGCGGGCCGCCGTAGCCCATCGGGACGCCGAAGCGCTGGGTACTTCCCACCGCGATGTCGGCGCCGAGTTCACCCGGCGGGGTGAGCAGCGTGAGCGCGAGCGGGTCCGCGGCGACGGTGACCAGCGCGCCCCGGGCGCGCGCGGCGGCGATGACCGGCCGCGGATCGCGCACCTGCCCGCTCGCGCCCGGGTACTGCAGCAGCACGCCGAACACTTCGCCGTCCGCCTGCTCCTCGATCAGCTCAGGGGTGAGCGCGCCGGTCACGAGCCGGTAGCCGAGCGGCTCGGCGCGGGTCGCCAGCACCGCTAGGGTCTGCGGCAAGCAGTCCGAGTCCGCGAGGTAGATCGAGCCGTGCTTCGTGGCGCGGCTCGACAGCGTCATCGCCTCAGCCGCCGCCGTCGCCTCGTCCAGCATCGACGCGCCGGCCACTGGCAGCGCGGTGAGGTCCTCGATCATGGTCTGGAAGTTGAGCAGAGCCTCAAGCCGACCTTGAGAGATCTCGGGCTGGTACGGGGTGTAGGCGGTGTACCAGGCCGGACTCTCCAGTACGTTCCTTCGGATCACCGGCGGGGTGATGGTGCCGTAGTAACCAAGGCCGATCATCGAGGTCAGGACCTGGTTCTTGGCGGCCAGCCGACGCAGTTCGGCCAGCACCTGATCCTCTTGCAACGGCGCCGGCAGGTTCAGCGGCCGCTTCGAGGCAAGGCCAGCCGGCAGCGCGGCCTCGGTCAGCACGTCGAGGCTTGCGTAGCCGATCGCGTCGAGCATCCGCTGCTGCTCGGCCTGGCTGGGACCAATATGCCGCTGCGCGAAGTTCACAGGTAGCTCCAGAGTCCGGGGTCGCTGCTTTCTCGCTCCCCCTCTGTTGCCTGGGCGCGGCTCCAGAGCTGCCTGTTCCCGTCCGGTCCTTGCTGCCTGAGAGGTTCCGGGGAGGTTGCCCCTTCGGCGCCGGGCGCTGGGTGCGCTCGGACTCTCCCGGACGGTGTCGGTGGCGTCCTAAGAGCCTACCTCGCGACCCCTCACACGTCGTCCCACCGGAACACGCGGACCGCGATCAGGCCGAGCACCAGCGTGAATGCGAGGAGGATGCCGATCGCGGGCAGCGCGGCCGCCGGACCATCGCCGCGCGCCATCACGTCCTGCATGGCGTTGACCAGGTAGGAGAGCGGCATCGCGTAGGACGCGTCCTTGACCCACGCCGGCGCGAAGTCCAGCGGCAGGAACGCACCGCCGAGGAACGCCATCGGCAAGATCACCAAGTTCACGATCGAGCTCGCGGCCTGCTGGGTCTTGGCCACGGCGCCGACCAGCAGGCCGATCGACATGAACGCCAGGATGCCGCAGACAACCAGCGGGATCGCCATATACCAGGCGTAGGTCAGCTTGAGGCCGAAGTAAGGCAGCGTCGCGATGCCGAGGAAGACGGCCATCTGGACCAGTCCGATCACCACGCTGATCCCGATCCTGGCCGCGACTATCTGGCCGGTGCCGACCGGGGCGAGCCTGAGCCGGCGAAGCAGCTTGTTCTGACGCCAGCTCACCAGCGTGATCGCCGATCCGAACGCCGCGCCGGAGGCCAGCGCCCAGCCGAGCAGGCCCGGGGTCACGTACTGGATGCCCTTGAGCGTCTTATCCTGCACCTGGCTGGCGGTGAGCGTGAAGGTAGGCGGCCGCCCGGCCTGGTTCGCCGCCTGGACCACGGAGCTGACCACCGACTGAACGATGCCCGCCTTGGTCGGGTCGGCAATCGAGTACCGCAGCACTAGCGTGTTGCCGTGCTGCTGCAGCACGCCGTCGTCGGTGCCCTTGCGCACCGCTGCCAGCGCGGCCGGCAGCGACTTGCTCGTAGTCACCGTCAGGATCTTCGCCAGCCCGGCCGCATCGGCGGCCTGCGCCTGCCGGATCAGGCTCACCTGGCCGACCGTGATCAAGCTGATCTTCGGTGCGCTGGTGTTCTTGTAAATCGTGCCGAAGAACAGCAGGAACAGCACGGGCAGCAGGATCGAGAAGATCACGGCGGCGCGGTCCCTGACGAACCCGAGGAACATCGCCCTGGACAGGCTGGCCAGCTTCTGTGCTGGTCTGCGGGGGAACGACCCTGTCAAGCCCGGTACTCCCTTCCAGTGAGGCTGAGGAACACGTCCTCGAGCGTCGCGCCTTGGACACGGAGACCGGTCAGTGCGTCGCGGTCGGCGAGTCCGGCCAGCACCTTCGCCGGCTGGGTGGTCGCGATGGTCAGCGAAACGCCGTCGTCGCTCGCCTGCTCGCCGCTGAACTCCGACGCCTCAGCGGCCGGGATAACTCCGGACTGCACGCTGATCCGCAGCGGCTGATCGAGTTCGCGTACGAGTGCGGCCGGCGGGCCAGTTTTGAGTAGCTTGCCGTGGTCCATGATCGCGACCCGGTCACAGAGCGTCTCGGCCTCGTCCATGTGGTGCGTGGTCAGCACCACGGTTCGGCCCGAGCCGGCGATCTGCCGCAGCAGGTCCCACAGGTTGCGCCTGGCCTGCGGGTCGAGCGCCCCGGTCGGCTCGTCGAGAAAGAGCAGTTCAGGGTCGTGCACGAGCGCGCAGGCAATCGACAGCCGCTGCGCCTGCCCGCCGGATAGCTTCTCGGTGCGAATTGCTCCTTGCTCGGTCAAGCCGACCGTCTCGAGCATCTCGTCCGCGCGCTTGGCCGGTACGTTGTAAAGCGCCGCGAACGTGCCGATCTGTTCGCGGGCCGAGAGCCGCTCGAAGAACGACGACGCCTGCAACTGGACGCCGATCCTCGGCAGCAGGTCGGGGTTGCGCGGCCAGGCCGGCAGCCCAAGCACGCTGACTTCGCCGGAATCGGGCTTGCGCAGTCCCTCGATGATCTCAAGCGCGGTGGTCTTGCCCGCGCCGTTGGGGCCGAGTATCCCGAAGAACTCGCCCTGTTCTACGTCAAGGCTAACCCCGTCGACGGCGGCGATGTCGCCGTAGCGCTTGTGTAGATCATGTACTGAGATACTGGCCGGCACATGCCAGACCTTAACACGATATGACGTGTTTATGTGACCTGAATCGATTAGCTGATTTTGCGTGCCCGTCGACTAGCCAGTTCGTCCGTGGCCAAGCGCTGCTCAGACGGGCCGGAGCCACTGTCGCTCGCCGAGGTGTCGGCCGGGAACTCGGCCAGCGATCCCTCGACCTCCTGCCAGATCCGGCCGAGCGCGATCCCGAACACGCCCTGACCGCCCTGCAGCAGATCGACCACCTCGTCGGGCGAGGTGCACGCGTACACGGTAGCGCCGTCGCTCATCAGCGTAATCCTGGTCAGATCGATAGCGCCGTGCTCACGCAGGAACGCCACCGCCGAGCGGATCTGCTGCAGCGATATGCCGGTATCAAGCAGCGATTTCACCACCCGCAGCACCAGGATGTCGCGGAACCCGTACAGCCGCTGCGACCCCGAGCCCCGCGCTGGCCGAACGCTTGGCTCGACCAGGCCGGTCCTGGCCCAGTAATCAAGCTGCCGGTACGTGATGCCGGCTGCCGCGCACGCGGTCGGGCCTCGGTATCCGACGTCTTCGGCGAGCGGCACGACCTCCTGGTCGAACAGCAGGCCCTGTTCTCCGGCTTTGAGAGCGGCGGCGCGTCGCGCACGCTCATCCCGCTCGTCCGTTACCGCCACGCCTACCTCCGGCCCCGCTCCCGCACGATTCGCACGCTAGGCCCGCGAAGTACCCTCGTCAACGACCACTCCCGGCGCGTCGCCCAAGTTGCTTGTGGCTGGCCTATGTAGCCGAACCGAAGTCTTCGGGGGTGATGTTGTCGAGGAACTCCCTGAACTTCTCGACCTCGTCCTCCTGCTCGTCGGGGATAGATACGCCGGCCTCGTCGAGGATCTCGTCCTGGGCGAAGATTGTCGTTCCGGTGCGCAACGCGAGCGCGATCGAGTCCGACGGCCTGGCGCTGACCGTCGTGCCGTTGGAGAAGACCAGATCGGCGAAGAAGATGCCGTCGCGCAACGCGGTGATATTGACCTGCCGCAACTCGACCTTGAGCGCCGTCAGGATGTCGCGCATCAGGTCATGAGTCAGCGGACGGGCCGGGACCATGCCCTGCTGGGCGAAGGCGATGGCCGTTGCCTCCATCGGGCCGATCCAGATCGGCAGGTAACGCTCACCGCCGGTCTCCTTCAGCAGCACGATGGGCTGGTTCGTAGGCATCTCGACGCGGACGCCGACGACCTCCATCTCCTTCACAGCGACTCCGTCCTCACCTGCGCCTGCGATCGTCTAATGAGGGTTTCCCTGCAGCCCTGTCGTTCCCCGCAGCACTGTTCTTCCCTGCCGTGCCGCTCCCTAGCCAACGTACACCCCTCGCTGTAGTGGGCCCGCTCCCTGGCGGGTGCTGATTATGCACTGGCACCCTTCATCACTTCGCTGCGCCGCTGGGGCTGATCTTCGCTTACGGCAAGGCCGGCTTCAGCCAATCCGGCCTCGACCAAGCTGCGGTGCAGCCTGAGCAGGAGCGCGGCGACTTCGGTCGCGGTACGGTCGGCCGTCTGCCTCGCCTGCGGCCCGCGTTGGCGCAACACCGGGCCGACGAGCTGCTCGATCAGCGCGACGTCCCGACCCGCCGAGGTGGCGACCGTGCGCAGATGCCGGGCACCGATGCCGTATCGGGCGAGGGCGGATATCGCGGCCGCCACGTCGAGCGACTCTTGCCCGTAGAGGCGGCCGACGCGCTTTAGCAGTCCGTGGGTCTCAAGCTCGGCTAGCTGCTGCTCGTCGAGGCCGGCATCGAGGAGTTCGCGCCGGCCCACCATCTCGGTGCGGCTGGACCCAGTGCTCGCACCATCCGCGTTGCGAGTAGCGAGCCGTTCTTTGATGACGCGAAGCGGCAGGTACTCATCACGCTGGGCGGTGAGGATGTAACGAAGCTGATCGACGTCGGCTGGGCTGAATCGCCGGTAGCCCGACGGGGAACGCGCCGGGCAGAGCAGCCCTTCCGACTCAAGGAACCGGATCTTCGAGACGCTGATGTCAGGAAATTCCGCCCGAAGCTCGACGAGAACCTCACCGATGCCCAGGTACGCGCGCGCGAACGCGTTCATCCCATCCCGCGCGGCTCGACCTCGGCGTGCGACAGGCGGCCTTGCAGGAAGACCATGCGGAACTTACCGATCTGAACTTCGTCGCCGCCGTTGAGCGCCAGTTCCTCGATGCGCTCTCTGTTCACGTAGGTGCCGTTGAGGCTGCCGACGTCGCGCACCGCGAACCGGCTGCCGTGACGGTAGAACTCGGCGTGCCGCCGCGAGACAGTGACGTCGTCCAGGAAGATGTCGCTGTCCGGTCTGCGCCCGACCTCAGTTAGCTCGCTGTCCAGGAGGAACCTGCTGCCTTCGTTCGGCCCCCGCCTGACCACCAGCAGCGCGGTGTTCGGCGGCAGCGTGTCGGCGGCAGCCGCGTCCGCGGCACTCTGGTCGGCAGGCTCCGCGTCTGGCGCCTCGACCCCGCTGAAGATCATGGAGGTCGTCTCGGCGGCCGTTGCCCGCTCTGGCCTGATCAGCGGCGTCGCGCACTGCGAGCAGAACCGGCCATTCTCCGGATTGGTCGCTCCGCACGCAGGGCAATAGATGCCAGGCATCTGACCGCCGAGCCTCCCGTTAGTCGGTGGTGTCGAGTGTGCGGCACTAATCGAGTAAACGTCTGTTCGAGCGTCGTACCGCTCCTGCCCACTCCACGCTACCGGCGGCTGCGGCCGTCGGTCCACCTGCCACGCCCCACCCTCGCCAGACTGCGCTGGTGCGCTAGTCCCCCCTCTGGCCGTGCCGCGGCGAGCTTTGCCCGCTTGCGACGCTTCCGCCAGAACACGCTGCACACCTCCGACACCGGGCAAAGAGGTCCGCGCAACAGGCCGGCGACACTGGGCCGTCACCTGTTGAACAGACAACCGTCACTTAACCACGGTAATTGTCTCACGCACATAGACTGTCGCGTCGGGTATCAGCGTGACCCGCCGCGCTCCCGTCCAGCCTGCTCGACCACGCTGGCCCACTCATCGATGAGTTCCTGCGCAGCATCGCCGTCCGCGGCTTCGGCCCACAAGTGGGTTATGGCGAGCGCCGGGTCGGGCAGCATCAGCGCCCAGCCCCGGCCAGGCTCAATCACCCGCACGCCGTCCGTGGTGTCGATTTCCCGGCGGCCCGCGGCCTCGACGATCGTCCGCATCACGCTGCCCTTGGCCGCCCATGGCGTCGGCACCGATCGCTTGAGTAGCTGCGCGACCGGGATCCGGGCATGAATCTGGCTGAGCGTCAGCCTGGTCCTGGCTACTAGGCCGAGCAGCTTGGTGAACGCCGCTATGCCGTCCAGCGATCTGGAGAACTCTGGCACGACGAACCCGCCGCGGCCATCGGCAGCGAATATCACGTCGTCGGCCGCTGTGGCCTCATACAGCCCGTGCGGCGAGGTCGGCGTCCACTCGACCTGTACGCCGTGGAACCGGCAGACATCCTCGGCGACTCTCGTGGTCGTCACCGGCAACGCTACCCGGCCGGACCGCCGTTCCGCTGCCACCAGATCGAGCACGACGAGCAGCGCGCGGTCGTCGCTGACCAGCGCTCCCTTGTCGTCGATCAGCATGATCCGCTCACCCACGGGATCGAATCTGACGCCGAAGGCGGCCCGCGACGAATAGACAAGCTCGGCCAGCCTGTGCAGGTCGGCCCTGATCTGGGCGGGCGACTGGGTCGGCGTCGCTTCGTCCAGCCTGTTGTTCACGGTCAGCACGTCGACGCCGATCCGGCCGAGCAGGCCGGGCAGCACCAGCGAGGCCGTGCCGCCCGCGCAGTCGACGACGACCTTGAGCCCTGCGTCCCTGACCCCGGTCATGTCGACGCACCTGAGCAGGTCGCCGGTGTAGGCCTCGATCACCCTCGGCGGATAGGTCAGTTCGGCGATCTCGCCCGGGAACGCCCGCCGGTACTCCTGCCTGGAGAAAACCCGCTCAAGCTTGCGCTGCACGGCTTGCGACAGGTCAGCGCCGTGCTCATCAAGGAAGATGATGTCGACCGACTGCGGATCGCCTGGGGTGGTGCGCATGGCGATTCCGCCGCTGCACTCGCTGCGCGCGGTCTCGAACCTGGCCACGGGCAGGGGCTGGGCCTCAAGATCCACGACGTTGATCGCGCTGGCGTTGAGCGCACCGTGCACGGCCCGTTTGAGCGCCCTGGCCGCGCGAGACACATCTCGTGATGTCGTGACCGCCGAGCCTTTTTTCAAAGTAGTGGCGTATGCACTTGCCAGCCGGACGCAAAGCTCGGGTGTGATCTCCACGTTGACCAGGCCCGACACGCCGCGCGGGCCGAACAGCGTGCGCTGCCCTCTGGACTCCCAGATCACGCTGGTGTTGACGACCGCCCCGGCCTCGATGGTCTTGAACGGGTAGACCCGGACACCCGATGAGATGTATGCCTCAGACTCGATCACGCACTCGTCGCCGACGATCGCCGCCTCTTCGATCCTGGCCGAGGCCATTATGTCGGTGTTCTTGCCGATCACGCAGCCTCGGAGCGTCGCGCCAACCCCTACGTACACGTTGTTGTGCACGACGGCGCGGTGCAAGAACGCGCCTTCCTTGACCACGACGTTGCTGCCGACCACCGTGAACTCGCGCAACTGCGCTCCGGCCTCGATCTTGGCGTAGTCGCCAATGCACAGCGGGCCGGTGAGGACGGCGTCGGGGTCGACTTCGGCGCCCTCGGCCTGCCATACGCCGGGTGATACCTCGAATCCGTCGATGTCGGCGACCACCTTGCCGGACAGCACGTCGGCCTGCACCTTGTGGTACGCCTCGTGAGTGCCGACGTCCTCCCAGTAGCCGTCGGCGACCCAGCCGTACACGGGCGCGCCCCGGTCGAGCAGCCGGGGGAACACGTCGCCGGACCAGTCGACGACCTCGCCGGGCGGCACGTGCTTGAGCACCTCGGGTTCCATCACGTAGATGCCGGTATTCACGGTGTCCGAGAAAACCTGGCCCCAGGTGGGCTTTTCGAGGAACCGCTGGATCTGGCCGTCCTCGTCGGCGATGACGATCCCGAACTCGAGCGGATCAGACACCCGCTTGAGCGCCACGGTCACCAGAGCGCCGTTATCCCGATGGAACTTGACCAGGTCGGACAAGTCGATGTCGGTGAGCGCGTCGCCGGAGATGACCAGAAAAGGCCCGTCCCGCAGAGCGTCCTCGGCGTTCTTCACGCTGCCCGCGGTGCCGAGTGGTATGTCCTCGGTGGCGTACTGGAGGCTCATGCCCCACTCTTCGCCATCACCGAAGTAGTTCCGCACCATCGAGGCCAGGAACTGCACGGTCACGATCGTCTCGTCGAAGCTGTGCTTGCGCAGCAGGCGCAGCACATGTTCCATGATCGGCTTGTTGACAACAGGCAGCAGCGGCTTCGGCTGATTCGCGGTCATCGGGCGCAGCCTGGTGCCCTCACCACCTGCCATGACTACAGCCCTCACCGTTGCCAGCGCTCCTTCTTCTCTTAGGGGGCGTCTGCTCAGGACCTCTGCTCAGCCTCCCGGGTCAGCGCCACTCCGGTCAGCCGTGAGCAGACGGCGAGCTTGCTCCAGATACAGTGCGGCAGCCCACCAGTACAGTGCAGTTCCCCACAGAGCGAAGGCCCAACCGAATACCCGGGCGACTAGCGCATAAGTGCCCTGGTGGGAGCCAAGAAAAAGCAGCGGAAATGCGTAGAGAAGGCACAACGTGGCCGCCTTGCCGACGAAGCTGACCCGCAGCGGCCCGTAACCGGCCCGGCGCAAGAACAGCAGCGCGATCCCGAGCGTTAGCTCGCGCGCGGCCAGCAAGGCCACCAGCCACCAGCCGATGATCGACCGGACCGCGAGCGCGATGATGGTCGAGACGATGTACAGCCGGTCGGCGGCCGGGTCGAGCACTTCGCCGAGACTGCTCTGCTGGTTCAGCGCCCTGGCGATCTTGCCGTCTAGCCAGTCCGACGCGCTGGCGGCGACGAGCAGGCCGATGGCCCACCAGTCACCCGTCTGGCTGCGCAAGCCGAGCACCAGCCACAAAAACACGGGCACGCCAGCTAGCCGGACGATGCTGATGAGGTTGGGGATCGTGAGAACCTGATGGCCGCTTCTCGTGTCCTGCACGGCTATCGGCACCTGAGCTCGGCGGTCATGATTCGCATCCCTCCCGCGGTGCACGTTACGCGGTGACCTCAACGGCCGCTAGACCGCCTAGCGGCGTAGGGTCGGTGAGCTGCGGGAAAGGGTCCGCTGGGGGTGTCGGCAGAGGGCGGCGGCGCCGGGGCGGGCGGGCGGAAGAAACATTGGACAACAGAGGGCTCGAAACGCTGCTAGCCGTCTCCACGGTGGCAGCGCTAACGCCCGCGATCGTGTCCGCGCTCGCAGGTCGTCGTGCTCATCGCCTGCGGCGTGGTGATCGGCCCCTCTGTGCTTGGACTAGGCGACACCGCGAGCATCAGGCTGCTCGCCAACGTCGGCCTCGGTCTGGCAAGCGGCGGCTTCGTCCGCGACTACGTACCGATCGCACTCGCGCTCACGACCACGGCGCTCGGCACGCTGCTGCCGATACTCAAGGAAAACGACATGCTCGACGGCCCATTCGGCCGGTACGTGCTCGCCGCCGGCGCGGTCGGCGAACTGTTCCCGATCGTGGCCATCTCGCTGTTCCTGACCAGGCGCGGCGAGTTCGGCGCGACGATCTCGATTCTGATCGTCTGTGCCGCCGGCCTGGGCTTGGCGATAGCGCCCAGAGTGCTTGGGCCAGGGACGCTGCGAGCGATCATCAAGCAAGGCCAGCGCGCGACCGCGCAGACCACGTTGCGCTGGTCGATCGTGCTGCTGCTGATCCTTCTCGTGCTGGCCGAGCAATTCGGCCTTGATGTGGTGCTCGGTGCCGTGGTGGCTGGCATCGTGCTGCGAAACTGGACCAAGCGGCTAGGAGTGGACGTCGGGTCGCTGGAGCAAAAGCTCGACGCGGTGGCCTACGGGTTCTTCATACCGCTGTTCTTCGTCTCCTCAGGCATGTCACTGGACGTCGTCTCGATCGTCCGTAATCCGCTGCGACTGTTCGTGTTCCTGGCCTTGCTGCTGGTCGTGCGCGGACTGCCGGCGCTTTTCATCTACCGTCACGTGCTGTCGTTCCGCAAGCGGGCGGAGATGGCGTTCGTCACCGCCACGACGATGCCGTTGCTGATCGCGCTCGCCGAGATCGGCCTTTCCGACGGAATAATGCTGCCGGCCAACGCCGCCGCGCTCGTGGGCGCTGGCGTGGCGTCCGTGCTGATCTATCCGCTGGTAGCGGTGTCCCTAGACCGGGCCGGAGGAAACGCCGCCAACGCCACGCACTGATTCCGCGTCCCGGCGACAACGCCGGCCCTGACGATGTCCCCGCCTCCCCGCTGGGAACGCAATTCCAAGAACTTAAGGGGGTTTGCTGGCCGATTTTGGGGATTTGGGCTGCTCAGCGGTGTTGTGAGTGGCGGGGCCGGGCAGAGTGGTGGTGACGGCGGAGGGCGGGCTGTCAGGAATGCAGGCCGCCAGGTAACCGGGCATTCCGCGTGATCAGTCTTATACCGGGCTCATGATTTGGGAGAGTTCTCGCATTTGGGAGACTTTTCCGCAATAGAGTGGACAAGTCTCCCAGATCATGGAAAACCCAGCCTTAGGCGCGGTCACGTCCCCCCGATCATGACCAGGCCGCCCGCGCCACCGCCCTCGGGCTGCCCGTCACCACTATCAAGTCGCCGAACACAGCTTCCTATGAGTTCCTGGCATTGCGCTGCGAACGACAACGCCGGCCCGATCTTGCTGCTGGGACGCGCTTAGAAATAACTCGCTGGCGTGTCGCGGCCGCCCCGGGTATCAACCCAGCAATGCCGGCCCGGCGGCGCCGCCCCGGCCGGCGGCGCGGGCACTGCCCGCCCTCCTGGCGGCAGCGCGGGAACCTTGCTGCTGTCCGGGGAGTTGCCGGCCGGACAGCGTGGCCTCGCTGCTGTCGTCATAGCGACAGCGCGGGATAGTTGCTGTTCCCGCCCGGGCAGGGCCACGACAGCGCGGGAACCTAGCTGCTGCTTGCCAGCGGCCACGATCAGCTCGAGCTCAGCCGCATCGTGACAGGGCAGAGCGAGCCTGTACCACATCGCAGCTGGCCAGGTTGAGAACCTACGTGTTATTTCTACACGGGCGCTGGGATAGTAACGTCGGCCCGGCGCTGCTGTGAAGGCAGGCCAGCTTGTGCCGTGGGCCGCCGTGCTTTTGCCGCAAACTGTCGGTGTGCGCGTGTCACGGCAGTAAATCGAGTCTCTATTCGATCTTGGTTCAGGATTGTCAGTACCCCTCGCTAGAGTAGTTGATATAGGTCTTAGAGCTAGGTGAGGAGGTGACCGTGACGGGAGACGAGTATCAGGAAGGGCTAGATCTAGGATTGCCGATCGCCGACCTGGTCACCGACCCGGTCGTCGCCGGGTCCGGCGACGGGCTGTCGTGGTCATGGGAACTCGATGTCGAGACGTTACTCGCCGCCGTCATCGGCCCGGCCCCATGGAGTCGTGACCACGCCGGGGCTCCGCGTCCTGCGGCCGCTGCCGGCCCGCCCGCTTCGGAGTTTTCGGACAGCCTGATGCCGGATCCCGCGCCCGGCCCGGATCCTGGGTCTCCCGGCGTCACGTCCGAGCCAGCGGACCACGCCACTGTTCCGGCCGTGGCGCCGGACCCCGCACACGACCTGGTGCCTCCCGCCGTCCCGGCGACCACTACGGACGCGGCTGCCGATGCGGCTGCCGCCGCTGCGGAGCCGGGGCTTGACCCCGCTGACGCGGATTTGGCCGAGTACCTGGACGCAGTCGAGGCTGGCCGGTCCCAGGTGATGCCGCTCCCGGTAGTGGCCGGGCGGGTAGCTGAGCTAGTGCCGGCCGGTCCGGGGCTGGCCGGGTGGCTCGGGGCCAGCCAGGCCGGCGCGCTGGAAGACGGGGCGCTGGCCGGGATCGCCGCCTCCTACCGGCGGCTGGCCTCCTGGGCCCAGGCCGGCGAACTAGCCGCCGTCGCCGAGCTCGCCTCCCGGTCCGCCGCCGCCGATGACCGGACCGGCACCGGCGAGGACGGCCGCCCGGCGAAGGTCCCGGTGGATGCCTGCGCGGAGGTGTCCCTCGCGCTGACCATGTCCCAGGCCGCCGCCACATGGTGGACCGACCTCGCGGTCACCCTGCGGTGGCGGCTGACCGCCACCGGGCTGGCCCTCGCCAACGGCACCATCGACCTGGGCCGCGCCCGGGCGATCGCCGATGCCACCGCCTGTCTCGACGAGGACACCGCCCGGGCCGTGCAGGACAAAGTGCTGCCCAAAGCCGGCGACCAGACCACCGCCCAGCTGCGGGCCGCGCTGCGCCGCGCGGTGATCGCCGCGGACCCGCAGGGCGCGGACCGGCGGCGCGAGGAAGCCGAGAAGCAGGCCAAGGTCATGCTGTACCCCGATGACCAGGGCACTGCCTCCTTGGGCGGGTACAGCCTGCCCGGCATCCCCGCCACCGCCGCTATGGCCCGCATCACCGCCCTCGCCAAAGCCCTGCAAGCCACTGGCGCCGGCGGCGGGATCGACCTGCTCCGCGCCCACGTATTCGTCGGCCTCCTCCTCGGCACCCTGCCCTACATCCCGCCACCCGCAGACGCCCCACCCGACCAGCCACCAAGCGACGAGGACGGCCAGCCGGACGACGGGTCACCCGACCACGGGTCACCCGACGACGGGTCACCCGACGACGGACCGGCGGGCGGCGGCCAGCCGGGGTACGGACCCGCAGGGGACAGCCAGCCCGGTGACCAACCACCTCGCTGCGAACCACCCGATGACGAACCGGCGGACGACAATCCTCTCGGCGACGACCGGCCCGCAGGCGACCACCCATCCGGAAGTCGCTCCGGTCAAGACAGGGCCAGCGACCCGCACCCCGGACGCGGCGCCCACGGCGACCCGGCCGACGACACCGATGAGTACCGGAAGTGGGCCCGGCCGCCACCTGCCTGGCCGAAAGTGCCCGCCTTCCTTCAGCCGGCACCAGCCACCATGAACCACCTCATTCCCACCACCGGCGCCGGCGGGCTGCTCGACCTGCGGCTGCCCTGGGCCACGCTCGCCGGCCTCGAACTCGGGCCCGGCCACCTTGGTCGGCTTGGCCCGATCACCGCGAACCAAGCCCGGCACCTCGCCGACCTCGCCACCATCGACCCCAACGTCCAGTGGCGGGTCATCATCACCAACCCGGACGGGCAGGCCATCGCCACCACCCGCGTCACCCGGCCGGGCACCCACCAAGCCGGACTGATCAAACAGGTCACCGTCCTCATTAGGCCGGACGAGTTGGCCGGGCCGCCCGTAGCCGACGATGTGTCTTCGGTCCTGGACCGCATCCAGACCGCCGCCCAGGGCGCTGCCACCCGCGCAGCCGAGAAAGCAGCCCGCGACGCCTTGGCCGTCGACGAATGTGCTCACACCGACGCCACCACTGCCTACCGGCCGGGCGGGCGGCTGCGCGACTATGTAACCGCCCGGGATCTCACCTGTCGATTCCCTTGCTGCCGGCAACCCGTGTGGCGATGCGATCTGGACCACACCACCCCGTTCGACCAGGGCGGACGCACCTGTTCTTGTAATCTCGGGGGTCTGTGTCGCTACCACCACCAGCTCAAGCAGCATCCCCGGTGGCGACTTGACCAGGCCATTCCCGGCATCTTTACCTGGACAACCGCCACCGGCCGGCGCTATATCGCCGAGCCTGACTCTCACGCCGCCTAGAAGTCCGCGCTGGAGGGAGTCGGCCGGTACCTCGGCACCACCAGTCAGCTGAACCGCTTGCATCAGCTCGCCGTGGCCGCCAGCCTAGTGCTGGCGGGAAGAGCGACCACGTTGCCGGCCTTAGAGCCTGGCTTATACCGCGAAGACGGTCTTGTCGGCGCTCTTCCCGCCCCATGTCCTCTCGCACCGTCTGCCGGGGCCAATCCGCCTGCTCTTCGATACACGTCTCATACACCTGGGTGCAGAGTAGGTGTATGAGCAGAGTTCGCACGAACATTGAGATCGAGGACACCTATATCGATGCCGTCATGGACCACTATGGCTTGCACACCAAAACTGAGGCAGTGGAGTTCGCCTTGCGGCATCTCGCGGGACAGCCGATGACACGGGATGAGGCTCTGGCGATGCGCGGCGCCTACGCCATCGCGGAGGTTCCCGAAGACACCCACCCCCAGAGTGCTGCGTGATCCTGGCCGACACCTCGGCCTGGGTCGAATTCGACCGGCCAGAGGCCTGATTGACTGCATGATCGCCGCCGTCGCCTGGCGGCAGCAGGCCTCCATCCTTGCCTTCGACGTCAATCGCCGTCTCTTCCGCGATAGCCCGGGCCTCTGCTCGGCGGGGCCGGCCCGGGGCTCCTAGGCGGTCTGCCAGAGGCTCGCGATGCCCTGGCCAACCCCGATGCACATAGTCGCGGCGCCCTTGCCGCCGCCCCGGCGGCGCAACTCGTGCAGCAACGTGGTGGTGATCCTGGCCCCTGAGCAGCCGAGCGGGTGTCCGAGTGCGATCGCGCCGCCGTTGACGTTGACGAGCTCTTGGTCGCACTTGAGCTGATCGACCACGGCAACCGCCTGCGCCGCGAATGCCTCGTTGACCTCTACCAGCGCCAGATCGCCGATCTGCCAGCCCGCGCGGCCGAGGGCCTTGGTCATCGCTGGTACCGGACCGATGCCCATGTAGTCGGGGTGCACGCCGGCCGAAGTGCCGCCAACGTATCGAGCTAGCGGCTGCAGGCCGGCCGCGGTCATCGCCTGCTCGGACATGAGCAGGAGGCAAGCCGCGCCGTCGTTGAGCCCGGAGGAGTTGCCGCCGGTGACCGTGCCGCCGTTGCGGAAGGCCGGCTTCTTGGCGGCGAGCTCGGCCGCCGTGAGGTCGGGCCTGATCCCCTCGTCTTTCGTCACCTGCCGCCCGTCCGGCGTCGTGATCGGTACCAGCTCGGCGTCGAATCGCCCGCCGTCAGCCGCCGCCGCCGCGCGCTGGTGGCTGGTCAGCGCGAACTCATCTTGCCTGGCCCGGTCGACGTGGTATTTGTCCGCGACGTTCTCGGCGGTCTCGCCGAGGCTGATCGGCGGGTACATCTCGGCCATCCGCGGGCTGACCAGCCGCCAGCCGAGCCTGGTGTCGGCCAGGCCGGCGTCGCGCGGGAAGACCTCGGCCGCACGCGGCAACACGAACGGCGCCCTCGTCATCGACTCGGTGCCGCCAGCGAGGCAAATGTCCGCGTCACCCGCCGCGATCGCCCGAGCGGCTGACATGATCGCTTCCATGCCCGAGCCGCACAGCCGGTTCACCGTGGCGCCGGGTACCTCGACCGGCAGGCCGGCCAGCAGGACGCCCATCCTGGCCACGTTCCTGTTGTCCTCACCGGCCTGGTTGGCCGCCCCCCAGTACACGTCGTCGACTGCTCGCGGGTCGAGCCACTGGTTGCGGGCCATCAGCGCGGCGATCACGTCGGCGGTGAGGTGATCTGGCCTGACCCCGGCCAGTGCGCCCTTGATCTTTCCGATCGGCGTTCTGAATGCGTCGACGGCAAATACGGCTGACATTGGCCACTCCCGGGGGGCTCGCCTGCCCCCTTACCTTACGATCAGTAAGGCAGCAGGCAGATGCCGGCGAGGTTCTTGACTCCGCCGCACATGTTGCTGTTCTCCCAGTTGTCGCTGGCGATCCACAGCCCCTCGGGGGTAATGATCATGTCGTCGGCACCGATGCCTCGCGCCCTGGTCGGGTTGAAGGTCAGCGCGCCGGTCTTCGGCGAGAGCCCTTCGATGCCAGGTGCCGGGATCGCGCCTGGACCAGCTCCGTCGCAGCCGTCCGGATTCTCCGACCAGCGCTCGTGCCCGGCGAAGTACACCGTGCTGGCGTCGGCGGCGACGGAGTAGATCGAGTCGCAGCCGGTGTAGTTGATCCACCGGTGCAGTACCTGCTTCTGGGTGGCTGGCCAGGCCGAGGCCGAGTCGCACAGCCCGGTGCGCGGGCCGCTCGCGGTCAGGTTCCACGGGTGGTAGCCGGTGTCGCCGAGGTAGATCGTCGAGTCGTCGGGCGACCAGGCCGCCGACCTGATGTAGAAAGCGACGTCGGTGTAGCACTGGTAGGGGTAGCCGTGCGGAAGGTTCCCGGCCCTGCCGTCGAACTCCGGTGACGTCCACCCGGTGACCCGGGCTTGTCGCGGGCCGAAGGTAAGCATGAAGATCTGCTGCCGACGCACGGTGCCGACCGAGGTGAAGTCCCCCATCACGAGGTCGAGCTTGCCGCTGTGGCTCAGCGCCTGGTTGAAGACCCTGGTCGGGTTCGGCGTAACGCCGGGGAACACGTAGTTACCGTGGATGTGCAGGTTGATGTAACCGTCGTCCTTGCCGGTCGCCGGGTTCAGGCTGGTCATATACGGATCGGCCTTGGTCCCGCTGATCGAGGTGTAGTCGCCGCCGACCAGGATGTGCTTGGCGCCGCCCGGTGCCGTGACGCCGAGCAGGATGTTCACGGGCTTGTTCGCCGAGTGCGCGAACGCCTTGATCACCGCGCCGGTGCTCGTGCTGACCTCGGCGATGTTGCCGACCGCGGTGCCGTTCACCGAGGTAAACGCGCCGCCGATGTAAGCGTTGGCGCACTTGCCGCCGCTGAAGGCGATGGAGTTGACCACGCCGTTGATCGTCGGTGCCCAGGAACTGACCGTGTACGGCGGCTTAGCGCTGAAGCTCACCATGTCGGTGCGGTTGAAGCTCTTGCCGCCCTGCTTGATGGCGGTGAACGTGCCGACCGCGAACATCGTGCCCTTGCACTGCACGATCTGGCGGATCTGCTGAGCCGGGTTGTCGTTCGAGGCGAGGTGCGGGGTCATCGTGACCGGCTGGGCATGCACCGGTCCTGACGGTGGCCGGGCTCGCCGTTACCCGCCCGGTGCTGGCTGCTGCCCCTGCGGTCAGCAGACCGCCCGCGGTCAGCACACCCGCCGTCAGCACTGCCGCAGCGGTCAGCACGCCGACCTTACGCCTCATCGCGCACGCTCCATTCGTCAGAATCCGGCCCCGGCCTCCCCCACTTCACGAATCAGGCGATTATGTCATCGAGCTGGATGGCTGATGACCCGATCTGTCACGAAAGTAGTCAGCGCGCCGATGGACGCGAGGCTGTCTAGGTTCAGGTCCTCGTCCGCGACATCGACGCCGAACGTCTCCCGCACCCTGGTGAGCAGCAACGTGGCGCTCAGCGAATCGAGGCCTACGCCGTCGCGCAGCATCGGTGTATCGGGTGACAGGTCCGGCGGCAGCGGCCGCCCGATGATGCCGACCGCGATCCTTAGGATCTCCTCGGTGACTTCGACTCTGGTCACGATGTCACCCACCCGGGCAGTGCGGGCAGCGGCTGGTCAAGCTGCCTGACGTAGTCAGCGGACTTGGGTCCAGTGGTCTCGCCGGTGGCACCGCTCGCGCGGAAGCCGACGCTGGTCAGCGCGATCCGCAGTGGCACATTGCGCGAGTTGATCACGCAGGGCACGACGATCTGGCTGGCGCCCGCATCCCTGGCTGTGATGCAGGCCCAGGTGAGTAGCGCGTCGATAACGCCACGCCCGAGCGCCCGGCAGGACATCATCAGCAGCGGCACCAGCCATTGCTCGCGAGCCGTCGCCAGCACACAGCCCCCGACTAGGCCGTCGTCGCCAAACTTGTCGCTGAGCCGCACCGCGATCACCCGCCGACCAGGCGCATCGAGCAACTCGGCGAAGGCCGTGGCGCTCATCTCCATGCCGGTCGAGTTGAACTGATGCGTGCGCACAGACAGCTCGTGCAGCCTCGGCAGGTCGGCCTCGCTGGCGGGCGAGATGCGGACAGCGGTCCGGCTATAGCGCAGGAACTCCGCCACCGATCCGCTGAACGCCTTGGCCTCCTCCTGCCTGACCCGACGCTGGACGTAGAGGTCGCCGCGCCTGCGCGCCTCGTCGGTGATCAACGGCGGGCTGAACTGGGGCCAGGTGGCCGCGTCCGCCATGTCGTCGGGTTCAAGCACGAGCACCTCAGGCAGGGTGAACGAGACTTCGGCCCGTTCCATGGCGTCGTCGTCGACGAACGCTACTTCCTGTTGCTCCAGGCCAAGCTCGGTCATGATGGCGCGGATGGCAGCGGACTTGGCGGCCCAGTCGCAGCGCGCGACCGCGAACTCGTGCCCGATCAACCGCGCCGCGTAGCTGGCTGCCTCAGGCGGGTTCTTGCTGGCAATCGCCTGCAGGATGCCGCGGCTGGCCAGGTCGCTGAGTACCCCGGCCAGTAGCGGTTCAGCCGGGGGCTGATCGTCCTCCAGGTACACGCCGCTGAGCAAGGTGTTGTCCAGGTCCCAGATCACGCACTTGATCACGATGGACCGGTCACCCGCTTTTCCATCGTGAGATGAGTGGCGGTGAACCCGAACGCGCGATAGAGCGCACGCATGCCTATGTTGGCCGCGTTCACCTTGCCCGACAGGTGGGTGAAACCGGCCTCGGCGGCGGCGTCGAGTATCGCGGTCATCAGCGCTTCCCCGATCGGACCGCGAGCGGGGACGTCGCAGACGGCGAGCGAGCGGAAATTGCCGTAGCGGGCGCCGGTCAGCGAGTTCGTCCTCGGTGACATCCACGCCCAGCCGAGTGGCTTGTCCGCCGGGCTGACCGCGACAAGCGTAATCTCGCCAGGCTTGCCAAGCGATACGGCGACTCGACGACGGTGGAAAGCAGCGTCGGTGATCGCCTCGTCGCCAAAGGAGACGAGCGCGATTTCGACCTCGAACGCGGCGATCGCGTCGAGGTCGCTCTCGGTAGCTTGCCTGATCCGATGCCGGCCGTCACGTTCCCCGGTCACGTCCAGCATCCTCGCACAAGGGGCACTGCCGACGGGCATGGCCGATGGTGCACGCCGACGGCACCCGGCCGCCGGCTGCGCCGAGTCCGGCCGCATATCTTTCGCCATTCCGGTCTTTTAGCTCGCTAATCCCCTACAGTGACAGGTCTCAGGCTCGCCGATCGCTGGAGGCACGTATGCGATCTATCCGAATTGGAAAGCATGCGGCGCTGATCGCCGCAGGGCCGATTCTCGCGATCTCCGGGTTGCTGACCGCCTGCAGTTCGGCATCGACGAGCACGCTAGAACCGTCCATCGGATCGTCTCCTGCGGTCTCGTCGAGCGCGCCGCCGAGCACCGCACCGCCCACCACCTCAGCCACGCCGACGTCCTGCGACGTGGTTACCCAGGCGGAGGCAGGCGCCGCGCTCGGCCAGACCGTCAAGCCACCGATTCGCGGCAAGGCCGTAGTCGAGGGCGGCGTCGCCTGCGTGTTCTACGGTCCGCAGGTGCCGCCGGGCGTCAGCCCCGACGTCCCGGTCGGCGACACGGTCAGAGTCGTGCTGGTGACCGGGACGAACGCGAAGAAGTGGTTCGACGACTACCGGGCCAAGGTCAGCGCGAAGCCGATTTCTGGCCTCGGCGACGAGGCCTACTACGACGGCTACGCTTCGATCAGCGTGCTCAAGGGCGACGCCTACCTGCGGATCGCCGTCGGCATAGCCAACAACCTTGCCGCCGAGGAGACGCTCGCTCGGGACGCGCTGCCCCGAATGTGATCAGCGCTGGGTACGCGGCATCGGCCTGAAGGTAGTTCCGCCGCACGATGGGCAGCCAGCCGTCTTCAGCTCGGCGATGCCGGGCCAGCCTGCCCCCGCGCCGACGACATGCACCGCGCCGCAGTTCGCGCAGCGATACGGCCTGGTCTGCTCGATCCGGTGATCGGCGGTGTACAGCGGACCCGGGTAGTAGCCCTCGTCGAGCGGCGCTGTCCCTTCGGTGCTGCGCAGATGATAGAGGTGGCTCGAACTGCCGAGTATGCCGGCCCCCAGGTACCGGTTGAAGTTGGGGGTCAGCGACCTGACAACGAGGCCCAGGTCAGCGATGAGCCGCTGGGTCGCGAGCATCTCGGCCGGGCGCCGGGCACCGAAGCTGAAGAACACGTGCTGGCCGGGGTAGGGCCGCAGCGCGGCCACCGCGCGGGACAAGAACAGGCCGGCGCCGTCGAGGGTGTAAGGCGGGTCGGTGCACGCGACATCGAACGCGCCGGCCAGCCCGGACGGCAACGGTTCCCGCAAATCGTGTTCGACCAGCGTGATGTCGATGCCGGAAACCTGCTCGCGGATCCAGTCGAGAACGGCCGGATCGGTGTCGACGACGGTCACGGACTTGACGCCGATTCCGGTCAGCGCGGCGAACTTAGCGATTGTCACCGAGATCAGGTCATCGTCGCCGAGCAGGATGATGCGCCTTCCGTCGAGCGCACCCGATTCGGCCAGCTTGAGTACCCGGTGGAGCTTCGTGGTCACCGTAGAGTGAGTCTGATCCAGTTCCGGCCGTGCCTGCGGCGCGCCCGCCGCAACCAGCTCAAGGTCGTCGGCGAGCGGCTTCAGCTCGCCAGGCACCAGCAGCCCGAGTCCGCCGCAGTAGGGGCACAGACCGTCGACGTGTGTTCCGGCTAGCAGTTCACGGGCCGCCGCCGTCAGACTGATCGGTCGCGTCCTGTCGATCACGCCGCGCTTGCGCAGCTCGTTGCAGACCGCCGTGACGATCGGGACCGGCAACTCGGCCGTCCGGCTGACCTGGCTGGTCGCCACTGGCTCGGCGCGGGCGACGACTCGGAGCACGTCGCGCACCCCGGCCTCGCCTTCGGCCAAGCCGACCGCCGCCGCGACCTGCGCAACGATCGCGTCAATGTCCATGCTGATTATTCGCCTCGCCCGGTGTCACGGTATCCTCCCACATCATGCCCGGTATGGAGCCGGCCAGCAGGTACACCGAACTGCGGCGGCATGAGGCGGTCTCGCCCAAGCTGCTCTACGCCATCGACGCCCGCAGCGCGCCGACCTCTGGAGTGCACGACCTAGCCAAGCTCACCGCGGCAGCGGTGAGGGCCGTGCGGATCGGTGGCGGCCACGTGCTCGATGAGTCGAACGTGGTGTTCCCTAACGGGGCGATCACGCTGGTGCTGATCCTGGCTGAATCGCACCTGAGCATCCATACCTGGCCGGAGGAGAGTCTAGTCGCGATCGACCTGTTCAGCTGCGGCGCGATCGACGGCGAAGCGGTGGTCGAGGCGCTGGTCGGGGACCTCGGGCTGACTTCAGTGGCGATGAGCCGACTGCCCCGCGGCGGCACCGATCATAGCTAAGCCGGTCGCCCAGCGCCAAACCTGTCAAATCCGGCAGCGGCTCTGTATCATTCCACCAGTCATGCCGTATGACATCGGAGGACTGTATGTTCGGGTCGCGAATCGGGCGTCGCCTGCTTCTCATCACCGCCGCACTGGCCGCCACCGCCGCGATTGTGCCAGTGGCCGCGGCGAGCGCCAGCCAAGCCGCCGCCAATCCGTGCCCTTCCTGCGGTCACAACCTGATCGTCAACCCGGGCGCCGAGAAGGGTAAGGGCGCCAACTCCGATACCAAGGTCAAGGTGCCGGGCTGGAAGCAGGCGGGCAACTTCACCGCCACCCTGTACACCTGGTCCGGCGGCGACGTGTCGCCAACGTCACCTGGGCCGAAGCACCGTGGCAAGAACTACTTCTACGGCGGACCCGACGCCGCCAAATCCACCGGCACGCAGGTGATCAAGGTCGCCGCGCGCGGGATCAGCAGCGGTAAAGTGCACTTCACGCTGTCGGGCTGGCTCGGCGGCTTCGATGGTCAAGGCGATAACGCCGTGCTGACCGTGACGTTCCGCAACGGCAAGGGCAAGGCCATCAAATCGGCGCACATCGGGCCGGTGACCGAAGCGCAGCGTAAGGGCATCAGCGAGATGCTGTTCCGCACCCGCTCAGGGGTCGTTCCAGCCGGCACCCGCAGCGTCGGCGTCAAGCTTGTCATGATCCGCCTGGCAGGCAGCGACAATGACGGCCTAGCCGACAACCTGTCCCTGTCCTTCAAGCTCAAGTAACCAGCGCCGGGCGGCGAGCTGACGAACTGGGCCGGGTCACCAGCCGAGTTCTTCTAGTCGGTCGTCGGTGATGCCGAAGTGGTGTCCGACCTCGTGCACGACTGTTTTGCGGACTTGGTCGGCGACTTCGGCGTCGGTGGAGCAGATCGCGCAGATGGCGTGCCGATAGATGGTGATGCGGTCAGGCAGCACTCCGGCGTAGTTGGTGGTCCGGCTGGTCAGCGGCACGCCCTGGTAGAGGCCGAGCAGGCCGCGCGGTCCTGGATTGTGCTCCACGGTCACCGCGACGTTGCGCATCCACTCGCCGAGTCGCTCAGGCAGCGAGTCAAGCGCGTCGGCCACCAGTTCCTCGAACCGCTCCGGGTCGACATAGATCACGTGTCCATTGTCCGGCCAACGGCTCGCGCAGCGGCTTGCGCACCACGAAAGTATCGTGCGGCCGGTAGTCGGCCGAGCCGGGCGCGGCGCTGTAGTACGTGACCGTGATCGAGGTCGTGCGGTCGGGTTCGACCGGCACGACATCGAAGGCCGCGAAGCCGAAGGCCGGCCGGTCATCGGCGTAGGCCGACCACGGCGCCGGCTCGACGGCGAGCACGGCCCGCCGCTGATGCCACGGGTCGCCGTCGCTCACGCCCGTGATCACGATGCCCTCACCGGGCTCGTGCAGCCGCCGGCCAGGTGAGTTGTACGGGTGACCGCCCCCACCGATGGTCAGGTGCACGGTGCCGTAGCTGGTGTCCATCTCGGCTCGGTCACTGCCGCGCGGCGCCGGGGTGAGCAGCGCGCTGTCGTCGATCGTGCCGCGAACCGGGAAGGTTCGCTCGAAGTGATGCTCGTGCCCGGCCAACACGAGGTCGACCCCGTAGGCGTCGAACAGCGGCAGCCAGTGCTGCCTGACCCCGAGGTCAGCGCCGTTGAAGTGAGCCGAGGACATCGCTACCTGGTGCATGCACACAACGATCCAGTCGATGTCGTCGGACTGTCTCGCCGCACTGAGCACCCGTTCGAGCCAGCGCCCCTGCAACCCGCGGCTGTACCCGCGGATGTAAGGGTCGACGGCGCGGGCGTCATAACCCGGCACCTGGTCGCGCCGGTACGAGCTGAACCCGGCGTCCTGCAGGCAGACGTCGTCGTTGCTCAACGACACCACGAGCATCGAACCCACTGTGAACGCGTACCAGCTGCCGGGGAAGTCTCGCGTGCCGTTACCCGGCAGTTCGAACCTGGTCAGGTACGACAAATGGCCGTATGGGCCGTTTCCCGACTCGTTCTCGTGATTGCCGAGCGCGGGCATCCACGGCCGGAAGCTCGCCGAGCGGGTGATGTTGGCGAAGTAGGACGTCCAGGTCGCGACCGGCTGGTCGGTGCTATTGCCGTAGCAGAGGTCGCCGTTGGCCAGGTGAAACAGCGGGTCGAGCGATTCGACGGCGTCTACGACGAAGCTGGCATTCGGCGAATTGGGGCCTAGCCCGAGCCCGACCGGCGCCGGGATCGAATGGTCGCCGAAGCTGGTGAACCTGAACCGGCCCGACCGGCCACGCGGTCCGGTGCGAAAGGTACCGCTGACCGGCGGTGCGCCGTCATGCAGCACCTCGTAGGCGTAGCCGGTGCCGGGTTCGAGCGAGTCGATCTTCGCGTGGTAGGTGTAGACGGTCTGTCCGGTCAGGGCGTCGGTGTACCCGCGCTCGGCGGCGTGGACCTCACCAGTCGACCCGCCGCTTGCCCGCTGCCAGCACAGTCTCGGCCTGGCGACTGCGGCGGCGGCCGCCCATGAGACCGCGATCTGGGACGACGCATCGGGGCCGAACTGCAGGTGCACTTGCTCGGGCACCGGCCCGCCGGTCAGCATCGTCCCCCTTTCACTACTATGTCGATTATCGCAGAGGCAACTGCTCTGGCAATGGACTGGCGGTGAACGCGGGTGTTCGACCCGGTTAAGGCTGGCGATCCAGCCCAGCTAAGCCAGCTAGCTGAACGGCTGCCTGCTTGCGCTGCTCGAGGAACCTGCGCTCAGCGGTGTTGGCCGTGGCGGCGAGCGCGGCCTCGTACTCGGGCACGGCGCTGCCGTGCTGGCCGAGCCTGACCAGCAGGTCGGCGCGAGCCGCGTGGTACGGGTGATAGCCGATCAGCTCAAGTTCGTCCACCGCGGCCAGCGCCGGCCAGCGGGCCGTCCACCTCGGCCAGCGCGACCGCCCGGTTGAGAGCGACCACCTGCGTCGGAGCGCGGGCCAGAAGCTGGTCGTACAGCCGCAGGATCTGACCCCAGTCCGTGCACGCGGCATCGGCCGCGTCGCTGTGTACGGCGTTGATCGCGGCCTGGATCTGGTACGGCCCGGGCCTGTTGCGCCGCAGGCAGGCCCGCACCAGGGCCTGGCCTTCGGCGATCAGGTCGAGGTCCCACCGCGACCGATCCTGGTCTGGCAGTAGTACAAGCGAGCCGTCCGCGCCGATGCGCGCCGCCCGGCGCGAGTGCGTGAGCAGCAGCAGCGCCAGCAGTCCGAGCGCCTCGGGCTCGTCTGGCATCAGCTCGGCGAGCAGCCTGGCGAGCCTGATCGCCTCGGCGCACAGGTCATCCCTGACCAGCGCGCCGCCTTCGGACGCGACATATCCCTCGTTGAAGATCAGGTAGACGACGGAAAGCACGGCCTCGAGACGGTCCGGCAACTCGGCGTCGCCGGGTACCCGGTACGGGATGGCAGCCGCCTTGATCTTGCGCTTGGCCCGGACGATGCGCTGCGCCATCGTTGCCTCAGGGACCAGGAAGGCCCTGGCAATCTCCGGTGTCTGCAGGCCGCCGAGCAGCCGCAAGGTCAGCGCGACCTGGGCGGTGCGAGCCAGCGCGGGATGGCAGCACGTGAAGATCAGCCGCAGCCTGTCATCGTGCACCGGTCCCACCTGCCCCGTGGTCTCATGCCCAGCGTTCTCGTCCTGTCCGTACCGCTCGTCGGGCGCGTAGATCAGCGCCGCCTGCGCGTGCTTGTCCTCGCGGGATGACTCCCGGCGCAGGTGGTCGATCGCGCGGTTCTTCGCCGTGGTCGTGATCCAGGCGCCTGGGTTCGGTGGCAAGCCGGTCGCTGGCCACCGGCCGGTGGCGATCGTGAAGGCCTCCTGGACCGCTTCCTCGGCGAGGTCGATGTCGCCGAGGAAGCGGACCAGGGTTGCCACGCACCGGCCGTACTCGCGCCGGAAGTGGCCTTCGATCTCGTGCGCGCTGACCGGCACTGGTCCGGCCTCTTAGCCCTCTTGGAACGGACGGACTTCCACCGGCAGCCGGCACGCGACAGTGGCCTTGGAGGCCCAGTCCAGCGCGGCGTCGAGATCGGCGGCCTCGATGATCCAGAAGCCGCCAAGCTGCTCCTTGGTCTCAGCGAACGGCCCGTCGGTGGTGACCACGGTGCCGTCGCTGACCCGGAGCACCGTCGCCGTGGACGGCGGGTGCAGTCCGCCAGCGAACACCCAGACCCCTGCGGCTTGCATCTCGGCGTTGAGCGCGTCGACGTCCTTGAACGACTGCTGCATGTCTTCGCCAGACAGCGGAGCCTGCTCGTCGTGGTGCACTCCCAGCATGTACTGCGTCATCGCGGTTCTCCTTCTCTCCAGCGGGCTTGTTCCCGCCCTTCTACCATCGCTACGAACCCCTCCCGTCGAATCGACACTCTCACAGGAAGAAAATTCAGATGCTGAACGACCAGGCTGCCGGTACGTACCTAGAGCGGATCGGGATCACCGCTCCAGTGACCGCTGACCAGGCCGGATTGCGCGAACTGCACCGGGCGCATCTACTGTCCGTACCGTTCGAGAACCTGAGCATTCACCTGTCCGAGCCGATCTCGCTGGAAGAAGACGACCTGATCAACAAGATCGTCACCAGGCGCCGAGGCGGGTTCTGCTACGAACTCAACGGCGCGTTCGCGCTGCTAGCCGAAGCGCTCGGCGCTACGGTCAGCCGAGTTGGCGCCCAGGTCTACGGCGACAAGGGGCTGGGGCCGCCGTTCGACCACCTGGCGCTGATCGTCATCGCGGCGGACGGCACCGGGCCCTGGCTGGCTGACGTCGGGTTCGGCCGTCACAGCGACTATCCGCTCCAGCTCGACGACCGAGCCGAACAGGCCGATCCGGCCGGGTCGTTCCTGCTCACCGACGCCGTCGACGGCGACGTTGAAGTGGTTAAGAACGGCGCGCCGCAGTACCTGATCGAGCGGCGGCCGCGAGCGCTGGCCGACTTCGTTCCGACTTGCTGGTGGCAGCAGACCTCGCCGGACTCCCACTTCCGGGCCGGCCCGATCTGCTCGCGGCTGACCGAAGACGGCCGGATCTCGATCAGCGACCGCACGCTGATTCGCACGAGCGGCGAAGCACGCACGCAGGAGAACCTGCCTACAGACTCAGCCCTGCTCGCCGCCTATCGGGACCATTTCGGGATCACGCTGGACAAGGTGCCTGCGCTTACTTAACCGCCTCGATCAGAAAGCGCCGTGTGGTCGCCTGGAATGGCCCTTGCCGCTGGATCTGATCATGAAGCGCCCTGAGCTTGCCGCGATATCCGTCGACGGTGAACCCCGGCACGATCCATATCACTTTTCGCAGGAAGTAAATGACGGCGCCGACGTCCCGGAACTCCGTACGAAGCGACTCGGCCCGCAAATCGATCACGCTGAGCCCGGCGGCCTGCGCGGCTTCCGCAGCCAATCCGGGCTCGCGCTCGTGTCCCGGTGGCTGCGGGCCCATCATGAACTCGGTGAGTTCGCCCACGCTGCGGGGTCCGACCTCCTGGGAGAAGTACTTGCCGCCAGGGCGCAGCACCCGAGCGACCTCCTGCCACCACACGGCGACCGGATGACGGCTGACCACTAGGTCGAACGCGTTCGCGGCGAACGGCAGCGGCTGCCCATCCTCATGCGCGACCACGACGACGCCGCGCGGATGCAGCCGCTGCGTCGCCCTGGCGACGTTCGGCGGCCACGACTCGGTCGCCACCGTGAGCATCGGCAGTTTCGGTACCTCGGCCAGTACCTCGCCGCCTCCGGTCTGGATGTCAAGCGCCGCCGACGCCGCCGCCATGCGCTTGGACATCATCTTGGCGTAACCCCAGGACGGCCTTTCCTCGCTGGCCCTGCCTTTCAGCCAGGAGAAGTCCCAGCCTTCGACATCGACAGCGGCGGCCTCATTGACGAGATCGTCGAAAGTCCGTGCCATGCGTGTCCGGATCTCACCAAAGCTCACCGCTCGTGAGTACATACACGAACGGAATCAGCGGGATAAGACAGAAGATGGCCCATGCCAGCTTGGCGCCGGTTGGCATGTCACGGCGAGTTGCCAAGTCAATCCAGATGAGCACGACGGCCAGTGGATGGATGAAGCACGCGAGCAACTCGAACAGCTTCTTCATAACCTGAAATGTACCTCAGGGCGAGATCAGCAGACGCTGAACGAGCGTCACGATGTCCAGCGCCAGGACGATATGCCGCCGGGGTCGTCCTCGACGGTCACCCCGAGGTCGGCCAGCCTCTGGCGCAACCGGTCCGATGTGCCGAAGTCTTTGCGCGCTCTGGCTTTGCTCCGCTCAGCCACGAGCGTCTCGACCTCGCTCGCGCTGATCCGCGCGTCGCTGCGCGCTAGGTCCAGGTCAGCCGGGGTCAGGTCGGCGAGCCCGAGCCCGAGGACGGCGTCGAACTCGGCGGCGAGCGCGGTCAGTTCGGCGTCGTCCAGCCTGTCGTCGCGGGCGGCCGCCGCGACCACGGCGAGCGCCTTAGGAGTTCCGAGATCGTCACAGACAGCCTGATCGAACGCGCCCAGGTGGCCAAGCGCCGTCGGTCCGAGTTCGACCGGCGGCGCGGCGCCGACTTGTCCGACGACGGTCCGAACGGCAGCGAACCGGTCGAGCAGCCTGCGCAACCCGGTCTTCGCAGCCGTCAGCGCGTCCCAGCTGAACTCTGTCTGGCTGCGGTAATGCGCCTGAAGCAGCAGGTATCGGTAGGTCAGCGGGTGGTAGCCGCGGTCGATCAAGTCGCTGACAAGAACGCCGCCGCCGGTCGACTTGGAGATTTTGGCTCCGCGCAGGTTGATGAACTCGCCGTGCAGCCACCACCCCACCCAGGGCCGGCCGTCACCGAGGTAGGCCTCGCTTTGCGCGATCTCGTTGGTGTGGTGCACCGGAATGTGGTCGACGCCGCCGGTGTGAATGTCGAAATGCTGTCCCAAGTACTCCATCGACATCACCGAGCACTCCAGGTGCCAGCCGGGCGCGCCTCGTCCCCACGGCGAGTCCCACTCCATCTGCCGGTTCTCCCCCGGCGCCGAAGTTCGCCACACCGCGAAGTCGCTTCCCGACCGCTTGCCCTCGACTACGTCGACCCTCGCGCCCTCGCGCTGGCCAGCCAGGTCAAGCCGGGCCAGCTCGCCGTAGCTGTCATCTTTTGACGTGTCGAAATAAAGCCCCGAGGGAATCTGGTAGCACCAGCCACGGTCGTCCAAGGCGGTCGCGAACCCAATCATGTGCTGGATGTGGTCGGTGGCCTTGCACCACACGTCGGGCTCGATGACGCGGAGTCGTTCGAGGTCGGTCTTGAACTCGGCGGTGTAGGCCGCGGCGATTTCCCACGCGGTGCACTGCTGGCGTCGCGCGGCGGCTTCGAGCTTGTCGTCCCCGGAGTCGGCGTCCGAGGTCAGGTGACCGACATCGGTGATGTTGATCACGTGCCTGACCGTCAGGTCCTTAAACCGGAGCGCACGCTTAAGCGTGTCGGCGAACACGTAAGCCCGCATATTGCCAATGTGCTGGTCGGCGTACACGGTCGGCCCACACGAGTAGACGCCCGCCTGACCAGGCTGGGAAGGCCTGAACTCGGCGACCTCTTGGGTCAGCGTGTTGAAAAGCCGAAGCGGTATGTCGTGCGCGCTCACGTGCCCACACGATACCGCGCAAGCGGGCTAGGTTAGCTGCTCGTGAGTCACTTCAGCAGATTGTGCATGATCGTCGTCGATGTGCCTGATCCAGAACACGACCAGGAACTGGGGTTCTGGCGAACCGCCATCGGCCAGCCGTTTCCACCGGTCGAAGGCCATCCGGCCTATCACGGAGCACAGATGTACGGTCAGGAGTTCTGGATGCTGGTGCAGCGCACCGGCGCCGGACCGGCCCGGCTCCATCTGGACTTCCACACCGACGACCTGGACGCCGAGGTCAGCCGTCTTGAGGCAGCGGGTGCGAAGAGAGTCGAGAAGACTCAGGCCTGGTGGGTTATGCGAGATCCGGCAGGCCTGCTGTTCTGCGTCGTTCCAGACCCGCCTGGCTCCCTCACCGACGCGAACGCCCAACGCTGGGACTGACAGCGCCCAGCCCAAGCCCCGCCCAGCCCAAGCCCCGCCCAGCCCAAGCCCCGCCCAGCCCAAGCCCCGCCCAAGCCCCGCCCGAGTCGTGCGATGGATTCCCGAATTCATCGGCCTTTGGCGGATCAGCGCTGCGATGGATGCCCGAATTCACACCCGATTTCCCAGCTGGAATGCCGAATTCATCGTGCCCGGGGGCGAACCGACGGACGCTATAACTTGCTCGCGTTCGCGAGTTTGAGGCGGGCGGCGGCCTGGGCTGCTAGTGCCGTGGTTGCAATTGGCGGCTGGCTGAGCAGCGCTTCGACGCGGGCGTTGTGGGTCGTGGTCCACAGGCTGGCCGCCCACGCGACTTCGAGCTCGTCGGCAGTGAACCTGCGGGCGCGGGCGCTCTGGTACGTCTCGATGAACGCCGCCGAGCTGTCGAGCGGCGCCAACGTGGGCACTTCTGCGCTCGCGAACACCCCCGACGCCGAACCGGCCAGGACCGCCTCCGGCATCCAGGCCAGGCTGTCCCAGTCGTAGACAACGTGGAGTTCGCGACCGAGCCAGCGCAGGTTCTGTGCTTCGAAGTCGGCGTGCCCGAGCACGCGCTGCAGGTCACCGGACTCGCGCAACCTCCTGGTTGCCCTTTCCGCGGTCGTTACCACGAAGCCGGGAACCAGGCTCTGATCGCGACCGTCCAGGTCATCGATCGGCGGCCACGGACCGATCCCACCGTGATCCCAGCCGAGCCAGTGCGGGCTGGGCACCGGCGGTGGCACCCGCACCCGCGTGAGCGCCGCCATCAAGTCCGCGAAGACGCCCGCGTAGCAACGGGCAACGTCGGCGTCGTCGCCTCGCAGCAACTGCCCGCCCGGTAGCCACTGCGCGGCGTGCACGACGAGATCGCCATCGACGACGGTCACGTCGGTGAGCGGTGCCGGGCAGCGGAAGCCGTTCGCCGCCAGGGCCGATTGGGCGGCGACGCACGAGGCTATCCGGGCTGGGTTTTCCTTACGTGCTTTGACTACCGCTTCGCGGCCGTCAGCCAGTCGCAGGCCGAACACAGCCGACAGGTGCTCGGCTCGCAGCAGCGACGTCACCGGCCGAGAGCCCAGGTGCTGATTACACCAAGGGGCGATCTAGCCAGGCAGGCCGACCGGACCGGCGGCAATTTTTCTGCTTATCAAGGCCTTTGATCTTTCACGGTGCCGCCGGCGAACTCAAGTGCTTCGTGCGCTAGCGGCAGCCAGGGATGATCGGACTCCGGGTCCATGCTCAGCCACTCGCGCATCGGCGTGCCCTTGTTCGCATCGAACGGCTCGCCGTGCCCGGCGGCGACCAGCTCGGCGACCCGCGCGCCGGGAAGCTTGAGCACCAGGTGTCCGCGCACGAACATCACGACGATCTTGCCGTTGAACCGGACGGCCGACCGGCCGAAGCCGCGGCCGCCCTGCGGCGGCGTGACGTCCGGCAAGCCGATTAGCTCGTCGACGAGATCCTCGTAGCGCTCGCGCAGAGCGCCGTCTTCTTCGTTCTCCGGCACGGGGTCACAGTAGCTCAGCCCACCGACGGTATCTCGGCACCGGACGGCAGCCCGGCGGCGATGTAGCCGTCGTAGTACTCGCGCCACGACTGCGCGCTCTCGGCGTGCGGCCCCGCGGTCACGGCACCAGCTACGAGCTTGTCGAGCTCGGCGAGGCAGACGGACCAGCCGGCCGCGTTGCGCGCCGCTTCATCAGCCGCTTCGAGCACGTTGATCAGCGTGAGCACGCAGCCGCCATCGCCAGCGGGCTCGAGTTCGAAGTGCAGTTCGTTGCCGCCCCAAGAGTAGGCCAGCCGGGTGGGCGGGTCGTATTCCAAGATCGTGCCACTGCTTGTCGGCATGTTGGGGTCGCCGGAGAATTCGATGCTGCCGCCCGCGCGCGGCTGCATGACGACCTTGGAGGGGAACCACCGGGATAGCTCGTCGGGATCGGTGATGGCGGTCCAGAGGCGTTTGGCTGGGTGGTTGTAGCCGCGCCGGAAGCGGACCGCCGGCCGACCTTGGTAGCTGATGAATGTGCCCATGTCCATCGCTATGCCTCCCTATCCGCAGTCTCGCTGTCCAGATACCTGCCGAGCGTGTCGAGCCGGTCATTCCACAGCTTCCGGTACGGTGCGAGCCACGCGTCGACCTCGGCCATGCGCTCTGGATTGACCGCGTAGATTCGCTGCTGCGCCTCTTTGCGCACCAGTACGAGGCCGGCTTCGCGCAGCACCCGCAGGTGCTTGCTCGTCATCGGCTGCGACAAGCCAAGCCTTCCGGCGAGTTCGCTCACCGCGCACCCACCTTCGCGCAGGACATCGAGCATCGCCCGCCGATGCGCGTCGGCCAGCGCCGTCCAGACGGTGTTCATCGCCACGTCCATCACTAGCAAATATGCCAGTCAACGTATATACGTGTCAAGGTATCTACGGCCGATGCTGACGTCCCTCCGCAACGCGGGCTCGGCTGCCTCCGTAGCACGATGTCACCGCAACGTCGTCCCTACGTTGCTGCTGACACGCCGAGGCGAACCGCGACGTCGTCCCTGAGCTGTCGTGACACGGGCTGTTGCGGGATTGGGTGGCGGGGCGGGGCGGTGGCGGGCTTGGGTTTGGGTTTGTTTCGGGGCGGTGGGTGGCTGGGGCCAGGGGCCGGGTGTGGCCGGGCTGGTTCAGAGGGCGGTGAGTGCCTGGGTGGTGAGCTGGCCGGCGCTGATGGCGGTCAGGAGGTTGTGGACGCTGGTGATGAGGTTCCATTCGGCGGTGACTTTGGGTGTGCCGCGGAGGCTGAACTGGCGGAAGCCGAGGTTGTGCTTGATGTTGCCGTGGGGGGTTTCGGCGATGTGGCCGCGCTGGCGGTAGGCGGTGATGCCTTCGGGGGTTTTGAGGCGTTCGGCCATGGCGGCGGTGGCGGGGCCGTCGGGTTCGCCGGGCCCGGCGGGGGCGCCGGGGTCGCGGGCGGCGTGTTCGAGGTCGCGGTGCTTGCCGACGGCGATGAGCCGGTCCGGTCCGGGGCAGGTCATGTTGTGCTCGGATTTGTAGCCGGCGTCGGTGAGGAACAGGCGGATGAGGCACCGGCCGCAGGTGCCGCACGTGCAGCCGGTGCTGTCGCTGCTGCTGGTGGCGGGTGCGGCGGTGCCGGTGCTGCCGGTGCCGGGTGCTGCGGCGGTGCTGCCGGTGCCGGGTGCGGTGGTGCCGCATGTGCAGCTGGTGCCGGGTGCGGCGGTGCTGGTGGTGTCGCTGCTGGTGGTGTCGGGTGCGGTGGTGGCGGGGGGCTGGCGGGCGGCGATGTATTCGGCGGCGGCTTCTGCCTTGGCGGCCATGGGCTCGAACCAGGTGACGTCGCCGGGGGTGCCGGTGACTTCGGTGGCGATGATCAGGCCGTCTTCGCTGGTGACGTTCTGGGTGTTGTAGCCCTGGATGAACCCGCCGCCGCGGACGGGCATGAGCCGGGAGTCAGGGTCGGTGATGTTCCGGGACCGGGTTGCGCGCTGGGCGTCGCGGGCGGCCTGGCGGGCGGCGTCCCGGTCGCGGGCGGCGTCCCGTTCGGCTTCGGCTTCCCGGACCCGGCAGTACCCGGCGGCCGGGGCCGGGGGCGGGCCGGTCATCTTCTTCTGCCCGGCGGCGGCGCGGGCGGCCTGGCGGGCGTGCCAGTCATCGATCCTGGCCTGCTGCCTGGCGATCTCGGCATCGACTTTCTCCTGCGCCAGCCCGGCCTCGGACCCGGCCGGGGCGCGGCCGGTCGGCTGCCCGGCCGCTTTGCGCTCCCGGAACGTCCCGGTCTTGGCGGCCTGCTCCTCCCGCTCGGCTTTCTCCCCGGCCTCGGCTTCGGCTTCCATCTCGGCCAGCGCCCGGGCTATCCGCCCGGCCCTGGCCTTCCGGCCGGCCCGCGACTGCGGGCTGGCCACCTGCCCGGGCACCTCGTCGCCGCGCCGCCCGGCCCCGTACGCCGCGTCCTCGGCCGCGTCGGCGGCCGCGTGCTCGGCCACCGTCTCGGCGGCCAGGTCCCGCAGCCGGGCCAGCGACCGGTTCGCCGACTTCGACGCGGAAGCGGCGACCTTGGTGCCGTCCAGGGCCACCACGCCCAGCTTGCCCATGCCCAGCCGCGCGCACAGCCCCAGCACCTCAGCGAACAGCCCGGCCATCGCCGTCCCGGCCTGCGCCCGGAACCGGGCGATCGTCACGTGATCCGGGTGGTTCCCCGCGCAGATCACCATGAACGCCGCGTCGGTCTGGCACAGCTGCTCGATCCGCCGCGACGACGTCACCCGGTTCGCGTACGCCCACACCAGCAGCGTCACCAGCATGTCCGGGTCATACCCCGCCGCCCCCGCCCCGCCGGTCCGCCGGAACGCGTGGAACGCGCTGGTGTCCAGGTGGTCCGTCACCACGGTGATCACCAGCCAGACCGGATGATCGGCCGCAAGCCAGTCCCGCCGGTCCGGCGGCAGCAGGTACAGCTGGTCCCGCGGCACTTCCCGGTACCCTTTCGCCATACCATAATTATGACAGATAACCACGAACACGCACAAAAGACACACCGCGTACCCGCGCCCGATTCTGCAACAGCCCGCCCAGCAGCAGCAAAGGGACGACGTTGCGGTTCGAGCAGGTTTGGGCGGAGGGCCGGAACGGGGATGGCGCCAGGGACGGCTATGGGCACGGGACAGGTAACCCAGTGCCACAGGTACCGCACATGATCCGGAACCGGGTGGCATTATCTGCGCGCGCCCTACGCTGCGCCGGCGACATGGACCCCTGATCGAACTTTACGGAATGAGCGCGATTTTGCCTTCGGCGTGGCCGGTCTTGATCGCCTGATGCGCCTCGGCGGCACCTGCCAGGGGGAACGTCTGGCTGACGAATACCCTCAGCGATCCTTGCGCCGCGAGCCGGGCGAGTTCGGGCCGGGCGGCGGTGCGGATCTCTGTGCCTGGGTCCGAACCTGGTCCGCCGCCGAGCGACTTGATGCCGACCTGGCCACCGCGACCGCCGGCTGCGATCGTGGCGATCCTGGCTCGGTCGGGCACCAGTTCGAGCGAGACGTCGATGGCCTCGTCGGTACCGACAAAGTCAAGCGCGGCGTCGACGCCTTGGGGTGCCGCCTCGCGGACCCTTTCGGCCAGGCCAGGGCCGTAGGCCACGGGGATAGCACCAAGCTCGCGCAAGAACGCGTGCCGGCGCGCGCTCGCCGTCGCGATGACCGTGGCGCCCCGCCCGACGGCGAGCTGAATCGCCATTAGGCCGACTCCCCCGGCCGCGCCGTGCATCAGCACCGTGTCGTGCGATTCGACGGTGGTGGCCGCCAGGCAGTGCCAGGCGGTCACACCGGTTAGCATCAGCCCGGCCGCCTGCGCCCAGTCCAGGTTGGCTGGCTTCGGGACGAGTGACTGGGCACCGGCGATGAGTTCGCTCGCGTAACCGCCGCTGACCCGGTAGCCGATCACCTCGTCGCCGACGCGCACTGGCCCGACCGGCCCTGTCGCATCGGGGCCGACCTCGGCCACGACGCCGGACACTTCGGAGCCAAGCGGCATCGGCAACCTGGTGGGGTCGGCGCCGAACGTACCGCTATAGACCTTGTAGTCGATCGGGTTGACGCCGGCGGCCCGCACCTCGATGCGCGCTTCCCCTGGCCCTGGGGTGCCGACGGGCCGCTCGATGACCGAGAGCACCTCGGGACCGCCGTAGGCGGTGGCTACCACGACTGAGGCCAGATCAGATGAGGCCATGTCAGATGAGGTCCTTCGTGAGCCGGCGCGAGCCGGGTGGCTGTCAGTGCCTGGGCGTAGCGTGCTTGCTGAGATTCGTTCAAGTTAACTGCCAGACACTACCGGTCGCGAGCGGCCGGGTGAGGGGATGGGGTGAGCACAACGGATTCCAAAACCGGAGAACGGCCCGATCTGGAGCGCACCGATCTGCTGGTGTCGCTCGCCCGGCAGAGAGGGTTCCTGAAGCAGACGACGCGCGGCCTGACTGATGAACAGGCGGCTAAGCGCACCACGGTCAGCGAACTGTGCGTCGGCGGGCTGATCAAGCACGTCGCGATCGTTGAACGGCAGTGGGCGAAGTTCATCCTCGAAGGCACGTCGGCGATGACTTTCGACGGCGGCGATCCCGATGCGTACGTAAACGGCTTCCGCATGCTCGACGGCGAGACACTGGCCGGTTTGCTCGAGCAGTACGACGAGGTCGCCAGGCAGACCGACGATCTCGTGCGCACGCTGCCCGACCTGAACTCATCGCACCCGCTGCCGCCGGCGCCGTGGTTCGAGCCTGGCGCCTCGTGGTCGGCCAGGCGGGTGCTGCTGCACATCATCGCCGAAACCGGGCAGCACTCAGGGCATGCCGACATCATCAGGGAGGCGCTGGACGGCGCGAAGACGATGGGCTAAGTGCGGCTGGGACGATGGGCTAAGTGCGGCTGGCTGATCCAGGTGCTGGCCGGCTGAGGCCTGGTACACGGTGTACCAGGCGGTGGGATCGCCCGGCCTGGCGGTGAAGTCGTAGCGCAGACCGGCGGGCGATAGGGCCACGAGCGAGATGGAGGTGGTGCCCCAGTTCCGGCCGCCGCCGAGTTCGCGACGCAGAATCAGGGCGCGGTCGTCGTCGGTGCGCAGGCCGTCGCCGTTCAGCAACGGAAGCCACTCGGCCCAGGCGGCGGACACGGGCTGGCGCGGCTGGGCGGACAGCGGGTTCGGACGGGCTGCGGCCTGGAGCCTTGGCAGGAAGTAGGCGACGCGGGCCAGTTCGTGGGCGCGACCGTTCTCGGCTCGGCTGGGTGCGGGCTGGCTGGGTGCGGGCTGGCTGGGTGCGGGCTGGCTGGGTGCGGGCTGGCTGGGTGCGGGCTGGCTGGGTGCGGGCTGGCTGGGTGCGGGCGGCGGGAGCAGGTCGGTGGCTAGGCCGCTGTTGACCGCGAAGTGCAGGCCCGGGCCAAGCTCGCGCTCGGTGAGCACGTGTCCGTCCCAGGACTGCCAGAGCGCCTGACCGGGTTCCGCGGTGATCAAGTGGAATGGGTCGGTACTGGCGAGCGCGGCCTTGTCGATCGGCTCGCCCGCGGCCGCGTCCAGCGGCAGCACGCCTCGGCTCAGCCTCGAATCCGCTGGCGCGGGCTGGCCCCGGCCGTTGAGGACGCAGCTAGCTCGATGGCGCGGTGGGGAGACGGCTAGCCACGTACCGCCGGCCTGCAAGTCCCGGCCGCCGAGTAGGTCAGGCCGGTCGGGCCAGTGCGGGCCTGGTGGTTCCCACGGGCGCTCCATCAACTCGTCTCGCACGCCCACGAGCAGCACGGGCAGACCGGGTTCGATGCTCAGCAAGGCGGTGCACATACAGGCTGTTACCTACGTTCCGCGGGCCGGGATCATGGTGGCTCGGCTGCCAGGATAGAGACATGGACAACGCGCGCAACGCTTCGGTCAGCCTGACCTCGATCCTGGCAAGGTTCAACCGCCCGCCACCGCCCGGGTGACGGACCGTAGAACAGCACGTATTTCATGCTCACAAGAAGCAACGTTGAGCTATCGCGATCCCTACATCGCGTAGAACAATGATGGATATGCGGATGGCAGAAGGCGCGCTGCTGCATCAGGTTCACCCGGCCAAGATCAGCGCCGATGTGACTGCCTCGATCATCTCCAGCGTCCTGTTGTGGCGGGAGAGGCCAGTGACCGGTCTCGCCGTGCGCTGCGTGCTGCCGATCGCGGGTTCGGCGGCGGTGCTCGGCCTAGCCGACCTCGACGCGCTGGCCCGAACCAAACGCGGCCGCTATGTGCTCGTGCACATGCCACCAATCGCGCAAGCGGCCAGGCTGGCCGGTGACGCGCTGATGGGACTCGGCGCCCACCGACGTAGTCCCTCGATCTTCGCCGCCGGCGCCGCAGTAGTCGTGCTCGGCTGGTCGCACGGCTTCTGGACCCACCGTCTCCCGTCGCGCGGCTTCTGAACGCGCCGCGGCTTTGTTTCCGTGATCATGCTGCCGGTCATGATCACGGAGTCTGGCCGTCGCATATCGCGGCTCGGCTTCCGTGATAATCCTCTTTCCATGATCGTGGAGACCCACCGTCACCCACCCACCTGCCGGGTGCAGCCAGACGGCCGTCACTACGCCGAGCCGACGATAAAACCATACCAGATGTGACATTTCGCCTCGTTGGAAAGCGGTTACAGCACCCTTGGAGCCGGTGCTGTCGTTGCGGGACCAGCCCGGGACCAGCCCGGGACCAGCCCGGGACCAGCCCAGAACCAGCCACAACCAGCCCGGCGCTGTCGCGGCCCTCGTCTAGGCATTGACACCAGCCAGCGGGCGTCTGATGCTCGATTTGTCCGACCTGTCACAAGGAGGCCTCGTGACCTCTCGCTGCCGAACTGTTTCCCTGGCTGGCTTAGCCTTCACCGTCGCGATCGCCACTGCCTTGACCGGCGCGGCCACGCTGATCGGAGCGACCCCGGCTGCCGCCTCGTCTACCGCCTGCCCGTGGGTGGGCTCGAGCGCGCCGATCAGCCAGCGGGTCAGTCAACTGCTCGCGAAGATGACCACGGCACAGAAGGTCGCCATGCTCACCGGGGCTGGCGGGTCAAGCTACGTCGGCCTCATCCCGGCCATCGGCTCACTGTGTATCCCGGCGATCAACCTCGAGGACGGGCCAGCGGGAGTCGCCGACGGGATGACCGCCGTCACCCAGCTTCCCGCGCCGGTCGATGTGGCCGCCACCTGGGACAGCGCGGCCGAACAGCTTTACGGCCAGGTCATCGGCACCGAGCAGGCGGCCAAGGGCACGACGGTAGACCTCGGACCGACCATCAACATCGTCCGCGACCCGCGCTGGGGCCGGGCGTTCGAATCGATCGGCGAGGATCCGTACCTGAATGGCCAGATGGGTGCCTCCTACATCCGAGGCGTGCAGTCCACCGGCGTGATGGCCCAGGTGAAGCACCTAGCCGTGTACAACCAGGAGACGAACCGCAACACGCCATCTGACAACGCGGTCGTCAGCACTAAGACCATGGAAGAGATCTACCTGCCGGCCTTCCAAACTGCCGTGCAGCAGGGCGCCGCGTCGTCGGTGATGTGCGCCTACAGCACGGTCAACGGCACGGACGCCTGCCAGAACCCGTTCCTGCTCACTACCGCGCTGCGGCAGCAGTTCGGCTTCAGCGGGTTCGTCACCTCCGACTGGGGCGGAACCCACTCGACCGCCCCGGCGGCGAACGCCGGGCTGGACATGGACATGCCGGGCAACGACGGCTTCTATGGCAGCGCGCTGCAGTCCGCGGTCTCCTCTGGCTCGGTGAGCCAGACAACGCTGAACTCGATGGTGTCGGCCGTCCTGGCGCAAATGTTCGCGTTCGGGGTGTTCGACAAACCGACCACCGGTTCGCCCGCTCAGCCCGCCACGAACCCATCGGACCAGTCAAACGCGCTGCAACTCGCCGAAGAAGGCACGGTATTGCTCAAGAACGGGGGCGGAATTCTTCCTCTCGGCTCATCGGCCTCATCGATCGCGGTCATCGGCGCCGACGCGTCGACCAGCCCGCTCACTGCGGGCGGTGGTAGCGCCTCGGTCACCTCCAGCGGCACGGTCACGCCGCTAGCGGGAATCACCGCACGAGCGGGCAGCGGCGTCAAGGTCAGCTTCAACGACGGCTCGTCAAGCAGTTCGGCGGCGGCGCTCGCCGCCTCGTCAAGCGTCGCGATCGTGTTCGCCAGCAACTTCGAGACCGAGGGCAGCGACTTGTCGAGCATCGACCTGTCCAGTTCGCAGAACTCGCTGATTTCCGCCGTCGCCGCCGCCAACCCGAACACGATCGTGGTGCTGAACACCGGTTCGGCCGTCACGATGCCGTGGCTGTCATCGGTTAAGGGCGTGCTCGAAGCCTGGTATCCAGGCCAAGAGGATGGCATGGCGATCGCGGCGCTCCTCTTCGGCGACGCCAACCCGTCCGGGCACCTGCCGGTCACGTTCCCGACCTCGCTATCGCAAGTCCCGGCCAGCACCGCCGCCCAGTGGACCGGCACGAACGGCACCGTTCAGTATTCAGAAGGCGTCGACGTCGGGTACCGCTGGTACGACAGCCAGGGCCTGATCCCGCTGTTCCCGTTCGGATACGGCCTGTCCTATACGACGTTCTCGTTCAGCAACCTGGCTGTCGGATCGCTAGTCGCAGGCGGTGCCGCGACCGTGTCCGCCCAGGTCACCAACACCGGCACCCGCGCGGGCGCCGATGTCGTGCAGCTTTACGTGACCGACCCGGCCAGCGCGGGCGAACCGCCCAGGCAACTTGAAGGCTTTGCCCGGGTCAGCCTGCAGCCGGGTGCCAGCCAGACGGTGACGTTCTCGCTGACCCAGCGGAACCTGCAGTTCTGGAACTCCTCGAGCAACGCCTGGGCCACCGCCACCGGCAACTACGGCATCGAGGTCGGCGACTCCGATAGCAACCTCCCGCTGACCGGCACCCTGCCTGTCGGCTCCGGGCAGCTTGGCCAGCCCGTGACGGTAACGAACCCGGGCCCGCAGGAGGGCCTGGCTGGCACGGCGGTGTCCGTGCCGGTCAGCGCCAGCGACTCAACCTCGGCACAGACGCTGTCGTTCTCGGCCACCGGCCTGCCGGCCGGCACGTCGATTTCAGCAGCCAACGGCACCATCACCGGGACACCGGCAACGCCAGGGACAGCCACAGTCACGGTGACGGCCAGGGACGGCACCGGTGCGTTCGCGGCGACCTCATTCGTCTGGACGATCGAACCGGCATCAGACGGCATCGCAGCCACACCGCTGGTCGGCTACCAAGGCCTTTGCCTGGATCTGGCTGCCGACAGCAATGCCGACGGCGCGAAGGTCGACATTTTTACCTGCAACGGAACGAATGGTCAGCAGTGGACGCTCGAACCCAATGGCACGATCGAGGCGGACGGCAAATGCCTGGACGTGGCCGGCGGCGGGACCGCGAACGGTACCCTGGTCGACCTGTTCACCTGCAATGGCACCGGCGCGCAGGTGTGGCAGCCGCAACCGGGCGGAGCCCTGGTCAACCCGCAGTCGGGTAAATGCCTGGACGACACCGGGTTCTCCACGACGCCCGGCACCCAGGTACAGATCTGGAGTTGCAGCGGCAACGCCAACCAATCGTGGGTATCGCCCGCTTCGGCCACCGGCACGGTCACCGGCTACGTGGGCCTGTGCTTGGACGTGCGCGGTGCCAACAACGCGAACGGCACGCCCGTGCAGGTCTACACCTGCAACGGCACGACCGCGCAGAACTGGACCACCGAGCCCAACGGCACGCTGCAGGCCCTCGGCAAGTGTCTCGATGTGACGGGCGGCGGCACCGCGAATGGCACGCTGGTCGACCTGAACGCCTGCGCCGCCACCGGCGCGCAGGTGTGGCAGCCGCAGCCGAACGGAGCTTTGCTTAACCCGCCGTCGGGCAAGTGCCTGGACGACACGGGTTTCTCGACGACGCCCGGCACCCAGGTACAGATCTGGAGTTGCACCGGCAACGCCAACCAGTCCTGGCAACTCCCCTGAGATAGCGGGCCAGCCTGTTAGTAGCTAGTCGGATAGCCGGGTGGCAGCAGGCCGAACGGCGAGTCGGCCCGGTTGTTGGCCGAGGGGACGCCGAGGCTCTGCAGCAACTCCTCGAAGTTGAGCCCGACCTCAGTGGGGAACGGCCCGCCGCCGCTGATCCCGCCCGCCACGGCAAGCTGCGACTCGGCCGAGGAACTGTCCGGCATAGCCCAACCCGTCTCGATGCCAGCGCCGCCGTTGTACATGGTCGCGATCTGGGTCGATGAATTTACATCCTGGCCAACGGTCACGGTCGGCGTGACATCTTCGGCGACGTAGACGCTCAGCCCTTCGGCCGGGCCGCTCGTCAGCCGGTAGGTGATCCACCCGCCGCCGGGCCAGCCGCCGTTGTCGCCCTGCGCGTTCGTGATGACGGCATCGCCGATGGCGTACACAGGACCCGATCCGCCGAAGTCAACTCCCATGTCGATGCGTTCTGGGATCAGCCCGCTAACGGCCCGGAGGGGATTGGCGTAACCGGAAGCGGTGGGGCTGGGGGTTGGCGTCGGCGAGGCCGTTGGCGTCGCCGACGTGGTTGGCGTCGGTATGGTTGGCGTCGGCTTAGGCGATGAGGACGTTGGTGGCGCGGCATGGCGTCCGATTGGATGCGGATGCAGCTCTTCCGCCTGGTTGCCGACAATGAGGCCCTTGTTCACCAGCGGGGAGGCGGAAAGATGCGATGAGCTTGGCCGACCAGCAGCGACAAGGCCCCCGCCGCCGACGTGGTTCAGCGCGGCGGCCTGACCGCCAAGCCACGACGGGGGTGTCACAGCCTGCGCTACTCCCCCGCCGATCAGCACAGCCCCGGCCGCCGCGGTCGCTACCTTAGCTGTGTTGATTCCCGCTGCGGGTTTGCGGTGCTTAGCCGACAAGCGTTTGCGACGATGCGCTGATTTCCTGTGCTGCGACACTGCCTGGCCTTCTGTCGGGCGCTAAATTCGCGCTCGGCGGCCACCTGCGTCGCTGACCGGCTAGTATCCCCAGGGTCAGCGGCGTGCGGACGACGCGCAAGGTCAGGGCGACGGGCTCACTTCGCAAGTGAACGTCACGCACGCAAGGTGCTGTTGCGTCACCACGATGCACTAGAAATCTCGGCGCTGAACGGGAAACCCCTATAAACCCCCGTGAGTTATCTCACAGTGTTACTATTCGCTCACGCGATCAGCTACGTCATGTTTTGCCACTGATTATCTAGTTGGCGCGAGCGCCTTGGCCGTGTCGCCGCGGTCGCCGATCGCGATAGCGACGGCGGCGAGCACGAAGTAGATGACCGCGCTTACCCTCGCCCGCCGACGTCGCGCTCGCGCCGTTCGCGCCAGCCTGTCCGCCAGCCAGGACGCCAGCAGCACGTAGCCGGTGTCGGTCAGTACGGCAACCGCTAGGTAGACGCAACCAAGCACGAGCACCTGCGGTGCGACCGGCTCGCCGGGCCGGACGAACTGCGGGAAGTAAGCGACGAAGAACACCGCGACCTTGGGATTCAGCAACTGCACGACCAGTCCGCGCCCGTACGCGCCCCAATGCGCGACCGGACCCTCGTCCGTTTCCTCGCCGGTCTCCGGGTGCCGCCAGGCGCGAATGCCGAGGTACAGCAAGTAGGCGGCGCCGACGTAGCGGACGACCGACAGCGCGATCGCCGACGTGGCGAGCAGGGCGGTGAGGCCGAGCGCCGCGGCGGCGATGTAGACGGCCTCGCCGGTCTCGATGCCGAGCATCGACACGATTCCGACCCGCCTGCCGCCGCCGACGCTGCGCCCGACCACGTAGAGCACACCGGGGCCGGGCGTAGCGGTGAGCACGAACGTAGCGGCGGCGAACAGCGCGATGAGTTCAGGACTTGGCATGACCGCTTATTATCCCCTCTTATTATCCCCGCTCACGGGGTCCCTGGTCACAGCGATCGCAACTTGTGCGGAACGCCCTGGTGCCGGCGAACGCCGTGACGGCGGCGGCGATTGCCAGGAAGCCGACGTAGGAGCCGACCGCGGCCCAGGCGGGGCTGGCCTGTACCGCGATCCGCCCGGCGTTCTCGGCCCAGTGGACCGGGTTGAACTGGCCACATCGGCGATCCACGATGGAACGAGACGCAGTGACAAGAACGCGCCCGACAGGAAGGTAAGCGGCAGATGCTGTAGATAGAACTACTGATCTGGACTGCCCAGGCGGCAACCAGGCGCAGGTGCCGGGGATGCACAAGCCTGACTTTGCCTAACGTGGCCTTTCCGCCCGTATTGGGGAACTCGTCAAAGCCGGAATAGGCGAACTGGCCAGGCCGGGCGGCGGGGATGCAATACCCTCCCGAACTCTGGATGGTGCTGCCGAACGGCCCGTCGGTGGACGGTCCGCTGCTGGTGCATGCGGCCGTCAGCAGGAGGGCCAGCCCGCAGGCCAGCCCTCCCATGGTGACGCGGTTCACCTGGATGCTCTCTGTCCTTTCACCTGGGAACGGCCTGCTACTGGCCCGGGGTTGCCGAACGGGGTCTGGTCCATGACGACCCACTGCGCCTTGGGCGGCAGGGCGTTGGAACCGCAGAAGTATCCGCCGCCCGTACCCATCGTCAGTTTTATGGCCACATTCTGGTTGTGGCGGACTGAGCCGACAAGTTGATGCCGATCTCTTTCTTCAGGTCGACGCCTGCCGAGAACGTGCCCGCCCTCGCCGGAGGCTCGCTGGCCCCGATCCAGCGGGCCTTAGCCCAGCCGGTAGGCGCGGCTGGCGGTCTGCGAGAGTATCGCCGCCTGCTCGGCCGGGCTGAGGTCGGCCACGAGCCCCCTGGCCGCAGCCACCACGTCGCCGTACGGCGCGGCCAGCGTGCTGGGCGGCCAGTCCGAGCCGAACATCAGCCGGCCAGGGCCGAACGCGGCCAGCACGACCTCGTAGTAGGGCCTGACCTGGCTAATGTCCGCCTCGCCGAGGACGCCCGACAGCTTGCAGTAGACGTTGGGAAGCTCGCCGAGCCGTCGTATATCCGCCAGCCACCGTTCGTCCTGCGGTTCGGTGACGTCCGGATTGCCGAGATGGTCGAGCACGAAAGTCACGTCCGGGCAGGCAATGACCGCATCGACGGCGGCTGGCAGTATTTCGGGCGGCACGACAAGGTCATAACAGAGCCCGGCAACGCCCACTGCGGCGAGGCCCTGATGCACCAGCGGACGGCGCAGCCAGTCGGGGTCGGGCTCGACGAGTACCGGGTGCCTGATGCCGCGCAGATAGCCGCCATCGGAACGGGCCTGCAGCTCCGCCAGGGCGTCAGCCACACCATCGGCCTGGAGGTTCACCCAGCCGACGACGCCAGCCACCAGGTTACTGTTCGCTGCCAGTTCCAGCAGGTCAGGAGTCTCTGCCGGGTCGACCACGGTCTGCACGACGATCGTCGACGTGACGCCCGCCGCCGCGGCGAGCGGGCGCAGGTCGGCCTCGGTGAAGTTCCGCAGCAGCGGTTCGTTGCCTGGCCTCCTGAGCCACGGCTGATCGCGGACCGACAGGTCCCAGAAGTGCTGATGCGAGTCGACCAGTCCGGCGTCCGGTGTCATGGCACTAGCCGATCCGGGTCGCGATCGGCGTGCCAATCTCGACGGTGCGGCCGACGCTGCACAGCCGGTCGTGCGACTTGCTCACCACGTCGGGCAGGATCGCGCGGGCGTCGTCACCGCCGGGGGTGGCGGGGAACGCGACCTGGAAGGTCACGACGATGTCGCTGAGGTGGTTTCCCAGGTCATCGCGAACTTTCTCGGCGTCGACCCGTACAGTGAACGTCTCCGGTTCGGATCGGCGCGACGTGAGGATGTCCACGTCGATGGCTGTGCAGCCGCCGATCGCGGCGAGCAGCAACTCGACCGGCGTGAACTCGCTGCCTTCGCCCATGCCGATGGTCATCTCGCCGCCACGGTCGTTAGCGACCGCGAACTTCGTGCTGCCGATCCTGCTGACCGTGACGCTCCGGTGCGCCGAGCCTTCTGTATCCATCGTCCTAGCCTGACACGACCCAGCCCGACGATCGAGCCAGCCGACGCCGCAGCGTCACCTTCAGGCGCAGTGCCTGGCATGGATGATGACCTGGAACCTCGTCCATTTCGCCGATCCTGGCCGGTGGCCGGAGTACACGATCCGGTACCGGCCGCGTCGGCCGGCCTTGACCATCCAGAACCGCCAGTGCTTGGCTGAGGCGAGCCCGTGCCGGTAGAAGAACCGGATATGCCGCGGCCCCCAGATGGAGATCCGGTACGCGCGCGAACCGCCGGAGAACGACTGATACCAGACGCCGACCCTGAACCTGTGTCCCGAGCAGAGCGAGTTGACGGGCTGGTTGATCAGTACGACCGCGGGTGCAGCCGGGGCCATCAGGGTCTGTGCCCGCTGCGGACTCGCGGAAGCGACGTCCGCTGTGACGCTGGACAACGCGAGAGTCAGCGTGATGGTCGTCGCCGTCAGCAGGGCTAGTGTCCGCGCGCGCAACATCGTCGCCTTTCGAGGGTTCCTAATGGCCGCCGACTCAGTTTTATCATGGCGCCTACGCTTTCCGCGCCACGACGATGTCGCGGTGAATTGCCTGGTCGACACGGTGCGCGAAGCAGCGCGGACGCCAATCAGCGACATGCAAGCCGGAATCGGCGAATACCTGCGCGGCAGCCTCGCGGCGGGCGACGAAGGTGTTCAGCGACACGCCGATCGCGCCGCCGGGCTTGAGCAGCCGCGCCCAGACCGGTACGGCCGCGGTCAGCAGGTCGAGCGGGCTGCGGGCGAGTCCCTTGGCCGCGGTTCTGCTCCCGTGCTGCACGCCGTAGGGCAGGTCGGCGACCAGCAGGTGGAAGCTTTCCGGCCGGAAAAAGTCAAGGGCACGGACGGTGTCCGCGTTGACGACATCGAGTCGCTGGGTCTGGCCTGCCTTGTACTCTTCCTTGGCGGCGGCGAGCGTGACCTGAAGGCGCTTGGCGACCACCTGGCGATCACGCCGGACCGGACCGGTCTCCGCCTGGTGCTTGATCCGCTTGCGTTTGCACCAGGTCGTGATAAACGCCCTGTACGCCTCAAAATCCTTGCCGTCGATGTCGATTCCTGAGGCGTCCCAGCCATACATGAGTGCCTGATTCAGCGTCGTGCCGCGGCCACACAAGGGGTCGAGCAGCGTAAGTCTTCGTGTCGTCATGTCCGGGGCGAACGCCGACGCCATCAAGGTCGCGTTCACCAGCAGCTTGGTGAACTGCTCGTTGGTCTTGCCCTGGTACTTCTGAATCGTGATCAGGTCATCGTCGAACCGGTCGAGCCGGTGTAGTTCGACCGGCCTGAGCATGTGATTGGCCAGCTCGAGCCCCGCTAGCTCAAACAAGGCGTAGATCGAGGAGAGGTTCGACAGGACGGCAACGTCCGCGTCGGTGAGCGCGTCGGCATCGAACGTGACGTAGCTGACACCGCCGATCCGCTGGTCGGCCAGCCCGGACAGGCGGCCGCCCAGCGCAGCCTCGCTGAACAGTGCTAGCTCAGCCTGGGTGAGCCCGATCGACGCGTCCGCGTAGACGCGATTGGTCGACGGCAGTATCAGCAGCGCGTAGGTCGGCATAGGTCCGCTCAGCCTGCCAGACCTGGTCCGACGATTGCCGCCGCGACGGGGTACGGCAGATAGCGAGGGTGGATAAGCAGCGCCCGAGCGAGTTGCCGTATCCGCGGCCGCAGCGGGATCAGCACGGCTTCGCTGTGCCGCCAGGCACTCACCTCGTCGGTGCCGGGCCGGCATTGGATCGAGCGCCGGAAGTGCCGCGCGTCACCGCCGTCGCCCCGCCAGGTCGCGAGCCAGCGCGCGAGCGTGTCGTCGCGGTCAAGCATCTTCCAGTCCATGAGCCGCTCGGCGATCTGGCCACCGGCGTCGATGACGTACCCGCGGTCGGTCGCTCCCCTGATCCGGTGGACTCTTCCCTCGCTGTCCCGGCCGTGGTGAATGCTCGCCGACGTGAATTGCGCCCCGACGGCGAGCGCGGCCACCGCGTGACCCGCCTCATGCCAGGCAGTGCGGACAACCGCCCGCCGAGCCGGGCCGTAGGCCGGATAGCAGCCGCAGTCGTAACGCTGCCTGATCCAGTTGTCATGCACGACGGACTCGTCGTCGTATCGGATCAGCCTGGCGAGGCCGGCCTCAAGCTCGGCCACTGTCCTTCGCTGAGACGGCGTCAACATAGCAGCACAATATAGCCAATTCGCAGGCGATGGCCGGGATTTGCGGTCTGCGCCCGATGACAGGTTTCGCGGTTTTCCGTCGGTTAAATGCGGCGGGGCCGACGAGATCAGCCGGGATTTAACGTGGCACAATTAAACTAGCGCGGGCAGCGGTGGGCGACAGCGATTGGCGAGCGGGTCGATGGTGACGAGCAGAAAGGGCGTGACTGCGGTCATTGCCATTGTTGTCGCGGTGATAGGAGTGGCCCTTGCGGCGCTGGCTGTCACCGCAGCGTCGAGTTCGGCGTTGCTGCCGGTCGTCTACGGATTCGATGGCAGTTCCGGCTGGAGCCACCGCGTAGTCAAACCGGACGCGATCTACTTCGGCGCTGGCGGCAGCCTGCTAGTACGCGACCTGACTTGGGCTAGCTGGACCCAGAACGCAGCGGTCGGACGCGGTGTCCGGTGGTCCGATAGCTGCGTACCGACGTGCGCGGCCGGACGCTACGCAAAGGTACCCGCCGAGATGTCGCTGTCCCGGGTACGGCAAAGGGACGGAGTCAGCTATTTCTCCCGAATGACCCTGCAATGGACCGTTGACGGCAAGCAACACAAGTCCAGCTACGGCTGGTCGCGGGGCGCGATGCCCGGCGCGCCGCCATTCTGGTCCTAACCGTTCTATTTCGTGGATTCTTCCTGCCCTACTGGTCGCACAAGCTAAGCGGCATTACAGGACAGGGGTACCTTTCTCATCTCAAGCCATGACATCACGCACGAGAAGGGTTGACTTACATTGCCGACTCAGATTGGATCGTGCGGGAGGTCGAACACTGAGATTCGATCGCGCCAGCGAGGTCAGGGTGAGACTTCGTTGGTTCGAGCGAAGATCAACGCTTGTCTGACGAGACCTTTCTTAACCACCACCTCTAGGAGTAACGAAACGATGAGTACACGCTTAATGCGATCGCGAATCGCAGCCACCATGGTCGGAGTCGCGGCATTCGGATTGTTCGCAGGACCCGCATTAGCGTCATCGGGACCGACGAGAACGCCCGAGTTTCTCGGCGGCATTCCGGTGACCACGTTGGTGAAGACGCTCACGCCGACCAGCCTGGAAGCAGCGGTCGGCGCCGCGGTGCACGCACAGTCAGTGCCAATCACTTCTGCCGAAGAGCGACGTTTGCAATGGCTCGACTCAGGACATCTCTCGCAGATGACGGTCAGCGATGCGGCCGTGGCTGAGGAACTGGCGGCGAGTCCATTGACGTTGCGGTCCTCCATCACACAACCCTCCGCCGTCACGCTATTGAAGCCGACTTCGGCGACGGTCTCGCCGAAGGCTGTCGGGAATTGCTGGACTGGGTTCCGAAACACAAAGTCGTACAGCGACATTGTGGGGTTCGCGGTCCAGGTTCAGGCCGGTGTTACGGGCTTCTGCGACGGGCCGGGAAACCAGGCGATCGTGACTATCGGCAACTACATCAGCGATATTCACAATGGCATTCCGGATGGCTGCAACGCGGCTGGATCGCCCAAGTTCCATCACAAGGGTGAGGTCTACATCGGCCCAAATTCGCAGTGGCTTACCCAACTCAATACGTTCGAGTCAGGCGCGAACACGCCGATCGGCTGTGTGGGCTCCGGATCAGACGCCGCGGCGGCAGCCCGCGAGACCTACAACGGTTACCAGGACTGCTACGACGACTGGAATCTCGGTTGGGGCCAGCCGGGGTGTGGAAGCACAGCGGAGATCTCTGGCCCTTACAGTTGAGTTGACTCGTTTGAGACAGTGAGCCACTCGGGGCAACGGCGTCGCTACTGCGAGTGATCGCTTCGGTGGATTGGCTTGTGCAGTCGGGGAGGGCAGCGCCGCTTCGCGGCGCTGCCCTCTCGATGTTTTAGGCCAGCGACTGATAAGCGGCCGCCTGCACGTCGGTGTGCACCGGCGGCGTCTGTGACGAGTCGAACATACGCTGGGTCAGCACGATCACCACCAGGTCATTGTTCGGGTCCACCAGCCAGGATGTGCCCAGGCCGCCATCCCAGCCGAACACGCCGCTGTCGAGCACCTGCTGACCGAACGACCAGGACCGGCCGACAAAGAAGTCGTCGCCGAAGCCGCCGCGCGCTTTCTGCTCGGCGGTGAGCTGACCGGTGGTCATGGCCTGGGCCGCCTGCCTGGACAGCACCGAGTCGCCGCCGTTGAGCAGCATCCGGGCGAAGACGAGCAAGTCATCGACGGTCGAGAGCAGCCCGCCGGCGGCGTCGCAGAAGGCTGGCTGGCGGCTCCAGGCGCCGTCCGGCTCGTCGTACAGCACCAGGCCGTCGGGAGTCGGCCGATATGAGGTTGCCAGCCGGCCGGTCTCGTTCGTCCAGAACGCGGTGTCCTTCATGCCCAGCGGTTCGAACAACCTGGTCCGCATGATATCGGAAAGCGGCTGGCCCGCGGCTCGGGCCAGCAGAACGCCGAGCACCGAGGCGCCGGTGTTGTACATCCAGCGCTCACCGGGCTGGGCAATCAGCGGCAGCGAACCCAGCCCGGCGATCCAGGTGTCCTGGTCTGGCTGGGAGTCGGGTGCGGGTGGCCCGAACGTGCCGAGCCGGAGCGCGTCGGCTGCGACGACGACAGGCAAGGGCTCCGGCGTGGTGAACATCTCCATCACCATGCCGAAGCCAAACGTGAACGTCAGCAGGTCCCTGATCGTGATCGGGCGGTCAGCGGGCTTGGTGTCGTCAAGCGGTCCGTCGACGCGGCGCAACACTTGCCGGTCAGCCAGTTCTGGCAACAGCGAGTCGACCGGCTCGTCCAGGTTGATCAGCCCTTCGCCAACCAGGGCCAGCGTCACCGCCGCGGTGATCGGCTTGGTCGTGGACGCGATGCGGAAAAGCGAATTCCTCGCGACCGGCGCGCCGCCGATCGACAGCATGCCCTGCGCTTCGACGTGCACTTCGTCGCCCCTGGCTACCAGAGCCACCAGCCCGGGAATCCGGTCAGCGCCGATGTACTCAGCGACGACCGCATGCAGCCGGTCCAGTCCTTGGGTGGTCAACTGCTCAGCCATCACGCCTCCTACTGCGGTTGTGCTCGGTGTTCCGACCCGACCTCATAGGTTAGAGCTATGAACGCACAGCCAATCGGAGAGCAGCCAATGCCGGCCGAAATCCAGGCGTGTGCCTTCTTCCTGGCCGACCATGCGGTAGTCGAGAACGGCAAGCTGTACGTCAATGGCGGCTTCTGGAATCAAGTGCATAGCTCGGCGTACCCGGTCGCCCGGGTGTTCGGCGTGGCGGCCGTGCTGCACATCCCCTGGCATCAGCATCACCTGGAGCACGCCTTCGCGATCTCGTTCGAAGACGCGGACGGCCGGGCGCTCGCGGCGAGGTTCGACGGCCAGTTCCGGGTCGGCACAGCGCCTAACATGCGGGTCGGGGACTTCACGATCATGCCGCTGGCGGCCCACGCCACAAACTTCATTCTGGAGCGGCCCGGTGATTACGTAGCGCTGCTTGAAGTCGACGCCAGGGAACTAGGCCGGTGGCGGTTCCGGGCGGTCGAGGCGCACGATCCGGGCACCCAGGCCGGCACCAGCGGCGCCCCTGACCCCCAGCCCTGACCTCACAGGCCTGACCTGCGGTCCTGACCTCCGCGTTCAAATGCCACTAGGCAGTGAGTTGATCTTGAGCACGAACAGCAGCAAGGATTCCGCGCTGCCCCGGTCCGCCTCCAGCCGACAGCAGCACCACCCCCACGCTGCCGCTATAGGAGCCCGCTGAAAGGGTCCGGTAGTGGGTCCCGGCCCCGGCCCCGGCCCTGAGCCTCAGCCCCAGCGTCGGGCCGACGATGCTGCCCTGGGTGCCCGTGTGGAAATAACACGTAGGTTCTCAACCTGGCCAGCTGCTATGTGGCAGACGCTCGCTCTGCCCTGTCCCGGACAGCATCGCCGGGCCGGCGTTGCTGCCCTGTCACGATGGTGCTGCCCTGTCACGATGCCGCTGAGCTTGACCTGATCGCAGCCGCTGGCTGGCAGCAGCAAGGTTCCCGGGCTGTGGTGGCCTGTCCCGGTCCGGGAACAGCGACTATCCCGCGCTGTCGCTATGACGACAGCAGCGAGGCCGCGCTGTCAGGCCGGCAGCTCCCCGGACAGCAGCAAGGTTCCCGCGCTGCTGCCAGGGCGACAGCAAGGGTCCCACGCCGCGGAAGAGCGGGGTGGCCAACGACAACGAGGGTCCCACGCTGCTGCCAGGGCGACAGCAAGGGCCCCACGCCGCGGAAGAGCGGGGTGGCCAACGACAACAAGGGTCCCACGCTGCTGCCAGGGCGACAGCAAGGGCCCCACGCCGCGGAAGAGCGGGGTGGCCAACGACAACGAGGGTCCCACGCTGCTGCCAGGGCTCAGCGGCACGGGAGAGTTCTCGCGTCGTGTGCGGGGCATGACGCCGCGAAGTTCTTTGATCATGCTGTGACCTGCGTGTGGTGCGCGAGGCCGGTTGGTCCGTCGATGTCGTCTGCTCCGACCCGCACAGATCAGCGCTGGTCACAGCGATCGAGACGGGCCCAACCTGGCGGGCCAGGGACTCACTCGGCCGGGTTACTCCACGATGTCGCTCGTGGCCGGACCGAACACGGTCAGCTTGCCGAGGATGGCGAACGGGTCGCCGGACCAGTCCATCGCGGCAAGCTGAGCCGGGCTGCGCCGACCCATCCGCCAGCGGAATAGCTCGAACTCGCTGGTCGACAGCGTCAGCACTGGCCGGCCGTCAGCGGCACCGACACGGTAATCGCCATGCTCGGTCACGATCCTGACCGGCACCGGCAGGTCAAGCCGGGATGCCAGGAGCGGCGCCGTCTGCCTGATGGCCGCGCATTGCCGAGCCCCGGCGAGGCCCAGCGCTCCCCTGATGTCCTGCTCGTGACTGGCGACGTCGATCACGGCGGGCCAGATTTCGAAGGCCTGGACGACCTCTTCGAACCCCGGCGCGCTCGCCGACCAGCGGGTGAGAATCTCTGCCACGGGCACGTCGGCGAACCTGGCGATCTGGCTGGCGGTGAATTCCTCGTCGGGAAGGCCTACCAGCCGCCCGGCCAGAGCGTCCTCGGGGATCGCCGTCAGGTGTGCGAGCACGTCCCTGACCGCCCAGCCGGGACAGGCAGGAACCAGAGTGCCGTGCGCCTCGGTGTCCAGCCCGGCGACCAGATCGCTCAGCCGCTGCCTCGTATCCCGGTACATCCAGGCCAGGTCCGGTTTCTCGCTGTCAGCCTCCGTCATCGCGCTGACGCATTGTGTGGGCCCAGGTGACAACCCCATAGCCGACCGCTATCACCAGCCAGGCGAGCACGACCATTATGATCGCGCCCTTGGAGCTGTACGGACTGCTCAGGCTCACCATGAGCGCCGGCAGCCCGGTGACAGCGGCGCCGACGGCAGCGCCCTTCCACAGCGTGCGGCGCCGCTCGAGGTCGGCGGCCTTGGCACGGCGGATGCGGCGCCGGCCATCGAGCCTGGCGTCGATGCGCCGGTCGATCTCCGTGCCGATCCGTTCGATCAGGCCCTCGGCGATCACGTCGTCGAAGCCGCTGCCTAGTTCATTGCGAGCCGCCGCCGCAGCGGCGATGTCCTCGCGGGCGATCCGGTCCATAGGGCAAAAGATACATCTCGATTTACCGGTCCACGAGATGCCACGACGGCATTCAGACCGGCACAGACAATGACAGGCCGAACTGGCCGATCGAGTCGGTCCACCAGTGGCTCATCCGCAGCCCGGCCGCGGCCAATTCGGCGGCCACGCCCTCGCGTCGGAACTTCGCCGAGATCTCCGTTCGCATCTCCTCCCCCGCGCTGAAAGACACCACCAGGCCGATCCCGGTCAGTTCGACCGTCTGGTCCACGCACGACCGCAGCCGCATCTCGATCCACTCCGAGTCGGCGTCCCAGAGCGCGACGTGCTCGAACTCGTCGAGATCAAAGTTGCCGCCAAGCTCGGCATTCAGCACGTTCAGTATGTTCTTGTTGAACTCGGCGGTGACACCGGCCGCATCATCGTAGGCAGCGACGAGCACGCCGGGATCCTTCACCAGATCGGTGCCTAGCAGCAGCGCGTCGCCCGGCCTCAGCCTCGCGCGCAGGCGGGCGAGGAACTCGGCGCGTTCGGCGGGCAGCAGGTTGCCGATCGTCCCGCCGAGGAAAGCCACCAGCCGTGGGCCGCCTGCCTCCGGCAGGCCGAGATGCTCGGTAAAGTCGGACAGCACCGCCTGCACAGCCAGTCCTGGGTACCTGGCGAGCATGCGGCGAGCGGCGGTCATCAGCGCGGCCTCGCTGACGTCCACCGGTATGTACTCGCTAAGCGTGCCGGCGTCCCTGAGCGCGTCGAGCAAGAGCCTGGTCTTGTCTGCTGTACCCGAGCCAAGCTCGACGAGCGTGGTCGAACGGGTCGCGGCCGCGATGTCGGCGGCCCTGGTAGCGAGAATCTCGCGTTCTGCCCTGGTCGGGTAGTACTCGTCGAGCCTGGTGATCTTGTCGAATAGCTCGCTGCCTCGCTCGTCGTAGAACCACTTGGGTGGCAGCGACTTCGGCATCGCTGTCAGGCCGGCCAGGGCGTCAGCGCGCAGCGCTGCGTCGAAGAAGTGCTCGGGCAGCCTTCTGTCGATATGGATGCTTGGCTGCGGCAGATTCGGCGTAGCGGACAACGGGCGCACCCGAACCGACGCCGGGGTCGCGTCGAGCACGCTGCCTTGCGGCACCGCCTGCCAGTCATCATCGTCGTCGGACGGTTCGGACGCCACGATCACGCCGCCGGGCAGGTGCCGGTAGTACAGCGAGTCCCCGGACGCGGTCGCGGCGATCACCTCGCCGTCGGTGAGCAGCAGGTTGAATCTGCCGGTGCCGCCGACCTCGGCGACGTCAGCGAGCGTGCCGGCCAGTGCGTCCGCTGGCGACTCCCCCTCTCTGAGCCGCCGCTGCACCAGCGCCCAGATCAGCGCGGTATCGCAGCGGGCCTGCAAGCGCAGCAAGTCGGCGGCGGTGAGTTTGTCCGCGAGCCGGATAACCGCTGCGCTGGCGTCATCGGCCGGGGGCGCGGACTGGCTGGGCCGCCCGAGGTGAGACGTGTCCGCCGCGAGCGACCATCCCCCGAGCGCTCCGTTCAGGCTGAAAAGCCATTTGCCATCCGCGTATGGTGCTGCCGCCGATGGCCCGCCTTCGGTGCCGGTCGTCGCCGACCGCACCGCGCAGAGCATCGCGCGGGTGCGGATAACCCGAGCGAGATCAGGAAGCGACTGGTCGGCCCACATTGGCCCGGACTGCCGGTACCTGGCCGGCACCGGGTCTCCGTCGGCGTACCAGCCAAGACCGAAACCATCGACGTTCATCGCGCCGCGCCGTTGCTCGCGCGGCGCCCACGCCTGCTCGGCGAGGCTGTGCGGGGGGTCGAGTATCACCGACTTGATGCTGACGGGGTCGCCCAGGTAGGCGAGATGCCGGCACATCAGGCGATGTCCGCGTCGCGGGCGGTGCGGAAACCTGCGAAAATCTGCCGCCTAACCGGATAGTCCCAGTTCCGGAACGTACTGCGGCACACGACGTGGTCGGCGCTGAACGCGCCGCCGCGCAACACCTTATAGTCGGGTCCCCAGAACACTTCCGAGTACTCCTTATACGGCCACGCGACGAATCCCGGGTAAGGCAGGAAGTCGCTGGCTGTCCACTCCCAGACATCGCCGATCAGTTGCCTGGCGCCGGCCGGGGCCGCGCCGGCCGGGTACGACCCGGCCGGTGCTGGCTGCAGGTGGCGCTGTCCAAGGTTGGCCAGGTCGGGGGTCGGATCGTCGTCGCCCCAGGGGTAGCGCAGCGACCGGCCGGACGCCGGGTCGTACCGGGCCGCCTTTTCCCACTCGGCCTCCGTGGGCAGCCGGCGGCCGGCCCAGCGCGCGAACGCGTCGGCCTCATACCAGCAGACGTGCATGACCGGCTCGGCGGGCGGGACAGGCTCGGTGACGCCGAACCGGCGTCTGACCCACCCCGCTCCGTCGCGCTGCCAGAACAGGGGGGCGTGCAGGTCGGCCCGCTGTCGATGATCCCAGCCAGCCGCGGTCCACCAGCGCGGGTCGTCGTAGCCGCCGGCCGAGATGAACTCAACGTACATGGCGTTGGTCACCGGCGTGGTGTCCAGGTAGAACGACGGGACGTCGACCACGTGCGCTGGCCGTTCGTTGTCGAGCGCCCACGGTTCGGTCGACGTTCCCATAGTGAACGCACCGCCGGGCACGAACGACTCAGCCGGCAGCCGCAGCACGTCGGCGGGCGCGGGGCCAGGCGGCGGCGCCGTCAGCACCTGGCGGCCCTTCCTGAGCTGGTGGGTGGCGAGCATCGTCTCGTCGTGCTGCTGCTCGTGCTGCGCGATCATCCCGAACACGAAACCTCGGTCGACCAGCCTGCTGCCGGTGAAGGTCACCCGCTCGAGCAGGTCGAGCACCCGCCCCCGGACGTCGTGGGCGTAGCTGCGCGCCTGCGCGGGCGCCAGCAACGGCAGCGTCGGCCGCTGCGCCCTGGGGTGCTCGAACGCGTCGTACAGCGGGTCGATCTCGGGGTGCATCGGCTGGCGGCCGCCCACGCCGCGCAGCAGCCAGAGTTCTTCCTGATTGGCGACATGGGCTAGGTCCCAGACAAGCGGTGACATCAGCGGCGAATGCTGACATACCAGGTCGTCTTCATCCACGCAGTCGGTCAGCCCGGCCGTCCTGGCGCGGGCGGCGATCAGCCTGGCTGCGATCTCGTCGCGCAGCGTGTCAGCGTCGGCGGCGAGTGGTGTCATGACTGTTCCTTCCGGATTCCGATGGTGTCGAGGATGTCGTCTGCTGGGCATCGGCCGCGGCTCGGATAGCGGTCGGCGAAGTCGGCCACCGCGCCTCTGAGCGGTTCTGGTACTCCTGACCGGCCGAGCGCGGCGTCCGCGGCGGCGAAGCACTCGGTCGCCGCCTTGGCCAGGACCGGATCGCTCGGGCCAAGCTTGGCGGCGCGCAGCCATGGGCCCGCGCCGCCGTTCTGCTTGGCCTGGGCGCCGTTCTGGGTCCGGCGCGGCGGCGGTACCCCGGCCGCGCCGAGTTCGTACCAGACAGGTTCGGCGGCGGCCATCGCGGCGTCGGCCGCGACCGGGTCGTCAGCGAGCGCCGCGACCAGCGCCACTGGCACGATCCAGCCGTCGCCAGGCTGCGCGTCGATCATCCGGAAGCTCGAAATGCCCGCGGGCCCTGACCGGCGGGAACAAGGTGGACAGGTGGTAGCTCAGATCGTCCGCGGTCGGCGGGCCGATACCGGGCAGTCCGGGCCCGCGCAGCCACTGCCTGAATGTCAGCCCGTCCGGCACGGTCCACGGCTCGCCGTCCGGCCGGCGCAGGCATAGCACCTCGGCGTCCAACGCGTACCTGACCATGTCCTCGCGAGGATCGAGCTGGCTGTCAGCAGGGCTGGGCAGCCGCGGCTCGGCCCCGACCGGCGCCCTGGTGCGATACGGGTCAAGCCGGGACCAGGCGAGCTGGCGGGTGCACTTCCAGCCAGTTGGCTTGCCACATCGCAACGGTGAGTTGGCGAAGGCGGCGACCAGGACTGGGCCTAGCGCGTGCATTAGACGCCATCGGAACGAAAACCCGGACGTGGTGTCGTTGTCGAGCCCGGCGTCGATGCACACCTGCACCGAGGCTGTGCTGCACATCATGACCCGGCCCCACGGGCCATGCCGGTCGAAATACTCCTCCATGGCCGCATACCTCGGCAGATCGAGCACCCGGCTCGGAGAACGATGGAGGTCGAGGCCATGTCCGGTCAGAACGATCCCCGCTGACCCGTACGCCTCATGAAGTACAGCCATGTCGTCGCTCGCGGCCGCTACGCAGCCGGCGACGTCCGCTGCTGGAGCCGTGCTTAGCTCGACCTGGCCACCTGGCTCCAGCGTCAGGAGACCAGCCCCGGGCATCGCGCCTGGCCGTCTAAGACGGTCAAAGACTTCGCGAACCCTTTCAAAAGGGACTGGTGACGACGGGTCTTTGACGTCGCCGACCAGCCACTCGAGCTCAGCTCCGACGGCCCCGGGCGGGCCGGTCTTGAAGCAGATTGTGCCGATAAGGCTCTCTGCTTCAGGTTCGGAAAGGGGCATACTGCGGACGTCAGTCTGCGTGCGGGACAGGTGAATCACCGCTTCCCAGCCAGATATCGGGCGGCACCGGGCATGTTGTCTGCCAACTTCCTGCGGACGTGACTCATTCCTTACGTCCTTGCCCAATATCGGAAACAGATGCCTCTGACGGCGGAGGTCTCCGTGACTCCTGGGGCGACGCCCAGCCTTCTAGCCCAGCCTTCTAGCCCAGGCTGACTAGATCCACCACGTGCTGATCGGCAGCGGGCACCACCCACATGTCGCCCGCAGCGTCTGTCGTCATCAGCTGGTACCCAGCCGGACAGTCGCGGCGGGACCGGCATGGCGGCTGCGGAGCGAGCCACAGCTGCGACTGGGCGGTGGCGACCTGAACCGACTCAGCCGTTGCGGGGAACGTCAGGATCGCCGTATCCAGCGCGATGCCAAGCCGCTTTCCTGGCAGCGGAGCCGGCTGGGTCAGCACGCCAGCGAAATCCGTATCCGCAGGCAGCAGCAACGGCCGAGTCGCCCCCTGCGCCGACACCACCTGCAGTTTGGTGACGCCGACCAGCAGGTCAGACCGCCCGTAGGCGGCCACCGCTGTCGGCTGTAGCACCGGGACAGTCAGCTCGGCGCCACTCTGCGTGACTAGGAGCACCCCGCCGGCGGGTCGCTGGCCGAGCTGGGTGAAGGCGATGCCGAGCGTGCCATTGCCTGCGTAGCCGACGGCGAGTGGCTGGTCGGTCGGTTGGAGCAGGTGGATCTGGCGGAACGTGCCGTTGCGCGGATTGAGTACCTGCACGCTGGTTGAGCGCGGCAGGACGACCGCCACGTGCCCGTCCGGGCTGACAGCCAGCGAGTCACCGCCGAGCGGATGCGCGGAGCCCGGCTGGGCGGCGGCGAACCGGACGCTCCGAGCCGCGGTTGTGGTAACTGTCGACGACAGCGCTGTTACCGGTATCGGCCAGGAGCTGACCTGGGCGGTCTTGGTGTCCAGCCGGAACAGCGTCGAGGCGACGCCCAGCCAGGCGACACCGGTGGCGGTGACCGCGAGTCCCACGTTCGTACCTGGTCGCACGCTGCTCGCGGGCACCGGCAAGGACCATGACCTCATCGCGCCAGTCACGCTCAGGCGGAAGATCGTTAGCTGCGCCGCCGTCGCGGCGAACCAGACGCCGCTGCCGGCCCGCGCGCCCGCGATGGCGAGCATCGACCCGTATCGGCTGGACAACGTCGACGCCAGCAGCACCGGGGCCTGCGGGGGCGCGTTGGTGAGATTGTCGTTGAAGTCGCCTGCCACTGGGTTGCTCACCTGCTTGGCCGTCGCCCGCGGCGGCTGCACCTGGCCAGCCGGCCCAGCCGCCCGAACGTGGTCCGGGACGTTCATGACCCCGTGCCCATTGGACGGCTGGTACGGCTGGTACGGCTGGCGCGGCCCGTACACCTGTGCCGGCCCGGCTATCAAAGTGCTAGGAACGGGTGGGTGCATGTCCATGACCACGGCGGTCGGGGCAATGGCTGCGACCACTGCCACGGCGGTGACCTTGCCGATCAGGCGCTTGCGGCGCAGCCTCGTGCCGCGTGCGATGATCGCGGCGACGTCGAGCTGGACCTGCTCAGTCTCCACATAATGCAGGTCCGGCCAGGACGTGCCGGGGCACGGGTTCATGCGATCCTCTCCGCTTGCAGTTCTGCGTCACAGCGCAATTTCGCGAGTGCTCTCGACGCCGCGCTCTTGACTGTGCCTGGGGCGATCTTCAGCTCAGTGGCGATTTCAAGCTCGGACATATCTAGGTAAAACCTGAATACCAAGACGAGTCGCTCTCGCAAGGTCAGCCTGGCCAGCGCCCGCAGCACGACCTCGCGGGTGGCAAAGGCGGCCATGGCATCGGTGATCGCGGGTTGCTCGGGTAGCAGCGCGAACGGTTGCTCGCGCCACGTGCGGCGGCGCCACCAGTCAGTGTGCGCGTTGACTATGCAGCGCCTTACGTACGCGTCAGGCTCGCCGGTTCTGATTCGCCGCCACGCGGCATAGGCCTGGACAAACCCATGCTGCGCGAGATCTTCCGCCCTGCCCCGGTCACCGGTGAGCAGTTCGGCCAGCCGGACCATCTTGGCCTGGCTACTCGCAACGAAGGCAGAGAACTCGGCGACCTCGGCCTCGCGTCCCACCTAACCGCCTTTCTCGACGGCGCACACTATGCCCAGCTCAAAGAGTCAAACGCAAGAAAGGTGCAATAGGTTCTGGTTGATGGCGACTTGTTCGCTACGGCGACCACCCCAATGCCGACCCGCGGTGGCGGCGGATAAGTTAGACCGCGATGGTGAGGAGGAACCCTGATGAGCGTCGGCAGCTTGGTGTCCGCCGGGCCGTTGCTGCTGGCGATTCCGGTCGCGGCCGCGGCCGGAGCGGTGACATTCCTCTCGCCGTGCGTGCTGCCGCTGGTGCCTGGTTACCTGTCGTACATCACCGGCATGTCGGGCGCGGGCACCGCGGGCACCGCCGCTGTCCCCGAACCCGTTAGGCCCAGCCGGTCACGGGTGCTGGCCGGGGCGGCGTTGTTCATCATCGGCTTCTCCGCGCTGTTCGCCATCGAAGGCCTGGCGTTCGGTGGAATCGGCGTCACCCTGCGCAGCCACCAGGTCGGGCTATCCCGGGTGCTCGGCGTGCTGCTGATCGGCCTTGGCCTGCTGTTCGCCGGGGCGTTCGACCGGTTCGGCTTCACCGGCCGGATCGTCAAGCCGTCGATCAGGCCGCGCGCTGGTCTCGCCAGCGCACCGCTGATCGGCGTGCTGTTCGGCCTAGGCTGGACCCCTTGCATCGGCCCCACTCTGAGCGCGGTGCTGACGCTCGGCTTGTCGACCGGCACCGCGGCGAGGGGCGGTCTGCTCGCCTTCGTCTACGGCCTAGGCATCGGCATCCCGCTGCTCGCAGTGGCGTTCGCCTTCGACCGCGGAGTCACCCTGTTCGGCTTCGCCCGCAGGAACGCCCAGCTGATCACCAGGATCGGCGGGCTGCTGCTGATCGTGGTCGGGCTGCTTGAGGTCACCGGCGCCTGGGCGAACGCCATGACCTGGCTGCAGGTGCACTGGCTCGCCGGGTACAACCCGCCGATCTGACGAGCCATACCCGGCGTACCGGCGTCCCTCAGCCTGCTGGGCGTGGCGGCAGCGGCGGCCGGCGGCGGGACGGACGCTGCTCGGTCGTCGGCGCCTGAGCGGCCGGGCGTTCGGCGAGCGCCTCTAGCGCCAGGCTGACCGCCGCCTGCAACTGCACGTCGCGCCCGGCCCCCCAGTCGTCGGGCGAGATATAGACCTCAACGTCTGGATCGACGCCGTAGTTCTCGATGCCCCAGCCGAACCGGTCGAACCAGAACGAGTACTTGGGCATCGTCATGCTGGTGCCGTCGACAAGCTCGTGAAAGCCCTCGATGCCGATCACGCCGCCCCAGGTGCGGGTGCCGACGACCGGCCCGATGCCGAGCGTGCGGATCGCCCCGGTCACGATGTCGCCGTCGGAGGCCGACTGCTCGTCGGCGATCGCGACGATGGGCCCGCGGGGGGCTTCGAACGGGTAGCTCACCGGCTTGGTGTTGCGCCCGACGTCCCAGCCGATGACCCGGCGGGCCAGCTTCTCAACCACGAGCTGGGAGGTGTGCCCGCCGCGGTTGGAACGCACGTCGACGATCAGCCCGTCCTGCATCAACTCGCTGCGCAGATCCCGGTGGAAGTCCGACCAGCCCCGGCTTTGCATGTCGGGGACGTGCAGGTAGCCGAGGCGCCCGTCGCTGAGTTCGCGCACCAGCCGCCTGCGCCCGGACACCCAGTCCTGATACCGCAGCCGTCGCTCGTCGGCCAGCGGCACGACAACGGCGCGGTGCGGTTTGCCGTCGTCCGCCTTGGTCACGGTCAGCTCCACCGGCTTGCCCGCGGTGCCGACCAGTAGCGGTCCCGGTCCGATCGCCGGGTCGACCGGCTGACCGTCGACGGCCGTGATGACATCGCCGGTTGCCACACCGGCGCCAGGCGCGGTCAGCGGCGACCGGGCACCTGGGTCAGACGACTCGGCGGGCAGTATCCGTCCGATCCGCCAGCCGTCCGCGCTCGGCTCGATGTCGGCGCCGAGCAGACCGGTCAGGTGGCCGCCGTACCCGTTGCCGCCCGCTCCGATGATGTAGGCGTGTGAGCTGCCAAGCTCGCCGACCACCTCGTGGAGCAGATCAGCGAAGTCGTCGGGGGTGGCGATCCGGTCGAGCAGCGTCCGGTACTGGTCAAGCACGCCGTCCCAGTCGACGTCGGCCATGTCGGAGATCCAGTATTCGTGCCGCATGGCCCGCCCGGCCTCGGCGTAGGCCGCCCGCCAGAGCGCGGCCGGATCGGCGAGGAACCTAGCCCTGGACAAGTCGACGGTGACCCGATCGTCAGCGTTCTCCGAGTCGGCCTTTCTGTTGGCAGGTATAACGAAAACCCGGTGGTTATCGCGCACCACGAGCCTGGTGCCGTCGCCACTGCACCGGAACCAGTCGACCTCGTCGATCAGTTCCGTGCACTTGACCCGCTTGATGTCAAAGTGCTCAAGCGACGCCCGGGGCTGGTCGTCGTCCGGGCTCGCGCCGCTCTCGCCAAGGTCGCCGGTGAGCGGTTCCCTAAGCCAGACCACGCCGCCTTCGACAGCGGCCAGCTTGGCGTAGATGGACTCTGGCACGGGCAGCGCGACGATGCGGTCGCCGATGCCGTCGATGTCAATCACCACAGGCTCGACATCGTCCTTGGCCGACCCTTCCTCCGGCGCGTCGCCCTTGGCGGAATCGCTCTTCGCCGAGTCGTCCTTCTTGCCGTTGCCGTTCTTGCCTTCCTCGTCCTTGCCAGCCGGCCTGCCTTCGGCGAACGGGCCGAACGGAGAAGGCGTCGACGCCTTGAGCGTCAGCAGGTAGGGGCGGCTGCCGTAGGGGAAGTACAGGTCGAACACGTGGGTGTCGTGAATCGGGTCGAAGGTGCGCTTGGACAAGAACGCCAGGTACTCACCGTCGGCGGTGAACGCCGGATCGGTGTCGATGAACCTGCCGTCGGTGATGTCAAACACCTCGCCGTCGGACAGGCGAGCCAGCCGAAGCTGGCGCAGCGGGCCGGCAGTGGGCTGGGACCAGGCGAGCCACCGCGAGTCAGGAGCGAAGGCCAGCCCGCTGATCGGGCCGTTGTCCGACCGGGCCAGTTCGGTCACTACCGCGGAGGCCACATCGACCACGGTCAGTCCGCCGTCTCGGGCGGCGACCGCGACAAGCGCGCCGTTCGGCGCCGCGCGCAGGCCCGCGACCCAGCCGACTTCGCCTCGCGCGATCCGCCGTGGCGGCTCGCCAGCGCTATCGGCCGAGCCGATTTCCAGCGCGTCGGCACCGTCGGCGTCGACGACCCACACAGCCTGGCCAGTGCTGCCGAGCACTTGCGGCAGCCGGGTGGCCGGGCCAGGAATCGCCGACAGCGCGCGGGCCGGACCGTCTCTGTGAGTGAGCCAGTGCACGGTGCCTCGGACTTGAACGACACTGGCCCTGCCGGTCGGATCGGGACACAGGCCGCTGAGGTGGTCATCGGCTGACACCAGCCGGGGTGACAGTCCGCTGGCCGGCGAGCCCAGGCTGATGTCGAGCCTCACCGGCTCGCTAGCCGGGGCCAGGTCGGACAGCATCCAGATGTCGCCGGCCAGGTGGTAGACGATCCGCTCGCCGTCGGTGCTCGCGTTTCGCGCGTACATGCCGTCGTGGTCGGTGTGCCTGCGCAGGTCCGAGCCGTCGAGCGCGCACGAGTAGATATTGCCAGTGCCCTCGTGGTCGCTGATGAACGCTAGCCTGCCGCCCACCAGCATCGGGCTGAAGAACTGGCCCGCTACGTCGGCAAGCAGCCGACGAAAGGCCGAATGGCTGCCGTCAGCCGTTGTCGCGTCGGCTACCCAGAGCCGGCCGGCCCGGCCGCCACGGTACCGCTTCCAGAACGCTGGCTCATTTCCAGCAGTGCCGTTAAGCAGGGCTATTCCGCTATCCTCGATCGCGATGTCGCCGACCGGCCCGTACGGCAGCCTGCGCTGCTGGCTTAGCTGGGCGATGCCATCGGTCACCGGGATCGCGTGCGCCCAGGTCTGGCGCAGGAACGGCTGATCGGACGAGGTGCTGGCGAGTATGTCACCGCCAGGCGTCCAACCACGCATCGCGGTGGTATCGCTGGACCAGTACGTCACTCGGGCGGCGCCGCCTTCGCCGGTCGGCGCCAGGTAGATCTCTGCTGGTCCGTCGCGCCAGCTAGTCCAGGCGACGAGGTTGCCGTCGGGAGAGATCCTCGGGTATGCCGCCGCCGACTGGTCGGCGGATATCCGCCAGGCCCGTCCGCCGCCCGCGGGAGCGAGCCAGACATCGTCGTCGGCAATGAAGGTGAGTAGGTCACCGCGCACGTGCGGATAGCGAAGATAGCGGGATACGGTCACCGGCATATCGTAGGGCAGAGCCTGGCCGCTGGTCGTTTCCCGAATCAGTGGCAGATACCAGGCGTGGCTGGGAGACTTCGTCCCGTGGTGAGTGCGCGCGACGCGGACGGCCCCAGCCGGGGCCGGATCGCGAGGACTGACAGCTCCGCGCGGCTCGCCGACGAGGAGCCTGCCGTAACGGTGCCGGTCACGCAGGCGGACAAGCAAGCGGTCATGAACTCGTTCGGCCGCCTGGCGGCGAGTCGGCAATTCGCCATGGAATACCTTTACGCCCGGCTGTTTGTGCAGCATCCCGAGCTGCGCGCGCTGTTCCCGCTGTCGATGGAGCACACGAGGGCGACGACGTTTGGCATGCTCGCCAAGCTTGTCTCCAGCCTGCAGGATCCGCGCGGGACGGACGCGCTGCTAGCCGAGCTTGGCCGGGATCATCGCAAGTTCGGCGTCAAAGACGATCACTACCAGCCGTTCTTCGAAGCGTTGCTAGCGACGGTGGAGCAGGTGAGCGGCCCGGAATGGACCGAACCCGTGAGCCGGGCCTGGCGGACGACGCTGATGCACTTCGCGACGTCGATGCGGTCGGCGGCAGCGCAGGACGCGACGACGCAGCCCGCTTGGTGGATCGGCGAGGTCGTGCAGCATGACCTGCGCACGCCGACGATCGCCGTGCTGACGATCAGGCCCGACCGGCCGCTGACCTACCAGCCGGGACAGTACATCTCGGTGCAGGTGGCCAAGTGGCCTCGGCTGTGGCGCCGGTACTCGATCGCGAACGCACCGCGCGAAAACGGCCTGCTCGACATCCACGTCCGCGCCGTGCCCGGCGGAATGGTCAGCACGGCGCTGGTCAGTCATACCGGCACCGGCGACACGCTGACGCTCGCCTCGGCGCGCGGCGACCTTCGAGTGCCAGCCAACGTCGACCGCGACGTGGTTTGCGTGGCGGGCGGCACCGGCATCGCCCCGATCAAGGCGATCGTCGAGGCCATCGTGATGCAGACCAGGCAGGGCAAGCGGCGCTCGGTCACGTTGTACATCGGCGCCCGCCGTGACAGCGACCTGTATGACATGCGCGACCTGGCCACGCTAAGGCTGGCCTATCCGGCGCTCAACCTGATCAGGGTCATCGACGAGGTTGACGGCCTGCTGCCAGAGGCCGTCAAGAAACACGCCTCGTTTCGCAACACCGAGGTGTACGTGGCCGGCCCGGCCGGGCTGGTCAGCGCCACCGTGCGGGCCCTGGCTAACCGAGTGCCTTCTGACCGGTTCCACCACGACTCACTGGACGCGCTGACGACGGCCAGCCGTCCGGCGGCCGGACTCAGCTACCTGCCTGGTCCGCGTCTCTAAACCTCGTCGGCACCGCTCTCGTCGGCACCGCTCTCGTCGGCACCGCCAAGCTCGGCGTCGAAGAACGCGTAGATCCGCCGCCAGGCATCGGTCGCGTCTTCCTCGCTGTAGCTCAGCCGCATGACCTTGGCGAACACCGCTCCCACGCCCGACGCCTTGCTCATGAACCGGTGCCCGGAGTTCGGGTAGACCTTAACGTCGTGCTTGACGTCGAGCACCACGAGGGCGCGCTGCAGCCGTTCGGGCGGCTTGGTGCCCATCTGGTCCCGGGCACCGAAGCTGCCCACGATCGGACACGACCCGGCCAGTGCACCCTCCGCGTCCTTTGGTACCTCACCGTAGTTGACCGCGGCGACCGCGAACCCCGGCCTCGGCGCGCAGAGCAGCGCGAACCCGCCACCGAGGCAGAACCCGATGACGCCGACCTTGCCGGTGCAGTCCGGTCGCCCGGCGAGCATGGCCCTGGTCGTGTCGATAATGTCAAAGGCAGCCCCTGAACCCGACCTGACCTGCGAGATGGCCTGGCGGACGCAGCCCGGCCAGGACCGTCCCTCGTACAGATCCGGAGCCACCGCGAGGTAACCGTGCGCGGCCAGCTCGTCGGCCTTATGCCTAATGTCATCGTTGATGCCAAAGATCTCGTGGATAACCACGACTCCAGGCCGCTTGGCCGACTGACCCGGCGGTTCGGCGAGGTATGCGGGGAAAGTTCGGTCATCGACCGGAATAGAAATGTCTGCCACGGTCATACGATCTCACGCCGCAAGCGCGGTCGCGTCCAGGCTTGTCCGCAATTGTTAACTGAGAGTAATCGGAGATGTTCAAATTGTCATAGCGGCTGGTCACTGACGCCTTTAAGATCGCGATACCGATGACACTCGCGAGGAAGGACGTGACCATGCGCAGGAACCGCTTGATGAATGCCGCGGTGACTGGATTCGCAGTGGCGGCTAGCGTGATCTCGGTAACGGCCGTCGCGACAACAGCGGCAGCAGCACCAGGGCGGCCAGGACCGACAGGTTTGTTCGCCACCTGGCGGGCGGCCCAGGCCGCCGCGAGGTTCCCGCTGCTCAAGCCGACCAAGACCTTCGGCCTGGCGCGCAACTCGAAGATCACCGTGGCCAGATGCGAGGTCAGCAAGAAGAAGGCGGCCAAGCGCATCGTCATCGCCAGTTACGGCCTGACGCCGCAGGCCAATCTAACGCTCAGTCAGAACAACTCGAATGGACCATGCGCCCACATCCGCAAGGGAAAACTGCTCGGGCGTTTTCGCGTCGACGGCGGGCTGGCCGTGCTGACCGGCGACTGCGGCAGCCGGGGATTTCCTCCATGCGCGTCAAAGAACATCTTCCTATTCCTGACCTGGCGAAACCACGGCACCTACTACCAGGCGTGGTCCTTCGGCGAACGGCCGAGAGTGCTCCTAGGCTTCGCCCGCACCCTGGTCCGCGCCTAACAAACCCCAACAGCAACGTCGCCTCTGCGATGGATTCGGCAATTCATCCGGGAAAACGGGTATGAATTCGGGAATCCATCGCGGCGCTGGACTCGCCTGAGCCGATGAATTCGGGAATCCATCGCACGGGTCGGCCTGCGCGGCCGGATCGCAACGTCATCCCGGCGCTGGTGCCGTGACGGCACCAGCGCCGGGGGACGTTGGGCCTTGCCAGTTAGCTGGATCTGATCCAGGTGTTGCTGAATCCGCCGCCTGAGCTGATCGAGCTGGTCGAGTCCTTCTGGGCGCCGCTGTTGTTGATCATGATGATCTGGGTCGGGCTCTGGCCGCCGAGCGAGCTGCCGTTGGCGCTCGACGTGGAGAAGTTCACCGTGCCGAAGTTGGCCAGCGGAAGCACGCCACTGTTGGACGACGGGGCTTCGGTGATTACCTCGGCCGAGGAGCGGTCAAGGCCGGTCTGGTTCTGCGTGATCGTCTGGGTCCAGCCCTGGGTGGCGTCGTGCAGCACGAGCGTGAACGTCTCGGTGCCGGAGAACGTTACCGAGGCGCTCATCGAGTCGCCTGGCCGGACGGTGTTCGAGAAGTTCACCGGGAACGCCGGGAACATCTCGTACCAGCCGTAGTACGTCGGTGTGCGGCCGTTGCAGTCAGAGTCTGTGCCGGTCTGCTCGACGGAGTTGCTGTTGAAGCCGTCGAGACCGACCCAGAAGCTCGCGAACTGCTGGCGCCTGCTCGAGCATGTCGCCGTCGGCTGGGTCCAGCTCGCCGAAATGCTGTGGAATGAGCCGTTCGCGCCGGTGACGGCGTAGCCGGACCAGTTGGTCGACTGGGCCGTGGCGTGGGCGCCGTGGCCCATCGCCCGGACGACGCCGCCCGGCCTGATCATCAGGCCGCCGGGGCGGAACGCGCGCACGGTGGCGGAGTGGATTGTCGGGTGGGAGGCCGGTGCGGCTGATGCGGCGCCTGCGGCGAGCACCGAACCGAGCACGAGGCCCAGGGTGGCTAGGGGTACGAACCATCGACGTGCCATTTCAGTGGGCTCCTTTGGGGGAAAGCGCAGCCAGGAGCATCGCAGGGAGTAATGACTAAGGAATGGTAAGGACGACAACGTAACCGGGCGACTTGCCCGCATAACGACGTAAAAGACATGCCGGAACTCACCCCGTCTGCCCTAACTGCCCTGACTGCAGTAGTGGAGTCACCTTTGACGGTATAACGGACCCGTGAGCGGAAAAATAACGGGGAGATAACGATCATTCAGTGACACAGTGTGAGCACGTTAGCGATGACACGCCTGCCCGCGTCGCCCGATGCGGTGAGGATCGACTCCGGGTGGAACTGCACCGCCCAGCGCCTGGCGGCCGGGTCTTCGATCGCCATCACCACGTCGGCTGCGGCAGCCGGGTCGGTGGTTAGCGCGGTGACCGTGAAGCCGGCCCTGATCTGGTCCGGCGTGGCGTGCAGCGAGTGATAGCGGCCGGCGGTGAACTCGGCAGGCAGGCCCGCTAGCAGATCGCCACCGAGCACCCGCACCCTGCCCGGCTTGCCGTGCGAGGGCAAGCGCAGGAGGCTGAGCGTTCCGGCGGAGTGCTCGACCATGGCCTGGAGGCCGAGGCATACTCCGAAGACCGGCAGGCCCCTGGCATCGAGTTCATCGAGCAGCTTCGAGCAGCCGAAGTCCGACGGGCGACCCGGCCCGGGCGAGAGCACGACCAGGTCGGGCGCGTACTCGTCGAGCAGTGCCAGGCGAAAGCCGGCGCGCAACGTCGTGACGTGAGCCCCATGCTCGGCGAAGTATCCGCCGAGCGTGTGCACGAAAGAGTCCTGGTGGTCGACCAGCAGCACCTTGAGGCCGATGCCGGGCCTGGATGGACCGGCCTGGGTGGTGACTGGCTTTTGGGCAGGTGACTGCGCCGCGAGCTTGCTTTCCGCATCGGGGGTGTTTGTTTCGGCGAGCACCTCAAGCAGGGCTCGTGCCTTCAGGCGGGTCTCGTGTTCCTCGGCGGCTGGGTCGGAGTCGAACAGCAAGGTCGCGCCCGCGCGGACGCAGGCCAGCCCGTCGCGGATCTGCGCTGTGCGCAGCGTGAGGCCGGTGTTCATGGTGCCGTCGAAGCCGAGCGCGCCGACGGCGCCTCCGTACCAGCGGCGCGGGGTGGTCTCGTGATCTTCGATAAACTGCATCGCCCAGGTTTTGGGTGCGCCTGTGACCGTCACCGCCCACATGTGGGTGAGGAACGCGTCGAGCGCGTCGAACTCGGGTCGCAGCCGTCCCTCGACGTGGTCGACCGTGTGGATGACCCGGCTGTACAACTCGATCTGACGGCGGCCGATGACCTTGACGCTGCCAGGCACGCAGATCCGCGACTTGTCGTTGCGGTCGACGTCAGTGCACATTGTGAGCTCGGCCTCCTCCTTGGCGGAGGCGAGCAGCATCCTGATGTTCTCCGCGTCGGTCAGCGGGGAGTCGCCGCGGGCGACCGTTCCTGAGATCGGGCAGGTCTCCACCCGACGGTGCTGGCCTTCATTGGCGGTGACCCGCACGTACATCTCCGGTGAGGCGCCAACCAGGTACTCGCCCTCGCCGAGGTTCACGAAGAACTCGAACGGCGCCGGGTTGCGCCGGCGCAGGCGCTCGTAGAAGGCGGCCGGTGACCCGCACCGAGCCCAGAACTCGTGGCCAGGTACCACCTCGAACAGGTCGCCAGCGGCGAACCGCTCCCTGGCCTGCTCGACCACCTTGGCGTACCCCCCCGGCTCCGGGTCGGGCGGGCAGGCGGGCTCGCGGTGGCCGGGACCGGGTTGCGGCGCGCTCGGCTGGGTCGTCCTTGGCAGCCCTTCGGTTGACCGGCCGGCGACCGCGAACTCGTAGTCGTATCGGAACGCGGTCTCGCGCTTCCTGTCGATTACGTAAATCTGGTCAGGCAGGTGCAGCACAAGGTCGCGCTGGCTGGCGTCCCTTCCCGGCCGCAGCCTGATCGGCTCGAACTGGAACGCGAGATCGTAACCGAACGCCCCGAACAGGGCAAGCTGGCTGTCCGGGCTGGCGAACAGCGCGATGACTTCCCTGATCGCGCTGAACACGGTCGGGCGCCGGCTGCGTTGTTCCTCGGGCACCTGGCCGGCTGGCTCGGGAATCATCACGCTGACAGCGCCCGGCTCGTCGGCCGGCTCCTGATGCCCGGCCTTGAGCAGGGCAGCCGTAATCGCTGGCAGGAGCACGGCGCCACGGTCGTTCAGCGCCGTGGCGGTGAACTGGCGGCCGACGCTGGTGAACTCTACGCACGGGTCCACGTAGCCGGTGTGCCACCGGCTGTACCGGCCCGGGTACTCCATCCCAGAGCTGAACACCCCTCCGCGCCGGTCATCGACAGCCCTGGTCACCTCGGCAAGCTGAGTCGGCTTGAACGGCGTCATCGTCCTGGTGACCGCGATGCCGCCCGCCGTACTGAACCGCGTGGTGCCGGGCTGGGGCGGGTCGGCGAAGTCCGCCTCAAGGAAGCCAACGCCGTTGTCGACGCTCATCGTCATGACGTCCGTCCTGCCTGATCGAGCCCGGCTAACGGCGGACGTAGGAAAGCGACCGCAGCGATGCCGGGCGGTCGCCTTTTCATAACTGTGTTTGCGGCACAGTGGGGGTGCGCGAACCAAGCCCGCCTATCGGCGGCGCCACCAGACCGGGCACTGGTTCGCTTGGGTCATGGCGGAAGCGTAACAGGGCAGAGCACGGACGGCGGCACTACCCTGCCGAGCTTTAGTCGAAGTCGACCCAGGTTCCCGCGCCGCGGTCGGCGGCGGTCTGGTAGGCGACGCCCGCGGCCGCCAGGTCCTCGACCGCCAGGCCCAGCGACTCGAACACGGTGATCTCGCGCTCGCCGGCGCGGCCGGGCCTGCCGGTCGCGAGCAGATCGCCGACCTCAGCCTGAATGTGGTCGGGGCCAACCGCGCCTTCGGCGGCGGCAAGCACGTAGTCGCCGGCCTCGGCGAGCACCGACTCGCGGCTGTCGCAGAACAGGGCGGCGTCGGCGACCGTCGCGGTATCAAGCTCGCGTAGGTGCGGCAGGCAGGCGCCGACCGCGTTGATGTGCACGCCGGGAGTTAGCCATTCGCGCCTGATCACCGGCTCGGCGGCGTTCGTCGCCGTGACGACGATGCCAGCACCCTTGACCGCCTCCCGCACCGAGGCGGCGGGCACCAGCCTCGTGCCCGCGGTGACCGACCCCGCCATCTCGGCGGCGAACTTGGCGGCCTTCTCCGGTGCTGATCCAGCGACCCTGATCTCCGCTAGCGGCCTGGCGCTGCCGATCGCGTGGAGGTGCGCGATCGCCTGCACGCCGGTCCCGATGATCGCGAGCACGTCGGCGTCGTTGTTGGCCAGCACCGAGGTCGCCACGGCCGAAACCGCTGCCGTCCTGATCTCCGTCACCGCCGAGGCGTTGAGCACGGCTAGCGGCTCGCCGGTAGCCGAACTTGACAGCATCACGACGCCCTGGTGGGTGTCCAGGCCGATGGCCGGGTTGCCGGGGGTTACGCAGATCGCCTTGAGCCCGTAACCCGCCTCCTGGCCTTGCTGGTAGGCAGGCATCAAACCCATGAAGCCGACGGCGGCCGGCGGCTTGAGCACGGTACGCAACGGCTGAAATACCTCACCGCGCGCTCGGGCGATCAGCGCGGAACGCATCGCGTCGGCGCACTCCGGGTAGCCGAGCACGGACCTAACCGCACTGGCCGACAGTACGAGAAGTCGCATCGTCACTCCCCGGCCCTGACTGGCGCGATCGCCAGCGGCTCCTGGCGATGGGTCGGGACCGGCTTGCCCACGATGCGGTAGACCTCGGAACCATCCACGGTCTCGTGCAGCAGCAGCAGTTCGACCAGCTCGTCAAGTTGCGCCTGGTGTGACGTGATCACGTCGATCGCGGTGCGCTCGGCGTCGCGCAGCAACCGGGCAACCTCAGCATCGATTATCGCCTGGGTGGACTCGGCGAACGGCCTGCTCGAGTACGGGCTAGCGCCGCCGCCGAGGAACACCGAGCCGCCTTCTGGGTAACCGACCGGCCCGACCTTGGCCGACAGGCCGAACTCCCGCACCATCTTGGTCGCGAGGTCGGTGGCGGTGGACAGGTCGTTCGCCGCGCCGGTCGAGCCCTGGCCCAGCACGACAAGCTCGGCAGCGCGGCCGCCGAGCCGGCCGGCCAGCGTCTCCTTCAGGTAGTCCTCGCCGTACAGGTGCCGCTCGATCAGCGGAAGCTGCTGGGTCACGCCGAGCGCCTGGCCAGCCGGCAAGATCGTGATCTTGGAGACCGGGTCGGCGTGGTCGGACAGCGCGAGCACGATCGCGTGCCCGCTCTCGTGGATCGCGACCGCGTGCTTCTCCTCGGGTAGCAGCACGTTCGAGCCCTCGCGGCGGCCGAGCAAGATCCGGTCCCTGGCATCGTCGAAGTCGGTCGCGGTGATGATCTCGCGGTTGTGCCTGACCGCGAAGATCGCCGCCTCGTTGGCCAGGTTCGCCAGATCGGCGCCAGAGAATCCAGGCGTGCCTCGGGCTACCACGGTCAGGTCCACGTCGGGCGCGAGTTGCTTGCCCCGGCAGTGCACGGCGAGGATCGCCGCGCGCTCGTCGAGGGTCGGCAGAGGGATCGTGATCTGCCGGTCGAACCGGCCAGGCCGCAGTAGCGCCGGGTCAAGCACCTCAGGGCGGTTGGTGGCGGCGAGCACGACGATGCCTTGCGTCATGTCGAAGCCGTCCATCTCAGAAAGCAACTGGTTTAGCGTCTGCTCGCGCTCGTCGTTGGCGACGACCGAACCGCTGCCCGCTCGTCGCTGGCCGATCGCGTCGACCTCGTCTATGAAGACGATCGCGGGCGAGCGCTTGCGGGCCTCGGTGAAGAGGTCGCGCACACGGGCGGCGCCGACGCCGACGAACATCTCGACAAAGCTCGAGCCAGTCACCGAGAAGAACGGCACCGACGCCTCGCCGGCGACGGCGCGGGCCAGCAGCGTCTTGCCGGTGCCCGGCGGGCCGACCATCAGCAAGCCGCGCGGCGCCATCGCACCGGCCCGCTGGTACCGGCCTGGATTGCGGAGGAAGTCGACCACCTCGCTGATCTCTTCCTTGGCGCCCTCATAGCCCGCCACGTCGGTGAACTTGGTGTCGGGTCGCTCGGCGTCGAAGACCTTGGCCCGCGACCGGCCTGCCCCGAGCACGCCCTGAAGCTGGCCGACGCCGCCGCGCGACAGCCGCCGGAACAGGTAGATCCCGAAGATCAGCGGGGCGAAGATGATCAGCAGGTAGAGCAGTTCGGTGCCGAGCCCGGCGCTCGTGCCGCCGTAGGACGGGGTGACCCCTTGGCCCTTGATCTGGTCGAAGAGCGCGGGAGTGTTCGGCGGCCCGATTGTGGTGAAATCCTGGCCGTTCTTGAGCGTGCCGGTAATCGCGGTGTTCGCGCCGTTTTGCGCGCTGCCGAGCTGGACGGTCTTGACTTGGTGCTTGGCGAGATCGCTCTGGAATTGCGGGTAGGTGAGGTTCTGCGTTCCGGTCGAGCTGATGCCTGGCAGGAAGAACCACAGCGCCAGCGTCGCGATAAGCGCGATCGGCCAGAGCCAGTGCCGCCAGCCTGGAGGTGGGGGTGGCGCCGTCGGCGTCGGCTTATCACCAGGCGGCGGCGAACTCGGCTGCTTGCTCATACGTCATTCTTACGCATCGGCTAGAGCATTTTGGACCTGCGGTCGCCCGGGCCGGGCCTGCCTCACGCCGTCGCCAGTTCGGAGGGCTCGGCGATCACGTCGACGAGGGCGCTGTTGCGCAGCACGGTGATTTCCAGCGGCTTGCCGATCGCGTCGCTGAACATCAGCCGCTGCAGATCATGCGCCGTCGCGATCGGTTGTCCCCCGGCGCTGACCAGGATGTCGCCGACCCGCAGGCCCGCTCGCGCGGCCGGGCCGTCCGGCACCAGTTCGGCCACCCGGAGGCCTTCCTTCCGGCCGACCCGACGGTGCAGCGCGGCCGGCAACGGAATCGGCGCGCTGACCACCCCCAGATATGCCCGCCTCACCCGGCCGTACTGCATGAGCGCCGCGACGATCTTCCTGCTGGTGGCGTTGATCGGGACGGCGAGGCCCAGCCCGATACCGGCGACGGCCGTGTTGATCCCCACCACCCGGGAGCGCGAGTCAGCGAGCGCACCGCCTGAATTACCAGGGTTCAGCGCAGCGTCGGTCTGAATGACGTCCTCGATCAGCCGGACCGCGGCGCCGCTCCTGGTCGGCAGTGACCGGCCGAGCGCGCTGACCACCCCGGCGGTCACCGACCCGGCGAGGCCAAGCGGGCTGCCGACCGCGACCACGAGCTGGCCGACGACGAGATCCTCGGCCTCCCCAAGCTCCGCCGGCGGCGGCGCTCCCGCGCCGGCCCTGACCACGGCCAGGTCAGACAATGGGTCGGAGCCGACCACGGTGAACGGCGAGCTCGTCCCGTCGGAGAACAGCGCGGTGCCGCCCGTCGCCGTCCCGACCACGTGGGCGTTGGTGAGCAAGAACCCGTCGGTCGTGTAAGCGACAGCCGAGCCCAAGCTCTCCGCCGACCGCCGGGCGCTGCCCTGAGCCACCCGCAAGCTGGCGACCTTTGGGGTTAGCTCGGCGGCGACGCCGGTGACGATCTGCGAATACACATCAAGAGGCGAGTCGGCTGCCATCGATCATGCCCCTCCCTCCGGATCTGATTACAAGATTACCTCGCAGTCAAATACGGAGGGAACGCTCAATCCGCGGCAGGCTCAAGCACGAAGACGGGGATCAGCCGGGTGGTCTTGGTCTGATACTCGGCGTACGGGGGGTAAGCGGCGACGGCCCGCTCCCACCACTGCTCGCGTTCGTCGCCGGACAACTCCCTGGCCGTCATCTCGGTCCGCTTCGGCCCGTCCTGCAGCACGACTCGCGGGTCGGCGACGAAGTTGTAGTACCAGAGCGGATTCTTCGGCGAGCCCCCCTGCGACGCGACCGCCGCGTAGTGCCCGTTGTGCTCGACTCGCATCAACGGCGTCTTGCGCACCTTGCCCGACTTGACGCCGACATTGGTGATGACCACAACCGGCAGGCCTGTGTCCGTGAGCGTGGTCCCCTCGGTCCCACCCGACGACTCGAACTTCTCGACTTGATCGCGTACCCACTGGCGCGGACTCGGCTCGTATTCACCCTCAATTGGCATGCCGCCAGCCTAGCCGGGCGGTGCTTCTCAGTCGGCGAGTACGGATGCTAGGTGCTCGGCGGCTTCGGCGAAGTCTTCGGCCATCTCGTAGATCACGTCGCGCACCGTGGTGGCCTTATTCATAAGCCCGACGCCTTGGCCAACCCAGTAGGTTGCCAGTTCCTGGGCGCCTGGGTTGCCCTGCTCGGCAAGCACATCGATGCGCCGCATCACCGGCTCGCTCAGCAGCGACTGCAGCGGCATCGGCAACGCGCCCGGGCTCTTCTCGCCATCCCACGCCCCGGTCCAGTCCGACTTGAGCTGCCGGGACGGCTTCCCCGTCCGGCTGCGCGACCTGACCGTGTCCCGCGAGGTCGCGGCGATCATCTTCTGCTTCGTGTACGGGGCGGTTTCGGCCTCCTCGGTAGTCAGCCACACCGACCCGGTCCATACGCCGTCGGCGCCTAGCGCGATAGCCGCCGCCATCTGCCTGCCGGTGACAATGCCGCCGGCCGCGAGCACCGGCACCGGCCTGATCGGCTTGATCGCCTCGATCACCTCGGGCACCAGCACCATCGTGGTGACCTCGCCGCAGTGCCCGCCCGCCTCGGTCCCCGCCGCGACGAGGATGTCGACGCCCGCGTTGACCTGCTTGATCGCGTGTTCCCTGGCGCCGACCAGCGCGGCGATCGGCACCCCGGCCGCCCGCGCCGCGTCGATCATGTAGCCCGGCGGCGTGCCGAGCGCGCTGGCGATCAGCTTGATCGGGTGCCGGAACGCCACCTCAAGCAGTTGCTCTCCCACCTCGTCGCTGATCGTGGTGTTCGAGGGCTCGCCCGACGCCCCCGGCCCGGTGTCGATGCCGTGCTCTTCGAGCAACGCGGTGACGAAGTCACGTTGCGGCTGGCCGATCATCGCGTGCAGCGCGGCGACGTCCAGGCCCTCGCCCTTGCCGGCGAACTTCTCTGGAACCAGGATGTCAGCGCCGTAGGGCCGCCCATTGACGTGATCATCGACCCAGGCCAATTCGCGCTCTAGCTGCTCAGGGGTGTGCATGGACGCGCCGAGCACGCCGAATCCACCCGCATTGGTGACCGCCGCGACAACATCACGACAGTGGCTGAAAGCAACCAGCGGCAACTCGATGCCCAGCATGTCGCAGATCGGGGTCTTCATGTCCGGGCTCCTTGGGACGCGGCTTGCGGCTACCGGACGGACAGTCCGGTCAGGGCGCGGCCGAAGATCATGCGCTGAATCTCGGACGTGCCTTCGAATATCGCGAATTTCTTGGCCTGCTATGTCTACCACTAGGCACTATGCCTGTCATCAGGCCGCTGACCTGCCGTCGGACCTGTGGCTGCCTGTGGTCACCTTCGGCTGGTTCCTGGCTTCGACGAAAACCGGACGGAACAGGCGCAGCCTCACTTGGCGATCCCGGCTGCCAGATCATGTTCCTCGTCATGGTTTGCTGGCTGGTCAGCAAGCTCCGCGCGCGCCGATGCAAGAACGGCACCATGAGTGCTTTGCCAAGCACCTCAGAGCAGCTGGTGCCGGTCTTTCCAGACGGAGAGCGAGGGGAGACGTACTCGGCTTATCGAGAGTGGCGCAAAGAGTTGCTTTATTTTGAGCGAAATAGGGCGGATACTTTCCACCTAGACATGCCTCCTCATGTTCATAGTTACATCAAGATGCTAGCCGTAAATGAGCCCGATCCATTTATATGAGGTCACCAGGTGTATGGGCCGCTAGTAGGTGGGAGTGAAATGCGCGACATAGTAAACGAGCGAGATGAGGTCATCGGTGCTGCCACTAAGGAGGATGTAGCAGCTCAAGGGCTGATATGTCGCGTCGCTTTCATAATGCTCGTTAACAGCAAAGGAGAACTTCTTCTCCATCAACGATCTTCGAATAAGCGGTCGTACCCGCTGTACTGGTCGGGCGCGGCGGCGGGACATCTGATTAGCGGCGAGACTTATGAGCAAGGAGCCACGCGTGAACTAATGGAGGAACTCGGCGTTCAAGCGAAGCTTGTATTCGCCGGAAAATTTTTCTCGGAGGAAGATCGTGAGATGGTGGGCGTATTTTTGGGATGTCATGACGGTCCCGTCACGATCGAGCCAATGGAAGTTGCGCAGATCGAGTATTTCGACCCACCCAGACTTGCCCATTCACTAGCGACGATGAGAGTTACATCCTATGTCGAAAGAGCGCTTCCACTAGTCCTGCCGCATTTGGAAGAACGCACCTACCGGCGGCCTTAGCACGCGGACTTTCACGCCTGGCTCGGCTACCGGACGGGCAGTCCGGTCAGGGCGCGGCCGATGATCATGCGCTGGATCTCCGACGTCCCTTCGAAGATGGTGAATATTTTCGCGTCCCTATGCCAGCGCTCAACCGGGTAGTCCCTGGTATAACCGTTGCCGCCCAGAATCTGGATAGCCTGCTCGGTCACCCGCACCGCGGTCTCTCCGGCGAACAGCTTGGACATCGACCCCTCGGCCCTGGTGAACTTGTGGCCGTGCCGGGCCATCCAGGCCGCCCGCCAGGTCAGCAGCCGGGCGGCGTCGACGCTGGCGTGCATGTCGGCCAGCATGAACGCGATCGCCTGGTTCTGGCCGATCGGCTTGCCGAACTGCACTCGCTCGGTGGCGTACTCGGTGGCGAACTCGACGGCCGCCCGGGCGACGCCCACCGCCATCGAGGCCACCGTCGGCCGCGACGCCTCGAACGTCTTCATCGCGGACTGCTCGCCCGCCGCGCCGCCCTCGGCCAGCCGCGCTAGCCGGGCGTCCAGTTTCTCCTTGCCGCCGACCAGGCACCGGCCGGGGACCCTGACGTCGTCAAGCACGACCTCGGCCGTGTGCGAGGCGCGAACGCCGAGCTTGCGGAACTTCTGCCCCTGCGACAGGCCCTTGGTACCGGGCGGCACGATGAAGCTAGCCTGGCCCCGGCTGCCGAACGCTGCGTCCACCGAGGCAACTACTACGTGCACGTCGGCGATGCCACCGTTGGTCGCCCACGCCTTGGTGCCGTTTAGCACCCATTCGTCGGTCGCCTCGTGGTAGACCGCCCTGGTCCTGATCGCGCCGACGTCGCTACCCGCGTCGGGTTCGGACGAGCAGAACGCGCCGAGTTTCACATCACCCGGGCCGCCGAACATCTGCGGCAGCCACTCGCCCATCTGCTCCGGGGTGCCGTTGCTGCTAACCGCCACGGCCGCTAGGCAACTACCGGTCAACGACAGTCCGATGCCGGCGTCGCCCCAGTAGATCTCCTCGAACGCGACCGGCGTGCCAAGGCCAGTTGGCTCGAACCATTGCTGCGCGAAGAAGTCGATCGAATACAGTCCGATCTTGGCGGCTTCTTCGAGAATCGGCCACGGCGTCTCTTCGCGCTCGTCCCACTCGGCAGCGGCCGGCCTGATCACGTTCGCGGCGAACTCATGGACCCAGTCGCGCATCTCGCGGACGTCTTCTGACATATCTAGACTGAAGCCGCCGCTGGCGTGCTCGTCGTCGCTCATGGTGGGCTCCGCAACGCGATCGAGGGGCTAAGTTACTCTACAGTAACATAGGCCGACCTCCAGCGCATCAAGCAGATTCATGGCTATCGATCAGCTGGCGCAGCACCGCGGCCTCAGCCGGCCGGACGTTTCGGTCGACGAGCCTCAGCTTGGCGACCTCGACCAGCCACGGCCTGGCGTCATGGCTAGCGCTGCGCTCGAACTGCCGCACCACCGAGCGCCGCACCCGGCCCTCGATAAGACTGATCCCGAACGGCAGCTCGTCGACCTCGGATATCCGCATGATCAGCGCCGCCATCGCGACATCGGCACCCGGCGGGCCGGCCGCGCCGTTCGACCAGTCGATGACAACCGGCCCGCTTTCCGTCAGCACCACGTTGCCCGGGTGCAGATCGAGATGCATGACCCGGTCACCCACGCCGAGCGGTCTCGGCAGCCATGGGGGTGCCGCAAGTTCGTGCAGGCGGTCGTGCGTCCGCGCCAGCGTGCGGGCGTACCGGCGGGCCAGCCACGGACGTCTAGCCAGATCGGTGAGCATGTCGACGCCGTGCAACCGCGCCATGACCATGTCAGTGCCGTCCGCGTCGTAGACCTCGGGAACCGGAAAGCCAGCCGACCACAAGTACCGCATTAGTTGGGCCTCGTGTTCGACTGCGGCCTTGACGCGGTACCTGCGCAGCACCCGGCAGTCATCAAGCTCGTAGACATCGGCCGCGCGGCCCGAGCCGATCAGCCGCCCGGGAGGCCCGCTCGTTGCCATGCGATCATTCCATCATTCAGCGATCGGCCCAGGCTAGTGATCAAGGAGCCGCCCCGATGGACTACAGCAGCTACCAGCATCTGCTCTTCGAGCGGCATGACAATGGCGTACTGCTGATCACGATGAACCGGCCAGAGGTCTACAACGCCGCCGACGAGGTGATGCACAGCCAGCTTTCCAAGCTATGGACCGATGTCGCCCGCGATGAACAGACGCGGGTAGCGGTGATCACCGGCGCGGGCAAGGCGTTCTCGGCCGGCGGCGACCTGTCGATGGTGCAGCGAATGGCGGGCAACTACGACCGCGCCCTGCACATGCTGACCGAGATGAGCGATCTCGTCTACAACATGGTCAACTGCGAGAAGCCGGTAATCTCGGCCATCAACGGAGTCGCCGTCGGAGCCGGCCTGGTGATCGCCTTGCTGGCCGACATCAGCATCTGCGCCGCCGACGCCAAGCTCGGCGACGGCCACGTCAAGCTCGGGGCGGCGGCCGGCGACCACGCGGCGATCATCTGGCCGCTGCTCTGCGGCATGGCCAAGGCCCGCTACCACCTGCTCACCGGCGAGATGATCGACGGCACCGAGGCCGAGCGGATCGGCCTGGTCAGCAAGGTGCTGCCGCGCGAGGAAGTACTGCCAGAAGCGCTGCGCGTCGCGGGCACCCTAGCCACCGGCTCCCAGCTCGCGATCAGGCTGACCAAGCGTGCGCTGAATAGCTGGCTGCGCACAGCGGGCCCGATCTTCGACCAGTCCGCCGCCTACGAGATGCTCACGTTCATGGGTCCCGACCTAGCCGAAGGCGCCGCCGCCCTCCGCGAAAAGCGCCCGCCGAACTTCCAATAGCCTCGTCTCCACACCTTCTCCGGCGGGTCAGGAAGCCCAGGCGCTAGCCAGGACGTCGCCGGATCCCGAGTAGGACGCCGCCCGGGCCGATGTCGGCACGGAAACCTCACCCAGCCGCTGGTGTTGCCTGCGGCGGGCGGCCCGCGACGGCGAGCGGCGATGAATGCCCGAATTCATACCTGTTTTCCCGGCTGGATTGCCGGATTCATCGCAACGGCTGACCAAGCGGACGCGATGAATGCCCGAATCCACCGCACCGGCTGACCGGCTGGAGCACCTGGAGCAGCCTGGCTGTGCCCGCGCCCGGACTCGACCGTAGCGACCGCTAGCCCTGGCAGTGACTGGGCGTCGGGCTTAGCGCGCTACCGCTATCTGTGGGCGGCGCGGCCGTTCAGCGCGGGGCGGCTGTCAATCTTTGCCATCGAGGCTGGCATGCGCACCTCGAACACCGAACCCTGGCCGAGCGCGCTGCTGACGTGCACGGTGCCGTGGTGAGCTTGCGCGATGGCCTTCACGATCGGGAGGCCCAGGCCGAAGCCGCCGGCCTCACGGTTGCGGCCCGCGTCGATGCGAGAGAACCGGCTGAAGATGCGTTCGACCTCGGACGCCGGGATTCCGGAGCCGTCGTCGGCGACGGCGAGCACTACCTGATCGCCGTCCAGCCTGGCGCTGAGCTCAATCCGGTCCTCCGGCTCGGTGTGATCGACGGCGTTCTCGATCAGCGCGTCGATCGCCAGGGTGAGCCGGTCGGCGTCGCCCTGTACCCAGGTTTCCTCCAGCTGGCCGAGTGACCAGCGCCGTGGTACATGGTTCCACCGGCGCAGCGCCTCGACGACGATCTCCTCGACGTCGACGGCCGCCAGTCGCAGGAACGCCGGGCCGTCGGTCGACGCGAGCAGCAGCAGTCTGCTGGTTAGCCGCCGCATCCGGAGCAGCTCGTCGACGGCGATCCTGGCGTCGGCGACGATGGCATTGTCGGTGGCCGCTCGTTCGATCAGTTCGGCGTGGCCGAGGGCGATCGCTATCGGAGTGCCAAGCTCGTGCGAGGCGTCCTGCAGAAATTGCCGTTGCTGTTCAAGCAGCACGAGGTTGTGATCAGAGACCCGCTGCAGATCCTCCATCGCAGCCAGCCGCCGCCTGGAGTGCCAGACCATCACGACAAACAGCAGTGCGAGCAGCGGGACCTCGGCGAGGTAGTCGCCGTCCTGCTTGCCCCGCAGTACCTGCCATCCGATCAACCCGCCAGTAGCCAGCGTGATCACCAGGACCGTGGCCAGCGCCGAGCCGAGACGCCACAGGCGCCAGCCGTACACGGTGGTCAGGCTGATCCAGATGATCAGGAACGGCACGGTCTGCCAGGCCGGGATGAGCTGCATCGCCAGCAGGTTCAGCAGCACGAACGCTACCCAGGCGAGATCCGCGCGGTAGGTGCGGGCCAACCGAAGTATCCGACGAGACACAAGCGGATGCTACTCCTGCTCGTGCCTCTCGAGAAAGGTGTAGATGTCGGCTTCGTCCACACCTGGGAAGCTGCCGAATGGCAGCGCAGAAAGAATATGCGAGTGTGCGCGGGCCGACGGCCACGCCATGCCGTCCCAGCGAGCCGCCAGCCTTGCCGGCGGCCGCAGGCAGCAGGACGGGTCCGGGCAGCTTGACTTGGTGCGTTTAGTCGTGTCGCGGCCGCGGAACCAGCGAGCGTCGTCGAACTTCACTCCGAGCGTGATCGCGAAGCCGCGCTCGCTGCCCGGGTCGATGCAGGCTACGCAGTAATAGGTGGCGGAAGGCGTATCCGAGTACTGGTAGTGCGGGCTGAACCGGTCGGCGGCCGAGAAGATCTGCCGCCCCGACCACATCCGGCACATCCGCTGACCCTCGATCGCGCCGGTGCTGTCGGCGGGGAACACGACGCCGTCGTTCTCGTACGCCTTGTAGATGGTGCCGCCGGCGTCGTTCTTGACGAAGTGGCACGACAGGTCGAGGTGATGGGTGGCCAGATTGGTGAACCGGTGCGCGGCCATCTCGTATGAGACGGAGAACACGTCGCGCATGTCTTCGACCGACAGGTTCTTGTTGTCCTTCGCCTGGCGAAGGAAGGCCACCGCGGCCTGTTCGGGCACGAGGACGGCCGCGGCGAAGTAGTTGGCCTCGACCCGTTGCCGCAGGAAATCGGCGAAGTCCGCTGGCGTGCTGTGACCGAGGACGAAATGTCCGAGAGTTTGCAGCAAAACCGCCCGCGGAGTGTGCATACCCAGGGCCTCCTGCCGCAGGTAGATCCTGCGGTTTCGCAAGTCGGTGACCGACCTGGCCGATCGAGGTAGGTCCTGCACGTAGCGGACAGCGAACCCGTGGTGGCTGACGACCGAGAGCAGCAGTCCTTGCGACAAAGCCCCGCCTGAGTAGCTGACCGGCGCGAGCGCCTTCGCGGCCGCTTGCTCGATCTCGGCGAAGTAGTTGTCTCGATCGCGCATCATCTGCCGGAGGTCGGTGTTGGCGATCCTGGCGTCCTCCGGCGTGGCGGTCGGCTTGACTTCTTGCTTGCGCAGTTCTTCGAACAGCGCCAGCACGTGCTCGAGCACCTCGCTCGGTACCCGCGGCCCTGGCCGCAGGTACGGCAGGCCGAGGCGCAGGTAGATGGGGTCGCGCTGGGCCTCGTCGAGCGAGATCTCAAGCTGGGCCCGTCGGCTTGGCGGCTCGTGCCGCAACAGTTCGTCGGCCGACACGCCGAGCGCGCTCGCCAGCTTCTCGATGAGGGAGAGCTTGGGCTCCCGGCGGCCGTTCTCGATCAGCGAGAGCACCGAGGGGGCGCGGCCGACCCGCTCGCCAAGTTCGGTCAGAGTCAACCCCCTGGTGCGCCGGATGTGCTTGAGCCGCTGCCCGAAGAGAGCAAGATCCAGTCCACCCTGCGGAAAAGTTGGCTTATCTTTCTCGATGAAACTCGTCACATCTTGATGCTAGACGAAGATCTGCAATTTTTCATTTGAAGTTTCCTAGTATTTGCATGGTGTGGCGGCGAGTGTGGAGACAACACCGGACGGCAGTACTCAGGAGGTCCAAATGAACGATCGTCGCCGTGAGGGCAACATCGACAGCCAGGCAGCGCAGCTGCAGGCAGATTGGGCCACCGATCCGCGCTGGACCGGGACGGAACGCACCTACACGGCCGCCCAAGTGATCAAGCTGCGCGGATCGGTGCAGGAAGAGCACACGCTGGCGCGACTCGGGGCCGAGCGACTCTGGTCGCTGCTGCACAGCGAGGAGTTCGTGCACGCGCTTGGCGCGCTGACCGGCAACCAGGCCGTGCAGCAGGTCAAGGCCGGGCTCAAGGCCATCTACCTGTCCGGCTGGCAGGTCGCCGCCGACGCGAACCTGGCCGGCCAGACCTACCCCGACCAGAGCCTGTACCCGGTCAACTCGGTACCGGCCGTGGTTCGCAGGATCAACAACGCGCTGATGCGGGCCGACCAGATTAGCTGGGCCGAGTCCGGTGGTGCTGACTCAGGCGGGGCCGGCGCGCCGTACTGGATGGCGCCGATCGTGGCCGACGCCGAGGCTGGGTTCGGTGGAGTGCTGAACGCGTTCGAGCTGATGAAGTCGATGATCGCGGCCGGGGCGGCCGGGGTGCACTGGGAAGATCAGCTAGCATCCGAGAAGAAGTGCGGGCACCTCGGCGGGAAGGTGCTGATCCCGACCGGCCAGCACATCAAGACACTGAGCGCTGCCAGGCTCGCCGCCGACGTGTGCGGTGTGCCCTCGATCATTGTCGCGCGCACCGACGCCCAAGCCGCGACGCTGCTGACCAGTGACGTCGACGAGCGTGATCAACCGTTCGTCACCGGCGAGCGGACCGCGGAGGGCTTCTACCGGGTGCGCAACGGCATCGGCGCCTGCATCGCGCGCGGCCTGTCCTACGCGCCTTACTCGGACTTGCTGTGGATGGAGACCTCGACGCCAGATCTGTCGGTGGCCGCCGAGTTCGCCGACGCGATCCACTCGGTGTATCCGGACCAGATGCTCGCCTACAACTGCTCGCCGTCATTCAACTGGCGCGCCAACCTGGACGATGCGACGATCGCGAAGTTCCAGCGCGAACTGGCCGTGATGGGTTACAAGTTCCAGTTCATCACGCTGGCCGGATTCCACGCGCTGAACTACTCGATGTTCGACTTGGCTCGCGGTTACGCCGAAGAGGGCATGCCGGCGTACGTGCGACTACAGGACGCCGAATTCGCGGCGGAGACGGCCGGCTACACGGCGACCAGGCACCAGCGTGAGGTCGGCACCGGCTACTTCGACCAGGTCACGTCGGCGATCAGCCCGGACTCGTCGACCACGGCGCTGGTCGGCTCCACCGAGGCCGACCAGTTCGCCTCCGCCCACCACTAGCTCTCGGCTAGCCGCCTAGACGATCAGGGGACGCCGTCCGCTCGGTCCGGCGTCCTCTGATCCACGCCCGGCGATTCGGGAATTCATCGCACTGCCTTGCCTGAGCAGTGCGATGGATGTGGCAATCCACCCGGGAAATTAGGGATGAATTCGGCAATCCATCGCGCCAGATCACGCGGGATGAAAATCGGTTGCGCTCCGGATGGCTTCCGGTCGTAGCGTGTAAGCATGCCTGGTCTTCTTACCGGGGAGGCTTCATGGTGCGGACCCGATCGCGGCCGCCGCAGGCGCCCGACCCGGCTGATGCCGAACCTGAGGAGATCGCGGAACTAACCACGCAGTTCTGGCGTGCCCACGACGAACGGATGGCGTCGATCGGCTTCCTGGCGATGCTCCGGGAGTTCCCGCATTTAGTATGGCAGGCGCTGCGACTTGGCTACGAGGCCAGCAAGATCGACACGGTGGGCACGATCGCGGCGAACCTGGCCGCGGGCTTCTTCACCGGCTACGCGCTGCTGGCCACCACCGGGGTGCTGCAAGCGCTGTTCTCCGCCGGTCCTACGCCGGCCAGGATCAGGGCGGCGCTCCCGTCCTTAGCGCTGGTCGCCGCCGCGTCGGCGGTCCGGGCCGGGTTGCAGGCCGGCGCGGGCTGGGCAGAAAGCCGGCTCAGTCCGCTCGTGAACCGGCTGGTCGAACTGCGGCTCTTCGACCTGACGACTCGGGTCGACCTGGTCGCTTTCGACGATTCTGACTTCTACGACGCGATGGAGCGCGCCCGCGATCGCGGCGTGTACGCGGTGCCGCAGGTGGTGTCTGATGTGATCAACTGCATCACAGGGATCACCGGCCTCGTCTCGGCCGGAGTCGTCGTCGGCGTGCTCAATCCACTGCTGCTCGCCCTGCTCGTGCTCGCCGAGATCCCAGGAGGCTGGGCGGCGGTGCGGTCGGCGCGGATCAGGTACGCCACCAACTTCGCGCTCGCCGACACTTTTCGCAGGAAGTACATCCTGACCGACCTGATGGCCGAGCGGCGCACCGCCGCCGAACTGCGTTCTTTCACGCTCAGGCAGTTCTTGCTCAAGCGGGCGGCCCGGCTAGCCGCCTACGAGCGCGACGCATTTCTCGACTCGGCTAAGCGGCAGACGATCACCCAGGTCACCGCGAGCGCGGCCGGGGGCGCGGCTACCGCCTGCGTGTACATCGCGCTCGGCGCGCTTCTCGCGACCGGCGCGTTGCGGCTAGCGGTGGCCGGCACCGCGATCCTCGCGATCCGCTCGGCGCAGGCGTCGCTGGCGACGCTGCTGTTCTCCGTGAACCAGTGTTACGAGCACGGCCTCTACCTGTCCGACTACCTCAACTTCTGCGCTGACGCGGAAAGTCGCATCCCCGCACCGGGCCCGGTGCCCGCGCCTTCCGGATTCGATCTGATCACGGCGATGGACGTCACGTTCAGCTACCCAGACTGCACCGAGCCCGCGCTCCGCGGCGTCAGCATCGGAATCGGCCGGGGTGAGGTGGTCGCACTGGTCGGCGAGAACGGTTCGGGGAAAACCACGCTGGCCAAGTTGCTTGCCGGTCTCTACCAGCCGACCAGCGGAGTCGTGCGCTGGGACGACACCTCGATCAGCGACGTAGACCCTGACCGGCTCAGGGAGCAGATCGCGGTGATCGCCCAGGATCACGCCAACTGGCCGCTGACCGCGCGGCACAACATCACGATGGGCCGCGACCTCGACGAGGCACTGCTGGCTTCGGCGGTGGCTGCCGCGGAGGCTAACGAGGTTATCGACGGACTGCAGCGTGGCTACAACACCCTGCTCGACCGGCGCTTCAAGGACGGCGCCGAGCTTTCCGGCGGTCAGTGGCAGCGTGTCGCCGTCGCGCGCGGCTTTTACCGCACCGCTCCGCTGCTGATCATGGACGAGCCGACCGCGGCCCTGGACGCGCGGGCCGAGCACGCGCTTTTCTCTTCGGTGCGCAGGCACGCCACCGACCGCAGCATCCTGATCATCACCCACCGGCTGGCCAGCGCCAGGCACGCGGATCGCATCTACGTGCTGCACCACGGCCGACTCATCGAGCAAGGCAACCACGCCGATCTCATGGCGCTCGGCGGACAGTACGCCGAGCTTTACTCGCTCCAAGCCGCCCAGTACGCGGCGCCAGATAAAGACAGCACCGACGGTTACGGGATCAGCCCGAGCGATTCGTGCACGCTGAACTCGTCGTCGTCCTCGTCATCGACGTAATCGTCCCGGCGGCGCCAGCGGGACGGAACGAGCAGCGGGATGATCATGGCCGCACCGATGAGCGCGAGCACGCCGTTGAAAAGCAGGTAGGTAAGACCGGTGGTGAAATGGCTGCCGGGCAACGGCAGGTACCTGACCATGTACTTGCTGTGGATCACCACCAGGGCCGACCACCCGAGCAGGATCAGCCCAGGCAGCCCGGTCGCCAGCGGCGACACCGCTGGCACCGCCATCAAGATGCCGAGCACCAAGCCAGTGGCCAGCACAACGCCTACCGCGGTCAGTCCGCGAGTGCTGGTCAACGCCTGCCCGGTGCCAAGCGCTGTGACCCCGCCGCGGAGCACGACGATTCGCCCTACTCCCCAGGCGGTGCCGAAAAACAGCATTGCCAGCGTGCCGAGTGCCAGAAGACCGCCAACGAGGTGCCGCCGCATCTGCCACATCCCTCCGGTCGGAAATTTACATCCGAGGACCTGGCTCCAACTGGCACCCTACCGACCCACCGCACTTCGGGTCAGCACAATGCAAATAGTCGATAGCGGATTATTGCTGTCTAAATGCTCTCAGCGTGACCGGCCGGTGTCATCTCCGTCACCGAGGACTGATCAGCTTTGCGCGCCAATCGCCTCCGGCGTGTCCGCTGGCACCTCCGGCTCGTCGACGGTCAGCTTGGCCGGCCACCAGTTCCACCGGCCGAGCAGCACCACGGTGGATGGCACCAGCAGGGTTCGGACCAGGAACGTGTCCATCAAGATGCCGAGCGCGAGCCCGATGCCAATGTCGAGAATCTGGCTGCTGCCACCCTTGCCGGTACCGCCGACGATCGCCAGCACTCCGAACGTCCCCGCGAGCACCATGCCAGCCGAGGTCACCGTCGTGCCGGTGACACCCACCGCCTTGGCGACGGCCTGGCGCAGCGGCAGCTTGTGTGCTTCTTCCCTGATTCTGGTCATCACCAGGATGTTGTAGTCCTCACCAAGCGCCAGCAAGAAGATGAACATCAAGAACGGCAGGAAGAACACCAGCCCGCCGGAGTTGCCCAGCTCGATGAACAGCAGCACGGAAAGGCCAAGCGCGGCCAGGTAGGAGACGCCGACCGAGGCGATCAGGTACAACGGCGCGACCAGGCTGCGCAGCACCAGTGCCAGCAGCAGGCCGATCACCAGGATCGCGATCGGGATGATCCGCTTGAGGTCGCTGTTGCTGATGCTGCTGATGTCGTACAGCGCCGGTGCTTCGCCCGCCACACCGGAGTCGCTGGCCTTGGCCGCGTGCGCCACTGAGGTGGTCTGCGCCCTGATAGCCGGCACCGCGTTCAGCGCGGTCGTGGAACCGGGATCTCCGGCGGCCAAGCCGACAGAGAACAGCACGGTACGGCCGTCCACGCTGACGTAGTTGCCGGTAGCCCGGTAGATCTGGTAGCCGATCTTCGGGATCTTGCTGCCCGGTGGCTCGGTCGGCGGCAGGTTCTTGGCCGGGCCGAGTGCGGCGTGCAACCCGGCGAGCTGAGTCGGGGTCAGCGTGACGCCGACCGGGTTCAGCGGCCCGGAAACCTGGGTGAACAGCTTGCTTGCCTGCAACTGGGTGGTGGCGGTGGCCAGCACCGCCGGGTCGTCCCACACCGGCTGGCTGAACTTGAACACCAGATCGGTCGGGTTCGCCGACGACTGCGGGAAGTATCTGGTGAGAAGTACCTGACCAGCCGCCGAGTCACTGCCCGCGGGCGCCGTGGTGCTGCCGCCGAAACCGCCTGCCTTGTACCCAGACACGCCGACCGCCAGCGCACCGAAAACCACCAGGCCAGCAAGCAACGTCGGGACCGGGTGCCGCACGATCCGGCCGGCCACCGAACCCCAGACGCCGACCTTGCCGCCTCCCTGCATGTCCCAGGGCAGCAGCTTCGGCTTGCCGAACATCGACTGGAACAACGTCCGCTTGGCGCCGAGCAGCGACAACCTGATCGACAACAGCGCGGGCAGCAGCGTGAGCGCGGCGATCAGGGTAACCCCGATCGCGATCGCGAACGGAACGCCTAGGTCGGCGTAGAACGAGAAGCTCGCGAGCAACAGGGTCAGCACCGCGGCGATGACCGTGGCGGCGGAGAAACTGATCGACTCGCCGACCCTGGTGACCGCGGTCACGATCGCGACCCGGGCCGGATCGCGTGGCCGCCGCAGATCGGCGCGCAGCGCGCGGAGCAGCCCGCCCTCGGCGCGGGTGTCTTTCGGCCCGCCATCGTAGTCGGCTAGCCGTAGCTGTTCTCGCACCCGGAACACAAGGAACAGGCCGTAGTCAGTGCCCGCTCCGAGCACCAGCACGATCATTAGCAACTGGGCTATCGGTGAGACCTGCAGCCCGTGATGGGCGGCTTCAGCCACCAACGGACCCGAGATCAGCACCGACATAAAAGCCGGGATCAGGGTCGTCAGCGAGAGCGTCAATGACCGGAAGATCAGCACGAGCAGCAGGATGATGAACAGTGCCGACAGATTCTGGATCCGACCACCCTGGTTGCCGTTCGCCTTCTGCTGGTCAACGGCGACCGCGATGCTCCCGGCTACGTGCGCACTAAGCCCAGCCGGAAGGCCGACCGCGGAGATCTTCGCCCGCATGCCGTTGACCAGGTCGATCGCCGCACTCTGGTTGTTGCCGAACTGGGTCGCTAGCACCAGCAACTGGTCGGCCTGACCGGGCCTGGTCGCGCTCGGCTGGGAGGTGCCGAGGTCGAGTATCTTCCGGACGCCGGACACGCCCTTGAGATCGGTCTGCAGCCGAGCGATCGCCGCCGTGTCAGTCGCCGTGAGCGGGCCGCTACTCCGGGCGATGACGACCGGCATCGGGATCAGGTTGGCCGTGCCGAACGGAGCAGCGAGCGCGGTGGCTTTCTCGACCGGCGCGCTGGCCGGCAAGAACTTGGTATTGTCGTTTTGGGTAACACTCGCAAGCGATGGCAGGAAATGCACGCACGCCACCGCGCCGATGATCCACACCAAGGTCATTAGCCAGCGAAAACGAACGCTGAAGCGGCCGATACTGCCGAAGATTGCGTCGACGCTCATGCCGCCTGAGCGTAGTAGACGTAAGTTACAAGTCCGGCCACCGCCCTGCCGCGCGAGTGCGATTATCGGGGTTCTACGGGCCGAGGTCGGCTCGGGTGAATACTCTGCCCATCAGTGCTGGCCACGGGCTTGGCGTGATTCGTCGACTAGATCCGGGACTCACCGGGGAAGGTGCTGGCGAGTCGGCCTTGCGCCAGTCAGACTCGTGCTCGGAGGTGTCCAAGCTTCGCCTGGGGGCAGCTGGGGCGGCAGCGAGTGCTGCCGACGCGGATACGTCGCCAAGAACAGCGCGAAAGGGGCGCTGATGCAGGAGCTGCGACTCGTCGCAGTAAGCGAGGACGGCAGCTACGCGGTCCTCGTGGTTCCCGGCCGTAGCGGGCGCTTCGCGCTGCCTATTGACGAGCGGCTGAGGACTGTGGCGAGAGGACAGTTCTCCCGGCTAGCTCAGTACGAGATCGAGGTGGAGAGTCCGTTGCGACCCAAGGAGATCCAGGACCGGATCCGGGCTGGCGAAACCGCTGAGGAGATCGCCGATGCAGCAGGCCTGCCGGTCGATCGAATCCGCCGGTTTGAAGGTCCGGTGCTGGCTGAGCGGGAGTTCAAGGCGACCGAGGCGCAGCGGGCGACGGTGCGAAGCCCCGGCGAGTCCGGCCTGGCGTCGCGCTTGGGCGAGGTAGTAGCCGATCGGCTGGCCGACATCGGGGCGAGCGTCGAGGACGCCGAGTGGGACTCACGCAAGCGACAGGACAGCAACTGGCAGGTCCAGCTCGCCTACACGATCGCTGGCCGGATGCATGTCGCCGAGTGGGTGTATGACCCGCGCGGCAAGCACGTCACTCCGGATGACGACGAGGCCATCAGGCTCAGCCTCGACGAGGCGCACTGGCCCGGACCACGCCCGGCCAGCCCGGCGGCGGCGACGGTGACCCCCATCGGATCGCGCGCCGCGTCGTCGGCGACGGCCGTAACCGGAACCGCGTCGCGGCACCCCGATCATCGGGCTGACCACCGGGCGGAGCCCGACCGCGGTAGTGGCGGCCGGACGATCCTGCATCCGTCGCGTCAACCCGCCGCCCCGGTGACCGTGACAGACGCCGCCATCGACCGGCCAGTCAGCGTCGACCACGCGGACGCGGCCCCGCAAGCCGTCAGCCGAGAGCAGGTCCGGGATCAGACCCGAGAGCAGAGCCGGGATCCTGGGCGAGACCAAAGCCGTGACCAGCAGCCCGAACGCGACCAGCCGACCGATCAGGACGACGCTGAGCCGGCCCCGCCGGCCACCGAACCGGCTGCCCGCCCGACGCGGCGCGCCTCCGGCGGTCGATCCCGCCGGTCGTCGGTGCCATCGTGGGACGAGATCATGTTCGGGAATTCCCGGCAGCCCGACTAGGCTCAGCGCCACACCCCGGAGCCAGCGACAACGCCGGCCCGACGATGCTGACAGAGCGACAACGTCGGCCCGACGATGCTGTTGAATTTGGGGACGGCCGAGCGAAAAGGCCTTCCCGTTCGATCAGGATTAGGGGACGACGTTTGATCCATTACGTCCGATGCGCGCACGGCGGAAGCCGAGGTCATCGGCGCCTATGGGCCCGGCCCGTGGTACTCGTGGCGCTCATTCCCCTGCTAAGCGGCTGTGGCCTGCTAGGCGGTCTCAGCGCAACGAACCTGAGTTCGTCCGCATCGCTGACGGTCACAAGCCCGGTGTTCGGGGCCGGAGTGCGGCTGCCGGCCGTCTATACCTGCCATGGCGGCGGTCAGAGCCCGCCGCTGCAATGGTCCGGAGCAACGACGCAGACGGCCAAGTCGTTCGCTATCGTCGTCGATGACTCGCAAGCGCCGATCACCCCGTATGTGTACTGGATCGTCTTCGACGTCAGCCCTACGACCGTGGCGATCGGCCAGAGCCAGTTGCCGACCGGCGCCAAGCAGGCGCTGAATAGCGCGGGCAAGCCTGACTACGATCCCCCGTGCCCGGCCGGGTCACCTCATCAGTACCGGTTTACCGTCTACGCGCTCAACTCCGTGATAAAGCAGCACAGGGGGGCACCGTTGCGTACTGTGTTGTTGGCTATCGCCAGTCACGTTATAGCGACGGGGAGGCTTACGGCCCGCGCCTATCCGTGATCGAACTGTTACTTAGAGTAGACAGAGATGGTTAAACTTCTCGAATCTCCTGACACGGACCATAGTGGTCCGACAGAATCGTCATTCAACGCTTGATCCAGAAACTGTCCAGGGTGCTCGGGGTTAACCTGTGCTCGCGTCGATGGTGGCGCGGCTGCCGCGAGTACCATTCTTAGGCCAACACCCGCGATGGATGGTGCGATGCACAAGACGGTGCTGATCATTCTGGCAGCTGTCGTCGCTTTGATTGTGATCGTCGTCTTGACCGGAATGCGGTACCTGCGGGCGGACGACGACGACGAGTTCGACGACGACATGACAGCCGATCGTGGCCAATCTCGCGGGCGGGTCGAGCATCCCGCGCGAGAGCATTGGCGTACCAGGCACCATGACGACGACAGGTCTGGAGATAGAGGCAGGCAACGGGCCCGGGCCGATCGAGTCAGCGCGTCCCGCACCAGTGGCAAGGACCGGTCCGACCGTGATCGACCGGACCGGGAGGCATTGGCTGGCGCAGGAGCCGGCCGCCGTGGTTCCACCCGAGATGAAACAGCGGGTGCTGGCCGTGGCGCGACCGCGCGCGGCGATCTCGGCCGCCCCACAGAAGGCCGCGACGGTGCGGGCAGGGACGTGGATCGGAGCAGGACCAGCCGGGATGGTTACGGTCGAGACAGTGCCGGTAGGGACAGTGCCAGTAGGGACGGCCTCAGCCGGGAAGGCGGTCCTAGGTCGGCCGATCGGCGCGGGCCGGGCCGCGACAGCACCGTTCGCGATCTGCCGGGCCGGGACACCGGCTCTCGCCGTGGCGGTGAGCGCGGCTGGGACGACGCCGGTCGGGACGACCGCAGGAACTCAGGCCCGCACCGCCGCCCGCCCGCATCACGTGACTTCGACGTCAGGGATAGCGCGGAGGACCTGATCTCGGCGAGCGCCGCCGGAGGCCGAGGCCCGGCCGGGCGTGACGGCCCGAGGACCGACGACTTCGAAGACCGCGCCATCGGCACCTCAACCCGCGACTACCCGCGCGGCCAGGACGGCGGCCGGTCAACGGGCAGCCGGGACGACCGCACCCGGGACGACCGGGGCCGGGATGACAGAGAGCGGCGCGGTAATTCAGGGCAGAACGCCAGGCCCGACAGCCGCCGCACCGCTGGCAGCCCTACGGCGAGGCGGGACGATTCGCTGCCCGACGTCAAGCCGCGACCCGCCAAGACCACCCCGAGCAAGAGCAAGCGAGACGGCGACGGCGACTGGCCGAGCACCGAGTGGGACGAGTTGTCTGACGTCGACTACTGGGCCGAACTGGCTTCAGACAAGCCGCTGCCCACTACCGCGCCGTCCCCCACGCCGGCTAGCCGGTCAGACCGCGACCGCGCGGACGCGCGCTCCGAACCCGATTCTGGCCCGATCCCGGTCCGAGCGGAGAGGCGCGACTCCCCCGACCGCTCCCCGGACCGCCGAAACAGGGACGCTAGAGACGCCAGGGACAGGGACACCACCGAACGACACAGCACCGAACGCCGCGACCAGCCACTCCTTCCCGCCGCCCGTGCGTCGCGGCAGACAGTCGACGCCGCGTTCGCCCCTCCGGTGGTCGGCGATCTGGGGGATCCAGCGTTCAGCGCGAGGACTGAGTCCTACGGCTCCACCGAGCTACGCCGGGCGATCGCGTCCGGCCGAACCTCGACCAGCGGTCAACACCGGATGCCGCAGCCAGCCGACGACGACCCGCTCACCAGCCCGTCGTTCCCGCGGATCAACGCCGACGACAGCAGGTCCTACCGGCAATCGGGCGGTCGTGGACAAGGTGAGGGCCAGCCGCAGACCAGGCCGCACCCGACCTATCCGGCCGCGCCAACGCATCCGCCGGTCGGGCCGCTCGACAGCCAGCCCGGACTAAGCCGAACCGGAGGCGGCTACTCCCAGCCCGCCACGACGGGAATGGAGTACGCGGCGGCTCCCCTGGCCGACCCGTACCTGCAGCCAAGCTCGGCCTCGGCCGATAGCCATCAGGCCTTGCCGGCCATCAGTAGCTACTCGACGCCCGCACCGGCACTGCCCGCACCCGCGCTGCCCGCGGCGAACTACCTGCCGTCGGCCGGCAACGGCTATTCAGCCGATTCGGCCACGAACGCGTACTCAACTCCGATGTCGACGTCCAGCTATTCGGCGTCGCCGGGCAGTTACCCCCCGGCCGACCCGCCCAGCTATCAGGCACCACTCACCAGCCCGAGTCCAGCCGCCTACCTCGGCGATCACGGCAACGGCTACCCGGCATCCACCCCGGTCACGAGCGGGTACTCGCAGCCGCCAGCCCCCAGCTATCCGGCCGTGCCACCAGAACAGCCGGGCTACTCCGGTTACTCCGGTGCCGGGCAAGTTCCGGCCGCCCAGCCGCAGTCGACCGGATTCAGCTACTCGCAGTCGGCCGATCCGGGCTTCGCCAGCCAACTGCCGACTGGCCAGCCCACAGGCAGCTACCTCGGCTATCAGACCCCGCCGCCGACCAGCCAAGCCGGCGTCTACCAAATGCCGCAGGCCGGGATGCTCCCGCCGCAGACGGTTCAGCCTGGCTACCCGACCGCTCCGTACAACGCGGCGCCGTACGAGCCATCTGCCTACCCGACAGCCAGCTACGAAGCTGAGGGCGGGTACCCGGCCGACCCCTACGCGGTCGACCCGTACGGTTACCCTGGCTACGGCGCAGCCCGCTTATCGGACCAGCGCTGGCGCGGGCAGCCGTTATCGGACCAGCGCTGGGAAGAGCGCTCGCGGCAGGAGCAATCCTGGGATGACCGGCCAGGACCAGCACGGTATGAGTACCCCCAATACTGGGAAGACGACGACCGCTGACGACCAGGCTCGCGCCGCGACGCTGACCGTCAATGGAACGGCCACCGTCGCCATCCCCGAATCCGAGCAGTTGCTGCCCGCCCTCCGCGAGCGGCTAGGCCTGACCGGCGCCAAGCCGGCCTGCGGTGAAGGATCGTGCGGTGCGTGCACCGTCCTAGTCGACGGCCTTCCGACCAGATCCTGCCAGCTCACCGTCGGATTGGTCGCCGGCCGCGCGATCACCACCATTGAGGGCCTCACCGGGCTGGCCGGCCTGCATCCAGTGCAGCGCGCGTTCGCCGACGAGGACGCCGCGCAGTGCGGTTATTGCACGCCCGGCTTCGTCCTGTCCGCGTCGGCGCTGCTCGCCACCACCCCGAACCCAGACGACGCCGACATCGACGCCGCCCTGGGCGGCCACATCTGCCGCTGCGGCGGCTATCAGCGAATCCGCCGCGCCGTTCACCGCGCCGCAACGCCACCCGCTCCGGATGCCGCGATGCCACCCGCTCCGGATTCGGAAAAGATGGCGGGAAGTCCGGCCGAGGCCGGACCTTGGGCTGGACTGGCGACTTTGCGTCCCTGGCTGGTCCGGGACCCGGGCGGTGGGCTGTACCGGCCCGAACGCCCATGGGATCTGACGCCCGCGGCAGACCGGGACTGGTTTGGTGCCCTCGGTGACGGACTCGTCGTCACGGTTGAGCCACCGACCCCAGACAGCGACGTCTTCACCACCGCCCGCGGCGCGTGGCTGCATGTCAGCCCGGGCGGGCCGGTCACCGCGTTCACCGGGAAGGTGGATGTCGGGCAGGACAACAGCACCGCGCTCCGGCTGCTGGTCGCCGAAGAACTCGGGGTTCCGCTCGCGAGCGTGCGGCTGGTGATGGGCGACACTGACGTCTGCCCGTTCGACTGGGGAACCTTCGGCAGCCGGTCCATGCCCGACGCCGGGGGCGCGCTGCGACTCACCGCCGCCTACGCGCGTGGCCTGCTGCCCGCCCGGCCCGGCGAGCGGCGGGTCGAGTCCGTAACCGGCGAGCCCGAGCTGTCCGATCCGGTCCTTTGGCAGCAGGCTGGACATCAGCCCCAGGCACGCTGGGCAGCGGACGCGGTGACCGGCGCTCGCCGGTTCGTTTCCGACTTGGCAATGCCCGCCATGCTGCACGGCGCGCTGGTGCGACCACCTGTGCTAGGGGCCACGTTGCGATCGCTCGACAACACCGTTATCGACGACTGGCCCGGAGTCACGCTAATTCAGGCTGACGGGCTGACCGGTGTCGTCGCTGGCGATCTGGCCACAGCGAGGAAGGCGGCCGCCGCGCTTGCCGCCCGCGCGCAGTGGGATGTGCCTGTCGCGCCTTCAAGCAACGGCTTGAGCGACTACCTGCGTTCGCACTCTGATCAGGCCGACGGCCGAGCCTTTGTTCGACAGGAAGGTTCAGCGGCAACGGCGCTCGAGATGGCCGCCGTGCGGCGCGAAGCGACGTTCTCGGCCGCGTACATCGCACCGGCCGCGCTTGAGACCAGGGTCGCGCTGGCTAGCTGGGACGCTGTGCCGACTAGGGGGGACGACCCCCCAGGCCCCCCGCAAGGGCCGACTAGGGGGGACGACCCTCTGGGCCCTCCGCGACGGCGAGTCACCGTGTGGACGGGCACCCAGACGCCGTTCCCGGTCCGGGCGAAGGTGGCGGCCGCGCTCGGAGTCGACGAGCAGGCTGTCCGGGTGATCGTGCCGCCGACCGGTGGCGCGTTCGGCGGGAAACACTCAGCGGAGATCGCGGTAGAGGCCGCCGTGCTCGCCAAGCACGCGGGCAAGCCAGTGCGGGTGGCCTGGTCCAGACACGAAGAGTTCACAGTGGGCACCCTGCGCAAGGCCAGTGTGATCGACGTCGTGGCCGGGGCGACCTCGGACGGCCAGCTAGCAGGCTGGACGTTCGTCAACATCAACTCAGGATCAGCCGGCATCGCCACCCCGTATCGGGTGCTCGACCAGCGGCTTGAGCACAAGCCGGCGCATAGCCCGCTGATCCAAGGCTCCTACCGGGGCCTCGCGGCCACCGCCAACAACTTCGCCAGAGAATCGATGATCGATGAGCTAGCCAGCGAGCTAGGGGTCGACCTGGTGGAATTTCGGCTGCGAAATCTGGCCGACGAACGGCTCGCTGAGGTCCTGCGGGCCGTGGCCAAGCATGTGGGCTGGGCTAACCGGAAGGCGGCGGAACCTGAGGCGGGCGGGCCGGCCATAGGCTGGGGCATCGCCTGCGGCCTCGAGAAGGATGGCCGGGTGGTCACGGCCGCCCAGGTGGCCGTCGGGCCGGACCGGAGGGTGAGCGTGCGGCGGCTGGTCAGCGGCTACGACTGCGGCGCCATCGTCAACCCCGCGGCAGTGCGGCGGCAGGTCGAGGGTGCGGCCGTGATGGCGCTGGGGGGCGCGCTGTTCGAAGCGATCGAGTTTAGCGATGGCGTGATCACCAACGCCGCGTTCTCGCGCTATCCGGTGCCCAGGATCGCCGACGTCCCGCCGATCGAGGTGATCTTGCTTGACCGGCCCGGACTGCCCTCTGTAGGCGCGGGCGAGACGCCGATGATCTCCGTCGCTCCGGCGATCGCCGGAGCGATCTACGACGCCACCGGCCAGCGCTTGCGCTCGCTGCCGCTCACTCTGTAGCCGATAACGCCGCCGTCGTCGTTGGCCTCCTCACCCAACCCGCAGCGTGGGCCCGCCGCTGCCGCTATGGCGACGTCCTGGGCCCCTCGCTGTCAGCGGGCAGACCAGGCTGGTGGCCCGTGCCGTGAGGCACGGGCCACCAGCGCCCGGTTAACCGGGCCGCGAGTTGATCAGCCGGTGGTGACCGCCGTGTCGTCGACGACGAACGAGGTCTGCAACGAGCTGTCTTCGGTACCGCTGAACTTGAAGGTCACCGAGGTGCCGGCGAAACTGCCCACCGAGAAGGTGTGCTGCAGGTAGCCGGTGATGTGGTTGAGGTTGGAGAACGTGGCCAGCGTCGTGCCGTTAGCCGTGACCGTCAGCTTGTCGAAGGCGGTCGTGGTGGTGGTCTCGGCCGTGTCGATGTGCAGCCAGAAGCTGAACGTCGTGTTGGTGCAGCCGGCCGGGATGCTCACCGTCTGGGACAGGGTGTCGGTGTGGGTGGTGCCGTAGCCGTCGAGCCAGGCGTACCAGGTGCCGCTGTGCGAGGTCTCGCCCGCGCCGTTGGGGTTGATGACCCCGGCGGTCGAGGTCCACGGTGCCGCCGACCCGGTCTCGAAGCCGGGGTTGCCCAGTAGCTGGGTGACGGTGCAGCCGCCGCCGCTGGTGCTGATCGTCCAGGTGAACGAGGCCGTTCCGCTGGCGCCGGTGGTGTCGGTGGCCTTGACGGTCACGCTGGAGGTGCCCGCGGTGGTCGGGGTGCCGGTTATCAGGCCGGTGGAGGAGTTGATGGACAGGCCGGCCGGGAGCCCGGTGGCCGAGTAGGTCAGCGTCTGGCCGGAGGCCGAGTCGCTGGCGTGGATCTGCAGGCTGACGGCGGTGCCGACGGTGCCGGTCTGGTTACCTGGGTTGGTCACCGTCACGGTGTTGCCGGTGGTGGTGCCGTTGCGTGAAGTCGGTGATGCCGTTCGGCGTGCCCCAGCCGGTCGGGCCGTCGTAGCCGACCTCGCCGGTGCACAGGTAAGCCGGGCTGCAGCTTCCATTCGCGCCGGAGGTGACGTCGAACAGGTTCGACGTGTGCTTGTAGATGTAGGAGACCGGCAGCGTGCCCGCCGCCGGCGTGCCCGCGAGCGCGAACACCGCTGCGATCATCGGCGAGGACGCGCTGGTCCCGCCGACCTCAAGCCAGCCACCCTGGCTGAAGGTGTCGTAGACGGCAACGCCAGTGTTCGGGTCGGCGTCCGCCGAGACGTCATTGTCCGTGCGCCGGGCGCAGCCGGTATCGGTCTGGAATGACGGCTTGGCGCTGTCCGCCGAGCAGCCAGAGCCGGTGCCCTCGCCGCCCGCGCTGCTGCCCCAAACGGTCTCGGTCCAGCCGCGCGAGTTCGACGCGGTGGACAGCGAGGTGCCGCCGACCGAGGTGACGTCGGGGGACGCCGCCGGGTAGGAGACGCCGAAGCCGCTGTCGCCGGCCGACGCGGTGACCGCGACGCCCGGGTGGTCGTAGAACTCGGAGTCGAGTGTGCTGTCGGAGGAGGACTCGGAACCGCCGTAGCTGTTCGACACGAACCCGGCGCCGAGCGAGACGGCGGCGTTGACACCCTTGCCGAGGTCAGTGGTGCTCGCGCTGCTCGCCTCGACCAGGATGATGTGGCAGAGCGGGCAGATCGCGGACACCATGTCGATGTCGAGCGACTCTTCGACGTCCCAGCCGGTGGTCCCGGCGGAGGCCGGCAGCGGGCTGGTCGCGCCGTTCTCGTTTACCTGGCTGAAGCAGCCGGAGCCGCAGGCGGGCAGTCCCCAGCTTGAGCGATAGGTAGCCAGGTCAGACGCGGCGTTCGGGTCGTTGAACGCGTCCACTACGGCGACCGTCTCGCCCGAGCCGTTCGTCGAGGACGGCAGGTTGTAGGCGGCTTGAAGGCTGTTCGGACCGTAGCCGACGCCAACCGGGGCCGCGTTGGGCACCAGGGTGCGCTCGGCTATGTGCGCGACGTTAGTACGCATCAGCACCATGCAGGCCATGCGACCTGGCTTGGCGACCGGGCAAGCGCGCTTGTAGTCGACGTGGAACGTACCTGGCGCCGAGCCCATCGCAGCCGCGTGGACGACGGCGGGAGCATGAGCGGGCGCCGCCTGGGCAGCAGATGCCCCGGCGAAGCTCAGCACGCCCGCCGCGAGGGCGGCGCTCGACGCCAACACCATCCAGGCGCTCGACAGGACGGATCTAGCGGACCGATGTGTTAATCCAGCGCCACGGGCGCCGGTCTGGTGGAATCGCAAACGAGTCCCTACCTTCTCAAAACGGGACCTGGGACCGGCGTGACGGCGTAGGTAGGCCCCGTTGCCTTCCGCGCGGACGCAGATCCAGGCTGGTGCGACCCCGATCTTGGGGTGCACCCAGAACATAAGCAGGCAGTCGGTGAGCGTCAATACGCCAAGTTAAGGAAAAGTAAAGGTTCTTCACGCCAAGGGACAACGCCGACCATCTGGGCAGGATAGAACCGATGATGGTAGCTGAGTTGCTTGCGGACGCGTTCAGCCGGATTCACGGGGTGGTGCACGAGGTTGTCGGCGGCATGTCGGCCGACCAGCTTGCGTACCGTCCGGAGCCGACGGCGAACTCGATCGGCTGGCTGATCTGGCACTTGACCAGGGTTCAAGACGATCACATTGCCGATGTCGCCGGTACCGACCAAGCCTGGCTCGCCGACGGCTGGTCGGACCGGTTCGGGCTGCCGTTCGAGGACCGGGCGACTGGCTGGAGCCATACCGCCGAAGAGGTCGGCGCGTTCCGAGTGGACTCAGGCGAGCTGCTGAGCGGCTATCACGACGCCGTCTACGTCAGAACGCTGGCGTTCGTCCGCACGCTCACCGAACCCGACCTGGACCGGATTGTGGACACCCGGTGGGACCCGCCGGTGACGCTTGGCATGCGGCTGGTCAGCGTGATCGACGACGACGCGCAGCACGCGGGCCAGGCGGCCTACTTGCGCGGGCTCATCGTGGCCTGATCGCGGCCAGCGGCACGGTCCGCCCGCCGATAATGCGTGCGAGTCGAGATGGCCAGGGACGATAGACTCCGGCCCATGTTCCCTGACCTGTCTGCCAAGCCAGACGCCGACTCTTTGGAGCTCGCGGTCCTAGACTTCTGGGACCGCCAGGACATCTTCGCCAAGCTGCGCACGCAGACCGCTGGCGGACCTAAGTTCAGCTTCATTGACGGGCCGGTCACGGCGAACAAGATTCTCGGGGTGCACACCGCGTGGGGCCGGACGCTCAAGGACGTATTCCAGCGGTACAAAGCCTTGCGCGGGCACGAGCAGCGCTACCAGAACGGCTTCGACTGCCAGGGACTGTGGATCGAGGTCGGAGTCGAGCGCGAACTTGGCCTGAACTCCAAGCGGGAGATCGAGGAGTTCGGCCTCGAAGCGTTCGCGAAGAAGTGCCGCGAGGTCGTGGAGTCGTCATCGTCCGAGCTGACCGCTGGCTCGATCAGGCTGGGCCAGTGGATGGCGTGGGGCACGGACTACTACACGTTCTCCGACACCAACATCGAGTACATCTGGAAGTTCCTCCGTATCGTGCACGAGCGCGGCTGGCTGTACCTGGGCCACCGGCCGACCGAGTGGTGCCCGCGCTGCGGTACGTCGATCTCCGCGCACGAACTCGTCGGCAATTACGTCGACCGGTCCGATCCCTCGTTGTTCGTCCGCTTCCCGCTGCTCGACCGGCCCGGTGAGGCGCTGGTCATCTGGACAACGACGCCGTGGACGCTACCGGCGAACGTGGCGGCGGCGGTGCGGCCAGACGCCGAGTATGGTCGGCTGGCGGCCGGTGACTGGGTCGCCGTGGAGCGCGCCGACGCCGCGAGCATTGAGCGGGCCGAGGGCGATCCGAACGCGGCCTCGCCGCATCGGGGGGCTCCGGGGGGTCGTCCCCCCGGGCCAACACCGTTCGCCGAGGTGCTGCCCGGCTCTGAGCTGGTCGGCTGGCGCTACCAGGGGCCGTTCGACTACCTGGCGCCTGGCGCTGGCGTCGAGCACCGCGTCGTCGGCTGGGACGAGGTCTCGATGGACGAGGGCACCGGGATCGTGCATATCGCGCCTGGCGCCGGCACCGAGGACTTCGACCTCGGCAAGGCCAATGGCCTGCCGGTGCTCGCCCCGGTCGACGAATCGGGCCGGTTCTACCCCGAGTACGGCTGGCTGGCCGGCCTCGCCACGTCGGAGGTCGCGGACCAAGTGGTCAACGACCTGCGGCAGCGGTCGCTGCTGGTTCGGGCCGGCACGATCACGCACCGGTATCCGGAGTGCTGGCGCTGCCACACGCCGCTGATCTTCCGCGTTTCCGACGACTGGTTCATCGCGGTCACCGAGATCAGGGAGCCGATGCGGGAGGCGAACCGCGGCGTCGAGTGGACGCCTGCCTACATGGGCAGCCGGATGGACGACTGGCTCGTCAATATGTCCGACTGGAACATCTCCCGGCGTCGGTACTACGGCCTGCCGCTGCCGTTTTACCCGTGCGCGTGCGGCCACCTGAACGTGATCGGCTCGCGGGCTGAACTCGCCGAGCGCGCGACGTCGTCGCTCGATGGCTTGCAAGAGCTGCGCCGGCCGTGGATCGACGCGATCAAGATCAAGTGCGCGGAGTGCGACCGCGAGGTACAGCGCATAGCTGAGGTTGGCGACGTCTGGCTGGACGCGGGCATCGTGCCGTTCTCCACGCTCGGCTGGGAAAATCCGTCCTGGCTAGACGAGGGTTACGCGACCGGCGCGGCCAAGGGACTGACCACCGCCGACCTGCCCGACGAGTCGTACTGGGAAGAGTGGTTCCCGGCCGACTGGGTCTCTGAGATGCGGGAGCAGATCAGGCTCTGGTTCTACAGCCAGCTGTTCATGTCCGTCACGCTGACCGGGCGCGCGCCGTACCGCAAGGTACTCGGCTACGAGAAGATGCTCGACGAGACCGGCCGGGAGATGCACGGCTCCTGGGGCAACATGATCAGCGCCGAGGACGCTTTCGGCCAGATGGGCGCCGACGTTATGCGCTGGCAGTACTGCCAGCAGCCGCCCAACCAGAACCTGCTGTTCGGGTTCGGGCCGGGCAAGGAGATCCAGCGCAAGCTGCTGACCCTTTGGAACAGCCTGTCGTTCTTCGCCAGCTACGCGAACACCTCGGGCTTCTCCCCCAACATCGCTGACCTCGCCGTGATCGGCGCGGACGCCTCAGCCGGCGATCCTTGGGCCGACATGCAGTCACTGGACCGGTGGCTGCTCGCCAGGACGGCCAGGCTAGTCGCCGACGTGACAGTCAGCTACGAGGAGTACCTCACGGTCAACGTGCTGCGCACGTTCGAGGCCTACCTCGATGACCTGTCGAACTGGTATATCAGGCGGTCGAGGCGACGGTTCTGGAACAGCGACGAGGCGGCGCTGCGCACGCTGTGGGTCAGCCTGGTTCAGGCGCTGCGGGTGATCTCGCCGATCCTTCCCTTCCTGGCCGAGCACCTGTGGCAGGCGATGGTGGTCAGCGTCTGCTCTGACGCGCCGGAATCGGTGTTCCTGGCTGGCTGGCCGCAGTCTGGCCAGATCGACGACGGGCTCGTGGCGGACATGGCGGCGGTCCGCCGGGTCGTCGACCTTGGCCGCAGGACCAGGGCGCAGTCCAAGCTGAAGCTCCGCCAGCCGCTGCGCAAACTGCTGGTCGAGGGCGCGGGCGAGATCGGGCGGTACCTGCCGGAGATCGCCGACGAGCTTCGGGTCAAGGAAGTGAGCCTGGAGCAGATCGAGACCAGCGGGCTACGGGTCAAGCCCAACTTCCCGGTGGTAGCGCCGCGCCTGGGCAGCAGCATGCCGCTGGTGAAGAAGGCACTCGACGCCGGCGAGTTCCGGGCCCTCGACGGCGGCCGGTTCGAGGTGCTGAGCTTCGTCCTCGAGCCGGGCGAGGTGATCGTCGAACGGCTGGAAAAGGCAGGCTGGGAGGTCGCGTCGGAAGCCGGCGTGACCGTCGCGCTCGATACCACGCTGGACGACGAACTGCGCCGGGAGAGCCGGGTCTACGACCTGATCCACCAGGTGAACACCATGCGCAAGGACGTCGGCCTCGGGCTGTCCGACCGGATCACGCTCGCACTTCCCGCATCGGACAAAGACCTGCTCGGCTATCGCGACTGGATCGCCACCGAGGTACTCGCCGACTCTGTCGATATCGGTCCTGGCGGCAACGTGAGTTTCGAGAAAGCCTGAGCCCTTTGATCTGCGATGGAACGGAAGGACTGATTCATGCTCAGCCGCTATCCTCGGCCCCTGGTGATCAAGATCGCCGCTGTGCTGGCCGCGACTACCGCTGGCGCCGCCGTAGCGACAGTTGTCATGCCGGCGCTGGCGTCGAGCACCCGTCGAGTCCCGAGCCAGTCGGTGGTCCGTCCAGCTGTCGGCGGCGGGCCGCTGATCGCGCCGACCGCCGCGAGCGGGCGCCTGTCCCCCGCGGCGACCGGCAAGGCCGTCTCGACGTGCGTGTTCTACGCGGCCAAGGCGGGCTGGCCGAACAATGGCTACTTCGGCGGTGACCTGGTCACGGCGGCGACCATCTGCGTCGCCGAAAGCAGAGGCGATTCGCATCTCAAGGTCTGCGACGACAAGAACGGGAACATTACAGGTCAAGGCGACTGGCCGAAGTTCAACTGCCCGTCCAGGTCGGTGTCCTATGACCGAGGCCTGTGGCAGCTCAACAGCGTGAACGCGAAGAAGACAGGCAACAAGTGCGCTTTCGATCCCACGTGCAACGCCGGCGCAGCGTACCTGGATTCGGGCCGCGGGATTAGTTTCGCCCCATGGTCTTCCTATGACAAGCAGACCTACGCGACTTATCTCGACCTCGTCCAGGCCGCGGTCACGAAGCTGACCAGCGGGACGATCACCAGCGCGCTGCTCGGCGAGTGCCTGGCGCAGAGCCGGCCGGTGATCGGCGCCAAGGTCGAGATCGTCAACTGCGGCAGCGGCGCGGGCAACCAGCAGTGGAAGTTCTCCGCCGGGAAGCTCAGGTCGGGCACGCGGTGCGCGGCGATCACGTCGACGCACGGCGGGGCGGGCGTCGTGCTACGCCGGTGCGCCAACGCCAAGACGCAGGACTGGACCGTCGCCGGCCGGTTCGAACTACGCAACGCGGCCAGTCGCAAGTGCCTGACCGACCCGGGATCTAGCCTCAAGACGGGCACCGGCGTGGACGTCACCAACTGCGTCAGCGCCAAGAACCAGACCTGGTGGCTGCCCTAACGGCGATCGCGTCGTTCTGCCGATCTGTCTCGGCGGGGCTGTCAATGCGAACTATCAGTAGCTAGAGTTCCATTGGCCAGCCATCGAGGAGAAGAGGTAAGTATGCGGCGTCATCATGGCAACCGCCGGCTGTTTAACCTGCGATTGCTCATCCTGCCGGTAATCGCGGCGACGGCACTGGCCGTCGGCGCGTTCGCGCCCGCGGTCGCGCACAGGCCTGTGCCAACCGCAAGCCACGCGAGCACGGGCGTTAAGCCCAATAAGGTGGGCATGCTCGACTGCAGTGGTCTCAGCCCGATCCAGCGGCTGGTCAAGATGGGGCTGCAATGCACTGACCCGCGCGGATCGGACGGCGGCAGGTTCGTTGACAACGGGCACTACATCGGCCACGACGAGCCGTCGGTCAGGTTCATTTCGAACGCCAAGGGGTCCGGCCGGAACTTCACGATGACCGAGAAGCTGCCGCGCGACCCGGTCGCGCTGCCGACGGCGACTCACCCAGGCGGCGACGTGACGCACTGGTTCGAGCTCACGGTCGCGCCGTGGTTCTCGACCACCGTGTGCGACCCGAACTCGGCGCCGCTGAACCCGTGCACCCCGGGCTCGGACGCGAACGCCCCTAAGGGCAACTACCCGGGCGCCGGGGCGGCATTCGTCGAGCTTCAGTTCTACCCGCCGGGCTTCGCGCCGCTGGCGGACAACATCAGCTGCGACAACAAGCACTGGTGCTCGGCACTAAACATCGACAGCCTGGAGTGCACCGGCGATGGTTCCGGCCCGTGCAACAACAACTGCGTCGAGCCGGTCAACTTCGCGTTCGTCCAGACCAACGGCGTCCCGAGCGGACCGCCGAGCCCGCAGCTCAGCAACGTCGCCACAGTCACGCCCAACAAGAACACGCTGCTGATGAACCCAGGTGACACGATCACGGTGCGGATGTTCGATGCGAAGATCAAGGGAGGCAATGCCTTGGAAGTGGTGGAAACAGACCACACCAACGGCAAGAGCGGCTTCATGATCGCGTCGGGCGCGAACGGCTTCATGAACACCAACCCGTTCGACTGCACCGGTACCAAATTCAACTTCGCACCCGAATACAACACGGCCCGCGCCGCGAACATCATCCCGTGGGGCATCGGCCCGTACATGATCAACGACGAGTACGAGGTCGGCCACTTCGAGGCCTGCACGTCGGTCACCCAGTCGGCGACCACGATGGTGGGCAACGTCAAGGACACGTTCTTCAAGCAGTGCCACGGACCGTACGAGTCGGTCAAGGACTCTGGCGAGAACAACGAGCCTGACGACGCGCCGTGCTACAAGTTCGGTGACACGCACAATGGGCTGGCCCGGGGCAACCCGAACCTGGTGACCGGCTGCCCGGTGTTCTTCGACGCCGTCGGCGACCTGGACTTCGACGGCTCGACCTACTGGGCCGACTGGCCTACCTCGGTCAATGTCAGCAAGTCCAACAAGTTCCCGACGCCATTCCTGCAAAATCAGCCGACCACAGCCGGCAACAGGCACTATTCGTCAATCCAGTTCATGACCGACCTGAGCGCCAGTGAACTGAACACCAACTGCAACCTGTTCACCGGCAGCGGCTGCGTGGTGCCGCCCAAGGGACCAGGGAAGTTCTACCCGTACTTCACGCAGGCCAAGGTGGCCGGAAGCTGCGTGTGGGAGTTCGGCAACATGAAGAACGGCAACACCTTCCGCGGAAACAAGCAGTACGGCCCCGTCGCACCCGGCTCGCTCGGTGCCTTCGTCGGCAGGATCATGCCGAACCCGAACTGCTAGGAGTCTGTACCGCATGTGGCGGGGTCTGCCGGCAGGCGGGCCCCGCCACATCTATGGTTTAGCCGTTCTGGTGCCTGAACCAGGTCATCAGGTCGGTGCCGATGCCTTCGTCGAGGCCGTTGGCGCACCGCCACCTGCCGCGTCCCGAGGTGTAGATGTGGGTGGGGTCGGCGAGGTTGGTGCTCCTGATCAGGAACCCTTTCTTGAGCTGAAAGGCCGTCATGCCGATGCCACGGCGACCCAGGTAGCGCAGAAAGGCGGGCACCGCCTTGGGCGCGTCTGGCCAGCACTCGGACTTAGCGGCCGCGTAGTTCGTCCACTCGGCGTCGACCACGGGCGCGACGTGCCGGAAGATGACCCAGCCGAAGTCGGCGTACCACTGCGCGGAGGTGTGGACTCCGTGCGGGTGCTCGAACGCGTAGACGATGTTCCCGCCCTTGATCAGGTGCGAGCCTAGGCTGGCGAGCGAGTTCGCGAAGCATGGGCCTTCCACCCAGATCAGGTTCTTCGCCCCGTCCGCGCGCACGTCGCGCACCAGCGTCTGCATGCCGACGTAGGTGCGACCGGCAAACTTGCCACCGTTATGCCACAGGCGCCAGTCCACCGCGACGCCGCACTTCGCCTGCGTCGAGATGCGCGGCTGATTGAACAGGTCGAAGACCACCTGCGGGTCGCGGCGATAGATGCGGCTCAGGTCCTTCCAGAGCAGGACCGTCGCCTTGGTCGGCCCTGGCTGGTTGCCGGCGCCCTCGGTCTGCGCGTTCAGCACGACGACTAGATGGTTCCGCTCGGCGACCTTCACCTCGCCTTCGACGGCCCGCAGAAAGCGCAGCGAGAAACCTTTGCCGTTCGCGCCGACCATGTTCTCCTGGCCGAGCTGCAGCCTGACCGTGTTGGCGCACCAGGATCGGGCTGTCGCCCTGATCTTGGCGTCGTCGAGCTGGATGAACGGAATGTACTTAGTGTTGGCCAGCCCGGGCACAGTGATGCCGTAGGGCACGAATACCCGGCCATGCGCCCCAATCACCTTCGTGCCACTGACGTGGAACGGACCTCGAGCGCTGCGGCAGGCAGCAGCCGCAGGGACGGCGGCGATCGGGTGCCGTGGAGCGGCGACCGCTGCTGGGACGGCACTGACGAGCGTCAGCGCGACGCTGAGCAGAGCCACTCCGATCACGCGGGTCCCGCTTGCCGATGCGCGCATCAGCCTGGACCTGCCTGTCCACCGCAATGTCATGATCACGCCCTTCTTCGTTCGTGCGTTGACGTTCTCATCCTCGCTCAGCGGCGATTAACGTGACTGTGACATGGCGAAGAGCCCCGGAGGTGTCGTCTTGGGCATGTGGACCAGGTTCCTCGTCGGAGGCTCGCTGCTGCTTGGACTGCTGCCACTCACGGGCATTCTCATCAAGCGGGTCGACACGAGCCGATGGCAACGATCGCACGTCCGAGGAGCGCACGCGAATACCAGCGAAATCGACGAATCGGAAGAGGCCGGCAAGCTCGGGCATGCGGTGCGGATCGCGGCGCTCAGCCTCTTCGCCGCGTTCAACTTCGTCATCCATCCGCATGGCCTGGTGGGCTGGCTGGTGATAGGCGGCGTCGTGGTCATCCTGCTCTGGGAACCCGCCACCTGGCTGACCGCATATTTGGTGCGCAGATCGAACGGCCGACGCGGCCCAGGCCTCCCGACGTGAGGGACGAGCCCAGTCGCGGCGGGCGAGCTGGCCTGTAGGCCGGATTCTGTGCGCCCGCTCGCGCGGGCCGACGGTCATCCATCTAGGGCTGCCGTTGCCGACAGCCTCGTGCGGTCTACCCGCGAACTCGGGCGGGCCGCCCTCAAACGTCCGCGCAGGCCTGGCGCCGCCAGGCCCTCTTGACCTTGCTCCGGGTGGGGTTTACCGAGCCGCCGCAGTCACCTGCGGCGCTGGTGGTCTCTTACACCACCGTTTCACCCTTACCGCCAGTCCGGGCGCGAGCCCGAGACCGGCGGCGGTCTGTTTTCTGTGGCACTTTCCCGCGGGTTGCCCCGGGTCGGCGTTACCGACCACCCTGCCCTGCGGAGTCCGGACCTTCCTCGTCGATCCCGGCTTACCAGAACCGACGCGACCGCCCGTCCAGCTCGCTCGCCGCTTACCAAGAAGTCTATCCCGGCGAGCGGTGTTCCCTTGAGCACGGCAACGGCCGAGGGAGGGCCGCGAGCCGCAGCCGCATCGGGCTGACCGCTGCGATGGATTGTGGAATTCATCGCGGTCCGGCATGTTTCTGGCGCGATGGATTGCCGAATTCACACCGGTTTTCCCGGTTGGATTGCCACATCCATCGCATTGCTCGGGCGAGGCGGTGCGATGGATTCCCCCTCACGACTGCGAGAACCAGGCGGGATCAGCGGCGGCCGCGGCGAGGTTGCAGATGGGCGGTGTCGTTGAGGGAGCGGACGACGGCGGAGCCGTTGTCGAAGCAGTCGATGTGACACAGTGAAGCCACATCGAGGTTCATTCGGAACATCGCCTCAGGCGGTGCCAGCAACGCCCGGCACACCAGCGTCTTGATCGGTGTCACGTGGCTCACCACGATCGTGGTCTGGTGCCGGTAGGCGTCCATCAGCCGGTCAAGTCCGGTTAGCACCCGCATCGCCACCATCGCGAAGCTCTCGCCGTCCGGTGGCGTCGCGTCCGGACTAGCCATCCACGCCGCCAGCTCATCCGGCCATTTCTTCGCCGCTTCGGCGAAGGTCAGGCCCTGCCAGGCGCCGAACTCAGCCTCCACGAACTCCTCGTACACGACCAGCGGTGCCCCGGCAGCCTCAGCCACAGCCTCCGCCGTCCGTCGCGCTCGCTGCAACGGCGAGCTGATGACGGCGACCGCACCCGAGCCGGCCAGCCGACGGGCGGCCGAGGTTGCCTGCTTGATGCCTTCCTTGGTCAGCGGGACGTCCGTCCGGCCCGAGAACCGGCGCATCCCGGACAGCTCGGTCTGTCCGTGCCGCAGCAGCAGCGTGGTCGTCGGCTTACCGAGCGGCGCACCCCAGCCCGGACCCGACTCCTCCGCCGGACCCGACCCCGCCGCTCCGGCCGGCTCCGTCAAAGGCCCGACTCGGCGGTCCGGACGAGAATCCGGCGGCACTCCTCACAACGCAGCACCTCGTCGTCGGGCGCCGACCTGATCGAGTTGAGGTCCACCGTATTCAACGTCAGGTTGCAGCCCTGGCAACTTCGGTGACGCAGCGCCGCGGCGCCGACACCGCCGTGCTGGGCCCTCTGCTTGTCGTACAGTGCGACCAGGCCCGCCGGGACATCCACGATGACCTGGGCGCGGCGGGCGCTTGCCTTTGTCGCTTGTTCGTCAAACTCGGCCAGGGCAGCGTCCCTGGCCGAGGTGACGGTGCCAAGCTCGGCCTCGATCGAAGACCGCTCCGTCGTCGCCGACTGCAGATTGGACTGCGTAGTCTCGCGCCGCTCCATCACGTCGAGCACGATTTCCTCAAGGTCAGACTGCCGCCGCTGCAGCGACTGAATCTCTGACTGCAGGTTCTCAAGCTCCTTGGGCGAGCTGATCATGCCGCCGTCCAGCCGCTGCCGGTCCCGGTCAATCCTGGATCTGACCTGCTCCACATCGGCCTCGGCCTTGGCCTGCTCTCGCGCCAGGTCGCTGCCCTGCGCCGTCATGGCGGCCAGAGCGTCCCGCAACTCGGTGTCGCGGGTTTCCAGCCTGGTGATCTCGGCGTGCTCTGGCAGCCCGCGCCGACGGTGCGCGATCCTGCCTAGCTCAGCGTCGAGGTCTGCTAGCTCAAGCAGCCGCAGCTGCGCCTCGGGCGATGCTTTCACGATGCCACGTTAGCCTGCCCGGCGGTGAGCGTGCACCGAATGCCGGCCGCAGTGCCCTGATCGAAACCAGCGGCTACTTTGGCGGCAGCAGGACCCGGTCGATCACGTAGAGCGTGCCGTTGGCCGTCTTGATGTTGCCGCACAGCACGGTGGCCTGGTTCACCCGGTATGTCTGGCCCTGCTTCGCCAGCGCTAGCCTGCTGCCAGACAGCGTGGTCACGCTGCCGCCCCGCGCTATCTGGGCCGGCGTGACCGGGTGCGGCACGACCTGCCTGCGCACGACCTTGACGAGATTGACCGGGTTCCGCAGAAATTCAACCTGGGCCTTAGACAGCGCCGCGAACGCGCTGTTCACGGGGATGAACAAGGTGACCGGCCGCATCTTGTTCAGCTCACGGTCCAGCGCGGCCGCCCTGATCGCCGAGGTAAACACCGAAAGCTGCGGATTGGTCGACGCCGCTGCCGCCGCCCGCTGAGTGCTCATGGTGCCGAAGCTGCCAGCGCCGTGCACCGGGATGAAGCCGCAGCCACCGCCGATGTGCGCCGTCGTGGCCGGCGATCGGGTGGACAAGGGCAGTGGCGGCGCGCCGGTCGGCGACGCGGGCGCGGCCGGTGACGTGCCGCAGCCAGCCGCGATCATCGTCGCCAGCGCGGCAATCAAGGCAATGCCCAAGGAAGCGTGAGAACGCATGACATCACTCCTGCGCGACTGCCGCGAAAACCCGACAACCTTGATGCGGAAATAAAGCCCCCGGCAACTCCGATGCGATAACCCTTCCCTGGGTAGTGCGACTCAATAACATCCGGGCAGCCAGAAGTGCGGAACTATTACCAGGGCCATCCATCATCTTGGCGGTCACGCCGCGCGGGCAGCGGCGGCGGCGGTCAGCCGCGCTGCCTGATCATGACGACGACCGTCGACGACGGCAGCGGCGAGCCGCCAGCCGGCTCGACGGTCACGCCGATCGCGTCGCCTTGCTCGACTCCGGACACCACGGCGGGCCCGGCCATCCCGTCGGTCTGTGTCCTGAGCATCCCCGCCGACCTGACCTTCGCCGGTCCCATCAGCCAGAGTTCGTAGCCCATGCCGTCCGGTAGCGGCCGCAGCCCGTGCGCGGTGAAGACCAGCCGGTGCTCGTGGTGCGACATGATGACGGTCGCGGTACCGCCCGTGGTCACCCGCGCGGTCAGGATGACCACATCAGAGGCGTTGAGCACGGTGGCGATCATGTGATCTTGCCGCTGAGTGTGATGCAACTGCTCCATCATGTTGCCGGTTATCAGGCCGAACGTGGTCGCGGCGACAGCCACAAGGGCCGCTGAAGCTAGCGCGAACCGGGCCGACAGCGGGAACGGCCAACCGCGCGAGGCTAGCCGCCGCCGTGGCACCTGATCGTCTTGGCTCAGCATCGCTTCGCCGCCCGGCGAGGCGTCGACCGCGGGTGCGAGCTGACTGGTGCGGAGCGCCGCCCGCATCGTCTGCTCCTTCAGCTCCGGTCGTGGCCTGACCATGGCCGCCACGCCAAGCCGGGCTGTCGCCTCCCGCATCTCGCTTACGTCATCGCGGCATTGCGCGCAATCAGTGAGGTGCGCCGCGAAGTTCGCCCGCTCCTCCGGCGTGACCGCGTCCATCACATAGGGGCCGGCCAGCGTATGCAATTCGTGATCGTCCGACACCGTCATGACACCCCCAGGCAGTCCCTGAGCCTGATCAACCCGTCGCGCATTCTGGTCTTGACCGTGCCAGCCGGAACCCCGAGCAGTTCGGCGACCTCGCGGTAGGTATACCCGCTGTAATAGGCCAGGCCAACGCACTCGCGCTGCAACCGCGTCAGCGAGGACAGGCAGCGCTGCACCCGCTCCCGGTCCAGGCTGGCCTCCACCGCCTCGGTGACGTCGTCGTAGTCGATCACGGCGCTGGCCGCGCGGGCTTCCCTGCTGGTGTGGCTGCGCTCGGACCTGACCCGGTCGACCGCCCGGCGGTGCGCCATCGTCATCACCCAGGACATGCCGCTGCCCTGCCGCCGATCGAACCTGCTCGCCGTCCGCCAGACCTCAAGCAGGACTTCCTGCATCACTTCCTCGGCCTGAGCCGGGTCACGCAGCACCTTGCGCACCGCGCCGAGCACCCAACCCGACGTCTGGTCGTAGACAGCCTCGTAAGCGCGCTCGTCGCCCAGCGCGACGGCGGGAAGGAGGTCATCGAGCCGCCGGTCAGCCCGGCCAGGCGAGACTGGGCTGGTCAGCCGGTCGCCGTCCTGCCCCGCTCCGCCGTCGCTCATGCCCACACTTCCTATTCGTCGCCGGACGTTCTTCGGCTTGGCCAGGCTAGCCCCCGGATCAGTCCCCGACCCAACTCCCCAATCCATCGCCAGCGCTGGTACGAATATCCAGTGTGACTCCCACTAGCCTCATCCGTCCGCGCGGCGCGCTCGCCGGCTTGCTGACCGGAGCCGTCGGCGTCTGCGTGGGCTTCCTGATCGCCGGGCTCACCGGTCCGGTCGGATCCCCAGTTGTAGCCGTCGCCGAGCTTGCTATCGACCTAAGCCCGTCGCCCGTCAAGAACTTCGCTATCAAGGAATTCGGCTCCAACGACAAACTGGTGCTGCAGATCGGCGTCGTGATCGTGCTCGCGATTTTCGCCGCGTTCATCGGCACGCTCGCTCAGCGCAACATACGCAACGGCCTGATCGGCATCGCCGTCTTCTGCGTAGTCGGCCTGATCGCCGCCGCCACCAGGCCAACCTCTGGCCCTGCTGACGTGCTGCCCACCCTGGCCGGGTCGGCCGCGGCCGTGTTCACCATGATCTGGCTGATCCGCGCCGCTGGCCCGGTACCGACTGCCGCCAGCCAGGCCGCGCCGACCACGGGCAAACGTAAGACAGCCGAGCGAGCCATCCCCGCGGTCGTTGAGCCAGCCAGGAGGCAGTTCGTGACGCTCAGTGCCACCGCCGCGGGCGTCAGCGCCGTCGCCTACTTCGGCGGCCGGCTGCTCAGCGAGCGCGCCAACGTCACCGCGGCGCAGGCATCCCTGCGGCTGCCGCCCCCGGCGGTACCCGCGCCGCTATTGCCCGTCGGCGTCGACTTCGGCATCCCCGGACTCAGCCCGTTCATTACGCCGAACTCTTCGTTTTACCGGGTTGACACCGCGATCGTGCTGCCGCAGATCCCGCCCGCTAGCTGGCAATTGCGCATCCACGGCATGGTGCGCAAGGAGATAGTGCTGAGCTTCGACGACCTCATCAAGCGGCCGCTGATCGAGGACTACATCACGCTGTGCTGCGTTTCGAATCCGGTGGCCGGACCGTATATCGGCAACGCGAAGTGGCTCGGTGCCAGCCTGGGAGCGCTCTTGCGCGAAGCGGGCATCAAGGCCGGCGCCGATCAGCTGTTCTGCACCTCGTTCGACGGCTTCACGTCAGGAACTCCGGTCGCGACCGCGATGGACGGCAGGGACGCGATGCTGGCCGTCGGGATGAACGGCCGACCGCTGCCAGTAGCGCACGGATTCCCGGTCCGCAGCGTGGTACCGGGACTGTACGGTTACGTGTCGGCATGCAAGTGGATCACTGACATCGAGGTCACCACCTACGCGTCAAACCAGTCCTACTGGGCCCAGCGCGGCTGGTTCGCCCAGGCGCCGATTAAGACCGAGTCGCGGATCGACGTGCCCAATGGCCAGAACCCGCTCAAGGTCGGCCGGACGGCCATCGCCGGCGTCGCGTGGGCACAGCACAAAGGCATCGAAGCGGTCGAGGTACGGGTCGACCGCGGTCCGTGGCGGCAGGCCAGCCTATCGGCCGTGCCTGACCTCGACACCTGGCGGCAATGGGTGATTTTCTGGAACGCCACGCCGGGCAGTCACCTGATCGAGGCCCGCGCGACCGACAAGACGGGCTACACGCAGACCGCGGTCCAGACAGCGCCCGAGCCAAACGGCGCCTCCGGCTACCCAATCATCCAGGTGAGCGTCACAAGCTAGCCCGGCTGAACGCGGAGTTACGCGAACGAGGACATCGCGGGCTTCAGGCTGCCACCTCCGGCAGCACTCCGATGGATTGCCGAATCGACACCGGTTTCCCTGATAATCGGCGCGATGAATTGCCGAATTCATACCCGATTTCCCGGATGAATTGCCGAATCCATCGCAGGGGGCGGGACGGGCGGCCAGGCAACGGGCGATGTTACCGTCTAGCGGTGGCTAGCTCGCGGATCACCACGGTTGTGTTCGACCTCGGCGGCGTGCTCATCGACTGGAATCCTCGGCACCTGTACCGGCAGCTCATCGCCGATCCGGCCGAGCTTGAAGACTTCCTTGGCCGGATCTGCACACCTGCGTGGCACCTCGGCCATGACCTAGGCGTGGATATCGAGCAGTCGTGCCGCGAGCTGGCGAGGCTGCATCCGGAGCATGCCGATCTGATCATGGCCTGGGCGGACCGGGGTGAGGATATGGTCGCCGGCACGCTGGACGACACGGTCGCGGTGCTCACCGAGCTGAACTCGGCGGGCGTGCGCTGCCTGGCGCTCAGCAACATGGAACCGGAGACGTTCGTCAAGCGCCGCAGCCGGTTCGCCTTTTTTGACCTTCTCGACGGCTGGGTGATCTCTGGCCACGAGGGTGTCGCGAAACCCGACCAGCAGATCTTCGAGATCCTGCTGTCCAGGTACGGGCTCGACCCCGCGGCGACCGTCTTCATCGACGACAACACCGCGAACGTGGCCGCCGCGGCAAAGCTGGGCGTGGTCGCGATTGACTTCACGACCGCCGCCCAGCTCAGGAAGGAACTGCGAGGCCTCGGCCTGCCGGTCTGCCCGCCGGAGACCTCAGCCGATCAGGCTACTTAGGACAGGCGCCGGTTTTAACCTTCGCGACGACGAAGCCCGCCTGGCCGTTGCCTTCGACGCTTGTCCCGCTGTCAAGATAGAACGTGTAGAGCCGGTGGCCCCGGTAGGTGATCTGGCGCTGGTGCCCGAGAGTCGCCGTGCCGAGGCAGGCGACGCCGGTGGGAACCGCGGTCGAGCCCTTGGGCAGCGCGAGCGGCGGCCAGAAGCCCTGGCACGCCGCGTTGCAGGTGCCAGTTGGCATGTAGTACAGGCTAAGGCCGCCGGTGGTGGCGAGCATCTTGCCGAACGGCTTCCTCGTGGCGATCTGGACGACCTGCATAGGACAGCCGCCGGTTCTCACTTTGGCCACAAGGAATCCGGCTACGTGATTGCCCTTGACGCTGGTGCCGTGGTCGCTGATGAACGTGTAGAGGCGATGCCCACGGTAGCTGACCTGACGTCCGCTCTTGCCGGACTTCAGCGTGCCCAGGCAGGTCGTCCCGGTCGGAACGGCCTTGGAGTTCTTCGGCATCACCAATGCGGGCCAGAACTTCAGGCACGCGGCGTTGCACTTGTTCGACGGAATGTAATACAGGCTCCTGCCCTTGACGGTGGCGAGCATCTTGCCGAACGGATGCCTGGTGACGACCTTGACCACCTTGAGTTTGTGCGTGGTGGCCGGGGCCGCCTGCGCGGCTGACACGTCGAGGGCGACGGCGGCAAGGCTGCCAGCTACAACGATCGCCGTCGCCGCTCGCATCACCCAGCGCCGACGACGGCCAGCGTTGACTCCGATACTGGTCACTTTCGCACCCCTGTCTCGCAACGATTTGGCTTACCAACGACCACGTGGCGGACGCCGTTACCGTTCAGCGATCCGCGGATCGCACCGATCGGCTACAGCAATTGATCGCGCACCTGTCCGTACATGTAAGCACCGAGCCACCGTCCCATCTCATCGAATAGCCGCCTGCGCTGCGGGGCGACGACCATGCCGACCGGTGAGCCATTGCCGACCGGTCCGCCGGCGCTGGCCGCCGCGTCAATCTGCAGCCAGGTGACATGCTGGCCAAGCCTGATTGACTCCTTAGCCCGCCGCGCCCGCCTAGTGTCGCGCCACGAGCCCGCGGCCGAGATGACGAGCACCGGGCAGGCGATGTCCAGTCTGATCCGCTCGCCGCCGAAGTCCGGGTTCGACAAGATGACCGCCTCGACCGGGCGACTGACGGGCCGGGCGTCGCACCACTGAGCCGCCATCTGAGCGGTCGGACCCTGGGCGGACAGGATGATCGCATCGATGCCGTCGGTCTCCTTGAGGTGCGCGCAGGCGGCGTCCAGGGCGTTAAACGCGGCCACGTGCGACTTCGCCGACCTGCGCCGGCCCGGCGGTGCCTGCTCGGGCGCGGCGACATCGGTCAGGTAAAAGTGAAATCCGCGCTCGTTGTACCAGCGGACTAGGTCGTCAGGGGCCAGCGAGTCGGCCAGTTCATGCAAATGCAGCACAGCTCGCCTGCTCGGCCTGGCTGATCTGCGGACGAATACCGTCGAACTCAAGCTGCGCATTGGCAGCGCGACCGCCTCATACTCGTCTGCCGGCCCGCCGTGATCGGTCATGAGGCCCATCTAGGTCGTCTTTCCTGTCCGCACGCCCGCCTGACGCTCCCCTCACTGTTCTGGGTGCCGGTTTCTGCCTTGAGTGCCCTGGAAGAGCACCAACCCCCGCGGCGTGCGCGGACCGTCACGGCCAGTGTCGCACCGTAGCCGAACTCTTGCCCAGCAAACACGCGGAGCAAGAGCGAGACGCAGCTAAACACGCCGGGGGTCTGGTGGCGGTGGTGGCCTGGGTCGCGGCGTGGATCTTGGCGGTGCGGCAACGGCGTGCTGCCCCGCAGCGTGGGCCCCAAGCTGCTGCTATAGCGACAGCGCGGGGCCCACGCTGCCCTGGGAGCGAGCCCGAAACCCGCCGTCATGACGATTATCAAAAGGCGTTGGCTTGCATTCGGATAAGGATGCTATTTAAATGCGTCGAAACGCGGATGCCTCTGAAATAAGCGCCCAACCTGGCATGCGAAAGGCCCCTCCACGTATGAGATGGAGGGGCCCTTCCGACCTGGGCGCGCTAGCGAGCCGATGACTCGGCGGCCGGTGCGCTGCCTGGCCAACCACCGGGCCTCGGGCACCCGCGAGCGTTACCGGTAGTCCGGCCCGCCCTGCGGTCCCTGAGTCTCCCCTGGGTCCGGCCCGCTTCGGTGGTGAGAGCAGTTCTACTGCCAATTCGGTGGCTCGCACAAGGAGTTTCGCGAGCAAATACAAGATTCTTTTGCTTGTCCACAGATCAGGCTGTGCTTATCCACCGTGACTTGTGGCAGAACTGGAATTGTCCACAACGTCATGCACAGGCCCTGTGGAATGGGCACCGGCGGAATCGGTTCCGGACGAACGGGACGACTCGCCGTGCCATGACTTCCACAGCGCGGCGTAGGGCCCGTCGGCGTCGACCAGTTCGCGATGCGGCCCAGCTTCGCTGATCTGGCCGCGTTCCATCACGATCACCCGGTCCGCGTCGTGGGAGTTCGCGAGACAGCGCCGGCTAGCTGCTCGCCGAGGCGGCCAGCGAAGATGTGGGCGTCGTTAGACGCGACGAGCACGCGTGCTCGCTCGCTGCCGCGCCATCAGCCAGAGGACGAAACGGCTCGCCGACCTGACGTTCGGCGTCCCGGGGTCGGGAACCGGCAGCGGACGCACGAAAGGGCAGGTTACCGGCCAGTCGGCAGACCTGGCATCTTAATTTCGAACTGATCGGACCGCTGATGCCAGCTCGGCACAGATTTCGCCGAACCGGTCGGCAACAAGGCTCAGGTGACCTTCACCAGGAAGAAGCCGTGCTCGCGCACCACTTAGGTGACTCGCCAGCCACTGCCCGTGCGACAACGGCACCATCGCGTCCTGGTCGCCTTGCCAGACCGTGACCGGAACGCTAATGTCGGCGAGCGCGAATCCCCAATCCGCGACGAACGCGAGGTCATCGTCTCGCCAGCCCGCTATGCCGGTCGCGACGGCCGAGCTTGTCAGCCGCGCGAGGTAGTCGGCGAAGTCACCGGTGAGCGCTGCTTTGTCCGGTGCCGTCACCAGGCCGCCGAGCGCTTCGGCGATATCGGCGCCCGTCACGCTGGCCAGGCTCGCCGCCATCGTGGTCAGGACGGCCGTGAGCGCCTCAAAGCCAGCCGCAGCCGCACCAAACTCGTCAATGTTCTCCTCCCCCATCCCCGCGAGCCAGTCAAGCCCAGCCGCCGACCGCGGCGCGACGCCAGCGATCGTCGCGGCGGCCAGGCAGCGCCCCGGTAGCAGGGCGGCGCAGGCCAGCGCGTGCGGTCCGCCGCCCGACCAGCCCGCGGTGACGAAGTCGGCCGCGCCAAGGTGATCGAGTATGGCCGTCACGTCGCCTGCCGCGTCGGCGACGAGGCGCCCCGGCTGACTATCTGAGAGGCCATAGCCGGGCCGTGAGTACAGCACGCAGCGCAGGCCAGCCGTCGCCGCCGCGGCGATGACAGGCTGGTAGTGAACCAGGCCGCCCGGCGTGCCCGTATGGAACACCAAGGGCATTCCATCGGCTGGCCCAGCGGCCAGCACCTGCACCGACCTGCCGTCACCGACCCTTACCTCGAATCGACGCGTCTCCTGGGCTGCCATTAGCTGCTCCTATCCGTCCTGTGTTTAGCTGGACCTGCGTACCGTGAAGTACTGCGAGCAGTCAAGGAGACGTCCGTGCCGCTCTCGACCGCCACCGATCGCAACGCTTTCGCCCAGGACCTGTTCACCCCGCTTCCTGCCCGCTACGACCGGCTCGCCGAGGTGCTGTCATTCGGGCAGAACGGTCGCTGGCGGCGAGCGATGATCGACCAGGTGACGCCCGCCGATGGCGGCGTGATTCTCGACGTCGCGTCGGGAACCGCCGGCGTCGCGATCGCGCTAGCGAAGCGGACAACCGCGAAGGTTGTCGGCGCGGACCTCACCGAGCAGATGCTGCGGCGCGGCCAGCGTAACGTGGCGGCCGCTGGCCTGGCCGAGCGGATCACGCTGACGTGCGGCCGGGCCGAGCAGTTGCCGTTTCCCGACGCCAGTTTCGACGCGCTCACGTTCACCTACCTGCTGCGCTACGTCGATGACCCGCAGGCGACGCTGACCGAGCTTGGTCGCGTGGTCAAGCCAGGCGGGCGGGTCGCGAGCCTGGAGTTCGCCACCCCGCCCGCTCCGTTCTGGCACGCCGCGTGGTGGCTCTACACCAGGACACTGCTGCCCGCGGGCGGACTGCTGACCGGCGGCCGGGAATGGCTGGACGTAGGCCGGTTCCTCGGGCCCAACATCTCGGCGCACTACCGGAGGTTCCCGGTCGACTGGACGGTGCGGGCATGGCAGGCGGCCGGCTTCACGAACGTGGGAACCAGGCACATGAGCTTGGGCGGCGGCCTGATCATGTGGGGAACCCGGTCAGGTGGCTGAGCCGCAGACCAGGCCCGCCTACTACGCGGCCGGACCTGGCCGCTGGCGGGACTGGTGGACGTTGCTGCATCCGCCGTTCACCGCCTGGCACCTGTCCTACGTGGTGCTCGGCGCGATGATCGCGCCGCACGTGCGACTGGACCGACTGATCGCCACGCTCCTCGCGTTTTTCCTCGCGGTTGGCATTGCCGCGCACGCACTCGATGAACTGCACGGCAGGCCGCTGCGGACCTCGATTCCCTCGTCCGTGCTCGTGGCCGTTACCGTTGCGGGCCTCGCTGGGGCCGTGGCGCTCGGCGCGATCGGCATCACGAGAGTGGGCTGGGTGCTGCTGCCCTTCATGATCATCGGACCGCTGCTCGTGGTCGGCTACAACGCCGAGTTGTTCGGCGGCCTTATTCACACCGATACCGGGTTCGCGGCCGCGTGGGGCGCCTTCCCCGCGCTGACCGGCTACGTCGCCGAAGCGGGCAAAGTGGCGGTGGCGCCCGCGCTGATCGCAGCGGCGGCAATGGCGATGTCAGCCGGCCAGCGCCATCTGAGCACGCCCGCTAGGATCCTGCGACGCCGCACCGCGTCGGTGACCGGCGTTCAGATACTGACGACCGGCGAGACCATCACGCTCGACATGGCGCGGTTGCGTGAACCGCTAGAACGCGCGCTCCGTTCCTTCTCGTGGGGAATTGTCCTGCTCGCCGCGGCCCTCGCGACAGCGCGGCTGGCCTGAACTGCTGTGGAGGCAATAGTGCGGAACTGGCTGCTCGCCGTCGTCGGCGTGGTGCTGATCGTCGTCGGAGTCTTCTGGGCTCTGCAGGGTTTCGGGACCGTCGGCGGCAGCTTCATGTCGAATAATTCGGCGTTTAAGATCATCGGCCCGGTGCTTGCGATTGTCGGCTTGTTGCTCGCCGTTGTCGGGATTCGCAGGGCAAGATCGGCCTAACAGCTCAGCCGAACGCCGAAATGCACATTTCGCGAGTCGGAACGCGATAGTTAAAACGCCGGCCGATGCGACGAGGCTGGCCTACTCAAACGCGCGCCGGTAAACTAGCGGGAAAGGTTTTCACCACGGGGCAGTTTGCTGTGCTGTCAATCGCTGAAGGATCGATAGGTGCCGTGCAAGCTGTAAATATCGGGTATTCGCCAAGGCACGCCGCGCCGCCGTCGGCTAAGCCGCCCAAGCTGAATCCGCGGCGGCGGACTCGTCTCGTAGTGCTGCTCGTCGCGTTCGCGCTTTTGGCCGCAGGCGCCGGCGTGGCGATGTTGCCGACCGCTAACCACAGGTCAGCAACCTGCCGTGGCGCGCTGACCTGCGCCGTGAGCGGCAATAGCGCCGGAGGATCGCTGAACGTGCTGATCGACTCGGCGGTCTCGTTCGGCTTGCACGGGCCCGCGGCGATCACGATCTGCCGCGACCGCCTGTGGATCACGAATCAGGCCAGCGACTCGGTAACCGAATTCGGCTGGCAAGCGGCCAGCGCGCCGGTGACTTGGTCCGGCCGCCACTATGAACTCACCGCGCCGGACGCGATCACCGCTGGCCGCAACCAGCTGTGGATTGCCAGCACGGCCGCGATCACTGAGATGAACGCTGGTAATGGCCGGGTAATCCGCGTTATTTCACGTCAGCGAGGACTAGGCAGCCCGCGGGCGCTCACTCTCTATGGTCGCAGGCTCTGGGTGGCCGATGCCGATTCGGTAGCCGAGTTCAACGCGACCACCGGCAGGCTGATCGCGAAATTCCGGGCCCGTCGCTACGGTTTCAGTGATGCTCGCGCGATCGCGGTGAGCAATGGCAGGCTGTGGGTCGTCAACGCCGGCAATGGCTCGCTGACCGAAATGGACGCGATCACCGGCCGGCTGGTCGGCAGGCTTTCCGGGACAGCACTGGGTCAGAGCGAGCCGGTGACGACGACCGCTGATCGCTCGAGACTCTGGGTTGCCGGGCTGGCGCCCGCATCGGTCAGTGAGATCGATACGTCGACGGGACGGCTGGTCGCCAGGCTCTCCGGGCCGGAGTACGCGATCGCCGGGCCGACCGCCATGACGCTCTCCTACGGCAAGGCGTGGGTCGCCAACGCCGGGAACGACTCGGTGACCGAGATCGACGCCAGCACCGGCGCCGTGGTCGGGGTGCTGCATGGCGCCCGCTATGGGTTCGCCGCGCCAACCGGAATCGTCGCCTACCGGGGCCGGGTCTGGGTGGTCAATCACGCCGCATCAACGGTGACCGAGCTGATCCCGCGCAACCAGCCAAATGAGCGCACCAAAGCCCGGCGGACGGGGTAGGCGAGGTGGCGAGGGCCGATGCTGTTGTTGGCGCCTACCCGACTACAGCGTTGGAGGCTGTCGCCCCGGCAGGCCAGACAGCTACAACAACGGCTGTCCGCTGACGTCGTGACCGCCGGGCGGGCTGGACTCCGGGTGGCAACCGCGGTTTTGCTTCCGTGATCAAGCTTCCGTTCATGATCGCGGAGTCTGGCTGTCGCATATCGCGGCTGAGATTCCGTAGTAACCGCGATTCCATGATCGCGGAAACCCGCTGCCGCCCGCGGCAGGGCGGATGCCACCCGGATGGTCGCCGCTGCGCCGGACCGGGCGATGAAACTATCCCAGATGGGACATTCCGGCTTCCGGGCGGTCTGCCGCTGCCGGTCTGCTGCTGCCGGCCTCAGCATCAGGCCCCTGCATCCGCAGCCTCGAACGCCTCGGCGTTGGGCTTGCTGTAGTGCGTGACTAGCCGCCGTAATTGGCGGCCAGTTACAGCGTTCCTTTTCGCTGCAGGTAATTGAAAGCCGCCCACCCCGCTGGTGCGGGTAGCCAGAAAGTCACAGTCCGGAAGAGCAAGACAGCGGCGATCGCAGTGCCGCCAGGGAGCCCGGCAGCGGTCAGCCCGAGCGACATCGCGGTCTCGATCGCGCCGATGCCACCTGGGATGGGCACGATCGACCCCACGGCGTTGCCGGTCAGGTAAACGACCGCGATGCTCGCGATCGGCACATCGCTCATCCCCATCGCCCGCACCGAAGCGACCAGGCACAGGATGTAGGCGACCGAGATCAGCAGCGCTCCGCCTACGCCTTCGACCAGCTTGCCGCGCCGCTGGGTCACGTCCAGCAGTCGGGGCACGACCTGACCGGCAATTGACCCTACGCGCGAGAACACCTGCTTGCGGCCGACCGGGAACGCCAGCAGGATCAGCACGATTCCGGTGACGACGGCGAGCGCGATGTACTCCCATCGATGCGGTTTCAGCGCATTGGCGGCGTGGGATTGACCGGTGATCGCAACCGAGATCAACACCAGGACGATGTAGACGAGCAGCGAGATCACCTGGGCCACGCCCACGCTCGCGGCCGCGTCGGCCGCGCTGAGCTTGGCGCGCCGCAAGTAGCGCACGTTCAGCGCCACCCCGCCGACGGCGGCGGGCGTGACCAGGATCACGAACGAGCCGGCTACCTGGACGAGGAAGGTACGTATCGGGTTCAGCCGTTCGAGCACGAAGCCGGACAGTGCCCAGGTCGCCCCGATGTAGGTACTCGCCGACAGCGCGAGGGCGACGAACGCCCACGCGAAGTTGGTGCGGGCGAGCAGCTTGGAAAACGACACGTCGGCTAGCTGGCCTGCCAGCAGGTACGCGGCGAAGACGCCGGCGATCAAGGTAATAACGGCCCGCGGCCTTATCCGCTCAAGCTGGACGGGCTGTACCTCGCCATCCGGGGCCGCGTCGATCAGTCGCTTGCGCACGGCGGTCAGCAGGCTCTTGCGACCGCGCAACTCCGATCTAGTCGAGCGGTAGAGCGCGACCGGCTGCAGCAGAGGGACCAGGCCAGGCAATTCATCCTTGGCCACCTTCTCGATCGCCACGTCGGCGGCCCGCTCGGGGCCGACGACCAGGGCGGTCTGCGCGATTAGCTGGGCTAGGTCGATCCTGGCCTGCAAGTCGCTGGCCGCGACGTCGCCGTTGCCGGGCTCAAGCAGCACCACGCCATCCGCCCCGTGGTCAGCAGCACCGTGGTCAGCAGCACCGTGGTCAGCAGCACCGTGGTCAGCGGCACCGTGGTCAGCAGCACCGTGGTCGTCGGCCAGCGGCGTGAACATGATCCTGTCGGCGGTCAGCGCCCGGTGGGTGACCCGGTGCTTGTGCAGCCGCAGCACGGTGTCCCACACCCGCCTGAGCTGGTCGTCCGTCGTCGCCGAACCGGAGTCGGCCAGCGTGCGGCCATCCACGTGATCGGTCGCGAGCACCGCGGCGTCGGGCCCTACCCTGGTGACGGCGTGCAGCCTCGGCGTCCTGATCCCCGCGTCCTCGGTGGCATAGATGAGCAATGCCTGCCGCTCGACCGCTCCTTCGAGGGTGAGCGGTGCGCTGCGCGAGATGCTGGCACGCACCCTGATCCGACGGTACAGGCGGTAGAAGGCATCGGCCGCTTGCTGATCCCGGTCGAAGACCGTGACGTCGAGAGTTCTACCGCCGTCGAGCGTCGCGATGTACCTGCGCACCTCTGACCCGCCGTTGCCGGCCCGGCGGATCGCGATGATCTGGTCCTCCGGCGTGGAGAGCGCGGCAGCGATGTCCGCGGCGGTCGGGCGGCCCGAGATGGTCCCGAGCGCGTACCTGAGCCCAGAGCCGATCGCCGACCCGATCAGCACGGCGATCAGCAACGACAGCACGGTTGCCGTGCGGTCAGTGAGTGTGGCCAGCCCATACAGGCCAAGGCCGGTCAGGAAGGCCGGTCGCAAGTGTGCGTGACCGCGCAAGCCGACCACGGTGACGTAGGCCACCAGCCCGGCCAGGTATCCGTCTAGCGCCGCCTCGTGGCTAGCGGCCGTGGTCGCGGTATGCAAAGCCGAGTGCAAGCGGCCCAAGGCAGGCAAGTTGAGCAGCACGTTCGCCACCGCGACGACGCCGACGGCGATAGCGCCGGTCGCTACCGCCTCAGCCAGCCGGCGGAATTGCCGGAGCAGGCCGAGCCGCAGCGCCAGCGCGAGCGGCAAGACAGGCAGCGCGAGGTTGCCTGCGATGCCGATCAGGTGCAGCACCGCGTACGGCAGCCGATGGCTTGCGCCGACGAAGTCCACTTCGACGCCGGTCGCGGTCGCGCTCGCCAGCATGGCAAGCCCAGCGAGCAGCGCGATCTCCACCGTGGCGATCACGCAACGGAGCAGATCGGCGGGTATCCGGAGTCTGGGCTCCAGGTGATCTTCCACCAGCACCGCTGGCCGGTCACCTGACCCTTGCGTCCGGCTACCTCGGCGCGTCAGCGCTGCCATGGCGGCTGGTCGCCGTGGTCCTCGGCGCGACCTCATCTGACGATCGTTTCACCTGCGTCCAAACCTGGGCTCAGCCGTGCACTGGAGCTACTGGCTGCGGAGCATGCTATCGGTCACCGGTCAATCTGCCGGGAAAATCCCCCTCGACGTCGACAACGCTTTAGCAGTCGGCAGAGCAACGGCCTGTCACCGGTATCGTCGTTGGCCGCGACCTCAGCGGTCAAGAAGCTGGTGGTAGAGAGCTGCTGTGGCTGGCTCAGGCTCGCCGTCCACAGCGACTTCAGCCACTGTGTCAACGCAGCGTGACCACGCGTCTCGGACCCCGGCCAGGTTGCCAGCCGCGTGCTCCGCCCGCATCAGCTGCCGCCACAGCTGTTCCGAGGTCGGGTCGGCCACCAAGCCGATCCGAGCTGCCCGCGCGGCCGCACCCGGGTCGGGCCAGGCTAAGAGCCAATTCGGCGAGCGTGGTGGCCGCGGTGACGATTTTCGCGCTGACCGTGTCGATCAGCTCGATGTCGAGCCACCAGTAGAAGCACCCGGTAAACGGCTGACCTCGGATCATGGCGAGCGCGGCGGTCAGCTGACTCGCGTCACCGGCCCGGATGCCCTGATCGGTGAGCCGTTCGAACTCGTGCCAGTCGAGCCTGGTTTCCTTGTGCAGCGCGTACCGGCCGTGCCCCAGATGCTCGATCCACTCGCTGCCGTCGCCAGTCCGGCCGAGCTGACGGCGCGTCCTGGCGATGAGCTGTCTGAGTGAATCGGCGGGCTTGGGGTGATCGGCATCGGAGCCGAGAAGCTCGCAAAGCTGCTTGCCGAGCAGGCCGGCTTCGCCGTTCAGCGCCAGCGCCACGATCAGCTGGGTCTGCGCGGGCAGCAGCGCGCCGGGTTGACCGTTGATCGTAAGCTGGCCGAGCACGCCGATCCGCAGGCTGGCCGGGCGCGGCTGTGCTGCCGGCCGTCCGGCCGGAGGCGCTGGCTTAGGGCTCGCCCGCAGCGCGGCCGTCAGGCCGCTTGGCTGGCCGTCCGCGCTGCTGAGCTCGACGACCGACGCTGCCGCCGGAAGCTGGTCCAGTTGGTCAGCCCGGAGCGCCGGGAGCAAGGCGGCCACCCGGCCCGGCTCGTTGATCAGGTCCACGAGCATGGCCAGCTCAGCCGACGTCGGGACGACCCGGCTGACGAGCACGGTCAGCGCCCACCGTTGGGGCTTGCCGTTGACGACACCCGGCCGTGATTCGGCGAGCCTGCGCCGCGCGGCCACGGTCCTCGCGGCGATCACGTCGAGTGCGGCGCTCACGTCGTCGCGGCGCATGGTCAGGCCGCTGGCGTTGGCAGGCGCGGGAATACCGACGAGGACGAGATCGCAAGGACCGCACGGCGATGCGCCTGTCGCCAGTTCGGTCACCGCGGCGGACAGGTACCGGTCGACGAGCGCGGACCGTCCAGTGGCGAGCGTCACCTTCAGCCTCTCCAAGCTGCTGAGAAGCTCGCACACGGCCCCGAGGACGTCAGGTTCGGCCGACGTGGCGGCGGGTTCGACGGCCACGGTCGTCGCAGGCGCAGGCGGAGGCGCAGGACCCGCTTGCCGGGCGGTGACCGCTAACGAGGCGACCCGGTCAATGACTGGCGTCGCCGACGGCCGCACGGCGACGCTGACCGGCGCGGAGGCAGGCTGAGGGACCTGCCGGGCGCCGCGCGCGCTACTTCGCTGAGACCGCCGGGGACTGCGCCACCACAACCAGCCCCGGGCCAGCGCCACGGCCATCGCGCCGACGATCATGCCGACGCCGAAGATGTCCTTGCCGGGGATCGGTAACAGCAACCACTGCCTGGGCGGTTCAGATCCGGCCACGACGGCTGTGGTGAGTTGCCATAACTGCATGGGGTGCTGTGTTCCCTGGTGAAGGTCATGTACTCGACGAGATGTCGACTAGCTAGGCGTCGAGCATTGCGTAGCTCACCGCCTGGCACAACCGTTTCGCCACAAATTGGCTGCTCTGATGCGACGGCTAGACGGCCGCAGACGACCTTTCGCACTGCCGCAGGATGGTCGCCGCGACCAGTTCGGGCTCGCGCAGCGCCGCCAAATGATCAACACCGGGCAGCCTGATCAGCTCGCAGCGCTCCATCCGGGCTGCGATTTGCTCGTTCAACTTGATCAGCTCAGGCAGATCCCGATCGCCAACCATCAGCACGGCCGGAAACTTCAGGTCTTTTAGCCGGTGCAACGCCGGGTCAGCCGGCTTGCAGAACTCCCCCTCGGCGGGCCAGGCCGCGGCCGCCGAACGCATCATGTCGGTGATCAGCGGCGTGACGCCCGCTGCCGCCCACGCGCTGAGGTAAAGCTCGATCACGGCGTCCTCACCGGCCGCCATCGCCGCTTCTTCCTGCGCCTCCTGCTCCGGGTCAGCCGACCATTCATAGCCCGCAATCCCAGGACAGAGCAAGGTCAGCGACCTGACCCGCTCTGGATGCGCCAGCGTCAGGTCGATCGCGGTACTCCCTCCCTGGCTGCAGCCAGCCAGGTGAGTCGACTGGAGTCCAAAATGATCAAGAATTGCGACCAGGTCATCGACCTGCCGGTACTCAGCGGTCGGCTGCGGTGATTTGCCGTATCCGCGCGCGTCGTAGCGAATGACCCTGATCCGATCGGCTAGCAACGGCCAGACCAGGTCCCACGATCGCGAGTCGGCGACACCTGGATGGAGAAGTACCACCGCCTGGCCGTCGTCGGCCGGCCCGGGGCTTCCCGAGTCTTCCGCCCAGAGTCTGTCGGGTCCAATTTGGACAGTCGTCCGCATAGGCCGAAGTCTAGGAGGATCGGCCGGCTGCGGTCGACCGTATTTCGGGCGGGGGCCTGCCGATCAGTTCGATCAGGCCGAGGACGCCGACGAGCACGACCGCGATCAGCGCTACGACGAACCCGGTAGGGTTTCCCCAGGTCGCGAACACTACGACTGCGGCGACCAGCGCCGCGATCCGCAGCACCGTGCGGTGCTGGTACACCCAGTTTCCCACCGGACCGGTGGTCAGCCCAGCGCGCTCGCCCGTGCCCCTGACCCAGGCCAGCGCCGAGGCCAAGCCTCCGCGGGTGCGCACGGCGGTGACCGACGGGCCGGTGACGAAGCCGCCGAGCGCGACGACAAGCCCGAGCACCAGCAGCACGCGCAGGCCTTGCCTGATGAACCGGACCACGGTGTCGAACACGACCGCGGCAGCATCGGCAGGCAAGGTAGCGCTGGGCACCTTGTTCAAGTAGATCGTCCTGATCACCGCGATCCCGATGCCCAGCACGACCATTGATGCCGCCACGCCGAGGCCCGCCCCGATCAGCGCGCGCCGGTGCCTTCTGGCGATGTAGATCCCGGCTGCCAGGGCAAGGAGAGCGACCACCGGCAGCACCCATTTGAGCGTCGTCAGCGCCCGGTACAGCGACTGCGCCTTGACGAGATACTTGGCGTCGAACAACGGAAACGTCGGATTGATCGGCGGCAGCTTGTCGACGATCGTGAGGCCGCGGGCGGCTAGCCGGTGCTTTGCCTGGTCAATGAACGGACCTAGCCCGATCACCACCTTGCCGTTCGAGATCGTGAGCGCGCTGGCATGTCCGGATAGCGCCTTGACAAGCTGAGCGTGCGCCAGCCTGTTCCCTCGCACCCACAGACTGGCGATCACAGGGCTGGCGACGATCTTGGCGACCACGGTATGAATGAGCCCGCTCACCCCGCTCGCGATCGATCCAGAGAAGTTCGACAGCAGCGCGCTCAACCTGGGCAGGCCGTGCTGCGAAAGCTGCGCGGCCGCCTGCTTGGTGACACCCTGAACGTCGATCTTGCTGGAGATCTGCGCCGAAATCTTGTCAGTCAGCGCAGCGCGCACGGCCGGCTCCGATATCAGCGGCGCAACGTTCGCTATGTACCTGTCGGTATTCGAGACCTGGTTAGCGGTCCAGACCGAGATGACCGAGAGCGGCGCGAGCACGCAGCCGAAGACGATCAGGATCGCCGCTACCGGCCCGCGCCAGCCTGGCCGCCTTCTGCGCTCCGGTTGCTCGCGTGCCTGATCGAGCTGCGTCTGCAGCTCGCTGACCTGCTCACGAAGCTGATCAAGCTCGCTGCCGTTGGAATCGGTACTCAGGCTTAGTCCCCTCCCGAACCTGCGAAGCATCCTGCAGGGCTGATCCTCACGCCCGCGCCGGCTGCGGGACATCACCCGTCGCGGGTGACTGAGCAGCGCCCCGATCGGGAAGGCTGGTGAACTGAGCACGATTGACATCGGGGGAAGTCATGACGAGCACAGAGTCTTCGATGACTCGCATCCAGATCAGTTCAACCAACTCCAAGGCCCTGATCGTTGGGTTCGCGCTAGTGGCCACCGGCGGCCTGATCAGCCTGTGTGGCATGGGAATCAGCGGCACGGCGGCGGTCAACGCGATCCGGCGCTGGCTTATGGCTCAGCAGGAGCCGCCAAGCCATATCGTGAAGCGCAAGATCTCCCAGGCGAAAGCCGCTACCGCTGCCGGCGCAAGCGCCTGGCAGGACGGGATGGCCCGCACTCACTAGCGGTATCGATTTGTCGACTTATCTCGGCGTCGCGCGGTGACAGTCACCGCGCGACGCCGGTTTGTCCCGCGAGCGGGACAAACGCTGTCGGGTCAACTTATCTGAACGCGTGGCCTGCCCGGCGCTAGGGTTTGCCTGGCATGAAGGAGGTGCGCGTGACTCGGGCAGAGTTGATCACCTATTGCCTCGCGAAGCCAGGAGCGTGGCCGGACGAACCGTGGGAAGGCGACGTCGTCGCGAAGGTCGGCCCGAAAATCTTCGCTTTCTTTGGATCTGACGCCGGTGCCTCGCTAGGCATCAAGTGCGGGCCGAACCGGGAAACAGCGAACGAATGGCTGCTGCGCTACCCCGACGACGCGTCCGTGATGGCCTACATCGGCCGATCGGGCTGGAATACGCTCAAGATCGACGGTGCCATTCCCGACGACGAACTGCTCGAAGCCGTCGATGCCTCGTATGAAGCAGTCGTTGCCAAGCTGCCGAAGAAGGACCGCCCGGCATGAGAACCATCACGTTCGGGGTCAGGACCGGGGACCGTGACCGGGTACTGGACATCACCGCGCGCTGCGCCGAGTTCGCCCGGCAGGCGGCATCCGGCGGCGATGGCCTGCTGCACGTGTTCGTGCCGCACGCCACGGCCGGCATCGTGATCATGGAACTAGGCGCAGGGAGCGACGACGACCTGCTCGCGGTGCTCGCCGAACTGCTGCCCGCCGACGACCGGTGGCGACATTCACACGGGTCGCGCGGGCACGGCCGGTCCCATGTACTGCCAGCGCTGGTGCCGCCCTTCGCCGTGATACCGGTCATGGGCGGCTCGCTCGCGCTGGGAACCTGGCAGTCGGTGGCCCTCGTTGACCTCAATGTAGATAACCATGAGCGGCAGGTGCGGCTGTCTTTCGTCAGTTAGCGTCAGTAAGCGTGGCGAAGAAGCTACGCGGCCCACCCGCTGTTTGGCACGCGGTAAGGTGGGCAGCCGAGTCCCTGGGTCCCCTACGAGTCTCTCAGGAACGAACCTTTCTATGGCAAAACACAGACGACCGCGACCTGTGCTCGCAGCGGCGCTACGCGGCGGCGCGATTGTCGTTGCCGTCGCGTTCTGCCTGATGGCGGGGGCCAAGCTGATGTCCTTCGCGGCGGGTCCGCCCGATCCGGCCGCGATCGGCCGGTCGCACGTCAAGCTCGATCCGCGCGCGAACGGTCGGCGCGCCGACCGTCGCGGGTCGACGCAGCCAGCCCAGCCGACGGGCACGAGCCCATCGAGCACGCCGACGCCGACGGGGTCGCCAACCCCGCTTCCTGACGTGTCAGGGCAGTCGGTGACCGCGGTCGGCGACTCGGTGATGGTCGCGGCGACGCCCGCACTTGACCAGGATCTGCCGGGGATCTACATCGACGCGATGGTCGGCCGGCAGTTCAGCACCGGCCTGGATGTGATCGCGCAGCTCAAGGCCGAGGGACAGCTCAGGTCGATCGTGGTGGTGGGTCTCGGCACCAACGGGACGGTCACCTCGGGCGAGATCAGTCAGCTATTCGCCGAAATTGGGCCCAACCGGCGCCTGGTGCTCGTCAACACCTTCGAGGACAGGTCGTGGGAGCAGGAGGTCAACTCCACGCTGGCAGCGGCGGCGACCGCCCATCCGACCAGTGTCGTGCTCGCCGACTGGTTCGACACCATCAACCACCGCACCGACCTGCTCTGGCCGGACGGCATTCACCCCCAGCCGGCCGGCGGGGTCGTCTACGCCAAGATGCTCACAGCCGCGATCGACAAGGTGGCGAGCCTGCCCAGCTAGTGCGCGGCGATCGCGTAGGGCAGGGGCTTCCTGGTGAGCCACTGCCACAAGTTCCGCCGTTTGTGCCGTGCGACAAGATTGCCGCTGCCGACCCGGCCCGACACGATGACCTGGAGCCGAACCGGCACGCCCGTACCCCACGGCGGCTTGGCGACCTTGACGTTGCCGCTGCGGACCGCCACGTCGTCGGTGTGAACCAGGACACCGGGCTTGGTGATGATGATCAGGTTGCCGCTCCGTACCTCGGCGTCGATCTCAAGCACCGGATGCGAGATCGCGGCCTGCGTGAAGTCCAGCTTGACGTTCCCGCTGGTAACGCGCACCTCTATGCGCTTGGGCACGACCCACTGGCCATCGCGCAACGCGTTGCCGCTGTGGCAGTCGATCGTCATGAGGTCCTTCGGCGCGACCGCGGGCACGATTACTCCGGCCTCGGCGCTGACCGGCAGGTCGCTGGTAAGGACCGCGAGTTCGCCGTAGGTCTTCGCGTTGAAGGCCTTCTCAAGCCGCTCGTCGAGTTCCTCCGCGGTCAGCCGGCCGTCGCCAGCCGCGACCCGCAGTGTCTCGATGACCGCGTCCCTGTCCTCGTGCGAGGCGCGTAGTTGGCTCGCCTGCGGCAAGTCGTCCGGCCCGCGGGGTGCTAGATCGCCCATCATGGACAAACCATAAGCCCTTGGCCGGTCAGCCGGAACCTCCGATGAGCGGGTTCGGCGCAACTAACGTTATTACTCGTTGGCGAGTACTGTCGTGCCTGCCTTGCCGAAGAACATCGCCTCGGCCTCGTCGAGCCGTCCGATCACCGCCTTCTTGCCGGTGGCGGCGACAAACCGGCAGGCTGCCTCGACCTTCGGACCCATCGACCCGGCTGGAAGCCGGTCGCCGCGCAGTTCGGCGACGCTTGCTCGATCGATCGCCCTGGCGGTCGTGGTGCCATACCCGTCGAGCACCCCGGGCACGTCGGTAAGCAGCAGCAACGCGTCGGCGGCGACGGACTGCGCGAGCAGGGCCGAGGTCAGGTCCTTGTCGACCACCGCGTCCACGCCGACCAGCCCGGAACCGGCCTGCCTAATGACAGGGATGCCGCCGCCGCCCGCGCAGATGACAACGGCACCGGCATTGAGCAACACCTTGATCAGCGGCAGTTCGAGTATCTCGAGCGGTTCAGGAGACGGCACCACCCGGCGCCATTTTTCGCCATCCTGACCTATCGCCCAGCCGTATTCGGCCGCCCGTGATCGCGCCGACCGCTCGTCGTACGCAGGCCCGACGAATTTCGTCGGGTTCGCGAACGCGGGGTCGGCCGCGCTCACAAGAGTCTGGCAGATCAGGCAGCCGACCTGCTTGCCGGGCAGCTCGCAGCGGACCGCTCGGGCTAGCCAGTAGCCGATCATCCCCTGAGTCTGGGCACCGAGCACATCGAACGGATATGGGTGCGACAGCGCCTCGTCCTGCGCACTCTCTAGTGCCAACATGCCCACCTGCGGACCGTTGCCGTGGGTAATCACCAGCTCGTGCTCACGAGCCAGCGGCGCCAGGGCCGCGATCGCCTCGCTGACGTGTCGTTCCTGCACTTCGGCATCGGGTCGCTCGCCCCGCTCGAGCAGCGCGTTACCGCCGAGCGCCGCGACGATCCTCACGAGCGCCGCGACCGAGTCGTCGTAACCATCCGCCGACGATACAGCCGCCGACTTGAGTCAACCTAGGCCGTCGCCGATCCGTGATCACTCCCGGCGGACTGTGTCTCGTCGGCCGGGGTGCGGGGCTTTGGCGGGACGGCTGGCGGGCGGACGGAGGCCGATTCGTCCGGCTGGGCGTCGGTGAAGGTGACCGTGATGTGCTCTTCTTCGCGGCGCTGCTGTTGCAGGGGCAGGAGGGCGAGGGCGGCGCGATCGGCGTCGGTGAGCGGTGGCTGCACCAGCGAACGCGGCCAAAGCCGGCGGGCCCGGACGACGTTTACCTCGGCCGCGTAGATCGTGATCTCGAGCACGAGGTAGATCCAGGCCAGCAGGCTGAGCACGATGCCGAAGATGCCGTACACCGACCCGCTGTGCAGCAAGCGGCTGACTACCAGCGCCCCGACGGCCTGAAGCACGGTCCAGGCCAGCCCGGCCAGCATCGCGCCGGCTACGAGGTCCGCGGTGGGCACGCCCTTCGGGGTGAGCACGCGGAAGGCGAGCACGTACATGCCCATGTTCACGACGAGCGCGAGCAGGTCGGCGCCGATCACGATCGCGGCGCCCTGGTGGCCGAACGCGTTGAGGCTAGCCAGCGCTGTCGTCGCGATCACGCCAACGGCGAGCACGAGCAGGAACTCACCGGCGCGGCCTAGCCGCTGGAGATAGCCCGGGCGCTGCGGACCGGGGATGTTCCAGATCTCCGCCATCGCGTACATGCCGGTCTGAGCCAGCCCGCTGGTGCCCCAGGTCACCACGATCAGCCCGATGATCAGGCCGATCAGGCTCGACTTGTGCAGTTGCTTGACGTTGCCGGCCAGATCCTGGCTCATCAGCGGGAACTGATCGGTCACCGCGTTCAGCACCCGATGCTGCAGTGCCGGATCGCTCGCAGCCACCAGCCCGAGGATCGTCACCAGCACGAGCAGCAACGGGAACAGCGAGACGAACGCGGCGTGGGACATGCTGGCGACTAGCTGCCCGGCGTTGTCGTCTCCGTATTTCTTGACCACTCCGAGCGTGAACGCGGCTGGCTTATGGCGCTGCTGCCACGTGTCGATCCGGCGGATGGTGCGCTCGGCGACGCTCATGCTGGCCCAGTTACCACGCCTGAGCAGGCACAAACCGCGGTTGGGTGATCAATGCTTGACCTGCGACTTCATGCGAACATATCATCTATTGTTTGCCTTGATGTCATGTTGTCGGAGTCTGCCGCTGCCTTGAATCGGCGAGGGTGTTGGTGTGCGGATCGCCTATGTCACAGAGTCCTTCCCACCTGTCGTAAATGGCGTCGCGATTACTGCGATGCGTGTCGCTGAGCACTTGGTCCGTCGGGGTCACAAGCCTCTCGTCATCGCTCCCGAGCCTGCCGCCGGGTCACCCCGACCCGAGGCCGAGTTCAGTTATCCAGTAGCGCGGATGCCCTCCGTGCCGTTGCCGATCTACCCCGAATTCCGGTTCGGCCTTCCTGGCCCATGGATTCGGGCCGCCATCGCCGAACACCGGGCCGACCTTGTGCACCTCGCCGGGCCGGTTGTATTCGGGGCCAGTGGCGGTTCGGCCGCCAGGAAGCTCGGGCTGCCGGTCGTGGCCGTCTACGCGACCGACATGGCCGCTTATGCCCGCACCTACCACCTGGGCAGGCTCGGCGAGAGCTTCTCGTGGGGCCTCACCCGGCGGATACACAACTCCGTCGACCGCACGCTGTCACCGTCCACCGCGACCGCCGCCGACCTGGAGGCCAGAGGCTTCGAGCGGGTGAGCGTATGGGCCCGTGGTGTGGATACCGAGCGGTTCGACCCCGCCAAGCGCAGCGACGCGCTGCGCGCCGAAATCGCGCCGAACGGGGAGGTCATCGTCGGATACGTCGGCCGGCTTGCCGGCGAGAAGCGGCTTGACCTGCTCAGCGGCGTCGCGTCGATACCTGGAGTGCGCCTGGTCATCATCGGGGCGGGCCCGGCGGAGGCAGCGGCCAAGCGCGCGCTGCCGTCGGCGCTGTTTCTCGGACAGCATCAGGGCGACGAGCTTGCCAAGATGTACGCGAGTCTTGACATATTTGTACATAGCGGCCCGCACGAGACGTTCGGCAACACGCTGCAGGAAGCCGCGGCCAGTGGTCTGCCGGTGGTCGCGCCGGCCGCGGGCGGGCCACTCGACCTTGTGGAGGATGGCGTGACTGGGTTTCTGGTGACACCCGGCGATCGCGACGCGCTGGCCACAGCGGTGTCGGGACTCGCGGCCGACTGGCAGCTTCGTACCGCCCAAGGGCACGCGGCGAGGCGCAGCATGCTCAGCCGGACCTGGGCCAGCCGAGGCGACGAGTTGATCGGCCACTACGAGGCCGTGCTCGGGCGCACCGGCCTGCTCGGCGTCGTCGAGGCGGCGGCATGACCACGTTCACCGCGCTCGGCGACTCGATCACGCTCGGCGTCGGCGATCCGGTTCGTCCATCCGGTACCTGGCGCGGCTGGGCGGCCCTGCTCGCCGAGTCGCTGCACGAACCCGAGTTGCACATCCTTGCCTCGAATGGCGCCTGCGCCGTCGACATCGCCCGCGACCAGCTACCGCGGGCGCTGGCTCGCAAGCCGCAGGTGGCCAGCGTGGTGTTCGGCATCAACGACACTTTGCGGCCCGGCTTCGACCAAGCCAGAATCGAGGCGGCCGCGGCGCACACGGTAGGAGCGCTTCGGGCGGCCGGCGCCGAGGTTCTCACCATGCGGCTGCCTGACTCGGGCTGGATGCTCGGGCTGCCCGACGCGCTCGCCAAGCCGCTCGCCCGGCGGACAAACGCCGTCAACGCGGCGCTCGACGCGGTGGCCCAGCGGTTCGGCACGCTTCACTACGACGCCGCTGGCAGCCCGGCCACCTACGAGAAGCGGATGTGGGCGGTCGATCGGCTGCACCCCAACGAGCGCGGGCACCGGCTGATTGCCAGGTCGTTCCACGACCTCATGATCGCCGCCGACTTCCCGGTCGGACCGGCACCGGACGCCGAGCCGCTTAACCCGCCACCGACGAGGTTGGCCGAATTCGCGTGGATGGCAACTAAGGGAACGGCCTGGGTGCTCCGCCGATCCACCGACCTGGTGCCTTATCTGGTCGCGATGGCGGCCAAGGAGATGTGGACCAGGCACGGCGAAACCGACAGCGCTCCCCCGGACTCCGAACGCGCCATCGCCGCCTAGCCGCCCAGTTCCTGGATCGACGGACAGGCGCTGGCGCTGCGGTCCAGCCACTCGCGCAGCGCCCGCGTCGCCTCGACGTCGCATCGGTTGTAGTCCAGCAGCCACTGCCTGGCCCGCTCCGCCGCCGCGGCCCGCTCCGCCCCGGCGGCCGCCGCTGGATCGGTCGCGACGTCGTACTTGACTATCGCCATGTCGCCGCCGGGATCGGCGACCTCCCACCGGAACCCGCAGAGAGCCGCTACCTGCTTCAGCCCGATCGACTCGCCAGTGATCAGTTGCCGGTCTGTGACCCTGAGCAGGTCGACCCACTGGTCGGAGGCGATGAAGCCGGCGACCTCCCGGTCGAGCCCCAGGCTGGTCCCGATCCGGCGAAGCTGGCCATTTTCCGCGGCAGCGTTGTAGCAATAGGCGCGGAAAGAAAGCCCGCCACCGGTCACCGCGTCCCTGAGGCTAGTCAGCCACCGCCAGAAGTCAGCGAAGATCTCGGTCTCGGCCGAACCCGGCAGCGGGTCCCAGGTGTGAAACGCCCGGTAGCCGGCTTCGCCGGCTACCCGCCCGGTCCTGTCGGTCACCAGCGTTCCCCACAGGTAGACACCGTCCTCGGTGTTCTCCATGTCGACGTCGACCTCGACGTCGCCGCGTGGCACGAGCACCTGCTCGATCCCGCGACGTCGGTAAGCCAGGTGGCTGCCGAGCGCGGCGCGGGCGCTGTCGATCTGCTCAGGCAGGTCGTGCATCGGAGAGTCGCAGTAGGCCGCCGTTCGCGCGGACAGCGTGCTCGCGTCGCTGAGCGTGCCGACGCCCGCCGCGCTAAGGCTGGCGAGATGAGCCCGCCTACGCGATCCGACCACAGCGGCGATCGGCGTGTCGCCGGGCTGGCTGCCGGCAGCGGCGATAATCGGCCGGAGGTCAACTCCCGCCGCGACGAGCGTCGCGGTGCGATGATCAAGCTCGGCGAGCGCCTCCCGGTCCGTCACCCCGTGATCGCGATGGACCCGCCAGGCCCGCCAGCCGACACCTGGCACCAGGCTGACGTCGCCCGAGCCGGTCCGCAGTCGCGGGCCGCACCATGACCACCACGGGCACTCGCCGCACTCACCGATCCTGACCGGCACGACGAGCGGGCTGACCTGCCGGTCAGCCTGGTGCATGAGCGCGACAGCTATGATGTCGAGCCGGAAGTCGAACTCGAAGTCGTAGACCGCCATCGTGGACCGGTTCTTGAGGCGCGCGGTTGCCGATGGTGTCCGCCAGTAAGGCGCGTCGAGGTCATGCCAGGTGACCACGCCCTCGGTGCCGACAATGCCCGCGAGCCGGCCGTCGCCGGCGCCGAACCCGGCGGCCTCCAGCATGCGCTGGTAGTGCGCGAGTTGCAGCAGGTCTTCTGACCGCTTGCGCGCGGTCAGCGCCACATCCGGCTCGGCGTCTTCCCACCACGGCGCGGTAAGCGGCGAACAGCGAGCCACGATCGACGTCCGGCTTCCTGGCCGCTCCGCCGGTCGCAGGCTGCGATGGTGCTTGACGTCGACCGCCCGGTAGCCGGGCCGGCCGCCGCTATCGCCAGCCGCAACCACGAGCAGGTCCGGTTCGCCAACCCGGCGGCCTTTCTGGTCGGGTGGCAGCCGCCCCGCGATGATCAACGGCACGCCGTCGCGCATCGCCCGCAGCGTCGCTGCCTCCCGGGCGGCTTTGGCTTCGTCGGTGCGCTCGGCGTCCTGGCCGCCGATTACGCAGGCGTCGCGATGGTGGGCGAGCAGTCTGGCCACGATCTGCTGCTCGAACTCGACGCCGCGCGCCAGCCGACGCTCAACCGGCGCGGAATGCGGCAGCGGCTCGCACGGCCCTAAGGTATCCCACTGCGCCTTGACCGGGCAGCGCTTAGCTACGTAGCCCCCTTGCGGCGGAACGGCAGAGGTGTCGTAGCGAGTAACCACGGGCCGATCGTAATCGGTCAGGATACCGACGGCGGCGTGGCCCGCGGTAGCACGGCCGGAGACGACACCAGTTCGGCGACTTCGGCGAGTTGCACCGGCAGTACGGCCGACAGGCCGACGGCGACGGGCACCGGCCGCTCTGGTTCGGCCACCTCGTCCGCCGGTAGCGGGCGCTGGGTCGGCTTCGGCGCGGCCGCCGCCGCGCTCGACTTGGCGAGCCGGACGATACCCCAGGTCGCGGCCACCGCGGCGACGACCTCAATGACGATCCGGACCGGATCGTCGCCGAGCCGCTCGTGGTAAATGGTCAGCCCGAGCACGGAGCCGACAGCTGGATCAAGCACCGCGAACGCCGGCAAGAACGCGGCCAGACCAGCGGCCCGATAGCCATTCTGCTGCATCGTGTAGGCCAGCAGCCCGACGAGAGCCAGCAGATAGAGGCGGAAGTCAGCGAAAACGCCCAGCTGGCGCGACCCGGCGAGGAACGCGACCGACTTAGTGAGCGCGTCGGTTACGCCGGCGGCGACCCCTCCACCCACGCCGAGCGCCAGCGCCCGGCGCACCGCGGATAGCCGCACCGCGATCAGCGCGGCGATCACGGCGAACGCGAGCGCGCCCGCCGTGGCGAGCGCAAGCTGCGAGGTTCCAGCCGTCGCACGACCGCCTGACGGCTCCGAGGCGACCAGGAAGGCAGCAAGGCCGACGAAGGTCGCGATCGCGGCGGCCCACTCCCCCGGCCGCATTCGGCGGTGATCGGCCCAGGCGGACAGCGCCAGCGCGACCAGCAGGCTGCTGGCCAGGACCGGCTCGATCACCACGAGCCGACCCAGGCCGAGCGCCGCCGCCTGGAGCGAGATGCTGACGATGATCGCGACGAAACCCAGCAGCCAGAGCGGTCGCCGCGCGAGCCTGAGCAGCACGCCGGTGTCGAACGCCGTCGTCGACGGCAGCCGGGCTGCGACTCGCTGCTGCAGGACGTTCGCGAACGCGAAGCAAAAAGCAGCCGCGAGGGCGATGAGCACCGCGACGGGCTGCGCGGTGATCCCCCGCGCTATCGCCAGCAGCGATCCCGAGGCCATGTCCGACATCATGACCTCCGATGGCCCGATAAGGCTAGCCTGCGGCGGGCAGGCCTACCCTGCGGGCCGACCCGCCAAGCTGCGACGATCACCCGACTTACCAGTAGTGCGTGGTAGCCGGAGAGCTGTTCATGACCGCCCCTACCATCTCGGGCGGCTCGTACACCGACTGAATCGCGACCCGGCCAGGGCCCTGCAGCCGCAGCCACATCGACTTCGCCTGCCACCTCGCCGAGCTGAACCAGTACTGACCTCTCGGGTACTCGAAGTGCAGGTGCATCCGCACCGTCGGGTCCTTCCAGATCAGTCCTCCCGGTTGAACGAGGATGCTGTCGCCGTGGTTCAAATCTCTGATGAACGTGTTGCCAGGGGCGTGCAGCAAGAGCAGGCCATGGCCACCGTGCGCGGTGAACCTGTCCATCATCTGGCCGAGCGGGTAGTGCCACTCCTGCTCGTCACCATCTTGCGTGGTGAACCAGACGCCGGCCCGTTCCCACTGGTAGTTGATGTTGTTGGTGGCGACTAGGAAACGGTGCTCGACCACGTCGACCGCCTGGCCCTGCCGCATCGGGATCGCGAGTGTCTCGCCGGGGTGGTCAGCGCTGATCGCGAGGTGACCAGGCCCGCTAGCGGTCAGCATGATCAGCGGCATGCCGGCGAGCACCCGGTTCCAGCCGCCGCTCATCTTCATCGCATCCATCTTGACCTGCGTGTCGCTGTGCAGCAGCACGTGGTGCGAGAAGTACACCGAGTCTTCGCCGTCCAGCTTGAACTCGGCGACCGGCACCTGGGTGCCGCTGATCTGGCAAACCGACCGGTTGAAGCGGATCCTGGCCATGTCCTTGATGGGCGGCTGCTTGGCCCAGCCTGACTTGGTGACCTTGAGCCGGACATCGACAGGCGCGCCACAGCTGCTGCACGAAGTGCCGCCGCCATCGCTCACCATCCGGCAGTAAGGGCACGTGTAGGTGCTACTCGTGCCTTCCGGGGTCGACATATCGGTCCCCTACTCGCTGTGGCCGTGGTGGTGGTACATGGACTGGACGCCGACCCGTCCCGGACCGTTCATCTCAGCGAGGTACATGTTGTGCCGCATGAGTCCGGTCCTGATGTTCTGCTGCACCGTGTTCATGGTCACCGACGAGTCCTTGTACAGGAAGCCGCCGGGCTCGACCAGGATCTTCTCGCCAGGCTGCAGCGTCTTCTGGAAGACATTGCCGTAGCCGTGCAGGATCACGATGCCGGGTTCCTGGTGGGTGACGAAGCGGTCCATGTACATGCCGCTGCCGCCGTGCATGACGTTCGCTAGGCCCTTGATCCGGACGAACGAGTAGTTGATGGAGTGCGAGCCGACCAGGAAGGCATGCTCGCGGACGTCAAGCTCCATCGAAGGGTGCAGCGGCAGCACCACGAGCTCACCAGTCGCGTCCCGGGAGAACGCGATCCGGCCGGCCCCGTGCGCGACGCTCACGACGTGCGGCATCCCGCCGATCGACCGCTTCATGCCGCCGCCGGTGTTCAGCGCCGACATGGGAACCTGCGGTTCCTTCCACAGCATCACGTGATGCTCGAAGAACACCGAGTCGCCTTGGGCAAGCGCGATCTCGGCCACAGGTACGATCTCACCCTCAACCTGGCAGGTGGAGTTGGAGAAGCGGAACTCGGTCATGTCCCGCAACCGAGGTGCCTCGGTCCAGCCCGAGTCAGACACCACGTTCCGCTGGTCAAGCGGCGCGCCACAGGTAGTGCAGCTCGTGCGTGCCGGTTCGTTCTGTGCCTTGCACCACTGACACTCGATCCGATCCATACGGGCAAGCCTTTCTTCTCGGAAGAGCCCTAAGCAGACGAAGGTCGATTAAGAGGATCAGATCGTAGCCCAAGTGCAAGCCAGGCACCTCGGTTATGAAGGACCCCGGTGAAACAGCGCCCCAGGTCAGGCGGGAGGCGCCGCGGTCGGCGTGCCGCACTCCGCGCAGAACTTCGCTGTCCCAGCAAGGCTGGCGTTGCAGTTCGTGCAGTGCTTCGATGTCGGCGTACCGCACTCAGCGCAGAACTTCGAGCCGACCGGCATCTGGTTCTGGCAGTTGCCGCACGCCATCATCGCGGCGGCTGGCACGGCGTCGGCCACCGGTGCCTGGGGCGGCGGTGCCTGCTGCGCGGGCTGGGGCGCCGGGTAGGCCGGGGCACCTGGCGGAGGCGGAGCGTAACCAGGGCCGCCGCCGGCGAAGCCGGGTGCTGCGGGCGGCGGGTAGGGAGCCTGCTGCGGTGCCTGCATCTGCCCGGCGAGGCCCATGCCGGCCCCGAAGAAGATAGGCGCGGTCGCGCCGCCGCCCTGGGCAAGGCCCTGCCCGGCGCCCTGCATCATCTCGGCCTGCGCGGCCTGCATGAAGCCTCCGGCCAGCCTGCTGTAGGCGGTGTCGCCGGCGAGCTTCTTGAGCCTGGCGTTGTCCTCTTCGTCAAGGTTGATGTCGAGGTTGCCGAGCCTGGTGATCGCGATGCCGTAGTCGGTCAGCTCGCGGTTCGCGCCCTCCATCGCCCCGGTCTCGATCTCGGGGCTGTGCATGGAAAGGCCGAGTATCTGCCAGGCACCCGACATGAGCTGGGTGGTGACGGTGGTACGCGTCGCCTTGAGAAGCTGCTGGGTCACCCAGTCGGTGACGGCGTGGTTGTCGGTCACGTCTACGGTGCCGACCAGGTTCAAGATCAGCTTGGTCGGCTCGACCACGCGCAGCGCGAACTCGCCGAACGAGCGTAGGGTCACGATCAGGCCGGTCTGCGGGTCCTGCACCTCGTCCAGGCGGCCGCCGAACCGTAGGTTCGGGAACTCCCGCGCGCCGACGAAGAACAGCTCGGCTTTGAACGCGTTGCTGTTGGTCGCCCAGTCCACGAACAGGCCGAGGAATGGCAGTTCCTTAGCGTCCAGCACGTGCTGGCCCGGGCCCAAGGTGCCCATGACCTGACCCTGGCTGATGAACACAGCCTGGGCGTCAGGCTCGACGATCGCCCTCGCGAACTTGCGGATGTTGTGATCGGGCCACTTATAGACGATTTGACCCTTCGCGCTGTCAGGCGCCGCGATGAATTCGCGGCGGGCCTCGTTGAGAATGCCCATCAAATCGCTCCTTCGTACCCTGGTGTGAGCATGGCGGCACTCTGAGCCGTGCCTAGCGGGATCATACCTACGGATAGCCGGTTCTGTGCTCGTAGTGCAGTCCCGATTAAGTCCCGCTCTAGTCCCGCTTTGCGGGGCAGACCCCCAGGCAGGCCCCGCAATCCCCCAAGAACCGGTCCACCACCCACTTACGAGACTAGTCCGTTCCGTATCTGTCATCCGGGCTGCTCTGATGTGGTACGCCGCCGACTAGAGCCCGGCAGCTAGGGGCCCACACTGCTCTGCCCGGGCCGATGATCACCACGCTCGGTGCGTCAAGGCGCGGTTTTGTTTCCGCGATCATGCTTTCGGTGATGATCGCGGAGCCTGGCTGTCATATATCGCGGCTACGGTTCCGCGGTAATCGCGGGTTCATGATCGTGGAAGCTCGCCGTCACCTGCTACTCGTCGGCGATTATTGAGCCGACGCGGTCCTTGAGGGTGGGGTCGCGGAGGTTCAGGATGACGCCGTAGATAACGGCGAGCACGACGATCGCCAAGGCGGCGTACGGGAACCAGTTGTACGGCGCCGGCTGGCCCGGCTTGACCAGGTAGTAGACGGGCACGCCGATCGCGACCATCCCGAGCACCGGCAGCACGACGTGCTTGACCACGTTGAAGTCGGTCGGCCGGTACCGCCGGTAATAGAACGGCAGCGCCAGGTTCGCCAGGAAATACACCACCAGCACCACGATCGTCCCCAGCGTGGATGACTCCTGGAAGAAGATCAACGGGTTCATGCTGCCGGAGTTCTTGTGGCCACCAAGCAGATGCAGCAGTGCCCAGACCACGATGATCGCTCCGGCGATCCCGGTGAAGGTGTACAGGGCGTTGACCGGCGTGCGCCTCTTCGCGTTCACCTTGCCGATAAAAGACGGAAGCAAGCCTTCGCGGCCGGCGTTGAAAATCAGCCGCGCCTGAGAGTTGATCGCCGAGATCAGGACGCCCAGCGTCGAGGTCAGCCCGGCGAGGTAGGCAAAGAGCGCGAACGAGGCGAGGACCCCGTGAGCGACCGGGATGAACGGGATGGAAGCGGCGGCCAGCTTGGTGCCGTTATAGCCGAAGCCGGTCACCGTCGCAAAGGCGAACAGGACGTAGCTCACGCCCATCAGCGCGGTCGACAGGTACACGGCCCGCGGGACGTTCCGCCTCGGATTGCCGGTCTCTTCAGCCAGCGCGGCGGAGTTCTCCCACCCGATGAAGAGATACACGGCCAGCGGAAAGCCCGCGGCTAGGCCCTTGGCTCCGTTGGTGATGTGCGACGGTTCGAATGGGATCGCCGACAGGTGCCCGCCGTGCTTGATCAGTACCGCCACCGATACCACGATCAAGACCAGCATCTCGAACCCGAAGAAGAATCCGGCGAGCTTGGTGGACACCCCTACGCCGCGAACGGTCATGAGCACGGCGCCGCCGGTGAGCACGACCGAGAGGATGATCCAGGGAACGTTCCAGTTGAAGTAGTACTGCAAGGTCTGGGCGAGGAAGCCGCCGGAGATAGCCAGCACCGAAGAGATCGCGATGATGTACCCGGCACCGCACAAGATCGCGGTGGTCACGCCGCTGGTGCCGCCGAATGTCTTGCCGACGAAGGAGATAAAGCCGCCGGTCGACGGGTGCGCGCGGGAAAACTCCGACAGCGTGTTGCCGAGCAGAGCGATCGCAATCACGGCCACGATGATCGTCAGCGGGGCCGCGACCCCGGCGGTGATTACCAGGAGCCCGAAACCGAAGTAGAAGCTGTACGCCGGCCCGATGTTCGCCATCGTCGAGGCGGAAATATCCACCAGCCGGAGCGCGCCCCGGTGCAGCCGGTCGGCCGACTCCGGCGCCTTGGTCTCAGAAAACGGAACTGCGGATGCTTCACTCATGGCCACTCCCCCAGTTCGGTCGCCGCGCAGCGCCGGGGTCCGGCCCGCCGCGTTTAGCTGAGCTTGCACCGGTTCGCCGGGAAGATGCAAGCATTGTCGGCTATTAGCTGGTGAGTAGCTGCGTGCTGCTCGGGTAGCTGGGAGCAATGGCAAGAACAACAATCGCACAACCGCGGCGAGCATCGGCCCAGGCGCGACGCTGGTCACAAACACCTACCTTCCGCGCGCTGGCTAGAGTCGGCCTCGTCGCCCGAGCAGTGATCTACCTGCTCATCGGCTTGATCGCGATCCTGGTCGCCGTTGATCACAGCACCCGTCGGCCCAATCAGCAAGGCGCGCTGCAACTTCTTGCGAGCAAGCCTTACGGCAGCGTCGTCCTGTGGCTGCTCGGCATCGGTTTCGCCGGCTACGCCCTCTGGCGCCTGTCGGAAGCCGCCTTCGGCGTCGCCGGCGAGGGCAATGGGGCCGGACCCCGGCTCAAATCGCTGGCTCGGGCAGTGGTGTACGCGTTCCTGGCCTATCTCACGTTTAAGGTGATCAACCATTCCGCCAGCAACGAAACGCGTAAGCAGCAGGATCTGACCGCCAGCGTGATGCATCATCCGGGCGGACGGTGGCTGGTCGCGATCGTCGGCATCATCGTGGTGATCATCGGCGTCATGCTGGTGATCGAGGGCGTGCGCCGCCGGTTCATGAAGTACCTGATGACCTCGCGGATGAGCGTCAAGGTCAGGCGGGTCGTCGAGCGACTGGGGCAGATAGGGGTCACGGCGCGCGGCATCGTGTTCGCGATCGCCGGAGCGCTCGTCGTCGACGCCGCCGTCACGTTCAAGGCAGCGAAGTCCGGTGGTCTCGACAAGGCCCTGCTGACCCTGCGAGGGGAGCCGTTCGGTGAGTTCCTGCTGCTTGTGCTCGCGATCGGCCTTGTCATCTTCGGTATCTACGGGCTGGCCGAAGCCCGCTGGCGCAAGGTCTGACCGCAAAACGCGGCAAAGCCGTTATTGTGGCCCGATGACGCATGAGCGGGGTCCTGGGTCGCTGCCATTTCCCGATCGGCCAGCCGGAGCAGATTGCCTGCCGGCGATTACCCACATCGTTGTGCTGATGAAGGAGAACCACTCTTACGACAACTACTTCGGCATGCTCGGGCGCGGCGACGGCTTCACGATCGGCACCGACGGGGCACCGGTCAACAGCAATCCAAACCGCGCCGGCCAGCCCGTACGGGCGCATCACATGAGCCTGCCCCTCAATCCTTCCCTGCACGTAAGACAGACGTGGGATAGTTCTCACCTGCAATGGAACAACGGTGCGATGGACGGTTTCGTCACCGCGACGAACAGTAACGTCCCGATGGGCTACCTGGACGGCACAGATCTGCCGTGGTACTACGGGTTCGCCCGCACCTACGGGATCGGCGACCGGTATTTTTGCTCGGTCCTGGCCCAGACCTTCCCCAACCGCCGCTTCATGCAGGCAGGCACCGCCGCTGGGCTGATCAGCTCCTCGATTCCCAGTCCGTTCGTCCATCCGCCCGCGGGCGGGCTGATCTGGGATCTGCTCGACGCGCACGGAATCAACTGGGCCAACTACTTCGTCGAGATTCCCGAAGTCGGCCTCTGGCCCCGCAACCTGCTGCGCTGGCACGACAAGCTGCACGACATAGACGACTTCTACTCCGACTGCCGGGAAGGCAAGTTGCCGCCGGTGACCTTGGTCACGCCCGACGCACTGGTGGTCAGCGAGGGCGAGTTCGAGGACGATCAGCTGGGCGAGGCGTTCACCGCCAGCGTGTTCGAGGCGGCAGCGGCGAGCCCGCACTGGCCAGGCATGCTGTTCATCATCAACTGGGACGAAGGAGGCGGGTTCTACGACCACGTGCCGCCCCCGGCCGCGGTGCCGCCTGACGACATCCCGCCGGACATCCACGTGCCACCGGACCAGCCCGGCGGCTACGACAGGTACGGCTTCCGTGTCCCTTGCCTGGTCGCTTCGCCCTTCTCCAAGCCCGGCTATGTCTCCTCGGTCGTCTACGACCACACCTCAGTTCTGGCGACGATCGAGACGAAGTGGAACTTGCCGGCCCTGACCAGGCGCGACGCGGCCGCGAACGCACTGCTTGACTTCCTCGACCTCACCGCTCCGCCGCACTTCGCCGTCCCGGCTACGCTGCCGCGACCGACGATCTGGCCGTTCACCGGACGCCGCTTAACGCCAGGGAATCAGAGCGCTAAGGAATCAGGCCGAAGACGGTGGCTGGCGAGCCTGATCCGGCGGCGGTCCTGATCCCGCCGACGATGATCCACCCGCCCGCTGCCGGCATCCTGGCCAGCCCCCGCAAGTTCTCCAAGTGCATCCGGCGACCGCGCAGGAGCAGCCGGTTAGCGCTGAACGTCAGGTCGGCACCGGGATCGACACCCATGGTGTCGGTGCCGAGCGCGCCGATGCCGCGCTGATCGATCAGCCAGCCTGCCGCCGCTACACCGAATCCCGGGTAGTGCAGCCGGCCGCTAGCGTCGGTTCCGAGGTAGGCGGCCGGGTCGTGCCACTTGCTGTCGTAGCCGGATAGCAGCAGGACGGCCGCACGTTCTGGTATCGGACCGAACTCTGCCTCCCAGCGTTCGACATCGCGCGGCCGCACGGCGAAGTCGGCGTCAGCCGCAGCCTCTTCCCGCCGGTCAAGCACGACGGCGGGAAAGAAGAAATCCGCGGCGTCAAGCTGGTCGGCGGCAGGCTCGCCGGGGTGCATGTGCGCGGCGGCCGCCCAGTGGGTGCCCGATTGCTCGCCCAAGCTCACGTGCTGCAGGTAGTAGCCGTCATCCTCGACCACGGCGGCGGCACGCAGTTCGACGGGCGGGTCCCCAGGGAAAACCGGCGTGACCGGGCTGAGCACGTGGCTGAGGAACACCACTTCGCTGAACCCGAACGGCGCCGGCGGCGCGCTCAGATCTGATCCCACGGCGCCGAGGCGTACGCCGTCGTCAGCATGGCCATCCGGTCCTCATCGACCGGCACAGCCTTGCCGTCCACGTCAGCGACCGCCGCGATACCGCGCGCGTTGGTGACGAACACGCCGTCGAACGAGCCGAGATCGGTGAGCCGGACCGGCGCCAGTCGCCAGGTCAGGCCGTGGTCGCCGATCCTGGCCTGGAGCACCTGCATGGTGATGCCCGCCAGCATCGGGGCGTCAGGCCAGATGACTTGCGAACCGTCGAGAAACCCGACATTGGTCACCGAACCTTCCGAGATCACGCCGTCCGCGCCGGTCAGCAGCGCCTCGTCGAATCCTTCCCGCCAGGCCTGCCGCTGGTAATAGCCCTGGCCGAAGTCGCCGAGATGCTTCACGTGCGCGACCGCGCGCTGATAAGGCACCGACCGCAGCCGCCAGGGCCCGGCCGCCATCTGGCCCGGCGGGCGAACGTTGATCATGATGCTCGGCCGAGCATCGGCCTGGCGCAGGAGCACCCTGACCGTGGCGTCGCCGACGCCGGTACCGAGCGCGTGCCGGATGTAGCTGATGATCTCGTCGGCGTCAATGTCGGCATCGAACAATTCGCGATGCGCGACGGTGAGCCTGGCCAGGTGCAGCGCGAGCCCGCGCACGCGGTGCCTTCTGACCTGCATCGTGGTGAAGTGGCCGTAGCCGTCGACCGCTGCCGCCGCCAGCTGCTCCGGCGTCGGACTCCGTCCGTCAACCTCGATCAGGTGCATGGCGAGACTCAAATCGCGCCGACTGGTCCGGGTTCAACGCAGAACACGTTGCCCTCGGGGTCCGCCATTGTCGTGAGCACCTCGCCGGTCCGCAGCACGGTGGCGCCGAGCGCTTCGAGGCGGCGAACCTCGTCGGCCATGGCGGCGGGCGCGCGCAGGTCGAAGTGCAACCGATTCTTGGCCATCTTGGGCTCGGGAACCTGGTTGAACCACATATTCGGGGCGCCCCAGCCCGCAGCCTCGACGTATGCCTTGGTCGACGTCGAGTCCTCGTCGACATCGCTGCCGAGTGCCGCCGCCCAGAACCGGCCGAGCGCGAGCGCGTCGGCGCAGTCCCACGTGACGTTCTTAATCACCGACGGCATAGCCGGACACTACCGCACATTGGCCGGCGGGCCGTCGAGATGCTTGCCGGTGAAGGCAAGCAGCACGATCAGTGCCGCCGCGCATACGATCGACGCATCGGCGATGTTGAACGTCCAGGGGAAGTGCGGCAGGTTGATCCAGTCGACCACGCGGCCGCGCAACAGCCCCGGCGCGCGGAACAGCCGATCGCTCAGGTTCCCCACCGCCCCGCCGAGCAGCAGGCCGAGCGCGACCGACCAGGCGATGCTGCGCAGCCGCCGAGCGGTTCGGATTATGAAAAAGACGACGCCCGCCGCGATCAGCGCGATCACGACCGTGTACGAGGGGCCGACCCCGAAGGCGGCACCAGCGTTGAATGTGAGCTTGAGCGTGATCAGGCCGTCGATCAGCTGAACGGGGGGACGGCCCGGCAGCTTCTCGAGCACCAGGGTCTTGGACACTACGTCGGCGACCAGCACGATGGCCGCGACCGCGATCATGATCGCGAGCGCGCGTGCCTTTCTGGGGCGTGGCCGACCCGAGCCAGGGCGTGTGGTGGCCCTTCTCAATGGTGTTACCGCTTACTGACGAATTGTGACAGCTGACCTGTTGCGCGTTACGCGGTACAACTGACCTGCTACGAACCGACACTTGGGTGATCCCGCCACGCTTGGCGTCAGTCTAGCTCCACCAGATACTTGCCAGCAGACAACAGGGAGGCGAAGACGTGACTCAGGCTCAGGGCATAACGGCGCCGATCACGGCGGTGACTGTGTTCCGCGATGGCGCCAGGGTCGTGCGCACCGGCACGCTCACCGCCGACGTCGGTGAGCACCAGGTACTCGTCGGGGGGTTGCCGGCGTCGGCCGATCCAGCCTCAGTCCGCGTCGCGATACGCGGTCAGCGCGTCGCGCTGATCGACATCGAGGTACGCCGCCGCTACGCTGCCGATCCATTGCGGGATGAAGCGGTCAGGTTGCGCTCGGAGGCCGAGGCCCGTCGCGACGAGGTACAGGCACTTGATGACGCGGATGCGGCCGAGCAAGCGGCTCTGGACTTCGCCGGGCACCTAGCGGCGGCCGCCGCCACCGCGATGGCGCGGGCGGTGAGCTGGCACCGGGCCGGGCACGACGAGCTTGACCAGATGGCAGCGCACCTGTCGGCGACGACGGCGAGCGCGCTGCAGCGCCGGCGGGAGATCAGCGCCAAGCGACGCGCCGCGCACCGGGAGTTGCAGGCAGCCGAGCACCGGCTCGCCGCCGCGGAAAAGCAGGCACCCGAGCAGTTCATCGAGGTTCTCGCGACGATCGAGGTTACGGCGACGACACAGGCGGAAATGGAGGTGTCGTATCACACAACCAACGTCTCCTGGCGGCCGCTGTACGATCTTGGGCTGACCGGCGAGCGGCTAACGGTCAGCTACCTGGCTGAGATCACCCAGCGGACCGGTGAGGACTGGCCGTCCATCGACCTGTCGGTCTCCACGACCAGGCGCGGGCTGCATCAGACGCTGCCTGAGCTGCGGCCGTGGTACGTGGGCAGATACAGGGTCACGCCGCACCCGCCGGTGTACGCGCCGCAGGTACTCAGGGCGGCAGCACAGGCTACCGCTGCTCCCGGCGGGCCTCCGCCCGCGCCGGCCGGGATGGGTGAGCCGCTGGAAGAGGCCCAGCCGCTGACCGCCGAGGTGGGCGACTCCGGTGCTGGCCTGGTGTACCGGATACCCCGGCCGCTGGCCGTGCCGTCCGACGGCAACCCGCACAAGACCACGATCGCCAGGTTCGACCTCGACGCCGTGTTCGACCACCTCGCGATCCCGGTTCTCGCCCCGGAGGCGTACCTGCGGGCGACCGTTACCAACGGCTCCAAGCTGCTACTGCTACCCGGGCCGGCGCGAGTGTTCCACGATGGGCAGTTCGTCGGCGAAACCGAACTTGAGACCGTGGCGGCCGGCGAGGAGTTCGAACTGCAGCTGGGCGTGGACGACCAGATCAGGGTCCAGCGCGAGTTGCGCCGCCGGAGGACCAGCAAGGCGGTCATCGGCGGCACCCGCACGATCGACATCGGTTATGAGATCACCGTGGAGAACCACCGCCCAGGCAAGGCCAAAGTCAGCGTGCACGACCACATCCCGCTGTCCTCCGACGGCGAGATCAAGGTCAGATTGCGCGAGACCAGCCCGAGCCCGGCCGAGCAGACCGACCTGGGCGAGCTGACCTGGGACGTGCGGCTCGACAGCGGTCAGCAGGCCACGATCAAGCACCGGTTCACGGTCGAGCATCCGGCCCAGGCCACGCTCACCGGCATCTGACCAGCCGCCTATCCGCCGTGCTTACCGCTCCTGCTCAGTCGGCCGGATCAGCATCTCGTTAACCGCGACGTGGGCGGGGCGGGTCACGATGTAGCTGATCGCGTCCGCGATGTCCTCGGCGTTCATCCGCTGCTGGCCAAGCTGGCCACGCAGATTCTCAACGATCTCCGGCCGGTTGTGCGTGATCAGTTCGGTGGATGTGGCACCGGGCTCGACCAGCGAGACGCGCACGTGGCGGCTGGCTAGCTCCTGGCGCAGCGACTCGCTGAACGCGCCGACGCCGTGCTTGGTGAGGTTGTAGACGCCGCTGCCGTTCCTGGCTACCCGGCCGGCCACCGAGCTTATGTTGACCATGTCGGCGACCTGGCGGGATCCGTCCTGCGCGGCCCTGACCAGGTGCGGGATCGCAACGTGCGCGCAGTACAGCAGCCCGAGCACGTTGATCTGGACCATCTGCTGCCACTCCGGCAGCGGCGCACTGGTAGCGGGGCCGAGGAGCATCACGCCCGCGTTATTGACGAGCGTGTCCAAGCGGCCCAGCTCAGCAACCGTGCGCTGCACAGCGTCCGTCGCCTGCTGCTCATCGGTGATGTCGGCCTCGATGACCAGCGCGATCCCCCCTTGGTCGCGTATTTCGGCAGCGACCAAGTCCAGCCGGTCGGCGCGTCGGGCTACGAGCGCCACCGCCGCTCCCTGGGCCGCGAGCGCCGTGCCCGCGGCCGCGCCGATGCCGCTTGAGGCTCCGGTCACCAACGCTACTGTCCCGTCAAGTATTGGCTCCATGAGGGACAGCGTAGGTGAGCGGACGGCCCCGGTCAGATGTGGCTTAGCACCATGGAGGCCCAGACGATGATCGAGCTCATGATGAAGATCTGCAGCGAGTAGGCGCTGCTTACGAGAACCGCACTGAGCCCAGCGAGCAGCGCGATGACGCCGAACACGGCCGCCACCACCCTGAGCACCCGGTGAAATAGCTCCCGCGACGGCGCCTTGTGCCCGCCCGCTCCGACCACGCGGCCGCCAAGGCCGACGACTAGGGTGACGGCGGCGGTCGACCACGTGCTGGAGATCAGCCAGAGACTTCCGGTGAGGTAGGCCGCGTAGATGATCAGGATCACGGTCTCGGCGAGCGTCGACACCGCGTCGCGCCACGTCAGATCCACTGGGCGGCACCTCCTTGGACCCGCGGCAAGTGCCTCTACCAATGTACGGGCAGCTGCCAGCTGAACCACCGTGTGACCGACGCCGAGCGCCATCCCCCAGCGCGAAGATTCCCCGAACGCAGGCACTAGTCTGCGGTTTGAGCATGTACAGCGACGCGAAGGCTGTCCAGCCCGCTGTCCGGCGTCGGCGCGTACCTGTCGGTCCGCTTCCTGAGGATGTACTTTCAGACGCAGGCCCGCAATAGCGACTCTTCCACCAAGGAGCACCGCATGACGCTCGCACTCGTCCTAGTCGTGCTGCTCCTCGCGCTGTGCGCGTCGGGCATTTTCATGTGGGTCAGACTCGTGGCTGCCAACAAGCGGACGATCGATGTGCCCGCTGGCGAGTTTGAGCAGTTCTTCTGGGGCGGCGTGATGTGTCGCCATCTGATCACCAGCGGGACGCTGGCCCGGCTTGAGTTTTTCGACTGGGGCGTCCGACTCCGCGGCATTCCGATCAGCCGGTGGATCGTGCCGACCTGGGAAGCCAGATACGACGAACTGGCGATCGCTGACCTTGTGGCCCTGCCGCAGAGCCGGATCGCGGTCTGGCTCAGGCTGCGCGACGAGTCCACGGCGATCGCGTTCCTGTCGGACCGGACCAGTCAGATCCTTCCTGTTTTCGAGCAGCACGGCGTACCGGTCAACCGGACGGTCACCAAGATCAGGCGGGTCGAAGAGCTGTACCGCTAGCGCGCGCCGGCTACGGCAGTCATCCAGCTGTCTCGCGCCGTCGCGGACGCCAGCGTGACCGCCCGCGTCCGCCTGGCTCTGGCGCTGGACTGACCGGTGCCTCGACCGGCGCCGCGGGTCGCGCGTCCCGCCAGCCTGCGACGATTACCTCGGCGTCCACCAGCGGCACGAAGACCGGCGGCCCCAGAGGCAGCCGCCGCCACTGCATGATCTGGTCGTTGAGTTCGGCGACCACGTCGCGCACCTGCTGCTCTGACCGCAGGCTCCGAACCGACTCGACAAGCCGCTCGGTTTCCTTGCGCAACCGCAGGGGGGTCGGCAGGCAATCCTCGACTGAGCCACCCTCGCGGCGCACATAGTCCGCCACCCAGGCCTGACCATCGAAGTCCTCGGACTTCGGCAGCGGCTTGCCCGCCCCAGGCAAGTCGTCGAACGCACCCCGCTCAGCCGCATCGCTGACCTGCTGATCAATCCACGACGTAAAGCTCATGCCGACTGGCTTGCGTTCTGTCATCACCCCCAAGATTACGTGCCCGCACAGCAACCACACCCAGCAACCACACCCAGCAACCGCAGCGTGGGACCCTTGCTGTCGCTATGGCAGCAGCGTGGGCGCCCAGTTGTCGTTGGCGAACTCGCTAGGGCTTGCGACCTATCCCGCCGTACCAGTTCACTTCTTCTGGGAGCGGCCTTTTGCGTGCGCGCGACCGCCAATCCGACACGAGCACGACGCCCGGGTCAATCATCTCAAGCCCGGTGAAAGCCAGCTTGGTGAATTCCTCGGCCGGCCTGACCTGCGCCGGGATGCCGCTTTGCAGGTACGTGCGCACGAGCCCGCCAACCCCGGCGGGGTCGTGCTCAGGCGTCACGTGCGAGGCGACCAGGTAGCTGCCGCTGGGCAGCGCGTCCAGCAGGCTGGCCACGACCCGGGCCGGGTCGTCGGCGTCAACCAGGAAGTGCAGGATCGCCACCAGCATCAGGCCGACTGGGCGTCGCAGGTCAAGCGTCTGCCGCACCGTCCGGCTGCCCAGGATCTTCCCGGGATCGCGCAGGTCCGCGTCAATGTAGGCAGTGCGGCCCTGCGGGGTACTGGTCAGTAGCGCTCTGGCGTGGGCTAGCACGATCGGGTCGTTGTCCACATACACCACGCGTGATTCAGGAGCGATCGACTGCGCGACCTCGTGCACGTTGTCCGCGCTTGGCAGGCCGGTGCCGATGTCGAGGAACTGGCGGATGCCTGCGTCCTTGACCAGGTACCGGACGGCGCGACCGAGGAAGGCGCGGTTCTCGCGGACCGCTGTGCGCACCGCGCGCCAGCTGTGCATGGCCTTGTCGCCGGTTTCCCGGTCGACCGCGTAATGGTCCTTGCCGCCCAGGTAGTAGTCGTATACCCGGGCGGCATGCGCTTTGGTGCTGTCGATGACCGGGTGCACCGGCCTGCCTCCCAGAGGTTTGAGCAGCGGCCATTCCCTGGTTCCCGCTCCGTTGAGGATTCTACTGCCGGCACCCTGCAGGTCGTGCTCACGCCTTGGTGGTGGCGGCGTTGCAGTAGGGGCAGAGGAACGGGCGCGTCATCGCGATCAGACGCAGGACTCCGGTGATGATGAACGGGAACAGGATCCTTGGACTCCTCCTGGTGCCGTCGACGGTGCCGTGGTGTGCGCACTTGCTCGGCCTGGTCTGCACGGTGGCCCTGTTAGTACTGCTGCTCATGACATCTCCTTATCAGGTAGCGATCGGACGGTGTCGCGCGATCCTGAACCCGGCTACCTGGACCGCGGGATCCAACGGAATCGACGGACGACTACGAGCAGGCCGGCGGCGGCCCAGGCGACGCCCGGCACCATGATGCGAGCACTTACTGCGGGTTAGGGCGGCCACTTATCATCAGTTTGCGACACCGCTAAACGGGTAAATCATCCTATTTCCGGTCGCTAGTGCGACACAAAGTGGTGATAAGTGGATGTGGCCGCGGCCGGCTCGCGGGAAGGACACCTCGGTGATGGCGCCGAACAGTGGTTCGGCGCCATCACGGCAACGCCGTACCAGGCACTCTCCGGATATCGCGGTTAACAAAGGGAATAAAGAGATATTTATTGAAATTCAAGACAAGCAGTCGACCGCCCAAGGGCCAGTCGAGTGGTTTACCGGGAACGTATGGATCGATGCCATCGTGAGGGGGGAGGAACCTTCGCGCGTCCGGGTGAGCGCGGTGCACTTCACGCCGACCGCCCGCACTGCCTGGCATTCTCACGCCGTCGCGCAGAGCCTGTATGCCACGGAAGGACGAGGGCTTGTCCAGGCTCGCGGAGGCGAGGTCGTCGAGATTCGTCCTGGCGACGTCGTCTACGCGCCGGCCGACGAGTGGCACTGGCACGGTGCTACCGCCAACCACTTCATGACGCACTTGTCGATCACCGAGGCGGTTCCACCAGGAGACGAACGCCCGGAGGTCAACTGGGGCGAGCACGTCACCGACACCGAGTACTACCAGCGCTGAGCCAGATCGGGGCTGGCTCCAGTCCCAAGACAATCAAATAGCACGCCGACAAACAGCGTGATCACGATGATCGCGTACAATCAGTCGTTTCGCACATACGGAGAGTACAACCCTGTGGCGCGAGAGTCAGTCAATTGACGCGATCCGAAGTACGTCAACACCCAAGATTTTCATGATCCGGAGAGCTGTCCGGGCCATTCGCTTAAGTGCTGCTGTTGCTGAAACGGCGACTGCGAAAATGGGCGGCATGGGTGCGCAGAATGCCGGGTTGGAGTGCTTCGTGTGTCGCAAGCAGCGCGACCGGGGGCCATTGGTACCGGGCGGAGCTGTGGCCGAGGATGACCTCGTCCTGGTCTCCCACCTGACCCCCGCAGCGCCGGGGGCCGACGGCCGCCCGGTCTACCTGGGCCACCTGTTCGTCGAGCCACTTCGGCACGCACCCGGTCTGGCGGACTTGACCGATGCCGAGGCTCAGCGCGTTGGCTTGTGGTGTGCTCGGGCCAGCCAGGCACTTCGCGACGTGGCCAGGGCCGAGCACGTCTACGCCGCTGTGTTCGGCGATGCGGTCCCGCATCTGCACGTCCACCTCATCGCGAGGTACCCGGGAGCGCCGCGCGAATACTGGTGGCCGCGTACGAGCGAGTGGCCGCAGGCGCCTCGGGGCGGCCTTTCCGAAATCGCGGCGTTCGTCGAACAGTTGCGCGACTACCTCGGCTGACGGGCAAGCCGGATGCTCGTCAGGGATAGGAGTGGTGGGTGCTGCCGTCGAGTGGTTCGATGGGCGTCTTTGACCAGGCCGCGGCCTTGCGCACCTCGCGGCTCATCCTGCGCCAGATCACCGAGACCGACGGGCCAGGGTTGTTTGACATCTTCAGCGACGATCAAGTCACCGAGCACTACGCCTGGGACACCTTCACGAACATTGCGCAGGCCGAAGATCTGGCCGCCAGGACCGCGAGCCAGTTCCGGCAGCGCGAAGCGCTTCGCTGGGGTCTGGTTCCGCACGGCGCGGACCGCATCATCGGAACCTGCGGATATACCCGGTGGAATCATGAGAACCGGTTCGCCATCATCGGCTACGACCTCGCCGCCGCGTACTGGCGGCAGGGGTTGATGTCCGAGGCGGTCGCAGAGGTGCTGCGCTTCGGGTTCGAGCAGATGGAGCTGAACCGGGTGGAAGCCACCGTCATGACCGGTAACACGGCCTCGGCCACCCTGCTGCTCAGGATCGGATTCACCCAGGAAGGTGAACTGCGCGAACGGGCCTGGCATCGGGGAGCGTTCCGCGACGTGTGGATCTTCGGCCTCACCCGCACCGACTGGCTTCGCGGTCGATGACAGGGATCCGGCTGATCAGGTCCGCCAGCGCTTCGGCGGACCGGCCGGGCTCGCCGGTCGTCATGATGTGCGCCATTCCCTGATCACCCGCCGCGGCGGCTGCCGGAATCCAGTCGAGCATCGCCTGGATCCGTCGCGGGACCGCGTGCAGGATCTGCTGGGCGTCGAGGCCGCCGTAGGTCGCCGCGATGATCCGCAGCCTCCCGGCGGCAGCCGATGGACCGATGTCGCGCCACAGCGGCACGCAGTTCCAGGCAATAAAAGCCAGTTCGAGCAGTGGCGTGGTGGGACCGGCGAGGTCCCAATCGAAGACGCCGGTCACCTCGTCGCCGTCAAAGCACACGTTGTACGGCGCGATGTCGTTGTGCCCGATCAAAGTTGGCTGAGCGACCCTCGGATACCGCCACGGGCCCGGGTGGGAGAAGTCGGCCACCGCGTCGTGGAATGTCCGCGTCCACCGGACCACCGAGGTGATCTGTCCGACGCTCAGCACCTCACTGTCGATGTCGACAACGCGCCCAGGAAGGTAGGACAGCACCTCGCGTCCGCGCGCGTCATAGCCGAAGACCTTGGGAACGTTCGACACGCGTCCGGCCAGGTAGCCGAGCAACGCGTGCACGGCTGGCGTCCACTCCCCGGTCGGCCGCCGCACCGTATCGCCGATACGCACCGCTCCCCCGACATTGCCCGGCAGGTAGACCTCGCGCTCATCCGGCAAATGCTCACTCCTTTGGGGTGACCAGATCGCTTCCATGATCGCGGAAACTCGCCGTCCGCCGGCCCCGATTGGCAGCCTTGCAGGAAAAATTGCACGAAACGCATTCAGACAATTGCGAGGAGCCGCGGCGAGGAGCGGTGCTGAAGATTTTACTATAGGGGCCTTGACGTGGGATGTGTCGAGGAAGGACAAGGGAAGGGTGGGAAATAACGGCCGGCCGGGTGGCGGCCAGGATCGGCGGGAGAGTTCTTCAATGAGCGGGCAAATTGACGCTGCGATGGAAGCCGTCAGCGAGCACATAGGCGGGTGGGCACCGGAGAGCGCGCTTGATCTTGACGCCTTTCTGGCCGGCCTTCCGCAACTCTTCGAGGCGCTCGCGGCCTCTGTCGCCGGTGTCGCCGAGCGGCTCGCCTCAGAGTTCCCCGTACACCCATCGGTACCCGAGCACCTGAACGAGATCGCGGCGACGGTCGCCGGGATGGGCGAGTTCGCGGCCGAAGCACACGTGATCCACCGAACCGCGCACGCCGCCGAGATGGAGCGGATCGAGAACCCGCGGCCGAACGAGGAGCTTTGGGATGTTACAGGTAATCGATGAACACATGCCGACAGTGACTGCCCGCCGGTTCCTTCGCGATTGGTCGGCGCTGCGGCAGGCGGTTGTCCTTGGTCCGCTTGTCACGTTGGCGGTGTTCGGCGTGGGGGCGCTCGCCGATCTCGCCGGAAGGCCTGTGCTAGCGGTGATCGCGGCGGGTGTGGTGCTGTGCTTTCTGCCTTTCCTGGCTGCTCTGCTGACCACTAAAGCCAGGCCGGTCGCCGCGTACTTGTGTGGCTGCGGCATCGTGGCGGCCGGATGGCTGGCCAGCACTGCGTTGATCCCCGTGTGGAAAGCGGCCAGCATCGTCGCGCTGGTGGCGCCTTCGGCCGTGCTGACCAGCGTCTACCCAGCGATCATGCGACGCCAGGCCCTCGCGGCGGTGCGGGCCAGAGCGGCCAGCGAGGCGGCAGCGGCCGCGCAGCGACTTCGCAAGTGGCCGGACTTGCTTGCCAGGGTCGGGCACCAGGACGTTACCTTCGCCGGACAGGAAGACACTCCAGCCGGGCCGATCGTGCATCTGCGCCTGCCCAGTTCAGGGCGTGTCACCTACCAGCGGCTCACAGCGACGACCGAGCGGCTTGAGGTCGCCGCCCGACTGCGGCACGGCTCGCTTAGGTTCGAGCGCGGAGGCCAAGCGCACGAGGTGCTCCTGCACATCGCCGAACGCGACGTGCTGGCCAACGTGTTGCCGCTGCCGGTCGGCCACGAACCGCTGAGCATCAACTCGCCGATCCCCGTCGGGCTCTACCAGGACGGCCGGATTTGCGCGATCACCTTGCGCGAAGTGGCCACGCTAATCGTCGGCTTACGTGGCTCAGGCAAGTCGAACCTGCTGAATGTCCTGCTCGCCCAGCTAGCCCGCTGCCCGGACGTGCTGATCTTCGCGATCGATCTGAAGGGCGGCCGGATGGCCGCACCGTGGATCCAGCCGTGGCTGGCCCATCGAACGCCGTGGCCCGTGATCGACTGGCTGGCGACCGACCGCGAGGAAGCGGAGAAGATGCTGCGAGCGTTGTTGCGCGCGGTGCAGGCTCGGGCGATGTCGTGCAGTGGCGGCGAAAAGATCATCCCGTCGACCAGGGAGCCGGCGGTCCTGCTGCTCTGCGACGAGGTGGCTGTCCTGCTCGGTTTCGGTACTGGCGGCCCCCGGCCATCCGACGGCGAGGTCAGCAACGCCACGCTGGCGGGCCTGGCTACCCGGCTGGTCATGACCGGCCGTTCTGAGGCCATCGACCTGGTCGCGGCGACTCAGCGGGGTTCAGTCACGATGACTGGTTCGGCCGACCTGAAGTCCCAGTGCGCGCTGCGGATCGGGTTAGGGGTGGCGTCCGAGGCTGACGCCCGGCTGATCATCCCCGACGACGTGCGGATCGCCATGGACCTGGCCCGGCTGCGCCATCCAGGGAGCGGGATCGTCCAGCAAGGCCGGTACGGCCGGGTGCTGCCGGTCAAGTTCTACCGCATCGAGCACGAGATAATCGGCCAGATCGCCGAGCGGTTCGGATGGCTGAGACCCGAGCCTGACCCACTGGTGTCTGAGGCGCTCGGGGCTGACTACCGCACTCGCTGGTCTCGCTATCACGCCACGCTCGGTCGCGGAGTCCACGGCCTTGAACTCCACAGCCCGCGGGCGATCACCGCTCCCCCGATACGGGAACTACCCGCGGGGTCAGGGTCGATGGGCGATGGTGACGCCAGCCATCCGGCCCGCCCGCGCACCATCGCCATTCTCATGGCCGCCGGGGTCAGGGGTGTCACGGTGCGCGGCGTCGCTGAGCGACTCGCAGCCGACGGCCACGAGGTCGCCCAGCAGACAATCCACCGCTGGCTAGCCGAGGAAGCCGCGGCCGGCCGCGTCGAGAGTGCCTCCTACGGCCGGTGGAAATGGCTCCAGCCGAACGCCTGAGCTAGCGCAGCGACAGCGTCACAATCGCCCACCGAGCACCGTTCCAGTGCATGATCAGCGGTGTCCGATGAGTTACGCCTTCAGTGACTCCGACTGCCCAGGCGGACTTCGCCGAGACCGCCGCGACGGAGACTAGGGGGTCTTGGATCGCACCACGGGGGAATGGGGCGCGCACAAGTCTGCCACTTCCTGCCGTTCCAGCGCTGAATCAGCGTCAGGCTGTTGCCGTCTTGACTCTCGTAAGATCCGACCGCCCAGACATCGCTAGCGGAAGCAGCCGAAACGACTGGTGTCTCCATCCGGGTTGACGCTGTGCATGATCTCGAGACCACAGCGGCAAGATCCGATGGAAGATAATCCTTGATAGGATCATCTTGTGGAGTTTCTTAACCGCGTGGACGAGGTAACTCTGCTGCGCCAACGCCTGGGAGGTAGCCGGGCGGAGTTTCTCGTGGTCTACGGGCGCCGTCGGGTAGGCAAAACTGAACTGCTGACTCAGCTGGCGTCGGAGGTCCGGTCGTTCTATTTCGAGGCGACGGACACGGTGCCAGCCCAGCAGCTTCGTGATCTTACTGACGAGCTGGCGCGGGTATCCGAGGACGAGTTGCTCCAGGCTCAGCCGCTGACAAGCTGGGAGGCGGCGCTCGTGGCCATCGCCCGGTATGTGGGAGACAAGCGCACGCTTGTCGTACTCGACGAGTTCCAGCTGCTGGCTGCCCAGTCGCCCGATCTGGAGACGACACTGAGCCGGTGGTGGCGCCGGACCGGCCGTGACTTGCCCGTCGTGCTTGTGCTGGCGGGCAGCGGGATATCGTTCTTCGAAGATAAGGTGCTGGCTGGCTCCTTGTACGGCCGCCGCACCGGCCAGCTCAAACTTGAGCCGTTTACCGCGTGGGACTCGGTCCAATTCCATCCCGGCTACTCCTGCGACGACAAGGTGCGGGCCTACTCGGTGTGCGGAGGCATCCCGTATTACCTGGAGCGATTCAGTGACGATCGTCCGCTCGCGGAACATCTTCTTACCGAGATCTTCGAACGGACCGGCCTGCTTCATGACGAGGCTGAACTCATGCTGCGCCAGTCGATTGCCGATCCGGCGAACTACATCGCCGTTCTGCGGTCGATCGCCCACGGCCTCAGTCGGAATAACGAGATCGTGCAGCGCACTGAGCTAGCTCCCGCGCATGTCACCAAGATTCTTACGACTCTTGAGCGGCTCGGCCTGGCCGCCGTGCTCCGGCCAGTCACGGCATCGCAGCGCGCCAAAAAGACGGCTTATGAGATCACTGACCAATTCCTGCGGTTCCATTACAGGTTCGTGGAGTCGGCCAGGTCCCGGCTCAGGACCACGGCTCTGGCGAGGGCATACCTCACCGACTACGTCCTCCCTGACCTGGATCACCACGCTTCACGCTCGTGGGAACAGATCTGTCAGCAATACGTACTCCAGCGGGAAGACGCTGTCGTGGCGGTCGGCCGCTGGTGGGGACAAGTGCCTGTCGGCGCTGGTCCCCGAAGCGAAGAACGCGAAGTCGACGTAGTCGGGGTGGACGGTAATAGAACACCGCTAGTCCTGGGCATGTGCAAGTGGACGTCGAAGGCAGTCGACTTCGACGAGATGAACCTGCTCGACAGGATCGCCGCGCACATCGAGGGATTCACAGTGCCGGTTCGCCGGTATCTGTTCTCGCGCAGCGGCTTCAGCCAGCGGCTGATGGCGTACTCCGCTGCCGATCCTGAGCTGTGTCTAGTGACACCCGCAGACATCTACGGTCCTAGCTAAGTGGTCCGGGCCGTAAGTTCTTCGCAGGCCGGTCGGCTCCCAGCCAGCACTGCGGCGTCGCCCCGTTACTGCAGGACGCCGCCCTGCCTGCCCGCGGCGCGGGCCCCGTGCTGCCGCTGACCGCGCTGCCCGCCCGCAGCGCGGGCCCCGCGCTGCCGTCATAGCGACGTCGTGGGCCCCTAGCTGCAGCCGGGCTTGAAGGGGCGGCCGCTGTGCGGGCCCCTAGCTGTCGCGGGCGGCCGCCCGAGCAGCAGCGCGGGGCCAATGCTGCTGCCGGGGCCGAGGCCGGGCTGGCTGGGGTCAGAACGAGGTCGGGGTCCGCCTCCGCGGACCGCCGGATCCTGGCCGCCGACATCATCAAGCCCTGGCAGTCCCGGTGATGGCTGTTCATCCGCTACCCGCAGATTTGGGTTGGTTAGGCCAGGTCGCTCGGCTCCGGCGCGAATATCCCGGCGGTACGTGGGAAGCGATTCGGAGTTCCCGTAGTGGAGGATAAGTCATGATCAAATTACTCACGTCAAGGCCCTTGACGTGCCTGGGCGCGGTCGCTGCCGCCAGCATCGCGTTACTGGTGCCAGCGCAGCAAGCGGGCGCCGCCACACTCGGCGCGGTCGCTCGAGGCGGTGGTTTCAGCACCGGGCAAGCGCACCTTCCGGTCGCGCCCTACCTCGGGCTCACTGGCGCGCAACGCGCTGGGCTGCTCGCGATCGCCCGTGACACCTGGAAGTTCTACGGCGCCGATGTCGACCCGGTGACGCACCTGCCCATGGATAACCTGACGTTCGCCGGCGGATCGGCAACCCCGACCAACTACGGCCGGTACACCTCAGCGGCGAACATCGGCGTGTACCTGTGGGCCGTCGTGGCCGCGCGTGACCTCGGCCTTGTCAGCCGACCACAGGCACGAGCCGACGTCCGGGCCACCCTGACGGAGGTCGCCAAGCTGAAGCGTTTCGACGGATTTCTCTACCAGTGGTACGACACCACGAACGGCGACGTGATCAGGAACCCCGGCGACATTGACTGCTCGACTGAGACTGCCGCCGTCTTCGACAACTGCTTCTTCATCTCGAACGTAGATAACGGCTGGTACGCCTCCGGTCTGATCGTGGTGCGGCAGGCGATGCCGGAACTGCGGCATCTGGCCGACAGCCTGATCGCACCGATGAACTTCGGAATCTTCTACGACAGCCGGGCGCAGACGCACTGCAACACCAACCCGGCGATTCCCGGCAACCAGCCGACCGGCCAGATGTTTGGCGGGTACTACGTCGGATTGCCGCCCGATCAGGGCAGCAACTGGACGCACTATTACCACAACGGCGCGTTCTACAGCGACCCGAGGATCTCCGCGTACATCGGCATGGGACTGCACCAGATGCCAGGCAACGTCTGGTGGCGCAGCTGGCGGGAGCTGCCGCCCCCCGCCCCGTTCGCTGACTGCCAGTCCATCGATCCCGATTTCTCCTGGCAAGGGCAGTGGCCCATGGCAGGGCACTGGCAGGCCTATACCGACCCGCAGTCCGGCCAGCAGTTCACCGTCTGGGAAGGTCACTACACCTACCCCGGCTCGGATCTCACCTTCATCCCGACGTACGCCGGCGGCATGTTCGAAGGTCTCATGCCGAATGAGGTCGTGCCCGAGTCGAGCTGGGGCCCGCGCAGTTTCGGGCTCGCCGACGCTCGCACCGCACAGGTGCAGATCAAGTACGCCACCGAACAGCTCGGTTACCCGGTCTGGGGAATGTCGCCATCCAGCACCGCCGACGACACCGGGAACTACGGCGGCTTCGGCGTCGAAGGCCTCGCCTTCCCCTACTTCGGCACGGGCGCCAGCGCAAGCCATCCCAACTTGGGCTTGTCGCAGTGTCACGGCTGCGCGACCGAGGACGTCGTGACCCCGCACGCGTCCTTCCTGGCACTGGACGTCGCGCCTGCGCAGGCCTACGCGAATATCGCCACGTTGCGCCGCCTGTACCCGGGCGTGTACGGAACGGACGGGTTCTTCGACTCAGTCGATCCCACCACCGGGGCGATTGGTCACCGCTACCTGGTACTCGACCAGTCGATGATCATGGCCGCGCTGGACAACGCGCTCAACGACCGGGCCATCCAGCGTGACTTCGCCCGCGACCCCGTCTCCTGGGCAGCCCGCACCTACCTCCCGCTCGAGAATATGTCGATCGGAGGGTAGGGATCGCCGAGGATTAAGTGCCAGCCTTTCCTGGATATGCGACCGGGCATATTGCGCTAGGTTTACTGCTGCGGCTGGCTCCGCCGCTGCCCGCGATGCGCCAGGCGCTCCGCTAATTCAGGAAGGACTGGACTATGGCATACGGCGGCCAGATCAGCAAGCGACTGACATCGAAGGGCGGTGTTCCCAAAAGCCTGGCCGGCTGGATAGGGACCATCTTCGAAGTCCTCGGGGTTCTCAACAAGGGCTCCGCGAAAGCACAGGCAGCGCCCGACTCCAGCGATGTCGCTAAGCTGCAGCCGATCTCTTCCAACACGCTCAATGTCACCCGCGTCGGCGGGGTAACCACGCTGATCAGCGCGGCGGGCGGCGCCGCGCTGCTCATCTTCAATGTCAACAAGAAGACCGACCGCGCGCCGGTCGTCGTTGCCGCGTACATAAGCGTCGGCGTGATCGTCGCGGCTGCGCTCATCACAGTCGCCGTCATCATCGCTGCTGACGTGCGCGCCCGAACGGCCGTCGCGACCGCGGTATCGCCGCAGCCCAAGCCCACCGGCGTGAAGCACGTCGCGGCGGCCGGGACTACCTCGCTCGACCAGGTCTACGACTACGTCCTGGTCAATGCCGGCTCGGCAAGCGTTGATTTGGCCCTGCCCAGCGCGGATTCGGCTTCGTGGCAGCGGATGACGATCAAGAGAGAAGACGGCAACGCCAGCAACAATGTCACCCTCCGGCCGCAGGGCCAGCAGACAATCGCTGGCCAGGCCGAACGGCAGCTTGGTCCAGGGAATTCCGTGCTGATCTATTCCGACGGCCGCGCTTGGCTCGACATCTAGTCGAGTATGGCTGATCCGTACTCGCCCAGGGTGATTCTGTTTGCCTGACCGGTCTTGATGATGAGGCTGGCTACGTGCTTTTCGACTGTGCGCGGCGATAGGTGCAGCCGCGTGGCGATCTCACGGTTGCTGAGCCTTTCTCTCAGCAACTGCAAGATCTCGTGTTCGCGGACGGTCACCCCCGTGGCGCGCAATGCCGCCGGGAGGTGCTGGGTGCCCTGGCGGTGCTGATAGACCGGGGCGCCCGCGCGGCGCAGCAGTGCCCGGCAGGCGCTTGTGACCGCGGGTACCTGGCATCGGTAAAAGTAGTCCTCAGCGGTTCGCAGCCATTCGATCGGAGTGCCCCAGCCATCGGCGATAGCGGCCTCGCTGACGAGCCGGAGACCCAGGTGCCGTCCGGTTGGGTAGGGCGCGCCGACGCGCGTCGCCTCGGCGACTGCCTCAGCTGCCTTCGCTGCCTGACCTTCGCGACCAGCCAGCACGCCGTCGGCGAGCAGGCAGAACTGCCGATCCCAGCGCAGCTTGCTGAGCGGTGCGGCGGTGATCGCGCGATACTCCGGTCGGCCGGCGGTCCCGTCAAGTACCCCGAGCAGCAGGTGCAAGCCGTATCGTCCAGATAGCTGGAGGAAGGTGGGATTCTGCTCCTCGGCGGCGAGCGCGGTCGCTAGCTCGCGAAGCGCCCGGGCACGGTTCTCTTCGAGCAGCGAGCACCAGGCCCGGGCCAGGCCGTAAGCGCGCGGAGTGTTGAGCGAGTTGTCGCCGTCCCATCGGCGGAGCTCGGCCAGCGCTACGTTCATCTCACGCCGTCGGCCCTGGTGGGCGCCAAGTATGGCCTTCACCAGCAGGGTGTACTGAGTCATGTCCAGCAGCCGGAGGCGCATGGTCGACTCGAGTACTTGGTCAAGAATCGTCTCCGCAACGGCGAAGTCGCCTTGCAACACCGCGCCGAACGCGATGCTTTCCTCAGCCATGTAGCGAGCGGTGACCGCACCGGCGCGCGAAGCTTCTACTGTGGCTTGCCGCAGTCGTTCCAGGCTGTGGTGGCGCAGGAGGTCGTCGCTGCCGAGCCTGATCAAGGCCTGGATCTCCTCCATGCGCAGGTGCTGCCGGACGGCGATCTGGTAGGCCCGCTCAAGGCAGTTAGTGGCATCGTCAAGGTCGCGGGCTCGGCGGAGGCCGCCGAGCAACTGCCAGGCTTGACAGGCGACGACAGGGAGGCCTGCGGCCTCGGCCACGTCGGCCGCGCGTTGCGCCAGGGCCTCGGCAGCCGCGATCTGATCTGGTCCAGGCAGGTCGAGTACGAGGTGGGCAGCGACGAGGTCGACGGGCGCTGAATCCTGTGCCGAAGCATCTGGCCCGAGCAAGTCGCGAGCGATGTCGATCTGTATCTGACCGTCCCTGAATCGGCCGCCGATCACCGCGGCCCAGGCGAGCCTGGTGTGCAGCCGGGCCCGGGCATGCCGGGACAGCGGACCGGCCATCTGGCCAAGCTTGGAAGCCAGGCTGATCGCCCGCTCCACCAGGCCGGCCTCGGCCAGCGCCGTCAGCAGGTCGGCGAGCGTATCGGCGCGCTCTTGCATCTCGCCATCGGGCGTAAGCAGTTCGAGCCCTTTGTCCAGCAAGGTGACCGCCGAACTGGCCGCACCTTGCGCGGCTGCCCGGCGGCCCGCCTCGGCGTACAACTGCCCGGCGCGCGTACGATCGCCTGCCTGCTGGCGCAAGGCGGCTGCGGCCTGGCGCCACTCCCCCGGCAGCCCGGGGTAGACCGCCTCGATCGCGTCGGCCGCTTGCCGCGCGAGCGTTGTGCGTTCGGACGGGGTCAGCAGGGCGAGCATCGCCTCCACGATCAGCGGGTGCTGGAAGGCGTACCAATCGGGCAGTTCCTCGTCGGGAACGATTAGCTGGGAGATTTGTTCGGTATGCAGGGCGGTGAGCAACTCGCGGTCGGCGAGGCCGCTGACCACCCGCAGGATCGCGAACGGGAAGCGCGGGCCAAGCACAGCGGCCGCCGACAGGAGGTCGCGGCCCTGCTGGCCGATGATCTCCAGACGCCCGGCGATAGCGCGGGCCAGCGTGGTCGGCACCTGAGCCGGGAACTGTTCCGTTACCCGCCAGCCCTCGGTGTCGAGCACCAGCAGCTTGCAGCGCAGCATCCCGTTCAGCGACTCTTCCACAAGTAGCGGGACACCGGCGCTGGTCGCCCATAGCTGCTCGGCCACATCAGCGGGGACTTCCCCTGCGCCGACTCCGAGGCACGAGCCGACCAGCAGGCGCACGTCGGACGCGCTCAGCCGGACCAACTCGACGAGAGTGGCGGACCCGCGCTGTGCGGCGGACCTGGCTAGCTCCAGCGCGGGACTCGGATCGGTGCGGATCGTACCGAGCAGCACGATGGGCTGCTGGCCCAGGTTGTCGGTCAGATACTCGACCACGGCGAGGGTCTCAGCATCCGCATCCTGCAGGTCTTCCAGCACGAACAGGCAGCCCCGACCCCGGCTGACCAGACCGCAAAGCCGCAGCACCGCTTCGGCCACCACGGTCAGCGACGCGCTGTCCGTTCCGTCCGCTGGCAGGCCGAGGTCGGGGATCAACCGGGCCAGCACTGGGCGATACGCTCCCAGCTCGTCGAGGTCGGCTGAACCTTCGCTGCGCAGTAGCGACATCAACGCCTCGGTCAGCGGCCGGAACGGGACGATCGGCCCGACCGAGCTTCCCCGGCCGCGCAGCACGGTCATATTGGTCGCGAGGCCAGCCTGCGTCACAACGGTAGCCAGGCGCGACTTACCGATGCCGCTCTCCCCGACCGCGAACATCGAGCTGCCGCGGCCAGCCCGGGCCGCGGTTAAGGCGTGCGCTGCGGTGCGGACTTCGTCGTCCCTGCCAACCATGACCGGCGCACGGACACGCATTAGCTCACAGTAGCGGCCCGCTCACAGGCGCGTCCATATGTCATTAACAAGGGCACTGGACGGTCGTGGGACTCGTGCAAGCGGTAAAAGCCAACATGTTGATCGGCGCATCGTTGCTCGCGGCCACTATTGCCTGAACTGTGACCTCGGTGTTCTTACCGGTCGGGCTGGCGACAGGGACCGCCAGGCTGATCATCCCAGCCAATGCGGCCACTCCAAGGCCGAACGTAGCCGCAGGTCGACGCCAGGACTGACGCCCGCTGCGAGATTCGTGCTGGTTGTCGGGCTCGATATAGTCATCAGGCACTGGCCACTCCGATTTTTTGAGGGGAAATTACCACGGGGTTGGCTCTAGCAGCAGTAGCGACGGCACCCTGTCGGGGAACCCAAGCCTGAGCAGCCCGTAGCCGATGCCGGCGAGCCCGTTGACCAGTCCAGGGGTGGAGACGCCGCCAGGGGTGCCGCAGTACCAGGCGCGCCGTTCGACGGCATTCAAGACAAGCTCCGCCCGGTGCCGCAGCGCGTCGTGTACGGTCGCGCTTTGGCCGCTAGCGGCCACGACGGCCAGGGCATCGGTGATGCCAAGCTCGCCGTGGCAGAGGCTGAGGTCGGACAGCAGCGGCCGGTCGGCGAGCGTCAACACGGCGCAGTCGATTCCGTCACCGTCGTCGTCGCCGGCGTCATCAGGGAGGCCCAAGCGCGCGATCAGCCGGCCAGCTATGCCTGAGCACCAGCCATACCTGGTCTCGCCGCCAGCCGAGTCGACCGGTTCACCAGCACGGAGCACCGCGCGACGGGCTGCTTCCGAGCAGCGAACGTCCTGCTCGGGGGCGGCGAACCTGGCCAGCGCCCAGCCAATCCCGGCCGGGCCGACGGCGAAACCCGGCGCCGCCAGGTCGCCGTTGAGGGCGCACCTTCCATCCGTCCGCTCGACCAACTCGATGAGATCATCCGCGCACATCCTGGCGACCGCGGCGGCGTCGGCCGACTTGAGTTCGGTCCGCACCGCCATCATCGCCGCGAGACAGCCGCCTGTTCCCGCAGCCCATCCTGGCGTGCGGCGCAGGCTCGCGGACCTCGCTGTGACCTGAATCGCGGTTCGCGCCCATTGCCGAATATCGGCGTCGTCTAGCAGGCTAGCCATCCGGGCGAGCCCGTAGCTGATGCCGCCGAAGCCATCGATCCCACCGCAGCCGATCGCGGCGAGCAGATCCGAGCGGTCGGCCAGCAGGTTGAGGAGCGTAGGTACGGGCCGCACGGCCCGCCGTGCCTCTTCTACATACCGGCCGATCCCGGTGAGGACGCCGAGCTGGGCGAGAAAGAGTGCTACCCCGAGGTAGCCGTCCGCCAGCGAGGCACCCATGGGCAACAGCAGCCATCTGACCTCGTCAACTAGCTGCAACCCGGGCCAGTTCACTCGCAATTGGCCAGCCGCGTCCCGGTCGGTCCGGCCGCGGGCCATGATCTCGTCCGCCAGTTCGCAGGCGGCGGTGAGCAGCCGGGCTGGCTCGGCCGGGGTATCAGCAGCCGGGGTATCAGCAGCGGTGAAGGTCACCGGACCCGGCGCTGGCGCGCTGTTCCGGTGGTCGCCGGCGGGCCGCCTCGTGGCGAAGCTGGCCGAGATGACCCATTCCTGCTCCTGCCGGTCGGCCGCGCCCATCGCCGCGATCGTGTCGAGCGCGCAATTCAGCGGAGTCTCGTTGAGCAGGTCTGGCAGGCGACGCCCGGCCGATGTCCAGACATCGCGCCCGCCCGGCCGAGCGGTCACCAGCGGAACGTCGCCAGTCCAGAGATCGGCGAATTCGCGCTGGTCCAGATTGCCCGGCGGGGGAAATCTGACCGGAGCCGCGAGCGCCCCTTCCAGCACGGCCTGGCGGGCGCGCGCGTCGCGCAGCAGGTCTGGCCGGGTGGACTCGTCGAGCATCCGTGCATAGTTGCGGGTCGGTCGGATGACCACACGCACCTCGGCGTCGCCGCACGCCTCCACGAGCCCGGTGAACTCCGGTCGGCCAGTCGCAATGGCGTCGTAACCGAGCCGGAAGCCTTCGACCACCACTGACTCGTAGTCGGCCGGCTCCATCGTCTGGTGATCGCAGTGCGGTCGGTTGGCGCCGCCAGCGAACCTTTCTGTGCGCCAGATCAGACCTGCGGTGTCGGTCGCTGGCGGGTCCCAGTCAAGCACTGGGTCAGGCCAGGAATCACCGACGTCGCCACCCATCCCGGACTGGTCGAAGACGCCGACCTGGCCTGCGACGGCGCACGGCAGCAATGCCGTCCGGTACACCGACCCCGTCAGCGCCGAGGCGGCGGGGTCGATGGCGTTCGTCACCTGCAGGGTGGGATGGAGCAACGTCTCGACATCAATGAGGACTGGCTGGTCACCGGCGGCGATGAGGTTCTCGAAATGCATGTCCGTAGCTCGTAGCGGGTACAGCACGGCCAGCAAGACCCCCAGCCGCCGGTAAAACCGCTCCGCGTCCTCCGGCCTGCCCAGCGGACGGCCGGCGATGAACTCCTGCCAGCCGTAGCCCGGTCTGGCCAGGACCCGAGCCAGGCGCAGGTCGCTCCCGGCCACTCGCCGGTTGAGCCACTCGACAATCGCCTCGAACCTGACGTAGATCGCCATGTCGCGTGGCTTGTATATGAGATTGCTACCGTCAGCGAACGAGATGGCCGTCACCGAGCGGCCGCGCTGGTGCCGATCACCGAGTCCGGGTTCGATCGCCTCGATCGGTCCGGGATCCGCTCCATTGAGCACGGTCTGGACAATGGCCGCGCGATCCGCCGCGAATCGAGTCAGCAGCTCCAGGTCGGCCTCCGCCGCCTGCAGGCTCGCCGTGCCGAGGAGCCGGGCTAGCACCGGGTACTCCTCGACGAGGGCGGCCAAGCCCGTCGGCGCGCAGAGTCCGCGCAGGAACTCCTTGAAACGCTGCCGGCCGTCCGAACCCGTCAGGCGGCCGCCGTCCCGTGCCGCTGCTAGCTCCGAGATCATGGTACGCACCGCGATCCTGGCCAACCGCGGCTCCAGCGCGGCGGCGAAGCCGTCGCCGATCAACCGCGGATCGGCATAAGCGGTGGGCAGGCTGACCTCTAGGCCATTCACCAAACGGTCACGGGCGACGGTCACGAACGGCCTGAGCGGAACAGCGAACGCCTGCTGCCAGGAGCCGGCTGACGGTACCTCGTCGGGCGGAACGGCTACCGCGACCGCGCGCTCGACGGCGGCGATCCAGCCCGGCCGGGCGAACTGAGCGTGCTCCGGCTCCGGCTCCGGCTCCAAAAGCGCCGCCGCCCACCAGCCGGCCCGCAACCGAACCGCGCCGTCAGCGCTCGTGACATCTACGCCTGCGGAGCTCAGCAGCACATCCACACTGGCAACCTGTCACGAACCTCAGCGAGGGTTCATGGGTAGAAGCTACCTATATTTCTCTGTGCTCTCGAGCCGCCCGGTTATCTCAGATCGGCTAACGGCAAAAGTTGGGGGCGACCACCCGATCCGCTCGCAGCTCACTTCAGGTGGTATGGCCAGGTCCGCATGACCCCAACAAGGCAAGGAATGGGTAGGGAAATGATGAGAATCTTTCGCCGGAAGGCCGGCGTCGCGGCATTGCTAACGCTGCTGTTCGCTCTGCTTCCCTTCGCGACCGGCTCAGCGCAGGCGTCCCCGGGCCTCCCGACGCTGCCGCCGCATGGTCAGGTCTACAACGGCGACAGCCCGCGGTGCCTGGACTCCGGAACGCCGACCGGAGCGCTGCTGTTCAACTGCTCGACCTCGATTTACCAGCTGTGGGTTTACAACCGCAGCGACGAGATCGTCGGAAACTCCCCGACCGGATGCCTGGACGACGGCGCCGGCCAAAACGGCAGCCGGGTCGTATTGAAGCCGTGCACTGGCTCAACCAGCCAGCAGTGGATCGGGGATCCTTTCGGCGGAACATTTGTCAACGTGGCTAGCGGTAAGTGCCTGGACGCTGATCTGGGAACCATCGGCGGGCAGGGAACCATCGTCCAGGTCTGGAGTTGCGGCGGCGCGTCGAACCAGATCTGGTCCTTCCAATTCCCGGACTCGACCATATAACCGCCAGGCCACGTCCGTTCCGGCCGGTGGCGGCAGCCGTCGTCACCGGCCTTTGGCTGCGCGCGTATCGCGATCATGACGGCATCGGCGCGATCAGAACGGAGCGTCATCCGGTAGCCTCCGGATTTCCGGCAGGTACTGGTCGAGTTCGCCTGGCTCGAACCGGCACATACCAATCACGTGCCAGAACTCGCCGGTGGTGGTGCCGCTGGACTTGTAGCGGCCGTCCGGGGCGAACGCCGCCCACCCTTCGGCCAGCCCGAGCAGAGTCAGCCGCTGCGTCAGGGACCCGGTGCCGGCAGACATCTGCCAGAGCCGGATGGTTCCATCGTCGCCGCCGCTGGCCAGCATTCGGCCGTCTGGGCTGAAGGCGACCGCTGAAACCCGGCGCGCATGAGCATGCACTGTGGCCAGTGTTGCCGCACTAGTGGCGTCGGACAACGTGATCGTGCCGTCGCCGCCAGCGGTTGCGATGACCGCGCCGTCCCGGCTGACCGCCAGGGACCACAGCGGACCGGTCTTTGCGTCCAGCTGCGTGAGCAACTCACCACTCGTGGCGTTCCACACCCCGATCATGCCGTCGTGCCCTGAGCTGACCAGCACCTGTCCGCCAGCTGCGAACGCGACGCCATACACCCGGTCGGTGTGGCCGCTCAGCGCCGCGCGTAGCGTGCCATCGGCCACGTTCCACAACCGCACCATGCGGTCATCGCAGCCGGTCGCGATCGTAGCGCCGTCCGGGCTGAACGCGATGCAACGGACCCGGCCCCGGTGCTCGCTCAAGGTCAGCGAGTTCCGGCCCGTTGGCAGGTACCACAACCGCACCGTGTCGTCATCATTAGCGGTCGCGAGGTCGGCGCCGTCCGGGCTGAATGCCTCCGCCCACACATGTTCGGTCTCGACGTTCACCTCACGCTCGTATACGCCGGTGACGGCGTTCCACAGGTGCACGCCGCCATCGTTGCCTGGCGTGGCAAGCAGCGTGTCCGACGGCCCGAAGAGCGCCGCGACAAGCAGGTCGGCGGGACCGGTGAGACTGCGGCAGAGCTTGCCGGTCGTCGGATCCCAGATGCGTACGACACCGTCGCTGCCGCTGGCCGCCAGCAGGCTGCCATCGGCGCTGAACGTGACGGACGTGACCTTGCGGCCGTGACCACGCAGCACATGGCGGCATTGCCCGGTATACGGATCCCACAGCCGGATGGTTCCGTCGTTGCTCGTGGTTGCCAGGCGTCCGCCACCCGGCGAGAACGCAGGCGGCCACACTACCGACCGGTGTGCGGCCAGAACATGACGGCACTGCCCGGTGGCAGCTTCCCACAGCCGGACCGCGCCATCGCGGTCGCTGCTGGCCAGGAGCGACCCGTCTGGGCTGAAGGTCACGCGGTACACCCCCGCCTGATGGCCGGAGAGTACCCTGCGGAGCTTCTCCGGTCCTGGTATCCCATATCCGGACGCCGCCGTCGGTATCGCCGCTAGCCAGGTGCGGTTCGGTTGGATGAAAGTCGAGCGTGTAGATACGTGCTGTGTGACCGGACAGCTCTGCTCGCCGATGACCGGTCGCCGTTTCCCAGAGCCATACCGTTCCACTCGGGTCACCGCAGGCCAGGAGGGAGCCATCGGGGCTGAAGGCGACGCGGTACGCCGGCTTGCCGAGGACCTGGAAGCGGTGGAGCGCAGTGCCGGCCGCCAAGTCCCAGATGGTGACAGTCCCGGCTGCGTCGCCGGTCGCGAGCCGATCGCCATCGGGGGCAAACGCGGCCGTGTACACCAAGCCAGGTGCGCAGCGCAACGTGAGCGTGGTTTCTCCGGTGCTGAGATCAATGAGCCGGACGGTCCCGTCGGAGGTTCCCGCAGCGGCTACGTCGCCGCTAGCGGTCAGCGGCCAGATGCCGGCACCCTCCATGCTGATGCCCAGTGTGCAGCGTCCCGTAGCCGTCTCCCAGACACGGAACGTGGCATCGCTGGCCACCGTCACCAGGCGGTCCCTGCCTGGGGTGTACACGACCGCGTAAACCCGGCCGCGATGCCCCCGCAGCATCCGCAATGGCAGGCCAGAGTCCCCGTCGGTTAGCAGGACGCTACCGTCCTCACAGCCAGCGGCCAGCACCCCACCGTCCGACGACCAGGCGATCGGCTCGGGCAGCCTGGCGATTTCGAAATGGTATCCGTACGGTACGCTCACCGACGCCGGCGCGATCTCGGTTACCACTGACTGCCCGGGCGCGATGGCGGCATCCTGCATCTCCGGCGCGCTGGTCAGCTCCGGGCCCGCGGTCACGTCTATGAGCGCGGCACGCGTCCAGCGGCTTCCGGCTATGCGCGCGCCGCGCAGGTCAGCGCGGGACATTCGGACGCCGCGCAGGTCCGCTTCCCTTAGGTCAGCACCGGATAGGTTCGCCCCGTCCAGCCGGGCTCCCGTCAGGTTCGCGCCCCGCAGGTTGCTTCCCGCCAGGTTCGCGCCGACCAAACGCGCCTCGGTCAGCTGGGCATTGGATAGATCTACCTGCCGCAGGTCACGGTAGGAGAGGTCCTCGCCCTGCAACATGGCGCCACGCAGGTTGGTCTGAGCGGGTGTCCGCAGCCGGGTGACGATCTTGAGCGCGTTGGCCCGGGCGATGCTGTCGGCGTCAACGTTGGCTAGGACGCGCTCTACCCATTGCTGGCTGCGGCGCGGCTCGGCCAGGTCACACAGGAAATCGACGGTGAGAGGTGATAGCAGCCGGCGACCCAGCGGCAGCGGGTCGGGTATTCCTTCGCCCAGTTGCTGGGCGATCTGGTTAGCGATCAGCCACTCTGTCACCGATGAGTGAATGAAGCCGAACAACCCGTCGTCGGTACGGATAAGCAGGCTGCTCGCGCCCACCGCGTGCGCGGTCTGCGGTGCCGAAAGCCGCCCGCCGGTGGTCAGACCGGACAGCAGGTCAGCCATCTGACTAGTAAGCTCGGCCAGTCGCAGGTACGGTTCGCCAGAGTCCCACAGCCGCATCGCCAGCGCTGTCACCACCCGCCACAAATCCGCCGTCCGCAATCCCGCCGGCGTGCCCGGGACGCCATATGCTCGCTGCTCCTCGTAGCTAAGCCACGCCTGCAAGATGGCCTGGTAGAGGGCGGCGGCGCTCACCGCTGGGCCAGCCGTGGCGACCGCGGCGAGCCGCTCGGAGTCGAGGTCGGCGATGAAGCTCAGCATCCGCGGATTGCGAGCCAGCCCGAGCAGATCCTGGACGCCACCGAGCAGCCTGATCCGCTCATCAGCCTCCTGCTCACTGTCGTACCTGTTCGCCAGGTACTCCCGGACCTGCGCCTGCGAGAACTCGGCGATATCCAGCACCCTGCGGTGCGGCAGCAGCTCAACCCGTTCGCCGAGCGCGGTCAGCACCTGAGCGCTCGACTTGAAGTGCTGCGTGCGGCTCGCGACGATCACTTTCGCGGATCCCTCCGCGGCCTGCAGCAACGTCTGCAGGTGATCGGCGGCGCGATCGTAGCTAACCCGGGTAACGAGCTCATCGAACCCGTCGAACAGCAGGACGACCCGACCCTGGTGCAGCATGTAGTGGAATGCTTTCAGGTCGATATGTTCCTCGCGTTGGTTGGCCAGGTGAGCCGCTATCAGCCCGTCAACTGTGTGCGCCTTGTCTAGTGCTCGCAGCTCGATGTACATGGGGATCAGGTGCGGCAGCCGGACCGGGACGTGCCGTGCGAGCTCCCGCAGGGCGAAGGTCTTGCCGCGGCCGAAGTCACCGAGGATGAGAATGAATCTGCCGTGCGGAGCCCCCAATTGCTGCAGCAGTTCCTCGACGAGTTCGTCACGGGGTGGTGCGGCTGGCCGGTCTAGGTCGCGAAACCGCTGCGGGACGTACAGGTCCGGCGGGTAGCGAGGGTCGCCCTGCAGCCGGAGCGTCTGCCTCGCGACGTAGTCGCTCAGATCGAGCAGTCCCTGGAACTCGATGAAGCTGCGCACCCGAACGCCTCGCCGCAGTGCCTCGTCGCGCAAGGTCTGCGGCGGCCGGGGACCCTCGTAGATGAATTCCGATCCAGCCTCCGGTTCCCCCGTATGCAACTGCGCTACGAACGCGTCGACGTCGCTTCGGGTCACCTCGCCGACATGCGCGGCGATCCGCCACTGCCTGACGAAACCGGCGTCGTGGTGGGTGACTAGCAGGTGCGGCGGGTTGTCCCGGATTCGGCGGATCTTAGCTCCGGGATGACCAGCCTCGACCACTTCGGCCATCCGGTCGAGCAACTGGCGCACTGGGGTGGTCGCCCGGCCCGATACCGCGTCAGCGGCGGTGAACTCCTCATCGGGCGAGTCTTGGTCGCTCACGTCGTCTGTCGCAGCCCAGGGGGCGAACGTTCCTCCGACCGCTCGCCACTGCAATTCCGCTTGCTCTGGCTCAAGAACCTCCGCGCGGGCCCTGGTCAGCGAACCGGGGCCAACGACCAGCAGCTGATGGCGGCCTGCCTGTCCAGCGGGTGGGACCACCAGGAGTCCGGAGTCCAGAGTGTGCGCGTCACTGCCTGACGAACTAGGTCCGTGCAGCAACAGGTTGAGCCGACGCCCCAGCAAGCGGTCAAGCGTGCTGGTGTCCCGCATTAGCTCTAGGTGCGGTTCCCCGGCAACCGCGGGCCGCACCGGCGCGTGCCGGACCACGCCTATGCGCAGCCAGCCCGCTTCCTCGAACGGGCGGAGCCGCTCCGCGAACCATGCCGCCTGCGCTTCCCCGATCCAGCCGTAATGGTCTTCCGGCCGATGGCTGTCCGCGATGGTGGAGTTCAGGCCAGCGACAACCACCCGCAGATCGGGCACGGTGAAAAGCGTCCACGGCGTGGACCGGTCGAAAACCACGGCGTCCAGGCCACTGTATAGCTCGTCGAACGCGCGGCTGAAATGCCGCCACTTCGGCCAGTAGGGCGGGTGCGGCGGGACATCGTCAGCCTCGCAGTTAGCGAAGTAGGCCTCGGACGCCCGCCTTGTCACGTCATGGCCGCCCGGGACAAGCATGAAGCGGGTTGCCTCCAAGCCCAGCGCCGCACGCAACCCGGTCACGAACGTAACGGCCTGATCGAATTCCCTCGGGCTACCTGACTCAGTAAGGTCACCGCTGATCACCAAGAGTTCCGGCTGCGGCAGCCCGGCCTGAGTGAGCTGGGTGACGTCAGCCCAGATCCGTTCCTGCAGCGCGGTCGCGCCGACCGGCGCGCCGGGTTCGGTGAGCCCGCGGCCGAACCGAGGCCCCGCGACATGCAAGATAGCCAGCGTGCTGCGGGCAACCGAGGTGACCGGGTGAGCGAGCGGGTAGGCCGGCGGAACCGCGGGCTTGCGCCGTGCGTGCGGAAAGTCACCGGACCAGCCCCGGTCGTCAAAGGCAAGGTCGGGCTCGCTTGTCGGCGCGCCGGCGACGCCCGGCGCGTTCACCGGATAGCGGGGCGGTGCGGTGGGTTTGGCGCGTCCCGCCACCGCTTGCCGTACCCGACTCAGCAGCCGACCGCGCGCCGTCGCGGGATCGGTCACGCCCACCAGGTTGACGAAGGTGATCGTGGCGAGCAGCCCCTCGAGCGGGCTGTCATCGATCCGGACCGTAATGAGCTTCCGCGACGGGTCGTCCGGGTCGGCGCGGATCGCGCTCTGCCATTCAAGCCTGCCGTAACGCGACTTCAGATAGGCGTGCGACAATACGGCGATGACAGCGCGGGCCCGGGTCACACCCCGGTCCATGAAGTCGATGAAATTGGTCCCTGGAACGAAGTCCCAGGCTTGGAGCACCGTGCGATACCCGGCGCTTTCCAGTTCCCACCCGATCCAGCTGGCCCAGGCTTCGTCGGCCGGAGAATAGCTAATGAAGAAATCCCCGGGCGGCCGTTGCGGGTTATGCGTTCCCATACGGTCAGTATCGCTCTGGCACAGGGAGATTCCGAAATGTTGCATACGCAGCGACGACGTACTTTCGGTATGAAACGGTGACAGCGGAAGATCCGGCGCAGGCGGGCGATGAGGCGAGAAAGCGACGCCTCAGCAGCCTAGACTGGATAGCCGTCATCCTGCTCGTTCTAGGCGCGGCTTGCGTCGCCACCGGGCTGCTCCCGACGGCTCAGGCGGACGCGACCGTGCGCCGGATCCTCCCCATCCTGCTATTCCTCGCCACCGTTCTCGTTCTCGCCGAATTGACGGCCGCAGCGGGACTCTTCGAGCTGATAGCGACGCGGCTGGCCACCTTTGGCCGGGGCAACTTCGCCTTTTTGTTCGGTCTGTGCGTAACATTCGCGGCAATCACGACAATCTCCTTGAATCTGGACACCACCGCCGTGTTGCTCACCCCGGTGATGCTGGCCCTGGCCAGTTCGCTGAAGATCCCGCCGCTTCCGCTGGCCATGACGACCGTCTGGCTGGCGAACACCGCCAGCCTCCTGCTGCCGATATCGAACCTGACCAACCTGCTGGCCGCCAACCGGGTGGCGCTGGCACCGGCCGCGTTCGCCAGCCAGATGGGCCTGGCGCAAGCGGCGGCCATCGCCGCGACGATGGTGTTCTTGTGGGTGGGCTACTGGAGACCGCGGCGGCGCGGCGCCGCCTGCTACGAACTGCCTGCTCCCTACGCGATAGCCGACGGCGTGCTCTTGCGGGTGGCGGCCCTCGCCTGCCTGTTCTTCATTTGCGCCATTCTCATTGGCCTGGCGCTGGGGCTCACCTCAGCCATCGCGGCCGGGATGCTGGTCACCGCGTTCGCGGTCCGGCGGCGCTCGGCGCTAAGGTGGCGGCTGATTCCGTGGAGGCTGCCGGTGTTCGTCACCGGCCTCTTTCTCGTTGTCCAGACGATAAGCCTGCACTTCCTGGGCCGGGCGCTCTCCGCAATGATCGGCCTGTCCGGAGGCGCCTCCGGTACCTTCCGCGCCGCCGCCGTCGGCGCTGGCCTCTCCAACGCGCTCAACAACCTCCCCACCTACCTGGCAGGCGAGGCGGCCGTACCGGTGGCCAATCACATTCAACTGCTCGGCCTGCTGATCGGCACCAACGTCGGGCCGATCATTACGCCGTGGGCATCGTTGGCGACTTTGCTGTGGTACGAACGGTGCCGCGTCGAGCATGTGCATATCCCGCTGCGGCCGTTCATGCTCGCCAGCGCTGGCCTGGCGCTCACCGGCACCGCGGCCTCGGTCGGCGCCCTGCTGCTGACCAGGTGACTCGCCTCACCCAGGCATCTGGTACCGATCGACGATGGCGCGCGCGAGTGCCGCGGTCTCCGCCTGGCCGTTCCGCTTCCTGCGAACGCGGTGCGCTGGAGTGCCAGGACTGCCCAAAGACAGATCCACGCCGCCGGCGACGGCATTCGCTAACACGATCGTGACTGTCGGTACGGTCGGGTCGGCGGCAGAACTATGAAAAGTGCCCGCAGGTACCGTATAGACGTCATCGCGGACGTTCATCGCGGACTCACCTGGTTCGCAACGCACGAGGCGCTGGGTGGGGATGATGTCATCGGCGTCTCCCCGGCTGCGTATCTCAAGTACGCGCCAGACGTCAGCACCTGATTGTGCCGCTACCACGTGCGGCAGGTCGTTGCGCAGCTGACCGAACAGCACGTAGCTCGCCAGATCCCAGCTGTGGGAATGGACCGGTGAGGTCGTGGGGTGGGCCGTCTCCTGCCCAGCTAGCCAAGCGTGCACGCAGACGCCGTAGCGACCCTCGCGGATCACCGGCAGGCAGGTGAAGCCAAGGGGGTGCACGGCGGCGCGCAGTTCGCGGCGTCCTTCGGCGATCGCGCGCAGGACTTCGGCCGACCAGAGCGGAATCGTCTCCGGGCCGCGCCCTTCGGTGATGGCGCGGCAGAGGTACAGATAATCCATTACTCATAAGGGTACTGGGCAGCGCATTAGTGACTTCATGGTAACGCTGCCGGACCTTGGGGTCAGCAGCAGTGGAATGCGAGGTTCTGGTACACCCCGCCGCCGGTGAAGTCACCAACTGCCCACACGTTGCCGCTGGAACTGGCAGCTACTGCGAACAATTCGTTGCGCACCCCCGGCTTGGGGCTGGCGAACGCCGTCCACTTCCTGCCGTTCCAGTGCAGAAGCAGGACGTTCTGTATGGTGTCGCTGCCGTTGACGTAGCTCCCGACGGCCCACCCATCGCTGCTGGACGTCACCGCTACGCTTTCGAGGACATCGCCGCTCTTGGAACCACCAGGGTTAGGGCTCGCCACCTGTGCCCATGCGCGGCCATTCCAGTGCAGGATGAGGGTCCGTTCCCGGCCCGAGCTGTTGGCGAAATCTCCAACCGCCCAGGCATCATGAGCGGAAGTCGTGGCTACAGACCCGAGGAATTCGCCCCGGGTGCCGGCGTTGGGGCTCTTGACCTGGGTCCATCTGTGGCCGTCCCAGTGCAGAATCAGTGTCCGGTCCCTGTTGTTCTTGATGAAAACCCCCACCGCCCAAGCGTTGCTGGCCGAGGTGGCGGCCACACCGAACAGATTGTTCTCAGCCCCTGGATTCGGGCTCTTCATCTGAGCCCATTTATGGCCGTTCCAGTGCAGGATGATGCTTCGCGACACGCCCCGTGTCTTCGAGACAGCGGTGCCCACAGCCCAGACGTCACGAGCGGAGGCGGCGCGCACGGCGGTAAGCCTGGGGCTGAACCCCGGGCTAGGACTCGCTACCTGCTTCCAGGTGCGGCCGTTCCAGTGCAGGATCAAGTCGATGTCGCCGGCGCCGTTGTAGTAGGCACCCACCGCCCAGATGTCGGAGGGAGATATGGCCCGGACGCCGTCGAGGAAACTTCCGCCATTCCCAGGTTGCGGGCTCGGCACCACGTTCCAGGCGGCACCATTCCAGTGCTCGGTAAGGTTCTGCTGCCTGCCGCTGCTGTCGTACGAACCCACTGCCCAGGCGTCGCAGCGCGAGATCACGGTGACGGCGTTGAGCTGGTTCACTGCCGATCCCGGGCTCGCCGGCTGCGGGCCGACCCAGCTCTGGCAGGTCGACGCCGCGGCTCCCGCCGGGGTTACGGCCGCAATCCCGCCCGCCATCGTCAGCAGCGTGACGGTGAGTGCGCTAGCTAGACGCACGCCTGGCCATCGTGCCTGCATTGTCGCGCTCCTTATCAACAGCAGTGCACAGCGAGGGCCCCGTTGACGCCCATGTCGCTGAAGTCGCCCACCGCCCAGGCGTTGCTAGCCGAGCTGGCAGCTATCGCGAGCAGTTCGTCGCGGCCAATGTCCGGGCTCGGCACCCGGGCCCAGCGCGCGCCATTCCAACGCAGAATGAGGTTGCTGTTACCGAAGTTTCCTACTGCCCAGGCGTTTTTCGCGGAGGTGGCGGTGACGCCGTTGAGCACGTTGCCCATCGCCGGACCACCAGCGTTTGGACTGGCTACATGGGACCACTTGTGGCCATTCCAGTGCAGGATAAGTGTGTGCGGCGGGGACTGGCGCTCGGAGGTATCGCCCACCGCCCAGGCATTCGTCGGCGAGGTCGCGGCAACCGCGTCGAGCTCGTTGAAGAACCCTGGGTCCGGGCTGGCTACGTGGCTCCACTTGTGGCCGTTCCAGTGCAGGATCACGGTGTTCGCCGTGGAGCTGGTCACGCGGTCCCCCACTGCCCAGACGTCGCTGCGCGACGTGGCGGCCACACCCGTCAGCGCGCTTTCCGGTCCTAGGTCCGGGATTCTGACCTTTCTCCAAGCATGTCCATTCCAGTGCATGATGAGGTTCTGTAGTTCGGTGGTGCTGCTGCCGTCGTCGCCGACAGCCCATGCGTCGGTGGCGGACACCGCGCGCACGCCCTTGAGCGCGCTGAACGCGCTGCCAGGGTCTGGACTGCTGACCTGCTTCCAGGCATGGCCGTTCCAGTGCACGATGAGGGCGCTCGCGACTGTGCCGTTGACGGAGGTGCCCACCGCCCAGATGTTGGTCGGCGACGTGCCGCGCACGCTGGCCAGGAGATTCTGATCAGTACTGGCGTCAGGGCTGGCAACGACCTTCCAGGACGAGCCGTTCCAGTGTTCGATCAGGGTCTTGGCTTTGTTGTCGCTGCCACGCTCCTCCCCCACCGCCCACGCATCGCACGCGGACAGGACAGCCACGCCGTGGAGGCTATTGAGGTCGGTTCCTGGGTCAGGCGGCTGGTTGCCGGTCCAGTTCTTGCAGGTCGCCGCCGACGCCATCGCCGGTTCTCCGGCGCAGGTCAGCAAACCGGTCACGACGAGCAGGATCGAGAGCACCATAAGAAAATGCCTGCCAGGCCTTCGTCGGTGCCTCATCACTGTCCTTCCCCAGATCTCACCACGGTGCGCGACCGACTAGCAGCAGGCGGTCAACGACAGGCGGACTATCGCAGCCGGCGCTGGAACGGCGCTGGAATGGAGATCGGCATCATGCAAGTTCGGCTTCTTGGGCCAGTCGATGTCGTTGTGGAGACCGAGCCGCGCCTCGTGAGCGGCCTTCGGCGTAAGGCCGTGCTGGCCGCCCTGGCACTGCGCCATGGCGAGGTCGTCAGCGCCGGCGAACTGGTGGAGATCGTCTGGGGCGACGCGGCACCGCCGACCGCGGTAAAAACGCTGCAGAACCATGTGTCGTACTTGCGCACCATCCTGAACAGCAAGGCCGCTATCCGGGCGGTACCGCCCGGATACGTCATCGCCCTCGGTGCCGATGGCACGGACGTGCAGGTCGCCGAGCGGTTGTTGCGGCAGGGCCAGCAGTCACCTGATGCCGCATATGGCGTGCGCTGCCTGGAGGAGGCGCTGGCCCTGTGGCGCGGACGGCCGCTGGCGGATCTAGCCGGGCTGTCCTGGCTGGAAGCCCAGGCAGAGCGTCTAGATCTGCTCGGTCTGCACGTCAGGCGCGCCTTGTTCGACGCCAGGCTAGCTGCCGGAGACCACGGAGCGGTGGTGCCCGATCTGGAACAGATGGCGGCCGATCACCCGATGGACGAGCAGATCCACGCACAACTCATGCTGGCCCTGTACCGCACCGGCCAGCAGGCCGACGCCCTTGCCGCGTACCGCCGGCTGCGACGCACCCTTGACGAGGACCTAGGGATCTACCCCAGCCTGGAGCTACGGGAGCTGGAGTTGGCCATCCTCCGGCAGGATCCCGCGCTTGACGCGCCCGGGCCTGGAGTCACGCCACCGCAGGCCTCGGCGGTGGTGCCCATTCCGGCGCAACTGCCGTCGGCGGTACCTGCGTTTTCCGGCCGTCGCGCCGAGTTGGCTAGCCTCGATGCACTCCTCGCGGCGGACCAAGCGCGGACGGCTGGCCCGGCCGCAATGGTCGTTTCGGCCGTGTCGGGCACCGCCGGAGTGGGCAAGACCGCGCTGGCCGTTTACTGGGCGCACCGGGTCAGGGCCCAGTTCCCTGACGGCCAGCTCTATGTCAATCTGCAGGGATACGGGCCAGGTGAGGCGGCGCTGGAGCCTGGCGAGGCGGTACGCGGGTTCTTGGCGGCATTCGGGGTGCCAGTGACCCGGATCCCGGCCGACCTGCCCGCCCAGGCCGCGCTCTACCGCAGCGTGCTCGCCGGCAAGCGGGTCCTCGTCGTACTGGACAACGCGCGAGACGTCGAGCAGGTCCGTCCGCTGCTGCCCGGCGCCCCAGGGTGCCTGGCCATCGTGACCAGCCGCGATCACCTCACGAGCCTGGTCGCAGCCGAGAGCGCCTATCCGCTGACGCTGGACCTGCTGCCTGCTGCCGACGCCCGGGACCTGTTCGCCCGCCGCCTGGGGATGGGCCGGGTGGCCAGCGAGCCAGAGGCGGTCGATGAGATCATCGCCGGCTGCGCCCGGCTGCCTCTGGCCTTGACCATCGCCGCCGCCCGCGCCGCGATCAGGCCGCGCTTCCCGCTTGCCGCGATCGCTACCGAATTGCGGGATGCGACCCTCGCTCTCGACCCCTTCCATGGCGGTGACATCACCACCGACGTCCGGGCAGTGTTCTCTTGGTCCTACCGTGCGGTAAGCCCCGACGCAGCGCGGCTGTTCCGGCTGCTAGGCCTGCACCCCGGCCCAGATATCGCAGTCGGCGCCGCGGCGAGCCTCGCCGCGGCGCCGCCCGATCGGGCGCAGAGAGCACTAGCCGAACTCGCCCGCGCGCACCTGCTCGCCGAACACTCCCCCGGCCGGTACGCCTTCCACGACCTGCTCCGCTCCTATGCCGCCGAGCAGGCGTACGCGCACGAGGGCGGGCCCTGCCGCGACGCGGCCGTGTCTCGCGTCCTCGATCACTACTTGCACACCGCCCATAGCGCCGCGCTGCTGATAGAGCCTCACTTCGACCCGCTCACCCTGATCCCGCCCTCGCCGGGAGTCATGCTCGGCGAACTCGCAACGGCCGACGATGCGATGGCCTGGCTTACGGCCGAGCACGCCGCGCTTCTTGCCGCCGTTCATCTAGCGGCCGACGCCGATTGCGGGACCCACGCGTGGCAGCTCGCCTGGACCCTCAGCACGCCATTTCTGCGGCGCGGATCATGGAACGACAATGCACGGATCCAGCGCGCCGCCTTTGACGCCGCCCGCCGCGACGGTGACGCGGCCGGGCAGGCCCACGCCGTCCATGGTCTCGCCTTGGGATACGCCAGATCAGGCCGATTTCGCGACGCGTACCCGTATCTCCAGGACGCCCTGCGGCGCTTCGAGAGAGTCGACGACCAAGTTGGCCAGGCAAGAATTCACAACAGCCTCACCTGGCTTTCCGAGCGGGAGCAACGCCCGGCCGATGCGCTCGGCCACGCCCGGAGAGCTCTCGAGCTGTACCGGGCGGCGGGGCACCGCCCCGGCCAGGCGATGGTCCTCAACGACATCGGCTTCTGCTACGCGCTGCTCGGCGATTACCAGCAAGCGATCGCTTTCTGCGAGCAGGGGCTGGATGCCGTCCGAGAGATCGGAGAGCGCAGCTGGGAGGCGGCCACCTGGGACAGTCTCGGCTTCATCCATCGCCAGCTCGGAAGCCACGCACGATCCGTCGCATGCTATGACCGGGCCATCCGGCTCTACCGGGAACTCGCGGATCGTTTCAACGAAGCTGACACTCTCGATCACCTCGGCGACGCTCAGCACAACGCGGGTGATGCCGAAGCCGCCCGCCGCACGTGGAGTCATGCCCTGCGCATCCTCGACGAGATCGATCATCCCGACGGCGACCAGGTGCGCGTCAAGCTATGGTGGCCAGAATCATAGTGGGGCAAAGGCGCCACCACCCTTGGAGGTTGGGCATGCATATTAGTGCCGGTGATACTGCCTGGATGCTGACCTCGACCGCGCTGGTCTTCTTCATGATGCCAGGTCTCGCGCTTTTCTACGGAGGGCTGGTAGGCGCGAAGAACGTGATCGCGACAATGGTCCAGTCCTTCGTGGCGATCGGCGTGATCAGCTTGCTGTGGGTAATAATAGGTTACTCACTGGCATTCGGCGCGGACCATGGGGGTGTGATCGGCAGCCTGCAATACGTGCTGCTCCGCGGTGTCAACGGCAGTCCGAATAGCTATGCCCCCACCGTCCCGTCGCTGGTGTACATGGCCTTCCAGATGAAGTTCGCCGTCATTACGCCGGCGCTCATCGCGGGGGCATTCTGCGAGCGGATGCGCTTCCGCGGCTACCTGGTCTTCATCGGCCTGTGGTCGCTGCTCGTATATAGTCCGTTCGCGCACAGCGAATGGGGCGGCGGCATTCTCGGCTCCGGCGGCCTGCACGCGATCGACTTCGCCGGAGGCTCGGTCGTTCATGAGCTGGCGGGCGCCGCCGCACTCGCCACCGCCATCTACCTGAGGCGAAACCACCAGCTTGAGCGGCCGCACAGCGTGCCGCTCGTGCTGCTCGGCGCCGGGATCTTGTGGTTCGGCTGGTTCGGCTTCAACGCGGGCAGCGCGGTATCCGCCGGGTCGGTCGCGGGCTATGCGCTGGTGAACACCCAGCTCGGGGCGTGCACCGCGATGCTCGTCTGGATGGGCATCGAATGGTGGCGGCGCAGCAGGCCATCCGGCGTGGGCATCGCCACTGGCGCCGTCGCCGGCCTGGCCGCGATCACTCCCGCGTCGGGTTACGTGCAGCCATGGGCGGCGATCGTCATTGGCGCCGCAGCTGGGCTGGTCTGCTATGGCGCCGTCCACCTGAAGGACATCTTCCACTACGACGACTCCCTCGACGTGGTAGGCGTTCATATGGTCGGCGGCATGATCGGGATCCTGCTCACCGGGGTCTTCGCTAGCCTCGCCGTGAATGCCGCCGGCGAGGCCGGCGGATGGACCCAGCTTGGCCGCCAGGCGGTGCTGGCCGTCGCCGGAATCGTCTACCCGTTCGTCGTGACCTGGATCATCCTGTGGATCACCGACCGCACCGTCGGGCTGCGGGTTACACCTGGCGATGAACTAACCGGGCTGGATTTGAGCGAGCACGCTGAGGCCGGCTACCAGCAGGCAGAAGTACCGGCCGAAGCGACAGCCAGCAGCGCAATGGCCGCTCCCGGCGCGCCTGAGGCAACGCCGTAGGCGAGTCGCCATCTGCAAAGCCATACCCCCGCCATTGCGTGTGTCCAGCAGACGGAGGATCGTTAGTGTTGCGGGGCCCCGGCTACCCCCCCGGCCGGGGCCTCTGCGACTGCCTCAGTCCTCAGCATCCCAGGACCAGCGAAACCCGACGACGGTCTTCTCGATGGACCGCAGGTACCGGTGCACCTCGTACTGGCTTCCCAGGGGCACCTGTTCACGCTCGACGATGTCCCCGCTCACTCCATCCCATACCGCCCACCAGATTTGCGCGGGCAGCATATCCGGGTGAAAGGCCACCCGCATGTCCAGGTTTTCAAGCCGATGTATTGCCGCCCGCCGGAACTCCCGTTCATGTGGGTCCTCCAGATTCCCGGGGTAACGGTAGGTCGTCAGGTACTCGAGGCTGATCGTCTGGCCGGCCGACAACTCAGCGGCAAGCGGGACAATAGCGGCGTAGACGCCGTCGCTGACCTGGTACAGCTCATCTGATACCTCGCCGCAGCCCTGCCCGACCTCCAGCGTCAGGGTGTTGGTGTCATAGATATAGGGGATCCGATCAAGGCCGTCGGCGACCGCCTCGATGACCTGAAGCGTGCGGGTCCGGGCGAGTCGGCCGTCAGACTCGACGTCAACGTGATCATGCAGGGACACCGTGTGGTGACGGGGCGGGCCGAGCGCCGAGCGCAGCTCTGCCTCGGTCTTGGATCCCATGGCACGGTCGCCGGAAAAGACGCTGATCCTCCCCGAGCCTTCCCAGAGCCGCCACAACTGGTCGGCGTGCGCGTCGGAGATCCCGAACGCCTCAATGAAGAGGGCTAGCGTCGGCCGGCTGAGAAGCGAGCCGGACAGCGCCCGGGCCACAGTGTCCTTGAGCTGGCGAGCGATCACATCCTCATCACCAGGCACCCGCGGATGGCTCCACAAGTGCCGGGCAAGCACCTCGGCCACAGCGAGTTGGGTGATCTCACCGGGCCGCGAGCGCACCACGTGCTGCTCCCATCGCCGACGGTACCGGCCCTGCTGAGCCAGTAGCTCGCGCAGATACCCAGCAGCCGCGCGGCGGCCAGCACTAGTCGGAGCATCGGTCACAAGCGCTCAGTCCCGGGTGGTGTGCGAACTAACTGCGACATCTACCGACTACCTTACGGGTGCAGGTCTCATTGGGGGGGCGGCCCGCCGCCCTGGCGGCGGGCCGGACCTTGCACCTTGCCGGACCTTCTTGTCCCTCGGCCGGGCGCGAGGTCTGGCAGGATCGGACGGATGAAGCACAACAGGTCGGTGCCGCCAGCAACCGTCGTACCCGTCCTGTCCTACCCGGACGTGCGGGCTGCCGCAGCGTGGCTGAGCGCTGCGTTCGGCTTCGTTGAGCGCACGCGGATAGGCGAGAGTCACCGGGCGCAGATGAGCATCGGCGCAGACGGAGCAGTGATCGTCGCTGAAAGCCGGGGCAAGCAGCCAGCACAAGACGCCGAGAGGACGCACCTCATTCGGGTCAGGGTCGAGGACGTCAACGCGCAGTTCGAGCGTGCCCGTGCGCACGGCGCACGCGTACTGGAACCACCCATTGATCGGGAGTACGGCGAACGGGACTGCACGATGGAAGATCTAGCAGGCCATCGATGGCAGTTCGCCGAAACCGTGCGGGACGTCGCACCCGAGGACTACGGCTGCCTGACCGTCGCGCCCTGGCCCATGGCCTCCGGTCAACCCGGCGGTGGCCCTGATCGAGTGTCGCGCCGTAGCGGGTGATCGACCGGAACCTCGACCAGAACGATCTGGACGCCGTCCGGATCCTCGATCCACATCTCGATCAATCCCCACGACTCGACGGTCGGTCCACGGAGAATACGCGCGCCCGCCGCCGCGAGCCGGCCATGCTCAGCCTGAACGTCGCGTACCTGCAGCCAGATCATCATCGAGCGACTCAAGGGGTCGGTCGAGCGCCCGGACACTTCCAGGAATCCCGGGCCGAGAAAGAACACCACCCCCGGATTAGCCGGCGAACCGAACTCGCGATAGATCGCCAGACCCAGTACATCGCGATAGAAACACATACTTCGACCGAAGTCTGCTGGCCGCAACAGGACCCGGCTGCTCAAGATATCCACGTCCCCTATCCTGGCCCCTGGACGGCCACGATCTGGGGGATGCCCTGCTGGAGGTACCCCTCTCGTCAGGCATGTAACGCGGACCCGGTGAATGGCAGCAGAATGGCGCCGACGCCGGGGATCGCCTGGGATTGGGCCTTGCCGAGCAAGGCGGCGGCGGCTTCGCGGCCATCCTCTCCAGTAACAGACATCCGGGCCGCGATGAGCCCGGTCACGATCGGGGTTGAGAAGGATGTGCCGCTCCACTGGGCCATGCCGAAGAACCGTGCTTCCTCGCCAACGTAAGGGTCGTCATCGTATTTATAGGTGCCTGACGCATAGGCGTTGACGAGGTCCCTTCCTGGTGCGTACAGGTCTACCCAGCCGCCGTGGTTACTGAAGTCGGCGCGGTCTTGTCCGTCGGCTGTGAGCGCGCCGACGGACAAGACCTGCGGGAAGGCGGCAGGCCAGCTGGGAATCCGCACGCCGCTGTTCCCTACGGGGGCGACACACTGGACTCCCTTGTACTGACCCAAAAGCTTTAGCCAGCCTTCGAAGGCCAGCAACGGAAGATTATTTCTCGTCGGTGCGGTGATCGACAGGTTGAAGATGTCAACACCAAGGTCGAGCGCTCGCGTGAGGTCGAGAACGAATTCCGATTCCAGCGCGCTGCCGGCGGTCTTGAAGACATTCGAGACGATCACGTCTGCCCGCGGTGCCATGCACCGAGCTACGCCTGCGACGAAGGTGCCGTGTCCGGCGTATGGAGGGATCATCCGGGTCGGATCTGGGTCCACCCTCAAGTCCCAGTCCTGCGGACTTCCGTCCGGGTTGGAGGCTCGCTGGACGGCCGCCAGCCAGGGGTGGCTGGAATCCGCGTCCTCGAGCAAGCCGGTATCGGCGATGTAGATTAGTACGCCTTCGCCGCTGTTGTCGGTACGAATACCGGGCTGAGGCTCGATTCCGTACTGCACGGCCTGAGGCTCCGTGGCGGGACAGGGACTGACCACAACGCAGACCGTCAGGACGTGGTCCGGAGTCGCTGCTCCCTCGCCAAGTAGCTGCCTTACGGCATCCAGCGCGTCAGGCACGGTGGGGCGCTCGTCGGGAGTCACCCTGAGGTCGCTGGAACGAACGTGCGCCGAGCCGAGGGTGAGGACTGCGACGCCTGGGCTGACGGGCGTTACGTTGTCGAGGCTCTCTGGCTGCCCGAGTACACGCTGGACCTGCTGAAGGTATTCGGTGCGGACTAGGAGCTGGCTGTCGTGGCACATGAAGCTGACGCCGCCGTTGGCGGGTTCGGTCAGAATGTTGATCCCGCGAACGCTGAAGGCATCGGTAATGCGATTCACCTGCCGCCTGACTCCCTGCTGCAGTGCGTCATTGTGACTGGCCGGATCGGTCACGATTACCTCCTGGAGGCTTTGAGCGCTGGCGCCCGCGCGGGGCACTCTTTCGGAGCGGCTTAATGGGAGATCTGATGCACGCTGGCGCCTGCGAGTCTCGTTCACGGCACCTTATCGCCGCGCGAGTTTAAGGCAGATCGTAAGATCGGCCTCGTGGCGCGTGGTCTCGGAGCGGTACTGCCCGGTCCGCCTGATGTCGGAGAGTTGCTGCCGCTGGCTTTCTCCCGTCCCTCTGAGGCGCTCGCCGGGGCCCGCGAGGTGCTGGCCGGACGGCCGAGCAGCTATGACGCCTCTGTGGCTCATCAGGCCGCGGGAATCGTCTTGCGGGAGTTCGGTGATGCCGCAGCGGGGCTCCGTGAGACACGAGCGGCCCTGCGTCTAGCACAGCAGACAGGTTCGGTCGCGCTTGAGGCAGATGTACTAGCCACACTTGGAGTGGCACTCGTCTACGCTGGCCGGACCGCCGAGGGGCTGGCCGCCTTTGACCGCGCTGTGAAGCTGTCGAATGGCGTGGTCGCCGGGAAAGTCTTGCACCGCCGCGGCATTGTGCTGTTGACCATCGGTCGACATGCGGCGGCGCTGAATGACGCGCGCCGCGCGGTCGGCGTGCTGCGACGGGCGGGTGACCAGCTTTGGACGGCCAGGGCAACGAACGCCCGCGGCGCGGCCTACCTGATGATGGGCCTGACCGCCCGCGCTGACGCTGACTTTCGTGCCGCCGGCGACTTGTTCACCGAAACCAGCCAGGTGTTTGAGGCGATCCAGCCGGTGCACAATCGCGCACTGGTCGCGTTCGCCTCGGGAGACCTCCCAGCTGCGCTCTCTTACCTTGATGAGGCCGCCGCCCGGTATCGACCGCTCGGGGTGCCGATGCCGGACATCAGCATCGATCGATGCCTGGTACTCCTCGCGGCCGGGCTGGCAGACGAGGCGCTCGCAGAGGCGGACGCCGCGATCGACGACTTCGTGCGAATCAATGGCCGACCTACCAAAAAGGCCGAGCTGCTGCTCACAGCGGCTAGCTGCGCGCTGGCCGCGGCCCGGCCGCAGGTAGCCCTAGACCGAGCCAAAGCGGCGCACGGCCTGTTCCGGTCCCAGCACAATGAGTGGTGGCAAGCTCACGCGGCAGCCGTACTCGTCCAAGCGAAGTATTCGGCCGGCCTGACGTCTGGCAAATTGCTCAGCGAGGCAAGCCGGGCAGCGAAAGGGCTTAAGGCACTCGCACCTGGTGACGCTGTCCAGGCACATTTGCTGGCCGGACGGGTGGCGCTGGAACTGGGCCGCCACGATGAGGCCGACCGGCATCTCCTGGCCGCGGCCCAGAGCCGTCGGCGCGGCCCGGCACTGGCACGCGCCAGTGGCTGGCTCAGTGAGGCCCTGCGGGCGCAGGCAGCGGGCGACCCAGGCCGGATGCTGACGGCCTGCCAGCGAGGGCTCGAAGTCCTAGACGAGCACCGGCTCACTCTCGGAGCATCGGAGCTGCGGGCGCACGCTACCGCTTATGGGGCCGAACTCGCCTTGCTCGCGCAGCGTCACGCGGTTCGGGCAGGCCGACCGCGGCTGCTGCTGAGCTGGAGTGAACGCTGGCGAGCCACCGCCCAGGCGGTTCCCGCGGTACGGCCGCTCGCCGACGCCGAACTCACAGGCAGCCTCGCCGCCTTGCGGGACGTCACGAGACACCTGGAGCAGATGCGGCGCCTGGACGCTCCAAGCGCGTCTGCTCAGCGCGAGCAGGTCTGGCTCGAGCGGGAACGACGTCGGCTCGAAAACGCCGTGCGCGCCCGCGCGCTGCGGGCCCGCGGAATTGCCTACCCCGGACAGGCCTCTATCAGCATCCCCGAACTCTTCGATCAACTCGGAGCCGCCCAGCTAATCGAGATCACCGACATCGACGGCAGCCTGCACGTACTACTCTGCCGGGCTGGCAAGGTACGGCAGTTCGCCGCGGGCCGCGCCGTAGACGCTATCCAAGCCGTTGCGTTCGCCCGTTTTGCGCTGCGTCGCCTGGCACGCAACAGGCCAGGCGACGAACCGGACAGCGCTATGGCCATCCTGGCGACAGCCGGTCCGAAACTCCAGGAGACGCTACTCGGACCCGCTTGCCGGTACTTGGGCGACGTGCCGACGATTATTGTCCCGCCGGGAAGACTGCACGCGGTTCCGTGGGCGCTGCTTCCCGCGCTGCGCGAGCGCGTTGTCAGCGTTGCCCCATCGGCGACCGGCTGGCTGCGCGCGCACCACACCCGACCGCCCCGCCGTCGTCACGTCACCCTCGCCTGCGGACCGGGACTGGCCACCAACGGTGCCGAAGTTCCGGTGGCGGCGCGGTTGTTTGACGACGTCACCGTGCTGACCGGCAGCCAGGCCACGGCAGAGCAGGTACTGCGCGCCCTCGACGGGGCCTCGCTCGCCCACGTCGCAGCTCACGGAACCTTCCGGGCCGACAGCCCGTTGTTCTCCGCTCTGCGTATGTATGACGGCCCGCTGACCGTTTATGACCTTGAGCAGCTACGACGCGCGCCTTATCGGCTGATTCTGTCAAGTTGCGATTCGGGCATCGCGGCTCCCGCCGGAGCTGATGAACTTCTCGGCCTGGTCAGCAGTCTCCTGCAGATGGGAACCGCTGGGATCATCGCCTCGATCGCGCCGTTGAACGATCACGCAGTAGTACCAGTCATGCTGCATCTGCACCGTTGCCTGCAAAGCGGCCTAAGCCTTGCGGAGTCGATGCACGCCGTGAGATCCCAACTGCCAGACGACCCGGTCCAGCAGGCGACAGCAGCGTCACTGGTGGCCTTCGGAGCGGCCTAGAACGTGATCCATCCAGTGACTACAACCGCGCCATTGTCTGGGTGGTAATGGAGGCGAAACGGGATAGCCGGTATCGGCCCGATCGAGAAGCAGCCAATCTCATCGACCGGAGTAACGGTCGTCACACCGGCCTTGGCCTGTGTTTCGATCGTTCCTTTCCCTGGCGGCACGATCTGCCCGATCAGGCTGTCCTCGGTGACTTCAAGTTCTATGGACACATGAGCCGATGTGAAGGTCAGCGCCCGGATCGAGGCGGTCTCTGACCGTAGAACCGCGCTCCTGGCATCGTTGCTGGAGTCATAGGTGAGCTGCGCGAGTTCAGCGTCGATGCTGTGCCATGCGTAGGCATTCTTAGCAATCTCGATGAAGTCGTGCGGCACAGCCCGCTGACTTCTCACCGCCTCGCGCAGTGCCCGTAGAAGTGTTTCATCATTCCAGTCGTCACACATGTAGCTCGCCCCCCGAAGTGCTGCCGCCTGTCTCTGTAGTCTCGTCGTCAAGGACTGCTATGAGGTGCTTGGAACGGCGCAGCCGCTCCAAGCACCGCCCCCGAAGCGAGCCGATACTCCCGATCCGGACCTGAAGAGTGCTGCTGATTTCCGCATAGGAGCATGGAGGGTCGCTAATAAGCATCGACAAAACATCCCTGCAGGCAGCAGGGAGTTCAGCAAGAGCCGCGCGCAGCGCAATATTACGCTCGGCTGCGATGATCTCTTCTTCGATTATCAGATCATCTGGGCCTAATGAAAACTCGTCCGGCAGCGGCATGTATCGGTCCTGTTTACGCAGCACGCGCAGGCATTCACGCCGCGTAGTGGTCGCCAGCCACCCCGGCAAAGCCGCGGGCTCTCGTAGGTCCCCTATCCGCTCGACGAGCCGCAGCCACACACTCTGCCCGACATCTTCGATGTCGGGACCGGTCAGCCGATATCGGCTGCAAATCGACCAGACCAACGGAGCGTAACGCTCGACAATCTCGTCCCATGCGGCCTGATCGGATCCAGCCGCACGGACCACAAGGGTGACGACTAGGGGATCGTCATGCATGACGATCCCTCCCAAGCTGACCCTGCGCAACTGCCACGTGATCGCTCCCGCGTATCAACTAGGTCCAGGCCCTCGCCGGCACCTGAGGTAAGGCGGTCGCCCGTACTACTACAGAGCGCGACGAGACGTTTGTTGATGCAGTCAATCCTTAAGTTCTTCTTCTACCGCTGACGTGCCGCCCGGCGGCAGCCATATTAGGGGGTGCAGGATGAAGAATGGTGAAAAATTACCCAGTCGGCAGGCCGTTGCCAGGTTCGCTGCTGCCTGGCTGGCTGGCGCATAGATCGGACAGCACGCTGAGCCCGAACGCCAGGTCCCCGGCACCCCGCGCTGAGTCATCGCCACCGGACCGGGGCTGCGTTATGTTGGCGTTCGGGTTTAGCGGGTGAACTCGGCAGGTCAGTTGGAGGCGCGAGACGCAGTGCGCGAGGTCAGGTCTTTTGTCGCGATTGGCGATAGCTTCACGGAAGGTTACGGCGACTTCTACTCCGATGGCAGCTGCCAGGGCTGGGCCGACCGGTTTGCCCGGCTGCTGGGCGCGTCGGCGCCTTCCCTGACGTATGCCAACCTGGCCGTCCGCGGCAAGCTGCTCGGCCAGATCATCAGCGAGCAGATCCCGGCGGCAATCGCGCTGAAGCCGGATTTGATCAGCCTCGCGGCCGGCGGCAATGACCTGCTGCGGCCGAGGGCTGATCTTGATGCGCTGGCGGCTAGCTTCGAGCAGGCGGTAATCCAGTTGCGGGCACCCGGCACCCAGGTGTTGCTGTTCAGCGGCTTCGACCCGGCCGGACTGCCGCTGATGCGCCTGATCCGGGACAAGTGCCTTGCCTACAACGCGCGGGTCAAGGACATCGCGGCCCGGCACGATTGCCTGCACGTGGACCTGTGGTCGATGACGGTGCTGGCCGACCGGCGCCAGTGGTGCGGCGACCGGCTGCACCTAGCTGCCGACGGCCACCGGCGGGTGGCCCTGCACGTCGCCGAGACAGCCGGGCTGGCCGTCAGCGAAGACTGGCGGGTACCGCTGCCGCCTGACCCGGCAGACAGGCCGAGCTGGCTGCGGGCCAGGCGCCAGGATCTGCACTGGGCCAGGGCCCATGCCATGCCGTGGATCGGGCGGCGGTTGCGCGGCGTGTCATCTGGAGACGGCATGCCCGCCAAGCGCCCCGACCTCCTCCCGACCGGACGCGATCGTGCACCAGATGACCGCACTTGAGCTTATTCAGCAGTCTCCGATAGCGAATAGGTCGGGCCGCGGCGGGTAGCTGGCGCCCGTGACAAGAGCGAGAACCATAGCAGGACATGCCGTCCCCGGCATCATCGTGTTCTTCTTCTGGATCGTCGTCGTTATCTTGGCCATCATCCTGCTGGCGTTCATCGTGCACTGGGCCGGAGGCGGAGTACTCCGCATCAGGCTCGGACACTTCACCCTGTTCGTCGGCTTCACCTAATCGGCGGCGGAGTTCTTCCGGTCGCTGCGCAGGCCGATGTCGGCGCATCGGCTCCCGGAACTGCTCACCAGCCCGGTCGGCCGCGCCCGACCGATCACATTCTGATCGGTCGGGCCACAAAGGCCGAAAGTCTTGAGTATGGTGCCGTCCACTGGCGGGCAACCCGCGTGTCCGGGCCCAGGCAGCGGCTCCCGGGACATCCGGCAGATATGGTGCAGAGAAGATCATTACTGTCATGGAGGTCAAGATGGCGACCAGGACCACAGTCACGCTCGAGGATGATCTCGATGGCGGCCCGGCGCAGGAGACGGTGCGGTTCGGCCTCGGCTCGGCGGAATATGAGATCGATTTGAACGCTGAGAACGCCAGCCAGCTCCGCAGGCAGCTTGCACCGTTCGCCGATCACGCCCGCAAGCTCGGCCAGGGACAGCGTGCCCGGCCCGGGCGTCCGTCGTCAGCCCGCCGGGACAGCGCCGAGGTCCGCGCCTGGGCCAGAGAGCACGGCATCGAGATCAGCGAACGCGGGCGCATCCCAGCCAGCGTCATCGAGCAGTATGAGGCAGCCTCAGCCAGACGCTGACCCACCAGCGGGCTGGTCACGCGGAGGCCGCCTATCGTCGTCCCTGAGTTGCTGTTGGCTCCCGTCTTGAGCCGCAACGTCGGCCCGCTGTTGTCGTTGGAGCAACAGCTCAGGGACGACAGGGGTTGGATTCTGGGTCGCCAACAGCAGCGTCGGGACGACGTGCTGTTGGCGACGGGCGCGAGTGCGGCTCGTTTGTCAGGCCCGAGCGGCAAGCTGTGCGGACGACGGGGCGCCGAGGCCAGACGCCGGATGCGCGCGATGCGGCGCAGGGTTCGCGAATTCGACGTACGCCACTGGGCAGCGTCCTTTCTCGGTGCCCTGCACCGAGCGTCCGAACCCAACTAAGGTTGCGCACACGCGACGCCGTTTGATTGGCCGGACAGGCATAGGCTCTGAGCATGGACGCACTGACGCAGGACGAGATAGCAACAAAGATCGCAATCGCTGAGAACGCGCTAGCCAGAGCAACGTCGCAGTACGACCGGAACATGTTCACCCAAATCCGCGACGACTACAAGCGTTACGCCGATCGGCGGGCCAAGGAGACAGCGAAGCTGGCTGCGGCTGGATCGTGATCGCCTGATCATCCGCACCGGCCAGCAGCTAGGACCCGCTGGTCTGGCCGTAGCCGGTATTGCCGTTCAGCACAAGGCCACCGTCAACTAGCAGTTCGTGGCCAGTCACGTAGGCGGCTTCATCGGAGGCAAGGAACACGACGGCACCGGCGATGTCCTGCGGCCTGGCGATCCGGCCGACCGCGATCTTCTCGGCATACACACGCCGGACCGACGCCGTGTACACCTCGCTGTTCAGTGGTGTCTCAGTCGCACCAGGAGCCACGGCATTAACCGTGATACCTTCCTGGCCCAGTTCCAGGGCCAGTGACTTGGTCAGCGCCACGACTCCGCCCTTCGCAGTGATGTAGGCGGTCATCCCGCTGATCGGCTGCACGTCCGCGGCCGAGGAGATGTTGATGATCCGCCCCCGGCCAACCTCCCGCATCGATCGCACCGCCTCCCGGCAACCGTAGAAATATCCGTGCAAATTCGTCTGCAGCGTGTCATGCCAATCCGCCACTGTCACAGCCTCGACAGCGCGCCGTGTCACCTCCGCGCCCTCGGGATTGTCCAGGTAGATCGAGGCCACATCGGCGCCCGCGGCGGCCAACCCGGCGGCGATCGCCTGGCCGATACCGCTTGAGGCGCCCGTCACCACGGCCCGCTTTCCCGCCAGATCGAACACCGGCACCTCTTTCGCCTGCTTGCGCTCTCAGGCTTATGGTTGCAGGGTGACCCCGGCTTAGGACACTCGTGCCCGCGCACCAGCCGCGCCGCCGTCGCGGTCATGGCGCAGCGCGTCGACGACCGGGAGCGCCGCGAAATAGGAACCCACCGCAACGATGCCGCCGACGCCCAGGTCAACCGAGATCCGCCCTTGTCGCGCCCAGTACACGTCCTTAAGGTCGAGCAGCAGAGCGAACTCGTCGACGATCAGCGCCAGACCGCTGCCGTAACTGATTGCGACGGCGGGATGTGCACGCTGCGTCTCGCTGCCGCGCACCGCAACGACTCCGACGCCGGCCAGCAACGCGATCCCCCACATGTAGTGATGCAGATGCTCGCCGCCGACCTTGAGATTGCCGAACGGGCCCCGGCCCGCCTTGATGCTGTAGGTGATTCCACGCACCGCGCCGAAGGTCACCGCGAACGCCAGCCAGCCTGCCAGCGTCGACCGCTGGCACTGGTCCAGGTCCTTCTTCAGAACGCGGTTCAGCCTCGGCAGGAAACCGTTCATCCGAGCACCCTAACTTACCCCTGCACCTGGGACCGGGAACAGCCGTCGATCTTGATCTCACCCCCTGGTGGCCCGTGGCGGCCGCCTGAGCAGCATCCAGCGGTGCCCGAACGGGTCCACGATCACCGAGCCGCGGCCATAGGGCTGGTCGGCCGGCTCCCGTTCCACCGAGGCGCCGCTGCGCCGCGCCCGCTCGGTACTAGCGTCAACATCGTCGACCTCCAAATGGAGGGTGTGGCTGAACGTCGCGGGCGAGTCGGGCGCACGCACGGGCACGTCGGGCCACAGGTCGGAAGCTTCGGCGAACATCAGCACGGCGTCGCCGATGCCGACCTCGGCGTGGCCAATCGTGTCGTCCGCGTTGACGTGCAGCTCGCCGCGGCGCTGTGCGCCGAACACCTCGACGTACCAGTCCAGGGCACGCCGGGCATCGGAGACGACGATGTAGGGGTCAGCGCCGGAGCCCAGGCGGGCTCAAGCCCGGCCCGGGTCGGGGCCGTCTGCTGGGGCATGGTTCCTCCAGAGAGTGCGAGAACCTCCCGGGTCCGGGCCCGCACCAGCAGCGCCACCCGCCGCCGCAGCGGGCCAGCAGGTAGCCGAAGACGTGCGGCAGCGCATCGTCGTACAGCTTCAGCAGCCCCAACGCCGGGCCGGGCCGCATCTGCGGATTCGTCACACCCTCATCGTCGTCCCAGCGGCCCACACTCCGACGGGCAGTGCCGGACTTGGCCTCGTTACCTGTCGAGTGTCACGGGAAGCTCACCACGTCGCTCGGCGTGGTGTTGGACGCGGTGATCGCTCCTGTGGTGTTGATGACGTTGGTGATCGTGCCTACCCCGCCCAGGGAGACCGTGAGCAGGTCGTGCCATTTCACCCCGGCGACGGCTGGTGCCTCGAACGCCCTGGCTGAGTTCACGGTGTTGTTAACGTTGAAGAAGCAGTAGCTGCCGAGGCCCCAGCCCTCGAACGTGGTGACGCTGTTGGCCACCTTTATCGCGGCGTAGCCGTTGGTCGACCCGTTCATCCAGGCCGCTTGATTGGGCGGATCGTAGGGCATCTCGTTCTGGAAGAAGATTATCTTTCCGTTCTGGCCATTCCAGGTGACCTCGTACTTCTGGTAATGCTCGACGAACAGGCCGGTCGCTATGACGTTGTTGCCGTTGACGATCATGCCGTTATCGGCGGTGTTGACCGTCCAGCCCACGGTGCCGGAGTTGCCGTGGTCGGCGCGCCAGGCCCAGATGTCGTCCACAATCGTGTCGTTGGCGTTGACCACCAGGCTGGCCGTGGCCTGACCAGCGATGTCCCCGCCAATCCGGAAGAACACGTCCTGAATGGAGATCGGATTGCTGGCGTGGCTCACCGTGGCGCCGGCGGTGCCGACCGTCAGCAGCGCCGCGGAGTTCACCGTGCCGGCGTCGAATAGCAGACCCTGGAGCCTGACGCCGTCCACATCGGCGATCTGCATCGTGTTCACCCCGTTTTGCGGGATCAGAGTCGGGAACCCGATGCCGAGGATTGTGGTGTTGGCGCGCGTGACGTTGAGCGTCTGGTTCAGGTTGTACACGCCCGGGGTGAAGAGCAGGTTGCAGCCCTCCGACAGCGCGGTGTTGATGGTGGCCGCGCTCATCGACGGGTCGGCGACGAAGAACTGGCTCATCGGCACCGAGGTACCCAGAGTCGGGCCGCTATTCCAGCTAGGACCGGACGCGTTCGTCCGCAGCGACGGCTCGAAGACGTGGTAGTTGCCGCTGGAATCGACGTAGAGGTAGGGCACATCGCGGGAGACCGGAGTGGTGGCCAGTGTTGTCATCGGCGGGCTCGGGAAGCTCTGCGCGGGCGCCCCGTTCACACCGGAGAACACCATGTTCCAGACCGAACCGCTCCAGCTGCCGAAGTTGCTGTCCCGCGAGTACCACTGCTGCTGCGACACCGAGGAAACCGTACCGGAGACCTTCGTGTCCGCGATGTAGCCGCCGCTGGCGAAGCCGTTGCTGGCCGGGGCCAGGTTCAGCCCGCCGTGCACATCGATCCGGCGGAACGGCCCCGCCTGCGCCACGGCCCACCGGTCCGACCCGGCCGACGGGGTGATCGACAGGTTCTCAGCCGACCGCCAGAAGTTCTGCGTGGCGTTGCCAGTTCCGTCGAACGCGTCAACGGTGACGTCACCATTGATCAGGACATCGTCCGGGTTCTGGCCCAGGCCCTGGATGGAGGTGTAGTAACCCATGTTGGCATCAACGGCGTAGGTGCCCGGCTTGAACAGCAGGGCGAATCGCTGGGTGCCGAACTGGTTCAGCTTCTGGGTATTGAAGACGTTGTCCAGAGTGGTCTGGATGCTTGAGGTCGACATGCTCGGGTCGAAGACGAACACGTTCGGCCCGAAGTTCGGGGTGTTCGACTGAGCCGGGCAACTGCCCCCGGCCGCGTTCACGGTCCAGCCGAACGAGGCGGACCCTGACGCTCCCGTGCTGTCGGTGGCTGTGACCGTGACATTGGATGACCCCGCAGTCGTAGGCGTACCAGTGATCAAGCCGGACGAGGAGATCGCGAGCCCTGCGGGCAGACCGGTAGCGCCGAAGGTCAGCGTCTGGCCCGAGGCCGAGTCGGCAGCGCTGATCTGCTCGCTGACCGCGGTGCCGACCGTGGACGTCTGGCTGCCAGGGTTGGTGACAGTGACAGTGTTACCGCCGCCGCTGCCAGTACCGGCGAAGACGCTGAACTCCCAGAGGCTATAACCAAACTGAGTGCCGCGGACGGTGCCGAACATGCGGATGAACCGGCCGGTGCCGGAGACGTTGAGGGTCTGAATGCCGCCGGTCCCGGTGGTCGTGGAGAAGATCGACGTCCAGTTCGTGCCGTCCGGCGAGGTCTGGATCTGGAAGGCCTTGGCAAACGCGGCTTCCCAGTTCAGCGTCACCTGGCAGATCGTCTGACTGGACCCGAGGTCGACCTCCAGCCATTGCGGATCGGAGAAGGCGCTCGACCAGCGGGTGCCAGTGTTGCCGTCGAAGGCATTGGCGGGCGGGAATGAGGCGTTCTCCACCGACGACGAAGTGGCGGGGTGATTGAGCGCGACGTTGGTCGTGCCGCACCCGGCGCCGCCGCTGATCGTGCCGAAGACCTGGAACTCGAACAGCGAGTAGCCAAACTGGGTGCCGCGGGTCGTGCCGAACATGCGGACGAAGCGGCCGGTCCCGGTGACGTTGAGGGTCTGGGTGCCGCCGGTTCCGGTGGTTGTGGAGAAGATTGAGGTCCAGTTCGTCCCGTCGGGCGAGGTCTGGATCTGGAACGCCTTCCCGTAGGCGGTTTCCCACTGCAGCACGACCTGGGTGATCGACGCGCTGGCGCCGAGGTCAACCTCCAGCCACTGCGGATCTGAGAACGCGCTCGACCAGCGGGTGCCGGTGTTGCCATCGGTAGCGTTCGACGCCGGGAACGAGGCGTTCTCTAGCGACGACGCGGTCGTCGGCTGCCCCTGCGACAGCAAGGTCGACGCAGCGTGCGCCCTGCTAGCCGGACCCGCTACCAGCGCGAGCGCGGCGGCCAAGGCGAACACCAGCGCGACGATCGAGATCCGCCGGGACGAGAGCCAACGACGCGCGAGCACCCGAGATAAGGCCATGACAACCCCTGCCGGTGACAGCCGTGCGCCGTATCGAACCCGGCCACCGCTTCATTCAAGACTTATTTTATGACGTAACGTAACCCGGCAAAATCCGCCGGTCAAGAGATCTGAGGTGCGGATGGAGTATCCGGCAGGGAGCCGCCGAGTAGGTGAATCAGGCTGGCCGCTGGACCGCTACGGTGGTCCTGTGAGCAGCGAGGGCGTGCCCGGCGGGGTAGTGCACGAGCTTCCCGCAGATCTGCGCGAGGCGCTGATGGCCAATCCGACGGCACTCGATGCTTGGAAGGACATCACGCCTCTGGCCCGGAATGAGTTCATCTGCTGGGTCCAGGATGCCAAGCAGGAGATGACCCGAGAACGCCGCATCCGCCGTACCCAGCAGGAGCTGGAGGAAGGCCAGCGTCGGCCTTGCTGCTGGCCAGGGTGCAGCCACCGCGAGCGCACCGGCAGATCGGCATGAGGCAGGAAGATTGCCGTGCGGATCGCGGATGATGGCCGTGTTACGGCAATGCCGTTGGCTTAAGGCCAATCTGGGTGGGCCGAAGTCCTCCGCGTTTCGGAGAGATCGGATCACGATTCGTGACGATGTTTGAGATGTGACCATGAAAGGCGTGTTGGACGAGCGAATGTGACGAAGCTCCGGTAGGAACAGGAGTCGCCTCACAGATCCCAGCCACGCGTTGGAGTACTTGCGACCTGCGACACCGCGCGGGGACGTCACGGTCGGCAGTGTGACCAGCGACGGCTCTGTGGGGCTCCGGCTCGCCACGCGGTCCGGTGCCGACGCCCTGCCGCCACGCGCGGGCAACAGGTGAAGCTGACCCCGGATGGCAGGAAATTTCGCGTTACGTCATTACGGCGGCCATCAATCTGGGAGAGTCTGGCCGTAATTGGCGTGACGAGGGTGACGCGATGGACTCTTTACAAGAAATGTGGCCTGGGGTGTCTCATCTGGCTGGCTCGGGCGGACGCTGTGCCGAGGGTCCTGCATGCCAGTTCGCGCCAGAGGTTCGTGGTCCGGTCTTAGGCCGGCCGCGTGTGGCTCCAGGGGGCGCATGGCTTATGCTGCCCGGCCGCGCCCTGAGCCGCCAGCGGCGTTCTTCCTTAGCACCCGCCCATTTTTCCGCTCAGTTTCTCCTTTCACACAGGTGGCACCTGGTTGAGCCCAGCGTCCTGATGCCCGCAAGTGCCGGGAGGGACGGGGTCGCTGCCGCCCGTGCTATAGCACCGCATTGCTTGAAGCCTTGGATGTGATGACGACTATGCGTTCTACTTTCATCGTCCCGGCCTCGGCCGGGACTGCGGAGCCGGTGCCAGTCACCGGTCGCGGTCCAGCGACCGCATCAGAGACGGGATCCGCCCTCTATTACCGCGACAAGACCGCCGCGATAATGGACCGTTACGGACCCGGCCCTCGGGTCCATTACCACATTGGCCTGTTCGGTGAGGACCGGGTCGCCAGCGATGCTACGGCTGATGAGATACGAGCCGAGATCGTCGCAGCGCAGGAGCGGATGCTGGAGCGCGCCGCTGCGGTCTGGGATGCCAGCACGGCCTTCTCGGGAGACCTTCTGGACGTCGGCTGCGGCCTTGGCGGCGGGGCGATCTACTGGGCGCAGCGCTTCCCGGTTCAGGTCACGGCGCTGACCAACGTCGCCGAGCACGCTGAGGTCACGCATGGGTTCGCTGCTGCGGCAGGAGTTGCCGACCGCGTGCGTCCGCTGGTCACCGATATCGGTGATCTGAAATCGGGCCGACGCTACCGGGTGGCGGTGGCGGTGGAAAGCAGCTGCTATATGCCGCGCCCGCAGCTGTTCCAACGCGTCGCTGCGGCGCTGGAACCAGGTTGCCTGTTCGGGATTGAGGACATCTTCCTGGCGCGGCCAGCTTGGCGCGCCATGTTCGACGCATACTGGAAGACCAGCATCGGGACGATGCAGCAGTATCAGGAAGCCGCGGCTCAAGCTGGGCTGGCGCTGGAACAGGACCTGGACGTCACCGCAGGTACCAGCACGTTCTGGCGCTATTCTCTTGCGTGGGCGCAGGCGAGGCTGGCCGATGATGCGGTCAGCATCCCGGAGAAGGAACGGCTGATACGCTCCGTCCGCTGGCACAGCCAGTTCCTGCGGGGCTGGCATGAAGGCGCCTACCGCGCCCGCATCCTACGTTTCCGTAAGCGAGGGTGAATGTCAGCGATACCCTGGTGCAGGGCGGGCAGTCGCGGGCGGGATCCACGTCGCGGAGAATCCCGACCTTCTCCTCGAACCGGGAGGGAAGACGCGGTAAGCATGTACGACCCGGCGTTGAGCGCCAATGCCAGCATACCTAACGTTGCCCGGATTTATGACTACTTTCTCGGCGGCAAGGACAACTACGCTGCCGACCGTGCGGCTGCGGCCAAAATTGTCGCAGCCGCACCCGAAGTCGTGCACAGGACTCGGGAGAACCGCGCGTTCCTCGGCCGGGCCGTTCAATTCTTGGCTAGAGCAGGCATCCGCCAGTTCCTCGACATCGGTACCGGGCTGCCGACCCAGGAAAACGTGCATCAGGTGGCCAGTCGCATCGTCTCCGACAGCCGCGTAGCCTACGTCGATAACGACCCGGTCGTCCTCGCCCACGCCCGGGCGATCCTGGCGACTGATTCACGCGCTATCGCTATCGAAGCCGACATGCGCGAGCCGGCGGTGCTCCTCCGTCGCGTAAGGGAGGAGGAGTTCATCGACCTCGAGCAGCCCGTGGCTGTCCTCATGGTCGCCGTTCTCCATTTCCTTCCCGACAGTGACGAGGCAGCAAGAATCGTAGCGGCATTTCGCGAAAATATGGTGCCTGGAAGCTATCTGGTAATCACTCACGCGACGGCCGGCAACATGAGTGCGGGAAATCTCACGCAGGCCATCCAAACCTATGCCACCACCACAGCCGGATCAATTGCCCCCCGCAGCTATCAAGAGATAAAAGCCTTCTTCGATGGACTGGAACTGCAGGAACCCGGTGTCGTCCCGGTCGCCCATTGGCGGCCGACGGAGACAGCCCCGGCTACCATTACCGGTCCGACATTCCTCGGCGGCGTGGCCACCAAACCGTAAATCTGCGGTGAGAGCTGCGACGTGCGGCACGCGGGGTCGTCGCGGGGGACGCGCTGACGCGTCCCCCGCAGCGGACCCGCGTCTAGCTCCAGGTGGCGTCGAACACGTTGGTGCCGGCTGGCTTGAGCCTGGTCAACTTGCCGTGGTTGACCCAGCCGAAGACTGTCCCTCGGGTCGGTCCGGCGTTGAACAGGATGAACTGGCCGGACGGGTCGGCTGTGACGAACCGGTAGAAGAAGCCGTTACCCGTGTTCAGCTTGAACAGGGTGCGCTCGGGCTTGCCGGTCTTCGCGGAGATCCGCACGACGGACACACTGGCGTTCGCGGGGCCGCCGAAGACGACCGCCGCCGTCGCAGAGGAGCCGTCCGGGCTGATCCATGCGTTGTTGATGAAGCCGTTCCGGAGCGAGGTGATCTGGGCCTGCTTGAATACCTCGTGGCCGCGGGCGAGGTTGCCGCCGGCGGAGGCTGGGCTGACCGTGATCATAGCCTCGCCGGGGGACTTGCAACCAGCGGCGTGCCTGGGGCACCGGGCTGTGCCGAAGACCGCCAGTTCCCGCCCGTCTCTGGTCAGGGACAGGTCCCCGCCGGCGAATCGGGCACCGCCGGGCAGCAGGCCAGTGAGCCAGGCCGCGCGTGCCCCGGTGCGGGTGTTGATGACGTCGACCTGGCCGACGGCGACGCCGACGGCGATCTCGGATCCGTCGGCGGACGCGCCGATGCGGCCCAGGCCCTCGCCATTGAACGTTCCGCCGTGGACCAGGAAGTAGCGGCAGGCCCGGCCGGAACGGGTGAGCCTGAACTCGAAGATCTTCGACCCGGTCACGCGGTAGCCCTGGCCTTGCTTCACGTACCGGACGCAGGTCATGAAGATCTCGTGATCGCTCGCGCCGAACCCGCCGAGCTGGGACCGCTGCCAGGGGCAGCTCACCATGCCGGTGATGGCGCCGGTCGCTGTCGAGCGGACGAAGGTGCCCGAGGGCTGCCCTTGCCCGCTGGTGCTCTCGATGTAAAAGCGCGGCGGGACGACCGGGTGCCTGGCGTTCACGGCCGGGCCGGTTCCGCCGGCGCTGGCTGACACCGCCAGGCCGGCGGTCCCGGCGATGATGCTCGCGGCGGTCGCTGCCGTGCAGGTGATGATCCTGCGCTTGATCACCTGGCGGCGCACCGCGCGCACGGTCACCCGGTGCGGCGGTTCGCCGGCAGCGGTGTTGAATAGCCTGCTCAATTGCTCCTCCATTTCGTTCATCGGGGTTCTCGTTCCATCAGCTCCGTGAGCCGCGGCTCAGCTCGCAGCTTGGCCAGCGCCTGCGACATGGTGGCCTTGACCGTTCCGACCGCGCATTCGAGCACCTGCGCGACCTGCGCCTCTGACAGGTCGTCGAAAACGCGGAGCACGACCACGGTGCGCTGACGATCGGTCAGCCTTCCCAGCCCGTACTGCACCGCCACCCGGACGGTCACCTCGGCCGCCAGGTCACCGGGGGCGGCGCTGTCGGGGACGGCCTCCGACGCCCGCTCGTCCCGCCACCTCCGCTTCCGCCAAGTCGACCAGGTGTTCATCATCACGCGCCTGACGTAAATCTCGGGATCGTCGCGCCGCCTGATCCGGTCCCAGCGCGGCCACGATTTGGCAAGCGCCGTCTGGACCAGGTCCTCCGCCAGCGCCCAGTCGCCGGTCAGCAGCCAGCCGGTGCGCTGCAATGCCCGCTCGCGCGCCTCGACGAATTCAGCGAATCCATCGACCTCAGGGTTCACATATCCTCCGGCCGCCTTAGCCCGTCAATTAGCACGACCATCTGGCCGCCGCCAGGGGTTTACCCGGGCGGCTGGGAAGTTCGGGCCGGGAAGATGATGACAGGTCGCAGCGGCTCCGCCGCAGCGCAGTCATCACATGCGGTGATCGTCTCAGTCTTCCCAGAACAGGACATCCGCGACGCGGCTCGCGAACTTGCCGGTGGCTGGCGAATGCGTGGTATCTACGGCATGCTTGCGCAATGAGGAAATGTGCCACCGTGCTGGCCGCCGCGCTCGTGACGCTGGCCGGCAACGCGATGCCGCTCGCTAGCGCTCCGGCGCAGGCGGCGCCCGCACGGCCGGGCATCTTCCCCGCCGAATGGTGCGGGAACCAGGCACCGCCCTGCGTGGTGTCCGCCGCACGAAACGGGGTCGCTATCACCAAGAGTGATCCGACCTATGCGGTTTCCGCTGCGGGGTCGCTGCAGTCCGACGGTGAGTTCCTCACCCAGTGGGGGATCAGCGACGCGCAGATTCACGGCACCTACGAAACGCTGGCCCCGGGGGATGCGGGAGTTCCATTCAGCATCACCATCGACGTCGGCAAGCACCGGCCGCGTGTCGTCGACGAGTACGCAGGCGGCGTGAGCGTCACCGACACTTTCAGCCGCAGGGCTGGCACCTGGGACGTCACCGTCTCCGGCACCGCCGTGGAGCAAGGAGTCAACGCCGACTGCGACGCGACCACCTGGACCTGCCCCCACAACGAGACCAGCACGATCGTCGCCTTCCAAGGTGAGATCGGCGACTGGCAGCAGTGGGCCGACGCGGGCCAGCGGAACGACTTCGACGGCCTCGACCAGTGGACGAACGTCGAACTGACCGAGATACCGCCCCAGATCACCGGGAACCCGCTCACCATCAGCGAACAGCTTGGCAACTCCCACGAGCTGAACGGCCAGGTCTTCGAGGGCTTCTGGTACGCCGTGCTGCCGAACGCGGTCCTGGTGGACATGGGCATCAATGACCCCTCCACGCTCACCTTCGCTGGCATCTCGGCCAGCGTGGGGACCGGGACCGTGACCGTGACCCCGGGAGCGGCGTCGACCGAGATCGCGATCACCGGGATCACGTTCTCGCCGCGGACGGTGCACATCAAGCGCGGCACCATCACGCCGAAGGCCCCGACCGGCCTGAGCACGCGCCGTGCCTCGGCGACGGTGGCCTACATCACCTTCCGCGCGGCCCGGCCGAGGGGTTCTTATGTCCGTTCCTACCAGGCCCGCTGCCTGGCCCGGCACCATGCCACCCGCTACGGCACGCGCTCCCGCTCAGCCGTGAAGGTGACCCGGCTCGCCCGCGGCGTCAGCTACGTCTGCCAGGTCCGGGCGAAAGCCGCAGTCGGCTACGGACGCTGGTCCACCGGCCGCAAGCTGGCCCGCGCCGGTACTGCGCCGACCACGAGTCCGGGACGCGTTCCGGACGCCGACCTTTGCCACTGGGGTACGCAGAACACAGTCGTCATGACAGCGACTGGAACGCTGCGACCAGCGACGACATGTCCTTACCCATCTCTACTTGAGTGAGGAGGATGCCGACCGTGCCGTCCGGGTCGACGAAGAAGTCAGTACCCAATCCGCCGGACCAGCCGATGCGGTCGCGCTGCGGTCCCGCTGTCTTGACCGCCACGCCAAAGCCCCATCCCGTGCCGTCCCAGAACCGCGGGAAGAAGCTGCTCGCCGTCTTGCACGCCGCCGGCACCTGATCGCTGGTCATCTGCCGCAGGTGATCGGGTGAGATCACCGGCTGCCCGTTGACTCGCCCTCCTTCGGCCAGCATCCGGGCGAAGCGGTGATAGTCCCGTGCGGTGGAGACGAGCTCGCCGTGGCTGAGGCGGCTCCGGGCCAGCCTCAGTGCCGTTCGCCGCCATCGCCTGCCCCAGCGGCGAAGCCTGGAACACCATGCCGTACCCGGAGGTATTGGTCAGGAGGTGGCGAAGCGTGATGGCCCGGCGAGCCGGCACCGTATCGCCGAGCTCAGCCGCCGGGCCGCGCAGCACCCGACGGTCAGCCAGCTCCGGCAGCCAGTCCACCAGAGCGTGGTCGAGTTCAAGACGCCCTGCCTCCACAAGACGCAGCGCGGCAACCGACGTAACCCCCTTGGTCATGGACTGGATCCGCATGATCGCGTCCTCGCCCATAGGACCGCCACCGACCGACGCCACGCCCGCGGTGACCACCTCGGCGTCCCCAGCACCCAAGACCGCGACCCCGCCAGGAATCGTGCCGCCGTCAACGTGACGAATCAACAGCTCCCGCAGCGCTCTGCTCACCCCGGCGATCGTGCCACCCTTGACCGCGAGGATCAAGCCGCCCACGCCGACTCCGCCAATGCCCGGATCAGCCGCCTTGTGAGCGGACTAGCAAGGACTAACACTGGTGTCATGGCACTGGCGTCTGCATCCGAGGCGGAAGACTTCCCGGATCGCGGTCATGCTTTCCTCTCCTACGTCCGGGAGGACTCGGGTGAAGCCGACCAGTTGCAGCGCATGCTTGAAGCCGCTGAGATTCCCGTATGGCGCGATACCGCCAGCCTGTGGCCGGGCGAGGATTGGCGCGCCAGGATTCGGAACGCGATCACTCACGACGCGCTGGTATTCATCGCATGTTTTTCCCGAAATAGCGCTGCGCGCCGGACAAGTTATCAGAACGAGGAACTCCTGCTCGCTATTGACCAGCTGCGATTGCGTCGGCCGGATGACCCGTGGCTGATACCTGTCCGCTTCGACAACTGTGATATCCCCAGCTTTACGCTGGGCGGTGGCCGGACGTTGGCGTCGATCCAGCGGGCCGATCTCTTCGGTCCGGGTCGTGACCTGGCCGCCAGACGGCTGGTGGCATCAGTTCAGCGGCTGCTCACTGCGCCGGAGGGTACCTGCAACTGGATTGTAGAAGCCAAACCTCGCCTATGGCTTCGCTCAGGACCTGGGTTTGACTACCCGACTGTCGACTGCCTGGACTATGGGCAGCAAGCCTGCGGGAATTGTACGGGAGTGAAAAGTGGGGGTACCACATGGCACCTCCTTCACGGAAACGGTAATGACTGGGCGTGGGGAAACAGGGCGTACCTGGCCCCACTGAGGTGATGAGCCCGTGCTACGTGGCCCTGGCGCAGCCGGTCGCGCTCTCCCCCGCATTGCGCGGGTGACGGCCTGGGAGGGCGGCGCGGGGTGCTGGCACCGTCATCTCACATGAGATAGCCGGCGTCGGCCAGGATGTTGCGGCCTACGGCAATGCGGCTGGATCTTCGCTGCGCCATGGTTGTCCAGTAGTACCAGATCATCAACGTGATCGACAGGGCCCAGGCTCGGCCTCGGAGCCAGGTAGCGTCGTCAACGCCGAGCCTTTCCCGGAAGATCTCCCTGGCGGGCGGATCAAGGACTTCCCAGGCCACCGCCAGGTCGACTGCGGGGTCCCCGATCGACAGTCCGCCGAAGTCCAGTACCGCCGCCAGACGCCCGTCCCGCATCAGCAGGTTCTCCGCGGCCAGGTCGCCGTGGTACCACAGCGGCGGCGGGCGGTCTTTCGCCCCGGGAAGCCTGATGGCTTCGTCCCACAGCTGTTCGGCGGCGTCGAGGTCGAACCCGAAGTCACCTAGCGCCCGGCAACGGTCGATGTTCTGCCTGGTAACCGCGTCCATGGCCGCGAGGGGCTCACCTCGGTACCAGTGCAGGTCCGGGTCACCGGCCGCCTCGCTCGGTACCTCTGCCAGCCTCAGGGCATTTACCACCCCGGCCAGGTCCGCTCCCAGGTCCATTCGTCGCGGGTCGGCGGGAGTCTCAGGGCTGACCACCGGAGGGTGCTCCCCGTCGATCCAGCGGACAACCGACCAGCGTTCCGGGTAGCCGCAGCCGGGTTCGAATACAGCGACCACCTCTGGGACGCCAACCGGTAGCGAAGCCCCGAGAACCGGCAGCCACCTGGCCTCTTTCGAGATCGTCGCCGATCCCCCGGGCTGGCGCGGCAACCGGACCAGCAGATGCTCCCCCAGGCGGAACAGCGCATTCGACGAGCCGCTCGAATCCAGCCGCCGGACCGGCAGGCCGGCACAATGAGGCATCGCCCGGTCAACCAGGGCACGAACCAGTCCGGTGCCGATCGGGATTTCGTCGTCGTGGAGAATCCTGGCCACCCTCGGAGTCAACTCGATCCCCTCGGGCACGGCTACCGGTTATCCGACCCGGATAACCTTGGCCTCGATCTCGTCGAGGTCTCGCACGGCCGACGGTCAGCAGCCGTCGTAGGCCGTCCAGTTCGACGCGCCTCCCGCCGCGACGGCGTTGTCGAAGATCTGGTCCTGGTACCCGGGCCCGGCATGGCCGTATTCGCTGGCCGCGCCGCCATACCGCTCCCAGGTGCTGAGCAGGAACTGGTAGGCACCGCCACCGTTGCCTGGTCCCCAGGCGTAGCTGCCGCCTTCTTCGGAGTTGCGAACGCAGATCCCCAGCGCCGAATGCGCAGCGTCGCCAGCCGGCGGGGGCGACGAGCTCCGGGTCGGGGCAGGCACGCGCCGACGCGCGGCACGCTCGGCGAGATGCCTGCGCCGGGCGGCAGCCCTCGCGCGTCCGGCTGTCGCCCGAGCCTGCGTGGCAGCAGAGGCACGATGAATGGCAGTGACCATCAGATTGTCGGCCAGCGCCGAACCGCTGCGCGCAGAACTCGGCGCCGACGCCGGAAGAGACCCGCCGGCGCTGACAGCGCCGCCCTGCAAAAGCACGAAAGCCGCAGCCACGCCTGCGAGCGTCGTTGCGGCTGCTGCCAGGGGCCAGATCTTGCTGGCGCGGGACTTGGGCTTGGCATGACGGGAACGTGCAGCCATTGCCCTCCAGTCGCAGTGTCTTCGCGTCCGCCCGCAGCGAGCCAACACCACGCCGCGTCAGCCCGATGCGGAGGAACGCCTGTCCTGGAGAACCTAATAAACCGAGCGGCTCAGGCGGGCGCAAACCGAGAAAAAGGACACGACCTGTCGCATCGCTGGCGAGGTCGCCGCCACACCATACAGCTCGCCGCTACGCGGGATGTACCGGTCCCGAGGTTGCGTCCCGGGCGGCTTGGGCAGTGATCTCCAGGTCGAGGTACTGGGCAGCCATGCCCTTCTTCTTGGTCAGGCCGAATGCGTAACGGTCGATCCGGGTGGTAGCGCGCAAGATCAGACCGTCACCGCTGGCCCGGGACTCGGTCACGACCAGCTCCACCGGACCGCTGTGGCCGCGAACGGTGAGCTGCCCGCGAAGCACCCAGCCGCCACCGTCAGCGGCCAGCCCGGAGGACTCGAACGTGATATGCGGGTGCTCCTGGACGTGCAGGAAGTTCGCGGACTTGACATCCTTATCCCGCTGGGGATGCCCGCCAGAGAAGCTGGCAGCATCGATCACCGCCCGGGCGGTGGATTCGGTCACCGGGTCGGCGATGGTCACTTCCCCGGAGAGCACCCCGAAGGTTCCCTTCACCGCGCCCAGTCCGAACATGTGCCGGGTGGCGAAGCTGACTGACGAACCGGCCGGGTCGATCTGGTAGGTGCCCGTTGCCGGGATCTGGACCGTGGCGGAAGCCATGACGTTGCCCTTTCTGTGCCAGAGGCCGAGTCGCCCCTTTTCTTGTAGTTGCGCAATCAGCTAAACCATACGTCGAGCATTCGGCACGCACTCTGACGGCCAGCTCTAGCGAATAACGCGATAGTCGACGAGCAGATAGCCGGTCGGTGAGATCTCGCTTCGCATCGATCCGAGCTGAATCGATGGCAAGCCGTCGAGGAGTCGTCGTCCGCGGCCGGCGATCCTCGGCGCTATCACGAGCCTGAGCTCGTCGACAACGTCGGCTGCGAGCAGCGCCTGCGCGACCGAGATGCTTGCGTGGACGCCGACATCGCCTCCGCGCTGCTGCCTGAGATCCCGGACGAATTCGACCAGCTCGCCGTCGAGCACCGTCGCGTTGGCCCAATCTTGGTCAAGAGGCGTCGATGTCACGACATACTTCGTGACCCCGTTGATGAATGACGCGAATGGCTGGATCTGGCTGCCCGGCCAGAACTGCGCCCACTCTGTGTAGCTACGGCGGCCGAGAATGACCGCGTCCTGTGTCGCGACGACAGAGGCAAGGTTGCCGTCCATCGCGTCGTCCCAGTCGGCGAAGAAACTATCCGGGTCCTCGGCAACCCCGTCGAGGGACAACAACTCGTACACGACGATCTTTCGCACGTCCTGCACCTCCGATAGGTTTCGATGCTATGTGATCATCGCACGAGTCGTGGTTGCGCTCGGCAAGCTCCGGACCGCCTCAGTGCGGTGCCCGCACCGTCCGCAGGAACGCTCCCAGGAGCCACGGTCGACGACCGCCGATGACCAGTTTCCTAGTCAGGACCGCTCGCGCCTTGCTGATCCGGCCGAACAGCATCATGTTGAGCGTTGCGGGGTCGAACTGCACCTTCGCGTCGGGGGCGGACCCGGCCGGCTCTGCTGTGAGCCGTCCATTGCGGACCACGAGCGTGACGGGGGTGGTGTAGCCGGAGGAAAGCTCCACGGCGATGCGCCGCTTGAGCGGGCGCTTGCTGCCCTCGAGCAGTCGGCCCATTTCCCGGCTTGCCAGGCCCACGTAGAAAAGATCAAAAAACAGCGCAGCGTCCTCAGGCGGCATCGTCCACGGCAGCCTCAGCGCACGGGCTATGTCGTTCCCATGGATGAGCATCTCGTTAACCATGTGCGCGAGCATTCCCGCGAGCGGCAACCGGGCTCCGCCCAGCCAGGCAAAAGTCTCACCCGGATTCCGCTCAGCGCTAGCGTCCAGCATGCGGTTGATGTGGTCGTGCAGCATGCCGACAATTAGCCCCGGATCGCGTTCGGTGAAATGACTCAGCACTACGTCGTTGAGACCATGGACGTCATCGACGGCCGTGGCCGCTAGCTGCCCGGTGAGGTCGGGCATCGGAAAAGGGTCCACGGCCGGCGCGAGCAGCGTCGTGTCGATCCAGGCGATGGCAGTTACGTGCGCCGCGATGTCGGCCACCGACCATTTGACTGTGGCCCTGGCTCTTGCGTCGGGGACAGAAGATACCAATGTAGCGAATCGCTCGGAGGTCCGACGCAGTGAGTCCCGGACGGCGTTCCACTGCTCGTCGGCAATGTCAGCGGTCATCCTGCCTTCCGTTGTTCCTAGCCTGCCCTTCTCCGAGGGCTCCGTGACCTACCAGGAGCGTAGGGTATTTTGGCGGTAAGTAAGGGGTTATCATGCCTGAATCACCAAGTCCGCGAGACGTCCTCCACCACCTGATCAATGGGATCTCGAATCGAAGGTGGCAGGTACTTCACGAGCTGTATGCCCACGACACGCTGGTGGAGTATCCCTTTGCCCTTCCGGCGCCGGCCCGTCTTGAGGGGCGCGAAGCGGTCCGGAGGTACTTCACCGCCGTCGCCCGGATGCCGCTGGAACTCCAGGCCCGCAACATAGTGGTGCACGAGACCAGGGACCCGCAGGTCATCGTTGCCGAGTGGGACTATGACGGGCTGGTGACCACGACGAACCGCTCCTTCCAGGTCTCCAACATCCAGGTCTCCAGGGTCTGCAACGGCCAGATCGTGACGTCACGCGACTACCACAACCATCTCGTACTGGCCGACGTGCTCGGCCGGCTCCCCGCGCTTCTCGTGGAGCTCGCCAAAGAGGTCTCGGCGTGACCAAGCGCCGCTCCCGCAGCCTGAGAATCTTCATCCAGAAGGGATCACGCTTATGTTCCGTACTGCAGTGGCGGTCATGACTGCCCTGGTTGCCGCAGCCACGGCTGGCGGCGCGAACGCGGCTGCCGCATCGGGCGCCCTGGCGCATTCATCCCGGCACGGGGCGGAGCGCCTGGTCTTCGTGGGCACCTCGACGAAGTCCGGCGTGTTCAGCGTCATCGCCACCGGGCTCTTCACCGACGGCGGCACGGTCAACATTTTCTCGCCCAAGCCCGAGCTAAGGCTGGGAGCCGGCACGCTCAGGTTCCGTGACAAAGAAGGACCCGGCAAGATCAGGTTCGACCGCGCCACCTGCTTGCTGACGATCACAGGCCACGGCACCTACAAACTCAGCCACGGCACGGGCAAGTACGTCAGGTTCACCGGCGCCGGCCGGTTTACCACGACCGGCCGCGCGGTCTACCCGCGCAAGGCCAACGGGACCTGCGCCTCCTCGCACCCGCTAGCGTTCCAGGGAATCATTACCTTGACCGGAACAGTCAGCGTGAGCTGACCCCGGCGCGCCGGGTGTCGAGGAAGGCTTGCTCGACCGGGTTCGAGGTGTGGGCGCGGGCGGTGGCGTAGGCGGCCGCGGCTTCGGTGGTGCGGCCGAGGCGGCGTAGCAGGTCGGCGCGGGTCGCGTGGAACAAGTAGTAACTGTCCAGGCCCGGGGAACGCAGGGCGTCCGTTGCGGCCAGGCCGGCTGCGGGGCCGCGGGCTTCGGCGAGTGCGACTGCCCGGTTGAGCGCGACTACCGGAGTCGGCGTGAGCGCGTAGAGCTGGTCATAGAGAGTCAGGATGGCGTGCCAGTCGGTGCTGTCACAGCTGGGCGCAACGGAATGGACAGCGTTGATGGCGGCCTGCATCTGGTACGGGCCGGGCCGGCCGCGCCGGACGCATGCACGCACGATGGCCTGGCCTTCGGCGACCAGGTCCGGGTCCCAGAGCCGCCGGTCCTGTTCGGCTAGGCGGACCAGCGAGCCGTCGGCGGCGGTGCGGGCGGCGCTGCGGGCGTGCAGCAGCAAGAGCAGCGCCAGCAACCCCTGCGCTTCCGCCTCGTCGGGCATCAGGCCAGCGAGCACGCGGGCCAGCCGGATTCCCTCTTCGCACAGATCAAGCTTCATCAAAGAGCCGACCGTCGCCGCGTAGCCCTCGTTGAAGATCAGGTAGACGACGGCCAGGACGGGTTTGAGGCGGGCAGGAAGTTCGGATTCCGTAGGCACGCGATAGGGAAGGCGGGCGACTTTGATCTTGCGCTTGGCCCGGACGAGCCGCTGGGCCATGGTTGCTTCGGGAACGAGGAACGCCCGGGCGATTTCCGGCGTCTCGAGCCCGCCGAGCAGCCGCAGGGTCAGCGCGACCTGGCTCGCAGCGGAAAACAGCCTCTACAGTCACTTTCCGAGAGCTCATGCCCGCTGCACGGATACGGTCACCGCGCGTCGGGCGCGCTAGCCTCAATCGCGTCGTCGAGGTCCCCATCGAAGAGCGGGCGGACCTCGATCGGCCGCTGTTGCGCGGCCGTGGCGAGCTTGGCCCACTCCAGGGCCTCGTCCAGGTCGGCGGCGTTGATGATCCAGAACCCGGCGAGGTGTTCCTTGGTCTCGGTGTACGGCCCGTCGGTAATCAGGAAGTCGCCGCCGGACTGGCGCACCACGGTCGCCGACTCCGCGCCACCGTCCAGGCCGCCCTGGAACACGAACGCACCGGCGTCCGTCAGCCTGTCGCCCAGCGCGTTGACGTCGGCCCACACCTGCCGCGTCTGCTCCGGGGGAAGGGGAGCGGCATAGTCGCGGTAGAGCGCGAGCAGGTACTGCGTCATGACGATCACTCCCGTTTGTCACCGGGGCCGGTCTGTGGCCGGCCCTCACTTCGGCTACGAAGTCGCCACCGCCGAAATCGACATTCCGCCTGCCACGATGCCAGAAACTTTGCGACAGGCGGAACTCAGCCGCCGGTGGGCGTGCCCGACCCGATCGCCATTGCGAAGATGTGCAGCGCGGTGATTCCGTTGCCGACGCCGGCGCTGACTGTCGGCAACGTGACTGATGCCACGGTCTTGGCGGCTTGCAGCGGCACCGACGCGAAGTAGACGCTCACCGGGTGGTGGACCTGCGTGGCGCTGGAGAAGTTCCAGCTCGTCGTGGTGGTCGCGATCTGGTCACCGGCCACTGCGGCGTTGTTGAACCAGTCCGCCATGACCAGGCTGTAGGACTGGGTGCTGCCGTCGGTGTAGGTGATCGTACCGGTCCCGCTGGCCGCACCGAACGCGCTGGAGCCGAGGAAACCCAGGTCGGTCCCGGACCCGGATAGCTCGATGGTCTGCCCGTCGGCGACTACGTCGTTGGGCGTACCGACGGCGACGGGCCAGGTGAACGTGGTCCCGCCGAACGTGGCCTGGCCGCCTGCGGTGAGCGAGGTCGGAGTGCCCGCGGCCAGCGCCTGCGCGGAGAAGCTGTCCCCTGTGCCGTCGAAGTCGCCCGCCACCGGGTTGGCGTCGTCGGTGATGCCGACGTTGTCGTACGCGGCCGCGACAGAGGAGTACGGCGCCCCGGTCGTCGGCGTACCGGTTCCGGCGGCCATCGCGAAGATGTGCATGGCGGTGGTGCCGCCCGCGTTGCTGAGGACGGGCAGCGTGACCGACGACAACTGCTTGCCCTGCTGCAGCGGCACAGACGCGAAGTAGATGCTCACCGGGTGTGGGCCGACGGGATTGTTCTGGAAGTTCCAGCTTGAGGTCGTGGTCAGGATCTGGTTGCCGACCGCGGGGCTGTCGGAGAACCAGTCCGCCATGTTCAGGTTGAACGACTGGCTGCTGCCGTCGGCGTAGTGCACGGTGACCGTACCGCTCGCGGTGCCGTTCTGGCTCGCGCCGAGGAAGCCGAGGTCGGTGCCCGACCCGGACAGCGCGACGGTCTGGCCGGCGGTGACCACGTTGTCCGGGGTTCCGGGTGCGGTTGCAGGCCAGGTGAACGTGGTGCCGCCGATCGTGACCTGCTGGCCGGAAGTGAGCGGAGTCGGCGTGCCCGAGGCGAGCGCCTGGACGGAGTAACTGTCGCCGGCTCCGTCGTAGTTGGCTGCGGCCTCGTTGGAGTTGTCGCTGATCCCGGCGTTGTTGTAGGCGGCGGCTAGCGAGGAGTACGGGACGGTCACCGTGGCCGACGCCTCGACCAGGCTGGCGCGGTCGGCGGAGTTGCCGACGGTGGGCCTGATCGCGACCTGCAACGTGCTGTCGCCGGGCTGGGCATCGCCTGGCACCGCCACGGTGAAGTGCTCGGTGACCGTCTGCCCGGGCTCCACTGTGACCGGCCCCGGGCTGCTCGCGGCCCAGCCAGCCGGAACGTTCAACGTGAACCGCGCCCGAGGCATCGTGTAGTCGCCGCCGTTGACCAGGGTGGCAGTCACACTGGCGGTGGAGCCCGGCGTCACCGTGGCCGGGGCAACCAGGGTGGCGTAGCGGGCTCCGAGGGTGCGGTCAACCGTGATGCTGCCGCGCAGCGGCAGGTTGGCCAGGGCCGAGGAGTCGCCGACGTAGACGCCGAATCGGCCATCGGGGATCACCCAGCCGTTGGCAGTGTCGTTCCAGAACGACAGGTCGTGGCCGGTGAGGGTGAGGTGGACGGTGGTGGACTGCCCGGGCTGCAGCGTGACCTTCTGGAATCCCTTGAGCTGGCGTGGCGGCTCGCCAGCCGCGGCCGGGTCGTCAAGGTACAGCTGGGCCACGTCGGAGCCTGCCACCGTGCCGGTATTGGTAACGGTGGCGGACACCGTTACCTGGCGGCCCGACTGCCCGTTGCAGCCGCAGGCGGTCGTTCCCGGGTTCGACGTGCCGTTCATGACCTGCCCAGGGGTAATTCTCAAGTGGCTGAAGCCGAACGTCGTGTAGGACAGGCCGTAGCCGAACGGAAACAGCGGGGTCTCGCTGTTCGCGTCGTAATAGCGGTACCCGACGTTAATGCCCTCGGAGTACTGCACCTGGCCGCCGGACCCGGGGAACTGGCTCGGGGTGGACGCGGGCACCTGCGAGAGGTCGGCGGGGAAGGTGACCGGCAAGTGGCCGCTCGGATCGGCCTCGCCGAACAGCACCGCGGCCAGCGCCGTGCCGTTGCTCTCGCCCGGATACCAGGCGTCGATCACGGCGGAGACCTGACTCAGCCAGGGCATGGCCACCGGGGCGCCCGCGTCCACGACGACTATCGTGTGCGGATTAGCCGCGGCCACCGCTGAGATCAGCTCGTTCTGCGCGGACGGCAGAGACAGGCCCGCCCGGTCGGCCGACTCGGACTCGGTATCGTCGGACACGACGACCACCGCGGTGGCGGCCGACTTCGCCGCGGCGACCGCCTGCGCGATCGGTGGCGCGAGATCGCTCGGCTTGGCCCAGCTCAGCGACGCCGACGGGCCTCCGCCGGAAAGCTGCAGCGTGTAGGTCTGGCCGGCCTGCAGGTCCACGCCGACCGAGTAGGTGGAGACCGGCGGGGTGCCCGGGTTGGAGAGGATCTCCTTGCCGTCCAGGGACAGGTTGGTCGCCGTGAAATTGCCCGGATTCCGGAACGCCAGCACGTAGGTGCCAGTCTCGGGGGCGGTGAGCGTGCCAGTGTAAGTCTGGCCGAAGTTCGTCGACTGGTACGCCGGGGTCAGGTCGGCGCTCGGGATCGGCGACAAGGACGTGTCCGTGGGCAGCCCCTGGGCGTACTGCACCGTCGTACCCGGTCCCGCCGCGGCCTGGATGCCCTGCAGCGGCGTCACATTGAACGGAGAGGTCACGAACGCGCTGCCGCCGCCGGTGTCGACCGGCGAGGGGGAGGCGGCCGGGCCTATCACCGCCACCGTGCCGGCCCCGTTCGCCGCCAGCGGCAAGGTGCCGCCGGTGTTCTTCAGCAACACCGTGCCCGCCTCGGCGACCGCGGTGGAGAGCGCCTGGTGCGCCGGGGTGGTGACCACCGCGCTGGTCGATCCGGTCGGCGGGTCGTTGAACTCGTTGAACTGGAACATCTCGGTCAGGATGCGGCTGACCATGTCGTCGAGCGTGGCCATCGAGACCTGACCGGACTGCACCGCCGCCTGCAGCGCCGAGCCGTAGAACTGCGAGGCGGGCATCTCCTGGTCCATGCCCGCGTCAGCGGACTGCACCGTGGAATGCGTGGCCTGGAAGTCCGAGGTCACGAAGCCGGGATAGCCCCACCGCTGGTCCAGGGTGGTCTGCATCAGGAACTGGTTCTGGCACGCGGCCTGGCCGTTGATCACGCTGTAGGCACACATCACCGACGCCGCGTGGGCCTGCTGCGTCCCGGCCCAGAACGCGGGGAGGTAAATCTCGTGCAGTGCCCGGGTGCTCACAATCGCGTTGTCGGCCGGGGTGTTGCGGTTCGTCTCCTGGTTGTACACGGCGAGGTGCTTGATCTGCGCCATCTCGCCCTGGCTCTGCACCCCGTCGATGTCGGCGACCGCGAGAGCGGCGTTCAGGAACGGGTCCTCGGTGTAGGCCTCGAACGACCGTCCCCACCGCGGATCGCGGTCGATGTTCACCGTCGGCCCCAAGTCGACCATGGCTCCCTTGGCCCGCTCCTCCGACCCGACAACCTGGCCGTACTGGTTAGCCAGCGAGGTGTCGAAAGTCGCCGCCAGGGAGACGGCGGCGGGCATCTGCGTAACGCCGGTCAGGCCGTCGCCCACGCCGACCGGGCCGTCTTCCTCGCCGATCGCCGGGATGCACAGCCGCGGGATCGCGGAGATGTAGAAAACGTAAGGCTCGCTGAACCCGGCCCCGGTCACCATGTTGATCTTGTCCGCGATAGTCATCTGGGCTATCAGCATCGACACCCGCTGCCGCACCGGCAGCGACTGGTCGAGCCACGGGCAGGACGGGCTCGTGTCCGCAGCCGCCCGGGCAACGGACACACCCCCGGCCCGGAAGACCGCGGCACCGACGGCGGGGACGGCGAGCGCCGCCAGCGGCAGTGTCAGCGCCACCGCGGCCATCCTGCGGATCCTGTGACTCCTCGCGCCCGGGAACGACTCCACCACAGCCTCCCACTACTGCCTAGCTGCTCACGTCACGTCGTGGCTAGTCAAACCCCGCACGGAGACGACGGCAAGACCCAACAGCATTAAAAAGCCGTTAACGTCACCATTAACAAAATATTACCAATTTGGATGGCAGGGCCACCGAACCCGTTCGGGCAGACCAGCTGTCCGTGCTGCTGGCCAGCGCGGCTCAGCGGAATAGGTATGGGGCCATCTAGCGCGTCAGGAATCGCGGCAGCCGGTAGCTGATCCGGTGCAGTACCCGGGCGCTCAGAAGGGTGTGGTGGTCGGAGTCCCAGGCCAGGCCGAATGCCTGCGCTAGCCGGTTGATGGTGTTGAAGACAAGGCTGACGTGCAGGGCGTCGACGAGCGCCTCGTCCGGCAGGCCGGCCGCGCGCGCGGTTTCGGCGTCGGCCGGGGTGACCTGCTCCGGATTCTGGCTGGCCCGCTCCAGGAGCGGCAGCACGGCTAGCAGTTCCGGCCGCGCGGAGTCCGGGTGGCGCACGTCGATCTCCCCGCGGGAGGCGATGCTGGTTACCTCGGTATGGATCCGTACGCAGAACTGGCATTGGTTGAGCCGGGAGCAGAAGACGGCCAGATACTCCCGTTCCGCCGGGGTCCAGAAGGAGGGCCCGCGCAGGACCTCGCGAGCCAGTGCGACGAAGGGATCACCGAAAAAATCCGGGCGGTACAAAGCCAGCTGGATGACCGGATCGGCCGGGTGCCGGGTCGCCCGCCTGATCAGGGCGAGGAAGATCTTGGCACGCCTGCGGTGCCCGTGGTCAAGAATCGTCAGCCGCATGCTGGGTCCCTTCGCCCACCGCGCGCATGCCCGCCTCAAGACACTGCAACGCCGCGCCGACAGCGGCCGCCACGGTCACTTCGAAGATCTCGTCTTCGCTGCGGCCTGCGGCCTGCAAGGCAGCGATATCGGCATCAGTGATCTTGTAGGCCGCGCCAGCGACCTTCGCGACGTAGCCGGCCAATGGAGGCAGCAGGTCCCGGCCAGACGCCGCTGCTGCCCGCTCGGCCACGTCAGTAGCACCCGGGGAGTCAAAAACCGCGCGGCAGAGCGCATCGATCCGTGCGGCGTGCCGGGCCGCAGCCGCCGGCTCCCGTCTTGGCTTTGACGCCACAGCCATCCGATCGCATGCCGTCGGCCGGAACGGTCCGGTGTTTGCGCACAGATCCCGCGACCGCACCAGCTACCGGAATCGGACAGGCTGGCACATCACACTAACACTTAACAATCCACATCAAGGTGGCCAGTGCGCGCGAGACCGTGGTGGAGGGCGCTAGTAGCGCAGCAGCAAGCGGCTGGGCGGACGCGGCAGTTGCCACCGACGAGGCGCCTTGGGGTCGGTACTGCACGTCGGCCTATGTCACTATGCAGGAGGCGACGGGCTGGATGCGGCTTGGCGACCCCAATCGGGCGGTTCGGCTGGAGGCGGGTCGCGTTGCGGGCATGGGACCTGGCGGGCGTGACCGGATCGAGGCGGGCAGTGCAGGAACTCGCGAGAGTGCGGCGTGTGATGGGCCATCATCGAGTAACGACGCTGGTGCGCGGTTCGCGGTCGTCTTCGACGCGCACACCCGCCGCTCGCGCGCTGACCAGCCGGCTGGCCGATGATGGATAACTTCATCACGACAGCCACGTCTGCGCAGGCGGCCAGGCAGGGCGCTGCCGTCGCCGTGCTGCCGGTCGGCAGCTTCGAGCAGCACGGCAGTTTTCTTCCCCTGGCCACCGACACCATGATCGCGAGCCTGATCGCCCAGCGGATCGCCGCCGACTACGACCTGTTCCTGCTTCCCCCGGTCGCTATCGGCTGCTCGCACGAGCATTCGGCGTTTCCGGGCACGGTCAGCATTTCCGCCGCTACTTTGGCCGCGGTCATCGGGGATGTGCGCCAGTCGCTGCGCGGTCAGGGGATCGGCAAGCTTGCGCTGGTCAACAGCCACGGCGGGAACTACGTGCTGTCCAATGTGGTGCTGGAAGCCAACGCCGGCGGCCAGCGCATGACCGTGTTCCCGGTGCGCGAGGACTGGGACAAGGCCCGCAAGGAATCCGGTTGCGTTGCCTCTACCAGCCAGGACATGCACGCTGGTGAGCTAGAGGTGTCGCTGCTCCTGCACGCGGATCCTGATCTGGTGAGACCGGGTTACCAGGACGGCGACCACCTGGCCACCCCGCGCCCGCACCTGCTGATCACCGGCATGAAGGGCTACACCAGCACAGGCGTCATCGGCCTGCCTTCGCACGGCACAGCCGGAAAAGGCAAGGCCATCCTCGATAGCCTGTCCCAGTCTTTTGCCGCTCACCTCAACCTGCTCACGACGGCCGCACACTAGCGACGAGTTCTACGGGGCGGCAGGCACTGGGTGACACCTGTCGCCTTCACAGGACTTCGCCGATGGCTCGGCACAGGCGTTGCAGGCATGGGACATGCTGCACGGCAACGTTCTGCTGCACGGCTGGGTGCTGAGCGATGTGTCGTTTGGTCGAGCTATGATGCGCTGGACTACCCGGAACGGCAAGCACCACACCGAGACCCTGAACTGGCACTTCGACAAAGGCATCGGCTGGTGACCGGGCAACCAGACCGGCTATCAGTCGCCGGGATGAGCGTAGTCTCCTGACGTGGTCAGGACGGCGAATTTCGGGCGGTGCCTAGATCTAGTTGCGGGAATTTGCGATTCAGCGACTGGCACTTGAGGCACTCTGTGGACGGTTCCCGGGTCCCGATCGTTGGCCGTGACAGCGAACTGGAGGCTGTCGAGCGGTTCACGCTTGGGATAGCTGATGGTCCGGCTTCGCTAGTACTTGACGGGCCGGCGGGAGTCGGGAAGACGGTTATCTGGACCGCTGCTGTCACCGCCGCGCGGACGACGGGCCTCGCGGTACGCACGTGCCGTTGCACCGAGTCTGACGCTGGGTGGGCATTCGCGGGCCTGGGAGACCTACTCGACGGCCTGAGCAGCGACTTCACGAATGGTCTGCCGGAGATTCAGCGGCAGGCGCTTGCTGGCGCCTTGCTGACGTCCGACGTTCCAGTCGGCCAGTCAGGCGACCGAGTGGTCGCGGTGGCGGTGCTAGGGGTGCTGAGGGCGATGGCCCAGACCGGGCCACTCTTGCTGGCCGTCGACGACATTCAGTGGCTGGACGCGAGTTCGCGCAAGGTTCTTTCCTTTGCTCTGCGACGGCTGCGTGACGAGCCAGTCCGGCTGCTCGCCTCATGTCGGACCGGTCTCCTGGCGGACGTCACCACGGAGGCGAACCTGGGACTTCCTGGCGAGCGGCTACTGGTCGGCGCGGCCAGTATCGGGACGCTACAGCGCATCGTTCAGACGCGACTCGGCCAGTATCTGTCGAGGCCCGCCCTGACTCGGCTGCACCGGGCGACGGGCGGGAACCCGATGATGTTCCTTGAGATGGCCCGCGCCATGCAGCGCCGCGGTCGTGAGCCGAACGCCGACGAGCCACTGCCGGTACCAGCGGACCTGAGGTCACTAGTGACCGAAAGGCTGCAGGGCTTGACCCCGCAGACGCGTCAGCTGCTGCTGGTGACCGCAGCCCTGGCGCAACCGACCGTCAGCGGGGTTGCTTCGGCAATCGGTGACGCAGGTGAGTACCGCCGATCTCTTGCCGAGGCACTCGACGCAGGTGTCCTTGAAGTGGACGGCCAGCGGCTGCGGTTTGCCCATCCGCTGATCGCGTCGATCCCGTATGAGGACCTCACGACCGACGCCCGACGCCTGCTGCACCAGCGACTGGCCCAGACTGTGACCGACCCGGAGCAGCACGCCAGGCATGCAGCGCTCGGTGCCGACGAAGCGTCTGCCTCAGCCGCGGCCGCGCTCGATGTCGCGGCCCAGCATGCCCGCGCTCGGGGCAGCCTGGATAGCGCCGCCGAACTTGCCGAACTTGCCGTGGCGATGACGCCCGCCACCGAGGATCGCAATCTGCTCAGCCGCACGGTTGCGGCGGCGGAGTACCTGTTCTTGCTGGGAGACACGGCGCGAGCGCGCACGGTCGTGACCGCCGGCCTGCTGGCAGCTGCCCCGGGTCCGGCCCGGGTTCCTGGGCTGCTGCTGCGAGCTACGATCGCGTCCTTGGAGCATGGGGATGCGACGGTTGCCGGGTGGTGCACGCAAGCCCTGGCTGAAGCTGGCGATGACCCGCTGCTGCTGGCTCGCAGTCATGCCACCTTCGCCGAGACCAGCCCGTCCGGCGCGGAAGCGGATCTGGCGCACGCGCAGAGCGCGGTAAACCTCCTCCAGGGCATCGACTCACCGCCCTGCGACCTTCTGTCGAACGCACTTACCAACCTGGCGCTGCACGGGTGCCGGCTCGGCCGCGGCCTCGCCGTGACGACCCTGGAGCGGGCAGTCGCATTGCAGGCACAGGGACCACCGCCACCAGTCAGTGACCGGGCAGGCATGGTTCTTGGCATGTGTCTGAAGGTCGTGGACCGGTTCGCGGATTCGCGGTTCTGGCTGCATGCGATAAAGACATCCGCCACCGATGAAGGCGATGACAGCGCGGTACCCAATACGCTCGGCCATCTCGCGATTCTCGAGTGCTGGGCCGGGGAGTACGGGCTCGCGCTGAGGTATGCGGTGCAGGGCCGCGACCACATGGAACGTATCGGCGTCCGGGCACCGATGCTAGCTTCGGCCCATGTCTTGGCGCTGGCGCATCTGGGGCGCCTCGCCGAAGCCCGCGACCTCGCCGAAGGTGATCTCGCGTCTGACGAGGCGCTCGGCTTCGACACGGCCGTGGCGCTGCACCTGCGAAGTCTGGGTTTCACCGAACTGGCCGCCGGTAACCCGGATGCCGCCGCCGTCCATTTCCTGCGAGCGGTCACCATCTCCCGCGAGACCGGAATCCGCGAGCCGGCGATCATGAGACTGCACCCTGACGCCGTCACTGCCATGGTAGCCGTCGGCAACTTCGAGGAGGCGAACCGCCTGACCGCTGAACTGGACGCGAGTGCCCAGCGTAACCAGCTGCCCTGGGCGACAGTGATGGCCGCTCGCTGCCACGCCTTGCTCTGCGCAGCCTCCGGTGATCTGCCCGCCGCGATTGACGCACTGGAGCGGGCGCTGGCTGACCACGAACGCCTTCCGATGCCGTTCGAGGAGGCCCGCACCCGGCTACTGCTCGGCACTGTCCTGCGCCGAGCCGGCCGGCGCAGCGACGCCAGGCGTGAACTACAGGCAGCCCGCGCCGTCTTTATCCGTCTCGGCACGCCGGTACAGGCTGAGCAAGCACGCGCTGAGCTTGCGGGCATCGGCGGCAAGCCAGGCAGCGACGGGGACCTCACCGCTATGGAGCAACGGATCATCACGCTAGTCGCAGCCGGGAAGACAAGCCGTGAGGTCGCGGGCGAGCTGTTCATCAGCGTTCGAACCGTCGATAGCCACCTCGGGCATATCTACCGGAAGCTCGGGCTGCGGTCACGCACCGAACTTGCCCTCTGGGTCTCCATGCATCCTTCCCGCCAGGATGTAAATACTGATCCGCAGTAGCAGTGAGATCAAAGGCCGGTAATTCTGTCGAGGCCGGGCGCGGCGCCGGACGAGACTGGTGCTCCCGCGGCAGCCCCTTAGCCGGTGTTTTGCAGGCCGGCCGCGACGCCATTCACCGTCAGCAGGAGAAATCTTTCCGGCGAGGCTGGCTCTTCGCGCTTTTCCGCAGCGCGCAGGGCGGTGAGCGCGCGGAGCTGAAGGTGCGAGAGCGCGTCGACATAGGGATCGCGCAGAGATACCGCGCGGGACAGTACAGCGTGGCTTTCTAGGAGCCTGGTGTGGCCGGTGACTTCGAGAACGAGCTTCCTAGTCAGGTCGTACTCATCGAGTACCTGCCGCTGCAAGGCCTCGTTCTGGCCGAGCGCCAGGTATCTCGTTGCGATCCGCCGGTTCGTCTTCGCCAGGCTCATCTCAGCGTTGTCGAGCAACACTGATAGAAGCGGCCAATCGTGGCAGGCCGTGCGGACGGCAGCGAGGCCGACTTCGGAGATGGCAGCGGCGAGCCCGCTGCCGAGCCCGTACCAGCCGGGCAGGTTGATCCTGGTCTGCGCCCATGCGAACACCCACGGGATCGCGCGGAGGTCGGCCAGCCCTGACGGCGCGGCGCCACGACGAGCCGGACGGGATCCGAGCCGCATGTTGCTGATCTCGGCCAGAGGGCTGAGCCGCGTGAACCACTCGGCGAATCCTTCTGTCGCGACCAGCGATCGGTAGGCCCGCAGCGAGCCCGCCTCGAGCGGACCGGCGACCTGCGCGAAAGAACCCATCGCTTCAAGCTCGCCGGGCCGCGACGACTGCCTCGGCGTGCCTGGCGACGTCGAGGAGGCCAGCAGCACGGCCGAGGTTACTTGCTCCAGGTGCCGCTGCGCGATCGCCAGATTGCCGTATCGCGCGAAGATCACCTCTCCTTGTTCGGTGACCTTGAAGCGCCCTTCCACCGATCCGGGTGCTTGTGCGAGCACGGCCCGGCCAGCTGGTCCGCCGCCGCGCCCGAGTGCGCCGCCCCGGCCATGGAACAACACGAGGTCGATGTCCTTGGCCGCTGCCCAGCGAGCGAGCTTGAGCTGCACGTCGTACAGCCGCAGCGTGGCGCTGACCATGCCAAGCTCCTTGGCCGAGTCGGAGTAGCCGAGCATTACCTCAAGGCGCCGGCCGGTCTGCGCCAGCCGGCGAGCGACCGGGGCACGCTCGATCATGTCGTCGAGGATCGGGACCGCGTTCGCCAGATCTTCTTCGCTCTCGAACAACGGAATGACATCAAGCAGCGGCGGCCGGCCGGGACACGCGATCTCGGCGAGCTCGTACACGGCGGCGACGTCATCAGCCGACTTGGTGAAGCTGACCACGTACCTGCGGCACATGTCAGCGCCGTGCCTGAGCTGAATTGCCGCTACCGTCGCGAGCGTCGCGATCACTTCGCTAGTCTGCGCGGATCGCGTGTGGTCGGCGCGGAGCTCGCGCAGCGCCGACGCATGCACCGCGCTGTGCTGGCGGACCTCCATCTCGGCAAGGTGAAATCCGAACGTCTCGGTCTGCCAGATGAGGTGCTGCAGCTCGCCGTAGGCTTGCCGGACCGCTCCGGCTGCCGCCAGCGCCTTCTGCACCATGTGCAGGTCGGCAAGGAACTCGGCCGCGGCTCCGTAGGCCAAGCCGGGAACGGCGGTCACCCCGGTATCGCCAAGCCCAAGTCCGAGCCTAGTCGCGTGCAGTCGCTGCGCGGCGTACAGCAAGAAAGTGCGGAACGGCTCCCCGGGCGACCGCAAGCTAAGCTCGCCAACCAGCGCCGGGTGGGCGGCCGCAGCCGCTCCGATCGCCGCCGCGAGCTCAGCCCCGGCATTGCCCGCCCGGCCGGCCCAGTCGGCCGGCAGCGCCACGTCGACGGTCAGTGACCGCCCGGTCATTGTCGTCGCGTTCTCCAGTGCCCGGAGCGCGTGGTCAGCCTGAATCCGGGCCGCCTGATCGGTGACCGCCGCCGTGACAAACGGATTCCCGTCCCGGTCGGCACCGATCCAGCCGCCAAACCGGAGAAACGCGGGCGCCAGCGGAGCGGCCCGCCCCGACGTTTCGCCTTGCAGCGCCCGGTCGAGTTCTCTGTACACCCTTGGCGCCAGTTCGAACAGCGTCTCGTCGAAGATCGCCATCCCGGCGCGCACCTCATCCAGCGGCTGCATCGCCTGGATACGCAGTTGCGAGGTCCGCCAGAGCAAGTCAACTTCCTCAAGCAGCCGCCGGCTCGCCTCGGTGCGGTCGGCCGCCCCGAGCTGAGCGTCATCCAGCCTGGCCAGCTGGCCGCTGATCCGCCGCAGCGACTCGGTCACGGCGCGCCGCCTAGCCTCGGTCGGATGCGCGGTCAGCACCGGGTGCACTTCCAGCCGACCGAGCAGCGATTCGCGTTCCCCAGGCGTCAGCGTTCCCGTAATGGCCGCGATCGCGGCGCCCAGGGACTCGCGCACTGGCTCTGTGCCCGTGTCCCGCTGGCGCAGGGTACGGACCCGCTGGTGCTCCTCGGCCAGGTTGACCAGATGGAAGTAGACGGTAAACGCGCGAGCAACGGCTTCTGCTCGTGTTACGGGCCAGCTGGCGATAAGCGCGGCGATGTCATCGTCGGTCGAGCCGCCCGGCTCACAGCCGTCATCAAAGTCATGCTCGCGCGCCGCGATCACCCGGCGTCGCAGATCTTCGACATCGGCTAGGAGGTCATCACCCTCCGATTCGCGTATCACCTGGCCGAGCATGTCGCCGAGCATCCGGACATCGCGGCGCATCGCCGCGGGCACCCGCAGTCTGTCGGCAGCCCTGTTCCCAGCTGTTCTGGCCACCTCGCCAGCGTAAGGGAGGCAGAGCGGACGTGATGACATGCTTTCGGCCGACCAGCCGCGCCGGATGCGGCTTCACCGGACCCGCTTGCTCAGCCGACCGTTTGGTGCTGCGGCCACGGTGCTGGCGGGGGGAGGGTGGCCGGGTGGCTGGCGCCGGTGGGAATGGAGTTTGGCGGGGAGCCTGTCACCGTCGGGGTGATCGATCTCGTCGAATATGCGCAGCGCTTGCGTCCATGCCCGGTCAGCGGCAGCAGTGTCACCTAGGCTTTTGTAGGTGTCACCGAGGTGGTCGAGGGTGGCGGCTTCGTTCCAGCGATCGGCGAGTTCGCGGCTGAGGTCCAGGGATCGCTGGTAGCAGGTGATGGCCTGCTGGTAATCGCCGAGTTGGTGATAGACGTAGCCGAGGCTGTCCCAGACGGCATTCTCCCAGTTCGATGCCCCCAGTTCCCGGATCACGGCCAGGGCTTGCTCGCAGCAGGCCAGGGCCTGCGGGTAGTTGCCCAGCAGGGCATGGGCGTAGCCGATGTCGTTGAGGACCATTGCCTGCCCCGGATGATCTGCCGCCCGGTAAACGTCGAGAGCCCGCATGAAGTGGCCGAGCGCAGCACCGGTGTGCTGCTGGCGGTTTGCCAGGAGCCCGAGCATTCCGTGGACGTAGGCTTGGCCGAACTGGTCGCCTGTCGTTTCGAACAGCTGCAGTGCTTGCTCCAGAAGCGGCCCGGCGTCGTGAAAGCGGCCTGATCTGGTGTAGCCGACGGCAAGGCGGTGCAGGCAGTGGGCCTGACCGGCGATGTCGCCGGCACGGCGGGCAGCCTCCAGCCCCGTCGCGCACATCCTGGCCTGCTCGTGCCACAGCCCGCCCCGCAGCAAGAAGTCGCTCAGGCTCCATACCAGCTGCCAGGCGCGAGCGCCGAAACCGGCGCCTGCTGCGAGCTGGACGGCGGCCAGCAGCGCGCCGTGTTCGGCGTCGAACCAGCCCAGAGCCTCGGCGGCGGTGGTCAGCTGAGGCCCAGCAACTTCTGGCTCCGCGGCATCCAGGGCCAGCGGATCATAGTACGGCTCGATCAGCATGGCAGCGTGGTGGGCGGCGTGCAGATAGTGGTCGAGGAGACGGCTAACTGCCGCGTGCCGGGCCAGGGGGCCGTCATGGGCGTGAGCCAGCTCGGCGGCGTATGCGCGTAGCAAGTCGTGGAATCCATACCGGCCAGGGGCGTACTCGGTCAGCAGGTGCACGCGGGCTAGCTCGGCCACGAGCAGGCGGGCTTGCTGGGGCGGGATGGCTGCGAGGCTGGCGGCGGCGGTGATGGCGATCTCGGGACCCGGTTGCAATCCCAGCAGCCGGAACAGCCGCGCCGCATCGGCGGGCAGCGCGTGGTAGGACCAGGAGAACACCGCGCGAATATCCGTAGCCAGCTCATCCCCCTCGAGCGGGTCCAGAACGGCGGTCGCCTCGCGCAGTTCGGCAGCGATGTCAGCGAGCCGGAAGGACGGGCGGGCGGCGGCGCGGGCGGCCACGATCGCCAGCGCCAGCGGCAGCCGCGCACACCGCTGGATGATTTCATCTGCCGCGCCCGGATCGCTTGCCAGCCGGACCTCTCCCAGGCGGCGTTCCAGCAGGTCATGAGCTTCGGCAGCAGTGGGCAGGTCCAGGGCAAGCGGGACGGCGCCTTCGGCAGCAACTAGCCCAATCAGCTGGTCGCGGCTGGTCACGATCGCGAGGCAACCGGGGGAACCGGGGAGCAGCGGCCGGGCCTGCGCGGCGTCGCGGGCGTTGTCCAGCACCACCAGTACCCGCTTGCCCGTCAGCAGGCTGCGATACAGCGCGGTCTGCCCGGCCAGGCCCGGTGGTACCCGCGCTGCCGGTGCTCCGAGTGCGTCCAGAAAACCGCGCACCGCCTCGGCCGGGTCCACCGGCGTCCCGTCCGGGCCGAAACCGCGCAGGTTCACATACAGCTGCCCGTCCGGGAACCGCCCGGCGATGCGGTGCGCCCACTGCATCGCCAGCGTGGTCTTACCCACCCCGGCTGCGCCCGAGACCGCCGAGATCACAACCGTCCCAGGACCGGCCTCGGCAGTGTCGGGCAAGAGGGCATCCAGGCTCGCCAATTCGGCCTTGCGCCCCGCAAATACGGCCACCGCAGGCGGCAGCTGCGCCGGAATCAGCACCAGCGGCGAAGCCTGGGGCGCCGGTGAGCCGGCCGGCATAGCCGGTGTGCGCCCGCGGGCGGCCGCCACGAACATCGCTGTCGCCGGCTCAGTGATGCCCAGCGCTCCGGCCAGCAGCAGCGCGGTGTGCTTGCGGGCGGTGCGGTGGATCCCGCGCTCCAGGTCACTGACCGCCCGCAAGGAAAGGCCCGCCGTCTCTGCCAGTTCCTCCTGCGTCAGCTTCGCCTCGCCCCGAAGCCGCCGCAGCAGTCCGGCGAAAGAAAGGGAGCCCTGCTCCTGCTCCGTCAAGGCCCACGCCCTTCGCAAGCCGACAGACTGCCTCCTGCGCAGCAATGCCGCTTAGCGTATTTTAATCATGCTTGTGACCTGCCTGTTCGTGCTGGCAGGCAATCGGAGGTGACCGTTTGACGACATCGCGGATCTTCAAGATCCTTTTAGGCAGGACCCGTACTTGGACTGGCGGCTGGGCCGGGTCTACTTCCTGGCCTTCTTGAACCCCACTCGGGGACAACCGGACCCAGCCCTTACCGCCAGGTTGGCCAGCCCTACCACGGTAGCGGGCACTATTTGAAGTGCGCGAGTTCAGTCAAGGCAGCCTCAAGGTCATCTGCTCCTCCTTGCGCCACAATCCGGGCGAACAGCGGGTCGCGGGCCGCTAGGTCGCGCAGGCTCTTGACGTGCGCCTGGATCCGGGCAGCCACGATCTCAAGAAAGGCCGGAACTGGATCAGTCCACCCGTACACAGCCAAGAACAGCTGCGCCGCCGCGGCGAGGCCGGTTCCAGCATCCGGATGTTTGTACCGTCCCACCGGATGCACCCGCGCTGCGGCTCGTACAGTCGGCACAGCAGCTTGATCATGGTGGTCTTGCCCGTTCCGTTCAGGCGGCGAAATGCCGCGGCGACGCCCGCCAGCCGAGCTTCGCCGCGGCAATGGCCCGCCGCGCCGACGTCAACGGGCCGACCCGGCTGGCCTGCACGGTGGTCAGGCGCGGGTCGGCGAATCCGCCGTTACCGGCATCAGCGCGGGCAGCATGGTCCCCAGCCCGTGCTCTGCACGTTCGATCACACCGTCCCGTATGAGCAGCACAGCGGGAAACTCGCTGATCTCGAATGCCTCCGCGACCGGGCCGTGATCCCGCTCCTCGATGACGATGGCGTAGCCATCGAGGCGAGCTGCCAGGGGCGCGCAGTCCTCTGGTGGCCCGGTGACCACCACGAGTGGCCGCGGTGCGCCGCTGGCCCCCAACTCCCGCAGGGCTGGGATCTGCTCACCGCAGGATCCGCATGTCGTGCTCAGCACGGCGAGGACGCGCTCGGTTCCAGCGAACGTGTTCGCGGTGACCCGCTCTCCATCCACTGACACCGCGTCAAAATCTGGCACCGGCGTACCGGGGAGCGGCAAGGTTCCCCCCGAGACTGGCAGGAACATATTCACTCGTTCGGTGACCGCCCTCAGCCGACGGGCTAGGACCAGCACCAGGCCGAACCCAGCCAGTGCGACAACCGCGACCACGACCAGCGCAACGGTCAAGGTGACCATGGTCTACCTCCATAGCCAGTCATGTTCCGGGCTTAGTTCGGGCAGTTCACGCCGCTGCACGAACCACCAGACACCCATGGCAGGCACACGGTGCCGACCCCAGGACAGAATTTGCAACAACGATGCCTGCTCCCACTCACCACGCAGAAGCCAGCGGTGCAGGCCTGCGCCCGGGCCGAGGGAAGGAGCAATTCCAGGATCCTGCTGCCCGTTATGCCGATTGACTGCCGCATGACGACCTCCATTCCGAAAGCGGATCACCCGGTGCAATGGCCTGCCTCAGGCTCGCTGCGCGGGTGTTACCGGTCGGGATTGACGACGCCACTCTCTTGCACGGACCCGGCTCAGGCCAACCGATCCTGCACAGTCCTGCACAGCCCTGCAGTCCTTCACCCGCTGCCCGTCCGGATCCCGTCGCGCGCAGGCCTGCGGCGGAAGTTACCCCGGAGGCCTGTTCAGGCCCTCGATCGGAGTACTGCCCTGCGAGAGTGGCAGCCGCTGGGTGACTTCATGCAGGCCGGATTGGACGGTGCTCTCCAGGCTGCGGTCGCCGATGTCCTTGGCTCTGACAATCGCCTCCAGGAAATGGCCGCGTGCTTCGGAGTAGCGGCCTAGCTGCATGCAGGAGGCAGCCAGGGCGGCTGTTGCGTTTGCCTGGGCCGACCGGTCGCCGATACCGGCGGCAGCCGTTTGTGCTTTCTGCCCGAAGGCGGCCGCGTCCTGGTAACGGCCAGCTAGCTGGCAGATGCGGCTGACGTTGCACAAGGCATGTGCCTCGCCGACCCGGTCGCCCAGTTCCCGCGCCAGCGCGAGTGCCTGTTGGCCGTTCTCCAAGGCACGGCGGTACTGCTGCTGCTCGGCGTATACCGCGGCCAGGTTGCCGAGGATGCGCTCTTCGGCCAGCCGGTCAGCGGCCTGTCTGGCCAGCGTCAGAGCGGCCTCGCACTGTTCGCGGGCGGCCTTAAGCTGGCCGAGGCACGCGTGCAATGTCCCCAATCGCAGCCGGGCGCCGACCTCGGTCTTCAGGTCGCCAGCCGAACGGGCGCCGGCCAGAGCCTGGCGGGCGTGCACGAGCGCCTCATCAAGCCGGCCCAGGCGGAAGCAGGCGGTAGCCAGACGGACCTGGGCGGCGTGTCTTGTCGTGACATCGGAGATGCTCGTCGCGCAATTGTGCACGGTCACGGCGTCGTGATAATGGGCCGCCGAGTCCAGGTAAGAGTCCAAGGCCGCTGAGAGCCTGCTAGCGTCGTCGGACAGCCCACGGCCGGCCGCGGCTACAGCCACCGCTACCAGGTTGGGCCGCTCGGCATCCAGCCAGGCCCGGGCCGATTCAGCATCGGCGAAGGGGGGCGGGGTGAGGTAAATCGGAGCCGCGGCATCTGAGCTATCCAGGCCAGAAGATGTCTTGCGGGCCTGTGGCACCAGATGGCTAGCCGCCTCTTCCGCGTACAACGCGTAGTAGCCGGCTAGGCGGACAAGCCCCGCTTCCCTGCTCTCATCATCGTCGCAGGCCGACAGTTCGGCCGCGTAGGCGCGGACCAGGTCGTGCATGCGGAACCGGCGGCCGGAAACGCGCTCAGCGAGGTGGCCGCGGAGCAGGATATCGATCAGGCCGATCACGTCACGGGGCGCTGTATTCAGAAGCGCGGCCGCGCTGCGGGCGTCGAAGTCCTGGCCGGGGCAGCCGCCCAGAGCGCGGAAGGCCTGGGCAGCACCCGGGTAATCAGCGGCCAGACGCAGGTAGCTCCACGACAGCACCGCGCGCACGTCGGCCCGCTCATCCCCGGCCGCTGCCAGCATGGCCAGCCGCTGCTCCTGGATCTCGTTCACAATCGCCGCCAGCGGCTCCCCTGGCCTGGCTGCTGCAAGCTCGGCGGCCAGGCGCAGGGCGAGCGGCAGGCCAGCACACACCTTTACCAGTGCACGCGCCGGCTGCTCCTCAGCCCGCACCCGGTTGGCGCCGAGCAGTGCCTCCAGCAGCACCAGCCCTTCGTTCCAGGTCAGAGGGGGCAAAATGATCCGATGCGCGCCATCTCGCGCGACCAGTCCGGCCAGGTCGTCCCGACTGGTCACTACCACGAAACACGAGGGCGCCGCGGGCAGCAGCTGCCGCACCTGATCCGCCGAGAATGCGTTGTCCAGCACAATCAGCATCCGCCTGCCGTCAATCAGCGTGCGATAACGGCTGGCCCGTGTAGCCACCCCCGAGGGCAATTCGGCGTCGGCCAAGCCCAGGCTGTGCAGCAGGACTCCCAGCGCCTCATGCGGGTCAAGAGGCTCATCCGGGTCATAGCCCCGCAGATCGACGAATAGACAGCCATCCGGGAACCGCGCCCGCGCCTCACGCGCCCACGCCAGCGCCAGCGCCGTCTTTCCCACCCCGGCCATGCCCGCCAACACGCACACCGCCGAGGTTCCCGCTGTCCGCTGGCCTGCCTCAAGCTGGCCCAGTTCAGCCAGCGGGCCGGCCCGCCCAGTGAACGCGGTGGGGCTCGGCGGCAGCGCCTGCACCACCGGCGGCAGTGCCCGCACCACCGGCTCCGTCGGCCGCCGCCTGGCATCCTCCACCCGGTCCCGGGCACGGCGCAGCACTTTGGCCTGCTCAGAGGGGATTTCCAGCAGAGGAAGCAGCCGGTCAAGCACTTCATACGGGATCAGCGTCGTCCCGCTCAGATAGGCATACATGCTGCGCACCGACACATTCAGCGCACCCGCCAGCCGCCGCCGCGACATTCCCCGCCCGCTGCGCCGCTCAGACTCCCGCAGCCACTTCCGCAATTCATCCGCCAACTCCACCGCAGTAAAAATCGGCGAAGAATCCCCGGCGGCTGCCTCCCCTACGGGCAGCTTCGGCAGGTCTGCACGCCCGACAGGATCCCGCTGATCCCCAGGCATTACGTCTTCGTCGTCTTCTTGCGACATCAGCATTTACGACGCGACCCCGTCCAAGCCCGGCCCGTCCGCGAGAGTCAGCGCGGCTCTTATCCGCAGCGTCCGATCGGCCGCAGGCAAGTCGCCCAACTCGTCGACAAAGCCCATCGCGTCGTCATTCTCGAAGGGCCCAGCACCCCATGCACCCACGTCTGCCTCCGCTCAGCACTGCTCTTACCCTGCCAAGGATGTCCGCCCAGGGCGATTCGGGCAGGCCGTTCGCCAGCACGTTCCGGTAACGACTTCTCAGTTCCCAACCGGGGCAGAAACTCGGCGACTGGACGCCCGCGCCTGCGTCCCATCCGGTTCACCGGGCAAGCTGGCACAGGCGCGCGGCGCTGGCATTGCCGATGTAGTGCGGGTGTGCCGGGAGTTAGAGTTTTGGCCGTGCGGATGATGACGGCCTGGCCGTGAGCGAGCCGGCCCTGGATGGCTCCGGGTTTCCCGTGGTCGTGCTCGCCGCGGCGGTTCTGGCCGCTGAGCAGGTGTTGCTGGTGCTGGTGGGCAGCGCGGCGTTGTGGCTGCGCGGGGAGCGGGTCACGGTTGGGGATGTGGACGTGGTGATCGAACCCGGCGAGCCGAACCTGCGCCGACTGCATGCGGCACTGGTCCGGCTGACAGTCCGGCCGGACACCGTGCCGGCGGTGCACCGGCTGCGGGAACTATCGGTGACGACGGCAGTCACCTCCTATGGCCGGGTGGACTGCCTGCTCGAGCGAGGCCGGCGAGACTGGGACCAGTTGCGCCAGAACGCGGGACACGTGGCTGTCGCCGACGCGCCGGTGCTGGTGGCGAGCGCAGACGACGCCTGGGCGCTGCGGCGCCGGTTCAAGAAGTGAGAACACAGTGGGAGAACGCAGCGGTGTGGGTCTGGTCGAACTCGCCGTCCTCGAAGCGCTCGACGAACGGCGGGCCTGGCCTATCCGGCGGCCGGTCGGCTGCCTCAAGCTCCTGCTCGCGCTCGAAGACCAGATCGGGCTTGCCCCGGGCTATGCCTACCAGGTGCTCACCGACCTGGCACTGCCGTGGAAGATACCGATCCCGCTGATCGAGCCGCAAGGCAACTTCGGCAGCCGCGGCAACGACCCGCCCGCCAGCCCGTATTACACCGAGGCGCGGCTGTCCCCAGCGGGCCAGGTCGCCCTAGCCGCGGAGCGGGGGCAGATCGCGCCCGTGCCCATCGGGCTGATCAACGGCAACACCCACCGGCAAGGCACCAGGCCGCCGTTCCGCCCGACCGCCGTCATCGACGCCATCCGGCAGGTTCTGGAACGGCCCAGGCTCACGGCCCGGCAGATCACTGGCATCATCGGCCCGCCCGACTTCATGACCGGCTGCACCGTCACCGGCGACCTGGCCGGGTTCGTCGCGGGCCATCGCACCGAACTCGGACTCCAGGCCCGGGTCACGATCACCGACGCCGCCCACGTGAAGGCCAGAATCGCCAAAACCAGGGTCCCAGGGCCCTCCGCGTCGCCGGCTCTGCCGCGCGACACCAGCCGCCCCGTCATCATCCTGGACAACTTCCCGCCCTACGTCAGCACCGACGACATCGCGATGAGCATCGACAAGCGCGCCCAGGACTACGCGTGGAAAGACCGTTACCCTGAGCTCGGCGAGCGAACCGGACTACCGATTAGGCACCTCGCCGACCACACCGCCAGGGACGACTACTGGTTCGTCTGCGTCCCGGCCAGCGGCACGCCTTCGGAAGAGCTGTGCGATCAGCTCCTGACGGTCCACGGACTGACCGTGTACATATCGGTCGGACTACCCCGCCCGCTCCCGGCCATGATCAAGAACTGGGTGCGCACACACCAGCACGAAAACCTGCACGCCAGCCTGACCGCCCTGGAAAGCAGCCTGCCACCCGGCCCGCGCAAACGCGCAAGAACCCCTGTGAGCCAGAACCGACCGACCCCCGCGCTACCTTCCCAGCAGGCGACAGCCACGCCATGCGGCACTCTCAACCCGACGGAGTGACGAGGGACCACATGCCGAACCACTGCTCGGCGCCGTAGGCTTCGTACCGCTCTACCTCGGTGAAACCTAGCTTCGCCGCGAGGCGCATCGAGCGGGTGTTGGCGGTCTGGGTAAAGAGCACCACCGGCTCGCCGGGAAGCTCGCCGGCGAACCAGCCAAGTGCCGCGGCGCACGCCTCGGCGGCGTACCCGAATCCCCACGCCTCCGGCAGGAACAGGTAGCCGAGCTCGGCTTGCCCGGCAGCAGCCGGAGGGCCGTGCCCCGTTGCCCTCTTGAGGATGATCTGGCCGATCATGGCTCCGTCGAGATCGACTATGAAAAGGCCGGGGCGCCGCTCGGGTGCCCGGGGCATCTCGCGCTCAAGCTCGTCACGCGGCCGGGGGCCGCCGAGGTAGGCGCCCACCTCTGACGAGGCCAGCAGCTCGATGTATGCCTCACGGTCCCGGGCCCCCGGCTCACGGAGCACAAGCCGCTCGGTCCTGATCGGCTCAGGCGGCCAGGCGACGGGTCCCAGGTCTGCCACGCCGGCAGACTAGCAGGCGATCAAGTCGTGATGCCGAAGGCTCGTGGGGCCGTGGTGCGGCCCGCGACCAAGGTGCTGCTCGACCTCGCGGGACGGACGGCTGCCAGGCCGAGGCCGGCACCAGCCGAGACGAGGGCTCGGGATGCCCTGGAGACACCGTCTGGCGTGGACGAGTCGCCGGGCGCCATGACCCCGGCCGATGCGCCGGTGCCTGGTCCGGCCAGCGACTGGTCCGCACCCAAGGACGCCGCCGACTGGCACGACCGCTGAGCCGCTGCCGGCTGCCGGGAGCAAGCAACCGGCCAGCGCCTGCCTTTGGCGCGGCGTGTCCCGGCAGGAACTGCCCTGTACGGACATCCGGGCAGGTATGTTGCATATAGGTCTATCGCAGCTCTGGGAGTACTGATGGCCACCAAGACAACGATCACCTTGGAAGACGACCTCGAAGGCGGCCCAGCCGAGGAAACGGTTCGATTCCGGCTCGGCACCACCGAGTATGAAATCGACCTGAACACGCCGAACGCGGACTGGTTCCGCGGCCTCATGGCACCCTTTGTCGACCATGCGCGCAAGGTCGGCCAAGGCCAGAGGCTGAGGCCAGTGCGGCCCGTTGCCGACCGTCAGCACAGCGCTGAGGTTCGCGCCTGGGCCAAAGAACACGGCATCGCGATCAACGAACGAGGACGCTTGCCGACCACCGTCACCGAGCAATACGAAACAGCCATGCGGCACTAGTGGCTGCGGACGTGGGCCAAGGCCCGTGCTGTATCACGGCGTCGCGATCGAGTCGCGGAATGGCTCCCCGCATTTAGCACACTGACCGGCGTGCTTCAGCTCGCGCTCATCGAGCATCGTGCCCGGCTCCAGATAGACGATCTCAGTGACGCCCATCGGCGCGTGCCTGCCGATCCTCTTCCTCGGGTCACGCTGCTGAGTCCACCCGACATAGTGCCGGACCGGGAAGGTCGACAGCCAACCCGATGAGTCCGAGCGCGGGTCCGGGCCAGCGTAGTCACCACTGACAGACCTGACGACCCGCGGCGATTCATAGTGCAGGGCGTAGACCGTGCCCCGGATCTGTTCGATGGGCAGGCCGTGCTTGGCTTCCAGGTCCAGCGCCCACTGCGGTTTGCGAGCCGGGAATCCGGCCCCGGCGATGGGTTTCAAGGCGTCACGAGGCGCGACCTCCCGCGCTGGCTTTGGCGTCTGCGATTCCTCGCTGACCGGGCGAGCTGGACTGGCAGCCGGGCGTCGCCGAGGCGGCAAGCCTGGCCGTCGCAGCAAGGTGCTGGTCCTGCCGACGCGGCGCGCAGGCCCGCTAAAGAAAGTTTTAGCCGAAGGTAAAATCTAGCGCTTCCATTTCATTTCCGTAAATATCTTCATATTCAATATGAACGTGTATCCCTTGTTTTTCGTCTTGCCAGCGACGAAGCAGGTCGAGAGCGTCACGCTGGCTCACGCCTTGACCGTTCAGGTGCTCAGCCGACTCCTTGAGAAGAACGATTCTGCCCTGCGCAGGAAGGACCAGTCCTCGCCAAACATTCTGATAAGTCTCCCATAGCAGTTGCCCTTGAGCATGACTCGCCGTAGCGAAGAAAGTTTTCGAACAGGTCAACGACGCTGCTCTTGGAAGAATTGCCTTGTTTGTCGAAGCTTGCTCCCATGATAATCGCCGGACCCAGGCCGTGATTACTTAGCTGCAACGACTTCAGGTTTATGTAGTTCTGCGAATTGATTCGAAGTATGGGACGCACGCTGCTGACAGCGAACCTTTCGGCCTGGTGTTGCTAATCATCCGCCCGCGCCTGCTGGCGGCGGAAAGAGACTATTGTAAAAATGAGAGCTGCAAGCGCTATAACTGCTGACGCTGCCGCGGAGATATTGCTGGTCAATTATTATCGTCCTTTCGGGAATCGGCAGACTGAGTGACAATCGCTGCCTCTGGCATGGTTGATCGCTTCGCATCTCGAAACTACCGGGAAGCTTCGTCTCGGCTTCAGCAAGAATTCATAGCGGTCATTCTTGACGGCGCGCTGCCTGGCGCAATGCCGTCCAACCAGTTTCTCCGGTACGCGATTTCCAATCCTGCCGGTAAGCCCGGTTCTGACATCGCGCGTGACATGCTCGCCCGCCTCTGCGGGTGCACCCGCACTTGGACAACTACGAACCGGCACTGGCTGCGCTCTGACCTCCAGCGCCATCTAGGCAAACCGTCCACGAGACGGCGGCAGTCATACGAGCTCAATGGCGTGGACCTGAGCAGCCTGCTCATGAGGAGCGTGGGTCGCGGCTGAGAATTCGGAGCACGGCCGCGACAAGCTTGGCCATGGCGGCTGCCCGATCGTCGCCAAACAGGTCGACACGCTGAATGTGGCCAAGTGAGCGGCCGGGGCCGATAGCCCAGTCTGGGATATCACAGTCATCGAAGCGGATCGGGATGAGCCATGCTTCGTGGGGGTTACGCAACCGCATTTGCTCAAGCGCCAGCGTGAGTTCTTCCATTTGATAGCTTTTTTCGCGGGCTACGCTCTGGCTGGAAAAACATGCGAGAAACACCTTGGTTTCATTGATGATTGCATGGCAGATCGTTGCGGGCCAGTCCTCGCCGGGCCACAAGTCGACGGTATCTCGCCACACGGGCACTCTGGCTTCTTCGAGCGCGTGCTGCAGTCGGTCGGCATCTGCGGAGTTTTCGCGAACGTAACATAGAAAGACATGTCCTGTGAAAACGGGTTTCGACCCCTGAGCTGCCGCGGACTCAGCCTCGGCGCGCGCTTGGACGTAGATCGCTGTGCCCATCTTCTGGCTGGCCAGGGCGGCATCCTCGGTCGCGGCCCTGATCGTCTCGGTGTCGGTACCGTCCAGCGCCATGCTCAGGCCTGCGGTGGCGGAGCTAACCTCAGCCTTGATGTTGTCGCGGATCTTTCCGGCATTCTCGGAGACGAACTTCTCCGTGGTGTGGATGAGGGTTTCGGCGCGGTAGCGGGCCTCGGCCTCCTCGCGGCGCTTGCGGTCCTCGTCCGCGTACTTCTCCGCGTCCGCCATCATCCGCCCGATGTCGTCCTTGGACAGCGCCGAGCCGCCAGAGATGATCACCGACTGCTGCTTGCCGGTGCCCAGGTCCTTCGCCGAGACGTTCACGATGCCGTTCGCGTCGATGTCGAGGGTGACCTCGATCTGCGGCACCCCGCGCGGCGCCAGGGTGATGCCGGCCAGCTCGAACATGCCGAGCTTCTCGTTGTACGCGGCGATCTCGCGCTCGCCCTGGAACACCTGGATCTGCACCGACGGCTGGTTATCATCGGCGGTGGTGAAGATCTCGGACCGCTTGGTCGGGATCGTAGTGTTCCGCTCGATCAGCTTGGTGAAAATGCCGCCACGCCCCGGCCTCGACGATCCTGAGGAATCGCCACCAAAGAGTGCAATCTTGGGTCTGGGACCCACGGCGTAGCTTTTACGGATACGCCGATGTTGGCGTGATGAAGGATCATGGCCTACAGGCACCCACGTCTCGATGCCGAGCGACAGCGGGGTCACATCAAGCAGGAGAAGATCCCGGACTTCGCCCCTGAGCACGCCCGCCTGCACGCAGGCGCCGACCGCGACGACCTCGTCCGGGTTCACGCCCTTGTTCGGCTCCCTGCCGCCGGTCAGGTCCTTGACCAGATCGACTATCGCGGGCATCCGGGTCGCGCCGCCGACCAGCACCACGTGGTCGATGTCGGAGAGCTTCACCCCCCAGGCGTCCTTGATTACCGACTGGAACGGATCCCTGCACCGGTCCAGCAAGTCGCTCGTCATCTTCTGGAACTCAGCCCGGACCAGATTCGTCTCCAGGCCCAATGGCACCCGCTCTGAATACGTGATGTAGGGCAGGAAGACCTGCGACTCGGTCGAGCTTGACAGCTCGATCTTGGTCTTCTCCGCAGTCTCCCGCAGCCGCTGCAACGCCACCTTGTCTACAGACACGTGCCGCCGCCCAGGTCGAACACCAGGATCGTCGCCTCGTCCGCCTTAACCAGGTGATAAGCAAGCGCCGCCGAGGTCGGCTCGTTGATGATGCGCAGCACGTTGAGCCCGGCGATCTGCCCGGCCTCCTTGGTCGCCTGCCGCTGCGCGTCGTTGAAGTACGCAGGCACCGTGATAACCGCGTCGGTGACGTTCTCGCCAAGGCAGGCCTCGGCGTCCCTCTTCAGCTTCTGCAAGATGAACGCGGAGATCTGCTGGGCGTTGAAGCTCTCGCCGTCGATGGTGATGGTCCAGTTGGTGCCCAGTTGGCGCTTGATCGACCTGATCGTGCGGTCTACGTTTGTCACAGCCTGGCGCTTGGCGACCTCACCGACCAGTACCTCACCGTTCTTCGCGAAAGCCACGACGGACGGCGTGATCCGTGAGCCTTCCGCGTTCGCGATGACCGTGGGCTCGCCGCCCTCAAGAACAGCGACGACCGAGCAAGGACCAGCCATTTCCTTAATCACATGACCGGCATATCGTCCTGCCCATCGCTGGCCCGGCCGCTGCACATGCACCAGGGTCTACAGCTGAAGCTGACGCGTGGCGACTCCACCGGATTGGAAAAGGGGCCTGCGGCGTGGTAGTCCGCGATCCTAGGAAGAGCGGTTCGAATCGACGTCGCCCTCTGGCAGAATACTTTTGGTTGGTGAACTGGAACTCCGCCAGGCACTGCGCAGATTGGCCAACTATGTGCGATGGCCGCAACAGACCGGCGTCAGCCGACATAACGCCAGATTAGAGCCGACAGCGCGCTCGCCCAATGGCAACGCCGGTCACCCAGCGTGATCAGTCGAGGGTCGCCAATCCCGGCACGCAAGGTGGCCAGTTGGTTAAGGTACGCCGACGCGCACAGATCATCCAGTTCGAGTGTCGAGTTACTCGACAGGCAGAATTCTTCGAGTGGCGCGATCAGTCATGTTGGGCAGCGCGAATTAGCCAGGGGCCCACAGCGCCTCACGGCGCATAGCCTTGAAATTGGCAGCTCCTGACGCTGTCCGGCTGGATGTCTTACGGCGATTGAGCTGCGAGAACCCTCGCGATGTTACTGCGCGCCGATGCCTTGCTGGACTCGTCGCTGATGGAGCGGGCGATGTGTTCGGCGTGGTAGGGGTCTATCGCTGCCAGTGCCTGCGCGATGCCGCGGAACGCCGACGCCTTGAAGGATCGGTCGCTGATGGAGCTAGCGATGTCTTCGGCATGATCGGGGTCAACGCCTGCCAGGGCTTTCGCGACGCCGACTAGAGCTGACTCTCGCCAGTGTGGGTGGTGATGGATTGGGCGGTTCGCGGCGTCGGCGAGGAGCTGGGCGGCGCGGTCGGGGTCGATGCCTGCCAGCGCTTCAGCGACGCCGCGCGGCGCGGATACCCTCCAGATATCCTCGGCAATGGAGCGGGCGATGTCTTCGGCGCGGCCCGCGTCTTTGGCTGCCAGCAACCCCGCGACCGAGTTCAGAGCCCACGCTTTCAAGTACCCTATGGTGACGGAGCGGGCAAGGCGTTCGGCCCGGTCAGGATCAGCGGTCGCGAGCGCCATCGCCACGCCGCGCATCGCGAACGCCTTCGATGACTCAACGGTGATAGACCGCGCAATGCGTTCAGCGCGGTCGGGGTTGGCTGCTGCCAGCGCCGTCGCGATGCTGCTCAGCGCCGATGCCTTCAAGTACCTGTCGGTTGAGGAGCGCGCGGCGCGTTCAGCGTCGCTGAGAAGCTGGGAGGCGCGGGCCGGGTTGCTAGCCCGCAGCGCCTCCGCAACACCGCGAAGCGCCCATGCCCTCGAAGACTCGTCGGGGATGGAACGGGCGATGCGCTCAGCATCAGAGAAGAGCCGGGCAGCCCTGGCCAGGTCATTGCCGGCCGGGATGCTGCCACCGCCCGGGAATGCCGAGGCCAGCGCTCGCTCAATGATCGTGCCTAGACGCCAGGTGTCGGCATGGAAGGTCTCATGCCTGACCAGGAATGCGTTGCGCCGGGCGAGGCTGCTCAGGGTCTCAGGCAGATGCCGCCGGGCCGGCATGGCTGCGCCCTCTGCCAAGACCGGAATTATGCGCACGTCGCGGGCCATCGCTCGCGGTCAGCCAGCCTGGGCCGATGATCGCCAGCACCACCTTGCAGGCTTCAACCGCGCGGAAAACCGCCTCGCTGAAGTCGGCGCCCGGCTCGATCGTGTCCACATCCATGAACACCTGGTCTTCGCCGAATCGGTCCGCTAAGCGGTCATAGAGCCGACCAGCAAGATGACTGCTGTCTTGTCGGCGGTAGCTGACGAAAATGCCGCCGCCCTGTCCCACGGGCACGTTCAGCTACGTTACCTGGAATGGAATCACAAGCCACTCAAGTTCCATGTCCTCGATATCCGGCCTCGGCCTGCGCCGGACGAGGGAAAGCCCGTGAGTGAGACGAGCGCCACGCGAACAAGAAGTCGATCACCTGCGCATCGACCGACTGACCTATGCCTGCCGGGGAGAGCTGAGATCGACGACGAGCGACGGGGTTCAGTACGGCCACCCCGAGGTTCCGCAACGACAAACGGAGGCCTGGCGGTGTCAGCTCGGATGAGTCCGGCTCACGCTGGTGGCGCGTGCTGGGCGTTCCAGGCGGCGCCGTTCCAGCGCAAGATCAGGGGGTTGTCGTTGCGGTCGACGCCGACTGCGATGGCGGTGCGGGCGGACGGCGCGGTCACGGAGAAAAGGGTGGCGAGCGCGGACCGCGGGCTGGGCACACGTTTCCAGGTGGTGCCGTTCCAGTGCAGGATCAGCGAGTTCTCGCCGTCGTCGCCGACCGCCCAGGCGTTGCGGGCGGAGGAAGCGGCTACGGCAAGCAGTTCGCCTAGGGCGGGTGCGGGCACACGTTTCCAGGTGGTGCCATTCCAGTGCAGGATCAGCACGCCGGTGTCGTTGCTGCCGACCGCCCAGGCGTTGCGGGCAGAGGTGACCGCCACCGAGGACAGGCTCGGGTGCGGGCCGGGCTTGGCCGGAACCCGTTTCCAGGTGGTGCCGTTCCAGTGCAGGATCAGCACGCCAGCGTCAGCCCTCTGGCCGACCGCCCAGGCGTCGCGGGCGGACCTTGCTGCCACGCTGTTGAGTTCTATGCCGGGGGCGGGGACCCGTTTCCAGGTGGTGCCGTCCCAGTGCTCGACCACTGAGCCCCGCAGGTCAAGGCCTACGGCCCAGGCGTTGCGGGCGGAGGAGGCGGTCACGGACTGCAGGCCAGGGCTTGCAGCCTGCGGGCTCGGGACATGTTTCCACGTGGTGCCGTTCCAGTGCAGGATCACTGACGTGCTGGCCTGGGTATCTCCGACGGCCCAGGCGTCGCGGGCGGAGATCGCGCAGACGGCGTTGAGCTGGCCGGTTCCCGGTCGCGGGGCGGGAACGCGGGTCCAGGCGGTGCCGTTCCACCGCAAGATCAGCAGGTCGTTGGCCTGCGTGCCGCCTACCGCGAAGGCGCTCCGGGCGGACAGGGCAGCCGCGCCATCCAGGAACCCGGTCATGCTAGGCGCCCGCACCGGGCTAGCGGCCACGGCCCGGGCCACCGCGGCAGGTTCCGGCGCGGTCGTGGTGCCCGCCACGACAAGCCCGGCAGTCACAATGCCCGCGTAACCAGCGGAGCCCCTGAACCTGACCATGACCCGCTCTCCTTTCGCCGCCAAAACACGGCCTGCCACCGGCACCAACCGGCCGCAAGCCAATCATCACGGCGCGGGAGACCTCACCGCGTGAGCACACCCGCTTATCCGCTCTGAGTACGGCTACTCAGATCCAGCCAGCCGACCGAACAGAATGACTGATCTGCAACCAAAACCGAACAAGGACCCGCCGTCGGCAACCGTCCACAGTCTCCCTGCCGAATCTGCACTCAGAGCAACCCGCCATCGCGGCAGCTCAGGTGCGGTACAGATCGTTCTGTACGGCGCAAGGAGATTCGGCGCTGAGCAGGCAGAGGCGGGTGAGTTCCGCGGGAGGGCGGATCGTGCGGTCTCTTAGCTCACCTTCACCGCGCTCACTGGTGAGTCGGCCCTGTGCTGGTTGCTGGCGCGGTCGCCTGCCGACGTCCGTCCTGGCATGCCCGCCTGTCAGGCATGGCCGAGGAGTTCGGTGCCCGGGTCCGCCCGGTCTTGGCTGAGGAACGCGTGCCTGATGCTTGCCAGGAACTCAGCCGTATTGATCTTGCCGTCGCCGTCGCTGTCCAGCCGCGCGAATGCGGTTGCTGCGAACCCGCCGTCCAATCCATGCACCGTGAAGGCCCGGACATACTCGGCTGTTTCGATATACCCATCACCGTCGATGTCCATCGTCTGTCCGACCACCTCGAGGACAGGCCCCAGCAGTTGCTGGTAGTACGCCTCCGGATTGCCCCCGCCCGACACGAACGCGGCTGTGAACTCCGCCAGCCTGACGCGCGCGTCGCCGTCGCTGTCGTAGTCCGCGCGCATCCGCTCCCACCAGGCCCGGAAGGCGGCATCCACGGCCACGCCCGGCGCGTCGCCGGTGACGTCGAACTCATCGGTAAAGCGCCTGGCCATCGCCACGAAATCGTCTTCGCTGATGAAACCGCCAACGCGTCCATGCGGTGCCGGTCCTTCGGAGGATCAGCGTGGACGGGCCGGTTGACCCAGCGGCCCAAGCGGTGCCGCCGGGCGCGAAGGTGACGGTATTGAGTAGCGCGTTCGCCGGGGCCCTGGACGGTCACCTTTTCCAGGTCGACCCGGCTAGCTTCAGAATGACTGGCCTCTGGCTTCCGCCGTTCGGGAACTGCCGGCCAGCTGGAACGCGGCCCTCGCCGGGGCCGACCGTGATGCCGCCCAGGATGTAGAGGTACGGCAAGATCGAGACACGCGACCACGTCGTACCGGACAGGCGCAAGGCCAGCGGGTGAGGAGAGTTATGACCATTCGGTCGCGCCATGACACTCAGCCTCCAGGAGTAGTCCAGTCTGGCCGCCAGGCTGACGACTCAGACGGCTCGCTGGGCCAACATGGACTCATGCTGAATCAGCGCGTCGTGCTATTCCTGTTCTCCGACACCGGCGGCGGCCACCGGCGGGCTGCCGAGGCCGTCGTCGAGGCGCTGGACGCGCGACATCCAGGCACCTTCGTCAGCGTGTTGTGCGACCCGTTGCGAGGACCAGCCGCGCCTGCGCCGCTCAGGTGGCTGGCGGGCCTGTACGGGCCATGCGTGAGGTGGGCGCCGTGGGCCTGGGGCGCTGCTTATTACGTGAGCAACTCCCGGCCAGCGATGGCGGTGCTGTGGCGGACCGTGTTCTCGTCGGCTCGCAGGCCGGCCACTGCGGCAGCGGCGGCGATCGGGCCGGACGTCATCGTGTCGTGTCATCCGCTGACCGGCCGAGCCGCGCTGCAGGCCGCCGGTCGGCCACGCGGGGCAGGCCCTGTCCCTGTCGTCACGGTCGTCACCGACATGGCGGCCGTGCATGCTTCCTGGCGCTGCCCGCGCTCCGACCTGATCGCGGTCCCGTCCGAGCCGGCCTGGCTGCGCTGCCGGGCCGGACGGGCCGGTCACGCTGACCGGTGCGTGCAGACCGGCCTGCCGGTCGAGTCCAGGGCGCAGTCAGGGCCGTTGCCGGTCGCTGACCGGCCTTCGTTGCGACGCTCACTCGGGCTTGGCGAGCGGGACTTCGTCGTGCTGCTCAGCGGCGGCGGCGAGGGGTGCGGCGGGCTGGCCAGGAGGGCTGCCGCGATTGTGCGGCGGCGAGGTGACGTGCATGTGGTCGCAGCGTGCGGCCGCAACGACCGGGTCCGGCGCAGGCTCGGGGCGCTATCAGCGAAGTCGGGCGGGCGGTTGACCGTTCTTGGATTCACCCGCGACTTCACCGACTGGCTGCACAGTGCCGACCTCGTCGTGACCAAGCCGGGTCCTGGCATCCTCGCTGAGGCCGCCTGCTGCGGCGTGCCAGTGCTGATGACCTCGCACCTGCCTGGCCAGGAGCGTGGCAATGCCCGGCTGGTGGTACGGGCAGGAGCTGGCCGGACCGCACGCGGTGTCCGCGGCATGCTGGGTCAGCTCGCTGTGCTGCGCGCTGATCCGGCAGCGCTCGCGTCGATGCGCCAGGCGAGCCGGCTGCTGGCCAGGCCGCGAGCGGCAGAGGAGGTGGCTTTCCAGATCGAGAGGTTGGCCAGGCTGCCGGCGCCAGCCGCGGCGGACGTGGAGATGACCAGATGAGCAGGGGCACCAGACCCAGCGGCAGGCAGTCCGCGGCAGCGCGTCCTGGGGTCGGAGGGACGGCGATCGGGTCGGCGCTGCGGGCGGTGCCGCTAGTTTCGGAGTTCCGGATCCGCAGGCCGAGCCAGCCGCTGACCGGCTTGTGGTCGCAGCTGCCGGTCGAGGCTGCTGGCCAGAGTATGCTCGGGATCAGCTTCCGGCCGCTGCAAGCCGTCGCGCTCGGCCTGGACCCGAGCCAGATACTGACCGAGCTGCTGACCTACCCGTTCGCGCTGCTTCGGCTCGCGGCGTACTGGAAAGACCTGGAGCCCTCCGCTGGCGACATGGTTGCGAGCGGGCTAGACGAGCAGATTGACGCTGCCGCCGCTGCCGGGAAACAGATCATCCTGTGCGTCGGTGCGGTCAAGGCCTTCGGCTATCCCGAGTTCTTCGTGCCAGCTCACCACCTGCCGCAGCCGCTGCCCGAGGGTCAGCTGATCGGCCCGCAGACCCATCCGCGCTTGCTGGCGGCCGCGTGCGCATTCCTGACGAGAATTGTCGAGCGGTACCGCGACCGCGCCGAGATTGTCGCCTGGCAGGTCGAGCATGAGCCGGCGGATCCGCTCGGCATGGAGCACTCGTGGCGGCTGGCGGCGGCGTTCGTCGAGCAAGAGGTAGCCGCGGTCCGGGCAGCGGACCCGAGCAGGCCGGTGATTCTCACTGGCTTCCTGCCGATGTCGAGCCCGGTCAGGTGGCAGCAGCGGTGGCGAACCAGGGATCAGGGCGACTCCCTGGCAGTAGCCGGCCAGCTAGCTGACATCGTCGGACTCAATATTTATCCCAGGCACGCACTGCTGCGCCTCGGACCGCGCACCGCGTACCTGGCTGGGAGCGCGACTCCATGGCAGCTGCGCGCGAACACGCGGACCTGCGCCCGGCTGGCGCGCTCGGGCCGGCGGCTCGTGGTGACAGAAGGGCAGGCCGAGCCGTGGGAGACCGTGACCACGCCGCCAAGCCCGCCCGGCGCAGGCATGTACAGCTGCCTGCCCGAGCACGTGATCGATACCTATAACAGCGCGTTCCGCCTTCTCGGCGGCGCTGGAGCCCGGCCCTGGGCGTACTTGTTCTGGGGTGCCGAGTACTGGTTGAAGCGGCGCGATCAGGGCGACGACCGTTACCTGGCCGCGTTTGGCAAGATCCTGGCGCAGCAGGCGACCGAGGTCACTTGATCCGTTCGCGATAGCTGAACAGCGCCGCTCCGGCGGCGAGGAAAGAGACCACCAGGACTGCGATCACCGCGACGTCAAGGCCAGGATTGCTGGCCACGACCTGGTGATAACCCGCTGTGCCGGCGTAGAAAGCGGCTCTGGTCAGGTCAACGGAGTAGCGCATCGGCATCAGCCACGCGACCGCGCCCAGCACAGGCGGTGCGCCAGCCAGCGGGACAAGCACCCCGCCTAGCACGTACTGCGGAATGATCAGGAACTGGAAGATCTGCATCGCGGACCGCTGGTTCGGCAGCGCGGCAATCGTGGCCAGCCCGAAAGCGGCGCCGAGCAGGCAGCAGACCAGGCCGGTACCCGCCAGGCCGAGCACCTGCAGGGCAGTCATCCGGACGCCGAAGACCAGCGCGAAGGCCACGATGCAGATGCCCTGGCTGACCGCAACCGCGCTCTCGCCGACGATCTTCCCGGCAAGCAGGGTAAACCTGGACACCGGTGCGACGAACAGCTCACGAGAGAAGTCGTTCTCCCGGTCCTCGACGATGGAGATCATTCCTGCGGCCGAGGACTGGAACAGGCTCGCCGCCAGCACGCCGGTAAACGACAGGGTGATGGTGGACAGGCCCGTCACCCGGCCGACGGTCGACTGGAGCAGGCCACCGAGCCCAGCGATGAGCAGGACAGGGAAGGCCAGGTTGACGGCCAGCCGTGGCCGGTCGCGCAGCAGCTTTATGACATCGCGCTGGGCGATGGCCATCAGCGCGCTGACCTCCGCGCCGATTCGGCCCGATGTCCTCGGCCGCGCCTTGAGCTGGGCTACCCGGCCGGTTCGGGTTCGAGCCGGCAGCATCCGCCTGGCCGTTAGCTCTCGTCGCATCCGTCGTCCTGGCCGAGCAGCGTGAGGTAGGCGTCCTCCAGCGATGCGGCGTCATGGCGCTTCCGTAGCTCGGCCGGGCTGCCCCTGTCGATGATCCTGCCCTTAGCCAGCACGCAGGCGGCGTCCGCGCTCTCGGCTTCTTCCAGGTAATGCGTCGTGAGCAAGATCGTGGTGCCAAGCTGCGAGCGCGCCTGGGTCAGGTAGGCCCATAGGCTGCGCCTGCTCTGCGGGTCCAGACCCGCGGTCGGCTCGTCAAGGAACAGCACCCGGGGCCGGTGCATGAGCGCGCGAACGATTTCCAGCCGGCGTCGCTGTCCGCCGGACAGCTCGCGCACTGGCCGCCCGAGCAGGTCAGAGATCCCGAGCACGCTTGCCATCTCCTGCACTAGGGCCCGATAGCCGGCCGGCATCCACCGGTGCAGCGGCCGCCAGCTGAACATCCCGTACAGCACCGCGTGCAGCCGCAGGTTTTCCTCCGCAGTCAGGTTCTGGTCAAGCGCGGGCTGCTGGAAGACGACGCCTATCTCCCGGCGTACACCTGACTGGTCAGCGCGCACATCCCGGCCAGCGATCCGCACCTGACCAGAGGTCAGCTCGAGCGTGGTGGTCAGTATCGAGATCGTCGTGGTCTTGCCCGCGCCGTTCGGGCCGAGCAGGCAGCAGAACTCGCCGCTGTCTACCGTGAAACTGATGTCATCGACCGCATTCCTGGTCGCGCCGCGATAGCGCTTTACCAGGTGCGTGACCTTTATCGCGGTCATCGTCCGCGATCGGGAACGCCCGAGGCGACCGTCGCCCCGGCCTGCGCGCAGATGCGCAGCTGGCGGTAGCGCGAATCCAGGCCAGCGTGCCTGGCCAGGACGGCAACGGTTCGCGTCACCAGCCGGACCAGCACGCGCGGCAGGACTGGCGCACGGACTTCTCGTTCGAATTCGGCCATGAACAACGCGAGCTCCACTAGCCGCGGCAGTGCCCGGCCCGCCGCATGCTGCTCCTGTGCCAGCGCGGCCGCGGTCTCAAGCAATTCCGCCATCGCCAGCGCGGGCCTTGACTCGACCGCCAGCCTGGCCGGGACCGGGCCCGCGTTAGCGAAGTGGTGCACAGTGCCCGGCGCGATGCACACCCGCTGACCAGGTATCAAGATCATGCGGCGCCACCCGACCCGGAACTTCATCCGTCCCTCCAGCACCGTGAAGATCTCGGTCTGCTCGGGATGCGCGTGGCTGCTCGGCACCTTGCCACCCGGTGCGAGCAGCAACTCCCAGTCGAGGACTTCGCCATTGGTCTGCTCGGCTGATCTGCGGATCACGATCTGCTCGCCGCTGAGGGGATTACGGATCACCGGTGTCTGGCTCATCAGATCTCCCATTAGCTGACGTCACTGCCGACAGTAGTCTTGGCCGCGAGCACCGCAACTGAGATAGCCAGCACCGCAGGCAGCACGGCGGCTGCCGCGAATGGCAGGGCTCGCCGCATCGATTGTCGCCATCGCCGCAAGAATCCTTTCCGCTCCGGCGTGACTGACTGATGACAGCCATGCTGCCAGCGACCACCCGGCGACGTCGTCAGCCGCTGAGCCGGATCTGGGTACCTCCGAAGGAGTGTGCTGATGCTGTCATGTAGTCCTCAGGGCGTAGACAGCCGACAGGGAAAACCGGCCAGAGGCTGACGCCACGCCCAGCGACGCTCGACATCCGCACCCGAAACGGTAGCTCTGAGGGCGACACGCTGAACCACTTACTGTGCCCGCCGTCGGCCCAGCCTTCCGGGCCTCAGCCGGATCCGGAGGCTCACTGCCTTCCCGCCTGCCGCCATTGCTCGGCTATGACTCCCGCTCGCGCCAGGACCTGGACGACAAACTCGCGCTTACCCGCGGTGTAGGCGGCGATGTCGTCGCTGCCGGCCGCGAGCCGTTCCTTAAGCTCCTGGTACTGGCGCGCAAGCACCGGGTCTGCGCGGAGCGCATCGCGGAAGGCCAGCCGTTCGCGCCACAGGCTGCTTCCCGGCTCGGTTAGGTGCAGGGCCTGTCCAAGGTCACTGCTGGTCCGGGCCTTGCGGAACCAAAGCGTCGCCGGCCGGTGCTGGGCATGGGTATAGCCGTGGCTGGTGAGCACCGGGATCGCGTCTGCGGCGGAGTGCAGGTCGTGGACGCCCGCCATCATGTCGAGGATGGGCTTGGCGGCGAGGCCCGGCACGGAGGTGGAGCCGATGTGCTCGACCGGCGTGGCCAGCCATGGCTCAAGTAGCCCGGCCAGCTTGGAGGCTTCGGCACGGAACTGCTCTGGCCAGGCCGGGTCATACCTCGCGATGTCGATGACCATCGCTCTGGGCAATCGGGGCGAGATCAGCCATGACAGCCATGATGTGCCCCCGCGCAAGCCCGGGCAATGGCGCCGCAGCGTGATCCCAGTCACCAGAAGATCGCACGCCCGCTCGCCGGGGCAGCAGGGCTACCCCAGGCGAGCCGGTACAGACTCGTCGCAGCCGGACACCACATCGCGGCGACAGACCCGTCAAGCCCAGCAAACCGTAGGATGCAATCCCAAGTCAGTGCCTCGACGCGTACGCCAGCGACCTCCGCACGGATGCCGGGCACCCTTATTGGCCGCTTGGGTAGTTCGTAGGTCCCCGTATGGACCGCTTAATGGTGTTATGCCATGGCTGGCCAGGAAAAGGACAGCACGTAATACTTTGCCTTTGCAGTCAATCGATTGCAGTACCGATCTGTTGCGAAATGTAAAAGATCTTGATGTGGCATGTCACCCTATTAGGCGGGCGGCGGACATCTCCGTATCGAGAGCCACTGAGAGGGACATGCAACAAGCGCGCCGTCCTGATCTTCCCCCGTTGCTTCTCGTCGTTCACCGCAGATAGCTGCGCACAAGTCCGGAAGTGCGCTCAGTGGGCATGAAGCGTTCAGCCGTCTGGGCCTGAATTGAAGTGTATGAGTCGTACAACTCCGGGCCATAATCACACCCGGATCACGCTCGACGCCCGTAATTGCGCAACTAGGTTAGCAGCAGTATATGAATTCAGAACGAGAGACTATTGCCAACTATCCAAAGGAGGTGGCGTAGTGACTGATGACAAGGAGCATGAGCATAGAGCTGAGGATCGCGCGCATCTGGCCCGGATGCACATGGTCAATTTCGAGACGTTCTACAAGTACTACATAGTACGTCTGGTGCGCTTTCTGACCTCCCAGGCGAACAATTCCGACTGGGCCGAAGAGGTAGCTCAAGACACCATGATTGCCATATGGGACAAATGGGACGAGGCGCTAACCTATGAGCGGCCAGATTCCTGGCTGTTCAGGGTTGCTACGCGGAAGCTGCGCCGACTCGAATCCCGTGCCCGCAAGAATGGCCGCCTCCACGAAGATCTTGCCAGTTCCGGATGTGACCTGCTGGCTGCAGCAGGGCGCGACAACTGGATCGAGGATAACATCGATCTGATGTCGGGAATGCGCGCACTGCCGCGCCGGCAGTGCGAGGTCATAGGACTTCACTACTTCGGCGGGTATACGATCCCCGAAGCGGCCGAAATCCTCGGCATAAAGGAAAACACCGCGAAAACTCACCTGAAGCGCGGGCTGGAAAACCTGCGCCAATATCAGGAAATGCCATCGGATCTGAAATTGAACAGGAGGATAACGGTTTGATCACCGAAGACGCCCTGCGCGCCGCAGCCAGCACGATCGACACTACCTCGCCTGCGGAGCTGCACCGCAGGTTCAGCGCGCTGGAGCGGGCACGCAGGTCCCGCACACAGGTCGACGCGCTGCGCCAGCAGGCAGAACTTGATTCCCTTGAGCTAGACCGGCCCGCCTACGATGCCGCCAGCCAAGCCGCCGCCGAAGGCGACCTGCCGAAGGCAGTGCGATGGTACCGGGTTGCCGCCGTCAATGACTTCGCAGACGCGCCGCTCAGGCTCGCGATGGTGCTTGACTCCCTCGCCGAACGGTACCTTTCACAGCCTGGAGGCAGAACCGCCACCCGCGAGGAAATGGACATCGTCGCGGAAGCCATTTGCTGGTACGCGACTGCGTACGCGGCGGGGGATATCGAGGCCGGCGACCGGATTGAGGATCTCGTCGCCCGTCACGACTTCACCGAGGCACGAACCGCCCCGGTCCTGGCTGCCGTCAGCAGCGAGACGGAGCGCAGCCCGCAGTTGTGCACCATGGGCGGGCTGATCAAGGTGACCGGCCTTCAGCTCACCGAAGCATCCAGCCATGTCGGCACCTGCCGGCCCTGCATCGATGAGCTGATCAGATTGGGCGGATTGCTGCCCTTGATATCACGGCAAGCCACCGAAAAGAACACCCGCGCTCGCCCCCGACGACGCCCGGAATCACGTGAAACCGGCGTTCAGGCGAGCCCTGGCTGCCTTGAGACAGCCGAATCAGCCGCCGGCTTTTCACAGTAGGACCCACACTATCTGACAATGACAATCCGAAAGCAGGTAGCACTAATGCATGAAACGCATTACGTCTGCAGCGGCGTGTCCCTGAATCAGGACACGCCGGTCTGCGTGATCGACGTCTACGACCACCCTCCTGCGGCATGCCTAGTATGGTCAGTAAACTACATGCCTGTAATCTCTACCCCGCCGGAAGTCGATATCCACAACGTCGCTCTGTTGCGTCACGCCTTGGTAGACGCACCGGCCAATGCGGCCGCCGTTATCCTGGACATGACCGCAACAACGTTCTGCGACGCCGCAACTATCGGTGCAATAATCGCGACAGCCAAGTCGATGCATTCGAACCGGCGGGAGTTGCTTCTCGTTGTCGCCACCGAGCAAGTGACTCGGGTCATGGAAATTCTCAACGTCGGTCAGCACTGCCAAATCCTACCGAGCCTGTCGGCAGCCTTGACGGTGACAGGGCAGTCTGCCAGTGCATACGGTTACGCGGCCTGAAGAGTCCGGCACCGGCCACTTACCACATGCAGGATTCAGTATTCGCAGCCTTGCCGCCTCCGCGTGGACTCCTTGAGTACTCGACGCTGATGCCAAGGCACCGCCCCGCCACGGGCACTGACAAGCCCTCCCAGGGTTCTCGCGTCCCGCCATATACGAAGCGACCGATTATCTGCTGGTCATCGCCCACATCCCGACTGGCGTGGCCACAATGACCTTACACCGTACGGTGCTGCTCAGTCGGCTATCCAGGATCGGTCTGCGGGCGCACTGGTGCTGGCGTCCACGAAACTAGACGGGGATCGACTCGACGAAGCGAGGCGATGACGTGATGGGCCGGCTCGCGCTTGAGTCTAGCGATATTTCCGCGCGACCAGTACCTGCGAGAATTTGCATCACCACGAAGATTTGACAGCGCTGAGTGCGACCAGTGGCGGGTGCGCGAAGGCATAGGCCGGAGATACCTATCCCGAATGCCCAGACCGACCTAAGCATGCTGGCAGCCAGCAGGCAGTCGGCACTGGATCACAAGATAAGGCCCGGTTCGAGCAGCGTGCAGCCCACGTTCTGCGTGACCAAGGAAAGTGACCTGGTCAGAATGACTATGCCAACTATAAGGACTTCTCTTCACCCTGCGGCCTTCATGAGTTATGCGCATTTCGATGATGAGCACGACAACGGTCAGCTGAGCAAACTTCGCCAGAGGATCAGCGGCGAGGTCCGCATGCAAACCGGGCATGAGTTTCAGATATTTCAGGATCGCAATGACATCGAATGGGGCAACAACTGGGAGAAACGGGTCGATCAAGCACTGGACGCAGCGACCCTGTTGCTGGTGGTTATCACGCCCAACTTCTTCGGAAGCAGTTATTGCAAGACTGAGATAGCAAGATTTCGCGCGAGAGAACAAGCACTGAATCGCAGCGACCTTATCTTGCCAGTGTATTACGTTTCCGCAGCCGTATTCGACGATCCTGATAAGCGAAGGAGGCATGCCCAGGCAAGATTGCTAGCATCACGTCAATATGCCGATTGGCGGAGAATACGATTTGAGCCGCTTGACTCTCTGGCAACCCGCAAAGCCATCGAGCAGCTCGCGCTAAGAATCGGCGCAAGCTTCCCATGAAATAGTCCTCTCCGTCATGTCGCAGCCAGTTCGGTTCTTCAGCTTTCCTCCTAATCCGATGAGCAGCCTGGTAAAAGCACGTGCCGGGTGCGTGATGACGTCACGCATCGTAGGGGAGACCGGTGCCAGCCAATACCAATCGCCGGGTTAAGTGACGGCAACTTGCCGATCCAAGGTACCGGTACCGGTACCGTTCCCGTGGCCCTGTTCGACGGATTCACAACCTGCTTCAAACTAGCCAGCAGGACGCTGGTGACGGCGCCCCGGCCGGCGCGGCCGCGTATCCAGTTTGGAGCGTTGAGGGTCCGCGACAGGTATGGCGCAAGGCTCTAGCAATCCTTATCCGTCTCCTGAATGGCCGGTTTGTGAACATCTGGTCAACCTGCTCATGAGGTTCTTGATACACGTCACCGGAGTACGGAATGCCTATCTCGCGCCGCCGGGCCTTTCGGGCTGAAGGCTCAATGCCACTTGGCCTAAAAGGATCTTGAAGATCCGCGACGGTGTCCCTGCGTTGCTGCTCAGCCCCGATTCCTCCTATTACTACGTCGTCCCGGAGCTGCTGCTCCAGTACCGCTCCCGGCCAGGGAACTCCCGCTGGGCGCGGACGCGGCCCAGCGGGCGGGCAGGACGATGACCTGGGCGGCCGCTTCGCGGCCGGCGGCGAAGTATCCTTGCCGCGCAGCCAGCAGTCATGCACCCGGGCGATGTGCGGTATGCCTGTGTCTAGCGGCACCGTGCTGTTGCCTGGCTCCGCCACGCCCATCACAATCCTGCCCTCCCGGGGTCATCCTGCGCTCCCCGCAAGCTGGCCGCGCCCTGCCACTCCACGCAACCGCCAGACGGATGGCACGCCGAGCCTCCGCGGAGTTGACTGCGGATCGGGCGTCAACCTTTGGCTCGCGCCGGTCGTTCTTGGATGGCGACAGGACGGAGGTACAGATGGCACCCGATCCGGGCCTGGCCGGGCTTGAGGAGTTCCTCGCTGAGCGCGGCGACCTGCTGCTGCGCACCGCAGTGCTGCTTACCGGCAGCCAGGAAGCGGGTGAGGACCTGCTGCAGGCCGCGCTCGAACGACTATTCCGGCACTGGCCCAAGATCAAAGGCACTAATCCGGAGGGCTACCTGCGCCGGACGATCTACCACCTGGCCGCCGACGGCTGGCGCCGGGAGAGCCAGTGGCGCATCAAGCTCAGGTTGCTGCGCGCGACCGACGACGGGGTCATACCGGACGGCAGCGGCATCGTCGACCAGCGGGACGAACTTGTCCGGCTGCTGCTCCAGCTGCCAGCCGGCCAGCGGGCCGCGATCATCCTGCGCTACTGGGAGGAACTCAGCGAAACCGAAGCCGCCGATGTCCTGGGCTGCTCCGTCGGCACGGTCAAGTCGGCCACCTCCCGTGGCCTGCGCCGCCTCCGCGAGCTCCGCCGGGTCGGGGTCACTGCGGAGATCTAGCCAGAAAGGAACGACACCGATGAGTTCAGATCTCGAACGCCAGCTCCGCGAGGAGATGGAGCATTTCACCGCCCACGTGCGGATGCCGCGCGGCCTCGCCGCGAGAGCGTACCGGAACCGGCGCGGGCAGCGCATCATGACCCGCCCGGTCACCGTGGTGGCCGTGGCCGCCGCGGCGGCCACCGGGGCGGCACTGACTCTCACCACGCTGCTGCCCGGCAGCCATCAGCCCGCCCAGGCCGTCCGCGCCCAGTTGGCGGACTGGACGGTCGCCCGGCAGGCCGACGGCAGCATCCGTGTCACTGTCCGCAAGCTGCATGATCCGGCTAAGCTGCAGCGCACGCTGCGCAAGGACGGCGTTCCGGCCAGCGTCGCTTTCGTGTCCGACACAAATCTGGCATGCCGGTACTTCGGTCCCGAGGACCTGGTTCACAAAGTCTTTTCTTTCCAGACCAAACTGATCCGCGTCCATTCTGCGAGAATCCGGGTCTTTGTCATTGTCATCCACCCTTCGGCCCTGCCCAGCAGTGCCGGCGTGCAGATCATCGACGGTGTCGGACAGGTCAGGCACACCAGGCACCGAACAGCACAGGCCATGACAGGCGTGCGCGTGGTCCACGCCAGCCCGCGGTGTACCGGGAGCTGAGCCATCCAGCTGATGACCGGCCGGCGCACGATCAGTACATAACGCGGCGCGGCTTCAGAACAGTCGTTACGGGCGGTCAGGAGAGTGATCCGGTGAAATCGTCTGACGCGGAGCTCACTTTGATCACGCGCCCGATGTGCGTCGCGCGCGAAACGCTCTGACCGCATTTGGGTACCCGGAGATCCGCTCACTGGGGACGCCGCGCCGCGTGGCCATCTACGACATATTTCGCATAAAGCATCCAGGCGCCTGGCCCAACACCACCGATCAACAGGACGCCGAGCGGGAGCCAGATCCACCATCTTCTGACCACTGGCCAGACCAGGAAAGCAAGCGCAAATGCAACTAGGATTAACCCTAGAATCGTCAGAAACGCGCGGAAACTTCTGAATCTAAGGTTACCGTCATATTTCTCATATAGTCGGCCGATGCTCAGCTGCATACTTGCAATGAACAACCCGGTCGCGGCAACCAAGAACGACAGAACAGCGTCATGCCACGGAGCCCGCGGATAGCGACTCGCTACGAACGTGATGATCGCGGGCAAGCTGAACCCCGCCAGAATCGGAGCGATCAGCCTAGTCAGGCTGTCTTCTCCATGCTCAGCATCCTGATGAGGAGCGTTGCCCGGGTCGCACTTCTTTGCCATGTTTCTAATATCGCACCCTACCTCGAATGAGCGTGACTATAACAACTTGGCTCACTCCGGATAGGCTGCACCCGCGCAGCGGAGAGATTGCCATCTCGCGGCCAGCAGAACCGCGTCCCTGGGCAGTCGGCGGCACGGATGTTGCGTTCCGCGAACTCCCCGATTACGCGGTGGGCGGTAGCGGCCGGGACGGGTCTGGGAAGCGGCTGGCGCGTGCTGGTCAGCGTGGCCGGGTCTGGGGCCTTGGAGGAGATGAGCCTGATGATTGCGAGGCCGGTGGTTCCTGGCCGTTGTGGCGCGCCGTTCCGGGGATTGCCGGGCCGGGGGCGGGTGCCGCGGCTGGGGGCGGGTGGGGGCGGGTGATGCCGGTGCCGGGCCTGGGGGCTCTCGGGCCCGCGGGGGTCGCGTCGCTGTCGTGCGGCTCGGCGGGTGACTGCGCGGCCGGCGGGTCTTACACCGACCGTCACCGCCATGAGCAGGGGTTCGTGGCCGTCGAGCGGTGGAAGAAGCACGAACGCTGTATCTGGTCCGGGTGACCTGGATCGAGCCAAGGACAAATCATCAGCGGGCCATGGAGTTGGCCCGCGAGATCGGCAATTCCCAGGAAGAGGCCGGCGATGACTTCGGCTGACTGCCGTTATGTGGCTAGAGTGCTTCGTTTCGGGACTCGAGACCAGGCATGAGAGGTGCCGGTTACGCCGTGCGGATTGGGGCTAGCATGGTGGGCCGTGAGGATTATCGGTGACATCAGGCCAGTCCTGGCCGCGGTCGGTGTCGGCCTGGCTCTGGCGGCCTGTTCAGCGCCCGCGCAGCAGACACGCGCGGCCTCGCAGCATTCTCAGCCGGCGGGGAGCGGACGCGCCCATGGGTTCCATGCCGCGTCCTTCCGGCCGACCAGGAGCCATGCCCCGGCGGCCGCGAGGTTCGCCAGCCGTCAGGTGGCGCGTGCGGGCGGCAGACGGGCCGAGTCGCGGGTAGCGTATGCGGCCGGAAATCCGGCCGGGCACGTGTTCGTGCCGGAAGCGGCGCGCGCGGTGAGCACGGCGCGGTCGGATCATGTCATCGGCACCGGGCGGCCGTCGAGTTGCACGTCGGCCGCGGTGGTCCGAGCGATCGCCGAAGGCGGCGTCATCACCTTTCGCTGCGGCCCGAAGCCGGTCACTATCGTCATGAAGGCAACCGCCAAGGTGGTGAACACCAGCCACCGGGTCGTGCTGGACGGCGGTGGGAAGATCACGCTGAGCGGGGCCGACAAGCGCCGCATCCTGTACATGAATACCTGCGACAAGAAGCAGATCTGGACCACAGCCGACTGCTGGCAGCAGCGCTGGCCGCAGCTGATCGTGCAGAACATCACGCTGACCGATGCGTACTCCAGCGTCCGGCAGACGAAGACCTCAAGCTATGGCGGCGGCGCGATCTTCGAGGAGGGCGGCCAGCTCAAGGTGGTCAACTCCAGGTTCATCGACGACCGCTGCTACAAGACCGGGCCGGACCTCGGCGGCGCGGCCGTCCGGGCGCTCGGCATGTGGCCTGGCAGCCCGGTCTACATCACCAAGGACACCTTCCGCGGCGGCCGGTGCTCCGGCGGCGCCGGGCTCAGCAGCATCGACGCGAGCTGGGATGTCCTGAACAGTCTGTTCTCCCAGAACACGACGACCGGCCGGGACGGCCCGGCCGGCGGCGGCAATGGCGGTGCCATCTACACTGACGGCGACAACTACAACGTCACCATCAGCGGCACGATCATCCGCTTCAACAACGCCCCGCACGGCGAGGGCGGAGCCGTGTTCTTCGTCGTCGACGCCGGCACCGGCGTCCTGAAGATCAAGTATTCGACGCTGCACCACAACCCAGCCGGCGGGTACCAGAACCTGCCCGGCATCTATGACGGCCTCGACGGCAAGCCCACAAGACCAGTCGTGATCCACTCCACCGTCAACTGACACCGCCGAAGACAGACGCGCAATCTCGGCGCCGCGTTGCACCGCGCAGGGCGTCTCGATGAGGCTGCCGATGCCTGCAAGCAGGCTGTCGCTGTCGAAAATTTTACTGAATTCAGCGATCATTTAGCTGCAGTGAGGTTCTAAGCAACCCGGCTGCGGGACATGGCTGGCCCATCTCGGCGTCCTGGCCCTGGCCGGACTGGCGGCCGGGGTCCACGTAGCGCTGATCGCGTCGTGGGATTTTCCGTCCAGAAAAATGCCGCGGAACCGGGCGGCACATGCTCGCCTACTGCACCGTACTCGGGCTGCGGCACGGGCATCTCGTCTACGCGAAAGGCAGCGCGGAGCCGACTCGGCACACGGTGCGCCGATCGAACGTCGAGATCCACTGCCACGCACTCGATCTTGCCGCCGATCCACCAACCCTCCTATGGCAGCTCCAAAGCTTTGCCGACGAAATCGCGGCATACTCAGGTTCCTCCGCTTCAAGAGGTCTATCACGATGAGCGCCGAATGGCTCGTCAGCGTCCGCTATGGTGAACGATATCCAGCAGATGCGGGGGCTATCGGGTCGGCAGGGTGACAGTTTGGGGTAAATGGGAGTCATGGGCGGTGACGAAGAACTCAGAGACTTCCTGATCTCCTATACGGCTGCCGACGTAGAACGGGCACGGTGGATCAGCGAGGTCCTGCAGAGCATCGGCTATACCACTTTCTTTCAAGATGACGACTTCACGCCCGGGGACAACAGGCCTGCGTGGATAGAGCAGGTGGTAACCCATTCCGAGCGCACCGTTGCAGTGCTCTCACCCGCATACCTGAAGTCGAAGTACGGCACGGCCGAATGGCAGTTCGCCTGGGACGAAGATCCCCACGGTCGGCAGGGCAAGCTGATCGTGGTCAAAGTATCTGACTGCGTTCCGCCAGGCATGCTCAGGTTGCGGCCAGGCATCGACCTGGCGGGCCTCACGGACGAGACGGAATTCAAGCAGACCCTGATCAGCAAGATTGAGGATGTGTTCAGGCGCGGCGTGAGGCACCCTGACCTGCGCGGCAGGCTGGCTGACGAAGCAATCGTAGGCGACACAGGGCCTCTCGCCGCTAAGCGGATGAGGATGTTGCGCATCGGTGCTGGCTTGACAGCAGGAGAGCTCGCGCAGAAGAGCGGAAGAGAAGGCATAAGTACGCTCAATCGCGGCACCATCGCCAAGATCGAGACTAACAGGCGCAAGATCAGGGTAAGGGAGGTCAGCGGCGTCGCACGGATATTCGGCCTTACCTCTGCCGACCTGCTTGATCGTGCTGGACCTACCGTGATCCTTTGCTACGCCCAGCAAGACAGAGGCGTCGGCCGCGATGTGTCGGCTTGGCTTGCTGATCGCGGTTTTCGGGTGCTGGTGCGGGATCGCACGGCACCAGTCGACCAGGTTATTCATAGCTCAGCTGAGGTCACAGACGCAGCTCAGGCCTTCATTGCGCTCATCTCTCCGGCCTTCTTGACGTCTGGCGATTGCATGGCTGAACTGGATCTCGCCGCTCGGCGCCACCAGCGCAACGAGGGATCCAGCTATATCCAGGCGCTCAGGGTCGGCGATGCGTCCGATCTAGACATGTCCAGATTCAGCGCTTATCAGCCGATCAATCTCACCCCGGTGAGTGGATTGAAAAAGGAGGAGGCGCTTAGCCAGCTCGGGAGCAGGATTCTCAGGAGTCGCGGTAACCAGCGAACTAGCTTGAATACGCCAGGCTCCGCAGACTGGCAGGGGTTCCTCGATCGCAGAGATGAACTCGACAAGGTACTCAACGGACTGGATAGCCCTTTCGGTCCGCACTTCTGGCTTGTGATGAGCCCTCCTGGTGTTGGCAAGACCACATTCCTTGCGCGGTTGGCCGGCATGGCTGATGAAGAAACCGCGTGGCGCTGGGTCACCAAGACAGTTGACCTGCGAGCGACCGCCACTGACGGTGTCGTAGACGCCATGGCATTGGTTGGGACGCTCTTCGCGGTCGGGCGGGCCGCTGCGCCGACCGATGGACTGCGAGCAGTCGCCAGGGAGATCATCAAAGCGGGTCGTCCACATCTGTGCATTCTTGACAGCGCGGAACTTTTGCCGCTCGGCACGGTCGCCGCACTTCGCGGGCATCTAAGTCAAATCTACCGGTTTGTGCAGGACAGAGGCGATCCGAAGCTCAAGCTGGCGTTCGTCGCAGCGAGTCGTCGTGATGACGGATGGCGGGGTGTAACACCATCTCCACGGCTGGCCGTGCTACCCCTTGCCCAGTTCGACATAGACGCAGTGCAGGAGGGCGGCAGCGACCTGGCAGCCCGGATGGGCCTGCAGCACTCGCCCGGAGGTCTCCGCCACGAAGCAGCACTGGTTCACAACGTCACCGAAGGCGTGCCAGCCCTTGTCCACCGCGGCCTACAGTGGATCTCCGCTGAGGAAGGGCTACAGGTAGAGCGGCTGAATCATCCAGAAGTCTTCAACGAGATCATCAGACCCTTCATCGAAGGGCAACTGCTGGCAAGGGATAGCATGCTGCCGGACGATACCGGCCACTCCGTAATGTCTAGCAAGCGGTTGCTTATAATAGAGCGGGTCATCAAGTGCCTTGTTCCTTATCGTTTCTTCACACTGTCACATTTGCGTCGGCTTTCCGATGACACGTCATTAGCGACCAGTATGGAGGAGGCACACTGGTCGAGCAATGAGGTGTGGCAGAAGATTGGCGCCTGCTCATTGTTGATGCGGCCGCTCGATGAGCCGTGGCGGAAATTTCATCCCGCGATCAGACGTTTGCTATTTCGGTATTTCTATACGGTTGCAGAGCGCGCCGAGGCCCACCGTGATGCACGTGCGATCACCGAGCAATGGTCGACCAAGCAGAGCGGAACGGATCAGATTATCGGTATGATAGATTGCATTTGGCACGAGGCAGCGAGATTGCGGCTGATCGGCAGTGCGCAAATGGGTGATTCTTTGATCAGATACGTCAATAACCACGCGCAAACGATCAGCGAGTCTCGCGCATACAGCGAAATTGAGCTCCGGGCATATGCGGCCGAGCGAGCGAGAGGCGACGATGAGCTTCGTGGCGAACTCGTTGACATCGACGGACTATTCGAGAAACTCATTATGATTCTTGGCGGCACTCCGGCACCCTGGGGTATGCCATGACCAGCGTGGAGCGTTTTCCGCGATACATTCAGCGGTCACAAGAGCAGATGATCATCGAGCAGGCCCTCCGGGTGCGAGACGACGGAGCCAGCAGGGCGGTGCTGCTCTATGGAACCGGCGGCACCGGAAAGACGCGGCTGGTCAGACATCTGGCCGATGCGGTCAGTCGTGGGCAGGAGACCGTCTGGCTGGATCCGATTGACGTCGATGACTCGCAGCACTGGCTGCTGTCGAACCTGGAAAGAAACGTCGTGCGCCAACTCGACCCGGATCAGAAGCATTTCAGTCCATATATAGAGTATCTATTCGAGATTCCGCGCTACGCAGGCCAACGAGCGACGAGCTATGCGACCGCACTGGGCCACCTCGCTCGCGTCAAAGCCATCTTCGAAAGGTGTTACAAGAGTTATGTCGAGGACATTGGCACTGCTGTGGTGATGACCTTCGACACCGTTGAAGCCATTCGAAGTATGAACGCATTGTTCACCCTCACGCAGTGGATAAAGGCACTACCAGGCACGCTCTTTGTCCTGGCTGGCCGCCCGCCAACCGCCGGGTGGGGTGCACCTGACCCGGTCAAGGTGGAATTGCGGGAGGCGCACAGCGGCATACCGGTCACCGAAGTCCGTCTCGGTGAGTTCGGCGTCGACGAGGCGAGGAAGTATTTCGAGCAGAGCGGCGTCGCGAAGGATTTGTCTCACGAGGAGAAGGAAAAACTGATCTGCCTCACTCGCGGTCATCCGCTCTGGCTGGCTTTCACGATCGACTACCTGACCGAAGTCGGAATGCCATCCGAGGCCAACGAGTCTGTGCAGTACATAAAACATAATCTGCCGTTGCCCGGCGATGCCACGCTCGCCGGGCAGGTGCTGGCTGACAAGTTCAGGCGCCGTCTGGTCGCACCCTACCGCGAAACCGACTTCTGGCACGAAGCCATCAGGCGTCTCGCCGTCGTGCGCGAGAGCATGAGTCAGCCTGTCTGGCGTGAGCTTATGTCCGACGTGCCGTTGCCTGACGATGTACCGGATGCTGACAGTGCCTGGGCGTTGCTGCGGCAGACCGAATGGATCAGGCCGCGAGCTAACAGAAGGTACATCACGCTGCACGACGCGGTGGCAGAGGAACTCTCCCAGCGCGTCATACAGTTGGACGACCCGGACGAGCGCTGGCGGCAAGACCTTTGGCGCAAGGCCACGAGCATCTACTCGAACCTGGCCGGACAGATGGACGCTGAGATAGCTGAACGACAGGCGAGCGTGGACGCGAGGCTGCGGCAGCTTGGTCAGGCACGCCTCGACGACCGTCAGCCTGCTGGCGCAGGCGATGATGGTGCACTGATTCGCGATGTGACGGCGATCGACCGTCGCCGCCAGGAAGTCAGTCACCTGAGGTCAGCGCAGATCTTCTACCAGCTGCTCTCGGACTTCGCGGGTGGGGCTGAGGAGTTTCTTGCGCTGCTCGGCCAGGCTAGGCGCGAGCACAAAGTGGGGGTCGAGGATCTGCTGGCATTCCAGATGGAGCGGTTGCTTCCCGACGGACCTGACACGAACCCGCTGGGTGACGCGGTGCTTCCCGCCGTCGCCAGGTTTCAGGACTGGTTGCGTGGCTCGGGCAGTGACAGGTACGCCGACATTGGCCTTGAGCTAGCGGCCTTCCTAATCGACAGGGAGCAGCTTGGGGCGGCGCTCAAGCTGCTCGATCGGCTTCCTGTGGCACCGTCGGACTACTTTCGTAACTATCGGCTGAATAACCTGCGCGGAAACGCGCGCATGCGTATCCCTGGGCAGGTGCTGCGCGCCGCTGCCGACTTCAAAGCCGCGCTAGCCGTGGCCGTCGAAGGTACGTCGGCCAACCAACTCACGTTGATCGCTGAGGGCTACAAGGAGCTCGGCTTTTACTACCGCAATATTGGCCTTTGGGACGACGCAAACGACGCATACCGCGAAGCTAGGGACGCCATTTCGACAACACTGTCCGTGAACAGCCCAGACTCCCATCTCGAAGAGATCGCGTCGATCCAAACAAATTGGGCCTACCTGAAGGGGATCGGCGGCGACTACCGCGACGGCATCAGCCTAGTCGAAAGCGCTATCTCAATCCGCCGACGTATTGGACGGCAGCATGAAGTGGCCATGTCGTTGAGCGTCCGCGGCGAGGTCTACAGATACCGCCGATCATTCGACAAGGCATGGATCGCCTATGCCGAAGCCGAGCAAATATTCGAGGAGTTGGATAGCTGGTCATGGCTCGGCCAGATCTATCAAGAACAGGCAATCTGCCTTTTCCAGGCCATGCAGGACGACGTCGGCGTCATCTCCGACCCTCAGCCGATCGACCGCGCCGAGGAACTAATACTGCGATCACTGAATCTGTGCCACGAGCTGAATGCACGAGCGTATCCCTCGGCGTTGAATCGGGCTGGGCGCATATTCGGGAGCCGCGATGCCGATCGTGGTCTTGCCTATCTAAACCAAGCCGCCGAGGCGGCCAGGGTACTATCTGACGGATGGTTCTGGTTTGCCAGCTTGATAGAATACGCGGAACTAAGCCTCCGGACATGGTTGGAAACCGAGGCCGAGCGGTACATGGAACAGATTGCGACTGTGGCCGCAGACATGCAAGTAGTGATGCAGGAGTACGGCTTTCCCGAGCTGAGAGGCCGATGGGATGTTCTCCAGGGGCATATGGGGCTGAGAAGAGCGCTCGATTTGCCCGATCCGCAAGGTCTGGCGGTCGCATTTGAGAATTACAAGCGCGGTTTCCCCCTGATTACCCACGGATATGTCGGATCGTTTGGCGTGTCAGTGATTCCTGCCGAGATTCGGCGATTTGGCGATCTCATCAACAGGCTGCCGACATCGACCCGCGAGCAATGGCTGGCCGAGTTGCGCCGTTCCTGGAGTGGCGAGGGCGCGTCCACCTTGCTTCTAGCGCGACTGACTGAGCTATATCAGTCTTGGCCAGATCCGGCTCCGGGGCGACACGAATAGATGTGCGGGTGATTGCGCCGCACGGCCTCGTGGCATATCAGATGGCGCTAAATGACGATGTGATAGCCAGAAAGGCGGCCGGGAGTCATCTGCTAAGCAACGCGCATCTTTACGCACCTACGCGCGCCAGAGCGCAGCTAGTGGCAGGCCAAGTCGACTCGCGGCTGCTGATCATACTCTCAATCCTCGCGCGCAAGTTGCCGGTCCATATCGCGGCCTTCAGCGACAGGGGCCCGCGCGCCAGCAAGGGCGTCCCGCTGTGCTCCGTGGAGCTATCTCTGCCTAACCTTCTCGCTGGCATTACCGGACGCACCTATCACAGCCGGCTGCTCGAAGTTCTCCACGGCCAACGGCCTCCGTACGGCGCTGCCAGCATCATCACTACCCGTGACGACGGCACGTTGGTCGTGGCGGTCAGGTTCACCAAACCCAGTCCCATTGGCCTACTCAGGTACGAATTGAGAAAGTGATCAGCGAGGCACATGAGACGGGAGCCAGCCTTCCAGCGAGGCGAGAGACCGCCTGACCGCAGACAGACCGTCAGGCTGGATAGCTAACCATTGGCCCGCCACCCTCAATTCATGTCGGCAAGCCGCACCGATAATACGATTCTCGCAATCCTCTCATAGCGAAGGATGCATCAACCGTGGCCGAATGCGCAACAATCTCGGGTAAGAGCGTGACCTCAAACACATTTAAGCGAACATCTCATAATAGAGTGCTCCGATACCTATGGCCGATAGTTTCGCAGCACCGTGATACAGCAACCACGGCTAACTGATATCAGATGGCGAGCCTTCCCGCTCCACCGCAGCACGCTACACATCCGGGAGCTCATCCTCGACGCGCCACGTCAATCATCCCCAGGCGGGAACATTCCGGCAGTCCTCGGCAGGGCGGTCAAGCCTAGTAACCATCCATCATGGAATGATGGTACTTGAGAGCCACGAGCTAGCCGTGCTGATTAGCGAGCGTCAGTTCACCCGATATCTTCAGCGCCTGGACGTGTGCAGGCGCAGTCCCTGGTCCGACATCTGGCTCGCCTGTGGGGGAATCGGCGGAGGCCTTACTGCGGCGGCGGTCGTAACGGTTATTGCACTGCCTCAAACCGTACCCTGGAGCGATAAAGTCATCCTTTGGATGTTGGCGCTCCTGGGCGGCATCGCGCTGATGCTGTGCATGATCACTTACTTCACTCAACGCGCGAAAGAGGCAGAACGGTTGACCAGCTGAAAGAGGATCTCCAATTGCATCAACCGACGCAGAATCCAAATCGAAATAGTCAGAAGCATCGAAAGCCTGACGTCAGTTGCTGCGACCGCAGTTGGCTCGGAGGCTGACCCGCATATTCGCCGTTCATGAAAGCTGTACTCGTCCCATCGCATTCGCGGATACGGAGCACATCGACTCGGCTCATGACAATGCTGACCTGCCGTTGGCGTCCTCGGCGACCATCGCGGTCAGCCTGCCGCGCTCGCGCGCCGATCACCCGGCGCACGGTCAACCCGAGCGCCGCTGCCGACTCCGTAGGAGCGTCGGCATGCACGCGCTCGGTCTTAAGATCGCATGGTGGCGCGGACGCATGGCCGCTTGCCCGCTTTATCCGGTCTCTTTGCTGGACTTGCCGCGATAACCGCTGGTCACAGCATGAAGGCGGTTCCGGGGGCGGCGTTCAGGGTGTCTCCTGGCCTGGGATCGGCCAGGGCTCTGATGGAGACGTAGCTGTAAGCCAGGAGGATGAGCCCGGCCAGGACCGTGGCCGCTACGCAGATTGCGCGGGCGAAGCCGTCGGCCGATGACAGGCAGAAGGTGAGTACGCCGAGCAGCCCGAGTCCGGCGCCCGCTCCGAAGAGGGTGACGGCGGCGCCTGTGAGCAGCTGCCACATGAGAGAGGCGATGACCTGACCGGTGTGGGGAAGCGGGTACGTGGTCTCCCTCGGGAGCGACGAATGGCTGACCTGCCTTGAGGTGCTCGGCTTTCGGCCTGGTGCGGTCACGAGGGTATTCGCTGGGAGGGTAAGGCTGGCGTGACCTAGGAGCGAGATCTTCGCGCCGCCTGGCACGGTCAGGGGCTGGCCGCCGGCGAGGTGGTAGCCGGAGCTGGCAGCGACGGACATGTCCACGTCCGAGGCGGCGATCGACGCGGCGATGTGGTGGGCAGGTGAATCGCCGCTGCAGATCCTCATGATCTGGCCGGGGAAGACGGCGATGTCGCTGCCGCCGGGCAACGCCAGCACCGGGCCCCGGTCCTGGCCGTCGCGCGGAGGCCTGACCGTGATGACCGCCGCGGGCGGCAGGCTCAGGGAGGCGCCAGCCTTGAAGGTGGCCCTGACCCTGGCCGGCAGGTCTGCGATGGGTGCCAGGGACCATCCCGCGTCGCCGTGGCTGGCTGGCAGGTCCGCGCCGGAGATCAAGGTGACGGTAGCTCCCGCCGGCGTGGAGATCGTCGCCGTCCAGCCGCCGTCGTCAGGCGGGGTGATCAGCGGGTCAGGCGGGGTGATCAGCGCGACGCCGGCCGTGGTCGGGTCGATTCTCTCGAACTTGTAGTTCACCGCGCCGAACACGAGCGGCGCCGCGACGGTGATTCCGCCCGCTACCGTCATGAGCAGGCTGAACCTGGCGGTGTCGACGCCTGGCAGCAGCTGGCTGACGGTTCCTATGCTGGTGAGCACGGCCGCGATGACGGTTCCGGCGGCAACGACATTGGTGGCCCAGCTGCCGCCGAAGCTCCAGGCTCCGGCCGCGTACAGCGGTGTCTTCCAGAATGCCTTGCCCCTGACCTTTGCGGTGATGTGGTAAGGATCGCGCAGGCCCGCGAGCATCAAGGTCAGGATCAGGGCGAGGGCCAGGGCCAGGCCGCAGCCGGCCGGAAGCCAGATGTACTGCCAGGCGAATACTTTGCGTTGCACCGTCACCGGGATCTGCGCGGGCGGCGTTGCCGGATTCGCGGGCGTGATCACGATCTCGGCCGAGACCGGAGCGGCCAAGGGTATCTTGCCGGTGCTGAAGCGGAGGTGGACCTGAGTAACGACCACGACCGGCTTGGTTCCCTGGCAGGGGCGGCCGGGACCGAAGACGACGCTGCCGGCTTTGATGACACGGGCAGGGCTGGTCGTGACCAGCTCAAATGACGGCGCTTCGCGAATCGGGCACAGGGCCGTGGTGTTGATCGCGACAGTTGTGGTCCAGATATTGGCCGCAGTGTGCTGGGCTAGGACCGGGCTGGCCGACAGGGACGACGGGGCTGCGGGCGTGATCCCGGCGAAAAGCATTATCAGAGTAAATCCGGCTCGAAGGCAGCCCACAGGTAATCCCCCTCCGGCGGTGCACTTAGCTATTCTCAGCTTAGTACGAGAATAGCGGACAGAGGTTGGGAGTGCCGTGACCGGAGAAGGACCGCAGATCGCCGAAGTTATAAAAGCCGTAAAAAAGGCTATTAACGCCTCGAATAAAAACTGCCCCGATCCTGGCAGCAACCTGCGGGTGGAAACGGCGCACCTCACCCTGAAGGTTGTCGCGGTCCGTGCCCCGGACAGCGCGATGAGAATTCGCGTGCCGTCCGCCGACATGCCCGTCAAGGACTCGAGGCTGCTGACGCACACGGTCGACATCAGCATCGCGCCGCCGGACGATCCAGGTGCCGAAGACTTCAGCTCCGCGCTCGTCGAAGCCATCAACGCGATCAGGACCGCCGTGGCAATACCCGACCAATTCCTCCTGACCGGCAGTAACGTCACCTTCTCTTTCGCCGTCGACAACGACGGCGCCGTATTGCTCGGCGACAACGGCGATCCAGGCGCGGCGGTCACCCATACCCTTGCCCTGACCCTGGCTCCCGCCTCAGCGCACCGCTAAGCCAGGCAAGACAGCGCAGCGCGCGGGACGTGCCGGTCCCGCGGCACCACGGGATCATGGGCGTGACGAGCCTGGCACCGTGTAACCAGGACCTGGTTCTGCCATGACCGGCGGGTTCGTCAGGTGGCCGACATCGCGGCCGTGTCCCACAATCTGGAGCTGGCCCCAGCGCTGCAGGTGAGCGCGAGCGTCCCTTTAGACGGGTGAACGACGGCCAGCGCCGGGCGGTCGCCGGAGCGCTCGCGACGCCGAACGCGTTCGTCATCCAGGGTCCTCCCGGGACCGGGAAGACCACCGTGATCTGCGAGATCGCCCGTCTCCTCATATCGTGCAAGCAGCGAGCCCTGTCGCTCGCCCCGCAGCACGTCGCAGTGGACGAGGTGCTCCGCCGGATCGACCGCAAGCCCGGCGTCCGGGCGCTGCGGCTGTCGTGGGAGGAAACGAGGGTCGACGAGCGTACGCGCAGCTTCCTGCCGGACCGGGTCGGATAAGAGAATTCGTCGGTGCGTTACGACGGCCAGGGCCGGACAGCGACGCGCACTGGGAGGCCCGGCATCGAGGCCGAAGCCCGGGCAGCACAATCCGCCGCGCAACGCCGCCTCGAAGAGGGCCCGTGCCTGGCAGGAACGAGACAGACAACAGCGGCAGCTCGAGATCGCCGCAACCCACCTTGGCCCATCAGAGCCTAGACCAACACGGACTCGAAATCCGTGGGCGCAACTGGGATCGAACCACCGGCCCCTCGCTTGTAAGGCGATCAGGCCCCGCTGCTATAGCTCTTCGCTGTCAGTTCGCGCCTGGGCTGAAGGCGTCGATGCCGGCCGTCCGCGATGCAGCCCGCAGCTCGGCGTCGTAAACGATCATCGCGCGGGCATCCAGGCGCAGCGCCGTGGCCAGGTGGATAGCATCAGCCGAGCGCAAGCGCCCTGGCAGCAGCGGCGCAGTCGTCAGGTCACCGCTCTCGATGTCCACGAGCGCGACCGCCGACAGCACCTCGGAAACCGCCTCGTGACCGATGTGCTCAGGCCGCCGGTTCGCCGCGCAGTGCAACTCAGTGTGCAACAGCAGCGAGGCCGCTAGCGTGTCGCCGTCCTGCAGGCGCTGCTGGAGATGGTCAGCCAGCACAGCTGACTCCTGCTCCTCCACCACGAGCTTCATCGCCGCCGAGGTATCAACATAAAGGATCACCGGTCGCCTCTGACGTCCGCGATAATCTCCTGGCTTGACACCGGCGCGGTCACCCGCCGGATACGACGCAGGTCCACCGGCCGGTCCTTGCGCGGCTCCCGGACCTTTCCCGCAGCGACCAGGCGTTCGTATGGCGTCAGCGACGGCGGCACGAGCACCGCCGCTACTTCGCCATGATTGGTCACTTCAATCGTCTCCCCCGCGCCCACCGCACGGAGAACTTCCGCGCTGTTGTTACGCAGTTCCCGATGGCTGATCGTCCGCACCGCAACCCCTCCCGGCCTGTAGCAATCGTAGCACATTTTGACCGGGGCCGCGCCTCCTTCCCGGCCTATGCCAGCAACCGTCTTGCGCTCCCCCGGCTTGCTACACGAGAACAGGCTCAGGCTCGCATCGCCAGTGCCGCCCAGCACAGGCCGCTCCGCGGCCCCGAACGATACGGCAGCCCCAGCCCAACGCCGACCCGATACCGCAGCACCGTGCTCGCGGTCGTCCTGGTCCAGGGCAGAGCTGGCGTGCGGGGTCGACACCTGCCCGAAGACAGCGGAACGAACCATCAGCCACTCGCTGACTAGCGGGAACCGTGGGATTAGTTACCAGAACGAGGAGCTGACCCTGGCGATCGAGCAGTTGCGTCGTCGCCGACCCGGCGATCCGTGGCTGATCCCTGTCAGGTTCGACGAGTGCGACATTCCTGATCTTGATCTGGGCGGAGGCCGCACGCTGACTGAGCTACAAAGTGCGGACCTGTTCGGCGACAGCTACGGCGAGCAGGCAGCTCGCCTGGTGCAGGCTATCCGGCGGCTTCTCGGTGACGGCCTGCCAGGTACCGGCGGCCTGGACCGCGTCAGCGTAGCGGTGGTGGATGACTCATTGCTGACCGCCGAGGTAATCAACGGGAGCCAGGGCAGCCTATCTTCGGTCGGCATCTACATAATCGACAAGGCGAACGGTCGCATTTTCGCGAGGACACCTGATTTGCATGTTGTGATGCGGCCAGGAGAGACGCGCCGTTTCGCGCTCACGCGCGTGACCACGCCGAGCGCGGCGCCGACCCGCTACTACTGTGTCGTTCAGTTTACCGACGGCAACAGGGTTAGCTGGAACAAGTACATGATGGGCGGGCTCGAGCAGGCCTCGAAAGGACCTCCGTTCTTGCTGTCACCAGCATGCAGGTCGCTATAGCAAATCACGGTCTCGGCGTTCGGGTTGCCAGCAAACTGCCCGGTTGCCTATCTCTTTGGTTTTGTTCGTTAGCTCCGACCGCACTTGTTCGTGACCACCGACCGCGCAGCGAATCTGTCCAGGTCGTTGTTCATGAGTTCGGACCGCGCTTGGCGGCCATCAGGCAGCGGCCGCCGCCGACCTGTGCCAGCGGCCTGCTTCTCGTCGATGCCGATGGTGCCGAGCTGATGACTGCGGTCAGTTCTCGCGCAGACCGCCGCCATTCCGGCTGCCTTCGGTGCGGTTGAATGTGGCGAACAACCGCAGTCAGTTCTCACGAACGCAGCCACTCTTTAGTGGTTTATCTGATCTGTCGCTGAGCTTTAGTCTGACGTTGAGCCATCGAGATTGATATCGGGCGGCTATAGCGAGGAAGCTGTTTAGTTCAGGCCCGACTCGTGCCATTGGGCTTAGTGACCATCTTCGGTGAGCGCGTTGAGTATGTCTCGGGCGGCGTCGGTGAGGTCGGGGGCGAGGGTGAGTCGCTGGCCGCTGATTTCGATGGTTGCTGACCGCTGGGCGCGCAGGGTCTGGATGATCTTCTTGATGCTGATTCCTGTGCTGTTCTGCAGGTAGCGGGCCACGGCCAGGGCGGCGAACACGACGGTCAGGTGGGCCTCGATCGCCTCGCGCTGATGATGAAACACCGCCTGCACCCGTTCCCGCGACAATCCCGGATTGCCCATCGCCACCCTCACAAAGGTCAGGCGTTGCGACAATCCCCTGAGCGTGCCCGTGCTTTTCGCGCCTGAACTTCCACTGGTAGACCACCCGCCGGTCGCGGGCGGCCTTGCCGGTGCCCATCCGCCGGCCGACTCGAGGATCTGCCCGTCGGTGAAGTAGGTGCCGTGCCGTTCGAAATGCCCGGCCAGGTCGTAGGGCGCCTTGGTGATCCGCGAGCCGACGATGAAAATGAACCCGGCGTCTTCCAGGCCGTTCAGGTTGCCCGCCGACAGCATCCCGGCATCAGCGACCACGACAATGTCGCCCACGCCGTGCCGGGCCGCGAACGCGGTCAGCACCGGGATCAAGGTGGCGGTCTCGGCCTTGTTGCCTTCGAACAGGTGCACCTCCAGCGGAGACCCGCAGCAGTCGACCAGCAGGCCGGCCTGAACTTGAGGGTCGATGCGGTGCTCTTTGCTCATCCCCGCTTTGCGCAGGTCATCTTCGTCATCCCGCTCGAAATGCAAGGTCGTGACGTCGTAGAGCACGAGCGCGGCGGTGCCAGCCGTCGCGGCCGAGTGCGCCCGGGCGGGCGGTGGCCAGCAGGCCGCGGTAGTCACGGGCCTGCGAGCGGGCCAGCGACCGGAACAAAGTGCGCACGCTCACCGCAGGCGCGCCGATCTCCTCCAGCACCCGCACCACCTCGGCCTTCGACGTCGGCTCGACAATCCGCGCCAGCACCATCGCCCGGAATCCCTCATCGTCCAGGACGTCGAACCCTAGCCGCGTGTAGGCGCTGGTCAGCACCGCCCACAGCAGGTCAGCCGACGTCCGGACAGCCCGGCCGCCGCCGGCGACCGACACCGGCCGGCCACCCGCCTGCCGCAGCGGCAGTTCACGCGGCGCGGTCCAGTCCGCGACCTCGGCCATCCGCGGCGGGATCTCGGCGATCTCACCCAGGTCCAGGACCTCCTGGCCCGCAGCCAGCCGCTCCCGCCCAGCGGCCACCAGCAGCGCCAGTTCGGCATCAGTGTGCGCCGACCCCACATGCTCGATGCCCACGACCTGCCGGCCCTGGCGCGTTACAACCTGAACCGCCACCGCCCCGGACGCGGTGCGGACCTTGCGCACGAACCGCGACACCACCCCGACAGGCTCGCACGGAGAGGTTCTTAGTGACCACAACACGACCCAACCCGAAGCAAAACCGCAGGTCAGCGCCGATTCAGCGCTGCAGCTCCCATCGAGTGGCACGAGTCAGGCCGTCGGCAGCAGCACGGTCCACGGCCGCCAGGCCCGTCGGCTCGTATCAATGACCATGACATCAGTCTTCGCCCGGCCGGGCCGACTGTCATGAGTAGATCTACTCAATGCCCGGCACACGCGCGCTGACCAGGCCCCCTCCGCAACAGGCGCCCCTGGACTTGCTCGCCAGTGTCCGGTACGGCCGAAGCCCCGCTGGCAGCCCGCGGGTTAGCGTTCGGTGATCGTGTCGAGGACGGGCTTGACGTCGAGGACCGGGGTCTTATCGAGGGCCTCGAGCGGGCGGACCAGGATCCGCAGGCCATCGGTCCTGACAATGGTGACGCGGTGCAGGCCGATCGGATTGGGGCGGTCCGGGGAACGCGTGCTGAACACGCCGGCTGGCGGCCTGGCCGGATCGTCGCGCGGCCGGGTGACCTGGACCTGGCGGTCGGCCCGGTCGAGCCAGGTGAGCACCAGGACATCGGTTCCGGCGGTTAGGTCGCGCGCGCAGTCGGCGAAGGCGGACTCGATGGCAATCCAGGCGTCGGGCGCTCCTTCGTCTCCTTGTCGCGGTGCTTGCGCGCGATCGGTCAGAGGTGACTCGATCCACCCGACGGGGACGACCTGAAAGTCGTACATCTGACCATCATGACCCCGTCGGCAGCACCCCGGCGACCCAGGCCGGAGATCAGGAACCTGAGCCTAGGGCGATAGCTTCGGCGGCCCGTTCGCATGGCGCCGCGGAGATGCCGCGCGAAGCGCCGCTGATCTGGCCAAGCCGGAGCTTTCGGCAGCGACGAAGATCTTGCCCATGCCCTCGTCCGCGCCACTGCGCCCCGGACTGCTGAGCCCCGATGGGTGCTCACTTCATCTTGAAGACGAGCCTCAGCGGGCGCTCATTGGTGCTTGTATCGATAGCACCCATTTCAAGGAGCCAGCCATCCTTAAGCTGATACCCCGGCCCAGAAGCATTGTGACCCTCAATTGAGGTTTCTCCGGAATGCGCCTCCACATCAGCGGTCTTCCTGTTTTGAGTAATCTTGATCGATACATGCTTCGCATCAATATTGGTAGCGGCCGGATCGACTCCCATAATGGTCGCCACAGCACTGCCTATATCGTGCGACCCCCAGCCTCCGGCGACGAACGAATAAGCGACGGTGCCAGGATTGCTGGCATCTACCAGCTGGTAAGTTGCAGGGACGGGCGGTAGGACCTTTGCTTGCCCCGGCTTCTTTCTCGGCTTTGGAATACTTTGGTCTGCAGTCTTCGTGCCCGCTTTGTCAGTAATAGCGTGATCTACAAGCGCCTGCTTATCAAAGTCATCAGGCGGGTTCTGTATCAGCTCGAAACTACTAAGAGGCTGTAGCCACGTGTCAAGTCGCTTGAAATATTGCACCACCGTTGCATAGTCATCCTCTCCAAGCATAAGCGTGTTCTTGAGATAATCGTCTGTTGGCCTATTCACTTCTTTCGCGGTGGACGTAATTTTCACCGGAACACAGTTGACGGGGTACCCCTGGTCGAGGTTGCTATTAATTGTCTGCCATGTTGCGTTTCCGCTAAACGTACCTGCATCGTGAAACTTCCGGCTCCACCACGTATCCGCGTCAACTACAACATCAATCTCGATTCCCCATGATCCGCATATGTTCTTTAGATTATCGTCTAGGTTTTCTGTATCCTGACTGTGCAGGCTCATATAGTGAACGGCCATACCCATATCAGCGGCCGCCGACTTCAAGTCCTCGTCGAAGCGGTGCTGGCCGTTAGCCGTGTCCGTGAGAATAACCTGATTTGTTGGAACTTTCCCGTTCCCGCCGAATGCCTCATTTATCATATGCCCGGAGATGAAGCCCTCATTCGGAAATATCAACTTCACATCTGGAAGGCCAGAGGGACACGCTGGGTCCGGAGCTGATTTCACATTAAGGTTCTTCCAGTCAGGGTGCGGGCGAATACAGCCATGCGCAGTTGCGCATCCGCGTTTATCATCATATTTAGTACCCGAAGGTGTATCATAATATTTGAAACTTGCGAACGACGCAGCGCTTGACGCCTTGAATATCTTTTTTATCTTATCCGCTATAGTTTTAAGTTGGACGATGTAATTTGCTACTCCTGCCCGCGCGCTCTTAAGAGCATCCTTCTGCTGTTTTTCCGTCAGAGCTCTCACCATCAGCTTTCTCCTTTCACTGGGGGAACGCGGTGCTCGGCGCTCTCAGTCGTTCGAAAGTACAAGTTCGGTAATATGCTCCTCTATTTGGGACAGGCACCGCGCTTTCGCCTGATCGTAATCCCTGACGGTCTCAATCTCGAGAATTGACCCGTCTATTTCTTGTTCATCAGCTACGCGATTCAGAAGTTCGGCCCAGGCTTGGTTGAATATCTCTAGGGCTTTACGCTTGATGTAGCCTCGGACGTCGTCGAGATCTTCGTCGGTTTCCGCCGTTGGAACTTCCTCCACTTCGACCGGCTGTTCGACCAGTTGTACGACCGGCTGTTCGACCAGCTGGGGCGGCGTTTCAACGTAATTGTCTTCTTCGGCTGACTGGATGACCATGACGACATCTTCGTCACCGAACCCCTGCTCCCGCGGCGATTCCTCCACCCGCTCTAGTCCGAACTCGAAGCTCGTCGGGGTACTGGAGAGACTCAGTTCCTGGCTGCCGGAGAAACTCTGCGAAAAGCTGCTGGTGCGACCCATCGTCCAAATAAAGGCCTCAAAGTCTTGCTGTGAAAACCCGCTGAATCCCGGAGAGAGTTCCTGGACTTCTTCAGAATTCTCGGCAAATACCTGCTGGACGACATCGACGACCAAGCTCTCTATCTGGTCCATGTCATCGATGGTGAACTTCAGTTTCTTCGGAACACCTTCTTCGTCGCCTACACCAGTCTTGCGCTTGCGCCCCCCGAAGTTAAACTCAGTCATCCCTCGCTCCCCTTATCTTTTGTTGTGAGGCGCCGCCGAGGCGACTGCAATTTTCGCGGTTTCCCTGGCAACGAGGCGCCGGACCAAATCTTCCACTTCTGCGGGCTCAATCCGCTCTTTGAGTTCGTCGGGAAGCTGCGACAAAACCTTCTCAACGGAAGGCTGCACAATGACTTCGCGTATCTTCTCGACCGAATCAGCGACCTTCGCGGTGACCGGTGGTTGGTCGGATACGGGCTCGGGTTCGGCGCGGACTGGCTCTATCTCGATCTTGCTGGCGATGCTGGCGAGGAGTGCTTCGCCGTGCCCCGATTCGCTCAGACGTGAATGGGCGTCCTTCAGCGCTGGGTCGAGTGGCATCGTGCGGGCTAGCGCGACCAGCGCGTCCCACAGTTCATTCTGTACTTTCTCGAACTGGTCACTCATAGTTGCATCTCCAGATGACGCTGGTTAGCCGCCCGCCAGCAGCGCTTCTTTTGCCCAGCTGGCCAGCGTCCGCTTGTCGTTGTCGTCGGCTTCGGCGATGACCTTGGCAAACCTCTTGTCATCGCTCAGCCTCGCGATCAACTCCAGCACCGCTGCCTCGATTTGCCCGGCGGCATCCTCCTGGGCAGCCGACAGTTGTCCGCCCGGTTCCGCCGAGACGCTTGGAGGTGGTTCGCTGAAAGCCTCGTCGTAGAACATCCACGAGGTGCCCGCCTTGCGGGTCTTCTGGTCGTCGCTGCGGGCGTACTGGTAGGTGCCGCCGGGAAGCATCCGGTACAGCAGCTTCAGCTGCTCATCCCAGACCACTTCTAGGACGTACTGCTCATAAGACATCCAGTCGCCGAGCGGAGCCTGCCGGTCGGTGCTGTAGGCGTACTGGTAGGTCCCATCAGCACCGAGCCGGTAGAGCATCTCAAGCTGGTCATCCCACGCCGCCGCCGACGGCTCGCCCGCGGCGCCGCCCTCCTCCTGCGCCTGCGCGGACCAGTCCCGCATGGCCTGGTCGGCGGCCTCTTGGTTCATCCACCCGCTGGTGCCGTCCGCCGACCACTCGTAGACCTCTTTCAGAGTGTCAAAGCGGTAGAACATTTCATAGTTGTCATCCCTCTCCGCCGCGCTGGCATAACGCACCGTCCATTCCGCCGCGTCCTTGTCGAGCGAGTCAGACCACCGTTCAACCCCGTCCCGCCCGGCGCAAAGAAAGGACCCCTCCCAGTTCTCGGAGTAAATCACGTTCCACAGCCAGCCCAGGACCTTCTGGTCATCACCCCCGCCGAACGCGGACACGTCGTCCCTGGACACGTTATCCAGCGTTGTTCCGTAGGCCTCAGCGACGAGCGCGGCCACGCTCTTCTCGCCGTCACTGCCCTCCCAGTCGGCACCAAGGCTGACGACCAGGGCCTCCCACGTGCTGTCAAAATCCAGCAACGTATTCTGCTGCAGCCTAAGCAGCAAACTGCTGTATTCATAATAATTAGTCATCGCCAAACTCCATGAACTCATGGTAGGAGGCCTCGCTTCCCGGGCGAATCCACAAGACGTGCTCATTCACGCACACTTGACTGCGCGAAAACGCAACCCCTGATACCCCAGACCGGACTCACTGGCAACCACCCCGACCGCCGCGCCTGGCCCTGGTGGGCGGACCTGCTGTCCCCACGTGCTGGCCGCCACCAGCCCTTCCGATTGCCTGGCCCGACTCGTGCCATTGGGCTTAGTGACCATCTTCGGTGAGCGCGTTGAGTATGTCTCGGGCGGCGTCGGTGAGGTCGGGGGCGGGGTGAGTCGCTGGCCGCTGATTTCGATGGTTGCTGACCGCTGGGCGCGCAGGGTCTGGATGATCTTCTTGATGCTGATTCCTGTGCTGTTCTGCAGGTAGCGGGCCACGGCCAGGGCGGCGAACACGACGGTCAGGTGGGCCTCGATCGCCTCGCGCTGATGATGAAACACCGGCTGCGCACGAAGATCACTTTTGGTCATGCGGAACGACTGCTCCACTCGCCACAGGTCGTGGTAGGCCGCGATGACCGCGGCGCCGTCCATGACGCGGGCGGGCAGGTTGGTGACATACCCTTTCAGCCCGGCGAGCTGACGGGCCCGGTCGATCGTGGCCTGGTCGAGTTCGGCGTTCAGGTCGGTGAGCTTCAGGAACCGGCCCTTGCGCAGCGGGGCGCGGCCGTCGGCGATCTTCCCGGCCCGCTCGTCGCAGCAACTTCGCCCGGCGCATTTTCCGCCCAGCAGTGGATGGCTGCTACCAGCCCGCCCGGGGACAGCCAGGCAAGCTTGTCATTGCCGACGCTTCCCAATGGCCAGGCCAGCCCGTCGCGGTCTGGCCACCCGCCCAGACGGGAGCCAGCTTCTCGCCACCGCAGGGGCGAGGCATCCACAGACTCGCGGACGACATACCACTCGCTTGCTGGCTCCCGGTCCGGCCCGGGCTTACGCCGCACGGGTTCCGCCACGGCCACAAGACCTGGATGGCCGAGGACGGGATTCCCGAAATCCTTCAAGCCCTCCGCCTCGGCCACAGCGTCCCGGGGATGCGCGGCGTCTACACACACGTTTCCAACACGATGCGCACCGGACTCAAACACGCCCTGCAAGCCCGCTGGGAGACATCTCTGCGAGACCGAGCCGCGATCGCACCGCACTCCCCCGTTCCGCTGCTGGACGGACTGCTCGCCCCCTATGGGGAGACCTCAGCGAAAATGATCTCCCAGATTCCTCCCAACGACGGACGGAAGGCACCCCGGCGGCTGGGGTAGGAATCCTTCTGGAAGCCTCTGACCTGGTCTAATGCCACATTTGAAGTTTGTGGGCGCAGGTGGGTTCGAACCACCGGCCCCTCGCTTGTAAGGCGAGTGCTCTACCGCTGAGCTATGCACCCCGGACATCGCGCTTGCGACCGGCATAAGCGTACCGCTTCGGCGTAGTGTCGAGCTTCCTCCTGCACCGCAGCCAAGTCGGCTGTTATCCCAGGGGATCGTCGTCGGCCTCTCGGAGTCTTGCCGCAAGACGGAGCATGAGGGTCGTGCCGTTTGCTGCCCGCCCAACCGCAGCGTTGGACAGTGGGTGCGGCTCTCGTGAAGTGAGCGCTCCGAAAGAGCCGCACCCTCGGCCCAGCGCGCTGTTGGCCGGCAGGCCAGGCAACGACAGCAGCCATTGGTGTCGGCGGGCCATCGCTGGTGTGCCCGGTACACCCCCCGGCACCCGTTCCGCCGCACCTCCCGGCTCACCGCCGGCGGACTGCGCCGCAGCCGGGCCGCGATCGCCCGCACCGACTCCCCGGCCGGCCAGGCCGACCGCGATCTCCTCCCGCTCCGCCACCGACAGGTACCGGCCCGACACCGGCCGCGCACCGTTCGACGTGACCCCGCCCGCATCCTTGAACCACCGGAACGCCATCTCATTACCGACCCCCGCGGCCAGCCGCGCCTCCGTAACCCTCAACCCCGACCTAACCCCATCCCAGAACCGCACTTGCAACGCCCTCGGCGCCGCCGGACGGCCGTTCTTCACCACCGCAACCTCCATAATCAGGCGTTGCGACGACTACTTGAAACCGCCGACAGCCAGGCTCCGTGATCATGGTTCGGGTCATGATCACGGAGTCTGGCTGTCGTATATCGCGGGCACGCTCAGGGGATTGTCGCAACGCCTGACCTTTGTGAGGGTGGCGATGGGCAATCCGGGATTGTCGCGGGAACGGGTGCAGGCGGTGCTTGACTGCCTTGCGGCTGGGTTGAACCCGATGCAGGCTTCGCGTGCGACCGGCGTGTCGAAGAGCGCGGCGTACGTGATCTTGCACAGTATCGGGGGTGTGTGCAGACCTCCCGGAACGAAATACAGTGGCCGTTACCTGGACCGCGAGAAGCGGGTGGAGCTGGCCCGGCTGCGTGAGAGCGGCTTGTCGATGCGGGCGATCGGCGAGCGGATCGGCTGCAACGCCTCGACGGTCAGCCGGGAGCTGGCCCGCAACGCCGGCCCCCGGGCCGGGCATTACCAGCCCGAGCGGGCGGACCGGATGGCGTGGGACCGGCAGCGGCGGCCCAAGCCGTCCAGGCTGTCCGGTAACCCGGTGCTGTGCGGCGCGGTGCAGGTGATGCTGAGCCGGCGGTACTCGCCAGAGCAGATCAGCGGGAGGCTGAAGGTGAAGCACCCCGATGACCCGGCGATGCGGGTCAGCCACGAGACGATCTGCCAGTCGATCTACGTGTACCCGCGCGGCGAGCTGCGGCGGGAGCTGAAAGCCAGCCTGCGCAGCGGGCGCCGGCTGCGCCGCCGCCGCGGCCGCACCGAGCTGCGCGGCCGCATCATCGGCGCGGTCCCCATCGGCGAGCGGCCGCCCGAGGTGCAAGGCCGGCTCGTACCCGGCCACCACGAAGGCGACCTGGTCATGGGCTCCGCAGCGTCGAACTCGGCCGTCGGCACCATCGTCGAGCGCACCACCGGCTACCTCACCCTGCTCCACCTCCCCGGCGGCCACACCGCCGACGCGGTCGCCGACGCCGTCATCGACCGCATGACCGGCCTGCCCGCCTGGTTCGCCAGAACCCTGACCTGGGACCGCGGCAAGGAACTCGCCCGCCACCAGCGCATCACCCAGGCCACCGGCATCAACGTCTACTTCGCCGACCCCCACTCACCCTGGCAGCGCGGCAGCAACGAGAACACCAACGGCCTGCTCCGCGAATACCTCCCCAAAGGCACCGACCTCAGCACCCACACTGCCGCCGACCTCCAGCACATCGCCGACGAACTCAACGACCGCCCCCGCAAACGCCTCCGCTACTACACCCCGAACGAAGCACTCGCTAAACTCCTCGCAGACGACCAACGGCGCGTTGCGACGACCCCCTGAAAACGCCGCGGCTGAGATTCCGTGGTAATCGCAGTTTCATGATCGTGGAAACTGGCCGTCGCTCGCCTGCGGGGCGGATGCCGCCCGGACGCCGCCGCCGCTCCGGACCGGGCGGTAAAACTATCCCAGACGGGACATTCCGGCTTCCGGGCGATCCGATGCTGCTGCCGGGGTCGCCGGTCAACGACAGCAACAACAATGCCGCCCGGCACCAGCCGCCCGGCACTAGCCGGTCCCGGCGGCCCCAGCTGCCCTGACCGACGGCGACCGCAGCACTCGGGCGAGGGCCTGCTCGACTTCCTCGGCGAGCCCAGCCGGCGCTGCATCGGCAAAGTCGGACCCGCCAACGCCACCAGTCCCGCCGACAGAGATCTCACCGACCCCCACCTCACCACCTGCCGAACCCGACCCGCCCGAACCCGAACCCGACCCCGGCCCACCCGTCGAACCCACCGCTTCGGCACCGGCCGCTCCGCAGTCCCGGCATTCCACTTCACCAAGCCGCCTGACCAGATGAACAGAGGCGCACAACGCGCAGCGGTCGAGATCGGTCACCCAGGCGCCGTCGACCTGACAGCCTGGGCAGATCAGCACCTGGCGGTCGGCCCTGACGCCGCGCAGCCACGGGCTGCTGCCGCGGTCAGGATCGACCTGCCTGGTGCCACAGCGATAACAGGGCATCTACCGCCTGATCCGAATGTGATGTGACGTAGAGCGCAGGCCGTGGTCACCGGCCAAGGCCAGCAAGCCGACTGCTAGCTAGTCGAGCGCGGCGAGCGCTTTGGAGTACTCGGCGAGTTCGCGTGCCTGCGGTATTGCGTTGACAACCTTCCACCGGACGGTGCCAGTCTTGTCGATGACGAAGGTACCCCTGGTGGCGATACCACGCTCATCATCGAACACACCGTACGCCTTCGCCACCCCACCGTGTGGCCAGAAATCGGACAACAGCCCGAACTCGTAGCCTTCGGTTTCTGCCCAGGTCTTGTGCACGAATATGGAGTCGACCGAAACCGTGAGTACTTCGACGTCGTCCCGCTCGGCTTCGGGGAACGAGTCGCGCATTTCACACAGCTCGCCGCTGCAGATGCCGCTGAACGCCAGCGGGTAGAACACGAGCACCACGTTTTTCTTACCGCGCAGCGCGGACAGCTTTACTGGCGTGCCGTGCTGGTCCTGGAGTTCGAAATCCGGTGCCAGGTCGCCGATCTCTACCGCCATTCGAGGTCCTTTCAGCTGAACGCGTGATGTGGCCGCAGGCCCCGAACCAGGTTGACTGGCCCAGGTGGCCGCAAGGGATGACCACGCGCGGCTGCAAACGCGGCCGCACGTGCGGCTGCGAACGCGGGTGCGAGCGCGCGAGACTCACCCGAGTCTGCCACGACGATGCGGTCGGTGCCGCATCGCGCCGACGATCGGCCAAGTCCGCGGGCGAGTCTCGCCCAGCGGCGAGCTAAGCCGGTGATCAGCGCCTAGCCTTGGGCGCGACCAGGCGGCTGGCCGACCAGTTCTTCCCCGCGCTCACCGTGGACGTCTGCGACAATCCCGCGGTCGGCGCGGCCTCCCCGATTTCGCTCGGCTCGACGTGACCCTCGCGCCCAGCCTTCGGGGTCAGCAACACGATGTAGCCACCATCGGCGAGCGGTGTCAGGGCATCGACTAGCGCGTCGACGAGATCTCCGTCGTCGTCCCGCCACCACAGCAATACCCCGTCAACGACATCGTCGTAGTCCTCATCGACCAACTCGACGCCTTCGCCTGCCGCCACCATGTCGCGTAGCTGCTCGTCGCAGTCGTCGTCGTAACCAATCTCCTGGACTACATGGCCCGGCTTTATGCCGAGCCGCTCGGCCAGGTCATGCTGCTCCTGCGCCTGGCCAGCGGTCGCGCTCACTAACGTCCTCCTTGTCCCAGCCGCTCGGCCGGCCGAACCCGGCATAGGGCACCGGATGGTGCCAATACCACAGCCCGACGACGGCCTTGCCGATGCGTCCGTACCTCTTGCTGGGACAGTCCACACTGGGGAGGCGTCTTGCGCAAGTCACAATTCGTGCAGAGCCAGTTAACCAAGGTCATCATTCGATCTTCCCCAGTCTGCCTGTCCCTTACTCGGCACGACGTTCCCGCAGGGTTCAACCTGTTATGCCCTGATAAATAACCTCACCCAATCGGGCAACACGGTGTCAGGCAAGCCCAAGGCAAGGCCGGCATCGCACCAGCCGACACGGCACGGGCAAGCCCGCAGATGCGCGCGTCGCCATCGCGCGCGAGGATGGGACTGGAACCATCAGTCGAAGCATTCCAATCGAAGGCAAGGATCTACTCGTGGCCTCAGGACGCCAGCGCTACTCGATCATCACAGACGGCCTGCCCAACCAGCTTCCCGATATAGACCCCGACGAGACGAAAGAGTGGCTTGAGTCGTTTGACACTGTGGTGCGGACTCGCGGCCGGGCCCGCGCCAGGTACGTGATGCTCAGGTTGCTCGAACGCGCCCGTGAGCAGCAGGTCGGCGTGCCCGGCCTGCGCAGCACCGACTACATCAACACGATCCCGCCCGAGCGCGAGCCCTGGTTCCCTGGCGATGAGTACGTCGAGCGCCGGATCAGGGCCTACATCCGGTGGAACGCCGCCGTGATGGTCTCTCGCGCGAACCGGCCTGGGCTCGGGGTCGGTGGCCACATTGCCACCTACGCGTCGGCGGCCAGCCTGTACGAAGTCGGTTTCAACCACTTCTTCCGAGGCAAGGACCACGGCGAGTCGGGCGACCAGGTGTTCATTCAGGGCCACGCCGCCCCAGGCATCTACGCCCGCGCGTTCCTGGAAGGAAGGCTCTCGCAAGCCCAGCTGAACGGCTTCCGCCAGGAACTGTCCACCCCAGGCGGCGGCCTTCCGTCCTACCCGCACCCCCGGCTGATGCCGGACTTCTGGGAGTTTCCGACCGTCTCTATGGGCCTCGGCGCCATCAATGCCATCTACCAGGCCAGGTTCAACCGGTATCTGCTCGCTCGGCAGATCAAGGACACCAGCAGGTCCCGGGTATGGGCGTTCCTCGGCGACGGCGAGACCGACGAGCCGGAGGTGCTCGGGTCGATCGGACTGGCCGCCAGAGAGGAACTCGACAACCTGATCTTCGTGGTGAACTGCAACCTGCAGCGCCTGGACGGCCCGGTGCGCGGGAACGGCAAGATCATCCAGGAACTCGAGTCGTTCTTCCGAGGCGCCGGGTGGAACGTCATCAAGGTGATCTGGGGCCGGGACTGGGACCCGCTGCTCGCCCAGGACGTCGACGGCGTGCTGGTGAACAAGATGAACACCACCCCGGACGGTCAGTTCCAGACCTACGCGGTCGAGTCCGGCGCCTATACCAGGGAGCACTTCTTCGGCGGCGACCCGAGGCTGCGGGCGATCGTCTCGCACCTGTCGGACGCCCAGGTGCGGAATCTTTCCCGAGGCGGCCACGACTACCGCAAGGTATACGCCGCGTTCAAGGCAGCCACCGAGCACGTCGGGCAGCCGACCGTGATCCTGGCTCACACGATCAAGGGCTGGACGCTCGGCCCGGACTTCGAGGCCAGGAACGCCACTCACCAGATGAAGAAGCTCACGGTCGCCGAGCTGAAGGAGTTCAGGGACCGGCTGTACCTGGAGATTCCCGACTCGGCGCTCGAAGCCGACCTGCCGCCGTACTACCACCCAGGCGAGGACTCAGAAGAGATCTCCTACATGAAGGAACGCCGCCAGGCTCTCGGCGGCTACCTCCCGAAGCGGGTCCTCAGGTCCCGGCCGCTGACCCAGCCGGCCGACGGGGCGTTCGACGAACTGCGTCACGGGTCGGGCCGGCAGGCGGTCGCCACCACGATGGCGTTCGTCCGGCTGCTCAAGGACCTCATGAAGGACCCGGAGATCGGCGAGCGGTTCGTGCCGATCATCCCCGACGAGGCACGCACGTTCGGCATGGACTCGCTGTTCCCGACGGCCAGGATCTACAACCCGCACGGCCAGACTTACGACGCCGTCGACCGCGCGCTGCTGCTGTCGTACAAGGAATCCGAGCAAGGCCAGATCCTGCACGAGGGAATCAGCGAAGCCGGCGCGATGGCCTCAACGATCGCCGCGGGCACCGCCTACGCGACTCACGGCACCCCGATGATCCCGATCTACATCTTCTACTCGATGTTCGGGTTCCAGCGCACTGGCGACATGATGTGGGCGCTGGGCGACCAGCTTGGCCGGGGCTTCCTGCTCGGTGCCACCGCCGGCCGCACCACGCTGACCGGCGAGGGCCTGCAGCACAACGACGGCCACTCGGTGCTGCTCGCCTCGGTTAGCCCGGCCTGCGTCGCCTACGACGCCGCCTGGGCCTACGAACTGGCTTGCATCGTCAAGGATGGCCTGCGCCGAATGTACGGCTCGTCCGACGAGCACAGCCTCGGCGAGGACATCTTCTACTACCTGACCGTCTACAACGAGCCGTACGTGCAGCCGCCGCAGCCTGATTACCCTGGCGGCCCCGAGGAACTCGAGAAGGCCATTGTCCGCGGGCTGTACCTGTACGCAAGCGCGACCGCGCAGGCCGGCGTCGGGCAAGACCTTCAGACCCAGAGTGGGAACGGGATGCCCAGGGCAAGGATCCTGGCCTCTGGCGTGGCCATGCGGTGGGCACTCGACGCGCAGCGTCTGCTCGCGGCCGATTGGGGCGTCGGAGCTGAGGTGTGGTCGGCGACGTCATGGACCGAGTTGCGCCGGGACGGCCTGTCCTGCGATGAGTGGAATCTGCTGCATCCGGACGAGCCAGCGCGAGTGCCGTACGTCACGAGCGCGCTCGGCGAGCTGTCAGCGCCGGTGGTCGCGGTCAGCGACTGGATCAAGGCCGTACCTGATCAGATAGCGCGCTGGGTGCCAGCGCCGTATACCTGCCTGGGTACCGACGGCTGGGGCTTCTCCGACACCAGGGCGGCGGCGCGCAGGTTCTTCCACGTGGACGCCCAGTCGATCACGCTCGCGGCGCTGTGGCAGCTAGTTCGGCTAGGCGAGCTCAAGCCCGAGGTGCTCGATGAGGCGATCGCCAAGTACCGGCTGAACCTCGATGTGAGCCAGCTGTGATAAGCCGAAGGCGCGGGGGGGCGGGGGGGCCGTCCCCCCGCGAGCCAGCACTGATCGGCCGGCCGCGAGCTAGCACTGTGACATCCCTGGTGGGCGGGATGCCGCAGAGATGGGCGGGCTGGTCCACTACGGGATAGCCAGCATGCCGTTGGTGATTCCGTGACGGTCGGTGTAGACGCCGACGAGGTCGCCGGCGTTGTTGACGCCGGTGATGACCGTGCTTTCGCGACCGCTCGGGTCAGACACCTGGCGGAAGCCGCCGCCACCGGTCCAGGTGAAGCCGAAGGTGTTGTTGCCGCTCGTGTAGGCGCCGACGACCAGGCCGCCCTTGTTGATCCCGAACGCCTGCGTCATGTCGGCGCCTGCCTTCGAGAGCGTGGCCACCTGGCCGTTGGAGCGGCGCAGGAACCCCACAATCTTGCCGGATGCGTTGGTGAAGAAGCCGACCATGGTGCCGCCGGCGTTGATGCCGGTCACGGTCACGTTGGGAGAGTTCCTGATGTTGATCCTGGCGAACCTGTGCGTGTTGATGTTCAACCGGTACCCGTGCATGTTCCCCAGGGCGTCGATGAAGTCACCGACGGCGATCCCTGAGTTATTGATTCCGAGCAACTCGTTGAATGACGGGTTGGAGTTGTTGCCGGTCGGGAACGCGACCCGGTGGAACTTGCCGTTCTGCAGGTAGAAGCCGGCGAAGGAATTGATCAGCGAGGCCTTGTTCGTGCGGGAGAAGAGCCCGACCGTGACGCCGTTGTCGTTCACGCCCGCGACCTGAGTTTGCGCTGACCTGGGGAAGTTCTCCGCGTGGTAGGTACCGTGGCCGAACGGCGATGAGAGCTGGTAGCCCTTGTTCGGGTGACCATGTGCGCCCGAGCCGTAGTAGCCGACGGTCTTGTTGTGATTGTTGATTCCGAGGAGCTGGTTGAACGACGGATCGTTGCCGTTGTCCAGCTTCCGGAACGTGTAGGTGACCGATGGGGAGTGTGCCGTAGTCGCAGCGGCTGGGACGACCGTTATACCGATCGCGACCATGCTGACGACGAGCGCGGCCCCGACACGCGCCGTAGTCACTTTCATGCTGGGTGGTCCTCTCTCCTGGGCGGATAACTTCCCACACTTTGCGACAAAGTCCTGCTAGATACAACGGTCGTCAGGTCGCACTCCCAGTCCGAGCTCCGACATGACACCCTGATCAGGTGAGCGCGAAGACTACTCAGAGCGCCCGGACCAAGGGCAGGGTCAGGCCTGAAACGATCGCCCGGCTCGAGCAGTCCATGAGCGCGCTCGGCACCGCGGCGATGACGTCGATGGACCAGCGGCTGCCCTGGTTCCGCGCGCTGTCGGCGGAGAACCGGTCCTGGCTTGGTCTTGTCGCCCAGGCCGGCGTAGCCGCATTTGTCGACTGGGTGAAGCATCCGGAGCGGAGTAGGCCGGCGGTCGCCGGCGAGGTGTTCGGCACGGCGCCGCGCGAGCTGGCCAGGGCGGTGAGCCTGCAGCAAGCGGTCGAGATGGTGCGGATCATCGTCGACGTGGTGGAGAGCCGAGTCGACGAGCTCGCCGCGCCGGGCGGGGAGTCCGAACTGCGCGAGGCAGTGCTCAGGTACACCAGGGAGGTCGCGTTCGCGGCCGCGCAGGTCTACGCGCGCTCGGCCGAGGCCAGGGGCGCCTGGGACGCGCGACTCGAGGCGCTGGTGGTGGATTCGCTAGTGCGGGGCGAGGCCGACGACAGCCTGCCGTCCTGGGCCTCGGCGCTCAACTGGCCGCCCACGCCGGTGACCGTGCTCGCCGGGCACGCTGACGGCAACGAGCCCGAGGGACTGATCGACGAGCTGCGGCTGCTGGCCCGCCGGGCCAAGTTCGACTTGCTGGCCGGCGTCCATGGACACCGGCTGGTGGTGGTGCTCAGCGGCGCCGGCGACCCGATGCCGGTCGCCCGTCAGCTCGCGTCCCGGTTCGGCCCCGGGCCCGTCGTGGTCGGACCGGCGGCGGACAGCATAGAGACTGCGGCCGGGTCGGCGCGGGCCGCGCTGGCGGGCCTGCGCTCGGCCTCAGCGTGGCCGGACGCGCCGAGGCCGGTGCTCGCCTCGCACCTGCTGCCGGAGCGCGCGCTCGACGGCGACGAAGGAGCGCGCGCCGAGTTGATCGAGCACATCTACGAGCCGCTGCACCGCGGCGGTGCCGCGCTGCTCGATACGGTTACCACGTACCTGGAGCAAGGCCACTCGCTCGAAGCGACAGCCAGGATGCTGTTCGTGCATCCCAATACGGTCCGGTATCGGTTGCGCCGAGCGACTGTTTTGACTGGTTTTAACCCAGGTGACGGACGTGGTGGGTTCGCGCTCTGGCTGGCCGTAGTGTACGGGCGGCTAGCGCACAAGCAAACGTAGCTTGTAGGGTAGCTACAAACTCATGCCAATGAAGTTCGTAGACTTTTCTATTCGTATGGTGGACTCCTACAGTGCAAGGTTAGAAGATGCTCGTCATTGCCGCGCCTGGACAGGGCGCTCAGACCCCTGGTTTCCTCTCGCCCTGGCTAGAGTTCCCCGGCGTCGCTGAGCGGATCGGCGCCTGGTCCGAGCTTGTCGGCTGCGACCTGATCAAGTACGGCACCGTCGGCGACGCCGATGAGATCAGGGATACCGCGGTCGCGCAACCGCTGCTCGTGGCCGCCGCGCTCGCCGCGACCAGCGTGCTGGGCGTTGCCACCACGGTCCACGGCGGCATCGCCGCCGGACATAGCGTGGGCGAGCTTGCGGCCGGTGCCATCGGCGGCGTGGTGACCGGCGATGACGCGATGCGGCTAGTCGGCGTGCGCGCCAGGGCCATGGCCAAGGCCGCTGCCGCCGACTCCACGTCAATGACCGCCGTGCTTGGCGGCGACGAGGCTGAGGTGCTCGCCTGCATCGAACGGCACGGGCTCACCCCCGCCAACATCAACTCGACCGGCCAGATCGTCGCGGCAGGCACGCTCGCCCAGCTCGAGGCCTTCGCCGCCGACCCGCCGCCGCGAGCCAAGCTGCGACCGCTGTCGGTGGCAGGGGCGTTCCACACCGTGCACATGGCGTCCGCGGTCGAGGACCTGCAAGCCGCCGCGGCCACTGTAGCCGTCAGCGACCCGGTGCTTACCGTGCTGTCGAATCGCGACGGCGAGGCGGTCAGGACCGGGACCGACTGGCTCGAGCGGATCGTCACGCAGGTCAGCGCTCCGGTCAGGTGGGACATGTGCATGGCGACGATGCGCAACCTCGGAGCGACCGCGTTCATCGAGTTGCCGCCTGCTGGCACCCTTGTCGGCCTGGCGCGACGGGCGCTTCCCAAGGTGGCCGTGCTGGCGCTCAAGTCTCCGGCCGATCTCGGCTCAGCCCAGGCCCTGCTCGCCGACCACGCCGGGAGCCATTCCGACAGCCACGCTCCAGAGTGGCGACTGCTGGTCGCGCAGCAGGGCGGCACGTTCCGCGCGCCGAGCGACCGCGGGCCCGGATCCTCAGTCGGCAGCGGCGCTGAGCTTGGCCAGGTCGAGGTGCGCGGCGGCGTCCTCCATCCCGTAGTCACGGACTTTCCAGCCACGATCATCGAGTGGCTGGTCGAGGAGGGCGACCCGGTGAACCCCGGTCAGCCTCTCGTCCGGCTGCAACCGGGCGAGGCGTGAGATCAACCGATCAGTAAAACCGACCAGTAACCTGTCGCACCGCCGCGACAGGCACCAGCAACGTCATCGCTATCTGAGGAAAGGCGACTAGGCCGATGCGCATCCAATCAGGCACGACAGGCGCACGCGTGCTGGCTTTCGGCGGTTATCAGCCAGCCAGGATCGTGACAAATGATGAGCTTGCCGAGTCGGTGGACACCAGCGACGAGTGGATTCGCAGCCGGGTCGGGATCGTGAGCCGGAGGATCGCCGGACCCGATGAGACCGTCGCCGACATGTCAGTGGCGGCGGCCGGGAAGGCACTGGCCGCCAGCGGCCTGTCCCCCGCCGACATCGACCTGGTCATCGTGGCGACCTGCACACCCGAGGTGATGATCCCGAACACCGCCGCGGTCGTCGCCCGGCGGCTCGGCATTGACGCGCCTGGCGCTTACGACCTGAACGCGGCCTGCGCCGGATTCTGCTACGCGCTCGCCAACGCGAGCGATGCCGTGCGCTGCGGATCGGCGCGGAACGTGCTGGTGATCGGCGCCGAGAAGTTGTCTGCCTGGGTGGACTGGACCGACCGGTCCACCTGCATCATCTTCGCCGACGGCGCCGGAGCGGCCGTGGTCGGTCCGGCTGAGAACGGCGAGGACACCCAGGTCGGCGTAGGACCGGTGGAGTGGGGTAGCGACGGCGACATGGCGGACAAGATTTGCGTTAAGGACCGTAATTCTTTCATCTTTCAAGAAGGTCAAGCGGTCTTTCGCTGGGCCACCACCGCTTTGCACCCGGTGGCACTAAAGGCGTGCGCGAAAGCCGGCGTCGACCCGACCGAGATCGACGTGTTCGTGCCGCACCAGGCCAACCTGCGGATCATCGAGGCGCTGGCTCGTAAGATCGGCGCGCCGCAGGCAAAGGTGGCCACCGACATCATCCACGCGGGCAACACCTCGTCGGCCTCGATACCGCTCGCGCTGTCCAGGATGACCGAGCACGGCGAGCTTTCTACCGGCGACAAAGCGCTGCTTATCGGCTTCGGCGCCGGCGTCTGCTATGCGGCGCAGGTGATCGCGATACCCTAACCAGCCAGCATCCACCGCAACAAGAATCACGAAGGAGACAGCGGCATGGCCATGACGCAAAAGGAGATACTCGCCGGGCTAAGCGAGATCATCGACGAGATCGCCGGCGTGCCGGCCGATGAGGTCACCCCAGACAAGACTTTCGTCGACGACCTCGACATTGACAGCCTCTCGATGGTTGAGATCGCCGTGGCCGCGCAGGACAAGTTCGGCGTCGAGATTCCGGACGACCAGCTGAAGGATCTCAAGACCGTGCAGGACGTCATTGACTACGTCGCACGCGCCGGAGTCACGGCCTGACAGGGGGCACAGCAGCGGGAAAAGCAGCGCTGCCGGGCCGTCCCGCAGCCCGGCGCCCCGCCCTAGGCGAACGCAGATTCGAGAAGATCGACAGGAGCTTTACAGTGGCCAATGCATCGACCCGGGTCGTCATCACCGGTGTCGGGGCGATCACGCCCGTCGGTGCGGACGTCCCCACCACCTGGCAGTCCATGCTGGCCGGGCGCAGCGGCGTGCGAGCGCTGACCGATGAGTGGGCGGAGCGACTGCCGTGCCAGATCGCGGCGCCAGCCGCCGCTGAGCCTGCCACGCTCATCGACCGGGTGCAGGCGAGGAAGCTCGACCGGTGCGAGATGTTCGCGCTTATAGCCGCACGGGAAGCGTGGGCGGACGCGGGAAAGCCGGATGTCGACCCGACCCGGCTGGGCGTCGTGGTCGCGAGCGGGATCGGCGGGATCAGCTCGACGCTCGCCGCCTACGACACGCTCAGGGAGAAGGGCTGGCAGCGCCTGTCGCCGTTCACGGTGCCGATGCTGATGCCAAACGGGTCGGCGGGCTGGCTCAGCATCGAACTTGGCGCCAAGGCCGGCGTGCACACCCCGGTCAGCGCCTGCGCGTCGGGCGCAGAGGCGATCGGCTATGCCATCGACATGATCAAGTCGGGACGCGCCGACGTTGTAGTGGCCGGCGGGACCGAGGCTGCGATTATCGAGCTGAACATCGCCGCGTTCGCGGCGATGCGGGCGCTGTCGCTGCGCAACGACGAGCCCGAGCGCGCGTCCAGGCCGTTCGACCGGGGCCGGGACGGGTTCGTGCTCGGCGAGGGTGCCGGAATCGTGGTGCTCGAGTCGGAGGAGCACGCCGCTAGCCGCCGTGCACAGGTGTACGCCGTCGCGGCCGGTGCGGGTTACTCGTGTGACGCTCATCACATCGCCCAGCCCGACCCGGACGGGTCCGGCGCCGTGCTGGCGATTAAGCGGGCACTGGAGAACGCGGGCGTCGCCGCCGAGCAGGTCGCCCACGTCAACGCCCATGCCACCTCGACTCCGGCAGGTGACGTGCTGGAGGCCAAAGCCATCGCCGAAGCGCTCGGCCGTGCCGCCGATGCCGTCGTGGTGTCGTCGACCAAGTCGATGACCGGCCACCTGCTCGGTGGCGCCGGAGCGGTCGAGTCGGTGGCCGCCATACTCGCGCTGCGCGACCGGATGGCTCCGCCGACCATCAACCTGGACGATCCCGAAGATGACCTCGGCATCGAGATCGCCGTCAAGCCGACCGAGTTGCACCAGCGTGGCCCGGAGCCGATGGCTGTGCTCAACAACTCATTCGGCTTCGGCGGCTCCAACGTCGCTGTCGTGTTCACCGAAGCCTGACGAGGTCAGCCAACTTGGAAAGCAAGGAGCCTGACGTGACGGTGGTTGACGCACGGCCCCCCACTCCTCAAGCGAGACGGGTGCCAGGGCAGCCTGGCCGGGACCCGATGGCCAGGCTCGGCGCCTTGTTCGACCCCGACACCCTGCACCTGCTGCAGCCGGCCGACACGAGCGGGGTGCTAATCGGCGAAGGAGTGATCGACGGGGTGCCCGCGGTTGCCTTCGCCAGCGATCCGCGAGTGCAGGGCGGCGCGATGGGCAGTGCCGGGTGCGCGGCGATTGTGACCGCCTACGAGCGGGCGCTTGAGGTCGGGGCTCCGGTGCTCGGGCTGTGGCACTCGGGTGGGGCCAGGCTGCGCGAGGGCGCCGAGAGCCTGCACGCGGTCGGGACCGTATTCGCGGCCATGACCAGGGCTTCCGGCAAGGTGCCGCAGATCTCCGTCGTGCTCGGTGCCGCCGCCGGCGGCGCGGCCTACGGGCCGGCGCTGACCGACCTCGTGATCTTGTCGCACGGCGGGCGGATCTTCGTGACCGGGCCTGACGTGGTACGCAGCGTCACCGGCGAGGACGTGGACATGGAGCGCCTCGGTGGATCGGAGCCGCACAGCAGGCGTTCCGGTGTGGTGCACGTGGTCACGTCCAACGACGCCGAAGCGCTGGCCACCGCGCGGGAGATGGTGCTGCTGCTCGCGGCCCAGCACGGCGCACAGGACGCTGACCAGCCCAAGCTCGCCGATGTCGACCTGGCGGCACTGCTGCCGGACTCGCCCAAGCGCGCGTATGACGTGCACCCGCTGATCGCTGGGATTCTCGATGGCCCGGGCGTAGAACTGCATCCGCGCTGGGCGCCGAACGTGGTAACCACGCTCGGCAGGCTCGGCGGCCGGACGGTCGGCGTCGTGGCGAACAACCCGATGCGTCTCGGCGGCTGCCTCGACGCGACCTCGGCGGAGAAAGCGGCGAGGTTCGTACGGATGTGCGACGCGTTCGGCGTGCCGCTCGTCGTCCTGGTCGACGTGCCCGGCTACCTGCCGGGGGTCGGTCAGGAATGGGACGGCGTGGTCCGGCGCGGCGCCAAGCTGTTGCACGCGTTCGCCGAGGCGACCGTGCCGCGGGTCACGCTGGTGACCAGGAAGGCTTTCGGCGGCGCGTACATCGCGATGAACTCGCGTTCGCTCGGGGCGACCCGGGTGTTCGCCTGGCCCGAAGCCGAGATCGCCGTGATGGGCGCCGTCGCGGCGGTCCGCATCCTGCACCGGCGGGCGCTCGCCGCCGCGGCTCCCGACGAGCGGCACGACCTTGAGGCCGAACTGGCCGCCGAGCACGACCGCGAGTCGGGCGGTCTGGTGCGGGCACAAGAACTCGGCGTGATCGACGAGGTGATTGAGCCCGACAAGACCAGGCAGGCGATCGCGGAGGCGATCGCCTCCGCCGATCAAGTGCGCGGTCAGCACGGCAACATCCCGCTCTGAGCCGGATACTCAGTTTTCGGGCCATCGCAGGCTCTGGCAAAATGGCCGGGTGGGTACAGACCGGATAGAGGTAGAGCGCGCGATCACGGCCGAGCCGTCTGCGATTTTCCGCGTGCTGTGTGATCCGCAGGGACACGTCGCGATCGATAGCTCTGGGATGCTGCAGTCAGCCGACGGCAAGCCAGTCTCGGCCGCCGGCGACAGCTTCGTCGTGCACATGGACCGCGAGGCGCTGAACGACTACCCGCTCGGCAAGTACGACGTGACCGTTCAGATCTCGGCGTTCGAGCCTGACCGAGAGATCGCGTGGACGATTCTCGGTCAGATCCGGCCTCAGATCGGCCACGTGTACGGCTATCGGCTTGAGCCGACCGACGGCGGTACCCGGGTCACGTCTTACTACGACTGGTCTGACATCGACCCTAAGTGGCGTGAGGCCGGGATCTTCCCAGTCATCTCAGAAGGCGCGTTGCGGGCCACGCTTGGCATACTCGACCGCACGGTGAGGCGAGGTTATCCGGGGTCCGGGGGGTCGTCCCCCCGGGGAGGCACCGCGCGAGGCTAAGACGGTGACCACGGCATTCGTGCTGGGCGGGGGCGGTCTGCTCGGCGCTCACGAGGTCGGCATGCTGATGGCGCTGTCCGAAGCTGAGATTAGGCCTGACCTGGTTGTCGGGACTTCGATCGGGGCGGTCAACGGAGCGTTCGTGGCGGCCGATCCGGCTGGCTCGGCCGCCAGGCTCGGTAAGCTCTGGGCGGGCGAGGCGCTGCGGGACGCGTTCAGCGAGACGGTGTGGAGCAGGGCGGTCAGGCTGGCCCGATCCGGGACGCACCTGCACTCGATCGAGCCGCTCGGGCAGATGCTCGCCGCGATGCTGCCTGCCACCGACTTCGCCGAGCTGAAGCTGCCGTTCCATTGCGTGGCGGCCAGCATCGAGCGGGCCAGTGCGGCGTGGTTCTTCTCCGGGCCGCTCGTTCCCGCCGTGCTCGCCTCGTGCGCCGTGCCCGGCCTGCTGCCCCCGGTCGAGATCGACGGTGATCACTATTTCGATGGCGGCCTGGTCGACTCGATCCCGGTCGGCCGCGCGGTCGCGCTCGGCGCGAGCACCGTGTACGTCCTGCAGGTTGGCCGGATCGAGACGGAACTGAGCCCGCCGAAGCGCCCGTGGGAAGTGGGACTGGTGGCGTTCGAGATTGCCCGCAGGCACCGTTTCAATGAGGAAATGTCGACGCTGCCCGACGACATCACCGTGCACGTGCTGCCCACGGGCGGAAAAAAGCGCGCGCCTGATCTGTCGCAACTGCGCTACCGCGACAAGACTATGGTGGCGACGAGCATCGACCGGGCGTATGAAGCATCCGCCGGCTATCTCGCTGCTGCGGAAGGCCCTGCTGCGAAGGGCGGGGGCGTAAAGGAGTAGGTCATGCTGCCACCGAGGCTGATCCGCAGGCTCGTGCTCGCTCCGCTCGCGGTGGTGGTAGCGCTGGCCGTAGTTGTGCTCTTCCCGCTGCTGGCGCTGCTGAGCCTGCTATTCGGCTGGATCGGCCGGCGTAAAGGCCGCACTCGCGCCCTCCGGCTGACGTTCTTCGCGCTGATCTGGCTGTTCGCTGAGGCGGCCGTGCTGTTCATGTGCCTTGGCATGTGGGTGGTCAGCGGGTTCGGCGGACGGTTGCGCACCGAGCCGTTCCAGGCCAGGCACTACGCCGTCATGCGCTGGTTCCTTGACTCCATCTACCGGGCCGCGCACCGGGCATTCGGCCTGCGGGTGGAGGTCGACGAACCGCCTGCGACCGACGACGAGCTAGCCGCGCGGCTGGCCCGCCCAGTCATCGTGCTCAGCCGCCACGCCGGCCCCGGCGATTCCTTCCTGCTCGTGCGCCAGTTGCTGAGCGTCTACCAGCGCCGTCCGCGGGTCGTGATGAAGGCGACGATGCAGCTTGATCCCGGCGTCGACGTGGTGGTCAACCGGTTGCCGAACGTGTTCATCAATCACGCCAAGACCGGCGACCGGCTCTTCGTCGAGCAGATCGAACGGCTGGCCGGCGGCCTAGACCGGCTCGGCGCACTGGTCATCTTTCCCGAGGGCGGCAACTGGACGCCGAACCGGTGGGAGCGCGGCATCGGCAGGCTCGAGCAGATCGGCCGTCGTGACCTAGCCGACCGGGCCCGTGACATGCCGAACCTGCTGCCGCCACGCAGCGGCGGCGCGTTCGCCGCGATCATGGCCTGCCCGGACGCCGACGTGGTCTTCGTGGCCCACGCCGGCCTCGACCGCATGGTAAGCGCGGGCGACATCTGGCGGAACCTGTCCGTCGGCCAGGTGATCCGGGCGAAGTGGTGGCGGGTGCCAGTCGACGAAGTGCCGCGCGACGCCGATCACGAGACGCAAGTGCAATGGCTCTTCGAATGGTGGGAGCGCATCGACGCCTGGATCTCAGAAAACCGCCCAGCCGACCAGATTCCGGTCGTCCTAGCAGGCGACTAAGAGCAGTCCCGGCGCGATGGGTTGCCGAATTCATACTGGTTTTCCCGGCTGGATTCCCGAATTCATCGCGGGGGTGCGGGCGGGGTGCGGGTGAGGCGGCTAGCCGGTTGCGTGGAGCCAGCGGACTGGGGCGCCGGCGGAAGCGTGCCTGAACGGCTCTAGCTCGGCGTCCCAGGCTTCGCCGAGCAGCAGCCTAAGCTCGGCCTCCAGCGATCCGCCGAGCGCAGGATGCCTCGGTCCGTGCAGTTCACGCAGGGCCCCAGACTGATCGCCGGTCGCCGCGTGGGCAGCTAGCGTCATCACGGCGCGCAGCCGATTCTCGCTGATCATGATGTCGCCGTTCGCGCTCACAGTCGCGGTGAACATGCCAAGTGACGGCGTGCAGCTATAACGCACGGCGTCGCAACCCGGACTCGGCTCCTCGGTCAACTCGAACCGCAGCAGCTTCCAGGTGGCGAGCGCCGAAGCGACGGCACCGGACATGCCAGGTCGTCCCTGCCAGGCCAACTCGGTCCTGACATTGCCCGGGGCGGCCGGCTGGTCGATCCAGTGCAGCTTGACGGGCACGCCAAAGATCCCGGCCACCGCCCACTCCACATGCGGGCTCAGCGCCGGGGGCGCAGAGTGAATCTGCAGCACACCGCGAACGGTCACCAAACCTCCCTGCCAGCCGGGCGAGATGCGTCTTCCCCAACGAATCTCCGGCGCAAGGAGCGTGCCCCAAACAGCAGCGTACCGCTGATACTCCAGAGACATTGTGCAGTACGCAAGGACTCGACACCAGCACCGGCTCGCCGTTTCGCTCGGCGCGCCGCCAATCGTGGTGAGATAGGCGTGTGGCAGTCGCGGATGTCCACGCCGACGGTTTGGTCTTCACCGCCGAGATGTACGGCGTTCAGCTTGACCAGCTTGCGACCGCTCTCGGGGTGTCGCAGCGACGCGCCGTCGCGCTGGTAGGCAACTGGACCGGCTCGGGACTGGCCGACGCGGCCAGGCTCGGTCCTGGTCCGCGCTGGGTCTGGCTGACCAGGGCCGGGCTGGCGAGTTGCGGTCTGCCGTACAGCGCCGCCACTCCCGCTTTATCAAGGCTCGCCCACTTGCGCGCGGTAACCGCTACCAGGCTCGCGTTGATCGCGACACCTCAGTTCAGCGCCGCGCAGGCGTTCTGGCGCAGCGAGCGACGGCTGCGGGCCCGGTTCAGCCGCAAGATCGGGCTGCGCGAGCACATACCCGACGGCGAGGTGCATTGGCCGGACGATGCCGGGGCGGCCGCCGTCGCGTGGGCGGGCGAGTGCTGGGCCATCGAGGCCGAGTTGACGCCAAAGACGCTCACCAAGACCGTGGCGGTGATGCGCGAGGTGCTGGCGCGAACCGGAGACTACGGTTGCCCGGCTTCCGAAATCACGGTGCCTGCCCGGCCGCCGAGGCACACGCGGGTGATCTACCTGTGCTCCCCCGCCGCCTGGCCGGTGGTGACCAAGGCACGCGACGCTCTTGGCAGCCTTGCGCCCAGGGTCGAGATCCGGATGCTGCCTGGAGACGCACGGTGGCCAGAACAGACGCCCGGCCCGGGTGACCGACGTGGCCGGACGGCAGCTCACCTGGTACCGGCCGTTCCGCCGGAGAATTCATCGTGATCAGGCGATGGCTGGGCCTGCTTGTGGCGCAAGTGGTGCTCAAGGGGCTAGTTCGGGCCGGGGTGGCAGTGGTCTTGGCCGCGGCAGCCATCGCGGCGACACCTGTCTCCGTGGTCGCGGCCGGGGCCTTCGCGGCCGCCTGGTACCGGGGGTGGCAACCGCGTCGACTGATGATCGCGGCGGCCTGGTGTGTGCCGATGGTGCTCGCCTGGCTCGTGGCGAGCGGGCACGACACCGTCGCCGCGCCGTATCACGCGTGGCTGGCGTTCTGGCGGCTGGTGCGGGTCGGCGCGGTTCCGCGCGCCGCCGCGACGATCGCGCCGGCCGCGCTGCCGCTCGGCCTAGTGATCGGCGGCCTGGCCTGGTCCTACCGGATCAGAGCGCTCCGGTCGGGCGCTGGCGGGCTATCCCCGGCCTCGGCCGTCGCGTTCGACCAGCGGCAGTGGCGGCATCAGGCTCGGGCGGCCCGCGCGAGGATCGCGGCACCCGGCTCGGTGCCGCTGACCACCCGTGGTGACCTGCTGATCGTCGGCGCGGTGATCAGGACGGTCGGCCACCGGGCCGGTCAGCTTGCCGCGATCGGATATCAGCGGATGCGTTCCCATCAGGTCATAGTGGGCACGACCGGCACAGGCAAGACCACCTTGCTGCTCAGGCTCTGGGCCGGGTTCATGGCGATTGGCTTGCGACGGCACGCGGCGGGTCTTGGGCACCCGCCGCTGCTCGTAGTGCTTGACTGCAAGGGCGGCTCCGACGCGCGCCGGATCGCCGACCGGGCGCGGCGGGTGCTACGCGCGGCCGGCACCCGGTCGACCGCCGTGTGGCCAGATGAGGCCAGCTTGTCGTTGTGGACGTTGCCGCCACGCCAGCTCACCACCACGCTCGTCGACCTGATCGAGCACGGAACCGGGGGCGCCGCCTACTACGCCGACGTCATGGAGGCCCTGATCGGGCTCGCCGTGGAAGCACCGTGCGGGCCGCCGGCTGAGCAGCGAGGACCTGCTCACCAGGTTGGAGCCAGGGTGGCTGTCGATGGCGTACGCATCGGCCGGATCGCAGGCCGACCACGCGATGATCTCCTCGGCGGCCGGGCAGCTGGCCGACGTGGCGTTGCGGTACCGCACCCTGTTCCGCAGGCTGGGCGGCGGCCTGGACGGCCCTGGCGGCTTCGAGGACGCCGACGCCTGGTACTGCATTCTCGAAGGCACCGATCAGATCTCGGTCGCGGAGAGTCAGGCCCGGGCGCTGGTCGACCTGCTGGCCAGCTTCGCGGTGCGAGGACCGGTGAAGCGGGAGATCCTGCTCGCTGTCGACGAGTTCAGCGCGGTGTCGCGGCGGCTGCCGATCTGGCAGCTTTACGAACGAGCTCGGTCCCTCGGCCTGGCCGTGCAGGTGTCCGCGCAGTCGTGGCAGGGGCTCGGCGCGTCGGAGGATGAGCGGCGGCGCATCGCAGTGTCGGCCGAGGGAGGCATCTGGCTGCTCAGGACGCCGGAGCCAGAACCGATCACGGCGTTCGCCGGGAGCAGGCAGGTGGTCGATACGACACGGCGGCTGGTGCGATTCCCGTTCTGGGCCCACGCGGGGTCGTCTCGGCTGACTGACCGGGCGGTCGTGGACGCGGCGCTGATCAGGATCCTCGACGTGGGGCAGACCGCGTACATCTACCGGGCCGGGGTTACCTACGTGCAGGTCAAGCGGCTCGTCGGGACGCCAGCCGCGGTCGGGCTGGCGGAAGCGCGCGCGCAGGGGGCCGGAACGTCGACGGGCGTGGGCGGCGCCGACGTGGGCGGCTCCGGCGTGGGCGGCGCGGGTATAGGGCTGGGTGGCGCGGGCCTGGCTGACATCAGCGAGTTGCTGGACGCCGCGTTCGGCTCGGAGCGACCGGCGTGACGAGCGGGGTCGGCGTGACGAGCGGGTCGGCGTGACCGGCGGCACGGGCTTGACGCGGGACCCATTTGCCGTGCTCGGACTGCGTGCCGACGACGACCTGAGCGACGACGACGTACGGATCGCCTGGCGCCGGGTCGCCGCGGCCTCCCATCCTGACCGCGCCGATGGCGGCGACCCCGATCAGTTCGCACTGGCTGCGGCGGCGTACACCGAGTTGCGCACTCGGTTCGGCCGAAACGAAGCGAGAGCTGACCTGGTCGATCGAGCCGGAGCGGCCACCGCCGTGGCGGCAAGTGCCGGAGCGGCCGGAGTCGGAACAGTTGACGCGGTGGTGACCGGGCAGGACGATCTCGGGGCGCCGGACGCTAACTGGGCCAGGATAGTGACGCGAGTGAGGAATGGGCGGCCCGGCCGACTATTGCTGCGACTCGCCGTCGCGGCCGTGGCGGGCGTCATCGGGGTATTCGCGGCCGGGCGAAGCTCAGCGGTAGCGCCCGCCCTGGTCGTGGGCACGTTGACATGGTTCCTAGTCACAGCGCGGCACGACCTCGGCTGAGACCCCGGCGAGGCCGAACGGTGACAGCACTGAAGGCTGATCACAGACCGGATCGAAGGCAGCCGAGTGCTCCGGTGCGATGGCTTGACATCAACCGAACCACTCACGCGATCTGGGCAAAATTACCTGAACCACCCACTTCGTCCCGTTCGCCGGCCGGACCCGCTGAGGTAGATTCGCACATCCCCCCACTTCGCAGCTCAGCCCCTGCGATGGATGTGGCAATCCACCTGGGAAATCAGGGATGAATTCGGCAATCCATCGTGCCGGGAGGCGGCCGGGCTGCGGTGGATTCGGGAATTCACCGCAGGGGCGTGGGCCGGGGCCGGTCATCCGGGGCCGGTCATCCGGGGCCGGTCATCCGGGGCCGGTCATCCGGGGCCGGTCATCCGGGGCCGGTCATCCGGGGCCGGTCATCCGGGGCCGGTCATCCGGGGTTGGTCATCCGGGCTCGATCGATCCTTAGCGGCGGTTTCCGTAAGTCATGAAGCAGCGATCCCACGGAAACTAAGCCGCGCCCTGCGACGCAGATCTCCGCGATCATGGGCGAGTACATGATCGTGGAATCCACCTGCGTCGCCGCGGTGGATCTCCTAGCCGAAGCAGCCAACCGGTTCCTCAGGAAGCGCGGCCGACTGTCGCTAATTTCGGCAAATCAAATCAAGTCGTCGTCGTGGCTGTCGTTGGAGTGGGAGATCTAGCCCGGCTCCGGGCCGGTCGCGATCGGGCGGGCGGGGTCGGACGACCACTCCGACCATGAACCCACGTACAGCGCGGCGGGCAGGCCGGCTCGTTCGAGCGCGAGCACCTGATGCGCCGCGGTCACCCCTGACCCGCAGTACGCGCCGATCACCGGCTCGCCGCTGGCGCCGGTCACGCCCTCGGCGCGGGTCGGCAACCCGAGCGACGCGAACCTGCGCGCAAGCTCGTGCGGCGCAAGGAACGACCCGTCGTCGCCGACGTTATCCCTGGTCGGGGCGCTGATCGCGCCGGGAATGTGGCCCCCGATCCGATCAATGGGCTCGACCTCGCCGCGGTACCTCTCGCCGGCCCTGGAGTCAAGCAGGAAACCCGACCTGGCTAGCTGGCCGGCCTCGACGTCGGTGAGCAACGGCATGCCGCCCGGGCTCGCCGCCGCGAAGTCGCCGGGTTGCGGACGGGTCACTAGCTTGGTCACCGGCAGGCCCGCTGTGGCCCAGCCGTGGTATCCGCCGTCGAGCACCGCGACCTGCCGGTGCCCGTAGTACCTGAGCATCCACCAAAGCCGGGCGGCGATTGTGCTGTCGCCGTCGTCGTAGCCGACGGCCAGCTGCCCGGAATGCAGCCCCGCCGCCCGCATGGCCGCCTCGAACACCGTCGCCTCCGGTAGCGGATGCCGGCCGCGGGTGCCCGGCGAACCCGACAGTTCGGTGTCCAGGTCGATGAAGCAGGCACCCGGCAAATGCCCGGCTAGATAGCTGCCAATGCCTGGCGGGCCGCCGAGTCGCCATCTGACGTCGATTACGGCGGGCGGGGCCGACGAGGCGAGCAGGTCCACGAGTTCGGCCCGGCTGATGACCGGGCCGCCCGGACCGGCTACGTTCATGTGGACAACCTCCCGGAATCTGTGGATAACCAGGCCGACGGCGGTGCGGTTCCCGTGGCTGCCTGTGGACAAACGTCCGGCAGAACCCCGGATCAGCCGACCGCAAACGTCAAGAGTGGGACAAGCTGGTCGGATTGGGTCAGCGAGCCGTGCAGGCCGACCATCACCGATTCGCGTCGTTCGGACTTGGTTGCGATTACCGCCGATGGGCCGCTCGGGGCGACGAGCACGTCGCCGATCCGGCTCGCAAGCGCGTCCCGCACCGGGCCGAACCAGCCATCGGCTACCGCCTGCTCACGACTAACTACCCAGGCGCGATCGCCGAGCACGCCGCGCCAGGTGTCGAGCACGTCGGCAGCCGCCCCTGGCTCGCAGTACAGGTGCCTGGCTCTCGCCTCGCCGCCGAGCAGTGCCACGCCCGATCTCAGTTCTGGCACGGCGTCGACATCGATGCGATCGGCATCTGCCACGTCAGTCATGCCGTGATCGCTTGTGACGTGCAGCACGGTGCCATGCGGCAGCGCCGACGCGAGTTGCTCAGCCAGCTTGTCAACATGGGCGAGCTGATAGAGCCAGGCGTCGGAACCGCATCCAAGCACGTGGCCGGTCGCGTCCAAGTCACCGTAGTAGACGAGGGCGAACGCGGGAGTCTCGGCCGCGAGCGCGGCTGAGGTCCGCGAGACCAGCGCGCCGAGGGTGTTCGCCGCTAGGTACTCCGCACCGCGCATCACCGCCGTTGATAGGCCAGTACCGTCGAGTGCTTTGGGCGCCACCCGCAGTGCCCTGACTCCGGCGTTCGCCGCGCGCTCGAAGATCGTGGAGCCGGGCTGCCAGCCGATCGGATCGACGGCGGCGTCCCAGGTCAGCGAGTTGAGCAGCTTGCCTGTCCCGGGAATCGCGACCTGGTAGCCGAAGATCCCGTGCTGGCCCGGTGGCCGGCCAGTGCCGATCGAACCCAGGCTGGTCGCGGTGGTGGCCGGGAACCCCGCGGTCAGCGGCGCGGCCGTCACGGCGATTTCCGACAAGAACGGCGCCGCCGCCGGGTGCGCTCTCAGAAGTTCCCAGCCGAGCCCGTCGACCAGCAGCAGGCACGCTCGCTCGGTCGGGTCGAGCTGAAGCGGGTTGGGCTCGTCGGGCACCCCGAGCGAGGCAAGCACGGAGGTGGCGAGCGCGTCGAGCGACGACTCGTAGTACTTCGGCAGGGTGGGTTCTATTGTGTGTGTGGTCACACCTAGCTCGTTGCCGCGGAAAGGGCATTGGCAAACACGAGCACTTGACTAACTGCCTCGGCGCCGTCCGCGGCTTCGCTGATCCGCATGGTCACGTCGTCCGAGGTCATCGCGCCGGTATAGCCGTGGTCCGCCTCGCAGCTTTCGTCACCGCAGTGAGCCGGCTCGAGCTCCAGGTGCCGCAGCGAGTTCCAGCCGATCGTCAGCACCACCTCGGACGGCATCGTGACGCCGCGCTGGTACCGCGCCGGGTCAGGAATGACCCTGGTGATTGCGACCGAGGAAACTCGCGAGCAACTGATCGCCTCGGTAGACGTCTCGGCCTGAGGCCGCGAATCCGGCACGTTCTCGTCGGCCGGATATTCGTCGGTGTGCGAGTAGACCAGCCTGGTCGGGGTCAACGCCAAAACGGTCATATGTCGTCGCACTTCCATACCAGGATCGAAGTGCGCGTCATGATGAACGAAGTACGAGATGACTGGCTCAGGGCCTATCGCGGCGAACATCGCGTCGGCGACGATGCCTGGGTAGTAACCGCTTCGCTCGATCGCCGCCAGCATCTCATCGGCTGAAGCTGTGGTACTCATGTTCCCATCCTGCACCGCTCAGCGGCGTCCTTCGCGCGGTGGGCGCAGATCGCACCGATTACTACAGGTGGTATGCGACCGCCTGATCGCCTGCTTCCGACTGGGTCAGGTCCAGTCTTCGCTGCTCAACGGGCTCAGATAGCTCAAGTGCCCCGGCGCCAGCCGACGGCTTTGGCTTTTTCGGCTGCCTGGCTCCTGCCCCGCCGCCCCTGCCTCGGTAGACCAGCAGGCCATAAGCCGGATCGGGCACGGCGTCGAGCGCGGCTTGCACAGCCGCCGAGCCACGGAAGACCTCCCACGTCGCCTCATCGGCGAAGCTCACCTCGAATACGACGCCGGACTTGTGCTCGATCCAGTTCCAGTCGACAGCGCCGGTGGTGATGGCCGTTTCCACGATCTGGGCGCGATAGGAGTCCTTCCATCGCAAGGCTACCTGGATGCGTGAATCGAATACTTCGATAGACCACCACTCAGCCATGCCAACCAGGGTAGCCCGGTATGACACTATTGACGTTCCGCCGTTGGCGTAATAAAGCCTCTGCCTCCGGCGGCTAGCTGTTAACCGCGGCGGCTTCGAGCACAGTCCTGATACGGCTGGCGTACTGCGTTGCCTCGTCGTCTGACTCATATTTGCGTCGGGGCCAGAAGAAGCCGCGAAGCCCGTCACCTTTCGTCCGCGGCACGACATGCGTATGCAAGTGCGGCACGCTCTGGCTGACGATGTTGTTCATCCCGACAAAGCTTCCTTGCGCTCCAAGCGCGGCCGGCAGCCTGGCGCTCACCAGCCGCACCACCCCGAAGTACGGACCCACCAGGTCGTCAGGGAGATCGGCCAGCGTCACGTAGTGCTGCCTCGGCACCACAAGCACGTGCCCCTTGAATACGGGCCTGGCGTCGAGGAAGCAGACGACTAGGTCGTCGGCGAACACCAAGTGCGCGGGGAGCGTTCCTGCGGCGATGTCACAGAACGTGCATTCGGTCACCATCGCACGGTAGCGTGTCCTGGTGGCAGCTGACGGAAGACGGCACGTGCTGGCCATCGGGGGCATGCGAGCCCCTGAAAGCATCGGACGGACCACTGACGGCGTGCCGCTGCTGATACGTTACGCGGCGCAATTGTCCGGCCGCCCGACGCCAAGGATTTGCATTATCAACACGGCATCGGGCGATGATGCCGCTGGCTATATGAGGATGTACCACGCACTCTCGGCGATGCCGACGCAGGTCACCCACTTGCAGCTCTTTCCCATGCCCAACGTCACTGATATCGCTGATTTCCTCCTTAATCAGGATATCATCTTCGTAGGTGGCGGTAGCGTCGCCAACATGCTCGCGGTCTGGCGGGTCCACGGGCTCGACGACATACTCGGCCAGGCCTGGCACGCCGGAGTCATCCTGACCGGTGTCAGCGCCGGCGCTATCTGCTGGTTCTCCGCGGGCACGACCGACTCATTCGGCCCGGTACTCAGGCCGTTCACCGACGGTCTCGCGATGTTTCCCGGCAGTTATTGCCCGCATTATGACTCCGAGCCCCGGCGGCGGCCGCTGTACCAGGCACTCGTCGCCGAAGGCACGTTGCCACCGGGTGTGGCCTGCGACGATGGCACGGCGGCGCACTTTATCGACGACTCGTTCGCCGAGGTGGTCGCCGATCGGCCGAACGCGGGGGGTTACTTGGTCGAGCCCGGCGGCGAGGGCGACGGTGAGGGCGACGGCGGCGGGGGCGGAGCGATCGAGACCAAGCTGGACACCCGACTCCTGACCGACTGACCGCTAACTTACGTTTTGCGTTTCCTCATGCGTCTTGCCAGGTAACCCGGTCACCAGGCGATTGACCAGAGTAAGATCCCTTTCGGCCATATGGTCAGTGGCCGGGATTTTCGGAGATCAGTCTGGTGCTTACTGTTCACAACTTTTCGTACGGCTTGCTGACGCCAGCTCTGGCGTACCTCATGTCCTTCTTGGGCTCGTTCCTCGCGCTGCGCTGCACGAGCAGGGCCCGCGCGTGCAGTGGCTCGGCTCGACGAGGCTGGCTCTTGGTCGCCGCCGTATCGCTGGGCGTCACCGGTATCTGGGTAATGCACTTCATCGCCATGCTCGGGTTCTCGGTCCCTGGTGACACCATCCGCTTCAACGTTCTGGTCACGCTGGCCAGCATGCTACTGGCGGTAGCGTTCGTCTCGCTCGGGCTGATGATCATCGGCTTTGGCCCGGCGACGAACTGGGCGCTCGTTCTCGCCGGCGTGGTCACCGGGTTCGGGGTGGCCGGCATGCACTACACGGGCATGGCCGCGATGGAGGGGCCATTCCGGATGAACTACAACCCGATGCTATTCGCGCTCTCGGTGATCATCGCCATCGTCGCCGCGACAGCGGCCCTGTGGGCCGCACTCCGGCTCAGCAAGGTCTGGGCGACGCTCGTCGCCGCCGCGATCATGGGTGTGGCGGTCAGCGGCATGCACTACACCGGCATGGCCTCGATGCGCGTGTTCGCTGCGAATGCCGGCTCGATGGGCATGGGCGGCGCGAGTGCCTCCGCGTTCCTGCTGCCGCTGATCATCGGCGTTAGCGTGCTGACGTTCGTGCTGACCGCGACGATCGCGCTGTCACCAACCGACGAGGAGATGTCCGCGGACGCTGAACTCATGCGCCGCATCGAGAGCGTCCGAGCCCAAGCACCGGACGCCACGATCATGACCAACGTGTCAATGGCGTCACAGAGGCGCGAACGCCGCTGGCGCCCCCCGGGCCAGCCCCAGTAACACCGGCAGCGGCCTCACCTGCTGCCAACCTGTGCACGTCCGCGCTGGAAGAATGAGTGCGTGAGTGGCGAAAGATTGGGCGGTGCTGAGCTGTCCGGCGAGGCTTCCGGAGATCCAGTCCGGCTGGCGACCCGGGGCGACTCAGCCGACTCCCCCGCCGGCGGCTGGTTCCTGCTGATCTACCGGGTACCGTCCGAGCCGACCCGGCTGCGGGCAGCAGTCTGGCGGCGGCTCAAGAGCATCGGCGCGATCTATCTGCAGAACTCGGCGGCGGCGCTGCCGGCGAGCACGGCGGCCGAGCGAGCGCTACGCAAGCTGCGCAGCGAGATCCTCGACATGTCCGGCACGGCGACGCTGATGTCCTGCCGCGTTCTAGCTGGCGAGCAGGAAATCAAGGCCGCGTTCCAGGCGGCCCGCGACGACGAATACGAGGAGATCATCGACAAGTGCGACGACTTCCAGGCCCAGGTCCGCAAGGAGTACGTCGCCAACCACTTCACCTACGCCGAGCTTGAGGAGAACGAGGTCGACCTGGTCAAGCTGCGCAACTGGTTCGCGAAGGTCGTCGACCGCGATGCCTTCGGCGCGGCCGGTCGCCCGAACGCCGAACAGGCGCTAGCCGACTGCGAGCGCACCCTCGAGGACTATGCGGCCAGGGTCTACGCCGAAGAAGCCGAGAGCCGTTAGCTCTGTGCGCGCGGGGGTTCCAAGGGGGTCGTCCCCCTGGAAGCCAGCAGAGCCGCTAAGCCTCAGCCGACCGCTAACCCGTTAGCGCTTGCGGACCGCGCGCCAGAGGCTGAACGGCAGCAGCACCACGACCACGACAGGAATCAGCCACCAGGCCGACACCTTCGCTCCATGGCTCAGCCCGTACGTGATCGCGAGCGCGATCACGACGCCGAGCGCGACCGACCAGTCGTCGCCGATCACGAAGTCGTACGCGAATAGGCCGAACGTCTTGATCTTGCTCACCACCGCGTTGACCACGTCAGCTCACCTCGGCCTTGGCCACGACCGGCGTCGCCGGCAGTCCCGTCGTCGGCGGGCCGCTCCGCCGCAGCACCGCGACCAACAGCAACGCGAAGCACGCGATCGCCGGGGCTATTACCAGCAAAGCGCCGTCTGAACCCGGCCACTTCGCCCCGGCGCCTTCGGCACCCCAGAACGCGCCGAACGCCGTCAGCATCACTCCCACGACAAACTTCAGCGTGTTCTCCGGCACCCGCGCCAGCGGCGCCCGCACCGCGAGGCCCACCAAACCGACCACCAGCACGGCGAGCACCGCGGCCAGCGCCGCCAGCGGGATGTCATGCGCGTTGCCGCCGAACGTCAGCGCGATGAAGACCACTTCGAGACCCTCAAGCAGCACTCCCTTGAACGACAGCGTGAACGCGTAGCCATCAGGAACCAGGCCAATCCGCTGACTGGATGCCGTCTGGGCGGCGGCTAGCTGCTTGGTGTAGATCGCGCCCTCGTCGTGCAATTCCTTGTGCCCGCTAGCCCGCAGGATCGCCTTACGCAGCCACTGCAGGCCGAATATGAGGAGCAACGCGCCGACGAACAACCTCAGCGCCGGCAGCGGCAGCTTGGTCACCGCCTGACCTAGGACGGCCGTGATGGCCGCGAGCACGAGGATTCCGGCTACCAGACCCGAAGTAGCCGACCGCCAATCCCGCGCGGTCCCGGCCGCGAGCACGATCGTCGTAGCCTCCACGGCTTCGACCGCGCAAGCCAGGAACACTGAGATGAACAGGACAATCCCTGCACCCACATTTCCTCCAGACGGCCGACGACCTCGCCATATTCTAACAGCCGTCACCTTTAGCTCATCACCACTGTTAGACAAGGCTCCTGTCAGTTCCATCACGCAATGTGATGGCTCTGGCGGACTTGCCCAGTTAGGCCTAGCATGCGGGTCGTGACGGGGCTTTTCGGAACCACCAAACGGCTGCTAGTCGGGCGACCGATGCAGAGCGAGCATCTAGGTCACACGCTGCTGCCCAAGAAGATCGCGCTGCCGGTGTTCGCCAGCGACGCGCTTTCCTCGGTCGCCTACGCCACCGAGGAAATCCTGCTCGTGCTCTCGGTCGGCGGGCTCGCGCTGTTGCACTACACGCCGTACATCGGCGTGGCCGTCGCCGTGCTCATGCTCGTCGTCGTCACGTCGTACCGGCAGAACGTGCACGCCTATCCATCCGGCGGCGGCGACTACGAGGTCGCCACCACCAATCTGGGGCCGAAGATCGGCCTCGCGGTCGCCAGCGCGCTGATGGTCGACTACACGCTGACCGTCGCCGTGTCCGTGTCGGCGGGCGTGGCGAACCTGGCGTCGGCGTTCCCCGGCCTGAACAGCCACGTCGCCCTCCTTGCCGTGGTCATCGTGGCCGTAATCGCGGTCATGAACTTGCGCGGCGTACGCGAGTCCGGTACCGCGTTCGCGATCCCGACCTACGTGTTCATCGGCGTGGTCTGCCTGATGATCGCGTGGGGGATCATCAAGATCGCGCTTGGTCACCCGCTTCATGCCGAAAGCCGGCATCTATTGGTCCCGGCGCAAGGAACGTACAGTGGCTTCCTGCTGATCTGGCTGCTGTTGCGGGCGTTCTCCTCTGGCTGCACCGCGCTGACCGGGGTCGAAGCCATCAGCAACGGAGTCCCGGCCTTCAGACAACCCAAGAGCAAGAACGCCGCGACCACGCTGGCCTTGCTCGGGATCATCGCGGTGACGATGTTCGCCGGGGTGACCACGCTGGCGCTCATCAGCCATGTGCACGTGATACCCGGCCATGTGCAACGGACGGTCATAGCCCAAGTCGGCCGGGCTGTGTTCGGCGGAAGCTCGCCGCTGTTCTACGTGCTGCAGTTCGTGACCGCGCTGATTCTCGTGCTCGCAGCGAACACCGCCTTCAACGGGTTCCCCGTGCTGGCGTCGATTCTGTCCCGCGATGGCTACCTGCCCAGGCAGTTGCACAACCGCGGCGACCGGCTGGCCTTCAGCAACGGGATCTTGCTGCTCTCCGGCTTCGCGATCTTGCTGATCGTGATCTTCAACGCTTCGCCGACGCGACTGATCCAGCTCTACATCATCGGCGTGTTCGTCTCGTTCGTCTGCAGCCAGACCGGAATGATCCGGCACTGGAACCGGCTGCTGAAGACCACTAACGACCCAGCCGCTCGTCGGCACATGATGCGAATCAGGGTCATCAACTCGGTCGGCGCTTGCTTCACGGCGGTCGTGCTCGTCATCGTGCTGGTCACCAAGTTCGCCAGCGGCGCCTGGATCGTGGTGGTGGCGATGCCGGCGATCTGGCTGACGATGCGCGGCATCAGCCGCCACTACGCGAGCGTCGCCGTGGAGCTCACGCCGCCGCAGGACCAGGCGGTCACCCTGCCGGCCAGCAACCGGGCCATCGTGCTCGTCTCCAAGCTGCATCTGCCGACATTGCGCGCGGTGGCCTACGCCCGGGCAACCCAGCCAAGCCATATCGAGGCGGTGACCGTCAGCGTCGACAGCGCTGAGACCGAGCGACTCAAGGAAGAGTGGGAGCGGGCGGACATCCCTGTGCCGCTGACTGTCGTAGCGTCGCCGTATCGTGACATCACAGGACCTGTTGTCGCCTATGTGAGCAGACTGCGTCGAGAAAGCCCACGAGACGTCGTCACTGTTTTCATCCCCGAATATGTTGTCGGCCACTGGTGGGAGCAAGTCCTGCACAACCAGAGCGCACTCCGGCTGAAAGCACGGCTCCTGCTAGTACCCGGGGTGATCGTCGCGAGCGTGCCCTACCAGCTCAGGTCCGCGGGGACCTCGGGTCCAACCGAAGGGATGAAAGCCTGGCAGGCGGTGGCGCCCAAGCCCCCGCAGCGGCAGCGGGGCTTGCCGACGACCGAAACGCTGCAGGCGGCGGAGCTGCAGGCGGATGCGGCGAGCATCAAGGCCACCCCGATCGCCCAGACGCACGACCGGGAGATCGCGGTGGTATCAGGGACGCTGCGGGCCGTCACCGAGCGACCGCGAGGCAACAGCCCGGCCCTGCAGGCCGACCTGTGGGACGGGTCGGGAAGCGTCACGCTGGTCTGGCTCGGTCGTGGTCAGATCCCCGGCGTTGAGCCCGGGCGACGGATGGTGGTCAAGGGCAGGATCGCGACGATTCGCGGTTCGTCCACGATCTTCAACCCGGACTACGAGCTGAGGCCGCCGGGCGGCGAAGCAACCGACTCGTTGGCCGTAAACCGATAGCCAATGCCAGGTTCGGTCAGCAGGTACCGAGGCCGGGACGGGTCAGGCTCAAGCTTGCGGCGCAAGTGCGCCATGTAGACGCGCAGGTAGTTGCCTTCGGTCTGATACTCGGGTCCCCATACCTCGGCGAGAAGCTGGCGCTGGGTAACAAGCTTTTCCCGGTGCCGCACCAGAACCTCGAGCAACTGCCACTCGGTCGGCGTGAGCCTGACGTCAGCACCGTCGCGCTGGACCCGCTTGGCCGCCAGATCCACCGTGAAATCAGCGCTGGTGATCACCGGCTCGTCCGGCGCCGGTGAGGCGCGCCGCACGGCGACCCGCAGGCGGGCAAGCAGTTCTCCCATGCCGAACGGCTTGGTGACGTAGTCATCGGCGCCAGCGTCGAGTGCCGCCACCTTCTGGCTTTCCTGGCCCCAGGCGGACAGCACGATGATGGGCATCGATGTCCAGCCGCGCACGCCGCTGATCACCTCGGTCCCGTCCATATCGGGCAGCCCGAGGTCGAGTATGAGCACGTCGGGGCGGTCCCTGGCGACCGCGGCTAGGCCCGATGCCCCGTCGGCGGCAGTGCTCACCTCGTATTTGTGCGCCATGAGGTTAATCCGCAGCGCCCGCAGGATCGGTTCCTCATCGTCAATGACGAGGACTCGCGTCACTAATCGCCTCCGTCACCGGCAGGCACTGGCAGTGCCGGATCAGCCTGGGCCACGACCGGCAGCGCCACCCTCATGGTCAGCCCGCCGCCCGGCGTGTCGACGGCCTCGATCGATCCGCCCATTGCGTGCAGGAAGCCCTTGGCGACCGCGAGGCCGAGTCCGACGCCGTTGCCGGTGTTGCGCTCACCGAGCCGCTCGAACGGCTCGAAGATGCGCAGCTTGAACTCGTCGGCCACGCCGTGCCCGTGGTCGATCACGTCGAGCACGACGCGGTCGCCTTCGTGCCGGGCGACCATGACCGGCGGGTACTCAGGCGATGAGTGCGCGATCGCGTTGGCAAACAGGTTCGCGAGCACGCGCTCAAGCAGGCCAGGGTCGGTGCGGACTAGCGGCAGGTCCTCTGGCACCACCAGCCTGACGTTCAGCGGCCCTTCCGGCCCGGAGTGCGCCGCCGGCTCGGCGTGCGCCAGCGGCGCGACCTCGTCGATCGAGGCTGGGCGCAGGAACGGCTCCAGCGAGCCGGTGCTCAGCCGGCTCATGTCAAGCAAATTGCCAATCAGCCCATTGAGCCGGTCGGCCGACTGCTCGATGGTGGCGAGCAGCGCTGCCTCGTCCTCGTCGGTCAGCTCGACTCCAGTCTGCCGCAGGGTGCTGACGCTGGCCTTGATCGAGGCCAGCGGCGTGCGCAGGTCGTGGCTGACGGCGGCGAGCAGCGCCGTGCGCATCCGGTTTCCCTCAGCGAGCGCCTCGGCCTGCGCGGCCTGCGTTCTGAGCCGGTCCCGGTCGAGCGCGGCCGCCGCCTGCGCGGCGAACCCGTTAAGCAGTCTCGGAGTGATCGGATCGGTCTGACCGGCCACGATCAGCGCGAGGTCGGCGCCGGCCTTCACCCTGATCCGGTCGGCGGACTCCGGCGCGGTGCCGGCCGTGGCCACCCGGACCCAACGGCCGTTGATCTTCTCGGCCAACTCAGCCCGGCCGCCCCCGGTGTCGGCCAGGTGACCGAGGATCGCAGCCGGAGTGTCAGAGCCCCCGAGTACGGTCTGAGCAAGTGCCAGCAGAGCAGCGGCGTCCTCGGTGCTCCGGGCCGCCTGGATAGCGCGTCGCGCAGCCAGGTGCACCATGCTGCTCACTGATACCGCCACGGTGATAAAGAGCAGCAGCGCGAGCATGTTCTGCGGGTCGGCGATCGTGAACGTATGGATGGGAGGCGTGAAGTACCAGTTCAGCAGCAGGCTGGCGGTGATGGCGGCGAGCACCGCGGGCCAGAAGCCGCCGACGACGGCAACCCCGACCACGCAGACCAGGAAGATCAGTAGATCGTCATCCAAGCTCAGCGAGTATGAGTGGTTGGCCGCAAGCAGCGCTGCGGTGACCAGCGGCAGCAACAGCACAAGGAGGACTCCGGTCACCTGACGGCGCCGGTCGATCCCGCCACTCCCGCCGAGCAACCGCCACCACGCGGCGCGACGCGAGTTGCGAGGGCGGCGGGCCGGAGAGGGCACCTCAGCCGACTCGGAGGATTGAGCCGCCTCGCAGAGCTCAGCCGACTCGGGCGGCGCTAGCGGGACCGTCCAGCCATCGGGCGCGGCGGACTCCAGCCAGGCCTCGGCCTGTGCCTCGGCCTCGATGAGCCGGTCCCGATCTGATTCGTCCACTATCCACAGTGTGAACGACGATGACAGCCGGCGCACACCCATACCGACCGCGAATCCGGCTAGACAGCAGCCGCCCAGCACGATCGCGGCCTTTGTCCCCATCGCCCAGGTCAGTTTGAGCTGCGCGTAAGGAGGCGCGGAAAAGCCAGCCACAGCAAACCAGCCCGTCAGCGCGATGAACAGCGCGGCCCCTAGTTCGGCGATCGCGGCGACCAACGTCACCACGACGGCCGCCAACCCGAGCACCCAGCCAGCCGACAGCCCGCCGTGAGTACCGGCCGCGACCGCCCCGATCAGCAACAGCGCCGCGAAGCCCGCCGGCAGAGCGTACGGCGCAGCGACCGTCCTCCGCCGCGCGGCCCTGCCGTCCCCCGCGGCCCAGCCATCCCGTCCGGCCCAGCCATCCCCCGCGGCCCAGCCATCCCGTCCGGCCCAGCCATCCCCCGCAGCCGAGCCATCCCGCGCCGCGCCGCTGCCGGCCTGCCGGGCCGATTCCTCGCCCACGCCGCCCGGCCCGGCCCGCCGACCGAACACACCGCCCAGTCCAGCCGACTGCCCGACCACACCGTCTCGCCCGACTTGCTGTTCGACCATGCTGCACCGTCCAGCTACCTTGCTGCCCCGAAAGTCCATCGCTGACCAGTGCACCTCACGAATGGCCAGATCTCGTTGATCTTGACGCGCTCTTAACACACACCCGTGAACTATTGACGCCTCCTTAGCGCGCCCAGCAGCCGCAACGCCGCCAAACCACTCCCCCACCCGAGCCGGACCCGAACAACCCCACCCCACCCAGCCGCCCCACGCGCCAGGTGAATCCCCGAATCCTCCCCTGCTCAGCCAGCCAGGGGTGAGGTGGACCCGCGTATTCACCCACGTCTCCGGGGGTTGATCCGCGAATCCACCTCACCCCTCCGGCCAATCCTCCATGATCATGAAGCCGCCAGCACGATCACCCTGGATTCGCGCTCCGGCGCCGGACGACGGACCCCGCAGACCCGATGAATTCCCGAATCCATCGCGGCCCGACCGCCTGCCGGTGCGATGAATCCCCGAATTCATACCCGATTTCCCAGATGAATGCCCGAATCCATCGCACGGGTTGAGGCCGCGGACGCGATGAATGCCCGAATCCATCGCACGGGTTGAGGGCCGCGGCCGCGATGAATGCCCGAATCCATCGCAAGGCCCGAGGTCGCGGCCGCGATGAATGCCGGATCTGTCGCGGGACCGCGTCCGCACCCGTTTGCTGGATTTGCCGAAACGCGAAGACGCACGCAAAGGCGGCAGCTTTCCGCGATCATGCTCTGGCGCGTGATCACGGAATCCTGACCGCCCCCCACGACAGCGGCATTCCGTGATCTTGACGTGAACCATGATCGCGGAAACTAACTGCGATCGTGGCCGGGCAGCCCATAGAGCGTGGCCGGGGCAGCCCATAGAACGTGGCCGGGGCAGTTCGTGGAGCCTCGACGCACACGCTCTCCATGATCATTCATAGCGTCTGGGATCATTCATAGCGTCTGGTCACTCGTTCTCCGGACCGGACTCATAGCGTAGGAGGACCCACAGGTGCATCTTTAAAGTTCCTAACATTTCAGCAAAAAACAGTATAGATCGAGTGAGCCTGGCATGGGCTCGGCGTGGGCCGGGCGCGGGCTCGGCGCGGGCTGGGCGTGGGCCGGGCGGGTTCGCTCATCGCTGATAGCTGGTGGTCCATCAGGTTGGCTCGCAGGGACTAGGCTCGGATGCGTGACTGCAACCATTACCATGACCAACTCGTCAGCCAGGGAAGTCAGCGCAGACGCCATCGTGATCGCTGTCGGTCAGGGAGCCGACGGCCTCGTGCTCACCGATGGTTCAGCGGACGTCGACGCCGCGCTTGACGGCACGCTCGCCGAGACACTGACCGCGCTGGGCGCGACCGGCAAGGCCGACGAGGTCACGAAAACCCTGTCCGCAGGCAAACTCGCCGCCCCGCTAGTCGCCGCCGTCGGCATCGGGCCGACGCCCGCCGACGCCAACGGCACCGGCACCGGCAACGCGGCACCCGAGGTGACCGAGCGGTACACCGAATCGCTCCGTCGCGCCGCTGGAGCGGCCGTGCGCGCTCTGGCCTCCGCGAAGGTAACCAGGATCGCGCTGGCGCTGCCTGCCAGCGACGCCGCATCGGCTGAGGCCGTCGCGCTCGGCGCCATCCTCGGCAGCTACCACTTCGGCAGGTACCGGAAGAACGGTCTTCCGTCCCCGCACCTCACGCTGATCGCGACCGGTGCCCACGTGGCCGACGCGGTGAACCGGGCTCAGGTGATCGGCGAAGCAGTAACCCTGGTCAGGGACTTGGTGAACACCAGTCCTTCGCACCTGTACCCGGAAACTCTCGCGGCCGAGGCCGACAAGATCGCGGGAAAGGCCGGGCTGGAGATCGAGATTCTGGACGAGACGGCGCTGCGAGCCGGTGGGTACGGCGGCATCTACGGCGTCGGCCAGGGCTCGGTGCACCCGCCGCGACTCGTTCGCCTCGGCTACACCCATCCTGAGGCGACCAAGACCGTGGTATTCGCCGGCAAAGGCATCACGTTCGACTCAGGCGGTCTGTCGCTCAAGCCGCCTAAGGCCATGGAAACCATGAAGTCGGACATGGGCGGCGCTGCCGCCGTGCTCGCCGCGCTCCAAGCGGTCGCCGCGCTGCGGCCGGCTGTCAACGTCGTCGGGTACCTGCCGCTGGCCGAGAATATGCCGGGCGGCCAGGCTCAGCGCCCGTCCGACGTGATCACGATCTACGGCGGCACCACCGTCGAGGTGCTGAACACCGACGCGGAAGGCCGACTCGTACTCGCCGACGCGCTGGCCAGGTCCGCGCAGGACTCGCCGCACTTGCTCGTTGACGTCGCGACGCTAACCGGCGCGCAGGTGGTCGCCCTCGGCAAGCGAGTCGCCGCCGTGATGGCGAACGACGATGACGTGCGCAACGCAGTGGTCAATGCGGCCGGCCGGGCCGGCGAGGCGATGTGGCCGATGCCGCTGCCCGATGAGTTGCGCCGAGGACTCGATTCCAAGGTCGCCGATCTCACCAACGTGGCACCCGACCGGGACGGCGGCATGCTCACCGCCGGGCTGTTCCTGCGCGAGTTCGTCCCGGACGGGGTCAGGTGGGCGCACCTGGATATCGCTGGGCCGTCGTTCAATACCGGTGAGGCCTACGGTTACACCCCCAAGGGCGGCACCGGCAGCGCCGTTCGTACTCTTGTCCAGATCGCACAGGACGTTGCCGATGGGCTGCTGTAACTCATCGGCGATTTCGGCCGGGCGGCTGTTCCCGCTCGCGCCAGATCAATGGAGATCAAGGAGCAGTTTGTGACGCAGACCGGTAGCTACGACATCGTCATACTTGGCGGCGGCAGCGGCGGGTACGCCTGTGCGCTGCGCGCGGCCGAACTTGGTAAACGAGTCGTGCTTATCGAGAAAGACAAGGTCGGTGGCACCTGCCTGCACCGCGGCTGCATCCCAACCAAGGCTCTCCTGCACGCCGCCGAAGTCGCCGATCTGGCCAAGGAGGCCGGCGAATTCGGCGTCGTGGCCAGCTTCCACGCCATCGACATGCCAAAGGTCAATGTCTACAAGGACAAGGTCGTCGACCGGTTGTGGAAAGGATTGCAGGGTCTGCTGTCCAGCCGAAAGGTCGAGGTCGTGCACGGCGATGGCCGACTGATCTCGCCCACGCAGGTCGCCGTCGGCGACGACGTGTACGAGGGCGCTCATGTCGTGCTCGCCACCGGCTCAGAGCCGCGCAGCCTGCCTGGCCTGGCGATCGACGGCGTGAAGGTGATCACCAGCGACCACGCGCTGACGCTTGACCGGGTACCGTCCTCGGCGGTGATACTCGGCGGCGGCGTGATCGGAGTCGAGTTCGCCAGTGTCTGGCGCTCGTTCGGCGCCGAGGTGACGATCGTGGAGATGCTGCCCCGGCTGCTGCCGCCTGAGGACGAAGCAAGCTCGAAGGTGCTAGAGCGCGCGTTCCGCAGGCGCGGCATCAATAGCCATCTCGGCGTCAGGTTCTCCGACGTCAAGGACACACCGACCGGCGTGCTCGTCACGCTGGAAAACGGCAAGACCATCGAAGCCGAATTGCTGCTCGTCGCTGTCGGCCGCGGCCCGGTTTCGGCTGGCCTCGGCTACGAAGAGGTTGGCGTGGCGATGGATCGCGGGTTTGTCCTGGTGGACGAGCTATGGCGGACCAACGTCCCGACGATCTCCGCGGTGGGCGACCTCACCCCGGGCCCGCAGCTTGCGCATGTCGGGTTCGCCGAGGGCATCGGCGTGGCCGAACGGCTGGACGGCCTGTCGGTCACTCCGATCGACTACGACGGCGTGCCCAGGGTCACCTACTGTGACCCCGAGGTCGCCTCGGTCGGGATCACGTCGGTGACCGCCGCCGAGCGCGGAATCGAGACCGAAGAGGTCACCTACAACCTGGGTGGCAACGGCAAGAGCGTGATCTTGCAGACCCAGGGTCAGGCGAAGGTGATCGCGGCCGCTGGCGGCGGCCCGGTGCTTGGCATCCATCTGGTCGGGGCTAGGGCCGGCGAACTGATCGCTGAGGGTCAGCTGATCTACAACTGGGACGCCTACCCGAGCGACGTGGCTAAGCTCATCCACCCGCACCCGACCCAGTCGGAGGCGATTGGCGAGGCCCACCTAGCGCTAGCGGGCAAGCCGCTGCACTTCCACTCGTAACACTGCCACTCATGAGTCAGACAGATTCCGGTTAACCGAACGAAGGGGTCAGCGCAAGCCATGTCGGTCTCCGTATCCATGCCGCAGCTTGGCGAGAGCGTCACAGAAGGCACTGTCACCCGCTGGCTGAAGCGCGAGGGTGACCACGTCTCGGCCGACGAGCCTCTGCTCGAGGTGTCGACCGACAAGGTGGACACAGAAATTCCGTCGCCGGTCTCCGGCATCTTGCGCGGCATCACCGTCGCTGAGGACGAGACGGTCGCCGTCGGCGCCGAACTGGCGGTCATCGACGAAGATGGCGCCGCCAGCGACGGCCAGGCCGGCCAGCAGCAAACACCAGCGGTCGCGCAGCCCGAGCAGACAGCGCCGTATCAGCAGGCAGAGCGGACAGAACCGTACCAGCAGCCTCAGGCTTACCAGCAGGCCGCGTCGGCGCCGCCGTACCAGCAGCCGTTCCAGTCATATCAAGAACAGCGGCAGCAGCCCGAGGCCTACCAGTTCCAGCAGGCTGCTCCCCCCTATCAATCAACGGCACCGGCCCCGCCGGCCGAGCCCGCCGCACCGACCGAGCACGTCGGCAGGCACGAGGCACCGGTGTTCCACTTCAGCGATCCAGAGCCGCACGCCTACGAGACAACCCGCCACACGAGCTATCTGGACGCGCCGCAAGAGCCCGAGTCGCAGACCGCGCTCGTCGAGCCCACCCTGGCGCAGACACCAGCGGCTGAGGCCGCCGATGCCGCTGAGACCACCGAGGCCGCCGAAGGCGCGGACAGTCCCTACGTCACCCCGCTGGTCAGGAAGCTTGCCGCCGAGCACGGCATCGACCTGGCAACGCTGACAGGTACCGGGGTAGGCGGGCGGATCAGGAAGCAGGATGTGCTGGAGGCTGCTCGTTCGCAGCGCGGGGCGCAAGCACCGTCCGCCGTCCAGCCGGCCGTGCCGACGACTCCCCCGGCCGTGCCTGCTCAACCCCCGGCACCAGCCGTCCCAGCGCCGCCTCCGGCACCTGCCGTGCCCGCACCCGCCGCACCGCCAGCACCGACCGCACCGCCAGTCCCGGCTGTGCCAGCCCGTCAGATCGTCACGCACGAGGTAACGCCGTCGGCGAAGCGCGGTACCACCGAGCGGCTGTCACGCGCTCGCCAGGTCATCGCGCAGCGCATGGTCGAGTCGCTGCAGACCTCGGCGCAGCTGACGACGGTGGTCGAGGCGGACGTCACGGCGATAGCCAAACTGCGGGACCGGACGAGAGCGACTTTTGAGGCGAGGGAGGGCGTCAAGCTATCTTTCCTCCCCTTCTTCGCTCTTGCCACAGTCGAAGCGCTGAAGGTGCACCCGGCGCTTAACGCGGTGATCGATACCGCGAACGGCACCGTGACCTACCATGACGCCGAGCACCTCGGGATCGCCGTCGACACCGAGCGCGGGCTTATGGTGCCGGTGATCAGGAACGCGGGCGATCTGAACATCGCCGGCCTGGCCCGCAAGATCGCCGACCTCGCGCAGCGAACCCGAGCGGGTCACGTCAGTCCCGACGACCTCAGCGGCGGCACGTTCACGCTGACCAACACCGGCAGCCGAGGCGCGCTGTTCGACACCCCGATCATCAACCAGCCGCAGGTGGGCATCCTCGGCACCGGGACGGTGAACAAGCGGGCGGTAGTCGTCGACGATCCTGGCCTGGGCGAGGTCATCACCGTGCGGTCGATCGTCTACCTGGCGCTCACCTACGACCACCGGCTCGTTGACGGTGCCGACGCCGCCAGATTCCTCGTCACCATCAAGAACCGGCTCGAAGAAGGCGCATTCGAATCCGAGCTAGGCCGGTAACGCGGCGAGCCATGCGGCGCACCAGAACCGGCGAGCAGCCATGCGGGTAGCGATATCGGGCGCTTCCGGGCTGATCGGCACCGCATTGTCGGCCGAACTGACCGCGGCCGGCGACGAGGTCGTTCGCCTGGTGCGCACTCAGGCCCGGTCGGCCAGCGAGATCCGGTGGGATCCGGTCTCTGGCCTGGACCCCGCTGTGCTTAGCGGCGTCGACGCGGTCGTGCATTTGTCGGGCGCGCCGATCGCGGCCGGGCGCTGGACGCCGTCAAGAAAGGCCGAACTGCGGTCCAGCCGGATCACCTCGACCCAGACACTGGTGACGGCAATGGCCTCCGCCATGCCTCCGCCGGGCGTGCTGATCTGCGGCTCGGCCATCGGCTACTACGGCGACACCGGCGAGGCGATGGTCGACGAGAGCGGTCCAGCCGGCGTCGGCTTCCTTCCTGATCTGGTGCGCGACTGGGAAGCCGCCGCCGAGCCAGCCGCAGCCGCCGGGATCAGGGTGGCCAACATCCGCACCGGCGTGGTGCTCGCCGTGGGCGGCGGCATGCTGGGCAGGCTCCTGCTGCCGTTCAGGCTCGGCGTTGGCGCCAAGATCGGTTCTGGTGGCCAATATTTGAGCTGGATCAGCCTGACCGACACGGTACGGGCGATCAAGTTCGCGCTCGACCGGGAGGACATCGCCGGACCGGTCAACCTGACCGCACCCGAACCGGTCACCAACGCCGAGTTCACCAAAGCGCTAGCGCAAGCCGTCCACCGGCCCGCCGTCCTGTCTCTGCCGTCCCCGGTGCTCAGATCCGCGCTGGGTGAGCTAGCGAGCGAACTACTCGCCAGCGCGCGCGTGATGCCCGGCAAGCTGCTCCAGGCCGGGTTCAGCTTCCACGACCCAGACATCCGCACAGCCCTCACCGCAATCGCGGCCGCCCGCAGCGTGGGACCCTAGCTGTCGCCCAGGCCGCAGCGTGGGACCCTAGCTGTCGCCCAGGCAGCAGCGTGGGACCCTAGCTGCTGCTACCGGGAGCCAGGCGTACGTTCGCTGGCGTCCTGGCTCACGGACTGGCTGGCGTCGGTCTCGTCTCCTCGGGCCAGGCGGATCAGCCGGTCAAAGGGCGTACCCGCACTCTCGGGGCCGAACAGCGGCACCTTCCACAGCGACGGCACCGGCCCCGAGCCACCCTCATACTTGATCACCTGGCCAACGGTGATCCTGAGCAAGCGCCGGGCGACGAACACCGCGAGCACCGCGATCGGCACCTCGACCAGCAGCGCGAACAGCAAGCTGCTGAGGAACCCGGCAGTCCTGGTGTCGAGCACGACGTCGAACCACGCGTCGCACAGCAACAACGTCGCCAGCACCATCAGGCAGATGATGAGTATCTGGCGTCGCCGCCAAGCCGCCCATCCGGTTATCGCGAACACCCCAAGTTCCGCGATGTCGAACCCCACCCAAGCGCCGCGCCAGCTTCCTGCCCGATAGGACGCGGGCAGGCTGACGGCCAGGTAGCCGATCCAGGCGGCGAGCAAGACGCAGCCCGCGATGATCAGGACGAGCAGCACGTCCCATTTCCAGCTGGTGCCTGGCTTGATCGGCGAGCGCCGCTCGGTGTCGACAAGCCGCCGCAGTAGGTGCCGACGCTCGTCCTCGGAGAGGTTACGCACCACGTCGGCATCAAACTTTTCATCCATTACCTAAAAAATCGTAGCTGACCCCCTGCGCCGACCAAGACCGGCCGCCGGGACGAGGAGAACAGAGCCGCACGACGTAGGCTTGACGCCGTGGATCGTGAACTCGTCTTCCTTCACGCTGGATTCGGCGCCGACGCGGTGCCCTACGAGCAGGGACTCAAGCTGCAGCGCGAACTGCACTCCCACCGTGCGGGCGGCGACATACCCGACTGCTGCCTCCTGCTGGAGCACGAGCCCGTCTACACCGCCGGCCGCCGCACCGACCCGCTCGACCGGCCGGTCGGCGATCCCGGCGCACCGGTGATCGACGTTGACCGGGGCGGCAAGATCACCTGGCACGGACCCGGCCAGCTCGTCGGCTACCCGATCATCAAGCTGGACGACCCGATCGACGTGATCGCCTACGTACGGGCGATCGAAGAGGCCATGATCGGCACCTGCGCCGAATTCGGCCTGGCCACAACGCGGGTCGATGGCCGCAGCGGCGCCTGGGTCACCGGGTCGGGTGGCGGCCAGCGAGATCGCAAGGTGGCCGCGATCGGCATCCGGGTGGCGCGCGGCGTCACCATGCACGGCTTCGCGCTGAACTGCGACAACGAGCTGAGCTGGTATGACCGCATCGTGGCGTGCGGCATCAAGGATGCCTCGATCACCACGCTGACCGCCGAGCTTGGACGCCGCATCACGGTCGCCGACGCGCTCGAGCCCGCGCAACGGCACCTTGCCGCCGTGCTTGGCGCGCGCCAGGTACGCGTGGCCGGTGTGGCCGAATTCCTCGCAACCCCGGTCACCAGTTCGGTTAGCTAGAACCGCCCACATCGTGCGGCACGAAGACAGTCCGTCCTGACGCCGCCGCCCGCATGGCGCCGGTGATCCGGGCGAGCCCGCTCGCGGACAAGTGCTCGGCCAGCTCGTCAGCGCTGGTGAACCGGAAGGCGTCGAGCTCGGCCTCCTGCAGGACGATGTCGCCGCCGCCGTCGATCTGGCCGCCGTCGAACACCAGGTGCATGATCGGCCTTGCCTGCGGCCCGTACGGCTGCGACCAGTCGATCGCCAGCAGTCTCCCGACCGCGAGGTCGAGCCCGATCTCCTCGGCCACCTCGCGGTGACAGCCAACTTGCGGAGGCTCGCCGAACTCGCAGACGCCGCCGGGGATCGACCACAACTCCCGGTAGTTGGGCTTGACCAGCAGTATCCGTCCGCTCGGGTCGGTGATCAACGCCCCGGCCCCGACCACCACGCCCGGCAGGCTGGCGAACCAGGCAACCGCGTCGGCCGGAACATCGACCGGGGCCTCAGCCATGCAGCGTGCTCGCTAGGTCGGCGAGGTAATCGGCGATGCCGTCGAGAGGCACCGACGTCTGCTCGGCCCCGACCATGTCGCGCACCGTGACCGTCCCCGCCTCCCGCTCGGCGTTGCCGTAGATCAAGCACAGCCGCGCCCCCGAATCCGAGGCCCACTTGAGCTGCCTGCCGAGCTTGCCGGACGCGCCGAGGTAGACGCTGGCCCGAAGCCCAGCCGCCCGCGCCGCCGAGGCCAGTGCGAACGACTGCGCGGCCAGGTCATCACCAAGCACCGGGACGGCCACCTCAAGCCGGCCGCGCCGGGCACCCGCGTCGTCCGACAGCAGCATCAGCACCCGCTCGATGCCGATCGAACTGCCCGTGGCAGCGACCTCAGGCCCACCGAGCTGGTCGATCAAGTGGTCATACCGACCGCCCGACCCTACCGAACCAGGCACCCCCGCGGCCTCAAGCTCCCAGATCGGCCCGGTGTAGTAGCTGAGCCCGCGCACCATCCGAGGGGTGAACACGATTCGCGTCGCCGGGATCTGGGCGGTGACCAGGCCGAGGATCTGATCGACCTCGTCCAAGCCGGTGATGCCCACCTCGCTTTTTTTCAAAAGTGTCCTGATCCGGTCCGTCGCATCGGGTGCGGTCATCGTGACCACAAGCTCCATCGCGGTTTGGTCAGGCAGTCCGCGCCCGATCAACTCGTCGATCACGCCGATCGGGGTGAGCTTGTCCAGCTTGTCCAGCGAGATCAAGGCGCCCATGCCAAGTTCCTCCGGCACCTCGAAGGCCTCTAGGAGACCGAAGAGGACGTGCCGTGAGTTCAGCAAGATGGTGAAGTCGGTGAGGCCGAGACCGACCATCGCATCGTGGTGCGCGCAGAGCACCTCGGCGTCCGCGAGCGGCGACGTGCTACCCAACGTGTCCAGGTCGCATTGCACGAACTCGCGGAACCGCCCCTTACCCGGTCGGTCGGCCCGCCACACCGGGCCGATCGCGTACCGCTTGTAGGGCGTGGGAAGCTGGCTGCCGTAGGCGGCGAAGACCCGCGCGAGCGGCACGGTCATGTCATAGCGCAGCGCCAGGTCGGCCTCGCCAGAGGCCTCGTGCTCGCCCCGTCGCAAGATCTTGAACACCAGCTTCTCGGCCTCGTCGCCGTACTTCCCAAGCAGCACGTCGATGCGCTCGAACGCCGGCGTCTGCAGCGGCTCAAAGCCATAACTGGCGAACACCGAGCGCAGCACGCCGAAGGCCCATTCACGCTTTTCGTGGTCGGCCGCGAGAAAGTCGCGCGTGCCTGATGGCGGATCAAACTGGGTTGGCATGACATCCATGATCCCCGACTCGACCCGTGCGCGTCATCTCGGTTACCGCGCTTAGGCTAGGGAACGTGGTACTCGCACCAGGAGAGCGTCGGCTGCTGCGGATCGAGGCTCGCAACAGCCAGGTCCCGATCGAGCGCAAGCCAGAGTGGATCAAGACCAGGCTGCGCACCGGCCCGCAGTACACCCAGCTACGCGACTTGGTCAAGCGCGAGGGCCTGCACACCGTCTGCCAGGAAGCCGGCTGCCCCAACATCTTCGAGTGCTGGGAGGATCGCGAGGCCACGTTCCTGATCGGGGGCGATCAGTGCACCCGCCGGTGTGACTTCTGCCAGATCGCCACCGGAAAGCCCGGGCCGCTCGACACCGACGAGCCGCGCCGCGTGGCCGATTCGGTCGCGGCGATGGGCCTGGCCTACGCCACGGTGACCGGAGTGGCTCGCGACGACCTGCCCGACGGCGGCGCCTGGCTATACGCGCAGACCTGCGTCCAGATCCACGAGCGGGTACCTGGGTGCGGCGTCGAGTTGCTCATACCCGACTTCAACGCGGCGGGCGAGTTGATCGGCGAGGTGTTCGGCGCCCGGCCTGAGGTACTCGCCCACAACATCGAGACGGTGCCGAGGATTTTCCGCCAGATCCGGCCGGGATTCCGCTACGAACGCTCGCTGGAGGTGCTTGCCGCGGCCAAGGCAGCCGGGCTGATCACCAAGTCGAACCTGATCCTCGGCTTGGGCGAGGAAGGCGACGAGATCCGCGCCGCGATGATCGACCTGAGGTCGGCCGACTGCGACCTGCTCACGATCACCCAGTACCTGCGCCCGTCAGCGCGGCATCATCCAGTGCGGCGGTGGGTAACTCCCGAGGAATTCTCCGAGCTAGAAAAATTGGCGGTAGAACTCGGGTTCGCCGGAGTGATGTCCGGCCCGCTGGTCAGGTCGTCTTACCGGGCTGGTCGCCTCTACCGGCAGGCGCGCGAAGCGCTGGAGAACGCGCGGCTCCGCCAGATCGGGGCTTGGTCCGGCGGTCCGGGTTTCGCGTCCGGCGGGTGACAGCCGTATCCTCACAGCCATGGTAAAGATCCCCCGCCGCGGTGCCCCAACGTCATCGAACACAGGGGCGCCGAACGCGACGCGGACGCCGAGCGGCGCCACAGCCGACCAGGCGGCCCCAGGCCGACTCAAGCAGATCGGCATGGTCGCCGGAATCATCCGCAAGTCGGACCCGAAGGCGCTTCCGATCGTGATCGGCAGCGGCGTGGCCGTGATCGTCGTGTTCGTACTGGTCGGCATCTTCACTGGGCTGGCGGGGGTCCTGGTACCGCTCGGCGTCCTGCTGGGCACGCTGGCCACGATGATCCTCTTTGGCCGGTACGCGCAGTCCGCGCAGTATTCAGCTATCGCTGGGCAACCGGGCGCCGCCGCCGCGATCGTGCAGCAAATGCGGGGCAACTGGACGGTCACGCCCGCGATCGCCGGCAACAGGAACATGGACATCGTGCACCGGGTTGTCGGCAAGCCAGGGGTGATCCTTATCGGCGAGGGCTCGCCGAACGGGCTGTCCAGCCTGATCGCGGCCGAGAAGAAGAAGATCGCCAGGATTGCCTACGGCGTGCCGATCATCGACATGCAGGTCGGCGAGGACGACGGTCAGATTCCGGTCAGGCAGTTGCAGCGCAAGCTCATGCGACTGCCACGCGAGCTCAAGCCGGCCGCGGTAACCGACCTCAACAACCGGCTCAAGGCGCTGCCCTCGTCGCTCCAGGCGCCAAGGGGCCCGATGCCGCGGACAGGGCGTATGCCCAAGCCGCCCCGCCCGAAGGTGCGTTAGGCCAGCACAGCCCGAAGGTGCGCTAGGGCAGGTCGGCGTCAGATCCGCACGACGACGGTATTGGACGCGCGGTCGTGCAGGCCGCGCAGGTCGCGGTTGACTAGTAGCGCCGGCACCACGGTCAGCAGCAGGACGGTGCGCAGCAGTCCCCACAGCGGGCCGATCATCTTGCCATCCAGCCGGGCGACCCGGATCCCGAGCAGTCGCTTGCCGACGGTGAACCCGGTCAGCGCGGTGAGCACGAAGTCCTGCGCGGCGAACACCAGCAGCGTCCAGTACTCCACGTCTACCCTGGCCGGCCTGATCAGCGCTACCACGATGAACGTGCACAGCAGCCAGTCGATGAAGATCGCTCCGAGCCGACGGCTCATGCTCGCGATAGATCCTGCGCCGGTCTCGGGCATCCCGAGATCTTGGCCGGGGTAACCTGGACGGTCACGGGGTGCAACGGCGCCGCCACGGTGCTGATCAGTCACACATTCACAGTACTAAGCCGCGAACCCAACGCCGAACGCCCCCATCGAGGGGGTCGGGGGTCCGGGGGGTCGTCCCCCCGGGCCGACACCGTAACGCGGGCGAAACATCAGGGACATGGGCAGGAAACGGCGGCCAGCTAACGTCGTGTAGATCGAGTCTTCCGGGTCGGCGTTGGCCGGACGACGCGATCTCGTGAGCTAGCAAGGGAGAACCGATGTTCACATCCGGCGATGAGGTCCTTCGGTACCTCGCCGACAACGATGTTCAGTTCGTCGATGTCAGGTTCTGCGACTTGCCGGGAACGATGCAGCATTTCACCGTTCCCGCCAGCGCCTTCGACGGCAAGGTGTTTAGCGACGGGCTGATGTTTGACGGCTCGTCGATCAGAGGATTCCAAGAGATCCATGAGTCGGACATGCTGCTACTGCCCGACCCGACTACGGCGGTGGTGGACCCGTTCCGCACCCACAAGACGCTGAACCTGACGTTCTTCGTGCACGACCCGCTGACCGGCGAGCCGTACAGCCGCGACCCGAGGAACATTGCGAAAAAGGCCGAGGAGTACCTGCGCGGCAGCGGCATCGCGGACACCGCCTACTTCGGGCCTGAGGCCGAGTTCTACATCTTCGACTCCGCCCGGTTCGCCACGAGCCCGAACGAGGGCTATTACCACCTTGACTCGGTGGAGGGCGCCTGGAACACCGGCCGGGACGAGCCCGGCGGCAACCTGGCCTACAAGCCGGCGTACAAGGGCGGATACTTCCCCGTCCCCCCCACCGATCACTTCGCCGACCTGCGGTCGGAGATGGTCGCCAAGCTGATCGAGTGCGGCATCGAAGTCGAGATGCAGCATCACGAGGTCGGCACGGCGGGTCAGGCTGAAATCGACATCAGGTTCGACAGCCTGCTGCACATGGCCGACAAGCTGATGCTCTACAAGTACGTGATCAAGAGCGTGGCCAGGGCGGCGGGCAAGACGGTGACGTTCATGCCGAAGCCACTGTTCGGCGACAACGGCTCGGGCATGCACTGCCATCAGAGCCTGTGGCAAGGCGGCGAACCGCTCTTCTACGACGAGGTCGGCTACGCCGGGCTGTCCGACATGGGCCGCTACTACATCGGCGGCCTGCTCAAGCACGCGCCGTCGCTGCTGGCGTTCACGAACCCGACGATGAACTCCTACCACCGGCTGGTACCCGGCTTTGAGGCACCGGTCAACCTGGTCTACAGCCAGCGGAACAGGTCCGCCTGCGTCCGCATCCCGATCACCGGGCCCAGCCCGAAGGCCAAGCGGATCGAGTTCCGCGTCCCGGACCCGTCAAGCAACCCGTACATCGCGTTCGCCGCGATGCTGATGGCCGGCCTGGACGGGATCAAGAACAAGGTCGAGCCGCCCGAGCCGATCGACAAGGATCTCTACGAGCTGCCGCCGGACGAGGCGCTGTCGATACCGCAGGTGCCGGGTTCCCTCGAAAAGGTGCTGGAGAACCTGGCCGCCGATCACGACTACCTGCTCGACGGCGGGGTCTTCACCGCCGACCTGATCGAGACGTGGGTGACCTACAAGCAGGCGCACGAAGTCGACCCGATCAGGCTGCGCCCGCACCCGCACGAGTTTGAGTTGTACTTCGACTGCTGACAGTCATTGGGCGGCTACCCCGAGCCCGCGCTGGTCTGCATGACGGCGCGCTCAGGGTAGCCGTTCAGTTGCGTACGGTAATCGCTGGTCCCGATTCTTCTGATAACGTCTAAAGTTGTGCGGAACTCCAGGCTCGATGACGAGAGCGACAGCCCGGGGTCGCGAGCTATGGGTGACTGCAGGATTCTTGTCCCGGCACAATGGCCTCTCGTCCGCCAGATGCGACTCGCCGCCCTAAGCGAGTCGCCCCACGCCTTCCTCGGCAAGCTTAAAAAAGAATCCTTATACGACGAGGCGGACTGGCGCGAGACCTTTCGTTCGGCCTCGTGGCACGGGTTCTTCGCCGCCTGCACGATCGTCGGAATTGCCAAATCTTCGATCTTGGCCGAGTACCCGGAAGAACGTTATGTCGAGTCATTCTGGGTGCGTCCTGACCATCGCAAACTGCAGATCGGCCGCCGCATGCTGCAAAGCATCGTCGCGGAGGCCAGGCGCGAGCAGTGCCGTGTCATCCGCCTGTCGGTGCTGAGGAGAAACCAGCCGGCGGTAGACGCCTTTTACCGTCTCGGCCTCGCCACCATCGTCCCGCACCGCTCCAGCGAAGACGAGGTTTGCCTGGAGATGCCGCTGGCCTAGCGCGAGCCCCGCAACAGCAAGGGGCCCACGCTGCCCCAGTTGCCGAGACCCCGGCAACAGCTAGGGGCCCACGCTGTCGCCATAACGACAGCTAGGGTCCCACGCTGCTCCGCGGTTCCGGGGTTTGCTGGGTAGCAGCCGGGAGGTCGACGAGAGGGCAGCGGGTGGAATGGGCTACCTATGGATGACTTCGTACAGTAATTGTTTGACCACAATGCGTTACGCCAGCCTGCCGTTTGGCGCAGAATCCTTCCATGACAAGAATTCGGCCAGGGGAGTCCGGGCACGGCGGCAGGACGGCTGGCCTGCGCCTTCGGCCGGTGCGGATCGTCGATGGCGTGCCGCAGGGCGGATGGACGGACGAGTGGGAGATCATCTGCCCGGCCTGCGGCGATGACATCAATCTGGACTTCGTCAAGGTCAGCCCGTACCTCCAGCGGCTGCGCGGGCCTTACGCCACCGAGGCGGAGGGCGTGGCCGCGCTGCGCAAGCACCGTGGCCTGCCAGAACTCAGTCCGGCCACGACACCCACGCCAACCACGAGCGGGGCGACCGTCCCGACCGTCCCGACCGAGACGGCCACCCCTATCCGGGCAGCCAATAGGCCCCGGACGTCAAGCGCCCGCGAGCGACTCTAGCGGCCTCGCCGGGTCTTCGAGCGCAGCCGCCTCGACCGGCCTGCGCGAGCGCACCAGTTCGGTGATGGCATCGTTCACGTCCCAGATATTGACGTTCATCCCGGCGAGCACCCGCCCGTCCGACCCGAGCCAGAACGCGATGAACTCGCGGCCCGGCACGTCGCCGCGGAATACGACCCGGTCGTAGCCCTCGGGCTCGACATAGCCCGCGTACTCCATGCCCAGGTCGTACTGGTCGGTGTAGAAATACGGCAGCCGGTCGAAGCTGACCTCCTGGCCGAGCATCGCCTTAGCGGCCGCGCGCGGCTGGTGCCTGGCGTTCGACCAGTGCTCGACCCGCAAGTGCTTGTCATAGTGCGGGTGGAAAGCGTTCGCGACGTCACCGGCCGCGAAGATGTTCGGGTCGGAGGTCTGCAGCTTCGAGTCCACGAGCACGCCGTTGTCGACCGTCAGGCCAGCGTCGGCGGCGAGCCCGACGTTCGGCGTGATGCCCACGCCGACAATCACGGCATCGGCGTGAATGTGGCTGCCGTCGGCGAGCCTGACCCCGTCGGCCCTGCCGTTGCTGACCGTGATCTCCGCCACGTGCGCACCGAGCAGCATCCCGGTGCCGTTCGCGGCATGCAGGTCGGCGAAGACCTGGGCGACTTCGCGGCCGAGCACGCGCAGCAACGGCAACTCGGCGACCTCAATGACGGTCACGTCGAGCCCGGCGGTGCGGGCGGCGGCAGCGGCCTCGAGCCCGATCCAGCCCGCTCCGATCACCGCGATCCGCGACGACTGCTCGATCGCGGTCTTGATCGCGTCACTGTCCTCTACCCGGCGCAGGTAGTGCACGCCCTCAGCGTTCGCGCCAGGAACGCCGAGCCGACGCGGCGACGAGCCAGTCGTCAGCAGCAGCTTGCTGTAGGCCAGCCGGCCGTCTCCGGCCAGGCTGACTTGCTGAGCGCCGCGGTCGATGCCGGTGACGGTCTGGCCGAGCCGCAGTTCGACGTTGTTCTCCGGGTACCACTCGCCTGGGTGCGCGTAAAGCTTCTCCCGGCCAGCCTTTCCCATCAGGTAATCCTTCGACAGCGGTGGCCGTTCGTATGGCAACTCGGTCTCGTCGCCGATCAGCACGACCTGGCCGTCGAATCCCTCTTCGCGCAGCGTCTGCGCCGCGTTCGCCCCACCGAGACTTGCCCCGACAATCAGAAAAGCGTCGTCGCTAGCCATCTTCAGCTCCTCGTCGATGACCCATTTTCGGTCATTTCACTTTCGGATAATCGATTTTCGGATAACCCATTTTCGGATAATTAGTACGATCACGCCGCCGTCCGGGCGAGCGCGAAAAACTCAGCCCGCGACCGCGAGTCCTTGCGCAGGCTGCCGAGCAGCGTCGACGTGACAGTTGTAGCGCCAACTGCGCGCACGCCGCGCAGGGTCATGCAGGTGTGCTCGGCCTCGAGTACGACTCCGACGCCGAGCGGGTGTATGCATTCGAACAAGAAGTCAGCTACTTGCTTGGTGAGTCGTTCCTGGGTCTGTGGCCTGGCGGCGAAGTACTCGACGAGCCTGGCCAGCTTGGACAGTCCGAGTATCCGCTCACCTGGCAAGTAGCCAACCTGCGCCACACCGGAGAACGGCAGCAAGTGGTGCTCGCACACAGTGCGGAACGGAATGCCCCGCGCGATCACCAGCTCGTCGTAGCCTTCGGTATTTGGGAAGGTCGTCAGCCGGAGCGGTTTGGGGCCGAACAGTTCCGCGTAAGCTCGCGCCATCCTCGCCGGCGTCTCGCCCAGCCCTTCCTCGTCGAGCTCGATACCGAGCGCCGTGAGGAACTGCGCCGCAGCCCGCTCGGCGGTGACCAGGTCAATAACTGCTGCGCCGACCCGGGGGGACGAACCCCCGGAACCCACCGCAGGGTCATCGGCTGGCAGCCGGACCGGCAACTCCAGCTCGGTATCGCTAAGAGTCAGTTCGTGCGTCATAGCGCTCCAGTCCATCGCTTCTGCCCTCATGACACTTCTTAATCACTACGCAGCATCGCCCAGCCGCCGGCTCGAGCACCGGCCGCAGTTTCGCGATCCCGAGTCCGTCGATCAAGCCGCCGATCAACGCCAGGTTCATGCCGCAGACCACGTCCGGATACTGCCCCGCCAGCTTGTGAAACGGGCAATTCGCCAGGCTGACGTTGCCATCGGGATCGCGGACCGGCTCGAAACCGTGATGAGTAAGCGCGACCTCGGCACCAGGCGATTCCTCGCTCACTCCCCTGCTCGATCGGCCCAGATCGACGCCAAGCTGGTGCGCGGCGTACCCAAGCTCGGCCCGCGCCGCACCGCTGACATCGGCAGTAACAGCCTGCGCCAGCAATCGGGCGGCAAGCTCGTACTCCCGAGGCGGGATGCTCACCGAGAACTCCTTGCCCGACCTGGCGTAGAGCTTCGCCGGCCGACCCGCGCCTGGCCCTCGGCGACCCTTCGGCCGCTGATAGGTGGCCGAAAGCAAACCAAGATCGACGAGCTTGTCCAGGTGATACGCGGCGAGCGGCCGACCGATGCCGACCGCGGCGGCGGCCTCGTCCCTCCCAACGGCTTCGTCGCGTCCAGCCACGTACGCATACAGGCTGCGGCGCACCGAGTCGTCGAGGCCGCCTACAGCGGCGATGCCCGACTCTTGGTCACCAATCCCCCGCCGCATGCCAGCTACTCTAACACTAAAATCGATTAGTGAAAGACGGTGGGCACACCTGATGCTTTCCGAACTTCAGCCGCCGCAGAGCATGCCCACGACAGCCGCGGCCGGAAGGTCGGTTGCCCGCCGGAACCCTTCCCCGGCCCACAAGCTCATCCGGTGCACGTCGCCCACCTTCGCAGCCGCCGCGCGGAGCGGCCTGGTGGCGTTGTTGACTTCCGGGTAAGCAGCCGGAGCGTCCTGATGCGCGCGGATGAAGTCGTTGACCAGGCCCCGCGCTGGCCGGCCGCTAAACGCCCGGGTGAGTGCAGTCCGATCGAAGCTTGGGTCGGCTAGCGCCGCCTTGTGAGCCGAGTGCGCTCCGCTCTCCGGGCACCGCAAGAACGCCGTGCCGCACTGCGCGGCCACGGCTCCCGCGGTGAGTGCAGCAGCGACGTCATCGGCCGACATCACCCCGCCGGCCGCCACGACCGGTAGGTCAGTGACCGACCGGACGGCTGCGACAAGGTCGAGTACACCAAGGCCGCCGCCGTCCGAGCTGGCGTCGTTGCCGAACGAACCACGGTGCGCGCCCGCCTCCGTCCCCTGAGCGACCAGTCCGTCGGCACCGGCCGCCGCCGCGATCACGGCCTCGCTCGGATCGGTGACCGTGATCCACACCACGCTGCCGGCATCGCGCAACGCCGAGATGACCCCGGCGTCCGGACAGCCGAACGCGAAGCTAACGACTTGGACCGGCCGAGCCGTCAAATCGGCGAGCTTCGCGGACCAATCGTCATCGCTCCAGGACGGCTCGCCAGTCTCAACGCCGAGCCCGCGACTCTCTGCGGCCAGCTCGTCGACGTACCTGCTCAGCGCGGCGCTGTCGGCGGCCGGCCGACCCGGCACGAACAGGTTCACGCCGAAGGGCTTAGCCGTCGCGGCCGCGACGGCCTCGATGTCGGCGCGCATCGCCGTCGCCGACTTGTAGCCCCCAGCCACGAACCCGAACGCGCCCGCGTTCGCGGCGGCCGCCACCAAAGCTGGCGTCGAAGGCCCGCCAGCCATCGGCGCGACGACAACTGGCCGCTCGGTGAGGCTACCGACCAGACGCTCGCTGGGGTTTGCCACGCTACCCAGCAACCAAACGAAGCCCCCGGCTCTTCCCGCCTGCCCGGCCAAACCCGCCTGCCGCCCACGACAACGCCGGCCCGACGATGCTGTTGACTTCACCGTCGTTGTTAACTCATCGAATGCCTCTGGCCCTCTCGGCTGGCGCTGCTGAACTCGAAAGCACGCTGCGGTCGATCGGCAACCCCGAGCGAGCAGCCAGCGAGAAGGCGTACCTGAAGAGCGATCTTGAGTTCGCCGGGGTGCCAGTCCCGGCGATGCGCGCTGAGGTGGCGTCGTGGTGTAAGAATTGCGGCGGCCTGACCCGCAGCCGGCTGCATAGCGATGGTCCGGGCGCTATGGGCCAGCCCGCTGTATGAGTCCAGGCAGTCGGCCGTGCTGTTGCTCGAGCGCAACGTCCGGCTTCTCGAACTCACCGATGCCGACCTGATCGAGTACTTGCTCAGGAACTCGGGTACCTGGGCACTCGTCGACGGGCTCGCCGCGAACGTGGCCGGTGATCTGGCCGAGCGATTCGGCCCGATGGCGGAGACGCTGGACCGGTGGGCCGGCGACTCAGACTTTTGGATCCGGCGGTCGGCGATGCTCGCGCTGCTCAAGCCGCTGCGCCGGGGCGGCGGTGACTTCGAGCGGTTCGCTCGCTACGCGGATGCGATGCTGGAGGAGAAGGAGTTCTTCATCCGCAAGGCGATCGGGTGGGTGCTTGATCAAGGTTCCGGTCATGATCGTGGAGTCTGGCTGTCATATTTCGGCTGAGGTTCCGCGGTAATCGCAATTTCATGATCGCGGAAGCTCGCCGTCACCGGCCCGGCTGGCGGATGCCTCCCGGACGGGCGTCACGGCGTCGGGCCGTGGGTGGGTTACAGCGAGAAAACCTGGACGGCGCTTGCTAGCAGGTCGGGCAGGGCGGCGGGGTCGGCGAGCGTGAAGTCCGCTTCGCGTTCCAGTTCCCGACCGGTCTCTGGGTTCCTGACCGCGACGCAGACTCCGAAGAAGTCCGCGTCCTGCCGGTGCCGGTCGTGCAGCGCGGCGAAGCCCCTGGCGTCCGACAGGTCGTCGCCGAAATACCAGCCGCACCGTAGGTCGGCGATCTCGGCGCGGAGCACAGTGCCCTTGTCGATTGTGACCGGCGGCTTGAGCTCGGTGACCATGCGGCCGCGCTGTTCGGCCAGCCCGCTGGCGGTGGCCGCCGCGCTTGCCCAGCGCAATACCTCTGCTTCGTGCTCGGGGTGCTCGCGGTAGTGCAGCGAGACGGAAAGCTGCTTGTCCTCGACGTAGACGCCGGGCGGCAGTTGCTGCTCGGCGTCAGCGGTCACCGACCTTATGACGGGCCTCCAGGTCTGCGCGGCCGGATCGACGGTGACCTCGCCGTCGATGGCTGACTCAAGCCCATAGAGGCCGAACAGCGAAACGGAGGGCAAACCGCCGAACCGGCGCTGCAGAAATCGCACCGGACGGGCCGAGATTATGCCGATCTTGTCGACCAGCGGACTGAGCTTGGCCAGCTGATCGAGCACGCCGGGCGTCGGCATGACCGACTCAGGATCGAGCTGGACCGAGGCCATCACGCCATCGAAGTCGAAGAAGAAGCCGCAGTAGCCGGCCGCCGCGGACCGTTCCAGCGCTTCTGAGATCGTGAGACCCTGCTGTCGATGCCGACCCGTCGCGGTCATGGCAAGGATCATAGCCACCCCACAGCAGCCGGAAACTCGCGCGAACGGGCAGGTACACAGCAAGTTAACAGTGCTAAGATCGCTGCCTCACCCGGTCTGATCGTGAGGGGCGGCAGCGGCGGTATATGACTAGTTATAACAGTTTTGACGGGGTGATCGGCCGGACGGTGGCCGAGTCTGTGCCATCGTGGCCGACCCGGCGCCACCCGGGTCCCGACGCGCCGAACGTGGTCGTGATCCTGCTTGACGATACCGGGTTCGCCCAGCTTGGCTGTTATGGCTCGACGATGCACACGCCGAACATCGACAAGCTCGCCGCCAGCGGGCTGCGTTACACGAACTTCCACGTCACGCCGCTGTGTTCGCCCACCCGAGCGGCGCTGCTGACCGGCCGGAACCATCATGAGGTCGGCATGCGGTCGCTGGCCAACTTCAACACCGGGTTCCCCAATATGCGGGGCAGCATCTCCCACCATGCGGCCACGGTTGCCGAGGTGCTGCGCGACGAGGGGTACGCGACGTTCGCTATCGGGAAGTGGCACCTATGCCAGATGGAGGACGCGTCGGCCGCCGGACCGTACGACCAGTGGCCGTGCCAGCGCGGCTTCGATCGCTTCTACGGCTTCATGGACGGTGAGACCGACCAGTTCCATCCCGAGCTTTTCTACGACAACCACCGGATCGACCCGCCCGGCGAAGACGGCTACCACCTCACCGAGGACCTGGTGGCCCGAGCGGTCGAGTTCATGCACGACAGCAAGTCGATCAGGCCGGACCGCCCGTTCTTCCTGTACCTGGCGCCAGGGGCCATGCACGCGCCGCACCAGGCGCCGCCGGAGTACCTGGCCAAGTACCGGGGCGCTTTCGACGACGGCTGGGACGTGGCCAGGGACACCTGGTCCGCCCGGCAGCGCGAGGCAGGTCTGCTGCCACCGGATACCGGGCTCGCCCCCCGCAATCCCGGCGTCGAGGAGTGGACCGAGTTGCCGGAGAACCACCGCCTGCTCGCCGCCCGCCTGCAGGAGGCGTTCGCCGCCTTCCTCGACCACACCGACGTCCAGATCGGCCGCCTTATCGCGGCGCTTGAACACCTCGGCGAACTCGACAACACGCTGATCATGCTGCTCTCAGACAATGGCGCCAGCCAGGAGGGCGGCCAGTTCGGCGTGCTGCACGAGTGGAAGTACTTCAACTTCGTGGTCGAGTCACCCGATGACGCGGTGGCGAGGCTCGATGACATCGGCGGACCGGACAGCCACACGAACTACCCCTGGGGCTGGGCTCAGGCGGGCAACACGCCGTTCAAGTGGTACAAGCAGAACACCCATGAGGGCGGAGTGCACGTGCCGCTGATCGTGCACTGGCCCAGCCAGATACCCCAGGCTGACCGCGGCGGACTGCGAGACCAGTTCCACCACGTGAACGATCTGGCGCCGACGATCTACGACGTGCTCGGTATTACCCCGCCGTCGGTGTACCGCGGATATGAGCAGATGCCGGTCACCGGCGTCTCGCTGCGCTACACGTTCGCTAGTGCCGACGAGCCGTCCCGCAAGGGCGTCCAGTACTTCGAGATGATGGGTCACCGCGGTATCTACAGCGACGGCTGGAAGGCCGTCACCCGGCATTCGCCTGGCGTCTCCTTCGACGATGACGACTGGGAGCTTTACCACGTCGCCGTCGACCGATCCGAGTGCGCGAACCTAGCCAAAAACGAGCCTGACCGGCTGGCGGCCATGATCGATCTGTGGTGGCAGCAGGCACACGAGCACGGTGTGCTGCCCCTCGACGACCGGACGATCGAGTTGTTCGGCGCGCGCGAGCAGGCGCAGGCGGCACAGGCCAGCCGCGGCCTGGCGGGTCTGGCCGGAGCGCGCTCCACCGATTACACGCCGCACCCAGTCAGCAGGCACTACGTATACCGGCCGCCGATGTCTCCGATGCCGGGGCAGGCGGGCGCGCGGATTAGCGGCCGTAGCTGGGACCTCGACGCCACCATCGACAGGCCTGCCGGAGCCGGCGGCGTGCTCTATGCCAGCGGCAATCAGAACTCCGGGCTTAGCGTATTTATCCAAAACGACCGACTGGTATTCGACTACAACCTTTTCGGCGAGCACCATCTCGCCGAGTCGGATACCGAGGTTCCGGTCGGCGAGTCGGTCGTCGGCGTCAGGTTCCGCGGCTCGCCCGCCGCCGCTGGCCGCGCCACCCTGGTCATCGACGGGGTTGAATGCGGTGGCGTCGACATCCCGTTTGTCATGCTCATTCTCTCCAGCGTCGGGCCGAGCGTCGGCCTCGACCACGGCTCGCCGGTAAGCCGACGGTATGAGAGCCCGTTCGCGTTCGAGGGCAGATTGGATCGGGTCGATATCCAGATCATCACCCCGCCGTCGGCCCTGTGGGCAGCCACCGAAAGGCCTGAAGAGGCCGAAAGCTCCGACGGGGCTCAAGGTAAGATCACCGCGGCAAACGCCCGGCAGTGGATGTCACGCCAGTAATCGGCACTTACCTTGCGTGACGGAACTAATGCCCGGCAGTGGTGTAACCATTTGATCACGCGATAACGTCTCTTTCGATGACAAGATGCGTCAGCTAACACCTTTCGTGATGCCGGGCTGACTCACATCGTCCTGGCTGCGCGCAAGGCCAGCCTGGTTAGAAGGAGATCGCGTGCTTCATCACCTGTCCAGGCGCTGGCCAAAGCCAGGTCGGCCTGCTCTCGCCATCGCCGCCGCGGCCGTGGTGTCCGTTGCGGTAGTTCCGGCCATGACCATGACCGCCGCGGCCTCCCCCGCCCCCGCCGCCTCCACGCCCGCGGCGCAGACCAGGCTCGGCCTGGGCGCCACCTCCGAACAGGTGCTGATGCTTAACGGTGACCGGCTGTTCGTTCGGCCCGTCCGTGGGGGCGCGCTGACCGCGCTGTCGCCCGCCCCATTCGGCCAGGCCGTGCTCACGCTGCACGTCAACGGCGCGACGTACCAGATCCCCGTAGACGCGCTGCCCTACCTCGGACACGGGCTCGACCCCAGCCTGTTCAACCTGGCACTGCTCGAGCGGGCCGAGTCGGCGGGCAGGCTGCCGGTACGGCTGACCTTCGCCGGCGCCACCCGCGCCCTTCCCGGCATCAAGGTCGCGAGGCGATCCGGCCGAGCCGTGGCCGGATATCTGACCGCCGCATCGGCCAAGGTCTTCGGCGCCGCGCTGTTCCGGCAGTTCAGCGCCGACCACGCGACCGCACGCTACGGGAGTTCGCGGTTGCTCTCCGGCGTGCGGATAGCGCTGGCCGGCGCGCGGGCAGCGCTGCCGGTCCCGGTCCGGCCGCAATTCCCCCTGCGCACGCTGACGGTAGCCGCCACCAACGAGTTCGGAAACCCTGACAGCGGCGACATCGTTCTCGTCATCAATGCGGACAACCCTCCGATCTTCGGTGATCCCAGCGAAACCGCCAATATTTTCTTCCATGGCACCGCCAAATACAGTGTCCCAGCCGGTCATTACTGGGCGATTACGGACTTTGTGACCGTGCTCAAGCACAACGGTCTGTCGCAGCGACTTGTCGTGGTGCCGCAATTCACGGTCAAGAACAGCGGCAAGAACGACAGCAAGATCAGCCTGTCGGCGAAGAAAGCCAGCAGCCTGATCTCCGTCACGACGCCGAGGGCATCGACCGGCCTGTTCGATACCTGGACCGTGGTGCGGACCAGCCCGAACCACCTGACCGCCAGCGTGGATACATCGTCGATTGGCCCGGTCTACGTCAGCCCGACGACCGCCAAGCCAACGGTCGGCACCATTCAGTCGTTCACATCGGCGCAGCTTGTTTCACCGGCGAAGGCCAGTCCGCCGTACGCCTACAACCTTGACTTCGCGGGACCGCTCGGCACGATCCCCGCGCAGCATTTCGTCGTGGCGCCCAGCAGCCTCGCGACGGTGAGCGAACGGTATTACAACAGCTCGCCGACGTTCGGCAGCTGGATCACCGTCGGCGCCTTCCAGCAGCAACTCGGCTCGCTCGGCATCGGCGCCCTCACTCCCGAGATACCGATGCCCGGGCTGCAGACCCAGTACCTGACCGGCGGCAAGTCGCTCCTGTGGCAAAGCGGGTTCTTCGCCGACAACGGTGCCGCGCAGGGAGAAGCCATCCGCACGGTGCTGGCCGGCCAGCACCTCACCGAGAACTGGAATCAGTATCCGCTGCACCCGCAGCCGACCGCGCAACTGCTGACCAGCAGCCTGGCGGACATCTTCAGCCAGACACCGTCCGCATACCGCATCGGCGACGTCCTCTGGCTCTCCCCAATGCCGTTCAGCGACAACCAGGTCGGCCATGTCGGGGGCGCCGGCTGGACTAGCGGGTTCAGCGTCCGGCAGAACGGCCACCAGATCGCTGGCGGCGGATTCGAGGGGACGGTTCAGGTGAAGGTCAGCTCGCAGCCCTCAGTCATCCGGTTCGCCTTGCACGCGCAGCAACTGAATCCGCTGTCTGTGCTGTCGCCCGCGAGCAGCACCACCTGGACGATGCACACCAGCGAACAGCCACACGCGGTGGTCCCGCCGTCGTGGTTGTGCCTCACCTCCGGCTTCGGCACTACCAGTCACTGCGCCGTTCAGCCCATGCTCACGCTGAACTACCAGGTAGGCAACCTGGGCCTGAACGGCGTCGCGCCGGCTGGCCCGCAGCATATCGACGTCACCGTTGGTCACATCCGGCTAGCAGCGTCCTCGGCGATCGACCGCGTGAGCGCCCAGGTCTCCTACGACGGTGGCCAGTTCTGGCATCCGGTGACGCTCAGCCGGCTTGGCGCGGGTCAGTACCAGATGTCGTTCAGCCCTCCGGCAGGCGTGGGCGTGACGCTCATGTTCACCGCGACCGACGCGGCCGCCAACTCGATCTCCGAGACCATCGCCAACGCCTACAGCGTCGGCCCCTAAGCGAGAGCCTCAGCGGATAAGGAAGGAACGAGATGAGCATCCCTGTAGTTCGCCGCGCCGCTCTCGCGCTCGCCGGAGTGACCCTGACCCTGCCAGCGCTGCTCGCGGTCACCGCCACTGCCGCGACCGCGAGCGCCCCAGCCAGCCCAGCCAAGCCAGCCAGTCCAGCCAAGCCAGCCCCGAGCATGCGGCCCGCCTGCCCGGCTGCCCGCCCTGGTTACGCGCGCTGCTTCACCTTGTTCCGGCCGCAGACCAGCGTGAACCACGCGATGGCGGCCGGCCTGGCGGGGATGGCGTCCCGGCCGATGGGCCTGACCCCTAAGGAGATCGAGGCGGCCTACCGGCTGCCGTTCAACCGGAACTCCCATCAGAGCGTCGCGGTCTCGATCGCTTTCGACACCCCGAAGCTCGCCCAGTACCTGGCCCACTACCGCAGCTTTTTCGGGCTGCCGCCGTGCACCGTGGCGAACGCCTGCTTCCGCAAGGTCAACGAGCACGGCAAGGCCTCGCCGCTGCCGCCATCGGGGGTGGGTACCGGCTGGGACCTGGAGGCCACGCTGGACGTGTCGATGATCTCGGTCGCCTGCCCGCACTGCAAGATCCTTGTAGTCGAGGGAATCAACCCGAGCTTCAACAACCTGGCTCGCACCGAGGACGCCGCCGCCAGCCTCGGCGCCCAAGTGATCAGCAACAGCTACGGCAGCCGGGAGAACGGCTTCGCGCTGGCGTTCTCCAAGGCGTACCACCACCGCGGCCACACGATCGTCGTCGCCTCTGGGGACTTGGGCTACACAGCCGCGAACTTCCCGGCCGATCTCACCACGGTCACCTCGGCCGGTGGCACCCGACTCGCCCGCGCGCACAATAAGCGCGGCTGGTGGGATCGCGCCTGGCTTGACCCGTTCAACGGCGCGGGCGGCAGCGGGTGCTCAGCTTATGTCAGCAAGCCAGCCTGGCAGCACGACCCGCACTGCCCAGGGCGCACCGTCGCCGACGTCTCCGCAGTGGCGACGAACATCCCGATCTTCAACTCCGATTACGGCGGTTGGGTCACGGTCGAGGGAACCAGCGCGTCGGCGCCGCTGATCGCGGGGATCTACGGCCTGGCCGGCAACGCATCGACGCTTCCGCTCGGCTTCGCCTACACCGATCGCAGCGCGCTCTTCGATGTCACCCACGGGAACAACTCCTTGTTCGTGGGGCCGAAGCTCGCCTGCGGAAACGATTATCTGTGCGTCGCGAAGAAGGGCTATGACGCGCCAACCGGGCTAGGCACCCCCAACGGCATCGGCGCGTTCTGACCTCATCGGGCCTGCTGCTCGGCGAGGCGCCGAGCAGCAGGTCGTCGGCGGATAGGATTCCACCACGACCGTGCCTCCGCCGAGGTTCGGCGCCGCGGCATCCTCCGACCGGTCACTGTCCCCGAGCGGTACCGGTCGGAAAGCGTCAGACCAAGCCCCCGGAGGCGATTGCGATCAGATCAGCCACGATCAGCAACCTAAAAACAGCCGCGCCGGATCTCAGCAACTCGCGACGATGTCGCATAGTATGAATGGTTAAGTAGCGTGACAATGTCGGTATGGTCGAGCTTGCTGGGCGCGCTTGACCTGCGTCGAGTAGTCACGAACCTGGATTGGGCCATGGCCACTGGGGAGGCTTGCTCAATGCACCGGTTGGGCGGCGGCAAATGATGTGTCCGGCTTGCCACGCGCTGACTGATGATAAAGCTCGATTCTGCCCCATGTGCGGCTCGTCGATTAGCGCTCCGAGCACGACGAGGGAAGCCAGGAAAAACGTCGCGATCTTGTTCATGGACCTGGTTGGATCGACCGCCCTGGCCGAAATGCTGGACCCCGAGTCATGGCGCCAGATCATTGACCGGTATTTCGATGCCGCGTCGTCGGCCATCTCCGCCCACGGCGGAGAGGTGGAGAAGTTCATAGGGGACGCGGTGATGGCCGTATTCGGCGCCACCGTCAGTCATGAGGACGACGCGCTTCGCGCCGTGCGCGCTGCCCTGGAGGCGGTCGCGGAAGTCAGCGAGCTAAACACCGGCCTCACCGCCTCGCACAATGTGACGCTTGAGGTCAGGTGCGGCATCTGCTCGGGTGAGGTCATCGCGATCACCGAGCCGAACGGAGATTTCCGCGTCATCGGCGACCCGGTGAACACGGCGTCCAGGCTGCAGACTGCAGCCCAGTCTGGCCAGATCCTCATCGACTCCGCCAGCGCGAGCATGGTCAGGGCTGCGATCGGCCTGGACCCGATGCCGCTGCTCGAACTCAAAGGCAAAGCCCAGCCCGTGCCGGCCTGGCTGGTCACCGGCATCGAACTGCCGGACGACGCGGTGATGACGCCGCCGCCCGCGCCGTTGATCGGCCGTGAAGACGAACTTGACGAGCTGCGCTCGGCCTACCGGCGGGTGACGAAGAAAAATCAGGTGTGCCTGCTGACCGTACTTGGGGTGCCGGGGATCGGGAAGTCCAGGCTGGTCAGGGACTTCGTTGAGAGCTTCGAGCCGGGCGAGGTGGCGGTGCTGTCCGGGCGCTGCTCGGCTTACGGGCGTGGTGTCACTTATAAGCCGCTGGCGGACATGCTGCGTGGCTGGCCTGGCGGCTGGGCTGGGCAGGCGGCGGGGATGGAGGCTGCGGGCGGTGAGGCAGCCCGGGCGGCGGCGTGCTTGTCGGGGATCGTGGCGGGCGATCCGGCGGCGTCGGCTGAGCTGGCGGGCACCGGCGATATCTCGTGGGCGGTGCGGTACTTGCTGGGACTGCTGGGCCGGGCCGGGCCGGTGATCATGGTGTGGGAGGACTTGCACTGGGCTGAGTCCACGTTGCTGGACCTGATCGATGACGTGGTGAGCTGGCTGACTGATGTGCCGGTGCTGGTGATCTGCGTGTCGCGGATGGATCTGCTGGAGGCCAGGCCGTCGTGGGGCGGCGGCAAGCCGTGCGCGGTGGCGCTGGAGGTCAGCCCGCTGAGTTATGAGCAGAGCGCTGAGCTGGTGACCGAGATCGCGATGGGTGAGGAGGTGTACGCCCACCAGCAGGAGGTGATCTGCGAGCAGGTCGCGCGGGAGTGCGAGGGCAACCCGCTGTTCGCCGAGCTGATGCTGGATGTGTTCGCCGAGACCGCGGCGGCGGTGAAGCTGCCGCCGACGATCTCGGCGGTGCTGACCGCCCGGCTTGACCAGCTCCCGGCTGATGAGCGGCAGTTGCTGGAGATCGCGTCGGTGATCGGGCGGGATTTCTCCTGGGCGGCGCTGCGGGCGATGATGGCGGCGCAGGATGTGGGCGACTCGGTGGCGCAGGAGGTTGCCGGGCGGCTGGTCCGGCGGCGGCTGCTGAGCCGGGTCAGCACCGATGAGTTCAGGTTCGGGCAGGCCCTGATGCGGGACACGGCCTACCACCTGGTGCCGAAGTCCCGGCGGGAGCAGCTGCACCTGCTGCTGGCCGGCCGGCTGGCACAGCTGGCCGACGGGGAGAGCGCTGGCTGGTCGCCAGATGACCCGGTCGCGCTGGCCTATCACGTGGAGGCGGCGGACTTGCTGGCCCGTGATCTGCGGCCTGGTGAGACCGGGCTGCCTGACCTGGCCTCCGATGCCGCGGACATCCTGATCGGCGAGGGCATGAAGGCGCTGCACCGGACCGACCTGCCGGGCGCGGCGGCGTTGCTGGAACGGGCCCGGGGGCTGCTGCCGGCGGGTGACCGGCGGCAGGTCCCGCTGATGCTGTACATCTCCGATTGCTGGTACCGGCTCTCGGATCAGGACCTCGCGCTGGCCGCGCTGGACCTGGGCCCGGACGCTGGCCGGCACCCCGGCGCGCTGGTGTGCGCGATCGCCCGGAGCACGGTCGAGCTGCGGGCGGGCCTGGCCGGGCACGAGGAAATCACCGCCCGCGCCGACCAGTACGCGGCCGGGCTGCGCGGCCGTGACCGCGATGACCGCACCATGTGCCGGCTCCACCAGCTCGCCGGTTACCTGCACGTGGACGCCGAGCGGTTCGCCAAGGCCGAGGCCGAGTTCCGGCTGGCGCTGAACCGGGCCAGGGCCGCCGGCGACAGCTACGAAGAAGACAAGATGCTCGGCGCGATCTGCGAGCTCGCCCAGTATTCGCCGACCCCGGTCACCGACGGCCTCAAGCTGTGCGCGGAAATGTCGGAACGGTTCGCCACCAACCGCGCGGTGCTCGTGACCGTGCTGTTCACCCAGGCCCGCCTGGCCGCCCTGGGCGGTGACCTGAACGGTGCCAGGGCGGCCCTGGCCGCGGCCAGGGCGCATTCCAGCGACCTGCACCTTGATGTCGCCGACGCCGTCATCCTCCAGGTCACCGGCCTGGTCGACTCACTCGCCGGCGAGCACAAAACCGCCGAGATGACCTACCGCCGCAGCCAGGGACTCCTGCTCGAAATGGGCAAACCCCGCGACGCCGCCGCCTACGAAGCCCTCGCCGCCCGCGAACTATTCGAGCAAGGCAAAGTACACGAAGCCGGAATCGCCCTCGCCCGGCTGACCAGCAGCACCCAGCCGATAGACCTGCGCACCCGCGTGGTCGTCGACGCGCTGAGTGCGCGAATCTCAGCGGCGTCGGGCCGGGCGGCCCAGGTGGTCGACCTCGCGGACAGCGCCGCCAGGCTGAGCGACCAGATCGACGACCTGTGCCTGCAAGGCAACTGCTACGCCGACCTCGCGACCGTCGCCGCCCAGGCCGGGCGGCAGGCCGATGCCGCACAAGCCGCGGCGATCGCGCTTGACCGGTACCTGGCCAAGGGCGCGAGCAGGCTCACGGTGCGCGCCGAGCGGCTGCTGGCAGCTCTCAGTGACCGGCAGGCGCCGGATCGGACCAGGAATTGACCTCGAAGTCCGAGGTCCCCCCGTTTCCGACTCGGGGGGGTTTGGGGGGGTCGTCCTCCCGGGCCAGCACTGGGGATCCTGAGCAACCGCCATGGCGTCGGCCACCGCGACATCACTATCGCGGCATTCCCGCCTGGGGGGCGCCGACCGCGACTCTTCGCGAGGAGAAGTTCGACGTCAGCCTCGTCAGCGAGGTCACGCCTGACTGGGCGTGGGAAGGCTCGGACGGCACTGGCGTCAGGGTAGCCGTGCTGGACAGCGGCGTCGACGGCTCGCACCCGAAGATCACGCGGCTCGAGCGCTCGGTTGGCATCGTGCCCGACGAGGACGATGACTTCACGATCGCCGACATCGAGCCTGTGGACGCCGCCGGTCACGGCACCGCGTGCGCGGGCTTGATCAGTTCCATCGCGCCGGGCGCCGCGCTGACGTCGGTGCGCGTGCTCACGAACGGCAAGCACGGGACCGGTGCCGGGCTCCTCGCCGGCCTGCGGTGGGCGATCGACGAAGGCTTCGACGTGATCAACATGAGCCTGTCCACCGGCAAGCCGCAATTCTGCCTTGCTTTGCACGAACTCGCTGACCGTGCGTATTTTCGCCGCTGCGTGATCGTAGCGTCCGCGCACAACATGCCGGTCCGCAGCTTTCCGTGGCCATTTGCCTCCGTCATCTCGGTGGCCAGCCATGACGAGGGCGACCCGTCGGTCTACTACTACAACCCATCCCCGCCCGTCGACTTCTTCGCTCGCGGCATGGGCGTGGAGGTTGCCTGGCCGGGCGGCGCCAGCATCCGCAGCACTGGCAACAGCTTCGCGACACCGCACATCACCGGGATCTGCGCGCGTATTCTCAGCAAGCACCCGATGCTGACGCCCTTTCAGCTGAAAACTGTGCTGTACCTGGCAGCTAGCAATGTTTTCCAATCTCGGGAAGGCGGACATGCCGGCAAGTAATTCCCCAGTGCCTGGCTCGGCCGACGGCCACGCCGACATCACCGAGCGCATCCTGCTGCAGTCGATCGTTGAGGTCGCCAGAAGCGTGTTCGGCGCCGCGGCAGCCTCGGTGTTCCTGTACGACGAGCAGACCGGTGACCTGGTCTTCGAGGCCGTCGCCGGCGAGGGCGAGGACGAGCTTGTCGGCACCAGATTCCCTGGCGACACCGGTCTCGCCGGGTGGGTGGTGACAAGCGGACAGTCCCTGCTTGTTGACGACGTCACGCAGCACCCGCAGTTCGCCCGTGACGCGGCCGAGTCGACTGGCTACGTGCCGAGCAGTATCATGGCGGCCCCGTTGATCAGCAACGGCGACTGCATCGGCGTGCTCGAAGTGCTCGATCGTGGCACCCGGCCGCGCGGCGACCTCTCCGACGTGGATCTCATCGGGATGCTGGCTACCGAGGTCGCCCTCGGTCTCGAACTAGTTGTCAGGCTGCGCTCGCTGACCGGGGATGCGGGGCCGGCCGCCGACGGCACCGGCGGCGACCTAGGTGCACTGCGGCGGATCACCGAACGGCTCCCCACCGCCACCGAGCCTGTGGCTTCGACGGTCAGTCGGCTGCTGGCCACGGCCGATGACCTGCTGGCGACGCAGAACACCGGGACTGGCGCGATCGGCAGGCCGCGCTGACAGCACCGTTTAGCTGGCAGCTAGCTGGCGGCGGCCATGTGCTCAACTTGCGGGTCGGGCGCGACGGACCGGCTGCCAACCGGGTGCGAACCGGCGATCCCAAGCCCGCTGTACTGCTCCTCAGCCGGGCGGGCGACGCAGACCTAAACCTGGTTAGCCGACGGCTCGATACGGCCGGCATCCCCGTGGTCAGGTTCGATGCCGAGACCGCCGTCGTGACCGGCCTGATCGCCGATCCGCGTCGGAGGCTGGTCCGCGTCGACGGGCAGTGGATCAGCCCGACCGTGACCTGGCTCAGGCACTTCTCGGCCCGGACGGTCCCGGCGGCCCGCAGCCTGCTGCGGCGCGCCTTTGCCGCCGACTCGTGGCGGGCGCTGGCCGATCAACTCGACGTGCTATCGACCGCAACGATCATGAGCCGGGATCCCGGCCTGCTCGCTCAGCTTGCGATCGCCAGCGATCGCGGGGTTACCGTACCGGCCACCGTCGTGACCACGGATCCCGCCAAGGCGGCTGCGCTGATCCCTGCCCCCAGGCTGGTCATCAAGGCGCTGCACAACCACTTCGTTGAGGCCAGGCCCGGGTTGCTGCACGGCATATTTCCTGAAATCGTCGAGCGGGCCGAGATCAGGCGTGTCCCGGTCGGCCCGCCGGTCGTGCTGCAGGAATACATTGACCACGAGGCTGAAGTCCGCGTCTATTACGTGCAGGGCCAGATCGCGGCGGCGTTCGCGATCACCAAGTCCGGTCCAGCTGACCCCTGGCTGCACCCCGAACAGGTGCGGGCCCAGCGGATCGAACCATCAGCGGCTGTCGTCGGCGCGACCACTGCGGTGGCGACAGCCCTGTCGATCGACTACGGCGCGCTCGACTTCCTGATCGTCGACGGACTCCCCGTCTTCCTTGAGATCAACCTCGCCGGTGACTGGCTGTGGCTGGAAGCCATGGTGCGAGAAGCGCCGGTGACGGATGCTGTCACGGCGATGCTGAGATCGAAGCACGAACAGATCGCCGGACCAGCCCAAATATTGCCGATCAGCGTCAATCCTGTCACGTTTTTGTCACGCAGCGCCCCGGTCGCCACCGTTGACAAGGACGAAAGCTCGCTATAGGACATTAACGACAGACCGTCGCGACAATCTCCTGAGGCGTTGGTTGTGCGATCGAGCCGCGGGAAATCGGACTATTAGCCCACTCGTCAACGTGGATGACCTGAGTCAAATCCCACCCCCGCACTCGGGAACACGGTCGCCCCAGGCGGCTGACGCGACCCTAACGAAGGAGACCACTCATGCCATTCGACGCGCTGGCAGCGCTGCGGTCGGCAGGTAACCCTGTCGACTCGCTGTCTGAAGCCCAGCGGGAAGTATTCGCTTCCTTGTCCGAAGAGGAAGTGGAAGTCCTGAACTCGATCAAACGACGGCTTGATGCCCTTGAGGAGGAGGACGTTTCCGCGCACATCACCAAGGTCATGTGAGGATCTTTGGGTGCGCTTGATGACTAGTGGGTTACAGGCCGGCTCGGCGTTGTGCCGCCGGCGAGCCTGCCTGCCAGTCCGCTCAGGTATAGTCCCCGGCTTCGCCAGCGACGACGAGGCCCGATTCGTACGCCAGTATCACCGCCTGCACCCGATCACGCAGGCCGAGCTTGGACAGCACGGAGCTGACATGGGATTTCACCGTCTGCTCGGCGAGATAAAGCCGTCCGGCGATTTCCGCGTTAGTCAGGCCCGCCGCCACGAGCAGCAGCACCTCGCGCTCCCGGGACGTCAGCCGGTCAAGCTCGGGCGGAGCGACCAGCTTAGCCCGGCCGGCGAACTCCGCGATGAGCCTGCGGGTGACCGACGGCGCGAGTAGCGCGTCGCCCGATCCAACCACTCGCACCGCCCCGATGATCTGCTCGGGCGTCGCATCCTTCAACAAGAAACCGCTTGCTCCGGCACGCAGCGCGTCGTAGACGTAGTCATCTAGGTCGAACGTGGTGAGGACGAGCACGTGCGGCGCTGGGTCCATCGCCTTGAGCTGGCGGGTGGCACCGATACCGTCGAGTACCGGCATCCTGATGTCCATCAGCACCACGTCCGGCGCAAGCTGCCGGGCTAGGCTGACGGCCTCACGCCCGTCGTGCGCCGCGCCGACCACTGTCATGTCGGGCTGGGCATCGAGCATCGCGGTAAAGCCGATCCTTACGACCGCCTGGTCATCGGCGATCAGCACGGTGAGCTCATCCTGAACAGTCACGAGTCGCCTTCCACTGGCAGTACCGCGCGCACCACGAACCCACCGGAGTCGTCCGGGCCGGCCGCAAGCTCGCCGCGCAACATGGCTACTCGTTCGCGCAGGCCAGTCAAGCCGAAGCTCTCTTGCCCGGGGGGACGCCCCCCCGGAACCCCCCGCTGTCGAGGCGCTGTGCTGGCCCGGGGGGACACCCCCCGGAGCCCCCCAATTGTCGGGGCGCCTATGGGCACCGACTGCTCGGGGGGATGACCCCCCGGGGCCCTTCCAGGCGAGTTCTTGACGGTGACCGTCACGGCTTCGGGGGTGTAGGCGAGCTCGACGTGCACCTTGCTGCCGTGCGCGTGCCTGCCTGCGTTGGTCAGCCCCTCCTGGACCACCCGGTAGCAGCACAGTTCGATCGAACCCGGAAGCTGGCGTACCTGGCCGACGACTGTCATCGTCGCGTCCATGCCCGCGCCGACCATGCGCCTGACCAGGCATTCCAGGTCAGCGATCCGCGGTTGCGGCGTCGCTTCCGTAGCGCCGCCAGGTGACCTGAGCACCCCGAGCACGACCCTCAGTTCGGTAAGCGCGGTCCTGGCCTCCTCGGCGATCTCGGCGAGCACAGCACGGCCAGGCTCGGGCAGGTCGGGTACCGAGTAAGGCGCGGTCGCGGCCCGGACGGCGATCATCGACACGTGATGGGCGACCACGTCGTGCAGTTCGCGGGCGATGCTCGCGCGCTCCTTGGCCACGACCTCGCGCTCGCTCAGCAACCTGACCTGCTCGGCCGCAGCCGCCCAGTCGGCCGCCGCCTGCCGCCTGGCCCGAACCATCTCACCAGCACCCCAGGCCGCGAGGACGGCCAGTGCCTCGGCCGCCGTGGCGTCCCAGGGCGTCGCGTTACCCTTCAGCCCGGCCACGCCGAGCAGCACAGCGACTTCGGTCAGCGCCACGGCCCTGGCCGCCCAGCGCCGCGGTAGCAGGATCGGACCAGCAAACAGCGCGCTGAGCCAGCCGATGACCGCCGCCACCGACCAGGACAGCCTGCCGAACAGCACGAACGCGGCGTTCGCTGCCAGCACCGTGCCGATGGCCGCGACCGGGAAGCGCCTGATCACGGCGATCGGCGCGGTGCCGAGCAGGCCGAGCGTCAGCGCGAGGTTAGCGGCGAGCGGCCCATCCGACCGGCCCGACTCAAGCACCGCCCCGGTCGCGAGCACCAGCGCGATGACAACGGGACCGACTGGCCGCTGGTAGTCGGCCGCGATCAGCCCGACCACCCGCTCCATCATCGAAGCCGGCCAGGATGCGCGCTCCTGACCAGGCACCTGCCGGTTTGTCGTCACCTCACCAGCATGCACGCACAAGGGCACTGCTCGCCTACCTCGGCCGGACCAGGCCAACTCATACCTGGGTAGGGCCTTTAGTAGAAGACGCGCTCCATCACCGCCCTTGCCCGCCGGGCCGCTTTGCGCCAATCCTGGACAAGCTGCTGCGACTCATCGGCCGGGTAGCCGAGCAGCCTGGCGGTCGCCGCCAGGTCGGGCTGCCCGGTCGGCAGCATGTCGGAGGCGCGGGCGGTGACGAGCATGACCGCGTTCCTGATCTGGGTGGCCAGCAGCCAGGATCGGCGCAGCGCCGCCGCGTCGCTCTGGTCGAGCAGGCCAGCTTCGGTGGCACCAGCTAGAGCGTCCAGCGTTCGGGTGGTGCGCAGCGCCGGCACGGCACCGGCGTGGCGCAACTGGAGCAACTGCGCCACCCACTCGGTGTCGCTGAGTCCGCCCGGGCCGAGCTTCACCTGAAGTGCCGGGTCAAGACCACGTGGCATTCTTTCGGCTTCCATGCGGGCTTTAATTCTTTTGATTTCGCGCACGGACTGCTGGGCGATGCCACCAGCCGGATAGCGGAACTCGTCAGCCATGACCGTGAATTCCGCGCGCAAGTCCGCGTCCCCGGCTACTGGGTCGGCCCGCAACAGCGCCTGTACTTCCCAGGGCACCGCCCATCGATCGTAGTAGCCTCGGTACGCGGCCAGCGTCCTGACCAGCGGTCCTTGCTTGCCTTCGGGTCGCAGGTCGGCGTCGAGCCGCAGCGGCGGGTCGGGCCGGGGAAGGGCGAGTATCCCGCGCAGCCCATCGGCGACGGCTTGCGCGGCTCGGGTCGCCGCCTCCTCGCTGGCACCTGGCTGTGGCTGGTAGACGAACAGCACGTCGGCGTCGCTGCCGTAGCCCATCTCGCGGCCGCCGAACCTGCCCATCGCGACCACGCAAATCCTGGCGGGCAGCGGGCCGTTGCCAAATCGTTCGGCTTCACGGCAGGCGACCTCAAGCGCGCCGGCGATCGTCACGGCGGTGACCGTAGACAGCGCTGACGCCACCTGCTCGTGGTCGGCGAGCCCGAGCACGTCAGCGGCCGCGGTGCGGAACAACTCGCCGCGGCGCAGCCCCAGCAGGCCCGCGACCGCCTGATCAGCCTCGTCGTACCGGCGCAGGACGGCGTCGGCTTCGGCCCGCAGCCCGTCCGCTTGCCGCGGACCGAGCAGCACGTCGTCGGCGAGCATGGCGACCGCGCCGGGCGCACGCATCAGCAGGTCGGTCGGGTATCGGCCGAACGCGAGCAGCCTGGCCATCCGCCAGGCGACGTTGGTGTCGTCGCGCAGCAGCCTTAGGTACCAAGGCGAGCTGCCGAGCGCCTCGCTGACCTGGCGGAATGCCAGCAACCCCGCGTCAGGTCTGGGAGCGTCAGCGAACCAGCCGAGCAGCGCGGGCAGCAAGGTGCGCTGGATGGCCGCCTTTCGCGTGACGCCGGTGGTCAGCGCTTCTATGTGCCTCAGCGCACCGGCCGGGTCTAGATAGCCGAGCGCTTCGAGCCGGTCGGCGGCCGCCGCCGAGGTCAGCCTGATCACGTCGCCCGGCAATCTCGCGACGGCTTCGAGCAGCGGCCGGTAGAACAGCTTCTCGTGCAACCGCATCGCGACCGTCGCGTGCTCCCGCCACCGCTTGGACAGGTCCTCCGCTGGATCAAAGGCCAGCCGGCCTGTGCGCGGACCCAGGTAGCCGAGCGGCCGCAACGCCCGGCCGACCTGGCGGAGGACCGCGTTGTCGGTGGGCAGCGAGTGCGTCCGGCGAAGCTGACGTAGCTGCAGCAGGTGTTCGACCGCACGGAGGAACCGGTACGCCTCGGCCAGAGCAGCCGCGTCCTGTCTGCCCACGTAGCCGCCGACCGCGAGCGCAGCGAGCGCGGGCAGCGTCGCCGACTCGCGCAGGGTCTCGTCCGCCCGGCCGTGCACAAGCTGCAGCAACTGCACGGCGAACTCGATATCACGCAGCCCGCCTGGGCCGAGCTTGATCTCCCGGCTGGCGTCTTTGGCAGGCAGGTTCGCGATGACCCGGCGGCGCATGGCGCGGACGTCAGCGACGAAGTCGTCGCGACCGGCGGCCTGCCAGACCAGGGGGGCGAGGGCGGTGAGGTAGCGCTGACCGAGTTCGGCGTCTCCGGCGATTGGCCTTGCTTTGAGCAGTGCCTGGAACTCCCAGGTCTTCGCCCACCGCTCGTAGTAAGCGCGGTGGCTGGCGATGGTCCTGACCAGGGGTCCCATCCGGCCTTCCGGGCGCAGGTTCGGATCGACCGGGAACAACGTGCCCTCGGCCGTCGCATCCGAGCAGACCCTGATCATCGCGCTGGCAAGCTGGGTGGCGGTGCGCAGGGCGGCGGTCTCGTCGGGTTCGCTGGCGGGTGCGGGTGCGGGTGCGGGCGCGGGCCCGGCCAACGGCGCGGGCTCGGCCAACGGCGCGGGCTCGGCTACGAAGATCACGTCGACGTCGCTGGCGTAGTTAAGTTCGCGGGCGCCGCACTTTCCCATCGCGATCACCGCGAGTCGGCATGGCGGCGCGTCCGGCGGAAGCTGCGTGTGGGCGATAGCCAGCGCCGCCCTGATCGCGGCGGCGGCTAGGTCAGCTAGCTCGGCGGTGACCTCGTCGAGCGGAGCCACCCCGGTCAGGTCCCTGGCCGCCAGCATCAGCAACCTGCGCCGATAGCCGAGGCGAAGCGCGTCGGCCGGGCTCCTTCGAGCCGCCGGGTCGATGACGGCGAGCAATTCGGCGCCGAGTTCGTCGGGGGCCGGGCGGATAGCCGTGGCCTGACTGGTGAGCAGGCGCCAGTCGCCCGGATAGCGGCGCAGGTGATCGGCGAACGCCGGGCTGGTGCCGAGCACGGCGGTGAGCCCGGAGCGGAGTTGCTCATCGGATCGGAGCGCGGCGCGCAACTCGGCGTCGGGTGTCATCGCCGCGAGGCCGGCCGCGGCCTGGTCAGGATCGGGTGCGGCCGCCAGCGCTGCCACTACGGCGGAGTCGGCACCACTGACGTCGAGTCCGAGGTCGTCGAGCAGCAGCCGCAGCGCCATCGCGGTATCGGCAAACCCGAGCGCGGCCAGCCGCCCGGTCAGCGTCACCCCGCGCGGCATCGTCACCTCAGCACCGTAGCGCGCTTCCGATCCCATCTAGCAGCCCCGCGTTCCAAGCCTCCCCCGCGTTCCAAGCCTCGTCCGCGTTCCCCCCGCTCTCTTGCCCGAGCCCGCAGCCATCCCGCGGATTCCGCACGGCGGGCAGGTGACGGCGAGCTTCCACGATCATGGAATCGCGATTACCACGGAAGCGCAGCCGCGATATACGACGGCCAGACTCCACGATCACGACCGCGAGCATGATCACGGAACCAAAACCGCGCCGGACGCGCCAAGTCGAGGTCGTCACCCCACCACCTCAGCGCTCCCAACAACAACGTCGGCCCGATGCTGTCGCCCGGGCTGGCGTGGCGGTACGGCTAGTGATCTTGCGGGTCCTCGGGCCAGGTCCAGGCCGGGACCGCGCGGATCGGGTGCAGATCGGCGTCGCTTTCGGCCCAGGAGTTCTGCTGGGCCACGTGCGCGCCGAACTCGACGTGCTCCCTGACCGCCAGCCGGAACGGCGCGTCCGCGGGCAGTCCGGCCTCGTCGAGCGTCTCCAGATAGGCCGCGACGAACCGTTCGCGTTGCTCGTCGGTGATCTTCAGGTGCCGGTGCACGTCGATGATGTACTGGAAACCGAGCTCGCGGGTGAAGCGGTCGGGTCCGCCGAAGGACTCCGCGGTGAACCAGGTCAGGTGGTCCACGTGCGTCGGTACCCGTTCGGTAAACCGCGCCCGCAGCACTGGGTCGGCAAGAGCCTTGGCGTAGAACATCTCCTCCAGCCGGTGCAACCCTTCGTCACCGCCTGCATGTTCGTAGAGTGTCTCGGCCACACCGGCATGCTAAGCCGATGCCGGACACCCAACGTCAGGCATTCACCAAGAGCTGAATTGACCACGCGGCGGCCCGGAAGCGTCGTTCCGCCCTAGCCTGACCTAAATCACCAGGTCACGGCCCCGTGTCGCTGGGCCCCAGGAGCAGGACCGCGTAGGCGGCTAGCCAGTGCTCGACCATGTAGTGGTCTCCGACCGCGTGCGGCAACGCGGCCTCGGCGTGCACGCCGGCGGCTTCGAGGGCCGGCTCGACGCGGGGGTCACCCGGTGGCAGGCTCTCGGCGATCCGGCGCCAGCACCAGGCCCGGCTCGCGTTGAGACCGTGCAGGTGCGAGATCTGACCGTCGGCCGAATCAGATACCGTTGCCGGGGTGAAGATCGTCGTCGGCTCCCGGTCGGCGATGCCGGGCAGAAAGCCGGCGAGCCACGCCGCGAAGCGGTCAGCCGGCAGCAGCACCGCCATCAACTCGGCCTCAGTCAGCGCCGGCGACAGGAAGTCCGAGCCGGACGGCTCCCAGGCCGCTGGGTACGCCTCATCGGCGCCGAACCATCGTTGCGCGGCTTCGGTGATCGCCTCCGCGAGCCTGCTGTCCCTCGCGGCGGCCCGGTCGAGCGCGTACGGCAGCGCCCGCCCCAGGCCAAACGCGCTGTTCTGGTGTGCCCCGTACCGCACCGGATAGGTTGCCTTGGGCAGCCAGGCCAGGAAGCAGTCGGTGATCGCGTCGGCAAACGGCACCAGCGCGGCTGACCAGCGTTCGGCCTGGGCGTCGCCGACGGCGGCGAGAGCAGCGACGTCATGCACAAGCGTCAGGGCCCAGCCCCAGCCGTACGGCCGTTGCGCTCGGCCGTCGGGTCCGGAGATGAACGCAGCCTCGAAGGCCAGCGCGTCCGGCGCGAACTGCCGGTCGAGCACGGCTCTTGCCTCGGCGGCCGATCCGAACGCGGGCACCGTGCGCAGCAACTTGACCAGCAGCCAGTGCATCTCGACGCAGGAATGCCAGTCATAGCTGCCGTAGAACACCGGCGTCAGAGCGGACGGCCGAGTTGGGAAGTCGCCCGGCTCGGTCATCGTGTGGTAGATCCCCGACGGGAACTCCCTGCCGATGTTGTCGATGGCTACCCTGGCGTAGGCGGACGCGTTCTCGTTGAGTATCTTTGCCCATTCCAGCACGGACCCGACGTTAGCCGACCGACGTCATCGGGCCAACGCTATTAGACTTCCGGCGCGACGTCGCCGGCCATGTCAGGTCCGAGCAGGCCGCGCCGCCTGGCCCGCTCGCCGATCCCCCAGAACGCCAGTCCGATCAGCACGAGCACGATGAACGCGCCGAGCGTGACCGACTCGAAGAACAACCTCGTCACTCCCCAGCTTGCCTGCACCGAATAGGTCTCGCCGAACAGCGAGTTGATCGCCCCAGGCCACAGCAAGGTCACGGCCGTCACGACCACGAACGCCTCGGTGATGACCGTCGCGATCCAGGCCCCGGCCCTGCCGCCAGGCACCCGGTAAGGCCGGTGCGCCGCCGGGTAGAGCGTGCGCAACCGAAGCAGCGCCGGAAGTATGAAGAAATAGCTCACGGCCGTCGTGGAAACGGCCAATGAAAGCATGATGGAGAAAAAATTCCCCAGGTTACCCTTGGTGATAAGGAAGACGACGAGCACAAAAATCGACCCGACCACGCCCGACATCAAGTTGACCGCGATCGGAGTGCCGAAACTGGTGAACCGGCCCATCCACCGAGGCCCCGCCCCATCCAGCGAGGCGATGGCCTGGGTCCGGTCGGCACCCTCAAGCCAGACAGCGCCGCTACTGACCAGCGTCACGATCAGCAGCACTCCGAAGATCACGTCGAGTGAGTGCACGTGGAAACTCGACGCCACCGCGTGGTAAGCGTCGACGAAGCCGCTGACGCTCTGCAGGCCGGTCTTGGGCACCACCAGGATGATCCCGACGATCAGCAGGCCGTAGACCAGTGCGCAGATCACGCCCGAACCGAAGATCATCTTGGGCACGTCGCGCTGCGGACTTCGCATCTCCTCGGCCGCGCCGTTGGAGAGCTCGAAGCCAACCCAGAGGAACACCAGCAGGCCGACAACCACCAAGAACCCGTTCAGTGACGGCTTGAGGTCAGCTGCGGTCGAGCCGCCGGCCGGGTGCCCGTGCTTGACCAGGAACGCGACGAACAGCACGGTAAAGATGATGACGACGGCGATCTTGACGAACGTGCCGATGTTCGGTCCCCATTTGCCATACCGGAACGCGACGATCGCGATCGCCACGGTAACCCAGACGAACCCCAGGCCGACCGCGACCTCCATGCCTGTGCTCAGCGGCTTGCTGAGGATCAGCCCGTTGAGCGCGGCGATCGTGGATGCTGCCAGGGTGCCGCCGATCCAGATCGGGTTGGACAGCCAGTACAGGATCGCGGTGACCGCGCCGGCCGCGCGCCCGAATGCCATTCGCGCCCATTCGTACGGCCCGCCCTCGACGGAAACGCCGCGCCAAGCTCAGCCATCAGCATCCCGTATGGGATAAGGAAGATGATCAGCGAGATCGCCAGCCAGGTAATGGCCTGGGCGCCCGCCTGTGCCGTTGCGGCGACGGTGTCATAGCCGAGAATCGCGCAGGCGGTGAACAGTACCAAGTCGAACCGGCCGAGCACCTTGCGCAGTTTGACCTTCTCCTGCCGCGCCGCCGACGTCTCCAGCGGGCCGATGATCTCAGCGTCAGCCATAGCAGGCTCCTGCCGTCACGCAGCGGTTATTCTCGCAGTCTAGGCCCGTCTGGTCACAAATCCGAGATCGCTCGCACCACAACGCCGGCCCGCGCGTGCTGTCAGGGGCAGCTGCAGCAACGGCGGGCCGGCGTTGCCATTCCCCAGGCAAGTCGGCTAGCGGACTCGCGGCTATCGGTTCGGCTGGTGGGAGCCGCGCAGAAGCTTGTCAGCGATTTTCTCTATTTTGCCATTGTCAACCAAAGCTGGCTCGCTGTGCCTGCCAATTGAGATGGCGTATCCGGACGGGCAGGCAATCGCCGTCACGACGGTGACCGGCCTGCCCTTGACCGGCTCGAAGGTGAGCTGAACGGTCGGACCGGCATACCCGTGGCAGCTATACGGGCTGCTGGGAGCTATCGGCAGCGGGTTGAGCACCCTGGACAGCTTGTCGATGATCGCCCGCTGCCGGAACGTGCGCTTCCGGTGACCCGCGTTCGGGCCGTAACTCCACGCCTCGATCCGCACGGCCCGGACCTGCCGCGCGACCAGGTAGTCGGCCTCCGGCTTACGCTGACTCCAGACCACCTGGATGTCGACGCGGGCCAGCGCGCGACCGTTCCGAGCTTCCGCGACCTCGACGAGCATGTCGATTTCGCGGAAGGCGGCCCGCAGGTGCCTGGGCGCGTAGCTGACGTCTTCCTCGGTAGTGGAGTACTCGTCGCCGGACGAGCCGGAGCCCTCATAAATCCACCCGGCCGGGTGATGGTGGGCGAGGAAATCGGCGGTGCGCTGCATCGACAACGGCTCGCTGAACACCCGGTGGACGTCTATCGTCGGGATCAGCGAAGTCTCCTGCGGCGGGGCATGCAGCACCGCGGGCAGCTTCCGGCCGAGGAAACGGCGGGTTCCCGGCGGCAGTACGGCTTTAGCCAGCAGCCGCTTGGCCAGCTTGATCGACTCAGCCCGGGTGGCGAACGGAGCGAGATCGAGATGCCCGCCAGCCGACTGCGCGGCCACTGCGGCCACGTCCGCCGCGACCCCTAGCGCCAGCGCCGCTACTCCGGCAACTGCCAGCGACCTGCGAATCAGGTTTCTGCTCATGGACCTTGGACGCACGACCGGCGCCAACGGTTCTTTCGGCTATCTGGTTTTAAAGTCAGCTAGCCATTGTTAAAGCAAGGACAGGTACCTGTCCAGCTCGAACTCGGTTACCTGACGGCGGTACTCCTGCCATTCCTCGCGCTTGTTCCGCAAGAAGAAGTCAAACACGTGCTCGCCGAGCGTCTCGGCAACCAGTTCGCTTGACTGCATGACTTGGCAGGCGTCGGCAAGGCTCTGCGGCAGCGGCGCGATGCCGAGGGCGCGGCGCTCGGCGGCGGTGAGCGCCCACACGTCGTCTTCGGACCCAGGGGCGAGTTCGTAGTCTTCCTCGATGCCTTTGAGCCCGGCTGCCAAGATCACGGCGAAGGCCAGGTAGGGGTTGCACGCCGAGTCGAGCGAGCGGAACTCGATCCTGGTCGCGTTGCCCTTCTTCGGCTTGTACATCGGCACCCGGACCAAGGCCGACCTGTTGTTGTGCCCCCAGCAGATGTAGGCGGGCGCTTCGCCGCCCGCGCCGGCGATGCGCTCGGCACCGCCCCACAGCCGTTTATAGGAGTTCACCCACTGGTTGCACACCGCGGTGATCTCGGCCGCGTGGGTGAGCAGGCCGGCGATGAACGCACGGCCGACCTTGGATAGCTGGAACTCGCCACCCGGGTCGTGGAACACGTTGCGGTCGCCTTCGAACAGCGACATATGCGTATGCATACCGGAGCCTGGGTACTCGGTGAACGGCTTCGGCATGAATGTCGCGTAGACGCCCTGATCGAGCGCTACCTCCTTCATCGCCAGGCGGAAGGACATCACGTTGTCGGCGGTGCTGAGCGCGTCCGCGTAGCGCAGGTCGATCTCCTGCTGCCCAGGTGCCCCCTCGTGATGGCTGAACTCCACCGAGATCCCCATCCGCTCCAGCATCGTGATCGCCGACTTCCGAAAGTCGCGCGCGATGCCGTGCGGCGTGTGGTCGAAGTACCCGCCCTGATCGATCGGCTCCGGCTTGGCCCCTGGCTCGGGCCGCTCGCGCAGCAGGAAGAACTCGATCTCCGGGTGGGTGTAGAAGGTGAAGCCCAGGCTGCTCGCCTTGGCCAGCGCGCGCTTGAGCACATACCTCGGGTCCGCGTGCGACGGCGAGCCGTCCGGCAGCAAGATGTCGCAGAACATCCGGCCGACCCCGGCCGAGCCGTCGGGCAGCGGCATGAGCTGGAACGTCGAGGGATCCGGCTTGGCGATCATGTCGGCCTCGTAGACCCGCGAGAACCCCTCGACCGCTGACCCGTCGAAGCCGATCCCTTCGGCGAACGCCCCTTCAAGCTCCGCTGGCGCTACCGCGACCGACTTGAGTTGCCCGAGCACGTCGGTAAACCACAGCCGGACGAACCGGATGTCCCGGTCCTCGAGGGTGTGCAGTACATATTCTTCCTGCCTGTCCACGCCGTCAGTCTGCCCGGTCAACGTTGCATCGGTGTAACGCGCCCCGCCAGTTGCCCGTTCTAGCAGGCTCTAGGCTGTTGTGGTGCCACAGATTCGGATCGCGCTAGCTCAGGTCAATTCCACCGTCGGTGACCTGGCGGCCAACAGCGCCGCCGTCATCGACTGGACGGCCATGGCAGCGACGGCCGGCGCCAGGGTCGTCGTGTTCCCCGAGATGATGCTGACCGGCTATCCGGTCGAGGACCTGGCGCTGCGTGCGTCGTTCGTGGACTCCTCGATCGGCGCCCTGGACCGAACTGCCGTCCGGCTAGCCGATGCCGGGCTTGGCGGCATCGCGGTCGTGGTCGGGTACCTGGACCGGAAAGCCGGGCTGCGGCCGAGGGTCGGGCTGCCGTCAGGCGCGCCGCTAGACGCCGCCGCGGTGCTGTACGACGGCGCGGTCGCGGTCAAGTCGGCCAAGCATCACCTGCCCAACTACGGGGTTTTCGACGAGTTCAGATACTTCGTGCCCGGCGACGTGCTGCCGGTGGTGCGCCTCGACACCGGCTCGGGGTCGGGCTCGGGCTCGGGGTCGGGCTCGGGCTCGGGCTCGGGCGAGTTCGTCGACATCGCCGTCGCCGTGTGCGAGGACCTCTGGCAGGACGGCGGGCCGGTCGCGGTCGCCAGGCAGGCCGGCGCCGCGCTGCTCGTCGTGCCCAACGCCTCGCCGTACGAGCGCGGCAAGGGCATCGAGCGAGTCGAGTTGTGCCTGCACCGCGCCGCCGAGGCCGGTGCGGCCCTCGCCTACGTCAACCTGGTCGGCGGCCAGGACGAGCTGGTCTTCGACGGCGACTCGATCGTGATCGACACCGCGGGTGCCGTGGTAGCCCGCGGCCCCCAGTTCGACGAGGCGCTGATCCCCGTCGACCTGGACCTGCCAGCCGCCGATCCGGCGATTCCCGACGGCGACACCAGCGTCGATGCCCACGACGGCACCACAATGACCATCCGCCGAGTCACGCTCCCAACGCTTCCAGCGGAGGACCGTAATACGGCCCGCAGCAATGGGGGGCTCCGGGGTGTGTCCCCCCGGGTCAACACCGTGTCCCCCCGGGAAGACACAGCCGAGGTGTATCAAGCGCTTGTGCTCGGAGTCCGCGATTACGTCAGGAAGAACGGGTTCACCTCGGTCATACTCGCGCTGTCGGGCGGGATCGACTCGGCGCTCACCGCCACGATCGCGACCGACGCGATCGGTGCTGACCGGGTGCACGTGGTGCTGATGCCAAGCAAGTACTCCTCGCCGCACTCGATCACCGACGCCGAGGAACTGGTCAAGCGGCAGGGCGTGCAGGCCCGGACCGTCCCGATCTCCTCCGCCGTCACCGCCTTCGACAACGAACTGCACCTATCGGGCCTGGCCGAAGAGAACTTGCAGGCCAGGGTCAGGGGCATGATCTTGATGGCGCTGTCCAACACCGAGGGGCACCTCGTCCTCACCACCGGCAACAAGAGCGAACTGGCCACCGGCTACTCCACGCTCTACGGCGACTCGGCCGGCGGCTTCGCGCCGATCAAGGACGTGCCGAAGACCCTGGTGTGGGACCTCGCCCGGTGGCGCAACCAGGTCGCCGAGCAGGCCGGACAGGACCAGCCGATACCGGAAAACTCCATCACCAAGCCACCGAGTGCTGAGCTGAGACCAGGACAGCTCGACAGCGACTCGCTGCCTGACTACTCAGTGCTCGACAAGATTCTCGATGATTATGTCGAAAAAGACTTCGGTGCGGCCGACCTGGTTGCGGCCGGCTACGATCCGGCGATTGTCAAGCGCGTGATCGGGCTGGTCGACCGCGCGGAATTCAAACGGCGACAGTACCCGCCTGGCCCGAAGATCTCAGCGAAGAACTTCGGCCGGGACAGGCGGCTGCCGATCACCAACCGCTGGCGAGAACCGTTCGCTGGCTGAGTTGACAGCCGATGACCCGAAAGCCGGATACTTGGACAGTCCTGCGCTCTGGGACGATCGAGTCCACCGGACCCATTTGAAGACCCTGATGCATTTGGCACCCCCCGACAATTTGGTGACACTGTGAGCGGCGACATTCGTCCGGCGCTCGGCGATTTTCCTGCCGGGGCGCGGATCGCCAACTATCAGATCGAGCAGCTCATCGGACGCGGCGGCATGGCAGTCGTTTACCGCGCGACCGACATCCGGCTCGATCGGATGGTCGCGCTGAAGATACTCAGTCCCGACCTGGCTAGGAACGACGCGTTCCGGCAGCGCTTCATCCGCGAGTCTCGAGCTGGCGCTGCGGTCGATCATCCGCACGTGATCCCGGTGTTCGAGGCGGGCGACGCCGAGGGCGTGCTGTTCATCGCGATGCGCTACGTGGCCGGGCAGGACGTGCGCGCGCTCATCGAGCGCGTGGGCAAGCTGTCGACCGCGCGGACCGTTGAGATCGTCGCCCAGGTCGCGTCCGCGCTCGACGCCGCGCACAGCCACGGGCTAGTGCACCGGGATGTGAAGCCGGCCAACATGCTGCTCGCCTCGGTGAGCGACGGCAGCAGGGCCGACCACGTCTACCTGTCCGACTTCGGCCTGTCCAAGCAGTCGCTGTCATCCCCGAGCCTGACCAGGACCGGCCAGTTCCTCGGCACGCTCGATTACATGTCACCGGAGCAGATCAGCGGCCGCGCGGTCGACGGCAAGACCGACCTGTACGCACTCGGCTGCGCGGCATTCGAGATGCTCACCGGACAGCCGCCGTTCAAGCGCGACGCGAACCTGGCGGTGATGTGGGCGCAGGTCTCGGCCGAACCGCCGTCGGTACACCAGTGGCGACCCGAGCTATCCCCGGTCGTGGACCAAGTGCTCGGCAGAGCGCTCGCCAAGGCTCCCGGCGACCGGCAGGCTGACTGCACCGAGTTCGCGCAGGCGCTGCGCGAAGCCTGCGACGTCGGTTCCGGTGGCTTGACGCCGCCGATACCGCCGCCGACCGAGCTTGCCTTCGCGGCGGGTGCCGTTGCCGAAGCAACCGTGAGCAAGCCCGCGGTGCCTGGGTCGGGCTACCAGGCCGGGCTGGCTGAGACCGGACCGCCACTGGTAACAGGACCGCCGCCCGTCGGCGGCGGTGGCTTCCAGCCCAGCGCGCCCGAGTACGGTCCCGGCGGCACCCACTACGCGCCCGGCGGGTACAGCTTCCCGCCGCAGCAGTTCTCGCCACCACCGAGACGGCGGGGCAAGGCGGTGCCGATCCTGGTCGGCTGCCTCGTCGTCATCGCGCTGGCAGGGGCGGCAGTACTGGTGCTGCACCTGCGGAATCAGGGAAACTCGAAGGCGGTCTCGCACTCGACCCACACGGTCACCACTCATGCGAGCAGTTCGTCCGGAACTTCGTCAAGCCCCCCGACCAGCGGAAATAGCAGTCAGGGCACGCAGACCGGGGGTATTTCTGGCCCTGGCGCCGTGGTCATGGCCTACTATCAGGCGGTCAACAACCACAACTACGCGCGGGCCTGGCAGCTCAACACCGCAGCGCACAGTCTCAGCACCTATGCGGCGTTCAAGCAGGGTTACGCACAGACCGCGCGTGACACGGTGACGGTTACCGGCGTGACTGGCGACGTGGTGTCGATCCAGCTCGCGTCCGCCCAGACCGACGGCACTACCAAGTACTTCCAGGGCAGCTACACGGTCCAGAACGGCATGATCGTCACCGCGTCGATCGCTCCGGTCGGCTAGCCGCGGCCGTGCTGGCGCTTGACGCTGTCGCCCGAGCAGGCCAGGCAACTACAGCGGCGTCCCAGCGCGAAACCTCCGCACAAAACCGGATGAATACCCAAATTCGGCTCGCCCGCCAGCCCAGCGGCGACAGGTGAAAACTACCACGGATCAGGGTTGTCGCAAATGCCGCAAAACGTCCACCGGCACGGGCTCGACCGGCCGCAAGTCGATGCTCAGGACGACTTATCATCAGTTTGCGCGACGCAAACCGGGTCGAAACGGTCACATCAGCGACTAAAAACGATGATAAGTCGGCGCCTCGCAGCGGGCCGGTGCGACAAAAGCCGCAAAATTTAACACCCCTCGGAGTCCCGGCCTGGAACTGGGTGCTCTGGCTGGACGCCGACGAGGTCGTCGATCAGGGCGAAGACGTGATCGGCATCGGTTGGACCGTCGCTGCCGTTCCTGCGCTAACCGACCTCACGAACCCGCGGCAGTCGCCGGTCGTCGTGGTGATGTCCGGGTGATGTGGGGGCCTTGTCGCTGGGCTCGAATGCGGCGTTCGCGCAGGATCGAAGCGTCACATCATCCCCAGCTCATACGTTGCCTGACGCCGTCAAGGAGTCCTTCATGCCTAACAATTTTGCCGGTCCGCGCGCGGGCCAGACGCCGCGCCGCTCGATCAGCACCCTCGCGGTGATCACGTCCTGTGCTGCCGTTACGGTGCTTGCGATCGGCGGAACCGCCATGGCAAGCAACTCGACGGCCAAGACGTCAGCGAGCACGATCACGATCAAAGCCTGTTACCAGACCACGGCCTCGCCATCTGCTCTCAAGCGCGTGCCGAGCACGGCGCACTGCCCGCGCGGCTACACCGGCTTGACTTGGAACAAAGTCGGCCCGCAGGGACCTCAGGGCCCGGCCGGTTCGCAAGGACCTCAGGGTCAGCAGGGACCTCAGGGCCCAGCAGGCGTAGCGACCGGGAACGCCGACACCAGCGGCACGGCAGTCGAACTCAATCAGGCGCAGACGCTTACTCAGGTGCTGTCCGGCGGGACCGCACCGAGCGCTGGCCAGTACTACGTGAATGCGAGCGTCATGTTGATAGTCGCCCAAGGTGACACGGTGACCTGCATACTCGACGACAACGGCACTGCCACGGGCGTCTTCGCCACAGTGGGGCCCGTGGCCAACCAAACTTACGAGACGCTGCCGCTGACCGGCGCCATCACCATGTCGGCCGGGCAGCACCTGGGCGTCCTGTGCAGTGACTACACCGGCAACTCCAGCACGTCGTTTTATGACGGCGCCATCACATCCGTGCTCATCGCCAACCCGGCGGCAAGCTCGGTTAGGTTCGGCACCGCGCACCGGCGGCCGACCCGGTTGTCACGCTAAGTAAGCCCACGCCGGCGGGCCAGGCGTCAGCCTCGCCCGCCGGTCCCGGCGTTTTCTACCTGCCCTTAGATATCGGCGCTGGCGCCTGGCTCGAGCCTGGTGTAGGTGCCCGCGTCGTTGCCGAGGAACGCGCCAGCCAGCATCTCGACCAGCCCGATGCCGTTGGCGTTCAGCAAGTCATCGTGGATGGCGTAGCTGATCTTCGGCCGTACCGTCTTGGCGTAGTCGATCATCTCCGAGGTCTTCAGCCACGGCGCGCTTATCGGCAGCAGCAGCGTGGTGACTGGCTCGTCGGGCACGGTGAACGCGTCACCAGGGTGAAACACGTTGCCGTCAATCGCGAAGCCGATGTTGGCCACCACGGGCATGCCCGGGTAGATCGGAGCGTGCTCCCGTCCGTGCACGTGAACGTCGAAGCCGGCCGCGGTGAACGTGTCACCGTGTCCGACCGTGTGGATGCGCCCGCCGAAGCTGGCGAACTCCTCGGCGACAGCGCCGACGGTCCACAGTTCCAGGCTCGTATCGCGCTCAAGCGCGGCGCGCACCACGCCACCGTCGATGTGGTCCACGTGCTCGTGAGTGATCAGCAGCGCGTTCGCGCCAGCCAACGGATCGGCACCGCTCCATACCCCAGGGTCGATCACCAGGTTCGCGCCGTCCTTTTCCAGGCGGACGCAGGAATGCCCGAGCTTCGTCAACCGCATATCTTGGCTCCAGTCGTGGCTGTGGGTGCGATTCGAACTTATCGTGACGCCAGCCCTGTCAGCAGCTCATCGACGACACGCCGGGCGTAACCACGGTCGGCGCGGTCGCGCCCGGTCCTCGGCCTCGCGAGTACCGCGCCGGTGAGCATGTCAACCGCGGCTTCGACGTTCGTCTCCTCGCGCAGCTCACCGGTTGCCACGCCGCGCCTGAGTACGCTGCGTACTACCTCGCGGCGCGGCTCGACGACGGTCTCGACATAGCACTCTAGCAAGCGCGGATAAGCCGCGCCTTCGCCGAGCAGCAACGCGAATTGGCGCGCTCGCCGCGGATCACTCGACTCTTTTCCGATCGCATCGACAAGAGCGGCCAGGTCTTCGCGCACCGATTCGCCTTTAGGCTTAGGCAGCGGCGATTTCATCGCGCCTACCGCGTCAAGCAGCAACTCTTCCTTGCCAGGCCAGCGCCGGTAGATAGTGGCCTTGCCAACTCCGGCCTTGGCGGCGACTTTCTCGATGCACAGGCCTTCGGCGCCAGATTCCGCGAATACCTCAAGTGTCGCTTCGATGATCGACCGGTCAGCCTCTACGCTCCGCGGTCGCCCCACCCTGCGGGTCTCCTCGTGCGGCGTGTGCACCGCTGTCATGGCCGCGCTCACTCCTTCGCCAATACCGGCGTTGGCTGCTGGGCGACCGGCGCCTTGGTGCGGCCGGGCATCCACATCGCTATCAGGATCGCGCCGCCAATGGCGATCACGATCGATACCACGGTCGTGACGTGCATGGCGTGCACGAATGCCTGGTCGGCGGCGCCAAGCAGGGCACGGTGGCCATGACCGAGCACACTGGCGGCGGCCTGAGTAGCCGCGAGCGACTGCGTAGCGACGTTCCTGGCCGCTGGCGGCAGCGCGAGCAGGTCGGGTGCGAGCCTGGTGCGATAGGCCTGCGCGAGGATCGAGCCGAGCACGGCGACCCCGAGCGCGACCGCGACCTGCCTGGATGTGTTGGTGATCGCCGAGCCTGCGCCGCCGCGCTCGCGCGGCACTACGGACATAACAGACTCCGTGGCCGTCGGCATCACAATGCCCATCCCAGCCCCCTGTACCAGAAAAATCAGTTCAAGTGCGACAATCGGAGTTCCCAGGCTGAGAGAGTGATAACCGATAAGCGCACCGGTCACCAATAGCAGCCCGGCTGCCGTTGCCGCTTTCGCCCCGTACCGCCGCACCAAACGGGCGCTGTGGCTGGCCGCCACCAATTGGCCGATCGCTACCGGTGTGGTGAGCAATCCAGCATGCAACGGACTATATCCGCGCACGTTCTGGAGGTAGAAGCTCATAAAGAAATAAACGCCTGCCATCGCGAAGAAGTTCAGCCCGATCGCCGCCGCAGCCGATGACAGCCGCGGATCGCGGAACAGCCTGACATCGAGCGATGGGTGCTCTGTCCTCGACTCATGCACGCAAAAGACGACAAGCACCACAAGCCCGCCGGCGATCGGCCCGAGCACGCCTCGCTCGACCCACGATCCCGCGTCGCCACCGCTGATGATGCCGTACACCAGCAGCACAAGCCCGGCGATGGACAACAGCACCCCGATGTAGTCGACCCGCCCAGGTGACGGACTCTTGGACTCGGGCACGAGCAGTGCGATCGCGGCGACGCCGATGCCAGTAAGCGGAACGTTGATCAGGAAGACCGATCCCCACCAGAAGTGATCTAGGAGAAGGCCGCCGGTAACCGGGCCGATAGCTATCGCGACGCCGACAGCCGATGCCCAGATCCCGATTGCCCGCGGCCTTTCTTTCGGGTCGAAAATGTTCGTGATGATAGACAGCGTCTGCGGCATCACCGCGGCCCCGCCAAAACCCATCGCTGCCCGCGCCCAGATCAGTTCATCCGGCGTCTGGGCGTAAGAAGACACCAGCGACGCGAGGCCGAACATGGTCATACCGATCATCAGCATCCGCTTGCGGCCGATCCGATCGCCGATCACGCCGAACGTGAACAGCAGCCCGGCGAAGACCAGCGTGTAGGAGTTGATCGCCCACTCGAGCTGGCTCTGGCTGGCGCCGAGGCCGACCTTAGGTTCTGAGATCGTCTTGAGCGCGATGTTCAGGACCGTGTTGTCGAGCACGACGGCGAGCAGGCTGATGATCAGCACGCTGAGCACGACCCACCTGCGACGGTCTGAGATCATCCGCGAACACTCGCTCATCGGTCGGGCCGCTTGAACCAGTCGGCAAGTTTCGATACGGCACGACATCGTATCGTAATATGACGTTTGCGCCAACGCGCCGGCCCCTATCGCGGCCTTGCTCACTCATGTCATCATCTACACGTCCGGGGACGCCACCGTGGCGCCACGAGACATGGAGGACTGTCATGTCGTCATCCCACGAGAACCAAGTACAGCAAACTCCCCAAGCGCACACCGCGACCAACGCGCGGACAGCGGGGGGATCCGGGGGGTCGGCCCCCCAGGCCAGCACAGCGGGGGGATCCGGGGGGTCGGCCCCCCAGGCCAGCACAGCGGGGGGATCCGGGGGATCGCTCCCCCAGGCAGACACGGCGCACGCACTTTACGGTGGCGTCCGTACCCGCCGGGTCACCGTCCGCGATCTGGCGGCCGCCAAGGCCAGGGGCGAGAAGTGGCCGATGCTGACCGCCTATGACGCGCTCACCGCCCGGATCTTCGACGATGCGGGCATACCCGTGCTGCTTGTCGGTGACTCGGCCGCGATGGTCGTCTACGGTCACGACACCACGATCCCGGTCACCGTCGACGAACTGATCCCGCTGACCGCCGCCGTGGTGCGCGGCTCAAGCCGAGCGCTCGTCGTCGCCGACCTGCCGTTCGGGTCGTACCAGGCGTCCGTTCAAACGGCGGTCGAGACCGCGATCAGGTTCCTCAAAGAGACCGGTGCGCACGCGGTCAAGCTCGAGGGCGGCCACCGCGTGATCCGGCAGGTCGAAGATATGGTAGCCGCCGGAATCCCGGTGATGGCTCATCTCGGCCTGACGCCGCAGTCGGTGCACGCCATCGGCGGCTACCGGGTGCAAGGCCGAGGCGAAGACGGCGACAACCTCATGCGCGACGCCAAGTCGTTGCAGGCGGCCGGTGCGTTCGCGGTCGTGCTCGAGTGCGTACCGGCGGAGCTAGCGGCCCAGGTGACCGCCACCTTGTCGATCCCCACGATCGGCATCGGCGCCGGCCCTGATTGCGACGCGCAGGTACTCGTCTGGCAGGACATGGCCGGCCTGACCCCCAGCGTGGCCAAGTTCGCCAAGCGGTACGCGGACGCGGCCCAACTGCTCAAGAACGCGGCCCAAGCCTTCGCGAACGAGGTGGTCGGCGGGGTGTACCCATCGGCCGAATACAGCTACCGCTAGCTTGTCCTGCCGCTAGCTGGTCAGCTTGGGCAGCACGTCCCGGCTGAACGCCTCGATCCACTCGCGCTGGTTCCTGCCCACGTTGTGCAGGTAGATCCGGTCGATGCCGAGGTCCAGGTAGCGCTGGATATCGGCCCGATGGGCATCGGTGTCTGAGGTGATCAGCATCCGGCCGGTGAAGTCCTCCGGCCTGACCAGCTTGGCCATCTGCTCGAAGTCGAACGGCGACTTGATGTCTTGCTTAGCGAACTTCATGCCGCCGTTCGGCCACTCGCTTACCGCGTTCTCAAGTGCCTGCTCGTCGGTCTCCGCCCAGGACAGGTGCAGCTGAACGATCTTGGCCTGCGAGCCTGCCTCCCGGCCGGCCTCCTTGGCCCCGGCGTCAAACCGGTCGAGCAGGCCCGCGATCTTCTCTGTCGCCGCGCCGGGGGTGATGATGCCGTCGGTCAGCCGACCGGCTCGCTTCGCGGTCACCGGCCCGGCGGTCGCGATGAAGATCGGCGGCGGCGTCCGCGGCAAGGTCCAGAGCCGGCAAGTCTCCATCCGGAAGTGGGCGCCTCGGTGCTTGACGTCCTTACCGCTGAACAGCTTCTGTATCACCTCGATGGCTTCCCACATCCGCTCAAGGCGTTCGGCAGCCTCAGGCCAGTAGCCGCCGATGATGTGCTCGTTCAGGGCCTCGCCTGAGCCGAGCCCGAGCCAGTGCCGATCCGGATACATCGCCGCGAGCGTCGCCGATGCTTGCGCCACGATCGCCGGGTGGAAGCGGAACGACGGGCAGGTCACGCCCGGACCAAGATCACCGGTAGTGCGCTCGCCCATCGCGGTGAGCACGTTCCACACGAACGGCGCCTGACCTTGCGCCGGCACCCACGGCTGGAAGTGGTCGGCAGCCATCACGCCGGTGAAGCCCGCTGCCTCGGCAGCAACCGTGTAGTCGGTGACCTCCATCGGCCCGAACTGCTCAAGCATCGCCGCATACCCGACGTGCGCACGGCTCATCGCAAAGCCTCCCGATCAGCGTTTGTTAGCTTTCGTTGCCGATCCCTAGACTCGCACAACCCATCCGGACTTTTGTCGCCCAGATACCAGACTTGGCCGCGGACGTGCGATCGAAAGGCGTTTCGGGCAGCATAGACCTGTGCACACGGCTCAGGTTGACGCGCTGCGCGCGCTGCTCGCGCCGACCGGCTGGCTGGAGCGGACCAAGTACTTCGCAAGCGCGCTGCGACGAAGGTCATGCACGCCCAACGGACTGCTGATCGTCGGCACGCCCGCCGAGGAACCCTGGCACATGACCGCGCACCTAGCCGACGAAAGCCGGTTCGCCGGGCTGCCCGAACTAATGCCGACGCTGATCAGGTGGGCACCGCCAACTGACGCTCCGCCGCACCTGGCCATCGGCATCGAACGCCTCGAACAAGCGGGCCGAGCGGAAACCCTGCTAGTCGTCAGCGCCGCCGAGGCCGCGCCCGAAGCGCTCCTGTACCGGCTAGCTGACGCGAAAAAGGCCGGTACCGCGATCTTCGCGCTCGACCAAGGCGACCGTGACCTCGAGGGTTTGGCCAGCGAGTCGCTGGCGATTCGCCCGGGCCAGGACCCGCTCACCTTCGACGCCGCCCAGCACCTGGTCAGCTTCGGCATCACCGACTCCGAAACCGGCGAGCCGGTGGCCCACCCTGGCCTCCGCACCCGCCTAAACCGCCTGCTAACCGCCATAAGCGGCCCCCACCCCGACTAACAGCGCCGGTGCTCAAGGTGCTCGGGCGCTGTCTCCGCAGGTTGGGCGGTGGCGTTGACGTTAGACAAAACGGCCGAATCCAGGTAAAACGGCAACGACGGATGACGTCAGGTGCGACCGACGGCCGCGAGCTAGGGTCAGGGACTAGGTGGATTGCGGAATTCACCCTCGTTTTGAGGGTGAATTCGCGTATCCACCTAAGCGTGGTCCGCTGAATCTGGGGTGGATCAGGCAATCCACCCCCGGCGAACCCGCTCCCCGTCGCGAGTGCGCTGGATCCGGCAATCCATCGCACCGCCCCAGCCCACCCCTTGCGATGGATTCGGGAATCCAGCCGGGAAATCGGGTGTGAATTGCCACATTCATCGCACCGGTCAGCCAGTTCGCGCAGCACTTGGTCTATGCCGACCGTAAATACACCGAAATTAGATAATCCGATTTTGGATTACCGGAGTTCGGGAGATCGGGCGGGAGCGGGAGCGGGAGCGGGAGCGGGTTAGTGACTTTCGGCCGGGCGGGCTACGAAAGTGCCGCGGCCTTGCCTGGTGATGATCACGCCTCGGTCGCGGAGGACTTGCATCGCGTGGCGTAGCGTTTGGTAGGCCACCTCGTACTCCTCGGCCAGCGCCCGTTCGGCGGGCAGCTTGTGCTTGAACTCTCCGACCTCGATCCTGGCGGCTATGTGATCAGCGACCTGGACGTAGGTAAAGTCCGGACCCATCGGGTCGATCAGTGGCACCTGATCAACGTAGGCAGTGCTCTAGCTGCATAAACCCTCCGCTAGCACTAAGTGCTCTTGGTGCTCTATGCTGGTCTCATGGCTGAGAACAGTCATGAGACCACCACCGGGAGTACGGGTCAGCGGCGTCGTTTCCCGCCGGGCAGCCATCGATGGCAGCTATGCGTTGAGGAGGACGGACAGCTGACGGCCATGCTGGCTGGATCCGAGCCACCTTTGACCGTGTCCGGTGAGAGCCTTGCCAGCCTGCGCAAGCAGATCAGGAACGCCACGCTGCGCGGAATGCTCTGACGCGGAAGGCTCTGACGCGGAATGCTCGGAGGAGGCGCGGGATCAGGCGTCCAGGCTCAGCACCATCGTCGGGCGCTCGATCACGTGGTCGTCTCGCAGCGGCCTGACCGCCGTGCCGATCGCGAAGAACTCGGTCGTGTGGCCTCCCCAGGTGTGCGAGTGCTGCTTGAGCTGGACACCGACGATGCCCTCCGCGTGCAGCGCCTCGGCCTCGGCTTGCATTCTGCTCATCGCCAGCTCACGGGCGTCGTAGAGCGCCTGAGTGAACTGCTCGATCTCGACATTGCGGCCGATATTCCCGAGCACGGCGCCAAGCCGCTGATGGGCGATGTGGTACACGCACGAGCCCATCACCATGCCCAGCGGTGCGTAGCCCGCCCGGATCAGCGTCCAGAAGTCCTGACCGGACAGGTCGGAGGTGAACGGAAGGTTCTTGTTGTTGCGCCAGTTGGTCACGCCGCCACCGCCCGCGTCGGGCTCGGCCTTCACCGCGGTGCCGATGGCGATGAACTCAGCGATGTCGGAGCCGAACTCCTTAAGCTCGACGTCCAGCCTGACGCCGACGACGCCGTCGGCGCCGAGCGTGTCGGCTTCCACCTCCATCCGGCTCATCGCAAGCTCCCTGGCGTGGTACATCGCCTGGGAGAGGACATCGAGTTCCTGGTTCTTGTTCCACCGGCCGATCTGGAGGCCGACGTGGTAAATGGAGCTCCCGAGGACCAGGCCTAGCGGGCGGAACCCGGCCTCACGCACGAGCAAGAACTCGTTGACGGTGAGGTCGGAGGTGAAAATCGACCCCGCCTTGCCGGGCTGCAGCTCAGCCAGCCGCCGCATGGCATCCTGCGGGACCCCGGTCACATCAGCGGACTGCTGCGTCATTGCTGTTCCTGCTCTCCATTGCGAGTTGCTTCCTGACTATCATGCCGTTCACCGAGCAGGACGCTAAGGCTCGGGCCACTTCCCATGGTGCCCGCCCCCGCCCTGACCGTACTGCGGCGCTCGGGATCAAGCGACAGCACCGCAAGGCTCGGCCGTTCTCGATGCGCCCGCATCCGGCCGAAATGGCTGATCGCCGTTCCCAGCATCGTCACCTCGGCTCGGTAATCATGCGCGCGTTCCTTGCCACGGCATTCCGCTTCACCGATGTGCATCTCCGTGCGCTGGATCACGACGCCGTCGGCGCTCACCCGGCCGACGTCAAGCAGCAGTTCGTTTCTCGCGTCCTGGCGGGTGCGGTTGACAAGCTCGGTGTAGGCGGCGACCTCTACGTTGCCGACCATCAACCTGGTCTGGCCGCGCATCAGCCAGTCATCGTGCCGAACCCCGATCGAGATGCCGAGCACCAGGGAAACAGGCACCAGCCCGGCCATGATCAATTTGGCGAACTCCTGCCCCGACACCGCCGAGGTGAACGGCGCGCTGAGCCGCACGCCGCCGGGTGCCCTGACCGCCGTGCCGATCACGTTGAACTCGACGCCGCCGGCTGGAAAGCGTCGCAGGGAGAGCGACACGCCGACCACGCCGTGGCCGCCGAGCGCCTGGCACTGCTCGGCCATCCTGGCGATGGCCTTCCTGCGCGCCGCGTAAAGACAGTTGACCAGCGGCCCGTAGGCGCTGGCGCCACCGCCGCCGGACACGTGCGTGTACGACACGGCCGAGCCATAGCCCCTGGACCGGTTGAAATCCATGATCGCCTCAGCGTCCCGGGACCCATAGGTCGGGCAGGTGTAGCCGCCGGGGAAGCCGACGTTGTACACAGCGACACCGAGGACCTGGCCGGCGGCTCGAACCCGGCCGACCTGATCGCGGCGAACTCATCGGAGCTGAGCGCTGATCCCCACATGGCGGTCAGATCCGCAGGCCTTTGCGCCTGACCGCCTGGCGGCGTTCAGGATCGAGCGAGAGTATCGCCAGGCTCGGACGCTCGACTGCGCGCCTGGACTTGGCGAAGTGCACTATCGCTGTGCCGATGATCGTGGCTTCGGCGACATGATCGCGGGCACCCTCCTGCGCTCCGCACTCGTGCTCGTGCACTCGCAGATCCATGCGCTCGACGACGACGCCCTCCGCGCCCATCCTTGACACGTCGCGTTGCAGCTCGGTCCTGGCGTCGTGCCTGGTCATGTTCACCAGCTCGGTATAGCCCCCGACTTCGACGTTCCCCGCACCCCACCTGGTCTGGCTCCGGGTGAGCCAGTCGTCGTGCCGTGCGCCGATCGAGATGCCGAGCGCCAGGCCGACGGGAACAACTCCGTCCGCGATCAACTTGGCGAAGTCCTGACCGCTCAGATCGGAGGTGAACGGCTGGCGCACGGTCACCGGCCCCGGAGCGCGGATCGCCGTGCCGATCGCGTGGAACTCAAGGCCGCCGGCCGGGAATCGTCCGATGGTCAGCCGCACCCCGACGACCCCGTGTCCGCCGAGTTGCGCGCACTCGGCGACCATCCGGGCGATCGCCTTGCGCCTGGCGTTGTACATGGTCTGCACAAGCGGCGCGTACCCGGCCCCTCCCGACGTGCTCGACAGCGAGGTATAACCGGGGCGCCACGATCCCCCGAACCTGCTGTAGCTGCCGAAGTAACCGCTCGGGCAGCCGTAGCCGCCGGTGAAGCCCATGTTGTAGACGGCGGCCCCGAGCACCTGGCCGACCGGATCGAATCCGGAGGACTTGATCGCCGCGAACTCGTCCGCGGTCAGCGCCGAACCCCAGGTGCCGCTCGCCCTGATCCCGTCGAGCCTGGCTCGGGCCGCCGGCGGAAGCCCCTCACCCGTCCACTGCGAACTCATAGCGCTATCCCCCGATCAGCCATCCGCCGAATCCCACTCTTCGTTGCGGTGCCGCACTGTGTCGAGTGCTCGTTCCGCTGCCTGCTTGGTCGGGTACGGGCCGAGCCGGTCCTTAGCGGGGCAGACGGTGTCCGATTCGACCGTCTGGTGCTTGACGCAGAACCACCAGTGCTGCGGAGTGTCCATGCCAACTAGACTCTCAGATCATGGTGACGACGACGTTGCGGCCCGGCCGTATATCCCCTCGGCGCCAGGTTCCCGGGCAGATCGAGCGACCGGAGTATGTCGGCAAGAAGTACCCGAGGATCGGCGAGCCGAACGTCAAGGATGCGGAGACAATCGAGCGAATGCGGGTGGCTGGCCGGATCGCCGCGCAAGCGCTCGCCGAGGTGGGCAAGCACGTCGAGCCCGGTGTCACCACCGACGAACTCGACCGGATCGGCCACGAGTTTCTCTGTGATCATGGCGCCTACCCGAGCACTCTTGGCTACCGGGGTTACCCGAAGTCTCTTTGCGCATCTATCAATGAGGTTATCTGCCACGGCATTCCTGACGATACTGTCGTCGCTGACGGCGACATCGTCAACATTGATATCACGGCCTTTATCGGCGGGGTGCACGGCGATACCAACGCCACGTTCGGAGCGGGCGACGTCGACGAGAAGTCACGGCTGCTGGTCGAGCGGACTAGCGAAGCCACCATGCGCGGCATCAAGGCCGTCGCGCCCGGACGCCAGCTCAACGTCATCGGGCGGGTGATCGAGTCCTACGCGCGCAGGTTCGGCTACGGCGTAGTCAGGGACTTCACCGGGCACGGCATCGGCACGACGTTCCACTCCGGCCTGATCGTCCCGCACTTCGACGACCCCGACGTCGACGTCGAGATGGAACCAGGGATGACGTTCACAATCGAGCCCATGCTCACACTCGGCACTATCGCCTACGACATGTGGCCGGACGGCTGGACGGCGGTCACCAAGGATCGCAAGCGCACTGCCCAGTTCGAGCACACCGTGCTGGTGACCTCGAACGGCCACGAGATCTTGACCCTGCCTTAGCGGCCAGGCCTTAGCGGCCAGCCGTCGGCTCGGGGAGCCAGCGCAGCCAGCGCGGGAGGTACCAGCTCCGCTCGCCTAGCAGCGCGAGGGCGGCGGGCACGCAGATTCCCCGCACGACGGTGGCATCGACGAACACCGCGAACGCCAGGCCGACGCCGATCATCTTCAGGTCGATGGTCGACAGCGAGGCGAAGATCGAGAACACCGCTACCATGATCACCGCGGCGCTCGTGACCACGCCAGCGCCGGTCGAGATGCCGCCGATCACCGCCTCCGGAGTAGACGCGCCCCGTTCTCGCAGCTCCTTGATCCGGCTCAGGATGAAGACGTGGTAGTCCATCGACAGGCCGAACAGGAACACGAACATGAACAACGGGACCCAGTCCATGATCCCGCCGAACGAGGTGAATCCGAGCAGTCCCTCGAAGTGACCCTGCTGGAAGACGATCGTGATCAGCCCGTAGGCGGCGCCGACCGAGAGCAGGTTGAGCCCTATCGACACAATCGGGATGGTGAGCGACCTAAAGGCAAAAAGCAGGAGGATGAAAGCAAGCGCGGCGACCAGGCCGAATACCAGAGGTACGGCCGACCGCAGCGTGGCCCGGTAGTCGTAGCTGTTCGCGGTGTCGCCAGTCACCGCGAAGCTGATGCCGCGGACTTTACCCAGGGTCGCCGGCAAGATCCGGTCGCGAAGCGCGAGCAGTGCGCTTGCGGCCTCGCTGCCGCTGCTCTCCCCCGAACTCGCTCCGGCCAGCGGCACCGAGATCAGCTCGCCACGTCCGACGTCCACAGGCAGCGCGCTCACCGGCCCGTGAATCGGCACGCCCGCGCCGCCTCTGTCAGCCGTCGCCTTCAGCTTGGCGAGCGCGGCGGCCATCTGCTCGCTCTGCAAGCCTGGCCCGGCTACGACGACTTGCGCTGGCGCCGGACCACCCGGGAAGTCACGCTGGATAAGCGCGAGGGTTCGCACGACCGGCAGGTTCGACGGAAGGTCGATGTTCGGGCTGCCGATCCGCATCCCCAGCGCGGGCAAGGCGAGCGCTGCCAGCGCCACCACGGCTATCCCGCCCCAGATCGCCGGGCGCCGAACCACCCGGGTCACAAGCGCGCCCCACAGCCGAGACCGGTCAGCGCGGGTCCTTGCCTTGCCGAGGAACGGTATCCGGCCTCGGTCGGCCCAGGGCCCGAGCAGCGAGAGCAGGGCGGGCAGGGCGGTTAGCGAACCTACGACCGCGACGCCGACGACGGTCATCGTGCCGATGGCGAAGCCGGTAAACATGTCGATGCCGGTGAACAGCAGGCCGGCCAGGGAAATTATCACAGTCAGGCCGGAGATGACGATGGCCCGGCCCGACGTCGCCGCCGCGGTCCTGAGCGCGTCGTGGAAGCTCGCGCCGGCGGCCCGTTCCTCCCGTTCCCGGCGCAGGTAGAACAGCGTGTAGTCAATCCCCACCGCCATCCCGATGATCAGCACGACCTCGGACGTCCCCTGGCCGATCGGCAGCCACTGGCTCGGGATCGTGAGCAGCGACACCGCGGTCATCACCGCCGTGCCGGCCAGGATCACCGGGATGCTAGCCGCGATCAGCGCGCCGAACACGAGGAGGAGCAGCAGCAGCGTCAGCGGTATCGAGGTCGTCTCGGCCTTATGGAAATCCTGGCCGAGCAGTGCCGTAGCGGCCCGGTCTACGCTCGCGTCGCCGGCCTCGGCGACCACGAGCTCGGGATACTTGGCCTGAACGTCGGCCACCGCGCGCAGAGCACGCAGCACCGTGGTGTCGGCACTGCCGTTCGGCCCCGCCACCCGGAAGGTGATGAGCACGCCACCACCGCCGGGGGCGATCAGTTCCTTGCCTTCCCGGCCGAAAGGCGACTGGATGTTGGCGGCCGTGGCCGGCAGATCCCGCAGCGCGGTGACCACCTCGTGCGCCGCGAGGCGCAGCGGCGGGAAAGCGGCGAACGTCCGCTCCGGGCCCGCCACCTTGGACTGGATCAGCACGCTCTCTGACGGCGGCGTGACCACGTGCAGCGCGGTGAGCATCCGCTCGGCCACGCCCGACTGGCCCGGGTCGTACTCAGGCTGGCTGGCCGTGCCGTAGACGTGTCCGGCCAGCAACGCGCCGCCTACTGCCAGCAACCAGCCGACCAGCGCGATCACCCGGTGCCTGGCGCTCCAGCACGCGATCCGCTCGACGAGCGGCCGGCGGCGGCGTCTTGGTTGATGTGATGGTCCTGGTTCTGACGCAGCGTCCGTATCGGCCTGTTGGGTCGACGGAGTGCTCAGCGTCATTCAAACCAAAACCTTCCGGAGTCCGGGCTTACCTCATCGGCGACGCGGAGACACGCGAAGTTCCACGCGTCCGCTCACAGTGCTTGTCTGTCCCCCACGCGGCCGCCGTTGGCCGCAAACCCCCGTACCGTGCCCGGTCCGCAGGCGTTCGGCCTGCGGACCGCAACTTGGATTGGGAAGGAGAATACCCGCGCCAGCTAGCGCACAGGGCAAGTTGGACGAAGCCTGACTGAACCGCGATATGGTCCTTACCTCGGTCAACACGGTTGATCATGGCCGCGGCGGCCGGGTCAGCGTGACACAAATCACCACGGTGCACTCAAGTCCCAGACGCACTGAGAAGATGGCGCGATGGGCGAGCTGATAGTGATCAGGCACGGCGAGACCGCGTGGAGCAAGGCGCTCAAGCACACCGGCCGCACGGACATTCCGCTAACGCCGGCGGGCGAGAAGGCCGCGGTGGCGCTGGGCGGGGATCTAGCGAGCAGGCCAATCGTGGCCGTATTCAGCAGCCCGGCGCAGCGCGCCGTGCGGACGGCCGAACTGGCTGGCCTCACCAACGTGACCACCGACCCGGACCTGTGGGAATGGGACTACGGCGGCTACGAAGGCCTGACCACCGAGCAGATCAGGGAGCAACGGCCTGGCTGGTATCTGTGGCGCGACGGAGTCGTTCCCGGCGACGCCGAGCACCCGGGCGAGACGGTCGATCAGGTCGGAGCCCGCGCCGACCGGGTGCTGCACCAGATCAGGCCGACGCTCGATCGCGGCGACGTCGCGCTCGTAGCCCACGGCCACCTGCTGCGGATACTGACCGCCCGCTGGCTAGTCCTTGCGGCCGACTGCGGACGGCTGTTCCAGCTGGCTACCGGCACGCTGTCGACGCTGGGCACCGAGCACGACGAGCCCGTCATCAGCACCTGGAATGTGCCCCCTACCAACGTTGAGCGATCCGCCGCCGGTTCGTCTCGGTAGGCGACGCCCGCCCAGCCTGGCGGTGCGACGGCTGCATGATCGCGGCAGGTTGCCGTCGGCTTGCCGGCGCTGCGGGGGGCCCTTCAGGGGGCGTGATCGCTGACGGCGGCGGGGTGCGGCTGCTTTCGTGGGGCGTTTGGTGGCTTTTGCCGGGATAGGGTGCCGAGGAGGGAGCAGGTGCTGCCGTTACCGGCTGGTGTCGTCGCCGCGTTGGCTGGCTCGTGCGATGAATTCCCGGATTCATCGGCGCCGGCCAGTCAAGCGGTGCGATGAATTCCCGGATTCACACCCGTTTTCCCGGATGAATACCCGAATTCATCGCGGGGGTGAGACGGACGGGCACGATGAATGCCCGAATTCATCGCGCGGGTGGTGCGGACTGACACGCGCTAGCTTGCAGCGCCGCCCTCAGCAGGAGGCCGCCGACCGCGAACCGCCTCCAGCCCCGGCTCACCATCGGAGGATGCGATCGTGGCGAGGTTCGTCAGCGCGTACTCCTTCACCGATGTCGAGGCTGGGCTACGCCGCTTTCGCGATGTTCTCCGGGTCTGCGATCCCCAGTAGCTGACGTGGTATCCGGCTGGTGGCCTGATGCATCGCGCGCAGCGTGAGCGTGGTGGACAGATCGGTTACCGGGCTGCCCGGAGCGCCGTACAGGCGCCGCGCCCATCGCGGCAGACTCGCGAACCCGAGCGCGTTGAGCGGCGGCACCACGAGCTTGAGGCCGGTGAACGGCCACGGGATGTCTGGCACGAACGACCTGGTGAAGGCCTGCCTGGCCTCCGCGCAGGCGGCAAGATCCGGGCGCATCCGCTCGTAGTAGGCGTCAAGCTCGGCCACGCTGCCGGGTACGATCGCCGGGTCCAGGCCGACGACCGCAGCACTGCGCCGTTGCTCGGCCACGAACTCGTCAAGCTCGGCGCGGCTGATCCGCAGGCCGCACCTTGCCGCCACGTTGACGTAGGAGTCAAGTTCCCCGCAGTGCACCCAGAGCAGCAGCTCGGGTTCGTCAAGCCTGATCACCGATCCGTCCGCGTCGACGCCGGTCAGCGACGCGTGGACCTTGCGCACCCGGCGCCCGGCCCGGTCAACCTGAGCGATCGTGCCGTACGTCCTGATCTTCACGAACTCGACCGTCCGCTCGAACCGCCCCCACGCCTCACCCGGCCGGGCGAACGCGGTGTTCTGCCAGGTGGCGCGCATCGTGCGCGGGTGCAACGCCTGCAGGTACATCGCACGCAGGCCCGCCACCCACATGATCGGCTCGCCCATGACCCGCCAGGTCACCGACCCCGGGCCGTACAACCCAGTCATCTCGGCGTGGTCTCCTCGGCGATCCAGTCCAGGTACCCGGGCGAGCCGGCCACGATCGGGGTGGCGATGATTTCCGGCTCGTCGTAGCTATGCCGCTCGATCAGAAAGTCGGCTAGTTCCGCATAGCGCTCGGCGGGCAGCTTGAGCATTACTATCCATTCTTCTGCCCGCTCGATGTCGTCTTCCCACCAGAATGTGCTGGCGACCGGTCCGGCGACTTGCGCGCACGCGGCGAGCCTGGCCTGGACCGCCTCAGCAGCAAGTTCCATTGCCTCGGCACGGGAGTCAGTCGTGGTCTGTACGTGCAGAAACTGCGCCTTGCCCGCGGCTACGCCGTGCTCGCCCGCCATACCAGAAGATAGTACGCCGCAGCGGCGGTACCCTTTGCGTTCCCGTCAATCGAGGAGGTTCGCGTGCCCCGTCCGCTATGTCTGATTGTGAACCCGACTGCGGGGAATGGCCGGGCCAGCACGCTGCTGCCGAAAGTGATCGCGGTGCTGACCCAAGACGGCGCGGAGCCCCGCGTCATCGAGTCGGCCAGCCTCGGCCACGCCAGGGACCTCGCGGCGGAAGCGGCGAGCCGTGGCGAGGTCGTTGTCGCCGTCGGCGGCGACGGGATGGCGGGCGCGCTCGCGGGCGCGGCGGCAGCGGCCGGAGCGAGCTACGGCCTGATACCGACCGGCCGGGGCAACGACCTCGCAGGGGTGCTCGGCATCCCCGCCGACCCGCTAGCCGCCGCCAAGGTGCTGGTCAACGGCCGGCGCAGGCAGATCGACCTAATCGGCGTGAGCACGCCAGCTCACGAAGAAGTGATCGTGGCCGGCAGCGTCTACGCTGGCCTGCCGGCGCTCGCAGGCCAGGTCGCCAACGCCACCAAGTTCCTCGGCGGCCCGCTGGTGTACCCGGCCGCGGCGCTGCGGGTGCTGGCCGGCTGGCGGCCGGTCACGTTCACGGTGCGGATCGCAGGGCAGCCAGACGCCCATGAGTTCGCCGGCTACGCCGTGGTCGTGGCCAACTCAGCGTTCTTCGGCGCCGGCATGCGAGGTCGCGCCGCCGGCGCTGATCGACGACGGGGTGCTCGACGTGGTGATGATGCGGCACGCCGCCAAACTGGCGTTCGTCAGGGCGCTGCTCAAAATCAAGGATGGCTCGCACGTCACGCTCCCGCAGATCACGCTCGACCGCGGCACCGACGTGACGATCACGATGAGCCGCGACCTGCCGGCGGCCGCCGACGGCGAGTCGCTGGCGTGCGCTGACCCGCTCGCAGCGGGCACCGAGCTGCGGATCAGGGTGCTCCCCGCCGCGCTCGACGTCTACGCGGACATGCGCATTGACAGCCAGGCGAGCGCGTGCGGATAGCGGTGCTCGATGCCTGCGTGCGTCCCGGAGAATATCTCGTACCTGATGACGTCCGGCGACACCCCGGCCTTGGTCAGCTCCGCCCTGAATGCCTCAGCCCCTACGTCGAGGTAGAAGTCGTCGGCGTCGCCCGCGTCGATCCAGATCGAGTGCAGTGACCTGACCGCGTCGGCGTACCGAGGCACCATCCGCACCGGGTCCCAGTCCAGCCACCGCTGCCAGATCTCTTCGCGCACCACCCCGGTAATCGGATCGAATGGCAGTTGCGGCTGGCCTTGCTCGTCCGCCGAGAAGCACGCGGCCACACCGAGCACGCCGAGCAGCGTCTGATCGGCCTTCTTCGCGAAAGCGGTGCGCGATGAGAAGTCGTCCCACCATCGCCAGATGTCGCCGTCGTATTCGCGCAGCACCCGCACGCAGTCGCCGAACTCGAGGATGTAGCACAATTCGTACAGGGCATCGCCGGCGTGCGTCGCCAGCGCGCCGAACAGGTCAGGCCGCAACATCGGCGTGATCATGGCACCGAAGCCGCCGCTCGACTTGCCGGCGATGGCGCGATGCGACCGGTCGGCCAGCGTGCGGTAGCGGCCGTCTACCCAGGGCACGACTTCGTCGCACAGGTATGAGTGGTACTTGCCGGTGCCCGGCGAGTCGACGTACTGGCTGCCGCCGTACTTGGTCCAGGCGTCGACATAGACGAGCACGGATGGCGGCAGCGCCGGCCGCGAAGGCCTGATCGGCGGTCTCGATCGGCGGCTGCATGAACGGCTGCCGATTTCGCCACATGGTGATATAACCGCCATAACCCATAATGATATAGATAACTGGGTACCGACGATCGGTCTCGTCGTCGTATCCGGGTGGCAGGTAGACGATCACGGGTCGCTCGAATGGATCACCGAGCGGATTGTCTTTCAGCAGTTCGCTGGGAATCACCTGCTCCTCAAGGCGCCCGGCGAGCTCTCCCATCCACGGCAGCATGCTCTGTATTCTGCCCCACTCGCTCTGGGCGCTCTGTAAGCGCCGCGCCCAACACGCTGCGGCGTGATATCGGGAAATCACCCGCAGGGGCGGGTCGAACCGGCATAGTGTCCTCAGTTCGCATGCCGGGACCAATCGACCGCCCGCTCACCCGGGCCGGGCCCTTCGGGAGTATCGACATGTCGGAAGACCGGTTCGGCGTTATCGGACGAATCACCCAGCGCAGGCAGCGGCTCGCGGCCAAGCTCAACAAGCGCAACCGGCGCCTGCTGACCATGGCGGGCATTCCGCTGATGGCCATTGCCGCCGGAACGGTCCCCGTCATCATCGCCCACTCGTCGGGTAAGACCGCCGCCCTGGCCAGGCCCTCGCGTGAACTGTGCAGAGGCTGGCTTACCTGCACCCGGCACGGCTACCCGAGCTACAAGTACCAGGTACGCGGCTGGCGGTCATACTGGCGGATGTCGCCGGGCGACCAGTGCACGAACTACGTCGCCTTCGTCGAGTCGACGGTCTACCACGTCAAGGAGCCGGACTACCTGCTCGGCAATGGCGGCCAGTGGGCCGCGACCGCGGCGGCGCACGGCGTGCGCGTCAACCACACCCCGTCGGTGGGCGCTGTCGCTGAGTGGGACAGCGGCTCGTACGGGATCGGCGGGTTTGGCCACGTCGCGGTCGTCGAGGCGGTCGGGCCGCACGACAGCTACATCCTGATCTCCCAGCAGCACATCTCGGCTGAGCGGAACGACTACGACTGGACCAAGATCAGGCCGCACTACCCAGCCGACGAGTGGCAGGAGTGGCCGAGCAATTTCATCCACTTCCGGATACCGCGGCGCGCCGACGTCGGCTACTACAACCCCCACACCGGGCTCGCCAGCCTGCGTTACAGCCAGACCAGCGGGCCAGCCAATGCCAAGCTGCGGATCGCGGGGGGATCCAGGGGGTCCTCCCCAGCGGCCAGCACAGTCCGGGGCAGCGTGATCCCGCTTGTCGGGAACTGGCGCGGCAGAGGCGAGCGGCTCGGCTTCTACAACCCGAGGTTCGGCACGTTCCATCTGTTCAAGGCTGGGACCGGGCGGCACCAGAACAAGGTGTTCAAGTTCGGGCCGGCCCGCATGGTGCCGATCGTCGGCGACTGGACCGGGGCCGGGCACGACGGAGTCGGCTACTACAACCCGAAAAACGGCCGGTTCTACCTACGCGAGAGGCTCAGCGCCGGCAAGCCGCTGCGCGCGTTCAAGTTCGGCCCCGCGGGCATGCGGCCGATCGCCGGTGACTGGAACGGGTCCTGGCACGACGGAATCGGCTACTACAACCCGAAGACCGGCGTGTTCGCGGTGCGCAACGCGCTGCGCTCCGGGCCCGCGTACCGCAAGTTCAGGTTCGGGCCGCCGCACATGATCCCGCTGGCCGGCGACTGGAACGCCAGCCGCTGGGACAGCATTGGCTACTACAACCGCTGGACCGGTACTTTCTACCTGCGCGGCGGGCTGAGCAGGGGCAGGTCGTCGGTCGCGGTGAGGTTCGGCCTCCGGCGGATGATCCCGCTCACCGGCGTCTGGATCAGCCGCTGACCGGCTTGGCTAACGCTGGGTACCGTTGCTCCCATGAGCGGCACTGACCTGGGCGGCACTGATCTGGGCGGCACTGATCTGGGCGGCACTGATCTGGGCGGCACTGATCTGGGCGGCACTGATCTGGGCGGCACTGATCTGGGCGGCACTGACCTGAGCGTGCCTGACTCGCGGGCCGGTCAACCCGACCGGCACCTCGCCGACGCGATCAGGGCGCTGCCCGGCCCCGCGAGTGGAGTAGCTGGATCGGCCGACCTGGCAAACCCAGTCCAGCCTGACAGCGTCCTGACCATCGGCCGCTGCCTTGAGCTATTCGACGCCCAGCTTGCCAGCAGGCACGCCGACGAGGCAGCGCGCTGGCTGCGCGCCCGCGGCACCGGCTACTACACGATCGGCTCTTCGGGCCACGAGTCGAACGCGGGCGTCGCAGCCGCGCTGCGGCTCACCGACCCGGCTTTGCTGCATTACCGGTCGGGGGCGTTCTACCTGGCCAGAGCCGGCCAGGCCGGACGGTTCACTGACGGCATAAACGACGTGCTGCTCGGCCTGACCGCGTCGGCGAACGAGCCGATTTCCGGCGGCAGGCACAAGGTGTTCGGCCATAAGGAACTTAACGTCATCCCGCAGACGTCGACTATCGCCTCGCACCTGCCCAGGGCCGTGGGCCTGGCATTCGCGCTGTCGCGGGCCGCCCGTCTCGGCCTCTCCGTACCGTGGCCCGCCGACTCGGTTGTGGTAAGCAGCTTCGGCGACGCGTCCGTCAATCACTCGACCGCCGCCGGGGCCATCAACACCGCGGCGTACTGCAGCTACCAGGGCCTGCCCCTACCGCTGCTGCTGGTGTGCGAGGACAACGGACTCGGGATCAGCGTGCGAACCCCGACGGGCTGGACCGCCGCCGCGCTGGAGAGCCGGCCGCAGTTCAGATACAGCCACGTGGACGGCATGAATCTGGCCGACGTCTACGATGCCGCGATCGCGGCGGTCAGCTATGTCAGGGAGCGGCGGGCACCGGCGATCTTGCACGTATCCACCGTCCGGATCGGCGGGCACGCCGGATCCGACGCCGAGCTTGGCTACCGCACCTCCGGCGAGATTGCCGCCGACCTGCGCCGCGACCCGTTGCTCGGCACGGCGGCGCTGCTGGTCAGCGCCGGTGCGCTGACTCCAGATCAGGTGCTGAGCCGGTACGCCCAGTCCAGGCAGGCCGTTCTCGGCATGGCCGCGCAGGTCGAGGCCGAACCGCGGCTGAAGTCAGCGGCCGAGGTAATGGCACCGCTGGCGCCGCGCCGCCCCGAGTCGGTCGCCGCAGCCATCTGGCCGGCCAGCAAGCGGCGCAGGCTGCGCGCGTTCGGCGGCCGGCTGCCCGAGGACGAAGGTCCGCTGACGCTTGCTCAGGCGATCAACCGCGCGCTCACCGACGAACTCGCGGCGCATCCCGAGGTCGTCGTCTTCGGCGAGGATGTGGCCCGCAAGGGCGGCGTCTACGGCGTCACCAAAGGCCTGCTCGACGGCGTTCGGGGCCGGCCGGGTATTCGATTCGCTGCTCGACGAGCAGTCGATCCTCGGCCTTGGCCTGGGTGCGGGGCTGGCTGGCCTACTGCCAGTGCCGGAGATCCAGTACCTGGCGTACCTGCATAACGCCGCCGACCAGGTACGCGGCGAGGCCGCCACGCTCTCGTTCTTCTCCCAGGGCCAGTACCGCAACCCGATGGTCCTGCGCATCGCTGGCCTGGCCTATCAGCAGGGCTTTGGCGGTCACTTCCACAACGACAACGCGGTCGCCGTGCTGCGCGACATCCCGGGCCTCATCATCGCCTGCCCGGCCCGGCCGGACGACGGGGCGGCCATGCTGCGGACAGCCATGGCCAGTGCCCGTGAGGACGGCAGCGTGTGCGTGTTCCTCGAGCCGATCGCGCTCTACCACGAGCGCGACCTGCTCACGCGTGGTGACACGGGCTGGCTGGCCGGCTATGACCCGCCGTGGCTGTGGACGCATCGCCACTCGCCGGTGGGGCAGGGGCGGATCTACGGCGAAGGCACCGACCTGCTCATCGCCACGTTCGGCAACGGCGTGCGGATGAGCCTGCGGGTCGCGGCCAGGCTGGCCGAGACCGGCATCGGCTGCCGGGTGCTCGACCTGCGGTGGCTGGCCCCGCTGCCAGTCGATGACCTGGTCCGGGAGGCCGGAGTGACCGGGATGGTGCTGATAGCCGACGAGACCAGGCGGTCCGGCGGGGTCAGCGAAGGTGTCATGACCGCGCTGATCGATGCCGGTTTCTCCGGCCGTATTACTAGGGTTGGCAGCGAAGACAGCTTCGTGCCGCTGGGTGAGGCGGCCGCCACTGTCCTGCTGTCCGAGGCAGCCATAGAGGCGGCGGCACGCGATCTGCTCGCGTGCCGCCGCCGTTAGCTGCTTATCAGGAGCCAGCCGCGGTGGCGCTCGCCAGCCGCTGCCGGTCGAGCAGCGCCATCCGCATCGGCGGCCGCTCGATCAGCATCTCCGCGTACTCCTCGAGCTGGACGCCCTGGGCCGCCGCGACGGCGTGCAGATACGAACCCGCCTCCGTGTCGGTCCAGGAATCCGCGGTCAGGTCGGCTCCGATCAGCCGGCGCTGGGTAGCCCGGGTCAGCACGGCGCGCAGCACCGCGTAACCCATCCGGCTCAGGTTCGACAGATCCTGATGCCGGTTCTTGCGCATCCCGGCGTCGACTTGTGCCATCGCGGACAGACCGCACGCATCGAGCACATCGATGAGCATGCCGACCTCGACGGCGTAGCCGCTGAAGAACGGGACCGAGTACAGCAGGTCCCGGCTGCCGCCGAATTCGCCAGCCAGCGGCTGTACGAACCCGGCGAGTTCTGGAAACAGCAGATTGAGCGCAGGCTTGGCGGTCAGTTCGGTGACCCGTCCGCCGCCGTCTGGCACCGACAACGTCGCCTGCGTATAAGGCCGCCGGTAGGCGGCCTTGACGAACTGGATATCAGGTCTAGCCACAAGGCAGCCGACCACCCCCGTGACTAGCTGGGTGCAGAAGTTCCCGGTGTCGGTATCGGCGAATGCAACGACATCGCCGGTGGCCACGGACAGGCCACGCCACATGGCGTCACCCTTGCCGTGCGCTGGCCCGTACTCCGGCATGAGCGCATTCTCCGAGTACACCTCGGCGTCATAACCGTGAGCGATCTCAGCGGTACCATCCGTGGAATCCGCGTCGACGACGATGACCTGATCGACTAGTCCGATGTCTGGATGTCGGAGGTTATTAACCTCGTCGAGAACCGAGGTTATGGTCTCGGCCACATTGCGGGCAGGCAGAATCAGGGAGACGGACACGCCTCGGTCTCGCTTGATCCGGCCTAGCTCGCTGGCGTTGCCGAAGTCGGAATAGTGGAAGCTGTGTGACCGAAACCAATCATGTGTTCGCATGAGGTCCTCCTCGACATCCGGGGCGGGCCATTCCTGCACCACATACCAAGTTTTTGACGATACAAACGCTATGCCGCCCAGCTACCCTGAACACCTCGGTGCGACGATAAGTCCGAATGTGCCCCAGTAAGCTGGATCACCCAGATACTACAGACTCGGCGGCCCGTTAGGACCCTCATGGTAATTCCCGCCACCGCCGCCCGTTACGGGCACCACCGACGGGGTTCGTGAGGTGCTGTTACGTGTTGTCAGTTGTCGTTGACCGTCCGCGACCTCCTGCACGTGGTGCCATGTCTTACCCCATGGCAAGAAGGTTAAGCGATCAAGACGGCCGGCCCTACATCGCCGTCTGTGTCCGGTCTATCCTCGGCCTATGAACCTGCACTCTACCGTTGGCGGTCCAGCGCTCGCGCAGCAGCGGCACCTGGTGACCGAGATCCCTGGTCCAGCGTCACGGGAACTGCTAGAGCGCAGGCAGCGCAGCGTCGCCCGCGGCCTGTCCCACGTGCTCCCTGTGTTCGTGACGGCGGCGGGCGGCGGGGTCCTGATCGATGCCGACGGCAACTCGCTGATCGACTTCAGCTCGGGCATCGCGGTGACCTCGGTGGGCAACAGTGCCGAGCTGGTGGTCACCAGGGTCACCGAGCAGGTCAGCCACTTCACCCATAGCTGCTTCATGGTCGTCCCTTACGAGGGGTACGTGGAAGTGTGCGAGTAGCTCAACCGGGTCACGCCAGGCCGCCACGACAAGCGATCAGCGCTGTTCAACTCGGGTGCGGAAGCGGTCGAGAACGCGGTGAAGATAGCCCGGCACGCCACCGGCCGGCAGGCCGTGGTGGTCTTCGACCACGCCTACCACGGCCGGACGAACCTGACCATGTCGATGACGGCCAAGAACATGCCGTACAAGGACGGCTTCGGCCCGTTCGCCGGCGAGATCTACCGGGTCCCGATGGCCTACCCGTTCCGCTGGCCGGGCGGTCCGGCCAAGTGCGCCGCCGAAGCACTCGACGTGGTGACCAGCCTGATCCACGCCCAGGTCGGCGAGAACCGGGTCGCCGCCGTCATCATCGAGCCGATCCTGGGCGAGGGCGGGTTCATCGTCCCGCCCGACGGCTTTCTACCCGGACTGGCGGACTTCTGCCGCGAGCACGGAATCGTCTTCATAGCCGACGAGATCCAATCGGGCTTCTGCCGCACTGGCGACTGGTTTGCCTGCGACCATGAGGGCGTCGTGCCTGACCTGGTGACCACCGCGAAGGGAATCGCGGGCGGCCTGCCGCTGGCCGGCGTCACTGGACGCGCCGACATCATGGACTCAGTGCACCCAGGCGGCCTCGGCGGGACGTTCGGCGGCAACCCGGTCGCCTGCGCGGCCGCGCTCGGCGCGATCGAGACGATGACCAAGGAAGACCTGCCCGCCGCGGCCAGGCGGATCGGCGAGGCTATGCTGCCAAGGCTGCGCAAGCTGGCCGAGCAGCATCCGGTCATCGGCGACGTCCGCGGACGCGGCGCGATGCTCGCGATCGAGCTCGTCAAGCCGGGCACGATCGAGCCGGATGCGGCGGCCGCTAGCAAGATCGCCAAGGCCTGCCATGCCGACGGCCTGATCGTGCTGACTTGCGGCACCTACGGCAACGTGCTCCGCTTCCTGCCGCCGTTGGTGATCGGTCCCGAGTTGCTGAACGAGGGCCTGGACGTGCTCGAGGACGCGTTCAGCCAGCTCTGACCCTCGGCCAAGTCGCCGAGCAGCCCGGCGCCTAGCGGCGTGAGCACATGCAGCACCGCGCTGCCCTGGCGGCTGGTAGTGATCAACCCGGCGTTGCGCAGCACCGTCGCGTGCTGGCTGGCCGCGGCCAGCGAGACCTCGCAGCGCTGCGCTAGCTCGGTCGTCGTACATCCCAGGGCCACGGCCGCCAGCACCGCGGCCCTGGTTTTGCCAAGTAGCGCGCCGAGCGCCTGCCCGCCACCGCGCGGGTCACCGCCAGGCTGGTTGCCTGCGGTTACGTCCAAGGACGGCAGCACCAGCCTGGGCGGCGCGGCTGGCTGCCGGGAGTTCAGGTGCAGCCCGGGGATCCGTCCGGCGAAAAGCGACGGCACCAGCGCGATGCCGCTGCCAGTCAAGTGCAGGTCGACATCGCTGATCGCCTGTATCTCGAGTACCGGCGAGCGCCACCGGATCGTTGGTAGGCCCAGCGAGGCAAGCAAGCGCTCGGGCCCGCCGTCGCGGAGCAGGCGGTACCTGGCGACCTGAGCGGCGTGCAACTGGCCGCTGATCCGCGGCCAGTGGGGCTCGACGAGCAGCCGGTACGCGGCCCCGATCGCGTTGGCGAGGTCCCGCCGGGCGGCCTCGTCGGTGGCAACCGCCCAGGCCTGCTTGGGCAACCTCCGGGACCGGTCGAACAACTCGATCTCGGCCAGCATGTCCTGATCAGGCACTGCCAGCAAGGCCATGACGCCCTGTTCGATCGTCGCTGCCCGGCCTGTGAGCGTGTAGAAGTCGACGCCCCTGGTCCCAACCGGCACTAGCGTCGCTAGCGGCGTCATCTGGCTGGTGAGCTGACCGAGGGCCGCAGTACGCCAGCCGGCGAATAATCCCCGCGGCTGCATGGGGCAGCGCAGGAACGAGAACGCGAACACCGTCTCGGTCAGCGGACCGGCGGTGTCGCAGATCTGAACTTTGTCCAGATCTGCCTCGGTGAAGTGAATCCGCCAGGTCACGAAGATCATCCTGACGTAGCCAGGGACGGCAAGCCAAGGCTCTTCAGCCACAAATGAAAAGCCTCGCACGGCCCCCTGAGCACCTGAATCAGGTTATTGACCAGCCAGATGGCCGATGTTACGAATCAGTAGTAAGTGTCAGTCACACGGCTCAGGGAGCTGGCCATGATACGACCGTCCGCGCTGGCTGTCGCTGTCGGCTTGGCGGCCGTCGGCGCGATAGCCAGTGCCGCCGCAGCGTCCGCCGCAAGCCCGATCAGCTACGTCGCCCTCGGCGATTCTTATTCGTCCGGCGATGGCGCCGGGAACTACTCAGACGGATCCTGCCTGCAAAGCGCCAACGCTTACCCGGTGCTCTGGCACAGCGCGCACGGGGGCAGCTTCGTCAACGAGACCTGCGCGGGCGCAACCACGTCCGATGTGATCAGCAGCCAGCTCGGCCCGCTGTCCGCGAGCACCACGCTGGTCACGATCACGATCGGGGGCAACGACGTCGGCTTCTCCAGCGTGATGGAGACCTGCGTACTCGGCAGCGACGGCAGTTGCGTCAGCGCCATTCAGCATGCCGAGCAGCAGGCGCAGAGCACGCTGCCAGGCGCCCTGGACCAGGTGCTGTCCGACATCGCGAGCCGGGCGCCCAACGCCAAGGTCGTCGTGCTCGGCTACCCGCAGTTCTACGACCTGTCTAAGTCATCGGGCTGCATCGGCCTCAGCACGACCAAGCGCACCGCCATCAACCAGGGCGCCAGCGCGCTTGACAGCGTCATCTCCACGGCCGCCGACAGGCACGGCGACACCTACGCGAACGTCAACAACGACTTCGCCGGCCACCAGATCTGCGACTCGAGCAGCTACCTCATCTCGGTCGACTTCTTCAATCTCGGCGACTCCTACCACCCGAACGCCAGCGGCCAGCAGCACGGCTACCTGCCCGCCGTCGACTCGGTTACCGGCTGAGCCAAGCCCGGCTAGCAGCACGGGGCGGCCGACCACCGGGCCGGCCGCCCGCGCCGTTATCCGTTGGGGTTGGCGACGATCGCCGGGCTGGTGCCCGCGAGCATGCCGAAGCCCTCATCGCTCATTCCGGCCTTGCCCCACAACCACAGGTCGCCGTTGGCGCCCTGGATCGCCGTCTCCCAGTTCACGCCCGGCAGCGGGGTGATGGCCGGGCTGGTGCCCGCCATCATGCCGACATGTTCGTCGCCGTTGTTGTAGGTGCCCGCGACCCACAAATCGCCGTTAGCGCCCTGGAAGGCCGCCTCCCACGCACCCGGGCCGTTGTTCAGGCCGGTGATGGCCGGGCTGGTGCCGGCCTTCATGGTCAGGTGCTGATCGCCGTTCGCGCCGCCGCCCGCCAGCCATAGGTCGCCGTTGCTGCCCTGGAACGCCTCCTCCGGGCCAGCGGCGTTCACGACCAGCGTAATCGACGGGCTGGTGCCCGCTTTCATGGCCAGATGCTGGTCCCCGCTGCCCGATGACCCGTAAGTCCACAGATCACCGTTGCTGCCCTGGTAGGCGACCTCGTAGCCGCTTTGGCCCCAGGCGGCGACCGCCGGGCTTGTGCCCGGCTTCATCGCCAGGCCGGTGTCGATGGACGTCGCCGAGTTCGCGATCCACAAGTGTCCATTACTGCCCTGGGCGGCGACCACATAGCCGCTGCCGTTGTTGACCGCGGTGATCGCCGGGCTGGTGCCGGCCGCCATGTTGACCCCGAGGTAGCCGGTGTGCGCCGGACCGCTGACGTACGCGATGCCGATGTTGGAGTTGATCGCGGCCTCATAACCCACACTGCCGCCGCTGTTGGGCCAGAGCGTTTCGGCCGGGCTGGTACCGGCCAGCATGCCCAGACCCTGGTTGCCGCTCCCGGCGAACCCGGCCGACCACATGAAGCCGGTGTTGGCCTGGAAGACCTCCTCCACCGCGGTGTTCACCGCCCACGCGGACGGGCTCACCGCCATCGCGCTCGCGGTGACTGCCACTACCACGCCTGCCCGGGCGAGAATCCGGTTCGTTACAAACCTCATCCGATCCCCCTCTCAGTTGGCTCTCATGAGGAGAGCCAACCCAGCGCGGGAGGAACGAGGCAACTGCCTTCAGCCCTGGCCTAAACGGTCAGGAGCCTTGGTAATACCCGTCCGCTACGGTGAGCGCCTCGTCGAGGAGCGCCAGCCCTTCCTTGACCTGCTCGTGGCTGATCACGCACGGCGGCACGACGTGCAGCCGGTTGTAGTTCGTGAATGTGATCAACCCGCGCGACCGGCAGGCGGCGACGAGTGCGTTCATCGCCTCCGACGAGCCGCCGTAGGGTGCCAGCATGGCGCGAGTCGCCCGGTCCGAGACCAGGTCAAGCGCCCAGAACACGCCAAGTCCGCGCATCTCGCCGATCACCGGATGACGGTCGGCTAGCTCGGCGAGACCAGGCCCGAGCGTTTGCGTTCCGATATTCCAAGCATTTTCGACGATGCCCTCGTCGCACATGGCGTCGATGGTGGCGACGATCGAGGCGCAGGCAATCGGATGCCCCGAATAGGTCAACCCGCCGGGGAACACCCGCTCATCGAACGTCGCGGCGATCGAGTCGCTAATGATCACGCCGCCCACTGGCACATAGCCGGAGTTCGACCCCTTGGCGAACGTAATCAGGTCGGGCACCGCGCCGAAGTGATCGAACGCGAACCACTTCCCGGCCCGGCCGAAGCCGCACATCACCTCGTCGGCGATCCACACGATGCCGTACTTGTCGGCGAGCGCCCGCACCCCGGCGATGTAGCCGGGCGGCGGCACGAGCACGCCGGCGGTTCCCACGATGGTCTCGATCAAGATCGCGGCGATCGAGTCCGGACCCTCGAACTGGATGACCTGCTCCAGGTGCTCAAGCGCGCGCTGGCTCTCCTGCTCAGGCGAGGCGGCCCAGAAGGAAGAGCGATAAAGATAGGGGCCGAAAAAATGCACGTGGCCGGTGGAGTATTCGTTCGGCCAGCGGCGCGGGTCGCCGGTCGACGCGATCGCCGCCCCGGTGTTGCCGTGGTAGGACCGGTAGAAGCTGAGCACCTTGTCCCGGCCGGTGTGGAGCCTAGCCATCCTGATCGCGTTCTCGTTGGCGTCGGCACCGCCATTTGTGAAGAACACCTTGTTCATCCCGTCAGGTGCCAGCCCGGCCAGTCGCGCGGCGGCCTGCCCGCGAGCCTCGTTCGCGTACTGCGGCGCGATCGTGGCCAGCTTCGCCGCCTGCTCGGCGATCGCGGCGACGACACGCGGATGCTGGTGCCCGATGTTGGCGTTGACAAGCTGACTGGAGAAATCCAGATACCTGTTCCCCTCGTAGTCCCAGACGTAGCAGCCCGCGCCACCAGCGATCGGCAGTGGCTTGAGCGCCTTCTGCGCCGACCAGGAATGGAATACATGCGCGCGGTCCGCCGCGAATACCGCTGCGCCTCTCGCGGGATCTGGGCCTCGGTCTGGATCTGGGGTATAGGTCATGGCGTCCATTGTGCTAGCTAGCTATTGACGGGGAAGCCGAGATCGACGCCACCGTGGCTTGGGTCGAGCCACCGCGCCGTCACGGCCTTGCCTCTGGTGTAGAACTGCACGCCCTCGGTGCCATGCACGTGCGTGTCGCCGAACAGCGATGACTTCCAGCCGCCGAAGCTGTAGAACGCCATCGGAACCGGGATCGGGACGTTGATGCCGACCATGCCGACCTCCACCTCGTGGGTGAACCGGCGGGCCGCTCCCCCGTCGTTGGTGAAGATCGCGGTGCCGTTCCCGTAGGGGTTCGCGTTGATGACCGTGACCGCTTGCTCGTAGGAGCTTGCCCGCACCACGTTCAGCACCGGGCCGAAGATTTCGTCCGTGTAGCAACCCATACCGGGCCGCACATGGTCGAGCACGCTCGGGCCGAGCCAGAAGCCGTCCGCCGACCCGGCGGTGGGGTGCTCCCGCCCGTCGACCGCGAGCACGGCGCCGTCCGCGACGCCGGACTCCAGGTAGGAAGCCACCTTGTCGCGGTGCGCCTGGGTAACCAGCGGTCCCATCTCGGACCCAGGCTCGTCGCCTGGGCCGACGCGGAGCCTGGCCACCCGCTCGCCGATCTTGCTGACCAACTCGTCCCCGATCGGGTCGACGGCGACCAGCACCGAAATCGCCATGCACCGCTCGCCCGCCGAGCCGAACCCGGCCGACACCGCCGCGTCGGCGGCCAGATCGAGGTCGGCGTCGGGGAGCACGACCATGTGGTTCTTCGCGCCGCCGAGAGCCTGGACTCTCTTGCCCGCCACCGCGGCCGTCTCATAGATGTACCTGGCCACGGGCGTCGACCCGACGAAGCTGACCGCGCGGACTTCGGGGTGGGTCAACAGCGCGTCGACCGCCTCCTTACCGCCGTGCACCACGTTGAACACGCCATCGGGCAACCCGGCCTCGGCGAGCAGTTCGGCGAGCCTGACCGAGGCGGACGGATCTTTCTCCGAAGGCTTAAGCACGAAGGTGTTGCCGGCGGCGATCGCGATCGGGAACATCCACATCGGCACCATCGCGGGGAAGTTGAACGGCGTGATGCCAGCTGCCACGCCCAGCGGCTGGCGGATCGAGTAGGCATCCACGCTGGTCGAGACGTTCTCCGAGAAGGCGCCTTTGAGCAGGTGCGGGATCCCGCAGGCGAACTCGACGACCTCAAGGCCGCGCGTCACCTCGCCGGCCGCGTCTGATGCGACCTTGCCGTGTTCTGAGCTGATCAGGTCGGCCAGTTCGGCGGTGTGCGCCCGGACAAGCTCGCGGAAAGCGAACATGATCGAGGCCCGCTTGACCAGCGAGGTCTCCCGCCACGGGCCGAACGCGGCTGCGGCCGCCTGCACCGCGACGTCGACCTCCGCCGTCGATGCGAACTCGACGGTGCCGGTGATCGCGCCGGTGGCCGGGTTGTAGATGTCGCCTGCCACTCCCCGTGACCCGATCCACGGCTTGCCGCCGATCCAGTGCGCGCAGTGCTTGAGCCCGTTGCTAGTCATGTCTCGCCCTCCCAGGACTCGCCATCCCCAGAAAGTCTGCTCCGACGCCCTCACCAGGCCAAGTTACAGAACGTAAGCTTGAGCGTTAGTTGCTTAACTGTTTGTAAGAGAGTTTGGCTGAGGACCTCATGTTGCCGACGGTCGCCGACGTGCTGGCGCTCGATGTGGTCAGGCGCGGGCTGCCGAAGGTGCTCACGGCCGCGGACCGGCTCGACGCGCCGGTGCGCTGGGTGCATGTCATCGAGCTAGCGCAGGCCAGTCACCTGCTGCGTGGCGGCGAGCTAGTGCTGTCCACCGGGATCGCGCTGCCACCCGATCCCGCCGGGCTGACCACGTATGTGGCCGGCCTGGCAGCCGCCGGGGTGAGCGCGGTCGCGGTCGAGCTTGGCTCACGGTACGTGCGCGAACTGCCCGCCGCGTTGATCGCCGCCGCTGGCTCGCACAGGCTGCCGCTGATCATGCTGCGGCGGGAAACCGAGTTCATCGCCGTCACCGAGGCGGTGCACGCTCAGATACTCGACGCCAGGGTCGCCGAACTGCGCGCCGCCGAGCGGCTGCATCAGGTGTTCACCGACCTGGCGATCGCCGGGGCGTCCGCCCAGGAGGTGGTCGATCAGGCGGGCGCACTGGCGGGCGCGCCGGTGGTGCTCGCCGACTTGGCGCACCGGGTGGTGGCGTGCGCGTCAGCGGGCCGGGGACTTGAGTCGCTGCTAGCCGGGTTCGCCGGCCAGTCGCGAGCGGTGGAGGTAGCCGGGCGCTGCGGCTACGACAAGGCGACCGGCTGGCTGGTCGCCAAGGTCGGGCCGTCGGGCGCGACGGGCGGCTTCCCGGGTGGTTGGGGGCGGTTGATCGTCATGCTGGCCGGCGAGCCGGGCTCGGCCGACTTCGTTCTCGCGGAACGGGCGGCCGACACCGTGGCGCTGGCCAGGCTCGTGCGCGCCGGGCAGGGGCGCGGGGACAGCCCACTGGCGGCAGCGCATCAACAGCTACTGGGCGAACTGACCGGACCAGGGGCAGTCGATCCTTCTGACCTGCGCGCGAGGATCACTGCGCTCGGGGTGCCGCTGGCTGGGCATCGGCTGGTTCCGGTGGTGGCCGCGGAGGGCTCGCCGGGTGCGGGGGGCTCGCCGGGTGCGGGGGGCTCGCCGGGTGCGGGGGGCTCGCCGGGCGGGCTGGCCGTCACCGATGCGCTTGGCGCGGGCGGCGCTGCCGTCGGCGTGCCCGCGCTGATCGGGATGCTGGGTGACGGCAAGGCGGCGGGCCTGCTGGCGCTGCCGGGCGGCGAAGATCCGGACGCGGTACTGGCCGGGCTCGGGTCCTGGCTCGCCCGCATGTGCGGAAGCAAGGTCGTGCTCGGGGCTGGCCCCGCGATGTCAGACGTCGCCGAGGTACGGGCCGCCTTCGCCGAAGCCGACCAGGCCGCCTCGGCGGCGATGAGGCTGGGCCCGCGTTCGGGGCCGCGTTTGGCCACCGCTCCTTTCGTCCGCCTGGCCGATTTGCGCCTTTTCGGGTTGCTGCACCAGCTACGCGAACACCCGGCGTTGATCGCTTTCGCCGAGCGGGAGGTCGGGCCGCTGCTGCGGCATGACGAAACCGCGGGCACCGACCTGGTCCGCGTGCTCGGCTGCTACCTGGCCAGCGGCGGCAACAAGGCCGAGGCGGCGCAGCGGGCCGGCCTAGCCCGGCCGACGTTGTATGAACGGCTGCACGCCATCGAGCGGGTGCTGGGCACCAAACTAGACACCGCCGAGTCCAGGCTCGCCCTGCACGTGGCCCTGATGATCGCCGCCCCCTCCGCCACCCGTTAGCTCTTCCCCTCGAACTGCGGCGCTGCTGTCCCATCTGGGATATCCAGCCGCGATATAGAGGCTGTCGGGTGACCGGTATCGCAGCCTGGTCCTCGCACCGGTGGCCGGTCAGGGGGAGCCGGGAGTGTTCTTGGCGGTGATCGCGGAGCGTTTGCGGTCGCAGGGCCGAGAGCTGGAGCATCTGGGATTCTTGGTGTCGGCTCTATGCAGCTGAACGCTCCGCCGGCCAGTGCGCCGGCCAGATGCTCCAGGCGGACGCGTCACGGCGATCCCCTCTGACCCCGGGCGCCCGGGCAGATCGAGATTATGGATTGCCGCGGCCTGCGATGACTTCCCGCGGCCTGCGACCCGCCGCCGCTATCGCTGCGGCGGCGCCTGATGCGCCCGGACCGCGGCGGCGGCGGCGGGCCGTCGCGCGTCAGCGGCTGCGGCATGGGCGCCCTGCAAGTCGCACCAGGGCACCGCGCTCGATGAGGGACCGGGGCTTTCGCTCCGTAATCCCCGCCTGACGCCTGGCGCCCCGTTCGTGCTCGCTCAACGTGACGGGTGACAGCGCGGGACTGAAAGTCCTGGCCGGTTTGTTCGTTTGATCCGTTCTCACGTCGCCAGGATCGCGCCGACCGCCAACATATCATCACTTTTGGTGGTCAATATGCCAGGTCTGCCAGGTTTTGCTCCGCACAAACTGATGATAAGTCGATCCGAAGACCCGCCCAGGGCCGGGCTCAGGCCGCCGAAATCGGCCTAAACTGGGCACCGGCCCAGCTCAATCGGCCCGGCCGCTACGTTCTCCTCCAGCCGGGCGACCGAGCGCGTACCAGGAACCGGGATCATCACCGGCGACCGCCTCAGCAACCAGCCGAGCCGCGCTTGCACGATCTGACCGGCCAGATGCTCCGTCCTGATCCCCGGCCCCCGGGCCACGCCGATCCTCCGCCCAGCACACGCCGGTCCTCCGCGATAAACCCGGCCAAGCCCCGGACCACGCCGAACCTCCCGCACCGCAACGCCGATCCCCGCCTCCAGTGGCACGGCCTGCCGGCATCCTCTCTCAGCCAAACCCGCTTGACCCAATCACGGCAGAAGTCACCCGACAGCCTCCATACGACAGCCACACTCCACGATCATGACCGGAAGCTTGATCATGGAAACAAAACCGCGTCTGCCCCCGGGGTCCAGCTGGTACTGATCTTGAAGTGATGTCGCCCCGGCACCCATCGGCACCGGGGCGGCATCAGCGTTGGGTTACCGGTGCCTGGCGGTGGCGCCGTTGACCGGGTTCAGGAACAACCGGTTCCCATCGTGGTGGTGGTCGAAGTCGAACATCAGGTTGATCGAACCGGCCGCTGCGTCGGTCGCGCCGTTGCCCATGGCGGGCAGGTGCCAGTTGAACTCGATGAACTTCACCACTGAACTCTGGTCAAGCAGCGAGTTGCTGACGAAGTTGGCCTTTGCCCATGCCGAGATCAGCAGGAACGGCAGCCTCGGACCGAGGCCGCACCGGCCCTGCTCTGGCTGGTTGGCGCTGTTCACCGGGACCAGCGCCGGGTTGTTGCCGCACTGGCCGGCGCCGGTCAGAGTGTCCAGCGGGGTCTGCGACTCGGTGAGTATCGGCGCGAGCACGTGGTCATACCAGCCGTCGGAGTCGTCCCAGGTCACGACGACTGCCGTGGACTTCCAGGTGCGCAGCGACTCAAGGTGGTTGATGGTGTCGACGAGCCAGGTCTGCTCATCGGCCGGGTCGGAGTAGCCTGCGTGGCCGTCCTGGAAAGCTGGGGCCTTCAGGTACGAGACGGCCGGCAGGTTGTTGCTGTCGGCGGCGGCCCAGAAGTTAGCGATGTCGTACTGGTGGTTCGCTTGGTCCGACTTGCCGACCGTGCCGACAGAGGTCGGCGGCAGGTGCATCGGGTTGGCGGTGGACGCCCAGTACTGGAACGGCTCGTGGTGGGGGATGTAGTCGACAACCGTGTTGCCGCCGACGTTCTGGTGCGTCTGCGAGCAGATCTGAGCAGTCGTCGGCTGGGTACCGTGGCCAGGCACGAAGCCGTTGTCGAAGCCACCCTCAAACCAGCCCCAGGTCACGTTCGACGTTGTCAGTTCCTCGCCGACATTGTTGCCGCCCATCGTGAGGGTGTTGGCGGCCACGCCACCGTCGCCGCCGTCGGCCTTAGGCACGTAGCTGCAAATGTCGAACGTCGGGTCGGCGTCGCTGAACGTCGTGCCCGGGCCGGCCGCGGGCTGGCTGGCAACCGATGTCGGGCCGCTCGCGCTCGTGGTGATGTTGGACAAGGTCGGGTCGGTGGTGTTCAGCCCAGGTGGGTTGGCGCATGGCGTGTCGTTGATCGTCGAGAACGACGGACCGCAGAGGGAGCCGTAGTTCTGCCCCGCGACGACGTTGAACGCGCCGGGCGTCGACGGGCCATAGTTGGTGCCGAACATGTTGTCGCTCATCGCGAAGTGCTGCGCGTAGTTCCACAGCGCGGTGACCGTGTTGCCGTCGTAGTAGGAAAGCACGGCCGGGTTCGAGCCCTCGCCAGGCGGCGCTGCCTCGGGTGTGCCGTGGTCGCTGAAGCCGGTCAGGCACTGGTTGATCGTCAGGCTGTGGCCGACGCTCGCCGGATAGGAGTCTTCCGCACCGTGGTCGGCCGCACTCTGCTCGTCGGTGTAGCCGTGGTCCTGGTCACAGGTCATCGGGTCGCCTGGGCCGAGCCTGGCTGGATTGGCCCCGTTCGGATTGTGAGTGAGCAGCGGCCCGGTCGGCTGGCCACCCACCACGTTGTCGTACAGGCCGTTGACGGTTGGCGTGTTCGCGGAGGCGTGGAACGGTGTCTCACCCGGCAGGTTGGCCGCGAAAGGATAAGTGCCGAAGTAGTGATCGAATGACACGTTCTCGTCGAAGATCACGACGAGATGCTTGATCGGCGTCGCCGTGTCTGAATGGTGATGATGGTGCCTGGCAGCAGCGCCGTGGCCGGCGTTGGCGGCCAGCGCCGTGCCGGCGCCCACCGCGCCGAAGGCGACCAGCACCAAGGCCGCGGCCGTGGCGTGGAATCTTCGCAACTGCATCCGTGACTCCCTCAGGTAAGCCGCCCAGTCGACGGCCACAGAAAACTATGGCCCGAATCAGGCCGGTTTCGTAACAGATAGTGAACCATTCGCCAAAGGCACGCTGAACTGTTACCGCACCGGCACGCCCGCGGGCGTCTGGCACGATGAGGTGTGTGAGCTACTCACAGGAGCGGACATGTCGCGGCTGAGCGAGGCTGCCGACAAGCTGTATTCCGCCGACCCCGATGAGTTCACCGCCAGACGGAAGGACCTCGCCGCCCAGGCCCGCACGGCTGGGGACAGGGCTGCGGCCAAGGAGATCGCCGCCCTTTCCAAGCCGACCAGGTCGGCCTGGCTGGTCAACCGGCTGGTAAGAACCGATCCGAGCGTTCCCGGCCGACTCGCCGAGGTTGGCGACCAACTTCGAGCGGGTGAGGCGGCGCTCGACGGCCCGGCTATCAGGAAGCTGTCAGTCGCGAGGCGCGAGCTTGTCGACGCGCTCGTGCGCCAGGCGGTAGCCGAGTCGGCGGCGTCAGCGACGCTGCGCGAGGAGGTCACCGAGACGCTCAACGCCGCCATCGCTGACCCCGAGGTAGCCACCCAAGTCGCCGCCGGGACTCTCGTACGCGCCGCGCACTGGGCCGGATTCGGTCCTGGCATCGGCACCGCGATCAGCGTCGCTCCGGCCAAGCCGCCGACCGCTACGGCCCAGCCGTCCGCCAGTACGGCCAAAACGCCGACCGGACCAGCGCAGCGTCGGCAGCAGGCCGAGCAGGCAGCCGCCGACGCGGCACTCGCGGTGCAGGCAGCCGCGGCGGCGGAACGCGCCAAGCAGCAGACCGTTAGAAACCTTGAGAGCCAGATAGCCGAGCACCGGGACCAGGTCGCGGTCAACGAGCAAAGCGTCCTGCAAGCGCAGCGGCAGCTTGCCCTGGCCCAGCGAAACCGCGCCGACACCCAGCTTCGTCTCACCGAGGCGGAGCAGAGCCTGGCCACGGCGCGCCAGGGCTTGAAGGACGCCGGCGTCCAGGCCCGCCACGCCGTCGCCGCCCAGCGCAAAGCCCAGCAGGCCCTGGACCGGCTCCGATCGGCTCGCGCCTGATCATCGCGTCGGCGAACCTCAGCAGCGCTAGGCTGCGTTCGGCGGGGGTGGTCTCAGGCCCCAGAGTGACTTCACGAGTTACGACTTTGGCATGTATCAGGCCTTCGCACAAGTGATTCAGCACCTAGCACGACGCTGCACAACGAAATCGGTTGACACGCACACGTCGTCCAGCGAGCATGGAAAGACGAGGAGGATCCCATGGCGCCATCGTTCGATGGGGTGTCAAGGCACATCATCGAGCAGTTGCAGGCCGACGGACGGCGATCGTACGCAGCGATCGGCAAGGCCGTCGGGCTGAGCGAGGCAGCCGTCCGGCAGCGGGTACAGCGGCTCCAAGAGCAAGGTGTCATGCAGATAGTCGCTGTCACCGACCCGATGTCGCTCGGATTCAAGCGACAGGCGATGATCGGCATCCGCTGCAGCGGCGACTTGCAACGGGTAGCCGATCTTCTCGCGGGTATGGAAGCCATCGACTATGTCGTCATAACGGCAGGTTCTTTCGATCTGCTTGCCGAAGTCGTCTGCGAGGACGACGACCAGTTGCTGGAGATACTTGGCCAGGTCCGCTCGCTGTCGGGCGTGACGACCACGGAAACACTCGTGTACCTGAAGCTGCGCAAGCAGACCTATCACTGGGGGACCAGATGAACGGCACACCGGCACTCGATGTGGCAGCACTGCAGGAGGCGGCCAAGCGCCACATGTGGCTGCATTTCACCAGGCACTCGTCTTACGAGAACGCCGATGTGCAGATCATCATGCGCGGCGAGGGACAGTACGTCTACGACCAGCATGGCAAGCGTTACCTCGACGGCCTGGCCGGCCTGTTTGTCAGCCAGATCGGGCACGGACGGGTCGAGGTAGCCGAGGCAGCCGCCCGGCAGGCTTCCGAGCTCGCGTACTTTCCGCTTTGGTCATACGCCCATCCGCGGGCCATCGAGCTGGCCGAACGGCTCGCCAATTACGCGCCTGGCGACCTGAACCGGGTGTTCTTCACCACCAGCGGCTCTGAGGCGGTCGAGTCCGCGTGGAAACTCGCCAAGCAGTACTTCAAGCTGACCGGGCAGCCGAGCCGGTACAAGGTGCTGAGCCGGGCGATCGCTTACCACGGCACCACGCACGGTGCGCTGGCGATCACCGGCCTGCCGGACATCAAGTATCCGTTCGAGCCGCTTCCCGCAGGCGGTGTCAGGGTGCCGAATACGAACTTCTACCGCGCGCCTGGGTTCGTGGCTGACGACGTGGTCGCGTTTGGCCAGTGGGCCGCCGATGAAATCGAGCGCGCGATTCTGCGCGAGGGTCCGGAGTCGGTCGCCGCTGTCTATCTTGAGCCCGTACAGAACTCGGGTGGCTGCTTCCCGCCGCCGCCAGGCTACTTCCAGCGGGTACGGAGGATCTGTGATCAGTACGGCGTGCTGCTCGTATCGGACGAGGTGATCTGCGCCTTCGGGCGGCTCGGCCACATGTTCGGCTCCGAGCGGTATGGCTACCAGCCCGACGTGATCACCTTCGCCAAAGGCGTGACTTCCGGCTACGCGCCGCTCGGCGGCATGATCGTCCGCGACTACCTGATGGAGCCGTACCTGCACGACGAGTCCTCGTTCCTGCACGGCGTGACATTCGCCGGCCACCCGGTGTCGTGCGCGGTAGCCCTCGCCAATCTCGACGTGTTCGAGAAGGAAGACCTGCTCGGTAACGTCCGGGCGAACGAAGGCGCGTTCCGCGCGACGCTGGAGAAGCTCAGCGACCTGCCGATCGTCGGCGACATCAGGGGCGACGGCTACTTCTACGGCATCGAGATGGTCAAGGACAAGGCCACCCGCGAGACCTTCGACGACGCCGAGTCCGAGCGCCTGCTCCGCGGCTTCCTATCGCAAGCCTTGTTCGACGCCGGCCTGATCTGCCGGGCGGACGACCGGGGCGACCCGGTGATCCAGCTATCACCGCCGCTGACCTGCACCCAGGAGCATTTCGACGAAATGGAGCAGATTCTCCGTAGCGTACTGACCCAAGCATGGTCAAGAATCTGATCAAGCTCACAGCGCCGAGCGGGGAAGTCAGTGCGGGGAGGGTCCATGCTCAAGATCAGGTTGGTTGCTGCCGTCGTCGGGGTCGTCGGGATCGGCGGCCTCACTTCGGTGGCCCCGGCGGTGGCCAGCACGAACGCGTCCGCGTCATGGCGCATCGTCAAGGGCGTGAACGGCCCTGGCTTCCCGCAGTTCACCGCGATCACGGTAATCAGTTCGACCAATGCCTGGGCGTTCACCAGCGTAAGCGGCAGCGGCCAGCCGCACGCCTATCAGCTCACCAGAGGTCATTGGCTGCAAACGGCCTTCCCCGACCGCTCCAATGAGGCCGTCTCTTCGGTGTCATCGTCGTCGGCGAGCAACATCTGGGCAATCACGCAGAACTTCAACTTCTCTACCAGCAAGGTCTACCGGTTCAACGGCCACAAGTGGACCAGCGTGCTGCGCCTGCACCGGATAGTGGGTTCTGATCTGGCTCTCAGCCCGACGAACGTGTGGTTGTTCGGCTCGGAGTTCGAGAACGCCACCCAGGCCCTGCACTACAACGGGCACTCATTTAGGGCCTCACCGGGGAGTCGCGGCCTGTTCGGCGCGAGCGCTCTGTCGGCGAACAGCATCTGGGCTTACGGCACCACCACGGTGGCGCACTGGAACGGTCACTCCTGGAAGAGCACTTCGGTGGCCAGGCAACTGCCGAAGAATAGCGAACTGTGCAGTTCCCGGCTCACCGCCATCTACGCGGCCTCGGCCAAGAACGTGTATGCCGCGGGCACCGGCGGCTGCCAGGACCAGGGCGGCCCGTTCGTGCTGCTGCACTTCAACGGCCGCAAGTGGAGCCGGATCGAGTTGAAGCAGACGCTGGGCTTTCCCGAAGCGGTGATCAGCGACGGCAAGGGCGGCCTGTGGCTCCCGGTCGGCACCGGCGCGCCGGTCTCCGGCAGCATGGAGCACTACGGCAACGGCAAGCTGACCACCGTGGCGTTGCCGCTGTCACCGGCTCACATCGTGCTGTTCGACGCCGCGATCGGCAAGCACACCACAGTCGCCTACGCGGTTGGATTCAGCCGCAAGTCGTTCTCGTCGAGCACCAGCACGGCCGTGATCTTGCGGTACGGCCGGTAGTGGCGAAGAGTTGCCATCTCGTTACACGGGATTTACGCCCGAAACTCCCTCTCGTGCGTCTGTTACTAATGAGAGCGCAGATCGGCGGGCTTGCTCACCCTGCGCCCTGACGCGGTAGATCACATGCGGGAGGCACCATGTCAGGCAAGAGCTCACCAGGGGCGGCATCACAGCAGGCGACATCACCGACAGCGTGCCAGAATGCCGGCGCACGCGCTTTGGCGAGCAGGCCAGACGCAAGCGCGCGCTGGGCCGCGCTCGACAGCCGGCACGAGCGGCTGGTGACAGCCTCCGACGCGGTTCTCGCCGAGCCCAACCGCAAGAGCGATCACCGGATGGCGAGTTAGCCAGCGACTAGGTCGCGGACCCGGCTCACGGCGTCGCTGACCGGCACTCGCTCCTTTTCGCCGGTCGCGCGGGTGGTGATCTCCACCACGCCGTCGGCTAGATCGCGCGCTCCGACGCTGACCCGGAACGGGATGCCGATGAGCTCGGCGTCGGCGAACTTCACGCCGGGGCGCATGTCCCGATCGTCGATGAGCACCTCAACCCCGGCATCGAGCAGGCTGTCGTACAGCGCCTCTGCGGTCGCCTTGACCTCAGCGTCCTTGACGCTCAGAGGGAGCACGGTGATCTGCGCGGGCGCGACCTGCACCGGCCAGGCCAGGCCGATGTCGTCGTGATGCACCTCGGCGATGGCGGCCATCGCGCGCTCGACGCCGATGCCATAGCTGCCCATGATCGGCGTGATCGTGCTGCCGTCAGGTCCGGTCACTGTCACGCCGAGCGCCGTGGTGAACTTGCGGCCGAGCTTGAATGTGTGACCGACCTCAATCGCCTGCACGAACTCCAGAGCGGTGCCGCACCGAGGGCACGGCTCGCCCTCGGTCACCTCCCTTAGGTCCGCCCACTGGCCCACAGGAATGTCGCGCTCGACATCAACCCCGGTCAGGTGCACGTCGTCGGTGTTCGCGCCGGTGGACATGTCGCGCCTGCCGCGAAGCGCCTCGTCGGCGATGATCGGGAACTCGGTCACGCCGACGCCGCCGAGGCTGCCTGGCAACGCACCGAGCGCTTGCGAGATCTCATCGGGCTGGGCGGGACGTACCAGCACGGCCCCGGTTGCGTCGATCAGCTTCTGGTCGGACAGCGGGTGGTCGCCGCGCAGCAGCACGAGCGTGAGCTTGCCGTCGATGATCTGCACCAGCGTCTTGATCTGCCGGTCAGCGGCCAGGTTGTACCGCACCGCCAGATCTTCGATGGTCCGAACGCCAGGCGTGTCAAGCCGGGTCGGCGCCGCTGGGGCGACATTGGCGGCCGGGTCATCGATCGGCGCGAGCGTGGATGTCGCCTTCTCCAGGTTTGCCGCATATCCGCAGCCCGGACACCGGGCGACCCGGTCCTCGCCCGCCTTAGAAGGGCACACGAACTCGATCGAGTCAGACCCGCCCATGGTGCCGTTGGACGCCTCGGCGCCGAACGCCGGGATGCCAAGCCGCGCGAAAATCCGCTCGTAGGCAGCCCGATGAGCGTCAAAGGAGACGTCGAGTCCGGCCTCATCGATGTCGAAGCTGTAGGAGTCCTTCATGGTGAACTCCCGCACCCGGATCAGCCCGCTCTTCGGCCTTGGCTCGTCGCGGAACTTGGTCTGGAACTGATACCAGAACTGCGGCAGTTCCCGGTAGGAAGCGAACTCAACTGCCAGGCTGGCGAAGATCTCCTCGTGCGTAAAGCCGAGCACCGTCAACTGCCCGCGCCGATCGCGCAGCTTGAACATCTCGTCGCCGATGATCTCAAGTCGGCCTGACTTCTCCCAGATCTGGGCAGGCTGCAGGCACGGCAGCAGGAACTCTTGCGCGCCGATCCTGTTCATCTCCTCGCGGATGATACCGATGATCTTGGTGCGGACCCTGACGCCGAGCGGCAGCAGACTGTAGTGACCCGCCATGAGCTGCCGGATGAAGCCGGCCCGAAGCAGCAGCCGGTGACTGGCGGCGTCCGCGTCGGCGGGGTCCTCGCGAAGAGTAGGGATGTGCAACTGCGACCAGCGCATGTCGATGCCTTGCCTAATAGAGGGAGTCAATACCGAAATGCCGGGCGCGCGCCGAGTAGCTCACTACCCGCGCGCTGTTGCCCTGCGCACAGGCATTCTAGAACGTCACGCCGAGTTCGTGCCTAGCGTTGAATCCCGCTAACCCCACACGCAAGGACGTGTCGTCCGGGTCGGCGGGTGCCCTCGGCGCACGGACTGGCGGCAAATCCAACCCCAGCAATGGCACAGAGCCGGGGTTCTGACCCGCGGCTAAGGTTCCGTGATCAAGGTTCCGGTCATGATCGCGGAGCCTGGCTGTCACATATCGCGGGCAGACTCCGCGGTAATCGCGATTCCATGATTACTACGGAGGTTCGCCGTCACCGGCCGACCGACCGGCCGGGCGTGCGGGCCCTCGCCGGTACATCTCGCCGCAACCCGCGACTCCTCAGGATGTTAGCCAGTGCTGCCAGGCACGACGATTCCGGCCTCGTAGGCGACGATTACCGCCTGAACCCGGTCGCGCAGGCCAATCCCTGGCGGTCAGCGATGCCAGCCGCGATGGCGCCGGCGTGGTCTGGCAACCTCAACCCTGCCTTGCTCCGTGAGTACTTCAGCCACGTCCGACTGGTGGCGACGTTCTGGAACGGACTCGGCGTCAGCGACGAGGAGCAAGCGCCCAGATCTTCCTCGCCACCGGCCTCAAGGCACCGTGGTCGCGGATCTGGGCCGCGTTCCGCGACTACGCCTGACCGGGTGATAATCGACCGATGCGGCGGAACCGATGATTGACGGTCGACTCGTCGTCGACGCGCACACGCACGTAGCCCGGCTGCCGACGCTGTCCGGCGACTGGCAGCAGTGGGCGCGCACGTTTGGCGCCGACACCCCGATGAACGATCTTTTCGATAGTGAAGGCACTCCGATCCCGGCCGCGATCGACCGGCATTTTGAGGCCGAGGGCGCCGATCACGTGCTGTTGTTCTCTGAGTACAGCCCGAAGGTGACCGGGACGCAGCCGATCGAGGACGTGCTGCCGATGGTTTCCCAGAACCCGGGCCGGTTCCACCCGGTGGCGAACATCAACCCGCACCTGCACTACCCGCCGGCTGCCGAACTCGCTCGGCAGGCCGAGTTCGGCGCGGTGGCGGTGAAGATCCACCCCGTCCATGGCGGCTTCGAGGCGAGTGATCGGATGCTTTACCCGGTGTACGCGTTGGCCGAGCAACGCCGGCTGCCGGTGATCGTGCACTGCGGCACCTCGACGTTCGCCGGGTCGACCAACGCCTACGCGGACCCGGTGCTGCTCGATCCGGTGTTCAGGGATTTTCCCGATCTCGTCGTAGTGCTCGCGCACGCCGGACGCGGCTGGTGGTATCAGCAGGCCGCGTTCCTGGCACTGATGAAGCCCAACGTGTGGGTCGAGGTCTCCGGGCTGCCGCCGCGGCGGCTACCCGACTACTTCGGCTCGTCGCTGCGTCGGCTTGCCGACAAGATGATCTTCGGCACCGACTGGCCGGGGGTGCCGAGCGTGCGACGCAACGTCGCGACGCTGACGGCCACGCTAGCCGCCGCCGACTGCGCGCCCGAGCAGATCAGCGCCGCGGTCGGCGGCAACGCGGCAAACGTGTTCGGTCTGAAAGCAGGTCCTTCGTAGCTTGGCGACGCCGGCGCGCCGACAGTTAACTGCTAGCCGAGCACATGCACGGTGACTTCGAACCGGAGGGGCGCCGGGCAACGGCCGCCCGCGCCCGCCCGGGGGCCGCTCTTGCAGCGCGGCTCGAACGAGGTCAGCTTCGCCGTACCGACCTGTGACGCTTCGAAGAACGCGCCGGTCTCGCCGCGCGGCAGCGACATCACCCCGCTCGGGCGGCGTTGGAGGGCGAGCGAGCTTGACTGAATGACCGTCCACAGCAGAGGGCTCTGCGCGTGCAGGAACACGAACAGTCCAGTGCCGCGCAGCACGCAGAACGACCCGTGGTTGTCGGCGTAGGTCAGCGACACGGTTCGAAGGGCTGGCGAGGCCTTCAGGCGCACGCAGTTGACCGGCGGCTCGACCGGCACCGTCGGTGTGGTCGTCGGCGTGCTGGTCGGTGTCGCCGGCGACGTTGTCGGCGGGGCCTTGGGTGCCCCGGTCGTTCCGCCGTTCTGCAAGCCGCAGCCGACCAGCATTAATAGAGCAGCGATAGCCACGAGAGTCCGCATGCCTGCCTCCCAATTTCCTATTGGACGGCGGACTAGATGCCGGCGGTTCCCGTCCTGCCCGGCCTGCGTTTTGCCTGGTGTCATCGGCGCGGAACGGTGCGTATCGCCAGCGCTGGCCTCCGCAGACCTGCCTCGATAGCCGACTTGAGTTCAGCGATGATCCCGGAAGCGTCCCACTCGCGCGAGTCCAGCTCGCCAGCAACGCCAGCATCACGCCACCACAGATCTGGCGCAGCAAGGAATGCGGAACCGACGTAGAGGCTGGCGTTGTACATCGGATCGGGCAACTTACCGATCTTGACTAGCTTCCGCAGGTCGCCTTCCGCGGCTGAGGCGACCCCATCTGCCACCTCCTCAAGCGCCGCCCGCAAAGCGCCCGAACCCCTGTTCGGCCCAGCGCGCAGCTCCGATGCGAGCTGCTCGATCGTGCACTTGCGACCCTGAACGGCATCGGCCACCACGCCGCGAACGACGCGAAACTCGGCCTCGCCGCGCGCTACGTCCGCAACGGCGCGCGCCACAGGTGCCCATCGCATCCCATCGCGAACCCATGGCCGCTCCGGCATCCTCGTAGTCCGATGCGTACGAACAAAGCCGACACTTTGCCGCTTCGCGGCATCGGGAATCAGCACATCAACAAACTCCGACAATGGCACGCGCACGCCCTGGTGCTGCAATGCGGCCTGCCCGGTGACCACACACCCCCTTCCGGCATAGAGCACTGCGGCGATCTCACGCTGACCTCCGGCCAGCGAACCGTTATGGGCGAGGTAGATGCCGGGGAGCACAACATTCCATGGCCCGTCGACGCGAGTCCTGTGCCGGAGCGCGGCTTCGGTCATTCCTGCCTCCAGCGCCTGGGAGCGGGTAATGAGGTCGCCTTGCTGGCGTAACACCGTTCCGACGGCACGCCGCACGCTAGTTGATTCCTGTCTCATGCCGCACAGCTTGCCCCTCGGGTCTGACAACGAGCCGCACTCGCGCCCCCCAACAGCAACGTCGTCCCAGCGCTGTCGCCGGCGACCAGAATCCAACCGCAACGTCGTCCCTAAGTTGCTGCTCCACGGGCTGTTGCGGGATTGGGTGGCGGGGCGGGGCGGTGGCGGGCTTGGGTTTGGGCTTGTTTCGGGGCGGTGGGTGGCTGGGGCCAGGGGCCGGGTGTGGCCGGGCTGGTTCAGAGGGCGGTGAGTGCCTGGGTGGTGAGCTGGCCGGCGCTGATGGCGGTCAGGAGGTTGTGGACGCTGGTGATGAGGTTCCATTCGGCGGTGACTTTGGGTGTGCCGCGGAGGCTGAACTGGCGGAAGCCGAGGTTGTGCTTGATGTTGCCGTGGGGGGTTTCGGCGATGTGGCCGCGCTGGCGGTAGGCGGTGATGCCTTCGGGGGTTTTGAGGCGTTCGGCCATGGCGGCGGTGGCGGGGCCGTCGGGTTCGCCGGGCCCGGCGGGGGCGCCGGGGTCGCGGGCGGCGTGTTCGAGGTCGCGGTGCTTGCCGACGGCGATGAGCCGGTCCGGTCCGGGGCAGGTCATGTTGTGCTCGGATTTGTAGCCGGCGTCGGTGAGGAACAGGCGGATGAGGCACCGGCCGCAGGTGCCGCACGTGCAGCCGGTGCTGTCGCTGCTGCTGGTGGCGGGTGCGGCGGTGCCGGTGCTGCCGGTGCCGGGTGCTGCGGCGGTGCTGCCGGTGCCGGGTGCGGTGGTGCCGCATGTGCAGCTGGTGCCGGGTGCGGCGGTGCTGGTGGTGTCGCTGCTGGTGGTGTCGGGTGCGGTGGTGGCGGGGGGCTGGCGGGCGGCGATGTATTCGGCGGCGGCTTCTGCCTTGGCGGCCATGGGCTCGAACCAGGTGACGTCGCCGGGGGTGCCGGTGACTTCGGTGGCGATGATCAGGCCGTCTTCGCTGGTGACGTTCTGGGTGTTGTAGCCCTGGATGAACCCGCCGCCGCGGACGGGCATGAGCCGGGAGTCAGGGTCGGTGATGTTCCGGGACCGGGTTGCGCGCTGGGCGTCGCGGGCGGCCTGGCGGGCGGCGTCCCGGTCGCGGGCGGCGTCCCGTTCGGCTTCGGCTTCCCGGACCCGGCAGTACCCGGCGGCCGGGGCCGGGGGCGGGCCGGTCATCTTCTTCTGCCCGGCGGCGGCGCGGGCGGCCTGGCGGGCGTGCCAGTCATCGATCCTGGCCTGCTGCCTGGCGATCTCGGCATCGACTTTCTCCTGCGCCAGCCCGGCCTCGGACCCGGCCGGGGCGCGGCCGGTCGGCTGCCCGGCCGCTTTGCGCTCCCGGAACGTCCCGGTCTTGGCGGCCTGCTCCTCCCGCTCGGCTTTCTCCCCGGCCTCGGCTTCGGCTTCCATCTCGGCCAGCGCCCGGGCTATCCGCCCGGCCCTGGCCTTCCGGCCGGCCCGCGACTGCGGGCTGGCCACCTGCCCGGGCACCTCGTCGCCGCGCCGCCCGGCCCCGTACGCCGCGTCCTCGGCCGCGTCGGCGGCCGCGTGCTCGGCCACCGTCTCGGCGGCCAGGTCCCGCAGCCGGGCCAGCGACCGGTTCGCCGACTTCGACGCGGAAGCGGCGACCTTGGTGCCGTCCAGGGCCACCACGCCCAGCTTGCCCATGCCCAGCCGCGCGCACAGCCCCAGCACCTCAGCGAACAGCCCGGCCATCGCCGTCCCGGCCTGCGCCCGGAACCGGGCGATCGTCACGTGATCCGGGTGGTTCCCCGCGCAGATCACCATGAACGCCGCGTCGGTCTGGCACAGCTGCTCGATCCGCCGCGACGACGTCACCCGGTTCGCGTACGCCCACACCAGCAGCGTCACCAGCATGTCCGGGTCATACCCCGCCGCCCCCGCCCCGCCGGTCCGCCGGAACGCGTGGAACGCGCTGGTGTCCAGGTGGTCCGTCACCACGGTGATCACCAGCCAGACCGGATGATCGGCCGCAAGCCAGTCCCGCCGGTCCGGCGGCAGCAGGTACAGCTGGTCCCGCGGCACTTCCCGGTACCCTTTCGCCATACCATAATTATGACAGATAACCACGAACACGCACAAAAGACACACCGCGTACCCGCGCCCGATTCTGCAACAGCCCGGCCAACGACAACAGCGGGCCGGCGTTGCGGTTCAAAACAGGGAGTCAACAGCAACTCAGGGTCGACGTTGCGGTTGGGGGGCGGGACGGGCCGGACTTCGGGCGGGCGACGAGGCCGCCGGCGGGTGACCATTTCTACCTTTCGCGGGCTTCTTGACCGGCCGTTCAGGCTCAGTTACGTTCAGGCCAGGCAGCGGCCCGCTGCTCGTCAAGGAAGGGATCAGAATGGGCACGTTAGGCCACACCCACCGGTGGGTTCTCCGAGCTGGCACGGCCGTAGTAGCCGCGACCGCGCTCGCCGCCGGGCTTCAGTTCTCGGCATCGGCAGCTACCCCGCACCGGGCAACCCCGATGAGATCGACCCCGGCCTCGGCAAGCCTGAGGGCGCGGATGTTCTCGGCCGCTGATCCGTACTCGCCCACCTACAAGCACCCGTACCGGTACGGCGCGGTGCCAACCCTGCGTCAGTTCGCCAAGATGCGCACCTGGGCGCTTGGCCACCCGAACGCGCCGGCGCTGAACTCAAGCGCGCTGTCCTTCGGCGGCGGCATCGACGGAATCGGTGTGACGGACGGACCCGAAAAGGTTTACATCGTCTTCTGGGGAACTCAGTGGGGCACGCAAAGCACCAACTCGAGCGGGGACCTCACGTTCTCCAACGACCCGCACAGCGCCGCACCATACCTGCAAGAACTGTTCAAGGGCATCGGCACGGGCAATGAGTTGTGGTCCGGCGTCATGACGCAGTACTGCGAGGGCGTCGCGACGGGAACGCAGACCTGCCCGGCCAGCAATCAGTTCCACGTCGCCTATCCCACCGGTGGCGCGCTGGCCGGCGTCTGGTACGACAACAGCGCCGCCACGCCAGCGGCGTCCACGCCGGCTCAGATCGGCCAAGAGGCCATCAACGCGGCTTCGCACTTCGGCAACACCACGGCTGCGCTCAACCGGGACGCGCAGTATGACATCGTCTCCCCCACCGGCGCCAACCCGGATAGCTACAAGACCGGCGGCTTCTGCGCCTGGCATGACTACAACGGCGACCCGTTCATCGGCGTCACCTCGCCGTTCGGCGACATCTCGTTCACGAACATGCCGTACGTCACCGACGTCGGCGCCTCGTGTGGCCAGAACTTCATCAACGCCGGGACCGCTGGCACCGACGACGGTTTCTCGATCGTCAACGGCCACGAGTACGCCGAGACCATCACCGACCAGAACCCGGCCGGCGGCTGGACCAACCCGGCCTCCGGCGAAGAGAACGGCGACCTGTGCGCGTGGTCGACCGGTCCGGGCGCTCCGGCGGCCAACCTGTCACTGACCACTGGCACCTTCGCGATGCAGTCCACCTGGGGCAATGACGGCGCTGGCGGCGGCGACTGCGAGTTCAGCCACGCGATCGTCGTGAACGGCGGCGGCGGTGGCGGCAACACCGTGACCGTCACCAGCCCAGGCAACCAGACCACCGGTCCGCGGACAACTGTCAGCCTGCAGATGCACGCGACCGACAGCCAGTCCGGCCAGACCTTCACCTGGTCGGCCAGTGGCCTGCCAACCGGCCTGACGATCAACTCCTCGACCGGCTTGATCAGCGGAAGGACCTCGCGTCGCGCCGGCACATTCAGCGTCACGGTGACTGCCACGGACACCACTGGCGCCCAAGGATCGGTCAGCTTTAGCTGGCAAGTTACCTAACGCAGAGCGGTGCGGCCGCCCCGGGGCGGCCGCACCGCATCCTCACGACACTGGCCGCCTGGTGTCCTGTTTGATCGACAACCTACCGTTGCGCATCACGCCGATCCGCTGCGCCCGGCGCGCCACCGGTGAGTCGTGCGTGACGAGCACGAGCGTAAGTTCGTTTTCCCGCCAGAGCTTCTCAAGCAGTCCGATGATCTCATCCCTGGTGTCTTCGTCCAGGTTGCCGGTCGGCTCGTCGGCCAGCAGCACCGCTGGCTTCTTCACCAGCGCCCGGGCGATCGCGACGCGCTGCTGCTGACCGCCGGACAGCTCGGAGGGCAGGTGCTTGCGCCGCTCCTTGAGGCCGACATCGGCCAGCGCGTCGGCCGCCTGAGCCCGCCGCTGCGTCGATCCGACCCCGAGCGGCACGAGCGCGGCCTCCACGTTCTCCTGGGCGCTGAGCGTCGGGATCAGGTTGAAGGTCTGAAAGATGAAGCCGAAGGACTTGGCCCTGATCTTGCCGACATCGGCCTCGCGTATCTCGGCTAGGTCCTTGCCGTCGAACTCCACCGACCCCGCGGTCGGGCGGTCGAGCGCACCGAGCATCTGCAGCAACGTGGTCTTACCGTGTCCGGTCGGACCCTGGATGGCGAGCCATTCGCCGTCGGCGATCGTCAGGTTGATGCCGGCTAGCGCCTCGACGACTTTGCGGCCGCCCGTGTAGGTCTTCGTCACGTTGGTGAGCTTGTACATGGTTTCTCCCGTGCCTAAGCGACTCTGGCCAGAGCGTCCGCCGGACGCAGGCGCGCCGCCCGCCAGCTACCGAACCCGCCCGCGACGAGCCCGCCGATGATCGCGAGCAGGACAGCGGCGCCGATGATCGAGATCGTCACCGGCGCGGTGAGGTGAACGGTGACCGTCGGGTTGCTGGCGAGCCGGCCGAAGCCGCCGCCGCGCGGCGCACCCCCGCCACCGAACCCGCCGCCACCACCACCGAAGCCGCCGCCAGGCGTGAACACCCGGCCGCCGCCGGGCGTGGCCGATCCCGTGGTCTGGCCAATCGCCGCGGTGAGGGGCGGGGCGAACTTGCCGACCAGCGCCGACCCGAGGATCCCAAGGCCCACCCCGGCCGCGCCGCCGATCAGGCCGATCACCAGCGCCTCGCCGATGACCTGGCCGACGATGCGCCTGCTGCGCCAGCCGAGCGCCTTGAGCGTGCCGAACTCGCGAACCCGCCGTGACACGGCGCTCATCGTGAGCAGGCCGGCCAGCAGGAACGCCGCGGCAAGCACCGCGATGGCCAGCCACCGGCCCAGGCTGTTCGCCAGGCTCGACGCGCTCGCCAGCGACCCGGTGACCTCGCTAGCCAGTGAGCTGGAGCTAGTCACCGTGGCCGACGGCATCAGCTTGGTGATCTCGGTCTGCACCGCGCCGATCTGGGTCGAGTTCGCGGCAGCCACGTAGATCGCGTTGACCTTGCCTGCCACTCCGGCCAGGCTCTGCGCGCGAGCCAGCGGGATGTACACATCAGAGCCGGTGCCAGACGGCGTGGAGACGATGCCGACGACGTTGAAGTTGGTGCCCTTGCCGGTCGAACTGCCGATCGCGATCCTCGAACCGACCTTAATCTTGTTCTGCGACGCGTAGTCCGCGTCGACGACAGCCACGTTCGAGGTGGCGTCCGATCCCGCCAGTGTCCGGCCCGAGGCCAGCCGGGCTGAGGACAGCGGGCCGAGCGCTCCTGTCGACAAGTCAACTCCGGAGACGCTGAAGGTCACCGGCGGCTTGAAGTTGCCGCGGCCGGATGGCGCGCCACCGCCACCACCGCCCCCAAAGCCGCCGCCACCGCCACCGCCACCGCCACCGCCACCAGAGAAGTTGCCGATCGTGAACGAAATCTGGACGTCGTTCAGCGTCAGCGCCCCGGTGGCATCGGCGACACTCTTCAGCTTGCTGACCGTGGTCACCGAGGTCGTACTCATAGGGGCGTACCGGCCGGTGGTCACCCGGTTCTGGTTGATCTTGGTGCCCGCCGCCGGGCGGCTGCCGGTCCGGCCGCGAAAACCGAACCCGAACCCGCCGAACAAGCCGTTGCCCGCGGTCGGCGCCTTGGTGACGGTGATATCGGTTCCGACTCCATACAGCGAGTGCAGCACGTCGGCCTGCGCGTTCTTCACGCCAGATGAAGCGGCGGTCACGGTGATGACCAGTCCGATGCCAAGCGCTAGGCCGAGCGCGATCAAGATCGCCTGCCTGGCCCGGCGGCGCAATTCGCGCAACAGATAGGTAAAGAACATGAACGCTCCACTGGATAGCTAGGAGAGGCCGGCTGAGCGGAACCGATCATGATGGGCTCGCCTGTAAGGAGCCTGAAGATTGCCTACAGATTCGCAGATCGGCAGCCTGTCTTGCTCATGCCCCTTGCTGCCGTATTCTGCTAGCCCAAGGGATTGACCAACATTTGGAGGCCCGATGTTCAGGCGCGGGATCTGGATCGCCGTGGCCGCGTTGCTGATCGCCGGGCTGGCCGGCTGCGGCGTCGTGGCTAAGATCAACAATGTCAGGCACGCGGTGGACAGCAACCGGGCCGCGATCAAGACATTTACCCAGGGCCTCAAGTCTGGCGCGGCGACGCCATTCTCAGCCACCTACGTGACCTCGGGCGGCTCGCCGACGACCGTCACCTACGCGGTCCGGCCGCCGTCGGACGTCGCGTTCATAGAAACGGCGACCAACCACGCCATCGCTAACCTCGACCTGGTCAGCAGCAGCAGCGGGGAGTACTCCTGCACGTCGGCGAGCGCCTCGTCCGGGTGGACATGCCAGAAGCTCGGCAAGGCCGAAGCGATCGCGCAGAACCAGATCGTCGACTTCTATACCCCGTCGCACTGGGTCGCCTTCCTCGAAGCGTTCTCGATCGCCGCTGGCTTCGCCGGCGACAAGGTCACCACGTCGTCGATGACCGTCAACGGGCTCCCGATGCACTGCGTCGACTTCCAGGCCAAGGGCGTCCCGGGCACCAGCACGATCTGCACAACCCAGCAGAACATTCTCGGCTTCGTCAAAGTCGCCGGGAACCCGACGAGCTTCCAGATCAAGAGCTACTCGACCTCGCCGGCCGACTCGCTGTTCCAGCTTCCCGCTGGCGCCAAGGTCACCCCAGCTAGCGGGGGTTGATAGGCGGTCGTCCCCTTCAGTTAGCACTGCTAAGCGCGTCGCCGTACACCTCGGCGATCCGGCCGATCTCGGCCTCGGTGATCACGAACGGCGGCGAGATCTGCAGCGCTACCCCGCGCAGCAGCCGCGTTATGACCCCGCGTTCCCTGATTGCCAGCACCAGTCGCTGCCCGAACGCCGGGTCGGCGGCCACCTCAGGAGCGATCTCGACCGCCGCGAGCAGCCCGGTGCCGGCCCTGACGGCGCTGACCAGGTCAAGCTCGGCCAGCGGCGCGACCGCGCGAGCGAGCACCGGCTCAAGCTCGGCGACCCGGGCGACCAAATGCTCCCGCTCGATCAGGTCAAGGTTCGCGAGCGCCACGGCGCACGCGGCCGGGTGCCCCGAGTAGGTGTAGCCGTGCCTGAACACCTCGGTGGCGCCGGCTCGCCAGAACGGCTCGGCGACGCGGCTGGACGCGATCACCGCGCCAATCGGCAGATATCCCGAGCTGAGTCCCTTGGCGGTGGTGATCAGGTCGGGATCCAGGTCGAACCTGATGCTCGCGAACCACTCGCCGACCCGGCCGAACCCAGTGATCACCTCATCGGCGATGAACAGCACGCCGTGCCGCCGGCAGATCTCCCGCACCTGAGCGAGGTAGCCGGGAGGCGGCGGGTACACGCCGCCAGCGCCGATCACCGGCTCGCAGAAGAACGCCGCGACCCGCGACGGATCCAGCATCTCGATCGTCTTGTCGAGCGCGGTCGGGTCGTCCCACGGCACCTGCTCGACCTGCCCGACCAACGGCGCGAACGGCTCGGTGAGCAGCGGGATGCCGCCAAGGGAGGTGCCGTACGCGTTCATCCCGTGATAGGCGTGCGACCGCGAGATGATCACCTGGCGGGTCGGCTCGCCGACGGCCCGCCAGTAAGCCCGGGCCAGCTTGCCCGCCGTGTCGACGGCGTCAGAACCGCCGCCTGGCGTCAGGATCACCTTGGCATCCGGCATCGGGGCCAGGTCAGCGATCCGGCGGCAGAGTGTCTCGGCGGGCTGGTTGGAGTAAAACTCAAAGGTCTGGAACGCCGAAAGCTCGCTCATCTGCGCGGCGGCGGCCTGAGCTAGCTCTTGGCGTCCGTAACCAACGTTGCAGTACCAGAGGCTGGCCAGAGCGTCCAGATAAGCTCGGCCGGCCGTGTCGAACACGGTCGAGGAGACCCCACCCACGATCGTGATCGCGTTCCCCGCCAGCGTGCCCATATTGGCGAATGGGTTCCACATACAGTGTCGCAAACTGTGCTGACTTGTCCGGCGCTGACTCGGCTCCATCGCACTAACCTACTGGTGAGACTGCCACCGCCTAGAAAGAGGTTGCCCACAGTGACATCTCCCACCGGGCCATTGGCAGGCGTGCGAGTACTCGACCTCACCTCGGTGGTCATGGGCCCGCTGGCCACCCAGATCCTCGGTGACCTCGGCGCTGACGTGATCACAGTGGAGAACCGGCAGGGCGACATCAACCGCACGATGACCAGGGGCCTGGCCCGCGGACTGTCCGGCGTGTCGCTGAACCTGCTGCGCAACAAGCGCAACATCACCCTCGACGTGGCCCACCCACTGGGCCGCAAGGCCTTGCTCCGCATCGCGGCGAGCAGCGACGTCTTCGTCACGAACCTGCGCCCAGCCTCGCTTGACCGCCTTCGGCTCAGCTACGCCGACGTCGCCGCCGTCCGGCCCGACGTGATCTACTGCCAGGCGGGCGGGTATCCGTCCGACTCCAGCCATGCCAACGATCCTGCGTTCGACGACATCATTCAGGCCTCGGGAGGGGTGGCCGACGTGTTCGAGCGAGCCGGCCTCCCGCCGGTACTGATGCCGACGTTGCTCGCCGACAAGGTGTCAGGCCTGGTCATCGTCTATTCGATCATCGCCGCGTTGTTCCACCGCGAGCGCACCGGTACCGGTCAGCGGGTCGAGGTGCCGATGACCGACGCGCTCCGCGCGTTCCTGCTAGCCGAGCACGGCGGCAGCGCGATCTGCGCACGCGGGCCGGCTGGTTACCCGAGGATCCTCACACCACTGCGCGCTCCGGCCCGCACCGCTGACGGCTGGATCGCCGTCCAGCCGCATAAAGACGCGCAGTGGGTCGCCTTGGTACGCGAGGCCGGCCTGGACGACCTAGCCGATGATCCTAGGCTGACCAACCGCGGGCTCTGGCACGAACCGAGTTTCGGCTATGAGACGCTCGGACGTGTGCTCGCGACCAAGACGACGGCGCACTGGCTAGCGTTCTGCGCCGAGCACGGCATCCCCGCCGCCCCGGCGGCCGGACTCGATGAGATCATCGAAGCGCTGCCGGACGGCGAGCATCCAGCCGGAAGGTACAAGATCATCCCCCCGCCGACCAGATTCTCCGCCACCCCAGCCTCGGTCCGGCGACCCGCGCCGCTACCGGGACAGCACAACCACGAAGTGCTCGCCGAGGCAGGCCTAACCGACACCGAGATCGAAGAACTCGAGGCAGCGGGAGTGCTGCGAGGAGAAGGCCAGTGAAAGCCGAACGGGCGATGTCGTTCGGCGCGATCGCCGACGAATACAACCGGCTCAGGCCCAGCCCGCCGAGCGAGGCGGTGAACTGGCTGCTCCCACAAGATCCCGATGTCGTTATTGATCTCGCTGCCGGCACCGGTCTGCTCTCCCGAGCCATCACCGCTGGCCAGGTCATCGCCGTCGAACCTGACGTCAGGATGGGCGCGGTCCTTCGCGCGAACTCCCCCGGCGTCGGAGTCGTCGCGGGACTGGGCGAGGCGTTGCCAATCGTTTCTCAGGCCGTCGACGCCGTGCTGATCTCCTCGGCCTGGCATTGGCTGGACCCGGAGCGGGCGGTGCCGGAAATCGGTCGGGTGCTGCGCGACGGCGGCCGGCTCGGCCTGATCTGGACCAGCCGCGATCGCGAAGTCGGCTGGGTGCGCGAGGTCGACGTGCTCAGGGAGCCAGCGGCCGGAAGGGCAGACCCGACCGGACCCGGAGCGAGATTCCGCACCCGTGAGGTCGTGTTGCCGGACTCACAGGTCTTCACCGACATCGAGACGGCCTCGTTCACGTTCACCAAGACCGTGCATGTCGACGACTTCGCCCCGATGATCGGCACCTACAGCAGGATCATCACGGCCAGCGATCAAGAGCGGGCGGAGATTCTCGGCCGGGTACGGGCCGCGGTGCAGGCCCAGTTCCCCGGCAAAACCGAGATCGAGATGCCGATGCGCTCATTGTGCTGGCGCGCGACCAGGGTCGCGCGCTAGCCCGCCGAGGAACCTGCGCACCGCTGTGTTGAAGGCTTCAGGCCGGTCGACGTTCGACACATGCCCTGCGCGCTCGATGACGACCAATTTCGCATCGGGAATCTTGGCCACCATATAGTTCGCGGCCGCGATGAACGGGGTGTCGTCCGCTCCTACTACCACCAGCGTCGGAACCGTGATCTGGGGCAGGGACTCGATCACGCTGCCGTCGCGCTGAGCCAGCATTCCGCGAGCCGCCCTGGCTACTCCGTCGGCCGACCGGTGGAACCACCGGTCATTGCCCAGCGCTGCCAGTCCATTTCGCTCGAGACGATCAGCCTGCGCGTTCGCCCGGTCGTTCCACCGCTGCCTGGTCTCGTCGTTGCGGAATCCAGGTCCGGTGTCGAACAGCATCAGCGCCGCGACGCGCTCGGGATGGGCGAGGTAGAACGCCAGCGACAGGTAGCCGCCGAGCGACAGCCCGCCGAGCACGGCTTTGTCGGCATCGACCTCGTCAAGCAGCGCCGCCATGTCGGCCACGGAGGTGGCCGCCGAGTACGCGTCCGGTGCCGATGGGCTGTCGGACTTGCCGTGACCTCTCATGTCCCAGGTCACGCAGAGCCGCCCGGCGGACAGCGCGTTGACGTTCGACGCCCACGCCCGCTGCGAGCTTCCGAACCCGTGGCTGAGCAGCAGCGTCGCGGCAGGCCCAGACCCATAGGTCTCGTAGGCGATCGCGATGCCGTCATCTCGATCCAGGTAAGGCACCGATCACCTCGGAACGTCGCGGAATGGTATGTCCTTGCTCACGTCGGGTTCACGGGGCAAGCCCAGCATGCGTTCGGAGACGATCGTGTGCTGGATCTCGTCGGTACCTCCGGCGATCGAGATGCCGGGCACCGACACCAAGATCTCGGCGATGATACCGCCCATCGGCGCGCCCGACCCGGCCAGCAGACCGGCCGCCCCGGCGATCGAGCCGTGCACCCGCGCCGACTGCCGGGCGATATCGCTGCTCTCCAGCTTGCTAATCGAGCCAACGGGACCCGGGCTTCGGCCGACAGCCGCCGCGCGAAGACGATCCGCCGTCCATCGCGCTGCGTGGGTCATCTCAGTGAGCCGGGCAATGGCTTGCCGGGTGACGGGATCGACGTCTTTGCCGTTAGCCCGGGCTTGGGGAATCACGAGATCGGGCCGACCAGCCCGCTGCGGGTACCACTTGTGCGGTTCGGCGGCGGCTGTCCGCTCAGCCATCGCCTCGCGCCACGCCCGGCCGGTCGCGCCGGGCGGCGCAGTAGCTGGCCTGGAGGATTGGAGGCGGCGTTCGTGGGCCAGCGTCGTGAGCGCGACCGTCCAGCCGCCGCCGAGTTCGCCGATGAGGTTCTCGGCGGGGACTCTGGCCCCGTCGAAGAACACCTCGTTGAACGAGCTATGCCCGTTCATCTGGCGTAGCGGCCGGACGTCGACGCCCACCTGGCGCATCGGCAACACGAACGCCGTGATGCCGCGATGCTTCGGCACGTCGACATCGGTCCGGGCGAGGAGCAGCCCGCAGTCAGCGGTCTTTGCCCCGGTCGACCACACCTTCTGCCCGGTCACCAGCCAGTTCGCACCGTCCTGCACCGCCCGGGTGCGCAGACCAGCCAGGTCAGACCCGGCGCCCGGCTCGCTGAACAACTGGCACCAGGTGAGCTCACCGGTCAGCGTCGGCCTGATGAACCGGCTCCGCAGGTCCTCGCTGCCGTGCTCGCGCAGCACCGGAATCACAAGCGAGACACCGATCCCGTCGGGCGGCCCCGGCACGCCGAGCACCGCAAGCTCGGCCGCCGCGAACGCCCACGGCGAGTCGGCGAGCAACGTCCGCCACTGCCGGATCGAAAGCTCAGGATCCCAGTTCTCGGTGACCCAACGCTTCAGGTCATCGCTCATCGTCAGCGCCCAACGAACTTCGGCGCCCGGCGCTCGGCCGTGGCTTTGACTCCCTCGGCGAAGTCGGCCGTCGGCCACAATTTTTCCTGCTCGGCTCGCTCATGATCCATGGCGGCCTTCATCCTGGCCGCGAGATCGCCGCGCATCGTCGCCCGAATGGACCGAACCGCGAGCGGGCCGGCCTCAGCCAGCCGTCCAGCCAGTTCGTGCGCGCCCTGCCGTGGCTGCTCAGCCAGGTAGTCAACGAGGCCGTCGGTCGACGCGTCGGTACCAATGACTCCAAGCCCGGTATACAGCAGGTTCCAGGCGCGCTGCTGGCCGACGATCGCAGGCAACGTCACCGTCAGCCCGAACCCGTGGTGCAGGCCGAGCCTGGAGAAATTCGCCAGGAACGTCGCCTGCGGGCTAGCCACCCGGAAGTCCGCCGAGCAGGCAAGACCCAGCCCGCCGCCGACGGCTTTCCCCTGGACCGCGGCCACCACCGGCAGCGGCGCTTCGAAGAGCCGCAACGCCTGCTCGTAGAGCAGGCTCGCGCCGCCGTTTGCGACCGAGCCGTTATTGACTGAGGACCGGCCGGAAAAGTCCGCACCAGCGCAGAAATTCTTGCCCTCCGAGCACAGCACGATCACCCGGGCACCGGCCCGGTCGGCGGCCTCGTAGGCGTCGGCCAGCGAAGCGATCAGCGCAGCGTCGAAGAAGTTGTGCGGCGGCCGGTGAATTTCAACGGTAGCAACGTGGTCGGCCATCTCAAGGCTGACGTCTCCAAAGGGCTGCATTGTCTCATCAAACACTGCCCGATCATCTCACCGAAAGTCTCGACTCTGCGCTGCCGCAACAACCCGTAGCTTTCGCAGCTTAGTCGCGAGCAAGCTGACCGCCCCGTCGAGCCGCTCCACCCGGCCCGTGATCACGAGCGCGCTGGCGGTCACGCCGATCTTGCGGTGCCGTTGCCAGACGTCCGGCGGGCAGATGATGTTGGCCATCCCGGTTTCGTCCTCCAGGCTCAGGAAGACGACACCGCGCGCGGTTCCCGGTTGCTGCCGGTGGGTGACCAGGCCGCCCACGCTGATCGTCGCGCCGTTCGCGGCGTCCACTAGATCAGCCGCTGGCAACACCCCGTGTTCGGTGAGCATCGGGCGGATGTGCTCGATCGGATGGACCGCGCCGTAGGTCCCGGTCGCCCACATGTCGGCGAACGTCACCTCGGCCGGGGTCATTTCTTGCAGTGCCGGAGCGGACAAGCCGATCGTGGTTCCTGGCATGTGACCGACGCGCACAGTCGCCGCGGCCCCGGCCGCCCACAGCGCTTCGCGCCGCGACAGTCCAAAGCAGCCGAACGCCCCGGCGGTCGCCAGCGCCTCGAGCGCCTGACGCGACAGCGAGGTCCGCCGGGCGAAGTCCTCGAGATCGGCGTACGGCTGCCCGGCGACGATGGAGGCGGCCGCCTCTTTGCCGAGGTTCCGCACCGAGGCGAGGCCAACGCGAATAGCGGGCTGATTGGAGGCAGGCTTGCCACCGGTCGGAACGTCACCAGCCTGCGGGTGGGCGACCAGCGGACGCAAGTCTTTCCCCCTCAAACGACTCTCGAGGATGGCGAGTACGCCGCTTGCGTTGACATCGACTCCCCGCACGGCCACCCCGTGCCGCCGCACGTCGCTGATCAGGCTGGCCGGTGAGTAGAACCCCATGGGCTGGGCCCGGAGCAGCGCGGCGGTGAACGCGGCCGGGTAGTAGCACTTCAGCCACGCGCTGGCGTAGACCAGGTAGGCGAAGCTGATCGCGTGCGACTCGGGAAACCCGTAGTTGGAGAACGCGAGGATCTTCTCGTAGATGTCCATCGCCACGTCGAGCGGTATCCCGCGCTCCCCCATGCCGTCGAGCAGCCGGGCACGCAGTTCCTCGATCCGTTCCGGAGCGCGCTTGGAACTCATCGCCTGGCGCAACCGGTCGGCTTCGGCCGGGGAGAACCCGGCGCAGTCGATCGCGATCTGCATCATCTGCTCTTGAAACAGCGGCACGCCCAGCGTCTTGCCGAGCGCCTGGCGCATCGACTCGTGCGGCAGGTACGGCGGTTCGTCGCCGTGGCGGCGGCGCATGTACGGGTGCACAGAGCCGCCTTGGATCGGGCCGGGCCGGATCAGCGCGACTTCGACCACGAGGTCGTAGAACTTGTTCGGCCGCAGTCGCGGCAGCGTCGCCATCTGAGCCCGCGACTCGACCTGGAACACCCCGACCGTGTCGGCCGCGCACAGCATCTCATAGACGCCTGGGTCCTCCTGCGGTATCGAGTGCAGGTCCCACCGCAGGCCGTGATGCTGCGCCACCAACTCGAAGCAGTCACGCAGCGCGGTGAGCATGCCGAGCCCAAGCAAGTCGAACTTGACCAGCCCGGCGTACGCGCAGTCGTCCTTGTCCCACTGCAGCACCGAGCGATTCGGCATCCGCGCCCACTCCACCGGGCAGACCTCGGCGACCGGACGGTCGCAGATCACCATGCCGCCCGAGTGGATGCCGAGGTGGCGGGGCAGGCGTTGCATGCGCATCGCTAGGTTGAGCACTTGCTCGGGGACGCCGGCATCCGGCGGCACCGGCTGGCCTGCCTTGTACTGGCGGGGACCGACTTGCTTGGACCAGGCGTTCTGCTGCTCGGGTGAGTAACCGAGGGCGCGACCCGCGTCGCGTATCGCCATCCGCGGCCGGTAGGCGATGACGTTGGCTACCTGCGCGGCCCGGTCCCGGCCGTATTTGTCGTAGACGTACTGGATGGCGTCCTCGCGCCGATGGTGCTCGATATCCAGGTCGATGTCCGGCGGGCCGTCCCGGCCAGTAGACAGGAACCGCTCGAACAGCAATCCGTGCTGAACGGGATCGACGCTGGTAATGCCCAGCGCATAGCAGACGGCCGAGTTGGCCGCCGAACCGCGTCCCTGACAGGCCAGTCCCTTCTCGTAGCAGAACCGTACGATATCGTGCACAATCAGAAAGTAACCGGCGAATCCCATCTGATCAATGACATTTAGTTCGTGGCTAATCTGTCGATAAGCACCCGGAACGCGTTCCGCGCCTGGATCTCCGTACCGCTCCGGCGCCTTCTTCGCGACGAGCGAGCGCAGGTGGCTCATCTCGGTCTCGCCTTCCGGCACGCCGAAGTCCGGCAGCTTAGGCGCGATCACCTTGAAGTCGAACGCACACTGCCTGCCGAGTTCGACGGTGCGCTCGAACACCCCGGGATAAGGGCGCAGCCGACGCTTCATCTCCTTGCCCGACCGGAGGTAAGCGCTGCTTGAGGCGGCAAGCCACCCGTCCATCTCATCCAGGCTGCTCCGCGCCCGGATCGCCGCGAGCACCTGGGCGAGGCGAGCATCGGCCGGGGTCGCGTAGTGCACGTTGTTGGTCGCGACCACGCCGAGTCCCGTGCCTTTAGCGAGTTCGAACAACGCGTCGTTCCGCTCGTCGTCGGCAGGCTGATCGTGACTGATCAACTCGACCATGACGTTGTCGCGGCCGAACATGTCGGTGAGCGTGCGCAGTGCCTCGTCCGCCCCACCGGACGCCCCATCACCCGCCAGCGATTCGCGAGCCAGGGCGGCCGGGACGGCGCCCTTGCGACAGCCGGTGAGCACGACCCAGTGCCCATCGTGCGCGCTGGCTAGCTCGTCGATGTTGTAGTCCGGCCTGCCCTTCTCCCCGCCAGCGAGGTGGGCGGCGCTGATCACCTGGCACAGCCGCCGGTACCCTTCGGGATCGCGAGCGAGAACGAGCAGGTGATTGCCCGCCGGATCGGGTACGCCGGTGCGGCCGAGTCCTCTGGTCAGCCCGAGTTCGGCGCCGAACACAGTGCCTACCTCGCGTTCACCGCCCGTTCCTCCCTCGGCCCTCCCCTCCTCCGCCCGCCCCTCCTCGGCCCTCCTTAGCCGGAACCGGGTCGCTGCCTGGGCGAACTGCGGTACCCCGTACATGCCGTCATGGTCGGTAATGGCGATCGCGGACAATCCGAGCGCCGCCGCCGCCTCGATCAGGCTGTCAGGCTCCGACGCCCCATCGAGAAAGCTGTACGAAGAGTGACAGTGCAACTCAGCCCAAGGAATGGGTTCTTCACCGGATCTGGCCGCCAGCTCCCGCTCAAGTTCCGGCCCGCGCCCAGCCTCTATCCGCCACCTGGCCGGTCCCCCGTCACTCTCACTGCCCCCACTGCCCGCGTCGCCCTCTTCATCGACGGCTTCGCCGGTGTTTCTCCAGGACAGGCGCCGCTCGAATTCTCGCCACGGCACCGGCGGGTTGTCCCAGCCCATCTGTCCGCCCTAGGCAGCGTGAGAGTCGGGTCGGACGATGTAGGTGCGCCCGGTGGGAGTCGTCCAGACGAAGGTGCCGGGCGTCACCTGGTCAAGGCGCCATCCTGGGCGCTGCTTGATCTGATGGTGGCAACGACAGACACCGCCAAGGTTGCACGAACAAGTTGGGCCGCCCTGGTCAAACGGAACGGTGTGGTCCAGGTCGCACCGCATCGCGGGCTGTCGGCAGGTAAGGAAGCGGCAGGTCAGATCCCGCGCGGTCACGTACTCCCACAGCTTTCGGGTGGGCCGGTACGCCGCCGTGGCGTCGGCGTGCGCGCACTTACCGGAAACGTCGGCTGGCGCTCGAGCCGCTGCCGACCGCGCGGCGGCCAGCACCCGGACGGCCGCCGGCGCAAGGCTGACCATCTCCTGAGGCTCAGCCAGGCACTCCCGCCCTATTACTACGGTGACCTGGCCGACCAGCCCAGCCCGAGCCTGCGCCGGCGTCGCACCCCCCGTCCGAACCTGGGCCCCCGCCCGAGCGCTTTGGCCGGGCGCGCCGGGAACGCGAGCGACGGCCACGGCCCGGCCATCAAGATCGGTCACGATAACCCGCCACCGCACAGCCGGGTCACGGGCGGCCAGGTCAGCCAGGTAGCTCGCCTGCGTAGAGGTGATCGGCCCCAGCCGACCCAGGTAACCGGGCTCAAGTGACCGTCCAGTCAGGGTCGCCCACGGCAGTCTCAGATCCAGCAGCCCACCAGCGGCAGGAGACAAGTTGCCCATCGCGGCCGGGCCTGGCTGCAGCAGCGGCAGCACCTCCGGCCAGGCAGGCGGCGGTCGCGCCCCCACCCCGTCCGCATCAGCCTCCCAGGCTGCCCAGCCACAGGGCAGGCCGTCGCGCGGCCCGCCGCCCGAAGGTCCATCGTCTGTGGCGGCCACATCTGGCGAGCCGCCACCCGAGGATCCATCAGCCGGGGGTTCGGCAGCCGGGGGTTCCTCATCAGGCGGGTTGTCGCCTGGTGGAGCTGGGTCGGGCGGGCCGTCGGCGGGGGGCGGGATGTACGGCAGCGTGCCGAGCACCAGCCCGAGGAGCACCTGGGCGCGCAGCAAGTCGATGCCGCCGCCTGCGCCCGACGCCTTGAGCGCCTGCGCCAGCGCGCTGATGCGCGCCATCGCGGCAGCCGCACGCACCCCGGGCAGGTTGTATCCGGCCAGCGACGCGGTTCCCTCGGCCTCGGGGTACAAGACGACCTTCGCCTGACGTTCGGCCTGCTCGCGTCGGCGCTCCGCGCCCTGCGGGTCAGCTGAGATCACCGCACGACGCAACGCCGCACGCAATTGAGCCATCGTCTTCGCGCCGGCGTCGGCCAGCATCCGTGCCTCGACCACCCGAGCGGTCTTGTCGTCCAGCAGCGCCGTGGCCTCGGCGATCGCACGAGCCCGGCCCAGGTCAATCGCTCCGGCCCGGAGCGCGGCACCCGTCGCGGCCAGCCGCCACTGCAACGTGACCCCCAGATCCACCCACCACGACGCGCTAACTTGGGACATCGTCAGCGCCAGCGACACCTCGGCGCACGTGTCGTCGGTCAGCCGCGCCGGACGCCCCTGCGCATCAACGCCGATACGTTCGTTCGCGGCGGCGGAGCGGGAGGCTAGCTCCGCGACAACGGACAGCTCCCCGGCCTGCGCCCACGACGCGAGACGCCGGTACGAGGAAGCCATCCCCGCAAGGGCGCCATCCTCCAGATCGGTCACGGACCCGGCCGCCAGCCATCCGGCCAGCTCAGGACCTGTGCACAGTGACTCCGCGATCCGCCCGGCCACCACCGGCAACGGCAACACCTGCGACCGGCCGGCTTCCACCGCATCCAGATATTCCGCCAGCTCCATGTCAGCGTCGTCGAGGGCTGGAGCGGACGCATCGGAAGCGAGCACGCCGGAAGCGAGCACGTCGGGAACTGCCGCCTCGGGAACTGCCGCCTCGGGAGCTGCCGCCTCGGGAGCTGCCGCCTCGGGAACTGGGCCATCCTCGGGAGCTGGGTCAGCGGAGGCGGCATCCGGAGTTGGGGCAGCGGTCACCGGCTGGCTTGGCGATCCGCGGAGATGGCGATTCCATGGCGCGGGATCGCTGACGGCGGCGAGCAGCGCCTCGACATCCAGCTCCCACGACCACGCCAGCCCAGCACCCGGCGAGCCGGCGCCCGTCAGCCCGCCCGCGAGGTCAGCGACCAGGCCGACCGCCGGCATCGGCTTAGGCGCGTCCTGGCGATCAGCTCCAGTCATGGTCACCTCCCTGGTCGCTCGGAAACCTTCTATCGACTACTGTAGCGAGGGGTACTGACAATTTCGGAGTTTGATCGAACGAGAACTCGATTTAGTGTCCACCACGTGTGAGACATCAAGATCATCCCGCCACATTCAACCCGTGCGATTCTTTCTGAATGAAAAGACGAGGATCGCCTCGTCAGGACGCGTTGCCGCAAGATCATGTTCGGGGCGTGCCGCGTGCCGCGTGCCTATGCCTGCGCGCTACAGCGTGGGAACCTAGCTGCTGTTCGGGGGCTGTCGCCGGGACAGCGTGGCTTCGTTGCTGTCGCCAGGGCGACAGCGTGGGATAGTTGCTGCTCCTGGCAGGCGGTGGGCCGCAGCAGCGCGGGAAACCTGCTGCTGTTCACGCTCAAGATCAACTCAGGCTAAGGGGACTAACGGGGCTAAGGGGAGCTAAAGGGGCATTGTGCCCTACCAGCAGCGTCGGGCCGACGTTGTCGTTCGCAGCGGGGAAACCGACGACAGCGTCGGGCCGGCGTTGTCGCCACGACACGCCAGCGCACTATTTGGGCGAGCCCTTAGCGTCTGCTGGATGCGACCGGCCATGATTAGACCTGTGCTGCGCTTCCTGGATGTCTGTCAATGGCCGGTTCTGTGACTAAGCGCGCCTGCCCGCGTTGGAGCGTCGGGTGACGACAGGACCAGGATCAGGACCAGGACCAGGACCGCTCGCCCTCGTCGGCAGCGGTGAGTACCTCCCAGTCATGACCGACGTCGAAGGCATGCTGATCAGCGGTCGCCCGCGCAAGTACGTACAGCTACCGACGGCCGCCGCCCCGGAGGGCGAGCGGAGCCTGCGCAGATGGTTCGATCTCGGTGCCGCGCAAGCAGAGCGCCTCGGGGTCGAACAGGTTCCTGTCCTAGTCCGAGACCGCCAAGAAGCAGACTCGCCCGAGCTAGCCGCGTTGATCGACGGAGCCGGGCTGATCTACCTGTCCGGAGGCAATCCCACGTTCCTGGCCCAGACCCTGCGCGGCACCAAGGTGTGGGACGCGATCGCCGCGAACTGGCAGGCCGGGTCCGCGCTCGCGGGTTGCTCGGCGGGGGCGATGGCGCTGACGGGATGGGTTCCCGCGATGCGTTCGCTGCAGCGCGAACCCGATCCAGGCCTGGCTGTGCTGCCGCACCTGCGGGTGCTGCCGCACTTCGACAAGATGCTCGGCTGGGTGCCTGACCTGCTCACCCGCGCGCTGCTGCGAGCACCTGACGGCACCACGGTGCTCGGGATCGATGAGGACACCGCGTTGGTGGACATGACCGGCGGCGGCCGCGACTGGCAGGTCTACGGACGGCAGCAGGTGTGGGTGATCGCCGATGGGCCACGCCGCCCGTTCCCCGCCGGGGCGACACTGACCACGCCGCAGGCGACCGGCAATCGTCAGTCGTAACTGGCCTCGATTAGCCATCCGCCGTCCTTGACCACGGCAAGCCATGCGCTTCCATCCAGCGTTACTAGCTGGAACCTAGCTTTCCTGCACGAGGAGACCGGGTCCCACCAGCGCTCGGTGACCGGCCAAGGCCCAGTCCACCCGGTGATGGCCAGCGGCGCCCCGTCGGCCACGGACAGCCACGCCGGGTCGGCCGACACCTCGCCGCGCCCGGTCACAACTACCTTGGTTCCCGCAGCGTCGGTCACCGTGGCCGCGAGCGGCGCCGGGTAGACGGTAGCCGGGGCAGGTGCGGGAATTCTGCCTGGCCAGGGCCGGTCGGCCGGGCGCGCCGCCGTCTGTTCTTCGCCGAACGGCAGGAGAAGCGCCTGCTCGGCTGGACCGCGGCCGCCAATGAGAGTCGGGTGCCGCACAGCGTCATGACCGAGCATGGCCTGGACCCTGACCGCCGCCCGCGCGACCCGGTCGCTGATCACCGCGTCGCCCCACAGGCCGAGTTGCCGCCCGCGCTGCCGGACTAGCTGATCAGGAACCAGCCTCAGCAGCACAATCCCGCCCACCTGAGCACCATCGTCCGCATCGTGGTCGGCCCGCCAGCCGTCGAGTTGCCAGCGCACCCGTTCGGCCACGGCGAGATCGGACAGCAAACCGTCGTGCCGCCACAGCCGGGTGATTTCCTGACCGTCGTCGCAGGTCACCTGGACCTGGACGCGGACGCAGGCCAGTCCGCTCCCGGCGAGCTTGGCGTGCATCTGACCAGCTAGGGATTTGGCTGCGAAAATTACCTGCTCCGAACTCATCGCTGGCGGATCGAACTCAAGTGATGCGGACATGTCAGCCGCTGGCGGACGAGCAGCAAGCGGGCGAGGGTCAGCCCCGCTGGCCAGCCGGTGCGCGAGAAGCCCTTGCGGTCCGAATCTGCTTTCCGCCACCGGCTCCGGTATCGCGGCGAACTCCCCCAGCGTCCTGATCCCCAGCCGGATGAGCAGCTCGGCCAGATCGGGTTCGCCGAGTACGGTGACCGAGCGCGGGGCGAGGAAGGCCTCAACCGGTGGCGGCACGATCACTTGCCTGGTCGGCTCGCTGGTCAGCGCATCCCTTGACGCCAGTAGCGCGGCGAACATCCCATCGGCGATACCAACACCGCAGTCGAACCCGAGCCCCACGACGGCTTTGATGACCTTGCTCGCGAGCGCCGCCTCTCCCCCGAAGTACCTGGCCGGCCCGCGCGCGCCGAACGCGCAGATGCCTGGCCTCCATACCTCGATCCGCGGGCAGAACTCAGTAACCGCGACAACGACCTGCTCGAACTCTCGCGGGTCAAGCCCCGCGTCATCGACAGGCTCATCAACCCGCCGACCGCGACTCGGCGCCTGCTCCGGCGGTGGCCAGCCCGGGCACCGAACAACGAGTACCCGGTGCAACCCGCTCACCCGACGCCAAGCGCAGAAGGCCCGAGAAGTTCGTGGGTTGCTGGTGGGTCGGCTTGGGTTACCGTGCCGTCCGGGCCTGGCAGCCACAGCCAGCGCGTTCGCGCCCGTGACCACTCGCCGCGACCGTCCGCCGCCACCTGAACCTTGCGCCCGCGCAATCGCCCGTGCCCAACGCCGACCCCGACCCATGCCTGACTCGTAACGCGCAGCCTGACCTGCGCGCCTTCCCAGGCACCGGCCACGAGCAGCACGGCGCCGTATCGCCGTACCGCCGCCTCGAGCTTTCGGCGCGCCTGCGCTGATGGCCGGGCCGGTGGTCGCAGCAGGACTAGGTCGCAACCGTCAAGGAGGGAAGCGACGACCTGCGGCCAGTTCGGGCCGAGGTCGGGTATCAACAGCAGCCGGGCGGGATCAAGCCCAGCATCGGCTCCCGCGACCACCCCGAACTCAGCTATCCCTGCTACCGCGCACCAGGCGCCTCCGGCAACCGGGCCAGCCGCCAAGGCCATGCAGAGCATGCCCCAGTCACCCGCCGCCACGACCGACCCGCGCTGCAACGCCCCGAGCGGCAGCAGTTCTCGAAGCGCGGGCAGCACGGGGAGCAGGTTGGCATCGGAAACCACGCCGCTATCCGCGCTGATATCCCGGCCTGAACGGACCGCTCCGTCAGCGAGCAGCGTGACCAGCCCGTCCCGTCGTTCCGCAACAAGCGGCGTGACCTGCGCGAGCGCTGCTCCCATACCTCAAGTATCGAACAAATATTCGATCAGTTCAAGTCACGACGCATGCCCGCGAGCCGCCCATCGTCGGGCCGTCGACGGGGTTCCTACCCCCGATGCCTGGCCAATCGGCGACCCGAAGCTGCGCCCATAGCGCAATGCCCCTCAGCCTGAGTTGATCTTGAAGACCGCAACGCATGGACGGGTTGTCGCGGGAGCCTTGAGCCGGAAACCGGATGAATGCCTGGATCCGCCTCGTCCGGCCGGTCGTGCCTCTCGGGGTTAGGCCGACCCGCCAAAAGTTAGTGGTGGCGCAAATGCCACAAAACGCCCGCGAGCCACCCTTAACCTGCGGTAAGCCGACGCTCAGCACGACTTATCATCAGTTTTTGCCCCCGCAAACCGGATCGAAACGGTCAAATTAGCCACCAAAACTGATGATAAGTCGGCGAGTGGGTTCCGGAGCCTCGCCGCCTCCGCGACCTCCGCGCCCCCGTGACCCGGTGCTGGGCGGGCTAGTCCGCCTGGTCGTCGATGTCGGCGACTGGGGCGTTCTTCTTCACCGACTCGATGCCGTTGATCGCGGCCGCCTTGCTCTCGTAGGTTTCCGAGGTGGCGATTACCTGACCGTTCGCGGACTGCAGGTTGAAGTGAAATTTCCCGCTTGAGCCCTTCTTGAGCACAAATTTGGCTGCCACCGCTGATCCTTTCGCTCGCCCGGCGCCGGCGCCGACTGGCCGGCTAGCCGATTAGCTTTCCATGATCGGGGAGGTCATGCCGCCGTTCCGCTCAAGGTACGCCCAAGGTTCGGCCCAGGACGACCGCGCTCGACAATGTATCAACTACTTGATACATTCACGTCATGAGCACCAGTGCACCGTTCACCATGTGGCTATGGATCATCGGGTTGTCGGCGTTGTTCGTCGGCACGCCGGTGCTGATCGTCGGCACATCGGTGTTGATCAGCACCCGTCGCTCCCGGCGCGGGCCAGCCCGCCAGGCGAGCCAGGCGAGCCAGACGAACCACATGAGCCAGGCGAGCCAGACCGTCCGCCGGGCCCGGATCGGCCGGCTCGGCGGACTCGGGCTCGGCGCACTCGTGGGCACGGTGGCGTTCCTCGCCGGATTCGGGTCGATCGCTCTCGTGCTGATCGCGGTCGGTTACCTGGTCGGCGTGCTGGTCGCGGAGCTGAGGCCGGCTACCCGGCCGGTCGGCCCGATCAGGGAGGCGTCGCTCCGGGCTCGGAGTGCCTGGCACTACCTACCGCGCTGGGTGGTCCCGGTCATCGTCGTGGCCACAGCGCTCGCGCTGATCGCACCGGTCTTGTTCGCTGCCGTACCGCCGCCAGCAGGGACCGGCAAAGGATGGTTGATCGCCATGTCGGCACCGCTCACTTTGATCGCCGTGGGGGCGCTTGGCGCTCTTGTGCTATTGCTGGCCAGGCTCGCCGCTCTCCCTCAGCCCCGGCCGTACGAGAAGGACGGAGCAGTTCGCGACCGGGCCAACACCGCCCGAGCGATCGCCGGAGCGGTGCTCGGCATCGAATTGCTCGCGCTCGGCGGGCTGGCCATCGTCGCTAGCAGCGACGTCGCGGGACCGCTCGTGACCGCCGGCGTCGCTTACACCATCTCACGGATCTTGGTCTACACCGGCCAAGCTCTCGGGGTCGCCGGCCTGCTCGCCTGGGCAGTACTCAGCCGCTGGCGAACCGCCCCAGCCGCCCCGGCCGCCCCAGCCGATCCGCCTGAAGCCATCAGACCTGGCCCGACCAACCCAGGCCCAGCCACCCCTCACGTCGCATGACGAACCCGACACCAGTCCGACCAGCCGACCCGACCCTGACCATCGACCTCGACTCACCCGTCCCCCCGTATGAACAACTCAGGGAACAGATCGCCGGCCTCATCGGCACCGGCGAACTCACCGCTGGCGCCAGGCTTCCGCCGGTCCGCCAGCTGGCCGCCGACCTCGGCATCGCGGGCGGAACGGTCGCTCGCGCCTACCGTGAGCTCGATCAGGCTGGTCTGATCGAAGGCCGGGGCCGGCACGGCACCGTGGTCCGCCAGGCCGGTCAGGCCGACAGCAAGGACGAGTCGCGCAAGCAGCAACTAGCGGCAGCGGCCACCCAGCTAGCGCAGACCGCGCGGTCGCTCGGGTTCAGCGATGAGGCGGTGCTGGCCGCGACCCGCGGTGCGCTCGCTCGGGCGCGCCGCGGGTCGCGGCCAGAACTCACCTAGCTAGCCGACTCGATCAGGAACACGGGGTAGCCCGGCGCGATCTCAAGCAACTTGGAGTCCGGCGCCTTCGCGTCGACGCCGTCGAAGAACACGCCGACCTCAAGCTTCCACCGCTTCAGGTACGCGCGCAGCACCTCGGGCTTTTGCTCGTCGGCCAGCTCGGTAGCGGTAAACCGCTCGACCTTGCTGCCAACCCGGAGCTCGCCGCCATGAGCAACCCGCAGGTTACGCACCCACTGGGTCTGGCCGCGCGGCGCCACTAGGTACCTGCTTCCGTCGTGGGTGAGCACGTTGACAGGATTCGTGCGCCACTCCCCTGACGTCCGCCCGCGCACGTACAGCACCCGGCTGCCCCAGACGCTGAGCCCGCGCCTCGTCAGCGCCGCCACCGTCCCGTTGAACATGCTGTTCATCCGGCGGCCGAGCGCCGAAGTCGGCATGACATACCTTGGTGTCCCGCTCGCTGACATCTGCTGCCTCCATCTCTGGACTCACCTTGTGAGCACTGCTCTCTATACGGATCAGTGTGCACGATCGGGTGTGCCAAGTCAAGAGCGGCGCTCTCGTTTGTGATCACCTATCAAAGACAACGCCAGCTCAACGACACGCGCGCGGCGGCGAGATCGCGATCACTCCTTGCGATGACAGGCCGTAGAGCACCCGGCCGCCCTTGGCCGAGCCGACCAACTCGCCGGTCGACGACACGCCGGGAACGGAACCGCGCGCCCGGATCCGGCCAGTCCCCGGGTTCACGCAGCCAACCTGGCCACCCTCCTTAGCCAGGAAGACCGTGGCCCCGGCGAACTCGGTGGTCTCCGACATCACAAAGGCGAACAGGTTCCCAGGCGTGCCCGACCCAGGAAGCGCAACGGAACTCAAGCCCCGCTGTCGCAGCAGAACCGTCAGTCCGAGCATGCCGGTCCGGAACGTGACCCACACCCCGCCCGGTGCCGCGGTCAACCTGGCGGCGCCCACCGAGAACGACAGCGGCCGCCGGCTGTTGGACGCCATCTGCCGCAGCGTCCGGGCGTCGAACTCGAACACCGTCGATCCGCCGTCCGGCCCGTTAGCCGCTACGTAGAGCGACCGGCCCAAGACAGCGACATCGCTGACCAGCAGGCCGCGCCTGATCGTAGTCGAGCCGACCCTGGCCCCCGTTTTTGCGTTCAGAATGAAAATTGAGCGCATGAATCCGACAGCGACATCACTGCTGCCGTCCGGTGCCAGGCCCATGAAACCCGCCGTGTTCCGGGCCGAAGCAAGCGTCCTCGAGCGGATGACCGCCAGGGTCGACGGGTTCACCTGGTAGAGCTTGAACGTGATCGCGCCGTGAGCCCCGGCTTCGCTGCCGTAGACCCAGACTGATCCGCCGCCAAGGCCGATCGAGCCGACGGGGAACTTCGCGCCGAGTTTGACCCGCCCGCTCGACAGCACCGTGCGCCGGAGTCGCCACGACGTTCCCGCGTTGACCGAAGCCAGCGCGAAGTCTGTGCCGACGACCGGGTCGATCACCTGGTTGCCGATCCCCAGCCGCGGCGGTTCGGCGAGCACGGTATGACTGGGCCACCTCACCCGATCGCTGACCGATGCCGCGCTCGCCGCCACCTGGGAGACACATACCGTAACCACGGCGGTTCCAAGCGCCGCCAGAGCCAGTCGCCGCATTGCCGTCCTCCTATCTAGGGTCTCCTAGATAGGCGCCGGACGTGCGCGAGGCGTTGGAACTATGACGACCCGCTAGCCGCCTGGCTTTCCGGGCGGCCCGCCGGCCTTGGATTCGCCGGTCCCGGAGGCTTCGATCTCGATCCGCTCCTTGCGGATCTCGCCGTTGACGATCTGGTCCTCTTCGACCTTGCGCACCGACAGCCGCACTCGCTCGACCGGGATGGTCTCCTTGCTGATGTTCGCGCGCGCTTCGTGCAGGATGATCTGCTGATCACGTTCGGCCAGGTCACCGCCGACCTGGTCGTCCTCGCTGACCGGAATCCGCTCGACTTCGTACTCCTCGTGGAAGATTCGAACGGTCTGCTGCACCGGTTCGGTGTCGATGACCTTGTGCAATGTGACCCGGCCCGACTCGCGCGCCTCGAGGTTGACGGCGAGGCGCTCTTCTGACCGGATCAGCCACTCGCTGCCCGCGTCACCGTGCCCGGCCTCCGCCCGACCGGCCTGCGTCCGACCGGCCTCCGCCCGACCGGCCTCCGCCTGCCCAGCGTCCGCCCGACCAGCCTGCGTCTCCGGCCTATCCTGCGTCTGCGGCGGCTGCGGCGGCTGCGGAACCTGAGTCGGCTGAGTCGCTTGCGTTGGCTGCTTTCGCGGCGCTGGCACGTTGATGCCGAAGTACTGACGAAGCTGTTCTTCCTGGTCGACCGACATGTGCCGGTCCACCTTCATGTCCGGCTCGTCGAGGATCTTGCCCGAGTCGAACGGGACGCTGAGCCCGCCCCCGCTTGTCATTTTGCTGCCTGCGAGCGGCACGAAATGAAGCCCCTTGGCTGACCTGATCCGCGCCCAGCTTGGCGTCCCGGCGACATCGTCGCGGAACACCTGCTCCACGGTGCCGACCGCGAGTCCGTCGGAGTCGGTTACCGGGGCGCCCACAAGTTGGTCGGCGTGCATCGTCATTGTGACTTCCCCCCGAAGCGTTGGCTGTGATGAGCAGTCGCCAACTTGACCTGTAACGAATTGTAATCAGAACGATACTCCTTGCAGTTCGTCGGTTACACGCCCGTGGCGTCGGCCGCTTACTTGAAATGAAAACGGTTTTCATAGTAGGTTCGTTGGAAGGAGACCGCCTTGACCATGGAGTGCCGGTGAATCGTTCACGCGCCTGGGCAGCCCTTCTAGCCGTGGTCACCGCAGCCGTGGCGGCGGGCGTCTCGGCGTGCAGCACGGCGAACGGAGAGGTCGGAGCGCTCAGCCGGACGATCCAGGTCGTGGCGGCCGAGAACTTCTGGGGCAGCATCGCGAGCCAGGTCGGCGGCGCGCACGTGCACGTAGTGAGCATCATCACCAACCCCAACACGGATCCGCACAGCTACGAGCCGACAGCGAACGACGCGCGGGCCATCGCCGGCGCGAGGCTGGTCATCGAGAACGGGATCGGCTACGACCCGTGGGTCGCGAGGCTACTGGCATCCGACAACGGCGAGCAGACCGTGCTGAACGTCGGCGGCGTGCTCGGGGTCGGCGTCGGCGGCAACCCGCACCGCTGGTACAACCCGGCGAACGTGCAGACAGTGATCAACCGGCTGGCCGCCGCGCTCAGCAAGCTCGATCCGTCCGACACGGCCTACTTCGCCAGGCAGCGGACGCGGATCGAGCGGATCGGCCTGCGGCGCTACGACACGCTGATCACTGACATTAGGCTGAAATATCGCGGCACGCCGGTCGGTGCCTCAGAGTCGATCTTCGCGATGCTGGCGCCAGCGCTCGGCCTGCGGCTGATCACCCCCTACTCGTTCCTCAAAGCGATCAGCGAAGGCGGCGAGGTCTCAGCGGCGGACAAGCAGACCATCGACCACCAGATCACGCACCACCTGATCAAGATTTACGTCTATAACAGCCAGAACGTCACCCCCGACGTGCAGGCGCAACTCACCGAGGCGAAGGCCGCGCACATACCGGTCGCCACGATCACCGAGACGCTCGCGCCGCCGCAGGACAGCTTCCAGGCTTGGCAGGTGCGCGAGCTGACCGGGATCCAGGCGGCGCTCGCGCTCGCGACAGGACGCTAGCGATGCAGACGACCTCGCGCACAGTCGGCACCGCGGTGTGCTTCGATCATGCCGCCGTGCGGATCGCAGGCCGCACGATCTGGTCGGACGTCACCCTTGAGGTCGCCCAAGGCGAGTTCGTCGCGGTGCTCGGGCCGAACGGAGTCGGCAAGTCCACGCTGGTCAAGGCGGCGCTCGGGCTGGTCGGGCTGTCGGCTGGATCGGTCACCGTGCTCGGGCGGCCGGCCGGGCAATCCGGTCGGCAGGTCGGCTACCTGCCGCAGCGCCGCAACTTCGACGCCGGCCTGCGGGTGCGCGGCGTCGACATCGTCAGCCTCGGCAGCGACGGAGAACGCTGGGGCCTGCCGCTGCCGTTCGGCACCAGATTCCTGCCGTCGCGCCGGGCGGCCAGCCTGCGCGTCAAGCGAGGTGATCGAACTGGTCGGCGCCACCACGTTCGCTCACCGGCCGATCGGCCAGGTCTCCGGCGGCGAGCAGCAGCGCCTGCTGATCGCCCAGGCGCTGGTCAAGGGTCCGCGGCTGCTGGTGCTCGACGAGCCGCTGGACAGCCTGGACCTGCCGAGCCAGGCGTCGGTCGCCGCGCTGATCTCCCGGATCTGCCGCGAGCAGCGGGTCACGGTCATGCTGGTCGCCCACGACGTAAACCCGATCTTGCCCTACCTCGACCGGGTCGCTTACGTCGCCCGGGGCGGCGCCGTCTGCGGCACGCCGGAAGAGGTGATCAGGTCGGAGGTCCTGACCGAGTTGTACCGGACGCCGGTCGAGGTGCTCAGGGCATCCGACGGCAGGCTCGTCGTCGTCGGCGAACCTGAGGCGCCAGCCAGGCACACCGACCGGCACGGCGAGGCGCACGGCACTCCGGCCCAGCCATGGTGACCGGACTGTCCGCCATTCAGGGGAGCTTGACGCTGGAACATCGCCGAGCGACGTCCGGCAACTGTTCCTCTACCCGTTCATGGTCAACGCGTTCCGGGCGGGAACCATCGTCGCGGTGGCGGCCGGCGCGCTCGGCTGGTTCATGGTGCTGCGCCGGCAGACGTTCGCCGGCCACACGCTCGCGATCGTGTCGTTCCCCGGCGCAGCCGCCGCGATCCTGATCGGGGTCAGCGCGACGGCCGGTTACTTCGTCGCGGCGATCGCCGCCGCGATCGTGATCGCGGCGGTTCCCCGCTCGCTCGGCGGCCGGGCGCGCAGCAGTGAGTCGGCCGTCATCGGCACCGTCCAGGCGTTCGCGCTCGCCTGCGGCGCCCTGTTCGTCAGTCTGTACGGCGGCTTCCTCAACGGCTTGACCAACCTGTTGTTCGGGTCGTTTCTCGGCATCTCAAGCAGCCAGGTGCTGACCCTGCTGATCGTCGCCGTGGCCGCGCTCGCCGTGCTCGCGTTGATCGGCCGACCCCTGTTCTTCGCCACCGTCGACCCTGACGTGGCCGCGGCGCGCGGCGTGCCGGTGCGCCTGCTGGGGACGATATTCCTGATCCTGCTGGGCTGCGCGGCGGCCGAGGTAAGCCAGATCACCGGCGCCTGCTGGTCTTCGCCTTGCTCGTGATGCCGGCCGCGACCGCCCAGCAACTCACCGCCCGGCCGCTGGCAAGCCTCGCGCTCACGATCGCGGTCGGGCTCGTGATCGTCTGGCTCGGGCTCGGCGGTCGCCTACTTCTCCGTCTACCCGGTCGGCTTCTACATCACGACGTTCGGATTCGGCGGGCTACGTGCTAGCCGTGACCGGCCGCGCCGCTGCTGGCCGGGTACGGACTGTGCTCGCGCGAACGAGGCTGGCGGGAACGGGACTGGCATGATCGGGGGCCTGATCGCACATCATCGACCAGCCGTTCTTGCGGTATGCCTTCATCGCCGGTACCGCTATCGCCGCGGCATCCGGCCTGGTCGGCTACTTCGTCGTGCTGCGCTCGCAGGTCTTCACCGGCGACGCGCTCAGTCACGTCGCGTTCACCGGCGCGCTCGCGGCGCTGGCGGCCGGCGCCAACTTGCTCATCGGCCTGTACGGCGCGTGTGTCATCGTCGCGCTCGCGATGGCCGCGCTCGGTGCCCGGGGTCAAGCCGACGACGCCGTCATCGGCAGCGTGTTCGCCTGGATACTCGGCCTCGGCGCGCTGTTCCTGACGATCTATACGACTTCGGCGACCGGAGCCAACGGCACGTCGGGGGTGAACGTGCTGTTCGGCACGATCTTCGGCCTGTCCGCCGGGCAGGCGGCTATCGACACGGCTGTGTCCGCCGGCGTGTGCCTGGCGATCATCGTGATCGGCCAGGCCGTTGCTGTTCGCCAGCCTCGACCCGGCCGTTGCGAGCGCACGCCGGGTGCCGGTACGGATACTGGGGTTCGTGTTCCTCGGGCTGGTCGGCGTCACCGCGGCCGCGGCGACGCAGGCGGTCGGCGCGCTGCTGCTGCTCGGCCTGATCGCCGCCCCCGCTGGAGCGGCCCAGCGGCTGACCACCCGGCCGATCCGCCGGCCTGTGGCTGTCGGCGGGCATCGCGATCGGCTCGGTGTGGGCCGGCCTGCTGATCGCCTATTCCGCGCCCCGCCTGCCCCCGAGCTTCGGCATACTCGGCGTGGCCACGCTGACCTACCTGATCGCGTTCGCGCTGACCAGCGGAGGACGGCTAACCGCCGAGCGCGCGGCTTAACCGGCGGCGATCGCGTCGATCTTGTCGGCTAGCTCAGCCGCCGTATTGGGGCGCGCCTTGGCGTCTGGGTCGACGGCCGCCGCGATCACGGCCCTGACGTCGGCGGGCAGGTTCTCCGAGATCACCGGAGGATGGCCGAGGACGCGGCGCATCGCCACCATCGTGTTGTCCGATGGCAGGTCGCCGTACAGGCCAGCGCCGGTGAGCGCCCGATGCAACGTCGCGCCGAGCGCGTAGATGTCGGTGGCCCGGGACGGCGTCTCGCCTCGAATGATCGCCGGGTCGAGGTACTCGACCGATCCCGCCGTGCCGAGGCCCGTGATCGTCAGGCCAGGGGTGAGCAACTGGCTGAGCCCGAGGTCGCTGAGCTTCGCGCCGGTTTCGTGCAGCATGATGTTGCCGGGTTTGATGTCGTTGTGCGCTATCCCGGCCTCATGCAGAGCGTCGGCGGCCCGGGCGGCGTGGGCGACGGCACCGAGCGCCTGAGCTGGTCGCAGCGACTCAGCGCCGTCGGCCAGCGATCCCGCTGGCAGGTATTCCATCGAGTAGTACAGGTCATCGCCCTGCTGGCCGGCGTCGTAGAGCGTCACCAGGTATGGCGACCGCACCGCCGCGAACGCGGCCAGTTCCCTCGTCGCGCGGCGGAAGGTGTCCTGGCTGTTCGAGCCCGTCAGCACCTTCACCGCGACCAGGTCCGCGTCGATGCGCAGTCGCTCTGGCCGGTTGGCGAGGTAAAAGACGCCGTGATTACCCGCACCGAGCTTCCTGACGAACTGGTAGTCGGCGATCCCCGCCCGGTCGGACGTAAGGCGCGCGCCCATACTGTTCACGGTTGCCTGCTTTCCCGCTGCTTATGTCCGTCCAACGCTTCTACCCACTGGTCCATATCATCGCTGGCTTCGTTGCTCCCTGCCACGACCGCGATGTGAATGTCTCCGGCACCATAGCCGAGAGCCGGGCCGCCATTTTCGTCGGCGTCCAGGGCGACTTCGACCCCGCCGCTCGATCCGTTCCCGGTCGAGGCCGCAGCGAGGGTCTGCCCGACCGCGCCGACTTGGGCGCCGAGCGCGATGTCGGCGGGAGCGACGAGCACGCTGCCGGCGGGTGCGGTCCCTGCGATCGCCAGGACACCGCGCTTCCCCAGGTCACCGACCCTGGCCGTGGCTGTCCGGCCCGGCGGGATGAGCACGAGGTCCAGCCCGCCGCCCACGGCGAACTGGGCCGCGACCTGCAGCGCCGCTTCGGTGTCCGCTCCCTTGGCCAGCCTGGCGACCACCGCGGTCGGCGACTGCGGGAGCGGCTTGATCAGCACGACAAGCTGCACCTTGCCTTCGGGGCTCAGGTCCGACAGCACCGCGGTCCCTTGATGCAGCACAACCGCGTCCGGGTCGGCGGCGACGACGTAGCCCGGGAAGCTCGGCGGTGACGTCGTCGCTGAATCTGGACTGGACGACAGCCGACACACCGCGCTGCTCGGCCCGGGCGGCAAGCTGGTGCAGCACGTCCATCGTCTGGGTCATCTGCAACAGCTCGCCGCCGAGGCCAGACCCAACCTCAAGCCGACCTGCCGACCCGTGCTCGACCAGATGCGAGATCACGATGTCGGTGTTCGACCGGCTTGCGGCGATCTGGACGGCGAGGTCGACCAGCGGGGTCGCCGTCCTCGTGTCGTCGACCAGCACGACGACGCGGTGGGCGCCGGCCCGGCCGAGCGCCGAACGGTCGGCCTCGGTGATGTCTCGCTCCATGATCCGGTTCGGATAAATGACCCGCAGCAGCGGCCCGGCCATCCCCGTCGTCACGATCGCCATCACGACCATCAGCGTGTACAGCGACTTGTCCAGGATGTGCAGATTGAGGCCGACGGTCAGGATGACAAGCTCGGTCAGGCCCCGGGTGTTCATCAGCGAGGCGAGGGCACCCGCCTGCCGCCGCCTGACCCCGGTCAGGCGGGCGCCGTAGTAAGCGCCGCCGAACTTGCCTGCCACTGCCACGAGCATGATCAGCCCGAGGTCGGCAAGGCCAGCCAGGCCTATGCCGGACAAGTTGACCGACAGGCCAGCGATCACGAAGAAGACCGGGAGCAGAACGATGACGCTAACCTGCTCAAGTCGCTCAAGTATCGCCTCGCGCAGTGCTGGCACGTCCCTGGGCATCACGATGCCGAAGATGAACGCTCCGAAGATGAACTTCACGCCCATCCAGTCAGTGGCGTACGCGGACAGCAGCAGCAGCGCCAGCACGGAGGCGAGCACTGTCGGCGTGAGCCTGCCCTGCCTCTTGTAGACACCGGAGAGCCAGCGCATGCCAGGACGAACACCGAAGATGATCACAGCGGCGTATACAGGCGCGAGGATCAGCCGCAGTTCGTTGCCCTTGGAGCCGGCGATCGCGACGACCACAGCCAGCAAGGTCCAGGCCAGCACGTCGTCAACGGAGGCGGCGGCGAGCGCGAGGCCGCCGATCCTGGTCCTGTGCATGCCCCGGTCGGTCAGGATGCGCGCTAGCACCGGGAATGCCGTGATCGACATGGCGGTGCCGAAGAACAGCACGAACGTCAGCTTGTCGGGCACGTGCCTGGCGTTGGCGAGGTATACCCCCAGGCCGATGCCGAGCACCAGCGGCGCGAAGATCGAGCCGAGCGCGACCCCGGCGGCTACCTTCTCCCTGCCCCTGACCAGCCCGAGGTCGACCTCGTAGCCGACCACGAACATGAACAGCACGAGCCCGATGTCGGCGATCGCGGTCAGCGGCGCGATCAGCGGATGCGGGAACAGCGCTTTGGTGATCGCACCGGCGAACAGCGTTGGTCCGAGCAAGATCCCGGCGACGATTTCGCCGAGGACCGGCGGCTGGCCAATCCGTTTCGCTGCCGCCCCGAAAAGCCGCGCCAGGATGATGATCAGCGCGAGATCGAACAGCAGTAGCTGGACTTGCTGATCGGTCATCGCGCTGTCCTTGCTGTGCCGGTCGGCACGTTCATCGGCTGGCTCGCGGGATGGTACGGCTCGCGAACCCGGCTAGATTTACCAGCCACGTTCACCGGCCACGGTGGGACTCGTATCGGAAGCCGCGACCGCCGAGGTCCACCTGGCTTCCGGTCGCGAGCACAGCCGGGACGTGCGGCTGCAGCATCGTGTCGGCTGACTGCTTGGGCAGCCTGACCCTGGTGCCGTTGGCCGACCCGAGGTCGGTCACGAGCACCCGCCAGCCGTCAAGCTGTACCTTCGCGTGCACTCGCGACACGATCCCCGAGTCATCAGCGATCCGCAGCGCCCGCGAACGCCCGGACGCGACCGTCGCGTCTAGACCTGGTTCCCGGCCGACGATGTAGTCGCGGTCGAGCTGGAAGACCGAGCCGTCGTCGAGCAGCAGCACGCCAAGCGGCGGCCTGGTCGCCCGGCCGCGGCACCAGCGTCTGCTGGTTCATCGAGATGCCGCAGACCGCGCAGAACAGTGCCTCGGGGTCGTCGAAATGCCCGTTCTTGCAGTACACGCCCTGGATGATCGGGGCATCGGCGACATAGCTGCTCTGCCCAGGCGGGACGTCCCTGGCCCTGGAAAGCGGCTCGCGCTGGATGACGCCGAGATCGGCGCCAACCGCTGGCCCAGCACCTAGCAGCACGGCCTCGAACGGCTCTGGCTCGAACGGCTGCCCGCCGGCGGGCGGCGTGACCTGATCGGGCTCCTGCCACAGCTCGGTCCCGGCCGACTCGGCCGCCGCCTGCGGTAGCGGCGCGACGACCTCATCGGACCTTGGCCGCGGCGGAGGAGGCGGAGGCGGAGGCGGAGCGGGTGGCTCTGGCGGCGGGGGCAGCGGAGGCGGAGGCGGAGGCGGAGCCAGGTTCAGTCCAGCCGGCTCATCCACCCATGGCTCTGGCTGTACTGGCTGGGGCTGTACTGGCTGGGGCTGTACTGGCTGGGGCTGTACTGGCTGGGGCTGTACTGGCTGGACCTCCACTGGCGCGGGCCGTAGTGGCTGTGGCGGGGCGGCCTGCGCCACCGCCTGGACAGCGCCGCCCACGAAGAAGCTGAGTCCGCTCGCCCGCACCGTGCCAGCGTCCAGCCTGGAGAACCGGTCGGTGCTGACCGCGCCGTTGCCCGCGGCGCCAAGCCCGCCGCGCACGGCGCTCACCGGGGACCTCAGCAGGCAGCGAAGCAGCATGCCGGGCTGGCCGGCTTCGATCCGCTGGGTGCCGTGCACCGTGCTCACGTCCGCCCACGCGCCGCCGCTGACCGTCACGGCCATTCCGGACCCGGCCGAGCCGAATGCCAGCACCGATGGGCCAGCGCCGTCGGCAACCCCCGCCGCCTCGTCGGCTTCGAGCACGGCGGCGACCTGATCGGCGAACTGGCGACCGTCGCCGCCTGCCGACGCCATCCGTTCGAGCAGGTCGAGCAGAACATCGACGAACTGGCCCGAGTCCAGGCTGCTGAGCAGGATCAGGCTGCCGTGCCTGGCCAGCACCCCGTCGCCGGGGACTGGCCAGAGGCCGGGTGGATGAGTCGGCTGGCTCACACAAACCTCCCGCCGTGGAAGCGCCACCTGATGTTGATCACGCGCGTCGGTCCGTTGGCCCAGAGCCAGACCGCCACCCAGACCACGACGAAGTCGATGACGAAGGCGGACGCCGACACCGTGCCAACGATGCCAGGGATCAGCTTGAAGTGGAGCAGCACCCAGATCAGCGCGGCCTCATTGATGACCGTGAGCAGGCCGAACAGTGTCGGCCAGTCCTTTTCCCAGCGCCATTGCATGATGAAGTGGTACAGGCACTCCCAGGCGATCCCGATCACCGCGACCGCGGCCAGGATGATGAAGGTGTCCCGGTACGCGTTGGACAGCGTCGTGCCCGCTGGCAGCGGCAATACCGGGGTGATGATCAGCGTGACGAGCCCGCCGATCACTGCGAGCAGCACAATCCGGGTCTGGATCCGACCGCCCAGCGTGGGTAGCACTTGTGGTCCCTCCTATAAGTCCAGCGAATCGGGCGGTGCGGGCTGCTAAGGCTGCTTGTTACGGGCCCACTTGAACCATTGCGAGATCGACCGGAACGTGCCGATCTTCTTGCAGAACCCCCGCCTGGCCAGGTCGTCCGCGATCTCCTGCGCGGCGACCTGCAGCCCGAGAAAGGTGTCCACCCCGGGGAAGTAACCGCCGAGGGTGGTGGCGCCCGAGGCATAGATTACTCCCGGGCCGCTCCCCGTCCCGCGAAGCTCGAAGGTCCTCTCCACGTCGAGCCGGCCGTACGGATTGCGGCCGACTCCTGAGTGGTCAAGCAGGTCTTTGAGCACGCGGTGCTCGGAGATGTCGGCCTCAAGGCCAGTGCAGTCGATGATGTAGTCCGCGGCGACCTCGAACGGGCCCGGCTGGCTCTTGCTGTGGACCATGCTGACGATCTTGCCGTTGCCATCGAGGCGCATGTCGTCGACGGTGCCCTGCATGATCTGGTACCAGCCCTCGCGCCGGCCTTGGTCCATCTGGGCTTGCCAGCGCCGCCGCCACGGCGTGTTGGTGCCGCCCATCTCCTTGTACTTGGCCAGCCGCGTGTCGCCTTCGAGCTTGCGCATCTCGGCCTTGAGCTGGCCGCCCCAGACTGACTTGGGGTAGTTGAAGCCCTGGTAGGCGAAGCCGTTGCCGCCCTTGCGCCGAGCCCAGGCGTGCGGGCCGTGCGCGCCGTCGATATAGGTGCGGAACAGGTGCACGATCTGGGTCTGCAGCCCGGACTTCTCCCGATCGTCCATGAGCCTCGCGAGCACCCTGGAGGCCACGATCCCGCCTCCGCGCAGCATGACCGTGATCTGCTTGGTCCGCGCCGCCTCGTAGATGTGCTCGTGCTCTTCGTAGGCGCTGACGACGTGGTGGTAATCCTTGTGCTCGGTGCGGAAATCCTGCAGTTCTTTCAGGTAGCGCAGGCCCGGGTAGCCGACAGCCAGATGGACGAACTCGGCCCGGTAGGCCACGCGCTTGGTCGGCGTGACGCCGGCCTTCGGAGTCAAGATGACAAAATAGCCGCCGCCCTGGCGTTTGCGCACCATTCTGACCTGGCCTTTGACCAGCATCTGGTCCCAGCTGATGCGCTTAGACTCGCGCTCAAGCCCGGCGAACACGCGGCCGGCTTTAGGCGTGTAGAAGTCGGCCCACATCGGCTCGACGAACACGTGCCACAGTTCGCCCCATTTACTTTCTTGGAACGCCTCGGTGAGCGCGTAGGAAGGGAAGCCCCAGATGTTGTCGGGCCGCGACGCCGAGTCCGACCTGATCCGCTCTGGCCGGGGAATCTGCGAGACCCTGGTCAGGTACTCATAGGTCTGCCATGGGAAGTCAAGGTTGGATAGGACGGCGATCCTGCTCGTGGGGACGCCGGCGATCCGCAGATAGTCAACAGTTACAAATGATCCGATTCCGCCGCCGATGGATACCAACGGGACGTCGGCCACAGGGATGCCCGCTGTCTGCAACATGGCATCCGTCCACTGATCAGACCGCAGCAGCTCCTCGGTCAGGTCGCCTGATCCCGGCGGCGCCACACCCTCGGCTGGTGCGGCCGACGCAGGCCGCTCGCGCATGATCGTGGCAGGTATCGATGGATCCAGCGAGCCAGGCAGCTCGGTCGGGCTGTCGCTCATTCCCGCCCCTAGAGGTTCTGAGAGATAAGTATCCAGAAAAATACCGATTCGAGCCGCACGATAGCTGTAACTTCGCCCGCTGTTTGGCGACCCTCACCGATAAACACTGAGAGTGTCGCATGCGCCACGAAAACCGACAAGCGCAGTATCGGCCCCGGGGAGACGACCCCTGGAACCCGCTCCCGATACCGTGCGCGCGCCACCCTTTTAACTGAAACGGTCAGCTTAGCGTGATGATCCGGGCCCGTACCGGAAGACCACCCAGACCTGGCCGAGGGCGAACGGCATCCGCTGACCGTCGGGCAGGGTGTAGGTCGTACCGCCGTCCGGCCGCGGGCGCGACCAGCGCACTCGGTAAGCCCGGCCATCGCGCAGCACGACCGCCATGCCGCTGCCAACGGTGTTCGCGTACGGCGGCTTGATGCCAAGCTCGCGGAAGTGCGATAGCCCGACGACCACGGACTGGATGACCACGGTCCGGGCGCCTAGCTGGCCGCCGCCAGCGGAGTCGGCGGGCCTGCCGTCCATCCAGGACAGCCAGCGATGCTGCGAAGGCGACCAGCGGAAGGTGAACGAAGCCGCCGGATAGGTGACGCTGTAGGACTTCGTCGGCTGGCCTCCGTTGGGCGCTGGCCCGAATCGAAAGCCGATATCCCTGGCCCGGCTCTCACCCTTCGCCTCTGCGAGTAGTTGCCTGGTCCGGGCGTACAGGTTGTACGGAGCGACGCGGCGGAAGTCGCGGTAGTAGCCGCCGACGATGCCGGCGTACAGGTCGACGATCGCAGAGCGCTCGACCACAGGCAGCAACTCCGGCTGGGCACCCGAGAACGCGAACGCCGGCCGGCCGAACTGCCCGAGCAACCGAATGTCCTCTGCTCGCGCGCTGCGCACAGGGCCGACGACCGGCGGGATGTGCGAGGAGAAGACGGCGAAAATCCGGCTGAGACCCCCATCGACGGGCAGCAGGTAGACAATATCGGCTTTGGTCAGCCCGGTCGGCGGCCGTGCTTGGATGACATTGTCGATTTTGAATATGAGCTCGGGTCCCAGGCGGGCGATCGGCTCGCCGGTAAATGGCGAAAGCGGCGAGCCAGCCGCAGGCTGACCGTGCCGCTCAGCAGCGGGGTTGAGCGTGGTCTTGCCGCTGCGGGTCAGCAGGAAAATACCCCCGGCAAGTATTATCAACGCACCCGCTGAGCTGGCTCCCGCGATCAGCCCCCGGCGACTAATCCGCATGATCATGCACCCCCATGCAGGCTAGCAAACCGCGGCCCGAGCAGTCATTATTGGAGCTCGCCGACCTGATCCTGGCCCTGGCAGCCAACGACAGCAAGGGGCCCACGCTGCTGTCTCCTGCCGACCAGTCCCGGGGTCGGGTTCAGGGCGTCGTTGCAACGTGCCGGTAGATGGCGCTAATTCGGCGGTCTCTTATTGCGCCACCGAAAGCACTCCGTCGTCCAGCCGGAACGTCTGGTCGGCCAGATCGATCAGCACCGGATCGTGGGTGGCGACCAGCGCGGTGATGCCTTCAGAGTGCACCACAGTCCGCAACAGGCGCATGATCTGCCTGCCGGTCTGCGAGTCAAGCTGACCGGTCGGCTCGTCGGCGATGAGGAGCTGCGGACGGCTTGCCAGCGCCCGGGCGATCGCGACCCGCTGCTGCTGGCCGCCGGATAGCTCGTTCGGCCGCTGCCGGGCGTGACCGGCGAGCCCGACCAGATTCAGCATGAGGCTGACCCGCTCCTCGCGCTCCTTGACCGGCGCGCCGGCGATGCGCAGCGGCACCCCGGCGTTCTCAGCTGCCGACAGGATCGGGATCAGGCCGAAGGACTGGAAGATGAACGCGACCGAGTTCCGGCGGAATAGCAGCCTTTCCCGCTCGTTCATCGCCGTCACGTCCTGCCCGGCGACGTGGATAGAGCCGCCGGTCGGCCGGTCCAGCCCGCCGATCACGTTCAGCAGCGTGGTCTTGCCTGAGCCCGACCGCCCGATCAGCGCGGTGAGCTGGCCTTGCCTGATCGTGCACGACACGTCCCGCAGCGCCCGGACGGCGGTGTGACCCGCACCGAAGGTCCGGCTCACGTTCTGCACTTCGACTGTATTGCTCCGGGGGGGCGACCCCCCGGAGCCCCCCGGGGTCGGGGCGCTCTTGGGCGCCGCCTTCCCTCCTCGCTCAGTCGCTGCGCTCCCTCGCTCGTCAGTCCAGGCGGCGCCGCGCCCCGACGAGACGGGAGCTGCCGGATCCCAGGGGGGTGATGCTCCGCTCTGCCTGCCCGGGGGACTACCCCCGGAGCCTCCGGAGCCACCCGAGTGTCGGCCGACCGCTCCCTGCTCCTCGGTCATCGGGCCTCCCTGGCGTGTTTGCCGTGGCTGACATCTCGTGATCGCTCCCTCTGGTCGGCGCTGTCTGGCCAGACGCCGATGTGGTCTGGCTCGGCCTCGAGCCTGACCCGGTCTCGCATGCCCAGCGGCTCGATCATCGCCGGCGGAAGCTGGAGCCGGCCAGCGCGGTCGAGCACGGCGTACTCGACGGCGTGATCGGCTGCGGAGTGGCGCAGCGTCTCCGTGCTCGTCCTGCCATCGGCGATCGCGATCGTGCGGCGCACCTGGCTCGACACGGCCGGATCATGGGTGACGACCAGGACGGTGGCACCTAGCTCGGTGTTGGCCGTCTGCAGGGCGGCGAAGACGTCCTGGGCGGTCGCGCTGTCGAGTTCGCCCGTTGGCTCGTCGGCGAGCAGCAGATCGGGTTTGTTGGCCAGCGCGGTGGCGATCGCCGTGCGCTGCTGCTCACCACCCGACATCTGGTCGGGTCTGCGGTCGGCGCAGTGCGTGATTCCGAGCACGCCCAGCAGTTCGGCGGCCCTGGCCTTGCGCGCCCGCGAGCTGACCCTCGAAAAACGCATCGGCAAGACCACGTTCTGGGTCGCGCTCAGGTACGGGAGCAGGTTGCGCGAGGTTTGCTGCCAGATAAAGCCGACGACATCGCGCCGGTACACCAGCCGCTCACGCGCGGACATGCTGGCTAGGTCACGGCTCGCCACCTTGACCGTGCCAGCGGTCGGCGTGTCGAGCCCGGCGAGAATGTTCATCAGCGTCGACTTGCCGCTACCCGAGGCACCCACCATGGCGGTCAGCTCGCCCTCGTTGATCAGCAAGTCGAGTCCCTGCAGCGCCTGGACTTCGATGCCGTCGGCCGCGTAAATCCGCACCAGCCGGTCGCACACGACGAGCGCGTCGTCGCCATAGGACACCTTGGCGCGCTCTGCCTCCGCCGCGAGTTCGCTGATCCCAGAGGCAGCGGTGATCCGCTCGGCTGATGTCGTCATTGCCTTGCTTCCTCCCCCATTTACTCGCCGACCCGAAGCGCTCGGGCCACGCCGCGCAGCCTGGTCATGGCCGCTTGCGCGAACAGAGTCACGAACGCGATGAGTACGAGGCCGGCCGCCACATACCCGATGACGGCGAAGTTCGCTCGCACCGCGACGTGGTCGGAGACGCCGGTGAAGGGCGACAGGTCGATGCTCGGCCCGATCAGCGGCACCAGCACCCAGGCGCAGATCGCGCCGCCCACGGCGGCCGCCAGGATCGCCGGCAGCGCCTCGGCTACCACCAGACTTCTGGCCTGCCGCTGGGACAGGCCCATGGTGAAAAGCCTGGCCAAGGTCAGCTCCCTGGGCCTGGCGCCGAGCGCCAGCATGATCAGCATGATGACCGCCCCGAATCCGCCGGCTGCGATCGCGGCCTGCGCGAACGTCTCATAGGCGCCATGCGGCAACGCGGCGTCGGTCAGTGCCGACAGCACCGAGGACCTGGAGGCGATCGTGGTGTCGCCCGGCAGGCGCCGGTCGATCACCGCGGTCAGCTTGGCCTGATCGACACCTCCGGTGAGGAGCATGACATTCGGGTTCGGCTGATCCGCGCCCATGGCGCGATCAACCGCCCATGCTGGCATCACGACGAACGGGCCGGGCTCGGGCACACCCGGTGTACCGGAGATCTTTCCAACTGCGCGAACCGGCACCAAGGTCGTGCCGATCAGCACCTTGGGGCCGCTTGCCAGCGCACCGGCCATGCCGGTCGACGCAAGCACGGGAACCGGCCCGCGTGCTGCCTGGCCCGCTGGCTCAGCCAGCGAACGCGCGGGGAACGCCGGTGCGGGCGTTTGCGCGAGCAGCGCGGCGTATTGCGCCGGCGTCACGACGACCACGCCGAACGAGGTCCCATCCGCGGCCGAACCCGACGTCACCGCGATCGTGGCCGCCTGGCGGACGCCCGGCACCGCGGCGATCGCACGCTGAGTCGCCGACGTAAGCGGCGCGTTGGACAGCGAGGTGTCAATGACAACGTCGGCGCCGACCTGACGCCACGACTGCGCGACATCGCCGTCGACCACCGCGGTTCGCAGCATCGCGCCAAACGCGATCACGGCGAGGGCGAGCACCAAGGCGAACGCCGGTAGCACCGCGGTGATCGAAGTGCGGGTCGCGCGGGCGAGCCCGACGAACGTGGTGACCCCGGAGCGGCGGCCAAGCAGCCCGACGAGCCAGCGCAGCACGACTGGGTAAATCCGGACGACCACGATCGCCGCCGGGATCGCGACGAGCACCGGTGCCGCGCTGGTGTACCAGTCGGTGCCGCCGCCTGTCGGCGGAGTTTGCAGCCGCAGCACGGTAAGCCCGCCGATGGCGGCGAGCACCGCCGCGACGTCGAAGACTATCCGCCGGACCCGGATCTTGCGCGGCGCAGCCGCGTCGGCCCGATCGTCAAGCACTCGAACGCCCGAGACCCGCCGCAGCGCCAGCCAGGGCACGCCGCCGAGCGCTGCTGCCATCGTGACCGCGCCCAGCCACCAGCCCAGTGGCTCATCTTCCTTGGCCGTCACGACGACCGCGAGCGCTGCTCCCAGCGCCGACGCCGGGATCACGACGACGGCGCCCGCCCGTGCCGCGAGCAGCGCAAGCTGGCGTCTGGCCGCGCCTCTGGCCCGGATCAAGCCGAACTCAGCGGCTCTGCGTTCGGCCAGCAGCCGGGCGCCTAGCAACAGCACAACCACACCGACGACAGTCAAGCTGACGTACAGCAGCGAGAGCAGCGTCCCGAGTTGGCCAGCGGTCTGCACGAAAAGGGTCAGCGCTCCGGCCAGCGGCGACTGCAGCGAAATGGTCAGCGGATTGATAACGCTCTGCGACACTATGGCGGCTATGCCCAGGTTTGTGCTGAGCACGTTATTGAGCGTCACCGCCTGGTTCGCGTTCAGGTGGCCGACGTTCAGAGGGAACACCCAGGTGATCCTGATCCGCTGGTCGGTGAGCGCATTCTCCACGGCGTTGAGTTCTGTGTCAGCGACGAACATCCCGCCGAGCCAGTACCCGCCGGTAGTCGTCTTGTTCAGCGTCGCCCGCAGCGCGTTGGCATCGAGTGTCCAGAACGCTGACTGAAGGTGGACTGGGCGGAGTATTCCGGTCACTACCAATTTGACCGAGCCGACCGAGCCGGCGTCGTTGTCGACTAGTCCGACGACCGAGCCGACGTGCAGCCTGAACTTCACCGCCATCTCCGAGGTGACTGCCACGTCGAACCTGGCCGACGTCCGCCTGACCGAGGTCATGGACGGCATCCGCCCGGCGATGAGCCTGGCGTAGTGGCCGACGTTTGGCCGGTCGATAAGCTCTACCAGCGGTGGCGTGCTTCCGTAGTACGCGTTTCGATTGGCCCCGTCAGCGGGTGTGAAACCCGTGGTCGCACTCCACCAGTTCGCGCCGGCCGAGATCGGCGCTCCGGACTGGCGGATGTGCCTGGCTAGCTCGTCAAGTACCGGCCGGAACTGCCGGCCGCTCATGTCAGTTGAAGGCCGGCTGGTCGGCCGGACCGAGCGCCGCACCGAACGTCGGCATGTCGACCGAGCCGATGATCGCCCGGCCGGACGGCGGCGTGGTCGCGACGATCTGCCGCAGCGCCTTGGTCCGGTAGGCGAGGCTCGCCCGCGGTGTCACCACCGAGACGAACACGCTGGCAAGGACCAGCAGCCCGAGGACGGCGCTGGCGCCAGCGCCGGTGCCGGTCACGGTCACCAGAGCGGCCCGGATCCGCCGGATCAGCTTTCTCATGTGGCCGCCATCCGCAGCTGGGCGGCCGGATCGGGCCGGTAGATGGCCGAGGCAGCGGCCGCGAGCACCGGGATAGCCGTGACGATCAACGCGATCCCGCTGGCCGTCGTCAGCGGCACCTTGACGAGCACCGGCACGATCGGCGCGACCGTCGTCCCGGTCAGGGTGACCGAAGGAACGAGCAGATGCGCGAGCACGGTGCCCAGCAACAGGCCGGTGGCAGCGGCCGGCAGGCTCAGCGCGAGCGCTTCGACGCAGAGCAGCCGGGCCTGGCCGCGGCCATCGACTCCGAGCGCGGAAAGCAGAGCGGTCTGCGATCGCCGCTCTCGCACGCTGCCGGCGACCGCGACAGAGAACCCGAGCATGGCCAGCAGAGCAGCCGCGATCGCGGTCGCCTGGATTGCCTGCTGCGGTATCGCCGACACCGGGTCGGAGAGCACGGCCGTCGCCAGCCTGTCCTTGGACGTAATCGTGGTACCGGGTGGCAGGCCACGCGGCACTCGTCCGTCCTTCGTCGCCAGCCACCACTCGGTGACCGGCACCGGCGGCTGATCAAGCCCCGATACCTGCTCTTGTACAGCGGCCTCGTCGACGATCAGGCCACCGCCTGATGCGGTGATCGTCGGGAACGTCTTAACCTGCGCCGCGATGATCACGTTAATCGGGTTGGCGGCCGCCATGATCTGCACCTGCGACCCGACGCCCAGGCCGTTGCCCTTGAGGAATGCGGTGGTCGCGATCGCGTAGATAAACGAAGGGGCCGCCAAGGCCCGCAGTGTCACCACACCCTGAATCGGAGCGGTCGGCGAGTTGACAAAGAACCCCCCCTGGCTGAACCCGAAGCCAGTGTTGAATAGAACCGGCACGACCTTGGCATTCCGGTGGAAGATCAGCAGCGGCGGCACGCCCACGCCGCCCTGCGTGAACTCTGGCGCTGACACCGCCGGTTTCCAGCTCGCGAGCAGCGCCGCGGCCGGAAGCTGCTCGGTCATCGGGCCGCTGAGAGTCGCGGACGTCGCCAGGCCAGTGACCGCGAACGAGGCGTCTCGGCTGGTCGGGAGGTGGCGCGGACGAGCGGGCGGCGGCACGGTGAACCCAGCGCTGATGGCGTACAGTTCCAGCGGGTAGATTGCCTGCCCGGTCGAGGTGAGCTTCGCGGTGAGCGCGTGCGGGCGACCGTCCGGGCGCAAGCTGCCCGCCGGCACCGTGTACATGGCCCCTGACCCGTCCATCACTGTCACAGTCACCGGAATCGGGCCTATCCCCGGACCCTTTCCCTGGTTCATGCTGGCGGTCAGCCGTAGCCTCAGCGGGTGCCCCGGCAAGGCGATGAAGCTTGAGCCCAACGGCTCGATGCGGCGCCAGAGTGACGGCGATGACCTACCCTCGTCGCTGCGCAGCAGCACCGTCCTAGCGGCCCGCCGCGCGTCGATGGCCAGCACCTGGGCGTTGTTCGACGCGTTCAGTCCGGTCGTGACCGCCATCGCCGAGGTAACTCCACGGGCGTGCCAGATTCGCCCGGCCGTGCCAAGCGTCGCTGGCAGCGGCGTGTCGGCCCGCACATCCGCGCCGACGATGAACGCCGACTGATCGAACGCCGACTGCCGCCAGCTTTGGTGCTGGGCGAGCGCGAGCGTGCTGGTGCCGACCGCTAGCACGACGAGCAGCATCGGCGCACTCTGTCTGGCCGTGTGCCTACTGAGCTCCCAGCTTGTCAGCGCGCCGCCAAGACGCCTGGTCCGCGCGGCCAGCCGGTCGCCCGCCCGGGCCAGCAGCGGCAGCAGCCGAAGCGGCAGAACTGTCCCGGCGGCGAGCGCGATCGCGGGCGCGACCGCGAGCACCGGGTCGATGCCAATCCCCGATGAGGTCCGGGCGAGCACAGTGAACTCACGTAGCTGCCAGCCGGCCAACCCGGCGAGCACGAGCAGTGCGATGTCCGCCCCGGCCGAGGCCGCGAGCAGGGCTGCCGTCCTGCGACCTCGGCGGGCAGCCGCCGCGCCGGGCGTGAGCGAGCGCAGGGCTGGCCAGATCATGATGACCGTGCACAGCAGCAGGACGGCACCTACGGTCAGCCAGTCGTCAGGAGGGATTCCGGTGATCTTGAGTCCTGCGGCACGCAGCGAGCCGACGCCGGCCAGCAGCGCGGCCAGCCTGCTGCCGAGCACCGCGCCGGCCACGGCGGCGATCACGGTGACGACCAGCGCCTCGGCCAGCGCCATGCCAAAGAGCTGCTTCCGGCCAGCGCCGCGTGAGCTGAAGATGGCCGACTCTTCTTCTCGCTGGCTCGCGAGCGTGCGCGCCGTCAGCGTCAATGCGGCGCCGGCCAGCAGTAGCAGCTCAAGCTCACCAACCAGCAGCAGCGACCGGGCGACCACCAGCTTGGCCGCGATCTCGCGCAACACGACAGGCAAGCCGCTGGCGGCTTGCAGGCCGCCAAGGTCCACCGACCCGGTCAGATGGATCAGCGCCTGGATGACCCTGGTGGCCAGCGGACTGAGCTGGCTGACCGAGAGCTTTGTCGTGCGAAGCCCGTACAGCCAGGTGGCGCCGCCGATCGCGAGGTGCCCGGCACTGAACGCGTCGGGCGCGACCAGGAACGGTCCATATGTGATGAAACCGGGCTGCTCGCTAACCCCGCTGGGCGCGATCAGGTCAAGGCTCCAGTACGAGTCGGCCTGATTGAGCGGCCGGTAGAGCCCGGTTACCTCGAACCTGACCTTCGCGTTGCTCGCCCGGTCACGCAGCAGGATCACCTGGCCGACGCTCAGCCGAAGCGTCGCGGCGACGCCCGCCGGTACGGCCGCCTGCACCAGCGCCGGGCCTCGCGCCGAGCCTGTCACTCCGCCTGGCCAGACCCCGGCGGTGAGCTTCACGTGAGCCTTGACCTGGCCCATCACGGCGGCCTGCACCAGCGGGATGGTCTTACTGCCACGGGCGGCGGGCAGCCCGATCGGGTCGGACCAGACCGCGTCGACGACGGTGAAAGGCACGTCGCCGAACGCGTCAGCGACCGTCGCGCTCACCACCCGCTGGTCGGTGTGCTCCTGCGTCGCATCGATCGCGCCGGTGATCGCTATCGTCCGGTGCGGCGAGTTGATCAGCTCACCGCTCACCGCCTGCGGCAGCGCCGAGGCAGCGAACCCGGCGAACGCGGCTACCAGCGAGGACGCGATCATGGTGCTCAGCAGCACGCTCAGCAGCAACGGCCAGACAGACCTCATCCTCGGCCAGAGGATCGAGCGCTGGGCGGTCATCGCGAGCAGACCTCCCGATCGTCGGCCGACAATGGAGCTAGTCCGATATCTGGTAGATTATGTTTGAAACAACGCACGGCTCGGTTTCGGAATCAGACCGTTAGTCAATTGTTGCGGATGTTTATCGTGACGCCGTTGATGCTGTGACCCGGTAACCTCAGCGAGATGACAACCTCGCCGCATCCCCACTCCGAAGTCCGCGTCGGGCCGGTCCGGGTTAGATTCGCCCCGTCGCCGACTGGCATGTTCCACGTTGGGTCCGCTCGGTCCGCGCTCTTCAACTGGGCGTTCGCCAAGCAGCAGGGCGGCGCGTTCGTGCTGCGCATCGAAGACACCGACGCCTCGCGCAACCGGCCGGAGTGGACGGACGGCATCATCAGCGCGATGGCCTGGCTCGGCATGGACTCCACCGGCTACGAGGGTCCGGTGCTGCAGTCGGCCAACACCGACAAGCACGTCGCCGCCGTGGCAGAGCTCATCGCCAAGGGCCACGCTTACTACTGCGCCTGCACGCGCGAGGAGATCGTGGCCAGGACCGGCGATCAGCACCGCGGCTATGACGGCCACTGCCGCGATCTCGGCCTCGGGCCGGGGCCCGGCCGGGCGGTGCGGTACCGCACCTCTGACGTCGGCAGCACGGTCGTCACCGACGTGGTCCGCGGCGAAGTTGTGTTCGACAACGCGGCGATCGACGACTTTCCGGTTGCCCGGGCCGATGGATCGGCGCTGTTCCTGCTCGCCAACGTGGTGGACGACATCGACATGGCGATCAGCCACGTCATACGCGCTGAGGAACACCTGTCAAACGTGCCGAAACAGCAGATGATCTGGGCCGCCCTCGGCCAGGAACCACCCGTGTGGGCGCACTTGCCGCTGATCGTGAACGAGAAGCGGCAGAAGCTGTCCAAGCGCAGGGACAAGGTGGCGCTCGAGGACTACCGCGACGAGGGATACCTCGCCGAGGCGATGCGCAACTACCTGATGCTGCTTGGCTGGGCGCCAGCCGGAGACAGGGAAATCCTTCCGTGGCCCGTGCTAGTCGATGAATTCAGGCTCGACGACGTCAACCTGTCGCCTGCTTTCTTTGACGTAAAAAAATTGCGGGCGATCAACGGCACATATATTCGCGATCTACCGCTGGACGAATTCATCGCGCGCAGCGAGCCGTGGCTGACCCCGCCCGTCGCGCCCTGGCGGCCTGAGGCGTTCAGCGCGGCCATCTACGCCGCGGTGGCGCCGCTCGTGCAGACGCGCGTGGCCGTTATGTCAGAGCTGGCAGACAACGTGGATTTCCTGTTCCTCGACGAACCGCCGTTCGACGAGCCGTCCTGGTCCAAGACCATGACCGGGCCGACCGCCGAGGTGGCAGCCGGCTTGCTCGACGCGACGATCGACGGCTTCGAGACGGTCGCCTGGGACGCCGAGTCAATCAGGACCTGCGTCGAGCAGGCGGCCGCACAGTTCGACCTTAAGCTCGGCAAGGCGCAGGCACCGATCAGGGTCGCCGTCACCGGCCGCACCACCGGCCTGCCCTTGTTCGAGTCGCTGCATGTCCTCGGCCGCGACCGAACCCTAGCCCGCCTCCGCGCCGCCCGCGCGAAGATCTAACCCAACGACCGGGGTGGTGCCGCAGGGTGTTCGCTAACGTCGTGACCGGCTGGCGGACTGGACCCCGGACGGCAAAACGCCTGCCTGCGGGGCGGGTGCCGTCTGGGCGGCCGCCGCTGCGCCGGACCGGACGGTAACCCCCACCTGAGGTTATTAACACATCAACGGGCCCGGCCGCGCCCCCGCAGCGGCCGGGCCCCGCATGTTGTCGCCTCCGGGCGTCTTGAGCGCGCCCGTCGACTCATCGGAATCAGCCTGCTGGGCCGGTCGCTAGCTGGATGGTGACCTGGTGGGACTGACCGGACTGGTCGGTCCAGCCGATGCGGACCTGGTCGTGCGGGTGGTGCTGTCCGAGCGCGGACTGCAAGCTCAGAGCCGAGGTAACCGGCCGGCCATCGACCGAGGTGATCACGTCGCCAGCGGCTATCCCGGCAGAGTCCGCGGGTCCGCCGGACACCACGCCCTCGATCAGAGCGCCACCGCCGGCCGGCACGCCCTGGGCGGCCGCGTTGCTGTCAGAGCTGACTTCCACGCCGATGAAACCGGTGGCACCGATGTGCACCGAAGCGGATGCCTGGCCGCCTTCGATCTGATGGGCGATCGAGATTGCCTGGTTGATCGGGATCGCGAAGCCCTGGGTCTGGCTTGTTCCGCCAGAGAACTGGAAGTCGTGGGTCGACGCCGCCGTGTCGATGCCGATCACGTCGCCCGAGGTGTTGACCAGCGGCCCGCCTGAGTCTCCAGGCTGGATCGCCGCATCGTGCTTGATCAGGCCGGTCAGCTGCTCGGATGTGCCAGCCGACTCATCGGAAGCGGTGATCGAGGCGTTCAGCCCGATGATGTGACCGCTGACGACCGACGGAGTCCCGCCCTTACCGCCGGCGTTGCCGAGCGCGACCACCTTCTGTGCCACCTGAGCGCTGGACGAACTGCCCAGCGTGACCGTCTGCAGCCCGGACGCGCCGGTCAGCTTCAGCACGGCGATGTCGTGGCCGCGGTCGTAGCCGACGACCTTGGCCTGGTAAGACCGGCCGTTGCCGATATCGGTCGCCGTGATCGAGGTCGCGCCTTCGATCACATGGTTGTTCGTGAGCACCTCGCCGGACGACGTGAGCACCATGCCAGTGCCCGCCGCCTGGGCCTGCTGATAGCCGAGCGTGGTGACGATGTCGACCAGGCCGGGATCGACCCGGTCGGCGACTTGCGCGGTCGTGAGTTGCGCACCGCCGTTCGCGCCACCCGCATGCTGCAGGCCCAAGAACGTGCTGCCTGCGCCGATGGCCGCTGCGACGATAGCCACGGCCAGCCCACGACGGATGCGATGGCTTGGCTTGTCCGGACCGGGACCGCCAGGGCCACCGGGACCCTGCCACTGCCAGTACGGCGGTGGCGGTGGCGGAGGCGGAGGCGGTGGCTGACCTGGCCAGCTCGGCGTATCGTAGCTAGTGCTCATAGCAGTCGGCTCCCTCGATGCCTGCTCTGGCGGGGGCCCCGGGTGTTGTCCCGGGCCGGTACCCGCTTACCCCCTATAGTTCGCCGCGTACCTGGAAGACTCCTGAAAGCCTGCTGACCCCAGGCTTTGTCTTTGCTGCTTAGCTGAGTGTTCGCCAGAGGACGGCCGTTGCCGGTTCACCGTTTTGTCGGCCGATGTTTTGATTTCTGCCACCTCATGGCGTCAGGGTGGAAGTCCTGCCGCCTCCGCCGGCGGCCGAGGTACGCAGATGGAGGCGACATGCACTCGTTGCGCCGAGTATCGGTGCTGCTGGCTTGCGCTCTTATCCCCACAGCGACAGCCGTCCAGGTCAGCACGGCTGCCGCAGCCAGCCAGGCTAAGGCTCCCCGCCCTGGCCAGTGGACTCAGGTGACGACCAAACTCACCGACATCGACGATGTCGGTCTAGCCCGCGGCTTGGACGGCGTGCTGCACGTGCTGTGGACATCCGGCGGCACCGGGACCTTCAAGGTGTCCGACACGCCGATCAAGGCGAACGGCGTGGTCGGGCGGCCGGTAACGATCGAGTCGCGCATCTTCTCGGCGTCCGATCCCGACGCCATCGCGACTTCGGCCGGGCTCGCGGTGTTCTGGAACGCGGTGAAGACCGGCTCACCGACGAGTCCGGTCGGCACTTTCGAGGCCAGACGGCCGAGCCGGGACGGGTCATGGCGGATCTCGGCAGTCACCCCGACGGTCGACAGCTGGATGTCCTCGCTCGGCGCCGCGCCTGGCACCGGCGGCTCGACCTGGACAGCGTTCGGCAACGCTAGCGGCATCGCCGTGCACCACAGCGGCCACCCAGCGGCCGAACTCGGCTTCGCGACCTGCTGCGTGACCAATCAGGCCATCGGCACCGACGCCAAGACGGGAACGGCGTTCGCCACCTACCTGTCGACGATGCCCAAGCACAGCGGGCTGTTCGCGTTGAGGGTTACCGCCGCTGGCAAGCGCTCCGGCGCGCCGATCCTGTTCCCCGGATCAGACATCGGCGGCAGCGCCCTGGTGAGTAACCAGCGCATCACGGCCACCGGCCTGCGCGGCAGCCGCCCAGGCGTCTACGTCACCTACCGCACTGGCCATGCCGCGGCTCGCGACGTCGAGCTCTACCGGATCGGCGCGCACAGCGCGGTCACCGTCGCGGCGCTGGACGCGCCGCAGGTAGGAAGCGGCTCGACGCTCACCGCAGACCAGTTCGGGCGCCTGTGGGTCGCCTGGTTCCGCGGCGAGAACAACAGCGTGGCGCTCTGGGTCAGGCGAGCGAAGACCGGCGCGAGCCAGTTCGGCCAGATCAAGCAGGTCGGGCTGCCCCGGGGCACCACGAATATCTGGAAGGTCTACATCAACGCCCAGGCGAAGAAACTCGATGTCGTCGCGCTGCTGACGGTCCGGGGCAAGATCGCCTACTTCGCCACCCAGGTGCTGGCGCCCAAGCAGTAACCCGGCGGCGCTCACCCGGCGGCGCTAGCCCGGGGACCGGCCGTACCTGCCTGTCCATGTTATGCTCAGCATGAGATGTTCTCACTTGGAGATAGACGTGCGGTGGCTGAGTTCATAACCGAGGAGCAGTTCCTCGCCTCCTACGATCCACGGGCGTACGACCCGGTCGCGGTGACCGTCGACGTCGTCGCGCTGACGATCAGAGACGGCACGCTGCACGTGCTGCTCGTGCAGCGCGGCGGCCCGCCGTTCGCCGGGCAGTGGGCGCTGCCCGGCGGGTTCGTCAAAGCGGGCAGCGCGGAGGCCGGGCGGCCCGCCGAGGACCTGCCTGACGCGGCGATTCGCAAGCTAGCCGAAGAGACCGGTGACCACCTGAGCAAGGTCTACCTTGAGCAGCTAGGCACATACGGCACCCCGGGCCGCGATCCTCGGATGCGCGTCATCTCGGTCGCCTATCTTGCGTTTGCTCCAGAACTGCCTGAGCCACTCGCTGGCGGCTACGCCAGCGCGGCGGCCTGGGCCCCGGTCGACACCCTGGGACTAGCTGACGGAACCGTCCGCCAGCGGCCGGGAACAACCCGGAAGCTTGCGTTCGATCATGCGGAGATTGTCAGTGACGGACTTGAGCGGGCTAGATCCAAGCTGGAGTACACGCCGCTGGCCACCGCGTTCGTCGTCGAGCCGTTCACGATCTCCGAGTTGCGCACCGTCTACGAGACAGTCTGGGGCGAGTCGCTGCACGCTGGCAACTTCCATCGCAAAGTCCTGTCCGTACCCGGCTTCGTCGAGAGCACAGGCGGGACCACCCAGGCGGGCGGCCCGCGTGGCGGTCCCCGGGCCCGCCTGTACCGGCAAGGTGACGCGCGACTGCTGCATCCGGCGCTGCTGCGCCCTGGCCGCGAGGAGTCGGTGCGCTAACAACGGAGGGAGGTGCGAGGTGGAACACGCCGCGAGCGAGCCCATGGCCGGAGCGTGGTTCCTGGCCGCTGTGACTGAATCCGAAGACGGCCTGCCAGAACCCGAAGCGGGAATGTCTCCGCAGATGATCATTCCGGACGCGATCATCTCTGTGTCGCTCGACGAGCTTGATGGCCTCAGCGGCGACATGCTGGTGTGAGGCCGTTACGTCAAGCCGTCCCGGTCGGCCCATTCGAGCAGCGGCTCGATCGCGTAGGCAACGTCGTCGATGCCCCCATGCAGGTCGCCGAGCTCGGCGAACCTGGCGGGCACGGTCGCGATGGTGAACTCGCGCGGGTTGACGTCGTCGACCTCGTCCCAGCGGATCGGGGTCGACACGGTGCCTTCGGGCACCCCGCGGACCGAATACGCGCTGGCGATCGTGTGATCCCTGGCGTTCTGGTTGTAGTCGATGAACAGCTTCTTCGGGTCGCGGTCCTTCCGCCACCAGGTCGTCGTCGCGTCGCCGGGGGCGCGCCGTTCCACTTCGCGCGCGAATGCCCACGCGGCCCGGCGCAAGTCGCCGAAACTCCAGCGCGGCTCGATCCGCACGTAGATGTGCAAGCCGTTCCCTCCCGAGGTCTTCGGCCAGCCGATCGCACCGAGTTCGTCGAGCACCTCGTGGGCGACATGCGCCACCCGGCGGACCTTTTCGAACCCGCACTCCGGCATCGGGTCAAGGTCGATCCGCCACTCGTCGGGGCGCTCGGTGTCGGTGCGCCGCGAGTTCCACGGGTGAAACTCCACGGTGGACATCTGCACCGCCCAGATCACCTGGGCCAACTCGGTCACGCAAAGCTCGTCGGCGGTCCGGTTGTACCTGGGGAAATGCACCCGGACCGTCTCCAGCCACGGCGGGGCGCCGGCAGGCACCCGCTTCTGGTGCACCTTCTCCCCCGCGACCCCGGCCGGGAACCTGTGCATCATGCAGGGTCTCTCGCGCAAAGCCCGAACGATCCCATCGCCGACCGAGATGTAATAGCGTGCGAGGTCGAGCTTGGTCTCGCCGCGCGCGGGGAAGTACATGCGGTCGGGATTGGAGATGCGGACGGTTCGCTCGCCTATCTGTAGCTCCACCTGATCGGCCATACCGGCAAGCTAGCCGACACACCGGCTAGGCGAGTAGCCTGCGGGCTCGGCGCGCCAGAATGAGCGTCAGAAGCAGAAGGGGCAGCGGGACTCGATGGTGACGAACTGGGCAGGCAACGTCTCGTTCGGCGCCGCCCGGTTTCACCAGCCGGGCTCGGTCGCCGACCTGCGGCACATCGTGGCACTGTCCTCCCGGGCACGTGCGCTTGGCACCGGCCATTCCTTCAACCTGATCGCCGACGTGGCCGGCGACCTTATATCGCTCGCGCGACTGCCGACGATCATCGCGGTGGACCCTGACCGGAGCCGGGTTACGGTCAGCGCCGATGTGACGTACGGCGAGCTTGCCTCGCATCTGCACGGTGCCGGATACGCGTTAGCCAATCTCGCATCGCTGCCGCACATCTCCGTGGCCGGAGCCTGCGCGACCGGCACGCACGGCTCCGGCGATACGGTGGGCAATCTGGCAACCGCAGTGGCCGAGCTTGAACTCGTCACCGCCGGCGGTGACCTGGTGCGCCTGCATCGGGAGTCGCCGGACTTCTGCGGGGCGGTCGTGGCGCTTGGCGCGCTTGGCGTCGTGGTCAGCTTGTCGCTGGACATCGAGCCGACCTATTACGTTGCTCAGCACGTCTACGACAACCTGCCGCGCGACGTGCTCGACGAGCATTTCGATGAGATCTTCGCCAGCGGCTACAGCGTGAGCCTGTTCACGACCTGGCGCACCTCCCAGATTGATCAGGTGTGGGTCAAGCGGCGGGTCACCGAGCCAAGCGACCCACCGCGAGAGTGGCACGGCGCCAGACTCGCCGATAACCCAAAGCATCCGGTGTCCACCATGTCCCCGGTGCACTGCACGCAGCAGCTTGGCGTGCCGGGACCCTGGCACCAGCGGCTGCCGCATTTCCGGCTCGACTACACCCCGAGCACCGGACGTGAGCTGCAGTCTGAGTATTTGCTGGCACGCTCGGCGGCGCTGCCGGCAATGCACGCGATCGACGAGATCAGCGACGTGGTGACGGCCGTGCTGCAGGTCTCCGAAATCCGCACGGTAGCCGCCGATGAGCTGTGGCTGAGCCCCAGCTACCAGCGAGAGTCCGTGTGCCTTCACTTCACCTGGATCGACGACCCGCACGCGGTCGCCCCGGTGATCGCCCGGGTGGAGCAGCAGCTAGCCCCGTTCGAACCGAGGCCGCACTGGGGCAAGCTGTTCACCGCGCCTGGCCATTACGACCGCATGCCAGACTTCCTGCGCCTGGCAGACAACTACGACCCAACGGCCAAATTCCGCAACCCCTTCCTCAACACCTACCTCAAAACTCCCTAGCGCCCCAAGCGCTCCCACCTCCGCCCCCGCCCCCGACAGCAACATCGGCCCGCACTCACCAGCCCCTGCGATGAATTGCCACATCCAGCCGGGAAAACGGGTATGAATTCGGGATTCCATCGCACCCGCTGCACGGCCAGGCCACCAGCCCGCGCCGGATCTGGGATTATTGCCCGGAATGTCCGGGCAGTTCATCGCTTGAGCGTGGCATTGGGCTCAAGCAGGAACGTGGCGCGAGCGGCGAGCGCCTCCGCGCTGGCGCGGTCGACCACCGCGCCGGTGCCGCCGACCGCCTCGGTCGACGCCGCGCCAACCGCGCACCCCAGCGCGACCGCCTGCGGAAGATCGAGCCCGTCCAGGAGTCCGGCGAGCAGCCCGGCGTTGAAGCAGTCGCCCGCTCCGGTGGTATCCACCGGCCGCGCCACGGGAACAGACACCAGCGGACCGTCAGGGCCGCAGAGAGCGCCGCGCGCACCAAGCTTGATCACGACGCTACGCTCGCGTCGGCCGGACAACGCGACCGCTGCCGCGACGACGTCGGGCTCGCCGCTGATCGCGAGCGCCTCGGCCTCGTTCGGCAAGAACACGTCGGCCTCCGCCAGTGCCTCCCCCAGCCGGTGATCGCCCCACCGCCCAGTCGGGTCGTAGTTCGTGTCGATCGAGGTCACGAGACCGCGCCCGCGAGCGGCGGCCAGCAACCCAGAGAGCCCGGAACCCAGCGATCCTTCGAGCAGGAAGTACGAGCTGACGTGCAGGTGCCTGGCCCGCAGCGGCGGCACGTCGGCGACCGTCAGCGACGTCATCGCGCCCAGCGCGGTCAAGATCGCCCGGTCGGTGCTAGTACCCAAGACGGTCGTCATGCCGGTCGGCTGCCCGCGCCTGACCAGCACCGCGCTGGTGTCCACCCCCTCGCCAGCCAGCAACGACAGCATCAGGTCGCCGGCCGGATCATCGCCAACCGCGGCCACCAGCGCGACCCGCAGGCCGAGCCGCGCCGCCGCCACTGCCGTTATCGCCGCCGAACCGCCGATCATCAACGACATGCCGTCGACAAGCTTCTCGGTCTGGCCGAACTCCGGAGTTACATCGTCACCGTGGATAAGCAGGTCAGGATTGCAGTCGCCGACTACCACCAGGTCAAACGATCCGGCGTCGTCAGGCGATGACAACCTGAACTCCCGCCTGCGTCAAGCGATCGGCCTCCGCCTGCTCGATCCCGGCGTCGGTCACGAGCACATCGACCTCGGCCGCCGGGCAAATCCTGGCAAACGCCCGCCGTCCCGCTTTGGAACTGTCCGCCGTGACGATCACCCGGGCGGCCCGCTTGGCCATCAGACGGTTGATGCTGGCCTCACCCTCGTGGTGGGCGGTCGCGCCAACGTCGGCGTCGATCCCGTCCACGCCGAGGATCGCCACGTCGAGCACGACCTGCTCGAGCACGCCGGTTGCCAGCGGCCCGGTCAGCTCGTAGGACTGCGGCCTGGCCACGCCGCCGGTGGCGACGATCTTGATGCTCCGCCGGACGGCAAGCTCGGTGGCGATGTTCAGCGCGTTGGTCACCAGCGTGATCGCCGGCGACAATGGTCCGCCATCTTGCAGGTCAGGCCGGACCGCGAGAGCCCTCGCCACCTCGGTCGTGGTCGTGCCGCCATTGATCCCGGCGATCTGACCCGGCCGTATCATCGCTGCGGCGACCGCGCCGATGCGCTGCTTCTCACTCGGATGGCGTTCGCTCTTGTACCGCAACGGCAGGTCGTAGGTAACCGCCTGCGCCACCGCGCCGCCCCTGATCCTGGTCAGCATCTGTTGCGCGGCAAGGTCGTCGAAGTCGCGCCGGACGGTCGCGGCCGACACGCCCAGCTCCTGGGCCGCCTTCTCGACCGTGAGCTGACCGTCGGCGGCAAGCAGTTCGAGCAAGTCGTTCCAGCGCCGGTACCGACTCATGCCGTAACTCCCAGCACTCCAGATCCCAGCACTCCAGATCCCAGCACTCCCAGCAGCCTGGCCACCTCGGCGGCCACCGCGTCCCGTCCGGCTACGCCGTACCGGCGCGGGTCGACCAGTCGGTCGTCGGCAGCCAGCGCCGCCCGGACCGCTGCGGTGTACACCTTGTTCAGCTGTGTACCGATGTTGATCTTGGTGAGCCCGGCTTGGACGGCGGCGGCCAGCGCGTCGTCTGGTACTCCGGACGACCCGTGCAACACAAGCGGCACTGGCACGGCGACGCTGATCTGCTTGATCAACTCAAGGTCGAGCACCGCGTCCCTGATCAGCATCGCGTGGGAACTGCCGACCGCCACCGCGAGCGCGTCGACGCCGGTCGCGGCCACGTACGCCGCCGCTTCGTCGGGCTTGGTCCGCACGCCGGGAGCGTGGACCCCGTCCTTGCCGCCAACCTCGCCAAGTTCTGCCTCAACCCAGACACCGAGCTCGTGGCACCAAGCAGCGACGTCGGCGGTCGCGGCGACGTTCGCCGCGTAATCGAGTCCGGACGCGTCGAACATCACCGAGGTAATCCCGGCCTCGGCAGCCGCCCGGACAAGACCGACGCTGGTCGCGTGATCCAGATGCACGCCAACCGGCACATCGGCCGCCCTCGCGATAGCCAGCGCAGCGGCCACGATCGGCTCCAGGCCGCCGTGATAACGCACGCAGTTCTCGCTGATCGCAAGGATCACAGCCGCCCCGGCAGACCCAGCCCCGGCAGACCCAGCCCCGGCGACGATCCCCTCCGCGTGCTCGATCCCGATCACGTTGAACGCGCACGCGGCACCGCCCCGCGCCCTCGCGGCTGTCACAATCTCACCAGCAGCCACAAGCATCACAAACCACCCGCCGGTCCAAGATCATCTCGGTGGGCCGACCCAGATGAATCCCGGAATTCACCCCCGTTTTCCCGGATGGATTCCCGAATCCATCTGCTCGTAGAGCACTCCACGGCTACGATTTGGACGAGTTTATGGTGGTACTCGTAATCAGCGACGGCATGCTCACCCGCCACCGGCGCGGCAACCGCCGCCGCCCCGAGCGCCGCCGCGTGACGCAACCGCTCCGGCCAGCCGACGTCGCGCACCAGCCCGTCAACCAGGCCGGCCACCACGGCGTCACCGGCCCCGGTGGGATTCCCGGTGACTTCCTCCCCGGGCCGCGCCAGCCACACCTGCTCGCCGTCGACAGCGAGCAGCCCATCAGCCCCGAGCGAGACCACTACCGCGCCACCAGACAACTCCCGGGCGGCACTTTCGACAGCAGCCTCATCCGGCAGTTCGCGCCCGACTGCCGCAGTCAGTTCAGCCAGGTTCGGCTTGACCAGCGTCGGCCCGGCGGCGGCCCCGAACGCGAGCGCCGCCCCGCTGGTGTCCAGCACCGTCGGTACTCCCGCATCCGACGCCACCTCGATCAACTCGGCGTAGGCGGCGTCGCCGATGCCGCGGGGCAGGCTGCCGGTCAACACGACCGCCGAGCATTCCACGACTGCCCTTTCATACCGAACAAAAAACTCGCCGAACTCGCCTTTCCCCACCGCCGGTCCCGGCTCGTTGAACAGCGCCACCTGATTCCGTCCGGCATCAACCACCGTGAACGTCCGCCTGGTCTGGCCGCTGATCTTGGTCAGCGCGAGCGTGATCCCCGATCCGCACAGCCGGTCGGCCAGCTCAGTCCCCGCCGCACCGCCGGCCAGCCCGGCGAGTGTCACCTCGGCACCGAGCGCACGCAACGTGAGCGCGACGTTGACGCCCTTACCGCCCGGCCTGACGTGCACTGTGTGCGGCCGGTTAACTCCGGCCCAGTCCACCGACGAGACCTCGTGCGTGACGTCGAGCGCCGGGTTGAGGCAGACGACACCGATCACCCGAGGATCACCGACCTGGTCAGGTTGCGCGGCCGGTCCGGGTCGAGCCCGGCTGCCCGACCCAGCGTGACCGCCACCCGGTGGACCCGGACCAATTCGGCCAGCGGGTGCTCCACCGACCGAAACGCGACTCCCCCGGTCGCCGTCACCTCGTCGGCCAGGCCGTCCGGCGCCGACCCGAGCAGCCACACCACGCTGCCAGGTCCGGTCACCGCGATCGGGCCGTGCCTGAACTCCATCGCCGGGTACGACTCGGCCCACAGCCCGGCCGACTCCCGCAGCTTCAAGGCCGCTTCGCTGGCCAGGCCGCAGGTCCAGCCGGTGCCGAGGAAGGTGAACTGCCTGGCGCTGGTCAGCGCGTCGGGCAGGGGGTCGGCGAGCACGCGTTCGGCCGCGCGGGCGACTGGCTCGATGTCCGTACCAAGGTGAGCGAGCAGCAGCGCGAGCTCGCTGGTCGCGAACCTCGTCTGGACAACCGACTCCTCGTCAGCGAAGTCCAGCGTGATGATCGCGTCGGCCGCCCCGGCGACCGGCGTGTGCGCGTCGGCGGTCACCGCGACCGTGGGCTGACGCCCGGCTAGAGCGCCGAGCAGTTGCAGGATCTCGGTCGTGGTGCCCGATCTGGTCAGCGTCAGCACTCGGTCATAGGACCGGCGCAGTGGCATCTCCGAGGCGGCGAACGCGTCGGTCTCCCCCAGCCCGGCCGACTCGCGGGCTACCGCGTAGGCCTGGGCGATGAACCACGAGGTGCCGCAGCCGGCTACGGCGACCCGCTCGCCCGGCGCGGGAAGCAAGTCAGCCACCGTCGGCAACAGCGCCGCCGCTCGGCGCCAGCAGTCCGGCTGCGACGCTATCTCGGCTTCGGTCCTGCCGACGTCGGCCTGCCGCATGTCAGTACCCCCGTGGGATTACGTTACGAATCAATGGTTGCGTGCCTTTAAGTCCCGGTCAGCCCAGTCGCGGCGACCGACCGGACGAAATACCGCTGCGCGATCAGGAAGACCACCATCATTGGCGCCAGGCTCATCACGTTTCCGGCCATGAGCAGCGGCCACTCGGTGGCGTGGGCACCCTGGAATGTCGCGAGCCCGAGCGGCACCGTGGATGCGGCCGTGGAGTTGATCGCGATCAGTGGCCACAGGAAGTTGTTCCAGGAGTCGAGGAACGTCAGCGCGGCGAGGGTGGCGAGGGCCGGGGCGGACAGCGGCAGCACGATCCGCCAGAGCACGGCCAGGCGGTTCGCGCCGTCGACCAGAGCGGCCTCTTCGTACTCGATCGGCAGCGTCCGGAAGAACTGCCGCAGGAAGAACACACCGAACGCGGTCGCCGCGTTGGGCACGATCAGCGCGCCGATATGGCCGATGCCTGCCCCGGCGAGCAGGTGCACCCCGATCCACTTGGTGATGATGAACTGCGGGATCATTGTCACCTGGAACGGCACCATCAGCGTGGTCATCATCACGATGAACAAAGCGGTCCGGCCGAGGAACCTGAACCGGGCGAACGCGTACCCCGCCGCCGCGCACAGCACCAGGTTGCACAGCACGGTGCTGACCGCGACGATCGCGCTGTTGAGGAAGAACCGGCCGAACGGCGCCACCGCGAGCGCGTCCGGGTAGTTCTGCAGCCTGATCACGTGCGGAGTCAGGTCGGGCGGGAAGCGCAGCGCCTCCGCCGACGTCTCGATCGAGGTGATGATCAGCCACACGAACGGGAACAGCAGCACGATCGTCGCCGGGATCAGCACGAGGTGCCATGGGCTGAACGGAAGCCGACGGCGCCTGCCGATCGCAACTGTGCTCATTGGCGCGCCTCCGGCACGACGGCATTCATGACCGGTAGTGGGTGAATCGCCGGCCGACCCGGAACTGGATCGCGGTGACCACCAGGATGACGACGAACAGCACATAGGCGATCGCCGAGGCGTAGCCGAACTTGAAGTTCTGGAACGCCTGCTGCCACAGGTAGTAGACGAGCACAGTGGTCGCGCCGAGCGGCCCGCCCTGGGTCGACAGGTAGACCTCGTCAAACAGCTGGAGGGCGTTGATCGTCAGCCACACGGCGAGGAACAGTGACGCCGGGCTGAGCAGCGGCAACGTGATCTTGCGGAACGTCGACCAGCGGCCAGCCCCGTCGATCGCGGCCGCCTCGACGAGGTCCTGCGGAATGCCTTGCAGCGCGGCCAGATAGATGACCACGGCGAAACCACTCCAGCCCCAGATCGTCATCACCACGATCACGTACAGCGCGTCGGTTGGTGAGTTGAGGAACTGCTGCTGCGGTATGCCGAACAAGCTGAAGATGTAGTTCACGATCCCGAAAGACGGGTCGAACAGCCAGATGAAGACCAGCGCCTCACTGATCGTGGAAATCGCCATAGTGGCGTAGGCGGCGGTTCGGTAGAACCACATGAAGCGGAGCTTGCGGTTCATCGCCACGGCGAGAAATAGCCCGACCAGCATGGTCCCCGGCACGAACAGCGCCGTGTAGACCAGCGTGTGCTCGATCGCCTGGGTGACGACCGGGTCGTGGACCAGCGTCTTGTAGTTGCTCAGGCCGGTGAATGCCGACGACTGGGTAAGGCCGTTGTCGTTTGTGAACGAGATCACCAGCGACCAGATGATCGGCGCCGCGCCGAACAAGCCGATGATCACTGTCGCCGGGGTGACGAACGCCCATCCGCTCAGCGACTCGACTCGGCCCCGTCGGCCACGCGGCCTCGACAGGCCTTCCCGCCCGCTCCGGCGCAGCGCGACGGAAGCCGTCACCCCGACCCGGCCAGGATCTGGTTGACCTTCGCCGCCGCCGCGGCCAGCGCCGGGGCGGGCTGGGACTTGCCCAGCAGCACGGAGACCACCATCGTGCCGAGCACCTGGGAGATCTGGGGGTAGGTCGCGATCTGCGGCCGCGCCTGCCGCACGTTGCCCAGGTTGGAGGTGAACGTACTCACCTCGGGAAGCGAGGCGTCCATTTGCCCGTCGAAGCCGGTCGTGCTGGCGACGGACTGCCTGATCGGCAGGTCTCCGGTCTTGAGGGAGAAATATTTGACCTGCGCCGGTGCCGTCAGCCAGAGGATGAAGTCCTCGGCCGCCTTGACCCTCGACGCGCCGTTGTTGAACACCACCCAGTTGTCAGGGCCCGAGATCGTCTGGTGACCGCCGTCAGTGCCGGGGAACGACGGCATGATCTGCACGCCGTAGTGCACGTTGGGGAACCCGGACAGGTCCCACGGCCCGGTGACCAGCATGCCGATCTTGCCGGAGTTGAACAGGTTGGCGTAGGCGGAGTCGGTCGGGTCCAGGTACATCGAGTGGTCGGTGACCGCCATCGTGCGCAACGCGTCCAATGAGGTGAGCCCGGCCGGCGAGTCAAACGCCGCCTTGGTGTTGGCCGAGTTCAGGATCGACCCGCCAGCGGCCCAGAGCAGCGCCTCCCAGTGCCAGACGGTGTCCTCGCTGCCGGGTGTCACGTAGGCGGTGCCGAACTGCTTGATCGAGGGATCGGTGAGCTTCTGCGCGTCGGCGATGAATTGCGGCCAGGTCCAGTTCGGCCCGGGCAGTGGCACGTGCGCCTTGGCGAACAGCGTCTTGTTGTAGACCACGGCCAGGTTGTCGACCAGGGCGGGAATGCCGATCACCCGGCCGTTGACGGTGGCGACATCGCGCTCGCCCACCCAGAAATCGTTCCAGTTCACGGCGGGCTGCCGCACGACGCTGTTGAGCGTCACCACTCCAGTGAGCTTGGCGACGTTGGGCGCCCACGAGCCGTACAGGTACGCGATATCCGGCGGGCTGCCGCCGGCCACGGCGGTCTGCACCTTCTGCAGCGTGTTGTCGTTGTTGACGAACAGCGAGGAGACCTTCACCCTCGGATGGGTCTTCTGGTACACGGTCAGCAAGTGGGCGAACGTCTTCGCCTCCGCGCCGGTGAAGCCCTCCCAGATCTGGATCGACTTGCTGCCGCTCGTGGTGGCGCCGCTGCCGGATCCGCAGGCCGCTAGTGCCGATACGCCGATCACCGCTAGCGCGCAGAGTACTCCTACTCGCAGCCGAAAAGTACCCATGATGGCCTCTGCTCAGGTCCGTCGATGTTTGAGGCATATCTAACATCAAACGCGCAGCTTCACGCAACGGAATCGGCGTAGATCTGCTCACTCTTGCGCGAAACTGCGCTCAATGGAACACTTTCGAGCGTGGTCACTGTGGCGACGAAGGTCGCGTTCATCGGCGCGGGTAGCATCGAATTCACCCGAAATGTCACCACTGACCTGTGCTCGTATGACGGGCTGCCCACCCTAGAACTGGCGCTGCACGACATCAACGCGGACCGGCTGGGGTTCGCCCGGCGGCTGGTCACCTCGATCGTCGCGCAGACCGGCAGCGACGCGGTGGTCACCGCGTCACTCGACCGGGCCGAGGCGATCGCTGACGCCAAGTACGTGATCAACGAGATCCAGGTCGGCGGTTACGACTCGACTCGCGTGGACTTCGACATCCCGGCCAAGTTCGGGCTGCGGCAGACGATCGCGGACACAATCGGAATCGGCGGGATCTTCCGCGGCCTGCGCACGATCCCGGTCGCGGTGGAAATCGCCCGCGACCTGTTGCGCTACTGCCCGGACGCGTACCTGCTCAACTACACCAACCCGATGGCGATGCTGCCGTGGGCGATCTACGAGGGCACCGACTTCGAGCGGGTCTATGGCCTGTGCCACTCGGTGCGCGACACGCACGCGTTCCTGGCCGGGCTGGTCGGGGTGCCGGAAGCGGAGATCGACTTCGTCACGGCCGGGTTCAACCACCAGGCGTTCGTGCTGCGATTCGAACACCGTCGTGCCGGAGGCGCGCAAGACGAGCAGGGTGGTCGGTCGCTGTATCCCAGGCTCGCTGAGGTGATCGACGCCGATCCCGACGGGCTCGGGCGGCGGGTGCGGGTCGAGCTTTACCGCCGGTTCGGCTACTTCCCCACCGAGTCAAGCGAGCACTCGGCCGAGTACGGTCCGTGGATCATGCGGCACGACTCGCAGGTGGCGCGCTACCGGGTGCCAGTCGGTGAGTATCTGACCAGGTGCGAGGAAAACCTCGCCGAGCTAGACGAGCTGACCAGGCAACTCGACGCTGGCGAGCCGGTCGAGCTTGAAACTAATGACGAGCTGGCGGCCCAGTTCATCCACTCGCTCGAGTCGGGGGCGGAGCGCGAGATCTACGTCAACGTGCGTAACGACGGGCGGATCTCTAACCTGCCGCCCAACGCGTGCGTCGAGGTGCCCTGCGACCTGCGCGGCTCCGGCCCGCTCGCGCGGGCCGTAGGCGAGCTTCCGGTGCAGCTCGCCGCGTTGAATCGGACGTTCCTCAACGTGGTCGAGTTGACCGTCCGGGCGGCGCTGACCGGCAGCCGGGACCACGTCTATCAGGCGGCGCTGCTCGACCCGAATACGTCAGCCACGCTGACCACCGATCAGACCGTCGCGATGTGCGACGAGCTATTCGAAGCTCACGCAGCGCTGCTGCCATCTTTCGAAAGGTAATGGCATGTCCCGTCGGTTAATCGTGCTCTGCAGTGTCGCCCTCGTCGCCGGGACCGGCGCGGTGGCTGTGCCGTTGCTCGCGGACGGGGCGGTCACTCAGCCAGCGCCGCCGATTTCCGCGAGCGCGTTCCCGATGGAGCCGGCCGGGACCGCGCCGGTCGACGGTGACGGCCTGATCCCGAATCCCGCCACGCCGACCGGCGCGCCGGTCGCGGCGCCGTCGTCGTGCGGCGTGACGTTCTCGTCCGCGTCCGGCGCGACGTCGGCAAGCGTGAACGCGTGGATCGCGGCCAACGAGAACTCGCTGAGCGGCCCGACCGTGCTGTGCTTGTCCGGCACTTTCACCGGGCCGATCCAGGTGTGGAGCAAGTCGAGCACCGAGCTGCTCGAAATCGCGCCCGCACCGGGGTCGTCGGCAACGCTCAGCCTCGGCACGGTGGCCGCCGCCGACACCAACCAGAACCAGTTCTGGGCCGACTCGGGCGGGGTTAGCATCGTCGACTCGCGCAGCGTCGAGATTTACGGTCTGACCGTGCAGAACTACACGTGGAACGGCACCGGGCACAGCCCGGCTGGCATCTACGTGACGGTGCGCAGCGATACGACCAGCACCAACCAGCAGACGGTTCCGCACCTGTCGGCCTGCTTCGTCGGCGGCGGCTCGTGCGGCGACATCTACCTGATCGACAACACCGTGCAAGACATCTCGAACTCGGCCGACTCGAACTACGCGACCAAGTCGGTGTGCGGGAACGGCAACGTCGACGCCTACGGGATCGCGGTGATCGCGGCCGGGTCGGCTACGTCGCAGCCGCTGCAGCACCTGGTGATCGAGGGCAACACGGTGACCGGGACGCGGACCGGGCAGAGCGAGACCGTCACGATCAACGGCGACGTCACCGACTTCCTCGCGGCGAACAATGCGATCGGTGACGACGACAACATCGGCCTGGACACGATCGGCTGGGAGGTCGGCAGCTCGCAGGCGAACCACGGGCTGATCCAGGGCAACACCGTCTACAACATCGACACCTGGAGCAACGCCGCCTACGGCAAGTGGAGCAACGGCAAATGCGTCGCCCAGCCAGAGAACGCGGCGGGCATTTACGACGACGGCGCGTCCTACATCTGGATCAATGATAATCGGGTGTGGAACAGCGATCAGGGCATCAACCTGGACGTGGAGACGGCTGGCAAAGAGACCGACCACCTGCTGGTGTCCGGCAACACGGTGCGCAGCGATCCAGGTACCTCCGCCTCCGACCCGAGCGCCGGAACCAACCCGCCCGCAGTCATGGGGACGTCGACGGTGGCCGGGCACGACCCGTTCGCGTTGTATGTGGACGCGTTCGGGCGTAACGCATCGATCAACGACGTCTACGTGCACGACAACACGCTGGTGAATCAGAGCCAGTTCTACCTGACCCCGTCGGCCGGGATGCCGGTCGTCGACTTCGGCGGTCTGTGGTCGAACGTGCAGATCTGGCACAACACGATCAGCGGGCTCGGTGCGACCGACCGGTTCAACCCGCTGTTCGAGGTCGACAAGCAGCCTTCGGGCGGCGCCAATGTCGTCGACTGCAATTCCTATGCGGACCTGTCAACGTCGTCGAGCACGGTCAACGGCAACTTCGCGCTGCCCGCGACCAACTTCCTGACGCTGGCCGACTGGCAAAGCCGTAACAAGCACGGCTGGGACGCGGACAGTCAGGTGGGCGGCTTCTCACCCAACTGCCCGGCCCAGTCGATTCCTTAGCCGCACCCCTAGCTGCCGTTCCCTTCCTCAGCGGGCCGGTCCAGCGACGCAGGCGGAATCCGGGGGGTGATCGCGGAACCCGCCGGCAAGAGCGGTGAGGTGAATTCGCGGATCCACCTCACCGCGGGGCGGCCCGGCCGCACCCACAAGGCGATGGTGCGGTCAGAGAGCGGCGTGAAACAGCAACTGCGAGCCCTAGGGCCTGCCTCCGCCCAGCGCGCGCCTCCCGGCTGCGACCGGCCACCAGATATCGTGACCCGGGCAAGATCCTCGGCACAGCACGCACCGACCCTGTCAATGGCACCATCCCGTTGGACGCGGCTGGGACGCGGGCAGTCGGGTGGGAGGATTTTCACCCGACTGCCCGGCCCAGTCGATTCCTTAACTACCGAAGATAGGTTGCAGGTTCCAGGTCCAGGTATTGGTGACGCCGTCCGGTCCGGTCATCGTGTACGAGCCAATGAGCTCCTGATGGAACTTGATCTTGTTCGTGGGCGTGCCGTTGTCGGTCGCCCACCACTGGCCAGCCATGTTGTACGACGAATCGAATGATGCGGTCGGGCAAACCCAGTGGACCGTGATCGGTGTCGAGTCGTTGGTCGCACCGTCGCCTGAGTAGGGCGACTTCGGAGAGAGGCCGTCGTTCGCGATGATCTGGCCGCCAGGACCGCTCAACTGACTCGGGGGATTCCATTTCGCGATCGCGAACGAGCCGGATCCGTCGACCGAGCAGCCGCCGCTGGTGCCGTCGAACTTCAGCTTCACCTTGCCGCCCGTGGTGTCGAACTGGTACTGCCCGAGGCCGGGGGTGCTGACGGCGCTGTCGTACGTGAACTTCACGGTCGCGTTAGCCGTCTGCGTCACGTCCTCCGATGAGTTGTTGATCGTCAGGACGTTCTTGATCGTGCCGGTGTAGCCGGTCGGAACGCAGGCGTCCGTGGCCTTGACCGCACCGTCGCCCTGGACAAATCGCGGGAAGGCGCCAAGCTCGCCATTGCTGTACATCAGCAATACGGAGACGACGTCCTGATCGATGTTCTGCCGGCAGAACGTCTTGTCGGCGCCCGCCGTCCAGTCCTCTTGCCGGAAGGTTCCGTCTGACAGTTCGATCAGCGCGTCGAGCCTGACACCTGGCTTGGGGGGCTTGGTGAATCCGTAGTGCGTGAAAGTAAGTTGCGCCACATTCTTGTCGGTGACGGTGATGAAGATGTAGTCCGACGAGAGCGGTTCGAGCTCATAGCCTCCATGGCCGAGCGAGAAGACCTTGCTGTGCTTGCCGCCCAGATCTATCTCCGCGAGCGGGTCGTCTTTGAGCATGTAGGGAATGTCGTCCCAGGCCGTGTAGTTGTCGAGCGGCGCACGGTTCCAGTTGTCCAGCGCGAACTGGTACCAGCTCGCCGCGATTCCGCCCGGCGCCGCGGCCATGATCGCGTGGATCGGGTCGGCGTGCTCGGTGTTGGCCCAGATGTCGCGGATGACGCCCGGGTCGAATTGGCGGGCGAGGAAGAAGAGGTAGATGTAATCGTCGTAGCCCGTCTTGCCGTTGAACGCCGTGCTGTACAGCGAATGCCGGAAGTCGGCATCGAAGTAGTCCACGGCGTTGTGCTGCTCGGCGTTGTTCGAGGGGTACACGTAGTCGACGACCCAGGTCGCGGTCGCCTCGCCGAGCCAGCCATAGGTCAGGCAGTCGCCGGCCACGTTGTAGGACAGCTCGATCGTGTGGAAAAACTCGTGCGCCAGGACGTACTGAACCAGCCAGGGGGCGTTCGCGAAGTCCGGCGCCATCACCATGTACGCCGGAGTGGCATGGCATTCCCAGGGCGCGAAGCTTTCCGTCAGCCCGGCCGTGCTGAAGGTCTGCCGGTAGACGTAGATGTCCATCCGGCCGTCGCCGCCGTTGCACTTCTCGTGCGCGTCGCTGATCGGCGTCCGGCCGAACAATCCGGTCTCCTTGGTCCAGACCGTTTCGGCCTCGGCGGCCAGGTACTGCGCGCTCGCCTTGGACTGGGCCGCGGTCGTGTAGGGGATGTCCTTGGTCAGGTACCAGATCTTGAAGTGCGCGGTGCCGATGAACGCCCATCCGCGCGGTACCGTCGAGCCGAACGGCGGAAGGATGACCGAGCCGGGCCTGCCGCCAAAACCTTCCCAGTCACGGCTGCACGCCTCCCGGGGATGCACAATGTCGGGCCGGTCACCCCTGCGGGCCTTGGGAAACTTGTACGGGCCAAGGTACGGCAGCACCGACGCCTGCTGCGCCGCGCTCAGCGTCCGCCAGCCGCCGGCCACCGCGGCGAGCACCCCGGAGTCGCTCAGGTCGGCCAGCGGCTTGCTGCCCACCAGCGACCGCGGCAGCTTGGCGGGCGCGAGCAGGGCGAAAACCTGGTCGATCAGCGCGGCCGGGCGCGAGATCCGGTGCGCGGCCAGCGCCCTGGCGATCAGGTCCAGGCTGGTGGGCCGGGTGTCGCGGGCCGAGTTCGGGTGTACCGTCAGCGAGCCGCTGACTAGCTGCCCGGATCGACCCTTATGCCAGATCGCCCTGATCACCGCCGCCTTGGCCGTCGGCAGCGTCAGCCAGACGTGCCACGACCGGTCAACGCCGGCCACCGCAGTCGCGATCACCTTGCCGTTGACTTCTACCACGAGCGGCTGCGGCGTCGGCTTTCCCGGCAGGGTCAGGGTGCCGCAGTACGTAGCCGGCTCGGTCGTGTAGGGCCGCGCCGGACCGCCAAGGGTTAGACCGCGCTTGCTGGTCTTGCCAGCGGGCCGCCCCGGCAGATTCCCGACCGGCTGGCACAAGTTCGCCGCCTGTTTTGCCGCTACGGCCGACCGGGGCGACGCTCCGGCCGCCGCGACCGGCGGGCCGGCGCCCAGCACTCCCAGGCTGGCCACCGCCACTGCCATCGCCGGCAGCAGCACGTGCAGCCGTGTGATCGCACCCATCTGACATCCTCTCGGTTAGTCCGCGTCCCTGGTGGCGACCTCGACGATCCGGTCGAACGTGATCCCGGCCAACGATCCGGCGGTCTCGACCGCGACCAGCGACTCCGCCTCATAGAGCGCGAAACAGCTTTCGTCGGCCGGAGCGTGAATCACGTGAACGAAGCGGACGGCCGGACCGGCCCTGCTGGCGACGGCCGCGCTTTCGCTGGCCCGCGCCGCCAGGCTGGCCAGGTCGGCCTGGTGGTCTGGCTGGTAGAACTCGCCGAGGTACCGCATGGCTGGCAAGCTACGGTCGGCGCGGCCTTCGCGTAAACGCGGAAATCCACATGTTGTGAGTGGCTATAGGTCGCGCAACCGAGCCGTGAGCTGGGTCCGGGACGTCACCCCGAGCTTGGCGTAGACCTTGGTCAGCGTGGATTCGATGGTTCTGACCGTCACGAACAGCTCGGCTGCGGCTGCCTTGTTGCTCACCCCGCTCGCGATGAGCTCGGCCACCCGAAGCTCCGTGGACGTCAGCTCTCCCACCGCTGCTGCCCGGCCGCTGACCCTGGCCAGCTCCTGCCGGGCCCGCCGGGCCCACAACGCCGCCTCCGCACCGTCGAACAGCGCGATCGCCCGCTCCAGCGTCTGCCTGGCGGCCCGCCGCTGCTTCTGCCGCCGCTGCACCGCGCCGAGGGCAAGCAGCGTCCGGCCGATCTGAACTGGCTGGGCGGTGACCTCATCGTGACGCCGCAGCGCCTCCGCCAGGTCTGCCGCTGCCCCGTCGAGGTCACCCCGGGCGGCCGCCAGTAGCCCGCCACAGCGCGCCGCCGACGCCGCGATCGCCGGATCGCGATAACGCCGTCGCAGATCGTCAGCCAGCGCCTGCGCCTCGGCTAGCTCCCCGATCCCGATGAGGGCTTCGACGGTTTCTGGCATGCAGTCGCTGTAGACGCGACGCGGCAGCTCCTGCGGTTTCTCGGTCAGCCCGCGCAGCCCGGCGGCCGCCGCGGCGTAGTCGCCGAGCGCCACATCAAGGAAGCAGCACAGGGCCTGGTGGCCGCGCAGGTACACCTGGTCTCCCGCCCTGGCCGACAGCTCCATCGCCCTGCGAGTGATGACTCGCACGCGGTCGATTTCGCCGAGATTCAAAGCCGCGAAAGCGCAGCCGTACAGCAGCGCGCTGGTGAGCTGGTCCCGATCGAGTTGCTCGGCGACGTCCAGCCCTTCTTGAGCGAGCTCCGCTCCCCGCCGCGGGTTGCCGCGCCTGGTGGCGATGATAGAGAGCCTCAGCATCGCGTCTGACCTGACGTACTCGACGCCCTCGGCTTCAGCTCGAGCCCGGGCTCGTTCGAAAGCGTGTTGCGCCTGCGCCAGGCGGCCCATGCCGAACAGGTACAGGCCTGCCGCGAAGCTCGGCGGCGCCATCTGCCCGACCACGTCAAGATCACGTTCCAGTTCGAGCGCGCGGTCGAGCAGGGCCTCGTCAACGTCGATGCCCTGAGCCCAGTCTTTATAAAAGAGCTGCGCGAGCACCGAGGCGAGCAGGGCGGGGTCATCGGTGCGCTCGGCGTACCCAAGCGCCCGGTGCACCTCGGCACTGGCGCGAGTGTCATCCCCAAGGATCGTGCACCAGTCAGATAGATAGAGGCCGATCGTCGCGTTGAGCCGTGGGTCGTCGCCGGCCTGGGCCAGTGCATCTTCAAGCACGTGCAGCGACGCGCCGAAATCGTCCTCGTTGTTCCATGCCATGTCCGCGAGCGCTTCCGCGCGCATCGGACCCGGCGGTGCGGCATCGGCGACTCGCCGGAAGACGACGACCGCGGCACGCGTCTCCCCGGCCAGTGCGAGCTGGGAACCCGCCCGGAGCAGCCGCCGATGCGCGTCGTCGGCCAGATCTTCCGGTGTCCTCGCCGCGGCGAGTTCGAGCAACTCGGCCGCCGTTGACGGAGCCCCGCGAAGTTCGGCCGCCCTGGCCGCTTCATCCAGGTCGGCGGCGATCGCGGCCGACGGCCGGTCGGTCGCGAGCGCTAGATGACGGGCTCGCTCCTCGACGCTAGTCGCACCCTCGGCGGCGATCTGATGCAGTTGCCTGCGCCGACCTGGCGGGATCGCGCCCAGCACGGCCGAAGCGAGCAGCGGATGCGAGAACCGAACTCGTTCACCGTCGACGTCGACCACACCTGCGAGCACGGCCGCGTCCAGGTCACTGGTGGCGACACCCGCGGCCAGGCATCGGTTCATCGTCGCGTCCGGGAAGACGGCGACCACGCCGAGCGCCTCGGCCACCGGGGCAGGCAACGCCCGCAGCCGCTCGCCGATGAGGCCGGCGAGCGTGTCGGGCACTGGCAGAGAACCGGTCGCCACCCGAACTACACCGCGCCGAGCAAGCGCACGGGCGATCTCCAAGGCGATGAATGGGTTGCCACCCGACTCGGCGTGCACCCGGGTCAGCGTGTGATGGGAGAACGACGTGCCGAGCCGGCTGACGAGCATCCGGTGCATCGCGCCAATGCTCAGGCCGCCCACTGGCACCGACTCGACGCTCATGCTGGCCCGGTTCAGTTCGAGCGGCAGTTCGCCATCTGCGCCATCTGTTCTCAGAGCGAGCAGTAGCCCGATTCGTTCGCCGCCCAGCCGGCGGAACGCGAAGCTGGCGGCCGACGCCGTCGGTGCGTCAAGCCACTGCACGTCGTCGATCACGACAAGCACCGGCGCGTCCGCCGCGAGCAGCCGCAACGCGGTTCTGAACGCCGCCGCGCTCACGTGCGGCTCGAGCGGATTTGCCGGGGCGTCTTGTACGTGCAGCGCCACGGCGAGCGCCCGTCGTTGCGGGGCGGGAAGCCCCGGCAAGAGGGCGTCGAGCCTCGGCTCAAGCAGGTCAGCCAGCCCGGCGAACGCGAGCCGCAGGTCGCTCGGCGCTGGCGAGGTCCGCAGCACGGTGTAGCCGAGGTCGGCCGCCCGCTGCGCGCCTTCCCGCAGCACCGTGGTCTTCCCGACCCCGGCCGCGCCCGCGAGCACGAACGCGGCCGGGGCTGACGGCAGTCCGGCCAGGAACCCATCGATCGCGGTGAGCTCGGCATCCCGGCCCAGTACCAGATCAGGCATGGCGCCAAGCCTGGCACTATTGCCGCCTATCGGGCATCGTCAATCTGACCTATCCAAGGCATCGGAAATTGACTAGCACCCACAGTGCCTTAGCCGACCAAGCCGCCCCAAAGCGTGTGGTTTTCCGCGTTCACGGGCTCCTGCCCCGGTTCCTAGCCTGTCGAGCAGCCACATCATCGCTAGGAAGGGACACCATGCGAATCCACCGCAACCTGCTGATCGCCGCGGCCAGCGCCGTCGTCGCCACGGGCACGATCGTCAGCACCAGCGTGCTCACCGCGTCCGCCGCGCCGCGGGCCGCCACCGAGCACTTCCAGATCGTCAGCGTCGGAAACTCGCCCAACGACGTCATCTTGTGGGGCTCGGTCACTGGGCACGCTATCGACGTCGAGAACCACGCCAACACGGTCTCGGTGCTCAAGTTCTCGAACGGAACCATGACCATAAAGCACCCCGTCAAGAGCGCGTCGCAGAACTTCAACCCGAAGACCTGCTTCGGGACGATCGTCGAACACGGCACCTACAAGATCACCGGGGGCACGCGCGCGTACAAGGGCGCCAGCGGCAGCGGCAAGTATCAGGCAACCATCCTGATCATCGCGGCCAAGTCCCACGGCCACTGCTCGCAGACGAAGCAGCCGGTTGCCGTCCACGTGGTAATCGACGCCACCGGCTCCATGCGGTCGTAGTCGCATACTGATCAGGCGTCATCCGCCCCGTGATCCAGGGAGGGTGACGCCTGGCCGCGCTTGGTGATGCAATGAGAAAGTGACGAACCTACCGCGCAATCTGCTCATCCTCACCGCTGCGACCAGCACTATCGCGGTCCTCGGCGTCGGTGCCGCGACGGCCCCGGCGACCGCGGCACCGAGCCGGGCACCAACCCCGCCGCAGCGGTCGGGGATGCTACGGATCGCGGGCGTACTGCGCGACGGCGCCACCGTCAGTGCCGCCGGACTCTCCTGGCGGCCAGGACGGCTGCCGAAGGGTGACCGGCTGCTCAGCTTCGTTGTCGCCTACACCTGGCAGTCGTGCGGGACCCGATGCACAACCGCCGCCGATCACACGGTCGCGCCGTTCGCCGCGGCTAGATACGCCGCCGGACACGCTGACATCGGCCGACGGCTGCGGCTCACCGAGACGGCCACCGAGACCGTCGAGACCGACCCGGCCAAATTCTCGTTCGAAACGGTCAGCGCGTCGGCGTCGGTGGCCTCGACCGGCGTGGTCGGGGCGTATCCAGCCGGGCGGGCGCCGCGCACCGAATTCGTGAACGGCTTGCCTGAGCGCAGCACGGCATCCGACGCCGAGTACTTCCAAGTTGATCCCCCGCACTACGCGACGGCCAGCGGAGGGCCCGCGCAGTCGTACCGCGTGGACGGCGGGCGGTGGCGGCCAATGCCGCGCTATCACCTCTTCTACACCGGCCTGCTTCGGGTCGGACGGCACTCGGTGGCGGTGCGCACGGCCGATCGAGCCGGGGCGACCATCCTGCGGTTCGGCTGGCGAGTGATGCCGCTGCCCGCACCACTGGCCTGCCACCGGCATTGCTGGCTGCCGCCGCACCTGAACAAACTCCGCCAGCCGATGCGGTGGGACTGGCAGATCGGGCGGGTGACGCCGTTGCGGCGAACCGGCAAGCACGCGGTCGACATCTACGACATCGACGGCTTCCTGACCACGGCCGCGCAGGTGCACGCGATCAAAACCCGCTGGCAGGCGGCAACCCTGCGCCACCCGCGCACTGTCTGCTACCTGGATTTGGCCTGGGAGGACTACCGGCCCGACGGCAGCACCAGCCCGCGCGGGCGGTTCCCCGCCGCCACGCTTGGCAATGTGTACTTCGGGTTCCCGCAAGAACGCTGGGTCGACTTCCGGCAGCTCGACGAGCTCAAGCCGATGATCGACAAGCGCCTCGCGATGTGCGCGCGCAAGGGCTTCGACGCGGTCGAACTCGATGACATCGACAGCTTCGACCCACCATCGACCACCGGATTCCACCTCACTCCCGGCGACGCGCAGAACTTGCTCGCCTACGCGTTCAACGAGATCCACCGTCTCGGCATGGCCGGGCTGTGGAAGAACTCGCCGTTCCTGAGCTGGTGGGGCCGGAAGTACGCGGACGGCGCCGTCGTCGAGGAGTGCTACGTCTACCACGCGTGCCTGAGTTCCTGGACGCGCGGCAGCAGCCAGTACGGCATCACGTGCACGGCTCTGGCCGGGCGCACCCCGTGCGGCTGGGACGACTTCAGCACCGACAGGACCAAGGCGCAGCCGAGCGGCAAATGGGTCGGCGAGGTCGAGTACTCAGCTGACGGCTACGTCTGCGACCCACGCCAGAGCTGCAAGGGCCCGCACCGCTTCGCGGCGTTCTGCCGCGCGGTCTACGCTCCTGGTTACGGTTTCTCGGCGATGAAGCTCGACGTGAACCTTGACGGCGCGACGTTCCTGCCCTGCCCGGCCGGAACATGACCGCCAGGATCACCACCCGCAACGCGACGTTCCAGCAATGGCAGTCCCTGCTCACCAACCGCACCAAGCGGCACCGAGCCGGTGAGTTCCTCGTCCAGGGCGTCCGGCCGATCACCCAGGCGGTGACCCAGGGCTGGGCGATCGGCGCGCTGTTGCACGACGGCCGGCCGAACCCGTCGACGTGGGCCAAGGAGGTGCTGGCGACTGTCCCGGCGGCCAGGTTCACCGTCGCGCCCGAACTCATGGCCGAACTCGGCGAGAAATCCGACGGGCCGCCAGAACTGATAGCGGTGGCCAAGATCCGCGATGACGACTTCGGCCGCATACCGGTGAGCCGGGACCTGCTGGTTGTGGTGTTCGACCGGTCGGCCAGCCCGGGCAACATCGGAACGCTGATCAGGTCGGTCGACGCGTTCGGGGGGTCGGGGCTGATCGTTACCGGCCACGCGGCTGACCCGTATGACCCGCGCTGCGTCCGGGCCAGCACGGGCTCGTTCTTCGGCGTACCGGTGCTCCGGGCCGCATCGCATTCCGGCGTGCTCGCGTGGCTGGCCGGGCTTCGGTCCGGCGGGCTGCCGGTTACCGTGTTCGGCACCGACGAAGGCGGCACCGCCGACGTGCGGGCCGTCGACCTGCGTGCTCCCTCGGTCGTCGTGATCGGCAATGAGACCACCGGCCTCACCGCCGCCTGGCGCGAGGAGTGCGACGTGGTGCTGCGCATCCCGATGGCCGGGACCGCCAGTTCGCTGAACGCGGCGACCGCCGGGTCGATCGTGCTCTACGAGGCGATGCGGCAGCGAAGTCCTGTTGCTTGAAGTCAGTTGATTCGGTGGAGCACGAACGTGGTGGACGGTCCGTGCAGGCCGGGCGGCGGTTCGGAGACGAAAATGGCGACTTGGCCGGCCGGCCACATCGTGATCGTGACCGGCCCGTAGCCAGCGAACTCGCAGTTGGACGTGTAGAACCACTGCCAGGTGCCGGTGAAGACGCGGCTGTGCTTGACGCGATGCAGCACGAACTGGCCGGCCTGATCGTTGACCTGCGGGCAGAACACGCTCGGCCGCTGCATGATCACCTTGTCGGTGTAAGTCTCGGCGTTCTTGGCCCTAGTCCGGTAGAAGAGGAGGGCGCCGTTCGCGAACGTCCATTCCCCCGCGATCGTGTGCCGCTCCGCCGATGACTTGGCGTGCGTGTGCGTGTGCTTCGGCACCGGCTTGGCGTGCTTGTGCTTCGGCACCGGCTTGGCGTGCTTGTGCTTCGGCACCGGCTTGGCGCCGTGCGGAGCGGACACCACTACAGCGGCGGCTAGCATCGGCACCCCAAAGAGGCGGGCGACTCCGTGCACAGCACTCACACTCCATTTTCGACGTTGTCGGTGTCGGGCGTGTCATGCAACCGTCAGAAAAGATATGTCATGCGCGGGCCGTCCGTGGCGAAGTGTGGTCGGCGACACGAGGGGAAGGAGATCCTAAGGGGACACGGGGGAGGGTGTTAGGCGATGTCAACAACGGCCTGGCGATTCGCGAGCACAGAGGGCGCCGACGACGCGGTGCTCAGGCTCAAGCAACTCGACGCGCAGGATCTGATCGACGTACAGGACGTCACGGTGCTCAGGTGGCCGCTCTACGCGACCGTGCCGACAGCGCACGAGCACGTGGCCGACGAGGGCGGAAAGGTGTCCACGCTGGTCTCCAAGCTCAAGGGGACCGGCCGGATCGACACGATGCTGATCGAGTCGGTCAAGGCCACCGACATGATGCCAGGGACCTCGGTGGTCGTGGTGCTGAGCGCAGCCGCCGTCGTCGACACCGTGGCCAAGGCCTTCCAAGGCCAGCCCATGGAACTAGTCAGATCCGACCTGTCGGTCCAAGAACAAGATCGCCTGAGAGCCGCCTTCGGCTCGCCGGCCCCACCCGCCACTTAGCACCCCGGCCGGATGCGCTCATAACGCGGAACAAGACCGGCGTCTTGGCATCCGCGTCACAACCCCGCGCTTGCTTTCCAAATAATCTAGTTTTACGATCGGAATACATGATATCTGACTTAGGAGACCAGCGCCGGGCGAGAAATTAATACTGTCGGTGGGCTGGGTTACTGTGACCAGGTGCTTGACTTGTTCCATCCTGCGGTACGGACGTGGTTCGCCCGGCGATTCCCGGCTGGGCCGACCGAGCCGCAAGCGCGGGGCTGGGGCGAGATCGCGGCCGGCAAGCACACGCTGATCGCCGCTCCGACGGGGTCGGGTAAGACGCTCGCGGCGTTCCTGGTCTGCATCGACCGGCTGTACCAGGCGCACGAGACCGGCGGTGTCGACGAGGAGCTGGCTGATCGGGAGCGGGGCGATCCGGCCGGACCGTCCGTGATGTACGTGTCGCCGCTCAAAGCGCTGGCGGTCGACATCTGGCAAAATCTTGAGCGGCCGCTGGCCGAGATCGCCGAGGTGGCCGCCGAGCTCGGGATGTCCGCGCCCGTGATCAGGGTCGCGGTGCGGACCGGGGACACGGCGGCCGCCGAGCGGACGGCGATGCTCAAGCGGCCGCCCGACTTCCTGATCACCACGCCGGAGTCGCTGTTCCTGCTGGTGACCGCCGAGCGAAGCCGAGCGATGCTCGCCTGCGTTCAGACCGTGATCGTCGACGAGATCCACGCGGTAGCTGGGAACAAGCGCGGCTCGCACCTGGCGCTGACCTTGGAGCGGCTGACCCACCTAGCCCAAGCGCCGTTGCAGCGGATCGGGCTGTCGGCAACCCAGCACCCGATCGAGGCGGTGGCCAGGCTGCTCGTCGGGGTTGGCCCTGACCGGTCGGCGCCGGACGGCTCACCGCTGTGCTCGATCGTGGACTCGGGCCACCGCCGGGAGCTTGACCTCGGCCTCGAACTTCCCGCCGACGAGCTTGGCGCGGTCGCCACCGCTGAGCAGATGGCCGAGATACTCGACCTGATCGCCGGTCACGTCGAACAGCACAAGACCACGCTCGTGTTCGTCAACACCAGGCGGATGGCCGAACGGGTGGCTCACGAGCTCGGCGAGCGGCTCGGTGACGGTCAGGTGGCCGCGCACCACGGCAGCCTGTCCAAGGACCGGCGGCAGCGGGTCGAGTCCCGGCTCCGGGCCGGTGACCTGCGGGCGCTGGTGGCGACGGCTTCGCTGGAGCTGGGCATTGACATCGGGCCGGTTGAGTTGGTGTGCCAGATCGGTTCGCCGCGCAGTTTCGCGACGTTCTTGCAGCGGGTCGGCCGGTCCAACCACAGCGCAGGCGGCGTGCCCGCCGGGCGTCTGTACCCGACCACCAGGGATGAGCTTGTCGAGTGCGCCGCGCTGCTGCACGGAGCCAAGTCGGGCCGGCTTGACCGGCTGGTCATGCCGTCGTGCCCGCTCGACATCCTCGCCCAGCAGGTGGTAGCCGAGTGCTCGGCGGCCGAGTGGGCCGAGCAGGACCTGCTGGCGCTGGTGCGCGGTGCGGCGCCGTTCGCGTCGGTGTCGGCGCAGGACTTCGCCGACGTCGCCGGGCTGATCTCCGAGGGCATTAGCACCGGCCGCGGCCGACGCGCCGCCTACCTGCACCGAGACCAGGTCAACGGCACGCTCAAGGGCAGGCGCGGCGCCAGGATCGCGGCTCTGACCTCGGGCGGCGCGATCCCCGAGCTTGGCGACTACCGGGTGGTGGCCGAGCCGGACGAGGCGCTCGTCGGCACTGTGAACGAGGACTGGGCGATCGAGAGCATGGCCGGCGACGTGTTCTTGCTTGGCACCACCTCGTGGCGCATCCGGCGGGTCGAGCCAGGCACCGTTCGGGTGGTCGACGCGCAGGGTGCGCCGCCTTCGGTGCCGTTCTGGCTGGGCGAGGCGCCCGGCCGCACCGTCGAGCTTTCTGAGGAAGTGTGCGCCATCCGCGCCGCTGTTACCGAACGGCTGACGTCGGGCGCGGACGCGGTGGGCTGGCTGATGGCCGAGTGCGGGATCGACAAGGCGGCGGCGGAGACCATCGCCGCTTACTTGGGTACCGGCCTGGCCCAGCTTGGCGTCATTCCGACGATGGACACGATCGTGCTCGAACGGTTCTTCGACGATGCGGGCGGCATGCAGCTAGTCGGGCATTCGCCGTTCGGCGCCCGGCTGAACCGGGCGCTCGGGCTGGCGTTGCGCAAGCGGTTCTGCGTCACCTTCGACTTCGAGTTGCAGGCGGCGGCCAGCGACGACGCGATCTTGCTGTCGCTCGGGCCACAGCACAGCTTCCCGCTTGAGCGAGTCCCGAAGTTCCTGGCCTCAGGGACGGTGGAGAATGTCGTCCGCCAGGCGGTGCTCACCGCGCCGATGTTCGCGGTGCGCTGGCGGTGGAACCTGAACACGTCATTGGCCGTGCTGCGGATGCGCGGCGGCAAGAAGAACCCGCCAGCCATCCAGCGGATGGAAGCCGACGACCTGATGGCCGCGGTGTTCCCGACGCTGGCCGCCTGCCAGGAGAACGTCGCGCCGGGGCCAATCGAGATTCCCGACCACGTGCTCGTGCGGCAGACGCTCACCGATTGCCTGACCGAGGCCATGGATGTGCACGGCCTGACCGACCTGATCAAGCGGATCGAGACCGGCCAGGTCAACGTCGTGGTACGGGACACCACCGAGCCGTCGGTGCTGGCGCACGAGATCTTGAACGGCCGACCGTTCACCTACCTGGATGACGCGCCGCTGGAGGAGCGCCGGAGCCGGGCGGTGCCGCTGCGGCGCGGGCTGCCGGTCGAGCCACACGAACTGGCCCGGCTCGACCCGGCCGCGATCGACCGCGTCGCCGAGCAGGTCAAGCCCGACCCCCGGGACGCCGACGAATTGCACGACCTGCTGATGACGCTGACCGTGGTACGCCCGTCTGAGCAGTGGCAGACCTGGTTCGACGAGTTGGTGGCCGGGCGGCGGGCCGTGGCCGTTCACGGGCCGGGCGGAGTCTTCGGCGGCGTCTTGTGGGCCGCGACCGAGCGCAGGCCAGCCATCGACGTGCTGTTCGGTGACGCTGCGGTCGTGCCCGACTATCCGTGGTCTGGTCCGGGCCCGTCGCCCGACGAGGACTCGGCGGCCGCGAGCCTGCTGCGCGGTCACCTTGACTGCCGGGGCCCGTCAACAACCGCGCAGCTTGCCGAGGCGACCGGGCTGCGGGAGTCGCTTGTCGCGATCGGCCTGGCTGTGCTCGAGCAGCAGGGTTTCGCGCTTCGGGGCCGCTTTACCAGCCCGGACGCCGACGAGGAGTTCTGCGCGCGGCGACTGCTCTCGCGGATCCACGGCTACACCAGGGACCGGCGTCGGCGTGAGGTGGAAGCGGTCAACGCGCGCGACTTCATGCGGTTCCTGCTCCGCTGGCAGCACGTGACCCCCGACACCAAGCGCGAGGGCAGGTTCGGCGTGCTCGCCGTGATCGAGCAGTTGCAGGGCTTCGAGCTAGCGACCGGGGCGTGGGAGCGCCATGTGCTCGCCGCCCGGGTCGACGGCTACCGCCGCGAGTGGCTGGACGAGTTGTGCATCTCCGGCCAGGTTTGCTGGGGCCGGCTATCGATCAGGGACCTCCAATCGCGGGCGGTTCCGGGGAGCCCGGTGGCTGGGCTCGCCGGGCAAGCGCCAGCCGTCGCCCGCCGGCCCGCCGAGCAAACGCCAGCCGTCGCCCGCAGGGCCGCGCCGTCCCGGGCGACGCCGATCACGATCGCCTTGCGCGGTGACCTGCCGTGGCTGCTAGCCGCCGCCCGCGGCGACCAGGAACCCGCGCTGCCCGAACCTGGCCGTGCCTTGGACGTGCTCGACGCGCTGCGCCAGCAAGGCGCCCTGTTCCGGCACGACCTAGCCGGTGCCACCGGCCTATCCCCCGCCGACGTCGACGCCGCGCTGTGGGACGGGGTAGCGCGCGGGCTCGTCACCGCCGACGGCTTCCGTGCGATCAGATCGCTGCTCCGGCGAGGCGACCGGCAGCCGTTCGTGCCGCGTCGTGGCCTGCGCCGAGGCGCGGGCGCTGGTGCGGTGCCCACCGGTTCGGCTGGCCGCTGGTCGCTCCTGCCGAACCCGATAGCTGGCGCCGACCGGGATGAACTCGCCGAGGCCGTCGCCGAGCAGCTAGCCGCCCGCTGGGGCGTGGTGTTCCGCGACCTAGCCATCCGCGAGAGCCTCGCGGTGAGCTGGCGTGAGGTGCTCTGGGCGTTCCGCCGGATGGAAGCCAGGGGAACGATCAGGGGCGGCCGATTCGTCACCGGGTTCAGCGGTGAGCAGTACGCCCATCCCGACGCGATCGACGTCCTCCGCGCAGTCCGCAAGCAGCCCCGCTCAGGCGAAGTGGTACGCCTATCCGCCGCCGACCCGCTGAACCTCACTGGCATAGTGCTGCCAGGCCCCCGCATCCCCGCGATCGGCTCCAACACAGTCACATACCTCGACGGCGCCGTACCTCCCCCGGATGCTGCCGTGGCTCCCGCCACGGCGGCATCCGCTTGACGGGCTGGGGGCGGGCGCCGCGTGGGGCGGGGCGGGGCGGGGCGGGGCGGCGCGGGGCGGGGCGGGGGTTGGGCTGAGTGATCACGAGGGATAGGTGTTCGTTTCCGCTGAGGATTGTCGCTTTACGGTGAAAAGTGCCGGTGAGAGTGCATTCCGAAATGCAACAACTCTCCGTCGTAGGGACGATAAATCTCCGGGCTCATCACGACTGCTCGCTCCAGCCGACGCCCAGCCTCCGGCCAGCGCCCACCACCCGGCAGCGGCCGGACCAGCGATGCTGCTGTCCGCCCGATCCCAACGACAACGCCGACCCGCCGATGCTGCCCCAATACAGTGCCACTTATCCTAAAAGGATCTTGAAGATCCGCGACGTCGTCCCGGCGTTGCTGCTCAGCCCCGATTCCAGCTACGTCGGCCCGGAGCTGCTCCAAGCGCGCGCAGATTATCAACACGCGGGTTTCGTTATGCGGCACCTGCCTTTCCGGACCGCAGCGGCGGCCCGATGCTCGTCCCGACGACCGCGTGGCTCCTGGCTGGCCTGGCCTGCCGGGCGGCGGAGCAGCGTGGGCCCCTAGCTGCCGCCGGGCTCTCGCCGCCCGGAACAGCGTGGGACCCTTGCTGTCGCCATAGCAGCAGCGTGGGCCCCTAGCTGTTGCCGGGCTCTCGGTGGCCGCCTATCACATCAGAGCAACCCGGCGGTCGCCGGGCGACGAGGCATTGCCCAGAGGTGTCACTGCGAACTGCGACGGGTTGCCGTTGTCCTCTCTGGGTGTTTTACGGCCTTGGTCACGCGAGCGCCGGTCAGGAGGAGTCGGCGTCGCCCGAACCAACCGATGTGTCGCCGCCCGTCCTGGTGTCCCGCGCGATGAATTCCCGAATTCATACCCGATTTCCCTGATGAATTCCCGGATCCATCGCGGGGTGGGGCTGAGTGGTGCGGTGTATTGCCGAATTCATCCCGCTTCCGGACGGGCGACGCTAGGTGGACCCAGGTCGTAGCCGCTGACCGCACACGCCGCGGCGCGCCTTTGCCGTTTGTCCGGTCCCGGCCGTTTCGGTGCAGCGCCCAGCTTGGGGCGACATCACACCGGAACGTCTCACTACGCCGACCCCATGACAATCAAGACGAACATCATTGCCGGTCGGGATAGCCCAGTGCCGCCGACGCCGCCAGATGCGGCGTCGGCGGCACAGAACGGCCCCCGGATCATCCGAGATGCGATTATCCGAAATTGGATTGTCGCATCTCGGATTGTCGCGGATCGGATTGTCGCGGATCGGATTGTCGCGGATCGGATTGTCGCATCTCGGATTGTCGGAGATCGGATTGTCGGAGATCGGGTTACCTGAGGGAGTCCTCCAGTTCCAGGTGCGGGATCTCGTCTTCGGACTGGGCGCCGCCTGGCGCCGGGACCGCTGCGATGTCCTCGCGGGTGATCCTGATCGTGGCGAGGACCAGGATCAGGGCCAGGACCGCGATCCCGGAGGCGACCACGAACCCGCGTGAGATTCCGGTGGCCAGCGCTTCGTGCAGGATCGGCGCGGGTAGCTTGCCACCCTTGATAGTCGGCAGGTGCGCGCCGGTCTTGGCCGCTGCTGCGGCAGCGGTAGCGACCTGGTGCTTGATGCTGTTCGAAACGGCGGTCCAGGTCACGGTGCCGAGCGCGGCCAGGCCGATCGCACCGCCGACCTGTTGGCCGGTGTTGAGCAGGCTGGATGCAACGCCCGAGTCCTCTGGCCTGACCTTGGTCAGCGCCACCAGGGAAATCGGCACGAACAGCATGCCGAGTCCAGTCGAGGTGACCAGCATCGGGCCAAGCAGGCCGCTCAGGTACTGCGTGTGGTCGGTGATGTGGGAGAACCAGTACATGCCGCCAGCGGTGATCGCCGAGCCGGCGATCATGAGCGGCCTCGGGCCGATGCGGGCGACCAGCCTGGACACGATGCCGGACATGATCACGATGGTCACGGCGAACGGCAGGAACGCGAGGCCTGAGCGCAGCGCGCTGTAGCCGAGCACCTCCTGCACGAAGATCGTCAGGAAGAAAAAGATCCCGAACATGGCCGTGGCCAGGCAGAGCATGACCAGGTAGCCGCCGGTCCGGCTGCGGTTGGCGAGGACGCGCAGCGGCAGCAACGCGTGCTTGCTGCGGGTCTCGATGAAAGCGAAACTTGCGAGCAGCACGACGGCGGCGATCAGCGAGGCGATCACCTTCGGGTCACCCCAATGCGAGACGCCCGCCTGGTCGGTGCTGGCGTTAGACAGCCCGTACACCAAGGCGGCCACGCCACCAGTAGCGGTGATCGCGCCGGGCAGGTCGAAGCGTCCGGTGCGCCGCTCCGATTCAGAGATGACGTAGCGGGCGAGTATCGCGGTCACGATGCCGATCGGCACGTTGACGAACAGCACCCAGCGCCAGGACAGGTAGGTAGTCAGCAGGCCGCCGGCGACTAGGCCGACCGCGGCGCCTCCACCGCTCATCGCGGCGTACACGCCGAACGCCCGGTTGCGCTGCGGGCCCTGCGGGAATGTGGTGGTGATCAGTGCCAGTGCGGTCGGGGCGATCATGGCGCCACCGACTCCCTGGGCGGCCCGAGAAGCCAGCAACCAGGCTTCCGAGGTGGCGAATCCCCCGAATAGGGAGGCCGCCGAGAACAGCAGCAAGCCCCAGATGAAAATTCGCTTCCTGCCGAGCAAGTCTCCTGATCTGCCACCGAGCAGCAGCAGTCCGCCGAACGTCACGGCGTAGGCGGTCACGACCCACTCGAGGCCGCTGCCGCTAAAGCCGAGCGCACGCTGGATGTGCGGTAGAGCGACGTTCACGATGGCCGCGTCGAGAACGACCATCAACTGAGCCGTCGCGATGACCACGAGGGCCAAGCCAAGGTGGCGGCTGACGCTGCCTTCGGCCCGGCCAGTAGCCGTTTGTGTCGATGACACGGGCGGTCTCCTAATCTTCTTTGGGCGTGCTGATCCCGCACCGTGACCAGCCATGGGTCACGGCGTCGTCGAACTACGTGATAGGCGGAACGGATTGGTCGCGATCCCCCGGATCTGTGCCTGGCTACATCCCCGTCAGCAACTCACCAAGCGGGCAATGACCACGTCGCGATCGAATTATGAGATAAGCGGCAACGCGGTATTCGCAGTCACCTCCTCTGTCGCCGGCGTGCTCGCCGTGCTGGTCACGGGCGACGATCCCCCGGCCAGCGCGTCATTCATCTTTCTGACTAGCCGCAGGAACTGCTCGCGCTCGTCCACGTTGAGCGCACGCGTCCACGGCATCTCACCGAGCGTCTCCTGCTCGATCGTTGCCTTGACTTCATGGCCGCGTGGCGTCAGTACCAGGTTCTTGATCCGCCGGTCACCGGGGTTGGGCTCACGCTTAGCTAGCCCGCGCTGCTCCAGCGCATCGGCGATCATGGTCACGAACGATGGGTCACAGTGCAGGCGCTGGCCAAGGTCCTTCATCGTCACCGCCGCATCTAGCCTGCGGATCGCCTTCACGCAGGACATCGGCACGTCAAAGCGCTCAGCTAGCCGCTCTCCGCGTTGCATCAGCTGCGTGACGAACTCGGTCATCGCATCAAAAATCTCCTGATCGAGCTTGTCACCGCCCGGACACCAGCTCACTGTCGCCTCCTCTCGCACCTACCGCGCTCATACAGTCGCTCAACAGTTGAGTACCTCAACCTTATTCCAGATTGCTTGAGCTTGTCAAAGGTTTATGTCCTCAAAGCTTACGGGCCACCCCGGCCACCGTGCCGTAGTCGGTCAGGTCGCCCGACACGTCACTTGGCGAATCTGGCCGCCACGTCGTCGTGTACACCAGACCTGGCTCTGCTAGGTCGAACCCATCGAACAGGCGCAGTATTTCGCCCTGCGAGCGCAAATGAAGCTGAGTCGCGACGCTGCGGTTGTAGACCGCCTCCGCGGCCTGTGCCACCTTCGGCTTGGCCCCCTCGGCGGTGGCGTGACCAAGTACCAGGTAACTGCCAGGAACCAGCGCATCACGCAAGGTGGACATGATCTGCCAGGGATTCTCATCGTCAGCGATGAAGTGGAACACGGCCAGCACAATCAGGCCGACAGGCCGGCTGAAGTCGATCAACCGGCCGACGGCGTCGTGGGCAAGAATCTTCTCCGGCTCGCGCAAGTCGGCGTCGACGATCGCAGCCTTGTCGTTGCCAGCCAGTATCGCCTTGCTGTGCGCGATCGCGACGGGATCGACGTCCACGTAGACCACCCGAGCGTCGGGATCGGCCTGCCGCGCGATCTCGTGCACGTTGCCTGACGTCGGAATGCCCGAACCCAGATCCAGAAATTGATCGATACCGCGGGCGGCGAGAAACTTTACCGCTCGGCCGAGGAAGGCCCGGTTGTTTCGTGCGATCGCTCGGATCTTGGGCTCGACGGCCGCGATCGCGCGACCGACATCTTGATCAGCCAGGAAGTTATGGGTGCCGCCCAGCCAGTAGTCGTAGATCCTGGCAACGTTCGCCCGCTTAGTGTCGACTCCTGGCGGAGCCCAGTCGGGCCGGGCCTCATCGGCCACCGCGCCTCCAGTCTGTTCGCGCCGTCGAATCCGGAGCGCACGCAATAGGGCCAAGACGCCGTCGATGCGATAGATTTTGCTAATCGCACGATATCTCAGGCACTAGCGGCCGTCGCGGGTGCCATGCTGTGAGCAAGAGGAATGGAGCGTACCGCGTAGGCGCGGCTCAGGCGGGACTGGGCGGCAGGACTGGTCGTTAAGAAATGGTGCTGGTGCGGTCGTGGTTTCATCGCTAGCCGAGAACGGCGGATCCTTGTATCGGCGCTGGCAAGGCCCGGATCTGAGCGGCCTGGCCGTGCTCACCCTCTCCCGGTCAGGTCATGTGATCTCCTGGTCGGTTTCCGCTACCAGATTGTTCGGGTACACCGCCGACGAAGTCACCGGCAAGAACATCTGCGACGTGCTGCTGACCGGTCCGGGCCAGCGGCAGCTAGTCAGGCAGGCACTCGCCGACGTCGAAGGCGGCCGGGTGTGGACGGCCATCCTGCCCATGTCCGCGGCAAACGGCATCTGCCAGGTCACCATTCACTGCGAGCCGCTCGCCGACGCGGACGCTGGCCTGCTCATGATCGCCAGGCCAGCGGCGGCGGCGCAGCCGGGTCGGCGCGCGCTGACCGACGCGGCTACCAAGATCGGCACCACGCTTGACTTGCACCGCACCGCGTGCGAGGCAGCCGAGGTGGCGGTGCCCGCCTTCGCCGACGCGTGCGCGATCTTCATCTCCGAGCGGCTGCTGGTCGCCGACGAGCTACGGCCGTACGCGACCGGTCCGGCCGTAGTCGTGCGGCGCCTGGTGGCCCGGCTGGCCGGCCAGCCGGCCGCGATCGCCGACAGCCTGCTGAAGCCGGGCGAGGTGATCGTATTCGACGCCGAGTCGCCGAGCTACCGGGCGATGAGCCAGCGCGGGCCGGTGCCGTTCGATGAGCTTGACAAGGAGACGGCGGAGCGGATCGGACGGCGGCCAGGCGGACAGGAGATGTTCGCCACCTACACCTCGTTCCTGGCCGTGCCGCTGGTGGCGCGGGGCATCGTACTCGGCTGCGCGACCTTCGCCCGGTCGGCAGCCTGGCCCGGGTTCTCATCTGCCGACGTAGGACTCGCCGAGGAACTCGCGGCCAAGGCGGCGGTCTCGATCGACAACGCCAGGCTGTATGACCGCGAACGGCGCACCGCGTCGGCGCTGCAGCAGGGCCTGCTGCCCAGCGAGCCGATCGCACCGTCCGGCCTGGCGGTCGCCCATCGGTACATTCCCGTAGGCGCCAGCATCGTCGGCGGTGACTGGCATGACATCGTCCCGTTAATGAGTGGCCGGGCCGCGTTGATCGTCGGTGACGCGATGGGGCACGGGCCGGAAGCGGCCGCCGTCATGGTCCAGTTGCGAACGGCCGCGCACACCCTGGCGGACCTGGAGCTGCAGCCCGAGGAAATCTTGGCCAGGCTCGACCGGATGGCGACCGGCATGCCCACCGCGCCGTTCGCGACCTGCATCGCCGCGATCATCGACCCGGCGACGAGCACTTGCGTGCTCGCTAAGGCCGGTCATCTGCCGCCGATGCTGACCCTGGCTGACGGCGACACCAGCATGATCGATCTGCCGCTTGGCCTGCCGATCGGGCTCGGGACCGGCTCGTACGAGGCTGCCAAGATCAGCCTGCCCGCCGGGGCGACGCTTGCCCTCTACACCGACGGGCTGGTGGAGAGCCGCACCAGGCCGCTCGACGACGGCCTCATCGCCCTGAGCGCCGCACTCGGCGCGGCACTCACGCGGCCCGCGCAGACGCTCGACCGAAGTTGCCACGAAGTGACCCAGGAGCTGCAATCGCGCGGCGAGGACGACATCACGCTCGTGCTGGCCCAGGTGCTCGACGACTAAGCCCAGGCGACTAAGCCCAGAAGTCGTCAAAGGCATACAGATCGCTATGGTGCGTCCAGGCTTCCGTCACCTTGCCGTCCTTAATGTGGAAGACCTGGACGGCATCGACTTCGAGTTGCTTGCCACCCCGCTCGGCGCGGGTCGTGTGAAGCGCGACCGCGTGATCGTCATTGGCGATCACGTCGTGCAGTTCGACGCGATGCGTCCCGCCCGACTGCTCGCCGAGCTGGCGGAAGAAATCGGCCACCTTGGCCACTCCAACATGGTGACCGCCGAGAAAGTTACGACCAGGGAAATGCCAGACAATGTCCGGCGAGAAAAAATCCCGGGCCAGCGCGTCCAAGTCACCGCGCCCGTACGCCGCGATTCCCGCTCTTACCAAGTCCTCATTCGGATGGGTCATATCGGTACCTCCGCGAGCGAAAATGTCACTCCATCCTTGTGAGTCGGCAGGCGAGCCGTCAAGACCTGTGCGCCCGCAGCATTTTTGGCCATACCACGCGCGCAATGCCTAGCCGATCCGGCGATACCGGCGCACGGCGAGCGGGCCGAACACGGCCGTGATGCCGATCGCCCACAAGATCGAATGCCACGCCGGCGTCGCGATCGGGCCGCCGAGCACGAGACTGCGGGAGGCTTCGGTCAGCGCCGTCACCGGGTTGATCTTCACCCACGCCTGCAGCCAGCCGGGCAGCGTGGATGTCTGGACGAACACGTTACTGCCGAAGGTGAGCGGGAACATCACGATAAACCCGAACCCCTGCAGGCTCTGCGGCGACTTCACGAACAGCCCGAGCAGCACCCAGATCCAGCCGATCGCGAATCCGAACACGAACATCAGCCCGACCGCCGCCAGCGCGAACAACGGGTTGGTACCGATCCGGAACCCGAGCAACGACCCGTAGCCGAACGCGACAAAGACCGAGACGATGTACCGCACGAAGTCGCCTAGAATCGTCCCGGTCAGCGGCGCCGACCTGGCAATCGGCAAGCTCTTGAACCGGTCGAAGATGCCCTTGGTGACGTCGGTATTCAACCCGATGCCGGTACCCATGCTGGCGAACACGACGGTCAGCACCGTGATCCCGGGCAGGACGTACTCCAGGTACATGTGCCGGTTTCCGCCATTGATGGCGCCGCCGAAAAGGAACACGAACAGCGTCACGAAAGTAATCGGCTGCAACGTCACGTCCAGAAGCTGCTCTGGGTTGCGCCTGATCCGCACGACTGCCCGCCACGCCAGCGTCATCGCATGACGAAGCGCACGGTTCGGGGTCATGCTCTTCGCCCGCCCGGGCAGCCCCGGTTCGGCCACGTCGGTGGTCGCGGTGATCGCCGTCATCTCGCGCTTTCCTTCCCCTGGTCGGCCGCGTGCCCGGTCAGCGCCATGAACACCTCGTCCAGGCTGGCCAGTCGCAGCGCGAGCTCGGTAACCTCTATCTGCTCCGCCTGCAACCTGCTGACCACGACCGGCAACGCCTCCGCACCATCCACCGACACTGACAGCAGGCCAGGGTCCTCGTCCGACCGAGCCGGGGCCACGCCAACGGCGGCGGTCACTATTTCCGCGACGGCGGGCAGGTCGCTGGGGTCAGCCGGGCGCACGTCCAGAGTCTGCCCGCCGACCTTTGCCTTCAGTTCGGCGGCGGTACCGGTCGCGATCACGTGACCCTGGTCGATCACTGCGATCTCGTTGGCCAGCCGGTCGGCCTCATCGAGATACTGCGTGGTCAGCAGCACCGTTGTGCCCTCCGCCACCAGTTCCCTGATCATGACCCACACCGCGCCCCGGCTGCGCGGGTCAAGACCGGTGGTCGGCTCGTCGAGGAACAGCACCTGCGGCCGCTGGACTAGGCTCGCCGCCAGGTCGAGCCTGCGGCGCATGCCGCCGGAATAGGTCTTCACCGACCGAGTCGCCGCGTCGCTCAGCTCGAACCGGTCGAGCAACTCGGTGGCGCGCCGCTTAACCTCCGCCTTCGGTATCTCAAGCAGCCGCCCGATCAGCAGCAGGTTCTCGAACCCGGTCAGATCCTCGTCCACCGCCGCGTACTGCCCGGTTAGGCCGATCAGCTCACGAACCCGGTCGGCCTGGCGGACGATGTCGGCACCGCAGACCTTGGCGCTCCCGCCGTCTGGCCGTAGCAGCGTCGCCAGCATCCTGACCACCGTCGTCTTGCCCGCGCCGTTCGGCCCCAGCAGGCCCAGCACCATGCCGGGGTTAACCGCCAGGTCGACACCGTCCACGGCAAGCGTCTTGCCGAACCGCTTGACCAGCCCGTGGGCCTCGATCGCGTAGATCATGAGACGCAATATATCGCGTCTTCAGCGGACCACCTATCAAGTGGACTCGCGTTGCTTTAGGGTTCTGGCCAGGTGTGCACGGGCGCGTTGGCATGCATGTGCTCGATGTAGCGCTGCGTCATCAGCCGCAGCGCGCCCAGCCGGTCATCACCGCGATCAGACAGCGAGGCGACAGCGCCGATCTGCCACGACGCGCCGGTTCGGCCGGTCAGGCAGCGCTGCTCGATAATGCCAAGCAGACGGTCGGCGTCGGCCTTGCTGACTCCCCACCGGGCGAGCCCGTCATAGGCCAGCGGCAGTAGCCGGCGCAGCACCAGTTCGGCGGCCGGCGCCTCCCCCAGACCAGGCCAGTACACGTGCGCGTCGAGCCCGGAGCGGGCCGCCGAGTGCAGGTTCTCCGCTGCCGTGGCGAACGACATCTGGCTCCAGATCGGGCGCTCGGCCTCGGCGAGCGCGCGGACAAGCCCGTAGTAGAAAGCAGCGTTCGCCATGATGTCTACCACCGTAGGGCCGGCCGGCAGCACCCGGTTCTCCACCCGCACGTGCGGCTTGCCGTCGACCACCGCGTAGACCGGCCGGTTCCACCGGTAAATCGTGCCGTTGTGCAAGCACATCTCGGCAAGCTCAGGACAGCCCCCACTGTCGAACGTGACCTGCGGGTCCTCGTCCTCGCAGATCGGCAGCAGCGCGGGGAAGTACTGGATGTTCTCCTCGAACAGGTCGAACACCGAGGTGATCCACCGCTCCCCGAACCACACCCGCGGCCGCACCCCCTGCTGCTTCAGCTCTTCTGGCCGGGTGTCGGTGGCCTGCTCGAACAGCGTGATCCTGGTCTCGTGCCAGAGCTGCCGGCCGAACAGGAACGGCGAGTTGGCCGCGAGCGCGACCTGCACTCCGGCGATCGCCTGCGCCGCGTTCCAGTAGCTGGCGAACGCCTCCGGGCTGACCTGGGTGTGCAACTGGACGCTGGTGCAGGCGGCCTCGGGCGTGATGCTGTCCGCGTGGGTCAGCAGCGGTTCGGGCCCGTCGATCTCGATCCGTATGTCCTCGCCGCGCGCGGCGAAGATCTGCTCGTTCAGCACCCGGTACCTGGCGTTGGCCGACATCGCGCCTTCGTGCACGTCTTCTTTCTGCAGCGTCGGCAAGATGCCAATCATGACCAGCCGGCTCCCGGCACCGCGCGCCTTGGCATCGGCCGCGTTGAGGCTCGCCCGGACCTCGGCTTCGAGGCCGTCGAACGCGTCTCCGTCCAGCGACCGCGGCGGCACGTTGATCTCAAGGTTGAACTGGCCGACCTCGGTCGCCCAGGCCGGATCGGCGATCGCGTCGAGCACCGCCGCGTTGCGCATTGACGGCGCGCCGTGCTCGTCGACCAGGTTCAGCTCGATCTCCTGCCCGACGAGCGAAGGACCGCTCTCGAACGCCCGCTCGCGGAGCATCTGGGCGAACACATCGAGCGAAAGCCGCACCTTGTCGCGATACTTGCGCCTGTCTTCACCGCCGAAGGTGATCGGCTGAATGTCACGGCCCATGGTGCCTCCCCGGATACACATTGGCACGCCGCCTCAGTTCCCGCCAGCAGCACCAGCAGCATTGTCATTGCCCAGGCGGACGGGCAGTATGTGCGAGTGAGCGCCGAATCGCCTCCAGTGACCTTCTCGCTGCCTGATCCGGCGGGCGAGCTGGCCGGAGTGCGCCTGGTGCAGGATGTGCGCATCCCGGGCGACCAGCTTGGCTTTCGCTACGACGATGGTCACTGGAGGCTGGTCATCGACCAGCCTCCAGTGAACCGGATGGAGTACCAGTTCGAGCTGTTCCGCGCCGACGGCGCCAGCCAGTGGGTGCTCGATCCAGGCAATCCCATGACGGTGGACGGAGCGTTCGGGAAGAAGAGCGTCCTCGAGTTCGACGGGTACACACCGCCGGCGTGGCTGACACAGCCAGCCGAACCAAGCGACACCTTCGACCTCGACCTGCCGGCATCGACGCTCGACCCGCCGGGGGGTTCCGGGCCATCGGGGGCTCGGGGGTGTCCCCCGGCGGGCGCAGTGTCCCCCCGGGCGGACACAGTGATCTCGGTGCGTGTCTGGTCGCCAGCAGGGACTCCGGGCGACGAGCCGCTGCCGCTGCTGATCGCCCACGACGGACCCGAATACGACTCGCTGGCCAGCCTCACCCGCTACCTGGCTGCCGGGGTCACCAGCGGGCGGCTGCCGAAGCTGCGCGCCGCGTTGCTGAGCCCGGGCGCCCGCGACCGCTGGTACTCGGCCAACCTGGGCTACGCGAGGGCACTGCGCCATGTCGTCATCCCGGCGCTCACCGGGCGGCTGGCCACCAAGACCAGGATCGGGATGGGCGCCAGCCTCGGCGCGCTCGCGATGCTGCACGCGCACTGCCGGTTCCCCGACGCGTTCGACGCGCTGTTCTTGCAGTCAGGCAGCTTCTTCGTGCCGCTGGGGTCAGAGGGGCGGGCCGTGAGCAGCCACGAGCGACGGTTTCCCTACTACCGGCGGATCGTCAGATTCGTGTCGGGTGTCCACCGGAGCCGCCTGCCCCGCCGCCCTATCCCTGTGGAGCTCACGTGCGGCGTCATCGAGGAGAACGTGGAAAACAATCGGCTGATGACGCGGACTCTCCGGGCGAATGGCTATCCGGCGAGCTTGCACGAGGTACCCGACATGCACAACTACACCGCCTGGCGCGATTCTTTCTGCCCCTATCTGACCAAGCTGATCTGGCAGGCGGGTCAGTGAATCGCACAGATTCCGCGCGACTGGCCGTCCTGGCGCGCCCAGTTCGCTTTCCACATGCCGCGATTTTGCTGAGGAGGAACGGCCGTTGACGTCCACAACTCACATGATCGGGCTGCTGCTCGGCACCGAGGAGGACTGGCCGGCGGCGTTCGAGGCCATACTGCGCCGCCTCGGACCGGTCAAAGGCCCCGATGGCGCCATGCATTCCTTTGACTGCGAAAGGATCAGCATCGAGCCATTCGACTTGCGCTCCCGGCCGCACTACAGCTTGGTCATCGACCGGCTCGCGTACTGGTACTACCACCCGAGGGAGTGGCTCAAGAAGGTCGCGCTGATGGACAGCGTGTACCTGCTGAACAGCCCGTTCACGTTCCAGTCGATGGAAAAGCACGCGGCGTACTGCGCGATGATCCGACTGGGCCTCAAGGTGCCGGCGACGGTGCTCGTGCCGTACAAGAACCCGTTGGACAACGCCAGGTACGCCTACACCGCGGCCAAGTACAACAAGCCGTTCGACCTCGACGCGATCGCCGAGCAGATCGGCTACCCGCTGTTCATGAAGCCCTACGACGGCGGTGCCTGGCGCGGCGTGTCGCGCATAGGCGATGCGGCCGAACTCCACGCCGCCTACGACGACAGCGGCGAGATGCTCATGCACCTGCAGAAAGCCATCGACGGCTACGACGTCTTCGCCCGGTCGCTGTCGATCGGGGCCGAGACCATGGTGATGCGGTTCCAGCCGGAACAGCCGATGCATCAGCGTTACGCGGTCGACCACAACTTCTTGAGTCCGGAAGCGGGCGACGAGGTGGTGACGATTTCAAGGCTGGTCAACGCGTTCTTCAAATGGGAGTTCAATTCTTGCGAGACGCTCCTCAAGGGCGGCGAGGTGTATCCCATCGACTACGCGAACGCCTGCCCTGACGTGGCGTTGACCAGCCTGCATTACTATTTCCCCTGGGCGATGAAGGCGCTGGTGAAGTGGACGGTGTTCGTGCTGGTGACCGGTCGCCGGCCGAAGATCGACCTGAACACCGACGGCTACTTCTCGATCGCCGACAACCCTGACCTGTCCTACGCCGACAAGCTAGGTGCGTACCGGGCGCTCGCGGACGCCTACTTCGAGTCGGACCGCTACCAGGACTTCTGCGCGACCAGCCTCGAGCGGATCGACGAGGTCGTGCTCGACTGGGTCACTGGACCCGACTTCGACGGCCTGCTGGTCGACGCGGTCAGGTCCATGTACCCGCAGCGCGAGCACGACCAGTTCATCGCGCACCTGCGCGGGCTGACTGGGCTGTGGACCCGGGACGAGAGCACCCGCCTGAGCGCCGCCTGAGCGCGCCGGGACAGCAGCGGGCCGGGACAGCAGCGCGCCGGGACAGCAGCGGGCCGGGACAGCAGCGGGCCGCCGCTCAGGCGGCGCATCTTTCCGGGCCGGGGGGTACCCAAGCACCGCCGCCGACCCCTAGATCCGCAGCCGGCGCTCCCGCCAGCCACATCGATCCCATCCACCTCACAAGTCCCGGCGCGCCGGTTCAGGCAGGGCCAGTCGTCGTCCCGAAGCTGCTGCTAGGACGCGCTTAGAAGTAACTCGCTGGCGTGTCGCGGCCGTCCCGGGCATCAACCAGCACCGCCGGCCCGGCACCGCCGCCCGGGCCGGCGGCGCGGGCACTGCCCGCTCCTGGCCGCAGCGCGGGAACCTTGCTGCTGCCCGGGGAGCCGTCGGCCAGACAGCGCGGCCTCGCTGCTGTCGTCATAGCGACAGCGCGGGATAGTCGCTGTTCCCGGCCCGGGACAGGCCACCACAGCCCGGGAACCTTGCTGCTGCCTGCCAGCGACTGCGATCAGCTCAAGCCAAGCGGCATCGTGACAGGGCAGCACCATCGTGACAAGGCAGCACCATCGTGACAGGGCAGCAACGCCGGCCCGGCGAAGCTATAGCGCGGGATGGTTGGTCTGTAGACCTCAGGTGGGGCTGGTTTGGGGTTAGGCGGCGGAGCGTGGTGCGGGCGGCGTGGTGCGGGCGGCGGCCGCGATGGATTGCCGGATCCATCGGCTCCGGCAGGTCAGGGGCCGCGATGGATTGCCGAATCCACCCCCGTTTTCCCAGCTGAAATGCCGAATCCATCGCACCGGCCGACGCCGCGGACGCGATGAATAGCCGAATCCATCGCACCGGCCGACGCCGCGGCACCCGCCACCGAGCCACCCCAGCGCCACACGGCGGGCAAACCCCGCGACATCTACACCCCGCACCAACGCCGGTCCGCCGACACCAATGGTTGCTGTTGTCACCTGGAGGGCTAGTCGCCGGTGGCGGCTAGGGCTTCAATCTCGATCATGAAGTCCGGGTTCACCAGACCGGCTACCTGCACGAGCGAGCTCGCGGGAGGGCGGTCGGCGTCGACGTACTCATCGCGGACCTGGCGCACCGTGGGAAGCATGCTCATGTCGGTCACAAAGTAGGTGAGCTTGACGACGTGGGCCATCGTGGCTCCCACCGCCCTGAGGGCGGCCCTCAGGTTGGCGAACACCTGCCTGACTTGCGCCTCCGGGTCGTCCTTGCCGACCAGGCCGCCGTCGGCGTCCACCGGCACCTGGCCGGAAATCACCATCATCGGACCGCTGAACAAAACCGCGTGGCTGTAGCCGTTGACCGGCGGCATCCCGTCCGGCCTGATGAGATGGTCGATGAACTCGGGCTGCATGGCTTCCTTTCTGGTCTGCGATCAAGTCGCCGGACGTTGCGGATAGCCATCTTTCTGGCAACAGAGCTGGAAATGCCCGGAAACGAATGTGTCCACGTAGCCGCAACTCTGACACGCCAGGCTGACCCCCCGACTCCGCGAACGTATCACTGAGCCGGTAGGCGATCGCCGTGTTGAGCTTGACGTCGCCCTTACCCTCCGGACGACCGCTGGCCGGAGATCACGACCCGGAGAGGCGTGGTTACGATAGGTGATCATGCTCAGCTATGTCCTGGCCTTCCTGGCTGGCCTGGTGAATGCCACAGGCAACGTGCTGAACCGCAAGGCCGCCAGTGAGGAGCCCGATCAGGCGGAGTTCCGGCTCAAGCTGATCACCGACCTGATGCACCGGAAGGTCTGGCTGGCCGCGGTCGGCATGATGATCATCTCGTTCGCGCTGGCCGCGGCCGCGCTCGGCACTGGCCAGCTTGCCTCGGTCCAGCTTGTCGTCGTGCTCGAACTGCCGATGACGATCATCGGGGGCGCCTGGCTGCTGCGAACCCCGCTCGGCGGACGCGAATGGGTCGCGATCGGAGCGCTGACCGCCGGCGTGATCGGCCTGCTGGCGCTGCTCGAACCGCGGCCAGGACCGGCCAAGCCGATCGCGCCGATCTTCTGGATCGCCATGTCGGCAGCCAACGTAGCCCTGCTGATCGCGCTGTTCCTGGCGGCCCGCGCTCATCCGAAACCGGCCGTGCGGGCCAGCCTGCTCGGCATCGCGTGCGGTCTTGGATACGGCCTGACGGCCGCCTACACCAAGGGCATGGCCGATGCTTTCAACTCGGGCGGGATCGGCGCCGTGTTCACAACCTGGCCGTTCTACGCCTGCGCGAGCGCCGGCGTCGTTTCGGCGTTCCTGCTGGAGAACGCCTACCAGGCCGGACCGCTGACCGCGTCGCAGCCGGGGATTACACTCGTCGACCCGCTAGTCTCGACGATCTGGGGCATTGTCGTGTTCGGCGAGATCGTCAACCACGGGGCACTGCTCGCGCTCACCGCGCTGCCGGCCATAGCGGTCGCGACGGGTGTTTTCCTGCTCAGCCGGTCCCACGTGCTGCGCGCAACCCAGGTCGGGGACCAGATACCGGCCAAGACGGCCCAAGTTCCCGCCCGGCGCACCTGACGCCGCCCGCCGTGCTCTGATCGTTGCCGCACGGTAACTGTTTGTCCACTGCCTCCGCTGATGCTGGTATTTGGGAGGCAAAATGAGCGGAACTGGCTGGCGGAGCGGTGTGATCGGGGCGGGCGTCACGCTGGCGGTGTCGCTGCTGGTGCCGTTGGGTCATGTAACGAGAACAAGCGCGGCAGTTGTCCCTTCCGGAACGCCGGTCGGCACGCGCATCAAGGTACTGACCGCTGCGCTGAACCTGATGCACAAGGACTACAAAACGCTAGGACAGTTCACGCCCGGACCCGAAGACGTATTCGACTACCTGGTCGGCGACCTCTGGAAGCACGGAGTCGACGGCACGGGCACCACCGTCGCCGTGATGGAAGGCTGGAACGACCCGAGCATCGCGGCGTTCATGGCCGCGCAGGACAAGATGTTCGGCCTGCCCAAGGCGCAGCTCAAGACGATCTACCCGACTGGGCGGCACCGGCTGCCAGCGACGTGCCCGCCCGGGATGGTCAAGCTCGGCAGCTACGGATCGTGCAAGGGCTGGGCAGGCGAGCTTGAACTCGATGTCCTAGCCGTGCACATGATGGCGCCCTATGCCAAAATCTTGATCACCGTTGCCCCGGCGGACAGCGAAGTCGCCGACGACGCCGCCAGTAACGTGGCCCCGCCCGAGTTCATGCAGGCGGTGGAGTACCTCAGCCTGCACCACCTGGCCAACGTGATCTCGATCAGCGACGGCACCGCCGAGAGCACCTATTCGCACGGATTCAAGGAAATTTACGCCCAGGACGCGGGTGAACTGACCGCGGCGGCGCACGGGATCCCCGTGCTGGTCGGCACCGGCGACTGCGACGCCGCCCAGCACCTGGCTGTCGGCCCCTCCGGCGCTTGCGACCCCGGCCTAATCACCACCAAGCGCGCCACGGCGGCCTGGGACGACTCGCCCTGGGTCACCGCGGTCGGCGGCACGACTCCCAACCTGGACGCCACCGGCAACCGGGTCGGTCCCGACCCGGTCTGGAACTTCGCCCCGTTCGGATTCCCGTTCGGCGAAGGTGCCGGGTTCTCCTCAGTGTTCACCAGGCCCAGCTACGCCAATGACGTGAAATCCATCACCAGGTCTGACCGGCGCTCGGTACCTGACATCGCGATGAACGGGTCGGACGGGACGTCGGAAGCCGGGCCGCTGCTGGGCGGGGTACTCGCACTCGCGACGCAGCTCAACCACGGCAAGAACGTCGGCCCGATCAACCCGCTGCTCTACGACGTCCTGGGCCCGGCCGGGCTCAAGGACGGCATCGCCGATGTCGTCTCCGGCAACAACACGCTGACCAGAAACGGAAAGGTCGTGGTCCGTGGCTTCAGCGCGGCGAAGGGCTTCGATGTGGCCAGCGGCTGGGGCACGCTCCGAGCGAACGTCTTCGTTCCGGCGCTGGTCAAGGCCACGGCGGCGGCCGCCCAGGACGCCACGGTGCGAGCGCGGGCCAGCACGGCGCTGACCAAGCTCGAACACCGGGTCGAGCTGAGCCAGTTCCACATCAGCGGCGTCGGCACCACTCTGCTGACCGCGCAGGGGTTCCTCCCCGAGCATCCGGTGCGGCTGTTCATCGACGGACGCAAGATAGTGACGTTGCACGCGAACGGCGAAGGCAAGGTCAGCTACCGGATCAGCCCGTCGAAGCTGCACCTGCCGCGCGGACGGCACGTGATCACCTTGGTCAGCATGCTGATCACTAGCACAGATGTCTTCCGTACCAGCTAGTCTCCGGCCAGGACGAGTCGAGCTCATCCCACGCGGAGGGCAAGTTGGAGATCGATGGTTCCGTATGCCTCGTGACTGGAGCTAACCGAGGCCTCGGCGAGGTCTTTGCCCGGCTGCTGCTTAAGGCAGGCGCGGCGAAGGTTTACGCGACCGCGCGCAAGCCCGAATCGGTCACCGTCCCGGGCGCGCGGCCGATGCAGCTCGATATCACCGATCAGGAGCAGGTCGCGGCCGCCGCGGCGGCCTGTGCAGACGTCAGCGTGCTGATCAACAACGCCGGTACCATGCTCGCTTCGAACCACCTGAACACCGACGGCCGCCGTTCACCGGTACTTACGCCTCATCGAAGGCCGCCGCCTGGCTGCTGACCAACGAGGTCAGGATGCAGTTGCGGGCGCAGGGCACGCATGTCGTCGGCGTACATGCCTCGTTCATCGACACAGACATGTCCGCGCTGCTGACCGGCGTGTCCAAAGTCAGCCCGGAAAGCGTCGTCGAGCAAACGATCCGCGCGATCAGGGAAGGCCACAAGGAAGTGCTCGCTGACGAGCGCACCAAACAGGTCAAAGCCGCTCTCCCCCACGACCTCGACCTGCTGTACAACCCTTTGTAGCAGCCACACTATTCACGAGCGCGGCTCGCCGAGAGCACAGCGCGGCCAGCAAGTCCGTCGTTGGTCCGGCGCCTAGCCATCAAGCTCGGGTCCAGCGGGCATCCGCCGCAAGGCCCTGCTGCCCCGCTGGGCGTCCCGCCCGGCCGCAGCGTGGGCCCCTAACTGTCGCTATGGCGACCTCGCGGGCCCCTAGCTGCGCGGGCGAAGGCGGAGGCTCAACAGCTCAGCACGGTTGTCTTCCTCCCGCGAGCCACATCGATCACACCCGCCTCAGCAAGTCCCTGACGCGCGGCTCAGCCCCCGCGCCGGGACGACGCTGGGGTACGACGCTGAGGCTGGGATGGGACTGGAGCCTACGCTGTCCGGGGAACCGGGTGATCGGGCCCAACCACGCGAGCGCTGTTCAGTCGCCCGCGTCCTCAGCCCGCTGAGCCTCAGCAACCGCTTCGCTCAGGATGCGAAGTTGGTCGCGGGTTATCTTTTGCTGGTCGTACGCGGCTATTACCTCGTCAAACGACGCAGGGAGATAAGTGTCAGGATCTTCGAATTCTGCCGCAAGCATGTCCACGTAACTGTCGGCCGGATGACGCCGACGTCGGGACCATTTGCACGCCCTGAACCGGTCGGCTACCTCATCAACGGTCATCGACCCATCATGCAGGGCATTGAGTAGCACTGTTATCTCGCTCGTCATTGCAATAATTCCGATCTGAACGTCCCCGGAACGTCCATGCTTCGCTCGACCACGGTTGCAGGACGACCGTCCACCGAATTTTCAAATATTGCCCATTCATCAAGCAGCGGCTTTGCCTCCTCAAATGCGCGGCGGTTGATACTGCCGTACTCAGGATCGGCCTGAGATCGAATGAGTTCGGCAGGGACGTACCGGCCACCAAGTCCTTCGCCAGCCAAGTATTTGTCGTGGCCACGACGATGCCGAGCTTCCGATCTCGCAACACTCGTTTCGACTGGGATATCAACAAATATCCCTTCAATATGCTCATAGCCAGCTGACCGAAGTTCGTCTATGCGGCTGACCGCCGAAGCGGACCGGGACATAGTGATATCCCATATTACATTCTTGCCTTCGGCATACGCCCGAAAGGCCAAACGGCGAGCGATGTACGAGGATTCCTCGTGACCTAAACTCGATGTTTCCATTGGCGACAATCCTTGGATCTCAGGAAGCATTTTATGCCGAGCGAGTTCTTCCTTGCATCGATCGGGGTTAATAGTGAAGTACCGTGACAGATCGACTCCCGCATGTTCGGTCAGCACAGTGGTCTTGCCTGCGCCACCCAAGCCTCCAGCAATGATGGCCTTTCGTTCACAGGGGACGTGCTCGGCTGATGCGTACAGATCTTTAATTACCTCATCTTGACGGGCAATGCGATCGTCAGTCCAGATATCTTTATCGGGATTGAGAGTTTGTTGCTCTTTGACTGCCACGTAAGTGCCATGAGCCTCTCGGAGGCTCTCGGCGACTTCCCTGCGGTGAACGGCGTAGGCGGCGTCGCTGAGCGGGGGGTCGGCGCGTTCGAAGTCGGTTAAGCGGGGAACGGGCGGGCGCGGCGCACCGTGTTCGTCCCACGGCGATGAGGGATGTCCTGGCGCAAGGTTATTGAACCGGTCTCGTAGGTCGGTCCGGCTACTCGCCGGCTTCTCTGGCCGACGCTGGCGGTCGACGTGCTCAACGTCGACGTGCTCAACGTCGACGTGCCCAACGACTTCGCCGGGGCGCGGCGGCCGCTCGTGCGCGCTGGGCAATTCCATGGCGCACATCCAATCAGCAACACGGTCAGGTCTGGAATACCTACACCGGTGCCGGGACGCTGTATTCGGCTGAGTCCATGAAGGGATCGTTTCCCAGCACACCCTGCGCATCGATTCCGGCGCCCCAGCAATCCACTGCGCCGGAGCTCAGGATGGCGTAGTAGCCATAGCCGCCGACCTCGTCGACAGAATTGCTGACAACGCTGGCCACCCCGGACAGCGCCCCTTGCCCGCGGGTGCTGACGACCTGCGCTGGAGTCATGCCGCACGCCTCCCCATCGCAGATCTGCGGTCCGCTGATGCTGCCGTCGCCGAGCTGGCCGCCGGTGTTGCCGCCCCAGCAGTCCAGCCCGCCAGAGCCGAGTACGGCGCAGAAGCTGCTGAAGTCAGTGGTCAACTGGGCCACGCCGCTGAGCGTCCCGGTCCCATGGACGCCGACTACCGCGACCGGGACGAAGCTGTCTCCCGTGACCGGGATCGTCCCGGTGCCTAGCTGTCCCTCGTTGTCCTCCCCCCAGCAGTCCACCTTGCCGGAGGAGAGCAGCGCGCAAGCGGTCCGGCCATCGCCAGACAGGGCGGCTACCCCGGTCAGCGTTCCTGTTCCGCCAAGCCCGAGTACCGCCACGGGGAACTCGCTGCTCTGCACGGCCTCGCCTGCTCCGAGGATGCCGTCGGAGCCCAGCCCCCAGCAGTCGACCTGGCCGGAGGTCAGCAGCGCGCAGATGGTTTCACCTTGCGCGCTCAGGCGGGCAACCCCGCCAAGCGTCCCAGACCCGCCAACTCCCTCGACTGCGACAGGAACATCGCTCGACGAGTCCGTGCCATTGCCCAGAACGGGAATGGGCTGGCCGCCCCAGCAGTCGACCTTGCGAGAGGTGAGGATGGCGCACATGGTGGTGCCGTCGCTGACCACGCTTGCCACCCCGCTCAGCTTGCCGGTCCCGCCGACTCCCTTAACCGGTTCGGCCACGTCGCTGAAACTCCCGGTCGAGCCTGTGCCGAGTCCTCCGTACAAGGCGTTGTTGCCCCAGCAGTCGACTTCGCCGGTCTTGAGCAGGGCGCAGTAGCTGAAGAAGCCGCCGGCGATGCTGGCGACACCGCTCAGGTTTCCGACCCCGCCGATGCCCCTGACCGCCACCGGGACAGGGCTGTTCGCGACTCCTCCGTCACCTAGATCGCCGTCGCCGTTGGCACCCCAGCAATCGACGCCACCGGACTTTAGGACGACGCAGAAGCCGCCGCCGTCGGTCGCGATACTGGCCACTGCGCCCAGCGCTCCGCGCCCGCCGACGCCCCTGACCATGACAGGCAGGTAGCTGAACTCCGTGCCAAGCCCGCTGCCGAGCGCGTCTTCCGCGTTATCGCCCCAGCACTCCACTTCACCGGAGACGAGAAGGGCGCAGGAGGAGTCAGAGTTCGTCACCAGACGCGCGACGCCGGAGAGAACGGTGTTGAAGTAGCCGGACACATAGCCAGTCAGCTGGACCGTTCCCGCCGACCCGTTGTACAGGTCGACCTTGCCGTCGGTGCCCAGCGGCGCGATCACCAGGCCAGAAACCGTCTGCCCGGCCGCGAAGTCCAAGTCCGAGGAGGCCGGCCGGGCCGAGCCGTCGGCGTACACCGTGATACCGCCGCCCCTCTTCGGCGCGGCCACCGTCACGGTCAGCGCGACCGCGGCGACGCCGGAAGCCGGGACGCCGCCCCGGCCTGCCACCGTCAGCGTCACGGTCTTCTTGGCGGCCACAGGGCCAGCGCGGACACCGAAACCGGCCTTGGTGTCGAGCAGGCGATTTGGGCCAGCGGAGGTGAACGCGCCATTCGACTTCGACCCGCCCCCGGTGAAGTACCCCGATACGTAGGCAGTCAATTGGACCGTTCCGGCCGATCCGTTGTACAGCTCCACCTTGCCGTCGGCGCCCACGCGGACGACGACGACACCGGACGCCGCGCGCCCGGCCGCGAAGTTCAAGTTGGCTGAGGCCGGCCGCGACGACCCATCCCGGTACAGGGTGATAGAGCCGGCCCGGCCAGCGGCAGTCACCGTCACCGTCAGCGTGACGGCCGCCACCCGCGCCGCGGGAACGCCGCCCCGCCCGTCGACCGCGAGCCGCACCGTCTTCCTGGCGCCGACCGCGCCTGCCCGGACGCCGATGCCAGACTTGGTGTCGAGCAGCCGAGCCGAGGTCAGCGACGTAAACGCGCCATTCGATCTCAGCCCGCCCCCGGTGAAGTACCCCGACACGTAGCCAGTTAGCTGAACAGTCCCAGCCGACCCGTTATGCAAGTCGACCTTGCCGTCGGCTCCCAGGCGGGCGATCACCAGGCCAGAGACCGTCTGCCCGGCTCTGAAGGCCAGGTCCGAGTAGCCCGGCCTGGCCGAGCCGCCGGCGTACACGGTGACGCCGCCGCCCTTTTTCGGCGCGGACACCGTGACGGTCAGCGCGACAGCAGAGATCCCAGAGGTCGGAACACTCCCCCGGCCAGCCACCGTGACCGCTACCGTCTTGCCCGCCCCCACCGCACCTGCCCTGACGCCAATACCCGCACGGGTATCAAGCAGACGAACCGACGGCACCGAGGTGAACGGCCCCGACGCTGGATTCCCGACAGCAGCGGCTGGAGCAGCAGCGGCCGGAGCAGCAGCGGCCGGAGCAGCAGCGGCCGGAGCAGCAGCGGCAGGGCTGGCAGCGACGACACCAATCGCCCCCGCCGCCAGCAGACATCCGGCCCCGGCACGTGCGATATCAACGCGAATGTTCACGACTGGCCCACCCCTGTGTCAGGCCGACAACGGTCGGCGATCGACACGCTACGGCATGAAGTGTGGGAGGGCAATTAAAACGGACATTACCACCGATAAGCGGTGAAGCTTAACTCTGCTATTAAAATGAAAGACTGCCGGACGGCCCAACTAGAGGTGCCGGAACTGATCCTGCCGGCGCCTCGACAAGGAGAGAACAACTTGGTCAGCGAGAACAGCGAGAACTTCGCCAAGCTCGCCGTGCTCATCGATGCGGACAACGCGCCGCCCTCGATCACGGAGGGGTTGCTAGCCGAGGTTGCCAAATTCGGCACGGCGCACGTCAAGCGTGCCTACGGAGACTGGACGGGCACGAGCCTGAAAGGCTGGAAAGACCAACTGCTCGCCCAGTCGATCCAGCCAATGCAGCAGTTCGCGTACACCACCGGCAAGAACGCGACCGACACGGCGATGGTCATCGACGCGATGGACCTGTTGTACTCGGGCCGGTTCGACGGATTCTGCATCGTGTCGAGCGACAGCGACTTCACCCGCCTGGCCGCGCGCATCCGCGAATCTGGACTCACCGTGTACGGGTTCGGCGAACGCAAGACGCCGAAGCCCTTCGTCGCCGCGTGCGACAAGTTCATCTACATCGAGAACCTGACCTATTCCGACAACACCGCCGTGCCTGCTGATCCGGCGCTCAAACCGCCCGCCCGCACGTCCGCCGCAAAGCTCAAGGCAGACACCGCCCTGGTAAGCCAGTTGCGCAACGCCGTCGAAGCCGCCTCAGACGACGACGGCTGGGCCCCGCTCGCCTACATCGGCCAGATCCTCACCAAGCAGCGCCCCGACTTCGACTCCCGCAACTACGGCTACGCCAAGCTCAGCGACCTGATGGCCGCGACCACGTTGTTCGAGCTCAACCGCCGCAGCTCGAGCGATGGCAAGCAGGGAGTCATCTACGCCCGCGACAAGCGCCGCCGGACCGGTGACAAACCCAAGTCCGCCGCTACCTAGCAGAAGGCTCACGATCGGCCTCGCCGGTCCAGTGACACCGCAACCGAGCGATCGCCTCGTCCTTGCTCATCGCAGCGACTTCGGCTTCGGTCAGCCCGACGCGCGAGATCAGCAGGTACACCACCTCAGCGGGCAGAGCACCGGACGGCAGCTCAGGCATGCCCCGGTCAGGTCTAGCACCATTTTGAACGCAAGCGCAGAACTCAGCCTCGGTCACCTGAAGCTGATCGCGCAGGATGTGACTCCACAGACTTGGACCGTAGTCGGTCCGGTCAACCGGATGAGAATCCTCATGCGCAAGATCCCCCCGTCGGGCAAGTCCAGCTCGTAGGTGACGTGATTTGTTACTTGCCGGGCGGGGGCGACCCGGTCTGGACGGTGAACAGCGCCGCGACGGTGCTCACCTTGATCTGGAACCGCAGCCTGGCGAACAGGTCGGCGGCCTCGCGTCGGTACTCGACGAGCGGCGACCGGCCGCCGATCGCGCGCAGCCCGATCCCTTCCAGCAGAGCCGCCATTTCCTGCAAGTGAGCGCGCCACGCGGCATCTGTGACCGAAAGAAACACCTTACGTTCGGCTTCGCGGAGCAGCGCCGGGCCGAGCTCGGCTTCCATCCTGGCGTAGGCGTCCCGCGCATCGGCCGGGGCTGCCTGCCCGCGGACAACCTCGTCGATGATCTCGCCAATCCGGTCGGAGACGTCTGGCTGGTCCACGACCTCGCGACGCTCGGCATAGAATTTATGCTGCTGTTCGGCCAGCACGGCATCGTATTCCACGGCATCCACCAGCGCGCTCGCCGCGCGGATCGCGTAATTACGCTGAGCTCCGTCGATGGCTAGCGACAACCTCTTGAACGGCGCACCGCCGAGGACGGACTTGGCTGCCACCGACCTCATCTTCGGCAACACGAACGCCTTGACGATGTCGTCGTCGAAGGACAGGTAGAACCTCGACTCGCCAGGATCGCCCTGCAGGCCGGCCCGTCCGCGCAGGTGCCGTTCGGGCCGCCGCCGCACTGATCGCTCGGTGCCGAGCACGCACAGCCCGCCGACGTCGCAGACGGCTTCCCGCCCGGCACCGTCAGGGCCGCCGAGGATGATGTCGACCCCGCGTCCGGCCATCTTCGACACGACGGTGACAGCACCGAGCTGGGCCGCCTGGGCCAGGCTCTGTGCCTCGCTGGCATGGTTGCGCGCGGTGAGCATCTCGTGATCGAGCTGACGCGCGGTCAGCAACCGCGAGACCTCCGCGGCTTCCTCGATCGAGGCGACACCCACCAGGACCGGCTGGCCAGCGGCGTGCCGGACGGCCACGTCGTCGGCGAGCGCGGCGAGCTTGTCCTCCCTGGCCGGGAAGACCAGATCGGGATGATCGACGCGGATCACCGGACGGTTCGTCGCGATCGGAACGACGGTGCGCTGATAGATCCGGCGGTAGGTTTCCAGGTCAGGCTGGGCGACGCCGGTCATTCCGGCGAACCGCTCATACTGGGACACGTAGTCGCTCATGCCGATGGTGGCCAGCGTCTGGCTCTCGATGCTGACCTGCAGGCCTTCCTTAGCTTCTAGGGCCTGATGGAAACCGTCACCAAACCGGCGGCCAGGATGGGGCCGACCTGATGCGACGTCAACCGGCACGACGACACCGCCCTCGACGAGGTAGTCGCGGTCCCGCAGGTAGAGCTCCCCGGCCATCAACGCGTTGCGCAGGTGGCGAAGCAGCGCATGATTCGCCTGATCGTAAAGACTGTCGATGCCGAGGGTTGCTTCGACATAGCTCGTACCTTCGTCAGTGAGATCGGCAGTCCGCGCACGCTCATCCACCTCGTAGTGGACGCCAGGAGTCAGTCCGGCGACGATCCTGGCGCAGTCGGCGATCCTGGTATCTGGCTCATCGCCTGGCCCGCTGATGAACATTGCCGAGCGCATCTCGTCGATCAAGATCAGATCCGCCTCGTCGACGAGCACGCAATGCAGGCCCCGTTGCACGCGCTCGGCCGGCGACCAGGCCGAATTGTCACGCAGGTAGTCGTAACCGAACTCGGCCCACGGGCCATAGGTCACATCGGCGGCATACGCCGTCAGGCGAGCACCCGACTGATCGGGGTAGGTGTACGCCGGGTCCAGCAGGCCTGTCCGCAGCCCTAGCAGGCCGAAGACCGGCGACATCCACTCGCGGTCCCGTTTCGCCAGATAGTCGTTGGCCGTCATGATGTGCACGCCAGCGCCAGGCAGTGCGTTCAGGTAGGCCGCAAGCGTTCCGGTCAGGGTCTTGCCCTCGCCGGTCGCCATCTCGGCGATCAGGCCTCGATGCAGCACCGCCGCACCCATCACCTGCATATCGAAAGGCCGCTGCCGCAGCGCCCGCGAGGCCGCCTCGCGAACGGCGGCGAAAGCTTCAGGCAGTAACGAGTCAAGCCCCTCGCCTTGGCGGAGCCGCGCGCGGAATGAGCTAGTCAGGCCGAGCAGGCCGCCGTCATTCAGGGCGCTCATCTCGGGCTCAAGCGCGCTGACCCGCGAGACGACGTCACGGCACCAGCCCAGGATCTGCTCGTCGCCCGACGCGCGCGCGCCCCCGACCGGGAACCTCCTTGTCCGCGGCATTCCGGTCTCCTCCACGTTCTGAACTTTCTCTGCGAACATATCCTTTCTCGCTCAAGAAGGCACATACGCCGACGTTGATGGGATTCCCCGGTAAACCGGCAAGCCGTTCTTCCCGTCTGACCGGGTAGACCGCACAGATACCACCATTCAGCTGACCTGAGCGCTATTTCGAAAGAAACCACCAACGTGACGATGATTCGATTTGCCATGCCCGTATTCGTTCTAACGGCACTGTTAACGTCAGCAGCAGCCGACCACCCAGGAACTCCCCATGCCAATCACGCCCAATCTGTCGCACATGTGCCTATAGGGCGGCAATGGGAATCGTGGGCATACTTTCCGCCCAGGCATGACATAGTGCCGTCCGGTGACCGCGGCGTGCATCAGCGTTCGCCGCCAGGCGGCCAGACCGGCCGCGGCCGCCGCCGCGATCAAGGCCGGATTGCTTAGCCGGTCCGGTGGATGATCTCGGTCATCTGCTCGGCCCTGAACGCGCGCATCGTGTTGGAGCGGATATTCCCGGTCGAGCCGACCTGGAGTAGCGCAGCCACACCCGACTCCTCGTCCGGGAAGTCAGCGACACAGACGAGGTCATACTCACCGACCGTCCACACCAGCTCCCGCACGGTGCCGCCCATGCTCTCGACGAGCTTGGAGAACTCCTCGGCTCGATGGGTAGTGTCGCGGAAGTTCTGGATGCCCTGCTCGGTCCAATTGATCAAGGACACATAAGTAGCCATGCTCGTTCCCCCCGAAGCTCGAACACGAGCGACCATCGTCTCGCCTCACAAGTCCGCAGGTCAAGCACCGCCTCGCGGGACCTGGGCGATCAAGACGGCAAGAGGAGGAATGACGGCTATATAGTCAAACCTGTGATCACGGCATCGGCTAGAGGGGCGAACCCGTTCGACTCCTCAGGGGTGCGGGCCGACGATGACGGCGTCCGCAGATACCCGAACCTGCACCAGACGCTGCTTGAGATGCTCCGCGCCAGCGTGGAAGCAAGCCCCGAAGCCGAGGCGCTTGTCGAGGTCGGCGGCGAGCGGCTCAGCTACGCCGGACTGTGGAGCCGGGCCGCCAGGGTCGCCGGAGGGTTGCGCGACAGCGGAATCAAGCCGGGTGACCGGGTGGCTATCAGGCTGCCCAACTGCCTCGACTGGGTGCTCGCCTTCTTCGGCGGCCTGATGGCTGGCGCGATCGTGGTGCCGGTGAACACCAGGTTCACCCCAACAGAAGCCGGATACGTCATCACCGACTCCGCCAGCAGCTACGTGTTCGAGCCAGGCACGGCGCTGCCGGACGGCAACCCCTTGGTGGACGAGGGAGCGACCAGGAACGATGTCGCGGCGATCTTCTACACCAGCGGGACAACCGGCTTCCCCAAGGGCGCCATGCACACCCACGAGAACGTGCTGGCGAACGTCGAGACCGTGTACCGAGTCAGCGGCATCCCGCGCGACATCGGCCCCGAGATGCGGACACTCGTCGTCGTGCCGCTCTTCCACGTGACCGGCTGCCACAGCCAGACGCTGCCTGCTCTCCGGGTCGGCGGCGCGGCCGTCATCGACGCCTCGTTCGACGGCCGCCGGATGATCGAGACGCTGGAGCGCGAGCGGATCACGGCCTGCACCGCGGTTCCGGCAATCTACTACTACATACTCAACCATCCCGATTTCAGCACCGCGAAAGTGGCGGGGGTCCGCTGGGCCTCCTACGGCGGTGCGCCGATCGCGCCCGCCCTGGTCCATCAGATCGGCGAGCGGTTCGCCGGCGCGCGGCTGGCGAACGGGTTCGGGCTCACCGAATGCACGTCGATCGCCACGCTCCTGCCGCATGAATGGGCCGCGGATCACGCCGATTCGGTCGGCTTCGCCGCGCCCCATACCGAGATCGCGATCGCTGACGCCGATTCCGGGGCCGGCCCCAGCGCAGGGCCGGACGCGGGACTAGGCGAGATCCTCATTCGCGGCCAGAGCGTCTGCGCCGGCTACTGGAACAAGCCCAGCGCCACCGCGGAGGTGTTCGCCGATCACTGGCTGCGCACCGGCGACATCGGACGGGTCGATTCCGATGGTCTCGTGTTCGTCATGGACCGGATCAAGGACATGATCAACCGGGGCGGCGAAAACATTTACAGCGTCGAAGTCGAAAACGCCCTGATCGGGGCGCCCGGCGTGGGTGAAGTGGCCGTTGTCGGGGTACCCGATTCCATGATGGGCGAGAAGGTCGGCGCCGTGATCGTGCCGCTCCCGGGTGCGTCGGTCGACCCGCTGGAAGTCGTCGGATTCGCCCGCGAACATCTCGCCGACTACAAGGTGCCGCAGTTCATCACGGTCACTTCCGAGCCGCTGCCGCGCAACCCTAGCGGCAAGGTTCTCAAGGCGCCGCTGCGCAAGCTTCCCTTCGGCCCGCCGATCGGATAACGCGGCGGATAACACGCCGATGGCGGCGGCGCGCAGCGCCCGGTACAGCAGCCGCTCATCGCCGAGCCGGTGCTTCATCTGGCGTTCCAGGCCGCCGATCGGGACGAGGTTCTGCGGAGCTCGCGGGTCCTTGTGCGGGGTGCTGGCCAGCGGTGGCAGCACCCGGGCGGTAAGGTCAGCCAGCCTGGTGACGTCCTTGGGTTCCAGGTCGGCCGAGCACTCCAGCCGCACCACCCCGGACCACGGCACTCCGTCGGTGCCGGGAAGCTGCAGGTACCAGGAGTTCCGTTCCCAGGACGTCCCCATCGTGAAGGCCGGCGTCCGCTGGCCCGGCTTCAGCGCTCCCACCACCGAAGCCTGCGGACCCGGCAAGTACGACGCGTGGTGGCTCTTGATGTAGCCAACCGTCCGGTCTAGGTGGGCGCGGCCACGCAGCGGCCCGTCCACCACCAGCAAGTCGTCATCGCCCTGGTGGGCCGCCCGGAACGCGACGGCGAGCTGCACTTCGGCGAACGCGAGACGCTGTTGCAGCGCCAGCGACAGCTTGTCGAGTCCGGCACCCTCGGCCACCATGGCCACGTACCGGCCGGCCCTGGTGTTCAGGTCCCCCACATCCCCGGCGGCGGTGAAGAGTCCGCGCTCGACCACGACATCAGCCACGTGGGCGAGTCCGTTGCAGACGACGAGGCCGGCGGCCAGGGAAGCGGCGATCCCGGCGACTGGCTGCAGGCCGCCGCCGTGGATCCAGATCCTGGCGTCGATCCGGCGCACGCCGTCGAGGAACAGCACGGTCTCCGGCAGCATGACCCCTGGATCGGGGGCCAGCGGCTGCCACTCCTCGGCCGGCACCTCGAAGTCCAGGTTCAGCTCGGCCGTCGACTCGGAGAGTCCCCCGGACGAGGCCATCTCCTCGGCGACCGACTGGCCGTAGCCGGGATCCCAGGGATCGACGGTAAACGAGAGCGGCGGAGCCGACGGAGCGGCCAGAGTCTCGGTCATGCCACGGTCTCCTTCCGCAGCGTCGACGTCGTCCCGGCGCGCGACACCACGAACCGCACCGGCGCGCGTTCAGCCAGCGCCGGCACGTGGGTGATGATCCCGATCATGCGATCGGAGTCGGTGGACAGACGTTCCAGCGTGGAGCCGACCACCTCCAGGGTGTCCTCATCTAGCGTCCCGAACCCTTCGTCCAGGAACATCGAGTTCAGGTCCCGCAGGCCGGCCGACAAACCGATCACCTGACGTGACAGCGCCAGAGCCAGCGCCAGCGACGCCTGGAACGTCTCGCCTCCCGACAGCGTGTGCACCGGACGCCGGGCACCCGCGTCCTGGTAGTCGATAACCCAGAGCTCATTGCGGTCGTCCCGGTCGAGCTGATACTGGCCCGCGGATAGCTCCATCAGCGTCTGCGAGGCTTCGGCCACCAGCGAGTCGAGCGCCTCGCCGCACAGCCAGCGCTCGAACGACGACGCTCGCAACAGCCGGCCGAGCATCGAGGCGACCCGCTCGGCCTCGGTATGCGCAGCGATCTGCTCGATCAGCTTGGCGGCCTTTTTCCGGTTCGCTCGCACCAGGCCGAGTTGGTGTCTTGACCGCTCAAGCAGAGTGAGCACGGCCGATTCGGCCCGATCCGCGTCGGTCCGCTCGACCCCGTGCTTGCCCAGCAACCCGCTGAGCTCAGCCTCTTGCCCGGCCGCCCGGCCGCGAGCTTCGCCGGCCGCGTTCTCCAGCTCCGGCAGCCGCCGCTGGCGTTCTCCGGCTTGTTCGCTGGCCCACTCGGTCAGCGACTTCCAGGCTTCGGCGAGGTCAGCTCTGGCGCCGGTCCCGCCGCGAGCGACGACCGGAGCACCTAGCCGCACGACCGAGTCCCTGGCCTGGTCGAGCACCTGCCAGGCCCGCAGTTCCTCGGCCTCGAGGCTGGTCCGCTCCCGCTCGGCCGCTGTGGCCGCGAGCCTAGCGGCCCGCACCGCCGCTGCGGCCTTGCCCAGCCGCTCATCGGCCAGCGCGATCTCCTTGAGCAGGCCCCTGACTTCGGCCTCACCCTCGGATTCGATCAGCACGGCGGCGACGCGCTCGATGAGCCTGGTGGTGTTCTCAAGGTCGCCGGCCGCGGCGGCTGCAGCCTTCGCGGCCTGATCGAGTGTCGTCCGCGCCTTTTTGCCCGTCTTGACCGCCAGGTCGACGGCCGCCCGCGACCGCGCCAGGTCGGCCGGGACCGGATGCTCGGGCAGCTCGCAGACCGGCTGCAAGCACACTGGGCACGGCGCTCCCGCCCGCAACTCTCCAGCGATGGCGACGGCCATGTGAGCGCGTTCGGCCGTGGCCAGGGCGGTCTGGGCTTGCTCGTCGCCGGCCTGGGCGTCCTTGAGCCCGGTCTCAGCTTCGTCCAGCCCGGCCTGGCGCTCCGCCAGCACCTTCTGTTGCCTGGCCAGCGACGCGGCCAGTTCGCGCCGTTGCTCGTGCGCATCGCACAGCCGCTCCAGTTTCGACTTGTCCGGCAGCGCCCCGCGAATGGCGGCGGCCTCGACTTCGGTCGTCTCAGCGCTCTCCCGTTCGGCCCGTCGGCGCGCCAGATCCTGGTCGGCGTCGCTGATTCGCTGGGCCAGGTTGGCCACCTCTTCCGGCGCGCGCACCTGCGAGAGCAACTCCGCCTCGGCCCGCACCGCCAGCACCGCGGAGTCGGCCTGCGTCGCCGCCTCGCCCGCCGCCCGCAACAACCCCAGCAACTCGGTCACCGCGGCGGACAGTTCGGTCAGCTCGTCCACCTTGGCCACGGCAGCGGCTTCGGCATCCTGGGTAGCCTCAGCCAGTTCGGCCAGCGAACCCTTGGCGATCGACGCCCGTTCGGCCGCCAGCTTGGCCCGCTCCCTCGCCTTCTGCCCGACGGTCTCGTAGACCCCGAACGCCAGCAATTCGACCAGCAGGTTCTGCCGCTCGGACGCCTTGGCGTGCAGGAACTCAGAAAACCGTCCCTGTGGCAGCAGCACCGACTGGGTGAAGTGCTCGTACGTCAGCCCGAGAATCTCCGCGACAGCGGCCTTGACCTGATCAGGCCCCTCCACCAGCGGCTCGACGCTGGCTTCGAGCAGGTCACCGAGCGGCGCACTGGCGGCGACGCCTGGATCGAGCAACTCCAGCCGCGCCTCCTTGGTGTTCACCTGGCCGCGCGCGTTGCGCGTCAGCGCGCGCACCGCCGCGTAGCGCTTGCCCGCGGCCTCGAAAACGAGCACAACCCGGCACGCGTTCGCGGCGGGGGCGAGCGCCTGGTTAATCAGGTTCTCCCGGCCCCACCGCGGCACCGTGCCGTACAAGGCGAAGCACAGGCCGTCGATCACCGTGCTCTTACCCGAGCCGGTCGGCCCGACCAGCGCGAAGAAGTCCACGCCGGAGAAGTCGACTTCGGCGGGCTCGCGGTAGGATCCGAACCCGTCGAGCAGGAGCCGCAACGGCTTCACGAGGCATCACCCGCGGTTACCTCGTCGAGAAGCTCAGCGAACATCGCCGTTACCCGCGGATCGGCCACTCCTTCGGACTCGAGAAACGCCCCGAACAGCTCCACCGGGCTCCGGCCAGTCCGGCTAGGCCGGTCGACGGAACGCTCACCGGGACGCGCCCGGTGCGCGTCATCGAGCAGCACCTCAAGCGTGTTCGGCAGCTTTTCCCTGACCTCGTCGCCGAGGCCAGCCCGGCTCGGCTCGGCCAGGATCACCCGCAGGTACGCGTCCTGCGCCTGCTCGCCTTCGGCCACCACCTGGTCGAGCGTCCCGCGCAGGGTCCGCAGCCGCCGGCCGCCCGCGACCGGCACCGGCCTGGCGTCCGCCCTGATCCCGGGCGCCGCCTCGACCACGAGCACGACGGGATCGTTGGCTTCCTCGCCGAAGTCGACCGGCAGCGGTGACCCGGAGTAGAACGTCGGGCACGGACCCGCGATCTCCTGCTGGCGATGCAGGTGACCGAGCGCGACGTAGTGTGCCGACGCCGGGAAGATGCTGGCCGACAGCTCATAGTCCAGGCTGGTCTGGACGTCGCGTTCGCCGCCGCCGCGACGACCGCCGAGCAACGTGGCGTGCGCCATCACGATGTTCACCGCGTCGTCGGTGAACTCCTGCGTGAGCTGACCGACGATCGCGGCGATCTGGCGGGAGTAATCAAGCGTGTGCTCGGAAAACTCGTGCCCGACGATCTCGGCCGCGCGCACCGCGAACCGGTGGGACACGAAAGGGAGTGCCGCCACCCGCACCTGTTCTTTATTTCGGAGGCAGAATGAAATGTTGCCGCCAGACTCGGGGCGTTTAGGCAAGCCGAGCACGTGCAACCCAAGCTGCCCGAGCACGGGCCGGTACACGGAGTCGAGAAGGTGTTGGTTGTCGTGATTGCCCGCGATGACCACCACGTGCCGGCCGTTCTGCGCGAGGGCGAGCAGCGTGCGCATCACCAGGCCCTGCGACTTCGCCGTCGGCGCCGACGTCTCGAACAGGTCACCGGCGACCAGCACCAGGTCGACGTCGGAGTCCCGCGCGATCGAGACGATACTGCCGAGCACGGCCACGTGCTCGTCGTACCGGTCCCGGCCCTTGAGCACCTTGCCGACGTGCCAGTCGCTGGTGTGCAGGATCTTCATCGCGTCCTCTCGGGGATTCCGGTCAGAACGGCGGGGGGTCGTCGTCGGCGCCGGCCATGCCGGCGAACGGGTCCGCCGGGCGGGCCGGACCGGCGTCGTGACCGGCCCACTCCCCCTTCTCGCTCGGCCTGGTCGCCCAGGCGGGGAACGGGAAGTCGACCGCGAGCGGCACCGGAATGTCCGGCTGGGCGATGAACATAGTGCCCGGCTTGGCCAGCGTCGCCCGCTGACGCTGTGCGGGCGGCAGGTACCCGTACTCGGGGCGCTGGGCCTCGGCGGCGTCGAGCCGCCGGCCACCCGGATCGCGCAGTTCGCCAGGATGCGCCGCTCGACCTCGCTGGCGGTCTGCTGCGCGCCGATCAAGATCACGCCGAGCGAGCGCCCGCGTTCGGCCAGGTCGAGCAGGATCTGCTTGATCGGACTGTCGCCGTCGCGGGGCGCGTACTTGTTGAGCTCATCGAGCATGACGAACATCAGCGGCCTGGCGGTGCCCTGCCGCTCCTTGCGGGCGAACTCGGTGCGCAACGTGACGCCGACCACGAAGCGCTGCGCCCGGTCGGGCAGGTTGTGCAGATCGATGACCGTGATCTGGGCTCGCGATGTCGAGATCGACCGCTCGCCTCGATGGGCGAGGTCGCCCCGGACGATGGTGGACAGCGGCGCCACCGCCGAGCGGAGCCGCCGCAGCAGCGCGTTCACGCTGCCGAGCATGGTGCTGCCCGCGACCCACTTGCTCCGCGTGTCGTCGCCGCCAAGCTCGGCTTCGAGCAGGTTCACCAGGTCGTCGAAGGTGCGCAGGATCTTGTCGTTGGCCGGGTCGACACCCGCGATACGGACGGCGCCTTCGGTGCCAGCGACGATCACGTCTCGCCGCAGCCGGGCGGCGACCTGGGCGACCAGCATTGTGTACTGGGCGCGTTCGTCTTCGGAGTCGGCGAAGACGAACGGCAGCAGTTCCAGTTCGCAGAACTCCGCGAGCGTCCAGTAGAACGGGCTGACCGCGCGGTCCCTGGCGTGCACGTCGGGCGTTCCCGAGGAGTCGCCCTTGCGCGGCGGCGCGAACACCCGCACGTTGCCGAACGGCATCGCGGGCAGCCCCAGGTCGGCGTACTTGGCCGCCTGACCCGGCGTCAGCCGGCTGTTCGCGTAGTCGAGGAACAGCAGGTCTTCGCCCTTGACGCTGAACACCAGCGCCTTGGTGTTGTGCGCCTCGCCTTTGAGCACGCCGCAATTCGTGATCGAGTGGAGCAGGAACATCGCGAACGAGGTCTTAGTGGCGATGCCGGAAACGCCGGAAATCGACACGTGCGCGCCCCTCGTGCCGTCGACGAACTCGAAGTTGACGTACACCGGCTGCCCGTCCCGGCCAAACCCGACCGGCACCTTCGACTCGCCCATCTCGTCGAAGTACAGGGCTGACTCCCGCTGCGCCCCGACGGCGCGTGACACCGGGGCGCCGGGAAGCGGCGGTACGTACATCTCCGGTTCGACCCTGGTTACCGTCACCTCGGCAACCTCGCAGATCTCGGCGGGCAGCGCGCCGTCCGCGATCAGGAACACATCCGAGGCGAACCGGGCACCCTCGTGCACCGCCTCCACGTTGGTAACCACTCCGGCGATCCGCACCGGCTCCTGACCGGGCCCTGGCATCGACCGCTGGGTGACGACCACGTCGTCAAGCTGGGCGTACTGACCCGGGGCGAGCCCGACCGAGAACATCAGCGGCGTCGCCGGAACCGTGCCCACCACGAGCCCAAGCCGGCCGCTGTTCGACTGTTCTGCCTCCCGCCCTGTAGCAACCCGCCCTGTCCCAACCCGCTCTGCGCCAACCCGCTCTGTCCCAACCCGCTCAGCCGCCATCGCCCCGATCACACAACCCCTCTTGTTGCGACCGACCTCAGGGAGCCTACGCCCAGGTACCCGCCAAAAGCGGGAGCCTTGCCGCATCAGAGCCGACCCGGTCCTCATGGGCCCCTGACTGGGCTGGCCGGCCGGCTGCGGAGCAGCGTGGGCCCATAGCTGTCGTCATGGCGGCAGCGTGGGCCCCTAACTGCTGCCGGGTCCTCGGTGAACACCGGGGGATGCCCGGTTACCTGGGATGGAATCGGGCATCAGAGGGGCAAGGCCCGGACGCGCGGGGGCGCGGAAAGCTCGGGATCGGGGGATCTGATGAGCAATATGCCTGATGAGGGCAGGACCGGCCAGCAGGGGTACACCCAGCAGACCGCCCAGCCTGGCGTGCCTGCGCAGCCGGGGGCGCCGCAAGGACCACCGCCGGGGCAACAGCAGCCACCCATGCAACAGCAGCCCATGCAACAGCAGCCCATGCAACAGCAGCCCATGCCGCAGCAGGCGACACCGCAGATGGGGCGGCCGATGCTGGTGCACATGGCGGCGACCAGGGTCACCGGGCGGCGCGTCGTGCAGTACATCATCGACTACATACTGGCCGGGATAGTGCCCGGCCTGGCGTACTGGCTGTTCGACAGCAACGTCGGCTCTCTCCACGGTGTCCGCTGGCTGATCGCGACGGTCATCGCGGCGGCCGCCTACTTCCTGTACTGGGTGGCGATCCCGTACAGCAGCGGCGGTCAGACGTTCGGCATGAAACTGCTCAAGCTGCGCGCGATCAGCAAGGACGGCACCAAGGCCAGCATGGGCCAGCTCTTCATCCGCGGCATCTTCCTGATCATCGACACGCTGTTCTTCGGCCTGGTCGGGTTCATCACGATCGTCTGCTCCAGGTACCGCCAGCGGGTCGGCGACCACGCCGCGGGGACGGTGGTCGTGTCCGCCGGCTACGGGCCGCGGATCTGACCCCAGCCCCGAGCCGGCTCAGCCGGATTCCCGCTCGTCAAGCTCGCGCTCGATCCTCGCCACGAGGTCGGGACGCTCGCTGAGCCTGCGCAGGAATCCGGGCGGGAACCCAAGCTGCCGGTTCGCCTCGTCGATCACGGGCTTGGTCATCCCGAGCGCCTCGGCGAGCCCGTCGTCGCGGGTAAACGACGCTGGCAGATCGGCAACGTCGATGTCGGCGGGCCGCCGGAACGTCCCGTCCCCAGCGGGCAGCCAGGCGGCGGCCACCGCCAGTTCGCCGAGGTCGGATAGCCGGGCCTCGCGCTGGGCGTCGGCGAACCCGAGCCGGGGGGAGCTTTCGACGACGCCGGCTATCAGGTGCCGGTGCGGGGCGAGCAACGCGTTCCATACGAACTCAGATCGGGCGAATCCCGGATGGCTGAGCGCGAACTCGAGCCCGTCCAGGCTCGCTCCCGGATCGAAACCAGCCAATCCCCGCTCATGCCGCGCGAACTCGTCGGCAATGACCACGTAACCCAGTTCGTCGGCGGCGCGAGCGTCAAGACGTACCTGGTCGCGCACGCCCATCATCCGCAACTGGGCGAGCCACGGCCCGTAGCCGTCAGCCGCGAACCACACGTCGGGGTTCTGATCGAAATATGCCTCAAGCACCCTGGTCCGCTGGTAGAGCTCACCCGGCCGCATCAGCCGTTTGGCTCCCGTCCGGGCGTTCTCGCCGATCAGGAACGCGGTGTTGGCAAGCTGGTCGAGCAGCCGAACCCGGTCGGCCGCCGAGACCTCGGCCAGCGCCCGCGCGACGAGTTCGAGATCGGCGTCGTGCGCGACGGCGTCCAGCGTCTCCGCGTCCGCGTCGGCATAACGCGGGAAGACGTGATCGACGACCTCGGCGAGCACGTCGACCTCGGCGAAGCCAAGCGCGTCCAGGAACCGGCGCGCCCCGGCGTCGTTGGCCACGGCCGGCGCTACCGTCGGGAACTCGGTCGCCACCGGCCCAGGCAGGTATGCCGCCGGGCGACCGCGCTCATCGAACGGCAGCACCTGCGAGCCATCTTTCAGCCTGATAATCGGCCTGGCCCGAGCCAGACCTGCCTCGCCCCACAGCTCCTGATGCTGGTAGAGGAACGAGTACAAGCCCGCGATCCAGCCATCGGACTGGGCGGCCAGGAACTCACTGGTCGCCGCCGCGATGACAAACTCAGGCGTCACCTCGCCGATCCCGAGTTCGTCCCGCAGGTACCGCCACAGCAGCGGCGTCCCGCCCTCCGTCACGGACTCATCCACGAACGCAACCGGGCCGCCCGCCCCGCACAACCTCCCAAGCTGATCGGGCGTCAGCAGCTCACGAAGCCCCGCCCCGCGCGCCAGTCGCACCTGGCCAGGCGGTCGATGTCCGCCTTGATCGTCAGGAACATATCGACCATGAAAAATTGCGTCACGAACTGCCGTGAACAGCGGGCTGAACATGGTTCCCGGACCGAAGTGAGCGGTATCCAGGGGTAGCGCCGAGAAAATATCTGTGGTCAGCAGCCCGTCGTCGCGAAGTTCGGCGAGCACGTCGACGAGCAGGCTCGCGGTCTGCCCGACCAGCGCCTGGTTCCAGTCGTCGTGCTCGGGCACATTGTCCCTAGCTGGCGTCGTCCGGTACGGGCCCTGAATCAGGAAGCCGAGATACGTCGGCTTCTCGGTCGGGAAGAACACCACAAGCGGGGAGCTATCCCGCCGTACCAGGTGCCGGGCGTCCAGCTCGGACCTCACGGCGAAGGCGATCTCGACCCGAAGCGCAGGCTCACCAAGCTCGTCGAGCGACCGGGACCAGACCAGCCACTCGTCGTCGGCCCGGCGCCCGCCCCGCAGCGTGGACAGGACGCAGCCACTGCCTCGCGGTGCCGACGTCCGTCGCAGCACCGTGTCAGTGACACCGACACCGTGGGCGCGCACCTGCCCGATGTGGCGCAGGAACAGCAGAATCTCGGCATTCAGCGCGATCAACGCCTGCGCTATCTCGCTGACCGCGACGTCGGCGGAGACCTCGGCGCGGTCAAAGGGAAAGACGAAAACGGTACCGGTGCCGGTCGCGTCCGGCAGGCCCGCGTCCGTCCCGGCCGAACGCGGCCGGACATAGCTCTGGATCAGGAAGTGCTCGTCGCCGCTGGAGATCTCCGGGGAGTTCGTGTAGGCGTAGACCGACTTGAACCCGATGCCGAACTTGCCGATCTTCGTGATGTCGTCGGCTTTCGTTCCCTGGCTTACACCGCAAATGCCGCGGACGTCGGCAGCGTCGAACGGGCGTCCGTCGTGCCTGACCTCAAGTCGATCGCTGAATAGCTCGAACGTCAGGTCGGTCGCGCTGGCATCCTCCGCGTTCTGGATGAGCTCGAAGATGAAGTGCGTCCGGTCGCTGTAGAGCTGACCGAGCAACTCCAGCACGGCCGTGTCCCAGCCGTAGCGAGCGATGTTCTCCGCGCGGATCTCGTCGTAGTCTGTGGGCACAGACGATCACGATAAGGCCTGCGGCTCAGAGATATTGACCAGCCAGGAAACGCCGAATCGGTCGGTGCACATGCCGAACTCGTCGCCCCACACTTGCTTGGCCAGCGGCATCGTCGTCATCCCACCGGTGGACAGTTTCTCGAAGTAGCCGCGCAGGACGTCACCGTCGTCGCCAGACAGGCTCATCGAGAACCCCGCTGGCGGGTGGTACTCCATCTCGCTGGTGACATCGGCAGCCATGATCGTGTAACCCGCGTCGGTCTCAAGCATCGCGTGCATGATCCGGCTGGCGTCTGGTGACTCGGCCGCGCCGTACTCGGCGAACGTGTTGAGGTTCAGCGTGCCGCCGAACACGCTGGCGTAGAACTCCATCGCCTGGCGGGCCGTGCCGTTGAAGTTAAGGTAGGCGTTGAGCTGGGAAGTCATGGCCTGCTCAGTACCCAGCCGGGACCTCGCTAACCTGGTCCGGTGCCCGCGCCGGAGATTAGCTTCTCATCGCTCGACGGAGCTGCGGCCACCCGGCGGGCGGATGAGTTCACGGGGCTGGCGGCCGAGGTCTACGGTGACCCGCCGTACTGCTGGGGCGAAGCGGAAACCGCCCGGCACGCCCGCCAGTTCTCGGTCCAGGCCCGCCAGCCCGGGTTTGTTCTGAGCGAAGCTCGCCACGGCGGTTACCTGGTCGGCTATGCCTTCGGCCTGCCGCTGCGGTCAGCGACTAGCTGGTGGCGGCACCTGACCACGCCGTTGCCAGCCGATGTCACCACCGAGTACCCGGGCCGCACGTTCGCGGTCGCCGACCTCGCGGTCCGTGCCGCCTGGCGACGTCAGGGCATCGCCACGGCCTTGTACGACCTGATCATGGCCGACCGGCCGGAGGAACGGGCCACCCTCACGGTCTTGCCGGCCGCCGGACCGGCCCAGAGCGCCTGCCAGACCTGGGGCTGGCGGAAGATCGCGCGAACACGCGATCTTGCCCCAGGATCGCCAGTACTCGACGTGCTCGTTCTGACCCTTCCCGGCGGCCCTGGCTAAGCTAAGCCGCCCCGGGCGCAGGGTTTACGTCGACGTTACGAGCCGGAATCACCTCGGCAACGGGGTGGCCGCACTGTCTATACCTAACAGTGAACAAAGGAGCCAGCCATGTCCTTGTGGAAAGTTCGGATCGCTATGCCAGCCGATCCGGCGAGCCAGGAGTGGCTGGCCGCTGCGCTCGCCGGGCGGCGCGTCCTGGCGCTGATGCCGCCGTCGAACGAGACGGACCCCACCGGCGAGGTGATCATCGAGCTGTCGCGCGATGAGAGCCTCGGCGCCTTGCTGAGCGACCTGCAGGTGATCAGCACCCAGGTCGACGTCAGCAACGTCAGCGATCCGCCGAAACTACCCGGCCGAACCGTCGCCCAGCAAGCCTGCGACGAGGGTGTCCGCGAGCCAGTTCTGGTAGCGGCCGGAGGCCCAGCCTCGCTGGCCGACCAGAGCCCGATATAGGTCATAGCCGCGATCTCTGGCGCGACCGCGACCGCGCCGCGCATCAGCTCGAATTCGGGCACCGCGCCTTCGTAGGCGCGCCTGGCCAGCAGCTCACCGCCGTGGCGCCCGGCGGGCAAGTCGTCGGTGACCTGGCTGCCGCCGCCCTCGCGGCCGACTAGCGGATATCACTACATAGTGTGGTTTCGTTAAATCCGGGTTCGTTTGACGATGCGACAATTCTGTTGAAATAATCCCCGGACGTCACGTTCGCTCGCCTGGGAGGAGCACTAGAAATGGTGGAGGCCACTGCGAAACAAGAGCTTGACCTGGCACTTAGCTGCTTCACCGAGGCACTCGGGCTGGTCGATCAAGAGAAAGATCCAGGGTATTACGGAATTATCCTGCACGATATCGCCGACGCCCACGCCGCCGCCGGGAACCTGCAGGAAGCTGTCGCCTCCTATAGCGACGCGATGACTTATAAACTAAAGCGCGTTCCTGTTCACGCCGGTGATCTAGCCACCACGATGGAAGCCCTGGCCGATTGCCTGATCGATTGCGGAGAATTGGACCAGGCTCGGGCTACGCTCGGCAAACTGCGTGACATTCTGGCCCAGATCACCGACCCAGAAGAGCGCGCCATCCACCTGCACGGCGTGGGCCGAGCCTACGAGCGACTGGCCGGCGAGGATACCCAGGATTGCTATCCGGAGGCGCTCGGGGCTTACCAGGAGGCGGCCAATCTTGTCGATCGCGACTCCGATCCCGGCTTCTACGGCGTGATCATGCACGACATCGGCGATACGCACCTGGCCGCCGGCGACCTAGCCGAGGCAGTGACCGCCTACCGCGACGCTGTCACGCACAAACTCAAGCGGGTGCCCGCGCACCCAGGCGATCTCGCCACCACGATGCTGGCCCTGTCGGACTGCCTGATCGAGTCCGGCGAACTCGCCGAGGCCAAGCCGATGCTCGGCCAGGTGAAGGACCTGCTGCCGCAGATCGACGAACCGGGGCAACGAGCCTCCAGGCTGCACAGGGTCGGCGCCGCGTTCGAGCGACTCGCGGCCAAAGGCCAGCCAGAGGCCTATTCGGACGCGCTGTCCGCCTACCGGGACGCGCTCAGGCTGCTCGACCCCGCCCTTGACCCCGCCACCTACGCGACCGTGCTCAACGACATGGGCGACGTCTACCGAGCCCAGGAGAAGTATGACGACGCGCGCGACGCCTACGAGCAAGCAGTCGAGTACATGCGCCAGACCCCCGACGGCAAGTATCACCTGGCATCCATGCTGATCGACCTCGGCCGGATCCGCCTGCAGATCATCACCACCAAACAGCCGCCGGTCAACACCGACGGCAAGCCCACCTCTCCCGCACCGGTAATCGCCGGCTAGCCGTCGGGAGCGGCGGGCTAGTCGGGTAGCAGCGATAGGTGCAGGGTTCGGAGGCGGTCGGGATCAGCGACTATGTCGATGCCGGCGATCTTATGGGCGGCGTTGGCCGTGAGTATGAGCACGACCTCTAGCCTGCCGCCCGGGGCGTACAGGATCGCCACGACGCCGTCCGCCAGGGCAAGCTGGGAGTGCTCGGCCCTGATCGACGCGGCGATCGCTCCCCTGGCGACCGTGGCCGCTCCGACCAACGTGGCCGGCCGGCCAGATGGGCTAGCCAACGCGTCGGCAGTCAGCACGACATCGGAATCGAGCAGCGCGACGAGCGCCGAGAGGCTGCCGCCTCTGGACGCCGCTAGGAAAGCGTCAGCCACCTCGCGCTGGCGGGCGATGTCAGCCGCCCGATCCGGACTGGGGGCACCGCGCACCCGGCGGCGGGCCCGGCTGGCAAGCTGCCTGGTCGCCGCCGTCGAGCGGCCGAGCACGTTCGCGACCTCGGTGAACGACATCGCGAACATGTCGTGCAGCACGAACGCGAGCCGCTCGGCCGGAGTCAGCGTGTCGAGCACGACCAGCAGGGCAAGTCCGACCGAGTCTGCGAGCACGGCCTCGTCCTCCGGATTGGCGGCCGCCCGCTCCGCCGCACCTGGCCACTCGTCGCCCACCGGATCTTCCTGCCGGGACCGGCGCGATCTGAGCATGTTGAGCGACACCCGGGCCACCACCGTGGTCAGCCAGCTACCGAGGTTCTCTACTTCGCTGGTGTCCGCGCCGGCCAGCCGAAACCAGGTGTCTTGCACCGCGTCCTCGGCGTCGGTCACCGAGCCGAGCAGCCGGTAGGCCACCGCGCGCAGATGACCGCGGTGGTGCTCGGACGCCGCTGCCAGTACCTCGGTGTCGGTCATCTGTCCCGCTCTCCTTTGTCGCCCGCAGTCACCACAGTGCCACGCCACAGCCCGATGCGACCTTCCGGGGCTTGCCAATCCGGCTATCATCTGTCTATCATTATGATATCAGTTTTAATGCAGGAAGCATTGCGATGAATCAGCTTGATGGCCGTGCCCTCTCCGCCCGGCTGATCGCCTGAACTCGTGTGCGCGCAGGAAGCTGCGTTCAGACTGAGGCGGTCGGTGCCCGCTGCACCAGCTCGGCGGCCGTCCCTGTGACCTTCTTCTGGAAGGCCGGGTCGGCCAAGACGGCCGGCACCTTGCCCGGCTTGCCGCGCTCGGTGACGTAGCGGCCTTCGATGTCGGCCACGTTCGCATCGGTCGCCAGGCGAATGCAGATATTGGCCGCCTTGGCAGCGTCGCCGCGCTTTTGAAAGAAGCGCACCAGCGGGTAAACGTAGCGCCAGGACGGCACCACCTGCGGGGTCAGTGCCTGCGTCATCGACGTCCAAGCCATGCCTGGGTTGACCGCCGTCACGGTCACGGCCCCTGCTTGCTCGCGCGCGAGGTCGAGCGTCCACGCCAGGTTCAGCAGCTTGGCCTTCGCGTGCGCCTTGATCCCCACGTAGCCGCGGCTGCTGTCGAGGTCGTCGAGCAGGTCGCCAGGCACCTGCCTGATCAGCCAGGCCACGCTGGAGATGACGTTGACGCATCTGGACGCCAGGCCCGCCCTCAGCAGCGGCAGAACCGCGCCTGTCACCGCGTAGGGCGCCAGGAAGTTCACGGCGAGCGTGGCCTCAAAGCCGTCAGGCGTGAGCGTCCTGGTCGCGAAGATACCGCCCACGTTGTTCACGAGAACATCCAGCCGCTCGGGCAGGCCGAGCCGCCTCAGCTGGACGATCAGGGCCGGCCCGAGCTCGCGGTTGGCGGCGACGCTCGCGTGGTCGACCGGTATGAACGCCACCCCCTGGTGACCGGCCGCCGCGCGGATGGCCGCGACCGCATCCGCTCCGCGCTTCGGATCACGCCCCGTGATCACGACCGTGGCGCCGGCGGTGGCGAGGCCTTGGGCGGTGTGCAAACCGATGCCCGATGTCGCCCCGGTCACAAGCGCAATTCTCTCGGCCGGGATCGTGCCTTCGCCGCGTCCTTCGCTCATCGCCGTCCCTGCCTCGCCAGTGGTGCATCGCCGATAGTGTCCTGTCGGTCGATGATCAACCGACTGAGACTATCTCTCATTGAAATTATCATGCAAGCCGACGGCATCACGTCAGGGCCGACTGGCCCCCCGCGCGCCGCGACCGCTGATCGCCTGAATCCGCCGCCCCCGAGGAGTCAACCCGCCTGGTTTGAGCACCGAAAAGGCGGCCGCGATCACGAGCACGACGATGTGCGCGATGAGGATCTTGACTACAACCCACCAGTACCTGATCAGGCCATACCTGGTGCCCAGCCCGAGAAGTGCGCCCGTGGCAGCCGCAGCCAGGCCGGCGGGCACGGAAAGCCACCCCGACGCCACCACGACCCGGTACAGCGCATGAGCGAAGGGACGGCTGAGCCGTCACCCTCGCCGCCACCAGGCAGCCGACGACGGCGACGGTCACGCCGAAACAGCCGACAGAGCTGAGAACGTGCGCGATCAGCGCGGCCTTGCGCGCCTGGCCGCGCAGCCGGAACACTGGCCGCACGGCGGGGCTGGCCCGCTGACCTAAACCATGCGCGGCAGCGCCCGGCGGCTGCGCCTTCCCCGCGCGCGGATCGGAGCCTAGCCCTGGATCACGGTGCGTCCGCGGCCGGCGCACGCCAGGGCGCTCAGTTATATTCATAGTGTAGATTATAACCTCTTGAAATTATCTCGCAGAGAGGTATTCTGATACGGATGGACAAGCGTGAAGCGGAGCATGCGAAGAGTGCCGACGGGGGTTTCTCCTACCTGCTGGTTCAGCTGGGAATGCACTCCGCGGGCATGTTCGCGGCGCGGCTCGCACCACTGGGGCTCGAGCCGCGGCAGTTCGGCGTGCTCAGCCGGGTAGCCGCCAACGAGGGCAAAACTCAGCAGGCGATCGCCAAGCTGATCGGTCTCAACGCCACTCGGATGGTCTTCCTCGTTGACGAGCTTGAGCGGATGGAACTGGCCGAGCGGCGCCGGAACCCCACCGACCGGCGCTCGCACGCCCTTTACCTGACCGACAAGGGCCGCCAGCTGCTGTCCGAGGCGCAGCAGGTGGCGGCGGCGCACGAGGCTCTGCTGGCCACGTCGCTCACCGGCGCCGAGCGACGGGAGCTGACACGGCTGCTCCGCGCGATCGCCGACGCACAGCACCTCGATACGGAGGGCCTGCCAGGGACAAGTCCGGCCGCCGCCAGCCCGGCACAGTATTCGTTACGCCCTGTCCCGATCTCCCGATCCTCGGCGCGACATCGTCAGATCGGCGCGATCGCGGGCTCGGCTACCGATGCCTGAGCGCGGCGGGCTCGAGCTTGTGGTCCATCCCGCCGCCGTCGGTTCGCACGCATGCGGACGATCGGGACAACCTCGCACGAGCGGCAGACGCTCGCGTTCGACCTGGGCGAGCTTGACAGCTGGATCGAAAAGGTGCTGAGCGAGGCGGACCCGCCACAATGAAGAATTCACCCAAGACAACGTGGGCATCGCTATATTCCGCGGCTCTGGATGTGGGACCAGGTCCGCGAGCGACCGGCCGGCGGCTGGAGCACGCTCTGGCCGCACCTGCGGCACTACGGGTGAGCAGAGACCTTGCCGACGAACCAGGCGGCCTGGGACAGCGCGCTGTCGGCGGCGGCGAGCAGGCCGGGCTGCAACTGGAAGTCGTGCCACATGCGCGGCCACTTGGTATAGGTGACGTCCACCCCGGCCGCCGAGGCGCTCGCCGCGAGTTCCTCCGCGTCCGGGGCGAGCAATTCGTCCGAGCCCGTCTGGATCAGCAGCGGCGGCAGGCCGTCATGGGCGCCGAGCAGTGGCGAGACCGACGGGTCGGCCCAGGTCGGCTGGCTCGCGTACGCGGTGGCGCAGGCCTTCAGCCAGTCGGGGCTGAGCAACACGTCCTTGCGAACAAGCTGCGGGATCGCCCGGCGGTCCCGGCCGAGATCGAGCCACGGCGACAGCAGTATGCACCCGGCGGGAACTTCCTGGCCGGCATCGCGCAGGGCGAGCAGCAGCGCCAGCGCGAGGCCGCCGCCCGCCGAGTCGCCCGACAGCACGATCGATCCGGGCCCGACCTCGCTGACCAGCGCGGCTATGACGGCGCTGGCGTCATCGAGCGCGGCCGGGTGCGGGTGCTCTGGCGCCAGCCGGTAGTCGGGCATCACCACCTGGCATCCGGTCTGGGCGCTCAGCCGCGCGGCCCAGGTACGCGCCATCCGCGCCGAGCCGACGCAGTAACCGCCACCGTGGAAGTGGACAACGGTCGCCCGGCCCGACGCCGACGCCGTGCCAACCGTCAGCACGTCGGCACGCACCCCGGCCAGCGTCCGTTCGGCCACGACGGTTCCCTTGGGCACCGGCGAGGTTCCCATCAGCTTGTCCAGGCGCTGTCGCTGCACCACCCAGGACAAGTCCGGATTGAGCACCCGGCGGCCAAGCTGGCGGGCGCCTAGGCGCATCAGCATCGGCGGCAGCCGGAGGGCGCCCGTCCGGCGCGGCTTGCTGCCATTAAGCTGCGGAGTGCTCATCTGCTCCCCGTCTCGGCATCACCCGGTACTTGGCCGGGTCAAAGCGACGGACCCGGTATCGGTACAGGAACGTGTGATCAGGCCAGTTGTTGGTGTTGCGCCCGGACGCCGTGGTGTACCAGCTTGTGCACCCGCTCTCCCAGACCGACGTGCGGCTGGCTGCTTTCACCCACTTGTTGAACGAGTTCTGCACCTCTGGTCGCACGTCGAGCCAGTCAAGACCATCGTCCTCAAGCGCTCTGATACCGCCGAGCGCGTAGCCGATCTGGCCTTCAAGCATGTAGATGATCGAGTTGCCGCCCAGGTTCGTGTTAGGCCCGTACAGCATGAAGAAGTTGGGGAACCCGGAAACCGTGATACCCAGATAAGCTTCGGCTCCGTCGCGCCAGGTCTCGTGCAGCTCGCGACCGTCCAGGCCGGTCACTGAAATGGGTGCGAGAAAGTCGAGCGTCTGGAATCCGGTGCCGTAGATGATCACGTCGGACTCGCGCACCATGCCGTCGGCCGTGACGACGCCGCTGGGCGCGACCCGGTCGATCGCGTCGGTGACCAGGTCGACGTTCTCCCGGGCCAGCGCCGGATACCAGTCGTTGGAGAACAACACCCGCTTGCATCCCATCACGTAGCCGGGTACGCACCGTTCCCGCAGCTTCTCGTCGGCGATCTGCTCATCGAGCTGGCGGCGCCACATCCGCATCGGCTGGGCGAGCAGCTTCGGTGATAGCACGAACCCGCTGGTCAGCAGTTCACCGTAGAGGAAGGTGCGCAGCCGGTCGACCTTGCGCACGACCGGGAACCGGTCAAAGATGAGCTGCTCGGCGTTGCGATAGGGCCGGTCAGGCTTCGGCAGCACGTACGGCGCGGTGCGCTGGTACACGTCCACATGAGCGGCCGCTTTCGCCACCTCGGGCACGAATTGGATCGCGCTGGCCCCGGTGCCGATGACGGCGACCCGCTTGCCAGCTAGGTCGACGTCGTGGTTCCAGCGGGCCGAGTGCCACGACGGGCCGGCGAAGTCGGCCCGGCCGGCGATGTCCGGCAGCGCGGGCCGGTTGAGCTGACCGACCGCGGATACTAGGGCGTTCGCGTGGAGCGTGGCACCACCTTCGAGCGTGATGTTCCAGCGCGCCAGGCGTTCGTCAAATTCGGCGGACGCCACCCGCGAGTCGAACCGGGTGTGCCGCTCGAGTCCACGCTGCGCCGAAACCTCCTGCAGGTAGCCCAGGGTTTCCGGCTGGCCTGGGAAGCGGCGGCTCGGGCGGCCGGGCCAGAACGAGTACGAGTAGAGGCTCGCAGGCACGTCACAGGCGGCCCCTGGGTAGGTGTTGTCCCGCCACGTTCCGCCCAGCTCGTCGCCGCCGTCGACGATCAGGTAGTCGTCGATGCCCGCCCGCTCCAGGGCGAGGGCCATGCCGATTCCGCCGAACCCGGCGCCGACGATGACCACGCGATACGAAGAATGCTCGGACATAGCACCACCAACCCTCCCGCACCGGCAGGATAGCCCTGTGCACACCCCGCTGTCTCGACTAAGGCGGCCAGTTGCCGTAGCTGCGTCCGCCGCCATCGCGACGCTGGGATGAACCCTGGCCAGTAGCGTCCCAGGCGGAGCGGCGACGGCCGCACCGCGGGCCGGCCCGACACCGCGAGTTCCGAGCGTCGACCCGCAGTTCAGCTACGATCAGCCGCTGCCATAAGGCGAGCCGCTGCCACAAGGACTGCACGACCGCGAGCACCAGCGAGACCGTCGTCGCCAGAGGGCTGGATTCTGTCGGTTATCGCGATCGCCGTCGCGGCCAGTGTCCTCACCATCACCGGCAGGCGCCGAGCCGCCAGGAACTCCAGCCCCGCGTGACAGATCGCGAACCACCGGCGCCCAACCCCTGCGATGAATTCGGCAATCCAGCTGACCAAGCAGCCCCAATCCCTGCGATGAATTCGGCAATCCAGCTGGGAAATCAGGTATGAATTCGGGAAGCCATCGCGCCCTTTGCAGTCGATCTGCGATGAATTAGGGAATCCACCGCACGATTGAGACAGCACGATTGAGACAGTCAGCCCGCGCCGGATGCGGCAATTTGGCTGGCCGAGCAGCCGAGCAGCCCAGCAGCCGAGCAGCCGAGCAGCCGAGCAGCCGAGCGGAGGCTGCGCTTCAGGTCGCCACCGGCAAGCCAGCGAGATAGTCGGCCACGGCCACCCACCAGGTATCGGGATTCTCGAACTGCGGGCTGTGCCCGGCATCCGGGATGACCGTGAGCGTGCTCGCGGCGATCGCGTGCGCCATACGCCGAGACGGCTCGATGAACGGCTGGTCCAGTTCGCCGACGATGATCAGGACCGGGAGCGAGGCCGGCAGCAGACGCAGGCTGTCCAGCCGGTCGGGCGTGACCAGGAACTCCGGCGCCATCGCCGCATACAGCGCCGGCGACGTCGCCAGCAGCTTGCGCTCCCCGAACTCCGCGTAACCCGGCTGGTCATCGAGCAGCCGCTGATACGCCGGGGTATGCAACGGTCCTTGCCGCTCCGCCATGACCTTGGCCAGCGCCGCCATTCCCTGGGTGCGGACGATGGTCACGGCGGCCTGGATCAGCTCAGCATCTAGGTGCTCAAGCGGCCCGTGCGCAGTGTCCATCAGGATCAGGCCAGCGAGCCGCGCCGCCGCCGCCCGCGCCATGAACTGCGCGACCATCCCGCCCATCGAATGCCCGAGCAGGACGAACCGCTCCCAGCCAAGCGCGTCCGCAAGGCGCAGCGCGTCCGCCGCCATCGACTCGAACGAGTACTCCGACTCGACCGCAGGCTTGGAGCTTTCGCCGTGGCCGCGCAGGTCCGGCGCCACCGCGTGCCAGCCCGACTCGGCCAAGCGGTCGAGCCACGGGGTGAAGTCCTCCTTGGCGCCGGTGAAACCGTGCACCAGCATCAGCGGGCGTTGCCCGGCGCCCGACTCCGCGAGCGCCAGGCTGACGTCACCCAGATCGACCTGCCGTTCCCTCACGAGCATCCGCGAAGTCTAGCTGGACTGTTCCTAGCCCGGTGAGGCGGAGACCGCCAGGCGCGCTCGTTCGGCGTCGCTGAACGGGATCGGCTTGCGGTGATCAGGGTCCCAGCGGACGCTGACCACCCGCGCTCGCGCGGCCACCTCCCCCGAGGCGCCGATGATCGTCTCGCGCGTGGTCAGGCTCGTCGCGCCGACGCGTTCGACCTCGATGCGGACGGTCACCCGCGCGTCATCGCGCAGGATCTCGGCGCGGAAGTCGATCTCGACCCGGGCGACCACGTAGTGCGGATCGCTGCCGATCACGTAGGCGTAGAACGCGTCCCGGCCTTCCTCAAGGTAAGTGAGGAATACCACGTGGTTGACATGACCAAGCGCGTCGGTGTCTCGCCACCTGATATCGACCGGCCGCTCGAAGACCACCAGACGTTCAAAGAGCTCGGTCATCTGCTCGCTTCCGGTCCGGGCTAAAGGCTAGACCTGATGATGCCGCCGTCGACCTGGTAGACACCACCGGTGATGTAAGACGCGCGCTCGGACGCCAGGAACGCGACGAGGCTACCCAGCTCGATCGGGTCGCCGAGACGGCCCATCGGGATCGAGGCGGCGCGCGCAAGCTGCGCCAGCGCTGCCTGGTCGGCTTGGCTGGCCTCGCCGGGTTGTCCGTTGCCGCTCACCAGGGTCGGGCTGATCCTGGACGTCGCGAACATTCCGGGCAGTACCAGGTTGATCGTGATGCCGTCCTTGGCCAGGTCCGGCATGATCGCCTTCATCAGGCCGGCGATGCCGGGACGGATGCCGTTCGACAGGTCGATGTTGTCCACCGGTTGCTTGACCGAACTTGACTGGATCCCGATGATCCGTCCCCACTGCCTGGCGCGCATGTGCGGCGCGACGGCGCGGACGAAGCGCACGAAGTTCAGCGTGACCGCCTCGAACGCGTGCCGCCAGTCGTCGTCGGTCAGGTCGGCGAACCGTCCGCGGGGCGGGCCGCCGGAGTTGTCGACCAGGATGTCGACCCCGCCGAACCGCTCGACCGTCGCGTTGACGACGTTCTCGATATCCGCCGCGTGAGTCAGGTCAGCAGGCACCGCGAGCACATCGGCGCCGGTCTGCTGCGTGATCTCGACGGCCGCGGCCTCGAGATCGTCGGCGGTGCGAGCGCAGACCGTGACCCGCGCGCCTTCGCGGGCGAGCGCGAGCGCGGATGCCTTGCCCAGTCCCTTGCTCGACGCCGCGACGAGCGCGACCTTGCCGTCCAGTCCTAGATCCATGCCAGCCCCCCTAACAAAGCGCCGCGAGAACGCGGTCAGCCAGTTCCGCCGGGGAATGCTGGTCTCCCTGGAGCACGAGGGTGTCAGCGGGCAGTCCGTCCCTCGCGGCGACGCACCGCTCGACGTTGGCAAGGCGGAACTGCCTGGCCTGCTCGTCCGCTTCCGGGTCGCTTTCGTCCAGCACCTGGGCCTCGATCCGTCGCCGCAGTTCGGGCGCTGGAACGTCGAGGAACACGTGCAGCAAGGGGTGACCGGTCTTCGCTATCGCGCCGAAAATATCGGCCCGGTAACTCGCGTTCACCAGGGTCATCGGCACGATCAGCGGCTGGCCGTACTCGCTGGCCAAGCCGATCGCGAACTCGGCCACGAGCTTGCGCCACAACGGAATGTCCTGGAAATCGCCGCTGTCCGCCGGCGGGGCCCACTTGATGAGGATGTAGCCGACGTATTCAGGGTCGAATGACAGCGCGTCGGGAAGCCTGCGGTGCAGTTCATCGGCTAGCGTGGTTTTACCGCCGCCGAAGGCTCCGTTGATCCAGATGATCACGAGGCTGGCTCCGGTCGGCCTGCCCCGAGATGTCGCTGCAGGAAGCGGACCTGGTGCCAGAGCAGGTTCCCGGCGATCGGCGAATTCATCGCCTGATGGCCGACGCCGGGCAGCAGCAGCACCTCGTGCGGCAGGCCCGCGGCGAGCAGGGCGTTGGACAGCCGCAAGGTATTCGCGGGATGGACGTTGTCATCGACCAGGCCGTGGATCAGCAGCAGTGGCCTGGTGAGCCTGGGCGCGGCCAGCACAAGTGAGTTGGCCTCGTACCAGTCGGGGAACTCATCGGGACGGCCGACGAAGCGTTCTCGCCAGTGCGTGTTGTACAGCCGCTGGTCGGTGACGCCGGCGCCAGCGACCGCAGCGTGGAAAACATCGGGGCGTCGTAGCACAGCGAGCGCCGCCAGCGAACCGCCAAACGACCAGCCGCGGATGCCGACCCGGCGCAGGTCGAGGTCGGGATAGCGACTCGCCGCTTCGTGCAGCGCGGTCACCTGGTCATCAAGCACCGGATCGAACAGCTTGCCGTAGACCTCTCGTTCCCAGTCCGGCCCGCGACCCGGCGTACCGCTGCCATCGGCGACGAGGACAGCGAAGCCCTGTTCGGCGAACCACTGCGACACCAGCGAATGAGAGTCCAATGCGGCCGTCACCCGCTGCATGCTGGCTCCACCGTACGGATCGACCAGAACCGGCAGCGAGCCGCTGCCCGGTTGGTGCCAGGACGGGAAATACAGCGTGGCGCGCAGTTCGCGCGAGCCGAGCACCAGGCTGATCGCGTGCGTGTCGAGCACCGGACGCTCGGCCAGCGAAGGAATGCCGATGGCATCGTGCCCCTCATGCCGGACTTCCGCATGTCCGCCGGGCCGGTCCGCGCAACCGGCTACGTCCACGAGGGTTCCGTTGCGAAGCAGGCCATAGTGCACGCCGGGTTCGAAGCTGAGCTGGCGGGCGCCTTCGTCCGGGCGGTAACTCCAGATGTGGGTTTCGGTCGGCTCCTGCGATGCGTTGAACAGCACGGTGTCCTCATCCACCGAAAGAACCTCGCGAAGCTGCAGGCCGGGCGGGGTGACCGTAGCGCCGTCCACCGTCAGATACCGGGTGCCCTCCCGATCGGCGTGCGCGAGGAGGGTGCCCGATCCGGTTCGAGCGGGCAGGCCTGGTACCAGTTGCACCCAGCACGCGTCACGCTGCTCGGCAAGCACGCTCGACTGGCCGGTGACCGGGTCAAAGCCAAGTATTCGCGCAGTGCGCTGGTCCCTGGACTGCACCAGAGCGTAAGGCCCGTGGGCATCCCAGCCGGCGCCCGGCATGTACTCAAAGGCCGCGATGTCCCAGCGCGCCAGCGTCTGGGTGCCGTCGAGCCCGGCGATCCAGAGCGTGACCTCCTCGTTGATCTCGCCGACCGTCGCGTACTTGACGGCCCGGGCAGGCGCTTCCGGCCTGGCCGGGTCGGCGATGTACCAGACCCCGACCTTGCTCGAATCCACCCGCGCGATCAGCAACCTGGCCCCGTCGGGTGCCCACCAGTATCCGCGGTAACCGTCATCGGGCGAGAACTCATCTGTATAGGCCACCCCGAACGTGACATCAGGGCCGTCCGGAGCCATGACCGCGCGATCGCCGGTGCCGTCGGCCTCGATCACCCGGACGGCGCCGTCGCACACGTAACCAATCCGCTGCCCAGTCGGGTCAGGTTGCGGATCGGCGACCGGGCTCTGTGCGGGTAGACGGCGAGCCAGACCCCCGGCGACGTCCACCGCCCACAGCCCGCCTGCCAGCGTGAACGCCACCAGTCCGGCATCGCGGCTGGCGGCGTAGCCGGTGATCCCCGTGCTGTCATGATCTGGTAGGTCGTCCTGATCCTGGAGGTCTGCGGGATCGGCGAGCGCTCGCTGCGATCCCGAATCCAGATCCAGCGCCCACAGGCAGGTCACCGGGTCGTCACCGGCACGGCTGCGCAGGTAAAGCACGGTTTTTCCGCCAGGCATGATGGCGAACCGCCCTGGGACGCCAAAGGTGAAACGACGGGTGCGGACGATTTGGCCGGGCAGGTCTATCGATCGCATGTTCGACATGCTGTCACAGATTCGCGGACGGCCAGCCGAATTTCTGGTGACCGCCGCTGGAACCGCGCAGCCTCACGGCGCGTCACATCGGCATGGTCACCCTTACCCCCAGCCATCGAGCACTGGCTTTGGGCGGCGTTGCCGCCGCCATTTTGATCGGGGCGTTCGCGCTCGGCACCACCGCGGGCAGCGCGGCCCCATCGTCATCCGGAACGCAGTCCGGCGCCCAGTCGACCGGTGCGCAGGCCAGGACCCTCACCACCGCCACCGGGCCGACGCGGATAACCGTGACGGGCACAGGCACCGTATCCGGTACTCCGAATCAGCTCACGCTTTCGCTAGGCGTCCAGGTCAACGACGCATCGGTCGGGTCCGCACTGCAACAGGCCGACCAGGTGGTCGCCAAGGTCACCGGGATCCTGCGAGCCCGCGGCGTCGCCGCCGCCGACATTGCGACCTCCGGCCTGTATATCCAGCCCAACTACCGGGACAACTCGCCGACCCCCGATAGCTATGGGGTCAGCGAGTCCCTGACGGCAACTTTGCGCCGGATAACGGCGGCAGGCGCTCAGATCGACGCGGCCGTGCGGGCCGGGGGCAACGCGGTGACGGTCGACGGCATCTCGCTGAACCTCACCGACACCAGCGGCCTGCTGGCGCGCGCCCGAGCCGCCGCGGTCACCGACGCCAGGCACAAGGCGACCCAGTACGCGGGCGCCATCGGCCAGCCGCTCGGGCCGGTGCTCAGCATCACCGACCAGGCGCAGACCCAGCCATTCCCGTACGCGGACGCCTCCGGAGCCGCACCGCGCTCGTCCGTTCCAATCTCGCCGGGCACCCAGCAACTCAGCGTGTCGGTCACGGTCGTCTTCGCCGTCAGCTGACGCCCGCTCTCCGCATAACTGGCAGTCCACACGTGGCCTCGCGCCATCGGCCGCCCGCATGATCTCCAGGACGGTATCGGTGGCCAGGCCAGTGTCTTTGGCCAGGGCTTCCAAGTCAACGCCGGTCCCGGTCAGCATCTCGATGGCCGTGCTGAGCAGGATGGGGCTTTCCCTCGGACCGAGATCGCCTGGCTCCGGGTCACCCCATTGCGAGAGCGTGACCATTCCGGTTCGGTAGGCCGACTCGCCGAAAATGCCGAGCTTGTGCGCCCGGTAAATCAGTGCTTTCAGGGAGACGCCCCAGCGCCGCTTGGCTTGATGGAGCCGCTCCCAGTCGAGCCTGCGCGGAAGCTCGCTGGCGACCTCATGCCGCGGCATCAGGAACTCCGCGGCGAAGTCATGCGCCTGGTTCTCGACGATCCGGTTGCCTGGTTCCGCGTCATGGTGCAGCACCAAGTGGCCGAGCTCGTGCGCGGCGTCGAATCGCGACCTGGCCTTGTCATCCTTTGCCGGGTTCAGGAACACCACTGGCCGCGACCCGTACCAGTGCGAGAACGCATCCACTCGCCGCGACATCGCGGGAAGCAGCATCACCACCGCGCCATGTGCTTCCAGCAACCGAATGACGTGCGGGACCGGCCCGCTATCGATGCCCATCAACTCTCGGGCCTGGCGGGCGGCGCCGAGCACAGTGCCGCCTGTCACATGCGGGATCGCGGATATCGGCAGCTCGATGTACTTCTCGATTCCAGTCATCAATCGCCAGGCCAGTTGCCCGAACGCGAGGGCCTGGTCGCGCTCGAGCAGCGTGGTGGCCCGCAGGCTGCGGAAATGCGCTGAGCTTGGGGTCACCGGCTTCGGATAGCCGAAGATGAAGAACCGGATCGGCATCCCCAGCGCCAGCGCCAGCCTGGCCAGGACGGCGGGCGAGGGCCGCGACTGGCCGAGTTCGTACTGACTCAGCGCCGCTGGCGTCACGGCGACTATCTGAGCCAATTCGTTCTTCCGCAGGCCACGCAGTTTACGGGCCAGCGTCAGCGCACCCGGATCGAAGGCGCCTGCGGCCGCGGCGGCTTCCGCCACGCGGTCGCGGCTCACCGAACGGCGCCTGGCTGCGCGTCCGGTTGGCCATTACCCGGACGCCGAACCAGTTCGAACTCCGGCAACGGCAACTGGTCATAGGCCGGCCCAGCTATCGAAACCGGATCACCGGCCGTACCCGAACCAAGCTGTCCGTCGCCCGCGTCGCCGAACACAACCGCAACGTCGAACCAAGGCAGCCCGCCGATCCTGTTGTCGCGGGGAATGCCTAGATAGATGACGCAGTCGCCGCTTTCCACATCGGCGGCGTGCGCCAGCCGCAGATGCCGCATCGCCGGCACCACCCGACCGAACGCGCCGGCACCCTGCGCCCAGTCAGCATCCAGGGAAAGCTGGCCGGTCGCCGAATTCGCCACCGCGCCGTCGAGTTTGGCTTCGCTGTCATCCCAGGAGATCGCGTTCACGCTGACGTCACGAGTCGCACCAGGAAGCTTGTACTGCCGCAGCACGTAGCCGCCGCACAACACCTCCAAGGCGGTGTCGATCAGCCGGGCCGATACGCCGGGCATCTCGTTCAGCCGCTGCACCGCCAGGTTCGCGATGTTCCTGGAGGTAGTGATCCCGAACGTGGTCGCATCATCGCCGAGCAACGGGTCGTGCCGACTGGCGTTCTTCCCGTAGACCTCGGCGATGATCTTGGTCATCGCCGAGATGACGCCGCGGCCGTCCAGCGCGCTCCAAGCGCGGTCGAGATGATCGTGCACCAGCCGACTATAGCTAGAGCAGCGAATTTCTGATCGGAAATCAAGCGCGTCGGCGTGTCGCCCGACGATCAGCGAGCCGCCTAGCTCAGCCGGGTGACCCATGCAATGCTAGGACCAGCCGAAATTGGGGTGGGGGCACCTGCTGGCCGCGATGAACCGCGGCCAAGCAGCCAATGGGGGAACTTATGAGCTTGATTCTCGGCAGCAACGCGGGCGTCTTTGCCGACATGCGCACCGCGGTCCCCGGCGCACGTGGCCGGCGCGTCTACTTCCCGGAGCCGAACGTGTGGCCGTCATCCTGGCCGCTTGTTGCCGGGTCGACCGCGGTCGTCTCGATCCGGCCCGTGCCCGCGGACTTGCTCGCGGGCAAGCTAGATGACTCGATACGGACACTGTGCGAGTCGGCGCCACCCGACTCTGACTTGAACGCGTGGCATGAGGCCGGCAACATCGCCGACTACGACTCGCTCGACTACATCACGCCGACGAACATGACCAAGGTTCACGAGTACATGCATAGGCTCGTAAGAGGCACGCCGGTTTCCTACGGGCCGGTCCTGTGCATGCCGCCGAGCGATATGCCGCATTGGATGCCCGGCGGGCTCGACTGGTACGGGCTCGATATCTACGACTGGCATCAATTCCACATCGATAACTCGATGAGCAAGCCACTTGACGTCAACGGTGCCCTGCGTGACCGCCTAGACCAGTGGAAGGCGACCGTGCACGCGATCGGCGGCACGAGCACGCCGAGGCTGAGCATCTGCGAGACGAACTCGCCCGATGCTCGCCACCGCTCGAACTGGTTCACCGGATTGGGCGACTGGCTCGCCAAGAACGGCGGTCGCTACTTGCTCACGTTCTGGTCAGCGGCCGGCTGCGGGCCGTGGCTGCCCGACGACAAAGCCACCATCGACGCCCTCCGTGCGATCAGCCGGTACTAACCGAGGTCATTGCGTGATCGCGCAAGATTCGCTGCTCCCTGTTCAGCGCTTACGATCCGTTCCGCGCGAACGGAACCCGTCCTCGCAGGACTCGATGATCTTTGATGACGCTGAGGACGAGGACGATGAAGACGACGACGACGAATTCGACACTATAGAGGAAGCAAAAGAATATGCCGTGCGGCTTTCCTGGGAAATCTTCGAAGAAGTCCTGGAGGAGGTAATCAAGGACCGCGCTGGAGCGTCCGGGGTGCTCGACGTGAGTAACGAAGTCAGGGAGCAGATGTGCATGGAATTGGTTTTCCCTGACGTCTGGGAGGAGATGGACGCGTGAGTACTCCGATAGGCGGGACGGCCAAGTAGAAGAAGCGCAAAGGGGAGGACAGCACCTACGTCCAGCCGAGTGTACTTTCTGATGACTCGGACGACAGCGACTCGCCAAAGAAGAAGAAAAAGCGCAAAAAGGGAACAAAAACCGGCAAGAAACGGATCGGCCAGACCAAGAAAGAAGTACTCAAGACCAAGGCAAAGCCGAAAATTCGCAGGAAAGTCGACGACCTGTCGATCACCATGAATAGTATTGTGCCGATAACCATGGACTTGTCGCCCTTCGAGGTTCTAGTCGCGGCCGTCTACACGCCCTTCGCCGATCCTCCCGGCTGCCCCGCGACAACAGGCGGCTACAAAGGCTGTCAGCGAGTAACGATTACCTTGGGACCCAAGCAAGAGTTCCTGCAGACTGGGTCCGACTCATCGGCCTCGTACCCACACGCACTGGCCAACGCCAAGACCTCCTACCCCGCGCGTACTCTCGTATCGGGTCATGTGCTAAATGCCAACTTCGGCGGGCCAGATGATCCTAGCAATATGACGATCTTGACATCCTCCGCCAATTCGTCGCAGCGGCTGTTCGACAACAATGTCGGGTACGCCCGCTCCACCCTCTATAACATCTATAGAGATATCGCTTCGTGCGATCCTATTAACCCGGCATTCTTTACCGCCATCGGCTACGGGATCGCTGTTGAGATCCAGGTGACCGGCGCCGCCTGGACGTTAGGCTATCCGGGCAACTGCATCTCGAGCCAGCTGACTCTCAGCGCGAACGTCGTCGGCGAGGCAGCACTACTGGCTACCTTTGCCACCCCGACTGATATTGCTACGAATTTCCGCCAGCCCAGGCAGATAGTGTTCAGCTCCATTCACCACACTATTACGTCCGTGCGAACCTATGTCGCCACGGCCATGACCGGGACGCCGATAGCGAACACCTGACCGAGCGAAGCTACATCCAGGGTAACTGGTCAGGTCTCGATGATCAGCCGGTCGTGATTATGCCCGAGCGGGTATCCATGGCTGGTTTTCGGTGAGCATGACGAGGGCGTCGAAGAACGTCACGCCGTGCTTGGCAGCGGTGGACAGATAACTTCGGATCGCGCAGAACTGTCTGGCTCCGGTGATCGTGCGCTGGCATCCGGATACTTTCTGCCTGAGCTTGACCATGCGGATGTCGCGTTCGGACCCGTTGTTATCGGGGGGTATCCGAAAGTCCAGCGTGAATTTCAGGTAGTCGTCCTGGCGGTCCAGGAGGCGGCGGGCCAGGGCGTTGTGCTTCCTCATCAGCTTGCCGGAACGGGCCGCTGTCTGCCTGGCGCCGATCAGCGCGGCTGAGCGGTAGCTGCGGATCATTGCGGCGAGCGCGGCCGGGGCCACGGCGTCCCGGCCCTGCGCGATTGCCTGGCTGACCAGCGCCTGCATCTGGGCGAGAGCGGCGGCGGCCTGGCCGGCCCAGCACCACTCGCCTTCGGGCGCCTCGTCGGTTACGGCCTGGAGCTCCCTCCGGGCGTGAGCACAGCACAGCTGGTGACCCGTGGCGTAAGTGTCGTACGGGGCCCAGGCGTCATGCACGGCAATCCCGGCGAAAGACGGCAGCACGCCCATAGCGTCCATAGCCTTCGTCCCGCGCCTCTCATGCACCGTGAGCAGGGTGTACTTGCCGGTGCGGGCGCAGTGCACCCAGTGCAGCCTGCCATCCACCCGGAACCCAGTCTCGTCGAAGCCCGCGACCGGGCTGGCGGTGATGTTCTCGCGGACCCGCTCCAGGAAGCCGTCCAGGCGCCCGGCTGCCCGGGCGGTGAGCGCCGCGACCGTCCCGCAGGACAGCGGGACGCCGAACAGCTCCGCCAGGGCCCGCGCCGTGCGCTTCTTCGACAGGAACTGCCCGATATAGAGGTAGACGATGACCGCCGCAATCCGCGGCCCGTACTGCACCGGCGCCTCTGCACCCCGCGGGGCCGTGCCCCTGGTGCGATGCCCGCAGCCGCACTCCCGCTCGATCAGCTGATGCTCAGTCACCTCGACCTTCACCGGCGGCAGGTCAAGCACCTGCCGGCGCTCCACCCCGGTCACCGGCCGGTCCCTCAGGCCCGCCCCGCACCGGCCGCAGCAGTCCGGCTCATGCCGTTCCTCCCGGTCCGGCACGGCCGCCTGCATCAGCGTCGCGCCCTCATGCCCGCCCTGCCCTCCGGGCTTCCGGCCGCTCTTCTTGCGCAGCGACCGCGGCGCCGGCTTGCCTAAGCCCTCGCCCGAGGGCGGCTTCGAGGAATTCCGCGGCGTCTGCCTCAGCCGGGCCTCCAGCTCAGCAATCCGCTCCCGCGCCTTCTCCAGCTCCCCGAGCGCCCGCGCCAGCCCGGCCTGCGACTCAGCCAGCTCACCGCGCAACGCGGTCACCAGCGCGGCAAGCACCTCATCGGCAGAACCAGCAAGATCCCCGGGCACACCCGGACACTACGACCCAAGATCACCGGACGCACGCACCACGACATCACCGGCATGTCGACTTCAATGCCACGCGCTCACAACACCGGCAAATCGACCTGACCAGTTACCATCCAGGCACCGTCCGAACAGCAGCGTCGGGCCGGCGTTGCTAGTTGGGCAGCATCGCCGGGCCGGCGTTGTCGTTGGGATCGGGCGGAAAGCAGCATCGGGGGTGAACTGCGTGATTGTGCAGGATCCGCTGCGTTCTGTTCGGCGCTTACGTCTCGTTCGGGTCGGGCTCCAACCTGGCATCGTTGCGTTGCCAGGTGCCCAGCGGACCCGGACGGGGAGTGCGTCAGATGCCTCTCAGCTCTGATAACGACGTTAACGTAAAGCAGCTCATGGAATGGCTCCGCAGCGAGGACGCCTCGTCTGACGCCATCCGCCTCCGCGAGGAACTCGCGTACCTGTTGTTCTACGGGGACCCGACGTGGGCCACCAACGACGACAGCAACAGCGTCAGCGACTACCGCGGCATCCTGTCCGACTGGCTCGCCGAAGACAGCGGCGATGAGGCCACCTTCCTCCAGCTGACCACGCCAGGCGATGAGGCTGACAGCAATCGTGAACTCTTCGCCACCTGGTTCACCTCCGTCGTGGAAAAGTGGAAGCAGTCCGCGAAGGCCACAGAATCTGGCGATAAAGGGATTGAAAACCCCAATTATGATGGAACGCCCGGGACGCAGTTCTACTGGTATGACCCTGACAACGAGGTGTACCTCTACGCCCCCACGGGCGACGCCCCCGATGGCGAATGGCTCAGCTACGAAGATCGCCGGTACACCCCCGTCGTCTATGGCTGAGGTTCGATCACCATGTGCCCGTCGCCGCGCAGCGCCGCGACGTGCCGCTGGATAGTCGGCTTGCCCCACATCGCCGCATTCATTGCGGGAAAGAAAAGCGCCGGCTGGTCGGCAGCCAAGATCGCGGTCTGGGCCGGAGTAGCCGCCAGGCCAAGAGCGGCAGCGCTGAGCATGTTCGCGGTCGCTGGCAGGACCACGAGGCCGGCGCAGCGCCGGGCGAACTCCGTTGGGTTCAGTGCCTCATCGTCGTGCCCGTAGACCTCGTCGGCGTACCAGGCCACTGCCGGCCTGGACAGGAACCGCTCGGCACTGTGCGTGAGCAGGATCCGAAGGCTGAGGTCAGCCTCATGCCGCAGGTACATCAGATATGCGGGCAACCCGATGGAAGCACTCCTGCACGACCGCGGGATTGCCAGCGCTGTCCTGCCAGAGCCGGTCTAGCACCGCGGCGCGCGCCAAGTCGAACGCGGGGCCCAAGCCGGCCCGCATAGTCGCGAGCACAACTGTTGGCTGCAGGTCGACGTTGTCGACCAAGTACTCCACTACCGCGAGCGTTTCGGTGGCGACGCCTTGGAGATCCTCGAGCACGAGCAGGCAGCCGCGCTCGCTGCCAGCTGCGGCGATCACGGCACCAGTCTGCCCAGCGGCCCAGGTAGGAGCCGAGCGCACCGCCAGCCGGGCGGACACCGGAACGCAGTAGGCAGAACAGCGCTTCGCTGAGCGGCCGGAAAGGTACCTCAGGTCCGACTTCGCTACCCCGGCCGCGCATCACGCACATGCCGTCGGCGCGAGCCAGTCGCATTGCCTCGGCAGCCAACCTGCTCTTGCCGATACCTTCCTCGCCAACCAGGAAGATGGCCTGCGATAGCGGCGGCATCCCGTAAGCTAAAAGCTCGGATCGTCGTGTTCTTATGTGGCATATACCTGTATAGCTGGACCGCTCACGCGCGGATTGCGTTGTGTTAGCGGTCCGCCGTCGCAGCGTCGTAACTTTGGATGACGCTCGCAGGGATACGGCCGCGTTCGCTGACGTGGATGCCATGTTCCCTTGCCCAGGCGCGGATGCCAGCACTGTTCGGCCGCCGCGAGGAGCGCGCGGGCCGACGCTGCCCCCGGCTTGCCTTCCTGGCATGCTCGAGAAATGGTGCCATCTGGGTGCGGAAGAGGCTGGCGTTCGTGGTGTTCAGGTCGATTTCGTACTCAACGGTCCCGAAGCCGAACTGCAGGGTCTGGTCGGCTGGGCCGCCATCCAGATCGTCCTCAAGTGCAATAGTTGTTCTGGTTGTCATCTCGACCTCCATGCGTGCGACGAACCTATTCGCACGATAGCGGGCAATGATCGCGATGGTGGCAGTAATGCCCGAGACACGCCGATCCCGCGAATTGCATCAGCGAAATTAGCGGGATCGGCGTTACAGGCGTTAAGGGCAGATGGTGATGGCGATCTTCCCGCGTGCCTGGCCGGATTCGAGGTGGCGCATGGCGTCGGGAACCTGGTCAAGCGGGTAGGTCGCGCCGATGCTCGGCGTCACCGTGCCTGCCTGCAAGAGCGCGGTGAGCCGTTCGAGGTCGGCCGAGCGCTGCTTGGGTGTGAGCATGGTCAGCCGCTGGCGAAGGAACGGTGACAGGGCCAATGCCTGGACCTGACGGCCAATGCCGGTCCAGTTGCCGCCCTCCTCGCCGCCGACGATAACAGCCGTCCCGGCCGGGGTGAGCGCGCGGCGCAGCCGGGACGGGGCGGGGCTTCCTGCGACGTCGATGATCAGGTCGTAGCGAACCTGGCCGGCGGCAAAGTCATCTCGGGTGTAGTCAATGACATGGGCGGCGCCCAGGGAGCGCACCAAGTCGGTCTTCGCGGAGCTGCACACGCCGGTTACTTCCGCACCGAACGCCCTGGCTAGCTGCACGGCGTAACTGCCGACGCCGCCAGACGCGCCAGTGATCAGCACGTTCTGCCCTTGCCGGACGTGGCCGACGTCCGTCAGGGCCAGCAGGGCAGTGACCGCGGACACCGGAACCACCGCGGCCTGCTCGAAGCTAAGGTTGACTGGCTTTCGGGCAAGCTTGCCTTCGCTGGCCACCGCGTACTCGGCGAAGGTGCCCCGGCCAAAGCCGAATACCTCATCACCTACCGAGAACCGGGTCGCTCCCGGGCCAGCCGCCACGACCGTGCCAGCCACGTCAAGCCCGGGCACCGGGTTCCGCGGCCCGCGAATGCCGGCGACCAGGCGCACCAGGTTCGGCTGGCCCGTCATCAGATGCCACTGGCCCCGGTCCAGACCCGCCGCGCGCACTTGCAGGAGCACTTCGCCACCGCCAGCCTCGGGCGAGGCGATCCGCGCAAGGTGCAGGACATCGGCGGAACCATACCCCTCCTGCACAATCGCCCGCATCATGCTCCCTGCCGTCACCGGGATAGCCGGCCCAGCCTGACTAGCTACGTGCTCCCGTTCAGGTGTCATGAACCGCTTCCTCTCAGACCGCTAAAGCACGGCCGACTCCAACCATACTTAGTACGACACTTGGTACGACACGTTACAGTACTAAGTACGAAAGCGCTATGGCCCCAAGGAGCGACATGCCCAAGCCAGAAAGCGGGAGCCTCAGGAAACGTTCTCCGCTCAGCCGGGAGCTGATACTGCGCGGCGCCGTCGCAGTCGCCGACGCTGCCGGGATCGGGGCGCTCACGATGCGCTCGCTCGCCAGCGAGCTCGGCGTCAAGCCGATGTCGCTCTACCACTACGTCGCCGGCAAAGACGAGATCCTCAATGGCATCGTCGATCTGGTCTTCGGCGAGATCGACCTGCCCGTGCCCGGCGGCGACTGGACGTCTCAGTTGCGCCAGCGGGCGGTCTCGGCCCGCCGGGCCCTGCGGCGGCACCCCTGGGCCATCGGGCTCATGGAATCGCGGGCTAATCCAGGTCCCGCGACGCTGCGCCACCACGACGCCACGCTCGCCACCTTGCGCGCGGCCGGCTTCTCGGTCGCCATGACTGCCCACGCCTACGCCCTGCTCGACAGCTACACCTACGGATTCGCGCTGCAGGAAGCGGCCCTGCCCTTCAACCCCGAGACGGTCACCGAGGCCGCCGAAACGATCAGGGAGCAGATCGGCGGCGATTACCCGCACCTTGCCGAGATGGCAACCGAGCACATCCTGCAACCCGGCTACGACTTCGGCAACGAGTTCGAGATCGGGCTCAGCGTCATCCTCGACGCCCTCACCAGATCCATCGGCTCCGCGCTTGTCTAGTCGTTTCTCGATCGGGACGGCAGCCGAGTAGCCGCGTATCGTCCGTGACATGAGGCCTTCGGAGATACGCGAGCTGATCCGGGTCAAGCCGGTCGACCTCGACGCGACGCGTCGGCGGCTTTGTGCCTGCCACGACATCGCTGACCTGAGGGCCGCAGGGCGCCAGCTGATCCCGCGACCGGTCTTCGACTACGTGGACGGCGGCGCGGACGAGGAACTGTCGCTACGGGCTAACACCAAGGCCTTCCGGCAGTTCGGATTCCAGCCCCGGACGCTTGTGGACGTGTCAGAACCGGACACCTCAACGGTCATCCTCGGCTCGGCCGTGCCCCAGCCACTGGCGCTGGCTCCGACCGGGTACACCCGGATGATGCACCCGGGCGGCGAGATCGCGGCGGCCCGCGCGGCGCAGCGGCACGGGCTCCCCTACACGCTGTCCACGATGTCGACCACAACCATCGAGGCGGTCGCCGAGGCCGCTCAGACCGACCTGTGGTTCCAGCTGTACATCCTGCGCGACAGCGGGCTGACCAAAGAACTGGTCGACCGCGCCGCAGCCGCCAAGTATCGCGTGCTGGTAGTGACCGTTGACTGCTTCGTGACCGGCCACCGGACCAGGGACCGACGCAACGGGCTGGTCATCCCGCCCGAACTCACCGCCCGGACGCTGGCCAGCATCGCGGGCAAGCCAGGCTACTGGATCCGGATGCTGCGCAACCCGGCCATCGACTTCGCCAACTTCGCCGGGCAAGACAAGGTCACCATCGAAAACACCGGCCAGCTGTTTAACCCGGCCATCACCTGGGATGACATCGCCGATCTTCGGGCTCGCTGGCCGGGTCGGCTGGTGATCAAGGGGCCGCTGCGACCAGCCGACGCGTCGCGGGCCGTAGCGGCCGGCGCCGACGGCGTGCAGCTTTCCAACCACGGCGGACGCCAGCTCGACCGAACTGTGCCACCGGTCACCACGATCGCCGCCGTACGCGAGACGGTCGGTCCGGATGTGACCGTGCTAGTCGACTCGGGGATCAGGCACGGCTCCGATATCGCGGTGGCCCTTGCACTCGGCGCGGACGCCTGCGCCATCGGGCGCGCCTATCTGTACGGACTGATGGCCGGCGGCGAAGCAGGGGTGAATAAGGCGCTCGAGATCCTAGCCGAACAACTCAAGCGCACTATGCAGCTGCTGGGCGTCCGATCGATCGCTGAACTCCGCGACGCCGGCCCGGAACTGCTCGCCGCTATCCATTAGGACGGCCATGCCAGAGGCATTGCTCACCTGGACTAGCCAGGTCCTCGGCCAGTACGAAGTGATCGAGGACTGTTCCTGGAAGCACCGCATGTCCAGGGTCCTCCGGCTGCGCGATCAGCGCGGGGCCGATTGGATACTCAAGCAACATCGGGATCGGGACCGCTACCAGGCTGAGCTGGGCGCCTACCGACGCTGGACAGGTGCGCTGGGCGAGCGCGCGCCGCAGTTGCGCTCGCGCGATGACGAGCTGGGCGCCATCATGATTTCCGTCGTTCCGGGCGAACCCGTGCCATGGCCAGCGCCAGCCAGGCCCAGGCCAGGCAGCATCCTGGACGCCGCCGAATTGGCAGTGCACCGCGACGCCGGCGCGGCGCTGCGGCTGCTCCACGACGCTCAGCCTCCGCTGCCCTGTCCCGACCTCGGCGCCGTCAAGACCGCCGAGCTCGCCCAGCTCGAACCGCAGGCCGCTGGACTGCTCTCCCGCCGCGAGCTCAGCTTCGCCCGCTCCGAAGCCGCCGCGCTCACGACGATCGGCACCGCGAACCTGGTGCCATGCCACGGCGACTACACCCCGCGGAACTGGCTGGCCGCCGACGGCACAGTGCGCGTGATCGACTTCGAGTGGGCGCGGCTTAACGCACCGCAGGCCGATCTAGCCCGCCTGCACCTAGGCGTGTGGCACGGAAGACCGGACCTGCGCGCGGCTTTCATGGACGGCTACGGCCATCAGCTCGATGACACCGGCAGCGCGGCACTGCGCGGCTGCTCCGCGGTGCTGGCCGTCTGGCTCGTTGTCAAGGCACACCAGAGCGGGCAGCCGTCTTTCGAGGATGCCTGCCGCGCCGCGCTAGGTCGCCTCATGACTTCCTAGTGCGGGGAATTAGTGGCTGTGCTAGGCACGAGACATGCTGGACAGCGATGTGTCCGTGATCCCCGCGAACGAGGCGACCTGGGAGGATCTGCAGTCGGTATTCGGCCGCGGAACCGCGGCGAAATGCCAGTGCCAGCGGATCAAGCTGGGTGACCGCGACTGGTACGCCATGCCGGTCGAGGAGCGCGCGCAGCGGCTGCGCGAGGAGACCGATTGCGGCCACCCGGGCGCGGGCAGCACCAGCGGCATGATCGCTTACCTGGACGGTGAGCCGGTTGGCTGGGTCGCGGTCGAGCCGCGGGCGAATTACCGGCGGCTGCGTGGGTCGTCGGTGCCGTGGGCCGGCCGGGCGCAGGACCCGAACGATCCGGATGTCTGGGCGATTGTCTGCTTTGCGATCAGGCCTGGTTACCGCGGGCTGGGCCTGACCCGGCCGCTGGCAGCGGCGGCTGTCGAGTACGCGCGGGGGCGTGGCGCGAAGGCGGTCGAGGGGTACCCGATGGTTCCCAGGCCGGGGCAGATCGTGTCATGGGGCGAGATGAACGTCGGATCCCGCAACACGTTCGTAGCGGCCGGGTTCCGCGAGGTCGCTCACCCGACCACGCGCCGCGTCGTGATGCGCCTGGACCTTGATTAACGGGTCGACCACGGTGAATAGAACGGTGGATCCGCTAATTCACCTCACCGGCCAGCCCAGGCATGCCCAGGCATGAGGTGGAAACGCGAATTCACCCTCGTTTTCAGGGGTCGATCCGCGCATCCAGCTCACCCCTCCCGCCAATCCTCCATGACCATGAAGCCGCCAGCACGATCACCCAGGATTCGCGGCCCGGCACCGGACGAAGGCCCCGCAGGCCCGATGAATCCCCGGATCCATCGCGGCCCGGCCGCCTGCTGGCGCGATGGATCCCCGAATTCATACCCGATTTCCCAGCTGAATGCCCGAATCCATCGCACGGGTTGAGGGCGCGGACGCGATGAATACCCGAATCCATCGCAAGGACCGAGGTCGCGGACATGATGAATGCCGGATCCGTCGCGGGACTGCATCCTCACCCGCTGGCGGGATTTGGCGAAACGCGAAGACGCACGCAAAGGCGACAGCCTTCCGCGATCATCGCCTGCGCCCGGCAGACGGCCCGCTCGCCTGACACGAGGCGCGTTCGCCCGGTCGACCAGACCCGGCGTTGACCCTGACCACGCCCGATTTCGTTCATGACCACCGGGCGGGCAGCGGCAGGCTGCGGCTTCGCGTCTAGTCGCCCCTGCGTTTCCTCTCTAGCAGGCGTGGCGTAGCGTCGGTAGCACGCACCGGCAGGCTGAGCAGTGCACCACCTGGGGCGACTCGAACCGCAGGGCCAGGACACACCGGGCCAGAACAAACCGCTGCGGCGGCCCGCGTATTGCCTGGACCCACTCGATCACGTCAACACCGCCATGCAGAAGTTCATGGTGACGCCCGGCCGCTTGACCGGCCGGATCCCATCGCCGCCCCCCTGTTCAGGGCCTATGGGCAGGCCAGGGCAGAAACCCAAGAAGCCAGAGAACCCAGGGAGCAGGAATGTCTAACCACTTCAGCGCTGACAATCTCAAGTTTCCCGGCGACGACCGGCGCCTGGACTTGACCGACGTGTTCGTGTTCCAGTCACCCGATGACCCCGGCAAGACTGTGCTGATCATCGACTCCAACCCGACGAGCGCTCCGCCGCCCATACCGGCGCCCACGACTGGCCCGGAATTCCATCCCGACGCGGTCTACCGGATCAACGTAGACAACGACGGAGACACGCAAGCCGACGTCGCGTTCACCTTCACCTTCTCCGACTTCGAGAACGGCGGGCAGACCGGGACCGCCAAGTACGTGACCGGCAGCCAGGCCCGGCAGCCCGAGCCAGCGGGCGAACAACTCACCGCGTCACTCCCGGTCAGTTTCGACGGCGTGGCCCAGCCCGTCCAGGCCGGCCCGATCCGGCTGTCCGCGGCGCTGCGCAGCGACCCGTTCTTCGCTGACGTTGAGGGTGCCCTGCACGGATTCCAGTGGACTGGTCACGACGACTTCGCCGACAACAAGGTGGACTCCATAGCGCTTGAGGTACCCAGCGACATGCTCGGCGCGGGCTCGGCGATCGGAGTCTGGGCCACGATCAGCCTGCGCCGCGACGGCACGCTCGTGCCGATGGACCGCGGCGGGAACCCGACGATCAACCCGTTCATCAACCCCGACGGCGAGAAGAACCGGTACAACTCCCGCCAGCCCGCCGACGACGTGACGAACTACCTAGGGCCGTGGTCCAAGCTGCTGGAAAGCAGCGGCTACCCACCCGACGAGGCCAGGACGGCGGCCCTGACGGTGCTGCCCGACATCCTCCATTACGACCGGACCAAGCCCGCCAGTTACCCCAACGGCCGCGTCCTCACCGACGATGTCTACAGCATGCGCTTCGCCTGGCTGACGCACGGCAAGGTTCCCCCGACCGGCCTCAAGCCGCACGGCAACCTGCTGAGCGACTTCCCATTCCTCGGCGCGCCCTAGCCCTAACCCACCGAAACGACCGGCAGCCTTGGACCAATGGGAATCCGAGGACGGCCCGCGAGGTACAGGAAGTCAGGGCAACTTTCAGACGTCTCTGGTCATCATTCGCCACGCGCTGAGAATCGTCCAGCCCGCCATCCACGCGATGGTCACCCAGGCGGCCTGGGTGGCCGACTCGGGTAGCACTCCACCGTTGGGCCCTCCGACGCCCCCGGATTACCCCGCTGCGAGACGGCCCAACCGAGAACTGACTTGGCTAGGACTTCAGTCCAACTTTGGGGTATGGCCTGGGCCGGTAGCCGAAATAAGGGGCTGCGCGGGCGATCGCGGGCGGGGTGGACCAGATGGTGGCTAGCAAAGCCGGATTTATCCGCACGACCGATCCTGCGCGTGACTGGCGGGAAGCTCTCCTGGCCGGCCTGGTAGGACGCACTAAGGAACCTTTGAACTGCGAGGTTCCGCTTGAGCTCCTTGACGGGGAGCTCACGCCCACGAACCGGTTCTTTCGCCGCAATCACTTCGCGATACCTGAGCTTGATCCGAGCGGCTGGCGGCTGGAGGTCGGCGGGCTGGTGGGGCACCCGATGAGTTTGGGCTTGGACGAGCTGCGGCGATTCGGCACGGATTCGATGGTGGCCGTCCTCGAGTGCGCAGGCAACGGCCGCGGCCTGTACAGGCCAGCTACCGGTGGCGAGGAGTGGGGGCTTGGCGCCGCCGGGAACGCCCGGTGGACCGGCGTGCGGCTGGCCGACGTGCTCGCCGCCGCCGGTATCCAGCGCGGGGCCGTCGAGGTGGTATTCGAAGGCGCCGATCGGGGTACTTTGAGCGGCTCGCCGGAGATCGTCGCATTCGAGCGGAGTCTGAGCGTTGCCGACGCGAAGTATTCCGGTGCGCTGCTTGCCTACGCCATGAACGACGAGCCGCTGCCGGTCCGGCATGGCTATCCGGTTCGACTGGTCGTCCCCGGCAAGTATGCGGTGGCGTCCGTCAAGTGGCTCACCAGCATCACGGTCACCGGCCAGCCCTTCGAGGGTTTCTTTCAGGCCGAGCACTACATGTTCGAGTGGCCGCGCGGCGGCGCGGTGGTGCGCCAGCCCGTCGCTGAGCCGGGCGTCCGCGCGCTGATCACCGAACCGGCGGACGGCAGCCAGCTGTCGCCGGGCACCTTCACGATCCGCGGCATCGCCTGGTCGGGCGCGGGTCCGGTCACCCGGGTCATGGTGGACCTCGCCGACGATCGGTGGCAGCCCGCCCGGCTGGCCGGCACCCCCGGCCAGCACAGCTGGCAGCGCTGGGAATTGCCAGTGCGGTCGGCCAGTCCTGGCGAGCTGACCATCCGCGCCCGCGCGACCGACGTCGCCGGCCGTACCCAGCCGGTTCAGCCGGAATGGAACCGACTGGGTTACGGCGGGAACTTCATCCACGAAGTCAGCGTCCGCGTGACCTGACGTCGGCGCCAGATGTGACCCCCGGACCTTCCATAAAGGCGGTGGCGTGATCGGTGACCCACTGGCGAAACGATCGCGGCGCCGATCCGAGAATGCCGGAGACCGTTGAGGTGACGATCGCCGGCTTCCCGGTCGTTGCGCCCCAGGCGGCGAGCAGCATGTCCACGGCCGGGCGGGGCCAGCTCCCCTCCGTCTGGCTTCGGAACTCGTCCGGTGACAGCTCCTCAAAGGTGATCCGGCGCCCCAGGACGTCGCCGATGATCCTCACCTGTTCTGCCTGGCTCAGTGACTCCGGGCCGGTCAGGACGTAGTCGCCTCCAGCATGCCCGTCCTGGTACAGGGTCCGCGCCGCGACGGCTGCCACGTCACGGTCATCGACCGGTGCCGTCTCCGCCGCGCCGTAAGGCCACCGGACGACATTGCCGGCACGAATCGCGGGCGCCCACCAGAACAGGGCATTCGACGCGAACATCCCCGGCCGGATGATCGTCGGCTCGAGTCCGGCGGCCACGATGAGTCGCTCAATATCGGCGTGGAGCACCGCCATCGGATTCGGTTGCTGGAAGAAAGGGTGCGGGGTCTGGTGCGGTGATGAGAGAAAGACGACACGCCGCGCGTAGGCGGCCAGACGCTCAACAACTGCCGGAGCAGTCGCCGCCGGGGCGACCCAGACGAGGAAGACGGTACTGACACCCCGCAGTCCTGCGTCGAGTGATTCGGGCACGGTGAGGTCGCCGGTGACGACTTCGACGTTCGCTGGCAGCGCCGCCGCCGCCGCGGAGCGACGAGACAGGGCGCGGACCGGCACGCCCGCCTCTATTAGCAGGTCAACTACGACGCGCCCAACCCGGCCGGTCGCCCCGGTGACGAGCACCGGGGGCACTGGCGTCCGTGTCATGAGAACCTCGACGTCGTCCGTAGCAGGCGCACGGAGTGAATCATGCCATCTGCTTTCACCGGCAATACTGAGCGAACGCCTGCTGACGGTCTTAGCGTCGCATTCCTGCGAAAGGTCATCGGTGTCAACGTAGCCGAAACCACGCTAGTGCAGTTGACCGTGCCCCGCCATCTGCAGGGCCGGGTGCGAGCCAGCTACATCTTCGCCATCGGCGCGCTGGCGCCGGTCGCCGGGCTGGTCGCCGGCCTGCTCGGGACGACAATCGGGCTCCGCGCGACGCTGATCGTCGCCGCCGCGCTGATTCCGTTCAGCATGTTCTGGTTCATCCGCTCCCCGCTGCTGCGACTACGCACAGTGGAACCGGCTGCGGCAGAAGCTGTTGATCTTTCTTCATATTCGGCCGTACCGGCAGCACTGACCGACGTCGCCGACTGCCAGGGTGGCCGTCGACTTGGACCCAGGACCAGCTAATCCCGGGAACGGCTCATCCCCAGGGATGAGCCTCTCCGACCCTGGTCGCAGCGAAAGATCGCCGTCTCCGCCGATGCGCGCAATGGCGGCCCGGGGGTTACCTGGACGGGACACAAGGGGCGGCCGGAAATGGGAAAGCAATGATCGAGGCCAAGGGCCTGTCTAAGCGATACGGCGACAAGACCGCAGTGGATGGCCTGTCCTTTACCATTCGGCCCGGGATGGTCACCGGCTTCCTGGGTCCCAACGGGGCGGGCAAGACCACGACCATGCGGATGATCCTCGGCCTAGACCGGCCGACGGCCGGCAAGGTCATCGTCAACGGCAAACCGTTCAGCGAGGTGTTCAGCGCGATGCGCGAGGTGGGCGCACTGCTAGACGCGAAGGCCGTGCACAGCGGGCGTAGCGCCTACAGCCACCTGCTGTGCCTGGCGCAGACCAACGCCATCCCACGCCGCCGGGTGGATGAGGTCCTCGGCATCGTCGGGCTGGCGGACGTGGCGGGAAAGCGGTCCAAGGAGTTCTCGCTCGGCATGAGCCAGCGGCTGGGCATCGCCGCGGCCCTGTTGGGCGACCCGGAGATCCTCATGTTCGACGAGCCAGTCAACGGCCTAGACCCGAAGGGAATCCGCTGGATTCGGCTGCTGATGCGGTCTCTGGCGGCCGAAGGTCGGACGGTCTTCGTCTCCAGCCACCTGATGTCGGAAATGGAGAACACCGCGGACCATCTAGTGGTGATCGGCCGCGGGAAATTGATCGCCGACTGCCCGATGGCCGCCTTCACAGGCTCCGCGCGGGCAACGGTAGTGAAGACGCCCGACGCGGAGGAACTGGCCGTCGCGGTGACCGCGTCCGGCGGGGCACTGAACCGGGGGGACGGCGAGTTCACCGTGCGCGGGCTCGGCCCGGAACAGGTCGGCGAACTCGCACTCGCTAACGGCATCGTGCTACATCACCTCGCTCCGGCCAGGGTGTCCCTGGAGGAGGCGTTCATGGAACTGACTGCGGGCAGCATCGAATTCGAGGCGAAGGGTTAGCCAATGGGAACGACGACAGCAACCGTGAGCCCGGCGGCCCGCGCTCGGGCCGTCCCGCCCGTAACCCGCCGACCCGGGCTCCCGGCAACGCTGCGCTCGGAACTCACCAAGATCCGCTCAGTCCGCTCCACCTACTGGACGCTGCTCGCCCAGGTGGTGGCGAGCGTGGCTTGGGCGATCGTGGATTGCACGGGCACCGTCGCGCAGTGGTCGCATCAGTCCGCGGGGACACACGCGGATTTCAACGCGGCGAAATCGAGCCTGATGGGACAGGTGGCGCTGGGCGAGGTGATCATCGTGGTTCTCGGGGCGCTGGTGATGACCTCGGAGTACTCGACTGGGATGATCCGCACCTCGCTGGCGGTGATGCCGCGCCGCCGCGTGCTGTACGCGGCGAAGACGCTGGTGTTCGCGGCGGCCTCATTCGCGGTCTCCCTAGTCGCCAGCTTCGCCGCCTTTTTCACCGGGCAGGCCATCCTGGCCGGCAAGCACATCGACACCACGCTGGCCAAGCCGGACGTACTGCGCGCGGTGCTGCTGTCGGCGGCGGTCGTCACCGTATTCGGGCTGCTTGCCTACGGCGCCGGCGCGCTTATCCGGCACACCGCAGGGGCGATCACGGCGATCCTCGGGGTGATATTCCTGCTCCCAGCGCTCGACACGGCGCTGCCGACGAGATGGTTCAACGACATCGTCCGGTGGCTTCCCGGCGGTGCGGCACTTTACCCCATCGACAGTTCGGCGCCGCCGTCTGCGGTTGCGGCGTCCCACTTGTTCTCCGCCTGGGGCGAGTTCACTCTGTTCTGCGGCTACGCGGCTGTCCTGCTCGCGGTCGGCGCGTGGTCGTTCTTTCGCCGCGATGCGTGACAGCCCTCTCGATTACCCTAGGTCCGTGGAACTGGCCCGCACCTGGCTGCGTCGGCGCCGCTGGCTCGGAGACGTAGGACTGGCGATGGCCCTTGTGGCCGGCAGCGCCAACGTCTTCGTCGGCAACCCGGCCGTGCTGCCGGCCACCCTCGCGCTCGCCATCGCCGTAGCGGCGCGCCGCAGCTTCCCGGTGGCCGCCTATGCCGCCGCGCTGGCGGTCAGCACTGCGCAGGTGATTGTCAGTATCGCCCCGGCGAACCCCGGCAGCCCGCTTCAGCCCACGTTCGCTGACGCTGGCATCCTTGTGCTCCTGTACACGGTCGCGGACCGCCGACCCCGGCGCGTCTCTCTGCCGGGGCTGGCCGCGTGCGCAGCGCTGTTCGCGTTAGCGGTCGCGCGGTGGAGCCCGGGACCCGAACGTGGCCAGTACCTGCTGCAGTTCGTACTGTTCACCGGCCTGTTTTATGTGCTGGCGCCAGTGAGCGTCTGGGTGCTGGGCGAGTCGATGGCTCGCCGCCGGGTGTACCTCGCCGCGCTCAAAGAGCGCGCCGTCCGTGCCGAGGCAGAGCGGGACGCCCGCGCCCGCGCCGCCGCGGCGGACGAGCGCGCCAGGATCGCGCGGGAACTGCACGACGTGATCGCGCACAACCTCAGCGTCATGGTGGCGCAGGCCGACGGCGGCAGGTACGTCTTTGACGTCGCGCCGGAAAAGTCCAGGCAGGCCCTCGCCGAGATCGGCGCGACCGGGCGGCAGGCGGTGTCCGAGATGAGCCATCTGCTCGGTGTGCTGCACGCCGGCCCGGCCGTGTCGGCGTTCGCCCCGTCCCCCGGGGTGGCGGAGATACCGCAACTGGTGACGCAGGCCCGCGACGCAGGCTTGCGCGTCGCCCACACAGTGGAAGGCGCGGCCCGGCCAGTGACCGGCGGGCTGTCTATAGCGGTGTACCGGATCGTGCAGGAGGCGCTCACCAACGTTCGCAAGCACGCGGGTCCTAACGCGACGGCCAAGGTGAGACTGCGGTATGGCCCGGACGAACTGCTCGTCCGCGTCACCGACGACGGTCACGGCGCCGTGTCGGGTGCTCCAAACGCGGGACATGGCCTGGCCGGGATGCGTGAGCGAGCCGCGATGTACGGCGGCACGGCACGGACGGGACCTCGCCCAGGCGGCGGCTTCCAGGTGACGGCGCGGCTGCCGCTCCCCCGGGCGCCAGCCTCGGACGGCCCGCCCGCGAGCCGCCCGACGGCCGGGGACGCCGCGTGACAATCCGGGTGCTGCTCGTCGACGACCAGGATCTGGTCCGCGCCGGCTTCGCCATGGTTCTCAGCAGCCAGCCGGACATCGAGGTGGCCGGTGAGGCCGCGGACGGCCGGGCCGCGGTGCGGCTGGCCAGGGAGCGCCCCGCCGATGTCATGGTGATGGACGTGCGGATGCCGGAGCTGGACGGAGTCGCCGCCACTAGGGAGATCTGTCTGGCGGCCAAACGACCGCGGGTGCTCATCCTGACCACCTTCGACCTGGACGAGTACGCGTTCGCCGCGCTGCGGGCGGGTGCCAGTGGGTTCCTGCTGAAGTCCGCTCCGCCGGAAGAACTGCTCTACGCCGTCCGGTGCGTGCACAACGGGGACGCGGTGGTGGCCCCGTCCACGACCCGCCGCCTGATCGGCCGCTTTATGCCGCACCTGCCCGTCTTGGCCGGGCTACCGCCGGAAGGCTCGCCGACCCTGGCCGAGCTCACGGCCCGGGAACGCGAGGTGCTGGCCGAAGTCGGCTCCGGGCTCTCCAACACCGAGATCGCCGAACTGCTGCACATCTCTGAGGCAACGGTGAAGACCCACGTCGGGCACGTCATGGCCAAACTCGGCCTACGCGACCGAATCCAGGTCGTTGTCTACTCTTACGAGACCGGCCTCATCACCCCGCGCGGCAACGCCCGTGACACGAGGAGCCGATGACCATACCAGCCCCATCATGTCGTAGGACGATCAGAAGGGTTGGCCAAGGAAGTCGTCATCGTGCCCGCCGAAAGCCCAAGCCGGTGATCGGTTGCCAAATATTCTTTACGAGCCGCAGAATCGACCTGGATCAGGTTACGAGCAGGCGAAGGCCGAGCTCCGCCGCATCGAGAGCGACGATGTCGCGGTTGCGTTCGGCCCACCGGCCGCTGACAAGGTCATCACGAAGGCTGCGCACTGCCCGCTGCTCGGCTTGCGGCCCGACTCTGGCCCATACCGATATTCCGCGACGTACGTGATCGTCCAGGTACGCCTCGGGTCGGCGCCAGTAGGCCTCGAAGAACCCGTCGGCGCAATCCCACGGAACGAGCACCGGCTCCGTGCGGGCTCCGATCGCACGGACCAGTTCGGTCAGCGACGGCCGCCCTACGATGAGGTCAGCGACCTCCGGCAGATAGTCGCGAGTAAGCCAGAACCGACGACGCCATTCGGTGTCAGTGGTGTCGTGCGTGAACACCACCACCCGGCGAGCCACGCGCCGCATCTCGCGCAGGCCCGCGATCGGGTCCTGCCAGTGATGAACGGTGGCAAAAGCCATCGCGGCGTCAAAGGACTGGTCCTCGAACGGAAGGCTCTCCGCGACGGCAGCCACGCACGGCGCTGCGCTCGCGGGACGCTGCGCACGCATGAGCGCCGACGGCTCCACTGCGGTGACGTCACGGCCGGGGGGCTCGTAGGAGCCGGTGCCAGCCCCGACATTCAACACCGTCCGCGCATCGCCGAGCGCAGCCCAGACTCTTGCGGCGATCCGCGGCTCGGTACGCCGCGTCACGGTGTAAGTGGCTCCGATGGTGTCATACAGCTGCGCGCCGGACATGTCGCTGCCTCCCAGTCGCAAAGATCATTCAGGCGGAATCCCGGAGGATAAGTTCAGTGTCCAGGATGATGTGGATTGGCTCGCTCCCCGGGTTGGCGATGATAGCGAGCAGCTCGCTCGCCATCTGGGCGGCCATGGCGTCGACCGGTTGGCGGACGGTCGACAACCGTGGATCTGTGTGCTGGGACAGCGGGGAGTCGTCGAAGCCGATGACGGCGACATCGTCGGGCACCCGCCGGCCAAGCCGTCGCAGCGCGCGCAGCGCGCCCGCCGCCATGAGGTCGGAGGCCACGAACACCGCGTCCAGGTTGGGACGGTGGTCGACGAGCCGGTACATCGCGTGCTCGCCGGACACGATTCCGAAATCCCCGTACGCGATCATGCCAGGATCGCTGACGCCCACAGAGGTCATGGCCTTGCGGTAGCCGAGCAGCCGGTCTATACCTGGGGACATATCGCTCGGCCCGGCTATGGTGGCGACCGCCTTCCGGCCGCTGTCGATCAGATAGGCGACCGCCATCCTGGCGCCGCCAACGTTGTCGGCGTCGACGTAAGACAGGTTTCCCTCGCCTTTGGCCGGCCTGCCGCAGAGCACGAGCGGGATGCCGAGGCCCGCGAAATCGAAGTCCCGCCTGCTGTGCATGGAAACTAACAAGGCACCGTCCACGTGGCCCGCCTGCAGATACCGGGACACGGTGTAGTACTCGCGAGGCGAGTGCAGCGTCAGCAGGATGAGCTGCTGGTCGGCGGAATCCAGCGTCTTAGACAGCTTCCATAGCATGCGCGCGAAGAACGGGTCGACGAACGTTTTGGCGGCCTCCTCGCAATACACCAGCGCTATCGCGCCCGGCCGACTGCGGGCTCTCGATGGGGCGGCTCGGTTCCGCACGTACCCGAGCCGGGTCATCGCCTCCTGCACCTTTTCCATGGTCGGCTGCCGCACGCGGGCCGAGCCGGTGAGGACGCGCGAAGCCGTCGCCGGTGATACGCCGGCCAAGCGGGCCACGTCGGCCAGCGTCGCCGGGTCATTGTCATCCACGCCGGACTTGGCCAGGAACCGTGTCGAATACAGCTGCCACGGGCAGCCGATGTCTTGGCATCCACGATCTCCTAAGTTTCCGGAGTGCTGCGGACGATAGGCGCGAACCGGGTGAACGGGAAGAGGCAAGCATGCGCCGGGCCGCGCCTAAGACCTCGGCGGCCGGGCTGATCAGGCGATCTGGCGCGCGACGCTGCCCGTGGTCATCATGAAATTCTCATAGGCGGAAAGAATCGCGGGGGCCGGTCAGACCGGGACCGGCAAGTCGACGATCCCGGGCTGCGTTGACCTGGCTGATGCGGAACCGAAATGAAAGTTACACGGTTCGGCCGGACGGACGGCACGGCGTCCCGGCGGGCTGCCAGTTGCGAAAACAGCGGTCTTGCTGGGCTTTCGTGAGCAGCCGGGCAAGCTGGCTGTTCCTGAGATCGAGGTGCTCAAGGGCTTGCTTGACCGGTGGTGGGGCCAGATTTAGCGTCAGCGGTGCTCGCGCGGCGCTTATTGCCGCACGTCCGGCCTGTCGGAATCCCGTTGCCCTCGGAGGTACACCTCTATGAAGTTTCGCAAACTGCGCCGGCACATCGTGTCCTGTGCCGCGCTGCTGATCGGCATCGCCGGGCTGGGCACGGTCGCATTGTCCGCGCCCGCCAACGCGGCGACGGGTTGCTCGGTGGCGTACGCCATCCAGTCGGATTGGGGTGCCGGGTTCGTGGTCAACATCACGATCACGAACCTGGGTGCGCCCATCACCGCCTGGACGCTGTCGTATTCCTATTCGGGGAACCAGGCGCTGTCTAACGGGTGGAACGGGAACTGGTCCCAGTCAGGCAAGACCGTGACCGTGACCAACGCCGCCTATAACGGCAGCCTGGCCACTGGCGGCACCGCCGTTCCCGGCGCCCAGTTCTCTTACAGCGGCACCAACGTCGCCCCCACCGCCTTCACGCTCAACGGTGCGGCTTGCACCGGGCAAGCGACCGGAGGCGGCAATATCGTCGTGAGCCCGACTGCGCAGAACATCACGCAGGGCAGCACTGGCACGGTCGGGGTATCGCTGTCGTCCGCGCCCACCTCGAACGTGACGGTGACGACGGCGTTCACCTCAGGTAACAACGGCCTGTCAGTGACCGGCGGCGGTTCGCTAACATTCACGCCGTCTAACTTCGCCACCGCGCAGAACGTCACGCTCACCGCCAATGCCGCCGGCACCGGGGCGGCCACCTTCACCGTGAGCGGTACCGGGTTCACGTCCGCGACTTTCAACGCGACGGAGACGACCGGTTCCTCGACCCCCACCATCGTCGTGAGTACCGCAACGCAGAGCATCACTCAGGGCGGCACCGGCTCGGTAGGGATATCGCTGTCGTCCGCGCCGACCTCGAATGTGACGGTGACCACGGCGTTCACCTCAGGGAACAACGGCCTGTCGGTGACCGGCGGAGGTTCGCTAACGTTCACGCCATCTAACTTCGCCACCGCCCAGAATGTCACGATCACGGCCAACAGCACCGGCACCGGCGCGGCTACGTTCACCGCGAGCGGCGCCGGCGTAACGTCCGCGACCTTCACGGCGACGGAAGCGGCCGCCTGCACCAGCAACTGCACGCACGTGGCGGACCCGTTTACCGGCGCGAAGCCCTACCTGAACCCTGACTACGTCAAGGAAGTGCAGACCCAGGCGACCGCTGACGGGTCAGCCGCTGAGGGCAGGGTCGCGGGCTTCCAGACCGCTATCTGGCTCGACACGATGGCCGCGATCAACGGCGGCGGCACCACCGGACGCACCGGGCTGATGCAGCAGCTAACCAACGCGGCCGCCGCGGGCACCGCCTCCACACCGTCGCTAGTCGAGATCGTGATCTATGACCTGCCGGGCCGCGACTGCGCGGCACTGGCCTCCAACGGCGAGATCCCGGCCACCACCGCGGGGCTGACCGAGTACGAGACGCAGTACATCGACCCGATCGCCTCGATCCTGAACCAGTTCGCCAGTTCAAACATCCGGGTGGTCGCCATCATCGAGCCGGATTCGCTGCCGAACGTGGTCACTAACCAGAGCAAGCAGGCGTGCGCGACCGCGACGCCGTTCTACGAGCAGGGCACCACGTACGCGCTGAACAAGCTGCACGCGATCCCGAACGTGTACAACTACATGGACATCGCGCACTCGGCCTGGCTGGGCTGGCCGAACAACATGAGCGGCACCCCAGCCGTGTACAACACCGTGGTCAAGGCGACCACGGCCGGATACGCCAGCATTGACGGATTCATCAGCGACACGGCGAACTACACCCCGACCCAGGAGCCGCTGCTGACCAACCCGACTCTGCAGGTCAACGGCACGCAGATCGACTCGGTGACCTTCTACCAGTTCAACCCGACGTTCGACGAGCTGAGTTACGACACCGCCATGTACAACACGCTGGTGTCGGCCGGGTTCCCGGCCAGCAAGCGGTTCCTGATCGACACCTCGCGCAACGGCTGGGGCCCGACGCATCCGACGACCATCACCCAGGCCACGGACGCCACCACCTACGTCAACGACAACAAGATCGACGCCAGGCCGTTCCGCGGTGACTGGTGCAACCAGAACAACGCTGGCATCGGCGCTCGCCCAACCGACGAGCCGTTCGGCACCTCGTCGCCGATCGAGGCGTTCGTGTGGATCAAGCCGCCGGGCGAGTCCGACGGAGACTACCCGACATCCACGCACTCCCATGGTGACCCGCACTGTGACCCGAACGGCACCAACACCGACGGCAACGGGAACACGTACTCGACCGGGTCGATCCCCGGGTTCGACGTGGCGGCCGGACAGTGGTTCCCGGCTGAGTTCCAGATGCTAGTCCGCAACGCCTTCCCAGGGCTGTAACGGCCCGGCTGCTATCTCGGCGGCCTTTCGCGGGCCTGGCGGCGTTCGTCCTGAGCGCCGCCGGGCTCGGCGGGATCGGCCTGGTGACGGCCGCTCCGGCCAACGCCACCATGCTGGCCCGTGGGGGGACCCCCCACACACCCCGTGCCTCTGGCCTTTCAGTTGGCTGTTCGGTGGCGTACGCGGTTCAGTCTGATTGGGGTGCTGGGTTCGTAGTGAACATTACGATCACGAACTGGGCTCGCCGGTCACCGCCTGGACGCCAGCGGGTGCGGTACGGGCGCGGCGAGGTCAGCGGTGTCAGAACCGGAAGCGAGTCAGGCCGCCCGGCTCCGCGGACAAGGTCACGATCGCCGAGCGTGGCGCGATGCGATACACGTTCCACGGCGGCGGTCCTTGCGACGGGGCGTTGAACGGGGCAGTGATGCCCAGCCCGCCGTCGTCGGGCTCGGCTGGCCAGCCGTTGTCCGCCCACGCCTTCGCAATGCGCGCCAGCGCACCCGGCTCGGTCACTCGCGCAGCCTCCCCTTCGATGACGACGTCCGCGTCGCGGACCGACACCGCGATCGAGCACCGCGGATCGCGCGTGACGTTGCGGGCCTTCCGCGTGCCCGCGCCCGTCTGGAACCAGAACGTGCCGTCGAGCCACAGGGCACCGACCGCAGTCACATGCGGGCTGCCGTCCTCGTTGAGGGTGGACAGCCACGTCGTGCGGGAATTCAGCGCGTCCGGAGCCGGCGCCGACCCGGCGTCGAGCTTCTCGGCAACCGCGGCCCAGTCCACTGGCGGCAGCCCGTCCCCCTGACCAAGATTGATGATCTCCATAAGGCATCCTTTCATTACCGGCGGACATCCCGGCCAGCGTCCCCCAGAGCCTCACGAGCGTACGTTGAGGAACGCGCAAGTTCCTCGCAGCGTGGGCCCCGCGCTGTCGCTATAGCAGCAGCTAGGAGCCCACGCTGCGGGCTACGAGGTGCGGCACGCCGGGCGTTCGTGAGCCATATACGATAATAAGTCCCTGGAATGGCGAAGCGTTCGCTGATGCCGCATCACGAGCGGGCCGGGCTGGCACTACTATCGGCACTATAGTTCGGACGCGCTGTACAGGAATCACCGGAAGGGAACGGTTCGGTCATGCCGCGCTGGAATCGTGGGAAAGACAAGGCAGATACCGCCGCGCCGGCGCCCTTCGCCGTTCCGGAGTGGGTCATCGACAGCGGGCAGCACTACCGCGAGGCCGCCGAACTCGCCCGGACCGGCTCCCGGGGCCGGGCGACGATAACGTCGGTGACCTTCGGCGACAAGCTTTACGACGGCGTGGTGTGGACGATCGGCATGCGGGTCCAGCCGGAAGACGGTGAGCCTTTCGACGCCGAACTCGCCCTCGCGCTCGACGCCGAGTTCGGCGATGACCCGCCCCGGGACGTCGGCGAGACCGCCGCAGTCGTGTTCGACCCTGCCGACCAGGCCCGGGTCCGGTTCCTCCCCCCGCACCTTGCCAGCGACGGCCTTTAAGCCCCTGAGCGACGGCCTCGTAACCCCAGCCGAAACCGGCGAGTTCGTCATCCTTAAGCCCTAACCCGTTCAATGCCGTTACCAGCTGGCGCCGTTACCAGCTGGTGTCGTCGCCGCCCTGGCTGGCTCGTGCGATGGATTGCCGGATTCACACCCGATTTCCCGAATGAGATTTCCTTTTTTAGCTGACTTTGGATTGGATAAATCTTCAGGATAGGCTAGCTTCTGGCGGGATGCGCGACTATGCTTTGACCCAAATCTGGGGGATGGCGTGGTTGCTGATGGCCGTATTAATTCTGCGCAGAACGTTGGTTCGCTCCGTACACACCACGCTATTCTTATCGGCGCGGAAACCTTCGGCTTGGCGGGTTGCGAAAACGACGTCATGCTCATGGCTGACGTCCTCGCCGCGTTCGGCTTTAGGGACCCCTGCATTCTGACGGGAGCCAAGGCAACCAGGAACGCGATTCTCAGTGGTTTTGAAACCCTTATAGAGCGGGTGCGCCCAGGCGACGCCGTAGTCGTGTACTACTCGGGCCACGGTGGCCGAGTTGCCCGTCGTGACTGGTCCGCCCAGCAAGCTCGGGGCAGGTCGCCGTACTTGCAGTTCCTGGTACCGACTGACGCGGACGAGAGTTCTAGCAGCGATTTCCGCGGTTTGCTGGCCGAGGAGATTACTGCCATTCAGGGTCGGCTCACGGACGTGACTCCGAATGTCACCACCATCCTCGACTGCTGCCACAGCGCCTATATGGCTCGTGGCGCCGAGCCTGTGCAACCCGCCAATGGAGCGAGCAATCCGGGCACCCTCGTCAAGGCCATCGACCGGGAATTCCCCGTCAGCGGGGCGCTGCTTCGACTGAACGAGGTGCCGGCAGAACGGCAAGGGGCGGAAACCAACCCCATGGCCGTCCGCGTGGTGGCCTGTCAGCCCGAGCAGTCGGCCTACGAGCGCCAGAGCTACCGGGGAGGTCGCCACGGCGTGCTTACGGACACGCTCTCCGACGTCCTGGAGCAGCTCGGCGACCGGGCCGTGCCCTGGCAAACCGTGCTGGATGTCTTGCGTCGCCGGGTGCAGGCCGCGTTCCCTGAGCAGCGTCCCGAGGTGGAGGGCCCGGCGAGGCGGCTGCCGTTTTCGATCATCACCCGAGGCAGCTCGCTCCGGTATCCCGTCACCGTCGGTGATGCGGAAGCCTGGATAGAGGGTGCCGCGCTGTTCGGCCTTGAGCCAGGTGATGAACTGCGGCTAGCGACCCCTGAGGCGACCGCCCCACTGCTCGGCCGGGCCAGAGTGGACCTCATCGACGCTGCTGGTCGCGCCACGCTCCGCCTGACGCTGGCCGACGGGGTCGCGGCCCTTCCGGTGCCCTGCGACGGCCTCCCGGCAAAGGTGCGGTCCGCTCCGCTCACGGTCCGGCTGGAACCTGGCAGCGACTGCGGGGCCGCCCTGCGCGCGGCCATAGACCAATCTCCGATGCTGGCGGTGGCCGACCACGGCGTGGCCGTTGTGCGAAGCCCTCGGCCCGGCACCCTGACCGTCGAGGCAGCATCCGGCCGACCCGCCCTGTCCGACATCCTGCCCGATGATGCCGAAGGCGTGGCTGCGGTCGTGAGCCGCCTGGAGCGCTGGGCTCAAGCTGATCGGATGCGATCGCTCGCCTCGGGCGAGGGCGCGGCGGCACTCGCCGCTGATGTCGTCGTGCAATTGCGCACACATGAAGGGGCAGAGCCCAGGCCGCGCCGCGACAGCGGCGAACGCCTGGCGACGGGCGACCGGGTGAGCGTCGTGGCGGCTAACCAGGGCCACAGCGCGCGCTGGGTCTGGCTGATCGACGTAGGCGTCGACGACGAAGTCACCGTGCTGACTCCGGCCTCAGGTACCCGGCTTGAGGCGCACGGTACGCCCGGGTGCAGCGCCGTGCTGCTCGGCCGGACGGGACCGCGCTGTCTTGAGTGGGGCTCGGTGCCCTCAGACACGACGTGGACGTGGCGCGAGCAGCTGGTAGTCATCGTCGCCGACCGCCAGCAAGACCTGTCGCCGCTCGATACCTCGCCACGCGGCGTCGACGGCAGCGCGCTCGATGCCTTGATGGATGAGATCCGCGTCGGCACTCGTAACCTCCGGGCCGAGCAGGTCACCGCCTTCCGGTACCGGGTGCAGCGGATCGATTTTGAGCTGGAGCCCGCGTCATGATCTCCGCCTCCGCACCCGACCAGTCGTTCATCGACACCCTCCGCACCGAGCTGGCCGCGGTACTGAACGGAGCCAGGACCGGGCAGGCCCCGCCGCCCGTGATCGGTGGCCCCGCCACCGACGCGGAGCGTCAGCTAGCCCGCAGCCTGGGGCCCGCCATCGTGGCCGGCGCGCAACAGGTGCTCCGCGACCCTTCGCTGGCTGCCGTCGAGGCGGGCCTGCGTGCCTCGCCTGCCGAAGAGGTGGCTGTTGCCACTGCCGCGCTGCTGGCCAGGACCCTGCTCCGGTGGCGTCCCGAGCTACTCCGGATCGGCGGAGCGGCACTCTACGCGGGCAACCCCGATGAGGCTGAGCTCGCCGCGACCGTCGTGCTGGCGACGACCGGGGGATGGAACACGCACCCTGAGAACGGGGCCGCCTTCCTGCTCCTGGGCCGCGCCGCCAGGCTCCGCAACGACCTCGGCTCAGCGCTCGAGAACTTCGAGGCGGCCGTCCAGCTGGCGCGCGGGCGGGCGCCCGCGCTCGCAGGCAACGCCCTCGACAGTCTGGGATTGGTGCTCGCCGATCTCGGCCGTCCCGACGACGCCCTAGACGCGTTCAGCGAGGCCGAGGAGGTCGAGCCTACCGATGCGGGGCGGATCGCCATCGTCGCCAACCGGGCGATGGTCCTGACGAATCTCGGCGAATGCCGTGCGGCCGCCGCAGCCGCGAGCTGGGTCGTCGAGGCGCTGGAGGACGCGGGTGCGTCGCCGGCCCGCCTGGCAATCGGGCTGGACAACCTGGCCGTCAGCTGTAGCCAGCTGGGCGAGGACCAGGCGGCGCTGGCCGCGCTGAATAAAGCTCAGGCTCTCTTGCTCGACACGGGCGCTCCGATCGACCGAGCACGCAACCAGCTGAGCCGCTGGTCTGTGCTGCACGAAATGGGGAACCCGCAAGCGCATGAGGCATTCGCCGACGCCTACCGCATCGTCGCCGAGGCACGGTCGAACATCGACCTCCGCCATTACACCGAGGGCTTCGTGGCACGCACCGAGGCGGCGGCGGAGGCGGCTCACGCCAGGCTCGTGGCGGAGCTGGGCGATGAGGCCGCCGCGGACGCCAGGCACTCTCAGCTCATGCACGCCGCTCAGCAGGCACTGCAGGCCGGCCTTGACGCTGCGCAGCGGGCAGAGTGGGAGACTGCCGATGAGCTGCTGGCCAGGGCTGAGATCTTGTGCGAGCAGGCCGGTGCCCCCGACGGCCGGGTGCAAGCGGCGTCCAACCGCGCCGTTATCCGGCTGGATTCTGGAGCTATCGGCGATGCGATCCAGTTCGTCCAGCGAAGCCACACCATGGCCGTCCAGCTCGGCGCCGCCCGGCAGGTGCTGGCGGCCCTGGCCAACATGGCGAATCTCAGCCTGCGCGGTGCCGACGTGGCCAGCTCGATCGGCCCACTCGACCCCCTGCTGCAGGCATCGGCCATTGCGAAGGCCCTGCCCGCGATCGCTGACGGGCTGGGGCTCCAGGGCAGGGAGCGGGCCGGTTTCCTGTGGGGTGACGGCGGCATCGATGACATGCTCGCCTGCTACTGCGCCGACCATGATGCGCATGATCTAGCCGCGCCGCACTGGGAACGTTCGCTCGCGGCGGCGCGAGCATTCGGCCCGGACCCCGGCAGCCAGTTCCGCCTGGCTAACCGGCTGGCCAACCGGCTGCTGAAGCTGCCCGCCGGGGATCGGGACCTGATCGCCCCCGCTCTGTCGGACGAACTGCAGGGCATCGTGACGGCGAACCCTGGCCTGGCACCGGTCCAGGTGACCGGCTGCCGTGCCCTCGGCGAATACCTGACGGAGGCCGATCCTCCGGGGGCCATCGGCTACCTGGAGGCGGCGGCCGCCGCGCAAGCCAGGCTTGCCGGCCAGGTGCCACCAGGCAAGCGTCCAGGCGTGATCGCCGCCAACCCCGTTCCGTTCAGCAGGCTGGCGCAACTCCTAGCCGCAGTCGGCGACCCGGCCCGAGCGTGGTGCGCCTTGCAGGGCAACAAGGGCCGCCGCGTCATCGAGGCCGTGGGCAACGACGGCCCGGTCGATCTCGGCGCCGTGCAGCGAGCCCTGGCCGCGCTCGACGAGCATGCGGTCATCGTCGACATTGCCTCCGTGCCCGCCGGGATCATGGCCTTTATTGTCGGCCGCTCAAGTTGCGCGGCAGTCGGCCCGATCCCGACGCCGCCCCGCTGGCTGGAGCAGGCCTTCCGCGGAGACGTTCGCGAGCATGACGCCCGCGCTGTCGAGGCCTGCCTGAATGACCCGGTACTCGCCGCGTTCGTCGCCGCGATCGAGAGCCAACTGCCGCCGGGGGCCTCAGTGCTGCTCGTACCGGCCCAGCCACTAGACAACCTGCCCTTGCACCTCATCCCGGCTAGCGGGCGGCCCTGGGGTGCCAGTCGTCAGATCAGCCTGCTCCCGGCAGCTGGCCTCGTCACTTCTTTCTCCGGCGCAAGTGGCGGCCGCCCCACCCGCTCACTCGTCGCCGGGGACTCCGACTGCACGCTGCGATGGGCGAGCAAGGAATGCGTCGACGTCGCCAGGGCCCTGGCGACCGAGCCGCTGCTCGGCCCTGCCTGCACCTTCGATGCGGTGGCAACGGCGCTGGCCGGCGATCGGCTGGACGTCATCCACCTGGCCCTGCACGGGCGCGGCGATAGCACCCGAGGAGGGCGGGCGGCCTTGCGCTTCGCCACCCCCGACGGCACCGCGTGGGTTCCCTTCGATGAACTGCTCGCGCTTGGCCTCAACGCGGAACTGGTCTTCCTCAGCGGGTGCTCGACGGCGTTGTCTGGGCCGGTGCACGGGCAGGGCGCCGTCAGCGCCGCGCAAGCCGCTCTCGAAGCCGGCGCTGGCGCTGTCATCGGCTGCCTGTGGCCGGTCGAGGATCAGGCCGCGGCCGCCTACGCGACCGCCTTCTACGACGCGCTCGTGCCTGCCTGGGAGGCCGGACCGGCCGACGCGCGCGAGGCAATGGCCTCAGCCCGTCAAGCTGTGCAGGGCGGCGCGACGGCGCCCCACAATGGTGCCGTGGTGCGCAGGGACGGCAGGCGCAACCTCAGTCCGGACACCGCCGCCGAGGATCTCGACCCGGTCACGGCGCAGGCTTTGCGATGGGCACCGTTCGTCCTCGTCGGCGACCCGATCGTGGCAGGGTAGAGCGCCATGAAACCCGAACCGTACGAGTTCCCCTCCCCTGCTGAGCGTCCCGGGTGGGAACAGGCGGTCAACGCCAACATCGCCGCGGGTCACCTCAAGTGGACGCACCTCGCCATCCAGCAATGGCGCCTCGACGGGGAGTGCCCACGGTGCCATGACCAGTTCGGGCAGTATTTCGACTTCGACGTCGTGGTTTCCAGGGAGATCGGGGCCGGGCAATTCGCCCCCGCCCAGGACCGGGTGACTACCCAAGTGGTGTGCTTGTGCGAAGTCGATCCGCCGCACCGCAAGGACACCAAAGGCTGCGGGGCGGGCAAGGGACTGGAGATCTCGCTAGCTATGCCCCAGGTGCCTGAGGCAGGCCACTGATGTCGGTCACCCCGGAAGAGGAGTTCGACTACTGGGACGCCAAGGCCACCGAGCTGCGTCGCAGCCAGCTCGACTCGGTGCGGGCCGCGGCGACGAAGTGGGCTGCCCTGATGGGCGCGCTGCTCGGCGTGTTCGGCACCGTGACCTTCGCGGGCGGACTGCGGACCGTGGACATGCTCGGCGATCCGTGGGCGCAGATCGTCAAGGGCCTGACCAGTGCCGCCGCGGCGTTCGCGGTAGCTGCGATCGGAATGCTGAGCTACGCGGCCGGCGGCCTCCGGATCTCGCAAGAGCAGGGTCTTACCGGCGACTCGGTGCAGAGGATGTTCACCGAGGACACCGGCCGGGCCATGCGTTGGCTCGGCTGGGGCAAAAAGGGCGCTCTGGCAGCCGCCGCGACAGTACTCGCGGGGTCGGCCTTGATCCTTTGGGTCGGACCTCAGCCTGCGGCACCCCCCACCATCCTGGTCGTCATCAAGCACCACACCTACTGCGGTCCGCTGCGACAAGGCAGTAGCGGACTTAGGGTCGGTCGGCATCCACTGTCTGGCGACATCCAGGCGATAGTCATCGTCAACGCCTGCCCCTGAAAGGCGAGACCTTCCTATCGCTTCCGCAAGGTACTGTTAACCGCCCCGTGGCGAGCGAACATGCAGCCGAGTTAATCCGCTGTCAGGCGCGTGCGGCGCGTGCGGCGGATGCTGGTCGGACCGGTTCTGGTCCGGCGGTTACCGGGATGTGCGCCTGCCCGCGGATTGTGGTGCCGTTGCGGCGGCGCACCGGCCCGGTCCGGCGCAGGTCTGGCATCCGTTCGGCCAGCAACTGGAAGGCAATGGTGGCTTCGAGCCGCGCTAGCGGGGCTCCGACGCAGTAGTGGATCCCGCTGGAGAACGCCAGGTGGTCGGTCGTCGTGTCACGGTGGATGTTGAAGACGTCGGGGTGATCGTATGCCTCCGGGTCCCGGTTCGCAGCACCGAGCAGAGTCGTCACCACCTGGCCCTTGCGCACAGTTGTTACGTCTAGCTCGAGGTCTTCCAGCGCATACCGCAGGGTGCGCTGTACTGGCGGGTCGAACCGCAGCGTTTCTTCCACGACCTTCGGTGCCAGCCCCGCTGGGTCGGTGCACAGGTCGTGCCATTGCTGCGGGTGATCCAGAAGAGCGAGCACGCCATTTCCGATCAGGTTGACGGTCGTCTCGAAGCCGGCGATGAGCAGCAGCATGAACAGTGGCCCGAGTTCAGCTGGCTGGATCTGGTCGCCCTCGGCGGCGATCAGGCGGCTGATGATGTCCTCGCCCGGCTCGCGGCGGCGAAGCTCTGTGAGCCGGTCGAACAGCGCGCGGATCTTGGCCTGCCCGGCCATGAGCGCGGCGGCGTGCCGCAATCGAGGTGATTCCGTCGGCTGCGCCGCCCAGAAGCGCGCCGTGCCGGGCGAACTCCTCCGCGCTGGCGTCCGGAATGCCGAGCAGGTCGGTGATCACCGCTATCGGCAGCGCGGCAGCGAACGAAGAGACAAGGTCGAACGTGCCGGCGTGGCGCGCGCTGTCCAGCAGGTTGCTTACCGTCTGCCTGATCGGCCGGTCGTAGGTCGCGACGGCCTTCGGGCTGAACGAGGGCAGGGCGAGCTTGCGCAGCCGGGTATGGTCGGGCGGGTTCATCGACAGGAAGGACGCTTCGATGGTGTCCTGCTTGCTGCGCTCGAAGCCGTCCGGGGGCTTGGTTCCGAACCGCCGGTCCCGCAGGACCGTCTTGCAGACGCGGTGGCTGGGAGTGACCAGGTCGCCAGTGCGGGTGGGCAGGACCGGGCCTTCCGCCCGGATCTGCGCGTAGATGGAGTAGGGATTGACCCGGCCCGGTCGCAGCTGCAGCCTGGCCAGCTTGTCCCGGCGGACGTACGCGGCTAACGCCGTGCCCGCGCGCTGCCGGTAAAGGCCGATGGCGAACTTGGCTGCCTCGCTGAGCTCACTCATGATCTGTTCCTCCTGGTTGCGGGTTAGCGCCGATGCCGTTCAGATAGGTGCGCAGGACGAGGCCGGGGGCGTCTCGCGGCGCGAGCCGACCGGTCGTCACCATCTCCCCGGCGACATACAGCACCGAGTAGAACGTCCCGACCAGCCACCACTCAGGCACAGAGGCGACGATGACGCCGTGCTTCTGGGCCCGCTTCAGTACCTCAAGGCCGCGGCTCTCGGCCACGGCCCAGCGTTCGTCTATGTCGGGCAGCTTGTCGAAGCTGGGGTTACGCCACAGGAACGCGAGCTGCGGGCAGAGCGGAAGCAGCAGCTCGGTGATCGCGCGCAGGCCGCCGTCGGGGCCATCCTCGACCTTGTCGATCGCCTGCTCCCAGAGGTCGATCACGCGATTCCCGACGGCGCGCAGTAGGTCGACTCTCGTGGCGTAGTGGTTGTGCAGGGTGGTGCGACTGATCCCGACTGCCTCGGCGACCTCTGCCAGCGACGCGCCGGGATCAGCCACGAGCACCTCGGCCACCGCATCGAGCAGCGACCGTCGTACCCGAATCTGAACATCTATGTTCAGTAACATAGACAGATGTTCGCTAGAATACAAGCCTGTTCAATGCGGAGGCTTGTCTGCCCGGTGGTCACCAGCGCAACCGCACCCCGTTAGCCCAGGGCTCCGCCAGGGTGGAGAGCACCGCCGGACCTCGCGGCCAGAGCCAGCCGACGCGGCCTTGGCCGCGAAACCGTGCGCGCCTGCCGAGACCGGTGGCAGCATCAGGAGCTGTGGACCGGTCCGGCCAGCGGTGGAATCACAACACGCACTACTACCGGCTGGTCACCGCCGCCATCCCGGCCGACTGCCAGCACACGCTCGACGTCGGCTGCGGGGAAGGAATGCTCGCCCGTGAACTAGCCCGTCACGTTCCCCGCGTGACCGGTATCGACCAGCACACCGCCAGCATCGAGATGGCCCGCCGCCAGAGCCTGCCCGGGCAGATCAAGTACCTGGACGGCGACTTCCTCACCCATCCCTTCCCGCCCGGCTCCTTCGGCCTGATCAGCTGCGTCGCGGCGCTGCACCACATGGACCCAGCAGCGGCCCTGGCCCGGATGAAACTGCTCCTGACCCCCGGCGGCACCCTGGTCATCAACGGCGTGGCCCGCTCCCAACTACGCGACCTGCCCCTGGACGTGGTCGCGGTCGCGGTCAACCTCAGATACCGGCTCGCCCGAGGTTACTGGCACCATCCCTCACCGATCCTGTGGCCACCGCCGCACACCTACCGCCAGATCCGCGCTCTAGCCCGGGACATCCTCCCCGGAGTGACCTACCGGCGGCACCTGCTCTGGCGCTACTCACTGACCTGGACCAAGCCGACCCGCAGTCCAGGCCCTCCGCCCGACCCTGCGGGCCTGGGCTGAACGACGTGCGGAGGCAATGGGTCCGCGTCCGTTGCAATGGAGTATGTACGGGCCCAACGTCGAGGACGAATCCGGCCCCTTACCGATTAGCGAATGTCTACATACCTGGCGGCACGGACCCAGGTGTGCGGAAAGCGTGAACCGGCGAGGTAGCGACAGTCACCGGGTGAGAGCGCCCGGCCAGCCGACCAGCAGGCGGCGGACCTCCAGCCATGGTGATGGTGGCATAAATGTGCTGTTATGGAAGACCGGGCACCTGGTGCTTGAAAACGGAGGAACCATGACGTTGACGAGGGTTTCGCGAGCCATCGTAGTAGCTGTCGCCGCTGCCGTAATGACCATGCTCAGCCCTGCCCTGGCCATCGCGGGCACCGGGCACCGGATTGATGTCGGGTTCACGATCTTGCAGAACGGTTACTGGAAGGGCTCTGGCAGTTACCAGAACTATGATGGCGCGTACGCCCACGTGTGCGTAACGCTCTGGTTCAACGGGCTGAACGGCGGCGAGCCTCTGAGCACGTCCTGCCGCAATACCCCCAAGGGCGCAGGCTTCGCGTTCAGCGCCCCGGACGTGAAATGCCAGGATGTCATCGGCGAGGTCTACACCGAAGTCGACGGGTACAACTCAGGATGGGTGGCGCTCGACTCGAAGTTCTCCAACGACATTCCCTCGACTTGCTGAGCCAGCATCGATCTAGGTCACGCTCAAAGAATTGTGCATTCATGTCCGCCCAGTCCCAGGTGGCATCGCACTGGTCCGGAGTCGGAATCCGCCGGTCGTTCACCTCACAAGCATCTGCCAGACGAAATGCGACGTCGACCGCAATCATTAACGCGCGGGTGAAGCCAAAGTGGTCGCAATTCGCCTGGATCGAAACTCCGCGTTCAAAGCCGCGCTAATCTGGCGGTGTGGCCGAGCTGGCGGACTACCTGGACCTCTCCCCCGGCCAGGCGCGAGACCAGTACCAGGCGCTGTTGTCTCGGCGGCCGGTATCAGGCGGCCGGCCTCGTGGCGCCCGATCGAGATACCCACCATCGTCACCCGCGACCCCGCCGGCGCGACGCCCAGGTACCCGCCGCCGTGTGTCCCGGTCACTGCCTGCTGCTCCACCGCGTCCGCACCCTCGGCGAGCACCTGGTGCACCGTGAAGCGGCAGTCCGGCACCGCCCGGCTCACCTACTCGGCGCGCTCTGGGCTCTAGCCAATCGGGTGAACGTGGCACGCCGTACGTCTGATTCTGGTGGCACTAGTGCGACAGCAGGGCGCTGTGATGTCGTGCGGCGTGCTGCCCCTCCGCAGGCCGTCATCTGCCTCTTTTCAGGGCTGGTGGTGCTAGTTACGTTGGTTAAGGGACATGCCGTTGGCAGGTCAGCCATGAGAAAGGTGAATGACGACATGCAGTCTCTCTTAACGCGATTAGGTCTCACGCGCGGGCGCTGGGCGGTGGGCGGCCTCCTGGCCGTAGCTGCCGGCGCCGCGCTCATCTTCTCCGGCGTCTCCGCCGCCGGAGCGTCGCCGTCAGCACACGCTTCGGTTCACCCCATCACCCACATCGTGCCCAGGCCGCACGACCGTGCCGTCGCTCCGGCGGCCGGGGGCAACCTGATCAACCACGGCGGGCCGGTGGAAACCGCGCCTGCCGTCTGGGTCGTCTACTGGGGCTGGACCTCTGACCCGAGCGGAGAGCAGGCGCGCGTCAACAGCTTCCTGACCGACGTCGGCGGATCGTCCTGGCTGTCTACGGTGCACCAGTACAGTGGTGCCGGCTACACCGGGACCCTGCTGCACGGCACCTGGTCCGACAGCGCCTCGGTCCCAGCTCATCCCACCGACTCCCAGATCCAGTCCGAAGCCGCGAAGGCCGCGGGTCACTTCGCCACCGGGGCCTCCGACAACGTCGAGATCGTCGTCGCCACCCCGACCGGGCACTCCGAGCGGGGCTTTGGCACCCAGTGGTGTGCCTACCACGGCGCGGTCAGCTCCGATCGGAACATCACGTACACCTACCTCCCGTACATGACAGACGCGGGCGCCAGCTGCGGTGAGAACTCCGTGAACGGCGGATCGGCCGGGCTCCTGGACGGCGTGAGCATCGTCGAAGGTCACGAGCTTGCAGAGACCATCACCGATCCGCTGCTGAACGCCTGGTACGACTCCTCAGGCTCGGAGATCGGCGACAAGTGCGCGTGGATCAACCTCCAGAACACCAGCATGGGGGGTGGCTCCTTCCCCACGCAGCCGCTGTGGAGCAACTCCGCAGGAGGCTGCGTCCAGTAGGTACCGGCATCCGCGAGTCCGACCGGGTGGGCCCTAGCGAGCTGGGGCCCGCCCTTCCTTACATGGCTCTTGGCGGCAAAACCACGCCGCCATTGCCTCGGACCTTTCAGCCGACCGATACGGCATTTGCCTGCGGTGGCGATCGCGAGGTTTGCGTCCGGGCAGCGGTTCCACCACCGCGTGATCTGGCCGGGATCGGTGCTGGCGTCGTGGGGGCGCAGGAGAAGACCCGCCTGCCGGGGACGGCAGGCGGGTCAGCTAAATCGGACCGGGCTAGTCAGCCTTCGTTGTCGTCGGATGCTTGACCGGCCTTGGGCAGGTCGTCGGCTGGCGGCGTGACTACCGGTCTCGGGTGATCCGCCTGATCCTGGCCCCCGAATCGGCGCTCGGCCGCGTCTGCGCGAAAGTTGAAATCGGCAGTCCGCTCACTCTGCGTGGTCGCCGCGGGCCATGTGACGGCGACACGCCGAGGGACTCGATCTGCGGGCGGCCTCGGCCTGATCGCGCCGCTGCGGCTGAGTGCGGATCTGCCGTTCTGATCAAGGTCGGGGTTCGGCCGGCTGGCGGCTGCGGTGAGCATGGCTGGTCGGCCGGACGCTGGGTTATCTGTCCTGCGGGATGTAGCCTCACCTGCTGTGGGCGCTGGGCTGCCGGCGGGCGGTGAGCGTCAGTTCGGGGCAGTCACTAAGTCCTTGGTGGCGGTCGTTTGTTCGGTGCCGGCGCGTGGAGAGCCAGCGCAGCAGCGGAGGCTGGATGGCGGCCATCGCGAGGCAGAGCGCTGAGGTGGCGGCCCACAGGGCCGCTGGCCCGAAGGATCCGATCAGCTGCGTGCCGAGCACGGGCGCCGCAACGGTCGCCACGCCCCAGCTCAGTCCGTAGACGGCGAGGTAGCGGGCCGCGGCGCCGGCCGGTGCCAGGTCGGCGACGACCGCGAAGGCACGGCCGGACAGCAGCAGGTAGCCGAGGCTCCAGGCCACGGTCGGGGCGAGGAGCGCAGGCAGCGAGCCTGCCGCTGCGTATCCGGCCAGGCCGAGCCCCATCAGCGCGTAGCCGGCGGCGAACGCCTTCGGGCTGGCGATCCGCGCGAGGTGCCTGGTTCGCAGCAGGGGCCGGGCCAGGACCAGTGCTACCGCCGACACGGCCATGACCAGGCCTGCGCTGGCCGGGTTGAGGCCATGCGCGGTCAGCGACAGCGGCAGCGATACCAGCATCAGCATGTAGATGAGGGCGAACACGGTTCCTGCCGCCGTCATCGCGAGCAGGGCCGGGTCCCGCCATGGAGACGATCCGCGGGCGGGGAGCCTGCCGCCGCCGGCCGCCCGCGGCCTTGTCGGCGCCCGTGACCCGGGCCGGTGATCAGCGGGCAATGCCAGCCGCACGATCAGCGCGCAGGCCAGGCACGTCGCGGCATCGGCAGCGAACAGCCAGCGCAGGTTCGAGCGCCCGACGGCGGCAGCGGCGAGGCCGGCTCCCGTGTTACCCGCCGCCAGGGCCGTGGTGAGCAGCGCGTAGGCCGGAGCGCGGTCCCCGGGCGCTACCGCGTCGGCAATGACTGCCTGACTCGGCGGTTCGTAGAGCTCGAAAGCCAGGCCGAGCAGTACCGCGCAGCCGGCTGCCACCGCCAGGTCGGGCGCGATGGCGATGCCGAGCTGCGCCGCTGCGCACCCGGCAAGGCCGGTCAGCATCGTGCGCCGCCGCCCCAGCCGGCCAGCCAGCCGCCCGCCGAGCAGCCTGCCCGGAATTGTGGCCAGGCCGAACATGGCCGAGACCGCGCCTGCTGCGCCCAGGCTCGTGCCGAAGTTGCGGCACAGCAGCACCGTGAGGAACGCGAGCGAGAACGCGCCGAGCTGGTTGACCGCGCGGGCCGCGATGAGCAGGCGGACCTGCCGGGGCACCACCCCCGGCGTCACGGACGGCGCGGTCCCCATGACTTCTCCAGAATGACTAGCAAAGGATGTATCGTCAGTCACGCAACCTAGCGATCCCCGGAGTGACCAGTCAAGTGCTTTTCGATAGTCACATTGAGCTGCTGCTCGAGGCCGCGGTATCGCTCGTCAACGAGCTGACCCCCGGCGAGCGGCGCGGCAGGCGGCACACCCCGCCCGGCGGCAGCGAGCTGCTCTCCGCCGCGGCATCGGCCCTGCCCTCGCGCGCCCCAGGGGTGCCCGGGGCGCTGCCCCGCGAGAGCGCCGAATACCTCGCGCGCGCGGCGCAGACGATGCGCACGGTATTCGAATCGATGGAGCACGGCCGCGAGGACGACGCGGCCGCCGCCATCAATTTGCTGCTCCGGGAAACGGGCGCCCGGCCGCAGCTGGACCGCATGGCGGGCTCGCCCTGGCAGGTGCACTTCCACGGGTCAGACGACACCTACGGGGTCGGCTGGAGCGCGGGATGCGCAACGGCCCTCGCCCTGGCTGTCGGCAGCGAACTGGCCGGGCGCCTCGGCGTCTGCCGCGCCCCGCACTGCGACCGCGTCTACGTGGACTCCTCCCGCAACGCAGTCCGCCAGTTCTGCTCAGCCCCTTGCCAGAGCCGGGTCAAAGCAGCCGCCTTCCGGGCCAGGCACGCGCCAAACCCGAGGTAGCCACAGCAACAGCCCTGTAGCCGCAGCTTTCTAAGCCTTACCGCGTGTAGTCGCGATGGCGAAGGCGGAGGCCTGTCCGAGGCTGGAGGACAACAGCGGAGAAACGATATCGGAACGCCCGCGTTCCGGAAGGCGGCGACGCGGTCATCACTTTGTCGTAGTCACCGCGGACCGGCGGAAGATCTCCCGCGGCCCGCCGAACCCGACGTTGGCCAACTGGATCTTTCCCGGGAGCTGCGGCGCGACGGCTAGGCCGCGGGTTACGTTCGTCGGTAGGCCGACGATGAAGCCGCTGAACAGTCCGACCACGTCGAGCAGATCGGCGCAACAGCCTCTGGCCTCCGGACAAGAACGCCCGGCGCTCGGTGTACGGATTGAGCCAGGAGAAGTCGCTCGGGTGAGTCCAGGCAGGCTGCTCAGAACAATCAGGGTTCGAGATCGGCTACTCCTCGGCCGCTGAGCACGTCGAACGGCACCGAAGCCTGGTCGTGCACGATCTGCCAAACGCCGCCGAGCTTCCGGAAGCAGAACGTGACCCGGACCCAGATGCCCTTGGTCGCTGTCCCGTTCATCAGCGTGCCATGAAGGCGGCCGAAGCAATGCCCGAACGCCACGTCATCGCCCGCTGCGACGCTCAGGCCGCGCACCTCGTAGTCCGCGTCCCGGAAGACCGCAAAGACGTTCGCCCAGTTCTTCAGCTTCGCTTCGACCCCGACATGCTGCAGCGGCGGCTCGACGTCGAAGGACACGACGTCTGTCGCGTATACCGGCCGCAGGCCCTCCAGATCCCTGGCCCGGATTCCCTCGGCGATCCTGGCTACCTGCTGCTTGATCTGGGCCTCGTCCGCCTCGCGTCGGGTATGCACCGCTGATACTCCTTCCTGTCCGCCTGCCGTCTCAGCTTCTCACCACCACCACTACTACCAGGAGGCGCGCGACAGGGCGGGCTGGGCCGCGAGCACGCGTCCGGAACTTCACCGGGCTACCGCCCTTGGTATCCATCTGCGGCCGCTCGATCGAGCCACCCGACATAGGCTGAGCAGGAACTACCTTGAGGCGCTGCCAGCGCAGAGGGGAGTGCCAGGAGATGACCGGTGATCGTCCATCGAGCGCCCGGCCGGACCTGCGCGAGCGGATTGCCCGGCGGTTCTTCCGGGTAGTCAACCCGCTCGCCCGCCGGATGATCCCCGCCGGGGTGCCGACGGGTGCACCGAACATCCTCCTGATTGTCCGAGGGCGCCGGTCGGGTATTGAGCGCGCAACGCCGGTCGCGATGCTGGACTTCGACGGACACTCGTATGTCCAGGCGACCTACGGAGCGGCGGGCTGGGCCCGGAACCTTCGGGCGGCCGGCGAGGCGACCATAATCTATTCTGGTGGCCGTAGCTGCCCGGTTCACGCCATCGAGATCCCATCCGATGAAGCGGCAGCGATTCTTCGGCGCGTGCTCAAGCCATACCGCCAGCTGAACTTCGTGCGCAGGCTGCTCGGCTCGCACGTCAGGCCGCCCGTCGCCCTCCTACGCCGATACCGCATACGCATCGACGACACCCCGCAGGATTACCTCGCCGAAGCTCAGCGTCACCCGCTGTTCGAACTCCGACCCGCGTAACGACCACAACAAGCTATTCGCCATCAACGGCCCTGCGGCACGCCAACGCACGCCTCATGCGTCGCAGCCACCGACGACACTCTTCCTGCGTACTCGCAGGCAAGAGAAGCCATCGGCGTCTTTCCAGACGATGAACTCATGCTGCGATCGCAGGTAGAGCCCGATGAGCCAGCGCCTCCGGCGGTCTGCAAAGGTCACGCCCCGCGCCAGGACCGCTGCTACTGGTGCTGGTGCGACCGACGATCTTGCCCGACGGCAGTGCGGGAGCCACGACGGAGTCCTCGCGGCGGCTGGTGGGGGAAACTCGGTTGACGCCGTTGCCTTGTGGGTGGTCGAGTGCATTGCTGGTCCCGGCGGAGGAAGAAGCGCATGAGCGAAGTCGATCGTGTCGGCTGAGGAAGTCGAGGCGGACGGGCACAGCGTCTGCCCTGGTCTTGTCAGGCGGCTCCTTGCGTCACAGTTCCCGGAGTGGGCGGACCTGCCGCTGAGCCGGCTGCATCCCGCCGGGTCAGACAATGTGATCTACCGGCTCGGCGAGAACATGAGCGTCCGGCTGCCGCGCGGCGAGTGGGCCGCCGGCCAGGCAGCGAAGGAGCGCTATTGGCTGCCCCGCCTGGCACCCCGCCTGCCGCTGCCAACCCCGGTGCCGCTCGGCGCAGGCAAACCTGCCTTCGGATATCGGTGGGATTGGTCAGTGTGGCGGTGGCTGCCCGGTGAAACGGCCACGGTGGAGGGCCTCGCCGACCCGCGCCGGACCGCTTTCGAGCTGGCGGAGTTCTTGACCGCGCTCCAGCATGCGCTGCTGGTGGAATCTGACGCCCCGAATCCCCACGACGAGGTCACCGGCGTGCCGCTGGCAAAACGCGACCACGCGACGCGGGCTGCAATAGCAGCAGTGCAAGACACCTTTGACATGCCAGCGATGACCGCGGTATGGGATGCGGCGCTCCGGGCGCCAGCCTGGGACCGCGGCCCAGTCTGGTACCACGGCGATCTTCACCTTGGCAACCTGCTGGTCAGCGGCGGACATCTGAGCGCCGTCATCGACTTCGCCGGCCTTGGTGCCGGCGACCCCGCCTGCGACCTGGTGATCGCGTGGAATCTCTTGTCTCCGCAGACCCGGCCGGTCTTCCGGGCAGCCCTTCAGGTCGACGACGCGACCTGGACCAGGGCCCGGGGCTGGGCACTAACCACCGGCCTGAACGCCTATACGTCTTACGCGGCCACCAGCCCTCTCGTCGCCGTCAACACCCACCGCCAGATCAGTCAGGTGCTGACCGACCATGCCCGAACGACCTGAGGACCGAGCTTCACTCCGACCCGGCGACGGCCAGGTAGCAGCACGCAGGCCGTATGTTTATGCATCGCGGCGCTCGGCCTGAATGACTGACCGGGTGACGCGCCGATTCCTCGACATCCTCAGGAACCTGACGCGGAACCGAGAACGTCTACCGCTGGGTGACCCGCAATGACTTCCGGACCTTCATCCACCCGCCAGAGGGAATGGTCCGCGCGGCGGAAGCCGGGGGCCTGACCTTGACGTACCGTCGGCACGCCCGAGACTGGGACGTCGTGGGACTAGCGCGCTAACGGAGATATCAAACCGCGCCACCGGCTCGACCCGAATATCCGCTCATGCCGCGATGCGAGCGCCCGCCCAGTGATCAAAGCCGTGCGGGACTGGGACGTATAAGGCTCTCGATATGGGTGGCACGAAAGACCGATTACGCTGGACAGTTGCTAGCTCATATCAGGACGTTTCACCGGCTGGCGATGGCGGGCGGCTGATGCTCAGCTCCCCCACGAAGCGAAGGCGGCCAGCTTGCGCAGTCGCGCGACGATGTCCTCGTGCACGAGGTCAGGCGGCACGCTGCCGTCGACGGCGAACATCCACTCCCGGCTCGCGTAGTACCGCAGCAGCGGCACTGTCGCCTCCAGGTACACGCGCAGGCGGCGCTCGATGACGGCGGCCGTGTCGTCGGCGCCCCGGCCGCGTGCCAGCAGCCTGCGCACCAGTTCCTCCCGCGGCACATCGAGGTGCACCGCGGCCTGCACCTCCACCCCGAGCGCATGGGCCACATCGAAGGACGCCTTCGCCTGCTCGACCGTGCGCGGGAACCCGTCGAGCACGTAACCACCGGCCTGGGTTGCGGCCACGACGGGTTTGCGCAGCATGTCGAGCACGATGCGGTCGGGCACGAGATCGCCGTTCTGCACGTAGGTCCCGATCTGCTGCCCGATCGATGTCCGCTGCTCGATGTGCTGCCGCAGCAGGTCGCCACTTGAGATGTGCGCTACGCCGAACCGGCTCGCCAGCCGCTGCGCCTGCGTTCCCTTGCCGGAGCCCGGCGCCCCGATCAGCAGCAGGCGCACGTACGCTCCCGTGCCGGGTAGCGGCCGCGGCCGTCACGCCGAACCTGACGTGGCGCGCTCCGGCGAGCTCGCCATTGCCATCCGCCGCTGGCCATGCTCATGGCGAGCATCGTCCTATAATGTGCGGCCGGGCGGCAACTCAGGTCAGGCAGGCCGGTTATGCGCTGCGAGCGCACCGGCCCACGGCCCGCTGCCTCCTAGGGAACCCGCGGGGGTGCGGCCCGACCCGGCGTTCGGGTTGCTGCAGACATACGACGAGGCGCTGCCGCGCGTCTACGGCTGCCTGCTGGCCCGCTGCGGCGACAGTGGGCTGGCTGAGAACCTCACGGCAGAGTCGTTCTCGGCCGCCATACACGCGGTCCGCAAGCCGGGCGCACCCGATCCGTTGATCCCGTGGCTGATCGGGGCTGCCCGGTACAAGGTCGCCGATGACTGGCGGCGAGTCGAGCGGGAGCAGCGCGGGCTGCGCCTGCTGGACGGCGAGCCGGCCTGCGTCGAGGACCCCCTGGCCGCTTGGGTGCTCCAGCGTCGGTACAGCTTTCGGGGGAAGGCCTCTTCAGCCTGAACGGTACAGAGTGGACATACTGGTTCAGTCATTCTTAGAATAAAAATAGAGGAAAGGTTAAGAATTTGTGGAAATCGGTGTGGATCGGGGCGGGGCTGCCCTACTAGGCATCCGGTGACTGCGCTGCGGTTCCCGGCTGAGATCGCGGTCGGCGAGGTGTGGTGGGAGGACGCCCGTGAGCCGGGCGGGTGGGGTCATCTGCTTGCCATCGGCGTGGTGCAGGTGCCGGACGGGACCGCGGTCAGCATCTCGGTGACCGTGGTGGCCGAGGTCACCGTCGGCGGCCAGGTAGGCGGCGACTGGGCGGCCCCGGTCGGGACCGGGTCGATGCCGGCAGTCCCGCGCCGTCGGCATCGTGGCCGGCGTGCGGGCACTGGGCCGTATGAGCGGTTCCCGGAGAGGGTGACCTGGCGGCTGGGAATGCCCGACAGCGCGGTGCGTAACACCAGGATCATCTGGGGCGGGCCCGGCGAGGGAGGCGGCTCCGTCGAGCACGGCGAGGAGGCCGTGGACCTGGAGTTCATCGGCGGCCTGCCCGCGGACAGCGTCTTCAGCCTCACGTTGATTGGCGACATCGTCCCGGGCTCCTTCCCTGAGGTGGCTCATCTCGCGCCGGGCCTGCGGCAGCTTGGCGTCAGCCTCGACGACCTCGGCGATGACGCCCCCTCCGTGATCGCGGGCCTGACGAGCCTGGAATCGCTGAATCTCAACGGCGGGTCGCCCGGCGACGATGACCCGGCCAGCCGAACCGATGGCCCTTGGGGGCTTGACGATCATGCGCTGTCCGTGATCGCGGGCCTGCCGGCCCTAGAGACGCTGACGCTCCTTGGCGGGGCATACACCGGGCAGGGCTTGCAGCAGCTAGGCCGCCTGCGGACGCTGCGGCACCTCCATGTCGAGCGAGAGGGCCTCACGGCCGCGATGTTCCAGTTCGCCGCCGCCATGCCGTCGCTCACCCGCCTGACAGGCCCCGATGAGTTCGGCGAGGACGGTCCGATGCCACCCGCCGAGGTCGACCAGCTCCGGGCTATGCTCCCGCACATCAGCATGGACTGACCCAGCCTGCCACCGTCGGCAGGACTCAGCGGCGCTCATGACGGCAGCCACCAAGTGGCGAGTACCCCAGCGTCGGCACCGCCTGGCCAGAGTTAGGGTTGCCTTCAGCCTGGCAAGGATCGCTGGTTCGGTAAGGACCGAAAGTACGATATCGTCCGATCTATGACCCGACTTGGGTCACGATCATGGGCTTGCGACAGATTCATCGAGTTGACCTGCGGGTTCTCGGTCGTGACGGTGAGGTTGTGGAACAAGTTCCGGATCCCGGAGCGTCCGGCCCGTATTCAGGGAGCTGGCGTCGCCTGTGCATGAACCTCGAGTTCACCACGCTGACTGACGGCCGCTCCCGAGCAAGATCTGCCTGGAACATCGTTGTCAAGCTCGCCGGGCTTCACCAGGCCTGCCGCGGCGTGAGTCAGGGCCGGCCTTCTGGGGTTTGATCCCGGGTAGCTTAGCGGCTGCCGATTCGCCGGCAACCTTGGCTGGCTTTCGTTCGTACTTGGTACCGGACGAGGTCGGGACGCCGGGGTGAACGTGATCGATGGGAGCTGTCGATTGGCATCGAGACCGGGAGCCGAGGATCTCGAGGCCTTCGTGGCCGAGCGCGGCGGCTCGCTGCTCCGTGCGGCTGTCATGCTGATGGCCAGCCACGCGGCCGGGGAGGACTTGCTGCAGGAGGCGCTGGTGCGGCTGCTGCAGCACTGGTCGTCCATCGAGGGTGATCCCGAGGGCTACCTGCGGCGCACCATTTACCATCTTGCCGCCGACGGCTGGCGCCGCGACCGGCTCCGGCGGCTGCGGCTGCCGTTGCTGCTCGCTGCCGATCGTGCCGCGGCCAGCGACACGATGGCCGAGGTGGACACCCGCGACGCACTGCTGCGGCTGCTGGCCAAGCTGCCTGCGTTGCAGCGCACGGTGCTCGTCCTGCGCTACTTCGAGCAGCTCAGCGAGGCAGAAGCCGCGCAACTGCTCGGCTGCTCGGTCGGGACCGTCAAGTCAGCTGCCTCGCGCGGGCTGGCCAGGCTGCGGGAACTGGCCGCTGAATGGCCCGAGTCGAGCGCCCATTCTCAATGCGCGGGCATCGGCCCGCCAGCACATCGGGTGAGAGGTGGACACTGATGAGCGCCGATACCGCGGACATGCTGCGCACTGGGCTTGCGCAGATCGCCCAGGGCGTGGATGCGCCGGCCGGGCTCGCGACCAGGGCCTATGACCGCTGGCGGCGCAGGCAGCGGATCCGTCGCCGGGCCTTCGGCGCCGGCGCGAGCATAACGGCCGCTGCGCTCATGGTGACTGTCCTGCCCGGGAGCATGCGTCCGGAACGGCACTCACCCCCGCTCGTGGTCACCGCGGCCGACGTGGTGCGACACATCAGCGACGCGCTGCGGGCCGTCGCAGCCGGCTCGCTGATCGAATACGCCCGCACCGAGCTCCCGCCCGGCACCGGCCCGGTGGGGGCGCCCCAGTTTCCTGGCGGATCGCAGAACCCAAGCTACACGCGCCCGGTGTCCGTACTGCTCTATTACCAGGGCAAGACCGACTTCACGTTCTACGCCCGGCCAGCCACCAAGGTGTTCGACACCAGCACCATCATCGCTCACAGCCAGTTCACCACGACCTGGGTGACCTACGCCAGCCGCACCTGGTGGCGCGAAGTGGCCCCATTTACCGGGCAGGTCGGGAGCATCTGGTGCTCGAACAGCACGCAACTGGACCCGTCCATCGGCGCCTGGAACCCGGGCGGCTGGACGCCGGTAGTGCGCAGCTTGCTCACCTGCCGCTACGTCCAAGTGGACAACCATCCCGGCACCATCGCCGGCCAGCACGTCATCAAGCTCAGCGAGCAGGCAAACAAGCTCAATGGCCACACGTCGTGGGCCCTCTGGGTAAGCACCAGAACATATCTTCCCGTCGCCCTGAACGTCAGCTATCAAAGGCGGCCTGCATGGCGGACAACGTTCCGATGGCTGCCGCCATCGCGGGCAAACCTCGCCGCATTCGAGATCACCATCCCGCGGCATTCCCGCCGGGTACCTGTCCCAGCCGGCTGAGCCGCAGCACACCAGCACTGGCCCCGCCAGCTAAAGCATCGACCGGACGGCGACAGCCGAACCGTGCCAACTCCCCCGCCGCTCACCCGAATTCTGCGAGCCCACATTCGCGACTTCGGGACCGGGCCAGATGGCCGCCTGTTCGTCGGCATACGCGGCGGGGAGCTGCCGACGATCACCTACCGCCGGGCCTGGACATCCAGCCGCGCGAGCCCGCATACAGCCGCACACAGCCAGCCACGCCAAAGCGCCTCCGACCTGGGAGTTACCGCAGGTCAGAGGCGCTTTACATGGGCAGATGAGTGAGTGGGGCGGGTGGGGATCGAACCCACGACCGGCGGATTATGAGTCCGCTCTGGACGGTTCGCAGTAGTTCAGGACGGTCCTGACCTGCGGAAATGAACCTTGGCGTACCCGCATGAACGGCAGTGAACTGCAACCAGAACTGCAACCACGCGGCTGACGGTGACGGCCAGACGGATGCCTGGCTTCAGGCATCGGACCAGGATCTCGCGGTGCTTCCTGACCAGGCGGCGTGCCGCGTGCATCGCACGTCTGCCAGATCCGTATAGCTCATGAGTGCACAAGCCCCAGCGCGGCAATGGCGTGGACAATCCGCGGCCGCGTCGTCTTGCGCGGTTACCCTGTACCTATGAGTACCGTGCGGCCCGCTGCGATCCGGACGCAGTATCAGGCCCGCCCCGGGCGCCGGGTCATCGTGATCACGGACCTGGCTGATCTGCGCGGCCCGGCGAGCGGCACCGTGCAACTGCCGCTGTGGCTGTACTGGAGCGGCCCGAGCCCGGCCTTCGACCTCTCCGACTCGTTCATGCGCCGCTGGCTGTATCAGACCGTCCTGCGCGAAGCCGCAAGGCCCGAGGACCTGACCAGCTACCTAAACCAGGACATTCTCATCGCGATCTGGCCAGACCTTCACCTGCCAGCAGGCATCCGGCAGGCGTGGCAAGAGCGCCATCCGTCACTGCGCGCTGCCGCAGCGGCCTGATGCCCATCACCGACCTGCACAAGCAGGTCGCGGTCATCGCCCTGCAAGCGGCCAGCGGCCACGGGTTCGCGCTCGCTGGCGGCAACGCGCTGCTGGCTCACGGCGTGATCAGCCGTGCCACCTCCGACGTCGATCTGTTCACCGACGACCAGCATGGCGTCGAAGACACCGCCGCCGCCGTCGAAACAGCCCTTAACGCCGCCGGGTACCGCACCGAATCCAGAGACCAGGACGACGACCTCGCCGACATCTTCCCCGAAATGGGCCAGGGCCTAGCCGAATGGATCATCACCGCGCCCGACGGCCAGCAGATGATGCTCCAACTCGCCTACTTCACCCGCACCCGCGACCCGGTCACCACCGACATCGGACCACTGCTCGATCTCGAAGACGTCGCCGGCGGCAAGATCTGCGCCCTCGCCAGCCGCATCGAACCCCGCGACTACATCGACACCGCCGCCATGCTCACCCGCTACACCCCAGCCCAGCTCATCAGCCTCGCTCGACGGCTCGACCCAGGACTCGAACACCGCGACTTCGCCGAAGCCGGCCAGCGACTCGACCACATGCCCGACACCGCGTTCACCGCCCTCGGCCTCACCGCCCACGACATAGCCGCCCTGCGCGGGCAGTTCGCCGACTGGCCCAGAACCTGACACCACCTCACTACCGTGAGCCGCCCGGTGGTCAGTTGACCCACTCGATCCCGGACACCAGAAGGCATCTCGCTACTCTCGCCACCACTGTGACAGTTCGTGACCATTTCGCATTTCCACCAGCGCAAATACGTCTCGATCTGCACCCTCTTCGATCGGTGGTGGCCGCCTTCTCGTCTATACATAAAGGGATTTCTGGGCAGGGCCTACACGATGAGCGATCCGATTGGGTAGAAAATCTGCCTCTCCTGCTCCACAAAACCGAACTCGCTACCGCGAACCAGCGGTTGCCAGTTATCCTGCGGCGTAACGGCAATGCCACGGTCCCGCAGAGCGTCCTCCAACCATTCTGGCTTGTTTTTAGATATCTCATCGAGCCAATTAAGCGAGTGAATCACCTGGTGCACGAAGATCGTGTTGCGAATCGACGTTCCCGCAGTTGTCTGGCCGGCAGGAACGAAAATTTTGCCGTCTATTTCAATCGCAGACACGGTTCCGGCGTTGCGCAGTCTCCTTCGCTCGCCATCGCTGAACTGAGCCTGCAAGGAAAGACCTTCAATTTCGCGGATTATTCCCGCCTTCGGCGAGTTACGTGCCACGACGTGCAATAGATTTAAATCCGTCCAGCTATTGTGTGGAAGTATATCAACAAGGTATGCATCATCTTGCGTGAAAACCGCGAACAACAAATCACCTGTCCGCGTGACGAATCCGTCAGCATCCACGCTGGTCGACAGATGTAGGTGATGAATGCCCCAGTCTGCGATCAGTAGATCAAGGTCGTGGCGTCCCTGCAGTTTCGCCGACCGTTGAGCAGTAGGTTCGTAGGGCACCATTACGCGCCTGCTGAGATGCGGTGTAATATCACCGCCAGCTTTGATTGAATCTATGATTGCGCTAAGGGCAACTCTATGTTGGCCAGACTTGGGATTAGCGAGCATCTCATTCGATTGATGGACCTTTCGGGGGCGTTCCGATACGAAACGGCGTCGCCAATTGCCGTAGATAAGAAGCAGCTCTTCAAGGCTCATGTTCCCGAGTTCTCCGCTCGGATCATTGCCGAGTTCATTCAACAGATGCGCCCGCATCGACGTCCGCAAGCTATTTACCGTATCCATCCTTGTATCACTCCGACGAGTCAGTCTCAGATGGGAGCCTATTCGCAAGAAGCAACGCAGCGTCGCTGATAGGCGTGCGCATGCTGCCGCTAGAACGGTCCCAAGCTTCATGACGACGTACGATACATGGTCCTGGCGGTACACCTTTCACGCCGGTTCCGGGACTGACCATACCCGCCTCTAGCTCACCGGTGCTGCCTGGACGACTTGCAGGTCGTGGCGCGAGATCTGCAGTGCTCGGCCTCGCTAGCCACGGCTCGCGATAGAGCTTCGCCATTGGCGGACGCGCTCGAATGGTTGGTGCACGAAGCTGTTAGTGGCGTCAGCGGACCCGGCGAAGCTCGGGAGCTACTTGAGCAGTTCGGGCTTGCCGACGGGCGGGGCCGATCACGGCCCTGGCTATGAAGTCTCGGATAGCGGACTTCGAGGTCACGCGTCTTCTCGATGCGCCACGCGCCCGACGCGCTGGTCGTACTTAACTCAGCGGGTATGGCAGCGCTTTCCATGGCGCCGTGCGGGAAGTCATCATGTCACGGCTGTCCTCACCTCCCCGTTCCGGCTCGTAGACCTCAGGTTCGGGCACGAGGAGGCGGAAGGCGACGAACTGCTGGACAAACCTACGTCCACCGCCCGCACGTGGAAGCCATCCTCGGCCAGAAGTGCTCCGTCGTGGTCGCAGACCACGGCTCCGGCAAGAGCGCTATCATCCACAAGCCGGCGCAGGCGCTGGCCGTAGCACTCTAGAACGGCCCATTTGCGCGACGAAACCAACAGGGGGCCACGGAGGTGATCACACTCAAGCTCCTATTCCCCTGCTCAACAGGCCGGGAATTTCGTCCGTTCAGGCCGAGCACGTCGCCCATAAGCCAAGGGCGACATTGAAACCGTGATAGCCGTTAGCTGATCCACAACCTGAACATCACCCAGCTGGGATTGAAGGGCGGGCTTGGGTCTGCAGCACGTATGCCAGCGCGTGGCGGGTGCTCAGCGTGTCAGGGTGGCGGTCGCCGAGCACGCGCTGCCTGGCGGACAGCACAGCCCGGTACTCGGCCTCAGCCTCGTCCCACCGGCCTTGGTCCTGGAGCGCGGAAGCGAGGTTGTGCCGGATGCCCAGGGTGCCAGGGTGCTCGTCGCCGCTAATCTCGCGCTGCAACTGGATGATGGCACGGTATTCCGCCTCGGCCGTTTGGCCCTGGCCGAGGGCCTGCAGCACGTATGCCAGCGCGTGGCGGGTGCTCAGCGTGTCAGGGTGGCGGTCGCCGAGCACGCGCTGCCTGGCGGACAGCACAGCCCGGTACTCGGCCTCAGCCTCGTCCCACCGGCCTTGGTCCTGGAGCGCGGAAGCGAGGTTGTGCCGGATGCCCAGGGTGCCAGGGTGCTCGTCGCCGCTAATCTCGCGCTGCAACTGGATGATGGCACGGTATTCCGCCTCGGCCGTTTGGCCCTGGCCGAGGGCCTGCAGCACGTATGCCAGCGCGTGGCGGGTGCTCAGCGTGTCAGGGTGGCGGTCGCCGAGCACGCGCTGCCTGGCGGACAGCACAGCCCGGTACTCGGCCTCAGCCTCGTCCCACCGGCCTTGGTCCTGGAGCAATGAGGCCAGATTGCGGCGTGTGGCCAATGTTGCGGGATGATCTTCCCCGAGGCTCTTGCGGTAAAGGCCGAACACGATCCGCAATTCACGTGCCGCTGCCTTCGGATGGCCTTTGTCGCGGAGTACCAATGCCCAGCTGTGGCGGGCCTTCAGCGTGTCGCGGTGGTCATCGCCCAGAACAGATCCGAGAGGACGAATTATCTGCTCCAGCAGTTGGCATTCCACATCGAGTTCTCCTAGAGCTCCCAGTGTGCACGCAAGCTCAACTGACGCGCTCAAGGTCGAATGATGCTCGTGGCCGTACGAATTGCTTCGTGCATCTACGACCTGCTGTATCACCAGACGCGCGGCCCGATAGTCGCCCGCGTAACGGAGATAACGCGCCATTCTCTCCATGCTGTCTGAACCTGCCGGAAGCACTGCACGCGCGTGTGGCAGGAGAACTGCGAAGGTCGGCCACTTGCCGGGTCGACTGCTGTCGGCGGGAACGGCGGCACCTATCAATGAGACAGAGGCTTGTTGCCACTGCCTCGTGAGATCGCCGGACATCTGCCCGATAGTGACTGCTTGCACAAGCCGGTGCACGAGGACGAGCCCATGTCCGGACGGCGTGAGAAGAGAGAACCTGCGGAGTGCAGCGACCCCATCTCCAACAGCCAGCGCATCGTTGAGGAGCGGCCGCAGAACCGGCTCTATGTCCGGACCGAATTCACCAGTAGGCGAGTCGGAGGTTTGCTGAAGCAACAAACGAAGAGGTACGGGTTCGGGTGCACAGCATGCCAGCAGCCGCAACAGTCCGACCGCTTCTGGACTATCGCGCTCCAGCCGCGCAAAAGCCAGGCCCCAAGTCGTTGCGATTGTCTTGTCATATCCCGCTGGCTCTCCTCGAGCGAGCAGATCCAGACGGCGCTCTCGGAATGCGGTGAGGTATCCAGCAAGATTGCCACTGGTGGCCTGGATGTATGCAGCGGCTTGTTCCAGCGCCAGCGGCAGCCCGCCTAGCTCCCCAGCCAGGACTGCGGCACTGCGGAAATCGGAGTCGCCGGTCCGGTTGACCAGGAATCCCGCCGCTACGTCCATATCGAGGACCGGAACGTCCCGCACTTCCCGGCCGGGCCAGAGTTGGCTCTGGCTAGTGATCACAATGCGCCCACGCCCAGCGGGGGGCAGAAAGCGCTGGATTGACGCTTCATTGGGCGCATTGTCGAAGATGAGCAGCCAGCGGGCCGGGTGTGCGGCCAGAACCGCATGTGCAGAGGCGACTGGGTCGCGGGGATCGGCCACTGTCCTGTCACCCACCTGCGCGGCCAGCTCCGCCATATCCTGCGCGGCCACAAACGGATCCTCACAGTTGATCCGCCACGCCACGGTCACCTCGGCGAGGTGTCGGTGCGCGTACTCCGCCGCCAGGCTGGTCTTGCCCACTCCGCCCAGGCCGCACAACACCACAGTCCGCAGTTGTCCGCCGCTGATCAGCATCGCATGCAACTCGGCCAGGAAATCCTCCCTGCCCGCCAGCAGCGGTGGGCGGGGTGGGAGAGACACCGGCAACCGGCCATGCGCCTCTCGGGACGCCTCGACGTAGGTCCCGACAGCCACGCCCCCGTAGGCGGCGGCGGTACCCGGCCCGAATTGGCCGATTATCCCGGACCCGGCTAGCTGGACACCGTGCCCGGCTTGGTAGGGCCCGTGCTAACGTCCCCGTGGATCACTCCCGCCGCCACCCCACTGCTGAGGGCGGTGACGTTGACGTCCCGGCCGGCACCGACAGCATGGCCCGATGCCCGCGCCGTGCTTGCCCGGACCTCCGTCACCAGACTGTCCAGCTCGTCCGCCGCGTCGGGGTGGTCCGCCACCAGGTCCTTGAACCGGCCGGTCCATTCACGGGCCAATTCCTGCCTTGTCCGCTCCAGGTCTCCCGGCGAGGTGGCAGCGAGTTCGGCATGGGTCCGGTCGAGGCGTTGCAGCACCCTCGGGTCGGACTTGCCGCGCCCGAACCAGCTGGCGACCTTGTGACGCACGCCCTCCCAGGCATCTGTCGCCATCGCAGTCACCACCGCGTTGCCAGCCAGTGCCGCAATAGGACCAATATCCATGACCGAATCCCTTCCCGAGGCGATATAACAATCGCACGCAGCCCGAAGGACCGCTATAGCCACTCAGCCCAGCTCGTTGCAGAAATCGGTCCATATGAGACTCAGAATTTGCGAGCAATGGTTGGCTGACGCTACGAATTGCTAGCGTCCGCCCTGCCGTCCGGCACCACCCACCAGCCAGCGGACTTCATGGCGGGAACCTGCTCGAAGGTCCGCGCGGTCATATCAGTGACGGTCGCGCCCTCACTCCGCGTATCGGCCACCACCCGCATTACCCGCTTGCCGTCTGGCGCGGAACAAGATCGACAGCGATATCTGCGCGGTCGGTGATCCTGAGTGTGATCACCTGAACTGGCAGGATCGCCTTGTCTTTCGTTGCAGATCTTAGGCCCGCCTGGAGGTGATCGCGCCTGATAGCGGGGTAGCTGTCGGCGCGGATTTGGCCCACCCCGATTCGGATCTTCACGGCGGTGTCGTCGGGCGCAGGGGCCGCGATATCAAGCCGCAAGACTCTGGATGCACCGTCCTGGCGGGGTCACAGGCTCGAACACGCTATCCAGGTCGGCAGCGAGGCAGGACGTGTCTCATGCGCAGTTCTCAGGGTCCTTCTCCAAGAGCTAACTGATGTTCTGCGGGCAGTGACCAGCAGATGTCCGCTGCATTGACAGGAACCTATTCGACGATATGTGCCAATATACGGATTATGGCTGAACGGACATGTTACCTCGAGTGACCACTCGTCAATTGTTGGTCCGGCCTATCGGCTCATGATTATCCCGGGCGATCTCGGTCCAGACCTGGCGGCCCCTCTCGTCTCCTGAGACGCCCATCCGCTCAGCCAGCCCCTGGACCAGCAGCAGGCCACGACCGTGCTCAGCACCTAGATCCTCGATCACGCGCGGCTTCCCCAGACTCCAGGCATCGCTCACCATCACTCTGACGCACGACGAACTACAGAACAGTTCGACCGCAAAGCCGCCACCGTCGCTGCTAGCCGTGTGCTTGATGGCGTTCGCACCAAGTTCCGTAGCAATGCTCAGCACGTCGCCCAAGACCGCGCTGGACGACAGAACCGATTTCAGCCGCTGCCACATCACCGGCAAGTCGCTCTGCCGACCGGCGAACGCCCGACGCAACCGCGCTCCAGCCATCGGATGACACTGCGGGCGGCAGGCCGCGATCCGCGCCGACTACCTGACCGCGAGTCCGACCAGCGACACCGCATGCCTCGCACATCGGCCTGAGGCCTGGACTCTCACGAGAGCACAGGTCCGATGCCGCCCCGGGGCCAGCATGCAAATCACCCGCTGGAAACGCCGTCACCATCAGGACCGCCATCGCCCGAGTAGGCGAGCCCGACCGGACGCAGCTAGCCCACACCGCGACCTGGCAACGAGCCGGAAAACGACCTCCTCTCTTCCATTTAGAAAGATTTGCGGCAGTTTTGCCCTTAATTCGTAAGGCTTTGCCTGACTCGCGCCAATGTCAGGTCTGTCTGGCCCGACGGCAAGGCAAGACCAGATCCCAATGGAGGCACGATTGTCGCAACCGCGCGCTAAAGTCGTCTCTACAGATATTAGGGTCGTCGATGCCAATAGCACCGACTCGGACCGTCTAGCCGGAACTCGATCGGCGCGGAGCGGGGGGAATATGCGGCGTGGCATTGGTGAGCCATGATGGACAGACCAGTTCCTCCGGTCGGTTCCCTCGTCCGATGGCCCTCCGCGCCTGGATCGCCGCTCGGCATCGTGACGACCTACGAGACCCAGAAGCTGACTGTCCGTCTCGACGGGCAAGATGAACCCAGGATTTTCAGCGCCCGCGCGGGTGCGCTTGAACGCGTTGACCTCGCTGGCATGGTTAAGAGGCTGAGCACGGGTTCGGTGGGTCTCATTCATCGGCACATGACCAGCACTCCCCCACGGTGGGAAGTCATCTTTGATGGCAGGCTGCTGGTTGTCGCCGAAGCTGACCTGCGTCCGTACGTTCTCGACGATCCACGTGGCAGGCTGCTAGCTGGCCGTCTGGGATCCGCGCGGCAGTTCGCCCTGGCAGTGACCGCTCGCCGGTACCAGATCGAGGAAATGACGAACGATCTTGTCTGCCTGAGCCAGTCTCGGGTTGACATAAAGGCGCACCAGGTATCGGTCGTGCACCGGGTCATCACGAATTACCCGCACCGCTTTCTGCTTTGCGATGAGGTCGGCCTCGGCAAGACAATCGAGGCCGGGATGATCTTGAAAGAGCTCCGGGCCAGAGGCTCGGCCAGACGATGCCTGGTGATCGCTCCCCCGAGCCTGCTGAGGCAATGGCAGTTTGAGCTCAAGACGAAGTTCAACGAGGTCTTCTCGATTATCAACAGTGACACCGTCAGGTACCTGCGATCGGCTCGAGGCGGCGAGGAAAACCCCTTCGAAAGCCACGACAGCGCGATCGTGTCAAGCTCCTGGGTCGCTGCTCCTCAATGGGCGAAGCTGGCCAGGGAGGTCTCCTGGGACATGGTAATCGTCGACGAAGCCCACCACGCCCGCGTGAACATCAGCGGCAACAGGCGCGAGGAAACCCAGCTTTACAAGGTCGTCCGTGATCTGGTTGCACCCGATGCGTTCTCGAAGCGAGCCGCGCTCTTCCTGACCGCTACGCCGATGCAGCTGGACTCGCGGGAACTCTACTCGCTGATCGAGTTGCTCGATCCGGCACTGTTTCCCACGGTCGATCACTTCCAGCGGCACCGGAGCGAGCTGCCCGGGCTGAGCCGCTCGTTCACGAACTCATGGCTAGCGGTTTCCCGCTGCCGGACGACGATCCCGTTGAGGTCGTGAACCTCGTCGCGCGCTGGCTCGGCCAAGACCCAGCCGAAGTCGAGCGGCGCCTAGGCGACGGGCCGGACGCGATCGCGGCCATCTGCACTGACCTGTCGGCGAAGCACCTGCTCTCCGAGGTGCTTATCCGCAACAGGAAGAAGGCCGTCGGCGGGTTCATGCCCAGGAGGGCCCACCGCTGGGCCGTCCAGCTAACGCCCGAAGAGCGCCGCGCCCTAGACGCCGTCGAGCAATTCGTGCGAGAGGGCTTCGCCCGGGCGGACCGCACCAACGACCAGACCGCCGGTTTCGTCATGGTCATCTTCCAGAAGCTGATGGCGAGCAGTATCCGCGCGCTCCGAATGTCGCTGGATCGCCGCCGTGAGCGGCTAGAGCACCGGGCGGTCTCACCTGCGCTGCCTATGCGAACCGCCGCAGCGATCGGCGATCTTGAAGACAGACTGGTCGATGACGAGTCCGTAGCCGCCGTGCTAGCCGATATCGCCATGGCAGATACAGAGGAGGCCGCCGAACTCAAGCATCTGGTGACGATGCTTGATGCAGTGCCGGTGGATTCTAAGGCGAAGACGCTGACCGATCGGCTGCGGGACCTCGCCGACATCGATCCGGCGACGAAGGTCCTGCTGTTCACCGAGTTCCGGGAGACGCAGGAGTACCTTCGAGAGCGACTCGAAGCCATCGGCTGGGATGTGTACCTGTTCCACGGCCAGATGAAGGCCGGCGCCAAGGACGCGTCGGTGGATGGCTTCAGGAGCTCCACCCGCCCCGCAATCCTGCTCAGCACCGAAGCGGGCGGTGAGGGCAGGAACTTCCAGTTCTGCCACCTGCTCGTGAATTACGACTTGCCATGGAATCCCATGCGCGTCGAGCAGCGGATCGGCCGCGTAGACCGGATCGGGCAAGAAAACACCGTCCAAGTCTTCAACTTCTGGATAGCCGATACCGTCGAGGAACGGGTCCTCGACGTCCTTGAGCGGCGCATCAATATCTTCGAGGAGACGGTCGGCGGTCTCGACCCCATTCTCGGCGATACCGAAAGCGACCTCGCGAAGATCCTCCGGCTTGGCGGCGCCGAACGCGACCGCGCTCTGCGTCAGTTCGAAGATCAGCTTGAGCGAAAGCTTCATGACGCCCGGGCCGCGACGGAGAAGCTGCGCGATTTCATCATGGAAACCAAGAGTTAGAGGGTTATGCAAAACCCGGTAGTTAATTAATTCATAACGGTTTCTCGCCTGATTATTAAGTAAGTTCCCGACACGCCCCGCCGATACGAGACAACGGCTTCTCCGGCCGATAGAAAGGAGGTTCTCACACCAAACTCTTCCTAGCAGGAGAAGCCGTTGCGGTTCGAGCGTATGTCAGGACTGGACGAAGAGCAACTCAGCGAGCTGGAATACCTCGTGGCCGGGCTTCTCGAAGATCCATGGGATAAAGACGAAGGACGCCCCCGCGAACTGACTTTGCGCGAGGCGCTGATCGTCTCCTGCGGATACCTGCGACAGAATATCATCGAGGACGTCTGGGCCGATATCTTTGACGTCGCGCAGTCGACGATATCGCGGTACATCACGCTCCTGACGCCATTGATCGAGAAAGCCACGGACGGGGACCGGCCGACGGCAGAGGATGCAGCCGAGGCCACCAGGGACGTGATCGCACTGGTAGACGGCACGCTGTGGCCGTGCTGGTCCTGGCACGGCGAAAGCAAGCTATGGTCCGGGAAATACAAGACCACAGGCCACGGCTCGCTGATTGTCACGAATCTCCGGGGCCGCATCACATTTGTTTCCGAGCCGGTGACCGGAAACCAGCACGACATGGCTAAGCTGAAGGGATCGGAAGTCGAGAAGATCCTGGAAAAGGCGGGCGGGGTCTTCGGTGACAAGGGATTCATCGGCACCGGTTACATCACCACTCCTATCCGCAAGCCGGAATGCCGCGACCTATTGCAATGGGAGCACGAATGGAACAAGCAAGTGAGTTCGTTCCGTGCGCCAGTCGAGCGAGCCGTCGCCACCTTGAAGGCCTGGCGGATCCTCTTCACCGATTACCGCCGGCCGCTGAAGACCTTCAAGTCATCATTCCACGCCGCAATCGGGCTCTATTTCTTCAAAGAGAGTTTTGGATAACCCTCCAAGAGTTACTCTCGTGAACTCGTGTCGCGGCTATCAGAGAACGCCGCGGTCATCAGCCCGGCCGATCAGGAACTCTTCGTTAGCAGACTGCTCGCCGATGTTCGTACTTACCTGCATCGGCGGCAAGACGGCACCTTCGAGATCAGCTTCCACGAACCGTTCATCAGCGACTATCCGGACCTGAGCAAGGAGCGAACCCGGATCGTGGCGATGCGGCCGGGCTTGAAGACCGATAGTGAGCACGTGGAGTATTTCGCCCTCGGAAATCCCGTGGTCGACACATTGGTGTCGCGGGTTACCAGTTCCGGCTACGAAGGATCTGCCGCTGCCTTCGAGGTCGATATGGGCAACCAGCTACCTGGCACGTCCGGCTGGCTCATCGTGCATGAAATGGGCGTTCCCGCGCTGCGTGAACTCAGGGAACTTACCCCCATGTTCGTTCACGATTCCGGCGAACTGGCCCCTGAACTTGGCCGCAGCTTGCTGGACCGGGCTAAGTCCTTCCCCAATGACATCCTGCTCTCGCCAAGCGATATTCCGCATGACGAACTTGACGCGGCCCTGGATCAAGCCGAGACTGCCGCCTTTGGCCGGCTTGCCGAACTTGAGACGCAGGCGAGAGAGGACTCGGACCGGCAGTTTGAGCGCGAGCGAGAGAAACAATCAGGTTACTTCGACTACCGCGACCATGCGGCCCAAGACCGGCTCGAAGGTTCCCGCCGTACCCTGGCCAACCTTGAATCCTCTGACAATGCGGATACCCGGCGGATCATTCCGGTTTGGCAAGCTAACGTAGCTCGCGACGAACGACTAATTGAAGAACTGGCGACCGAACGCCTGGAAAGGTTCGCTCAGCTCAAACGCCGGGCAGCCGGCGCCGGGGACCTCCGCATTGTGGCCATTGCCCGCGTCGAAATTATCGGAAGCAAGGACGAATGATCCCCAGGACCCTGCCTTACAGGCATCTCTCCGTTCGCGTGCCGTGGCATGACACCGGCTGGGAAGGATCGGTCTGCGCCGACCCGCTAGCGAACGGCGCTTGCCTGCGACTCGGCCGCATCGCGGAAAAACGCGATGACCTGCGGGAGATGAGCCTCGCCGGGAAACCCTGGCAGGCCCTGCCCGACCGGGATCTGCCGCCGTGCAGCGTCGAACGAGCCGGCCTGATGTCGCGACACGAACGCACCGTGACCAAGGAGCACCCCTACGCGGACTGGAACGACGCCTACCGCAAGTTCCAGCCGACCCGTTACTCGCTGCCCGCTTATGCGGCTGACTGCGTCCCCTTCCGATGGATGCTCAGGGAAAACGCCGCCGAAATCGCCGACAGCTATCAGTTGCCGTATGAGCCGGACCGCGAGAAGAAGATCGACGAAGAAGCATCGCTGAACAATCCGTCCTGGGTTCAGGACGGCCAGAACCAGCAACTCCTGCTCGACACCTTCTTTTCAGCAGTGCAGCGGGAGCGCAGCTTGTTCTTCGTGTATGCGAAGGAATCGGCGCTCTCCAACGACCCACGCCGGATCCTCATAGGCGTCGGCCGGGCAGTGAGCAAGGGCGATGTCATCCCTTATAGCCAGGAAGGCGGCGGATTCGGGTCGGTGCTGTGGGAACGCGTCATCGGCCATTCCATCCGGCCGACGATGGAAGACGGATTCCTGCTGCCGTACCACGAGTTGCTTCGCCGGTCTGCCAAGGAGGACCTGAACCCCGAGGAGCACGCGGTATTCGTGCCCAGCGAGTTCAACCTGCAATTCTCCTATGCCTCCGAGCACGTCAGCCACGATGCGGCGATCACGCTGCTGCTGTCGCTCGACCGTGCGGTGCAGAACTTCGCCTCCCTCGTCGATGGCTCGTGGTCGAAAGTACGCAACTGGCTCAGCGCGCGCATCGGCGAGGTATGGCAAGCGCGCGGGCCTTACCCGGGCCTTGGCTCGGCGCTGACGGCGTTCGGCATCCCTCAGGGCGTACTGCTCGCGTTCTCCGCTCAGTCCGTACTGAAAGACAACGAGGACCCGTGGCCACTGGTCGACAACTGGCTGCGCGAACCGGCGGCGCATCCACAGGCCGTGGCGCGAGTGCCAGCGATGATGTCCAGGACCTGGGCCGCCATCTCCGACGAGCGCAGATCGCTGCTGAGGCTTCTGGCCCGGTTTGACCTGACGATCGAGCAGTCAACCCGGATGTACCAGCAGACGGAGCGGGAGAAGGAAGGCATCAGGCTGTCCGACCACGACCTGCTGGCCAACCCGTACCTGATCTACGAGTGCGATCGCTTCGGCGCGGAACCGGTGGCGGTCGGGCTCATCGACCGCGGCGTGTTTCCCGACGACCGGGTGCGAACCGCCCACCCGTTGCCCGAACCGTCCGTCGTCGACGACCCGGTGGACGCCAGGCGGGTTCGGGCCCTGGTCATCGACGTACTCGAGCACGCCGCCGCAGCGGGTGATGCTGTGCGGTCACAGTCGCGGGTCGTTCAGGAGATCAGGGACCAGGCGATTGAGCCTGGCTGCCCGGTCAGCCTGGACGTGATGGAGGCGTGCTCGGACTCGCTGCCGCCTGAGGTGGACACGGCGGTGATGGCCAGCGGGACCCCCGCCTATCAGCTCGCGCGCCTGTCCGCCGCTCGCCGGCTAATCGCAAGGACCGTCAACCGCAGGCGCACCGGACGGGCGCTTGCCGTTGACGGCGACTGGCGGGCCATCATCGACAAAGAACTCGATGGCGATCACCCGACGGCCGCGCTGGCCGACGTTGACGCGGAGGAGGACCTGGCCCGTCAGGAGAAAGCGGCGGCGCTCCAGGTGCTGGCGACCTCTAGGATCTCCGTTCTGCTTGGCGCCGCCGGGACCGGGAAGACCACCTTGCTGCGCGTCCTCGCCAGCATCCCCGACATCGCCTCAGGCGGGCTGCTGCTGCTCGCTCCCACCGGCAAGGCCCGCGTCCGGATGCAGGAGGCGATCGGAGCCGGTACTACCCGGGCACTGACCATCGCGCAGCTCCTCGTGACGATGGACCGCTACGACCCGCAGACCGGGCGGTACCGCCGGTCTGATCACGACCGGCGCAGCGGGCCGCGGACGGTCATCATCGACGAGTGCTCGATGCTGACCGAGGAATCACTCGACGCGCTCCTGGACGGCATCGAGGGATACGACCGGCTGATCTTCGTCGGCGATCCCAGGCAACTGCCACCGATCGGGGTCGGCCGACCGTTCGTAGATATCATCGAGCACCTCAGGGAACACGCCGGACCGCTCGGCTTCCCTCGGGTCGGGCCCTCCTACGCCGAGCTCACCATTCCCCGCCGCCAGGTGAGCGGCGGCGCCGACGCCGGCGGGGAGCGCGCCGACTTGCTGGTCGCCGAGTGGTTCGCCGACGGCGACCCGAGCCCTGGCGCTGACGAGATCTGGGACCGGCTCGGCCGCGGCGAAGACCTGGAGACCATCTCCGTGCGGCACTGGACCGGCTCGGATGACCTGAACCGGCTTGTGCGCGACGAGCTCTCCGGCGCTCTGGGCATGTCATCGGCCGAGGATGCCGAGGGATTCGAGCGGGCATGCGGAGCGACCCGCGGCGACGATGGATACAACTACTTCCGCCTCGGTGCCGTCGCCGAAGCGGATAAGTGGCAATTGCTGTCTCCAGTACGAGCATCGGGCGGCGGCGTGATCGAACTGAACCGGCTCCTGCACAGCGCCTACCGGGCGGGCGCGATCGAGCTTGCTGGCCGGAAGGGATACGCACGCAAGATACCGAAACCGGCCGGCCCGCAGCAGGTCGTCTATGGCGACAAGGTAATAAACGTCCGCAATGCTTCCAGAAAAAATTACTATCCGCCAATAGCCGAAGCTCTTGAGTACGTCGCAAACGGCGAGATCGGCGTTGTCACAGGCCCGTTCCGGGGACGGAATGCAAAAGTGCCGCTCAACCGGCTCAATGTGGAATTCTCCACGCAGCCGGGAACGGCGTATCAATTCTGGTTCGGCGAGGTGCACGGCGAAGAAAACAACCCCATCCTGGAACTCGCGTACGCCATCACGATCCACAAATCGCAGGGCAGTGAGTTCGAGCAGACCTTCGTGGTCCTGCCAAACCCTTGTCGCCTGCTGTCTCGTGAACTGCTCTACACCGCGCTGACCCGGCAGCGCGACCACGTAACCGTCCTGATGCAGGGCGGCGACCTGATGGACCTGAAAAAGTACTCAAGTGCCGCCTACTCGGAGACGGCGGCTAGACAAACCAACCTGTTCCGCGCCCCTGACCCGGTCGAGGTAGACGGCCGCTACCTGGAAGCCGCCCTCATACATAGGACGCGCAAGGGCATCGCCGTCCGGTCCAAGTCCGAGCTCATCATCGCCGACCTGCTCTACGCCAAGGACATCGACTTTGAGTACGAGCGCGAACTGAAAGCCGACGACGGCACGCGGAAGCTTCCCGACTTCACGATCACCGACGACACGACCGGCGTTACGTACTACTGGGAGCACCTGGGACTGATGCAGCGGCCCGCCTATCGCAGGAAGTGGCATGAGAAGCTGGCCTGGTACAAGGAGCACGGAATTCTGCCGGAAAGCGAAGGCGGCGGGCCGAACGGCACGCTCATCGTCACCCAAGACGGCGCGGACGGCTCAATCTCGTCGGCCGCGATCGAGAACCTCGTCGACGAACTGCTCGGGTAGCGGCGTTGGCGTACCTGTACCTGGACAGAGATTTCCTGCCCGACTTCAGCGAACTGGAGAAGTCGGTCAGGAACCAAGTCCTGGCCGCGATCGACAAGTTCTCTGAGCACACCTTCGCCGGATTGCATCTGGAAAAGATCCAGGGCGCCAAGGATGACCGAATCCGGACCATCCGAATCAACGACTTCTGGCGCGGCGTGGTCGTGGCACCGGAGTCCGGAGACGTCTACAACCTGATGGCTGTCCTGCCGCACGACAAGGCGATCGCCTACGCCCGGTCCCGGAAGGCCAGCGTCAACCAGGCGATCGGCGTCTACGAGGTCCGCGACCAGCAGGCAATCGAGCAGATCCAGCGCGGGCTGCAGTCGGCCGCCGACGACACCGGCGAGCGCCTATTCGACTACTTCAGTGACGCCGATCTGCGCGGCCTTGGCATCGACGCCGCGGTCTTGCCGGTCGTCCGTTTGCTGGTCACTACCGAGCATCTCCAGGCGCTGGAGAAGATACTGCCCGAGGTCCAGTACACCGCGCTGCTCGCACTGGCCTCGGGCATGACCATTCAGGAGGCTTGGGAAGAGATCTGCAAATACCTTCCGGCTGAGGCCGAACTCCCTCCCGAGGACGAATCGGTTGACCTGCGTACAGCACTGGATCGCACTCCTGGCCGGGTCGCGCCGATAGCGGGCTCAGAAGAGCTGAGATGGATCCTTGATCACCCGTTCGCGGCCTGGCGCACGTTCCTCCACCCAAGTCAGCACGCCATCGCCTACCACGTCTCCTATAACGGACCTGCCCAGGTCACCGGCGGAGCCGGCACAGGCAAGACAGTCACCGCGCTGCATCGGGCTGCCTTCCTGGCCAGGCAGGCGCGGGCTGGCGAGACCGGAGACCAGCCGCCGATCTTGCTGACTACCTTCACCACCAGCCTGGCGGAGGCGCTGGAAACACAGCTTTCGCTGCTGGTCAGCGATGGCAATGTTCGGAGCCAGATCGAGATCCTCAACGTCGACAAACTCGCGTACCGGATCATGCTGCAGGCACGCGGCGCTCCGAAGATCGCTGACGGGGACGTCGTCATGGGAAGGCTCTCCGCTGCGGCCACTCAGCTGCACGCGGACCTGCCTGCTGTTTTCCTGATGAACGAATGGGAGCATGTCATCCTTGCCCAGGACCTGCACAGCGAGGAGGAATATCTCGCCTGCGCGCGGACCGGACGAGGCCGCCAGCTGACGAGGTCCCAGCGCGCTAAGGTGTGGCAGGCAATCGAGCGGGTGACCGCGGAACTCTCTGCCGCACGGCAGTCGACATACCTGCTGCTGGCCAGTGAGTCGGCCCGGATGGTTGGCGCTTCCGGGACGCCCTTGTACCGGTACGTCATCGTGGACGAGGGCCAGGATCTGCACCCGGCGCAATGGCGGTTGCTACGGGCCGTGGTCGCTCCTGGTGCCAATGACATCTTCATCGCCGCTGACCCGCATCAGCGGATCTATGACCGCAAGGTATCGCTAGCCAGCGTCGGCATCGACATCCGCGGCCGCACCCGCAAACTATCGGTCAACTACCGCACTACCGCCGAGATCCTTGCCTGGGTAGTCCCGTTGCTCGGCCGGATCCCGGTCGTCGGCCTAGATGACCAAGTCGCCTCGCTGCTCGGCTATCGTTCGCCCATGCACGGAGTCCGCCCGGAGGTCCAGACGGCCGTCAGCCGCGAAGAAGAGCTGGATGCCCTGGTAGCGCGGGTCAGGACGTGGATTGACGCCGGTATCGAACCGCACGCGATCGGCGTCGCTGCTCGCTCCAACCGCCTGGCGAGCCAAGCGCGGGATGCGCTCAAGTCAGCCAGGATCAAGACCTTCGCGCTCACGACCCGCAATCCCGAAAGCGCCGTCCGGGTCGGGTCCATGCACAGCATGAAGGGGCTCGAATTCCAGGCCGTCGCGGTGATCGGGGCCGAGCAAGGCGCTATTCCGGCTATGACCACTGTGACGACGCTTGGCGAGGACCCGGTAGCTCACGAACAGGATCTAATGCGGGAGCGCTGCCTGCTGTTCGTGGCTTGCACCCGCGCCCGCGACCACCTCTACGTTTCCTTCACCGGCCAGCCAAGCCCGTTTCTTCCTAGCGGTAACGATCCGGGTCCGCGCCCGACAGTGCTATAGGTTTGCCAGTCATGGGCGGCGGCCAAGGCGTCACCAAAGGGCACGCCTTATCTCCTATGTCCTAGAAGATTCGCTTGCCATCAGCGGATTGCGGAACAAGGATTCTGGCATCCGACTATGGCCGGGGCATCGGGCTCACGCAATGGGCGGCCCTGCCGGGCGAAAGTCGGACTTGCGACACGCCCGGTATTTCGGCTGTAGCAATTCCGCAGGGTTGCGCCGCAGTCGCTTCAGGGTCTCAACGCCCGCTACAGCCCGTTACAGGTCCTAGATGCCGATTCTACGATACTTCGTACGAAATGAGCGCTACTGTTACGGGCTCATCGGACGCTTGAGTAGATAGCGAACTGCCGTAACTTTCGAGGTTCCGTTGTTGTAAATCGTTCTGTCCTCTGACATATCTGCTATCTCCCACCCATCAGCACCGACCTGATTCAGTAGTGGCAGGGGCAGTACATTATCGATCGGGTTGGGCTCGCCCTTGATTCCATCGGGTCCGTACCATGTCGCCTGCCAATGATTGGACGCCGGGATGATGAGCCCAGCGTCCTCATTAGGAGCCAAGTCGACTACTAGCTGAGCATACTGCCATGCGGTCATTGGCCCAGTTTTCCAGGTCCTGCTCCACTTTGCACGGTCATTCGTGTTTCAGAACCCGGTGACAAGGTCCGAGCTGTACGCAATCCTAGGTGTGGTTTATCGGCACCAGAGCTGCCCATAGCTCGTCGGCCGGGCTCAAAGGCTCCAATTCACCCGCGCTCGCGCTGTCAGGAAGTTTCGGCCCGGTCACCAGCAGGGCCAGTCGAGATTGCCGGGCGGCTCGCGACCAATTGCGGTCGATGCCTTCGTCGTAGTGGACTCCACCAATCCAGTTGGACAACTGTCCGCCGGCCGGATCCATCAGGTCGAGGGCCGTTCGGGTCACTCGCGCGGTGAGGTGCCTTGTCAGCGTCACTGCCGTATCCGGTCCGGTGATCTGATTGAGCCCGAGTGCGGGCGGGCCGCCGTGCCTTGAGAAGACGGGGGCGGGCGCGAAGATTCCGGGCAGAGGCTGGCCGAACGAGCCGGGCAGGAAGGTTATCCAGCTCAACGTCTCGCTCGATGCCTCGCTTCGCCATTTCACGGTTGCCACGCTGACCAGGCCGTACTCGCGTGCCTGATGGAACTCTGCCGCACGCGCAGCGTCGGTGTACTTGGCCGGGTTGGTGCCGGGCGGTACGCGAACGCCGAGCCTTGGCCCGAAGAACACGATGATGTCGCGGTAGCTGACCGCAGCCGACACCCATCGCGGCTCCGGGCTGACCTCAGTACTGGCCCAGGTGTCGCCGGTGCCGTCGCGGAGCACCAGCGCGTCCGACTCACGACGCACCTCCCAGCCCGCGGCTGGCTTGGCGGACCATATCGGTCCGGCTGGCGGCATTCTGTGGAAACCGGCGGCGACGATCGCTTCGGTCCTGAGTTCTTGCACCAGGCCGGTGTCCTGGTTCTGGCTCATCAGTACTTTGGCGGGTTCGAACAAGATCACCGGTATCGGCTCATCGGTGCCGCTGCCGTCCGCTACCAGCCGACCATCGGATCCGACGCCGATCGCGGCGTGCATGCCGCCGAACACCGGATCGTTGAGGTAGGTGAGCCTGGCCGGCATGTGGCTGCTCAGCAGGCCGGGATCTGCCATCAGGTCCGCTTCGTTCTCGATCAGCCGGGCCTCGCCCGGCCCGGTGAGACCCAGTCGGCGACGCTCTTCCTTCAGGCGCCGTGCCTTACCCATCTGTCCTCCATCTCCAAGCCGTGTTCAGCAAACTGGTGCCGGCACGTCGGCCGTCGCCAGGCCGGCATCATCAAAAAGCCGTGCGATCAGGCCAGCTAGTTGCGGAAGTTGCCGGCGCGTCTCGGCCAGCAGCTCGCGAACCTCTGCCAGCTCGGACTCAGCGACTACGCCCGCAGGCAGTCCCGCGATCGTCCGGTCAGCCTCATCCAGCGCGTGGAGAAGGCCCGCCATCAACTGCCGGGCGCTCTCCTTGCTCAGGTTCCGCGCGGCCAGCCCGGTGTGGAGCTGAATCAAGTACTGGCGGGAGGCCAGCAGGAACGCCGCGACGTGCGCATGAGCCGGTCCTTGATTAGGTATTGAGTGCGTCGCCAAAGCGGCTGCCAGGGCATCGGTCTGGACCATGACCTCTGCGAGGATGCCACCTATTCGATCGTTGTCCTCAGCTGACTTCGGACGTGCTGCCGCCAGTAGCGCTGTCCGCCCGGCATCAAGATCGAGCACCGTGGCCAGGACTGCGGTTCCTGACCTCCCAAGCCCCGGTCAGCAAGGCATCGAGTTCGCGGTCATCGTGACCGCCATTTCCGCGCGAGCGCGTAATCATCGGGACTCATCTCCCTTCCGTGACCCGAGCCGCTTGCGCAGCTTCTGCCTTGCGTAGTGACGGTTCTGTTTGACAGCGTCGGTGCTCAGACCGAGGGCGCCTGCGATCTCCGTGTCGTTGAAGCCCGCCAGCGTCCAGGTCATAACCTCCCGTTGCTTCGGCGGGAGCTCTTGCAGGTGCTCCACCACGGCGCGCTGCTCGGCTCGCCACTCTGCCGCGAGCGCACCACACATCCTCGCTAGTGTCATCAGGCACCACCTCCGTCAGGTCACCGCCGTCTCGAAAGCGGCGACACCGTATAGAGGTCCTGAGCCTCAGCCAGGTAATATCCGGGCTCGGAAAATCTCCGAGGTTTTTCATCGGCTGGCCCGGTGGCTAGCCACGGGTCGCAGGGACGCTAACTGGGCCAGGACATCCGGTGCAGGCGACTGATTGCAATACACCATGAACCCGGCGCACCCGAGCGCGACGAACTCCTCAACCATCTCCGCGATGGCGGATGCAGTGCCGTAGAACGCACCGCGGTCGCGGATGTAGGCATCGACCTCATTGGCGCTCATGCCCCGGTCAGGATGCTGCCGCCACAGCCGGAACTCGCGTTCGCTGTCGAACAGCTGGAAGTTAGGAGCGTGCGTACGCCTCAGGCTGACCGGATCCCGGCCCGCCTCCTCACACAGTCTGGCCAGCACTCGGCTCTTGGCTTCGAACTCCCGCGGCCCAACCTGCCAGTTGACCAGGTCGGCATACCGCACCGCGGCGGGCAGCGTCCGCCGCTCGCCCTCGCCGCCCACCAGTAACAGCGACCGGCCGACCGTCTCAGAGCCGGTAGCCATTCGGAGCACTTCATCGAGCCGGTCCGCCCTCTCCCCTGCCGTCCTGAACGGCACGCCGAGTGACTCGAACTCGGGTTCGTCCCACCTGGCCCCGATCCCGAAGCAGAACCGTCCGCTACTAAGCCGGTGCAGGTTCTGCGCCATCTTCACCGTCACCCCAACTGGCCGGTACGCCGCGCACGACACCAGCGTTCCAAGCACGATCCGCTCGGTCACCTGCGACAGCGCAGCTAACGTCGTCCACGCCTCCAGCACCGGACTGCCATTTCGAGCCGGGTACGGATCGAAATGATCGAACACCCAGACCCCGTCGAACCCCAGCTCCTCGGCCCGCCGAGCCCAGCCGGATGCGACTTCCCAAGTGCGATCTTCACCGGCCCCGGCAAGCTCACCCTTCCACCCCTGAGCCAGCATCACGCCCCAGTGCACGCACCCGCCCCCGGTCAGGGTCTCGATCGGACTCATATCAGTACCGGAATCGGCAGCCCAAGCGCCACATCGAGCACGTCCCCGCCGTACTCCTGCCGAGCCACATCCAGCTCCCGCAAGAACGATTCGTACCGCGCCCGCCCGGCCGCCAGATGCCCGTCAACCCCCCGCCGCAACTCCTCGGCGCACGCCGCCCCGGCCCGACCGTCCGCCAGTCGCCCCGCCAGCGACCGCCCCCACCCGTTGAGCCGATACTGCACCTGACCGTCAAACCGGCTAGCCCGGAACTTCCCGGCTGTTAGACGCCATTCACGGTGAGCGCGGGTCGGGGGGGCGCGTCGTTGACGGTGAGCGGGGTGTTTCCCGGGATTCGGGTTGCGGGTGGCTGGTGCTCGACGACACCTTGAGCGTGTCGGATTCGGGTCGGCCCTCCCCGTGACCTTTTGCCGAAGCTCGGGGAGGGCCGTTGGTGCATGGGAGCACCGATGCTCACGGTAGGGAACAACATGGCTGGCGTCGAGGAGTTGCTCGGTAGCGGCCTGCTTTGGTGTCCTGGCTGTGGTGGCCGGCTGGGCGGGTGGGGTCATGCGGCCCGGCGGCGGGTTTTCATGGCGGGGCGGGTCCCGGTGGCGGTGCGTCCGCGGCGGGCGCGGTGCGGTTCGTGCGGTGTGACGCATGTGCTGCTTCCGTCGTGGCTGCTGTCGCGGCGGTGCGACGGGACGGCGGTGATCGGGGACATGCTGACGCGGGCGGCGCGGGGTCAGGGGTTCCGGGGTATCGCGGCGGCGACCGGGGTCCCGGAGGAGACGGTGCGGGGCCGGCTGCGCCGGTTCCGTTCTTCGGCGGGCCGGGTACGGGAGTTTTTCACCCGGCTGGCCGGCGTCCTGTCGCCGGATCCGGTGCCGCTGGAGCCGGCGGGGAGTGTCCTGGCCGATGCCGTGGTGGCGGTCGCTGCTGCGGCGGCTGCGACCGGGGGCCGGTGGCCGGCGCTCACGGTGACGGGGTGGGAACTGGCTGCGGCGGTCACGGCCGGGTCGCTTCTGTCGCCGTCGGTCTTTTTCGCCGGCGTTCACGAGGTTGCGGTCCGGTCTGTCCTGGCCTGACGGTTCAACGCGAGTTCCCCTCTGCCCCGGGACGGTGCCTGGCTGTCACTCTCGGCGAGCCCGCAAGGGCGGGCGCGAGAGGAGGGACAAGCGTGACGACTCTGGACGAGGCGGATAAGAAGGCGCGGCTGGAACGGGCCCGGGAGACGGGGCTGTTCCGGTACTCGCTGGTGCAGGAGCTCGCCGGGGCGGGGCTGACCCCGGCGGAGCGGGGAAGGCGGGCCAGGGGGCTGGCCGGCCGTGTCCATGACGGGCCTGGCGGGCAGCCGGTAACGGTGTCAGTCCAGACGCTGGGCCGGTGGCGGCGGCTTTACCAGGCCGGCGGGTTCGACGCGCTCGTGCCGTCACCGCGGCAGTGCCAGCCGCGGACGCCGGCGGAGGTGCTGGCCGTGGCCGAGGCGCTGAAGCGGGAGAAGCCGGAGAGGACAGCCGCCCAGGTCCGGCGGATCCTGGGCCTGACGGCGGGCTGGGCCCCGTCGGACCGGACATTGCAGCGGCTGTTCGAGCGGCTCGAGCTGAACGCGCCCGCCGGGGAGCAGGAGGAGCAGCGGGCGTTCGGCAGGTTCGAGTGCGCCCGGCCGAACGAGATGTGGACCGGCGACACCCTCCACGGCCCGGTGATCGGCGGGAGCAAGAGCTACCTGTTCGCGTTCCTCGACGATCACTCCCGCGCGATCATGGGCGCCCGCTGGGCTTACCACGATGACGTGGTCCGGATGGCGGCGGCGTTCCGCCCGGCCCTCCAGCGGCGCGGTGTCCCGGGGGCGATCTACCTGGACAATGGCTCGGCGTTCATCGACGCGTGGCTGCTGCGCGGCTGCGCCGTCCTGGGCATAAGGCTCATCCATTCCCGGCCGGGAAAACCTCCCTTAACCGGCCAATATCTGGCTGTATTGAGAGGTGTTTGAGATGATCGCCGACGGAAGTCCCAGCTAGCGACGGTTCCGGCGTGTCGTCTTGACCGGGGCCGGTCAGATCCGGTTACTGGTGTTCCATGCCTGATGCGGACTTTCTGACAGTGGCGGGGAGCGGCGAGCGGTGGCGGGTCGAGGGCGACTGGGACCCGGCCGGGCTGAGGCTGTGCAACGAGTTCCTGGGCTACCTGGCCGACCGCAGGTACTCGCCGGCCAGCGTGCGCTCGTACGCGTTCGACCTGCTGCACTTCGCCCGGTGGCTGGCCGGGCAGGGCCTGGTGCTGCAGGAGGTGGACACTGACGCGCTGGTGCGCTACCTGGCCGCCTGCCGGTCCGAGCGCCGCGACGGCCAGCACGACAACGTGATCTCGATGGCCAGCGGCCGTGCGAGCGGGTTCGCCCCGGCCACGATCAACCGTCGGCTGGCGGCGATCTCGGGTTTGTTCACCTTCCGGTCGATGCGCGACCCGGACGCGGCCAGCCCCGTGCCGAAGGGCCCGGCGGCGCGCCGGCAGGCGGCCGGCCAGCGCGCCGGGTTGCTGGCGCACCTGGACAAGCCGAGGCCGCGGTCGAAACTGCGGGTCCGCGAGCCGCGGCGGCTCCCCCGCGGCCTGGACCGAGCCGAGACCGCGGCGCTGCTGGCCAGTTTCCGCACCGACCGGGACCGGGCGATGGCCGGGCTGATGCTGCTGTCGGGGCTGCGCTCGGCGGAGGTGCTCGGCCTGCGCGTTGCCGACATCGACATCGGCCGCGGCTGGGCGCGGGTGACCGGCAAGGGCGACAAGGAACGCCGCGTGCCGGTCGACCCGGACGTGGCCGGGCTGATCCAGTCCTACCTGCTGGCCGAGCGGCCGGAGACTTCCTCGCAGGCGCTGTTCGTCGTGGCCAAGGGCCCGCACCGGGGCGAGCCGCTGACCGCGGCCGGGCTGCGCCGGGTGTTCCGTTACCACCGCGAGATCTCCGGGGTGGCCGCAGGGCACCCGCACGCGCTGCGGCACACTTTTGGAACTGCCCTGGCCGAGGCCGGGGTGGACCTGCCGGTCCTGCAGGCGCTGATGGGACATGACCACGCCGATTCCTCAGCTGCTTATATTCATCTGGCGCCCGCGCACGTGCGCGCCGCTTACGACGCCGCGCGGGAGCGGCAGCGTGCCTGGCAGCAGGCGGGCCTCTGATGCCGCCGGCCAGAACGGCGGTGCCCGGGCAGGCCGCGCATATCTACGACGCCTACCTGGCCTGCCTGGCCGCCCGCGAGGTCGGCAACAAGACGTTTGAGTCCGGTGCCCGCAACTTCCTTGCCCGCTTCCCCGACCCGCAGGCCTGGGCAGCGCAGCCGCTGGCGGCCCGGCTGGCGGGCACCCGCCCGCACCTGCAGCCGCTGATCAACTTCCTGATGCTGCACCGCTACCTGCGGCCTGGCTACGACTACCTGCTGGAACGCAAGCTGACCGCGATCTTGCGGGAAGCAGCCGCCAGCCCGCTGGCAGCCGACGTGCAGCATTTCCTGGCCGGCGCGGAGGCGCTTGGCTACTCGGTGCGGGCCCGCACCGGCATGGCCTCCGAAGTCGCCGTGCGGATGCTGATCGAGACCGGGCGGCCGCTCGCGGAGCTGACCGACGCCGACTTCGCCGAGTTCACCACCGCAATCACCGAGCGGGAGGCACGGACCGGCCGGGAACTCAAGCACTACCACCATGCCGTTTATGCCTCCCGTGCGGTGGTCTACCACCTCGGCGCCCCGGCCGAGCCCGTGCCCAAGCGGTCCACGCCGGGCCGGTGGAGCTGGGAACGCCACCTGGACGGAGTGCCCCCGCAGATCCGCAGGCCGATGACGGCCTACCTGGAACGACTGCAGGGCACCCACGCCCGCTCCTCGGTGCAGGGCACTGCCTCCGATCTGGCGCACTTCGGCCGGTTCCTGGCCCGGCACGACCCGCAGCTGCCGTCGCTGTCGGCACTGGGCCGCCAAAGCCACATCGAGCCCTACCTGAACGAGGTCGCCGCCGCGGTCAACCACCGCACCGGCGCCCCGATCGCCGCCTCCACCGCCAAGAGCCGCATCCTGGGCATCGGCATCTTCCTGGACGCCATCGCCGAGTGGGACTGGCCCGAGGCCCCGCGCCTGCGGCTTATCTTCCCCCGCGACGCGCCGAAGCTGCCGCACCCGCTGCCCCGCTATCTGTCCCCGGATCATGAACGCGCCCTGCTGGAAGCGCTGGAGTACTCGCCGAACCGGCTATACGCCGACGCGCTGCTGCTGCTGCGGGCCACCGGCATGCGCATCGGCGAGCTCGTCGACCTGGAGCTGGACTGCGTGCACGAGGTCCCCGGGCAGGGCGCGTGGCTGAAGATCCCGCTCGGCAAGCTGCTCACCGAGCGGATGGTGCCCATCGACGAGGAGACGCTAGCCATCATTGACCGGATCACCGGGCAGCGCTCGCCGGGCCTGCCGCTGCGTCACCCGCGCACCGGCAAGCTCGCCGACTTCCTGCTCACCCGCCAGGGCCGCCGCGTGTCGGCATGCACTCTGCGCGATGAGCTGCACCGCGCCGCCGCCGAAGCCGGCATCGATGATGTGGTGCCTCATCAGCTCAGGCATACATATGCCACAGCCCTGGTCAACGCGGGCTGCTCGCTGCAGGCCCTGATGGCGCTGCTCGGGCACGTGTCCGCGGAGATGAGCCTGCGCTACGGCCGGCTGTTCGATGCCACCGTCCGCGGCGAATACACCCGTGCCCTGACCCAGGCCAAGGCTCAGCTCGGCCCGGTCCTGCCCGGCGAGCGGACCCGGCTGCCCGTCATCGGCGGGAACTGGCGGGACGCGCCGCTGATCAAGGCCCGGCTGGCCGGCGGGTACTGCCTGCGCACCGCCGCGCAGGGCTCCTGCGCTTACGCCAACATCTGCGAGCACTGCCCGAATTTCCGTTCCGGGGCCAGCTTCCTGCCCGTGCTGCAACTGCAGAAAGTCGACGCCGAGGCCCTCGCCGCCGACGCCCAGAAGCGCGGCTGGGGCGAAGAAGCCGTCCGCCACCGCCGCCTCATAGAGCGGCTCGACCTGCTCATCACCCAGGCCGATGCCAGCTGAGCACGACGAACTCGCCAAAGTCGAGGCCGCCTGCGCCGCGCTGGCCGCCGCCGGCAAGCCCGTAACCTTCGGCGAAGTCGCCGGGCGCGCGGGCGTCAGCCGCACCACCCTCTACCGGCGCGCCGACCTGCGCGCTGTCGTCGATGAGCACCGCGCGCGCGGGCGCGACGCCACCATCCTGACCGGCCTGGCCGTCCAGATCGACCAGCTGCGCCGCAGCCTCGAGGCCGTCGCCGACCGCGTCCGCCGCCACGAAGAACAGCTCCGCCGCCTCGAACGCGCACGCCGGACGGACGCCAGCTAAGACCGCCCCGCCGCGCGGGTTATCCACAAGATGATCTTCGATTGGCCGGTTAACCAGAGGGACGAGGGAAGATCGAGCGCTTTTTCCGCACGGTGCGGGATCAGTTCCTGGTCGAGGCCGGCGACGGCACCCAGATCGCGGACCTGGCCGAGATGAACCGGCTGTTCCAGGCCTGGCTCGAGACCGTCTACCACCAGGCCGTCCACTCCGAGACCGGCGAGGCCCCGATCGCCCGCTGGGCGAAAGCGGCTCCGGCCGAGCGGGCGGTCCCGGACCCGGCCGCGCTGCGCGAGGCGTTCTTGTGGTCCGAGCGGCGCAAGGCGTCCAAGACCGCGCTGGTCTCCCTGCACGGCAACTCCTACCAGGTCGACGCGTGGCTGGCCGGGCGGACGGTCGAGCTGGTATTCGACCCGTTCGACCTGGGCCATGTCGAGGTCCGGCTCGCAGGGAAGCCGGCCGGGACCGCCATCCCGTTCACCGTCGGCCGCCACCGCCACCCGAAGACCCGCGCCGACGGCGGGCAGGACCGGGCCGAGCCGGCCCCGACCGGGATCGACTACCTGGCCGCCCTCGGCGACCTGCACGATGCCGGGCTGCGGGAGCAGGTCAGCTACCGGTCCCTCATCGGCTGCAGCCAGCAGCAGGAAAAAGAAAGCAACGACAAGAAGAAGGAGGAGGAGGAGGACAGCCGTGGATGAGTCCCCGGACGCGACGCTCGCGCTCGCCCGCACCGCGGCCGAGGCGATCCGCTCCCTGAACCACGCCACCCTCGGCGGGGACGGGCTAGGCCAGCCCGCCGACGCCTACGCCGTTCTCGGCGAGCTGTCGCTGGCCGCATCCCGGCTCCCGCAGCTCCTGGGCCAGGTCGGCCGCTGGCTCGCCGCAGCCCTCGCGGCCGGGCGGCTCGGCTGCGACGACGGCACCGACCCCGCCTGCGCCGTCAGCGGCGCCTGGATCTTCATCTCCGACGCCCGCGGCAGCGCCGCCGCCCTCGCCGGAGACCTCAGCCAGGCCCAGCAGCAACTCGCCCCCGTCAACGGGGATCCGTCACGGAAGGAAGCAAACTCATGATCGACGCCGTCATCGACCGGTTCGGCCTCACCCGGATGCCGTTCGGCCGCGGCCTGCCGCCCGCCCGGCTCCACCACCACGCCGACTGCGCCGAAGCCGCCGCCCGCATCACCTGGACCATCGCAGGAAAGACCATCGGCGTGATCACCGGCGAGGTCGGCACCGGCAAGACCGTCGCGATCCGGGCCGCCGTCGCCGGACTCGACCCCGCCAGCCACACGATCATCTACATCGGCAACCTGACCGCCGGCACACGCGGCATCCTCACCCGCGTAGTCACCGCCCTCGGCGGCCGGCCCGCCCGCGGCACCGCCGCCCTCGCCATCCAGGCCTGGAACGTCCTCGCCGGCGAGGCCGCCGAGCGCGGCCGCACCCCCGTCCTGATCCTCGACGAGGCCCACCTGCTCGACCACGAACAGCTTGAATCCATCAGGATGCTCACCAATCACGACATGGATTCATCCACCCCCTTCGCCACGATCCTGGCCGGCCAGCCGACCCTCCGCCATCACATCAAGCTCGGCGTCCTGGCCGCACTCGACCAGCGGATCACCGTCCGCTACCAGATGAAAGGCATGACCCCCGACGAGACCGCCGGCGACATCCGCCACCACCTCGCCGAAGCCGGCCGGACCGCCGACCTGTTCACCGACGACGCCGTCACCCAGATCCACCAGGCCGCCCGCGGCAAGCCCAGGACCGTCAACAACATCTGCCTCGCCGCACTCATCGCCACCGCCGCCGCCGGCAAGAACCTCGTCGACCACCAGGCCGCCCGCGCCGCCATCGCCGAGATCACCGCGACAGACTGAGCATCCCCGCGACACCCTGAACACCAAGCCCCGCCCGGCCCCGCCGGGCGGGGCTCTTCAACGCGAGCACACACTCAAACCCAGCGACGCCACCACGCTCATATTGAACGACGCGCAACACCCGGCGACCGGAAAGAGGTAGGCAAGTTCCAGCGCCGCCAACTCCCGGATTACCGTCAGCGGATCACGCAGCCCGACCGGCTCGACACCGCCGATCTCCAGCACAGCCATCAGGGCCGGGGCACCGGCCAGGTAGATGTTGCCACGCCACAAGCCGGACTCGCGGAAGCCACGATCGGCAGCATCCAGCGCCATAACCACCAGGCTCAGATCATCTACAGGCCCGCACTGCGCCAAGACACCGATCCTCCTGGCCAACTCCCGCTCCACGTCGACCTGGCCGCGCACCAGCACCTCGGCGCCCCGATCGCAATAGCGAAGATAGTCAGGCACGACTGACTCCTGCAGACACCCAGCCACGGCCAGAACCGGACCACCAAACCGACGCTCAGCAGACGGTCCCGCGAAGGCATCCACCAGACCGAACCGGACGTCAGGAGCGATCGATGCGACCGGAACCCGCCGCATCACGACCCGCCTTCCGTCACCGAGGCGATCACCTTGAGCACCGGGTCCAGGTCGCCCGGCTCGGCCCGATCCGACCGGGCAATATGCGTCGTAACCCGCCGGAACACCTTCCGCACCGTCAGCCCATTGCGCGACGCAGTCTCCCCGGTCTCCACCAAATCAAGACACGCGTCAGCGACATCGGGTACCAGCGCCTCGCTGCTCCCGCTCACCGCCATGATGCGGCAACCGGACACGGCGCCGCCGAGCAGCGCCCGCGCCAGATTCGGATACGGCGTCGCCACCGAACGCAGCCGGCTCCACGAACGCCCGTCACCATCGGCCATCAATAGAGAGACCGACGCGACATACGAACCAGCCTCGCCGCACCAGCACTCGGGAGAAACACCGTGCTCGAGTAACCACTCATCCCCGGTCAGCCCGATATCCAAGATCCCGTCTTTGACCATCAGCGCGATATCAGGGGCTTTCAACAAGTAAATGCCGACCGGGCTGTCATTGATTTCTGATATATAACGCAACGCTACAGGTTTTATCGTCGCACCCAGAGCGGACCCGATCTTCTCCGACTGTTCAGCCATCCGCCCTTTGGGCAGCCCGACCTTAATCACGAGCTCGCCCTTCGGGTTGGTACGGCTTGAGCCTGCCGTGCTTGGCCAACTGCCGGTCGATCTCTTCGCTGATCGCCGACTCCACGGCGGCGGCGAGGTCCACGTCGAGAATGTTGGCCAGGCACAGCATCCACGCCGTTAGCTGGCCCAGCTCTTCGGCCAGCCGGGCCTGGCCCTCACTGCGACGTACCGCCTGAGCCAGCTCGCCCAGTTCCTCGACCGTCCAGACCAGTGCCCGGTCCGGTTCCATCCGGCCGTAGACAGCTAACGCCGAGCGCTGCAGACTCCGCAGCGCCGGAAGATCGAGGGCAACGTCACTGCGGATCTCGAGCGGGCTAGCTGAGCTGGAAGTCTTCATCGCCGTATTCCAGCCCCAGCGGCTCGATCGCCAGCGCCCGCCGACCAGGCAGCACCTCGCCAGCCACCAGCGCCTCATGACCAGTCGCCCGGGCGACTCGCAGCGCCTCGTCCGCGTCTTCCGGCCGGACGATCACGACGTACCCCGCTCCCATGTTCAGCGTGCCGTACGCCTCGGCGGCGTCCATCCCGCTGGCATCTACCAGGAACCGGAGTACCTCGGGAATCTCCGGGAGCGTCGTGACCTCGTACCGGACGGCCTTGTCCGCGCGCATGATCTTCAAGAACCCGTGCCCGGTAATCGCGTTCATGAACGTCGGAACCACCGACGACGCCAGCAGAGCCCGCATGAATCGCGCATAGATAAAGGTCGCATCGCAGAGCGCGTCTCCCAGGTGCCTGCCGCTGGGAAGCTGTGTCAGCCATCGATCAGGCAGCTTGGATGCGACTCGTCGAGCTAGCGACGCACCGTTAGCGTGCAGACCGCTGCTCGCCAAAAGAACGATCTTGTCACCCGGCGCGATCCCCTCGCCAAACACCGGCTCGCGACCGGGCGGCACCACACCGAGTGCGCTGCCCGCCAACTCAATCGCGTCGGGAGTAACGACGCCCGGAAGCGCCGGCGACTCGCCGCCACCCCATACGGCGCCAGCGTCCTCGCAGGCTGCCTGCCAACCAGCGAGTAGATCCATGGACCGCTCGCGGACTCCGTACCAAGCGGCATCGCCGGTCGCGAAATACGCCGTCACCACAACTGGGTTCGCTCCAACCGAGATCACGTCGTTCACGATCATCGCCACCGCGTCCTTGGCAACATCGGCGAACCGGCTGATCCCGGTGGCCTGCAGATACTCGTCCGCGATGATCGACTTGGTGCCCAAGCCCTCGATCACCATCGCGAGCATCGCGCCGTTCAGCTCGAACACGTAGGCAGAGGATCCCCGGGATTGAACAATCTCGCGTCCGCCGCTCGCGCCGAGCAGTGGCGCCGTCGCGGCCGCCCGGGCTATGGCTTCCCGCTTGACCTGGTCAAGAACTTCATAGTCAACTCCGGAACGGCGGTACTCGTCCTGACGAGTCATTTTCACGTCCTTTTAACTAGGCGGCAGGAAGTACGGTCACAATAACAGAGAAAACTGCATGAACCAGAGTGCCAGGCCCCGAATATCATTGACCTTTTGCATTAAGCCGACCAGATAATGCTGGTCAGGTAATGTACGCCAGCAGCAAATTAATAGACGGGCATGGACTCGTATCCACCTGTCCGGCTGATCGCCGCAGCGGCTGCCCGCTGGGCCGCGTCCACGGCGTCAACCTCTGGAGCGCCAGCCGTCAGAAAGGCCGCCAACGTGGCCGTGAACGCATCGCTGGCGCCGGTCGTATCGACCGGCACGACCGCATGGGCCGGATAATGCCGCTGGCCATCGGTGCCGTACATCACACAACCATCCGCTCCCAGCGTCACCACGACCCGTTTCACGCCTAGCTGCTCGTTGATCGCACGAGCGAGGAGGACCTCAGGCAGTTGCCCGTCGGCCAGCAACCTCCGAGCCTCGTCCCGATTCGGCACCACGAGATCAACCAATTCCCACGGTAGCGATCGCGCGGCCACCTCATCCTGAAGCACTGGGGCTGGCTGGACTATGACGCCTGTGCCATGATCGCTCGCCAGCCGAATCGTCTCGCTGATTGATTCCGAGGGCATCTCAAAGGTCATGAGCACCGCGTCCGCATCCGAAATCGCACCAGCTGCATTGCGAACCGTAGCGGTGGTCACCGACATATCGTCCTCGATGTGCCAGAGGATCGACGACTCCCCTGCATCCCCGACCAGGCAGACGCAAACGGCCGTCGGCGAGTCCGGCCGTTGGTCCATCCACCGGGTGTCGATTCGCTCGCGATCAAGCAAACCCAGGATGTCGCGCCCATACCCGTCACCGCCGACCACGCCGACTGCAGCCACCTGCGCGCCGAGCCGGGCGAGCGCGACGGCCTGATTCAAGGCCTTCCCGCCGGGCGACGTGCGTACCGAGTGGACCTCGTACTCCGAATCCCAGATCGGCAGGACGGGAGTACGCACAAAACAGTCGACGACATAGGCGCCGATTACTGCGATGCGAAGATCATTTAGGGCGCGCACGCGGCCGCCGGTCGGAAGCCAGTCACGGATAGGTCCACTGCTGGCCGGTGCCCCTGTACGCAGAGACCGGGATCGGCTCGACGCCGGGCCGCATCCGGGATCGGTACAGCGTGCCGAACAGATGATCGACCTCGTGGCACACCAGCCGGGCTATGCCTCGTTCGAACACGGTGATCCGGGTCGTCCCGTCAACGTCCTGATGCTCGACCTCAATGCTCAGCGGGCGCGGGACCTTGCCCCGGACGTCGAAGAAGCTCAGGCATCCCTCGTACTGTTCGTCCGTATCCGCTGACTCGTCACAGATTTTCGGGTTGAGCAGCGTGATCGTCTCGCCGTCCGGAGTACGGACCACCGCCGCGGCCCGGCCGATCCCGATCTGCGGCGCCGCGAGGCCGGTGCCTTTGGCGAAACTGTGCACCTGGCCGACCCGCTCCAACGAGCTCACCAGTTGGCCGACCACGCGGCGCGCGTCCTCTGCTTCGGCTGGCAACTCGAATGGTCTGGCCACCTCGGTCAGGACAGAATCACCCTCCTGGACGATGTCCAGCGATCTCATCTGTTCGGCCGCGCTCATCGTGGGCATGTCGGCGTTCTCCTCGTCCTGCCGGTTACGGAACTTCCACTCGATCCGATACCGAGCATGCAACGGAGGCTCTTCGGTTGACCAGGTGTAAGAAATTTCATCGCCGTTTGGCTTCCGCATAATCGGCGTCTCAAACGGCGAGGCCTCAGCCGTCATCGAGGTCGTAATTCCCCAGACGGTCGGCTGCAGCTCGGCGGGCAGGATCAGGGTCATGCTCAGCCTGCGCATCGGCACCCGCACAGCGCGGGTCCACCATAGACCCCAATGCCGGTCGCTGACGCTGTACTCATAGTTGATCCACGTCGACTCCGCCGGATACAGCGGGAACTTGCCGTCGGCGTTCTCAAACAGCAGCCACAGTTCCTTGAAGGCATCTCGGTCATCTTTGACTCGCCAGATCATGGGCTCGTCACCGCAGGTGGCCGCGAGTGAGACTTCTTCCCAGGTCAGCGGGTCTTTCCGGTAGAGCTGATTGGATCGTTCCGGATCTCCTGGGTAGCGGTCCACGACAATCCGGATCAAGTACTGCGTAACCGGCTGGGTTCCGGTGTTACGAAGCTGGCGGCGGATAAAGGTCCGGTAGATGCCGTTGCGATAGCTAAGCTCGGCGATCTCGTGGTCCACAACCAGCGCCGGTACAGGAGGAGGTGCCTGATCTTCTTCTCCGACGTGGTGCGCCGTCTTCTCACGGGACAGTTCGATCAGCGCGTCGTGCATTTCACGCCACCGTCGGATGATCGCGCGCCCCGCGCGTAAATGCTGGTCAGCCGCTTCGGCGAACTGGCGGCTGGCAAGGACCGTGCCCCGCTCGACCTTGCTGACATATGACGGCGTGTACCCGACCTGACCGGCCAGTTTCTTCTGGGAGGTGCCGGTCACCTCGCGCCAGTGACGCACTTCAGCGATGAACCCGGCCACGGCGGGGCTCTGCTGTACGTCCTCGGGCTCTAACTCCACCCAGGCTTTCCTTCCTGCACCACCATGCGAAGGCGGTGGAAATGGAGTGAATGGCGTGTGATCACTGGTCAGTCTATTGTCCACCGCCGCTCATCGCAGAGCCTGCAACTACGAGCCCAACCGCTCGATCCCCGAACGCCGGCCGAGCGCCGGGATGGAGGCAGGCAAATGATCGTCGCCCTAGTTGTCCTCGCCGTCGTGTTCCTGGCCGGTGCCATCGCGGGTGTCCTGATCCTGGTGTGCGCGAGCATCGGCCGCGAAGAATCCCTCAGCTCGCTCAACAAGAGGCCTCCGACCAGGGCAGCCGCCGCGACGCGCCGACTGGTCGGCTGGCATGCCACCGTGACCATGCCCCGATAACAGCAAATCGGCGGCCACCAGGCCGGTCATTCGTCCTTGACCAGCAGGACGCGGTGACCGGCCTCTGGCATCCGGTATCCACACCCGCGCAATGCGTTTCGCCAAATTATCCACAGCACGCAGAAGCGAGTTGATCCGATGCCTGATCCACTGCCATATTCGGCTTCCCGGCACGAAGGAGAGCGCTGACATGGACCTGATCGCCACGGCGACCGCCCGGCTGGAGAGCGCGAAAGATCTAGCGGCCATTCTGAGCGCGGCGTGCGATGCCTTCGAGTTCATGCTGCCGGTGATGGAGGACCAGCAAGATCCGGCGGGCGGGGCGTTCACCGACTTCGTGATGGCGGCCACTTACGCGGCCAACGGGCGAGACGCTGTACTGTTCGCGCCGTCGCTCCCGGCCGGTTCTGCCAGCCGGAGCGCTGTTGGTCGTTCGCCGCCGGCGCTAGCCGCTGCGATCGCGCTGACCCAGCTGAGCCGACTCATCGCGGAACGTCTGGGCGAGGCTTCCCTGCTCTCCACCGACGCGGCCGACCTGAAGGCCTGCGCCGAGGGACGCCGACAGGCCAGCCGGATCGCCGCCGTGATGGGACGAGCAGCGGGCCAGTGAACGATCGAACCACCTTCGGCGATCTCGCTGGCGCTGTCAGCGGCCACCTGGCCCGAGTGCTGAGCCTGACTGCCTCCCCCATTACTCGCACGGTATATGTGGGTGAGTTCCGGCGCGGCCTGCGGAGCCTGGCCGTGGTCATGGGGCGTTGCGTCGCGGATGTCACTTCCGCCGCCGTCATGGACCGGCCGCTGCCGAGTCCATGGGCACGGGCAGCAATCGACGCGCGGATGCAACTGCGAGACGTCATCGAAGTGCTCGCGTCGGACGCGGTGCTGCCTTACGAGTTCGAGCTGCACCGGCCAGCGAGCCCGGTTGGCGACAGCCTGCACTCGGCGGCCGCTTCTCTCGCGGCGGGGCGAGATCTGTTGAACTCACACCTGGCCCTCAAACCAGACGGGACAAAGGCGTATCGGTCGGAGTGGGCTCCGGCAGTCGTGTCCGTGCCCGCCAGAACCGCGCTGATGCTCGCACTGGGGCGCTGGGCTCGGTTAGCCGAGGCTGGCGGTCGTCAATTGTCGCTGGCCGGTGACTCCGGATCGCGTCCGCTGGATATGGCTGCGGAAGAGGAGCGACTCCAAAATGCCTGCGAGTCGTTGCTAACGCTGTCGCGCTCGGTCGCCGCGGCTCAGGCCAGCCGTCCCGTGTCCCACGTCGGCCTCAGGCTCCTCTATGCCATTCCCGTCAACGAACTACCGCCTCCGCGCGTACCCAACGGGCGCGAGCCTGGCGCCGAAACGCGCCGAGGCGCGATCGAGAGCGCCGAACGGGTGCGCCATCTCGCGCTGATCGCCGCGCCAGACGCGCGCTGGTCACCAGACCTGTCCGCCGGTGCACTACGCGAGACTGCCGCCTGCGCGGCCGCGATCAGCCACCATTGCGCAATCCTCCTGAGCACGCTCGGCCGCCAGGCCGCAGAGTTCGAGAATCACGCCTACGCCGAAGGTCTGCGGCAATCTGCTGCAGCGGCCGAGAGCGTGCGCGACATCTGGCTGGCCGCAGCCGCGGGCTGGAAGCGGTTCGCCTTAGAAGGCAGTACCGGCGTCGCACCGATACTGGCGGAGACATCAAACCTGATGCAGTGGACCGAACGGCTTGCCTACCCCGAATCCGATTGGACGCTCGCGGATGATGATGCGCGGCCGATACGCACTCAAGAGTCGCTGGCTCCCGGGCCTGCTGAGTTGCGCGAAGTTCTCGCGGTGGTGCACCACGCGTCAGAGGCGATCGCTCAGCTTGCGGCTACGAATCATCAGCAAATTGGGCCCGCCGCGGAGCTCGGCGGTTTTATGCTCCAGCCCGTTTCGTGTCCGGCGCCCGCCACTACCGACCGTTCGCTCCAGCGCCCGCATCCCGGCTCGAGCCAGTCCTAAGGCTCTATCGAGATGCCAGCCGTGCCTGCAACGGGCTCACGACGTCCGTTGCTGGCAACGTGACGGAGCTAGAGGCGCCGAGCGCTGTTCTTATCTCGGCGCGTGACGCCGTGCGCGGCCGCCGAACTGGGCTAGCGATCACGGCCGATGCCGGATCGCGCCGACGAGTCGAGCCGACAATTGCCGTCGGCACACCCGACGGACCTGGCCATTTCGAACGACTCCTGTCCCACCTTGGTCAGAACGACCCGGAAGCGCTCGCGCGAGCAGCAGCAATCGACCAGGCCGGTGAACTGCTCATGGTCGAGACCGTCCGTACCGTCGCGCCCGCGACCCTCGCGGAGAACATAGGCGCCGCGAGACGCGCGATCGACGCTCAAGACCGTGCGCTGGCGAGTGAGCACGAAGCCGGACTCTGACCGGGGACCCAGTGGAAGTTGAATGAATCGCGGTGATCGCTTGTCACCCTGCCGTCCACCGTGGCGGATCGCCGAACCTGCAGTTGTGCGACAGGAACACCAAGCAGTTTCAGGACTCACCGGCACCTCGCCAGGCTTCCAGCTCCTCAACCCTGGTCTCCAGCGTTGCGACATTGCGTCTAAGCGCCGTGACCTGACTCGCGAGTTCATCCACGGTCACGGCCTGCTCGGCAACAGTCTCCGGAGTTGCCCGGACGAAGACTCCCTTGCCGGGCTGGCCGACCACCAGGCCGTCGGCACGCAAATATTGACTGCGGCGCGGGCGACCGTGCTGGACACCTCGTAGCGCCTGGTCAGTTCGTTGGTCGACGGTATCGCCGATCCGACCGGCAAGTCCCCCGCCGCAATCAGCTGCCGCAGGTCCGCTGCGACTTGCTGATAGGCCGGCATCCCGATCGGCTCGGTCACCGAGTCACCCTCCCAAGACACATTCAACCGCCGACGCGCCGAGTCAACTATATGCACTATGTTGAACATAGCGTGTTAACTTGGCTTCAGCTCATTGCCATCACCACAGCCCCGGCGAACAAGCCGCCAAGCACACCCGCCGGGACTGTGAACCCCTTTCGCAAGGAGGCAGTCCCATCATGGCCTTAACTAATCACGCCCGGCAGGCCAAACCAGGCACCAACGGCGGCGGCCGAAACCACGCCGGACGGGACGGGTCCATCTATCCGTACCGCAACGGCTACGCCGCCTACTCCTGGGTCATCTCCCCGAGCGGCGAGCGCGCGCGCCAGTACGTCTACGGCAAGTCCCGCGACATCGTGCACCAGAAGTGGCTCGCGCTGCAGAGCAGGACCAGCACGCAGGCACCTGCCAACACTCCTCCTCTAGGCGAGTACCTCACCACCTGGCTCGCTGAGGTCGTCCAACCGAACCGTGAACCGGCCACTTACGCCTACTACGAGACAATGGTCAGGCTGTACATCAGCCCAACGCTCGGCCACCTGCGCCTGAACCGACTGCAAGCCAGCGACGTCCAAGCGTGGCTTTGCAGGCTGGCCAATCTGTGCCAGTGCTGCATCCAAGAGAAGGACGCGGCTCGGCCCGAGCAAGGCCGTCGTTGCTGCGCTGTTGGCAATTGCTGCCATGAGCGAACCGGTGCCCGTACTATTCAAGCCGCCAGGAACACGCTCCGGACCGCGCTCAACCACGCGATCGCATCCGACAAGCTGATCACGAGGAACGTCGCGGCGCTCGTCAAGGCACCCGGCACGCTGGGGCGCGGCCGGACGGGCGCGAACTGGAGCACTCGGGAGGCGAACAGGTTCCTGGCGTCGGCCCGCGACGACGGCGACCCGTTGTACGCGGCCTACGTCCTGGTCCTAGTCAACGGCCTGACCAGAGGCGAAGTGCTCGGGCTCGTGCGGCCGAGCCTGGACCTGGACAGCGCAGAGCTCGACACCAGCTGGCAACTGCAGCGCGTGGGCACCCAACTGATCCACAAGAAGCGAATCAGTCGAGACTCGGACGCTGAGTACACCGTGCCGCTGACCGCCATCGGCTCGACCGCGCTCAAGCAACGCCTCGCCGACCAGGACGCCGCGCGTGAGCGGGCCGGCGACCGGTGGCAGTCAACTGACCTGGTGTTCACCACCCGATGGGGAACTCCCGATCGAACCGCGCAACTTCAACCGCAGCTTCGCCGCCCGCTGCGCCAAGGCCGGCGTCCCGCGCGTTCGCCTGCATGACACCCGGCGCCTTTGCGCATCGCTCCTAGCCGAACTCGATGTGCATCCCGGGATAGCGATGCGCATCCTGCGTCACGCCAAGATCGCTCCGACGATCGAGACCACCGAGGAGCAATCACGAGCCGCTCGAACCGTCGACAGCTTCACGACCGCAGCGCGGCGATCAACACGAGAACCAGCATGAGGCTCGCCTCGGCACCGGCGGCGGTGCTCCTCGTCTCGGCAGCGATCTTGCTCCTGCTGCTGGCCGCGGCTCAGGGATACGTGTCGTTCCGCGCTCAGTACACATTCATTGACCATGCGAAACGTACACATGTGCCGTCGGTATTGGAGGCAGTCGGACTCGACACCGGCGCAGTCATCTTCGCGATGCTCGCGCTGTCTCTAGCCCGGCGAGGCCAGTCAGGCACGGTCGAACGCGTTCTGAACGTGGCCTGCGCGCTCGGGTCGATGATCATGAACCTGCTGGCCGCTGACCTCAATTCGCCGAGGTCCGTCACCGTCTGGGTGATGCCGAGCGTGCTCTACGCGTTCGCGTCCGATCGGCTGATCTCGGTCGTCCAGCGTTGGGTTCGAGCCAACCAACCCGCCGCGCAAATGGCCCAGCATGGATCGCCGTGGCGGTCGCTCGGCAACGCGTGCCTATGGATGCTGCGGTTGGCGTTCGACCCGTTCGGCACGCTGCGCGGATTCCGGCGCTGGGTCCTGGATGCAGTGCCGACGGCCCCGAAGGCGCTTCCCGCCGGCGCTGGCTCCGACGAGACACCGGGCGAGACTAAGCGCGAAGCGCTCATCCGCCTATACGAAGAACGCGGCGGAGCTGGCGACCCCCGATATGGCAACCCGGGCAAGACCGCCCAGCTCGCTGGTGAACTCGCCGGCCAGATCGGATATCACGCGGGCACCGCCCGGCGGGAACTCGCCAAGCATGTGGCGCTCAAATTCGGCAGCAGTTCCGATGCCGAGCCTGAAACCACGCCCGGTTTGCGACAAGTGACCGAGAACGATACCGAGGCGGTGGCGTGATGTATCAGCACCATGTCTTAGTTCCTCTCATCGGACTCGGTGTGCTGCTGATCGCAGCCATGATCATCCGGCTGATGATCGGCAACCCGAGTGCCGCCCGGCACCGCGTGCGGGTACTGCGCTGGCGCATCCGGCTGTACTTGCGGCCAGGGCCGGGCTACGCCAACGTCGTCGAACTCCTGGCGCGCTGGTCGCGATTGCGGGCAGTCGCCATCGGCTACCGTTCTCGCCCCTCAATACCGCTCTGGGCCCGTCTGGTCATGCCGGTGACTTACTACGCCGTACGGCTCGGCCGGGCGCATCTCGGCCGCCGAGTTATCGCCAGCATGGAAGAGCAGACCCTGGTCATCGCCGCACCGCGAGCCGGGAAGTCTGGCTGGCTCGCCGACAGGATCATCGACCATCCAGGCGCCGTTGTCAGTACGAGCACCAGGACCGACCTGCTGGAAAACACCGTGCCGTTGCGAAGCAGGCACGGCCAGGCGCACGTTTTCAACCCTGAAGGTATTGGTGGTTTTGAATCAACCTTCCGATGGAATCCAGTGGAAGGTTGCGAGCATCCTGCCGTCGCGCTGCAACGGGCATCGGCCTTCACCGCAGCGGCCCAGTCACGGGTGCTAAACGACATGGCTTTCTGGGTCGGCAAGGCCACCGCCGCGCTGGCGAGTCTGCTACACGCCGCCGCGCTGGGCGACCGGACGATGATGGATGTCTACCGTTGGGCGCACGGCGTCGAGGACGATACGCCAGTCCGCATCCTGTCGGCCCATCGAGACGCGACCGAGAACTGGCTCGGTCCGATTCAGGAGATCCGCAAGCCCGGCCGGACCGCCGACTCGATCCGCATCACCATCACCAGGGCGCTGGCCTGGCTTGGCGATCCGGCCGTCGCTGCCGCGACGACGCCGGGGCGGGGCGAGGGCTTCGATGTCGCCGAGTTCGTCTCCGGACCGAACACCCTGTACATGATCGGCACCGGGCGCGAGGACGCCCCGATCGCCCCGCTGTTCCGTGCGTTCGCCGAATACGTGCACGACGGCGCGGCGTTCTTTGGCTCACTCCAGCCGCACCGTCGGCTGGATCCGCCGCTGCTCATGGCGCTCGATGAGGTGACCCAGATCTGCCCGGTGCCGTTGCCGATCTGGATGGCCGACAGCGCAGGCAAGGGCATCTTGATCACCGCCATCTGCCACGGCCTGGCCCAGCTTGAGGGCCGCTGGGACGATGCCGGTGCCCGAGCGATCTGGGATACCTCTGGGGTCAAGGTCATCCTCGGTGGCGTCACCGATACCGACACTCTCGAAGGAGTGTCCCGGTTGTGCGGCGAGATCGACTTGCGCACGCCAAGCCGCACTGTCGACGACTACGGACGCCAAGCTCGCACTTGGACCTGGCAGCCTGTTCGGGTCCTGCCGCCCGAACTGCTCCGCACCCTGCCTGACTGGCGCGCGCTCGTCATCCGCGGCAACCTCTCCCCCGTCGTCGTCCGCCTGCGGATGGCCTGGCAACGGCCCGACTACCGGCATGTGCGGCGCGCAGCGACGGTGCCGACCGCGATCCCAGCGTTAGCCACAGGTTGGAGCAGGTCTGTGCCGTCACGGCACACTCGGCCCGACCGCTACCTCCCGCTACCTGCGGCCGACTGGCCCCCGCACGACACACCGCCAACCGGCCCTGAGCCGGATGGCGACGGCCACCGGCCACGTGGTCCGCGTCGCCCCTGGCAACGACCTGACGATCCGGCCGATCAGCAATGACCAACCGCGTGGTTCACCCTCGCCGTACCCGACGAAATGACGCGGACGCGTCAAGCTGAATTGAAAGCCGAGACTGGAGCATGACCGATCAAAGCGAGGGCCGCGACGACTCATCTGCCGTCGCGGCTCTCGCCATCGAACTCAACCGAGCACGCCGCGAGATCGACTCGCTCACCAGCAAACTTGACCAACTGACCGCCACCCAGCGCCGCCACAGCACGGTCCTGTCCGACATCGCCAAGATCCACCAGCAAATCCAGCAGATCCTCACCCTGCTGAACACCGAGAACGAAGCCTCTCCAGCCCACTGGTTCTGGCTCACCATGCCGGACGACGAACGCGAGGCTAAGTTCAGCGAACTCAACGACTGGGTCGAGTCCGTCCTGCGCCGGCAGTACCCCGACTACCTAGCCGACCAGATCAAGCCCTGCTGGCCCAAGCATCCCGAAGCCCACTGGGAACTCACCTGGCTATACCAACTCTGGACTCTTACCTACCTGACCACTCGGCCCACACCGAAGGACGCCGGCGACTGGCACGACCGCTGGACACCAGGCGTTCTCCGCCGACTGAGTCACGTCATGGCGCACTGCGGAAATGAATGCCACGGACTCCATTTGATGCCGCACGAACGGAGCGACCAGACCCGCAATCCCCGATCGGCTGACGTTACCTGACCGCAGAATCGTGGCCGTCGGCTATCCGGGCTTGGACAATCGCGTACAACTGGGATGGGTTTGGATTCGCGGGAACAGTGACGGCGCCGGGCAAGCTGAACAGGTCGGTGACGAACGGGACCAGCCTGGAACAGACTTCGCTCGCGTCGCGGGGTCGTTCCGAAGGGGTCTTGGCGAGAAGTTCCAAGACGAGCCCGTCCAATTCAGCCGGCGCCTCTGGACGAGCCGAGCGCAGGGTGTCCGGCTGCCTCGTGAGGTGACCTTCGATCTCTGCCACCGGGTGAGGATCGGCGAAGACCCGACCGCCAGTCACCATTTCGTACAGCAAGCACCCCACGGAGTACAGATCACTGGCCGGCTCGGCTGGATTGCCTTCGGTCACCTCAGGCGCCATGTAGGAAGCCGTTCCGGGCATTTCGCCTGAACGTGTGATCTGCGAGAACTCCCCAGGGGTCAGGCCAGCGGCGATGCCGAAGTCGAGCACCTTCACCGACCCATCCGGGCCGACCATCACATTCGACGGCTTGATGTCCCGGTGAACCAGTGACTGCGCGTGCGCGCAGGCCAGGACGGCGCAGATCTGCGCGCCGATCGCGGCCGCCCACGGAATCGGGATCGGCACGACCTCAGCGATCAGGTCGGCCAGGGTCATCCCGGCCACGTGTTCCATAACCATGAACAACTCGCCGGAATCGGTGCCGAAATCGTAGAGTTGCGGCACGCCCGGATGGCCGAGCCGCGCCGTGATACGGGCTTCGCGGTAGAACCTGCGCAACGCGTCGCGGCGATACCTGTCCGCGACATGCCGGATCAGCTTGACCACGATTTTCCGGTTGAGCCGCCGGTCGGTGCCTTCCCAAAGCTGTCCCATACCGCTCGACGCGATCGGTGCCACCAGCTCATACCGCTCCAAGAGCACGCGCATTAGTCGGGCGAGCGCTGAGGCAGGAATCGGCTGGGCTGGCCGTGCCAGGACATGACCAGCGAGTCCCTGGCTCTGGTGGCGGCGACGAACAGCAGCGATCGGGCCTGCTTGATCTCCCGCTGGTAGCGCTGCGGGTCGTCGTACCGCAGCGACTCGACGCGCGGAGCGGGAAAAACGCCATCACTGACGCCGGCGACGATCATTCGCTGATATTCCAGGCCCTTGAACCGGTGCAGCGTCCCGACGTGCACGGCGTCTGCGCGCCGGCTCCGTCCGCTCCGATCGACGTGGCCGACACTCCGGCGGAGTTCAAGTGCTTCTCCACCTCGGACGTGAGACGCCGCTCCGGCACTGCGATGCCGATGGACAGCGCCGTTCCGTCCGCCGCCTGCCAGTCCTTCACCTGCCGGGTTATTCCCTCCAATTCCTCCGGCCAATTCCGGTGGCCACTGAAAGCGGGGCGCGGGCCGCGGAGGACGGACCGGTAGCCCTCCAGGTTTTCCGTGCCGCCGTCAAGGTCATCCCATTCCTCAGTGCCCAGGAGCCGTTCGGCAGCGTCGAGGATTTCGTGGGTGCTGCGGTAACTAAGCGTCAGCTTCGTCGAGCGGCCGCGGATCGCCACGCCGAGGCTGCCGAGCGACACGTAATTGCCGTAAATCCGTTGATGGGTGTCACCCGCCAGGAACATGTCGTTGGGTCCGGGCGCGACCGTGGCGCGCAGCAGCATCCAGTGCGCCGGGCTCAGATCCTGCGCCTCGTCCACCACCACGTGCCGGTACCGGGGACCAGCGGTGGCGGCGCGGGTCTTCTCGATCCTGGCCGCGTGGGCGGCGACCTGACGGAACGTCCATAGGTTCGCTTCGGTCAGCCGCTTGGTGAACTGCTCGACCAGTTGCCAGATCTCGGCCCGCTGCATGCGGTTAAGCGTCTTGCCCCGGCCCGCGCGGCGGGCGCGGAAGTACTCGTCCCTGGAGCTGATGGCCTGGCCCAGCACGACCTGGGACCATTCGTCGTGCAGGAACTGGGCGTCCCAGCGGTCTTCTCCGGACTCCAGCAGCATGTCACGCCACCACTCGGCGGCCCGGGTGTCGTCCATCGTGTGCCGGCGCACCCCTGGCTCCGCCTCCCCGGCCACCTTGGAGGCGAGGCTGTCGACGTTGACCACGTCGACCCGCTCGAAGATCTCCCGGCCGGCCAGCTCGAGCAGTCGGCTGCGCAGATCAGCGGCCAGGTTCTTGTTGAAGGTAGTGAACAGCACATCCTTGCCGCCGGCGGGAGGCAGCCGGTCTACGAGGTGCTTTACCCGGTGCAGCGCGACGATCGTCTTGCCGGTACCGGGTCCGCCGCTGACTCTGGCCGGCCCGTTGTAGGAACGCTCGACGACCTTGCGCTGGAGCGGATGCAGGAAAACCTGCCACCGGGCGAAATCGCCTTCAAGCACGGCCTGAAGGGCTACGTCATCGGTGGTGACCAGCGTGGCTGGCCGGGACAGCGCCGCTTCGAAGTCGGCTACATCGATCGCCTCGTCGGCCCGCACCGGCGCCGTCACCTGGTCAAGGACCTGGCTTCGGCTGAGCCCGTCGTACAGGCCGAGCAGCACTTCCCCGGTCAGCGCGGGCGCGTACTCGGCCAGGCCGAGCAGTTCCTCTTCAGTAGTGATCTTGGCGATGAGCGGCAGCAGCGGCCCGGCGACGCCCAGCTCAAGCAACTCCTCGTCAGAGTGGCCAGCGAACAGCGGCTCAGGATCGCGGGGTGCGTCCAGGCGGACGACCCGTTGCGTCAGGAGAACGTCCTGCGCGTGGACGATGTCGACGAACTCGATGCCACCGGAGACCGGGTTGACCTGACAGGCGTAGCGGTCAAGGTTCTCGTACGCCTCGCCGCGCGGCTTAACCGCCACCAGCAGGAATTGCGTCCCGTTCACCTTCACCAGCAGCGCTCGGTAGGCGTCGGTGACCCGCGCGGAATACAGCCGCGGATTTCCTTCGAGCTGCTTGAGCTGAAGGCCGTGGCTGTTCGGGTCCTCGCGGAACTTGCGCTGGAAATCGTAGATCGCGCCCTTGACCGCCCTCGGGAGCTTGCCGATTTCCTTGTCTGCCTTGTCGAGCAGCCGCAGTTGTGCCTTCATCCGTCTCCTTCCAGGATCCGGCGGGCCAGTTCCTCAGCCGGCCAGTCCAGCGGCAACCGGGCATCCCAGTCCGCAGCGCCGTAGGCGGCGATGCAATCGGCCACCTCATCGTCGGGTCCGGTCGCGATGATCGCGAGCTTGCGGTGCGGCCAGGCCAGCTCCGCCTGCCATGCCTCCGATCCGAGCTCGTAGCCGATCTGGCCGGGATCGGGAGCGGGCACCCCGCGTTCAGCCAGGCTGTGCGCGAGCATCCCGACGTCGGGAGAAAGCCAGTCGTAGCTGGCAACCCACTGCAGGTCAGCCGGTATGCTGCCCGGCTGCCTAGAACCGGGAGCGCCGAGCGAGCTGACCAGATTAAGCCCGGTCAGGCCTGCCTCGCCCCGGCCGACGCCAATGCTCGTCAGCAGGCCGACGCCGTCCGCGGCGGTCAGCGCGGCCGGGTCGAATCCGTCCAGCCCGGTCCAGGCGAGCTGCGCACCGTCGCCTTCCCCGAGCGCCAGGAACTGGATGAGATTGCCCCAGTACAGCCATGCGGCCCAGCGGCGTCCGTATTCGTCCTCGTCGGCTGCTATCGTCGCCGGTCGATCATCGATCACCACCAGCGCGCTCCACGCGCCGAGCGGTGCGTCGCTATCTCGGCGCCGCGAGTCGATCAGCACGGTGAGCGGGCAGCCGCTGGCGTCGGCCGCGCGGATGATCGTGACCGGGCCTCTACCGTCTTGGGAAATCGCCTCACCGCGAACGGCGGCAGCGATCCGTTCGACGAGGCCACCAGGTTCCGCCCTCACAAGCTCGGCACCGGGCTGCCGGAGCAAACCGGCCACCGCAGCCTGGGCCCGGCGGCTCCAGGCCGCGCCGTCCGGGTCAGTGAGGAAGGCGAACAGCGTGTGCACCGGAGCGGTCCAGACGAGCCCGGGCAGCTCGGCCGGGTCACCGCCAAGCTGAGCGTACGTTTCGCGGGCGGCTGCCTCGGCATTGCCCAGGTACGGCCGCCACGGCACGAGGCCGCCACCGTCGCCTTCGGCCGAGGCCGAAGCGCTGGCGCCATCCCAGTTGAGCTGGAACACGACGGTGCCGTCAGAACGCAACTGGGCCCTCTGGTCGGCGTCATCGGCGAGGCGCTTCTTGGCCGGGTCCGCGTGGTAGGCGTAGCCGTCCAGGTATACCGCGACGGTCAGCGGCGCGGCGTCAACCCGCTTGAACAGCACGTCGGGGGTTGTGCCCCCGATGGTGTTCTGCAGCGTGACCTGCCAGTGCACCACGTGGGCGTCGTCCCTGGTGAGGTGCAGGTCGGCCGTACGGTGCCCGTTCAGCACGGCGCCGGGCCGGTAGACGACGGAAGGCCCGGCCGTCACGGCCCAGTCTTCGAGAGACTTCGCGAAGCGCGCTTCCAGCTCGCTCTCCAACTGATGCCACAGCGAAATGTGCCCGGTGTCCGGCAGGTCGTCGGTGGTCCAGTCATCCAGCAGCTCGTCCAGCATCCTCAGCGCCTCGGCCCGGGAGACCAGGTCAAACTCCTCGTCCCTGATATGCCCGAGCAGGCAGCGATGGCAAGCGGGCTTGGCTTCGTCCTGGCACGGGCAGTCGGCCACAATCTGGCGGGCGCGCATGAGCACCTGCCGAAACTCACCCTCATCGGCCAGACGCTGCAGGTAGCCGGTGCCGCGCGGCAGCGTGTCGTGCAGCACCAGGAATCGCCGCTGCCGCCCGGTCTCCTGGTCAGGCATAGTCGCCGTGACGATGTCCAGATGATCGGGGTCGCCGCCGTACATGGCCGCCACTCCCGCCATCAGCGCCGCCTTGAACGACGCCATCCGCTCCTCGATCAGCGCGGTGACGACCGGCAGCAGGATGCGCAGCGCCTCGGTGTCCAGCACGTGCGCGAGGATCAGGCTCACGTGCTCGCCGCCGCCCGGCAGCCGGCGCTGCGGGCACCAGGGCCGGTGATAGCTCGGTGAGCTGTCGAACGACGAGCTGACCAGCGGATCGGTGCCGCCGCTACCAGGCGGCCGATCAAACGTCGTGCCGCCGCACGACAGGCACGAATAGAACGGGCTGATCCGCCGCTCCTCGCCGGCGAAGAAGTCGTTCGGCGGCCGGTCAGCCCGGGCGACGCCCAGGTTGAAGTGCCGGATGATCGCGTGCCTGGTGTAATCGACGCCGAACGTCACGTTCGAGTGCCGCCAGGACCCGGCCTCGATGTCCTCCGGCCTGATGTCGACGGCGACGGCCTGCTCGTAGTAGGTCCGCTGCCGGTCGTCATCATCGTCGGCGATCCGCGCGTCGTCCCGCCGGTCATGGGAGGTGGCCCGGGTCGGCTTGAGCACGTTGTGCAGCGCGCTGGCGTCGCCGATCCGGGGGTTGCCGCACCTCGGGCAGGGCGTGGCGTCCTGGGTCGCGAGCCCGTCGCGCACGAAACCGCAGAGCTGGCAGATGCGCCACTGCTCCCACGCCGGGCGGGACGGGGAACCGATGTCCAGGCCCGAGACATAGTGCCGGTACCCGCGAATATAGAAGTGGTTGCCCGGAGCGAGCTCGTAGAGCGCCGCCCGGGCCGGCCGACTGTATTCACGAAGCTCGCTGTGGTACTGCTTTTCGCGGTCGGGGTTGTCCTCGTGCCAGGTGAGCGTGGCCTCCAGCGCGGTCGTCACGTCGATCAGCGAGTAGTTCGGCAGCAGCCCGAGGTCGACCAGGGCACCATGGGCGTCGATGCGGCCGATCTCCCCGATCCGCTTGGCCACCGCCCGCCGCTCCTGACGTAGCTCGCGCTTGGCACCGAGCTGGACCGGATCGGACTCGATCAGCTCGCTCATCGCTTGGTCGATGTCTGCCAGGCGTCCGCGCAGGTCGGCCAGCCGCCGGTTCCAGCTCTCCTCCGCCTCGTCGGCCTTGGCCTTCAGCCCGGACTGGCCGAAATCCAGAAGTTCCTGGCGCGCGGAAGCATCGACGTAGCGCGGGAACAGGCCGAGGAAACCCTGGACGATCCGGTCCGCCTCGCCCCCGTCGCCGGTGGCCGCACTGGCCAGGCGACGCAGCCAGCCCGAGTCGCCGAACAGCGCCGACGCCCGCCTCGGCATCGGCAGCACGCCCGGCAGCCGGCCCCGGGCGGCTAGGTCGGAGAGATGGGCGACGTACTGCCGCCGCAAGATCTCGATCGCCGACAGGTAGCAACCGGGAGGGACGATCTCGCCCGCGATCATCTGAAGTGGGTCGGCGAAGTAGTATCGCTCGCGCGGACGGCGGTCCGCGAACGTGACGACGAAGGCGTTGCCGGTGCGTCGTCCCGCCCGGCCGGTGCGCTGGACGTAGTTAGCGGGCCTTTTGGGCACCGAGGCCAGGATGACGGCGGACAGGTCGCCGATGTCGATGCCCAGTTCCAGTGTCGGGGTGCAGGACAGGACGTTCGGGTCGTTGTACCGGGCGCCGTCACGGAACGCGCGCTCGACCTGCTCGCGCTGAGCGCGCGACATCGTGCCGACGTGCTCGGCGGTGACGACCTTGTACGGCAGCGTCCTGGTGTACAGGTCGCGGTAGTAGTCGACGACGTCACCGCGGGCAGCCCGGTGGTCGGTCAGGTGACCGGTGCAGGCATAGCGCGGGCACGGATGGCCGGCCCAGTCCGGGCGCCGCTCCGGCGGCACCACCTGCTCCCAGTGACAGGTGTCGCAGCCGAGCGTCGCGTCCCGTACTTCCTGATCGCTCAGCAGCCTGACCCTCACGTGGCCGGGTTGGAGGCCGTAGACACGGGTAGCGCCGTCATCGGCTAGGCGAACGCTGAGCAAGCCCTCGTCGGCGAGCAGGGCCAGCAAGCGGAGAACGTAGGCCGCGGCGGCTTCCGGCGCCATGGACAGGCAGCGTGCGGTCCAGTTGGTGTACCAGCCCTGTCTGGTCCCAGCCATATCAAACTCCGAGCGCTCCTTACGCTGCCCGAGGATGAAGGCTGGCGCCGACACGCCCCGCCTGGTCCGGCTGGACAACGGGAACGCGGCATTCCGTCTGGCCGGTTGCCCCAGATCGTGCCCCAGCGACAAGTGCCGGCCCGCCCGAGCCAGGCATTGAGCCAGTGGTGCCGTACGCCGCCGCTGACCCGCAGTCGCTCAAGGATGCCCAGGATCAGCGCCACGTAGCGCTCGGGCGGCGGAAGCTCGGTCACATCGTGGCCGGCCCGGTGACATGAGGTCGCGGGCCAGCGCCGCGATCCGGTCTCTATCTTCGAGCACCACTTCGGCGGCGGCGGTACGGGTGAGTTCGAGCGTGCGGCCCTGACGCGAGCGCAAACCAAACTCCATAATTATTTGGAAAGCTAGGCGCTGGCTTATTAGCCGCCACGTGTCAGCGTCGCCCGGGGTTTCTCCGGCCAGCAGCGCGTCGACCTCGGACCGGCCTTGCAGATCAGGCGGGACGACCGCAGGCAGCCACTGCGGCACGCTCGCATTAGTAATGACATCGGCGATGAGATCGTTCAGAGATGCCCGCCGGTCCGGATAACTTTCGAGCACGGCGGCGAGCAGCGCGCGGAGAGAGAACGAGTACGAGCGGCTGGCGACGAACCCGGCCCGGTGCGCGGCGTCCTGCACGGAGTCGTTGAACAGCAGTGTCTTTTTCGGATCTTCGAGCTGCCCGCCGGTGAACAGCTCGGTGACCGCCACCGAGGCGAGGCTGGCCAGCCCGGCACCCAGGAACCTGGTGCCCTCATCGATCTCGCAGGCCGGACAGCGGTCCCGCTCGGCGGCCCGGTTGCCTTCCCGATCATGCCGCAGGTTGCCGAGAATCCAGACTCCGGCCGGCTGGCGTTCGTTGCCCGCAGCATCGGTACCGACGTCGCGGTTCGGGTCGAGCGGCCGGACGTGGCGCCCGCCGGGCTCCAGCACCATGACCGCCGGCGCGCCCGGCTGCCCGGCGGCGCTGGCCTCCGCCTCCTGCCTGGTCGCGGCGATGAAGGCGCGAACCAGGCGCTTGTCGGACACGGCGGCCCGGTAGATCTTGGGCGGCTCGGCCTCGAGTTCGGCCGGGTCGCGCTCTTTCGAGATCGCGGTCCAGCCCGACCGGCCGCAATGCCGGCAGTAGATGGCAGGCAGTGACTCGCGCGGGATTCCGCCCAGGGTCGACTCGGCTTCCGGAGCGGCCTCGCCGTACCAGCCGAACGCGGGCCGAGGGCCGAGCAGCCGGACGATCCGGCTCAACGGGCGAATCCACAGGTGCGTCTCGATATGCAGAAACGGCCGGTCCGGCTCACCCGGATCGCGCGCCATCGAGAGCAGCGCCGCGAACCGGGCAAGAGCGGCAACGACCAGCGCGGGCGACTGCCGGAAAGCAGCGCCCCAGCTGTAGGGCCCTTTCCTCGGCAGTCCCTCCAGCACCTCGGGGAACGTCATCGGATCCTCGCCCAGGACCTCGATGAGGGCGTGCGTGAGAATGTGCCGACGCAGCATCCGGCCGAGTTCAGCCGGATCCAGCTCCCCGACGCCAGTCACGGCCAGGGCAACTCGCCGCATGGCGGTCTCGTCCAGGCGCGGGTCAGGCAGCGCGGCCAGATCCCTCGGATCGGGCAACGGCAGGCTGTAGTCCACCTCGCGGAGAAAGTCATCGGGAAGCTGCCGCTGCTCGCTGATCACCGAGTCATCGGCAAACGCCGTGCCGAAGACCTGCTCGGCAACCTCGCGGATCTGCTCCCGGCAACCGCCCGCCTCGCCAAGCGTCGCGCTGGTGGCAACCGGGCAAATTCGCCCAAGCGGCCGGTCCGGCTCGGCCGTCTCGGTAGCCGCGGCCAGCCTGCGCAACAGCATCGCCACATCGGTGCCCTGCGCGCCGTCATAGGTGTGAAACTCATCGACGACGACATACCTGAGGTCAGCGTCGCGCCACAGCGGCAGGTCATCGGCCCGCTGGAGCAGCAGGTCAAGCATCTTGTAGTTCGTGATCAAGATGTCGGGCGGGCTCTGCCTGATATCGGACCGCTCAGTGAGCACGCGCCCATAGGTGGTATCGGGCCGTTCACCGATATACAGACCCGCGGTGACACCCTGCAGCTCCTCGGTGGCCAGGAAGTCGTTGATCCGATTCGCCTGATCGGTAGCGAGCGCGTTCATCGGATAAAGAAGTACGGCCTTCACGCCCGCCTGCCCGGCCAGGCGCTCGCGACGGCAGTGATCGAGAATCGGGACCAGGAACGCCTCGGTCTTGCCCGAGCCAGTGCCGGTCGTAATCAGCGTCGGCTCAGGAGCCCGGCCGTTACTGTTCAACCGCTCCCACGCCTGAACCTGGTGCACGTACGGAACAGGCTCGGCCCGGCGTCCAATCCAAGATCTGCTGCCAGCCCGGCCTGGAACGCTTGAACGGAATCCTGATCCGCAGATAAGGCCCCCGGAACATCCCCTGCCCCGGATGATTGAGAAACCGCTCAAGCGCCTCCCGAGCAGGCTGATCGGCCAGCGCAAACGTCGTGGCCAGATACTGCGTAACATTCCGCTTAAGCTCTTCCGCCGCCAACGTCGGCCTCACGACGCCGCCCCCTTCATCCGCCTGGAGAATTCGGCATGCGCCTGCCGATACTCAGCCTCCCGGTCAGCTTTATAGAAGGGAGCGGTATAGCCGTCAGGCACGGGCATTGTCCCACCGGACTCGACGTAGGCCTGGAATTCGTCGTAGCTAGCCTTCTTCTGGATCTGCCCGTACGTCCGGTGATACCCAGCCAACTTCCACCCGTTAGCGTCAAACCAAGTAATCGCCTCGTACCGGTTCAGGACCGGGAACGCCGCCCGGTAAATCGCGATAAGCGCCTCCACGTCCATCCCCAGCCACACGGCAACCAGTGCGTCGATCTCCACCAGAGCCGACCGCCTAGCCCGCTAGTCCGAATCGGCGTATCCCCGTCCCACGTCGGGCCTACATCGCTCAACGGCGCTAGGCCATCCCAGGCGCACGCCCAACTGTCGGCCCGCCAAGAGTCGTCATGGACCTCAGCCCACAAATCACAGTAGGCGTTCGTAAGGCAGTTCAGGCGCATCGTGCGCAGCAAGAGCGCCGACGCCAGCGGATGATCGAGTGACCCGAACGGCAAATTTTTCGCCGACCGAGTCTGAAGATGTCCCATACCACCGACCCGCAGGAAATAGTCCAGCGAGAGAGCCGACCAGAAACCTGCAGCCAGAGCCGTCGAACGAGCATCCGGGAAAGCCAGACTATGCACGAAGCTTACATGCGTGGGTCCCGGCGGAATTAGCGCCGCGAACAGACTTCGCTCCGTATTAGGCGCTATCTGACTTCGCCACGCCAGACGATAATATTCAGTGTAGCGGCGCGGCTCAGAGGACTTGCGATCGATCCACCTATCTTGGACGATTTCGTATCGAGAAACGTCGACATCTCTCCGATACTCCGTCTCGGGTACAGCGTCAATGGGCATCGAAACCAGATCCAACCCGTACGCGTCGTTGCTATTGGCTACCGGTGACTTGAAAATTGGATTAGCAAGCCCAATCTGGATGCCTTTTAGTATTATTTCACGCCAGTCACCAGGTCGCGACAGCTCGTACTTAATAATCCCATCCTTCTTGGCGTTGCCTTCATGAAATCCCGAAGAAAGGTAGGGATCCAAGCCACCGATCCGTACTGGATAATTTGCGAGCACCGCGATCGCGTCCTGCTCTTCGCTGCTGACGGGAGTCAACAGCTTCGCCTGGCCGACCTCGACATCAGTCTCTCCGGTTAGACGCTGCCACAAGGCGAGCGTTTCATGATCAACCTTGATAACGCGCCCAGGATGAGGCCGTGAGTCCCATTCTCCTTTATAACGCACGCCGGGCGCACCCGACTCATTATCCCAGACCGCCGGCAACTCACTACTCTCTGCTAGCGAGAGCGACCTCGTCAGCTCAATCGCATCAGTGAGCCAGCTAAGGTGAGTGAAGTTGACTTCTTTAGGCCGACCATAAATATGGATTCCGAAGTGAGTTGTGTCGCCAACCGGGCGAGGGAAGAATCGTTGGCCTGCATTCACGAAATCTCCATGCACGCGAAGTCTGGGATACGTTGCTCCGCGCAAGAGATTCTCGCGCTCCCCGCCGAAATGAGTATCGGGGTGGAGCAAACCTACTGTCCCATGCAGATTAGTATTCCCCCAAGTCCGAATCATGAATCCGCGATAGAGGTCGGGTTGCGTGCCGACGAGCAGGTCGTATGTTGCGGCATTGCCGAAGAATGAGCCCATCGCCGTCAGGTCAACCAATTCGTCAATGTAGAATGCCCGTACTTCCGGTCGCAAAATCAGCTCTGCCCTGCGAGCGTTGTAGACCGGCATCGGAGCTTTCTCTGTCAGTTCGAACCAGGGCTCAAATTCGGCCAGCACCCGCTGCTCTTTCCAGATCGGTCGCACCCAGGGCGGATTGCCGACCTGGAGGTCGAATCCGCCTAGGGCGAAGACTGCGGCGAAGCGGAGTTCCCAGTGGAAGAAGCCCTGGTCGGAGGCGATCTGCTCGACGGTGTCAAGCCAGGGGAAGCGTTCGCCTAGGCGGTGGACTGGGTCCATGTTCATGTAGAAGGCAGATTCCAGCTTGTCCTCGTAGGTCTCCATTTCGGATAGCGACGAGAAGTTGCCGGCAGAGGGAGTCCGCTGCTATGTCCTGGCGGCCTAGCAGGGCCTCGGCGAAGTCGAGCCAGTTGTCTAGGTCGGTTAGGGGGACCGGGCGCTGCCAGTCGACGGGTGCTGGCTTTGGGCGCGGTCTTCTGGCAACGGCCTCAGCCAGGGTCGGCTGCTTGGGGGTCTCACCGAAGAGAGAGTCTTGCTCCCATGTGGTCGGGAAGCCCAGGTCCGAGTCCAACTCCAGGTCGACGGCAGCCGACTCGATCACAGACTCCTTGGCCGGCGTCGCGTAGATCACGGCCGAGCCGTCGAGGAGGTTCACCTTGCCTAGCGGCCAGAACCACAGGGCGCACCAGGCGTCCATGACCGTCCTGAGCCGCCAGTAGGGAGTGCCGGGGTAGTCAGGTCCGTGACGATCTTGTCGCGCGGGATCGCCTCCGTTGCCATCGGCAGGTCGGTCGCGCCCCAGACGTCGATCGAGCGGCTGATCTCGCGTTCGGAGATGCGCAGGCGCTCGGTGACCAAGGACCATAGATATTCGGCGCGGACCGATAGGGCCTGGATGCGCTGGACCTGGGTGAGTTTGTGGCCTCTGGACTTCTTGTCCGATGGCGGGCGGCGGAGTTGCTTGCGCCAGGCGGCCAGGCGTTTTGCCTGCTCGGGCGCCAGTTCCTTCGCTTCTTTCTCCCCCGCTACCGCTCCCCAGCCGGCCGCTGGCAGCAGGAAATGGTGAATGTGGCCGGCGGGGATGGCGCCGTCTGAGAACGGGTGATCGACGGGCGCGGTGGTCAGCCACTGGGCTTTCGGCAGCGCGGCCGGCGGATACAGGCGGCGGCCGGCGCCGATGAGGGAATTGCCGCGGACCAGGTGCAGGCCGAACCAGGGGGCCTGGAGTCCGCGGTGCATGACGTTCAGCCAGATGGAGACTTCGGCCAACTCGACCGCGGTTTCGTTCAGGTCGACGCCGTAGCAGTTGTGCAGGGCGACGTAGGCCTTCACCCGCTGCAGAGCGGCGGCCCGGCCGTCCGGCTCGAGCCGTTCGCCCAGCTCCGCCTCGCGCAGCCGCAGGTACAGGGCCGCGATCTGGTCGATGGCCTCGTTGAGGAACGCGCCGCTGCCCAGAGCGGGCTCGCAGACCCGCCAGCGGAGCACTTCGGCGGCGGTGACCTCGCCTCCCTGTTCCTTGACGCGTTGTTCCAGCGCGAGCTGGACCGTCACGGACGTCAGCGACTGGGGGGTGTAGTACGACGCGCTGGTCTGCCGGTCCCGGCCCGCTAGGCGGTAGACGAAGGCGCCCGGCCGGTACCTGATCCGCTCGCCGGTGACGAAGCCGTTTTCGTCCTTGACCTTGACGAACACGTCATCGGCGTAGTCCGGGACCTTGGAGGCCGGGATCATCCAGGAGCCGTCAGAGGGATCGCCGTCCTTCGCGACCTCGTACAGCTCCTCATCCGCGATGAAGCCGGTGTAAGACATCAGCCCCTCGTAGACCGCGCCGAGCTGGCTGATGCCGAGCTGTGCGTAGGAGATGAAGCCGCCGCGCTCGGTCCGGCCCCGGCGGCCGCCCCGGCCGGCGCCGCTGCCCTTGGCGAGCATGAGCCTTCGCAGTACCCGGTACAGCGCCCCGTCCCTGAGCCGGGTATCGAGCCTAGGCGCCGCCCGGTCGTCTCGGTCGTAACCAGGCTGGACGATCGAGCCGATCAGGCTGGTGCGCTCCGGGTCGAACAGGTCCGCCTTGAGCGCCTCGAACCGCAGGCCCTCGTCCTCGGACAGCACGGACAGGTCCGTGACCGGCTCGTCGCTGGCACGGGCCCGATGGCCGTCGTTGACCATACGGAACAGCACGGCGAGGGACTCATACAGGTGGAAGCCTTTCCTAGCTTCCTCGCCGCCGAGTCGATGAGCGACGAGATCACCGAGCCGGGCCAGGCTGTACCCGGCGACGTAGTCCTCGTCGTCGACCGGCAGGATCCCGAGTTCTGGCCGCGCTTCGGCGTAGAGAAGGAACAGGATCCGGTACAGGTAGCGCAGCGACTGGCGGCTGAGATTCCTGGCGAGCGCGCCGTCATCGATGTCGCCTGGGCGCACGCCTTGTTCACCGAGCCGGTCGAGTACCTCGTTGGCGATGATCTGGACGGACTCGCGCAGTCCTTCGCGCAGCTCACCGGAGACCCCGACGGCGTGCTGACGGGAACCCGTGACCCAGCCGGCCAGGGCCTCTTCCCCGCCTTCCGGCGGCGGCTGCAATGCGTCGGCGCTAAACAGGGCGGCGATCAGCTCAAGCTCGGCCGCGTCGGAGCGCTCCAGGGCGGCGTCCAGGCTGACGGCCAGGTATCGTCCTTCGCCCCAGGTCAGCCGGTCGGCGAGGACGATCAGGCCTCCGTGCAGCAGCAGCACGTACCGGGGCGGCTCGTCGACGGCGAAGAGCCAGCGGGCGAGCTTGACGCCGACTGTGCTCGGCTCCCGTTCACCGATACCGACTGAGTCGAGCAGTCTCCCGGCACCGTCGGTGTCGAAGGCCGCGTCGGCGTCGGTCGCCCAGCCGCAATCGATCGCGACCACATTCTGCGCGGCGTAGGCGACCGGGATCCGGTAAGGCTCCCCCGCTCTGGTTACCTCCAGTTCCCTCGGCTCGGCCGGGAAGCCGAGGGCGCGCAGCAGCGATCCGTTCAGCTCGGCCATCGACTTTACGCGGATGATTTCGTCGCCGGACGGGTCCTTGAGAGCCAGGCGGGCGTCGAAGTATTCCGAGCGGAAGTGGCGCAGCCCGCGCACCGGAGTGAGTGCCAGCGCCGGGTCACGCTCGGTACTGCCGGGGTCGGCCTTCTCGCGTTCGGACCACCGGGTGCGCAGGCTGCCTTGCTTCTTCAGGTCGCGCGGCAGCACCTCGGCCAGATAGTGCGGCGAAAGGTAGTCACCCCGGTTGATGATCGAGTCGTAGCTCATAGCCCGTCCTTCGTGCCCGCACCGGCGGTCAGCACGGCGAGCACGCGCAGCAGCGGCTCGCCGGTCGTTTTCAGCGCCTTGGTCAGCCCGCCGAGATCCTCGGCGGTCTGGCGAACCTTGTCGCGCCGACCTTGGGCCTGAACCTGCAGACCGTCCAGGCTCAGCTGCTCCCAGGTGTCCAGGCGGGCCGAGTACTCCTCAATCGGCCCGTTTACCTTGGCGTCGTATTCCTCCCGACGCTCCTCCAGGTACCCACGAGCGGCGTCGACGGCGGGCTGGACCAGGTCCTGGAGTCCGCCGATGTCCCCGAATTGCAAGGTGTTGACCATGCGCGGGCCTACTCCCGCTCGGCGCAGGGAGCCGGTGAGGTCGTCGTCGACGCGGGGGGTGTCCGGCAGGCCGGTGACCGCCATCCACTCGACGACGGTGGGCTGCCCCAGCGCGTTTGAGTAGACCCCCTGAACGAGGAAGACCGGCGCCCGGACGTCGGCGATCAGCACCGGGGCCTGCTGGCGCGGCACCCGGATCAGGACCTTGTCCGTCAGCCATTCGATGGCCGGGTGCAGGTCGCTGAGGTAAGCGATCTCCGGCCATAGCGTCTTCGTCTGCCGGGCCTCGTCCAGCTTGCGCTGGGCGAGCGGCCGGTCTAAAGGTCACCCGCATGCGCTCGGCGACGTCGTGTCGCCGCAGATAGGACGGCGGGAGCACCGACAGCCGCTGCACCAGGTCCGGCGGTGGCTTGAACGCCAGCATCTCGCCGTCGTCGTCGATCCGCAGTTCCGGCGCGGCCGAAGCCAGGGCGGCCCGGGCGAACTGCTCGGTCGAGTCGAACAGGCGCGGCACCTGCGCCCGCTCAAGCTCGCCGTGGTCGGGCTGGTCGCCGACCCCGGTCAGCAACTCGGCCAGGAAGTCGACGGCCGGGTCGGCGTTGGCACCCGCGTCGATGGACTCGTCCACCGTCTTGCCCGCCAGCAGGTCCTGGACCAGCCGGTCCTCTTCGTTCTTCGCGGTGAACAGCCGGGTGACGCCCTCGGCGGTGCCGAGCTGGCTGTGCGCGACCGCCTCCCTGGCCAGGAGTTTCTCCGCGACGGCGGTGTCGTCCTTGGCGCCCTCGACCCTGGAGGTGATGATCAGAGCGGCGAACTGGGGGTGCTCCTCCTGTCCATACCGGTCGATGCGGCCGTTGCGCTGCTCGATCCTGATCAGGGACCACGGCAGGTCGTAGTGGATGAGCTGGTGACATTGCCGGTGCATGTTCACGCCTTCAGAGGCGACGTCGCCGGTGAGCAGCACGCGGACCGGCGTATCGCGGAGCGAGAACTGTTCGATAACCGCGTGCTGCTGGGTGTCAGAGAGCCCGCCGTGCATGATCTCGATCTGGCCGGGTTTGGTGAGGCCGAGCCGGGCCGGCAGCTTCTGGCTGAGCCAGATCAAGGTGGGCACGCTCTCGGCGAAGACCACCGCTCTAGTGGCACTGGCCGGGCCGACGCCGATCAGCTTCAGCTTGGCGACCAGCGCGCCGAGCTTGGCGCTGTCGTCCTCGGTTACATCTTCGGCGAGCGCGGCCAACTTGGTCAGCGCGGCACGCTCGGACTGATCGCTGGTGTTCTTCAGCCGGTTGCGGGCGGTCACGGCGAGCGCTTTGTGGCTGGACAGGAAGGCCTTCAGCAGCGTGTAGGGGAACAGCCTGCGGTCCCGGCCAGCTCCCGGGGCGGCGGCGGGATCGGCCAGCCACACGTTGGTGAGCTCCGCGAAGATCTTCTCTTCGGCCGGGGACGCCTCGCATCGGATCGGCTGGGAGGGTCCGCGCTCGCGCCACTTGCCGCCGATCTCGTTGGTGACCTCGCTGCTGATCTTGGTGCGGCGGATGTACAGATGCGCGATGTCTTTGGCCTCGTAGTGGCGATCGTCGGCGATCGCGGCCGGGTCGAGCATGGCGATCAGCTCGGCGAACGACCTCGCCTCGCCGTTGTGGGGCGTGGCGCTGGCGAGCAGCAGCGCATCCGTTTTGGGGGCCAGCCGCCGGGCAAGGCGGTTACGCAGGTTTCCGGCGCCGATCAGGTTGTGCGACTCGTCGATGACGACCGCGTCCCACCGCATGTTGTCCAGGTGCTGACCGTACCGGCCCTCGTTCTTCAGCGTGTCGACAGAGATGATGATCCGCTTGTAGTACGTGAACGGGTTCCGGCCGGCCGGGATCTCCCGCTGGATGCGCTCGATGCCCACCGAGTCCAGCCGGATCAGCGGGATGGCGAAGCGGGTCCACAGTTCGAGCTGGAATTGCTCCAGTACCTGCTGGGGGGTCACGACCAGGATGCGGTCGCCGCGTCCGCGCCTGATCAGCTCGGCCAGGATCAGGCCGATTTCGAGTGTCTTGCCGAGGCCGACGACGTCGGCCAGCAGAATCCGCGGCCGCAGGTTCTTGAGCGCCAGCTCGGCCGGGCGCCGCTGGTAGGCGAGCTCATCCAGCAGGAAGCTACCCGGCGCGGCGACCAGGCGGCGCTCGGACTGAGGCAGCGGCGTCCGGCGCATGGTCGCTTCGAGATACAGCCTGCTCATCGTGAATTCCGCGGTCTCGTCGGCGAAAAGCCTGGTCTGCTCAGGCTTGAGCAACTCCGGTCGCGGACGCTCAAGCGCGGTGAAGAAGACCGCGTCTTCCTCGCGGACGAACTCAGAAACCCCGATGGCCTTGATCTTGTAGCCGTCGGCCGTTGGCGTGCAGTTGCGCACCAGCCACTCTGAGTCCCTGACGACGATCCGCGCGCCAGGGGGAAATGGCGTCTCGTCGCTTGCGGTCATGAGCCTTATTTCCTCTGATCTGTAGGTAATGGGGTCCGGCGTTAGAACCGGGCGTGGCGGTCGTAGTCGCGGCGCAGGTCATCAGCCAGTTGCTGGACCAGTGACGCGGGTACGTCCGGGTTCTCCGGCATCCGAGGCCGGCGCGACCGGGGCGGATCGGCGGGCGGCGGATCGGAGGCTCGCTCGATGTAGGTGACGTCGGCCAGTCGGTGCAGCGCGTCGCCGGGGTCCGCTGAGCCGGCCTCGGCGAGCACCCTGACCAGCTCGGCCGATACGGCGGCCAAGGCCGGCCGGGCGGCCTGCGCGTAGCCGAGCATGCCTGTGACGAGCGGGGCCAGCGTGACGGGCAGGCCGGCGGTGTCCGGCTCGACCGCCGGATCGTCGATGGCCAGCATCATCGCCATACCCGTCGGCCGCCGGTACGGGTAATGCCCGGTCAGGGCGAACAGGAGCACCGCGCCGAGCGCGTAGACATCCGTGGCCGGGGTCGCGTCTTTCACCGATTTCACCTGCTCGGGCGCCATGCAGACCGGAGTCCCGATCGGCTGGGAGGAGCGGGTCAGGTCGCTTTGGTCGGCCATGATTGCCGCCAGGCCGAAGTCAATGACCTTGGGACCGTCCCGGCCGAGGATGATGTTGGCCGGCTTGAGATCGCGGTGCAGGATCCCGGCCTGGTGGATCGCGCCCAGCGCCTCGGCCAGGCCGAGGCCCAGGGCGCACGCCAGGTCGGCGGGCAGCGGCCCGTACTCGTCGATGTATTCGGTGAGCGTCAGGCCGCGCACGTACTCGGTCGCGAACCACGGCGGGGACTCCTCGGGCGCAGACGCTGACATGAGACTGGCCACCCGTGGCCCCTGGACCATTTCGATGGCAAGGACCTCGCGGTCGAACCGGCCGAGTGCCTCGGTCTTGTCGAGGTGATCCTCGCGGATCGTTTTCACCGCGACTTGCTCGCCTTCCGACGAGACGCCGAAATAGACGATCCCCATTCCGCCCGAGCCGAGGCGGCCACGCAAAAAGATGCCACCGAGTTCGGCGGGATCGGCCGACCTGAGCGGCTCCACGCGCACCTGCCTTATTGCCGAAACGAGATCTACTGATGGCCGTGCGGCACAACAGCCTAGTGAGTCAGTCAATGCTTCGTAACATCTCATTGCGGATCATCTTCATCAACGGCATCAGCGGAGTCATCCGTTTCCTGACTCGGCCGGGACTGAGCCGCCACCTCATCGTCGTAAGGCAAGCCATATTCGCCCGCGCGTTCGGCCAGGTGGAGTACCAGCGGAAACTTGAGCGCGTCGCGGTAGTCCTCGGCGAACCGTTGTTGCTGGACGTACATCGCCCAGGTCTCGGGCCGATCGCCGGATGCGCAGCCGACCACAGCGATCTCCAGCAGCGTCGGATTCCAAGCGCTTTCGGTCGGCTTTGCCTTGCCGTCGCGGCGCGGGGTCAGTTTCGCTGTATCGCGCCTTCCGTGATGGCTGCTGGATTTCGCGGTGGTGGCGTAGAACAAACGGATATCTGCTCCCGAATCGGCCGGAATCCAAAGGCCCTTGGATACTCCGGCGATTTCCTCGTCGACCGGTGCCCACCATTGAGGGGTCTCGTTCCGCTCATCGTCGCGGAGGCGGATAAGCCGAAGCTGGCTGCCGTGCAGCGCGAGATCCTGCACCGGGCCGTGACCGATCTGGATCTTGTCGGAGACTAGGTGGCCGTTCTGCAGCCAGGGCCACCGGTTGCGCAGGTTCTGGGCGTGGGTCAGGACGAGCGTCGGCTCGCCGCGCAGGTTGTATAGGACCTGGCGAATGAACCGGGCCGTCTCTGCCTCCTGCTGCTCGGCGGTCCGCAGCTCCGGTCCCTGGATCAGCCCGGTGAGCCCCGTCAGCAGCTTCGGGTAGGGAACCCAGGTGGACATGTCGGGGGTTCGGCCCATGATGGTGTCCTGATCCGGCCGGATGAGGACGGCGATCGGAGTGAACTGCTTGTGGCTTGAGGTACCGCTGGTATTGCGCCGGATGATCCAGAAGGCCAGCTGATTGATCCTCGGCGGCATCCCTAGGTCCAGCGCGGCTTGGGGGACGAAGTTCGTGCCGAGTTGGCGCAGACCGTCGGCCCAGGCCGCGTCAGCGCGGTGCGGCAGGCTGGCCTCTGGGTCGTTTTCGTCGGCCCCGTCCGACTCGGCCGCAGCGCGCCTGATCGCGATGAACTGGCTCACCCGCCCCGCGTCGGCGCAGCCGAGCCGGATCGCCTGCTTTGGGTCGGCGGTCAGCTTGCCGCCGGTGAACGCGTCTTTGCCGTCCAATTCGACCAGTACGACCTGGGAGTCCCCCGGCAGTGCTGCCACGAAGTCGCGGGTCGCTGCCCGTCGCTGGTCGACGGCCTCCTGGTGCTGCTTACCGCGCTTCGGCGGGGAATCGCCGCCCAGCGGACCGCCGATGGAGCCTAGCTGAACCGCGTAAACACGTACCTCAAGTTCTGGCGCGCGCCACACCCGCACGCCGGCCGTCGGGCTCGCCGCGCGGAATCCGCTCAGGCCAAGGCCTCGCTCGGCGGCGCTGATCATCTCGTCGCGGGTTTCGTCGGTCTGGTAGAGCAGGTGGCAGGTGAGCAGCCGGTCATCGCCCACGGCGCGGGCGACGCGCTCGCGGCGGAGCTTCGCGTTGGCGACTCTGACCTCGGCCTGCCGTTCGGCCGCCGCGTCCCGCTCGGCCCGCGTCGCTTTATCTCCCGGCGTAGACGGAGGTTTCGCTAGTACGCGGCGAGGCAGAGTCGGCTTCAGCCCGCTCTCGATTAGTTCAGGAGCCGGGCGGAGTTCCGGCATGAGCGCCTGGGCCGCCCACTGAGTCAGGCGCTGCCGCTCGCTCGGGCTCAGGCCCGGCCTGACGCCGTGGTAACCCATGGTGGTGTGGTGGGTCACCGCGGCAGTGACGCCGTCGAGGCCGACTATCCACTTCTCGGCTTCCTTGACCAGCACGTCCGGGAGTGGGAAGTCGCGAGTTAGAGCCAAGCGCGACAAGATCTCCTCGGGCCCGAGGCCAGTCCACGCGATCTTGCCCTGCTTGCGGCTGTAGCCGAGGTACGCCAGGGCGAAGCGGCTCGCCTGCGGCGACTCGGCCAGCCAGGGTCCATCGGTCAGCAGGTAGACCCCGGTCCTCCGGTTCCCGGTGTACACCGACCCGCGAACCCAGCGGCGGATGCCAGTGCTGAGGTGGATCACGGGCAGCGGAGAGAACGGCACCGTCTGCAGGCTGATCTTGATGAAGGCGGAGAAGTGCCACGGCTGGGCGCTGCCCCCCTTCGCCGCCTTCGGTCGGTACTCAGACGGAGGCCAGGAGATCAGCTCGGCGCCCTCCTCAGCGGCCGCCCGGCGGAAGGTGACCGACGTGCCGCAGTACTCGTACGGCGGGAGCTGCTCGATGCGGGCGGCCAGGACCTCAGGCAGCAACCGGTACAGGTGCGATGCGGGCAGCGCGGTGTTGCCGTCGCTCACGGTCCGCTCGGCTAGGTCAACCGAGACCAGGTCCCAGCTCAGCGACCGGAGATCGAGCTGCTGGACAAGATCCCTGACCAGCGGGAAGTCATCCGCGGACGGCCGCAGCGTGTGCAGCCAGCTCACGATCAGCGAGCTGACGACGTTCAGCGGGAACTCGCTGTCGGTGTAGAGCCAGGGTTCGCCGTCGGTCGTCGCTCGCTCTGCGACGGACACCAGATCCGGCGCGATCGCGCGAATCGCGGCATTAAGGCCGCGGATCTTCACCGACCTGCCTGGATCGGGATTACGCCAGCCGTGCTGGTACAGCTCGGTGATCGGCTCGCGCCATTCGCTGGGAAAGGCAAGCGCATAGTAGAGGCCGATGAACGGGCCGGCACCGGGATCGGGGACGTAGGCGGCCGGCCTGATCGTGGTGAACGTCATCTCGGTGGTCCTTCCGCGCCCGCGGCGAGGCCGTCCAGCGCTAGCCAGGGCGCGCGGGTCCGCCGGCGGTGACGGTCCGCACCCGAGCGCGGGCGTCGTTGCCGTACAAGGCGTCGGCGTCGGCGGGATTGCCGTCGAAGAGGACCTGGTGGTCGCCGTCCAGGAGACTGATCTCCAGTACCCGCACCGGCAGGACGCCGGCCGGGGCGTCGCCGGTCACTGCGAAGGGCTCTCGCCACGGATCGGGCCAGGGGGCCTGGCGGCCGTGGGCGGTGGTGTATGCGGCGAGCGCTACCTCCGCCTGGTCGCGGCCAGCGCCTACGGGTCCGAACCGGATGAAACGGAACTCGCGGCCGGTGCCGTCGGTGGATTCGTAGCGGCGCCCCCAGGCATACAGTTCCCAGGTAGTCCCGCCACTGTCGCGCTGAGCGACCCAGTGGCGCTCTACCGGGGACATCATTTCGGTGCGGATTCGCGCCGCGCCATCCAGGTACGCCTCGAAGGCGTGCCGTGCCCACCGGCGGGCGCCAGGATGAGCCGGGCGCGGGCAGCCGGGACCGGCCTCGGCGGCGATGAGTCGGCCGAGCGCAGACTCGCGTGACTGCCCTCGAAACTCCACGTCGTCCAGCGCGTCCTGGACGAGTCCGAGCGGGAATTCATTCAGAGGCGCCGGACGCGTGTACAGGCGCACCGCCGGTCGCATCGCCGGCCGTGCCTTAGCCGCTTGCTGCTTCGGGCACGCCGTCTTCTCGGCAGTGCTCCCGCAGGCTCCGGTCGTGTCGGCCTCGCCTGTACCCACGGCGCCCGCTGCGGTGGCGCCGATCCGGACCAGACTTGGGTCTCCGGTCATGCCGGGCCACTTCTCGGACACTGCAGGCTCCTCTGGCGCGGAGGGCTCGCGGCGGCATCGCTCTACGCCGCCGACCATCGAGAGGAAAGCATAGCATTCGTGTGAACTATATCAACCAGATCCCTGAAGTCCATGAACCAGTTGTTGTGAACTAGTGTCCCAGATACTAACGTGGGTCACTGACATGCGCCGCTGGCGCGCCGGAAACGGAAGGCTTCTGATGGAGCAGGTGGAACTGTCCGCTGCCGATATCGCACGCATCGCGGGGGTGCGACCGAGTGCGGTGAGCAACTGGCGGCGCCGGCACGACGACTTCCCCCGGCCGGTTAGCGGCACCGACAAGAGCCCGAGGTTCGACCTGGGCCAGGTCGAGGCGTGGCTACGGCATCAGGGCAAGGCGGCCGAGATTCCCGCGACGGAACGGGTCTGGCAGGCCTTCGACTCGGTCAGAGGCGTGATGTCCCCGATCGACGCGCTAGTCCGGGCCGGAATACTGCTGAGTCACCTGCACACTCATCCGGACGCTTCGGTGCCTGCCGATCCGCAGGCGCTCCGAATTTTGCTGGAGAAAGCTCAGTATTCGCTGGTCTTCGAGCGCCAGGCCATCCCGGCCGGGCTGGTGGAGCTACTCAGTCCCTTTGATCCCGGTGCCCGCGAGTCAACAATGCTGCACGCCGTCGCGCAGGCGGCCGCGGAAGGCGATCCCCCGCAGATCTTCGAAAACCTGTGCTCGCGCCTCCTGGACACCGGATCCCGGTCCAGTCTCGCGGCGACGCCGCCCGAACTGGCGGCACTCATGCTCGACCTCGCCGGGAGCGCGGGCCGACTGTTCGATCCCGCCTGCGGCAGCGGCGGCATCCTGTTGGCCGGCGTCCGGCGCGGCTACACCCGCGTCGAAGGCCAGGAACTCAACCCGTCGCTTGCTCTGATCACCGCACTGCGGCTGGCGATGGCGGACGCGGGCGCCTTCGACGTCCATGCGGGCGACTCGCTTCGCCATGACGCGTACCGTCTTGGCTCGGCCGAAGCGGTCGTTTGCGATCCGCCGTTCGCCGACCGCAACTGGGGCCAGGAGGAACTGGCCTTCGACAGCAGATGGGAATACGAACTCCCTTCCCGCCTCGAATCGGAACTCGCCTGGGTCCAGCACGCTCTCGCTCACGTCGTCCCCGGCGGCACGGTCGTCGTCCTCATGCCGCCAGCAGCGGCGGCCAGGCCGTCCGGGCGGCGCATCCGGGCCAGTCTGGTGCGGCATGGCGCGCTCCGCGCCGTCATCTCCCTGCCCCCACGACTAGCCGCGCACTACGCGCTGGCGCTGCAGATCTGGGTTCTGCAGCGTCCGGTTGAACGGCTGGCGCCATCTCATCTTCTCCTGGTGGACTTCTCCGGCTTCTCCGCAGGCCAGCGGGGCCAGGGCGGGCTGCCAGCCGAGGCTGCGCCGACCTGGGAGGAGGTCCGCGCTCTCATCAACCGGGCGTGGTCCGCGTTCCGCACCGACCCTCGCAGCGTGAGCACGCTCAGTGACATCGCGCTGGCGGCCCCAGTCATCGAACTGCTGGATGAAGAGGTCGACCTCACCCCAGGACGACGCCTTCTAGCCTCCCAGCCATCCCGGGTATCCCAGGACGAACTTGTACGACGCCACTCCCAGGTGGCCGACCTGCTTGCGCAACTGACAGAACTCCTGCCCGAGCTGCCCGATCCCGGCGCCAGGCGGAGCGAGGTCTTCCGCGAGGTGACGCTGGGGGAACTCGCTGAAACAGGCGCGATCTTCATGCGCAGGCCGGTTTCGCGTCTAGGCAGCGATGACGAGGCCTCCGGACCCGCCCGGATCCGAGGGCGCATCCTCACTGGCCGTGACATATCCCGCGCCGCTCCACCATCCGAAGTCGGCGAGGTAATCGCAGACGAGGTGCGTAACCCCGCTATTCGCGAGGGCGATGTGCTCGTACCCGTCGTAGGCCGGCGGCTTACCGCGCGGGTAGCCACCGCCAACGATGTGGGGGCTTATCTGTCACCTACCGTCTTCCTCATCCGGCCCGACCCGGCAACGATTGACTCTTGGTTCCTGGCCGGTTTCCTGTCCAGCAGCGAAGGAGGCCACCGCGCCGCGCGAATGTCGAGCACCATGGGCGAAAACATCCGCTTCGATCTGCGGCGGGTCCGGATACCGCTGCTGCCCGTAGCCACCCAGCGCGTCTACGGCGCCGCTTTCCGCGGCTTCTGGGAGTTCGCTCGGACTCTACGCGAGACTCATGACCACGGCCTCGATTTCATCCGCGACATGATCGACGCCACCACCGACTCACTCGAACTGCCAAGCATCAATGACGAGACGTCACAAACCGTCACAGCCTGAACGCAAGGTTAACTAAGTGGTGCGGATCGTCATTGCGATACGAACGCCATGTAGTCGCGGAGCAGCTTCAGTATGAACCGCAGTTTGTCGACGGCGCCCGGCGGCACGGGTTCCGGGTCGAAATGCACGACTTTATTTCGTACCATCCGCAACTCGTCGAGGCGCTTGATGAAAGTGACCCGGTCAAGGTGCCAACCCAGTTTCTGCCATAGCCCAGGATTCTCGATGACGCGCTGATAGTCGCCCATCTCGAGATCATCGAACGTGCGCAGAGATCGCCTACCGTCTTGGTCACATAGCGAGCTGACCTCGTCCATAGTGAACGTACGGGCGATGATCTGCCGGAGAAGCTGGTCGAGTTCACCTATGAGGAAAAACGGTGTGGAGAGTTCCTTGTAGGCGCCGACCACGTCTGCGGTAGTGACGATGCCGCTGACAGCGTTCTTCTCATCGCGTACGAATACGAAGTCCCACGCTTGAAGATCCGGAAGCACGTCGAGCAGTTCCCGGTCATACCGCGCTTCGCGGGCCGGGACGATCGCGTCGGCAAAGGATGCGTCCGGGTTGGCGTGACGGGCGTAGGCAATGGACTGCCAGGTGACAGCACCCCGGAGGGTATGTCGCCCGCTCAGCACAGCGAGCTGGGAGTAACCGTTGAGCGCCATGAGCGTTATGGCCTCGTCGAACGTCGACGAAGGCGTGACTGACGCAACTTCGCTCAGCGCTGATTGCAGGTTCCCGACCGTAAGGCCAACGTTCAAATCGGTTTCGTCATCAACGTCGACGGGGGGATGCCCCGTACTTTCGGCCTCTTGCAATGCCGTGACGAGATGGACGGTCGCGTCGATCGTCACCTTGCGGAAACTCGGTGATGCTGCCAGGCCATGATTACCCAGGTCAGCCTCGATACGCTGGTTGACCCTGGTACCGCGAGCTTTCGCGTCCCACAGGCTAAGCAGATCGCGGACGGACATCTCAACAGGAGCGCCAGCGTCTGCCTTCGCGCGCGCGTCCTTCAGCATCTCGTAGCGACGCTGGGAATCTGCTTCTTCCCCGTGGTGATTTCCCTGCTGGCCGACGGCACCCGTTGCGACCTGATCGAGGAGTTCCTGCCGCAAGGAGTCCAGAGACCTATGGCCTGGTTCGACCGTCCATGCATGCCAGCCATCGATGGCTGACACGTCGGCGGCCACCACAGCGGCGCGCGATGGTGATCTGAATTCCTGTCCTTCCTCCAGGGAAATGGTGCCTGCCTGAGTTACTACGGCGCGATGCGTCTGACCGGCACGCGGCCGTCGATATCTCAAGTTGGTGCCCGGCGTCAGCAAGCCACCGTCGATCAGGTCACTGATCGTCACCCGGCGGCCATCCAGCAAGTAGGCTGACCGCTCGTCACCTGTTTCCTGCTGATCACTCACGGATCTGGCTCCCGGCGAGGTTGAGGACTGTCGCTGCGAGCGCACCGATTTTGCCATTTGCCGACCGACGCCGATCCGATATTTAAGAGTAGAAAAATGGGCCCGTCGTCGAGTCGCCGAACAGCCAGTCAACGGTGCGCTTTACTCCTAGGCCGTAGTCGGCCGAGAATGTAGATCTTACCCCAGACCGGTAATCGGACCCTCCGATCAGGTCTTCGGCGTGCAGTCGTTCGATCTTTAGGTCGCGCATCGTCAGCAGAGCAACTTGTGTCTTGCTGACGGGAGAACGACTCGACCGATCAGTGACCCAATTTAAGGTGGCCATGACACCGGCTTGGTAGTCCTCACTCATGATGCCGTCGGTCAGCCGAACTGTCGCAGCTGTTATCTGGCCGGGCGAGCGGACAACGTCACCGAAGCCATCGACGAGTTCGCCTGGATTCGGGACACGCACTGGCACATGGTCGTCCTCGCCGATGAGCCAGCGCAAGATGGTCGCCGCGCCGTCGGCCCGGTTCTCCCGATCTCCGCGTAGCCGCCGTTCTTCTGCCTCGGCGATCTCCGCTTCAATCTCGGCCTTGCTCGGAGGGACCGTAGTCAATTCATCGGTGACCGGCGCAACGGACGTCCCACCGAGCGCCCAAGTCCACGCCCGTGCAGAGCGTGGCTCTCCTCTGGCATCCCGGTCGGCGAGCTGCTCGAGATGCCGTTGCCGCACTGCGATGACATGCCGCAGCGGTCGCACGATCGCGGTGCCGACCGGTGGCGCATCGTCATCGACGCTGCGGACAGCGGAAGGGTCCGTCACTGACCGGCCTCCATCTCGAGTTCCTTCTGGTGGCCACGCTCCGCCCGCCGACTCGGCGCCGGTTCCTGCCAGACGGCTGTCCGCCGAGCATCCGCTTCGGCCAGCGCTTCCGCTTCGCGACATCTCATCAGATCGTCGCTCTCTGCCTCAGTCTCACGCCCAATTTGTTCTTCTCGTTCGGCGACGATCTGATGTGCGGTCCTGGCCAGCGCAAGAGCTTCCGTAAGGTCCACGATTTCCTCGGCCTGTACGCTCGCCTCTGGCTCAGTCCCGCCAACTTGCTCCTCATTCGCATGCAGCAACGGCATCTCGATCCCTGGATGCCTGCGCCGCAGTTCGCCGTCGGCCGCCAGCGCCCGCCGCCGACTCACCTCGGTCGCAGCATGCCAAGCACGACGAGCCTCATCGATCTCGGCGAGGACTTCACGCCGCGCTCCGACTTCCTGCGCCAGCGCGCTCAGACCTTCTGCTTCTCGCCGAGCCTCATCGTGCTCGACCTGACCGATCACAACGTCAACGCGGTGCCAGGCATGCACGGCGTCAGCCCGGTAGGTGTCCTCAGCGATGCTGGCGTTGCGCAGCTCACGGCCAACATACGGCGGCGCCCACCTGGTCTCCCGCTCGTAGGCTGCCCGCAGCGCCAGGAGCTCCCCGTCGGTCGCGGCAGCGCTTTCTCGTTCCAGCTCCGGCATCCGCAACGCCGTATAGGCCGCATGCCAGCTAGCTCTCAGCTCCGGCAAGCCTCGTTCTGGCGCAGGTCCGATCGCCTCGACCTCACTGTCATAACCCCGCTCTTCGCGATAAGCAGCCGCCGCGCCTGCACGCCGGACCCATTCATCACGCTCCACCGGCCCGGCCGGAACATCACCCAGATACTGCATCGCCCACACCGGCCGGTCAAGCGCAGCCCTCTCCCCCAGCACGTCAACCCGCGCATCCATCGCCACTGCCAAGTCGGTCGCCAGCCGCGCCGCATCTAGGTCATCTATCCTCGGAGTCCGCGCCACGTATTCCCCGCTGACCACAGGCTCGGCCGGCCCGACGAGCCTCCGAACCCGTCCGTGCACCACGGCCGCGATACTCCGCGCGTCGTCGAACCCGCGCGATGCAATAGCCCGCCGGAGCACCTCCTCAACGTCGTGGCCAGCTAGCTCAGCGGTCCGAAGCAGCCGGGTCAGCGTCCCCCGCTCCGGATCCTCCTCATACCGCTCCCACTCCTCTGACGCCAGCAGCCCGTGGATCACGTTCTCATACGCCCTGGTCGCGTGCGCTCGCGTGACATCAGTCCACATCGGTGAGAGCGTCGCCAGACTAAACGCGCCTTCCAACTCCCGCCGCATGACCTCAGTAGCGGCAAGCTCACCTTGCTCCCGGTCAAGGATCGCGCCGAGCACGGCGAACCGATGAATCCGCCACGGCGCCCGCTTGCTCGCCATCGGGTCCCGAATATCCGGCGCAGGCCGGACGACCGGCGACGGATCCGAGATGCGCACACGCTCGTGGACCACGTAGGCGGTGTTCTGCCTGCGCCCACGGCTCATCCCGACGTAGAACGCCTCGCGTCCAGCAGTCTCGTCCACCACCAGGTGGGCCGTGTCGACCGTCCGGCCCTCGGCAACGTGCACATTGCTGGCGTAACCGAGCTGGGAATGCCTTTCTATATAGGACGCCGGCAGTTCGAAGGAGTCAGACCACCGCGACTGCCCCGTACCAGGAGCCGATCCCAGATGGCGCCGCACGATCGCAAATTTTTCTTCCCCTATCTCTTCCCATCGATCGACGCGGAGCACGTCGCGGTTAGCCAGGCACCTTCCGTGCCGCCCGGCCACGATCTTCACGTTCCGGCGAGCAATGACCAGGTCGCCGACACCAGCCACGTTCCCGTCGGCGAGCTCAACAAGGTCATCGCGAGCTACTAGATCGAGCGCGGCCAGCTCGTCCCTGGCCCGGCGAGCGAGTTCGGCAGCCTGCACGTTCGTGGTCGCCAGCAGCAACGTGTCGTGACCGCTGAGGAAGTCGCCGAGCCAGCGCCGGCAAGCGGCGGCCGCCATTTCCTCGCGGGTGCCATCGAGGATCCGGCCCCGCTGGTCATACTCGGCCAGCACGTCCCGCTCCCCCGCGCGCAACCGCAGCGATGCCTGCCGCTCCCACGCCTGGTCGAACCGCTGCACGGTGGCGATCTGGTAGTAGCCATGCTCGTCGGCCAGCAGTCGCATCGCCCCGCCCGCACTCGGCGCCGACAGTTGCGCCGTGTCGCCGGTCAGCACGATCTTCGCGCCGAACCGCGTCGCGATCTCCTCGACCGCCGCCAGATCCGAGGTGGGCACCATCGTCGCTTCGTCGATTACGAGCAGATCGCCAGCCTCGACGGACCGGTGTCCCCTGGTGCAGCTGGTGCCCGGAAGACGGCCGAGAAAGTCGGCCAGGTTGTACGTCTGAGCGAGGCCCTCGGCGGCCAGGACATGCGCCGCGTTGGTCGACGTGGTCAGGCCGATCACCCGCCCGGTCCCGGTGCCCTCCCAGATGCTCGCCAGGATCGCGACGACCCTGGTCTTCCCGGTACCGGCCGCACCGACCAGGACATCGATCGCCCGCCCGGAGGTCAGCACGCCATACGCGGCCTGCGCCTGGTCATCGGTCAGCCCGATGGTGCTGAGCGGCTCGCCCGCGTCCAGCGCGGCGCCGTTGCGCGCGGCGAGCGCGTCGGTCGTGCCCTGACGGCTGTGCTCGCGCCAAAGCCGCGCTTCGATTCGCGCCTGGTCTGCGCCGAGCGCGGCAGCGGCGCGTTCCGGCGCGACGCTCGGTGCGCCGATTTGCGCCGCGGCGCGAAGCAGGCGCGTCTCGGTGTCGAGTTGCCCGCGCGTCGTGTAGACCTCGGCCCCATGCCGATGCCACAGACTCAGCCCGTCCGCCCGCCGATAAACGGCCGGCACCGGCACCATCTCCGGCGCGGACAGTTGCACCACCCGGCACGGACCGCCAGGACGCACCGCCCGGTCGGTCAGTTCCTCCAGTAGAGCCGTGACCTGGGCCCCGGACAGTCCGCCCAGATAATCAGGCAGATGACGGTTGATCATGCGGATCAACTCGTATTTAGAAAACACGGATTTGGAACAAAGCGCGTCGCCGACTGCCGCAGCCAGAACCCGGTCGATCTCGGAGTCGGCCAACGAGGCCCGGGCGTCAGGACTCCCAGCAACGCGGCCACGAAACGCCGCATCGGGGATGTCGCTCAGCGCCTGGACCTCGTTGCGGCGCGATCGCGCTTCCCAACCCTGAAGTAGTTCCTCGCGCGACGGCGCGGAATGCGCTTTCGTCCGGCGCGAATCAAGCGTCACGAATTGCGCCATCGACCACAGCGCCCGCGCGTGCGGCTCCCGACCGCGTCGTTTCTTATATTCGGCAATGAGCGCTTGCAGCCTCGGCTCGATAGCGTGCCGTCGCGACGAGAACTGGTCGCAGATTTCCGCCGAGACCCCGGCAAGTTCCCAGCCGTTTCCGTCAGCTCGTGAAATCGTTTTAACGCCGAGCCGGTCGCTCAGGTATTCGGCTAGCGACCGCTCCGCTATCGCTGCCGCGGCTGGTCTGGCCGCGAACAGGCTGGTGCCGTCCAGGGTCCGCCACGCATGCCGGTCGCCAGGCCGAGACGCGAGCGGGTCATCGCGCAGAGCCCGATTCAAGATCGCGTTGTGTACGTGGAGCTGCGGGTCGCTGTCCCGGCTTGTGTGCTGCGCGAACGATGCGATCACCCACTCATGCGCGTCAACGAACCGGCCCGAGTTGACCGAGTGATAGCCAGCCCGACTGTATCCCGCCTCGCGCTGCAGGTAGTCGAGCATGACCTGGTTCGCGTTCATGATCGCGTCCCAAACAACCTGGGCGCGCTGATCCCATCGGTCGGCTTCGGCGCCTAGTCCCCGCGCCCGAGTTTGCTGCGCCCTGACCTGCAACGACGCATGCAGCAAACTGACCGACTTAGGGACGGAGAAGGTCGCGTCGAAGAAGTAGACCGTTGCGCGGCGCTCATGCAGCGCCTGCATGATCAACCGCTCGCGGCGTTCTTGGCTCGCTTCCGGTTCGGCGGCCAGCAACCTGGCCATGCGAGCGTCGATCTTCTCTCGATCAGCGGAGAACGTGCTTGGCGCCCGCCCGAGCGTCGCCAACTGACTGGGGTCGCGCGGGTCGATGAAGTGCTCATACAGCCGCTCCAGCACCGGCCCGTCAACCTGCGCGCCGACTGGCAAACCCAATTCCGGGCAGCCTAAGCCGGTCCAGATACCCGGCGGTTCGCCGTGCTCGACAACTGCCGACAAGTAGTAATTCTCTTTGCCCGCCGCGACCGCGCGCGTCAGGTAGCGGGGATCATAGCCGCTGAATATCGAGAGCATTCACAAACCGTTCCGCACCGCTCGACTGACCATCATCATTGTAATGCAACGGTGTGCCGTGAATGCCGTGATGATGTGACACAGAGATCATATTGTGCAAGTGGTCAGATTCACCAGGAAGAACAGCCACCAACTTTCCTTATAGTCAATGAGACTTGTTGGCCGTTGTCCCGTCCAGCCGAGATTGCGAGGTGTCAGTCAGTCTGCGTAGCTACCCTGGATTGCATGGACACTTCCTGGGAGCCTGGCCGTCACGAGCGTGTCCGGCCTACCATCGGAACGGGTCGTCTGATGGGACATGACCACCCCGGCCTGTCCGCGGAAGAGATCCTCGCGCACGGCGGTTGGCACCCTCGCTACGCCCGCGTCCTGGCGGCAGCCAGCGACGGCCACTTCGGCTTCGCTGTCATCGATGGCAACGGCGACGGCGCCGAACTCGAAACCGAAATCTGGCACTCGGAGAACGGGACCTGGCACAGCGCCTCCTCCTCCGGAGCTGGTCCCCTGAGCGACCTCGGACCGCTGCAAACCGGCGGCCAGATCGGCGACGCCTGCTTCGCCTACGGCGCCGCACCCCGGCGCCAGTCGGTCACCATCAGCTTCGACGGCCGCCTGCACGAAGTCCCGGTCGGCCCGGCCGGCGTCTGGGCCTTCATCAAGGCACGCACCAACCCCGCAGACCACGAACCGCCATCCCTCAAAGCCTGACAAGAACAACGGGGCCCCGCGCACCAAATCCGCAGCCCAGGCAGCGATTTGGCCACCTCTGCCCGTCCTGAGCTATTAGTGCTGAGCGATGATGACAGGTATGGCGATGGTTCTGGGCGAGGGCGAGCCGGCCGCCGGGCCGTGGCAGGTTATGCGGCTGACCGAGCTTGCGCGCGAACTCTGCCCGGGCTCACGCGCGCGGCTGGGGCGACCGCGGGTCCTGGCGGTGGACGGGCGCAGCGGAAGTGGCAAGACAACTCTCGCCGCCCGGATCCAGGGCGTGGTCCCGGCGTCAGCCGTGGTGCACACCGATGACATCGCCTGGAGCCTGGCGATGTTCGACTGGGCCGGCCTGCTCATCGGCGGGATCCTGGAGCCAGTGCACCGCAGCGAGCCGGTGAGCTTCCGGCCGCCCGCCTGGCAGCAGCGGAACCGGACCGGGGCGATCGAAGTCCCGCCGGACACCGACCTCGTGATCATCGAAGGCGCCGGGGCAGCACGGCGCGAACTGCGGCCCATGGCCGACACTGTGATCTGGGTGCAATCCGATGCGGCCGAAGCGGAGCGGCGGGGCATCGAACGAGACGGTGGCGATGAGGCAGCCATCGCGTTCTGGCAGCTGTGGATGGACGAGGAACTGCCGTTCATGGCTGACCAGCAACCATGGACACGAGCCGACATCATCATCGCCGGCACGCCATCCATTCCCCATGACCCGGCGACCGAGATCGTCATCGCGCAACCCCGCAATCGCCCGCCGACCGCATAGCCTGCCCTACCTCATGACTGCCGCGAGCGGATCCGGGCTCGATGACGGTCACCGGTGCCTGGCGATAAAGGAGCGTCTCGGCCCCGGCTGACACCGGGACCGAGAGCTGCGAGCGCTAGAACGGGAGAACGATGTCGTTGAGTGCGGGGATGTCGAACTCGGTCGGCACGGTCTCACCATGTCGGCAGCGGCAGGCCAGGCCGATGTAGGTGCAGTCGTCGCCGCATGGCTCGGGCGGGTCGTCGTTGACTATCGGACGGATGGTGGTGATGGCGGTCATCGGGGTTGCCTTCCTGAGCGGTGATCCCGGGGGCCGGGAATCTTGTGGTGTGTCCTGGTGGCGGAAGGCACGCAGGCGTAATAGGGCGGGAGCGCAACCGGACGGCGACGCCCGGCGAAAGATGTTTTCCCAGCGGGCGCCAGCCCGCGGTTTCAGGGAAAAGATCTTTCGCCGGGTGGCGTGAGCGAAGCGAGAGGCCGGTTGCGCTCCCGACCGCGCCTGCGAAACTGACAGAGCCAGGACACACCGGTCCCGGCCTCCGGGATCACCGCGACCCGGAACCCCACCGGCGGCCAACCTGGTGACGGCCGGGACTGTGATCGAGGTCAGCGCAGGCTCCCCCGTGCCTGGCGGTTGAGCCGGGTGGCGCCGATATCAGCGTGGGTGCCTTTGTCGTAGCCGTCGCGATAGCCACTGCCCGAGTAAGTCGTTTTGGACTTCCGGGTGACCGGGTAGGCAGCGTTCGCTCGGCCTGCGATGACTTGCTGGCGGCTGGCCAGCACCAGCGCGGTTGACCGGCCTGATTCGCTAGCAGGCTGGGCACTGGCATCGTTGGCGGCTTTCTGCTCGGCAGCTTTGACGCGGCCGATCACGGCGGTGGCGAAGCCGAGCAGCCAACTGCGTCGCCACGCCCGCGGGCTATGGGTCCATTCCGGTACCGTCGCGCGAGCCAGACTATGGCTCATCTGGATCAGCAGCGAGGTATACAAAACCTCGGCGCGTTCGAGGTCTGAGGAGTATCCGAAGATGTGGACCCGCGAGCCTGACGAGACCGGCAGCAGGATGCTCTGGCAGCGCATGGCCGCGCCGATGCCGCAGAGCAGGTGAGCGTGCACCGCGGCCCAGGGGTTGGGGATGATGATGATTGCGACACGAGGTCGCACGTGGTGAGTGAGCTAGCAGAGGAGGTCTGGCTGATCTGCTCCGAGCTTTCCGGACAGCGGATTTGTGGTTAATTCACGCTGCGGACTGCCGTTCCAGGTATTCCTCATGGACCTGTCGTGGGATCCGATACTGAAGTCCTGAGTGCCTGCGCTTGGAATTGTACCAGAATTCGATGTACCTTACAATGTCCCGGCGCGCGTGCTCGCGGGTCGGATACTGTGTCCGGTGCACGCGCTCGTTCTTCAGCGCGGCGAAGAACGATTCGGCCATCGCGTTATCGTAACATATCCCGGTGCGGCCGACGGAATGCCGGAGATTATATCTCTTCAGTGTCCCGGCGAACTGCCGGGAAGTGTAATTGCTGCCGCGGTCAGAGTGGAAAATCGCATTCTCGGCGAGAGAATGATTGCGCACGGCCATCCCGATGGCCCTCTCGATGAGCGGCGTCTTGTAGTTGTCGCCAGTCGCCCAGCCGATCACTTCCTTCGAGTAGCAGTCGATAACCGTAGCCAGGTAAAGCCAGCCCTGCCATGTCGGAATGTACGTGATGTCACCGACCATTTTCTCGCCCGGCTCGCCAGCGGTGAAATCGCGGTTCACGAGGTCGGGAATCTCGTGTTCCTGGCCGTCGCCCTCGGTGAGGCTGTGCCGCCACGGCCTCGGCTGGCAGGGCTCCAGCCCCAGGTCACGCATGACCGACCGCACCAGCTCCGGCCCGGCCGGCACGCCCCAGGCCGCCAGGTCGGCATGGACCCGCCGGTACCCGTACGTCCCATCCGATTCACAGAATGACTTACTCACGACCAGGGCCAGTATCCCGCGCCTTTTCGCCGTTGCCGATTCCGGCGCATTCCGCCATTCATAGAACCCGGAACGCGAGACCTCCATCCAGGTGCACATCTTCACGATCGACGGCACGTAACGCTCGCCCGATTCCCGGTAAGCCGCGTACTCCACGTCGATGAACTCGAACTTGTCGCTCACCGATGATCTCTGGCAAAGTACGCTGCGGCTTTTTTCAGGAACTCGTTCTCCATCTTCAGCTCCCGGGTTTCCCGCTCGAGCTCGCGCAATCGCGCACGTTCGCTCACGGTTAGCGGCGGCTCTTCCCCGGCATGCTCACGGCGATAGACGCTCACCCAGTTACCGAGGGTGCCTTCATTGATACCGAGCTCCTTAGCCACACGGGCAATCGGACGCGACGTCTCGATCACCATCTTCACGGCCTCATCCCGGAATTCAGGAGAGAAGCTCTTCTTCGGTCGAGGCAATTACTTCACCTTTCCAGAAGTCCATCCTAATGGATGGACTGTCCGGAAGCCTCGGGGCACCTCAGGCTGATGCCAGGGGCGTAGCTACGGGTTGTGCTTGACCTGTCCCCGCCGTGACGTGCGTGGCCGGTTCCTGGCCGGCTGGGTGCGGAGCTCACGGGAAAGCCCGAGGGTCGCCGTCCCAGCCATGGCGGCCACAGGCGAGGGGAAGGACCGGAGGGGCGACTATCAGGGAACCCTTGCTGATGCCTCGTCACATCCACATCCCGGGCTGGGTTGTTCTGCCGGGGTGAATAGGGACCGGCCGTTGTGAGGCGGCAGGCGACGGTCATGGATCATCCATGGCTGGTGGGCACCGCTGTCCCCGGGGTAAAGAGGGCGTTGCGACACGAGGTCGCACGTGGGTGAGTGAGCTAGTCGAGGAGGTCTGGCTGATGCCAGGGACGTAGCTACGGGTTGTGCTCGACCTGTCCCCGCCGTGACGTGCGTGGCCGGTCCCTGACCGGCCGGGTTCGAAGCATCGCGGAAAAGCCCAAGGGCCGCCGTCCCAGCCAGGGTGGCCACAGGTGAGGGGAAAGACCGGTATAGGGCGACTACCAGGAAACTCTTGCTGATGCCTCGTCAGATACGCACTCCGGGCTGGGTTGTATTGCCGGGGTGGCAGGGACCGGCCGCTGAGAGGCGGCAGGCGGCGGCCGCGGACGCCTCGACGGCCAGTGAGCACCGTTGTCCCCGGGGTAGAGAGAGCGACCCGGCCGGTCTGGGTCTCACGCGTGCGGAACGTGGAAACCTCGTCAGGGTCCGTCGTGCAGGCGCGGGTATGCGCAGGCGCGGCGGTAGGCCGATCGTAAGAGGGGCGGAAGCCCGCTGGCGGGACAGGGTGACTGAGAAGCGAATGCCGGCGTCCGAAAGGAGGCAGGAAAGCGAGTGCCGCAGGACCGGGTCTCCTCCCGGATGGTGCTCGTATAACTGGCCGGATAGCGAGCCGTGTGCTCGTGCCCGCAAGGGTGCTGACGCAGTCAGGTGAGTCTTTGGAGCGAAGCGAGCGGAAATGCCGGAGCTAATGGGCGCGTTGGGCACCTCGGTGAACGGACCTGCGGGCCTGCCCTCGTTCGATGGCGACGCCTGGGATCGTGTGGACTGGCGGCGTCAGGAGGAGCAGGTACGGCGGCTGCGCGGGCGGATCTTCAAGGCGGCACAGGACGGTGACTGGCCTGCGGCCAGGAACCTTCAGAAGCTGATGCTGCGGAGCTGGGCTAATACGCTATGTAGCGTTCGGCAGGTGACGCAGCGCAATACGGGCCGCCGGACTGCGGGTATCGACGGGCTGGTCGCGCTGACCAGCCAGGCACGGGCCGAGATGGCGGTGCAGGTGCACGCCAGCATCGGCTCGCATAAGCCTTCCCCGGTCCGGCGGGTGTACATTCCGAAAGCCAGTGATAAGGCAAAAATGCGTCCGCTCGGAATTCCGGTAATCGCGGACCGGTGTCATCAGGCACGGGTACGTAACGCGCTGGAACCCGAGTGGGAGGCCCGCTTCGAACCCCGAGCGTATGGGTTCCGGCCGGGCCGCGGCTGTCATGACGCGATAGAATCTTTGTACAACACCCTGCACGGGAAGTCAAAGCGGGCGTGGATTCTTGATGCCGATCTGGCGGCTGCGTTCGACAAGATCAGCCACGAGCACCTGCTGGAAATGCTCGGCGGTTTTCCCGCGAAAGCGATGATCGCCGGGTGGCTGAAAGCGGGTATTTTCGAGGCTGGGAAAGGGTTCGCCCCGACTTGGGAAGGAACCCCCCAAGGGGGTGTCATTTCACCCTTGCTATTGAATATCGCATTGCACGGGCTGGAGGAGGCCGCAGGCGTCCGTTACTATGCCGGTACTTATGCCGGAAGGGTCAGGAACGGATGCCCGGCGCTCACGAGGTACGCTGATGACCTGGTGGTATGCTGTCATTCCAGGCAGCAGGCCGAGGAGGTCAAGGCGCGGCTTGCCAGGTGGCTGGAGCCGAGGGGGCTGGCGTTCAATGAAGCCAAGACCCGGATCGTCCCCCTGTCTGAGGGGTTCGGTTTTCTCGGATTCAATCTCCGCCGCTATCCCAACGGCAAGCTGCTCATCAAGCCGGGTGCCACGGCCATCAAGAGGCTCCGGGAACGGCTAGCGAAGGAGTTCCGCGCGCTCCGCGGGTCCAACGTCGCAGCAGTACTGGCGAAAATCGTCCCGATTACACGGGGATGGGTCGCCTATTATCGGACGGTGGTGTCGGCCAGAGTGTTCGCTGACCTGACCGACTACCTGTGGAGGCTCACGTATAAGTGGGCGTGCCGGAGTCACTCGAACAAGCCGAAACGCTGGATTGTCGGCCGGTATTTCCGGAAGTTCGAAAAGTTCAGGGCCGACCGGTGGGTGTTCGGCGATAAAGACACGGGCGCCTACCTGCCGAAGCCGTCCTGGACTGAGATCACGCGGCACACCCTGGTCAAAGGCGGGGCATCACCCGATGATCCCGCCCTGGCCGGGTACTGGGCGCAGCGCCGCCGCAAGGTCAAGCCCCCGCTGGACTCTTACACCGTGCGCCTGCTGTCCAGGCAGGACGGGCGGTGCAACCTGTGCGGGGAGAACCTGCTGACCCCTGACCAGCCGCCCCAGTCCCCTCAGGGCTGGGAGCAATGGTTCTTGTGGGTCGCCAAGCAGGCGATCACGGCGGACTACCTGGTTCATTACGACACACCCAGCGCCGCGCGCAAATACCGGACACACCTCGTGCACGCTACCTGCCGCCGGAGCAAGCACCCGCCCCGGCTGGCAGGGAACACCGTGGTACAGCAGAACACCTGAGCCGCCCTAGCGGCTTGCTTGGGCCGTGTGCGCGGAGACGCGCATGCACGGTCCTGAAGGGGCCCTGGTGCAGCAATGCACCAGGGCTACCTGGCCCCGGTCCGGTCCGGGTCTCATGCGTGCGGAACGTGGGAACCTCGCCAGGGTCCGCCGTGCGGGCGCGGGTATGCGCGTGCGGGGCGGTAGGCCGATCGTAAGAGGGGCGGAATCTCCTGGCGGGACAGGGTGCCCAGGAAGCAAATGCCGGCGGCTGAAAGGCAGCGGGAAAGCGGCGCCGCAGGACCGGGACTCCTCCCGGGTGGGGTTCGCATAACCGGCCGGATAGCGGGCCTTGTGCCCGTGCCCGCGAGGGAGCTGACTTGGGCAGGTGAGCCTTTGAAGCGAAGCGGAAGCGAATGCCGGTACTGACGGGCAAGTTGGACACCTCGGTGAACGGACCCGATGGCCTGCCCCCGTTTGATGGTGAAGCCTGGGAACGCACGGACTGGCGGCATCATGAGGAGCAGGTACGGCGGCTGCGGAGCAGGATCTTCAAGGCGGCGCAGGAAGGTAACTGGCCGCTGGCCAGGAACCTGCAGAAGCTCATGCTGCGGAGCTGGTCGAACACGCTCATCAGTGTCCGGCAGGTGACGCAGCGCAACACGGGCCGCAGGACCGGGGGGATTGACGGGCTGGTCGCCCTGACCAGCCAGGCCAGGGCCGAGGTGGCGGTGCAGGTGCACGCCTCGATCGGCTCGCATCAGCCCCGTCCGGTCCGGCGGGTGCACATACCGAAAGCCAGTGACAAGACCAGAACGCGGCCGCTCGGAATTCCCGTGCTGGCGGACCGGTGCCATCAGGCGCGGGTGCGCAACGCGCTGGAGCCCGAGTGGGAAGCCCGGTTCGAGCCCCGGTCATACGGGTTCAGGCCGGGTCGCGGCTGTCATGACGCGATCGAGTCCTTGTTCAGCACCCTGAAAGGGAAAGCTGGGCGGGTGTGGATTCTGGACGCGGACCTGGCAGCCGCCTTCGATAGGATCAGCCATGAGCACCTGCTGGAAACGCTCGGTGATTTCCCCGCGAGGGGCATGATCGCCGGGTGGCTGAAAGCGGGTGTCTTCGAGGCCGGGAAAGGGTTCGCGCCGACGGAGGAAGGAACTCCGCAAGGGGCATTATGTTCAGCTGAACATAATGCCCCTTATGAACAGTGCTGGGTTATGCGCAGCACTGTGGTGCTGGCCCTGGTGACGGCGATACCGGCGGTTGAGCACTGCGCATAACTTTTGTCAGCTGCGGGGGCTCACAGGCTGGCGAGCCAGGTGAGCAGTTCGGGGTCGTGGTTCCATTCGGGCAGGTCGTCGGTGACTATGTCGGTGCTGGCGGCTTCGAGGGCCTTGCGTTTGGCTTCGGTGGAGGCGCGGGCGTAGATCTCGGTGGTGGACAGGTCGGTGTGTCCCAGGAGGTCGCGGATGTAGGGCAGCGGCACGCCTGATTCCATTAGGTGCATGGCCCTGCTATGTCGGAGTATGTGCGGGTGACAGGTGCCGGCGGGTGCCGGGCTGCCGGCCTGGGCGTGGTGCTTGGCGGTGATCCACGCGATCCCGCCGCGGCTGAGCCTGGTGCCGTGCTGGCCGTAGAACAGCGGGTGGTCGTCGCGGCCTGGCTTGTCGAGGCCGTTCTCGGCGAGGTAGGCGCCCAGCAGCGCGGCGGCGGCGGCGCCGAGCGGGACCTGGCGGGTCTTGCGGCCCTTGCCGGTCAGCACGGCCAGCGGCGGGGGTTCGAGCCGGATGTCGCGGACGGCCAGGCCGGCGAGCTCGGAGACCCTGGCCGCGGTCTCGTAGAGGGTGGCCAGCAGGGTCGCGTCGCGGCGGCCGCGCTGGGTGGACCGGTCGGGCGCGGCGAGCAGCTGGCGGGTCTGGGCGACGGTGAGGTGGGGGACGCCCGGCTGGGCCTTTGCCTTGGCGGGTATGGCGAGGACTTCCTGGCAGGCGGCCATCCGGGCAGGATCCTGGGACTGCAGCCACCGGAAGAACGAGGTGATCGCGGCCAGCCGCTGGTTGCGGGTGGAGGCGCTGTTGCGCCTGCCGGTCTCCAGCCAGCCCAGGAAGTCGGTGACCGCGGCGGCATCGACGTGGTCGAGGGTGAGTTTTTCCGGCGGGACCGACCGGTGGCCGGCGAACCAGCCGATCAGGATCTTGAACGTGTCGCGGTAGGACGCGATCGTGTTCGGCGAGCAGCCGCGCACCCCGGCCAGGTGCGAGGTGAGGAACCGGTGCAGGAAGACCGCCAGGTCAGTCGCCATGGCCCGCCCCTTCGGCCACGGCCGGGACGACGTCGCCGATGACGGCCTTGACCTGGGCCATGATGTGGGGGTATGACTCGGCGGTCAGCCGCAGGTAGTAGTCGGTGTCGGCGATCGAGTCGTGACCCATGTAGGCCTGCAGGACCGGCAGCAGCGCGCCGACGTCCTCGCCGCTGGCGAACCACGACCGCACATTGCGGACCGCAAACGAGTGACGAAGATCGTGGACGCGAGGGCCGTGGCCCTTGCCGCCGTGGGAGATCCGGGCCTGCCACAGGAACCGGCGGAAGTTCCTGTAGATGTTCATGAGCGTCAGCGGCTGCCCGTTGCCGCCGGGGAAGAACCAGTCACCGCCGGTGCGCCCGGCGACCAGGGCGTGGTATTCAGCGAGCCTTCGGCGCAGCGTCGCGCTGACGGGTACCAGCCGGTCCTTGCCGCCCTTGCCCCGGATCCGCAGCACCCCGGCAGCGAGGTCAACGTCGCCGAAGCGCAGCAGCCGGGCTTCGGAGGCCCGCAGGCCGCAGGCGTAGATCACGCGGAACAGCACCGGCATGACCAGGTGCCGGAACGGGACCTGCGAGCAGTACCGGCACCGGTCGGCCTGGGCGAACAGGGCCGCCAGTTCCTGGCCGGTGTAGATGTGCGGGACGTAACGGGCGGGCCTGGGCAGCGTCCGCGGCGGCAGGATGTAGGCGCTCACGCCCCGCCGGCCCAGCCAGCGGGCCAGCTCCCTGACCGGCGCGGCCAGGCCCTGCAGTGTCGCCGGCTTGACCCCGCGCCGCCGCGCCGCCGCGATCCACGCCTCGACGCAAGCCCGGTCCGGGGCTTCGGCAGCAGGGAACTCGGCGCGGCAGAACGCAGCGAAACGGGCCAGCACCTTCTCCTCGGCGTCGTACTTGTACCCGACGGCTCGTTTCTCGGCGACCAGGGCCGTGACCGCGTCGTCCAGGGTGATGGCGGCGCTCACCGGGTCACCTCCTGCCCCGGCTCGTCCGGGTCGAGGGCGCATTTTTCCAGCAGCCCGAGGGAGGTTTTCAGGTAGACGCCGGTCGACTCGACCGACTGGTGGCCCAGGATGCTGGCGATCTGCTCGACCGGCGTGCCGCCTTCCATCAGCCGGGTCGCCAGCGTGTGGCGCAGCGAGTGCATGCCGTGCCTGCGCTTGCCGCTGAGCGGGACGCGTGCCACCCGGGCGTGCTTGACCAGGATCTGGTGCAGGTGGTCGTCGTCGGAGAACGGGCCGATCGGGGCCAGGTGCCGCAGGAACACCTGCGGGCAGTCGCTGCCGGGCCGGCCGTGACGGACGTAGTCGATCACCGCCCAGCCGACCTCTTTCAGCAGCGGCAACTGCACCTTGTGACCAGTCTTGGCCTGCGTCACCGCCAGCCGGTTCCCGGCCCAGTCGAAGTCGGCGAACTCCAGCCGCCGGATGTCGACTCCGCGCAGCCCGAGCCTGCTGACCAGCAGGATGATCGCGTAGTCCCGCTTCCCGCACGGGTTGCCCCGGTCGATTGCCTCCACGATCCTGGCCACCTGCCCGGGATCCCACACCGACGGGATCCTGGCTCGCTTGCCGGAGCGTACTGCCGGGACCGCGTCCAGGCAGCCGGCGTCGGCCAGGCCCGCGGCGGACGCGAACCGCAGGAACGACCGCACCGCGCACAGTTTCTGCTCGACGGTCTTGAACTGGTATCCGGCCAGCGTCGCGACGAACGCCCCGATCATGGCGGCGTCGCAGCGGGCCAGCCCGCCGCGAGTGCCGGTAAACGCGACGAACTCCCCGGCCAGGATCCCGTACGTCTTCACCGTCGACACGGCGCGGTTCTCCGCACGCAGGTGCGCCTGGAACCGGGCGATAACCTCGGCGCCGGGCCCGTCCAGCTTGCTCACCGACCGGTTGTAGCGGCGCAGCACCGCCCCGTGGACCGCGTAGTCCTCCAGCATCTGGGCGACCCTGAACAAGTACACGTCGGTCTGCTTCAGCGTGCCGGCCTGCTCCTTGGCGAAGAAGCCGCACGCCTCGTCGACCCACTCCATCGCCACGTCCAGGGAGAACTCCTGCACGCCACGGGCAGCGAAGTACCTCCCCATCCGCCGCCAGGCGCCCCGGTACCACTTCATCGTCGAGTCCTCATAGCCCAGGCGCCGCAACTCCGCATCCAGACCCGACACCAGCGCAGACACACTCGTCATCACGCCGACCTCCTGATCATCAGGGTTCGGCACCATGCCGAACCGCCTGATCAGAAGCCTCGGGCGCATTATGCGCAGTGCTCAACCGCCGGTATCGCCGTCACCAGGGCCAGCACCACAGTGCTGCGCATAACCCAGCACTGTTCATAAGGCGGCGTTATCTCGCCCTTGCTATTGAATATCGCGTTGCACGGGCTGGAGGAGGCCGCAGGCGTCCGCTATTACCTGGCCGGCGCCAACGCCGGGTGGGTAAAGGCCGGAAGCCCGGCGCTCACTAGATATGCTGACGACCTGGTCGTGTGCTGCCACTCCAGGCAGCAGGCCGAGCAGGTCAAGGCACGGCTAGCCAGGTGGCTGGAGCCCAGGGGCCTGGCCTTCAACGAGGCCAAGACCCAGATCGTGCACCTTTCCGGGGGATTCAGCTTTCTCGGATTCGATCTGCGCCGCTACCCCAACGGCAAGCTGCTCATCAAGCCGGGCGCCAAGGCCATCAAGAGGTTCCGGGAACGGCTCGCGAAGGAGTTCCGCGCGCTCCGCGGGGCCAACGTCGCGGCAGTGCTGGCGAGGATAGTCCCGATCACACGGGGTTCTCCCGGGGGCCGCCAGCCTGTTGCATGACGTCGCCTAGACGGGACATGTGACGGGTTCTGCGGCGCGTCTCCTCGGGTGCGGTGCTCGTGGCTGGTAGTTGTTCACGCAGCTCAGCGCGAGATCGGGGGATCAGGGATGCGGGCTTTCCCAGTGAGGTTGCCGTCCGGGGCGAGGTACTGGACGGTTCTGGATGAGGATCTGGCCGTCGTGGCGGTCGCGGACTCGTTTCTGCGGCAGGTGCGGTTCGGCCGGGATGGCGCGGAGTCGACGACGAAGGCGTACGCGGGTTCGATCGCGTTGTTCCTGCGGTGGTGTGCCAGGTCGGGCCGGTCGTGGCCGGCGGGGATCGAGCAGCTCGGCCTGTTCATGACGTGGCTGGCGCACGCTGGCCCGTCCGTCTCGGGTGCCGGCGCGGCTGCTGGCGCGGGGATGGTGCTTGCCGGGCCGGGGACGGCGCCGGTTCGCGGGGCCCGGCGGATCAACGCGGTGCTGGTCGCGGTGCGCGCGATGGTGGTGCATGCTGTCGCGACGGGGCAGGCGAGCGGGCATCTGGTGCCGCTGTTGTATGAGGTGGCCGATGACCGGGATCTGCCCGGGGCCGCCCGGGGCGAGGATGCGGGGATGGCCTGGCGGATGCGGGCCCGGCACCGGCTGCACGAGCCGGAGCGGCCCGTGGACCGGGCCGCCGATGCCGACATCATCGCGGTGCTCGGGGCGTGCCGCTCGGCGCGGGACCGGCTGATCGTGCTGCTGATGGCGCGGGCCGGGCTGCGCCGGGCCGAGGTGCTGGGGCTGCGCCGCAGCGATGTGCATCTGCTGCTGGATTCCCGGGTTCTGGGCTGTGAGGTGACGCGTGCGCATCTGCATGTGGTGCGCAGGGAGGACAACCCCAACGGGGCGGTCGCCAAGTCCCGCCGGCAGCGGATCGTCCCGCTGGACTTCGTCACGGTGCAGGCGTTCGACACCTACGAGTTCGAGCGCATGCGGGTGCCGCAGGCGGCAGACAGCGATTTCGTGCTGGTGAACCTGTTCCGGGAGCCGGCGGGGGCACCGATGCGGCTGGATGCGGTCAACGACCTGGTCACCGCCGCGTCCCGGCGGGCCGGGCTGCAGCACGCACCCACGCCGCATCAGATGAGGCACGCGTTCGCCTCCAACGTCCTGGACGCCGGCGGAGCGATCGACGAGGCTCAGGAGCTGCTCGGGCACGCCTCGGTCTCCTCCACGCAGGTTTACACCCACCCCGACCCTGCCCGGCTGCGGGCCGCTGTCGACGCGGTGCCCAGCCCTCGTGAGCTGGCCGGGGTGACCCGGTGAACGCCGCGAGTTCTGCCGGCGGCGCTCTGGCCGCCGCCCGCACAGCCCGGCGCGGACCGCCTTGGCGGCGGTGCTGGGTGATAGCTGTGTCATCACCGGGCCGGCCGTGGTAGGCTCGCCGCTCTGCTGGACCCGGGGTTCCTGGCCGGGGCCGGATGGGACCCGGTGACCTGGGTGCTGGCGCCCCCGGCTGGGCACCGGCTCATCCGGTGGGACTGCGGCCGGCTCGATGCCCGGTCAGGCCCGGCCGGGCGGGAGGCGCCACTGCCGGTGCTGGGCGGCGGCAAGTGCGCGGTACTGGCGTGCCTGCGGGCCCGGCGGGCAGGTCACCGCCGGCAGGAGACTCACTGCGCAGTGCATGCGGGCCGGTGGCAGGCTGCCCGCCGCGCCGACCCGGCGCTCGATGAGCGCAGGTGGAACCGGACGGCCGAGCCGCTCCCGGTTACCGGCCAGGTCAACCTGCGCGGTCTCGCCCCGCTGGTCGTGGTGGAGGTGCTTTACGGGCTGCAGCAACGGGCCAGGGCTGAGTGCACGAGCTACTGCCGGTTCCTGCGCCGTCTGGCCCAGGAGCTACGCCAGGCACAGGTGTCCTGCCTGTCTGAGCTGCCCGTCCAGGACGAGCCGGTGCGGCGGTCGCTGGTCAACTCGCTGCTGGCCCACCTCGGGCGGGCCTTCGCCGACCCGCGCACTGAGATCGCCAAAGACAGGTGGGATCTGACCGTCCTGGGCCATCACGGCTGGCTCACCTTCACCGGCATCAGCCAGCGCTGGCTGCGCGAGGCCGTCAAAGGCTGGGCCGCTCATGACCTGCCGCGGCGCCGCGGCAAGCAAGCAGGCGCCCGGCTCCATGAGATCGTCGGCGCGATGGTGCGCCTGTCAGCGACCCTGCGCGCCGGCCGCCCCGATCAGGGAGAGAACCCAGCCGGGCTCGGCCGCGCCGACATCGAGGCGTTCTTGCACCGGCTGGCCTTCTTGTCCGCCGACGGGCAGCTGTCTGCTTACTGCCGCGTCAAGACCTGCCAGGACGCCGGACGGGTACTGACCGAGATCCGCTCTCTGGGGCTGACCCGCTCCAGCGGCCCGGCCGCGGGCCTGGCCGACGACTTCACCCTGACCGCCGGCGACGTCCCCGCCAAGGCAGACCCCGGCGAGCCCGGCCGTGATGTCCCCGCCGAGATCATGCGCCAGATCTGCGGCCATCTTCCCGAGCTGGAAGAGACCGTCTCCAGCCGGGAGACCCGGATCGCGGTCGAGCTGCTCATGGACACCGGCCGCCGGCCCGCCGAGATCTGCACGCTGGAATGGGACTGCCTGGCCCGCGACGCCGACGGCACGCCCGTGCTGGTCTATGACAACGCCAAGGCCCACCGGCTGCATCGCCGCCTGCCGATCAGCGAGCACACCGCGACGCTGATCACCGATCAGAAACTCGCCGTCCGCGAGCGGTTCCCCGCCACCCCGCCCGCCCGGCTGAAGCTGCTGCCCTCCCGGCGGCTCAACCCGGCCGGATCTCGCCCGATCACCGAGGACAACCTCATCGGCCGGCACCGGATCTGGCTCAGCTCCATGGGACCGCTGCGGCGGGCCGACAGCACCGAGTTCGACAAGACCCTCATCACGCCATACTCCTACCGGCACTCCTACGCACAACGGCACGCTGACGCCGGAGTACCCATCGACGTGCTCCGCGAGCTAATGGACCACACGTCCATGGACGCCACGAAACGGTACTACCGGGTCGGCGAGACCCGCCGCCGCCAGGCCGTCGACAAGGTCACCGCGATGCAGTTCGACCGGCACGGCAACCGCGTCTGGCGAGACGCCGCCACGCTGCTGGACAGCGAGCACGCCCGGTACGCGATCGGCGCGGTCGCTGTCCCCTACGGGACCTGCAGCGAACCGTCCAACGTGAAGGCCGGCGGCGGCGCCTGCCCGGTCCGGTTCCGCTGCGCCGGCTGCGACCATTTCCGCACCGACGTATCCCGCCTGCCCGACCTCACCGGCTACCTCGACGACCTGCTCCGCACCCGCGAACGCCTGGCCGCCGCCGTCGAGGGAGTCGATGAGTGGGCACGCGCGGACGCGACCCCCGCCGAGGAAGAGATCACCCGCATCCGGCGGCTGATCAGCAAGATCAAGGGCGACATCACCCAGCTTACCGACGCGCAACGCGCCGCCGTGGACGACGCCGTCGCGGTCGTCCGCCGCCACCGCAGCGCCTGCAGCCCGGTCAGCCTCGGCATGCCCGCCCTCCGCACCCCACTTCCCTCGCCACGGACGGAAACCCTCGCCATGAGCACCCGCCCCGCCACCCCAGACGACCAGCCAGCCCGGCCAGCCAGCCCGCGCGCCAGCGCGATGACCAAAGGCCGCCAAGCGGACTCCGCCCGCCGCCGCCACCGCGTCATCGCCTCCCTCGACAAGGCCGTCTCTGACGGCGCCGAGATCACCGTGGCCGGGATCGCCCGCGCCGCCGGCGTGGATCGCACATTCTTCTACCGCCACCGCGACCTGCTCGCCCGGCTCCACGCCCTCGAAGCCGCCCCGCCCGCTGCCGGCCAGAGCAACGGACCGGGCGTCTCCCGGGCATCCCTGCAGACCGACCTGCTCGCCGCCGGGGAACGTGCCGCCCGGCTCCACAGCCGAGTCCGCCAGCTCGAGAAACGCCTGTCAGAAACCCTGGGCGAGCAAGCCTGGCGCGAGTCCGGGCTCGGCACGCCCCCCGACATCGACGCCCTCAACCAGAAAATCACCCACCTGGAACAGCAAGCCATCGACCTGCGCCTGCAACTCGAGGAACAAGGCGAAGATCTCGCCGCCGCCCGGGCCGCCAACCGCGAGCTCATGGCCCAGCTCAACACCACAGCCAAACACCGGTGACACGCCGCGCCAGGACGTTGCACCACACCTGCCGCAGCCGCTAACGTTCCCAATACCAGCCTCTGACCTGCGCAAACACGAGGACCTAACCTCTGCCGCAGCGGCTCACCCCAGGAGAACCGGGGCTGGGTCGCCTACTACCAGACGGCGGTGTCGTCCAGGGTGTTCCAGGCCCTGACCGATTACCTGTGGAAGCTCACCTACAAGTGGGCGTGCTGGAGCCACCCGAACAAGCCGAAACACTGGATCACCGGCCGGTACTTCGGGAAGTTCAGCAAGTTCAGGAACGACCGGTGGGTGTTCGGCGACCGGGTCACCGGCGCCTACCTGCCGAAACCAGCCTGGACCGACATCGTGCGGCACACCCTGGTCAAAAGCGGGGCATCACCCGATGACCCCGCCCAGGCCGGATACTGGGCGGGACGCCGCCAGAAGGTGACACCCCCGCTGGACTCCTACACCGTGCGCCTGCTCACCAGGCAGGACGGGCGGTGCAGCCTGTGCGGGGAGAACCTGCTGACCCGAGACCAGCCGCCCCAGTCCCCCCAGGGCTGGGAACACTGGATCCAGTGGGTCACGAAGAAGGCAATCGAGTCGGACTACCTGGTCCACCTCGACGCGCCCGCCGCCGCACGAAACAAACGGACGCACCTCGTGCACGCCACCTGCCACCGGAGCAAGCCGCCCCGGCCGGCAGGAAACACCGTGATGCAGCAGCTGACCTGAGCCGCCCTGGCGGCTTGCCTGGGCCGTGTGCGCGGGAACGTGCACGCACGGTCCTGAGGGGGCCTCGGTGCAGCAATGCACCGGGGCTACCCGGCTCTTGTCGGCGGGCTTGTCGGTGTCGGGCTGGCTGTCGGCGAGCATGGCCCGGTCGATGCCGTACCTGGCCATCAGCTCGGCGGCCTTGGCGGTGAATGCTTCGGCCTCGGCCGTGGTAACGGCGTCGTCTTCGGCCTGGGTCAGGAGCTTACGGATCCGGTCGAGCATGGTGGTGTCGCTGGTCATCGCGGTTTCTCCGTTCTGGGCAGGGCATGCGGAAAGCGCGGGCCGGATCTGGTGTCCGGCCCGCGCTTCGAGAGGTTGGGTTACTGGTCTTGGCGGCGCTGGTAGCTGGCCGCGACCTCCTCAGGCGTCATGGACAGCACGGCGGCTGACGGCGGGAGCCCAGCGTGAAGGGCCTGGCCGATGAGCTTGGCCATGGTGTAGTCCGGGTCGTCGGCTAGCGCCCGGTCGACGGCGATGGTGGCCAGGGCGCCATCGCCGTCCTGCCACGCGACGAATGCGAGCAGGGAGGCGGGAGCGGGCACGCGTCCTGGTGTGGCGTGGCGGGTCACGTCCGTCCACAACTTCAGGTGAGCGGCGCAGTGTGCAGGCTGCATGCGGGCCCAGGCATCATCGCGGACCTCGACGGCGCGCAGGGCCAGGCTGATCCGGGCCAGCTCGGCCGGTTCGGTGATCGTCCCACCCTGGCGGTAGCGGATGATGGCGTCCTGGACCGTGCGCCGCAACCCGTCGAACACCGCGTCCTGACCGACCGCTTCTAGGTCGCGGGCGATGACCCGGGCGGCCTGTCGTGTCGCCTGCTCCATCGCCTCGGCATCGGCGCCGGTGACAGGCCCGATGGTGGCGGCGAGGTCGTCGCGGCTGGCCAGCGCGGTCAGCCCGTACCCGGTCAGCGCGGCCGCTGCCGGATCGGCCGGATCGAGGGCATTGCCTTCGGGCGGGCAGCAGGCCGGATCGGTGCACAGATACGACCAGTACCGGCCGTCCTCGACGCGGAGCACGTCGGCGAGCCGGATCCCGGCCCTGGGCAGCGCATGCCGGATGACATCGGCGACCGGGGTCACTAACGCGCCGGCACCATAGCCGATCACCGTTGCGGTGGTTACCTTCTCACGACGCAGCACCCGGACCGCGTGGTCGGCGATGTCCGCAGTCACGGAAGCGTCGGGCGGGTCGGGCAGGTCGTACCGGAACGCCAGGCGGACCCGCCCGTGCGAACCGGACACGCCGATCACAACAAGGCTGTTAGCTGGATGGAAACCGAGTAGGTGCGGGACGACCGCGATCAGCGATGCCGGTCCGCGTACCTGGATCTTGGGATGAGTGGATGACATGAGTGGTGCCCCTTCATCTGGACGAGAGTGAGTGGCGTGGGCGGCCGTCGGCCGCCCACACCACGGGGTGGTCAGGAGCTGGTGGTGACGCCGGCCAGGACGCGGGCCTCGGCCTCCTCATGCACCGGCAGATCAGTGGGCTCGCCGTTGGCGGCGGCCGCACGCGCGGCCTTGCGCGCCGAATAGCCGGTGCGCAAGCTGTCGAAGGTCATCGACGCGGCGATGTCGCGGGCGCGCAGGGTCACCCGGGCCCTGGGGTCTCCGCTGTCGGTCGCCCGCCAGGCCTCGGCGATCAGGTCGTCGGCCTGGACGACCACCCGGTCGCCCTTGCGCACCGACTCGGCCGTCCTCGTGGCAAGGTGCCCGAACGCGGTGACCTTGATCCACCGGGTGATGGATTCCCCGCCCCGGCCCGGGACCTCGACGGCCAGCCGGAGCTCGACGCCGTCGCCGCCGTCGCGAGTGGAGAAAGCGCGGGGGTCATCGCCGAGCCGGCCGGTGACAGTGATCTGGATCGGGTTCATGGCCTATCTCCCTGTGCTGTCGCCCGGGAGGGCCGGCCGCCCTTGGTAGCGGCCTGGAGCTGCGGTGCCCTTCCCGGCGGTCAGGTGTCCGCGCCGCCGCGCCGGGGCGCGCAACCGGCTGTCCCGGGCGGCCCGAGATGTTTCCCAGCGGGCGAAGCCCGCGGGTTCAGGGAAAGATCTCCGGGCCGCCCCGGGGCGAGCAAAGCGAGAAGCCGGTTGCACGACCCGAAGCGGTGGCGCAAGCTGACCTGGCCGGTAAGGGCTAGCCGCAGTCCCACGGGAGCAGCCGAGTGCAGCCGCAAAGTGACGGCGCCATCAGGAGATGTCAGGCCGCGTCTTTGTGCCGGCGCGCGATGGTCCGCCGGGCCGACGCGATCGTCCGGACGATCTCCCGGTCAGGCAGGCCAGTCTTGGCTGCAGCTACGGTCAAGTCGTCCAGCAGCTCGAGTTGGCCGCCTTCAGCAGCCCGGCACGCGGCCCAGAACAGCCCGCAATTCCGGTTACCAGGTTCGAGTTGCTCGACCCAACGGAGCAGTCTTCTCCCGTCAGGTGCTGCGGTTCGTTTCGACAGTGATGATCGGCTAGGTCCCTGATCGAGCAGTGTCGCTGCCGCCGCCCAGTTCAACTGGCCAGATCCTGCTTGATGGCTCAGCAGCCGGTATCGTTTGCCGTCGATCTGCGACGGCGGCGCGAGCACGTAGCCACCGCTGGCCCGGAAATCCAAGTGGAGGCGCGGTAGCCGACCGCAAGCCTGACCGCTGCCAGCGAAGTAGACGTGCAGCCCGCCACCGGGAGTGGCAACGACAGCGGTAGCAACGTCCAATAGCCCGGCTATCTTGAGCCGACGGTAAGCCGGGAAGCCGTTGCCAGCGGGGCCATGCTGGTCGACGTCGAGGACGTCAGGTCCGGGCGCTCCCGTCGCGATCGCAACGTTCGCGTCAGGCTGGCGTTCCCACCAGTATTTGATCTGGTCGTCGTCGATGGTTGCGTCCCTGAAGCCGGACCGGGTCGCTGGTTCCTTGCGCCCAGGTCGGCACGGAAAGACCGGCCACCCGCAACGCGCGTAGGCCAGTGCCCGCCCGACAATGCGCTCAGGTTCGTTGGTCAAAAGCAACGCAATCCTTTCCGCCTAATGGCTTTGATAGGCGTGCAGCCGAAAGAGGGCGACCCCAGGCCGCCGACATCTCGCCGGCGGCCTGGGATCTCGGATCGACTGTCAGGCGGCGTCGGCCGTGGCGGACTCACCGCCCGCCGCGACGGGATCGTCGGCGCTAGCTATTGGATCGTCGGAGCTGAAGATGGCGTCTGATGACGTATCGCCGGTCCAGGAACTGCCGTCCATGACCGCTTGTTCGATACCTGAGAGCTGGTAGCCGAGGCCGCTCAGGAACGCCAGGTACGTGCCAGCGTCGCCGCGCGGGCAAGGGCTGTACCGGTCGGTGCGCCAGGTGTTCCGGCCCTCGCCCTCGCTCACGGCATGCTCGTACGCGATGACGACCGGGGCCAGCATGATCACCGTTAGCCGCCCCGACGGAGCGGTGTCGCACTCGCGGTCGAGCTGTTCTGGGTCGTGGCCGGTGAACTTGGCGAACAGCGGACTGTGGCGGGCGTGGACCAGGCCTCCGCGCAGCGGATCCGGCATGGCTAGGAACTGCTTAGTCGCGAAGGCTTGCGCTTCGCGCGGCAGCGACCGACGGCCGAACAAGCTAGCGGCAAGCCATCGGTGCCGGACCTGGGTTGCGGCCTCCCACGCCCTGTTGCCGGCGATGACCAGCCGTCGCCCTGGGTCTGGTGCGGGATCGGGCAGTGTGCTCGCGCCGGACCCAGCGCCGACGCTGCTGTCCGCGTTGGACTCGTCGTCGCTGCCGCCAGTGACGTTGGGCATAGCCCACCTGCTCGTGTGCCCGTGCTCGACTGGATTGGTGCAGTAGAACATTGGATGCAGCGGGTTCCAGTCCGCGAACGCCGCGCCGTGGCCTGGACACGAGGCGTGGTTCTCGGGCGTAACGTCTTGGTCGTCCTGAGTCAGCCCGGACAGCCAGGCAGCGCCTTCAGGCAGTCGCTCAGTGAGAGGGACACCTGCCTCCAGGAGGCTGGCGCGAAGCTGGTCGCGTTCGGCTTTGTCGGCTCGTTCCTGGCGGATCCGCTCAGCGGCATGCTCCAGCGGCCAGCCGCGCTGGAGGCACGTCAGAAGCGTCTCTGTGGCCTGTTCATCGTCGTCGAAATCGGCCAGCAACGCCATGTCATCAAGCGTTACTTCGCTGTTGGCCCGAATGGCGTCGGCCCGAGTCTGGGCTGGCAAGCCTCCGGCGGCGAGCGCGGTCTTGACCTGGGCTGCGGTCCGGCCCGTAGCCTTGCGGATACGGGTCCGCGTCGCCCCAGCCTCGTGCGCGGCGAACAATGCGGCCGCCTCTTCTGCAGGCTGGAAGTTCACCCGGTAGGCGTCGCTGTTCGCCAGCGCCATGTCTAGGAACTGTCCGGCCTCATCCCCTGCTCTCGTCGGATCGATGTCGCAGGGCACCTCGGCCAGCCCGGCCTGGACGGCGGCCGCCAGGCGCCGGTGCCCTTCGATTACCCGCCAACCGCTGTCCGGGGCAGCGGTGACCAGGAGCGGGAGGCGGATCCCTTCGGCGGCAATCGAGGCGATGAACTCGGCAGTGAGGTTCAGATCCGCCCGGACATTAGCTGGATGAGCTGCTAGCTCGGTGACCAGGATCGTCCGTCGCGTCGCTGCGCTGTCGACCGGGGCGTCGGGGGTAGCCGCTGACTGCGACTGATCGCCCTCTGCCTGGCTGGTGGCTGGTTCGGTGATTTCATGCATCGCGGGTGTCCTTTCTGAGTTCACGGGTGGCGGATCAGGCGGCGTGGGCGTCGGGCGGGCAAGGGTGATGGAGGCACCGGCCGTCGAGCGTGACCGTCACATCGCGGCTCGCGTCGTATTGGCCCGTGCTGGTGATCTCGATCAGCAAGCGGGTGCCGGCCGGTTCCTGCCGCACCGTGACGGTGATGTCGCCGGCGTCTACACGGGCGACCGGCCGACCGAGCCGGGTCTCGCTGACGCTCGTCTCGATGTCGCGAACCGGGACCATGGGTCGTCCGGTGCGGGTCAAGATCAGGCTGATGTCGGTGAACTGCTCCGGACCCGTGCCTGCGCTAGTCCCGGTGAGCAGGGCGTGGATGTCGTTCAGCGCATCGCGGTCGCTGTAATTGGTGGTCTTGGGCCGCATCCAGGTCACTGGTTGATTTGTCATCGCGCGGGTCTCCTTCTGGATATGACCGAGGCCCGGCACCACTGGCGGTGCCGGGCCTCGGAGGTTGAACTGGGTTAGAGGGAGGCGGCGATCTCCAGGGCGCGAAGCCCTGCCGCCTCCATGTCGTGCGCAGCGTCGGCGTCCTGGAGGGTCTGCGCGACGCTGGTGACGGCGTGCAGGATGCCGCCTGCGGTGATGTCGCCACCTTTGATGAAGTGCGACATGATGTCGGCCTGTTGGAGATCGGTAAATCGCAGCTTCTGGCTGACCACCGCTACCGCCTCCTGCGGGTCGGCCAGTTGATGCCCCGCCTGCGCACTTATCACCCGCAGCGACTGGTTCACGTAGCCGGGGTCAAGGAAGGTGGCGACGGCATCGGTGGTTCGGGCGGTGATCAGGGCCAGCGTCTTGTCGAGCGTGTTGCCGGACCAGCTGACGACGCCTTCGTCCAGCCGCTCGCCGAGGTGGACTGCCCGGATCGCGTCTTTAGTGATGGTCATCCCGTTGCGGCACACTTGCACGACGAGCCGCGGCGTCAGGGTGAAGGCTCCGCATCCGGTCTCGCTGTTCGAGATGACAAAACCGGCAAAAACCACTGGGTTGTCCGCTCCGGCGGCGCCGGTGTAGGGGCTGCGGTAGCCGTCGAGCAGTGCGGGAGCGAGGGCTCGGACCTGCTCGCACACGACCCGGATGTACATCTTCCGCTCGGTGAGGTCACATCCGTCGACCTCGACCGGTGACCCCGGCCTGCCGGACGCCATCGAGCGCGGCCAGGAGCACGTCGAGGTTGTCGATCCGCTTGTACCCGTCCGACAAGAACGCTCGCGCCGCTCCCGGCCCGTCGCCAGTCGCCGGGCTGGAGGCATCGGATCAGGAACCTGCGCGGATCTCCGTCAAGCCAGCCGTTGACGTTCGCGTCGTACAGGCCTGGCCGTTGCTCAGCCGGATGCGGCGCAGGTACGCGGCTGGGATGCCGAGCTTGTCGGCCAGGCCCTGATCGCACACTTCGGTCGGCGTGTAGGTGCCGGCCGTCATGGTCACGCCGCCGTCTCCGAGTAACCGGATCGGTGCCGTCGATCACGAGCTGACCGCCTGTCGCGCGGATGGCGACTGCGGGGGCGACGACGTCGACCTTGCGTGCCTGCTGATCGCGCAGTAAGCGCCGCCAGGTCCGCCAGCGCTACGTTTCTTGCTCCTGGGATCGAGCCCGGAACGTCTGATGCTGAAACCATGCAAGTGTCGTCCTTTCGTGAGCCTGTCCCGGGCGGCGGGCGCCTCCCGGCGGTCACGCCAAGGCGCTGCGGCGGACAGGGCCCGCACACCGGCCGGCCCCGGGCGGGCAAGATGTTGCCCAGCAGGCCGCTGAAACTGACGGTTGCGACGGCGTAGCCGGCGCAGGTCAGCCGGCCAGCGGCCGGCGTCTAGTCGGCGGCCTGCGGCCGGGAAAGATCTCTGCCCGCCCGGGGTGAGCGCAGCGAAAGGCCGGTTGCGGGAACCACCGCCGCAGCGCAGGCTGACCGCGACCGGGAGGCACCCGCCGCGCAGGCCACAGCAATGATGCGAATTGGATGCCCTGGATCAGGAAATCCCGGAAAATCGGAATCGGTACTGGCCCAGACTTCAGGTGCGGAAGGCATTTACGTAGATGGAAGTAGTACACACCCGAGGCGGAGACGCCGTTACGCTGCGTCCCTGTCCGCCATGGTGCATCGTCGACAGTCATTTCCACAGCGATAGCTCGATCGATGTCGATGACGGCTTCCACCACTTTGGTCCGGAACTCGCCGTTCCCACTAACGACCGGCCAACGCTTCACGACCCCGAGACGATCGTGAAAGTGATCCTGAAGTCCTGGACTCATCCTCTGGATGCCGAACCCGGTCCGACCCACATCGAACTGCAGCTTGCCATGGGTGAAGTGAACACTGATATGTGCGCCGATGTGACTGCGGACCAAGCCCGCGCAATCGCCAAGGCTCTGATCACGGCCGCCGAGATCGCCGAACGAACCAACAGCAACCGCGCCTCCGCGAGCAACGGATAGCTCGCGCCTCAACGCGGAACCAACGACAAAGCGTTGGCGTAAGGAGTGGCGGAGGAGCATCAGGTCCCCTTGGATGCGACGAATTCCGTGGATACAGCCCGTAGAACGGTTCGTTAGCGGCGCGCGTAACATCGGCGTCGTGTCCGATTCAATCTTTCTGGTCGGGGATGACGGTTCCTGACGGAGGTAGCTAGCGCTGCCTATGGCGCTGAGGCGGACCTCTGACCTGCACTCTTCTATTACGCAGGGCAACAGCCGGCGATCTTGTTCCGGATTCGGTCAGATGTCGAGCGGCGGGAGAGGAGCGGCGTTGCCGGTTTCATCCTCGTGGCGTCGGCCTGTTGGCATCGCCAGTCAGCGCATGGTCGCGGGCGATTGAGTGCGGGCAGAGCCGTCTCCTTCTGGCCATGTCACGGCCAGGCGTCCTGCGTGAACCCGGAGGCCGCCGGCCTGACGGCCGACGCCGTGGGCAATCCGAGGGTTCGTGACCGCACTGGAGCCGTGACCATGATCCAGTTTCGGAGCACCCATTTGCGGTTGCGAACCTATTCGTCGTCGGAGAAATTCTTGCAGATCTGACTGCTAAGGGCGGCCTGGTCCGGCACCAAATACATGCCCTCTTGACTAAGGGCGGCGGACAACTATGGTGCCGACGATTGTGTCGGCGACAGTGCGGCCGGTGCCCAGGCCGTAGAGCCAGCCCAGGCACAAAGGGACCGTGTCGAGGACGTGCAGCACGCGTCGGTAAACGCCGCGCCCGCCGCCGATGTACTCCCCGCTGCCTACCTGGATGAGGTACAGGCCGGCCAGTCTCTTGCCCATCGACTGCCCGCCGCGACCTTCGAAGAATCCGTTGAGGAGGATGAGGGCCGACGGCACGATGAGAAGGGCGGGCGTCGCCCCGGCGCCGATGAAACCCAGCCACAGCCACCAGGCGTAGTCGATGAACCCGGCGACGAGACGGCGGCAGGCGGTGGCGGGCGGGTAGGTCAGAAGCGCGGCCGGGTTAGGCGGGTCCTCCTTTGCTTCCCGCAGGGACTCGGACCATCGGTTGTACGTTGACGGCTGGTAGTAACCGGCGTCGCCGTAGTCCGCGTCGAGGTCTGCGATTTCGCGGCCGACCTCGGCGAGGTCCCGCTGGGCGTCCGCGTTGATGGGGTCAAGGCTGACCGCGACACGGAGTTCGGCCTCGGCCTCGGCGAGCCGGTGGTGGTCGAGGCTGAGCAGGCGACCGAGGTTATGGTGCGGCAAGGCACTTGTGGCGTCGAGCTTGATCGCTGTATGGAAGGCTTCCTCCGCCTCGGCGTAGCGGTCAGCGTCCCACAGAATGAGGCCGAGGCCATGGTAGCCGTCAGGGTCGCTGGGATCGGTGTAGATCGCGTCACGAAAAGCCGATTCGGCCTCGGTGTGCCGGTCAAGGGCGCGGAGCACTAAGCCGAGGCCGCTGTGGGCCTGTGCGTGAGAGGGATCGGCGCGAATAGCGTCGCGGAAGGCGTCTTCCGCCTCCGCGTATCGTTCCTCGTCCCCCAATAGGTTTCCCAGGTTGGTCGGCGGCCAGGGATCGTCTTTGTTCAGCCGCATCGACTCACGGAACTCGGCCTCTGCGGCCGCGTTCTTGCCTGCGCCCCAGAGCATCGCGCCGAGGCCGTTGTGCGCCGCGTGCGCCTCGGGCTCGAGCCGGATCGTGGCACGGAACGCGGCTTCCGCTTCGGTCGTCCGGTCGAGGCTGCGCAACGTCAAGCCAAGCAGCTCGTATGACCAGGCGCGGTCCGGGTTCATCCGGATGGCCTCCCGAAGCTCGCTCTCGGCCTCAGCGTGCCGTTCCAGCCGCCAGAGCAGGTGGCCGAGGTTGGAGCGCACCCAGTCGTCGTCCGGATCGAGCCCGGCGGCCGTGCGGAATGCGGCCTCCGCCTCGGCGTAGCGCTTGTCATCGAGGAGCAAGCGTCCGAGTGCGATGTGCGCGTCCGGGACTTGGGGGTCGTTCTTGATGGCCGCGCGGCAGGCCGCTTCGGTGTCGGTCTGGTAGTCCGTCATCGCAATCCAGTCGTCGCCATTTCTGCGAATGCCGCATGGCTAGGCGGGGATGACTCGTGGTGATCCGCCCGCTCAGAATTTATTGCACACGACGCTCTTCCGTCGGGCTTATCGGAAATTCCCATGTGCGGCATGTCGTATCGCTCTAACATGCCGCACATGGGTGGCAATCGTGGCCCCGACGTCGCCGAAGCGGTCAAACGGCAGATACGTGGCCTGGCAGGCGATCAGTGCGCTTTCTGTCATCGCAGCCTGTATGTGATTCCCGAGGGCACCAATGAGCGGGTCTACATTGGCGAGATTGCGCATATCTTCCCGAGCAGCCCAGGCGGTGAGCGCAGCGACCAAGAGCGCCCTGCCCACGTGAACGCTCCAGGCAACTTGATGCCGCTGTGTCGCAACTGCCATCGCATGGTGGACGCACCTAGCGGGGTCGGCGGCAAGATCTGGACGATCGACCGGCTTCGCCGGATGAAGACCGGGCACGAGGCCTGGATCGCCCTGCAGGCTGCGCGCCCAGATCCGGTGACTCAGGACCCGGTCGAGGCGGCGCTGGACGTGGCGCCGGGCTCGGCCGTGCCGGTGGACGGGCATTCGTTCCGGCTGACCGCACAGGCGGGACTGAGCACGCGCTTCGGGTTAGACCCGCTGCGGCTTGATCAGTACTTCAGGGAAGAGTGGTCGCTCGACGGCAACGCCGTGCGCTGCGCCTGTTACGCCTACGCGGAGACTGGCCATTCCGCGCATGCCTGGCTGCGCCGAGCCGCGTTCAGGAGCGGGTCGGCCGTGGGCGAGCGCTGGCGCCAGGTTCTCGCCGACGAGGTCACGCTGCTGGCCGGTGGCCTGCCCGACCTGCGAGGGCTTCCCTCGTTGCGGGCGCTCGGCTCCGAGCCAACCGAGCTTGTCGTCGTGACCGAGTTGCCAACCGTCGTGACTGTCGCCGACCGGTTCGGTGGCGGCGGCACGGCCGTGGAGGCAGTGCGTGCACTTTTCGCCGGGCTGCCGCAACTATGCGCGGCCCTGGGTGCGCTGCATGACGCCGGGCTGTCGCACGGTGCCCTGGATGCGATGTCGATCGTCGTGGACAAGCGCGGTGGCTTGGTGCTCCGCGACCTCGGCCGCGCGGCAAGCGGGGACGCCGATGGCTCCGAGGTGGGCAGCGAAGGCAAGCGACCGGGTAAGCCCGACGACGTGATGACCCTCGCCGCGATCGTCTACCGCCTGGTGACTGGATTCGCGCCGCTCAATGGCAAAGACGGCCCGCCGGTCCTCGCTTCGACCCATAACCCGGCCGTCCCAGACGCCGCCGCGCGCGCCCTTACCGAGGCCCTGACGGGCGGCATCCAAGATCCGCGCGCCTTCGCCCGCCGTCTGGCCTCGGCCGAACCGCGCGGACAGCGGGCGGGCCGGGGCGGGGAAGGGTCACACCAGGAAAAGGAGATACGCGCGTGATGGAAAGCTCCCGCGTAGTTGTGGACCTCGAAGTGGAGGTCGGCATCAGCTACCTAGACGGGCAGCTGTACCACAAGTTGGAACGGCGCCGCGCGGCCGGGGTTCTGGTGCCCGGCATCGCAGAGTTGCGGGCCGCGCTGGAGCGGGCGGCGGGGCTCGGCCCGATCCCGGCCCGCGTCTCCAAGGGAAAATCTCGTGGCACCAATACCGTCCAGGACGACTACCTTCGCATCTACGTGCTCGGCCGGTACGCCGTCATGCTCAATGTGACCAACAACGGACGCGGCTACCTGATCGGCGACGTCTACCCGCTCCGTATGCGGGACCAAGACGAGATCGTCCGCGGCGGGTTCGCGCTGAAGGCACGGGCCTGGCGGGTCTACGATCATCCGGGCTCACTGCCGCTGCAACTGGACTCACACTGGCCGGCCGTCAAGCGGGCTTGGGCCGGACGGCCCGCGCCGGCGGGAGCACGCGGCGGCTCCCGCCTGCCGGCCAGCCACGCCCGCTACCTCGATGGCCTGGAGCTGATCGTCGACAAGGCCCGCGAGATCGAGTTCACTAGCACCAGCGCAGACCGGGTCTGCCGTTACCAGCGAATCACGCCCGCGGCAGTTCGCCGCCGGAGCGCCCAGTCGGTACACAAGTTCCAGCTCATGGGCGAGTCACGGCTCTCGGCTGGCATGCGGATTCACCTTGACGGGCACCCCGACCTGCGCGGTGTGGTCACGCAGATTAGGGAGAGCCTGATCACGGTCACGTTCGACGCCCCGGTTGACTTCAACCGGATACCGCAGCTCGGCGCGTTCGTCGCCTCACCTAACACGACGGCCTTCGACAAGCAGGCCGAGGCGATCGAGTTGCTGCGCGAGGGACGCAGCAGCAACCCGCGCCTTCTCGATGCTCTCGTCAGCCATGTTTTCCAGCCGTCCCGCCCTGCGACTGTGATGCCCAGGGAGACGCTCGACGACAGCCAGCGGGCCGCCTTCCAGATGGCGCTGGCCGTACCCGAGCTGGCGCTCATCCAGGGGCCGCCCGGCACGGGCAAGACACGAACGATTAAGCAGGTCGTCTGGGCGCACGCGGTAGCGGCTGCCGATCGTTCCGGTGCATCGCCGGGCGCGGGAGCGGGTGGCGCTGTCCTGGTCTCCGCGTACACCAACCAAGCCGTGGACAATGTCCTCGTCGGCCTGCCGGATGACCTCACGATCATCCGCGTCGGGGCCGGAGTCACGCCCGGCGCCGCGCACCTGAGTCTCGAGTCGCAGGCGGCGAGCTTGCAGCAGCGCATACTCGACCGGACGGGGTCGTCCCTCGCCCGGTACGCGGCGGCTGATCCCGTCGATGGAGTCGCCCCGGCCCGGCTGCGCGAATTTGACGGTGAACGGGCCAGGGTCGATGCCGCAGCTCTCCAGGTGAGCCAGACCACCACCGAGCTTGACAAGCGGGACGCCGAGATCACCGCGCCGCTGCGAGCCCGCCTCAGCGAACTCGCCTCCGCCGTGGCCGGCTGGCAGACCGCGGTGGTCGAGCGAGGCCAGGCGGGCGCCATGGCAGGCAGGCGGCAAGCCCGCGCCGTGAAGTGGGCAGCACTGCCCCTGCTCGGCCTGCCGTTGCGCGGCCTGGCGGCCAGGCGCACGGCTGAGGCCGCCGCCGCGACCGCTGCCATCGCCGAGGCTGCTAACGAGCTTGATGCCGTCCAGCGGGGCGTGATTGCCATCAATGCGGAGCTTGCCCAGGTGCGTGCCGCCGACAAAGAGCACACGCGGCTGTCTGGCTGCCTGCGCCACGAGCGACAGAGGCAGAAGGACGCCGAGGCCCGCGCGGTCGCCGCAGCCATCCGGCTACGCGAATGCCTCGCCGCCTTCCCGGCCGACCTGCTGGTCGTCGGCGGCGGGCTTCGCCCGGTGCCAGACGATGTCGACGCCGCCGCCGACCTGGCCGCGCTGCTGGGGTTCCGCGCGTCGGCCGGTGCGGTGGTCGGGCTCGCGCAGCGGCGGCTTTCGCTGCTGCGGGAGTGGCAGGCGGTGCTGGGGCGCCGTACCGAGCAGCTATACCCGGAGCTGATCAGATACGCGGACGTGGTCGGTGCCACATGCATCGGCGCGGCGTCGAGTAAGTACCTCGGAGACGTGACGTTCGACCTGGCGATCGTCGATGAAGCCGGGCAGATAGGCACGACGAACCTGATCGTTCCCCTCGCGCGGGCCCGCCGTTCGGTGCTGGTCGGCGACCACGTGCAGCTTCCTCCCTACGCGGAGCTGGAGCTCGCGAACTGGGCGAGAGGCGAGGGTGACGAGTTGCACCAGCTGGTGACGAGGAGCGCATTCGAGTTGCTGTTCCCCGCCGCACCGACTGGCAGCAAGACCGCGCTGAACATTCAGCGCCGGATGCCCCGCGCCATCGGCGAGTTCATCTCCGCCCAGTTTTACGGCGGAAGGCTAGGCACCGACACGAGCAGGCCGGCGCGCGACGAGCTGTTCGCGAGCCCGATCGCCTTCATCGATATGGGCGAGCTGCCGGCCAGCGCGCGGCGAGAGCGGCGGCCGCGCCGGGACGAGCCATGGCCCGACACCAGCTACGTCAACGACGCCGAGGCACGACTGGTCGCCAGCCTCGTCGCCTGGTATGACGCCCGCGGCAGCGACTGGGTGGTGATCGCGCCGTTCGCCGCGCAGGTGGGCCGGGTGACCGGGCTGCTCGCGGAAACACTCGGTGACCTTGAGCGGGTGGCGGCCCGCGTCGCCTCTATCGACTCATTCCAGGGAGGCGAGCACGACACGGTGATCTTCGGCTTCAGCCGCAGCAACAGCGCCGGCTCGGTCGGTTTCCTCAGCGACACCCGCCGGTCTAACGTGGCGTTCTCCCGCGCCAGGCAGCGGCTGATCATGGTCGGCGACCTGGGCACTCTGCTCAACGCCAAGGACCCCGGCTTCCGCGCGATGATGCAGGAGTTGCACGCGCACCTGCGACGCCGCGGCGACCTGCGGGGCTACCGGGAGGTCGAGGCATTGCTAGCTGGGGAGCGTGGCTGACCAGGATGGACAGGCTTCTCGGAGGGAACGTGCGATGAGCGAAGTCCGCCAGATCCCGTACGCGGTGGAGCGGGCGCTTGAGAACGCGGACGACGCGGGGCTGCGGCCTGTGCGCGTGTACTGGACGGCCTTTCCCTTGTACGTGGTCGAGGTGTCGGCGGTCGTCACCGACCACGCGCCGTTTGAACTGCTTGACCGCTGGGTCGGCCTGGCGATCGCCGAGGCCGGATACCGCAGCGTGGCGGAGATCGCCGGGTTTCTCGGAGTGTCGGAGCAGATCATCGAGCGGGTCCGGCTGTTTCTCGCCGGGATCGGCCATCTCGTCGGCTCAGACGGCGCGCTGGCGCTGACCGACCTCGGGGTGCGCTCCGTCCGGGACGACACCAGGTACACGCTCAAAGAGGACCGGCTCAAGCTGTACTTCGACGGAGTGACCTGCTCGCCGCTGCCCTCGCGGTTCTACGGCCGAGGCGTGCGGGTCCTGTCAATGGCCGACGCCCACGCACAGCACCGGTTCCAGCTCCTGCCGCACGAGCGGGAATTCCGCACCGACGCGGTCACCGAACTCGCGCGACGACCCGATCGCGCCGATTACAACCTGCCCGACGAGCATGATGGCCTCAAGGTGCTCGCGCACGAGCAGGCGTTCCTGCCGTGCTACCTCGTCAAGGCACACGCCGCGCGCGGCCCGCGCATCCTCGTCTACACGGCGGCCGACGCCGCAGCGGGTGACCCCTACCTGGAGCCGATCGTAGGAAAATGGCAGACGGTCGAGACCACTCTGCGCACCGAAGAAAGCCATGAGGAAAGTCGGCGCACCGAGCTCGAGGAATGGCTACGCGACCGGGGCCTCAACCTCTCCCAGCTCACCACCTGGGCCGCCCGCGACGTGCCGCAACTACGGCTGCCTGCCAAGCATTTCCCGCTGTCCGGCACACCGGAAAAAACGCGCGGCGAGTTCCCGCTGCACCAGGTCGGCTCCTACGCCACCCCGCAGAGCTACATCCTGCACATCTGGTGCACCGATCCTGCCACACGTCGTGAGGCCGCGCTGATCCGGGCACTGGCCTACGCGGACGCGGGTCGCAAGGACGCCTTGCAGGTCACGCAGTTCCTTGAGCGGATATCGCGCCGACTGGACGCCAGCCCGCCCCTGACCGTCGGCGACCTGCGTGAGTACGCCCGGCGTACCGGACGCGGTGCCTTGAGCATCGACTAGGACAGCCTTACCGCCTGGCAGTTGCGCGTGTAGACCCTGATTGTTAGGAGCAGTCAGAAGTCGCTGCTGGCCCTTCTGCCAGGCCACACAGGCGAAGCGCAAGGCCGGATCGCAGGTCGGCTCTCGGCCGGCCCGCACGCTCCGGGGCTGCCACGGCGCTGCCCGGCCTCGAGTCGCCTCGGCCGAAGGCACCCCGCGCAAAATTTCCAGATAAAGAAAGAGACCTTAAGAGATCAACGCCCTAAAAGGCTATCCATTCCTCGAAGCAGGCGCGGTCGCCGCGCCAGCAGAAACCGCAAGCCAGGAACCTATACTAGAGTCCTCTTTTGCTCCGCGCTGGAGATAGGCAATCCTGCCGGAGCCGTTTCCCGAGTCGCTGTCGAGATCGTGGCCAGGATCTTGCCTAGCCGCCGAGCAGGCGAGGCGCTTGTGGAGAGAGACTCGCGCAGATCCCTCTTGGGACGGTGCGTTGTGCGCAGGTCCGTGAGCGCCTTGGCCAGCGCATTGCCGTACCCCAGGTTCAGCGCGGCCTGATCGGCTTCCTTATCCGCCCATCTCGCCAGGCTCGTAACGACCACTGCGGAGATAGCCGCCTCGGCCATGAAGAATGCAGTGGTCACTGCCACGGCCGAGAAGGCAAGCGCACTGGCCGCACCGATGAGCAGGAGGATCAGAGCGCACCCGGCTGCCGCCTCACCAGGGGCAGGGCCGGCCTCGTCGACTGCCCCGAACATCGCCCGGCATATAACCCCGAGGATCTTCAGTACCACCAGGCATAGACCTAGCAGCACCGTGAGCGGCAGGATCGCCCAGGCACACATGCCGAGCACCGGCGAGAGAAAGATCGACTGGCGGGAGATCCGCTGAGCCAAGATGGCGGCAAGCTCGTCGGGACTCAGTTGCCGGATAGCTTTGTCGTCGACCGTCACGATATAAGGTCCCAGGTCGCAATCAATCGGCAGCAAGGAGCTGCCGGTGATCCGCAACCGGTACCGGCGTGAGCGGATGCCGGCAGCCGCGGTAACTTGGTCCCAAATTGCCGTCAGGTAGCCCATTTCCGCCGGGCCTGGCCGCCGCGCCCCGGCGAGCCACAGAATAGCCGCGTTCGACGGGCGGATCACAAGGCAAAGCGCCAGGCCAATCCACGGTCCGAGGAATGCCCATATGCTTACGGCGGCCAACGGCTGAACGACTGCGCGAGCGGTCTGGATTGCTTCGAACGAAAACACCCACATGACTGGCACTGTCAGCGCCAGCAGTACCACGGGCACCACCAGTCGCCAACGCGCCCGAATGACCGGCCTGGTTGCGTTGGCGCCACTGGTCGGGGGAGTCACTGCCTCGCTGCCCGGTTCGGATCCGCGCCGGTACCATTCCCCAGCTTCATCCCATTCGCCGCGGCATTTGAGAGCGTCGGCGAGCAGGACCATGGCGTCCCGGTCGCCCGCATTGGCGGCACGCCGGTACCACCTCTCGGACTCCGGGAACAGTCCGCGGTCCGTTAGGAGAAGCCCGAGATAAACCATTGCATCGACGTCACCGTTGTCTGCCGCACGCCGGTACCACTGCTCGGCTTCAGTCGAGCTTCCCCCTTCCTTCAACAGCGGAGCCGAGATCAGCCATGGCCTTCTTGTCCCCGGCCTCGACAGCTTTGCGGAACCAGCGCTCCGCTTCGACGGCATCGTCACGCGACGAACAGGCCAGGCCCAGATTCACCATGCCATTAGCGTCGCCGGCTTGAGCCGCGCGCCAGAACCAGCGCTCAGCGTCAGCGAAATGCCCGCCGTCTTGAAGAAGGTTGCCGAGGTTCACCATTGCCTTGCTACTGCCCGCATCTGCTGCGCACAGGAATAGCGGCTCCGCCTCGGCCTCCTGGCCACGACGGCTTAATAGGACTCCGAGGCCGTTCATGGCGTCCGAGTTCCCCTGCGCAGCCGCACGGCGATACCACTGCTCAGCCTCATCAGTCTTGCCATCGTCATCCAGGCAATGACCGAGCTTAACCATGGCCGCAAGGTCGCCAGCTTCGGCCTCCTGACGCCATCTGCTCACGGTCATTTGTAATCGGCTCCCAAGACCACGACGGAGAACGGCAACGACTTTCGCTGGATATCGGATGTATATACCTGCTAGGCCGGTCAGCGAATCCCCCGAGAAGTACGAGTGGACGCCACCAGCGACCACCACCCCGGCGCTTGGCGTTCATCCGGATCGGCCGAACTTGTATACACCGGACGCGATGCTGATCTTGATGAGTTAGGGAGCACGACTACCTTCTCCTGCGAATCGCCTAATGGCGATAGTCGCTGGTCGAGTCAGCGGAGTGACCGGTGGCTAGCCCGTGGTACCGGACGGTTCAGTCGGCGGCGAGCCAGCCCGTTCTGGCGTGTTGTCATGGTCAACTGGGACCTGCGGCCGGATCGGCCGCAGGTTATCGGGCCGTGGTCCCTAGGGCGAGGTCATCACCCGCCTGCTCCTGACCTGACGCGGCTCCGCTCGCCACCCGGGCTAGCACGCGCCATAAGGCGCTCTCCGGCCCACTCATCGGCGCCACTCCTGCCCGGGCACGCCGCCCGGGCCGCCGCGATCGCCTAACTTTGGCGGCCAGTGTCACTCTTTCCATTGCGAACATCAGATTACGGGCGGAACTCACCCCGGGGGCTCGCAAGCACTGGTTCGGCTACGAGCAGCTATTGACCGTCTAGCGCGCTTCGCTGCCCTTGCGCCGAACTTGCTGGACAGCATCGCAGCACGGCTACGCTCCGCGATCTCGATGGCCTATCCGGTCGCACAAATACGGCTCGATATGGCGTACCGCGCGAGGTTATGCCGCCCCGAAGTCTTCGCGACAGAACGGATGTTATGCGCCGTCTCCGGGGGGTTCGAATTGTCGCCGCCCCCGACTGTGTCCTCCCGCCACCAGTCGGTAAGCGGGCGAGACCTGCGGGAGTGATAGCGAGTTGCGCCGACGCACCAGTCTCGATTTGCACAGCGTGGCGCATGCTGGTCGGGGCATCGATAGCCGGGACTAGTCGCTGCTCGCCGTAGTTCGCACGGCTCGGAGGTTAGCGTCGTCAATCCAGCTCGACACCTGCCGGTGGCGGGTAGCTGGCACATGTGCTGGTGCCAGGCGTCGACGGCCTGGGACCACACCGAACGATGTACCTGGTCTCGGGTGCTGTGCGGCATCGTCGCAGTGAAGCTGCGTGAACTCCGGCGCGGCCGTTGTCTCATCCACCGACGGGTGACGGGGCGTCAGCCACTTCCTCGGCCCGCAGTCGCCTCCTGCTCCTCAGCGGGAGAGTGCAGTCCTGTGCTATTTGTGGTCGATGTGATGAATGCTGGAAGACCGTTCTGCCTGCATTTAGCATTTCGCCGTGATGGACCGCGAGGTTGGCGGCGAGCGGAGTGGAGAAGGAAATGAACAGGCCCGTGACGGATGTGCTCAATGACCTTCTCTGGGTGGCCGGGCGGATGCATGAGGTCGCGGGCCCCTCACAGCGGTGGGACCTGTCGAGCCGAACTCTCGATTCCCTTTACGGGCTGCGGAAGACGGCATCACGAGAGAGGAATCAAAGTCTCGCCCTCAACGCGTCCCTGGAGATCGTGCGGAGGACTGCCGAGGCGGCGCGAAGTGACTTGGGGGTGAAGGCCTTCGAGCGCGTACTCGTAGAGATGACGGATCTACTCGTGGAACGGGCCAGCCGGACGAGTTCGGCCCGGAAGTCCGCCATGGCGATGGCCGGTGACCTCTGCGGCGTGCTGCGGCATACCCCGGAGCGGCTGATGAAATACGTAGAAGGTGCGCAAAGGGCCGCCAGGCCTGATGACGTCTACACCCTTGCAGGGATTACCGCAGCCGAGTGGCGCGCTTTCATCGCGCAGGTAAAGGCTGAGGCCGAGCGCAGGGCCGAACCCCTGGTGGACCGGGTCATCGGAGCCGCCGTCGTGCCGATTGACCTGAACGTGGCCGAGCGCCTCTCACAGGCGGCCTCCCGGGTAGCGGACGCGGAGGACGGCGAATTGCCCGTCTACGACGACTCTGACCGGGACCTCAAGGTCACGCAGGTACGTGTGGCGGGGTTCCGGGGCTCCGCCGCTTCCGTGACGATGGACCTCACCAAGCAGGGTAGGCCAGTGGACGTTCTCCTGTGGGGAGAGAACGGGGAGGGCAAGTCCACGCTGATCGACGGACTGGAGTTCGCCCTCCAGGGACGCGTGGACCGGTCCGCTGACTTCAATAGCACACTCCGCGCCGCGGTCCGGAACCTCTCCACGCCCACTGCCCACTCCATCGTGAAACTTAGCGACGGTTCAAGTGTCGATCGGTCTCTCACGCGGAACGAGGCCGGTCGAGACGTGGCATCAAGCGATGAGGTCCGGCCGGGCTTCCGCATCGCCCCGGTTGTGGTCCGGCGAGCCGATATCTTGCGCTTTCTTGACACGGACGCCCTGACGCGCGGGACCGTGTTCTTCGACTACTTTCCGCATCCCGCACAATCACTTGGAGAACGGCCGGACGAGGAACTCAAGATGCTGGGAGAGGAGCGATTCGTCCTGCGGGTCGTCCGTGATGACCGGGCGAGGCGACTGTCCGAGCTTTACCCGGAGGAGGACCGCGACTTCGCGAACTCGCACATCCTCGAGAAGTTCGTCGAGGGACTCCTGCCGGGGGTCGACCTAGACGAGTTCGACAGCCCGAGCGATGCTCTCCCGCTAGAAGTGCGTGATGTTATCGCCGAGGCCCGCACCGCGCAGCGTCGGCTGGCGAAGATCAGGAGCCGGCTGGACAAGGGCGTTGAGAACCTGAACCCGGTAGCCTACAGGTCCCAGCTATCCCGGGTCGTCCCCATCCTCTTGTCGGTCGGCGACGACCTCACCGCCAGCTTCAAACGGATCGCCCGGGCGGACCACGTCACCGCGATCAAAGTCCTGGTCGCTCAGACCGGCCCGGTCAGCCTTGACATCGTCGTGGACTTCGACAATGGCACCTCCGCGCTGCCGCAGCAGGTCTTCAGCGAGGGGTACAAAGATCTGATCGCCCTGCTGTTCTTCCTCGCGGTGACCCGGAAGGCGGCCGAGTTCGGACAGGCGAAAATCCTTGTCCTCGATGACGCTTTGCAGAGTGTCGATGCGACGATCCGCTTTCGGCTCATGACGTATGTCCTTGAGCAGTTCGAGAACTGGCAGCTCATTATCACCGGTCACGACAAGGCCTGGCATGAGCAACTCCGCATGCTCTTCACTAGGAAGGGGCGGGCCTTCGTAGACCGGAAGCTCGCCGGATGGTCCTTCGACGGAGGAATCGGTGTGAGGGATAGTCAATCCGAGACGGACTCCCTTTCCGAATCGCTAGGCCGCCACGATGAGCGCCAGACAGCCGGTGCGACGGGAATTCTGCTGGAAGAGATCGCCAAGGAACTGAGCTGGCGAGTACCGATAAGTGTGCCCCGAAAGGAGGGCGATAGATACACGCTGGGCGATCTGTGGCCGACGTTGGCGAAGAGTTTGAGAACGACTTCGATTGGGGGCATCGTGAATGACATCACCCTGGAGTATGACCTCCGGAACGCCGTAGGCGCCCACTACACCGATTGGGCTAACGGGATCCCGTGGAGCGACATCCGTAATTTCGCCGAAGACGTTCTGAAGTTCCACCGGGCGGTCTACTGCAAAGAATGCTCTGACTGGGTAAGGAGGAGGGGACCGCGGTTCGCCTGCGGGTGCGGCGCGACGTCGTTCGCATGATGGCGGATAACGGCTAATGCCAGCCTGCGGCCTTGATACCGCACATGTATGCCTAGAACAGTACTTTCCGTCACCGGGCCGTTTCGCTTGCCTGACCTGCCGGGGCAGCCGTCGCCCTGGCGGCAGGCCGGGGGTGGCGGGGTTCCGGGTCAGAGCCCGTGGGTTTGCGGAGACGGCCGCTGTGCCGTCTGGCTGGTCCCCAGTTGGCTGGCCGAGATGATCCGAGCGGCGCCTGGCGCATAGATTGTGCAGTGTCAGTCTTCTGAACTCCACTTTGACGTAACCGTATGGAGATCATGTGTCCGACCGCAATTCTGCAAGCGTGAGCGAACAATCGGTCATGAGGCAACTGCAGGAGGTCGGGTACCATCTCATCTTGAGTGAACAGCGCGTTAACGACCGGGAATTCGATTTCGTCGCATATGCGCCGGACCGGGCTGGCAAGCTCAAGCCGCATGCCGTTGTTGAGGTGAAGCGGGTCAGCGGTAGGGGGGTGCGAGAACATGCCCTCGGGACTTTGGCTTACGCGCGCGACCTTCTGGGCACAGAGAAGCACTACCTTGTTGAGGACGACCGCTGGTTCCTGGCTGATGCTGGCCTGCGGCAGTTCACGTCAGTTACCGGCCCTCAACCGCCCGGCCGGGACGATGGAATTGTCGCCGACGATGCTCTGCTAGATCAGCTTCTCTCGCGCACACTATGGCGGATGGCTGACGCCGACAGCGATCGAAGCGCGGACGGGATTACTCGGGCGCTGCTTACGACACTTCGAAGGCTCGAGCCAACGGGCGTGCTGCACCTGAGCGACCAGGATGTCAGCACAGATCGCGGTATGTTGTGGCACGCCGCCAACCGATTGGCACGCCGTGTCCTGGAGACCAGTGGCCACGCGGACTTGTTTACACCGCAGCAGATCACTGATGTCATGGCCCGCATGCTAGGCGAGCCTCACGGCACCGTCGTCGATCCATTCTGCGGGACGGGACTCCTGCTCGCTGAGGTCGCTGAGCACGCGAAAGTGCTCGACGCCGAGTTCCATGGCCAGGATGTTAATGCCTTTGTGGTCAGCATCGCTGCAGCGCTCGCGCCACTCGCCCTGGCTCCGCTGTCCGTTGAGCAGCGTGATTCGCTGGCCGGTCCTGTTCGGTCCGCGAACCTGGTTATCAGCGCACCGCCGTGGGGCCTACGTCTGGGCGAACGCCATGAGCTTCTGTCGGGCGAGACCACTGCCGACGGCGACCTCGCTGTCATTGATGCATGCGCGCGGGCGCTGCTTCCAGGCGGAAGGGCTGTGTTGATTCTTCCACGGGGCTGGACCTTCAGAAGTGGTGCGGCTGAGCGCTATCGGGCATGGCTTGCCCAGAATTTCCGTGTCGCAGCGCTCATAGGCCTTCCCTCTGGGGTCCTGAGCGTGACGAACCTTCCCGCTCTAGTTCTGATTCTTGAGAGCAAACGGCCATCTGCCACCTTCGTCGCTCATCTGGAGGCTGATTGGCAGGAACAGCTTAGCGCCGACGGAACGGCGATGCGTGCCCTGCAGGTGCATCTCGGCGCCCCTGATGCGGATGATCCGGGAATGCCGTGAGTCGCTATCAGATCGAGTGGCTCGAGCCTGGGAGGAGCTGGAATCCAACTGCGTTGGTCGCCCCAGCACCGGAGACTATGTGGGGCGGTAACGCGGTCCTCATCACGGTCGAGGCGCTTGCATCGCTCGTCGGCAGTGCCATGCTGGCTCAGGACGAGTTGGCAGTTGTCACTCCTGCCGGAATCGACAGTATGACCGGAAAGGTACTGCGAACGAGACGGGGCTACGCAGGCGTGGTCCGTCGGCTAGGAAGCAAGTCCGAGGACCTGATCATCGGAGACGTTCTTGTCCCGGCCTCTGCCGCAGGTCCTGCCGTGCTACTGGCTGCTGCGCACGAGGGCTTGGCCTTTTCTGCGCGTTTCATGCCCTGCGACCCAATGAGCCGTTGGATGGTCTCTGGCTGTGGGCATGTTTGTCGTCTCGCTCGGGTGAGCGAGCGCGCGCGGCGGCAGTACTGGGTGAAGGCAGCAGCCTGCGAAGGCTCACCGCCGCGAGCTTGCGCGCGATGCTCGTACCCGCTCCGGGTGATCCGCATCACCAAGCGGAATCGTTGAGAGAGCTTGCCGCTGCCGCAGCCGATGTGGATCGTTCCGAGAGTGCCGGCAGCTGGTGGCGTATTTCAGACCTTCCTAAGGACGGCAGATGGCACCCTCATGCGTTTATTCGCGATCCAGGTCTCCTTGAACGTGGCGTCCCGTTGTCGGAACTGGCTGATGTGCGGCAGGGCCGACGCCCGCAGCAGAGCCATGATGCCCCGAGTCCTGGTCTGCTTCCGGTCCTGCTGGGTAAGTCCATCGACGCACGGGGCGTTACGGCGTGGGCGGCTCCAGGCGCGGCACCGGAAATAGTTCCGGGCGATGTTCTCGTGACAGAGATCGGTTTGCGGGGACGCGCCGTGCTAGCCGATGTTCCGGCTCTAGCCGGACCGGGTGTCATCCGCATCCGGCCGTTCGATCTGACGGCTTCCGCCGGAATTGCTGCCTATCTCCGCAGCGAGGCCGCCCAGGCAGTCCGTCAGCAGCTCGCCGCCACAACCGTAATTCCTCGGCTTTCTGCAGCGACCATGCGGCGTTTCCCTGTCGAGCTGCAAGGCGGCATATCCTCATCAGGAAGGGTCGGAATTCCGACCTAGCCTGGCCGACCGGCTGGAACAGCTGCTGTGGAGCAGATGACTTGCCAGCTCAGTCCCGCGACGCTCGCTGCGCTTTACGAGATGCTGCAAGGCAGTCAGTATGCGGATGCCATGCAGGGCCGGGCTGACTTGCTCGGCGAGGAACTCGGCGTACTCGCAGAACTCGGGCGCCTCTACGAAGAGTGGTGGTCATACCAGTGTCGTTATGCCACGGGGCAACCTGACCTGCTTCAATCCACCGGACCGGCCCATAGCCAGCTCGCCACCTGGTTCTTGTCGGTGCTCCGTGGCCCCTCGCTCGACTTCTCCGCCGAACTCCAACGCCGTACTCAAGAGATGCTCCGCGCCGCACTATCCGCAGATCAGCAGGAGACTGCCTCAGAGATGCGACCAACTGTCATCGGCTGGTCACTTGGCAATGTTCCCGGCAATTACGACTACTCACTGCCGGTGCTCTTCGCCGAAGAGGCCCCCGACGCTAACGTCCGCCTTGCCTATATGGGTCTTGTAGAGCACCTCGTAAGGCTGGGCGAGGAACACCCGCCGTGGCCAGAAATCCTCGCCACCGCTGTCATCTGGCGATGCGCCGGAATCGTGGAAGGTCTGATGCCTAAAGAGAACCTCCTGGCAACGCTGCAGCAACTGACGGCCCAGATCAGGCCG
>CAVYKS010000008.1:0-2667435 GCA_963769145.1 uncultured Actinomycetota bacterium
GCACGAAGCCGGTCCGCAGCCCGGCCCGCTTCGCGCCTTGCAGATCACCTGGGTGGCAGGCCACCATCAGCACCTGTTCTGGCCGGACGTCAAAGTACCCCGATGGGAGCAGATAGACCCGGGGATCGGGCTTGTAGTTCCCGGCGAGCTCGGCGGACAAGATGCAATCGAACGGCATACCCGCCGCACGGGCAAGCCTGGTAAGGAGTCCGACGCCGCCGTTGGACAGCGGGGTGAGCAGATAGCGCTCACGCAGCGCGGTCAGTCCGTCCACGGTATCTGGCCAGGGCGCGAGCTGGTACCAGGCATGCACAAGCTCATCCCGGTCGGCTTCGCTAAGCTCGGTCAGGCCGTGGTGTCCGGCCACCTTGTCGAGCATCGCCGCGTGTAGTGCGTCCAGCGGCTGGTATTCCTGCTCGCCACGGAGCACCGCGGAGAGCGTCGGCCCGTACAGGGACCGCCAGGCGTCAGCCACGGCCGGCCAGTCGGCGCTCAGCCCGGCCCGCTCGCCAATCCGCGCAAGCGCGGCTGTGATGCTCGTCCGCCAGTCCACCAGCGTGCCGAACACATCGAACGCGATGATCTCCACGTCCACGCTTCTCACCTCGTCCGGTTAAGCGACATACCACCGCCAAGGCTGGCCTGCGATCCACCCGCACGCAAGGTACACGCTTGACCCACGCCAGATGGGTAGCTATTCGCCAGCGCGCCGGCTGACCCGAGCGCGGCGCCGTCCGCGTGGAGGACCACACGTGCTTGACCCCCGATCAGCCATTGCCGCCCACCCGATTCCCGCTTTCGCGGTCGCCCTTGCCGTTGCCGTTCTCGGCGTCACCGGATGCTCGGTGAACCTGACGGCTGGCGCTGATCCTAAGCCGCATGCCCACCACCATTCCGAGCGGCATCCCGCGCGGCACTCCCGGCAGCACAGCAGGTCGGCGAAGGTACGGCACGCCCGCTCGCGTGCACACCAGGCTGACAGCGACGCCGCCGAGGTCAGCCTGGTGACCGAACCGGCGGCCGGTTTCTCGAGCGTGTATCGCATGATCAACGCCTCGCGGCACAGCATCGACATCACGATGTACGAGTTCGCCGATTCAGCCGCCGAGCACGCGCTCGCCGCGGCCGCCAAGCGCGGGGTCAACGTCAGGGTGATCTTGGACAGGCGGGAACGGAGCCTGAACTCAGCCGCCGACCGGTTCCTGACCGAGCACCGGGTCAAGGTCGTCTGGTCGTCATCCAGCTTCGACTACACCCACCAGAAAACCTTGGTGTCCGACCAGTCCGCAGCGATTATCATGACCGCGAACCTGACCAGCCGGTACTACGCCACCAGCAGGGACTTCCTGGTCATCGACTCCGCCCGGGCGGACGTCACGGCGATCGTCAGGGTCTTCGACGCCGACTTCGCTCATCAGCCGACCCGGCCTGGTGACGGTCGTGACCTGGTCTGGTCGCCGACCGACTCCCAGCGGCAGATACTCGGCGTGATCAACGGCGCGCGCAAGAGCCTGCGCGTCTACAGCGAGGAGATGGCCGACACCACCGTCGACGACGCGCTGATCAGCGCGGCCAAGCGCGGCGTGGACGTGAGCGCTGCGGCGAGAACACCGGCGGTCAGTACGACGCGGTGTTCGCGCGACTGGCCCGAGCCGGGGTGCACATCTCGTACTTCAGCTCCTACAGCGGGTTCTACATTCACGGGAAGGTCGTGGAGGCCGACTACGGCACCAGTCGCGGGCGATCTTTCATCGGATCAGAGAATTTCTCCGAGACCTCCCTGGACCGCAATCGCGAACTAGGCCTGATCACGTCGAATCGGACGATCCTCGCCTCGATCGCCCGATCGTTCGCGAACGACTTCCGGCGCGGCAAGCACCTGCGATAGCCCCGAGCCCGACGAACCAGCGGCGAGCGTAACTCTGGGCAAGCATCTTCTGAGAGATGCGGCAGGTACTCAGCGGGCCGGTGCAGGATCAGCGGGCGCAGCCGGACGACTGGCACCCGTTCGCGCAGCAGCCGATGGCATGCGGGATTCGTTCGCGACAGGTCCGGCAGCCGTCCGCCGTAACGCCGCGCCAGCTCCCGGCAGGCCGGGTCCGCCGCTCGTCGGCCCGCGCCAGGCAGCCCTTCCTCGCAGTCAGCAACATGTGCGCCATGATCAGCTTCAGCGGGTCTTAATCCAATCCCGCTGAGCGAATGTTGATCTTGAAGCTCCGCGACGTCGTCCCGGCGTTGCTCAGCCCCGATCCCAGCCGCGACGTCGTCCCGGAGCTGCTGCTCCAACATAATGCCAGGAACTTAAGGCAGGCTGGGTGGCTGGTTTCCGGTGTGTTCGGGCTGGTCAGCGGTGGTGCGTGTGGCTGGCCGGGCCGGGCTGGCCGGGTCGTCTGCGCCGGGCCGGCCCGGTCCATCCGGGACGTTTCATTCGCCTGCCCGGCCCAGTGCCGGCCGTCCGGCTGCATCAGGCCGCGCGCAGAGATGACGGCGAAACTCCGTGATCATGAAAAGGCGGTTACCGCGGAGTCTCAGCCGCGACATATGACAGCCGGACTCCGTGATCATGACCGGAACCTTGATCACGGAAGCAAAGCCGCGCCTCTCGGTGACCACCCGGAGCCCGGGATGAGATTCCGCAGGCCAGCCGATCATGGACCGTTGGCGCGCGCGGTTGCTGGTCAGGGGTGATCGGGGAGCCGCTCGCGCAGGGCCGGGACGGAGTCCGGTACAGGGAAGATTGCCTGGAATGTTCAGCCTGGCCGCGCAGCTTAAGTTCCTGGCACTGTGCTCCAACGACAACAGCGGGTCGGCGTTGCTGCCGGGCCGAGCGTCCTAACAGCCCTGTCGTCCCGGAGCTGCTGCTCCAGTCCGTCCGAACTCACGATCAACTGACCCAACTCAGCCCCGAAAAACATTTGAAGCCAAGTTTGCGTCATAACGACGGCGTTTGGCGGTCCTTGTCATAGGAGCCAGTGTTGTCAGGACAGTTTTGGCAGGACAGTGTTGGCCAGCTCCGCACCTGAGCGGCTGGGCCCGGACGGTGGGGGCCGGGCCCAGCCGCTCGTGATATCGAGCGCGCGGGCTTACTTGATCAGCGGGTCGCGGGGCAGGCCCAGGATGCGCTCGCCGATCTGGTTGCGCTTAATCTCCGACGTGCCGCCCGCGATCGACATGGCGCGGTGCGCCAGCGCCAGCATTCCGGCCATACCTCCCGGCCCTTCGAGGAAAGCAAGCTCGGGCCCGGCCAACGCGACCAGGATGGCTGCCGTCTCGTGGCCGGTCTCGGACAGCACCAGCTTGGTGATGTTCCCTTCGGGTCCGGGTCCGCCGCCGGCCACCGCGCGGTGCGTGCTTCGCAAGTTCAGCGCGGTCATCGCCTGCACGCGCGAGATGTGCCTGCCGACCCGACCCGCCCCGCCGGGCAGCCGCTCTGGGTGGGCGTCCAGCGGCTGAATGAGCGTGGCTGGCGGCAGCGACATACCGCCCTCGCCGCCGCCGATGCTCACGCTCTCGTTCCCGAGGGTCGCTCGCGCGACCGTCCAGCCGCCATTGACGGGTCCGACCACGTCGTCGTCCGGGATGACCACGTCGGTGAAGAACACCTCGTTGAAGTCGGAGTTGCCGGTGGCCATTTTCAGCGGCCTGACCGAGACTCCCTTGGCGTGCATGTCGATGACCATCATCGTGATGCCCGCGTGCTTAGGCAGACTCGGGTCAGTGCGGACGGTGGCCAGCCCATAGCGCGCGAGGTGCGCGCCCGACGTCCAGACCTTCTGGCCGTTGATCACCCAGCCGCCATCGACCCGGGTGGCCCTCGTCTTGACCCCGGCCGCATCGGAACCGGCGTCGGGCTCGCTGAAGAGCTGGCACCAGATGACTTCGTGGTTCAGCGCCGGGACTACCCAGCGCGCCACCTGCTCGGGCGTCGCGTACTGGATCAGCGTCAAAATTACCCAGCCGGTGATTCCGTAGCCGGGACGCTTGATGCCGGCCGCGGCGAATTCCTGCTCGATCACCAGTTGCTCGATCGCGCCGGCGTCCCGGCCCCAGGGCTTCGGCCAGTGCGGCATCACGTAGCCGGACTTGATCAGCGCCGCGCGCCTCGCGGGCTCGTCTAGGTCACGCACCTGGTCGATGACCTCGCGCACCGCCGTGCGGATCGGCTCGGCCTCGGGCGGCAGGTCGACGTGCCGGTCCCGCCGCACCCCGTGCCTGACCTCGTCGGTCACCGCCTCGGCGGCGGCTCCAGCGTCGATGATCGCACCGATCGCCGTCGCCCGGCGCAGGTACAGGTGCGCGTCGTGCTCCCAGGTGAAACCGATTCCGCCGTGCACCTGAATGTTGAGCTGGGCACACAGGTCGGCGGCCGCGAGGGCGAGCGTCGACGCAATCGCCGCGGTGAGGGTGACCTGGTCGCCGCCGCCCGACTGCGCTGGCCCTGGGGGACGACCCCCTGGAACCCCCGACTGGGCTGGCCCTGGGGGACGACCCCCTGGAACCCCCGCGGCCCGGGCGGCGTCCCACACCGCTGCCGTGGCCAGTTCGGTTTCGACAAGCATGTTGGCGCAGTGGTGCTTCACCGCCTCGAACATCGCGATCGGGCGGCCGAACTGCTCGCGCACCTTCGCGTACGCGCTCGCCGACTGGGTGCACTCGCGGGCTACGCCGGTCGCCTCGGCGGCGAGCACCAGTCGCGCGAAGTTCACAAGCTGATCCCGGCCGCCCGGAATGAGCTGGGCTGCGGCCCCGTCGAGCGTGACCTGCGCGGCTCGCCTGGTCGGGTCGAGGTTCGCTGGCACCTTGGCTGTCACGCCGCCGCCGCGGCAGTCGATGACCGCGACGTCCTCGTCGACGCCGACCAGCAGCACGTCAGCCAGGTGCCCGCTGAGCACGGTGCCGACCTCGCCCGTGGCAAGCCCGTTGCTGACTGAAATTTCTCTGTCGAACGCGACCGTCCCGATGACCGACCCGTCGGCCAGTCCCGGCAACCAGGCGGCCTGGATCTCGGCTGGGGCGATCGCGGCGAGCGTAGCGCTGGCGATTACCGTCGGAACAAACGGGCCAGGAGCGACCGACCGGCCGCACTCCTCGGCCACGATGACAAGTTCAGGCAACCCAAACCCGGAGCCGCCGTACTCCTCGGGTACCGCCAGCCCGAGCCAGCCTAGCCCGCCAAGATCGCCCCAGAAGCTGGGCAACTCCTCGGTCTCGGCAGTGAGCAGCGCCCGGCTGGCTCCGAGGGCGCCTTGCTTGCTGAGAAAGTCGGAAACTGTCTGGGCGAGGGCGCGGTGTTCATCGGTGATCGCGATCGACATGGGGCAATGGTAGACATGCGTTCACATCGAGCGCTATCTGGTAGGCAGGTCAAGACGCCGACGGCCAGGGCGGAACAGTGATTCCTGCGCGATACCGGCCGCCAGTCGACCGTCTTTGCTGAAGATCCGGCCCGTGTACATGCCCCGGCCGCCCGCGGTCGACTCCGGCTGCAGGTCCATCAGCACCCAGTCGTCCATAGCGACCCGGCGATAGAACCACACCGCGTGGTCAAGGCTGGTCACGATGCCAACGTCAGCCATGCCGCGCACCGAGGCCAGCCCGGTGAACATGTCGGACACGTAGGTGAGCACACAGGCGTGCATGGTGTCGTCGGCCAGTTTCTCCCGTGAGCGCATCCACACCCGGGACGGCCACTGCTGGCCGTCGACGGCCTGCTCAGGTGCCTTGATCTCGATGCCGACCATCCGGGGATGGATGACCAAGTCCGGCAGGTCATCGGGGCTGATGACCTTGGGCGCCTCGGGCGCTTGGTAGTCGTAACCATCCTCGGTGACGTGGAACGACGCGGCCAGGTTGAAGATCACGTTGCCGTTCTGCACCGCGATCACCCGGCGGTTCGAGTACGACCGGCCGTCCCTGTCCCTGTGCACGGTCAGCAGCACCGGGTAGGTGGGGTCGCCACGGCTCAGGAAGTAGCCGTGCAGCGAGTGCGGATGCCGGTCAGGGTCGACCGTCTCGGCCGCCGCCCGCAGCGCCTGGGCCGCGACCTGCCCGCCGTACAGGCCGAACGGGTCATCCAGCGCCGCGACGGACCGGTACAGGTTCGCGTCGATGCGCTCAAGCGCGAGCACGTCGAGCAGTCCCGGACGAGCCGGGCCGGCTTCCTGTTCAGCAAGGTTGGACATGGCCCATTGATATCACCAGCGCCGTCGGCTTAGCTGGCCGAGACGGCGGCGAGCACAGCGAACAGGACCGTGTTGATCGCGAGCAGGCCGTGGGCGGCCGGGACGAGCGGCCTCAGTTGCCACTTTGCCCGGCGCAAGGTCGGCTCTGGCCGCGCGAGCACACTCGCCACGAGATCGTCAACCAGCTTGGTGGTGAGCGTCTCGTCCTCAAGCGCCGCAGCGAGCATCTCGTCGGTGGTGATGCCGAGCATGCCGTCATACGGCCGCAGGTCAGGCTCGGTGCTCGGGCGGCGGACCGGGTAGGGCGTCCACAGCGTCACCGTCGAGATGCCGAGCCCGATCGCGGGCGCGAGAAAGCCGATCGACAGCCAGGCCAGCGCCACGTCCGCGGTTAGTACGAAGCTGATCCACCAGAGCAGGCCGGTGAACGCCAGCCCGGCGTGCCCGAAAATCACCGATCTGGGTACGGCGGTCGCCGCGTCGCGCTTAACGCGGTTGCCGCCGCCGCCGATCCAGGCCGTCAGCATGTAGGCGCCCAACGCCTCAGTGGCCAGCCAGCTCACCAGCGTGGCCAGGGCGAACGATCCAGCGCTGGGCAAACCAGGGGGCGAGCCGATGGCCAGCACGCTCATGGCACCAAGAATGACAGGTACTAGCCCGGGAGCACGACCCGCGTCACTATACGATTTACGGTCCACCCACCCGGGTCAGGGAGGCACGCATGAGCCAGGCGCAGGACGGAGGCGTTGGCCCCCGGGGGCGACCCACGGAAACCCCGGTGGAGGGCTGGGTAGCTGAGATCGAGGAGATCCGGCGGCGCCGCGCGCTCGCGCTGGCGCTGGGCGGGCCCGAGAAGATCCAGCGGCAGCGCACCACTGGCCGGCTGACCGTGCGCGAGCGGATCGACCGGCTGGCCGAGCCGGGTAGCTTCGCCGAGATCGGCGCGCTTACCGGATTCGGCGCCTACGACGCCGACGGTCGGCTGGTGTCGATCCTGCCTGCCAACTTCGTCACCGGGACGGCGCTGATCGCGGGCCGGACGGTGCTGATCGGTGCCGATGACTTCACCGTCCGCGGCGGCTCGGCCGACGCCGCGATCCACGCCAAGCAGGTGTACTCCGAGCAGTACGCGAACGAGATGCGGCTGCCGGTCGTGCGCCTTCTGGACGGCGCGAGCGGCGGCGGCAGCGTGAAGACCACCTACGAGACTGGGTTCACCTACGTGCCGGTCAACCCGGCGTGGGACGTCGTGGTCGACAACCTCTCGGTCGTGCCCGTCGTGGCCGCCTGCCTGGGACCGACCGTCGGCCTCGGTGCGGCCCGGCTGGTGATGTCGCACCTGGCCGTCATGGTCGCGGGAGTCGGGCAGTTGTTCACCGCCGGCCCGCCCGTGGTGCTCGGCGGGACTGGCGAGAACCTGACCAAGGAGGAACTCGGCGGCGCTGCCGTGCACCTGCGGAATGGCACGATCGAGCGGTTCATCCGGACCGAGGACGAAGCGTTCGGCGTGATCAGGAGTTTCTTGTCGTACTTGCCCTCCAGCGTCTACGAACTGCCGCCGGTGGTTGCCTGCGACGACCCGGCCGACCGACGCGATGAGAGCCTCAGCACGGCGATTCCGCGCAACCCGAGGCTGCCCTACCGCATCGCACCGATCCTCGACGCGATTTTCGATCGCGGCACGGTGTTCTGCTACGCCGAGTACGGCGGCGCGACTGTGACAGCGCTCGCCCGGCTGGATGGTCACCCGGTCGGGGTGATCGCGACCGACCCGTACAAGGGCACCACGATGTCGATCGAAGGCGCCCAGGCGATCACCCGCTTTGTCGACCTGTGCGAGACGTTCCACCTGCCGCTGGTGAGCCTGACTGACCAGGGCGGTATCACGATCGGCCGGGTCGCCGAAGAGCGCGGGACGGTGCGCTACAGCGCCCGGGCGATCGCAGCGCTGTACCAGTCCCGGGTTCCGCAGGCCGAGGTCATCGTGCGCAGGGTGTACGGCGTCGCCGGAGCTGGTGCCGTCAACCGGCATCGGCCCGGTCGTAGCTGGGCCTGGCCATCGGGGGACTGGGGTTCGCTGCCGCTGCGGGGTGGCGTCGAAGCCGCGTTCCGAGCCCAGATCGAGCAGGCTGACGACCCGGAAGCGGAGATCGAGCGGATCCGCCGCACGCTGGCCGCGGTAAGCTCGCCGTTCCGTACCGCCGAGCGGTTCGGTGTGCAGGACCTCATTGACCCGCGCGAGACCAGGCCTCTGCTGTGTGCCTGGGTGCGCGATGCCTACCGAGTCCTGCCCGAGCAGCTTGGCCGGCCTTCGTTCGGGGCGCGTCCGTGACGGTCGTCCCCTTGAGCCAGCACCGCTGGTACAGCCGCCCGGATGCGCGTCGGTGGCGGTGCCCGCCGCCGTCCGGCGACCCGTTGCTCTTTCACGCCAGCCTGCCCGGCTACCGGCCGACGGAGCTTACCGAGGTACCCGCGCTGGCTGACGCGCTCGAGGTCGGCCGGGTTTTCGTCAAGGACGAGTCGGGGCGGCTCGGCCTGGGCGCGTTCAAGGTGCTCGGCGCCTCGTGGGCGATCGTGCGGGTGCTGGCCGATGCTGCCTCGACTCTTGACTTCGCCGCGCTGCGGTTGGCCGCTGCTCGCGCGCCGGTCGAACTTGTCACTGCCACCGATGGCAATCATGGCCGCGCCGTCGCCCATCTAGCCAGGCTGTTTGACCAGCGGTCCCGCGTCTTCATTCCGGATACGTCTCCGGCCAGTGTGGCCGCCATGATTGCCGACGAGGGAGCGGCGGTGACCGTGATCAGCGAGCCCTACGACGCGGCCGTCGAGCTAGCGGCTCGGTACACCGACGCCGAGCCGGGCCGCGTGCTGATCCAGGACACCGCCTGGCCTGGATACGAGCAAATCCCTGGCTGGATCGTGGCGGGCTACGAGACGTTGTTCAGCGAGATCGACACGCAGCTTGGCGAGCGTGGCGCCGGCCAGCTTGACCTTCTTAGCGTGCCGGTCGGCGTGGGCTCGCTGGCGCGGGCCGCCGTCGAGCACTACCGGTCCAGGCCGTCGCGCAGCGCCGCCGGGCCCGCTGTGCTCGGGGTCGAGCCAACGGCGGCGGCTTGCCTGCTCGCCAGCTTGCAGGCGGGCAGCTACGGGTCGATCGAGACCGGCGCCACCGTCATGGCCGGTCTTAACTGCGGTACGCCGTCCAGCCTGGCCTGGCCCGTGCTCGCGGCCGGTCTCGACGCAGCGATAGCGGTGCCTGACTCGGCCGCCAATGAGGCGGTGGCTGAACTAGCGAGTCACAGAATCTCGGCCGGACCGAGCGGCGCGGCCGCGCTGGCTGGCGTCCGGGCGGCGCTGACCGGCGACGGTGCCGATGGCCGTCGCCGGGAACTCGGCGTGACCGCATCGTCAGTGGTGGTCTTGCTCAGCACGGAAGGTCAGGTGACGGCGAAATAATGAACGATCAGCTCGTCCGGGTCAATCGAGACCGGCTCTGGGACACCCTCATGCGGCTGGCGCGGATCGGTTCGTACCACGACACCGCGACCGGGTTGCCTGGTGTGCGGCGGCTCGCCCTCACCGATGAGGACGCCCAGGCGCGCCGTCAGGTCATCGCGTGGATGCGCGAAGCCGGCCTGGTCGTACGTATCGACCGGATCGGCAACGTTTACGGCCGCCGGGCAGGCACGGACGACGACCTGCCGTGCGTGCTGATGGGATCGCACATCGACACCGTCGCGACCGGCGGCGCGTTCGACGGCACGCTCGGCGTCCTCGGCGGCATCGAAGTGGTGCGCACGCTGAACGACTACGGCGTAACGACGCTGCGGCCAATCGAAGTCGGCTTCTTCACCGAGGAAGAAGGTGTGCGCTTCGGCACCGACATGCTCGGCTCGGCGGTTACCGCCGGACGTCTGACGCTGGACTACGCCCGCAAGCTCACCGACGACCACGGCGCGAGCGTCGCTGACGAACTAGTGCGGACAGGCTTCGACGGCCCCGAGCCAGAGCGCAGGCCGATCCCATTCGCCTACATCGAGTGCCACATCGAGCAAGGCCCGATCCTGGCCGCCGCCGGCGTCGACGTCGGCATCGTCACCGGCGTCCAGTCGATCTCCTGGCAGCGGCTGGAACTGCACGGCGCCGCCAGCCACGCGGGGACAACGCCGATCGAGCACCGGCAGGACGCGGGCCTCGCCGCCGCCGCAGTTATCGTCGAAATCCGGCGCATGTGCGAGTCCGGCCAGTTCGGCGACCTGCGAGGCACAGTCGGCAAGCTGGCGTTCGAGCCAGGCCAGACCAACGTCATCCCGGCGGCAGCGACCATGACCATCGACATGCGCGTCCCAGACGACGACGCGATGACCGCCGCCGAAGCGCACCTGGCCTCGTTCGTTGCCGAGTTGCCCCGCGGCTACGGCGTGAGCGGAAACCTGGAGCGGATGGCCAAGACCAGCGTCGTCCGCTTCAACGCCCACGTGCAGGCGTTGCTCGCAATCACCGCCGACGACCTCGGGCTGCCGCACGTGAAAGCCATGTCGGGGGCCGGCCACGACGCCCAGGAGATAGCAGCGACCTGCCCGACCGCGATGGTCTTCGTAGCCGGCGAGCACGGCGGGATCAGCCACACCCCGCGCGAGTACTCCAACCCAGCCGCCTGCGGCAACGGCGTCGACCTCCTGGCCAACACCATCCTCCGCCTAGCCAACAACCCCAGTACCCAGATAGCACCGACCTCCTGAACCCGGCGTTGGATCCGCGCAGCGCCCCACTTACCGCACCGCCTTGCGTACCACCAGCCCCATTGCCCGCACCCGCACCACCAGACGACATTGGTGCTGGGGCGGACACGGACCCCAGTGATGTGCCATGGGTGTGGCTGAGTCTTTTGAAGTGGGTGACAGCAACGTCGTCCCAACGCTGTTGCCGGCGGCCAGAATCCGACCGCTACGTCGTCCCTAAGTTGCTGCTCCACGGGCTGTTGCGGGATTGGGTGGCGGGGCGGGGCGGTGGCGGGCTTGGGTTTGGGCTTGTTTCGGGGCGGTGGGTGGCTGGGGCCAGGGGCCGGGTGTGGCCGGGCTGGTTCAGAGGGCGGTGAGTGCCTGGGTGGTGAGCTGGCCGGCGCTGATGGCGGTCAGGAGGTTGTGGACGCTGGTGATGAGGTTCCATTCGGCGGTGACTTTGGGTGTGCCGCGGAGGCTGAACTGGCGGAAGCCGAGGTTGTGCTTGATGTTGCCGTGGGGGGTTTCGGCGATGTGGCCGCGCTGGCGGTAGGCGGTGATGCCTTCGGGGGTTTTGAGGCGTTCGGCCATGGCGGCGGTGGCGGGGCCGTCGGGTTCGCCGGGCCCGGCGGGGGCGCCGGGGTCGCGGGCGGCGTGTTCGAGGTCGCGGTGCTTGCCGACGGCGATGAGCCGGTCCGGTCCGGGGCAGGTCATGTTGTGCTCGGATTTGTAGCCGGCGTCGGTGAGGAACAGGCGGATGAGGCACCGGCCGCAGGTGCCGCACGTGCAGCCGGTGCTGTCGCTGCTGCTGGTGGCGGGTGCGGCGGTGCCGGTGCTGCCGGTGCCGGGTGCTGCGGCGGTGCTGCCGGTGCCGGGTGCGGTGGTGCCGCATGTGCAGCTGGTGCCGGGTGCGGCGGTGCTGGTGGTGTCGCTGCTGGTGGTGTCGGGTGCGGTGGTGGCGGGGGGCTGGCGGGCGGCGATGTATTCGGCGGCGGCTTCTGCCTTGGCGGCCATGGGCTCGAACCAGGTGACGTCGCCGGGGGTGCCGGTGACTTCGGTGGCGATGATCAGGCCGTCTTCGCTGGTGACGTTCTGGGTGTTGTAGCCCTGGATGAACCCGCCGCCGCGGACGGGCATGAGCCGGGAGTCAGGGTCGGTGATGTTCCGGGACCGGGTTGCGCGCTGGGCGTCGCGGGCGGCCTGGCGGGCGGCGTCCCGGTCGCGGGCGGCGTCCCGTTCGGCTTCGGCTTCCCGGACCCGGCAGTACCCGGCGGCCGGGGCCGGGGGCGGGCCGGTCATCTTCTTCTGCCCGGCGGCGGCGCGGGCGGCCTGGCGGGCGTGCCAGTCATCGATCCTGGCCTGCTGCCTGGCGATCTCGGCATCGACTTTCTCCTGCGCCAGCCCGGCCTCGGACCCGGCCGGGGCGCGGCCGGTCGGCTGCCCGGCCGCTTTGCGCTCCCGGAACGTCCCGGTCTTGGCGGCCTGCTCCTCCCGCTCGGCTTTCTCCCCGGCCTCGGCTTCGGCTTCCATCTCGGCCAGCGCCCGGGCTATCCGCCCGGCCCTGGCCTTCCGGCCGGCCCGCGACTGCGGGCTGGCCACCTGCCCGGGCACCTCGTCGCCGCGCCGCCCGGCCCCGTACGCCGCGTCCTCGGCCGCGTCGGCGGCCGCGTGCTCGGCCACCGTCTCGGCGGCCAGGTCCCGCAGCCGGGCCAGCGACCGGTTCGCCGACTTCGACGCGGAAGCGGCGACCTTGGTGCCGTCCAGGGCCACCACGCCCAGCTTGCCCATGCCCAGCCGCGCGCACAGCCCCAGCACCTCAGCGAACAGCCCGGCCATCGCCGTCCCGGCCTGCGCCCGGAACCGGGCGATCGTCACGTGATCCGGGTGGTTCCCCGCGCAGATCACCATGAACGCCGCGTCGGTCTGGCACAGCTGCTCGATCCGCCGCGACGACGTCACCCGGTTCGCGTACGCCCACACCAGCAGCGTCACCAGCATGTCCGGGTCATACCCCGCCGCCCCCGCCCCGCCGGTCCGCCGGAACGCGTGGAACGCGCTGGTGTCCAGGTGGTCCGTCACCACGGTGATCACCAGCCAGACCGGATGATCGGCCGCAAGCCAGTCCCGCCGGTCCGGCGGCAGCAGGTACAGCTGGTCCCGCGGCACTTCCCGGTACCCTTTCGCCATACCATAATTATGACAGATAACCACGAACACGCACAAAAGACACACCGCGTACCCGCGCCCGATTCTGCAACAGCCCGTCCAACGACAACAGCGGGCCGGCGTTGCGGTTCGAAGAGGCTGGGGCCCGTATCTGGTTCATGATCTGAAGCACTTTCGCGCCTGGGAGAGTTCTCGCAAATGCCGCTGTCAAGTCCCTCATGAAACCCGGCTTCCGGCAGTCCTCTGACTATAGTCAGAGGATGGATCTTGCCATGGTGGATCAGGTGCGTCGGTTCAACCGGACCGTGACGCAGCGGGTCGGTGCGCTCAACGACGCGTTCCTCGCTCGCGACCGGCCGCTGGGGCAGGCGAGGTTGCTGTGGGAGATCGGGCCGCACGGGGCTGACGTGCGGTTGCTGCGGTCACGGCTGGACCTGGACTCGGGCTACCTGAGCCGATTGCTGCGCGCGCTCGAGAAGGACGGCCTCGTCGTCGTCACCCAGAACGGCGCTGATGGCCGGGTGCGCACCGCTCGCCTCACCGAATCCGGGCTCACCGAGCGAACCGAGCTTGACCGGCGCGCCGACCACGTAGCCGACTCGATTCTGCGGCCGCTCAGCGACCGGCAACGAACCAGGCTGGTCTCGGCGATGGCTGATGTCGAGCGACTGCTGGTGGCGTCGATGGTCGAGGTTGTCGTGCGCGATCCTCGGCTGCCCGACGCCCGGTCCTGCCTGCGGGCCTACTTCGACGAACTCGCGCGCCGGTTCGACGACGGCTACGACCCGAGCCGGGGGGTCTCTGCCAGCGACGAGGAGATGACGCCGCCGGCGGGCTTGTTCCTGCTCGCGACGCTGCATGACGAACCTGTGGGATGCGGTGCGCTCAAGTTCCACCGCGCGGAGCCAGCCGAGATCAAACGAATGTGGGTGGCACCGTCCGCGCGCGGCCTCGGACTGGGCCGCAGGCTGCTCGCCGACCTTGAGGCCCAGGCGGCGGCCAATCACGCCAGCACGGTCAGGCTGGAGACAAACCGCAACCTCATCGAGGCGATCAGCATGTACCGCTCGGCTGGCTACCGGGAGGTCGAGCCGTTCAACGACGAGCCCTACGCGCACCACTGGTTCGAGAAAGCGCTGGCGTGAACACGCCTATGACGAGCGGCACGACGGCCAGCCAGCACCAGGGACTGGCGCGTCGGCCACGATGACCAGCCCGGTGCGTGCCTGGGGGTCGATCTGATCCATCCCGCGCCACTGCGCGGCCAGCATGAACAAGGTCGTGCCGTCCTCGCCGCCGAGCATGCAGGCGAAACAGCCGCGGTCGGCGCTGACCGTCTGCAGCACGGTGCCGCCTTCGCTGACCCGCACGCAGTGCTTGCCGGGCACGTCGGCATACCAGACCGCACCCTCGGCGTCGATGCAGATGCCGTCGGGGAAGCCGCCCGGCAGGTCGGCCCACACCCGGCCAGCCGACAGTGAGCCGTCGGCCGCGATGTCGTAGGCGGTGAGCCGGTTGCCGTGTGACTCGGCCGCGATCAGCGTCGAGTTGTCCGCCGTCACCGCCATGCCGTTGCCCCAGTCCAGGCCCTTGGCCACGGGGCGCGGCGCGCCATCGGCAGGTATCAGCACGATCAGGTCGTCGCCGTTGACGTAGGTATTGCCCCTGCCGTCGACGACGATCTCGTTGAAGATCGAGCCGAGCCCGGTCAGGTCGGCATGGGTGACGAGCGAGCCGTCTGGTTCGAGCCGAAGGACGGTTGCCTCGCGGCCCGACACGACCAGCAGTCGCCCATCCGGCAGCCAGTCGATGGAGAACGGGAAGGTGGTCGGAACCTGAGCCACTACTTCCTTGGTACCCGCGGCGTCGACCGTCGCGATCTCCTGGGTGCACCAGTTGCAGAGCCAAAGCTTGCCGTCGCGCCAACGCGGCGACTCGCCGATGGCCAGTCCACTGAACAGCACGTGAGTTTCCGTCATGGTGACTTCCTCCCGGCTGCTCGGTCGGCAGCCCTCACCGGCTAGACGAATAATTCCAAGGGGTCAGTGGTCATAAGCCAGGAGCGAGCGCTTGACGGGCTGGCCAGCTCGGTCGTTGTGCCAGATCGCGGCGGTCAGTGCGAGGACGGTCACGCCCTCCGGGGTGTGACCGCCGTGTTGTTCCAGGTCGAGCTGGCCCTTGAAGGTGTCGTTGATCGACTCGATGACCTGGCGCAGCGGCTTGAAGAACTGGGCGCCTGCCCGTTCCGGCTCGCCTTTGCGGGCCGGGCGGAGGAGCGTGATCCCCGCGTCGGCCATGGTCGCCTCGAAGGCGGCGCGGCGCGAGCTGCGGCGATTCCTTCAGCAGGTCATCGGTCTTCACGTACAGTGCGGTAGCGAGGGTGTCCAGGTCGGCGTCCACGAGGGCCTCCGGGTTCGACGTTGGGTTAGCAACGCCGATCCTGGACACCCTCTCTGCTGGCCACGATTCGACACGCCGTGTCAGACCCCTTGGAATTGGTCATCTAGGCGGGTCAGGCACGCCAGCGGCTGTCACCGCCGGTTCGCTGGGAGGCCGGGACTGCAACGAAGGAGCTGACCGATGGCGGCTGAGATCCCCGCCGAGGCGCTGCAACTGCGGTCGCTGGTGCGGCCCGAGAACATGCTCGAGCTGCTCCTGGAGACGGTTGCGGTCGCCGAGCCCGGCCCGGACGAGGTTTCTCATCCGGGTTGAGGCGGCCCCTGTTAATCCGTCCGATCTGGGTCTGCTCCTGGCCGGCGCCGATATCGCGGCGGCGAGCGCCGCGGGAACACCGCAGCGGCCGGTGATCACCGCCCCATTTCCGGACGCGGCGATGCGCGGCCTGACCGCACGTGTCGGGACGCCGATGCCGGCCGGCAACGAGGGCGCGGGTACCGTCGTCGCGGCCGGGTCCAGCGAAGCGGCGCAGCGCCTGCTCGGCAAGAAGGTCGCCGCGGCCGGGGACGGCATGTACTCCCAGTACCGCACCGTCGAGGTGTCGCTGTGCCTGGAACTTCCCGAGGGCCTGCCGGCCGCCGACGGTGCGTCCGCGTTCGTGAACCCGATGACTGCGCTCGCAATGATCGACACGATGCGGATGGAAGACCATGTCGCGCTGGTGCACACGGCCGCCGCGTCGAACCTTGGCCAGATGCTGGACCGGCTCTGCCAGGAGGAGGAGGTCCCGCTGGTCAGCATCGTGCGCAGGGCCGGGCAGGAGGACCTGCTGCGGGCGGCGGGCGCCGCTTTCGTCTGCGATTCCAGCAAGCCCGGGTTCATGGACGAGCTGACCGCTGCGCTCACCGCCACGGGCGCCACGCTGGCCTTCGATGCCACCGGCGGGGGCATGCTGGCCAGCCAGATCCTGACCTGCATGGAAGCGTCTGCCAGCGCCGGCGCGGACGGCTACAGCCGGTACGGGTCGGCGGTGCATAAGCAGGTCTGCCTCTACGGCGGGCTGGACCGGAGCCCGACGGTGCTGACCAGGAGCTTCGGCATGGCCTGGGGCGTCGGCGGATGGCTGCTGACCCCGTTCCTGGGCAAGATCGGCCTGGAGGGCACCATCCGGCTGCGGGACCACCGCCTGCGCCGATCAGGCAACGGGCGCGAAGTACCTGATCAGCCTGCCCAGGAAGAGCAGCAGCACCCGATGTGGCAGACGTCTTGGAGGCGAGTGCCGCGAGGGTCTCGGCGGACCCCGATCGGCTCGCGGTGCTCGTCGCGCATGGCGAGCCGCTGGCTGCGCATCACGACAGGCTCGCCGTGCTGGCGCACGATGCGGGCCCGTTTATGCGGTGCAGCCGGCAGGTGAGAAGGCTTCTGCCCAGCGCCAGGCTGGCGGCGGCTGCATGTGCCTGGCCTTGGTGTTCACGACAGTGGTTGTCTTAGGGTTTTGTCATACCATGCCACGAAGTCCGGGTCGAGCTGGAGGACCGCCTGCAGCACTTTATTCAGGCCGTTATAGAAGCTCAAGGCTTTTGCTGGATTTTCCTTGCCTTTATCCATTATTAGTCTCATGAGCTTGTCATAACCCTGGGTTTCGGCCGAGTACTCATCGGGCATCGCCTCGCCCGCACAGGCCACCAAGTAGAGTTCCTTCGTTCCCCGGTAGGTTTGCAGCAGACCTTGGCAGGCATGGAATGGGGGCTTGCACAGCCGTTCATCTTCAGCAGTACACAGCAGCCGGCTATCACTCACCCAGTCAACATCACCCTCGCGCCCGCCCGCATGACGAAACACATTCCGCATAGCCGCTGCCTGCGCCGCGGATAGCTCTTCAACTTCCATGTTCGGAATACTCGACTCCGGCTCGAATGTCATAGCCTTAGCCGCCGCTCTCGGATTCATCAGAGCGAGCGCACCGTCTTCGAATGGCAGTCCCACGCCGGGTGCCGCAAAAGCATGCACCGTCATCCCCGCAGGAACGAAGGTGTTCTCCTCGCTATCGTACCCGTGACCTACGATCATCATCAAGTCCCGTGAAATTCCCGCTGGAATATCGGCCGCCGTTCCTTCCAGGCACCCTGCGCATTCGTTTTCGAGTTGACACACAGAAGAATGCACCACGTGACCATCGGTACCACGAACTACCTCCTCGCTGTCCCGGACCGGCTTTTTGCACACTATGCATCCGGCGGGAACAGGAGCGGATCTTTTACGTTCAGCCAGGACTTGGCTAGTCCTTTCTTTCGCCTTTTCCGATAGCTCCCGCTCACCTTTCACCCCGCTTTCTTTACGCTCCTTGTACGCGGAGGAAAACTCTTCGGCCATCTTAACGCGGCTCCCCCGAACGGCAGCCCACTCTGACCGCCATTCCCCTATCTCCGCGACCGAAGGAACATGCAAATCCCATTCTGACTGAAAAACTCTCGCAACCTCGGCTACCATCTCCTTTGGTGATAGCTTCCTGGCCGCCTTCACTTCTTGAGGCCTGGGCTCTTCAGGCTTGGGATCTTCTTTAAGCTTGGGCTCTTCTTCAGGGTCAGGATCCGGGCTCAGGCCAGGTTCCGGCAAACCGGTCATCATAGTCTCCTTAATTACCCGGGGAAGCTGATCCGCATCCGGCGGGCGTCATCTACAGTTGCTGGCTGGCCGCAAGAAGAATCTCGTGAATCTCCTCAGTGCTGAGCGACTCCGCTCCGGGAAGCGCGAAAATCTCGAAGAGCTTCTCTTTCTGGCTCGCCGCGGCGGCGACCCGCGGCCGGCCAGAGTGCTCCGCGACTGTCTCCGCAGCCGCAGCGGCCTCCCTGGCTCGCGCCGGCTCCGGAGGTGGCGCCGGCGGAATGTCGCTCCAGCCTGGAGTGTCCTCGGCGGGAACGACGCCAGCCGAGTGCAGGTAGGAGTACCGCTCAGCGCCTGGCAGGGCGTACCAGTCCCGAGCCCACGGCTGGCCTTCGAACTGCTCCCAGCCGGGAATCTGGTGCATGGCGATCACCCGGCTCGGCGGGCCAGGCGCGGCCCGTGCCGCTACCTCATGCCAGGCCTGCCACCGGCTCTGGCTGAACCAGCTGCCGGAGACCTTGTCGCAGGGCAGCCATCCCGCCGCGTCGCTGTGCTTGCGCAGCCAGGACGCGCCATCGCTGCGCTCCCACTCCCGGTCATCCCGGTCCTGGTACTCATACACGCCACCTTCGGCCGGGCGGCGCCAGCGGTCCGTGCCGGGATCGTAGTGCGGCGACGCGGGGTCTTGCGCGGCGATGCGGTCATCCATGCCCAGCCACGCCCCATCGCCTGGCAGGTAAGGATGATCCTGGTCATCGGAGTACAGGTACTCCCCGCCCGCCCACCGGTAGTAGCGCGTCCCGGGGATGGGATCCCGCGCATAGCCGGGGTTCTCCACGCCGCGCTCCGCGGTGGCCAGAGCCTCCTGCGTTTCCAACCGCCCGATCACAGGCTCCAGCCACGCGATGAACTCCGCCAGCTTTCCCGGAACAGCCAATTGCAGAAACGGCATTTCCTCATCGGCGCCGGCTGGCAGCCACTGCAGCAGAACCGCGAGAATATCCGTATCACTCCACGCGGTCCACGCATAATCGGCGCTGAACCACAACTCCGAGAGAAGCTCGCTGACCCGCTCGATATCCGCTTTCACTGACAACCGGTCAGCGACATCCACGCCCTCTGCGCCCTCGCGGACCGGAGTAAACCACTCCCTCAGCAACTCCGCCTGGCTCAACTCCACGGACATGCGCAACCCCCCTCGTGCCTGCCCCAGTTCGCCTGCGCGGCATGCAGGCCGTCACTCACACCAGATGCCGCGCGGCAAACTCACCGCCAATTAAGCCGCGACACCATGCTAAAAAACCCGGAGCCTGCGCAGAAGACGATGCCACGTGCATCTTGTAGCACAACGCATTGCATCATCACGCACGCACTGGCGGGAAGCCGTCTCCGCCCGGACATCGGCACGGTGCCGCCGCCGACGAACCAACGCAAACATCACACGCCAGCCCCGCCCAGACCCGGCATCCTCAACGCCGTCAGCCGCATCCCACGCCGGCATCGTGAAAAGCGCTCAACATCCACACCCCCGGCCTTTCATCGTCCGGTACCACGCCGCCATGGTCGCGGATCGCACCTTGAGTGATAAACACAAGACAACAGACGCGTGCCGAGGGCTCGATCTGGCTCGATCCGGCAGTGGTTTGCGATCAGCCGGGCGGCACCGAACAGGTCGATATGGGCCTTGGGCCGTCCGCTCATGCCGATGAGGGTGATGTGGTCTGGCATGCGGCATGATCAGTGAGTGAGCGTTGTCGTCCGGGGCTGCGTCTCCCTCGCGGACGTTGCGGCAATCGAGGAGACGCTGCCAAGCGGCGCCACCCGGCTGCACCGGAGCCGGTTCGAACGGACCGACGGGTCGGTGTACCTCCTTGCATGGGTGGATGCGGTCGGGCGTAGCCGGAGCCCTCATGACAGCGGCGGCAGCTGAGCGGGCTCGCTGGCAACCAGGCGGAATCCGGTTTCGACAGGCGCGGCTGGCCCGCACGCCGACCTGGGTCCGCATGCCTTGGCACACGTTCTGCTCGCCCGGCTAGCTGCGTCACAAGGAGATTCACACGGTGAAGGTGACGTAGGTAGGGAGGTAGTAGATGGTGTTGCCGGGCGGCGGGGTGTTGTTGATATCCATGCCCAGGGTGTGGTTCCCGAAGGCCAGGCCGTTGATGGTGAAGGTGGTGGTGGCGGTGCCGTGGGCGTCGGAGGTGAACATGACGCCGGTGAAGACGGGGGCGGCGCCGTCGAGAGAGTAGGCGGGCTGGAAGGTGGCGCCCGGCGCGGTCCCGGCGAGGGTGACCTGGATGTTAGCGGTGGTGCCGGCGGGGTTGACCGAGACCGAGCTCGCGGCGCTGTTGAGCGTCTGCCCGGTGACCTGGCCGGTGTAGATCTGCACTTGCTGGCTGTTACCCGTACTTGCCATGATTCTTCCTTTCCGCCGGCGCCCGGGCTCCCGGTGTCGCCGCACTGCTATCGGGTTGCTGGGGCGGCAGGCCCGGCTGCTGGGGCCTGTGCCCGCGAGGCCGTGTCCGGCCGGTGATTTCCTTGCGGCCAGAGTTGCCGCACATATGCTGACACGAGCCGGGGGATCGCGCATCACCCCGGGCCGCAAATCACCCCGCCGTGGCGTGGGGTGATGACAGCTCACCCCGGCCGGGCGCACCATGGCCCGGTATGGGCGTTCCCCACGGCACGGGAGATTCACCCCCCGGCGCGGCCGGTCACCGCCAACACGAGCAGCCAGGCCCGAGCGAGCCGGCTGCCCCGTTCCCCAGGAGGTCCGCAACTACAGCATCACGATCCGGGGACGGATGGGCGACAGCTTGCTGGCCGCGTTCAGCCCGCTGCAGGCCACCAGCGACGGCGGGCGCACGGTACTGCACGGGCCGGTCGAAGACCAAGGTGCCTTGTACGGGGTACGGCGCTGATCCAGTCGCTCGGCCTGGAACTGGAAGAGGTCAGGCTGCTGCCAGGCCCGCCAGCATCGCCGGCGCAGTAGCCTCTGGCCGTGCCAAAGGCAGCCGCCGACACTGACAGTCGATGAACATGCGGGGGAGTGGCCAGGCCACGGCCAGGAAGGCTAACCGTGTCACCGCCACCGCCGGGAGTGACGATCCGGCTGCGCCCTTGATCAGCGTCAAGTTCACGATGCCCACCGGGCCTCACGATGCCATTGTCCGGCTGCGGCTCCACGCCGCGCTTGATGCCGCCGCCCAGGCGAAGCTGGCGCTGATCGTCGCTCCTGCCGGATTCGGCAAGACGGTCGCCGTCACCCAGTGGTTGTCGGCAAGCCCGGCCCGGACGGTGGCCTGGCTTTCACTTGACCAGCACGACAACGATCCCGCCCGCTTCTGGACCTATGCCCTGGCCGCGCTGGCGGCAGCAGGCCCGGCCGCCAGCCCTGGGCCGACCGGGTCATCCAGCTAGCCGGGACGCATCCGCCCGAGCACGCCCTGGCTCCCCTGGTCAACAGGCTGGCCAGCCTGGATAGCGAGGTGATCTGGGCCCTCGACGACTGCCACCTGATCACCGAACCGCTTCCATCAGGCCCTCACGTTCCTCATCGACCACCAGCCGCCATTGCTTCACCTGGTGATCCTCACCCGCTCCGATCCGCCGTTCGTGACCGCCCGCTGGAAGGCCAGCGGCCAGGTGGGCCAGGTGAGGGCACAGGATCTGGCATTCACCGACGAGGAGATGACCGCCTTTCCGCCACCCAGGCGATCGATCTGCCGGCCGGCGCAGCCAGCCCGCTGTTTGCCCGCCTGGGCGGCTGGCCGGCCGCACTGCGGCTGCTCGCCCTCTGGCTGTCCGGGCGCGATGTTCCCGCCAGCGCGCTCGCGGAGTTCATAGCCAGCGACGCCACTATCGCCGACTACCTCACCACCGAGATACTCGGCCAGATGCCCGCCCGGCTGCGCCGCTTCCTGCTGCAGACCTCAATCCTGACCAGGATGACCGGGCCGCTGTGCGAGGCGGTCACCGGCCAGTCAGGCGGCTCGGCGACCCTGGCCAGCCTGCACCGCGGCGGCATGTTCACAGACGCCGCCGACACGCCGCCGACCTGGTTCCGTTATCACGACTTGTTCAGGGAACTTCTCCAGCTCGAACTGCGCCGCTCCAGCTCGCGCTCTATCACCCGATTGCATCGGCGGGCCTCGGCCTGGCTGGCCGCCCGCGAGTTCACTAGCGAGGCCATCACGCACAGCCTGGCAGCTGCGGACTGGCCAGCGGCTCAGCAGCTGGTCTACTCCGAGGTCCTGGCCATCGGCAGCGCTATCACCCGGCAGTCGTCGAGAGCTGGTTCTCCTTGATTCCCGCACCGGTGCATGAAGCCAGCCAGGTCTGGCTCGCCCTGCACGCCTTCGTGCTGGTCCACCTCGGCCGGCCCGGCGAGGCCCAGCATTCGCTCGCCCTTGCCGCAACCCTCGCCAGCCAGGCTGGCCCGGAACCCGGCCTTCCCGAACTGGCAGCGATGCGGCAGGCCATCGCGGCCGGCATCGCCAGGCTGGAATGCGACCTGAACGCAGCCCAGGGCTGCTACCAGGCCGTCAACCAGGAACTCGCCCAGCTGGGCCAGAGCCGGGACGGCCGCACCGCCGCCATGGCAAGCACCGCCGCCGCCAACGCCGTAGCAGGCACCCTCCTGTGGCATGGTGACCTGCCAGCCGCCCGCCAGCTCCTAGACCGCATTGAACGCGACACAGCCAGCCACAAGCTCGCGCGTATGCGCGTGAACTGCCTCGGCCTCATCGCCTTGCTGCACGCCACCGCCGGACAGCTCCGCCAGGCGCAGACCCTGGCCGCTGATGCACTCAGCCTGGCCCGCACCGCCGGGCTGTCCGACCAGTTCCAGGCCAGCCCCGCGCTGCTCGCTGCCGCGCTGGTGGCACTGCGGCGCGGCGACCACGCTCAGGCCCGCCAGCGGGCAGCCGACGTGGCCGACCGCGCTCGCCTGCACGCCGACCTGGCCCCGCTTGTTCTTTGCACACGTTCTGCTCGCCCAGTCAGACGCGGCACAAGGAGACCTGCTCGCAGCATCCGCGCAGCTTAGCCACGCTAGCGCCGTGTTCCCCCGCGGGCAGGCCCCGCCAGCCCTGCAAGCCCTCATCGCCGAAAAGCACACGCAGCTCTGCCTGCTCGGCGGGGACATCACCGCCGCGCACGCCAGCTGCCGTCAGATCCAGGCCTTGCCCCAGGGAAACCCGCTGACCAGCCTGGCCACCCAGATCACCACCGCCCGCCTGCTGCGAGCAAGGCAGCGCAACGCTGAAGCCGCCGCCCTGCTCAGCTCCACCGCCAGCACCGCCCTGGCCCTCGGCCACATCGCCCGTGCGGCCGAAGCCCTGACGGAAGCAGCAGCGTCCAGCGATGCGGCTGGCCAAACCTCCGCCGCCACCGCCTGCCTCGACCAGGCCCTGTCCATCGCCGCTGACGAGACGATCACAGCACCATTCACCGCACACACCGCAGCCGTCCGCCCGCTGCTCCTGTGCATGGACACCCATAGCACTCCCAGTCCCGCGGACCTCGTCACAGGGACATGACGCGACATCAGGTCAGCACAGCCGCGTTCTAGCTGGCCTGATGTCGCGTCGTCGGCCTGCCGTTAGTTAGCGCAGGACCGGAACTTGAGGCTCGCCGTCAGGGTGACGTGCGCGCCTGACCCGGTGAAATGGACCGTGCCGGTCAGGGTGTAGACCTTGCCCGGCACCAGCGAGCCGCCGTTGAGGGTGGTCGAGTGCAGGACCGAGTTGCCGAGCTTCAGAGTGGAGCCGGACACATGCCAGTTCTTGGCCGGCTTGCCCCTGACGCCGACCTTGATGCCAACTGGCGGCAGGCAGGACGCGGGACCGCTCAGGGTGAGGTGATTGCTCCGTGCGGTCTTCGACACGGTGACGGTCTGGCCCGGCAGCAGGACCGGCGCGGCGAGCAGCTTGTTGCCAGCCGTGGATTCTTCTCCCCAGACGACCCAGCCTTTGCCGCGTGGCGTCGTGGTGATCTGCAGCGTGCCGCCGGCGAAGGTGCCGTTGTGGATGCTGAACCTGGCTACCCCGGAGTGCCTGGTATCGGCCATGTTCACGACCGCGACGTCCTCGCACTCCTCGGACACGTCGGCGACGCGGCCGCTGGCGTCCGACACGAGGTCATGGTCGGTCGGCTGGCAGTTATTAAAGTCGCCGGTCAGGGTTGGCCGGCCGAAGCCGCTGCCGGTAAAGCTCCAGGATTCCGGGTGGTAACTGGCGTTGGGCTCGCTGACGACTAGGCGAAGTCCTGACGAGCTATTGGTCAGGCCGATGTTGCCGTCTGCCGTCCAGGTGTGAGCGAGCTTGCTGAACTTGCCGAAGGAGCCGTTGCGGATGATCGAGAACGCGATGTTCTCCGAGATCGCGCCGGCTTTCTGGATCGCTATGACTCCGGTGCTCCCGCCGAACCGTATCCTGGCGCCTCCTACCTCCCACGGGGTCTTCAGGTTGACGGCCTTGCTGTCCAGGCCTGGCCGGACCTGGAGGCCCTTGTCTGAGGAAGGTTCGCCCACGACCCAGATGCTGTTGTTCGGGCCGAGGGTCGCGTCAAGCATGGCGCCGAAGCTTGGCGCGGTGGCCAGGTCACTGGGGCCCGATAGCGTGCCGTTCTGGAAGGTGGCGGTCGCGATCTCGTCGCCCTGCGGTCCGCTCTCTGAGGCGTCCGTGGTGTGCTGCCACACCAGGGTCACGAGGCCGCCCGCGGTCACCAGGACCGTCAGGCCCGCGGCTGACGCGCTGCCAGGTCCGGCGACGGTCTTAACGCCGCCCGCGCACTTGCGCGCGCCCGGAGGCAGCACGCACAGGTGCACGTGGCGCAGGTCGACGCCGTTGTCGGCGATCCAGCCGATGTAGGTGCGGCCGGACTTGTCGGTCGCTGCGTCGAGGCCGCTGAACTCGGCATTGTTCTCGAGCGTGATGATGGGACCGGCGAGCCCGGGCCTGGCGGCGGCACGGGCTGCTCGTACGGCCGGCGTGGTGTGCGTCGCGTGGGTGGGGCCGTTTACCGACGCGCCGGGTGGCGTGCCGCTGGCTGCTGCGGCAGTCAGCGAGACCGCCGTCGCCGCGGCAGCTGCAGCAACCACAGCGATGATCTTGATCGAAGCGGACATCATGCCTCCAAGCAGGTCGGGTGTCGTGTCTGGAATCGGGTCGCCTGGGTCTCCATGCGGCCCTGAATCAGCACACGTCCTGCCTGGAGTACAGCGTGGCAGCGTAACGTCTGTGTAATGGCGGGGGTCAGCCGGAGGCGACGCCTGTCAACGGTCATTAGGAAATCCGGTTGGGTGGTCTTTTCTTCTCCGGACTGGCGGCTACCAGTTTTCCGGGCTGGTGGCCGCGTGTTCTCCCGGCTGCGGGGGTTAGGTCGCCAGCGGGGTCACCCCTTTTCCTGTGAGGGCCTCGGCGAGCTGGTGCGAGTCGCCCTTGGTCAGGGCCAGGTGGGCGTGGTGGAGCAGCCGGTACACGGTGGCGGTGGCGAGGGTCTTCGGCATGATGGTGTCGAAGCCGGAGGGGTGAATGTTGCTGGTCACGGCGACGGAACGGCGTTCGTAGGCGGCGTCGGTGATCCGGTAGAACGCTTCGGCGGCGTCCTGTCCGGCGGGGAGCATGCCGATGTCATCGATCTATGCGGACATCCGCATAGATCGACCTATGCCGAGCCCGCGACTATGCCGAAAGGGGTGGCGGGCTGGTGGTCCGTGCCCTGATCAGGGCGGGCTTCAGGCGGGTCGGCTGGCTGCTGTTGTCGGCATAGTTACAGGCTTTCGAGGAAGGCGAGCATATTGTCGGTGGGGCGGTAGCGGCCGGGCTTGGCGCTGGCGGGAGTGGTGAGTGCCAGGGCTCTTTCCTTGATGCTCATGTCGGCGTGGATGTAGGCGTCGGTGGAGCGGACGCCGGCGTGGCCGAGCCACAGGGCGATCACGGAGGTGTCGACGTCGGCTTGCAGCAGTGACATGGCATGCGTTATCTGTAGTTGATCTTGGAAAGTGGCTGGTGGTTGGTGGTTTTGGCTGCTCAGTGAGGTGGGTGACGTGGGTGACGCTGGGGAGGCTGCCTGGTGGCCTGCGGCGCGCTCGGCGGCGGGCTGGCTGGTGGTGGCTTCGAGGGTGGCCACGCGGGTGATCAGCTCGGCCTTGCCGGGTTCTTCGATTTCGGCGCGGAGCCGGCGGATCTCCTGCCGGGCGACGGCCAGGCCGGTCCGCAGGCTGGCCTGAACCGCCGCCGATGCCCCGCTGGGAGGCCGTGGGCTGGCGAACGGTGCGGGGGCTGCCGGCGCGTCGGTGGCCAGCGGGCCGGCCGGGCAGATGGCCTGCTGCTTGCGCTTGAGGCTGGCTAACGGCACGGTCAGGTACTGGAGCTGCCGGAATACCCTGGCCGCGGGGCCGGGCGGCGGCAGGGGCAGGCGGACGGGCGTCCGCGGATGGTGGACGTTTTCACCGTGGGGGCTTGCGCCTGCGCTCGTTCTCCTGCTCGCGCTGGAGAGCACGGAGCAGGCTGACCGCGGCGGCGTCGCGGGTTCTGGCGTGGCCCGGGGAGTGGTCCGGCCGATGCCGGTGGCGGGCAGCGCGAGCCCGGCGTTGCTGACCGGTTCCCATCCGGGCCGGCTCTCGCTCTCCCCGCCAGGTCGGACGGACCAGGCCCGCGCGCTTGCCGCCGATCAGGACGTGCCAGGCGCGGGTCTCGTGATAGCCGGGTGCCCGGACGAGCTCGTACTGGCCCTCGGCGATGATCGAGTCGGTGATCTTCGGCACGGCCTGCTTGCGCTGGCCGCGTGCGGCCGGAGCCTGCGATGACCCGGCGGCGTCCGTGGTTGCCGGGGCAGGAGCGGGCGGGCGGCGGGGCTGGTCCTGGCCCTCGTGCCGTGCGGGCTTGCCTGTCCGGGCCGGTGCCGGGGAGTTCCCGGCGCCGGAGGCGTTCGCGCTCGCGGGACTGCCGTCGTGGCTGGCCTGCTGCTGCGGGGATTCCGGGGCGGCTGGCGTGTCCGCTGGCGGGCAGGGGCAGCGGCGGGCGAGGTCGGCGTGACGTTTCTGGGCGGTCTGGCGGTTGCGGGTGCCCATGGCGGCGGCGATCTGGGACCAGGGCGCCCCGCCGCTGCGAGCCGCCCTGATGAATGCCAGCTCGCTGTGCTCGAGTTCTGCTGCCAGGCTGCGGGCTGCCGTGATCGCGGCGAGGGCGGCCGTGGTGTGCATGCCGCCCCGGCGGGCCGTGCCGCTGAGGCCGGCCAGGGCCTTCGCGGCGGCGGTGAGCGGTCCGGCGGGGTCGTTGTCCTGGTGCCCGGGCTGTTCCCCGCCCGGCTGGTGTCCGCCAGTGGTGGACGCGCCTGCTGGTTGTGCCCTGCCACGCGGGCTGGCGGTGTCCGGGAGCATGACCGGTGTCCTGGTCAGCCCGCGCTTGCCGTCCGGGAGCTGCCGGGTCGGGCCGGCGTCCCAGCCGGCCTGGTCATCCAGTGCCCGTGCCGGGCGGTCAGCCAGGTGGCCTGGGGCGCGGGTTACCGGTTGGCCTGCCGGATCGCGTGGCGGAGGCTTTCGCGGGCGGCGGTGAGGTCGTCTTCGAGTTCGCGGGTCTGTTGCTGGGCGTGGCTTGCTTCGGCGGTGCGGGCGTCGCGTTCGGCGGCGAGCTGGCGGGTGGTGGCTTCGAGGGTGGTGACGCGGGTGATCAGCTCGGCCTTGCCGGGTCCTTCGATCTCGGCTCCGAGCTGGAGACGGAGCCGGGCGCGGAGCGTGTCGTTTTCGGCGCGGAGCCGGCGGATCTCTTGCCGTGCGACGGCCAGGCCGGTGCGCAGGCCGGCCTGGGTGACCGGCTCCCCGCGATCGGGCAGGGCCGCGGCCTGGGCCTGGGCCGGGGCCGGGCTCGTGCTCGGCCTGGCGGCGGCGGGCGGCTTGGACGTGCTCGCGGATGCCATCGGCGTAGGCCAGCCAGGTGGATACCCCGGCGGCGGCGGCCGCGGTCGCGGTGACTGGCGTCCCGGCGGCTTCGAGGGCCTGCACGGCAGCCAGGGCACGCTGGCGCTTGTCCTGGCTGGTCTTGGCGCGGGCGGCGAGCATGGCCCGGGCGCGGCTGGGGGTAGTCATGCGGTCTGCGTGGCGCGGGGGGTGATGTCGGTCAGCGGGAGGGTGCGGGCGGCGCGGGCGCGGCGCAGGATCCGGCTGGCTTCCTCGACCTCGGCGCGCTGGGCGGGATCCAGTCCGGAGAGCTTGCGGCGCATCGTCTCGGCCACGGCGGCGAACGCGTCGATCTGGGCGGTGAGGCCGGCCAGCACGTAATCGGCGGCACCGATCGCCTGGGCGGTTTCCCGGTCGGCGCGCAGGCTGGCGATGTGCTGCTCCAGCGCCGGCAGGCAGGAGGGGCCGGGCCGGTAGAACCCGCAGCCGGCGCACTGGAAGCGGATCGGGCAGGCACCGCCGCCGGCCTTGACGTTGGAGGGCTCGGTGCAGTTGCCGAACGGCACCGCCACCGATGCCCGCTGGTAGGCGGCGGGGCTGGCGAACGGCGCGGGGTTGCCGGCGGTGTCGGTGGCCAGCGGGCTGACCGAGCGGATGGCCTGCTGCTTGCGCTTGAGGCTGACCTGGTAGTAGCCCATCGTGGTGGCCACTGCAGCGTGGACCATGAGCTCTTTGAGCACGTCCGCCGGAACCCCGGCGTCAGCGTGCCTTTGGGCGTAGGAATGGCGCAGCGCGTACGGGATGATCAGGGACGGTCCGAACGGGACCGGGGCGCCATCGGGTCCGGGCAGCTCGGAGTCGATGATGCCGATCCGGGCGACCCAGACCTTGAACGCCCGGGCCACGCAGGCCGGCGTGACGTGGCCGCGGGACTGGCGGGCGCGCAGCAGCGGGCTGGGAAACAGCCACCGGTCCAGCGCGGCCGGGACCCGCAGCAGGGCACGGTGCCGCTGCCAGGACAGGATGATCTCGGCGGTGCCGGAGGTGATCGGCAGGCGGCGGCGCATCCGCCCGGCCTTGTGGTTGTCGTAGATCAGGTTGTGCTGGCCGCTGATGATCTCGATGCAGCCGGTGCGCAGGCTGACCACTTCGCCGGGGCGCCGCCCGGTGTCGCGCAGGATCTGGTAGATCGTCTGGTGCATCAGCTGCAGGTCGGCGGCGGCGATCGCCCCGGCCCGGCCGGCCGGGCCGAGCAGGTGCAGGTGCGCGTCGAGCTGGCGGATCACGGTCTCGGGCAGCGCCTTGCCCAGCTCGTCTTCGTTGGGGTCGTCGTGCACGCGGTGCCGGGTCGCGGGGCGGAACGGGTCGGGCACCGCGGCCATCAGCCCGCTGGCCCGGCCGTACTCGATGACCTGGCAGAACTGGTAGATCATCAGGTTGCGGTGCGACGCCGGGTACAGGCTGCCGCCGGCTCGCCGCTGCGCGCTGATCGCGTCGAGGACGCGGGTGAAGTCCCCGGCGCCGAGGCCGGCCTGCTCAGTGCGGCCGGCCGCGGTCAGGGCGCGGGAGGCGGCCTGGCAGGCACGCAGCGTCTCCCGCAGCCGCTGCAGGTACGGGCGGGTGGCGCGGGCCCAGTCCTTGACGATCTCCCGCAGCCAGGGCACCCCGACGACGCCGAAGTCGATCACGCCCTGGGTGGCCGGCCAGCGCCGGGAGGTATTGATGCGCAGGTCCAGCAGCGCCACCTGCCACACGTCGCCGGCGAACGGGTCCGCGCCGGCGTACTGAGCCCAGGCCCGGTCCAGGTGCCGGCGCAGGCCGCGGAACAGGCCCCGGGGTCCCCGCGTTGTAGACCATGCCGCCGGACTCGCAGACAACTTGCGGGTCGGCTTCGCGCAGCGAGACCGCGTCGCCGAGACGGGCAAGCAGGATCCGGACCTCGGTGGGGTCCAGCGGCGGCGGCGCCTGGTCACGCTGCTGCAGCGCGTAGAGCAGCTCTGTGCGCAGCGCCTCCGGCAGCCCGGCCAGGGAGAACTGGTGCACCCCGAGCCGGGGCCGCTCGCTGGCCGCCCAGGCCGCCAGCTCGTCACCGGTCAGCAGGCCCCGCCGGTGCAGCCGCTGGTCGTGGAACCGGCACAGCCCGCGGCGGGTGATGCTCTCCCGGTCGCAGCCAGCGACCCGGCACTCCGCGGCCCGGGTCAGCGGGCGGGCCCGCGCGATGAACACCGCGACCGGCTCGGTCCTGTCCTTGGCGCCGCCCGAAAACGGATGGGCAGCCTAACCGGTACGTGTCTATTATCCCCTTTCATGATCTATCAAGACCCGCTGGCCTATCTGCTCGGCCTTGAGGGCATCGCGCTGCTGGACGCCTGGGTTGGAGACCACGACGGCGCCTTCACTGAGGCCCGGCTGGCCGAGGTCAGGCGGCTGCTGGATGACGAGCAGCTGAGGGACCGCGGCGTGCTGGTTGAGCAGGTCAGCGCCGCCGCCGTCTACGAGCAGATATCGGCTGGCTACGACGCGGATGCTGGCGGCGGGCTGTTCGCAACCGACGAGCCGGTGGTAGCTGAGTACCTCGCCGGCCGGGAGCCTGGCGTGGCGCTGGACGCCGCATGCGGGACCGGGCGATTCGCCGAGTTCCTGGCCAGGCGCGGGCACCAGGTCATCGGGGTCGACAGCTCACCGGACATGCTCTCCTACGCGCGGCAGCGTGTCCCCGGGGCCGAGTTCGGTGTCGCCGAGCTTGACCGGCTGCCGCTGCCGGATGACTCCGTTGACGTTATCGTCTGCGCGCTCGCGCTCGAGCACGTCCCCCGCCTCGATCCGGTGGTGGCCGAGTTCGCTCGCGTGCTGCGCCCCGGCGGCGACCTGGTCATCTCGGATTGTCACCACGAGCTCATCACCCGCGGTTCGGTGATGACCTGCCGCGGCCCGGCGGGCGAGCCGCGCATCGCGCCTACCTACCGGCATCAACTCGGAGACTACCTGCGGGCGGCGCTGAGGCATGGCCTGCAGGTAATGCGGTGCGAGGAGCCGCGCGTTACCGGGGCGGACGGGCCGCTGCCCGAGCCGGCAACCGACATCGGCGACTGGCAGGACTGGCATTTCTCGCTCACGGACTACCTGCCGTCGGCAGGGCGGGCCGCAGGTGGTCGCCCGCACCTGGTCATCTGGCATTTCCAGCTGCCCGCTGGCTGACCGGGATTCATCATCGTATATGGCTCCCCGGACGTTCGATAGGAGAAGCTCATGATCAGCATGCGGGGCGCCGCTGTTGCCTGCGCCGCGGTAGCAGTGGTAGCGGCCAGCTGGATGGCCGCGCCGGTCTCGGCCGCCACACCCACGCCGGTAACGCGCTGCCCGGTGGGCGCGACGTGCGTCACCTGGCAGGACACCAACACATCCACGGTGCAGCAAGACATCGAACTGCTCAATCACGGCGGCGACCCAGTCTTCTGGTGCAACAACGCGGGAGGCTGCTGGGTCGGCAACGACAAAGTCGGCGTCACCGGATCGAACACGGCGACCATAGCGGCCTACCTGTCGACGACCAATGGCACCAACGGCCAGCTCGTGATCGACGGCAAGGCGCTCACCGGGTCGGACATCGGCTTCATAACCTGCCTCAATGGCGGCGGCAGCTTGTCCAGCTGCCGTAATTCGTAGCGGACGTCGCGGAGGAGAAGCAAATGATCACCATGAGTAAGCTCGCCGTGACCGCCGCCGTAGCTGCCCTGGCAGCCACCGGCGGCCTCGCCCGCGCGGCGTCAGCCAGCACGCCGGTGACGAAATGCCCGGTCGGCGCGACGTGCGTCACCTGGCAGGACACGAACACCACCGGGGTGCAGCAAGATATCGAGCTGCTCGACCATGCGGGCAGCCCGATCTTCTGGTGCAACAAATCCGGCGGCTGCTGGGTCGGCAACGACCGGCTCGGCGTGACCGGGTCCAGCGTGTTCAACCTGGCCGCCTACCTGTCGACGACCAACGGCACGAACGGGGAGCTCGTGATCGACGGGCAGGTGCTGACCGGGCCGGACATCAAATTCGTGACCTGCCTCAACGAGGGCGGCACCCTCGCCGCGTGCCGGACGTCAGCCGCTGCCGCCGCGTCCCCGGTCGGGACAGCCGACCGCCGGAGCCGGGCCGTTCCGGCCACCACATCCACGCCTGCAACTCCGTGCCCCGTCGACGCCACGTGCGTGACCTGGCAGGACACGAACACAACCGGCACGCAGAAAGACATCGAGCTGCTTGATCATGCGGGCAGCCCCATTTTCTGGTGCGACAACTCCGGCGGCTGCTGGGTCCGCAACGACAAGCTCGGCGTGACCGGATCCAGCGTGTTCAACCTGGCTGCCTACTTGTCGACGACCAACGGCACCAACGGGGAGCTGGTCATCGACGGGCAAGTCCTGACCGGGCCGGACATCGGCTTCGTGACCTGCCTCCACAAGGGCGGCACGATCGCGGCGTGCCGCACTTCGTAGCCGCCTGATCCGCCGGACCGGCGCGGGATCACGACCGGCTCAGCAGGTGCAGCCGGCGTTGGGGCCCTTCACCCCCGTGGTCCCTCGCCTCTCGTAGCGTGGCTGCGAAAGCCCCGCTACGGTGTCCGGATCCACGGCTCCCGCCGCCACGCCCCTGACGTGCACGCGGGCCTGCGCCTCCCCGCACTCAACCATCTGGGCCGCCTGCTCGGCGCCGTACTCAGAGAACGGCCTGCCGGGGACATAGCAATAGGCGTCGCCTCCGAAGAGAGCGGCCATCGCCTGGCTCGCCATCGCGTTACCCATGTACGCCGACATGTCGCTGTGATGCTGGGACTGCCAGCTATGCGTGGCCTCGTGGATCAGCGTCGAGGGGTCCGAGCCCGGGCTGTTGTAGGCGCTCGCCCCGATGTGGATGTAGGTCCCCAACGTCGCCACCGCCTGGGTCCACGGACGGTCCTGGAGCCCGGTGTCGGGTGCGAGCCAGATCTTGCTGTAGTCGAGACTGCTGCCGAACACGGGATTGAGGAGGTTCCGTTCCCTCTGGTCGACATGACGAGAGGCGCCGAACAAGTCGCGATGGACGACATCGGACGGCGCCGGCCGCACCGTCGACGGCCGGCGGCCGGCGCGTGCCTCGACCTCGGCGGCGTCGTGCGGCGAGCTGATCCGCCGGGGAGTGCTTTTCGGCCCGCCCGCCTGCTGCGCGACGTGGGTCAGCTCGTGGGCCAGGACCTCTCTCCGTTCGGGGCTGGACAGAGATTCGGGGCTGGACAGAGAGGAGCCGCCGGCCCCGAGCACGACATGATTCCCGAACGCGTAGGCTCGCGCGTCGATGTCGGTCGCCGACGCGGCGGCCTTCGCGTCGTCGTGGACCCGGACCGAGGAGAAGTCGTGACCGAGGCGAGCCCGCATTGCGTCCCGCGTGGGCTCGTCGAGGCTCCGCCCGGGCGAGCTCAGGACCGCGCGGACCGTCGCCGGCACTGTACTCGGCCGCATGCCGGTGCCCGGCGAACGCCAGCGACCCGCTCCCCAGCCCGCGCAGCCGGCCCGGGTGTCCGCGCAGCCGCAGCTCCACGGACGGCCGCCTGCCTGCCAGCTGCCATCATCGACGGCTCCTTCCCGCCCGCTCCATCCTCAGCGTCGCCGCCCGGCGGCGCAAGGTCAATCCGGCCAAACCCAGGTACTAGTCGCCGCGCCGGCGCCAGTGCCTGGACGGCGGTTCAACACCGCAGATGGCGCCAGCCTGAAACATACACTTGCACTCAATTGCCGACGGAATCAGGTAGCCGGAGGTGTGCAACCATTCGTCAAGTTGGTGGCCTTGAACCTAGGGTTTCACGGCATCGCCAGCCCGACGCTGTTGGACGACCGCTTCGGGACGCCGGGGGTCTTCAAGATCCTTTTGGGCTAAGCAGCCTCTTATAGCGACAGCGTGGTGTCAGGGTCTCGTTCTCGCGGATCCGCAAGGTCGGCGGGACCGGGCGATGTCCAGCTGGCGAACCGGAGAATGGCATAGCCGACGAGGAGGACGATGCCTTGGCCGATCATCCAGCCGATTACATGGTCCACATGAGCGGCCAGCGCACAGTCCTGCGCAGTTAGGCCGAGAACCTGACCTATCCCTTGGCTGCACAGTCCATTCCACTGGGGAAGCGTTGCGCCCTTGAAGTTCACTTGCGTGAGGACTAATCCGCCATCAAGGAGGATGGCCCCCACGATACCGATGGCCCGCCTGGCCGTGCCTGGGATCGCGCGGGTCATAGCACGCCTCCAGTCAGTCATTCGAGGCGCTTCCGCACATGTAAGGTTCCCTGCTTTCACGGGTCTCCGTACGGCAATTGGCTGCGACCGATTTGGTGCAGCCAAAGGGGAGTCGCAGTGATGCTGTCAGGGATGAGGACGCCCGAGGCTCGCCGCTGGGTGACATCAAACGCAAAAATCCGCAACGATTTCCCTGCTCGGCAGACGATTACGGTGTAATACACCGCATACTCGCACGAGACCGCTCGCGGAACTGCCCCGGCACACTCGGCATCTGGTAGACGCGGCGCGCGCCCCGCAGGTTTATCAGCCGGTTGCGTAAACGTTCCGCGGGTAGTCCGGCGTCTTGCGTGCAGAGGAAACAACTACACCGGTGCATTGCGTACCACGCGCAAGGGGGTGGGCCCAGTCCAGCGGAAGATTCCTGATCGGACGGGATGACAGGGCTGAAATGCGACTCCGCGCGGAGAAGGGCCGGATGATGTTAGAGAGCATGGTGGTACGGCCGGTCGGGTGGCGGCGGTGATGGGTGATCCGCTGGTGCTGGCGATCGTGGTGCTGACGCTGGCTGGTCTGGGGTTGCGGCTGTTTTATCTTCTGCATGGCGGGTTTTTGCTGGCGGTGGCCGAGTACGATGATGGCCCCTATTTCGGCAGCGCGGTCCGCTTGGTGCAGGGAGTGCTGCCGTACCGGGATTTTGTCCTGGTGCAGCCGCCGGGCATCACGTTGCTGATGGTGCCTTCGGCTTTGCTGGCTAAGGTGGCCGGAACGGCCGGGGGGCTGGCCAGCGGCCGGGTTCTGACGGTGCTGGCGGGGACGGCGAGCATCCCGCTGGCGGGCCGGCTTGTGCGTCACCGGGGCATGCTGGCGGTCGTGGCCGTGTGCGGGGTGCTGGCGGTTTACCCGGATGCTGTCGCTGCCGCGCATACCGTGCTGGTCGAGCCGTGGCTGGTGCTGTTCACCTTGCTTGGCGCGGTCCTGTTGTTCGATGGGGATCATCTGACAGCGAAGCGGAGCCGGCTGGTGTGGGCCGGGGTGGCGCTGGGATTCGCGGGCGCGGTTGAGGCGTGGGCTATCATCCCCGCCGTTACCTTGCTGGTGATGTGCCTGATGGTCCCGCAGTCCGGCTGTCCGCGGCCCGGGCGCCTGAACCGGGCACTGGCGCTCGCGGCCGGCCTGGCCGCCGGGTTCCTGGTGCCTGTCGCACCGTTCGCCGCCGCTTCTCCGTCGGGGTTTTACCGGAGCCTCGTGGTGGCTCAGATTGGTCCCCGGCAAGGGGCAATCCGGGTCGGATTGCTAGATCGCCTTTACAAACTGGCGGGACTCAGCGATGTAAATAGCGGGCACAGTAGCCTGCACGCGCAGCCGCTGACAGCAGTGGTATGGGTGGTCACGGCCATTCTGGTCCTAGCCGTGGCGGGCGGGCCGGTGCTGCTGACGCTCGCCCGCGATCATTTTCCCACCCCGCTGGAGTGGTTCGCGCTGGCCAGCACCTGGCTGGTAATCGCCATGTTGTTGTGGCCGAGCCAGTTCTACTACCACTTCGCAGCGTTCCTGGCACCCTTCCTCGCGCTGGCTATCGCGCTGCCCCTGACCCGCCTCATCGCGCCCGCCAGCTCAGTCGCCAAGTTCCGCCGCAACTGGGCCGCTGTCGCGGCCGCGCTGCTTATCACGATCTTCGCGGTCATCCAGGCCCGCACCGAAAGCGGGCTGAAGCCGAGTGTGCCCGCGCAGGCAATCACGGCAGCAGAACGTCTCATCCCGCCCGGGTCGTGCGTGATCAGCGACAGCGTCATTCTGCTGCTCCTCGCCAACCGGTTCAACTCCAGCACGCCTGGATGCACCGTCATCAACGACGGGCTGGGTACAGACCTCGCCCTCTCGCACGGCCTGACACCCGCAACCGGAGCCGGAGCCATCCCATCCGTCGCCAGACTATGAGGGTTATCCAAAACTCTCTTTGAAGAAATAGAGCCCGATTGCGGCGTGGAATGATGACTTGAAGGTCTTCAGCGGCCGGCGGTAATCGGTGAAGAGGATCCGCCAGGCCTTCAAGGTGGCGACGGCTCGCTCGACTGGCGCACGGAACGAACTCACTTGCTTGTTCCATTCGTGCTCCCATTGCAATAGGTCGCGGCATTCCGGCTTGCGGATAGGAGTGGTGATGTAACCGGTGCCGATGAATCCCTTGTCACCGAAGACCCCGCCCGCCTTTTCCAGGATCTTCTCGACTTCCGATCCCTTCAGCTTAGCCATGTCGTGCTGGTTTCCGGTCACCGGCTCGGAAACAAATGTGATGCGGCCCCGGAGATTCGTGACAATCAGCGAGCCGTGGCCTGTGGTCTTGTATTTCCCGGACCATAGCTTGCTTTCGCCGTGCCAGGACCAGCACGGCCACAGCGTGCCGTCTACCAGTGCGATCACGTCCCTGGTGGCCTCGGCTGCATCCTCTGCCGTCGGCCGGTCCCCGTCCGTGGCTTTCTCGATCAATGGCGTCAGGAGCGTGATGTACCGCGATATCGTCGACTGCGCGACGTCAAAGATATCGGCCCAGACGTCCTCGATGATATTCTGTCGCAGGTATCCGCAGGAGACGATCAGCGCCTCGCGCAAAGTCAGTTCGCGGGGGCGTCCTTCGTCTTTATCCCATGGATCTTCGAGAAGCCCGGCCACGAGGTATTCCAGCTCGCTGAGTTGCTCTTCGTCCAGTCCTGACATACGCTCGAACCGCAACGGCTTCTCCTGCTAGGAAGAGTTTGGTGTGAGAACCTCCTTTCTATCGGCCGGAGAAGCCGTTGTCTCGTATCGGCGGGGCGTGTCGGGAACTTACTTAATAATCAGGCGAGAAACCGTTATGAATTAATTAACTACCGGGTTTTGCATAACCCTCTATGGCGCCAGTCAATTCGTCACGCCGAATTTCTATGGCTATCCGAGCACTACGCCCGCCGCATGCCGGTCACAAAAAAACTATCAAGATACATACGCCGCCACTTCCAGCTGATCTACGCCGACGACTACGGCGACAGACTCTATCGGCGAACCTCAAAGGTCGTCTCCACCACACTCGTCGGCGAGCGCGCGCAGGTAAGACGAACGGGCCTGAGACGGTGACCATAAAGTATGGCGCTGACCCGCAGCACCTGGCAGGAAGTAGACGCGCCGACCTCAGCCGGCCTTCTGCCAAAACCGGGGTTCTCCGGTTCTTTTTCAATTGGCGGTAAACGTTCGGCGCTAGTCGGGCGTCTTATGTGCAGAGAAAACGACCGGCTGGTCGTGGCTAGCCGCAGCGCATTTCTCGTGCGGCGGAAGATTCTAGGTCGGACGAACGGGGCTGAGGCGCCAGTCCGCGCGGAGAAGGGCCGGATGATGTTAGAGAGCATGGTGGTACGGCCGGTCGGGTGGCAGCGAGAGCAGCGGCGGGTGGCGGCGGTGATGGGTGATCCGCTGGTGCTGGCGATCGTGGTGCTGACGCTGGCTGGTCTGGGGTTGCGGCTGTTTTATCTTCTGCATGGCGGGTTTTTGCTGGCGGTGGCCGAGTACGATGATGGCCCCTATTTCGGCAGCGCGGTCCGCTTGGTGCAGGGAGTGCTGCCGTACCGGGATTTTGTCCTGGTGCAGCCGCCGGGCATCACGTTGCTGATGGTGCCTTCGGCTTTGCTGGCTAAGGTGGCCGGAACGGCCGGGGGGCTGGCCAGCGGCCGGGTTCTGACGGTGCTGGCGGGGACGGCGAGCATCCCGCTGGCGGGCCGGCTTGTGCGTCACCGGGGCATGCTGGCGGTCGTGGCCGTGTGCGGGGTGCTGGCGGTTTACCCGGATGCTGTCGCTGCCGCGCATACCGTGCTGGTCGAGCCGTGGCTGGTGCTGTTCACCTTGCTTGGCGCGGTCCTGTTGTTCGATGGGGATCATCTGACAGCGAAGCGGAGCCGGCTGGTGTGGGCCGGGGTGGCGCTGGGATTCGCGGGCGCGGTTGAGGCGTGGGCTATCATCCCCGCCGTTACCTTGCTGGTGATGTGCCTGATGGTCCCGCAGTCCGGCTGTCCGCGGCCCGGGCGCCTGAACCGGGCACTGGCGCTCGCGGCCGGCCTGGCCGCCGGGTTCCTGGTGCCTGTCGCACCGTTCGCCGCCGCTTCTCCGTCGGGGTTTTACCGGAGCCTCGTGGTGGCTCAGATTGGTCCCCGGCAAGGGGCACCCCGGATCGCACTATTGAGCCGTCTTTACGAGATGGCGGGACTCAGCGATGTAAATAGCGGGCACAGTAGCCTGCACGCGCAGGTCAGCTTCCCGTTCATTCACCTAAGCGGGTCGCTGGTTTGGGTAGTGACGGCGATTCTCTGCCTAGCCGTGGTAGGCGGGCCGATGCTACTGACGCTCGCCCGCGATCATTTTCCCACCCCGCTGGAGTGGTTCGCGCTGGCCAGCACCTGGCTGGTAATCGCCATGTTGTTGTGGCCAAACCAGTTCCACTACCACTTCGCAGCGTTCCTGGCACCCTTTCTCGCGCTGGCTATCGCGCTGCCCCTGACCCGCCTCATCACGCCCGCCAGCGCAGCCGTCAAGTTCCGCCGCAACTGGGCCGCTGTCGCGGCTGCGCTGCTTATCACGATCTTCGCGGTCATCCAGGCCCGCACCGAAAGCGGGCTGAAGCCGGGTGTGCCCGCGCAGGCAATCACGGCAGCAGAACGTCTCATCCCGCCCGGGTCGTGCGTGATCAGCGACAGCGTGACCATGTTGCTCCTCGCCAACCGGTTCAACTCCAGCAGGCCTGGATGCACCCTCATCGACGACGGGCTGGGTACAGACCTCGCCCTCTCGCACGGCCTGACACCCGCAACCGGAGCCGGGGTCATCCCATCGGTCGCCAGACTGTGGGGCCAGTCAATTCGTCACGCAGAGTTTCTATGGCTATCCCATAGCTACACCCATCGCATTCCGCTGACAAAGGAGCTGGCAGAATACGTACACAGCAATTTCAAGCGGATCTATACCGACGGCCACGGAGATAATCTCTACCAGCGGTAAACTGGCTGGCTCGCGGTCCTGTTCTGAACGATTGTCTGTCGGTCGGCTTCGGCTGCGCCGGGTGTGGCGACCAGGAGGATAACCCCGGCGATACCGATGGCTCGCCCGCCTCTGGGTGAAATCAAACGCAAAAGTTCGCAGCTTTTCCGTGCCCAGTATGGCGATTAGCAGGTCACTCTTGCCGATGCGAAAAATTAACAGACTGGCGTGTCAACTGGTTTCAAGGTTAGGGCGTCGTAACTAAACAGCGCCGCATTTACGCGGGCGCACAAAGCTCAAGTGGGGCGGGATCTATGGTGATTCAGGTACGGGGACTGCGGCAGAACCCGGCGGATATGACAGCCAGTCAGGTTCCACGACGGGAAGACCCGCAGGGACAGGGCACGGCCGGCTGGGCGTGGCCGTGGGCGGCGGTCGCGGTCCCAATCACCTGGAATCTGTGGGAGCTGCGGGCCACGGTGCTGCCGGCCCAGTTTCTTAATGACAGCTCGCTGCATGAGCAGATGGTGCGGTTCGCGGCCGCGCGGATCGTGGCGGGGCATGGCCCGCTGACGTCGTGGTTCCCCTATCTTGGGCTGGGCTCGCCTCAGTTCCTGCACTACCAGAGCACCCCGGCGATCCTGACCGGCCTGGCCGGGCTGGTGGTAGGGCCGGACGCGGCGTTCCGGTGGTCGCTGTACCTGCTGTGGTGTCTGTGGCCGGCCGCCATCTACGCTTCGGCCCGGGTGCTTGGCCTGGGCCGCGGCGCGGCGGCGGGCGCGGCGGTGGTGGCGCCGCTGCTGCACAGCGTGCCGGGGATCGGGTATGAGCAGCATGCCTATACCTGGGCGGGGTTCGGGGTGTGGACCCAGCTGTGGGCATCGTGGGCGCTGCCATTCGCGTGGGCGCTGACTTGGCGGGCCATGACGGACAAGAGGTTCATCGCCCCGGCCGCCGGCCTGATCGCGCTGACCGCCGCGTTCCACTACGAGACCGGGTACCTGGCATTCGCGGCGGTCCCGGTGATGGCGCTGCTGGTCCGCCAGGGCATCACGGCCAGGCTGGCCCGGGCCGCGGTTCTGGCGGCCGTGGCTTTGGCGGCCAGCGCGTGGGTCGTGGTGCCGCTGCTGGCGTACTCCCGGTGGGCCGCTATCAACCAAGCCCTGGCCGCCGGGCCGTCGGCGAGCGGATTCGGCGCCCGGACCACCCTGGGCTGGCTGGTCACCGGCCAGGTCTTCGACTACCGTCACCTTCCGGTGATCAGCCTGCTCGTCGCGGCTGGCCTGGCCGCCACCGTGGCGCGGTGGCGCCAGGCCGGGCCCGAGCGGGCGCTGGCCGCGCTGTTACTGGTCTGCCTGGCGCTGTCATTCGGCCGAACCACCTACGGCACCCTGGCCAGCATCATCCCTGGCCACGCGGACGTGTTCTTCCGCCGGTTCCTGATGGGCACCCAGCTCGCCGGGATCTACCTGGCCGGCCTCGGCGCCGCCGCGGCCGCCCGGCTCGTCGGCCGCTGCGCCTGCCGCCTGACCCGGCGGTCGGCCAGGCTGGTCTGGGCGCCCGCCGCCATGGTGGCGGTGGCGGGAGCGGGCTGGCTGTTCCCCGCCTGGCACTACCTCGCCTCCGTCGACGCGGCGAATGCCTACCTCGTCCAAGCCCAGCAGTACGCCCAGGTCAACGGGCCGCAAGTCCAGGCCCTGGCCGCCATGACCGCCGTCATCCGCGCGCACGGGCCGGGCCGCGCCTACGCCGGGTCGCCCTCGGACTGGAGACATTACCCCACCGTCGGGTTCGTGCCCATGTACGACTACCTGGAAAGCCTGGACATCGACGAGGTCGGCCACACCCTGCGGACCGCGTCCCTGATGTCCCAGCCCGAAAACAACTTCGACCCCGCCAACCCCGGCGACTACGCCCTGCTCGGCATCCGCTACGTCATCCTTCCTACCCGCCAGGCCGCCCTGCTAGCTCCGCCCCAGCCGCCGCCTGGCGCGATCCTTATCCTCCGCAACCGCCTACTGCGGGTCTACGAACTGCCCGCCAGCTCCTATATCCGGGTCGCTGACACCATCGGCAGCCTGGCCGCCAGCCGCGCCGACATCGGCAGCCAGAGCGCCGCCTACCAGGATTCCGCCCTGCCCGGCCGGGACAAGTACCTCACCGTCGCCTACGCCGGCGCCCGACCCGCCCCGCCGACGCTCCCCCCCGGAACCTCCTCCATAGGAGTGCCAGGCACCGTCCTGGCCGAGCACGCCGACCTGGCCGGCGGTATCGCCGCCACGACCGTCCGCCTGCGCAGGCGAGCCGTCGTCGTGCTCGCCGCCTCCTACGACCCCGGCTGGACAGCAACCATCGACGGCCGGCTAGCTCCCACTGAGATGATCGCCCCCGCCCTGGTCGGCGTCACCGTCCCGCCCGGCACCCACCACATCACCTTCCAATACAGCGGCTACACGAGCTATCCAGAACTCCTCGCCCTCGCCGCCGCAGCACTTCTGGCCACCGCCGCGCTCACCCGCAACCGCCGGCGCCCGCCACACCTACCCCTCCGAACCTGCCTGGTGACAGCCACGAGCTGGCATGAACCTTCCAGAGAATCACGCAACCAGGGAAGGGGGGATTAAAGCGCCCGCGAGAAACAGGCACCGTTCACAGGTAACCAGATAAGACTAGTCAAGAAGGTCATATGAAAAGACGCTCACTGGCGACCATGGTAGCCCTGGCTGCCCTGCCCGCCGGAATACTCACCGCCGCCGCCGTAACATCCTCGGCCGGCCCTGTCGCCTGGGCTTCGCACGCCTCCGCGCTAACCAAAACACAACTCCTCGACGCCAACGCCTACGCAGCCGACTCTGGCGGCGGGCCGCCGCCGCCACCGAAACCTCACAAGGTAAGTTGCCCCTATATTAAGAAGGTTCTACGCAATGGGAAGGTAATAGTGGGCTGGAGAGTGCAAGACCCGCCATGCTTCCCAAATCAATGATCAGGCCGCGTAAGTAGCCTGCGCCATCACCTGGCGTGCGTGCGCTGCGACGGCCTTTACTGGGTGTCGCAGCGCACGTCATCAGCAGAGTCATTTACAGAACAATGAGGCGAACGAAATGCACGATGACACTGGCGGTCATCAGGCGATCGCCTTCACCCATTGCCTGCGCACTCACGGCGAGCCTGACTGGCCCGACCCCACCAGTCACGGAAACTTCAATATAAGCCAAATAGACATCAGGTCTCCCCGCTATATGCGGTCTCTTTACGACTGCATCGGCTCGCGCCCTGCCGGGATTAAGATCCAAGAAAGCACGGCGCAGCGAAGAGCGGTCGGCAAGGAACTCGCAAAGTTCGCGACGTGCCTGCACTCCCACGGCTACGTCTTGGGTGCTCACTCTAAGCGCCTGCATGCCGTAGCTGCCCAACGGCGGATTCCAGATCCCCCCGGCCTGTTCCGCCCGCATCGCAGCGGCCTGCTCGCCGCCGCCTAGCAAGGCCAGGTTGGCCGGCCGTCGGTGCGACGCTGGCAGCGGGAGGGCCTTATCCTTGAATATCTCCGACAGCTGTTCTATCCGAAGTATATTTCGGTCAACTATACTTCGGTCATGCACGTTTCAACCGATGCCGTGGTACCCAAACCGACTCACGTCTTCGATCGGGATGCCGAGTGGAACGGGCTGGTCTCGTTCGCCGCCGATGCCTGCCCTGGTGCGACGCTCGGCGTGGTAAGCGGGCGCCGTCGGCAAGGCAAGAGCTACCTGCTCCAGGCGCTAGCGGCTGCCCTGGGTGGGATCTACTTCCCCGCTCTGGAGCTGACCGAAGCGGTCTCGTTGCGGCTGTTTGCCGACGAACTGATCCGCTTCAGCGGATCGCCGGTGCCACCTTTCCGTGACTGGCTTGACGCCACCGTTTACCTGTTCAGGTTGACCGGGGATCGCGCTGTCCCGGTGGTCATCGATGAGTTTCCCTACCTGGTGAAGGCATCGCCAGCCCTGGCGTCGATAATCCAGCGGGAGCTCGGCCCAGGAGGAAGCGGTTCCGCGAGCCAGGTCCGGCTGCTGCTGTGCGGCTCAGCAATGTCGGTGATGGGCGGCCTGCTTTCCGGACGGGCACCGTTGCGCGGCCGGGCGAGCCTGGAGCTGATGATCCATCCATTCGGCTATCGCGATGCCGCACGGTTCTGGGAGATCTCCGATCCTCGGCTTGCCGTGCTCGTGCACTCGGTGGTGGGCGGAACTCCCGCGTACCGCAGGGAACTCGCTCGAGGAGACTCTCCGGCAGACCTTGAGGACTTCGACTCCTGGGTGACCCGCACCGTGCTGAATCCGCAAACCCCGCTATTCCGGGAAGCGCGCTATCTCCTGGCCGAGGAAACCGAGATTCGTAACCCGTCATTGTACCACTCCGTGCTCGCCGCCGTTGCCGAAGGAAATAACACCTCCGGCGGAATAGCCAGCTATATCGGACGGAAATCCAACGAAGTCGCGCACCCGCTGCGCGTTCTTGAAGATTGCCGTCTCCTGCTCAGGGAACCCGACCTGCTCCGATCCGGACGCGCCCGATACCGGATCGCCGAGCCGCTCATAACGTTCTACCAAGCCATCATGAGCCGGGAATGGGCCCGCCTTGAACTTGGCGGCGGGCCGGCGGTCTGGGCCGGTGCGCGGTCGCGGTTCCTCGCGCAGGTAGCGGGACCACACTTCGAAGCGATCTGCCGCGACTACGCGATCACCGCTGAGCCCAGCGTATTCGGCCAACTGCCCGGCGAGGTGGGATCGGGCGTCGTCTCCGATCCCGCGAACCGGACGCAGATCGAAGTCGACGTCGTAGTGCTGGCACCGGCCGAACCGGGGCGCCCGCGCGAGATCCTCTCGCTGGGAGAAGCCAAATGGGACAAGGTCATGGACCTCCGCCACGTGCAACGGCTGCAGCGGGCGCGGGATCTCCTGGCGGTAAAGGGGTTCGGTACCAGGAACGCCGTCCTGACCTGCTACTCTGGCGCGGGCTTCGACCGCGAACTGAGAGCTGCCCAAGGCCCTGAAATCCAGCTCGTCAGCCTCGACCAGCTCTACGCGAACTAGTGCAGCTCCGCAGAAGTCCTTGAGGGGTGGAGGCGGCGCTCCGGTTTGACCCCGTCCTGCGCTGCTACGGAACGCGAGCTTGACCACCTTTCAGGAGTCAGGGACGAGGTCTACTACGTCAGGGCGTAGCTTGGCCAACGCCCGATCGAACGTGGCTAGCCGTGATCCACGAGAGTCGGCGAGCTGCGCTAGATAGGCGTCGGTCACCTGACGATGGCCGATGATCCCCTCGACAGGAACGTCGGTGTAGCTGACATCATCGGGCCAGAACTCGTGTCGTCGGTCGGCCATGGTCCCAGCGAGTACGGCTCGCGCCGCAGCCGCAGCGTGTCCTTCGCGGATGAGCAGACGCATAAGGCTGCCTTGGGTGATCGGGCAGGTTGCGAAGTTCTCGCCTAGGCCGACGAACCAGTTCTCGGCGGCCGCGTGGTGAACGTGATCATCGACGAGCAACGCGATGAGCACGTTGGCGTCGAGCAAGACGGTCACTGATCGTCGTCCTCCAGCCGCCGCACATCCTCCGAAGTGATCGTTCTTCCGAGATGCGCGACCGGCAGCCCGGTCCGCGCGCTTTTCGTTATCTCGCCTTGGATACCCGAGCCGAGCCCTCTGCGAATAAGTTCGGCGATCGTCTGACTGAGGGTCCGATGAGTGTCCCTGGCAATCGCCACCGCCAAGGCGTGAAGATCATCAGGGATGTCCACCGTCGTACGCATAACAAACATCATAGCATCAACTCACCTTGATGCACTGATGCAGCCCTAGCTGTTATGGCACACGTAGACTCGTCAGGCGCGAGGCTGTGGTTCCCGCTGAGTGCTTTCTCGATCAGGAACTGGCGCGGTGCGCTCTAGTAGTGGAACGGGTAGAGCTGCGAGCCGCCGGGGCCGAGCGCGAACGCCGTCGCCGACGATGAGTTCACCTGCAGGTAATCGCCCATGTCAAGGAGGAAGATATTGAAGAAATTAAACTGCTCGATCCGCCGCAGCAGGTGACCCGACTCGTCGGTGAGCAGCACGCTGGACATCGAGTTGTTGTTCGGTGTCGAGCCGAACAGGTCCGGGCTCGCCACCTCCTCGACGAGGAATTCCTGTCGTACCGGATCGGCGGCCGGGTGCTGGTAGGTGCTCCCGCCCGGCTGGACGAGCGTGCCCGCCCCGGTTCCCAGGTTGTAAACCCCAAAGCCCTCGAACGAGCCCACCACCGCCTGATGGGTGCCGGAATCTACCGCGACGCCGCTCGGGAAGCCCGTGGTGACCCCGGCGATGGCCGTCACCAGCCCGGTCCGCAGGTTAGCGACCGCGACCGTGGCTGGCCCGCCCGGGTTGTTGCCGTCGTTGAGCGCGACCACAGCATCCCCAAGCCCCGTGTCCTGGGCGAATCCGCCCACGACCACTAGCGTCCGCGTCGACAGTGGCGCGGTCAGATTGAACTGGTCGGTGAAGGTGCCTGCCGCTACGTCGGCAGCGGAGATCATGAGCTTGGGCCCTGGCTTCACCGAAAGCAAGGCGGCGTCTGGGGTTGCCTGATTGTCGGCGGCACACAGAATCGCGCCGAACCCGTGCGGCGGGGTCCATAGCCTGCTGATGGTGCCGCTGACGACCGGGTTGAGAACGCTGAAACTGTCCGTTCCGGTGACCGGGTCGATCTTGTCGTACAGGCCGGCGCCGGAGGCGAACATCCCGGCGCAGCCGCCATTGACCGTGGCGTACTCGTCCGCCGATTGAGCCGCGGGCCGACCGGCAGCCTCGGTGACCTGATCGAATGGCTGGACCGACCCAAGGACCGACCCGCTAGCAGTCGGCTGGTCAGAAGTGATGAACCCGTCGCTGCTGGTGGCGCTGACGCCGAACCCCTGGGCGACCGAGCCGCCGTCGCTGGGCGCGACCCCGTCCATGGTGATCGAGCTGACCCCGCTGGCCTCCCCGGTTACCTGGCCGCCGGCGGTGCCCAGCACCCGGACCACGTGGTTCATCGTGGGATCCAGTCCGAGTTCGCCACCGTTGAGGGTGACGGTGCCGCTAGACGAATAATTCCAAGGGGTCAGTGGTCATAAGCCAGGAGCGAGCGCTTGACGGGCTGGCCGGCTCGGTCGTTGTGCCAGATCGCGGCGGTCAGTGCGAGGATGCGCTGCAGTGCGAGGACGGTCACGCCCTCCGGGGTGTGACCGCCGTGTTGTTCCAGGTCGAGCTGGCCCTTGAAGGTGTCGTTGATCGACTCGATGACCTGGCGCAGCGGCTTGAAGAACTGGGCGCCTGCCCGTTCCGGCTCGCCTTTGCGGGCCGGGCGGAGGAGCGTGATCCCCGCGTCGGCCATGGTCGCCTCGAAGGCGGCGCCGAAGTAGTTCTTGTCGCCGATGAGGATCTGGCCGGGCCGGGCGGCGATCAGGTCCGGGCAGGCAGCGAGCATCCCGGCCAGCACCTCGCGCTCGTCGGCTTTCGCGCCGGTCAGGGCGAAGGCGACGGGCAGGCCCTGCAGGGTGCACACCAGGTGCAGCCGGAGGCCCCAGAAGTAGCGCGAGTGGCTGGCGCAGTACCCGTACTCGGCCCATCCGGCCAGGTCAGATCGCCTGGCGGTCTCACGGGAGCGACCGCACTCGACCGGCGTGGAATCGACTACCCATACATCATCGGTCCAGACGCTGGTATCGCAGGCCAGGATCTGGATGGAGTGCCGGATCAGCGAGGCAGCGGCACGCAGCCTTTTGTTGTACCCCGGCTGCAAGGGCAGGTAAGGGAACAGGTGCCGCAGGTGAGCGCGGGCGTGCCGCAGCCAGCGGGCCTCGGAGGTGAATCCCAGCAGAGCCTGCATCACTGCCAGGGTGACCAGATCAGCGTCGCTCAGCTTCGGGTCGATGCCGACCGCAGGCCGGCGCGGCGCGAGCTGCGGCGATTCCTTCAGCAGGTCATCGGTCTTCACGTACAGTGCGGTAGCGAGGGTGTCCAGGTCGGCGTCCACGAGGGCCTCCGGGTTCGACGTTGGGTTAGCAACGCCGATCCTGGACACCCTCTCTGCTGGCCACGATTCGACACGCCGTGTCAGACCCCTTGGAATTGGTCATCTAGACGAACGCGATCGGCGGGATCGACACGCCGGCAATGCCTCGCCTATCAGTTCGGCGATCGACACCGCGTTGCCGTCTGGGTCAGTAATCACGCACTTGCGGCCAATGCCCGGCATCTCGTCCACCGGCGCCGGGTCGATCCCGCGCGCGGCTACCCCGGCGAGGACGGCATCCAGGTCGTCCACCATGAACGTGAAGACGCCGTGCCCGGCCCGGTCAGGGTCGGCGAGCAGGTACAGCGACGCCGAATCCGAAAGCTGCCAGGCGGCTTCATCCTCGTTCGGCAGCATGTCGGCCGGGCGGCCGAACAGGCGCGCGTACCAGTCGGCCGCGCTGTCTCGGTTCGCGACCACGAGCCCGGCGAATACGTAGCGGACATCCATCAGGCGACCCGGCGTCAGCCCGAGGCTATCTCGCGGTCAGTCAGCGCGCCGACGACCATGCCGAGCCCGATTCCGACCATCCAGATGTCCTTGCTGACCCCGGTGCCCTGCTGGGTCGGCCAGATGCTGCCCGGCTTGTGCAGCGCCGGCGTGCGCGCGTACATCGCGATGAGCGCCCCGGAGAACCCGGTTAGCCCGAGACCGGCCAGCGCACCCGGCACCACCGGGGTGAGCAGGGCGGCACCGAGCGCGATCTCGCTCAGCGATAGCAGCTTGAGGAACTGGGTCGGCGGTATGTCCGCCAGAACCGGGAAAGCGTTGGCCGCCATGCTGTGCAGCGCCTTGGCCCTGGCCTCGTCGCCCTTCCACTTCTCCAGTCCGCTATGCAAGATGAATGCGCCAGTCGCGACCCGTCCTGGCAGATCACGTGCTTTGAGCCCGAACATCGTAGGGGCATCCTTTCTATGACGGCGGGAGGTAGTCAGCGTGCTCCTCGACCATTTGGTACAGATCCATGCCGATCGGCTGACGCTGTTCTTCGGCAAGCTGGCCGAGCAGCCCGGCGGTCCGGGCCAGCAGCGCGAACCCGCGGAGCAGTTCGGGCGGCAACCCAAGGTCGGCCAGGGCCGCACCGCAAGTCCCGGCCCCGTTCAACGGCAGCCGCCGGCCGAGCACCAGCGGATGGACCCGGCCGATCGCCTCGAACAGCCGCAGGTGCGGCCCGCGCAGCCCTTCCGCCTCCGCGATCGCGATCAGTACCGGCGTGCGCGGGTCGGTGTCCTTGTGCACCGGATGGCCAAGGCCCGGCACGAACCGGCCAGCGGCCTTCGCCTCCCGCACCACGGTGAGCGCGAGCGCGTCGTACCCAGCGTCGTCGGCGGGCGGTTGCTCGGCGCCCGCCAGCGCGCCCGCCAGGAACTTGCCCGCGTCCTCCGTGACGCCGAGGAACCGGGAACCGCCGCCGAGCAGGCCAGCCGCGAGCGCGCCCTGCACCGAGTCCGGCGCGCTCAGGTACGTGATCCTGGTCGCGATCGCGGTCGGCGTGAATCCGTGGTCGGCCAGCGCGACGAGCACCGCCTCGAACACCCGAACCTGCGATGGTGTCGGGCGACGCTGAGTTACCAGCCAGAGCGCTAGCTCGCCGAACCCGACCTTGCCCATCAGGTCGGCAGCGAGATCCTGGCCGAGCAGCGTGATCGTGTCCCGGTCCGAGGTGCCAAGCGAGGTAGCAAAGCGAGGCGACCCAGGGTCAGCCGCGCGCTCATCAGCCATGTCAGCGCTCCTGTCGCAGGCTCTGCGGTCGGTCGTCAGCGGCCAGCCAGGCCCGGATCTCCTCGCCGTGCTCGTCCAGGCCCGGCGGCGGCAAGTCGTAGCGAGGGGGCGTAGCCGAGTACGTAACCGGGTGCCGCATGACGGGCACCGCCGCCTCACCGTGCCCGGCCATCGCCACAGGATCAAGGCCGACCTCGCGGGCGAACGCGATGCCCTGATCCACCGTGTTGATCGGGCCGCACGGCACGCCGACAGCGATCAGCTCGCTAAACCACTCGGTGCAGCGGCGCTTGGCGAGTTGCTCGACGAGCAATGGCCTCAGGTGATCGCGATTGGCGGTGCGCTTGTCGTTCGAAATGAACCTAGGGTCGTCCGCGAGGTGCGGTGCCCCGAGAACCTCGCACAGCTTGCGGAACTGAGCGTCGTTGCCAGCCGTGATGATCAAGTCACCGTCGGCGGCAGGCAGCGGCTCGTAGGGAAAAAGGCTCGGATGCGAGTTGCCCATCCGGAACGGCACCACGCCGCCGGCGACGAACGCGCTCGCCTGATTTACCAGGCCGGACATCGCCGACGCCATCAGGCTGGCCTCGACATGCTGCCCTTGGCCGCTCGCCGAGCGGTGGTTGAGCGCGGCCAGGATCCCGACGGCGCTGTGCAGCCCGGCCATCAAGTCGAAGATCGAGACCCCGGCGCGGTAAGGCGGGCCGTCGGCGTCTCCGGTCAGGCTCATAAGCCCTGACATAGCCTGCACCATGAGGTCATAGCCTGGCAGGCTCTTGCCGCCGCCCGAGCCGAACCCGCTGATCGACGCGTACACGACTGAGGAGTTGGTGGCGGCGACCGACTGGTAGTCGAGGCCAAACTTGACTAGGCCGCCGGGCTTGAAGTTCTCGACGAAGACGTCGGCCCGGCGCGCCAGTTCCTTGGCGGCCGCGAGGTCGTCCGGATCAGTGAGGTCCAGCGCCACAGAACGCTTGTTCCGGTTGATCGACAGGTAGTAGGTCGACGTGCCGTCGCTGGTCGTTGGCGGCATCCAGCGCCTAGTGTCGTCGCCGTGCGGGCTCTCCACCTTGATCACGTCGGCGCCAAGGTCCGCGAGCAGCATCGTGGCGTACGGGCCGGCGAGCACCCGGGAGAAGTCGGCCACCAGCAGGCCGGACAGCGGACCCGAAGGTCGAAGGGGCTGGCTGATTCGCGTCGGCTCACTCATCGATGGTCAGACGACCGGGGGCGGCGTGCCGTCAGCCGTGGCGGCGAGCTTGGGGTCCCAGCCGCAGACTACGCAGGCGTGCCGGAACGCCGAGCGAGCGAACTCGACGCCCGTCTCGTGCGGGTGCTCCGCTGCCGTGACGTCGTCCCACGGCAGGATGTACTCGCCGAGCGCCGCGTCCCAGTGAGCGCCAGCGATTTGCCGGCCGGCCTGGCCGTAACCCTCGGGCGCCGGATGCGCGTACGCGTAGAACGCGGCCTGCGGATGGCGCGCGTCTCCGGGCCACCATCCGATCGCGACCTCCTGGCTGTCCATCGCGTTGCGCATGATGAAGTCCTGCGAGGGCGGCGCGGCCGGCTCGCCGGAGAACAGGCTTACGGCCAGGTCGAACGACCCCCACCAGGCGTTCACCGGCGTGGAACGGCCCCGGTACGGCGCCCGGTAAGCAGCCAGGATCAGCGCGGCCTGCGTCGCCGCGGCGAAGTAGGCGTCGACCTGGCCAGTGTCGTAGCTAGCGTGCTCGCCGTCGGTGTCCAACGGCACCGACCACGGGACCTCCTGCGGCGTCGGGTCGATGCGCACCGGCCCGGCGATGTCGGCGATCGCCGCCAGCAGTTCCCGCGTGACCGTGCCGACCGGCCGGTCCGGAGTGAGCGGTATCCGCGCTAGCCGACCGTCGCTGTGCTCGGCGACGGCCTCGTGCGACCTGAGGTCAAGCGCCACCACCAGGGCACCCGAACGCTCCGGCGCGGGCCCCGGCACGGGCAGCGGCGCGGTCTCCCATCCGCGGGCGGTCAGCCGCAAGGCCGCGTGCTGCAGTTGCGGTTCCGGCGGCGCCAGCTTGACCGCGATCTTGCCGAGTACCTGGGTGTGCGCGTGCAGGGTGTCGCACGTCGCGCTCCAGTCCTGATAGGACACCGATGGCCAGCGATCGGACATGTCTAGCCCCCCAGCGTGTCGACGAGCAGGGCCTTGATCGTGTGCATCTTGTTCTCGGACTGGTCGAAGACGATCGAGTTCTTGGACTCGAACACCTCCTCGGTGACCTCGGCGCCGTCCAGGCCGAACTGCTCGTGCAGCCGGGCACCGACCTTCGTGAGGCGGTTGTGGATGGACGGCAGGCAGTGCATGAACTTAGCGTCGGCGCGGCCCGTCGCCGCCATGAGTTGCTCGGTTACCCGGTACGGGAGCAGGTCGCCGACGCGAGTCGCCCACTGGCTGTCCGGCTCGCCCATGCTGAGCCACACATCGGTGTAGATGAATCCGGCGTCCCGCACCCCGGCGGCCACGTCGTCGGTTACCAGCACGCGGGCGCCGCTCGTCGCCGCGACGGTCCGCGCCGCCGCCACGACGTCGGCCGGCGGCTGCAGGCTGGCCGGCGCGGCGATCCGCACGTCCAGGCCCAGCACCGCCCCGCTGACCAGCAGCGACCTTGCCACGTTGTTCCTGCCGTCGCCGACGAAGCAGTAGCAGATGTCCTCGAGCGCCCCCGCGTGGTGCTCGGACATCGTGAGGATGTCGGCCAGGCTCTGGGTCGGATGCCATTGATCGCTCAGGGCGTTCCACACCGGTACGCCAGCGTGATCGGCGAGTTCGGTGACTGTGGTCTGATCAAAGCCGCGGAAAGCAATTCCGTCGTACATCCCGCCGAGCACACGCGCGGTATCGGCGATGGACTCCTCGACGCCGACGTGCGAGCCGGTCGGGCCGAGATAGGTGACGTGCCCGCCCTGGTCATAGGCCGCCACCTCGAACGCGCAGCGGGTCCGGGTCGAGTTCTTCTCGAACAGCAAGGCGACCGTGCGGCCGGCCAGCCTCCGCCTCTCCGTGCCGGCCCGCTTGTCCCGCTTCAGCTCCGAAGCCAGCGAGATCAGGGCGGTGAATCGCTGCTTGGTCATCTCGGTGTCAGTGAGCAGGGAGCCTGGGTGGCGAGGCGAGGTCATGCCGATCAATGTACCGAAGCGCCGGCGGGCGGGCCGTCGAGGCCACAGTGCAACGCGGGCGCCGGCGCTGACACCTCCTCCTTGACCGGGTTGCGTATTGTCAGCCCGGCGACGATCGCACCGAACACACACAACCCGGCCGAGATGAACATGGCGGTCCGGAATCCCATCGAGAACGCCGCCGGATGCAGGTAGGACGAGCCGGACAGGCCGGCTGCGGCGGGCAGTACGGCGACCGCGATCAGGCTAGCGGCCCTGGCCACGTCGTTGTTCACCGCCGACGCCGCCCCGGCGTGCTCAGCCGAGACCGCGGAAAGCACGGTCGAGGTCAGCGGGGCGACGTTGATTGCCAGGCCCAGACCGAACACCACCACGGCCGGCAGCACCTCGGTGAGGTAATCACCCGAGGGGCCGATCCGGCCAAGCAGCGCCACGCCGGCGGCGATGACGAGCGGGCCGACGGTCAGCTGCAGCCTCGGGCCGATCTTCGCCGCCAAGGCTCCGGACCTGGCCGACAGCACAAGCATGATCAAGGTGACCGGGAGCAGCGAGACGCCGGCTTGGAACGCGGAGTATCCGGACACTTGGATAAGCTGGATCGGCAGCAGGAACAGTGCGCCGCCCAGCGCGGCGTAGACCACGAACGTGGCTAGGTTCGCGGAGCTGAACTGGGCCGATCTGAACAGCCTGAGCGGCAGTACCGGTGCTTCCGCCCGGCGTTCCCACCAGCCGAAGGCAGCGAGCAGCACGACGCCGACGATCAGCGCTGTCAGTGGGAGCGGGCTGGTCCAGCCGCTGATCGGCCCGTCGATCAGGCCGTAGGTGAGCCCGATCAGGCCGAGGGTGACCAGCGCGCCGCCGATGACATCGACCCGCCCGGTAACGCCGACGTCCCGAGACTCAGGTACATGCCGCAGCGACACGGCGACGACGACGACGGCGATCGGGACGTTGATCACGAAGATCAGCCGCCAGGACACCGCCTGGATCAGGTAGCCGCCGATGAACGGGCCGATCGCGCTGCCCACGCCGGCGAAGCCGGACCAGGCCCCGATCGCCTTGCCGCGATCGCCAGGTACGAACGACGCCTCGATAATCGCCAGGCTGCCAGGCGTTAGCAGCGCGGCCCCCACGCCTTGCAAGGCCCGCGCCGCGATGAGCATCGGGGTGTTCAGCGCCGCTCCGCACAGCAGCGAGGCGAGCGCGAACCAGATCACGCCGATGACGAACACCAGCTTGCGGCCGTATCGGTCACCCAGCGCGCCGGCGAACAGCAGCAAGCCCGCCAGCGTCAGCGTGTACGCGGTCACCACCCATTGCAGGGCGGCCAGGTTGGAGTGAAAGTCCTTGCCGATGGCCGGCAGCGCGATGCCGACGACGGTAGCGTCGATGGAGGCCATCGCCGAGCCGAGCACCGTCGCGAACAGCACCCACCGCCCGGGCCCGCTTTTGTAGGTCAGCGAGGGGCCGTTCTCCTCAGGTCGCCTGCCGCCGGGGATGTTCACCGATCAAGTTGACCGCTAAAGATCGTGATTGTCGAGCCAGCCCAGGCATCCGCCGGCAACCTCGCGCCAGCCGCTGTCCACCGTCAGCGAGTGACCGCGGTCGAACTCAAGCAGGTCGGTCTCGGCCGGTGAGTGCCGGTACTGCTTGAGCGTGGACTTGGTGATGGCCTCCGGCACGGTGTGGTCCTGCTGGCCCATCACCAGCAGCAGCGGACCTCGGTCGGGATTATCCGTGTCCACCTTGTCCGGCGAGTGCAGCGAGAAGTTCGCGGCGGCCGCCTCGAACAGCGGCTTGCCGGGCGCCGGGATGGTCCATTTCTGATAGATGGCGTCGGACTCGGCCTCGCTGATCGCGTTCCCGAAGCTGTACCTGAACTGCTCGGCGGTCAGCGACACCGCCTTGTGCTTGTTCGCCAGGCTCTTGAACACCGGCAGCGTGGCGTGCAGCGAGGACAGCGGCACCGGCAGCACGCCCTTGATCTGCGCCGCGTCGATCGCGACCGCCGCCACGCCGTAGTCCTCGCCGAGCAGCTTCTCGGCGATCATGCCACCGAACGAGTGGCCGACCAGTACCGGCTTACTCGGCATCGAGTCGATAATCGAGGCGTAATGCCTGGTCACGTCTTCGATGCCGTGGTTCGCGATCTTGTCAGGGTTGGAGCGGCTCGCGGCGACGGTCTCCTGGTCGCCGGGCCAGCCGGGAGCGATCGGCGCGTAGCCTTTCGCCTCGAACTTCTCGCGCCACGGATCCCACGAGCTGGCATGGAGCCAGAGCCCGTGGATGAAGACGACTGGTGGGCGCGAATTTTTCATCATGACCGCGCCCCTACCCGCTGGGCGGCGCTCGTCAACCGGTCGCGTTCGCCGTGCCGATCTGGTGCCGCCGGACCTCGTAGAGCAGGACCGCCGCGGCCGCGGCGACGTTGAGCGACTCGGCGGTCCCGGTCATGGGGATCTTGAGCCGCTGGTCGGCGCGGGCCAGCAGATCCGCTGGCAGCCCTTCGCCCTCGCTGCCGAGGAGCAGGGCCAGCGGCGGGCGGTAGCTTGTGCTCCAGTGCGCGACGTCGGCTCGGCCGCAGGCGGCGAGGACTTGGATGCCGTTCGCTCCGGCCCAGGTCAGGAATGGTTCCGGGGTTGGCACGTGGACCACGTTCAGCGCGAAGAGCGAGCCCATGCTGGCCTTGACCGCGGTCGGCGCGTAGGGGTCGGTGGCTTCGCCGATCAAGATCACTCCCGCGCCGCCGACAGCGTCGGCCGTCCTGATGATCGTGCCGAGGTTGCCCGGGTTGCCGATCCGGTGCAGCGCGACGAACACCGAATCTGGACCAGGGCGCAGGTCGGCCAGGCTGGCCTGCCGCGATCGCACGATCGCGGCCAGCCCGGCCGGCCCGTCCCGGTTCGACAGCCGCTCGAACAAGTCGTGGCTGAGCCGCGCCACCCGCACGCCGCGTGCTTCGGCGTCGGCAACCATCGCGGCCGCCGGTGAGTCTGGGCGAAGGCCGGGGTCGACGACCAGCGTCTCGATCTCCCAGCCGGCCGTGACCGCGCGCCAGACCGGCTGGATCCCCTCGACCACGAACGCGCCTTGCTCGCGCCGGTGCTTGCGGTTCGCCAGCAGCCTGATCCGCTTGACCAGCGGGTTGGCGGCGGAACTGATCGTCTCAGCCATAGCACGCCTATCCTGCCGTGCCGCTGATGCTCTTCGCTCGCCGCCCCGCTTACCGCAGGTGACAGGCTGCGGCGACAGCCGCGGCTGCGCCTTCCCGGTTCGCCGCAGCGGGGATGCCAGGACGCTCGAAGTCGACCATGTAGATGTAAGCGGCCTGGGTCGCGCTGGGCGCCGCGTTCAGCGCGGGCACGTACTGCGCCCACTGCTGGTTGTAGGTCAGCAGAGCCTCGAGCTGAGTCTGCAGATCAGCAGCCGGGTTGCCAGTCACGAAGCCCGATGGCAGCGGCGTCCAGCCGATCAGCCCGCCGCCGCCGGTGCCGACCGACTCGGGGTTGCCCTTGGACTCCTGATAGATGTTGCCCGCGATGCCGGCCGCCCCGAGGCCGGTGTAGCCGTGCGCCATCAGGAAGATGACGATGGCCTGGTAGTTCGCGGGGAGCAAACCGCCGGAACCCGAGCAAGTCAAAGTCGCCGGGGCCGAGGGGCTCGGCGACGGCGTTGGCGTCGGGGTCGGGGTTGGGCTCGGCGTCGGGTGAGCGGGGGAGTTCGCCGTCGTGGGTGGGGTTGGAGTGCCCGGGCTGGCTGATGGGCTGGCCTTGCCGCCCGATGCGCGAGCGCGGTCGGCATTCTTGCCTTGCCCGGCCGACGCTTGCTTGGCCCCGTGAGCGTGGAAGCTAGCGACGCGAGCGGCGCCGGAGACGATCCCGTGGCTCCCGCCTATTCGGCTGGCCGCGCCAATGTCGCTGGACAACGACGTGGGCGCGGTCGCCAGGTGATAGAAGTGCGGCGCGGTCGCGAGCGCACCGGCGAGCGCGACCGCAGGGGCAACCCGGCCAGCCCGTCGGGCTGCTTTCGCCAGAGGCGCGGGGGCGGCGTGCCGCCCGACCCGATGGAACTTACGCTTCCTGGAGTGCGCGCCTGCTCGGCTCAAGAACCTGCCTTACACCGATCCGCGCCCAGTTACTCAGCCAGCACTACCGCTTAGCCAGCACTACGCCTCTCGCCGGGCCTGCCATGTTCACGCTTTGTCTGACTTATCTCGCCAGAACTCGCGAACCACGTTACCGGCAGAAAATCGGGTAATCACCTCAACAGATTAGGAATAGCTTAAAGTGACTAGTAAGCAGAAACTTAGGCCGACAGCGCTAAAAACCCGACGCCTGGCGGGCTCCTAGCAACCCAGGCACCACCCACCCAACCAGGCAAAATGACCCGTTCGGACTACGCCTCGGCCAGGGTACGGCGCGGGCGTCTCGACGACAGGGAAAAATGTCCCATCTGGGATAGTTTTCTCCTTAGCCCGGCGCAGGGACGAACCGTCGGGTGGCATCCGCAAGGCGGGCAAGTGACGGTGAGCCTCCACGATCATGGAACCGCGATTACCGCGGAGTCTCAGCCGCGATATATGACAGCCAGACTCCGCGATCATGACCGGAACCTTGATCACGGAAACAAAGCCGCGCCCGCGCGGGCCGCCCGCGCGGGCGGTTCTCGCCGGCGGCTCTCGCCGGCGTCAGCTGGCGAGGGCACCCATTGGGTCCCAGGCGGGCAGCACGATCGGGTCGGTGTCGAGCGCTTGGCGCAGGGACTCGGGCAGCGCGTCCCGCCGGGCGGCGATCTCGAAGACGTACTCGTCGAACCACGAGTCGTTCATCGTGTAGAAGCCGTCCTTGCCCTTGTCCGCGCCCCAGCTGTTCTCGACCCTCCATTTCCTAGTTGTGCCGTCGAGCATGTCAACGCCGGTGAAGAGCATGGCGTGGGTCATCAGCGTCTCGCCGAACAGCAGCCGGTCCGACTTGTTCAACGTGAACTCGGTGTCGTAGACGGCAGGAAGGTCGTACAGGTGGGCGTCCCAGACGCCGAAGTCGTTGCTCATCATCTTGCCGACGTCGCAGCCGAACCACACCGGCTCGCCTTGCTGCATAGTTCGAGCGGCGATGTCCTTGATTAGCGACATGTCGACATTGAGGTAGATCACTGGCTGACCGCCGACCACGTTGCCCAGGTACTGCACGGTGAACGTTCGGCCGGTCGGGCTCGACGGACGCGGGTCGTGCACCAGGCACACGTAGTCGTCGAGGGGCAGTTCTACGTACCTGGCGGCGAACTCCTGCGGGGTGATCAGGCCATCGCGGTGGAACGCGCGGTCCTTGTCGGTCCACTGCCAGTCGAACCGGTCGGGCGGAGTGCCCAGGTGAATGCACAGCACGCGGTAGATGACAGAGAGCAACTCGGCTTTGCAGGCTCGTGCCGCTTCGATCCCGCCTTCGCCGGTCGCGGTCGCCCTGATCGACTTGGCGCCCTGGCGCAGCAGGTTGCTCAGTACCGAGTTCATCCTGTTCGTGTTGCACGAACTGTTGGTCTCGGGCATCACCGGCTTCGGCACCAGGCCATGCTTCTTGATGACCGCGACGAACATGTTCCACTGACCGCCGTCTTCGGCCACGGCGAAGTTGAGCAGGTGCGCGACGGTCCGGTCGCCCACGTCGCGGTCGGCGGTCTCGATGATGGCTTCGAGGAAGTAGTTCGCCCGCTCGAGCTTGTCCCAGAACATCGTGTGGTTCTGGGAGAACTCGAACTCCTTGAGCCCCATCTTCTTCATCGCGCCAACCCGGAGCAGGTTAAGCCCGGCGAACAGCCAGCAGCGGCCGCTGCGCTCCTGGTTCGTGACCTTCCAGTCGTCGAGCAACACAGACATCGCGTGGTCGGTGTTGTTGACGATCTCGCGGTTGAGTGCCGCCTCGTCGACGCCGACCCTGGTGACCGCGTTCTGTGCGAGCCGATAGGCGGGGTTGGCGGTGAAGTCCTTCCTGAGCAGTTCGGTGTCTACAGTCGTCAGCGTCCCGTCCATGCATGCGCCTTTCTGCTCTTCTTGGCCTTCGACCTCGGCGTCAACCTACCAGGACGTCCTGCGGCTGCCTTTGGTGAAGGACTGCGATCTGTCACCATCATCGCTGTCATCATCGGCGGTATGAACATATTTTCCGGCCCGGTTACCGTCGGCACAATCTGCGAACCCGCCTGCTTGGTCAAGTTCGACCTGGCTGGTCACGGCTATCTGGAGCAAGAGTTCTTCGCAACGGGCACGGCCTGCGGGTATGACGTCGAAGGCGTCGCGCCGGCCGACGGCCACTGGGAGACGCGCGCATCCGATGACGCAGCGCCATACCGCACCAGGGTTCTGGTGCGCCGCCCGGCCGACCCCGCTCGGTTCAGCGGCGTCCTGCTCGTCGAGTGGCTGAACGTCACGGGCGGCTTGGACACCGACCCGGACTGGGCGTTCGGCTACGAGGAGATCTTCCGGGCCGGGCACGCGTACGCCGCGGTGTCGGCGCAGGCGGTCGGGGTAATCGGCGGCGTTGCCCGGCTGAACCTGAGCGGCGCCCCCACACCGGGGTTGCTCGGGTTCAATTCAGCCAGGTACGGCTCGGTCAGCCACCCCGGCGACCGCTTTTCTTTCGATATGTTCCGGCAGATCGGCCAGGCGCTACGTGAACCAGCCGACGTGCTTGGCGGCCTGGCACCGCAGGTCGTACTCGCCATCGGAGAGTCGCAGTCGGCGCACTACCTGACGAGCTTCATCAACGCCGTGCACCCGTTGCGGCCGGTGTTCGACGGGTACTTCGTGCATAGCCGGGGCGCGGGCGCCGCGCCGCTGACCGGCGAGCCGATCGACCCGCCGAACGTCAAGGTCGGCGTCCGCATCCGGACCGACGCCGCCGCACCCGTGCTGGTGCTTGAGGCCGAGGGTGACCTGGTGGGGCCGCTGGCCTGCCGGCTCGCCCGGCAGCCCGACAACGACCGGCTCAGGTGGTGGGAGGTAGCCGGGACCTCGCACGCGGACAGCTACCTGGTCGGCCCGGCGGCGACGCTGATAGGCGCCGACTGGCGGATCAATGAGGGTCCGCACAAGTTCGTCGCCCAGGCGGCGCTGCACGCACTGGCCCGCTGGGTCACCGAGGGAACGCCGCCGCCGAGCGCCGCGGGCATCGAATTCGACTCCCCCCAGAACTCCCCGCGGGCAAGGATCGCGCGTGATCAAGCGGGCATCGCGATCGGGGGAGTGCGCACCCCGCACGTCGACGTGCCGGTCGTCGTGCTCAGCGGCGAAGCCCCGCCAGGAACGCGGGACAGGCTCGGCTGGCTGGTCGGCTCGACTACGCCCTTGCCCGCCGATGACCTGATCCGCAGGTACGGCGACGTGGCCGGCTACCGGCAGGCCTACCAGAAGTCGCTCAACCAGGCCATCGACGCGGGTTTCCTGCTGCCGGCTCACCGGGACGAACTGCTCGCCCAGGCCGCCACGGTAACTATCCCGCCTGTCACCGCGACGGCCTGAGCCGGTCCCTACTTGGTGAACACGATCTGGATGTGCCGGAATTCGGTGAACCGGTGCGGGTACCCGTCGCCTGGCCCGTTCTGGCTGTCGTCACCGGCCGCTGCGATCCGCAGCAGCACCTTCATGCCCTTGACGACGGTCGCGAACGGCGAGAACAGCGGCGGCAGCTTGGTGTCCTTCCACACGAAGAAGAACTGGCTGCCGTTGGTGTTCGGCCCGGCGTTGGCCATCGCGACGGTGCCGGCCGGGTAGGTGGCGCCGGCCAGATTCTCGTCGTTGAACCGGTAGCCCGGCCCGCCTGATCCTGTGCCAGTCGGGTCGCCGCATTGCAACACGAAGATGCCTTGCGTGGTGAGCCGGTGGCAGTGGGTCCGGTCGAAGTAGTGCCGCTGCGCCAAGAATCTGAACGAGAACGTGGTGCACGGCGCCTGCGCGGTCAGCGCCTTGATCACGATGACGCCCTGCGTGGTGTGCAGCTTGGCGATGTACGGCTTGGCGGCCTTAGCCGGGGTGAAGTTCGGCAGTCCCTTGAACCGGTCGAACGGCACCGCCTTGGTGAACCCGCAGTTCGGGGCCGCTGGCTCGGCGTGGATTCTGGTGCCGAGGCGCCCAGGTCCGGCCGGACGGTGCGCCGTGGCGAGCGTGCGTACTGGCCCAGCCGACGAAGCGGGCAGCGCGCTCGCTAGCACGGCACCGGCCATCACGAGGCCGAGCGAAGCGGCGGACAGCGCTAATAGCTGATGCTTCCGCATGATGTAGACCTTCCTGTGAGATCTTGATCGGATGCCTGGTGCTTCGGAAACGTACCTACACGGTCATCATGACAGCGTCTTGCGCTCACATCGCTGGCGTACCGCGGAGAACTCGGCTGGCTATCTGCTCGCCAGCCTCCCGGTCTCGGGACGGGTACTGGACATCGGTTGCGGCCCCGGCACGATCACCGCGGGGCTGGCCGCGCTGGTACCAGGTGGCCAGGTGATCGGCGTCGACCGGGCCATCGGGGTGCTGGCGGAGGCCATCGATGAGGCGGAACGCCAGCGTGTTTCCAACGTCAGCTTCGAGGTGGGCGACATCTACGAACTCGCGTTCGGTGATGACAGCTTCGACGTGGTGCACGCGCACCAGGTGCTGCAGCACCTGTCCGACCCGGTGGCCGGGCTAGCCGAGATGCGGCGGGTGTGCCGTCCCGGCGGAATAGTCGCGGCCAGGGACGCGGATTACGGCGGGATGTTCTGGTTCCCGCTGGACGACGAGCTGACGCAGTGGCAGGCACTGTACCGGAAGGTGGCGCGGGCGGCGGCCGGCGAGCCGGATGCCGGACGGCGGATGCTGTCCTGGGCCAGGGCAGCCGGGTTCAGCCTGGTCGAGGCCACCGGGAGCTCGTGGTGCTACGCGTCGGCGCAGGACAGATCCTGGTGGGGACCGGCCTGGGCCGAGCGCCTCACCGACTCGCCGTTCGGTGACCGCGCCGTAGAGCATGGTCTCGCCACCAGAGCCGAGCTAGAGCGGCTAGCCCAGGCATGGCTACGCTGGGCGGCGAGCGAGGACGGCTGGTTCTATGTCCCGCACGGCGAGATTCTCTGCGTCAAGTGATCTGCCCGGCGTAGAAGCCGAACCTGGACAGCGGCTCGGTGATCTCCCGCTCCTCGTACCTCAGGTGTGACAGTAGCGTCTCGCTCAGCGCGCTGATCGCCTCGTCGATTTCGGAAAAATCTCCGGGGTTTTTCACCAGGTTGACCAGAGCCCGGTCGACGTCCTCCATGACCTCGTGGATCACCACGTGCTCGGCTTCGAGCCGATCGATGACCGGCGCGAGCCCAGAGTCGGCCCGCCGAAGATGGCCGAAGATGGCCTGGTCTTCCAGGCCGTGGTGACCGGCCACGATCGCGCAGTAGGACGCGCAGTAGGCACCGAGCGTCCAGTTGTTCTGCCGCATGGTCATCTCGTTGATGGCCGCGCGAGCCCGGTCGACGGCCTGGCTGCCTTGCTTAACCTGGCGCAGAAGTTCGCGGATCTGGCTGAGCTCGCTTCTCAGGTGGTCATGCACCTGCGCGAGGTGCTGCCCGACCGCCTTGCCGTGGCGGGTGTAGACGTGCCCGGCCGGCGGAGGCGGCGCGGACGGCCGGGTCGACTCATCCCATAGCACGGAGCCGGTCATAGACCCGAAGCTACCAGCTAGCTGAACCTTCAACTACCGCGCCTAACCCACGCTGCGCCAGGCGTCGGCTAGGGCTTTGTAGCTGGCTTTGCGGCGGTCGCGGTCCAGGCTCGGGGTGACCACTACAATTTCGTCGACCTGCGCGAGTGCCTTCATCTCTTGCAGGCGCTCAGCCACGGCCTTTGGCTCGCCGGTCACCATGCGGCCATCGTCACGGCGGGCCGAACGGAACTCGGCCGAGCGAGCGAGTATGATGACTTCTTCGGGCCGCAATGGCTCGCGCCTGCCGCGGCGGATGTTCTGGATTGTCAGCGTCCACGCGGCCTCGAAGTCGACGACTGCCTGGTCGTCCTCGCTGGCGAACGCCAGCACTGACATCGCCGAGTACGGAGTCGCCCCGTCGGTGCGCGCAGTGAAGTCCCTGCGGTACTCGCGCAGCACGTCGAACGCGATGTCGGGACTCATGTGGTGCGCGAACACCGCGCTCATCCCGTTGACCGCCGCGAACTTCGGTCCGTACTGGCTCGAGCCGAGAACAAAGATCTCAGGCCGCTGCGAGATCACCGGCGCGGCCACGAGTTGGGCGTACGGATGATCGGCTGGGAAGCCGTCGCCGAGGAACGCGAGCAACTCGGCGACCTGGCCGGGAAACTCGGCGCCGGGATCAACCACCCGGCCGCGCCGCAGCACGTGCGCGGTCAGCGGGTCGGTGCCCGGTGCCCGGCCAAGGGCCAGGTCGATCCGGCTCGGGTACATCGCGAGCAACGTCCGGAACGTTTCGGCGACCTTGAACGGCGCGTGGTTCGGGAGCATGATGCCGGCCGCGCCGACCCTGATTGAGGTGGTAAAGGCGCCCACGTGCGCGATCAGCAGTTCGGGCGCGCTGCACGCGAGACTCTTCATGTTGTGATGCTCGGAAACCCAGTAGCGCCGGTATCCGGCCGCCTCGACGACCTGGGCGACGCCGACCGCACCGGCCACCGACTGCGCGGCGCTCTCGCCGAACTCGATTCCGACGAAATCAAGCACCGCAAGCGGCAACGGCCGCGCATCGACGTTCACGCTGGTGAAATGTCCGGCAGCTGACCTACATTCCCAGCGCGGGTCCGCAGGGGATGACCGCGGTCAGCGGCACGGTAGTCGCCAGTGCGGCGCGCAAGTCCGGAGCGGCAGCCGGGATATCACGCAGGTGGATCGGCTCGACGGGCCAACCGGAGGGAGGGGTCGAGACGACGGCGGTCGAACCGGTGATGTTCAGGCCGGACAACGGACCGGCGATGCCGTGGCCGGTCAGCTTGAGCGCGGCCTCCTTGCGGGCCCACGCCCAGATAAACCAGCCGCCCCGCTGGTCACGGGGCACGAGCAAGAACTGTTCCTGCTCGTCCGGGTCGAGCACCCGATTCGCCAGGTCGTCGACCGACCGCCCTGACACCTGCTCCAGGTCGACCCCGACCACGCCTTCGGCCACGACGGCCAGCAGCAGCCAGCCGGCCGAGTGCGACACGCTGAAGTCCACCGGCGCGCCGGGCACATACGGTCTGCCGTGCTCCTTGCCGCAGTGGCGGCAATCTCGTGCGATCGTCATCGCCTCGGGCGGGCACTGGAGGTAGCGGCCGATTACGAGGCGCTGCGCCACCCTAGACGCGACGAAGGCGTCCTTGGCGCTGGCCAGCCGGTACCGCTCAGCCGCGGCGCGCTCCCGCGGATCAAGCAGCGCTAGCTCGCTCGCCGCACCCTCAGTACTCGTTACCCACAAATGGCATACGCCCGGCTCGGGGAGTGCGCCGGGCGCAGGGACGGTCAGCGGACCAAAGGTGTCCTCCACGGCACTACAGTAACCCCTCATCGGGCTGGCCTAATCCAGCGCGTTGACACTCCTGATAGCGGCAACTAGCATCGAAGCTGAGGCAATTAAGGCTTTAGCCAAATGATAAATCTGAAATAGCAATGGCATAACCAGGTATCTCCGCTCCCTGAAAGGTGAGGAGATAACGTATGGATATCGAGACTATAGTTCGCGATGGCCTCGCCCGCGTCATCGATACCGGTACCGGGCCAGCAGAAATAGATCCCAACCTCGACATGGCCGATACCTACGGCCTGACCTCACTGAACAAGGTGATCTTTTTAATGTCGGTCTGCGACGACACGCAGGTCAGCCTCGCGGAGTTCAGCGAGCCCGATGTGGCGCGAATGCGTACCGTGCGCGACGTCGTAACCGCATTGTCCAGATTTGCTGATACTGCTGACACGGTCGGCTCAGCATGACTTGGGTCGAAAAGGCGGCAGTGCCACTGGAGAACGAGCATGTGCTGCTGCGGCCGGTCAGGCCCGAGGACAGAGCGCCCCTGCGGGCGATCGCCTTGAACCCCAGCATCTGGCGCTACTTCATCGCCAGAGTCGAGACCGAAGCCGACTTCGACGATTTCTTCGACCTCGGCATCGTCGACCAGGAAGCTGAGCGCAGGGTCGTTTACTACATCGCCGACAAAGGCACGGGCGAAGCCGCGGGGAGCATGAGTTTCGGCAATATCATGGAGAAGGACGGTCGCCTCGAAATTGGCTGGTCCTGGCTTGGCGTCAAATGGCATGGCAAGGGCGTCAACCGGTGGGCGAAATTCCTGATGATGCAGCACGCGTTCGAACAACTCGGCGCCGAGCGAGTGGAATTCAAGACCGACAAGCTTAACGTGCAAGCTAGGCACGCGCTAACCAATATTGGCGCGCATGAAGAAGGAACGCTACGCAGTTTTAATCCGATGCCAGACGGTCGGCGCCGTGACGCTGTGTACTACAGCGTGCTCAAGGCGGAGTGGCCGCAGGTCAAGGAGCAGTTGCTGACCAGGCCGAAGGTCGTCCTCGCGGAGGTGGGCGGATGACCGACTCGTCAGCGACGGCTGGCACAGTGCCGTTCGTCCGGCTGCGCGGCAGCCCGTTCGAGGTCGGCTTCCAGCACGGCGCGGCGCGCCAGAACGCGCTGGCCGAGTTCATCGACGACGACCTCTGCCGGATCAACAAGCTAGCTCCGTCCGCGGTTACCCTCGCCGAGTTGAGCCCGGTCTTAGCCGACTACGCTGCCGCGATCGCGACCGCCACCCCGGCGCTGGGGGAGGAGATCATCGGCCTGGCTTCCGGCGCGGGCATCACGCCGGAGGAGGCGGTGCTGCTGCAAGCTCGCCGCGAACTCATCGGCTACCAGAAGATCCCCACGCGAGGTGATTGCACGACCTACGCCAGCCTGACCGCGGGCCCGTCGCACAGCCCGGTGTTAGCCCAGACCGTCGACCTCAACGGCAACCTCGACGACCAGATCGCCGTGCTGGACGTTGGCTTGTCTGGATCATCACGTGAAGCGCTCGTGCTCAGCTTCGGCGGCTTGCTCGGCTATCTGGGCATCAACAGCGACGGCCTCGCCATCGGCCTGAACCTCGTGCTCGGCGGAGCCTGGCACCCGGGCCTGCCGCCGTACCTGGCGATCAGGCACCTCCTGGACAACGCCGGCAGCGTGGCGCAGGCGCTGGACATCCTGGCTGGCCTGCCGCTCGCCAGCTCCCGGTCGCTGACCTTGTGCGATCCGGCCGCAGTTTCTTGCGTAGAGATACTCGGCGGCGAGTTGCGGGTTACCGCCGATAGGCAGTCAGCGCACACCAACCACTACCTGCACCCGGACTTCGCATCCGCCGACGAGCTGAACGTCTTCGCCCGCAATTCATCGCTGCTGCGGCTCAAGGCGGGCCAGGCCGCGCTGGCAGATGCGACCTCGGGCCTCGATGTCGAAGAGCACTTCGGACTCCTCACCCAGCCCGCGATCTGCGTGGGCGACACCGGCGACATCAGGCGCGAGCGTACGGTCGCCGCCGTAGTGATGCTGCCAGAGCGGGGAGAACTGCACCTCCGCCCTGGCGATCCCTCCCGCACCGGCACTCAGACATTCCGGATCAGCCCATGAGCGGCCCGTCGGACTGGTTCGTCAGCCGCCCGGGCGTGGATCCTTCGCTCGCCCGGATCTACTGCATCCCGCACGCTGGCGGCAGCCCCCGCGCGTTCCTCGACTGGCAGACCGGGCTGGCAGATAACGCCGGGCTCGTGGCGATCTGCCGTCCTGGTCGCGAGCACCGCGCCACCGAGCCAGCGCCGACGATAGCTGAGTTCATCGACGGCGCGGCGGCCGCGATCCTGTTGGCCGCCGAGGCGGACAACAGGCCGTTCTACCTCTTCGGGCATAGCCTCGGCGCGCTGATCGGCTTCGAGGTGTGCCGGAAACTCGAAACTGCCGGGGTCGCGCCGCATCACTTTGTCGCCTCCGGCTGCTCGGCGCCGTCGTTGCTGCCGTCGGAACGGGTGAAGAACATCGCGAAGCTGACTGGCAAGGACTTCGCCGAGGCGATCGGCTTCTTCGGCGGGCTGTCGGCCGAGGTGATCGCCGATGAGGATATGCGCGATCTGCTGCTGCCGGGCGTGATCGCCGACTTCCACATGGCGGTCGGGTACCGCTACGAGCCGGGTCCGCCGCTCGCGATTCCGGTGACCGTGGTCGTTGGCCGGGATGACCCGCACGTGCGGCAGGTGCAGGTCGAGCCGTGGGGCAACGAGTTCACCCAGCCAGTCGATCAGCGCTGGGTCGACGGCGGCCATTTCTATTTCGAGGGACGGCCAGCCACGATCATCGGCATTCTCGCCGACGTTGTCCGGGCCGATCAGCACGTCGAGCTGATCTGAGCGGCGGAGAGGCGGCCATGGAGAACACGCATCTGCTCGGTCCCAGCTACGTGCTAGGCGAGCACGAAGCCGACCACACCGAGATTGAGAACCTGGCTGAGCTTGCCAGCAGGTTCAAGCTGTCGCCGCAGCCGGCACTGTGGGGCTGGGGCGCGATCAGGATCACGGGTCGTGAGCTTGAAGACCTGGCAGTCGAGACCGGCCTGCTGTCGCTTCGGTCGGCTGGCCTGGAACCCGAGGCGATCGACGCGCTCGTGCTCTGCTCGAACCGGATCCCAGGTCCGGCCGAAGGGCACGGCGAGTTCGTCGCGAAGGTGGCAGAAGGCACTGGCCTGCGCGACGTCCCAGCCTACGGCGTGAACCTGAACCGGTGCGTGAACCTGCTGGCCGGGATCGACATCGCCCGGGCCTTCGTGGTGAGCGGCAGGTACCAGCGGGTGCTGGTGATTACCACGGACAAAGTGGCCGCCGACGCGGACCGGATGTCGCAGTTCGCGTTGTACAGCGACGGCGCCGCAAGCTGCATCATCACGTCGGGGCGCGGTGCCGCCTGGACTGACGAGGGAGGGAGCGCAGCGACTGAGCGAGGAGGGAAGGCGGCGCCCGTAGGCGCCCCGACATCGGGGGGTCCGGGGGGTCGTCCCCCCGGGCTAGCAGGCCGCGGTGCCGCCCGAGGTTCGCCCCCCCAGGCCAATACAGCATCCTTCGAACTGCTTGGCTGCGCGACCGCGCAGGAGACGGCGTCACTGGGGTGGACCAACCAGATCAGCGCCGACCTCGCCAAGGACGTCAACGACAGGCTGCTGGCCGAACCGGGACTGAAGCTCGTCGACCTCGCCGCGCTGCTGCACGCGAACCTGTTCACGCCGCTGGTCGCGATGAAAGAACGCCAGGCGGGCTTCGACGCCGGTCAGCTCTACCTCGGCAATATCCCCCGAATCGGGCACTGCTTCGCCGCCGACCCGCTGATCAACCTTGTCGACCGAGTCGCGCTCGGACACATCCCAGCCGGTGCGTACTGCATGCTCGCCGCCAGCGTCCCCGGCTCGCGCATCGGCGTCCTGCTGAGAAGGAAGTAATCCATGGCCACCTCGTTCGAGCCACCGGACACGATCGCGGCGCTGCCTGTTCGGCCGTTCGAGTTCAGCGCGGCCGCCCGCGACGAGGCCGACGAGATCGTGTCTCAGCCGCCGGCCGCCCTGTTTCGCCGTTTGCTCGGTGACCAGGAGTCCGAGGCCGTCTGGCTGACCTCTCGCCGGCTGCTCGACGCCTTCCTGGCACCGGCGCGCTCGGGGCTGGCCGCCCACGCCAGCGCGGTCGAAATCGCCGCCCATGTCGCTAGCGTCAGGGCCGAGTTGGCGGCCGTGATCGAGTCTCTCGGCGGCATTGACCCCGACGTACGTGGCGCTGTGCTGCGACAGCGCGCCCCGCTCGGGCTGCTCACCGGCTGCTGGCTTGACGTGCTGTCTCAGCCGGCCACCCAGCCATCGGTGATCGTTAACCGGCTGTTCGTACATCACTTCGCGCTGCGCGGCGAGGCCAATCCTCGACGTTCGGTGCACTACCGGCGACGACATCGGCTCGAACAACAGGGCGTGTTCCTGCCCGAGATTGCCGCTGCGGATTTTCTCGACGCGGCCGCGGCCAGGCCGCTGACCGCGCTGCACGGCAGCTTCTATCTCGCGCTGTCCAGGCTGCCAGCGAACTTCCTGCCCGAACTGGTGGGTGTGCACTACGTCACTCTCGCGCTCGGGGTTGATGACCTGCTGCTCGGCCTGACACCGATGCTGGCCGAGGCCGACCTGCGCGAGGTACTGGCGGCCTACACCGAGCTAGCCGGGCCGGCCGAGCGGGCTCGGCTGCACGCGGGCATCGGCTGCGCGCTCGAGCTTGAGCGCGAGCACGTCGCGATGCTCGCCGAACTAGCCGCCTGGCAGCGCGACCTGCCGCTGGAATCCAAGGTCGCCGGCGTGATCGCCAGGCACGCGCCGTTCGCCGGCCGACATCACGAAGAAGTCCGGGTGGGTGATAAGCCCCTGGCCAAGACGTTCGCCAACCCGGACCTCGATCTGGCTGAGTTCCTGTCCGAGTTCCGCGAGTCTAAGCAAGTGCGGCGGACACCCAACGGACTCTCAGCGTTCATCAAGGCGATCAAGTTCGGCGGACCGATGTATGGCATATTCAACGAACGCGAGGCGGCGGTCTTCACCGAATGGGTGGCGTCCGCGCAGGCCGGCGACCGGCCGGCGATCGAGGTCGTCACCAACACGGTGGGCGACGCCGCTGCCGCTGCTCGATCGGCGTCGATCCGGGCTAGTAGGCCAGTCGATGTGGTGATTGCCTCGGTGGGGGAGATCGGCGATCGTCAAATTTTTCACCGTCTGGTAAATATCGAGAACTTTGCGAACACTCTGCCTCTGGCTGGGCGGCGGGCGGAGCGGGTGTTCGATGCGGCGGAGGTTCTGTTTAGTTGCGGGGCCGGCGGCCGCTACACCGACGCGAGCTACTTCGACTACAGTGCCGAGGCCTTGTACGAGCGGGCCGAGCGGGTCTACTGGGACAAGCTGGTAGCGCCGTACAAGCCGTTGGAGGAGATTCCGGATCGCGACGAGGTCGTTTTCCTGCAGACGACGTACGCGCTCGGGGCACTGGTGGACGCGACGTGGATCCACCGGACAGCGAACCTGGGCCGCTGCGACCGGCGCGGCGACGCCGCTCTGTTCTCCATCTACGCGGACGAGATGGGCTACGGTGACCTGCGCAAGAACCACATCACGCTAATCCACCGGGCGCTGCGCAGCATGGACGTGCTGCTGCCGCACATCAGGGACGAGGCGTTCATGGAGCAGGGGGATCTGCCCGACGCCCTGTACGGGTTCTCCCTGCATCAACTCTGCATGGCGTTGTTCCCCGACAGGTACTACAACGAGATCCTGGGCTACAACCTGGCGATCGAGATGTTCGGCCTGGGCGAACTTCGGCTGCACGAGGTGCAGAAACTGAACCACTACGGGTTCGACGACTGTTACGAGCAGGCACACCTCACGATCGATAACATCTCGGCCGGTCACAGCAAGCAGGCAGCCGACATCATCGTGGCCTACCTGGATGAGGTGCGCCGGGTAAACGGGGACGCCGCCGTCGAGCGGGAGTGGCGGCGGGTGTGGCGTGGCTACGCGTCGCTGGCGTACTTCGTGGAGCACGCACTGCTGGCCGAGGACGACGAGGATTCAGTCAACTTGCTCATCTAACCCGCGCTTCCGCCGCAGCGTGGGACCCTTGCTGCCGCTATCGCAGCGTCGTGGGCCCCTAGCTGTTGTCGGGCGTGGCGCGGAGGAGGGTGATGGCGGCCTCCACTTGGGATCGGAGGAGCGGGGTCTGGCCGTCGGCATCGAGCAGGTCGGTGTAGAGCGATATCGCCCGGGCCGGGTCCCAGTGGCTGATCGCGTCGATCGCCGCGCTCCGCACTACCAGGTTGGGATCGGCTAGCGCTAGCTCGATGCCTGCGCGGGCGTCCGAGTCGTCGCGGCGGCGCAGCGAGGTGACCGCGTTGCATCGGACTAGCCAGTCCTCGTCATCGACGTGTTCGCAGAGGATCGCGGTAGCACGGGGGTCGTCCACGTCACCGAGAATGGCCAGCAGCATCGTCGACATGTCCTCACCGGAGATCGCGTCGATGAACGCGGAAGGCGCCGCCACCGCGGTGATCGCGATCGCTGACGCCCACCGGTCAATCGCCTCGCGGTCGGCGACGTCCGCTATCGGGTTATCGAATGGTTCGACCGTGTGGCCGTACCAGACGTCGAGCAACCGATGCAGGCCTGGCTCACCCGAGGCAACGAGCGCGTCAGCGGACACCTCGTCGGGCTGGCGCAGGTAGCTACTTATCACTGTGTCGACCGCGATGCTTTCCGGCACAGACGAGATTGTAGTGACCGGTATGCGTCGGTTGTCGGAAGTTCGGCGAGCCGACCGTCGCGGCGGCGGCCGCAAGGCGCTGATCCTGTGGATTTCATGTGGTCTGACCTGCGTGGTCACCATCGGCCTCAGCCAGCACTGTGGGAAACGCAAGGCTGGGCGAGCCCCGACCCCTGGGTCCGGGGTACGCAAGGAGGCGAAGGAGAGATGTCACTCCAACTACTGCTCATCGTGGCGGCGATCGGCTTCGCGCCGGCCGTCGGCAGGCTCATCAAGGCGGTCGTCGAAGTCCTGTTCAAGCTCGTCGCGACGGCGTTCACCGTGCTGTTCGTCGTGCTCGTGCTCGCCGCCTTCGCGTCGCACGGCAAGCTGATCTAGCCCACCCTCGGCTTCACCGAGCGCTTGGGCAGTTATCCAACCCGGTCAGCGCTCGTCACGAGCTCGTCGAGCACTGCGGCGAGGTCATGCAGCCTGTCCAGATGCGCTCGGGTCAGCTTTTGCAACGCCTTGTCGCCCTGGTCGGTCAGGCTGACCCTGACCAGGCGTCCATCCTCGGGATCGGACATCCTCGTCACCAGACCGGCGGCCTCGGCCCGGTCGATTAGTTCGACGGTGCTGTGAGGCTTTAGCAGCAAATAACCCGCGATATCACCGACCGTTGGCGACATTCGTCCCTTGTGGCCCTTGATTGCGATGAGCAACTGGTGTTGCACGTGCGTAAGACCCGCGGCTTGCGCCTGGTCTTCGCTCCAGCGCTGAAAACGCCGCAGAGCGACGCGGAACGCCAGCAATTTCTCGAAATCCTCTTGACGTGGCAGGGACACGCCGCCTTTCTGGCCTCAGGGAAGCTGACAGCCAGTTTAGAACTCCTGATCACGGCACCGGCTTGCGGTTCGGTGGCTGTCAGCTTGACCTTCCTGTGACAGCAAGGCCTACGGTCGGGTCTATGACTGACGCGGACCGGTTGCTGAGCATCGGGCAGTTCGCCCGCGCTACGGGGCTGACCGCGAAGGCACTGCGGCACTACGACGCGGTTGGACTGCTCACCCCAGCCGTCGTCGAGGCGGGAAACGGCTACCGGCGCTACCGCGTCGAGCAGCTTGGCACCGCCCGGCTGATCCGCAAGCTCCGCGATCTTGAGTTGCCGGTGGCCGAGGTACGCAGGCTGCTCGATCTGTACGAAGACGACGCTGACGCGCTGACTGCCGAGCTACTGGCGCATCGCAAGCGGCTAGAGAGCCGGGTGGTGCGGCTGCAGATGCAGTTGCACAGCCTGGACCACTTGGTGAACGAGAAAGGATTGCACGACATGATTGAGCGCAAAGATCAGCTGGACCTTGAGCCGGATCTCCAGCGGAAGATCGCGGCGGCGTGCTTCAACCAGGTCTGGACGCTACTCGAGAAAGAGGATCGCACCGAAACCGAGGACGCGCAGATGATCCACGCTGCTCACGCTTCTGCCTACCACTGGATGCAGATCGGCGGGCCGGAGCGGGAACGGAGGCGGGCGCGCGGCGACTGGCAGTGTTCTCGGGTCTACTGCGTGCTCAAGCAGCCCGAGGCCGCGATGTTCCACGCTAAGAAGGTGCTCGAAATCTGCCAGCGCGAGGGTATCGGCGACTTCGACCTCGCGTTCGCTTACGAGGGGCTCGCGCGGGCCTGCGCTGTGGCGGGCGACTTCGATGAATCGCGCCGCTGGGCGGAACTGGCGCGGTCGGCCGCGACCGACATCTCCAAAGAATTCGACCGCGAGTTGCTGCTCGGCGACCTGGAAACCCTCCCCGTCGGAGTCTGAGGCATACTCGCGACTTACTCGCAGCCAGGGAAGCAGCGCATGGTGGTCGGGCCGGCGGTCGGGTGGATGAATGGGCGGTAGCCGGCCGCCAAGGCAGCCACGATCGACGGCGGTGTCAGCAGCGTCAGGCTCGTGTCCTGACGGACGCTGATGGCCGGCCCGTACCCGCCGAGCGACCAGGGTCGCAGCGTCTGGCCGGCGACGAGGGCGGGCCGGCCATCGTGACTGACCATCGCGCCGTCGGGCAGGTCGCCGAGCAGTGCCGGGCGGGTCAGCTTGGTTCGCCGCCGGTCGACCCGCTCTGTGTGCAACTGGATGTCCATCTCCCAGGCGTAGGGGCGCACCGCCAGCCCGTGGCCCTGCCGCCAGGATTCGCCGAACCACCGGTGGTCAGCCCGGCGGCAATAGCCGCAGGGCCGGTGCCCGGCGCTCAGCGCTGTCGCCTCGTCGAGGAAGAACAACGCCGTCCAGCGTCCCGGCGGCATCACGTCGCGCTGGCGCCCGCCCCAGTCCAGAACGCAGGAGATCCACATCTTGGTGCGCCACCGGGTGACGCCGAGCGCCCGGTCCACGTTGTGGATGCAGCCCCGATTGCCCATCAGCAGACCGCGCGCGGGGACAGCAACGATCTCGCCGGTCGGCAGCACCCTGTTCTGCAGCGGCGACCGCGCCTGGCTACTGGTCATCGGAGTTGCTCACCCCCCTCCTAGTGTGCCGATGGCTGTCGCGACGGCACTGACGAGCGGCTGCCGCAACAACTCGTAATGGTCACAGTCGAGCACCAGCGTCTCGGCCGGTCCACACAGGTGCCTGCGCCAGCACACGCTGGCCGACGCGTTCAGCGAACGGCTGGCCGTGACCAGCAAGGCAGGGGCGCGAACCACACCACTGTCGGACGGCCGGTAGCCGCCCAGCAGTTCGGTGTGGCGGGCGAAGACTTCGAACCGGCGGCTGAGCCCAGCGACCAAACTCCCGGCGGCGACCGGATCACCTTCATCCTTGTCCGCGGTCAGGTGATCGGCCAGCCAGCGTAGCTGAGCGGCCGGGCTGGCGGTCGCCGGCTCGGGCCGGCCAGCGTGATCGCGTCCGAGGCTGGCGTTGACGTCGGCCAGGAAGTGCCCGGCGACCTCGCCCCTGGTCAGGTTGCGGACGACCGGCACAGCATAAGGCGGGTCGAGCAGCACCAGGCGGTCGACGGCGGCGCCGTCTCGCTCGAGCAGGCGGGTGATCTCGTAGGCGAGGACGCCGCCCATCGACCAGCCGCCAAGCCGGTACGGACCGTCGGGCTGGGCCGCCGTGATGAGGCCGGCGTAGTGCTCGACCAGCGCGGTCAGGGTCGTAGCCGCCGCGGCGGCGCTGGCTAGGCCAGGTGCTTGCAGGCCGCGGACTATGGACGTGGCCGAAAGCTCCGCGGCGAGCATGGTGTAGTCGGTAACCGTGCCGCCGACCGGGTGAATGAGCACAAGCGCCGGGACGCCGGTCAAAGCCGCATGGTCGGCGTCTTGCGTCAGCGGGATCAGGTCGGTGGCAGGGGAGGCGGCCGGGACGGGCGCGGCCGCCGCCGCATCGATGTGGGCCGCCAGCCTGCGCGGGGTGGGGTACAGAAAGACGGCGGCCGGAGTCAGATCCGCGCGAGCGCGCTTGGCGACGAGGTCGATCAAGCGCATGATCTGCAGCGAGTTGCCGCCGCAGTCGAAGAAGTCATCGGTCGCGCCGACCTGCGCGCCCGACAGCACGGCGGCGAAGATCTCAGTGAGCACGCGTTCTGTGGCCGTGGCCGGAACCGACATCCCCGACCGCCCGCCCGCCCCAACCGGCTCGACATCGCGGGCGGGGTCGGCAAGCGCCGGGCGGTCGATCTTGCCGCTGGCGTTGAGCGGGAACTCGGCCATGGTCACCAGGTGGGTCGGGATCATGTAGCCGGGCAGGCTGGCTGCGAGCCGGGCGCGAATGGCAGCCGGATCGGCTGCCGCGGCACCCGGATCGAGACGCAGGTAGCCGGTGAGTTCCTTCTCGCCCGCTGGGTCGATCGTCACGGTCACGACAGCCTGGGCGATACCCGGACAGGCGGCGAGCGCGGACTCGATCTCCCCTAGCTCGATCCGCAGTCCACGGAGCTTGACTTGATGGTCGGTCCGGCCGGTGAAGACAATGCTGCCGTCACGGCGGCGGTAGCCGAGGTCGCCGGTCTTGTACAAGCGACCGTTCGGCTGGAACGGATCGGGCACGAACCGCTCGCCGGTGAGCGCTGGGCGGCGCAGGTAGCCCCGGGCGACACCGAGGCCGCCGATGTACAGTTCGCCGATGACCCCGGGCGGGACCGGATTGAGGTGGCGGTCGAGCACGTACGCCTGGTAGTTGGGTGACGGCCGTCCGATCGGCGGCGGCAGCGGCGTGTCCGCGGCCAGCCGCATAGACAGTGCGGTGACCGCCGTCTCCGTCGGGCCGTAGTCGTTGGCGAACGCCAGGCCCGGCCGCAGCCAGCTCGCGACCAGGCCGGACGGCAGTTCCTCGCCGCCGCACATCAGGACCCGCAGGTCGGGGAGCTGTTCGTCGCCGAGCAAGCTGACCACCGACGGGGTAAGCGCAGCGAACGTGACGGCCCTGTCCCGGAGCAGCGCGATCAGGCGGGCGGGGGTGTGCAGCGTGTCCGGCGGCGCGAGCACGACCCGGCCGCCTGCGAGTAGCGGCATGAACATCTCCTGCACCGAAGCGTCGAAGTTCAGCGACGCGAACTGCAGCACCCGGTCTGACGGGCCGACCTGCCAGAGGTCGATCATGCCGTAGAGGAAGTTCGCCGCCTGCCGGTGCTCGACCACCACGCCTTTAGGCCGCCCGGTCGATCCGGACGTGTAGATCACGTACGCGACGTTCCCAGGCGCCGGTCGAGCCCGGCTGGGGGACGGGCTCTGTGCCCTAGCCGGGGTAGCAAACTCGGCCGGGACGATGAGAACTGTGACGGCGGATACGAAAGGCACCTGCGAGGCGGATGGGGCATCGGTCAAGATCACGGTCATGCCCGTGTCGGTGACCATGTAGGCCAGCCGGTCGGCTGGAAGCGCGGGATCGAGTGGCACGTAGCCGCCGGCCGCCTTCCAGATCCCGAGCAGCGCCGCCAGACGCGCAATGCTCGCGGCCATGCAGACCCCGACGAGGCATTCCGGCCCGACGCCGTGGTCGAGCAGGCGGCCGGCGATCGCGTTGGCGCGGTCATTGAGTTCGGCGTAGCTGATGCGATCGCGACCGAACTCGGCGGCGATCGCCGATGGCGATCGCCGCGCCTGAGCCTCGAATCCGCCGTGCACGCAGACCAGCGGATACGACGCCGCCGTTTCGTTCCAGACGGCGAATTCGGCGTCAAGCTCGGCCGGAGTCAGCAGCGGCAACCGCGAAATCCTCGCGGACGGGTTCGCGAGGATGCCGCGCAACAGCACCTCGTAGTGCACGAGCAGCCCGCGCACTTTTTCGGCATCGAACAAAGCGGTTTTGTAAGAGCACTCGATCCACAGGCCGTCGCTTCTGGATTCGATGGTGAAGTCCAGGTCGAATTTCGCCGACGTGATGCCAGTGATCATGTCGGTGAGCACGAAGCCGACGTCGGCGGCTCGCACCGGGGCGAAGTCGCGCTCGGCGTAGGTCAGCGCGATCTGGAACAGCGGTCCCCGGCTCGGGTCGCGCGGTACCTGCGCCGCGGCGACGATCCGGGCGAACGGCAGATCCTGGTGCGCGAACGCGCCGACGACGGCCTCCCGCGCCCGATCGATCAAGTCGGTGAACGGCGGGTCGCCAAAGGCGTCGATTCGGATCGGCAGCGTGTTTACCAGGAAGCCGATCAGCGGCGCGAGTTCCGGCCGGCCGCGGTTCGCCGTCACGGTGCCGATCACCAGGTCGTCCTGACCGGTATACCGGACCAGCAGCGCCGCCAGGCCAGCCAGCAGCGTGACGAACAGCGTCGACCCTCGCCGCCCGCTCAGCTCAGACAGCCCTACCAGCAGTTCGCGGTCGGTCTTGCGATAGGCCAGGCCGCCAGCGAATTCATCGACAGCCGGACGCGGCCGGTCCGCCGGGAACCGCACGATCGGTACCCCCGCCAGCACTTCACGCCAGTAATCTTCAGACGAGGTGGAAGCGTCGGAGGGTTCCGGGGGGTCGTCTCCCCGGGCAGATACGACATCGCGCCCCGACCGCCCCGACGCATCTCGCTCTGCCAGGGCGTAGTCGGCGTACTGGATGGGCAAGTCAGGTAGTTGGGCTGGGGTGCCGGTCGCCTCTTGGCGGTATAGGGCCGCTAGTTCGCGGACGAGGACTCCGGCTGACCAGCCGTCGAAAATTACATGGTGAAAGATCAGCAGGAGTACATGATCATCGCGGCCCAGCGTGATCAGGTCGGCTCGCAGCAGCGGGCCGTCGGCGAGGCTGAACGGGCGGACCGACTCGGCGTCGAGGAACTCACGCAGCCGGGCGTGGCGCTCGGCTGGTGCCAGCCCGGCCAGGTCTACGACGCCTAGGCGCACCGGTGCGGGCTCGTCGATCGCCTGTACTGGGTGGCCACGCGGGCCGACCACCAGCCGGGTGCGCAGCGCCTCGTGCCGCTTCACCAGCAGGCTGAGCGCGCTGGCCAACTCGGTCGTCTTGACCGGGCCGGTCAGCCTGAGCGCTTGCGGGATGTTGTAGGTCGGCTGGCCGGGAGCGAACTGGTCGATGAACCACAGTTGCTCCTGGGCGAACGACAGCGGCAGGTTCTCGTTCTGTCCGGCTCCGCGCCGGGGTAGGCGGGCCGGTGCGGCGGCGCGGCCTTGTCGCAGCCGGGCCGTCAGCGCGGCGCGCTGTGACTCGGTAAGCATGCGTCGGCGTGCTGGCCAACCAGGTCGTCGATCTGGGCGGCGATCTGGGCTACCACCGGCGGGCGCAAGAACGCGTAGTGATCGCCGTCCACGGCGAGCGTGGTCACCGGGCCGGCGAGCACCTGGGGCCACTGCGTTCTGGTTTCCGCGTTCGGGGAGTCGTTGGCGCTGACGATGAGGGTGGGTGCCCTGGCGGCCGGTGACGGATCAACCTGGTAGCCGGCGATCATCATCGAGTGCGCCCGGAATACTTCGAACCTGGTGGCAAGCTGAGCTTGCAGCGTTCTCGGCCCGCCGATGCGCGAGTCAGCGTCCTGGCCTAGCCGGGCGGCCAGCCAGGCGAGCTGGTCGTTCGCCTTCGTAGTGGCCGGATCAGGAAGGATTCCGGCGAGAGCGGCGCCGGAGCCCAGGCTCTGGGTCGCGTCGGCGACGAACTGGCCGGCCAGCGCGTCTTCGTTGATCGCGCGGTCCCACGGGATCGCGAACGGGGCGTCGAGCAGCACCAGCAGGCCGACGTCGGCGCCCTCTTGCTCAAGCACGCGAGCCATCTCGTAGGCGACGACGCCGCCCATCGACCAGCCGCCCAGCCGGTACGGACCGTGCGGGAACGCGTCTTTGACGATCTTGGTGTACTGGTCCACGAGGTCGGCGAACGTCGACGGGGTCGCGCCCGGCCGGGCCAGCCCGGGCGCTTGCAGGCCGTAGATATCGCAGCCGCCCGTGAGTTCGGCCAGCTTGGCGAAGTCGAAGACGGCCCCTCCGATCGCGTGGATGAGCACCAGCGGCGGCTGCTGTGAGCTGCCCGAGAGTTTGATGAGGTCCGGGTGAGCCGCAGCGCCGCCCGGGCCGGAGGTGAGCGCCGCAACAGCCTCGTCGATCCGGGCGGCCAGGGCCCGCGGCGTGGGGTTGAGGAAGACCGCCGCCGGGGTCAGGGCTGCCTGGGTGCGGTCGCTGATCACGTCGATCAGGCGCATGACCTGCAGGGAATTGCCGCCGACCTCGAAGAAGTTGTCTGTCGGGCCGATGCCGGGATGGTGCAGCACGGCGGCGACCAGCTCGCTGACCGTGCGCTCGGTCTCAGTGGCTGGCGGACCTGCATTGTCGGCCGGCTCGTCGGAAGCGGTCGGGTCTTCGGGGGCCGGCAAGGCCCGGCGGTCGATCTTGCCGTTGTTGGTGAGCGGAAACTCGGTCAGGTAGATCAGGTGCGCCGGGACCATGTAGCCGGGCAGCGCGCCCAGCAGGTGGGCGCGAACCTCGGCCAGCGCCGGCGGCTGCGTCCCCGGTGCGGCGCGCAGGTAGCCGGTGAGTTCCTTGTCGCCCGCGGGGTCGGTGGTGACGATGACGACCGCCCGTTCGATGGCCGGGTGGGTGGTCAGCGCCGCCTCGATCTCGCCGAGTTCGATCCGTAGGCTGCGGAGTTTGACTTGGTGATCGGCCCGCCGGACGAACACGATCCTGCCGTCAGGCCGGCGGTAGCACAGGTCACCGCTCTTGTAGAGCCGGCCCGAGCCAGGCCGGAACGGGTCGCCGATGAATCTGTCCGCGGTGAGTGCGGGCTGGTTCAGGTAGCCGCGGGCCACGCTCGCGCCGCCGATGCAGACCTCCCCGATCACTCCCGGCCGCACCGGGTTCAGATGCTCGTCGAGCACGTAGACCTGGTAGTTGGCCAAGGGCAGGCCGAACGACGGGGGCATCGGCGACCGCGGGGTCAGCACTTCGAAGTTGGACAGGACCGTGGTCTCGGTCGGACCGTAGCCGTTGACGAACGCCAGTCCGGGCCGACGGCGCCACCGGTTCGCCAGTTCGGACGGCATTTCCTCTCCGCCGCACACCACGACGCGGAGATCGGGCAGGTCAGGGTCGCCGAGCAGCGCCAGGATCGACGGCGTCGTGGCAACCACGGTGATCGCGCGCTCGCGCATCAGCGCGACCAGCCGTCGAGGCGTGTGCAGTGTCTCCGCCGAGGCGAGCACGACCCTCCCGCCGGACAGCAGCGGCAGGTACGTATCGAGTATCGATACGTCGAACGTGAACGCCGATAGCTGCAGCACCGCGTCGGCCGGGCCGATCTGCCACGTCTCGGTCAGCGAGTACAGGAAGTTGACCGCTTGCCTGTGCTCGACCATCACGCCCTTGGGCGTGCCGGTGGAGCCCGAGGTGTAGATCACGTAGGCGACGCATCCTGGCGTCACGCCGGAGTCGGGATTCGCGCGGCCGGCTTCAACAGCCGCCGGCGTCAAGGAGTCGGCGCGACTGGTGTCGTCGAGCACGAGCAGGCGCGCGGTCGTCTCCGGCAGACTCCCTACGCTGCCGGAGTCGGACACGATCACGGTCATCCCGGTGTCACCGATCATGTAGCCGAGCCGTTCGCGCGGCCAAGTCGGATCAAGCGGCACGTAGCCGCCGCCGGCCTTCCAGATGCCCAGGAAGGCGGCGAGCCTGGTCAGGCTCGCCGGCATGCAGATCCCGACCAGGGCGTCCGGGCCGACGCCTAGACCAGTGAGTTGCCTCGCGATGTGGTTCGCCCGGCAGTTGAGTTCGGCGTAGCTCATCTGGTCGGCCTCGTAGGTGGCCGCGATTACGTCCGGGGTGCAGCGCGCCTGCCGCTCGAACGCCTGGTGCACGCAGACTTGCGGGTAATGCCGGCCGGTGTCGTTCCACTCGATGAGTTCCCGAGCCAGTTCGGCCTTGGTCAGCACCGGCAATTCGGAAAGGCGGGCGTCCGGACTCGCGATAGCGCCGCTCAGCAGCACCTCTAGGTGCTCGAGCAGGCGCTGCACGGTTCCATGGTCGAACAACGCCGTCTTATACGAGCACTCGAACCACAGCCCGCCGGACCGCGCTTCGGCGAGGAAGCTCAGGTCAAACTTCGCCGCGTAGATGCCAGCCACGAGGTCGGTGAGCGCGAATTGTACCCCGGCCGCCTCGATCGGCTTGGTGTCCCGTTCGGCACACGTCAGCGCGATCTGGAAGATCGGCGTCCTGGCCGGGTCCCGACCCACCTTCAGCACGTCTACGATCGTGCCGAACGGCAGATCCTGATGCGCGTAAGCGCTGGTGGTCGCCTGGCTGACCCGGCTGACAAGCGCGGAAAACGGCGGGTTGCCCGCGGCGTCGGCGCGGATCGGCAGCGTGTTGACCAGGAAGCCGATCAGCGGCGCGACCTCTGGCCGGCGCCGGTTCGCGCTGACCGTGCCGACCACCAGATCGGTCTGGCCGGTATACCGGTACAGCAGCGCGACCAGCCCGGCCATCAACGTCACGAACAACGTGGTCTCGTTCTTGTGGCTGAGCTCGCGCAGGTCGGCAAGCAGCCGATGATCGGTCATCCGCACCGCGAGCCCACCCCCGAAGTCCTCCACCGGCGGCCGGGCCCGGTCGGTCGGGAAGTCCACCGTCTCAAACCCCTCCAGGGCCTCCCGCCAGTAACTGGCAAGCTCGTCGGCCAAGTCGCCGTCCAGCCGGTCCCGCTCCCAGAGCGCGTAGTCGGCGAACTGGACAACAAGCTCGGCCAGCCCGGACGGCTCGCCGAGCGCGTGCTGCCGGTACAGCGCGGCGATCTCGCGCACCAGTACGGCGGCTGACCAGCCGTCGAATACCACATGGTGAACGACGACCAGGAGTACATGATCATCGTCGGCCAGTTTGATCAGGCTGACTCGCAGCAACGGCCCGGCGGCCAGGTCGAACGACCGCACGGCCTCGGTGTCGATGAGGTCGCGCAGTCCGGCCGCTCGTTGATCGCCGGTATCGGATAGGTCGATCACCCGCAGGGGCACCTGGCTGGGCGGGTCGATGACCTGGACAGGGCCGCCGTTGCCGCCGATCACGAGCCTGGTCCGCAGCGTTTCGTGCCGCGCGGTCAAGTCACTGACCGCGGCGGTGAGCGCGGCGAACTTGAGCTGGCCGCGCAGGCTGATCGCCAGCGGGATGTTGTACATGCCCTGGCCAGGAGCGAACCGGTCGATGAACCAAAGCTGCTCCTGCCCGAACGACAACGGCATCTCGGCTAGCTCGGGGGCGCGTCGTCCGATCGCCTCCGCCGCGGCCGCGCGGGTACGGCGCAGCCGCGCCGTCAGCGCGGCTCGCTGAGCCTCAGTCAGCATTGTCAGGAGTCATGTCGCCCTGCCTCACCAGGTCCTCCAGGCTCTCCTCGTCCAGATCGGCGTCGTCGAAGCCGTGCTTGTCGCGCAGCACGGCGGCCAGTTGCTGGGCGGTCGGGGCCAGGAACACGGCGCTGACATCCAGGTCGACGGCGAGCGCGCCGTAAAGCTGGGCGATCAGCTGCAGCGCCTGCAGGGAGTTTCCGCCGACGTCGAAGAAGCTGTCGGTGGCGCCGATCTGCTCGTCGCCGAGGATCGTGGCATAGAGGTCGACGAGGACGGTTTCGATCAGCGTTCGCGGCGGCACCCGTTCGGCGTGCGCGATGACCGATTCCGGTGCTGGGAGCGCGGCCTTGTCGATCTTCTTGTTCGTAGTCAGCGGCAGTTCGTCGAGCGTGATCAGGTAACTGGGGATCATGTAGCCGGGCAGCGTACCCGCCAGGTGCGCGCGCAAGGCGGCGATCTGCGGCGAGTGACCAGGTCCGATGCTTCCTGACTCAAGCCGCAGGTAGCCGGCTAGCCGCTTCTTGCCGGCCTGATTCGTGACGACGATGACCACGGCCTGGCTGACGCTCGGGTGGCTGATCAGCGCCGCCTCGATCTCGGCAAGCTCGACCCGCAGGCCGTTGATCTTGACCTGGTCGTCGATCCGGCCGACGAACACCAGCGTGCCGTCCAGGCGGCGGCGCACCAGGTCGCCGGTCTTGTACAGACGGCCAGCCGGCCGGAACGGGTCGTCGATAAACCGCTCCTTGGTCAGCTCAGGTCGGTTGAGGTAGCCTCGGCCGACTCCGGCCCCGCCGATGTGCAGTTCACCGGTAACCCCGACCGGGACCGGGTTCAGGTGCTCGTCCAGCACGTACGCCTGGTAGTTGGGCTTGGGCCTGCCGATCGGCGGCGGGAGCTTGGTGGTCGGCTCGAGTCGCATGTACGTCGAGCCGATCGCGCACTCGGTCGGGCCGTAGCCGTTGTAGATTTCCAGTCCGTCCGTTAGCCACGAGCGGAGCAATTCGCTGGTTAGTTCCTCGCCCGCCGAGAGCAACGTCCGCAGCTCGGGGAACTTCTCGCCGACGAGCAGGCTGAGCACGGCGGGCGGCAGGCAGGCGAACGTGACCTTGGAATCACGGATCAGCGCGGCCAGCCTGGGCGGCGAGTGCAGCGTCTCGGCCGGCGCGAGCACGACCTTGGCGCCCGCCAGCAGCGGCATGAACATGTCCATCACCGAGGGGTCGAACGTGTAGGCGGCGAACTGCAGTACCGCGCTACCCGGGGTGATGCGCCACGCCTCGATCATGCCGTGCAGGAAGTTGACCGCGTGCTGGTGCTCGATCACGACTCCCTTGGGCTGCCCGGTCGACCCCGACGTGTAGATCACGTAGGCCACGTTGGACGGTGTCGCCTTGGGTCCGTCCGGCGCGCCGGACGGCCCGGACGGACTCGGGAACTCGTCCAGCGTAAGCACCTGGGCGGCGGTGTCCGGGAGCGCGGAAGCGCTTTGCTTGTCGGCGACGATCAGCGCCATGGCGGTGTCCGTGATCATGTAGCCGAGCCGTTCGGCCGGCAGTCCGGGATCTAGCGGCACGTACCCGCCGCCCGCCTTCCAGATTCCGAGCAGCGCGGCGAGCCTGCTGATGCCCGTGGTCATGCAGACCCCGACCAGCGTCTCCGGCCCTACGCCGGCCTGGAGTAGCTGACTGGCGATCGCGTCGGCGCGGCCGTTCAGATCCGCGTACCTGATCTGCTCAGTCTCGTACTCGGCCGCGATAGCATCCGGCGCGGCTTCGGCCTGGCGCTCGAAGCCCTCGTGGATGCAGATCTGCGGGAACGCGCGCGCCGTGTCGTTCCACTCGACGACCTCGCGGTGCCATTCCGCTTCGGTCAGCACGGGCAGCACCGATATCCGGCTCGACGGGTTGGCGACAACGCCGCCGAGCAGCACCTCGAGGTGGCCGAGCAGTCGCCGCACGGTGCCAGCGTCGAACAACGCCGGGGGATAGGTCACCTCGATCCGCAGGCCGTCGTCGCCGGGCCGGGCGTCGAAGCCGATGTCGTACCGGCTGGCCAGCAACGGCACCGGCTCGGGCCGGAACGTGACGCCGGCCGCCGTGACGTCGGCGGCCGGCCCATGGCACCGCAGCCAGGTCTGGAAGATGGGAAACCGGCCGGTGTCCCGTTCGACCGCTAGAGCGTCCACGATCTTGGCGAACGGCAAGTCCTGATGCGCGACCGCGCCGTCCACCGCCGCCTTGACCTGATCGAGCAGTTCACCGAACGACGGGTCGCCAGCGAGGTCGGCGCGAATCGGCAGGAGGTTCTCCACGTATCCGATCAACGAGGCGAACTGGGGGTCGTCGCGGTTGGCCGACGCCGTGCCGACCACCAGGTCGGTCTGTCCGGTATACCGGTAAAGCAGCGCGTGCACCGCTGCCAGCAACGTCACCTCTAGCGATCCGCCGACCCGGTCGCTGACGGCGCGCAGGCCGTCCAGGACGTCCCGGCCGATCGTCAGGCCTTCAGCCGCCCCGTCGTGGTCGGCAAGCAACGGCCGGCCCCGGTCGGTCGGAAACCGCGACGCGGTTAGGTCAGCCAGCACCCCGGTCCAGTAATCTTCCAGCCGCTCCAGCGACGGGCCAGTCAACCGCTGGCGCTCGGCGGCTGCGTAGTCAGCGAACGTGAGCGGTAGCTCGGCCAAGGCTGCGGTGCAAGCGGCGACCTCCGCCTGGTAGAGCGCTGCGAGGTCGGTGAACAGGACGCCGAACGACGCCTCGTCGAACGCTAGCTGGTGCACGACAAGCACCAGCACGTGCTCTTCCTCACCGGTGCGGACCAGGCTCGCCCGGACCGGCCACGCCTTCGCGACGCTGAACGGCCGCCGCGCCTGCTCGATCGCGAACTCACTGAGCCGGTCACTAGCCAGATCGACCTGCTCCAGCCGGACCGGCGCTGGTGAGTCAACGACCTGGACCGGCATTCCGTCTTCCCCGGCCGGCAGCCGGGTACGCAGCGCCGGGTGCCGGGCCACAACCGCGTCGATTGCCCGGCGCAACGCCGCCACGTCGAGCGGTCCGATGAGCCGGATCTGATGCGGCACGTTGTGCGCGGGCAAGCCGTGGTGGAATTCGTCGATGAACCACAGTTGCTGCTGGCCAAAGGTGAGCGGCGCGTTCATGTCAGCTATCACTCCTTGACTCCGTCCGGCTGTCGCTGTTCGGCCCGGCGGGCAGTTCGGAGAGGCGGAAGACTGGTGAGAACGTCAGCCAGGCCATCGGAGTGGTGAGCGCGAGCACCGAGATCAGCATGGCGCGCCAGTACCCCACGGCATCGCCGAGCAGCCCGGCTACCATCGCGCCGACCGGCAGCGCGCCGAACAGCACCATCCGGTACGTCGCGTTCATCCGCGCGAGCAGCCGCATCGGGGTCAGGACCTGGCGAAGCGTGATCGTGTTCACGTTCCACATGCCGATGCCGAACCCGTGCCCGAGCCAGGCCGCCATTGCCAGCAGCAGCGAGATCACGTCCGCGTTGCGCGGGACCAGCAGCAACAGCGGCGACGCGCAGACACCGATGATCGCCAGCGTCAGCGTGGCCGGAAGCCCGAGCAGGCGCTGCACCCGGGCGGCGAGCAGCGATCCGAACAACGCGCCCGCCGCGAGCGAGCCGAGCGCCAGCCCGAGCTTGTCCGGGCTGAACCCGAGCGTCCGCACGGCGTAGATCGTGAAGATCGTGGAGACCGCGCCGAACCCCACGTTGAGCGTGGCCGACTGGGCGAGCAGGATCCGCAGCAGCTTTGTGCCGTAGACGGCGCGGAGCCCCTCGGCGAGGGACTGCCGGATCGACGGCTTGCTGGCTGGCTCATCGGGAACCGGTTCGCGCTTGACGATGGCCAGCAGCCCAGCCGCGGAGAACAGGTACGAGACGGCGTCGATCGACAAGGTGATCGGAGCGGTGATCAGCCCGACGATGAGCCCGGCCACGCCAGGACCCGCCACGCCCGCGAAGTAACCGCTGGCCTGCAGCTTGCTGTTGCCGTCGGATAGCTGCTCCCGGTCGACGAGCGACGGCACGTACGACAGCGCCCCGACGTCGAAGATCACGGTCAGCGACCCGGTGAGCGCGATCACCACGTAGAGCAGCCCGATCGAAAGGAACCCGGCGACCGAAGAAATCGGCACCAGGCCGATCAGCAGCACGTTGCCAAGCGCGCACGCGATCATGATCGGCCGGCGCTGCCGACGGTCCAGCCAGACGCCGGCGAACAGCGCGACGACGATCACCGGCACGAACTTCAGCGCGTTGAGCACGCCGACCTGGAACGCGGTCGCGTTCAGCGTGATAATCGCGACCAACGGCATCGTGAACTGGGTGACCTGGCTGCCGATCTGCGAGATCGTCTCGCCGATGAACAACTTGGTGAAGTCCGGGTTTGACAGCACGCCGCGAGGGCGGCTGGCCAGGCTCGGTACCGCCGCCACTTCATTGCGAGCCGTCATCGCGCCTCCGCGGAGCCGTTGATCTGGCTGGCGTACGCCTGCATTATCCTTTTTCTGCGCGGCTTGAACTGCGAAGTAAGCAAGCCATTGCTGATGCTGAACGGCTCGGGCGCGATCACCAGATCTTTTATCTGCTCATCGCGGCCGAACGAGGCGTTGCAGTCGGCCAGCCGCGCCCAGATCGCGTCGGCATCCGGCGGGTCCTGCGCCGGCGACACCACCGCGACCAGATGCGTCTGAGTCGGGCAGAAGATCACCGCGTCGGCGATCGCCTTGCTGGCCTTCAGGAACTCCTCAAGCGGCCGGACGATCACCTTCTTGCCGTTGTCGAGCACGATCACGTCGTCGGCTCGCCCCTTGATGTAGAGGAAGCCGTCCTCATCGAGGTAGCCGAGGTCGCCGGTCCGCACGGTGCCGTCCGGCGCGAACACCCGCTCGGACTCACCGGGCTCGGCGTACTCGTAGCGCCAGTTCACCGGGTGCTCGCTGGCGATGCTGATCACTCCGTCGCCGTCGATCAGCACCTTCTTGCCGGCCAGCACTTGCCCGACGCTGCCCTCGCGGTGCGCGCCTGGGTGGTTCTTAGTCACTATGCAGGTCTCGTTGAGCCCGTAGCCCTCGTAGATCGGCATGCCCAGTTGGCTGAAAAATTGCAGCACTGACGGCCGGGCCGGAGCGGAGCCGGTCCACAGGTATCTGATTTTGTTGCCAAAAAGGTTCTGGCTGGCCGAGAAGATATCGTCGGCACCGCTAGCTCTTGCTTCGATGTGTTTCTTGGCGGTCTCGTAAAACGCGGGGACGCCCATCACCACGGTCGGCTCGATCCGCCGCATCATCGCGAACCCGGCCTCATAAGTGCTGATCGTGATGTCATGCCCGAACGCCAGCGCCGAGTACACCCAGTACCGCTGCTGCAGCAACGACAGCGGCAAGAACACGAAGACGTTGTCGCCGGCGCTGTGCTCGAACATCTCCTGGACGGCGTTGATCGAGGAGTCGATGCTGCCGACGGTCGCGCCCAGCCCCTTCGGGATCCCGGTGCTCCCTGAGGTGAACTTGATCGTGGTGACGTCCCGCGTTCCGTACTCGATGCGCGGCAGCGTCACCTCCGGGTCGGCGCCGGCGATCAGCGCGGCGACATCGGCCACGGGGCGGGTGTTGCCACGCTGCGCGGGCACATCAGCGAAAAGCGTCGTGAGCCCGTAGCGCGACACCAACTCCGAACCAGATTCGAACTTCGCCGGCTCAAAACCCGCGGTCACCGCGCCCAGCCTGAGCGCGGCAAGGTCGAGCAGCACCCACTCGATCCGGTTCGTCGCGAGGATGCCGATCCGGTCGCCCCTCTCGATGCCTTCTGCTGCCAGTGCGACGGCGAGCCGTTCAGCTCGCGCGTAAACCTCGGTTAACGGCACCGAGCTAACGCCCCCCAACGTCGCCATCGTGAGGGTGTGACCAGGCTGCGGCGGCCCGGACACGATCCGGTCGATCACGGACCTGGTCATGACTCACCCGCCACGGCGTCGGCCATCGCGTGCAGCAGCCGAAGCTCGTAGAGGCGATCGAGCGTGATCGTGACGCCAAACCGTTTGCGGATGCCCGTAAAGACCCGCGCGCCGGCCAGCGAATCACCGCCGAGTTCGTAGAAGTCACTGGCCGGTCCGATCGAGGCGGCTGGCAATTTGAGCACCGACGCCCACAGTTCGATCAACTTGACTTCGATCTCGGGGTGCTCGCCAGTGCTGGCTCGCTCGGGCGCAATCGCCGGCTTGAACGTGATCAGCTTGCCGCGGTCGACCTTGCCATTTCGCGTGAGCGGCAGGCTGTCGTGCCAGATCACGCTCGACGGGGTCATGTAGTCGGGCAGGTGCTCGCGCAGCGCGATCCTGATTTCGTCCTCGCTCGGCCGGGCGTCACCGGCCGGGACCAGGTGCGCGACCAGGCGGTCCCCCGGGGGGCTCCGGGCGGTAGTCCCCCCGGGCTGGCACCGCTGCCTGCCTGCCGCACCACGGCGGCCTGCTTGACCGCGCCGATCGAGGCCAGCTTGCTCTCGACCTCGCCGGCCTCGATCCGGTAGCCGTTGATCTTGATCTGGAAGTCGCTGCGTCCGGCGATGTCGATGCTGCCGTCGGGCAGGTACCGGCCCAGGTCACCGGTGCGGTACAGCCGCATCCCGCGGGTCTCGTCGAACCAGAACCGCTCGGCGGTCCGTTCCTCGTCGGCCCAGTACCCACGGGCCAGGCCGACCCCCGCGGCGCAGATCTCGCCGGTCACCCAGTCGGGGGCGTCGAGACCGTCGGCGTCGAGTATGTACGCCCGGTTGTTCGCGTTGGGACGGCCGTAGGGGACCGGCACAAGCTCACTGCGGTCCCGGGCGATCGGGTGCGAGATGTTCCAGATCGTGGTCTCGGTGGGCCCGCCGAGCGACACCAGCGTGAGGTCCGGCTTGATCCGCCACAACGCGGCCGGCAGCGCCGGAGGTATCCGGTCTCCGCTCATCATCACCAGCCGCAGCGACTCCAGGCGCGGGTCGGCCTCGCTGGCCTCTGTCGAGCTCTCGCTCGCCAGGTGCTCGGCCATGAGGCTGGCGATGGCCGGAACCGAGTTCCAGATCGTCACGCCGAACCGGTCGCACAGGTCGAGCCAGTGCTCCGGATCGGCGGCTTTGTCCGCGTCCGGCAGCACGATCGCGGCACCAGCCGACAACGCCCCGAACACGTCGTACACCGACAGGTCGAAGTTGAACGCGCTCACCGCGATGAACCGGTCAGCAGGCCCGACCCCGAACCGGCGGTTGCAGTCACTCACCACGTTGACCACGCTGCGGTGACTGATCATCACACCCTTTGGCTCGCCGGTCGTCCCCGAGGTGTACAGCACGTACGCGAGGTCATCGGGAGTGGCGCCGGTCGGCGTCTGGTCGTCAGCGACGCCCGGCGGGCCGGTGAGGTCGAGCGTCTGGATGCCTTCTCCTTGCCAGCCGACGTTGGACAGCACCAGCCGGACCCGGCCGTCGCGCAGCATGTAGCCGATCCGCTCGGCCGGGAGTCCGACGTCAACCGGCAGGTAGGCGCCTCCGGCCAGCACCGTCGCCAGAATGCCGACGACCTGCTCGGGACCGCGGCGCATGACCAAGCCGACGAGTTCGTCCCGGCCGACGGCGCGCTCGGCCAGCCAAGCGGCGGCGGCGGTCGCCTGGGCCGCGAGTTCGCCATAGGTCAGCGAACCCGACGTCGTGAGCACCGCCTCGGCGTCCGGGCTCTGCGCCGCCCGAGCGAGGAATGCCTCATAGACGCACCTGCCGTCCGGCTCGGTCGCGGTGTCGTTGACAGCGGCCCGGCGCTCGCGCTGCTCGGCCGGCAACAGATCGAACGTCTGCGCCGACCAGGTCTCCTCAGCGCACAAGCTCGTCAGCAGTTCGGCGTAGCCGCCCACCATCGAAGCGATCATCCCCTCCGGGAACAGCCCGTCCACGGCATCGACCTGAATGACCACACCGCCGTGGTAAGTGAAAGCGAACGCGTTGAGCCACACCTGCGGCGTCTGGCTCGACGTGTAGATCTCCGGCCCGAACAAGTCAACGGCGGACCCGTCCACGTCCTCGCGCACGTACCCGATCGTGCTGTTGAAAGTGAACGGCATCCGGGCGGTGCTGGCCCGGGGGGCGACCCCCCGGAACCCCCGGCTGGAACACCAATATCGCGCCGACCCAGTTCCCGCAGCACCTCGATGCCAGAGAAATGCCGATGATCCAGATCACGGCGCATCCGCGCCTGCAGCGTCTGCGCTCGCTCGGCGAAGCCCTGCCGTCGGTCGATACCGACCTCGACCAGCAAGGTCTCCGAGAAGTTGCCGAGCGCTCCGGCGATGTTCGGGTGGATCGGCGGCCGGTTGGCGATCGTGGTCGTCAGCGTGAACCGGCTACCAGCACCCCACCGGGCCAGCGTCTCGGCGTAGGCGGCGAGGAGCACCACGGTCGGGGTCAGCCCGGCGGCCGCTGCCCTGGCCTTGAGCTGGTCCCACTGCTCCGGGCCGAGACTGGCCACGCACTGGGTGAACCTGGGCTCGGCGATCGACGCCGGGTTCGCTGCCAGCGGCAAGCCAGGATGCGGCGGCAGGTCGTCCAGTCGGTCCAGCCAGTAGTCCCGGGAGCGCCGGGTCTGCGGCTGGTCCCGCGCCGCCTCCAGCGCGGCCACGTAGTCCGCGAACGGCACGTCGTCGCCAGCCGGCGCTTGTCCGGTCTGGTAGCAGCGATGCCAGTCGATGAAGAACATGAACATGCTGATGCCGTCGAGCACCAGGCCGTCGGTGCTCACGTGCAGCCGCATCAGGCCATTAGCCAGGTGGGTGACCTCAACGACGATCATCGGGGCCTGATCGATCGGCAGCATCCGGTGCGAGCGTTCGCGCCGTAGTTCGCCTAGCATGGCCTGCTGCTCGGGCTCGCTCAGGCCGCGAAGGTCGAGCCGGGAGATCCTGACGTCGACCTCAGGCTCGGTGACCTGCTCGCCGTCTTCGGTGAAGCAGGTGCGCAGCATGCTGTGCCGGGCCACCACCATGCGCAACGCTGACTCCAGCCGGTCGACATCCCAGCACCCGTCGACCTCGTGGTAGATGTGGCTGGCTACGTTGCCCATTTCCACCGACTCGCCCCGGCCGATCAGGTAGCCGCGCTGCAGGAGCGTGAGGCCGAAACCGTTTTGCCGGGCGGCCGAAGCGGCGGTTAGGTACTCGATCAGCTCAGGCTTAACCGCCTTGATCCGGCTCACAAGCTCGGCGTCGACCCGCTGCTTGGGCCCAGCCAGCTTCAGGTCAGCACCAGCCACGGTCAGGCTGAGGCCGCGCTGGCTGATCTCGTGCAAGACGTCGAGGTGGTTCACACAATCACCTCATCCTCCTGCGCCGCCTCCTTTGGGGCCGTGTCCAGAGCTGGGGCATTCTTGGCGATCAATTCCGCGATTTCGGCGACGGTGAGCATCCCGAGCAGGTCATCGATGGCCAGGTCGGTGCCAGTGCGCTGCAGGATCTGGTACTGCAAGGCGATCGCCTGCATAGACGTGCTGCCGAGCGTTACCAGCGTTGACTGCGGATCGACCGCACCCGGTAGCTGCAGCGCCTCCGCGACCACGCCGGATAGCCACTGCAGCAACTCGGTGTCGCCGTCAGCCGGGCTCCGCGAAGAAGATTTGCCCGGCCAGGTCCACCTGGGTTCCGGGCGATACCAGCGTCACCAGGTCAGGCCACCGGTCGGGCGCGCTGATGCCGAGCGCGGCGGCCAGCTTGCCCCCGAACCTCGGCATGACCGGCGTGGCGCAGTGCGCGAGCAATTTCGCCGCGGCCAGTTCGAGCGCGATCGCCGTCCTGGAGCAGTCCTTCCACTCGGCGATGTTGGCCGTCGGGCGTTCGAGCGCGGAGAACCTCAGCGTGTCGCCGACCAGACCATCCAGTGCCTGGGCTGCTCGATTCAGCGAGAAGCCGTCCTGGCCAAGGCTCGACGTCATAACCCCGAGCCAATTTTCCAAACTGGCAAGAAATGCGGTGTGTTCGGGCGTCCAAATGCCGGCGTCGGGGACGATGCCGCCGTAGTTCTGTTCCAGCCGGATGCCGAGGTCGTCCAGCCAGCGTTGCCAGCCGCCGACGAGGATTTTCCTCGACTACCGCCTCGTAGCCCTCGATCGTGAAGTTGGTGCGGCGGGTTTCTGGGCGGGTCAGCGACAGGTAGAAGCGGATCGCGTCCACGTTGTCCGGCGTGAGAATGTCCTTGCCCCAGATCACGTGCCTGCGGCTGGTCGAGAACTTGTCGCCGTCGAGCAGGTAGAACTCGTTGACGTTGTAGTCGATGTCGGGGGTCCAGCCTGGGCTGGCGATCTTGTACAGGGCTGGGCTGAAGATCGAGTGGTAGAACGTGTTGTCGTAGCCAAGGAAATGGACGATCTTCCAGTCGTCCTCCGGCGCGCTCGCACTCCAGCCCGTGCCAAGCTTGCGGCCGAGCGCTTCGATCCCGTAGATGAAGCCGAACGCCAGCTCGATCCAGACCCAGATGACCTGACCGGGCACGTCGCCCTGGGTTGGCCGGACGCCCCAGTCCGAAGGGTGGGTGAGCGCCACGTCGAGCCGGTCTCTGCTGGAGCAACCGGTTCGCCAGCTCGCTTGACCTTGGCCGGGGCGCGGCCGACGGCGTGGTGTTCAAGCAGATCGACCCGCAGCTCGTGCAGCGGCAGCGTGTACCTCACGATAGTCCCTTGGCGCGGGGTGGCCGTGCCGATGGTGGGCTGGGGGTCGACCAGGTCGACACAGAAGTTCGGCTCGCCGCAGATCTCGCAGATGTTGCCGCCGGTCTCGTTGCCGCAGCCCGGGCAGCCGCCACCGACGTAGGGCTCGTAGAGGTACTGACCGGTGTCGCCGTCGAAGAGCGCCGCGCCTTCGGCCTTTGTGACTATGCCCGAGTCGACCAGTCGGGCGAAGAACGCTTGCAGTGCCTGCGGATATCCAGGTTCGCGACTGGTGTGGATGACCTGGTCGGGGTGGATGTCCATGGCCGCGAGTGCCTCGGAGATCTCCGTCGCGTAGAACTCGGCGACCTCGGCTGGGGAGCGGCCTTCGCGTCGGGCGCACTCGGCGACATAGCTCTGGAAGTCGTCGGTGGCGGCCAGGTGGTACACGTTGGCACCGTTCATCCGCTGGAACCGGACGAAGGCGTCGGTGCCGAGATAAGGGCCGCAGAGGTGACCGATGTGCAGTCCGCCGTTCGGCGTGGGCGGCGTGGAGAACACGAAGACGGGCCGGTCGCCGAACCGGCGCCGGTCGGTTCGGGGTGCCTTCTTCGCCGCGCGGGGTGAGTCCCGCCAGTAGAACGTGGTGAAGAAGATGTCGGTGTCGCCGGTGTTGTCCAGGTAGTGCGACTCGAACGGTTCGAACTGCACCACCATTGGCGTTGTGATCGGCGTCCGCTTGCCTTCGACGACGATGTCGCCTTGGCCGGAGAAGATCACGAACGTCTCGGTCTCGTCGTGCTGATGCGGGTCGGAGTGCCGGCCGGGAGGCACCCGGGCAAAGTTCGCGCTGACGCCCAAGGCTTCAACCGGCCCCAGGTCGACGTCGCCGAGATCGATGCCGAACGAGCGGTGCAGGTGTTCCGGGTCATACGTAGTGATGATCATCCGCAGCTCCTTCGCTCAAGAGGTCGACTGCTTGCCGCGCTATGGCCGGGGCGAACCGGTAGCCCGAACCGTTCGCGCCGCCCGCGAAGACGATTCGGCTTTCGGTGCCTTCGATGACCTGGACGACGGGTTCCCTGGATTGGCTATAGGCGTCGGCGCACACCCGGCCCGACGTGCAAGCTTCGGCCAGGGAGGGCGAGTAGCGGCGCAGGCAGGCGCGGGCTTCTTCGAGGTTCGCGGCGGAAAGCCCGCTGGTCGCCCGGTCTGGGTCGACGTCCCACTCGGTGCACGCGTAGCTGAACAGCCAGTGCCCGCGATGCCGCACCGGCAGGATGAACGCGTCGTCGCAGTCGAAGAGCGTCACCACGTCGCCCGGTTCGGGCCGCCGCTCGATGTGCATCGCGACGATCTTCTTGACCCGCAGGCCGAGGGGACTGATCAGATCGCGCCAGGCTGGTGCCGCCAGCCAGGGACCCGGTGCGAGCACGACCTGGTCGGCTGTCAGGCTCTCGCCCGTACTGCACCGCACGGTGACCCCGTCCCGGCGCAGGGTCAGGCCGGTGACCGCGACTCCCTCGGCGAAGCGGACCCGTGGCCGGGCCAGTTCGGCGATAGCCTGGGTGACCGCGTAGACGTCGGCGTAGTGGCAGTTGCCGATTCGCCAAGCCCGACGGTGGTTGGGCACGCTGCCTGACCAGTCGTGCGTTACCTCCTCGGGCGCGGCCAGATCGGGCAGGTAGCCGACCGTCGCCGGATCGGTCATGCCGTCGGTGACCACGACGGCGTCGAGCGGGAACAACGGCAGGTGCGGGTGACTAGCCTTCAGCGCCGCGTAGTAGGCGTGGCTGTCGGCTGACATATGCCTGGTTCGCGGCGTCGCGCCTCTGGCGAGGAATAGGCCCGCCGACCGACGGCTCACGCCCGACCCCACCAGATCGCGGTCGAACACGGTGATCACGGCATCGGGGTCGGCCTCGCTCACCTGCCGCGCGATCAGGCACCCGACGATCCCAGCTCCAACGATTGAGATCTGACGGCTGGTCATCGGCGACCGCCCTGGAGATCTCCGTTCGTCGGCTTGGACATCCACTCGATGAACGACTCAAGTTGGTGCTCGGTGCGGACACCGCGCAACCGGTCGAGTATCCGCTGGCTGCGCCAGGCGTTGAGGCTGAGGTTTGGGTCGGCGAGACCGCGCTGACCGCGCGCGGCGTTCTGCAGGAAGATGTTGTTCTCGGTCGGGCCGTCCCATACGACCGCGAAGCTGTCATCGATTTTGTATTCGTCGCCTTCTCGCTCGAGCCTGGACTCGATCGGCGCAAGGAAGGTCAGCGGACTCGGCCGGTAGCCGGTCGCCCAGATCACCACGTCAAGCTCGACAACTTCCCTGGCCGAGTTGTGCTCGTTGTGGGCGAGGCCAAGTTTCCACACCGTGGCGGGATCGCCGCAGAGGTCGATAACCGTCCTATTGGGGTAGAGCGCGACCAGGTCCGCATAGCCGTCGATGAAGCGCCGGGTATAGATGCGCTGGTAGATCTGCCGGAGCGTGGCTTCTGATATGCCGTCGCTGGTCAGGATGTGGCGTGCGTTAAGCGCCTGCCTGGTGGCCGGAGCCAGCGCGGCGAAGTAGTCAGAGTAGCTCGGCGAATAGTAGTCATTGGTGAAGGGTGAGTCATCGAGCGGAAGATAGTTGGGTCTGCGCGATATCCAGACGACTCGCCGTGGTAAGTCGTCGTCGGCCCGCGAGACGAGGTCAAGGAACGCCTCAGCGCCGGACTGGCCGCCGCCGACCACGCCGACCCGCAGGCCGCGCAAGCCCTTGGCCTTGGTCATGAACTCGCTGACATGGAACTGCCGGGTGCCGAGGTGAGGCTGGGCGGACAGCGGCACGGCGGGCTGCACGCCGACGCCGACCGCGATGTTGTCCGCGGTAACCGTCATCGAGTCGGTGGTGACCTGAAAGACGTTCGTGTAGCCGACGGCGAGGACCTCCTGGCCGAAGACGATGTTCTCGTTCTTCCGGCAGGCCCACTCCATGTAGTTGCGGAATTCTTCCCTCGGCACGGCATCGAATTGCGCATTGAGGAAATGGTAGATGCGACCAAGCTCGGTCAGGTAGGCGAGAAACGAGTATGCGTTGGTCGGCTGCGAGAGGCTGACTAAATCCTTGAGCATGGATACCTGGATCGTCGATCCAGGTATTCGCTGGCCATCATGCCAACCAAAGCTCTTTTTCTTGTCAAGAAAAAGGTTGGTAAGCTCAGGATGACTGTGCATAAGAGAGGCCAGACTAAGGTTAGCTGGCCCGACTCCGATACCTACACACCGATAATGCCGTGGCTTGCCTGCCGCTTCCTTCGTCACAGTCGATACCTCTCGGAGAACGCTTCCGGCGCGCCATGGCCATGACCCGTGGCGAAGTGTGTCGGGAAAGGCGGCCCGCACCTACCTTCACGGTGTCTCGAGGTAGCTATGACCAGAACGATCCATTGTGTCCGTTTGACTGTCAAGGCTAGTCTTATGTGGTGCTCCCACATAAGTCAAGCATCATGAAGCTGTCGACGGTGGACCTGCTGGCGAGGCGGCATGGGCTGGTAGAGCGTCTTGGCGACGTAGAGCACGTGCTGCTCGGGTCGGTGGTCGAGCAGACCCGCAAATGCGGCAAGGCTGGTTGCCGGTGCGCCACGGCCGAACCCCATGGGCCGTATACCTTTCTCACGACCAGGCGTGGCCGTGGGATGCGGTACGTGCCGTCCGTTCTGACCTCCGTCGTCGACGCGTACCTACGGCACGGCCAGCAGGTAGAGGCCGTGCTGGCGGAGATCTCGGCGATAAATGTCGAATTGCTAGCCAGGCGGGAGCTCAGCTAGCGGTAGGCGGTAGGTATCAAGTAACCGTGGCATCACAAACACGTATCTATAATAAATCATCTCTTGTCTCTCCTTTTTACCTCAGTAACTATGGCCCAATAGCGGCGCGCCGAAAGGGGCCGGACAATGCGACTGCCGCCCCGGGCGCTGAGGCATGTCATCACGCATCGCAGCGCTATTTCCGCCGTCGCCCTGACGGCGGTGATCACGTCCGCGTTCACCGCGGCCGCGGCGGCTTTCCTGAGCGCCGTGGCGGTGGTCTCGGTTCGCTCCGAGCTTGCCCGCAACCCCGGCTCCCAGATCGTCATCGCCGGGCCGGTGACAGCGGCTACCGTTCAGCAGGCCAGCGATCTGGTGGCCCGCGCGGTGCGGGGACCGCGCTCGCCCGGTGATCTCACCCGGCTGTCGGCCACGATCGGCGTGAGCCTGCAGTCGGGCATCCTGCGGCTGGGTAGTCACGACCGGCACGCCAGCAGGCTTGAGACTCAGATGATCTCACTGCCCGACCTGGCCGGGAACGTGCGGCTGATCACCGGAACGTGCGATGTCTTCGCCAGCGCGGTCGAGGGACGGTTCGCTGCCGCCTGTCTGCCGCAGACGGCGGCGCGAGCGCTCCACCTGACCGTGGGCTATCGGCTGGTCATGCGCGATACGGTTTCCGGCGCGCTGGTCCGGGTGCGGATCACCGGTATATTCACGCCGTTGCGGCCGACCAGCCGGTACTGGCTGCTCAACCCGATGGGTCCGGCGCCCGTGCACCTGCCCAGCGGCCTCGAAACGGCTGGTCCGCTGGTGACAAGCCAAGCCGCGGCCGGCAGGCGGTTCGCGATCCGGTCCGCCGCCTGGCTGGCCAGGCCACAGTTTGGCCACCTCGGCGGCACCGGCATCGCCGCTTTCGGCAGTCAGCTAGGCGACCGGCTGAACTCGCTGCAGAATTCTGACGCGCTGGCGACTGCCCTGGTGACCACGAGCCTGCCCCAGGAGTTCAACGCGCTGGCGACCGCGCTCGTGGTAACTCGCACCGAGTTGCTCGGCGGGCTGCTCACGCTGCTTGTAATAGCGGGCGCCACGCTCGCGCTCGCGGTCAGGTTCCTCGCCCAGCGCCGATCGGCTGAGGCAGCGCTGCTAGCCGCCCGGGGCGCCTCGCGACTGCAATTGGCTCAGCGCGCGATCGTCGACGCGGCGGTCGTGGCCGTCCCCGCGGCGGTGATCGGACCGCTGGTAGGCGTCCGGCTGGCGCTGCTTTTGCTGCGCCGCGGCCTGCACCCGCTCGGCATCGGCGTGCCCGTGCTGACTCCGGCCGCTGTCTACTCCGCCTGGATCGCCAGCCTGGCCGTGACGGCTGGAAGCGTCCTGGTGATCGCGCTGCCGTGGCTGCGCCGCGCGCCATCACCGCTGCGGCAGCGGGCCAGCCAGAGCCGCCAGCGCGCCGTAGCGACCGCCATCTATTCCAGGGCCGACCTCGCCGTCGTCGCCATAGCCGCGGGTGCGGCCTATGAACTAGTGCACTCCGGCGGCCCGGTCTCGGGCGGCCTGGACGGCAGCCTGTCGGCTGATCCGATCTTGCTGGTGGCGCCGGTGCTCGCCTTGATCGCCGGGGCCTTGCTCACCTTGCGCTTGCTGCCGGTCGCGGCAAGGCTGGGCGACCTGGTAGCGGCGCGCGGACGGGGGCTCGTGATTCCCGTCGCGGCCTGGCAGATCAGCCGCAGGACGCTGCGCCAGGCCGGGCCGACGCTGGTGGGCGTGCTCGCCGTCGCAGCCGCGGTGATGGCGCTGGCGCAACGGGATAGCTGGCAAGGCTCGGTCCAGGCCCAGGCCAGCTTCGCGGTGGGAGCGGACACCAGGATCACGATGCCGCCGGCGGCCCAGGTACCGATCGGCCAGGTTTCTGCCATCACGCGCGCGCAAGGTGTCACGGCGAGCACGCCAGCCGTGCGAGCGAGCATCACCCTGCCGAACGGCAACCTTGGCACGCTGCTCGCGCTCGACACCTCATCGGCGGCGACCGTGATACCTCAAGCGGCGGCCGGACCGTCGGCGGCCGTGCTGCGCAAGCTCGCCACCGCCGTCCCCGACTACGGGGTCCAGTTGCCGGCCAAGCCGGCGGCGCTGCGTCTGTCCGCCCGGCTGGCCGGTGGCCACATAGCCCAGCCTCAGCTGTTCGTCCAGCTCACCGACGCGGCCGGGATCGGGTATTTGCTGCCGATCGGTGCTGTCCCAGCCGACGGCAGGCCGCACACGCTGACAGCCACGATCGCGCCGGGGAATCGAGCGGACTACCCGCTTCGGGTGACCGGCTTCTCGCTGCAGTTCGACTCGCCGCTACGGGGAAAACCAACCGAGACGCTGACCTTGTCGGCGGGGCTCGCGATGGCCACGTCCGGCAGCGTCGCCGGAACCGGGATCAGGCTCGCGCCCGCCGGCCGCAACCTGGTCCCGGCTACGCTCCTGAATCCTGGCAGCCAGGCACCAAAAATTCACAGCGCGCGGGCCGATCAGAACGGGAACGTCACCGTCGTGTTCGATCAGGGTGTGGCCGGCAACGCGCCGCTCAGCCCGACCGGCATACCGTTCAGCGCGACGGGCATCTCGATCTCCGACAGCTTCGCCGGCCTGCACAACCCGCTGCCCGCCGTGGTGACGAGGAGCTTCCTGGCCGCCACCGGAGGCCGGCTGGGACAGCGGCTGACGACCGAATTGGACGGCACGACCGTCGAAATCACGCCGGTACTTGCCCTGGTTCATCTGCCGACGATGACGGGCGGCCCTGGCGTGCTCGTCGACCAAGGCGCGCTGGCTGCCGCCCTGCAGGCAGTCGGCGCCCAGCCGGAGAACATCACCGAATGGTGGCTCAAGACCTCCGGGCACGTGGTGCTGCGCGGCCTCCCGCCGGGAACGACGACCGCCAACCTGGCCGGGCTGGCCCGCTCGCTACTCGCCGACCCGCTGTCGCTAGCTTCGCAGCAGGCGCTGCTCGCGCTCGCGATCGCGGCCCTCCTGCTCGCGATCATCGGCATGCTGGTCAGCATCGCCACCGCGTCGGAACGAACCAGGGACATGGCGCTGCTCGACGCGCTCGGCATGCCACCCCGGCAAGTTGCTCGCCTACTTGGTCTCGAGCAAGGTCTCACCGCCGTTGCCCCGAGCGCTATCGGACTGTTGTTCGGCGCTCTGCTGAGCGAACTGATCATCCCGGCGGTGACGCTGACACCGGAAGCGGGCAAGCCGGTACCGCCGGTAACGGTGCAGGTGCCCTGGCTGATCGCGGCGGTCATAGCACTCGCGCTGGCCGTGCTGCCGACGTTGGTGGTCACCGCCGCCGTGCCCCGCCGGAACAGCGGCGCCGCCCGGATCAGAATCGAGGAAGAGGCATGACCGGGCGTTCACCCCGCGCCCGCGAGCTTCGGCGGCTCGCGATCGGAGAGGCTGGATGGGGGCCAGCCCTAGTCGTCGCGGGCGTGGCGATCGTCGTCGCCTTCATTTCGATCGCAGGCGCCCGGCTGCTGGTGTCGGCCGACAATACGGCGACGCGGCAGGCGCTTGAGCAGATGCCAGTGATCGACGCCGGCGAGGTCGTTTCGGCTAACCCGCAGGCCGGCGCGGTCCAGGGCGCGCCATCGGCGGCTGACATCGACAAGCTGAAAGGCCTGATGGCGGCTGCCCTTCCATTGCATGGGGACTTCCGGCTCGGCCAGGACTGGGGCGGCGTCCTGCTGCCGATGTCCATCGTGGCTAATCCCGCCAAGTCTGTGGTGACCATTCGTCCGCCGAGCATGGAGGTCGCGTATCGCACCGGCCTCGCCTCTCAGTGCGTCGTCGTCGCCGGCGTACTGCCCGACGCGGCTGGCCCGAGCAAGCCAGGCGGCAAGGACTCTGGGCTGGTGACGCTGTCCGTCGCGGTCACGCGGGTCACGGCGGCTAAATTCAGGTTGCGGGTCGGGTCCGTGGTCGATCTCGAGCCAGCCACTACCGGCGACCCGAACGTCGCGCTCCAGGTCAGCGGCATCGTGAGGCCGAAAGCTCCGGGCACATCGTTCTGGCAGGCGGTGAACCCGCTCAGAACGCCGACGCTTGAGCCGATCACCGGCAGCAACGTGCCGGACGCGGTTTACTGGCTTGGCGGCGCGTTCGTCGGACCAGATGAGCTGAAAGCGCTGGCCACCGCCTACCAGACGTCCGATGAGCAGGCCACCTGGTTCTTCCCGATACGCACGGATCTGACCGCGGCGCAGGTGCCGATACTCGAGTCGGCGATGTTTTCCTACGACGCGTCACCGGCGGCGGCGAACGCTGAGATAAGGGTGACGGGCGCCACGCTTCCTGGATCGAACATCACCTCCGGGCTTTCGCAGGGCCTATCGGCTTTCATGGCGCAGTGGCACACCGTAGCCACCACCGACTCGCTGCTGCTTGTCGGCTTGTTCATAGCGGGCGCGATGCTGTTGTTCAGCTGCTCGGAACTAGCCATCGAGTCCTACCGATCCGAGCTCGTCCTGCTACGGGTGCGCGGGGGGAGCCTGCGCCAGCTAGCGCGCCGGATGCTGGCCAGGTCATGCCTACTTGCCGTGCTCGCTCTCGTCGCGGGATCCGCTCTCGCCGTGCTCCTGCTGCCGGGCAGCGGCAGCACGACGAGCTGGGTGCTCGGGGCATTGACCGCCCTCGTGGCGATCAGCGGCCTGCCGGTACTCGCGGTGCTGGCGCACCGCGAGCGGCGGCTGGCCGACCTGGGCCGCCGTGATGAGCTGGTCGTGGGCAGGCCGAGGCTGCGTCGCCTGGTGGGCGAGCTGGCGATCGTGGCTGTGTGCGTCGCGGCTATCGTCGACCTCCGGCTGCGTGGCCTAGGAACGCAGGACACCAGCAACTTCCTGAGCGCGAGCGCGGTACTCGTTGCGGCGGTGGTCGGACTCGTCGTCAACCGGGCCTACCGCGGTCCGCTGCGCGCGGCGGCCAAGGTAGCCGGTGTCATGAGAGGCCCGGTCGGCGTGGTCGGCCTCACCAGGGCCGCGCTCGCGCGAACTAGCTCGGTCGCCCCGGCGCTCGTGCTGATGCTGACGTTGACGCTGGTCGCGTTCACCGGCATGGTCATGGCCGCCGTCTCCGCCGGTCAGGTGGCGGCGTCCTGGGCCCAGGTGGGCGCCGACGTTCAGGTCAACGCACCCGGCATCACTGGCAACAGGCTGACCGGCATCACGGCGAGCCAGCTGCGGGCTCTGGACCGGGTCAGCGGGGTGCGGAGAACCACTACGGTCTATACCGCGCTGAGCACATCCAGCCTGGCCGTCAACATCTCCACCGCGGGCAAGACGAGCCCGTCGCTTGGGCTCGCGGTCGTGACGCCCGGCTCGTACGGAACCCTGGCCGCCGACTCGCCGTGGCCAAACTTCCCCGCGACCGCGATGGGACCGCCGAGATCTGGAACGGCAGGGGTCGTTCCCGTGCTCGTGACACCCGACGTGCAGTCCCAGGTTCTGGCGGCTGGATCGGGTAGCTCAACGCTGGATTTCGCCGGCCTCAGCGTGCCGATCAAGATCATCGGAACCGTCACTGATACCCCGGCGATGCCAGCCGGGGGGAGCTACGTAGTTCTGCCGCGGTGGGCGGCGTACCGGCTGCCATCGATTCCGCAGTCCAACACCGTCCTGCTGACCGGGTCGGCGATCGATCTCGCGCAACTCCGGTCGACCATCAAGCGAGTGCTCCCGCCATTCACCACCTTCACCCTCCGCCGCCAGGTGCTGAGTCAGCTAGTCCACACGCCAGCGCTGGAGCTGTCGGTGCGGCTCTACATCACCGGAGCGATCGCCGCCGCGGTGCTGAGCGCGCTCGCCGTCCTGTTCGCGCTGGCTAGCTCGGCACGCAGCCGGGCCACGATGATGAACGAGCTGGCCGCGCTCGGCATGGCTAGGAGTCAGGCGATCGCGCTCGGGCTCACCGACGCCCTGCCGCTGCTCGCCGTGGCTGCCATTGGCTCGGCGATATCCGGCTGGGTGCTGACCGTGATCCTCAGCCCGGTGCTCAACCTGGACGTTTTCAGCGAGGGATCGGTCCCGGTAACGCTCCAGCCGACGTGGCCCGCAGTGCTCATACCCATCGCCGCAGCCGCGGCGATCGCGATGCTTTTCCTCATGCTCGAAGGCCTGGCCGGCGGGCGGCGCCATATCGGAACGCTTCTTCGTATTGCGGAGGCTAGCCAGACATGACAGGCATCGACGACCTGATCGCCCGTCAGCAGGCGGTTACGGCTCAACGGACAACGACGCCGACCACCGACGCGATGGTCTACTGCGACCGGCTGGTGCGGATCTATTCGGTGGCCGGCGTGGAGACTCAGGCACTGCAAGGCCTTGACCTGGCGGTCCGCCAGGGCGAGCTGACCGCACTCGTCGGTGCGTCCGGCAGCGGAAAGTCGACGCTGCTGAACATACTTGCCGGGCTCGACCGCCCGACCGGCGGAAAGGCATTTGTCGCTGGTCACGATCTGGCCGTGATGAAGGCGAAGGAGCGCCTGGCCTACCGGCGATCTGTCGTCGGGTTCTTGTGGCAGCAGACGGGCCGGAATCTGCTTGCCCAGCTCACCGCCGCTGAGAACATCATGGTGCCGATGGAGCTAGCCAAATCCAGCCGCCGCACGCGGGTCGCCAGGGCTCACGACCTGCTCAGCATGCTCGGCCTGCTCGCCTTCGCCGATCAGCTTGTCAGCAAGCTGTCGGGCGGCCAGCAGCAGCGGGTCGCGATCGGCGTCGCGCTGGCCAACGAGCCGAGCGTGCTGCTCGCCGACGAGCCAACCGGTGAGCTCGACACCGAGACCGCGGAGGAAGTCTTCGCCGCGCTGCGCAAGGCCAACGCGGAGACGGGCGCGACCATGCTCGTAGTGACCCACGACGCTGGCGTGTCCGAGCAGGTCAACCGGACCATCGCGATCAGGGACGGCCAGATAAGCACCGAGGTGCTGCGCACGGCGGCAACCGACGAGCACGGCCGGGAGGCGCTGCGCTCGCAGGAGTATTCCGTGCTCGACCGGGCCGGTCGCTTGCAGCTCCCCGTGGACTTCATCGAGGCGCTCGATCTCTCCGAACGCGTCCGGCTGGAGCTTGAGCCAGACCACGTGGGCGTGTGGCCAGATCGCGAGCGAGTCGGGCAGCGGGAGGCGCAATGACGTCGGAACGAGAGCCCGTCCTCGTCGGCACGGGTGGCCAGGCCGCCGCCGACAACCAGCCCGTGGTCGTCCGGACCGAGTCGCTGGTCCGCACCTTCGGGCACGGCCAGTCGGCGGTGCACGCGCTGCGCGGTGTCTCCATGACAGTAAAGCGCGGCGAGCTGATCGCGGTGTGCGGCCGTTCTGGATCCGGCAAGACCACGCTACTCAACCTGCTGTCCGGCCTGGACCAACCCACGGCTGGCCGGGCGTGGGTGGCTGGCCTTGAGGTCACCGCGATGAACCGGGACGAGCAGTTGCGCCTGCGACGCGAGCACGTCGCGTTGGTGTTCCAGTCGTTCGCGCTGCTGCCCATGCTCTCGGCGGCCGAGAACGTCGGCGTGCCGATGCGGCTGTCTAAGCTAGACGCGGCGACCAGGGAGAAGCGGGTGACCGCGCTACTTGAACTTGTCGGCTTGACCGGCTTCGGAAAGAAACGGCCGCACGAGCTATCCGGCGGCGAGCAGCAGCGGGTCGGCATCGCCCGAGCGCTCGCCAACAACGCCGAATTGCTGCTCGCCGACGAACCGACCGGCCAGCTCGACAGCCAGACCGCCCGCCAGATCATGGGCCTGATCAGGAGCATCGTGCACGGCGAAGGCGTCACCGCGATCGCCACCACCCACGACCGCGCCCTGATGGACCTAGCCGACCGCGTCTTGGTCATGGAAAACGGCCAGATCCAACCCGCCTGAGCGAACGACCCTCAGCCAACCTTCAGCCGCTCGACCGGCTGGCCGGTGATATCGGCGACGAGGTCGAAATCCTTGTCCAAGTGCAAGACGGTGAGGCCAGCCAGTTCCGCGGCAGCCGCGATGATCAGGTCGGGAATGGGCGGAGCACGATGCTGCCCACGATCTGCCAGCAACGCCAGAACCTCGACTGCCCTGTCCTCGATCGCCGGAGTGAGGTACTCGACCGGCATCGCCACGAGCGGCGGTTCGCGCAGCCCGGCTCGCACGTCGAATCCCGATCTCGCCGAGCCGATCTCCAGCCTGGTCACTGTCGTTATCCGGACAAGGCCTCGCTCAATGCGCTCAGCCCACAACTCAGCATCCGGGCTGCCGGCCAGCCGCACGAGCGCGGACTTGTCAATCAGCCAGGTGCTCACCGCCAGGCCTTGGACATGATGTCCGGGTCAGCCAGATCGCCGAATGTTTGGGCGAACTTGTCAAGGTCGGTAGTGGTTACACGGATGTCAGGCCGAGCGGCGGCGTCCTGGGCCAGCCGACGACGCACATACTCACTACGGGACAGTCCTAGCTGCCCAGCACGCGCATCCACTGCCGCCAGGACGTCGTCAGGCACGTCGCGAATCAGCATGTCCGTCATGCTCACCTCCGTGATATCCGATGATAGCGCCCGACTCAAGCTTGCTACAGTTGTAGCGCACGACCTACACTTGTAGCTATGAGTGCTATCCCTGCGCGCGAACTCCGTAACCACACGGCGGAAGTGTTGCGACGCGTGGAGGCGGGCGAGGAGATCGAAGTTCTGCGGGACAACCGACCTGTAGCAAAGATCATTCCGCTTTCACGGCGGCGGCAGTGGCTTCCCGCAATCGAGATCGGCCACGAGCTCTCCCGGCTGGGTCCCGATACCACTGGTCTGGCTGACGAGTTGCGGGCCATTTTGACCGAGACAACCGATGATCTGCCGTGGTGAATCCCCAACGAGCACTGGCCGACACTTCCGTGTTCATCGGCCTAGAGGCGGCGCGATTCGATGTCGGCCGATTCACCGATTTCGAGTGGGGTATATCGGCGATCACACTCGGTGAGTTGCGGTTGGGCGTGTTGCAAGCCAAGGACCCGGAGACGGCGTCCCGGAGGCTCTCCACTTACCAGTTGGCTCAGCGGTTCGAGGCTCTCGCCGTGGACGAGACGGTCTCCGATGCCTGGGCGCTGCTGGTCTCACGGCTCCGTGCGGCAGGCCTGAAGGTGCCGATAAACGACAGCTGGATCGCAGCTACCGCGATCGCTCACCGCGTTCCGATCGTGACGCAGGACTCTGACTATGACGCCATGCCGGAAGTTCAGGTCATCAAGCTGTAGTTAGCGGCGCTAGCGTCACCCGACCGTTTCGACCCGGTTTGCGGCGCAAAAACTGATGATAAGTCGCCCCCCACCCTGAGCACGATCATCACCGAACCCCGCCGTCCCCACGCGCCCTCGGACTACCCGGCATCCGCTCCCAGACCATTCCCGGCCGCGGCCCCGGACGGCCTAGCCTCGGCTCCTACTGCAGGCCCGGTGGTGACAACGGGCGCGAAGGGCGACAAGCTAGTGATCTGCGGCCGACGATCAGCGCGCAGCGGGGAGAACGGGAGGACAGGGACTTATGCCGGACATCTTGAGTGTCTACGCGGCCAGCCAGCCGGACAAGCCGGCGGTGATTGACGACCGCCCGGACGGCACCATCGTGTCGTGGAGCTACGCCGAGCTTGAGGCCGAGTCGAACCGGCTCGGCAACGTGCTGGCGTCACTCGGCGCCGGGCCGGGCAAGAAGGTCATCTGGTGCGGTCCCAACTCACCGCGGGTCGCCGCGGTCAATAACGCGACGCGGAAGATCGGCGCCGTAGCCGTCCCGCTGAACTACCGCCTGACGGTCGAAGAGGCCAGGTACATCATCACTCACTCGGACGCCCTCGTCGCGTACGTGGACGCTGAGTACGCGCACCTGTTCGCCACGCCGAATGGCCAGGCTGACCAGCAGGGCTCGCTGCGGCACGTCTTGGTCTACGGCGGCCCGGCGCCGATGGGCATGCTCGGCGACGACATCGTCGCGAAAGCGTCATCGCAGCCGCCGGAGGAAGTGGAGCAGGCTCTCGGCGGTGCCACGATGATCTATACGTCCGGGACAACCGGGAAGCCCAAGGGCGCGGTCAGGCGCACCAGGGACGAGGCGTCGACCATCGCGCTGATCACCTTCATCGGCTATCAGTCTGACGACATCTACATCACCTCGGGCCCGCTGTATCACAGCGGGCCTGGCGCGTTCATGGCGATCGGGCACGCACTCGGCCAGACAGCGATCGTCCAGCGCAAGTTCGACCCGGAGGACTGGCTTCGACTGGTCGACAAGTACAAGGCGACCTCGACGTTCTCGGCCCCCGCGCTGATCAGGATGATCTGCGCGCTACCCGCCGAGATCAAGGACTCCTACGACAGAACCTCGATGAGGCGGATGATCGCGAACGCGGCTCCGTGGAGCTACGCGCTGAAGCAGAGCTACGTGGCTGACTTCCCGCCCGAATCGCTGTGGGAGGTCTACGGCTCGACCGAGCTTGGCATCAACTGCGTGCTCGAGCCGAAGGACCAGCTTCGCAAGCCAGGTTCGTGTGGCAAGCCAGCACCGATGACCGAGATCGTTCTGCTCGATGCCGATGGCAAGGAAGTGACCGGCACCGGACCCGACCATCCTGGGGAACTCTTCGTCCGGTCCGCGCAAATTTTCAACGAATACTATAAGCAGCCGGACAGCTATGAGTCGGCTCGCCGGGGCGAGTACCACACGGTCGGCGATATCGCCTATCGCGATGACGAAGGCTTCTACTACATCTGCGATCGCAAGAATGACATGATCATCTCCGGAGGCATGAACATATACCCAGCCGAAATCGAGGCAGCGCTCGAGCAGCACCCGGAGATTTATGACATCGCCGTCTTCGGCATCCCGTCCGACGAGTGGGGCGAGCTGGTGCACGCCACCATCGTGCTCGCGCCCGGCGCCGAACTCGACGAGGCAGATGTCATCGCGTTCGCGCGCGAGCACCTAGCCGGCTACAAGACGCCCCGTTCGGTGGAATTCACCGACGAACTGCCGAGGACCGGCTCGGGCAAGATACTCAAGCGCCAGCTACGCGCGCCGTACTGGGAAGGGCGGGCCGCCAAGGTCTGAGGTCCGCCCCGCACCCTCACTTCACGATGATCTCGCCGGTGTTCCAGGGAAAGCCGGCGCAGTCGTTGTAGAAGTATGTTCCTGTCTTGGTGAAGCGGAACGTCCCAGACTGACCAGGCGCCAGCGGCCCGATCTTAAAGAATTCCGGGTCGAAAAATGCCTCGGCGCAATGTTGCTTCGAATTGCCAGCCGGGTTGGAGAAAGTCACGGTGGCCCCGGCGGCCACCGTCATGATGGCAGGGGCCATCGCGGCCTGGCTGGCGAGGTTCTCCGTCGTGCTCGGCGCGCTTGTGTTCGGGTCCCAGGTCCGGCCGAGAACCACGGTGTTGGCGACCGAGCCCCCGGCCACCGTGACGCCCGCGATCGGCTGCCGGGCCGGAACCGGGGGTCCGGCGGTGGCCTGGCCGAGCTTGCCGCCGATGCGGAACGCCCACAGGCTGTCCCCGTCTGTTGCGGTGTAGGCGGTGTTGCCGCCAGCCAGGATGGCTACGTACTGCACCCCGTTCACCAGGTAGGTGACCGGGGTCGTCTCGATGCCTGCCCCGGCCTGCCAGGTCCACAGCGTCTTGCCGGTCGTGGCGTTGCGGGCCGACAACGTGCCTTGCGGCGACCCTTCGAACAACAGGCCCGTCGACGTGGTCAGCACCCCGTCGCCGTTGGTCAGCCCGAACGGCGCCGTCTTCTGCCAGACGATCTTGTTGGTCTTCGGGTTCACCGCGTCGAGCGCGCCGCCTCGGAACTCGCCTTCGGGCTTGAAGAACGTGGGCTGGCCGTAGGGGAGACCGTCGGTGTAGGCGAAGTTGACCTCGGCGGCCGGCACGTAGAGCAGCCCCGTCTTGCTGTCGAACGACAACGGCGCCCAGTTAGCGCCGCCCGACCCGCCGGGCGTGACCAGCACGGGGGTGTGCAGGTAAGGCGTGAACTCACAACCAGTCACGTAGTCGGGGATCGGCCGGGTGGGACCGGTCCGCCGCGGGCAGGTCGGAGTCAGCGGCTGGCCTGCCGGGATCGGCTGGGTGCGCGACGTAGCCTGCGAGGCTAGTTGCGGCACCTTGACCTCGTGCACCGGCAGCGCGGGCCTGCCTGTCTTCGCGTCGAGGTAGTACAGCCAGGCCGACTTGCTGCCGTAGATGACGACGGTCCTGGCGCTGTGGCTGCGTGGGTAGCGCACGCTGGCGATGACCGGGGTCATCGTGTTGTCGTAGTCCCACAGGTCGTGATGCACGGACTGGAAGTGCCAGGCGAGCTTGCCGGTACGGGCGTTCAGGGCGACGAGTGAGTTCGTGTAAAGGTTGTTTCCCGCCCGGGTGGCGCCGGTGACCCTCGGCTCGGGGTTGCCCACGGCCAGGTAGAGCAGCCCGAGCTTGGCGTCGAACGCGGGCGCCATCCACACGTCGCCACCGCCGAGCAGCCACGAAGTGCCTTTCCACGTGCTGTGGCCTGGCTGGCCTGGGCCGGCCGTGCCGGCGAACGTCCAGACGAGGCTGCCGTCCGAGGCGTGCAGCGCGTACAGGTGGCCGCGCATGCCGGACGCGCCGCCATTTTCGGTCCCGGTGAACACCAGCCCGTCCGCGGCCAGCGTCCACGGTGTTGACGAGCCGTTAGCGGCGGTGTCCTGGCCAGGCGTGCCGACCTGGGTGAGCCAGATCTGGGCGCCGGTTCGCTGGTTCAGCGCCACGACATGTTCATGGCCGAGCGAGGCGAACACCCGGCCTCCGGCGATCGCCACTCCTCGCTCAGTACCTGGAAAGCCCGACTTGTACTCCCAGATGACCTGGCCGGTAGCGCCATTGAGCGCGAACACGTCGCCTTGCGCGGTCTGAACATACAGCTTGCCGCCGACAGCGACCGGCGTGCCTTCCTGGGCCCGGTCGGCCGCACCGCCCTCTAGGTGATCCAGCCACGCGCCGCGGAGCTTGGACACGTTCTTCGGCGTGATCTGGGTGAGCGAGGAGTATCCGGCCGGGATCTGGGCGTGCGCGTGCGCCGGTGTCTGCGCGTGCGCACCAGCGGCCTGGGCGATCGGCAAGCAACAGGCCGCGGCTGCCGCCGTCGCGACTATCACCTGGATCTTGGCGGTGCTTCTAGTCATCGTAACCTCCAAGGAGGTGGACGCCGAGCAGCGCTGATTGGTTGACTCGACCGCGAATTTGCTACGGATTTGGCTACGTATTTAGCTACAGACCCGATGGGGGAGTGCGAGTCACTGAGCGGCCAGCGTCGCGGGCTAGAGCGGCGAACTCCGCCGCGTCTGCGATCGCGGCGCCGTGCTGATCGTTGTTGAAATACACGTAAATCGGGGTGTCGTCGTCCGGCCAGATGTGGGTCAGATTGCCGATCCACCGGCGAAGCGCCTGCGATCCGTACCGCGGCCACGGGCTGGCCGCGCCTTCGTGCAGCCGGAGGTAGCTCCAGTCCGTGGTTCGCCACAGCGGGGCGACCGGCTGGCCGCGCCGGTCTGACAGGCAGAGCGCGGCACCGTGCGCCGTGAGCACCTGCTTGATCTCGTCGGTCCACCAGGAGGGATGGCGCGGCTCGACCGCGATCTTGACCGGGCCGGACGGGCCGCCAGATCCTGCCGCGGCCTCGAAGGCGGCCAGGCACGCGTCGAGCCGACCAGGTTCGACGGTCAGGTTGGGCGGCAACTGGACCAGCACGGGACCAAGCCGGTCGCCAAGCCCAGCGGCAGCGGCGAGCAGCCGGGCGACCGGCTCGGCCGGGTCTTTCAGCCGCCTGATATGGGTCAGGTACCTGCTGGCCTTGACCGCCATCACGAAGTCGTGCGGTGTCCTTGCCCGCCAGTCCGCGAAGGTCTCGCGAGCGGGCAGCCGGTAGAAGGTGCCGTCGTTCTCCACCGTCGCGTAGCGGTCGGCGTAATGCTCGAGCCACCGCCGCTGCGGCACCCCGGACGGGTAGAGCACGTCGCGCCAGTGCCGGTACTGCCAGCCCGAGGTTCCGACGATCAGCGGCATGTCAGTCCCCTCCGGTCGGTCCAGCCTTTCTGGCCGTCCAAGCCGTGAGATCCTCGGCGCCGCGACTGTTGATCACACGCTCCGCGTCGATGCCAGCCGCCTCGGCGCGGTCGCACCCGTTCTGCAGCCAGTCAAGCTGCCCCGGCGCGTGCGCGTCGGTGTCGATCGCGAAGACGCAGCCGATCCGCTCCGCTAGCCGCAGTAGCCGCTCCGGCGGGTCCTGCCGCTCGGGCCGGCAGTTGATCTCGACCGCGACGCCGTGCTCCCGGCAGGCCGCGAACACCTCATCAGCGTCAAACTCCGACTCCGGCCGACCCCGGCCCCGGCCGTCCCGACCCTCGCGGCCGATGATCATCCGGCCGGTGCAGTGGCCGAGCACGTCCACGTTCGGGTTGGACACGGCCGCGATCATTCTCGGCGTCATCTCCGCGGCCGGCATCCTGAGCTTGGAGTGCACGCTCGCGACCACCAGATCGAGTCGCTCAAGCAGATCTTCGCTTTGATCCAGACTGCCGTCCTCAAGAATGTCCACTTCAATACCCGTAAATACGCGGAACGGGGTCAGTTCGGAATTCAACTCGGCCACGAGGCGGATCTGGGTCCGCAGCCGGTCGGCCGAGAGCCCATTGGCCACGGTCAGCCTCGGCGAGTGATCCGTCAGCACCATCCACTCGTGCCCGAGATCTCTCGCGGCCTCCGCCATCTCCTTGATCGGGCTACCGCCGTCGGACCAGTCCGAGTGCGCGTGGCAGTCACCGCGCAGCGCCGCGCGCAAGCCGGACAACCGCGGTGCCGGCGCGTCGGCGAGCAGCTTGGTGAGGTACTCGGGTTGCTGACCGGCCGCGACCTCGATGATCACGGTCTCGGTGGCCGGGCCAATGCCAGGCAGCTGCCGCAGCGTGCCTGAGGCGATCCGGCGTTCGAGTTCGGCCGGGGTCAGCTCGTCCGCCGTCTGCGCCGCCCGGCGGAACGCTCGCACCCGGTACGTCGGCGCCCCAGCCCGCTCAAGCTGAAACGCGATCTGCCGTAGCGCCGTCGATGGGTCCACCGACCTAGGGTATGGTCGCAATCGGCATCAGGTGGCACGGGGCGTTCGGGTAGGCAATAAATCCGGAGTGATGAACGTGACTGGCGAGTCGGCGGGTCCCGAGGCGCTCGCGGCCGCTTGCGGCTTCGACCCGACCATGCCCAACGCGGCACGGGTCTACGACTACCTGCTGGGCGGCAAGGACAATTTCGCTGCCGACCGGCAAGCCGCCGAAGCGCTACTCACCGCGCTGCCCGACGCGGCCCTGGCCGCCCGGACAAACCGCGCATTCCTCGCCGAGGCCGTCCAGCGCGTGGCTGAACAAGGCGTCACCCAGTTCGTGGACATCGGCGCCGGCCTGCCGACCGCGCCAAACGTGCACGAGTGCGCGCGGGTGGCCGTTCCTGACGCCCGGGTGGTGTACGTCGACAACGACCCAGTCGTGGTGGCCTTCGCGCGCGCCCTGCTGGCCACCGATGACCTCGTCCACGTGATCTCCGCGGACGCACGAGATCACGCGGCGATTCTCGACGCCCCCGAGTTCGGCTCGCTCATTGACCTGTCCAAGCCCGTGTGCGTGATGTTCGTCAGCACGCTGCACTTCCTGCCCGCGGCAGAGGCGGACGTGGCCGTGGCCGCGTTCAGGGAGCGGATGGCGCCAGGTAGCTACCTGGTCATCTCCGCCGGCCACGACAACGAGAGAAACATCCCGGTGGGGGATAAGGTCCGGGCCGCCTACGGCCGCAACATGACTTTGACCGGGCGGACGTCCGCGGAAATCGCAGCCTACTTCGGCGACTTCGACCTCGTGCCGCCAGGCCTGGTGCCGTTGACCGACTGGCCACTCGACGTTCCAGACGGACCCCACTCCCCGCTTCAGCAGGCATCCACGCCGGCCGCCGCCGCAGTGCTGGCTGGCATAGGCCGCAAACCCCGCTGACCCCGGGACCTTCTCGGCCTCAGCTAGATGACGCCGCTGATCATGCCGCCAATGAGTCCGGCCACAAGACCGGCCACGATGATCGCGCTAGTCGACAAGAACGCGCGCAGCCGACGGCGTCTCCTGGCCTTCCGGTCGCCCTCGCTGGGTTTGGACCGGTGCCCTCGGGGGATCTGGATCGCACCTTGGCTGTCGCCCGGGGTGTCGCCGGTGGCTTCGCTTCGCTGCCCGATATCCCGCAGCGTGGTACCGCCACCCGCCCCCGCGCGATCACTGCCCATGCGGTGCACCTACCTTAACTTACCGTACTTGCACGTCATCAAGATGGGGTTGAAATACCCTGCGCGCATTCGCGCTAACTAAGCCGCCGGCAATCAATCGGTCAGGTCGCCAGCGACGTTGCGGGAGTCGCGCGCGAGCGATCGTGCTGCGACAATACCGACATGGGTTCTCACGGCAGCACACCTGATTCGATCGGCTCAGCGCGGTCGTTGCTGTCGATCGGGTCATCTGGCTCGATCCTGTCGATCGGCTCGGTCGGCTCGATCCTGTCGATCGGCTCGGCAGGCTCGATCCTCTCGATCGGGTCCGCTGGCTCGATCCTCTCGATCGGGTCAGTGGGCTCGGTCACGTCCATACTCTCGGCGCTGAGCATCGGAACGATCCTCTCCGCCCGGGCGAAGTGGGCGATCACCTCATACCGCACCAACGGCGGCCCCCGCCAAGGCCGACGCCGTGTCGCACGGGACTCAGAGCCAGTAGTCCGCCGCCTGTCGATAGTCCGATGACGGCGAACGCGAACGGCGAGGCAGTCTCGGCCGCGACCGCTACCGGCGAGCAGATCGCCACCCGGATGGCGCAGGACGGCTACGTAATCGTCACGGACATGATGTCGGACGCCGACGTCCAGACCGCGCGGGCGGACCTGCACCGGGTACTGGAGACGACGAAGACCGGGCGGAACGCCTTCGAGGGGTACTCGACGCAGCGCGTCTACGCGCTGTTCGCGAAGACCAGGACGTTCGACCAGGCGGCCACCCACCCGCTGCTGCTCGACGTGCTCGACCGTGTCCTTGGTCACTACCAGCTCAGCGCACCGGTCGGGATCAGGATCGGGCCGGGGGAGAAGGCTCAGATCCTGCATTGCGACGACGCGATCTACCCGCTGACCAAGCCGCACCCGCCGGTCGTGGTCAACACGATGTGGCCGCTCGATGAGTTCACCGAGGAGAACGGCGCCACCAGGTTCGTGCCGGGCAGCCACCGCTGGGAACCCGGCAGGCACCCGACCGAGGCCGATCTTGTCGCTATGGCCGCGATGACACCGGGTTCGGCGATGTTCTACCTTGGCAGCCTCTGGCACGGCGGCGGCGCCAACCAGACAGGCAAGCCCAGGCTCGGGGTCATCCTTGAGTACGCGGCCGCCTGGCTACGCCCCCAGGAGAACCACTGCCTGGCCGTTCCCCGCGACACCGTCAGCCGGTTGCCGGAGCGACTGCAAGAGCTACTCGGCTACAACATCTACCCGCCCTTCGTCGGTTATGTGGACGGCAGCCACCCGCTCAAGGTGCTGCGTAGCTAGTTCCCATCGCCTCCGACACCTGAGCCAGCGTGCGGTCGGCGATCGCGCCGGCGACAGCGTTGCCCTGGGTCAGGACCGACGTCAGGTAGCCGGGGTCGGCCGCTAGGTCGGCCCGCCTGGCTCTGATCGGGCGGAGGAACTCGTTCACGGACTCGACCGCGATCCGCTTGAGTTCGGCCGAGCCGCCGGAGCCGACTTCGGCGGCCACCGCGTCGGGTTCACGTCCCTGGCAGAGCGCGGCGAGCAGCACCAGGCTCGACACCTCTGGCCTGGTCGCCGGCTCATAGCTGACGTATCGCAACGAGTCGGTCTTGGCCCGTCGAAGCAACCGCGCGGTTTCGTCGGCCGTAGCCGACAGCGCGATCGCGTTAGCGCGGCTCTTGGACATCTTCTGGCCGTCAAGGCCGAGCAGATTCGGTGCCGCCGACAGCAGCGCATCTGGTACGGGAAAGAAAGCAGAGTTCCGCCCGCTCTGCTGGCCCGGGGGGGCGACCCCCCGGAACCCCCCGTACCGTTCATTGAAGCGGCGTGCCACCGTACGGGTGACTTCTAGGTGGGGCAACTGATCCTGGCCGACCGGCACCAGGTTGGCCTTGCAGAACAAGATGTCGGCGGCCTGGTGCACTGGATAGGTGAGCATAAGCCCGCTTACTCCAGCCTGGCTTGACAGCTTGATTTCCTCTTTCACGGTGGGGTTGCGCTGCAGTTCGGTCACCGAGACCAGCGACAAGAACGGCAGCATGAGCTGATTAAGCGCGGGCACCGCGCTATGCGCGAAGATCGTGGCCCTCTCAGGGTCGATCCCGATCGCCAGGTAGTCGGCGACCAGCCCGGCGACGTGCTCGCGGAGCCGGTCAGCGATGTCGCGGTCGGTGAGGACCTGGAGGTCCGCGATCAAGACGAACAACCTGGCCCCGGCGTGTTGCAGCCGGACGCGGTTCGCTAGCGTGCCGAAATAGTGGCCCAGGTGCAGCGGCCCGGTCGGCCGGTCTCCGGTGAGTACGGTGAACCGGGAAGCCTCCCGGGCAATCGCTTCCTCAAGCTCGGCGCTGCGCTGCAGGCTGGCCGCGAGCGAGTCTGAGATCGCGGACCCGGGAGGGTCCGGGAGGCGGGTCAAGGTGGCATCGGTGCGGGTCACAGGGAACTCCTTTGCCTCAGGGAGCCTGACCGGCCCCGCGACCCCTTTTTGAAACCAAAAAGGGCCGTCCAGCCGGACGGCCCCACGACGCGCGCGCGAGAACAGCCGTCCTAGGACGACCACCACGCCACGAGCGACGAATGATTCATCACGTCATCGTACCGGGTCACCCGACGGGTTACCAAACATGGCCGATCGCGAGATTATCGATTTCATTCGCCTGAACGGGGCGGAAACCATTTAAGGGGAGGGTCGATGATCATCGCATCCGCCGTACAAGTAATGCACAGCCCAACGGCTGGCACGATCTGGGGCATTCTCAGCACGATCGCGGGCGCGGGAGCCGTCGGCGGTCTGGTAAACGCGCTGGTAGGAAGCTCAGCAACCAGCCTAGCCCTGCCCAAGTCGGTGCAAGGCGTCATCCAGCTCGGATTTCTTGGCAACGTGATATTGGGGGCGTTTGGTGCCGTCGCAACGTGGGGTCTTTACGGGCCGTTGAAAGACGCCGTGCTGATAGGCGCCAATCCCGGCAACATGTTGCCCGCGAACCTCACGGTAACCGCCATAGTGGGAGCGGCTCTCACCGGTGCTGGCGGCGCGAAAGTTGTCAGCAACGAAGTCGACAAGCGGGTGCTCAAGAAGACAGCCGTGGAGGCAGCCAAGCAAGACGCGGACCCGAACTTGGCGGCCACGATTTCAAGCTCGACCCCGCTCGGAGGCCTGGACGCGGTCATGAGTCACTAATGACGTCGGGCTGACGCCGATCGGCTAGACCGGGCCGATGCTGCCCCGCCACAACTCGGTGATCGACAGGCCGAGTTCGGAGAGCATGCGGCGCAGCAACGGCAGTGACAAGCCGATGACATTGCTCGGATCGCCGTCGATCCCGTCGATGAACGGCGCGCCGAGCCCTTCAAGGCTGAACGCTCCGGCCATCGCGGTCGGCTCACCAGCGGCGACGTAGGCGGCGATCTCGTCCTCGGCGGGGGTTCCGAACCGCACCACGGTCCGGCCAACGCCGCGCACCACGCGGCCGGTGCCGGGCTGGATGAGGCAGTGCCCGGTGAGGAGCGTTCCTTCTCGGCCGGACATACGCCGCCACAGTTCGGCGGCCTGCTCGGCGGACGCCGGCTTGCCCCATGCCGCCTGATCGAAGTCCAGCAGCGAGTCGCAGCCAAGCACGAGCGCATCAGGCCTGCCCGAGGCCACAGCCGATGCCTTGCGTTCGGCGAGAAGGGCGACGACCGTGGCCGTGGCGAGTCCGTCGTCGGTGGTCTCGTCGACTCCGCTGACGACAACTTCGGGATAGATGCCCGCGTTCCGCAGAATGCGGAGCCGAGCAGGCGACGAAGACGCGAGCACAAACGGAATCTCGTCGCCTCGCGTCACGCGAGCATCGTAACAACCGCGAACCCCGCCACCCGCCAGCGTCAGGCCCGCGCCGACTGCGCGCGCTTGAGATCCCTGATGCTGTAAGCCGTCGTTGCCAGCGTGATCAGGCCCGCTAGCGCGACGGACACACCCGTACCGATGCCGGAGAAGGGCAGGATGTCAGTGAAAATGAGCACTCCGCCCAGTCCGATCGTCCCGACGCTGAACAACACGGCTGAAGCCTTAGCGACCCGGTTGGTGGCGGTTTTCTCAGCGGCAGAGCGGGCCAGCGCCGTGGCCTCGTTCAAGCGCCGCCGGGCCCATTCGTACTCGATAGCGAACACGGCCAGCGCGAGCGCGATCACCAGCACGCCAGGCCCGGGCGCGACAATCAGCACGACGCCGACGGCGAGCAGAATCGTGCCGACGACGGTAATGGCGATCCGCCGAAGCAGCTTGGCAAGGTCAGTCATTTGATTTCAGGCTAGCCCCGGTTGTAGAGCGGCTGTGCAGATCAGGGGTGGCTGAGATGGAGCGAAGTCAGCGGGTGACGCCGGCCAGGGACAGGCCGACGACGCCGCCGACCACGAGTCCGATGGAGACAACCTTGAGCGCGGACGCCGACTCGCCAAGTATCAGGATTCCGACGATGGCGGTACCCACCGCACCGATCCCGGTCCAGGCCGCATACGCCGGTCCGACCTCAAGCCGGCCCAGCGCGACGGTGAGCAACCCGAAGCTGATCAGCGCGCACACGGCGAACCCGACCGTCGGCCACAACCGGGTGAAGGTATGACTTTGCTTGAGCAATACCGCGAACCCGGTCTCGAACAACCCCGCCGACACGATAAGAAACCATGCCATAACCTCACCCCCGCCCGGCCAACTCCTTGATCACGGATCGTGCCATCGAACGGCACGACCGAAACTCCGCCCGCCAGACCAGGTCGCCGAGGTACCCGCTGCCTAGTTAACCGTGGAGTGGATCACCACAGGCTTGGTGTCATGCCCGTTGACGCTGTCGAAGATCCCGGGCGCGTTCTGGAATTGACCGCTCGGATTGTGATGCAGCGTGGAGTACTCGATCTTGAGCGTCCCACCGCCGGCGTCGACGACGAAGAAAATAGCGCCTCCGCCTTCGCGGGCCGTGTTGTCGCGCATGGCCGTGCCGTCGATCACCAGGTTGTAGTGATTGCCGTCGGTGTAGACGGCGCCGCCGCTGCCGCCGCCAAGCGTGCCGTGGCCCGCCGGGTTGGCACCGAAGCCGATCGCCTTGTTGCCGGTCATCAGGCTGTTGATGACGTAGAAATTCGCGTAGAGACCGCTGAGCGCTGCTCCGTTCGAGCAGCTATTGCCGCGGAACGTGTCGCTGGTGATGTAGACCGGTGTAGCCATGTGCATGCCCAGCGCGCGGATCGCCGCACCGCCGAGGTCGGGACCGGCCTTGTAGCAGCGGTTGCTGATGAACGCGGAGTTGACCACCTTGAGCTGGCCGCCTTCGTCGAAGATGGCACCGCCGCCGTAATTCGACGTCTTTGTCTGCCGTACCGCTGAGTAGGCGCGCGTGAACGTGATGTTCTGCACGATCAGCTTGGGCCACTTCTGCTCCCAGCAGTCGCTGGTGGTGAATACCTGCTTGGGGTCGCAGGTGTTCATGTACAGGATCCTGCGCTTGCCGCCCCCGCTGAGCGTGACCTTGCCGCCGCCATCGATCACGATCCTGTGGCTCGTGTTCACGATCTTGGCCGTCGCGGTCATCGTGATCGTGACCGGCTTGCGACCGCAGTTGAATGTGATGACACCGCCCTTCGCGACCGCCCTGACGACGTCGGCCGACGTGCAGCTTCCTGGCGTGCCGCGGCCGATGACATGGTTCGGATGCCTGGTGCTGACCGCGCGGGCGGCCGGGGGAACGAAGGCGTGCCCGTTCGGGTTGCCGAACTTGGCAACGGCCTGCCCATGGGCGCCCGAGGTGAGCGCATGCGGTGCCTTTGCCGTTGCGGCCGCGTCACCCCAGGTCCCCACGACCGTCAGGCCAGCGGCACAAGCCACACCGCTGAGAAGTATCAAGAACCCACGCATCTGTCGCATGTCGCATCATGCTAGCGGCGCTGACCGCCCGTGTTGGCGTGATCAGCAGTGATCGCCAGCCGGGAAGCGCCGACTCGCGGTAGGCGCGTGACCTCACGATCTCCGGCCGGCAGTGCGCAAGCGTCTGGAGCGTGTCGCTGAGCTGCGTGCGGGCCACCCTAGGCAGCGGCCCGGTCGCCGCGGTCACCCGCGAACGAGTTGCAGGCTGGTCCGGTCAACTGTCTGAGTGGCGGGTGGGCAGGCGGCGTGTGGTAAGAGTCAGCAGTGAGCCTGCGGTGATCAGACCTAGCCCCGTGAGGATCGCCACGGTGAGCTTGTCGTAGAGGAACGTCGCGCCGTAGAGGACCGCGAAGCCAGGCGCGAGGTAGAAGGCGATCCCGGCTTGGGCGGCGCTAACTCGCTGGATAAGCCCGTAGAACAGGACAAGAGCGGCTCCGGTTCCGACGGCGCCGAGGGCAAGTAGCACGGCGGCGGTCCGGGGCGACGGGAGCGTGGCCGAGCTTGCGGCAAAAGGCAGCAGCGCGATGGCGCTGACGCACATCGCCGTGGTGGCCACGGCGAGGGGTGGAACATCTGCGAGGCGCGCGTCGATCCAGACGGCGCCGAGCGCGAAGAAGATGGCCGAGCCAAGGACGGCGCCCCCGGCGAGCAGGCTGGTGCCGGAGGCGCCCAAATGGTCGGAGAACAGCAGTACGATCCCGGCGAGGCCGACCGCGATGCCACCCATTACCGGCCATCCCGGGCGCCGGGCGCCGGGAATGACGAACGCCAGGACTGCGACCGTGATGGGCTGGGCGCCAGAGATGATTCCGGCGACCGAAGCGGACACGTGCTGCTGGCCGACCGTGAGCAGGACCAGCGGTACTGTCGCCTGGAGCACGGCAGCGGCCAGCACGTCGGGCCAGCGTTTGCGCGCCGCTTCCAGCACTCGGCCCCGGACGGCAAACGGAACCAAGACCAGAGCGGCTGCGGCGGTGCGGGCGAACACAACCTCCTGCGGGCTGACCTGACGCAGCGCCACTGCGGTGAGCGGATACACCGCGCCCCAGATGGCGGCCAGGATGAGAATGAGCCCGAAGTCGGCCCGGCGCACTGGGCTCAGTTCCCAGTCAGGATGCGCTCGTCAAGGTCGCGAACCGCGCGCGTGCTGCGGAACGGCCGAAGCCGCACCCGCAGGTCAGCAACGGCCCGGATGTTCCGCGAAGACCCGGTAGCCGCCGCCACGGCGTATGCGCGGGCCGTGAGCCGGGCGGCTTCCTCGATCTCCCGCCCAATGATCCGAGCCCGGGCGCTGGCCGCAATTACCTCGGCGGACTCCCGCACCGCCGCGGCAGGCCAGTCGCGCAGCGCCTCGTCAATTGCATTTCTACCCTGGCCCGCGAACCTGGCCTCGGTTTCGGCGAGGGCAAGCAGCGAATGTCCGGTCCATTTGCGCAGATGCCCTTGCTAGTAGAAGGAGATGTAGCTCGGCGCCGGCTGGCTGCTGTCCTCCGCGACCGCGAGAAGCTCGGCAGCCTTGTCAAGACCGGTTCGGCATGCTGCCGATTTCCCGAGGCAAGCGTGCACGAAGGCCCGGGTGACCGCCAACCACGACCGAACCGCAGGCTGCGCAGCGGTTTCGGCGATCTGTTCAGCGGTCCAGCTCATGTCGAGCGCCCTGCGGTGCTGGCCGCACTCGGACAAGGTGCGCGAGATGCGGCCGATAAGGTAAGCGTGAAGGCTGAGGTCATTGACTCGATAAGCCGCCTCAGCGGCTTCGCCGTAGAAGGCGATCGCGGTGGCGGGTTCCTCCAAGTCAAACAGGAGCCATGCCATCAATTAGTAGCACTTTCACGTTCCAGGTGGAGATGTGCCTGGTCGGGAGTGGGCATAGCTGGAACTTCTGGCATCAGTGGTTCGACGGCGGGGCGGTCCTGCTCCGGTACTGTAGGCCGCTGATGATTGGCACTAGATGGGGTACCAAGGTCGCTGACGGCGCCACAAGCGCGACGTTGAGCTTCCAGCTCAGCAAAGGCGCGGCTTCGATCGGCGGGAGTACGCAAGTGAAGAACTACGGCACGCACGTCGGGGACACCGGCGAGGAATTTCCAGTACGGGACGGCGATACGGGTCCGGGCGATCTGCGCCGAAGCCTCGTGTCCGGCTGGTTCTGAGATCAGGAGGAGACCAGGTGATGCGGACAGGCGGCCGACGGCGGTCCTCGGTGACGATGGCGGTCGCCTGCGTTGCGCTGGGTGGGCTGGCGGGGTGCACACCTGGCGGAACGCCCGGCTGCGCGGCGGGTGCTGCCGACGGGTGCGGCGGCGGGACGGCTGCCATGCTTCTAGGCATAAGTATTCTGGCCATATCATCACGGTGCTTATAATCGAACTGTGCTTATGGAGGCTGTGCGCTGGTTGCGGGAGTCCGGGCTGAAGGTTGAGGACCATGCGGCAGACGCAGTTGATGAGGGTGTGGACGCTGTCCTTGACGTGGCCGTCGACGGTCACAATGCGCGGTTCGCGGTGCAGGTCAAAGGACGGGCGCCGTATCCGAACGAGGTGGAACGTCTCCAGCGGTCATGGCGCGAGCTGGCGCAGCGCGGGCATCCGCTGATGGTCGCTCCGTTCGTATCTGAGTCCCTCGGGGCGATTCTGACCAGAGCTGACTGGTCGTGGGCGGATGACCAGGGAAACTTTGACTTGCGAGCTCCGGGGCTGTTGCTTCGCCAGAGGCGTAAGGCCAGGCGACCGGTGCCCAAGCGAGGATCCTTGCCGCGTGGCTCTGGGGGCTTCGCGGTCATCCGTGCTCTCGTGGGGTCCAGCGACGGTGAGGATGAGGAACCGGGTGCGAGCGCCCTCGCGGCCCAGGCCGGTGTCTCGCAACCCCGGGTCTCGCAGGTACTGGGTCAATTGCGTGATCTCAGGCTGGTCGAGAGATCCCCGGACGGATATTGGAGGCCCTTCCGGGAGGCGCTGCTCGATCGCTTCCTCGCTGAGTATCCGGGCCCTGGGGGCTCCGAACAGTACTGCTACAGCCTGGAAACTCCAACGGAAGTAGCCGTTCGCGCTGGCCAGGTCGCCGATATGCGGCGTCCGATAGTCGCATCGGCCGATGTCGGCCCGGATCTCATCGTCCACTGGCGCAGGCCCAGCTTGGTGATCCTGTACACGAAGCATGAGATCGACCCGGCGGACCTGAAGCTGGTCAGCGCGCGGGGCTCTCATGACGCCAATGTGATTGTGCGCATGCCCGACGATCGGTCCGTTTTCCCTTTCGCTGCTCTAGTTGCCCAATTTCAAGGCAACGACGTGCCGCTGGCTGATCCGCTCCAGCAGATCTGGGATCTGCAGGACCTGGGAGGAGCTGACCGCCTCGAGGTGGCTGGGAGGCTACGGCAATGGCTTCTAGCACGCCACTGACCAGCCTTACATTCGGTGCTAGCTCGGTTACCGAGGATCTCGGCTATGTCGCGCTCGGCGACCTGGCAGGTGCCCTCGGAGATATCGCGGGAGACTACCGAGTCATCGGAGACCACATGGTCACGATGCTCGTCGCGCGCTGGCAACTCGGAGCCGGTCTTTATCGCGAGACCGGTGACGCAGGTCGCTGGCAACCGCTTCGCCCGAGAACTAGCTGACATACCGGCAGGGATGATAGGCGGGAATGATTCAGCATGTCCGGAGACGTTCATCGATGTGCTCATTCCCGCGTACACGAGCCGCGCCCGCGAGAACGTCCGCGTCGGAGAAGATCTCTTCACAACCGAGGTCTTCGGCCTTCAACTCGCGCTCGCACGCCCCGCCGTAACGATCGCGCTGACATTGCACCGGCTAAACGGACAGACGTTGCAGTGTGAGTTGCCGTTCGCCGACGAGCTGAGCGCGCTAGTGCTCAAGAGCCTTGCAACGAAAGTCCGGTTCAAGGACACCGACATAGCGGATATTTGGCGATGCCTGGAAATTGCCTTCGCAGCAGGGCTTGTGCCTGCGGACTTTGAAAGCGGTGCCCATGCGGAGGCCGCCGAAGTTATCCGGACGCTCTTTGCCGCACGTCATGGGCCGGCCATGGGAGCAGTTGCTAGAGCGCAGCATCTCTCGGGCGAAGCTGCCGACGAGCGTTTCACCCGTATACAAGCGTTCATCGCACATGTACTTGGGCCGAGTGATTCAAAACCCACCACCGGAGCATCCACCAGACGGCTGCCAGGTAGTCCCGGCGTCCAACCGCCTGGGCACTGAGCACGATACGTCGCCAGTTACATTCGGTAGTCGTCCTTGTGCGCTGCGCGCGTCGCCTGCACAGGAGTTGCGGACCGGCTGTTTCCACGCCAGCACCCCACTGAACTAGTTTGAGGGACAGTCTTCCCAGTTCAGGAACTAGTGGGGCTAACGTCCCATCATGCGAACCGCCCCATCCTCATTGAAGGTGACCCGCTTCCGGTCCATCTGACCAGGTCACGCAGCCCGAAGGCCTCGAAATGACCGCGTCCGTGATGAAACTCGAGGACTCTGCGGCAAGTCGGAAAGGTGCGGCCGACCGCTGGATCAGCCGCGCGGCGGCCGCCGGGCCGGGCTGGCCGGGATCGCGGGAGCGCTGAGTTACAGCCACATGCGCCAGTTCGCCCAGGACCACGGCCAGGACGCCATCGACGCGCGCATTGCATCCGGCCATTACTCGTATCAAGCTGCCCGGCGAACGCGCCCCGGCCGAGGAATTCGGGTCTCCTACATCACCGACCGGCACGCGACCGCGATCCTCCGCGAACGCGGCCTGATCATCAGCATCCACGGACGGGTACTTACGTAGCAGCCGCGCTAACCCCGCTGCGGCCCGGTGGCCGGCTCGCTCACTGACCAGTCCGCTCACCGGAAGGAGAGGACGTTGATGATCATCCGGAATGTGTCTGGTGCTCGGTGGCTTCCGGTCCGGATCGGCGATTTCGAGCGGTGGCAGGCGAGCCTGCTGGAGGAGTCCGCGAGACGCCTGGGCGCGCTCCTGGATCCTGGTGGCCGGGTCCACCGCCACGGGTGTGTCGGGTCGCCGGTCAGGTTCGGCGGCCAGCGAGCGTGGCTGCGGGTGAGCCCGTTCCTTGCCCATGAGATGAACCGGAACGCGTGGCAGGGTACGGCGGAAGCCGCCGCGATGACGGGGGTCAGCAAGCCGGCGTTACTGCACCGGATCGAGTGGCAGGCCGACGGGCCGGAGCCGGTCCCCGTCCGCGCGGAAGTCCTGACCCTGGTGACCGACCGGGTCGCGTCCCGGGAGCGGTTCCTGCGGGTGGCCCCTGACCTGCCGCCGGGCTGGTTCAGTGACCTGGCCGTGTCCCTGGCGGCGTTACGCGGCTATCCGACGGATCGCCGGTTCCCTGTCCACGATGCCCAGGAGTACGGTTACCTGCTCAGCGCGACCTACCGCCGCCCGGTCCCGGCGAGTTGCGCTCCGGTCTTCGGAACCGAGCACCTCGACCTTGCCTGGGCAAACGTCACTGCCCCGCATCTCCAGATCCTGGACATGGAGCACTGGGGCGTTGCGGTCGCGGGCTACGGCGCAGCATACCTCTACCTCACCGCTCTCGAAGTCCCGGCCATCGCAACTCGGGTCCGCCAGGCGCTGGCCGACGTGCTGGACACCCCGAGCGGCAGATACGCCCAGCTGGTCGCCGCCGCGCTGATCATCAGGAACCTCACCCGGCTGCCCGATCCGGGCGGCCTGGCCGCCCGGATCCACGACTACACCGACACCCTGCTCACTGACTCGGCCCGGCCGAACCATGCCACGGAGGCACTCTCATGACCCATCAGCTCATCGCCAGCCCCTACCCCGGAGGGCATCTCGTCGTCCGCCCCGGCTGCGACGGCGGAATCCGGATCGGCGCGGCCCGGTACGCCGAACTGCGCGACGCGGCCCCCGGAGCCCCGGTGCCCGCCTGGCTCGCCGAGCCAGCCCGCGCCGGATGGAACATCAACCTGACCTGCCAGCAGATCGGCGGCACGGTCCTGGTCCGGCCAGAAACCGCCCACGGGTACGCCCGCGCCAGCTACGAACTCAACCTCGGCTGCAACTACGACTGCGAACACTGCTACCTCGGCGAAAAGCTGTTCGCAGGCCTGGACTGGCCCGGCCGCGAGCGGCTCCTCCAGGTGATGGCCGACGCCGGGGTGCTCTGGCTCCAGCTCACCGGCGGCGAGCCGCTGATCGACCCCCTGTTTCCGCAGACCCACGCCGCTGCCTGGGACATGGGAATGATGATCCAGATCTCCTCCAACGGATCACGGCTCGACCAGGCCAAGACCCTCGACCTGCTCACAGCACGCCGGCCGTACCGGCTGACTCTCAGCCTGTACGGGGCAACCGAGGAGTCCTACGACGGCATGACTCGCCGCCGGGGATCGTTCCGCCGGTTCATGCGCGGGCTCGCCGCCGCGCACGAAGCCGGGCTGCCGATGCGGATCAACATCGTCGTCTCCAACCGCAACGCCCACGAGACCGGGCAGATGAAAGCCATCGCCGACCGGTTCGGCATCGACTCGTTCGAGTTCACCAACATCAGCCCCACCATCCACGGCAGCGGTGAAGTGCTGCCCAGCCAGTCCCGGCAGATGCTCCGCAACCGCAAGCCCTACACCGGCTGCGGCGCCGGGATCACCCACTTCCACGCCGACCCGCACGGGAAAGCATCCATCTGCAAGGTCGGCCGCGACCCCCAGGTCGACCTGCTAACAGACGGAGCCGACGGCCTGCGCCAGCTCGCGGCTGCCGCCGACTCACTGCTCACCCGGCACGGAGGCTGCGCCGGCTGCACCCTCCAGAAAACCTGCGGGACCTGCATGCCGCTCGCGAACCTCTACCGGCAAGCCGAAGCCCCGCTCCGGTCCTTCTGCCAGCACGGAAAGGAGGCAGCCGCCCAGCCTGAGTTCCTTGCGCCAGAAGGAAAGGAGGTGAACATCTCATGACCGCAGTTCCCCTCGAACTGCTCACCCGCCCGCCCGACGAGCCGCACGCCGACACGCCCATTGAACTCGCACCCGACGCCGTCGAATTCATCGCCGACACCGATAACCTGACCCTCAGGTGCTCGTGCGCCGCGAGTGACGACCAGCCATACTGACGCCCCAGCGTCAGGCAACGTCGGCACCGGGGATCCGGCTACCACCTGACGGGTCCCCGGTGCCACGACATATGGAGTTCAGTGTGGAACCACGCCTTGCGTGGAACGACCTGCCCGAGCCCTTGAAGCAGGCGATCCAGGCCCGCACCGGCCCCATCACCAGCGTCCGCATAGCCGCAGCCGGACAGAACTCGCCGCTGGCCGCAACCGTCGACACCAGCAGCGGCAAGGTATTCGTCAAAGGCATCCCTTCCGGCCATCGCCAGGTCATCACCCAGGCCCGCGAAGCCGCCGCCGCCGCCCTCGTCAAGGACATCTCCCCGGCCCTGCTATGGCACTTCGACGAAGCCGGATGGAACGTCCTCGGCTACGAGCACGCGCCCGGCCGCCACGCCGACTACACCCCCGGCTCCCCAGACCTCGACCAGCTGGTCCACCTCATGAACACGCTCAGCACGATCAAGACCCCGGCCAATCCTGGCCCGCTCAAGCGCGCCGAAGACCGCTGGAAGTCCTACCTCGATAACCCGGAATCGGCATCAGCCTTCGCCGGCCCCGTGCTTACTCACTCAGACTGGACACCCGACAACGTCCTGATCTCGCCCGACCGCGCCTGGCTGATCGACTGGGCCTGGCCCACCCTCGCCGCCGCATGGACCGACCCGGCCTGCTGGATACTCCGCCTCATGGCCTCCGGCGGCCACACCGCACCCCAAGCCGAACAGCAAGCCAACCGCCTCCCCGCCTTCCAGACCGCCAACCCCGCCCACATCGACCTGTTCGCCGCAGCCAACGCCCGACTCTGGGACGAAATCCCCCAATCCAGCACCAGCACCTGGACCAAAGACATGGCACAAGCCGCGCTCACCTGGCACGCCTACCGCCAGGCCCGCTTACCGGCGGCGCGACACGCGCGCATGCAACCGGAAAACGCTCCCCGCTGGTACTGCGGCAAAGGCCGTCGCCGCTGATGCCCTACGGCCAGCACGGGCTGCCGTGCTCACCGAGTCGGCCGGCACTGAATCGCTCGGCGCCGAAACCTCCTCGAACAACGCCCGCGCATCAGCCCAGCAGCGCCAAGGCACGGCCGTGCGGGAACCGTGTGCCCCTGGCGGGGCGCGGTCTGGCCATCTGCCTGCCCAAATGCTGCTGTGGGCGCTGGCTCCGCAGCACAGCAAGGGCAGTCAGACGGCCAGACCGCGGTGGGGGAAACCATGGACAACCTGCCCAGGCGCCCTCAGGTTTTCCAAGGTTTCCCCCACACCCCCAACCTTCCTTTCGATCCCACCCGAAGGTCAAAACCAAGCTCCACAGCGCGCGCCATACGAGGCCGGTGTCAGGGCCAACCAAGCGCCACGGTGTGTCATCTGCCACGAGCATGGGACCGCCTGCTGAGGGTTGTTGCCATGGGGATGGGACCACCTGGTTTGCCAGTTGATGGACCACCCTGCTGGGATCTTCCGGTTCGTTTCGGACGGGATAGATCGGCAGGGAATGGCATTCCGGGAGGTTCTGGTGACAGAAGTCAAAGAGGTTCTGAGGGCGTGGCTGGCGGGGGCTGGTAAGCGCCCGGCTGCGATGCGTGCGGGGGTGAATGTGAAGACCGCCGCGCGGTATATTGCGGCGGCGCGGGAGGCGGGCCTGGCTCGTGAGGGGGATGAGTCGCAGCTGACCGATGAGCTGATCGGGCAGGTGGTCGTGGCGGTGCGCCCGGCCCGCCCGGCGGGGCACGGCGTGTCGTGGGAGGTGCTGGCCGGGCGGAAGGAGCAGATCACCGGCTGGGTGAAGGACGGCCTGACGCTGGTGAAGATCTGTGAGCTGCTGGAGCGGTCGGGGACGGCGGTGCCGTACCGGACGCTGGCCCGGTTCGCTGCTGAGGAGTGCGGCTATTCCTCTTCGTCGCGGCAGAAGGTGACGGTGCCGGTGGCCGACGGGAATCCCGGCGGGGAAGTCCAGGTCGATTTCGGGTACCTGGGGATGATCAGCGACGGGGAGCGGCGGCGGAAGCTGCATGCGCTGGTGTTCACCGCGGTGTTCTCCCGGTATTGCTTCGTGTTCCTGACGTTCTCGCAGACGACGGAGGCGGTGATCGCGGGCTGCGAGGCTGCCTGGACCTTTTTCGGCGGCATGTTCAAGGTCCTGGTGCCGGAAAATGTTCCGCGGAACATTTTCGTAGTTATGCGCCCGGCGGCGTTATGTGGCGGGTAATGACGGCGGCCGGTGCCCGCTGGGTGCGCGGGCGGGCACCGGCCACATAACGGTCAGAGTGCTGACAGCCAGTCGAGCAGTGCTTGGTCGGACCGCCAGGCGGGGCGAGGCCGAGATGCCTCCGAAGTACTGGGCGGCTCGGTGTTGCGGAGCGCCTCGATCTTCGCTCTGGTGTTGATCTCGGCGTAGCGGTTCGTGGTGGTCAGGTCGGCGTGGCCGAGCCAGCCGCGGATGACGTTCACCTCGACACCGGCTTCCAGCAGGTGGACGGCGGCGGTGTGGCGGAAGGTGTGGGGGCTGACCTTGCGGCTGGTACGCGCATCGTCGAGGTGGCCGGCGTGGCGGCGCACGATCTTATAGATGCCGGACCTGGTCAGTGCCTGGCCGGCCGCGGAACAGAACACGGCCGCATCCCGCGGCGGCGTGTCCGGCAAGCCGAGCAGTTCGGCTAGCAGCAGTGCTGTCTGGTGCCACAGCGGGCAGGTCCGCCACTTGTCGCCCTTGCCGTGGAGGCGGACTAACGGGGCATCTGCGAGGTCGAGGTGCCCGGCCTGCAGGCTGGCGGCCTCTTGCGCCCGCGCCCCGGTGTTGTAAAGAAAGAGCAGCAGGGCGCGGTCGCGCAGGGCGTGGCGTCCCGCCTTCGGGAGATGCCGGAACAGCGCCTGGATCTCGTCGCGCTCGAGGAAGTGCGTCTCGGCGGGTGCCGCCCGCTTCATCGGGATGGCAGCGACCTGCTGGCAGACGCCGAGCATTTCCGGCTCCCGGCTGGCGATGTAATCGAACAGCGTGTGCAGGACGGCCAGGCGCTGGTTGCGGGTCCGGGCGTGGTTGCCGCGATCGCCCTCCAGGTAGCGGAGGAACTTTAGGACCCGCTCGAGGGTCAGGTCGCCCACGCTGAGCCTGGTGATCTTCGTTCCCTTGTCGCCGGCGACGAAGCACAGCAGCAGGCGGAGGGTGTCCCGGTAGCTGCGCACCGACGCCGGCCGCAGGCCCTTGACCGTGACCAGGTGGTCGAGGAAGAAGGAGTGGATGAGCGGCCCGAGCGGCCGTGGTCCGGTCATGGCGTCCCCTCTGTCCATGCCGGCTGAGCGAAGGCTTCGAACCGCTGGCTGGCCTCGGCCAGCAGCTGGGGGGTGATGGTCAGGTAGACGGCGGTAGAGACAGGGTCGACGTGGCCCATGAAGGTGGACAGCCGGTAGAGCCGGCTCTGCGGGTCCGTGCCTTCCCGGTACCAGCGCAGCAGGCATCCCACCGCGAACGAGTGGCGCAGGCAGTGAAGAACAGGCGACGAGACGCCGCCGGGGACCGGGAAGGCCAGCTCGGCGACGAGCCGGTGGAACACCTGGCTCGCGCTGCCCGGGTGCACGCTGCGCCTGCCGTCGAAGCTGAACAGCGGGGAGTCGGCGTTGCCGGCACGGCGCCCGGCCAGGCTGGCGACGAGGTCGCCGATGCGCGGCCCGTGCGGGACCAGGCGGCTTTTGCCGAACTTGCCGCCCCGCACCACGAGCAGTTGTCGGCCGGAGTCGACGTCGCCGAGGCGAAGATTGCACGCTTCCCCGGCCCGCAAGCCCAGGCCGTAGCACAGGGCGAAGATAGCGTGGTAGGCCGGGCCGCGGCCGGTGGCCCTGGCGTTGTCGGGCAGCGCCGCGGCGGCCTGGAGCAGGCGGCGGGCCTGGGCGGCATCGAACAGGAACGGCAGCCGCTGATCGGTTTCTCGTCGCCGGGTCCGGCGCAGCGGTGAGGCCGGGAGGCGCTGCTGGATGACAGTCCAGTCGAAAAAGCAGCCCAGTATCCCGACGAGGTGGTTGAAGCTCCGGGCGCGGGTCCTCGGCCTGGACGCGACGAACTGCTCGACCAGGGCGGGCGTCAGCGCTTGCAGGTCCGCCACCTCGTGCTGTCCGGCGAAGGCAAGCAGCATGCGCAGCGTCGCCTCCTCGGTCTGGTACTTGCGACCGAGAGCGCGCTTGTGCGCAAGGAAGTCGGCGACGGCTGCCGTGAGGCTGTTCATGCCAGCACCTCCTCACCGTCGCCGAGAGCAACCTCGCGCAGCGCCTCCACCGCGACCTTGGCGTAGACCTCGGTGGAACGCGCCGACCGGTGCCCGACGAAGTCACCGATCGTCTTGAGGTCGAAACTGGCGTCCACCAGGCGCTGGACCGCTGAGTGGCGCAGCGTGTGCGAGCCGGGCCGTGGCACGTTGACACCTGCCTTGAGCAGGTAGGCGCGGGCCAGCGACGACACCGCGGCGGCCCCGATCGGACGCCGGGGAGCAGCGGCCCGGAAGAACACATGCCGGTCGCTAGCCGCCGGGCGGCCATGCTGGAGGTAGTCAAGGATGGCCTCGCCGACCACCGATGACAAGGGGAACGCTGTGGAGTGCCCGGCCTTGCGCTCGGGAACCTTAAGGCGCTCGCGCTTCCAGTCGATGTCATCGAGGGTGAGGGCCGCGACCTCCCTGCCGCGCAGGCCGTAGGTGACCAGCAGGAGCAAGATGGCGTAATCGCGCCGGCCCGCGCCGGTCCTGCGGTCGACGCTGGCCAGGACCCGGCTGACGTCGCCCCAGGAGATGGACCGGGGAATGCCCGAGAGCCGGTAGACCTGGGGCCAGCCGACGGACGCGCTCAGGTCGCTGCCGAGGATGCCTTCGCGGTGGAGGTAGCGCAGGAACACCCGCAACACTCCCGCTCCGTCACGGACGGTGGTTTTGGCCAGCCCCGCGCCGGCCCGTTCGACGATGAACGCGCTGAGGATCGGCGGCGACAGCTGCTGGATCGACGCCACCCCGATCCGGTGCAGGTAGGCCTCGAAGCGGTCGAGGTGGTGGCGGTAGGCCAGCACCGAAGCCGGGCGCAGGCCGCGCTCTTCGACCAGGTACCCGAAGAAGCCAGGCGCGACATCGGCGAAGGGCTGGGCATGATGCGGCCGCCCGGTCGGCTCGAAGCCGGCAAGCACCACCACGAGCATCTGCTCGACCGGGCCGCGGACCTCCTTGGCCATCGGCCTTGCCGAGCCGGTGCGCGCCTGATGGGCCGCGACCCGGCCGGCCACGAACGCCTCGACATGCTCGGGCAGCGCGGCGACGGAGCAGGCTCCACGCGCACGGGCGAACTCGCCGAAGCCGAACACGATGGGAACCCGCCGCCAGATGCTCTTGGTGCTATAGCCCTGATCGGCGAGCCAGGCGACGTAGGCCTCGATCTCGGCTGCGATCCACGAGCCGCGGATCCGGTCCACGGTCGACGGCTTGATGAAATACCGCTCCAGCATGGACAACTTCCTCTCTGTTGATGAGCAAGAGGAAGAAACCTGCCCGAGCCCCAGGGATTATGTTGCCGGGAACCACGAACCCGGCCTCATCACCACCGGCCACCCAGGACCAACTCAGGACCGGGCAGCCCGCGGCCACATAACGCCGCCGGGCGCATAAGCCGGACAACCTGAGCCCGGTGGTGACCGCTGCGGACCGGATCGATCCGCGGTGGAACCGGGAGTGGCTGGAGTACATGCAGGCCCGGGGCCTGTCCTGCGACCCGGCAAGGGTCCGCCGGCCGCAGGATAAGGGTCGGGTCGAGGCCGGCGTGAAATTCGTGCAGCGCAGCTTCTTCGCCGGGGAGCAGTTCGCGGACCTGGCGGACGCGCAGTACCGGGCCGCGGGCTGGTGCCGGGACCGGGCGGGGATGCGGGTGCACGGCTCTACCCGGCAGCGGCCGGCGGAGGTGTTCGCGCGGGCTGAGGCGCCGGCGCTGCTGCCCGCGCCGGCCGAGCCGTACCGGGTGCCGGCGTGGAGCGAAGCCAAGGTCCAGCGTGATTTTCACCTGCGCGCTCAGAACGCGTTCTACTCGGTGCCGTACCGGCTGGCCGGGCAGCAGGTCAGCGTGCGGGCGGACGGGACGCTGGTGAAGGTCTACCACCGCGGCCAGGTGGTCCGCACCCACCCGCAGCAGCCCGCGGGGGGAAGGGTCAGCGACCCGGCGGACTTCCCGCCCGGCACCGATGTCTACGCCCGCCGCGACGTGGACAAGCTGGCGAAGATGGCCGCCGCCCGCGGCGAGGCGATCGGGATCTACGCCGCCCGGATCCTGGACATCCCGCTGCCGTGGACGAAGATGCGCGCCGTGTACGCGCTGATCGGGCTGTGCCGCACCTACGGCAGCGACCCGGTGGAGCAGGCCTGCGCGGCGGCGCTGGAACTGGACGTGATCAGCGTCGCCAAGATCAAGAACATCGTCGAGAAGGGCACCGGCGCGCAGGCCGCGCAGGCCGCTGCCCGCGAGCGCCGGGCCGCAGGCACCGCGCCCCAGGTCACCGCGGCGCGGTTCGCCCGTGATCCCCGCGAGTTCGCCACGGCAACCGGGGTGCGGATGCAGGTCCTGCCCGGCGGCGAGAACGGCGCCGGCCGCGCCTGAACCCGGCCGGCCGGCATTTCATTTCATCCATTTCGTTTCATCCCGAATTCGTTTCGTTTTCATTGGCATGGCCGTGCGCTGCACGGCGCGGAAAGGACAACCCCGTGACGATCACGACGCAGGTCCCTGTCCCGGTGACGCCAGCCGGGACGTGCCGGTACCCCGGGTGCGCGAACCCGGCCCGGGCCAGAGAGCAAGATGCGCCGGGCCGGCGGCCCGGCTACTGCGAGCAAGAGGTTCCCGAGGACCGCGGGGACAAGACCACGGCGCTGGTCCGGCATACCGCGATGACCGCGTTCCGGCGCCGCGGCCAGCTCGCCGGGCAGCCGGTCCCGGACCGGCCGGTCACCGCGGCCGCCAGCAGGGCCGCAGCGATCAGGGACGACGCGGTCGCGGCGATGACCCGGCTGGCCGGGCAGCTGACCGCCGTGCTGGACCAGCTCGCCGTCCTCGGCGGGCAGCTGGCCGCGGCCGCCGATCCCGAAGCCGCCGAAGCTCAGGCCGAGGCCGTCCGCGCCGAGGCCGCCGCCCAGACCGGGCAGGCCCGGGCCGAGGCCGCCGGCCACGCGGCGGCCCGGCACGCCGCCGTGCTCGACGCCGCCGAAGCCCGCGCCGCCGCGGCCGAAGCCCTCACCGCGATGGAGGAAGCGGCCCGGGCACGCGACCAGGCCGAAGCCGCCGCCCGCGACGCCGCGCGCGCCCTGCACGACACGCGCGAGGCCGCCGCCGCCCGCGACGCCCAGACCGGGGCAGCCCTCACCGCCGCCCGGACAGAAGCCCAGGCAGCCCGCCGCGACGCCGCCCGCGCCCGCGAGCACGACCAGCAGCGGCACGCTGCCGAGCTCGCCGCCGCCACCGCGCGGCTGGACACCGCGGACGCCGCCATCACCAGCCTGCGCGAGCAGCTCGCCCGCGACCGCGCCGCCCTGGACCGCGAGCGCGCCGAGCAGCACAAGACCGCCGGCCTCCTGCACGACCTCCTCACCAGCCGCCCGGACCCGGCAGCCGCCGGCGACCCGCAACCCGGCCAGGACCACCCCGCGCCCCCGGGCACCAGCGGCAAGACCACCACCCGGCGCACCCCGGCACCGCAGCGATAACCCCCCGGCCGGGCGCGGCACGAGCACCCGCCGCGCCCGCGCCCGGCCCGTCCCGCCCAGCCACCACGAAAGGACACCCGATGCCCCTGACCGACCCGGTCACCCCCGACCTGAAACGGCACCTGCGCACCCTCAAGCTCGGCCCGCTCCTGGCCGTCCTCCCCGAACGGCTCGCCCTCGCCCGCCAGAACAACCTGCCGCACGCCGACTTCCTCGAGCTGCTGCTCGCCGACGAGGTCACCCGCCGCGAGAACGGGTCGGCCACCCGCCGCGCCCGCGCCGCCGGCCTGGACCCCCAGATGCGCATCGACACCTGGGACCCCACCGCCGCCGTCCGCTACGACCAGCAACTCTGGAACGAACTGGTCAGCCTGCGGTTCGCCGAAGCCGCCCACGGCGCCCTGATCCTCGGACCCGTCGGGACAGGCAAGACACACCTGGCCACCGCGCTCGGCCACATCGCCGTCCGCCGCCGCCTCACCGTGCACATGGCCCGCGCCAGCCACCTGTTCAAACGCCTCAAAGCCGCCCGGCTCGACAACAGCACCGAAGCCGAGCACCGCCGCCTCGCCGCAGCAAACGTCCTGATAATCGACGATTTCGCGCTCCAGCCGCTCGACGAGACCGCCACCGCCGACTTCTACGAGCTCACCGTAGCCAGGCACCGCAAGAACGCCACCATCGTCACATCCAACCGCACCCCCGACGAATGGCTCGCCCTCATGCACGACCAGCTCCTCGCCCAGTCCGCCGTCGACCGGCTCACCTCCGCCTGCCACGAACTCATCGTCGAAGGCGAGTCCTACCGCAAACGCCAGCGCCCCCCACTGACAGCAACTTGACGAAACCCATCAGCCACCCCAAAATGACACAGCAAAACCAAGGTGGTCCCTAGGTCGTGGCAACACCCTGGTCCCATGCTCCTGGCAAATGACAACGGTGCACGCCATACGGGTTGAGGCCAGAGCCCAACCACGCGCCACGGTGTTCGCCATACGAGTTGAGGTCAAACCAGCCACCAGCGGTCTAGGGCTAAGGTCGAGGTTCGGCCGCGCAGCAACGGCTGCTCCAGTCTGCGACCGGCAATGGTCCAGAATTTCGGAGTTCGGTGAGCTGAGGCTCATTGCCGATGACATGGGATTGTCAGGCAGTTCAAGGTAGTTCTAATGATCAGCTAGCAACTCGTCCACTTTGTCTTTCAAATGCAGATGTCCGAGGCGTCCGAGACGATCCAAAGTACGTCGGGCACTCTCTCGTATGGCTACGTCAGAACTGCTCAATGCGGCGGCCAGAATAGGCGGGCAGTTCTGAATGACCGAATAAGTCTGCCAATCCGAGGGTTCCCGCTGCGTCAGTGAGTTCAAGATGGTCAATGCTGATTCGGGGAAATTGCCGGCGAAGACTGAGAATTTTTCCACGACCTGGCCGGGCATTTCTAGTTGCGCACCGGATCTGACTGCATTGACAAGGCGCGAAATAGACCATTCTTCGGGAAAGGCCTCCGACATGAACCACCAAGAGAAGGCGCCTAGTTCATCAGCTGACTCTGAATTCTCCACCACCTGCTCTCGCCATTCCCAAAATACCCGCCACCTTTCAAGGACATCGTTCGGTAGTTCGGTGCCCGAATGCGAAAGCATCCAACCTAGCCTAGACAAGGATTCTCGTCTTAGTGCGATATCTGCAACGTCAAAGAAGCTCATGACCAGCCGATCGTCGCTGTTAAGGCCGATAACTCCTTGCGAGTAGAGGAAGAAGATATGTTCAGCTAGCCCAGCGGGCGGTGTTCTTGCTCCATGTAGGTGCGGGACGTCGTCGCGACCTAGGTTCTGCACATGGCCGATGTAGTGGTCTCTTAGGGCATCGAAAAGACTTCGGTTAGGTCCATGCGTCGAAATGAAGACGGACCACGCAACGTTACCTAGCAGAGCGTGGGCATCGTCAACGGAATCCAATGCCCCTGCGACTCCGAAGATCTTTGTAACGTTGCTTCTCGCCCACTCGCTTGATGCGAATAGAAGGAATCCATAGCTCTCGCCGTAGACGCTTCTCACCGCTACGCTAGCGTCCTGCTCTGCATTTAGGTGTGCCTCAAGGACTTCATACGCCTCAGGCGCTACCTCCGAGGCGGAGGTCTCAAGTCTAACGACATTTCGAGTTCGCAGCCAAGATAGGTAGGCGACCACGACTCTCAAGGCTTGTGCGCGTACCACATTAAGTGACAGTGTCAGCGGATCCATGTTGTCGCCGCCATATTGAAGTTCATACTCGACGGTCGGATTCGGACTACTTGCCAGCGTCTGAATTACCATCCAGACGCTCGCGCGCAGGTCTGTATCTGGCGCAAGGTCCGAGTCGGCGATAAGACCCTTATGAAGCAGGGTCCCAATAGCCTGATGCGACCACCGCCACCCAGGGTCATTTGAAAGTGGAGTAGGGGTTGGCGCGTCGCCGTCATCTTGCTGCTCAGCCACGTATCGGAGAACTTCGATAACGAAAGGCCAGGGCAGTTTCTGCCCGTCGCCGAGCGCGAGTTCCCAACCGCCGATAATGGAGCGAAGGTACGTCGGGTCAAGACCCGTCACTGCCTGGATACGACCGTCGAAGACAGTCGGCTTCTCTCGTACTACCTCCGTCAACTCACGGCCCAAACCTTCCAAGCTCGGGCCGAAAATCTGGTCTCCAGTCGGTGTCCACTCGCGGAGGTAGTTAAGCATGTCGCCGGCGTCCATAGCTGTGATCTCGACGCGTGAGATAGGGCTCTGCGGTCCACTCCAGCCCGCAGTTACCCGCATGGGCAGGTCCGGGCGGTCGCGAGTTCCGTAGCCTGCTTCTAGCTCGGTCAGTCGGGTTCGGCCGCTTTCAGGCAACGCTTCACGGGCCGCCGCAAGCAGATCCCGTTCCCAGACTCGGCGCCACCTAACGATATCTTCCTCGGTAATCTCATCTGGGGTAATTCTTCGAACTCTAGCGATATTCCCAATCAGCTCAGCGTCACTCATGAAAGGCCCGCTAGCAATAAGGCGACGCCAGTCACCGAATTGCCCTTCTGTCAAGTACGGAATAACGGAGCGTGCAAGCTCGGCGTACTCGTGTCTCAGTTCCATATTCAACCTACCGGGACCCAGAAGCCGGGCGCGAGCTAGGCTGATAGTTTCACTATGAGCCGCTCCGTCTAGGGTTCGGGAAAGTGCATGAAAGGCGATCCGGACCATGAGCGGATACTGCGGGATTTCGAGTATCGACAGGACATCCGCTAGCGAGAGTCCTTGATTTATCAATTCGAGTGACGCGTCCCTGGTCGCGTCTATCAGAGCGTCGCCGATACTATGCTGCGAGGGCCCAGTTCGCTCTCTGATGGCTGATCGCCACACGAATGACGGACCTATTCTCACCGCAGGATTGCCATCCTCGCTAAGGTTTAGCCACGCCTCAAGCCATCGAGCAATCATCCGCAATGCCCGGAGCCTGAGTGCTTGCGTCAGCTCCGGAATTACGTCGGCCAGTGTTTGCCCGTACGAATGGGCGTCTAGGCCAGCGATTACCTCGGGCCACAGAACACCAACGCTAGCCGGGTCAATCGCCCGCGGGGCGTACATGGCCTCCGCTAGCTGAGATGCCTTAATTGGCTGGCCTTGGCGCAGGAGTTGGAGAAGCAGACGTTTCAGCGCCTGTGGGTCAAGTATCTGCCTGAAGGGCTCGTCGAGATACTCGACTATCTTGCCGATCAAATCCTTACTGACGGATGCAGGCATGTTGCTCGCGGCCTCAACGATATCTCGCTCGACAGCCGCGTTGCGCTGCTCGTCCATTTCTAGTATGGCTTTAGAGACCGCTTTGGCTGCTTCGGGTGCCATTCGGGCCAGATATTGGGATGGCGCCCATGGAACCAGTTGCACGTAGCCATCGTCGTCAACGCGGGGCGGCGGGGCGGACTTGAAGAATCCAGCTCTTTGCAGTGGCACAACCCAGTTCGGATTTGCGAGCTCAAGAAAAAACGCGCGCCTGAGTTGCGGGTCACCTATCATTTGAACCGCTTCGCGTATTAGTTCTTCGTCTGGTTGACTCCACTTCTTCGGCGCGGAGCCTGGGGAGTCATTCATTGATAGTTTTGGCCTCTGCGTTCTGCGTTGGGAAGCCGGGCGGCGCCTGGGTGTGGCGGACGTCCGTGAGTGGTGCATTGGCTAGCCCCAAGATTTGCTGAATTTTGCGGCGAGCCTCCCACCAATCTCCGAGACGTATGTCCAGCACGTGCTCGAAGTGAGCGATATGCTCTTCAAATTCAGCATCGTCAGGTTTCTTGCGGGCTTTGCTCCCGGTGTGAGTTCGGTCCATGAAATATCTTTTTGCCTTCAGGAAGGCAGATACTGCGGGATCAGGGTCCTTGGCTGCGTGGGATAGATTGTCGGGCACGTCGCCTGTCACGAGGAATGCGGCCTTCGCATAGTTCGCAGTTCCACCTGCCTCATGAGCGGTAACGACTGATTCGACATGGACTGCTACGTGATACGGCACAGAAACTATCGCTTCGGCTGCGGAGTCGCTTGATGCCTCGATCTTTACGTCAGCAACTCGATATGCGCTAGCCAGGGTCTGCACGGCCTTGTCTTGCATAGAGCGTTCAGGCAGGTCAGGGTTGAGGATGCCCGGGAGGCGGTTGCTGATTTCACGCATGCAGTGCCCAAGCAGGAGCATTCGGCCTAGTGCAGCTGGGTTTCCAGAAGGTCGATGGCTACCTCGTACAGATCGCCAAGATCGCCAGACGTCTCGGCGAGGCGCGCCCGCCGTTCACGTCGAGCTGGCGACCATGCTGGGCCGCGCATAGAACCGGAGCTTACGGATATGTCCGGAGGCGGGCTGGTTTCAGGCGCGGGAGGCGAGGGCTCGGCGCCAGGCTGAGGCTCACCCGCACGTCGATCAGCAGACGACATGCTCAGGCGACGCCATAGCGAGCTTAGCCATAGGTGATCATCATAGGCGGTTCGCGTGAGCCCGGATCCTTTCACGGCGTGCCTCTTGTGACAGGCCCGGACGCGTAAGCAAGCGGGATTCATTGCGCGACGGCCGCCGCCGACAGGGTAGGGAAGGTCACTGTCACCTCCTGGCTAGCCTTACCCGCTCAGCCGGGCGGGTAAGGCTTTGTTGCAAGCACCTTCCCTTAGGTGCCGCGCCCGGCGGGTTGACCCGCCCCGGCGCCGCCGGTTCTGACGCCGCTTTCTCGCTCAGGTGTCCCGGCTGCATTGATCCCGTGAGTTGACGGCGATTTCCGCCGGAATCTAAAATTACTTTGGCCAGTAGCCAGCGGGCGGCGGCTCGTGGTTTCGCGGCATGCGGCTCGCGGGTCCCGGGTGTTCGTGCGCGCCGCCGGGCCGCCTGGTCATCCCGGTCCGGGGTCGCGGGTTTTAGGCTGGCTAGCGGCAAGCTGGGCGGCTGGTGCGGAGGAGGCGGAGATGGACTATGACGAGGCCCGGCGACAGGCGATGGCGGCGGTCGACGCTTTCAACCGCCGCGACGTGGACGCACTGCAGGCCGGGTTGCACGGGGAGTTGACCCATCAGTCGCCGATCGCGGACAGCCATCTGGGCCAGGAGAATGGCCGCATTGAGGGCAAGCAGGCGCACCGCGAGTTCGTGAGCTGGTTGTGGGACCGGGAGCCGCAGATGCGCACCGTGTTCGAGGAGGCCTTCACCGGGCCGCATGGGTATGCCTTCCTGGTCCGCCGCGAAAGTGACGGCAGGCAGGCTATCTTCGTTCGCGAGGTGGATGCCGACGGCCTGGTCCGGAGCCAGCAGGTGTACACCGCGCGACCGCCGGCGGGCTGATCCGCCGCCTGGCCGCGCGGCGGGAAACGCTGGCCGCAGGGATCTGGCCTGGCAGCTGCGGTCAGCGCGGCGAATGTCAGTAACGGGCAAAGGCCGACAAATTCTTCTACGGCCTGGTGCCTTCGGTGAAGCGGGTTAACCCGCGGACGGGCCGCCTCCGGATACAGCCGTCGCTGGGCAGGGGCAGCATGACGACGAGGTTGTGCTGTGGGCATCGCACAGCCTGGCATTCATGACCGAACTGGCGGAGCTGCAGCACTGGCGCTGCCCCTGGTGCGGGGATTACCTGCCGGACTCGCCGCGCGGTATCGCGATCGATCACACCATTCCCAGGGTGTACGGCGGGCCGCATCGCCGCTGGAATCTCCAGCTCCTGCACCCCGAGTGCAACTCGGCCAAGGGCAAGCAGATCACAGCCGGGGCGCTGGAACTGGCCGACGCCCACGGCGTGCCGGTCAGCATGGACATCGGGCAATACCACGCTGAAGTCCGCCGCCGCGCGGCCAGGTACGCCGTGCGGGCAACCCGCCAGCTCGGCGGCGAGACCCGCGACCGGGCACTACGTGAGCTGGGCCGGGTTGACGCCGATGCCACCGGCCGCGCTGCTGGCGTACGCGGCGAGGGCGAACCGCAGCACGTCCACCGCCTCAGGCCCGCTCCACAGCAGCGGCCCATCGCCGGTATGCAGCCAGCGCAGCCAGTGCCTGCCGGAGTCGCGGAAACTGCTGGCCCAGTCGTCGTCGAGCGCGTGGTAGCCGCGCATCTCGCCGTCGGCGTAGACCTCAAGGCTGGGCTGCTGGATGCCGCGGCCCGTGCAGCGGTTGACCCGGGCGAAGCCGCGCCGGCCAGTCACTTCCCACCGCTCGTCGTTGGTGTAGTAGTCCGATCGCAGGTACATGTCGATCGCCACGGTGACGTCCCACACCCCGCGCACGCCGCTGGCGTGCTCCCAGATAATCGTGCTCGGCACGTCAAGTTCCACCTCCGGACCGACCTCGGTACTGCCGATCCACGCCCGCACTTCCTTGATGGGGCCGAACAGCCAGATCGCGGTCGCGAGCTTGTGCCAGCCGTCGTCGAACACCAAGATTCCGCGGCCGCGCTTCATCTGCTCCCACTGCCACAGCCAGCTAGTGAGCGGCACGTCCCAGCCGCCGTACGTGCTGCCGACCGTCTTCATGTGATAGCCGACGACCTCTCCGATGGCGCCGGACTCGACGATCTCCTTGAGCTTGATCAGCGGCTGGTAGAACAGATAGTTCTCCATCACCCGCAGCACCCGGTCGCTCGCCTTGGCCGCGTCCAGCATTCGCTGCGCGTCGAGCAGGTCGCTGCACATCGGCTTTTGCAAGTTGACGTGCCAGCCATAGCCAAGCATCTCGACCACGCCGTCGGCGTGCAGTTGCACCGGCAGCAGCACCTCCGCCGCGTCGACTTCGATGCCGCTGCCAGCCAGTTCGGCGGTCGAGGCGAACGTCCGGGCGGCAGGCCAGTCCGCCTGGCGCTGGGCGCGGCGCTCTTCGTCCGGGTCGATGAGCGCGACGACTTCGACGTCCGGGTTGCCCAGGTAACCGCGGACATTCAGGTCGTAGATGCGCCCAAGGCCGATGAACGCCGCCCGAACCGGACGGTCGTAGGGCACGAATCCCAATGCGGGGCGCAGCCGGGCGCGCTATGCGGTGGATGCGGTGGATGCGGCGGCAGCAGCCTGCGGGTGGCCGATCGACAGGCCAGAGTCGAGATCGAAGAACTGCAGGTTCGACGTCTGGACGGCCAGCTCGACCGGCTGCCCGGCACGGATCGTGCTGCGCGCGGCGACCCGGGCGGTCCACAGCGACTTGCCGCCGTCCAGCGGCAGCGACGCTTCGTCGGTGTCGGCGGCCGTGGCGGTCTGGCCGAGCGCCGAATGCTTGACCGGCACAGCCTCAATCCTGAACAGGACGTGCATCTCGGTGCCAAGCGCCTCGGTGACGTCCGCACGAGCGGAAATGCGCGGCCACAGCGGGTCGGCCAGCGTGCCGTCCTCGAAGTCAGACGGCCTGATTCCCAGGATCAGGTCGCGGTCGAAGTAACCGTCAAGGCCAGGCCTGGCGCCGAGCAGGTCCTTCGAGATCGGCAGCCGGTAGTCGGCGAACACCACGGCAGGCCCGTCATCGCGCACCAGCTTGGCGTGTACGAAGTTCATCGCCGGCGAGCCCATGAAGCCGGCCACAAAGAGGTTGACAGGGGAGTTGAACAGCGTTTGCGGGCTGTCCACCTGCTGCAGCTTGCCGTCCCGCATCACGCACACCCGCTGGCCGAGCGTCATCGCCTCGACCTGGTCGTGGGTAACGTACACGGTCGTGACGCGGAGCCGCTCGTGCAACTGCGACAGCGATGCCCGCATCGACACCCGGAGCTTGGCGTCCAGGTTCGACAACGGCTCGTCCATCAGGAACGCCTGCGGCTCGCGCACGATCGCCCGGCCCATCGCCACCCGCTGCCGCTGCCCGCCGGACAGCGCGGCCGGCTTGCGCTTGAGGTACTCATCCAGCCCGAGCAGCCCGGCGACCTCCGTGACCCGGCGCTTGATCTCGTCTTTGGGCGTCTTGCGCTGTTGCAGGCCGAACGCCAGGTTCTGCTCGACGGTCATGTGCGGGTACAAGGCGTAGTTCTGGAACACCATCGCGATGTCCCGGTCCTTCGGCGGCAGGTCGTTCACCACCCGAGCGCCGATCGAGATGGTTCCAGACGTGATGTCCTCAAGCCCGGCGATCGACCGCAGTGCGGTCGACTTGCCGCAGCCGGACGGGCCGACCAGCACCATGAATTCGCCGTCGGCGATGCCCAGGCTCAGCTCGTCGATACCGCGAACCGCACCCGGGTACTCCTTGGTCACACGGTCAAGAACGATCTCGCCCACTGGTCATCCCCTTCTGTGTAGCTAACCACACTGCTCACTAACTACGGTGCTCACTAACCACGGGGTCAAGCCCGAGTAGCTGGGCCGCTGCCCGGCTGCTCGCACTCGTCGCGCCGAAGGTAGCAAGGTACACCTCAGCAGGAGGATGCCACACAGGCAGACCCATTTCGACAATAACGGCATCTGGTCTTGCAGTCAGCAGCAGGTGCACCATCTCCTGGGCGACCGGATAGCGGTGCGCGTCACGCACCACCACGAGCAAGGGGCGGCCCTGCGCCGCCGCGAGCACCGCCCGCACCTGCACGGCCGCCAGGCGGTCGGACGCATCCGCCGACGTGGCGATCCGGAGTACCCGGTCAGCCGGCACCCAGCTGCTCAGCCCCCACGGCACGGCTCCGACCGCGATGTTGGACGGCGGCACCAACTCGACGAGCAGCGGATCAGTCATCGGCCTCGGCGTGCCCTCCAGCCTGATCGCGCGCATCGCCGCGACCATCCCGATGTCGGTCCGGTCGGTGTCGGTGGCAGCGGCGGGCCGCCGGGCCGCCGACGCCCACGCCCGTAGCTCGGCCACCCGCGCGGCCGACTCTTCCAGCCTGGCGACCGGAAGCTGGCCGGACTTGACGGCTACGACCAGCGCATCGCGGACCGCCCGGTAGGTCGGCTCGTCCTGGTCGCGGCCGAGGCACAGCAAGTCGATTCCCGCCGCCACCGCGAGCACGGCCGCGTGGGCGATGCCAAACGGGCCGCTGACCGCACGCATCTCCAGCGCGTCAGAGACGATCACGCCGGTGAACCCAAGCTCACTGCGCAGCAAGCCGGTCAGCGCAGCCGCCGACAGCGACGCGGGCAGGTCCCCAGTCAGGCCAGGCACCCGCAGGTGACCTGGCATCACGGCTCGCACCCCGGCGGTGATCGCGGCGGCAAAAGGCGGCAGATCCCTGCGTTTGACCACGTCGAAGGAACCTTCGACCGCCGCGATCACGTGATGGCTGTCGTTGCTGGTGCTGCCATGACCGGGGAAATGCTTGGCGCACGCAGCGACGCCAACAGCCTGCAGTCCGGTCACCGCGGCCACCGCGTGCCGGGCCACCAGGTCGGTGTCCGCGCCGAATGACCTGGTCCCGATCACCGGATTGTCGGCGGCGGTGTTCACGTCGACGGACGGCGCGAGGTCCAAGTTGACGCCGAGCACAGCGAGGTCGGTCCCGAGTGCGCGGTAGACCGCCTCGGTCAGCGCGACGTCGTCGACCGCGCCGAGCGCCGCGTTACCGGGATAGGGCGACCCGGTCAGGTGCGCGATCCTGGTGACGTCGCCGCCCTCTTCATCGATCGCGATGATCGGCTCGTCGGCCGCTGCCCGGAGCGACGCGATCAGCTCGGCAAGCTGGCCGGTTCCAGCGATGTTGGGGCCGAACACGGTGACCCCGGCCATCCCGTCGCCAAGCGCCTCAAGGACCCAAGGCGGCGCCGAGGAGCCGGGGAACGGCGGGATCAGGACTGCGTCAGCAAGCTTGTCGAGCGACGGATCCAGGGTTCGGTGCGGCCTCACCCCTTCACCGCCCCTGCCACCAGCCCGCCGACCAGCCTGCGTCTGACCGCGAGGAAGAACAGCATCACCGGGATCGTGTACAACGTCGACGCCGCCATGATCGGTCCCCATTGCGCGCCGCCGCGCCCGAAGAAATACGTCACGTAGATCGGCAGCGTGTAGACCGAGTGGGCCTGGCCGAGGAACGTCAGCGCCACGATGAACTCGTTGTACGCGGTGATGAACGCGAAAATGCTGGTCGCGACCAGGCCGGGGGCGACGAGCGGGAACAGGATGCGCCAGAAGATCCGCGGCGCCGACGCGCCGTCGATGGCTGCTGCCTCCTCGAGCTCACGCGGTACCGTCGCAACGAAGTTGCGGAGCATCCAGATCGATATCGGAAGCGCCTGCGCGGCGTAGACGAGAATCAGGCCACCCAGGTTCTGGGTGAGGTTGAGCCTGGAGAAGTCGAGGAACAGTGCGATGATCAGCGCCTGTCCGGGGATCATCTGCACGACCAGCAGCATGATCAGGAACGACGCCCGGAACCTGAACCTGAAGCGAGCCACGGCGACGGCCGCGAGCAGCGACAGCAGCGAGGCGAGCAGCACGGTCGACAGCGCGACCGCGACGCTGTTGCGGAAGAACAAGAACACCGAGCCGATACCCGATGCCTGCCCGCCGATCACGGTCGAGAAGTTGCCGAACGTCGGATGGGTGGGCAGCAGGTGCGGCGTCTGACTGTAGATCTCCTGCGATGGCTTAAACGCGGTGCTGATCATCCACAAAACGGGAAAGAGCGTGAAGAGCGCGACCAGCACCCCGGTGCCATTCAGGCTGAATTTCTTCAGCCTTTTCGCGGCAACCGTCCGCCGGGGCGGGTACGCCATGGCTGTGCTGGTCATGGCCGGGTTGATCATGTGAGGGCCCCCTGTCGAACGGAAGCGCGAACGTAGCCCACGGTGACGGCCAGCAAGATCAGCGTGAAAATCAGCGCGAGCGCGCCGCCCAGGCTGTAGCTGGGCGGGAACTGAAAAGCCTTGTCGTAGATGTACAGCGACAGGTTGAACTCGTCGCGATTGCCGGGGAACCCGCTGAGCAGGTAGGTCTGGGTGAAGATATTGAAGTCCCAGATCACCGAGAAGAGCAGGAGCACCAGGAAGATCGGCTTGAGCAGCGGATAGGTGATCTGCCTGAAAACCCGGACCGGGTTCGCCCCGTCCACCCGAGCCGCCTCGTACAATTCCACCGGAACCGTCTTGAGCCCGGCCAGCACGGCGACCGCGATGAACGGGAACGCCTGCCAGACGACCAGCAGCAACAGCACCGCATACATGTGCAGCGCGTCGGTTGTGGTCCAGTTGAACCCAGCCCAGTTGGTGTTGCCGACCAGCCAGTGCGGCAGTCGGCTGAGCGTCCAGTCGACCAGGCCACCGTCGGGGTTGAACAGCCAGTAAAACAGCACGGTGGCGGAAACCGGCGGCACCGACCAGGCGAGTAGCGCGGCCGTGCTGACGAACGCGGCCATCTTCTTGCCGAGCCGGTTGAGCAGCAGCCCGACCAGCGTGCCAACCACCAGCGTGAGGGGCACGGCGATGGCGGCGAACAGCACGGTGATTCGCAGCGACAGCCAGAACTCCGAATCGGCGAACGTCTGGGTGAAGTTGGCGAACCCTACCCACTGGGTCGGTGCCGCCCCGGTGATCTGCGGCAGCCCATAGTTCTGGAACGAGTAGACGACCACCTGGGCTAGCGGCCAGAGCAGCACGAGCCCGATGCCCACCAGCGCGGGCGCGAGCAGCAGATAGGGCGCGAGCCTGCGCCGTCGGATGAAGGCGCCAAAGCCGCTGCCGGGCGACGTGCGGACCCGCCGCCCTGGTACCGACGTCGTCACCGGACGCACCTGGCGCTCAGCCGTGTCAGTCATCACTGCTGCCGCTTTCGCTCAATGGGTAGACAAGCCCGCTGGAGAAATAATCCCGGCCGGCGACCCTGCGTTCGGGAGAGGCGACGCCGGCCGGGATGCAATCGGGCTAGTCCGTTAGGACTCGTTGCCCGTGTTCAGCACATTCTGCAGTTCGGTGTTGGCCTTGTTCACCGTGGCGCTGAAATTGGCGCCTTGCATCAGCGCCTTCATCATTGTCGGGATGATCGCGTCGGTCGCGTCGGCGGTTGCCCAGTTCTTCGAGTTCAGCGGTGAGATCTGGGTGAACCCCGCCGCCTTGGCGAAGCCGGCCAGGACCGGGCTGCTCGAGTACGCCGGGTTGGCCAGCTCGGTGGTGAACTCAGGGAAGAATCCCTGCGAGTTCGCGAACGTGGTGGCGTCGGACGGGCTGTCCATCACCGAGACCAGATCCCAGGCCGCCGTCTTGTTCGCGCTCTTGGCCCAGACGCCGAGGTCCGATCCGCCCGCGAAGGCCGGAGCCGGGTCAGGGCCGTTCTGGCTCGGGATCGGGAACGACGCCCAGTCGGCCTGGAACTTCTTGCTGACCGTAGCTAGCTGGGCCTGGGCCCACGGGCCATCGATGTACATGTCCAGCTTGCCTTCGGCGAAGTCCTGGTTGGAGCCGCCGGAGGTGGCGCCGGGCGCGCCGAGTTCGGTCTGGCCGACGTACTTCGACGGCGACACGTGCTGGGTCAAGAACAGGTCGGCGTAGAACTTGATGCCTGCCTCAGAGGCCGGGCTGTTCAGCTCCGCGGTCCACTTGCCGGCCTGTTGCACGGCAACCTGGCCGCCCGCGCCCCAGATGAAACTGACGATCGCGTTGGTGTAGTTGCTCGGCGCGCCGAGGCCGGAGGTGCCGGGGAACTTCTTCATCAGCAGCTTGGCGTCGGCAAGAAGCTGGGCCCACGTTGTCGGCGCCGCTGTGATGCCTGCCTTGCTGAATTCGTCCTTGCGGTACCAGACGCCACGCACGCCGCCGAACCACGGAACCGCGAAGTTCGAGCCGTTGACAGTGTCATTGGCCAGGTTGCCCTTGATCAGCGAGGTGCCGTTCGACCAGGAGGTGACGTCGGTGGTGATGTTGGCGAGCGCTCCCTGCGACGCGATGCCAGGGGTGTCGGTGTTGCCAAGCTCGGTGATGTCAGGACCGCCCTTGCCGCTGGTGAGCGCGTTGGTCCAGTCGGTGACCCGGTTGCCCCACGGCACCCAGTCCACGACGACCTTGGTGTTCTTGTAAACGGGGAACTGCTTGTGGAATTGTGTAACCACGCCGTTCATCCAGCTAACCTGCGATGGCACGGAGGCACCCATCCGCCACACGACCAACTTGGCCGGCGCGGCGGAGGACGCCGACGTGGAGTTGCTCTTTGATGCGCATCCTGCTGCGGCGCCTGCGAGCACGAGGACAGCGCCGACCGCGGCTGCCGATCTGGTGATATTCACTGCTCGATCTCCCTTCCCGGCCCTATCTGGACAGACCACTAGGGTGGGTTTGCGGCCTAGAATTTCGGGGTCGCTATGTGGTCTGCGATGAAACTAACAGGAAACTTTCCTATAAGATAGAGTTCGTTGCAAGATTGAGACAACCGAGATAGCGGCAACAGCGCGACCGGGCGACAATCCCGGCAGACAGGTTGCGGAGGGGGCGGGTGGGGCGGATGACGGACGCCGGGATGCAGAGAAGGCCGGGCACGCCGAGCTTGCTGCGCGAGCTTAACGACCGCGCCGCCCTCGAGTTGCTGCTCACCGATGGGCCAATGACGCGAGCGCAGCTTGGCGAGCGCACTGGGCTTTCCAAGGTGACCGCGTCACAGTTGCTGGCCAGGCTGGAGGACCGTGGCCTGGTTGAGGTCGCCGGCGAGCAGGCTGGCGGCCGGGGGCCGAACGCCGCGATCTACGCGGTCGTGCCGTCCACCGCGTATGTGGCCGGACTGCACGTCGAACTTGACGAGGTAAGCGCAGGCGTCGCCGACGTCACCGGCCGGGTGGTCACCGAGATCTCTGTCGATCCGAACGGGTCGGCCAACCCGGTCGCGCTTGTGCGCGGGGCGGTGGCCACCGCCTGCAACGCGGCCGGCATCGTTCCGGACGCACTGCGCGCGTTCGTCATCGGCACACCCGGCGTGCTCGACCCGCGTACCGGAGATCTCAGGCTCGCGGTCAACCTGCCCGCCTGGCACGAAGGGGTGCACGAAGCGCTCTCCGCCGACCTCGGACGTCCCGTCACGATCGAGAACGACGTGAACCTCGCGGCGATGGCCGAGCGCGCGGTGGGCGCGGCCCAGGGCGTCGACGACTTCGTCCTGGTCTGGATCGGAGTCGGCCTCGGCCTCGCGACCGTGCTCGGCGGCCGCCTGCATCGCGGTGTCGGCGGTGCCGCCGGCGAGATCGGGTACCTGCCAGTTCCCGGCGCGCGACTGCTTACCGACCTGACTCACCCGGCCACCGGCGCGTTCCAGTCGCTGGTCGGAGCTCAGGCAGTGGTGCCACTCGCGGCCGACTTCGGGTTCGCCGCGCAGACGGCGGCCGGAGCGGTCAGGTCCGCGGTCGATGCCGCGTCGGGCGGCGATCGGCGCGGCCAGGAGTTCCTCGCCGCGCTGGCCAGCCGGGTGGCGACCGGGGTGGCGGCGATCTCAGTGGTGCTCGACCCTGGACTCGTGGTGCTCGGCGGCGAGGTCGGCCTGGCCGGCGGCGAACCGCTGGCCAGCCGGGTAGCCGCCGAAGTCGGCCGGATCTGCCCGGCCCGGCCGCAGGTGGTACCGACCGCCGTCAGCGGCGGTCCGGTGCTGCGCGGCGCGATCCTGGCCGCTGTCGACCGGGCCAGAACCGAGCTTCTGGCATCGGTCGCGAGCTTATCCCCCGGCTCCTGACCTCTCGTAAATCATCCTTAAACCGCTCTATTCGGAACATAACGGCAACCGTCGTCGGCCCGGATCGGTCCCTCGCTGGCCGACCGGCCCGATGGATTGCCGAATTCATCGCGGTCTGGTCAAGTTCCGGCCCGATGGATTGCCGAATTCATACCTGTTTCCCCGGCTGAATTGCCGAATCCATCGCAGGGGGGAGGGCGGTGAGGCGTAGCTGATCAGCCCAGCGTCGTATGCATTCGGCGAAAAACGACTCGCGGGCGGCGGGGTCCTCGTCGAGGACATTGTGGAACTGGCCGAACAACTCGAACGAGATGACCCCGAACAACGCCGACCACACCATCAGGCCGGTCTGGATCGCGCCGTCCGAGACGCCGACTGGAAACGCCCCCCTCACCGGCGCGATGGCGGCGGGCCAGGCTGCCTCGGCGGCACGTTCCTCGCCCCGATCAGGTCCCTGGCCGGTGGCGGCGTCCGCAAGGATCCCGACGAGCAGGTTGGACACTCGGCTGGCCGGGCCGATCGTGTCGGTCGGCGCCACGTAACCCGGCACCGGCGAGCCGTAGATGAGTGCGTACTCGTTCGGGTTGGCGATGGCCCAGTTCCTGACCGTCGTGCAGACGGTGGTCCATCGACCGGCGAGGTCGGCCCTGTCCGCCGCGGCTTCGCTGGCCTCGGCCGCCGCGCCGAGCGAGTCGTAGGCGTCGATGATCAGCTTGGTCAGCAGGTCGTCGCGGCTGGCGACGTACCGGTAAACGGCCGAGGACGCCATGCCGAGATCGCGTGCGATCGCGCGCAGGCTGAGCCCTGAAGCTCCCTCAGCCGCCAGGTAGCGGCGGCCCGCCTCGAGTATCTCGCTGGTGATCTCGGCCCTGGCCCGCTCTCGCGCCGTCCGCGGCGCGGACGGCGCGAGAGCCCGCGTCCGGCCCGTCTCAGTCGTCCCCATAACGGAATCCTGCCACGAATCAAGAGCGGTAGCAACAAAGCAGAGCAGTGCTCTTGACTTGATCGCCCGAGTCGGGGCATGCTTCCTGAATAGAGAGCGGCGCTCTCCATTCAGAGCAACAGACTCACAAGGAGCGGCTCGGGCGGTCGACCGGTCCGAGGCAGGAAGGTGGCACAGATGGAACACATAGTGGTCGGAGCCGGGCCGATCGGATCGGGCGTCGCCCGGGCACTCGCCGAGAAAGGTCACCGGGTCACCGTGGTGACCAGGTCCGGCTCCGGACCCCGCGAGCCGAGGAACATCAATCGGGTGGCCGCCGACGCGGCCGACGCCGCGGCCATGACCAAGCTGGCGGCGGACGCGGAGGTGATCTACAACTGCGCCAACCCGCCCTATCACAAATGGCCGCAGCTGTGGCCGCCGATCGCACACTCGCTGCTCGGTGCGGCCGAACGATCCGGCGCCGTGCTGGTCACCATCTCGAACTTGTACGGGTACGGGCGGGCCGCCGACTCGCTTGGCACCGCGGGCTACGACGTCAGGCACCCGATGACCGAGGACACTCCGCTGGCGGCGACCGGCAAGAAAGGCCGGGTCCGTGCCCAGATGTGGCGCGACGCCCTCGCAGCGCACGAAGCGGGGCGGATCAGGGCGGTCGAGATCAGGGCATCGGACTACGTCGGGCCAGGAGCGAACGCCGTGCTCGGCGACCGGGTGGTTCCCCGGGTGCTGCGCGGGCAGGCGGTCACGATGATCGGCGCGACCGACCGGCTGCACACCTGGTCTTTCACCGACGACGTGGTGGCCCTGGCCGTGCTCGCCGGAACCAGCGAAAAGGCCTGGGGCAGGGCGTGGCACGTCCCATCAACCGAGCCGCGCACCCAGCGCCAGGCCGTGGACGACCTCGCGCGGCTGGCTGGGGTCAAGCCGGTGCCGGTGCGGTCGATTCCTGGTGCGTTGCTGTACGGGCTGGGCGTCGCGTCGCCACTGCTGCGCGAGCTTCGGGAGACTCAGTATCAGTTCAGCGAGGACTTCGTGCTGGATTCGACCGCGGCGACGCAGGCTTTCGGGCTTGATGCGACCCCGTGGGATGACGTTCTGAATGCGGTACTTAGCTCGCTCAAGCCCGATGCTCGCTAGCGGCCGGTTCGCGACGCCTGCTTGGCCTCGCCGCCAGGCAGGACACGACGACGGCGAGCGGCCAGAGGGCCTGGAGTTCGCCGACCGCGCGTTCGGCGAGTCCGAGCAGTCCGCCACCGATGATGAGTTCCACTCCGAACCAGCCGAGGAGCGTGGCGGTCAGCGTGGTCGCGGCCGCCGCCGGTCCTGGCCGCAGCGCCCAGGGCGGATCGGGATCGCCCCTTGGCTGGGTGGCCGCGACCGGCCAGATCGTGAGGGCCACGGAGCCGATCGCGGCGAAGAGCACGTGCAGCGGCGGGCTACCGGTTCCGATCGTCCCGGGGTTGAAGCCCACCAGCATCCCGCCGATGCCGCCAGCGACGATGATGACCCGGCCCAGCCGGGCCGCCGGGCGCAGCGCCAGGCCGGTGATCACGTCGCAGGCGCCGACAACGATGAACGTCAGTGTCATCACCCACCGGTCGGCGGCGCCGTGGGCCGCGAGCACGCTGACGGTCTGCCTCACCGGGTCGTATCGGCCAGCCTGCAGCCAGGCACCGATCATCCAGCCCACGAAGAGCACGACCGGGGCGGCGGCCGACGAGGCCACGCCCCACCACGGGACGCCGCTGCCGACGGGACGCTCCGGCCGCATCCAGGTCACCGCGGCTGGAATTCTCCGTCGCCCGCCGCTTGCACCGCCCGGTCGGTCAGCGGGTCGGCCTGGCCGCCAAAGTACAGGTCGAGCACCTGGCCGAACACCGGCTGGCCCGGATCGGCGTGCCTGAACAGCGTCATCGACGAGCGCAGCTTGGTGGCGTCGATGTCACCGAAGATCTGTTCGGCCGTTCTGCCAGTGTGCTGGGTGAGCAGCCCAGCGCACTGCGCCAATCGCTGGCCGAGCACCGGGTGCCGCAGGTACGCCCTCGCCTCGGCCAGAGACCCGATCGCGTACGTCCGCGACGTATGACTGAACCCGAGGCCGGCGATCTGCGGGAACACGAACCACATCCAGTGACCAGTTTTCCGGCCCGCACCTAGCTCGGCGACCGCGCGCTGGTACGTGCCCCCCGCGTCCTGCGCGGTGACGAACCGGCGCAGGTCGTGGGCGTCGGCGGAATCGGCTGGCGTCATGCCGGCGACACACTCCGCGCCTGCGCGGGAATGGCCTGCGAGACCGAGAGCACCGGCACGTCGACCTCCGCCCGTACCGCCACAGTGTCGGGGTACTTGATTCCGCAGCCGGTGTTGAGCACCACGACCTCATCTCGTTCGGTCAGCCAGCCTGACTCGCGTAGCTGGCGGACCGCCGTGAAGCAGGCGGCGCCTTCCGGGCAGATAAAGCAGCCTTCCGTGCGGGCGACCTCGCGCTGATCGGCGAGCAGTGCGTCATCCCGCACCGCCACAGCGGTACCGTCGGTCGCGTACAGCGCTTCGAGCACGAGGAAATCACCGAGCGCCTTGGGAACGGTGATGCCGAACGCGACCGTCTTCGCGTCCGGCCACGCCTCGCTCTGCTTGGCGCCTTCGGCGAACGCCTTGACGATCGGGGCACAGCCAGCCGCCTGCACGGCGACCAGCCGGGGAAGGTCACCGGCGACCCAGCCAAGTTCGCGCAACTCGAGCATCGCCTTGTAGATGCCGATGATGCCGACCCCGCCGCCGGTCGGGTAGACGATCACGTCGGGAAGCCGCCAGCCAAGCTGCTCGGCTATTTCCAGGCCCATAGTCTTCTTGCCTTCGAGCCGGTACGGCTCCTTGAGCGTCGAGGTGTCCTGGTACCCGGTCCGCTCGCGGACCGCGGCGCCGACCAGCCGGCCGGCGTCGTTGATCAGGCCGTCGACCAGGTAGAGTTCGGCGCCGGCCGTCGGCGCACTCCGCCCTGGTGATCTCGGGAGCACCGACCGGCATGGCGATGAGGCTGCGCAGCCCAGCCCGTGCCGCGTAGACCGCCCAGGCGGCGCCAGCGTTGCCGTTGGTCGGCATCGCGATGCCGCGGACGCCAAGCTCGGCCGCGCGGGAAACGCCGACCGCCGCGCCGCGCGCCTTGAACGTTCCCGTCGGGATCAGGCCCTCGTCTTTCATCAGCAGCTTCGGCACGCCTAGCCGCTTGCCGAGGCTGGGCATCGCCAGCAGCGGCGTCATGCCCTCGCCGAGGCTGACGATGTGGCCCGCTTCGGCGACCGGCAGAAGCTCGTGATAGCGCCACAGGTCGGCGGGCCTGCCCGCGATCCGCGCCGGACTGACGTCCGCCGCCACCTGATCTGTGTCGTATCGGGCGAGTAGCGGTGAGCCGCACTCACACGTGCCCTGGACCTGATCGGCTGCGAAGCGCCGGCCGCACCGCGAGCAGTCGAGATGGGACAACGCCGAGTACCGCTGTGGCCAGGCCGTCATATGCCGCTTCCGCCTCCGCTTCGCTTCCGCCTCCGCTCCCGATGGCGCGGTGAGCTTAGGCTACGACGCGGCGCGCAGGTCGCTGTCAGCGCCAGGCCGGTCGTCCGTTGCCAGAACGCAATAGACGGTCTTGCCGTGCCCCGACGGCAGGAACGAATACGACCATTCGCTCGAGAGCGTCTCGACGATGAACATGCCGCGGCCACTTTCCGCGTCGGGCGGCACTTGGCTCAGGATCGGCGGGTTCGTGCTCGCGTCGGTGACCTCGATACGAAGCGCCTGGCGGGCGAAACACAGCGTCAGCAGGATCTGGCCTAAGGCCGCTTCGGTCGTCACCCCGGTGGCCTTGACGGCGTTCGTGACAAGTTCCGACGTGATTAACTCGGCGGTCTCGACAAGCTCCCTGCCGATACCCCAGGACGCCAGGGCGTGCCGAAGGTGCCAGCGAGCCTGGTACGGTGCGCTCGGTGAAGCAGTAAGGCCAAACCGCGCTATCAGCGCTGATGACGGTGCTTGTGCCAGCATCGGCAGTTCACCTCCTCACCAGTAGTGCCAAGGCTTTAATATGACGACGAATTCCCCGTCGCGGAGGTTGTCGCGATCTCGTTACAGTTCGATCGCAATTAAATCGTAATCACCGCACTCTTTCGGAAAAATCCTCTTTGTGCTATTACGAGAACATAGCCTGATATCGTCGGCGCCGTGACGAATAGCGAATCAGAAACGACACGGTCACTCGCTGACGTCCGAACTGATCGGCGCCGGACTCGACCCATCTAGGCCAGCGCTCGTGAGCTGGCTTGGTGTCACGATGTACCTCACGCACGACGCGATCGGAGCCGTGCTCAGCGAGCTAGCCACGTTCGCGCCAGGCTCCGAACTTGTGCTCGACTACATGCTGCCCGCCGGGTTGCGCGACGACATCGGCAACAGCTACGTCGAGCAGGTCGCGCCGGCCGCGGCCGAGCGGGGCGAGCCGTGGTTGTCGTTCTTCGCGCCAGAGCAGGTCACCAGCCTGCTCTGGCGGCACGGCTTCGCGGCCATCAGGCACGTCGCGCAGCACGAAATCGGCCCATCTGCGCTATGGCAACGCACCGACGCGCTCCGCCCGGCCAATCTATCCAGGCTCACCCATGCCAGGCTCAGCGGCTGGACCGGCTGAAATGGCTCGCTGATAGGCCAAGCCCATGGCCTGGCACATCGCCCTTTCCGGGTGAGGCCTGCCGGCGCCGGCGGGGTATGGATGGGCAGCATGACTAAGGAAACGATCATCGCAGCCGACGCGGGCAGGCGGCCCGCTGGCCGGGTCTGGCTGGCTGCCCTGGCGCTGACCTTCTGCGGGGCGGCGCTGATCGCGGGTTGCAGTACGTCAAGCACAAGCACTACCAGCCAGTCGCCAAGCGCGCCGCCGACGTCCGCCACGTCGCAGCCCACCTCGGCGACGGCGTCGCCGACGACGTCGGCCAGTCAGGCCGTCTGCGTGCACATCAACTCATTGCGTACATCGCTGACCGACTTGACGCACATCAAGGTGAGCGCCAGCTCAGCCGGACAGCTCACCAAAGACCTGACGAACATCCAGACCCAGCTAGCGGCGCTGAAAGGCCAGTCGCTGGGTGCGTTCTCCACCAGTGCGAGCCAGTTGATGGCCTCTCTTAACAAGATCAACAAGGATGCGGAGGAACTGGGCACCAACCCGACCGCCGCAGCGAAAGCACTGAGCACCGACCTCACCGCGCTGAAGAACAAAGCGGGACCGATGATCACCGAGATGAAGACGATCTGCCACATGCCCTAGCTCTAGCCTGGGGCCTCGATTATCTCGGCGGTCTCGAACTCCCAGTACGCGCGCAACGCCGCGAGCTTGCCTGTCCCGTCGTCCCGGTAGGTGTAGACGCCGCGCACAACCATGACGTGGCGGCCGCCCGGCAACGTCGTGCGGATGATGCCGACGTCGGCGACCTCGTCGCCGCAGAGGTAGGAGCGCTCAATTTCGAAGCTGATCTGCTCGTTCGGCGCGATCACCGTGTCGTAGAACGCGGCGATAGCGTCCAGCCCTCGGTGCCCGTTCCCGGCTGGGTCGAGCGGCGAGCGCCCGATCGGGTCGGCGACCACCGCGTCCGGCGCGAACAAGCCGAGCCAGGCCGCCCGGTCCTGAGCGTGCACGGCGGCCTGGGACCGCCTGGCCAGATCCCGGGCGGTGAGGTGTTCGGCCGGCTGGCCGGGGCTGGTCACGTTCGCACCTTCTCGATGACCTTCTCGGCGTAGGTGTTGAGCGCTTCGATCTTGCCGGCCAGCGGCTGAGTATCCGGCTGGACGTCGTACGGCCACCTGAACCCGACGATCACGTCGGTCACCCCTTGCTCCTCAAGCCGTTTGACCCCGTCCGGGCTGTACGCGTCCATCGAGATCACGTGCACCTCGAACGGCCGGGTCGCGGTCCCTTCATCGCGCCGCAACTCGGCCAGCCGGGCCAGCAGGCCGGGCAGGTCAGCCGGATCGCCGCCGCCGTGCATCCAGCCATCACCGTTGCGCGCCGCCCGGCGCAACATTGCCTCGCTGTGGCCGCCATACAAGATCGGGATAGGTGCTGTCGGCACCGGGCTGAGTTTGACTGAAGGTATGCGGAAAATTTCCCCGTCGTACTCGAAGTATCCACCGCTGGCCAGGCCGCGGATGATCTCGACCTCCTCGTCCAGGCGCCGGCCTCGGCGCTCCCACGGCACGCCGAGCACGTCGTAGTCCTCGCGCCACGGGCTAGTGCCGACCCCGAGCAGTAGCCTGTTGCCGGTCAGCACGGCCGTCGAAGTGGCCTGCTTGGCGACCAGTACCGGGTTACGTATCGGCAGCTTGAGCACGAACGTGGTGAACCTGAGCCGCTCGGTTACCACGCCAAGCGCCGGGATCAAGGAGAACGGCTCGATGAACGGCTTGCCGTCGAGAAACTCCCTGGTGCCGTCCGGACTGTACGGGTACGTGCTGGTGGCGTGCTCTGGATAGCAGATGCTGTCCGGCACCACCATCGAGTCGTATCCCGCCGCCTCAGCGGCCTCCGCGAGCGGCAGGTAGAACGACGGGTCGGTCATCGACTCGGCATAAGAGAATCGCACGGGTTAGATCCTGCCAGCCGTGACCCGGAAACGGTAGAACAGGTTCTAGTTCGCCCATGCACTGCCCAACCGACCCCGGCCCGCCTTCCCAACCCGCCGCCCGCACCCCCCAACCCGCCGCCCGCACCCCCCAACCCGCCGCCCGCACCCCCCAACCTCGCGATGGATTCGGCAATCCACCGCACAACCCGCCACAACCCCACGATGAATGTGGCAATTCATCCAGGAAAACGGGTATGAATTCGGCAATCCATCGCAGCGGAACTTGACCAGACCGCGATGAATGCGGCAATCCATCGCGCCGTCAGGCGGCCGGGCTGCGATGGATTCGGAGATTCAACCGGGAGGCACGACAGTTCCGGCCGCTGGAACCGGGCATCTAGGGTTGAATTGCCGCCAGATCGGCCGTTATGTAGGCCGCCATTGCGGTGGGCAGGACGGCTCGCAGGTCGGTTTCGAGCAAGCCGCCAACTTCGGTCAGCCGCGCAGCCAGCCGCGCGGCGGCGGCGGCCATTCGGGCTGGGTCGAGGTCGCTCACCGTGTCCCCCATGTACCGAGACACCTGCTCCGGGGCGAAGTCCAGCAGGCTGGTGACGCCGTACTGTGGGTTCGGCACGTCGTGCACGGTCGCGAGCAGCCGCCAGTACTCGACTCGGGCCCGATCGAGCGCTGCCAGCGCCTCCCAGTCCGAACCCCGGCGCAGGTACTTGCCCACGTCGGCTAGGCAAGCCCAGCCGTTGAACGCCCACTCCCGCACCTGCTGCGGCGTCACCGGGCCCGGCTCGAACTTGACTGTCCGCAGGTTCTCAGGGTCGTAGAGGACGACCTCGTCCTTGACGCCCGGGTAGGTTTCGGCTGTCGAGATCATGACCAAGTCGACCTGGCACCGGTTGGCGTACTGGGCGAAGATCCGCTCGTGGGTCATCGCCAGCCCTGGGATCTTGTGATGGTAGCTCTCGACCAGGTCGGACAGTTCATCGACGGCCCGCCGCACGTCGGCAACGGCGGCGTCGAAGTCCGCGCAGGCGACTCCCATGCCCGTATCGAGGTCGGACAGCCGGTCACCGGCCACACGGCCCACCGAGCAGGCGACTACCAGGTACTTCACCAGGTCGCTCTGCTCGGACCAGTCCAGCAGCCCGCGCAAGATCTCGCGCTGCCCGGCCATCTCATCGGGAAGCCGGTCTATCCAGCCGCGGCCGTCAATGCTCATGCGGCCCATGATGGCGCACCGAAATCGTCTGATGTTGCCCTACTGCCCCTGGCAGAGGTAGAACATGTTCTAGTTAGGCTTTCGAGAACACGCTGGAGGGCTGATCGGGTGGACCTGGTGGAGCTGGAGAAGATCCGGCAACTGAAGTATCGGTACCTGCGGTGCGTGGACCTCAAGCTGTGGGATGAGATCGGGGATGTGTTCACCGCCGACGCGACGGCTGACTACGGAACACCGTCGGCCGGGCGGCCGCTGGACCTCAAGAGCCGGGACGACATTGTCACGTTCCTGCGGGACAGCCTGGGAAACGGGATCATCACGGTGCACGCGGCGGGGCAGCCGGAGATCGAGATTGACGGAGACTCCGCGACCGGGACCTGGCGATTCGAGGACACCGTGATCGTGCCCGATTTCAAAGTCGTGATCAAAGGCGCCGCGTTCTACGAGGACCGGTATGTGCGCGAGGCCGACGGGCAGTGGCGCATGTCGCACACCGGCTACGTGCGAATCTACGAGTCGAGCATGTCGCTCGATGACGTGCCGAGCTTCAAGCTCACGGCGAATCGCTGGGCGGACTGACGCGTTGCTCACTCAGCCGTTCGCTGACGCGGTGCTGGAAGCAGAGAAAATCATCACCGGCGCGCCGCACGTCAAGACCGAGCAGGACCTGGCCGAGGGCTATGAGTACCTGGCCGGGTCGATCCGGGCGTCGCTTCAGATGGCCTGGGCTTACCAGCTCGACTTCCCGTTTTTCGTCGCGTCGACCGGCCCATACACCAAGCTCGGCCTGGACAACCCTGACACCTTGTATTTCCACTCCTACCTGCGCGACGACGCCGAATACGTGGTCACCGGCAGGCGCGGCAGCACGTCAGACTTGAGCTTCCAGGTGCTCGGCGGCGACTACTCGCCGGTCCAGGTGCCCGACAGCCTGACCGCGTTCGACGATCGCGAGCTTGACATCGCGCCGGACGGGAGCTTCGAGCTGCGGTTCGGGCCGCCGAAGGGCGGCGGGGGAGGTAACTACTTCACGCTCGGCGAGGGTTCGGCGATGCTGATCGTGCGCGAGGTCTATAGCGACTGGGCGAGCGAGCGCAGAGGCATGATCAGCATCAGGCGCGCCGACCGCTCGGGTGCGGCACCCACGCCGCCGGACACGGCCGCGCTGGCCAAGCGCTACGCGGTGGCCGGCAAGATCCTGATCGCCCGGCTTAAGACGTTCCTGCAGTTCCCTGAGTGGTTCTACCTAAAGCTCCCGGCTAACACGCTGACCGAGCCACGCTCGACACCGGGCGGGCTGACCACCCAGTTCTCATCGGTGGGACACTACGACCTGGACGACGACCAGGCGATGATCATCACCGTCCCGGCGGCGCCCAAGCCGGTCGCGCCGTATCAGGGCATCCAACTCGGCAGCATGTGGTACATCTCGCTGGACTACATCAACCACCAGACCAGCCTGACCGCTGACCAGGCCCGGACCGACCCGGACGGGATGCTCAGGTTCGTGGTCAGCGAGGCCGACCCGGGCGTGGCCAACTGGCTCGAAGCCGCCGGCCACCGCCGCGGTTACCTTCAGCTTCGCTGGCAGCGGCTGTCGCGCGCCCTTGAGGCGGCGGACGGACCCACTGCCCTGGTAATCCCAGTCGCCGACCTCGCGCAGCACCTGCCGTACTACCAGCAAGCCTGCATCACCAAGGCCGAATATCGGGCCAGGATCGCCGCCCGGCAGTCGGCCGTGGCTACCAGGATGCTCGGCTAATGGCGCGGTTCGTGGTGAATGCCGGTCTTTTCGCGCGCACCGCACGCAGACAGCCGGGAATCGTGACATTGTCTATTGATCCGCTTAACCTGATGCGGGGAGCACTGTGAAGCTGTTGCAAGGCAAGGTCGTCATCGTCTCTGGGATCGGACCTGGGCTTGGCCGTTCGATCGCGATACGCAGCGCGGAGCAAGGTGCCGATGTCGTGCTCGCCGCGCGGACCGAGTCCCGACTCGACGAGGTCGCCAAAGAGGTAACGGCGCTGGGCCGCGAGGCCCTCGCCGTGCCGACCGACATCAGTGACCCGGATGCGGCGCAGCGCTTGGTTTATGCCACGCTCGAGAAGTTCGGACGAGCCGACGCGCTCGTGCACAACGCCCTGGCGATGCCGCCGATCAAAGACCTGGGTGTCGTCGACCTAGATGCCGTCAAGGTTGCTTTCGATACGAATGTTGTCGCAGCCTTGCGGCTGACACGTCTATTCACCCCCGCGCTGATCGAAAGCACCGGATCGGTCACCATGATCAACTCGATGGTGGTCAGGTTCTCGCAGCGGACGATGGGCCCGTACAAGATGACCAAGGCCGCGCTGCTTGCCGTCGCGCAATCACTGGCCAGCGAGCTTGGCCCGCAGGGAGTGCGGGTGAATTCGGTGGCGCCGGGCCACATCTGGGGCGATTCGCTGCAGTGGTACTTCGGCTATCTGGCGAAAAAGCGCGGGGTCGAGCCGCAGGCGATCTACGACGAGACGGCCGCGAACATAGACCTGCGCCGGCTGCCGGTGCCGGATGAGGTCGCGGACGCCGTGGTTTTCCTTTCCTCGCCGATGGCGCGCGCCATCACCGGCCAATGCCTTGACGTCAACTGCGGTGAGTATCACCATTGACCAGGCTGCCCCGGATGAATCCTGAGCTGGCGGGAACGGTGAAGCGAGATCCGTTCTCGTGGACCAGCCCTGTGCCTACCAACTCGCCGCGCGATCGCGTTGGCACGCTGGGAGACTTGCACGCTTCCGCGACCAGGCTGACCGGACTCAAGGAGTTCGGCGAGGACGACTACGTCGATGGGCTCGCGGTGCTGCTCTCCTCGTACGCGGGGGACGAGAAGCTGACGCAGCTTGGGCAGAAGATGAGCCGGGTCTTCCTGCGCGACACACTCGCGGCCCGGCTGCTCAGCGAGGCGGCCTGGCGACAGTATCCCCAGCACTCCAAGGTTTCCGTCGAGCGACCGATCTTCATCACCGGCCTGCCAAGATCCGGCACCACGGCACTGCAACGGCTGCTGAGCGCTGACCCCCGCCATCAAGGCCTTGAGCTGTGGCTGACCGTGACGCCGCAGCCTCGCCCGCCGCGCGAGTCGTGGGCCGACAACCCGATCTACTCCGCGCTCACTAAGGTCTTCCGTCAGCACCATGTGGAACACCCGGAGTTCATGGGGCTGCATCACCTAGGTGCTGACCAGGTCGAGGAGTGCTGGCGACTGCTCTGCCAGTCGATGCGGTCGATCTCGTTCGAGTGCCTGGCGCACCTGCCGACGTATTCGTCCTGGCTGCAGCGCAAGGACTGGACCGACGCCTACCGCAGGCACAAGCGGAATCTGCAGCTCATCGGCATGAACGACCCGGGCAAGCGGTGGGTGCTGAAGAACCCGAGCCACCTGTTCGCGCTCGATGAACTGCTCGCGGTGTATCCGGACGCGCTGGTCATCCAGACCCATCGGCTGCCTCGGGTCGTGATCGGGTCCGCCTGCAGCCTGTCGGCGCACGCCACGGCGGGCTGGTCGGAGAAGTTCGTCGGTCCCGTGATCGGCGCCGACCAACTCGACCTCTGGGCGCGCGGGCTCGACAAGTTTATGGTCGGCCGGGCGCGGCATGACCAGGCGCAGTTCTGCGACGTGTGGTACGACGACTTCGTCAGCGACCCGATCGCGACGATCGAGTCGGTCTATGACTACTTCGGGATCGAGCTCACCGGAGCGGCCGCGGACGCGATCCGGGCGATGGCCGCCGAATCGGTCGGACCCGGCGGGGGAGTGCGCCGGGACGCATCGTGGCGCCACATGTACTCACTCGCCGACTTCGGGCTGGCCGCCGAACAAGTCGACGAGCGCTTCGCTGGCTACCTCGGCACCCGAAGCTGACAGGCCCCCGCGAGCGGGGCCAATCACCGCCCACTCCCGGTCGAGCATTGCGAATAGCAGGTCGTCGGCCCATTCGCCGTTGAACCAGCTGCTCTCGCGCAGGTGAGCTTCACGGCGCACGCCGATGCGTTCGAGCAGCCTGATCGACCCGGCGTTGCGCGGGTCGCACGACGCGGTGACCCGGTGCTTGCCCCGAGCCTCGAACAGGTAGCCGAGCAGGGTGCGCACCGTGTCGGTGCCGTAGCCGCGGCCATGGTACGGCCGGGCGATCGTGTATCCGACTTCAGCCTGGCGCGGGTCGGCGGCGTCGGCCTTGGCGCCGCAGTCACCGATAAGCTCGCCGGTCGATGTCAGCGTCACAGCGAATTGGAACCACTGGCCTGGCGTATCGGGATGCTGCCGCCGCATCGCCTTGATCAGGCGCTCGCCGTGCGCCAGCGGGTACGGGGCGTCCCAGCTTTGATAGCGCGCGACTTGCGGATCTGACCGGTACGCCACGAACGGCATGAGGTCGGAGAGCTTGAAGCGGCGAAGCGTCACTCGTTCGCCAGCAATCTCGGTGAACTTCTCGTCGGCCATGGTCAGCCTGGTGCCTGCTCCCACGCGGCCTTCCGCGCCTTATCTTCGCCTGGACTCAGCTAGCTGGGACGGACCAACGTGAGCGTCAAGCCAGTCATGCAGCGGCTGAGTGATGACGATGAACTCGGCCACTTTGTCCTTAGCGGCGGGAGTGCTCAGCCACGGCTCTACTGGCCATTCCCGCCAGGCCACCACGCCCTTGTAGCGGAGCAGCTCGATCCGCTCGTGGTCGACCGGATAGCCGCGCGGCGCCGTCTTGAGCACATCCCGGCCCTGGACCGAGATGTCGTGGCTGGTGATCGTCGCGATGATGCGTTCGAGCTCGTGGCCGGTCACGTCCTCGGCGACGGCCTCCCGGTACCTGGCCAGCTGATCGCTTGCCATCTCGTACATGCCGTTGCCGGCGGCCAGTCCGCTCGCCGAGAACTGGACGTAGCCTGGGCCGATGACCGCGCCGATCGCCGTCTTATAGGGCGACTTGTCGGCGCTGAACCGGATGTCACGGTTCGGCCGGAAAATCTTCGTCTCGCCGAAGTCCTTGCCGAGTTCCTCGGTCAGATCGGTCATCGGCCCGAGCACGGCCTGGTCGTAGATCGACTTGTGAGCGGTCCAGTAGGTCTTGGAGTTGTCCTCCTCAAGGCCGTCGTAGAAGTCGAGCGCCGCCTCTGGCCACCCCTCGAATGCCATGGACCTCATCCCTCCCGGCTGATTCTCCCGGACAGCCTAGTGAGAACAGGCAAGAAGGTCGCCCAGTATAGGTCGATGCGGTCAGTAGCCCTCGGCTACGTGACTAGGACGGAACGGCTCGGCGCGGGCTGGTCAGCGCAATGGCGGCGACCGCGCCCGCGCCCGCGAATAGCGCGGCGACCAGCGCAACCGCGTGCCGGAACGTGATAACCGGGTCGCCGGTCGCGAGCGTGGACAGCACGGCGACCAGACCGGCTACCCCGAGCACCGCGCCGATCTGCCGGGCCATGTTGAGAATGCCGCTGCCGGTGCCGAACCTGGCCGCCGGAACAGCCGAGACGCCAGCCCCAAGCAGCGAGGGAATGGACAGGCCAACGCCGGCGCCGCCGAGCAGCTGAGCGGGCAGCAGGTGGGTCAGATACGCCGGGGCCGCCTGGATCTGGGTGTACCACAGCACCATCGCCCCGGCGTTGACCAGGCAGCCAATCACCGCGACCCGCCCTGGGCCGCCAAGGCGGGCGGCCAGCGCAGGCGCGACCAGGCTGGCGAATGGCAGCACCATCAACGGACCCGGGCCGATGGCCAGCCCTGCCCGCACCGCCGAGTAGTGCCAGACGCTCGTCAGGAACTCGACAGAGTTGAGCACAAAGGCGCCGAAGGCCGCGTAGTACAGGATCGAAGCGGCGAACGCGCCAGAGAACGTACGGGACCGAAGCAGTCCAAGCTCGATGACGGGCGAGTGGTGCGCGCGTGACCTGATCACCATCGCCGCACCGCAGGCGATCGCACCGGCCAAGGTGCCGACGAAGGCCACCGAACCCCAGCCCCAGTCCGGGGCCTTGACCAGGCCGAAGGCGAGCAGGCCGACAGAGGCGGCCAGCAGCGCCGCGCCGGCGACGTCGGGTCGGCCAGCGGTGTTCTCGTCTCTGCTCTCCGGTATAACCCGGGCTGCGAGCGCGATCGCGACGATGCCGACCGGCAGGTTAATCCAGAACACCCACCGCCAGTTCAGTTGCACGAGGCTGCCGCCGACCACCGGTCCAAGCGCGGCGCCGAGCGCGCCGACCGCCGACCAGGCGCCGATCGCACGCGACCTCGCCTTCGCCGGGACCGTGGCAAGCAGCAGCGACAGCGAGGCCGGCACCATCAGGCCGGCCCCGGCGGCCTGGATGATCCTGGCGCCGATCAGCTCCGGCACACCGGGTGCCACACCGCAAAGCAGCGAGCCGACCATGAAGCCGATAAGCCCGGCGGCGAATACGCGCCGCCGGCCGATCCGGTCAGCCCACCGGCCGGCCGGCACGAGGACGGCGGCGAAGACGATCGTGTAGGCGTTCAGAACCCAGGACAGCGAGCCGAGGCTGGAACCCGGGTACTCCTTGCCGATGTACGGAAACGCCAGGTTGACGATGAACAGGTCGAGGCTCGACATGAACACCGCGAGCGAGAGCACCGCGAGGACGGCTGCGATCGGCCGGCGCTGCGCGCCGTCGCCGCGTTCGGGGGAGGCTGCTGGTTCGGATGCTGTCGTCAAGCCGGATGCGCTCACTGTGCCGTCCCTCGCCACGAGCCCTCGCCATGAGAAGTGGGTCTGGTTTTCGGACCCACTCTAATGTGCTGCTCGGCTGTGCGTCCAGTTTTCAGACTCAGTTGGTATGCTGCGGTGCATGGCATCCACGCCTGTGCAGCCGAGACCGTGCTCGGTGGCGCGCACGCTCGAACTCGTCGGCGAGAAGTGGGCACTGCTCGCCGTCCGTGAGGTCTTTTTCGGTAACCGCAGATTCGACGAAATGGTGCGGTGGATAGGAGCGCCCCGGGACACGCTCGCCGCCCGCCTGCGCGCACTGGTCGGGGCCGGCATTCTCCAGCGGCGCCAGTACTCCGAGCACCCCGCGAGGTTTGAGTACCACCTGACCCAGGCCGGACGCGATCTTTACCCGGTGATTTTGACGCTGATGCGCTGGGGTGACAAGTACCTCTGCGGCGACGATGGCCCGCCGTTGGTACTTGAGCACGAGTGCGGCCACCAGCTAACGGCCGAGGTAGTGTGCGATGCCTGCGGTGCGCCAGCGACAGCAGGGACTGCCAAGCCCTCCAGCGTTCTGCGATCAAGCTGAGGTAGCACCGCCCTGGAACGCAAATGGCGGTCGGCGGCGTCCAAATGCTGGCCAGATTCGTACCTCACGGGGCCAGAAAAGGTGACATAGCAATGGCGACACAGCTTGCGAGGGCGTTGCGCACGTCGGAGATCATCGCGGGAGCGGCGGCCGTGCTGTTTCTTGGCACGGCGTGCGGAGCAGCATCAGGACAGGTGGTCACTGGCCCTGCGCCCGTCGGCACGGTGACCGGAACATTCGTCAGGGAAGGCGGACCGCTCGGCCCAGGTGGCCGGCAGCCCGCCGAAGTGCGCCTCCCCGGGTTGATCCAATTCGTCACGGCGAACAGGCAGACATTCAAGGTGACGGTCGGAAAGAACGGCACCTTCGAGGTGCGCCTGCCCACTGGTACCTACTCTGTAGTCGGCAGATCGCCAGACATCGAGGAAGTCGACGGCAATGGCCCTGGCCGGGAGACACCCTGCTCGGTGCCGCTCTCGGTCAAGGTGACCTCAGGACACTCTTCCAAGATCACGGTCACTTGCGTCGTCCCTTAACCACTCATCACCCCGATCGAGCGCGACTCGGTGGCAGAACTCGCCACTGCCCCGAGCCCAGGCCGCGCGATGAATACCCGAATTCATCGGCTCCAGCCTGCCGAGCGCTGCGATGGATCCCCGAATTCACACCTGTTTTCCCAGCTGGATCCCCGAATCCATCGCAGTCACGGCACTGCGGACGCTCGGGCTGACCTCGCTCCGTCCAGTCCCAGCGGCAGTATGCGAGACTGTCCATCGGCTTGGTCGAGGTGGACCGATGAGGAGCGTGGGACCGTGCCGCAAACCCCGAACTCGGAAAATCCGATTTCGGAAAATCGGATCTCGGGGGACTCGTGATGGACCCGGAACCGCAGCCCGTGCTCAGCCCACTCACCGCGGCGGCGATCTTCCTCGTGGTGACAATCAACCCAGGCGGCGAAGACCAGGTCAGGGACCTGCTCTCGGACATCGCCGGGCTGGAGCGCTCCGTCGGGTTCCGGCTCCCAGAAGGAAAGCTGGCCTGCGTCATCGGAATCGGCTCAGCGGCCTGGGACCGGCTGTTCGCCGGGCCGCGTCCGGCTGAACTGCATCCGTTCCGCCCGCTAGACGGCGCCAGGTACCAAGCGCCGGCGACACCAGGCGACCTGCTGTTCCACATCAGGGCTAACCAGATGGACTTGTGCTTTGAGTTCATCGCCCAGGTGATGAACAGGCTGGCCGGCTGGGTCACGGTATGCGACGAGGTGCACGGGTTCCGGTATTTCGACGAACGCGACCTGATCGGCTTCGTCGACGGCACGGAGAATCCCACCGGGCGGGCTGCCGAGCATGCCGCGATCATCGCGGGCGAGCAGGACCCCGACTTTGCCGGCGGCAGTTACGTGATCATCCAGAAGTACCTGCACAACGTGCAGACCTGGAACAAGCTCACGGTCGAGGAGCAAGAGAAGGTGATTGGCCGCAGCAAGCTGTCCGATATCGAGATGCCAGACGACGTCAAGCCCAGCAACTCGCACGTCGCGCTGAACACGATCATCGAACCCGACGGCACCCAGCGCCAGATCTTGCGGGCGAACATGCCGTTCGGCGCGCCCAGCCGGGCCGAGTTCGGCACGTTCTACATCGCGTACGCGGCCACCTCGTCGGTGACCGAGCAGATGCTCAGCAACATGTTCGTCGGCAAGCCGCCCGGGAACTATGACCGGATACTCGACTTCTCTACCGCGGTCACCGGCTGCCTGTTTTTCGTTCCATCTGCGGATTTTCTCGACGATCTGCCGGATCGGGCTGACCCTTCAGCCGCCGCGGCCCGCCCCCGTGACGGCTCACTCCAGATCGGCGGCTTGCAAAGGAGCACCGGTTTGCAAAGGAGCACTGCGCAATGAACAATCTGCACCGCGAACTCGCCCCCATCTCGGCCGCCGCCTGGGCCAGCATCGAGGCCGAGGCGAGGCGGACGTTCACGCTGCACCTGGCGGGCCGCCGGGTGGTCGATGTGACCGAGCCAAGCGACGGGGTCTTGTCGGCGGTCGGCACCGGGCACCTGACCGACGTCAAGGCACCAGCCAACGGGGTCATCGCCAGGGCCCGGACAGCCCAGCCGGTGATCGAGTTCCGGTTGCCCTTCGCGGTCAGCAGGCAGGCCGTTGACGACGTAGAGCGTGGCGCCGAGGACCCAGACTGGCAGCCGGTCAAGGACGCGGCGCGGACGATCGCTCTAGCCGAGGACCGCGCGATCTTCGACGGCTACCCGGCGGGAAGCATCGCCGGAATCAGGAAGTCGGCATCGAACGCCGCGCTTAGCGTGCCTGCCGACGCCAAGAACTACCCGGACGTGGTCAGTTCGGCGCTTGAGTCACTACGACTGGCGGGCGTCGACGGCCCGTTCGCGCTCGCGCTCAGCGCCAGCGCTTACACCGCGGTCAGCGAGACATCCGACCACGGCTACCCGATCAGGCAGCACCTGGCCAAGCTGGTCGACGGGCCTATCGTGTGGGCACCGGCGATCGAGGGCGCGTTCGTGCTGTCGACCAGAGGCGGCGACTTCGAGCTCTACCTTGGCCAGGACCTGTCGATCGGCTACCTGTCGCACGACATCGAGACTGTGACCTTGTATTTCGAAGAGGCGCTGACGTTCCTGACGCACACGCCGGAAGCTGTCGTTCCGATTAATCCCTAGCTACGATCGGCGCACCGGGGGCCCTATGGGTGCGCGCGGGCGGGTAGAGTCCGCACGTGCCCGCTCGACAGACAACCGCACAGACAGCCGCACAGACGACCGCCGCCGGCGAGGAATCGAGCCAGCCGCCGGTCAACGTCCCGGCCCCGGTGCCCGTGTACCGAACCATCGCCGACGAGCTGAGCGTCAGGGAAAATCAGGTTCTGGCGGCGATCGAACTGCTCGACGGCGGCGCGACCGTGCCGTTCATCGCCAGGTACCGCAAGGAAGCCACCGGCGCGCTCGACGACAGCCAGCTGCGCACGCTCACCGAGCGACTCACCTACCTGCGCGAACTAGAAGAGCGCCGGACCGCGATCCTTGAGTCGATCAGCGCCCAGGGCAAGCTCGACGACGCGCTCGCCGCCCAGATCATGGCGGCGCAGACCAAGGCAAGGCTTGAGGACATCTACCTGCCCTACAAGCCGAAGCGCCGCACCAGAGCCCAGATCGCGCGCGAAGCCGGCCTCGAACCGCTGGCCGACCTGCTGCTCGCCGACCCGGCCACTGATCCGCGCGCGGCCGCGGCCGGATACGTCGACCTGGAGCGAGGCGTCGCCGACACCCAAGCCGCCCTCGACGGCGCTCAGGCGATCCTGGTCGAGCGCTTCTCCGAAGACGCCGACCTTATCGGCGTGCTGCGTGAGCGCACCTGGGCCCGCGGCCGGCTGACCGCCCGGGTCAAGGACGGCAAGCAGGAAGCCGGCGCGAAATTCGCCGACTACTTCGAGTTCGACGAACCGTATACCAAGCTGCCGTCGCACCGGATCCTGGCGATGTTCCGCGGTGAGAAAGAGGACGTTCTCGACCTCACGATGGACGCTGGCGACCTGCCGCCCGCTGAAGGCAACGAATTCACCGACTCTGAGGCACTCATCGCCGAGAACTTCCGTGTTGTCGACCAGGGCCTGGCTGACCGCTGGCTAGCCGAGACCGTCAAGCTGGCCTGGCGCGCCCGGATCAGCGTGCATGTAGCGGCTGACCTGCGGATGCGCCTGTGGCAGGCCGCCGAGGACGAAGCAGTCAAGGTCTTCGCTGCGAACCTCCGTGACCTGCTACTGGCCGCCCCGGCGGGCGCGCGCACCACGATGGGTCTGGACCCGGGGTTCCGCACCGGCGTCAAGGTGACCGTTGTCGACCAGACCGGCAAGCCGGTGGCGACCAAGGCGATCTACCCGCACGAGCCGCAACGCAGGTGGGACGAGTCGCTCGCGACCTTGGCGACCCTAGCCGCCGCGCACAAAGTCGACCTGATCGCGATCGGCAACGGCACGGCGTCGCGGGAGACCGACCGGCTCGCAGCCGACCTGATCAAGGCCCACCCCGAACTCAAGCTGACCAAGGTCATGGTCTCCGAGGCCGGCGCCTCGGTGTACTCAGCTTCGGCCTACGCCTCCAAGGAACTGCCCGGCATGGATGTGTCACTGCGCGGCGCGGTCTCAATCGCGCGCCGGCTGCAAGATCCGCTCGCCGAGCTGGTCAAGATCGACCCCAAGTCGATCGGCGTCGGTCAGTATCAGCACGACCTGGCCCAGGGCAAGCTGTCCAAGTCGCTCGACGCCGTCGTCGAGGACTGCGTGAACGCGGTCGGCGTGGACCTGAACACGGCGTCAGTGCCGCTGCTCGCCCGGGTGTCAGGGATCAGCGAGGGCCTAGCCGGCGCGATCGTGGCGCACCGCGACCAGCGCGGCGCATTCGCGACCCGCCAAGCGCTCAAAGACGTGCCAAGGCTAGGCCCGAAGGCGTTCGAACAGTGCGCGGGCTTCCTCCGCATCATCGGCGGCGACGACCCGCTCGACTCCTCCGCGGTCCACCCCGAGGCCTACCCCGTTGTCCGACGGATCATGAAGGTGGCCAAGACTCCCATGGCCGGGCTGATCGGCAACGCCCCCGTGCTGCGCTCGCTGAAGCCCGCCGAGTTCACCGACGACCGGTTCGGCCTGCCGACAGTGACCGACATCCTGCGCGAGCTCGAGAAGCCCGGCCGGGATCCGAGGCCCGTGTTCACGACGGCGACCTTCGCCGAGGGCGTCGAGTCTCTGGCCGACCTCGTGCCCGGGATGGTGCTCGAAGGCGTGGTCACCAATGTGGCGGCGTTCGGCGCGTTCGTCGACATCGGTGTCCACCAAGACGGCCTGGTGCACGTCTCCGCGATGTCGCGCAGCTTCGTCAGCGACCCGCGCCAGGTCGCCAAGTCAGGCGACGTCGTCAGGGTCAAGGTCCTCGGCGTCGACATCGGCCGCAAGCGGATCTCGCTGTCCATGCGGCTAGACGACGAGCAAGCCCCGGCCCCAGCCCCAGCCGCCCGTCCGAGCCGCGATGACCGTCCCAGCCAGCGCCCAAGCTCAAGCGGCGGAAAGAAAGGCGGCCGGACTCCCGCCCCCCGAGAGCCCGATCAAGGCGGCGCGATGGCCGCGGCCCTGCGCCGGGCCGGTCTAGCCAGCCCCGCAGGCCCGCCCGATCAAGCCCCGGGCTCGTCCAAGCGACGCACCTAAACCGCCGGTCACCAGCGCATTCTGGTGTTCAGCGATGCCTCGGTCAGCAGGTTGGGGTGTAACAGAAGGGGCGCTTGTGTGCACCTTCTGGCACAACAATTCGCGTTATCGCGCACCGGCAGGTCGAGAACTCGGCGACGCTAGAGGCGGAACCCGTGGGGGGAGTGGCCGGCTAGCGCTATGGCGAGGGCGGCCGTGGCGACGACGGTGACGCAGATCGTCACGAACAGCACGCGTTTGCGCGCGACGCCCGCCTGGCCTGGGGTGCGGCGCATCAGGCCGATCGACCAGATGATGGCGCTCAAGATCAGCACTGGGGCGCCGATCAGCGGCCTGGTCTTCAAGATCAGGAGGCCGATCGCGGCGAAGGAGATCGAACTGCGGGTCCACGCCAGCTTCGTGCGCTCTCGCGCCAGGCCAGGGTCGCTGTCCTCGATGTCCTCGGGGCGATCGCTCACTTGCCGGTCGCTTTCGAGTACAGGTCGACTGCCGTGGCGACGAGCGCGATCACCGCGATCGTGGCGGCGAGCACCTTGGGCAGGAGTGTTTGCGGCATCGGCTCGCCGCGCCTGATCGCTCGTTGGTTGCGCCTCCATTCGGTGTAGCTGAGCGGCGGCAGGACAGCGCCGAGCAAGATCAGCGGTGTCGCGATCACGGAGCGGCCCCACGGCACGTGCGGGAACGGCGGCAGTAGCTGCGCAACAGCGAGGCCGGCTGCGATCAGCGCGAGCGCGGTCCGGCTCCAGGCCAAAAACGTGCGCTCGTTGGCCAGCGTAAACCGGACGTCGGGCTCGCTGCCTTCGGGCTCGCTGCCTTCGGGCTCGCTGCCCCCCGGCTCGGCCCCGCCGTCGGCTGCGTCAGATGTGGACGTGACTGGCTCCTTGTCAGACTGGCCGCAAGCGCGATGATAGCGATCGCCGTCTGGCCACGGATCGTCAGCCGTGCGTGGCGTAGCGCCGCTCTGCTGCCCGGACCTCGGGAAGGCCGATGAAGTCGACGAACTCGTCAAAGGTCGGCAGGCCCGGCAGTGCTGCCGCAGGCGTGCCGGCGGCGGCGATCTCGGCCAGGATCGAGCGCATCGCCCCCGTCGCCGCGAGCAAGGTACTTATCGGAAAGATAACGACACGGTAGCCAAGTTCCCTGAGGCGATCTAGGCCGATCGGCGGCGTCTTGCCGCCCTCAGCCCAGTTGAACAGCAACGGCACACCAGGAAACGCCTCGGCGACAGTCACCGCCTCCTCATCGGTCCTGACCGCCTCGACGAACAGCATGTCGGCGCCGGCCGCCCGATACTGACCGGCTCGATCGATAGCACTGTTGAGCCCTTCGACCGCCACCGCGTCGGTGCGAGCGATGATCACGAAGTCGGGGTCGGTCCGGGCGTCGGCCGCTGCCCGGATCTTCTGCGTCATCTCGTCGGCGCCGATGACCAGCTTGCCGTCCATGTGCCCGCATTTCTTCGGCGCGACCTGGTCTTCGATGTGGATTCCGGCGACTCCGGCCGCCTCGTAGGCCCCGACCGTGCGGATCACGTTGATCGCGTTCCCGTACCCGGTGTCCGCGTCGGCTATCACCGGAATGTCCACGCACGCGGCGATCCTGGTGGCGTTGCCCACCATCTCGGTCATTGTCACGAGGCCCACGTCGGGCCGGCCGAGCAGTGCGGCCGCGGTGCCAAAGCCGGTCATGTAGACCGCGTCAAAGCCCGCCTCCTCCACGCACCTGGCGGCCAGCGGATCAAACGCTCCCGGCGCCAGGATTGTCTGCCCCGAGCCCAGCAGTTCACGCAGTCGAGCGGCAGCGCCGGCTCGCCTCGTGAGCCTTCCCGTCATGGTGTTCTCCCGGCTTGAGTATGCCCGCCGTAATCTAGTCGACCATGGACGATCTGCACTACCGGCCGACTGGCGAGCCCCCGCTGATGGCGGGCGCGCCGCCGTTCCCGGCTGGCTCGCTGGTGACGCTGGCGAACTGGCAGGAGCCACCGTTCAACCGGTGGGCGTTCCAGCATGTCCGTGAGCTGATCCCGACCGCGCGGATCGCCCATGGCACCCGCAGCGCGCGGCGCTGGCCTGCAGCCGAACAGTCGCTGGACGGGATCACGTTCCCCTTTATCGGGCGAGAGCTGACGGTCGCCGAGATGCTGGCGGCGAGCTTCACCGACGGGTTCGCGGTGCTGCATGGCGGTCGGCTGGTGGCCGAGCAGTATTTCAACGGCCTGACGCCGGACACTCCGCATCTGCTGATGTCGGTGTCCAAGTCGGTGGTCTCGACCGTTGCTGGCGCGCTCGCCGACCGGGGGTTGCTCGACGTGGAGGCGCGGGTCAGCGCCATCGTGCCGGAACTGGGAGGGACGTCCTTCGCCGGGGCGAGCGTGCGGGATCTGCTCGACATGCGGGCGGGGACCCGGTTCAACGAGGATTACGCCGACCCGGCATCCGACGTGCGCGCGTACGAGCAGGTGTACCTGTGGCGGCCGGCCGCGGAGGCTCGGGATGGGACCGATCCGGCGGACGCCATCGAGTACTTCGGCACGCTGAGCAACGATGGTCCGCACGGCGGCCCGTTCAGGTACCGGTCGATCCTCACCGACGTGCTCGGCTGGGTGCTCGAACGAGCGGGAGGTGTCCGGCTCGCCGACCTGATCACGACGCACGTCTGGCAGCCGATGGGGGCCGAGTACGACGCGGACATCACGGTCGACGCCCACGGCAACGCGCTCGCGGACGGCGGAATGAGCGCAACGCTGCGTGACCTCGTCCGGTTCGGCGAACTGTTCCTGCGCGGCGCGTCCGATGACCGGACGATTGTGCCGGACCGGTGGGTGGCCGACACGATCAGGGGGGCGCCGGACGGCCCGCAGGCATTCGTGGACGGAGGCGGTTATCCCGGCTACCCGGCCGGTGCCCACTACCGCAACTGCTGGTGGGTGCGCGACCCAGCGGCTCCGTTCTTCTACGCGAACGGCATCCACGGGCAGCATGTCTTCGTGCACGGCCCTTCGCAGACTGTCATCGCCAAGCTGTCGACCTGGCCAACCGCGTCGCGTCCAGACCTGTTCAACCTGACCCTGGCCGCCGCCCTCTCGATCACGGCGACCCTCGGACGCGAGGATTAGCGCGGAATAGGTCAGATTCGCATGACAACCGGCTTCGGTCGCGTACCGCAAGCCTCCGCTAGCTCGGCCATGTCCTTGTGATCGCTGGTGACGATCACGGCATAGTGCGCCAGCGCGGTCACCATCACGGTGGCGTCAACGACATCCGAACTGCCGGCCTGGCCGCATAGCACACCGGCCGCCTTGGCGGTCTCCAAGTCGGTGGGTTCGACTTGGCAGCTGCGCAGCACTCGGGCTAGCAGCGCTTGCTTGCTACCGTCGCGCCACACCTGGCCGACAACGGTGGCCGGGATGACGATCTCGCGGCCCTCCACCAGCGCCGCCTTGTGAATCGCCCACATCTCGGAATTGTTAGAGTCGATCGCGATCAGCGCTCCGGCGTCGTAGACGTACGACACGTTCACGCCGAGCGCTCGGTCTGGGCAAGATATTCCGCGTCCGCTGCCGCCATCTTGGCGCGGGCCGCGGCCATCTCCGCCGGCGTGAATGCACCGTGCTCGGCCTCCCATTCCGCGACGAGGGCTAGGCCGAGACGCCGCCGCAGTTCGCGCTCAAGCGCGCTGCTAACGAAGCGAGACACCGGCATACCGGCATCAGCGGCGGCGGTGTTCACAAGCTCGATGAGGTCGGTGGGTAGTGTTACTGTCACCTTCTTGGTCGCCATGCTTTCACCATACTACGGTATGGCCTGGAGTACGGGCCGCGGCAGCGATAGCTTTGCGATGAAGTAGGCGCGCTGAGGAGGTATCGCTGGCTATGGCGGAACTTGTCGGGGATCTTGATCTCGGTGAATTCGACTTCCCGAGCGCCGAGCTGACCGGTGACTTCTACCACGAGCAGCTGGCCGGGCTGCGCGAGCACGGCTGGCTGGTCAAGTCGTCGATCTCCTACGTGGTGCTCGACCGGGAGTCTGGCGAGTTCTTCCTGCGGGCCAGGCAGACCAGGTTCCCCGGCAAGGAGATCGCCGAGCTGTTCGGCATCACCGGCGGTCGGCTTGCCGAGCAGATCGAGGCCAACATCTTGAACCTGACGGACGACCGGCATCGACGGCTGCGGAGCCTGGTGTCGCCTGCGTTCACCCCTCGGGCGGCGCAGCGATGGCGGCCGGCCATGCGGGAGATCGCCACCGACCTGTGGGCCGGGCTCGGCGGTGCCGCAAACGGCGGTGCTACCGAGTGCGAGTTCGTGTCGACGTTCGCCGGGCCGTTCCCCGCGCGCACGATCGCCGAGGTGATCGGCGCGCCGCAGGGCGACGCCGCCGCGCTGCAAGAGTGGTCGGGCTGGGTACAGCGGCAGTTCGACATCAAGGCGCTCGCCGAGCAGGCGCAGCGGATCGAGCAGGCGGTCAACGAACTCTACGACTACGTGGCCAGCCTGCTGGAGCGGCGCCGCCGGGAACCGGCCGACGATCTGCTCGACGCGCTGCTCAAGGCGGAGGAGGCGGGTGATCGGCTGTCCGCGGCCGAGTGCGTGAACCTGGTGCTCAACGTGCTGGCCGGAGGTGTCGACACGACGGTTGCGCAGCTTGCGCACGGGATGCGGCTGTTCGCGGCTCATCCCGATCAATGGGAGATGCTCCGCCAAAGACCCGAGCTTGTCAGCAAGGCCGTCGACGAAGTGCTCAGGTTCGAGCCGATCACGCCGTTCACGGCGAGGATCTGCACCGACGACATCGAGTATCGCGGCGTGATCTTCCCGGCGGGCACGATTGTCGCGATCTGCGCGGAGCAAGCGAACCGGCAGGTCGCTGGCGGTGCCGAGTTCGACATCACGGCGGAAAGGGCGGGGGAGCGGGCGCTGACGTTCGGCGCGGGCGCACATTTCTGTCTCGGGCAGAACCTCGCCAAGGCCGAACTCGAAGAGGCTTTCGGATTCCTAGCGCCTCGGATGCCCGAGCTGCGCGCGGCGGGTCCCGCTGAGCTTGGCGGTGTAGAGGGGATCTACGGCGTCGACTCGCTGCCGCTGGCGTGGTCGTCCGGCGCGGTCACGTCAGGCTGATGGTCCAGTCGGTGCCGCCTGGGGTGTCGCGGATTTCGACGCCGCCTGCTCCGAGTGCGTTCCTGATCTCGTCGGCCGCTGCGTAGGAGCCGTCCTTGCGCAGTGCTTCGCGCAGCTTGAGCAGCGGCTGGACGATTGGCCTGAGCCGGTCGGCCGGATCGGTCAGGCCAGCGTCCGCGCTTTTGCCCAGCCTGGTGACCAGGCCGCGCAGCACTGCCCGGGCCCGGTCGGAGTTGTCGTTCTCGTCGGTGTCGGACGCCCACGCTTCGATGGCGGCCTCCAGGTCCAGGATCGCCGTTACCATCGCGGCGCCGTTGCGGTCGCGCGAGGCGGCTTCGAACTGGCTTTCCGCCGCCGAGGTGAGTTCGGGAAGCTCGGCCGAGAGCGCGTCGGCAGCGTCTTCGTCCCGTTGATCTGGTACTGGCCGGGCGGCGGCCTCAGAGCCGGAGCAGGCTGGCGAGCCATCAGATCCGGGCGCGGCCACGCCGCTCGTCACCATCTCGCGTAGTTCGGCCAAGGTCAGCGTCGACCCGGACGGCAAGACCGTGCTGACGCCCGCCTTGCGCACGGTCGCGCCGCCCTTGCCGAGCACCTCGACCCGCTGCGTCTCCAGGTCGAGCACCAGCGCGGTGTGCTCGTCAACGCCGAGCACGGCGCAGTCAGCCGGAATCTGGCCTTCGATCATCGACAGGCGACGCTCGCCCATGTAGCAGAACCGCGTGTCGTGCGTGCCGCCCTCGGCGTTGTCGTAGTGCGGGATCACGGCAACCTTGAGGCCGAGCACTCCAAGCAGGTCTAGTCCATCGAGCCAGTACGGATCGGAACCGACCTTGTAGATCTCGTAGACGGGCACGGCGAGCAGGCCCATCGCCGCGGCCGCGGCCGAGGCGATGATCGTGATGCCGGTCCCGGCGGCTATGCGGTCGCGCAAGGCCTCAGGTACGCCGCTGCCACGCCACTTGGACAGCGCGTAGGACGGGCTGCCAGGACCGGCGAATACCCAGTCAGCGCTGCGGATCGCGGCGACATCGGCCGCAGCCCGCTCCTTGCTCGCGGCTCGATCGGCTTCGCTGATCACGTCGACAGCCAGGCCGACGCTGCGGGCGAAATAGGCCTGCGAACGGGCCGAGATGTCGGCGGCGTTCTCCTGGAAAGCGTACGGCGTGTCGAGCAGCACCGCCCCATGCTGACCAACACCGTGGTGACTAGGGCCGAGGCGCGCGGCTAGGGCCTTGTGGATCGTCACCATCGTCGGGCTGGTTTCGCCCGACCCCATGATCGCGAGCACCCGGGCCTGCGCTGCATCGGTCATCATGTCAGTATGCATCGGATTGACATAGCAGAACGGCGCCGCCGGCTGGCGGTGCGGCACGGCCTGGCCGCGGGCGCCCGGGCCGACGGCGTCGCCGACGTGGCCAGGCGCCTGGTCGCGCTGCATGCGACCGATCCCGCGACGGTGTACCTGTCGGTGCGGGCGAGGGCCAGCGAGCCGGTCACCCCGGCCGACATCGAGGACTCGCTGTACGAGCGCCGCGAACTGGTCCGGATGCTGGCCATGCGCAGGACCGTGTTCGTCATACCGCTCGAATCCTTCCCCGTGGTGCAAGCTTCGACCACCGACCCGCTCGCCCGGGATCAGCGCGCTCGGCTGGTCAAGCACCTACGCGACCTCGGAGGCATCACCGACCCCGACCCTTGGCTAGCCGACGTAGAGCAGTCCGTGCTCGGGCTGTTCGCCGACCGCCGGGCGCCGGTGAAGGCGGCCGAATTGAGCGCCGCCGAGCCCCGGCTCAAGACCACGCTGCGGATGGCGGAGGGCAAGGTCTATGCGGCCAACCCGAACATCACCAGCCGGGTTCTGCTCGTTCTCGCCGCCCAAGGCCACATCATCCGGGGCCGGCCGATCGGCACCTGGCTGTCCCAGCAATACCGCTGGTCTTTGACCGACGACTGGCTCCCAGCCAGACCAGCCCCCGTGGACGAGCCCACCGCCAGGCGCGACCTAGGCCGCCAGTGGCTCACCGCCTTCGGCCCGGCCCCCGTCGCCGACTTCAAGTGGTGGACCGGCTGGACCATGACCCAGGCCAAGCAAGCGATCGCAGCCACCAACGCAGTCGAAGTAGACCTAGGCCCAGGCACCGGTTACGTACTCGAGGATGACCTGGATCCAACCGAGGACCCAGGCGACTGGGTAGCCCTGCTCCCAGCCCTGGACCCCACCGTCATGGGCTGGTCCGACCGCACCTGGTTTCTCGGCGACCACAAAGAATCCCTCTTCGACACCAACGGCAACGCCGGCCCCACAATCTGGCTCAACGGCAAAATCGTAGGCGGCTGGGCCCAACGCAAAACCGGCGAAATAGCCATCAAACTGCTACAAGACGTCGGCTCGGAAGCCACATCAGCGATAGCAACAGAAGCCGACCAAGTCGCCAAGTGGCTGGCCGAGATCCGCGTAATCCCAAGGTTCCGCACCCCAACGGAACGAGAACTCTCAGGTCTAAGATCTAACCCTGCTCAGCAAGACGCTTGAGCAGATTCTCGCGCCGGACAACAAGCCTCTCGACCAGCGAGTCCAACTCATCCGCCTGCTGTATCAACGCCCCGCGGTCGGTCGGGTCATCCGCCTCGCCCACATCCGCGCGCACGCTCGCCGCGCTCTTACGCAAGCTCTCAAGATCCCGATCGACCTCGCTGAGTTCGGCCCTGAGGTCACCCGCCGGCCTGTCGCTGTCCATGGGGTGCCAGATTACTACGGGTGCTGGCCCGCCAACGCTCGGCTGGCCAGGACTCTAGCCAGATGCCTGCGATAGTCCGGGTCGGCGTGAATGTCCGAGGCCGGCGACGTCCCTTCCGCGGCCAACTCGGCGGCTTGCGCCGGGCTGTTGCCCGCCGCGAGCGACTGCTCGGCCGCGTGCGCACGGAGCGGCGTCGGACCCATGTTGGCCAGCGCGATCCGGCCGCCAGTCGCCGCCACCCCGACGATCGCCCAGTCATTGGCCCGGCGAACGAACTTCTGGTACCCCCACGGCTCGTCGGGCCGGCGCGGCAGGCGGACGGCGGTGAGCAGTTCGCCCTCCTCCAGAGCGGTCTCGAAGTACCCGGTGAAGAAGTCGTCGGCCAGAACGACCCGCGTACCGCCGGGACCGCGCAGCTCCAGCGAACCACCGAGCGCGACCACCGCCATCGGCATGTCAGCGGCCGGATCGGCGTGCGCAAGCGAGCCGCCGATCGTGCCGCGGTGGCGGATCTGCGGGTCGCCGACCAGCGACGCCGCGTGCGCGAGCAGCGGCGCGTCGGTCCTGATCTCCGCGGACGACGCGACGTCGGCGTGCCTGGTCGTGGCTCCGATGACTATTTCGTCACCATCGAGGGAGACACCGGACAAATCTGCCGCCCGCGTAATGTCGATGAGTACCTCGGGCGCGGCGAGCCGCAGCTTCATCATCGGCAGCAGCGAATGACCGCCGGCCAGCACCTTCGCGTCATCGCCATGCTCGGCCAGCAAGTCGATAGCCTGAGCGGCCGAGTCAGCGGCGACGTATTCAAACCGCGCCGGGATCATGCGCCCACCTTTGACTGGGTCCTCGCGGCTGCGAGCACGGCACGGACGATGTTGTGGTAGCCGGTGCAGCGGCACAGGTTGCCTTCGAGGCCTTCCCTGACCTCTTGCTCGGTCGGGTTGGGGTTCTCGGCGAGCAGGCTCACCGCCGCTATGACCATCCCGGGGGTGCAGAAGCCGCACTGCAGCCCATGCTCGGCGCGGAACGCCTGCTGCACCGGATGCAGTTCCCCGCTGGCAGCGAGCCCTTCAGCGGTGATGACTTCCTGGCCAGTCGCCTGGGCGGTGAGCACCGTGCAGGACTTGACCGACTCGCCGTTGAGCAGCACCGTGCAGGCGCCGCATGAGGTGGTGTCGCAGCCGATGTTGGCGGCACGCAGGCCGCAGACCTCACGCAGGTAGTGCACCAGCAGCAGCCTCGGCTCAACGTCGTCAGACTTGCGCACACCGTTGACGGTGAGTTCGACTCGCATTTACGCACTCTCCTTCTGCGCGGCCTGGATGGCGCGCCAGATCCTCATCGGCGTGGTTGGCATGTCGATGTGCAGCACGCCCAGGTGGGCGACCGCGTTGATGATGGCGTTCTGCACCGCGGGCGTGGCACCGATCGTTCCGGCCTCGCCGATGCCCTTGGCGCCGAGCGGGTTGTAAGTCGTCGGGGTTTCCATGGTGGCCAAGTCGAAGCTGGGCAATTCGGTGGCCGAGACGATCGGGTAGTCAGCGAAACTTGCGGTCAGCGGGTTGCCGTCGGCGTCGTAGACGACCTCTTCGAGCAGCGCCTGCGCGGCGCCCTGGGCGATGCCGCCGTGCCGCTGGCCCTCAGCGAGCAGCGGGTTGAGCACGATCCCCGCGTCGTCCACGGTCGTCACGCTGCGCAGCGTCGCCTTGCCGGTCTGCGTGTCGACCTCGGCGGCGGCCACATGGGTGCCGAACGGGAACGTCGCGTTAGGCGCGGTGAAGATGCTGCGCACGAATAGCCGTTCGGTGGCCGCTAGCTGGATCAGCGGCACGGACGCATCCGGATCACCGGCGACCTCGAACGCGCTCCGCCGCACGTTGAACGTGAGGTCAGCCGCGCTTGCCTCGAGCGCGGCGGCTGCCCTCTCCCTGGCGACCTCGATCAACTCCCTGGATGCCTGCTGCACCGCCGCGCCACCTTGCTGCAGGCTGCGCGATCCGCCGGTTCCACCACCTTCAGGAATAAGATCGGTATCACCCCATTTTACGGTGAAATTTTCCACCGGGATGCCGAGCTCTTCGCTGGCGATCATTGCCCAGGCAGTCGAGTGACCCTGGCCGTGCGGGGAGGTTCCGGTCAAGATCGTGGCCGTGCCATCGGCGTGAACCTCGACCGTGGCGTTCTCCTTCGGAGGCCCTCCGTCGCCACCGCCGGTGATTTCCACGTAGCAAGCCACGCCGATGCCGAGCTGAACGACGTCATTGTTAGCGCGGCGCCGGGCCTGCTCATCGCGCAGCTTGTCGTAACCGGCGGCGTCGAGTGCCTTCTCCAGCGCGGCTACGTATTCGCCATTGTCGTAGGTGGCGCCGAACGCGGTCGTGTGCGGCTCGGTAAACGGCGGAAGCAGGTTGCGCCGCCTGACCTCGGCTGGGTCCATCTCGATCTCGGTCGCGAACAGGTCGAACGCGCGCTCGAGTGCGGCAGTGGCTTCGGGCCGGCCGGCGCCCCGGTACGCCCCGGTCGGCGTGGTGTTGGTGGCGATCGAGACGGCGACGGCCTCGGCGTTCGGGATTTCGTACGGGCCGGTCGTCATCAAGATAGTCAGGAACGGGAGCACCGCCCCGATCCTCGGGTAGGCGCCGGCGTCCTGAATGATCTCGAGCCGGTAGGCCAGGACATTGCCGTCCCTGGTACCGCCCATCGTGATCTTCTGCCGCTGGCCGCGCCCGTGCGTCATCGCGACCAGGTTCTCGAATCTGGTCTCGGTCCAGCGCGCTGGCCGACCAAGCTGCTTGGCCACCCAGGCCACGATCGCGTGCTCAGCATCGGCGCCAAACTTGGCGCCAAACGCCCCGCCCACGTCGGGCGTGATCACCCGTACCTGGCCTTGCTCGATGCCGAGCATCTTGGCCAGGTCTTCCTTGGAGCCCTGCGCACCCTGGTTGGGTATCCAGGCGGTCAGCCGGCCGTCCTCGCCCCAGAAGGCGGCCGCGGACCTGCCCTCCATCGGAGCCGGCGCGACCCGCTGGTTGATGATCGTGCGCGTGACCACCGCTTCGCAGCCGTCGAACAGGTCGGCCCGCAGGCTGTCCGAGTCGCCGAACTTCGCGACCACGTTCGTGCCCGCCGCCTCGAACAAGATGGTCTCATCGGCGAGGGAGTCGTCGAAGTCGATCACAGCGGGCAACGGGTCGTAGTCGACGTCGACCAGTTCGACCGCGTCCTCGCCCTGGTAAAGCTGCTCGGTCACGACGACGGCGACCGCGTCGCCAACGAACCGGACCACGTCGGTGGCGAGCAGCGACCTGAGCATGTTCTGGTTGAACAAGCTCATCGGCTCTATGAGCGGCAGTTCGGCTAGGTCAGCAGCGGTGTAGGCGGCGATGACGCCAGGCGCCTCCAGCGCGGCGCTGACGTCGATACCACTGATCCTGGCGTGCGCGACCGGCGAACGGACGAAGAACACATGACAGGCGCCCGCGAGCAGGTCGTCGGTCACATCATCGGTGTAGACGCCGCCGGTGGTCAGGAACCGCGGGTCCTCTGTTCGCAGAACCCTTGTGCCAAGAATGCTCATCGGCGGCTGCCCCTCCTCGTCTGCGGTGACGAACGCGTGCCGGAGTTGTCGCTCGTACCCGTCGCGGCCGCTCCGGCCATCCATGCGGTGAGTCACATAACGGTAAATCGGATCAGTGGGTGCCGACTCGTGACCGATGCGACCGATACCCCGCAGGGTGACTCTACCGAGCCCGGCCAGGTTTGCCGAGGTCGGCTCCCACCCGAGGCAGCCTCAGGAAGCCTGAGCGGGCGGGCTAATTTCCGCTTAGAAAAGAACTTGGACGCCCGCGACCAGCACGGATAGGATCACTCGGCCGGGCGTCCGATCAGAAGAGGATTTCGTCATGTTCACGCGTGCGCTAACGCGCCGCTTCGCCGTCCTGTCCAACCGCAACTTCCGACTGCTGCTCGCCGACCGGCTGCTCGCTCCGATGGCGTTCGCGTTCTCACTAGTCGGCGTCTCGTTCGCGGTGCTCGCCGCGACCGCGTCGCCGGCGCATCCGGCCGGTTCAGCCACGGAGCTGTCGTACGTGCTGGCCGCGCAGGTCGCCCCGTCCCTGGTGTTCCTGCTGATCGGCGGCGTGATCGCAGACCGGATCGCACCTCAGCTCGTGATCGTCGCGGCCAACGTGATGATCGCGCTGGGCGAGGGCACGTTCGGCCTCCTGGTGCTGGTCGGCCGTCCGAGCCTGCTGACAATGATCGGTCTGGAGTTCCTCACCGGAACCGGGATGGCCCTGTTCTATCCGGCGTCCACCGCGCTGCTGCCGAGGCTGGTGCCGACTGCTCAGCTGCAGGAGGCGAGCTCGATCAGCCGTCTGGCCATGAATGCCGCGATGATGGGCGGCGCAGCGCTGGCCGGCGAGTGCGTGGCGCTGTTCGGCGCTGGCTGGGCTCTGACCGTGTGCGGGTTCGGCATGTTTGGTTCGGTGCCGCTGATGCTGGCGATCCGGCTCGGCCCGGTTGCGGCTGAGTCCGACGAGCCACAGCGGGCCCCGAGTATGCTCCGCGAGCTCCGCGAGGGCTGGACCGAGTTCTGGTCGCACACCTGGTTGTGGGCGACCGTGTTCCAGTTCACCGTGGTCCTGGCCGCCTGGTACGGGGGCTTCCAGGTGCTCGGACCCGAAGTGGCGAAGGCGCATCTGGGCGGCGCGCAGGCCTGGGGCTTGATCTCGGCCGCCGAGGCGATCGGGTTGATCGTCGGCGGGCTGCTATCGCTGCGCTGGACACCCCGGCGGCCGATCCTGTTCGTGGTTCTGAGCGGCGCCGCGATCGCGATCTCATCGCTGTCGCTGGCGATGCTGCTGCCGCTGCCGGTGATCCTGGTCACAACGTTCGGCCTCGGCGTCGCCATTGAGATGATGTCGGTGATCTGGACCGTGACGATGGCGACCAAGATCCCGGCCGACAAGCTCGCCCGGGTGTCCGCCTACGACGCCCTCGGCAGCTCGATGGGCATGCCCGCCGGCGCGCTGGTAGCCGGTCCGATCGCCGGGCTGGTCGGCGTCTCAGCCACCCAGTACGGCGCCGCCGCGATCACGCTGATCGCCTCGGCCCTGACGCTGATCCCGCGCGAGGTAAGAAAGACGCGCTCACCGGCGACGCTGACGTCGACGCAAACGGAGCCGAAGAATCCCCCAATGCGCCCAACGCCATCGCCGAAGCCGCTCCCCACCGAAAGCTAGTGTTCCAATCGCGCATAGGTGTCAGATCGGGCGGTTGGTACTTGCCGGACGGCCTCGTGCGGCCCAGTCGCCCCTGATTTCCGGCAGTATCGAAGATGGCGAAGACCTTAGCCGGGTCCTCGTCCTCTTCGTAGAAGTGCTCCGCCTCTTCGGGCCGCATACCTGCCATCATCCCTCCTCTTGGTGAAGGTGTCACCGGGTGTATGCGCTTCCCAGCGCGTAAACGTCCCCGAGCGGGTCATCGACCGGGTAGAGGACGATGAGGCACGAGCGGCCGCCGATGCTCGCCTCAACTAGCACGCGGTGGCCGCGGTCCGGATCGTCATCCCACGCGAAAGGGAGACCCCGGATGCACACGATCGCGTCGCGCACGCGGTAGGACGCGGCTGCTGAATGTCGCGTCGGTCGCAACGGGTGATCATCAGCCTGCTCGTCGCAGACCCCCGGAGGGATAGCGTCCCGATACCACTGCCTCCAGTTACCCCCGCCATCGGCGACCCAGGATCCGACCGGTCAGGCGGCCAGGGCGGTGCTGCCTATGAAGGCGCTCCACAGGGATGCGTAGGTGCCGTCGGCCGATACAAGCTCCTCGTGGGTGCCAATCTCGACGATCCGGCCGGAGTCGAGCACCACGATCCGGTCGGCGCGGGCGGCGGTGGTCAGCCGGTGCGCGACCAGCAGCGTGGTGCGCTTGGCGGTGAGTTGCTCGGTTGCCCTGATCACCTCGGCCTCAGCACCTAGGTCGAGCGCTGCGGTCGCCTCGTCGAGCAGCAGGATCGCCGGGTCGACGAGGTAGGCCCGCGCCAGCGCGACAAGCTGGCGCTGCCCGGCCGACAGGTTGCGACCGCGCTCGGCCACCTCGTGGTAAAACCCGCCGGGGAGCCGCGAGATCATGTCGATCGCGCCGACCCCACGGGCCGCGGCCTCGACCTCCGCGTCCGACGCTGCCGGACGACCATAGGCGATCGCATCGCGCAGCGTGCCCGGGAACAGGTAGGGCTCCTGCGGCACCACCCCGAGTTGCTGGCGGTAGCTCGCCAGGTCGAAGTCACGCACGTCCACGCCGTCGACGAGCACCTGTCCGCTGGTCACGTCGTAGAACCTGGCCACGAGCTTGACCAGCGTCGACTTACCCGCTCCGGTCTGCCCGACGAACGCGATCGTCTCCCCTGGAGCAACCTGGAGGCTGACCCCGGCAATCGCCTCCGCTGACACGTTGCGGTACTTAAAGTGCACGTCAGCGAGCTCGAGCCCGCCGCGCAACCGCCCGGCCTTCACCGGGTGGTCGGCCTCCGGCGTACTCGTCGGCGTCCGCATCAGGCTGGAGATCCGGTCGAGCCCGACCGCCGCCTGCTGGTAGCCGTCGAACACCTGGGACATCTGCTGCACGGGGGCGAACAGCATGTCGATGTACAACAGGTACGCGATCAGGCTGCCGGCGCTGAGCAGTCCGCTGTGCACCTCGCTGGCGGCGACGAACAGCACCAGCGCGCCGGCGATCGTCGACAGCGCCTGCACGAACGGGAAGTACACCGCGATGTAGGTCTGGGCCCGCAGCCGCGAACGCATGTACGAGCTGCTCAGTCCCGCGAACTTGCTCTGGTTCACCTCCTCGCGCCGGTACGCCTGGGCGACCCGGAGTCCGGCCACGTTCTCCTGCAGGTCGGCGTTGACCACGCTGACCTTCTCCCGGGCTTCCGCGTACGCCTTCGATGACTTCTTCCTGAACCAGATCGTCGCGGCCACGAGCACGGGCAGCACGCTGAACAGGGCGAGTCCGAGCTTGACGTTGATCAGCAGCAGGGCGATCAGCACGCCGATGAAAGTCAGCCCGGAGTTGACCATCGTGATCAGGCCGGTCTGCAGGAACGTGGACATGGCGTCCACGTCCGTGGTCATTCGCGTCATGATCCGGCCGGTCATCTCGCGCTCGTAGAAGTCGAGCCCGAGCCGCTGGAGCTGAGCGAAGATCTTCACCCGCAGCGTGTACAGCAGCCGTTCGCCGTTTCGGCCGACGACGACGGTCTGGGCCGCGTTGACCACCCAGTCGGCGAGCACGATCGCGAGCCCGGCCGCCGACACGATGACGATCACGTGGAAAGCCTTGACCTCAATACCGTGGTCGATGCCGCCGCGCATCAGCCACGGCAACGCGACCCCGGCGATCGCGTCGAGCCCGTCCAGGACCAGGCCAGCCACCAGCCCGACCGCGAACGGCCGCAGCAGCCTGCGCAAGCTGAACTGCGGATCCGCTGCCCTGGCGAACCTGCGATCCACGTTCGGGCGGTCGTTCGCGGGCGGCAGCGCGGCCACCTTCGCCAGCAGCTGCGGCGTGGGCGGCAACCCGGACAGCATGCCGCCATCGGTGGAGATCACGCTGAATCTCGTCACAGGTCCGGTCGACAGCCTCGGCGCCACCTTCGTCCCCAAGCCGGCGCCATCCTCGGCCTCCGCCGCGGGCGCGAGGCTGGCCGGCCACAGGCTCGGGGTGATGCCGACTGCCCGGCTCCGCGCTGTGCTGCTTCCGTTCAGCGAGGCCAGGCGATCATCGCCGCTCTCATAAAAGGCCAGCTCCCCGGCGTCGATACCCTCGGCGTCGTCACCGGGACCAGATAGCAGCAGCCGGTAGAGCGGGCAGCGCTCGGATAGTTCCTCGTGCGTGCCGAGATCGACCAGCCGTCCGGCGTCGAGCACCGCGATCTTGTCAGCCAACTGCAGCGTCGAACGCCGGTGAGCGATCAGCAACGTGGTCCGCCCGGCCATCACCCGCCGCAGCGTCTCGTGGATCTGCGCCTCGATCCTGGCGTCGATCGCCGAGGTCGCGTCGTCCAGCACCAGGATCGCCGGGTCGGTGATCAGCGCCCGGGCAAGCGCGACTCGCTGCCGTTGGCCACCGGACAACGTCAGCCCTTGCTCGCCGACCACCGTGTCGTACCCGTCCGGCAACTGGTTGATGAACCCGTCGGCCTCAGCAGCCCGGGCGGCCGCCACGATCTGCTCGAACGTCGCGTCCGGACGGCCGTACGAGATATTGGCTCGCACCGTGTCGGAGAACAGGAAGCTCTCCTCCATCACCAGCCCGATCGAGGCGCGCAGCGAGTCCATCGTGAGGTCGCGGACGTCATGCCCGCCAATCCGCACGCCACCCCCGGTCACGTCATAGAACCGGGGGAGCAGGAGCGAGATCGTTGACTTCCCTGAGCCTGAGGTTCCGATCACGGCGACGGTCTCGCCCGGCGAGACCCGGAGGCTAAGCCCGCGCAGCACCGGCTCCGACGGCAGGTAGCCGAACGTCACCTCGTCGAGTTCCACGTCGCGCGCGCCCGCTGGCAGCGCGATGGCACCGGCTTTCTCGGTGATCACCGGGCGTGAGTCGATGACCTCGAACACCCGGATCACGCTGGCCCTGGCCTCCTGCCCGATCGTGATCAGGCCGGTGAGCGCCCGCACCGGGTTTACAAGCTGGGCGATGTATGCGGAGAACGCGAAGAACGTGCCCAGGTTGATCTCACCCCGGATCGCCAGCCAGCCGCCGAACGCCAGCACCCCCACCTGTCCGAGCGAGGGCACGGCCTGCAGCGTCGGGTTGAACCTGGCGGCCAGCCTGACCGTGCGGACCCGCGCGGCGTACAGCAACTTGCTCGCGCCTTCGAGGCGCTCGACCTCCTGTTCCTCCTGGCCGAACCCTTTGACTACGCGGACCCCGGTGACCGCGCCGTCGACTGCGGCAGCCACGTTGGCGGCGTGCTGCTGCGCGTCCCAGCTCGATGGGAACAGCTTGTTGCGCGAGGTCAGCGAGATCAGGAACAGCGCCGGCCCGACCGCCAGCGCCACGATCGTGAGCAGCGGCGACAGCACAGCCATCACCGCGAGCGAAAGGAAGAACAGCAACACGTTGCCGAGCAGCATCGGCATCATGCTGAGCAGGCCTTGCACCATGTTCACGTCCGAGATAGACCGGCTGACCACCTGGCCGGTGTGCAACTGGTCTTGCCTGGCTCCGTCAAGCGCGGACAGCGAGGCGAACATCTCGGTACGCAGGTCGTGCTGCACGTCGAGCGAAATCCGGCTGCCGATGTAGCGCCTTGTGAACACGCCGAGGAAACTCAGCCCCGCCGCGACGATCAGCGCGCTCGCACCGAGCCAGATGGGCTGGTGCCTGGTGAGGATCGCGTTGTTCACGATGTCGCGCTGTATCAGCGGGATGATCACAGCGACGATGGTGGCGAGTACCGCGCCGCTGAAAGCGAGAACGACGGCACGAGGGCGCCGCCAGCAGTATCCGATGAGCCGTCGCAACCAGCGCTGGTGCGGGTCGGCTGACTTCATTCGTCTCCTCACATAGATGAGAGCCGCGCTCACTGCACGGCAGCGGCTGAACTCTTCGTTGACGTGGCCGGGCGCTTGGCCGCGATCCGCTCGTCGATCGCGTGGTCGATCCGCGCGAAGTCGCGCAGCAGCCGGTCCTGATCACCGGCGGCGTGCAGCAGTTCACCGAGCCAGTCCGCGTAGACGGCATCGGCGCGGTCAACGGCGGCCCGCCCGGCCTCGGTCAGCCTGAGCCTGACCACGCGCCGGTCGGTCGTCTCGGTCTCCCGGCTCAGCAACCCAGCCGCGACGAGCCCGTCCGCCGTGCTCGTCAGCGTCGGCTTAGCCACCGCCAACCGCTCAGCTAGTTTGGCCGAGCGCTCACCGCCAGCGCCAACCAATTTCAGCATCCGGTACTGCTGCGGCGTCAGCCCAGCCTCGACGCGTTCCATCGACCGGAACAGCCTGATGATCGTGAGCGCAGCATCAGCCACCCGTGCGGTGTCAACCGCGGCCGTTCCAGGCATCGCGTTGCCCTTCACCCATTTCGTACGCCGAACGTACAGTTCGTTACGCTAACAACTAACCCAGCCTAACAAATTCCCGATCGGGTTGCCGCCCGGTAAACCTTTGCGCATGGTCAGCCGTCTAGTCACCAAGCCGGAACTACCGGCTGCTAAGTCTTCCTAGGAGACGAAATAGTGGTGTTCTCGCCGGGGTCCATTGGCGTCACAGCGCCTGGCGAGGCTTGGCGCCCGACGGCGCGGCATAGGGTAGGCCGCCGGCGCGGCAAGCCCTATTCGTCCGGAGGCGTCGCCGTTGCCATCCTGCTGCTCCTGCTACCAGCGGCGGTTGTCCTTTACAGGCCAGCGTGGAGCCTGATTTATGTCGCGTGGATGCTTCCTCTGGCTGAGCTGGCGCTTTTGCTGGCGGGGCAGATTCACTACCGGTTCCGGTACCACGAGGCGCCGGGCCGGTTCCGCGAGCTGATCATCCAGGTCACCACTACCGGTGCGGAACCCGGCCGTGTTAACGAGATCATCGGGCAGATCCGCGGCTTCGACCTCGCGATGGACTACCAGGTCTGGGTGGTCACCGAACCAGGTTGGCCGGCGGACCATTCCCTGGCCGACAAGGTGCTCGTGGTTCCGGCTGAGTTCACCGTGAAGGCACGAAAAAAGGCCCGGGCGCTTGAGTATTCCAGGCTCGAGCGAAGAGCACTGTTGCTTGATCGTGATGACGTCAAGGTGCTCTTCCTCGACGATGACGTGAGCCTTACCCGTCGCTACATCGAAAGGGCGTTCGCTGCGGACTATGACCTGGCCCAGGGCGTGATCACGCCGCGGACCGCGTATGGCCTGCGTCCGATCGGGCACTTCGCCGTCAGCCACGCCGACGACTTCCGAACTCATGCCTGCCTTGTCTACTGCTCGGTCTTCCAGGGTGCCCTCAGCCGCCCACTGCACGTGCATGGCGAAGGGCTCGTGGTGACTGGCCGCGCCGAGGGACTTATCACCTGGGACCACCCGGTCGTGGCCTCAGAGGACCTCGCGTTCGGCCAGCGGGCTCGCTGTCACGGCCTGCGCTGGGGCTGGTTCCACGAATACGCCGAGGTAACCTCGCCGTGGTCGCTGAACGACTTCCTGATCCAGCGTAATCGATGGATCTGGGGCGATCTTCACGCGATCAGGCACCGCTCGGTGCTGCCGCTGAGCGGCGCGCTGCTCGTGTCGGCCAAGTACCTGTCTGGCATCCTCGGTCTTGCCTGCTCGGTCGCCGGGCTGTACCTGCGGGCAACCGGGCGGATTCCGCCAACCTCAGCCTTCCTCAACTACGCCAAGCTGTCGGTGCTCTGCTGGGTTGGCCTGTTCTTCACCTGCGGCTGGATCGGCGCGAGCTCAGATCACGCTGGCCACGATGGCGACTCGCGACTGCTCAGCGGGGTGCTCGCCGTCCTGATGCTTCCGGTCAGCGCGACTTTGACGTTTGCCACCGCGCTGATCGCCCTCTCCCAAGGTGATCCGCGTACATTCCGCACCATAAGGAAGACCAGATGAGGAAGATTTTGTACGGCGCACTCGCCGCCATCGCCGTCGTTAGTGGCTGCACGGCCGCCTCGCACCTGCACGCGCTCCAGTCGGAGCGGATACCGGCGTCTCCTCCGCTGACCATTCCGGAAACCGTGGCCATCCGCCCGCCGGCCTTCCAGCGCGGCATCGATGTCGATGGCTATACCTATCGAGGGCAAGACTTCTCAGCCGCCGCCGCCGCCGTGGTCGCTTACGTCAAGAGCCTCAGGGCCAACTCCCTTTCGATTTCATTCCCGTTCTTCATGAGCAATCGGCGGTCCTCGAGAGTCTTCGCGAACTCGCGAACCCCCACGCCGACGGAACTTGGGCTGTTCATCGCCGATGCCGAGCGCGCCGGACTCTACGTCTCGCTGCGGCCGCTACTGAACGAGCAGCAAGTTGGACGCAACCGGACCATCTGGCGGCCCGTCCACCCGTCGGCCTGGTTCGCCAGCTACCGGCGGTTCCTGCTGCCGTACGCCCGGATGGCTCAGGCCAACAAGGTCGGGATGTTCATCGTCGGCGCCGAGTTCTCTAAGTTCGGCAATTCGCCGCTCTGGAACGGCCTGGACCGGGCGCTGGCGAAGGTCTTCCACGGCAGGCTGGCCTACTCCAACAACGGCACCACGCATCTGTCGCGGTCCAGTGGCGGCCGGTTCACGTTCAAAACCGTCGATGCTTATCCTTCCATGAATCCGCCGTTCCTGAGCGGCTGGAAGTTCTACGACCGGAAACTCCCGACCGGAGCGATCGTGACCGAAGTCGGCATCGCTGCTTACGACGGCGCATGGCTAACGCCGTGGGGGCACCGGACGCAGAATCAGCGACTCAATCCGCGGGTTCAGGTCAGGTGGTTCTCCGCCGCCTGCGCGGCGGCTAAGGCTGCCAGGCTGCGCGGCATCTACTTCTGGGCACTCGGGCTGAGCACCCGGTTTTCGAGGACCACGAAGGCCACACCCGGCGCATGGGCTCACAGTGTCGGAGCCGTCGCGATTGCCCGTTGCTTCGGACGCGTTAATTGATCGCCGTCGAGGCGCCCGCACGAGCAGGCAGGCTCATACCGCAGTTTGTCGTCCACCGTCGCAGCTGGCTGTACTGGCTGCCGCTGGCGGTCGTCGTAGTGGCACAGGCGCTGCTGTCGGCCCGGCTGATCCCGGCCTCCTATGCCTCGGGTGACGAGGGCAGGTACATCTACGCTGGCCATCAGCTGATCTATGAACTCTGGCACGGCGGAGGAAGTCCTTACTACGAGACCTACCTCTCCGGCACGCCGGTGATCTACCCGGTGCTCGCCGCGATGGCGGACTCCGTCGGGGGCCGGACGGCCGCGTGCCTCATGAGCACGGTCTTCATGGTCGTAGCAACGATCATGCTCTTCATGGTGACCAGGGAACTCTTCGGATACTGGTCAGGGATACTCACGTCGGGCCTCTTCGCCGGTCTGGGACTCACCCAGGATCTCGGGGCGCTGGCCACCTACGACGCGATGTCCTTGATGCTGATATCCATCGCGGCGTACTGCGCTGTCCGGGCTGGCGGGTCATTGAGCGGGCTGACGGGCGAACGGACAGGGTGGCTGCTGGCGATCCCGGTGCTTTTGTTCTTGGCCAACGCGACGAAGTACATGACCATTATCTTCGATCCGTTCGTCATAGCGCTCGCGGCGTTGCAGCTCAGCGGCTGGAAGGCGATGGCGAAGCGAATAATGGCGCTTGGCCTGGCTACGCTGACGCTTGACACCTTGTGCCTGTTCCTCAGCCGGCGTGGCCTATGTTCGCGGGCTGCTGTTTACCACGCTAGCCCGCAAAGCCGGATCATCGGCGGTATTCGTCGCGGTCAAGGTGGGGAGTCCGGTCATTATCGGCGACACGTGGAAGTGGATCGGCCCGATACTCGCGGTGGCGCTCATTGCCCTGCTGACCGCCGTGCTCGTGAGAAAAGACGCCAAGACGATCGCCATCCTGGGGTTGCTGATCTTCGCGGGGCTGATCGTTACCGCAGAAGGCCTGCATCTGCACACAGTGGAGTCGATGCGCAAGCATGACGACTTCTCAGCATGGTTCGCCTGTGCCGCGAGCGGCTCGATGGTGGCGCGCGTGCAGTTGCGAAGCCTCCTGTCCCGGGGGGCCGCGGTCCTGATCGGCTGCGCGGTCGCCGTATCGGGCATTTATTACAGCCATACCGCCAAGTCGACTTACGAGGCCGGGGGCCCGCCGACAACGCTGCAGATCGCGAGCACGCTCCGGCCCTACTTCGAGATACCCAACGGACGATTCCTGGTCGGCGGGCTGGCCACCGATCAGATTGTCGTCATCGACAAGTTGAAGATTCCCTGGTTCCAGCTTTCGGATGACCTGTACATCAAGTACCCGATCCCCGGCCGGGGCGGAGACACACACGGGCAGGTCTTGGGCCGCGCGTGTTTCCGCCTGAGGCCCGGGTGCATGTACCTGGAGGGCATCGCCGGGTACCGGGCGGCCATCCGTTCCCACTATTTCGAGGTCATCACCATGTACGGAGGCCATGGGATCAGGCAGGACGCCCTGATCGAGCAGGCGGTTGAGGACACCCCGGGCTATGTGCTGATCGCGATCGTCGCCGGAGCCCCGACCTGGATCTACGCTCCGGCCTACCGGCATCACGTGTGAGCTATCAGGCCTAGATCTTGGTTTGAACAGTAGGAATCGGAGCGGCCTTGCAGACATTGGCTGGCGTGCCATTCGTCATTTTGCAGATCGCCGCCGTGATGTAGTTGGCCGCGCCATTGACGTTCTGGGCCACCGTGCTGGTCGGATCGCCGAGCTGACCGGCTATCTGCGACCAGGTCAGTCCCTTGAGCACGCCCGGGCTGAACATCGGGCCGGTGATGATCGACTTGCCGCCGAAGTACATGAACGGGAAGCCCTGGCCGCCGTTCTGGGTGTCGTATTTGACCCAGATCGCCTGCTGGTCCTTGGTCGTCGGCTGCAGCGGCGTCGAGGTCACGGTCTCGTTCTCGACCGGCGTGAACGTCAGGTACTGGCTGGTGTACTTCTGCTTGTAGAACGTCAGCGTCGCGGTGTTCGGGTAGACGTCCGTGCTTGAGCTGTGGATGCCCTTGAGCGGCCCGAACGTGCCGAACCTGCTCAGCGCCACCGCCATGGACCAGCGCATGGCCGCGCAGTACGGGCAGAACTCGGCGCCGATGTACAAGAATTCCGGCTTGCCTTGCGAACTTGTCAGCGTCGTATCGCTGATCGACTTGATCGGCAGGTTCGTCGGGGGCAGCGCGCCGGTGCCGATCTTGGCGAGCGTGCTGGCTGGCACGGTGGTCAGTCCGCTGAAGACCGAGTTCGACAGCTTGCCGCCCCCCGCCTGCTTCTGGCCGGTCAGGCTCCTGGCCACCACGATGCCCACGACGATCAGGATCACGAGCAGCGTCGAGCCGCCGACCGCGAGCAGGCGACGACGCCGTTCGGCCCGTTGCGCGGCCGCCTGCTGCTCCGCGATCCTCATGCGGGCGTTCTGAACGCGGTTGCGCTCGGCTTTACCCACGCGCGTTCGCCGCCTTCGACGTCCACGACGTGGCCTCGTAGACCAGGAGAGCGAAGATCAGGAACGTCGCGACGTGCACGCTCGTGCACCATAGGCAGATGTTCCCGATCTGGATCAGCTCGGCGTAAACCAGGTAGAGCACGAACCCCATTCCGACGACGACCGAGGCGAGCCGCAGCCACTTGACCTCACGCCGGTTCCAGCGCCAGCCGAGCGGCGAGTTGATCGCCGCCATGAACACATAGAAGGCCAGGCCAAGCACGGCGACCGGGAAGATGCCGAACACCATCGACTGCGAGCTTGTCGTCACCTTGGTGCAGTTGACGATGCCCTTGTCCGAGCAGGCCAGGGTCACCGACGTGTCGTAGTGAGCGATCGTGAGGTAAATCGACACGCCGAGCGCGAACAGCGACAGCACCCAGACCGTGACCGGAAGCGGATGCGTACGCACCCACGCGACAGGGCCGCCGCCGGTCGGCTGAGCGAGGTCGGCCGAGGTCGTCGCGTCGGCCGCGGCCTTGCTGCCGGCGGCGCGCGTTTTCGCCTGGCCGTTGCCGTTAGCTTCCGCCGGGATCATCGGCACCGAACGTGGCCTGTTGCCGCCGTGCGACGCTCGCTTCTTCGCGCTCACCGCATGACGGTTACTTCGAGCCTGCTTGCTTGGTGCCATCAGATGCTCCCGTTTACTGAGGTCACGCTCGTCGACTTGCACACGGCGGCCGGCTGGGCGCCGGTCACCTGGCAGATAGCGGCGGTGATGCGGTTGGCCGCGCCGATGATCTCCTGGGCGACCGGGTTGTTCGGGTTCTGCAGATCGGTGGCGATCTGCTGCCAGCTAAGGCCGTGGTGAGTAGCGTCCTGCGTCTCCGGGGAACCGAGCACGCTGGGAAGGTACTGCGCCTGGTCGACGATGTACTTGCCGCCGACGTCTACGAACGGGAAGCTGCTGTGGGTGTACTTGACGAGCAGCGCGTTCTGCGCCTTGGTGATCTGCTCCAATGGCTTCTCCGCCACGTCCTCAGTCTCACGCGGCAGGAAGCTCAGGTACTTGCTCGTGTAGCTGCTCTTGTAGAACGTCAGCGTCGAGGTGTTCGAGTAGATGTCGTTCGGCGTCGAGTGGATGAAGCCCAGGTTGGAGAACGTGCCGAACCTGCTCAGCGCGACGACCATCGACCACCGCTCCGCCGCGCAGAACGGGCAGAACTCGGCGCCGACGTAGAGCATCTCCGGCTTACCGTTCAGCGTCAGCGCCGGGCCGGTGATCGCCTTGAGCGGTACCACCGCGGCGCTGCCGGTCGGGCCGCTCCCGACCTTGTCTAGTTCGGAGGCAGGCAGCGAGGTGATCTGCCTGACCAAAGCCGCGTTCGAAGTGGCCGGAGTCGACTTGACCGCCGCGGTCGACGGGCCGTTCAGCGACTTGACCACCACCAGGGCGACCACGATAGCCACGACTGCCAGGGCGCTTCCGCCCGCGATCAGGACCCGTCGCCGCGCTTCGGCGCGCTTGGCCGCCGCTTGCTGACGCGCGATGCGCTGCCTGGCGTTCTGCTGACGGTTTCGCTCCGCCTTGCCCATCCCTGTCCTGCCTTACCCACGCTGGTTACTCGGGTGCGTTTGCCGCTGACCATGCTATGGCCCGGACACATATGCGGCTGCATTTGTTATGCAAGCGCGCCCTGCCCTATCTGGCAAGCACAGCGCCGGCAACCACGGCGATGCCAGCATCTCCAGCATCGCGCCGCTAGCTGAACGTTTCCTGAGGGCCGGCTCAGCGTTCGATCGGGATCACCCGGACTGCGCGAGTGTCGTGACTTCTTGCGCGACGCAAGTGACGGTAGCTATCGTCCAAGACATGACTGTTAAGCGCATTGGTTGGCACGGCGGCCTTGTGTTGCTGGCGTGCGTCGGCCTGGCAGCGGTCGGCTGCTCCTCGTCTACCTCGAGCAAGAGCCCCACCAGCTCTTCTCACTCCTCCAGCTCTTCGGCCAAGCCGACTGGAACAGCCAACGTCGCCTACGCGGCCTCGCTCCAGGACTTGAACGAGAAGGTCGTCGGTCCCGCGTTCACCACGGCCACGAGCTTCCAGTACTCCGGGCGGGCGGGCGCGTCCGGCGAGCTAGAGCAGGAGATCGCCTCGGGCGAGATCAGCCCGAACGTGTTTGAGAGCGTGGGCGGCGACAACATTCTTCCGCTTGAGCCGAAGTTCACCAGTTGGTATGTCCAGTACGCGAGCACCCAGATCGTGCTGGCGTACAACCCTAAGAGCAAGTACGCCGCGCAGTTCAAGGCCATCGCCAGCGGCAAGGAGCCGGTGAAGAACCTGTTCACGCTGTTGCAGACGCCCGGGCTCAAGCTGGGGCGCACCGACCCGAACATCGACCCGCAGGGCCGGGCGTTCATCTTCATGCTGCAGCTCGCACAGATGAAGTACGGCTTGCCGGCCGACACCGTCACCAAGATCCTCGGCGGAGCGGCGCTCGCCGACCCGAAGTCGCCCCAGATCTTCGCCGAGGCCGCGCTTGACACGACGTTGCAGTCCGGTCAGCTCGACGCGGCCAGCGCGTACATCAACCAGGCGATCGAGCTCCACCTGTCGTACATCAAGCTCCCGCCGGACATCAACCTCGGCGACCCGGCGTTCAAGGAGCAGTACGCCAAGGCGACGATTACGATCGCGGGCAACATGAAGAAGAAGGGATCGCCGCTGGCGATCGACATCACCACGATCGGCACGCCGACCCCAGCCGGGCTCGCGTTCGTGAAGTACACGCTCTCGCCGGCTGGCCTGGCGCTCTACAAGCAGGGCGGCTACACGCTCCTCACCCCGAAGGTGGTCGGAACCGGGCTTCCGGCCGAGGTGCAAAGTGAGCTGGGCGGCTAACACGCAGCCTCAAGTCGCTCCGGCCCCGTCCTGGCAGCCGCCCGGACGGGGCCGGGCGCCCGGAACGGCAGTTCCACGGGGGTTGCGTTACCTATCTGGATCCTTGGGCATCGCCGGGACCCTGATCATCTGGCTGGCCTTGCTCGGCCCGGTGATCGCGCTGGCGACGCACCTGTCATGGAGCGCCATCAAGAGCTCGCTCGGCGCACCGGGCGCCTTTGACCCGCTGGTGGTGTCGGCCGAGTCCGGCGCGGTCACGCTGGCTGTGCTGCTGCTGATCGGCACCCCGCTGGCGTGGGCGCTGGCGCGCGGCACCCTGCCGTTCCCGCGGATCTGGGAGATCGGCGTGCTGGCCAGCCTGCTGCTGCCGCCGCTGGTGATCGGCCTGCTCCTGATCTTCATGATCGGGCCGTACACGGCGATCGGACAGTTCCTGGCGCACTTCAACCTCTCGACGACCAACACGTTCCTCGCGCTGGTCGTCGCCCAGGTATATGAGTCGGCGCCGTACTACGTGCTCGGCGCGCAGGCGGCGTTCGCGAGTGTGGACCCGCGGCTCGAACAGCAGGCGGCGCTGCTGGGCGACCGGCCGCTGCGGGCGTTCCGCCGGGTGACCGTGCCGCTAGCGGCGCCGGGGCTGGCGATGGCACTGGCCGTGGCCTGGGCCAGGGCGATGGGAGCCTTCGGCGCGGTCGTGATCATCGCCTACCATCCAACTGGGCTGCCGTTGCAGATCTGGACCTCGCTCCAGGAGACCGGGCTGCCGTCGGCACTGCCGTTTGCCCTGGTACTGCTCGTTGTCGCGCTGCCGCTGCCGATAGCGGCCTATATCTGGAGCGCCCGTGCTCGAGGTCGACGTCGAGGTTGACCGACCCAGCTTCACCGTGCGCGGGTGCCTGCAGGTCGCGCCGGGCGAGCGGCTGGCGCTGTTCGGACCTTCCGGCGCCGGCAAGACGACCCTGCTCGAAGTGATCGCCGGGCTGGTCAGGCCGCGCCGGGCGCGGATCGCGCTCGGCGGCGTCGTGCTGACGAGCACGCAGGCGCCGGTGGTCGCGTTGCCCCCGTGGGGGCGCGGAGTCGGGCTGCTCAGGCAGGACCCAGGGCTGTTCCCGCATCTGTCGGTGCGCGACAACCTGCGGTACGCCCGGTCGGCGGCCGCGGCCAACGGCCATCCGGGCGACGCTGCCACCGAGCTGGCCAGGCTGGCGTCGGTACTCGGCATCGACGAGCTGCTCGCCGCGATGCCAGCCAAGTTGTCCGGTGGCCAGGCGCACCGGGTAGCGCTCGGCCGGCTGCTGCTGTCACGCTGCGACGCGCTGCTGCTCGATGAGCCTTACACCGGGCTGGACCTGACCCTGCGCCGCACGCTGACCGATCTGGTCATCTCGCTGGTCGAGCAGCGCGAGTTGCCGGCCGTGCTGGTCGCGCACGAGCTTTCCGACGCACAGGCGTTCGCCCACCGGCTGGCCGTGCTCGACCAAGGCAGCGTGCTGCAGGTCGGGGCGCCGGATGAGGTGGTGCGAAGTCCGGCGTCGAGGCGGGTGGCCGAGCTTGTCGGCTATACGGCGTTCGTGCCCGAACCCGGAGCCACCGGGACGGTCGGCATGCACCCCGATCGGATCGTCGCGGGCGGCCAGCCCAGTCAGGGCCTCGTGCTGTCCGGGCCGGTGACCGCCTGCCGCCCAGCCGGGGCCTTGTGGGAGATCAGCATCCGCACGGCTGAGGCATTCGTCGTGACCGGGCGGCTGCACCATCCAGCTCCCGTCGGCGAGCACCTTGTCGTCACCGCAGTCGAACCGCCGCGCTTCGGGCCGGACGGCGAGGCGCGCCAATGAGCACTAGCGCCAGGCTCCGGCTGGCCCGTCAGGCCAGGGGCTTTTCTCAGCAGCAGCTAGCAGGGATGGCCGGGGTGTCGAGGCAGGCCGTCTCCGCGGTGGAGTCCGGCCAGTCGGACCCATCGCTGCGGGTCGCGCTCGCACTGGCTCAGGCGCTCGGCATGACGGTCGATGAGCTGTTCGGCACCGAGGGCGCGGTGCCGACCGTCACCGCACGGCTGGTCGGCCCCGCTGACGACGGCGATCGACAAGGGCGGACTGAGTCGGACCAGGCTGGGCAGCGGGTCACGCTGGCGCCGATCGGCGAGTCGTTCGTCGCGCTTCCGCTCATCGGGCCGACGGCCGGGCGGGCCGGGTTCCTCCCCGCTGGCGGGCTGGTCGTGGGCGGGCTGGTCGTGGGCGCGGCCGACGCCGTCACGGTCCGGCCGATCGGCCCGCCCCGACCGACCCTCGTGGTGGCCGGCTGCGACCCAGCGCTGCCGCTGCTTGAGGAGCCGCTCGGTCTGCTCGACCCGCCGATCGCGTTCAGCTGGTGGCCGTGCGCGAGCCGGGAGGCGCTCAGGCTGGCGGCCGCCGGCCTGGTGCACGCCGCCGGGGTGCATCTGGTTGATCAGGCTGGCAGCTATAACACCTGGCCCGCCGCGCGGATGCTGTCGGCAGGCGGCCAGGTGATCGGGTTCAGCGCCTGGCGGGAGGGACTGGTGCTGCGGCCGGAGGTCGCTGATCGGGTGACCGGGCTGGCCGACGTGGTCGGCTCTGGACTTCGGCTGGTGAACAGGGAGCAAGGCGCCGAAGCGCGCAGCGTGCTCGACCGGGAACTGGCCAGCATCGACGTCGACGGCGCCTTGCTACCCGGCTACCAGACGACGGCGACCGGGCACCTGCAGGTAGCCGACGCCGTCGCGGCTGGTCTTGCGGACGTCGGCGTCGCCAGCGAGCCAGCGGCGCTGGCCTACCAGCTTGGGTTCATCCCGCTCGCGGCCGAACGCTTCGACCTGGTGATCCCGGCCGAACGAGCCGCGTCGCGTGAGGTGCAGGCGCTGATCAAGGTGCTGTCGTCGCGCTGGCTGCTCGATCAGCTTGCCAGCTTGCCCGGGAACGACGCTACGCCGTGCGGCCAGCACATCGCGACCTTGTCCTAGAGGACGTAATATTCCGCTATGTACGACCACGATCGCGAAGACATCGACGTGCTCGGCTGGGAAGAGTTCATTCTCAGGCAGTGGGAGTCCATCTTTCTCGGCTACCGGTCGACCGCCGCGGTCCGGACGGTCGGGCGGCGCTGGTGTGACCTGATCGAAGCGGGCCTCGGCTGTTCGCAGGACATCGCGAACGAGCTGGTCAGGACCGAGGTCATCGAGCGCGAGGACCGGCATCTGGCGGACGCCGACAACCCTTCCGAGCTGCTTGCCGAGATGGCCGACGTGCTCGAAGACCTGCCCGCCGCGCTCAGCCGGCTGCCGCGAACACCGCCAGGTCAGCTCGCTGACCTGATCGCACAGCACGCGCGGCTGGTTGGCGTGCTGATAGGTGTCACCGGTGATGACGAGGACGTCAACGCTTCTGCCTCCAGCTAAGAGCCTGGCGTCCCGCCGCGCGGCTGGGCCACGATATCTCCCATGAGACTTCTGGTACTTGGCGGGACGCACCACGTCGGACGAGCGGTCGTGGAGTGCGCGCTAGCTCGCGGTGACGAGGTGACCACGCTGACTCGCGGCGTCAGCGGCGCTCCGGCCCCGGACGCGAACGCCCGCTACGCCGATCGCACTGACCCGCAGGCTTTGCGCTCGGCGCTGGGCGACGACACGTGGGACGCCGTCATCGACACCTGGAGCCAGGCACCCAGCGTGGTCAGCGACTCGGCCACGCTGCTGTCCGGGCGCGCCGGCCACTACGGCTATGTCTCGAGCCGGTCGGTCTATAGCTGGCCGATCCCGTCCCGCTCCGACGAGAGCGCGCCTGTCGTCGACGGCGACGCCAGCAGCGAGGATGGGTCAGACTACGCGGCAGCCAAGCGCGGCGGCGAACTCGCCGTGCTCGAGCACTTCGACGGCCCGTCGGTGCTGGCCAGGGCCGGGCTGATCATCGGCCCGTACGAGGGCGTCGGCCGGATGCCTTGGTGGCTGCGCCGGATCGAGCGTGGCGGCGACGTGCTCGCGCCCGGCCCCCGTGAACTGCCGCTGCAATACATCGACTGCCGCGACCTGGCGATCTGGATGCTCCACGCGGCCGACGAAGGCATCAGCGGCCCGTTCAACTCGGTCAGCAAACCCGGCCAGGCCACGATGGAGAGCCTGCTGAACGCCTGCGTCGCCGCGACCGGCTCCACCGCCAAGCTAGTGTGGGTCGACCCCGAGGTCATCGTGGCCGCCGGTATCGAACCGTGGACCGAACTGCCCGTCTGGATCCCGCCGGACAGCGAGGGTTCGGCCATCCACAACGGCGACGTCTCGGCGATCTACGCGGCTGGCCTGGTCTGCCGTCCGATCGAGGAAACCGTGGCCGACACGTGGGCTTGGTTGGAAACCGAGGGCGACCCGGCCCCGAGCCGCATCCGCCACGGACTGGACCCCGACCGCGAACGCGAGCTCCTGGCCAGCCTCCCGTAGCTAGCGGCGGCCCAGGGAGCGGGGGGTATTGACCTTGTCCGGCTTGATCACATAAATGACGCGGCCGTCCGGGCCGATCGGATTCGAGTAGTCCCGGCCGACATACTGGCGCGCCAGCTCGTCGATGTGGTCACGGGCCTGCTGGCCGCCGATGGTCTCGACCACGTGGCCACGGACCTCGGCCCAATCCCACGCGTCCTCCGCCGAGTGCAGCAACACGGTGACGCGCGGGTCGCGGCGGATGTTCTTCGACTTCTGCCGCTGTGGCTCGGTGTTCACCAGCAGGTTCTCGCCATCGGTGTCGATCCAGGTGAGCAGCGCCTGCGGCTGGCCGTCGGGCATGAGGGTGACGACGGTCGCGAGGTTCTTGCCCTTGGCGAGACGGGCGGCGTCCTGGTCGAGAGGCATCTGATCGCTCCTTAGACGTGCGGGGGTAAGTCAGGCCGACCGCTTCGCTGGCGGCGCCGGGTCAAGCCGTCGTGGCACGACTGGCTCGGCCGGCCGCGCGGCTAGTGTGTGCGCGACCGGCCGCCAGGTTTATTTCAGAAAATTGCTTGAAGCTGATCTGGCATCCAGAGCTAACAGTCAGTGGCCGTACACCGGGACGATCATCGCGCGGGCAATCGTGTGGAATCGGAGATTGAAGCCGGCGACAGCGGGGGAGACGTCGGAGTCGATCCCGAGCTTGTCGGTGTCGAGTGCGTGCACGGCGAACACGTACCGGTGCGGCTCATCGCCCTGCGGCGGCGCGGCCCCGCCGAAGTCTTTGGTGCCGTAGTCGTTGCGCACCGAGAACGCACCGCCAGGCAGGCCGCCGCCATCGGCCGAACCCGCGCCAGCCGCAAGCTCGGTTACCGAAGCTGGGATGTCAACTACGATCCAGTGCCAGAATCCAGAGCCGGTCGGCGCGTCCGGGTCGTAGCAGGTGACTGCGAAGCTCTTGGTCTCCTCGGGGAACCCGTGCCAGGTCAGGTGGGGTGAGATGTTCTGGCCGGACATGCCGAAGCCGTTGTAGACCTGCTTGTCGCCCATATGCTGGCCGTGGCCGACGTCGTCGCTGGTAACCACGAACGATGGCACTTCGGGCATGAAATCATAGGGCAGCGGAGCCCGGTCGGACATGGGTCCTCCAATGGGTCGAAGCGGTGGAGTCGGTCTGAGCCTTGCGTGCCAACGCTACTCCGCGGCAGTAATCCGTATTGATCAAGCCTGGCGATGCGAGGAGGGTCGGACTCCGCAGGTGAACCTCAGCCGCTTGATCTCAGCGCCCGTGCGCCGCAGTGCGCTCGGGCTCATTCTTATCGCTGTCGTGGTCTTTCCAGGCGGCTCTGCGAGCCGAGGTCACAAGCCGTGCCGCCATGCCTGTTCTGTCACCGGGGCGGTGAGCTGGGCCCGGCCGCTCACCGGCATCTGGGATGCCGACAGCGGCGCGCAGGGGACTGTGTTCGCCCACGGCCAGGCGTACGCGGCGATCGGCGGCAACGTCGCGGCCGTCGGTTTCGGCCTGACGGTCGACGCGTTCGACGCAGCGACCGGCTTCCCGAGGTGGGCGGCCACAATCAGCGGAGTGCCCGCTGGGTCGGCGATCATGTCGGTCCGGGCGTGGCCTGGGCTCGTGACGGTGGGCGTCGAGATCGGGACTGGGATCGGCGGCGTGGGAGTGACAGGATCCGGCGCGGCGGGCCGACAGGTGGCGGTGCGTTCGGCCGAGCGCGAGGAGTTCGTGCTCGACGCGGTGACCGGCAAGCAGGTCAGGGTGTACCAGGCGGCACTGTTCGGCGGCGCGGTGAGTGCGAACAGGAAGCAGACCGTGATCGTCGGGCGAAACTCGGTGGCCAGCTACGCCAATGCCACCGGCAAGGTGATCTGGCGCGACCTAACGGGGTCGGCGGGCCAGGCCTGGCGGGTCAGCGGCAGTCAGTTGTTCGTGACGGTGTCAGCGACCGGTGAGGTCGGCACGGCTCCAGTGACGGCGGTCCGGCAGATCAGCCTGCGCACCGGCAGCGAACGACTCATCCAGCCGACTGGCCGGTCGTTCGACGGCCGGCTGAGCGGGGCGATCGATGACGTACTGCTGTTCTCCAGCGGGGATGGGATGCGCATCTATAGCGATGCCACCGGACGGCTCACCGGTACCCGTCGAGGCGCGGTACCCGAGGTGTTCGACCCCGTGCTGGCTGTTCTGTACGTAGACGTCAGGGGAGCGCTGATCGGCATTGACCCGGTGACCGGCAAGAACGAGCGCGGCACGTCCTACCCCGGCCCGCCCGGCACCTACGGCGTGCGCGACGGCGTAGCGCTCGGCCTCGATCCCGGCGCTCATGGTGCGGCCTGGGGCTACGACATCGCGCGGAAGCACGTCATCTGGACAACTCGGTCCTTGCCGTGGCCGCATTTCTTTGTGGACTTGTCGGCTATCGGGGGCAGTGTCGACCCATCGAGCGATCGGGTGCTGCTGGTCACGTGCGCGAAGGTGGGCAAGGCCGTTCAGAGCGCGGCGGTGGCTGGCGGGAGCGTGCAGGCTTGTCTTAAGCCGACGGTTGTCGCGATTCATCGGTGAGCCGCGTGCTGGCGATCGTTGGGTTGGCTTGATCGTTGGTGCTGGCGGCGGAGCGGCGCGTAGCCTAGGTCGGGCAGAATGTGCTGCATGCGCCTGTAGCTCAGCGGACAGAGCGGCTGCCTTCTAAGCAGCGGGTCGCAGGTTCGATCCCTGCCAGGCGCGCAGGTCAGAGGCCTAGTCGGACGGACGACTACGGGTCGGGGAGCCAAACAGGGAGCCAGCTCGATGTTAGGCTCTTGGTATGGCAGAGACCTCATCTCTAAGGCGACGCGGCCACGGTGAGGACGGGATCTACTTCGACGCGTCGAAGAACCGGTATGTGGGGGCGGTCAGCCTCGGATACGGACCGGCCGGGAAGCGGCTGCGGCGCAAGGTGACCGGGCGCACTAAGGCTGAGGTGCGGGACAAGCTGCGGGTGCTGCACCGAGAGATCTCAGACGGTGTGCGGCCCCGGCCGGGGTACACGGTCGCCAGCGCGCTTGACGACTGGCTAGCCGAGGCGTTGCCCGGCCGGTCTGAGCGGACAGTGAAGCTGTACCGAGAAACCATCGCCAAAGCGCTCAAGGAGCAGCTTGGTGCGGTCAAGCTCAAGGATCTGACCGCCAGGGACGTGCAGGCGGCGCTCGCGGCTTCGGCTCCAGGGATGTCGACGCGGACATTGCAGATCGCGCACAACGTGCTGGAGCGGGCGATCCGACATGCGGAGAGCCGAGACCTTGTTGGCCGGAACGTGGCCGCGTTGGTCAAGCCCCCGAAGGGGGAGCGGAGCGGCCGGCCGTCTAAGGCGTTGACCGTGGCGGAAGCCGTTGCCTTGATGAAGGCCGCTGTCGGTACCCGGCTTGAGTCGTACGTCGTGGTGTCCCTGCTGGCTGGGTTGCGAACCGAAGAGGTGCGGGCGTTGCAGTGGGAGCACGTGGTTGCCTGGGTAGATGGGATCTGGCGACCGGTGCTGCAGGTCGGGTTCGACCACGAGCAGGTCGCAGTGTTCGTGTGGCGAGCCGAGCGCGCCGGGGGCGACACAAAGACGCCGAAGTCGCGCCGCACGTTGCTGCTCGCGCGGCGGTGCGTGGTCGCGCTAGAGACGCAGTGGGTGCGGCAAGAGGCGGCTCGGCTGACGGCTGGAACCCTGTGGCAGGAGTACGGGCTGGTGTTCGCCTCCGCTGTCGGGACGGTCATGGACGATCACAATGTGCGGCGGGATTTTCGGAAGATCACCGAGGCCGCCGGGCTTGGGACGGGCTGGGTGCCCCGAGAAATGCGGCACACGTTCGTGTCGGTGCTGTCGGCGCACGGAGTGCCGGGCGGCTGCGGGCCCGGTGAGGCGATGGCAGTCGCGGGTGGTGACCATGTCGCTGAGTTTCTCGCCGCGGGCGAGGGCCTGCTCGGCTTCGACCTCGGCCCGGAATCCCGACGCTGAGGTTCCGGCGTACCCTTCGAAGACGCGGACCTGGACATGGCGGTATTGCAGCGCTCCGGCGATGGTGCCGCCGGGCTGGCGGGCGATGAACCAGGCGAGAGTGTGCGGCGGAGCTGCCTGGTCGAGATCTGCGGCTGGCCGCCTCCGCCGATGGCATCGGGGCGCTGGTGGCGGAGGCAGTAGTCGTTGGTCCAGGTGATGAATGCCGCGAGGTCCCTGCTGGTTGTCCTGGTCGTGATGGCCGCGTTGCTGACCGCCCGGCGGTAGTGCCGGGAGGTAGGCGGAATGGCTAACAAGTATGGCTGTGACGGGTCGTGGAGGGCTTCGAGGACCGCGACGGCCCGTGCGACCGGTTCAGTGACGATCCAGGTTGCGCCGGCGCCGGCCGTGTCCTCCTCGTCTTTGAACGCCAGGCTGCTGATCTTGTGCCGTACCGCATTGCCGGCCTCGTCGCGCCAGGTGTGAAGGCAGCCGCGCTGGAGGTGCTTGACTTCGGAGTCCCGCATGCCGGACAGGTAAGCGATCGTAACGTAGGCGGCGGCGCGGAGCAGCCGCACGTAATGCGGCAGGTCCTGGTAGCCGAAGGCAGGCAGCCACGGGCTGCCGCCCAGCAGCGCGGCCGGCGGGGTGCGCAGGTAGGTGCCGTCGGCCAGGCCGCAGTCCAGCACGGCGTCACCGATCACCGTCAGGTGGCGGGCTGCCTGCAGCCCTGCCGGGCTGCACTGGCCAGGTCCGGATGGAGCCGGCCAGCCAGCACCTGCGCTGCGAGCAGGCCGCTGACCGCCGCCACATCAGCTGCCGCGCCCCTGGGCGCGGCAGTTTCCAGCCGGCGCAGGCCGAACCGGTCCAGGTGCCGTGGCCGCAACGCCGGCACACCGGACGGAGGCGCACTGAGGGTGCCCAGGAAGGCCAGGAAACGCACCAGTGCTCCCCATAGCGAAATGGCGCTGGCCAGGGTGCGCCGCGTCCCGGCCGGCCCGGTACGCGCCTCGAACGCGCAGCCCAGGTCAGCGTGCAGCCCCGGGCAGGGCAGCCCGGCGAACCGGAAGACCCGGGACCGGCCGTCCTCGCCGCAGAACTCCACGGTGACCTGATCCCCGCTGTCGCGGCCCACCCGCGGCGCGGGCGCATACAGCCCGTCAGGCTGCAACGCGACCCGGCCCCGGCCAGTGCGGCCCGGCCACCCGGGAACCGTCACCTCAGTCACCGGATCCCCCGCCCGCCCCAGCCTCGCTGAGGTCACCGGGATGAATTCCCGCAGGCTCCCAGTCACCGGGGACCAGCGCCATCCGGGTCTCCATCTCCAGCTCCTGCAACGTGTGCAGGTAAACCTGGGTAGTCTCGATGGACCGGTGACCCAGTCTGACCCGAACCCAGTTGAGCGGGTCACCGAAAACCATCTGATAGGTCTGCCGCTGCGCCGGGTTCATCACGGCCAGTTCCTGGATGTGCCCGCGCCACAACTGCTCCAGCGTGATCACCGCGAAGCTGTGCCGCAGCGCATGCGGGTGACAGGCCACGCGCAGGCCCAGCCGGGCGCACCTGTCGCTGGCGTTATCGAACACCTCCCGCCAGCCCGACGGCGCGGAAGGCATCCCATGCTCATTGAGCCACAGCGCCGCCGGCTCCAGCCCGCCCGGCACGCGGACCAGCAGCCGGGCCCGCTCAGCATGCCCGAGGCCCGATACCTTCACCCGCTGCCCGCCGGTGATCACGACCGGCTTGGCCCGGTCCTCCACGATCAGCGGGTCACGGATCCGCTCATAGCGGCCCGCCCTGCGCGCCCGACCGACCGCCTCGGCCCGCTCGATCTCCACATAATCCCCGATGTCCTTCAGGCTCGCCGCCGGAACATACACCGCACGGCCCGAGCCTCCTTGGCGATGGCCCCGGGCAGCCACGCATGGGCAAACGCCACCCCCGGCACCGCCTCGGGCACCTCGAAAACCGACAGGCTCGTCTGCTCCGACAGCCGCAGCCCGGTACGCAGCATCAGATCGGCATAAGCCGCGTTCCGGGAGGCGTACAGCACCGCCTGGCGCCTCCAGGCTCGGCCCAACGTCATCCTCGAAGCGGCATCGCACTAGTCACCCACCCGGACCACACCATCCTGGTCAGCCTCGGCCCCCACGAATTGCCCAGTGACCTGACCGGACTCAGCTACGTCAAGCTCACCCACCGGAATCCGTAGGCCCTCCACGACCTCGCAGCGCGCCTGCACAACGCTGGTTGCGACACCGACCAGACCGGAACGGACTGGCTCAACCCCGCCCGCTTCCCCGATCGCGACAACATCCCCGCAACTGGCGCAACATCTAGACCACCCGCCGGCTTCGCGTCGCCAATCCGCACCTCCAGCGCTCATCCCCCGCCGGACGCATATGCAGCAGAAGTCGGGCTGAATCTGCGCATGCTGGATGGGGATGCCAGGTCGCCGTAGCCCAGCACGGCTTGTGCTTGCTCCTCCTGGCCCTTGCTCCTAGCTTCGCAACTCCTTGTTGCTACAGTTTCGGCTCGAGAACCGGGCGCGACCTTGTTTCCTGCCCGCCACAGCGAAACGATTCGCAGTCCCACGGACGGCTCTCAGGATGCGGCGGAAGGTTGGCTGACATGGTGATCCCCTTCGATATCGCCGGGGGGCCCGCAGAGTTCCGGAGAAACCCTCACACGCGAGCGCCGAACTGCGTGTCGGAGATGAGGTCATCCGCCTTCAGAGCCCTTATTGTCAGCTCTCGACTCAGTTCGAATTTCGGACCAGGAGGGTGTGGCGGCGCCGGGTAGGTGAGCACTGTTGAGATCGTAAAGGTCCGTCCGCTGATGTCTGGGGGAGTCCGGCCGAAGTCATACACGATCTCCGTCGATAACACTGTGGTGGCGGAGGCCACAGGCATGTGACCAGGCCAGGTCATTGATCTGAACCGCTCTTGTGATCTGAGCTGCCGAGAATCGCTAGATCAAGTCGCGGCTGCGATGTCGCGGCGCAGCGCCATCTGCAGGCCAATACTCGATTGCATGGAGTTCTGCATCGGCAAGATCGCCAGCCTGGATGTCGCGCACCAAGAGCGGCATGTGCGGGCGCCGCGGGGGTGCCAGCCATGGTCGAAGATTTGCTGGGCAGGCCGCGAAGCAGGGATGCTGTTCAGATGGTGGATGGGCAAGAGTACGGGGATCCGCAACATCCAAACTGGTGGAACCTGGCATGGTCGCCGTGGCAATGCCTAGATGCCACGGCCGAGCACGGCATGGTTCCTCGGAGACAGGGCGTCTATCGGCTCCGCTGCAAGGGTCATCCCTCCCTTATCTATGTCGGTATCAGTGACCGGCTCAGTTCCCGGCTTGGCGGGTTGCGCCGGGCACGAAGCCGTCCGCCTGACTATCGCGGGCACTCTGCTGCTGCATGCGTGGCGAGTCATGAGGCACGAGGCAATGTCGTCGAGGTGTCCTGGGCGGTGCTAGAAGACCTCGACCGACGGGCGCTGATGGGGCTAGAGGTGGACCTGATCGCGGCCTGCCGAGCGCGCTTCGGAGACAGTCCTGCCTGTCAGTTCCATGGTGGTCTAGTGGAGTAGCGAAGCCATCCTGCACGCGGCATATGCGAATGTTCTGAAGGCCTCACAGCCGAATCTCGACTGCGGTTCGCTCCCTCCCGAACCCCGCCGTGGTCGAGGACAATGAACGCCATGTCGGAGAGGATCCTGCTGCCGGTTGTCGGCTTGAACTTCACGCGGCCCTGGGATGTGGGCAGGGTGCGGTTTCATCCCGCTGGAGCGGCACTTGCGCTGATCGAAGCAGCGCGCGCGGGCTCGCAGGATGCGAGCGTTCGCGAGCCTGAATACGTGTCAAGCCTTCTGGCCGCTTCCGCCAGGTTGACCGGCTGCGTGCTTGCCGAGGTCTCGGTCAGCCGGACCGGGGGTGTTGCTGCGGCGGAGACGTTGGTAGAGAGCGCAGTAGCGGTTCTCAATCTCGTACAGCACATGGAGAACAAGCCCTTGGTTGAGAGCGGCGTGGTCGCGACTCTCCTCGGCCAGGTCACGGGGAACTCGCCCGTAGTGGAGAGCGGCCACCCGGCCCCTAATCTCGTGCAGCTCGTGATGAAGATGCCCTGGCTTGTGGCGTTCCAGCGGTTCGGATTGCCAGGTCGCGCGGGTACAGCGTCCTATGACTTCGTCAACCTCAGTGGCGGCAAAGTCAAGCCCGCGGGCGTCCCGGAACCCGGCTTTCGCGGGGTGGGCGCGATCATGGGCATGACTACATTCGGCGACGACCTGTACCAGGCATGGATGAGCGATCCGGTCTACCGCTTCATCCACGAGGCCCTCGAACTCGACGAGGCAAACCGAACGCGCCTTCAGACTCGCGCACTGCTCGCCATCGAACTCTTGAGCCAGGCGTGGTGGTCCGATCAGGCCGATGTTGGTCTGCTCAATACCGCGATGGCGCTGGAGGTTCTTCTGGGCGAGTCGACAGACGGTGAGAAGAAAAGCCGGGCGGCACGGCGAGCCGCTTACTTGAGTTGCGGCTCGCCGAACACTGGCCACAACTGCGCAGGCAGCCAGGGGAGCGCCTGCCCTTTTCTGACACTTCCGCTGGGGCGGAAAGGCAGCCCAGGACAAGACCTGAAGAAATTCATTGACGATGCCAAAGCCGGGATGGTCCCTGGTTGCAGCCGGTTCCTAGAAGTGCTCAACATCTATGAAGCGCGCAACCTCATCGTGCACGAGGGACGGTACAGGCCCACCATCTTCGAGCCCCGCCCGGACACCAGCTTCATCCAACGTGCGCTGATGAGACCGGTGCTGACATGGTTCTCCGGCCACCTGGCGGCTGACCTGACGGAGTTGGACAAGGAGATCGCGGCGCAGCGAGTGGCACCTGGGCAACGCGCAACGAAACTCTGATGGCTGAGTCGCTGGCGGAACCGTCAGGTCACAGACCGCCCGGCGCTCTGGCCTGGTCGGTCCCCAGGACCTGCGGAAACGGACTCATCTCGGCATGTGAGCAAGTCGGAGGCCACGCCAGTCGCGCTCAGATCGCCCGTTATTGCGTCCTCAAGTCCGTCAATCGCTGCGGCCGATTCGAGTACAGATCGAGCCGACTGCGTGTGTCTTTGATGGCAGCGTTGCGAGGTGAGCAGGTGACGTGGCAAGAGCGTCGGCCAATTCTGAAGGGATGTGCTAGCTGAGTGCAGTGCAGCTGCGCCGAGCGCCGTTGGCACGAGGGTCCGCGGCCTGCTAGTGCTGGGTCGGCGTGGCTGTGACCTGTGGCCGTGGGCGTTGCTAGTGCGCGGGGAGGCGGTCGGCCCGCGCGGGAAGTGAGTTCGCCGGGTATCTGGGCTGGCGGGTACCGTCTAATGCCGAGACTTCAATAATTGATACGGACGTCACGCTACCGTTTGGGTCGACTTTGGCAGAACTATTTCCGATCACTTTCGCACAGCTGTTGAAGCAGCTGCGGATGGATGCTGGCATGACGCAGGAGGAGCTGGCCGAGGCTGCACAGGTCAGCTCGCGGTCGGTGAGTGACCTGGAGCGTGGCATCAACCTGACGGCACGGCGCGAAACAGCGCGCATGCTGGCCGATGCGCTGAACCTGGCAGGCCCGGAGAAGACTGAGTTCGAGCTGGCGGCCCTTGGCCGGGCGACTGCGAACCGGTCGCTGGCGTGGCGAGCGGCGGTGCGGGCCGCCGGGGCGCTGCCGGCTGACGGCGCCGGAGGTGCTTCGGCCGCTGAGGTCACGGGGATGCTGTCGAGCGCGTACCAGGCAGTGCTGCAGCGGCCGATCCTGGCCGAGGGAGACGCCCCGGCGGGCATACAGCTGCCCACCCTCGCCGATGGGTACGTGGACCCTGACTTCCGGATCAGGCGCGTCGTCGGTGATGAGTGGCCGTCGGACGAGGCATGGTGGTCTGACGTGCCGGTGAGGCCGAACCTCGCCGAGTATCTGGCGACCGCGCTGACGGCACCGGAGGCGTACGCCGCGCCGCTGGTCGTGCTTGGCCAGCCCGGCGCGGGAAAGTCAGTCCTGACCAAGATCCTGGCAGCTCGCCTGCCCGCCGATGGGTTCAGCCCGGTCCGGGTGGTGCTGCGGGAGACGCCGGCCGAAGGCGACATCCAGGACCAGATCGAGTACGCAATCCGCGCCGCGACCGGCGTGCGGGTCGACTGGCCCGCCATCGCCAGAGGGACCGGGCATGCTCTTCCGGTAGTGCTGTTCGACGGCTTCGACGAGCTGCTGCAGGCCACCGGCCTGAGCCAGTCGGACTACCTGATCCGGGTAGCCCGCTTCCAGCAGCGCGAGGCCGACCAGGGCAGACCGCTGGCGGTCCTGGTCACCAGCCGGGCGGCTGTCGCGGACCGGGTGCGCTACCCGCGCGGCACCGTTGTATCGCGGCTGGAGCCGTTCAGCCCGGCCCAGATCGCCGGCTGGGTCGATCGCTGGAACCAACTCAATGCCAGCTACCTGGCGTCCCGCGGCCTGCTGCCGCTGCCCACCCAGGTGGTCGCACGCCATCAAACGCTCGCGTGCCAGCCGCTGCTGCTGCTGATGCTCGCGCTTTACGACGGCGACGCCAACGCGCTGCAGCGCGCGATCGCCACTGCCCAGGTGGCGGCGCTCGACGAGTCGGCGCTGTACGAAGCGCTGCTAACCTCGTTCGCCGTACGGGAGGTCAGCAAGGACGGCACCGGATTGCCGGATGAGATCACGCGGCGAGTCGAGCAGGAACTGCAGCGTCTGTCTCTGGTGGCGTTCGCGGCAATCAACCGGCGTCGGCAATGGGTCTCGGAGGTCGAGCTTGATTCTGACCTCACCGCGCTGCTTGGCTCCGCATCCGCGGCGACGAGCAACTTCCGCGCGCCGACCGGGCACGCTGACGTCGCTCTGGGAAGGTTTTTCTTCATCCAGCGCGCGCAGGCGATCCGCGATGACGCTCGACTGCAGACCTTCGAGTTCCTGCACGCCACGTTCGGTGAGTATCTCGCTGCCCGGCTTGCTGTTCAGCTCGTCGCCGATATGCTCGGCCAGCGGCCGGCGCTCGCGGTCGGGCCTGCGGTCATCGGCGATGAGCTTGCGTTCGCCTTGCTCTCGTACGCGCCGCTTTCGTCCCGCCAGATACTTCGCTTCGTGCAGGGGATCATCACCCGCCAGATCCCCAATCCCAGCGAGCGCGAAAGACTCGCTGAGCTGTTGATGCAGGTGCACTCGCGCAGCGCGACCCGCAGCGATCACCGATACGACAGTTACCAGCCTGCCGCGCTCGCAACAGCGTCACGGCACGGGATCTACAGCGCCAATCTCGTTTTGCTCATCGTGGTCCTGGCTGAGCACGTCACCGCCGGCCAGTTGTTCCCTGGCGCCGACGACCCGCCCGGCGCGTGGCATCGCAACGCGTTGCTCTGGCGCTCAGCACTCACCGAAGGCGCGTGGACCGACCTCGCTCTCGCATTCGCGATCCGGCACTTCCGCAACGGAAACCGTCGTGAACTGCGGATCCAGCTCGCGGCCGATCCGCCGGAACCGCGAGAGCCCGTCGACCCGTACTGGCTGTACATGATCCCGGCCGGCCAGCCAGATGACGAACCTGCCCACTGGTCGAGACCCTACTGGAACATGCTCAGCCACAAGATGGACATCTGCGGCGGGACGAACGACTCGGTTATCTTGCACGCGCTTGAGCCCGTGCTCAGCCAGATCGGGCCAACGGTCATGACGTTTACGCGGGCAGCTCACCGCTCGTCATCCGCCGCCCACGACCTGGTCAGCCTGTGGCTGGCCAGCACGCTCGGCAACGCCGATGACCCGGTCGACGGGTACCGCCGGTGCCTGCCCTACCTGGAGCAGCAGCCGATGTGGGATCCCCGTACCCGGCACCGGGTGCGCATCCTCGTACTAACGTGCCTGCGCACCGACACGGCCCGGCTGCCACCCGCCGATGTGCTCGAATTCCTGACCTCGGCAGCTCGCACCTCCGGCAACGACACTAGAACCTGGCAGCTCATTCTTGACTCGGCGCTCGGCACGCTCGCCGCCAACCCGGACACCGGCCACCACGGTGGCCTGATCCACATCGTCGAGCAAGCAAAGGGCCACCTTGCCACGGCCGGCGCCTAACTAACCAGGGAGCGCGCCCAGCCCGGGCCAATCCACGACCGCAAAGGGTTATCGACCCCATCCCCGCGACTGGAAACCATGAAGATCCCAGGTTACGGCTCCGCGAACTGCCTTGAACAAGCACGCGCGGCCATCCAGACCAGCAATGATTTACCGACGGGACCCTGCCTCTGAAGGGTGCCACCCGAGCCCGTGGCCCAGCCGACCAGAGCGTCACCATGTGTGTCACCCCCACGCAAGTGACTCGTTGAATCCTCCGATTACAGACGAATCTGGGCAGCTCGATCGCCGAGTCTGTATTGGTCGACGCGCCAAGCCTGAGTTGAATAGCAGGCGCACGATCAACCGGTTCTGTGACCACCACAGCGCCGGCTTCTGAAACCGGCTGATGGTGGCCCGTTGGCCCGGAACGGCCGCCACGCCAGCGCCCGGCATGGCATGCAGCCGCGCCTTCGCTTCGGAAACTCCGCCAGCTCACCAGGCACACGGGCATGCCAGGCACAGGGCACTAAACTGGAAGCTATCGAGATAGTGGGACAGATCCAGTAGCACCCTCCGGCACACGGCGGCACACCCGCTAAACTCTTGTCGCGAAAGCCATGACAGGCCATATGTGCTGGTCAGCCGAGTTCTTGAGCTGACGGAGCTGATGCTCCAATGGCCGGGGGCAGAACTTCTTGTAAACGGTCGATTTGCCGTAAGATCTGATGATTCCAGGGTGCTTTCTGGTGATCCGATAAGCAGGTCCTGCACAGGACTGGTCAGGCATCCGTTACCGCGTTCGCGGGTGGGGGTCAGCAACCCGTGGTGCCAGGACGGGGTTCTCTAGCGCCCAAGTAAGCGATGGCCTTCGCGACTTGTTTGGCGAGGTCAGGATCGTCGGTGTTCCCGAACAGTTCGATCACCTGGTCGTAGGCGGCGCGCTCGTGGTCGGACTGGCCGAGCCTGCCCAGCTGCAGGCCCTTGTTGAGCAGGGCTTTGGCAACTTGTACCTCCTGGTCCGGGCTTTCGCCGCGGCTGAACCGGCTGACCACCTGGTCGAATGCCGCGATGGCGTCCTCGGGGCGGCCGAGTTCTGCCAGTGCTAAGCCCTTGTCGGCTAGCGGGTAGGCGAGTTCACAGTCCTGGTCGAAGTGCCCGGCGCCGAACCGGTCTACGAGCTGGTCAAAGGTCAGGACCGCCTCCTCGTGCCTGCCTAGATCAGCCAGTTTTGCGCCCTTGTCGACTAGTGCCATGGCGACCAGGTCGGCCAGCGTGGGGTTGTCGATCCCACCCAGCCTGCCGACTATCTGGTCGTATCTGGCCAGCTCCTCGTCATGTCGGCCGAGCCGACCCAGCGAATGGCCGGCGTTCAACAATGACAGGCCCACAAAATCGAGCAGGACAGGATCGGCGGCGTCACCGAACAGCTCGACCACTTCATCGGACCGCGTGATCACGTCCTCATCTTGTCCCTGGACTACAAGCCGTATGACTTGCCAATACAATTGATCCGCGTATTTCTTAGCGAGCGGCAGGTCCCCCGCGCGGATCCGGCCGAGTACCTCCTGCCAGTAGCCGTCCGATTCACTGCCCGGACTGCCAAGCTCGTTCAGCGCCATTGCCTTAGAGAGCCGCGCTTCGGCGACCTGGTCGGCGAGATCGGGACTGTCATCGTCTCCATAGCGCAGGATTACTAGTTCGTAGGCAGCGATCTCCTCGTCTGGGCGATCCATCTCGCCAAGCATGTGGCCCTTGCTGAGCAGCGCCCGCCGGGGCGGTGCTCGCCGACGCCGCGCAAGGACCGCAGGACGTGCGGCTGCTGACCGGGATGAGCATGTGCTTCGCGCTCGGCGCCGCCACGACGGAGCAGTTCAAGCACCTGGCCGCCGCCGAGGCGGGGCCGCTGGCCGGGCTCGCGGCGCTGCCGGGTTTGCGGGCGCTGCGCCCGGAGCTGGCGCGGATCGCCGACGGGACGGACCCGCTGCGGCTGCAGACGCTGTTCGCGGCGGCGATGCTCGCCGCGGACCCGGTGACCTCCGGCGTGTACTACGTCGATGATCACTTCGTGCCGTACACCGGCGCGAAGCCGGTGGCGAAAGGGTGGAATAACAAGCGCGGGCGGGCTCAGCGGGGCCGCGGCGATACGCATGTGACCGCGCATGACGGGCGCGCGGTGTGCTTCGTGTCCGGGGAGCCGTCCGGGCTGACCGTCACGCCGCCGCTGGCGCTGGCCGAGCTGAGGAAAGCCGCCGGCCCCCGCGCGAAGATCATGCTGGGCTTCGACCGCGGCGGCGCCTACCCGCAGGTATTCCGGCACTGCCGCGAGCAGGACGTGCACTGGGTCACCTACCGGCGGGCACCGCTGGCCGTCCCCGCGATGCTGCCCGTCATCACGACGGTCACCTACGGCGGCCGGCAGCGCACCATCGCCTGGGCCGAGGAGACGGTGCAGCTCAAGGACTACTGCGACGCCCGGCAGATCACCCTGTTCGAGCACGGCACGGTCGCCCTGCAGATCCTCACCTCAGATGCTGATGCGTGCCCGGCGGAGATCCTGTCCTGGCTCAAGTCCCGGTGGCGCGAGGAGAACTTCCTCAAGTACGCGTCCGGGAACTACGGCATAGACAAGATCTGCGACTACCTCGCCGAGATCACCGAGAACACCAATCTCACCCGCAACCCGGCCCGAGACAAGGCGAACGCCGCCGTCCGCGACGCCGGGAAGACCCTCGCCGCTGCCGAACGCGACCTCGCTGCCCTGCTCACCGACCCGGACCTCACCCCCGCGACGAAGAACGCCCGCATCCCCGCCCGGCAGAAGAAAATCAGCAGCGCCCGCAAGGAACTGGCCGCCGCCGTCGCCGCCCGCAACCCGGTCCCCGCGAAACTGCTCCGCCCGGTGCCGGGCCTCGCCCAGCCTCCCCGCCTTGGCCAGGTAGCCCTCGCCCGGCAGGTCGTCCCCGGCCAGTTCCGCCGCCAGGTTGTCGATCCGCTGCTCCACTTGCGTCCCGAGGTCCGAGAAGAAGCTGCCCGGAACGCTCATCTTCGCGTACCGGTCCGGAAGCCACCGCGCCCAGTGGTCCTGAGCCATCACCCCGTAACGGTTCACCGGAATCTCCTGCCTGATCGGGTTCCTCGAACCACGGCAGCATCGGCTGGACGACACCAGCGGTCGCTGTCGTGTCCTTACGCCGAAGCGTAGTTCTGCGCCGGGATCTGCAGGGCCTGGGCGACATCGCCCAGCGGCGCTCAGACCGTTGTCGAATTGATTGCCACGTTATGGCCCGTTCTTCCGAAGCGGATGATCTGGCGCTTATCGCGATCACGTCAATATGGACATGTGAATACCGGGGGAGACTTGGCGCGACGCTTCGGCAGCATTCCACGGCCTCACCGCCGTTCCTATCAGGGGCCAGTGACGGTGGCCCCGATTTGGCTGAGGATTTCCCTGAGAGGCGCAAGACGGAAGCGCGGCAGGTCCTGGAACGCGGTCCAGGTGTCGTCGTGTGAGCTGAGCCAATCGCTGGCGACATGGAGGCTGGATCCAGATTCGAGTAGGGCCCGCGTCTCTGCTTCGAAGCTGATGCCGTATGGGCAGTCACTGGCTGGATGGGGTGGTGCGTCGGTGAGCACCAGCAGGTGCTGGGGTCCGATGTCGTCGGTAAGCTCCCGGCACCGTTGCATGGCGTCTTCGAGGGCTTCGTCGGCGTCGCCGCCCCGGCCATTGGGCAGGGCCGCCGCGCTGTCCAGCAAGCTGGGAAGGTCGCTAAACGGACCTACCTTACGAACGAGGAAAGGCTCGTCACGGCCGTGGTCGCTGTAGAGCACGGCGCGGAACTCCTGGAAGAAAGCCGAGGCTGGGGTCTCTCGCAGTGCGGTGTAGGCGTTCGCTAGGAATCTACTCATGCTGCTCGTGACGTCGACGACCAGAACCAGCCCGGAGTCAGCGGATGCGTCTTGTATTCCCGCTGGGTTTGAGGGCGGCGCGAGCGCGGCTCGCACTGAATCCGCGAAGATGGCTGGGACATTGCCCGGCCGGAATTGTGCTGCCACGTAGATGCGGGTCCAGGTGTCGCCGTGATTGTTTGCCGATTCGGTTTCCTGCCGGAAATCGCAGTGGTTGCAGACCCAGGTTGCGCTGGGCCGTAGCCCTGCGGCGTACCGTTCGGCCACCCCGAGCGCTGTTCGCTGCTCTGGCGCGGAAGGATCGGCACCTTGCTGGGCATGGCCGCGCCCCAGGGACATCTTCTGCCGGTCCTTTGCCTCCACCACGAGAAGGTCCCGCACGTAAGGGCGCGGTGTCGAGATGGCGACGTCCGGCGTGAGCAGGCCGGTCGCAACGGTACGGCTGGGCTCGCGCCAGACGTCCAGGCTTGTCGCCGGGTAGGTCGTGTGGTTCAGCGTGGCGACCGGGTCGTTCGCCGGACCCAGCTTCAGGATCCACGTCCGGTCTGCGCGGGTCAGGCCACGCAGCTCGACTGCCCAGCCGTCCTGCTCGCAGGCGTCGAACGTGGCGCAGAGCACCCAGACCTCGTACAGGAGGTGACGCTGCCGCCAGAGGGGCAGGTTAAGGAATTCCTGCAGGGTCTCAAGCAGTTCCGTGACGTCGACCGACCTGGTGGCGACGAACACGTCATTCACTAGCCACGCCGCTGCTTGGTCGCACGAGATGCTCACCCAGTCAAGCCAGGACCCGAGCGCTGAGGGATCCCCGGATAGCCGATCCATGATCGGAGTCCGGCGTCTTGTCGGCCAGAAACCAAGCCGGTACATCGCCACGAAACCGGCAAGGGCACTGAGACCGGTGCTATGCCGATAACTCCTGGTGCGCATCGGGAGCACGACTGGCTTGAGATCGTCGCTCAGCCCGACCTCGCTCGTCTCATTCATGCCCGTCACGTATTCCGGCTGCGCGGCCTGCGCTAGCACTCGCTCGGTACGGAAACGTTCGAGCTCAGCTGCTGCGTAGCCCATGAACCAGTCGGCTGGCTCATTGGAGAACAGCAGCGCCGCGGCGGTCTCTGCGTCAGCGCCTGAGAGCAGGTCCGCGTGGGCGACGTACGCTCGCACCAGCTGTTCCGCCGCTGCGACCAGCCGACCGGCAGACGCTCGCGCTGCATCGAAGGCCGGGCCAAGCTCCGCCCTCGCCGCGGAGAGCGAGGCATCCTGGCTGACGAGCGGCGTGATCCAGGTCAAGTTGAGTACGGCATCCGCGAGCCGGCCAGCGGCTGCGGTTTGGACCGGCCATGTCCCGTAGAGTTCACCGCCGTCCCAGCCCATGAAGGAGCCGATGGCAGCTTCGTCCACCTTCCCTATTTCCACGGTCCGCAGTACCCGTTCGATGTCGCGCACTCGCTCGATGAACGCCTCGCTGATAGTTAGTCGTTCTTCGTCTACGCCAGCGCGCTGGAGCCGGAACGTCTCGGCGGTTCCGGTCTCGGTCGCGGCGTGCCGGGCGAGTCGGCGGTAGACCTCGTCCAGCATTGCGATGAACCTGCCGCCGCAGCGCACGACTTCGCTGATCAGCGCCTCAGGCGTTGGAGCGGCATCGGCCAGCCGGTCGGCGGCCCGCTTGCGGAGACGTTCCGCGCGCCCGGGCATGCTAGCCGGGACCGCGGAAACGATGTCGCTGAAACTGACGCCGAATGCCTTGAAAATCTCGTCGATCACGTCCGGCTCGTGCTTGCCGGTGCCGACTTCCAGCGCCTCCACGATGAGCTCAGCCAGGCTATGTAGCAGATCGTTATCCGTCATGACAGCCACTATTGCGGCCCGGCACGCTCGGGGTCCACTATCTATGTCTGCCGATTGGCCAACCGATCATCGATAAGGGACGGTAAGTACCGTTTCGCTTTTCCCTGATCCGCATGAGGAGATGTAAGTGGCAGGAGAAAACGATCCTTATTGCGCGCGCCGCGTGCTGGAGGTTTCCGCCGATGCCGCATGGCAGATCCTTGCCAGCCAGCCTGGCGCACGCCGATGGTTCGCCGACGACACGCATCCAGGGATGTGCATAGGAGCTCCCGTGGTCCTGCGCGGCAGCAGGCCAGCGGAGATTGAAGCCGTCGGTCCAGGCAAGCGGATCGTACTGGCATTTCCCACCGGAAGACGCGCAACGCTTGAGATACGCTCGCTCGCTCGCCGGTGTGAAATCGTAGTCACCGACTTCGGCGTTGATAGAACGGGAACCGACGCATTGAAGGACGCGTGGGCTGCCCTTATCTCAGCGGCGGAATTTGTTGTTGACCAGACGAAGGCAAATCGTCGCAGCTGCCAGCCTGGATTTTTCACTGGGGTAGCGGTCTCCTCTCCTTGATCACGGTCCCGGCTTTTTGATCATGGTTTCCCGTTCCCGGGCAGGTTCGGGCGCCGGTCATCGCGCCGGTACGCCGGATTCCACGGCCCGGTCGGGTCTTTTCCTGGTCGTCGGGGCGGGGTGCTGCCGGTCATGCCGGCGCCGGCAGGGCCTTGACCGCGCGCCAGGCGCTGATCAGGTCGCTGGTCCAGGGCCAGTCGGCGCGGAGGTGGAGCCAGCGCTTCCGCTGACCCCGGGTCAGCCGGGCCGGCAGGTGGAACAGCCGGTATCTCAGCAGTTTCGGGGCGGCGTCGCGGAGTTCGCCGGCGGGTAATGCCAGGTGGCGGAAGCAGGCCAGCAGGTTCGCGGCCAGGACCACGATCTGGGTCCAGGCCACGTTGACCGCCCAGCGCCGGGATGGCCACCGGTTCAGGCCGAGGTCCTTGGCCTGTTTCACGTTGTTCTCCACATGGACATGGGAGCGGTGCCGGGCATCGAGCCACGAGATCTGCCCGTGCCGGGTATTGGTGGCGATGAGCTGGTAGCGGCGGCCAAGTTCCTTCTCCCGCTCGGTGGCGCGCTTGCGGTAGCGGGGATGCAGCGGCTCGTCCCGGACGAGGATCCGCAGGCCCGGGATTTTCTCCTGCCAGGCGCCCAGGTCAAGCAGGCCGGTCAGGTCCGCGACGAAGGTGTCGTCCGCGGGTTCGCCGTCCTGGCCGATCCCGCCGGTCCACGCGGCCCCGGGCAGCCGCTCGATCGCGTCCATTTCCTTATCTGCGCAGGACCAGCCGACGGAGAACTCCCAGGTCCGGCCCCCGACCCCGCCGCCAGAGGCGATGTGCTCCAGCAGGTCATGGGAGAACCCGGCCCCGTCCAGCCTGATCAGCATCCGCCGCCGGTATGGTCCGGGCAGCCGGGAGACCGCCAGGTCCAGCAGCGCGATGTTGTCCGCCGCGCAGTTCGACGTCGCACCGCCCGGACGCGGGTCGATGGCCAGCATGTCGCCGGTGTTATCGCAGGCGGCCAGGTTCGGGCAAAATCCAGTGCCGCCTTTATAGGTCGGCTGCGAGTTCTCCTTCTCCGACGCCGCGAACACGATCGAGGCGTCCAGATCGACCACGGTGATCCCGGTCAGCTCCCGGCCAGCGACCCGCAGCCACGGGAACCCTTCCGGCCTGGCCGCCAGGATGGACCACCAGTGCCGCCGGAACCCGGTCACCGCCGTGTTCACCCGGGCCAGCTGGAGGTCACCGGCCTCGTTCAGCGCCCGCCACACCGTCGGGGTCGACGGGACCGGCCCGGTCACCGGCGCCAGGTGCCGCAGGCCCTGGAAATCGCTGATCGCCTCACCGCCCAGGACCAGCGTCAGCGCCAGGTCAACGAGCACCTGGCCCCGGTCATAGACCGGGTCGAACCCGCGCCGCCGCATCGCGGCGGAAAGGCCCGCGCGCAGGCCGGCCCGCTCGGCCAGCAGCCGCAGCGGCAGCGCCCCGGCATGGCCGATCAGCCGGTCATCATCGCCAGTGAACTCCAGCCCATCGGCCCATGAAGTAGTTTGCACGGAAGAGGTGCACCTGCCTTAGCAAGATCGCGATCGTCGAGAAATCGCATTCTTGCCTGCCAGGTGCACCTCGCCCCGCTTTAACCGCCGCTACGCCGGCGTGTCGTCAAACCCCGGTGAAAGACACAGGCCAGGCCATCGTCGTGATCCACGGAATCGGCAGCCAACGGCCGCTCTCGACGGTCAAGGGGTTCACCGACGCGCTGATCCCCCGTTCCGGGCGGTTCAGCAAGCCCGACCATCTGTCAGCCTCGTACGAGCTGCGCCGGTACCAGCTGAAGCGAACTCGATACCAACCCCGGACAGACCTGTTCGAGATGTACTGGGCCGACAAGGTGCCGGGGACGAAACTTGGTCAGACGCTGTCGTGGCTCCGGACGATCGTACTTCGTCGGCCTCGTGACGTCAGCGCAAGCCTCCGGCCGATCGCGTACCTCACCAGGGTTGTCGCGGCGACCGCAGTCGTGGCGCTCGCCTCGCTTGTGCTGGCGCTCGGAGCCAGCGGATTCGATCGCCTGTGGTATGCGGCCACCGGCCTGGCGCAGATAGCGTGGATAAGCGCCTGTCTGTCCCTGGCCGGCAGCGCGGTCAGCGGTTTGGTGGTCGCGAGCCTTGGAGACGCCGCCAGATACCTGGACCCGGCGCCCGACAACATTGTAGTCCGGCAATCGATCCGCCAGAGCGGCGTGGCCCTGCTGCGCAGGCTGCATGACGAGGGCCAGTACGACCGCATCGTCGTCGTCGGTCACTCGCTCGGCAGCGTGATCGGATATGACATCATCAGGCTGTACTGGTCCGAGGTCCACACTTCCCATGGCGCACCAGTCGTCTTTGAGCAGGCTCATCTCCGGAGTTACCGGCAGATCCTGGCCCGCGCAGACACGGCCGGTGTCGGGTCGGCTGCCGCTGGGGCTGGGCCAGCCGAGCTAGCCGATCAGCGCCGAGCCCAGCGTGATCTCTGGCGAGAATACCGCCGCCTCGGGCAGCCGTGGCTGATCACTGACCTCATCACGATCGGCAGCCCGCTGACTCACGCGGGCACGCTACTCGCGCGGTCCCCCGCGGACCTCGACGAGATCATGGCGGATCGCGAACTGCCCACGTGCCCGCCGCGTGACGCGCGAACAGAGTTGACCCAGGCCGTGCGGTACTTCGCCGACGGGCAGATTCGATCTCTCCAGATGCTGACCTCGGGCGCCCCCTTCGCGGTTACCCGGTGGACGAACATCTACGTGCCGACCAGAGCGATCATTGCGGGCGATCCGATCGGCGGCCCGCTCGCCCCCGTATTCGGAACGGGAATCAAAGACATTCCCGTCAAGGTGTCACCTTGGTGGCGCTGCCACACACCTTTGGCGCACACCTCATACTGGCGCCGCCCCAGCCGCGCCGGCGGAGCAACCGCGATCGCCGCACTGACCGAGTCGCTCGACCTTGAGTCCGGGCGATGGCTGGACAAGCATGTTGCTGAAATGCCATGGGAGATGAGCATCGGTGACCACAGAAGCGGCGGACTGCCATGACACCGGGCAACGATTCGTACCCGACAAGTCGTGCCGCAGCGCGACTGCTCTCCGGCGCGCAGGTAGAGCCGCGGATGCGCAGCGCTGTCGCGATGATCAGCCCGATCATGACCAAGGCGACCCAGGCGCCGGCGGTGGACTTTGGTGACGCCTTCGATGACGAACACGATCCCGGACCGCTTCGGCGTTAACACGTCGTGAGCAGGCTAGCGATCAGCCGCCAGGTTTCCTGGCCGTGGATGGCTTCGCCGTGGAGGTGGTCGAACATGGCGGTGTACTGGGCGACTTCGCGGAGGCGGGTGATTTTGATGGCGGCGGTGGGGGTTTCGAGGGCGACGGCGTTGTTGTCGAAGATCCAGAATCCGATGGTAGCGATGGCGCGGCGCTGGATGCCTCCGGGGATGACGGCGACGTTGATGAATGGCTGGCGCATGAGGTTGAGCAGGTGGGTGAGTTGCCCGGCGTGTTCGGCGGTGGTGCCGAAGCGGGTGCGGAGGGCCTGTTCGCCGAGGATGACGTCGATGTGCTTGGCCGGGTGCAGGGCGGCGGCGGTGCGGTCGGTTTTGGCGGTGAGGGTGGCGTCGGTGTCGTCGGGCGCGGCCAGGAAGTCGTACCAGTAGGCGAGCATGCGGCGGGTGTAGGCCGGGGTCTGGAAGATGCCGGGCAGGACGAGGGGTTCGTGGATGCGGAAAGTGGTGGTGCGGCGGTAGGTGGCGGCGGAGTGCAGGGTGCCGAGGTGCTTGAGGCCGGCCCGGGACTGCCGGGCCCATTCCAGGTAGGCGGATTCGGCGACCCGGGCGGTGGCGATCAGGTCAGGGATCTGGTCCTCGGCTCTGCAGGCGGTGCACCAGTCGCGGATGTTGGGTTCGGTGGGCGGCTGCACGCCGTTCTCGATCCGGCTGATCCGGGTGAAGTGCTGACCGGTCGCTTCGGCGAGTTCCTGGCCGGTCAGCCCTGCGGCTTTGCGGATCTGGCGCAGCCGGATGCCGACTTCCCGGCGGGCGTCGGCGGCGGCGCGACGCGGCCTTGTACTCACCAGCGGGCGTGGCTAGTTCCCACACGGTGTCGAATGCCTGGCGGCAGGTCCAGGCGGTCTGGGGGTCTTCGGTGAGCTCGAACGAGGTGTTGGTGCCGGTGCCGGCGTAGTGCAGGAACAGCACGTCGTGTTGTCGAAGATGTAGTAGTCGCCGCTGCCGGGCAGCAGGACCGAAGTCAGGCGGGGGCGGGGGAAGTAGCGGATGTCCTCGCCGGCGTCGGTGAACAGGCGGACGTGGCTGAGCACCCATTTCTGGTAGTCGCTGAGCGGTTCGGAGACGATCCGGGCGCGGCGGCAGGTCCGGCCTGCCGCTGGCCGCGGAGCATGTCCAGCCACCATTGCAGCCATTGGTAGTCGTCGGTTTCGCCGCGCCGCCATTTGGCTAGGTGCGGCAGTTCGGTGTCGGTGCCGTAGGCGTCCCGGGTTTCCAGGTGCACGAACGAGGTGCCGATGCCGCGGCACAGGTCGCCCAGCTCGGCCAGGCTGGACGGGCGCAGGGTCACGGGGTGGCGAAGAACGGGGTCAGCCGGTCGGGGATTTCCACGCATGTCTCGCCTTCGGGCAGGTTGAGGACCGCGAGCGCGGCCGGGTCGGTGACCGTCCAGCCCTGCACGATCCAGGACTGCCGGTCGGTGCGGTACAGCGCCGGTGAGCCGTCGGGGACGGAGCTGGTTTGGCGCGCGTGGCCACGGTCCGGGTGCTTCGGCGGCTGCGGGCCGTCTGGCTGGCGAGGTGCGCGCCTGGGACCGGCTGCACCGCGGTGACCGGGCGTTGTTCAGCGCGTACCCGGCCAGGGCTGCTGATGACCGGCTTCCCGCCGGCCTGGCCGTCACCAGACGGCACTACCGCATCACAATCTCCTGGCCCGGCCCGGCGGGGTCGCCTGGCGGGCCGGGAACGGCTACTGCATCGTCTTGTTGAATCGGAGGAATGGCATGAACGACACTGCGATCACCACGCCCGAGGAATTTTTCGACCTGGACGTGACCTTTCTCGACAACGGCCCGGTCATCGCCGGGCTGCTGAGCGCGACCGACGATAACTGCGGGTCCACCAGCGCCAGCGCTTGCGTCACCTGCATGACCAGTTAGATCGAGGCGGTGCCTGGTCTACCGGCAGTGCGGCCCGGTCGTGGTCCGCGCCTCGGCGTTCACCAGCGATGCTGGCGAGGATCCCTGGCCCGACCTGGTCGGCGAGCACGCGGGCGTGGCCGCGGCGCGGCGGGCCTGGATCACGGCCGCCTGGTCGCGGCCCGGGGTAGCCGAGGCTGTCGAGACGGCTAGCCCGGGCCTGGCCAGCCAGGTTCATGCCGTCGTTGCGGGGGCGGATGGCGGGCGGGATGAGCGGCGGGTGGCGGTGGCGCTGGCCCGGCATCTGCTGCGGATGCGGTACCGGGCCACGCCGTTCGGCCTGTTCGCCGGGGTCGGCATCGGCCAGGCCGGGACGGGGCTGGCGGTGCGGTGGGGTCCGGGCACCAGGCGGTCGCGGGCTGATGCTGCGTGGCTGGCGGACGTCATTACGCGGCTGGAGGCGTGTCCGGGGCTGCTTCGCCGGCTGATGGTGTCGGCTGACCTGGCCTGTGTGGTTCGCGGCGGCCGGCTTGAGCTGTGCTGCCGGCAGATCGGGCCTGACGGCGGTACGGATGTGGCGCCGCAGCAAGTCAGTGTCCGGTATACGGCAGCTGTGCAGGATGTGATGGCGGCCGCCGCGACGCCGGTGTCGGCTGGTCACCTGGCCGGGCGGCTCGCGGGTCACTATCCGGGTGCTTCGGCTGGTGTCATTGAGGCGATGCTGGCCGAACTGGTCCGGCATCGGTTCCTGCATACGTGCCTGCGCGCGCCGATGACGGTCTGCGATGGGCTGGCGTACCTGAACAGCCAGCTTGCCGCCGTTGCCGCCGATGAGATCGCCGAAGTAGCCCCGGTTGCCCGGGAGTTTGCGCGAGATCGAGTGCTCTCTGGGCGGGGTGACCCGGGCTCTGCCTCCGCAGCGGCGCGGCTTGCGGGTCGCGGTCCGGGACCGGATGGTGGCGCTGTCGGGCGTCGCCGGCCAGCCGGCAGTCACGGATCTGCTGCTCGATTGCTGCGTGGTCGTGCCCCGTGCCGTGGTAGACGAGGCGGAGAGAGGGGCGGCTGTGCTGACCCGGCTGTCGCCGCATCCGGGCGGGACGGCGGCGTGGCGGGACTATCAAGCACGGTTCCTTGACCGCTTTGGGCCGGGGGTGGCGGTGCCGGTGCTTGAGGTCACCGATCCGCATACCGGGCTGGGCTTTCCGGCCGGGTGCCGGGGGTCTGTCTTGCGTGTGCCCGAGCCGTCACCGGCTCGCCGTGATGAGCGCATCCTGGCGATCGCTCAGCTTGCCGCGCTGGACGGGGCGACGGAGGTGATGTTGTCGGATCAGATGGTCGCGGACCTGGCTGTCCAGCCTGAGGTGCGGGAGCCGCCGCATCTTGACCTGTGTTTCCAGTTGCACGCAGCGGATCGTGAGGCTGTGCGCGATGGCGAGTTCACGGTGGCGGTTGTAAGTTTTTCCCCGGCGGCGGGCAGCACTGCCGGGCGGTTCGCCGGGGTGATGCCAGCCGGTCCGCAAGCTCGGCTGGCCGGCGGCCTGGCGGAGATCCCGGCCGAAGATCACGTGGTGCGGGTGCAGGTGTCGTGTCCGCCGCTGCAGGTACGCGTCGAGAATGTCAGCCGGTCACCGCGCGTGTGGCCGGTGATCTCGCTGGGCGAGTACAACGACGGCGGCGGCATTCCGCTCGCCGATCTGGCGGTCGCTGCGGACGCCTCGCGGCTGCGGCTGGTGTCGATCTCGGCCGGGCAGACGATCGAGGCGGTCGTGATGAATACCGTCGAGGCGGTCCACCACGCTCATCCGCTGGCCAGGTTCCTGGGCGAGGTGTCGCGGTCCGGTGACGCCGTCCCGGGCCCGTTCCCGTGGGGGCAGGCACGGCGGCTGCCGTTCCTGCCGCGCATCCGCTACGCCAAGACGATGCTGTCACCGGCGACCTGGCGGATCGACGACGGTGTTCTGCCTTGCCGGGAGTCTGCGGGTCGAGTGGGGGAGGAGGAACTGGCTGGCTGCCGGGCTCGGCTGCGGATCCCTGCTGTGGTGTATATGGGGAGGGGGACCGGCGGCTGCGGCTGGACCTGGATGATCCGGATCAGAGCCAGTTGCTGCTCGCCGAACTGAGGCGCGCTGGTCGTGTGCTCTTGCGGGAGGCGCCGGCGCCGGAGACGTTCGGGTGGTTCGGCGGGCGGGCGCACGAGATCGTCTTGACACTGGCATCCCGCCGGCTGGATGACGTTCCTGAGCAGCGGCGGGAGGCGGTGCCGCCGGTGGTCGCCGGGCGGGAACACGGGCACTTGCCGGGTGGTTCTGCGTGGGCGTCGGCCCGGCTCTATGCACCGGCCAGCGCCTGGGGCGGGCTGCTCACCGAGTACTTGCCGACCGTGCTCGGCTCCGCGGGCTCGGGTTGCTGGTGGTATGCCGGTCACGCCGAACCGCGGCCGCATCTCCGGTTGCCTGTCAGGCTGGCCGGTCCGGGGGCGTTCGGGGGCATCGCGCAGGTTGTCGGGAGCTGGGCCGGCCGGATGCGAGGTCTGGGGCTGATCAGCGATCTGGAATGGGATACGTATTTCCCCGAGGTCGGCCGGTTCGGGACGGGGCCGGCGCTGGCGGCCGCCGAGAGCTTCTTCGCTGTTCTGGGCGGCTCTCATCACCGGACAGGCGTTCTCGTCGCGGCATGAGCGGACGTTCGTCGGTCCTGGTTCAGCCGTCGTCGTGGGCGAGGCTGCTGGACAACTCACGATGAGCGTTCGCTTGGCCGAGAAGGCCGTTGGCCTTCTGCTCGAATGTGGCCACGGCGTCCGCTCCAGCAGGGAATCGCAACGGCGGCTCGTCTAGGCCGACGAGGCTGACCAACGCGGTGGCAAGTTTGGCAGGATCACCACCTTGCTTGCCGTCCATCCTCTTCCACCCGGCGACAGTTTGCTCGGTGTGCGGAAGAAGCCGGGCTCGACAAGCATGGATTCCGAACGGAGCGACCTCCGGCGTGAGTGACTCCATTCATCCCTCGACCCCGAACTTGGAGGCCGCGTAGGCCGTGCAGAACTCCTGGCCCGCGATGCCTGCTGTCGAGGAGATGGTGACCAGAAACCCCTAACGCTGGGCTCGCATGACTGGAAGCGCTGCTCGAGCGACGTTGACGGGTCCGAACAGGGTGGTCTCTATCTGGGCACGGAAGTCCTCGGGGGTGATCTCCTCGAAGAACCCGGCGTTGAAGTTTCCGGCGTTGTTGACCACGACGTCGAGGCGGCCAAACCGGTCGACCGCGGCCTGGACGGCCTCCTGGCTGCTCCGGGATCGGTCACATCGAGGGAGACCGCGAGGAGGTCCTCCTCCTCGCCTAGAGCGGCGGTGACGCTCCCCGCTCTGCGTGCCGTCGCCACCACCGCGTGGCCAGCCGCCAAGGCTGCCTGGGCAATGTCGACGCCCATTCCGCGACCGGCACCGGTGATGAACCAAACTCGCCTCTCGCTCATCAGTTCACGCTACAGGGCACACGCACATCGGCAGAATAGGGCATCGACCCAGCGAACGTCGGCGCGGGCTCGGCCGCACGCAGCCCCCCGATCTGTACGCCGACACCATCAGCCGATCGCCGCTCGTGCGCGTACATATCAGAGCCGTCGGTGCGCGCGTTGAACGGCTGGTTAGTTGACTACGGGCCGTGCCGCCTTCCCGGTTGCCTAATTCTCAGGTGACAGTGCCTTGGCGCGGTTGATGATCTGAGTTAGCAGAGGGGGAGGCTCGGCCATGGCTTCGAGTGCAGCGAGGCGATAGGTCGCGGCGTTCTTGCCCGGTACGCCACGGGTGGCTTTGACGATGTCGTTCCTGGCTTTCTCCCACTCCGGCCATTCCGTCGTGAGGAATGTCTCAAGGGTGTCCTCGAGGACTGCGTAACGAGGTGTCAGGCGCGTGGGCGGGTGATCTTCGGCCGGGACGCCGAGGTAGCGCTGGATGCGGTGGTTGGCGTTCACGGCGCTGTTCTCAGCGGCTTGCCGTGGCTTGCCGTGTTGCTCGGCTCTTTGCCCGGCACCGATGTCGCCGTCGAATACTGTAAAGCATGGAATGCCCAGGTCATCGAGGATAGCGTGGGCGAGCGGGATTCCTTCCTTGCTTCCTGCCTCGACCACGGCGATCCCGCGGGCATTGAGGGGATCGTCGCGGAGCGCGCAGCCTTCCAGAACGGCTCGGTCTGTCTCGCCTTCCACGATGATGACCGAGTTGGCGAAGAGCGCATCTGGCAGCCGGGTCAGGCACACGCCCGATAGCTGCTTCCGGACTGCTTCCGGCTTTGTGATGCCGGTGAGGCGCTTCTCGACCGCTTGCCGGGACGTGCTGCGCACGCTGACGATATTCAGGCCGGCGTCCGTGGCTGCGCGGCGGGTGACTCTGCGGATCTCCGGGAAGCCCTCGGCTTCGAGGAAGAACGGGCTGTGCGTGGCATAGGCCACCTGGACGCCGCGCGCCGGCTCGGTGGCCAGCTTACGCAGGACGGTGGCGAATGCCCGCGCCTGGAGAGGGTGCTGGAACAGTTCGGGTTCTTCGATGGCCAGGCAGATGAGACCGCTGCTGCCCGCCGCCCGGCTTTCCGCGAGAAGCCGAAGTGCCGAGATGAGCAGCGCCCGCCGGAAGCCATGGCCCTGCTGGTCTACCCGGGTGTCGGCGGGTCCGTCGGCGATCCTGACCGTGAACTGGATCTGAGGCGGCTTGAATTCAGGAACTACCGGCGTGACCGTGATCCGGCGGCCGCGGGTGAGTTCGCCCACCACTCCGGTAAGGCGTGCCGACAGCTGATCAAGTTGCTCGGTGAAGTGCTTGCTCTGGATTTCGGCGTGCTGGCCGGCCATGTAGACGCCGAGGTCCGCGAGTTCCTGGTCAGCGTCACGCCGGTCCACGGCCTGCTCCAGTATCCGTCCGATGACCGATGATTTGACATCGCGCGCTTCTTCGTCGGCGCGCAGGTCGGCGCTGACGAAGACGTAGTCGAACAAGCCGGACATCTTTGCCTGACCAGCGAAACTGAACAGCTGGGAAGCCGCGAGATCGGTATCTGTCAGATGGTCCGGGTGAAGCGTCTCCCAGCGCGATAGCGCCTCATCGACCTCGGCGACGCTCCGCGCTGGCGGCAGATCCCGCTCAGGATTGGCCTCGCGGAGTTCGGCGTACAAACGTCTCTTGTCCATTGCCGCTGCTGCCGCCCGGATGCGGGCGAAGCCGGGGAAGGCCTTGCTCGCCACGCGGATCTCGTCCGCTCCAGCCTGCCATCGGCGCTTCACGATCAGGTTGCCTGCCGCCGCTGGAGCATATCGCCCGAGCGCGGCTCGATCCTCTGCGGTGAGATCGCGGAATTCAACTTCTACCACGATCTCCCTGGGTTCCGCCCCGGCTGACACATCATCCTCGGTCGGCGTGGCAACTCGGTCGCCGTTGAAGAACCACTCCAGGGCGCGCAACACCGATGACTTTCCGGCACCATTAGGGCCGATTAAGGTAGTTATGTCACCGAACTCTACCTCCAGGTCGCTGAGGCATCGATAGTTGACAATCCGCACGCGCCTCATACGCATGTGACTAATCACATCGCTTTGGGACAGTAGGCGCAATCGAATCGCGCCGGATCCGTGGCCGTCGACCTGATTGCGGCAATAGGGTTGCTTTTGTCTCGTTCATCCTTGTTTGAGAAAGGAGTTTTAAGACTACCTGACTGTGATTCAGCGTAAAGGGTTCACAGGGTGGATCAATATTGCCACAGTTTTCCATAAGGGCTGCGGCGATGCCGGCAGGATTCCCGGCGCCAGCTCTGGCCCGGATTTGCGCACGGAATGGGCAAGATTGAATTGCAGGTAGTGGACATCGGAGGTCCCATGGCACGGAGTATCTGGGCTGAGCTGCAACGCGAGCTCGCGGGCCAGGAACGTCGGCGGCAGCAAACGCGCCGCGCAGCGGATCAGGCGGCAGTCCGGGCAGCACGGGAGCGCGATAAGGCGAGGCGCGATGCGGCCCGCCGTGCGGCGGCGAGCGAGCGAGAACGCAAGCAGCTGTACATCGCGGATCGCAAGGCGGAAGCCGCAGGGATGACGTCGGACGTGCGCGCTCGCGTTGCTCAGCTTGAGTCGGTCCTGGTTGCCGGAACCGGACTGCCGCCGGGACTGTCATTCGCATCGTTCAAACGCACCGTCAGCCTGCCCGACTTCTCGCCCGGCGAGCTTGGCACGCCCGTTCCCGAGCCGCGATGGGACCAATTCGCTCCGCAACCGCCTGGGGCATTCGGCAGGATGCTCGGCGGGACTGCGCGGTTTGAGCGAGAGCAGGCCGCCGCACGCAAGGTTTATGAGGGCCAACTCGCCCGTCATCGCGCTGCGGAGGCTGACCGCATGACGCGGCTAGCGGAACGCCGCCGGGCATACGACCAGCGAGCAGCGGAGGCCGCCAAGGCGGTTGCCGATCACAACGCCCAGGTAGAGCAGTTCGAGCGAGACTACCGCGGGTCGGAACCGGAGGCCGTCGCCCAGTTCTTCACTCTCGTGCTGGACGCATCCCGGTACCCGGAGGGATTCCCGCACCGGACCCGGGCCCTCTACCGGCCCGAACCCAGAGAAGTGGTCGTCGAATACGAGCTGCCGCCGCAGTCGATGATCCCAGCCGAAAAAGAATTCAAGTATGTGCAGACTCGCGACGACATCGAGGCCGCCGCGCGGCCCGTCAAGGAGATCAAGACTCAGTACGCCCGGCTCATCGCGCAAGTAGCTCTCCGCGCCATCCACGAAGTCTTCGCATCTGACTCAGCTGGCGTCGCCGCGGTCGTGACCTTCAACGGCCACGTCTCAACCAAAGACAGGGCGACCGGCCAGCCAATCCGGCCATGCCTGATCAGCGTCAGCGCAAACCGTGAGCTCTTCGCATCCTTCGTGCTAGCAGATCTCGATCCGGTCGCCTGCCTGCGCAAGCTCAACGCCCTCGTCTCGCCGCATCCGTACGATCTCGAGGCCGTACGCCCGGTAGTTGACTTCGAGACTCTGCTGTCCCAGTACAAGTTCGTTGAGGGCATGGACGCTGTGGCCGGCCTTGACAGCCGACCTGACCTGCTGGATATGACGCCAACCGAGTTCGAGCATCTCGTTCGCCAGCTTTTCGAGGCCATGGGAATGAAATCGTGGAACACCCAGGCGTCCAAAGACGACGGGGTCGACGCGGTGGCCGTTAATGAGGATCCAGTGTTCGGAGGGCTCTGCATCATCCAGGCCAAGCGCTACCGCAGCGCCGTGGGAGTCGAGCCGGTCCGCGCGCTCGCCGGGGTCATGGAGGACAAGCACGCCACAAAAGGAATAATGGTGACCACCTCCTGGGTCACCAAAGATGGTCACGCCTTCGCCGCACGCCATGGCCGCATGCAGATCATGGAATGCGAAGAGATCAAGTTCCTATGCAAGGAGCACCTCGGACTCGACATCCTCATCAGCCTGCCGAAGCCACCCCCTCACAGGTGAACCTGGCCGCTGAACTGGGCAATGTCGTAGCTGCGCAGTATCAGGCTGTTGAACTTCTCGTCGTAGGTCAGGGCCGGGTCAGCGGCGCGGGCCAGGTCATCCCACGCCCAGTCGGCGAACCGGGCGGCCAGTTCGGCGGCTTTCTCCTCGGACAATGCCGGACGTGGCCGGGCACGGAGATTTCCTGTCCTGTGCCACGAGATCTTGCTCACGAGGGCGCGCGTCACCAGCGGTGATGAATTTGACTGGCGAACTGGACAGGGCAACCGGCTGGGCCTTGGTCTCGGTGTCACTGCCGCCCGGCTTTCGGCTATGGCGGCTATGAGCATGGCAATTGCGAGCATGAGCGCGATGAGAATTACGCGAGTGTTCGCTGGCATGTGGGCTCCTGGGAAGTCGTGGTTTTGAGCTTGTGCCGGATCTTCGCGCAGGTCGTGTACGTTGGCGTCCGGTTGTATGAATCCGAATGGACCGGGTGAGCTGCCCCGGCAATTTTGGAGGCCTTTTCTTGCCGGATGTTGATTATGCTACCAGGGATCCCGGAAGCAGGTAATAGTTTTCCTCGTATTCTTTAGGGGGAATGTTGCCGCATGCAGAATGGAGCCGGTGACTGTTGTACCACGACACCCATTCCATGGTGGCCAGCGCAACATCCCTCACATTATGCCAGGGTCCCTCTCTTTCGATGAGTTCTTTCTTGTAAAGACTGTTCACCGACTCGGCCGCTGCGTTATCATAAGAATCGCCCTTGCTGCCGACCGAGCGAGCCGCGCCGACCTCGCCCAGCCGGTCAGAGTAACGGATCGAGGTGTACTGGACACCGCGGTCCGAATGATGAATAAGCTGGTCGCCGATATTGTTCCCGGCCTGCCAGATCGCCATCTCCAGCGCATCAAGCGCCAGTTCGGCGCGCAAAGTATCCGATACCTGCCACCCCACAATCCGGCGGGAATACAGGTCAGTGACGAACGAGGTATAAGCAAACCACCCGTAATTTCCACGTAGGTGATATCAGCTACCCACTTCCGGCCCGGAGCCATCGCAGTGAAATCGCGTTCGAGCAGGTCAGCCGGACGCGCCGAGACCGGGCCGGGCACCGTCGTGCGCGGCTTCTTCCGCCTGGCCAACGCGCCGGCGATGCCCAGCTCGCGCATCAGCCGCTCCACCGTGCACCGCGCGACCGTAATCCCCTCGCGGTGCAGCTGGAGCCACACCTTCCGCGCACCGTATACCCGGCGGCCTTTCTTCCGGTCCTGCCATACCCGCATGATCTCTTTCTTCAGATACTCATCCCTTTCCTGGCGCGCGGATACCGAGCACGCACGTTTCTTCGCCGCGTAATAAGTGGACGACGGGACTTCCAGCACCGCGCAGGCCGGCTCGACTCCGAACCGGTCTCGGTGTGAATCGATGAACTCGACTAGCGCGGATACCTGGGGTCGAGTTCCCTGGCGAAATAAGCGCTCGCCGCCTTCAATATCTCATTAGCCCGGCGCAGCTCCCGCACCTCGCGCTCCAGCTCCGCGATCTTCTTCCGGTCCTCCGTCGTCGTGCCCGGCCGGTTCCCGGAATCGACCTCGGCCTGGCTCACCCAGTTGCGGAGCGTCTCAGGATTAATGCCCAGCTGACGGCCGACCTCTGCGACCGCACCTCGCCCGCCACCAGATTCCGCACGCAATTCCAGGACCATCTTCACGGCCCGTTCCCGCAGCTCAGCAGGAAATGCCTTCCTCGATACCATGAGCCCCAACCTTCCCAGAGGTCACAGCCTCCACGAAAGCCGGGGCGGTCCATGGTCTTCCGGGCTTGGCTGCCGGTGGCCGCTGGCGTCCTCCCCGATGAGGGACCGACAGCCGGAAGACGTGTGGCCGGTACGCCGTCGTGGCCGGTAAACAGCAGGGACACAGTGTCGGCTGCCTGCCGCTGTTCTCGCCCAAGGGGCGGTATGACGCGGCGAGGCCCTGCACAGGCCAGAACCCTGGCACCGAAGGTGCCCTAGGCCGGCGGAAGTTCCTGGACCCGCGTTGCGGGGCGGCGGCAGCTACGGCAGCGTTAGTGTAGGTTTGCTCGCGATCCCGGAGAGGTCATGGCATCCAAGCCGCTTGAGCCTGGCGATCCGATGTGCCTGGGCCGTTTCGAGCTTGTCGCGCGCCTGGGCCAGGGCGGCCAGGGCGTGGTATACCTTGGCCGAGGCCCGGGACCGGGGGAGGAGCGGGTCGCGGTCAAGGTGCTGCGCTCCAGCGCTGACGGTATGGAGTTGCAGCGGCTGAGCCGTGAACTCGACGCGATCCACCAGGTCCAGCCGTTTGTCACCGCCCGCGTGATCGAGGCGGCGGCGGCAGGCGACCAGCGCTACGTGGTCAGCGAGTTCATCGACGGCCCGTCGCTGGAAGAACGCGTGGAGGCCGGCGGGCCGCTGCCCGAGGGCGAGTTGCGGCGCCTCGCGGCCGGTACGGCGACCGCGCTGACCGCGATTCACGGCGCTGGGGTCGTGCACCGTGACTTCAAGCCGGCCAACGTGCTGCTCGGCCCCGACGGGCCCCGGGTCGTGGACTTCGGCATCGCCCGGCTCGTTGACGCCGGGACGGTCACCAGCGGTTTCATCGGAACCCCCAGCTTCATGGCCCCCGAACAGCTGGCGGGCGCGCGTCCTGGGAGCGCCGCCGATATCTTCGCCTGGGCGGTGACCATGGTCTTCGCTGCCACGGGCCGGTCGCCGTTCGGCTCCGGCGGCATGCAAGCCGTCATGTGGCGCATCATGAGCGAAGACCCGGACCTCAGCGGCGTGCCGCCGTCGCTGCTGCCGGTCGTCCGGCAGTGCCTGGACAAGGACCCGAGCGGGCGTCCCGTAGCGCGCGACCTGCTCCTGCGCCTCGTCGATCCGTCAGCGGACCGCTCTGCGGCACCGCCTGCGAGCCCTGCGTATCCGGCGTATCCGGCAGCAATGCCAGCCGCCGCCGGCCCGGCGCTGGCGACCGCCGGGCCGACGTTCCCCCCGGATCTTCGGTCCGGGCAAACCGTGCAGGGCCGGGCATCCGGGCGGCCGCGACGCGGTCCGATCCTGGCCGCCGCCGCAGCGGCAGTCGTGGCCGCCCTGATCATCGGCGGCGTTTTGCTCCTGACCAGGCCATCATTCCCGGGTCACCCCGCGGCCACGGGCAGCTCGGGCGCCAGCCATCCCGCCAGTTCCAGCGCCGGCCCCACCAGGAGCCCGCCAGCCGCCCAGCTGGCCGGACCCGCGATCCCGGCGGCGTTCGCCGGCACCTGGACCGGCACCGCGACGTTGGCGTCGACCCTCGAACCCGGCGTCACCCTGCCGGACCCCATCACGTTCACGCTGGTGGCCGGCGCGCACACGGCGCACGAGGTCAACCAGGACTGTGTCAACGCGATCACCTTGACCAGCGCTACCGCCACGGTGCTCACGTTCACCGAGCCGCAGACCCCCGCCTGCGAGGCGGGCACCGTGACGTTCACCCGCAGGGGACCGGGCCTGGCCTACCGCTGGGTGGACGTCAAAAAGCTCGCGCGGAACACCGCCATCCTGCGCAAGGGTTCCTAGCCCAGCGGACGGGTACCCACAGCGGACCTGTCACCGGCCGCCACCGTCATCAACATCTCAGCTGAGATGGCAAGAACCCGCCGATAGCTCAGAAACGATGGTGATAGCTCAGATTCGCCGGCACCGGACACGATTGCCGCACCCTCTCCCGACAGCCGGTGTCCGGTTTCAATCCACCCGAGCCATTACTAGATTGCTGACCTGCGGTGGCTCAAGTCGCATGAGACGCGATCGCGGCGCTTGTCTCGCCTGGGATATCGCATCGGCGAGGAGAACGGCGAAGATCAGCAACCTCGCGGGACTATGTTGTGCTGGCTTGGATGCCATCCGGCCTGCATGATTCATTTCGTGACAGATGAGGCGACTTTCGCGGCCGGTTCCGGGGGCGAGTATCCGCTGATCGGCTTCCCGCGCGGGCCATCGACATTGACGGCCCGCTTGGGGCTGACCCAGGTCCAGGCTGCCGAGTGGGCGGACTGGCTGAACCAGGTGAGCGCGGACCGGCAGGCGGTGGCTGTGTCGTTCCTTGAGCAGGCGGGTGCGCCAGCCGGAGCGCTCGGGGACGAGGCAGAAGGCTGGCTGGCGCTGGGTGGCTGAGATCGCGCTGCGGACCGGGATGAGCCTCGACGATATCGAGTGCATTGAAGAAGGCGGCACCGAGCCAACCGTCGCTTTGCTGCGTCGCCTGGCCGAGGCCATGGACGCTGATGTGCGGCTAATGCCAGATCACGACATCGGTTCTGTGCGCTTCGAATCTCACGCCGCATAGGTTCCCGGTATGTACGGGATCTTCATGATCGGTGCGCGGCGTCTAGTCTTTCTGGCTGGTGTCGATCCTGTCGCGCAGGCCATGGCTGATCACTGCTGCGACGGAGGGCCGGGCAATCGACAGCGGCAACGCCCGGCCGGCATGGCCCATCAGGCAAGCTGGCTTTCACGCTCGCTGGGTTCCGCCTTACGTCCGAAGTCGCGGAATGCGCGCTGGGAGTTGCCGCCCAGGATCGCGACCACCAGGAAAACTCCCGCTATCGGGAAGAAGGGTACGGTCCCGATTTGGCGGACGAGCACGCCGGCGATCGCTACCGACAGCGGGAACGTGCCGTAAGAGCACAGCATGATCACGCTCATGACGCGGCCGAGTATGGCCCTGGGAATCGACCGCTGGGCCATGGTGTAGAAGAGCACGTTGCCCAGGCCCTCGCATATGCCGAGGAACAGCAGGGCGGCCGCGGCGCCCGCCTCGCCGCCTAGATAAGGCACCAGGCTGATGGCGCCCGCCTCGATGATGAAGGCCGCGGACGCGACCATCGCCGGGTTTCGCAGCCCGCCGGTGCGGGCTGCGGCCAGTGTTCCGATCACCGCGCCGCCCGCCAGGCAGGCAAGCAGTGCGCCGTAGCCGGCGGCGCCCCAGCGTGCGTGCACGAGCGCCGGAAGCGCCACTTGGGCCAGCCCGCCGTTGGTCAGGTTCGCGGCGATGGCGACCACCAGGATGACCTGTATCGCCCGCGACTGCCGTATGTAGGCCAGCATGCCCAGTGGCTTGCCGGGGGGCTCGGCGGCTAGGCCATCTGGCCCGGTGGCGGGGCTGTCCGGCCCGGTGTCCGCCGCCTCGGCCGAGCCCGCAGCCAATGATCCGGCCGCAGTGCGGCGCGGTATCAGTGCCAGCGACACCGCCGATGCCGCGAAAGACACCGCGTCGATCCCGAAGGCCGCGGTCGACGCGCCGGTAATGGCGACCAGCGCCCCGCCGATCGCGGGGCCGATCAGCGATCCGACCTGGATGGCTGTCGAGTTCAGCGCGTTGCCCGCCGCGAGCCGGGCATCATCCAGCAGTGACGGCATGATCGTGTACGAGGCGGGCAAGAACAGTCCCTCGCCCCCTCCGATGATCGCGGCGGTGGGGCCGAGCGTGACGAGTGAGGCAGTGTGCCGGGCCGCGAGGAACGTCAGCACGCCCACCAGCACGCATCGCAGCACGTCAGCGAACAGCATGAGGGTACGCGGTCCGAACTTATCCGAGAGTATGCCGCCAACCGGGATAAGGACGGTTCGCGGTACGCCGTAGCAGGCGAGCACAGTGCCGAGCAGAATGGTGCTGCCGTGGTTGGACAGCACGAGCCAGGGCAGTGCCACCGCGTAGCAGTAGTCACCGATGGTCGAGGCGAACTGCCCGCCGGCCAGCAGCCGGAAGCTCCGCACCGCCAGCGGCCCGGACCGGAACGCCGCGGTGACGCGCTGTGCCGTCGCCGTGCTCACTTTGCCTCCTCGGGTCCGAAGAACGGGTACCTGTCTCCGTGAGCGATCTGCCGCCTGACTAATCCCGAACGTACGTGGCCCATGGGCCCGAATGCTTACCCTGCGTTGCGGCGCTGAGGCCGGGTTCGCAATCTCGGAGAGGGCCGTCAGCGGCCGTCTGCGTATGTTTGTCTCGACAGCAGGGTCAGCGAAGACAGTGCAGCTTGGCCGAGCTCACACCCACGGTCACCGACGACCTGTGCGGGTACCGGGTGCGCCGCGGTATCACCAGACCCGCCGTTTCGAAAGTGAAAGAGCGGGCCAGATCGACATGGTGTCTATGGCGCTGGCGACGCTAGATCTCGTAACCCACGACAACGCGCAGCCGACTTTCCCGGCGGTACACCTCGAAGATAAGACCGTACTGTCCTACGGTGAGCTGGCCGAATTGGTCAGCGAATCCGAGCGGGTTCTGCGCCATGACAGCAAGGCACTGGTGCTGTGTGCGGGAGACCGCGATCTGCCCACGCTGCTGGCCTACCTCGCCGCGCTGCGCCTAGGGCACGCCGTCGCGTTTCTGCCCGCCTCGACTGAGATTCTCTCGGCCTACCAGCCCGAGTTTGTCGTTCCGGCGCCCGGCTCGGGGACCGGGCTGGCCGATCTCGGCTACCGTCCGGCCGCGGAACCGATCGCTGGTACAGCCGTCTTCCAGCGAAACAGTCAGCCGGCCGGTGAGATTTACCTCGACCTGGCATTGCTGCTCGGCACGTCGGGCTCGACCGGCAGCCCCAAGACGGTACGGCTGTCGTATTCCGGGCTGGTCGGCAACACCGCCGCTGTCATCCGCGCGCTGGGCATCACCGCGGCCGAACGCGCCCCGACCACGCTGCCGGTTACGCACGCCTACGGATTGTCCGTGCTGAACACCCACCTGCTGGCGGGCGCGGGCATCGTGCTGGGCGACCGGTCGCCGCTGTCATTGGCGACGTGGGACCACCTGGTCCGCTCGGGTGCCACGTCGTTCGCCGCGGTGCCGACCACCTATGCGGCGTTCGGCCCGGCGCACGTCAGCCTGCTGGGCCGCAGCAAGATCCGCACCATGACCCAGTCGGGCGCGCGGTTGGGCGAGGACTTGACCATGCGGCTGGTACGAATGATGGACGAGCGAGACGGCCGGTTCTTCGTGATGTATGGCCAAACTGAGGCGACCTCCCGGATCGCTCGCCTGGACCCGGCCGACCTGCCGCGCCGCCTGGGATCGGTCGGCACCGCGGTGCCGGGCGGCACTATCACGATCCGGCCAGCGCCGGTCCACGCGCGGGCCGTGCCCGGTGAGGGCGCGGTCCATTACCGTGGCCCCGGCGTCATGCTCGGCTACGCGACCCGCCGCGCGGACCTGTGCCGCGGCGCCGAGACGGACGTCTTGGACACCGGCGATCTCGGGTACCTGCGCGAGGGCTACCTGTACCTGACTGGCCGGACCAAGCGGATCGTCAAGGTGCTCGGCGTCCGCACAAGCCTGGACGACCTAGAGCGCGTGGTAGACCGTCCGGACCACCCCGCCGCGGTGATCTGCGGCACCGACGACGTGGTGCACCTAGTCGGCGCGGGCGACGCGGCCGTGCATGAACAGCAGCGCCGGCAGCTGGTCGACTCGCTCGGGGTACCGAGCCGGCACGTGGTCTTCCGGCACGTCGACCGTCTCCCCCTGACACCCGGCGGAAAGGTCGACTACCAGACATTGGCGACGCTCCTGGATTCGCGCGGGAGGCCCGGTTGATGGAGCTGACGAGCTGGCGGCAACTGTCCGACCGGGGATCTGATCTCGTCCCCTGCCTGGACTTTCCCGGAGGGCGCGCGGCGGCGGGCTTCGCGGAGCTGGCCGCCGGGGTGCCGGTCGACGCCTGTTTCCTCCACGTCAGGCAGGCCGGTGGCAGCCCGTTGGCGGCATGCGTCAACCGCTGGGCGGATGAGCTCCTGGCAACCGGCCGCCCGGTGCGCGCTGTGCTCGGATACTGCGCTGGTTCCGCGATGGCCACCCGTCTCGCCGACGCGATCGCCGCGACCGGGCCGCCACCCATGGTCGTGCTCTTCGACGCCGTGTCTACCACCGGTGGCTCGCTGGCCAGCCAGTTCGCGTCGGCGCTGGAGTCTAACGCCAAGCATCTGACCGCGGACGAACTGGCGGACGCGCACGGCCTATCGAAGCAACTGGTGGAGACGTACCCGGACGACCTGCCGCGGATCGCGGCGGCCCTGACCGACCGGTACGACCGGTTGATTCGCGCGATCGTCGGCCGGCTGTCCGTGCACGAGTTCCTCCGCCAGGAACTCACCGACGCGTTCACCGCCTACATGGACTATCTGCTGCTGGCGAGCGAGGGCGGGTTCGACATGCGCACGACGACCCCGCTGTTCCTGTCCTCGGCCGGCTACGAGCCGCCGGTGGAAGGGCGCGCGAACCATCGCGCTCGACATCGGCCACGCTGACCTGTTGCGCGCCCCCCACGTGCACATGCTCGTCGCCGATCTGCTGACAGGAGAGCATCCGTGGTGACCCTGCCTGAAATATCCGAGGTACTGTCCGCGCATCCCGGTGTCCGCCGAGCCGAAACCGCGATCGTGCGCCACGACGGTCGGGACGTGGCCATCGCGGCCGCCGAGCTGAGCGGGTACGTGAGCGGGCCGATCCTGCGCAACCACGTGCGGCGAGAGCTGGGCGAGGACAGCGGACTGGCCGGCGTGGTGATCGTGGAGCAGATGCCGATGACGGACGGCGTGCTGGACGTCGAAAGCCTCGCGTCGGCCGTGGCGCAGGGCCGTTGCACCCTGTTCGAGGATCCGCGCGATGACGTGGAACGCCAGGTGGCGGCGATCTGGTCGGCGCAGATGGACATGCGGTCCGTCGGCGTGAACGACGACTTCCTGGAACTGGGCGGCGACTCGCTGTCGGCCCTGGGCATCATCGCTGCCATCGAGACGGAGTTCGGCCGGTCGCTGGACGTCTACGAGTTCATGAGCGCGGCCAGTGTCCGCCGGCTGGCGGAGATCCTGCGGTAACGATGGCCCTTTCCGTGCGCCGGCGGATCGCCGACATCGCTCGTGCCAGAGCCGGACCGGACGGCCCTCGTCGGTTTCGACAGCGACCTGGCCGAGCAGGTCCTGTCCTGGCGGGAGTTCGCCGACCGGGTCGCGGACGCGGCCGGTGCACTGCGCGCGGTGCTGGACCGGAGCACGCAGACGTGTGCCGTCGTGCTGGCCGGCAATACCCTGCCCGCGGCCATCGGCATCGCGGCGGCGCTCACGGCCGAGGTGCCGGTCTTCCCGCTGAACCCGGGCACCCCGCCGGCCGAGCGGGACGCCCTGCTGCGCCTGCTGGGCCGGCGATTCGAGCACGGCTACATGATGGACGCTCAGCTCCGCGCCGCAATGGATCGACTTGCCCGCCGGAAACCGGCCGTCGGCCGGCGGCAGCGCCGTTACCTACCTGCTGGCAACCGGCGCGAGCACGGGCATTCCGAAGATCTCCGCCCGGCCGGGACCACTGCGCTACGACCCGGTCCGGACGCCGTCCGTGGTGATCCGGCAGACCGGCTGGCGCACCGAGCAGCGGCAGCTCATCGTCGGGCCGCTGTACCATGCCGCTCCGTTCACCGCGTTCCTCGACGCCCTGCTGGACAGCAACACCGTCGTCCTGCAGCCGTTCTTCGCACCACAATGGACGGTCGAGCTGGTGCGGCGGTACGCCATCGAGTGGCTGCAGCTGACTCCGGCGCACATGCGGGAGATCCTGCGACAGCCGGACCTGGCCCGGCGGGCTTCGCCAGCCTGCGGGCTATGCTGCACACCGCGTCCCGCTGCGACGCGGACACCAAACGCGGCTGGATCGACCTGCTCGGCCCGGAACGGGTCTACGAACTGTACGGCGCGACCGAGGGGATCGGCGTGACGCTGGTCCGCGGCGACGAGTGGCTGGCCCGGCCCGGCACGGTCGGTCGCGGCTTCCTCACCCAGATCCGCATCACCGGATGACGCCGGCAACGCGGTCCCGCCCGGCACGACCGGCACTGTGTTCATGAGGACCCCGCAGCGGGCCGGCCGCTCCGACTACGTCAACGACCAGGCCATCCGCACCACCCTGGACGGGTTCGCCACGGTCGGCGACCACGGCCGGCTGGACCGGGACGGCTATCTCTACCTCGAACCGCGCGACCACGACATCATCAACGTGGGCGGCGAGAAGGTCGACCCGGACGAAGTCGAGGCGGCGCTGCGGGACCACCCCGCGGTCATCGACGCGGCCGCCGTGGCCGTGCCGCACCGGACGCTCGGGTCCGTGGTCGGCGCGCACGTCGTACTGCACCCCGGCGCGAGCGTGCGCACGGCCGAACTCGCCGCGCACTGCGGACGACGGCTGGCCGGCTACAAGATCCCGAAGCACTTCACGTTCGTCGACCAGGTCCCCCGGTCCGCGGCCGGCAAGATCCAACGCTGGCGGCTGGCCCCCCACCACGAGAACGGTGCGACCCCGCCATGAACCCTGCCCTCGACGAGACGATCGACAACGGCTACCAGCGCCCCAGGGACCCGGTGGAGATCTGGCTGGCCCGGCAGTGGCAGCACATCCTCGGCTTCGCCGTCGGCATCCGGGAGAACTTCTTCGGCGTCGGCGGCAACTCGCTGGACGCCGCCAGGGTGATCGACGCCGTCTTGGTGGAGTTCGGCGTCCAGCTCCCGCTGAACGTGCTGACCGAGCATCCGACCGTGGAACGCCTGGCCACCCTGCTGCGCGACCATGCCGAGCGGCTGTCCGGCCCGCTCGTCGCGATCCAGGACGGCGACGGCACCCGTCCTCCGCTGTTCCTGGTCCACCCTGACAACGGGCAGGTCGGCCCGTACTGCCCGGCTCGCCCATGCGCTGGGCGAGGAGTTCGCTGTGTCCGGCATCCAGGCGGCCGGCCTCTACTCCGAGGCGGAACCCCGCCGCACGGTGCCGGCGATGGCCGCTGCCTACGTCGATGCGGTCCGGGCGGTACGCCCCACCGGTCCCTATCTGCTCGGTGGCTGTGCCATCGGCGCGGCGATAGCCTACGAGATGGCCGCCCGGCTCGACGACGTGCGGCTCCTGGCCGCGATCGACACCGAACTGCTGGAACCACCGGACACCGGCACCGAGTCCTGGTCGAAGCAGCCCCCTCGGCAACCGGACCTGCTGCGGATCCTGGCGAGCTGGCAGGAGCGCGACCTGGTACCGCGGGACGTGGCACCCGAGTTCGTCACCCGCTCGCTGCGTGTGTGGCGGGCCAACCAGGACGCCATGCGCGACTGGCGACCATCGCCGTACACCGAGCCGATCGACGTCTTCGGCCTGCCGCCGACAATGGCCCTGTCGGCGACCGCTGTCCAGCGGACACACGAGTGCGGCCCGGACGGGCGGCTGGCCGGCGCGATCCGCGAGCTGCTCGGCTGACCAGCGATGAGCACCGACACCGAACCCGGTCAGCGCCGCCGACGCCGCCTGCGGCTGACCCCGATGCGGTCGATCCCGGTCGAGTTCACCGGGGAGCGGGCCGGCGAGGGACCGCTCACCTTGGGCCAGCTCGACATCTACAACTGGCTGACACAGGCCCCCGACCACATCTACGCGATCCTGTGCGTCGAACTCCCGGTGCCGGCGGTGGTGTCCGTCGATGACGTGGCCGAGGCGATCGCGGTGCTGATCGCGCGGCACGAGAGCCTGCGCACCACCTACGTGCCCGGCGAGCAGCCGCGCCAGCGGGTCGCGGCGGCCGGCGTCCAGCTGCTGGAGGTCTGCTCGCTCGGCGAGGGACAGTGGGGACCGCAGGACCGCCCCGCGGTGGCCGAGGCGCTCGTCCAGTGGCTGCGCGAGTCACCCGATCCGGGACGGCGTCCGGTGCGCGTGGCGGTGGCCATCGCTCCCGGCGCGGGCGATCGGGTCATCGCGTGCGCCGCCGCGGTTCTCGCACCTGGCGGTGGACAACGACGCGATCGAGATCCTCAAGCGCGACTTCGCCGGCCTGCTCGGCGATCCCGCGCGACGGCAGGCCGGCCAGCCCGGCCACCAGCCGCTGGACCAGGCCGAGCTGGAGGCGACGCCGGCCGAGCGGCGCAGGGCCGACGCGGCACTGGACTACCTGCGGGAGCAGTCGCGGCGGATGCCCCGCTGCCTGTACGCGTTGCCGGGCGCCCGGACCAGCGGCGAGTCGCTGGCGGTGGAGCTGTCGTCGGTGGCCGCCGCGATGGCCGTGCGGCGGGTGGCGGCGCGCACCCGGACCAGCCGGTCCAGCATCGTGCTCGCGGCCATCTGCGCCGTGGTCGCCCGCCGCGCCAACTATCGGGAGCTGGTGTTCCCCATGTCGTCCGGCAACCGTTTCGAGCGCCACCTGGTGAACTACGTCGGCTCCCTGGCCCAGATCTCCATCGCCACCGTCGAGATCGGCGGGAGAAGTTTCGACGAGCTGGCCGGCCACACCTGGACCACGGTGGTGGAGGCGAGCCGGCACGGCCAGGTACGACGCGGTCAAGCTGGACGCCATGCGACGAGCTGATCGAGCACGAACGGGGCCTGCGCTTGACCACCGACCCGTTGTTCAACAGCCTCGTCCCTGAGTCGTGGTCCGGACTCACCGCGGGCGTCGGGTTCCAGCCCGAGGAGATCGACGTCGCGCTCGCCCGGACCGAGCTGCGGTGGCGCCCGCTGCCAGTCAGCGGAACGCCGATCCAGTTCCGCCTCAACCAGATCGATGGCTGCCTGCGGCTGGACGTGTGGAGCGGTGACACCGGCCTGGTGCCGCGGGCCGAACTGGAGTCGGTGCTGCTGGCCGTCGAACGCCTGCTGGTGGCCGCCGCGCACGGTGACGTGGCCGGCGGCCGGATGCCCGAACTCATCGGGCTGGAACCCCTCGCCGGCACCCCGGACCGGATACTGGTCGACCACTGCTGGGTCGACGTAGCCGACGTGCAGCGCCTGGTGGACGACGCCGTCGCGCCCGCCGTGGCCCACGTCTTCGCTTCGGCCGGCGGCCGCCCGCTGGTCGCCTACCTGGCCGCCACCGACGCCGTCCGCACGCCGGAACAGGCCCACGCCCGCTGCATGGCCGTCCTCGCGCGCCACCCGTACGGCTATCACCCCGCGCCATTACGTCATCTGCCGCACCGCTCCGTCCGACCCGGCCGACCCCACCGCCTGGCCCGCACCCCTGGCCACCGGCACCGGTCGCGCCTGAACCCACTAAGCCGGGCTGGGGTGCCTGAGCAGCCCCCAGTCCCGGTCAGGCTCGCGGACGCCGCCGACCAGGATCCGCCGCAGGCCGACGGCCCAGCCCGCCACGGTGCTCTCATCGAATTCGTCAAGGTTGAACAGTACGCCGCCGGATAGCTCGCCGGACGGTTGCGCGGACAGATTCCACACCATGCCGCTCGGGATGTCGTGCACCTCTGACCCCTGCGACATCCGATTGGCTGCCCAATGGGCACCCTCGGCGATGGGGAAGGTGACATCGTCGAGGGCGTGCCCCACCTCATTGGCGATGATGAACTGTGATGTCCGCCGGTCCTCGCGTGACTTTACGAAGCCGGGGAAATTCTGCTCGATCACGTTGACTGGGAGCTCGTGCGACATAGCGTCAACGAAAGTCTCCCTCGTGGCCATGACGATATCGCGGAAGCTCGTGCAGTCAGCGATGTCGGTGCGGAAGGGCACGCAGTTGAGGAATAGGCCCATAGTGTTGTGGAACTGCAGCTCGTCCCGGCCGGCGGTGAATGCCCGGATCGCCAGGTCGGTGCTGCCGGTGATCTCGTGAGCCAGGATGTAGAAGGCCGAGAGCATGACCGTGAACAAGGTGCTGCGGGTAGCCGTGGCAAGAGCGGAAGCAGCAGTCATGAGTTCCGGCTCAATTTCGTGGACGTGCTGGCTGTAGGGCCTGGAATAGCTGTCGGGGTGCCCGTGGTCATTCGGCATCGTGAATTCACGCGCGCCGTCAAGCTTGTGCTGCCAGTAGGCCGGCGCGCCGTCGTCGGCTGTGCTGGTGGCATTGGCCCGCTGCCAGGCCGCGTACTCGTGGTATTGCCGCATCGGCGGCAGCACCGCCGCGATGCCCGTGCGCCGGGCCGAGTAGAAGGCGCCGAGGTCACGGAAGATGACCCCAATCGACCAGCCATCCGATACCGAGTGGTGCACAGTAAGGAACAGGACGCTGTCGCGGTCATCGAACCTGCACAGCAGCATTTTCATCAGCGGTACCTCGCGGGCGCTGATCGAGCCCGCCTCAGCCTCGAGGAACAGTTCCTGGACGACCAGGTCCCTGGACTTCCCGGTGACCGGCGGCAGGTCCCTGACCTCCAGCGGCACCTGGCACGGCGGGAGCACCATCTGATACGGCGGATCAGCGTCCCTGACCACTAGCGTGCGGAGCAGCTCATGGCGGGCGACGACGTCGTCGAGCGAACCCTGGAGGATAGCGAGGTCCACGTGGCCGGTTACGCGGATCGCGCTGACCGTCATGAATCGGGGGCCGAACGTGCCGCCTTCATCACCCTGATCCAGGGTGATGAACCATTCCTGGGTGAAAGACAGCGGGTACTGAGTCGATTCCTGGTCCAGCGCGAGCGAGGATTCCGTCATTTCCGCTATTCCTTTGCCTGTTATTTCCGTGCGTGCGGATCAGCGACGGCTAGCTGCTGGCCGCGTCACAACGCTCGCATAGCGCAAAGGCCACCGCACCTTCCCGGTTGCGAGGCCTCGGCGGCCACGTCGACGATGGGCATGTCGCGTGCTGTCATGTGCTGGCGCGGTAAGCCGCGATTACCTGGCCGAGGGCCTCCATGCTGAGCTGGTGTGTGGTCACGCTGTCGAAGCCGTACTGCTGGCGGCGGCGACGTAGTTCGTCGGCTGCCTGGCGGGCGTCGGCGGCGTGCAGGAGGAACGGGCTGTCAAGGATCTGCTGCTCGGTCAGCGTCGGCTCGGCCGTTGCCATCTCGGCTGCTGCTTGGGCCGGGCTCTTGCCGATCACCACTTGCTGGAGCAGGACGTCGGACCGGTACGGCCGGCCGCCGGCCAGGCCGCGGACCTCGGCTACCCGGTCGTCGGCGTGCCTGGCCGCTACCGCCAGGCCTGCCGACGACATCGCGGCGACCATGACGGGTACCGGCCGCTGCACGGGCGGCGGCTGGTGCTGGGGGTCGGCCAGCCTGCGACGCACCTCGGCCACGGTGGCCTCAAGAGCCTCGATCCGCCGGCTGATCGCCGGGAACGGCACGCCGGCCTCGTCGTGCTCACCTTTCGCGTACCCCGCGCCAAGCCCAAGCTCGGCCCGGCCGTGCGAGAGGACGTCGAGCGTCGCGACCTCCCGGGCCAGCAGCGCGGGATTCCAGAATCCGACGTTCAGCACATAGGTACGCAACCCCAGCCGGGCGCTCACCATCTCTCATCGGCACGGCCCACCAGTTCCCTGAACTCCTGCTGCGAACCCGCGCCGTGGAAGGCAACGCCAAACTGCATTTCCGGCATGAGCCCATGCTCGCCCTGACCACCCGCACAGGCAAACCCGCACACCGCGACCCCATAGTCGCCAGCTCGCGGTCGGGTCGTTCGTCTCCTGGCTAGAGGGCGGTGCCCGGGATCAGCACGCTCAGGCAGGTGACGCAGCCCTCGAGCCGCTCGTACTCGCTGATGTCGATGACAACGGGTATGTAGCCCCAGCGGGCGATGAGCTCGGCCGTGCGCGGGGCGGAGGCGGCGATCAGCACGTCGCCGTCGCCCAGGGGCACCACGTGCGCTCCGGATTCCTCCGGCACCTCGCGTACGCCGGGAAACGGTGACCGGCCGACCAAGTCGCCCCAGGTGACCGGCGAGCCGTCGGGGAGCGCGGTGATCGCCGACTTGAGGTGCAGCACCTTGGTCAGCGGGACGCCGACGGTGATCCGGCCCAGGGGCGTCATCAGGTCGCCCAGCTGCCGGATGCCCTCGGCGTTGGTCCGTCCGCCAAGGCCGACATACACCGTCTGCCCGATCTGGAGCACGTCGCCGCCGTCCAGCGTACCGGGATCCTCAATGCGCGCAACAGTAAGCCCAAGTTCTCGTGCCGTCGCCTCGACGGCATCGGTCTCGGGGCGCCGGGACGGCGCTCCGGGCCGGGTGATGATCGCGGTGGCGTCACAAACGACGACGGTGTCCTCGATGAACACCGAGTCAGGGCAGTCGTCCGCCTCAGGTACTTCGTGCACACGCCAGCCATGACCGGCCAGCGCGGCTCGGTAGCGGTCGTGTTGCTGCCGGGCCAGGCCGACGTCCACCGTGCTGGGCTCAATGTGGGTGACAATGCCCTCGGCCAGCCGTGAACTCGGCCGCCGCACCAGTGCTGTACCTCTCATGCGTACACCCTAGGAGCGGCCGGAGATCGCAGTTCAACCGGGCGATCCGACGGCCGTACGTGGGGCGGTGAGACTTGTTAGCCAGCGGATTGGGTGTTGATTGAGCGAAGATATTCTCGTACTGCGCCTACCCTTGATTCGACCCGCATCTTGTGAATTATGGAGCTTACTCGTTTCTCAATAGTTGGTATGGAGACACCCTCGACCTGGGCCACACGCTCATTCGTCTCGTAATGCACTATATTGGCTAGCGTCCGGTATTCGCCCGCCGTCAGGCCGAATCGAGAACGGAGATCGGCACGATCGCGGAGCTCGAATAGCAAAGATCCGCCATCACCGGGGTTCGGGCAGTAAAGAACATCAGCGGTATTATGGTCGCCAATTTCAATTAGCAGTCGGAATGAGACGCGGGATGCGGTCAAGATTTTTGCGAGCCGTACCGGAGCAAGAGCCCCGGCCACGATCTTGCCGAACTTCGCCTCAACCTGGTACAACAGAGGTCCGGTCGCGAAGTTGACGCGACCGCGGGCGTCAATCACGATGAGGCAGAAGAGGCGATCAGATTCATCGGCCCGCAGCATTAGCGAAGAAATTTCGAACTGGCGGCGCAAGGATTCCATCGCGACGTTGTGATGCGCACTGGCTAGGGATACCTGAAGCAGCGCCATCATCTCAATGCTCTTGCCGTCAAAATTGGAAGATGTCCTGCTCAACGTGTAACCGACTGTCCAGCCTTCGTTTTCTGGCACACCTACAGCGAGTTGATATTTGATTCCAAGTGGCTGATAGAAGTGCTCGTAAAGATCCAGCTGCACGAATTCGCGCACGGAGATTACATCCGTGGTGCGCACAGGCGCCGGAGCCCCGTGCCTGCGGTAGTCACCGATCAGCGGCTGCTGATGGCGAAACGAGGCGTAGGCCTTGAGATCAGCCCGACGCATCGCGTCCGCGGGCTCGAACACGGGTCTGCCCACGGCATTGGCTGGTCCCACTGCGACGGAGCTTGCTACATCGGCACCGATCAGGGAGCGGACGGCAGGTAGCGCGACGTCTAGCATCTCTGACTGGTGACTTATACTGCGAAGAATCCGGATTGTCTTGTGTAGCTGCCGAGACGGATGTGGCGTGCCGTTGCGCATCTGGCCTCCTCCACTATCCAGGTTTCCACCATAGACGTGGGTAGACGCGACGATGACACTCCTGTTGACGCCAGTCAAGCCCCAGTCGAGGTGCCGGCGCGGGCACCCGAGACCTGCCTCAACGGGGATCGGCACGCGTCGCCGCGTTCGCGGGTGCGCGGCTCATACGGACGGACTCGTCCTCATTGGAAGGTGGCTGGAAAGTGAACTATCGCAAAGCGAAAATGCTGCCCTACGCGATAGCCGGGCTGAGCACGCTAATAGGCCGTGTGCTGACCATCGAGGAATGGGCCGACGCGGCTCAGATACCGCAGCGGAGCGGAATGGGGGTGATGTCCGGCGCGCTGGTCGAGCGCGTTCTCGGGATTTCGGGCAAGAGCTGGGATCCCGAGCTTTTCGCCGATCTGAGCCGAATAACCTCGCTGGCGCGCGACGCGTTGCTGTCAGCTAACATTGAGCCGGAAGAGATCGACACAATGATCGTGGTAACCTGCTCACCTTACGAAATAATGCTTGATCAGGATGCCTTTCGACTGGCTCGTGAATTGAGTTTGCCAGATGAGGTGATTCCGATTCAGATTGGCGCAGGATGCGCCGGTCTAGCCCGCGCAGCGGCCCTTGCAGCTCAGCTGAGCGCGTCAAACGTTCTGGTAATCACTTATAATACGCCGAGCCGTGTCACCGGCGACCTCAAAGGCGGCCTCAACCCACTTTACCGTCGAAACAATATGCATCCACTGGGTCGCAACCTGTGGGCCTCGGCGGGCATATTCTCCGACGGCGCGGCTGCGTTGGTGTTCTGTCGCCAGCCTGGCGCGGAAGGCCTGGTTCTTTACTCGCGGGACGCCCTCAGCTTCGGCGAGGAGCCGGGCTTCGCCGACCCGCTGATTCACTACCTCGGTGGTGGCGCCATCCATCCCGTCGGCACCGCCGGAGCAACCGAGCTGAGTTGCTACGGCATGAACGGTCCTGCGGTGAAGCGCTACTACACCAAGGGAATGATGCTTAACCATGCAGCGCTGCAGACTGCGATGCCCGGCTATGCCGACCGGGTACGGCGTATCTACACTCATCAGGCGAGCCCGGCACTGGTCGACGAGTTTGCCAGGCTGGCCGGTCTGCCATCAGGCAAAGCTCCGACAAATGCCCGACAATTTGGCAATCTGGTGAGTGCGAGTACAGCAAAAATGTTGCACGATGACCTTTTCCGAGGTGACATCGCCGACGGCGATCTCATCTGCGCATCCGTTGTTGGCGCCGGACCCGAGCGAGGCGCGTATGTCCTACCTGTGCGGGTCGCCACTTTGATTGAGCCCGGCACCGTCATGGCCGCGGCCTCGTGGGCTTGATGCTCTGCAATCGGCGCCTTACCCCGAGCGTCCCAACACCAGTGCCACATGGCGTATGTTGATCTTGAAGAGCCACTACGTCGTCCCGGCTTTGCTGCTCCAGTGGGCCGTCCCTGGCCGCGTCGCGGCGCTATCGTTCAGCGGTGCTCATTGTCACAGGCAGCATTCAGGCGCGGCCGGACTGCATCGACCAGGTTCTCGGGCTCAGCCTGGCCCACGTGCGTCGCTCCCGGGAGGAACCGGGGTGCCTAGCACACTCGGTTCACCGCGATTGTGAAGATGCGCTGCGGCTGGTGTTCGTTGAGCACTGGGCCGACGCTGACGCGCTGCGGGCACACTTCCGCGTACCCGCTTCCGGCGCGTTTGTGCGGCAGGTCTCGGCGCTCGCCGCCGGTCCGCCCGAGATATCGATCTACGAGGCGCGGCCCTTGTCCCTGTGAGGGCGGCTGCCTGCAAGCGCCATCGCACCGGCCCGCCTCAATAGCTGCACCAATGCAGCGCGGCGCCGAAGTGGAGGCGATGGCGCCATAGTGGAGCTGTGACTACAACCGGGCAGCCGGGCGCCCGACCGTCGATGAGGTGCTGGCCAGGATCGAGCATCGCAGCGGCGGCAGTCTGTCTGGCGAGTTCGTCGTGAGCCACCTACGGGAAGAGCGTGACCAGCATTGATTGTCGTCGATGCTTCCTTCCTAGTGATGGCGCTCGGTGATGATGGTGCGGAGGGCGCAGACGCTCGTGCCCGACTGCGAGGAGAGGATCTAGCCGCGCCGCACCTCGTCGATCTGGAGATAGCCTCGGTACTGCGCCGTGCCCTTCTGGCCGACCGGATGACCACCCAGCGGGCGCGGCAGGCCCGGCAGGATCTGGCCGATCTCGAAATCGAGCGGGTCGCGCATACTGCCCTGCTAACACGCGTATGGGAACTGCGCGACAATCGCACCGTCTACGATGCGTCCTACATTGCGCTGGCTGAGATATTCGGGCTCCGCTACTGACCTTCGACCTTAAGATGACCCGTGGCGCTGGTCTTCGACCTCGGCCTCCCAGAAACGTCCGCCCGCCGCGGTTTTGTTTCCGTGATCATGCTTTGGGTCATGATCGCGGAGCCTGGCTGTCGTATTTCGCGGCTCAGATTCCGTGGTAACCGCGGTTTCATGATCACGGAAACTCGCCGTCACTTGCCCGCAGGGCGGATGCCGCCCGGACGGTCGGCGCCAGGCCCGCAACCACATCCGCAGCCTCGAACGCCTCGGCTGCCACGTCACCATCGCACCATCAACCCCGCGACCTCGGTGGCGTCCGCAGGAGGGTCGTGAGTGCCACTTGGTACGGATTAGCGTTGTTCATCTGGGCGTTTTACGGCTTTTGTGACAAAGTTAACCCGTGCTCTTGCATCCCCCGGAAACAGCCCCCCGCCAGTGTCGCGGTCTCGGTGTTGTCCGTCATGGCGCTCCTTCCCCGACATACCCATCCGGCGTAGTCCCAGGGGCGTCGCCGAAATTGCCTGCCCTGCATCCTTCGCGATCTTGATCGGACGGGCTACGGGACGGGCTACGTCGCCGACGCGGCACCGGAAATGCGGTTGGCCGGTGCTGGCTGGCCCTTGTAGTTTGCTCGGGTGTTCACCCAGCCAACGGATCTTCCTGAGGCCTTGCTCAGCGGCGCGCTATTCGAAGGCTGGGGATTCAGGCCGGCTTCGCTGAGCTATCAGGCGGTCGGCTTCGGCAGCCATCACTGGCTGGCCGTTGACCCCGGCGGGCTGAAATTGTTCGCCACTGTTGATGACCTCAGCGAGAAGCTCCGCGACGACGCCGACACCACCAGCGCGGTGTTCGGCCGGCTGAATCAGGCATTCGAGTCGGCACAGTCGCTGCGGCGCGACGCTGGCCTGGAGTTCGTCGTCGCACCGCTGCCGGACGCCGGGGGACTAGTGCTGCGCAGGCTGACCGACCGCTACTCGCTCGTGGTCCATCCGTACCTGGCTGACTGCCAGAGCGGTCAGGACGGCGAGTTCGAGACAAGCGCCGACCGGCAGGCCGTGATTGCCCTGCTGGTCCGGCTGCACAACGCGAAAGCGGCCCGGCCACCGACCGATAGTTTCGAAACTCCTGGCCGAGCCGCGCTGCTGGCGGCCATGCACAGCACGGGCGAACCGTGGCAGGCCGGGCCGTACGGAACCCGGAGCAGGGACCTGCTGGCACGTCACGCCGCCGATCTCCGTGCGCTGCTGGCCGCCTTCGGCGAACTGGCCGGCCGAGTCCGCGCCAGAGCCGACCGGATGGTCATCACCCACGGTGAGCCAAACGCGGGCAACGTGCTGAAGACACCGGCCGGCTTCGTCTTCGTGGACTGGGAGTCCGCGCTGCTGGCACCCCCCGAACGTGATCTATGGGCGCTGGCGGAATCCGACCCCGGCCTGCTGGACGCCTACAGCGCCGCGACCGGTACCGCCATCGACACCGACGCCCTGACGCTGCACCGCCTGTGGTACGACCTGGCCGAGATCTCCGGTTACATCCGCTGGTTCCGCGGCGGCCATGACGACACCGCCGATGCCGCCGAAGGCTGGCAGAACCTCCAGTTTTTCCTGCGTCCCGCCCAGCGCTGGCCGGACCTGCTGGCTCGTCCAGCGGATTTAGATTTATGTTTATTTAGCACAACTAAGGATAGAAGATCGCCACGCCGTCACTCGAGGAAGGAACGGAATGGTGAAGCCACTAGTGCTGCCTGGCTCGCTGTCGCGCCGCAAACTGCTCGGTGTCTGCTCAGCGCTCGCGCTCACCATCGCAGCGGCCGTCTCAGGCGGGACCCTCGCCAACGCGGTCAATAGTCAGTCGGCTGTCTCACCCATCGCGCCTGCGTTGGACGGGTCTGCTGCTGGCGGCAAGGTGATCGTGGTGCTGAAACAACAGCAGGCCGGCATGAACCTGAGAACGCGGGCCCAAGAGCGGATCGCTGCGGCACATGCCGTTCAGGCGGGGATCGTCGCGTCCATCCGGTCCCACGGAGGCACCGGCGTCATCCAGCTCGTAGCCCCGGATGCGGTCGCGGCGACGGTGCCCGCAGCGGAGGTAGCCACGCTACGCGACAACCCCGCGGTGGCCGAAATTGTGCCCGACACGATGATCGCTGTCTCGCAAGTGCACACCGAGGCAGCTCCGCCGGTTGCCGCTGGCGCTGACCATGCCAATGTCAAGTCGAGCGGCAGCGGACCGGCCGGTCATCGTCGCTCGCCCGCAACAATCCGGCCGCTCAGGACTCACGTAATCCCGGCGAACTGCCCGTCGAGACCGGTGCAGGAGCCGGAGGCAGTAGCCGACATCCACGCCTCCAACGGCAACGCCCGCGCGCGGGATGAGGCAAACTCCATCGTCACGGGCAAGGGAGTTATTATCGCCAACGAAGGGATGAACGCGCTGGCCGGCGACCCGGATCTGCAGCGGGCAGACGGCTCGCACGTCGTCATCAACGCGCCGGACTACACTGCTGACCAGGGCAACGACGAAACCTTCGAGGACGCGGCCTCGGTCGGCGCGCAGGGCCTTATCGTCTACCAGTACAGCAAGGCCTTGCCGTTCTCGAACGTGTCGCCAGGCTGCACCTTCACCATCAAGGGTGACGCCCCCGACGCCTCACTCGTCGACTTGTCTCAGATCGACACACCCATCCTGGCGCTGTCGCAGGTTATCGCCGGGATCGACAACGCCGTGACGACTGTTCACGCGGACGTGATATCCGAGTCCTTCGGGACCACGTCGCTGCCGGGCAGCCGGTCGGGCCAGCTCCTGGCCCAGGCTGACAACGCTGCCGTCGCCGCAGGCGTGACCGTCGTGGAATCCTCCGGCGACAGCGGCCCGCAGGGCACCATGATTACCGCTGCCGACGACCCCGCGGTGATCGCGGCCGGCGGGGTGGACAACCTCCACATCGTGGCGCTGAACGACGGCTACCGCAGCTATGTGAGCAACAACATGGCAGCGCAGTCCTCGGGCGCCACCGCGCCGACCGGCAAGGTCGTTGACCTGGTCGCGTCCGACTGGTTCGGCGGAGAAACGGACTGCGCCCCTCTCATTAACGGCTGCCCGGACAACTACCCGATAGAGGCGGCAGCAGGCACCAGCGAGGCATCACCACTCATCGCCGGTGCCGCGGCGGACGTGATTCAGGCCTACCGCCAGACGCACAACGGGGCCAGCCCCACCCCGGCGATGATCAAGGACATCCTGACCGGCACAGCCACCAACATCGACGCGCCAGCCGACCAGCAGGGCGCCGGCCTGCTCAACGTCTACGCCGCGGTCAAGGCCGCTCAGCAAATGCCGGGAACCACCTACGCCCACCGTGCGGGCGACGCGCCCGGCCTGATCGCGTCGCCGTCCCAGCTGGACATCACCGGGAACGGTGATTCGGTCATCGACCAGTCCGTCAGCCTGTACAACGCCAGCACCCAGGCCACCAGGGTGACCGGCAGCTACCGCAGGATCGGCCGCGAGTTCCGGATCGGCCAGGTTGTCACCGAAAACGTCAGCGCACCCGACCCCAGCCTGCCGGTTCCCGAGGCAGGCGCCACCGCGGCGAGCGCGATCACGTTCAAGGTGCCGCCGCACCTCAGCCGGCTGGATGCGGACATGATCTGGCCCGATCCGACCAACAGCAACGTGCTGGAGTTCGTACTGTTCAACCCGCGGGGCGCGATCGTCCAGGAGTCCTATGACGACGGCACCCCAGGGCGAGTCGGCCGGTCGCCGAACATCCAGCATGCCGAGGTCACCGATCCGACTCCGGGCCGGTGGACGGCGAAGTTCCTGTGGGGCGGTATCGATGACTTCGTAGAAATCGCGCCCGCCGCCCCCGGCACCTACCGCGGTCCGATGTCGTTCCGGGTCTCCGGGCAGGACTATCGCACCTCGCCTGCCATTGCGCCGGTCACGATTCCGGCCCGCTCCAGCGTGTCGGTGCCGCTGCACGTCGTTATGCCTGCCCAGCCGGGCGATCATCCGGAATCGATACAGCTGTCCGCGAGCAACGGCGCCGCGGACTCAGTGCCGATCGCCCGCCGTACCCTGATCCCCTCCGACGGCGGCGACTTCCAGACGCCGATCATCGGCACGAGCGCCCGGAGCGTCGGGCAGATCAACACCTACGAAATCAACGTCCCAGCCGGGCAGCCCGACCTTGACGTCACCTTCCACACGGCCGACGCCAGCCCGGACAATGTGTTCAACTACTTCCTGGTCAACCCGAGCGGCACGGTCGTAGCGACCACGAGCACGCCGCAGACGGTGAACGGTCAGACGGTCGGCGACGCCGAGCTCAGCACGGCTAACCCGACCGGCGGACTCTGGCAGATCGACGTCGTGCTAAGACTCACGGTGAGCGGAAACGAGTTCACCCAGACCGTCCACGGCGACGTTACGGACGGAGGGAGCGGATAGTTTCAAATCCGGCAGCCGGGATGAGGCCGTCACGTCGCGGACCCTCCCCGTGAGCGCCGATCCGGTCGGTAGCGGGGGGGCACGTCGTGCGCTGACATCACGGGCTGGCATGGAACGTGACGCCGAGTGGAGGTGATGGTGCTGGCCAGGATAGAACATCGCAGCGGCAGCAAGTCTGTCTGGCGAGTTCGTCGTGCGGCACTTGCGGGAAGATCGCGACAGCTTTAATTGTCGTCGATGCTTCTGCCTGGTGATGCTGCTCGGTGATGACGGCGCGGAGGGCGTAGGCGCTAGTGCCCTACTGCGGGGAGAGATCTGACCGCGCCGCACCTCGTCGATCTGCACCGTGCCACTGTGGCCGACCGGATGACCACCCAGCAGGCGCGTCAGGCACTGCAGGATTGGCCAATCTCGAAATCGAGCGGGGTCGCACCCCTGCCCTGCTAACACGCGTATGGGACGGCGCTACAAGCACACCGTCTACGATGCGCCCTACATTGCGCTGGCTGAGCTGTTCATGGTGCCCGTAGTGGCACCACTAAATTCTGGGCGATCAACAAGGCCGATCGACGGTTCAGGAGGCAGCTCTCATCCAGTCAGCGCGGACCGTCGGACATGGTCAGTAGTCTGTCTGTGACGGTCCCATTGTCGAGTGAAGCAACAGGGGTGCGAGTGATCGAGGTCGTTGCCCGTCGCCGCTCCAACAGGAGTCCGCTTCGTTATCCCGGCGGAAAGGCGCCGCTGGCGGACTTCTTCGAGTATGCGATCGGTGCACTCGGGCTGACGAAGCCCACCTACATTGAACCCTATGCCGGAGGCGCGGGCGCGGGACTCGACCTGCTCTATCGAGGCGTGGTCGGACGCATCGTCATCAATGACCTCGACCTATCGATCTACTCGTGCTGGGACTCAATGATCCATGAGACCGAGGATTTCCTGCGGAGACTCGAGAAAACGCCACTCAGTGTCGACGAATGGAAGCGTCAGCGCGAGGTCTATCGGCGCCGCGAGGAGGAAGGCCTGGATCGTCGAGACTTGGGGTTCGCGACGTTCTATCTCAATCGCACCAACCGGTCTGGCGTGCTGCGCGGCGGGATCATCGGCGGCCTGGAGCAGGCCGGCACCTACAAGCTGGACGCCCGCTACAACAAGGAGACACTGCGGTCCCGCATCGAGCAACTAGCAGAGCACCGGTCGAAGATTAGCGTTACCCACCAGGACGGTCTGGCGCGTCTTCGCCATTGGCTCCCGAAGCCCAACGTATTCGCGTATGTGGATCCGCCGTACTACGAGAAAGGCAGCTTCCTTTACCTCAACTCCTTCAACGAGAAGCAGCATCAGGACCTCGCGGACCTGCTCAACGCGCTTGCCGAGTCGAACTGGATCCTCACTTACGATATGGCTGCTCCGATAAAGGCGATGTACGCAGCCCGGATTTCCTCGGACTTCGACCTTCACTACTCAGCTCATCGGCGTGAGCTTGCGAGCGAGCTTATGGTTGTCTCGAATACGGTGGCTCAGGCCCTGGACCGCTGAACTCGAATCAGCTGGCAGAAGCGTCAAGGCCGAGACGTCTTGTTGCCACGAGTCGAAGTACGTCGGTGCCGACCCCGATCGGGAAAGCGGCCTTCCCGTGCGCGGCGGCCACTGGGATAATGCCGTCGAGGTACATCGACGAACCGGTTCGGTCGATGACGTCGAGGATGGCTGGGAGTGTTGGGTAGTCCTTCGGATCAGGTTTGCCGCCGTTAGCGTCGTATGGCGCGCCAACTGGGGGCATTATGGTCGGCACGACCACCCGCCCGTCCAGGGCTCGGTAGATGAACTTGCGGCCCCAGTAGGTTTCCTTGCCATACGCGCGGGCGTTAGCCGAATTGGTGACGCGCTGGATGATCTCTTCGTCGCACACAAGAATCTCGCCCTCGCCTATCACGTCGTGCCGTGCGAGCTGTCGGGCGAAGTCGACCATCGCACCGGACTTCTCAAGCCCGCAGAGGTAGGGCCCGTCGCCGGGTGTGGCGGCATCCATCGCCTGGAAGTAGTCCAGGGCGCGCCCTCGGAGCTTGGCTGGCGGCCCGTACATGGCCAGAGGGCCGTCAACTATGAACAGGGTGGACGGCAGCAGGTCGTACCGGGACTGCTCCCAGAGCAACGTGGTGAGACCGACGAGGACCAGGAGCTCGACAACGGACATGAGTCGGCCGAGCGCCGACTGGTTGGAGCCCTCTTCGCTCACTTCCTCATGGATGCGGAGGACGTCAGTCGGGAACAGCCAGGCGCCGCACGCGTCGCAGTCGCCTCCAGCTGCAGTGACGGGGATATCCATCTGGCAGTCCTCGGTCGGACAGTTGACCGGAACCCGGTTCTTCGGGAAGCCAGGGCGACCATGGACCAGAAATAGGAGGTCCAGAAGCGACTCGTTGAGGCGGTTAACCTCGACTTTCTTTATGCGGAAGAGCTGGTCGATGGCCTCCCGCCACGAGGTGGCGATGTCGACATCCTCTCGGGTGTAGGCACCTGCCACGGGAAGGTCGAGCGTAACTAGCGCGGTGTTAACCGCCTTGTGCATCGCATGCGGGTCGACGAACCGCGCGGCCCTCTGCGTCTCCATGATGATGAGGTCGACGTAAGCTGCTGCGGCCTGAGTGAACCCGTAGAGGACTGACGGCAGTCCGTCCCGTACGCGCTCAACGACATACGACCCGTCGATTGCCAGGGCCGAGGAAAGCCGCTTGTCAGCTGAGGGGACGGCGAAGTCGGCGCGAGGCCGAACCTTCTTCTTGATAGCCTCCGCGTCAGGCAAGGCCTCGGCGGGGACGTGAAAGATGCGCTGGTCTGCGATTGCGCGAACGGCGGCCGTCGAGTGCCCCAGCCGTGATGCGAGTTCGTGCGAGCCGGCGATCGTCTCGTAAGGCATCAGAACTCTCCGCCGTCGGCGCGCGGGCTGAGCGGCGGATCGCCAGCGGCGACGCGGGCTTCGTTCACGAGCTCGACGTCGTATCGGTCGATCTGGACCGGAACGATGTAGGGCGACGAAAGCGTCTTCAACCGCACGTAGCCGCGGTCCTCAGCGGAAATGATCGAGTCGGAGAACGAGCTGAAGTCATAGAACTTGCCGAGCTCGCCCAGTTCCTTCGTGTTATTAAGATGTGCGACAACCCAGTTGGCGGTGTTGGCCTTGACTTGATGCGCGACCCCGGAGACCTCCTGGGTGGCGTAGGTCATGCCGAGGTTGAGCTTGCTCGCCTCCTTGGCGAGCTTAACCCACACGTCCGCGTCGTCCTTATACCGGTCGGAGGCGAACAAATTGTGGGCCTCTTCTAGCATCACCTGGATCGCCGGCGGCCTGACGTCGGCTCCAGAGGTGAAAACTTCGGTCTGCCTGGCGAGTAGTCTGCGGGTAATCGACTCGCTTAGTGCGCGCGTGATGGGCGGTGAACCGACGTGGAGGTCAACAATGACTATCCGGCCGTCGACTAGTTCTGTGTAGATCTCCTCAGCAGGGTCGCGCTGGGTGTCGGGGTTGTGGAAATCCTTGAGGTCGATCAGGTTGCGCCACCCGCGGACGCGGCCTGAAGATCCGGTTGCTCCGGCATAAATGGGCTCGGTGGACGACCAGCGAATGTCATCGCAGAAGTCTTGTGCGTCGGCGTCGCCGCTGTCCCGCAACGCGAGGACTGCATCAATGACCGGACGGATGTCCGCAGCCTTGATGCTCCACGCCTTGCCGGCCTGGCGGAAAGGGTCCCGGAGAAGTTTGGAAGTTATCTTGGGTCGGAGTTTCTGATCGATGCTAACGACCACCGAATACTGGAACGTGGTTCCGGCGCTGTACTGTGGCGGTTTAAAGTCGGCGCGGAGCAGGCAGCCGTAGAGCAGGAGGCGCCCGCGCTGGGCGCGGTTGGTCTGTCCATAATCGCCTGGGACGTCGCCGAAGTGAGTGGAGGCGAAGTCGTTAACATAGCCGGCGGAGCCGTCGGATCTCAGCTTGTCGGCGATCAACCCTTGGACCGCGTCGATCTGTGCCGGATCGAAGAAGTTGATGCCGAGCGGCCGCACATGGCTCTGCGAGCCGTCGGCGCCGAACTTGAAGATCCGCACGTGCTTCTCACCAATGGCCGCGATGTGCGTGCCGTCCTGGGAGTTCGGGTTGGCGTACTCACCTTGCGGATCGAAGATCAATTGGCCGATAGGCAGCTGACCGGCGAAGCGCCGCTGCTCAGAGATCACGAACGTGCGGGCGATGATCGTCTTCGCGGTGTTGGACTTGCCCATGCGGGTCATGCCCAGCAGCGCAGTCTTGTTGCCGATGAAGTCGTAGAGGTTGACCTCGACCGAGGCGTCCGCCTGCTTCGACGCTTTCGCGCGGCGTCGGGTGGCGGAGTACCTCACAACCCCAATGCGCACCCGATTCTCCTCGCGGCCGGTGGGCTTTAGGTAGGACGCGATCGTCGAAAGACCTTCGTCGACGGGCTTGAGGACGCGGTATGTGGCGGTTGCGTAAAAGTTGTCGACGTCGGCGCCGAACTCAAGCACCTTCCTGCCATCGACATCGTCCTCGTAGAAGGTGCCGAGGATCTTGCACCTGAGCCCCGTGAACGAGACTCGGTTCCTAGTAAAGGGATCCATTCCGACATCGAGGACAGCCGATGGAGACGGATCGTCGTTGCTCGACAGGGCCGAGCGCAGCGACTCTTCACGCACGGCGTGCAGGTCGCTCTCCATCGACAGGGGAGAAGTGCCCTCTACGCGGAGGAGCAGAACCTCGTCATCGTCGACCTGCGGGGTGCTGATGTCCTGGGCTGTGGCGAGCAGGAACGAGTACTGCGGGATGCCGCCGGCGTCGAACTTCCACTTATCGTGGGTCAGAACTATCGCCTCGCCGTAGTCGATGCGGTGCACCGCACCAATGCGGGTCGAGCGGTCGTCGGCCAATAGCTGCGAGTGCAGCAGGGATCCGGCGCCTACGCCGGGAATCAGTTCGGTCATGTGAAACCTTCTCAGCGAAGCTCATAGTCCTTTATTCAAGGGTGCCACAAGGGTCCGACATTCCGTGCGAGCCTCGTCCTTTTTAGCGCTCGGTGGCGTCGCGTCGCGCCTTTCTCTGATGACCGGCACGTCGCGACAAAGCGCCGCGAGGTCGCATTTGGAACATTTGTGATCCCATTTGGCAACCGGGGCAGATCGTTGTTTTGCGGAGCATTTCCGGCGTCCTTGATCCGGCAACGAACAGCGGTCAGGAGCGTATCCTCGACCAGTTCAGGGATCGTCTTGCCCAGCTCATAAGGTTGAGTACCTCGATCAGGTCGGTGCTCGCGCGTGAGTTCCTGATAGCGACCGCGTAAACGTGGAGCTGATCGCGGGTGACGTCCTCCTCCTGGACTCTGGCTGTGGACTTGAAGTCGACGATGGCGACCTCGTCGGTGTCGAGCGGCGAACCGGGTCGATTCGCCCGTGGGCGGTGATTCCAGGCGCGACGTGGACCTGGATCTGCTTTCGCTGTGGATGGTGCGCTCAAGGTCGCTGGCGTGCTCGGTGAGGTATCGTCCGACGGACTTTATCGCCGCTGTGCGCAGCGTTGCCTTGAGCGGGATAGGCGTACGGAACATGGAGGTGGCGGTCTAGGAATTCCCCGGCCGCGTTAGGCCCGAGAACATCACCGTCGAGTGCGCATTTGTGCGCCTCGGCGAGAGCGTGTAAACATTCAGGCCGCCGCTGGCGGGATGGCCTGGTTTCAGTGCCACGGCGCGGTGTCGCCGGGTGGTGATGTTTTCGGTAGCCGGCCCAGCGTGGCGGCTTGATTACGGTGGGCCGGCGGTGATGATGGCTGGTTATGGCCGTTCTGCCGCCTCCTGCCCCGGGTTGCGCTTCGTGCGCTGCCCGGGATGTGGTGATCGCGGAGCAGGGGCAGGCGATAGAGGAGCTGCGGGCGGACCTGGTCGCGCTGGCCGCCGAGGTCCGGGACCTGCGGCGGAAGCTGGGCCGTAACAGCGGGAACTCCTCGATGGCGCCCTCAGCTGATGACCTGCCCGGCCGCAAGCCGCCGGCGCCTAAGCCGCGCGGGAGCGGGGCGGGCGGAAGCCGGGCGGGCAGCCGGGCGCCCCGGGATCGCACCTGGCCTGGAGCCCGGACCCCGACGAGAAGGTCCCGCACTTCCCCGAAGGCGGATGCGCCTGCGGCGCGGACCTGGCCCGGGCCGCTGACCTGGGCGTGGCCGCCTCCTGCCAGCAGGTCGATATCCCGCTGGCCGCCGCGACGGTGACCCAGCACGACCTGCACGAAGTGGCGTGCGCCTGCGGCCGGGTCCACCGGGCCGCCGCGCCGGCCGGGACCGGCGCCGCCGGGACGGTCAGCTACGGCCTTAACCTCCAGGCGTGGTGCGCGTACCTGATCGCCGCCCATCACATCCCGGTGCACCGCTGCGCGGAGCTGATCGCGGACCTGACCGGCGCGAAGCCGTCACCCGGGTTCGTGCACGCCATGATCGCCCGGGCCGGCGCGGCGGTCGCCGGGGCGAACAAGCCGATCCGGTGCCTGATCATCCTGGCGCACGTGGTGTCGGCGGATGAGACCCCGATCCGCGTCGGCCCCGGCCCGAAGACCCGCAAGAAGCAGCTGCTGGTCGCCTGCACGGACCTGCTCACCTATTACTTCCTCGGCGACCGGAGCATGGAGACCTTCAGCGCGTTCGTCCTGCCCGATCTTGACGGCACCGTGGTGGTCCACGACCGATACCAGAATTACGGCAAGTTTCCCGGCCTGATCCACCAGCTCTGCACCCAGCATCTGCTCCGCGACCTGGCCGACGCCGCCGAGACCTACCCCCGGGCGCACTGGCCCGTCCAGATCACCCAGGCACTGCAAGGACTCATCCACGCCGCGAACACCGCCCGCGACCAGGGCCTGCCCGCCATCGCGGACCAGACCGCCGCGCCGCTGACCCGCGCGTTCCGCCACGGCGTCATCCTCGGCCTCAAGCAGGTGCCCCGGATCCCGGGCCGCAAGCAGAACCCATGCCGCGACCTGCTCGAATGCCTGCGCGACCGCCGCGACGACGTGCTCCGCTTCACCACCGACACCCAGATACCGCCAACCTCGAACCAGGCCGAGCGGGACCTGCGGCCAGCCAAAACACAACAGAAAATATCCGGCCGGCTGACGGTCCGAGAAAGTCACCCGCGACCGGTACGCCATCCGCGGCTACATCTCCACAGCAGCCAAGCACCGCATCAGCGTCATCACCGCCATCCGCGACGCCCTCGCCGGCAACGCGTGGATGCCGCTCATCCCCGACCCGCCGTAACCCCCGCCGCAAGTCACACCACCCCGGCACGCCAAACACGCGCCACCGGGACCTGAATGCTTACGAGAGCGTCGTGCAGCCCTTTCCGTAGCCGAGTGCCTCGTGCAGCGGCGGGTTGAAGCCGTAGAGGAAGCGCAGCTTGAACTGGTAGGTGCACTCGAAGAGGTACTTGAAGTTCGGATTCGACGCTGGTTGGCAGGCGCTACGTGAACCTATATTGAGCGCGTCCATTGAACCGGAGAATTCCCTCGGCGACGACGGGCAGAGACCTCCCGCGGCGCGCGCTGGTGGACTGAGGTTAAGTGAGCATGCCGCGAGCGTGCAGCTCGATTGAGTCGTTCTGCCAAGGTGCATCAGCGCGCCGGCAGGCATGGCAGTGTACAGCGCGCGAGCCCCGAACTCGCCCTTGAGGATGCGGTTGGATTGACCCTTTTGCGAAGCCGAATGGTGCGAGCCGCTGGCCTTCTTTGACCGGCTTCCGGCATGATCGGTGGCATGACCGTTACCATCGACGACGTACTCGGCGAGCTGCGGATGTCGGCGCTCTCCGAGGCCGACAAGGGCAGCAAGTTCGAGCGGCTGGTTAAGGCGTTCCTGACCACTGATCCGGTCTACGCAGAGCAGTTCAGCCATGTCTGGTTGTGGAATGAATGGCCTGGCAACCACGGCAAGCATGACACCGGCATCGACCTCGTCGCCGAGGATTGCAACACCGGTGACCTCGTAGCGATCCAGGCGAAGTTCTATGCGCCGACGACTTCGATCGGTAAGCCGGATATCGACAGCTTCATGTCTGCGTCAGGCAAGGAGGGCTTTGCCGAGCGGATCATCGTCTCGACCACGGATAAGTGGAACCAGAACGCCGAGGACGCCGTCAAGGGGCAGCAGATCCCGGTTCGTCGCATCGGCATGGCCGACTTCGTCTGGTCGACAGTCGATTGGGCGCACTTCAGCCTTGAGGTACCGGAGGTCATGCATCTAACCGGCAAGAAGTCCCTGAGGCCGCATCAGCGGTTGGCAATTGACAAGGTCAGGACCGGATTCGTTGAGTTCGACAGAGGCAAGCTCATTATGGCCTGCGGCACCGGCAAGACGTTCACCTCGCTGCAGTTGGCCGAGGAGATAATTGGCGCGGGCGGCTCGGTGCTGTTCCTGGTCCCCTCAATCTCACTGCTCAGCCAGACCATCCGTGAGTGGGTCGGCAGCGCCGAGGTTAGGCTCCGCGTGCAGGCGGTTTGCTCCGATCCGAGGTCGACCCGAGGCAGAGCCAACGCCAACGCCTCCGAGGACATCAGTTCGGTCGATCTCGCGCTCCCAGCCACCACGAATATTGAGCTGGTCGTCGAGCGCCTTAATGACGCAGTTGCCGACACCCAGGCCATGAGCGTGGTGTTCTCCACTTATCAGTCCATCGATGTGGTTGCGCAGGCGCAGAGGGAACGTGGCGGCGAGTTCGATCTGATCATCTGCGACGAGGCGCACCGGACCACCGGCACGACCCTGGCCGATGAGGACGAGTCAGCGTTCGTGCGGGTCCATGACAACGACTATCTGGCGGGAACGAGGCGGCTCTACATGACCGCTACACCGCGCATCTACGGCGACCAGGCGAAGGCGAAGGCGGGTCAAGCCGATGCGGTTATTGCCTCGATGGATGACGAGACGATGTACGGCCCGGAGTTCCACCGAGTTGGATTCGGAGAAGCCGTCGAGCAGGGACTCCTCGCGGACTACAAGGTTCTGGTGCTCGCCGTCGACGAAGAGGCGGTAGCCCGGACCTTTCAACAGCAGCTCTCCGACGCGAATTATGAGCTGGAGCTGGACGATGCAGCGAAGATCGTGGGTTGCTGGAACGGTCTCGCGAAGCGTGGTCTGACGGAGCACAGCTTCGAGCCGGACGCTGCTCCGATGCGCCGTGCGATGGCCTTTGCGGGCACCATCAAGGCGAGCAAGAAGATCGACGCCCTGTTCGCGGAGATCAGCGCGCACTATATCGAAGCGGCCGGTCTGGACGAGCGGGGTAAGTCGCCGTTGGCCTGCTCGATCCAGCACGTTGACGGCACATTCAACGCCCTAGAGCGGAATGGGCGCATTGAGTGGCTTCAGCACGATCCCGGCGATGGTGCGTGCCGCATCCTGACTAACGCCCGGTGCCTGTCCGAAGGCATCGACGTTATCTCAGGGTGATTCTGAGCATGAGCTACGTGAGTTCTGTGGCTGGCCGCGACACGCCGCGCAGCAGTATCTGAGGGTTTGAAGCCAACTCTGTTACGTTCGGTGACGTGAGCTCATCGCAGAGCTACAGCGCGGAGCGGGCTGTGTCGCCGGCCGACGGCTCGGTGGCATGGGTCGTTGTCGACGACACCTTCGCGTTTCACGCGGAGGCGACCGCGTTCCTGGCAGGGTTGCGGGCCCGGGACCTGTCGGCGAATACCGAGCGTGCTTATGCGGGGCGCGTCGCGTTGTACCTGCGCTGCTGCGCGGAGTGGGGCCTGGACTGGGCTGACCCGGGGTTTCTGGGGCTGAAGCGGTTTCAGGACTGGCTGGTGACCGAGCCGCTGCCGCCGCGGTCCCGCGCCGGCGGGGCGGGGCCGCGTTACCGGTCGAGGACTGCGGCGAACGCGGTGCTGACGACCGTGTGCGAGTACCTGAAGTTCGGCGCGGTCCACGGGTGGGTGGGCCAGCGGGCGGTGTCGGTGCTGTCGGAGCCGAAATTCCTCAGGTATCTTCCGCCGGGATATGACCCCGGTGAGTCCGGCCAGTTCCGCACCGTCCAGGCGCGCGCTTTCCGGTTCGCCGTCGCCGAGGAGGGCTACCAGGCGCTCACCCCGGAGCAGATCGGCCAGATGCTCCGGCTCGCCTCGCGGGCCCGGGACAAGTTCCTGGTCGCCTTGCTTGCATGCACGGGGATGAGGATCGGGGAAGCGCTGGGACTGCGCCGGGAGGACATGCACCTGCTGGCCAGCTCCCGCAGTCTGGGCTGTGAGGTCGAGGGCCCGCATGTGCATGTCCGGCGGCGCCGCGAGAACGCTAACGGGGCACTGGCGAAGTCCCGGTTTCCCCGGTCGGTCCCGGTCACGCCGGACCTGGTCGCCTTCTATACCGCCTATCTGCACGAGCGCGACACGGTGCCGGAGGCAGCCGGTTGTGACATGGTGTTCGTCAACTTGTTCCGGGCGCCGCTGGGCCGGCCGGTGAGCTATCACAACGCCAAGGACATGTTCGACCGGCTCGCCCGCGCGGCGGGGTTCGCCGTGCGCCCGCACATGCTGCGGCACTCCGCGGCCACCGGCTGGATCCGCGGCGGCGTGCCCCGGGATGTCGCCCAGAACCTCCTCGGGCATGTCTCCGCGTCGTCGATGCAGCCCTACATTCACGTCAGCGACCAGGACAAGCGCGAGGCGGTCGAGCGGGTCGCACGGGCGCGGGAGGACAGCCGGTGACGGCCGTCACGGCCGCGGCCGCGACCGCGACGGCCATCACGGTCGGCGAGTTCCGCCTCGATTCCGGGGCGTGGCAGGCCTGGCTGCGGGAACGGGCCGACCCGGCGTGGCGGCCCGGGGAGTGGGACATGGCGTCCTGGCTGTTCACCGGGGACCTGGACAACCCGCTGACCGCGGCGTGGAAGTGCCGCACGGCGGCCTGCGACCTGGCGGTCCGCGCACGCAAGGGCCTGTGCCGCCCGTGCGCGCTTGAGCACCGCCGGTCCGGCCTGAGCATCGAGGAGTTCGCCGCGGCCCACGTGCCCGTGCGCGTCAAGCCACGGCCGGCGTCGGTGACCGCGGGGTGCATCGTGACCCGGGACGGGGTCAGCTGCGTCCGCCCCCGGCACTGCCGGGGCCTGTGCTCGTCGCATTACACCTTGTGGGCGCGCTACCGGTCGCGGATGACCCTGGAGGACTGGGCCGCGGACTGCGCCCGGCCGCACACCGGCCAGCTGCTGTGCCTGGTCGGCGGCTGCGAGGGCGCCGCGCTGAACACCCGGGGCCTGTGCGGCTACCACTGGCGGGCCTGGAGCAGGGACAACGGCCGGCACGGCACCAGCGACCCGTCGCAGTGGGCGGCCGGCCAGCCGCCCTACCTGGCCGCGCACCAGTTCTCGCTGGCCCCGATGGGAGAACTGGCCCGGTGGGAGCTCCTGTACGGCCTGCAGCGCGGCGACGAGGCCCGGCGGACAATCGAGCCATACTGCATGCGGGTCATCGTCCGGCGGCTGTCCGGCGTGGCGACCCTGCTGGACGGCGGCGTCGCCCAGATACCGCTCAACAGCAGCCACCACAACCCCGCGACGAAGCTGGAGCACCTGTGCTGGGCCATCCGGCTCGGGTTCGAGGAGTTCACCGGCGTCACCCCCGCCAGCAAAGACGTCCTGGACCTGCGGGCCGCGGGGCTGAAGTCGCTGAGCCGGGCCGGGCGGCGCAAGCATCCCGGCACCGCTGACCTGCGGGCGATCCCGCAGCCGTGGCTGCGGGACCTCCTGCGGCAGTGGGTCGCCATCGAGCGGCCCCGCAGCGACACCTTCGGCCGCACGCTGCGGGCGGTCACGCTCGCCTCCGGGGCGCTGGCCCAGCGGCCCGGAGGCGGCGATGACGCCTCGGCGCTGCAGTTCGCCGACATGACCGTCATCATCGACGCGTTCCGCGCCGCGATGAAACTGGACGGCTCCCCGTACGCCACGACGTTCCGGCGGGCGCTGGCTGGCCGGTTCTTCGCCCTGCTGGACTTCGGCCGCCGGGCCGGGCTTCTCGGCGAGCTGGCGGGCGGCTTCGCCCGTGACCCGGTCTCCCACCGCATCCGGCTGGAGGAAGCGAACGAGGACGAGATCGGCAAGGCAATCCCCGAGCACGTGATAGCCCAGCTCGACACCTACCTGGACGCCCTCGGCACCGGTGAGGCCTACGGCACCCGGGTGATGGCCGTCGGCGACGTCCAGGCGATGTACCAGACGATCTACATCCTGCTGCGCGACACCGGCCGCCGCCCCGAGGAAATCGCCGCGCTGCCCCTGGACTGCCTGGAAACCGACGGGACGGAGGTCAGCCTCATATGGCACAACCGCAAAGGCAGGAGGCTTCGCCGGCGCCTGCCAATCACGCAGGCCACCGCCGGGGCGGTCCGCGCCTGGCAGGACCGCCGCGCCAGGCTCGGCGCCCCGGCACGCGGGGACGCCTTCTTGTTCCCCGCCCTCACCGAGACCAGCGGGTTCGACCACCTCGCCGCGTCCTACATCAGCGAGGCCATCCGCCACTGGGCCGACACGATCCCCGAGCTGGACGGCGAAGGCACCGGCCCGGACGGCAGCCGCCTGCCGTTCAACCGGGCGCTCATCTTCCCCTATGCGTTCCGGCATTCCTACGCTCAGCGCCACGCGGACGCTGGGACCCCTATCGACGTGCTCAAAGACCTCATGGACCACAGATCGGCCAGCACAACGCAGGGCTATTACAAGATCACCCTGAAGCGGAAACGCGACGCAGTCACCAAGCTCAGCGCTCACGTCATCGACCGCCGCGGCACCCCAGCACCCTGCTCCCCGGCCGCCTACGAGATGCGGTCGGTGGCAGTACCCTACGGCGGCTGCACCGAGCCGTCGAACGTCAAGGCCGGAGGACACGCCTGCCCGATCCGCTTCCAGTGCGCCGGCTGCGGCTTCTACCGCCCCGACCCGTCCTACCTGCCCGCGATCGAGCAGCACATCAACGACCTGCGAGCCGACCGGGAGACCGCCACCGCGATGGACGCCGCCAGCTTCGTGACCACCGCCATGGACACGGAGATCACCGCCTACGAGGCGGTCGCGGCGACCATGCGCCGCAAACTCGCCGAGCTCCCCGCCGGCGATCGAGCCGAGATCGAGCAGGCCAGCGCCGTCCTGCGCAAGGCCCGGCTCGCCGGCGGACGCGCGCTGCTGCCGCTGACCGTCCTCACCACGGACAGCGGGGACCAGCAGTGAGCCGCGCTGGCGGCCAGCCCCAGGTCCTGCGGGAGGCACGCCGCCGCGACAGCCTCACCAAACGCCAGCGGGTGCTGGCCGCCGTGCAGGAGATGGAACAGCGCCGCGAGCCGGTCACGTTCGCTGCCGTCGCCCGTCACGCTAGGGTGTCGACCTGGCTTGTCTACGCCGAAGGCGTCCGCGAGCACATCGAGGCAGCCATCAAGCGCCAGGCCGCCCAGCCCGTCACGGACTACCACGCCGGGCTGGCCCCCAGCGCGGCGAGCCTGCGCACCGACCTGGAACTCGCCCGCCAGGAGATCGGGGACCTGCGGGCTGAGCGCGACAAGCTCCGCGATGGCATCCGACGCCAGCTCGGCCAGCAACTCGACGCCATCAGCGCCAAGGACCTCACGACCCGCATCGGCGAGCTGACCCGCCGCAACCAGCAACTCGCCGACCAGGCCAGCCAGTCCGCAACCGACAGCCAGGCCCTGCGAGCCCGCATCGCCGAACTAGAGGCCGACCTCGCGGCGGCACGCACCAGCCTGCGCCGCATGATCCGCGATGAGAACCGCCCCACGGCTGCCGCGGCGCGTGACCCGAGGAGCAATACCAATATTCGTCTACCGCCTGGCCGTGCAAATCGGCAAGTTCGATGACCTGACGCCGCTGCCTGACAGACAGGGGACTGCGTGACTGTCCCCCCGAGTCCGTGGCCTGGCAGCTACGGACTGTGCTGGCCTTGGCGGACGCAGCCGTCCAGGTCGGCTGGTGCGGCGACATGCGCTACCCCCGCCGACCGGTCACACCAACGCAAGCCCCTGCCTGGCGGCCAGGCAAGACGATGACGGCGCCACCTTCGTCATCTCCGGAACGACGTTACCCTGTGCCCGCGCGCAGTCCGCGGCGCGCGCTCACACGGCTGGGCGGCCAATCGGGTCCTGGACCCACTCCACAGACCAAGATATCGCTGAAGCAACGACCGAAGCGCAGGCCGGCAGCGCCCAGGCAGCGCGTTCACAGCGAACCGCCCTTCTGAACGGCCCAGGCAGCCCGCGGGCCAGCCAATGATGCATGACCCTGTCCGTAACGCAGGTGAGCACGTTGACGGTGCCCTGAATGCTCGCGGAGCGACTGCCGACTCGAAGTGGGTGATGACGGCTGATAAGTCGTGGCGCGATTGGCCAGATCCACCAGGTCTGGGCGTTTTCCAGTCCCGCCAGGCGATCGACCGTAGTTAGCTCTGGCCACGTGGTGGTGGCGGCCTGGGTTTTCGTCGTGCAGGTGCCGGGAAGGCTGGCATGGAGGCAAACCGCCAGTTCAGCGGCCTTCACAATTACCTATGCAGTGCTGGTATCGCGGTCTGCCGACTAGCCGACTGGGCGCGGAGAGCGAGAACATTGGTCCACTTTCGCGGGTCCGTGCCTTGGGTCGCGATGTCTGATAGGGAGGCGGGTATGGCAGACGCAACGGTGGGGCTGGCGGTCGCGATCGCGGCTTTGCGCGGGGAGTTGCTGACTGCGATGGATGAGGGCGCGGACGCGGCGATGCGCTTCAAGCTGGCGCCGGTTGAGCTGTCGTTGCAGGTCGCAGTCACAATAGAGGGTGGGGGGAAGATCGGCTGGCATGTGCTCGGGCTGGGCGCGTCGTACACCTCGGCGACGACGCAGACGCTTGTGCTGCGGCTGGAGCCGTTGTGGAAGCAAGGCGACGGCTCTTACACGAACGACGGCACCATCGCCCGAGCGAGTCATAAGGAACCCCATGTCGGGCCGCAGAGCTAGCGGAGATATCGTTACCGCGCCATTGGGATCGTGAGGCAGCAGAGTGGCGGGCACAGAGGGCTTGGGCGGTATCCCGACTGACCGGGTGGTGGCGGTATTCGCCGACCTCGGCAACGAGCTTCTGCAGACCGGTTCCGGCTACCTGGTCACCGAGCACAGCGTGCTGACCGCACGGCATTGCACAGTAGACAAGAGGACGGGTCAGCCTGCCCTATCGCTGCGGGTCGCACGCCTCTCCGACGGGGCAAAAACAACTGCCACTTTGATAGCCGCCAGGTCGGATTCGGATGTGGCAGTGCTCGCCGTCGGTAAGGACCCCGCGTGGCCCGTGCCGATCACATCGGAACCGCCCCGGTTCGGGCGGGTTGACCGCAGTCGTGCCGTAGAACTGAGCGACTGCCGGGCGGTGGGGTTCCCCCTGTGGCAGCTAGACTCCAAGGACCAGCAGAACGCCGCTGATCTGCGCGGCCCCATCCGGGCTATCGAGGATGCCGAGTCCGGACTCCTGGTAATGCGCGATCCGCTGCTGAAGGACGTCGCTGTCCCAGCCACCGCGGCCACCCAGGACCAGGCCGAAGAGTCCGCGTGGGACGGCCTGTCTGGAGCGCTGGTGTTCTACCAGGGTCTCGCTCTGGGGATAGTTGTCAGGCATCACCCTTGGAAGGGCAGTTCGGCAATCACGATCCTGCCGGTGGAACGATTCGCGGCAGGTCCCGCAGGTGGCGACCTGGACAGCGCTGCGGTGGCTGCGGCGCTCGGGCTTCCCGCCGCAGACCAACTGCCGCAGCCGGGGGACAGCCGCTGGCCGATCTTGTCCAGCTGCCGCTGGTTCATGGTCAGCTGCCGCGGGTGGCCGAGCTCGACCCGTACACGCTCGGCGCGACCCCGTCAGCGTACGGGAACGCTGAGACCTACGGGCAGCGCGACGAGTATGTGCCCCGCAGCCAAGGATGAGCCGCTGGCCGCTGCGCTGCTGCCGGGCCGGCTGGTGGTGCTGGTCGGGCCGTCGAAGGCGGGCAAGACCCGTACTGCTTTTGAGGTGCTGCGCGGGCATCAACGTCTGGGGCGGCGCGCTGCTGGCTGCCCCGGCGCCGGGGTCGCTGGACGAGCTGGCCGGGCATCCCGCGCTCGGCGGCTCCGACCCGCTGGTGATCTGGCTGGATGACCTCCAGCGTTTCCTGCCGCCGGCCGGGGAACTGTCCCAGGCCACCATCTCGCGCTTGGCCGACCGGCCAGGGACCGACTGTGCTGCTCGGCCACCCTCCGCAGCCGAGCAGCGGGAGATGCTGCGGGACGCCGGAAGGCGAGCTGACACGGGAAGTGCGGATGGTGCTCGACAACGCCACCTCGATCGAGCTGGGCAGCACCCGGGAGGACCCTGACGAGCAGGCCCGGGCCGCAGCCGCTTACCCGCAGGCCGGCTGCCGGCCGGAAGGCCTTGCGGAGATACTGGCCGGCGCACCTGAACTGCTGCGCCGATACCACGACGCGGCAACCGCCGACCCCCTGCTGCACATCCTGGTCCAGACCTGCGTCGACTGGGCACGCTGCGGGCTCGCGCGGCCTATCCCGGAGCCGGACCTGCTCGCCCTCGCCCGCGACGCCCTCGAGGAAAACCGCCCCGACCTCAGACCTGCGCGACGACGAAATGGACGAGGCGCTCCGCCAGGCCCGCAAGCCAATCGCGGCAGGAGGCCAGGTCGCCCTGCTCCGCACCTCCGTCTGACCGGCCAGGTCCCGCGGATACGAAGCGTTCGACTACCTGGTCGCTGCCGATGACGGCCAGGGCGGCGAGATGCCCGGCCAGTGACCGAAACCACCTGGCGGTGCTTGCTGGACCGTGCAACGGACGAGGACGCGTCGCGCATTGGCGTCGCTGCCTACCTGCGCGGCAATATCCCAGTCGCGGTGAGCAGCGAGCCGCCGCGCCGCTGAAGCCGGGCACACCGATGCGCAGTACAACCTCGGGGTGCTGCTCGCGGACAAGCTCGACCCGCCGGAGCTGGCCGAGGCCCGCACCTGGTGGACCAGGGCCGCCGAGGCCGGGCACACCGGCGCCCAGTATCAACCTCGGGGTGCTGCTCGCAGACCGGGCTGGACCCGCCGGAGCTGGCCGAGGCCCGCACCTGGTGGACCAGGGCCGCCGAAGCCGGGCACGCCGACGCGCAGTACGAGCTCGGGGTGCTGCTCGCCACCTGGCTGGACCCGCCGGAGCTGGCCGAGGCCCGCACCTGGTGGACCGGGCCGCCGAAGCCGGGCACACCGACGCCCAGTACTAGCCTCGGGCTGCTGCTCGCCGACCAGCTGGACCCGCCGGAGCTGGCCGAGGCCCGCACCTGGTGGACCCGGGCCGCCGAAGCCGGGCACACCGGCGCCCAGTACAGCCTCGGGCGGCTGCTCGCCATCGAGCTGGACCCGCCGGAGCTGGCCGAGGCCCGCACCTGGTGGACCAGGGCCGCCGAAGCCGGGCACACCGGCGCCCAGTACAACCTCGGGGTGCTGCTCGCCAACCTGCTGGATCCGCCGGAGCTGGCCGAGGCCCGCACCTGGTGGACCGGGCCGCCGAAGCCGGGGACACCGACGCCCAGTACAACCTCGGGTGCTGCTCGCCGACCGGCTGGACCCGCCGGAGCTGGCCGAGGCCCGCACCTGGTGGACCAGGGCCGCCGAAGCCGGGGACACCGACGCCCAGTTCAACCTCGGGATGCTGCTCGCCACCGGCTGGACCCGCCGGAGCTGGCCGAGGCCCGCACCTGGTGACCGGGCCGCCGAAGCCGGGCACACCGGCGCCCAGTACAACCTCGGGGTGCTGCTCGCCGACCAGCTGGACCCGCCGGAACTGGCCGAGGCCCGCACCTGGTGGACCGGGCCGCCGAAGCCGGGGACACCGAGGCCCAGTTCAACCTCGGGCGTGCTGCTCGCAGACCGGCTGGATCCGCCGGAGCTGGCCGAGGCCCGCACCTGGCTGACAAGCCGCCGAAGCCGGGCATGCTATGGCACGAATTGCGCTCGGGCAATTCGTAGACCGCTGAGCCGCCAGGTCGAACTTTCGCGCGGCCTCCCTGATGCCGCCTGGCAGCCCCCTCGGCTGCGCACGCAGAACGCATCGATCCGCGCGGTCTTAGTGTTAATCGGCATCGGGCCGATGCTGGTGCAGAACGGCTACGCGCGCTTGCCGGTATTTGGTTTGATTACGATCCGTGGCCAGCCTAACCCTGATGACCGCCCACATCAAGGTCGTTCATCCGCAGCATCGGCTGCGGACTCTCGTTGACAAGCTCCAGTGGAAATGCTGAAGCATAATCCCCACCTTGGCCCTACGGACTTCACGGCACTGGCCAGCAGCGTATGCCCCGAGCCGTCAATCCGCCCCCGCCAGTGCCTAACGTGTCTGAACATAGTCCACCGGTGCAAGCTGCGAAGACATCTTTCAGCTCCAGATAATGGACGTTCCCGCGCTGGACGCGGTCATGTTCGCCGACCCCAAGGACTCGGTCATCGACACCGTCCAGGCCGTCGGCCGGGCGCTGCGCCGCGGCCCGGGGACCGGCAAGACCGCGACGATCATCGTGCCGGTCCTGGTCGCCGAGGGCCAGGACGCCGAGCTGGCGGCGGAAAGCTCGGAGTTCGACGTCGTCTGGCAGGTCGTGCGGGCACTGCGGGCCCACGACGAGCGGATCGCCGGCCAGCTGGACCAGGCCCGCGCCCGGCTCGGCCAGCCCGGCCAGGACGCCTCGCCCGGCGCGGAGGAGACCTCGGGCTGGCTGCAGGTCACCGGCACCCCGGTCACGGCCGCGTTCACCCGCGCGATCCAGGTCCGCACCATCGCGGCGGCCACCTCGTCGTGGCCGCAATGGCACGCGGCGCTGGCCGCCTACCATGCCCGCTACGGCCACGCCCGGGTGCCGCAAGGCTACCGAACCCCCGGCGGCCTGGCCCTGGGCGTCTGGCTGGGCAGGCAGCGCCAGCTGCACAACGCGGGCCAGCTGCCGGCCGGGCGGGCCGCCGCGCTGGACGCGCTCGGCGTGATCTGGCAGCCGCAGGAACAGGCCTGGGCCAGCGGCCTGGCCCGCGCTACCGCCTACCACGCCGCCCACGGTGACCTGAACATCCCCTCCGGCCATGTCACCGCCGGCGGTTCCGTCTCGGGACCTGGCTGGCGCAGCGCCGCCGCGAACACCGGCGCGGCACCCTGGCCGCGGCCAAAGCCGCCGCGCTGGACGCACTCGGGGTCAGCTGGGACGCCGCCGCCGACGCCGCATGGCAGCAGGGCACGGACCGGCTGGCTGAATACCGCGCCGCCCGCGGGCACGCCCAGGTGCCGGTCGCCTACGCCGACCCCGACGGCTACCGGCTGGGCACCTGGCTGTCGTGCCAGCGGCTCGCTTACCGCCGCGGCGATCTGCCCCCCGGCCGGGTCAGCGCCCTGGAAGCACTCGGCGTCAGCTGGGAAACCGAAGACACGTCCTGGCAAGACGGCATCACCCACCTGGCCCGGTTCCGCGGCCAGCACGGCCACGCCCGCGTCCCCGCCACCTGGACCGACCCCGGCGACGGCTACCGGCTCGGCAGCTGGGTATCGGCCCAGCGCGGCAGGCGCAGGCGCCCCGGAACCACCAGCGCCGGCCGCTGACCAGCGACGAAATCGCTGCTCTAGACCAGCTAGGCATGATCTGGGACGCCACCGGCCCCCGCCGCACCACACCACCTGACCCCCGGCCGGGCACGCCGGAACGCACCTGATCACGCTCGCGGCGCGCCCGGGGATGACCAGCGCCCGCCCGCACCTGGCCGGCACGGCGGCACAGCCGCGCACGACCAGGCGAGGAGGGTACGGCTGGCCGCAGGCGGCGGCCGCCATCCCGCGCAGCCGGTTCCCCGGCTGCCGCCCCTGACCCTGGTAAGCGCGAGATTCCGAATGGAGGAGCACTGCATGAAACGGATGCGCGAGGATCAGGCTGCGGCGGTTCAGGCCGCCTGCGCGCACCTGGCCGGCGGCGGCCGGGCCACGATCGTGGCCGCCTGCGGCACCGGCAAGACGCTGACCGGCGCGGAGGTGTCACGGCGGATCGCCCCGGCCGGGCGGGTGCTGGCTGTGGTCGCGTCGCCGGCCCAGCTGGCCCGGGTCGCGGCCGAATGGGCTGACTGGCTCGGCGCGGCCGCGGGTCACCTCGTCGCCGTGCATGGCAGCGCCGGCACTGCTTCGGGCCAGGCCGCACCACGCGGGGACGCCGGGCGCCCGGGCGCCCGGGCGGCAGCCGGTCCCGCGGAACTCGCCCGGCTGCTGGCCGGCGGGCGGGTGAGCGTCCTGTGCACCTATGAGTGCCTGCCGGTGATCATTGCGGCGCACCGTGACTACGGCGCGCCGCCCTGGGACCTGGTCCTGGCCGACGACGCGCACCTGGCCGCGGCCGGCGGCGGCGGATTGTGGGCGGTGATCCACCGCGACGAGATGATCCCGGCTTCCCGGCGGCTGTACCTGACCGCCACCCCGCAGATCACCGACGGCAAGGCAGACAACCTGGCCGGCATGGACGATCAGGCCCTGTTCGGCCCGGTTGTGCACCGCACGCCGTTCGCCCGGGCCGCCGAGCTGGGCCTCGTAGCCAGGTGGCGGGTCGCTGCCGCCGTGGTCACCACCTGCGAGGCGACCAGCCTGGCGGGCAGCCGCCGGTCCAGCACCATCCGGATGGCCGCCGCCCACCTGGCCCTGGGCCGGGCGATCACCGAATGGGACCTGCGCCGGGTGATCACTTACCACGACCAGGCGCCGCTGGCGGACCGGTTCGCCACTGCCCTAGGCCGCAGCCTGACGCGCATGGATCCCGCCGACAGGCCCGCCCGCCCGCTGACCGCCTGCCCGGGCGCCGGCACGGCCAGGCACCACCGCGACCTGGCGGCGCCAGGCTGACCCTGGCGAGCACACCACCGTCACCGCCACCGTGCTGGCCTGGGACGCGGACCCGCCAGTCGCGGACGCCGTCGCGTTCACCGGCCTGAAAACCTCGCCAGCCGAGATGACGGCCGCGGTCGGCCGGGCGCTGCGCCGCCCCCCGGGCACCGGCACCGGCACGACCGTCACGATCATCGTCCCGGTCCTGCTGCCCGCCGTCGGCGACGCCGGGCAGCCGCTGCAAGCCCCCGCCTTCGACACTCTATGGAAGGTCGTGCGGGCGCTGCGCGCCCACGACGAGCGGCTGGCGAGCTGGCTGGACGCCCGCCGGGCGCAGCGCGCCCCCGCCGGCACCCCTGGCGACACCAGCGCGCCGCCATGGCTGCGCGTCCTCGGCCCGGCGGCCACACCCGCGCTCACCCAGGCGGTCACAGCCCAGATGGTGGAAGCAGCCACCACGTCATGGCCCGAGCATTACGCGGCCCTGCAGGAGTTCTGCGCCCGCAACGGGCACGCCGACCTCCCGGCCGGCTACCGGGCCAACGGAATCGACCTGCGCAAATGGCAGGACGCCAACTGCGCGGCCCTGCGCGTCGGAACACTTCCGCCCGAACGCGCCCAGGCCCTGGAAAACCTCGGCGTCACTCCTTCCCGCCTGGACGCGGCCTGGCAGCGCGGCCTCGCCGCGGCTGCCGCTTACCACGCCGCGCACGGCAACCTGCGCGTCCCGCCCAGGTATGTCACCACCGACGGGTTCGCCCTCTACAACTGGCTGACCAATCAGCGCAGACCCGGCCGGCGCGCCAGCCTCACCCCCGGGCAGGCCCGGGCACTAGACGACCTGGGCTTCGGCTGGGACCCGGCCGATGAGCGGTGGGAGACCGCGCTCGCCCAGCTGCGAGCCTTCCGCGACGAGCACGGCCACGCCGACGTGCCGGCGCGGTACGTCACCCCCGGCGGCCTCCAGCTCGGGCAATGGCTGAGCACCAGCCGCCGCGGCTACCACGCTGGCACGCTCGCCGCTTCGCGGATCGCCGCGCTGGAACAACTCGGCGTCATCTGGGTGCCCGCAGCCGCAGCCTGGGAACACAACCGGCAGCACCTGGCCGGCTACGTCGCCGTGCACGGCGACGCCAGGGTGCCCCAGCACTTCAAAGCCCCTGACGGGTGCCCCCTCGGCCGCTGGGTATACCGCCAGCGGGCACGCCACAACCACCCGGGCGGCAACGGCCACCCGCTGACCAGCGAGCAGTTCACCAGCCTCACCCAGCTCGGCATGATCTGGGGCACCTCCCCGCTGAAGCCGGACGACGGCACTCACGTGCCGCGATCCCGGCACTGAGCAATCGCCACCTTCCGGCCGCCGGCCAGCCGCACGGGCCTGGTACTTCTGTCAACACAACGTCGGCGGCCCGCAGCCACGCGGGCTGCCCTTTCCTTACGGAATTGGCAGCGGCTTCGGTGCCCACGCCGCCGACTGGCATCATCAACCCGGATGAGCGAGGACAAGTAGGATTACCTGCCTGTGCCGCTGATCGGCCGACTTCGGCCAACCGACGGTCGGCGGGAAGTTCCGCGAAGCCAGGATCAGGTTGGTTGGCAGGTCCGACGCACGAGCCGCCGACTAAATCGGGGTAACACCGGCCAGCCAAAAGCGCGCCCAAGGTCGTGTAAACCAGTGGGCCAGCCAGAAATGGCGGCGGAGATGGAGCTGACCATAAGGCATGGAAAGGGTTCAGGCGGGGTGAAATGCGGGATCAGCTATTGGATGGGTGCAGCCATCTGTGGTCAGTAGCACCTCTCGTATTAGCTTAGGGAGCCGCCCTCGGGCGGTCGCTCAGCCGATGATCACCGGAGAATTGCGGTACCAACGTTCAACCCGAGGAGAGGTGGCATGTCAGCCGACGCGGTGTTGCTCATTGACCTGGAGAACATGATCGGATCCAGGGCCAAGCAGGCCATGATGGAGCGGAAGCTGGACGCACTCCTGGGACACGCTGGAGCCGGTACCCCGGCGGTGGCTGCCTGTGCAGGATCAGCTATCACCGATGTCGGCACGCAGCTCCTGGCCAGCCGTCACGTCAAATTGCACAAGGTCGGCGGCGCCAAGGACGCCGGCGATAAGAAACTGCGCGAGGAGGCGGCCAGCCGTGCCGGCCAGGGCGACCTCAGCTCCTGCCCTTCCGGTGCGATCTCCCGAGCCGATGCCAGCGCGGCCCGGAGCAGGCTCGCGTGGGGCGGTCTCGGCTCCGGTACCGCAGTCTTCCGTGCCGGCGACGCCAGCCGCGGATCTTGCTCCGCTCGCTGCCTTCGGTCTTGGGGTTATCGCGGGTGGGACACTGCTCGGTGCCGGAACCATACTCGGGGCCGCTGTCGCGCTGCGCTTGCTTCGCGTTAGCGGGCTGCTGCCCAAACGCCCGTCGGCTGGTAGTGCGCGAGAGTGACAGTCCAATAAAAATGATTACTCGACTATGCGCCTCTTGCGAAGTTGGCTGGGCAATCATCTGTAGATCGCCGGCCGATGATGATGCGGTGCGCCAATGATTCTTCGAGTTATAGCAGCGACTTTGGTATCCACGGGCCAGTCGGCAATGCGCCCTTTCCGGCCGGTGCAGCGGATCTTCACCAGGAGCTGCTATCCAGCTGGGCTGGCGAGTTGCGACACTTGATCGGCCCCGGCCAGATGTCAGGCACTGCGGGGCCAGGCTGACCGCCTGAGGCTGCTGGTCGAGCGGGCCTTGGGCTCTGGCTGGGTTCCTGGCGCGATGCAGCGGCGCGCGCCTGTCAGCCTGCAGTAGTCGCTACCGTCGCCGATGCGACAGGCATCTACTCCGGCCACGCAGGGCGAGCGCTCGCTGACGTGGCTTGGCCGAGAATGAAGCTCAGCTTGCCGACGCCCCGTTGATGAAGGCAGTTCTGAGCGGCCGATTCATCAGATGGCTGTAGCATTCTGAAATTTCTTTACCAGGTGATCTGGCGGCGGTGCTGTTGTTCTTGGATTGGTGCGGATAGCACGTGCAGGTCGTGGCTGGCCGTCATGGCGCGGTCTGGTGGTGTGGCGTGCGGGGAGGCTGTTCGGTGGTGGCTGTCCCCGCTGCTGGTCATGGGATGGGAGGTGCGGGTGAGTCGGCGGGCAGTGGTGATCGCGGCGGCGGCGTGCCGCCAGGCGGTTTCGTGGTCGGTGCCGGGGTCGGGACGCGGTCCGAGGATGTGGCGGGGTCCTGGGGTGGTGATGTGGTGCTGGCCGCGCCAGGCGGCGACGATGGAGAGGCAGTTCTTCCAGGCGGCGCCGGCTTGCGGGTCATCAGGCGGGTTGCCGAGGGAGCGTGCCCACGCGGGCATGGTGGCGGCGGCGTATTCGGTGAGCGCGGTGATACGGGTGGTGATGACGCGGTGGGCGTCGTGGAGGTACGGCGGGATGTCGTTGCTGATGGCGTAGGCGGCGCTGGCGGGGATGGCCAGCCAGGCCGGGACAGGACTGGTGATAGGCCGGGTCCGGTCAGGCTGGCCCAGGTAGGCGGTGGTGCGGGTGGTGAGCTGTTCGGTGAGCGCGTCATCGGTGAGCGCTGCGGGGTCTTCGGTGCCGGCCGCGCGGGCCAGAAGCCTGGCGGGGTGGTGACCGGCTTGCTCGCCGGCGAGCAGGGCGCGGCGGAGCCGGGCGTATCCGGGGGCCTGGGCGATGGTTTCGGCGCGGTCGCCGTACTGGTCGCGCAGGATCCGCTTGTAGGCGGGCCGGACGGCGATTTCGAGGGCGTGCTGGAAGCGGGGGGCGAGCGTGGCTAGCGATTCGGATTCGGCGAGGGTGTCGCGGATGGTCTCGGTGGCTGATTTCTGGCTGGTGTCGTTGCCGATGACGGCTGCGAGGATCTCCCGGGCGGCGTACATGCGCGGGTCGTTGCGCACCTGGTCGACGTGGTCGTCCGGGTCCAGGGCTGGCAGCTCGTGGGTGGCGACGTAGCAGGTGGTGCGGTCGCGGGCGCGGCTGAGGGCGACGTACAGGTGCTCGCGGCTCATGCCGTCGGTGATGAGCGGGTGCGCGGTGTCGACGGTGGCGCCCTGGGCGCGGTGGATGGTGGTCGCGTACAGCAGCTCGGTCCAGGCGGCGACGTAGGCGGGCGGGAGGGTGACGGTGCCGCGGCCGCCGGGTCCGAGGCGGCGGACGGTCAGCGAGCCGTCGGGGTGGCGGGCGGTGACCTGCCAGGCGTCGCCGTTCTTGACCCAGTCCCGGCCGCCGCGGGTGACCATGCGGCGGTTGTTGCGGCGGGTGACGATCCAGTCGCCGGCCCCGGCGAGGTTGCCGTCGTGCAAGGTGATGCCGCCTGGTTCGACCTGGCCGGCGTCGACGCGGTCCTGGCGGGCGCGGGCGGACAGCGCGGTGACGGCTCCGGTGGTGGCGGCGATCATGAGGGTGGTGTGCCCGGCGGGCATGTCCTGTTTCCAGCCGTCGTAGGCGGCGTCGGTCATGGCCTCGAGGGATCCGGCCCGGATCCGGTCCCGGCCGGTGTAGAAGTCCAGGGCGGCCAGGTCGCCGGCCCGGACCTGGAGGGTGGCGCGCGGCTTCGGCGGGGTCGGCGAACCGGTACAGGGCGGTCAGCTCGCAGGCGCCGGCCTCGGTGGCGATCAGGCGCAGCGCGCCGCCGCAGTCGGGCGCGGAGAGCTGCCGGTGATCGCCGAGCAGCCGCACGACCGCGCCGCGGGCGGCGGCGATGGTCGACGGCCTGGTCCAGGTGCAAGGTGCTGGCCATGCCGGCCTCGTCGACGAGCACCACGTCGCCGGGGCGCAGCGCGAACGCGGCCGCCGCGCCGGTGACGGCCCGGCCGGCGGCGAGCCGGCGCGGCGCGCGGTCCCCGGGTATGCTCCTACAGGAACTTGTGCAGGGTGTCGGCGTGCACGCCCATGTCAGCGGCCAGGACGTCGGCGGCAGCGGCGGAGGTGGCCAGCGCGATGACCCGGATGCCGGCGCTGGCCGCGACGTGGGCGTAGGCGCGCATCGCGGTGGTCTTGCCGGACCCGGCCGGGCCGAGCCCGGCGACCAGCAGCCGCGGGCTGGCGGCGAACGCGGTGACCAGGGCGCGCTGCCCGGGGTCCAGTGCCCGGCCGGTGGCGTGCTCGAACCTGGCCAGGGCGGCGGCGGCCCGGGCGGGGGAGAGCGGGGTGACGGGTGCGGTGGTGTTGGCGGCGGTGACCAGGCGGTGCTCGGCGTCTAGGATCGCGGCGCTGGTGTACCGGGCGGCGCGGTGGTCGGTGAACACGCTCTCCCCGCGCTGCCCCGGCGGGCCTGGCCGGCGCAGGGACTTGGGCTCGTCGAGCAGCTCTGGCGCGGTGACCGCGATGCTGAAGCCTGGCGACAGTGCGCGGGCGGTGACCGCGTCGGCGAGCTGGTCGTGCTGTGCGGGGGTGGCGGCGGCGCCGGCGTAGCGGATGAGCCGCTCGGCCTCGGCGCGGATGTTCCACCCGGTCCAGGTGGACCTGGCCAGCTCGTTCGCCGCGACGGCCGCTCGGGCGGCGGCGTCGACGTCGAGCGCCCGCGCCGGCGTGCGGCGTCAGCTGGCGCGGGGCAGACGGCGGCCATGAGGTGGGCTACCGCGCCGGGGCCGAACCGGGCCGTCAGCGCGGCCCGCCAGTCCGCGCGCATCTGCCCGAGGGACCGCGCGGCGCCTTTGCTGTCCCGGGTCTCCAGGTTGGCCTGCCGGGCCAGGCGGTGGCACGCCGCCCGGGACGGGTCGTGGCCGTGCGCGGCCCGGTACTCGCGGATGAGCTGCTGGTAGCGGGCCTCGATCACGGCGCGGCGGGTGGAGAAGAACGCGATGAACTCGGCCGGCACGCCGGCGATCTCGCGGACCGGCTCGGCGTTCCGGGCTGTGTCCGGGCGGGCGGCGAACGAGGCACGGTACCCGGCGCCGGCCAGGCGCGTGGTCAGCTCGATCTCGAACCGCGTGTTGTAGTGCTCGGAGGCTGCGACGGTCAGCCGGTACAGGGGGCGGGCGTCCAGCGCCCGCCATATCCCGTCGGTCCCCTGGACCTTGGACGAGACGGCGACGTGGGTGTGCAGGTTCGGGTCGCCGGCCCGGGAGTCGTAGTGGTCGAACACCGCCATGGTCAGGCCGTTGGTGGCCAGCTGCGCGATGCCGCCCCGGCCGGTCCGGGTGAGCGCGGCGTGGTCTTCCAGCATCGCCAGCGTCGCGTCCCGCGCCGCCTCGTGCGCGGCCCGCACCGCTGCGCGCACGGCCGGGCGCTCGTCCAGCGCCCATACCAGGGCGGCGGACTTGACCGGCGCGAACACCACGTCGAACCCGGCGACGGCGGCGCGGGCGCGGCGGGCTTCCTCGGCCTGGATCTTGCTGACCTCGGCGCCGGTGGCCGGCCGCCCGGCCGCCTGCTGGATGGCGGCGACGCGCTCGGCGACGCGCTGGGCGAAGGGGGTGATGGGCTGGTACTGGGGGAACGGCGTGCCCAGCGACGCGGCCGCCTCCGCGCGCAGCGCCGCCGCTTCCAGTTCTGCGTCGGTCATGCCTGCGGTGACGTGGGAGGCCAGGTAGCCGCGGATGATGGTGTCGGCGTCGGGGTGCATGCCCATGCCGAACAGTGCCCGCATCCGCTCCTCGGTGGCTTCCTGCCCGGCGACGCCCAGCAGCTCCGCGCCGCGCCCGGCGAACCGCCCGGGAGGGTTTCCCTGCGCCGTGTAGTAATCCGCGGCGTCCTGCCCGCGCTCGCGCGGCACGTCGCCGCCGGCGACCTGCCGGGTCAGGTACAGGTAGCCGTCCCCGGCTGTGATCTTGTGGATCGTCATCATCGCGGGGCGCCTCCCGCAGGCGGGGACGGTCGCGGCACCGGGCCTGCGCGGATTCTGCGGGGGCCGGCGGTGCCTGAACGTCGCCGCTGCGAACCGGGTGTTCCGGGCATTTCGAGACATACCGGGTTCGGGTGCAAGAGGTGTCTCGTCGCAGGCGGTGGAGGCTGGGCGGGGAAGGCGTGGCGGGGTGGCGGGCGGCGGGGGCGGATGCCTGGCGTGTGGGGCGCGTTGACAGTCGATGTATTCATAGGCTTACAATTATGCCATGATGTTGTCTGATGATGGAACGGTTAGGCGTGGGCCAGGTGGGCCCTGGCACCCGGGCACGGGCGCTGCGGCGCGCCCGGGCAGCCCAGGCCCCGGCCGAGGCCAGGCGGCAGGCCCGGCGGCTGCGGGCGGAGGCTGCGCTGGCGGCGTACTACGAGGCGGCCGGGCAGGCCGCGCGGATCCGCCGCGCGGCCGGGACCCGGGCAGCGCGGATCGTGGCGGCGGCGGAGACGAGCCGCCGCCGTGCACGACGCCGGCGCTGCGCGGGCCGTCGCGGAGCTGAGGGAGCTGGGCGAGGTGAACGCGGAGATCGCCCGGATGTGCGGGATCAGCGTGGCCGAGGTCCGCAAGCTCGCGGCGGCGGGCAGCGGCCGGGCCGGACCCGGGCACGACGCGCGACGTGGAGGCGCGGGAGGTGCCGGCCCGGATCCGTGACCGGGTGATCCCGGAACGGGGCGCGCATGTGCCCGGTCCGTGCGCGTGCGTGCCTGGCGGTGACCGCAGGAGTGCCTGGCCGAAGGCGGGATGCAGGCACGGCGGCAGGGCCGCTGCCGGCGCAGCGCACGCCTGAGGAGCGGCGAGCCGGGCGGCCGCGCCCCGTGCCTGGCTGCGGGCACGGGGCGGGGCAGGCCGGTGGCGTGCTCGGGTCAGGAGTGGAAGGACCAGGTGCCGGGCTCGGGGGCGGCGGTCGGGAAGGACGGCTGGTGCTGGCCGTCCGGGCAGGCCGTGTTGCGAGTGGCATCCTGGCAGCCCCGGTACCCCGAGCCGGCCGGTGACCTGGAATCTGGTCCCTTGCAGGACGACTGAACGCTTTTTCAGCAAGCGGAGCTGGCGCCCGGTGACTTTGGATTTTAGGTTGAACAGGCCGCCACTGCTGAAACTGGCCAGCTTGGGGTCGCCGGGATGGAGGGCGGAGGCGGCTTTGCCGATATAGCCGCTGACGTGTATGTAGTCGATCAGGACGGGGACATTGAGGCCGCGTTCGGCGGCCTGGGCCTCGATGGCGGTGATCTGCTGCTTGTTGCCGTCGGCGAGGAAGACCCGCTGGCGGACCCGTCCGGGGTCCCGGCGGTCGGCCTCGTCATAGGCCGCGGCGATCATGTCCTCGATGCTCTCGGTGATCGAGGCGGACACCTGCTTGTCCCGCGCGGCGGGGCCGGGATGTGCCTTGCGGCGGGCGGGCGGGGCGGCGATGTCCTCCGGCTCCCGGATGGCGGGGGTGAAGTCTGCGACCGCGACGATCTCGGCCATCTTCTTGATTCCCGGGTGCGCGGCACCTGTTTCCCTGCCCGCGCCCTTGCGGTGTTCCGGGCGCAGGGCGATGCCTTTGCCGTCGGCCTGCATCATCACCACGTCGCTGTCCGGGAGGCCCGCCTCCGCGTCCCGGGCCCGCTCCTGGTAGAAGTCGTCGGTCCAGGCGGCAAGGTCCTCGGCCAGCCCGGCGAGCTGGGCGCCGGCCGATCGTGACCCCGGTCCGGGCCTTGATGATCTCCTGGGCCTGCCCGTAACCCGCCGGCGGCCAGGTGATACGCCACGAGGGCGCGCATGCCCAGGGAGTAAGGGTCATCAGGAAGGATCCAGCGGGCGTCGGCGGGGTACAGGTTCGGCTCGCGGCGGTTACGGCAGGCCATCCGGCTGACCCGGACCAGCCCGAAGACGCTCGCCACGCCCCGCTGATGGCCCGTCTCCACGGTGCCGTGCCGGATCCCGGCCGCGCTGGCGACCGGGGCCGGCCGCTCCTCGCGGGCGCTGTCGATCGCGAAGGTGGCCTCCAGCAGCCGCCGCTGCAGCTCGCGGCCCTCCTGCCATGACGTCCTCCCGCTCCCCGTGGTCCAGGAACCCGGATTCGTCCGCTGCCCAGGCCAGCAGCCCGGCGAACTGGTCCGCGGGGCCGGCCAGCGCCGCTGCCAGCTCCCCGTCCACCGGGGCCTGGACCGCCCGGACCTGTATGACCCGAAGATCAACCGCTCGTATGCGGAGCTGGCCGCCCATTACGGCTGCCTGATCGACCCGGCCCGGTCCCGCAAGCCCCGGGACAAGGCCCGGGTGGAGCGGCCGATGCCGTATATAAGAGACAGCTTCTGGCGGGGACGGGAATGGTCATCGCTGGAGCAGATGCAGGCCGACGCGGTGCGCTGGTCGGCCGAGGTGGCCGGCCGGCGGTCGTGCCGTCCGCTGGACGGCGCCGCGCCCGCCACTGTGTTCGCGGCGGCCGAGCAGGACGCGCTGGCGCCGCTGCCCGCTGACCCGTTCGTGCTGGCGGAATGGTCGCGGTGCAAGGTCGGCCCGGACATCCACGTCAAGGTCGGCAAGACCTTGTACTCGGTGCCGTGGAAGCTGATCGGCAAGACCCTGGACGCCCGGTCCACCGCCACCATGGTGCAGCTCTTCGCCGGCGGGGACCTGGTCAAGACCCACGTCCGCAAGCCGGCCGGCAAGCAGACCGACCTGGGTGACTACCCGCCCGAGAAGATCGCGTTCCACATGCGCACCCCCGTCTGGTGCCGCAAGAAAGCCGCGGAGATCGGCCCGGCCTGCCAGGAACTGATCGCCGCGCTGCTGGAAGACAACGCGCTCTACCGGCTCCGGGCCGCCCAGGGCGTGATCGGCCTGGACAGCAAGCACCAGCCCGGCCGGCTCGAAGCCGCCTGCGCGAAGGCCATCGCCGCCGGCGACCCGTCCTACCGCACCGTCAAGGGCATCCTGACCGCCGGCACCGAAGCCGATCCAGTCACCACGCCGGCCGGGGACGGCGGGGCAGCCGCGTTCCTGCACGGCCCCGACGCCCTGTTCGCCGCCGGGCCGTTCGCCGCCGGGAACGTCGTCCCGATCAGGGCCGGCGCGGAAGGAAGGGCGTCATGACCCCCCTCACCGCGACCGCGCCCGCCGCGCCGCCCATGGTCACCGCGATCGAGGCCGGCGCGCTCGACAAGACCCTGCGCATCCTGAGGCTGTCCGGGATGCTGGACACCCTCGAGGCCCGGCTCGCCCAGGCCCGCGCCGGCGAACTCGGCCACATCGAGTTCCTCCAGGTCCTGTGCGAAGACGAGATCACCCGCCGCCAGTCCACCGCCATCACCCGACGGCTCCGCAAGGCCCGGTTCGACGAGCAGGTCACCCTCGAAGGCTTCGACTTCACCGCCAGCCCGAAGCTGCCCGCCGCCCAGATCCGCGACCTCGCCGCCCTGCGCTGGCTCCACGCCGGCGAGTCCGTCATCCTCTACGGCCCCGTCGGAGTAGGCAAGAGCCACGTCGCCCAGGCTCTGGGTCACCTCGCCGTCAGGTGCGGCGCCGACACCAGGTTCCTCAAGACCAGCCGAGCCCTGGCCCACCTCGCCGGCGGCCACGCCGACCGCACCTGGCACAAGCGCCTCGCCGAGCTGCACCCGGCCCGCCGTCCTCATCCTGGACGACTTCGCCATGCGCGAGCTCACCGCCCCCCAAGCCGACGACCTCTACGAACTCATCACCGAAAGAACCGGCAAATCACTGGTACTGACCTCCAACAGGGCACCAGCCGACTGGTACCCGCTGTTTCCCAACCCCGTCGTCGCCGAGTCCCTGCTCGACCGGCTCATCAACAACAGCCACCAGGTCGCTACCTGCGGAACGCAAAGCTGCAGTTGACTGCCGTTCTGGCGCCGCCGGCCGAGGTGCCGGGCCTTTATGTGCATCCTGATCACCGTCGCAGGCTGCGCAGTGCTCCGGTGCGGAGCGAACTGGGCGGCTAGCGGGGTGTCTAGTGATGAGCGCCGCAGTGTCCATGGGTTGCCGCCGCGTTCTATGGCGGGCGCAGGAGGATGAAGCGGTCACATCTCACAGACGAGACGACACGCGGCGTGAATTACTGGACACTTAGAGTGACTCAGGGTTACGGTCGGCGGCACGGGGGGTGAACGTGGTGAGCGAAGCGAGCCGTCTGGCCGCGCTGGAGCGGGCCGGACTGGTGCACCCGCGGGCCGGGGCGGTGACCGCGCCGTTGTTCGCCTCGGCCGGGTTCTTCCTGGCCGCGGACAAGGTGCAGGTCAAGTACGAGATGCTGCGCGCCCACCTCGCAGGCGGGGAGCCGGTAACCCGGGCAGCGGCGGCGCACGGCTACTCGCGGGCGGCGTTCTACCTGGTGGTGACCGCCTTCACCGAGGCCGGGATGGCCGGGCTGATCGATGAGCGGCCCGGCCGCCACGGCCCGGTCAAGCTGCGGCCGGAGATCGCCGAGTTCATCCGGTCGGCCCCGGCCGCGTCGGGGGCAGCCCTGGCCGCCCAGGTCGCGAACCGGTTCGGGGTGAGCCTGCACCGGCGGACCGTCGAGCGGGCACGGTCCCGGTGACCGGGCGGGCGTTCTGGCCGCCGGCCGAGGCGGCCCAGGCCGACTACGAGATGCTGCGCGCGCACGTGCTCGAGCACGCCGGCCTGCCCGCCGGGCTGGCCGCGGCCCGGTTCGCCCGCCGCGGCCTGGCCGGGCTGATCGCCTGGCCGTCCGCCGAGCCGGACTTCCGCGCCGAACTGCTGGGCGCGGAACGCCCGCCGTGGACCCCGCGCGCCGACCCGCGTGAGCAGGCGCTGGCGGCGGGTTATCAGTTCCTGCTGGACGCGGCCGGCCAGCTCGCCGTGCCGGGCCGCCTGCTGATGGGAGGAAGTCATGAAGGCAGCGGTTTACGCCCGGGTCTCGACCGAGCGCCAGGCCGAGCGGGGCACGATCGGCTCCCAGATCGAAGCGCTCCGCGCGCACGTGACCGCGGCGGGCGACGAGATCGCCGCGGAGTACCGCGACGACGGGCACTCCGGGGCGCGGCTGGACCGGCCCGGCCTGGACGCGCTGCGCGACGCCGCCGAGGCCGGGCTGTTCGAGGTCGTCTGGTGCCTGTCCCCGGACCGGCTCGCCCGCTCCTACGCCTACCAGGTGCTGATCCTCGACGAGCTGGCCCGGTTCGGGGTGACCGTGCGGTTCACCGACGCGCCCGCCCTGGACGACCAGGACCCGCAGGCCAGGCTGCTCACCCAGGTGCAGGGCGTGATCGCCGAGTACGAGCGGGCCAAGATCGGCGAACGGTACCGGCGCGGCAAGCTCTACCGCTCCCGCGCCGGCGAGGTGATATCCCGCAAGGCACCCTACGGCTACCGGCGCATCCCGCGCGGCTCTGGCGGCCCGGCCCGCCTGGAGATCTACGAGCCCGAGGCGGCGGTCGTGCGCCGCATCTTCGCGGACCGGGCGGCAGGCACCACGATCCGCCAGATCTGCCGTCAGCTCAACGCCGACGCCATACTCACCCCGACCGGCAGCCGCGCCACCTGGGGCACCTCCACCCCCGGCCAGGGCACCGCACCCGGCAGGTCCCCCGGCCCCGCGCCGACTGGATCGCGATCAGCTGCCCGCCCCTGATCAGCGAGGAAACGTTCGAGACCGCCGGCAAAGTCAGCACCGACAACACCCGGTGGAGCCCGCGCCGCGCCGAGCCCGGCGCCTGGCTGCTGCGCGGCCTGGTCAAATGCGGGCCCTGCGGCGTGGGCACCAGCTGCCACAAGATGCGCGGCCGCAACGGCACCTGGCACCGCTACTACTACTGCCACAACCACGACCCGCTGCGCGCCGGCGGGCAGGACCGCCGCTGCCCCGAACGCAACATCCGCGCCGACGCCCTCGACGACTTCGTCTTCACCCAGATCCGCGCCGCGCTGCTCGACCCGGCCCTGCTGCTCGCCGGCGAGCAGGCCGTCGCCGTCTGCGCACCCGCCCCCGACGACGAACTGCTCGCCGCCGAGCTCGCCCGGCTGGACCGCAAGCTCGACGCCGCCCGCGCCGAGCACAACCGCCTGATCGACCTCTACCAGGCCGCCCTGATCGACATGCCCGCGCCGCCGCCATCACCACCCGCCAGAAAGAACTCACCACCAAACGCAGCAATCTCGCCGCCCAGCGAGCCGACCTTGCCAAAGGCAACCAGCTCCGCCGCGGCGTCGAGCACTTCACCGGCCGCGTCAGCGCCGTCATCGACGACCTCGACCACGACCAGAAACAGCAACTGCTCCGGCTGCTCATAGAAAACGTCCAGGTCACCGGCTGGCACATCAAAATCCACATGCGGATACCGCTGCCAGACCCGCCACCCGCAAACCGATCCTCCAACAACCAGTCCACGCCCGACCCCGCCGGCGACACACCGGCAGTGTCAACCGAAGACAGTCTGCGTTCCCTTCATGGTCATGAACGGACCAAGCTACAGGCCAAGAAAACGACCAGGCCAGCGTGTCCCCGCGACAGGAAAGGAGGCCACCCAGTAAAACAAGAACAAGGCCAGGCCCTGGTCAATTACTTGAGCAACACCCCTGCTCAATAACGTGAGCGTCGACAGGTCGCGACTATTCGTAGCCGAGGGTCTTACTCGCGCTTTCGCCGCATACAGAAAGACCTGTTCTGCGTCACCGCAAACGACAGAGATCAGATGCGACGCCCGCGCCAGATCGAGCCGTAAGGGTGCGCCCTGGTGTCTACAGCCTGTGACGCTGGGTGATAAGCGCGAACCCGCCAGTTGGCGGATCAGCAGAACGGTTCATCCAAGATCATTCTGCGCTCCTGCCCGGCCGAGCGCGGCTGCAGGTCGGCCGGGGACCGGCGAGGCGGTTGCCCGAGCCCTGCTTGCAGGGGTCCCGACGCCAACACAAAAGCAACACAAGTCCGGGCCTGGAAGGCGTCTAACTGTGGCGGCGAGAGATCAGGGTGCGCGGCAAGGGCGGCAGGCCGCGGGTGGTCAGGATCGGGCACGAGGCGGCCCGGGCGCTGGACCGGTACCTCCGGGCCCGGGCCAGGCACGCGCAGGCGGACAGGCCGCAGCTGTGGCTGGGGGTGAGCAACCGGGGGCCGATGACGGCGAACGGGATCTACCAGATGATCGCCCGCCGCGGCCGGCAGTGCGGGGTGGATGCGTGGACGCACCGGTTCCGGCACCATTTCAGCCATACCTGGCTGGACCGCGGCGGCGCCGAGGGGGACCTGATGGAGCTGAACGGCTGGTCCTCCCCGCAGATGCTGCGCCTGTACGGCGCCAGCGCCCGCCGCACCTACGACCGCGTCATGGAAGACAACCCGTAGTCGCATGTGTCCTGCCTGAGGTCAGAAGTGCTGACCTGCCTGGTGTCATATTGCGCTGGCCCGGGTAGATCCTGAGGCCGCATGCTGCTCGGGAACCACCCCGCGTTCTCTATGTTTCTGTGGTGGCCTTGAGCGCTGGCGGCGATGGACGCACAGCGGCCCAGGTCGTACCGGCCGCTGTGCCCCCCGGCGATGCGGAAGCAGATACCGCTGACCGGCATGACTGGCAGGCAGCGATCCGGCTGCGGATGGCTTTGCTCCGTATCGCGATTCCCGGCGACGCGGAGTGGCAGGCGGAAGGCAACACCGGGATCGTCTGTAAGCATCACGAGGATTGGGCTGTCGTCAGGGAAGCGACGCTGAGCTTGTGCCGGCCAGCCATCGTGCCGCAGCCCGGGCCATGTGTCACGAGGGCTCAGGCGGCTGGTGCCACCGTGACGTCGAGGGTGACAGCTTCGGCTTCGCGGTCGTAGTCCCGCGGGTCGCCCTCCAGGGCGAACGCGATCGCCGACAGGCACTCGCGCTCGGCGCTCTGACGGGTCGGCGTTCCTCCGCCGTTGATGTGCAGGGCCGGCACCCGGTAGTGCCAGTTGCTGGCTTCATCGTCGAAGAACAGCTCGACCCGCAGCGTGCTCATGACCAGATCATCCTATAGTTTCCGCAGTTCAGCAACGGTATAGCCGTAGTCGCGCGCGATCCTTGCCATCGCCGGGCCGCCGAGATCCACCCCGTCATGGCAGGCCCAGACGCGCTGCTGATCGCCTTTGACGAGTACCCGGTGGGAGCCCGAGCGCCTGGTCTCGATCCAAACGTCTCCTCAGCGCCGCCAGCACGCGCCCGGACTTGGCCATGAAAAGCAGCTTAGAGCGGAGCTGTGACATCCCGGCAGCCGAACCGCGCCGCGCGGAGCAGGTAGGCGCGTGCCCGCGAACGGCCATCGGCCAGCTCTCAAATCACCCGTGCCGCTGCCCCCCGCGGCTCGGCGCCAGCCAGGCTTAGCGGATCACGCGGGTATCGTCACCCGGCCAGCGCAGGCCGGCCGAAGTCGGCCGGCAGCGGCATGTACCTCGAATGCACCTCGCCAGCCGGCACCCGCCTGCTGGAGATCATCACCACCCTGAATGCCACGCGGGTTTGCCCCGCTGCCCAGAAACGACGGCTACGCAGTGTGACAAAGCAAGAGCATAAACTGCGCGTTACACTACAGAACGCCGAATAGGGATCCCTATTAATTCAATAGGAACTGATGTGGCGGCCCGCGCATATCATGTTGTCCGGCGTGTCGGTTCGAGCGGAACTTGCGTCTGTATCGCTGCCGTTTTGGCGACCTGCACGAGAGGCGCCGGGTCACGGATCCCGGTCAGTCTGACAGGTATGCGGCTACCCAAGCAGCCAACGGGCGTCCGGACTGATCGAGAGGATGTGCGGCGATGCGCGCGGAGGTTGTCACTCCGATAGGCGGCCGCCTTGTTGGCCAATGCTCAAATTCCTCGATCAGTTCGGTGTCTATGCCGATAATGGGGGCGGGGACGCGCGGCCGGGAACGCGTCGAAGGCGTCCTCAATCGTCGCCCCGGCGTGTCCTGAACGGGTGGATCCCAGCATCTTCGCCAGCCATCTGTCATCATGAACCATCGGCTGTTGCTGTCACGATCATTCGAAACCAGCGGTTCTGTCCGAGAGCCACAGTGCGCAACGTCTGCCTATGAGGGCAATACACATCTAGCCCGCAGATAGGAGCATGGCTTGTCTCTAGTATCGCGTAATTGAAGTTCCGTTCTTTACGAATGTCGTTCGCCGTTTCCCGTGTGCCTTGCTTATGATAACCTCGGCCGGTTTGGTCCAGGTGAAGGGCGTGCAGTCGGAGTTGTAGCTGGCGATGAAGGTCCGGATCGCCGCCGTGAGTTCTTTCACGCTGGCGAAGCTGCCACGGCGGATCGCCTTGCGTGTGATGATAGAAAAGAATACTTCCACGAGGTTCATCCAGGAGCATCCGGTTGGCGTGAAGTGCAGCTGAATGCGCTTGTTCTCTGGCCGGGCCAGCCAGATTCTCACATTCTCGTGTTTGTGCGTCCGGTAGTTATCTACGACAATGTGAAGGTTTCCATGAGGGTACTCCGCGGCAACGTGCTTGAGGAACTTCAGGAATTCCTTATTAGTGTGCCTGCTGTGACACTGATCTGTCACCCGTCCCGTGGCGACTTCCAGCGCGGCGAACAAGCTTGTTGTTCCGTGGCGCTTATAGTCATGGGAGCGGCGCTCGGCCAGCCCGGGCATGACCGGGAGCATCGGCTGAGACCGCTCCAGCGCCTGGATCTGCGACTTCTCGTCAATGCAGAGCACGATAGCGTTCTCTGGAGGATTCATGTAGAGCCCGACGATATCGGTGATCTTCGCGTCAAGCTCGGGGTCCGTGGAAAACTTGAACGACTCCGTCCGATGCGGCTGAATACCCCAGTTGCGCCAGATCGCGGCTATCTCGTTATGGCTGACGCCGATGCGCTTGGACAATTCGCGGCTCGACCAGTGCGTCAGCCCCGAATCCTCCGGCGGCGCGGTCAGCGTCTCCGCCACCACCATTCCTTCATCCACGACCGGCGGACGCCCCGAGCGAAAGCGGTCATCCAGGCCGTCCACGCCCTCCGCGAAAAACCGGTCCCGCCATTTCCGCACCGTCGGAGCCGAGGTCCCCAGCTCCGAAGCTACCGCCGTGGTGCTCTCCCCGCCGGCCAGCGCCAAGACAATGCGAGCCCGGAATCCGATAACCGACGAGACGCGGGGCGAACGGGTCAGCGAAACCAGTTCCGTGCGATCACGATCCGACAACGTCACTGCAGGTGAGTAGCGCATACAGCATTATCTCACACATTCCAAGGAAAAGATACTTCAATTACGCAATACTAGCCATCGGCATCGCTCTTCTCCGCAGCCGGTATGAGCTAGTCGGCCAAGGTGAACTCTCAGCGGGCGACGCTCGTCTCTGGCGCGGCATCGACGGCGACGGCGTCCACCACCTCATCAAGACCTGGTCGTATAGCGGCGACGAGCCCGATCGTGTCCGCCGAGCGCTGTGGGACGCTGAACTGCGCACGCTATACAGGGTCGGCAGCACGCCCGGAGCCAGCGAGTCGCTCGTGGTCCTCAAGGACGCAGGAGTCGACCGTGATGCCCAGTGCTTCGTTATGGTGCTTGAGGCCCCTGGGTACACGAATCTCGCGACGGCGCTGACGGAGCGCCATCGCTACTCATGGCTGGCGTCCCGGGACGCGTCTGGCCGCCGAGATATCTGGAGAGCGCTTGAGCGTGTCGCGTCGGGGCTTGCGCTGCTGCATGAGCAGCAGGTGCTCCACCGCGATGTAGGCGCAGCATCGGCGCTGTTCGATGACGGCGGCGGCCCAGATACTGTCAGGCTCGGAGGGTTCGAGTGGTCGGTGCGGCTCGGCAGGCCACTAGACGCCGACCCGCCTACCGGTTGGTCGTCACCTCCCGAACGCAGTGAAAGCGAGCAGCAGGCATGGCGTCCGGACGACGACTGGTTCGGCTTCGGAATCCTGTGTACCCGTTTGCTGCTCGATGTAGAGAATCATGCGGCGCACGAGCCGCGCATTAGACATCAGCTAGTTGTCGGTGCCGTGACGAGAGCCTCCAGGACGCTGACTGAAACCGAGCGGCTGTTGCTGTCCCGGCTGATCGCCGCCGACCCGCTGGAACGTATGACGCGCGGGTACGACGTCCTGGATTCAGTGCGCCAGATCATACGCCAGCTGTCGTCGCCGTCTGCTGAGCACCAGGACAGCCGACCGCTAACGCTTGTCGTCAACCCCCGTGATACTGCGCTGGCCGACTACCTGCTTGAGCGCGGGTTGCACGAGCACCTAGGTCTCGGAACTACAGCCGCCTACAACCCCAATGACCCCACGCACACCAACGGAGTGACCGACTTCATTCGGCGCGACCTGGACGGCGGTGTCCTCTACGCAGTCCCGAAGAGCACTTTTTATGTGCTTGTCGGCCGCCGCTTGGTCGTCCGGATCGCAGAGAATACTGACCGCGACGGCGGAAGGTCCTGGCGCACGGCATTTTGCAGAGGGCCAGGCGAGCTCCCGAGGCAGCGAAGGCGGAGCCGCGGAGGTTCGAATTCCTGCTGGCAGGCTTGCCGTCCGCACAACTCGGAGCGTGCATCAAGACCGCACCATCGCTCTGGAGTCTGCCCCTTGGGACGGGCTGCTTCCGCAGCCAGAGAAGGGCGCTGAACTCGCCAGGGAGCTGTCTCGCTTCCAAGAGTTTGTGCGCGCGACCAACCAGATCGAACTGCTCTTGCTGGACGCAACCATCTTTCCCTACGAGACTCTCTCCGGTCCGGAACGGCATGGTGGCCGTGAGTCCATCGTCGTTCGGGAGCGACCCCGGCCGGACGACCGCACAGTCCTGCCTTTCTTCGAGCTCGAGAAAGGTCTTTGCGAGTTCCTCCAGCGGGAGATGGAGAGCGCTACAGATGAGGGAGGAAGGGTCATCCTTTCGGTGCCCGCCCACGACGCTTTGGTACTTCCACCTGCGGTTCGGGAGAATCAGTGGCGAGTGGCAGCAGTAGACCTGGAGGGCCAGACGGCCACCCTGGAGAGGGACGCCATCGACCCGTTGCGGCCGGAACCGCCCCCGCTGGGCGTGCTGCGGAGCGCAGGCATGCTCGGCCAGACTACGCTTATCCGCCGTCGCAAGCAGGCCATAGATGTTCTCGGCACACATAGCTATCTGCTCCGTAGCCTTGCGGCTCCTGGGCAGGTGTATATCGACACCGGAGCCGCGGAGCTTCCGGTAGCGCTCGACCCAGCCGTCGTCGATGACGCCAAGCGCGCCGCTATCGAGGACATCCTCCGGGTCCGCCCCATCTACACCCTGCAGGGACCGCCCGGGACCGGTAAGACAACGCTTGTCGCTTGGCTGCTCCGTGAGATCTTTACGGATGACCCGGTGGCGCAGGTCCTAGTGACGGCTCAAGCGAACGGCGCCGTTGACGTGCTGCGTGCTCGGGTCACGGAGGCGTTCGCGGACGTGCCAGTTGACCAGCGCCCGCTAGCAGTCCGGCTCCGCAGGCGACGCCAGAACGAGAGTGCCGCAGCGCTAGGCAGCGCAGAAAGCGTGGCCCTAGAGGTGCTCCACGGGAGCATCAGCGCGCTCGGCCATCAGCCGACGCACACCGACGCCCAGAGCATGTGGTTGGCCGACGCGCGCAAGATGGAGGCGGAACTCAGGACACGGGAAGCCCTAGGCACTCGTGCCAACGATTTCGTAGAAATGGTAAAGCGCGGTGCGAACCTCACGTATTGCACGACCAGCGCGGGGGAACTCGAAGCCCTTGCGGGCGACCTGTCCTTCGACTGGTCCATCGTAGAGGAGGCCGGGAAGGCGCACGGGTTTGACCTTGCGCTGCCGATGCAGGCAGGGCACAGGTGGCTGCTCATCGGCGACCACAGCCAGCTGCCCCCTTACCGGTACGAGGACTACCTCGACGGAGTGGAGGCACTCGACTCCGTCGTTGACGCCCTGCAGTCGCTGCCAGAGAACCCCCCTGGCCTGCTGGACTGGGAATGGGTAGCGTCGTGGCAGGAACGCACTCCGGAGCAGCGCCGCGAGTTCCAGGAATACGCTACAGACTGGCTAAGGACCTTCAAGCGCGCCTTCGAGCACTGCGCCGCGGTCGTGCCGTCCAGCGAGGCAGCTCAGGACAGAACCGAATCTAGAGCGGACGGCTCCGCTGCCCGCATGCTGCGGGAACAGCACCGGATGCATCCGCACGTCGGTGAACTGATCAGCCGGGCGTACTACGGCGGCCAGCTCATCAACCGGACAGAGGCAGACGGTACCGCCCTAGATCGCGTTGTGCACCCATTCGAAACACCGGTCGGCATCGCTGGCGTGGCGATCATCTGGGTCGACGTCCCGTGGAGTGGCGTCGATCCACGTACCCGCGAGAAAGGTCCGTTGCAGGGCCAGCCCCGCTACACCAACGACGCCGAGGCTGTCGCTCTGCGGAACTTCCTTAGCGCACTCGGCCCAGACGGTGGCCCTACTGGCGAGCTCGCCGTGTTGTCGCCGTACAACCAGCAAGTGGGACTGCTAAGACGACGGCTTCGCAGCGTCCAGATGCCGGGGAACTTGCTGCTCAAACCGAGCCTCAGCAGCAAGCCAGGCACTCTCCGATTGGAAGGCTTCCACACCGTCGACTCGTTCCAGGGCAACCAGGCAGACGTGATCGCAGTGAGCCTTGTGCGTAACAACGACAGCGCACCTGGTGACGGCATGGGCTTCCTGAGTGATTCGAGTCGGCTGAACGTCCTGCTGTCACGCGCTGAGCAGCTGCTAGTCCTTGTCGGCTCCTGGGATTTCTTCTCTCACCAAATTGGCGTCGTCCAGCTTGACGACACCAACCACGTTCTCTGGCATTGGAAGCGGATCATGACTGATCTTGAGGAGTGGTTCTCCGCAGGCAAGGCACTGCGTCTGCCCGCTGATCTATCGGGGCTATCATGATGGTGCTCATCCCCGTCAGTCGCTTCAGGGTGCCCTACGAGACCGCAAGTGGCCGCCCGTACAGCGGTCTGGAGAAAGCGGTGCTCTCAGCCGTGGCAGATGGCGGCACTACGCTGGCATCTCTCAAGGCCGCGTTCCGGGTGCATGAGCGCCTGCTCGTCGAGGCAGCGGTCACGCTCGTCACGGCGGGCTGGATCGCGGTCGTCGGCGGCCCCGAGACTCAGTTCGCGCTGACAGCCGCAGGAAGTCGAGCGCTCGGCGCCGACCACGATCCTGTGTCGGTGACCGTCGCCTCGGCCAGGCCGCAGACGATCGTGATGGAGCGGATCACCGGCCAGGTCGCCCGGCATGCCGACGCCCGGTCATGGAGAAAGCGCGATCTTGGCGACGTCATGACGGACGCGGTAGTGATGCGCGAGCGAATCTTCCGCAATTCCTTGGACGAAGCGCAAGTAAGAAAGCTGCTCCCGCGTAGCCAGGGCCAGTGGGTACGCCGCATCGGACCCATCTCGTTGACGAGCCGACAGACTCACTTTGTTGCTGTCGAGGCCGATATCGATGGCGGACGGGTACAAGGGCTCCCACCAGACTGGCACGGGGCGCTCGCAGGTCGGGTGCTGCAATACGCACGCAGCGCGGAGCAGACGCACGGCGACATCGGCCTCACCGCCGAGCGGCGCAGACCACTGCCAGAACGTACGGCGCGCGTCTCTCCGAAGATCGGCGACGCGGCGGGCGCAACTGCCAGCAGGGCTACGGCGCTGCACGTCACGCGCGCGGATGTGATTCAGGATACGGCCGCCCATGCGGCCGCGCTGGCCGCCGCATTTGCTAACGCACGCACCAGTCTCGCGCTCGCATCGCCGATTTCGGACGAGGCGGCCTTCCGCCGCGTGGCAGAACAGGCGGCGGACGCCGTCCGGCGCGGCGTGCACGTCGATTTGCTGTTCGGTACGGTCACTCCCGAGACAAGCGCGCGTTCACTGGTCGCGGCCGCGAATGAAATCGGCTATCGCGCCGACAACAATGGCGGACGATCGCGCTTGCGCGCTCGCACCGAGCCGACCGGCAGCGGTGCGAGCCTGCTGATATTCGACGACCCCAATGGCCGCCTAGTCGTGGTCATCGGGGACTACCCGTGGTTGTCCTCAGATGCCGCTAGAGCCCAGTCAACCGGCCTGGTCGTGACGCAGCAGAGCCTGTGCGCGGACCTCGCCCGAGCTGTCTCGTCGCTCTGGGCCGGCCGCGGCCCCGGCGACACCCGTTGGGCAGGGTCTGGCGAGCGCTGGAAGGGGCTGGCGACGGCCGTCGAAGACCAGGCGGCGGCAGACGAAGCGGTGGGCGCCTTCGCGCACGAAGCCTCCGGGTCGGCGGCCGAGTTGCTCGTGGATGACGAGATCACGTCCCCCGACCGAGACGGCGAGGCCGCAGTACGGATCGGCCGCAGCCTTGACGAGATACCAGGCGGGGAGGGCGCTGTACGCGGGCTGATTCTCCGCATCACCGGTGAGGGTGCAGAAAGTATCCGCAGCGCCCGTTCTTTGGCATGAGTTGGCGGTGCAGTCCCCTGTGGCCCGGGCAAGATAAGCGCATAACATCAGTTACTGCATCTGGCTACGTATCAACACGGACGCTGCGGAGCCGCGCATATCGAGCCGTAAGGGTGCGCCCTGGTGTCTACAGCCTGTGACGCTGGGTGATAAGCGCGAACCCGCCAGTTGGCGGATCAGCAGAACGGTTCATCCAAGATCATTCTGCGCTCCTGCCCGGCCGAGCGCGGCTGCAGGTCGGCCGGGGACCGGCGAGGCGGTTGCCCGAGCCCTGCTTGCATAGGTCCCGACGCCAACACAAAAGCAACACAAGTCCGGCCTGGAAGGCGTCTAACACGCGTATAACACGAACGAAACGGCATTCCCCGGCACACGTCGGCACGGCTGCTAGGATCGGCGTATCAGCCCAATTACCAGGACGGATGCGCTTGAGCTGGGCTGACTGCTCATTCCCGAGCCTGTGGCATAAAACGGGAAAGACCTTCTGAAAAGCGGAAGGTCGGCAGTTCGATCCTGCCCCTGACCACTCCTTCATCGAGTCGGTTACAGCCCTCTCACCTGCATAAATAGCAGGCAGAGAGCCACTGACATGGCGACCCCGGCGCTCCTGAACTCCAAAATCCCCACAACCTGGCCGCCCGCAGGTCAAGTCGAGGCCGAATCAAAGGTCTCCGAAGCGCCCTGCCACCGAGAAATCTGAGCGCATCGTCGGCACTACTCGCGAAGCCACGCGCGATGACGGTGTGGTGGTGGAGGTGGCGGGCGGTGTGACGGTGCACCCGGCCCGGCTGGGAGGGGGACCGGTGGCGGGCGGTGTGGAAGGAGAACGGCGAGCGGCGGCAGTGCGAGTCGGTGTCCGAGGCCGGGGCTGGCCGCGAGGGTGGCCAAGATCTCTGAGCGGCTCACCGCTGATGCCCCGGGCCTGGAGGAGCCGGGGTCGGCGCTGATCGCCCACTACTTGTCACCCGCCCGGCACCCGGCCGCCCGGCCGTGGTCCCGCAACCACGCGACACCCAGCGGCGCCTCTGCGCCCGGTACCTGGCCCCGGTCATCGCCGATCTGCGGTGCGAGGACATCAAGGTCGCCGACTTCCAGGCCGCGGTCAACGCCGCCCCCACGCCCGGCGAGGGCGACCGGCTGGCCCGGTGCATCTCCGCCCTGGTCAACGCCGGCCTCGACGGCGGGTACCTGACCAGCCCCGGCTCCGCAACGTCCGCTGGCAGCCCGCAGGCCGCCCCGCCCCCTAACCCGTCACCACGATCGGCAGTTGGTGTCGGCAAGCGAGTAAGTCCGCCCAGATTATCTCTTCTGGTACTGGTACAGCGATGACCCTGGAAGGCGCGCGGCCATAGCGGGACTGCTTGGCTATTCTCGCCTTGTCGAAGTCAATCGAGTTCCGTACAGAAATCTGGCAGGCGGCGCGATAAGTGCACGCAGAGCGAGACCCGGCTAGCCGTTGTCACCGCTAATGTCTGGCGTGCCTAGGTGAGCAGCCAGTTCGTGTCCATCTCACTGAGTGGCGCGATTTGGAGGAGAAGTGAACCGTCCCGGCGAGTCCGGAGACTCGGTTCGTTGACTAGCTTGCCTTGGCGAGGCCGCTGTTCTGACGGTAGTAGGCGTGCTCCAATTCGGCGGGCGGGATGTCTCCGCAGGTTTCGTAGAGCCGGCGGTTGTTGAACCAGTCGACGTAGTCCGAGGTGGCGATCTCGACCTGCTCGACGGTGTGCCAGGGCTCGCGCGGCTTGATCAGCTCGGTCTTGAACAGTCCGATCACCGACTTAGCAAGGGCATTGTCATAGCGTCGCCGACGGTTCCGACTGACGCGCTGACGCCTGCCGCGGCGAGCCGCTCGGTGGACGCGATGGAGGTGTACTGGATCGGTTCGCGGGTTCACGGGCTCTTCGGCCCCGGTGTCGGCGGCTGGCTGCTGCAGGTGTAGGAGTTCGTGTAGATGAGGCCTGCAGAGACGAGGCTGTCGCCCGGGACGTAGCCGAAGAACAGCTCGGTACCCGTGGGTATCGCGGCCGGGTTGATCACTGTCCGGGTGAGCGCCATGATCCCACTTGGGTGGAGACCTCGCGGCGTTTTGAACGGCAGGTTTGCCCGCAGTACGCCGATGCTGGTCGGGTCGGGTGCCGCGGGATTGGATGTGCAGTAGGTGCCGGTCTTGACCAGGGCCGGGATGCCGTGTCGGGCGAGTGCTTGTTGGAGCGCAGCCGGATCGAGCACCTGCCTCATGGTCAAGGTGAGTGTGCCGTTCGAGTTCGCGGTCAGGACAAAGCCGACGGTCCGAACCGTGCCGGTGCTTTGGGTAGGCCCGGTCGTGCCGGTGCGTTGGGTTGGCCCGGTCGTGCCGCCGGTTTGGGTGGGCCGGACCGGGCCGAGTACGCCGGTCAGGGCGAGAGCCAGCGTGATGGCTGCGGCGACCCCGGCAACACCGAGGCCTGCCGCCAACCAACGGCCGGGTCGCACGTGGCGACGACGCAGCGAACGAGCCGGCTCGACGGATCGGTCATCAGCGAGGAGCGCTTCTTGCTTTGCTGCGGTCAGTGCCGTTCGGGCGCGTCCCCAGGCCTGAGTCGAGGGATCCGGCACGTCGTCTCGGAATCGCTGCAAGAGTTCAATGTCGTTCATCGTTCCTCCCTGGCCGAACCGTTCGGACCACCGGACCACAACGCAAAGTCGGGGTGGCCCATATCGAGATCGCCGAGCGCGGCGCGTAGGTCGGCGCGAGCGCGTGACAGCCGTGATCGGATCGTTCCTGCCGGCACGTTAAGCGCCGACGCGATCTCCTCGTTCGACAGCTCGGCCCAGGCGTGCAACAACAGCACCTCACGCTGATCGCCGGTCAGCATCCCGAGGGCGGCCGCCAGCCGGGGCGCGATCAGCGACGAGAAGACGACCTCGCTCGCGTCGGGCGCGGGTCGATCGCGCGCGGTGCTGAGCCGGGCTTCCAGCGCCAGCAGGTGCTGCTCCTGCCGCCAGTGCGCCCGCAGCAGGTTGGTCGCGATCCCGAACAGCCACGACCGCACCGCGCCGCGGGCCGGGTCGAAGGAGGCGCGGCCACGGTAGGCGGCCGCGAAGGTCTCCGCGGCGAGATCGTCCGCGAGCGCGCTGCCGACTCTTCGGCTGAGGAACCGGTGAATCGACCGGAAGTGCGCCTCGAAGACCGCGTCGAACGTGTCGGCGTCGATATCGACATCGCTCATCCGAACGCACCACCGGTCGGCACCCGTCTCACGCTCACATCTCATACTTGTCGATGCGGTTCGGAAACGTTGCAACGCCGCGGGGGCGCCCGCTCAGCCGCTCGGCGTAGACGCGCGCCACGACCAGCGAGCGGCGGTCGCCGGCATGTCGCGGTGGAAAACGGGCCGCAAACGTTGGCGAAGACGCCGTCGGGCGGCTCTTCCAGCCGTCTCGAACGCGTCGACGACGCTCGCGCCACCCGCCGAATGTCTGCCCGAACTGGTGCCTCGGCGGCGCCCAGGGAATGTCGGGCGCGCTCGGTTGTCGCTTGGGCGCCTGACATTGTGCCGGCCTACGCGGCGGGCTGGCCGGCCGCCCTCGCGGCCTTGCAACGTTTCCGAACCGCATCGACAAGTACGTGGTGTGAGCGTGGGGTGCGGGCCGGCCGGGCTCCGGGCAACAGCGGGCAGGGCCTTCCACGGCTGAACTGCACGGAGGTGAGACATGAACAGGCGGTACCCACATTCGGGCACGTTTGTGGTCCTCGTCGCGGCGGCGGCCGTGGCGCTTGCCGCTTGCGGCGGCTCCAGCACGCCACATGTCGCCAGCCTGGGGAGGAGCACCGAGAACCCCACGACCGATGGCAGCGGCGGGTCCGCGACCCCGCCGCCCTCGGGCGACGCGACCAAGCTGGTGAACGAGTGGGCCGCGTGCATGCGCGGCCACGGCGACCCCAACCAGGCCGACCCGACGATCGACGCCCATGGGGTGATCAACATCATCGGCCCGCTGGCGGGACCGGGTGTCCCGCGCGTGGTCGGGGGTCCGGAAACGGCCACCGGTACGTGCAGCCAGTATTTGGCCGCGGCCCAACGGCTGCTGCGGGCCGCCATGCCGGTCGCCCCGCCGCCAACCCAGGCCGAGCTGGTCAAGTGGGTCGACTGTATGCGGGCCAACGGCGTTCCCAACTTTCCCTACCCGACTGGGGAGAAGGCCAACTTCAACGGGACCGGGGTGGACCCGGACAGCCCGTTCGTCGTGAAGGCCGGCAAGGTGTGCGGACAGCAGATCGGAGCGCCGGCTTGGTGGACCAACGGCTGGGGTCCGCCGGGAGACGTTAGCGTCGGGCCGCCCGAAGGCGTTCTCCCGGGTGCCAATGGCTGAGTTGACAGCCAGGCGGGTCGCGGCGATAGCGGCTGTTGCTGGCGCGCTGGTCGGGGGGGCGGTGGCCGGCGGGGTGGCCGCGCTGTCCGCCAGCGGCACCAGCAGCCCGGCGGCGGCATCGGGCGGTAGCAGCGGTTCGGTAGCCACCGCCGCGGTGGTGCGGACCACCTTGTCCACGACGGTGCAGGTTGGCGGCTCGATCGGCTACGACGGCTCGTACACGATCACCGCCCGGTCGGGGGCCGGGGCCACCTACACCTGGCTGCCGCAGGTGGGCGATGTCGTCCGGCAGGACCAGCGCGTCTACTCGGTCAATGACGAACCGGTGCCGCTGCTGTACGGGGCGATCCCCGCCTATCGGGCGTTTTCTGTCGGCATGTCCGACGGCGCGGATGTGGCCGAGCTGACCCGTGACCTGATCGCCCTCGGATACGGCGACGGGCTGTCGCCGAGCAACCACTATTCGTCGGCGACCGCCGCCGCGGCGCAGCGGTGGCGGGGCGCGCGTGACCTGCCAGTGACCGGCGAGATCCCGCTCGGCGCGGTGGTGTTCGAGCCCGGCCCGATCCGGGTCACCTCCGTCAGTGTTGCGGTCGGTGCCGTTGTCGGGGGCGGACCCGTGTTGACGGCGACGAGCACCACTCCGGTTGTGACCGTCGACCTGGACGTGTCGCAGGAGTACCTGGTCAAGCCGGGTGACACGGTGACGGTGGTGCTGCCCAACGGCCGCTCCACCGTGCGCGGGCACATCGAGACGGTCGGTACCGTGGCCACCTGCCCGGGCGGCGGCGGCACCGGCACCGGCAGCGGCAGCGGCGGCAGTTCGGCCGGCCAGTCGCCGTGCACATCCGGCGGCATCAACAGCCCCCCCACGGTCCCCGTGACGATCACGCTGGACCACACCCCGCCGGGGCCGGTCGGGGATCAGGCGCCGGTGAACGTCAACATCACCACGTACCGGGCGGAAGAAGTCCTGGCCGTGCCGGTGAATGCCCTGCTCGCCTTGGCGGGCGGCGGGTTCGGTGTACAGGTGGTGACCGGCACTACCAGTCATTTGGTCGCGGTCACCACCGGCCTGTACAGCAACACCCTGGTTCAGGTCAGCGGGTCCGGTATCAGCGTGGGCACTCGGGTCGAGGTGCCGGCGTCGTGACCGTCACGATCCCGGTCCCGGTCGGTGCGGTCGCCCCGAGGTCGCCGGTGGTGGAGCTGATCGACGTGGTCAAGGCCTACCCCGGCAACCCGCCGGTCGTGGCCCTGACCGGCGTTGACCTTCGGATCGACGAAGGTGAGCTGGTCGCCATCGTCGGCCCGTCCGGATCGGGCAAAACCACCCTGCTGCATGTGATGGGCACCCTGGAACGACCCACCAGCGGCGTGGTCCGCATCGCCGGGCAGGACACCTCGACCATGTCCGACCCGCAGCTGTCCGGGCTGCGCGCCCGGCGCTTGGGCTTCGTCTTCCAGCAGTTCTTCCTACTCGACAGCCTCAGCGTGCTCGACAACGTCGCCGACGGCCTGCTCTACCGCGGCGGACGGATCACCGAGCGCAGGCGACTGGCCCATGCTGCCCTGGAGCGGGTCGAGCTCGGTCATCGGCTCACCCACCGGCCCAACCAGCTTTCCGGTGGCGAGCAGCAGCGCACCGCCATCGCCCGCGCGCTGGCCGGCCGCCCGCCCTGGTCATGGCCGACGAGCCCACCGGCAACCTCGACTCGGCGACCGGCGCCTCCCTGCTGGGACTACTCCGCGAGCTGCACCGGGACGGCACCACCATCGTGGTCATCACCCACGACCTCGAGGTGGCCGCCGCGATGGACCGGCGGGTCGAGATCCGCGACGGGAGGATCCTGCGTGATACGCCGACCCGCCCGTGACAGCGCCGGGTCCCGGATGTCTGGCCGGGATCTGGTTCGGGTCGGCAGCCTCGGGCTGCGCGGCCGGCGGGTACGGGCCACCCTGTCCGCCCTGGGCATCAGCATCGGCATCGCCGCAATCGTCGGTGTGCTCGGCATCTCCCAGTCGTCGAAGTCAGGTCTGCTCAACGAGCTCGGCCAACTCGGCAACCTGCTCACCGTGCAACCCGCCAACACCGCCCTCGGGCAGCCGACCGAACTGCCCACTACCGCCCAGGGCATGGTCTCGCGCGTAGCGCCGGTCACCGACGTGACCGAGATCGCCAACATCCAGAACACCTACGTGTACCGCAACTCGTTCGTCCCGGCCATCAACACCCTCGGCATCTCGGTGACCGCGACCGACGCCAACCTGCCCGCCACCCTCGGCGCCACGCTGGCCCACGGCACCTTCCTCAACCCGGCCACCGCCCATTTCCCCGCGGTCGTCCTCGGCGCCGAAACCGCCCGCCTGCTCGGCATCAACAACCTGGCCAACCCGACCCAGGTGTGGATCGGCGGGCACGGGTTCACCGTGGTCGGCATCCTGCGGCCCGTCGAGCTGCTCTCGCAGATGGACAGCACCGCGTTCATCGGGTTCCCCATCGCCGAGCAGTATTTCGGTTTCGACGGCCACCCCACCGAGCTGTACCTGCGCAGCGTGCCCAGCCAGGTCGACCAGGTCGCCGCCGTCCTACCGGCCACCGTCAACCCCTCCAACCCCTCGATCGTGGCGGTCAGCTACCCGTCGGACATCCTCAAAGCCGAAGTCGCCGCCAAGGGCGCGTACGACGGGTTGTTCCTCGGCCTCGGCGCCGTCGCCCTGCTCGTCGGCGGGGTCGGCATCGCCAACGTCATGGTCATCTCCGTCCTCGAACGCCGCTCCGAAATCGGCCTCCGCCGAGCGCTGGGCGCCACCCGTCGACACGTCGCCGAACAGTTCCTCGCCGAAGCCCTGCTCCTGTCGGTCTTGGGCGGCGTCGCCGGCAGCGTCATCGGTGTCGTCGCGACCGCCATCTACGCGGCCACCCAGCACTGGTCCGTGCAGATCCCCGCCGTCGCCCTCTACGGCGGCATGGCCGCCGCCCTCGCCATCGGCGCCATCGCCGGCCTCTACCCGTCGATGCGAGCCGCCCGCCTCTCACCCACCGAAGCCCTGCGCACTGTGTAAGCGCAGACAGCCGTCGGCGATGCCCCTTGCCGCCGCACCACGAAGTCACCCGGGGACGGTCTGTGATCGACCTCGGCTCCCGTCACTTCCAACCTGGCATACGGCCGGCTTGCGCTATCCACCCGCGCAGCTCTGGTCGCTGCCCCTCCTCCAGGGTCCTGACCTTGACGTAGCGGGTCCGGCCGGTGGTTCCGGGTGGCGGCGGGCGGTCGAAGTCCGCCCCGCCGAAGAAGACGACATTCACGGAAACGTCGAACGGGGCTATCTCGATGATCTACCCGAGCCCTGGCAGCCCGTAGAACGCCTCTTCCACGTGACGGCGTAGTGAAGGGCTGGGACCACCACTCGGGTTGACTCCTCCAACCCCTTGACGACCGGCTGCAGTTACGGCATGAGCCGCTTGAAGCATCACGCTGTGCCCGGAACTAGCAGGAGGCGGCGCCAGCTTGTTCTACGACGGCCCGGTCGCCTCTTCCTGGTCCCTGACCGCAATGGAAGGCACCGCCAGCGGGGGCCATATGCCTGCTCTATGACCGCATCCAGGCCGGCCGGTGAGCATGCACAGGATCCTGGTGCTGAACCGGATGCACCTTGATGAGTGGTCCTCTGATCAGGTGGCCGCGATACTCGAAAGGCTGAAGAATCACCGGGGATCATCGGCTTTACCCGCGAAGCTCCGGGCGCAGGCTGGAAACACGGCGCGGATACGAGGGCAACATCACAGATTGCCTTCCCGGCAACCCCAGCGGCAACAGAGAAGAGCGAGACGCCTGGCAGATAACCCGGCTAGCACACCAGGCAGATCTGGTCCTGGATATCCACGGAACCGCCAACAAGGGATGGGACTGCCCCTTCCACGGCGTGGCGGGCCGCTCCAGTCCGCTAGTCACAGGCACAGCTTCGCTGCTCGGATGCGAACGCGTGGCAATCCTCGCCGCTCCTCATCGGTGACCTATCCATACCGCCAGGGTAGCGCTCCAGAGCTGCGCCAGGACCGCTGCACGCGGGCGGATTTGGCCGCTGGTTGAGTCGGCTTGGAGCGCGGTGCCGTGATTACTCACGGTCCGTTTCTCCAGACCGCTCGCCGAACCCGCTGGCTGACCGCCCTTTGGGACCGTGCCCTCTGTCAACGCCGCGCGAACCTTGACCCCCGACGCCATCCCATGCCGGGTCAGAATCACGTGCGCACTAGGCCGAAATACCCGCGCAGATCGGCGGTTATTGCGCACGGAGTAACTTGCTAGACCGGCGTTGTGATCCCGCACCGAACGAGCCGTAAGCGTGCGCTCTGGCGCCTGCGGTTCGTGACGCTGGGTGATAACCGCGAAGCCGCTAACTGGCGGGTCGATGTCGCGCGGCTGCCTAATGAGCTGTGGGACCCCGGCTGCGACAATCAGAACGTGCCGCCCGCTGCGTCCACCCGAACTGCCGCTGCCACGCTGACCCGCCCCGCCTGCACGTCCCCTACCACCGGTGGACCCGTATGCAAGATGGCAGGACCGCCCCCCGCATTCTGAACGACGACAAGCTCGCCGATTACGGCGCCTGGTTCGATAACCACTGGCGGCTACGCGAACTCATCGCCGAGCTTGAGAACCTCAGCCTCGCCATCGCCGAGGCCGACCCCGCTGGAGCCGCTAACCGCCCGACCTGACCGGGCAGGGCACCGGTGCAGCCCGCAGACGGCGTGGTGGCTGCTGCGCGAGGAGGGGTTCTCGCTCCAGTTGACCGCGAAGGTGAAGGAGGGCCGGCAGCACGCAGACAGCACTGGCGACACCCCGCGATGAATCCGGGAATCCATCGCACCGCCGGGCCGCACCCGGCATAGGAAGCCCCGGTGATCAGCCCGGCAACCGCTACCCCGGCACCAACCTCACTCGCTTTACAAGATCAAAGACCCCACCAGGTCCGCATCAACATCTCCCTACATCAGCGGCCTGATGCCTCGCCTCTTCCGCGATGCGCTGATGTCACAGCCGGACTGGCGGCACGCTGGTGCGCACCGCCAGTCCCGCCCTGCAGTCCGTTAGCTGGCCGCGCCTATGCAGAAGCACCAGCTGATCGAATCTCGATGTCCGCCCCTATATGTTCATTTATAACATGCGAAGCACATGTTGATTGTGTGCCCCGGGTCGGTGCCGAGCCAGGTGTCGACCATGGTGGTCCCGAATGCGTAGATAGTTGGCGCTTCGACGGGCGCGACCGTGAAACTGTCCGATACCGGTGCGCTCGGCGACCCGGTGTACGAGATGAAGCCGAAACCAAGGTCGCCGCCCGCGTTGAAGAGGACGTCGAGCGCTCCGGTGCTGGTGTCCGGCCATATCGAGGGCTGGAACTGGCTGATGGCCCGAGTGTCCTGGAATGTGAACTGGCTGAAGGTGACCCCGTCAGCGGATGAGGCCAGATGGATCATGTCGCTCGTGTCGGTCCATCCCAGGTAGAGCTTGAAATTCCAGACGGCCAGCGCCGGGGCGTTGACACTGCTGTAGCTGCCCCCGCCGGGTTGTTCTGGCGTGGTCCAAGCGCTCCCGTCGGGGGACGACGCGATATTGAGCGTGTGCTTGGAGTCGGTTCCTTTCCAGGCGTAGTAGAGCCTGTTGTTGAAGACCCTCAAGGCGGGTCCATCGGGGCTGTTGTTATGGCCCAGGGGCTGAGCCGCCTGCGTGAAGGTCGTGCCATTAGCCGAGGAAGAGAGATTGAGCGTGCTATTGGCATCGGTCCCCGTCCAGGCCAACCAGAGCCTGCCGCTGAAGACTGCGAGCGCAGGCTGAGTGTTGCTGTTGCCGGAGCCCAATGGATGAGTACCGCTCGACCAGTTAACGCCGTCGGTTGTGGACGCGATGGTCAGCTCGTTGTTCGCATGGGGATCGATCCAGGCCATGTACAACCGCCCGTTGAAGCCGACGAGGGCGACTTGACGAGTGCTGCCCCACGGCGTCAATGCCGATCCCGCGTATGCCGGTGTAGCAGTTACCGCGCCTAGCGTGAGCAAGGCGGAGACAAAGATCGCGCTCCGGTAGATCCGGCTGCGGCGTATTCGATCTAGGCGCATGGATTCCCCTTTTCTGGCTCGGCGGTAAAGGGCCACATCTGCCCTGCTGGCCTTTCAGCCAGGCAGACGTAGCCTCACACCGCCCGTGCGCCTGTTCCATGGGGAATGGCCTGGTGTTTTACCGGGAGTTTTACCGGGTGTTTCACCGGGTTCTGAATAGGTCGCGGTGCAGGTCGAGAGTGAGCACTCCGGTAGGCAGCCCGACGGCGAGGCTCGCGCCACCGCCCGTGCGTTCCCGCGAAACGGGGTCCGGCCGTTGCTGGAGCAGCGCGTGCACCGGGATTCCGAGCGGGATGACCGCATGCGGCGTGCCGGTCACCGCATCCCAGAGCCGGACTGTGCCGTCGTGCCCGCCGGATACCAGGACGATGCTCCCGTCGTCGCTGACAGCGGCGATGACGGCCCGGACCTGATCGGTATGCCCGGTCAGCGGCCGGCGCAGCGCGCGGCCGGCTGCCGGGTCCCAGAGGCGGACGGTGTGATCGGCGCCGGCTGAGGCCAGGCCGGGCGGATGGCCAGCCCGGGCCGGGATAGCGGCCAGCGACCAGATCAGGCCAGCGTGGCCGGACAGCGCGCTCTTCGCCCGCGGGGGGCGCGGGCTGATGTCACGGGCACCAGCTCCGATGGTGGCGAGATCCCAGATCCAGATGGCGGCGTCGTTCCCGGCGGCAGCGAGTAGTGCCGGGCCGCCGGGGCAAGCGCTCAGGCACAGAGACCGGATCGGGCCGCCAGGACCGCGCAGGACCGGTCCGGTGTGGTGCTGACCGCCGGGGTCGATGGTGACGATCGTGATCGTGCCGGAGCCGGACGCCACCGCGGCGCGGACGCCAGACGGCTCCCCGGCCAGCGGGCACAGGGCGAGCACGGCCCGGTGGTCAACCCACAACGGCGAGACTGCGCGCTGGCCAGCTAGGTCGGTCAAACGAACCCGGCCATAGATATCGCCGGTGAGCAAGCCGGGGTGGCCGTCCGCCATCAGCGTGGCGATAGCGGACACATCAGGTGGTGCTGACACAGCCTGCAATGTCGCGGTGGCCGGGGTCCACAGGCGCACCGTGCCATCGCCGTGCAAGCTCACGCAATCGCCGATGGCGGCGCCGTGGGCCAGTTCGCTGACGGCTTCGGCCGAGCTGACCAAAGGCTCGCCGACCGCCTTCCCGGTTGCGATATGCCACAGCCGCACGGCCCCGTCCACTCCGGCACTAGCCAGGGTCGGTGGCTGTCCGGGCTCGCCGCCCGGGACGACGCAAACGGCTCTGGCAGGGCCAGGCACGGTAAGGACCGAACCTGCGGGCAGCCCGGATGCGGGGTTCCACAACCGCACTGTGCCGTCGCTTCCCGCGCTAGCGAGAACCGAGGGCTGCCCGGGCTCGGCGCCGGGCACCACGCACACATCTAACACGCCGCCCACGTGCCCGGTCATGACCCGGCCGGCCGGTCGCCCGGAGACCGGGTCCCACAACCGCACCGTCCCGTCCTCGCCGGCGCTGACCAGGACGGGGAGCTCGGCCGGGCCCGGCACCGGGCAGCACGCACATGCTCCAGACCGGGCCCGCGTGCCCGGTCATGACAGGGCTGGCCGGCAGCCCGGAGGCCGGGTCCCACAACCGCACCGTCCCGTCGAGGCCAGCGCTGGCCAGAACAGCTAGCTCCCCCCGCTTCCCGCCGGGCACCGCGCACAGGCCAAGGACGCCGCCGGCGTGGCCGGCAGTGATGACGGGGCCGGCGGGCAGGCCGGAGACCGGGTCCCACAACCGCACCGTCCCGTCGCTCCCGGCGCTGGCCAGAGCCGGTCGCTGCCCGGGCTCGCCACTGGGTAGCACGCAGATGCCCCGAACTGGCCCGGCGTGCCCGGTGATGACCGGGCCGGCTGGCGCCCCCGACACCGGGTCCCACAGCCGAACCGTCCCGTCGCGCCCCGCGCTGGCCAGGAGCGCGGGTAGGCCCGGCCCGCCGCCAGGCACCACGCACAAGCCGAGGACGGCACCGGAGTGCCCGGTGATGACCGGACCGGCGGGCCGTCCGCAGGCCGGATCCCAGCGCCGAACCGTCCCGTCTTCGCCGGCGCTGGCCAGGGTCGGAACGCGGCCAGGCTCCTCGCCGGGCACGACGCACACGTCAAGAACGGTACCGGCGTGGCCGGCAGTGGCGACTTGGTCGGCCGACGAACCGCAGGCCGGGTCCCACAATCGCACCTTCCCGTCGAAACCGGCGCTGGCCAGGACCGAGGGCTGCCCCGGCTCCCCGCCGGGCACCACGCAGACGCCAAGGAGACCGCCGACATGCCCGGCGATGACCGGACCAGCGGGTAGCCCGCGGGCCGGGTCCCAGCGCCGAACCGTCCCGTCTTCGCCGGCGCTGATCAGGACGGGCGCCCCGCCGGGCCCGGCGCCGGGCAGCACGCACATGCTCCAGACCGGGCCGGAGTGCCCGGTCATGGCTGGGCCCGTCGGCAACCCCGACACTGGGTCCCACAACCGCACCGTCCCGTCGAGCCCGGCGCTGGCCAGGACAGTGGCATGCCCAGGATCGCCGCCGGGCAGCACGCACACGCTGAGGACAGGGCCGGCGTGCCCGGTGATGACCGGGCCGGCCGGCAACCCCGTCACCGGGTCCCAGAGCCGTACCGCCCCGTCCTCATCGGAGCTGACCAGGACGGGCGGCCCGCCCGGCCGGGCGGCGGGCAGCACGCACAGGTCGAGTACTGGAACGGGCACGGTGATCACCGGGCCGGCCGGCAACCCGGACACTGGGTCCCACAACCGCACTGTCCCGTCGCTCCCGGCGGTGGCCAGGGCCGGGGAATGGCCTGGCTCGCCGCCGGGCACCGCGCATATGCTCCAGACGGGGCCGGCGTGCCCGGCGATGACTGGGCCGGTCGGCAACCCGGACACCGGGTCCCACAGTCGTACGGTCCCGTCCTCTCCGGCGCCTGCCAGCAACGTCCTGCCGCCGCGCACCGGCAGCACGCAGATGTCATCGACGGTGCTGGTATGCCCTTTCATCGGCACGCCGATAGGAGTGGCGGTCACCGGGTCCCAGAGCCTGATCGTACCGTCGTCTCCGCAGGACGCCAGCACTACCGGCCGGCCGGGCAAAGTCAGGCAGAGCACCATGTTCACCGTGCTGGTATGGCCGGTCAGCGTGAGGTGGAGGGTGGAACTCCCGGCCCTGGCTGAGGCGATTCCCCAGCCTTGGACGGGTTCTGTGATGATTTGGCGGGGACTGTGGATAGTGGTCGCGAGCTGACGCAGGCCGCGCCGGTCGGCCGGGTTCGCACCGGCGAGAGTGTCGCGGGCGCCGATGATGCCAGCTACTGACGGGGGAACCAGGCGCCGGCCGAACAGGGTGCGGACGGCGTCAGCGGTCACCGCGTGCGGGTCGATTCGGTCAAGCACGTGTGACAGGCACGCCAGGTCATCCCACAAGCCCGCCTCGGCGACGTGCCCGGATAGGTGGTTGACGAGGTACTCAGGAATGCGGCCAGGACCGGCCGTGTGGACGGCGTGCAGCAGTGCCCGAGCCGCAAGCTTGCGGGGATCGTTGCCCTCTTGCGGGGAGGGTAGGTGCTTGCCGAAATATGCCGCGAACGTCTGATGCGCCAGTCGGTAGACCGTTCCTGATCCAGCCAGCCCGGCGCGACTGTCAGGGGAATCCGCGGTGATGTAAGCCGCGGCCCGGCTGAGCAAGCCGCCAATGGCCTGCGTCCAGTCGGCGGCTTGCTTGAAGTCCTGGCCGGAATCCAGGGCGGCGGCGACGGTCGCCCAGATGCCGTCAGCCTCCGGAAGACCGCGACCACGAGCCAGGGACAGCGCGCGAATAAGGACTGGGTAGCGGTCGTCATGTGCCGCTAAGCGGTGCAAGGCGCATCCGAACAACTGCTGGTGCGTGCCTCGCAGCAACTGGCTTCTCGACCGCGCCAGGCCACGGGTAAGCAGGCGCGGGTCGGCGATCAGCTCATATACCACTAGCCGGGCGAACAAGAACTCCTGCTCGCCCCGCGCAACCTCACCCGCTACCCGCGCGATGTCCTGGTCACTGACCTCGCTCATGTGCGGGATCGCGCGCCCGGCGACGCCGTAGTCGCGGGCCGCCCGCAGCCTGCCGCTCACGTACCGGTGGATGGCCTCCCGGTCCTTGCCGACCCAGATCACGCAACTGCCTGCGCCAAGTGCATCGAGCAGGTTCCTGTCGCCGGCGGGGGTGTCGGGAACCTCGCTGGTGGAGGCCCGAGTTCCGACCAGGACGCGGACCCCGGGCAGCGCGGCGATGCGTGCCAGCAGCGAGCCTGCGATATCGAGCGGATCCATGGACTCGTCAAGAGCGTCAGCCAGCACGGTGAACGGCCCAGCCCGGCTGGCCAGTTCGTCGGCGAGAAAGTCCAGGTCCCCTGCTACGGACGCTTCGGAGTCCCGGCGCGAGGGCAGCGGGCCGATTCCCGCCGCGGCGGCGGTCCGGGCGGTGGCCTGAGCAAGGTTGAGGCCACTCAGGTGAATCACCGCGTCAAATACCCGCTCAAGGAACGCGGCCGGGTCAGGTCGGCGCGTTGCGACTAGCCCCCGGCGGCCCAGAGCGTCGCGAAGGTCAGGCAGGGACCGGACGAGCACTGTGCCCAGCAATGCCGACTTTCCTGACCCGGCCCGGCCGGTCACGACAAGCATTCCCGAGCTAGCCTGACTAAGCCAGGTGCTGATCTGGCCGAGTTCTTTCTCCCGGCCCTCAAAAAACCAGGACATCTCCCCATGTTCGGCACCCTGCGCCTTGACTACGAAATGGCCGCGTTCGTCCCGGGACAAGTCGTTCAGGACGTCTTCGAGATGGCGGATTGCGCGCGCCGGTGCCGACGTCTTGGACGCTGCGGGCGAGTCCGTCCTGACCAGCGCTGCTTCGCCCAGCGCCCGCTGGTGTACGTTGCGCGGACCCAGCATTCGCTCAAGCTGCGCGGCTAGGTCGCGCAGCAGGATCACGCGCTCGTCCCGGTAGATGCCTGCCAGCAGGCTCGCCAGCACCCCGGTGAACCGGCCCGCCGACCCCAGGTCGTCGCCCTGGACGGCAACTAGGAGCAACCGCTCCGGCCCGTCAGGACCATGCAAGGCGGCCATAATCGCATCGGCGATCGCGGTAGCGTGGCTGACCTCTACGACGACCACAACCCAGCCGTCGGCCGCGCGGGCGTCCCCCCGAGGTTCGACGACGCCCTGGCGCAGGCGGATCGCCTGCGCCAGTTGCTGCGGTTCCAGTCCGGAAGCGCCGACTACCGCTGGGCTCTCAGCATGGGCCAGCGCGGTCCGAGTGCCATCCGACCAGCCATGTCCGGCCCAATACAGCACAGAAGACTCAGCCGATGGACTCGGTGCGCCGTAGCCTGCTTCACCCGCATCAGCCGCGAGGCCCGGCCGGCCAGGCCACTCCCGCAGCCGGCGCTGGACCGCATCGGCACCGCGGTCACGGGCGGGATGCCGCCATGGCCGGTGCTGGCCGCCAAAAGGGGCCAGCAGGTCGACAAGACGTCCTATCCTTGCCTCCGTATCCAGGTCAGCGAGATCAGCATCGGCATAGTGAGCGATCGCGACCGGGAATACATCCACCCTGGGCGGCACCCCCGCCGCCGGGCCAGCCGGGATCAGCGGAGGCCGATTTGCCTGTATCGGAGCGCTCGCGCGATCAGCGCCACTGTCCGTTGTGCCCGGCTGATAACCCAGCGCCTTCACCTGAGATAGCCGACGCGTCCTGAGCGCGTCATAGGCCAGGTCGTCCCGGTCAAGAGCCTGGGCGATGAAATCAACCGTACTGCGACGAGGACGGGCAGTGCGGCCACGCTCAATATCACTGATAGTGCGGACGTCCAGCCCGGACAATGCAGCTAACTCTTCCTGAGTAAGCCCCGCATCAATCCGGTACCGACGGACTAGCTCCCCGTAGATAGCCGTCATTTGCACAGTTTATATCTGATGCCGGTCAATGGCAGGGACCGCCCTTGAGGATCTTGGCGAGACGCCGAGTCGTCGCGGCGAGGTTGTCCGACGACCGCCCGGTCGATACGACACCCGCTCTCGGCTCAGCCGCGCCAGCCCCATCCCGGACCATGCCTCAGGAAGCAGCGTGACGGCAGGCAATTTTCCACTCTTGCTTAATTTAGAAAGACTCGCGGGGGTCCCATGTCGCTGGTACGGGCGCGCGGCGCTTCACGAGTTGAATGATTGGTCACAGTCGGTCGTCGGTCGTGGGCCGGGATTCGGTGATGTGTGCCGTGCCGGCCTGATAGCGCTGAGTTCGGCCGCTATGCCACTTCCCGGCCGGTGAAGGTAGCGGTGCCCGGCGGCAGAGAGAACCGCACCGCAGCCGGAACCGGCGGCTGCGCGACCCGATGACCCTCGCTGGCCCGCATCTCGTCGGCCAGAATCTGCTGGATGGCACGGACTAGCCGTTCCACCTGAGTCCGGTAGCCAGGGCCGAACAAGTCGACGCACTGCAGCGAGTCCAGCGTCCGGCCTCCGCCTAAATCGAACGACGGCAGGTTGCAACTGTCGAAGCGGACCGGAATCAGCCACGGCACGTCCGGCTGCCGGCGCCGCATCTGCTCTGCCGCCAGCCCGACTTCCTCATTCTGATAGCTGCTGGCCTTGCCCTGGCTGTTCGTCGAGAAGCAGGCCAGGAAAACCAGGCTGCGCGCCCACAGCGTCGCAGCGTTGCCGCCAGCATGAGCGCAGTCATCGTCCGGTGATCGCTCACGATCCGCTGGATCGGACTGTGGCGGCGCTTGGGGCTCGCGGGGTTGACCAGGTATCGCGGCTTCGTCGCGGCTACGGCGCACGGCTTGCCGGTGGAGCCCGACCTCATCGCCCACGCGTCCGCGTACTCGATCTAGAAGGGCGAACGGTACTGCCGCGAACTGCTCGCCACGGACGGCGGCTGCACGGCGATCGCCGCGGCCAACGACATGCTCGCGGTCGGCTGTTATGCGGCCCTGGAATTGGCCGGGAAGTCCTGCCCGAAGGACATATCGGTCGTGGGCTTCAGCGACACGCCCTTCATTGACCGCCTCACCCCGCCGCTGACCTCGGTGAGTTTCGCCCACTGTGAGGTCGGCGCCGAGGCCGGCCTAGTTCTCGAGCAGATCGCGAGCGGCGGCCCCGGTGGTTCGGAGGCCTCGCGGCTGAGGCCGCCGACGGCGGCCTGGTCCGCTACCTGGTGCCCGAGCTAAAGATCCGCGGGTCGACCGGCCCGCCAGCCCGAATGGAACTCGGCAAGCACTAAAGCCGCCCGCACTAGAGTCGCCCTCCGCCGCGCCCGGCCGCGGCCCACCAGGCCGAAGTCACCGAAGATGAGCAAACCCTGAGAATTTACGCTGAAGTCGGCATAATGGTCGCGCGGCCATTGACAACGGGTATCGGCTGAGTAATTATGAAAAAAGTCGACTCATATAAGTTTATACAATTAAAATGAGGTGTTCGTGACTTCGCGCCCAAGGTATTGTATCCCAAGGCTGACTATTCTCCTGGCCGCTAGCTTTGCGGTAAGTATTGGTCTGGCTACACCGCAGACAATAGCGCGCACTAGGCCGTCCGCTATCGCTGCCGCATCGACTAGCGTCGGGCACCAGTCTGCCATCTCGTCAGGAAATGTCAGGATTAAGCGGTCTGCCAACTGGTCTGGTGACGTCGCCACTAATCACACCTATGAGGACGCGTACGGCTCCTGGCGCATTCCGGACGTCGGAAAGAACACTCCGGGGGGGTCCGCCGCGGCATCTTCGCAGTGGATTGGCATCGGCCTGGGCGATTCTAAGAAACATCCCCTCGTACAGGCAGGTAGCGAAGCAGACATCCACGTTGGCCTCAACCAGATCTCCTACTACCTGTGGTGGCAGGTGGTGCCGGAGGACTCCCAGCAGAACGTCATCGACCTGGGGGTCCTCGTGAAGGCCGGCAACCTGATTTCTGCCCACATACATCTATCGAGGAACAATGCCTATATCACTCTCGCGGACGAAGGCGTCAGTACGACTATCCATTTCAATAGACATGGCCAGGCCGTAAGTTCTGACGGTCACGCGGAGTGGATTGACGAGCGGACTGAGCTGACGTTCGTCAACTCTGTCTACCCGGCGCTGGCGGACTCTACTGTCACATTCACTCATGCCGAGGCTTCGGCACCAGGGCTATCCAAGCGCGCGGTAGGAAGACTGCCGCACTATGCCAACACCATGTGGACGTGCAAACGACCAATAGTGGAACTCGCCGTCCCGCTTAAGATCACGCAGGGTGGCACGAAGTTCACGATTCAGTGGAAGCATTTTGGTCACCCCGACAAACCTGGCTGCTCTCCCGGATGAGGCTGGCCCGCGTCCTCCCACTCCAGGGATCCAGCAGTCGCTAGCCCAGGGCGCCGGCCATCCAGCCGGCGCCGTGGTGGCGGTGCTTGTAGCCGACGTTCGCGCAGCCGTGGTTGCCGTCGGGCAGGAGTAGCTCGGAGTTGTCGCCGATCTCGTTGTGCAGGTGCTCGGCGTCTTGCCAGGGGAAGATCCTGTCCTTCTGGCCCGCGATGATCAGCACTGGCGCGGTGATCCGTTCGCCGAAGTCAATGGCCGGAGCGCAACGGCGAGGATTGAGTTCGGATCGGCGGTTGACAAGGAATTCAGAAATCGCCAGGCTCGCTTGACATGATCTCGTGGAGCGACTTCAAGGTTGCGCAGCCCGAGCTTGCCGGGCAGGGAGCCGGCCTGCTGTACCACTTCGGTGTCGGCCTGGCCTTCCTGGGCACCGTGCGGGCCGACGGCGGCCCGCGGTTGCACCCGGTATGCCCGTTGCTGACCGAGGCGGGACTGTACGCGTTCATCGTCCCCTCGCCCAAGCGGGCAGACCTTTACCGTGACGGCCGCTACGCGCTGCACACGTTCCCCGTGGAGGACAACGAGGACGCGTTCTATCTGAGCGGGGTTGCCAGCCAGGTGCCGGATCGTTCGACGCGGGACCGTCTGGCGCGGCAATTCGCTGACGAGCGTTCCGGCCAGGCCGTGCCGGCGCCCGGACAGGAGCAGCATCTCTTCGAGTTCCAGGTCCATGCGGCGATGCTCACCCGGACCGCCGGCCATGGCGATGCCCGGCCGCAGCACACCATCTGGCGCGCCTCGCAGCGATAGCCGCGTTCAGCCTGATCGTGCCGGTGTCTCGGTGGAGGAGCCCATTCTGGCCCGGCGTGTGACTTGTACGCGACCGATCGCTGACCATGCTGCCGCCCGGCTGATCAGAACGCCCGGGAACAACGACGAGCCGCACGGTCGCATGAGCAGCACCGCCGATCTTCTGCCGGCATGCACGCGCAGAAGGTCACTTACGCATCGAACAGCCAGCGCCTTCGTTTCCCAGACGACGACACAGAACGAGCCATCGGCGCGCTCGTCGGCAGACGTGACCTGGTTACGGAATGTGCTCGGCTCGCCTGACTGTGTTCGTTTAGTACACGGGTGATCTGTGTCGCCGGGGATGGCGTTTGGTCATGGATTGGGGGTGGTCAGCCGGTGCCAGGCAGTGCCGTTCCACAGGTAGGCGAGGGTGCGCTGGATGCCAGTCTCGCCTGCTGCGATGCAGCGGCGGGGGGCTGGGCAGGAGATGGCGTACAGGTCGTTGAACGCGGGGCTGGGATCGGTGATCGGTACCAGTCTTCGCCAAGTCGCGCCGTCCCACGCCTCGGTGAGCACGAAGCTGTTGCCCGAGGGGGTGAGGTAGCCGCCGACCGCCCGGCAGCGGGCGGGTGCGGTGCAGGACACTGCGTCCAGGTGCGGCCTGAACTTGGCTTTTCTTAGCCTCGGGGTCGGGCGGACCGTCCAGCGGTTACCGTTCCAGCTCTCGGCGACGGTCTGCATGTGGAAGGGGATCCCGTGGACCCGGGAAGTCCTGCCGACCGCCATGCAGTTCTGCGGGCGCGAGCAGGAGACCGAGGTCAGGGCGTCAGCGCCGCCGGGAGCAGGGGTGGTCAGCATCGTCCAGGCGCTGCCGTTCCACCGCGCGGTCAGCGGACGCAGCCGCCCCGGTGCGGGGGTGTAGTCGCCAACGGCGATGCAGCGAGCCTGGCTGGGGCAGGCGATGGCGTTGAGCTCGGCGAACGGGCCGCCGGGGGCCGGGCTGGCCTGGACCGTCCAGGTGCTGCCGTTCCAGGTCACCGACAGAGCAGCGGTATTACCCCCGCTGTCGGTGTTCCCGACGGCCACGCAGCTGATGACCGTTGGGCAGGACACGCCGGTAAGCACGCCCGTGTGCGGGACGGCCAGTGTCGTCCAGGTGTTGCCGTTCCACTGCTCGGCCAGCGCCTGGAGGCCGCCGGCCGTGTCGTAGTAGCCGACCGCGATGCACTGGCGGGCGGCCGGGCACGAGACGGCGGTCAGCACGTTTCCGTTCGGGCCGGGGTCGGGGGTGGCCAGCACCTGCCAGGCGCGGCCGTTCCAGCGCTCGGCCAGCGCCGCCTGGATGCCGGACCTGTTGATGAATGTCCCGACTGCCATGCAGTTCGCCGCCGACGGGCACGATACGCCGGACAGCCCCTCCCGCTCATCACGGGAGCCGAGCACCGACACCGTGCCGTCCCTGTTGTTGGTGACGTAGGCGGTGTTGGTAGCAGGGTTGACCGCGACCCCGAACGGGAGGCTCGAACTGCCGCTGCCCACAGGGACCGTGGCCACCACTTTCTGCGTCTTCGCGTCGATCACCGACACCGTGCCGTCGAACTCGTTGGCGACGTAAACAGTATTGGCCGCCGGGTTGACTGCGAGCCCCTCCGGGATGTTGCCCACAGGAATCGTGGCCGTCACCTTTTTGGAGTGCCCGTTGATCACCGACACCGAGTTCGGGATCTGCGGGTTAGTGACGTAGATCATATCGGTCATCGGGTTGACCGCGACGAAATGCGGATTGCTGTTGCCCAAAGAGATGGTGGCTGCCACCGTATTCGTCAGCGCGTCGATCACCGTTATGCCGAAAGACTGCGTGCAGCAGACCGGGTTGGCGACGTAGATGGTGTTGGTCGCCGGGTTGTCCGCGACCCCGACGGGCTGGGCGGTGCCCAGCGGGCCCAACGGGATAGTGGCCACCACGGTGTTCGTCTGCCCGCTGATCACCGACACCGTCGCGTCTTGCTGGTTGGCGACGAAGATGGTGTTGGTCGCCGGGTTGACCGCGACCCCCCTGGGTGAGCTGTTACTGTCGGTGCCCACCGGGATTGTGGCCACCACCTTCTTCGTCCGCCCGCTGATCACCGACACGGTGCCGCCGCCAAAGTTGGTGACGTAGATGGTGTCGGTCCGCGAGTTGACGGCGACCTCTTCCGGGTCGATGCCGACGGGGATTGTGGCCACCACGGCGTTCTTCCGGCCGCTGATCACCGACACCGTCCCGTTGAAGCTCTGGTTGACGACGTAGATGGTGTTGGTCGCCGTGTCGGCCGCGACCCCCACTGGGAATGCGCCGACCGGAATGGTGGCCGTGACGCTGATAGCTGCGGTCCTCGCCGGGGGCGTGCTTGTGACGCGAGCCGCCGATGCTGCCGTGGCGAACGCTGCGGGTGCGAATCCGGCAAGCGCTGTCGTAGCCAAGATAGCCGCGTGCTGGGTGAGTCCCATGATGTCCTGCTTCCTCGCTGGCCATGCCAGCAGGCAATCCGTGCCACCAGTTTGCGCGAGCGGTGACTCCACCTATACCGACTCCCGAACGGCTTGGGCGGTTGACGAAGGTCACGAAATGCCTGTCCTGCGCAGATGCGGCCGGCCATCCGGCCCCATGTGACTTCCGCCACAAGATGTCGTTGCGGCATCACCTGTCACTTCTGTCGTGAGGGCTGCGCGCTCGTCACGGGAATTCAGTCAGTCTCGCCAGCCGCCCTGGCCTGCCGGGGCCGATATTGTGCGGATGCTGAATTACCGGATGCATCAGGACGGTCATCGTGGCAGGGGGAATGCAATGGTCATGCCGAATTGGGGCGATAGCCAGCTTATTGATCAGAGAGCGGAGGCATAAGGCGCGACTGGAATGAGGTCTCTCATCCGCGCCCTCGCCGTCTCGTCCCGGTCTGGACCAGGCTCTTTTCGGAATTGTGCTGTTGGTGCACGCCCCTGCCGAAGGTCAGCCTTCAACCCGGCTCCGACTTCGGATGGCAGCTAGCAGCGCCGAGCTCACTATAGATCCAATTGCCGCGCGGCTTCGCGTGCCAGCATGACGTTGCCAGGGCCGTGACCGTTGCCGCAAGTGCCAGGCGGCCTTTGGGCAGCGCCGAGATCACAACGGGCCGGGCGGTTCAAGCCTGGGCGAATGGAGAAACACCGCAGCGCCCTTCGCGCCGACCCTTGCCGGGAGACCGTGCCCGACCGCGAACCAGAATGCTCATTATGAGCCGAGGACCGCAACGTTTTCTGCACGGGAAAACCGACCAGATCGAGCCGTCGGTGCGCGCTATAGCCCAGTATGGGGAATGAGAGGCCGACGGTATGCGGTTCGTCGCCAATGCCGGGTTCTGGGAGGCTGGCCGGTTTGCGGTGGTGCGGGGTTATCCGTGGGCTTCCAGGCCGGTGCCGGGTTGGTGGTGCTGCCATTGGAGGCCGTAACACAGGTAGGTAGTGGGGTTGCGGAAGCGCAGGTGGATTTCGCTGGCTTCGTCGAGGTCAGCGGGGTTCCCGGCAGGCTCGGCGGCGTCGAGCATGCGAACGGTTTCGCCGTCGACTCTCCTGATCCAGGCGGGCCGGTCAGTTGGGCTGAACCTGACGCGGAGGTCGAAGACGTTGCACGGGCATTCCGGGCTGAAGATGTAGCACGGCTTCATGCGTTCCCCTGCGGGTACCCGGAGGATCAGGCCGTATTCGTGGGCGTCGCCGGGATGCAGCGGGGCTGGCAGCCTGATGACGAAGTGGAATCTGCTGTTCGATGGCTGTTCTTTGCGCTGGAGCTGGCCGCCGTAGAGCACTTCGACTGACAGCGCTACTGGGGATGTCCCGGGGGCGGGTGGCACGTCCATCCAGGCCGTGACCTCGGTCAGGCCCGGGCGGGTGGCGATGATGCGGCGGTTCTCGTGTGCCTCGGGAGTCGGGGTGTCCAGGCGGACGAGCGTCCGCAGTTCGTCTAGGTACCAGCCGTCTGGGTTGGCGGGCGGCTGGCCGCGGCGACGGCGCAGCTCGCGGGTGATCTCGCCGGCGAGCTGCCGTTCGGCGGTGTCGATGCGCCGGAGAGCTGTCCGGTACTCGCAGTCTAGGCGGGTCGCGAGCCATGCGGCCCGGTCCTTGAACGAGGTCATCTCGCGGGTCGGCGTGGATAGCGCCAGGCTGGCGAAGATCGCGTCGCGCAGGTCGGCGGCCAGGCGGCTGCAGCAGGTTGTCAGCTCGTCCGCCAGAGCGGAGCGGGCGGGCGCCAGGCCGGGGGCGGGGGTTCCGGAGACTAGCTCGGTGAGCAGTGGACCGAGTTGCTGCCGCAGGTTCCCGGCCTGGATCCCGGGTCCTGCGCGCAGTACCCGGAGCTCGGCGGTCAACGCCAGGCTGACGGAGTCAGCCGGAGCGGCAGGCGGTGCTGGCTCCCGGCTCGCGCCGGGAGCTGTCTGCGGATCGGCTGGCGTGATCAGGTCGGGGACCAGGATTTGCAGAGCGTGCGCGAGCGCGGCAATCTCGTCCAGCGTGATGAAACGGCGAGCGCCGGCTTCTATTTTCGCGATCGTGCTCCGGCTCAGGGACGGCTGCCCTGCGGCGGCGCATCTTTCGGCGAGTTCGCGGGCCGACAGGCCGCGCTGCAGGCGCACCTGGCGGACTCGGCGGGCGACGTCGCTCGTCAGCTCGGATGGCGGGTTCGGCTCAGGGGTGTTCTGCTCCATTGAAAGCATGTTAGCACCTGAGTGGATCATATTGCGCCAGACGGGCTCGGACGCCATACTACTCCTGAGAGGCGCATCATGTTCACCTGTGGAGCAATTCTTAACGGAGGTACCCGTGTGCGCTGGTGTCTGTGAGCGTTCCGGTCGTCACTCCGCCGGCCTGGCGCCTGCCGCGGGCGGACGCCGCTCGGCTCGCGTTCCCGCGGTGACTCCGGGACTGGCGGATCGCCGCCTGTTAGCTGACCGGCCGCGCCCGGGTCAGGTTCTCAGTCCTATTTGCCTGGCCAGGCCACCGGACGTGACATGAGCGCGCCTCCGCGGGCTGAGTACCTCGACTGGCCATCGCGCCGACGGGTGCCGGCGCCGCCTGGGTGCCGCCCGGGCAGCGGGGTACCGCCTCGGCAGGTGAGGGCCGCGCGCACGGCACGCCGCTGTGCCACGGGGTTTCGGAGCGGCTCATGATGCCCAGCCGTTGCCGTGCCTTGCGGCTCCCAGGTCCCGGGCAGCCGCAGGCGGAACCAGAACCCGGGCCGGCAGGCCCTCGGGCATCCATGCACCGGGACGGTGCAAGAACCGAGCGCGAGGGCCTCATTCAGGAGGTCACCTCCCAGGTCATCAGGACTCTGCAGGCAGGGCTCAGGAAACGGGCGCAGCCCCGGATACCTTCGGCCAGGCACTCGTGTTCATGATCTGTGCCTTCACCCCCGACATGGAGCCAGTATTCGACGCAATATCAGCCGCAGCAGCCTCCCTCGGGATGCGCGCCCAGCGCATGAAAGACCTCCACGGCGACTACCGGGTCACAGAGAAGATGCTGACACTGATGAGAAACGCCCACATCGTTGTCGCTGACCTGACCCATGACAGGCCGAACGTGTACTTCGAACTCGGGTACGCCAGAGGCCTTGGCAAAAAGGTGATCACCATCATTCGCTCCGGAGCAAAACCACACTTCGACGTACAGGACTGGGTATACCTTGAATACATTGACTCGCGGCCGCTAGAGCACCACATACGGCAACGATTCGCATTCGAACTCGGCAACGCCGCCCCGCCGTCCCTAATTCCTGAAAACACATCCTAAACCCGGCAGATGCCCGAGTGGTCTTTTCACGCCGAGCAAGCCCTAAAGTTAGCGCGGCCAACTCACGGAGAATAGTACACTGCGGCGTCGTTGGCCAGTGTCGGCATATCGGCATCTCGATAACTAACGAGATCAGCCGCAATCCTTGACGCTACCGAGCTGAGGAAGACTGGCTTTGCGCAGGACCGAAGTATCAGCTACTGAGGCACATGATCCAGCAGGCGCTGATCACCGTTTGCGCCACCAGCTTCAGTGTTCGAAGAGGTGGTAGCCCGCCATGGCCGGGAAGTCGATGAATCTTGCAGGAGACTCGAAAGCCTGATCAGGGAACGGCGGACACTGGGCCTTGGACTTGTGAACGCCGATGATGCGCCCTTTGATTACCGTGCCTACCTGTCGGAGTTGCTGGCTGAGGTGCTTGCCGGCGAGCACAAGACCGCCGAGAACAGCTACCGGCGCAGCCAGGGGCTGCTGCTCGAGATGGGCATGCCACGCGCCGCCGCCTGCGAGGCAATGGCCGCGCGCGAGTTCTTCGAGCAGGGCAAGGTACACACCTGATGGACCTTCGGGTTAAGGTGATCACCGATGCGGTGAGCGCCAGGATTTCAGCGGTTTCCGGACGCCCGGCGCACGCCATGGACGAAGTCATCGGCGCCGCCAAGCTGGCACCGGCGCCGGTCAACGCTTAGATGGCTGCCCTGGGAGCGCCGGTTGCCTTAGCCGCGGTAGGCGACGGTGGCGTAGTAGTAATTGGTCCGGGTTTCGGTCCACCCTGTCACGTACACCGTGGTCCCGTCGGGGCTCACCGCCACCGAATCGGCGCCGTCGTTGTTCTCGGGGCCGTTGTAGCGGCCGGTCCATAGCTGCCTGCCGGTGGCGGCGCGGTAGGCGACCGTCGCGTAGCCGGCGCCGCTGTACCCGTACCCGGTCACGTACACCGTGGCCCCGTTCGGGCTCACCGCCACCGATTGGGCTTCGTACCCGTGATACCGGCTGACCCACAGCCGCCTGCCGGTCGCGGCCCGGTAGGCCACGGTGGCGTAGTCATGGCCGCTTTCGCCGGTGACGTACACCGTGGTCCCGGCCGGGCTGACCGCCATCGAGGAGGCATAGCTGAGACCTTTCGATGAGCCGTTGTAGCGGCTGGCCCACAGCTGCCTGCCGGTGCCAGCGCGGTAAGCGATCGTCAGGTAGCTCCCGCCCGTTGTCCTGCGGCTTTCCCCGGTCACGAACACCGTGGCCCCGTCCGGGCTCACCGCCACCGACCCGGCGCTGGCCACGCTGTGCGCGGGGCCGTGGTAGCGGCTTACCCACAGCTGCCTGCCGGTGGCAGCGCTATAGGCCACCGTCGCGGCGGCGCTGGCCGCCGGGCTGCCGCTGGTCCCGGTCACCAAAACCGTGGCCCCGTCCGGGCTCACCGCCACCGCGCCGGCGAAGTCGTCACCGGGGCCGGCGTAGCGGCTTACCCACAGCTGCCGGCCGGTGGCTGCGCTGTAGGCCACCGTCGCGTAGGCGAAGTCAAGGTCGCCATTGCGGCTCGGGCTCTGACCGGTCACGAACACCGTCCGCCCGTCCGGGCTGACTGCTACCGCGTTGGCGGAGTCGTCGTTGTTGCCGGGGCCGGTGTAGCGGCTTACCCACAGCTGCCTGCCGGCGGCGGCGCTGTACGCCACCGTCGCGTAGTCATAGCTGGTGCCCCAGCCCATGGCGTACCCGGTCACGAACACCGTCCGCCCGTCCGGGCTGACCGCCACCGCGTCCGGGGAATCTTCGAATTTCCCCGGGCCTCCTGGGCCGCTGAAATGGCTGGCCCACAGCCGCCGGCCGGAGGCAGGGCTATACGCCACCGTCTGATAGTCAGCTCCGTCCGTCCCGCCGACGGAGCTGCTCCCCGGTGACGAACACCCGCCTGCCGCGCGGGCTCACCGCCATCGCGCTGGACAAGGTCAGGCCACTGGCCGGGAACCGCGCCACCCACAGCTGCGTGCCCGGACCCGCCCGCCCGCCCGGACCAGCTGCCCCGGCCGGAGCGCTGCCGGCCAGGGCCAATCCGGTCAGCGCGGCCGTGACCGCCGCCACCCACAGGTACCTGCCCATCCCGCGATCCCTCCAGCAGCCATTGCGCCGCGACGCCCGTCGCCATTACGACGCCGCACCCGGCGAACTGGTTTACCGGCGTGCCACCCATTCCGGTGCCCGCCGGGCGGCCATAGCGACATTTCGCGGCCCAGGCAGAGCGCCGCAACGCTGATAGGTACCACGCCGGCCCTGTGCCGAGTTCGCAGGCTGAATCAGGGACGTCGCAGAGCCACTGGCAGGCTAAACCCTGGACTTCGCAGCCTTCGCCTGGACGAGACACACAGCGGCGGGGATGGTGCACGCGCCCCGGCCAGCACCACCCAGCAGTCGGCGCTATCCAGATCACGTAACCGAACTCGAAACGGCCCGGCAGCGGCAGCCGACTGCTCAGGAAATCCTCCTCGCCGTCTGTCAGCGCCGCCGTCTCATGCGACCTTCTCCGCCCGAACCCCGACAGCGCGCCGCAAGGTATTCCCGGACTTCGCAAGATCACTCGCAACTTAAGTCCGGACCTCGCCGGCGGGAGCGCAGCCACCCGCCCAGGCTGGCCATAAAGTGCCAGCAGCGCATGCAAGTGAAGGCAGCAGACGGCAGACGGCTGCTGCGATCAGGGCGAGAACGGCCACGCAGCCGACCGCACTGCACCTGATCCACCGATCAGCCCGGCCGGTCATCGGAGCGCCCCAACCGCGAAGTCCGCCGAGAGCACGTCACGATAGGCGAATGGTTCCACTCGCCCCACGGATGCGGATCCCATGTCGGTCACTTGGAGTCACAGCGCGCCAGCAGTTGACGCGCCGACGGCTCTGATCTGGCGCATATGAAGTGCCGGCCATTCGGGAGACGGTCGTGACAGGGCAGGCATTATGTTCCTTGCAAAGTGGAATCGGAGGTTCCTCCGGCAGTGATGGGTGCGGTCACGTCGGCGACCACCGCGATGCTGATGTCAGGCTGGGCGTTCTGACGGGCCTTCCTGACGCCGCGCTCCGCTAGGTGCAGCGGAGCCCGCAGCCGCGCCGGCGCTTGGCGGACAGGGGACGCTCAAGCCTGGCCGAGCATGCTGGTGCCCGGGTCGGACGGGCTGTCGCTGAGGATGGCGTGGGCGGCGCCGGCCAGGAATTCGTCGCGGCTGATCCGGCCGTCTGCGTCGGCATCCAGGCGAGCGAACCCGGCGAGCGCCGCCTGCTGGTCCACGCCTGCCCCGCCGAACAGGGCCAGGTATTCGGCCTGGTCGATGTACCCGTCGCCGTCGCTGTCGAGCACATCTGCTTCCAGGCTCGCTATCTTGGCGAGTTCCCGGCTGAAGTACGCCTGCGGATCACCGCCGCCGGACAGCATCGCCTCAGTGAACTCCGCCCGGCTGATCCTCCCGTCGCCGTCGGCGTCGCAGTCCGCCCGCAGTTGCTCCCACCAGGACAGGTAGGCCGCTACGATTGCCGTTCCCTGCGGGCTCCCGGTGATGTGCATCTGCTCACAGATCCCTGCCCCCAGCGCGGTCAGGTCGTCGGAGGCGATGAAGCCGTCCCCGTTGGTGTCCAGAATCGCGAAGATCGCTCCGATATTCCGTGCGCGCAGGTCTAAGTTATTCATGCTGACCATCCCGTTGCCTCGAGGCCAGGACACTGCCGGACGGGCCGGCCGACAGTGATTTGGTGACCTGGAATCAGTGTGATCCGCGGATTCCGCCGGGTACACCCCCAGCGCTTCCGCAAAGTCTTTCATTGACGAGCCGCGCTGCGCATGGGTCGTTTGCGTGGCCTGCCGGGTCGCCCAGCGCGATGCTGGTGTGACCGGCCGGGCGCAGGACAGTGACTATCAGGTTGCGCACGGCTGGTCATGACGAGCCGTTGCGGGTGTGCATCTGAGAGGTGTCTTCGCCGAAGGTCATGTCGCGGACCAAGTGCAGGCCGCAAAAGTGATCCGGCAGGTGCAGGAACCGGCCGCGTCGTTGCCGGACCACGCCAGCGTGTCGCAGAACACCTCAGATCACAACCAGTCAAGAGACTTTGCCGACCGCTGGGGTCAACACGCCAGAAAGGCCGGCCATATAACCCTGGCCACAGGAGCCGCCGCAGATAGAAGTTGGTGGCGGCAACTGACGGTAGTTGCCGGTCACCAGGTTGACGATGGTTTCACGCCTGTGGGGCGGGCACTCGGCGGCAGCTGCGTCATGGGCACCCGCCGGTTAGGTTGTCGGCGTGACATGGCGCTGTGGATTTGTAGCGAGAATTGCCACTGTCGTGTCGGCTGGGACTGCGCGTTGTGATGGGTGAATAACGGCTCTGCCAACCTGACCTGCCTGCTGAAGTTCTCTCAAGATTGCCGGCTGGTAATCCGGAGGCCGCCGTCCGGGGGAGGCAACATCACTGACCGTATATCCGCTAGCGCCGCGCCCGCGATGCCGCAGAACAATTCCACGCAGTGCGCACTCACGGTGGCCGATGCCTATGCTGAATCAGGGAATTGGCACACGCACGAGAGGCACTCCCTTGACCGGCAAACCCCCGGAGCGATCGGACGGCGTCAACAAGTTCGCCCATGGCCACGCCGACAACTTCGCGCTCAGCCTGCTCTGCGAACTGGCGCGCCTCCATCTTTCCGGACTGCGGATCCTTTAGGATCCTCGGCTGGAAAGGATCGGTCAATTGCCTGGAAAACGAAAGAATTATTCCCCGGAGTTTCGTGAAGAGGCCGCCCGGATGGTGATCGAGACGTCGCGTTCTGTGGCGGAGGTGGCCCGCGAGCTCGGCGTGGTGGAAACATCACTGGGGAACTGGGTGCGAGCGTACCGGGAAAAGCACGCGGAAAACGAGCCGCCGCTGCAGGTCTCCGAGCGGGCCAGGCTCCGGGAGCTGGAGCGGGAAAACCGGGAACTGCGGATGAAGAACGAGTTCCTGTCAAAAGCAGCGGCGTACTTCGCAGCGGAGCATCGGTGAGCGAGCGGTACGGGTTCATCGACGCGGAGTACGCCTCGGGCCGGTTCGCTCCGGGCATCACGCAGATGTGCGCATGGCTGGGAGTATCCAGATCAGGGTTTTATGAATGGCGGTCACGGCCGGAAAGCGCCACCGCGAGAAGACAGCAGCGGCTCGGCCGGCTGATCACCGCGATATTCGAGGATTCCGACGGCACCTACGGGTACCGGCGGGTCGCGGCGCAGCTTGCGCGGCAGGGCACAGTGGCCGGGCCCGAGCTGGTCCGCCAGCTGATGCGCAGGCTGGGCCTGGTCGCCTGCCAGCCGCGGCCGTGGCGGCCGTCCACGACGCAGCAAGGGGCGGCCGGGCCGATCCCGGACCTGGTGCAGCGGGACTTCACCGCGGAAGAGCCGGGGCAGAAGATGGTCGGCGATATTACTTATATCGCCACGTGGGAGGGCTGGGAATATCTGGCGACAGTGATCGACTGCGCCACGCGCAAGGTCGTCGGCTGGGCGATGGCCGATAATTACAAGACGCCGCTGATTACCGCCGCGATCGAAATGGCGGCGCGTAATACCGATCTCCCCGATGGCGCGGTGTTTCATTCGGATCGGGGAAGTAATTATACCTCGGCGGAGTTCGCGGCCGTGCTGGAACGGCTGGGAATCCGGCAGTCGGTCGGCCGGACCGGGATCTGCTTCGACAATGCGCTGGCTGAATCTTTCAACGCGGCAGTTAAAGTCGAGCGGGTGCACCGGACCGTCTACCCGACCCGGCAGAAAGCACGGAAAGATATTGCGCGGTACATCGAGATCCGCTATAATCGCAAGCGTCTTCATTCGGCACTCGGTTACCGGACACCGCAAGAGGTTCATGACGAGTACCTGAATCGGCAGCTCGCGGCATGAAATAATTCAAATATAGCTGTCCGGAAAATGCGAGGCGGCCCAAACTCGCCGGCTCGGGCGTCCCGATCACCGTCGTGCCGCACTGCAAACCTCAGCTCGCAACTCATCCCGCATTCCCGGCGAGCATTGACACCCTGAGCAGCATGGGCGTGAACGTCATCTTCGACCCCGACGCTCCTTATGAACGTCGGCTCCCGCTCTGGGAGGACGTCATAGCGGCGCTCCCTTCGTCCGCTACCACCCGGTGAGGACTATGACTACGCAGGAGACAGGGCAGCGCGTCGCGCGAGCGCGCCGGAGACGCGGCCTTTCCCAGTGCTCAGGACATCGAGCACGCCATGATGTCGTACGCGGCGCTTGACGACAGCTTCAGCAGCCATACGACCCGCTCTCAGCGCGACCTCCGCAATCTCGAAACCCGGATCAGCGCGGCCCGCTCGCAGTACCAGGCAGCACGCTACGAAGAAGTCGGCCGGCTCCTGCCGTCGCTGATCACAGACATCGAGACTGCCAGCCGCGCATCCCGCCCGGCTGGGCCGAACCTGCCCCAAGCGCGCGCGCACGTCTACGACATCACTGCCGGTCTGCTCAACCGGGTGGGCGAGCACACGTTGGCATGGTCCGCCGCTGACCGGGCCATAGCCGCCGCCGAGCAGTCAGGCCAGCCGCTGACAATCGGCCTTGGCGCTTACCGCATGGCCTACATCCTCACCAGCCGCAGGCACCCGCGCGAAGCATTAGAACTAGCCACGACAACGGCCGGGGCAATTACCCGCACCATCCAGTACCGCCGCGCTGAGCAAGCCGCGCTCAGCATCTGCGGCGGCCTGCATCTCGCCGCGGCCAACGCGGCCGCCGCCGATAACGACAGCGCCACGTCAGCATCCCTGCTGCGGACAGCCCGGCACTTGGCCCGCCGGGTCGGCCAGGATGCCAACCTCATGGGTACCGCGTTCGGGCCAGCCAACGTAGCCATTCATACGATGTCGGCATCTGCCAGGCTCGGCCAATGGGCAACTGTAATCCGCGTCGGGGAATCCCTAGACGCCACAACTATGCCGGCCGGCCTCATCGGCAGACGCACCCAGGTGAAACTGACCTCGCCCGCGCCTACGCCGCTCGCCGCCAGGACGCCGCAGCAGTCAATACCCTCCTTGCCGCTGAGCAACTTAGCCCTCAGCTTGTTCGTTCCACAGCAGCACCCGCGACCTGATTAACGCCCTCATGCGGCGCGAGCACCGTGCTTCAGCTCCCCAGCTCCGCTCTGTAGCCCACCGCGCCGGACTCGCCTAGACCCAATGCCACTTACCGTAAGTTGATCAAGCCGCGAGGGTGCCGGCGCGAATCGTATGGCGATCAGGTCCCGGCTCAGCGAGGACGAGGGTGGGTTTTCAGTGCGCCGCGAACGGCTGTCCTGTCCACCGATTTAGCCGCTTGCTCCAGCCAGTCGAGTGGCGTGCGGCCTCGATTGTCGAGAGCGTCCCGGTCGGCGCCGTGGTCGAGCAAGACCTGGATTGTCTGGACGAATCCAGCCTTCGCGACGTAATGCAGCGGTGTGGCCCCGTTGTAGCGCTGGTCGACGCGTGCGCCGTAACGGAGGAGTGCCGCGACGAACGCGGGGTCATCCTCGCGACCCTTGTTGCCGGTGCAGCTGATTCTGACCCAATCTCCGGACTCCTGGCCGGAGATGCCGACACCGGCCGAGGCCCCTGCGGCGGCCAGCCGCGGCGCGATGCCGGGGTCGAGCACCCATCGCCCGGCGCCGACGGCATGCGCGTCCGCGCCGTGCTCAAGCAAGAGCTCGATCATGTCTTGATTGCCCCGGGCGGCGGCCCGGAGGGCGCGTGATCCGGTTCGGACGGGTTCGGTTGCGTGATCGAGCAAGAGCCGCAAGGCTGGCAGCTGACCGCCGCCGACGGCGTGGTGGATCGGTGTGATGGTGAGCACATCGGTGGCGGGATCAGCGACCTGCGCCAGGGATGGCCGCTCGGCCAGCAGCTGCCGGATGAGCGGCAGGTCACCCAGGAAAGCAGCGGTGAAGATGTCCGCCCGGGCGCCCTGGCCAAGCAAGTACGTGCTCATCTCCGGACGGCGGGTCATACGCGCCGCGCACAACGGCGTGACGAAGAAGACGAGCTCGAAGCTGGCGCCGGCGAGACTGACGTGGAGCGGAGCGGGTCTGTTCACGTCTACCCCGCGGCCGATGAGCCACTGGACGACGTTGCCCCGGCCTGCCAGCGTGGCGTCTTGAAGCACCCTGGCCGCGAACGCGGGGCGGTCGAGGACGTCGGGAACCTCTTCGACGAGCGTCGACAGCTTCTCCACCTTGCCGCGCTGTGCTGACAGCGCCGCCTGCTTCAGCGTGCGGGCGCCGACGCCGCAGGAGGCAATGAGCTCCGAACGGTGTTTCGACGGGCCCCGCCCCTGTCCGGCTGGCGCCGGGCCGTCAAGGTTGACGAGCGCGAGGGCAACCGCGTGGGCTCGTTCGAGAATGATCGCGGCGTCGCTGTCGCCGGGCACGCTGTCGCTCAGTGCGCCGCGTAGATGATCGAGCCAGCGCTCCGCGAGCACCCGGGTGATGGGTAGATCCTCGTGGTGGCGGTACAGCGAGCCCCAAGCCGATTCGCTATAGCGGGGCAGCCCCCCAAGCCACTCGGCGAAGAACAGCTTCTGCCTGCTGCGCTGGCTCGGGAGATCCCTGCCAAAGAGCGGCCGGAGCACGCGGTCGCCCTGGAAACGGTCGTAAAGGGCGTCCACCAAGCGGTCGACTGTGGCTTGGCCGCCAATGCGGTCGAATACAGCGCTGTCCTGGAACGGGCGAAGGCCTGGTGCGGGACCTAGCATCCGGCGATGCGCCAGGCCCGCGTCAGCACTGCTGGCCATCGGGGACCGTGATTCGGGTGGCGCGCTCACCGCTGGACGGGCCCTGCCGCTGACGCCTGGTTGAGAAGGCGCGCGGCCGTTGTCTCGGCGCGGCCGGGATCCGCTGCCGGATCTCCGCGGATCTCCCAAGACTGTCCGGCGGACTCCCGCTGGTTCGTCGCCATCCGCTTGGCGATCGCGTCGCAGGCCTCGTGCATCGGGTCATATGGCCCACGGTGCACCGCCACGGCGGCTTCGCCTCCTGGCGTTTCGGTCGCGTAGACCTCGCCGGCTGGTTCAAATGCGCGCGTGACCTCGACGCCGAAGTCGCACACGATCGGCGCGTCGTCCTTCGCGTGGTGGAAGAGGAAAATGTTGTGGCCGTCAGCCCGCAGCCCTGGCTGGCTTCGGATGAAGTCCCGCACCCGGCCCACGGCGGGTCCCCGCGCCGAACCGGCCTCGCCCGGCGCAACCAGGCGCCGCACCGCAGCCACCTTACGGGGCTGAACGGCCTGCACGTTGACCGGCACCGGCATGCCCCGATCGTAAACGGGAAAGCGAGGGCTGCCGAGGTTGGCTAGCCTGATTGCCGGTGGTCTGCTGTGGCGGGTGCCGCGGCCGCTGTTCCTTTTGACGCGGCAGGAGTTGTGGCGGGCTCGTTTGACCACGCGCGGAACAGGTCCGGTGGCGGCGCTGCGGGCTGAGGTGGCGCGTGCGGGTGATGCCGGCTTTGATCGCGGCGAGGGAGTGCTGGTACTGGTCAGGGGGAAAGGCCGCCGGGCCGGTGGCCCGGCAGGGCCAAACACCCGCGGACCGACACACCCGCCAGAAGATCAACTTACGGTAAGTGGCATTGCGTCTAGACCCGCACAATAGTGCGGCACTCCGACCCGCACGCCAGTGCGCCATCTCTGCCTTCATATCAGTGCGAACACTCCGCGCCGTCGGCTCCCCACCGCGCCCGCAGCTGGGCGTTGCCGTGGGCGACGGTGACGATCTGGATGCCCTTGCCGCCGGAGTCGGCCAGCCAGGACGGGACCGGGACCGGGCAGATCTGGGTGACCTCGTCGGCTCGTCGTTGTTCCCGGGCGTTCTGATCAGCCGGGCGGCAGCATGGTCAGCGATCGGTCGCGTACAAGTCACACGCCGGGCCAGATCGGGCTCCTCCAGCGGACACCGGCACGATCAGGCTGAACGCGCTATCGCTGCGAGGCGCGCCAGATGGTGTGCTGCGGCCGGGCATCGCCATGGCCGGCGGTCCGGGTGAGCATCGCCGCATGGACCTGGAACTCGAAGAGATGCTGCTCCTGTCCGGGCGCCGGCACGGCCTGGCCGGAACGCTCGTCAGCGAATTGCCGCGCCAGACGGTCCCGCGTCGAACGATCCGGCACCTGGCTGGCAACCCCGCTCAGATAGAACGCGTCCTCGTTGTCCTCCACGGGGAACGTGTGCAGCGCGTAGCGGCCGTCACGGTAAAGGTCTGCCCGCTTGGGCGAGGGGACGATGAACGCGTACAGTCCCGCCTCGGTCAGCAACGGGCATACCGGGTGCAACCGCGGGCCGCCGTCGGCCCGCACGGTGCCGAGGAAGGCCAGGCCGACACCGAAGTGGTACAGCAGGCCGGCTCCCTGCCCGGCAAGCTCGGGCTGCGCAACCTTGAAGTCGCTCCACGAGATCATGTCAAGCGAGCCTGGCGATTTCTGAATTCCTTGTCAACCGCCGATCCGAACTCAATCCTCGCCGTTGCGCTCCGGCCATTGACTCACCCCCAAGGCACCAGCCGGCACCGAAGGGCACAATCGGCGTGCCTCGCTGGCCCAGACGGCGCCGCCACTACGAAGACCGAATCGCTAGCCGCAAACCGAGGCTGTGCCTCAGTTGCCCGGCGTGAACCCGCCCGCGATAGAGCCGCGCGCTTACGGCTCTAATCTGCGCGCGGCTTGGTTGCCGTGTTCGTTTATCGGGCCGGGTGCCGAAGTGGTGTTCTGTGCGGGGATCGCGAAGGCGCGGGCGCCTGGGTGCGGGTGTCGTCTGGGGCGATGCCGGGTTTGCCCGGGTTGCGCAGTGAAAGTGCGAGTGGTGGGCATGAGTCAACGGCGTGGTCTACATCGGCTCCTTCGACGACAACGTGTACGCCCTCAACGCCGCCACCGGCAGCCGGCTGTGGACCTTCACCACCGCGAACTTCGCTTTCGAGTCCCCGGCAGTGGCCAACGGGGTGATTTACACCGGCTCCGTCGACGGCCACGTGTACGCCTTCGGCCTGGCCCGCGGGCTCACCACCCGCAGTCGCCCGAACCGGAACAGCCTGCACCCCGACTACAACCTCCCCGAGCAGCGATAACCCTCCCCAGTACGGACCGCACGCGCGGACACCTACTCGCCCGGCGCCATAGGGCCGATGATCTGCGCGTGCCGGAACCCGGGCGCAGCCAGCAAAGCGACCGTCCGATCCGGCGATCCGGCGTCGTACCTGCCCCAGGACGTTCACCTGCCGTCATCAGGTGCACTGCCGGCAACATGCCGGGCTGGGGGGTGGTGCTGGCGGCGCCCGCGAAAATCCAAGATCAACACAGAAGTAACACAACTGCCCGCTAACCGGGCGGAGCGGCGGACAGGAAAAGCGCCGCGCGGCACCCGCGGTTTGGCCCGGGTGGCCGGAGAGACCCGGGAGTCCAGCCGCGATCCTGGTCGTGTGGTGGTGGTGGAGGTGGGGTGGGGGGTGGTGGTGTACCCGCCGCAGGATGCGGGAGAGCGGTGGCGGGCGGTGTTCACCGAGAACGGGCGGCGAAGGCACCGGCAGGCGATGGCCGAGGCCGGGCTGGCCGCGAAGCTGGAGAAGGTGACCGAGCGGCTGGCCGCCGAGGCGGTCAACGCCGAGCGGACCGGCGCGGACTTGATCGCCCACTACCGCCGGTTTATGGCGGTGACGATGATCAGGTCGGCCAGGTCGCAGGGCGTGGTGGCGGGCTCGGCCATCCAGCGCCTCAGATACTCCTTGTCGCGGCGTCCCTTCCTGCCGCCCTGGGAACGATTACCTCGCCAGACGGGTGTGCTGACCGTCATCGAAACTGTCCGTGGCCGGCCAACGCGAACTGCCGGAAAGGCCAGCCTGGTTCACCGAATGTGGCAGCCGAAGATGCTGAGCCGCCGTTCGGTAGGCCGGCTGAGGTAGGTCGAGCACACGCGGTAACCAGCAAGCGGCAAGGCGCGCTGATGCAGCCCGCGTGCGAGAGTGGAGCGTGCTGGTCCATGAGATGATCGCGGCCGAACGGCGCCACATGGCGGACCTGTTCGCCGGCCTGAGCGAGGAACAGCTGGCCCGGCAGAGCCTTTGCGACGCGTGGACACTGCACGAGGTAGCCGCGCATCTAGCCAGCTACCTGCGGTTCGGCCAGCTCAAGATCCTGGGTTGCATGCTCGCCTGCGCCGGGGACTTCGCGCCGGGAAATGAAAGGCTCGCCCGGTGGTACGCTCGCCGGCCCACCGGCGATCTGATCCAGTCGCTCCGGCGAAACGCGGAATCCAGGACCACCCCGCCACGATCAGGATATGACCCGGTGCTGGCCGACCTGATCCTGCACGACCTGGACGTCAGGATCCCGCTCGGGATTCCCCGGCAGATCCCGGAGGACCGGCTCGCGGTGACCTTCAATCTGCTGGGGACCGTGCTCTCGCCGGGCTTCGCTGTCGGCACCAGGCTGCGCGGTCTGCGTTTTGAGACCACGGACACCGGATGGACGACTGGAGCGGGGGCAGTGGTCCGCGGTCCCGCCGAGGCCGTCGTCCTGGCCATGAGCGGGCGGACAGCCACCCGGGCCGACCTGACCGGGGACGGGGCCGAACTGCTGCGAGACCGCATCAGCCAGGAGCCAGTGATCCCGGTACGCGATCGTCTCAAGGCGATGGCCGTGACCGTGCTGCGGCCACCGGACCGCCGGTCCCGTGACGTCGGGCCCCCAGACCTGATCAGCCGGCAGCAGCCGCCTGCCTGATCTCGGGACATGAAACCAGCAAGCTACGTATCGCATCGCCGGCCATCCGCCAGGAAGTGAGCGCCGGATTGCCCGGCCCCGCAGCCGGTCCCGGACTGATTGATCTGCAGACGCTCACGCTGCCGCCCGGCGGGCTGTCTATGAATTGCGATTCGGCGACAGGCGCAACAGCCGGCGAACTCGATCCTCGGTGACAAGACGTCACAAGCTGTGGCTGGCGTTCGGGCCTGTCAGGTTTGGTGCCTGGCGGTGCCGGGTGACTCGTTGCTGCCGGTGAGTCATCCGGGTGCTGCCAGGTGATCCAGTCGCATGAAGGTGCTCTCGACTAGGAGTACTGAGATCACGCGGCCATCGTCGTGGCGCCGGAAGATCACGTTCTCTCCGGAGAAGTTAGATCCCGGTTCGGCGATGAAGACGTCAGGGTTACCGGTTGGCTCCAGTGCCAGGTGCCAGGAGGGCATCTCCGGGCTGATAAAGGCCAGCTTCCCGTCTCGCCACTCAAGCCGCAACACCCAGCCGCCCAGGCCGGGCCGCGCATAGATGCCCAGCAGAGGCCGGTACTGTCCTGGCGTCGGCGCTGGCGCCTTACTCGCTGACGGCGCGGAGCGGGCCAGGCGCCGGGCGGTCGATGCCAGATCGAAGGCAAACTCTGCGGTGCCGCTGGTTCCGTTGACCAAGGCGATGGCGCCGACCTGTTCCGCGGGATCGAAGCACACGGTGGTGGTGAACCCCGGAAGCCCCCCGGAGTGCTGAATCCAGATCGCGTCATCCCGGCGATTCCCGCACCACGAAATACCCCATGCGCTGGTCCAGTCGTCGTCAGCCAGATACCGGGGCTTGTGCATCTCCCGCAGTGAGGCTGCTGCCAGGACCGGCGAGTCCGCAGCTGGATCGGCGTAGGCGCGCAGCTGGAAGGAGATATACCGGGCCATGTCTTCCACGCATGACCACAGGCCGCCCTCGGCCCACACCGGTGGCATCGCTGGTGCCGGGTCCAGTTCATCAGATAGAGCCCGCCAGCAGTAGCCAGTAGCGCGGCGGTTCAGCAGCGGACCGGCCAGAGGCTCAAAGCCCGTCGCTGACATGCCGAGCGGATCCAGGATCAGCTCACGCACGTACCGGGGATACGCGATACCGCTCACCCGGGTCACGATCTCGCCGAGCAGCTGATACGCAAGATCGGAGTACTTGTGCTGCACGTTCGGCGGAACCGCCAGGACAATGTCGCTGGGGTGCGCGAGAGTCAGGTCCACTGCGCCCTGGTAGACCGGAACGGACCAGTCCGTCCCTGGCGGCTCGGTGGCGAGCCCCGACTCGTGCGAAAGCATCCGCCGGATAGTCACGGCCTCGATCGTCGTGAACGCGCTGACGGCGCCGCGCAGCTCAGGAAGGTAATCCACGGCAGGATCATCTAGGCGCAGCCGGCCCGCATCGCGTAGCTGCATGATGGCCGTTCCCGTGAACGTCTTGGTGATGGAGGCGATCCGGTACAGCGTCCCCGGAAGACTTGGCACCTGCGTACCGGTGTCAGCGAACCCGGCGCCAGCCACCCAGGCAAGCTCGTCGCCGTGAACGACGCCTGCCGCCGCGCCAGGCAGCCGATTCCCTTTCACGAACCTGTTCAGCCTCGCGTCCAGCTCACAAGCACCCGCCGCTACGAGTCCGGTCATCACTCACCTCCAAGCGAACCTCCGCGATCATGGCAGAGCCGCAGCAAGGACCACCAGGCAATTTAAGCGGCGGTGACAGCAAGCCCAATCGAGTGGACGCCAAACTTGGGAACCTGCACCGAATGTAGGGTCTCACGGCAGATTCCGCCCCTAGTGGCTGTGGCCTTGGGATCTGCTCCGGTTCTCAGGAATGCTTCCCTCGGTTTGTATCAGGGATGTTTCGTTTTCTTCGTGAGTGGTGGTTACCAGAACCCCGGAGTGCGGGGGTCACGGCCGTGGCCAGAGTCTGGGGTCCAGTCACTGGGGGAGGGGAGCTGGGCTCAGGGTGCCTGGCGGTGAACTGGTCCAGGTCCGCGGCGCTTTTGAGGATCTGGCGTTCCAGGGTGCTGGGAGGTCCGCCTATCTGGATGCCGGTCCGGTCGTGCACTTCGCCGGGCCAGCCGTCGATCTGGGGTGGGCTCACCGCGTCGGTTACCTCGTCGGTCACGCCCGCGATGAGGTCGATGCTGGCGGCCCGATTCCGGGCGGGCGGGAACGGCGTAGGGGGCCTGCGGGCATCGTGGCTGAACAGGTCGCGTGACCACGGGGCATTGCGGGCGAGCAGCCGTTCGGCTAGTTCCTGTTCCGACTCAAGCGTCACGGCGGGGAGCGTGACCTGGTAGACGGAGTACTGGTCGTTGTCCTGGCCGACCTGGACGCCGTTGCATCGTTCGATCAGGATGACACGGTCCGGGCAGCCGCAGGGCACCTGGGGGAGGTCATGAGGACCGTGCCGTCCCAGTCCGGGATGGGCGGGCACTGCGGTGCCGCTGCGTCGGCGCGGGGATCCACCGGGCCCCGGGCGGGCGCTCGGCGCGGCGCGGACAAGAACCTTCGCTAGTCCTATCCCAGCCAATGGCAGTTTCCTCATATAAGAGATCAGCCGGGCCAGTCCCGCGGCGAAAGCCCGAGGCTAGGGCGCAGAGCGGGCCGGTGCCTGACGGCAGCGGCGGCCTGTGGCTTGACGTACTCAACATGGCCTCTGGCCGCTCTTACCTGCTTCACTACAGTCGCGGTCATCTGTTCCGCGACAAGATCCCCGGCGGCACGAACGGCCAGGTCAACGCGCTGGCGAGCATTCCGGGCACCACATCCGCCTGGGCCGTCGCGACCATTTCAGACCCGGCCGCCAACAGCGTCATCCTCAAGTACGGCAGGTGACCAGGCTAAGGTCCGGACGTCGCGCGGCGGACGGTGTCGCCGGACAGGCCGATCTGGATCACCCGGGACGGGAGTGTTCGCCGCCGGGGTGGGCACGGCCATCAGCAGACAGCCAGGCCTGGCCAACTGATCCCGGTCATGACCCGGGTGATAGACCGCGCAACGACACCGCCGCCAGCCCGCCGGCGACTCCCGGCAACCGGTCCCGGCCAGCCCCAGAAGCGCACCGGCAGTCAAATCCTGGCCGTTGCTCGCGCTGGCCCTGCCCGCCGCCGTCACCATCTGGTCCGGCTGGGTCGGCATCGGGCAGATGACCGGCTCCGCGGAAGTCTGGACCGCCCCGGCGGTCCACGTCGGCACGACTGCTAAGATCGGCAGTTCGATCCTGCCCCTGACCGCTCCTTCATCGAGTCGGGCGCAGCCCTCTCACCTGCATAAATAGCAGGAAGAGAGCCACTGAGATGGCGACCGCAGCGCTCCTTAACTCCAAGATCCCCACAACCCGTTGTCGTCACGACTACGTCGCGGCCTTCTTGGATGACGGTCTGAGTTGAGACCATTCATGGGTTGGCGTGGGCTGGTGTGCGTGGGCGGGAAGGTAGTGTCGGTTTGACGTGGACCCGGTTCCGGGGGCTGGCTGCGAGGTGGTCGCGCCGACTCCGGGTAGTCCGGATCGACCCCGCTCGCGGAGTGAGTCAGCCATGAACACCCAGGAAAGCGCCGATACCCGGATCGTCGACCCGGCCCGTCTCCCGTTCGCGTACCAGGACGCGCTCAACGCCGGGGACGCCGACGCCGTCGTCGCGCTGTTCCACCAGGACGCGACAATGCACACCTTCACCGGCAAGGTCCTCACCGACCAGGAGGCGCTGCACGCTGAGGCGGTCCAGTCGATCGCGGCTCAGGCGCGTCTGACCAACAAGCCCAGGTCCACCCTGATCGGGGGCGATACGGCCCTGATCATCGTCGATTGGGACCTCGAGGCGATGTTGCCGGACGGCACCGGGATCTCGCCGACCGGAACGACGACGGCTGTCGCCCGCCGGTCGGCCGACGGGTCGTGGCGGTTCGCCATCCTCGACTGTCAAGGGGCAGCTGGATCTCCCGGGTGGTCGTAGTCGCTTCAGGCGGGGAGACACCACGTCCTGCAGTGGCTTCGGTAAGCCGGTTGCTGTCGCCTTGGGTGACCCGAGCCAGTCGACCGCAACCAGGCGATCAGTGCCTTGACGATGGCCGAGTTGCTGGAGCAAGGACTGCAGCCGGCGCACCCCCTGGTGCGAACCTTGCGAGCCGAGCTGGCATAGCTGAGTTGCGGTGGCCAGTGGGTCAGATCCGACATAAGCCCGCCAATTGCTACCGGACTGTGCGGAATCCTGGCTTTGGTAGTTCAGCCTACATAATGGTGGTTCTGCGATCACTTTGTGTCAGTGATTCAGCGCGGTGACCGGCAAGACGGCGGCGCGCAGGCGCGAAAGGCACCGCGCCCGTCGGGCGCCATCAGGTCACCGGCCGCTTTCCCGATGTGCGCCTCCGCGGCTCGTCCGGCTATTTCGCCCTGAGCGTCCGGGTCGGGTTGTCCAGGACCGGGACCGGTGAGAAGGGGACCAGCGGAGGGGTGCGGCGGGGCGGCCGCCTTTATCTGGTCTGGCTCACGACGAAAACCTGCAAGCGCTGGTGGCGGTCGGTGTAGTTCCCGCCGGCGACGCAACTTCCCGCCGGGGGGCACGACACCGTGTCGACTGCGGCGAAGCCGCCCTGGTTCAGTGCCCCCAGGCCGGGTACCTCGATCGGCTTGCCCCAGCGGCCGTTCCGCCCGACGGCCACGTATCCCTGCTCATGGTGGTGGCCGTCGAAGTAGAACCCGCCGGCCGCGCAGTTGCTGGCCGCGGCGCAGGACACGGAACTGAACGGGGCGACCTGCCCGGGCGCCTCGGTCGCCTTGCCCCAGACGCCGTTCCGCTCGCTGACCACGAACCCCTGCAGGTTGAGGGCGCCGTCGGTGTAGTCCCCGCCGGCCGCGCAGTTGCCTGCCGACGCGCACGACACCGGGTTGACCTGGGCGTCCCCGCCCTTGTTCAGTGCCCCCAGGCCGGGTACCTCGGTCGCCTTGCCCCAGACGCCGTTCTTCTCGCTGACCACGAACCCCTGCAGGTTGAGGGCGCCGTCGGTGTAGTCCCCGCCGGCCGCGCAGTTACCCGGCGCGCCGCACGACACCGCGTTGACGTCGTCGCTGTCGTCGCCCTTGTTCAGGGCACCTAGGCCGGGTACCCCGGTCGCCTTGCCCCAGATGCCGTTCCGCTCGCTGACCACGAACCCCGCTGAATTACCGTCGCTGTCGGTGTAATCCCCGCCGGCCGCGCAGTTCCCCGGCGAGGCACATGACACAGAGCCGGTACCGATAGAGGCGTCCCCGCCCTTGTTCAGCGCCCCCAGGCCGGGTACCTCGATCGCCTTGCCCCAGACGCCGTTCCGCTCGCTGACCACGAACCCCTGCTCATGGCCGTCGTGGCCGTCGGCGTAGTCCCCGCCGGCCGCGCAGTTACCCGCCGCGGCGCACGACACCTCGCTGACGTCGGCGAACCCGCCCTTGTTCAGTGCCCCCAGGCCGGGTACCTCGGTCGCCTTGCCCCAGACGCCGTTCCGCTCGACGACTGCGAACCCCTGCTGATGGCGATGGCCGTCGACATAGAACCCGCCGGCCGCGCAGTTGCCGGCCGCGGCGCACGACACCGAACTGACGCCGGCGAACCCGCCCTTGTTCAGGGCACCTAGGCCGGGTACCCCGGTCGCCTTGCCCCAGATGCCGTTCCGCTCGACCACCGCGAACCCCTGCTGATGATCGCGGTGGCCGTCGGCGTAGTACCCGCCGGCCGCGCAGTTACCCGCCGAGGCGCATGACACCTCATTGACCCAGGCGTTCCCGCCCTTGTTCAGCGTCCCCAGCCCGGGCACCTCGATCGCCCGGTCCCACGAGCTGGCCGCCTCCGCCTTGCCCCCGCCGCCGGCCGCCACCGCGGCTGCCCGTTCAGCCGGCCTGGCAGCCGCCGTCACCCGGATCGCGCCGGCCCAGTGCCCGACCGCGACCGCCCCCGGCACCGCACCCGCCACCCCTGCCGTCGCAGCACCAACAAGCGCAGTGACTAATGCCGCGAGCCTCATACCCGATCTCCTTCACCAGATCAACTGCTACACCAGCACAGCCCAACCCGGGCAGCCACGACTGTGCCATCACCCAGACTGAGCCCCGGCCAGCAGAGAAACCCGTTCTTACCGCCAACGCTGGCACCAGCCAGCACTGCATACCTGAGCTCAGCTACTCAAATCCGCCAGGTATACCAGGACAGGCTCGCGTGAAGCCGGCTGCAGAAAGGTGTTCAAGCGGAGGGGTTGATTCGGTGAAATCTCACCAGGTTCGCCGTCCGCAGATCGGGATTCGGACTCTTCGGAGCGAACTGGTCTAACCCGCCGCACCGAACGCGAGCTAACACAACTCACGGCCGGCCTTGCAGAGGTTCAGCTAGCAGCAAACGACGCGCTCGCGCAGCATCCCGACCTCCCCAGCGGATCGAGGCTCGGCCGCCCGCGTCCCCCAGCGCTGCTGGAGGCCATCGCCCGCCGGGTCCTGGACTTCCGCGCCGAGGAAGCGCTCTGGCCTCATCCGCACGGCAAAGCAGTGCCCGGTGCCCAGGCCCGCAGCCGTCCCCTCGCCTGTACCCGTGCTGATCCCAGAGGAGAACAGCCACAGGCTCACCGACGCCACTGAACTCGTGATAGCTGGTTAGAGGCCAGATGCGGTCTCTGGATAACGCACCGTGAGCGACGCCAGCGGCGCAGGATGCTCATTACGGTTTGACGTTTCAGCCAAACATTCGGTCAGCCAATTAGCCTGGGCTCGGTTGTCACGGATGTGTTCTCTGGGCTGTTCAGGTACGTTCGACTGTCGCTCCGCGCTCGCACAGCAATAACTCGGGCAATCGCAGCGGGCCGCTTGACGCTACCGCCGAGATCCATGGAGGGGTAGCTCACTCGTGCTTTCGCGGCCAGCTTGGATCGCCAGGGTTCCTGGATGCGGCTGCTGACCGCCAGCACCGTGGCAGGGCACAGCTCACTATGGCTTGGTTCCGATATCGGTATGGTCTGGTTCCATGCCTGAACTCGGAGGGAATGCCGGCGGGCGGTCGCTCTTGCAGGCGATGCTGGCCGACGCGCGGAGCGGCACGCTGCTGTTCGGCCTCACGCCGCCACGGCAGAGCGCCTCGCCGGAGCAGATGCGGGAGATAGCCGCCGTGACCCTGGCCCGGCTGGTTCCGCTGAACCTGGACGGCTTGGCGTTGTACGACATCGAGGACGAAGGCGACCGGAACCCGCAGGAGCGGCCGTTCCCTTACCTGCCGACGGTTGACCCGGCAATATTTCATGCCCGGTATCTCGGGGACTGGACCCGGCCGGCAGTCCTGTACCGATGCGTCGGCAAGTACACGGGCACGGAACTGCGGACGTGGCTCGGCTCGGTGGATCCGGCCCGGGTTCTCAGCGTGTTCGTAGGCGCCTCCTCGGGGCACAAGGCGGTCCGCACCTCCCTGCACAGCGCGCACGCGCTTCGCCAGGAGATCTGCCCGGACCTGCTGCTCGGCGGGGTGGCCATCGCCGAACGCCCGGACGAGCACCTGCGGCTGGCCGCCAAGCAGGAGCACGGATGCGCGTTCTTCATCTCGCAGGTGATCTACAACGCCGACGCGGCCAAGAGCCTGGTCTCGGACTATTTCTATACCTGCCGCGACCGCGGGCTCGCGCCTCGCCCTGTTCTCTTCACGCTCTCGGTGTGCGGGTCGCTGAAGACACTCGCCTTCCTGAAATGGCTCGGCGTCGACGTCCCCCGATGGCTGGAGAACGCGCTGTGCCACGCCACCGACACGCTGGCCGAGTCCTACGACCAGTGCCTGGCCACGGCCAGGGAACTGATTACCTTCTGCCGCCGGCTGGGCATGCCGTTCGGATTCAGCGTGGAGAGCGTGTCGATCCGGAAGACCGAGATCGAGGCGTCGGTAGCGCTGGCCGGCGAACTGCGAGGCCTGCTCAGCGCCGGCTAAGGCTCGCGGCCGCAGCTATATGCAGGACCACTGCGTCAGAATCAGCGGTTGGCTCCAGTGCCAGGTGCCAGGAGGGCATCTCCGGGCTGCTAAAGGCCAGCTTCCCATCTCGCCACTCAAGCCGCAGCACCCAGCCGCCCAGGCCGGGCCGCGCATAGATGCCCAGCAGAGGCCGGTACTCTCCCGGCGTCGGCGCTGGCGCCTTAATCGCTGACGGCGCGGAGCGGGCCAGGCGGCGGGCTGAGACTGCGCTAGCGCATCGGGGACGAGAACCTCGCTGACGAGATTGCGAAGAATCAGCGCTGTGAAGATGTCGATCCTTCTTTTATCGCGATGATCTCGACGCCCCTCGGCAAGGTACCGATCAACGCTGGATCAGCCAGCAGTCCTATGCCAGTTAACTTCGAAGACCCTCATAATTGAGCGTATGAGAGCGAACGGCGCACGTCGCTGGTTATGGTTCTGCGTGGCCGCTTTGCTGGTAGCGGCCGCGAGCTGGCTGTTGTTTGTGGTGTGGCACCGCAATGATCTGGCGGCTTACGGCGGTTTCGCTCTCCCGCTAGTGGTGCTGGCCGCGAGCTGGGTCAGGTCGGCTTGGCTGCGGGCCAGATCTGACCCTGCGGACGATGCCCCTGACGACGACGCCATGGAGCGTGTCGCGGAACGGTTAGCGGTGGCGGTGCAGGCGCAGTGGGAAGCTGCGGCGGTGGGGCGGGGACTGGCTGGGCCTGATCCGGTCGAGGTCATGTGGGACAGGCCATCGCTGCCGCTGGCTTGCCCGGCGGCGTCTGCCGCCGGCTCGCGGCGGTTTGATCCGCTGCCTGAGCTAGCGCGGGTGACTGAAGCCCAGCTGACGGCGGCGCGGCTGCAGGAAACCTACCCGCTGTTCAAGGGGGCGGCGGGCAAGGCCGCCGCGAGCACGCTGATAGCTGCCGGCAAGATCGCGGTCATCCTCGACGGGCTCGACGAGATCGCTGCGAGCCTGCGGCCGGTCGCCTTGCAAGCGCTCAGTCAGCAGGCCAGCTTCCGCGTCGTCGTGCTGTCCCGCACCGCCGAGATGGCATCCGCCGCCTCGCAGCAGGGCATCCTGCAGGGCGCTGCGGCCATTGAGCTTCGCCCCGTCAGCGCCGCTGAGGCGGGTGGCTACCTGGAACGGGTCCACCTCGATCCGCCACCCGCCGGGTGGGGTGACCTCATTGACCGTATCCGGACCCAGCCGGAAGGCCCGCTGAGCAGCCCGCTCAGCCTGACACTCGTTCGCGACACCTACCAGGCCGAAGACGATGCCCGCGAGTTCGTGCGGTTCTGCGACACCCTGCACGGCATCCCCGGCGACCAGGCCGCCGATCAGATCACCGGCCACCTCCTTGACCGTGTCCTTCCCGCCGCCTACGCCCGCCGCCCCGGCCAGCCGCCACCCCCCTATGACCTGCCGGCCGCCCGCCGCGCCCTCACCAGAATCGCCGTCTGCATGAACCAAGACGGCACCCGCGACCTGCCATGGTGGCGCATCCCCGCCTGGCTCCCACGCGTCCCGCGTGCCGTCAGGGCACTCAGAGCAGGCCTTGTGGCCACGCTCGTGTTCGGGCTCCTAGGCGCGACCGGCAGCACACTCGGGAGCGGGCTCGTTGGCGGGCTCAAGGTCGGGCTCATTTTCGGGTTCCTGGTCGGGCTCATGTGGCTCTTAGGCGGGGATACAGACCTCGGCAGGTACAGCGATCCGCCTCGGCGAATAGGCAGGCTCCGACTCCGGAAGGTGCGGGCATCGCGCACTCTTCTGGGCGCACTGTTGTATGTGCTCGCGTTTGTGCTCGGGAACTGGCTCGCAGGCGGGCTCGCACAGCTCGGGAAGACCGGAGGCGCTTTCGCGCCCGGGCTCGGGGGACAACTCGGTGGCGGGATCGCGGCCGCGCTTGCTGACGATCCCGACAGCACCAATTCGCGGAGCCCGGTTGCCTCATGGCACGACGGGCCGAAACTCGGGCTCATGGTCGGGCTCGCAACCGGGCTCATGGTCGGGCTCTCAGCCGGGCTCGTGACCGGGCTCTCAAGCGGGCTCAGGAACGGGCTTGAGAGCGGGATCCCGGCGGGGGTCGGGATCGGGGTCGGAATCGGGTTTATTTCTTGCGTGGTCGGGCTAGTGTTCCTCGCCGAGGTACGGATGGCCATTAAATGGCGCACTCCCATCCGCCTGATGAGATTCCTTGAGGATGCCCGCAGCAGGAACATCCTGCGTACCGTCGGGCCGGTCTACCAGTTCCGCCACGCCCGCCTGCAAGATCGCCTCGCCGGGTCAGCGCCTGCACCCCGCCAGAGCCCTCCCCGACCGCGGCCACCCTCGGCGCCTCCGTAAAGGTGACCTGCACCGGTCGTTGTGCTGGTGACGGCGAGCGGACATCGCGCCAGATCAAGCCCTCGGCGCGCGTGGCTCAGGATCAGGACCCGGCTGCCGACGTTTCCGACGGCCCAGGCGTTTGTCGTGGACGTGACCGGAGAATGGATCAGGCGCAAGTCTATTTGCCGGGGATCAAAGCGACGTGGCGGGCCGGAGCCAATCTCTGGCGCCACGTCGCCTTTTTTTGGGGGGTTCTGCCGACGCCGCAATATGCCGCTCGCGAGAAGGAGGCCGAGATCCATCGAAACACGTCCGACTGCGCCAGCGGAGCGACGTCCACATCGACTACGCACGGCCAGCTCAGCTGATTCCGGCCCGCCATTCGGCCCTATATTTGACGCAGGGTCTGAGATAGCATCGACCGGTCCGCTACTCCCCGCCCCGCCCTCCGGTTGGAGTCAGCCCTGGTGTATGCGCCCGTCATGTTCACCGGCATCGAGACGATGCCGGAAATGACCCTGTGCCTGACCTACGACGACGGTCCCGGGGCCACGAAGGGCGACGGGCCGGGCCCGCGCACTGAGCAGCTGGCCGAGTACCTGCGCGATCAGGGCATCCGCGCGGCCTTCTTCATGGTCGGCGAGCATGCGGCGCAATACGCCGACGTGGTACGCAGGGTTGGTGAGCTTAACCACCTGGTCGCTAACCATTCCCTCGAGCACCCGCAGCTTGAGCTGTACCGCGTGATGGGCGGCGACGTGCTGTACCAGATCGCCGCCGCCGATTCGGTGCTGAGCCGCTGGGTCGACGGCCCGACCACGTTCGTGCGCCCGCCGTATGGCGGCTGGTCGACCGAGCTGGCGAACCAGCTCGGCGACGATCTGGTCTGCACCCTGGGCCATGTCGGGCCGATCGGCTGGGATATCAACGCCGGCGACTACGCCTTCTGGCAGCGTGAGGCCCCCGTCGAGGAATGCGTCGATGCCTACATCGAGGCGATCAACGCCGCCCGCCGCGGCATCGTGCTGATGCACGACAGCTCCGCCGGCGCCGAGTTCCTGCGGCGGCGCAACCGGACCTACGAACTGACCCGGGTGCTGGTCCCGCGGCTAAAGGATCTCGGCTACCGGTTCATCGCGCTGGACGAGATTCCCGCGATCCGGGCCCACGCTGAGCGTCAGCTGCAGTTTGCCCTGCGCGGCCCGAACGGCCGGTACGTCACGGCCACCGATGGCGGCGGCTCGACGGTCACCGTCGACGCCGACCGGGTCGAGGCTTGGCAGCGGCTGAATCTGCAGAACCTCGGCTTCGGCAAGATCGCGATCACTGCCCCGGACGGCCGGTATTTCACCGTCCGCAACGGCGGTCCCGGCGACGTGTGGGCCGATGCGGCTACCCTCGACGACCGGACAGTGCTGGACGTGGTCACGCTCGGACCGGGCCGGGTGGCCTTCCGTAGCGATAAGGGCTACTACCTGACCCTGGACCGCTCGGATGGCGACCGCCTTACGGCTGTGGACCAAGATCTGACGGCGCGCGAGATCTTCACCTTCCGGCACCTGGCCATATAGCGCAACCGGATACCGCCCGCCTCAGCCGTGGAAGGGACACTTCGCCGGTGCGCGCGGGTCAGCGCGGTGTCCAGTCCGGGTCCCGGCCGATGAAGCCGAGCATCTTGGTTTGCGCGTCGGCGTCGTCTTTCACCGGCACCCGGGCACCGTACTGCCCGGAGGACCGCATGACTTCCTCGATCGGCTCCATCCCGGCCAGCAGCCGGGCGCAGAAGCCGGAGTCGAGCCGGTCGTCCTGGCCGGTGGCCCGGGCGAGGTCCCAGGTGTGCATGAACACGTCGGCGGTGTAGAACTGGTCGATCGCCTGGTCCAGCGGCACATCGCCGATGTGCTGGTTGCTCAGGACCAGGCTGGCGGTCGCCGGGTCGTCGAGCAGCGCCTGCACGGCGCCGCACTGTGCCTGCCACGCGCCGGCCGGGTCGTCGCCGGCGCTCGGGCCGGCTGGCAGCTGGATGCCGCTGCCGGCGGCGAGGAACGACGGGAACCATTCCGTCAGGTGGCGCACCACGTCCCGGGCGGTCCAGCCGTCGACCGGCGAGGGCACGTCCCAGGACCGGGTGCCGCGGACGCGGTCGGTGAACGCCCGGCCGATCTCGCGGTGCCGTCCGGCGGGCCGGTCAGGCAGTGCCATCGGCGAGCATCTCCTCAAGCTTCGCGTAGCCCTCGTTGACCCCGGCCTCCATGCCGCTCTTGAGCCATGCGTCCCGGCTTTCGAAACTGTCCACAAGGGACTGGGTGCGCAGCCGGGTGCGGCCGTTGCCGAGGTCCTCGAACCACAGCGTCTCCAGGGCCACGCCATCGGGGTCGCCCTCGTAGGTGAACGTCTGCACGATGCGATCCGGCCGGACGTCGTGGAAGCAGCCGCGGAACGCGTGTTCCTCCCCGTCGCGCGCGGACACGAACCGCCAGCTTCCGCCGGAGCGCGCGTCCCACTCCTCGATGCGCGTCTGCAGGGAGCTCGGCCCGATCCACTGCGCGAACAGCCTGGGGTCGGTGTGCGCCCGGAACAGTTGCTCGGGCGTGCCCGCGAACTCGCGGGTCAGGCGAATGATCGGCACGTTCGGGTCGGCCTCGATCTTGGTCTCGGCGATGGTGCTCATGCCGCGCTTCCCTTCTGCTGCTCGTTGCCGGTCTCGGTTTCGTTCAGTTGCGCGAGGACCGCGTCTAGGCGGCGGTAACGCTCCTCGGCCTGACGCCGGTACCGCTCGATCCAGTGGTCCATCAGGTCGAAGACCTCCGCTTCCAGCCGCACCGGCCGAGGCTGGGCCCCTGGCGTCCGGCTCACCACCCCGGCGTCCTCGAGCACCTTCAGGTGCTTATAGACCGCCTGGAGCGAAATCTGGTACGGCCCGGCGAGCTGGTTCACGGTCGCGTCGCCAGCCGCCAATCGGGTCACCATGTCGCGCCTGGTCGGATCCGCGAGTGCCGCGAAGATCCGGGACAGCTCGTCCGCCGCCATCGGCACCCCATCTCGGCCGTCTTTCAACCCTCTGGTTGAATCTAACGTTAGGTCACTGGTCTCGGGTGTGTCAACCGTCAGGTTGAAAGTCCTGCTCAACCGCTGGAGGCGGCAACTATCTGACACTCGACGAGAACGTCAGAGCCACCGCATAACCTGATCAGGCAACCGGGAGCCGCGCCTGCTTCACCGGAATCCGGACGCCACCCTGGAGAATTACCTGATGCCAGTGCTCGATAGGGAAGGAACGCCGTGGAACTTCTGCTGACGTCTTCTGGTATCTCGAACACGAGCATCCACGACGCGCTTCTCGGCCTGCTAGGCAAGCCGGTTGAGGAGTCCAGCGCCCTCGTCATCCCGACCGCGATATACCCCTTCCCCGGCGGCGCTGGCCACGCATGGGAGGCAATCTGCGGAAAGAGCAAAAGTCCCTTCGCCGGACTGGGCTGGAAGTCTTTGGGAGTGCTGGAGCTCTCCGTGCTGCCCAGCATCGACGAAGAATGCTGGGTCCCGGCGGTCCAGGAGACCGACGCCTTGCTGGTTTGGGGCGGGGATCCAGTGTTCTTGTCGTACTGGATGCGGCAGTCCGGGCTGGCAGACGTCCTGCAGACGGTGCCTAGCGAGACGGTCTACCTGGGGGTTAGCGCGGGGAGTATCGCAGCTACCTCCACCTTTGCCGAGACTTACCATGAACCGCGTCGCGGCAGCGGTGAAGCGCTCTCGACCGAAGACATCGTGTTCGATACACCCGATGGCGAACTCCGCATGATCCTGGTCAAGGCTCAGGGAGTCGGACTGGTGGATTTTGCAATTATTCCGCACGTGGACAACTCCGATCACCAAGACATGGCCATCGCGGAACAATGGGCCGCGAGGATACCGGCGCCGACGTACGCGATCGACGACCAGACCGCCATCAAAGTGACCGACGGCAACATCGAAGTCGTCTCCGAGGGGCACTGGACGCTGTTTACCCCCTAATACCCTCGCTCCTACAAACGCGCATCGCGGCCGCGCCGGTTACAGGCGAAAGGTGCAGGCTAGTTGATGGCCCAGATCTCCCCGGCCTGCCCGTAGCAGTCCTCTTGCACCAGCTTGGTGCCTCCTGGACCGTTGCCAGGGTCTGCGAGGCATCGCCCGGAGTTAGTGTTGACGAGCTCGCCGTTGGGCGTGGGCAGCCACTGCTCGCCGGGGATTGAGCAAGACTCGATGCCGACGATGCCGCCATCGAGCAGGCTTCCGCCGAGCACGCCGAGGCAATGGCTCGTGCTGCTGGCGATGATGCCGGTGCCATAGACGGTCCATTGCTGAGCGGGTGCCGCGGTCACACAGCCGATAACGTCGGATTGCGTCGGGACGCTGTTGCTGTTTCCCGGATTGTCGAGGCAGGCCGGTCCCGCGCCGGTGATGATCGGGCCAGCCGGCAGGTCCCAGAGCTGGTTCGATGTACCTGCGCAGGCCGCCACGCCGACGGTCGTGCCGTTGCCAAGACCGGGCGCTGCGGATAGGCAGCTACCGGTAGCGGGGTTGTCGAGCAGGCCGAAGCCGAGATAGACCCACTGCTGGCTGGCTGACCCGGGGTCGCAGGCAGCCAGCACGCTTGTGGCGCCGGCCACTGCGAGGCACAGACCGCCGATGGTCAGCGCGCTGATCCCGTCCGGCCTGCCGCCGGAGATATATGCCCAGTCCTGGTTCCCCGGGTTGCCGCACGGCTGCAGCAGTGCCATGGTTCCGGTTCCGCCGCCGTTGTCGTCGAGGCACTTGAATTCGCCGGATCGCGGGTTGAGGTCGATCGGGCCTGTCACCGGGGCTGTCGCGGTCAGGGACGGCACGGTCACGATGGTGAAGTGGGTGGAGCCGGTGGTGGCGCCGTCGTTGGCTGTGACTGTGACGTCGAAGGTGCCGGGGCCTGGCAGGGTGCCGGTCACCAGGCCGTTGGTTGAACCGGGGACCGAGGCGACGGTTAGGCCGGTCGGCAGGCCGCTGGCGTGGTAGCCAAGTGAGGTAGATCCGGCCCTGGTGTCCAGGCCGGTGATCGTGAGCGAAACGCTGGTGCCGGCTCCGCGGTCCTGGGTACCCGGGTCGATGAGCGTTACCAGGTCGGCCGATTGGCCGGTGAACGCCCCGGTTCCGTTCGGGGTGCCCAGGCCGGCGGGCCCGTTGTAGCCGCGGCCGCCGTGGCACAGGTAACGCCGGTTGGCTTCGCAGGTGCCATTGGACCCCGAGGCAATATTGAAGAGCCGCTGAGTGTGCAGGTACGGGTACTCGGCCGGATAGCTGCCGCTGGCCGGTGTTCCGGCCAGTGCGTAGACCCCCGTGATGATCGGGGTGGCCGCACTGGTGCCGCCGAACTCGTGCCAGCTTCCCCCGATCCGGTAGGTGTCGTAGACGGCGACCCCGGTGCTGGGGTTGCCGTCCGCGGCGACGTCGTTCTCGGTCCGGTTGAGGCAGCCGTCCGGCGCGGTCGCGTCCGTCAGCTGCCAGGACGGCTTGGCTTCCAGCGCGGAGCAGCCAGAGCCGGTTCCCTCTGCACCGCCCGGGGAGGGCGACCCCCACACAGCCTCGGTCCAGCCGCGTCCGGTACGGGAGCGCCGCAGCGTGGTGCCCCCGACAGCAGTCACGTATTGCAGATCGGTCGGATACGCGGGGCCGTAGCCGAAGTCTCCTGACGCGAAGTCGATGACCACGCCGGGGTGGTTGAAGAAGTGGGTAAAGGCGTCCTGCCCGACGAACTCACTACCCGACCAGCTATTGGACACATACCGCGCGCCCTTGGCGGTGGCCGTGTTCTCAGCGATCGCCAGATCTGAGACCGAAGCGCTGCGAGCCTCGACCAGCAGGATGTGGCACTTCGGGCAGATCGCGGAGACCATGTCCAGGTCAAGTGATTCTTCGCCTGCCCAGTTCCGGTTCGCGGTCGGCAGCGGGCTGGCGTTCCCGTGCTCGTTGACGATCCGCAGACAGCCAGTGGCCCTCGTGCACGCGCCCAGATGGTAGTGCGCGCGGTAGGCTGCCAGGTCTGACCCAGCTCTCGGGTCGCTGAAGGCATCCACGATCGCGATGATCCGGCCGTGACCGTTCCTGGTCGCCGCCGACGCTATCTTGTATGCGCTGCGCAAGGCAGACGGGCCGTAACCAAGGATCCTCACCGCCGCCCTGGCCGACTGACCGCTGGCGGTCGTGCGGACGATCGACATGCACTGCATCTGGCCCGGCCGTGATGGCGCCGGGCAGACTGCCCGCTCGTCAGCCGGCAGCCGCGCCTCGCTGTGCGCAGTGTTCAGTTGCGCCAGCACGGGCGGGTGCGACACCAAGTTAGCGGGCGCAGCAGTCGCAGCAGCGCCCGAGCCAGCCTGCAGCACCGCGCACGGCAGCACGGCGCCCACAAGCAGTCCACGCCACACCGCCAACGAGAATAGTCCCATGTCGCTCACCAGGTTCGTCGCGGCGGCACGCGGCCAGTCATATCAGACCGAACCCGCCAGCCATTAGTCGTGCCACTACGACGCGTCAACAACCTAGTAGGTTGACACGACCCCTCAGCCTTGGCCTGCTAAGCCGTGCCGTCGTCGCCCTGCCGCCAGTTCCTGGCCAGCGCGACTAGGCCGCGAACTACGTCGGGGGGCAGCCCGGGGGTGCTCGCGATGTGCCACAGCGTGGGGTCTTCGTACTCGGCAGGCCCGCGGTCGGGCGCCCGGTGGTCAGGTTCGCCGCCTGCCAGTATCCGTCGGCACGATCCCGGGGCCCAGCCGAGGCGATTTTCCACCATGGCGAGAGTGCTGGGGGAGATCCGCTGGCCGTTCTCGAGCTTTCCCAGCGTCCGTTCCGTCACCCCGGTTGCCTCGGCAAGCGCCCGCCTGTCCCGCATGCCTAGCTCGACCCGGCGTGCGACGACGTAATCGGCGAGCCGCAGCCAGTCCTCACCAGCCATTTTGCAGTCCTTCCCGCGAGCCGCCGGTCCCCGCCAGTCAGTGACCATCTTTACTTGAAGAAGGCAGAAGAGTCCAGACACTCCTACAGCGGCTCGCGGGAAGAATCCGTCCCCCCTTCTTGCGTCATCTTATTCATGCGTGTTACTTCCTGTCCATACCTGCCTAGCATCTAAAATATGCAGATAGTTTCTTATCTCTTCCAACACGTGCCTGGATCCGAGTCCGGTCGCAGGATCCAGAGGGCAGCGTGGCAGCTGCCGCGGAGCACGGACGTACAGGCCGCCTAGCGAAGCGGGCTCGGCGCGCCGTACCCAATCCGCAGCACGGGCTGGCCGTCAGGCAGCGTTACCTGTTGCGTCCATGCGGGGCGGTACGGGGTCCGCTGACCGCCGAGGAACGTCCGCATCCAGCGGACATACGCTGCTCGCGCGAGGTGCGCAGCCCGCACGGCCGTCGCCAGGTCCACCCACCGCAGGAGGCTGGCGGGTCCGCCGCCAGGCGACTGGCTGGAGAACACCACAATTCGCACCGGATGGCCGACCGCCATGGCGACAATCAGCAGCGGCAGCCGCGGGTCGACCGCGCCGCTGAGGAGCTGCGCCCTTGCCTTGGCTGAGAGCCTGATGTCGCTGTTGGTCAGCAACTGGGCGTCGGCAGCTTTCCTGGCTCGCAGCGCCGTCTGCTGAATGGCGCGATAGCTCCTGGCGCCTGCCGGAAAGACCAGCCTGATATCGATCCTGGCGTTTCCCGAGCCGAAGCTCGCAATGATTGCCGGAGCGTAGACGGAGGCCAGCCGACGGCCGAACTGGGCTCGGATATCGGCAGTGGCGACCAGGAGGTCAGAGCCGACGGGGTCGTTGGACGTGGGCCCGAGCGGCAACAGGTTCGCGGACGGCAATCCGCGGCTGGCCAGATCCGCGCATACCCGGTAATCGCATGACACGACTGCGGCCCGGCTGACCTGGTGCAGTATCCAGGTCAGGGCCCGCGCTCTGGCCGCAGCCTCAGCGACGAGTTCCCGGTTGACCCCAGCACGGCGGCCTGTCGGCCCCTCGGGCGATGCGCCCCGCCCGGAAAGGGTGAACGCGATGCCGCCGGCACCGGCCACCAGCAGAACAAAGGTCAGTAGTGCGGCCGCACGCCACCGCCACCGTGCCCGGCCACTCCCGCGCCACCGCGACCGTAGCCTGGACGCCAGGCCGCCGTCGGTCGGCCTATCGCCGTGGCCGTGCCTGGGCCCCGACGGAGCGGCAACCGCGTGATCTGAGCTGGCAGTCCTCTCGTCCGCGGGCACACCGGACGCCATCGGCGGCATCGGGCCGATAAGCCGCACCCCGGCCGCCACCAGCTCGCCGAGCGCCTGCCGCGCCGACGGCCTAAGAGCGGAGTCCTTAGCGAGGCAGCGATGAACGAGCGGACGCAGCGGTTCGGGGAGCGTTCCCACATTTGGATCGGAGTGAAGTATGGCGAACGCCGTGGCTGTCAGCGACTCGCCCTTGAAGGGCAGCTGACCGGTACCGGCGAACGCGATCGTGACACCCCACGCCCACATGTCGGCCGCCGCGGTCACCCGCTCCCCAGCCAACTGCTCGGGAGCCATGAACGCCGGAGTTCCGATGGCGGCCTGGCCAGAAAGGCCCGTGGTGGTCATGCCGGGAACGGTTGCCAGCCCGAAGTCAATGACCACCGGCCCGTCCGGCCCGAGCAGGACATTGGCAGGCTTGAAGTCGCGGTGCACCATGCCGACGGCATGCACAGCGCCGAGCGCGGTCAGTGTCGCGACAGCGATGCGCTCAAGCGCTGCGCCGCTACGATGCCCGAACTGCTCCACAACCTCTACCAGTGACGGCCCGTCGACGTACTCACTGACAATGAACGGCCGCCGCTCGAAGATTCCCGCATCCAGAACCTGCGCGGTACAGAACCGGGCGACCCGCTGCGCAGCGGCAACTTCCTTCAGGAAGCGGCTCCGGACCTGCGGGTTCGTGGTCGGCGGCAGGAGCTTGACCGCCGCCCAGCCACCAGCAGGATTATCAGCAAGGAACACGACGCCCTGTCCGCCCTCGCCCAGTCGGCCGAGCAAGCGGTATGCACCCACCTCGCGCGGATCCGTGTCGCGCAGCGGAAGGCTTTCAGACATCGTGAACCGAGCGGATGCCACCAGGCCATTTTGCCCCTATAGCTCAGCGCACGCCACAATCTCGTTCCGCCAGGTCACCGCGGCTCGAATTTACTGGACCAGCGGAAAAGCCCGTGGCACACTGGCGACCGCGTCCCCTGGGTGCGATTGATCCCCGAAACGCAGTTCGCGCATGTCGTCACGGCAGCCCTCCGGACTCCACTGAAAACATGTTCGGTCACGGCAGAGATTGCCGCGAGTCGACCCAACTCACAGGAACGGCCGAACCTCGACTTCCGCTTGCCGATCATCTCCTGTCGTCCTGGGCACCCCTCGTCGGCGGCCTCTCACGCGTCTCGCGCCAATCGCGGCGACAGCCCGTCGAAGTAGTAGAAGATGGTGCAATGCACCGGACATCGCGCCGAGTTCGTGCGCTGACCAGCGCGCTGATCGCCTTATTGACCGTTATGGCCTTTGCCGGCTTCGCTCCGAGCCGGGCAGCCGGGCCTAGGACCGGGCACCTGCTTTTGTTCGGTGCCAGGCGGAGCTTGTTCGCGACGACGCAGGGCTGGTCTGCTTACCTGCACGGCCCGAAGCACTCGTCCTACAGCGAGGCGCAGACCGCGATCCGGCCGGCCACCGTCACGCACCTGGTCGCGAAGTGGCAGTTCCTGCCTGGCCAGGACTTCCTGGCTAGCCCCGCGGTGGCTGACGGTTCGGTATTCATCGGCTCACCCGGAAGCTAATAGGAGGCGAGGACTTCGCGCAGGCCGTGTTCGCCGACGGCTGGCTCTTTACCGCCAACGCCAAGGGCCTGCGCGCCTGGGGACTAGCTCGCTGACGGCTCTCAAGATCCCGGCGGTGTCTCAATGTCACCTATTTGTGAAATATGACGAGGGCACAGTGCCCGCGGCTCGGGTAGCACATGGAAGAAGTGCGCGAGAGCGCTGAGCGCGAGCCTGTCGCCAAAGCCGCGCTTGTCGGTCTCTCGCGCCGGCCGCGAGCTTCCCTGGCCCACGCGGCATTCAACATCATCAGATCGACCCCGGTACTACAAGTCATGGAGGAACAGCGTGAAGCACACCGAAGTGGAGCTGAAATACGCGTTGCCGGACCCTCAGGAGCTCATTGGCCGGCTGGCTGAGCTTGGTGCCCAGCCGATGGGCCAGGGCAGGCAGGTCGACACCTACTTCAACGCGTCCCACCGCGACTTCTTGGCCGGGGACGTGGTCTCAGAATGGCTGCGGCTGCGATCCGAGACCGGCGACGGCCAGGCCGCGCGCGATTCGATCAACTTCAAGCGATGGCTTCCGCTCGGAGACGCCGACGCGACACATTGCGACGAATTCGAATCCAGCCTCGGTGACAGCGAAGCCGTCCGCAGGCTCCTGCAAGCCCTCGGCTTCACCGAGATGGTGACCGTCGACAAGCTCCGCCGGCAGTGGCGGCTCGGCGACGTGATCATCGCCGTCGACACCGTGAAAGGGCTCGGCGCCTTCGCCGAGTTCGAGTACGCCGGCAACGGGGCCACCGTCGAAGAAGCCACCAGCACGCTTCGGAGTGCCATCGGCGAGATCGGCGTCCAGCTCGGGGAACGCGACCGCCGCGGCTACCCCTACCAGCTCCTCAGCCGGGTGCGATAACAGCGAACGCGGGTACCCATGCAGTCGCTGGATGCCGCGCCACGAAGCCCGCATCTAGCGAGGGGCGGGCGCTGGTGAACTATGCTGCTGGCGTGCCGGTCAGCAGCCTTGAGACGATGGGATGGCTGCGAGCCGCGGTCGGCGTCGCGCTCATTGTGGCGCCGGGAGCGCCGATGCGGCTGGCGGGCCGGGCAGCGGCCGACGGCGCTGACCTGCTGCTCATGCGGACTATCGGTATCAGGGACCTTGTTCTGGGCCTGGGCGTCGTTGCCGCGGCAAGATCGGATGACGTGAACGACGGGCGCCGCTGGAGCACAGCAGCACTTGCGAGTGATTCGCTCGACGCCGTCGCCAGCTTTGCCAGCCTTAGTTCGATCGGCAAGCGGGATTCTTGGAGTGCCGCCCTGCTGGCGCTGGCCTTCGTCGGCGGGGACCTTCAGGCACGCCGGTGCCTGGGAAGGGTCGAGTAGCTGCTGTCTGGGAGCGCGTCCCGGAGGGTGGCGATGATGTCGGCCGCCAGCGCACCGACGGCGCGAACTCCTCGGCGAGGTGGCGCGGTACGAGAGCATCTTCCGGCTCTGCTACGTCCGCGGCCCCGCGGGCATCATCGTCGCCCTGGCCGAACAGATCAGCTGGCGGGGTTAGCGGCCGTGGACGGCTTCATTGCGGGGATGCTCGACATGGCGCCGTGCCGGCTGTTGGCGCGGCGGACGGTCACGGGATGATTCTGTTCGAGAGGCGCGTTGATTTAGAGGACGCGACATATCGTGTTGCCTAGTGAGGTCCGGGCCCTTGAATGGCTCTGGGGCCTTGAGAGGTGAGTGTGATGACCGGCTGGTACGCCAAGCCGACGCCGGACAAGTCCGCCAGGGCCGTTGTCGCCGTGGCGCTGCTCGCGCTGCTCCTGGTCGCGGTCGTGCCGGTGGCGCTGCTGGCCGGGGTGGTCATGATGATGCTGGGGCACGTCGTGGGCGGGCTCGCGCTATCTGGCGGCTCGGTCCTCGCCGCCGCCATAGCTGTGGCGCTCGCGGGCATGAGCGGGATGCGGCGCCTGCGCAAGCTGGTCTCCGGGAGCGGCTTCCGTGTCGTGCCGCCGGACGGCACCCATGACACCGGCGTCGCAGAGCCAGGGGGCAGCGACTACACCAACGTCGTGCAGCTGGACCGCAGCGAGTACTCCGAAGTTCGCTGACCTTTCCGTTCCCATTGCTGGCACGCATTTTTCGGCCCGGATATCTGGCGCTTGAGACGAACACCTGCACATGCCGCCGGCATCGAGAGCTGCGCAAGGTATTTCCTCAGCACCAGCCCGGCCCGCCTTCGCCGCTACGCTCTCATGATTTCTTGTCTGCCTGGCGTCCGCCGCTAGTGTTCTTTCGGCCCGTTCAAGATGACGATGCTCTGCGGAGGCAGGGATACCCGGGCCAGGCTCATGATGGTGGATGCGTGGCCGTTGGGGTGCCGGGCGCTGAGTTCCCAGCGCATGACCCGGCTCCCGGGCGTTCGTCCGCTGACGCTGACGGTCACTTGCCGCGTGTTGCGGGGGTGGTAGTTCACGAGCTGGGCCGAAAAACGCCGGTCGTTCCTGGTCGCGAGGACCTGCAGGTCGGGGACGGCTGTGGTGGCGGGTACCTGCTGCCCTGGCATGAGCCTGGCCGCTTGCCTGAGGTAGTGGCCTTGCTCGTCGATGGCGCGGAAGCTGGCCTTATCCTGCGCGTTGCCGATGGCGCCGTAGTTCGAGTCGGCTACAAGGTCCCACATGGCGCCCATGGTGAATCCGGTGTCAGAGGCGAATGCCCTGGCCAGCAGCAACGCGACGTAGACCGCGCCGGTGACGTTGCCCTGGGCGGGCAGGCCGTAGGTCCCGTCCGGCTGCGGGCCGCCGTTCATGTTGTACTCGAGCAGCCCGATCGGCAGCCTGGCCGCCACTGTTCCCGCAACGGCCCGGCGGGCGTCCATCACGTCCGCGAAGGTGGCTGCCTTGTGAAAGGCGGCCTGCGCGGAGTCTTTGTCGTTCACCGGGTAGCTGTGAAAGTCGATGAAGCCGATCCGCCTGCCGCTGCGGCTGACGAAGGCGGGCAGGTCGATGCCGTTCCACCAGGACGCCACCGGGCCGCCGACAAGGTAGCCGGGGTTCACTGAGTGCAGGGCATCGGCGATCGCGTTGAAGTACCGGGAATAGGCTGCCACGCCCATCGGGTCGCACTCGTTGCCTGCCTCCCAGTAGGTGATCTGCTGGCCCGTCCTTTTGAAGTGCACCGCGGTTGCCTTGGCATACTCCGCCCACGTCGCCGGCGGGATGGAGGTGTCACCACCCGCCGGGCCGATACCGAAGACCAGCCGGCCGCCTGGCCTGAGAAAATCAGCCCGATGCGCCACCCAGCGAGAAAACGGCGCCCAGTCAGGCCGGGAGACGCCCTTGGCGAACACCGCCTGAATGATGGGCTGAACCGGGGTGTTGAAGCGGATCAGGGCGGGCGCCAGTATCCCGGCCGACCTCCCGGCAGCGCCGTTGGCCGCCAGCCGGAAATCACCGTCCAGAAGGGCACCGGTCGCGTAGCCGTAAAGATAGGGCCCCACGGTCTTCCCGGTCGTACGCGACAGGTCCACCCTCACGCTGGCACGCCGCCCAGCTTCACTCGCCGGGCCCGGCCTCCGGCCAGAAGACGCTCTGATTCCGCTGCCAGCCGCAACCGCGACCCCCGCCATGCCCCTAAGAAATGCTTGCCTGCCAACCAAGTCAGAACGCGTGCACTCCGAATCCACCATCAGCCCGCCTCACTCGTCACCTACCAGGGTGTACCCGCCCGAACCAGGCAATCACCAACGGCACCGGGAAGGGCAGCGGTCGAAGAGGCCCGGGGATTGACGTTCTTCATGAAGGAGCAGCCGCCTTTCCCGTCAATTTAGTTCCGCAGCCTGGTCCTGAGTACTAAGCGAGATTTGCAGAAAGCATGGCGCAGGATGGTCGATTGCGTACGGCGTGATCCTATTTGCCGGAATTACCTGCCGGTCGCGGTGAAACGCGGCGCAGCATAGCCTATTCGCATGCGGAGGGTGTTCTTGAGTCATACCTCGGAGTTGCGGCAGTTTCCGGTGTCGAGGTCGTTCGTGGCGGCGGCGGAGGCGGCGGTGGCACGAGCGGGCGATGCGATCACCGACATGGCGTACTTTGCGGCTCGCGAGGGAAAGCCAGCCGAATATTGCGTGCACCGGGTGAGCGAGTGTGACGTGTATGTCGGCCTGATCGGGTTGCGGTACGGATCGGCGGTCCAGAACCGACCGGAGATGTCGTATACGGAATTGGAGTTCGAGGCGGCCACCAGCGCTAGCTTGCCGCGGCTGGTGTTCTTGCTGGACGAGGACGCGGTGCTGCCGATACCGGCGGCGCAGTTGCTGGACCACGAGCCTGATCTTCAGGCCCGGCAGCGGGCGTTCCGGGAGCGGCTGCCGCAAGCCGGCGTGGTGGTGGCGCGGGTAACCAGCCCGGCGGACCTGGAAGTCGGGCTCTTGCACGCCTTGTTAGAAAGCGGTGCGGCCAGCGGAACCGTCGGCGCGAACGAGATCCACGATGTCGGCCGAGGGGCGAATACGCTGCCCGCGGATACGGCCGCCTTCACCGGCCGGGAGGAGCAACTGGCCGAGATCGCTACGGCTGCGGCTGCGGCGGCACAGACGGGCCGGGTCGTGGCCATTCATGCGATCGACGGAATGCCCGGGGTTGGCAAGACCACGCTGGCCGTGCATGTCGGGCACCTGGTTGCCGGGCAGTTCTCAGACGGGCAGCTGTTCATCGACCTGCACGCGCACACGCCCGGTCAGCGGCCGGTCGATCCGGCCGACGCGCTGGCCTCGCTGCTGGCTGCCGACGGGGTGGATGTCCGGTACGTGCCCTCCGACCTGGACGGGCGCGCCGCGATGTGGCGGGCAAGAATGGCGGGCAAACAGGTGCTGCTCATCTTGGACAACGCCGCCAGCAGTAGCCAGGTCGCCCCGCTGTTGCCCGGCGCGGCTGGGTGCCTGGTCCTAGTGACCAGCCGACGCTACCTCGGCGACCTACCCGCCGCTTTGGTGTCGATGCCGCTGGACACAATGCCGAACGACGATGCGCAGGCCATGTTCACCGCGCTCGCGCCGCGGGCCACGGCCGAGCCGGGCCTGGTCGCGGAGATGGTGGCCTTGTCCCGGTCTTGGGTCCTGGCTTGCATACGCCGCAGCGCTTCGGTGCCTGCTTGCCGGCTCGACGCTGAGCTGGTGAAGAACACCTCAAGGTAAGCATCCGGGCTGGTTTCGGGGGTGCCGATCGCGCCGATGACCTGCGGCTCCCAGCCGTGCATGCCGACGGCGCCCTGCGGGGCCGCGGATGCGAGAACCAGTTTGCGGACGATGGCCGGGCGAGTCAGTGCGATCTGCTGGGCGATGAAGCTGCCGATAGAAAACCCGAGCAGGTCAGCCTGGCTGAACTGCATGGCGTCGATGAATGCGATGGCATCGTGCGCCATCTGCTCGATAGTGTCCGGGGTGGCGCCGGTTAGGTTGCCGCGGAAGTGCTGGAGCAGGAGTAGCGGCAGAGCGCCGTCGTTGCCGGTGTCGCGGTAGGCGTACTCGACGCCGTTGGCGGCGCGGACTACCTCGTTCGGAAGCTCGGCGTATCCCTTGGCCATGGCGGTTCGCCCCGTTCTCGCGTCGACTAGGCCCGATCGGAAGCACCCGGTATGTCGTGCGCCTGCGGGCGCTGGTTCAAACGTGGGCGGCGGCACCTGCGCGGGGGTTCAAACAGGCTGTTCGCGGGCATGGCGTGGTACTTGGAGCAAGCTAGTTCCGCGGGGGCGATGATCATGGCCGAAGACACCGAACTTCGGGAGGGCTACGCCGAGATCGGCGACCAACGACTGCATTACATGGAGGCCGGCGAGGGTCCGCTGGTCGTTTTGCTGCACGGCTTCCCCGAGTTCTGGTACGGCTGGCGGTCGCAGATTCAGCCGCTCGCGGCGGCGGGATTCCGGGTCGTCGCGCCCGACATGCGCGGCTACAACCTGTCATCGCGCCCGGGCGGCACCGACGCCTACGACACCGGCCAGCTAGCCGCCGACATCCGCGGTCTTATCCACGAACGCGGTGCCGAGTCCGCGCTGCTGGCCGGTCACGACTGGGGCGGCACGGCCGCCTGGTACACCGCGATGAACCACCCCGAGGTCGTGGACCGGCTGGCCATCCTCAACGCGGCCCATCCGCGGAAGCTATCGCAAGGGCTGCACCACCCGGGCCAGCTTCGCAAGTCCTGGTACTTCTTCTTCTTCGATCTCCCGGACCTGCCCGAAGCCGTCGTGCACGCCGACCACTGGCATTTCTTCCGGCACTTCCTGCGCGACGCGCACCCGGCCTACACACGGGAGGAGATCGAACATTACATCGAGGCGTGGTCGCAGCCGGGCGCGGCAACCGGGATGATCAGCTATTACCGGTCCTCGGTGCGAACCTCGCCCAAGCGCGCCGAAGCGGCGCTTCGTCCGATCACGGCACCGACCCTGGTCATCTGGGGGCAGCGGGATCGCTACCTCGGCGAGGAGCTAGCCGAGCCCGACCACGACGACGTGCCCAACCTCGATCGCGTCGAGCGCCTGCCCGATGCCTCCCACTGGGTGCATCACGACGAGGCGGAGCGCGTCAACCAGGTGCTCACCGACTTTTTCGCCCCCGTCCTGCCCGCCAAGAACTGACCAGGCACGTCGACGGGCGCCGACCGCCCGGTCGAGTTCAAGATTGCCCACTTGCTGCGGGCTGACTGCAGCCTCCTTCATGACGGCGGTCGCCGGTCAGGGTGGTGAGGAAGATGGCTGAAGTCCGGAGGATGTCGTCGCGGCAGCGGTGGACCCTGGTGTTGGCATGCACGGCGGCGTTCATGTTGCTGCTGGATATCACAGTGGTTGGCGTGGCGCTGCCATCCATCCAGCGGGAGTTGCATGCGAGCCTGCCAGACCTGCAGTGGGTGAGCGCCGCCTATGCCCTGGTGCTGGCCGTGCTGCTGCTGCCGGCGGCCACCCTGGGTGACCGGCTGGGCCGGCGTCGGCTGTTCCTGACCGGCCTGGTCATCTTCACCGCCGGATCCTTGGCGTGCGCGCTGGCCGCGACCGCGCTCCAGCTTGAGCTGTTCCGAGCGCTGCAGGGAGTCGGCGGCGCGGTGCTGTTCGCCACCGCCACGCCGCTGATCCGCGCGGAATTCTCCGGTGCCGCCCTGGCCCGGGCGCTGGGTGCGTTCGGCGCCACACTCGGCGGCGCCAGCGCCATCGGGCCGCTGGCCGGCGGGGTGCTGACCGACACGCTGGGCTGGCGGTCGATCTTCTTCATCAACCTGCCCATCGGCGTGGCGGCGTTCGCTGGCGGAGTGGCTCGACTGCGCGAATCCCGCAACCCGGCCGGCGGGAGGGCCGATTGGCCGGGCACGGCCCTGATCACCGGGGCGCTGACCGCGCTGATGTTCGGCCTGATCCGCGGCAACGCGCTGGGCTGGGCGAGCCCGGCGATCGTGGCCTTGTTCGCGATCGCAGCCGTGGCCTTTGCCGGGTTCCTGATATACGAGCTGCGCATCACCGCCGCGCCCATGGCCGACCTGCGGCTGTTCCGGCGGCGCAGCTTTGCCGCGACCGGGTTCGTGGCGTTCGCGATCTCGGCGACGGTCATCGGGATGATCAGCTATCTGTCGCTGTATGTGCAGAACACCCTCCGCTACTCCCCGGTCCAGGCCGGCCTGACGGTTCCTGCCGCTGTTCCTGGCCTCCTTCGCGGTCGCGCTCCTCACCGGACGGCTGATCGGCAAAGTGTCGATGCGGGTGCTGCTGGGCGGTGCCATGGCCGCGGCGGCAGCCGGGCTGGCCTCGATGGCCCACTTGACCGCGACTTCCACCTGGCTGGTGCTGGTTCCCGGCTTCGTCCTGGCCGGGATCGGCTTGGGCATCACTTCCACCGGCCTTGCCTCGGCAGCACTTGCGGCGGTGGAGCCGGCTCGCGCCGGGATGGCGGCTGGCCTGACGAACACGCTGCGCCAGGTCGGCACCGCCACCGGCGTGGCCGTGCTCGGCGCCCTCTACGGCTCCCGCGTCACCACCGCCACCCTGCACGCCCTAGGGGGTCTGCCCGCCCCGCCCGGCGCCGTCCACCGGCTGGCCGCCGCCGTTGCCTCCGGCGCTGGTACCCGGGTAGCAGCCGCGGTCCCGCCCGCCGCCCGCGCCGCGGTCACCCACGCCGCCCGCGCCGGCACCGCCAGCGGGCTCAATGACGTCCTCATCGCCGCGGCCGCGTTCGCCGTGCTCGGCGCGATAGCTGGCTTCGGCTTCGGACCCGACCCAGCCAGGCAGCCGCCGACCGGCCAGGCCTCCGATGAATCGTCCGCCCAGCCGGCCCCCGCCCAGCACAAGGCGAAGCGACCGGCCGGGCCGCCATTGCCGCAGGCCGCGTTTCACCCAAGATGTCACGGGCATGGGGAGAAAACGAGCGATAACAATCCGTCATCACCTGAACGCGTAGCGTTCCGATCGCTCGCGCTGAAGGAACACAGCCTCATGGATGTCATGGATCAGACAGTCGACTACCGGGCCATGGCTGCGGCCACGCGCGACCGGACCCACAGCCTCTTCGCCCAGACGATGGGCTATGTCGCGGCGACTGCCGCCCTATTCGCGCTCGGCGCCTACCTGGGCCGCAACCTGGGTAGCGGCGTGACCTTCATCGCGTTCGTCGCCTCGTTCGCCTGCCTGATCGGCATGCAATTCGCGGCCCGCAGGTCCGCGCAGCTGACGCTCGCGCTGCTGGCAGCATTCGGCTTCCTGCTCGGGCTGGCGTTGGCGATGACACCCGGGCAACCTCCCCTGATCGGCCGGTAAAGTGTGGGACCGCCGCCGGCAACTGCTGGGGCATCTTGCCCCACCCGGCCGGCCAGCCTAGGTCACCCCCCGCCCCGGCTGCTAGCCTGCCTCGGGCGGCCAGCTCGAACTCCACCCTGGCCGGCCCGGCCAAGCCAAGCGCGTCAGCCAGCAGCCGGGCGGTGTCCCGCCGCGCGGTCAGGTTGATGCCGCGCTCCAGATCACTAACCGACCGAGCGCTCAACCCCGCCGCGCCGGCAAGCTCCTCCTGGGTCAACCCAGCCGCAGCCCGCAGCCGCCGCAGCAAGCCGCCAAACGACGCCACCGGCTGGTCCGCCACTTTCACTGCCTCCGGTCATCCAATATGCCAGCCGAAAGGAAGCACCGGCAAAGCCGTGATGCCAGGCGTCATGCCGGCCCGCGGTTGCGCGGCAGATGGACGCCGCCGCGATGCTGCATTCCGCCCGATCCCAACGACAACGCCGGGCCGGCGTTGCTGCCCGGGCTGTGGTGGCCTGTCCCGGGCCGGGAACAGCAACTATCCCGCGCTGTCGCTATGACGACAGCAGCGAGGCGGTGCTGGTTGATGCCCGGGACCGCCGCGACACGCCAGCGAGTTATTTCTAAGCGCGTCCTAGTAGCAACGCCGGCCCCGACGCAGCTGTCAGGACGGATACCTGCGGCGAGTGCTCAGCACGGCTAGGACATGCTCCAGTCGGGATCTAGCGGAAGACGGAATTCGACGGTGGTACCCATGCCCGTCGCGGTGACGATTCCCATCTTGCCGCCGATGCTGTCGATGCGGCGGCGCATCCCCTCGATGCCGGAATGCCCGGTGGCTGCTGGACGATCGGTATCGTGGTTGAATCCGCGCCCGCGATCAATGACGCGCACACATAGCAGGTTGTCCTCGACGTCAGCGAAGATCCAGGCCGTGTTCGCATCGGCGTGCTGCTCGATATTCCGCAATGCCTGCTCGACGGCAGCACAGAGCTCTCTGGCCTGGACCGTCGGCAGTCGCGCTTTCGCGGCGAGGGCGAGCGTCACCTCGATCTCGGATACCCGCCGTTTTGTATCTATCAGCCAGTCCTCCAGGGACGCCATGCCGGCCGGCAGGTCCGGTTTCTGCCGGGTGATGACGTCCCTCAGTCCCTCTAACGCGTGGTTCATGGCCCGGTCCAGGCTCCGGAGCGCGTCGTCTTCAGGGCGCGTATCGATCAGGTCACGTAGTCGTCGTCGCAGCAGCCCGAGATCCTGCAAGACGCCGCTGTGGATCTCATCGCGCAGGTCCAAGCGTACGGCCAGGCGAGCAGCCCGCGTCTGCTCCTTCGCCGCCAGATCCCGCTCCTGCGTTTCGCGTTCGGCGGCCGCTTCCACCGAGCGCGCCGACCGATCCAGGGACCGCCGGATCGCGCCGAAGGTCCCACCGGCCATCAAGAAGTAAGACGATCCATTCACCACTCCGATGAGCTGCGACAGATGGCTGTAATGGACGCCGTTCAGCGGGCGGGTCAGGGCGAGCGCCACGGACAGCACCGCCCCGGAGAAGAGGCCTCCCCGCACGTCCCTGGCCATCCCCCAGATGAGCGGCGTACTGACCGGGTAAGCGGTGGCGAAGAACAGACGATCCGCGGAGATGACGGCGTGCTGATGGACGACGAAGGCCGATATCAGCACCAGATAGGTCGACAGGGCAAGATCGAACCAGAGGACCCAGCGACGGTCCTGCTCGGTGCGATGGAAGAAGATCCAGGCGGTCCAGGCGGTCGCGATCACGAACGACAGCCAGGCGAGCCAGGCTCGATCCCACTGGCCGCTGACCACGTTGAAGACGATCATCCACGCGAGGGAGCCGATCCGGAAAACGGCCACGCCCGTTGCCAGCACTTCGTGCCCGCCAGCCAGTGGCGGAGTCTCCAGAGCGGCATTTCGAGCCACGGACGGTCCCCCTTGACGCAGAACGCCGCGCGCCCGCTGAGCGGGCTTTGTCCCAAACGGCCAGACAGCCGGGCTAATCATCCCAGATCCTCGGACCCATGCAAATCCTGTCAGCCGAAAGCCGATCCCGGGCATAGGGCAGTCAATTCGGATTAGCGGAACGACTTCGATTACCTGATCCCGGCACGGCGGAGGCGATCACGAGCCTCGGTCTCGGTCAGGGAGAGAACGGGCTGCCCGGTCGTGTGCTGATACTTGGCATCGTAGGCTCGCGTCCAGACGCCGGCCGCCCACGACCGTTCGAGTTCGTCGATGCTGAGCTTACGGTCACGCGCATCGCGATACGCGTCGAGGAACCGCTCAGTTTCCTCGACGGTGGCGAGTTCGCCCGCGCTGGCCGTCGAGTACAGCGCCGCGGCGCAGCCGACGAGGACAGCTTCGCTGTCCGCGGTCACGCTGTCCCAGTCGTGAACCACGAGCAGCGTGTCGTTGCTCCAGCGCAGGTTGTCGGCGAGCCAGTCGCAGTGGCCGATCACGGGTTCGGATACGCCGGATCGCAGCCGGTCACGGGCGCGGCGCCCGGCGTCGTCGATCCACGTAGTCGGGCCTGCTTCATTGAGATTGATGTGCGGATCCTCGTGAAGCGGCCACAGACCGTCGTGGCCGTGATTCCAGTCCACCCACGATGGTGGAGGGTCCAGAGCAGGCACCTGTGCTGGCACCGGAGCGAGCGCGATCAGCCGCGCGAAGGCCTCGGCGAACGCCCAGGCCGCGCCGCCCGCGCTGGGAAGCATGGCGCCGCCGGGGACGTAGGCCTCACAGGTAGCCACGCCCGCACCGAGAAGGGCAGCGGCAGTGAGCGGCTCGGGGCACGGATAGCCGGATTCGAAGAGGCGGCGCTGGACTTCGACGCAGGCCGCGATCCGTGGCGAATCGGGACGCACTTTGACCACGACCTCTCGGTCATCAGCCAGCCGGAGCCCGATAACGGCGGACAGATACCCGGACCTGAACAGCTCGCCCGCAGGCGGGCTGCCCAGATGCTCCGCGCACCAGCGGGCAAGGTCGCCAGGATCGACCGCAGGCACGCGAGGTGACATCTGGCTCGGAGCCCGGTCAGGGCTTTTGGGCTAGGCCGGCGTACCCGGCTACCTCGTCATCAATGTCGGGAGCGGGCGGGCCTGGCCGCCACCGGTGGACCTGCACCAGGCCAGGGTCCACGAACTCGAGGCCATCGAAGAAGTGGCCGACTTCGCTGCGGCTGCGCAGAGTGGTCGTGTTTGCGGAGCGTGCGTTTACTCGGCGCGCGGCCTCGCCGATCTTGTCCGCCAGTATGTCGCTGGCGGGGTGGAAGACCGCCAGCCAGCTGCCGGACGGCATCGCTCCCATCAGGCGAGTGACGATCGCGCGCGGGTTGTCACCATCGGGTATGAGCTGCAAGACGCCAATCAGCAAGACAGCGACTGGCTGCCGGAAGTCGAGCAGCGCCTCGGCCTCGGCGAGAATCGTCTCGATGTCGCGCAGGTCAGCGTGCAGGTAGTTGGTCGTGCCCGGGCTCGTGCCGGTCAGCAGGGCACGGGCATGGGCCAGCACGACGGGATCGTTGTCCACGTAGACGATCCGGGCGTCCGGATCGACTGCGTGCGCCACCTCATGGGTGTTGTTGGCCGTAGGAATGCCGGTGCCAATGTCGAGGAACTGCCGGACGCCCGCGGTACTTGCCAGATATCTCACGACATTGCCGAGGAACGCCCGCTGGGCGCGTACACCACGGCGCAACCCGGGATATACAGCTAGTGCCTGCTCGGCTGCCTCACGGTCAACCTCGTAGTTGTCCTTGCCGCCAAGCCAGTAGTCGTAGATCCGGGCCTGGTGGGCCCTGCTGGTGTCGATGACGTCAACAGGCTCCGCCTGCTCCCGCCAAGCCGCAGATCCCTCGTCTGTCACAGCGGAGATTCCCTTCAGATCGACTCTCGCATCAAAGAGCTTAATCGCCTGCATGATGTCGGCGGGCGAGCCGATAGCGAGGTTCAGTAGTCGGGAGATTCGAGCCGGGCGCGGAGCTCGGCGGCGCGGCGCCACGCCTGGATCAGGTGCCGTTCGGCGGTGCGTTCCTTCCGTGCGGCCCGACGCAGCGCACGCAGCCGTCGTGCCTGCCGTTCCTGCCGGGCCTGTTCCACGCAGGTGCGGACTCGCTCCGCGGCCAGCTGTTCGATGGCATGGGTCATCGGTCATTGCGCCGCGGGCCGCCCGGGCGGGTGAACGGCAGCTGGATCTCGAGTACCTGCGGGCCGACGTCGGTGATGTCGTCTTTATCGTGTACCCACACTTCACGGCCCGGGCCGGGGACGAAGTGGTAGCCGCGTTCTTCGATCCATCGGACGAGATCTTGGTAGACCATCGGGAAGATGCCTGCCGCCGGGCCGCTCCGCACGGCGACGGCGGCCTCGATTTCCGGCAAGACCCGGTAGCGAGCTGGCGCTGGGAGCCCGGCCGGCGGTTCGGTCACGGGCAGGGCCAGCACGACGGTGACGTCATCGCCGTGTTCGCGTTCGTAAAAGATGATGCGGGGCCCGGCTTGCTTGACCCGGTCATGTATCCCGAGCTGGTCGAACTGCGCGACCAGATGGTTGACCACTGGGACGATATTCTCCGCCCCGAATCCGGGTGCCGGGCCGGCGATCGCAACTACGCCGATTGCGGGAATTGTCTTGGCCACGATGTCGTCTGCGGGCATGCCATCCTCCTTGGCGATGGAGCGGATCCGGGCCTCGATTCCGAGGAGCTGGTTCTTGCGCTGGTCGAGTTCATGGTCAAGCTGGGCGCGCCTCAGGAGGAGCATGCCGCGGAGCTCGCCGAGCGTGACCCCGTCAAGCAGCAGCCTGACCTGGGCGAGCGACAGACCCAGCTCCTTCAGCGCAATGATCCGGTTGATCTGTCCCAGCTGCACTGCCGAATAGCTGCGGTTCCCCGTGCCCGGGTCGACCGCCGCCGGGCGTAGCAGCCCGGTCTCGTCGTAATGCCGGAGCGCGCGGATCGACACGCCGCCCAGCCGCGCGAACTCCCCGATGCTGAACATGGCACGAGCATGCACCCCTCACGCAACGAGAGGTCAAGCCGGAACCGGCGTCAGCTCTCAGCCCACGCAGAACTCGTTACCCGCCGGACGGGCATCGGCCAGCGCGGATCTTTCCTCCTGCTGTTTAATCGATACGGGAGGTATTGGTCTATGTCCGTACAGGCCCTGGACGGAGTGGCGGCGCAATGGGGGGATCACGTTGGCGATGACGTGCCCATTCTCGCGAGCGCGCCATGGATCGATGCGACCTTAGGACGGTTTATTGGCAGGCGGCTCACCTTTCTGGCGACTGAGGAAGGTCGCAGCGGCGGCCTGCAGGCGACTGTCGTCGACGACCCGGCGGCAGGCGAGATGATCAATCTGTATCGGATGCTGCTCGCCGACCCTAAGGTCTGGAAGTTTCCCGCCGCCAGCGTCGCGGCCCGCAGTGGCCTGCGCGCTCAGGCGCCGCCGGTGGATTGCTGGCTGCCGCACCTGGCTGTGTGCTACCCGGGTTTTGACAGCTTCGTGGCGGCTAGCGGCGGACCGACGCCCGCGCTGGCGGCGACGCTCGTCGACGCGGTGCTCTCCTGGGCCGCCGAACACGGGATGAAAGCAGTCTCGTTCCCCTACGTGCGCACGGACACCGAACTCCCCGAGGTGCTCGCTGAGCGCGGGTTCCTCGCGGTCCCGCTCACGTTCCGCTGCAGGCTCACACTCGGCGGTACCTTCGATGAGTACCTCGCGTCCTTGGGAAGCAAACACCGCTACGGCGTGGTCAGGGATCGGCGGCGCCTGGCGCAGGCGGGCATCCAGACCAAGCGCTGCGCGTTCGACGACGTGTTGCCGGACCTGCTCGCGCTGCGCTGCGATCTGGTCGAACGCTACGGGCAGAAGGCTGACAAGGACGCCGAAGCGGAAAATTTGCGACAGCTTTTCACCTGCTTCGGTGCCGACGGGACGCGGGTGTACTGCTCATTCCTCGACGGCGAAGTTGTCGGCTTTTCGCTGCTCCTGGTCTGGGGCGATAGCTGGTACGGCTACTTCACCGGCACGTACGCGACGCCGCGGACCAGGGGTGCCTACTTCGATCACCTCTTTTACGCGCCCATCGCCGACGCCAGCGCCGACGGCGTACGGATACTCGATATGGGCATCGGCGCCTGGCAGGGCAAGTCGCTCCGCGGCTTCGGCCTCACTCCGGTGGATTTGTGGGTGCGGGCGCTTGACCCTGCTATCGCGCGCGCCGTCGAGGTGGCGGCCCCGGCGATGGCCCGCGAAGTAGGCTGGTAAGAACTAGCTGGCCGCGGATGACTTGAACGCTGCCCACCCGGCCATTTCCGGTACGGTCCGGCTGCGCGCGCCGATGAGGACCGCGCCGACCCCGATCGCCACGATGGCGGCCAGGATGGCGAATCCGGCCCGGCCGGCCCAGGCTACGGCGAACGTGCAGAGCGCGGGACCAAGCACGAAGGCCGCTGCCTGACCGGTATTAAATAGGCCCAGAGATCGGGTCGAGTCCTCCGGCGGGCTCAGCCCGAATGACAGCGTCCACGCCGCGGATCCCTGGTTCATTTCCCCTACCGCAATGAATAGCGCTGCCAGCACGAATCCCGTGATGGCGACCCAGGTGACCAGGCCAGGCAGGACCGCGAGCGTTCCGCAAGCGCACATAACACACGCTCCGGCCAGCGCGCCCGCTCGCGCCCCGTTGCGTATGCCAGTGGCCCACCGGGTCAGCCGGGACTGGAACGCGACCACCAGGACGGTGTTGAGCAAGAACAGCCCGCTCACGGTCACTGCCGGCGCCGTCGTGCGGGTGGTGAGCCAGAGCGGAATCTCGACATTGAACAGCGGGAATAGCAGGGCAAGCACGGCGCAGCCAAAGGTGACGAGCAGGTAGCGCCAGGTCAGCCACTTCGAGCTCGCTGTAGCCGCCGAAACACCAGGCTGGGCGGCGTCCTGGGTTCCTCTTTCCTGGCCGGCCGCGGCCCGCCCGACCTGCCAGGCGGCCACGAAGAAAGACAGGCTGTTCGCCACCACCACCGCGTCCAGGCTCGCCCGGCTGGGCAGCAGCAACGCCGTAGAAGCGATCAGCGCCCCGCCCATCATCCCCGCGTTGCTGGCGACGTGCATGACGGCAAGGGTCGCCGTACGCTGTTCTTGCGGCACGTAGCGGCTTACCAGAATCTGGTTGACGCTGGTAGCAGGTCTGTCGACGATCGCCACCAGCGCCGCGACCAGGTAGTAGGCGACGGCGGAATGGACGGCGAGGAAGCCTAGGGCGAACAAGCCGCGCAGCGTCTGCACGGTCATGGCCACCCGGCGCGCTCCCAGTCGCCGGGTGGCATTCGTGATCGGCCAGACCGCGGCCAGTCCGAGCAGGCCTCCCGCGGTCAGGCCGAAGCCGACCTGCGTGGGCCGAAGGTGCACCACCCGGACCAAGAGGACCGCCGACGTGGTGATCCACACCCCAGTCCCGCTCCAGTCGATGAAGGTAGCCACCACCAGCCGGCCTGGCCCCGCGGGCAGCGCTGCCCGGCGGCTGGCCGGAGAGAACCGGCTTAACCGGCGGTGTCGGCCCATGCGACCCTGATCGTGTCCTCTAGCCAGGTGTGATAGGCCCGGCAGTCCTCGTAGCTAGCGTGCTCGGATAGCACGAACGCCGGGTAGCCGACGAACCGCGGCCATCGCGGGACCTCCGTGTCTGGGCGCATAAGCTCAAGCAGCATCCGGGTGGCCGGATGCCCCCGTACCTCGTCGGCTCCGGCGAGCCCCGCGTACGTCCCTGAGCCGGTGACCGGCACGATCCAGTCCGCCGCAAAGCGGCTGCGGGTTGGACCTAGATCCGGTTGCTCGCCGTGAATGGCCTGATGCAGCACCGCGCCTAGGAAGTCGATGCCGGTCGCTGTCTCGACCAGGTAGTGCACGGTGCCGGACCCGCCCATCCTGGCGCCGATCTCCAGCAGCACCGGCGTACCGTCGGCGCGCAAACGGAGTTCGCTGTGGCTGGCGCCGAAGTCGATCCCGATCTGGCGGTGGGACGCGCGCACGGCTTCTGTGATCCGCGCCGTTATCGGAGGATCGAGCGGTGCTGGGGTAATGAACGTGCGCTCTTCGAAGTACGGCCCCTTGAGGTTGCCTTTGTCGGTAATGGCGAGCACCGTGGTTCCCCGCGCATCAGAGATCGACTCGACGCAGTACTCAGGGCCGTCGATGAATTCTTCCGCAAGCACGGCTGTCCGCCCGGAGTCGCTGCTAGCGGCAAGGGACGCAAGCTGCTCGGAGTTGATGCTTTGTACCAGATCAACCGCTACCTTGAGGTCCACAACGCTGTCTGCCCTGGTCACGCCAAAGCTTGACCAGCCGTTAACGGGCTTGACGACAAGCGGAAACCGCAGGCCGGTCACCTGGCTGCCAAGGTCTGCCACCGGATCGATAAGCCGATAGCCAGGCACGTCAAGTCCCGCTTGGCGCATGGCCTCACGCTGGCGGTACTTGTCCCGGCAGATCTGTGCCACCTCAGGGCGGACGCCGCGCAGGCCTAGGTGCGCAGCCGTCGCGGCAGTGAACGGCCCTGCGGGCTCGTAAAGCGTCACGACGGCGTCGAACGGCCGGCTGGCGTGCTGCTGCTCCAGCCACGAGCGAGCGACAGCGGGATTGCCGAAGATATCCAGTTCCACCGCGGCATCGACGTTAGGCAGGTCGTCGGGAATCCGGACGCCGGGCAGGACGCAGAGAGTGATGACTGCGTCGGCCCGGCCCGCCGCATCGAAGACGAAGGGCAGAGCGGGATTTTGCGCCAGCAAGGCTACTCGGTGCGTCATGCCGCAGGCTCCGCGGCGTCGGCGTCGGCGTCGGCTCCGGGGAAACCGCCCGCCTGATGCAATGTGTACACCATCGGGACAGGGCCGAAGCTCCGTCGGATGACGAGCCCGTTGTCCGCAGCGGCCTTGCTCGTGGTGACGCACCCGTCGGCGTCGCCGCGCGCGCAGTCCTTGGCCGCCTGCGAGTTGCTCAGGACGAGGTTGAGCGTACAGTCGGCGCTTACCCGCCGTACTAGGGACTGCGGAGCGGGATGGGAGACAACGCGGGTCACCTCCGTGGTGTCAGCGCGCGTAGCGAAAACCATGTCGTAGGTGGGCAGGATGAAGCTGTCCACCATCGCGAGCCGCCCGAGGTTCTCGAAGACCAGTGCATGCAGCTCCGGATAGACGGCACAGGCCAGCAAGGCCTCGTGGCCATCGTCCGACAGCCCGGGTACCGCCGACTCCAAGCTGGGGTGCAGCCGTACGTCCTCCCGGCGGCCCCGGGCGCTGAACCAGTGGTGCGCGGCCATCTCGAGGTTCGTGCCGGAGGGCCCGAGCGTGTGAATGACGCAGATGCCATCAAGGGCATAGTGATCGGTCATCATCGGCTCCCGCCGTTAATGGCAGTGCCTGCCGTACATGCGAAGACCGACGAGAGCCAGTCCGCGGGCTTGGCGTACTGCTCGTCCCTACGTAGCGGCGGATCGAGCACCGACAACGCGAAGCTCTCGGCTTCCTTCGTATACGCCGCTTCGTCCAGTTCCTCCAGAGTCAGGATCTCGCCGACAAGCGCATCGACCGCGCGCATGGTCTCGGCTCGTGAGGCGAGTTGCACCCGGTCCCCGCTTGCCTTCAGCACCCCGTTCCGCAGCAGCCACGTACCCAGCAGCACACCGGCGCCCGCGTCGCTGTTGCGATGCGCGTCAACGGCGGTCGGGTACCGGAACAGCCGGTCGAAGAGCACGAACTCAAAGACCTCCAGGCGATACGGCATGGCCACGTCGCGCAGGCAAGCCTGCAGGGACTGGCAGTCCACCTTCAGCTCTTCGAGTAGTCCGGTGTGCCATTGCGTCTTGAGACTAAGGTTGCGTGCGAGCGGGCGCGGCCCTACCTGGTGGTGGTGCTCGTGCAGGTGAGCCCAGCAGCATCGGGTGTCGTAGATTCCCTCAGCGTCCAGCTTCGGCGACGCGAGCGGCTCGCCCTCGGCGAACAGGCTGTCGCCGCAGCGCTCGCGGATCTGGGTCAGCGTCCACTGGTAGGTGGGGATGTGCTTGTTCATGAAGAACCAGGCAAACTTCTGACGGGCAACCTTGGTCGATGCCTGGATGTTCTCGGGGAACAGCACGACGCACAGGCCTTCCTTGGCCTGGCGTGACCCGGTCAGCACCCTGATCATCTGGCACGCGCTCTCCGGGTGCGGGTAGTCCTCCCTGACACTGCGCAGCGAGTCTGGCTCATCGCGCATGACGAGCACAAGCTGGAATAATGGTGCCCGGGTATCGCTGTTGGGCATGAACGCCGGCCCAACGAACAGGGCAAGCTCCTTGTCGTCTGGGCCTTCGATGGCATCGCGCGACGCGTCGAAACGGGGCACGGACTCTATTCCGGCCGCACGCCAGTCTTCCAGATCATGGTCGAGTGCTTCCAGGGATGACCCGCCAAACAGCGAGCTGTCGCTCAGTTCACCGCGCAGCGCCGACAGCGCCTGCGCAGCGGCCGCGCGGTGCCGCGGCTCGACCGAGCCGTCGGCGCGCTGGTAGTCCTGCAGCTCATGAACTAACGGCACGGCCTTACTCTCTAGCCGCCGCGCCTCGGTGATCAGATCCGTCTCCGCTGACGGGAGCTTCACTGTCTCAAGCAGTCGCTGCGAATACGTGTCCTGCACGACCATCGGAGCCTCCTTGACGCAGATTGCCCGGTAGCGCGGCGGGCGCATCAACGACCCTCGGAGGTTCGGCCGGAAGTCAGCCCGCCTCCTGCGAACCAGAGGAAACGGCCTTGCGCCACGTTGCGCTATTAACCGGATAATAGACTAATTGTGGCCGAATTGGTGGCAGCGTGCTGGGGGATTGAGATGATCGACTTCATCGTTGAGCGGTCCGGCCAGCTCTGCCCAGCGGCGGAGCGGCAGCGCTTGCTCGCCGACCCGGGTTTCGGCCGGGTCTTCACCGATCACATGATCACCATTGACTGGTCGCAGGAACAGGGCTGGCATGGTGCGGCTCTAGTGCCCTACGGGCCGCTCAGCCTGGACCCGGCGACCCAGGTACTGCACTACTCACAGCAGATCTTCGAAGGCACGAAGGCTTATCTCCAGGTCGACGGGTCGGTCGCGGCTTTCCGGCCAAGCGCCAACGCCGCCCGGTTCAACCAGTCGGCGCGAAGGATGGGGCTGCCTGAGCTTCCGCAGGACGCGTTCGTTCGCTCGCTTGAGCTGCTTGTCACCGCCGACCGGGAATGGGTGCCGGCCGCGGCGGGCTGCAGCTTGTACCTGCGGCCGTTCATGATCGCGACCCAGCGGACCCTCGTGGCCGACAAACCGCCGTCAGCCGCGAGATACCTGGTGATCGCCTCGCCGGCGGCACCCTACTTCAAGGGCGCCACCGCACCGGTGACGGTCTGGCTTTCCGAGCACTACACCAGAGCGGCTCCTGGCGGAACCGGCGCCGTCAAGTGCGGCGGCAACTACGCCGCGGCGCTCGCAGGCCAGCTCGAAGCCATGGCGGAAGGGTGCGACCAGACGGTCTGGCTTGACGCGGTTGAACATCGATGGGTTGAGGAAATGGGCGGGATGAACCTGTTCTTCATCTACGGCTCTGGATCTCGGGCGCATCTGGTAACCCCGCCGCTTACCGGCACCCTCCTGCCCGGCATCACCCGTGACTCGTTGCTCACGTTGGCGCCGGACCTGGGTTTGCCTGCCACGGAGGACAGGCTGTCGGCGTCCCAGTGGCGCGCCGATGCCGAGTCCGGGAAGATCACCGAGGTCTTCGCCTGCGGGACAGCGGCCGTCATCACGCCTGTCGGAAAGGTCAAGAGCGCCGGCGCGGAGTGGGCCGTCGGTGACGGCCTGGGCCCCGTCACAACGAAATTGCGCGCCGCCCTGCTCGGCATCCAGTACGGCACCGAAGCCGACCGCTACGGCTGGGTACACAAGATCTGCTGAGCGGCGGTGTCGCGAAGCCTGTTAGCCGTAATGCTTCAGGTGCGGCCACAGCGTGTGCCAGCTAGCTACGGGGCCGGTGCAGACGCCGATCTGAATATCGGTCCAGTCGTTCTGCACGTGGTAGGGCGGGTTGTAGGTGGTCAGCAGGCGGCAAATAGCGAAGTAGGGCCGCAGTCGGCTGAGCGCATCGACCACGAGTACCGTCCGGTCGGAGACCTGCCCAGGTCCCCACATCCAGTAGGCGTTGTGGCCGGAGAGCACCGGCGGCAGGCGGTAGCCAGAGCCATAGACGGTGAGCGTGGCAGCTTCCGGGTAAAACCCGGTGAAGATCGAGGTAGGTGCGTGACCGGCCCGCACCAGAGCCGCGTCCTGCGCCGCGACCGAGCGAGTGAGCTGTGGCCAGCCGATGGAGTCTCCCACCGAGCTCTGCTGAGAAGATGCCGGCAAGGTGTGCACGGCACTGGCCGGGAGGATCGGCAGCAAGCCCGGCAGGGTCACTGCCATTCCCACGAGCGTCGCGGCGACGACCAGCCAGCGCCGCCATTGGGGCGCGCGAGCACGGGCGATCCAGCGCTCGGCCCCCAGCGCGCCGGCTGCCAGCACGGCCGGTGCGGTTCCGTCGGCGTAGTACACCTTGCCCGGTACCCAGGCCAGCACGTACACCAGGATGAGCGTGGCGGCGACGGCGATGAACCGTAGCTCACGCGTCCGCCAGAGTACGACGAAGCCAGCGATGACCAGTGGCGCCACCAGCACTCCCAGGTAAAACAGCTGGGCCGGCCCGCCGCCGACGTAGCTGCCCAGGGAGGTGTTCTCCCGGTGCAGGGCGGCGGACATCGCCAGCTGCGGCCACCCGTGCGTCGCCTGCCAGATGAGGTTCGGCGCCCAGATGACCGCGGCGATGCCGGCGCCGAGCCATGGCCATTGTGTCCGCAGCACGGGGCGGTGCTCGGAGACGAGGAGCCCGACCGCGAGGCCGATCAGCAGTAGGGCCACCAGGTTGTCGGCCTCGAGCCCGACACCGGCCGCGGCGCCCGCGGCAAGCCACCAGCGCGGCCGGTGCCGCAGCAGTGCCGTGCTGACGCACAGCAGGACCGCTGCCCAGGCGAGCAGATCCAGCGGAGTGGTGTTGCCGACGTGCACGGCGCCGATGACCACGGGAGCACACGCGATGGTAAGGGCGGCGAGCACCCGGCCGAATCGGCCCGCGCCGAACAGCGCGGCGAGCCGGGCCGCGATGATCACGATGGCCCCGCCGGCCAGGGCCGGGATGATCCTGATGGCCGTCGGGCTGACGCCCAGTATGCCGGTGGTGCGGGTCAGCAGGGGGGCCAGAGGTGGCTGGTCGACGTAGCCGAACCCGAGATGGTGCCCTGCGACGATGAAGTAAAGCTCGTCTTGCTGGAAGCCGTATCGGCCGCTCAACGCGAGCTCGACCGCCACGAATGTCGCCGCGATCACCCACACCAGTGTCGGCACGCGATCGGATAGGGACCCTGAGGGCAGCGGCACCGCCGGGCCGTCTTCGAGGACAGTCGCCTGCGGGCCCTCGGCTTGCGGGTTGCCATCGATGCTGCCAGGCTGATTCATGGCCTGCTTTCCCCTGATGTCGCGGTGATCATTACCATGGTCCCTTGCCTTTGCTTAAGCGCCCGGACTCCGGAATTAGAGCGGCGCAGATGAAGTCGGCCACTGTCTGCCTCACGGTTTCGTCCTCATAGCTGGCGGCTTCCCGCCCCTCGTGCCGGTGCCAGCCGAACCACGACAGCGACTCGGTGACGATCCTGGCTGCCACCTCGGCATCCGGCATCGGCCGCAGCAACCCTGCCGCCATCCGCCGCTCCAGGTAGCTGCCGAGCTGCTCGAAGGATCCCGCGCGGGCTATGTCGAACCATGCGGACTCAAGTTCTGGCATTTCCGCGGCGCACCGCTCGATCACCGCCAGTAGCGGCCAGTAGTGATCGACAAGGGCGTATCGCTCCGCGACGATCTCCCGGAGTTCCTCGGCCACGTCAGTCGGCTCGTCCTCGGCGAGTGCCGCGTGGATTCGGGGCAGCCGCACGTCGCGGAGACCCGCCTGAATCACCGCGAGAGTCTCGCCCGCGGCCGGGGTGGCCACCGGCAGGGCCGGAGGGCGTTCGGCGGACATCCCGAACCAGTGCAGGAAGACCAGATGGAACAGCGCCTCCTTGGACTCAACGTAGGTGAATAGCGTGCCCGTCGACATGCCCGCCCTGGCGGCGACGTCGGCGGTCTTGGTCGCCCGGTAGCCAAGGCGCCCGAAGTCCTCGGTCGCAACTCTGGCTACTTCCATCAGGCGCTCACTGGCCGTCAAGCGGGGCATGCTCTACACCTTAAACTGACTGAGTCAGTCAGTCAAACGCGCTTGCGCCGTTGGTCTTATGCCGCTCAAAGCCGCTCGCGCTTACCCTTATGACATGAGTACCGCGCACGACATCATCGACATGCTGCCCGACGATGTCCACGCTGAAGTCATCGAAGGGGAAGTCATCGTGAACGCTGCCACGCCAGCGGGTCGCCACGCGAGGATCATCCTGGCGGTGCGCCGGGCGTTCGCGCGGCATGGCGTCGACAACCTCTTCGAGAACACCACGCTCGTTGTGGAGCGGGACGAGGCCGAGTACGTCCCTGACCTCGCGTTGTGGCCGGAAGAGCTCATCGATGGTGACACCTGGGAGTTCCCTGCCGCAGCGTGCGGCTTCGCGCTCGAGGTCGTCTCTGGCGACCGGCCTGGCCGGCGTCAGCGCGACTACCTGAAGGCCTCGGGCTACGCGCGGGGCGAAGTCCCAGTGCTCCTGGTCATCGATCCGGTCGAGCGCACCTGCTCGCTGTTCACCGAGCCCCACGGCGGCGAGTACTCCGTCCGGCAGATCGTCAAGTTCGGCGAAGCGCTGGCTATCCGGGTCATCGGAATCGAGGTCGAGCTTCCGACCGACGGCCTGTGACCTAGCCTTCATAAGAGCACGGGTCTCGTGCAGCGCAGCCCGCACGAATGCTCAGTTTCAGGCGCGACTACTGGACGTCACGCCGAGCCATTTCCTGGCCAAGAGACGAGTTCGGCGGTGCACGCGCTCGATCCCAACCTGGTTGTTGTAGGCCGCGTATGGCGGCCACTGGAACACAAAGACCGCCAGTTCCGCCGGTACCAGCGCTTTTTCGAGGTCAGCTGCGTCACCGCCGCTGCCGTCCAGATACGCGGTGATCATCTCGCGCGGGATGGTGACGCCCGCGGGTGTCGCTCGCACGCTGAGATGGGCCAGGTCGGCGGTCGGCCGGCCGGGACCGGCGGACTGCCAGTCGCAGAAAACCAAACCGTCCGGGCCGTGGACGATGTTGCCGGTATGGCAGTCGCCGTGAATGAAAGCTACAGGCTGCGCGGCGAGTTCGGCACGCATGGCGTCTCGCGAGGCCAGCAACTCGGGCAGCTCAGGCAAGACCGCCCCCCAGAACTCGGTGACCTCGTCAGAAACCGGTTCCGACAGCACCTTTACGAGCGAATCCTGGCCAGGCCGGTCCTGCCCAGGCAGGGGAAAGGCGTGGAGGCCCGCTAGGTCGCGGCCCAGCGCGGCCCACGCCTGGTCGCTCCACTTTTGAACGTTCACCTGCTTGCCAGCCGCTGCGAGCAGCAGCGCCACACCGGCGTCGGTGTCAAGCTCGCCGAGAAATGACGGCGTGCTGACCGTCACCTGCTCGGCGAGTCGCCGGTAGAAGCTCAGTTCGCGTCGAGCGCAATCGAGCATCCTGCTACCCAGTCTCGCCGGAGTGAGCTTGACATAGGCCGCCAGCCCGTCGCGCGTCCGTGCCAGATGCACGCCCGCGCCCGAGCGGCCGTCGTCCGCCCCAGCAAGCTCGTCGATAGTGATCCCGAACTCGCGCGCCGCCCGCGTAATCAGGTCGTCTTTCATCAGGCTTCTCCTTGGCCTTCGGCTAGCGTGACTGTTGGCCTAGGACTAGTGGCTTCTGATTAACGGCACCAAGAACAGGAACACAGACACGAGACAACAACGCCAGGCCCGACCCGAATGCGATGATCTGTCATCTTTGTATCATTTCCCGAGGCTCAGGGAATACCGTTCCGTCCATGTCCCGGAATGTTCGACATCGATCTTGTACGGTGTGAGACCTGGTCGGCGCGACCGCCGGGCTGCCGATGGGCCGCGCACCGCAGCGCCCGGCCATGCCTTCCTAGCCTTGGCATGTAGCCCGCCGGGCGCTGCGGCGGTGAGTGGGCGTTAGCTGGCGTACTGGAAGTTGGCGGTGTGCAAGGTGTCGTCGGTCAGGCCGAGGATGAAGGTCACGCAGGTGCCTGCCGATGCCTTGGACGTCTTCCAGACATAGGTGTAGGTGTTAGACCCTGGGTCGTATTGCAGGCCGCTGTTGCCGGCGGTTTCGGTTTCGGCGGGGGTGCCGATCGGCGCGCCGGTGGTGCAGTCGACCTGCTGGGTGAGTGGGTAGCCGGGAGCGATGACGTTCAGGCCCCGGTTGCTGCCGAGGCTGAACTTGATCGGGACGGCTTGGCCGGCGTGGACATGGTTAACAGCGGGCGGGTTGTCGACCGGGGGGGAGAACCCGGTGAAGAGGAACGGCGCGATGTAGGTGTACCGGTCGGCGCTGCTGGCGGCGCTGGTGCCGCCCGCAGTGGTGACCTGCACGTCCACCGTCGCCGCGCTCTCGGCGGGAGCGACGGCCGTGCACGAGGTGGCGGTGGACGAGACCACTGTTGCTGGGTTGCCTGCCCCGAACTTGATGGCGGTCGCCCCGGCTAGGCCCGTCCCGCTGATCGTGACAGTGGTGCCGCCGGCCGCCGGACCGCTGGCAGGGTTGATCGCGGTCACCACCGGCACGGCCACGTAGGTGTACTGGTCAGCACCGCTGGCGGCGCTGGTGCCGCCCGCAGTGGTGACCTGCACGTCCACCGTCCCCGCGACCCCGGCGGGAGCGACGGCCTTACACGAGGTGGCGGTGGAGGAGACTACGGTGCCTGGGTTGCCCGCACCGAACGTGACGGCGGTGGCCCCGGCCAGGCCGGTGCCGGTGATCGTCACGGATGTGCCGGCCGTCAGTGGTCCGCTGCTCGGGCTGATCGCGCTGACCGTTGGGGCCGGCACGAAGGTCAGGGCGAGGCCGATCGGCCCGGCGCCGGTAGCGATGTTGCTGGAGACCGTGTTGGTGGCGGTGTCGATCACCGAGAGCGTGTTGGCATTCTGATTGGCCACGTAGAGCAAGCCGCCACCCGCGCCCAGGGCCACGTCCTCGGGGAAAGCGCCGGTGGGAATGGTGGCGATGACCGTATTGGCAGTGGCGTCGATGACAATCACGCCGTTGCCGCTCTGGCTGGAAACATAGGCCACCGTGCCGGCGGCGTTGAGGACGATACGCGTCGCCGAAGTCGGGGTGGCGACGGCTGTGGTGATGGTGCCAGTGGCGGTGTCGACCACCTCCACCGTCTTATGGCCGCTGGTGGTGACGTACAGGGTCGCACCGTCCGGGCTGAGGGCCGCGAAGTCCGCGCCGATCAGGCCGGTGATGGTGGAGGTGATGGCATTGGTGGCGGTGTCGATCACCCAGGCGCTGTTGTTGCCGACAGCGTACAGAGTCGTGCCGGCCGCGTTGATGACCAGGCCGGTGGGGAAGTTCAGCCCGGTGACGGTCGCGGTCACGGTGTTGGTGGCGGTGTCGATCACCGACACGGTGCCGGGGATGAGGTTGGTGACGTAAGCGCGGGTGCCAGCAGCATTGACTACCGTCTGGATCGGTGCTGGACCGACGGGAATGGTGGCAGTCACCGTATTGGTGGCGGTGTCGATCACCGACACGGTGTTGCCGGTCTGGCTGGAGACGTAGACGTGGGCGCCATCCGGCGTCACCGCCGCCGAGTTGGGACGACCGGCCACGGCGATGGCGGCGGTAGTCAGCCCGGTGGAGGCGTTGATCACTGAGACGGTGTTGTCATTGCCGTTGGTCACGTAGGCGGTGGTGACCCCGGCCGAAACCGTGACCTGCGGGGCTACCTGGGTGGATAAAGACATAGGGCCCTGACCTTCCTTATCCGCGCCGTGGCGACGGGCACCGGAGGGTCCCCTAGAATTCGCTGCGATGCGGTCTGTCGCGACGGGCGTCACCGGCAGCGCGGGCTGAGAAATCGCATACCGCGGGGCAGGGTCCAGACCACCACGACCATCAGCTCGTCTGATTACCAGGAAATTGACGGGTGCACCTGCGTCGTTATCGGTCATCATCCCACGGCATATGAGCTACGCCTAGTTCATTCCTAGCCGTTATATCTACCGCCAATAAGCAACATTGGCTCAGGAGACGTTGATGACGGTCATTCCGGCGGCCGGGGACTCGTGGTCCATCGCGGCGAGCGCCGCGGGAGCCTGGTCCAGGCTGATCTCCCGCCCGATCAGCAGCTCTGGGCGCAGCCGCTGGTTTGCGATAAGAGCCAGCATCGCGGGGTAATCGCGGGTCGGCATGCCGTGCGAGCCAAATATCTCAAGTTCGCGGGCGATGACAAGGTCCATGGGGATGGGCGGCCGGGAGTCAAGGCCGAGCAGCAGCCCGACCTGGAGGTGACGGCCGCGGCGCCCCAGACAGCGCACCGAGTTCACGGCGGTGGCGGCTGAGCCCAGGGCGTCGATCGAGATCCGTGCGCCGCCGCCGGTGATCTCCGCGATCGTGGCGGCCGGATCGGCGTCCTTGCCGACGTCGACAACATGCTCAGCGCCGAGATCGGCGGCCAGGTCCAGGGCCGCGGCGGCGATATCCACCGCGATCACCCGGCCGCCCAGAGCAGCGGCGATCATGACCGCGGACAGCCCTACCCCGCCGCATCCATGCACCGCCACCCAGTCACCTGCCCTGGCCGGCCATGCACCGTGAGGGCGCGGAACGCCGTGGCGAACCGGCAGCCCAGGCAGGCCGCCGTGACGAAACTGACCGTCTCCGGCAGGGCGACCAGGTTCGCGTCCGCCGCCCTGATCGCCACCAGTTCGGCGAAAGAACCCGGCCCGGTGAAACCAGGCTGCGTCTGCCGCGGGCAGACCTGCGCATCACCAGCCAGGCAGTACTCGCACGTCCCGCACCCGCAGACGAAAGGCACCGTCACCCGGTCCCCGGCCCGCCAGCCAGTGACTGCCGAGCCGGTCTGCACGACGGTTCCTGCCAGCTCATGGCCAGGAATGTGCGGCAGCGGCACGGGCTCGTGCCCTTTCCAGGCATGCCAATCAGAACGGCACACCCCGGTCGCGCCAACCGCCAGCACCGCGCCATCGTCCGGGCATGCCGGATCCGCCACCTGGGTCAGCACCGGCATCATCCCGTAACCCGAATAAACCACCGCCCGCACGCCGCGCCCCCGTCATCCGCCGGCTGTCAGCTGGCCTGGACTAGGCGGAGTGGCCGGGATCGCGCGCCGTCGAGCGCTGCTTTGATCTGGCCGCCGATTGCCTGCGCGATTGGGGGCGGGAACGCGTTACCGATCTGGCGGTATTTCGCGGTTTTGCGGCCTGTGAATATCCAGTCGGCGTCAAAACCCTGAATGCGGGCCACCATCTCGCAGGTGAGACGCGGAAGGTAGCCGTCAGCGGGGGCATCGGCCGGGGGCGCATCCTCGGCGATACTGCGGCCTTCCACGCCGAGCCGCCGCCATTCCGCCCTGGCCCGGGTCGGCCCGAGATCAGGGCCTCCGTGCTTGTGCGAGCCCCCGACTATCGTCGGCGCGATGCTGTCAGCCGCCATGGCCCATGCCTTGGCGCCGGGCCAACCCCTGGCAGCCATCAGCGGGTACAGAACCTGACCCACCGTCGGCGGGGCGCTCGTTGGCGTCGGCCAGGTGAAATGGGCGGCATACCGACGCTTTATCGCGACAAGTACGAACCTCGGCCGCAGCTGCGGGACTCCGTACTCGCAAGCGTTAAGTACCTGCCAGTAAATCTCGTAGCCGAGGCGTTCAAGCTCGTCGATCACGGCTTGGCGGTAATCGGAGAACTTGCGCTCAGCGAGCCCTTTGACGTTTTCCAGCATGACCGCCGCCGGGCCGGCTTCGCGCACGAGCCGAAGTGCCTCGGGAAACAGGTCCCGCTCGTCGGCCGCTCCGAGTTGACCGCCCGCCACGGAGAACGGCGGGCACGGGACCCCGCCCGCAACGAGATCAACGCCGTGGAACTGCGCACCGTCCAGGTTACGGACGTCGTCCTCAACGACGTTCCAGTCTGGCCGGTTCTGGCGCAGCGTCTTCGCCGCATCCGAGTCGATCTCCAGCGCTACGGCATGGCCGAAACCGGCAAGCTCAAGACCTCGTGACTGACCACCAGCACCAGCACAGATCTCAAGACACGTCAGTTCTGACACGTCCTCGCTCCTCGCTAGCGCTAGCGGGCACGCTGCCACCGCGCTCGTAGCGTACTCGGCTCCGGCTGCCGATGTTGGGAGCCGCACCGAACAGGTGGCCAGGCTGGCTTGCGGCGGGCCGGAGCGCGCGGAGGCTTCGCCGTGGCGGCCCGCGCCCGAGGGCGCGATGGATTACCGAATTCATACCTGTTTTCCCAGCTGGATGTGGCAATCCATCGCGCGGCAGGCGCGCGGGCGCCGGGTGGATGTGGCAATCCATCGCGCCGGGTCGCTGGGACCGGCAGCGGCCTTCCGCGATCATGGCCCGGCGCGTGATCGAATTACGCTATAGCCTCATTATCGCGGACAAATCCTCCAGGTCATGGAAAACCCGGTCTTAGGCGCGGGCACGTCTCCCCGATCATGACCAGGCCGGCCCGCGCCACCGCCTCCGGGCCGTCCATCAGGACATCCAGACGCCGAACACAGCTTTCTTAGGTTCCTGGCATTGCGCCAAAGCACCAGCGTCGGGACGACGATGGGCCTGGTTAAGCCGGCGCGGGACGGCGTCGCGGATCTTCAAGATCAACAGACTGGCCACTTCAAGCGGCACTGTGGGCCTTACGCAAGAAATAAGTCAAATGAGAGATCCTCCAGAACCGCCGTCCAGCCTACAGACCATCCCATTGGCCGCACGTCCGAGTCCATAGATATACTTTATGCTCATGAAACATGACTCATAATCGATGAAGTCATCGATCATCAAGTTCGGTTTAACTTTGCGCAGGAAAAGCCTAACTACCTCGGTCGGTGTCATTCCCCTCTTCTCTGCTATTGACCGCACTTCGTCCAGTTTGCTCTGGTCAGCCAGTGGTCCTAGCATGAGCGTAGCCAATGCGGCATTTCCCTCGCGGACCGACGCGGAAAGCCCAGCGGACAGAACCCGTAGGGCTGCCTTACTGGCAGCGTAGCTACATGAGTGCTGGTCTGCGTGGTAGATTGCTTCAGAGTTTATGAACACGCATGACAAGAAATCGGCATCAGGCTTTCTAGCCAACAGCTCGCGTGTTATTAGATATGGCACGAGCGTGTTGACACGGAAGGCTGATTCCAAATGTTCCAGATCGATAGACGTGCTATCCCCGGTAGGCTGTACGGCATTATGGACTACAAGATCGGGTATTCTCCCGAAGTCGCCGAGCACCTGATCAAGCGCATTTGGGTGAGAAATGTCGGCTCTAACGTACTCAAATTTTGGCTCGGGCACTATTGATTCAAATGGACGCCGTCCGACTCCTTTTACTTTCCATCCTTCTTCAGAGAGGCGATTTGCAATATGGGCACCAACACCACGACTCGCGCCGATCACCAAGGCAGTTTGCATGGTACTTAACGCTCCTTTATGGCTGGCTTACTGCGGCCCGAGCAGGAAGAGCCGCTGTTGCCACAAAGAGTACAGTTCGCGTCTTACTTCCTGACTGAGGCTGAGGCCGTCCACAGTGCTTGCGATCGACTTGAGTGTCCGTCTCCCATCCGTCAGTTCCAGCAGTGTGAACACTGCCGATGAAATCTCAGCGCGAGGTCCCTCCGAGTAATCCAGATATAGTTCGTGAACGATTTCGCGCGAACCGGCCGGAGTAATTCTAAGCCGCTTAGCAAGCCTAGTGACTGGCCGGAATTGAACAACCAGATTGTCGAACGCCAAAGAACAGTCCGGTCGGCGGCGCACTAGGAAGTCCTCGACCACCAAGAAGTCCAGCTCGGTAGTCAAAAAACAGGTTATGACGTCTTGTACGCTCTGCACGATCGGCTCGGCGTTGTTATTGAATGAGGTATTCAGCAGGACTGGTGTTCCGGTAAGTTGCCCAAACTTCTCCACCAGCCTATAGAACCGTTCATTTGGCCCTGGCTCCACTATCTGCACCCGGGCGCTGCCATCGACATGAGTGACCGCGCCGAGTTCAGCTCTCCGTTCCTCGCGGACGGGCACGACGAATGACATGAATTCATAATCAGCGACGGTCTTAGGTATCTCGAAGTATGTTGCGGCTGCATCCGCTGTTACGACTGGCGCAAATGGCCGGAAAGCTTCGCGTTTCTTTACCATTGAGTTGATCCGCTCTTTATTCCCGCTCGGCCGCGCGTCGGCGAGAATACTGCGGTTTCCAAGTGCGCGTGGCCCGTACTCAGATCGGCCATGTGCCCAGCCTAGGACAGCACCATCGGCCAGCAAGCCCGCGGTGACTCCTACGATGTCAGTGGGCTGCTCGTATTCGATGAGGTCATCCCACGAAGCAAGCACCTTCTCAATGTCAACCGCACTGCCGAGACTAGGACCGACGCTTGCGGAGCGCATTCTCGGCTGGCTGAACGGGGGTGCTCCCAGCTTATAGGCAGTGGCGAGCGCAGCCCCCTCGGCGGCGCCACCGTCATATGCCGCGGGATGGATGAAGACTTCCTGGAATTTTCCTGACTGGAGTATCTGGCCATTCAAGCTGCTATTGTGCGCTACTCCGCCGGCAAAGCACAGATTTGTGATACCCGTGTGGTCTGCCCAATAATCGAGCACATGCATGGCTAGTTTCTCTAGCGTGTGCTGGAGGCCTGCAGCCAAATCTTTGTGCTGCTGAGTGAACTCCTCTCCTCCCCGGCGTGGTCGGATATCATTTGCGAAGAATGGTCCAAGCTGCAGTCGCATTTGAAAGTTGCCCTGCTCCTTCAGGACGTATAGGGAGTCAAAAACCTCGCGGTACCTATCCGCGTCCCCGTAAGGAGCGAGGCCCATAACTTTGTACTCATCACCAAAATCGTAACCCAGCAACCGGACTCCGAGCTCGTAAAATTGGCCGAGGGAATCGCGCCTGGGGTGGCTGGCAAGGGCCTCTAGTTGCCCGTCCCGTCCTCTGAATATTGTTGTCGATTCTTTTTCTCCAGCCGCGTCCATGACCACCACTAGCGCCTCTTTCATGCCAGAGCGGATGAAGCACGATAGAGCGTGGGTGACGTGGTGTTCAATGTAAAGGAGGCGTTCGCTCGGCAGGTCAAGGCCAAGATCGCCGTTCAGATAGCCCATTATTATTTCGCGCGAACTACGCATCGGTATGTGAGGACTAATTAGGTAGAGGGCAGTAAGATATTGATCAATAGTGCCTTCCGAGAAATAGTGACCAACGGCGTCAATTTCTAGAGGCGAAACTCCTGCCGTGGCTAGACATGCGCGTATAGCATTAGCTGGAAATTTTGTTGTTTTCTTGATTCGATTGAATCTCTCTTCCTCGACGGCTGCGATGACTTCGCCGTCCCTGATGAGGCAGGCGGCGGCGTCGTGGAAAGACCCTCGGCTCATGGACGGTGCAAGATCCACGTCTTCGCCCGAAAGGTTTCCACTTATGCCGAGAACGAGCATGTCCGCGCCTCCTCGTTTTCCATATTAAAAGATGACATATAAGCGTAGATCTCGGCATGCGGTCGGTCAAGAGCGCGGACCGACCGACGCCAGATGCTCAACTGTTACCTGGCTGGCTGGACTGCCGGCCATTCTCCAGGTACCGCTGGACGGTCGACAAGGGCGCGCTGCCGCATCGCATGAGGCGGCTGTGGAACTCAGGCAGGGTCCAGCCGGCCTGGCCGACGGTGGCTGACCGCCAGTCGCGGATCTGCATCTTGCCCAGCGTGTACATGGCGCGGCCGCGGTGAGCGACGGCGTCCATCACCTCGCGGCTGGCCTGTCCGGCCGGCCAGCCGGTGAGCGCTGACGCGCGCGCGAAGGCCTGGGTGAATGTCCATCGGCCGGAATGGACCGACAGGTAGACCAGCAGCCGGGTGGCCGCCTCGAGCGCGAACCTCAGCTGGGCGATCTCGACCAGCGGGCGGTCCTCGGCGAGTCCCTGCTCGATCGCCAGCTCCTCCGCGTAATGCGCCCATCCCTCAATGAAGGCGGCGAACCAGAGCAAGCTGTTGCGTATCACGCTCGGACCCGCCGAAGCGGTCTCCATCTGCAGGTAATGCCCGGCATAGACCTCGTGCACGGCCAGCATCTCGAGCGTCGGCTCGTTGAGGTACGACCACGCGTCGGCTGGTCGCTGCCCCGCAGTCGGCCGCCGCGGCTCCGGTACGTACAGTCGGTGCGGGCGGCGCACCGCCTCCAGCGGGGGCGAAACGGCGAAAGCGACCTCAGTGTGGGCCGAAGCCGGCGACTCGTGGACCTCGAGCGGCAGTTGCGTGCGAACCGGCAGGACGCCCGCGTTGATCCAGAACTCCCGGAGCGGGGTGACAATTGACCGCAGTGAATCGGCGACCGAACCGGCCGGCAGATGTGCGCGCATCTGCTCGTAGGCGGCTTCGGGCGAAGTCTCGCCGATGCGGCCGATCGCGCGGTCGATCGCCGTCTGGACCGCCGCTATCTCTGCCTCGGTCCGGGCGATCATATCCGGTACCGGCCGGTAAAGCCCGTCCACGATCCTCAGCTCCTCGGCCAGGTGCTCGGGGCCGAGCAGGTCCGCGGCCGGAGCCTTGCTGGCAACGGCCCGCGCGAAGCTCTGGCAGGCCTGCGCCGCCGCCTCGGCCAGGGACGCCACCGGCTCCGCCAGGTCCGCTAGGTCCGGCTGCCCGGACACCAGCCGGCCGGCGATCCCGCGGATAGTCGCGGCCTGCGCCGGACCCCACGAGACGACGTTCATCCGCTCGCCAGCGGTGACCGACGGGCCTAGCAGTTGCTCGGCCCGCGCCAGGTAGGCCGGTATCCCGGCCAGATGGCGCGACATCGCCGCGACCCGCTCCCGGATCGGCGCGTAGTCGGCGTCCAGGTAGCCGGACACATCGGCCTCGTAGGCGTATTCAAGCGTGGTCGGATAACGCTGATCCAAGCCCTCCGCTCGGAACCGCAGCATGCCCAGCATGGCCCGGCTGGTATCGAGGTCCGCGCGCAGCTCCGGATCGGCGGCGGCGGCCAGGCCGTTCAGATGCCGGTCGACGGCCGCGCCTAGGACAGCGAAATCATCGCCCGAGCGGGGCGAGATGATCGGCAGCCGGCCGTCGTAGTCGTGCCGGCCGATCTTTCGCGCGACATGCGGATACTGGTCGCAGACGACATCAATCACGGCCAGAACGGTGGCATCGGCGTCCAGCATGCGCAGGTTCACTCCCGGTGCGGGCGTGGTTACCGCCTCACAGCTTGCAGGTGCGGAAGCCCATGTCGTATGAGCTGTAGTTAGGCGGGTTGTAGATCCGAACCCACACCAGCACGCCGCGCGGGTCGCAGTTGTTGTAGAACGAGCCTCCGCGGATCACGCCGAGGTCGATGGTGCCCTTCTTGGTCACCCACTGCTGTGTCTTGTTCGGGTCGAACGGGTAGCGGTGGTATCCATTGCCCATGACCTCCCACACGTTGCCGGCCATGTCCTCGGGCCCGTAGACGCCGGCTGCGGCGGGGTACCGGCCGACCGGCGTGGTATCGCCGACGAGCATAGTGTGGTTGCAGGATTGCGGCGTCGGCGGGGTGTTGCCCCACGTGTACGCCCGGCCGTCGGTGCCGCGGGCGGCCTTCTCCCACTCCGCCTCGTTCGGCAGCCTGGTGCCGGACCAGCGGCAGTACTCCATGCAGTCCAGATAGCTGACGTGCGTGACCGGGTGGTCGTCCTTGCCGGCCACGTCGGAGCCAGGGCCGCGCGGAGTCCGCCAGGTCGCCCCAGGGGTGGCCTTCCACAGGTGGTCCTGATCCGGTGTGGTGGTGTCCGCGCCGCCGTGCCAGACCCAGCTCTCCCCCTGATCCTCGGCCGTGGTGACGTGACCCGTGTCCGCGACGAACTGGGCGAAATCCGTCACCGTCACGGGCCGCCGGGCGAGGTGGAAGGTGTCGACGTACACCGTGTGCAACGGCGGTGACGCGCCCGGCCTGCCGTCCGGCCGTACGTCGTCGGTGCCCATCAGGAATGGCCCGGCCGGCACTGTCACCCAGTAGTCGTCGTCCATCGCCAACACGGATCGCCCGCTCGCATCCTGGCCAGCCGGATGTGCCGGGCTAGGGCCGCTGACCGCCGATGTCATGAAACCTCCGAATGCCTCTGCGACAAGACCAGATTGAAGCACCGGGCGCCGGTCCGCGCAACGCTGCTCCCTTCGGGCATAGTTGACCATGAACGCCGATCTTGTTAGTCCCAAGGCCCGGCCCGGCGTGCGCCCACTCTCGACATGACCGGCGACGACTCCCCGAACAAGCGATCGACGGACGTATCGGCCAATGACGATGGCGCCGGGATGATGGGGCGGGCGACGGCCGGGAGTTGGCCGGCTTCTGGCTGCTACCGGAGGGCAAGGTCCATTTCCGGCGGCTGTATTCAACCATGGAAGTGGTGGGCTGTTCTCGACGAACATGCCTGGGGTTAAGGCGTTGCAAAGCATGGGGTATGCCGCCTTTCTTCCAGTCCGTCGTGGGCACAACGATCAACCCGGCACGTTCTGGCTGGACCGGGTAACCGCAGAATGGGGCAGTCCAGAAATGGGCGATCAGCTGGTCTCGGCGTTGCGTGCGGAATTGCGCGACGTGATGGCGGCGGTGAACTGGGTAGCCGAACGTCCGGAGGTTGACATCCGGCGGATAGTAATGCTCGGCTCGTCGTTTGGTGGCGTGCTCACCGTCCTGGCCCTAGGAGAAAACACCGAGTTGCGGGCGGGTGTCAGCTTCGCGGGTCCGTCGCAGACCTGGCCACACGCCCCGGCCCTGCAGCAAGCCATGTTGGCTGCGATCGCCACCGGCCAGGCACCATTGTTTCTCGCCCAGGCGTACAACGACAATAGTCTTGCCCTGACCTACGTGATCGGCGCGGAGATGGCCCGGCTCGGGCGGCCGCACGAAACTCGTATCTACCCGCCGATCGGGGAAAGTCCGGGTGATGGCCACGGAATGTTCGGAACGGGTGTAGAGCTGTGGCGGCGAGATGTGGAGTCGTTCCTGGCGCGATCGATGACGACTAGTCCAGATTCTGAGCCGCCGAAGTAGGTGCGACCGCCGACCGGATCAACGCTCAGCTATCCGTGTCGGGGAGAGTCCCGCCGGCGATGCGGAGGGCGGCTGCGGCGTTGAAGTCGCCCAGTTGCTGGGGGGTAAGGCGGTGGCCGGGGCGGTACCAGCGGGCGACGTCGAGGCAGAGGGAGAGTACCGCGATGGCGGCGGCGCCGGGGTCGCCGATGTCGAAGTCGGACGAGCTCATGCCGTCCGCGATGACTTGCCGGACGATCTGGCTGACCTGTCGCTGCCTGGCCGTGACGTCGGCCAGGTGGGCTGGGCTGAGCGCGTCGGTCTGGTACAGGACGACGTGGGCGACCTGGCTGTTGTAGGTGATCCAGAGGGTGAGGACACGGGCTAGGCTCGCGAGCCGGTCGGCCGGTGAGCCGGGGCGGCTCGATTCGGTCGCGGCGAGTTCGATGGTGAAGTCGAGGGCCGATGCGACGATCTGGTGCAGGACGTCTTCCTTGGAGCGGAAGTAGACGTAGAGCGCGGCGGGGCTCAGCCCGGCCTGGGCGGCGATGTCCCGGGTGGTGGTGGCATGAAAGCCGCGCTCGGCGAACGCCGTTGCCGCCGCGAGCAGGATGCGCCGGGGACCTGCGGGGAAGTGGTAACGCCCAAACAGGCGCTCAAGACCTGCGGCCGTGCCGTCGGCGGCAGGGGAGGCGGCGTCAGTACCGGTCTCGGCCCGCGGCGCTGCCTCGTTGGTCACGGCGTTGCTTCCTTTCTCGTTCCGAACGGTACCGGACGCGCGATTTTGGCCTCTAGCCGACAGGCCGTACCCGGCGTAGCTTACTAAGCAAGCGCTTAGTAAGTGCTTACTAGGCCGAAAGGAGCCATCCATGCAGTCCGCAACCGAACCCGCAGTCCGCCGCTCACGTCGGCGAGCCGCCATGGTCGTGCTGACCGCCGTATTCTGCCTTGCCCTGGCAGCGCTGGCCGCGCCCCGGGCCAGAGCCGTCACCGCACCGGCCAGCGGCTGCGCCGCCGTGAACATCATCACGGCGCGCGCCTCGACCGAGGCACCGGGAGAAGGCATGACCGGCAGCCTGGTGACCCAGATCGTCAACAGCAGCACGCAGACGGTCAGCCACGAAGCGGTCGTCTACCCGGCGACGTTGACGAACTACGCCAGCAGCGAGAGCCAGGGGGTGACCAACGCCGAGCAAGAGCTGACCACGGCCGTGCAGAACTGCCCGAACCAAAAGGAGGTCCTGCTCGGATATTCCCAGGGCGCGGAAGTCTCCATGGACGTCATCGCCGGGAACGCCGAGGTCGGCGGCACAGTAGCGCCGGTCAGCACCTCGATCAGCAGCCACGTCGTCGCCATCGCGAACTTCGGTGATCCAGGCCATGTCGTAAGCCAGTCCTGGGACCTGGGCACCGCCACACGCAACGGACTGTTCCCGCGCAGCACTTCCGAGCTCCAGCTGCTGTCCGCGTTTGGCGGCAGCAGCAAGATCGCTTCCTGGTGCGACTCCGGAGACCCGTTCTGCGCCTCCGGGGGCAACCTCCAAGTTCACCTTACCTACCTCAACCGGTACCAAAACACCGCGGCCAGCTTCGTCCTGAGCAAGATCGGCGGCTGACCCAGATCCGCCAGAACGCTGCCGGGCCGCGACACTCGCGGCCCGGCAGCTCCCGCGTCCGGAGGCCTCATCACCCGTGAGCTGACGTCACGATGACCCGATAGGTACATATTTATTCCTTGACAGGCGTACATCGGTGAGGTTTAACCGAATTGACGGCCGCTCAGGCGTCTTGCCTTGGGCGGCTTGACCCTGGAGGAGGGGTTTTGAGAAAGATCAAGCAGAGTCTTGGCGTTCTCGCCGCGTTAGGCCTCGCGGCGAGCGTCACCAGTGGGTCGGCCTTAGCAGCCACCCGGCCGATTGTAAAAACGAAGGCGCAGTGGCGCGCCGCCATAGCTCGCGTTCCGCAGTCGGGCTCTGGCTACCAGGCAGACTAACGGCACCAGCGGAACACCGAGCTGCGCTGTCGCCTCCTAGGCGCTGACCACCCGAACGCGCGGATCGCCGGGCCTAACCGAAGGTGTCCATAGCCCGGCGATTCGCGTGCTACTACCCCAGCGGCTCGGAATCCGTCGCCGGGCCGCTGGCGTCGATCTGCTCCTGAGCCAGGCCCAGCGCTAGGGCCAGGCTGCCCGCAGCGAAATGAGCGGTCGCCCTGGTGCTGTGCAGGCTCTGCTCCTCCATGGGCACCGCCTCTGGGTAGTTAAGCAAATGCTCGCCCTTGCGGTAATGCTCAAGCGCGGCTTCAAATGCCCGCTGAGTGTCCATAGTCCACCATTCTTTCCGGCCGGTCATCGACTGCGGCCTGGTTGTCAGGGCCAGCCGCCGCCACAGCGTATGGCAGGCCAGGCAGGTGAGTGGGGGATGGGTACCTGTATCACCCGGCGGGCTTACCGGGGGCGGCGGCCGCGGCCAGCGCGAGTTTCCCTCCGGTCCAGCGGGTGAGCACTGTCTGGTGCCTGACCTGGGCACCGTCTTGGGAATCGATGCCGAACGGGCCGAACAGGGTGGACGTCTCAAGGCCAGTGGCGGCAGTCCACAGATCGGCTGGCCTGGTGCTGCCTGCTAGCTCTGCGCACCGGAGCCCGATGGCTGCGGCTGCGGCGGCTTGCACCGCAGGGTAATCGGGCCGGCTGCCGCTATTTTCCGCATATTTTTGGAGGAAATTGCTCTCGGCTGGTCCGGTAGCCGCGGCGCTGGCGCCTGGGAACCACTGGGCGATCCCGAAGATGCCCTCCGGGTCGCCGGCAGCCTGGCTGAACTCGTGTACGCCCGCGGCGACGGCGCAGATCCGGCGGGGCGGCCGGGCCAGCCGCAGCGCCTTGCCGACCAGGCTGACATCGTCTTCGAACACGCCTGCGCTCAGCAGATCCCATTCGCCCTGACGGGTAAGGACGTGGTCCGGGGTCAGGCGCGTCGCGCGGATGCCGAGCCTGCGCGCGATGTTCATTGCCCCGTCCGCCACCTGCTGCCCGAACCGGCCGGTGCCGGAGATGACTACGAGCTCGCGCGGCTGTTCGCCGGCGGAGTGCCGCAGGAATGGCTCCGCGTACCGGCTGGCCGGCGTCAGCACCGAGACGACATGGCCAGGATTCCCGGCCTGCACGTCATCACCAGAGCCGCCGTGATTCCACACGAGCCAGCCGCGCTCAGCGGCGATTGCCCCAGCCGCCCGCATCAGTAGCGTGGAGTACGGGCCCAGCAACAGGTCGCACCGCGCGGCCAGGCCCGGCAGGACCAGCCCGAGCTGACGCCGGTCGCTGCCATCGTCCTGAACAAGCACCTGCGCCGCGCCGGTCAGCGACCGCCAGGCATCAAGCCCGGCCGCCGCCTGCCGCCCGAAGCGCGCGAACCTCCCAGTCAGCGACAGGCAGGCCCCGATCCGCAGGGGAGCGGACACCTGGTCTCACCTCATATCGACCTCATAGCTGAACTGATGCCGGTCCGTCTTGCGAAGCGTAAACGGTAATCTCCGTGCTCGCGGCCATGCTGGCTCCTCGCGCGTCCACGATTGCTTCCGCCGGGAATGTCAGGGCTAAGGTCGGATGGTGGCACCGGGCTGGAGCAATTTCGCGGTCATCACCGGGAGCGCGGCTGGCGCGCTGACCGGGCTGCTGTTCGTCGCGGTCTCGCTGAATCGTGAGCGCATCGCGCGGCATCGCGCGCTACGCGGCCAGGCAGGCCGGACGCTCGTGTTGTTCATGCTTCCGCTGCTGCTGTCGCTCCTGCTGGTGCTCCCCGGATCTTCGGTCACGGCGCTGGGTACGGGGCTCATCGTGCTGGCCGTCGTGGCCGGGCTGGCTCTGCTGCTGATCGGGCGCGGGAACAAGCCGGCTGGCGACGACTCGCCGGATCCGCTGGCGCAGCTCCTTGACAAGGCCAGCCCGAACCTAGTCGTCGTGCTTCTCATCGTGGTCGCAGGATGCCTGCAGCTCGCTGGCGATGACGGCCTGTACTGGGTTGCCGCATCCAGCGTGGTGTCCCTTGTCGGCGGGGTCGCCAACGCCTGGCTCTTCCTGACTCGCTCCTGATCCGCCTCCGGCGCGGTCCACCAACTTTGGCATGCCACGAAGTCCGGCCGCCAGGCGGTCGCGGTGTGCCATCCGGTGGAACGGGGTGGAACGCCTTGCTAGTGAAGGCGATCGATGGAATCCGGCGGACTCCGGAATGAGATCTGCCGTCTGGTGCCACGACGCGTATTTCTAGGAAGGATCAGGAGAGAGAGATCATGCAGCACTTTCTACGACAGGTCAGCCATCCAGCACGCGCGATCATGGTGACCGCCGTGGTGGCGGTCGCCACGCTGGCCGGCGGCGCCGCGTCGGCGGTCGCGGCGGCACCGGCCGGCCACGCCGTCCGGCTGATCAGCGCCACGCGAGCTGGTCAGGAATTCGACGGGTTCGGAGAGGGCCGCTCGGCCTTCCTGGCTCTCAGGGCCGCCCGGAACGCCGCCCACCAACAGGCCGCGGCAGCTGGCTTTAGCATTTGCAGCACCCTGTCAGAGGACAGCAGTTTCGACCCAGGCTTCGACACCTTCGTCGGGGAATCGGACATTTTCTGCACGGGGTGACGGCCAACCGGCGTGGCGGGGCTCGGCTGGACCGGTCCCCGCCACGCCCACCACCTGCCGCCATCGTTCCGTCCCAGCCGGTCGGTCGCGAACGCTTGGCCGTCCTGGCGCAATGACTAGGTGACGACAGTGACAGGGAGGCCGAGGCTATGCCAGACAGCGATGCGTCGCTTATGCGAATGGCTGCGCTTGGCTACGCCGCCGCGTTTCCCGATCTCATGCGACGTCATGGGCAGGCCATCCACGCTTACCTGGCGCGGCGGAGCGGCCGCGATGCGGCCGACGATCTGCTGAGCGAGGTCATGCTGCGCGCTTATGCGGCAAGACGGCAGTACGACGAGCGGTGGCAAGATGCCCGGCCGTGGCTGTATGGCATCCGGTCCTGAGGGCGTTCAATGCCAGCCGCGGCGACATCGTCAGGGTGACCAAGACCATGCGCGGCGACTCCGGCACCCTCGGTAAGACCGTCATCTGGCTGTCGCCTGCCGCGGCTGCTCCTGGCGCCACCACCCGCAGCCGGATCTTGAACTTCAGCCTGGCCGGATCTCGCCAAACCGACGAGGCGCTCACCTACGCCCTTCCCGCAACGTCAGCATCGAGTGCTGGCTCAACCTGCGCCATCTTCGGGCGCCCGAGGGTCGCGGCTCCTCCCGCCAAGGGCCTGCCGGGCAGGCTCACGGTCGTGTATTACGCCTCGCGCAGCTGGCTCAGGGCAGCTGTGGCAATTCAGGCGGCCACTGTGCCGAGCGTCTCCACGCTGCGTGCCTGCCTGACGTCGGGCCAGTGGCACGTCTTCGGGCGTGGCACCCTGGCCGGGACTAAAGCGATCGAACTGGTCACCTCTGATGGCTACGAGCACCTATGGGTGAGCGCCGCTACCTTCCTGCCGCTACGCCTTGTCTCGGCCGCGCCTCTGGCCGACACGATCACCTTCGCCTTTAAGTTCCTTCAGCCCACCACCGCCAACCAGGCCATGCTCATGGTCCACGTCCCCGCTGACTTTGCGAAGATCAGCTTCTAGCAAGCTACGGCACCCGGCGATGGGTCCCGTCTGGGCGGTGCGGGCGGCAACCGCGATGGATTGCCGGATCCATCGGCTCCGGCCGATCAAGGGCCGCGATGAGTTGCCGCATCCATCCCTGTTTTCCCGGCTGAATTGCCGAATCCATCGCCCCGGCTGACGCCGCGGACGCGATGAATGCCCGAATCCATCGCACCGGCTGACGCCTTCGCGCGCCGCGTGGCTAGCATGGCCGGTAAGAGGTCAGCTCGCCGTGCAGTCATCGAGGTCACCGGGGGGCACATGAGCGGCGGATTTGCTGCCGGTCCATTGCATGAGGCGCCACCGGTCCGAACGGCAGTAAACACTGCCCACGAGAGTTTGATGGCCCCTGGTTCAACTCGCCGTCTGGCCCGGCGGCCGAGCAGCGTTCCGTTACTATGCCCTGCTCCCGAGGACGATTCGCAGGGCGGGGTGGTGCCTTTCCCGGGATTGCCTTTGCGCCCGAGCGCGGCTGCCTCGTTCGAGCCTCGTTTTGAGCGAAGCGGGCCGATGCTGCATCGATGTGGCGGCGTCAGCTGCCCGCCCGGTACCTGCGGGCACAGCCCATCGATCGCGCCTTCGATCGTGCATGACGTACTGGGCGCTCCCGGTACGCCGATGGATCCGGGGTTGCGGGCTGGGATGGAGCGGCAGCTTGGTCACGACTTCGGGACAGTCCGCTTGCATGCCGATTCCGCCGCCGCCGACTCGGCAGCGGCTGTCGGGTCGCTGGCCTACACGGTCAGTAACCACGTGGTGCTTGGTCGGGCCGCGGATGTGAGCCGGGAGTCGGGGCGGCGGATCCTCGCGCATGAGCTGATCCACACCCTCCAGCAGGCCGGAGATCGCGCGCCTGGCATTCCGGCCCAGCTTGAGGTGGCCGCCCCGGACAGCACCGCCGAGCAAGAGGCCGAGCGGGCGGCGCCATCGGTGAGCTCGGACATCGCGCCGGTCGTGCAGCGCAAGTGCCACGACGAGCTCGGAAAGCCAGCGCAGGTTTGCGAGCCGAGCACCAAGGGCGTCGTCGGCTGGCAGTTCCTGTTCAAGGTCGGCTGCGACGATCTGCAACCCGGCGAGGCCGAGAAGATCGACCGGCTCAAGGTCGGCAACAGCCTTGAGATCCACGGCTTTGCCAGCCGGGAGGGGGAGGCTGGATTCAATGACGAACTGTCGTGTCACCGGGCGAACCGGATCGCGGAGCTAGTGCGCGCCCACCGGGCTGACTGCCCGGTAGTCGGGACATACCGGCATGGCGCCAGTCCCGCCGAAACGCCGGGGCGACTCAAGGATCCGAATCCGCCCGACTTCTGGCGGAGCGTCGTGGTGCAGGAGATCCCGCCTGTTCAGGGACCCGCCGAGCAGTGGCTGGACCCGACTAGCACGATCAGCAAGGGCAGGGCTCTGTACGCGCGCGCCCAGCGGGACCCGACCCAGGCAAACCTCGATATCCTGGCAGGCCTCCGTCCTGCGCTCAAGACCTGGCTGGAGAGCATATCCCGGACGCTTGCACCCGAGGGTGCCAAGCTGACCCAGCGGAACCTCTCGGACTACCGGCAGACCTACTCCTCAGCGGAGCATCTGTGGACCGATATCGACCAGCTGCTGGCGCTGCAACGCCACCCGGCGGCCGCCTCGGACACGTACCAGGCCTGGGCCGCCGGAACCGGCCGCCGCGACCAAGGATCAGCATTCCACGCGACTGCGGTGCCCGCGGGCGCTCGGTACCACGTCGACATCTTCGGTGAGGGCTACTTCCCCGGGGCGGTCAACATCGGCCTGGCCACGCGGAAGCTCGACCACAGGGGTATCTGGTACCAGGGTGCCCAACCTCATTTACCGGAAATTCTCCGGCTCGGACCTCAACCGCCTGCCCATCGCCGATCATGCCGCTGACGTTGTCACCTCCGAGAACGGCCCGCTCGGCCTTCCCGGACTGGCCGAGGAAGTCGCCCGCATCATCGCGCCGGGCGGCACGATCGTCCTATACGGCCCCGACAATATGGAGCCGGTCCACGACAAGATCGCCCGCCTCACTGGCGGTACGGTCACCAAGGTCAAGAAGGACGGCGCGATCGAGACGCGAATCGCCGTTCCGGCGCCCTGAGCATGTCTTTCCGAGTGACGAGGGACGAGGCGGGCCAGCCGCGCGTATGGCTGGACCACGAGCCGCCTTACGCCCGCGCCCTCGATGCGGCGGTCGGCAACCGGGAGCCGGAGCTGGCTCGCGGTCGCTGGCTCGTGCTGGCCTTCCCGGCCTGGAGCGTACCCGGCATCGCCGCCATCGGGACGGCGCTCAACACGGCCCGCCGCTTCGGCGGATCACTGCAGGTGGGGATACGGCCATTCGACGACCCGGAAGAACATCGCGCCTGGCAGCAGGGTCTGCAAGATACGGGCAGCGATCCCGTCTGGGTCGTTTTGCAGGATGGCACCCCGTGCCTGACCCTGCACGGGCATCCCACCGAAGAGGAACTGGTGGCGTCGATCAATGCCGCCAGCGGTGGCTGACGCGCAGGCCTAGCGTGAAAGGGTTCAGCGCTGTACACCCAACTACAGCAAGGAGAGAGTTGGCATGCTGCTTGAACTCGCAGATATCGAGCGCGCGCGGGCCCGGACTGGCGGCCGGGTGCACGCCACGCCGATGATGTCGTCCACGACCGTCGGGGATGAGCTGGGAGTACGGCTGCATCTTAAGGCGGAGCTGTTCCAGAAGACGGGTTCGTTCAAGCCCCGCGGGGTGTTCAACAAGCTGCTGTCGATGGACTCAGCCGGCCTGGCGCGCGGGCTGGTGTCCTTGTCGGCGGGAAACCACGCGGCCGCCCTGGCCTACGGCGCCACCGCCATGGGGGCTACGGCCACCATCGTGATGCCGGCCAGCGCCATGCCCTCCAAGGTAGAGGCGACCAGGCGCTACGGCGGTGAGGTCGTCCAGACCGACGGCAGCCTGCTCGACGCGTGCCTGGCCTTGCAGGAAGAGCGTGGCCTGACGATGGTGCACCCGTTCGATGACCTGGCGGTGATGGCCGGCCAAGGGACGGTGGGGCTTGAGCTCCTCGAACAGGTCCCGGGCGTCGGCCTGGTGCTGGTTCCCGTCGGAGGCGGCGGCCTCATCTCCGGCATCGCCGCGGCCGTTAAGCTCCAGCACCCATCCGTCCGCGTGGTCGGAGTCGAGCCCGAGGGGGCGGACGCGATGAGCCGGAGCCTTGAGCAGGGCGCGCCTGCCCATCTGGACAAAGTGGACACTATCGCCGATGGCCTGGCTCCGCCCTTCGCCGGCGAGCACACCCTCCGGCACGTCCAGCGCTTCGCAGACGAGGTCGTCCGAGTGACCGACCGGGAAATCGAAGACGCGGTCCGGGTCCTGATCCGGCGGTGCAAGCTCGGCGCGGAACCCTCCGGCGCCGCTAGCCTCGCCGCCCTGCTGTCAGGCAGGGTCTCTCCAGCGGCGGGCTCCACGGTCGTGTGCGTCATCAGCGGCGGCAACATCGAGCCCGACGTCCTGAAGCGACTGCTGTGACAGGGTCAGTCGCCCGGGCCGGAGTAGTCCGCCTACGGCAGAGCGCTAGACACAGACCTGGGGAATACAGATTTCGACTTGGCTCGCGCAGCTGTTGATACAGAAGTGCTGAGAACACCCTCCGTTGTGGCAGTTGTAACAGCAGTGCCCGTTAGGGTGACACGGCCCTCCGCACTGGCCCGTCGCCTTGAAACACGTCCAAGGGAAATTGGGCGAGGCACATGCGGCCGGTATGCCCGGTGCGGCCATTACGTTTGGGGCCTTGGGCCCGCGATGATGAGCCTGCTTCGCTTGCGCACTCGTGCCCCCGACGAGCTCGGCGAGACCGGTCGCCAGGGTCGCCCCTAACCCTGCGAGACCGAGCTTTCCTACGAAGCGCCGCCGGCTAGGTCCGATCCGTTGGCGTCCATCGTATTGGTCATTGCCCTACCTCCGCGTGGCGCATGGAGCCATCTTCTCATAGTAGACCGCATGGAAGGGTCATGGAGCTAGGCCGCGCAGGCCGGAGTCCAGCCGTCGCAAGCTTCTTGACGTCAGTTGGCGGAGGCCGGGGGACTGCCGCGAATGCCATGGGTACGAGGCACGGTGCGGTGAACTGCCGCCGACGCGCTGCTCCGACGATCAGCACAGGGGGACGTCCGACTATGAACGTGACACTCACTGGTTCTACCGGTTTCATCGGATCGCACATACTGACCGAACTGCAAGAGCACGGCCATGCAGTGACCGCCCTCGTCCGCGACGAAGCCCAGGCGGACGCAGTCGCAGCCACCGGAGCCACACCGGCGGTGGTCGACCTCTACGACCGCTCGGCGGTCACCAGCAAGTTCAGCAGCGCCGACGGCGCCGTTCACACGGCAAGTCCCGGCGACGCCACCAGCGCGAACCTCGACTCCGCAGTAGTCGACGCGGCGACCGACGCCTTCGCGGGCACCGGCAAGCCCTATCTCCACATCAGCGGTGACTGGATCTATGGGGACAATCCTCACATTACCGAGGAGTCTCCCGTGAAGGCGCCTGCGATGGTCGCATGGAAGGAGCCGATCGAACGCCGGGTGCTCGACGCGGCAGGCATGCGCGGAGTCGTGATCGTCTCCAGCGTCGTCTACGGTGATGGCGGAGGAGCGATGCCAGGGCTCCTCCTCGGATCTCCCCGCGACGACGCTGGCAACCTGATCATGCTCGGTACCGGGCAACAGCACTGGTCCACAGTGCATGTCGGGGACCTGGCCGACTTCTTCCGGCGCGCCCTGGAAGACGAGTCGGCGCGTGGCCGCTACATCATCGGTGACGGATCGAACCCGACCGTTGCCGAACTAACGGAGGCGGCCGCCGTCGCAGCCCACGCGCCGGGAGCGGTCGTTGGCTCCGACGATGAGGCCCGGGCACGCCTTGGCGACTATTTCGCTGAAGTCCTGCTGCTTGACCAGCGCACCGACGCGGCCAAAGCTCGAGCCGAGCTCGGTTGGAGTCCGTCTCATCCCGCGCTTGCCGACGAGTTCCGCCACGGCAGCTACCGGATGAACGGAGGCTGACCGACCAGCGCTGGCCGCACTTGCGCCCGGACGATCTCGGCACCGAGCCGCTGGTTAGGTTGGAACCATGGATCTCGCAGCCGTCAAGGACGCGCCGGTGCCAGAGCTGGCCAGGAGTTCAGTCGCTGCGGCGGGGAATGCGCGCGGCCTGGTCGAGGACGCTGAGCTGCTGTCCTCCGCGGGCCGCCTGGCGCGCGCGTCTTCGCTCGCCGGGCTGGCGGTCGAGGAGGTGGGCAAGGCGACCAACCTGGCCATCCTGGCGGCCATGCCCGAGAACGTGAGGGCGCGGGCGCCGGTCGGACGCATGCTCGAGTGGCACGCGATGAAACTGGTCCATGGTCAGATGGTCGCCGCGGTGCCTTTCGGCGAGCCTGAAGTGGCGGCCAGGCTTGTGGTCACGCCTCTGAGCGAGGTTGCTGAGATACTTGACGGCGCGCAGGCGTCGGCGCAACGTGTTGACCGGCTCAAGCAGCGCGGCCTGTACGTGGACGTGGACCGGAGAGGGCGGGTCCGGGAGCCGTCAGAGGTCACCGCAGATGAGGTCCGCGGCCAGCTCGACGGGGCACGACGGGCTGCCGCGGCGGTAAATACGCTGCTCGACCCCGGCGCGCCACGACGGCTCGCCGAACCCGGCACCGCCGGGGTCGAGTACTCCCGTGCGCTGGTCAGCGCGTTCGGCGAGAGCCGATCGGCCCGAAGTCCGGAGGCCGCGGCGGACATGCTAATGAACGCGGCTACCAGGCTTCTTGGCTAGGTGCCTTCAGCTAAGGTCATCGCTGGCCGGTACCCGTCCGAACCTATGCGTGGTGGCGCCGAACGGGTCGCCCTTGGCGTGGGCGAAGACCTTGACCGGCGTGACCGAGAACACCATAGCCTCGCCGCCACCATCAGGGTCGCCGAAGGCGCCGTCGCGAACCGCGAACTTCCACCGGCCGTCCCACCGGTCAGTGAACGCCGCCGCGATGCGCTTGAGCACGGCGTCGTCGGTGACCCGCACCGCAGAGCCTTCGACCACGACGTCTACGCCCTGGTCCCATTGGTTGCAGCCGGTTGTCAGCACCACGTGCGGATTGGCTCGCATGTTCGCGAACTTCTGTTCCTCCGCGCCGGTCGAGAAGCAGACCGCTCCTTCATGCCACACGGCGACGACCGGGGTGACATGCGGCCGCCCGTCGGCGCGGACCGTGCTGACCCAAAACAACTCCGCGGTCTGTAGTACCTGGCGGGTCTGCTCCCATCCCACGGCGGTCGCGGCTGGATCGCTGTACCGCTTCTCCAGCGAAGTGACGGGGGTGGACATCGGCATCTCTCCTAACGCATGTGGGCAGCGCGCCGCCCGACGCGGCGGACCCGGACAGTCCGCCTGATGATAAAGACCGGCCAACAGCGCGGAAATCATCGCCCGGCCGCGCCCCGTGAGGTCGTGGCGGCCGCGGTGATCGTGGTCGCGGTCCGGACCAGGCTGGCCACCGCCTCATCGGGGGTGAGACGGCACAGGTCGGTCAGCGAGAACAGGGCTTCCGCGCTGATTATCGCGGCGAGATCGTGCTTGAGCTGAGCGAGCCGCTCCGGTGGCAGCGGTGCCGTGCCGGCGATCGGGTCGAGTGCCTGGTTGATCAGGCCGAACCGGATTCCGGGGCGGTGGCTGGCGAGGTCAGGCCGGGTGATGGTGGCGGAGATCATCGCCCGGACCGCCCCCTGGTAGCTGAGCACGCGGCGCAGAAAGAATTCGCTGGCGAACGCGACCCGTTCGATCGGGTCCGCCGATGCCGCGATCGGCTGGAGCGCCTCGGCGGGGCTCGGCCACATCCCCGCCAGGGCCGCGTTCAGCAGCGAGATCAGGTCAGGGAAATACCGGTAGGCGGTCGGCTCCGACACCAGGGCCGCACGTGCGACGGCAGGCATCGCTGCCCACCCTGGTGCTGTGGGGAGACAGCGACCAGATCGCCGACCCCGACTACGGCCGCGCCTACGCCGCAGCCATCCCGCGTGCCCGCTTCCAGCTCCTGAAAGACACCGGCCACCTGCCGCAACTTGAAACCCCCGAGCAGCTGATGAACGCGATCTCGGACAGCGTCGGCACCGCTTTTCCCGGCCAGCGCGGCCCCGGACTCAACTAGATCGGCGCTGGTAGCTGTTAGTCTGCGCTGGTGGCCCGGTTTGTGATCTTCGACCTGTTCCACACGCTGGTTCAAGGCGCGGCCCAGGGCTGGGAGCGTGCCGCCGCCGAGGTGGCCGCGATCGTGGACGTGGAGCCGGGCGTCTTGCTGGCCGCGTATAGCGACACGTTCGGGCAGCGGCAGGTCGAGTGGGATGCCGAGGAGACGGTGCGGATTCTGGCCGAACGGGCCGGCGGTTGCCCGTCGCGCGCTCAGGTAGCGCAGGCGGCGGCGGTCCGGCGGGCGTTCGCCCGGACTGTCCTGTCTAGCGTGCCGGCGTCAACGGTCCGCGTGCTTGACACGGTGCGCGGCGCGGGTTACCGGCTCGGCCTGGTGAGCAACGCGACCGCCGATACGGCTGAGGCCTGGCCTGGGTCTGGCCTGGCGGCGCGGTTCGATGTCGCCGTGTTCTCGTGCGAGATCGGGGCAGCCAAGCCCGACCCAAGGATCTATCTGGCGGCGACGAGGGCGCTCGGTGCTCGGCCGGCCGAGTGCTGCTACGTCGGCGACGGCGCGGATAGCGAGCTGGCCGGCGCGGCCGCCCTCGGCATGACCGTGGTCCGCACCACCCAGCTCAGCGACAGCGACCCGTCTTGGCCTGGCCTCACGATCACCTCGCTCGCCGACCTGACAGGCCTGCTGTCCGCTGATGCCGACTCATGACCCGGGGACGCGCTGACGGGCCTATGTCCTGAGGCATATGAGGCCGGCGAAGTGTGGTCCCAGGACTGATGCCCGCGTCTGGCAGGCCCCGTAACGTCCCGGTTGTAAGGCTCGCTGGTTGCAAGGCTCACTGGGACTGGAGAAAGTCAATGGATCACGCTGCTCGGGTACGCCAGCGGGTGCTGGCCCTGTTCCTGCCCGTCTCGGCCGCGCTTTATGTCGGCGCTGAAGGACTGGACCCCAAAGGCACTGACAAAGTTATCTCGACCATGGCCGGCGCGCTGAAGGTGCTGCCCATCGCGGCGAGGCACCCGGCTCAGCTGTATGTTTCTGGCTCGCTCTCACTTATGGCTCTGGGTGCCGTGGCGGTCTCGTATGCGGGGATCACCATGCTGGTCAGAGGCCGAGGCTCGGCGGTCGCCACCGTTGCTGCGCTGCTCGGGGGGATCGGCGCGTTCTGCGGGGCCCTTGTCAACGTCCTGGTCGGTGTCAACCTCGCCGCCGCCGCTACGGCGCCGATAACCCGGGGCGCGGCCGCGCATTTCCTGGTGACATCCTTCAATTCCGGGTTTGAGCACGTGTTCTCGGGCCTTTATTTCCTCGGCATCTTCGTGGCGCCACTCCTGATGGCCTTTGCCCTGTGGCGGAGTCGCAGCGTGCCGCGCTGGCTGGCGGTTCTTTTCGCGGCCGGCTTTGAGATCGCTCAGCAGGTCCCGTCCGCTGGCCCTGTCCTGGTCGCCGTGCTGATGCTGCCGTTTGCGGTGGCGATGGTGCTGCTGGCGGTGCGGATGTGGCAGGCGGCGGCTCCGCCCGCCGGCCAGCGCGTGGTGCCGGACGCCATCCCGGTGCCGGCGTAGGCCGCGCCTTGCCGCCAGTGAATCCAGGGCCGCGGCCGGGATCCCAGGGCGTCGGCGTCGAGGACAATGTGGGTGTGCCGATCTGGATGCCGGCGGAGAACCCGAGGACGCGGCCGCTGCGGTCCTGGGTCCTGGACGTCGGGTGCGCCCTGGTCGCGGGCGCGGCGTCGCTGGGGCGTTTCTCGTTCGGGCAGGCGGCTCATCCGGTGCACCTGTCGCTGGCCGGAGGCGCGGTCGTCGCGGTTTTGACGGCCGCGGCGCTGCCGCTGCGCCGGGTGTGGCCCGGTCCGGTGTTCTTGTGGACTCTGCTGGCCGCAGCCGTTCTGGCGCAGTGGCCGGATCGCGGCGCGCTGTTCCCGGTCGCGCTGGCGATCAGCCTGTACACCGTCGCGGCTACGATGCGGCGAGCCGAGGCGCTGGCCGCGGCGGTCCTCGCGGCCGGCGTCATGCTTGCGGTGGTCGCCCAGGACGGCACGCGTCACTGGGCGCTGGCGATTTCCGATGTTGCCGCGTTCGCGGCCGCGGTCCTGGTCGTGGGCCTGTACGTGGCCACGCGCCGGGCTTACCTCGCCGCGCTGCGCGACCGGGCCCGGCGGCTTGAGCGCGAACGCGACCAGGCCAGCGCGCTGGCCGCGGCCGAGGAACGGGCCCGCATTGCCCGTGAGATGCACGACAGCGTCGCCCACCACCTCACGGTGATCGTCGCACTTTCTGACGGGGCCATGCGCGCCATCAGCCGCGCGCCCGGCGAGGCGGCCGACGCGATCCGGGACGTGTCGGGCACCGCCCGGCAGGCGCTCGCCGAGACCCGTCGTCTGCTCGGCGTGCTGCGGACTGATGCCGGGACCGAGTCGCGGCAGCCGCTGCCCGGCCTGTCTGACCTGGATGATCTGCTCGGCCGGGTCCGGGCCGCCGGCCTGCCGGTACAGTACGAGCGCAGCGGCACAAGCCCGGACCCGCCGCCCGCTATCCAGCTCGCGGTCTTCCGGCTCGTGCAGGAGGCATTGACGAACACTATGAAGCACGCCGGCCCGGGCGCCACCGCAGCCGTCCGGCTGCGACTCACCGTCGCCGGAATCCACGTAGACGTCGAAGACGACGGCGCCGGACCTGGCGGCGGACCCGGTGCCGCGGGCGGCGGCCTCACCGGGATGCGAGAACGGATCAGCGCGTTCGGCGGCGAACTCGATTTCGGCCCGCGTGACACGCGCGGCTGGCGGGTCACCGCCCGCCTCGACCTCGATCCGGCGGCCACCTCATGATCGCCGTGCTGCTGGCCGACGACCACGCTTTGATCAGAAAAGGCTTCCGCCTGATCCTCGACGCCGAACCTGACATCGAAGTGGCCGGCGAGGCCAGCGACGGGACGGCCGCAGTAGCCATGGCATCCGCTCTGCGCCCCGATGTCGTGCTCATGGACGTCCGGATGCCTGGCCGCGACGGCATCGAGGCGACCCGCGACATCGTCGCCGCCGGGCTGCCGTCCAAAGTGCTGATCCTGACCACCTTCGACCTGGATGACTACGTCTACGCCGGGCTGCGCGCGGGTGCCAGCGGCTTCCTGCTCAAAGACACCCAGCCCGACGACCTCGTCGCCGCTATCCGAACGATCGCCTCAGGCGACGCCGTCCTCGCGCCGAGCGCCACCAAGCGCCTCATCCGCGAGTTCACCTCACACCAGCCCAGACAGCCAGGCGGCCCGCGTGCCGACCGGATCCGCGGCGCCCTCACCAGCCGGGAGCTGGACGTGTTCTGCCACATCGCCACCGGCATGTCCAACGGCGAAATCGCCTCGGCCCTGCACCTGTCCGAGGGCACCGTGAAGGTTCACGTTGGCCGGATACTCGCCAAACTCGGACTGCGCGACCGGGTCCAGGCCGTCGTCCTCGCCTACGAGTCCGCCCTGATAACCCCGGCCGGGAGGGTCAGGTCAGGGCCAGCGACAGGCCGCTGATATACCCGGAGCCGCCTGCGTCGATGCCGGCGCTGAACGTCTCCCGGCCAGCGACGAGGCCGTCGACGCGGAGCGGGGCTGGGGGGAGACGGCTGTCCGGGCGGGGTGGCGTCATTCGCACGACATCTGCTGGCACGTCGACGTCGAGACCCAGGACGGCCTGGATGAGGGCGCCGGACGCTGCCGCGGCCCACGCCTGAGGGCGGCAGGATGGCGGGTAGGGCGAGGGCCACGGCACCTGCGCCCGGGCATGGCCGGAGAACAGCTCCGGAAGCCGCCAGTCGAACGCCGAGGCAGCCTCGAGCAGGCCGTCGGCGAGCGCGGCCGCTTCCGCCCCATGCCCGCTGCGGGCGAGTCCCAGGATCGCTATGGCGGTGTCGTGACTCCAGACCGACCCGCAGTGGTAACTCAGCGGCGAATAGCCGCCGCTGGCAGCCGACATGGTGCGCAGCCCGAATCCCGAGTTCATGTCAGGGTGACTGAGTCGTTCCGCGACCCGGCTCTCCTCCTGCGCGGTGAGCAACCCCGTGCCGAGGAGATGACCGATATTGCTGGCGAGCGCGTCGACTTTGCGCTTCGTCCCATCCAGCGCGAGCGCGGGATAGGTTCCGCCGGGGTCCGTCACCCAGAAGGCCGACCTGAACGCCGCTGCGAGGCGGGCCGCCCAGGCCCGCCACTGGGCCGCGCCCGGCTCGTCAAATGCCTCAAGCAAGTCGGCGCCGGCACTCGCCGCCTGGTACGCGTATCCCTGCACTTCGCAGAGCGTTACCGGTGGTGACGCTAGTTGCCCGTCGGAGAACCGCATCGCATCGTGTGAATCTTTCCAGCCCTGGTTCGCCAGGCCGTTCCCGCTGTAGTCGCGATACTCGAGCAAACCGTCGCCGTCGGCGTCGCCATGATCCCGCATCCACGCGAGCGCCGCGTTCATGCAGGGCAGCAGGGCCCGGACGTCTGCTGCGGGCATGCCCCACCGCCAGGCGTCATGCAGCAGGCAGACCCACAGCGGAGTCGCGTCGATGGTGCCGTAATACAGCCTGGGCAGGTCATCAGCGTGCGCGGCTTCGCGGCTGGTTGGCCGGAGTTCGTGCGGGATCTTGCCGGGAGCCTCGCCGGTGCGCCAGTCGACTTTCTTGCCTTGGAAGACCGCCAGCGCCCGCAGCGTGCCGCTGGCAAGCTGCCAGCCGAACGGCAGCAGCAGCCGGGCGGCCCAGATGCTGTCGCGCCCGAACAATGTCAGAAACCACGGTGTACCCGCGCCCAGAAACACCTCGCCGGGCGCCAGCGTCGTCATCATGCGCAGCGCGGCCGCGTCCTCGATCGAGCGGGCGAGAAGCCGCGGCAGCCTGGGGTCGGCTGACTCCGCGCGCACCTGCCTCCACGGGGGATCGTCTCGCTGCGCGGACGTCGGTGCCCGGCCCGGCTTCCCGCTTCGCGCCTTTGGCACCTGTAGCTGGCTGACCCGCGCTAGCGGCGGTGCCGTGACGACCGCCGTGGTGTCGTGCACGATCAGCCGCCAGCGAATTTCGCCTCCTGAATTGCCTGCGAGATCGAGCCGCCAGGTGAGCTGTGCCTCGCCGTTATCGCCGACTGTCGCGACCGCGCCAGGCGCACTCAGCCGCACCCTCAGCCGCCCTTCTCCCCACTCCAGCCCAGGCCTCGCCGCAGTGATGGCCACTAGCGGGCTGGCCTGGCCGGATTTGATGTCAGTGAGCACGGCCAGGTCAGCGGCCACGCGCAAGGTGACCCGCGCGGTTCCTAGAGCGCGGGGACCGCAGGTCACGCGCACGAGCTCGTCGAGTCGGCCCGCGCCTATCGTGCGCTGCCGCTCCAGCCAGACCGCAGGATCGACGGAATCGTCCGCTGTCTGCCTCGGAATGGATGCGAACAACGCCGTACTCGCCGATAAGAGACCTGACCTAGTCGGCCGGGGTTCGGCGCCATCGATCTCAAGTACCGCCTGGGAGAGCACTCGGGAGTGAGCGTGCAGCACGCCTTGCGCACCTGACCGGCGCATCTGCCCGCTCTGTTCGCTGAGCGCCATCGTGGGGGCGCTCAGCACCGTGATCAGATCATGCAGCCACGGCTGGCCCTCATCTGGCATTGATCCCGCGCTCCTGGGTAGCGGATCTGCGACGGACACTTGACATCCAACCTAGACGGACTCAGAGTATCCATATAGTTTGAACGTTCAATACAGCTTTTAGCTACTATTCGCACGAAGTCGCCATCCCGCATAAGGAACGTGATGCACGCGCCAGGATCGCGGTGGCGCTCGGCGCGCCCCACGCTTGAGAGCGTCGCGCGCGAAGCTGCCGTCTCCCGGCAGACGGTGTCCAACGTGCTCAACGCACCGCACCTGGTCAGCGATGACACCAGGCGCCGCGTTGAAGCGGTCATCGCCAGGACTGGCTACCGCCCGGTAAAGGCCGGCCAGACGCTGCGTACCAGGCGGTCGTACCTGATCGCCGTTGGCCTGCAGACACCTGCAGAGGACAGAGGGGAGGTGGAGCACGGATTCCTGCACGCGCTCACCGATCGCGCCCAGCTCCGCGGGTACCGGACCCTGGTCTACACGGCCGGGAGTGACGATGCCGAGATCGGCACGTACGAAAGCCTTCTCAGCGAGCACGACCTGGACGGCTTCGTGCTTACCGGCACGCACACCGGGGACAGGCGCACGGCCTGGCTGGACGATCAGAACATTCCCTTCGTGACGTTCGGCCGTCCGTGGGGTTCTGCGGCTCGGCACTCATGGGTGGACGTCAATGGAGCCAGTGGCGTGCTCGCCGCCAGCCGCCACCTGATTGGCGGCGGCTATCGCCGCATCGCCTTCCTAGGCTGGCCGGAAGGGTCAGGCGTCGGCGACGACCGGCGTTCTGGCTGGGAGGCAGCCTGCCGCGAAGCGGCCCTGCCGACGGATGGGCTTGCCTTGCGAATCGACAACAGCCTTGCCGCTGGCCGGTCTGCTTGTGCTCAGCTACTGGAGTCATCGAGCCCGCCCGATGCGTTCGTATGCGTCAGCGACCTGATAGCACTTGGCGCCTGGTCCTTGCTGACTGCGCGCGGCCTGGCACCGGGGTCACCGGCGGCTGTCGTCGGCTTCGACGACTCTGCCGCCGCGGCCGCCGCCGGGCTGAGCAGCGTGGCCCAGCCGCTTGCCGAGGTAGCGAGCGCCTGCCTCGACTGCTTGCAGAAGCTGCAGAAAGGGTCCAGGGCCGATCTCGACGCCCCGGACATGGTGCTGCTAGAGCCTGCGCTGATACTGCGCGGTTCGACTGGCGCTGCTCCGTTAACCGGTACGACCATGCTCCCGGCGCTGCCGGGACTCCCGATAAAAAGTTAAGGATTTTAAGATGAAATACAGCAGGGCGTTAATCTCCGCCGCTGCCATCGGTGCCACGCTCGCGGTCATCTCAGCGTGCGGTTCCGGCAGTTCAGGACCGGCCGCTTCATCCGGCGCCAAGGTCACCAAAGCACCGCTGACGTTGATGTTTGGCTCCAGCGGCCCGGCGGAAACCAAGGCCGTCGACGCGGCGGCAGTCGCATTCACCAAGCAAAGCGGCATCAAGGTCAACGTCATCGCGGCGTCTAACCTGACCCAGCAACTGGCGCAGGGCTTCGCGGGCGGGCATCCGCCGGACGTCTTCTACCTAGATCCTGGCAGCTTTCAGAACTATGCCAAGGACAATGCGCTCTACCCCTACGCGCAGACCCTGCCGAACGCGAACGACTTCTACCCCGCCCTCCGGGCGGCGTTCACTTACAAGGGCACGTTCGTCTGTGATCCCAAGGACGCCAGCACGCTCGCTTTGTATATCAACACCACCGACTGGCGCGAAGCAGGCCTGACCAGCGCGGACATCCCCAAGAACTGGAGCCAGCTCGCCGCCGTGGCGAAGAAGCTCACCAGGCCGGGCCGGGCCGGGCTCGTGCTTGACCAGAGTCACTCAGAACTTGATGAGTTTCTGTACCAGAACGGCGGCACGGTCGTCGGTTCAGATGGCAAGGTCGAGCTCGACAGCTCGCGGAACGTTACCGCTCTGGCCTTCCTGAAGAAGCTGCTCGACCGGGGCATTCTGAAGTTCCCGCCGGCGCTGTCTTCGGGCTGGAGCGGCCAGGCGTTCGGCGAGAATAAGGCCGCGATGGACATCGTCGGCAACTGGATGGTCGGCGCGATGCAGGCCGACTACCCGAAGGTGCACTACCAGGTCGCCACGATTCCTTCTGGACCCGCTGGCGATGCCGCGACGCTTTCTTTCACCAATTGCTGGGGAATCCCCCGGTCATCAGCCAATCTCGGCGGCGCGGTGAACTTCGTGAAGTTCCTGACGACGCCGAACCAGCAGTTGGCGTTCTCGAAGGCGTTCGGGGTCATCCCGTCGCTGGCGACGCTGCAGAGCACATGGCAGTCGACATTCCCCAACCTCGCCGTGCACACCAGGGAACTGGCGTACGCGCATCCTGACATCGCCCTGCCTAACGACGCGCAGGCACTGGCCGCGTTCGACGGGGCGCTAGCCCAACTCGCGACGGGCAACCCGGCCACCATCCTGGCGAAAGCACAAAGCAATCTCGCGCCCCTCGCGAGCCAGGCGAAATGATCCCATGGCGACGCGCCAGCTAGCGCCGCCAGCGCAGCGGCGGGCCCCCCGCAGGCAAGGGGCCCGCCGCGGCCACCGTGCCCGTCGCCGTGAGGCGGCGGCTGGCTGGTTGTTCACCGCGCCCGCGATCGTCGCGCTGATCGTGTTCCTCCTCGTGCCGATCGTCATGGCCGCCTGGGTCAGCGTCAGCGACTGGAGCGGCATCGGCAGCCCCATCTCCGCCGGAGTGCGACCAGTCGGCATGGCCAACTACGAGGCGCTGCTGACCCAGTCCGGGCTCGCGCAGCAAGATCTTGGCCTGAGTATCCGCGACAACCTTTATTACGTCCTGTTCGTAGTCCCGCTGCAGACCGCGCTCGCGCTGCTGCTGGCGATCGTGGTAAGCCGCAAGGCGCTGCGTGGCCGCGGGTTCTTCCGTACCGCCTTCTACTTCCCGTCAGTCACCAGCTCAGTCGCTGTTTCCATGATCTTCCTGTTCTTGTTCGCGGACACCGGCGTCATTAACGGAGCGCTCGGCTATCTGGGCGTGCACGGGCCGAACTGGTTCAGCGATCCGAACGGCCTGCTGCACATGGCCGCCCAGGGCATGGGGATCACGCCGCCTTCGGCGCTGACCGGCCATGGGCTGCTTGGCGTCTCCTGGTGGGACTGGCTCGCAGGCCCGAGCGTAGCGATGGTGACGCTGATCATCCTCGCGATCTGGACGACGTCGGGGACGTTCATGCTGCTTTTCCTGCCCGCGCTCTACAACATCTCCGAGGAGATCGAGGAGGCCGCGATCGTTGACGGGGCGGGTGCCTGGACCCGGTTCCGACGCATCACGCTGCCGCTGATCCGACCCGCATTGTTCCTGGTACTGACTCTGGGGCTAATCGGAACCTGGCAGGTTTTCGACCAGGTGTTCCTAATTACGCAGGGCAACCCGGCCCAGACGACTCTGACGCCCGCTTACCTCGCCTACCAGGTCTCTTTCGGCAACCAGCAATGGGGCCAGGGAGCCGCGATCGCGTTCATACTCTTTGCCATCATCGTGATCTTCACCGTCCTGCAGCGGGTGGTCTTGCGGGAGCGCGGCTCGGTCACCCAGACCCGCGGGTGGCGCCTGTGATACCCGGAGCGACACTGTGATACCCGGAGCGACGCGCCTGGCTGGCAGCCGCAAGCCCTGGCTGCGGGCTGGTTTGTATCTCACGCTCGCAGTGTTCGCGTTCTTGTACATCTATCCGTTCCTGCTTGAGCTAGGCACCGCGTTCAAATCCGAGACCGATGCGGTGAACACTCCGGTGAACCCGATTCCGCACAACTGGGTTGTGTCCGCGTTTACCGCGCTCGGCCAGCAGGATTTCCCGCGCTGGTTCATGAACTCGGTCGTGGTCGCGGTGTTCGTCACCGCCGGCCGGATCCTTTTCGATTCAATGGCCGGATATGCGCTCGCCCGGCTCAGGTTCCGCGGCCGAAGCGCGATGTTCGCCGCTGTCATCGCCGTCATGGCGGTACCCGGGGTAGTCCTGCTCATCCCCAAGTTCCTCGTCATCAGAACCCTGGGGATCTACGACACCTACCCAGGGCTCATCATCCCGCTGCTCGCCGACGCCGCCGGCGTGTTCATCATGAAGCAGTTCTTCGAGTCGATACCAGCGAGCATTGAGGAAGCAGCGAAGATCGACGGGGCGGGAACGTTCCGCGTGTTCTGGTCAATCGTGCTGCCGATGGCCCGCCCCGCCCTCATGGCGCTCACCATCTTGTCGTTCCAGGGTTCCTGGAATGACTTCTCCAACATCCTGATCGCGCACGAGAACCCAGCGCTGGACACGCTGACCACCGGCGTGGGCCGGCTGGTCAGCGGCCAGCTCGGCTCGGGAACCCAGTACCCGCTCAAGCTCGCCGCGGCGGTGGCAATGACGATCCCGGTCGCGATCGTCTTCTTCGTGTTCCAGAAGCACATTCTGAGAACCGGTCAGGGCGCGCTGAAGGAATAGCCAAGGTTGCCCGGCGGGCGCGGTGGCGGTGGGGCCGGGGTCGCGGTGGCGGTGGGGCCGGGGCCGGGGTCGCGGTGGCGGTGGGGGTCGCGGTGGGCGCCGGGGCCGGGCCGCCGCCAGCCAGAGCCACCCGCACCCGGAATGCCCCATCTGGGATAGTTTTACCGCCCGGCTCGGCCCAGCAGCAGCCGCCCGGACGGTGCCCGCCCCCTAGGCCCGCGACAGCCAGACTCCGTGATCATGAAAACGCGATTACCGCGGAACCCCAGCCGCGATATATGACAGCCGGACTCCGTGATCATGACCCCGACCATGATCATGGAGACAAAACCGCGCAGCCGCACCACCGCCCGGGACGGGCCGGCCGACTAGTCTTCCGCCCATGGCCTTGCGACCTGACGAGTTCTACGAACACGCGCTCGCCGCCGCGGACAGCGAATGCCGACTGCCCCTGGCCCGCATGACGGGGTGGGAAATCAGCCCGTTCGAGCCCGATGGACTGCGCGTCGCGCCGCTGCGCCCGCCCGTCCTGCCCGAACCGGCGAGGGAGGGCGAGAACCCGTCGGACTGCAGGGCTTGCCGCTGCCGAGACGAGGGAATCTGGTTGAACGACCGCTGGCGGCTCACCCGGATCGCGGGCGTCGGCGTGCCCTTGGTGCTCATGCTGCATCCACGCGATCACTTCGACATGGCGGACTTGCCCGATGAGCTCGCAGCCGAACTAGGTGTGCTGACCACTCATATCGTGCGCCACGTGCAGGCCTTGCGGCACGTCTCGCGCGCTCACGTCTACCGCATCGGAGACGGCGGCGCGCATTTGCATGTCTGGTTCTTCGCCCGACCGCAGGGGCAGGCCCAGCTCTACGGATCGTGGATGGTCGTCTGGGACGACCTGCTGCCCGAGTACCCGGCGGATGTGGCCGAAGCGGACGCGGCGATCGTCGCCGACGCGCTGGTCACCTCCTACGGAGGCCAGCGATAGGTCAGCATGGCGGTGGCTTGCGCCAGCGAGCACAGCGCCGACCCTACCGGTTGCCGTCCCGTAGCCGAGGCCTCTTGCTAGTCGGCCAAGTGGACTAGTTGTTTGGGCGCCTCGCTGGCGGTCGTCTCGTGGCGAGGCAGCGATAGCGAGACGGCGGCGCCGCCGAGCGGGCTGCGTTCGGCGCGCACCTGCCCGCCGTGGGCTTCGGCAACGGCCCGGACAATGGACAGGCCGAGGCCGAAGTTACGGACGCTGGAACTGGGAGACGCACACCCGGAGAATCGCTCGAACACGTCGGCGAGATCACTGTCTGGTATGCCCGGCCCCGAGTCCTCGACGACGATCGTGGCTCGCTGCCCGGCGCAATGCACAGTCAGCTGGATGATGTCGCCGTCGCCGGTGAATCCGACCGCGTTCTCGATGATGGCGTCGAGCGCGAGCACCAGCCGCTCACGGTCGGCGAGTACGGTCGCTTCGTCCGAGGCGCCGATCAGCCACTGTCTCGGAGTCGGCTTCCAGCGCCGTACTACGTCATCTAGCAGGGTGCCCAGCCTGGTCGGGACCGCCGCCAGCCGAAGCGCATCGCCTTGCTCGGCCATGGCGAGCGCAAGCAACTGGCCAACCAGGCGGCGAAGCCGGGTCAGCTCGTCGACCACGATCGCGGCGTCGTCGGCGGCGTCGTCGTCCAGTCCGTCCCTCGAAAGCAGCTCAGCGTGGGCGAGTGCGACCGTTATCGGCGTCCGCAGCTGGTGCGAGGCATTCTGAATAAACGCCCGCTGGCGTTCCAGCAGTTCTAGGTTGTGGCGCGACACCTGGTCGTGGGCGGAGATGGCAGCCTGGCGTCGGCCGGAGTGCAGAACCATCGCCGCGAATAGGGCTGCCATGAACGGCACCTCGACGATCTCGTCGTATGGCCGCAAACCCCAGATGGCCGGGTCAACGAACAGCAATGTGATCGAGGCCATCACCGGGATCAGCAGCCAGCAGAGCTGAGGCCTGGTCCAAGTACGGAAGCCGAAACCATACAGCAGCAGCAAGCTCATCCAGGTGAAATGCCACGGCAGCAACGACCACGACGGCATCGTGATCATCCACGCCACGTTCCCGACCGCGAAGGCCGACCAGATGGCCTCCGGCCAGCGGGACGCCCAGAATCGCTCGGCCAGCGAGCCAGGGTCAGCCCGTGCCAACACGGTATCCCTGGCCGCGCACGGTCGTAATCGCCTCTGGGCCGAGCCGGGAGCGGAGCCGGCGAATATACACGTCGACCACATTGGACATGGAGGCCTGCTCGCCGCGCCAGACCTTAGCGAGCAGGTCGTCCTTCGACACGATCGCGCCCGGATCAGCCATGAGCTCCCACAGCAGTTGAGTCTCGCGGCTTGACAGGTACACCGGCCCGTTTCCCGCGTCCGCCTGCATCCGCAACACGTCGAGCCGAAGGCGCCCGCAGTTGAGGATGGGGGGACCGGCTCGCGCTATCGCCCGCAGCCTGGCTTGTACGCGTGCGGCCAGCTCGCCGACGTGGAACGGCTTAGGCACGTAATCATCGGCACCAAGGCCGAGGCTCGCCATAACCGACTCGGGATCGGTCAGGCACGACAGTACGAGCACGGCTTGTGTCGGCTTGTCGTTCATGATTTTGCGTAACGTGACGAACCCGTCTTGGCCCGGCATGAGCAGGTCAAGTATCACCAGATCGTAGTAGCCCGAAGCGTTCATGGCGACGGCGCTGGCGCCGTCGCCGGTCGCGTCCGCGTCGATGCCCCGGGCGTTCAGGATGCGGACAACGACGTCGCGGATCCGCCTTTCGTCATCAACGACGAGCACGCGGCCACGAGCGGTCCGCTGCCGGGCAGGCATGTCCGTCACCAGGCCAGCTTGGGGTGCGGCACCGCCGGCATCGAAGATCTGTGATCGATTCGTTACATGACAGTGCTTTCAGACTTCGTTGAGCTCCCAATTCGGCGGCGATTGACTGGTCCGGTGTCTGTCCCGGCCGGCCGATCCGGTGTCGGCTCGGCGTACTGCTGGGTCCCCGCGCGAGCGGATGCTGACCAACTGACCGTCGCCGGGCAGGAACGCTGGGCGCGACAGCAAGCCGCCCGGCTCGGCGTCACGATGCCCACCGATCTGGTATTCGCCGACACCAGCATGACGGCTTGGGCCAATGGCGCGACGCCGCTTGGGTGGCGGCGGATGATCGCGGCTGCGCGCGCCGGGCATTTTGGGCAGCTGTTCTTGTACCGGGCAGAACGCCTGGACGAGATACCACGTGCCATGGCGGAACTTGTCCGGATCGCCAGTGACCGCCGGATTGTCGTGCATGGCCACCCCGACGATCTGACCGACCCGGCCACGCGCGATGCGATCATGGCGAAGGCCGATGCGGACAGCGGCAGACGGCAGGTGCTGGCACTCCGCTCTCGGGCAGCGGGCCAGGCGCGGGCGGCTGCTGGCCTCCCGCATGGTGGCGGCCTGCGCCCCTACGGATACCAGCCGCAAATGGCAGCCTTGATCGAGGCCGAAGCCGAGGTCGTGCGCCACGTCTATACCGCCTATCTGGCCGGTGTTACCCGCCGCCAGATCGCGGTCGGCCTGAACCAGCGGGGCGTGCCTACAGTCGGCGGAAGGACCTGGACCGTCACGGGCATCACGCGCCTGCTGGCCGCGCCGCGCTACGCCGGCCTGCGCGCCGCTCCGTCCCGCATCGCCGGCATCACAGATGGACAACTGCTTCCGGCGGCCTGGCCGGCCTGCGTCCCGGTCAAGATGTGGGAGCAGGTCCAGCGCCGCCGGCTGCAGGAGGAGTGCGCGCGGGCCGCCACTCGCCTTCCGCCCCGTTTCTACCCGCTCACCTCGCTGGTGGTCTGCGCCCGCTGCGAGCGAACGATGGCCGGCTCGATGGTCAGCGCCTACCCGACCTACGCCTGCAGCTCCGCCGGTTCCCTGCGAGGCGGGACTTGCTCCCGCCATATCGGCGCCGAGCCGCTGGAGGCCTACATCGCCGACCGTGCGGTGCTGCTGCTCCAGTCTCTGGCCGCCGAGGCCGCGCTTGCCGCCCCAGCAACGGCATCGCGTCGGGCACCAGACGGTCGGCCATCGCGGGCGCTGCATCGCGACATAAGCGTCCGCCCTTCTGGCGCGCTCGATGGTGTCGTCACTGGCCCTGGTGCCCGCTTCGCGTGGCCCCGCCTGCCGAAGTCCCGCCAAGCCGCCGTACTGCGCTACCTGTTCATCACCATTCGTATAGCAGAAAGCTCCACCGGCGCTGGTGTCTTCGACCCAGGGCGCATCGATGCGATCGCCCGTCCGATGACACAGCCACGGAGTCAGGGACCTGCGCTACTTGATTCTGACTAGGGTGAATTTTCCGTTTAGTGCTTGGCGCTTGGTCCGGTAAGGAGGTTCTCTGTGAGATCACGCCTAATGCGAGGCCGGCCCGCTGGGGTGGCTGGCGGCGATCTCGGCGATCGCGCTCGTGCTCGCGCCGACGCGCCGCTCAGGCCGCGGCGCCAGGTAACGGGCTGGAGCTCGGGCGGCTCGCTCTGGTGACCGTGTCCAACCCCCGTCCGGAGCTGGTCAGCGGCGGCGAAGTGCTGGTACGAGTCGATGTCCCGAGGCACATCAACCCGGCCGACGTGCAGATCACCTCGGATGGCCAGGACGTCACGTCCAGCTTCCAGCGCGCAGTCAGACGGGAGCCTGCTCGGACTGGTCACCGGCCTGACGATCGGCCGCAACCGGCTCGTCGCCTTCGCGGCATGGACGGTTCGCGTCGTCGCTGGACGTCATCGATCACTCCGTCAACGGGCCGGTCTTCTCCGGCAAGCAACAGCTTCCGTTACGTCTGCCAGACGACCTCCTTCGGTCTCGCTCCCTCGAGCCCGCCCGACTGCTTCGCGCCGACCATGGTCTCGTACGAGTACAAGAACACCTCCGGCGCCTTCGTGCCGCTGGCCGATCCCACGACCATTCCGGCTGACGCGGCAACGGCGACGGTGAACGGGCAGAGCGTGCCTTACATCGTGCGGATCGAGACCGGGGTGATCGACCGGGCCGTCTACCAGATCGCGGCGCTGTTCGACGGGCAGGCCCCGTCGCCGCTGCAGCCCGACACAAGCTGGAACGGCAAGCTCATCTACACCTTCGGGGGCGGCTGCAACTCCGGCTACCACCAGGGCACCTCCACCGGCGGGGTGCTGAACGATCAGTTCCTGTCGCTGGGTTACGCCGTCGCATCATCCACGCTCAACGTGCTCGACAACAACTGCTCGACGATCATCTCGGCCGAGGCCGCGATGATGGTGAAGGAGCACTTCATCGACACCTACGGGCCGGTGCAGTTCACCATCGGCTGGGGCGGCTCAGGCGGCGCCATCCAGCAGTACGAGATCGCCGACTCTTACCCCGGCATCCTGGACGGCATCATCCCGAGCATCTCGTTCCCTGACCCGCTGACGACAGCCGGGCCGGTCACCGACTGCAGGCTGCTCGACTCGTTCTTCGCCGGGCCAGAACGGATCGTCGTTCACGACCGCGCAGAAGACCGCCATCGCCGGCTACAACGACTACACGACGTGCGTGTCGTGGGATAACACGTTCGCGAACCGGTCGACGGCCACCGGCAGCTGCGACCCGGCGATCATCCCGCCCGCCGAGCAGTGGAGCCCGACGAACCCGAACGGGATCATCTGCAACTCCGACGAGCAGATCGTCAACCAGCTCGGGGTCGATCCCACCACCGGCTTCCCCAACAGCCCGCTGGACAACGTCGGCGTGCAGTACGGGCTGGCCGCGCTGGATTCGGGCGCCATCACCCCGGCTCAGTTCGCGACGCTCAACGCCGGACATCGGCGGGATGAACTTCGCCGGCGCCCAGGTCCCGCAGCGTACCGAGGCGAGCCTGAAGGCGCTGCGCGCGGTCTACGCCGACGACCTGGTCAACAGCGCGTCCCTCGGGCTGCGCACGACGCCGGTCATCGACCAGCGCCTCGACCTCGATTTCATCGGCTTCGGGAACGACATCCACACCACCGACTGGTCGTTCATCATCCGCGCGCGGATGCTCGCCGCCAACGGGACCGACGGCAACCAGGTCATCATCGAGAACATGCCGACGGCGGCGGAGATCAACGCGGCCAACACCTACGAGCTGGCCGAGATGGACGCCTGGCTGACGAACATCGAGAACGATCACTCGCCACCACAGCGCGCAGCAGAAGGTGCTCGACGACAAGCCGGCCGGGCTGACCGACGGCTGCTTCATGTCGGCCACCGACCTGGTGCACCAGACCCTCACCGACCCGGGCACCGGGCAGTGCGGTGTCGCCTACCCCGTGGCGTCCAACCCGCGCCTGGTGGCCGGCGAGCCCCTGACGATGCCCGCCCTGAAGTGCAGCCTGAAGCCGCTGAACTTCCGCGACTACCCGGTGACCTTCACGGCGGCCGAGCAGGCCGAGCTCCGCCAGGCGTTCCCGACTGGCGTCTGCGACTACAACCGGCCGGGCGTCGGCGTTCAGGCGCCGATCGCGAGCTGGCTCAGCTACGGCGACAACCCCGATGCCGTCGTCGGGCCGTTCCCACTGCCACCGCCGGACCGGCTGAGGGGTTGACCCGTTAGGTGGCACGGTGGAGCCGGAGATCGACTACGCCAAGCCCGGCCCGCTGACTGGGCTGGAGGGTCTGGGGCCGCAGGTTCTGGAGGGTATCGGGAAAGACCCGGTGGCAGTGTGCATGCCGGTGCACTTGCTGGTCCTCCAGCCGGACGCGGCCAAGGACCTTGGCCTGGAAGAAGCGCGCCTGGGTGAGCGGAACCTGCGTCCCGCGACCCGAATCCTGGGCGCGCTGCTGGCGCTGAACCCGGCTCCCGCCGGCGCGGGCCGCCCGCCCGAACAGCGCGTGGTTGGCACCTGCCGGCATTTCGCGCTGCTGAGCTGTGCCTTCTTGCGTCACCGAGGGATCGCGGCTCGGGTTCGCTGCGGGTTCGCTACCTACTTCCAGGCCGGCCAGGGCCTGGACCATTGGATCACCGAGTACCAGGACAGGGACGGCCGCTGGGTCAGGATCGATTCGGAGATCCTCGGCGGCACCGTCCTGGACCATCCCGAGGATCTTCGCCCTGGGCAGTTCCTGAGCGGCGGGGAGGCCTGGACGGCGTTCCGGCGCGGCGAGATCGACGCCGCGCGGTTCGGCGTCTACGGGACCGGAAACTGGGGTCCGGCGGAGATCAGCGGCAACGCTGTCAGGGATCTGGCCGCATTGAACAAGGTCGAGATGCTCCCGTGGGATGAGTGGGGACGCATGACCGCCGCCTACCGGGGCGAGACCGGCGAGGACTACGACAAGCTGCTCGATGAGATCGCCACGGTGTGCGCCGCTCACGATCCGGCCGCGGTGGCGAGCCTGTATCGTGACGACGACCTGCGAGTTCCCGCCGAGATCATTGGCTAAGTGGCCGCGTTCGTTTAGCGCTGGTTCGCGTTCTTGTTCCGTTCGATGGTCGTTTCGCTGGCTGTTGTCAGGAGACCTGGGGTATGCGGCGACACACTCGCCCTCGGAATCCTGGTCGAGGGAATCTTTAAGAAACTGCCCATAGTGTCACTGCCGTTCACCAGCTACCGACGCACGATCTTACGCGAGCGAACTCCTGGTCGTAATCTTTAATAATGTGGTCCGGAAGCGTAATAACTAGGACCATTTCCAGCCGGATTTTCTCACCCGCAGCTAGTGTGTTGGTAATCTCCTTTTGTGGACAGCGAGCATATAGCGGATGACTATGCCAAGAGATCCAGTGATCGTCTATTAGCACTTCCGCATGACAAGGAGCTCACGGCAACATCAAGGTTTATAATGCACCTGACGGCAACAATGGACGAATTTGTAACTTGCATGATCAGGGAACGTGATGGAGCTAGCCAGACGCCGCGCACGATCTGGCCGGTTACCGGCGCCTACAGCAGTTCTTGCGTGCGTGGAGGCTGACTGTCATCGCGGCCGGTCGGGCCGGGTATTACGACGAAATCGACGCGGTGCGAAACGGCACCGCTCGGACAGTGCCTGCCGATGAAGCCATCCCGGGCTGGCAGCAGCGGCTAGCGGCGGCGCGGGCTCAAAGCAGGTGACATACCGGGCTGAGTTAACCCTTATGTCCGGCGCGCTGAGTTCGGCGGAGTTGGCCTGGTTACCTACATAATTGACGACGCTCGGGAGACGGTCACGCTGACCGACGTAACCTGGACCGGCTGAACGCTTCCATGACGTACCCAGCGATGAGCGACCGCACCATATATAGCCACGATATATAGCCACGGCCCACTCGCCACCGGCGCCCGCCACCGCAGCCCGGCTACAGGGACATCAAGTCCCGGGGATGTGGTCCCAGTAGCCGAAGTGTTCGCCGCTTGTCACCCAGAGCCAGCCCTTGGAAGAGATGCCTAGCTGCCCGGATGGCGGTCCGTAGGAACTGGCCGAGGCGTCGCCGTTGCACCAGTCGGTCCAGGACCCGCCGTTACTGGAGATGTACAGAGTGGTAACCGGTGGCGCGGGGGAGTTGCCGGGCAAAGCGATGGCGTACACCGCGCCGCTGGGGGCGAACGAGACTCCGGCGGCGCCGGCGCTGAACACCCCGCCGATGGTGGTGACGGTGATCTGGCCGCCGGCGACGGTGCCACTGCCGACGCCCGACAGCTTGAAGAGGTTGGTGTCCGTGGAAACCCAAAGTTCGCCGTTGACCGCCGGGTTGACGGCGAGCCAGCCGGTGCGGGTATCTCCGGTGGTGACCGTCCAGATCTGGGTCCAGCTCTGGCCGTAGTCAGCGGAGCGGTACAGGCCCTGCTTGCGGTCGAAGCAGTACAGGTAGGCGGCCGAATTTCCGTTGACGATCGAGACGTGCTGCCCGACCGCCCCGCCGGAGCCGGGCAGCGGCGCGGCGTCGTTCTCGGTGCACAGGGTCCAGTTGGTCCCGTCCCACCGGTACATGCCCGCGCCCTGCGCGACGGCGACCACGAAGCGGTTGCCCGAGGCGTTTCGTCCGGCCAGCAGCCCGATCACCGCTGGCGCCCCGCTGACCTGGGTGTCGTAGCCGGTGCTGCTCCAAGCGGATGTCGCCGCCGAGGCGCGGTACATGACCGCACCGCCGGCGTTCTGGCTGTAGGAGAAGTTCAGGCCGACGTAGACGCGGGAGTCGAGCGGGTCGAAGCTGACCGCGTGTGACTCACGATGAGCACCGGCCAGGCTCGCCCCCGGTGCGGTGGAGACGATGTCGCCGGGTGTGTTTCCGCTCGGGTCACCGCTGACGTCGATGCTGGTGTAGTCGTCGCCGCAGTGGACGAAGTGGGTGCCGTCGTTCGGGTCGATCGCGAAACAGTGCATCCCGATCATCGGCATCCCGTTTACCGCTAGCTGCCAGCTGCTGCCGCCGTTCTGGCTGCGGAAGAACCCGCCGCCACCGGTGACGTAGATGTTCTGCGGGTTGCCCGGGTCGATCAGGATGTGCGGGTTGACCGAGTTGTTTCCGCCTAGCCAGAGTTGCCAGCTCGCCCCCGCATGCCACCACGCGGTACCGAACGGAGGCAGCGTCGCCAGGGTGATCGTGTTCGGGCCAGTCAGGTCCTTGTAGGTCATTCCGGTCGTGCTTCCGCCGGGCAGCGTGATCTTGATGATGTTGGTGAAGTTGGCGTCGCCCGGCGCCTTGATGCCACCGGAGCATCCGGCCACGACCTGGTGGCTGCCGGAGGAATCCACATAGCCGTCCAGGCTCACCCACAGCGAGGCACCGCTGGTGTCGATCGCGTTCATCGAGGGTCCGCCGAAGACGTTGCCAGTGCCGTTCAGGCTGGCCAGTCCTCCGCCGGCGACCGGGGCCCGGTAGACGCCGGCCGTGTCGCACGCCGCGTACAGGTAGGCCGACGAGCCCGAGCCGATGACCTTCAGGTCGGCCACCGTGCTGGTGAAGACCGGACCGCTGAGAAGAGTACCGGTGCTCAGCGTGAGCTGGGTCCAGGTGGGCGAGCTGGCCCGGGCGTTGGTGGTGTGCCACACACCGCCGAGGCCGTTGCCGGTATCCCACGCCCCCACCCACAGTTCCTGGGCGTTGGCCGGGTTGATGGCGATGCACCGCGGGTAGAACCCGCTGCCCGTTGGCCCCATCGTGGTCCAGGTGACGCCCATGTCCGCCGAGCGCATCACCCCGCTGTTCGCGGTCACCAGGTACAGGTAGCGGCCGGTCGGATCCTGGGCCACCAGCCGGTTGACGGTCCGGTCGGTGTCCTGCCCCTCCCCGGCGGGCCGGGGCGGAGAGGAGGTGCCGTTGCCGTAGAACATCAGCGTGGTGTGGTTGCGCTGCGACCAGGTGCACCCGCCGTCGAGGCTGGCGATGAACGCACCGAAGCCCGAGCCGGTCTTACCGGTGCAGGCATACAGCACACCCGCCTCCAGCAGCGACCATTTGATGTCGGCGAAGCAGACCTGGTCGCCGGTGGACAGGATCGCGCCGTAGTCGGCTGGCTGCCAGTTGTCCCCGTAGTTCGCGGTCCGCCAGCAGCCCTCTACGTCGCCGCCGACGACAAGCTGCTGCCCGGTCGGGTCAAGGTCGAGGCAATTGGTGACCTCACCGCCCACCACGCCGATCGGGGCCACGGTGACAGCCCGGTAGCAGCACGCAGCGGCGGCCCAGCCCTCGCTGCCGGTGGTGTAGGAGAACCCGCCCGAAGGTGACTGGTTGCCTGCGCTCAGGCCAGCGTCGAAGCTGTGTGACCAGGCGCTGGGCAGACCGTTGTGCAGGTTGGCGATGCCGCTGTAACCGGCCGGCTGGGTCCATGAGTTCCCGGTCGGCACACTGGCAGTGAAGAACTCGGCCTGGCTGAACACGCCCAGGGTTCCGGCGAACACCCCGGCGGCGGTGCTCACCGGCATCGAGGTGCCGGCGCTGCTCCCGCTGTTGTTGCCGACGGTGTCGAGGATCTGGGTGGTGCCGGCCGGGAAGGCGAATTCGGCTATCCCGCCCAGGCAGCTTTGCCCCGCCGCGCCGGTGAACACCGCTCCGGCGGATGGGCCGTACAGGCCGCCCGGGTTGTTCGCCCAGTACCACTGCTCTATCCGCCCGCCGGCGCAGGTGACGGCCTTGCCGAGCTGCCACCCGGCACCGCTGGAGCCTGGCGGGATGAACGGGGTACCGGCTGCCGGTGACAGGACGCTGGCGACTAGGAGCGTGCCCTGGGCCGACGCGGCGTTCGGGAGAGCGAGGGTGACGCTTCCGGTCGCGTGCTCCTCCCCGCTGGCCTGGACCAGCGTGGCTGGTGCTGAAGCTGAATCGAGTATCGCCAGGCGCTGCCGCGATAGCGGGACCCGGCGACCGAGCAAAGCGGCGGCACCTGCGACGGCCATGCTCCCGTGCACGAAGTGCCGCCTCGACAAGCCCTGGTTCGAGGCTGGCTGCTGGTTGTCCATCACCGGTTCATCATCTGCCGCGCTTGGCGGCCCCGACCAGGCAGTTAGGCGGCGATTCGATCAGCAGAACTGCCGGTCGGCTCGCGGCCCGGGCCCAGCGGTGGATGCAGCGGCCGGTCAGTCGGCCTAATGAGCCCGGCTAGTGGGTGCGTCCCAGTCGGCCAGGTGCGGCTCGACCTTGATTCGCCACGTCCCGTCGTGCAGGAACGATGGCCGAGGTCCGCGGAGCAGCCCGCCGAAGGCGGTGAAGTCAGTGGTGTCGCGGAACGCGGCGTGCTGGTAAAGGTCGCGGGCATAGGGCCACAGGTTCGCGAAGCTGGTCAGCGGGTGTTCGCTGACGCCGGCGAGCGGGTTGTAGCTGGAATCGAAGCGGGCGAGCGTCGGCCACAACCGGACGTCGGCTTCGGTGATCTGGGTGCCGAACAGGAACCTGCTCGCCGCGAGCCGCTGGTCCAGCCGCGTCATGGTCTCGATCATGCGGTGCCGCAGGGTTTCATAATCCTCGGCGGTGGTGGCACCGGCGACGACATAGGGGCCGTTGTTGACGTTCTGGTAAACCTGCTCGCACAGGGCGTCGACGTCGTGGCGCAGCGGCTGCGGATACAGGTCGACCGAGGTATCTGCCCACGCCTGGAACGCCGTGCCCAGGTCGATCGTGATATCGGGGAAATTGTTGCTGACGATTCTGCGGCTTACGCGGTCCCACAGCACCGGCACGGACACATGCCCGTCATAACCGGGTTCAGTGGCCTCGTAGGCCTGGGCCAGGAACGTGAAGCCGTTGACCGGATCGGGGCCGCGCCGCTCGCGAAATGCCCAGCCGCGCCCGTCGCGCGTGTCATCTACATAAGACAGAGACACCGCTCCGGCCAGCCGCTTGAGCTGCCGGACGATCGCGGTGCGCTGCGCCCACGGACAACCCCAGGAGATGTACAAGTGGTAGCGGCCCGGCTCAGCCTGATACCCGCTCGACCCGTCGGCCGTGATCCGGCCCTGAAAACGATACCGGGGACGCTGGAATCGCTGCCCTGGGTCGAACCCGCGGCCCGGCCCGTAATCACCGTACTTGTCGTAGTCCACCGGACTCGCGTAAGACAGGGCCGGGACGTCAGCATCAGCGGACATGGCTATCACTCTAGCCATCCGCCGATCCGGTGGTAGATGTCCGCGCCGTGGCTGGTGGGCAGCGGAGGCGCCGGAACGAGCTTGAAATCCCGCCGCCCGTCCGGCTGGCGGGGGGCCCGCAGAAATAGCGCTGGGTGCGCCTGCTGGCGGCGGAGGCTATCGGCGAGATCGAAGTGGTGAGTCACGAACACGACCTTGATACCTGCTTCGAGCAGTGCCATGACGACCTGGCGGCCGATCTCCGAACCCTCCCGCTCGTTGGTCGCGGCGAACGACTCGTTGAACAACATCAGGCAGCCACCGCTGATCTGATCGGCGATGCCGCTCAGCCGGGCCAGTTCCTCATCGAGCCGCCCGCTGACCATGGCGGGGTCTTCCTCCCTGATGAAGTGCGTAAAGATGCCGTGGCTGACACTGGCGTGGAAGTCCCGCGCGGCGACGAACAGACCGGATTGCATCATCAGCTGGGCTAGGCCCAGGCTGCGCAGGAATGTGGACTTGCCGCCGGAGTTGGCGCCGGTGATTACGATGAGCGCCTTCCCGTCAGCGTCGACGTCGTTGCCGACGACGGGGGTGGTCCGCAGCGCTAGGCAGGCGTCGCGCAGGTCCGCGCAGTTTTGCTCGCCCGATGCGAGCGGTGCGGGTGCGGGGAAGGCTATCGGCTGGTCGCGGGCCGTGAGCTGGTCGTGCAGGTTCAGGCAGCCGACATAGAAGCCGAGTTCGGCGCAGAGCATGGTGAAGTAGCTGGAGATGTGGTCGGCTGACTGGGCCGCCGCGTTGGCGACGTGGTTGACTCCCCGGCTCACCATCTCGGCGAGAGCGTGGGCGCCGGCCTCGTCGCGAAGGGCGATCGTGAAGGAGTAAACGGTGCGCGGCGCGATCCCGACGCGCTCTTTCAGACGGCGCTTCGCGCGACCGGACCGGAGCACGTAGCCCACCCCGGTGTTGTCCCGGCCGAGCTGGGCACTCATCAGCTCGCCGCCTGGAAACCGAAGCTGGCGGAGGTGCCGGCTGAGCGTTTCGAAATAGTGGTCGTCCAGTTCTCGTTTCAGCGTGCCGAAAAAAGTCGCCAGCCCGTCGGAGCGGAATTTGCCGCTGTGTTCATCGGCGATCTGCCGCAATCGCCTGAGCCCCGTGATGAGGATTTCGAGCTGGTTGATCGCTGCGGACAGGATCGATGACGGGTTTTGCCCCGAGAGGAACCCCCAGGCGCGGCGCTTTTCTTGCAGTGTCGCGACCGCGAGGCGATAGATCTCGCGGATGATCTCGGGCTCGGCGACGCAGTCGGCGAGAATGCGCTGCCGGTACCGGATCGCCTCGGGTTCGCGCAGGCTGGTCAGCAGGACTTTCTCAGAGATCTCGCGCAGGAACTTATCGCCGCCCGACATCGCGTCAAGCAAGGTGGGCAACTCCAGATCGGCGATCAGGTCATCGCGGTTCGCCGGAAGATCAGCGGCGAGGTCGAGATCGGTGTCCCGGAACAGCAAACGCGGTTTCACCGGGTCACTCGCTGGCGCAGCAGTTCGTAGGTGACCCGGTTCTTGCGGGCGATGGCGAGCGCGTAGGCCAGGCCGTCGGCTGGCTTGCGCACCACCTTGTAGGTCCGGCTGGCCGGGTCACCGGGCGCGACCGTGCTGGCCATGCTGACGACGGTACTTCCGAACGAGGCCAGCTCGTCGATGAAGGTCACGTAGACGCAGAGCAGGTCAAGCTCGACGACCTTGGTCAGCACCTTCCGGCCGAGAAATAGCGCGTCGCTGACCGTGGTCGACGTGAAGATCTCGTTCATGATCACGATGCTGTCACCGGTGGCCGCCCGCAGCGCTTTGGCGATCCTGAGCAGGTCGTCTTCCAGCTTGCCGGTGAGGTCGGCGATGTCTTCTTCGCGCTCGAAATGGGTGAAGATCAGGTCAGGCAGGAAGAGCCGGGCGGCGCTTCCAGGTACTGGGCAGCCGACCGCGGCCAGGTGGTGAAGCTGGCCGAACGTGCGGGCGAACGTAGTCTTGCCGCCCTGATTCGGGCCGGAGACGACGATGACGCGCTCCGGGTCGCGCAACTCGAAGTCGTTGGTGATGACGGCTCCGCCGGAGGCGACGAGCTTGGCGGCGAGCGCGAGGTCGAACGTGTCGCGGGCGAAGATTTCCTTCGAAGCCGCGCGGACGTCCGGGACGCAGAAGCTGAGCCCGGCTGACCGCACCGGCCTGATGTAGGCCAGGTAGGCCAGGTAGAACTGAACTTCGCGATCGAACCGGGCGATCGCCGGATCTACGAATTCGGCGTGCCGGTCGCAATAGTCCGCCAGCGCGCCGAACTCCTCGCTGAACAGCCGCGCGACGAAGTCGAGGATGCGCTCGCCGACGTGGTTCATGGTCGGCCAGGTTCGGTAGCTAACCCGGTAATCGTTCACCGCTCCCTGCCGGAAGCGCTCGAATGTCTCCTCGATCTCGGCGCTGTAGTCCGGTTCGCCTTCGTACTTGCTCACCTCTACTCGCGACCCCTTAACCCTGACCAGGTACGCGACCTGCGCGAGGTCGGTCTTGCGGTCGGCAGTGTCGCGGGCGAGTTCGGCGAACTCGGCTGAGTCCAGGTAATCGGCCAGATAACTCTGGAACAACCGGATAGCGCGGGAGGCGACGGACGCCTGGCCGAGGCCGGCCGCCAACGACCGGACCGCGTCACAGTAGATGCCCGCCGTGTCAAGGAACCAGCCGCCCCGCTGATGGCTTGACCGCATCCCCGACATCTGCCGCAGGTGCGCGCGCACCTGGCTCATCTGGCCGCAGAACGCCGCGGTCACCTGAGTAAGCCGCTGATCTTCGAAGTCCGCGAAGACCTCATGCCGGTACTCGAGCGTGCCGGTATCCCTGACTCGCCGGCGCAGCAGCCCCGCGATCAGATCACGCTCATCCCGCTGGCCGGCCACTGCCTCGATCACCTGATCCAGGCGCAAATCAGCGAGAAACTCCTGGTCCCCGGCGTCGGCAGGGTCTGGTCCGGGCGGCTTGTCTGAGAGCAGGCTGACAAACCTCGCAGTTTCGGTGCCCCGGTGCGCCATCTGCTGCTCCCGTCCTCGCCGCGCGAGCGCTCACCAGGAGCCATCAGCCATCGAGGCGGTTCACGGACGGGCCCCATCGCCTTCATTCACTCTAAGTCCCCGCCGCTACCGCGCGGAGGTCTGGTGCAGCCGATGGGCTTGTCCGCTCGCCGCGGCTAGATGAACATGAACGTTACGGCCAGATCGACAGATAGTTTGCGGCCAGATCACCATTACCATAGGGGCCAAATGAATACTAGATGTATGCTTGACGCCATGTCGCATGTGCCGCCGTCCCCGATCGGCCGCATCCTGCCCCGGCGGGCTACCGCTGTCGTCGAGCAGGCTCTCGCCGACACCCGCGTAGTGCTGGTCAACGGCGCACGCCAGTGTGGTAAAAGCACCCTGGCCGCGGAAATAGCCGACGCTCGCGGGGGCCAATGGCGCAGCCTTGACCGGACGGCGACGCGGCAGGCGGCGAACTTCGATCCCACGGAGTTCGTCGCGAACGAGGATCTGCTGGTGGTCGACGAGATCCAGCGAGTCCCCGAGTTGCTGCTTGCCATCAAGGATTCTGTCGACAACGATCCCCGTCCCGGCCGGTTCCTGCTGACCGGATCCGCTCGCGTACTGAGCATGCGCGCAGTGCCAGACTCGCTACCGGGACGGATGGAAACGGTCGAGCTATGGCCGCTGTCTCAGGGAGAGATCGACGACAAGCCTGACCGCTTCGTCGACGCGGCTTTCGCGCTAGGCCCGGCGCTGCAGCACGATTCCGGGGAGACGCGGTCTGACTACATTGATCGAATTGTCCGTGGCGGATTCCCGGTTGCTGTGGCACGCACGGGCTCCCGGCGAGAGCGGTTCCTTGACTCCTATGTGGCCGACATCGTAAATCGTGATGTCATCCAGTTGTCCGAGATCGAGCGCGGGCCGCAGATGCGTGCGCTGATCCGGCTCGTTGCTGCTCGCTCAGGTCAGCTCCTGGTCCCGGGTGCGCTGGGGAGCGAGCTTGGCCTGCCGCAGCCGACGGTCAAACGCTACCTGGCGCTGTTGGAGGAGGTTTTCTTGATCAAGAGGATCCCAGCGTGGTCGAGGAACCTCAGCTCAAGGGCAGTCGGAACGGCGAAGGTCGCGATGGTGGATTCCGGCATCGCCGCGAATCTGCTGGGTTTGGATGCGGGTAGCCTCCGTCGGCCTGAGGCTTCGCTCGGTCCCCTTATGGAGGGGTTCGTAGCAATGGAGGTTGCGCGGCAGCTCACCTGGTCTGAGCAGCGCGCCGAGATGTACCACTACCACACCAAGGACAACATCGAAGTCGACCTCATCCTGGAGAACCGTCGCAGCCAAGTGGTCGCCGTCGAGGTCAAGGCGGGGTCCACAGTCAGAGCAGAGGACTTCCGCGGGCTGCGCCATCTCGCGGCGCGCCTGGGCGACGACCTGCTTGTCGGCATAGTTCTCTATACGGGTCGGCAGACTCTGCCATTCGGCCCGCGCTTCCGCGCAATCCCGCTCAGCGTCCTCTGGGAAGCGCGTCCGCCGGGATCGCCTTAAATGATCATGGATTTGCGGTCGGGTTAGGGAGTGGGTCACAATAGCGGCTGGCGATGAAGCTCGCCCGAACCGCGGCCTAGGCCGCTGATGGCTTCTACCACCTGATTCCGTTTGTGGGAGGAGCCATCGTGGCAGAAGCGCTGTCTGAGCTACCCGGCAACGATCCGGGGGGATTCGAGTCCCCCGTCCCCCACCTCCAGCCGCAGGACCGGTAGCCGCCGTGCTGCCGGTCCCTTTGATCCAGGTCCTTCAGGTTCTGACTATCGCTGGCGCTGCGCCCGGGGTGTCTGGCGTCATCGCCCGGGTTGAGGCCAGGCTGCAGGGACGCCGGGGGCCGCGGGTGGCCCAGCCTTACTACGACCTGGCTAAGTTGTTCCGCAAGGAGGCGCTGGCCCCGCAGGGCGCGAGCTGGGTGTTCCTGGCTGCTCCGGTGGCGGCGTTCACCTGCTACTTGACGGTGCCGCTGCTGATCCCGGTCCTGACCACGTTCCCGCTGCCGCTTGGTTACATGGGAGACATCCTGGGCGGCGGGTTCATCTTGTCGCTGGCCGGATTCGGAGTCGCGGTCGCGGCGCTGGAGACGGGCAGTCCCTACGCCCAGCTTGGCGCCAGCCGGGCCAAGACGTTCGCCGCGATCACCGAGCCGGTGGTGCTGTTCGTGGTTTTCACCGTGGCGTTGCTGACCGCGACCGACTTGCCGTACGCCCTGGCGGCGACGGTCCGCTCGTCCGCCGGGCAGATCGTCAGGCCGGCGCACCTGCTGGCCGCGGTGGCCCTGTTCATGGTGATCTTGTACGAGACCGGCCGGATCCCGGTGGAGACCCATGCGGGCACCAGCGAGTTCGGGATGATCGAGGAAGCGCGGCCATTCGAGCACTCCGGGCCCTATTTCGCGCTGCTGAAGTGGGGGTCGGCGGCCAAGCAGCTGATCTTGTACACGATCTTGCTGAACGTATTCGTCGCGCCCTGGGGCCTGGCCGCCAGCCGCCAGCCGGTCGCCGTGCTGATCGCGATCGTCGCCCTTCCGGCTAAGTCCTGCGTCCTCGGCGGCGTGGTGGCGGTGATCGACAACTCGTTCGCCAAGCTCCGGCTGTTCAAGATCACCGAATTCGCCGCGGCGGCGTTCCTGCTCGCGGTGCTCGGGGTGTTCACGTTGTATCTGGGGGGTGGCTGATGCTACCGGCGCAAGCGCCGACAGCGTACGTCGGGACGGCGAACGTTATCGCGGTCCTGATCTTGCTCGCGGAGTTCGGCATGTTCCGGCAGGCCCTGCTGCGAGACCAGGTTCGCTTGTACGCGGCCCAGTCGTCGCTGATCGCGCTGCTCGCCGTGCTCGTAGCCGCAGTGCGCCACCTGCCCGAACTCTATGTCCTCGCCGCGGTGACGGTCGCGCTGAAGGCCGTCGCGATCCCGCTTGTGCTCAGGCGACTGCTGCGCGAGACCGAGCCAGAGCACTCGATCGACACCGGTCACGACCTCGCCGGGAGCGGCGGACTCAGCCTGGCGAGCACCGTCCTGATCGGCATCGCGGTCGCGGCCTTCGGTTTCTTCACAGCCAAGGTGCTGCCGGTCGGCGGCGGCGCCGCGCCAGTGACCGCGTTGTCGGTGTCAATGTCGGTGGTGCTCGTCGCGTTCGTGCTGATGATCCATCGCCGGGACGTGGCATCTCAGGCCGTCGGGCTGTTCTCGCTGGAGAACGGCATCTCGCTCGCCGCCCTGGTCGTGGCCGCGAGCTTGCCGCTCATCCTGGAGGTCGCGTTGCTGTTCGACCTGCTTCTGGCGGTCGTCGTGTTCGGGTTGCTCATCCGGCTGCACCACGGTCGGGCCGAGACGCTGTCCACCGCCGGTCTCACCGAGTTGCGGGGCTGAACCGTGACCGCCATCGTCCTGATACTGCTCGCAATCCCGCTGGCGGCGGGCCTGGCCTCGATCTGGCTGCCGCCGCGCGCCGCCGCGGTCGTCACCGCCGTCGGCGGGACTGCCTGCTTCGGGCTCGTGCTCGCGTTGATCCCGGCTGTCGCTCACCGTGACGTCCAGTCCCTGGGCTTTATCCGGGTCGACGCGGTCAGCGCGGTCTTCTTGCTCGCCACGAGCTTCTTGTATGCCTGCGTGGCCGTCTACTCCATCGGTTACCTGCGGAGCGCGGGGGACCGGCGGTACGCCCGCCGGTTCTGGGCTGGGCTGAATCTGTTCGCCTGGTCCATGCTCGCCGCTCCGGCGATGAGCAACCTCGCGCTGCTGTGGATCGCCATCGAGATCACCACGATCATCTCGGCGCTGCTGGTCGCACTGGAGGGCACCGATGGCGCCGCGGAGGCGGCCTGGAAGTACGTGCTGCTCGCGTCGGCGGGACTGGCCATCGCGCTGCTCGGGACGATTTTCGTGTACTACGTCGGCTCGCATGTGCTCGGGCCGGCCTACAACCTATCTTTCTCCCCCATTCTCGGAGTTGCCGGAAGGCTGCCGCACACGGTCGTGCGGCTCGCGTTCGCGCTGGCCGTGCTCGGCTACGGCACGAAGGTTGGGTTGTTTCCCGTGCACACCTGGTTGCCCGACGCGCATTCGCAGGGACCGACGCCGGTCTCAGCGCTGCTGTCCGGATCGTTGCTCGCGGTCAGCTTCTATGCGATCTTGCGGTTCTATCAGATCGCCTCGGCCACCCTGGGTCCGCGATTTCCCAGGGACGTGCTGCTCGTCTTCGGGGTGGCATCGCTGCTGCTGGCAGCGCTGTACCTGCTTGATCAGCAGGATTACTCCAGAATGCTGGCCTACTCCAGCGTCGAGCACATGGGCATCCTGGCGATCGGCGTGAGCTTTGGCGCGCCAGTCGCGCTAGCCGGGGTGCTGTTGCACGTACTGGCGCACGCCGCCGCCAAGGGCAACGCGTTCATGGGCGCTGGTGTCCTGGCGCGCAAGTTCGGGACCAAGCAGATCGGGTCCGTGACCGGCGGGCTTGACCTGCTGCCGTGGAGCGGGCCGTTGTTCCTAGCCGCGATCTTGGCGCTGTCGGCGATGCCGCCGTTCGGGATTTTCCGCAGCGAGTTCGAGATCGTTTCCGGCGGGCTCTCGGCGTCGCACAACGCCGTGGCGGTCATCTTGGTCGTGCTCGTCACCGTCGCGTTCCTCGGCGTGTCGGTGGCTGCCAACCGGATGCTGCTGACACCACGGCGCGACGGCACCGAGCATCGCGGTGAGCCCAGCGTGCTGATGGTCGTGCCGGTGGCCGCCGGGCTGGTCGCGCTGCTGGTACTCGGCCTGCATCCGCCTGGCGAGCTGATCGGGTTGCTGGACCGCGCGGTCGCGATGCTTCGGGGGTCGGCGTGACGGCGGTCGGCGGGCTCGGCTCGCGAGTGAGCAGCCTGTGGGATGCCGTCGCCAGCGAGATCGCGACCGGAAGCCGGTTCGCCGGGCTTATGGGGACCCAGACCGAGGACTCCGTGCTGCTGTCAGTGCACCTAGCCGAGCCCGGCGGCGTCGCGACCCGCGACATCGCCCTTCCGGGCGGCGCGCTGTCCTACCCGGCGCTCACCACGGCGGTGAGCGCCGCCTTCTGGTACGAGCGCGAACTGCATGACGTGTTCGGGATCGTTCCGCTTGGCCATCGCAGGCTTGAGCCGCTGATTCTTCCGCCGCCCGCAGGGCCCAGGCGGGTGCTTCCGCACGGGATGTTCACGATCCCGCACGGGCCCGTCCGGTCGGGGGTGATGGAATCGATCGAGTACTTGGTCCAGACGCCCGGCGAGGAGATCCCGCACCTGGACTTGCGCGTGTTCTACAAACGTCGCGGCATCGAGAAGCGGTTCGAGCAACTGCCCGTAGGCAACGGCGTGCTGCTGGCCGAGCGGACTGAAGGAGTGGCGTCGGTCGCGCACGCGCTGGCCTACTGCCACGCGGTCGAACGGATCGCTGGGATCCCGGCGGTGCCGTGGGCGGCGGCGCTGGTCAGGGTGCTGTACGCCGAGCTCGAGCGCCTGATCGCGCACCTGGACGTCGCGGTCCGGCTGGCGGACGCGGCGGGCCTGGCGGTGGCCTCGGCGAGGTTCGGGACGCTCAAGGAACGCGTCGTCCGCCTGGTGGGCCGGATGTGCGGCAGCCGTTTCGGCCGTGGTGTCGTGATACCAGGCGGGGTGAGCGGCCTGCCGCGGGTGCCGGTGAGCGAACTGCTGGCCGAGACGAGCCGGCTGGAGCGGGCCATCACCGCCGATGCGCAGGTTCTGATGGGCACCGCGTCGTTCCTTGACCGGCTCCGCGGCACCGGGCCGCTGCGGCCCGAGCGGGCGAGTGAGCATGGGGCGCTCGGGCCGGTCGGAAAGGCGTCGGGCTTGCGCGATGACGCCCGGCTGAACCGGCCCTACGACGCGTATCCCGCGCTCAGCCTCGGTGTTCCGCGCGAGCATCAGGCCGGCGATGCGCTGGCCCGGCTCCGGTTGCGCTGGGAGGAGGTTGGTCAGTCGTTCCACCTGCTGCGTCAGGCCGCTGACGAACTCGACGACGACGCTGGTGACGGCCCGCTCGCGGAACCCTGCCAGATCGGCTCGGGGCGCGCGACGGGGTGGGCCGAGGCGCCCGCCGGTGAGGTCCTGTATGACGTGCGAGCAGATGACGGCCACCTGGTGCGCTGCCGACCGCGCTCGGCGTCGTTCCACAACCTGGTGCTCTTCCCCGAGGTATTCGCCGGGGACATCCTGACTGACTTCCCGTTCATCGAGGCCAGCTTCGGCCTGTCCCCGGCGGGGGTGGCGCTATGAGCCCCTGGGTGCTGCGCGGTCTGCGCGACGGCGTGGTGACAACCCGCTGGCCCGCTCGGCCCGACCCGTACGCGCGAACCTGGCGCGGACCCGCCACCGTCATCGGCGCCGCGCCCGACGATCCCGCTGGCCTGGCCGTGCTATGTCCCACCGGCGCCATCGGCCAGGGTCCCAGCCAGGAGCTGGTGCTGGACACAGGACGCTGCGTCCTGTGCGGCCGGTGTGTCACCGAACGCCCGGACTTGTTCGGCTGGTCAACCGGAGTCGGAGCGGCGGCGCTCACCCGGGTGGGCTTGGTGGCCGGAGAACTGGCCGAGACCGATCAGAACCTGGCCGCCGTGCGTGCCGCCCTGGCTGACAAAACCTCGGCGCTGCGCCGGTCCGTGCACGTGCGGCACGTCGACGCCGGCTCGGACGGCGCGGAGGAGCAGGAGATCGCGGCCCTGCTGAATCCGATCTACGACATCCACCGGCTCGGCATCTTCTTCACCGCCACCCCCCGGCACGCCGACGTGCTGCTCGTCACCGGAGCGGGCACCGATGGCATGGCCGAGCCGCTGCGCCGCACCTATGACGGCATGCCAGACCCCAAGATCATTATCGCGGTCGGGACCGATGCGATCAGCGGCGGCATGCTCGGGGTCGGCTCGGATGTGACGTCTGGTGGCGTGGGTGAGGTGGTGCCAGTGGACGTCTGGGTGCCGGGCTCGCCACCGCCGCCTTTCGCCATCTTGCATGCTTTGCTGCTTGGCCTTGGACGCCTGCCGAGCGCCCCGCATCCGGAAGGTGCGCCGCGATGACCGGATCAGGGTTGGCGTTCGCGGTCGGGCTGGCGGCGTTCGCGGTCGCCGGGTTCGTCGACCTGATCGGCGGCGCGCGGCGGGACCGGCCGCGGGCCGTTCCTTACCTCATCGGTGCGGTCGGCACCGGGTGCGTCACGGCCGCCGGAGCGGCTTGCCTGGCCGGTCACCCGCTACGACTGCTCGTCGCGGGCTGGCTCGGCAGCGGAACCGCCAGCCTGGACGCCGACCGCCTCTCCGGACTGTTCCTGGTGATCGCGTTCGGGGCCGCGTTCGCCGTATCGCTCGCCTTTGCCTCGTGGGCGGCCCGCCCGGGCGCGGTCGGGCGGCGCGGCCTTGGTGCCAGCTACGCGCTGACGCTCGGCTCCGTGGCGGTGTTCCTGACCGCGCGGGACGCGTTCACCGCGTTGCTGGCGTGGGAGTTGCTGACCGTGGCGTTCTACCTGCTGGCCGGTTTCGAACGAGGGCGACCAGGCCGGCCAGGCGGGGCGCTCGTGACGCTCGCGTTCGGCAAGATCAGCGGGGCCGCGTTGCTGCTCGGCCTGTTGCTGCTCGCCGCCAGATCCGGCTCGCTGGACCTTGCCTCGTTCGCGCGGGTGCCGCACGGCGCTGCGCGCGCGGCCGCGCAGGCATTGCTGATCGCCGGGTTCGCGGTGAAAGTCGGGCTCGTACCGTTCCAGTTTTGGTTGCCGCGCGGCTACTCGGCCGCCCCGGGACCGGCCCGCGCGATCATGGGCGGGGTCGCCGTGAACGTCGGCTTCTACGGCCTGTGGCGCATGCTCGCGCTACTCGGCGCGCCTCCCGCGTGGCTGACCGGGACACTGCTGGTGCTGGCCGGGCTGACCGCGCTGCTGGGGATCGCTCATGCCGCCGTCCACCCCAGGTTGCAATGGGTGATCGCCTATTCCAGCGTCGAGAACAGTGGGCTGATCCTGGCCGGATACGGCGTCGCCCTGGTCGGGGCGGCGATCAGCGACGCGCGGCTGATGGCGGTCGGCCTGCTGGCCGGAACGTTGCAGATCGTCGCGCACGCGGCTGCGAAGTCGCTGATGTTCACCGCGAGCGCTGTCGTCACCACTGGTTCGGGCGGGCAGGACGACGACCTCGACGCGCTCCGGGGTTCAGCTCGCCACCGCCCCTGGACCGGTACCGGGCTGGCTATCGGATCGCTGACGTTGGCCGGTTTGCCGCTGACCGTGGGCTTCGTCTCCGAGTGGTTCTTGCTTGAGGCGCTGCTGCAGCAGTTCCGGGTACCTGAACTCAGCTACCGGCTGCTTCTTGCCATCGCTGGTGCGGCCGTCGCGCTGACCGCGGGCTTCGCCGGCGTCACGTTCGTCCGGCTGATCGGACTCGTCGTACTTGGACCCCCGTCCGGTCCGGCCGCTGATTCGGCCTCCGATCTGGCCGCCGTTCAGGAGGCCGGTCGGCGCTGGGACGGCGGCTGGCTCGGGCGCGCCGCTATCGTGATCTTGTCGGCCTGCTGCCTCGCCACGGCCGCGTTGCTTCCGCTGGTCATCCGCGTGCTCGCGACCGGGCTGTCTCCTGTAGTCGCCGCGCCGGTAGTCAACGGAGCCAGGCAATCGCCGTGGGTGCTCGGGCCCGTGTTTCGTGGCTTCTCCGTGCTGTCCCCTTCCTGGCTGTGGATCGTCATGCCACTGCTGGCGCTCCTCGTGCTGGCGCTTGCCCGCATAGTCGCCGGGAGTCGGCTGACCCAGGTCCGGCGCGTTCCGGTCTGGCGCTCGGCCACCGCAGGGGTCGAAGGTACCGACTCCTATACCGCCACTGGATTCGCTAACCCGAGCCGGCGGGTGCTGTCAGCGGTGCTCCACACCCGCCCGGACATCCAGCCGCTGATCCCGGTCATGGCACTGGTGCGCACCGTCAAGCGACTGCAATCGGGCAGGCTCGATGCCTACCTGGCCTACATGCTGATCTCCCTGGTAGCACTCCTAGCCCTCGTCGCCGCGCTGGCCTGACGGGCCTGGGTCGAGCGGGCCTAGGTCGGGTGCCGGGGTGAGGAATGCGCGGATGGGGGAGAGCCAGGCGGCGGGGTTGTCGAAGTGCGCCATGTGGGCGGCGTCGGGGACCTCGGCGAGCCTGCTGTTCGGGACCGCTGCGTGCAGGCGGCGGGCGACGGTGATCGGGTAGCCCATCTCGCGCTGGCCGTGCACGATGAGGACCGGACCGCCCCACTCGTTCAGCACGCCGACCGGGTTGGCGGGAAGCGCGGGGCGGACTTGCCCGGCTGCGTAGGGCTGGTTCCAGTCGCTGGAGAACCGGATGCCGGCCAAGATCTGGTGCCATTCGGCGAGCCGGTCCAGTCGCCAGATGCTGCGGGGGGCGTCGGCATAGGCCATGGCCCGGCTGAGCGCGCCGTCGGGCGCATCGGGGCTGGCCAAGTGCGGGTCATCGTGGGTGATGTGGCCGCAGAGCAGGGTGCGGTGCTGGTAGTCGGTGCGGGCGTGGAGGTCGGCCTGGTAGTCGGTGTAGGCGGTCGTCGAGGCAAGGATCAGCCGTCGGAGGAGGTGCGGGTGCTGGGCGGCGACGCGGATGGCGATGGCGCCGCCGTAGGAGAAGCCGAGCACGTCGGCCTGGGCGGCGCCGAGTTTGGTGATGAGGGCGGCGACGTCGTCGGCGAGGTAGTCCGGTTGGAGGGCGGTCACCGGAAGCATCCCGATGGGCGCGGTGCGGCTGCTGCGCCCGCAGCCACGCAGGTCGAACAAGTTCACCTGAACTAGGTCGCGTAGCTCGGCGGCAACGGGGAGTAGGTAGCTGTGATCCCAAGTCGGGCCGCCATGGATCACGATCAGCGGCGGAAGCGACGCCGGGCCAAACTGGCGGACGAATAGCTCGACGCCGTTGACCGCGACGAAAGTCCCTCCGGATGCCGACGTTGGATTCATCAACGGCTTAGCGTAATCGGCAGCCCAACAACGGCTCTCTTGGCGGTTCCGGGTTAGAGCCCGAGCGCTGCCGTCACTCGCCCGGCCAGATCCTCCTCGGTCATCGCGGTACCGACCTCGATGGCGTACAGCCCGAGGCGCTTGACATCGCCCCTGAGGCATTCAGTGAACATCCGGTCGCGCTCAAGCAGATTGCGCAAAGCGCGCTCCGGATCGCTGGTCTTCCGGGCGATCTCCAGCAACGAGCCCCGGCTGTCGAAAGCGGCCCGGCGGAACTCGGGCGTCGGCAGGAGCCAGAGGGCTTGTTCAGGCGCGGCGAGCAGAGGTTTCACCAGGCGCGGCAGCAATCGGAATCCCTCGGCGATCACACCGGGCTGCGCCGGGAGGCGCAGGAGGTCCTCCACGATCGGGCCGAACCCCTCGCCCCGGAACCAGTGAAAGGTTTCCAGCATGGCCTCCGGAGACCGGTTTACCCACCGCTCGTCCATGTCCATGGCCTTGAACCTGCTCAAGAACGGGGCGTCGAGCGCTGTGATGCGGCCCCCGTGGTCGGCCATCGCGTCGTCGGTCGAGTACACCACTAGTCCGCGCTGAGCCGCCAGGCGGCGGGCGATGGTCGACTTGCCCGCGCCGCTGCCGCCGCCGATCCAGTAAACGTGCCGCAGCCGTGCCCGCCAGGGGAGATCCCGGTTCGGTTCCCTCACATTCGTTGAACGAAGCATCGATCACCGTGGTTGCGGGTTCGCCATCATGACACCGTGGACAGTTCCTGGGATGTGGTCTTGCTGTCCAGGCACGGAGTGACCCAGTGGAACAAAGAAAAACGTCGGCAGGGTCAGCTCGACTCCCCGCTGACCGGGGAGGGCATAGAGCAGGCGCGGCGGGCAGCTATCGCCGTGACCAGCCAGGGGATTGACGGAGTGTTCAGCAGCCCGCTAGGCCGCGCTGTCGCGACGGCGCGAATCTTCGCCGACTATATGGGGGCGCCGCTTGTGGTCATCGGCGGATTGACTGAGATCCACCACGGCCAGTTCGCGGGCATGACCAACGAGGAGATCAGCGCGCGGTATCCCGGTGCGCTGGAAGGGCGCGCGGAGGACAAGTACAGGTGGAGGTTTCCGGGCGGGGAAAGCTACGCCGACGCGGACGTACGGGCGGCGAGTGCCCTGGCCCAGGTGGCCGCGCATCCGGCCCGTCGTCCCCTGATCGTCTCGCACGAAATGATCGGCCGGATGCTACAGCGACACCTGCTGGGAATGGACGTTTCGGATGCCCTGGCGGCCAAGCATCCGCACGACGTTGTCTATGTCATTGATTACCGGGGCCAGGCCCCGGCCCGTCATGAGTTGCGTGGTTAATGGCCCGCGTGCATCTCGACGACCGGAGCGAAGTGTTCGATGAAGGCGGCGTTATGCCCCGCCGTTCTTCTAACGAAGGACGAATAGCACTGCGACGGTGGCCAGCCAGGCGGTCATGCTCAGGTAGAAACCCCGCTCGATCAGGCCGAAGTACCGGCCTTGACCGGTCCGCACGCTCACCAGCATGGCGAGCAGCATGATCGTCATGACGGCGGCGAGGGCTGTGCTGGCGGTGGCGATGGCGGGATGCAGGGTGTCGTGGCGAAGCAACTTGGCGAGTTGCCAGGCGGCCAGGCCGGCGCCCGCGAACGCGGCGGCTGCCAGAATGCCGTGCCTCCGCCCAGTCGCAGTGCGCGCGGAGCCAGGCTCGTCCATCGGAAACCAGCTAATCAGCGCTCTGGCCGCGGCGAAGATCAGGCATAGCCCAGCGGGGATGGCCACTGGTCCCGGCAGCGCGGAGACGCCGATCGCGGCGCCCAGTCCGGCGACGGCGTAACCGATCGTCTGGACTCGGTAGCCGCTGCGGTAGCTGGTGATTCCGTATTGGCTGACGGCGTTGCGCAACGCTGACAGGCCGGTAGGTGCGAGGTGCAAGGCGACAAGGGCACCGAGTCCAGCGGCGAGTCCGGCCGCGATGAGCGCCGCTGCCGTGATCTCCATGGGCACCTTCCTTGGTGCTAGCCGAGCAGCGCTAGCCGAGCAGCGCCAGCCGATCAGCGCCAGCCGATCAGCGCCAGCCGATCAGCGCCAGCCGATCAGCGCCAGCCGATCGGTATGCAACCTGGTTGCATATTGCTAAAGTACCCACCAGTGACTCCGGACGCAACCCCTTACCGATTCGGCGACCTGCTCGCCCTGGCCCGCCGGAGCTGGATCCTGCGCATGACCAGCGAACTCCAAGCGCGCGGGTTCAGCGATTACCGGGCCAGCGACGCTGGTGCCGTCCGCCTGCTGACCGCCGGCCCGGCGCCTATCGGTCATCTCGGTGCGGTCCTCGGCGTGACCCGGCAGGCCGCCCGCAAGGTCGCCCGCGGCCTGGAAGAGCGCGGTTACGCCACCACCAGCCCCGACCCGGAGGACGCACGCAAGCTCAACGTCACGCTCACCCCGGTCGGCCGCGACTACTCTGACGCGATCATCCAGGTCATCGCCTCGCTGAACCGGGCGCTGGCCGCACGAGCCCAGCCCGGCCAACTCGCGGCCGCCGATGTTGTCCTCCGCGCCGCCATTGACGACGACCAAATCGCTCGAATCGCCCGCCGAATCCCCCCACCCGACTGATTCGCCCGTCGGTGCACCCAGCCCCAGCCCCAACCCCAACCCCAACCCAACCGCGAACAGCGTGGACCCCCTGCTGTCGTTGGCCTTCTTGCCCGGCCCGCAGCGTGGGCCCCCTGCTGTCGCTATGGCAGCGGCGTGGGCCCCTTGCTGTGGTTGGCCACACCGCCCACTCAGGAAAATTCGAGCGGCTGGCCAGCAAGCTTGTGCACTCGATCCTGCTCAAGGCCGGTCACATGACCTTCATTACAGCGCCGGCGGTCGACCTGGCCTCGGCCATCTGCAAGGCGAAGAAGATCACCTGCTCGGGCGGGGCATCGGTCCGGCAGCACTACCTCGACTTCGGCCTTGCTCGTCAGGCGGCCGAGTTCTCCGACGTCGTCGACATACAGGCGCAGAACGATGAACTCAACCGGTCCAGCTTCACCAAGTTCGTGAGTCAGGCGGCCGGCCAGGCCAGGAAGGGCAATCCGGTCGCCAAGGTGGTCGTCGGCCTGTCCACCGACAACGGCAGGAATGAAGTCTCCGGCGCTCACCTCATCGCCGCGTTCGAGGCGGCGGAAGGCGCCAGGAGCGTAGCCGGCTTCTGGCTGAACATTCCGCGGCACTCGAAGTTCTGCCCCGGCTGCGGCGGACCGTTCCCGGGTCCCGCACTGAAGCTGCTGGAGAAGATTTACGGCTGACCAGGCGCCGACGAGGCCGGACCGCGTCGAGCGGTCCGGCCCCGTGACGGGTCCCGATCCGGGCTACTTGAAGGTCGGCGGGCGATTCACGATTACCTGCTTGATCAGCGATACCCGATCGGTCGGCGAGCCTCGTCGCCCGTGAGTGTTCCAGCCGAGGAACGCGTAGCTGTGCGGGTCGAAAATCAGCGTGGTCGTGTCGCCTCCGTGCAACCACGCGATGCCCGTGCCAGTCCGACCGAAGGCGTCGACCGCACGCTTGACCAGGACGAATCCGCGAGTCCGCGCCATGAGTCTGAACAACGCCGCTCGCTGACGCGGACTGAGGTCCATGGACGTGAACATGGTCATTATGCTCTCGCCCAGGGTGGCGGTGGCCCAGTTCTTGGTGTGGGGCGGCGGTCGTGACTTCGTTGCGATGCCGACCTTGACGAGGAAGTCAGCCAGCGCGTGCGGGCTGGTCGGCATCTGGGGCACGTAGCCAGCGTCAAACTCGCATTTTCCGGTTTCGGCGGCTGGGATCGGGCAGGGCGGGATCCGGATGTGGCCGCCGTGGCCGCCAGCCTGCCCGAAGAACGCTGGCTTCCGGCCATTCGCGGAAAGCCACGCGCCTTCGTTGTTCGTGCTGTGCGGCTGGCCGATCACGGTGTAGATGTACTGGCCCGGCCGCGGGACCGGGGCCCGCTGGTTCGCGATCGCCGCTGCCGCGGTAGCGAGCCACTGGGCCGCGGTGAGCGCCACCGGCGGCTGATGGTGCGGCCCAGGTCCGCGGTGCGTTCCCGGCGTCGGTCCGGCGGCCGAACCGATGACCAGGGCGATAGCGACTCCCGCGGCCACGACTAGCCCGGCGATCGCTCCCGCCGCTTTCCAGCTGCGGGTTCGCTTGAGCTTAGGGCCAGCGGGCGGAAAAATTCGCGGCACCCGGTCGCCTGCCCCAGCCGCCTCATCGTCCGGGCGGACAAGAATGTCGCCTCGCCGCTCGGTGGCGATCGCGGCGGTCAACTGGTCGCGGGCAGCTGCGAGCTGCTGAGGTCTGGCCAGCGCCGCTTCCGGCCGCAGGTCGGCGACGAGAGCGAGGTCGAAGTCATCATTCATTGCTGAGGATCTCCCTGAACGTAGCGGACAGGCCGGTGGCGGCTAGAGCCTCGCGCACCCGGTGGCGGGCCCGGCTGAGCCTGGATCTGACGGTGCCGACCGGGACGCCGAGTGCCGACGCCGTTTCGGCGTAGCTCAGTTGCTCCCAGGCGATCAGCAGCAGCACATCCCGTTCGATGTCCGGCAGTTCGTCGAGCGCGTCCGCGAGCGCGCCGCGTATGGTTGCCGCCGTCACATTGCCTGCCACCCGGTCCTCGTGACCTGGCTCGGACCATGGCAGCGGCGTGGCCGCCTGGCGCAGCCGTAGCTGCCGCGATTCGTCCCGGCGGTGCTGGCTGATCAGATGGGTGGCGATGCCGTAGAGCCACGGCCTGGCGTTAGCTTGCGCCGATTCGTACCGACCCCGACGCCTGAACGCGACCAAGAACGTCTCCGCCACCACATCCTCGGCGACCTGGGGGCCAAGCCTCCTGGCGATGTACCGGTGGATCACCGGAGCATGCCGGTCGAACAGTTCGGCGAACGCTTCCGGATCGGCGTGGGACGCCTCGATGACGGCGGCATCGTCAGCGTGCACCAGCCGGTATGCCTTACTGACTGTGATCCTCACGCATGCTGCTCCTTACTCGGCTTGTGCTGTCACCGAGTTATCCGTCACAGCGACGGTAGGAGTTCGTGCGCGGGCGACCGGGTCAGTTCGTTGGCATCAAGCCGTCGGCCACGGCCCGAGCGGCTCGCCGATCTCCCACTCGTGGCCGAACGGATCGATGAGCCGGCCGACCCGCCACCCGTGCTCGTCGGCCACCTCGGCGCTCGCCGTCGCGCCGGCGTCCACCGCGCGGGCGAAGACCGCATCAGGGTCATCAACAACCAGCAGGGTCCGGCCAGTCGCGCCGTCAGCGGTCAGCGGATTGAGCCGCCCGCTGCCCGGAGCCGCGGACGCCACCCAGAACGCGGCGCCATCGACCGACAGTTGCGCCACGATGTCGTCGCCCTCGCCGACCTTGTGCAAGATGTTCGCGCCGAACGCGCGTTCGTAGAACTCCACCGCCACGCCGGCGCGCTCTATCCACAATTCCGGCTGGATTTCTGCCACGGTGAATCATCGTAGCCCGCCGCCACATCCACTTATCATCGTTTGGCGACGCGCCACTGACCGAATATATATTGTTTTATCAGCTTTAGCGATGTCGCTAACTGATGATAAGAACCCCGTCCAGGGGCCATGCTCCCCGGAATGCTCGCCTAGGCGGCGTGTGTTTCCGGATCGCCGGGCTGGGCGGGGCGGTCTGATGGACCGGCTGGCAGGCTGGCCCGCTGCTTGATAGCGGTCAGGCTGTCCTGAAGGGCCTGCCAGACGCCGGTGAGGCTGGCGCAGGCGGGCAGGTCGCCGGCAATGGTGCCCGCCGGGTCGGCTTGACCGGCTAGTGCGTCGAGCGCGGCGCGGCCGGCCCGGATGGTGAGCGGGTCGGTCGCCTCGATAGTGAGCCGGTCGTCGGCGACGCGGATGATCATCTGCCGCCGTCCGGCCTCTTCGGGCTGCTCGTCGCTCGTGCCGGTAACGTCTACGCTGCGCAGCGCGTCCTTTGCTTGGTCCAAGTCCACGCCGAGCGCCGCGAGCGCGCGGGCCGCGGCCGTGTCGGGATCGGCTAGGACAGCGAGCAGTAGGTGGTGCGAGCCGACCGGCTGCCTGCCCGCCAGCCTGGTGGCCTCGCTGAGCGTGGTGTCGGTCGCCGGCGTCGCGCTGAGCATCGGCTGCTCCGCCTCCGCCCCGGCTTCGCCGGATTCGGCCGCCGAGCGCCGTCGCGCCCAGCGCCTGATCCTGGTGGTCTCGGCGGGTGCGGCCGGCACCAGGTCAAGCACCGCCATGCGGATCGGCAGGAGCCCGGCGTGCCGTTTGAGGACCTGGGCGCCGACTCCCTCGCCTTCCCTGAGCACGCCGAGCAGGACGTGCTCGGTGTCGATGTGGTTGTGGCGCAGTTGCAGCGCCTCACGGAGCGCGAGTTCGAGCGTCTTCTTCGCGCGCGGCGTGAACGGGATGTGCCCGGTCGGCTCGGTCTTGCCAACCCGGACGATGGACGTGACTTCCTGCCTGGCTTCCTCAAGGGACATGCCGAAGCTCGCCAGGACGCGGGACGCGAGTCCATCTTGCTCGGCGAGCAGCCCGAGCACGATGTGCTCGGTACCGATGTAGTTGTGACGAAGCTTTCTGGCTTCTTCCTGGGCTAGGACGACTACGTGCCTGGCGTGGGAAGTGAATCGCTCAAACATAGAGCCAAGCATGTGCTGCTATGTTCAACCTAGTCAATACCATGCTATTAATAGGGAGGCGCTCGCACCGGAGGGCGGGCTCGGGGAGGCCGGCAGGCATGGACTGGGAAGATCGGCTCGACGACTGGGAAGTTGAACTTGAACTGAACGCCCAGTTGGAAGGCTCAGACTGGGTGACGCTCGAACGTGCGGCCGGAAGCACCGGTGTCTCTCGCGCCGCGCTGCGAAACTGGTACCGAACTGGGCAGATCCCGTCGCGGCTCGTCGACGGCCCCCATGGTCCGCAGCGACTGGTGCCCCTTGACCTTGTCGTCAGCCGGGCCGAGGCGTCGCCCCGGCTGCGCCGCACAGCCGAGCGTCGGCTGGCCGATGAGGCCCAGCTTGAGCTGCTCCGGCACCGAGTCGACCAGCTTGAGCTCAGGTTGGTCGCGCTGGAGCGCGCCGCTGGCTGAGGATTACCCGGCGCGAGGCGCGCGGTTCGGCCGCTGATCACCGCGGCGGGCGGCGTCGATGGTCGGGTGGATCGGCACGATCTCATCAAGGCCCAACAGGACCAGGACGCGCCGGACTCGCGGGGACGTGACCGCTACGTGCAGCTCGACGTCACATTCAGCGGCGCGCTTGTGCGCGAGGACGAGCATGCGGACACCGGACGCGTCGCAGAACGTGGTGTGTGTCATGTCCGCTACCACGACGCTGACGCCGCTAGCGCAGGCGGACGCTAGCTCCGTGCCCAGTCGGCCGACATTGGCGATGTCGATTTCGTCAGGCATGGCGACCACGGCGGCCTTGGGTTCCTGTGGGGCCCGATTTCGATCGTCCATGGTGGCTAGCTCCGACGGCTGCATCTGTGTTGGCAGTCTATTGCTTGGTATCCGCTTTGGGTTGGTCGATCCATCTTCTGTGGTAGTCATGTCCTAATGTCCGTGTCACGTCGCCTCGTGATGTCGCTGGTTGCTCGCGATACGACCCCAAATAGCATGCAGGGTTGGAAGCCGGCTTGCTGGCAGTTCTGCCGGTTCCAGCAATTTTACCGGCAGTTTCATGATGAGTCTTGGTGCACTGTATTAGGCGCCGGTACGTTCCCGAACTCATCCGAATGGACAGAAGGTTGTGATGAGGCGATCAATCTGGTCCGCTATGACATCGAGGGGCGTGACACTGGGGGGCGTGATAGCGGTCGCTGCCGTTGCCGGGCTCGCTCGGGCGGCGCTGCTGATGATTACGGTCGACGGGGAAAGCATGGCACCCAGCTATCGCCCCGGCGACTCCGTGCTGGTCGCCCGGCGGTGGATCACCGGCCGTATCCGGCCGGGTGACGTGGTCGTCTGCCGTCTGCCCGCTGGACTGCCGGGACCAGCGGGATACCTGGTCAAGCGGGTGACCTCGGTGTCGGCCGGACAGGTTTTCCTGCAAGGCGACGGCGACCACAGCTACGACTCCCGCGCGTTCGGCTGGATTCCGGTTCGCTCTGTGGTCGGGCGTGTGATCACGCGGCTGACCAGGACCTCATGAGGGGGCGTCGGGCCGGGCGTCAGGTGTGGTCGTGGTTCCGGTACGCGGGTCGACGAGCAAGGTGCGCTCCGGTATCTCGGCCAGGTTGATAGAGCGCCGGCTGGCCCACGCGTCGTCAGCGGCGAGTGCGCAATAGCGTCGCTCGTGACCGACCACGGCGCTGGCGAACCGCTTGGTAGCAAACCCGGTACGCAGTACCGCGAGGTCGCACAGGCCCTCCGCCAAGCCGCCGGTCGGAGAGTTGGTGCGGATCAGATGCAACTCGATTTCTGGGTACCGGTCCGCCCAGCGACGCTGGAACTCGCGGGTATGCTGTCCCATCGCGGCCCACGGGTGGCCGATGCGGAGCCTCGTGTGCCCGAGTCCACGATCGCGACTAGGCACCGCAGGTGCCGAAGCTCAAGATCCATAACCGTAGCGTCTAGCTGGTGCGCTGGATGCATTTTTCGTATGCGTCGGCGTGGTCCATGCTCGTCCCATGACTATCGCGACTCGAGAGCGGGACCTCGCCGGGGCGGTCGCCCCGAGGGATGCCGACGCGGGGCGGCGGGACCAGCTATCCGGGATCGCCCTGATGACCGGCAGCGCGCTGTCCAATCAGGTCGGCGCCGCCACGGCCGCACTCGCCTTTCCGGTGCTCGGCCCGGTCGGGGTCGTCGCGATCCGCCAGTGGGTGGCCGGCGCGGTGCTGCTCGGCACCGTACGCCCGCGATTTTCTTCGTTCACGCGTGAGCAGTGGCGTCTGGTGCTCGCGCTCGCGGCCATATTCGCGACCATGAACCTGTCGCTCTACCTGGCGATCAACACGACCGGGCTCGGCCTCGCGGTCACCTTGGAGTTCCTCGGCCCGCTGTCGGTCGCACTCCTGGCCTCACGTCGCGCGATCGATCTTGGCTGCGCCGTGGTCGCGGGCGGCGCCGTCGTCGTGCTCGCCCGGCCGCAGCCGAGCACCGACTACGCGGGCATCGCGCTCGCCTTGCTGGCAGCGCTGTGCTGGGCCAGCTACATCGGTGTCAACCGGAAGATCGGCGCCAGGCTGCCCGGCTCCCAGGGACCCGCGGCGGCGGCCAGCTTGTCGGCGCTGATGTACTTGCCCGTCGGCATCTGGGTGCTAGTCACCCACCCGCTGACGGCACCCGCGCTCGGTCAGGCCGCGACGGCCGGTGTCATGTGCTCGGCGGTCCCTATGGTGGCCGACATGCTGGCGCTGCGACGCGTTCCGGCCCGGTTCTACGGTGTCTTCATGAGCGTGAACCCAGTGTTCGCGGCGCTGACTGGCTTGGTCGTCCTACGCCAATCGCTGCAGCTAGCCGACTGGCTCGCGATCGCCGCCATCGTCAGCGTCAACGCCATCAGCGCTCGGGCACACGGCGTTGCTCGTGCTGCCCGCAGCGCTCCGGCCCAGTCTTGAATATGGTGCTAGTGACACTAGCTTTATCGGCTACTATGCTGACTGTGATGAGAACCGGGACTGACGCATCTGACGCATCTGACGTTGTCGGCGCTGACCTGATGATCCAGGCGCTCTTCGCGCAGGCTCGGCAGCGCCGCCGGAGGATCAGGCTCGTGCGCTGCGGCGTGCTGGGCGTGCTCGCCGCTATCGCGCTGGCTGTGGGCTTGGCCTGGTCGCAGAATCTCCTCGGTCGCGAGCCCAGCCGCCTGGCGTCGGCCGACGGCGCGCCCGCGCGTGCAGGCCAGGACCCCCTGGTGGTCTGGGTGAACTCTGACGGCCGCGTGATCGTCGGGAACCTGCACACGTTGTCCTGGCGATCCGTGGCCGAGGCCGACGTTGACTTTACGACGCCGCTAGTGCCGGCCGGCGGGCTGGTCTACTGGATTAAGCTCAGCGGCAGCTACGTCGACGGAGCGTTCTGGCCCCGGACGGTCGAGGCACTCAACCCCGTGACCGGCAAGAACACGGTAGTCAGCCCGGGCGAGTACGTGTTCAAGTCGGCGACGGGGCCGGGGCTGTACGCCCCGCTGACTGACACGTCGGTGACTGAGCTGTCGCCGTCCGGACCCGCGAGTCGACCCGTCGAACTGACCTTGCCGGCCGGCTGGTACCTGCCCGCTGGCGCGGGCATCTCCGTCGTCGGCGGCATCGTCGTGCAATCGACGGATACCTTGGCCGTCACGCACCCAGCCGAACTGGCGGTCTGGAACCCGGCGACTGGCCAGATCCGCCGACTCGGCCGCGCCGACGGTGCCATCACCGCCTACACACCGCCTAGTGGCGGCTACAGCCTGCTCGCCTGGATGCCCGCCAGGTGCCGGTTCCCGTCCTGCCCGATCACGATCACTAACACGGCCACGCTGTCGAGACGCACACTGTCGAGTCGCACACTGTCGAGTCGCACGCTGTCGAGTCGCACACTGAACAGTCCGCTGCACCATGGCTTCGTGCTGGGCGGTGCGTTCTCCCCGGATGGGCGCTACCTTGCCCTCTTCGCCAACCTCAGCGGCCAGCCCGGCGGTCAGGCCGCCGAGCTGGTGATCGCCAGTACCGGGGTCGGTGGCGTCCGCCTGGTTCCGGGCGTGCGGATGACGATCGGCGCGGACGCCGACTGGATCAGATGGCTGCCGGGCAGCACTACCCTCGTCACTCAGGCGAACCGCGACTACCTGGTCAACGCGACAACCCTGGCAGCCCGCCCATTCCACTTCACCGGCGCCGCCCCAAGCATCAACTTCTCCGCCGAGCTAATCCAGCCCCCCACCACCCGCTAACCGCGACGCCCACCCGGCGGGAGGCTGAGGCAGCGTGGGGCCCTAGCTGTCGTTATGGCAGCGTCGTGGGCCCCTAGCTGCATGACTGGCGGGCGGGACGGGCCGACGTTGCTTGGGCGACGCTCTGGCGGGCTCACGGTTGATGGAGAATGCGAGGGAGGAAGGACACCTGAGCGATGGCCGATTTCGGAGTGGGCTCCTGGCCGTACCGCCGCGCCCGGATCGACCCGAACCGGATCGCGATGCGCCAAGGAGGCGCGGCGCTGACCTATCGCGCTCTGGCCGACCGAGTCGACCGTCTGGCTGAGGCCATGCGCGGGGCCGGCGTGCGGCGCGGTGACCGGGTCGCCTACCTGGCTGCAAACAGCATGGCCGGGTTCGAGACGTTCTTCGCGGCCGGCCGGCTCGGAGCAATTTTTGCGCCTCTGAATACGCGCCTGGCCACCCCCGAGCTTGCGTTCCTGATCCAAGATTGCGAGCCAGCGCTGCTCATCCACGATGCCGACCAGGCCTATCACCTGCCCGAGCTAACCGTTGCCGGCTCGGGGGTGCAGCAGGTGATCGCCCTGCGGGGCGACGGTGCCAGCGGTTACGAACAGTTCCTCGCTGCGGGCCCAACCCATCAGGAACCGCCAGAAGAGAACGTCGGCCTCGACGACGACGCCGTGATCCTCTACACCAGCGGCACTACAGGAAGGCCGAAGGGCGCGGTGCTCACCCACGGCAACCTGACGTTCAACACGATGAACCAGCTTGCCCACGCCGATGTTCTGGGCACCGACACCGCCCTGTGCATCGCCCCGCTGTTCCACGTCACCGGGCTTGGCCAGGTCAGCCTGCCGACGTTCTTCAAGGGCGGCTCCGTGGTCGTGCTGCCTAGGTTCGACCCGGCCGTTGTCCTTGATGCGGTCGCCTCGCAGCGGATCACCTCGTTCGCGGCCGTCCCGACGATGCTGCAGATGTTGTGCGACCACCCGGCGTTTCCCAGCACCGACCTCACCTCGCTGCGCTACGTCATCTACGGCGGCTCCATGGTCGCCGAGCGCGTCGCCGTGGCCTGGCAGCGGCGCGGGGTCGTGCTGCTCCAGGGTTACGGGATGACAGAGGCCTCGCCCGGGGTGTACTTGGCGAGCCCGGACGGCGCGGTGGAGCGGCCCACATCGGTCGGAAGCCCGCACTTCTTCACCGACGTGTCCCTGCGCCCGCTCTCCGAACGAGCGCAGGACGCACAGTCGGGCGAACTCCTCGTCCGCGGGCCCCACGTGTTCCGCGGCTACTGGAACCGGCCCGCCGACACCGACCAGGCACTGAGCGACGGCTGGTTTCACTCAGGCGACGTCGTTCGGGTCGACGACGGCGGATGGGCTTATGTCGTCGATCGGATCAAGGACATGATCATTTCAGGCGGCGAAAATATCTATCCGGCTGAGGTGGAATCCGAACTCAACTCTCTGCCCGGCGTGCTCGAAAGCGCTGTCGTCGCCGTTCCCGACGAGCAATGGGGCGAGGTCGGCATGGCCTTCATCGTCCCCGCCGAGGGCATCGACTGGGACGCGCAGATCCTACGTGAGGCGCTGTCCGCCCGGCTCGCCGCCTACAAGATTCCCAAGCACGTCCGCCTGGTCTCCAGCCTGCCGAAGACCGCCACCGGCAAGGTCCGCAGGCAGGATCTCCGCGCCGCCGCCGGACTCTAGCGGGCCTCGAGCACCGCGAGGTCGCGAACCATGTAGCGACGGTGGTCGATCTCCTCGTCCATGACCACGCGCAGGCAGGTGCCGACCGAGTGAGGTTCCTCCGGATAGCCGGGCGCCGGCGTGCGGGTGCACATGCGCTCGAGTTCGGCGTCGGACAGGCCGTCGATGATCCGCCGCACCAGCGCGACCCGGTCGGCCCGTACCTCCATTACCTCGGCGTACGACGGCTTGACCGCGAGGTCGATGCCGAGCGCCGCCGCGTCATCGGGCGAGTAGGAGGTGTGGGTCAGCCCCAGGCGGTGATACGGCATCGGCTCGTCGAGAACCGTGCGGCTGGCCCAGGCGTCGGTGGCGAACACGAGGTGGCGCATTGTCTCGACGAACGACCACTCGTCGTCCACCCGTTCGTGGCGGACCGGCTCAGGCAGTCGTTCGACCTGGGCGGTCGTCTCTGCCCACAGCCGCTCGATCGTGGCCCACATCGCGCGGTAGTCGTCGGCCGTCTTCATCGCCTTGAGCTGCACCCGCTCTGGGTGACGCCGTTCCAGCTCAGCCCGGACATAGCCCGTGACGTCGACATCGTTGACCACGAACTTGCCGATAAGCCCGGAGATGTTGACATCGACGAGCCATGAGCCAATGATCCTGAACTGGCGGAAGTCGCAACTGCGGAAAGTCGCGTCCCTGAAGTCCACGTCGGTGAAGCGCGCGCCGCGGAAAGCGTCGGTGCGGTCGTATTCGGCTGCCACCGGGTCATTCTTTCCGATCGTGACCCCGTTAGGCGAAGAACCCCAGCAACTCGGGTACCAGCGCTTCGGCCGACACATCGTGGGTCTGGCCGTCGAGTGCCCGGTGACGCGCGCCCGGGATGGCCGCCGCGACCGCAAGTCCCGCGTTCGTCAGCCAGTCCGGGCTGCTGCCGCCGGTCAGCACCAGCGTTGGCTGGCTGATCGCGGCTAGCCGGGCGGCGGGCAGTGCGTTACCCGGCCCCATCACAGCGGCCTCGTACGCCAGCGTCTGCGCGACCGCCTCGGTAGCCGCCCAGGACGGATCGAGCCGCATGGCCGTGATCGCCTCCGTCGGCACCTGAGCGGCCTGCGTCATGAACATCTCGACGGCCTCGCCTCGGCGTCCCGCCTTGACCAGGCTGTCCAGCCGTTCGGCGAAGTCGAGCGGCAGTTTGGGTGCGGTGGCGTCGACGTGGAACGGCGGCTCCCACAAGGCCAGCCGGGATATCGCCGGGTTCCGGGTCGCCGCGTGCGCGGCGAGGCCCGCGCCCGACGAGCCGCCGAAGACCATCGCCGAGCCGCCCGCCTTTTCGATCAGGGCGGTCAGGTCTTCCAATTCGCGGCTTGTGGCGTACGGCTTGGTGTCGCCGCTGCCGCCGCGGCCGCGCCGGTCATAGTTGATCACCGTGAACCACGGTGCCAGCGCGGCCGCTACCTTGGCCAAAGTGGGATGCGTCCGGTCCGTGAAGGCCCCATGCACGAGGATGACCACGGGTCCGGTCCCCGACCGGTCGAAGGCGATCAGGGTCCCATCGGCCGAGGTGACCTGGCCGGTGCTCAGTAGGCCGGTGGTCACTTGGTCGGGTCCACCAGGCACAGCGCCTCCCAGTGATGCCCGTCGAGGTCGGCGAACCCGCGCTGATACCGGCCGCCGCCTTCTTGCGCGACGCCCGCCGGCGTGGCTCCAGCCGCGATTGCCTTGCTGACCAGGTCGTCTACCTGCTCGGGGTGCTCGACGCCAAGGACCAGGATCACCTCGGTGCTTGCGGTCGCGTCGCCGACGCTCTTGTTCGTGAACGAGGCGAAGGCCTGCTCGGCGAGCAGCATCACCTGCGTGTGCTCGCTGATGATCACCGAGGCCATGTCGTTGGTCATGCCGTAGAAGTCAAAGCCAAGCCCGGAGAAGAATTCCTGCGACCTGCTCAGATCCTTCACCGGCAGGTTGACGAACAACTTCGTAGCCATCTGCTGATCCTTTCCTAGCGGAAGCTGGCACCGTCAGTCTGGCAATGGGGCGGGCGTGCGGTCTTGGACGCCAATGCCAGCGCATTGACGATCCGTGCCAGCAGCGCTAGCCCTCGCCTTGACCCTCGGCGCGGGCGAGGCAGCTTCGGCGGTACTCGGCGGGCGGGATGCCGTATTTGTCCCTGAACAGTCGGCTGAAATGCGCGGCGTCGGGCAGCCCCCACCTGGCGGCGACCGCGCTGACCGGACGGGTGTGCAGGCCGGGATCGGCCAGGTCCCGGCGGCAGCGTTCGAGCCGGCGCATCCTGATCCACGCCGCGACCGTAGTGTCCTGCGCGGCGAACAGCCGGTGCAGGTAGCGGAGCGAAACGTGATGCGCGACCGCGATGCTGGCGGGAACGAGGTCGGCGTCGCCGAGGTGCTGCTCGATGAACGCGTGGATGCGCAGCAGCAGCGTCCGCTCGCGTGACTCGACCGATAGCGCCCCGGTCTGGTCGGCGCGTTCGGCCACGGCGGCGGTGACCAGATCCATCAGCACCGTGCTGAGCCTGGCCGCCGACGCGGGCTGGTAGGTCGCCAGATCGAGTGCTACCCGGCGAAGCAGCGGCGCGGCCAGCGCGCCGGCGCCCTCGTCGGCGGTGATTGGTACGGCGAGCAGGCCGTTAGCCGATTCGGGCGGCAGCGCCAGCAGGTCGCGCGGCAGCCCGAACACCGCGAGTTGGACCGCCGCGTCGTAGTAGAGCTCGTAGGGCCTGGCGAAGTCGTAGAGCGCGAACTCGCCCGGCTTGAGCTGCGCCATCGTCTTGCCCTGGGCGAGGCGCAGGCCACCGGACAGCGGCAGCACAACCCGGTACAGTTCGCTGCTGCCTCGGCGGATCAGGCCGGGCGTGCGGTGCACGCTGTGCGGGGTGCTGGTCAGAACCCGGCCAACGGTCACCGGCCCGAGTTGCCCCGCTTCGATTTCGCCCCACAGCGGCGCGTCAGGATCGCTGCGGAAGTCGAGCGGACCGAGTGTGTCGCAGACCACGGCGCGCCATTCCTCATGCCTGCGTGCCAGCGGAATATCGGCGGTCCGAATCAAGACGGGCATCGCTTGCCAGCGTACGCCGTGCATAAGACGCGCGGCAGCGGGGTAGTTGCCACATCGTTCATTCGCGACATGGGAGATAGCGCCATGAACAGTGCGCAACCAATCAGCCGCGGGCGCGCGAGCGGTGGCCTGCTGATGCTGCTCGGAGCCTGGGGAGCCGTGATCCCGTTCGTCGGGCCGTACTTCGGCTACGCGTTCACGCCCGACAAGGCCTGGACGTATACGTCGGGTCGGCTGTGGCTATCGATCGTGCCGGGCGCTGTCGCCTTCCTCGGCGGGCTGTTCGTGCTCGCCTCGGAGAGGACAGCGGTCCCCGGTGCCTTCCTGGCCGCGCTCGGCGGCGCGTGGTTCGTCATCGGCCAGTCGGTCATCGCCGTCGCCTTCAGCGGAGACGGGATCTCCGCCGGGTCACCGGTGGTGTCGGCCGGCTCGACGCCGGGCCCGGCGACCATGAGGTTCCTCGAAGGGCTCGGGTTCTTCTACGGCCTCGGCGTAGTGATCGTGTTTTACGCCGCGCTGGCCATGGGCCGGGCCATAGGCGCAAGACGGACTGCGGCCAGGGTCTACCGTGACGGCCCGGTCGAGCCTGCGGAGACTGACCTCTTCCACTCCACGTACTAATCCGGTTTCACTCCACGCGCTAGGTCCGGCATCCTTGGCGGGTGCACGAACTGCTTAGCCACCAGACGCATCGGATCAGGCCCCTGTTCGACGGGGAGCATCTCGCGCTCGTTATCGACGCGATTGTCGCCGTCAACAGTCCAGCCATGGTCTGGGTCGATGACGCCTCGGCACCGCGTGCTGCCGCGATCTGGGACGGCGCCCATTGGGTGTACGTCGCCGGGCCGGCGAGGCGGGTCGCGGCGTTCCGCGAGGTTGTCAGCCAGCATGTCGGACCGGCCGGGCCCGGCCTGGTGAAGATCTACGCGACCGACGCCGCTGCTCACGCCGTCTTCGTGGGCCATGACCTCAAGCGCGCGGAGCGCGTGTTCTACCGGGCGGGCCAGGAGCCGATGGCCGGCTGGCGGCATAAACTGCCTGCCGGCCTGGAGGTTAGTTCGATCACCGAGGAGTTTGACCGCCTCGGCGCGCTTGGCAACTTCTCCGATGTCACCTCCGAGGTGGAGTCATGCTGGCCGTCGATGGCTGACTTCCGGCGGGCCGGGTTCGGTTTCTGCGCCCACGACGCCGGATCGATCGTGTGCTGGTGCACCGCCGAGTACGTCAGCGACGGCCGGTGCGGCATTGGCATCGAGACGATCCCGCCCTTCCGTAGCCGTGGCCTGGCGACGCTGACCGCTAGCGCCTTTGTCGAGCACTGTGCCGCGCACGGCATCACGCCGTACTGGGACTCCTGGTCGAGCAACGCGCCCTCGGTAGCGGTAGCCGAGAAGGTCGGCTTCACGAAGATCGAGACATACTCGATCTTCGTGGCCAACCTGCCGTGACCACGCGCTGGTCGGCTCTGGCTGGCTCTGGCTGGCTCTGGCTGGCTCTGGCCGGCTCTGACCCGGCAGCATAGGCGGCGATGACGATCTCGATCGACGAACTCGAACTCGTGGCCGCCGATGGCTGGCGAGCCACCGAACAGGTCCCGCTCGGCGACTGGCTGCTCCGGGCAGCAGCCGGATTCACCGGGCGGGCGAACAGCGCACTGGCGGTCGGCGACCCGGGCCTTCCGGTGCCGCTCGCGATCGACAACGTGCGGCAGTGGTACCGGGCTCGCGGCCTGCCCGCGATGATTGCCGTCGGGTACCCGCTCGGCCAGCCTGAGGTTAACCCCGTTGACGCCTTCCTCGCGGAGGCTGGCTGGTCAGTGCATCATGGCGCGATCGTGATGACCGCCGCGGCCGACGCGATCGGGCCACCGCCAGATGGGCCCGCCCAGGTCGACGTGGCTGACGAACCAGGCGACGGATGGCTGGATCTCTACCGCTATCGCGGCGGCGTGCTGCCGCCGATCTCGCGGCTCTTGCTCGTGTCGGCGCCTTGGCAGGCCTTCGCCTCAGTGCGGGCGGCCGGCCAGACCGTCGCGATCGGCCGCGTCGCCGCAGCGAGTGGCTGGGCGGGCCTGACTGCCATCGAAGTGCATCCAGAGCATCGTCGGCGCGGGCTTGGCCGCGTCATTACCGCCGCCCTAGTTGCCGCCGCCGCCGACCGTGGCGGCAGCGGGATCTACCTGCAGGTCGAGAACGACAACGGGGCAGCGCGGGCGCTGTACCGCGACATGGGCTTTACCGATCACCACGGCTACCACTACCGGATCGAGCCACCCGCGTCCTGACCGGCAGCACGCCCGAACTCAGCGGGCACCGAGGCGAGACCGGGTCTTAACACGGGTTAACGTTGGTATAAACACCGCAAAACGCCCACCGGAACAAGATCAAGCCCGTACTCGGTCAACGCCTAGGATGACTTATCATCAGTTTGTGCGCCGCAAATTAGGTCAAAACGGTCAGATCAGCGACGAAAACTGATGATAAGTCGCCGGCTCACCTCTCCCCGATCACCGGGCACGAGGCGGATGCTCAGGCCGCCAGCCCAGTCCAGGCCAAGCCCAGGCCAAGCCCAGGGTCAGCGCGGCTGCCAGGGCGCCGCCAGCCGGGCCGGCTCGTACCGCGCCCGGCGGCCCGTGCGGCGAAAGCCGAGCCGCAGGTAAGCGGCAATGGCACCGGGGTTGTTGACGTTGACGTCGAGCACCGCCCTGGTCTCGCCGCCCGCCCGCATGCGCCGAAGCACTTCGATGATCAGCGTGCTGGCCACCGCCAGCCGCCGCGCCCCCGGCACAACCCCAACCTGCACAAGCCAGCCGCCCGCACCCCCGACGACGAACCCGACGTCCGCCCCGCACAAGCCCTGTCCACGCCGCCCAAGATCCCCCGAAATCGGATAGTCGCGTTTCGGATAGTCGCGTTTCGGATAGTCGCGTTTGGGATAGTCCGGTCTGGATGCGAGCAGAGTCCAGTCGGCGCGGAACTCGTCGTCGCCGCTGATCCGGCTGATCCACTCGGCGGCGGTCCAGCCAGGGAACCCAGGCCGGTCTCGGAACGACGACTCGTAGACGGCGAAGAATCTCTCGGCGACCGAATCGCTCCACTCGGTGAACGCCACGTTGGCTCCAGCCGCCACCTCAGGCAGGCTGCCGGCCAGTGGGCGGGTCATGACGTCCTCGGCGAACACGCAGGTCAGGCCCCGGCTGCGATACAGCGCGTCGGCGCCTGGGCCGAGTGATTCGGTCTCCACCCGGACGTCCGCCGCTATACCGGCGCCGTCTAGGGCAGCGTCGAGCAGTCGTCCGCCGATACCGCGACGGCGCTGCTCCGGGTCGACCAGACCGACGACTACCGCGTGCCGCTCGCGTGCCGATCCCGCGAAGCGCCAGGCGCAGGCGCCGGCCAGGCGGTCGTCGGCGAGCGCGGCCCGCGAGTCTTCGACGTCCTCGATGAACCAGCGCCGCAGCAGCCACTCATCGGCGGCGAATGGCTGTCCGCCGTCGGCTGCCAGGGCCCGCGCGTACAGCGCGGCCAGTTCGGGCAGGTCACAGGCGGCCAGCCGACGCCAGTTGAGCTTGGGCGACGGCGCGCTACCCACTGCGTCGCTCATCAGCACTCGCGTATTATGGCCGCCTAACGGGGCCTTGCCAACGTTTTATCCGGGATCGCCGTCGGACCTACGCAAACCGGGCGTTGAATTCGGTTAGGTGAATTCGCGGATCAACCCCCGAAAACGAGGGTGAATTCGCTGATCCACCCAGCGTTGGGGGTGGCTGAGTGAGGTGAATTCGCGTATCCACCTGGGCCGCGGTTGGACTGGGCGAGGTGAATTTCGCTGATTGACCTGGGTGGCGGCGGGCTAGACGCGGCCGGACCAGGTGGAATCCGGAATCCACCTCGTAGGCGGACCGAGCCGTGCGATGGATTGCCAGATCCAGCCGGGAATCCGGGTATGAATGCCCGAATCCATCGCATGTGGCGGCCGACCTTGACCGGGCGGCCGACCTTGACCGGGCGGCCGACCTTGACCGGATGGACTGCCGCATCCAGCGCGGGTGCGCGTTCGCCGGACCGGGGACCCTGGTTGGAGCGCACAGCCACGACCGGCCGCCGCGAAGCGCTCGCCGCCTCGACGACCTCCCCAGCGAGGCCGGAAGACCGTGAGCACCTCCGTGGCGGACATTGAGCTGAGGAAGTCGTTGTTACCCGAATAGTGCGCGATCAGCCAGTAGGTGCCTGGCTTGAGTTGTTTGGCGGTCAGCGCGCAGGACGAGGTGCTAGGCCGGGCAAGGTGCTTGAGCGTGCAGATCGTCTTGCCCTTGACCGAGATCACCACCGTGCCCGTGGGCGCACCGGTGAATTGCGGGTGCACCGTGACCGTGAGGTGCTCGCGTTGCTCGTGACCGTAGGCGATGCGTCCGGCGGAGAGCTTGAGCGCGGTCGTGGTTCGCGCCCGGGCCACAGCGATCTTGACCGTCGTGGCGGTCTGGCTGCCGCCGAACGGTGCCTGGCCGGGGTACAACGCTCCGATCGTGGCTGGACCGGTGTCCGACAGCACCAGCGCGCAGGAGCCGGTCGCGACGCCGCGTGCCCCGGACAGCTTCGCCTGGCACGAGGTGCGGACCTCGTTGGTCACGACCACGGTTCCGCCTGGCGTCAACGCGCCCCGCCCGGTCTTGGCGGCGGCGACCCGGACGTGGACCGTGATCGGCTGACCGAACACCGGGGACGCGGTCACCGAGGTGATCGTCGTCGTGGTGGCCAGCGGCACGGTGCCGACCTGGACTTGCGCCGGAGGTCGGCCGCGCTGAACGCCAGCGCAGTGCGCTGATTAGGTTTCGGCCCGGATCTCATCGTCCAGATCAGGTCGCCGACCAGTTCCGTCAGCCCGCACGGGATGGCGCTGCTGACCGCCGATTCGAACGCGACTCCGGTCTCGGCGTCAAGCTTGACGAGCTTGCCGCACTCGTTCACCCAGATCGAGCTGCCGTCCGTGGTCGCCCGGCCCGACCCGCTCGCCGTCGGTGTAGGTCCAGTCCGGCAGGTCCGTCGTCAGGTCAATGCCGAACAACGCGGGGGCCGGATTTCCCAGCAGCATGGTGGCCGAGAGCACCAGCTTGCCGCGAGCCATCATGAGGCCGCCGCCGTTGGCCGCGGTGATCGTCAGCGAGTAGTTCCTGCCGTTGGTGAGCCCGGAGACGAGCGCGTTCCGGGCGTCGCCGGGCACGGTCGTGGTGAGGTGGCCAGGCCGTGCGGTGATCGTGTAGCTGGTGATCGGCGCGCCGCCGTCGTTAGCTGGTGCCGTCCATCGCAGGATCGCGCTGGAAAACCCGGCGGATGCGGTGACGTTCCTTGGCGCCGATGGCGCGGTCGGTCGGCGCGGCTTGACGGCGGTCGACGGGCGGCTGGCTGGCCCAGCGCCGTACCGGTTCACCGCCGTCACGGTGAACCGGTACGAGGTGCCGTCGCGGAGTCCGCCAACGGTAAAGCTCGTGACGTTCGCAGTCTTCGCTACCTTGCCGCCCGGAGTTGCCCTGATGACGTAGCCGGTGACCCTGGCGCCTCCGTCATGGGCGGTTGCCGCCAGGTGAGCTGAGCGCCCGCGTTGATGGGTACGGCCTTGACCGCGCGCGGTGCGCTGGGCTTGGCCTTGGACGCGAAGGCGAAGGCGAAGGCCGACGACGCTGGGATAGCCAGGGTGGCCGCAGTGGTCGCGGCGGCCAGAATGGCCGCGAGTGCCGTGGCTTTCCACGCGATTGTGGCGAGCACCAGTTCACCCCCAGGGGGCCGCGCGCGACTCATTGGCTGATTCGCGCGCGACCCGCCAGTTCTATCAGGGTCTGAGTCCTTCGGGCGCTATTTCTTTTGCTTGCCGGCGAAGTCCTTGGCGCTGGCCTTGCCGTTCTTGCCCTTAGGTCCGTTGAGTCCGGTTGATCCGTCGGATCCGGGTGCGCCATTCGAAGCGTGACCGGTCAGGGCGCCGTTTTCGCCGCCTGGGCCGGCTTTGCCGCCTTGGCCTTTCTTTCCGCCCGATCCGCCGGCGCCGCCCCGGCCGCCCTTGATCACATCGGAGGCGAACGTCAGCGCCTTGGCGGAAGCCGACGGGGTGCTCGCCCGCACGGATCGCCGGTTGAGCACCGGATTGTTGATCGGCTCCTGGGGCCAGCGGGCGTGTTCGCCACCCCGGAAAAATTTCACGCCCATAGCACTTTTCATGCTCTAACCGGCTACTTGGCGGTCACCGTGGCGTGCAACTGGCTGCGCGAGGTGATGCCGAGCTTCGGGAAGATCCTGTGCAGGTGGTAGCCAACAGTCCGGTGTGAGATGTAGAGCCGCTGGCCGATCTCCCGATTCGACATTCCCTGCGCCGCCAGGCCGGCGATCTCGAGTTCCTGCGGGGTGAGTTGATCCCAGGCCTCCGGTGAACGGGGCCGGCTCGTCTCACCCGAGGCGCGAAGCTCAGCTCGGGCGTGGTCGGCGAGGCCGCGGCAGTCGAGCGCCACGAAGCTGTCGCCCGCGTCCCTGAGCGGCGTCCGCGACTCGGCGATTCTGCGCTGACGGCGGAGCCACCGGCCGTACCAGAGCATCATCCGGCCGCGCAAGCACGGCCAGTTCACCAGCTCACGGTCGAGCGCGGCCTGATAGAGCGGCTCAGCGTGATCGTCGCCTGCCACCATCGGCCGCGCATAGCCGGCCTGAGCGCGCAGCAGTGGCGCCGATGTTTCGGCGGCGAGTGACTCGAGCCTCGCCAGATAGGTGCGGGCGGCCTCGTTCTGGCCCGAGTGCGCCATCGCCTCCACCAGGTCGGCGAGGCCCCAGAAGCCGATGAACGGGTGGTAGGCGGGGTCAGCCGGGTCAAGAACCTTGCGTAGCTGCCCGGCGCCGTAGGCGTAGCGCTGATGGGCCACCGCGCCGCGCCCTCGCACGAAACACGCGAGTGCCCGCATCGGATTCGGCCCCGTTGTCGTCAGTGCCGCCTCCGCGGCGCTAGTCAGCCGCTCCGCCTTGTCGAATTCGCCCCGCGCCGTCGCGATCGCCGCCACCGCCAGGTTGGCGCCGGTCGTCCACCTTGGCTGTCCGGTCGCCTCGGCCAGCCGGGTTGCCTCGGCGGCGGCAGCCATCGCGACCGGACCGCGCGCTAGGTGCACCGCCGCCCACGCCTGGGCGACCAGCGCTTGGGTGAGCAGACCGCGCCGACCCTGGCGGCGCAGGCCAGTGACCGCCACGTCAAGGAACGGCAGCGCCACATCCTGCGCCCACACCGCGCTGGCCGCCGAGCCGAGCAGGTACGCCTGCGCTGGGGCGGCCGGGTCGGGCGTCAATCCCCGGATCGCGCTGATGACCTCCGCTGCCTGGCGCACCGGGTCGGCGCAGGCGAGCATGGCGAGGGTGGCCGGCTCGTTGGTCGGCCGAGGTATCCGGTGCGCGGCCGCCACGACCGCGGCCCTCGTCGCCTGATCGGGGTCGCCCCACCAGCAGCGCAGCGCGGCGGTGCGCAGCGTCTCGGTGGCCAGCCTCGGCTCGCCGCCTGTTCGCATCCGGTCGGCCATCCCGATGACCGACTCGACGTTCGCGGTCGCGTACCAATCCGCTTGCGTCCCCGCCTGCCGCAGCCAGGACAGCCAGATTCTGGCCTCGGCGGTCAAATCAAGCTGCTCAGCGGCGCCCAGCAGCCGTGGTCCGTCTTCTGGATTCCCCCGATCGAAGGCCAGGTCGGCGGCGCGCAGCAGCCGGACTCCCCGTTGCGCGTCGGTCTCGCTCAGTTCGGCCGCGCGTTCGGTAGCGGCGGTGGCTGTCTCGATCGCGCCTCGTCGCCGGGCCCTGGCAGCCGTCGCGTCGAGTGCAGCGGCCAGTCGTTCGTCCGGTGCCAGGCTCGCCGCGGCCTCATGCCAGACCCGGTCATCGGGGCGGCCGACGAGCACGTCAGCTAGCGCTGTGTGAGCGGCTTGCCGGTCAGCGACGGTCGCGGACTGGTACAAGGCCAGGCGCATCAGCGGGTGGCGGAACCGCAGCCTCGTCCGCTCGACTTCGATCAGCCCGGCCACCACGGCGGGACCGAGCGCGTCGACGGTGATCGCCGACCCGGCGACGACCGACGCGGCGCCGAGCAACTCGCCGATCGCCGCTTGCTCGTCGGCGGCGGCGACAAGCAGGACGCAGCGGGTCCCGGCTGGCAGGTCAGCCGCCTGTGCGGCGAAAGCCTGCCGCAGTCGGTCCGTGAGCGGCCGAGCGGCCATCGTCGCGGCTATTGGCGGGTCGGCGGTGGCCGGCGGCTGGCACGTCGCCAACTCGGCCAGCGCGAGCGGGTTGCCGTCGGCGTCGGAGAGTAGCCGGTCCCTCACAGGCCGGTCTAGTCCTGGAGCGAGATGATCGAGCAGTGCCTGGGCGGCGCGCTCATCGAGACCGTCGAGGTGAATCTCGGCGAGCCCCGCGTCGCTGAGCGGAGCGCGCATGCCATCGCGGGCCGCGACGATCAGGGCGCCGGGCAAGGCTCCCAGCCGCCCGGCGACGAACCCGAGCACGTCGCAGCTTGGCTGGTCGAGCTGCTGCGCGTCGTCGACACAGAGCAGGACGGGCGCGCTCGCGGCGCAGGCGCCGATCAACTGCAGGGTCGCGAGGCCGGTCAAGAACATATCCGCGGCGGTGTCTTCGCCGGTCCCTTCCGTCAGGCCAAAGGCGGTCAGCAGCGCTGAGCGCTGGCGGGACGGCAGGTCGGAGGCGCGGGACAGTACCGGATGGAGCAAACGGTGCAATCCGGCATAGGTCAGGCCGACCTCGGACTGGACGCCGGCCGCGGACAGCACCGCGATCTGCCGCGCCCTCGCCTCCCCGGCGACCATCGAGAGCAACGCCGACTTGCCAGCGCCAGCGCCTCCCCTGATCACTAGCGCGCCACCGACGCCCTCGCCGAGCCGGCTGATCAGAGTGCGGAGAACGGCTACCTCGCGCTCGCGCCCGAACAACCCGGCCGAATGCTCAAAGCGCATTGTCCTCAGCCTACGCGGACGCTGCTGACCGACCGTCGGCCGGTCAGCAGCCTGGTCATTTGCCAGATGCGGGTGCTGGCGTCAGCGCCGTACGTTTTCCATCGTCGCGCCAGCATCGAAGGAGGCTGAGATGCCGTACATCAGGGTTGGCCAGGAGAACTCGGGGCCCATCGAGCTGTACTACGAAGACCACGGATCGGGGCCGCCGGTGGTCATGATCCACGGCTACCCGCTGAGTGGCCGGGCTTGGGACAAGCAGCTTCCTGCGCTGCTCGGGACCGGTTACCGGGTAATCACCTACGACCGGCGCGGGTTCGGCAAGTCGAGTCAGCCGACCTCTGGCTATGACTACGACACCTTCGCCGCCGATCTCAACACGCTGATCGAAGCGCTCGATCTGCGCGAGACCATGCTCGTCGGCCACTCTATGGGCACCGGCGAGGTGACCCGCTACCTGGGTGCCTACGGCTCAGCCAGGATCGCCAAGGCCTGCCTGATATCGCCGATCCCGCCCTTCTTGCTGCAGACCGCCAACAACCCGGACGGGCTGCCGGGCGGCTTGTTCGACGGGTTCATCCACAGCGCCGAGATGGACGGGCCGGCCTGGCTGAAGGGCTTCCTCGACAACTTCTACAACTACGACCTGCTCGGCGGTTCGCTGGTCAGCGAGCAGGCCTACCAGGCGGCCTGGAACATAGCCGTCGGCGCATCGGCCGCCGGCACCGTCGCCTGCATTCCCACCTGGGAGACCGACTTCCGTGCCGACCTGCCGAAGATCGACGTCCCGGTCCTGGTCGTGCAAGGCGATGCGGACCGGATACTGCCGCTGCCGAACACAGGCAAGCGCCTGCCGGCCTTGATCAAGGACTGCGAGCTTTCCGTGATCGTCGGAGGGCCGCACGCCATCTCCTGGACCCACGCCGATCAGGTCAACCAAGCCCTGGTCAGCTTCATCAAGTAGCCAGTTCCGCCCGCAGTAGTCGAGTCGGACTGGCGCGGTGTCGATGACGCCGTCGCGCCAGTCCGGGGAGGGTCAGTCCGGGGAGGGTCAGTCCGGGGAGGGGAGGGTTCAGGTGGACGAGCGCTAGGCTGCGATGAATGCGGCGTTTCATCCTGACCGGAGCCCCAGGGTCGGGGAAGACATCCATCGCGGCTGTTTTGCGTGACCGCGGCTACCCGGTGGTCGACGAGGCCGCGACCGATGTGATCGCGGCTGAACAGGCGCGCGGTGTCGACGAGCCGTGGCGAGACCCGCTGTTCATTGACAAGATCATCGAAATGCAGCGGGCAAGGCAGGCCGCGGAACCGCCCGCCCGCCACGGCGACTTCCACCCCGACCTCCAGCCGGTCGCGTTCTACGACCGCTCTCCCGTATGCACGCTGGCGCTCGCGCGCTTCGTCGGCCATCCCACGTCGGCCGCGCTATCAGCTGAGCTGACCAGGATCGTCGAACAGGGCATTTACGAGCGGCGGGTGTTCTTCATCAGGCCGCTGGGTTTCGTCGAGCCCACCGATGCCCGCCGGATCAGTTACGAGGACTCCTTGAAGTTCGAGCGACTGCATGAGGAGGAGTACACCCGGCTGGGTTACGACATCGTTGACGTCCCGGCCGCTCCGCTGGCCGCGAGAGCCGCCGCGATCGAAGCACACATAACGCCCTAATACCGGCCTGGCGCGGCGCTCCGCGCGGTGCTGGCGCAACGGGAGGTGCTGGCGCAACGGGAGGTGCTGGCGCTCCGGGCGGTTCCGCCGGTTCTGGCGCCACTGGCGCGCCCAGGCAGCAGCGTGGGCCCCTTGCTGTCGTTGGCCCTCCTTGCTCTCTGGCCGAGCTCGCAGCGTGGGCCCCCTGCTGTCGCTCTGGCAGCAGCGTGGGCCCCTTGCTGTCGTTGGCCCTCCTTGCTCTCTGGCCCTCGCATCTGGCCGTCGCAGCGTGGGCCCCTTGCTGTCGCTCTGGCGGCAGCGTGGGCCCCTTGCTGTCGTTGGCCTCCTCTCCTTGCTCTGGGTGATTTGACAGTCGGACTTTCACCTGTAATGTTTTTCTTACATGTGTTGCTAGGAACCAACAGATTGGATCTGGCGCTGACCACAGAAGCTGATCTGCTCGCCGTGCTGACGGCCACGGCCAACCCCCTGCGGCTTCGGGTGGTGGCCGAGTTGTCAGACGGGCCTGTGCACGTCAGCGAGTTGGCTAGGCGGCTCGGGATCTCGCGGCCTCTGCTGTACATGCACCTGGATCGACTGGAGAAGGCGGGGCTCATCATCGGGCACCTGGAATTGTCCGAGGACGGGAAGGCCATGAAGTACTTCGAGCTCGTGCCGTTCGATTTGCACCTGACCCCCGAGATGATCACCGAGGCCGTCCGGGCAGCCGGGAAGGCGTCCGCCCCCGGTCACGGCCGGCCCGGAGACGAGCAGGAGACCGATATGGAAGCGAGCGATCAATGACCACGCTGGCGTTGGCCCACAGCACCAGCTCGATTAACCCGACGGCGGTGATCATCAGCGTCGGCATTCCGCTGGTGATCGGGCTGGTTATCGCCGTGATTGTGGTGGCGTACTTCAACCTACAGGCGCATCGCGCCGACGCTGTCGCGATGGCGAGCTACCGGAAGCTCGCTGAGGACGCCGTCGCCAACCAGCAAGAACTGCGTGCAGAACTAACCAACTTGACCGACAAGATAGGCGTGGTCGAGCAGCTCATGCGAGATGTGGGATGAGCAGCAACACGGCTCTGGCTCGGCTGCGGCTACATAAGAACCCGGTGCGGCTTGTTTTCTCGGCCAGCCTGTGGCGAGCCGTTGGGTTTCTTATCGGGTATCTCGCGCTTAGCGCGATACTGTTCGCGGTATCGGTGGCTGTGGTCACCACCGTGACCGCGCTGTCTTTCACTCTGCTGGGCTTGCCGCTCGCGATCGCCGCCGCTGCGGCTGTGCATTGGTGTGCCACTGCGGAGCGGTTCAGGCTGCGGCTGGTGTTCGCCGAGCCGGTCAGGGCGCGCTATTCGACGCCGCCTCAGCACGGGCTGGTCGCCCGGGTCGCGGCGTGCTGGCGGAATCGGGCTACCTGGCGTGAGCTTGCCTACCTGGTAGGCCTGTTCGGCCCGTTCTTCGCCTTGGATACGGCGGTTGTCGCGATCTGGGCCCTGTTCGTCTCCTGGATCAGCCTCCCACTGTGGTACTGGGCGCCATGGACGGACTACAACGGCCACCGGTTCCATGGTTATCAGCTCGGCTTCTATTTCCCGCACGGGCCGGACGGACCGGGGACGGTCGGGGTTTTCATCGACACGCTGCCTAAGGCACTGCTCGCAGCGGCTGCCGGTATCGCCGGGTTCCTCATCTTCAACTATGTGGTCGTCGCCACGGCCCGGCTGCATGCTCGGGTGGCGCAGGCCTTGCTGCGGACGCCAGCCGATCCGCTCGCCGAGGTCAAGACCGTCATGACCGGGCCAAGGCCACTCGGTCCGCTCCGCAGTCCCTCCGCATAACGCACATTCCCTCGCCCGCGAGTGCCAGCTCACGGGCGAGGGCCAATCCCCAGTCAGCTGCACCTCACCTTGGAGAGGCCACAATGCGCCAACCGCGAAGTTCAGTATTGCCCAAAACCAAACACCCCGAAACCGGACTACCCGAATCCCGATTGTCTGAAATCAGAAAATCCGAAAATGGATTGCCGGAGGTCGGACTGTCCGAGCGTGGACTATCCCAAAACAGGCCGTCTGGAGGCGGGCCGTCTGGAGGCGGGCCGTCTGGAGGCGGGCTGTCCGGAGGCGGGCTGTCCGGAGGCGGGCTGTCCGGAGGCGGGCTGTCCGAAGCGGGACTGCCTGGCATCGGGCACCTTAGCCCTAGCCCTAGCCCTCAGCCGGCCGATAGTCGAGCGGATCGCCGCGTGGAGCACTAGGCACCGCAAGACCGCCGTGCTCGGCTGGCTCCTCATCGTCGCAGTGATCTTCGTTGCTGGTCAGATGATTGGCACTAGCCACGTTAACTCCTATGACCCGGGCCAGGCCGGCCAGGCCGAGCGGACCCTCGCCCGGCTGCATGTGAGCGGCCCGCCTCCCGCCGAGACTGTGCTCATCCAAGCTCGACCAGGCGAAACCACGGTCGCTTCGGAAGCGGCGACGCGGCAGGCAGCCAGGCAGGTGGTCGCTGCGCTGCACCGGTTGCCAAGGTCAACGGCTTCAAGTATCCGGTCGCCGCTTGGCCGCCACGGCGATCGAACCTTGATCTCGGCTGACGGCAAGTCCGCGCTGGTGACCTTCAAAGTCACCGGCGCGAACGAGGACAACGCCGTGCTGCCGGCCCTTCGAGCGATCGCGGCCGTGCAGGCGGCCAGCCCAGCCGTGCGAGTGCGCGAGGCCGGCGACGCGAGCGGCGACCGGGTCGCGAACGCCCAGATCAGCCAGGACTTCCGGAGAGCCGAGTCGACGTCGCTGCCGGTGACGCTGATCCTGCTGCTGTGCGTGTTTGGCGCGCTGATCGCGGCTGGCATCCCGTTGTTGCTGGCCGGCACGGCGGTGGTCAGTGCGATCTCGCTGGCCTCGGTGATCGGCAAGTGGCTGCCGGTCGGGCAGAGCACGTCCGAGGTCATCCTGATCATCGGCATGGCGGTCGGCGTTGACTACTCGTTGTTCTACTTGCGCAGAGAACGCGAGGAGCGTGCCCGCGGCCGGGCGGCGGGTGAGGCGCTCAGGATCGCGTCCGCGACGTCAGGAAGGGCCATCCTGATCTCCGGCCTCACCGTGATGATCGCGCTCGCCGGGCTGTTCTTGACCGGCTACGACGTGTTCACCGGTATGGCGATCGGCACGATCGCGGTGGTCGGTGTGACCGTCGTCGGCTCGCTGACCGTCTTGCCTGCGCTGCTCTCCTGGCTGGGCCGCTGGGCGGACCGGGGCCGCATTCCGTTCCTCGGCCGCAGGCGCACCGCGTCCAAACCGTCCAGGATGTGGGCCGTCGTCGTCGGCCAGGTTATGCGCAGGCCAGCCGCCTGGGGCGGCGTCGCCGCGATCGCCCTGATCGTGCTGGCGCTGCCGGCCCTCGGCATGCGCCTGGCCAACCCGCCGAACAGCGGCTTCCCGAGCCAGCTGCCAGTGATCCGCACGCTCGACGCGATCCAGCGGGCGTTCCCCCAGTCGCCGTCGCCGGCCCAGGTGGTTGTCACTGGCCGTGACCTGGCTAGCCCGGCCGTGCGCGATGCCGTCGCTGGTATCCGGCATGATGCGTCAGCGAACGGTCAGATCCGCGGGCCGGTCACGGCAAGTTACGTAGCGCACGGACGCGGCCTGGTCATCGATGTTCCGCTGGCAGGTGACGGCACCGACCACGTCTCTGACTCCGCGCTGCTGACGCTGCGCGACCGCGTGCTACCGGCCACGCTCGGCAAGGTCGCTGGCCTCAGCTACGCGGTCAATGGCGATACGGCCAGTAACTACGACGACATCGCCTCGCTGGACTCCCGTACGCCGATCGTGCTCGCGGTCGTCGCGCTGCTCGCGTTCGCGCTGTTGCTGATCGCGTTCCGGTCGGTGCCGATTTCGATCCTGTCGGTTGGCCTCAACCTGCTGTCAGTGGCGGCCGCGTACGGCCTGATCACGTTCGTCTTCCAAGACGGCCGGCTGCAGGGCGTGCTCGGCTACACCGGCTACGGGGCAATCGTGCCGTGGATACCGCTGTTCATGTTCGTATTCCTGTTCGGGCTGAGCATGGATTACCACGTATTCATCCTGAGCCGGATCTCCGAACTGCGCGCGGCCGGGCAGACCACTAGGCAGGCGGTCGTCGGCGGCATCTCCACCAGCGCGGGCGTCGTCACCAGCGCGGCGGTGATCATGGTCGCGGTGTTCTCGATCCTGGCCAGCTTGTCGAACATCCAGACGCAGATTCTCGGCGTCGGCCTCGCCGCCGCCGTGCTGATCGACGCCACGATTGTGCGCGGCATCCTGCTGCCAGCCGCCCTCGCCTTGCTCGGCGAACGAGCTTGGTACCTGCCGCGTTTCCTGGCGTGGCTGCCAGGCGGCCAAGACCGCCAGATTGTCCCGTCGTTGCGGTAACTGGCCTACGTCAAACGCCAAGGGACAGGTGGATTAGCGAATTCACCCTCGTTTTCGAGGGTGAATTCGCGCATCCACCTGGCGCGGTCTGGCTGCTGACGAGGTGGATCCCGCAGTCCACCTCACCACGCAGCCCGCCCTCGCGATGGATCCGGCAATTCATCCGGGAAACCGGGTGTGAATTCGGGCATCCATCGCACAGGCCAGCCAGATCGCGGCACCTAGCCCGACAGCGGCGGCCCGACAGCGGCGGCCCGACAGCGGCGGCCCGACAGCGGCGGCCGGAGGGGGGCCAGCTCCCGCCGAAGTCACGGACTGGGGTGGTGGCTCGTCTCAGGGATCGACGTCCGCTCTCAGGGATCGACGTCCGCTCTCAGGGATCGACGTCCGCTCTCAGGGATCGACGTCCGCTCTCAGGGATCGACGTCCGCGAGGAGGGCAGGAGTAACACCATGCGAGTGCTAGTAGCGGGAGCCAGCGGCGCGATCGGCAAGCAGCTTGTGCCGGCGCTGGTCGCGGCTGGTCACCAGGTCACGGCGACGACGCGGAACCCGCGCAACACCGCCTCGCTCAGCGCCGCTGGTGCGACCCCGGTCGTCGTCGATGGCCTCGACGCGCTGGCGGTCGGCGAAGCGGTCGCCAAGGCCGAACCCGAGGTGATCATCCACGAGATGACCGCGATACCGCCATCGTTCGGCTTGCGCAACTTCGACCGGTCGTTCGCGGTTACCAACGAACTGCGCACCAAGGGCCTTGATCACCTGCTCGCGGCGGCGGCCGCGGCCAGCGTCGGCCGGGTGATCGCGCAGAGCTACGCGGGCTGGCCGAACGCCAGGACAGGCGGGCCGGTCAAGACCGAGGACGACCCGCTCGACCCCGACCCGCCGGCTAACCAGCGCGCATCGATGAAGGCGATCCGCTACCTCGAAGACGCGGTGACCCACGCGGCCGGGATCACCGGCATCGCACTGCGCTACGGCAGCCTGTACGGACCCGGAACCACCGACCAGGTCGTCACGATGATCAGGAAACGGCGGTTCCCTATAGTCGGCGACGGTTCGGGCGTGTGGTCTTTCCTCCACATACAAGACGCGGCCGCGGCTACAGTCGCCGCTGTGCGAAGCGGCGCCACCGGGGTCTACAACATTGTTGACGACGAGCCGGCCCCGGTCTTTAAGTGGGTGCCCGCGGCCGCGGCGATCTTCGGCGCCAAGTCGCCGCGGCACGTGCCGGTCTGGCTCGGGCGGCTCGTCGTCGGCGATGTTGGCATCTCGATGATGACTCAGATCCGCGGTTCGTCGAACGCCAAGGCCAAGCGCGAACTTGGCTGGCAACCGCAGTGGTCAAGCTGGCGCGACGGCTTCGCAGTGCTGGCCGCGGCACCGTGAGCACAGCCGAGGCCTACGCGGACTTGCGGCCGCTGATGTTCTCGATCGCCTATCGGATGGTCGGCAGCGTAACCGAGGCCGAGGACATCGTGCAGGAAGCGTTCCTGCGGTACCACCGCGTGGTCAGCGGCTCGGATGAGCCCGACTCGCCGAAGGCCTACCTGTCAGCGGTCACCACGGCCATACGGTCGGTCATTAGCAGGGACAAGCTGCGGCATCTCGGTCCGCCTGCGGACATCGCCGCGCTTTACGAGCAGCGGCGCTCAAGCCGGCAGTCACCCGACGACGCCGACGCGGGCTGAGGAGGCCCGCTCGCCGCCGACATCCTCGGCGTCGGCCGCGAGCGCAGCGCCGGCCGCGAGCGCAGCGTCGGCCGCCTCGGCCGCCTCCACGTCGTCGCCCGAAATGCCGAGCAGGTACAAGATCGCATCCAGATGCGGAACGCTCACTGACGTGTCCGCGGCGCTCCGCACCGCTGGCTTGGCGTTGAAGGCGATCCCGAGCCCGGCGGCGGCGATCATGTCGATGTCGTTGGCCCCGTCACCGACAGCGACGGTCTGGCTGAGCGGAACCCCGGCCTCAGCAGCGAATTGCCTGAGCATCCGCTCCTTGCCGGGTCGGTCGATCAGCTCGCCACTCAGTCGGCCGGTCAGCTTGCCGTCGGTGATTTCCAGGGTGTTCGCCGCCGCGTAGTCCAGCCCAAGCTCGCCCGTCAGCCAGTCGGTCACCTGGGTGAACCCGCCGCTGACCACCCCGCACCGGTAGCCGAGCCGGTTCAGCGTCCTGACCAGAGTTCGCGCGCCCGGGGCGAGGCAAAGCTGGCCGGGCAGATCGGCGAGCACCGAGATGTCCAAGCCCGCCAGCAACGCCACCCGCCGGTGCAGCGAGGCTTCGAAGTCGATGTCGCCGCGCATCGCCGCCTCGGTCAGAGCCGCGCACTCGGCGGCCGCGCCCGCCCGTTCCGCCAGCAGGTCGACGACCTCTCCGGTCAGCAGCGTCGAGTCGACGTCCATGACGACCAGCCGCATCGCCCGTCGGTGCAGGCCGCCGCGCTGGACGGCGACGTCCACGCCCAGCGCGGCCGACTCCCTCGCCAGCGCGGTCCGCAGCCCGTCCAGATCCGCGCCGGACACATCGAATTCGATGCAGGTCACCGGCCGCCTGGCCAGCCGCCCGATCCGGTCGATGTTCGCGCCGCTCGCCGCGATCCGGCCGGCGATCGCCGCGATCACCGGCGGCGTGAGCGGGCTGCCGAGCACGGTGACGTGCAGTCGGCCGCGCAGCCGCGGCATCTGTTCGCCCGAGCCCATGGTGATCTCGGCCTCCATCGCCAGGTCTGCGGCCAACGCCGTGACCTGCCGGTGGATCGCCGTGAGGTCGGGTGCCTCGCCGCAGGCCAGCAGCACGCCGAGGATCAGCCGGCCTCGAATTACGACCTGTTCGACGTCGAGCACTGTCAGCTCGTGCGCGGCAAGCTCGGAGAACAGCCGCGACGTAACGCCGGGCCGATCACGGCCGGTTAGGGTGACGAGCAAGGTGACGTGAAGTCCTCTCATGGCGCTGCCAACGCTACCCGCCCGCCGTTACGCTGGCGGCGTGGATGGCGGTGGGTACGATCCGTTCGGCGCCGGACCGCACGTCGTCGGCGTGCGCAGCTTCGAGGCGAAGGACGTGGCCAGGGGCCGGCTGTTTCCTTGCGAGGTCTGGCACCCCCAGCCGATGGGTCGGGCCAGTACCGGTGAGTCAGGCCCGCTGATCGTGTTCTCGCACTACAGCGGCGGAAGCCGGACCGCGTCGAGCTTCCTGGGCATGCACCTGGCCAGCCACGGCTATGTCGTCGCGGCGATGGATCACTCCGAGGTGATCGCGCCCGAGCTTGCCGCCCAGCCAAGCGAAACATCAGAGGAAAGAATTGCGCGGGTTCAGGCGATCATCGCCAGCCGGGTCCCGGACGTGCGATTCTTGCTCGGCCACCTGCTCGGCGGCTCTGAGCGGGCAACGGCCGACATCGCCATCGACGACGCCTTGATCGGGCTGGTCGGGCACAGCTTCGGCGGCTGGACCGCGCTGGCGACCCCGGACGTCGAGCCCAGGGTGGGCGCGGTGGCCGCGTTCGTGCCCGGCGGCAACTCGAACCCCCGGCCGGGGATACTGCCGCTTGAGCTGGCGTTCGCTTGGGGCCGCGACATACCGACGCTGTACCTGGCGGCGGAGAACGACGTGTCGATACCGCCCGAGGGCGTGATCGAGCTATTTGAGCGCACGCCGGCGACGAAGCGGATGTTCATCTTGCGCCGGGCCGATCACCAGCACTTCGTCGACGACGTCGAAGGCTCGCACGAGGCACTGCGCGCGTTGACGCTGCCAGGTGCCGCATCCTGGATTCCCGGGGCGATGCGTCCGATCTCCGAGCTGTGTTCTGGCGAACAAGCTCACCAGTTCGCCTGCGGGCTGACGCTCGGCCACCTAGACGCCGCGCTGCGGCGCGACGACCGGGCCGAAGCCTTTCTAGCCGCCGACGTCGAAGCCGAACTCGCCGCCAGAGGCGTCGATGCTGTGGCCTACCCGCCACGGGATAACCCCGATATCCGATAATCCCAAATCGGACTATCGGATATCGGGGATTCATGGCGCAGGCACCCGGCCGGTGCGATGGATTCGGGGATTCATCGCGCGCAGGCACCCGGCCGGTGCGATGGATTCGGGGATTCATCCGGGAAATCGGGTATGAATTCGGGGATGCATCGCATCTTTCGGGGCTATCCCCGCATGAATGCGGAACTTCGCTGTTGCCGAATGCGCCTCTGGTCAGCGGGGGCTGAGTTCGGCTCGGCGGCGCCGCAGGAAGTCGCGTTCGGCCGCGTTGCCGGTCAGGTCGATCGCGGTGTCGTAGCTCCGCATCGCCTTGGCATCGGCGCCGGTCCGGCGAAGCAGGTCGGCTCGGATGGCGTGGAACAGGTAGTACGAGTCGAGTCCCAGGCCTTCGACGATGGCGAGGGCTTGCTCCGGTCCGGCAACCTCCGCGACGGCGACCGCGCGGTTCAGTGCGACTACCGGGCTGGGCGCGACCTGCCATAGCTGGTCATACAGCAGCAGGACCTGATCCCAGTCCGTGTCGCCGGCGGTCGCCGCGTCGGCGTGCACCGCGTTGATCGCGGCCTGGATCTGATACGGGCCCGGCTGGCCCCGGCGCAGGCAACGGCGGACGATGTCCTGGCCCTCCGCGATCAGCGTGCGATCCCACCGGTTTCTGTCCTGGTCAGCCAGCCGGACCAAGGTGCCGTCTGGGCCGGTCCTGGCTGGCTTGCGGGCATCGATCAACAGCATCAGCGCCAGCAACCCGGCGACCTCGGGCTCGTCCGGCATCAGGTCGGCGAGCAGTCGGCCAAGCCGGATCGCCTCGGCGCACAAGTCCTGGCGGATCAGCCCTTCGCCGCCCGACGCCGCGTAGCCCTCGTTGAAGATCAGGTAGCAGACGGCCAGCACGGGCTTGAGCCGGTCGGGCAGGTCGCTGTCACTTGGAATCTTGTAGGGAATTCTGGCGTCGCGGATCTTGCTCTTCGCGCGCACGAGTCGCTGCGCCATCGTCGGTTCTGACACCAGGAACGCGCTCGCGATCTCCGACGTGGTGAGCCCGCCGAGTAGCCGCAGCGTCAGCGCGACCTGCGCTGATGTCGCCAGCGCCGGGTGGCAGCACGTGAAGATCAGTCGAAGCCGGTCATCGCGCACGGCACCCTCCTCGCTCGGCTCATCCGGTGTGTTCAGCAGGGCTGCCTGCGCCTGCCGCTCATCTCGCGACGCGTCGCGGCGAAGCCGGTCGATGGCCCGGTTCCTGGCGGTGGTGATTATCCAGCCAGCCGGGCTCGGCGGAACGCCGGATTCGGGCCAGCGCTGCACAGCCGTCGCGAACGCGTCCTGCACCGCCTCTTCGGCGATGTCGATGTCGCCGAAGTACCTGACCAGGACGGCGACGGCCCGGCCGTACTCCTGGCGGAAGACGCGCTCTATGTCAGTGGCGGGCAGGCCGGGTAGGCCGGGTAGGCCGGGCGGGCCGGGCGGGCCGGGCAGGCCGGGCGGGCCGGGCAGGCCGGGCAGGCCGGGCAGGCCGGGAGCAGTCCGCCCGGCCTGCCCGCCGCCTTCGGCTGACATGCCTGGTCAGCCTGCGGGGAGATCGGCCAGTGGCCGTACTTCGATCGGCAACGTAGTGATCTCCGCCAGCCGGCGGCCCCAGCCGAGCGCCTCGTCCAGATCGGCTGCCGAGATGATGGTGAACCCGCCAATGTGCTCCTTGCCCTCGGTAAACGGGCCGTCGATCGTGAGCACGTCTCCGTCGGTTGGCCGCAGCACGGTCGCCGTGTGCGGCGCATGCAGGCCAGTCGTGAAGACCCACGACCCCGCGTCCTTGAGTTCCTGCCGCCACTTCCCAAGCTCGGCCATGATCGGACCGAGCACCTCGGGCGGCGGCGGGTCCCCGTCTGGCTGGTAGACGTTGAGCAGGTACTGCTGCATTGTCGGCCTCCCTAGTTCGCGCGATCTCGCTTCTTTACCCCCTATACGAACGACCGCTGGCCGGATCGACAGACACGACGCTAGCCGACGAAGAATGTGAATCGAGGTGAGCGCAGCGCTTGAAGCGCACCGGTCCGAGGTCGGGAAAGCTCGCTAGCACTGCGTCGGCTGACCGTCCGGCGCTGTCGTAGCCGACCCTGAACCAGACCGGCAGCGGCTCAGGACAGGACTCCCGCACGGCGACCGTGGTGTGGATCCACTCGGTGTCGCCCGGCGAGAGCGAGGCTGACCCGGCGACGTCGATCGTCGGCAACGCGCCGCACGTCCCGATGCCACTGGAGATCGCGCGCAGTCCGCCGAGCGGGAACATCGGGTTAATCGCGCCGAGCCTTACCGGTTTGCCCGTCTCGTTCATGATCTCGACCCCGAGCTGAAGGTTCGGGCCGATCTGCACGGCACAGCGGGCGCCGGTCATTGCGATCGCGGTCGTGGCGAACCGCGGAACGATGGCAGGCGTGCTGGTCGGACCGCCCGACCTTGCCTTCTCCCCGGCTTGGTGGGTTGTGAGTCGGCCGCCGAAAAACCCGATCAGCAGGCCGATCGCCAGCATGGCCAGCGCGATCTTGGCTGGCTGCTGGTTACGCGGCAGCCAAGGCAGGCTTATTCGCCGGAACGGCCATCGAACCGGAAGGCCGCCGAACTGGAGGAGATCGCCGTCGCCGTCGCCGTCGCCGTGGTCGCTGGGCTCGCGTTGACGCGGGCTTCCTGACTCGCCCATTCCTCGACGATATGCCCTTTGCGGTGGTCAGCGCCTGTGACGTCGCGCGGTCACAGGCGTGTTACTGGAGTTGTCACGCGGAAGTCACCGGCGTACTGCCAACCTTTCTGCCACTTCTAGGCCGTCAGCGGCCAAGCCCATCAGCACATGGAGGCAGGCGTGAGCTTGCGGGAATCGCTTAGCCCGAACAACGGACCGCGGCCGGTTAGCCAGACCGACTCGTTCGACGCTTTCTGTCGCCAGTACCTGCCGGTCCTCGAGCGCTACCTGGTTGGCCAGGCGCATGACAGCGGGTGGGCGGCGGAGATCGCGCAGGAGTGCATGCTCGCCGCGCGCGGCCGGTGGGACAACTTACTGACGGCCGGGCAACCGGACCGCTGGTTGTTCGAGGCGGCGACGCGTGAACTCAGGCGATTGGAGGCGCGGGCGGGCAGCCCGTGCCGGCCGCGGTCGGCACGGGCTGGCCTTGCCGTTAGCGACCTGCTGATCACGGCGAATTCCGATGGCTGGGTCTATGACCACCTCGACGTGATCGCCGCCATCCGGTCGTTGCCGCGCCGTCAGGCCGAGGCGGTCGGCTTGCATTACCTGGTCGGCTACTCGATCGCCGAGGTCGCGAAGATGCTCGGCATTTGCGTTGGCGCCGCCCAGGCGCAACTCGATCGGGGCACGGCGAGCTTGGCGCGATGGGAAGGCGAGGGCCCGGCCGCCGGTGCTGGTGCGGCCGGTGCTGGTGTGGCCGGTGCTGGTGCCGTCGCGGTGACGCGGGACGACCTGCACGCGGCCGGTGCGACGATCGGCGTGATGTCGGCCGGTGACCTCAACCGGCGGCTGCGACGGCTCGAACAGCGCGAGCGCTCGCTGACGGGGCTGGCTGAGCTAAGACGCCAAGCCGAACTTGACTCCGCCGAGCTTGAGCAGGCGGCCTACCAGCTTGCCGGCAAGTACCGCGATGAGGGAGACCTGGTCGAGGCGGCCCGCTGGTACCGGATGGCTGCCGCCAGGGACTTTTCCGACGCCTCGCTTGAACTGGCCAAGGTGCTCGACCGGCTCTCGCGCACCCAGCCGCACCTGCTCAGCGAAGCCAGGTTGTGGCATGACAACGCCGACGCAGCCGGTCATTTGGAGCCGGCGACTTCCTTTGAGGTCCGTTCGGCCCGGCGTGACCAGGACCCGGACGGTCGCGATCAGGACGGCCATGTCTACGGCTGTCCGCGGGGCGGCCTCGCTCAGGTCATGCAGTGGCAGCTCACCGCCGCGACTGTGCACGTGGGCACCTGCCGTGGCTGCCAGAACGAGTTGCTCAGCTACGGCGGCATGGTTCCGGCCGCGCAACGGGCGCCGGCGATATCGGCGGGTGTCGCCGGGGAGCACCAGCAGCGGTCGCACGCCCGCCGATCAAGCCTCTGCCTGGCCGGACGCGCGTGAGCGTGCAAGTCAGTCAAGCGAACCCGGTCTTCCGCCGCATGTTCGGTGCGGCTATCGCGGGACTCCGGTACGGGGTGATTGCCCGGAATGCCCGGCCAGCCTCTCGCTCGGGTTCGGACCTGGACACCGGGCTGCAGCAACCCCGCGAGGATGCGGCTCTCGCGGCAGTCAGTGACTGCAACGTCGTCCCAGCGTTGCTGCTCGCGACGGGATCTGACCGCAACGATGCTCCCTGAGCTGTCGCTGCAACGACAACAGCGGGCCGACGTTGCGGTTCAGAACGGGAGCCAGCAGCAACTCGGGGACGACGTTGCGGTTAGCGCAGCCCGCACCGGCAAGATCAACTGCGGCCGGAGGTAGTCGCTTACGCGACCCGGGCCGGACGAGACTGACCCTGGTACTCCTTATTTGTATACTCCGATATGCGATAATCCGATTTAGGGATATCGCATATCGGAGTATCGCATATCGGATTGCCGCTTGTCGGGCCGGCGGGTCAGCGCTCTGGGTCGATGCCGTTCAGGGCCGGAACCCGCACGGTCCGGTGACCAGCCTTGCCGCCGATGATGACCCGGCGGAGCGAGATGTCGTTGTGGGTATTCGTTTCGTGGAGCAGGTGCTCAGGGTTGGCGATGATCTCGATGTAATACGTACCGTTCTTGAGGTGCGTGATGTTGAAGGACTGGTTCGGGATGAACTGGAAGTACGTGTCGCCCCAGCCGAGCGGCAGCATTTCTTGCACCCACAGCGCGCTCGGTGAACCGCACGCGCCCTGCAGGCCGGTGAACGACGGCACCCACGTCGCTCGTGGCAGCACCAGGTTGACCGGGTCGGTGGGCGCGATGCAGAAGCCGACCTTCTGGCTGCGGAACACCAGGGACTTACTCGAGTTCAGCAGCCGGTACTGCGCGAACTGCTGGAAGTGCCAGCTGTTGTACTGGGAGAAGCCCATCGTTCCGACCCTGGCGCGGCCGACGGCCCGGCCGTTGTGCCAGAAGTACTGGTAGGCCTGCATCGACGCCGAGCCGTTATTCCTGAAGCCTTCGACATCGAGCCTGGCGTTCCCGCCGCTCCAGACGGTCGCGCCGAAGTCAAGATAGGCAACGGCCGGGTGGTGCTTGATCTTGAAGTTGCTCACGTTGATGCCCCACGAAGGCAGCGGAGAAAGGTCAGGCAGATCGGCCTTAGGCGGAGTCTTCATGATCGGCACGGCAGGCAGTTCGGGCAGTGCCTTGATGTGCTTGGCGCGGCGGTTGAAGCAGAACGGGAAGCAGTTGTTTGAGCCCTTCACCACGCGGACGTGCACGACCGCCTTGGCGTCGGCCAGTTTGACACCGAGTATCTTGCGCCAGCCGCGCAAGATGTTGACCGTGACCTTGTAGTTGCCGAGCTTGAGTTTGAGGTTGACGCCTCCGAAGCCGCCGCCGATCGGGTCAGCGGCCCAGCCGCGCTGCAACCCGAGGACCATGCCAAGCTCGAACGGGTCCGAGGAGCACACCTGTGGGAACGGCGAGTTCGCCGGGCTATTGGGGTTCGTTTTCTGCGGATTGCCGTTCGGGCAGAACCCGGAGATGCGCGACGCGACGACCTTGCCGTGGCTGTCTTGCACGGTCATGCGCACGAAGCGGGCCAGGCCATTCCAGCCGTTGATGACCCACGACGGCAGCCGCCGCATGATCGTCTCGCCGGCGCGGGGATGCGTGATCTCGGTGATCGTCAGCGGCTTGGAGTATCCGGCTCGCTGGACCTGGAATTCGAGCTTGGATCCGAAGGCCGCGACGTAAACGCCAGGGTCCAAGAATACGAACTTGCCGAACTGCGGCGCCTTGATGTTCTTCTGGGCCACGATCAGCTTGATTGTCGGCCCTGGGTTCTGCTGCTCCGGCTGAGCAGTCGCCAGCCCAGTCGGCAGTGCCGCGACCATGGCGAGTCCCGCGGTCGCAGCAACCCACCTAAGCTGCGATTTCGAAAACTTCACTCGGTCTCCTTTGTCCGTTAAGGCATGCGGAGTCTGTTAAGGCATGCGGATCAGGGGCTGCGTGGCCCTTTCGCTACTCAGACGCGACTAGGAGATCAAACGTTGCTCAAAACTCAGAAAAACGAGGATTGGTCCGGGCGAGCCGGACGTGCGCTCACTTGGGCGGCCTGCCTGCTGCAGGCCGTAGCGGCGCGATCGGCTCCTGCGGGTTGCGCCGAGGCCCGGACCACAAGGCGGGCACGGCGTCGATCGCCTTCGCGAGCGCGTAGGCCGTGGCTTCGTAGTTCACCCGCCATCCAACGAACTCCGGCCACGCCTGCGTCGGATCGCGTTCGATCGGGAAGTCGACCTTCCGCAAGTTGGCGACGCCCCGCAGGAAATCCTCGTACCCCAGTGTGATCCCGTTCGCGGGGTCCGGTGAGTCGGGCACGTGCAGGTTCATCGCCCGGGCGATCTCGCGAAAGCACTCGAACCCGCTGCGCAGGCAGAGCCGGGCAGGCACGGTCGGCGCCGCCGCCGGGGCAAGCACCAGGTAGAGCGCGGCGGAATCGAGCACGGCGAGCAACGCGATCACCCACGAGGACAGTGGTCGTGGTGACCGGAATCGGACTAGCGGCAGGTAGGTCGTGTGGCTTTCGGCCACGTCGGCGGCGAATCGCTCCCATTGCGCGTAGAGGTCAGGCAACGTGTTCACCGTCGAACTACCTGAGCCGAGCGCGTAGTGAGTGCGTGCGAGCAGTTCAGGACCCCACGATGGAACCCCGGCGCGTGCGTTGAGCAAGGCGACCTCGGTCTCCCGGCGATTGAAGGCGGAGTACAAGGTCGGCAGGTACGCGATCTGCAGGGTGATCGTCACGATGCCGGTGAGCGAGGCGATGTCCAAGATCGTGCGCGCTGGTGCGCCGGTGACCTCGGCGGACCCGATCTCCCAGAGTGCCGGACCGGCCGTGACGAACGCCTTCGTGATACCGCCGGGCAAGATCGGCCACAGAAGCAGCGTGTAGCCGAGGAAGAATATCGTCAGCCAGGCGGCAAGCTGAACGAGCAAGATCGTGGGCGCCTGCGCCGCGAGCACCCGGTCCCGCCGCTTGTAGCTGGCTATCGGCGCGACCGTAGCCCGGAAGGCCCCGTTCACTAGCCGGTCGACCCACTTGGTCAGCAAGCTGCCTACCGCCCTCGGCACGATGATCGTTCCGATCACGCTGCTCGCGGCGGTGATCACGAGCAGCCCGCCCACGACGGCCGCGACGACGCGAGCTGCCAGTGGCACTACCAAGGGAACTCCCGGGTGACGGTGACCAGCCGAGCCTATCGAGGCCAAAGTGACTAACCCGTCCCGGCGTCGACCTACCCCGCCGGGCCCGGCGGGTCCACACCGAAACCGGTTGTGATCGGGGAGTTGTCGGCGTTGTCAGGTTGACGAAGGCGCGGCGGAGCGGTTCACTTCCTGGACCAGCCAGCCGTTGCCGTCGGGGTCGCCGAAGGAGAAGAACGAGCCGAAGCTGGCGCGCTGCGGGTCTAGGCCGGATACCTGGCCGCCGGCCGTGAAGTGGAAGAACTCGCTGATGCTGGCACCGCGATCGGTTAGCTCGGCGTGGGCGGCCTCGATGTCGGACACGGTCAGATGCAGGCCTTGCACCGACCCGGCCGCCTCCTCGTTCCGCATGAGCGTGATCGAGCAGGCCGACCCGGGCGGGGTCAGTTGGATGACACGGAAGTCCTCGCCGGCTCGATGGTCAACGTCAACGTTGAAGCCGACCTTCTCGCCGTAGAAGGCCTTGGCGCGGTCCATGTCAGAAACCGGCAAGACCACGACCTCGAGTTTCCAATCCATTCACTAAGCTCCTTCGTGCTGCCCGCAGCCTACGTCAGCAGTCGGATGAGGGGTTGCAGGTTCCGATGAACGTGTTGCCGCCGCCGTTAACGTAGCCGCCGTCCTCGTACAGGGCCTGGTTGGAGCGAAGGTTGAGGTAGTTGCCGGTCAGCGTCAGCAGCGTCCCGTCGCCTGGCTCCCACGCGTAGGTGGCCACGCCGTCGTCGCCTGGCTTGGTGAGAGTGACCGTGTTGCTGGTGGCTGTTGTGTTGTAGACGGGACCGTTGGGATCGAGCGAGCCCCGGGTGACCAGGAATGTCGTGCCGTGGCTGACCGGCCCGTCGGTCACGGTGTTGCGCCGGAAGGAATTCGACGTGGCGGTTGCGCCCTGGTAACTGCCCAGTTCGGTGAACGCATTGTTGCTGTGGGCCTGATTGCCCTCGATGATGTTGTAGGAGCCACCGTAGACTTCTACGGCGGATCCGTCATATCCGTACGCGATAGAGCAAGCCTGGCTCCCGCTGATCGTATTGTTGCTGATCGTGTTGTAGCTACCCCACAGCAGTAGGCCAAAAGCACCGGCTGAGCCCGAGGCATTGTTGGTGTCAAGCATGTTATTGTTCGTGAATGTCGAATTCTCGATGACGCTTCCCGTCGCGCCGGCTTTGACATAGACGCCCGCGTAAAACCCGGTGGCTGACACACTGGTCACTAGGGTGCTGCGCGCTCCAGGCTCGATGTCGATGCCATCCACGTGGCCAGCGGGAGTGCTCTGGCCGCCGCACTTCCACGTGCCGGGCGCCGCGCCGACTAGCGACAGGTTCTCGACTATGTCGCCCGATGCGCTGATGTCGACCGTGGCGCCGTCCTGCCTCAGCGTGATGACAGGAGCGCTGCCTGAGCTATAGGCGGTGACCGTGACGTTGTCCGTGCTGATCGAGAGCGGACCGGCGTAGTTGCAGCCGCGCTCCAGCGCGAGCGTTGTCCCGGCCGTCGGGTTGAGCGTCGACAGCGCCTTACCGCACGGCACGTCGATGACTTGACCCTGACCGCCCGCTGCGGGGATCGCGGCCTCCGAGTAGCCACCTGCCGCCGCCCAAATCCAGCCACTGAATACCGCGACAAGGGCGACCATTCGAAGACGCCTCATCCGCTACGCACCCCCCGTGCACTTAACGCGTGAAATCGTCAGGATGCTGCTACTGGAAATCCAATTGCCCCGACCCCAATTGCCCTTGGCCCCAATTGCTTCCCGGCTATGGCACTTTCATTGGCCGCAGTTTAACAAGTCATTGTCATCGGCGGTAGATCTCAAGGGCAATCGGCGTAGCGCCTGATGCGGCGGGTAGAATACTGGGGTGGCTGGCGAACCTGTGCGGTACAAATCGGCAGACGAAGACAGCGCCCGGTGGGAAGGATTCACCTTCCGGCCAGGCGATATCGTAATCAGCACTCGCTCCAAGAGCGGAACGACGTGGATGCAGATGATCTGCGCCTTGCTCATTTTTCAGACCCCCGAGTTGCCGGCTCCGCTGGGTCGGCTGTCACCGTGGCTTGACTGGCTGGTTAACCCCCGCGAAGAGATCTTCGCCAGGCTTGAGAGCCAGCGGCACCGGCGTTTCATCAAGACGCACACGCCGCTCGACGGGATCCCGCTCAGCCCTCTGGCGAGCTACATCGTGGTCGGTCGTCACCCGCTCGACGTGGCCGTCTCGCTTTACCACCAGGGCAACAACATCAACCGTAGCCGCCTGGCGGAGCTGACCGGTGCCGTGCCCGATCAGCCTCGCCCTGACCGTCCGCCACGTCCGCTGGTGCACGACTGGCTCTTGGATTGGGTGGATCGAGACGGCTCGCCGGTGGAGCAACCAGACAGCCTGCCCGGCGTGATGTGGCACATATCGGACGCGTGGCTTCGTAGCGTCGATCCTGGCCTAGGCGGCCCGACGGTCTTGCTCATGCACTATGACGAGCTGCAAGCCGATCTTGAGTACCAGATGCGCCGGCTGGCTGACCTGCTTGATATCGGCGTACCTGACGAACTCTGGGCGAGTCTGGTGCACGCGGCGACATTCGAGCAGATGCGGGCGGATGCGGCGAAGCAGGCACCGAATGCGGCTGGCGTACTCAAGGATCCGGCCGCCTTCTTCCGGCGAGGCCGGTCGGGCGCGGCTGGCGAGATCCTCACCGAGGATGAGATGGCACACTACTACGAACGAGCCGCCGAGCTCGCTCCGCAGGAGGTTCTTGACTGGTTGCACCACGTCGAGTCATCCGGGCCTGGTCGGGCAGATCGGGTCGTGGCAGTCTAGTGGCGGGTAGAATATCGGCGCACCGGGACGCCATGGTCCGATATGAGATAGTCTGACTGGCTCCCAGCCCTGTGGTGAGGGCCGCGGGGCTTTCCACGCACCAGCGCAACGTAAACGGGAGTTGGAATGCGCGTTCTGGTTCTTGGCGGCGACGGATTCTGTGGCTGGCCGACTTCGCTATACCTGTCGGACCGCGGTCACGACGTCACCATCTTGGACAACCTCAGCCGTCGGAACATCGACAACGAGCTAGAGGTGCAGTCGCTCACGCCCATACGGCCGATCGGCGAGCGAGTGCGCGTCTGGGACGAGGTCTCGGGCCGCAAGGTCGGTTTCATCAACCTGAACCTGGCGACCGAGTTCGACCGGCTGGTCAGGGTCATCGAAGAAATCCAGCCCGAGGCGATCGTTCACTTCGCCGAGCAGCGCGCCGCGCCCTATTCGATGCGTTCGGTGAACGCCAAACGCTACACGGTCGACAACAACGTCCGGGCTACCCACAACCTGCTCGTCGCCTTGGTCTCCACGGGCTGCAACGCCGCGCTCGCCCACCTCGGCACGATGGGCGTCTACGGTTACGGGTGGTCGGGTAGCGCGCCGATTCCCGAGGGCTACCTGACTGTTAAGGTTCCAACCCCGGACGGCGACCTCGAGCGCGAGATACTGCACCCGGCCAACCCCGGGTCGGTCTACCACATGACTAAGACGCTGGACCAGCTGATGTTCGCGTTCTACGCCAAGAACGACGGCTTGCGGATCACCGACCTCCACCAGGGCATCGTCTGGGGCACGCAGACCGGCCAGACCGGCAAGGACGAGCGGCTGATCAACCGGTTCGACTACGACGGCGACTACGGCACCGTGCTGAATAGGTTCCTGATGCAAGCGGCGATCGGGCACCCGCTGACTGTGCACGGCAGCGGCGGCCAGACCCGCGCGTTCATCCACATCAGGGACACGGTTAGGTGCATCGAGATCGCGATCACCAACCCGCCGCAGTCCGGCTCGCTGCCAATGGTGCTCAATCAGATCACCGAGGTACACCGGGTCGCCGACCTGGCCAAGATGGTCAGCGAGATCACCGGCGTTGAGATCGCCAACCTCCCCAACCCGCGCCGGGAAGCCGACGAGAACGATCTGGTCGTACGCAATGACCAGTTCCTTGCTCTCGGGCTGAACCCGACGACTCTGTCGAGCGGTCTGCTTGAGGAAGTCACCCAGGTGGCGGAAAAATACAAGCACCGGGTCGACGTCACTAAGATCATCGCCCGGTCGGTTTGGCGCAAGGGCATGGAGACCTCCGAGGACCTGCTCACCGGCATCGAGGAGTAACTCCCGCCCGGGCTGGTCTGACGCAGCGTGGGCCCCAGGCTGTCGCTATGGCGACGTCGTGGGCCCCTAGCTGTCAGCGGTCAATTGGCGGGCGACGGCGCGCGGGCGGGGTCTGACGCAGCGTGGGCCCCAGGCTGTCGCTATGGCGACGTCGGGGGCCCCTAGCTGCGGCCGGTGGCATGGGTCGGTTACGATCGGGGCATGCCGTTTCTTTGACGCTCGGTATCTTCCGCACCGTCCGCGATACCTAGCCGGATCGGCGTTCGGGCCGCAACGATCCTGGCGACCGCGCTGGCCATCGAGGCGCTCGACGAGCTAGTCGATGGCACTAAGGGTGCCGCGTTCCCGCTGATCCGGGCGGACCTGCACCTGAGCTACTCAGAGGTCGGCCTCCTAATCGCGGTGCCGCTGATCGTCGGCAGCCTGATCGAGCTTCCGCTCGGCCTGGTCGCGGGTTACGGCAAGCGAAGGAACAGGCTGGTACTGGCTGGGGGGATCGCGTTCGCCAGCGCGCTGGCGGTGACCGCGTTCGCGCACTCGTTCTGGGTACTGATGCTCGGGCTGGTCGCGTTCTTTCCCGCCTCGGGTGCCTTTGTCAGTCTGACTCAGGCCGCGCTGATGGAAGCGGCACCGAGCAAGAACCAGCAGCGTATGGCCGCCTGGAATCTGGCTGGATCGGCTGGTGCGGTCGCCGGGCCGCTGCTGCTGGCCGGAGTCCTCGTCGCTGGCGGCACGTGGCGAACCGCGTACATGCTGCTCGCGGCCGGGGCGCTGGCGACGACCGCGATCGCGGCGATGGCTGGTCCGGCCAGGCTGGGCGGCCACGACGTCGGTGATCGCGCGCAGGCCGAGGCAGGCGACGATGCCACCGAGGACGAGCGCACGACCTTCGCCGAAGCGCTGCGGGCCGTCCGCGACGGCCAGATAGCGCGCTGGCTGGCATTGCTTCAGGTGATCGACTTGCTGCTTGACGTGCTCACCGGCTACGTCGGGATCTATCTGGTCGACGTGGTGCACGTCAGCCCGGCGCTCGCGGCTATCGCGGTGGCGGTGAGGCTCGGGGCTGGCCTGGCCGGGGACGCCATCTGGGTCGCGGCCTCGACCTCAGGTTGGCTCACCGGCCGCACGGGCCTGCTGGGGAGCGCCATCGCGGCCTGCGCGTTGTATCCGGCGCTCTTGCTGTTGCCGTGGTTCGGTGCCAAGCTGGCCGCGCTGGCCGCCCTGAGCGTGGTCACGGCCTGCTGGTATCCGGTCGCCCAGGCCGAGTTGTACGGCAGCCTGCCCGGGCGCAGCGGCGTCGCCGTGTTCTGGTCGAGCGCGGCCGGGATGGCTGGCGCCGCGGGACCGCTGCTTGTCGGGCTGATCGCCCAGCAAGTTGGCCTGACCTGGGCGCTGACCGGTTTGGCCATCACCCCGGTCGCGGTGCTGGCAATACTGCCTCGCCCGCCTGGCCGCCGGTCCCGTACCGTGTCGTCATGACCCGCCCAGCCGCGCCGCTTAATGACAGCCTGGCATCCGCCAGGGCCATACTCGCCGCTACGCCAGTGCTCGACGGGCATAACGACTTGCCCTGGGCACTGCGGCTCGCCGGAGAGTCGCCCGCCTCGCCGGTCGACATCGCGAACCGCGTGTCGTTCACCCACACCGATCTGCCGCGCCTGGTCGAAGGCGGCGTCGGGGCCCAGTTCTGGTCGGTTTACGTGCCCGCCGAGCTGGATGGCGAGGCGGCGGTGGCGACCACGCTCGAGCAGATCGACTTGGTGCACCGGCTGGTCGCCCGTCATCCCGGCGCCCTCGAGATCGCGCTCACGGCCGCCGATGTGGAGCGGAGCATGGCCGCTGGCAAGATCGCCTCGCTGATCGGCGCGGAGGGCGGGCACAGCATCGCCAGCTCCCTCGGAGTCCTGCGGGCCTTGCACGCGCTCGGCGTCCGCTACATGACCCTCACCCATAACCGCAACGTCCCCTGGGCGGATTCAGCGACCGACGAGCCAGCCATCGGCGGGCTCGATGACTTCGGCCGCCAGGTGGTCGCCGAGATGCAGCGGATCGGCATGCTCGTCGACCTTTCGCATGTGTCGGCGGACACCATGAACGACGCGCTGGACGTCGCGACCCTGCCGGTGATTTTCTCGCACTCCTCGGCGCGGGCGATTACCAATCACCCCCGGAATGTCCCCGACGCCGTGCTTGAGCGAATGCCAGCCAACGGCGGCGTCGTCATGGCCACGTTCGTGCCCCAGTTCGTCTCCTCAGCGTGCCGGGAGTGGGACCTGGCCGCAGCGGCCGAGGCCGAGCGGCGCGGCCTTGATTACCGCGACATCGCCAGCCGCGAGCAACTCGACGACTGGGTTGCCGCGCACCCGATGCCGGTTGCCACCATCGCTGACGTCGCCGACCATGTCGAGCATCTCAGAGCTGTCACCGGCATCGACCACGTCGGGCTCGGCGGCGACTTCGACGGGACCAGTCGCCTCCCGGTGGGGCTCAGCGACGTGGCGTGCTATCCCGCCCTGTTCGCTGAATTGCTGGCCCGCGGCTGGAGCTCCGAAGATTGCGGAAAGCTCGCCAGTGGCAATGCGCTACGTGTGCTGCGCGACGCGTTCGACGCTGCCGAAACCGCCTGGTCATCTAAGCCAGCGGAGATTTCGGCCTAGGTAGGTGCTGGCCGTCAACGAAGATGTCCACCCGCTCGTTGTAGAAGCAGGCGAGTCCGGCTACCTTCTGGCTCTCGGGCAGTGGTGTGCGGTAGATCCACACCACGTCCTTGTGCACGCGAGTGCCCGTGTCGACGGACCAGTATCCAGCCGTGCCCTTGTACGGGCAGTGCGTGCTCGTGTCCGATGGCCGCAACAGGTCGGTCCGCAGCGCCGGTATCGGCAGGTAGTACCGCGTCGGCAAGCCGGTCTCGAACAGCAGATGCGGCTGGCTGGACTCGGCCACGGTGACACCGTCGATCTCCACCCGGATGTGCCTGGAACTGGCCAGGATGTCGACCCGCTTGTAAGGGTCGCGCGGATGGGTGTAGACGAGTTCGTCCTCCTCGAGCCACTCGGTCATCGCCGGCCAGTCGAGCCTGACCGCGTCCCGTATCTCGGCGACCGGCGAGTCGCCGTACCTGCGTGCGGCCCGGTCGGCGGTGCCAGCCTCTGTCTTGACGTGCAAGATTTCGGCCTCGCCGAGACCGGGCTTGTGCTCAGATTCCCCCGATGGAATTAGTTCTGCCTTAATATCTGACCTTGGAATGTAATAGGTGGGAAAGTAGGGAATCTCCCACACGAGTAGTGGTGCATGGGTATCGGCGACTACCTGGCCGCTCAAGTACGCTCTGACTCGCTTAGGACCCTGCTCTACCCGGACCGTTGTCCCCGTCCGCTCGGACATTGCATCCTCCGATCAGCGACCTCACCTGCGTCACACCACGCCATGCTCGTTGTAGCGTCATGGTATGCGTCTCGGCGTGCTCGATGTTGGGTCGAATACCGTGCACCTGCTTGTTGTGGATGCGCACCAAGGTGCTCGTCCGATGCCAGCTTTCTCACACAAGGAGGAGTTGCATCTCGCAGATCATCTCGACGGCCAGAACCGGCTGAGCCAGGAGTGCGCGCTACGGCTGCTTGAGTTCATCCGCGGCTCGATCGCGATCGCCGAGGACAAAGGCGTGCAGGAACTGGTCGCGTTCGCGACGTCAGCGATCCGCGACGCGGCGAACGGCGATGAGGTTCTGGGCTGGATCGAGACCGAGTGCAACGTCCCAATCCAGGTGCTGCCAGGGACGGAGGAGTCGCGGCTGACGTTCCTGGCCGCGCGCCGCTGGTTCGGCTGGTCGTCGGGCAGGCTGCTGGTGCTCGACATCGGCGGCGGTTCGCTGGAGATCGCGTCCGGCCAGGATGAAGATCCGCTGGTAGCGGTGTCGCTGCCGCTCGGCGCGAACCGGCTCACCAGATACTGGCTGCCAGGGGATCCGCCGGATCGAGACGAGGTGCGCCGCCTGCGCAAGCACGTGCGGGCCGAGATAGCCGCGACGGCCAGCGCGATCAGGTCGGCCGGGAATCCAGATCACTGCGTCGCCACCTCGAAGACGTTCCGCCAGCTCGCCAGGATCACCGGAGCCGCGCCGTCGAGCGAGGGCGTCCACATCAAGCGGATCTTGCGCCACGATGACGTCACCGAGCTGGCCGAGCGGCTTGCCAAGATGGCCATCAAGGACCGGTCGGCGCTGCCTGGGGTGTCCAGGCTCAGAGCACCGCAGCTCGCCGCGGGGGCGATCGTGGCCGACGCCGCCATGGACCTCTTCCAGATCCCCGAGCTGGAGGTCTGCCCTTGGGCGCTGCGCGAAGGCGTGATCTTGCGACGCCTGGCCAGCCTTGAGGCGTCGCGCTCTTTAGCGAGTCAGGCTTAGCGGGTCGGGCCTAGTGGGTCAGGCTGTCCGGTGAGCGCAGGACGTCGTCGGTGTCATCGTCGGCTGGCAGTTGGGCCGTGTCACCTGACTGTGCCTGGTGCCTGACGCTTTCCCGGCGGTCAACTCCCAGCGGATCGGACTGCTCACGGTCCAGCGGGGTGTGCTGCCTCGCCGCCGTGCGTGGCGTTGGCTGCTCGGGATGACCGTCGAGCGGTCCAGGCGCCACTGCCCGCCTGCTGCTTTCGGCGGCACCGGCGACCTGACGGGCTCCGACCCGGTGGGCGCCCACGGACGGAGCGTCATGCGGACCCGACGACTGCCTGTTGTCCGCGCCATTCCCGCCCGCCTGGGTCGCGAGCGCCCGGTTGACCTCGTCTTCGAGCGAACCGCGCGCCGCTTCGCCGGCCACCAGGCTGGTGACCACATCCCTGATCTCGGTCAGCCGCCTGACGGTCTCCGTGTGCCGAGAGATCAGCAGGTTCAGCCGCCGCTCGGCGCCGTCGTGGATCGCGGTGGCCCGCGCGGTGGCGTCATCGAGTTGCTGCTTGGCCTGCGCGATCGCTGCGGCGACGGTGCTGTCAGCGTGCTTGGTCGCGTCGGCTACGGCCTGCTCGGCGCTCTGCTGAGCCGCCGTCACCAAGGCGTCAGCCTCGGCCCTGGCCGAGGAAACCGCACGGTCGGACTGCTCCTGTGCCGCGGTGAGCATACGCTCGGCCCGGTCCTGCGCCTCGGCCCGCTGCCGGTCGGTGTCTTCCTTGACCTCCGCCCTGAGCTTGTCGGTGTCCGCCTTGGCCGCGTCGCGGATGCTCGCGACGTCGGCGGCACCGCGCTCGCGCTCGGCCTTGGCCTCGTCCGCGGCTAGCTTGAGTATCTGGCCGACCCGCTCACTGACCTCTTCGTGCGCCGGACGGCCGCCCGCCTCGCGCGCTTCAACGAGTTCCCGGCGCAGCCGCTCGATCTCGGTGAGGCCCTGGCTGAGCTTGGTCTCAAGCTCGCGGATCTGGCCGTTTCGCCACGCGATGTACTCGTCTACCTGACGGCGACTGTAGCCACGCCGTTCGCTATCGAACGGATCATCCTTACCGTCGGCAACGACGTCGTTGTACTCGCTCATGTCCCACCCGTCAGGCGTTAGCAGTTAGGTCGTAGGCAGATGTAGGTCACGACTCTGGTCGGCGGCGGCCCCCACCGCAACCGAAACAACAAATTATCCTAATTTGAAGTTGCTCATCGCGCCCAAGCCGGTCATGAGCGCAGATGCGGAACTCAGCGCTCGCCGAGCTATTCGCTAAGCCAGGCAATCTGCGATGATGCGATGGTGGGCGTTCGCGCTGGTGCGGGGCGGCTGGCGGAGGCGGGAACGCCGCTGGTCGGTTCCCTTGACGCCGCGACGCCGTCGATCCATTCGCAGGCGTGGATCGCTCCGGGCGCCGTCGTCGTCGGGTCGGTGGCGATCGGTCGCGGATCGAGCGTCTGGTATGGCTCGGTGCTACGCGCCGATGACGACGTGATTACGGTCGGCGACGAGTGCAACATCCAGGATCTGTGCTGTATCCATGTCGATGCTGGCGAGCCGGCTGTGCTCGCTGACCGGGTAAGCCTCGGCCACCACGCGATGGTGCACGGCGCCTACATTGGACCCGGCGCGCTGATCGGCATCGGCGCGGTCGTGCTGGGACGCGCTCGGATCGGCGCGGGTTCGCTGGTCGCGGCGGGCGCGGTCGTGCTGCCGGGGACCATCGTGCCAGAAGGCGTGCTGTTCGCTGGCGTTCCTGGCCGGGTCATGCGCGACCTGACCGATGACGAGATCGAGCACAATGAGAGCAGAGCGCGACGCTATGTGGACCGGGCTATCCGGCACAAGGAGGCGCGATGGGACACCGGTGCGGCGGACTAGCCCGCCGCCTGTGGATGAGGGTCGGCCCGTTATCCAGCCGGGGGAGCCGGTTAGCCGACCGAGGTAGCACTCTGGTCATCCGAGTCACCGGTAAGGATGACAAGAAATGATCCTGATGGGTCATGCGGGACACCGTTGCCGACCCGTAGCCTGGCTCCGGGCAGGACCAGAATCCGGCAGGCGACGGAGGTGGAGCCGTGCGAGAAGATCTTGACGACCGGCTCCACGACGCCGTGGCCCTTGACGAGATTAACTTGTACGGCGACGTGCTAAGCGCGGTGGCCGCGTCCGACCGGCCGCTGACCGATGATGAGATCGACGCCGTGCTCGGCCTCGGCGGGCTAGACGACCGGGTCAGCTAGGGCGGTTGTCAGCTGGGCCCGGTGTCGTGCCGCACGACGTCGGCAGTCGCGTACATCACGTCCGTGCCCCAATGGCTAAAACCGATGGCCTCGTACATGCCGATTGCCGCCGTATTTGTTTCATCCACATAGAGCATTACCTGGAATAGTCCGCGCGACCGCAGGTACCGCAGACCCGCCAAGGTCAGCGCCCGGCCAAGTCCGCTGCCGCGCTCGTCCGGGTCGACGCCGACCACGTAGACCTCGCCGATGGGCTCGTGGTGATGGCCGTCGTTCTGGTCGTCCTGGCCGTGGATCTTGGTCCAGTGAAACCCAGCCAGCTTGTCGCCGCGCTCGGCTAGGAAGAAGCCCGCAGCGTCGAACCATGGTTCGCGCTCGCGCAGGTCAAGGTCGGTGCGGGTCCACGTGCCCTGTTCGGGGTGACCGGCGAAGGCTCGGCGGTTGAGCGCCGTCCAGGCGTCCTCGTCCTCTCCGGGATGGAAGGTCCGCACCGTCAGGCCGTCAGCGAACTGGGGTCGGCCGATCCTCGACACCAGCGACCTGCGCATCTGCCAGAGCGCCCTGATCCTCTCGAAGCCGGCGCTGGCGGCGAGTCTGGCGGCAGCGGGCAGGTCGCCGTGGGCCCACAGGCGGAGTGGCCGGCCGTTCGTCTCCGCGTTCATCGCCCTGAGCAATTCGAGGCCCAGGCCATGGCGGCGGAAGGCTGGATGCACGACCAGTTCGCCGCTCGGCCCCTGCACCGGATCGGTCGGGTCAAGGTGCGCGTACCCGGCTAGCTCGCCTGACCGGTGCAGCAGGTAACTCTTGGCGAGCGGATCGCCGCCGTACCGCAGGTGCAACATGACGTGCTCGGATAGCGGGCTGATGCCGTCCTCGTCGGTGGCGCTGCGGACGAGCCTGAGCGCGGCTGCGACGTCGTCGTCCGACAGGTGACTCACGACGCGCAGGTCGCTCATTCGCGGTCGCCCTCACCTTCGCTGACTGTCGCCGTGTCTGTGCGGCTGGCGCTCGGCTGGCCGTTGCCCGTGTTCTGGTCGGATGTGGTGAGGCGGGCGGGTGGGTGCGCAGGGGCGTTCCTGGTCTCTGGCCGGTTGGGTTCTGGCCGCTTGGTTTCTGGCCTGGCCGGGACGAACTTGTACCCCACGTTGCGCACCGTGCCGATCAGCGCTTCGTTTTCCGAGCCGAGCTTGGCCCGCAGCCGGCGTACGTGCACGTCAACTGTTCTGGTGCCGCCGAAGTACTCATATCCCCAGACCTCGGCGAGAAGCTGCGACCTGGTGAACACCCGCCTCGGATGCTGCGCCAGGAACTTCAGCAGTTCGAACTCCTTGAAGGTCAGGTCGAGTGCGGCACCCTTGATCTTGGCTGAATAGGTCGCCTCGTCGATGACTAGCTCGCCGGATCTCACCTCGGCTCTCACCTCGGCCGCCTGGTTCGCCGGCGGCACGGCAACGCGGCCGATGGCCAGCCTGATCCTCGCCTCGACCTCACCGGGCCCGGCCGTGTGCAACATGACGTCGTCGGCACCCCACTCGGCGGTGATCGCGGCCCAGGCGCCCTCGCTGATGATGGCGAGGATCGGCGGGCCCGCGCCTGACAGCCTTCCTAGCAGTTCCTTAGCGCTGACCAAGTGGTGCCTGGCGTCGACAAGCACGGCATCGGGGGTCGCGGTCTCGCCATCCGAACGGGCCGCTGACGGCGTCCGCAGCGCGTCGGCTGACGCCGGAGCCACGGTCACAATGTGATCGAGCAAACTGAGCGAGGGCAGAATGTCCGCCGCCGACCCGCGCGTGTTGGTGAGCAACAGTACTTTGCTCACCAGTCGCCACCTCCGGTCCCCGGCGCGATGACCGGGAAACTGCTGAAAGGATCAGCCAGAACCCGGTGCTACGTTGCCCCTGCCTGCCCTGCCCTGGGTGCCGGGTTCGGCTCTGGCCACTATGAGCGAGGATAGCTGACATGGCAATCGTGACCTTGCGCTACTGGGCAGCAGCGAAGGATGCCGCCGGAGTCGCTGACCAGAAGGTCGAGGCAGTGACTCTCGCTGACGCGCTCGCGGCCGGCGTTGTAGCCGCTGGTGATCACAGTGGCAGGCTGAGCCAGGTGCTCGCCAGGTCCTCGTTCCTCGTCAACGGCGAGCCAGCCGGAACCCGGCCGACCGAGTCGATCACGCTCGGCGACGAAGCGATCGTGGAAGTGCTCCCGCCCTTCGCCGGCGGCTGACGCCGGGGCCAGTGCCGGCCGTCCGAGAGGGCTCCGCGATCATGACCGAAAGCTTGATCACGGAAACAAAACCGCGTCTTGATGCGTAGAGTGCGGTGATCATCGGGCCCGCTGAGCCGATCGAACGTTTAGTTCCGGTCGGCTGAACCGTACCGGCCCGCCTAGCGTTTAAGCGGGTGTGGTGGTTCGCGACGGCGCCGGGGGCCAAGGACAGCCCAGGCAAGTCACCGACGAGGAGCTGGTGCGCGCGCTCTATTGTGAGCACGCGGGCCCGCTGCTTCGTTATGCGCTCCACCTGACGAGCGGAGACAGGCAGCGAGCAGAGGACATCGTCCAGGAGACGCTGCTACGTGCATGGTTGCATCCCGAGGCCATCGTGAATCGGCCGGCTAGGCCCTGGCTGTTCGCCGTGGCGAGAAACCTGGCCGTCGACGCCCACCGGGCGCGGCAGGCCAGACCACGGGAGGTCGGTGAGGCCGCGCTGCAGCTCACCGCCGTCCCTGATACTGCGGATCGGGCGCTTGAGGCCTGGGCCATCGCCGATGCGCTCCGGTCACTGCGCCTAGAACATCGGGCAGTTCTGCTCGAGACCTACTATCGCGGCCGGTCTGTAGCCGAGGCCGCCGCAGTGCTTGGCGTACCCGCCGGCACGGTTAAGTCGCGCACCTTCTACGCCCTCAGAGCGCTGAAGTTGGCTCTTGAAGAACGGGGGCTTGCGCCATGAGCGACTCGGCTTGCCGTAATTTCCGTGAACTGCTCGGCGTCTATGTTCTGGGCGCGATCGAGCCGAACGAGCGAAGCATGCTCGATGCCCACCTGAACCAGTGCTACGGCTGCCGGGAGGAGCTTGCTGGTCTTGCCGTGCTGCCCGCCCTGCTGCACCGGATACCGGTGGCCGAGGCCGAGGACATGGCCCGCGCCAGCCAGACGAGTACGGATCAGGAAGATCCAGCGCCGCGAGCGCTTTCCGGGCTGCTGACCGACATCCAGGCGAGGCGGCGAACCAGGCGGCTGCGGACCGTGCTGGCGGCGGCGGCGGCGATCATCGTCGCGGCCAGCGGCGGCGCGGTCGTGTCCACCGCGCTCAACGAGAGTCCGCAGGTCGCCTCGACCATGCTCGACGTGGCCCGTGCTCACAATGGCGTCATTTCCGGCGTGGTCAAGTACGGCAAGTCGCCGTGGGGTGCCGAGATCGCGACCAGAGTGAGCGGCATAGCCCCGGGGACCCAGTGCGAGTTGTGGGTCACCACCGCTGACGGGCAGAGCCAGCTAGTCGGTGGCTGGCTGGTAGCTGGCCCCGGCGTCGGCAAGCTGTGGTACCCGAGCAGCGCCGACGTGCCAGCCGCGTCCATCGTCGGGTTCACGCTCACCTCAGGCCACAAGGTGCTGTTGCGTTTTCCGGTCACATAACTCGATCGCCGTCACCGGGCTGCCACCCGACCTGAGTGACGGGCGCTCAGGCCGCCCTCCACCGGCCTGAGCGCAACCGTCGGCCCGTTGATGGTGCTCTCACCCCATCGGCGGGCCGACATCGTTTAGGACGGGAATGTCGCGCGTCGGGCCGCTGTTCACTCCGCCGTGACCACAGGATTGGCCGTGGCTATCGGCACGCTCGCGATTGCTACCGTGCTCGGGCTGTGGTGGCGGTCGCGCAATGGTCGGATCCGCGCGACGCAAGGTGCGCTCGCCGGCGCGGATTCGGCGGACTCAGATGATTCGCTTGAAAATTTGACCGCGGCCGGGCTGAGCTTCACCGATCTTGGTGCCGACCTTGGTACTCGCGCGACGCTCGTCCAGTTCTCTTCCGCTTTCTGTGCGCCCTGCCGGGCGACTAGGCAGGTACTGGCCGACGTGGCGCGGATGGTCGACGGCGTCACCCACATAGAAATCGACGCGGAGTCGCGGCTTGACCTGGTCCGGCGACTTGGCGTGCGGCGGACGCCGACAACGTTTGTGCTCGGACCCGATGGGCACGTAACCCACCGCGCAAGCGGCCAGCCACGCAAGGCAGATGTTATTGCCGTGCTTGGTGCGATGGTAGAATTTCCTATATAAATGATGGGGAACTTGCCGTACAGCGATGCCGGGCCGGGTAGGCCGAGGCGGCCGATGAGCCGGCTCGGCGGTTCAGCGCGCTCTTGTCCAGCCGTGGGCCTGACGAGGCGTCGCGTGGTGGATTACTGTCGCGTTACCGCGACGCTCTGACCACGAGCCGATCCCAGGAAACCCATCGCAGGCCGGGCCGATCGCGACCCGATGCCCGGCCGGATCCACGGGAAGGAGCCTCATGGACATTGACCCGCGCGGGCCGCGGTTTGGCGCGCTGATCACGACGGCGGTCTTCGTCGCTGTGCTGATCACTGGTAGCGGCTGGCTGCTGGCCGCTCAGGCCCTCGTGTTCGCGGTTGGCGCCATCTTCGGGCTCAAGTACGCGCCCTACGGCCTCATCTACCGGTATCTGGTGCGCCCAAGACTCGGCCCGCCTTCCGAACTCGAGGACGAGGCACCGCCTAGGTTCGCCCAGGGCATCGGCTTGGTGACCGCCGCCGTCGGCGTTGTCGGCTACGCCAGCGGGATCACCGGCCTTGGCATCGCGGCGACCGCGCTCGGTCTTGTCGCCGCGTTCTTGAACGGAGCCTTCGGCATCTGCCTGGGCTGCGAGCTTTACCTGTTCGTCCGACGTACCGCGGCTGGCAAGCAAGGTCTGGACGCCGGCCAGAGCTGACAAGGAGAAACACGAATGAGCCGTTCTGACGTACTCGTGGACGCCGACTGGGTGCAGTCTCATCTCGGCGATCCCGGCATCGTGCTCGTCGAGGTTGACGAGGACACAAGCGCCTACGACAAGGGTCATATCAAGGGCGCTGTCAAGGTCGACTGGAAGAAGGACCTGCAGGACCCGGTGCGCAGGGACTTCGTTGACCGGGCCGGTTTCGAGGCACTGCTATCCGAGCGCGGCATTTCCAATGACGACATGGTGGTCCTGTACGGCGGCAACAATAACTGGTTCGCCGCCTACGCCTACTGGTACTTCAAGCTGTACGGGCACCACAACGTGAAGCTGCTCGACGGCGGCCGGAAGAAGTGGGAGCTTGACTCCCGCGAGATGGTGACCGAGGTGCCGACCCGAGCTGCCACCAGCTATCACGCCCAGGAGCAGGACAGCGCCATCAGGGCGTTCCGCGACGATGTCGTCGCGGCCATCGGTAATCTCAACCTCGTCGACGTGCGGTCACCGGACGAGTTCGCCGGCCGTCTGCTCGCTCCAGCCCACCTGCCGCAGGAGCAGGCGCAGCGGGGCGGGCACGTGCCGACGGCGAAGAACGTGCCGTGGTCCAAGGCCGCCGCCGATGACGGCACCTTCAAGTCCGATGACGACCTGCGCACCCTGTACGGGGACGAGGCCGGGCTCGATTTCGGCCGGGACACGATCGCTTACTGCCGGATCGGCGAACGATCCGCGCACACCTGGTTCGTCTTGCACGAACTGCTCGACCAGCCGAACGTCAAGAACTACGACGGGTCGTGGACGGAGTACGGATCGCTGGTCGGCGTTCCCATCGAGCTTGGAGATGGCAAGTGAGCGGATCGGAACAGGCCACCGCGGCTGGCTGCGGCGCTCCGGCGGGCGGGATCAAGGTCACCGATGGCGCGGGCAACCAGGCGATCGTGCAAGGGCACGTGAGTAGCGGCGGCTCCGCGGTGGCCACCGGCTACGTCAGGCTGCTGAACGCCGACGGCGAATTCGTTGCCGAGGTCCCGCTCGGTGACGACGGCGGGTTCACGTTCTACGCGGCTCCAGGTGACTGGACCTTGCGGGTGCTGGCGCCCGGCGGGATCAGGGCCGACCGAGTGGTCTCGGCTGAACTTGGCAAGATCACCGAGCTTGAGCTGGCGGTCTGAGGCCGGCGCCAGTCAGCACGGTCCGGACCGGTCAATTACGGGCAGCGGGCGGCTGCCAGGGCATCTGTTCCTGGCCGCCGCCCGTTTGACGTGTTCGCCGACAGTCCCCTTGTCCTAACCTCCCGTTCAACTTCACGTCACCTTGATCGCCTAGAAAAGATCCTGACCGCATGAATGCGGGCGGGGCACATTCGCGACAAAACCCACGACGTGGAGAGCCAATGTCGATTGAAGCCGGCCGGGAAAAGCAGTCATCAGACGCCCCCGGCGGCACCACTGCGGGCGCCGATGTCGGAGTCTCGCCAGCGGCAGCCGGCCTCAATGGCCAGGCGGCACTGCAGACCGTCGACCTGAGCCTTGGCTTCGGGCAGCGCACGATCCTCGCCGGCATCGGCACCGGCATCCACCGGGGCGCTGTCACTGCCCTCATCGGTCCTACCGGGTCGGGCAAGACGACGCTCCTGCGCACTTTCAACCGGATGAACGACAAGGTCATCGGCTACCGGCACACCGGAGACGTGCTGCTTGAGCGGCGCAGCATCTGGGACCCGGCGGTCGAGTTGATGTCCCTGCGGCGTCGAGTGGGCATGCTGTTCCAGCGGCCCAACCCGTTCCCGATGTCGATCATGGACAATGTGGTCGCCGGGGTGAAAGCACATCGGATGGCGAGCCGCGCCCAGCTACGTGAGATCGCGCAGCACCGGCTTAAAGAGGTCGGGCTCTGGAGCGCGGTATCTGACCGGCTCAAGGATTCGCCGTTCCGGCTGTCCGGCGGGCAGCAGCAATTGCTGTGCCTGGCCAGGGCGCTCGCGATCGACCCCGAGGTGCTGCTGCTCGACGAGCCGACTTCCTCACTCGACCCGGTCGCGACCGAGTCGATCGAGGCGCTGATCCGCGCGCTGACGCCGCGGCTGACGGTCGTGATCGTGACGCACAACCTGGCCCAGGCCACCAGAGTGTCCGACTTCACGATGTTCCTCAATAAGGGCCGCCTGGTCGAACACGGGCCGACCAGCCAGGTGTTCGAGCATTCGCGGAATGAGGAGACCGCCAATTACGTCGGCGGGCGTTTCGGCTAACCAGGACCACCCGCCCGGAAGGGACGCCTTCCGGAACGCGGGCGCAAGATCCGCGCGCTGGCGCGGAGCACATCGCGCGCATCCGCGCGCGAGTCGCGTAGCGCATGCAGTGGCATGCCTAACCTAAGGAGCATTTCCCGGTGGCCAACCGAATCCGCTTGATGGCTACAGCGGCTGCCCTGGTCCCACTGACTGTGCTGGCGGCAGCCTGCAGCAGTGCGAGCTCGTCATCTCCGTCCTCGACGTCATCGGCGTCAGCGCCATCGTCGGGTAACACGATCACCGAGACGGGCAGCACGCTGCTGTTCCCGCTGTTCGGCGCCTGGCAGTCGTCGTACAACAGCGCCAACCCGAACGTGCACATCTACTCGGCGGGCACGGGCTCAGGGGTCGGAATCTCCAGCGCGGCGACAGGCACAGCCACGATCGGCGGCTCGGATGCCTATCTGTCGCCGGGCGACACTGCCAAATATCCAGGCCTGATCAACATCCCGCTGAGCGTTGCCGCCGTGATGGTGAACTACAACTTGCCGACTGTGAAGGCGCCGCTGAAGCTCAACGGCACCGTGCTCGCCCAGATCTACTCGGGCAAGATCACCACCTGGAACGACAAGGCGATCGCCGCGCTCAACAAGGGCGTCAGCCTGCCGAGCCTGCCGATCACCACGCTGCACCGGGCGGACAGTTCCGGTAGCTCGTTCCTGTTCACCTCGTACCTGAACGCCCAGGACCCGAGCGGCTGGTCGACGACGAACGTGGGCACGACGGTGACCTGGCCGAGCACGCCGAAGACCGAGGCGGAGACCGGCAGCGGCGCCATGGTGACCGGATGCGCTGGCATCACGGGCTGCATCGCCTACATCGGCATCAGCTACCAGTCCAAAACGACCGCGGCCAAGCTGGGCAGTGCATCGCTGCTCAACAAGGGCGGCGGCTACGTCCAGCCGACTCCGGCGGCCATTTCAGCCGCGCTGGCGAGCTTCTCGAACTCGACTCCGTCGAGCGGGGCGCAGTCGCTGATCAACACCTCGGCGGCGGCGGGCTTCCCGATCATCAACTACGAGTACGCGGTGGTGCAGAAGAAGCAGCCGAGCGCGGCCGAGGCGTCATCGCTCAAGGCATTCCTGACCTGGGCTGTAACTAACGGCAACGCCTCGTCGTTCCTGACCGCGGTGAACTTCCAGCCGCTGCCCGCCAATGTCCTGTCCATCGCCAAGACCCTGATCTCATCGATCAGTAGCTGATCATGAGTTCGCAAGCGCCCGAAACACAGCCGGAGGGAGCGGCGGCGCAGACGCCGCCCTCCCGCCGGCTGGGTGCCGCCATCAAAGGCGGGCGCGGCGGCACCACTACGATCAAGTGGATCGGGCGCGGCGGAGCCTTGCTCCCGACGTTCGCGCTTGGTTTCGTCCTCGTTGTCCTGATCGTCGAGGCGATCCCGGCGATCAAGTTCAACGGCCTGAGCTTCTTCACCAAGAGCGTGTGGAACGAGGGCAGCCAGTACAGTCCCACCGTCACCACCAACGGCGTGCAGCATCTGCAAGGCGCTCAGTACGGCGCCCTGCCGGAGATCGTCGGCACGCTCCAGACTTCCTTCATCGCGTTGCTGATCGCCGTTCCCGTGTCGATCGGCGCCGCGATGATGATCGTGGAACGGCTGCCCCGGCGGCTGGCGACCGGCATCGGCATGTTCCTCGAGGTCCTGGCCGGCATACCGAGCGTGGTGATCGGCTTGTGGGGGGTTCTCACGTTCGGGCCGTTCATCGCGCACCACATCACCCCGTTCATCGCCAGAAACGTCCCTGACGTACCGTTCTTCGACTGGTTCCGCGGTGACACCGGGGTCGGCCAGGGGTTGCTCACCTCCAGCCTGATCCTGGCGATCATGATCATCCCGATCATCGCCGCGACCTCACGCGACCTGATCAGGGGAGTGCCGTTGCTGCCGCGCGAAGGCGCGATCGCGCTCGGCATGTCGGACTTCGAATGCGCCCGGCGGGTCACGCTGCCCTGGATCGGCGGCGGCATCGTTGGTGCCTCCGTGCTCGGGCTGGCCCGCGCTCTGGGCGAGACCATCGCGGTGGCGATGGTCTCGGGGTTCGCGCTCGGGCACATCGCGACGAACCTGTACGGGGTCATGACGACGATCGCGGCAACGATCGTGAACTACCTCGAATCCGCGTTCCTGGACGCGACGGATCTGGCCCTGCACACGCTCGCTGAGCTAGGCCTAGTGCTGATGGTCATCACGCTCGCGACGAACATCCTGGCCAGGCTGCTCGTGCGCCGGGTCACCGGCGTGGCGCTGCCAGTGGGCAGGGGGTTCTGAGATGAGCGAGTCGAGCCAAAGCGGCGGCGGAGGAGCCAGCGCGGGTGTCGCCTCGGCGCCGGCCAGCAGTTTCGAGTGGCCGAAGATACCGTTGCGCAGGAAGATCTCGAACTACCTGTTCTGGGGCGTGTGCTCACTCGGCCTGCTGGTCGTCGTCGGCCCGACGATCTGGCTGGCCGTCGGCATCATCGGCCGGGCGGTGCCGCACTTCCAGTGGAGCGTGCTGACCACCAACACCACGGGAACGGGCGGCGGGCTCAAGAACGCCATCGAGGGCACGGCGCTGATCACGGCCGGCGTGATCGTGATCGGCGGTGGCGTCAGCATCCTGACGGGCCTGTACCTGGCCGAGTTCGCGGTGGGCCGGCACCGCGGGTTCCTCCGCGGTGGCTACGAGGTGCTGGCCGGCATCCCGTCGATCGTGCTCGGCTATGTCGGCTACGTGGCGCTGGTTGTCGGCCTGCACTGGGGCTACAGCCTGCTCTCCGCGTGGATCGTGTTGTCGATCATCGCGATCCCGTACATCACCAAGGCAACCGAGACGTCCCTGTCCAGCGTGCCCGTGTCGTATCGGGAGGGGGCCGAGGCGCTCGGGGTGCCCACGGGCTGGGCGTTGCGGAAGATCGTGTTCAAGGCCGCTACGCCGGGGATTGTCACCGGCTTGCTCGTCGCGATCGCGATCTCTGTCGGCGAGACGGCTCCGCTGCTCTACACGGCGGGCTGGACGGAGGCGTCGCCGAGCCTTTCGCTGATGCACTCCAACGTTGCCTTCCTCACTTACCCGATCTTCGCCTATTTCTTCTCGCCCTATCAGGCGCAGGTCAACCTCGCCTATGACGCGGCCCTGCTGCTGCTCATATTCGTGTTGCTGATCATCATCGCAGGCCGGGTAGTGGTCGCGCTGTCTCGGCGCAACACCGAATGACCGGTCGACGTGACCTGCCGAGATGACCTGCCGACGCGATTTTGTCGACCGCTCGCAGGATTTCGTTGCGCGACGCATAACCCGCCGTTCAGCTTCCGGTCACGTCGACTGCTTAGAACTGATAGTGACCACGCCAGCCATTCACAGTGACTAGCACACACCCAAACTCGGGCGGAGGGCGTCCAGTGGCATACTCCGGCGACGACAAGCCAGACGTCGCGGGAGTTCTGGCTGACCGGCTCGCGGCGACGCTGGTGCACCACGAGCCCGGCTGGCGGCTGCCAAGGCCGAGCGCGCTCGCCCGGCGCTACAACGTCAGGCCCAATCAGGTCGAGCAAGCGGTCAGGGAACTCGCCGCCAGGCACCTGATCCGCCAGCTGCCTGACGGCCAGCTTTACCGCGCCAGCCCGGCCGAGTACCTGATCTCGATGAACGGGGTTCCCAAACTCGGCGCGCACGTCGATCCCATGGGCAGCGACGTCACCTGCCGCAGCCGCAAGGTGTCGTGGCGGCGGGTTCCCGAGGACATCGGCTGGGCTCTGGGCATCGCTGCGGCAGACCCCATCTGCGTGGTCAAGTGTCACTGGTCGGTCAACGGCGATCCGGCCGCCATATCGACGACCTACCTGACCACGCAGGCGGCTGGCAAGGTCAACGAGGCGGTAGATCAGCCCAGCGGCACGCCTGCCGATCTGCTGTTCAGCGCCTCGGGCGGCACGGCTGACGGGCGCGACGGGGCGGTAGCGTTCGGCCAGCCGGTCGCGCTGCACCTGGAGATGCAGCCGCCGCCATCCTCGGTAGCCCGCGGGCTGCGTCTGCGGGCCGGTCAGCCAGCAGCCATGGTGACGGTGCGGTTCGACGAACCCACTTCAGGCAGGCCGGTCGCGCTGACGGTCGCCGCGCTCCGTCCCGACCTGTTCCGCATCGTGATCGACTCGCCGGACGGCACCTCTCCGATCCGGGCGCTGACCACCGGCGATGCCTTCGACGAGACCCCGGCCTCAGTAGACGGCCAGGCGCAAGCGGGCGCCGCCGCAGGCCACAACCTGCCGGTAAACGACTCCCAGATCACCTACCTCCAGTCCTGACCCAGCCCCGCGAACATCAACCATTGGTGCGGGCGAGCCGGCGCTGGTGCGGGGAGGTGTAAATCGGTGCCGGCGGGCCGGCGTTGGTGCGGGGAGGTGTAAAGGTCGCGGGGTTTGCCCGCCGTGCGGCGCTGGGGGTGGTCCGGGGTGGACGGGTGGCTGGTGCCGCGGCGTCAGCCGGTGCGATGGATTCGGGCATTCATCGCGTCCGCGGCGTCAGCCGGGGCGATGGATTCGGCAACCCAGCCGGGAAAACGGGGGTGGATTCGGCAACTCATCGCGGCCCTTGATCTGCCGGAGCCGATGAATCCGGGAATCCACCCCGGCCGCCGCCGTACGCCGCCGCCGGCACCACGCCGGCCGCCGCCGCCGGCACCCCACTACCGCCGGCACTACGTCGCCTAGCGGCTCCGGCGGGTCCTGCCCGAGCACTAATCATCAGTTCGCGACTGTCACTAAACGGATAAATCACTCTATTTCTGGTTGAAGATGCGTGGCGAAACGATGATAAGTGGGATGTGGGTAGTCGTTGAGGCCAGCCCAAGTGGCTGATCGACCCGGCCGAAGTGGGTCAGTCGGGCCAAAGCGGCATTCCGGGGTCGCCGGACGTACTATCTTTTGCCGTTATGCCGCCCTATGTGACCGGCGCGCGGGAACGGAATTCGTGGCGATTCCATATTCCCGCACCGGGCGATATGTCGCAGCGAGCCGATTTGGCGTCAACCATCGCACTCGTCGCATTCATGGCACAGTTGATCTTTGCCCAGTTCACTTTGGCGCTGGTGATCTGCTTTATCGTTGTCGGCAAGCTGAGCAGATGGCGTTCGCTATGGCTCATCGTGCCCGCCGGGTCCGGGCTCGTCTGGTTGCTAGGCATCGGCGTCAAGCCAGCCGTCGCCGGCTACCTGGCCTGGGCTGGCCGACTCCTCAAGCTCGTCGCTGGTCATGGCGCGCTGGGTAGCAAAATCGAGGGACTGCGCGACCTGCTGGCCGGGTGGCGGCTCTGGCTGGGCAGGCAGGCGCCGGTGGCGCTGATCGTGGCGGCGGCGCAGGCCGCGATCGTCATGTTGCCTGATCGGAGGGCGCAGGCACGTCACTACCGGCGCGGAGCGATCGTCGTGGCGCGATGTGGCTACCTTGCCGCCACGCTGCGCCGGGGTGAGCTAGCGACCCGCGACGGCTGCTGCCTCGGCATCGAGCTGAGCACCGGAAGGCGCGCGGTTATCTCGTGGCAGGAAGCCGAGTCCGGGGTGCTCGGCGTAGGCCAGGACGCCGAGGCCGTCGCGGCGATCGGCCGCAGTCTCACGCTGGCGGCGATCCAGCACAGAAAGACCGTGATCATTGTCGACCTATCCGGCGGCGCCGCGTCGGCCCGGGACATCGAATCCGAATGCGCCGCTGTAGCCGCGCCGTTGCGGCGATTTGGCGGCCCGAACGTGCGCTACGACCCCCTTTCTGCCGCGCGGCCTGCCCATGCCACCAGCCTGGTTATGGCAATGATCGACTGGGGCGGCGTCGCGCACGCCAGGCAGCTTTTCTGCGCGAATTACCTGAACGCCGCATTCGCCGAGCTCGAAGCCAGCCGGGCGGCATGGACCGGGCTGCCGAACGGCGGTTACCCGCTGCTCGACGAGCTGGTCAGGCTGATGTCGCCGGGCGAGCTGCGCGGCCAGCTCATCCGGCTATCCGGTCGGCAGCAGGCGGACCGGTCGCTGGCCGCCAGGGTGGCCGAACTATCCGCACAACTGGACGCCGACCCGCCGATCCTGGCCCCGGTGGCGGCGCAACTCACCGAGCTAGGCTCGGCGACCGTGGGTCAGCTCATGCGACCGTCAGCGGACGACTCATCGATCAACCTGGCCGCCGCGCTCGCCGCCCGCGACGTGGTGCTCTTTCCGCTCGACCGGCCGATGCTGGGCCGGCCGGCGCTGATGATCGCCCGGCTGGTCGTCGCCGACCTGATCAAGAACCTGGCCGAGCACAGCGACCTCGGCAGCCGCGCTGACTGCCTGGTCTGGATCAACGGCTGCGAGGGGATAGATCGTCGCCAGCTTGCCGCGCTGGTCGCCCTCGGCGAGCGGACGGGCACCGCCGTCGTGCTCGGCACCGCGATCGGGACCGTGGCCGCGAGCATCGCCGCCGACGTCAACGTCGTCGCGGTGCGCGGCACCAGCCCGGTCGCGCTCACGCGGCCGCCCACAAGCGAGTCGGCCGGACCGCCACCCCTGTCACCGCAAGGCCTGACCGAGGTGCTCGCGCGGTCGCATGCTCCGGGTCACCCTGACGCCATGTCGTTCGGTGTGCGCCAGCCGCGGGCCAGGCTTGTCGCCGCCTGCAAGGTCGTCCGGTGACGTCCAGCCCGGGCCCGATCTACCTGGGCTGGCAGTACGCGCCGGCCGTCCCCGATCCAGGTCCTCCGCCTGCCAGGACGCCAGCCGGGCAGACCCCGAACCTCGACCAGGCCTGGGTCGATGCGCAGCGCCTGATCTATCGCCGGACCGGCCGCCCGGCCCGGATCGGCGGCGCGGTCTGCGCCTTAGCGGCCGGGGTGCTCGGCCTTGCCTGGATCACCGGCCTGATCAGCACGGCGTTAGTCGGCACCGGAACGGCGGCCGCGGTGGCCTGCGGCACCGGCTTGGCCCGCTCCGCGGTACGCGGCCGGCGCGGGCTCGGCGCGACGATTGCCGCTGAGAGCGGCCGGATCGCCGCCGCGCGGTCGGCTGAGTCGGCCAGGCTGGCACTCGGTCATCGCGAACATGCCAGCGACTACCGTGCCTGGCGTCGGCGCAAGAGCGTCTTCGAGCGGCAGCCGTCCTGGTTCGCGGTGCCGCTGCCAGCCGGAATCGACCGGCTTGACGTGGCCGGAGGCACGCTGGCCGGCTGGTCGGCGCTACTGACCACGATCGCCGCCACGCATCTGAGCCTCGGCGGCGAGGTCACCGTCGTGGATCTGACCGAGGGCGTCGTGGCGGCGGACTTGATCCACCTAGCCCGCGAGTCCGGGCTGGGACCGCTGGTCTGGGTCCTGCCCGCCGACCTGCCCAGGCTCGACCTTGGCCTTGGGTTCGACGTGCCGGTGCTCGCCGACGTGCTCGCGCTGGCGGCCGGCGCTGGCACGGAGCCAGCGAAGGCGGGGGAGCAAAACAGCTACGCGACCGATTGCGCGCTGATCGAGCGGGTGCTGCGGACGCTCGGTCCGCAACGCTCGATCGCGCAGTTGACCTCCGGCCTCCGGGTGCTCGCCGACATCGGCGATCCGCGCGTCGACCTGCGGGCCGGCCTGATCGACGCCGAGCAGCTTGACCGGCTGAGCACGATGTTCGGGCGGGGCGGCACCGACCGGGTGGTGATCGAGCGCGCCTGGGCGATCGAGTCGAGATTGCGCTGCCTCGACCTGCTCGGCACCGCCCCAGTTGACCTGCCGCCGAGCGTGCTTCGGGTGGCCGCGCTGGACCGGCGGTCAGGGGTGATCGGCAACGCCACCCTGCGCGCCTACCTGATCGCCGCGCTGACCCAGATGCTCCGTCAGGCCCCGAGCGGGCGACCGTGGCAGCACACGTTGTGCCTGTTCGGCGCCGAACGCCTCGGCGGGGACATCGTCGACCGCCTGGCCGATGCCTGCGAGGTCTCCCGCACCGGGCTCGTGCTCGGCTACCGGTCGATCACCTCGGCGGCGCGGGAGCGGCTCGGGCGCGGCAACGCGGCGATCGCGTTCATGCGGCTCGGCAACGGCGAGGACGCGCGGGTCGCGAGTGAACTGATCGGCACCGAGCACCGGTTCGTCGTCGGCCAGATCACCGACACGGTCGGCACGTCGGTCACCGACACCTGGGGTGACTCGTACACGAGCACGGTCGGCACCGCCGACTCGGTCGCGGACTCGCGCTCGCTCGGCGTGACCAGGGGGACGAGCACCGGGCGCGGGCGCAGCTATCAAGGCGGGTTCGCGCCGTTCGGCGACGTCAACCGGTCGCGGAGCGGCGACTCCAGCTACTCCGTCAGCCAGCAGGACTCGGTATCGCTGACCGAAGGCATCAACTCGGGCACGTCGTGGGGGATCAGCTTGTCCAGGGCGATCGGCGAGAACGCCTCGCTCGGCCGCACCGCGCAACGATCGAGGGAGTTCCTCGTCGAGGCGGCCGAGTTGCAGCGGCTGCCGCCGAGCGCGGCGATCATCAGCTATCCGGCGCCGGCGGGGCGCACCGTGCTGCTCGTCGACACCAACCCGGCGATCGTCGCGCTTCCGGGCGTCGCGACTCGCGGCGCCGCGCCCAGCCAGGCCGGGCCGGCGCGGCCCACGGCGATGAGCCATGGTCCTGACATGGCACACTCGACCTGTGCAGCGCCCATTCCGCCAGGTTGACGTCTTTGGCTCCGAACCGTTCGCCGGCAATCCCGTCGCCGTCGTACTCGACGGATCCGGCCTCACTACGGCCCAGATGCGGCGCATCGCGCACTGGATGAACCTGTCGGAGACGACGTTCCTGCTGCCTGCTGACGAGCCCGGCGCCGACTATCGGGTGCGCATCTTCACCACGGCCACCGAACTGCCGTTCGCCGGCCATCCGACGCTCGGCACCTGCCACGCCTGGCTGGAGGCAGGCGGCAGGCCGGCCAGCCTGGACCGGATCGTGCAGCAATGCGGGGCCGGCCTGGTGTCGATCCGGCACGCCGGTGGCGTGCTCAGCTTCGAGGCGCCGCCCCGGCTGCGTTCCGGCCCGGTCGATGAGTCGCTGATCGCCGACGTGGCCACGGGCCTGGGTATCGCCCGCGAAGAGATCGTCGACGCGCAGTGGGCCGACAACGGGCCCGGCTGGATCGCGTTGCTGCTTGAGAGCGCCGACGCGGTGCTCGCGCTGCGGCCCAGCTTCGCCCGGGGGATCGAAGTCGGCGTGGCCGGACCTTACCCGGCCGGCTGCGAATGCGCGATCGAGGTGCGCGCCTTTTTCTCCCAAGACGATGGATGGACCGAAGATCCGGTCACCGGTAGCTTCAACGCCTCGCTCGCGCAGTGGCTCGTGGAGACCGGCCGGGTCGCTGCGCCGTACGTCGCCAGCCAGGGCACCGCGCTCGGGCGGCGCGGGCGAGTTCATGTATCGGCCGATGAGTCCGGCGCGATATGGGTTGGTGGCACTACGGTCAGTATGGTCAGCGGCAGTATCGAGGCGTAGGGCGACGGATCATGAGCAGCGACTCGGGAATCGGCGGCAGGGCCGCCGCGCCGTGGTACCGGGTCGTCGCGATACCTGACGCCCCGTACGGCGGCACGGCCGAGCGCGACTACGCCTGCGTGCTCCCGGCGATGCTCGACGCGGCTAGGAGCCGGCGGTCGTTCGTGGTCGGCTGGTTCTCCAGGGGCGGGGGTACGCCGCTTGAGTTGTTCACCAACGCGGGGCCGTTGCCTCCGCCGCCACCCTGGCCGCTGACCGAATCCGCCGACCGGCCGACCGACGATCAGTCGGCGCAGGCCGCCGGGCCCGCCAATCCCTACGGCCCGCCCGGAGAGTTCCTGGCCCGGCTGTCCGGGCAGGTGAGCAACGCCGACCGGCACTGCGAGCTGATGTTCCCGTGGGGTGCGCGCGGCGTGCCGTTCACCAGCAGCCTGATGACCGACTTCGACCGGATGATCTGGGCGCCTTGCCCTGGGCGTCAGGCACCCCCGCTGGCGAGCGAGCCGGCTGGCCGATCCGGGTCAGGCTGGTCGGACTCGGTCGGCCTGCTTGGCGCCGCGCCGAGCTTGTTCGAGTCGGCGCTGACCACGCTGATGGCCAGGCCGTTCTGCTGGCTGGTGGTGGCCGAGCCGACCGATCAGATCGACATCGAGACATCGGAACTTCGCAGTCAGCTCAACGCATTGCGCCGGTTCGACGAGGAGCGATCCCGGTTCGACGCCGACCGGATCGGAAGGCGCCTGGCCGAGCTAGACGCCTTCCGCGAAGCCGGGCTCTGGAACGTGCGGGTTCTCGTCGGCGCCGCCGACTCCGAGCAGCTCAACGTCATCGCCCCGATGCTGGTCGGCGCGGCCGACCTGACCGCCCATCCGTACCGGATCAGCGGTCATGACCGCGCCATGGACCTAGCCGACGCTCTGGCCGCGAAGATCGACAATCAGGCGGATAACTCGGCCGTGCCGTTCCCCGCCACGGCTGGCGTGCTCACGGCGCTGGCCGGACTGCCCAGACGCGAGGTGCCGGGCGTGCGGGTGCTCGACGTCGGCTATTTCGACGTCACCGCCGAGTCGGCCGGTGACGGCGGAATCGGCCTCGGCACGATCCTGGACGGCAAGGACCGGCAGGTCGGCACCTTCGCCGTGCCGCTCGCCACGCTGAACCGGCACGCGCTGGTCACCGGGGCGACCGGATCGGGCAAGTCGCAGACCGTGCGCCACCTGCTCGACCAGCTAACCCGCGCCAAGGTGCCGTGGCTTGTGATCGAGCCGGTGAAGTCGGAATACGCGTCAATGGCCGGGCTCTCGCTCGCCGACGGCGGCGGGGGTGTGCGGGGGGTCGTCCCCCCGGGCCAGCACCGCGAGCTGACCGTGATCAACCCCGCCGACCCCGGCGCGATCCCGCTCGCGGTTAACCCGCTGGCCGCCGAGCCCGGCTACCCGATCCAGGCGCATATCGACATGGTCAGGGCGCTGTTCCTGGCCGCGTTCGACGCGCGGGAACCGTTCCCGCAGATCATGGCCCAGGCACTGCAGCGAGTGTACGAGTCGTGCGGCTGGGACCCGGTCACCGGCGGCGGGCAGCCTGGTGCCGTCGTTCCGCCGGCTACCCCGACGCTGGCTCAGCTTCAGGCGGCGGCCATCGAAGTGATCACCGACGTCGGTTATGGGCCTGAGTTGCAGGCCGACGTCCGGGGTTTCGTGGACGTCAGGTTGCGATCGCTGCGCACGGGCTCGGCCGGACGGTTCTTCGAAGGCGGCCATCCGGCCGACATCGGTGAACTGCTGCGCCGCAACGTGGTGCTGGCGATCGAGGATGTTGCTAACGACGAGGACAAGGCGTTCTTGATCGGGACGCTGATCATCAGGATCGTCGAGCACTTGCGGCTGCGCGCGCGGTCGGGCGGGCAGCCGGCCGCGGAGGAGAACCTCAGGCACGTGATCGTGATCGAGGAGGCGCACCGGCTGCTCCGGGCCGATCGTGAGGGCGCGAGCGCGCACGCCGTCGAATTGTTCGCCAGCCTGCTCGCCGAAATCCGGGCTTATGGCGAAGGCCTGGTCATCGCCGAGCAGATCCCGGCGAAACTGGTGCCCGACGTGGTCAAGAACACCGCGCTCAAGGTCGTGCACCGGCTGCCGAGCCGCGATGACCGTGAGCTTGTCGGGGCGACGATGAACCTCGACGCTGAGCAGTCGCGGCAGGTCGTGTCGTTCCCGCCCGGGGTCGCCGCCGTCTTCGCCGACGGGATGGACCGGCCGCTGCGGATCAGGGTGCCGTTCGGCGGCCACACGGACCGGGCGCCCGATCTCAGCCAGCTCGCCGAGCCGCCGATGGCCAGCCGCAGGTCGTCGGCGTGCGGCGCGGTCTGCACCGGCGAGCGCGCCTGCACGCTGCTTGAGCTTCGTTCGGCGGATTTGCTCGCCGCAGCGCCTACGTTTGCCTGGCTGCGGGTATGGACCGAAGCCATGGTGCTCGCGTTCCTGACCAACTCACCGCTCCCGGTGGTCCCGTCAGCGCTCCGGCAGCGGTGGTCAGATCTGGCCGAACGGTTGCGTGAGTGCCTGCTCGCTACGGTGGTGGAAAGATCGGTGGCCAGCCGGTCGGATGCCATCAGGGCGTACTTTGATCCGGCGTCGCTCACCGCTGCCGTGTCGGCCGCCGCCGCCCGCATACTGAATGGCGGTAAAGGGGCGGGAACCCAGATCGGCACCGACTGGGTGATCCCGCAGCTTCAATGGCTGCATGAACTGGAACGCGCGCTGCCGCTGATCGGTCCGTCGCCTGATCCGTTCGAGCTGGCGCTGCCGCTTGAGTTCGAGCTTGACGGTGTGTCGGACGATCCAGACATTAAGGTCGGGCAGCGGGTGAGCGCGCTGCGCAGGCATCCGCTGTCGATGGAGCTTGATCGCAACCGGATGCCGGCCTGGACAGCTCTGCTCGGCGCCGACGACCAGCAGGGATTCGCGGCCGACCTGGCGAGCTTGGCGGTGGGGTCGAGCTATCGCGGCCAATTGCTGCAAGCCGCAGGTGAAATGGGGGTAACGAGCTGGCTCGAACCCGTTCTGTCCTGGCCTCGGCGATTTATTGTGGGTGCCGATGACGAGCTAACGTCGGCGGCGGCGGCGCAGCCGCACCAGATAGCCGGATAGCATCTGCGGCCATGGGCAAGCTTCCGATCAGGGCGCGCGTCGCCACCACCATTGGCGGAGCCGCCGGACGGATGTCCAGGCTCACCGGACGCGGCGACGGTTCGGTGATCGGCGGCGTCGTCGGCCTGCGGGTGGCGCCGGACCTGCTCAGGCAGCTTGCCGTCGGACGGCAGATCGTGCTGGTCACCGGCACGAACGGGAAGACCACCACGACCAGGCTGGTGACCGCGGCGATCGGCTCTCTCGGCCAGGAGGTGGCGACCAACGCGTTTGGCGCCAACATGGAAAGCGGCCTGGTCTCGGCGCTGTCCGGTGCCTCAGAAGCGCCGTACGCCGTGCTGGAGGTCGACGAGCGGCACCTGGCCGCGATGATCAGGGCGACCAGCCCGCGCGCCATCGTTTTGCTGAACCTCAGCCGTGACCAGATGGACAGGGCGGCGGAGATCTGGCTGATCGCGCGCCGGTGGCGGGAGGCGTTCGCGGCCAGCCCGCAGTGCCGGGTCGTCGCCAACGCCGACGACCCGCTGATCGCTTGGGCCGCCGGATCGGCGAGCGACGTGACCTGGGTCGCGGCTGGCCAGCGTTGGCACGAGGACTCATGGTGCTGCCCAGACTGCGGGTCGCACCTGCGCCGGGACGAACTCGGCTGGCGCTGCGGGGAGTGTTCGCTATCCAGGCCGTCGGCCCGGTGGGTGCTCGACGGCGAGAACGTGATCGACGCCGCCGGAACGGTGCGTGAGCTTGGTCTCGCGCTGCCCGGCCGGGCGAACCGGTCCAACGCCGTGATGGCGCTCGCCGTGGCGAGCCTGTTCGGCGCCGATGTCGACCAGGCGTTGCCGGAACTGCGCAAGGTGGTTTCGGTGGCTGGCCGGTACACCTCGGTGCAGCGTCGCGGCCGCACCGTGCGACTGCTGCTCGCGAAGAACCCGGCTGGCTGGCTGGAGGCGTTCGACGTGGTCGGTGCTGCTCGGACCGGCCCTTCGCCTGTCTTGCTCGCTGTGAACGCGCAAGGACCCGACGGCCGGGACACGTCTTGGCTGTGGGACGTCGACTATCGAGTGCTGGCCGGACGGCCGGTGCTTGTCACCGGCGAGCGCAAGGTCGACCTCGCGGTGCGGCTTGAGGCCGATGAGATCCCGTTCGACCTGGTCGACGACATCGATGCCGCGATCGACGCGGTCCCGCCAGGCAACCTGGACGTCATCGCCAACTACACCGCTTTCCAGCAGATCAGAGCCATCGTTGGCCGGTCGGTGTGATGATGCGGGATCGGACGGAGTTGAGCAGTGGTAACCACGCCAGATGAGTACACGCCCAGCCGGTCAGGTCGGCACGCCGCGACGGATCTGGATGGGCTGCGAGTTGACGTTCCTAACTGGTCGAGTCCATCGGCTCCGGAGTCGTCCACAGCGCGGCGGCGATCAAGAGGCGGGACGAGTGCGCTGCGGCTCATCTGGATCTACCCCGACCTGCTCAGTACCTACGGGGACCGGGGCAACCTGCTGATGCTTACCAGGCGGGCGACCCTGCGCGGACTTGGGGTCGAGCCCGTGGGCATCAACTCCGATCAGCCGGTGCCACGACAAGGCGATGTGTACCTGCTCGGCGGCGGCGAGGATCTGCCCCAGGTACTGGCGGCGAAGCGATTGCGGGCCGACGGCGGGCTCGCGGCCGCCGCCGCGAGCGGCGCGGTGATCTTCGCCGTGTGCGCTGGATACCAGCTTGTCGGTGAGGTGTTCGGCGGCGCCCAGGGCGAACCGGTCGACGGCCTTGGCCTGCTCGACATCCGCAGCGGCCGTGGCGACACGCGGGGAGTGGGGGAAATCGTCGCGGACGTCGACCCAGTGCTCGGCGTTGACCGGCTCACCGGGTTCGAGAACCACCAGGGCGTCACCTCACGCGGGCCCGGGGCCAAGCCGCTGGCCAGTGTTCTGCGCGGAGTAGGCAACGGGGACGGGACCGAAGGCGCCTACTCGGGCAGGGTGCTTGGCACGTACCTGCACGGCCCGGCTCTGGTCAGGAACCCGAGCCTGGCCGACCTGTTGCTCACCTGGGCGGCCGGCTCCCTGCCGTCACTGCCCCCCGAACGCGAAACCTGGACAAACCGCCTACGCGCCGAACGCCTGGCCGCCGTCTCAGCCTCCTAACCACAGCAGGGGGCCCACGCTGCGCGCGGACGGGGCTGGCCGGCGACAGCTAGGGGCCCACGACGTCGCTATAGCGACAGCGCGGGGCCCACGCTGCGGGCGAAAGAGCACCCTGAACGGCTCAGTTGGTGGCGCGGGGGGTTACGTGGCGCGGGGGGGTTACGCGCGCGGGGGGCTTACACGGGGGGGCTAATAGACCAAGGGCTTGGCGCCTTCGGCCATTACCTCGGCTACGAACGTGGTCGCGCCAGCGATTCTTATCTTTTCGATCAGGTGGTCTTCGGTTATGTCGCGTCTGGCGGCGCACTGGGTGCAGACCGTGACCGTGGCCCCGGCCAGGATTGCCTCGAGGAGTTCGTCGAGCGGGGTCGCGTAGGCCAGCCTGACCTTCTCGGCGTGGCCAGGTAGGGCGAGCCAGGTGGCTTCGCCAGTGAGCCACAGGGAGACCGGCACACCGCTGGCCAGCGCCGTCGCCGCCACGTTGAACGCCTGGTTGCAGCGTTCGGCGTCATCCTTGCCGACGGTCAGCTTGATAACGAGTGAACCGGAAGCCATGATTTCGCACCTTTATCTGCTCGGGACTTTGCTTAGGCCTTTGCCCGGCCTGTCGGCCATTGCCTGACCGCTGCACACCGTACACTGCCGGTGTGGCGGCCGACATCAGTGTGATCATCCTGACAGTCGTCTGCGCCGCGAGCGCCGGATGCTGCGCCGTGCTCGTGCTGCGGTTGTGGCGCGCCGGTTCACGTCCGTAGCTAGTGCCTATTCCGATGGTCGTAGGCTGCCAGGATGGACTTCGCGATGAACGGCTCAGACGCGCAGCAACCTCAACTTCCGCCGCACGAGGCCATCGCGCCGCTCAGCTTCTTGCTCGGCCGCTGGGAGGGCGCTGGTGTGGTCGGCTACCCGACGATGGAGAGCGTCAACTTCGGCGAGGAGATCACGTTCGGCCACAACGGCAAGCCGTACCTGATCTACTCAAGCCGGACCTGGCTGCTGGAGGAGGACGGCACGATCGGGCGACCATCGCACATGGAGCTTGGGTTCTGGCGGCCGCAGCCTGACGACCAGATCGAGGTCCTGCTCACGCACCCGACCGGCATTACTGAAATATACGTCGGCGAGATCAACGGCACCAAGATCGAAATGATCACCGACGCCGTGGTCAGGACGTCCACGGCCAAGGAGGTCACCGCCGGCCGACGTCTGTACGGGATGATCGGGGCGGACCTTGGCTACGCGTTCGACATGGCAGCAGTCGGGCAGCCGCTGCAGCCGCACGTATCGGCGCAGCTCAAACGGGTCAGCGCCAGCGCGAGTTAGCCCGGGCCCACCGTCAGGCTAGTGGCCGGGAGTTCGGGGATGGGATTACGTTCGCCTAGAAGAAAAGAGAAGCCCCCGGGCTGCTTCCCGCATAAGCCCGCCGGGTGGCGAGCCACGCGGGGACCGGCTGGACAAGGCCGATCACCCGGGGGTCCGGTGTCTGCCGTGTATTCGCCGACCGCCGCCTTGGCGGCACGCAGCCAAGCTCACTGGAAAGGAACCTGGCTCGCAGGCCGGTGACGTGCGCTCCTGGCTACGCTCAGGTGCGCTCCACGGGACGGCGGCTAGCTGACAGCCACCTCGCGAGTCCGACAACTATGCATACTGTTGGACCACCTCCTTTCCCGCATTAGCCAGCACGTTACGTGACCTCGGGGCCTTGGGCAAGAGGGTTTTTGCGGCAAGCGCAGCAACCTGGTCCGCGCCCGGCTGAGCACTAGACTCGTGGCCATGGCGCAGACGTGGGATGACACGCTGCGGGCGAGTGGCTACCGGGTAACACCGCAGCGCCAACTCGTGCTCGAAGCGGTGACCAAGCTGGAGCACGCGTCGCCTGAGGAGATTTACGCCGAGGTCAAGCAGACGGTCGTCGGGGTCAACTTGTCCACCGTGTACCGGACGCTAGAACTGCTCGAACAGATCGGCCTGGTCGCGCACACGCACCTCGGGCACGGCGCGCATCGTTACCATCTGGCCGCCGACGCCCAGCATGTGCACCTGGTTTGCCGCGACTGCGATGCCATTACCCAGCTTGAACCGGCGGCGGTCGGGTCGCTGGTGAGCACGCTCGAGGCAGAGTACGGGTTCGAGACGGACGTTGGGCACCTGACTGTGTTTGGCCGGTGCGCGCAGTGCCGGGCGGGGCCAGGGTCGGTCTCCGGCGACGAGGCGGCCGAATAATTCGCGCGCTCTCGTCACCCACGACCGGACGCTGGCCGAGCGGGTCACCGTCTCGCGATCGGTGGCCGTTCGCGACGGAGTGGTCACGCAGGAGTGAGCCCTGGCGGTGCGCGGGCTTCGCATAGCCTTGCTGGCATGGATAGTCCCTTGCTAGCCGCCGATGGCGCTGTGGGCGCCGAGTTTCCCGATGTTGGCGTGGCCGCGCACTACGGCGACCCGTACGCGGAGCAGCGGGCGCTCATCGAGGCCGGTGGCTACGTCGACCGTTCCAACCGGGACATCGTCACGATCACCGGCGCTGACCGGCTCACCTGGCTGAACAGCCTGAGCACGCAGAAGGTCGACGACCTGGGATCTGGCCAGGCCGTGCAGACTCTGATTCTCAGCCCGCACGGGCATGTCGAGCATCACCTGAGCGTCGTCGACGACGGCACCACGACCTGGATCCACGTCGAGCCGGGCGAGGCCGGGGCGCTGCTGGAGTTCCTTAACTCGATGCGGTTCATGCTGAGGGTCGAGTCCGCCGACGTGACCGCCGGCCACGCGGTGCTGACCGTGATGGGTCCGCTGGCGGCGGGTGCGGCGGCGGAGGTAGCCGGTGGGGCCGCCGAGGCGGCCGGCGGGATCGCGGCGATCATGGACTTCGGGTTCGGCGTGGACCTGATCGTCGACCGAAACCGGCTGGGCCAGGCCGCCGCGGCCCTCGACGGACATCGGCTGCGGCCGGCGGGCATGTGGGCGCATGAGGCGCTGCGCATCGCCGGGCATAGGGCGCGCTTTGGCACCGACACCGACCACAAGACGATTCCGCACGAGGTTGGCTGGATCGAGTCGGCCGTGCACCTGTCCAAGGGCTGCTACCGCGGTCAGGAGACCGTCGCCCGGGTGCACAACCTCGGCCATCCGCCTCGCCGGCTGGTGCTGCTGCAGCTTGATGGCAGCGAGGACCGGCTCCCGGCCCACGGTGAGAAGGTGCTGCTAGACGAGTCGGCTGTCGGGTTCGTCGGCTCGGCGGCGCGCCATTTCGAACTGGGGCCGATCGCGCTTGCTCTGATCAAGAGGACCACTCCGGTCGACGCCACGCTCGACGCCGCCGGGATCGGCGCCGCGCAGGAGGTCATCGTGGCCCCGGACGCGGGCGCCAATGTGAAGATCACCCTGGGCAAGCGGCGCGGCGGCCGCTGACCGTGAGGTTGGCGGCCGGGACGTTGGCAGCACTGCCGGTCGGGCCGCTTGCGGGAGTACCCTGTGCCGGCAGGCCTATCTGAGTACTCAGCGCCGATTGCTCGATGCCGCCGGTCAATGCCCGCTGAGAACTCAGCCGTCGCTCCATGGAGGTGCACTCCGGTGCTGCGCCGAGTTCTGCTGGCCGCCTCGGCCAGCCAACGGGTTCGTCGGGTCATCACCATAGCTCCGGTCACCCGAGGTGTGGTCAGAAGGTTCGTCGCCGGAGAGAATGCCCGCGATGCCTTGGCCGTGGTCCGGCGGCTAGTCTCGGAAGGCCTCGCTGTCACGCTCGATTACCTCGGCGAAGATACGGCCGATCCCGAGCAGGCGGGCGCCGTCGCGCAGGAATATGTGTCGCTGATCGAACTGCTCCAGACGGCTGGGCTGACGGCGGGTGGCCGGACCGAGGTCTCGGTCAAGCCCACCGCGGTCGGCCTCGGACTGGCCGAGCACGGCGAGAAGACCGCTGCGGAGAACATCAGGCGGATCTGCACTGCCGCCCGCTCCGCTGGGACCACCGTGACGCTCGACATGGAAGACCACACCAGGGTCGACGCGACGCTCCGCTTGGTCGAGCAGGTCAGGGCGGACTTTCCCGACCTCGGCTGCGTGGTCCAGTCGTACCTGCGCCGGACGCCTGGTGACTGCGAGTCGCTCGCGGTGGCCGGTTCGCGGGTCAGGCTCTGCAAAGGCGCGTATTCGGCGCCTGACGGCGTCGCCTTGGCGGCTCGCTCCGAAGTCGACCGGAACTACGCGCGCTGCATGCGGATACTGCTCGGCGGAGACGGCTATCCGATGCTCGCCACGCACGACCCCCGGCTCATCGCGATCGCCCAGTCCCGAGCCAGCACGCTCGGCCGCGCCGCGAGCAGCTTCGAGTACCAGATGCTCTACGGCATCAGGCCGGACGAGCAGCGCCGCCTGGCGGGAGCAGGCGCCCAGGTGCGGGTCTACCTGCCTTACGGCAACGACTGGTACGGCTACCTGGTCCGGCGACTGGCCGAACGGCCCTCTAACCTGACCTTCTTCCTGCGGGCGCTACGCTCGCGCAGCTAACCGGGCGGGCTGGTCTGGGCGGGGCGCTAGGCTCGATAACGTGATCGCGATCCTTGGTGCGGGCAAGATGGGCGAGGCGCTGCTCTCTGGCATGCTCAGGGCTGGCATCGCGCCGTCCGAGGTGATCGCGGCGGCCCGGCGCGAGGAACGCGCGCGTGCGCTCACCGACGCTTACGGCATCGAGGTGGTCGGCGGGCCGGAGGCCACAGAGCGGGCCGAAACGCTGGTCATCACGGTAAAACCGCAGGACATGGCCGGGTTGCTCGACGAAATAACCGACAAGGTGAAAGCAGACCAGTTGCTGGTGTCCGCAGCGGCCGGGATCACCACCAAGTTCATCGAGTCCAGGCTTAGAGTCGATGCCGCGGTCGTGCGCGTGATGTCGAACACGCCGGTCCTGGTCGACGAGGCGATGAGCGTGATCTCCGCCGGGCGGTTCGCCAGCGAGCAGCACCTGCGACGGACCGAGGAGTTGCTCAGGCCGGTCGGCAAAGTGCTGCGGATACCCGAGTCACAGCAGGACGCGGCCACGGCGCTGTCCGGCAGTGGCCCCGCCTACGTGTACTTCCTCGTCGAGTCAATGGTCGATGCCGGCATTCTGCTCGGAATGCCGAGAAGCACCGCGCTTGAGATGGTCAAGCAAGCCGTTTACGGCGCCGCCACCATGCTTCGGGAGTCGGGTGAGCATCCGGTCATCCTGCGTGAGGCGGTCACCTCGCCAGGGGGAACCACGATCAACGCGATCAGGGAACTAGAGCGCCACGGCGTACGGGCGGCGTTCCTGGCCGCGATCGAGGCCGCGCGGGATCGTGGCCGCGAGCTCGGCGCGGGGTAAACCGCCCGATCAGCCAGATCGACAAGCACGGCTGGTCAGCCCAGAGCGCAATCGGCCGCCTCGTTGGGGGGTTGCCCTTTCGCGTCTACCAATTACGCTGGATACGGGCGTGACTGGTGCGCTGAATATAGCTTGGCGCAAACGGAGCGCCGGAGAGGGTTACCGATGGCAGCAGAGGCAACTCCGCTCAGTGCCGTGCGATTCCTCACGGTTGCTGAGGTTGCGACGATCATGCGGGTTTCCAAGATGACCGTCTACCGTCTCGTGCACTCCGGAGACTTGGAGGCAATCCGGGTTGGCCGTTCATTCCGGGTGCCCGAGCGCGCGGTCAACCAATACCTCAGGGACGCCTTCGTCGAAGCGGGCTGAGCCGCCGCAGCGGCCCCTTCGACGCCCCTTGCTCACGCCAGATTGGTAGGCGGGGCCACTGCGGTGGTGCCGCCGGGGTACCCTGTGTCGTTGGCGTGTGCCCGCAGGCGACCAGCCTCGCGGATGTTAGACACGCCGCCACACGTGGTATCGATCGAGGGTGGTCTCGTGGGTTCTGTGATCAAGAAGCGCCGCAAGCGGATGGCGAAGAAGAAGCACCGCAAGCTGCTGCGCAAGACGCGCGTCCAGCGCAGGAACAAGAAGTAGCGGCTGACCCGGCGGGCCGACGCGGTCCGTCAGGACGGCCGCCCGGCCATGGCGGCGATCCGGTGGTCCAACGATGAGCGATCCCTTTAAACGGCCGAAGGCGCGGGGGGTGCGGGAGGTCGTCCCCCCGCAGGCCAGCGCTGAACGGCCGAAGGCGCGGGGGGTGCGGGGGGTCGTCCCCCCGCAGGCCAGCAGTGAAGTACCGGGCTCCGGTGGGTGGATCGAGCGACTGGCCGGCATAGCTGACTTCCTGCGTCGGCGATTCGAAGGCGACTACGAGGTTGACTCAGAGGGTTTTGACCCCGAGTTGAACCGCGCCGTTCTCATGCCCATCGCCCGTGCGTTGTATCAAGGCTGGTTCCGGGTCAAGCTACGCGGCGTTGAGAACGTGCCGTCGAGCGGTTGCGCGCTGGTGGTGGCGAATCATTCTGGCGTGCTCCCGCTCGACGCGGTCATGCTGCAGGTCGGCGTGCTCGACGAGCATCCCAGGGCCCGCAACCTGCGGCTGCTCGGCGCCGACTTGGTGTACGCGCTGCCCGGACTCGGTCGGATAGCGCGGGTGAGCGGGCACGTGCCGGCCCATCCCGCCGAAGCTGAGCGGTTGCTGAACGCGGGTGAGGTCGTCGGTGTCTTCCCCGAAGGGTTCAAGGGCATCGGCAAGCCATTCAGCGACCGGTACCGGCTGCAGCGGTTCGGCCGGGGCGGGTTCGCGCGAACCGCGCTGCGCACCGGTGCGCCGATAGTTCCGTGCGCGATCGTGGGCGCGGAAGAGATCTACCCGATGGTCGCCGACTGGGCCGAGCTTGCCGAGAGGCTGAAGCTCCCGTACTTCCCGATCACACCGCTGTTCCCCTGGTTCGGCCCGATCGGCGCGATACCGCTCCCGTCGAATTGGATGATCGAATTCTGCGACCCGGTGCCTACCGAAGGGTTCACCCCCGACCAGTGGGAAGACCAGGACGTGATCGCGGAGCTAGCTGACAAGGTCAAGTACACGATCGCCGCCAAGATCGACGAACTCCTAGCCGAGCGCGGGCCAGCCTTCGGCTAACCCCGCCGCGGTGTGCAGCAATGTCCCCACGCTGCGGGTCGGGCGTGGGTCGGGCGGGTTGTCGTGGACAGCTAGGGGCCCGCGCTGCTGCCATAGCGACAGCAAGGGGCCCGCGCTGCGGGGGGAGAGGAGGCTAGTCGGCGATTCGGTGGCGGCGGACGGCAATGCCGGCGGCTAGGCCGCCGGCTGAGGACGCCAGCGCCGGCGGCTACGGGGAGTGCGACCATGGTTGCCTTGCGGCCCTTCCGGAAGTCGTGGATGGGCCAGCCGCGATCCTTGGCGATCGCGGCGAGTTGTGCGTCGGGGTTGACCGCGTTCGGGTATCCGACCAGTTCGAGCATGGGCAGGTCGTTCGCCGAGTCGCTGTAGGCGCTGCACTGAGTGAGATCGAGGTTCTCCCGCCGAGCCAGAGCCTGGACCGCCGCTGCTTTGGCCTGGCCGTGCAGCAGGCCACCGACCAGCCGGCCGGTGTAGACGCCGTCGACGGTCTCGGCGATGGTGCCGAGCGCCCCGGTGAGACCCAGTCTGCGGGCCAGGATTTCGGCGAGCTCGACCGGGGTGGCCGTGACCAGCCATACCCGCTGGCCGGCGTCCAGGTGCGCCTGGGTCAGCTCGCGCGAGCCTTCCCAGACCCGGCTAGCCATTGTGTCGTCGTAAATCTCCTCGCCGAGCGCGGTGATGTCCTCGACCTTCTGTCCGGCTACGAAGGCCAGCGCCGCCTGCTTGGCGGCGTCGATGTGATCGGCGTTCTCGGCGCCCCTGAGCCGGAACACGACCTGGCCGAGCAGCATCTTGACCATGTCGCGCGCGCCGAACATCTTCCGAGCGGCAAGACCTTTTGCGAAGTAATAAATGGACGCGCCGCGCATCAGCGTGTTGTCCACATCGAAGAACGCGCCGACACGCAGGTCAGGCACGATCTCCGGTTGGTCGACGAGCGCCGCCGCCGCAGCAGCGGCGCCAGCCACCTCCGCCGCGCCAGTCGCGTCCGCCGCTCGAGCCGACTTCAGCGAAGCGCCGGCTGTCTCAGGTGCGTCCGCAGCGGCTGGCGTAGCCTGCGGAGCAGTTGTTGTCCACGTCACAACGTTCCCCGTCACTCCCGTCCGCGGATTTACCGTCCCCGGACCTGCTGTCCCCGTCACTGCTTCCCCGTGGTGTAGTTCCGGGAGAGCGACCATCCGAAACCACCGCCGCGCTATCGCGGCGGCGCGTGTCCCGGAACTCTCCTGCACGCGCGACCGTTGCCTGATCAGGTCGTCGGTGTAGCTGAGTCACGTCAGACGAGCCTAATGGGTACGCTAGGTAACCCGGGGCAAACCTCGCCCGGAGAAGGCTCGCTAGTTGGCTGGTCAGCGGACTTCGCGTTATCAGCGAGCGTCCAGCGCCATAGGCAGGGATGATCGCTCTAATTGTAGTCGCGCTCGGCGCCGTCGCGGCCGCCGTGGGGACTGGCGTGCTCGCCGCCCGAAGTACGAGGCGCTCCCGCGTTTACTTCGTCGCCTGGACTATCGCGCTCTTCGGCCTCGCGATCGGCCTAGGCGCCGCCACGCTCGGTTACCTGGCTGGATTTGGCGCGTTGATTTTCCGCGCGATGGAATTGGGCGCGCAATTGATCGCGCCGCTCGGTTTGAGCCTTGCGCTCGTGGAGATAGTCGGCCGCCGCCTTGGCGCCCGCTTCACGATGCGGCTGACGGTTGCCGCCATCGCCGTGATCGCGGTCGCCGTGCTCGGAACCGATCCGATCAATCCAAACGTCACGTTCTCGACGACCTGGCCAGACCCGGCCACCTACTACCAGATCGCGCCGCTGACCATGCTCGGCTTTATCGCCGTGTTCACCACGGCGACGGCGCTAGGGGCGCTGACCGTCGCGTTGGTCAGATCGTCGAAAGATCAGTTGCCGCGCGCGGAAAAGTCCTGCGTGCTTTACCTCGCCGCTGCGGCCTTCTTCGTCGTCTTGCCTAGCCTTGTCTGGCTGGCGCACAAGTCTCTCCGCGTCGCGCTGCCACTGCCGGACAAGGACGTGTTCGCCGGCTTCTCCGCGCTGGCGGTCGGCCTCACCTGGTACGCGGCGAAGGTGGCGGGCGATCGTGATCTCAGCCAGGTGCGGCCTGAACGGACGTCGGCCGGGCGCGCCGACGGCGACTGGGATGACGACAACAGCTCGTCCTACCGGCGAGCGGACCAGTCGGGTTATCGCGGCTACGAGACCGGCGAATTCGACGAGTTCACCGATGACAGGGTCGATAGCAGTCACGGTCGTGGCGGCGACTACCAAGACGATGTCTATGCGGGCGACCGGCGCTACAGCGAGCCGGACCCAGAGATCCGCTACCCCGGGCTCGCCGCGCTCGCAGCGGGCCCAGTCGGCGGCGGGCCCGATGACCCAGGCCCGTACAGCGAGCCAGTCGGCTACCCGCACACTGGGCAGTTCGACGACGTGAGCCGGTACGACGACGCCGGGCGATACGACGAGCCTGGGGCGTTTGACCGGCCAGACCGCTATGACGAAGACGCCGGCTACTTCGATGGCCGGCCACGCGCCGAGCATCCAGATGACGACTCCCGCGCCCACTTGTTCGGCCAGATCACGATCTACACGCTGGTAGAGGGACGAGCCCAGGACTTCGACCGGCTCACCGAATGGGTTGTCGCACTGGTCCGGGCCAAGGAACCTGACACGCTCGTCTACATCGTGCACGCGGTTCCGACCGCTCCGCTGCAGCGGATCTTGTACGAGGTCTACCGAGACCGGGCCGCTCACGAGGAACACCTGCGCCGCGGCTACGTCATGACGTATGAGGCGCAGCAGCGCCCGTTCGTGCTCGCCACCAACGTGATCGAACTTGACCTGCAGCAAGCGAAAGTTTCGCCGCTGCCGTCGATATCCGCTATCTCCGACATTTTGAGCGAGTCCGGTATCGACCTGACCGGCATTACCAGGTCAGCGCAGCCTCGGCACGAACCCGCCCCAAGGTACGAACCCCAGCCGCGTTATCCCCAACCGCACTACGAGCCCCAGCCGTACCACGAGCCCGAGCCGTACCACGAGCCCGAGCCGTACCACGAGCCCGAGCCGTACCACGAGCCGCGGCCCCAGTACGACCCGCCGCGGCCCCAGTACGACCCGCCACCGTCGCAGTACGACCCGCCGTATCAAGGCTGGGCTGAGATTCGCGGCGAGGACTCAAGGCACTGAGGACGCGCATCGATGAGGACCCGTCGGCGGACTAAGGCGCACGTCATCACGCTGCTGTCGCGGCCGGGCTGCCACCTCTGCGAGGACGCGCGCGAGGTCATCGCGCGGGTAGCGGACGAGCTGGGCGTGGCCTGGACCGAGCGCGACGTCACCGCCTCGGAGGAGGACCTGCGGCAGTACTCCGACATGATCCCGGTCACCTTCGTCGACGGCGTCCAGCACGACTTCTGGCGGGTCGACGAAGCTAGGTTGCGCGAAGCACTCGACGGCTGAATAACGCGACTTTGTGCAAACGTTCACAAGAGCGTACCGTGGAGAGTGAGAAACTTAGCGGGAAACAGATCGCAGCAGTGCCCGCCGTGCCGATCCCCCCAGGAGTTGCCGGCGTATGTCTCGCCGTACCAGGTCTGATAGTGCCACGCAGGGCATACCGGAGGCGACCATCGCGCGCCTGCCACTGTATTTGCGCGCTCTGTACGCGCTGGCCGACCGGGGCACCCCGTCGGTGTCGAGCGAAGAACTCGCGGCCGCGGCCGGAGTGAATTCAGCCAAGCTCAGGAAAGACCTGTCCCACCTCGGCTCCTACGGGACGCGGGGGGTCGGGTACGACGTGGACTACCTGATCTATCAGGTGTCCCGCGAGCTCGGGCTGACCCAGGACTGGCCGGTCATCATCGTCGGCGCCGGCAATCTGGGCCGGGCCCTCGCCAACTACGGCGGATTCGCCACCCGAGGCTTCCGGGTAGCGGCGATGGTCGATACAGATCCGCTGGTCGTCGGCTCGTCGATCGCGGGCCACCGGGTCTACGGCGCCGACGAGATCGAACGGGTGGTAGCGCGGTACGCCGTCATGATCGGTGCCATCACCGTCCCGGCCGCCGCCGCCCAGGGCATCTGCGACCGCCTGGTAGCAGCGGGGGTCACCAGCATCCTGAACTTCGCGCCGGTTGTGCTGAACGTGCCAGAAGGCGTCGACGTTCGCAAGGTCGATCTGTCGATCGAGTTGCAGATCCTGGCGTTCCACGCTCAGCGGCGATCGACACTTCGGCCGGCTCAGTGCGCCGAGGCCCAGATCAAGCCCATCGGTACGGGCAAGCAGGGCAAACGCGCCAGCGCGGCCGGGCGAGATGCCGCAGGTGAGCAGACAACCGCGGTGGGGGCGGTCGGCACATGAGCCTCCTCGTCGTCGGCCTCAGCCACGCAAGCGCACCAATCACGACTCTTGAGCGCGCCGTGGTGCCCGGTGACGCTCAGGTCAAGCTGCTGCACGATGTGCACACCGCCCGGGGCGTGGCTGGCGCGCTGGTGCTTAGTACCTGCAACCGGGTCGAGATCTACGCCGAGGTGGACAGCTTCCACGGTGGCGTCGCGGCGATCTGCGAGTTGCTGGCCCGGCACTCCAGCTTGTCGCTCGGCGAGCTAACCGGGTCGGCTTACCTTCACTACTCCGATCGTGCCGCGCAGCACCTGCTTGCGGTGGCCTGCGGGCTTGAGTCCATGGTGATAGGCGAGAGCCAGATACTGGGTCAGGTACGCCGGGCCGTGCGGCTTGCCCGCCAGCACGGCACGTTGAGCCGCGAGCTGTCCGATGTGAGCCGGGTGGCGCTGCGCGCCGGCAAGCGCGCGCACGCCGAGACCGGCATCGACGCCGCCGGGCAGAACTTGGTCACCCTCGGCCTCGACCGCGCGACCGACCCACTCGACCGTTCGACCGACCTCCTCGACGCTACCGGCGACGCCGGTCCTCCGCTCTTGCACGCTACGCGCGTGCTCGTAGTCGGCGCCGGGGCGATGAGTTCGCTGGCCGTCGCCAACGCGGCCAGGCTCGGCGCGGCGAGCGTGCGAGTCGCCAACCGGACGATCGGCCACGCCGAGCGGCTGGCCGACAAATACGGTGCGACCGCCGTCGGCCTGGCCGACCTTGACGCCGCGATCGCCACGGCTGACCTGGTGGTCACCTGCACCGGGGCGATCGGGCACGTGATCACGACATCCCTGGTCAGCGACGCGCTCGCCCGCCGTCACCGCGACAACAGCCACGGCGGCGACAGCAGCGACAGTGCCGACCGTGCCCTGACCTTCCTGGACCTGGCGCTGCCGCGAGACGTCGAACCAGCGGTGGCCGACCTGCCCGGGGTGCGCCTGATCGACATAGCGGCTCTCGCTGGCGCCGAATCAGTCGACGACGCCGGCCAGATCCGCACCGCACTAGCCAGCGACGCGGACTCCATCGCCGTCCGCAGAATCGTCGCGCAGGAGCTCAGTTCGATCTTGAAGGCCGACCAAGCCGCGAGCGTAGCCCCAACGGTCGTTGCGCTGCGGGCGAAAGCAGCGACCGTCGTCGAGGCTGAATTGGCTAGGCTAGAGCACAGACTCGGTGACCTGGACCCGAAGATGCGTCAGGAAATCGCCAAGTCCATGGGCAGAATCGCCGACAAGCTACTGCACGGGCCCACCGTGCGGGTTAAGGAACTCGCAGGCTCGCCGGGCGCTGACTCCTACGAGATCGCGCTCCGAGTGCTGTTCGAGCTTGACCCCGACACCGTTCAGTCGGTCGGCCGTCCCGATGACGACATGTTGGCCTGGCCAGCGCAGGAGAGTGAGACGTGACCGCTCCACTTCGACTTGGAACGAGGCGGTCCCCGATGGCGATCGCGCAGTCGACCACGGTCGCCGACATGCTGACGGCGCGCACCGGCCGTGCGGTGGAGATCGTCGGGATCACCACCACCGGCGACGTCAGCAAGGCACAGATCGCCCAGATCGGCGGCACCGGAGTCTTCGTCAGCGCGCTGCGAGAAAGCCTGCTGTCCGGGGAGATCGACTTCGCCGTGCACTCGCTCAAGGACTTGCCGGTGGTGCCTGCCGAGGCGATCGTGCTGGCGGCCGTGCCGCCTCGGAATGACCCGCGCGATGCCCTGGTCGCTAAGAACGGCGCGAAGCTCGCCGATCTGCCGGCGGGGGCCAGAATCGGCACCGGCTCGCCCCGCCGGGCGGCGCAACTCCTGCTGGCGCGGCAAGACGTGCGGCCGATCCCGATCCGTGGCAACGCGGGAACCAGGCTGGCCAAGATCGAGTCCGGTGACGTCGACGCGGTGGTGCTCGCCTACGCCGGACTCGCCCGGCTCGCCCGGCTCGATGTCGTCAGCCAGGTGTTCGAAGCGGACGAGATGATGCCGGCCCCGGGTCAGGGCGCGCTCGCCGCCGAATGCCTGACCAGCAGGCCAGATGTGATCGAACTGCTCGGCAGCATCGACAGTCAAGCGAGCCGTGCGGCGACCGATGCTGAACGCAGCGTGCTCGCCACGCTACAGGCAGGTTGCAGCGCGCCGGTCGGCGCGTATGCTGCCGGGACGGATGAATTGCGGCTGGACGCGATTGTCGTGGCCGCTGACGGGGGAGCGGCACTGCGAGGGAGCATCCGCGGGCCGGCCGTGGCGGCGATGCGTCTCGGCCGCGAAGTGGCCGTCGACCTGCTCGCTCGTGGTGCAGGAAGGTATACAGACGTGTCCGCTGGACACCTGTCCTACGGGGAAGATGCGAAGTGAACGGCAGTGACCAGGCAGAGGACCTAGCGGCGTCGGCCACCCCTAGCGACAACTCCGACCGCGCCGGCATGGTCGCCTTCGTCGGCGTTGGGCCGGGCGACGAAGGCTTGCTCACGCTGCGGGCAGCGACATTGCTCGCCGAGGCCGACCTCGTCGTCGCGGCGCCATGGGTCAGCGAGCGCATCGCTCATTTGCTGCGGAAAGAAACGACGGTGCTGGACTCGGCCACCATCGATCAAGACTCCCGCCAGCTCATCAAGGCCGCCAAGCAGGGCCAGCTCGTGCTGCGACTGTTCGGCGGTGACCCCTTCATGTTCTGCAGCGCCGCGACGGATGTCGCGAGCTGCGCCAAGGCCAAGGTGCCTTTCGAAATCGTGCCCGGCCTTTCGGCCGCGACCGCGGTGCCTGCCTACGCGGGCGTCCCGCTCACTCAAGACGCCGCGACCGAGGTTCGCATTATCCACGCGTCTGAGGTGAGCCGGATGTCAGCCGCGCCCGGGACCTTGGTGATCCTTGGCGCGGAGACCGGCATCGGCGACATCGCGAAGATGCTAATGGCCGGCGGCTGGCCGGACACGACGCCGTTCGCCATTACCTGGAACGGTACGACCACGGACCAGCAGACCGTGGTCAGCACGCTTTGCACCGTGACCGCCGATCTCAAGGCGGCCGGGCTCAGCCTGCTTACCGCGCACGGCCGCGCGATCGCCGTCGTTGGCGACGGTGTCCGGATGCAGCGGACGCTCTCCTGGTTCGAGACCAGGCCACTGTTCGGCTGGCGCGTGCTCGTGCCGAGAACGAAGGAGCAGGCAGCCGGGATCTGCGATCAGCTCAGGTCGCACGGCGCCGTGCCCGAGCAGGTGCCGACGATCGCCGTCGAGCCGCCAAGGACGCCCCAGCAGATGGAGCGGGCGGTGCGCGGCCTGGTGACCGGCCGGTTCCAGTGGGTCGCGTTCACCTCGGCCAACGCGGTCAAGGCCGTCAAGGAGAAGTTCGAGGAGTACGGACTTGACGCGCGGGCGTTCGCCGGGGTCAAGGTCGCCGCGGTAGGCGAGCAGACAGCCGCGGCGCTGCGGGCGTTCGGCATTTCCGCTGACCTCATGCCGCCAGAGCACGAACAGTCGGCCGAAGGACTCGCGAACTGCTGGCCTGCCTACGACGACGTGCTCGACCCGATCAACCGGGTGCTGCTGCCGCGCGCCGACATCGCGACTGAAGGTCTCGTCGCCCGGCTGACCGATCTTGGCTGGGAAGCAGAGGACGTGACGGCCTATCGCACGGTCCGGGCCGCTCCACCGCCCGCGCCGATCAGGGAGGCGATCAAGGGCGGTGGGTTCGACGCCGTGCTGTTTACTTCTTCGTCGACGGTCAGGAACCTGATCGGCATCGCCGGTAAGCCGCACTCGGTTACGGTGATCGCCGTCATCGGGCCGGAGACGGCGAAGACCGCGGCGGAATTCGGCCTCCGCGTCGACGTCGTCGCTCCGAAGCCATCGGCGTCCGCGCTGGTCACGGCGCTCGCCGAGCACGGAGCGTCGATCCGCGACGCCGCCGTGAAGGCAGGAGAACCGGTGCGGCGGCCCAGCGAACGCCGCCGAGGTGCCCGCCGCCGAGTCCGGTAGCAATAGCAACCAGCGATCACCAACTACTACGTTTTCGGAATATCGCATTTCGGAATATCGGGTTTCCGAATATCGGGTTTCCGAAATTCCGATTCCGTCGGGCTGCGGGGTTGGGTCCCCGGGACCAGTGCCGTGGTGCGGCGTGATGGCGAACGGTGAAGGAGTATTTCGATGACCGCCGAATTCCCCGTAGCGCGTCCGCGCAGGCTCCGCGGCACGGCGGCGATGCGCAGGCTGGTCGCGCCAACCGCCGTGCGACCGGCCGATCTGGTGCAGCCGCTGTTCGTGAAGGAGGGGATCACCGAGCCTGCGCCGGTCGGCTCGATGCCCGGCGTCGTGCAGCACACCAGGGACAGCCTGCGCAAGGCGGCTGATCAGGCCGTCAGGGCCGGCGTCGGTGGCCTGCTCCTGTTCGGGATTCCCGCGGTGAAGGACCCGCGCGGCACGGAAGCCGACAACCCCACCGGCATCGTCCAACTAGCGCTGGCTGACCTGGCCTCCGATCTTGGCACTGACACCGTTGTGATGGCCGATCTGTGCCTGGATGAGTACACCGACCACGGTCACTGCGGCATATTGACCGACTCGGGTGACGTGGACAACGACGCCACGCTCGATCGATACGGGACGATCGCGATCGCCCAGGCCCGCGCCGGAGCGCACGTCGTGGCGCCGAGCGGGATGATGGACGGCCAGGTCGCCGCGATCAGGTCGGCGCTGGACGGCGCGGGCTTCGGCGGGGTCGCCATCTGCGCGTACGCGGCCAAGTACGCATCAGCGTTCTACGGGCCGTTCAGGGAGGCGGCCGAGTGCGCTCCGGCGTTCGGCGATCGCGCTTCCTACCAGCAGGACCACGGCAGCCAGGTGGAAGCGCTGCGCGAGGTGCTGCTCGACGTCAGCGAGGGCGCCGACATCGTCATGATCAAGCCGGCGCTCGCCTACCTGGACATCATCAGCCTGGTCGCGAGGTCGGTCCAGCTTCCGGTCGCGGCCTTCCAGGTCAGCGGCGAATACGCGATGATCGAGGCGGCCAGCGCGAACGGCTGGATAGACCGGGAGCGGGTGATCAACGAAACACTCACCGCGATCAAGCGCGCCGGGGCCGGCATCATCTTGACCTACTGGGCGACCGAGATGGCGATCAAGCTTCGCTAAGAGCGGCCCGAGAGATCACGCTAGGTTTCCGTGACACCGCAAAGCCGCGCCCGCGGCGACTGCCGCACCCGGCGGAAATGCGACCGGTTCGGCAGAGGGCGACTCGAAGCGACCCGGCGCCGCAACCGGCACAGCGAGATTCGACGATCACGGTCCACCGCGTCCGGACGGAGTCTTGGCGGCGCGCTGCGACGCCAGCCCTGCGATGGATTGGCACATCCAGCCGGGAAAACGGGTATGAATTCGGGAATCCATCGCGGGGCTGGGCTGGCCGGAGCCGATGAATTCGGGAATCCATCGCGGGGCTGGGCTGGCCGGAGCCGATGAATTCGGGAATCCATCGCGGGGCTGGGCTGGCCGGAGCCGATGAATTCGGGAATCCATCGCACCCGGTAGGGGCACCACCGGCGAATCTGCCTGCCGACTCCGGCGTTCCGCGACTAGATGAGGGTGCCGACGACTCCCGATCCCAGGTGCATCGGGGCATCTTCGCCCGCCATAACCAGCCTGGCCCAGGTGCAAGGCCGGACGATCCGAGTTTTCAGCCGCCTTCTAGCCAGCGGGTGGGAGATAGATTACGAGTTTCAGGTAGCCGGCGTTGTGTAGCCGCAGGTGCCGCCAGGTGCGGGCGTAGCGCGGCGGCCGCGAACTTGGCCAGTCGAGCACCGCGAACCGCAACGGTCCGCCCGGATTGGCCGGCGTTGCTACGGAAGGCTCCACGCGGGGCGGGTTCGGCGTTGACGCGCAGCCGGCGTAGAAGGCGATCGGGATGCGCTGGGCCCCGTTGATCAGGCAGGGTGCGCTGATCCCGAGCCGCCGCAGGTCCGCGGCTACCGAGGCATAGTCGTTGTGCAGTTTCGCCGTGTCGGCCGCCTGCCGCATCAGCACCGCGTGCTGGGTGATGATCTGCCCGGCTAGCACAAGCCCGATCAGGGCAGTCATGGCCGGGCGCTCGGCCGGTTTGGTCTTTACCACCAGGTAGGCGATCAGGTCGGCAACCGGGATCGCGGCGAGCGCGTAGGCCGGGATCAAGAACCTCGGCGCCGCGTACGCAATGCCGAATAGGTACTGAGCGGCCAGCCCGAGCCCGCAGGCCGCCGCGAGCCCGGCCGAGCCGAGCCGCCCGGCTCGCCGTGCCGCTAGCACCCCGAGCACGACCAGTGCGGGCAGCGCCAGCCACCAGAGGCTGAGCACCGGGTACTTCCAGCCGACGTTGCATGGCCGGCACAGGGTCGGTCCGTTCACCGATCGCAACTCGGCCCACACGCCAAGTCGCAACCCGAAACCGCCCTGCTCGGCGCTGGCCAGGTGCAGCCGCTCAAGCGGGCCGCCGAACCTGGCGTACGCCTCACCCACCCATTGCGCGGCGCCGGCCACGAGGCCTGCTCCGACCGCCACGATGACCGGCCACTGGCGCCATGGGCGCACCGCGAGAGCGGCGGCGATCAGCACCACGACGAGAAAGATCGCGTCGCCCGGCCGGATTAGCGCGGCGGCGGCGATGACAGCAGCCAGTCCAGCGAGCCTGATCCAGGGGCGCCCACGCTCGGGGATGGCGGCGTCGTCCGGAACAGGCTCGCTGGACTGGCCGACCGCGCGCAAGAACAGCCCGACCGATGCGAGCGCCGCGAACGCCAGCCACTCATCGGGCATAGCCTGCGGCCCGTAGTACTGGGTCACCCACAAGCTGCCGAACGCCAGCCCGGCCAGCGCCAGCATCCAGGCGGGCCGCAGGCGCCGCCAGGCCAGCAGCGAGCCCAACAGAGCCCCGCCAGAGGCGATCGCCAGATAGACCCGCAACGCTGTGATCGACGACGTCACCAGCGCGATCGGGGCGACCAGCAGCGGAATCCCTCGTGACCGGGCCGGATCGAACGGAGCGGCAGGCAGGTGCCTGGTGACCTGGCTGACGTAGACGACCTCGTCCCAGGACAGGCCGTGCAGTCGGACGAACAGCAACTGAGCAGCGCTGAACGCGGCGGCTACGCCAACCAGCCACCAGAGGCTGTCAGCACTGGGCAGGCGCTGCCAGCGCGAGCGGTGCGTGGCCGCTTGCGCGTCGCCTTGTCCGGCTGATTCGACATCGGCGACTTGCACCTGATTGTGCTGCACGGGATAAGGATGCCGCACTACCGCGACGCCGACTCATGGTGAGCCGAACTGTGACCCAGACCTCAGCGGCCTTTGCCGCCTGGCACGGTATCGTCGGCTGCCAAGCGAGCGGAATTGGGACCGCGAGCCGAAGGGCGTGGTGCCGCCTGGACTGAGGAGTGAGGGAGCGCAGCGACCGAGCGACGAGGGAAGGCGGCGCCTGAAAGCGTCCGGAGGCGAGCGGGGGGAGGGCACTGTGACGAGCGACCAGGGGAGACGGCGCCTTCAAAGCGCCCGGAGGCGAGTGGGGAGGAATACTGGGAGCGAGCAACTGGGGCTCGCGGCTAGCAGGTACGCCGCGATGGGCTGGCCGGTCTGCCCCGGCGCGCAGCCACGCGAGGGCCAGCAACGCGATCGGCAAGCGCGCGATCGTCAGCCGCGCGACCGCCAGGCGCAGCAGCGAGTGCCGCGGCAGCCGTCGTCAGGCCGAGCCTGCTCTTGCGACCGGATCGGCTGCCCCGCCCCGGGGGCGCATCCGCTGTCACCAGCATGGAAGCTCCAGGCGACCGCTGATCTCGGCGGTCGTCGGGCATTGGTGGGACGAGCGGCCCGCGGCCAACATCCTGCTAGTCACCGGTCGGTCGTTCGACGTGCTCGACGTGCCGGCTGCCGCCGGGATGCTCGCTATGCGGCGGCTTGACCAATCCGGGGTCTCGCCGGGGCCGGTGGCGGTCAGCGCCAGCGAGCGGGCACTGTTCTTCGTCACCACCAGGGCGGCGCTCGGTGAGGAAGATGAGTGGTGGTCATGCCGTCTGGACTGCGAGCCCGAGGTGCTGCCCGAAGTGACCGGGCTCCGCTGGCATTGCAAGGACAGCTATGTGGTGGCTCCGCCGTCAAGGCTGAGCAACGGCATGATGGCCAGGTGGCTTGCCGAGCCTGGCACCAGGCCACTGCCTGATGCGTTGCGGCTACTGGAAGTGCTGGCTGACGCGTGCGAGGAGATCTCTCCATGACTTCTGAAATGACCGATCCGCCGGTGGACACCGACCTGTTCGAGCGCGCTTGTGCGGTAACGCCGGGCGGCGTCAACTCGCCGGTGCGCGCGTTCGGTGCGGTGGGCGGGACGCCAGTGTTCATGGCGGCGGGCGAGGGGCCCTATTTGATCGACGTCGCTGGTCGACGCTACGTCGACCTAGTCTGTTCGTGGGGACCGCTGATCCTGGGCCACGCGCATCCGGCGGTCACCGAGGCATTGCGGGAGGCGGTCGGCCGCGGGACCTCGTTCGGCGCGGTCACGGCCCGCGAGGTGGAACTGGCCGAGGAGATGGTCTCGCGCACGCCCATCGACAAGGTGCGGCTGGTCAACTCGGGCACCGAGGCCACGATGTCGGCGCTGCGGCTTGCTCGCGCCTACACCGGCCGCCGCCTGGTGGTGAAGTTCGCCGGCTGCTATCACGGCCACGTCGATGCGCTGCTCGCCGCTGCGGGCTCTGGGGTCGCGACGTTCGCGCTGCCCGACTCGCCCGGTGTCACTGGCGCGGTGACCGCCGACACCATCGTGCTGCCGTACAACGACGGTGAGGCCGTGCGGCAGGCGTTTGCCGAGAACGGCGGTGACATCGCCTGCGTGATCACCGAAGCCTGCCCGGCCAACATGGGTGTGGTACCGCCTTCGGTTGGCTTCAACGAACTGCTCTCCGCGCTGTGCGGCGAATACGGATCTTTGCTGATCATGGACGAGGTGCTAACCGGTTTCCGGGTCACTCGGTCCGGCTGGTACGGGCGTGAAGGCGTGCCCGGCGATCTGATGACGTTCGGCAAGGTGATGGGCGGCGGGCTGCCGGCCGCCGCGTTCGGCGGCCGGGCCGACATCATGGACCTCATGGCGCCGCTCGGCCCCGTTTACCAGGCTGGCACGCTGTCCGGTAATCCGCTGGCCACAGCCGCTGGGCTAGCCACCTTGGCCGAGTGCACGCCAGAGGTGTACAAGCGGGTAGACGAGGCCGCCGCTGCCGTCGCCGACCTGACCAAGTCGGCTCTGCACGCCACCGGAGTGCCGTTCCGGCTGGCTGAGGCGGGCAACCTGTTCTCGTTCTTCTTCGGAGTCAGCGGGCCGGTACGGGATTTCGCGCAGGCCCGCGCCCAATCGGGTGCCGCCTACGCGGCGTTCTTCCACGCGATGCTGGACGGCGGTGTCTATCTGCCGCCGTCGCCGTACGAGGCCTGGTTCCTGTCGGCAGCACACGACGACGAAGCCATAGCGAGGATCGCAGAGGCCCTGCCGGCGGCGGCCGCAGCCGCCGCCACGGCTCTGCGCTGATCATGCGTATGCACCGTAACGGTCAAGATTGGGCGCTGATCTGCCAGTATGTTCTTCCAAGCCGCCGACCGGCTGGCCGTCCGCGGGTCAAGGTGAGGGGAATCCATGGCTATTCGCAACGTTATTAGCACGCTGAACAACGACGGGACCGAGGTGATGGGTCCTGGGGTCCTGATGTATCACCACCCCGGCAACGACATCACGACCGGCAGCCTGCTGACAGTCGAGAGCAACCACTTCTGCGTGCTGAAGTCGCGCGGCGCCATCTTCAATGTCTATGAGGGCGGCCAGTATCCGGTGCAGACGACCGACCGGCCGATCCTGGGCAGCATTCAACAGGCCTTCTACAGTGGCCAGTCGCCCTGGCAGTACGAAGCGCTCTTCGTTTCGGCCGCCAAGAGCGTAGCCAAGGCGCGAGGGCTCGCGCTGTCGCGTGAGCTGGCCGAACTGGAGTACGACGTGGACTACTACGTGCACGTCGACACAAAGGAAGACGCGGTCAAGCTGGTGACTCACATGCCCTACCAAGGGCATTTCTTCACCACAGAAGCGCTCAACAACTACGCGGGGCCGGTGGTCGAGCAGTCGGTGAACCAACTCGTCCAGGTGACGCCGCTTGAGCAGGTCAACGAGCGGATTCACGAGATCACCGAACTGGTGCGCGGTCACCTGCAGGATTTCCTGACGATTTACGGCATTACGCTGAATGACGTCAAGGTGCTGATCAGGCCTCGGGACGAGCGGATGCGCGAGTTGATCTCGCTGCGTGCTTTCGGCCTGTCGGAGCTTGAGGCTGTGCGTTACTACGTCGCGATGAAGATGGCCGAGCGCGGTCTGGTGTCGGCGCCGAACATGGCGGTCGGCGAGCCGTTCAACATCGGGATGACGCCGGTCGCCAACGGGATTCCCGGTATGCCGCATCTGACAGACTCGGCAGGTGCGCACGCCGCATCGGCCGCCGGCGCGACGCCAGGAAGCTAGGCCCGATGTCGGACAGCCTGGCTGACCGGCTCCGCGGCCTGCTCGCCTCGGATGTTTACACCGACAAGGGCCGCCTGCGTTCCGACGATCAGCTTGTCAGGCAACGGGTCACGCGCGGCCTCGGCGAGGCTACCGCCAGGCTCCGCGAATTGATCAGCCGATGGCGCTCGGACCGGGTGCCGCCGTCGACCAGGGAACAGCCGTTCCCGCCCGCCGAGGTGATGGAGCCGATCCGCCGCGCCGAGCGGCTGATCCGCGTGATCGACGACGTCGCCGCGCTGGTCAGGGGCTTGCCCGTGCTCAACCAGGACAAGGTGTGGGACCGGGTGCGCCGGGTCGGGCTCGAAGACCTGCTGCAGTTCGACTGGACCCTGGTCGGGGAGTCCGACGTGCTTGCCCGCGATCTCGACCTCGTCTCCGCGCTCGACGAACTCGACGTGTCTAGCTACGAGGCCCGGGTGCGCAAGATCAAGGAGATCATCGCCGAGCGGCAGCGCTTCATCGAGATTTCCTGACGCCACCGCTTACTAATCCGATATGCGATAATCCGTTTTGGGATTATCGCATATCGGGGTATCGCATATCGGGGTATCGCATATCGGATTATCGTATATCGAGGTATCGGCGTGGGCCCCGCGCTGTCGCTATGGCAGCAGCACGGGGCCCACGCTGTCATCGTGGTTAGTGCAGGTGCACCGAGATGTGCTCGAAGTGCTTGTGCTGACCGGCCGGATTCGGCTTGAGCACGTGGAATCCGCACTCGAATAGCGCGTGCCTACCGACCTGGTTGGGCTTGCCGTGCGAGTCGCCGAACTGAACGGCCGGCGAGTTACGGAAGCAGACGAGGTTCAGCAGGACGACGTTGTTGAGGATCTCCATCGCGTCCGGGTCGGCCATCTTGTTGTTGGCGACGGTCGAGCTGGTGGCGATGAAGTTCCTGAGCGCGCCTAGCCAGCAGGAGTGGATGTGCCTGATCCAGAGGTTCCCCCTGATGAAGTTGTCCTCGTAGTCGCTGTACACCGGGCTGCCGAAGTGCGCGAAAGCGCCCTGCGGCCTGCAGGTGACACCGCCGCCGCCGCCCACTTCGTTGACGTTGTGCTCGATCGAACTGTTGTGCACGACGATGCCCAGCGGCCGGTCACCGAGCAGGCTACCGAAAACCGTGGAGTGACTGTTCAGCGAAGGGTGCTTCGGGTGCGGATCATCCAGGCAGGTGAAGTGGCTGGCCTCGCAGCCGAGCAGGAGCGTCCCGCCCTTCTTGACAAAAAGGTCACGATCCACGATCAGCCGAGAGTGCCGTTGCGCGAATGCCGCAATAAGCACGCTATTCTGGCCGACCCAGATATTGCGCTGCACGAGGACCGGGCCGTTCCTTACGATACATACACCGTGGACGATCACATCCCAGTAAACGCCTATCAGCCGTCCGGGATTAGAGAATGTACCGTGGCATATGTGGGTCGACCAGGTCGGTGCGGCTGGTGCGGCCGATGCTGTAACCGCAGGTCCGACCGCTAGCCCTCCGAGCAGTGTCGCCGCGGTCGCGACCGCGGCGGACAGCCTTTTATGACGACGTAGCATTACGCATCCCCTTTTCTTGTTCCTCCCCCGTGGGGTGACGCATTCGCTGGCACGTTAACAGAGTCCCGCATTCCGGTCCCGCGCCTTGTTGCTTTCGTGATCTTATTTTGCCGCCCAAGTCTTGTGAGCGTGCTGACTAATATCGCTTTTCTGGACTAGCTCACCGCGATGGCGATAATCCCGGCGACGATGGCTGCCGCAGCGGCGAGGCGCCTGGCTACGCCGCCTTCGCCGAGCAAGCGCCGTCCGAGCAGAACGCCGAACAGCACGCTGACCTCCCTGGCCGGCGCGATCGCGCTGACGGCGGTGAAGCTCAGCGCGGCTAGCACCAGGATGTAAGCGAGCGGCGCCAGCAATGCCGCGCCGAGCACCTGCGGCCGAAAGTCGCGCCAGACTCGCCTCAGGCGGTCCGGCTCGCGAGTCGCGCTTGGCCAGAACACCACCGCCATGAACGGGAAAGCGGCGTAGCCCTGCAGTACCGGCGGGGTGTGCAACGTCGCGACCGCGTACTTGTCCCACAGTGTGTAGCTCGCGATGAACAGGCCAGTGATCAGCGCGAACCCCACCGCCTTGAGGCTGGAGTTGGCTGTGGGGTTGATTGTGACCTTGGGGTTGGAGTTCGCTGTGGCGCTGGTGGCGGCGGGGCTGGTGGCGGCGGGGCTGGTACCGGTGTCGGTCGCTTGGGACGCGTTCGGGCTGGGCAGGCTGATGGCCACGACGCCGGCGATGATCAGGGCGATGCCAGCGATCGCGACCGGGCTTGGCCGCTCGCCGAGCAGGGTGATGCCCGCGATCGCGGCTAGCATCGCCCCGCTGCCCCGGCCAATCGGGTAGACCAAAGACAGGTCGCCAAGCCGGTACCCGCTTTGCAGGAACAAGAAGTAGCCGGCCTGCAGGACGCCGGTGCCGACCAGGAAAACCCAGGACAGGCCGGTCAGGCGCGGATCGGTCACGGCCGCGGTGATCAGCACGACCGGCAGGTAGATGACCGTCGCGGCGACCGCGAGCAGCTCCAGGAAGAACACGGCCCCGGTGGCGGCGGCCTGCTTAGTGAATAGGTTCCAGCTCGCGTGGGCGATGGCCGCCGCCAGGATCAAGGCGATGGCCGTAGGACTCACGTTGGGCTACCTGCCGACAGTCGTTCCGCACATTTTCGGCTACCTTATCCTGGTCAGCGGCCCGGCGTGAGTTCGCTGCCCAGGTAGGCTGGCCGTGCCATGACAGCAGATAACAGCGGTACGGACGGCGGGGCGGCCAGCCAGGGCAGCACCGTGGTGCACTTGGTGCGGCACGGCGAGGTCGCGAATCCAGGCGGCGTGCTGTACGGCCGGATTCCAGGGTTCAAGCTGTCCGAGGACGGCCAGATGATGGCCAAGGCGGCAGCCGACTTCATGGCGGGACGTGACGTCATCTTGCTCAAGTCGTCGCCGCTAGAGCGGGCGGTACAGACCGCCGAGCCGATCGCGGCGCAGCTTGGCCTGCCGATCGAGGAGGACGCCCGGCTGATCGAGCCGTGGAATCACTTCGAGGGCATGAAGGTCTCGGTGGGCGACGGGGCGCTGCTGCATCCGAAGCACTGGATGGCCTTGCGCAACCCGTTCCGGCCGTCGTGGGGCGAGCCCTATGTCGAGGTCGCGAACCGGGTTATGGCCGCCGCTCGGGACGCCGCGCAGGCCGCACTCGGGCATGAGGCGATCTGCGTCAGCCATCAGCTGCCGATCTGGGTGACGCGGCGCTCGATCGAGGGCAAGCGGTTGTGGCACGATCCGCGACGTCGGCAGTGCGCGCTCGGCAGCGTGACCAGCCTGCATTACTCGGGCGGAAAGTTCGTCTCGGTCAGCTACTTCGAGCCTTCCGGTTCGGCTGGCGCCAGGTCGGCGGGCGCGTAGCCTGGAGCCTGCCTGACCCAGAATGCGAGGCCGGAGCCGCGACGCAAAGTCGCATGCTGCACAATGGGTTGCGGTACTACTGCTTGTAGGAGATCGCTTTTGTGACCCGCCTGCCGAACTTCGCACGGCCTGCCTGGGCATCTACGGTTGCCACGGCGGCGCTGTTTGGCGTGGCGATGCTCGGTGCCGCCTCGTGCTCGGGCGGGCCGATCGCCGCGAACAACCCGGTTAGCTCAGGTCAGAGCTTCGTCGGCGGCAGCTACAGCAGCGTGTACTTCGCCCCTGGCTCGCGCTTGGCGGCACCGGCGGTCAGGGCTACTGCGCTTTCAGGGCAGCGGTTCAGCCTCGCGGCCGAGCGCGGCAGCGTGGTCGTGCTCAACTTCTGGGGTTCGTGGTGCGCGCCGTGCCGAGCCGAGGCGCCTAGGTTGGCCGCGCTCGCGACGTACTTCAGGCACGATCCGGTTCGCTTCGTCGGTGACGACGTGCATGACTACGCGACCGCTGCCGTCGCGTTCGAGCACACGTTCAATGTGAGCTACCCAAGCCTGAACGACCCGGGCGCGCTGGTGGCGCTCGCGTTCCACAGCACGCTGCCGCCGACCGCGATCCCGAGCACCCTGGTGATCGACCGGTCCGGCGAGATCGCCGCCAGGGTCATCGGCGGGGTGTCCTATAACGGGCTACGGGCGCTGATCGCCAAGGTTCTGGCTGAGAAGACATGACCCAGGACGTCGCACCAGCCGCGCAGGAGGTCGAGGCGCAGGCCGTCGAGGCGCAGGCCGTCGAGACCGCCGCGGTCGACCGGCCGAAGGCGCGGTTCGGCCCGGTCGGCTGGCTGCGCTGGTTCTGGCGTCAGCTCACCTCGATGCGGACCGCGCTCGTGCTGCTGTTCTTGCTCGCGCTCGCCAGCATCCCCGGCTCGGTGCTGCCACAGCAGGGCATCGACCCGGCGGCGGTCAGCCAGTACTACGCCGAGCATCCGGCGCTCGCCCCGTTCCTGGCCAGGCTGTCCGGGTTCGACGTGTTCGGTGCGCCGTGGTTCGCCGCGATCTACATCTTGCTGTTCACGTCGCTGGCCGGCTGCGTGCTGCCGCGTGCCTTCCGGATGGCCCGGTCGGCGCGGCAGCCACCGCCCAAGGCGCCCCGGTACCTCGGTCGGTTGCCGCAGAGCACCAGCTTTTCCTCGGCCTTGGCCCCGGCGCAGGCGCTGGAGTTGTCCGCAGGCCTGCTCGGCAAACGCCGGTTCAGGTTGCGGACCGGGGATGGCTGGATATCCGCCGAGAAGGGTTACCTGCACGAGGTCGGCAACCTGCTGTTCCACGTGGCCCTGCTCGGACTGCTGGCGTCGGTCGCGCTTGGCGGCCTGTTCGGCTACAAGGGGAACAGGCTGCTGGTCGATGGCGACACCTTCGCCAACACGCCGACCGCGCTCGATGTCTTTCACCCGGGACGGCTGGTCTCGGCCACCGACTTGCAGCCGTTCAGCCTGACCTTGCGGCACTTCGCCGCGACCTACATCAACTCGGGCTCGCAGCGGGGGGAGCCGGCGTCGTTCAATGCCGAAATACAGTACGCGGCGCAGTACGGCGGCTCGGCGCACGGCTATGACCTGCGGGTCAACCATCCGCTGAGCGTCGACGGCGTGCAGGTCTTCCTGATTGGGCACGGCTACGCACCGGTGTTCAAGGTGACCGACGGGGCCGGCCACGTGGTGTTCAACCAGCCGGTGCCATTCATACCGATCGAGCAGTCCGGGCTCACCTCAGAGGGCGTGATCAAGGTTCCCGACGCGAGCCCGCAGCAGCTAGGGTTCAGCGGGGTGTTCCTGCCGACCGAGTACGTGACGCCGGTCGGCCAGCTCGCGTCCGCGTTCCCCGCCGCTGAACTGCCGCGGGTGAGCCTGGTCTCGTACGCGGGCAATCTTGGCCTCGACAGCGGCCAGTCGCAGTCGGTGTACAGCCTGGACACCAGGCAGATGCACATGCTCGGGGTGGCGCCTGCGCCGCTAGCGCCGGGCCAGTCGATCATGTTGCCGAACGGCTTGGGCAAGCTGACGTTCACCGGCTACCGGCAGTGGGCCAGCTTGGCGATCACGTACGACCCCGGGCAGTTCCCCGCGCTGGTGTCGGCGATCGCGGCGCTCGCTGGGCTGGTGCTGTCGTTCCTGGTGCGGCGACGCCGGATCTTCGTGCGCGCGGTCGAGGGCGAGGGTGCGGGTGAGGGTGGCGCGGATAGTGCGGGCGGTGCGCTGGTCGAGGTGGCCGGACTGACGCGGTCGGACGCCGCGGGCGGGTTCGAGGCTGAGTTCGCTGAGCTGACGACTGAGTTTCACCAGGTGCTTGCGAAGTCAAAGGGAGAGTGATGCGCGGTGGTTAATCCCGCATTGGCTCAGATCAGCAACGCCGCGCTGATCTCGGCCATCATGGCCTACGGGCTCGCCATGCTGGCATACGCCTGCGACTTCGCGTTCAACAAGCGGGAGGTTAGCGTCGCCACTCCGGCGCGGACTGATCGGGACAGGGTCGCGAGCACGGTGCTCGTCGGCGCTGCCTCTGGCCCTGACCTGGCCGACCACACGTTCGGTGCCGATCCGGCTGACGTATCTCAGCTAGCCGACCTCGATGACCGGGGCGGTGGCTCGGGTGGGGGCACGGCCGCTGGCGGCGCTGGTATCGGCTCTGCCGCCCAGTCGCGGTGGCCGACCGGCCCCTGGCTGCGCACCGCCTTCGTGCTGACCTGCCTCGGCCTCGTCGTCCACATCACGGCGATCATTACCAGAGGTCTCGCCGAGGACCGGGTGCCCTGGGGCAACATGTACGAGTTCCTCGCCGCGATCACGTGCGCCGCCGTGCTGATCCTGACGCTGGCCGCGGTCCGGTTCCGCGCCTACTACATGGGCCTGTTCGTGCTGCTGCCCGTGGTGATCGCGCTCGTCGTCGATGTCGTGGTTGTCTACACCCCGGCCGGCGAGGTTGCGCCCGCGCTCCAGTCGTACTGGATCGCCATCCACGTCACGGCGATGATCATCGCGATCGGGATGTACATCTTCGGCGCGGTCACCACGGTGCTCTACCTGCTCACGGCCAGGCACGAGCGGAGGGTGGCGGCCGGTCAGGAGTCCGGCGTCGCCGGCATCATGGCGCAACTGCCAAGCTCGGCCAAGCTTGACCAACTGGCCTACCGAGCGATCTTGTTCGCGTTCCCGGCTTGGACGTTCGCCGTCATCGCCGGCGCGATCTGGGCTGACCACGCCTGGGGCAGATACTGGGGCTGGGATCCCAAGGAGACCTGGTCGTTCATCACCTGGCTCGTGTACGCGGCCTTCCTGCACGCGCGGGCGACCGCAGGCTGGCGCGGCAAGCGAGCCGCTTATATCCAGCTTTTCGGGTTCACGTGCCTGATGTTCAACCTGGTGGGCGTGAACATCTGGATCTCAGGCCTGCACTCCTACGCCGGCCTGCCCCACTAGCCGGCGCTGGCCGCCGGAATCCCGGCCTCGGGACGTGTCCCGAGTTCGTGCCTTGGGATGTGCCTCGGGAACGCGGTCGCCTACGGCCCGACGCTGTCCTCCCAAGACAAACTACGGCCTCCCATGATCTTGGAAGATTCGGTCCGGTATGCGGACTCAATCCTCCAAGATCACTAGGTTGTGGCGGCACGCGGCGGAGAGGGCGGCGGCCGCGGTGATTCACCTCGGGGCTGGTTTGGGATGCTGGCGAGCGGGAGTCGTTTGGTGGTGCTTGGTCAGGCGTCTTCGCGCCAGTCGCGGATTCTGCGGTCAAGCTCGAGGAGGAAGTCTGGGTTGTCGTCGGGGGCGACGAACTGGAATGGTGGCGCGGCGAGCTGGTAGCGCTCGGGACGGCGTACGCTCGATCGGTCGCGAAGGCTGGTCCTCTTGTTCGGTGCTGACCAGAGGCCGCCTTCCTCGGCGAACAGCAGGCCGTCGCTGACCTCGTCGCAGGCGGCCCGCATCCTGACGTCGCGGCGGCCGATGACCAGCCAGGTAGCGGCGCCGAACGCCCAGAACACCACGACCACAATCAGCCAGGTCTTCTTGGACGGCACATAGAAATGGTTGCTTGGCGTCATAGCGATGTCGATCACGCACGGGATCACGAAACCGACTGTTAGAAGGGCAAAGACGGCACATAGCAGCAACATGGACACAGCGTAACCGCAGACCTGGGCTGCTCGTTGGCTAATCAGCAGTGTTCGCCTGGTAGCCGACAGTCATCGTGGTTCGTGCCGGTTCGTGGTGCGTGCCGAGGCAGAAACACTTACCGTCGTAACAAGCGACGTCACCTCGGCCGGGAGCGACACATATGCGGCGGTTACTGAGTCTGTTGTGGCGCACGCGGTGGCCAAGAGGCAGAGCCGGAGCACCCGCCAGACCAGCTTCCCGCTACGGATCTTGGCGGCGGGTCGGCCAAGATTCCTCCGTCACCGAGGGCCCTGGCGCGCCTAATGGCTGGGCCGCGATCGACGGCAGGCCGCCGGGCCAGCCCGGGCAGCCAGGCAGCCACCGCAAGGTGGCTAAGGCTGGGCGCCTCGGTGCGGACGGCGCTGCGCGGTACGGCACCAGCGGTTGGACTCCGCCGCCGCTGCCGAGTCAGCGACCAGAGTCGTGGTTGGGTTCGGCAGCGGGACGCGACCAGCGTTCTGCTCCGGGGCTACAGCTGCCTGGCCAGCTTGACCAGCCTCCCGGTGCGGGCCGGTCGCAGTCCGGCGGCGGCACTCCGTTGCCCATCGGTGAGCCATGGCTGCTCGACCCGGAGCCGCGAGCCGGGCGCGACCAAGCGTCCCGAATCGAGCGGCGCGGACAGTCGTCCCGGGTATCCCGGTTGATTCGGCCCGGTAAGGAAGCGCGGCCCGGTAAGGAAGCACAACCTGGTCAGCAAGCACGGCGCGGTAAGGAAGTACGGCCCGGACAGACGACACGCCCCGATCGGGCAGCTCAGGTTGGCCGGGCAATTGGTCAAGGCCGGCCGGCGGATCCCGATCAGACAGCCCGCTCGGGGCAGGCCAGCCTCTCCATTCCCTCCAAGCCTGTTAATCCCTCAAGCTCGCCCGGTTCGCCTGGCTCGCCTGGCTCGCCTGGCTCGCCCGGTTCGCCCGGTTCGGCTGGTTCGGCTGGTTCGCCTGGTTCGCCCGGCTCGCCCGGTTCGCCTCGCTCTCCTGGGCCGGCTGGCGGGTCGGCCCCATCGGGCTACCAGGATCGACCGGCTGGGTCAGGCAAGCGGGGAGCACACGGCCGGGGACGTTCGCAGCGGCAGGGCTCGGCCAGGGCGGCGATAAGAGAGGCCCCCGGCTCGGACGCGGATGCCAAGCCCTCCGGCCGCCGGGCCGCCAACCAGAGTTCGAGCACCGGCGCGGGATCCGCGGGCGCTAGGTCCGCCAACGGCAAGTCCGCTGCCGCCCACGCCGCCCCCGGCGGGGCCTGGCCAACCGCCTCGGGCGGGACCCGGTCGGCTGCGGCGGCCTCAGGCTCGGGTCGGCCGACCGCGGGAGGCCGACCGGCGACCGGCGGACCAGCGGGATCGGCCTCAGCGGCATCGGCTTCGGCATCGGCTTCGGCGGCTTCGGCCTCGCAGGCATCGGCCGCGACGCCAGCCGCAGCCACACCACCAGCCACAGCTACACCACCAGCCGCGACCAGATCCGCCGCATCGCGGTCCGGCCGCCCCGAGTCAACCAGCGCGTCGCCGTCCCGCGCGTCATCGTCCCGCGCGTCATCGTCCCGCGCGTCATCGTCCCGCGCGTCATCGTCCCGCGCGGCGCCGGCCGCGGCGGCATCCGCCCGCGCGGCGCCGGCCGATGCGGCATCCGCCCGCGCGGCGGCATCCGCCCGCGCGGCGGCAGCAACGGACGCGGCGGCAGCTACGGACGCGGCTAGCCAGGTGCAACAACGAGCCGCGATCCCGTGGTACGAGCGGGCTCGAAGCAACCGTGCTGCCGCCGGGCACAGACACACCGGCCACCTCGAACGCATCCTGCACAGAGACTGGTCCGCCGGAGAGAACCTTCCGCCGCAGATTGTTCAGGCCGTTGACCGGCTGGCCGAGTTGCCGCAGCTCATCAAGGAGCGGCTGGTGACGGGGCTCGACGCGATCTACGTAGGACCGGGCGGCGTGCCCGACCTGGACGACATGGGTGCGCTCAGCGGCGTGCCGCTGCCGTCGGGGCGGGCGACTTGGGACGTCTGCGCTGGCGCGTACGGCGAGCGGAAGGTGATCGTGGGCTCGCGTCCGTCGCCGACTCCGGATGTGATGTGTCACGAGATCGGTCACGCGCTCGACGACATCGATGGCGCGGGCGGCGACTGGCAGTCGGACTCAGACGAGTTCGGCGCGCTATACCAACAGTGCCTGCCGTCGATGTGCAGTGACTTCCACCGGCAGGGTGGCCACCTGGGCCGCCGGGAGTTCTTCGCCGATGCGTTCGCCGCTATCGCGTCTAGCCAGCGGCCGGCGCTGGTAGAGATGGTGAGCGGCAATACTCGTGCGGCGCTCAACGTCATGCTCTACTTCAACGTGCGGTACGGCATCTAGTGGTGGTGGTGATGCGACGATGTACGTGATACGGCTGCCGAACGGCAATCTGCTCGTCCCTGAGTCAGCGACAGCACGAGGCGGCCAAGTCGTCAGTGACGCCTACGTGGAGATCGGTCCGGCCGATGCTGACTACGAGCGCTTCGCCGATGACGCTGTCACTGAGGAAGAGATGGACGAGCGGAGACAGCGCTGGCGAGAAGGTGACGATCGGCTGCGACGGCAGTTTTTGGACTATCTTGCCCGGGGCGGGCAATCAACCGACGCCACTTGATCATCGGCGTTCCAGGCATGAGCCGTCCATTCCAGTCGGCCTGCAGGAAAATGGCCAAGGTTGCCGGACCATCGCGCGGGTCCCGCGGCGCTAGCGGGACTCGCGCGGTCGGCTTGGTGCCCGGCCGGAGTCAGTTACTTGAATCGGAGTTCGTACTCGGCCCGTCACTGATGCCGAGCAGAGCCCTTATCTCCACTTCCCGGTACCTCCGGTGCCCGCCTGGCGTCCGGATACTGCTGATTCGGCCAGACGCTGCCCACCGGGTTACCGTCTTAGGATCAACGCGGAAGAGTGCCGCGACCTCTCCGGGAGTAAGCAGGCGATCACTGTGCCCATCCATTGGATTCTCCTCTAACTCGCCTTGCCCCCCACAACTACTCGCCTCGTGCCTCCCCACATCATAGTGTTAATTACAAAGATCACTATTCTCGTTAGATTCCGTAAAAATTTGCTCACAAACCTTGTAGGCCACTTTGACTGACACCTGTCTACCACGGTCGGTACACGTAAGGTGGAGCGGTGTCTCACCTTGTGTCGGCCGATGAGATCCAAGTAGCTGCGAATCGGCTTAGCGGTATCGCTCTGCGCACACCGCTGGTTTCTCTGCGTATTGGCGCTACCCGGTTGCTTGTCAAAGCCGAGTCGTTGCAGCCCACCGGTGCGTTTAAGTTGCGAGGTGCGTACGCCGCGATCAGCGCGCTGTCGCCAGCGGAGGCCAGCCAGGGCGTAGTCACCCACTCCAGCGGCAACCACGCGCACGCCGTCGCCTATGCGGCCGCGGCGCTCGGCATCCCGGCGACGGTCGTGGTCCCGACCAACGCCCCTGCGGTCAAGGTGGCCGCCGCCAAGTCCCTCGGCGCCACTATCGTCCCGTGCGAGCCGAACCTGCTGGCTCGCGTCGCTGCCGTCCAGCAACTCATCGACGAGCACCGCTACGTGCCGATCCCGTCGTTCGACCACCGCGACGTGATCGCCGGGCAGGGAACGGTCGGACTCGAAATCGTCGCCGATTGCCCCGAGGCCGACCTTGTGCTGTGCCCGATCGGTGGCGGCGGGCTGGTCTCGGGAGTGGCGGCCGCGATCAAGGCCGCGAACCCGGCCGCGCTTGTGGTGGGGGTAGAGCCGGAGTTGGCCGCCGACGCGCGAGATTCGCTGCGATCGGGTCATCGAGTCGCCTGGCCGGCCGCCGACACGGCCCGCACCATAGCCGACGCGCTTCGGGTCGAGCAGATCGGCGAGCTTCCCATGCTGCACATAAAGCGGCATCTGCATGACATCGTCACCGTGTCCGACGACGAGATACGTACCGCGATGCGCAGTCTGGCCACTGGTGCCAGGCTTGTCGCCGAGCCAGGAGGCGCGGTGGCCGTCGCCGCCTTCATGTTCAGGTCCGATCAGCTACCGCGGGCACGCCATCCAGTCGCGATCTTGTCGGGCGGCAACGTCGACCCGGAACTGCTGGCCAGTGTCCTCGCCTCGGCACCCGAAGGGGAGGCCGGACTCGCGGGGCACGCCGGTGACCAGTTCGCCGCCGGCCGCGACTAGGCTGGGCGTTGTTATGCGCGCAACGTTGTTCTACACGACTCTCCGGCTCGGCCTGTTCGTCGTCGTGGCCGTCGTGCTCTACGCGGCCGGAGTCCGCAGCTATCTGTGGCTTGCCTTGTCGATCCTCATCAGCGGCGTCCTCAGCTACTTCGTGCTGAGCCCGCAACGCGCCGCGATGTCGGGCGTGATCAGCAAGCGGGTCACTGGCTTCCGCGATCGGCTCGACGCGGGTACCCGCGCCGAAGACGACGACTAGCGCTCAGGCAGCCAGCCGCCCGCGGTAAGCATCTCCACAATCGCGTCCGTCGACTGCTCGCGGCTGAGCACCGACGTGTCGATCACGGTCATGGCGTCGGTCGGCTCCTCGTACGGATCGTTTACCCCGGTGAAGTTATCGATGAGGCCGGCGCGTGCCTTCGCGTACAAACCTTTGCGGTCGCGCGCTTCACATACAGCCACCGGAGTGGCGACGTGAATGAGCAGAAAATCGCCAACCTGCGAGACCATCTCCCTGACCCGTTCCCTAGCCGCCGCGAACGGCGCGATTGGCGCGCAGATCGCGATACCCCCGTGCCTGGCAACCTCCGTGGCCACGTAGCCAATCCTGGCGATATTGAGATCGCGGTCGGCTCGGCTGAATGCCAGCCCGGCGGACAGAAGTGACCTGACCAGATCGCCGTCGAGCAGCGATACTCGGCGGTCGCCATATTCAGCCAGCAAATCGCGAAGATCCCTGGCAATCGTGGATTTGCCCGAGCCAGACAGGCCGGTCAGGAACAGCACGAAGCCACGCTCGGAGCGCGGCGGCCTCGCGTGCCTTAGCTCGTGCAGCACAGCTTCTGGGGCGATCCAGCCGGGTATGTCGGCGCCGGTGTCCAGCATGTCGCCCAGTAGGTCCGCGGACAGATCCTCAATCTCCATGCCCGCTTCGATCAGCGAATGCGGCCGCCATACCTCAGCGCGCCGGTCGTAGGCCCAGTCGCCGGCCGGCAGCACGGGTATCGGTGCCCCAGGCAGCCAGACCTCAGCGCCCGCCGCGCCACCCAAGCCACCCGGCCCGGCCGCGTCAGCCATCAGGTGGGTCGCGCCGTAAGCGGCGGCTACCAGAGCGCTCGCCGCTATCTCGCGGCTCGACCAGGCGTCGGCCAATCCCAAGGCCGCGCCCGCCCCCACGCCGGCCCCTACGCCTCCGCCCTGCGCCCCGGCCCAGTTGTCTCGCCGAGCCAGCGGCACCGGGACGACCAAGGTCCCCGCCGGAAGGCTGCGCGCCGCCGCGAGCACCGCCCTGATCAGCGATTCAGGCTCGCGCACCACCTCGGCCGGCCCGGCCACCAGCGGCAGCACGAGCAATCTGGCCTTGAGCTGTCCGGCTAGGTGCTTGAGCTGGCCGATGTGGCGGCGGCCGAGCGGTGCCCTGGTGGCGAACGCCAGCACCGGCGACCCGCCGAACTCCGCCCTGGCCTGCTGCGGGGAGATCATCAGACGCCTGAATGAGCCGTGCTCGACCGGACGGTTCGCGGTGACCGGACCCGCCAGCCTGATCAGGCCCGGCTCGCCGCCCGCTCCCTGTTCGGCGATGCTCATCACTGCCAGCGGCGTGCCCTCAGGGTCGCACAGCATCAGGCGGTCGGCGGCTGGCGCCGCGTCGGCCGGGACGTCGAGGGTGACCGGGATCGGCCACGGCGTCCCGTCCGCCAGTGTTGCCGCCGAAGCGACGGCGGCTACGTCGGCCTGCGACATGAACCCGCCTAGCGGCGCGAACGCCCCGGACAAGATCAGCTCGAGGTCGCCCAGCTGGCGCGTGTCCAGCGTCAGCGTCGGCAGCGACGCGTCCGCCGCGGCTCGTTTCGTTTCAGCTCCTGCTGTCACTGCTCGCCTCCATCGCCGTCCCGCCGCAGAGCGTACCCGCGCAGTGCCCGGCGGCGCGCCATTGACTGTCGGAGCCGGGCCGTACACTGAATACATCCCGCGTTCACTCTCGAACGTGGGCTAGTTGTGCTGCCCGAAGCCGGGCGGCGCTCCCGGGACATCAGCGCAGACAACAGGCAGCGCAGACAACAGGCAAGGAAGCGATGAGCCTCACCGGTCTGATCGGCACTGTCGCCGAAGACAGCCAGCTTCGCAACGCTCTCGACTACATCGGCCAACCCGGCGCTGGCGACGCCGACCTGGTCGCTCCAGCCGCGCTCCGGCCGCTCCTCATAGCCGCGCTGGCCGGTGCCGCGCGTCCGGCCAACGGTCAGGCCAGCGGCGCCCGGCCGCCATTCGTGCTCGCCATTACCGCAACGGTCCGCGAGGCCGAGGATCTGACCAGCGCGCTTGGCTCGCTGCTGCCGGACCCGCATGCTGCCGCTTACTTCCCCGCCTGGGAGACGCTGCCGCACGAGCGGCTCTCGCCCCGGTCGGACACCTCAGGGCAGCGGCTCGCCGTCCTGCGCCGCCTGACCAACCCCGACCCCGGCGACCCGAGATCAGGCCCGCTCCAGGTGGTGACGACGCCAGTCCGCAGCGTGTTGCAGCCGCTGGTCGGCGGCCTTGGCGACCTCGATCCCGTCCGTCTCGACATCGGCGGTCAGGCCGAGCTCGAGGACGTCGTGACGAGGCTGGTCGAGATCGGCTACGCCCGAGTCGACCTCGTCACGAACCGAGGCGAGATGGCAGTCCGCGGCGGCATCCTCGACGTGTTCCCGCCGACCGAAGAGCACCCGCTGCGGGTCGAGTTCTTCGGTTCAGAGGTCGAGGAGATCCGGCCGTTCAAGGCCGCCGACCAGCGGTCGCTCGGTAGCCAGACCGAGTCGCTGTGGGCCCCGCCGTGCCGCGAACTGCTGCTCACCGGGGTGGTCAGGCACCGCGCCAAGCAGCTAGCCGCCGAGTACCCCGGCCTCGGCGAGGTGCTCGGCAAGCTCGCCGAAGGCATCGCCGTCGAGGGCATGGAGGCGTTCGCGCCGTTGCTCGCCGACCGGATGGAGTTGCTGTTCGACTCGCTGCCGCCCGGCGCGATCGCGGTCGCCTGCGACCCGGAGAGGATCAGGACCCGGGCCGCCGACCTGGTGCGCACCAGCCAGGAGTTCCTCGAAGCCTCGTGGGTGAACGCCGCCGTAGGCGGTCAGGTGCCCGATCGACCTAGGCGGAGCCGCATTCCGGCCGATCACTGAAGTCCGCGCGGCGGCGGCCAGCCTCGGCATCAGATGGTGGACGATCACTCCGTTCGCCGCCCATGAAGAGCCGCAGGCGCGGGGGGTGCGGGGGGGCGTCCCCCCGCAGGCTAGCAGTGAAGGTCAAATTCCTAGTGGCGCGAAAATTGACGCGGCGTGGTCGCCTGGCGATGAGCCCGAGGTCGAGTCCGGCTGGGCGAACGAGACCGACGGACGCGAATCTTTCCGCCTGATGGCTAGTCCGGCGACCGCGTATCACGGTGACACCGTCAAGGTGGTGGCCGACGTGCGCGGCTGGTTGTCCGATGGCTGGCGGGTGGCGCTCGTCACCGAGGGCCACGGGCCGGCCCAGCGACTCGCCGAACTGCTGCGCGGCGCCGAGCTTGGTGCCCGGACCGGCGACCTCGACGCGCCGCCCGATCCCAGCGTCGCGGTGGTCGCGACCGGTGAACTTGACGCGGGGTTCGTCTGGCCAGAACTCAAGCTGGCCGTGCTCACCGAGTCCGATCTATCGGGGCAGCGGGCCGGGCAGCGGGACCGCAGCCGGATGCCGAGCCGGCGGCGCGGCGGGATCGACCCGCTGCAGCTAACCCCGGGCGACTACATCGTTCACAGTCAGCACGGCGTCGGCCGGTACCTGGAGATGACTAGCCGGACGATCCAGGGCGCGACCAGGGAGTACCTGGTGATCGAGTACGCGCCGAGCAAGCGGGGGCAGCCGCCGGACCGGTTGTACCTGCCGACCGACCAGCTTGACGAGGTGACCAGGTACTCCGGGGGCGAGGCGCCGAGCCTGCACCGGCTCGGCGGGGCCGACTGGGCCAAGACCAAGAGCCGGGCGCGCAAGGCGGTCCGCGAGATCGCCGCTCAGCTCATCAGGCTGTACTCGGCGCGGGTCGCCTCGCCCGGGTACGCGTTCGCGCAGGACTCGCCCTGGCAGCGTGAGCTTGAGGACGCGTTCCCGTACGCGGAGACGCCGGACCAGCTTGCCGCGATCGACGAGATCAAGCGCGACATGGAAAAGCCGATCCCGATGGACCGGCTGGTCTGCGGAGACGTCGGCTACGGCAAGACCGAGCTTGCGGTGCGGGCGGCGTTCAAGGCTGTCCAGGACGGCAAGCAGGTCGCCGTCCTGGTGCCGACCACGTTGCTGGTGCAGCAGCATATGGCGACGTTCGGGGAGCGGTACGCGCCGTTCCCCGTCGTGCTCAAGGCGATGTCGAGGTTCCAGTCCAACGCCGAGGTCTCCGAAACCCTGGCCGGGCTCGCGGACGGAACCGTCGACATCGTGATCGGCACCCACCGGCTGCTCTCGCCTGAGACTAGGTTCAAGAACCTCGGGCTGATCATCATCGACGAGGAGCAGCGGTTCGGCGTCGAGCACAAGGAGTACCTCAAGTCGATGCGCGTCCACGTCGACGTGCTCTCGATGTCGGCGACCCCGATCCCTAGGACGCTGGAGATGGGCGTCGCCGGGATCAGGGAGATGTCCACGATCTTGACCCCGCCTGAGGAACGGCACCCGGTGCTGACGTTCGTCGGGCCCTACGACGAGCGGCAGATCGCCGCGGCGATCAGGCGGGAACTGCTGCGGGACGGCCAGACCTTCTTCGTGCACAACCGAGTCTCCTCGATCAACAAGGTCGCGACGCGGATCGGCGAGCTGGTGCCTGAGGCCAGGATCGCGGTGGCGCACGGGCAGATGAACGAGCACACGCTCGAGAAGATCATGGTCAACTTCTGGGACCGGGAGTTCGACGTGCTCGTTTCGACCACGATCGTCGAGTCTGGGCTCGACATACCGAACGCGAACACGCTGATCGTGGACCGGGCCGACAATTACGGCCTGTCTCAGCTGCATCAGCTTCGCGGCCGGGTCGGACGGAGCCGGGAGCGCGGCTACGCCTACTTCTTGTTCCCGCCGGAAAAGCCGATGACCGAAACGGCTCACGAACGGTTGTCGACGGTCGCCCAGCACACCGAGATTGGCGCGGGGATGTTCGTCGCGATGAAGGACCTGGAGATTCGCGGCGCTGGCAACCTGCTCGGGGGCGAGCAGTCGGGCCACATCGCCGGCGTTGGGTTCGACCTGTACGTGCGGATGATCGGCGAAGCCGTGCACGAGATGCGCGGCGACGGCGCGGCCGAGCGGCCTGAGGTCAGGGTCGAACTGCCGGTCGACGCGCACATCCCGCACGACTATGTGGCTGGCGAGCGGCTGCGGCTTGAGGCTTACACGGCTATCGCGGCGATCGAGTCCGACGAGGGCTTGAAGGCGGTGCTCGATGAGCTGACCGACCGGTTCGGGACGCCGCCGAAGGCCGTGCTGAACCTGCTTGAGGTGGCCAGGCTCCGGTTCAAGGCCAGGCGGGCCGGGCTGGCTGACATCGCGCAGCAGGGCAACCACATCAGGTTCGCCCCAGTCGAGCTGCCCGAGTCCCGGCAAGTTCGGGTGCAACGGCTGTACCCACGCACACTGCTCAAGCAGACGGTGCGTACCATGCTCGTACCGGTGCCGAAGGCCGGGAGCCGCCCAGGGTCGCGTGATACGGGCTCAGGGCGGCAAGGTCCGAGCGCAGGGTCCGCGTCGCCGCTCGCCGCTCCGTCGCTCCGCGACGGTGAGCTGCTCGCCTGGTGCGAAGAGCTGGTCGACGCGGTGTTCGGCGCCCAGTAGCGCGGTGGACGAGCGGGCTGTGCGGCAGCGCTAGGCTGCTGGCGTGCGAAGGAGAACAGCAGTGCGGCGGATCGCGAGTAAATGGACCGCGCCCCGATGCGCGGCCGTCGGAGTGGCGGGCGTGGCGGTGGCGCTGGCGGTAACCGGGTGCGCCCAGAGCCAACTCGGCGCGGCCGCGTTGTACAGCAATCAGCGGATCTCAACCGCGAAGCTCACCAACGAGGTCGCGAACCTGAACGCCGGCTACCAGAAGTACCAGCACAAGGTTCAGATCACCTACCCGCCGTCGGCGATGCCGCGCCAGGTGCTGAGCTGGATGCTGCGGTTCGCGACGGCCAGCCAGATGGCCGCTCAGCACGGCATCGTGATCACACCGGCGCAGGCACAGCACGAACTCGCCGTCGAGGCCGCGAACGTCAAGCAGGCAGGCGACACACTTCCAGAGGCCGCCGTGCTCAACGGCCTGCCACCGGACCTGCTGCCCGAGCTTGGCACCTGGATCGCGACCCAGGTGCAGATCGAGAACAAGCTTGACCACGGCGTGGCACCCAAGACGTCGGCCGCTTCGACCGCGCTGACCGCCCAGGTGAACCACCTGCAGTGCGTTGCCGCGAAGAGCCTCAACATCACGGTGAACCCGCAGTACGGCGTCTACGACTACGGCCAGTTCGCGGTCGTCGCGACTCCGAGTACGCTGTCCACCACGTCGCCGACGGCCGGCGGTTCGCCCACGCCCGCACCGCAGACCACGCCGAAGTGCTAGCTGCTGGCGGCTCGGGTTCCACCTCGCGAGGAGCCGCGCTGCTTGAGCTGGTCGAGGTGATGGACCGGCTGCGCCGGGAGTGCCCTTGGGACGCCAAGCAGACGCACGAGTCGCTGGCGCCTTACCTGCTTGAGGAAAGCTACGAGACGCTCGACGCGCTGGACACAGGCGATCGTGAGCACTTGCGGGAAGAGCTTGGCGATCTGCTGCTTCAGGTGATCTTTCACGCGCGGGTCGCTGCCGAGCGCACCGACGGGACCGGGTTTGACATTGATGACGTGGCCGCGGGCATCGCCGCGAAGCTGGTGCGCAGGCACCCGCATGTGTTCGGCGACGTGACCGTGGCTGATGCCGACGAGGTCAAGCGGAACTGGAACGCGATCAAGGCGGCCGAGCGCGCGGCGGCGGGTGGCGGCGGGCCCGGTTCGGCCCTGGACGGCGTGCCGATGGGGCAGCCCGCGTTGTCCCTGGCCGCGCAGTTGCAGCGGCGAGCCGAGGCGGCAGGCGTGCCTGGGGAACTGGCGGACGTGCCGGTCGATCCGGAGGCTGGGGATGCCGCGGTCAGCGAGCTTGGCGCGGAGTTGTTCGCGCTGGTAGGAAAGGCTCGTGCGGCCGGACTCAATCCTGAGCTTGAATTGAGGCACGCGGCACGGGTGTTCAGCGATCGCGTGCGTGCATGGGAGGGAAGCGACGATGTCGGACGAGGCTTACTGGGCTGACCTGCGGCCTATCTTGCAGGACATGGCCGACCGGATCGGTCGAATCGAGCAGTTCCTTGCGTCGTCCGGCCTGCAAGCGCCCGCCGGGTCGCCAGGTGCGGCGGGTCGGCGGGTGCGGCGGGTGCGGCGGGTCCGGCGGGTGCGGCAGGCGGATCTGGGCCGGTGTTCGACTCGGTACCTGCCTCGTTTGGCGCGCCGCCGGTTTTTAGCAGCCCAGATCAGATCGCGGCGGCGTCGGCGGGCATGTCGCCGTTCGGCGGCCCGCAACCGGGCGTCGTTCCCGATGACATCCTGTTCCTAGCGAGGTCAGGCAAGAAGATCCAGGCGATCAGCGAGTACCGCAAGCGCACCGGCGTCGGCCTCAAACAAGCCAAGGACATCATCGACCAGGTGGCCCGGGGCTACTAACCCAAACCCGCCCCGGCGCCCGCCTTCGGCTGCCCGCCTTCGGCTGCCCGCCTCCGGCCGCCTCTCATCCGGCCGCCACAGGCCAGCCCCGCGATGGATTGCCATATCCAGCTGGGCAAACGGGTATGAATTCGGGAATCCATCGCGGGGCTGGACTGGCTGGAGCCGATGAATTCGGGGATCCATCGCACCCTCGACCTCAGCCTGTGCGATGAATCCTGGGCTTCATCGCGTCTGCGAGCTCAGCTCAGCGGGGTCATGCTTCCGACGCCTGGCGCGCTGCCCCGGCGTGCCGGGGCCGGGGCGTCCGCTGCGGTCGGTTAAGCTCCGGTACTGGTGCATCCGCCTAGCGCCGGGGAGTATGCGTGCCGTCCATCGAAGCCATTCACGCCAGGCAGATCCTGGATTCGCGGGGCAACCCGACCGTCGAGGTCGAAATCGTGCTCGACGACGGCACGCACAGCCGGGCTGCCGTGCCCAGCGGCGCGTCGACCGGCGCCTTCGAGGCCGTCGAACTGCGCGATGGTGGCGCCGAGTACGGCGGCAAGGGCGTGCAGAACGCCATCAGGGCGGTGATCGATGAGATCCAGCCTGAGCTCCTCGGCGAGGATGCCGACGAGCAGCGCCTGATCGATTTCGCGATGATCGACTTGGACGGCACCCCGGACAAGTCGAGGCTCGGCGCGAACGCGATTCTCGGCGTCAGCCTGGCCGCCGCCAAGGCGGCCGCTGAGGCGGCTCAGCTACCGCTGTTCCGTTACCTGGGCGGGCCGAACGCGCACGTACTGCCGGTTCCGATGATGAACATACTGAACGGCGGAGCGCACGCCGACACCAACGTGGACATCCAGGAGTTCATGATCGCACCCGTAGGGGCCAGCACGTTCTCCGAGGCGCTCCGATGGGGCGCGGAGACCTACCACGCGCTGAAGTCGGTGCTCAAACAGCGTGGCTTGAACACCGGGGTCGGCGACGAGGGCGGTTTCGCTCCCGACCTTGAGCACAACCAGGCCGCGCTCGACTTCATCGTCGAGGCGATAGGCAAGACCGGGCTGACGCCCGGGCGGGACATCGCGCTGGCGATCGATGCCGCGGCGACGGAGTTCTTCACCGCCGACGGCTACAGCTTTGAAGGCGACAAGAAGACTGCCGCCGAGATGACGAGCGTGTACGCGCGCTGGCTCGACTCGTACCCGATCGTCTCGCTGGAAGATCCGCTCGCCGAGGATGACTGGCCTGGCTGGCAGGAACTCACCGCGAGCCTGGGCGACCGGGTGCAGATCGTGGGCGACGACATCTTCGTCACCAATCCTGAGCGGTTGCGACGCGGAATCTCGACCAAGGCCGCGAACGCCCTGCTCGTCAAAGTCAACCAGATCGGGACGCTGACCGAGACGCTCAGCGCGGTCGACTTGGCCAACCGCCATGGGTTCGCGTGCATGATGAGCCATCGGTCCGGCGAGACCGAAGACACCACGATCGCGGACCTTACGGTGGCGATTAACTGCGGTCAGCTAAAGACCGGCGCGCCAGCTAGATCCGAGCGGGTGGCGAAGTACAACCAGTTGCTCCGGATCGAAGAGCGCCTTGATGACGGGGCAGTCTACGCGGGTTCATCGGCATTTCCCCGGCTTACCGCAGGCGGCCAGTGACCGGGCCGGGTACTCGGCCGGAAGCGCGCCAGGGTGGAGCGACGACGCGGGCGCCCGCGTCTAGGCCGCACTTCACCGGACGCGCCGCTGTACTAGCGATCGTGCTGTGCGGGATCGCCCTTAGCCTGGCCTACCCGGTGCGTGAGTACATCGCGCAGCGCAGGCAGATCGACCAGTTGCTAGCGCAAGGTACCCAGATCCAGATGCAACGTCAGCGCCTGGAGTCAGAGCGCAGGCTGCTGCACAGTCCCGTTTACATAGAGCAGCAGGCCAGGGACCGACTGCATCTGTGCCTGCCGACGCAGATGTGTTACGAGATCATCGGCAGGTCGGCGAGGCCGAAAGACGTCGCGGCCCGGGTCGCGCAAGCGCCGTGGTACGCCCGGCTGTGGTCATCGGTGCAGCAGGCCAACGCCGCCCGAGCCACTGGCGCCGCGTCGCGGGGATCGCGGGGATCGCGGGGATCGGCCAAGGGGCATCACAGCGCATCGACCCGGCCCGGTGCCGGAGCGCATCGCGAGTGAGCGTCGATGCCACCGACATCGCCGCGGTTAGCAAGCAACTCGGCCGTTCGCCGCGCGGTATCCGAGGTGTCGCGCACCGCTGCCCGTGCGGCCTGCCCGATGTCATCGAGACGGCGCCTCGGCTGCCCGATGGGACGCCATTCCCGACGCTGTACTACCTGACTTGCGTCAGGGCCTGCGCGGCGGCGAGCAGGCTTGAGGCGTCTGGCCTGATGCGGGACATGACGAGCCGCCTTGTGGCCGACGCCAGCCTGCGCGACGCCTACCGGGCCGCGCACCGCGACTACGCGCGAAGGCGTGCGACCGCCGCCGTGGCCGCCGGGGTCGAGCCGTTGACGGACGGTGTGCAGACCGCGGGCGGAATGCCCGACCGGGTCAAATGCCTGCACGCGCTGGTCGCGCACGAGTTGGCCGTGCCCGGGACGAATCCGATCGGCCGCGAGGCCATACTTGCGATGGGGCAGTGGTGGCTAGCGGGGCCGTGCGTGCGGACTGGCGGAGATGACGATGGCTGAGGACAGGAAACGGGTCGCCGCTGTCGACTGCGGCACGAACTCGCTGCGGTTGCTGGTCGCGGACATCTATCCGGACGCGGGACACCTTGTCGACGTGCATCGGCGGATGGAAATCGTCAGGCTCGGCCAGGGTGTCGACGCGACCGGAAGGCTCGCGCCGGACGCACTGGCGCGCACCTTCGCGATGCTCGGTGAGTACGCGACGACCATCACTGACTCAGCGGCCACGGCGGTTCGCATGGTGGCCACCAGCGCGACCAGAGACGCGTCGAACGCCGATGAATTCACCGCTGGGGTCAAGCGGATCCTGGGCATCGAGCCCGAGGTCGTGTCCGGCGCGCAGGAGGCCTACCTGTCGTTCTCCGGCGCGACCGCCGAGCTCGTCAGGGGCAGGCCAGAGGCGGGCCGCCCGGAACCACCGTTCCTCGTCGTAGACATCGGCGGCGGGTCGACGGAGTTCGTCCTGGGCAACTCGGCCGAAGGCACAGGGGGGCCAGGGCTTTCGGCGATCTCTATGGACATCGGGTGCGTCCGGCTGACCGAGCGGCATTTGCACGACGACCCTCCGACGCAGGCCCAGATCGACTCGGCGACGGCGGACATCGACGCGGCCTTGACGACGGTCGCCGAGACGATACCCGTCGCCGGGGCGAAGACGCTGGTCGGCCTGGCCGGGTCGGTCACTACGCTGACCGCTATCGCGATTGGACAGCGCGTCTACGACGCTAGCCGTACGCATCACGCCCGAGTTAGCGCCGCTCGGGTGCATGAGGTTACCGTGAGCTTGCTGGCTATGAAACGGGCCGAACGCGCCGCCAATCAGGTCATTCACCCAGGCCGGGTCGATGTCATAGCCGCTGGCGCGCTGATACTCGACCGGACCATGGGCAGGTTCGGCTTCGCCGAGATGGTCGCTAGCGAGCACGACATCCTCGACGGCATCGCCTGGTCAATGGTCGCCAATAACGACAGCTCGGCAGGACGGTGACTGACACGGAGACGGAAGCTAGTCAGGCTAAGCCTCGGCGCTACCCGGTTCAGCCGGGCAGTGGCTGGCCAGGAGACCCGGCGACATCGACGACGCCGGTGGCCGCTGACGCCGATCAGGTCTGTGATTTGGCCACGGGCGCCGGAACGCTAGCTGAACTGACCGCCAGGCAGTCCGTGTGCCGGGCGTGCCCGCGCCTGGTGGCGTGGCGTGAGCAGGTGGCTGTCACCCGCAGGCGCTCGTTCGCAGACGAGCAGTACTGGGGCCGCCCGGTGCCTGGATGGGGCGCAGACACGCCAGCGATAGTGATCGCCGGGCTAGCGCCCGCCGCTCATGGCGGCAACCGGACCGGCCGGATCTTCACCGGGGATCGCAGCGGGGACGTGCTGTTCGCGTCCCTGTGGCGGTGCGGGCTAGCGGCGCAGCCGACCAGCGTCACGGCCGGGGACGGGCAGAAACTGATCGACACCAGGATGCTGGCGGCCGTCCGGTGCGCGCCGCCGGACAACAAGCCGTCGAACGCCGAGCGCGACACCTGCGAGCCATGGTTCTCGGCCGAGCTCGACTTGGTGTCGGCGCATGTGCGAGCCATCGTCTGCCTTGGTCACTTTGCCTGGCAGGCGGTCTGGCGCGACCTGGCCAAGGGCGGACAGCCTGTGCCCCGGCCTCGCCCGGCGTTCGGCCACGGCGTGGAAGTCAGCCTCGGCAAGCTGTATGTCATCGGCTGCTATCACCCAAGCCAGCAGAACACCTTCACCGGCAAGGTGACTGCTCCCATGCTCGACGCAGTCTTCACCCGAGCCAAGCAACACGCGGGTCTCGCGTGATCCGGCATCGGTGGCGCCTGGTGGCTGACGTGGCTGACGTGGCTAGCGTGGCTGGGGTGGCCAGACATAATACAAATATTTGTGGTGCATACGATGCGTATGCCGGTTCTTGGGTGATTCTAGCCTCGCCAATATGGGGCGCTGCGTGTTCGGAACGTCGCACATCGCAAGATCTCAAGACACGAACCGGGAGCATGTGTTTACCTAATGTAACAATGGCAGACTTTTCCCTGCTAGCGCCTATGAAGCTGCCACGAATGCTCCACTTGGTGGCCCACAATAGCTAGCTGACCGTTTCCGTAGAATCTTTGAATAAACTGCCCCACATGGGGTACGATTTCCGCGCCCCCGTAGCCCAAAGGAAGAGGCAAGCCCCCTAAAAGGGTACCAGTGTCGGTTCGAGCCCGACCGGGGGTACGACTGACTGTGATGAGTATTTACGCCCTCACTCAGAGGACATCTCTGCTGGTCAAAGGCCTCTGCAATGAGCGTATGCGCTGTGCATTTGCACGCTGCAGAGTGCGACTACAGATTTGCGATTCACTACTCGTGATTGACCACGTATTGCCAGGCGCCAAAGTCTGAATCACATTTTCGGGATGCGTGGCCACCAGGAAGCGCCGAACCGAACAGGGGGGGGTTCGCCCCGTTATAATAAGAAAGCGGCGGCGATTGGTCAACGCCTGATGGCGGGAACTTCATCTGGCCCGCCAGGGCATCTCGGCTGCGGCCAGCCGCTTCCCCGCTGTGCTAGCCCGGGAGGACGACCCCCGGAACCCCCGCTCTGGGCCCGGGATGATCGGACGATCGGGCGCTCGGGCCAGCCGACGTCCAGCCCGATCGGTCCATTCATCCGGCGCTTAGCCGCGGGAATTGCGTCCTATCCGCTGCGGTCTGGTCCGGCTCGCGTCAACGTGATCGCGACGATTACGCGCTGGTCACGTTTCATGGCCTGACGGTAGTCGCCCCAGTCCGGGTGCTCGCCTGAGATACGCCGGTAGTACTCGACCAGCAACTCCATCGCCTCAGGCAGGTGAATGATCTCGGCAGTTCCCTCGGCCTGTATCCAGTCGCCGAAGAACTGGTCGTTCATCACGCACAGCGAAGCGCGCGGATCGCGGGCTAGATTCTTCGTCTTAATGGCCGTCTCACGCGTGCTGATCAGCACCCGACCGGAGTCATCGACGCCGACGGTCACCGGCGAGAGTTGCGGCAACCCATCGGACCGCGCGGTTGCCAACACGGCCCGATGGTGGACGCGCATGAACTCGCGAGCGCGCTCGAGGTCCATCCGCTAGGTCAAGCGCGGTTGAGTCGGATGCGGCGCTGTACTTCGTACTCGTGCACGATGGCGGCGGCATACGCGTGCGTCAGGCCGTGCTCATCGGCCAGCCACGTAGCGCGTTCGTTGTGCCGCATGAAGGAGGGCCCCGATTCCAGGCGATGGAACCACTCTCGGAGATCGCTGCCAGTGACTCGTGGAATCCGAGCTATCAGGTTCTTGTGCATCTCCGGCGAGTGAGTCAGGGACAAGGGGCACCTCCATGCCGAGATTCTCCTACAGGCGAGCCTGCACTACCCAAGGCCCGCTGGCAAGACCTGAACGTGACGCTTCCGTTACTTGGCCAGCGAATTAACGCCAGGCACCCGACCAATGCCCTCAACTCGGTCACTCCGCGGCGCGCAAGAGCAGCCGCCCGCCCGCCGACCAGGCACGTTAGCCCCATCGTCGTCCCGAAGGTGGTGCTGTATAGGCCCAGCATCCGAACAACGCTGGCCTGGCCGGTGCGGGCGGCAGCAGCAGCGTGGGCCCGTTGCTGTCGCCCTGGCAGTGCCCTGGCAGCAGCGTGGGGTCGCCCGGAATCCGGAATGTCCTATCTGGGATAGTTGTCTCGCCCGGCCCGGCGCGGTGACGGCCTCCAGGCGGCACCCGCGCCTGCGGGCGATGGTGGCGAGTTTCCATGATCAAGGAACTGCGGTTACCGCGGAATCTCAGCCGATATACGACAGCCAGACTCCACGATCATGACCGGAACCTTGATCACGGAAACAAAACCGCGCCAGCCATCCGGGTCCAGCCCGCCAGCCGGTCACGACGTCAGCGGATAGCCACGGCACCAGCCACCCCGCCATCCCGAACCACCCCAGCGCCAAGCCGACGGCAAAGCACCGCACCATTGACACCACCGCACCAGCGTCGGCCCGCCGACACCAATGGCTACTGTCGTTGGCGCTCCCTCGCAGCGTGGGTCTCGCGCTGCGGTTACGGCGCAATGCGGCTTAACTTCCGTTGATCTTTGGTGGCTGCGGCAGGCTCGTCAGCCGCGCGGCCGACCGTGATAGTGACGCCTGGGGTCTTGTCTCATGGTCAGCCCTCGGTTTCTCGACCCGCCCAGCCCGCCTGCGCCGCCCTACGACAGGCGCTCGAAGATCATCGCCATGCCCTGCCCGCCGCCCACGCACATGGTCTCGAGCCCGAAGGTCTTCTCGTGGAACTGCAAGCTGTTGATCAGTGTCGACGTGATCCGTGCGCCCGTCATGCCGAACGGGTGGCCGACCGCGATCGCCCCTCCGTTCACATTCAGCTTGTCGATGTCGATGCCGAGGTCCTTGTAAGACGGGATCACCTGGGCGGCGAACGCCTCGTTGATCTCGACCAGGTCGATGTCATCGATCGTCATGCCGGCTCGCGCCAGGGCCTGCCGGGAGGCCCCGACTGGGCCTAGTCCCATGATCTCCGGTGACAGCGCGGTCAGCCCGGTGGAGACGATCCGTGCCAGCGGCGTGATGCCAAGCTCGGCCGCCTTCGTATCGCTCATCACGATCACAGCGGCCGCGCCGTCGTTCAGCGGGCAGCAGTTGCCCGCGGTCACCGTGCCGTCCGGCCGGAACACCGGCTTCAGCCCCGCCACCTTCTCTAGCGTCGTCCCGGCCCGCGGCCCGTCGTCGGCCGAGATCACCGTGCCGTCCGGCATCGTGGCCGGTGTGATGTCGCGCTGCCAGAAGCCGTTGGCGATCGCCTTCTCCGCGAGGTTCTGCGACCGGACGCCGAACTCATCCTGCTCAGCCCGGCTCACATCCCGGATCTGGGCCACGTTCTCCGCGGTCTGGCCCATCGCGATGTAGATGTCGGGGATCAGGCCATCCTCGCGCGGGTCGTGCCAGGTCGGAACCCCTGCTGTCTCGGCTCGCTCGACCGCCCGCGCCTCGGCCTGCTCGAACACCGGGTTCTTGGTGTCGGGCACCCCGTCGCTGCTTCCCTTGGCCAGCCTGCTCACCATCTCCACGCCCGCCGAGATGAATACGTCGCCCTCGCCCGACTTGATCGCGTGGTAGGCCATCCTGGTGGACTGCAACGAAGAGGAGCAATACCTGGTGATCGTGGTTCCCGGCACCCCGTCGAGTCCGAGCATCACCGCGACCACGCGGGCCATGTTGTAACCCTGCTCGCCGCCCGGCAGTCCGCAGCCCAGTATCAGGTCCTCGACCTGTGCGGGATCAAGTTCGGGCACCTTAGCCAGCGCCGCCTTGATCATCTGGATCACCAGGTCATCGGGACGGACGCTGGTCATGGTCCCCTTGAAGGCCCGTCCGATCGGCGAGCGAGCGGTAGCGACGATAACTGCCTCAGGCATGGCAACTCCCTGGCCAGGCGATACCGGTGTTTACCGCAGAGTAGCTTACGCCGGCCGCCCTGGTGTAGCTCCCCTCGCTCGGACCAGCCCGGTGGCGTTCCACCGCGCCGCCCCGACCAGGTCCCTCGCGTGCTCACGCGCGCTGTAGTCGCCGGACGCGCGGGATCCGGCCAGCGCCAGGTCAAGATCGTTGCCGCAGCGCTCGAGCAGGACCGAGAAGTCGCGCCGCACTGGTTGATGCAGGTCATAGCCAAACGAGCGGTGTATGCGGGCGAACAGCGGCTTGTACATGCGCACCCGCTCGTGCAGCCCGGACGAGTGGGACATCGGATTCTTCGGCCTGGTCCTGATGTAGCCGGGCAGCACGTCGGCGAACGCTTCCCTGAGCACCCACTTCTCGACGCCGTCACGCACCTTGAGCCGCCCTGGCAGCCGCAGAGCCAGTTCGACCAGGTCCGGGTCGAGGAACGGCACCCGCGCCTCGACCCCGTGGCCCATGCTCACCCGGTCGACCCGCTGCAACTCGGTCCGGCCCAGGTTCGCGATCTTGTGCAGGAACAGTCGCCGCTGCTGATCCATCTTGGCCTGCTGGTACATCGGGTACCCGCCGAACAACTCGTCAGACCCGTCCCCGGTGAGCACGACCTTGATGCCGACCTCGGCGATCCGGCGGAACAGCGGCACCGACACAACCGCGTTGATGATGTCGCCATACTCGGTTAGCTCGGAGATCCTGATCGCCTCCCTGACCTCGGGCAGCCGGATTTCACGCGGCGAGATCTCGATCACCTCGTGCCGCACGCCGAGGTCGGCGGTGAGCCGCCGCGCGTAGCCAATGTCCTCGCTGCCCGGAGCGCCGACCGTGAACGCGACGCAGTCCGGGTGCAACGCGTGCACGTGCAAGAGGAGCAGCGAGCTGTCCAGGCCGCCGGACAAGATGACGCCGACGGTGTGTTCGGTGTCGAGCCGTACCCGGATGCTGTCCTGGAGCGCGGCCCTGACCAGGGCCAACGCCTGCGTCTCGACCTCGATCGGTGCCGCTGCGGGGGCCGCCGCCGGATCGCGAACCCCCGTGCTCAGCAGTCCGCTATACGGTGCCAGATCGGGCCCGCCGCCCGCCGTCGACCAGCCGTGCCAGCCGGGCGGCACCTCGCTGATCGGCGCGCCGACGCCCGCGAGCGCCTTGAGTTCCGACGCCACCTGCAAGCAGCCGTCCGCCAGCGACCAGTACAGCGGCTTGACCCCGACCTCGTCCCTACCCAGGTACACGCGGTGGCCGACCAGGTCGGCGAGAGCGAACGCGAACTCGCCCCGCAGCCTGCAGACAGCGGTCTCGCCCCACCGCAGGAACGCCTCGAGTAGGACCTCCGTGTCGCACGCGGTGCGGAACTCGTGCCCGAGCCTGCGCAACTCGTCCCGCAACGCTCGGTGGTTGAAAATCTCGCCGTTATAACAGAGCAGCCACCGGCCATCGGCCGACGCCAGCGGCTGCCTGCCGCCAGCCGGGTCCACGATGCGCAGCCGGTGCGTCCCCGCGAGCAGGCCAGCGCCGACCGCGACCTGCTCGACCTCCCCGCGCGGGCTTAGAGCGTCGAGCATCCGGCGGAACGTAGTCCCGCTCGGCTGATGCCCCGCCACTAGCGCGATGCCGCACACGCTGGCCCGCTAGTTCCCGAACCGGGGCGAGAGCAGCGCTGGCGAGCTAGATCTGGTTCGGGGCTTGGCCAAGGAAAACTGCAAGCTGCGCGGCCCGCGGGTGACTCTCGGCCGCAGGCACACGTGCCAGGCCTGGCCCTCGTCGATGACGTTCACCTCGTCGGCGCGCTGCCGGTCGAGCAGCAGCCCGCGCAAGATCCGATGCGCGTGATACCGGCGGTACCAGGCCATCTCGACGTCGACGGCGTAACCGACGCAGTGCGCGCTCGGCAGCAACGCGACGTAACCGAGCTCGGAGAGCCTGCGCTGATGCGCGACGCTGCGGGCCAGGCTGGTGACCCACAGCGGCGGCGTACCTGGTGGTGCCAGCCTGGCGAAGTCGTCGGCAAGCTGGTTGAGCCAGGCGACGGCCTGCGGCCTGGTCCTGGCCATCCGAAGCCCGGCCGTTCGCGGTGACCGGCCTGGCATCGTGCGCCGCTGCGCCGACCTCGCCGCCCTGGACAGCAACGTGTCGGCCTGGTGCCGGTACTGGAACCGAAGCTGGCCGATCGCGCTGAGCTCGTCCAGGTTGGTCAGTTCGGTCGCGTCGAGCAGGTCGGCGTCGGTCTGGTAGCTGGGCTCGCGGCCCCACCAGACCGAGTCGATCTGGGCCAGCATCGAGATCCGGACCAGAGCGGCCACGCTGCTCGCGCTGTTGCGCGGATAGGGCTCGTAGTTGCGCACACCGAACAGCAGCTTCGCGATCGTCGCGTCGCGTCCCTCCGGTGTCGCCTCGAGCACGGGGGTGAACGTCGGCTCATTCAGCCGCCGCGCCAGCAAGTGCTCGGCGTTCAGGCCATCGGAGCTGTCGAACTGCCCGAACTCGGCGACAAGCTCGCCAACGGCCGCGCGATAGGGACCAAGCTCCGGCTCGCACGGCGCGAAGTCGGCCATTGGCGGTCGACTAAGCGCGGCGTCCGCCCCGCCCACCCGAAGGTCGGCAAGCCACAAAGTCACAACGCCCCCTAGTCTTCGGTCTCCTCCCACAGCGCACAGAGTGTAACAACATGATCGCGAACAGTAATTGGCTTTGGAGCTTCGTCCCCAGTGCCCGCTATTTGCCAGCCGGCGGCTTACACCCGCTGCGCTCGCTAGGCTGGGGAGGTCTGGCGAGCGCAGCGTAGCGCCGCCTGGAGAGCCGAGGGTGGGGGCTATGCAGGTCTACGAGTCGCTGGTCGACTTGATCGGGAACACGCCGCTGCTCAGGCTGCGAAAAGTCACCCGCCATCTGGGACACGGTGCCGAACACGGTGGCACGCCGACTGTGCTGGCGAAGGTGGAATACGTCAACCCAGGCGGCTCGGTGAAGGACCGGATCGCGCTGGCTATGGTGCAGGCGGCCGAGGAGTCCGGCGATCTCCGGCCTGGCGGCACCATCGTGGAGCCGACGTCGGGCAACACCGGCATCGGCCTCGCGATCGTGGCCGCCGAGAAAGGCTACAAGTGCGTCTTCGTCTGCCCGGACAAGGTCGCCCAGGACAAGATCGCCACGCTGCGTGCCTACGGTGCCGAGGTCGTCGTCTGCCCGACGACCGTTTCGCCAGAATCGCCCGACTCCTACTACAGCGTCTCCGACCGGCTTGCTAAGGAGATTCCCGGTGGCTGGAAGCCAAACCAGTACGCCAACCCGGCCAACCCGCAGTCGCACTACCAGACCACGGGGCCGGAGATCTGGACCCAGACCGAAGGCAAGGTCACCCATTTCGTGGCGGGCATAGGCACCGGCGGCACGATCTCGGGCACCGGCCGGTACCTCAAGGAGGCCTCCGGCGGGACGGTCAAGGTGATCGGCGCCGACCCGGAGGGTTCGGTCTACTCGGGCGGTACCGGCAGGCCCTACCTGGTCGAGGGCGTCGGCGAGGATTTCTGGCCGGACACCTACGACAAGACCATCTGCGACCAGATCATCGGCGTGAGCGACGCGGACTCGTTCCTGATGACCCGCAGGCTCGCCAGCGAGGAAGCGCTGCTCGTCGGCGGCTCCTGCGGGATGGCGGTGGTCGCCGCGCTCTCGGTGGCCGAGCACGCGGGTCCTGACGACGTGATCGTCGTGCTGCTGCCTGACGGCGGCCGCGGCTACCTGTCAAAGGTGTTCAACGACGACTGGATGGCCGACTACGGCTTCCTGACCTCAGAGACGGCCGAACCGCGCATCGCCGACGTTCTCGAGCACAAGCGCGGCCAGTTGCCGCTGTTCGTGCACGCGCACCCGGGCGAGACCGTTCGGGCGGTGATCGAGACGCTGCGCGAGTACGACGTCTCCCAGCTTCCCGTCCTCAAAGAGGAACCGCCGGTGATGGCCGCTGAGGTGCTCGGCTCGATTACCGAGAGGGAACTGCTCGACGCCCTGGTCACCGGGCGCGCCGCTCCCGACGAGCCAGTCTCGGCGCACATGTCGCCGCCGCTGCCCATGATCGGCTCAGGCGAGCCGATCAGCGCCGCCGTCACCGCGCTGGAAAAGGCAGGCGCCGCCGTGGTGCTAGTTGGCGGAAAGCCGGCCGGAATGATCACCAGGCAAGACGTGCTGACCTTCCTGGCTGGGTAGTACGCGCTCATCGAGCAGTCACCGTCGGATAATCGCATCTCGAATATCGCATCTCAGATAATCGCATCTCAGATAATCGCATCTCAGATAATCGCGTTTCGGATAATCGCATTTCAGATAATTCCGTTTCGGAATATCTGAAATCGGAGTAGCTGGCTCAAGGAGGAGACCGCGCTGATGGCTCACATCAAGGCGACTGACGGGTTCGAGACCCTGGCCATTCACGCTGGGCAGGAACCAGATGAGCTCACCGGCGCGGTTGTGCCGCCGATCTATCAGGTATCCACCTACAAGCAAGACGGGGTCGGCGGGCTGCGCGGCGGCACTCACGCGGGTGCTAGCAGCGGTCCAGGCCGGTGGATCGAAGGCTATGAGTACTCCCGCACCGCGAACCCGACGAGGGGAGCGCTCGAGGAGTGCCTCGCCGCGCTGGAAGGCGGAGCCAGGGCGCTCGCGTTCGCCTCGGGCATGGCGGCCGAGGATTGCCTGATCCGCACGCTCTGCGCGCCCGGCGATCACGTGCTGATCCCGCACGACGCCTACGGCGGCACCTACCGGCTGTTCGACAAGGTGCTCGCCGGCTGGGGCCTGAACTACCACCCGGTCCCGGTCTGCGATCCGGTCGCGGTCAGGGCGGCGGTGGCGGCCCACAACCCGAAGCTGATCTGGGTGGAGACCCCGACCAACCCGTTGCTCTCGATCGCTGACATAGGCCTGCTCGCGGAGATCGGGCACTCGGCGGGCGCACTGGTCGCCGTCGACAACACGTTCGCCTCGCCGTACTTGCAGCAGCCGTTGAGTCACGGCGCCGACGCCGTCGTGCATTCGACCACGAAGTACATCGGCGGGCACTCCGATGTGGTCGGCGGCGCGATCGTGGTGCCGGACGTAGACCTGGCCGATCGGCTCGCCTTCATGCAGAACGCGGTCGGCGCGGCCGGCGGCCCGTTCGACGCCTGGCTGACTCTGCGCGGCGTCAAGACGCTGTCGGTCAGGATGGACCGGCACTGCTCCAATGCGCTGGCGGTGGCGACGATGCTGGAACGGCACCCGAAGGCGGCTCAGGTCTATTACCCCGGTCTGCCCGGGCACCCTGGCCACGAGGTCGCGGCCAAGCAGATGCGCGGCTTCGGCGGCATGGTCTCGTTCCGGCACGCCGACGGTCCGTCGGCGGCGATCGAGATGTGCGGGCGGACCAGGCTGTTCACCCTAGGCGAGTCCCTCGGCGGCGTGGAGTCGCTGATCGAGTACCCGGCCACGATGACCCACGCGTCGGTGGCCGGCTCCCCGCTGGCCGTTCCGCCGGACCTGGTCAGGCTCTCGGTCGGCATCGAGACCAGCGACGACCTACTCGAAGACCTCCGCACGGCCCTCGGTTAAGTAATGCGCCCGGCGCCTGTTTCTGACGACGCACCCGTGCGATTCTTTCCGGGCGGCTAGGGTGGCGGCCCGGGGTGGCTGCCGGTCCGCAGCGTTGTTATCGTCGCTGGTCGGCCGACCCCGGCAGCGGCATCGGACCCCGGGCCGGAATGTCCCATCTGAGGTGGGTTTATCCTCCGGTTCGGCGCGGCGGCGGTCCCGACCGTCACCGGCTCCGCGGGTGGGCGACAGCGAGACTCCGTGATCATGAAACCGCGATTACCACGGAATCTCAGCCGCGATATACGACAGCCGGGCTCCGTGATCATGACCAGAACCATGATCACGGAGCCGCACCGTCACTGCCCCGGGTCCAGTCAGACAACCGGTCACCACGTCAGCTGGCAGCCGCGGCATCAGCCATCCAGTCACCCGAAACCACCCAGCCACCCCCCAAGCCGACCCAGCACCAAACGGTGGGGAACCCCGCGCTACATGCGCCACCGCACCAGCGTCGGTCGGCCGGCGCTGATGGTTGCTGTCGTTGGCGGCGTGGGCCCGGCGCTGTCGTTGCGGTTTGGTGGCGAATAGCATCGTGGGGTCGGCGTTGTCGCTGTATTAGCATCGCCGACCCCACGTTGCTGTCAGATCTGTAGGGGTTACAGCGACGCCGGGCCGGCGATATCGTTGCGACTTGAGGTTGGAAAAGCAGAATCCTTATAGAACACTAGCACCCTATTTATTTCGAACGCGTGATGAGTCTATTTCTCTCTCCCGTTGCACTACGTGCACCGGCCATCGTGCTTCACTGTCAGTGACGTTATCGTGCGGAGATAGTACAGCGCCCCATTCTCTTTATAGTCCACGTATACTGCATCGGCGTGAGCGGTCTTCCCGGTAAGTCTCGTCACGAGGATGACGTTGGAGTAATCATCGGTCTTGTCGCCCCTAGCGGGCGGCACAGTCCTGGTGCGTTCGGCCAGCATCCATTTTGGTGGGTAACCAGTTCGCCCGCCATACAATGAGATGCCGTGAACAGGCACAACGAATGTATCCAGCACCTGGAGGTTATGGGGATGGACGTAGCCGATCTTCTGGATGGTCGCGTCGGATGAGCCGGTGTTGCGAACACCCTCGAAGCCGTACGTGATGATCCAGCCAGGGATTGGTATGCACTCGGCGTTTTCCGCAGCGGTGCCGGATGGCCCGAACGGCCCATTCGTAGCGCGACTGGATGAGGTTGACCCGCATCCGGCTGCCAGCACTGCCGCCACGATTATGGCGGTAGCGCCGATTGCCACATGAATCTTCCGTCTTGCTGTCACGGTGCTCCGGCTACGATCAGCCCAGGGGCTGGGTGATTCCCACCGGGAAGTCCGTTAAGCCCGCAGATCATTGTCCCCTCGCTGCCGACACTATAGGCGAGGCTAGTCTCGTGATCGTAGCCAGTTTGCGAGCTGAGATCAATTCCGATGTTACCTGTAAGGCTCGCACCCTTTGTAAAAGTGGAGGCCGCCGAAGAACTCCTGTGGAAAGTGCTTCCACCCATCTGCGGCACACAGTGGGTCGCATCAGGTGATTTACGCAGCGTAGATACCGTTGCGCCGCCACCATAGTCGTTAGCCTGAACCTGCCATGCCCCCCATACCTCCTTAGGTATGCCATCCTCGACAACATCGCATTTCCACCGGTATTTACCGTAGCGAAAATCGGTCTTGTACAGGTGTCCGGTGTGCCCGTGGAAATTTCGGAAATCCTGGCCGCTGGACGACGACACCGAAAAAGTACCGTGCTCACTAAAATTAGCGTACTTGTCGCTGAGCGAAAAGCCTACACCCAGGCTGCTGTTCTGACCTTGGTCATAGGTGAATTTTGCAGTAATATCCTGCACACGCGAATATAGGGCGCCGACGACTACCGATTTCGTGCCGAGGTTCTTTTTAAAGACTAGGTGGTCGGGTTCGCCGCCTGGCGGGCGAGGGCATGCACAATAATGTTTGTGATTACCGCTGCCGCACACCGGCAGTCGCATGTTGGCAGCCTGTGGCGCCATCCACGGCTTGCCAGAGATCACGGCGAGCACCAGCCTTCCTGCGTGGTCGGTGGCAAGCTGCCGGGAGAACGAGTAGGTATCCATAGCTCCCTTCGCGGACGCGACCACCTCCATGTTCACTATGTGGCCCACGGTCACGCCCATCGCGGAAGGAACAACACTGAGCGTGTAGCTGCCGCTACGCGTCGTTTGTGACGCCAACACCTTCAGCGGGACTTTCTGGCCCGGCTTGAGCGCCGCCGTAGTAGCTTGGGATGGCCAAAGGTATAGTTCGACACGAACCGGCCCCTGCCCGCCTGACAGCTTGCCACTCACGTTGAAGGTCGATGCCGTTTGTGCGCTGGCCGGTAAACCGCCTGAGACCCCTAGACCGGCTAGGAGGACCAGGCTGCTAACAATCCAGCCGAGTTTCCTCATTAAGACTCCCGTTTTCACAATTCAACCAGCTCGGATATTGTCTCCTGGAAGCGGCTTATCACAAGCGTGTGATTGTTGCCCGCAAAGGAACTTGCGTATAGCAGCTAGTTTCCGCCTAATTCCACGGTCCGCGGTCCCGTTTGCGCGGGACGGCTCCTCCTTCGTGGAGAGCGCAGGCGACGGCGTCAGGCTAAGAGTATCCGGCGGGCTGTTGCGGGATTGGGTGGCGGGGCGGGGCGGTGGCGGGCTTGGGTTTGGGCTTGTTTCGGGGCGGTGGGTGGCTGGGGCCAGGGGCCGGGTGTGGCCGGGCTGGTTCAGAGGGCGGTGAGTGCCTGGGTGGTGAGCTGGCCGGCGCTGATGGCGGTCAGGAGGTTGTGGACGCTGGTGATGAGGTTCCATTCGGCGGTGACTTTGGGTGTGCCGCGGAGGCTGAACTGGCGGAAGCCGAGGTTGTGCTTGATGTTGCCGTGGGGGGTTTCGGCGATGTGGCCGCGCTGGCGGTAGGCGGTGATGCCTTCGGGGGTTTTGAGGCGTTCGGCCATGGCGGCGGTGGCGGGGCCGTCGGGTTCGCCGGGCCCGGCGGGGGCGCCGGGGTCGCGGGCGGCGTGTTCGAGGTCGCGGTGCTTGCCGACGGCGATGAGCCGGTCCGGTCCGGGGCAGGTCATGTTGTGCTCGGATTTGTAGCCGGCGTCGGTGAGGAACAGGCGGATGAGGCACCGGCCGCAGGTGCCGCACGTGCAGCCGGTGCTGTCGCTGCTGCTGGTGGCGGGTGCGGCGGTGCCGGTGCTGCCGGTGCCGGGTGCTGCGGCGGTGCTGCCGGTGCCGGGTGCGGTGGTGCCGCATGTGCAGCTGGTGCCGGGTGCGGCGGTGCTGGTGGTGTCGCTGCTGGTGGTGTCGGGTGCGGTGGTGGCGGGGGGCTGGCGGGCGGCGATGTATTCGGCGGCGGCTTCTGCCTTGGCGGCCATGGGCTCGAACCAGGTGACGTCGCCGGGGGTGCCGGTGACTTCGGTGGCGATGATCAGGCCGTCTTCGCTGGTGACGTTCTGGGTGTTGTAGCCCTGGATGAACCCGCCGCCGCGGACGGGCATGAGCCGGGAGTCAGGGTCGGTGATGTTCCGGGACCGGGTTGCGCGCTGGGCGTCGCGGGCGGCCTGGCGGGCGGCGTCCCGGTCGCGGGCGGCGTCCCGTTCGGCTTCGGCTTCCCGGACCCGGCAGTACCCGGCGGCCGGGGCCGGGGGCGGGCCGGTCATCTTCTTCTGCCCGGCGGCGGCGCGGGCGGCCTGGCGGGCGTGCCAGTCATCGATCCTGGCCTGCTGCCTGGCGATCTCGGCATCGACTTTCTCCTGCGCCAGCCCGGCCTCGGACCCGGCCGGGGCGCGGCCGGTCGGCTGCCCGGCCGCTTTGCGCTCCCGGAACGTCCCGGTCTTGGCGGCCTGCTCCTCCCGCTCGGCTTTCTCCCCGGCCTCGGCTTCGGCTTCCATCTCGGCCAGCGCCCGGGCTATCCGCCCGGCCCTGGCCTTCCGGCCGGCCCGCGACTGCGGGCTGGCCACCTGCCCGGGCACCTCGTCGCCGCGCCGCCCGGCCCCGTACGCCGCGTCCTCGGCCGCGTCGGCGGCCGCGTGCTCGGCCACCGTCTCGGCGGCCAGGTCCCGCAGCCGGGCCAGCGACCGGTTCGCCGACTTCGACGCGGAAGCGGCGACCTTGGTGCCGTCCAGGGCCACCACGCCCAGCTTGCCCATGCCCAGCCGCGCGCACAAACCCAGCACCTCAGCGAACAGCCCGGCCATCGCCGTCCCGGCCTGCGCCCGGAACCGGGCGATCGTCACGTGATCCGGGTGGTTCCCCGCGCAGATCACCATGAACGCCGCGTCGGTCTGGCACAGCTGCTCGATCCGCCGCGACGACGTCACCCGGTTCGCGTACGCCCACACCAGCAGCGTCACCAGCATGTCCGGGTCATACCCCGCCGCCCCCGCCCCGCCGGTCCGCCGGAACGCGTGGAACGCGCTGGTGTCCAGGTGGTCCGTCACCACGGTGATCACCAGCCAGACCGGATGATCGGCCGCAAGCCAGTCCCGCCGGTCCGGCGGCAGCAGGTACAGCTGGTCCCGCGGCACTTCCCGGTACCCTTTCGCCATACCATAATTATGACAGATAACCACGAACACGCACAAAAGACACACCGCGTACCCGCGCCCGATTCTGCAACAGCCCGCCGGGCGCGAACAACTGGACAAGGTGTTCGCGGCGAGGGTTCGCATGGTGGCGGAGGCGTGCGATCAACCGTCGAGCCAGGCACAGAGCCAGTCGCCGAGCCCGTGGTGACTGGTGGCCGGATGTCCTTACGAGTAGTCGCGCGCGAATAGTGCGCATCGGCTTCAGGCACGGTGAAAGTCACACCGTCATCACGGTAGCCCACTTCAGCGTGCCCTAGCCGGGGAGTTGGCGGGGGGAGATCGTGGCGTCTGAGCCTAGGCGGGTCCGGGCGGCGTGCTGTTCGTGGCCGATCACGTGCATGACCGCGTTGATCAGCGCCAGGTGGGTGAACGCCTGCGGGAAGTTGCCCAGGTGGCGGCCAGATCGCGGGTCGATCTGCTCGGCGTAGAGGAGCAGCGGACTGGCGTAGGAGAGCACCTTCTCGCACAGGTCTCTGGCCCGGGTGTGCTCTCCGATCTCGGACAGCGCTGAGACCAGCCAGAACGAGCAGATCGTGAATGTGTTCTCGGTGCCGGTGAAGCCGTCGTCGGTCTGCTCAGGCCGGTAGCGGAGCACCAGGCCATCCTGAGAGAGTTCGTCGGCGATGGCGAGCACGGTGGCCTTGATCCGGTCATCGGTCGGCGGCAGGAAGCGGAGCAGCGGCATCAGCAGCAGCGAGGCGTCCAGCGCCCTGGTCTCGTAGTGCTGACAGAACACACCGCGGTCGTCGAGCGCGTTCGCGCAGATGTCGGCCTTTATCTCATCGGCCGCTTGCTGCCACTGCGCCGCGATCGCCGGTTCGTCCCTGATCCTCGCCAGCCTGGTCCCCCGGTCGGCGGCCACCCAGCAGAACATCTTCGACGAGGTGAAGTGCTGCGGATCGCCGCGGACCTCCCAGATGCCGCGGTCGCGCTCGCGCCAGTGCGCGAGCGCCTGATCGACCTGGAGCTTGGCCATCTGCCAGACCCGCTCATCGAGCCAATCCCGCGACTTCGTGTGCAGGTAGAGCGAGTCGAGCACGGCACCCCAGACGTCGTTCTGCCGCTGGCTGTAGGCGGCGTTGCCGACCCTGACCGGTCGCGCGCCCTGGTAACCGCGCAGGTGGTCGAGCACATGCTCGTCGAGGTTCCTCGACCCGTCTATGCCGTACACGATCTGCAGGTCGTCGCGGTCGCGCTGGACGAGGTCGGCTATGAACGCGAAGTAGTCGGCCGCCTCCCATTCGAATCCCAGGGTGAACAGACCCCACAAGGCGAAGGTCGCGTCCCTGATCCAGCTATACCGGTAGTCGAAATTTCGCTCGCCGCCCGGTGCCTCGGGTAGCGAGGTCGTCGCCGCGGCGGCGATCGCCCCGGTAGGTGCGTAGGCCAGTCCCTTCAGCGTCAGCGCGCTCCTAGCCAGGTAGGTGCGCCAGCGATGGTCGGGCAGGTTGCCGCGAGCCAGCCAGTGCCGCCAATGGTGCGCGGTCCACGTCATCCGCTGACGCGCTTCCTCGTAGGTCTCAGGCGGCGGGCGGTGGCCCCACGACAGCGCGCAGAACCGGGTATCGCCCTCCCTGATCAAGGTGCGGGCCCGGGCGCTTGGTCCCTCGACGCCGATCCTGATGTCCGAGGTCAGCGTCAGCGTCCGGCCCTCGCCTTTCGGGCTGACGCAGACCTGGTTGAAGCCGCGATCGGTGAAGTTCCAGTCGGCGCGCTCTCGACCGTAGTCGAACACCGGCTCGCAGTCCATGATCAGCTGCACTGACCCGTTGGTGCAGCTTACGGTGCGTAGCAGCAGGTGCTCGGAGTCGTAGTCAGTCGGCGGCCTGCGGTGCGAACCCTTCTCCGGATTCTGGTGCTCCCACGGGCCCATCACCAGGCAGTCGTGGATGATCACCCAGCCTTCGCCGCAGCTCCAGGTAGTCTCGAGCACCATCGTGCCCGGCAGGTAACGGCGGTCGGCGGGTACTGCGACATCGGCCGGGCCGAACTTGAACCAGCCAGCGTCCCGGTCGAGCAGCGACCCGAACACGCTTGGGCCGTCCATCCTGGGCAGGCAAAGCCACTCGACCGACCCGCTCGGCGCGATCAGCGCCGTGACCTCACCGTCCGAGAGGAAGCCGTAGTCGGCGATGGGCGGGAACGGCGAGAAGTCGAGTTGCATCGGCGTGTCCAGCATCGGCTGCCCCCTTCGCCCCTTCCGTCTAGCGCCAGACCATCAAGACCAGTATTACCAGCCAGATCAGGCTAACCACGCCCCCAACCATCGCGATCCGGCCGCGCTCGACGCTGGCGATGACCGCGTCAGTGTCCGGGGCGGGGGAGGGGGACGGGGCGGGGGCGGTGAGGATGTCGGCTGGTTCGCCCGCCGCGGAGTCCTGGGTTTCGGCGACGACAACCACAGCCGCCGCTAGTGCCGGAGCCTCGGCGCCGGCCTCGTCGAGCGCCTTGATCGCCTTTCGCTGGTCCCGCACGACGAGGACCAGCAGCAGCAGCGCGACGATGAACAGGGTCGCCGAGACAATCACCCACCACTTGCCCGCCACCGACATCATCGAGGCCAGAGCCATTCCAGCGATAAGCACGCCTAGCGTGCCAAGCGTGAAGAAGACCGTGATCCGGTTGAGGTACCGCACAATTCTGACGTCCCGCTGCCTGATATAGCGCGGGGTAGACATGATGGCCAGCGTGACCGGCCCGATCGTAAAGGCAACGAACGCGACGTGCAGCCACAGGACCAGCTTCTGAGAAAACGGCATGTGAGGAGTCTAGAACCCAGGGCACAGGTCGAACGAACGGACAGGAAATACCAGAACCAGGCTGTACTTACCTGGCTCTGGCACTCACGTCTTCGGCTAGCTACGTTCAGGCCTTCTTGTTCTGGATCCAGGCGAAGACCAGCAGGCCAAGGCCAACGATGGCGGCGACGCCGCCGCGGAAGAGGTGGCCACCGTGCTTCACGTGGCTTCCGACGTTCAGGAAGCTGGGTGCCGCGCCAACGAACCAGAGAACGCCCACGACGATCGCCACGACACCGATCACGGCTAGGGCGATGACCACAGGCTTCCTGCCGGTGGCGGATGCCGTGCCTGTTGTGCTCACTACTTTTCCTCCTTAGGAATTTCTGCTTGATCCCCTGACCGGCGGGCCGGGGACGGACCCATCGCCGGGAGGCGACCACGTGCCGCACCGTACTACGGACTGGGCCGGGACGAGTGCTTAGTTCATGAAAGCGCCCGATATTGCTGCTCAGTGCTGGCCTATACGGTCCCTCGCGTCACAGCCACCTCACCTGCTTGCTGCTCTGCGTGACCGCAAGAAGTCACTGACCACGTACTCACCAAGGCTGTCTGACATAGCACGCAGCACCCGACCGCCGTTCCGCTTCGCTACTTCGTCAACGAACGAGCTGAGACGTTCGTCGTCAACCAGCATGAATATATTCAGCGTGGCTTGCCGTCTGGTCATTTTATCCACTTCGGCCATGGTAAGTTCCAGCGTTTCCGGCGAAGGCGGCCAGTCGAACCACGACCGGCCGTCCCGGCGCAGGTGGGCTGTCGGCTCACCGTCGGTGATCACGAGAACGATCGGGTTCTGCTCTGGCCGACGGTCAAGGAATCGCCCGGCGAGCACGAGCGCGTGGTGCAGGTTCGTGCCCTGGACCATGTCCCACATAAGGCCGGCCAGGTCGGTCTCCTTGAGTTCCCTGGCATAGTTGGAGAAGCCGATGACCTGCAGCGCGTCCTGCGGGTATCTGGTCCTGATGAGCGAGTAGAGCGCTAGCGCGGTCTGCTTGGCCGCGCTCCAGGTACCGCGCAGCGCCATCGAGTAGGACAGGTCGACGAGCAAGCACACGGCGGCCGACGCGCGGCGCTCGGTCTCGCTGACCTCGAAGTCGCTCACGTCAAGCCTGACCCCGGGCCTGCCGGCGTCTGACGAGTCGCGCTGGCGGTCTGTGCCAACGCTGCGGGGGGTTCCGGGGGGTCGCCCCCCCGGGCCAGCGCTGCGGGGGGTTCCGGGGGGTCGCCCCCCCGGGCCAGCACCGCCAGCGCCTCGCAGCAGCGCGTTGCGCACGGTGGCCGCGGAGTCGATCGGCTGCTCGTCGCCGAACCGCCACGCTCTGGTGGCCCCGGTCAGCTCGCCTGCCTGGCCGACGTCAGGCTGGTCGTGATCCCCGTGCCCGCCCTCGGCCAGCCTCGCGAATACCTTGCGCAGCGCGGTGTCGCCCAGCCTGCGCACTGCTTTCGGGGTGAGCTCGAGTTTGCCTTCGTTGTTCGTCACATAACCTTGCCGCTCGAGTTCCCTCTCGATGCGCCTGAGCGCCTCCATGTCGTCGACGGCTTGGCGGCCGAGTGCGCGCCTGACCGCCTCCTCGTCGATGTCGTCGAGCCTGGCGCCTGGGTAATCCTGCCTGAGGGCCTCCTCAAGCTCGGCCAGGTCGGCCAGCTCGGACACGGCTGTGGTGGCGTCGCCGAGGCCCAGCGGGTCGCTGCCGGTCATCCGTTCGCGCCGGCCCTGGCCGTCCCAGTCGGCGTCGGGCCTGCGCTCCCGCAGCGCGGCGGCGAGCCTGGCCATCTCGCGGGCGAGCCCGGCGTCTTCCAGCGTCTGCGCCATCAGCCCGGCTAGCTCGTCGCGCTGTTCGTCGGTCAGCGAGTTGAGCAGCCGCTGCGCCGCCGCCATGCGCCTGACCAGCGAGTCAATCAGTTCGTCGAGGTTCTGCGGCGACTCGGGGAAGAACTCGCCGTACTGCTCCATGAACGCGTCGAAGTCCTGCTGGGTGTGCTCGCCGCGGGCGTCGGCCTCGATCATGGTCGTCAGCGCGGCCATCATCTCCTTGACCCGCTGCATGTCGCCCGCGTCCGACGCTGACATCGCGTCCTTGATGCCGCGGAACTGGCTATCCAGCACCTCGCGCCTGAGCAGGTCCTTGAGCTGCTCGAAGGTCTGCGCGGCGGCCTGACTGCGCCACTGGTAGTCGGCTAGCTGCCTGATCGCCGTCGCCGTATCCTGCGACAGCGCGTCAAGCTCGGCCTCGCGCAGCCTGGCGTCATCGCTCGGGTCGGGGAACAACTCGGCCCGCTCCTGCCCGATCGCGGTGTCGAGCAGAGCGCGGGCTTGTTCGAGTACGCCGTCGAGCCGGCCGCTCCGGCGCAGTTCGCGCTGCCGCTCACGCACCTGCCTGAGCAGGTCATCAAGCCCGCGCCGGTCGGCCATACCGCGGCGGATCAGGTCGCGCAGCGCATTCGACACGCCGTCGCCGGCCAGGATCGAGTCGCTAAGCGCGTCGACGGCGCTTGCGGCGTCATAAGGCGGTTCGAGCGGGTCTGGGCCGCCGTGGAACTCTCCGTACCGGTAGCCGGTCATTGGCCTCCGCCTTCCCCCATCACGCCGGTGGTGCTGGCCGTGGCTGGAGCAAGTTAGCTCCGGTAGATGGTGGCGCCATCGACCGAATCCTTCGACAGCCTGCGCATCAGGTACAGGCCTTCCAACGCGAACTCAAGTGCCGCCGCCGCCGCGCTGAACGACTCGCCGCCGTCGCCGTCGAGCCGTTCCATGATCTTGGCGAGGCCGGGCACCTCGCCGATCCTGCGCAGCAATTCGCCGGCTGGCACAAGATTGGACGACTCGACGCTGCCGCCGTCCGCGAACCTGGCTACCAGCCCGGTCAGGTCGGCGCTGCCCAGGTGAGCGCGGAAAGTGTCGGCGGTGGCGCGGCGCAGCAGGTGCTCGAGCACCTCAGCTTCCCTGCCCTCCTCGCTGACCTCGAACTCGACCTTTCCGCGCAGCGTGCTGACCACGGCGGGCAGGTCACAGATCCTCGCCGCGGGCTGGTCCTCGCCGCTGATCGCCGCCCTCCGGACCGCGGCGGCCACCACCGCCTCGGCGGCGGCGATCGCGAACCGGGCGGAGACGCCAGAGCGCGCGTCGACCGCTGGCGAGGACCGCACCAGCCGGGCGAACCGGGCGATCACCTCGACCAGATGCGGCGGCAGTACCGCGTCCGGGTTGTCCCCGTGGTTAGCGGCACCGTGGTTAGCGGCACTGGCCCACTCCAGGTCGGCCTCTTGCCTGACCACGGCCAACTCGTCGTCGAGCGAGAGCGGGTAGTGGGTGCGGATTTCGGCACCGAACCTGTCCTTGAGCGGGGTGATGATCCGGCCGCGGTTCGTGTAGTCCTCGGGGTTGGCGCTCGCGACAAGCACCAGGTCGAGGGGCAGTCGCAGCGCGTAGCCGCGCACGGCGATGTCGCGCTCCTCGAGCACGTTGAGCAGCGAGACCTGGATCCGCTCGGCCAGGTCGGGTAGTTCGTTCAGGCAGAACACGCCTCGGTTGGTACGCGGCACCAGTCCGTAGTGGATGGTCTCCGGGTCACCCAGCGTGCGGCCTTCGGCCACCTTGACCGGGTCGATGTCACCGATCAGGTCGCCGACGCTAGTGTCCGGCGTGGCCAGTTTCTCCCCGTACCGCAGGTCCCGGTGCCGCCAGGTCACCGGCAGTTCATCGCCCATCTCGGCGGCCAGCCGGACGCACCTGACGCAGACCGGCGCGAACGGGTGGTCGTTGATTTCGCAGCCGGTGACTACCGGCGACCACTCGTCGAGCAGGCCGGTCAGCGTCCTGATCAGCCGGGTCTTGCCCTGGCCGCGCTCACCGAGCAAGATCACGTCGTGTCCGGCGATCAGCGCGCGCTCAAGGTGCGGCCTGACCGTCTGGTCGAAGCCGAGTATCCCAGGGAACGGATCTTCGCCCGTGCGCAACCGGGCGATCAGGTTGCGCCGCATCTCGCTTTTGACACTGGTGAACTCGTGTCCGCTCGCGCGCAGTTCGCCGACTGTCTTGACGGTTGGGGCGGTGGCTGAGGGGGACTGGCGTTGTGGCTGCACGATTCGACACTATGTGCATTGCGGCCTGGTCCGCATCTTTGGAGCGGTCACCGGAGGCTCATCATGAACAAGCGCGGACCTATTCTCGTCATCGACATCGGCGGCACGAAGATGGCCGCTGGCGTGGCCGAGGCCGGAGGTCGCCTGATCACCTGGTCGCAGGTGCCGACACCGCGCGACGTTGACGCCGAGAAGCTATGGCTAACGCTGGAGTCGCTGTTGCTCCAGGTGCTCAAGGTCGCCAAGGTCGACGATCTGACCGAACTTTCCGGCATAGGCTGCGGCTGCGGCGGGCCGATGGAGTGGCCGGCCGGGCTGGTATCCCCGCTGAACATCCCGGGCTGGCGCGACTTCCCGCTTCGCGACCGGCTGAAAGAACGGTTCGCCTGCGATGTTCCGGACGACTTTCCCGTCCGGGTGCACAACGACGCTGTGGCGATGGCCGCTGGCGAGCACTGGCGCGGCGCGGGGCGTGGCCGCAGGAACATGCTCGGCATGGTGGTCTCGACCGGCGTCGGCGGCGGGCTCATTCTCGACAATCACCTGATCGACGGTGCCTCGGGCAACGCCGGGCACATCGGCCACGTGGTGGTCGATCCGGACGACGGGCCGTTGTGCGTGTGCGGCGGCCGGGGCTGCCTGGAGGCGATCGCCCGCGGGCCAGCCCTGGTGGAGTGGGCCCAGGCTGAGGGCTGGCGGCCGGGCCAGCCCGGCATGACCGCGAAGGACCTGGCCGGTGACGCCACTCAGGGCCACTCGGTCGCGCGGGCGGCCATGCGGCGAGCCGGCCGTGGCCTCGGCATCGCGATCGCCTCAGCCACCAACCTGTGTGACCTTGAGGTGGTTTCGGTTGGCGGCGGGCTGTCGCAGGCCGGCGCGCTGATCTTCGATCCCCTGCAGGAGTCGCTGGCCGCGCACACGATGCTCGATTTCGCCCGCGAAGTGCGCGTCGTCCCCGCGGCGCTGGGTCAGCACGCGGGCCTGGTAGGAGCGGCGGCCTTGGTCGTCGCCGGCCGCATGTACTGGACCGGCGATTTACCGACCCACGCTCCCCGTGACGCCACCCCCGCCCCCGCCCCTGGCTCGCGCTAACAACCCAAACCCCGGTCGGCCGAGGGGGGTGGCTAGAGGTTGCCGCGTCGGGCCTGCTCGCGCTCGATGGCCTCGAACAGTGCCTTGAAGTTGCCCTTGCCGAAGCCCTGCGAGCCGTGCCGCTCGATCAGTTCGAAGAACACGGTCGGGCGGTCCTGCACTGGCCTGGTGAAGATCTGCAGCAGGTAGCCGTCCTCGTCCCGGTCGGCCAGGATGCGCAACTCCCTGAGCTGGTCGACGGGCACCCGGGTGTCGCCGACCCACTGGCCGAGGGTGTCGTAGTAGCTGTCGGGCGTCGACAGGAACTCAACTCCAGCCGCTCGCATCCGGTGGACCGCCGACACGATGTCGTCGGTGACTAGGGCGATGTGCTGGACGCCTGGACCGCCGTAGAACTCCAAGTACTCATCGATCTGGGACTTCCTCGCCCCGACGGCCGGCTCGTTGATCGGGAACTTCACCCGGCGGCTGCCGTCGGCTACCACCTTGCTCATCAGCGCCGAGTACTCGGTCGCGATGTCGTCGCCAACGAACTCCTTCATGTTGGAGAACCCCATGGTCTGGTGATAGAAGCCGACCCACTCATCCATCAGGCCGAGTTCCACGTTGCCGACGCAGTGGTCGACGGCCGTGAAGAACGGGGCGTCCGGCGGCGTGACGATTGGGTCCGCCGCGACATAGCCCGGCAGATACGGGCCGGCGTAGTCGGAGCGCTCGACGAGGCTGTGCCTGGTGTCGCCGTACGTCGCGATCGCAGCCTTGACCACCTTGCCGCCGGAGTCCTCTTCCACGTGCGGCATCTCGATCGGCCGCGCCCCGTGCGCCACCGCGTAGCAAAAGGCGTCGTGCGCCGACGGCACGCCAATCGCGAGGTCGATCACGCCGTCGCCGTGTGCCGCCACGTGCCTGGCCAAGTCGGTATCTGGCCGGATCGGACCGTGCAGCACGAACCTCGCCGAACCGGACTCGAGCACGTAGGCGGCCTCATCGCGGCAGCCGGTCTCCGGGCCCCTGTAGGCGACGCACCGCATTCCGAACGCGGTCGAGTAGTAGTGCGCCGCTTGCCTGGCGTTGCCGACCGCGAACTCGATCGCGTCCATGCCGGTGACCGGAAAGTCATCGGCCGTGGTCATGATGCCCTGGTTAACTGCGGTCTGCGTGGTCATCGGTCGCGCTCCTCGCTTCGCTCGTCGGGTCTTCTGGCAGGATCGACCTAGTTGAACAGGGTGCGCAACTGTTCCTAATCCAGCTAGACAATCTGCTCAGCAAAGAGGGCAGCTAGTTGGCAAACATGTGCAGGGTGTTAAGGAAGGTCTTACTAGTGATCGATGCGCTCGACGCTCGCATAATCGAACTGCTCACCGACGAGCCGCGCATCGGAGTTCTTGAGGCGTCCCGTCGCCTGGGTGTGGCCAGGGGGACGATCCAGTTCAGGCTCGATCGGATGCAGCATCGTGGTGTGATCACCGGATACGGGCCCGACATCGACCCGGCCGCCATCGGCCACGCGGTGACCGCCTTCGTGACGCTTGAGCTAACCCAGGGCGCGGGCCGTGATCAGGTCAACGAGAGGCTTTCCCGCATCGACGAGGTACTCGAGGCGCACACCATCACAGGCGCGGGCGACGTGCTGTGCCGGGTGGTCGCGCGGGACAACGCGGATCTGCAGCGGGTGATCGACGCGATCGTGGACGTGCCGACAGTGATCAGGACGTCGACGGTGATCGCGCTAGCGACCGCCGTCACCTACCGGACCACGCCGCTGGTCCGCGCCACCGCGGCCGTGCGCTAGGTCGCGCGAGCGTCGGCCGCGTAGGGCATCTCGGCGATGCCCGCCGCGATGCCGCGCAGGGCCTCGATCAGTTCCTGCCGGTCGGATTGGCTGGCAAAGAACATCCAGCTCACGCTGATGCCACCGACCGCCATCGCCGCCCTGACCCGCTCGGCAAGCCCGGCGCCTGGCTCGGTCAGCAGGTCGATGAGGGACTCGATCCGCTCCTTGAACAGCTCTCCCCGGCTCTTCGCCGACGCGAGCATGCTCACCGCCGCCTGGTTCTGGTGCAGCATGCGGAACACCTGGTCACCATCGGTCACGATGTCGACATACCGGCTCAGCAGCTCGCGCCTGGTCGTTGCCGTCCTGGGCTGGTCCCGACCCCATTCGATGAGCCCGTCCATCTGCTTGCTGTAGTCCTCGACCAGGCTGATGACGATGTCTTCCTTGGACTTGAAGTGGTAGTAGAGCGCCGCCTTGGTCACGTCGAGTCGTTCGGCGATCTCGCGCAGCGAGGTCCCTTCATAGCCGTGCTCGGTGAACAGCTCAACTGCCACCTGCTGGATTCTGGCGCGAGTGTCCGAACGGGCGACCCGCTGGGGGTCAGTCATCGTTGTGCGCCACCTCTGATGAAACCTACTTGACGGCCGGTTAGTTGCAACTTAGGCTACCACGGTAAGAATGCTAGCCGGTCGGCAAGTAGGTTGGCCAGGAAACGGCACTGAGCGGAGCACGTGGCTCGGCTGCGGCGGGACGGGAACGAGGGAGTTTACACATGTCAGAAGTCGGGGCGGTGGCAGGCCAGGAAGCCTCCGCGGGGGTTCCGGGGGGTCGCCCCTCTGAGCCAGCGCAGGCAGCGTTCGGGCGAAGGCGCGATGTCATGATCGTGCTGCCGGGCCTGCTGCTGGCGCTGATTCTTGCCATGCTTGACCAACTCGTCGTATCAACCGCGCTGCCGAGGATTGTCGGCGACCTCGGCGGCCTTAACCATCTGTCCTGGGTCGTCACCGCTTACGTGCTTGCCTCTACGATCACCACGCCGCTCTACGGCAAGCTCGGCGACCTCTACGGACGCAAGCGGCTGCTAGTCGCGGCTATCCTGATCTTCCTGGCCGGCTCCGCTCTATCCGGTCAGGCGCACTCGATGGACCAGCTCATCGCGTTCCGCGCGCTCCAGGGGCTAGGCGCGGGCGGCTTGATGGTCGGTGCCATCGCCACCATCGGTGACCTGGTATCGCCCCGCGAGCGCGGCCAGTACATGGGCTACATGATGGCCGCGATGATGATCGCGATGATCGCCGGGCCGCTGGTCGGCGGATACATCACCGACACCCTGTCCTGGCGCTGGATCTTCTACATCAACATGCCGGTCGGCGGCGCTGCGCTGCTCTACATCCTCGCGACGCTGCACCTGCCGGTGCACAAGATCGCCCACAAGATCGACTACCTCGGCGCGGCCGTGCTCGCGGTCGGGGCGACCGCGATCGTGCTGGTCACGACCTGGGGCGGCAGTCAGTACCCCTGGGGGTCGGGCGCGATCAGGTCGCTGATCGTGCTCGCGATCGCGGCGATCGCCACGTTCATCTGGATCGAGTTCCGGGTCTCTGAGCCGATCTTGCCGATGCATGTCTTCAAGAACCTCAACTTCACGCTGGCGAGCAGCATGAGCTTCCTGCTCGGCCTGGCGATGTTCGGCGCGATGACATTCCTGCCCCTGTACCAGCAGACCGTGCAGCACGCGTCGCCGACGGTCAGCGGCCTGCTGCTGATCCCGATGATGCTCGGTGCCACCACAACGTCGCTGATCGCCGGCCGGATCACGGTAAGGACTGGCAAGTACAAGATTCTGCCGATCGTCGGCGGGGCGATCATGACCGGCGCGATGCTCTTGCTAGCCATGCTGGGCCCGAGCACCTCGCGGCTCGTCTCTTCCTTCTTCTTCGTGATATTCGGCATCGGGATGGGCTTCCTCATGCAGATCACGACGCTGATCGCGCAGAACAGCGTCTCGCCCAAGGACATGGGCGTAGCGAGCAGCTCGCGCTCGTTCTTCCAGCAGATCGGCGGCTCAATCGGGGTGTCGATCTTCGGTGTGGTGTTCTTCCGAGCGCTGAACTCATCGATCAGCAGCAAGCTGCCCGGCTTCAAGGTCAACGGCACCGACGGGCTCAACCCGGCCGCTGTGCAGCGCTTGCCGACGGCGGTACGCGACGTCGTGTTCGGCGGCGTCGCCCATGGGCTTGACGTGGTCTTCATCTGGGCGGCGCCGACCGCGGCGATCGTGTTCGCTCTGGCCTGGCTGATCAAGGAGATCCCGCTGCGCGGCCGGGCCGACGGGCCACCAGCCGCGTCCCAGCCCGAGCCGGAGCCGGAACTGGTGTCCTAGATGGCGCCGTACGGCACCGCGTCGATGATCTCGACAACCACGGTGCGGCCGTTCGGCCGGCTGAAAGCGCGCGGACTCGCCAACCTTCTTGCCCGAGATCGCCGAGCCAAGCGGCGACTTCGGCGAGTACACGTCAATCGGAGCGCCGCTCTCTTCTCGGGACGCGAGCAGGAAGGTCACCTCGGTGTCCTCACCCTCGAACTTGACCGTCACGGTCATGCCCGGGCCCACGACACCGTCGGTACGCGGCGGTTCGCCGACCTTAGAGTGCGTCAGGATGTGGGTGAGCTGGTGGATTCGGGCCTCCTGCTTGCCCTGCTCCTCCTTGGCGGCGTGGTATCCGCCGTTCTCCTTCAGGTCGCCCTCATCCCGAGCCGCCTCGATCTTCTGGGCGATGTCGATCCTGCCCTGACCGGAGAGGTGATCCAACTCGGCCTTGAGCCGGTCGTACGCCTCCTGGGTAAGCCAGGTGACAGTGTCGTCACGAGTCTCGGTCACAAGCACTCCTCGAAATCCGCCGTACGGAGGTCAACTCCGCCGGGCCCAGCCGGGCCTCTTCATGGGGGTAGTTCATCGAGACTACTTTGTCCACCTGAGTCAGTTCAACCATCTACAGGTCAAGGCTATAATTCGAACACGATATCGATTTAGAAACGGCACTAAAGGTAAAATTGTGTCACGGTTTTCCCTAGTGGTGGCTAGCAGTAGCCAGTTTCGGCCCGCTGAAACTTAGATGACTGGCGGAAAACGCTTGGCCGAACAACGACCAGGCCAAGGCGAGAGCGCCGTCGGTGCTAGTTCGGTGCTAGTGCGGCGGCGGAATGCTCCTCCCGGTCAAACTTGTTGAACACCTCTGATGCCTGCCTACAGCGCGCTGTAACCCCCTCAGGACGCGTACATACCAGGCATTTTCACCTGATAAGACCCGCCAAGGGAGATATTTCGGATGTCGGTAGCAGGTCCTGAGTCAGCCGTGCCGCGTGCCGGATCGACGGTGCCCGATTGCGCCCAGGTATTTTCGGCTGATGGTGTTCAGGTAGTTCCGTGCGAGGCCGGGCCCCTGCGGCTGATGGCTGTGCATGCGCATCCTGACGATGAGTCGAGCAAGGGCGGGGCCACGATGGCCAGGTACGTCCGCGAGGGCGTCGACGTGCTGGTCTGCACGCTGACTGGCGGCGAGCGCGGCGACATCTTGAACAAGGCGATGGATCGGCCGGAGGTGCGGGCCAACCTGCCGCTGATCCGCCAGGAGGAAATGGCTAAAGCGCGGGACATACTCGGTGTCCGCCAGCAGTTCCTCGGCTTCGTCGACTCCGGCCTGCCCGAAGGCGACCCGCCACCGCCGCTGCCGGACGGGTGCTTCGCTCTCCAGCCGCTTGAGGTCGCGGCCGAGCCGCTGGTCAAGGCGGTACGCGAGTTCAAGCCGCACGTGATCCTTACTTACGACGACAATGGCGGCTACCCGCATCCAGACCACATCATGACGCACCGGGTGTCAGTGGAGGCGTTCGAGGCCGCCGCCGATCCCGAGCGCTACACCGATTGCGGCGATCCGTGGCAGCCTTTGAAGCTCTACTACTTCGTCAGCTTCCACCGGGACCGGTTCCTGGCACTACACGAGAAGATGCTGGAGCACGGACTGGAGTCGCCGTACGCCGAGCGTCTGGCGCAGTGGGCGGACTCGCCTCCCGATCGGGCCAGGAAGGTATTCGAGATCACCACGAGGGTGCCGTGCGGCGACTACTTCGAGGTTCGCGACCTGGCACTGATCGCCCACGCCACCCAGGTCGATCCGGGCGGCGGGTGGTTCATCTGCCCGGTCAGCGTGCAGCGTGAGGCGTGGCCGACCGAGGACTATCATCTGGCTAGGTCGATTGTGGATAGCTCGGTGGCAGCGATGAGTTTCGAGGACGATCTGTTCGCCGGGATCCGAGAGAAGGTGCGGTGTTGATCGTCCTGGCAGCTCATGGGCTAGCAGCTTCTCAGCCAGCACAGACCAGCTTGCTCGCTCAGCCCGGCACAGTCGCTTTCCTCGTCGTGTTCGGCATGGCTGTCCTGCTGTACTTCGTATTCCGGTCGATGTCGAAGCACCTGCGCAAGGTCAACCAGATGGCCAGAGACGAGGAGGAAGCCGCGGCCAGGGCGCAGCAGCCGGACGCGGCCAGCGACGCAACAGACGTCTCAGACGTCTCGCGGTAGCGGCATCCCGTAAGCAAGCAGCGTCTCGCCGGGCGCCTACCTGCGCCATCTCGGCCGGTGAGGCGTCACGAATCAGCACGAAACCACGCTATCCGTCGATGGATCACAGCGAGACCGGCTACCTGGGCGAAGGTGCGTGTGCGCCAGGCGCAGGCCGAGCACACTAACCTTGGGCTCTTGGGCTCTTGGGCTCTTGGGCTCTTGGGCTCTTGAGCCGCAGGCCTCATCCGGTGGCAAGGTCAGCAGGGGAGGGAACAGCGTCGTGAGCGAGCCAGTTCCGCAAGTGCAGGCATCAGCTGTGCCAGGGGACGGATGGCTTCTTGACGTGCGGGAACCGGACGAGTGGGCAGCCGGTCACGCCCCAGAGGCCAGGTTCATCCCGCTCGGTGAGCTTGGTCAGCGCGGCGCCGAGATTCCGGTTGACCAGACCGTCTACGTGATCTGCCGGTCCGGTCATCGGTCAGCCCGGGCGACCGAGGCGCTCAACGAGGCGGGCTGGCAGGCGGTCAATGTGGCCGGCGGCATGCAGGAGTGGGCCGCGGCCGGGCGTCCGATGGTCAGCGAAAAAGGCGCCCAGCCTTACGTCGCCTGAGGCTGCCCAGCCTTACGTCGCCTGAAGCCTGGCCCGTGCGATGGATTCGGCAATCCATCGCGGCGGGTTCCCGAGTGCTGGCGTCAGGCAATGGCGAGGCCGGCTTTAAGTCGGCTACTTGGCGCCCAGCCCTAGGAGGAGGCCGTCGGCTACGACGGCGGGGGAGCTCGTGATGAACATCGGCACCCCGTCGGTCGGCGCCTCGATCCTCTGGAGTACCTCGGACCCATCCAGCGTCGACACCGTGCCGAGCACCTGCCCCTTCCCGACCGACTCGCCCGGCTGGACGGACGGCTCCCACCAGCCGGCCTGCGCGCACCTTAGCCAGATGAAGCGGTTCAGCTTGACCGGTTGCCTGGCCAGTGGCGCCGGCGACTCGTCCGTCATGCCAAGGGCAGCGAGCACCCGGTTGAGGCCGCGCACGTGCATGTCGACCGCGGCCTGCTCGATCAGGCCGCAACCGCCCGCTTCGGCGATGATCGCCGGGATCCCAAGCTCGGCCGCCGCCGCGCTGGTCGTGCCGCCGACGGCGCGGTCGGGGCCAGGTTCCTGCCTGATCACGTAGCCGAGCCCGTACGCGACCGCCAGCTCGGCGGCCCGCGCCTCGGCCGGTCCGGCGTCGTAGATCGCGAACGGCTCGAGCGCCTCCGGCTGGTCACCGCAGTGCGCGTCGACGACCGCGTCCGCGCCCGCGATCAACGCATCGAACGCGGCCCGGGCGAACCGCTCGGTAATAGACCCGGCGGAGTCGCCGGGAAAATACCTGTTCAGGTTCTTGCCGTCCTCGGGGATCACGAACGGGCTGCGAGCCTCGAACGCCGGGAGGTTCAGCACCGGCACGGCCCGAACCGACCCGCGCAGCTCACGCCCCGCCAGGCTCGCCGACCACAAGCGCACCCCCGCCATCGACGCGTACTCGCAACCGTGCACTCCGGCGATGACAGTCAGCTTCGGCCCGTCACCAGAGCCCGCGATGTCAACGACAGGAACCTCGTACCCGGTTAGGTCAATCGTGTGGCGCCGAACCGTCGCAGGCATCGGTCAGTCCTTCCTCATCTCGGCGAATACGCTTTCGGCGGCCGCGGCGACAACCAGCAGATCGAAGTCGGCCCCGCGCCGGCCGGCGAGTTGCAAGCCAGCCGGGAGCCCGGCGATCGGCACCGGCAGCGACAGCGCCGGGTGGCCGGTCAGGTTGTACGGCCCGGTAAACCGGCCTTCGCCGTTGTCGTCCCCCAACCCGAACGGCGGGTCCTGCTCGGGCGCGGTGTAGCCGACCGTCGGCCCGGCGAGTACGTCGACTCCCGCGAGGTTCAGCTCGATGGCGGCGGTCAATTCAGCCTGTTCAGCGAGCGCTCTGGCAAACGCCTCGTCGGTCACCCTCGCGCCGAACGCCAGCAGCGCCCTCGTCCCGTCGCTATAACGACTCGTGTCCTTGCTCGCGTGACTAGCAACAGCTTCTTTCGCAACAATGACAGCGAGTGTCTCCTCCCACCTCCGAAGCTGGTCGAGCCAGGAGCCGGTCAGCTCGTGCACCGTCCAGCCGGCCTGCGTCAGCGCAGCGATTGCTGCCGTCACGGCGCCGAACACTTCGGTGGTCACCGACGGATCATGAAGCTGGGCCGAGAGCACGCCGACGGTAAACCGCCCGTCCCGCCGGTCGCTTGCGGTCGGACCGGGCTGTGCCTGGCTCGGTAGGGGCTGACCGGCGATCACTGAGAGCAGCCGAGCCGAGTCCGCAACCGTCGCGGTCAGCGTGCCCACGTGGTCGCAGCGAGGCGACAGCGGGAAGACGCCCTTGACCGGGACCAGACCGTAGGTCGGCTTAAGGCCGACGATGCCGCAGTACGACGCGGGGATCCGGATCGATCCGCCGGTGTCGGTACCGATCGACAGGTCGCAGACGCCGGCGGCGACCAGCGCGGCCGATCCTCCTGACGAGCCACCAGACGTGCGCGATGGATCACGCGGGTTGCGGGTGTCACCGATCTGCGGATGGGCGAATCCCGCGGCGTATTCCAGGCACTGGGTCGCCGCGAACACCTCGGCGCCGGCCGAACGCAGCCGGGTGACGAGGATGGCGTCGTTCGCCGCTGGCGTCGGGTCGCTGGCCGGGCTGCCGCACCGGGTCGGGACCCCGGCGATCGAGGCGATGTCCTTGACGGCGACCGGCTGGCCGGCCAGAGGTCCCGCAGCAGCCCGGTCGGGCGCGCCGATGACGGCGGCGACGGCGTTCAGGGGCCGGCCGAGGCGGTCGAGCCGCTCGTAGGTCGCGAGCAGGTCGAGGTTGGCGCGCGCGCAGACCCGGTGGCCTTCCTCGATGGCATGGATCAGTTCGATGATCCGGCTGATCAGCGGCGCCTGGGGGCCGACTAGGCCGCCGAGTATCGCGGCGACCTCGGTCGGCCGGTGCAGAACGGCGAGGTCGCGGTAGATGCCCGAGTGAGTCTTGGCCGATCGCCGGTTGAACTCGGCTAGCCGGGCGAGTGACCCGTCGAGATCGGCAGGGTCGAATCCATCCAGAGGCACCGGCGGCACCGGCGCCTGGGCGAGTACCTGCCGGGCGACTTCGAGCATCAGCGGGCGGTACGCCGGGTCATCGAGCGTGTCGGCGATCGGCAGGTCGCTGACCGCGCCGGCGGCGAGCATCGCCCCGTAGGCCTCCTTGGCCCAGATGTAGCCGAGCACGTCGGTGGTGACCTGGGCGTCGGCGATGTCGGCGGCGAGTGTGGTGACGCGATCGGTGATCGTGCCGTCGGTCTCGCCGACCACGAAAGTCGCCCGGTTGCCACGCAGCACCAGGCCTGGCTCGATGACGTCCGCGCCGAAGTTCACGCAGGCCTCGACGACCTTGCCTGGCCCGACGGCGTCGGCGAGCACGGCCGTGTTCAGCCCGTTCTGCATCGACAGCACGTAGCCGGATCCGCCGAGCCGCCCGCCGACCGCCGCCGCGGCGGCCGCCGTGTGGTGGGCCTTGACCGCGATGAGCACGGGGCAGTCCAGCACCGAAGGCAACTCCTCCGGAAGTACCGCCCCGGCCTGGGCGGTGAAGTTCTCCACCGGGCCGGTGATCCTGATGCCGTGCGCTCTGACCGCGTCGACGACGCGCGGATCGGCGTCGGCGATGAGCACCTCGTGGCCGTCCCGCACCAGACCGGCCGCCACAGTGCCCCCGATAGCCCCACAGCCAAGCACTACATAGCGCACGGCTCGGAACGTTACAACACGGTAACGCCATCGGTCTAGATATCAACCTACTATTTACAACTCGCCGGTTTGCGGCCAGATTATGAAAAACAAAGGTTTGTCCAGCGAGGCTGGTCGACCTGGCCCCGGCTGAGGGCCATCAGGTGGGGGCGAGCGGCGTGGCTTGCCGTGTGCAGCGTGCGGCCGGATCCCGGCCGCCAAATCCAAGGGAGCTTGCGTGAGGGTTCGAAGCACATCCGGGGGTTCCAGGCCATCGGGGATTCGGGGGCTTCCCCCGGCGAGCAGAGTGTCCCCCAGGGCCAGCACAGCGGCCAAGGCTCTGATTGCGGCCAGCGCACTCGTTGTACTTGCCGCCTGCAGTTCAGGGGGCAGTTCGTCATCATCGGCCGGTACCAGCGGGTCCGGCCCGGTGCATGGCGGCAACCTCATCTTCGACGCCGTCCAGGACGCGCAGTCGATGAACAATACGACCGTCTTTGACAACAACTCGATCTGGATCTTCGAGCAGATCTTCCAGCCGCTGTACACGGTGACCGACAACGGCAAGGGCGTGAAGCCGTGGCTGGCGACCAGTTACACGAAGTCGGCCGACGGGAAGACGTACACGTTCAAGCTCAGGCCGGGGGTCAAGTTCTCCGACGGAAAGCCGATGACCTCAGCCGACGTGAAGTTCTCCATCGACCAGAACCGCAAGGCCACCGCGGGCTGGGCCTACCTGGACTCGGCGATCGCCTCGGTGGACGACCCATCGCCCGACACCGTGGTGATTCACCTGAAGTTCCCGTGGGCGCCGCTGCTCGCCGACCTGTCGATCTTCGCCAACGGCATCGTGCCGAACAACTACGACGGCCAGACCGAGGCGCAGTTCTACACCCACCCGATCGGCACCGGTCCGTTCAAGTGGGACTTCTGGCACAAGGGCCAGGCGCTCAAGTTGGTGCGCAACCCGTTCTACTGGCAGCCGGGCAAGCCCTACCTGAACAGCGTCACCTGGGAAGACGTGCCAAGTGACAACACCAGGGAACTCAACCTCAAGGGCGGCCAGGCCCAGATCGACCAGACCCCGGCCTGGTCAACGGTGGCCAGCCTGCGGACCACGCCGAACGTGACCATGTCCCTGTTCCCGTCGACGCAGACCAACTACCTGGCGTTCAACGAACTCCGCAAGCCGTTCGCCGACGTCCACGTCAGACGCGCGATCTCATTCGCGCTCGACCGGAACGCCCTGGTCAAGGCCGTGCTGTTCGGCAACGGCAAGCCGGCCAACTCGCTGTTCCCGCCGCAGGTGCCGTTCTACCAGGCCGCCACGCCGGGCCTGCAATTCAGCCTGGCGTCGGCGAAGGCCGAGATGGCCAAGTCGTCCGTGCCGCACGGATTCAGCACCGACATCCTCGTCCCGTCGGGCAACTCGGACTACATCACGATCGCCACGATCCTGCAGGCCGAGCTCAAGCCGCTGGGCATCAAGCTCAACATCACCGAGCTTGACCCGAACACCGTGAACAACGACGAGCAGACGCTCAAGTACGACCTGGTGCTCACGCTGTGGACGATGGACATCCCCGACCCCGACGAACTGGCGACCTTCGCGGTCGATCCGAAGTCGGGCGCGAAGTCGTTCTTCACCGACTACAGCAACCCGACGGTGGTCAAGGACACCCACCAGGCCGAGACGACGACCGACCCGGCCGCCCGGCAGTCGCTCTACAACGTGGTGCAGGCGGACTCGGCGGCCGACGCGTTCATGGCCTACCTGTACTACTCGCCGTATCCGTACGCCAGCACGACCAATGTGCACGGCTTCTTCGTGACGCCACTCGGCAACATGCACATGGAGGATGTCTGGCTCAGTAAGTAACTATTGAGTCAGTCTGGTGTCGGCGGCATGTATTGGGCTGTGCCGCCGGCACCACCTCCGTTCAGTGCTGACCAGAGGGGGACGACCCCCCCGACCCCCCGGAAGGGTGATGGCCGTTGGGACGGATGGCGTTCGTCTTCCAGCGTCTGCTGATGCTGATACCGGTGGCGATCGGTGTCACGATCGTAGTGTTCTTCATGATCCACCTGATCCCCGGCGACCCGGCGAGGACCATTCTCGGCCTCCACGCCACCCCGCAAAGGGTTGCGCTACTGCACAAGCAGTGGGGACTTGACCGGCCGCTGGCCAGCCAGTACTGGCTGTTCATGGACCGGTTGGTGCACGGCAACCTGGGTCAGAGCCTGTACTACGGAACACCAGCGGCGCCCATCATCGCGAGCCGCGTGCCCGCCACGCTCTGGCTCGTGATCTACGCGGCGGTCCTCGCGATCATGATCAGCGTCCCGCTCGCCATGATCGCGGCGAGCCGCAAGGACGGCATCCGCGACCACATCGTGCGGGCCGTGCCGCTCGTCGGGCTTGGCATGCCGCCGTTCTGGCTCGCCCTTTTGCTGATCTACGCGTTCGCTATTACCGTCCACTGGTTTCCGACCAGCGGCTACGGCGTCGGCTTCTTCGGCCACCTGCACTCGATGTTCCTGCCCGCGCTCGTCGTGGCGGTCGCGCTCGCCCCGGTCGTCATCCGGAGCCTGCGGGCCAGCATGCTCAACGTGCTAGGCGCCGAGTACATCACGACGGCGAAGTCCAAGGGCGTACCCGGATTGCAGCTGTTCCTTCGGCATGTGCTGCGCAATGCGGTCATTCCCGCTGTGACGGTGCTCGGGATCAATATCGGGTTCCTGGTGGGCGGCACAGTGATCATCGAGACCGTCTTCGCCATACCTGGCATCGGACAGCTGATGATCAACTCCATCTTCCAGCGCGACTTCCCCGTCGTGCAGGGGGTGACCTTGGTGTTCGGCGTCCTCGTCGTGCTGGTCAACTTGCTCGCCGACCTGTCCTACGCCGCGCTCGACCCGAGAGTCAGGTTCGACCGATGAGTTGCGTCGTGCCGGAGGCGAGCAAATGAGCACCGTGCCGGAGGCGAGCAAATGAGCACCGTGCCGGAGGCGAGCAAATGAGCACCGTGCCGGAGGCGAGCAAATGAGCACCGTGCCGGAGGCGAGCAAATGAGCACTATGTCGTTCCCCAGCGAGGTGGGCAGCGACCTGGCAGCAGCCGACCAGCACGCGACCCCGCGCAGTGTGCGGCGCTGGTACTCTCAGCCGGCGCTCGCGGCCGGCCTCGCGCTGCTCGCGCTGCTCCTCGCGGCGGCGCTCGCGGCTCCGCTGCTCAGCTCGTACAACCCGATCACCCAGAACCTGAACCAGACCTTGCTCGGGCCGAGCGCGCACCACCTGCTCGGCACCGACCAGCTTGGCCGGGACACCTTTACCAGGCTGCTCTACGGCCTGCGCAACGACCTGCGGATCGCGGGCATCGCCGTGCTGTTCCCGTTTTGCATCGGGGTCGTGCTCGGCAGCATCTCCGGCTACTTCGGCGGTTGGGTCGATGCGGTGATCATGCGTCTGGTCGACGTCGTCGTCGCGTTCCCGTTCTACGTGCTGATCATCGCGCTGGTCTTCGTGCTCGGCCCTGGCCAGCGCAGTATCTACATCGCGATCACGCTGGTCGGCTGGGTCTCCTACGCGCGGATCATCAGAGGCGAGATCTTGGTCGCCAAGCGGCAGGACTACGTGCTGGCGGCGCAATCGGGTGGCCTGTCCGCGGTGCGGATCATGGCCAAGCACCTCGTACCCAACGTCATCACCCAGGCGATCATCTACGCGATGTCCGACATCGTGCAGGACATACTTGCCATCGTCGCGCTCGGCTACCTCGGCCTTGGCATTCCGCCGCCTACACCAGATCTGGGTTCCATGATCAACGACGGCCAGAACTTCCTGACCACGCACTGGCAGCTCACTACGTTCCCCGGCTTGGCTGTGGTGATCGTCGGGCTGTCACTCTCTCTCATCGGCGACGGGCTCGCCGACATCATCAGGCCAGGTCAATCATGAACGGGTGGCTGGCTGACGCCGGGACCGGCGGTCCCGTGCTCGAGGTCCGTGATCTGCGCGTGCGGATCTCGGCGCGAGCTGGCACCGTCCGCGCCGTGGATGGGGTCAGCCTTGAGGTCGCCCGGGGCGAGGCCGTCGGCTTGGTCGGCGAATCGGGCTCGGGCAAGAGCATGACGCTGCGGGCGATCCTCGGCGTGCTGCCGCCCGAGGCGAAGGTCACCTCGGGCCAGATCCTGCTCGATGGCGTTGACCTGGTGGGGCTGTCTAACGCGGACCTGAACCGGATCCGCGGCCCCAAGATCTCGATGATTTTCCAGGAGCCGATGAGCGCGCTGAACCCGGTCATGCGGGTCGGCAATCAGATCGCCGAAGGCCCGCGCATCCACCTCGGCTGCAGCAAGGCGCAGGCGGCGGAACGCGCGCTTGAGTTGATGCGCCGGGTCGGCATCCCGGACCCTGAGCGGCGATTCCGCGCGTATCCGCATGAGTTCTCCGGCGGCATGCGGCAACGAGTGATGATCGCGATCGCGCTGTCCTGCGACCCGGACATCATCTTGTGCGACGAGCCGACCACCGCGCTGGACGTCACGATCCAAGATCAGATCCTGCGGCTGCTCGCCCGGCTGTGCCGCGAGTCAGGGGTCAGTCTCATCTTCGTCACGCACGACCTGCCGGTCGTCGCTCAGCTTTGCCAGCGAGTCGCGGTCATGTACGGCGGTGAGCTGGTCGAGCGCGGCGCCGTGCACGACGTGCTGCTCGATCCGCGGCACCCGTACACGCTCGGGCTGGTCAGGTCCGCACCCGACGTGGAATACGTGCGCGAGTCGCTCGTGCCGATCCCGGGAACGCCGCCTAGCCTGGTGAGCCCGCCATCGGGATGCCGGTTCCATCCCCGATGCGCCTTTGTCGAGGAGGACTGTCGGGTGGAGCCAACTCCGCTGCGCGAGATTCCAGGCGGCCGGTACACCGCGTGCCTGCACTACGAGCGTTGCGAGGAAGCAGTCGGTACCGATCGGGCCAGGCCATGACCGCGCCGGCGCTCCTCTCGGTCAATGACATGGCGGTGTCGTTCACAGTCGGATCCAGGCTGGCCGCCAGGCTCAAAAACGAGCAGCGGCTGCTGCGCGCCGTGGACGGCGTCGATCTGGACATGGCCAAAGGCGAGGCGCTAGCGCTCGTGGGCGAGTCGGGCTCGGGCAAGTCCACGTTCGCGCTGGCGCTAGCTGGCCTGCGGCCGACAGACCGCGGCCAGATCAATTTCGACGGGAGGGTGCTGCCCGCCCGCAGGTCAAGTGCCGACCAGCGGCGGATCCAGATGGTCTTCCAGGACCCCTACTCCTCGCTCAACCCAAGGCTCACCGTAGGCGGCATGCTGCGTGAGCTGATCAAGGTGCACCACGTCGTTCCGCCCGGCCAGGCTGACTCCTATTGCAAGGAACTGCTGCGGCTGGTCGGACTCGGCGAGGACGCGGTGCGCGCGTACCCACGGCAGTTCTCTGGCGGCCAGCGCCAGCGAGTCGCGATCGCCAGAGCGCTCGTGCTCAAGCCCGACGTGCTCATCGCCGACGAGCCCGTGTCGGCGCTCGACGTCAGTGTCCAGGCGACGATCCTGAACCTGCTCGCCGACCTGCGGGCCGAGCTTGGGCTAACGCTGCTGCTGATCTCGCACAACCTGGCGGTGGTCAGGCACCTGTGCGAGCGGGTTGCGGTCATGTACCTGGGCCGCATCGTCGAGGTAGGGCCGACCGAGCAACTCTTCGCCGATCCGCGTCATCCCTACACCAAGGGCTTGCTCGCCGCGATCCCGAAGCTGACCGCGGACTCCGCCCGGGAGGCGCAGGAGGGACCAGCGTTGGTTGGCGACCCGCCGAGCGCGCTCCGGATTCCGGTGGGCTGCAGGTTCCGCACCCGGTGCCCGATCGCCCAGGCGCGCTGCGAGGCGGATGACCCGCTGCTGACACCGGCGCCAGGCGGCCCGGCTCACAAGGCTGCTTGTCATTTCGCGTTCGACGGTGCGATAGCGGTGCGGGGAAAGGGGGAGTAGCCATCTCCCCGATCATGATCGCCAGCGAGCGCGGCGAGGTTGGCCTGGCCGTTGGTATGGACTTGCTCAGGACCGGCGGCAGCGCGATGGACGCGGTCGAGGCCGCGGTCAGGATCGTCGAGGCGAACGAGGCCGACCACTATGTGGGTGTCGGCGGCCTGCCCAACCTGCTCGGGGTGGTCGAGCTGGACGCGTCGATCATGGACGGCGCGACCCGGCGAGCGGGCGCGGTCGGCGCGGTCACTGGGTTCCCACACCCCATTTCGATCGCGCGCGCCATCTGTGACCGGCTGCCGCAGCATCTGCTGCTTGTCGGGGCCGGTGCCGAGCAGTTCGCTGACGAGGCTGGCATCGAACGCGGCGAAACGCTGACCGACGAGGCCAAGCGCATGTGGCGGGAGGGGCTCGAGCCTGACGGTCAGGCCCGCGCGCTGGCGAACTTCGGCCCAGGAGAAGCCGAGTACCGGCGCCTAGCGCTCAACCGCATCGCGGCGATGACGCCACCGGACGGGCCGTGGGGCACGGTTAATGTGCTCGCCCTCGACGCGGCCGGTGACCTGGCGGTCGCGGTTAGCACCAGCGGTTACCCGTGGAAGTATCCGGGACGAGTCGGTGACTCGGCGCTGATCGGCGCGGGCAACTATTGCGACAACCGGTTTGGCGCCGCCGCCAGCACCGGGCGGGGCGAGCTTGCGATGCGGGCCAGCATCGCCAGGTGCGCGGTGCTCGCGCTGGAGCAAGGCCTGGACCCGGCGCAGGCGTGCGCCAGCGTTCTCGCCGAGACCGCCGACCTGGCCGATGCGTTCAGGGCACCGCTGCAGGTGCTGTGCCTGACCCCGGACGGCAGGCACGCCGGCGCCTCGACCAAGCCCGGGTCGACCTACGCCGTGATCAGCGCCGACGACGACAGCTACCGGATCGAGGAGAGAGCCCACATATGAGAGCCCGGCTATTGAAAGCACAGCTATGAAGGTTTTCCTGTCCAGTGACATGGAGGGCACTGCTGGCATCGTCGACTGGGAGCAGTGCGTCGGACCAGGTCCCGAGGCTGCCGCTGGCCGGAAGCTGCTGCTCGCCGAGGTCAACGCCGCGATCGAGGGTGCGCTGGCCGGCGGCGCCACCGAAATTGTGGTGAACGACTCACACTCGACGATGCGCAACTTGCCGCCCGGCGAGCTGAAGGGCGGCGCTTCGTATATATCTGGCAGCCACAAGCCGCTCTACATGATGCAGGGCCTCGACGACAGCTTCGACGCCGTGCTGTTCGTCTCCTATCACGGCTCGATCGGAGCCCCCGCGGGCCTTTCCCACACGTATAACCCCAGGGCAGTGATGGAGGCCAGGCTCGACGGAGTGGTGACCGGCGAGGCCGGAATCAACGCCCTGGTCGCCGCCCACTACGGGGTGCCGGTCGTGCTGGTGACCGGCGACCGCAGCGCGTGCGACGAGACCACGGCGCTGATCCCCGGCGTGCACACCGCCGTGGTCAAGGAGGCGGTCAGCCGTCTGGCCGCGCACAGCCTGCACCCAGATCGTGCGTGCGCGCTGATCCGCGAGACCACGCAGCAAGCGGTCGCAGGAGCATCGTCGGTCAAGCCGCCGCCACTCGCCAGCGCCACGCTCGAAGTTGACGTCAGGACCACCGACATCGCCGAAGGGGCAAGCTGGGTCCGCGGGGTCGAGCGGACCGGCGACCGCCGACTACGCTTCGTCGGCGACAACCCGCTGGCCGTCTACCGTTCGTTCTGCGCCGCGATCCTGCTCACCAGGACAATCGCGGAAGTCGTGTGAAGGAGCCGTCGGGGCGCGGTGCCGCCTGGACTGACGAGGGAGGGAGCGCAGCGACTGAGCGAGGAGGGAAGGCGGCGCCCATGGGCGCCCCGACACCGGGGGGTCCGGGGGGTCGTCCCCCCGGGCTAGCGGGGCGCGGTGCCGCCTGGACTGAGGAGGGAGGGAGCGCAGCGACTGAGCGAGGAGGGAAGGCGGCGCCCATGGGCGCCCCGACACCGGGGGGTCCGGGGGGTCGTCCCCCCGGGCTAGCGGGGCGCGGTGCCGCCTGGACTGAGGAGGGAGGGAGCGCAGCGACTGAGCGAGGAGGGAAGGCGGCGCCGCGCGCAGTGCCTTCCGGGGGGTCGTCCCCCCGGGCCAACAGGGTACCCAGGCTGATCGACATCGCCGAAGTGGTCGGCGTGCACACATCGACGGTCTCGCGTGTGCTCAACGGCGACCCGGCGCAGTCCGTCCGGCCAGAGATCTACCAGCAGATACTCAGCGTCGCCCGGCAACAGGGTTACCGGCCGAACGCACTGGCCCGGGCGCTCAAGCAGCGGCGGGTAGGCGCGTTCGCGTTCGTTATACCGTTGCTGCGCAATCCGATCTGGGTGCGGCTGCAGCGGGGTGCGCTGCAGCGGGCCGCCGAGCGCGGGTTCGTCGTCATGATCATGGAGGAGCCTGACGACGACCCGAAGCCGCCGGACAGCTATCGCTACCTGGTCGAGGAGAGCCGCGCCGACGGCTTGCTGATCGCCACGTCGCTGCGCATCGGCGGGCACTCCGACGGCGTGTCGATCGCCCCGCACGTCTACGTCAACCGCCGTGGCCCGGACCGGGGCAACAACGTGGTCATGGACGAGCCCGGTGCGGTCCGCATGTTCATCGACCAGGTAGCCGAACTTGGCCACCGCAACGTCGCCCTCATTGACGGTCCGGCCGATGTGGATACGGTTCACCGCCGGGTGACGGCGGCCCGGCGGATCTGCGCTCAGCGCGGGCTGACGCTCACCGCGTTGCACACGGCGGCGACCGAGGAAGGCGGCTGGGAAGCGGCCCATCGGATGCTGCGGAACCAAACCAGGCCCACCGCCTGCGCCGTCGGCAGCCTCAACCAGCTATTCGGCGTGCTCGCCGCGTTTCGGCAGTCCAGCGTCGTGGTGCCCGACGCGATGTCGGTCGTGAGCTTCGATGAGGACGAGTGCCTCGCCTTTCTCGAAGTCCCGGTTACGAGCGTCGCAATGCCGCTGGCCGAGCTTGGCAGCGCGGCCGTCGACGCGCTGATCACCAGGGTCGAAGGCGGCCAGGAACGCGACGTCCTGGTCAGGGCGCCAATGACGCTGGTGCGGCGGACTTCGGTCGGTCCAGCACCCCGTTGATCGCCGAGATTGATCCCGTCAGACCGCTTAACGGCGCTCTGGCTGGGAACTTAAGTGGCTGGCTGTCCGTTTTGTTGTCAACCGATGTATGGCCCGTAGCGTCTTAAAGTTAAACAACACGGTGAATCGCCGCGCGACGGGCCAGGCGATCGGCCGCGTCCGCCATCGATTAGCCTGTGGCTTGCTGGCGCGCGGAGCTTCGGAGGATTTATGAAGCGCATGCGGTCGAGGCGGGTGAAAATCGTCCGCTGGACCTCGATCGCGGTAGCTGGCGTCCTGGTGGTCGGCACGCTCGGCGCCTATATTTTTGTCCGGGTCAAGCTCGACGGCATCACGCACATCGCGAAGATCGACGCGCAGCACCGCCCGCCCCGGTACAACAACGCGCTCAACATCTTGCTGCTCGGCTCGGACAATCGAAGCGGCCACAATGGCTCCATCGGCGGGCGTGGCGGGTGCAACTGTTCCGACACGATCATGCTCGCTCACATCTCACCCGGGCGCGGCAAGGTGACGGTCGTCAGCATTCCGCGCGACACGATGGTGCCGCTCTACACGTGCTCGCCGGTAGACGGACTGGCAGGCCAGCAGGCCGATCCGAACGCGGTCGAGCGGATCAACGCCACTCTGGCGGCCGGCGGACCCGAGTGCGTGAGGGAAACCGTCGAGCAGCAGAGCGGAATCTATATCGACAACGTGATCGAGCTTGACTTCACCGGGTTCGAGCAGGTCATCAACGACGTCGGCGGGGTCGACGTCTGCCTGCCGTTCCCGATCCACAACGTGATCTCGCTAGCCGGCGGTACCGGGCTGGACCTGACGGCCGGCTACCACCACATCTTCGGCCGGGTGGCACTGCAGTTCTGGCGGACTAGGGAAGACGTCGCCGACGGCTCCGACATCGCGAGGATCGCGCGAGACCAGTACCTGCTCGCTCAGCTAGTCAAGGGAGTGCTGCACACCGGCCTGCTGCACAGCCCGTCGAAGCTGTACAAGGTGCTCGGCGACGTAGCCAGCAACATGGTGACCGACGCGAGCAACCTCGATTTGCTGCACATCGCTACCAGCCTGTCCGGCATCTCGACCAGTGAAGTGCAATTCATCACCGCGCCGTGGGTGTCCTACCCGGGCAACGCCAACGAGGTCGAGTTCGCCCAGCCGCAGGCGAACGCCGTGTTCTGGGCCCTTGCCCATGACACCAAGCTGCCGAAGATCACTAAGAAAAAGAACCAGAAGACCGCGACGCCGACGGCGACCGCTACGCCTGTATCGTCCCCGACCCCGGTGTCGTCCCCGACCGTGGGTACTGCCGCGCAGCCGCTGACTGTGAGTCCGTCGCAGATCAAGGTCATGGTTTTGAACGGATCGTCCGGGGTTAATCTGACCGCCCAGGCCGGCACCGCGCTCACCAGCCGTGGGTTCACCGTCGTGGGGACTGGGTACGCGGCGACGACCACCTACACCTCGTCGGTGATCCAGTACGCGACGGCGGCTGATCTGGCGGCGGCCAAGACGGTCAAGCAGCAGTTCAACTCCGTGACGCTGCAGCTTGATCCCAGCCTGACCCCAGGCACGATCCAGGTCGTGCTCGGGTCGAGCTTTACCAAGCTCGCCCCGCCGAGCCAGACCGCGCAGGCGGTCAGCGGCCTGTCCACCGACTACGGTGGCATCACGGCGAACGTGTCCTGCCGGAACAGCGCGTTCTACGGCTACTACGACCAGGCCCCGGCAATCCCAACCAGCTGCACCTGCTGATTGCTCGTGGCCCTGGCGGCTCCTGGTAGCTCCTAGTGGCCGCAGCGCGGGTCCGCCACCTCGCCTGACCGCAGCGTGGGCCCCTTGCTGTCGTTCAAAGCGCCGCTCCGCTCGCAGCGTGGGCCCCACGCTGTCGCTATGGCGACGTCGTGGGCCCCTTGCTGTCCGCGGTCAGCGGGCGGGCGACGGTGCGCGGGCAGGGTCTGATGCAGCGTGGGCCCCAGGCTGTCGCTATGGCAGCCTCGTGGGACCCTTGCTGTCGTGGGTCACCCCGATCTACCCGCAGCCAGGGGCTGAGGCGCCAGAGCAGCAGCTCAAGAGTGGTGTTCGAGTTGGCCCAGTGCGATCGCTGCGGTGTCTGGGGGGAGCAGGATGGCGTCGGCCGTAAGCCGGACGTGCGGGTCTGAGGCGGCTAGTAGGTTGACTGGGCTGGGGAGGGGGCAGGTCCAGTCGGCTTGGCCGAGGTTAGCGATGATGAACAGGCGGCCGCGTTGGATGGTGAGGCCGCCGGCCTCCTCGTCGCAGTGGGCTGATACCCGGTCCAGCCTCGGCTCGGTCAGGTCGGGATATTCGGCGCGCAGCGCGATCAGCTGTTGATGCCAGGCCAGCAGATCGGCGTGGGGCTCCTTGGCGGGCTGGCTCCAGTCGAGCTTGGCTCGCTCGAATGTCGAGAAGTCCTGCGGATCGGGGATGGCCTCGGGGGGCCAGCCGAACTCTGAGAAGTCGGCCTGCCTGCCCGCGCGCACGGTCTCGGCGAGCGCGGCGTCGGCGTGATCGGTGAAGTACGGGAACGGGCTCGTCGCGCCCCACTCCTCGCCTTGGAAGATCATCGGAACGAACGGCGAGGTCAGCAGCAGCGTCGCGGCCACCCGCAGCCTGGCGTCGCTGATCAGCGCGGATGGGCGCTCACCGGCGGCGCGGTTGCCGACCTGGTCGTGGTTTTGCGTGCACACAACGAACTGGCTGCCGACCGGGTCTTTCGACGGCCGTCCGGGTGCCGGGTTGCCGTTGTCGTAGACCCAGGCCTGACTGGCGGCCTTGGCCAGCACCGGCAGCGGGCCGTAGGCGTGGTAGTAGCCGCAGCGCTCGCCGGTCAGTGTGGCGTGCACCGCGTGATGCCAGTAGTCGGCCCAGCACGCGTCGAGGCCGTAGCCGCCAGCGTCGGCGCTCGTGACCAGCAGCGGGTCGATCACTTCGCTCTCGGCGATGAGGATCAGCGACCGGCCCAGATGGGCGGCTAGTGCGCGCACTTCGGCGGAGAGTTCGGCCAGTATGTGTGTCGCTGAGGTATCGCGAATGGCGTGGACCGCGTCGACCCGCAGCCCGTCGACGTGATAGTCGCGCAGCCACATCAGCGCGTTGTCGACGACGAACCGGCGTACCTCGGCGCTGTCCTGCCCGTCGAAGTTGACCGCGTCACCCCAGTCGGTCAGGTGCCCGGAGTGCAGGTACGGGCCGAACTCCGGCAGGTAGTTGCCGGCTGGGCCGAGGTGGTTGTAGACCACGTCGACGATGACCGCGATGCCGTGGCCGTGGGCCGCGTCGACCAGTTGCTTGAGCTGGTCAGGCCCGCCGTAGGCGTGATGCGGCGCGAACAAGTTCACCGGGTCATAACCCCAGCCGCGACCGCCGGAGAACTCGGCGACCGGCATGATCTCCAGCGCGTCGACCCCGAGATCGACTAGGTGTTCAAGGTGATCGATCGCCCCGGCGAACGTACCAGCCGCGGAGAACGTGCCGATGTGGCATTCATAAAGGATCGATCCGGGTAGCGGAACGCCCCGCCAGCGCTGGTCGGACCAGCGGAAGCTTGCATGATCGATCAGCCTGGACGGGCCTTCGATCCCGCCCGGCTGAAAGGCAGAGCGCGGATCGGCCCGCGGTGGTCCGCCGTCGAGGCTGAACGCATAGTCGCTGCCAGCAGTCGCTGAGCCAGCTGAGCAGGTCCACCACCCGCCCATGGCTCGGTTCATCGGAAGTGTATGGTCGCCGAGCACGACGTCGACGCGCTGCGGGCGCGGCGCCCACACCTTGAATTCGTGCACTACGCCACGCGCGCCAGGACCTGGACTGGGAAGCGGCGCAGCAGTGCCGCCGCGCGCACGTTCCCGCTGCTGAAGTGCTCCTCGGTAAGCACGCTCACCCACTGCCCGGGCGGCAGCGCCACGTCCGTTCCAGTCCACGGATCGGCCTCGCTCGTCGCTAGCCTCGGCACGATCACGGCGATCCGGCCTGACCTGGTGAACGCGATGAACCGGTCCGCGTGCCGGCCGGTGACGTCGACGGGTTCGTACCCCGCGGTCTGGTCGTAACAGCCGGGGAAGGCCCGCCGGTGCTCAAGCAGTTTGGAGATTAGCCAGATCTTGGGCCCGCCGGCATCATCGCGGGCAAGGGCCAGCTCGGGTCCGCCGTCGGCGATGTCGGCGAGCAGAGCCCACTGGCTCGCGAAGCTGATCGACCGGCGGTTGTCCGGATCGACCAGGGACAGGTCCCAGATCTCGGTCCCCTGATAGATGTCGGGTACGCCCGGGCAGGTCAGCAGCAGCGCCGTCTGCGCCAGTGAGTTCAGCCGGCCTCTGGCGATGATCTTGTGCTGGTCGAGAAACGCGTTCATGCTCGCGGCGAAGTCGGGGTCGTCGAGCACCGCGGTGATGAAGTCGCTCAGCGCGGCCTCGTAACCCCGCTGTGGGTCGGTCCACGAAGTGTGCGACTTAGCTTCCCTGGCGGCCTTGATCATGAAAGCCTGCGTGCGCGCCGCGTCGATCGGCCAGGTCCCGACAAGAGTCTGGTACAGCAGGTGCTCGGCCGCGCGGTCTGGCCAGCCGCCGCGTCCGTGCCTAGCGTTGCGTCGCTTGTGCTTGGCGTTCTGCTCGGACCAGGTGGTGACCGCCTCGTCCCAGGCGGCGGCCAGTTCGGAGAGCACGCTGATCCTCGCCCGCACGTCGCCGCTCCGCTTCGTGTCGTGCGTCGACAGCGTGAGCATCGCATGAGGCCAGTGCAGTGCGGCGTAGCGCATCGCGTCATGGAAGTCGGCCACGGTGGTGCCGAACCTGGCCGGGTCGCCGCCGACTTCGTTGAGGCTCACGAGCGGCTGGTACCGGTAGAACGCCGTATCTTCCAACCCCTTGGCCATCACCGGCGCGCTGACCTGAGCGAACCGAACGGCGAACCTGCCCTCCTGCTCGCCGTCGTAGCGCAGCACGAGAAGCCCGCCGATGAAGTCGAATAGCTCGGAATCCAGGTCAGGCCTGCGCTGCCGGGCGGCGGTCACGGCCGCGGCGACCTTGGCCCGGTCGGCGAAGGTGGCCTCGTGGCCAGGACGCGGGTAGCAACGGTAGACGGCGAAGGAGGCGAGCACCTCGCGCAGCGATTCGCGAAGCTCCCGGCGGGTGTAGTCGCGCTGGCGGCGATGCCGCTCGCAGATGTCGGCAAGCTGGCTGGTCAGCCGTTCCACCTCGGTCGCCAGGTCCTCCCGCATGATCTGGAGCTTGGCCGAGCGGGCGATCTCGGGGAAGTCGGTGCTCTGGCCGGTGAAGCTGGCATAGCTGGCGACCAGCTCCTGCTCACCCTTGGGATCGACGAAAAGCTGGTTGACCAGGTTGAGGAAGCCGTAGCCTGACGTGCCCGCCACCGGCCACGACCCCGGTAGTTCCTCATCCGGGCCAAGTATCTTCTCGACCACGATGTAGGCATCGCCCGCCCGCGCCCTGAGCCTGTTCAGATAACCTTCCGGGTCGGCTAGGCCGTCCACGTGGTCGATCCGCAAGCCGTCGAGCGAGCCCTCCGCGATGAGCCGCAGCACGAGCCCGTGCGTGTCGTCGAACACTTCGTCGCGCTCGACTCGCAGGCCAGCCAGCCGATCGATGTCGAAGAACCGCCGGTAGGACAGCTCCTCGGCTGAGGTACCCCAGTACGCGAGCCGGTAGTTCTGCCTGCTGAGCAGTTCGTCGAGCCGGTCGGGGTCGGCGTTGACCTCTTCTAGCTCGGAGTCAATGGCCTTGGCGACCTCGTCGTGCTGCTCGGCCAGCGTGGCCAGCCTGATCTTGAGCCTCTCGCTGTCGCGATGCCGCTCGGCTACCGCTACCGGGTCGGTGAGGATGGCGTGCGGCAAGTCGCCCAGCTCAGTCGCGATGGATTTCAGCTCCGTTGAGCCAACCCGGTCGGCGGCGCTGGCCAGCAGGTCGTCCAGGGTGCGCGGCGACAGCGGCGCCTCTTGGTCGTGATAGGCCACCACGAACGCCGCGCCCTGGCGTCGGACGCGCAGTTCGCCCGCCTCGAGCACCCGGCCGTAGCGGTCAGCCAGCACAGGCATCAGCACGGTGGCGGTGAGCTTGCGCTCAGGCGGATCCCAGTTGATGTCGAAGTAGCTCGCATAACGGCTGGCCGGGCCGTTCTCGAGCACGTCCCACCACCAGGCATTGGCCCGCCCGGCCAGCGCCATGTGATTGGGCACGATGTCGAGGATCTGGCCGACCCCGGCTGCCTGGAGCCGTGCGGTCAGCCTGCCGTAGGCTTCCGCGCCGCCCAGGTTGTCATCCAGACGGGCGTGGTCGACGACGTCGTAGCCTGCCGACGAAGTTGTCGCCGCCTGCAAGAACGGCGAGCAGTACAGGTGACTGATCCCGAGCCTGGACAGGTAGCCCGCGATGTTCGCGGCGTCGTCGAAGGTGAACGCTGGGCCGAGCTGCACCCGGTAGGTCGCTGACGGCGTAGTGGCGCCGTGACGTGGCTGTTCAGTCACCGGGCCGTCACCTCCCGCCGCCACCTTGACCACACTAGATAAGCGCGGCCCGCTATGAGCGCTTTTCCGGCAACAACTCAGGGGAGTCGCCGCCGCGCCCGCTAGGCCGGTCACCTTGTCATCTGCCCGGATGCGGGCCCGTGCCCAACGCCGCTTAGCTGTCGGTCAACCTTACCTCGGTAATTGATGTGTAAAACAAGTATGCCAGGGCAGTTGTGCGCTGCTGTCATTGCCTATGGCATCGGGGTGGCTGCGCCCTAGATGGAGCTGCGTAATGCTTGCTATCATTGCCACCATTCTGTTCGCGATCGCGTTCGTCCTTCACGTCACCTCGACTTCGACTGACGTGGTCTTTTCCCCCTCAGCTTGTCGCTCGTTGGGTTTGCCCTGGTAGCGCTGCATCTAGCTGGGATAGGTCCCGCTTATTCGTACAAGGGCCGGCGCAAGCGCTAGCGGTCGCCGCGGCAAATTCGCGACGCATTTTTCGGCCGCAGAGTTACGATATCGATCATGCTTGGCTACTATCTTTAATTGAATGTCACTGTCGTGACACTCAATGTGCTAGCAAAACGCTCGGGGGGGTGGACATGCTGGCTGCTCGGTGGAGACCTCCAGTTATCGCGATCACACTCGCCGTCGGCACGACCGGCGGCCTGGTGACCTCGATCAGCCAGGCCGATGCGGCGCATCGCGTGCCTGCCTGGGCCGCCGCGGCATCGGCGGCCGTGTCGGGGCCCGTGCCGCTGGTGACCGACGCGATCGCGCCCGGTAAGTCCAAGCGAGCGCGGGCGGCGCCGCCAATGAGCCGGGCGATGCTGCGAGCAAACCAGATCAAGCAGGCGCAGGCCAGGCGATACCTGCGCAGGGTGAAGCCTCCAGCGACCAGGAGACTGGCCAGGACGCAACGTGCTCAGATGCGCAACTACTACTGCGGGCCCGCCGCGGTATCGGAGATGCTGGCGCAGATGGGGGTAACCCTCAGCCAGTCGGCCGCGGCCAGAGAACTGGGAACCAGGTCGGGTACGGACTGGTCCAACGCGCACGGCTACCCCCTGCCGAGGGTGCTCGACGCTCACCAGCACAAGACCAGATACGTCGCGGTCGGGTTGCCATGGACGCCGACCCGAAGCCAGATCGCGACCTACATCGCTGACCTGGTGACCGACATCAGCAAGGGATCGGGCGTGCCTATCGCCGGTGACGCCTACGAGGTGCCCGGCGGCCCGCACCTGGTCGGTCATCCGCCCGGCCAGGAGATCTTGCACTGGTTCGACATCCGTGGTTACGCCAGATCAGGTTCGCTGACCTACTACGAGGACTCGGTCCACGGCGCGCCCAGCATCGCCTGGAGCGCCGGCGTGCCCGCGTACTCATCGCTGCCGTCCGCCACTGTCGTGTACATACTCGGGGCACGTGGCTACATCTGGTAGCAGGCCGTCACGGCACCGCGTGGCCACGAGGCGGGTCACGGTGCCGGTCACGGCCGCGGTTGTAGCGACGTTGCTGCTGGTCGGTTGTGCGCGACTGGCGGTCGGCCATGCCCGCCAGCAGACCCGCCGGGTGTCAGCGGCCTCCGCTGCCGTCACCGCGCTCTGTGCTGGGCGGTCAGGCGTCGCGATCTCGGCAGCGCTCGCGCAAGCCGTGCCCGGGTCGCGCCGCGAGGAATTCGTTCCGTTCGGCGTCGCTGCCAGCGGACTGACCGGGTACGGGTCGGCCTGGACCAAGGGGTTCGCCGGGGTCGCCGCGATCGGCCTGCGCACCGGGGTGCTGCGGCCGATCATGCGGTTCAGCGACCCCGCGACCGATCAGGCCGACGGTGCGTTCGGCGGCCGGTGGCTGGTGTGGGAGCAGACTCACTCGCTGCAGAGCCTGGACGGCTTTACTGTCTACGGCTGGGACTCGGCGACGGGCCGCCTCATTCGCCTCGGCCGGTCGCTGACCTCCTCTGGTGGCACTCCGTGGCCAAGTCCGTGGCACGCGCCCGCGGTCGCAGGCGGCTTCGCGGCGTGGGCGCAGGGCTACGGGCCAGTCGGCTTGGTCCAGATCAGGCTGGCCGACCTGCGGACAGGCCGGGTGACCATCATCGCTCGCGGGCACTTGCAAGCGCCGTTCTTTGCCGGCGGCCTGGTGGTCTGGCCGCAGTCAGACCGCCCGGGCGCGCTGACCAAGCTACGCGCCTACAGCTTGCGCACCAGGACAATGGCGCCGCTGCCCGCCGTGTTGCGTGCGATCGTCGGCACCGACTTCGTCGTGACCGACGGCACCCGGACCGCGTACCTCGACCCGGCGCTGTCCGCGCTGTACTACTCGGCCAGCCCGGACCGGCGGGCCAGGCTGGCGCTGCGGCTGCCGGCTGGGGATGAGTTCACCGCGCTGGCGATGGGACCGGGCGCGCTGGCCTGGACCACGACCAGGGCGACGTTCGTGGCCAGCACGACGACCGGGCGATATGCCCAGGTCACTCCCGCCTATGGGTTCGCGGTCACTGGCGAGGGGGCGGCCGTGCTGATCGCCGACGCGCCAACGGCGAAGGGGCCGCATCCGAGCTTGGCCTTGCATGTGGTCGATGCGCGCCGGGACCTTCCGACCAGACGGTGCCCGGACTAGGCACGTACCGGCTAGGCGCGTACCGGCTACACCTGCTCCGCCGCGGTGCAGTCGGGGCACAGGCCGAAAAGCTCCACTGTGTGACCGACGTCGGTGAACCCGGCTTGCTGCGCCACCTCCTCGGCCCACCGCTCGACCGCTCGACCCTCGACCTCGACGCTGCGGCCGCAGTTGCGACAGGTCAGATGGTGGTGATGGGTGTCGGTCTGGCACCTGCGGTACAAGATCTCTCCGGACGAATCCCTGATCGCGTCGATCCGGCCCGACTCGCTGAGCGACTGCAGGTGCCGGTAGACGGTCGTGAGCCCGACTTGCTCACCGTGCTCGCGCAGTTCCGCGTGGATCTGCTGCGCGCTGCAGAACCCAGATAGCCGGTCGAGCACGGCCGCCACCGCTTCGGCTTGGCGGGTTCCCCTCACCTTGGTGCCGTGCGGTCGGCCACCGATAGCGCGCTCGGGCATGCTCACATCTCGCACGGTAGCAGTTAGCGAGAAGATGGAGTCATGGCTGAACGGCTGCGTGACGCGACAAGTCCCTACCTGCTCCAGCACGCCGACAACCCAGTCGACTGGTGGCCGTGGGGTCACGAGGCGTTCGCTGAGGCCCGCCGCCGTGACGTGCCGGTACTGCTGTCTGTCGGGTACTCGGCGTGCCACTGGTGCCATGTGATGGCGCACGAGTCGTTCGAGAACGCGGCGATCGCCGAACTCATGAACTCAGCGTTGGTGTCGATCAAGGTAGACCGCGAGGAGCGGCCCGACGTCGACGCTGTCTACATGACCGCGACCCAGGCGATGACCGGGCAGGGCGGCTGGCCGATGACCGTCTTTCTCACCCATGATCGTGAGCCGTTCTACTGCGGTACTTACTATCCGCCCGGACACTTCGCCCGGCTGGTCGAAGCGATCGTGAGCGCTTGGCAGGACCATAGAGGTGACGTGACCAGCCAGGCGCGGCAGATCGCGCAGACGCTGGCGGACAGCGAGTCGCGCGGGTCGGGATCGGGATCGACATCGGGCGCGGTGCTCGCTGGCGTCGCTGACCTGGGCGATACCGCGGTCGCGGCGCTGGCCAGGCGTTATGACAAAGCGCGGGGCGGGTTCGGCGGCGCGCCCAAGTTCCCGCCGTCGACTGTGCTCGAATTCCTGCTCAGGCGCTCTGAGCGGGCAGCCGGGCCGGGCGTCGAGCAAAGCCATGCCCAGCGCTCTTCGCAGGCAGCCCAGCCCGTGGGGGAGACCGCGCTGGCGATGGCTGCGGGGACGCTCGAGGCGATGGCCAGGGGCGGCATCTACGACCAGCTTGGCGGCGGGTTCGCCAGGTACAGCGTCGACGCGGACTGGGTGGTTCCGCATTTCGAGAAGATGCTCTACGACAACGCGCAGCTTGCCCGGGTCTACGCGCACTGGTGGCGGCGCTGCGGCGGCGACGGCAATGGCGCTGGTGACCTAGCCCGCCGGGTCGCCCAGCAGACCTGCGACTGGATGCTCGCTGACCTGCGAACCGGCGAAGGCGGGTTCGCGAGCGCGTACGACGCGGACAGCGATGGCACCGAAGGTGCGTTCTACGTCTGGACGCCGGACGAACTGGCCGACGCGCTCGGGGAACAGGACGGCATGTACGCGGCTGAGCTGTTCGGGGTGTCGGCGGCAGGCACATTTGAGCATGGCCGATCCGTGCTGCAGCTGCACGTCGACCCGGCCGACCCGCAACGGTACGCGGATGTGCGGTCGAGGTTGCTGGCCGCGCGCAGCGCGCGGACGTGGCCGGGCCGGGATGACAAGGTAGTCGCGGCCTGGAACGGCCTGGCGATCGGCGCGCTGGCCGAGGCTGGCCTGCTGTTCGGCCGTGACGACTACGTCACGGCGGCTCGGCGGGCGGCCGAGCTGATCGCCGACGTGCACCTGTCCGATGGCCGGCTGGCCCGCACCTCGCGGGACGGGATCGCCGGACCCAGCGCGGGGGTGCTCGAAGACTACGCCTGCGTGGCCGACGGCTTCCTCGCCCTGTCCGGGGTCACCGGTGAGTCTCGCTGGGTAACACTGGCCGGTCGGCTGCTCGACGTGGTGATCGAGCGGTTCCGCGCCGACGAGGGTGGCGAGGGTGGCGAGGGTGGCTTCTACGACACGGCGAACGACAGCGAACGGCTGATCTACCGGCCCGCCGACCCGACCGACGGACCGACTCCCGCCGGTACCTTCGCGATCGCCGGCGCTCTCCTCAGCTACTCCGCGCTGACCGGGTCGGCGGCACACCGGGAGGCCGCCGCTAGCGCGCTGGGACCGGCCTCGGCGATTGCGCCCCGGTATCCCCAGGCCGCCGGCTGGGGACTGGCGGTCGCCGAAGCTTTCATCGCAGGCCCGGCCGAGATCGCGATTGTCGGCCCGCTCGACGATGAGCGGACGAAGTCGCTGCACGCCGCGGCCGCGTTTGGGGCCACACCGGGCGCGGTGATCGCGCTGGGACCAGGGTCAGCGGCGCAGGATGGTGTGCCGTTGCTGGCTGGTCGCGACCTCGTGAACGGTCAGCCGGCTGCGTTCGTGTGCCGTGACTTCGCGTGCGGGCTGCCGGTCACCACGGCGCCGGAACTGCTGGTCAGCCTGCGATCTTGACCGTTGCGTAAAACATTTGGCTACGTTGCGCGTCTGCTTAATAGCGCGAACAAGTGCGCGAGTTGCCCCTGGGTGGCTTTCGCCTGGCTGGTCGAGCAGGCATAATCCCAGTAGCGACCTGAAACCGCCCCCAAGCGGAAGGGAACCCAGATTGCGCGGCCTGGCGCGTCGACTACTCCCTGTAATCGCCTTCGCACTCGTACTTAGCCTCGTTCTCACCGGCCTGTTCCGGCATTCCCGCTCCCAGCTAACGCTTGGATCAGCCGGGCGGGCTAAGTCAGCCGGAGCGTCGGCGAGAACTGCGGGCAGTAAGCAGACCGGAGTCAGCGGGACCTTCGGAGCCATTCCCGGTGTCGGATCATCGGGGATCCAGCGGGCCACCCTGACCGTGGCGGCAAAGCCACTGCCCGCGTCCGCTCGCAACGGCGCGGCCAGGATGGTCCGCCTGCTGCAGGCGGACGTGCTCGTGGTCGACGGCACGAGTCTGCCGGCCTCAGTCACCCGGGAGTTGCGCCGCCTCGCCGGGGTTGTCGCCGCGGTGCCGGTGGACGCCGGGCGGATCAAGGTCAACGGCGTCTTCGTGAACGTGCTCGGGGTCGACCCGACGACGTTCCGCCCGTTCGCCGCCAAGCCCACCGCGGCATCCGCGACGCTGTGGAACAACGTCGCGGCCGGCGGCATGGCCATCTCTTACACGATGGGCAGGCAGGACAGGCTGAGCCTGAACAAGCCCGTCCAGGTGATCGGGGCCCGGACGCTGCGGCTGCCGGTCGCCGGATTCGGCACCGTGGGCATCGGCGGTGTCGACGCGGTCGTGTCCAACGGCGTCGCCAAGTCGCTCGGGCTACCGCATCGTAACGCGATCATCGTCAGCGCGCCGAACTCCAGACTGGACATCCTGATCCACGAGATCAAGAAACTGGTGCCGGCCAAAGCATCGGTGGCGTCGCTGGTGACCCAGATCATCGCCGGGCAGGCGACGGTCACGACCGGAGCGGCTGGGGGTGGCATCGCCGCTGCGTCCGGGCAGGGCCTGACGTCGAAGCAGCTCACCAGGTTCATCACCGCCGCGATGAGCCGGATCGGCAAGCCGTACGTCTGGGGAGCCGTAGGTCCGAACGCGTTCGACTGCTCGGGCTTGGTGCTGTGGTCGCTGGCTCAGGCTGGCGTCGCGATGCCGCGCGTCGCCGCCGACCAGGCCAGGACCGGCCCGTTGCTCCCGCTCAGTCAGCTCAGGCCAGGTGACCTGCTCTTCTACCACACTGACCCGACCGCGCCCAGCTACATCTCGCACGTGGCGATCTACATCGGCAACGGATGGATGCTCCAGGCGCCGGAAACCGGCATGGACGTGGAAGTGGTCAGGGCCGACTTCGGCGCGGGCTTCGCAGGCGCGATCCGCATCTACCCGAAGGTCGCCGCCACCGTAGCCGGCAGCCTGGCCGGCTAACCCAAGCCCAGCCCCCGCCCCCCAGCCCCCGCCCCCCAGCCCCCGCCCAGCTAAGCCCCGCGCCGGGCCCGGGGGACCAGCCTGGTGGCAGCGTGGGCCCCTAGCTGTCGTCATGGCAGCTTCGTGGGCCCCTTGCTGTTGCGAACGGCCGTTTGCCTCCCTCGCGATTACGTGTAATCATCATTACATGAGTACAGAAACTTCTGATCAGCAGTCGGCGGCAGAGCGACTTCGTGGCTGGTTCACCGGCCGGATGCCGAGCGATTGGCTGGACGGCACCCTTGAGGTGAAGCTAGACAGGGAAGAGATTACGGTCATCTTGCCGATCCCGGTGCCGCAGACCGCTGACGGTGCCTCCGAAGCGGAGCAGGGAGCGGCCTGGGAAGGGCGCAGCCGCCGGTTCCGCGAGGACACCAGGCAGCAGCGGATCGAGATCGCGCACGAGGCCGAGCACGCGTTCGGCCGCAAGGTCTCGTGGGGAGTTCGCTCGGGAGACCGCGTTGTGATGTACACAACATTTTCCGTCCCGGTGATGACCAGGCTCCGCCAGAACGAGCGCATGGTGCTCGACACGCTGGTCGAAGCTGGAGTCGCGCGCAGCCGCAGCGACGCGCTCGCCTGGTGCGTCCGGCTCGTGGGTGAGCACGAGGACTCCTGGCTGGCCGACCTCCGGACTGCGTTGCAGCATGTCGAGCAGGTGCGTGCCGAGGGCCCGAAGTCATCCTGACCTGGGCATTCTCCGCGCCACGACCAAGACGGCCGCGCCTTCGAGCGCCGGTAAACGCACCCTTTTACCCGCATCCAGACCGCGCTTGTCACCCGATCCCGGGGTTGGCGAGCGTCACGCTCTCACCCACTCCCGTGGCTCTGCGCTGCTCCTGCTAGAACACTGCTAGAACTCCCTCGCACTCCTCCTGCGCCCGTTTCACGATTGCTCCGGCAGCTACGTCTGGTAGACGTCCGCAAGCATGGCGTGAGCGGGCCGGGCTGATTAGGGGCGTGCCGGATGGGCAGGATATTTGATCCGTGCCGTCCGGGGGTACACTCCCCAAATCGATCCCGCATGTCCGGGCCCGCTTTGGGCTGCCCGGAGTGCCAGTACCGCAGCGGAGCGTTCAGCGTCGACGCAACCTGTAGGACTCGAACCTGCAGGACGCCAACGAGGAGGAGCAGTCGTGGTGTATGAGGTGAGGGCCGCGTTGGTGGAGTTCAATCCAACCGCGGAGCGGCTCCGCGAGTTGACCGAGAAGATGCCCAACAGCCAGGTAACCGAGTTCGACAACGTCGTGGTCAAGGCGCGGGTGGATTCACGCAGCACCAGGTCAACGTTCGTGGTTGACGATTCGACTAACGCTACCAAGCAGACCATCACCAGGGCGGAGTACGACCGCATCTCCGCCGAGCAGGACGCCTATATGGCCGGTGAGCACGTCGTTGTCGTCGACGGCTACATTGGCTCGGACCCGAACTTCCGCACCAGGGCACGACTCATCATGGAGGCCGCTAACGCCAACGTGGCCGGCATGCAGCAGCAGCTTTACTACCCGGTCGAGGCCGACTACGACCCGGCCGCGTGGGAGCCGGACACGACGGTCATCTACACGCCGAACCTATCCGCTCCCGGATACCCAGACGACCGCGTGATCGCGGTCGACCTGCGCGACAGCGTCACCCGCGTGCTGAACTCGGACTATTTCGGTGAGTCCAAGAAGGGCGGCTTGCGGATGTGGAACAACATCGTCTACAACCGCGGCGGCCTCGCGCTGCACGCCGGCTGCAAGGTGATGCCGAGGGACGGCGACCCGACCGCCATTTTGATCGTGGGACTGTCCGGCACCGGCAAGACGACCACCACGTTCACCACCCAGCTCAGCAGCAAGCCCGCTCAGGACGACTTCGTCGCGTTGATGCCGGGCGGCAAGGTCTACACGACGGAGAACGGCTGCTTCGCCAAGACGTTCGGGCTCGACCCGAGGTTCGAGCCGGCCATCTACGGCGCCACCACCAAGCCAGACGCCTACCTGGAGAACGTCTCGGTCGACCCGGAAGGCCGGGTCGACTTCTTCGACACCTCCTACACCAAGAACGGGAGGACGACCTGGCCGTTCTCCTACGTGCACCCGTGGCCTGGGAACGAGGTGCCCCCAGCCGAGTTCCTGCTGATCTTGAACCGTAACGAGAACATCGTCCCCGGCGTTGCCCGCCTCGACCGGGCGCAGGCCGCCGCTTACTTCATGCTCGGGGAGACCACGGGCACATCGGCTGGCGGTAAGGACGAGGAGGGCAAGTTCCTCCGGGTGCCGGGCACGAACCCGTTCTTCCCGAGAAACATGGCCGACATGGGCAACCGGATGCTCGAACTGCTCGACAGCCACGAGCTGAAAGTTTACGTGCTCAACACCGGCCGTATCGGCGGCACCGACGATGAGACGTCCAAGAAGGTCACCATTCCTTACTCCTCGGCGATCGTGCAGGCGATCGTCGAGGACTCGATCGAGTGGGAGACCGACCCCGACTTCGGCTACGAGGTCGCTTCGTCGCTGCCGGGCGTCGATGACGTCGAGATCTTGCAGCCACGGCGGCTCTACGCCCGCCATGGCCGGCAGGCGGAGTACGAGGCCATGGTCACCCGGCTCAAGAAGGAGCGCAGGGAGTACCTGGCCTCCTTCTCAGGCCTAGACGAGGCAATCGTCAAGTCGATCGGCTGAGATCACCCCGCACCCGGGACGAGCCCCGCCGCTGACATCAGCCCCGCCCGGCGCAGGCACCTCAATGCCGCGCCGGCGCGGGGCTGCCGGATCCGACCCTCCTGGTGCTAACGTTCCGTTATGGGAGAACTACGTTGCGTAGATGGATCTTGGCTGCGAGTAGCGGCTGTTCCGTGCCGTGACCGGCGCGGACGGCCGTACGAACTGACACTCAGGCTGCTCAAGGACTCCCAGCCGTTCGCGATCGTCGGCGAGCGCTGCGGCTACCAGCTCGCTTCGCTGGCAGCGGAGGTTCAGGCCGCCCGCGAAGATCCCGACCAAGCCAGGTCGTGGCCCGATCCCGACGATAGGTTCCCCGCTCCGGCGGCCGACCGGCATGCCGCCGCCAGCGCGATGTTTGAGCCGGGCGAACGCGAATACTTCGCGCTCAGGTCCCAAGACCGGGCCGACCTTCCTGGCAACGGCGAGATGCGGTGCGTGCTTCGGTCAACCGCTCATTGGCATGCGAACACAGGAATTACCAGCGGAGACAGCCGTGGTTACTGGCGTCTCAGGCGTCGCGCCGTGCTCGAGGCGTGGGGCGAACGAGGAACTGGTGTACGAGCTGTGCTGACCTCAGCCGAATTGGTCACGTTCTTGGATACGGTTCTTAAGGAACCGGACGGTTGGCGGCAGCGAGGAAGGGTGCCGGATGGATCTACGCGATCTTGTCTACCGGCTCTACGAGCGGCGGCTCGAAGCGTCGCTCTCGCGGTCGCGGGTGCCCCGACACGTGGGAGTGATGTGCGACGGTAATCGCCGCTGGGCGCGCTCAGCGGGATTGACCGACGTCAGCAGCGGCCACCGCAAGGGTGCGGACAAGATATTCGAATTGCTTGACTGGTGCCGTGACGCCGGCGTCGAGGTCGTCACACTGTGGCTGCTGTCCACCGACAACCTGGTGGCCAGGCCAGAGTCGGAGATCGAGCCGCTGCTCGGGATCATCGAGGACACCGTCAGAGAACTCGCCCAGAACTGGCGGGTCAAACCGGTTGGCGCGCTCGACCTGCTGCCGGTGGAGACCGCACAAGTCCTGAAGGCGGCCAGCGACGCGACCGCCGACTACCCGGGTCTGCTTGTGAACGTCGCCGTCGGATACGGCGGCCGACGCGAGATCGCCGACGCGGTGCGCTCCTTGCTGCAAGAACACGCCACCAAAGGCACCACGATCGAGGAACTCGCCGAGATCCTGGACGTCGACCACATCGCCGAACACCTCTATACAGCCGGCCTGCCCGACCCCGACCTGGTGATCAGGACGTCAGGCGAGCAGCGGCTGGGAGGCTTCCTGCTCTGGCAGAGCGCGCACTCGGAGTTCTATTTCTGCGACGCGTACTGGCCGGCGTTCCGAAAGGTGGACTTCCTGCGGGCGCTGCGGTCCTACGCGGGACGGCACCGTCGTTTCGGCAACTGACCGCATTCAGCCAGATTCCAGTAGTGACGGTTCGAGCACCCACCGAGTCGCCATATTGTGCGATAAACACCTGCTGAACTTCGTATGTCCTTCGAGTTTCATAACGTGTTCATAGCGTGCCGCTACTTCCGTGGAGTGCCATAGCCCAGGTAGCGTCAAAGACTGACAGGCGGTGCGTAGCCGCCCGACGGGAAGGCCCTCGAGAATTCTCGAGCTCCACGCTCGCGCAGGCGGGCGAGATGAGCGAAGGGCCGGCGCTCGGCCCATCGCTGGCCGGTCCCCGGCCCCGGCGACAGCCTTGTGTCGCAGATGTCGCCACGGTAGATCATTGGAGACTGAGTGGCCACTTCCGCAGCAGCTCGCGCGAGCACGAACACATCCAGCAAGAACGACGCGGCGGCAGCAAGATCAGGCAGCGCTGAGCCCCGAGGCACGCGTTCAAAGCGAACTCAGGCAAGCGCCGGGCCAACCGCACCGCTCGCTCCGGCCTCAGCTGTAACGGCGCAGGACGCGAGCGGCCCGGACCGCCGTACCTATGTGCTAGACACCAGCGTCCTGCTCGCCGACCCCGGCGCCTTCGGCAGATTCGCTGAGCACAGAGTCGTGCTCCCGCTAGTCGTGATTACCGAGCTCGAAGCCAAGCGCAATCATCCCGAGCTTGGCTTCTTCGCCCGGGCCGCGCTGCGCTACCTGGATGACCTGCGGAGGACGCACGGCCGGCTCGACGCCGACATCGAGATCGGCGACCTGGGCGGCACGGTTGTTGTCGAGCTCAACCACACCGATCCGTCGGTGCTGCCTGCCGGCTTCCGGCTCGGTGACAATGACGCCAGGATCCTGTCCGTCGCCCGCAGCCTCGCCACCGAAGGCGAGAGCGTCGTCCTGGTCAGCAAAGACCTGCCGCTGCGGATCAAGGCCGCCGCGATCGGGTTGGCGGCCCAGGAGTACCGCGCCGAGCTACCGCCGGACTCGGGCTGGACCGGCATGCGGGAAGTCGAGGTGGGCGCGGCCGAAGTCGACGAGCTGTACTCCAGCGGCACGCTCGACCTCGCCGCCGCCCGTGACCTGCCCTGCCACACGGGCCTCGTAATCTACTCAAGCTGCGTGGGCGGAGGCAGCGCGCTCGCCCGGGTCCAGCCGGACAAGTCGGTCAAGCTGGTCCGCTGCGACCGCGACGTGTTCGGCCTGCGCGGCCGCAGCGCCGAACAGCGAATCGCCCTCGACCTGCTGCTCGACACCGAAATTGGCATCGTCTCACTCGGCGGCCGGGCGGGCACCGGCAAGTCGGCGCTCGCGCTCTGCGCCGGACTCGAAGCCGTGCTCGAACGCCGTCAGCACCGCAAGGTCGTCGTCTTCCGCCCGCTGTACCCGGTCGGCGGCCAGGAACTCGGCTACCTGCCGGGCTCTGAGGCCGACAAGATGAACCCGTGGGCGCAGGCCGTGTTCGACACCCTGGGCGCGGTCACCTCTCCAGACGTGATCGACGAGGTAGTAGCCAGGGACATGCTCGAAGTGCTGCCGCTCACCCACATCAGGGGACGGTCGCTGCACGACTCGTTCGTGATCGTGGACGAGGCCCAGTCGCTCGAACGCGGCGTCCTGCTCACGGTCCTGTCGCGGATCGGGGCCGGTTCCCGCGTCGTGCTCACCCACGACATCGCCCAGCGAGACAACCTACGCGTCGGCAGGCATGACGGCGTCGTCGCGGTGATCGAGAAGCTCAAGGGCCACCCGTTGTTCGCCCACGTCACGCTCGTCCGCTCGGAACGCTCGCCGATCGCCGCCCTCGTCACCGAGATGCTGGAGGACACGACCGGGTAATCCCGATGCGGTACCGTGACGACCGTGGCTGATCCAGTCTCGGTGATAATGCCGGTTCGCAACGAGGAACGGCACCTGGCTGACGCCGTCGACGCTGTGCTCAGGCAGGACTACCCAGGCCAATTCGAACTCGTGCTCGCGGTCGGGCCGTCGAAAGACAAAACCCTCCAGATAGCGGAAAGTATCGCGGCCGCGGAACCCCGGGTAGCCGTAGTGCTTAACCCGTCCGGACACATCCCAAGCGCGCTGAACGCGGCGATCCGGGCATCGCATCACGATGTCATCGTCCGGGTGGACGGGCACGCGCTGCTGCCGCCCGGCTACATCGCGACGGCCGTGCGTACTCTAGCGGAAACCGGCGCGGTCAATGTGGGCGGCATCATGGCCGCCGAGGGGATCACCCCGTTCCAGCGCGCGGTCGCCTGGGCTATGACCTCCCCGGCCGGGGTCGGCTCCGCCAAATACCACACCGGCGGCGAGCCCGGCCCGGCCAGTTCGGTCTACCTCGGCGCGTTCCGCCGTTCCGCGATCGAGGGCGTGGGCGGCTACGACGAGCACTACCTGCGCGCCGAGGACTGGGAGATGAACCACCGACTGCGGGAGGCCGGCGGCCTGATCTGGTTCCAGCCGGAACTGAAGGTCAGCTACCGGCCCCGGGCCACCCTCAGCGAGCTGGCCGCGCAATACTTCCACTACGGCCGCTGGCGGCACGTGGTGGCCAGGATGCACGCGGGCACGATCAACCTGCGCTACCTGGCCCCGCCGCTGGCAGTCAGCGCGCTGGGCCTAGGCGCGGTCGCCGGCCTCGTCGGCCTGACCGCGCTCGCAGCCGGCGCCGATGGCTGGTTGGCTTGGCTGCTGCTGGCCGGGTTCGCCGCGCCACTGCTCTACCTGCTCGGCTTGCTCGCCGTCACCGCCACGGCGGCGAAGTCCGTGCGCGGCCAGGCCCTAGCCCTGCTCCCGATCGTCCTAGCCACCATGCACATCACCTGGGGCGTGGGCTTCCTGACCAGCCCCCGCCACCTAGTCCCGACCCACCCCCGGCCCTAGCCCGGCCCCAGCGCCGGACTGCCCTGCTCCCGCCACCGCCCTGCTCCCGCCACCCATGCTGGCCCAACTCCGCTTCGCCAACCTTCTCCCGCTCCGATCATCGCTGACCTTCCTATCGGCCGAGGTCAGCGAAGCGCGCGAACTGGCTAACCGACGCGATGGATTCCCGAATTCATCGGTTCTGGCTAGTCCAGTCCTGCGATGGATTCCCGAATTCATACCCGATTTCCGGGATGGATTGCCAGATCCATCGCAACGGGTCGGGCTGAGCGGTGCGGTGGATTGCCAGATCCATCGCAAGCGGCGGGCTGAGCGGTGCCTGGCATCGGCTGGGCGTCGCGGATAGGGTGCCGTGGGTGGCAAAGATTCATCCCGGTGCGACCCTGACGCCGCACTTTCGCGACTTTCTTCCGGTTTGGGTGGCGCGGCAGCCGTGGTACGAGGGTGTCGATGTCCCGGGTTTGGTGCCGGTGGGATTTTTTCGCTTTGAGGACCCGGCAGGAGCGGTGGGCATTGAGACGCACCTGGTCAGCGATGGGGTGAGGCTTTACCAGGTGCCGATGACGTACCGCGACGCTCCGCTCGACGGCGCCGAAGGCTCATTGATCGCGACGGCTGAGCACAGCGTGCTCGGGACGCGCTGGATCTATGACGGGGCCGCCGACCCGGTCTGGGCTGAGCGATTGCTGCATCTGGTCCGGACTGGCGGAGTGACCGATAACAGCAGCAGGCGAGGTGTGGGACCTGCCGAAGCCCGTGGTCGACGGGTTGGCCAGCCCGAAACGCTGACGTGCGGCACGGCAGTCATCGACCTCAAGCGTGCGGTGATCTGCGGTGACCCTGTCCTTGACCTCGGCATTCTCGGCCTGGTGTCGGGCACCTGGTATCCAGGCGGCCCCGGCGCTGACCCGGCAGCCGGCTGCCTGGCGGTGGTGCGCGAGCGCGCCCGCCATGCGTGAGTGCCCGGGTTACTGGGTGGGGCGAGTCAGCAGGGATTCGGCTAGGCGGAGGTCGGCGGGGTAGGTGACCTTGAGGTTCCGCTCGTTGCCTGGGATGGCCCGGACCTTGACGTCGGGCAGGTACCGCAGCACCATTCCGCAGTCATCAGTGGCGCTGAACCCGGTCGTGGCCAGGTCGGCGGCCGCGAGTTCGTAAGCCTCGCGGATGACCGACAGCCGGAAGCCCTGGGGCGTCTGGCATCGGGCGAGAGTCTCTCGCGGCGGGATCGACGTCATGACGCCGTCGGCCAGTTCCACGATCGTGTCCGCTGTGGGCACGACTACGCCCAGCGCCTGGCAGTCAGCCAGGGCGGCTACGCAGTCGGCGATGATCCGCTGATCCACGAGTGGCCGGGCGGCATCGTGGAATAGCACATCGCAGTCGTTGTCCGGCGGCTTGGGTCCTGCCTGCCCGTCACCGCTGAGCAGCGCGATCGCACGCTGGGTGGATCCTGGCCGGTCGGTGCCGCCCGCAATGACGTCGGTGAGCTTGCCAAACCGATCCGCAAGCAGCTTCACGCCGTCGGCCACGAACTCGGCCGGCAGCACGACGACGATCTGGTCGATGCCAGGAGCCTGCTCGAAAGCGTTGACCGAGTGCTCAAGTAGCGTCTGGCCCGCGAGCAATTGCAGTTGCTTGGGCACGGTGCCGCCAAGCCGCAGGCCAGAGCCACCGGCGAGGACCACGGCGACCGTTCGCATGATCGGACCTTATCGAGAGCCTGCGACCGAATGGGTCCGGGCCCCGGCCGGGCCAGACCCGCGTTGCGCAGACGCGCCCGGTTTCGGCCTCACCGCTCACTCCACTCGGCATTAGTACTCTTAGTGAGAGACCAATTGCAATTGGTTACTTACACCGGATGCCTGGGGGAGAGATTTTCGCCGGACTGCCTGGCGCGCCTGACCAGATCGCGCGACGGCTCGGTGATGCCGGAATCAGGGTCGCCAGAACGGGTAACGCCGGTGCTGGCTGGGTCGTCCGGGTGGCAGCGGAGCGACCCATCGCGCCGAGTTCGGTGACCGGAATTTCGCTGCTCATTGGGTTGTGCGCGGCCGCGTGGTTCAGCGGCGGGACTCGGTCGGACGCCGTTCGCGGGCTGATCGCCACCGGGGTGTGGGTGCTCAGCCGGGTCGGGGCGAGACAGCTCGCCGCGATGACCGCGCGGCTAAATCGCCGCGCCGCGCCCGTTGGCCGGGGCAGGGCCGGGCAGCGCGAGCCGGACCGCAGTGACTGGCTGATCCTGCCCGGTTTCGACTGGACCGCCGCCGACGCACCGCCGGTCGCGACGGCGGGCAGGTCGGCCAGCGACGAGGCCCGCGAGCGGCGGTTCGGCTGGCTCTACGCGGTGTGCGCGACCGCTGCCGAGTGCGCGATCTACGGCGGCATCGCGGCTGGGGCGCAAGCATCGGGATATACGGGCACCTGGCCGCTCGCTCTGGCCGCCGTGATCGCTGGGTCGGTCGCCGTGATCGCTCGGACTATCGAGGCGTCCCTGGCGGCTCGGCCCTGCCTCCGGCACGTGCTCAGCCTTCCCCCTCTTGGCATCAGAGCGCTGCTGGCGGCGCTGACTATGGTGGCCTACGGGCCGCGAATCGCTCTGTTCACCGTGCTCGTGATCGACGTGGCGATCCTGGCTCGCGCCATCACCAGAACTGCCCGGCAGATGTCGCCACGGCGGCGCACGGTCGCGCCGGAGGTGCTGCTGGCCTGCCGGGACGACGGCCCGCTCGCTCGCCGCGCCGGTCGGCTGGTGCGCGGGAACCTGATGCCGATGCCGCCGGCCGTGGCTGGCCTGATCGCGATCGGCATGCTCTCGGTGCTAGGCATCAGGAACCTTCCCGGCGTTGTCGCGCTGACCCCGGTAGTGGTGCTGCTGCTTGCCGCGCCCGGGTCGAGCCACCCGCACGATGGGCGGTGGGACTGGCTGGTTCCCGTGCTGCTCTGCCTTGGCCAGTTTGGCTACCTCGTGGCGTTCGGCGCGGCGAGGTCGGTGCCTTGGCTGGTCATCTTCACTATGTGCGCGATGATCGCGGTCCGGTACACGAGCCTGGCGGCTAGCCAGGCGACGGCAACGGCCCCGCGCATCGGCTGGGACGGCCGCGTGTGTCTGGTCGGCCTGGCCGGGATATTCGGATTCGCGACGTTCGGGTACCTTGGGCTGACGGCGTGCCTCGGCGCGCAGATATGCGGCAAAGCTGTCAGCGACTACCTGCGGCAGGGGGAGGACCGGGGCCGGTGATCGGATTGGTGCTGGCGGCCGGCGCGGGTCGGCGGCTGCGTCCCCACACCAACGCGCTGCCCAAGGCTCTGCTGCCCGTCGACGGTCAGACGACCATCCTCGAGATCGGGCTGCGCAACCTGGCCGCCGTCGGCCTCAGCGAGATCGTGATCGTGGTCGGGTATGCCGCGGCAACGATCGCGGACCGGGTACCCGCGCTTGAGCGTGGCTGCGGCGTCACGATCGAACTGGTGCACAACGACCGAGCCGAAGAGTGGAACAACGCCTACTCGCTGTGGCTGGCCAGGACCTATTTCGAGCGCGGCGTCCTGTTGGCGAACGGTGACACCGTGCATCCGGTGAGCGTCGAACAGTCGGTGCTTTCCCGCGCCGGTGAACAGACCGCCGCGGCCGGATCGCTCGGCCGGCTGGTGATCGCGATCGACGACGTCAAGCCGCTGGCCGAGGAGGAGATGAAGGTCACGCTCGATCAGGGCGGGCTGATGCGCGAGATCACCAAGCTGATGGACCCGGCGCGGGCGCACGGTGAGTACATGGGCGTCACCTTGATCGAGCCGTCCGCCGCGGCCGGACTCGCCCGGGCACTTGAGACTACCTGGCAGCGCGATCCGGGTTTGTACTACGAAGACGGGTTCGCGCAGTTCGCTAGGAGCGGCGGGGCCGTTCTCGCGGCGCCGATCGGCGTCGTCGACTGGGTCGAGGTCGACAATCACGAGGATCTGCTGCGGGCCAGGCAGATCGCCGCTCGCTGCTAACCTCACCGGAAGCCACTGCTCCACGGTTGGCCGAGGAGGATTGTTGCCCCTGCTAGCGCGAATGCTCGCGGCGCCGCTCGTCATTGACGTGCGGCCTGGTGCCATCGGCGGTCTCGGGGCCGTGCTCGCCGACCACAGGATCGCGGTCGAGGGGCGAGTGGCCGTGGCGGTTGGTCCCGGGCAGGGCGAGTCGATCGCAGCCGAGTTGAACATCAGCTCCGCTGAGCTTTTCCGGGTGCCCGATGGCAGCCACGACACTGCCGTCGCCCTCGGCAAGGACCTGCGCGCTGGTACCTACGAGGCGGTGGCCGGCATCGGCGGCGGTAAGACGATCGACGTCACCAAGTTCGCCGCCCACATGGCTGGCATCCCGATGGTCTCGGTCGCGACCAGCCTGGCCCATGACGGCATCGCCTCGCCGATCAGCACGCTGGCGCACGAGTCAGGCAACGGCTCCTACGGCGTCGTAGCACCCGTCGCCGTCGTCGTCGACCTCGACCGGGTGAGGCGCGCCCCAGCACCGCTCGGTACAGCCGGCATCGGCGATGTCGTCAGCAATCTTTCGGCGATCGCCGACTGGGAGCTTTCCGCCTCTGATACCGGCGAGCCGGTCGACGGGCTCGCCGTGGCGATGGCGAGGTCGGCCGCGCACGCTGTCTTGCACCAGCCTTGTTCGGCGGCAACGGATCAGTTCCTCACCGTGCTCGCCGAGGCGCTGATCCTGTCGGGCATGGCGATGGTCGTCGCCGGGTCTTCTCGCCCGGCCAGCGGTGGCGACCATGAGATCATGCACGCGATCAACCAGCTTTTCCCCGGCACGGCGAGCCACGGTGAGCTGGCCGGCCTCGGTGCCTCGTTCTGCGGGTACCTGCGCGAGGACGCTACGCACTTCGAGGCGATAACGTCCTGCTTGCGACGGCACGGCCTGCCGACGCACCCTGAGCAGGTCGGGCTTTCGGCCGAGCAGTTCACCGCTGCCGTCATGCACGCCCCGCAAACCCGGCCCGGCCGGTACACGATCCTTGAGCGGCTCGCGATGTCATCAGCGCAGGCCGCAAGCAGAGTGGAGGAGTATGTCAGCGCCATCGCTGGCTGAGCTTCGGTCGCGAGGCCAGCCCCAGGCCGTGCTCGACCGGCTGAACGACGAGCATTGGGCCGGCCGCCTCTATATGCGCAGGGTGTCGCCGTTCGCCACCTGGGTGTTCGCTCGGCTCGGCTGGTCACCGAACGCGGTGACAGCGGCGTTCATACTCTGTGGAGTCGCGGCCGGCGTGGTGATCGCCTTCGGAGGCCTCGCGACCGCGATCATCGGCGCCCTGCTCATCCAGGCGTACCTGCTGTTCGACTGCTCGGACGGCGAGTTGGCCAGGTGGTCGGGCCGTACTTCGGCCGGCGGCATTTACCTCGACGGCGTCGGTCACTACCTGGGTGAGAGCGCGCTGCTCGTCGGGCTCGGATTCCGCGCGCAAGGCCACCTGACCACCTCCGGTGACTACGTCACCGCTGGCATCGCGGCAGCGTTGCTCGCGATGCTGGTCAAAGCGGAGACCGACAATGTCGTCGTCGCGCGGGTGAAGAGCGGGCTGCCCGCGAGCCCTGAGGCGGGCGACGCCGTCTTGGCCCCGACCGGCGCCGGCCTCGCCCGCGCGAGGAAACTGGCGAGTGTCTTGCGCATCCACCGGATCACCCACGCGGTCGAACTGTCGATGCTCGTACTCGGCGCGGCGATCGTCGACACCGCCCGCGGTGGCCTCGCCGCCACCCGCGTCCTGATCCTCGCCTGCCTGGTCGTAGCGGCCCTCATGGTCCTCGCGCACCTAGTCGCCATCATGGCGTCGAGGAGATTGCGTTGAAAGAGGTCGCCCCGACGGGCCAGCATTGAAAGGCCAGCATGAAGCTGTCGATTGTGATCTTGACCATGGGCAACCGGCCCGCTGAGGTCGCTCGCGCGATCGAGAGCACCGAGCCGCTGCGGGCGGCGGGCGCCGAGGTGATCATCGTTGGAAACGGCGCCGACCCGCCGCCGGTGCCCGCCGATGTGACGACGCTCAGGCTCGAGGAAAACGCGGGCGTGGCCGGGGGTCGCAACGCGGCGGTGGCGGCCTGCACGGGCGACGTTGTGTTGTTCCTCGACGATGACGGCTGGTACCTGGAGCCGGCCGAGCTGGGCGAGCGCGTGACCGAGCGGTTCGGCGCCGATCCGGCGCTCGCGGTGCTCTCGTTCCGGGTGGCCGACCCTGACGGCGGGGCCGGCGCCCGCTGGCATGTGCCCCGGCTGGTCGTCGGGGATCCTGAGCGTCCCTCCGAGGTGACCACGTTCGCCGGCGGCGCGTGCGCGATCAGGCGGTCCGCCTACAACGAGGTCGGCGGCCAGGCAGGCCGGTTCTTCTTCGGGCACGAGGAGACGGATCAAGCGTGGCGGCTGATCGGGCTCGGCTACCGGATCGAATACGACCCGGCCGCGCGGACGTGCCACCCGCAGGTGGCCAACTCCAGGCACGCGATCTGGTATCGGACCGAAGCCCGTAACCGGGTCTGGCTCGCCCGGAGGAACCTGCCGTGGCCGCTGGCGTTGTGGTACCTGGCCGACTGGATCGTGCTGACCGTGATCAGGGAGCGCTCGGTCACGGCGCTGCGCGCGTGGTTCGCCGGCTTCGCCGACGGCTGGCGGCAAGACCCTGGCTCACGCCAGCCCATGTCACCGCGCACCATCTGGCGCCTAACCAAGGCCGGCCGCCCGCCCATCATCTGAGGGCCCGTGGTGGGGGGCGCAGCGTGGGCCCCTAGCAGTCGTCATGGCGCCGTCGTGGGCGCCTAGCTGCTGGGGGCGGCAGCGCCAGGGAGTGAGTCAGTGGCCGCCTAGGGGGCCGGCGAAGGCGCCGGAGTCGCGGCAGACGTTGGCGCGGGCGGTGATGCCGCCGTAGCGGCTGCCCAGGTGCGACAGCCCAGGGCCGGGGGCGCCCTTCGGCGGCACTCGCCTGGCCGTTGGTTGCGGACCGGACGGCGGGCCGGACGGCGGACCGGACGGCGAGGTCGAAGTCGACCTGTGGCTGGCCGCGGGTGTCGCGGCCCGGCTGCCGTCAGGGTGGCCCTCGTTCGCTTCCTTGCGCGTCGGCCGGTGCTGCCTCGGCAGCTTGCGGTCATGGGCGATGGCGCTGAACAGCTTGCCGGCGTCAGGAGCCCACTGCACCCAGTTCGGGTCCTTCGGATAGGGCACGACCGGGACCTGGATGAAGTGAACCTCGGACAGCCGCATGCTTTGCAGGCCGCGGGCCAGCGAGATCATAGTCGTCTGCGTCAGCCCGCCATCGGTCGTCAGCGACGCCGCGATGTCGGAGACGATCTTGTAAACCTTGGCCGGGTTGCCGAACAGGCCGGCGTGCTTCACCTCCTGGGCCACCGAGGCCATCAGGAACTGGTCTCGCTGGATCCGCTCCAGGTCAGAGCCAAGTCCGATATACCTGACCCGCCAGTACGCCAGCGCCGTCGAGCCCCAGACGTGGTGCAGTCCGCTGGTCAGGCGAAGCCTTGAGCGGGGGTCGTGAACCGCGAAAGGCAAGCAGATATCGACGCCGCCCAGATCGTTGACGACCTGCTCGAACCCGGTGAAGTTCAGTTCCATGAAGTGATCGAGCCTGATGTGCGTGGTCTGCTCGATGGTCTTCCACAGGCAGCCGGGCCCGCCCAGCGCGAACGTCGCGTTGATCTGCTCGATCTGGCCCGGCTGGCTCGTCTGGCCTGGAGAGCCGTCACCTTGCGGGCAGCCAAGCACAGGGACGACGGAGTCGCGCGGGATGCTGAGCACGATCGCGCGGCGCAATCCCGGGGAGAGGTGCAGCACCAGCACCGTGTCAGAGCGCTGCCCGCCGATATGCGCTCCGAACCTGGCATTCTTGCCCTGCCTTGTGTCTGAGCCGATCACCAGGATGTTCAGCGAGTTGTTGAACTTTGGCGGCCGTTTGCCCAGGTCGGTCACCCGGACCTGATGGATCTTGCCGAACACCGCCCGATAGGCGGCGTACCCGGTCAGGACGCCGGCTACGAGCAGGCAGGAGATCGCGACAGCAACCCAGGCGACGGCGCGGGATGCGGGCCGCCCCCGCGGCCCACGACCCCCCGATCGCGGTTGTTCTCCCCCGTACCTCATGCTCGGGAGGGTTCTTAGCCAGCGTGGCCTGGTTTAATCCCGGCGGAGGGGAGCATCGAGGGCAAGCTTTAGATCAGGCGCCGGCGAACGCGGTTCCGTAACCCTTGCATACGTTGGTGCCGCCGGTGTAGCCGTTGTACTGCTTGGCGAGGTTGCCGGGCGATTGGCTCTGCTGCGGCGCGAGCGCCTTGAAGTCTGAGCCGAGTATCAGGTTGACCGTGCCAGCGGTCACGCCCGTGCTGAGCTGGAGCGTGACGTTCGAGCCGAGCTGGGCTACGACGGTGCGGGCGGCGGCCAGGTCGGCGACCGACCCGTACTGCACGACGGACTTGGTGTAGGTGAACGTGGCGGCGCTCGCCGCGCCGAGCACGTGAAAGCCGCGCGCTGAGAGCGCCGCCTGCGTCCTGCCAGCGATGCCTTGCACGTCAGAGCCGTTGAGTACCTCGACGCTGACCTTGGACGTGCTGAGCAGCTTGGGCGCTCCGGTGCCGGGGTTCTTGCTTGGGCTCTTGCCCTTCGACTTGCCATGAGCGGCGCCCTTAGCGGACTTCTTGCCCTTGTGCACCTTCGGCAGCTTGACGTCGTGGGCTACCGCGTTGAACAGCCTCGGGTCCTGCGTCGGGTCCCACTCGACCCAGTTCTGGTTGGCCGGGTAGGTGACCACCGGCACCTCGATGAACTGGAAGGCCTTGCGTGAGATGCCTGACATGCTCCGGCCGATGTCGAGGATCTTGGTCGGGCTGAGACCGGCGTCCGTGGTCAGCGCGTGAGCGTGCACGATGTCCGACACGATCGTGTAAGTCTTGGTCAGGCTGTGCAGCACGCCCGTGTTAAGTATCCGCTGTACGAGCGCGACCATCAGCAACTGGTCACGCTGGATCCGCTGCAGGTCAGAGCTGAGGCCGAAGTCCTCGCGGAGCCGCCAGAACTCAAGAGCCTTGTATCCGTACAGGAAGTGCCTGCCCGCGGTCAGGCTCAGATGGTCATAGTGGCTCGGAACGACCGGGGCCGGCAAGCACACCTCGACGCCGCCGAGCGCGTTGATAACGCTGATGAACCCGGTGAAGTTCAGCTGGACGAAGTCGTCGATCCTGATCTGGGTCGTGTGCTCAAGCGTCTTCCACAGGCAGCCAGGGCCGCCGTAAGCGAACGTTGAGTTGAGCTGCTCGACGTTGCCGGGCTGCGCCGTCTGGCCGTTGAAGCCGGGCTCGGGGGCGCACGAGAAAATCGGCACGACCGTGTCGCGCGGGAAGCTGAGCACGTAGATGTGGCGGTGACCCGGCGAGATGTGCACGATCATGACCGTGTCTGACCGCTGGCCCTGGGCGAATCCGCCGATCTTTCGGTTGCGGCCTGATCGGCTGTCCGAGCCAATCAGCAGCAGGTTCATCGCGTTGTTGAACTTCGGCGGCCGCTTGCCAAGGTCGGTGACAGCGATGTGGTTGATGCCGTCGAGTACGGAGCGGTACTTGACGTAGCCGAAAAGCGCCCCGATTACGAGCACGAACGTCAGCCCGATGGCTGACCAGCCGGTGACTAGCGCACGAGTCGGATACTGGCCCGAGCCGAGCACGCGTCCAAGACTCCATCCGCGGCGCTGGCCCCGACCGTGACGCAAATCCCGGGCGCCACCGCGGCGCGAGCGCGTCATCGAGTCCTCCGGGCAGTGTTCTGCGGCTGCCGAATACGCAGCGATGGCCGATGTCGCGGCCCATGCTACGCGGTCTGCTCTGGAAATATCGCCCGTAAGCATCTGGTCGTGTCGCCAGGGCAGCTCAGCCGTCCCTTACTCGGTCGCGGCGTTCGACGCGATAACAGTGGCCCGGCAGCATTTGCGCGACGCGCCAGTCCACTTACAGTGGAGCCCGTGACCCTGCCCCCATCGCCGCCCCCTGACGAGGAGAAGGTACCCAGCCGCAGCAGGGCAGGCGTGCACCTGGCCGCCAGGTGGCGGCTCGGCAACGCCCAAGAAACAGCCGCCAAGAAAACCAAAACCGTATCTGGCGCGTCTTCGAATGCGGAGGGCGGTTCAGGGCAGGGAGCGGTGGTGGCGACGGAGACATCGGCTAGCGGCGAAGCCGCGGCAGACACTGACGCCGTGGCTAGTCCCGCGTCCAGCCAGACAGCTGCGGCGACCAAGGTCCGGTCAAGACCGCTGCGAAAATTGCCCGCCTTGCCAGTCAAGCGACCCGGCTGGCTGGCCATCCCCGGCCGACTGTCCAGGCGTCGCGGCAAGTCCGCGCCGGCGGGGGCGGCGCAGGCTAAGGCAGCACGGGCAGCCCGAAGTAACGACCTCGCGGGACGAGCGTTCGCCAGGCTCACCGTGCTGCCGGCGATACTCGTCGTATCCTGGTTGCTGACCGGCCTGCCGCTGCTGCTGGTCGGCGAGTTCCTGCCGGTGCCCATGCTGCTTATCTCAGCGCCGCTCGCGACCGCGCTTACCGTCAACGTATTGCAGCGCATTCCCAGTCAGTGGCCCTGCGAGCTTCCCGGCAAGGCCACCAGCCGAGGCTGGATGCCGTGGTTCGGCGCGCTCGGCACCGCGTTCGTCGCTGGCGGATTCATTGGCTGGCAGCTCGCGAAGATCTCGCCATCGGTGATCGCCACGAGGACGCCTGGAGCTTACTTCCAGACCGGATACTGGCTCGCGCAGCACGGAGCGCTGCCGATTCCCGGTTCGCTGGCGGCGTTCGGCGGGCCACATCCTGGGCTGCACTTGTCTAGCATCGGGTTCTTCGCCGTGGGCCATTCGGTCGTTCCAGCCGTGATGCCCGGGCTGCCGATATTGCTCTCCGCCGGGTTCTGGACGAGCGGGATTGGCGGCGGGGCAGTCATCATGCCCGTGCTCGGCGGTCTAGCCATCGTCGCTTTCGGCGGACTCGTCGGCAGGCTGGCCGGCCGCCAGTGGGCGCCAGCCGGAGCGCTGGTGCTCGCGTTCACCTTGCCCGAGCTTTACACCAGCAGGGACGCGTTCAGCGAGCCGGCCGTACAGGTCCTGCTGTTCGGCGGGCTGTGCCTGCTGATCGACGCGTTGACATCGAAGCGCGCCCAGCAAGCCAGGCCTCAGGCGGTCGCTGCGGCGGGTGCCAAAGAGGACTCGGTCACCAAGACCCTGCGCATGGCCGACGCGGTGATCGCCGGGTCGGCCGCGGCGGATGGGACGAGCGCGCTGGACGGGGCTGCTGGGGCGGCGGGGGCTGTCGGGGCGACGGAGGCTGCCGGGGCGACGGAGGCTGCCGGGGCAGCGGGGGTTGCCGGGGCAGCGGGGGTTGCCGGGGCAGCGGGGGTTGTCGGGGCGGCGGGGGCTGATGGGGAGTCTGCGGGGGCGTTGGAGCCTGGCGGGGCGTCGGATGTGACGGCTCCGATACCGGTGGTCGGCGCCCGCAAGCCAGCCCGGTCGCGTGCGGCCTGGCTGCTGACCAGCGCGAAGCGGCTGATCACCTGGTCGCGGACCGTGAAGTGGCGCGAACTCGGCCCTGGTCTGGTGACGGCGCTCACCCCGGAGCGGATGCTGGCGGCGATCGGCGGGGTCGCGCTCGGGCTGACCTCTCTGCTCAGCCTCGGCTCGCTGCTGTATCTCCTTCCGGTCCTCGCCGTGGCCGGAGTACTTCTGGTGGCGCGACGGGCGGTCGGCGTTGCTTTCTGCATAGGGATTTTCCTGGGTTGCGGGTACGGCATCGCCGCTGGGTATGTGCTCGCGCGCCCGTTCGCGGACACGCTGGCCTCGCCGCTCCGGGTGATCGGCGCTGACGCCGCTGGAGTCGTCGTGGTGACGGCTCTGGTGATCGTGGGGCTGCGGCCGGCGCGGGTGCGGCGGGTCGCGCGCAAGGTACTCGGCAAGCCGCCGCTTCGCTGGCTTCCTGGTCTGGCCAGCCTCGCGGTGATCGCCGCCCTGGCCGCCCTCGCCGCCAGGCCGTACTTTGAGACCGTGCGCGGGGTACTCGGTCACGCGGAGGCCGATTTCGTCGCTGGCCTGCAGCGGCTGGCCGGCTTGCACGTCGACCCGACCAGGCTGTATTCGGAGGACACCCTGTACTGGGCGATCTGGTACGCCGGGATCGCGACGGTGCTGCTCGGCGGATTCGGCGCGGCCGTGCTGCTGCGCAGGTCGCTGCGGGCGTTGCTGACCTGGGACGATCCGTCTGGTGCCAGCTTGAACTGGGCATTGCCGGTAGCGATCGTGGTGGCTGGGTCGGCGGCTATCTTGTGGCAGCCGTTCACCGTCCCGGATCAGCCGTGGGCGAGCCGGCGGCTCGTGCCGGTCGTAATTCCCGGCCTGATCCTGCTAGCGACCTGGGCCGCAGCGTGGCTGAGCCGACGCGCCAGGGACCGTGGAGCGGGCGTGGTGACCGCCGCGTTCGTGAGCACGTTTTGCGTGGGGGCGATGGTGCTGCCCGCGTCCACCACCTCGCTCGGGCTCGGGCTGACCCACTCTGGCGTCGGCGGCGGTCTTCGGCTGAGCACGAAGGGCATCGCACAGCACGCCGTCCATCAAGGCGAGACGGGCGCGGTGCGCGGGCTCTGCTCCGCCATCGGTCGGTCATCGTCAGTGCTGATCGTCGACCGGCGGGTTGCCGGGAACTTCACGCAGGTGATCAGGGGGATGTGCGGGGTGCCGGTGGCGTGGATGTCACAGGGCAGTTCGGCATCGTCGCTCGACGCGGTGCTGGCCGGGATCGTCAAGGCGGGGCGGCACCCGGTGATACTCGCTGCTAAGCCGGCTGAGCTTGCCGGGTTCGGCGGTTCGCCCACGTTGGTGATGAAGCTGGCGACTAGTCAGGACCCGCACGATCTGACCCAGGCTCCCGGTGGGCCGTTGCCGGCCAGGTACGTGATCTGGATGGTGGTGGATTCGTCGACGGCGGTGGGGATCTAGTCGGTGGCGGCGACCCGTTGATTGGGGTGCCCGGGATTTGCCTTGAGCCGGTTCAGCCCGTAGAGTGAGTGAGTCGACGCGGGGTGGAGCAGCTCGGTAGCTCGCTGGGCTCATAACCCAGAGGTCGCAGGTTCAAATCCTGCCCCCGCTACCAGACCAGAAAGTACAGGTCAGAGGCCCGATTGCCAGAGATGGCGGTCGGGTCTTGATCTTTGTGGCAGCAGGATCTGGCCCTGGAGAGCGCCACGCAGCGCCGAAGACCGGTGGAGATCGGCATTTGAACATGGCGGACGTGCTTGAGCGCGTCGCCGGTGAGTTGATCAGCTCTTGCAGCAGGACTCTACGCTCAGACATATCCGGCTGGCAGGAGGCGTCGAAACTCTTTCAAGCGGTAGCGCCGGGGCCTGGGGTCTCGTGCGGGCAGGACGTGTGAACCCGTCGCTCACACCGGGTTCGCGAGCCCGGCATGATTGCCGCTTACCGGGCCGGCATATCAGCGTCGATGATCTCGTCCTTGAGTTCCGGGCACGGTGCTGGCTCGTGGTGCCGTCAGCCTGCCGGCCCACCAGAGCCGGTGTCTGGCGCCATCTGCGGGCATCCGGCTGGCTCGCCCAGAGACTGTCTGTGAGGAACGAACGTAACTTGACCGGACTGCCTCCTGGCTGCGGTGCCGAGTTGGCTGCCGTGCGTGCTGGCCGCGGCAGACCCGGCCCAGCTGCGGGTTGCAGGCGGCTAGATGTCCGGGAAACCGTCGGCTCGCGTTCCGCGTTCGGAGCGTTTGTTTTGACGGAACCTGAATTTTTGGTCATACTTTTGACCATGACTGTGCTTCCGCTGGGCGATGTCAAGTCTCATCTGTCAGAGCTCGTCGGCCGAGTCCATGACCACCACGAGCGGGTGACCGTGACTGTCCATGGCAGACCGTCAGCCGTCCTCATCGCTCCGGAGGATCTGGAAGCGCTTGAGGAAACCCTGGAGATCATGCGTGATGCCGCGACGATGAACCGGTTGGCCGAGTCCGATGCGGAGCTGGCCCGTGGCGAGTACGTTTCTGCCGCGGAGCTTGCCGAGGCGATGAGGCGGCGCCGCGCCCAGTGAATGGCGAGGCTGGGGACGATCCGTACGAGTTGCGGACGACATCGACCGTCCGCCGCGCTTTGAGCGAGATTCTGCCGGAGGCCGTTGCTACGGCAGCCTACGAGTTCATCACGGGCCCCCTACTGAGAGAGCCCTACCGCGTCGGGAAGAGGCTTCTTCCGCCGATGGACGATAGGTTTAGTGCACGTCGCGGGACCTACAGAATCATCTACCGGATCGACGACAAGAACCGGGTAGTGACAGTGGTCGACGTTGACCACCGTCGCGATGTTTATCGAACCTAGGCGGGCGGTTCTCGCAGTGCGTCGTAACTCTTAAGGCTTCTGATCAAGGCGATGCCGCGATGCGGTACGGCTGACGCCACCTACCGGACTCGGCGCTGGGACGCTCACCGAGACGGGCGTGGCCGCAGCGTGAGCCCAGCTGGTCAGTTGACTGCTGAGCTAACGGATTTGCTAACGAGACTTGGCGGGACAAGGCGAGACGACGTGCGATACCGGCGACCCCACGGGACCAGCGTCCAGGTCAGCAGGGACGCGCCGGAACGGGGGGAGACGCTGGAGACGGGCGTCGTATATCTCATAACCCAGAGGTCGCAGGTTCAAATCCTGCCCCCGCTACCAAGGCCAGAGGCCCGGAGCCATCAGGTTCCGGGCCTTCTGCATGAGGTTTGTAAACGGATTCGTAAACGAGGGGCCGGGCTCAGGCCCTGTCTGGCGCGCCATCGCTGGCCTGTCGTTCGACCGAGACGGAGGCCAGCGAGCCGCCCGCGGACACCAGCGGCGTCGTTGCCTTGGCAATCATCGCCATCGTCGCCTTGGTCGTCATCCTCGATCTATCAACTCAGCTGCGACGTCGCTGGGTACCGCTTGGCGGTCAGTAAAGCTCAACCGGTCGCAGGGCCTTGATAACCAGTCGCCACTACGAGTGCGACAGCGCGCGGTATCTCGCTGGCTTTAGACAGCATCCTCACGCCGCGCGGTGCTGGTGCGAGCGCTTGTGACACGATCGGCGGCGTTCTCGTGGCAGTTTTCGCGCGGGAGGTCACGTTCGGGGCGGCTTGCCACTCTAGTAGGCAATGCCGCGGTTGGCGGCGCGAATCCGGCGCTCATGGGAGGACCTGTCGCTTATGCGATTTGTACGGAGGATCTGTGTCGTGGGGGCAGGGTGAGTTGCGCGGGCGGGGTGGCCGTGCCGCGGTTGGCTAGCCTGGAGCTGCACGGTGTGCGCCTCGGAGTGTGCTGCGGGGTGGCAGACGGGCCCAGCTGGTATCTGGCGTCCAGGCGCGCGCCGCGGGGCAGGTGCGGCCGCGTCCGGTGGGACAGCTTCATTGGCAGTGGTCGCGCGGGGCGGAGGCGGAGGCAGAGTGGTGACAGTGACGGTCGGCCCTGAGGCGGGAGCTGTGCCTGTGGGCTCCGGCGGGCTGCGGCACGTCGAGTTCGCCCAGTTCTTCCGCGCCGAGCACTCGAAGCTGATCAGGTTCGTGATGGCAACCGGCGCAGGGGGCGATGAGGCCGCCGAGATCGCGCAGGTGACGTTCGTCAAGGCATTCGAGAGCTGGGATGTGATCCGGGTGCCGCGCGCATGGATCCGGCGGGTGGCGGTGAACGAGCTGGCTGCTGCCCGGCAGGCTGCGCGCCGCCAGACGCCGCATGCAACGCTGCCGGACGCGCCGGTGCCGGTGTCGACTGCGCTGGCGGTGGAGCTGACCGAAGAAGCCCGGCAGGTGCTTGCGGCGCTGCAGGAACTGCCGCCGAGACAGCGCCAGGTCATGGCGTGGATCATCGACGGCTTCGGCGCCACCGAGATCGCCCGCGAGTTGGGGGTCAGCCCGGAATCAGTAAGGCAGAGCTACGCCAAGGCCCGCAAGAACCTCGGCCGGTTCTACGGACGAAGGAAGAAGCGATGATCAGGTGGCTGCGCGATGCTTTCGGCGGCGGACCCAAGAGGGAGGCCGCTGATGCAGCCGTCGGTCGGGGCATGGCCGATGTGCTGGCGGCGCTAGACAACGTGATCGATGATGACGCGGCCCTGGGACGCATCTGCGCCGGCCCCGGCGAGACCATGCCCTGCGAGACCATGCCCTGCGAGCCGTTGTGTGAGCCCTTGCGTGCAGTAAACCCACTCCGCGCAGCTGATCGTAGATACCTGCCGTGAATCCCAGGCTAGGCCGAGCCAATCAGAACCGCCGGCCTGCCGAGAAACAACGCGATACCTGGAGGAGGCGCCATGCCAGCCGCCCCGCCTGCTGTTAACGCCACCACGGGCGGCTCGGAACAGGCTAAGACAGCTCCGGGCCCCCCGGCTCCGGGCTACGGCCGCCGCAGGGGGCAGGCACCGCTGCGCCGCGGCGCAGCCGACAGGGCCCAACCCGCCCAGCCCGCCGCAGTCGGCTCAGGGACCACTGGCGGTACCACGGCGGAAATCCACGGAACCCGCCCACGGCGTTTCGGCTTCCTGCTCCGGCGCATCCCCAAGACGAGGGCCACCTACGTCGACCCGCTGTTCGCGCGACCAGATTTGGTCGAACACGACTACTACCGCTTCCGGCGCCGGCTTGACAGCTGATGACGGCCAGACAGGCAGGGATCAGCTAGGAACCCCGCCCGGCTTGTCCATACTGTAGATATACAGCCAGGAACGGCAGGAACGGGGGACCTGTGCCACCCTGGGACAGTGCGTGCCGCCCCCGGCCACCAAGCCCAGGCCCGCCAGATCGCCACTGAGCTCGCGAAGATCGCCCGCACGGGCATGGTGCTACCCGGCTCCATCACCGAACGCTGGCTCCGGCAGCCGGCAGGCGTTCCTGGCCAGCGAGCGGCACGGCGCCTGGCGGCCGGCGATCGAGGTACCCGGCACCAGCACGCTGAACAAGGGTCGTGCGGCGGCGGTTGACTCGGTGTCGTGCGTTTCGGCGGGCGGATGCGCGCCCAACGGGTACTACGTGGATGGTTCCTGGAAGCAGCAGGCATTCGTGGTCGGCTAGATACCCCGGGGTACACCCGGCGGCCCAGCGCGATCCCGGGAAATGCGCGGATCAGTGCCGATTCGATCGCGCCTGGCCAACTGGACCGTAATGTGTAGTAGTTGCTGCGACGTCTTCCAGGGTCAGCGTGGCTGGTGCGGGAGTCTGGAGCGTGATGGTCATGCTGGAGCCCGACGGGGGCGGCGGTCTCGGCGACGATCTGCCGCCGGGCGATCTTCCGTTCCTGCCCGGCACGGCACTGGGGGGTTGGTACGGGTGGGCCAGTGACGTCGTCGTGGTCCTGCGCCTTCACTGGGGGGTTATGGCAGCGATGATGCTAGTCACCATGCTGCTGCCGGTGCTGCCGCTGTCCGGGCTGATCGCCGACGGCGTGGCCATGGGTGCGAGCATTAGCCCGCATGGCAAGGGCCCGCTCGGCTTGTTGGTGGTCGCGGTGCTCGTTGCTCCGGTCTTGCTGGCGGTCGCGGCAGGCTGCGGGCTGGTCGTGGCTCGGGGGTGGACCGGGGTGGTTCGGGCCGCGGTATCAGCGAGGTCCGGTATGGCAGCGGGCTGGCGGGACACGCTCCGCGTCGCGTACCCCGGCCGCCAGCTGTGGGGAAGCTACATGATCGGCTTGGTCGTTCTCGCCGGCGCGGCGTTCCTTGCCGGTTACGTAGCGCCGGGAGCCCCCACTGTGCCCGATCTGCTGGTGCTGGCCGGTCCGGCGGGGCTGCTGGCGCCGGTGCTGTGCTTCGCCCCGGCGGCGGCCTGGCGTCGGCGCGCGCCTGGCGCTCTTGATCCCATTGCGGCGGAAGGCGCCCTGGCTGCCACCGGGCGCCGTGCCTGTCTCGCGCCGATGGCCTTCGTGCTGGCCGTGGTAGTGGGCTGCGAGGTGGTGGTGGCGCTGGCGCTGTCGTGGCTTATGACTTCAGCGTCGCCGTCCGCGACCGGGGCCGGCCTCGAGGGCATCAATGGCCCAGCCGCCGCAGTCATCGCCAGCATGGTCGCCCTGCCCGGCTCAGTGCTGCTGGCCGCGGCGAGTGCTGTCAGCTATACCCGGCTGACAGCACACCAGCAGTGATCCGCACGGTGACGATGGGATAGGACCGCAGCCTGCGGCCGAGTCGAAGCGCGCTTGTGCACAGATTTGTGCACGAGACCAACGGGACACCATGAGACGGGGAAGACGGACTGAGACGAACACGAGCAAAGCGCGGCGCGTCTGCCGAGGGTCATCGCCTTAGGGAGAGACCACCCGAGACACCGGAGACGGGTGTCGTATGTCTCATAACCCAGAGGTCGCAGGTTCAAATCCTGCCCTCGCTACCAGACCAGAAGGTGCAGGTCAGAGGCCCGATCGCCAGGAGGCGGTCGGGCTTCTTGATCGTCTGTACGCGGTTCGTCCGTGGATCTGGCCTCGGAGAGCGGCAGGAAGCGCGGAGGACCGGCAGAGATCAGCATCATCACAAGGGCGTTTGCGCCGCCGTTTTGAACATGCTGTGCTGGAATGTGTCAGCGGGTGAGTGGGTCGGCTCTGGCCGGATGTCAGCCATTGCCCAAGTTGGTCGGCACCGGCGACGCTCTCTCAGGGCGGTAGCGCCGGTTCATATAAGGAACTCCGGCGCTTGATCAGCGCGGGTTCCGGGGTTGCATGAGCATCCTGCTAGTCCGGTAGGTGGCGACGCGTAACAGGTACTCTGCTCCGGCGCGGCATCGACGATCGCGTGCGATGATCGTGCGATGTGGCGCATTCCGGAGGCAATCCCGCAGATGGGCATCCGTCGCGCTCGCTCGGCTGTGCTCTATGGCATCTGCCTGACGGTTGAGCTGTGAGCACTGGCTACAACCCCGCAGGGTGGACTGATCTCTTCGTAGCCTCCGCCGGGGCCACGGCCGCGCTGAGCGGCCTGATCTTCGTCGGCCTCAGTGTCACCCTGCCACTGGCAGCGAGATCCAGCCGTGAGCCTTACTTGCGTCTCCGGGCTGTGGAAGGCTTGCTCGCGCTGGTCATCGTTTTGGCTATAAGCCTTGCTGCGCTGACGCCCAACGCCTCCCGCTACGTTCTGGCGGTCGTCGTGCTGGCAGCTGGCGTTGTAAGCGCTGTCTCGCCTTGGTGGGTCTGGCGCAGGCATACACATAACGACAGCTCGACAATCATACGAGTTGTAATGGCCGTTGTCTTTACAGTGCTCCTCTTGGGTGCCGCAGTGACCCTGCTCGCCGGTCAAGGCGGCGGCCTTTACTGGCTCCCTGCAGCCTTTGTCCTAGCAATTTCAATCGCCGCATACAACGCCTGGGTGCTTCTTGACGAGGTCATGCGGCATGACCATTGACGGTACTCCCAGAGCAGGGTGGATTCCTGTCCCACAGGATGCGGCGACGGCGATCCTGTACTTCGCCGCGGGGATGGAGGTCGACTCACGCCGACGATCACTGGCGACGGCTGCCGATTCATCCTCATGGAACGCTGCCGGCAGATCCTCATAGAGTGCAGCCGGTAACACACGTCCTGGCACCGGCTCCCCCGTCACTCTTGCAGCCGGCTGGGATTACACGTTCCGGGCAGCGAGCAGGGCTGTCGTGACCAATGACAACCGCCTCCACGTGGCCAGCATGGCGCTGCCGGAGCGGCAGCCGACGATACTCGTCGAACTGCTGAGGCAAAGGATCAAAGCTACCTTGACCTCTCCCTAACCGCTTGAAGCAGAGCCAAGTCGGGTCGTCCGAACGACAATCTTTGAGCGGCTATCAGCGGCTGGTCAGCCCGGGCAGTACGGTTTCGGTAACGATGTCGACTTGGTCAAGCGCCAGTCCGACGGGGATGTTGGCCGCGTCGTCGCTGACGATGAACTCATCGGCGCCAGCGTCGCGGAATGCGAGGAGCTGGGACAGGATCTCCGGCGGCGTTCCGTGCACATCGCCCTCGCCGGCCGCGGGTTCGCCGTCTTGCCCGTACCGCAGTGTCACGGTTGCGCCGCAGGCTCTGGCCAGGTCGCCAGGCGGGCGACCGATGTCCTGGCAGAGCCCGTCCAGTGCGGCGTTCTTGCGTGCGAACTGGGTCGGGCAGGCCCAGTCATGCCAGACGTCCGCATGCCGGGCTGCCACCTTCATGACCCCGAGCCCGCTGCCGCCGACCAGCAGGCCGACTCGGGAGGCCGGCTTGGGATCGCAGGGCGCGTTGGTGAGCCGGTAGTACTGACCGTTCATCGTCGATCGCTGCGTGTCGAGCAGCGAGCGGATCACCGCGCAGGCCTCGTCGAGGATTGCGACCCGGTCACGTAGCACGGGCAGCGCGATGCCGTACGCAGCGTACTCGTTCGCCTGCCACCCCGCGCCTAGCCCCAGCACCAGCCGACCCGGGCTGACCTGGTCAAACGTTGCTGCCATGTTCGCTACGACCGCCGGATGCCGGTATGCGTTGCCGAGTACCAGGGTCCCCAGGCGCACCTGTGCCGTAAGCGCCGCCAGGGCAGTCAGCACGGTCCAGCATTCCAGCGTCGGTCCGTCCACCGGATCGCCAGCCGGGTCGTGCGGCATGAAATGGTCGCACACGTACACGGCATGCCACCCCGCCGAGTCGGCCCGCCGCGCCAGCGCCAGCACATCTGACCATGGACGACCCGGATCCAGGCACAAACTCAGCTTCATCGCCGCACCAATCACTGCAAGCAGGACGTTATCAAGCCGGTCCCTCGCGTACGCGATCTCGTGTCGCGCATGCCCGGACACCATGACAAGCTTCTCGAAGAACCCAACGTTCGGCTTGCCCACGCCCCACTCATCCGACGTCGCCAGCACATCACACGGCAGGTTCAGCTCCCGCAAGAACCGCCCAGCCCGCTCCGTCTGGTTCCCCGCCACCCCCACGAAATACCCGGCCTGCCACACGGCGGCCAGGCACGGTCGCGCATCGGGGTACAGGTCACGGCCGATCCCGGTGGCTTATTTCGGGTCATGCGGCGAGGCTGAGTTCGAGGCGTGCCAGGTGGCTGGTTCGCCGCCGGTCCAGTGGCGTTCCGGTCCAGAATGCGTGCAGGCGGAGGAGGTTGAGCGCGCAGGCCATGTATGCGTGGTCGAGGCGGGTTTTCGGAAGGCCGCGGTAGCGGGCGCGCCCGCACCGGAGTTGAATCCACCCGCTTCTCCACCGAGCGGCGGAACTCCCGCAACCGCCCAGGCCCACCGCGTACCCAGCCCTGGACAGCGAATCGGCGGCTCGCCCGCGCTCGCGCATGCCCGGTCCGGGTCCCCGCCCGCCAGCTCTACGCTCGCGATGTCGGCGAGGAACACGGCCTTCTGCAGACCCGGATTGGCCAGTTTCGCCTGTGCCTGATCAATAGCCGCGCGTGCCTCGGCGTGCGTCCCGGCATTGGCTCGGATCTCCGATTCCACCGCCGACAGCCAGGAGGCACGCGGCCGTCGGGGTGCTTGTTCACCTGGCTCGTCGCGGCCCGCAGGTAGTCGAGCGCCGCGTTGTAGCAGAACTCGGCTGCCGGGACGAACGCCACGTGCCCGAGCGCCGTCACCCGCGGTATCAAGGGCAGCGGGGCATGCCGCCGAACGACGTGGTGTGCTGGTGGTGGGTGCGCCGGATCGGATCGCTATGTACGGCGCGGCTGAACGTGCCGAGTCGCGGCTGGGCCGTCCGGTTAACCCGACCGTCTGCTCTTCCGCGCAGTGGGGTCATCCGACTGAGCCTTTCATAACGGAGATCAAGTCCCGGCCGTACGTCACGGTCATTGACGACGCGGCTGGCGTCGCACGGTAAGCGCGGCGGCAGGCGCCGCTCATGCTGACCCTGACAGCGCTTTTACTCTCGCTTATGACGCTGCACGTTTTGCCTGTACCGCGTTGCTCGCGCAGCAGGGGCTGCGCGCGACGACGCGAGGTGGGCACTAGGTGGTCGAGGTCGCCGTGCGCAGCCAGTTCGGCGCAGCCTTCGACCGGTTCGCGGGATGCGGCGGCAGCGTAACGACATCGAGTATCCAGTTACCATCGCTACACGGCTGACGCCGGACGATGCCAGATTCGGCTAGCAGTGCGCTAGCCCGCGAGCTGGGCCATGTCCTGTGCGCTTGCGCGGCATTTTATGCCTGGGCACCCTAGACGAGGGCCCGGTGCAGACGTTCCCTGCCATCGCGGCCGTGGCCAGGTTCGCGAGCCTGGACACGCTGTCGTGCAGGCCGGACGGCAGCTGCACCGGCACCGGCACCTATATGGCCGCGGAGAAGAACCGGACCTGGGCAGCGGCCCGGCCGTTTCCCGGCATCGCCGCCCTGAACACCGGCCAGGTCGCCGATCTCGGCGGACTCGTGTGCTTCTCGGCCGACACTTGCACTGTCGCCGGCGGCTACAGCATCCAGCGCAAGAACCACACCGTCGCCGCGATCCTCGTCACCCCAGAAAAACGGCACCTGGGTCAAAACCCGCGCCATCCGGCCATAACCCCAGCGGGCTAGCCATAGAAGAAGATAAGCAGGCATAGCCTGGCCGCCACGAACGTGAGCCAGCCGGCACCGACCAGAACCCGGCACCGCAAGCGGCATGGCGGTGGCACAAGCCCGCGAGCAAGCCGAGCGCGGCGAGCGGACAAGGCCAGGTGACATGACCGCCGCAGGTCGCGGCCCCGAGTCTATTGGCCGCGCCTATGGCTGCGTGGTGCTATCTTCGTCGCAGTTCTGCACCGGTTGATGCCGGCTGTCGGCGATATCTGGGAGATTTGGGCAATGGTGGAACGAGTGCGGGCCGAGTTGACCATTCACGCCGAGGGGGACGTCTTACGTCGCGAACGGCTTGCCCGGTCGCTATATACAGAACTTCGCACGGTCGAAGGCATCGACGTCCGCTTTGCGCCCGAGACCGGCCTTGGAGGGGCAGGGACGAAGGGCGCTGGCGCGCTCGGCGAGGCTTCCCTGTGGGTGTTCCTGACGGCGAGTACCTCGGGTTGTGTCCGCGTGCTGGTGGTGGCGATTCAAGCGTGGGCGCAGCGGGAAAGGCACCGGGTCGTTCGGCTGACGCTGGGTGAGCGCTCGATAGAAATTCCTTGGGCCACGACGGAGAACCAGGAGCGCCTTGCCGAAGCGTTCTTGCATGGCGAGAAGGAGGAATGACCGTGGCGCCGTCCGCGCGGAAAGCGCTCCTGATAGGAATAGAGACTTATGACGACGTTCGTTTCGCGCCGTTGCCCTCCTGCCGCGCCGACGTCTGGCAACTGAAGCAAGTCCTCCAGCACCCTGCCATCGGCGGTTTCGACACGGTCACGCCGTTGACCGATCTCTCCGCGAGCGATATACGCCAGGCTATCGTGGATTTTCTCGACGATGCCGGGTCTGGTGATCTGGCACTCGTTTACTTCAGCGGCCATGGTGTCAGGCTGAGGCACAGTACCGGAGAATTCTTCTTTGCCGCGAAAAACACCGTGTTTGACCGGCCGGCTGACTCTGGCGTATCGGCGAGTTTCGTTAATGATCGACTCGAAATGTGTCCGGCAGCCCGCAAGATCGTGATCATCGACGCTTGCGAGAGCGGCGGTTACGCGGTTGGCCTGCGTACCCGCGACGTTAAGGGTGCCCGCGCAGCTCCGCTGCAAAGTCGGGGGTCTTCGTCCTGTCGTCATCAGGGCCAGGAGAGGCGTCCTACAGCGGCGCGCCTAGCCCTTCCGATGAGGCTGCCCCGTCGGTATTCACTGGAGAGATCATCCAGGCTCTCCGGACGGGCAAGGCCGACAGCGACGGTGACGGCCAAATCTCGGCCGAGGACCTGTTCCACTACGTCAGCAAGCGCATCCGCAGCCAGGAACTCCAATCGCCCCAGGTGCCGGTCTATTCGGCCGTCGGCGTCAGCTCGAAGATCGTTGTCGCCACGGTAATGGCCGGCGCGGCCATCCGGCTGGCGCCTGTGCCCACCGCACCGGCGGCAACTGGTGGCCCGCCCACGGCCCCGGCCGCCGCCACCGCGCCTGCTACCAGGGAGCAACAGTGGGCGCGGCTGCTTGAGTACTACCAGGAGTGCCTGCGCTCGGAGACCCTCGACATCCCGTTGCTGCGCGCGGGCGGCAGCGGTGGCCGGTTTATCTATCTGGAGGGCCGCGAGCGTGCCTTGTCCGGGGGCGAGAGCGACCAGCATTACTTAACGCTGCCGGCTGCGGCCGTCAAATGGGTGAGGGAGGCGGCCGAGTCCGAGGACGAACTCTGGGCCGGATACCCGGCGGTTCTGCTCGACGAGTACCAGGACAAAAAACTAAGGGACGGAGAGTTCGCTCCGCTACTCGTCCGCCAGGTGAGCGTGAACGAAGACGTCAGCGAGCTGCGGGTAGAAGCGTTTGGACCGGCGAAGCCCAACCACAGCCTGGCTCGTGAGTTCCTTGGGGACGATCAGGCGCAGCACCTGGTCTCCACCTACGTCGCCACCTGGCACGCCGGAATGTACGCGCAAATGGTCAGGGACATCCGCAACCTGCTGGCGGAAGAGTTCGAGCTGCCCGTCGTCGAGGAACTGCGCCCCGAGTACCTGAGCCAGACCCTTGACCTGCGCACCCCAGCCGTCGGAGCACGTAATGTCGCCGTGCTCTTCCGTGTTTCGCGCAAGGAAGAAGCGATCGCAAAGCTGATCAAGGACCTGGATCACATCAGGCAGAGGCCCGGGCAGATCGCCGGCACCTCCCTCGCCGCCGTGCTGTCGGCGGAGCCGCCCCTGTCACCAGCCTCAGCGGCGTCGGCCTCCCAGCCACTGGTCACGCCGCTTCCTTGTAATGAGGCACAGCACGCGGTGATCGCTTCCGCCATGACGGCGGCGCTCACCGTGGCCACCGGACCGCCCGGTAGCGGGAAGAGTCAGCTCGTCGCCAACTTGACGGCGACGGCGGTGGCACGGGGATGCAGCGTGCTGGTCGCCTCGACCAACAACACCGCAGTGGATGAGGTCTGGCGACGGTGCCAGCGACTGGTGCCGGGGATGCTGGTACGCACCGGCAGACGCTCAGGCGTGATTGACTACGAGGAGAACGAGATCAGGGAACTGATGGCCCTGCTGCAGTCTGAACCGCCCGCCATCAACGTGACTACCGCCGACGCTGAACTGACCGTCGCGACCCGGCAATTGGCGGACGTCACGGCCAAGATTGGCGGGCTCGCCAGGCTGGAGCGAGACCTGCGGGCGGTCGGCGAACTGCGGGAGAAGCTGGCTAGCGAGCTGTCATGGACCACAGCGGACCTGGCCAGCCACTTCGGTAGCGGCGCCGCCCGGTGGCAGCAGCGTGCCCAGCGATGCGCGGATGCGAAGATTTTCGCCGGCTGGCGACGGCAGCGGCTGCAGCGGGCCTTGGACCTGCCAGGCGAGCTGACCGCTGACGGCTGCCGGATAGTGGTCCAGGCCGCGATGACCGAGCCGCAGTGGATGCTGATGCGCCAGCAGGAGGCTCAGACCGGGAAGGATGCCGACCTAACGGCCAAGCTAGGCGGGGCGGAGCAAGCTGTCCAGAAAGCGTCACGCGTGCTGGCCGACGCAGCCGTGCGCACCGCCGCCCGGTCCGGGCAGTCCCTGATCGACCGGCTGATCCAGGCAAAACAATCCGGCCGCCAGGACTGGGCCATCATCAAGCAGGTGGTACCGGAAGCGGTGCGCGGCTGGGCTGTGACAAGCCTGTCGGTTCGCCGTTTCCCCACGGAACCGGGATTGTTCGATCTCGTCGTCATCGACGAGGCCAGCCAGTGCTCGATCCCGCAGGCGCTGCCGCTCCTGTTCCGTGCCAAGCGTGCACTGATCATCGGCGACCCGATGCAGCTCACCCACATCGCCGAGATCAGCCTCGAAAAAGAGGCTGCCAAACGGAAGGCCGCCGGACTGGCCGCCGACTGGCTGGAAGATCGTCAGCTGGCCTACCGGCGGCATTCGGCCTTCCACGCTATGGAACGGGCGGCCGGCCGCAACCATCTGCTCGACGAGCACTACCGCTGCCATCCGCTCATCGCTGCTGTCGTCAATCGCATGTTCTACGGCGGTCGGCTCACCGTGCTCACCGACACCCAAAAGCAAAACCGGATCGGACGGCCGGCGATCGCGTGGGCGCAGGTGAACGGCCAGTCAACCCGGCCACCGGACGGAAGGTCATGGGTCAATCAGGCGGAGGCTGTCAAGGTAAACGAGTGCGTGAGTTACTTGCTCCAAGAGCTGCCCTCGGACGCCACGGTTGGTGTGGTGACCCCGTTCAGGCCGCAAGCCAGCCTAATCGCCAGGCGCTGGCGCGACGAGCCGCGGGTCCGGGTGGGTACGGCGCACACCTTCCAGGGCGGAGAGCGCGATGCCATCGTCCTGAGTCTGGTGGCGAGCCCGCAGATGTCCGGAAGCGCCATCGCCTGGCTCGAATCCGCCCGCAACCTGTGGAACGTGGCCATCAGCCGCGCCCGCGCGCACTTGGTCGTCGTTGGCGACAAGCCCTTCTGGGAACACCGGGACGGCCTTGGCGCCGACCTGGCCGCGGCCAGCACCCACGCTAACGAGCCTTCACCGAACGGCGACCCATTGCTGCAACTCCTATACGAGCGAGTGAGCCGCCAGCCGGATTCACAGGTCCAGCTCTCAGCTAAGGCCAACGGCCATTACGCCGACTTGGTAGGCAAGGTCGACCGCAAATCGACAGCCGTTTTGCTGGACCGCTCGGCAACAGCCGACGCCGACAGCCCTGAGCGGCATCTCCGCCTGCAACTGCGGCGCACCCAGTTGCTTATCGATCCCGCTAGTAACGACAGAGCAATCCGGATGCCCGCCTGGCGTCTCTACGACGATGAGGGCCAGGCGCTGTCCGGTCCGAGCCTGGAGAAGTATGAGGCTAAGGCAATGAGCGACGGCTGACGCATCCACCGCCCTCTGCGCGTGACCGGTGCCGACTGGTCTGGTCTGAGGGAAATGCCACTTAAGCGTATTTTGATCATGCCTGTGACCTGCCTGTTCGTGCTCGCAGGCAACCGGAGGTGACCGTTTGCCCGGGGCCCGGTCCGGCAGCGGGTCAGCTCCGGGAAGACGGCCCGCGGCCGGGAGCGGCACCGGAGCAGCAGCTCCGGGCCGACGTCGCTGCTAGGACGCTCTTCCCGGCAACTACGTCGGCCCTGCGTTGTCGTTGGAGCAGCAGCTCCGGGCCGACGTTGCTGTTGGAATCGGGGCTGAGCGGCAACGCCGGGACGACGTCGCGGATCTTCAAGATCCTTTTAGGCTAAGTGGTAAGGATGGTCGCCCGGAAACGGGCTGAACTGATGGAGGCGATCCGGCCGACGTTCCGTCGGACCGGGTCGTGGCTGCAGGCGGGCAAGTACGTGACGGCGCTGATGAGCGACCTACCGCGGCGTAAGGGGTGGACGATCGCGCGGTTCGCCGGCGACCGGTTGCCGGACCGGACGCAGCGGCTGCTGAACCGGGCGGCTTGGGCCCTAGCGGCGGCGATGAGTACGGGTGCGGCGGTTCGCGGAGGACGGACCCCGGCCAAGCTGGTCAGCGCCTATCGTCCTCCCGGGGCCCGCCGATGCTGTCGCTATTCCGCCACGGTCACTGCCAGGGCGACAACCCCCAAAACGCACATATTAACCACTCAGGCAGGGACCTGCCTAGCCGCGGTCTAGCGCGAAGACCACGTGTCCGGGACCGTCTGACCCCGGTGGCGGCTGGAGCATGCCGCCGTCGGCCCTGATGCTGGGCGTGCCTGGTCGGTTGCGCTTTTGCGCACCAATTGGTGCGCCACTATGCGCGCTTTTCGCGGTGGATTGACCATAAGGGGGTCCGTTATGCTGGGGAGCCGGAAAGGCGTCATCACAAGGAGCGCTATCGAGATGGCTGTTGAAATAAACCAGGTGCTCAAGGCCAAGAAAATGCTCCAGCTTTCTGGATACAGTTACCTGACTGAGCAACTCGCGGAGTATTTTCCGCATAACGATATGTCCTGGCTGACCAACGACAATGACCCAGCGTTCGAAGAAGCCTTCTCCGCGGAAGGCAACGGATGGCTCACCTACCAGCAAGACCAGCAATTCTGGATGCTCATCGGCGAAGCGAGCGAAATGCAGACCAGCGACGCGATTTCCGCGTGGCTGCAAACGCTTCTCAGAGACTGGGCCGTACGCGCCGAGTCACCCGGCGTCGACGAGGTCGAAGACGACCAGGCTGAAGGTTACGTTGGTGAAGCCGAAAGCGATGTCGACTCCGGCGAGCCGGCGCAAAGGTTCAATGACGACGAAATCACGCCGGTAGGCGAAGACTACCCGGGCTGGTGGCAGGGATACGACCACCTAGAAGGCGTGTGGATGTATATCAACAGCGCCGAAGCGCCAACCGGTGAATCGAAAGGCTGGATAGTCAGCGCGGACGCGTTCCCTGCGATGCAAGGTGCTGGGCAGCAGACTGAGCAAAGGCCACCCGAAGCCATGCTCGATGCCGAGCTGGTAGAGCTGGTGGCGGGGATGATGGAGGCCTCGAAGCAGGGGAGGCTCGCCGAGTACTTCGGCGTCTCCGAGGAGGCAGAAGGTGACGAGGAGCCCGCCGAGGAACCCGAAGCAGTCACGCTCGATGCCGAGCTGGTTGAGCTGGTCGGGCAGATGATGGAAGCGGCGAAGAACGGTGCGCTCGCCGAGTTCTTCGGTATCTCTGAAGAGAAACTGCCTGGCGACCCGGCCGACGATGTCGGGCAAGTTGAGCAATCGTAGCTTCGCCAGCGGTAACGCTTCTAACAGCTAAGAGAGGAAATTAAAATGGCCTGTGCCTACCACGCCGAGTTTAATGCCGCCCGTCAGGCCGTTCAGCAAGCGCAAGCTATGGTCGCTCTATGGACCGGCGCGCCGACAGCTTTCCTGATGGGATTTGTTTTCTTCAATGGCCCAGCCAACCTGGTGGTCATGCTCAATAACCTGGACGCGATGCGGCAAGCTATCCTGACGTTCATAACCTCAGGCAACCTGCCTCCCAAGCCGCCTGATTACGACGAATTCGAGGTCAAGCGGTGGCGCAGTCTGGTGACCAGAACCCGCGCCCGGCGCGCAAGTAACGCGTGGTATCAGCGCCTGCAATTGGTGCAGCGACTCATCCAGACGCTGCAGGGATTCGGCCTTGCCGCGTGGCCTGGTGCCGGTGGTGCCTGGTTCTAAGCTTAGGGCGCGCATCGCTGGTCAACGTCCTGCGATGTCCGTAGGGTTCGGCCCGCCCATTACGGGAACTGGCGGGTGAGGGGTTCCCAGTAATTCGGGTGCCAGCCCGCGTCGAGATGCTGGCCGGTACCGTCGGGGAAGCCCGCGTGGTCCAGGATTACCTTTGTCCTGGCGGCTTCGGGCGCCATTTCGAATCGGACCACTGAGTAAACGCCTTCTTCCCAGTTACTGGCGCGCCAGGCCTGGACAAGCCTGATGCCCGGAATGCATTCGATGTTCCGGCCGCAAATCGCGCCGCCGAACAGGGAGAACTCGCCTCCTGGGGCCGGGTCGATCTGCGCCGGGGCGCCGGTCATCGCGGCGAACTCGGCAGACTGCGTCAGCGCGGCGAAGATGTCGGCGGGTGACGCGGCGAAGGTCTGTTCCTGGTGGATGCGCGTGGTCATGCTGTCTCCCGGCAGTTCGCCGTGCGCTGGAGGGTGAGTTCCACCGCCTGAAAGAAAACCATATGGTTTAATGATTGCATGCCGGGCCCGCGCCTGAACATGAAACGGCCGAGATGACCGCGTCTGCCGACGAGCGCCTCGATCTTGTCTTCGGGGCGCTCGCCGACCGCACCCGCCGGCGGCTGCTCGCGCAGCTGACGACGGCGCCTGCGTCGATTACCGAGCTGGCCAGGCCGCACGACATGTCTCTGCCAGCCGTCTCCAAGCACGTGCGGGTCCTTGAGCGCGCCGGGCTGATCAGGCGCGAGATCGACGGTCGGGTCCACCGGTGCGCTCTGGACGCTGCCGCCATGCGCACGGCCGACGACTGGATCGCCCGCTACCGGGCGTTCTGGGAGCATGCGCTGGACTCCCTGGCCGACTACGTGAGCGAGGATCTGTCATTACCAGCACTGACGGACGACGGCTCGTCATCACGAGGTTGATACCGGCCCGTCCAGAGCGCCTATTCGAGGCCTGGACCACACCTGAGCACCTGCGGAAATGGTGGGGGCCGCCCGGCGGCTGCTGCACCCATGCCACCGTCGAGCCGGTCGTCGGCGGCCGCTACCTCATCGGCAACGTACTCGCGGACGGCTCCACGGTCACGATCTCGGGCCGGTTCACCGTCATCGACCCGCCGCGCAAGCTCTCCTACACCTGGCAGGTCCAGCCAGGACCCGACCAGGCCGAACTCGTGACCATCACCTTCACCCCCCGCGAAGGCGGCACAGAAGTCACGGTCGAGCACGCGCGGATTCCCAGCGAGCGCTCGAGAACCGAGCACGCCGCCGGCTGGACCGCGTGCCTGGATCGCCTAGCTGCATACGCAGGAGATACCAACAAATAGCACAGGGCGGTCACGATAGGGCCCGGGCAACCAGCGGGGTAATCCCGCCCGGTGCATTCGTCTGCCGAACCCAATAGCCCGCCTGTCTGGAGGCGCGACTCCGCTTGGCGCTCGCGCGGCGGACGGCGCTTCCAGCGCGCATGAAATGGTGGAGGTGTCGGCAGAGAGGAGGACTTTCATGGCAACGGTGAGCGTCCGGTACATAGTCAGCGACGTTGATGCGGCGATCGTGTTCTACCGAGATAACTTTGGCTTCGCCGAGGTCATGCACCCGGCTCCGGCCTTCGCCATGCTGTCGAGAGGGGACCTGCGGCTGGTGCTGAGCGCACCAGGCGGCGGCCCTGGCGGTGGTCAGGCTATGCCCGACGGCAGCATCCCGCAGCCCGGGGGCTGGAACCGGTTCGCGATCGAGGTGGTCGATATCCAGGGGACGGTCGCGGCGCTGCGGGACAAAGGAGTCAAGTTCCGCAACGAGATCGTCGCCGGGGTGGGCGGCAAGCAGATCCTGGCCGAGGATCCCTCGGGCAACCTGGTCGAGCTTTTCGAACCGGTCCTGCCCGAGGCCCGGCTGGATCAGAGGGATGCCGGCTAAGAGTCGGACTTGTCGAAGTTGAGCAGCGGGATGGTCAGGCTTCCGGGGGCGTGCACGCCCCCGGTGAGCGACTGGCCGCCAGTGGCCGCTGCGTAGGTGTTGCGCGGGGCGCCCGGCCTTGCGGGGTCGGCGATCGCGCCGAGCCCGGCAAGCCCGGCTGCGCGCGGCGTTGCAGCCGGCCGCTCTTTGCCTCACGCCGGGCAAGCCTCCGTTTTCAGGCACCTGCCCAGGAGGTCGAATTCCTGAGCCTTGTGAACGGCCGTGGCGCGGGCAATCAGGTTCCCGTCGTGCAGCACGGTCACGTACTTGTTGTCGGTCAGGGACAGCAAGCTGACAGAGCCGTCCCGGTGGCGGATCAGCTTGAATGTCTGGGCCCGGCCGACCGTGGCGCTGCTCGCGATCAGCAGCCGGCCTCCGCCATGAGGGGCGGTCACCCACCGGTTGTTAGCTTCCGCGCGCAGCTGTATATAGCCGTGCCTGAGATACTTCACGTGATACTGCTCCCAGGGGCCGATGCTGGTCCTGTTCGCGATCAGGGGCTTGGTGCCCGCGGCGTTAGCGGATACGTACTCTCCCGTCGCGTGCGCCCGGAGACTGATGATCGGCGGGCGAACCGAAAGGCCGAGCAGGTACGTGAGGTGCTGGTGCCGGGCGAAATTGCGCTGCAGCGTGCTGTCGGTTGCTGACTGGACCTGGAACCCGGCCGGCAGGGAGTTCCGCGTGCTGCTGCATGGGATATGGGCTGCGATGTATCCGACATGCGTGGATCTGTCGATATTGCCGGAGACCCGCCAGTCATGCACCTCGCTGACAGGGAAGCCATAGCCCATGTGCTTGCCCTCGACGATGTTCGCGGTCACGGTGGCGCCTGACTCGGTGGAGTAGTGGATGTAGCAGAACCAGACGTTTCCCTCGCCGATGCCGACCTTGATGAGCGCGCCTTTGGCGTCGATGATGTTATGCGTCACCGTGGTGCCCTGGTAATCGAAGTGGGGATCCACCAGGTTGATGCCGCCGAGCAGCGTCCGGGTGGCGGCGATGATCGTGTTGTCCCGTACCATCGACCCGTCCCCGCCGTACACGACGATCGCGCCGTCGGTCGCATCGATGATCTTGTTTCCCTCGACTAGCGTGTGACCGCACGCCATCGAGATCCCGTCGGCCCAGCGACCGGCGGGAAAGCCGGCCGGGCCGATGGTGTTGTCGAGGATCCGTGCGTGCTCGCACCCCGGCGGGAACTTGCTTCCCCCCTCGTGCAGATGCAACGTCGACCAGGACCGCGGGTCGTGAGCGTACACGTGCTCGATGGTCTGGCCAGTGGCGTTGCCGCCCATCTCAATCAGGGCTCCGCCGGCTGGCGGAGGGCCGACGTAGCCGAGCCGCCCCCGCTCGCCGCTGACCTGGATATTCCGGATCGTCACGTACGACTCATTCGGGCCGGCGATGGCGACCGTCAGGTTGCTGCTGACGATTTCCAGCTTTGCCCGGGCGGAGCCGACCGGCAGGCCTCGCGTCTGGATCACCTGGTGGGGTGCCGTGAAGGTAACCGTGTTGCTGAGCCTGAATACCGAATGAGGGCACAGGCTGGCCACTGCGCCCGGACCAGTGAGCGCCGCCTGGATAGCGGCGTCTGACCCGGAGCTGATGCATGCCGTCGCCACGCTTGCTGTGCTCACGCCGCTTCCGCCGAAGGCGAGCACGGCGAACAGCGTGGCGAGGCCGAGTGCAGCTACCAGGACCCTCGCCTGTCGCGGAGCCCTCGGCGGCACGTTCAAGCGGCGGTGTCGGAACAGTGGCATGTCACTCCTCGCGGGATCGGCGAAATACAGCTTGACTCCAAATTGCTTCTACGCCCGATACGGGCGCGACGTTCACACCTGCCCACGCAGGCCTAGTGGCGGCGTTTGCCCCTTATTCTGAGCGGTTTGGTGTCGTCTCTGGGCGGTAGGCCCAGGCGTGTCTTTGATCCCAACGCTGGGCGACTGGCGAGGACGGCGAAATCAACTGCTGATCATCATGGCCGCAGTGTTTACTATCCGCATCCCGTCGAGCGCCGCTGCCCGACTGACCGAGGAGGAGGTTTGCCGGTGGTAGATGACAGACGGTTCACCATGCCGCTTTTCACGATTGATGAGGCGGCACATCACCTGGGTCTGCCGCGTACGACGCTCAAGGACTGGACGCGCCGTCAGGCCGGGCCCGCCCCGCTGGTTCGCCGTATCGTCAATCCAAGTGCGAGGCGGGCCTGATCGTGCACACGCTGGCCGAGATCTACGGCGAGAAGCATGCCCAGGCCGTTGAGGACACCGAATGGATCGGGGTCTCGATGAAGACCGCTAGAGGGTACTGTCGGGCAGGCCGAGGTGGAGCCGCAGTTGCTGGTACTCGTCCGGATCGTTGATGAACGGCATGTTGTCGTGCTCAAGATCGGAGGAAGGTGCTGCCGAAGCGGCGCGCGGAGCTCGCGACCGATTCCTTTGCACGGGCTGGCTCATCGCCGGCGCCGACCATGAGGCTGACCAGTTGCGTGTCCAGGCAGCAGTCAGCGTCGTACGGCTTGATGAGGTAGCCGCCCAGTTCGAGAATCACCGTTCCGTGCACGCCGAGCCACATGTGATGCGCTAGGAGCGCGGGGTCATCGGGCCGAAAGCGCCCGGCCGCGACACAGCGGCCCGCGCAATCCGCCACCGGCGTAAGGGTGTACCGGCCGTGCTGCCGGTCTTCCTCGGTGAGCGCGAAACCCGCCAGCGACGATCCGCCGAACATGACCTCGAAGACATGCTGGTTAGTGACCGCGTTGTACCGGTACACCCGGCCCACCAGCGCCATGTCAGCGACCGGGTCGTCCGTCGGCTCGACCCTATTGAACAGGTGCTGGAGGCGGGCGAAGCCGTCATGCACGATCTCGCCGACGATCGCGCTCATGCTGCCGAAGTGTGTGTACACGGCCATCGTCGAGGTGCCTGCCTCCGCAGCGAGCCGTCGCGCCGTTAGGCCGCGAGGGCCGGCTTCGGCTACCAGCCTGGCGGCGGCGTCGATCAGCGCGGTCCGGTTGTCTGGGTTGAGGGGTCGCGGGCTCACCCTTGCGAGGTTACGTCGCTTGTCGAGCAGGGCTTCTCGCCTGGGGGAGACTAGCCACGTACCCTGATCTGACGATGACGTCCGCGAACACCGCGTACCCCGCCGGGCTTTCAGGCAGCGTCGTGGCGAGCCCGTCGACGTACCGGTTAACATGCAGAACGCCGCCGCGATGAGTACCGTGTCATGGATCTCCAGGTCCGTGGCGCCTGCCTCGCGAGCGGCCGCGATATCCTGCCCAGATACGTCCTGCCCGCCGCGCTGGACCGCGCCCGCGATTCGCAGCAGCTCCCTGAGCCTCGGGCCGACCGGGGCCGCATCGGGATCTGTCTGGACCTGATCGACCAGGATCATGCCGCCAGGCAGCTGAGCGGCCGCGAACGCCGCGTGGGAGTCCGCGCAGAAGCTGCAGCCGTTCAGTGACGAAACATAGGAGGCGATCAGTTCCCGCTCGCCGCGGCTCAGCGTGCTCGGGCCGCGGAGCAGTATGTCAGCGAGTTCGCACAGCGGCTTTGCTGTTTCTGGCCGGTACTCGAACAAGGAAAGGATGCCAGGCGCCTCATTGTCTAGGCTGATGTGCGGCATGGGCATTGCTCCTGGACTCGGACCCCCCGGGGATGGCATAACAGCGTTATCGTAAATCGGCGTGGACATCTGGTCAAGAGCCCTGGCGGCCGTCTTTCCCGCCTCGTCGGCGCAATCCGGCGGCTACGCAACAGGTTCGTCGGTGACGTCCCATTGGGCGAGCGGGCGCCCGTCGGCGCGCCACTGGTGCTGACCGGCCGGAATCGTAGGCCAGCCGTCGGGGGAGTCTTCCCACGGTTCCTGGCGCCCGAACACGGTGCGGTCGAGCAGGCCGTAGGACCAGAAGCCGGCCTCGTTGCCGCGGTCAGTCGTCCAGTAGGTCTCGTATACGCGGTCGTGATCGTCACGGACGTAGCAGCCGAGCCAGCCGAAGTCCCGGTCGGCCAGCAGCCCAGGCCCGGATTCGCGGGCCGAGTACCACGGTGCCGTGTAGCCCATGAAGTCCGCGTACGGCCTGCTCTCCTGGTAGCTGCCCTCGCACAGGTACGCCAGGGTCACGTCGCGGGCGTGCAGGTGCGCGAGCGGGCCTTGTACCTGGGATGCGAAGTAGGTGCAGCCGATGCACTGCTTTTCCCACGGCTCGCCGTCGTGCCACATGTGGAAGTAGGCGACGAGCATCCGGCGCCCCTCGAAGACGTCCACGAACCGGACCTCGCCATTCGCGCCGGCCACGGTGACCGACGCGGGGATTTCGGTCATCGGCAGCTGGCGGCGCGCGGCCGCGATCGCGTCGCCTGCGCGGGTGTGTGCCTTCTCCCTGAGGAGCAGCCTGGCGCGGGCGGCATCATAGTCGTCGCGGCTGGTGGCGGGCGGCAGCTCGGAGGCAGCCAGTGGTTCGGCGGGCAGGTGGCGCACCATCTCTCCTTCTCTCAATCGTCGCGGCACGGCGCTGGCTTCGCGTCACGGCCAGCGCCTGCACCTAGTTCACCAAGCTAGACGAGGCGCGGAACGCAAACTCATCGCGGGTGCGATTGGGCGAGCAGGCATGATGGAGGACGACTACAAGGTCAGGCTGAACGGCCGTAGCGGCCGCCATAAAGTACGGCTCGCACTTCCGTCCGCCATAACTGGCGATTGTCGTCGGGGCCATCGAGCGGCTCTCATTCTGCTGAGCTAAACCCGTCTCTACCAAACTGGAATTCGCCCGGATATAGTTTTGCTTACGGAGCCAGTCCGGCAACGAATCGAGAATGCCGTGGGGCGCATTGCTAGTTGCACATGGGGCGTCATCGCTCTAACCCTGACGTTGGTCCAGGCGGTACCGCAGCCAGCTTCAGGTGCCGTCCGCTCGCCAGCGCAGCGATGGGGGCTGCAAGATCAGCTGTATGGGGTGGCTGCCCTCTCACGCACCAACGCCTGGGCGGTCGGACGTGACTGCGTAAGCTTTTGCGGCGCGGGCGAAGAGGTCATGATTGCCCGGTCGTTTATCGTGCACTGGAACGGGGCCAGTTGGTCTCCAGTCGCCAGTCCGAACGTGTCGCTGCAGGGCTATAACACGCTTAGCGCGGTCGCCGCCGGCACCGCCAGCGACGTCTGGGCCGTTGGGGCGTACGCGACTCCGGGCTCCTTCGCCTTCAATGCTCTGATCGAGCACTGGGATGGCCATCGCTGGTCGCTGGCCAACAGCCCAGGCCAGGGAACCCTGGCCGGCGTGAGCGTCGTGTCGGCAAGCGATGCCTGGGCGGTCGGCTCTGGCCCCAATGGGAGCCTGATAGCGCACTGGAACGGTCATAAGTGGGTGTCGGTACCCAGTCCGACCAACAGCGAGTGGACCGGAAGCGAACTCAGCGGCGTTAGCGCGGTCTCCGCTAAGAACGTGTGGGCGGTGGGAACATTCGACACCGATACCTCGCCGGAAGGCCAGACGCTGATACTCCACTGGAACGGCAGCACCTGGTCCCAGGTTCCGAGCCCAGATCCGAGCGCGGAGGCCAGCCAGCTCACCTCGGTGAGCTTCGCCTCGGCGCGACTGGCGTGGGCGGTAGGCGACTACTGCTCCATCGATTCGATGCCGTGTGCCGTGAACACGTGGAGCACCCTGATCTTGAAGTGGAACGGCCAGTCTTGGTCGCAGGTCCCTAGCCCCAATCCGGGTGGCTTCGACCAGTTCAACGCCGTGTCGGCGGCTGGCAAATCCTCCCCATGGGCCGTCGGGACGACCGCCCGTAGCACGGCGCCCTACGACACGCTAGCCGCCCGGCTAGCCGGAAGCACGTGGACCAAGGTGCGGAGCCCGAGCCTCAGCCCGGTCTTCAATTTCCTGTACGGGGTCAGCACCGCATCCGTAGGCGACGCGTGGGCGGTCGGCTACGACTGCGTGCAGTTCTGCGGCGGCGAGGAGATCGATAACGCGCTTGTCCTGCACTGGAACGGCAAGGCCTGGCGAACGCTGGTGGGCTGACCGGGCTGACCGCCCCGGCGAAACTCCGCTATCCGGCCGTCACGACCAATGACAGCGGCCCGCCTGGCATCGGGTTCGCTCCCGGGCCGTAGGAGGTGCTGAGCGAGCCCGCGTCGGTGATCGTGAAACCGATGGCGTAGCTTCCTGCGGGAAGGCTCGGCAAGGTAACAAGCCCGATTACCTCGCCCTGGTATTCAGCCGAAATGGGGCCGCTCCCGGAGGCGACGACGTTACCAGTCGAGTTGTACACGTTGATGGTCATGTTAGTCACCGGCGCCGCCGGAGTATCGACCGACACGAAGACCTGCAAAAACGTGCCTGAGGTCTGGCTCGATGGGAGAGTCGTTGGGCTGATCGCCACGCTGGTCGCCGTCGGCGGTTTCGTGTCGGGAACCTGTTTGATCAGCAGAAACGGGTCGGGAGCGCCATACTCGGAGCCGTAAAGCGCTACCCGGCCGGCGCCGTCCACCACCGCTATCCCAGTGATCTGGCAGATGGGGGTCCCTTGGGGAACGCTCAACGGCACGGTAATCGTGGCGCCGCTGACTTTCGGCACTGTAGCCGTCTGGCTGCACGAGCTGCTCAAGTCGACGAAGACCTTCGGGACGCCTCGCGCGGCGCCCGTCACCCGCGCCGACAAATGGACCGGGTAGCTCGGGTGGAGCGTGGACCAGTCATTGACGGGATCGGGCGTCAGCTTGAAATGGCTTGCCCTCATCACCTGATCTGAGGTGACGGTGATCGGCACCGCGTTGAGCTTGCTGAACGTGGCGGTGTTGCCCGCAAGGTCGGTAAGTCGCAGGCTGGACACCACCCAGGTGCCGGCCGGGGTGCCTGCAGGAAAAGTGACCGGGATCGCACACTGCATATCTCGAGGGGTGCCGTTATCGCTGTCGCCGCATTGGAAGCCGGTCGAAAACGGGTCAGGTTCATTAGCGAAATTCGTCGTGATAACACGCCGACCGGGCCCGCTCACCACGATGCTGCCCTGGCCGAAGCCGGCACCGCTGTCGAAAACCTCGAACTGGTACGTCATTACTCCAGGTTGCTGGCCGACGTAAAGATACGGCCGTACCGGGTTCACCAGGCTTCGGTAGCTAGGCCGCCTGGTGTCCACCAACTCGGTGGCCTTCAGCACGGCGCCGAACGATTTGAGCCCCGCGAGGGTCAGGTTAAGCTTGCTGCCCACGTTGTCACGGACGGTTACCTGGGAAACTTGCCAGCCAGCCGGGCTGACCTGCGCGTACTGCGGCACGTGGAAGATGAACTTATAGTTCGACTTCCTCGGGGTGCCCGACCCGGTGACCCGCGCCTTGCCGTGCAGGTGGAAGCCGATCGCGAAGGTGGCACTGCGGAACGTGCCGGGCTTTTGTCCGGGGACCCCGAGAAGAACGGTGCCGCTTATGTCAGTGGCTTTTCTTGCGCTATCGGTAATTGTCCATGTCAGATTTACTTTCGCTGTGCCCGTGCTGGCGTCGACGGTGCTCTGGCTGAACTTCAACGCAGTCAACCGCAGCGGGTCACTCGCCAGCCCCGTGAGCTGGGAGCGATCCACGCCGGCCGAAGAGCCTACCGACGCAAATGAGGCAGGCGCCGAGATCGCGGCCGAGCACGTTGTCAGGACGCACACGACTATAGCGGCGACCGATTTCAAGTCCATGGCTCTAGCCACCCTCACCCTCACATAGTTAGCATGCCCATAAGATCATGACAAGACGCATAATCGGGTAATGTCTCAAAAGCCTGAATGCCCGAAAGGCCACCAAATGCACGCTATACGGATCTTTACCACTAGCGTCGGCGTCGCATGCGGTCTGCTCGCGGCGTCCGTTGCACTCCCGGCGCACGCGTCGGTCAATTCATGGCGAATCGACGGCAGGCTAACGGCGGACCTAGCGCAGCCACCGCAGGAGTTCTCGAACGGCTTCTGGTTCAACGACGTAGAGGCCGTAGGGCCGCATGACGCCTGGGCCGTCGGCACGCAGGGCCACAACCTTGTCGGCTACTGGGCCAGACCGAAGATGCGGCACTGGCACGATGGCCACTGGCTGACGATCGGCCTGCCAGGCTGGATGGACGGTAGTGCTCCGGGCGGCTGGATCAACGAGTTGCAGGCTGTCGGGGGCAGCTCACCAGACGACGTGTGGGCCCTTGGCCCGATCTTCGGCGACGTCACCTCCCTTGATCGCGCCGTGCATTGGAACGGCAAGCGCTGGACCAGGGCGGGCGTCCTTCCGTCCGCCCAATCCGCTCCGCGGATAACTTCCGTGCTTTCTTTCGGTCCGGATAACGTGTGGGCTTTCGGCTGCTACTGCTTCGCGTCACAGGGACCATACATCGCCCACTTCAGCCACGGTCGGTGGCACGACGTCACCCCAGCCGGGCTGCCGTTCGGCGGCATCTGGACCGGCGCGGCGACGTCGCCATCGAACATCTGGGCGATGATGTCGGAGACTGACACCGGTTCGTTCACGGTGCTGCGCTGGAACGGCGTGAAGTGGAAGGTCGTACCTGTGCCAGCGACACTCTCGAGCTTCGTGCCAGGTGGGGGAGTCGTGGTCACCAAGAGCAACGGAGTATGGTTTGCCGGTTCACTGGCCTCGAATTTCATGGGCGCAATCGTGCACACGGCCGACGGCAAGTGGCATCTAACCGGGACCAGCACCCCGACCGCGATGCAGACGCTCGTCCCCGACGGGAGCGGCGGCTTCTGGTCGACTACGCAGGCCCTAGGCAACACTTCAGCACAAATCTGGCACTTCGCGGCAGGGAAGTGGACGCGGTCAGCCGACCCGGCCGGTATCGCCGGCCAATATGAAGTGACTTGGATGGCCCACGTGCCCGGTGGTCGCACGACCTTGGCCATCGGCCAGGACATGAGGAACGAACTCCTGCTCAGCAGCCCGTGAGTGCCGCCCTAGCGCGCTGGCCATTTTCATGATCGTGACCATCTGTGGCCGCGCCGGACGGCCCGTTCAGTCCGGACCAGGTGGCCGACACTTAGTCCCGGCTCGCCCTCCGGATGGTTGGCGCAGCCAATCCGGTCTGGGTCACCGAGCAACCTCGGTTCCGCTCCGGATTGACCCCGCCTTTATCCGAAATTTACGACCAGCAATCTCGTGGCCAAGAGCAACCGTCGGCGCAAGCTAGAGCCAGCCAAGCGGCGCCACGGGAATACGCGGTAGCAGGCGGCGGCGCGGCGGCGGCTGGAATCCCAGCAAAGTTCGCTGACGTGATCGGCCGATCGGGTCCGGCGACGCTGAGGGTTCGAGCCTTCGCTGACCGCTCTGACCTTCGCGGCGCATGTGGCTCAGGCCACCGGTGTGGTGACGCGCGCCCGCGAACTGCTGGACCGATCGCTGTCGGCGTCGGCGGCCAGCGATTCACGGGCGTCGATAGCTATAGCGCGCTACCGGCACGGGCCTACGGCTAGACCCGATACCCCCAGGCCAGCACGTCCCGGCCGACGGGCCGCCTGCCCCGAACCACCGCAAATCCGGGAGCCAACGACATCGCCGGCCCAATGATGCTGCCAGGGGTGCCCGTCTTTCAATAAGTCGCAGGTTCCCAACCCGGGCCGCTCTGTTGTGATGGGCGTCCGCCGGGAGCCCGGCAGCAGCTAGGGGCCCGCGCTGTCGCCATAACGGCAGCCAGGGTCCCACGCTGTTCGGGGCTGCCGGAGTCTGGCAGCAGTCAGGGGCCCGCGCTGCTCCGCGGTCTTTACGCCGGACCGGGCCAGGAGCTCACGCGGTCACCAGGGCGGGCACCGGCCGCCGCCGCGGCCAGGAAGGCACGCCCCCGCAGACGAACCCGCGTGCTGATAACCAGCGCGGCCTGGTAGCAGCGCCGGGCCAGCGTGAGTGCCACGGTATCTCCCTCATTGAGGGCCAGGGCCTGCCGCAACTTCTTGTCGACTTTTAGCCAATGACCCCGTCTGCCGTCCGGCTCTAGAACCGTCTGAAAGGCGTGTCCGTTCAGCACTCCCTTGACCGCGACCTGGCCGCGGGAGGGCAGCTTGGCGCTCGCATCATCGGGCAACCTCAGTATGGTTGAGTCATCAGTTCTCTGCACTTGCGCTGCAAAGCGGATCGCCGACGTACCGGAAGTCCTCCGTGCGGACGTTCTCTCACCCATTGCGTACCTCCTGGATGCTGGCCGTGATCTCCATGCAGCCAGGCTAGGTGCGGTGCGGCGAGCGACGCTTCTCGATTCCTGACCGGTGTCGTCGCTTGCCCCGCAGATGACCCTCTCGCGGTTCCACCGCCCTGCGGTGGCAACCAACGGCGGTTCTGAGGCGCGCCCTCCGGTGCTGATCGAGTTTGACGGACAGGTCGTGGTAGAACATCCGTTGTCAAAACTCGAACTCAAAGCTCTGAAAGCTCCACGTGCACTATGATGAAGATATGACGGAGATTGACCCGCCGGGCAACCCCGAGCCCACCTATGTCCAGGTCGCCAACGCCCTGGCCGAGCGCATCCGGGTTGCCTGTCACGACCGGGATGCGCACGGCGAGCGCGTTCTTGCAGCCGAGTTCGCGGTCTCTTACTCGACCCAGTGGCACGCCAATGGGTCTCCTGCGCGAACGCGGCCTGATATCACCAGGCAAGTCCGGGGAACTCTCGCCCTTACCCGCCGGGCCTATGCCGGATTGTCCGTCGCGACCGGATCTTCGGCCAGGCAATCGAAGCATGGTAGGCGCCGTGCCCACGCATACTTGGAAACGCCCCGATGACCTGGAAGAAGTGCCGCGAGCAAGTGAAACAACTGCGATAACAGCACGGTGAGTGACTGGCTCGGCATTGGCCACCTGGCGATGACCGCGCTGGGCGGACTTTGCGGGCAGGCCGCGCCGGCACGGGATCCCTCCACGTGCGACGAGCTCACAGCGATACAGGTCAACAGGACCACGCCGAGCAGCACTGAGGCGATCAAACGGGCGACGACGGTCATCTCGCGTATCTCCACTGTGTAAGGGCGCGAGGTCGCGCCGGCCGAAAGGATCATGGTAGGAGCAATACGTGCCTGCCGGGCGGCATCCGGGAATCGGCGCACATTTCGTGATCGATAGCGCCTCTGAGGCCTTCAGGTTGACTCGGTAGCGGAGCGGTCGAATCTGGTACGGCCATACATGTGGCGTTTGATCATCTTATCGGGCGGCAGTGCCCTGACTGTGCCGGAACCGCGGGGAGAGTCAGGCCGTCGAGGACGGCGTGGAGGGCTGGTCATCGGCATCGACAACGCCGATCCGGGCATCTTTGGCGAACAAGTCACTGGCTGACGACGCGCCGCTTCGTCGGTCACCCGGCCTACAACGCCAGCGTCCTACGCGATGACCTGATTCCGGTAAGAGATCGCTGACTCACCGGCCGCCGGCGCGGGCCCGGCCAGCGCTGTCCGTGGGTGCACCGAAGCCCGGCGTCCGGCAGGCTGGGTGCGATGCCGGGTGCGCGGTGGGTTCCCGAATTCATCGGTTCGGGCCAGTCCAGCGCCGCGATGGATTCCCGAATTCACACCGGTTTTCCCGGCTGGATGTGGCAATTCATCGCGGGGGTTGGTGTACCGGCCAGGCTGGATGTGGCAATTCATCGCGGGCTGCCGGGCGAGGCGCCCGGCTGGAGTGCTCAGCCCGGCGGACGGGCCCAGCCCCGGCCGGGGCTCAGCCCGGCCGGGGCTGGGCCACGGTCGGCAGGCGAAGCGCTGGACATGGTGACGGCCGGGCTCGGGTGGCTGGCCGCCGCCGACCTGGCTGGCATGCGGCCGGGACGCGGGCCGAGTGCCCCGCTCAAACTGGGTCCCGGAAGAAATGCTATAAGAACGCACTGACATATTCAAACCGGACAGACAGGCCCGCAAGGTGCTGTTCCTTTACCCGTCCCCCAGCTTAGGAAATCCGTACCAATTCATAATCAAGTTCGCGCCAGACCGCAGTATTGCTGCCGCGAGAACTCAGGTGACCGGTGGATCGGGGAGGACCGACTCCCTGCGACATCACCGCAGCGGGTGACGGGATGCTCTTTTCGTCATTATTTGCCGGATATTCTCAAAGATCTGCATAAGAACCTTCCCGGCAGGTATAGGCCGAACCCAATGTTGCCGTGTAGCATTTCTGGTACGACGTGTCAACCGTCGGCAAATGGGAGAATACGCGGACGATCATGGAATTCCGTCTGCTCGGGCCGATAGAGCTGTGGTCGGCGGGGAAGCAGTATAATCTCGGGCCGGCCAGGGAGCGCGGCGTCTTGGCGATCCTGCTGTTATCGCCCCGCACGATAGTGCCGGCCGAGGTGCTTATCGATCGGTTGTGGGACACACGCCCGCCTGCCAAGGCGAGGGAGAACCTTTCTGCTTATGTCACCAGGCTTAGAGGGAGACTCCAGCATGCCCAAGTCGACCGCGCCTGCCTGGTGGCCCGCGCCCAGGGCTACCTGCTGAACGTCGACCCCGAGACCATCGACCTGTATCAGTTCCGCAGGCTCTGCCGTCAGGCGGCCGCGCTGGCCGAATCCGGAGACCCCGAGCATGGGGCTTCGCTGCTACGCGATGCGGACAAGCTCTGGCACGGTCAGGCCCTGGCCGGGCTAGTCTGCGACTATGCGGTGCGGATGCGCGGCAGCTTGGAGGAGGAGCGCCGCGCAGCCATCCTGCAGCGGATTGACCTGGAGTTCGCGGCAGGCCTACATGCGGGCCATGTGGGCGAGCTGGGCGAGTTGCTGGCTCAGCACCCGCTAGACGAGGCGGTGATCGCGGCCCAGATGAAGGCCCTCTACCAGAGCGGCCGGCCCAGTGATGCTCTCGGTCTCTACCGGGACACCCGTACCCGCCTGATCGGCGAGTTGGGCACCGAACCGGGGTCGATGCTGTCTGAATTGCACCAGCGCATCCTGCGCCGCGATCCGCGGCTCGCCGTCACTCTGGCTGACCAGGGTCTGGGTTCTGCATCTCAGCCAGACACCCTGCCGCCCAACGCCGGTGACTTCGTGGGCCGGGAAGCGGAGATCAGGCTGCTCACCAGTGAGCATGACAAAATCCGCAGGGTAGCCGTGATCAAGGGCATGCCTGGCGTGGGCAAGACCGCACTGGCAGTCCAGGTCGCCCGGAGCGCTCGCGAGGCGTATCCAGACGGGACGCTCTATCTCTGCTTCCACAGCCATGACCCAGCGCACCCCCCGCTGGACGCGTCCGGTGCGCTGCACCGCCTGCTCCAGATGCTGGCCATACCGGCCGATCGCATACCGGCGGAGACCGGCAAGCGCGCCGCGTTATGGCATGCCCAGCTAGCCCGCCGCAGGGCCGTGGTCGTTCTTGACGATGTCGCCGGGGCCGACCAGATCCAGGCGATCGTACCCAGGGCCAGCGAATGCCTCATCCTGATCACTAGTCGCCGCGGGCTATCCGCGCTGAACGACACCAGCATGCTGACTCTCGAAGTTCTGCCCGCCCGCGATGCGATTACGCTGTTCAACCGCGTCGCAGGCCTGGAGGGAGTCGGCGATCCGGATCAAGTCGCCGAGGCTGTGCGGCTGTGCGGACGGCTACCCTTGGCGATCAAGCTCACTGCTAGCAGGCTCGCGCAGGACGACCCGCCAACCTTGGCCGGACTCGTCGATGAGCTGTCCTATCTCCCGGCCTATCCGAGCGCGGCTGGGTCGGCGGGCCACGAGGTGGTATCCGCCTTCGATTTGTCCTATCGCGGGCTGACGCCGGACCAGAGGCGGCTATTCCGGCGGCTGGGAGTCCAGCCGTGCGCGCTCATCAGCCCGCACGCCGCGGCGGCGCTAAGCGGACACCCCATTTCGGCGACGCAGGCAGCCCTAGCCGCGTTGCTCGATCACCACTTGCTCACAAGAGCCACAGCCAGCCAGTTCCGATTCCACGATCTCATCCGCGGATACGCCGCGGCGTGCGCTAGGCGCGAGGATCCTGAACATGAGCAGCGGGAGGCGGTGGGCAGGCTCCTGGACTACTACTTGCAGACAGCCGACCGGGCTGACCGGCTGCTCTACCCGCACCGCCGCCGGATGCAGGTGCCGGTCAGCCATCCACCAGCCGACCGACCCGCCGTGGAGACGCCAGAAGACGCAGCGGGCTGGCTCGACTTAGAGTGGCGGAGCATTCTCCAGGCCGGGCAGCACGCCGGCGAGCACGAGTGGAAACGGCAGTGCGCGGATCTGATCCATGTCCTCGCGGGATACCTGGAGACCAGGGCGTACTGGGACGAGGCGATCGCCGCTCACACTCTGGCCCTGCAAGCCTGCCGCGATCTTGATGACCCGGCCAGGATCGCCCGGGCAGCACTGGAACTCAGCGTGGTGAGTCAGCAGACAGGCCACCCCGAGGCGACGTTGCTGCTGGCTGAGGAAGCAGCAGCAATATACAACGCCCGCGGCGACGTCCGCGGACGAGCGGAAGCAGTAGACCGCGTAGGAATGGCGCATTACTACTCAGGCCGGTTCCGCGAGGCCCTCGCCTATTTCCATGACGCGACCGAACTTTACCGCGCCTGCGGAGACTGGCATGGTGTCGCCGTGACCCTCGACCATACCGGGATCACCTGCGATTACCTCGGGCGATACGCCGAAGCGATCGGCCACTTCAACGAATCGCTTCGGCTATACCGAGATATCGGCGACCGGCGAGGCGAGGCCAAGGTACTTAACAACACCGGGAATGTACAAGAACGCCTGGGGTACCACCGGGACGCGCTCCAGAACTACCGGCTGGCACTGGAGATCTTCCAGGAGATAGGAGGCCGGTGGAACCGCGCTATTTTGCACAGCAATATCGGCGGTATCCATTGTTACAAGGGAAATTATCCCGAAGCGCTCATCGCCTACAGGAGAGCCCTGGCCATCTACCGTGACATCGGCGATCTCCGGCACCATGCTGGCGCCCTGTATGACATCGGTTGCGCCTACCAGGGCCTGGAGCAGTACGGCGAGGCGCTCATCCATCATCAGAAGGCACTGTCGATAGCCGAGCAAATCGGCGATTCATACGTGCAGGTGATCGCGCTCAACGGGATAGCCGACGCGCATCGGGGTTCTGGTCGGTACGGCGAGGCGCTTGATCGCTACAACGCGGCCTTGCGACTGGCCAGGGAGATCGGCGAGCCGTACGAGGAGGCGAAGATCCTCGAAGGAATCGCGGAAACCAGACTCCGCACTCGCGGGACAGACGCGGCGCGCATCGCATTACGGCAGGCGCTCGATGTCCTTGAGCGACTCGGCGTGTCCGAAGCCGAATTGGTGCGGGTTCGCATCGACGCCCTGGAACTCGCCGACGGCCGCAATGCTCCTGATCTTGCCAGTGAAGGCTGACAGTGACCGAACTCGCGGGCGAGCCCGATGGAGTGGGTGTGATGGACCCGATCATGTTGGCGATTGCCACGGCGCTGGCGGGCAAGGCCGCCGAAACAGCGGCCGAAGGAGGGAAGAGCGCGTGGGGTGTGCTGGTGCGGGTGGTGCGCGCCCGCCTCGGACACGACAAGGCGGCGGCCGGAGCGCTGGAGGCCGCCTCGGCCGAGCCACACGACCTGGCCGTAGTGCGCGTTCTTGCCCTGGCGCTGGAACGGATCGCCGTCGCGGATGCGGCCTTCGGCGCCCGGGTTCTCGAGCTGTGGCCGTCGGCCCAGGCGGAGTTGTCCGCCCGCGAGGGCGGGACGGTCAACAGCAACACCGGGACGGTCGGCGGGCATCTGATCCAGGCCAGGGACCTACATGTCGAGGGCGGCCTGTTCCTGGGCGAGGCGCACGGCCCTAAGCCGGCCTGACCACCGCCCGGAACCTGGCCGTAGCTTAGCCGCGCTTTCTCCCGCGACCTGGGATGCAAGGCAGTCATCAGCTATTGCAATAAAGACGTCCGAGGTGGCGGGCACGCTCCTACCTGCGGTTCCCGTCCGCCGGGAACCGCTGGCTGCGAGCTGACGGAGGGTGCCATGTCATACGAGGAGTGGGCGTACGGGCCTTTCGGCCTGGACGCGGTGAAGGGCCGAACGGTCCGCTGCCAACGAACCGTCCTGGTGGTGGCGCACAGCGTCACGGCCGCCACCCGCCTGGCGGACATCGTGCCGCTGCTGGAGTCCGACCGGCGGGTGCAGGTCGTATACACCTGGGCGCCGTCATCGGTGTTCTCCGCTGGCGTGCAGGATCTTCTCAGCCGTCTCGGCGGGGTTGTCGTACCCTGGCGGCAGGCGGTGCAGGCCCGCTTCGATCTGGCGATCGCCGCGTCCCACGGTTTGCTTGAGCAGCTGCATGCGCCCGTGCTCACCGTTCCGCATGGTGTCGGATTCGCCAAGTATCCCAGCCGCTGGGCCGGGTCCGGCCCTGCCGCACGCCGCGGGTTGCGAGAGACCAACGCTGGAATCCTGGTGCATCACGGGCGGGTCATCGCAGCAGGGATTGTCGTGGCAACCGAGGGTCAGCTCGCGCAGCTGAAGCGCTGGTGTCCCGAGGCGGCAGCGGTCGCCGTCGTGGCCGGAGATCCGTGCCTGGACCGGCTGGCTGCGAGCCTGCCCTTACGAGATGTGTACCGGCAGGCCCTTGGTATTGGTGACGAAACGCTGGTTGCGGTGTCATCGACCTGGGGAGCCGGGTCGCTTCTGGGGCGGTGCCCGGACTTGCTTCCGCGGCTGATGGACGAGTTGCCGCCGGAGAAGTACCGGGTGGCTGCGATCATCCACCCGAACTGCTGGCACTGGCACGGCCCCAAGCAACTGCGGGCCTGGTATGCCGACAGCGAGCGACGTGGGCTGATCCTGGTGCCGCCCGAGGAGGGCTGGCGCGCGGTGCTGGCCGCCGCTGACGTGCTCGTCGGCGACCACGGGTCGGTGACCTGTTACGGCGCGTCGGTCGGCGTCCCGGTGACGCTGGCATCCTTTCCCGCAGGTGAGGTGCAGCCCCAGTCCCAGGTCGCCAACCTGGGCCGAATCGCGCCGCGGCTGCGGCTTAACCAGCCCATCGTCGCGCAACTGGACAAAGCCGCGGACGCGTGGTGCCCACAGGCGCATACGGCGATCCGCGCCCAGGTCACTTCTGCCCCCGGCCAGGCACCAGGAATTATTCGTGCCTTGATGTACCGGCTGATGCGGTTGGCCGAGCCTGCGGTGCCGGCCGCCGTGCAACCCGTTCCCGCTCCGGAAACTGCCGCCCGGCAGTTGCCCGGGGAAGGCCGGTGACCTCCTGCGCGGCCTGGCCTCAGGCCGAGATGGCGGTGACTGGGTTCGGCGGCTCGGCGACGCTGACCGTGCTGGTCTGGCAGTCTGCAGTCGCGGCGGCCCGCCCAGGGCACGCCTGGCCGACCGTGGGCTGGCAGTACGTTGCGGCTCTGGACGGTCGTTGCCCGACAGCTCGGCTGGAGATCGCCGATGTGATCGTCTGCCCCTATCGGCTTCAGCGCAGCGGGGCGCAAGCGTGGCCGCGCGCGACGCTCGGCCGCTACCCGGGATGCGCGGTCGCCGCTGCTGGCACTGGCGGCCTGGAGTGTCTGGTCGGGACGCGCGATGGACCGACGGTCACGTTCGCGGTCGGGGACTGTGCCGACATCGGCGAGCCCGATTGGCTGGCGTTGCTGTGCGGGTCGTTCGTGCATGGGTGGCTGGCGGGCGGCAGGCCGCTTGCAGATCTTGGGCCGACCCAAGTGCGGGTAACCGCGTTCGGGGCGCCAACGGGCTGGCGGCTTCCGGCTCACGTCGGTGTCGTGTCGTGCTCGCTTGGCGTTGTCATGGGCTCCGTTTCGGGGCCGAGGGCGGCGAGCCGCTGCCGGATCTGTCCTTCCTCGGGCGCGCCGACTTCCGCGTAGATGGCCAGTGCTTGCTCTAGGTGGCCGCGTGCGCGACCAGGGTCGGCGAGTTGGTCAGCGGCGTCGGCGAGGCTGACGTGAATGTCGGCCTGCTTGTACCGGGCGCCGAGACTGGTCTGGGTGGCGAGGGCCTCGTTCAGCGGCCCTTGTGCGTCGGCGGGCCGCCCCGCCAGCAGGTAGGTCTGGGCGAGGCTAGTCTGTGTCCGGGCCTCGTTGTAGGCGTCCGGCAGGGCAGCGAAGACGCGACGGGCTTCCAGCAGCGCGTCGACGGCTAGCGGGTAGCGCCCGGCGTCGCGGTGGGCCTCGCCTACGTGACGGGTCATTAACGCCACTCCGCGGGGTCGGCCGAGATCCTGGTGGATGGCGCAGGCCATTTGGAACTGGCCAAGTGCCTCGTCCGGGCGGTGCAGACCGAGCAGCGTCAGGCCGAGATTGGCGCGCGCGGCTGCCTCGCCGAGACGGTGCTTGGCCTGCTGGGCCAGGTTTAGGGCATCAGTGAACTGCTCGGTGGCGTCGGCGTAGCGGTTGAGGTTGAGGTAGGCGAAGCCAAGCTGGTCGCGCATCCGTGCTTCGGCCCTCCGGTCACCGCACGCCTGGGCTTCGGCAATACCGACACCGGTGGCGTCGATCCAGTGCCGGAAATGTTTGCGGTATAAGAACAGGCCCCACATGGCCTCGCACAGCTGCCATGCCTGTTCGTGCAAGCCATAGTCGCGCGCCGCGTCAAGCGCGGCGAGCAGGCTGGGCAGCGCTTGGTCGAGCCAGTCCAGCGCCTCGGCTGGGTTGTCGTAAGCTGGCGGTAGCTGGCGAGCGTGCTCGTAGAGACTCCCCAACTGCCAGCGGCCGGGGATCACCACCAGGTCGGCGGCGACTGCTGCGCGCAAATACCACTGGACGCTGCGGGTGATGACGGCATCCCGATCGGTATCCGTTTCGGTGGCGGCCTGCTCTCGGGCGTGCAGGCGGACCAGGTCATGGAAGCGGTACCAGCCGCCTGCGGTCTCCGCTAACAGACTCGCCTCGGTCAAGGCATCCAGTGAGCGGGCTGCCGTTGCCGGGTCGGTGGCGGTGGCCGTTGCGGCTAGGTCCACGCCGATGCCGGGCCCTGGCACCAGCGACAGCTGGCGGTACATTCTCGCCGCCTCTGCGGGCAGGCCCTGGTAAGAGACATCGAATACCGCGCGCACTGACAAATCCCCCGTCAGGCTCAGAGCGCCCAGCCGCTCTCGCTCGCTGGCCAGCTCCCCGGCCATCCGTTCGACCGGCCAGGACGGACGCGGTGCCAGCCGCGCCCCGGATACACATACCGCCAGCGGCAGTCCACCGCACAAGCGCACCACGCGGCGGGCGGCGCGCGGCTCGGACTGGACCCTGGCCGGGCCAGCGACGCGGCCTAGCAGCTCGACGGCGTCTGCCTCCTCCAGCGGGCCCAGTTCGGTGAAATGCGCGCCGTCGATGGCCAGACCCGCGATCCGCCACCTAGTCGTCACCGCCACCAGGCTGGGTCCAGGTCCGGGCAACAGCGCCCGGACCTGAGCCGCCGACGCGGCATCGTCCAGCATCACGACCAGGCGGCGACCGTCGGTCACCGACCGGTACAGCGCCGCCATCTCATCTAGGCTGAGCGGAACCCGTTCTGGCGGAATCCCCAGCGCCCGCAGGAACCGGCCCAGCACATCTCCCGGCCGCGCCGTCCCACTGGGCCGGTGACCGCCAAGGTCGGCATAAAGCTGGCCGCCTGGATAGCGTCTGCGGACTTCGTGCAGCCACCGCAGCACCAGCGACGTCTTGCCAACCCCGCCCACGCCGACGATCACCGCCAGCGTCACTGGCAGCTCAGTCTCTCCGGTTTTCAGAAGCCCATGTAAGGCAGCTAGCTCGCCCGCCCGGGCGGTGAAGTTCACCGGAGCCGGTAGCAGTTGACCGGGCACGGGCATCACGGTCGGCCCGCCGGTACTGAGATGTACGTCCCCGTGGATCGACCCCGCCTGAACCGCGGGACCCACCACCGTCCCGCTCAGCTCATTGGCCCACGAGGGTCCGGCGCCGCCGACAGCCAAGTGATCCCCGCCCTCACCGACATCACCCACCGGCCCCGCTCCCGCCAAGTTCCCGCTGATCAGGCTTCCACGGAAGATGGCAAGCGTCAATCAGTGCCGCAACAGGGTACAGCACGGAAAGAGCGACGGACGATCCTGGCGGCTAGGCGTGGCATGGGCCGCCAGTGCACTCGACGTATTCGTTTGATGGTGCGCGAGAAGGTCGTCGGGGTTTGTTGGTATCAGGTATCTTCAGTTTCGCGGTCGATCCACCCTTTTCCGTCGGCGGCGATTCCCTCAAGAATTCGAAGCGTGTTCCGCAGCCCTGTTGCATCCTGCGTTGCTTTGTCCACGAGTTGGTCATCGCTGTTTTCTGGGGATGGCTGGGTGGCGGATTCGGCTACCGGAAGCTGATGGTCCGCCCGCTCACGAGCTGCAGGTCGAAGGTCTGCTGGGAGGCATTTCTAGGCGCTTTGGCTCGTACGGAGGCGATCGCGTCGTAACCGTACCTTTCCCGGTCCTGATCTTGGATGTAGCCGTCCCTGGTTCTGAGGTCATAGGCGATCTGGCGAATCCCGTCCCTGGTCAGCAGGAAGACAAGGATTTTGTACTGCGTGTACCGCCAGGGGCCATTGAGGACTCTGGCGCGTTCGTACGACGTGCCCGGTGTTTCCAGAAAGGCATACGAGATCACCTCGCTTCGCTTGAGGCCATAGTGCTGGAGTGCGCACTCGAGGATGATCTTCTTGTCGCAGTCGAGCCATGCGGCCATGTCCTGGTCGGTTGGCTTGAGGTAAGAGAGCTTGTCGATCCATGCCTTGTATGCGGTTTCTCGTTCGGCGAGCTTGTGCTCGCTTTGAGTCACGTCAGCCGCGGCCCGCCTGCGATCCAGGGCAATATCGGTCCATATGCGTTCGGCGTAATAGCCGCTCACGGTAAGTATGACGAGTGCCGCAAACCCGGCTGCTGATTCGAAACTCAGCAGCGCGCTGGCGACGAGGAGGCCGCCGAGCACCGCCGCGGCTGCCGCCGCGATGATACCGATCCCGGCTCTGGGTTTGGCGTTGCACTCGTCGTCAAACGAATGCAACGTCCCCGCCTTCCAGCGGCGCGCCACCGTTTCGACCTCGTGCCGGACGAGCCAGTCGAGTCGCTCGGCCCTGATTCGCTGCTCCCGGTAGATCTCGACGATCTCATCGCGGAGTTGGCGACGGACACCAGCGGTGCGGGCCAGCCATTCCACCCGATCCGTGCCATGGGGCACCCGCACGGCGAAGTAGTGGTCGAACCGGTGGTCCACTCTGGCCGCGAAGCCGCCAGCCGGGGCCTCGGCGCGGGCTGCAGGTGCGTTCAGCCGCTCGCGCTCGGCCCGTCGCCGTGCCTGCCAGCGGAGTTCTGTCCAGTTGACGGCAACAAGGCAGCAGCCGAAGCTGCCCAGGACATAACCAAGCGCTCCTATGAGGCTGCTATCCCGAAGCAGTTGCCAGCCGAGGTCGATGAGTGCGATGACGCAGATCGTGGCTGCGGTGAGCGCCGCCATCACGTCCTTGGCGGAGATTTCTGCAGGAGCAGGCCGCCTGGCCCGAGGCTTGGCTGGGGGAGGGCTGAAAGAAAAGTCCGACGCGCTTGTCTCTTTCTTGCGCGTGCCTGCCCTCTAAGGCCGCCTTGTGCTCGAGCTTCCAGACCTGATCTCCCAGCGGCCCCTTGAGGAACACGGCCAGGTGCCGAAGAACCGGGCCGCGCTGACGTGGATGGAGATCATCCAATTCCGAGATGAACAGCCCGGGGTCGCCTCCGGATCGGCGAAGCGAGTCGAGCAGCCGGAGGACCACCCGAACACCGTCAGCCCATACATCGTGCTGGTCGACAACTGGATGTTCCTTAAGTTGGTCGAGGCGGGCCGTGTCCTCCGGGGAGAGCTGCCGGGATGTCCTGCCGCTGATCAGCGCGAGCAGCCAGTAGAACCGAACCTCACTCGTATCGTGGCCCTCCGCTCCACCTGGGCCAGCCACGTTCGTGCTCAGGTTCGTCCCAGTTCGGCAATTCTCTAACCACAACTGCATCCTGCCAAGAGTCAGGTGGCATGGCGCTGCCAGTCTTCGACACTCGGGTGGCGTCACGGCGTAGGCCCGCCGAGCGCATCCGGTGCCGCCGATACAGCGCCATCGCGCGCCGCGCGGATCGCGCGGCGTCGCTTCCATCGTTAACGTCATGCAACGGCAAAGGGAACACCACGACGATTCAAAGCGGCAGGCGCCGCGCCACCAGGTAACGCTGGCTGTCAGCGACAAGCTCCGCCGGCTGGGCGAGGCACTGTTCCGCGCAGACGACGCCCTGGCTCACGCGCACGGATGGCTAACGCAGCCTGGCCGACTGGGCTTGAGCCGGGCTTACCGACATCCCGGCTTCGACCGGCTGGCCAGGTGCCCCGACTGCGACGAGACAGGATCATCCAGTGACAGCGAATGCCAGCGATGCTCAGGAACCGCGCGGGTGACCCTCCCCTCAGGCCGCGCCGCCGACGGGCGGTGACAAGGTGACACGAGACATGGCCCTCGGCACGGCCCTGACGCCGCTCAAGCGGCCATCGCTCGCATTGGTAGCCTGCCGATGGCGATGGGAGATCGCTATCGTGAGTGCCATATCGGCGGGGATAGCAGCAGTAACCACATGGGCAGGGACCTCAACGGAGCTCGCCGCGACAGCCGCTTTGGCCGTCACCGCCGGGGTGGCTGCCACCCGACGCGAAGTGCGGCGGTTCGCTACCACGCTGGCCTGGTGCGTCATTACGCCACACCGCATCCGGACATGCTTTGCGCAAGCATGGATCTACAACCGGGCTGGTCGAATACCCGCCGTCCTGCGGGCGACCGTCATGCCGTTTGGCGAGCGGGTAGTGATCTGGTGCCCAGCAGGAATTAGCTCTCAAGACATCCACTCCGCTTGCGAACTGCTCGCAGTCGCGTGCTGGGCCACTGAGGTAACCGCACGTCGCAGCAGGCGACTCGCCAGTGTTGTGTACCTCGACGTAATAAGGCGTTCGCAAGCACATCCAAGTCTGACCATCCGTGCTGGTACTTGCCTCGGGCACCTTGACGCTGTCGCAGTGGACCGGCCGCGGTCTGATAGACGGCGCTGCGGTTTCGGCGTGCTGATACGAATGAGGCGTGGTTGTTCGTCTGCTTCTAATCCATAGCCCGCTCACCGGCTGCGGAGCCTGGAATCTGGTGGCGGCTGAACTGGTCTGCGCTGGCTACGAGCCAGAGGTCCCGGACCTTACCGGCGCGGTCGGGCCCGGCCCACCTTATTGCATGCGTCTGGCCGCGAGGATCGCCCGCATCGCCTCGCGCGGGCCGACGATCCTGATCGGTCATAGCCGCGCCGGGCCACTGCTGGCCGCAGCCGGGACGATGACCGGCCCGGCTGTCCGAGGTCACATCTTCGTCGATGCCCGGTTGCCGACGCCAGGGCAAGCCTGGATGGAGACGGTGCCGCCCGGCGTCGCGGCCCGGCTGCGCCGGATGGCTGACCGGGAGGGCTGGCTGCCGCCGTGGCCGCAGTGGTGGGCAGAGGACGAGATGGCAAGGCTCCTGCCGGATCCGGCCGTCCGGCAGCGCTTCACGGCCAGCTGCCCTCGCCTGCCGCTGGCGATGCTTGAGGAGATCTACCCGCCCGCACCCCGCTGGCGTGCCGGGCCAGCCGGTTACCTGCAGCTGAGCGAGGCCTATGGTCACGAGGCCGCCACGGCGAGCGAGCTCGGCTGGCCCGTCGCCACAGTGATGAGTCACCACCTTGCCCTGCTTACTGACCCCGGCCCGGTCGCCAGGGCACTGCACGACCTGATCAGCAAGCTCCCCGACTGGCAGTGAGCGTTTCCATCCTTGTCCGCGTTCAGGCTGGTTTACCGGTAGCCGTGGTCGTTGGCGGGGAGGCCTTTGTCCTGGACCTCGATGACGTAGCGCCAGCAATCGGGCTGGGTTCCGTCGGTGTCGGCGAAGTCGTAGATCGGCGCGAGCTGTCCGGTGGATACGATCTGGCCTGACCAGCGGGCTGCCTGCGGGTCGGAAGCGAGGGCGGTGATTGCCCGGCCGGTATAGGTCGGCGACTCGGAAATGCAGAAATGCGGAACCCTCGCGGTGGCTTCGCGCCATGTCTCCTCGGTCACGCCGTAGAAGTCGAGCATGTCTTCAGACCGCATCCACCCGGGCGTGACCGCTACCGCCGATGCCCGGTGGGGGGCGAGCTCGAAGGCCTGCGCGATAGTCATCCGGTGCACAGCCGTCTTCACCAGGTCGTAGTAGAACCCCTCGTGGTGACGGTAGGCGGCGTTGTACTCCGCGGTTCCGTCAGTCATCTCCACCACCAGGCCGCCCGGATGGCGGATCAGCAACGGCAGGGCGAAGTGGCTGGTGATGGCGTGGGTGTCGATACCGATGCGGAGCATCCGCAGGCCGTCAGCCAGGTCATGCTGCCAGAGTGTGGTGCCGAACTGCGCGTACCGGCCGCCGTCGAAGATGTCATTGACCAGGACATCCAGCCGGCCACGATCATGATCGATGCGCTCGACCAGCCCCTGGACCTGGTCAGGTTCCAGGTGGTCGACGCGCAACGCAGCCCCTTCGCCGCCTTCGGCCGCGATCAGCTCGCCGGTCTCCTCGATTGTCTCCGGGCGGCCGATCTCTGAAGGACCGGCCACCCGGCTGCTTCTTCCGGTGGCATAGACCGCCGCACCGGCCCGCGCCAGCTCCACGGCAATCGCCCGGCCAGCTCCCCGAGTGGCCCCGGCCACGAGCGCCACCTTGCCGCTCAGCGGCTTGCTCTCCCCGGCTGTCATCACTGTCCCAAGTTTGTCAGCCGCGAACGTGAACGGTACGGCACGCCGCAAGATCAGCGCCCCGCGTCGGTTCGCTTCTGGCAGGCTGGTACTGTGACAGGCTTTGACGAGCTCGTGACCGAGGCGCTGACCGCGCCATTCTCCGGCTGGGATTTGTCCTGGCTGGACCGCCGCTCCTGGACCGAGCAGCTGCCGTGGAACTACAGCGCCCGCGTCGCGGCCCTGGCCCGCGATGCCCCGACGATGCTGGACATGGGCACGGGCGGCGGCGAGGCCCTATCCCGGCTTCCGGATCGCGCGCCACGCACCGTCGCGACCGAGGGGTGGCCGCCCAACGTACCGTTGGCGGCCCGGCGACTGCTGCCGCTTGGCATCCCTGTGATCCAGAACGAGGCAGCAGCCGACAACATGGACCAGGACGGGGCTGACGACGGCGGTCGCCTGCCGTTCCGCGATGGGTCGCTGGACTTGATATGCAACCGGCACGAGTCATTCGTCGCTGTCGAGGTCAGCCGCGTTCTCGCGCCGGGCGGCACCTTCGTGACCCAGCAGGTCGATTACCACGACAATGACGACCTAGCCCAGATGCTTGGAATCGAGACGGCGGAGGAGCCGGAGAGCTGGCTCGGACTGGCCGAGCGGCAGGTCACCGAAGCGGGACTAGTGATCGAGGAAGCTGCCAGGGCCGACCAGCACATCCGCTTCGACGACATCGCGGCGGTCGTCTTCTACCTGAAGGCCGTCAGCTGGTCAATCCCGGGGTACAGCCTCGATAAACACCGGGACCGCCTTCGCGCCCTGCACGAGGACGCCAGCGCCTGGCCGGTCATGACCAGCGGGCACCGGTTCCTGCTCGTCGCGTACAAGCCCGGCTGAGGCGCCGGGAGCTGGCGGCGGCGCCGGGTAGCGTGGTGGCTGTTCAGCGTAACCTAGCAGCCATCCGGCCGAAGGGGTTGATCATGGCGCAGGCGCTCGACCCGGTTACCACCGTGACAACGACGTACGACGAGATCACCTCGGTAATACAGCTGCGGGACCTCCTCGGCGCGCCTAGACGCCGGGCCGCGACAAAGGAACGGACCCGGCTGCACCCGATCGACCGCGAATGGCTGGCGGCCTCACCATTCTGTGTCATCGCGACCTGTGACGCCGACGGCAACTGTGACGCCTCACCCAAGGGTGACCCTGCCGGAAGCCTCATCCACGTGCTGGACGACGCAACGATCGCGATCGCCGAGCGTCCGGGGAACCGGCGCGCCGACGGCTACCTGAACGTGCTAGCCAACCCGCATGTAGGCGTTCTGTCGTTGATCCCGGGGCGGAACGAGACGCTCCGGATCAACGGCCGCGCGCGGCTGTTGCGTGACGCGCCGTTCTTCGACGATCTGATCGTCAAGGGCCACAGGCCAGTCCTCGTGTTGTTCGTGGAGATCGACCAGATCTTCTTTCACTGTGCCAAGGCATTCATGCGCTCTCATCTTTGGAAGCCTGACTCCTGGCATCCTGATGTGCTGCCATCTAACGCGGCGATGGTGAAGTGCGTGCAGGATACTGCCGAAAGTCTGGAGGAGCTCGAGCGGTATTACGCACCGGAGAACTACGAGAAGAAGCTCTACCAAGACAACTGAATCGGCGTAAATTCCTGATCTCTCGCGGCGCGGACCCGCAGCCTGGTCACCACTAATACCGATGCGGCGAACGGCTGGTCTCGGGTATGCCAAGTTCGGTATAGATGTCCCGCGCGTGCTGTCGATGCTGGAGTGCCTGGCCGGGCGAGCTGGCCGCGTGGCAGGCTGCGGCTAGGCCATCGTGAGCCCGAGCTTGCTGGTAGCGGTTTCCGCCGTCGCGGGCAAGGGTGAGTGCTTTGGTATAGCATCCATAGGCTCGGCGAGGCTGGCTGGTCGCGAGCAGCCTTTCCCCGGCGGTGTTGAGCGCATCAGCTTGCCCGTTGGTGTCGCCGAGCTGGCGGTAGATGGCGAGTGCTCGCTGGTCGTATTTCGCAGCCTGGTGGTGCTGGCCCTGCTGGTAACAGACTTCGCTGAGCCTGGTCAGCGCGTAGGCCTCAACGCTGCGGTTCCCGGTTTCAAAAGACAGCTCGATCGCTTTCCGCTGGCAGTCGCGAGCTTGTTGCTGGTGGCCCTGCAAGTAGCAGATCGTGCCGAAGGTGGCCAGCGCTATGCCGTGGCAATACTTGTCTTTGATCTTGCGGGCCAGTGTGAGAGCCTGCTGACCGTGGTCGGCCGCGTGGTCATATCGGCCCTGGCGGAGGTAGACAGTGGCCAGGTTGGCCAGCTGAATGACCGCGCCGACCTCGTTGCCTATCTTGCGATCAAGGTCGAGGACCCGCTGGTATCCGTCGGCCGCCTGCTGATAGCGGCCTTGCAGGTCGTCGATCGCGGCGAGGTTGTTCAGCGCCCGGGCTTCGGCAAGCTGGTCGCCTATATCGCGGGCGATGGCGAGGGCCTTTCTGTGATGGTCGGCAGCCTGCTGGTGGCGACCCTGTTCTGCGTAATAGTTGCCTAGGGTGGTCAGCGCGTGAGCTTCGATGGAGCGGTCGCCGCAGCTACGGGCGGCAGTCAGTGCATGGCCGGTCACAGTCAGGCCCTCGGCCCAATGTGCGCTCCAAAGATAGCGATGCAACGTGACGGCGAGGCGGATGGTATGGCCAGGCCAGCCCTGACCAGCGGTGTAGGCGGCGACTGCCGTCAGGGTAGACAGTTCGGCATCCAGCCAGGCCACGGTGATGGCGGCCTGATCACCGAGGTCTGGGTCGGCCGAAGCCGGTGGTGTGGTGCCGATCCCGTGGTGGATCTTGGCCGGATCCAGCCGGTCCGTGGCCGTGGCGGCCGCGGCCAGATAGTAGTCGAAGAGGCGAGTCAGCGCCGCCCGCCGGACCTGGTCGTCGTCGCGGTCGGCAGCCAGGCTCGCCGCATAAGCGCGAAGCAAGTCATGCAGTCCATAGCGGCCTGCGCCGGCAGGCTGGATCAGGTGCGCCCGAGCCAGTACGCCTAGTAGCTGGGTCGCGCGGGCGGGGCTGGTATCGGCGAGCGCTGCGGCACTGTAATGATCCCAGTCCGCCCCCACATGCAAGCCAAGCAACCGGAACATCCGCGCTGCATCGTCGTGCAGGTTGCGATATGACCAATAAAACACGCTCGCTACGGCGGCCCGCGGATCGCCGCCCGCATCCAGCTTGTCGACCCGGCTCTGCTGATTGGCCAGCTCAGCGGACAGGTCCGCGAGGGGGATGCCTGGTCGGGCAACGGCTAGTTCAGCGGCGACTCTCAGCGCCAGCGGCAGCCGGGCGCACTGCTCGGCCAGCGTTGCCGTTCCGGCCGGATCAGCGTCGGCGCGGTCGCCGATAAGCGCGCGCAGCAAGGCGAACGCCTCGCTGGGCGGCAGCAGGTCTAGATTCAGGCGGCGGGCACCGTCTCGCGCCACCAGCCCGGCCAGCGCGTCCCGGCTGGTCACCACCACCATCGCCGGCGGGCTGCCGGGTAGCAGCGGCCGGACCTGCTCCTCGCTGAAGGCGTTATCCAGCACGACCAGCATCTTCTTGCCGGCCAGCAAGGAACGGTACCTGACCGCCCGTTGCCCTTCCTCCGCGGGGATGTCAGCGGAGAGGACGCCCAGCGAGACCAGGAACTGGGCCAGTGCCTCAGCGGCGGGAACCGGCGGCCCAGGATCATAGCCACGCAAGTTGATATATAGCTGGCCATCGGGGAACGCCTGCTGCGCCCGACGGGCCCACCGGATCACTAGCGCCGTCTTGCCCACCCCAGCCGTCCCAGACACGGCCGAGATCACCACAGGTCCCGCTGGGGCGGTCGGCCATGTCCCGCCGGGGAGCAAAGCGTCTAGCTCGGCTAGCTCAGCTTCCCGCCCGGTAAACGCGCTGACCTCGGCCGGTAGCTCTCGCGGTACTGACAGCGCCGCTGGTCCGGGTAAAACAAGAGCCGGCCGGCCCGGATCGGCCGGGGCGTCCGTCAGAATCAGCGATTCCGCGGCCATGGCCGCTAAGACCTTGTCGACGGCAGCCCGGCCACGTGCGGCGGCGATGAATACCACCCGGACTCCGTCGGTTAAGCCGAGCGCCTCAGCCAGCCACCGAGCGGTGTCCTTGCGAGCCGTCCGGCTCAACCCCCGCTCCAGGTCACTGATAGTCCGCGGGCTCAGGCCCGCCGCCTCGGCCAGCTCTTCTTGCGTTAACCTCGCCTGCGCCCTCAACCGTCGCAGCAAGCCAGCAAAATCCAGCGCAACCGGCCCAGTCACGATCCGCTGCTCCCGTCCGCCAGGCAGCACCTTCGTTGTGCCAATACCAGAATACGTAGGCAAGTCCCAGCCGTCACGGTCGTCACTGAAACCGTGGGTCATTTTGTGGGCAATACCGTGTGGTGAGGCGTCCTCGTGCTGGTCAGACTCGAATACGTTTCCGCAGCCAGATCCCCAAGTCAGCAGCAGAGAAAGGACTCGCGCTGATTACTGGAATTACTGCGGCACCGGCTGCCCGATGGCCGAATTCAGCCTGCATAGGAAGGAAGACATCATGAATCTGCGTTCCTCCACGGCCGCCTGGCGGATCGTGGCCACCGTCGCGGTGACCTGCGCCGCCGCTGTTGCCCCGACCGCGGCCCAGGCCTCCACGGGATCCGACGCCCACTTAGCCGGCCCGCACCATCTGGCCGCCCCGCACTATCTGGCCGCCCCGCACCATCTGGCCGGCCCGCACCATATGTGGCCGCGCGGCCGCCACAATGCGCCCCTCGTCGCTGTCCCACTGCTCAACCATGGCGGTCCGGTGCAGAACGCGCCCCGCGTCTACGTGGTCTACTGGGACTGGGTCGGCGATGCCAGCGGCGAGCAACCCTACCTCAACAAGTTCCTGTCCTCGGTTGGCAGCACCTTCTGGCTGTCCGCGGTCAGCCAGTACGGCGGCGGCTCTGCTCGTAACCTGCTGGCCGGCACCTGGTCGGACCCCACGCCGATCCCGGCCAACCCGACCGACGCCCAGATCCAGGCTGAGGCGCTAGCCGCTGCCAATCACTTCGGCACCGGCAATTCGGTCAACGTGCAGATCGTGGTGGCTACCCCGACCGGACACTCGACGGCAGGGTTTGGCACCGCATTCTGCGCCTACCACGGTGCCGTGGCGGCGGACCCGAACGTCACTTACACCGACCTGCCGTACATGACCGACGCTGGAGCGGCCTGCGGCGAGAACGCGGTCAACGCTGGCGCGAATGGCACGCTGGACGGAGTCAGCATCGTGGAGGGTCACGAACTGGCCGAGACCATCACCGATCCGCTGCTGAATGCCTGGTTTGACGCCAACGGGAATGAGATCGGCGACAAGTGCGCGTGGGTCGGCCTCGCGAACCTCAACACGTGGTCCAGAGCCTTCGCCGTCCAGCCGCTGTGGAGCAATAACGCCAACGGCTGCGTCCTGCAGCCGGCGACCACGCTCAACATTCCGGTTGGCGTGAGTCCTTACGGGATCGCCGCCGACCCCGTCATGCACACCGCATACGTGACCAACAGCGGCGCGAAAACCGTCTCAGTGATCAACGATGCCGTCAATCCTCCGGCCGTCGGCGCCACCATCGCGGTCGGCGGCACTCCGCAAGGAGTCGCCGTGGACCCGAACACCCATACCGTGTGGGTGGGCAACAACGCTGACGGAACCGTTTCAGTGATCAGCGAAGCGACCAACAAAGTCATCCAGACCGTCAACGTCGGCGTCAACGGCGCGAACATGCAACCGGACAGCGTGGTGGTGGACGCCGCGACCGACACCGTGTACGTCGGCCTCTACCTCGGCGCCGTCGCCGCCATCAACGATCAGAACTACAACGAACAGACGATCTACAACACCAACGGCACGAGCCATCTCGCCGTTGCGGCTGTCAACCCGGCCACCCACACGCTCTACGCGACCGCCGCCGACGCGCAGTCGATCACGGAGATCAACACGACGACCAACGCCGTGACCGCCAACCTGACCGGCATCGGGCTGCCTGCCACGGCGGCGCTGGAAACCTCTGCCCCTGGGTACCTCTTCGTCGACTCTTACAACATCAAGGGAGCCGTGGTCTACAACAACACCAATACCACCAGCGGGGTGATCAGTAACGTCATCCACACCGCGCCAGGTGACACGGTCAACAGCCTCGCTGTCAACGGCGGCAACGACACCCTGTATACCGTGCTAGCTCCCGCCGCCGGCGCTGGCTCGGTCGACATCATCGACGCCGCGAGCAGCCTGAACCCCACCTTCACGGCCAGTAACGTCCCAGTGCAAAATAACCCTCGCGCCATCACGATCGACTCGGGCAACGGGCTGGTATTCGTCGTCAATGCCGCCTCCAACTCCGTCACCGCCATGGACGGTTAGCCCAGGCAACAGCAAGCCGACGTTTAGCGCGGCCGGGCCACTGATGCCCGGCCGCGCTAACCTGAGAATTCATTGGGGAGGGCGGGAGTGATATCGGTATGACCGAAGTCGCCTGTTTGAAGGTCACCTCCTCGACCCGCAGTTCCGCGGCTTCGACCAGCTCATCGAAACGACGGCTGGCGACCGGATCCCGGCTCGCGTCGATCACTACCGCGCTCTGCAGGTAGTTAGCCGCAGAAATGCGCCGGACCTGTGCTTTCTCGATGGCCAGCGCCATGTCACCGTGGTCAGGGCGATATCTGCCGTATCCGGACTTCGTCGCCCACGAGGATGGCGCCGGAAGCCGCGACCGCTACGGAGTCGACGGAAACGAAGTCGAAGTTCATCGCGGCGTGCACTGCGGGACCGCCGTCGCCCAGGCTGGTGCCGCCGCCGGCGATGGTGTAGACGTCGCCCGCGGTCATCTGCTGGCCGTAGAAGGTGCCCGACGCTGCCGCGACGACCCGCACCAGGCCGCCCGCGCGGTCGCCGGCGTCAGCGATGATGACGTTGCCCGCGGCGTCTGGCACCACGTCCTGAGGTGCCATGCCGGCCTGGGTCGCCGGGCCGCCGTCACCTGAAGGGGACCTGTTCCCGTCGCCGGCGATGACGTAGACGTGGCCGGCTGTCATCTGCTGGCCGTAGAACCGGCCGGTGACCGCCGCCAGGACGTCGGCCTGCGCGTTCTCAAAGTCGGCGAACAGGATGTTCCCGGCGCGGTCCACCGCCACGGTTCTCACGTCACCTCGGCCGCTGAGGATGGCGTAAATGTGGCCGGCTGTCATCTGCTGGCCGTAGAACCGGCCCGATACTGCTGCCACGACCGCGATCGGCGCGCCGACAAGCGTGGCCAGCAGGACGTTGCCGTGGTGATCCACTGCTATCGCCTCCGGGGTGACCGCGGTATTGGTCGCCAGGCCGCCGGGGACGAGAGAGCCGATCTGACCGGTCCCGGCGATGTCGTAGACCCTCCCGGCCCGCATCTTCTGGCCGTAGAAGCGGGCAGAATGCTCCGCGACCACCTCGACGCGGCTGCCGTCAAAGTCGGCTATCAGGATGTTCCCGGCGTGGTCCGTCGCGACAGCGTAGGGGTCGTCGAGGCGGGCTTTCGCGGCGGGCCGGCCGCTACCAGCGGGTTCGCCGCCCCCGCCGGCCACCGAGTACAGGCGCCCGGCCGTCATCGCCATCCCGTAGAAGCGGCCTGACACTGACGGCACGACCAGCACCCGGTGTTCCTGGCCGGCCGCTATGATCACGTTGCCGGACCGGTCGCAAGACATCGACCAGAACCCAATCTGGGCACGGACTGCCCGCGTGCCGTTGCCGGGGAACGCGAGGCCGGCGGGTCCTTCGCCGGCGATCGTGTAGATGCGGCCGGCTTTCATCGTGGCGCCGTAGAACCGCCCCGACCTGGCCGCCACCGCCCTGACCCGGCTGGCGCCGGTGATCAGGACGTTTCCGCCGCTGTCGACCGCCACCCCGAGCGGCGGACCGAGCTCGGCCCTGGCGGCCGGCCCGCCGTCGCCCGTACCACCCTGTGCGCCGGTGCCGGCGATCGTGTAGGTATGCCCGGCCGTCAGCCGCCGGCCGTAGAACCGGCCTGACTTGGCCGCGATGACCTTGACCCGGTTGCCGCCAGTGTCGCTGACCACGATGTTGCCTGCCGCGTCAACGGCAACTCCGCTGGGCCCGTTGAGGAAGGAGCCGGGTCCGGAGCCACCGACCTGGTAGATGTACCCGGCCTTCATCGGCCGGCCGTAGAACCGGCCATTGCTGGCCACGATGACGCGGACCTGGCCGTTGCCGGTATCGGCCAGCACGATGTTCCCGTGATGGTCGACCGCGGCTACAGGCGCCGGCTCGGTGCCCGGGTCGTCCTGGCCCTCGGGGGGCGGGATCGGCGCGATGGCGATCCGGGCGGCGGTCGCCGGACCGGCGTTGCCCAGCGGGCGCCCGCCGGCGCCGGTACCGGCGATCGTGTAGATATCCCCGGCGGTCATGTGCTGCCCGTAAAAAGTGCCGGACGCGACGGCGATCAGCCGCAGCCGGTCGTTGCCGGTGTCGGCCACCACGACGTTACCCGCGGGGTCGACCGCCAGCCCGGCTGGGCTCTGCAGCTCCGCGCTGGTTGCCGGGCCGCCGTCACCGGAGAACCCGCCGGCGTCGGTGCCGGCGATCGTGTAAATGTCCCCGGCCCGCATGGGCCGGCCGTAAAACACCCCTGACCTGGCCGGCACCACCCGGACCAGATTGCTCCCCGGGAAGGGGCACTGGTCCTCAAAGCAGGTACTAGCGCCGTCAGCGATCAGCACGTTCCCCCGGTGATCGACCGCCACGCCGCACGAGAATCCCAGGCTCGCCTGGTTCGCCGCGGTTCCATCAGGAGCCGGCGGCACGGGACTCGCGTCGGCCGCAGGTATACCCGTCGTACCCGCCACCGTCGTGAGCCAGCCGTTCCGTACGCTGACCCGGCGCACCAAGCCGCCTTCCACGTCGCCGCCCTCAGCCAGGTACAGGTGGCCACCAGCGAAAGCGACCGCGCACGAGCTGTCCAGGGCCAGGCTCCGCGCCGGACCAGGACCGCCAGGACCGCCCGCAACCGTCTGGATCTTCCACACCCCGGCCGGCGCGGCAGCCGCCAGCGCGGGCCCGCCGCAGATGACCACCCCCACCGCGCCAGCCCCTAGCAATGCCATCCGCCGGGATACCCGCCTGCTCACCAACATCTGCTCACCCGTTCTTGTCACTGAGCAAGACGCCCCAGCACACAGCAAGGTTTACAACAACCGCCCGCGATTCCGGACATTCCGGCGAGTTCAGACGACGGGAACTCCGAACCACCGGGGCAGTTGGGTGAGCAGCTCTTGCTGGTCGTCGCCGACCCATGCCACGTGGCCGTCCGGCCGCAGCAGCGCGGCGGGCACGTCTAGTTCCTCGCTGACGTCGGCGACGTGGTCGACCCGGTCGGCCCAGCCCGCAACCGCCAGCCGGCCGGTCTGGTCGAGCAGGAGCCCGCGGCCGCCGTGCATCAGCCCGTAGAGTCGCCCCCGCTTCAGCTCGATGTCCCGCAGCCGGCGGCCGACAAGCGGATGCTCGTCGCCGAAGTCGTAGCGGACCCCGATCGCGGTGATCTTCTCGATCAGGTAGCGGTTTACCTCCTCGAAGTCCATCAGTTCTGACACCAGCTGGCGCGCCGCCTGGGGACCTGGTTCAAGGGAGAGCAGCTCGGCTTGCGCGCGGGTGTTGCTCAGCACGTCGGCGGCCACCGGGTGCCGTTCGGCCTGGTAGCTGTCAAGCAGGCCCTCCGGCGCCCAGCCGCCGATGTCGGCGGCCAGCTTCCAGCCGAGGTTGAACGCGTCCTGGATGCCGAGGTTGAGGCCCTGCCCGCCCAGCGGCGGGTGGATGTGCGCCGCGTCGCCGGCCAGCAGCACCCGGCCGGCCCGGTAGCGCTCGGCCAGCCGGGTGGCATCGCCGAACCGGGCGAGCCGGCGCGGTGAGTGCACGCCGAAGTCGGTCCCGACCAGCGCCCGCAGCCGCTGCCTGAACTCCTCCAGGGTCGGCGGGGCGGCACCGTCCTGCGCGACCTCTTCGGCGGGCACGACAAAGCCGTAAAGGCCTTCCGCGTGGGGTACCGGGCCGAACCGCACCCCGACCGCACGGGCCTGCGCCGACGCGGCGTCCAGCGTCTGCGGTGCCGCGGCGACCTCCGCCTCGGCCAGCAGCCACTCGGTCCTGGCAGGCTCGCCGGGGAAGCCGATCCCGAGCAGCTTCCGGACGATGCCGCGGCCGCCGTCGCAGCCGACGAGGTAGCGCCCGCGCAGCCGCGTGCCGTCGGCCAGCTCGGCGGTCACCCCCTGGTCGTCCTGGCTCAGCCCGGTCAGCTCGCAGCCGCGCCGGATCTCGGTGCCGACTCCGATAGCGTGCTCGGTCAACAGTCGCTCGGTGACGTTCTGCGGGATGCCGAGAATGTAGGGATGTGCGGTGTCCAGCTGACTAGGTGCCGGCTTTCTGATGCCGGCGAAGAACCCGTGGACCGGGTACTGCTTGCCGAGCGCGAGGAACCGCTCCAGCAGGCCGCGCTGGTCCATCACCTCGATACTGCGCACATGCAGGCCCAGCGCGCGAGCATGCCCGCTCGGCTCTTCCTCTTTCTCCAGCACGACCACGTGCACGCCGTGCAGCCGCAGCTCACCGGCCAGCATCAATCCGGTCGGCCCGCTCCCGGTAATGATCACGTCAAACATGAACCGCCCTTTTGCAAGTCCTGGCTTAGGTCGCAGATTCTGCCGCACGACCCGGGTCTTGCCGCAAGCCCCCCAGTGCGCTATAGGTTGAAATTGGAGGGGAATGACCTCCTTCTTCAATGAGTCACCCGTGCCGTTGACTGAGCGCGATGGGGTGCGCGAGTGTGGCGGCATGCCTGGCGGATTCACTTCACGGCTGACGATCTTGACCGGATCGAGGTGTGCCAGACGCTCGGTCCGCTTGCCGAGACGATCCTGGCGCTGTCATTGCTGCGCTGGCCGGCCGCCAGGACCCGCGGATCGCTGAGCCAGTGGCTCGACCAAGTCAGGCATCGCCTCACGCCGCGCGTGAAGCCGTTAGCAGCACTGCTACCGCCTGGCAAGCGCGGCGTCGACCTGCTCACGATCACCGGGCAGTCGCCGACGATCGAGCAGGGCATCGTCTCGCTGATGGCAGTGACCGACGACGAACTCGGCGCCGCCCGGCTGCTCGGCCGGACCAGGGCTATGGCGCTGAGCAGCATCGGCGACGGTTGCTCCACTACTGAGCTAGCTGCCAGGATCGGTACGTCAGGCTGGGCAGCGAGGGCAGGCGCCGGGTGATCGGCTGGCTGGGGGCGACAGCGCTGGTCGCCGGGCTGACCATGACAGCGATCCAGCCGGCCTGGGCTGTCAATACCTCAGTCGAGGCACTCTTCCAGGCGAACGTCGGCTACATGTGGGCCTTCGGCTTCGCAGGCCACGGGCTACCAGGCGGCGTTTCAGGGTACCAACGGAGACCTGTTTGAGTGGGGCACCGCCGGCGACCACGACGAGGCACAGGGCATGATGGCCGGCACGAGCCCGGCGATTATCCCGAACCCGAACTGACTCCCCGCGGCTGGTAACTGATCGCCGGCCTGATCGCCGCACGCCGGGTCAACGGCTGCACTGGTTAGCGACGATCGGGCCGGTCCCGTCCGTCAACCCAGCGTTCAGCGCAATGCCTTGGCCCAGTTGAGCTGGTAGCGGGAGGGGACCTGCCCGGATGTTGACTGGCCGAAGTTGTTCGCGGCGGGAACTCCGAGTGCCCGGAGGAGGTAGTCGAAGTTCATCCCGATGGAAGTCGGGAACGGGCCGGGGCCGCCGATGCCGCCGGCCTCGGGTAGCTCTGACTCTGACGAGGCGCTGTCGAGCATCGCCCATCCGGTTTCGATGCCGTCGCCTCCGTCGTACATGCGCCCGATGACGGTGTGGGGCGTCACCTTCTGGCCGGCTTGCACGGCAGGGACAACGTCCTCGGCCAGATATACGACCTCGCCTACCGCCGGGCCGTCGGTCAGCTGGTAGGTGATCCAGCCACCGCCTGGCCAGCCGCCGTTGTCCCCCATCGCCTCGGTGACCACGCCGGCCCCGATGGCGTAGACGGGCCCTGCCCCGGCGAAGTCGACGCCCATGTCAGCGCGCTCGGGAACCAGTCCGCTGACCTCGCGCAGCGGGTTGAGGTAGGGATGGCCGCTGGTCGCCAGCTGCTTCAGGGTCAGCAGCGGCAGCAGGTTCCCTTCCTTCCGGTTCAGCGATATCAGCACCGCGAGCCGCTTGCCGAGCCCGTGCTTCAGCCGGAGGATCCCTGCCCGGATGCGGATCGTCATCCGCTCAGCGGTCAGCAGCGTCTGGTTGGCGCTCAGGTACTGGCGGATCTGGACCCTGTCGGGGACGGACAGCTCGTTCAGGATCGACGCTTCGTCGAGCAGGTGCTGTGGCGAGGCCGTGAGGAGCAGTGCGAGCGGCGAGTTCTCGCCCCCCTGCTCGTAAGCGGCGACGGCCAGCCTGGCAAGCTGCTTGCGCATCGCGTCGACCGCGGCGCTGTAGACCGCGGTCTGCCTGTGAAGGACCTGCAGCCACTGGTCTTGGACTACGACCTGCTGCACCACATTGGCGTACTGCTGGCCCAGCCTGGTCGCCTCCTCATTGAGCTGGACGAGCAACTTCTGAGCCTGCGCGGGCGTGGGCGGCGGGGCGGCGCCCGCCGGCCCGCTGAGACCGACCGCGCTGACCAGCGCCGCCAGGAGGACCGCTGTCGCGACGCTGACCATGCTGAGCCAGCCGGCCTTGACCTTGCGGCTCATCGTGATCACGCGAACTGCGAGCGGAGTGTGCACGCCCAGTCACGCTCCTCCGGGGCTCCCGGCCCTGCATACGGCTCGCAACCAGCGCGGGAACGAGGTAACAGGCTATTCCCGCCGCCATCGCGGCGGTCGTCAGGCGATGAGCCTGATGGCCTGCTGAGCCAGAGTAGCCAACCCCAGCCAGAGCATTCAACCACTTCGCGCTCTCTCGCCCCAACTTTCAGCTGCCTGCCGTGGCTGCTAGGGCCATGGTTGCTTCTATGATGGACGCTGAAAATGAGATCACCGCGGATCTGATCGCGGAGTTGCTCCGCGAACAGCACCCCGACCTGGCCGACTTGCCGCTGACGTTTGGTGCTCGTGGCTGGGACAATCAGTTGTGGCGGCTCGGCGACGACCTTGCGGTCCGGCTGCCCTGGGCCACTCAGGACGCAGACGAGTTGCTCCTCAAGGAGCACGCTTTGCTCCCTGCTATAGCGCCGCGCCTCCCGCTGCCGATACCTGTTCCGCAGCGTCTAGGCCAGCCTTCCGAGCGGTTCCCGCGCCCTTGGATTGTCACTACCTGGGTCACCGGTGAACCTGCCGACCGCGCCCCTGCGACTCGCGGTGCCGAGGCAGCCGATACCTTGGCGGCTTTCCTAGCGGCCCTACATCAACCCGCGCCTGACTACGCGCCTGCTGGCCGGAATCGCCGGGGCGGGCCGCTGGCCGATATCGGCGAAGGTTTCGCGCATTTCCTGAAGGAGGCAACCGATCGTGGGTTGATTGCCGACCCGGACGCCGTACGCGAGGTCTGGGATGACGCGCTGGCTGTGCCTGGCTGGACAGGTCCGGCTCTGTGGCTGCACGGGGACTTGCACCCAGCTAATCTTCTGACCAGAGATGGCAATTTCTGCGGCGTGGTCGACTTCGGCGACATGTGCGCGGGGGACCCGGCTTGCGACCTGGCTGCCTGCTGGATACTTCTGCCCGATGGGGTTATCGACCGTTTCCATCAGAGCTACTCGTCGGCTGTTGACGCAGCGACCCTGCGTCGCGCTCGGGGCTGGGCGCTATCTAAGGCACTTGCCTGCGTACTCATTGGCGATGCCGGAGTTCACGGCCGGCCGGGTGGAAAAGCCACGTGGGGACCGCCAGCAGACGCAGCCCTGCAACGCCTCACCGCGACTCGGCCCTAGCTCTCCGGGCGCGGTCAGCGCGGTGTTCCGGGCAACGGCCAGTCGCCGGGTAGCTGGTCGAGCCGGCGAGCATAGCCAGCCGGATCGGGTTTCCTGTTCTCTGCCATGACTGCGTGCACGTCCTCGACGACCAGCGAAGCGATCATGTGCATGATGTTGTGCCAGTCGTAGCCCAGTCCAGTGAGCCGCTGTGCGGTTTGCCACGTCGCGGGTGGGTCGTCGGCCAGTATCTGCCGCGCCACGACCTGGTGCATCGTGACATGCAGCCTGGGGTTGACCGGCTCGCCACCGACGGTCATGTCCTCACCGCTGTCGAGCGCGTCGTGGAATTCCTCGTGCAGCGCCTCGATCAAGAACATGAGCTCGTCGTCATCGTCCGGATTCAGTAGCTCCAGATTCAACCCGCGGTAAGTTCCGTGCCCTGGCGGGACTGCCCACGATCGCCGGTCGGCCGGGCCGGGTTCATCGAACCAGCAGTCCGAGGTGATCTTGCGGCCCGGCTGGCGGCGCCGGCCTCGGCCAGGCGGGCGCCCTCGGCTTCGTGGACTCATCGCACGATTGTCCCAGCCCTAGCAGGCGCACGTCGCCGTCCTGGAGCAAAACGGCTTGGAATCCGGGCGCTAGGGGTGGATGCCGAACGGGCCGAGTTGGCCGTAGTCGATCCGCAGCGACTCAACAAGCTGATAGGCGTTGGACAGGGTGTAAACGTCGGCACCGCCGAGGCGGTCGATCCAGTTGGGGACGACCACGCTGGCGGCCTGGGCGGCGACGCCGTCCAGGTATGCGCGGAAGATGGCCCAGGGGTTGGCCGGGTCGGCGGACTGGAAGACGCTGGCCAGATTGAAGGTAGCGATCGCGCTGGCGGCCTGCTCCTTGAGTTCTGCCACGTACTCCTGCTGGATGACCACGTCGTCGCGGGTGCCGAGGCGAGTCAGGTGGCCCCCGATGTAGGTGTCGAATGGATAGCCGAGCGCCTGCGCCGGGGCATCGAGCCACCCCGGGATGTCCTGCGACTCGGCGAGGTAGGCGAAGGGCACCCAGCCAGGGAAGACGACATCGACGAGCATGAGGACCCGTTGGGCCGGCAGATTGATGAAAATGTTGCCCGGCGAGTGGTTGGGGCCGTGGTAGGCCAAGTCCAGGAGGTCCTCGCCGGCCTGGACGGTCAGGTGGCGGTCAAACGTGACATCGGGGAGCGGGCGGTTCGGGTCATTGGTCTGCCTGAGCAGGTCTTTGACCTGTCTGTGCGCGTAGAAGCGGGCTCCCTGGTAAAGGATCATCGCGCCGGTATGGTCGGCGTGGTGGTGGCTGTAGATGGCATGGGTGACGGGTGAATTGGTTACGGTCGCGATAGCCCTCAAGATGTTGTTCCCGATGGTCGGCGGGGCGTCCACTGCGACGACTCCTTCCGCGGTCGTCACGAAGATCATCTGGTAGAGGCCGTCAGTCAGCCAGTACACGCGGTCCGCGATCTCTTCGACCAAATACCCGGACGCGGGGATGACCGGGCCTTTCGCCGCCGGCGGCACCGGCGCGGTGGTTCCCGGGGGACAGTCGGGGGAGACGGCGGCTTGGGCGGTGCTCCGTCCGAGCAGCGGCGCCGCGGATGCGGCCGCCGCTGCCAGCCCTGTTGACGCGATAAGGTTCCGCCGGGTCAGCCCCCGTCGGGGCGTGGGGGTGCCTGGCGCCGGCGTCGATGAGGTCATGGGTGTTTCGCCTTCCGGTGATGATGGGCTAGCGCTAGCGTACTCATACTTACGTGCGCAAGCAAGTAATATTAGTGGCGAAGTCCTGCGTCAGGGTGGCGTCGTCGGTCGCAGTATTGTGAACCTGCGGGCCGCCGCTTGCCCGCTCAAGTAATCCCCGCCTGGTATGGCCAGGATTCGCCAAGGTGAGTGCACCCCAGTGACGTTGAAGGGACCCAGCAGGCCGGTCCGGCCGCCTCCGCAAGCGGGCCGCGAGCGCCCGGCCGAAGCAGCTTGCGAGATGACAGAGGCGCTAGCTCGGCTGAATCAGCAAACCCCTCTCTGGCAGTCCTTCCTCGCCGTGCACCGGCAGATCGTCGAGCAGCTTGCTGATGAGATGCTGACCGAGCATCAGTTGCCGCTGGAGTGGTTCGACGTGCTCGTGCACCTAGCCGACCTGCCGGGCATGCGGGCGCGTCAGAAAGTGCTCCGGGATCGGATGCTGCTCAGCGAAAGCGGCGTGAGCCGGCTGCTCGTCCGGATGGAGAAGGCGGGAGTCATCACTCGCAGCACAGCCGGCGACGACCGGCGCGGCATGGAGATCGCGGTGACTGACGCCGGGCAGGCCGCCCTGCTTGCCGCCATCGACTCGCACCTGCGGCTTGTTGCGTCGCTGTTCACCGATCGCCTGACTGCGACCGACCGCGCCGCGCTCAGCCGGGTGCTGCAGAAGCTCCTCGCCAAGCCGAGACCGGAATGTGAGAACGCCGGGGACGAGTGACTTCCGCTGCGCGCCGGAGCCGGGATTCGCGGCCAGCCTAGGCCTGGTCGGTCATGCTCACGGCACCTGCACGAGTTCGTCACATCGGCTTCATCTGAGCGGCGCATAACACCTGTAGGTGGCCGGACGTCACTGAATCTTGCTTGCGACGCTCTGCGACCGGTTCTTTTCGAGGTCTGGCTTGGCGGAGCACGAGTGCCTAACTACAGGGGGAGCAGATGCGCAGTTCAGCAGCAGTCACCGCAGATTTCGAGCACCTGGCGGGAGCGCTGCGTGGTGACCTGATCATGCCGGCGGATCCTCGGTACGACCATGGACGAGCGGTCTACAACGCCATGATCGACAAGCGCCCCGCGGCCATCGCACTATGCCGGGACACGGCCGACGTTATTGCCTGCGTGATTTTCGCCCGCGAGCGCGGCATCGAGATCGCCATCCGGGGCGGCGGGCACAACGCCGGCGGTCTGGGAGTCTGGGACGGTGCCCTGGTCATTGACCTGTCGCCGCTGCGCAGCACAACGGTCAGCCCGGAGGAGCACACTGTGCGCGCCGACGGCGGATGCACGTGGGGCGACGTCGACCACGCGACCGGGGCGTTCGGCATGGCAACCCCGTCTGGCATCCTGGCCTCTACCGGCGTTGGCGGCCTGACGCTCGGGGGCGGTATCGGGTACCTCGCCAGGCGCTTTGGTCTCGCCGTCGACAACCTCCTGTCGGCTGATGTCGTCCTCGCGGACGGCAGCTTTGTGACCGCCAGCGAGAACTCCAGCAGCGATCTGTTCTGGGCGCTGCGCGGCGGGGGCGGGAACTTCGGCGTCGTCACGTCATTTAACTTCAGGTGTCACGACATCGGCGACGGCGGGACGGTTATCGCCGGGCCAGTGCTCTACGACATCGCGGATACCGGCGAGGTAATGCGCTGGTACCGCGACTTGTTGCCAGCCCTGCCGGAAGAGCTGAGCGGCTGGATCGCGACGCTCACCGTACCTCCCGCCCCCCCGTTCCCGGAGGAGCTGTGGGGTCGCAAGGCATGCGGCATCGTGTGGTGTTACACCGGACCGCACGGAGCGGCCGACAAGATTCTCGAACCGGTCAAGACCTTCGGTTCGCCGCTGCTGGTCGGCGTGCAGGAGATGCCGTTCCGCGTGCTCCAGAGCGCGTTCGACGGCCTGTACCCGGCCGGGCTCCAGTGGTACTGGCGGGCCGACTTCTTCAACGAGATCTCCGACGCCGCCATCGAGGTGCATCGCGAGTTCGGCGAGCGGCTGCCGACCGGCCATTCCACCATGCACATGTACCCCATCGACGGCGCGGCCAGCCGCGTTCCGGCTGACGCGACTGCGTTCAGCTACCGAGACGGTGGCTGGGCCGGCGTCATCGTGGGTGTCGACCCAGATCCGGCCAACGCTGACCTGATCTCGCGATGGGCCAGGGAGTACTGGGAAGAACTGCACCCGACGTCGGCTGGCGGAGCCTACGTCAATTTCCTCATGAACGAGGGCCAGGACCGGATCAGGGCGTCCTACCGGGGCAACTACGACCGGCTCGCGCGGATCAAGCGCCGCTACGACCCTGACAACGCCTTCCACATCAACCAGAACATCGAGCCGGCCGCGGTTAGCGGCGCTTAGCCAGGAGCAGCCGGCACCCCGAGCAGGTCGACTTGTACAAGTTCCGCCGGCGGCCAGCATGACTTATCATCAGTTTGTGCGTCGCAAACCATATCAAAACGGTCGGGATAGCGACCAAAACCGATGATAAGTCAGTGCCTCGCCACCGGCCGGGCCGGGAGGCCGGTGGTGCTGCTGGTGGCATCGGCACCACGTGCTGCGAGAGGACGGTCGGCTTTAGCGTCGTGGGGTTGGCTCGGCGCGGTCGTCGGGTTCGGCGCGGATGACGACGTCGAGGACACTGTGCGTGAGAGATCTCGTATCAGCGCCTCACGGTACGCGTCTGTGCACATGGCTGGGATCGCAGGCCAGCTCAGCGAAGTTCCTGGATGCGGATCAGGTTGCCCGCCGGATCGCGGAAGGCGCAGTCGCGAATGCCGTACGGCTGCTCGGTCGGCTCCTGGACGACCTCGGCGGCGTCGCTGGCCTGCAGCCGCTCGAAGGTGCCGTCGAGGTCCTTGGTGGCCAAAAGGATCCAGCCGTAAGTGCCCTTGGCCATCATCTCGGTGATGGTGCGGCGCTCGTCGTCGGTTATGCCGGGATCGGGGGCCGGCGGCGCCAGGAGGATGGACGTGTCGGGCTGACCCGGGGGGCCGACGGTGATCCAGCGCATCTTGCCGGATCCGACGTCGGCGCGAACTTCGAAGCCGAGGGTGTCGCGATAGAACGCCAGGGCGGCGTCCGGGTCGTCGTGCGGGAGAGAGCTTACGTGAATGGTGATGTCCATGCCGGTCACGCTAGCCGCGGCTCGGGGAGCGGCGCTTCTCGATTCCTGATCGGTCTGGTCACCTGTTTCGCCACGCACGGCGGCATCCCCGCCGTCGCGTCCGCCGCGAGCCGCCGGTAAGTGCTGGGCGGCACGCCGACCAGCTCGGTGAAGCGGGTGCTGAAGGTGCCCAGCGACGAACAGCCGACCGCGAAGCAGACCTCGGTGACGTTGAGGTCGCCCTGCCGCAGCAGCGCCATGGCCCGCTCGATCCGCCGCGTCATCAGGTAGCTGTACGGCGACTCGCCGTAGGCGAGCCGGAACTCGCGGCTGAGGTGCCCGGCCGACATGTGCGCGCCCCGGGCGAGCGCCTCGACGTCCAGCGGTTGCGTGTACTCCCGGTCGATCCGGTCGCGAACCTGGCGCAGCCGCGCGAGGTCACGCAGGCGCTGGGTCTCGGCAGGTCTGCTGGTCACACGCACGATGGTACGTTGCGCAGCAGTCGCTGCCGAGCCTTTACGTCGTGCCCGAGTGGCGCGGTAGTGCTGGGCCGCCAGGCTCACCGCGATGCCGCGTCCCATGTACTTCGAGTGTGACAGATTCGATGGAAGTCATGCCGGTCACGCTAGGTGAGGCTCGGTGGCCGGCGCTTCTCGATTCCTGACCGGTCTCGTCACGCGCGCGTCGCCAGGCAGGACGGTGCCGCCGCTAGGGTGTGCGGATGAATCGTTCGGCTCCGGCTGACGCGGCGGGGGGCGCCGGGGGCGTGCCAGTCCGTGCGGTGCGTGCGGCAGTGATCCCGGTGGCGGGGCTTGGGACCCGGATGCTGCCGGTCACCAGGGCTATTCCCAAGGGCATGCTTCCGGTGATCGACAAGCCGGTCGTGCAGTACGTGGTGGAGGAGGCCGCTGCCTCCGGGCTCACCGACATCGTGCTCGTTACCGGCCAGGACCAAGACTCGTTCCGGGCCTACTTCGGACCAGCAGCGGGAATACCGGTCAGCTTCGTCGCCCAGGCTGCGCCGCGCGGCCTGGGCGACGCGATGCTGGCGTGTGCTGGCCACGTCGGAGCAGATCCGTTCGCGCTCTTGCTCGGCGACAACATCCTCATCCCGGGCGATGACTTGCTGACCGCGCTGATCGCGGCCAGGAACAGGCACGGCGGGACGATCCTGGCGCTGACCGAGATACCGCCAGATGAGGTGTCCGGGCGGACCGTGGTGGCGTTCGAGCCCACCAGCGACCCTCAGGTTGTCCGGGTCATTGACCTGACCGAGACTCCGGACACCCCGGACATCCCGGCCGGTCAGGCCGCCTCGGCCAGCTGGATCATGATCGGACGGTGCGTCTGCGACCCGCTGATCTTCCAGGTCCTGCGTGACACCCCGCCAGGCCACGGCGGCGAGGTCCGGCTCAGTGACGCCCTGCGCACCCTCGCGCACGCAGACCCGGCCGCCGGCGGCGGCGTGCACGGCCTGCTCTTCGCAGGCCGCCGCCTCGACACCGGCAACAAGCAGGACTACCTGCGGACCATCGTCGAAATAGCCTGCATCCGCCCGGACATAGCACCCCAGTTCCTGCCCTGGCTCCGCAACTACCTAGACACCATCAGCACACCGCAACCATCCCAGGGTTAGATCGTCGGGCCGGCGTTGTCGTTGGCTCAGTGAGTTTGGTGTCCGCGTTTCGCGTCAGCTTCGCGAGCGGGTCTCCAGCGGTGCCAAAGATGCGAGAGTGAATTTGATAGAGTTGTTTTGCTCACATCCCCTTGGGTAGCCGACTCTGAATACGCAGGGTTACGACCCGATTGCCAAGGGTTCGCAGATGCATCGCGATCACCTCCTTGGCATGATGCGTAAGGGGGATTCATCATGAAAAATACACCGACGGTAGCGTTGGCTATAGGCGCTGGCTATCTGCTGGGCAGACGCCACAAGATGCGCTTGGCAGTCATGCTGGCGACGGCGACGGCGGTCAGCGGGGGCGGTAGCGGCCTCGCGAAGCAAGCCTTCAAGCAGGGCGGCAAGCTGCTCGGGTCATCCGATGCGCTTGGCGGCCTATCTCCCGGAATCGGCAAGCTGGCTGGCACGGTGCGCACCGACCTAGCCGACGCGGGGAAGGCGGCTGCCCGGTCAGCCTTGAACAGCAGGATCGATTCGCTGACCGAGTCGCTGCATGAGCGCGCGGAGACCATGCGCGGAGCGGGAAGCGCGGATGAGGCTGACCGCGATGAGGGCTGACCGCGATGAGGCTGACCGCGATGAGGCTGACCGCGATGAGGCTGACCGCGATGAGGCTGACCGCGATGAGGCTGACCGGCAGGACCGAACCGAACCTCGCAGAGAAGGAACCGACGCGGCGCGAGCGGACCGGCCGCGCACCAGCCGGCCGCGACCGGCCGACTCCCGGCCGCGCCGACCGCGACCGGTCGCCTCCGAGGAACGTTCCGGTGACCGGCGGCCGGTCCGCCGGGGCGGCACCGATGGCTCAGCGAGCCGTGACCGCGCGACCCGGCACGAGTCCCGGCCATCGCCGGGCGAGCGCACTCAGGACCGATCCGCGGGAGCCGAGGGGTGACTGAAAATGACGGAGACGCAGGAGCGGACACGGCACGCCGCGAACGGCGCGGGTGAGCAGCCACTCGACCGGCTCAAGAGCGAGGTCCGCAACCTTGGCGGGGCGCTGAGTGAGCGGGCAGTGGCCGGGCTAGGACGCAAGGTCGAAGGATCGGTGGCCCGGCTTAAGGATTACGTCGCCGATGGCGGCGCACCCGGGCTAGCAGCGGCCGTAACCGGCGCCAGCGAGCTTGCCGAAGGCAAGTCCGGCGGGCGAGCGGCTTTGAGCGCCGGGCTGACCGCGACCAAGAAGGCGGTCGGAGGCCTGCTGGGCCGCGGCGGCGGTGGCTCGGGCGGCGGTGGCTCGGGCAAAGGCAAGAAACTCAAGGTCACCAACATCGTGGAGTCGATCGACGTCGGCGTGCCCATCCGGACCGCCTACGACCAGTGGACGCAGTTCACGGACTTCCCGAGCTTCATGAAGAAGGTCGAGGACGTCGAACAGGAGTCAGACGAGAAGCTCAAGTGGAAAGCCCAGATCTTGTGGTCGCACCGCTCGTGGGAGTCGACGATCGTCGAGCAGCGGCCGGACGAGGCGATCATCTGGACATCGAAGGGCCAGAAGGGCCACGTCGACGGGGCCGTCACCTTCCACGAAATCGGACCGCGAGAGACCCGGGTCCTGCTGGTGCTCGAGTATCACCCTCAGGGTTTCTTCGAGTACACGGGCAACCTCTGGCGCGCCCAGGGCCGCCGAGCCCGCCTCGAACTCAAGCACTACCACCGCCACATGATGACGCGGGCCCTGCTCCATCCGGAGGAGATCGAGGGATGGCGTGGCGTCATCTCCGATGGCGAGGTCGTCAAGGACCACCAGACCGCCATCGCTGAGGAAGAGCAACAAGACCAGGAACATGCCGACGAGCCCGAGGACTCCGCCGACGCGGAAGACGAGGACTACGAGGACGAAGACTACGAGGACGAAGAGGACGAACAGGAGGAGGACGGCCAGGAGCACGCACAGGAAGGACGCGACCAATGACAACCGCACTACAGCCGACGGCAGGGAGCATGCTCGACCGGCCGAGGTCATCAAGCCTGGCCGATGTCATCGACATCATTCTTGACAAGGGCCTCGTCATCGATGCCTACGTACGGGTATCGCTCGTCGGCATCGAAGTGCTGACGATCGACGCCCGGATAGTCATCGCCAGCGTCGACACCTATCTGCGCTTCGCCGAGGCGGTGAACCGGCTTGACATCAGCCATGACAAGCAAACCCTGCCCGACCTTGTCGGCGGTGTCGCCGAAGGCGGTGCCAAGCACAAGACCAAGGGTGTGCTCGACGCGGCGGGCGAGAAGGTACACGAACTCGTCGGGGGAGACTCTGAGCCGAGGCCGAGGTCTGGTTACCGAAGGCACGAGGAGGCATGACATGTCGCCAGCAACCGGCAGCTACGTCTACGGCGTGGTCTTCGCCGACGACGCGGCGGCCAAGGACACTCGGGGGGTGGGCGATGACCCGGGCGTTGAGCCCGTCCGGCACGAGGGGATCGCGGCGTTGACTAGCGAGGTGGATGTCACCCGCCCGCTGGGCACTCCCGATGATCTCATCGCCCACGAACGAGTACTCGACGCGGCGGCCGCGCGGGGGCCAGTGCTGCCCATGCGCTTCGGATCGGTGATGACAAGCGGCGATGCCGTGAAAGACGAACTGCTCGCTGCCTACTACGACGAGCTGGTTGCCGCGCTCGAAGACCTCAAGGGCCGGGCCGAGTTCGTGGTGAGGGGCAGGTACGTGCAGGACGTCATACTCACCGAGGTGTTGCGCGAGAACCCAGAGGCGGCGCGCCTTGCCGCGGCCATTCGCGGCAAGGACAGCACCCTGACGATGGACGCGCGCATCAGGCTCGGGGAGCTTGCCAGCGCTGCGATCGCCGCCAAGCGGGAAGCTGATACGGCTTTGCTGGCGCAGGCACTGGCGCCGGACTGCGCCGAGGTCGTCGTCCGCGAGCCGACGCATGACACCGACGCCGCTTATCTCGCGTTGCTCGCTGATAGAGATCGCCAGGGCGCAATCGAAGGGGAGCTGTCCCGCTTGGCAGAAAAATGGCGCGGGCGGATCGGCCTGGAGTTGTTCGGGCCGTTGGCTCCGTATGACTTCGTCGTGAGCACAGCGCCAGCAAGCTGAGGCTGCGCCTGGTGGGCGCAGCCATGGAAGGCCAGAAGGAGGGGGTGGACTTCGACATGCTGACTCTGCTGCTGAGGCTGCCGTTCCTGCCGATCGAAGGGGTGGTCCGGCTAGCCGAGCTGATCGAGGACCAGGCAGAACGAGAGTTCCACGACCCGGCTGCCGTCCGCCGCGAACTCGAAGCAGCTGCCGAGGCGAGGGTCGCCGGCGCCATATCTGACGCCGAATTGGCCGAGATCGAACGGCAGGCCACCGCCAGGCTGGTTGGCCAGCCTGGCGGGCATGCCTGGCGACGGTAAGCGCCAGATCCGGGGGTGATCTTGTGCAAGCACGCAATCAAACACGCGACAGAGTGCCCGGCCAGCGAGCCAAGCCGCATGACGACCAGCCGTACGACGAGAACGGTTACGCCAGCGACAACGAATACGACGAAGGCGAATACGACGATGGCTACGACGACAACGACGCCGACCGGGCCGGTCAGGCGACGACGAACGGCGCGATCACGGCAGCTGATGCCGCTCAGGCGGCACTCGACCAGATAGCTCAGCTCGTCCCGAAAGAGGCCGAGGGCGTTATCGCGGTCGAGCCGGCCGGCGACACGTGGATCGTCGGCGTGGAGGTCGTCGAGGACCGGCGCATCCCGTCATCCACGGACATTCTCGCCATATACGAGGCCAGCGTCGACGCGGACGGCACTCTGGTGTCCTATCACCGGACGAAGCGGTACTCCCGTGGCCGCGGTGACCTAGGGGGTGGCCCGTGACGTCAGGAAACGTGGTCCAGCGCGGTGGAGGAACCGTCCGCGGCTACGGCTCGTCGCTTGCCCGCGGCAATGAGCCGGTGAACCTCGGTGACCTCCTGGAACGAGTGCTCGACAAGGGTCTCGTGATCGCAGGCGATATCCAGGTCAACTTGCTGGACATAGAGCTGCTGACCATCAAGCTCCGGCTCGTCATAGCGTCGCTCGAAACTGCCAGGGAGGTCGGGATCAACTGGTGGGAGCACGACCCCTGGCTATCAGGTAACGCGCAGCAGCAGCAGCTGATGGAGGAGAACCGGCAACTGCGCCATCGCGTTGAGGCCCTGGAAGCCGGTGGTGAGAGCAGTGGCTGAGGATATGGGCCTGTGGGCCTACGCAGTCATCAAAGCCAGCAGCCCGATGCGCTCCTTCACAGGCATAGCCGGAGGCATGGTCGGCACCATAGTGGCGGGCGATCTCGCGGCGGTGGCCAGCCCCGTCGACCTCGCTGACTACGGCGAGGACGCGTTGCGCCGCAACCTGGAACACTTGCCCTGGCTTGAGGCGGCCGCCCGCGCGCACCACGGCGTCATCGCGGAAGCGGCTAAGGCTGGGGCCGTGGTACCGCTGCGGCTCGCGACCGTGTACCGGACCGAGGCAGGGCTCGCCGGCATGCTGGTCAGCAACAGGGCCGATTTTCAGCTCGCGTTCGACCGGTTCAAGGGCCGGAGTGAGTGGGGCGTGAAGGCGTACGCCGCTGCCGCCACCGGCCGGCAGGCAAGCCAAGCGACCACCGAGCTGCGATCCGAGCGCGGGTCGGGCGCACAGTACCTGAGTCAGCGCAAGGCGCGGCTGGCGGCTTCTGAGCAGGCGCGCAAGGTCGCGGTAGCCAGCGCGCGGGATGTTCACGCGATGCTGAGCAGCGTGTCAGTGGCCACTGACCTGCACCAGCCGCAGGATCCGCAGCTGTCGGGCCGCCGTGACCGCATGATCATGAACGGCAGCTACCTCGTCGACGACCAAGCCAGCGGCGAGTTCACCGCAGCGGTGCAGAACGCCGCGGCCGGATCCCCCGCGCTCCAGTTGGAGCTGACCGGTCCCTGGCCGCCTTACTCATTTGCCACGGTCGGTGCGGGAGACTAGGCGATGACCGAAACCGCAACTGGTAGGCCAGCCATTCACGAGGACCAGATCGCCATCGTCGACCTGCTCGACCGCGTACTGGCCGGGGGCGTGGTAGTGACAGGCGAGGTGACACTGACGATCGCCGACGTCGACATGGTAACGATCTCGCTGCGCGCGTTGGTCACCTCGGTGAGCGCACTGGCCAGCCGGGACATGAGCCTTCAGCCATGACTCGCCGGGCAGGTCCATCAGGCCTGCTCGGCCCCGGCGCGCGTGGAGCCGCGATGGCCCCCAGTAGGCCAGCCACCTCGGCCAGGCGAATCGACGCGGACCCTGAATCGGTTGAACGTGGCCTGGTTGGCCTGGTGCTGACGGTAGTCGAGCTGCTTCGTCAGCTCATGGAACGGCAAGCACTGCGGCGGGTTGAGGTCGGAGACCTGTCGGATGACCAGATCGACAGGATCGGCCTGACGTTGATGGCGCTCGAGCGTCGCATGGCCGAACTGCGCGAGCACTTCGGTCTTGACGCCAGTGACCTCAACATAGACCTTGGCCCGCTTGGCCCGCTTCTGCCCCGTAGCTAGCGGCCCGACTGGCGGCAGAGGCATCAGGTGACTCGGGCGGGGCGCCTCGCACTAACTGCTAGGTCTAGCTGGGCGGGCAGGGCCGGGTTGCCGACCGCGGTCCGGGCGTGGGTAAGGGCACCGGTCTCGATGCGCCGGCGCAGTGCCGCGATGTCGGCGGTGGCCTCTAGATCCACGGCGACGACTAGCTTGGGGTCGGCGGGCTCGCCGATGAGACGGGCGCTGGCGGAATCGACGCCTTGGTAGCTCTCGATTTCCTCTGCTACGGCTTCGGTCAGTGCCCGGGCGACGAGTACGGTCTGGCCCCCGGAGCTGGCCGGGAGGATCGGAAGGTCGCGTGTCCGGTCGGTGGAGAACAGCAGCGTAAGCAGCCAGCGAAGGGCAAGCAGCGCGAGGATTACTGCTGCTGCAGCAATAACGGGCCAGAGCCAGTCACCTTGCGCGCCGAAGAAGCGTCCCACAGGGTTGTCCATGAGCGTGCTGTGCCTGGTGCCTGTGCCGTACACCCCGATGGAGGCAGCCCCGGCTCCAGCGCCGACTGCGATCATGAGCACAGCCAGCAGTAGCAGCATGACGCGGTTGGTCCTGTCGGCGTGCATCAATGACCCCCTGGTGTGACGCGCGCCGACACCTTGGGCGCCCGGCGCAGCCGCAATGCGGCCAGACGCTGGCGCGCGGCGGCGCTGACGGGCTCGCGCAGCTTTTGTGCGACCGTCCCGTCCTCGGCTATCGCGGCCGCCGTAATGATGATCTTGCGCCGTCTTACCTTGACCGAGGCTGCTCGGACACCGTCGACGGCCGTCACCGCTGAGCGGAGGGTGGCGGCCACGCCTCGGCGTGTGTAGGCGGCGTCAATGCCGGCTGCGCTCGCCTGATCGGGGTCCGCGGCCAGGCGTGACATGCGGGCTGGCTTCAGCTCGGCGATCAGCAGCACCAGCCCGGCCACGATCAGGATCGCGCAGGCCACCCGGATGCCGCCGGAGTTCCAGGTAGTGCGCCCGGCCCAGTCATAGGCGCTCTTCCATCCGATGATCGCCGCGTGGTGGACTACCCGGTCGGCGATGACTTCGATGATCAGCAGCACGCCCGCGACGATCAGCGCCAAGCTCAGCAGCGCTGCCAGGATGCGATTGGCGTGTCTCACATGGGTTCCTTCCTGCGGTCAGCGGACCCGCGGAGAGGCGGGAAGACCGGTGACCAGGGCGGTGACCGAGATGGATATCTCGGCGACGGTGAGGCCGGTGAGTTCGGTGACCCTGCCGCGTACGTGCTCGCGTACTGCGTTGGTCACCTCAGGTACCGACGCGGGCCAGCGGACGCTCATGGAGAGATCTAGCGTCACGATCGAGCCATCGACGCGAGCCCGGGCTTTCGGGGGCGATTTCAGGCTGGTCGGACTGACCCCGAGCGCGCTGGGGCCGGTCACAGCGCGACCCAGGACGCGGGGCGCGGCCCCTCCGGCATCCGTGATCTCGGCCGCCGAAAGGGCTGCTATATCCTGGACAGCGCTGTCGCTGACACTGATCACGCCCAGCTCAGTGCCCGTCGTCATCGGTCGGCGCGCTGCCTCGGCAGGTACCGGCTCAGGTCCACATCCCCGTCGAGCACCTTCGCGACAACGAACCCGATCGCGGTAAACAACGCCACGATCAGCATCTGCCCGAAGCTGCCGAATGCCACAGCCAGGCCGAGCGCGATCCCGACCAGGATGCCCATGGTGCTACGTGTCATGTCATCTCACTTTCACAAATACAGACCGGGGATCTCAGTTGACCCTCGGCGGCGGGCGCCGCCCGCTGATCCTGCGCGCTAGCGCCTTGAGCAGGCCCAGCAGCAAATGCGTGTCCTGGACTACTACCACCCGCGCTGGCGGGACAGCGACAAGCGCCAGGTCCAGTTCGGCTAGTCCGGCGGCGAACGCGGCGGGATCACCGCCTCGGTCTGGATGACGAGAACGGATGAACTCGCGCCGGGCGCGCCGGCGCCACTGCTGGTCGTCCACGAACTCACCTCGCCGCTACGCTCTCCAGGCGCGGGGCGGCCAGCCGGTCTGGTCCAGGCATCGGGAGCGGGATCACTCAGGTCGGCCAGTACCAGATCCACCCGCCGCGGCGCTACCAGATCTGCGACGGCTGCCCGAACCTGACGGGCGATCTCTGCCGCTGGCACTCCCCACCGGCCGCGCAGGGAGATCACCACATGATCGGACGCAACGCGCACCCCCGGCACCTCACGGCCAGGCAAATAGGTCACCACTCCGCCCCAGGGACCTGACGACAAGTCATCGACGCCGGCGCAGCTTCGAGCCGCCGCTACGACAGCGTCCAGGTCGACGCCATCGACTACGGTGCTTGCCCCGGGCGTGAGGTCGTTCATGACACGCGCGACGTCGCGTCCTGACCCTGGCCGTCGCTGCCCGGCATGTACAGGTCATCGACGTTGACGTTGACCTCGACGACTTCAAGGCCAGTCATCCGCTCTACGGCCTGCTTGACATTGCGCTGGATGCTCCTGCCCAGATCAGCGATGCTGACGCCGTAATCCACGACGATGTCTAGGTCGACAGCAGCCTCGGTCTCGCCAACCTCGACACCCACCCCCTGGGCGAAGCTCGGGCCCGAGCTGCCAGGTATCCGCTCGCGGACCGCGCCGAACGCGCGGCTGGTCGAGGCACCCATCTCATGAACGCCGCTGATCTCGCGGCATGCGATGCCAGCTACCTTCTGCACAACGCCTTGCGCGATGCTGATCTTGCCGCCGCCGGAATCCATGCGATCACGGGTAGCCGGGCTGGCGTTGCCGCTAGCCGGGACCGGCCTGGCCGACTTGCCTGGTGCTGCTGTGGTTGTCTCGGTCATCACAATGCTCACTTTCCATGGAGAGGGTGGGATAACGCGGCGTCGGCCGCGCGGCCCGGAGGGTTTTCCTATCGGGCCTCACACTGTTAGACACGGCCCAGCCAGGAACGTCGCATAAATTCCGGTCCCCAAGGAAAGGGAAGACAAAGAGGAGCGCCGGCCGCGACTCGGGGGGAGGGCCGGTGGTATCTGACGTTGAGGACACCTACCTGGTCCAGCGGGCCCAGGAGGGATATCAGGACGCATACGCCGAGCTCACAGACCGGCACGGTCGGCTGGCCTACCGGGTAGCGCTGAGGATGCTAGGCAACCATCACGACGCCGAGGACGTCGCGCAGGAAGCGTTGATCACCGCTTGGCAGCGCCTCCCGGGATTCAGCGCCAAATCGAGCTTCTCAACCTGGCTCTACCAGATAGTCACCCGCAGAGCGCTGAACCGAATCTCCCGGACACGCACCACCGAACCCCTCGATCTGGTCGGCGACGTCCGGGACCAGGCTTCCGGCCCAGGCGACACCGTCGTCCAGCGGGGCGCCGCCGAAGCGGTCGTCAACGCGATCACCGCCCTTCCCCCGCAGCAGCGTGTAGCGATCGTCCTGCATCACTTCGAGGGCCTGCCCAACGCCGAGGTCGCCCGCATCACCGGCAGCACCATCCCGGCGGTTCGCAGCCACCTCTTCCGGGGAAGGCGCACACTAACCAAGACGCTCCAGGAGTGGAGATGAACAAGGAATGACCGACCTTGACCATCTGGCCTGCGGCTGCGATATCAATGAGGTGATCGAGCAAGCGGCGGACGGGCAAGCCGGCCAGCTGACCGAACACCAGCGCGACTGCCCTGCCTGCCAAGCCGCGCTTCGGGAGTTCAGCCGGCTCTGGGAGCCCGTGCGCCGCCTCGCCGCTGAGCCTGTTCCCGTACCCGCAGGCATCAAGGCCGCGGTGGCATCTCAGATCGGGAAGCTCGTCTCCGACGTCTGGTACACGTTCCACCTCGCCGAGGCGGGAGCGCTCCGCATCGCCGCCCGCGTCGTGGCCAAAGTCGCCGGGGACGCCGCAAGCAGCGCCCCCGGCGTCACCGTCGCATTCGGCCGCAGCACCCACAGGAAGATCGCGGGTCCCGCCGAAAAAGCAATCCTGCGACACCACCATCGCCACGCCGCCATAGGCGTCCTTGGGAGTGCAGCGGTCATCGACCTCGCCGTAGCCGTCAAGTACGGCCACCGGCTGGACGCGGTCGCCCGTGAAGTCCAGCGCCGAGCCATCGCAGCGGTCCGCGCCAAAACCGGCCTCCAAGACATCACCGTCAACGTGACCGTCGAGGACATCGTCACCTGAGCGCACGGCTGCCTGCACCAGTTGACTGTTCGAGAGTATGATAATTGTATGAAACGCATCACGGTCAGCCTGCCCGACGAGCTGGTCGAGAAGATCAAGCGAGCTGCCGGCGGCGACAGGCAGGTCAGCGCCTACGTTGCTACTGCCCTAGAGGACTATCAGGAGCGTGAGCGGCTGGATGAGATCTTGGCGGCTTGGCGGGAGGAGACGCCTGTTCCCGAGGAGATCCAGCGACGGGTTGAGGCCGAACTCGACCAGGTCGGCCTCACTGGATCCGCCAGGCCGAGTGGCAGGATGACTGGTTGAACGGCGCTGCGACGTCCGGGCTCACGCTCGACACGGGGGCACTTCTGGCGCTGGACCAGCCGGCCAAGGCCGTAGCTATGCAGGCTCGCCTGGAGGCTGCCTGGCGGCGGGGCGGAACCATCTGTGTCCCGGCCGAGGTGGTCGCCCAAGCCTGGCGGAGCCCTCGTCAGGTTCGACTCGCGAGGCTGCTCAAGTCTCCCGACGTTGACGTCGCGGTCATGACGCTCAGCGTGGGCCGGAACGTCGGGCTGATGTGCGCGGCCACCGGGCACGATGACGTCGTTGACGTGCACGTCGTGCTGTGCGCCAGGCAGCGGCAGCATGTAATCGTCACCAGCGACCCTCGCGACATCGCCCGGATCGACCCGACTATCCACCGGATCGTCGTATAGCTCGAGTCACCGGCAGCTCAGATCGCCCGGCATCATTGCCGGCATCGACAGAAGATGTTACGTTCCGCGCAGGGTGTCGACGCGGCGCCCGGCTGCTCGCCCTTTGAGCGCCGCTCGCCTCTTGAGTGAGGTCACTGATGCCACGATTTCCCCTTGGGTCAAGGCTGTTAGCCGCGGTTGCCGCGGGATCGCTCGCCGTGGCCGCCGGCGCTAGCGCGGCACCGGTTCAGGCGCGGACGCGGCCGGGTCCGATCGCGGTCGCGGCTGCCGCCGCGCAGCATCGGTTCGGGGTGCCGGCCTCGCTGCTGGAAGCGATCTGCTACGTGGAGGGGCATCTGTCGGACCACGGCGGCGCGCCGAGTTCGGATGGCGGCTACGGGTGCATGGACCTGGCCCGCAACCGTCATATGGACACGCTGGACCAGGCCGCCAGGCTGCTGCGCACGCCGGTCTTGTCGGTGCGCAGTTCGCTGGCGCAGAACATGGCGGGTGCCGCCGCGGTGCTGCGCGCCGATGCTGTCTCGTTGTCCCGCGGGCACCGGGTGCCTGCCGGGCTTGGCGGCTGGTACGGCGCGATCGCGGAGTACAGCGGGGCCGCGCACCGGGTGGCGATCATGTACGCCAATGAGGTGTACCGGATCGTGCGCACCGGGCTGACCGCTACCGCGCCCGGCGGCGAGGTCGTGCGGATCGCGCCTGCCGCGGTCACGCCGGTCACCGGGACCGCCAGGAATGTCGGGGTGACGCCGACCCTGCCGACCAACTGCACCACCGGCGGCACCGACTACCCCTCAGCGTTCAACTGCATCGTGCCCACCAGCTACGCCGGCACCACCTACGACACCGCCAGCCGCCCGACCGACCTGCCGGTACTCGGCGTCACCATCCACGACACCGAGGAAACCCTGACTGACACGATCGCCACGTTCTGGAACGAGAGCAACGGGGTCAGCATCCACTACGTGGTCGACACCGACGGGTCGGTCTACCAGTGCCTGCACGAGAAGGACGTGGCGTTCCAGAACGGCAATTTCTGGTACAACCAGCGGACGATGGGCATCGAGCACGTCGGCGTGGACGCGACCGGCTACCAGTGGTACAACGCCGCCGAGTACCTCGGCTCCGCGCAGCTCACCGCCTACCTGCTGACTAAGTACAACATCCCGCTCGACCACGAGCACGTGATGTCCCACGGCACCACCCCGTCGCCGACGCTGGGCACCTCGCCCAACCACGTGGACCCGGGACCATACTGGCTGTGGGACTACTACCTCGGCCTGATCAACGCCCAGGGCGTGCCGTTCGCCACCGGCCCGACGCCGTCCGGGGTAATCAGGCTCAACCCCGCTACCGGCCAGCAGCCGGACGGCTCCAACGGCACGGAGACAACCTCCAACTTCAACTTCTTCTCCTTGTACACCCAGCCATCGACCACCTCGCCGCTACTGCATTCCAAGGGCAGCCCGGGCGACATCACCGACGAGAGCAACAACGTCGAGACGATGATCAGCTACGTCGTCATCGCCCAGCAGCTGGACCAGGCAGGCACCGGCGACACGATGTACGAGATCTGGTACGGCGCCACCCTGTCGTCCACGAGCTGGACCGCGACCGGCACCCTGGCGTGGATCGCGGTACCGCCGGGCGCGGCCGAGCAAGGCTTCGGCACGGTCCTCACGCTAACCGGCAAGCACAACAGCAGCGCCAACGTTTACGGCGAGCCGGGCGGCGGCAGCGGCAATGTCATCGGAGCCACGGCGCACGGCTCACAGTACCTGTCGCCGTGGTCCGTCTCGGTATCCGGCGTGACCTGGTACGTCATCAATTTCAACCATCGCCAGGAATGGGTGCCGGCCTCCGAGGTCAGCTCCACCCGCACGACCTGACCCCGCAGCGGCGCCCGCCGGCAGGTCGAGGCGGAATCAGCAGCAGTGCAGGGCTTGCGGTCGTGGCGGTCACGGCGTTCAGTTCGTTGCTGGAATCCGAAGCGTTCGGGCTCGGCGTCAGGTTCCAGTGCTGCCCGTTCCAGTGCGAGATCAAGGTCCGCTCCGAGCCCGGACCGCCACACGAATGACGTCGCGTGTCATGAACATCGCGTTCTCCCGAGGGTGGTTGCGCGGCGGCGACCCATGACCGTGATCCAAAAGCTGGTAGGACGGCCCAGATAGTAGGCAGGAGCGGTATTGGGGCGAGGGATTCCCGACACCGGCCCGGAAGGGAGATCGCGGGCGGGTCCGCGGTCCATCAAGCGGGAGGTCACGGCGGCAGGGCCTGGATCGGGCTTATCGTTGCTATCCCACGTCAGCGATTCGATCGGCCCGTTGAAGTGGTGGCCGACCGGGCACCTGATCGCGGCACTCTCCAGCGGCCCGTCGGTCGAGCGCATGGTGAACCGGCACCTGACCTCGGCCGGAAGCCCGCATCGCAGGGCACCTTCGGAGTCCAAGTAAGCCGGGCAGTCAAGAAACATCATCATGATGTCGTCCGGTGATCGAGTGGAACCTGGCCCCCGGACTGGCTGATGCGGCTGGTCCAGATCAGCCACAGCGGCAAGGGCGCGACGCCGACTGCGAACAGCAGCAGGTCGGAGAGGTCGCTGTTCGCGGTCGCATAGGACCAGGCGAGGACCAGCAGCGTCGCTGCGATGAGGATCGTATAGCCGGCCCAGGCGCGGCGGTCGCTGTACTCGCGGACCGCGGCGGCAGCGACGGCGAGCATTCCCAGGCCGATGAACGCGAACGCGGCGAGCGCGAACGCGGCGGCCACCGTGTCGATGGTGAACGCGATCGAGTTCGTAGTCTGGATCGGGTTGGTGTGCGTAGCCATGAGGCCGACGGCGCGGTGGCCCCCGAGTTCCAGGATGCTTCCGGTTACCCAGGTCGCGGCACCGGCGCCGACCAGTGCCACGCCGGCCGTGGTGAGCGCGCGGCCACGGGCCAGCACGTCGCGGAACCCTGAATCACTGGCCAACGTCGCGAAATACGCCCAAGCGTCAGCTGCCCGAGTCAAGCTGTCGCGCTCCAACGGGACCCTGCGCGTCGAAGTGCTCGATGACGGCATCGGCGGCGCCGACCCAGACCGCGGCTCGGGCCTGCGCGGACTGGAAGACCGCGTCTGCGCGCTACGCGGCAGCTTCAGCGTCCAGACTCCGTCCGGAGGCGGGACTCGCGTCTTGGCCGAGATACCCTGCGATGCCTGAGCGGGCACCGGTCATGCGGCCCGATGCCGCACCCGCCGCGGTCAGGGTTGTGCTGGCCGACGACTCGGTGCTCTTCCGCGAAGGGCTGGCCAGGCTCCTAGCCGAGAACGGTTTCCTCGTGGTCGGCCAGGCAGGCGACGCCGACGCCCTCCATGTGCTGGTCGGGCGCGACGAGCCTGACGTCGTGATCACCGACATCCGGATGCCGCCGACCAACACCAGCGACGGGCTGCTGGCCGCGCAGCGAATCCGCGCCGAACATCCTGGCGTCGGCGTCCTGGTCTTGTCCCAGTACGTCGAGACGCGGCAGGCGATCCGGCTGCTGCACCACTCGCCTGCTCGCGTCGGCTACCTGCTCAAGGACCGCGTGTCCGATATCGCGGAGTTCACCGATGCCGTCCGGCGGATCGCCCGCGGCGGGTCGGTCATCGACCCGGATGTAGTGGCTCAGCTGCTGCGGCGCCGGGGCGACGACAGCGCCCTGGCCGACCTCACCGGCCGAGAGCAGGACATCCTCGCCCTCATCGCCGAGGGCCGCTCGAACCACGCCATCTGCGAGCGCCTGTTCCTGTCTCCGAAAACAGTCGAAACCCATGTCGGATCCATCTTCGGCAAGCTCGGCCTGTTGCCCGCGACCGACAACCACAGGCGGGTCCTCGCCGTCCTGGCGTACATCAGGAACGCATGACGATCGCCACGTGGTATGTATCGCGAAGGTGCTGGCCTGCTCCTAGTTGTTAGCGCACCGCTACTCACGGTGGCGCCGCAGCCTCTGTCTGCGCACTCCTTAGGAGCAAGGTCATGACAACAAAAGCCGACGTAATCCCAGCCGGCGAAAAGCCGCCTGTCCCGGTCGAACGCGCCGGGTTCAAGGCTTTGCTGGTTACCAACCCGAACTACTTCGGCACGGCCGAGGACTCCGGGTTCCCGGTCGTTACGGAAATCGCTGGCGACACCACCTATGAGCAGATCGACTGCGTGAGCTACAACCCGGACCTCAACCTGCTTGAGGCGACCATTTCGGTCAAGCTGCCGTACGGCTACGGCGGCGGGTTGTGTCAGGATGGCTCGCTGGAATTCGTGCGGTTCTTCCTCGACTATGGGTCTGGCTGGGTCGACGCGGGGCTGGCCACGGTGCGGGTTCACGATCTGCCAGAGGAGCTCGACTGCTTCGACAGTCCGACCCTTCCTTTGAGTTATACGGCAACGGTGCAGGTCGAGCCGGAACGGCTGCCCTGCTGGCTGCCGGTGCTGCCGGTGGCGCGTGCCATCTTGTCGTGGTCAGTCATTCCGACTGGCCCTGACTTCGTGCCAGTGTGGGGCGAGATGTCGCAGTGCGACGTGCAGATCAAGCCGAGGCCGCCGTTCATTGTCGATGTCTTGGCCGAGATTAGTTCCGAAATCAGCCAGCCGGTTAAGCTCCCGCCGTCGTTCAAGTACGCTGCGGCGATCCCGTTGCCTGGTCCCGCGCCTGAGGCTCTTGATGTGGCCGCGTTGGCAAAGCTGTACGCCGGGCCTAAGCATGGACCAGCGCAGGAGACAGCGAGCCGTACGCTCGTGCCCGCGCATCGGTTCGGCTTTGCCGAGCTAGCGCAGGCCACTGCCTCGGCCAGCCTCAGCAGCGGATCCATCGGCCAGAAGATCGCGGCGTGGAACGCGGCTGGCCTTAGCTGGGTGAGTGCGGCCGCTGCTGTCAACGAGATCGAGTCCGACGTGACATTCGAGCAGCTGGAGTGCGTGGGTCTGGACGACAACGTCAGCCGCCTGGTCGCCAGTTTCCAGGTCAAGCGTCCTTACGGCTATAACGGTGGCCTTTGCCAGCTTGGCAGCACCGAATACGTGGCTTTCTGGGCCTCCGGCTGGGACGACCACTGCGGCTGGACTTACCTCGGTACAACGGGCGTCGCGGTGCACGACATCCCTTCCATTGCCGAAAATGGCCTGTGCTACGCCGCCGTGCTTCCAGTCGACCTGACCTATCAGCGGCGGCCTTGCGCCGAGCCCAGGGAGCTGAGAATCCGGGCGGTGCTCTCGTGGAACGTCCCGCCATCGACCACCGATCCCGACTTCGTTCCGGTCTGGGGCAACATGCTGGACTCGCATGTCCAGGTCGGGCCAGGCGTTGCGGTACCACCGGGTACCGTCGTGCCGCTCATCGGGATCCTCGGCGGGATCCCGGTGAGCCAGATCGATCTCACCACTGGCTTGACCAAGCCAATGGCGGCGTTCGCGCTGCTGGGCGGCAGCGCGCCGGCCGATCCTGACGGGCTTGGCCGACCATGCCCATTCGCCGGGACGGTGGTCGTGCAGGGGCCCAGCTTTCCTGGCTACCAGTACCGGATCCAGGTGAAGCGGCCCGCCGACATCAACTGGACATCGGTCAACAACACATTCACTGCTTGGGACGAAACCGGCACGATCCCCACCATGCAGGTGGCCAGCGGCGACTATTTCAGCTACCTCCCCGACGCGCTCAACGTCGACAACGTACTCGCGATCTGGGAGCCGACCGGCAATGACCTGTGGAACGTGAAGATCGACATCCAGGGCGTCCCTGGCAGCGATGTCCACCAGGTGCGGCTGCACAACTCAGGGCTGATCGCGACGATCGAGATCGACGTTCTCGCCGGCAACTGCGGAAAGTTCGGCGTGGGCACGCTCCTGGCCGGGCTTTTCGTGGCCCGCGACGACGCCGACGGCCAAGATTTCCTGGCCCACTACGACCTGGGCACCGAACCATTCGCCGCTCCGGCCGGCGCTCTCAGCCCGGTCCTCAGTTATCTGCCAACGGCGCCGGCGCCAGGCAATTCCTGGTCGCTGGACACGTCGGCGATGGCTCCGTGCGGCTACACGATCAGCGTCATCGCGGTCAGCCGGGCCATCTACAACAGTTCCCCGTCGTATACGGACATCGCGGGAACCACCGGCTTCTGCCTTGAGCTCGGTGACTAAGTTCGATCCCTCCGCCTCCCGGCGCGCAGGTGCCGGGAGGCGGAGTACCACGCTGCCAGGCTTATCCGTTACCAATAAGTTAGGGCGCGGGGTATTTTTGGGCAGCCACGTGTCTCATGAAAATGCGAAGGCGGCGGGCGCATTTGCTAGTGGACGTGGCTTCTGCATGCTGCCGCCACACCATGAAATGACATCGCAAAGTGTGGGAGCCTCGCATGACATGGTATTGGGAGCAAAAGCCCAGCCCAGGCACCGGCGGCGACGTTGACGCGCCCGGTCTCGACGCTCTGCCGACCGCATTGCTCCAGCGGCACGGCGCCCGGATTCTCTACCCGGCCGATGCGGCGGCGGTGAGCGAGTTCCCGGTGCCGCGGTCCAGCGTCTACCGCACCAGATCGCTGATGATCCCCCCCGACCTGCTTGGTCAGTCAAGCCTAGGGTCGATCAACAAGGTACTCGCCCGTGTTGGGATGCGCCTGAACGTATCCCCGCGGCGTCGGCCGATCGGCCAGGGTACGCACCTGGCCGACAAGCTCGGCGCTGTTCCGCGCGCGACGGCCCTGACCACTGCCGCTGGCCAGGACAGAATAGTGCCCGCGGTCGTGGACGCGTGGGTCGCGTTGCAAGCACTCCGCGCTGCCGCCAGATTCGATCGGCACTCAGGTATCGACGAATCGGATGTCGCCAGGATCTCCCTTGAGCACTTGCTTGTCGGTTCTGCCATCACGGGAAGCCCGGCCAGCGACGGCGGCGGCGTGACAGGCAACCCAGCCAGCGACGGCGGAGGGTACTCCGGGCCGGACACCGTCGGTTCTTACATGTATGGCGGCTGGGACGCGCGGGCCCCTGTCGGGCTCTACCTTGACGCGCCGGCGCGCCAGACGCTCGCTGACTGCATTGCCAGGTGGGGCCGGCGCCCGGTTGTCGCCGTACTCGACACGGGCGTTCGTGCCCACTGGTGGCTGGACGTCACCAAGACGGCGGGCGGCGGGTACCAGCCCGATCCCGTCGATGGCTTCGTCGCGGTCGATGCGTCCATGCAAGACGACATCTACCAGTTGGCCCAGGCAGTCGCGGACTCCGGCGACCAGCCGCGTCAGCTAATCAAGGATTCTTGGGATCGGCCGGTGACCGCCAACCCGCTGATCGGCGAGCTGGACACCCACACTGGGCATGGCACGTTCATCGCCGGCATTCTGCGCCAGGTCGCTCCCGATGCCCAGGTTCTGTCCATCCGGATCATGCACAGCGATGGCATCGTCTACGAAGGTGACCTCGTGAACGCGCTGAGCCTGGTCGCGGCCAGGGTCGCGCAAGCCATCGACGGTGACATGACCCAGATGGTCGACGTAGTCTCGCTGTCGCTCGGGTACTTCAGCGAAACACCCAAGGACCAGGCATACACATCCGGGCTCAAGGACGTGATCGACATCCTGCTCAGCCTTGGCGTCGCGGTGATAGCCGCGGCAGGGAACTACTCCACCACTCGCAGGTTCTACCCGGCCGCGCTTGCCGACCAACCCCTAGCGCCGGGTCAGGCACCGCTTATCAGCGTCGGCGCTCTGAACCCAAATGGCTCGAAGGCGCTGTTCAGCGACGGCGGCAAATGGATCACGGCTTGGGCTGAAGGCGCCGCAGTCGTCAGCACGTTCCCGACCGACGTCAACGGCAGGCGGGGCCCGGAGATCGCCATGCCCGCGCATCCCGCCAACACGGTCCCGCCGGGCTCGCCGTTGCCCGGCAAGCGTGAGTCGCTCGATCCAGATGATTACTCAGGCGGGTTCGCGGTCTGGAGCGGTACCTCATTCTCGGCACCGCGAGTCGCCGGCCAGATAGCCGACGGGCTGCTCGCGGTGGACGATGCGGATGGCGCAGCGGTGAGCCTGCGCGAACCTGGGGCAGACGCGGCGATCAGGCGAATCGGGCAGGCGCTGGCGCACATCGGCAAGCAGGGCTGATGCCGGTGGACTCGTCAGAATCGGCTGCCGCGCCGACCAGCCGGGCGGATCGTGGGGTGCGGATCGCACGCCTTGCGGAAGCTGCCAGGGATGGCAGCGAGGGCGCCATCGGTGAGCTGGTCACCGAGTTCAGCCCTCTGATGTGGCAGGTCGCCCGTGCGACCGGGCTGAGTTCGGCCGATGCTGAGGATGTCGTGCAGACAGTCTGGCTGCGGCTGCTCGATCATCTGCAAGGGATCCGCACGCCGGCCGCGTTGGCGGCATGGCTGGTCATCTCGACGCGACGGGAAGCCTGGCGGGTACGGAGCATCAGCCGTCGGCGGCTCCCGCTCGACCAAAACTGGCTGACCGCGATTCCTGACCCAGGACCAACCGCTGAAGATTTGGCCATCACCGATGACCGGCGGCGCGAGCTGTGGCAAGCAATCGGACAACTCGACGAGCGCTGTCAGGAGCTGCTCAGAATCGTCGCGTTCGTGCCGCGCGCCGACTACGGCGTGGTCGCGGCCCAACTTCAGATGCGCCGCGGCAGCATCGGGCCGACCCGCGGTCGCTGCCTGGCCAAACTTCGCGCGCTGCTGGCTGCTACGGCGGAAGGAACCACGCGATGAACACTCCCGAAGCTTTCATCTGGCCGTCGGCGGGTGAGCCCATGGGCGAGGCCGACTTTGCGGTGCTCGGGGAGATCAAGGAGATATTTCGCCAGGCCGATCCCATGCCCGCAGATCTACCGGAACGCATCAAGTTCGCGCTCGCGCTTCGTGATCTGGACGTCGAGGTGGCCCGGCTGGCCGCGGAGCAGGACCAGCCGATGCCAGCGGCTCGCGGCGCGGAGCATAGCCGCACCGTGACGTTCGACAGTGACAGCCTGACGATCATGATCAGGGTGGACTCGAACCAGGACGGCACGGCGCGCGTCGATGGCTGGCTGGCACCGCCGCAACGGCGCACTATAGAACTGAAGACCGGGGCAGCGGCCTTGACCGCGACCACGGACGAACGTGGTCGGTTCGTCTTTAGCGATGTTCCTCGCGGCCGGGCTCAGCTACTGGTCAGAGCGGAGCCTGGGCCGCGAGGGACCGGGCAGGCCGTGGTGACCCCCGCACTCATCCTCTGAGTCAAGGGCAGGAGGCGCCGATCCGATGCTGCCCGCCGCGGGCGGCACGACCGAGCCAGTAAGGTCGCTCGGTCGTGCCGAGCGACTGGCCCGCGACGTTCACCAGCGCGGGCTGCGCGCAGGTTCCGCCTGGCGGCCTGCGGTTGCTGCCCGCTACATGCGTTCCGGCCTGGAAATCCTGGGCTGGAGGGAGCACTGCGAACAGCCGGATGAGACGGGCATCGCGCGGGAGCATCGGGCGCTCGCGGCCCGGCTGCTGATGAGCCTGGCCCACTACGACGCCGAGCAGGGCCGGACGGATTACGGACTCCGCCTGCTCGACCACGCCGAGCCGCTCGTGGCTGAGGCCGATCGGGGCGTTCTCGTCTCCCAGCGTGGCTTGCTACTGATGCGGCTGCGGCGGAACGCCGAAGCGGAGCTACTGTTCGACGAGGCGATCGTCTTGCTCCAGGGTTATCCGGATCCGTCGTATCTGGCGCGGACGCTGCTTAACCGCAGTTTTCTTTACCACAATGTCGGCGATGTCCGGCGCGCGCGCGCCGATGCCACCTGGTGCGAGCGGTTCTCGGCAGCCCACGGACTTGAGCTGATGGCTGCCAAGGCCGTGCACAACCAGGGCTGCTGTGATGTGCTTGAAGGCGACTTGCCGGGCGCGCTGCGACTGTTCAACGCTGCCGCTGACCAGTATCGGCTGACGGCGCCGAGCGCGTTGCCTGTGCTCGCCATGGACAAGGCCCGCGCCCTGCTCGCGGCGGGTTTAGCCCACGACGCGGTCACCGAGATCGATGCCGCGATTGTTTCCTTCCGCCGTCAGCGACTCGATCAGGATCGCGCCGAGGCGGAGCTGGCACGGTCACAGGCGGCGCTCGCGGCCGGCGATCTGGCCGACGCGCGGCGCTGGGCGGCGGCGGCGGCTCGGCGCTTCGGCCGTCATGGCAATCACGCGCGGTCATGCCTGGCCGAGCTCACCAGGCTCCGGGCGCGGGCGATGGCACTCCGCCCTGATCCGATCGCGGACGAGGCATCGCTGATAGCCGAGCGGTTGCGCGGTTGCGGGCTCAGGGATGACGCCGATGTGGCCGAGCTGATCTCAGCCCGAGCGCTGATCGCAGCCGGCCGCCATGACGAAGTAAAGGAAAGAATCAAGGCCGCGCGCCGCGGCGGCCCGGCAGCGTCGCTGGAAGCCAGCCTGCTGCGCAGGCTGGCGCGGGCGGAACTCGCGGATGCCGAGGGGCAGCAGGGGGCCGCCCTAGCCGAGCTCAGGGCGGGCTTGGCGATGATACATGCACGTCGGGGCCAGCTGGGCAGCCTTGACCTGCAGACCGGCGCGGCGGCCCTGGGAACGGATCTGGCGCTGACGGGCCTGCGAATGGCCGTTGACCGAGGATCCGCACCGCTCGTGTTCGCCTGGCTGGAGCGCACCAGGGCACAGGCGTTCCGGGTCAGGCCAGTACGGCCGCCCGCTGATCCGCAGGCCGCGGCCATGCTGGCCGAACTGCGCAGGCTCATCTACCTGATCAGGGACGCTGAGTTGAACGGGTACCCCGATCCCGCCAGCATCGCCAGGCGCGCCGAACTGCAGCGCCAGATCCGAGAGCGCAGCTGGGAGGCCGTCGGCTTGGGCAAAGACGCCGGACGATCCAGTCTCGCTGACGTCAGCCAGGCTCTGGGCGAGAGCGGGCAGAGCATGATCAGCATCTTGGTCAGGGACGGTCAGCTTCTCGCGGTAGTGCTCACGAAAGGCTCGGCCCGCCTGGTCAGACTCGGTGACGCCGACGTGGCTGAGGAGGCCGCACGCAGAATCGGCGCGGATCTCGATGCGCTCGCCGGGCGGCTCGCACCTCGGCTGAAGGCGGTGATCGGCGAGTCGGTGCGGTATCACGCAGGTGTCCTGGATGCCGAGCTGATCGCGCCGGTCCGCTCGTTGCTGGCCGACGGCGGAGTCATCGTGGTGCCGACTGGCAAGCTGGCAGGCGTCCCGTGGGGGCTGCTGCCAGACCTGCGCGGCAGGCCGGTCACAGTCTGCCCGTCCGCTTCCATGTGGCTGGCCGCTTGGCGGCAGAGCCAGCCCTGGCCGACTTATGCGGCCAGGCCTGTGCTTGTGGCCGGACCAGGTCTGCGGCACGCCTCCAGGGAAGTCACCGAGATAGCCAAGGTCTATCCGCGATGCCGGGCGCTGCGCGCGAATGAAGCAACGGTTGAGGCGACCCTGCACGAACTGGATGGTGCGCCGCTTGCCCACATCGCCGCGCACGGGCACCATGATCGCGAGAACGTTCTGTTCTCCAGGCTCGATCTCGCAGACGGGCCGTTGATGGCCTACGACCTTCAGCGGCTCTCGGCCGCGCCGCGGCACGTGGTCTTGTCGGCCTGTGATGTCGGGCGGGTCGTCTTGCGTCCCGGTGAGGAGATTCTTGGCTTCACCGCCGCCTTGCTCTACATCGGCACAACCACCGTCATATCGAGCATCACCCGGGTCGCAGACGACACGGCAGTGGAAATAATGGGCGCCTACCACCGCGCCCTGTTCGCGGGGATCAGGCCCGCCCAGGCACTTGCCACCGCCGCCGCAACGGAGTCATTTTCTCCATTTGTCTGCTTCGGCTGCGGCTAATCGCAGGGGTCGGCCAGCCAGCCCCAGCGTCGGGCCCACGACGCTGCCATAGGTGCCCGTGTATAACACGTAGGTTCTCAACCTGGCCAGCTGCTATGTGGCAGACGCTCGCTCTGCCTTGTCACGATGCCGGTTGGCTTGAGCTGATCGCAGTCGCTGGCAGGCAGCAGCAAGGTTCCCGGGCTGTGGTGGCCTGTCCCGGGCCGGGAACAGCGACTATCCCGCGCTGTCGCTATGACGGCAGCAGCGAGGCCGCGCTGTCTGGCCGGCAGTTCCCCGGGCAGCAGCAAGGTTCCCGCGCTGCGGCCAGGAGGGCGGGCAGTGCCCGCGCCGCCGGCCAGGGCGGCGGTGCCGGGCCGGCGGTGCTGGTTGATGCCCGGACGGCCGCGACACGCCAGCGAGATATTTCTAAGCGCGTCCTAGCGACAGCAAGGGACCCACGCTGTCTGCGGCCCCCGCCGCCGCCGCGCAGCAAGGGGCCCACGACGCTGCCATAGCGACAGCTAGGGGCCCACGCTGTCTGCGGCCCCGCCGCCCGCGCGCAGCAAGGGGCCCACGACGCTGCCATCGCGCCATCGTCGTCCCGACGCTGGGCCTGGGATCCGTGCTGCTTTGCCTGGGGCGCCGAGGGCGTGGCGTTCAAGTAGTCCGCGCTGGCAGGCGTGCATCAGACCGCGGATGACGCAGAGATCAGGAAGACCCACCAGGGCACTCGGCATCACCTCCCGCTCTCCATCCGGTCAGCCGAGTGGGTCGCACATTTGTCCTGACGGTAGAACTGGCGCATGAGTGAGCTACTGGGCGACCTTCAGGACCGGACGTTCGCGCGGGCGACCGCAGCGACCGCTATCTCCTATCCACCGGAACGACGGCTTAGCGCCGCCCAGCTTGCTTCGTACCTCGACCGGCGTACCTTCGCCGTGGTCGGTTCGTCTCGTGCGGACGGTCGGCCGCACACGGCGATGTCCATTTACGTCCGGCGCGGAACTACTTTCTGGTTGCCGACCATGGCCGGCTCGATGCGAGAACGGAACCTGCGCCGCACGCCCTGGCTCGCGTTGGTGATCGCCGAAGGGGACCACCCTGTGCACATCGCGGTGATCACCGAAGGGCCCGCCGAGGTCGTCGCGCCGTCGGACGTGCCCGTCGATGTGCGGGCCGCCACTACCGGCGACTGGGTCAGCGCCTGGATCCGCGTGACGGCCGAGCGCCTGCTGTCCTACGCAGACGAAGGCGCAGTGCCTTAGAAACCGCGGGCTCCTGGCCTTTCAGCACATTTTCGGTAGACTCGCCCCAGTCATCCCGGCTGGAGGGTCATGATGTCGGTTCGCCGTCACACACGACGTGTTGTTACCACTCTGGCCAGCGCCGCCGCGCTGTCCGTCGTACTGGCCGCCGCCCCGGCCGGCGCCGTCGTCCCCGCGTTCGATCCCGGCAGCTGCGTCACCACGCCGAGCGCAGTCGTCTCCGGCGTCCAGATCGCCGATCCGGCGTGCGAGTTCAACGGCGCGGCCTACACCGGCCCGTTCGGGCCCATCACCAGCGCCGGCGGCCAGCAGTCCCAGGTGTGGACGGGCATCGCCAGCGACGGAGCCGCCTACCGGATCGAGGTGCCGCCGCAGTGGAACGGCACGCTCGTCATGTTCGCCCACGGCTTCCGGGGCACCGGCAACGTGGTGTGGGTCGATGAACCTCAGCTACGGCAGTACTTCGTCGACCACGGGTACGCGTGGGCGGCGTCGAGCTACGCCTTGAACGGCTATGACCCCGGCGATGGCGTCGTCGACACTCACGACCTGCTCGAGGCGTTCCCGTCCGTCACCGGGTTGCATCCGGGGCAGGCGATCATGACCGGGCTGTCGATGGGCGGCGAGATCACCACGGCCGAGATCGAGGCGTACAAAGGCGACTTTGTCGGCGCTATGCCCTATTGCGGCGTGCTAGCCGGAAGCGACCTGTTCAACTACTACCTGGGTGCCAACGTCACCGCCGCCGCGCTGACCGGCACCACGATTGCCTACCCGACAACGCTAGCCGCCGGCACCGCCTACGCGCCCGCCTACCAGACCGCCGTCCAGTCTGAGCTGCCGGCCCTTGGGATCACGCCCAACCCGGCGACCGGCGGGCAGACCTTCGCCACCGACCTGACCAGGACTGGGACCCTGTGGGCGGATACGGTCGAGCAGCTATCTGGCGGCACCCGGCCCGGCTTCGAGAGTGCTATCGACTACTGGAACTCCTTCGGGTTCGCCCCGCTGACCAAGATCCCGTTCTTGTTCGGCCTGTATCCCGGGACCAACGGCGGAACCCTCGGATTCGCCAACGGCAGCGTGGCTGGCAACGAGCGCACTTTCTACACCTTCAGCGACAATCCTTTCCGTATGTTCCGTCAGGAGATCGCGCTCAACCGGGCCGTGCTCCGGGTTCCAGTCACCGCGACCTCCTCGGCGGACGCCTTGTCGCCAGCGGAACTGCCGGTGATCAAGGGAGACCCCGGAATCCCGGTGCTGTCGATCCACGGAATCGGGGACCTGTTCGTTCCCTTCTCCATGGACCAGCGCTACGACGAGATGATGCTGGCGCACGGTGAGGGTCGGCTGTTCGTAGACCGGGCCATCCGCGAGGTCACCCACTGCGGTTACACGACTAATGAGCTCATCGCCGGCTTCTCCGCTCTCGTGTCCTGGATCGACACGGGCCGACGGCCCGCTGGCGACGACATCCTCGATCCGAGGGCAGTCGCGTCGCCATTTTTCGGCTGCCGGTTCACCGATCCAACCCCCGGCGACCACCCGGAGTTCAAGGGCCTGCCCTGCCCGTCTGGGAGGCGCTCGGGACCCCGCCGCGCTGACGCCTGACATCGCAGGCCGTCGAACCACCCGCGAATTTCGGCTATCAGATGTCACATTTCCTGGCGGCGAGGGGTCGTGGAGATGAGAGCTTCGTAAGCCAACCGATCTGAGCGGGAGGTGCCCGATGGCACGCGTCGAAGGCGTCCCAAAGTCAAAGGCCGGTCCGATCGTCAAGGTGGTATACCGCTTCGGGCCCAGAATGATGAAGAAGCTGACCGGTCGTGATCCGCAGACCGGCAACGGGCTCGAGCCGATGGAGATCTGGGCTCACCAGCCCAAGATGATGATGGGCATGGGCAGGTTCAACCAGGCGGTCCGCAAGGGCAAGACCGTGGACGAGCGGATCAAGAACCTGGTCGAGCTGAAGGGTGCGCAGATGATCGGCTGCGAGTTCTGCGTCGACCTCGGCTCACAGATCTGCCGCAACTCCGGGTTCTCCGACGACGAACTGCTGCAGTTGCCGCGCTACCAGTCCAGTGACCTGTTCACTGATCGCGAGAAGGTCGCGCTTGACTACGCCGTCGCGGTGATGCGCACGCCGGTCGAGGTCACCGATGATCTGTTCGCGCGGATGAAGGAGCACTTCACCGACAAGCAGATCGTCGAGATCACCGCGCTTTTGACGCTGGTCAACCTCGATCGGTTCAACGCCGCGTTCGGGATTGGCTCGGCCGGCTTCAGCGACGGGCTGGTGTGCGTCCTTCCTGACCGCTCGGAGCCGACGGCGTCACTGTCATCCGCTCGGGTGAAACTGCAGGAGTAGCACCTCGAGGAAGTGGGTGGCGATCAGGCATCCAGCGAACGCTATTGGGATCGTGGCCCAAGTGGCCATCCGGGAACGGCGTGCGAGCAGAGCAATCAGGACGATCAGGGCGCCTGTCAGCCACCAGGCGATGTTCCCGCCGTCGATTGCATGGGTGGCACGCGCAAGGCAGTCCGCTGTCGGTTTCGGCTTGCCTAGGAGGATGATGCAGGCTTGCCTGGCGCTGCTGACCCCGTAGAGCACTCCCGGATGGGTCGGCCACACCACCCAGGTGAACGCAGCGGCTGCGACGCCAGCGAGATGCCACCAGCTAGCTGGCTCGGCACCGCAGGAGCGCGCCTGCTGAAACTGCACGACAGAAAATCCGACTACGATCGCCGTCGGAAACGCCAGCACCAGAGTCGCTACCAGAACCGACGCCGGGTTAGTGACGATTCCACCGACAAGGTCGGCTACCATCGCGCCGAACACGACCAGCCACCCGGCCATTCCGCCGGCCCATGGCTGAGCCAGCAGCGGCGATGCACCCGGCATGTCAGCCATTGGGCCGCCTGTCACGAGATGGCGTCGTTCTGCCCGCACGAGTCCCCGCCGCGAGCGTCGACGAGCACATACCACGGGTTAGGGTTGTTCATGAAAAGTATAAATACCAAATATTAAATATAAGGTCAACGGAACTACCCTGACTGTGGTATGTCAAGAATGGCACTCTGAACCGGCCCGAGGCAGCGCCCCGTCAATATACCTCCTGACCAGCCGGGAGACGCCCTCTACAAGACGCTGTGCCAGGCGGGCGCTGCGGACAAGGTGGGCTCCGGCGTTTCCTGTTTCCTCTTCGAAGACAATAGGAAAACGTCACGCTTGTCGATGGCGATCGACTGACGTGGCCGCCCGGCGAACTGGTGTTGCCAGCTGGCCCGGTTTGACCCGGATCAGCTCGCGTATTTCCGAAGGTCTCGCGTCAGGGGACGATACGCGGCGGCCAGGCTCAGGCGAGCACGCCAAGCAAGCTCCTAGGCGGTGTGGGAGTCGGGTTGGGTGGTGTATTGGCGGCCGGTGGGTGTGGTCCAGATGAAGGTGCCGGGGGCCTCCTAGGTTGCAGGAGCAGGTCGGTCTGCCTTGGTCGTAGGGGATGGTGTGATCGAGGTCGCATCGGGTGGCGGGCTGGCGGCCGGTGGTGAACCGGCAGGTGAGGTCGCGGGCGGTGATGTAGTCGCGGAGGCGGATGGTGGGCCGGTAGCAGGTGGTGGCCTCGGTGTGGGCGCACCCGGCGTCGGTGCGGGCGTCGCGGGCTGCTTGCTCGGCGGCGTGGGCGGTGGTGCGGGCGGCGGCCAGGATGCGGTGCAGGGCGGGCGGCAGGTCTTCTGGGTAGGGGCCGGTCAGACTGCCGGGCCCGATGGTGACGGTGACTTGCTTGATCAGCCCGGCCTGGTCGTCGGTGCCTGGGCGGGTCCTTGGGCGGGTGATGGCGGTGGTGGCGATGGCTTGCCCGTCGGGGTTGGTGAGGATGATCCGCCACCTGACGCTGGGGTCCGTGGCGGCGAGGTCGGCGAGGTGGCGGGCTTGGCTGGGGGTGATCGGGCCGAGTCGGCCAAGGTGGCCGGGCTGGGGTGATTCTCCGGTGAGGGTAGTCCAGGGCAGCCGCAGGTCGAGCAGGCCGCCGGCGCCAGCCGGCTGTCAACTACTGTAGCGAGGGGTATTCGACAGCGACCGGATGGGCGTCCGCGAAGTGGGAGGAACCGGCGCCCGCTTCGCTGAGCAACGCGCCGATCAGCCGGGCCAGCGTCCGGTCAGTGTAAAGTTCACTTCCTCAAGCTTCTGCGGGTACTCGATGTAGAAACTGCTGTCAGCTACCACTGGCTGACCTCGCTGCTGCCGCAACATGAGCTGCCGGCCAAACACCCCTGCCGCCACCTGGAAGGCATCGACGCGTTGCCTGAGTTCGAGGGACACCATCTCGTTGGTAAGTCGTTGAGTATCCTGGCAGAGAGAGTTCGCCCAGTCGAGGTAGCTGAGCAGGCGCTGCTTGACCTCATCGCCCGGGCCCGGGAACTCGCGGTCAGTCTTCCGACTGGGCTCAGCCCCGACTCCGTCTGAGCCGGCCATGGCCGCTGCGCCCCGCCGTACCATCGGGCGGGCGCAGCGAGTGGGACGGTTAGGGAAGCTGGCCGGGCTTTTGGACGATCGCGATGCCGAGCACCGCGCCCCAGCCCATCACGTGGCCCTTCTTGACGTAGCGGGTGCCGTCGGTGCCGACCATCGCGTGGTCCGCGACCGCCACGTCCTCGTAGCCCATGAAGGCGTAGGTCACCGGGTCGATGACCAGTTCTTGCTTGAGGTAGCCGTCGCCGACCCGCCAGAAGCCGAGGCCGGTGCGCCCGGCGAGGTCGGCGGCAATTTCGAAGTGCACGCCTGGCAGTTGCTGCAGGACGCGGTAAAGCGCCGCCTCCAGCTTCGGCGGGATGACGGCACCTTGCGATGGCCCGGCCGAGAACAGGGTGTAGATCGCGTCGTAGATCGCGTCGTCCCGGGTCATCGTTCCGTTGGGCGGATCATTGGCCAGCAGGACCTGCTCCAGCGCAGCAGGGTCGGTGGGCAGCGAGCTGAGGTAGGAATAGCTGACGCTCTTCCATCCGCCGAGAGTGGAGTCGGGGGTGCATCCCACTGCCCCGGCGTTGGGATCGATCGTGAGCTTGCCGATCACGGTGCGGGCGGGCGGCAGGCTTGCTGCGACGCTCGGGACGGAAGCCACCTCGCACCCCCCCGCGCGGTACCACGTCAGGTCGACCTGCCGCTCGTCCGGCGGGCCGAACAAATACCCGCCGCTACCGCCGGAGGAATCCGCGAACTCCGTCTTCACCACGATCCACTTACCTGGCTTCGGGGGAGCCGCAGGCGCGGCGGCGACGCGGCTCGCGAAGTCGACCAGCTGGCTCGCGCTGCCCGCCCGCCCGTAGCCGGGCCTGACCGGCCAGGGTGCGGTCGGCTGCCCGGACCAGGCGACCACCTGGCGGGGGCGTGGAGCATACGGGGTTCCCTGGCGGCCGGCGAGACTCACCGCGGCGAAGGCGCCCGCGCCCACAGCGAGCCCGAGCGCGCCGGCCAGTGCTGGCTGCTCCCAGCGGCGGCGTGGGCGGCTGGGCAAGGTTCGCCAGGAGAAGCGCCAGTCGCCTGCATCCTGGGTGCGGCGCCGTCCAGCAACCGGGCGACCATGGTGCTCCCGGAGGGCGGTCATCACCGCGTGTTCGACTGGGGCGCTGTCCGGCGCCGGGACCTCGGCGCGGAAGCTGGCCAGCAGCTCTAGCTCGTTCACTTGCGGGTCTCCTCGTCGTGTTGGGTGGTCGCGGGGTTGAGGTCGGCCAGTTGCCTGCGCAGCCGCTGCCGGGCGCGGCTGATCCGGGACTGGACGGTGCCCAGCGGCACTCCCGTCGCGGTTGCGATCTGCTCGTAGCTCAAGCCGGCAAAGGCGTGCATCAGCAGCGCGTCCCGCTGACTGGCGGACAGCTTGGCCAGCGCGCCGGCCAGCCGCGCCTTCACTGCGGTCGCGCAGACAGCCGCGTCCACTCGCTCGGTGAACGGCTCAGTGATGGGGTCCGTCCCGGTGCGGGCCAGCAGCCGTAGCTGGCCTGACTCGCTACGCCAGTGGCGGTGCACCAGCCGGGTCGCGATCCCGTACAGCCAGGGCAGGCAGTCGCGGCCGTCATCGGCGTAGTCGGCCCGCTGCCGGAACGCCACGAGGAACGTCTCGGCCACCACGTCCTCGGCGGCCCCTGCGCCGATGCGGCGGGTGACGTACCGCTGCAGGGCGGGGGCGTGCCGACGGACGAGGATAGCGAAGAGCTCCGTGTCGGCCAGGGACTCCTGGAGGATGGCGGCGTCCGGGCCGTCGTCCTGGACCCGCGCCAAGACCCGCGCTTGCGGCGGCGGGATGGTTCCTTGTTCATCGGCTCGCACAAGGGGCCTTCCGTCTATGGACAGGACACACCCTTATGCCAGCAGCGGGCCGGCTTGTTCCATGGTTTCCGCCGATCACGTAACCGTGGTGGCGATGGATCTTCTGCTGTGGCGGCACGGAAACTCCACCCGCGCCGCAGACGGGCAGCGCACCATCGAGCGGGCACAGGACAAGGAGGATGTCGCGCCGGAACTGTGTGGCACGACCGCGCGGCGATGGCGGTCTGCCGGCAGCCTGAAATGGCAGGTCAGCGACCCAGAGGACGGTCAGCATGACCGCTCCCACCGTCCTGTCCGTGGCTGTTCGCGACCCTGTCCGTGACCCACAGATGTGCCACTTGGGCGCACCTCACGCGCTGGGATCCACGTTGAGAAGAGTCCTCAGTCTGCCGGGCCCTTCGACCGTGCCAGCGGCTCGATAACGATCGTCCGGTAAGGGGCTGCAAGTCTGCCGAGGTCATCTGGATCTGCGGTCTGGACCACGCCTCCGCCCGCTTCGATCGCGACAGCGACCGGATGGGCGTCCGCGAAGAGGGAGGAACCGGCGCCCGCTTCGCTGAGCAAGGCGCCGATCAGCCGAGCCAGCGTCCGATCGGTGTCACGAAGCAACAGCCCGTCCCCCGATTCCCGGGCGAGCAGTGCGTCCAGCGCCTGATTGCGTCCGGCTCCCCGGTACAACTCGGCGAGGGTTCCCGTCGCGATCGCGACCTCGCGGCGCAGCCTGCGCGCTGCTTCCATCGCGCGCCGTACCTTGCGCTCGGCTGGATGTCGCGGATCAAGCAATGCGTTCACCGCTTCGGCGTCTAGCACCAGCCGCATCAGCCGGCCTGCCGCTGGCCGGGTTCGTCGGCCATGCCGCCCAGTAGCCGCATGTACCGCGCGATCTCGGCCTGGTCTTCGGGCGTGTCCAGCCCGCCCCGCTCGTCGGCCAAATGGTCGAGAAGATCCGCGAGAGCCTGCTGCCGCTTGCGCCTGGTGAACACTGCGCGCAAGGCTGAGTTCACTTCCGCCGACAGAGTGATACTGGCGTCAGCTTCTATCGCCGCGACGAGGTCCGCGTCGAGTGTGACTGTCAGCTCGGCAGGCTGCCGGGCCCGGCGATCGCCTGCCCCACGAACTGGCAGGTCGACGAGCTTTCGTCGAAGCTCTGATCGACCTGCGCGGTCGCCACGTGCTGGAAGACGAACAGACCGGACCTGGTCGAGTACTGCACGATGAGATCCGATTGCGCCGGGTCAACCGACTGCACGCGGGTCAGGCTGGCCCCGTGCCCCGGGGCCAGGTCGAATACGGCGGGTCCGGACGGATGCGCTGTGCCACCGAACCAGGCAGCGGCGGCAGTGGACCCGTTGATGTAGAACACCTGCGCGCCGGCCGAAGCGGGCGAGCCCGACGTGCAGTCGGCTACGAGTTCCCCGTAGCCGGGGATCGTCAGCAGGGTGACGTTGCTCTGTCCGCCGTGCAGGGTGAGCCCGGCCGGCGAGTGGACGGTGAAGGGTGCCTTGCCCGCGCCGACATGCAAGTCAAGGGCCGGGCCCCGCCCGGTGTTGGTGAGCCTGATCGTCGGGCCCGACGATCTCCCCTCACCGAGGAGGTCGCGTTGACCGTATTGACCTTCCCGAGGTTGAAAATACCGCCGACGCCCGTGCCGGCCACCGCGGCGGTGGTGCCGAACATCCCGGCTGCCATTGCCAAGCCGAACGCGATGCCCTTGCCGAAGGTGAGTCGCATGATCACTCCTTGCTGCTGTTGTGTGTTGTCCGCTTCCCGAGTGGCAGCGTCGCGGTCAGGAAGCCGCCCCTGACGAACGTGGCGGTGATGCCGTTGAGGTCGCCGAGGCTGACCGGGACCGCGATGGTCGTGGTGCCGCCATGAACGGTTCCGGCGCCGAGCAATGTGGTGCCGTTGGCCGCGCTCAGGACATGTACGCCTTGGCGGCGTCGAGCAGTGGCCCGAGTTGCCGCACCGAGGGAACCGGGCCGACGCCGAGCGCCGCGCGCCAGATGTTCCCTTCCTCGGGGAACAAGCTGGTGCCCATGCCGCGCAGCAGGAACCCGTCCTGATAGATCGGCCAGGGAAGCCGGCCTCGGCCGCGATGTGCTCTAGCTCTAGCGGGGGGCTTGTCAGCTGAAGTAGTGGCCTTTGTCCAGGTCCTCGATGAGCCCGGGCTGGACCGGCTGCCAGCTGAGCAGTTCGCGGGTCAGCGCGCTGGACGCCGGCTGGTCGACCGCGAGGATCTGCCCAAGGAATCCGAAGTCCTCGGCCGGAACCGTAGCCGCCGGCAGGTTCAGGTGGCGGCCGATCACCCCGGCGATGTCGCGGGTCGGCACGCCCTCGTCGCCGATCGCGTGCAGCCTCGAGCCCGCCGGGGCCTGCTCCACCGCCAGGCGGAACAGATGCGCGGCGTCCAGCACGTGCACGGCGGGCCAGCGGCTGGACCCGTCGCCGGCGTAGCCGGAAACGCCCGTGTCGCGGGCCAGGCCGATAAGGCGGGCGATAAAGCCGTGACGATCGCCGTCGCCGTGCACCGTCCTGGGCAGTCCCACCACCGATGAGCGGACGCCGCGCGCCGCCAGGTCAAGAGCCGCTCGGGCGTTCGCGGCCCGGCCCGCCACGGGTGAGCCGGGAGCGGTCTCGTCGCGCTCGGTCGCCACCCGCCCGGGCACTGCGGGCGTCCCGGAGGCGATGACCAGGGGCTTGCCGGATCCTTCGAGCGCGCTGCCGATCGTCTCAATGGCGCGCCGGTCGGCGCTTACCGAGGCCTCGAACTGGGTGAAGTCGTGGATGAACGCCAGGTGGATGACTCCGTCGCAGCTGACGACCCCGGCGCGCAGGGTATCCAGGTCATCCAGGCTGCCTCGGAGCACCTCGGCTCCCGCGGCAGTGATCGCGGCGGCTGAGGAGTCCGACCTGGCGAGCCCGAGAACCTGGTGACCCGCGCCGGTGAGCTCGGGGACGACGGCCGAGCCGATCCAGCCGGACGCGCCCGTGACGAATACCCGCATGAGACGACCTTTCGACTAGCTGATGTCAGTGACTGTCATCAGTTTAGCACGCCGATGTCGGTCACTGTCATCACCTATCATCGGGCCATGGGGCGATGGGAGCCGAACGCGCGCGGACGGCTGGCGAAGGTCGCGCTGGCGCTGTACGCCGAGCAAGGCTTCGAGCAGACCACGGTGGCCGAGATCGCCAAGCAGGCCGGACTGACCGAGCGGACCTTTTTCCGCCACTTCGCCGACAAGCGCGAGGTCTTGTTCTACGGCATGGAGATGCTGCGGGACCTGCTGGTGCGCGCCGTCGCGGACGCGCCGGTCTCAGCGGAGCCGATCGACGCGGTGATCGCGGCACTCCAAGCCGCAGGCGCCATGCTCCAGGAAGACCCCGAACGGGTCAGGCTGCGCGACGCCATCGTGTCCGCGAACCCCGAACTACGCGAACGCGAGCTGATCAAGCTCGCGGCGTTCGCATCGGCAGTGGCTGGCGCGCTGCGCGACCGCGGCGTCCCCGAGCCGGCCGCGAGCCTGGTCGCCGAAACCGGCCTGGCCGTTTTCAAGGTCGCCTTCGCGCGCTGGGTCAGCGAGCCGGGCCAGCCGGACCTGCCCGCGATCGTCCGTGAGTCGATGGAGGAACTCAGGGGCGCGCTTGCGCACCGCACTCCCGCGTGACCACAGCCCTTCACGGGTCGGCTCTTGCCCTTTTGGCACCGTTATCGCAAACTTCCTTGTACTGATAGGCTGCCCGACCGGTTTAGGGGGACTCATGAGATCACCGGCCAGCGGCAACGGCCGCCGCCATTCTTATGATCATCGGCTCTCTATCGGGCTCACGGCGGCTATAACCACCGCCCTGCTCGTCGGGGGACTGCTGGTGCCGGGAGCCGCGCTCGCTTCGAGCGGCAAGAGCTGGACCGGTGCTGGTGACGGGCATAGCTGGACAGACAGCAACAACTGGAGCGGTGGCGTACCGCAAAACGGCGACAGCGTCACGATCGCGCCGACAGCGCTGCAGACCGCGCCCCAAGTCACGGACGCGCCCGGCGGCACCAGCCTGCAGGATCTGACCATGACGAACGCATCCCTGTCCGGCGGTGCCGTCACCGTCAACGGCGACTTCAGCTGGAGCGTCTCCCAAGGGCAGAACACCCTCGACGCCCCGCTCACCATCGAGGGCTCGGCGACCATAAGCGGCGCGGGTAAGAAGATCACTTTCGCTGAGATGACGTTCGACGGTAACACCGAGGTGTCGGGCACTGGCCTGCTTGAGACCGAGTTCTCCGGCGCGGCGATTAGGAACGCGGGCAGGTTCGAACTCGAACCCGGCGCGGCCGTTGAGGCCAATGCCTGCTGCGCCAACCCGAACAAGTTCATCAGCACCGGCATTCTGGCCATGCCGGCTTCGGCCGGCGGAACGGCCACGCTGGGCTTTATGGGGTTGAGCATCGGCGGGGCCGTGATAATCGGCAAGGGCAGCACCCTCGACGTGATTGCCGGACCGGCCACGTTCAGCGCGGGGATCCCCGTCGACAATGGCGGCACCCTCAAGTTCGACGTGGGGGAGACCGTGACGCTCGCCTCGGGAGTAGCCATCGATAAGGACACGACCGTGGAACTGACCGGGAACGCGGCGTTCACCGGTACGGGCGGGTTCAAAGGAATAGGCACCTTCCTGTGGACCGGCGGCCATGTCGAGGGCAATCTTGACGTCGGCCCATCCACCACCACGACGATGAGCGGCGTCGGCACCAAGGACGCGTTCTCGCCCAACGGCAAGCCGATCACCGTGACCTTGCGCGGCACCACGACGGTCAGCGGGAACGGGCCGGTGCACTTGGGCACCGCGACCACCCTCGACAACGAAGGGAAGCTGACCGCCAAGCCCGGCACGACCTTCGAGGCAGGAACCTGCTGCGCCAATCCTGACCGCTTCATTAATGGCGGCACTATGACTGTGGCCGCGGGCAGAAGATCCACGACGGTCACTCTCCTGGCTTTCCTCAATCACGGCACCGTCAAGCTCACCAGCGGCAAGCTTGTCGTCGATGTGCTGAGCTACACCCAGAAGTCCGGCGTCACCAACCTGACCGGCGGTTCGCTCAGTTCCCCGATGCCGGTCTTGATCAAGGGCGGCACCCTGACCGGGCATGGCGCGGTCAGCGCTGCCGTAGTCAATGGCGGGACCGTCAACCCGAGCACCACGGGCGGCGTCCTCACGATCAAGGGCTCGTATCAGCAGACCAAGTCAGGCGTGTTCGCGACCGTGCTGACGGGCACGACGCCGGGCCGCAAATTCGGTCAGCTAATCGTGACCGGCGCGGCCAAGCTGGCCGGTACCATCAAGGTTACGACCAGGCACTTCACCCCGAAGAAAGGGCAGTCGTTCCAGGTGATGCGCTACCACTCGCATGCCGGCTCATTCACCAGGAAGTCCGGCACGCCAAAGTACTCGATCGTCGGCTACTCGGGATCGGTCCACATCAAGTACTAGCGTTCCGGCGAGCTTGAAGCAGGCGGGCTCTGAGAGGGCGGGCGCTAACCCGCCGATGGCGGATGGCAGGTGAGCGGTGATGATCCGGCGAATGCTGAGGTTCGGGTTCCCGGTCGGTGGACTGGAACTGGTTCTCGTGGGAGGTGCCGCGTACTTCGCCTGGGAGCATGAGCAGGGCAGGCATGGTCAGGCGCATATGCTCTGCCCGATCTGCTGGATGAACAAGATCGCCCCGGCGGCCGAGTCGCCCGACGAGACTCGGGCGGCCTCCCAGGAGCAGTGAGGTCAGGCCTTGTCGGTCAACTGGCGTTGATTTAGCGTCTTGGTCAGGTGATCAATGACAAGGACGTCGAGGCGGGCAATTCGTCCGTGGAGGCCGTAACATGGGCGTTAGGCCGTTTTTCATCGCCGGTGCTGGCAGTCTGCTGATTGCCTGCACGGCGCTGGCGAGTCCAGCGATGGCAAGCGCTGCTACACCCGCCGGCAAGACCCCGGACATCCCGCCGCCCGCTGTCCGCATCGCTGCCACAACAGCGACGTTCGACGCGATCGAGGCGAAAATCGCGGCTGGGCAGTCCCTCAGGCTGCGCTTCCCGGATCCGACGGCACAGGAGGACGTCATCGACTATGGCGTCAACGACCTCTGGAATCAGGGGATCGACGGTGCCGGCGTGACGGTGGCCTACGTGGTCACGAACCCAGACCCGGGCCTCGCGGCTTCGATGGCGTCTTATGACGCGGCAATGGACCTGCCGCCGGCGAACATTACCGATATGCCACTTCCGGCGCCGACCGACCCGTCCGCGACCTGCCAGATCGAGTGCTCCACGGGCGAAGATCGGCTCGACGCGGAGGCGATCCACTCGATGGCGCCGTACGCGAACATTCTTTTCGTCCACCCGCCGGTACCGGAAACGATCGGCATGCAGGGCTGGCCACAGGTAGCTCAAGCCATCGAGATGATCGCAGACCAGCACCTGGCCGACGTCATCACGGTGAGCCTGGGCGACGGCGAGAGCGATTTCATCGACGACCCGACCGACCCGACTGCCACCCAGCAGGCGGCCATCCACTCGCTGGACCCCGCGTTCCTCGACGCCGCTGCGAATGACATTCCGGTGATGTTCGCATCTGGCGACTGCGGCCCGACCGATCCGCCCGTACTCGGCGACACGGGCCAGTGCACCCCGGCGATTGGCGTCACCGCGGGTCACCCAGCCGACAACCCATGGGTGACCGCGGTCGGTGGCACCATTCCCGACGCTGGCCTGGCCACCGTCGGCGGGCGAACTGCCCCGGATGCGCTGTGGATCGCCCGGACCAGCCACTCCGACGCGGAGAGCGCTGGCGTATCCACCATCTACTCGCAGCCGTCGTGGCAGCAGGGCATCCCGGCGCTGGCTGGTCAGACTGGCCGCGCGGACCCCGACATCTCAATGGATGCCTCAGACGGCACCTCGCAGGCCTCGCCCACCTTCGCGGGCATCATGGCGCTGGCTACCCAAATGAACGGTGGCGATCTGGGCACGGTGAACCCAGCTCTAGCGGCGATCGGACCGAGCGGCACGGCGGCCGGGATCATCGACGTCCCGGCTGGCTACACGGACACAGCGTTCGGTGTCACCGGTTTTTCGACGGCGACCGGCTACGACCTCGCGTCGGGCTGGGGCACCATCTACGCGCCCGATTTCGTGCCTGCCCTGGTCGCGCAGATCGACAGCCAGCACGGGCCGGATCAGCCGAGTCGGCAGGCGGCCGATGCGCTGAACCAGTTGCAAGCCAGCATCAGCACCTCCGCCGATAAGGTGGCCAGCGGCCAGACCGTCACGGTCACCGGAAGCGGGTTCATCCCAGGCAGCACCCCGAACGGCACGACGATCCTGGACGGTTTCGGCGTATTCCCGCCGCTTCCTGGCCAGTTCGGAGTGACGGCCCCTCCGTTCGCCGACCCGACGTCGACGGTGCCGGGACAGACCTGGGACGACGTGACGGTCAGCGTCACCGGAACCGGGCATAAGTCGCTTGCGCAACCGCCCGTCGTGACCGGTCCAGACGGCGATGGCACGGTCACCGTCAGCATCGACACCACCGGCACCAGCGTCGGCACGTACACGGTGACGATCACCGGCCTCCTGCTGACCCAGACCATTTCGTTCCAGGTCAAGAACCCCAACTTTGGCTAATTCCGGCAGAGAGCCCTGATCGGGCTTGGCTCACTGGTTGTGCAATTGTCGCGTGTTCGCGTCCGTTGCCATCGCCTGCTGCAGCTTGATCACTTGCATCCCCTGCCGCTTGAACTTTTCGTAGGTGTCTATCAGTGCCATCAGGGGTCCATCGGCGGATTCCCTGATCGACCGGTACTTTTGCGTGGCTGCTGGCTTGTCCTCGATCGAGTCGTCCGCTTGGACGGCGAGGGTCAGGCCGTGCGCGGCGAATATGACTTCCTTGGTCTTCGGGATAACGGACTCCAGTTTGGCGCCCTCGACGAGTTCGGGATAGAGGCGCTGGACTGGCGCGTCTTCAGGTCCGTCCAATGTCTCCTGGATCAATTGTCCCAGCTCCCCTATGAGCATGTTCAGCTTCTGGACGCGCGCGTCGATCGCCTGGTCCGCCAGTGCGATGTTGGCGTCGGAGGAGAGTGTGGCCAGATCGAGCGCCTCCAGGAGCCGGTTACCGAGCGTCACTAGGTTCTTCCTGATCTGGGACGCCGTTCTTTTGGCGTCGGCTTGCAGGTCGGCGATCTTGAACCTAGGGTTTTGCAGCGCACCGATGACGTCGGATACCGCGATATCTGCCCGCGCGCGTGCGGGCATCTCCCGATAGCTGGCTTCAAACGTCTCTGGGTCATCTTTCGCCTGCCGGAGTTGGACAAGCTGACCGTCGGCTCTGGCTTCGCGACCGTGGGCTTGCCGCTGCTCAGCTCCGCGCTGTAGGCGAGATACTCCTGGGCGACCGCGACGTCTCCGGCGAACGCCTTCGCGAAGTCATTGACTAGCGTGGGGTTGCTGGCTGCCAGTGATGTGATGATCCTGGTGGTCAGCTCCCGGATTTCCGCCGCAGTCCCTTCTGGTTCTCCAGGCGGCATCGAGTGTCCTTTCCTCTGCAGTTCGGACCTCGGCACCGGACCTCGGCACCGGGCCGGCAGGTCCAGCCTGCCGAGGCGGCTAGGCGAGCGTCATCCGGTCACAAGCAGACTTCGGCGCGCATCTAATCGCCCGTTCGCGCACGACAAGAGACGCTTTCTGGCAGTGCCACCTACCGGTAGGGAGCGGCAATGGCGGGCGGGTGGTCTGGCCAGCCGATGGCGTACCCGGGAGTGCCACGATCCGCCACCCAGCCAGCTTGACAGCTCAGGTCGGCAGGGTGAAGCAGTTCTCGTGCCAAGCGACCCAGCAGCCCATGCAGGCGCGGACGTTCGCGGCGGTCGCGCCGATGGCCTGATTACACGCCGGACACGGGCTGAAATTGTCGTCAGGCTTCGCGTCGCGGTACTCCGCCTCGGTGAAGATGGAGAATTCGGCCTGCTCATTGCACTGGCTGCAGGTGCCCCACGGGGCTTCTTCCGCTTCCCACACGTCTTCCTGGTCTTCCTCTGACATGTCTTCCTGGTCTAGGTCCATCGGTGTCGGCTCGCCCATATCCTCACCTTCCTGGTCATCCCGCCTGGTTCTGACCCAGTCTCGTTGCCCATCGGCTTCCCATCGAATGACCTGTACGGCAGAAGATCGCGCAGTACTTCGTGCGCGATAGCGCTACAGCGGGCGGACGGGCCGGGCGACCAATGTCACTGTGCATCTGCGAGTGCATTTGCATGGTGCAAAATGACGTGCATATGTTTGACTCGGGCCAACAACCCCAGACTTCTTATATCAATTACCGAACAAGTAACGCTGTGTACTTCCTTGAGGCAATTGCGTGCCGATCCGTGCAACGCCTCGATCGCTGGAGTAGCTTGCCAACTCGTAGGTTCCGTTGGCCCACTCCAGCTACAGCCAGCGGGCTCACGATGTCAACCGCCACCGAGGCGACCCTTGCGGCTGCCTCGTTGAGATCGTACAAACGGAGGGCGGAATGCCCGTTCTTAACCTCTTTCCGGCTGGGCTCGTCCGGCCGGCGGTGTCAGGTGATGCCCCATGAGCCGTCGCGCGGGACGCGGTGGCCACTTCGACCAGCGCGCCGAGCTGCAGGCCGAGGCGGATGCCACCACCACGGCCATCGCCGGGCTGCGCAGACGGCTGATCCGCCCGGGTGTGTTCGAAAACCCGGCCGTCCGCCGCGAGTTGCGCAAGCTGGATGAGTTGCTGGCGGCGTTCGAGCAAGCCGAGAGCAACCCGGGGCGGCATCGCGCCAGCGGACGGATCCCTGGTCGGCACGGCGGCCAGGAGGCAGCCGAGGTCGGCTCGCCGGATCTAAAGCCCGACCCTGCGAGCGCCCGCACGGCCGCCGACTTCGTCGCGGTGCTCCGGCAGTATCGGGCCTGGTCCGGCGACGTGCCCTGGCGCACGATGGCGGCCCGGGCCAAGCAGAAACGCGTCCATTCGACCATCTACAACGCGATGCGCCGCGACGACCTGCCCACGCTCGAAGTAGTCAAGGCCATCATCATCGGCTGTGGCGGTGGTGAAGACGACTTGTGCGCCTTTACCTCGGCCTGGCAGCGCATCAACGCGGTCAGCGTCGCCGCTCGCATCGAAGGTCCCGGCTTGCTGCCCGCACCTGTCCCCGTGCTCTGACATCGGGCTTGACCCTCACACGGTGTCAGGGGCAAGCATAGAGATGCCATGTTTGCTATCGGAGAGTTCGCCAGGCACGGACGAGTGTCAGTCCGCATGCTGCGTCACTACGACGCCATCGGACTGCTTGAGCCCACCCGAATAGACCCGGAGACCGGTTACCGCTCCTACGAGGCCGCCCAGCTTTCCCGGCTGAACCGGATCATTGCCCTCAAAGATTTGGGTTTCACGTTGCAGCAGGTCGCGTCGATCCTGGACGACCAGGTCAGTGCGGCAGAACTGCGCGGCATGCTGACGTTGCGACGGGCCGAACTGGAGGCGCAGATCACCAGCGATACCGCCAGGCTGGTGAGGGTCGAGGCTAGGTTGCTGACCATCGAGAGCGAGGCGAGTGCACTGGTGCCGAGTGTCGTGGTCAAGCGAACCGGTCCGGTGCTGGTCGCGGAGCTTACCGGCACCGCTGCGAGCTACGAACCCGAGTCCATCACGCCCGTGATCCAGCCGTTGTGTCACGACCTGCCCCGTCAGCTCTGCGAGGCCGGCGTGGCGATCAGCGGCCCACCGCTGGCCTACTACACCGACATCGGCGGCGACGCCGGAGCCATCGAAGTGCACGCCGCGCTCCCGATCGCCGTCGCGCCCAACGGCAAGCACGGCTTCGACGTCGTCCGATTGCCTGAAGTTCGAGCCGCGGCAACGCTGATCCACCACGGCTCGATGAACCACGTGCTGCCGAGCGTGCAGGCGCTTGCCCGATGGATCGACGCCAACGGCTACCAGTCGCTTGGCTACGCGCGGGAGCTGACCTTGGAGTTCAGCGGCAGCAGGGATCAGTGGGTAACCGAACTGCAAGAACCAATCGCCGAAGGAGACCCGTGGACATCTCAGCAGAAATCACCGAACGACCCGCCCAGCCTTACGTCGCCATCGCCGGACAGGTGACCATGGCGACGATCAACAGCATCGCCGACCGCATTCCTGACGTATTCGGCTGGCTAGGCGCCCGCGGCATCACCCCAGCAGGGCCGCCATTCCTCCGGTACAACGTCATCGACATGGACCGGCAGCTTGAGATCGAAGCAGGTGTTCCCGTGGCGTCCGCCGTCGAGGTGGCGTCCGCAGTCGAGGACGAGGGCGAGGGCGAGGTCCGGGCCGGAACTCTGCCCGCGGGCCGATTCGCCGTAGCGAGCCACGTTGGCGCGCCCCAGACTCTGCGAGCAGCCACCGCTGCCCTGCTCGACTGGGCGGCCGCACGCAACCTGACCTGGGACACCTCGGACACCGAGGCAGGCCAGAAATGGGGCTGTCGCCTGGAGTTTTACCTGACCGACCCGAGCCAGCAGCCCGACGTCAGCAAGTGGGAGACGCAATTGGCTTTCCGCCTGGCGGACTGACTGCTCGCCCAGCGCTAACCGACCGCGCGGATGTCGGCGATCACCTTGCTGAGCGCTGACACGATGGCTTCGGGACGGTCTCGGTTGATGGCATGGTGAGTATCGGCGAGTACGGTGTGGGTCCCCATGGAAACTGATTTCGCCAGGTCCGCGTGAACTGCCGTCCACATGGCGCGATGCTCTTCGGCCGCGCCTGTGGTCGCGCTGAGCACGACAAGCGGCACGTCGGGCAGGGGCGCGGCCGATCTGATCTGGTGAATGAGCGGAATCGAGTTGGTGAAAAGAAGGCTCTCGGCCTGGACCATGCGCGCTTGCCATTCGTCGGCGTAGCAGGACACATAGGCATCGAGAAGCAGGTCGCGGTGGCGCTGATTGTCGGTCAGGCGGGTGACGTACGGAGCGAAGCTTTCCCTGACTGTGGTCGGTAGTTCGCCGGTAGCGTGCTGTTCGATCAACATGGTGCCGGTGTCGGTGCTCTCCTGGTGAATTTCGGGGGGCAACCGGGACCAGTAAATCTCGTCGGCCGGGTCGATCAGCACAAGTCCGGCGATGAGATCAGGACGCTGGCTGGCTGCCATGAGCACTAACAAGCCGCCCCAGCTATGCCCGGCGAGCACGCACGGACCGGCTTGCGCCGCAGCCGCGACCGCGGCAAGATCACCGACCTGGGACTGCACCGTGAGCGACGAGGCTGGGTCGCTGGACCCTATGCCTGCGCGGTCGTAGGCGATAACCCGGGTCAGTTCAGCCACCGCCGGAATGACCCCGGCGTAAGCCAGCGATCCTGGCTCGCCGAGTGCGGCCTCAAGCACGACGGCTGGTGTGCCTGAGCCGGCCTCGACCCAGCGCAGAGTGCGGTCCGTGAGCCGCACTTCACCGCGTTGCACGCTGCATGGCAGCAATTCATTGAGTGCTTGATATACGAGATCGCTCATCATGCCCATTCCACGAACGACATTATGAATACAGTCATAATGTCACGTACATCTTCCGTTGCGATGTAATTCGCCGCCTGTATCTCATCGGGGGGTACGCGGTGTTGGTACACTCACCGGTCGTGACCGATGTCGACGAGCAAGGTCGGCCCGAGCCGCCGCTGGCTGCCGACGAATCAGGTACATTGCTGGGTTTCCTGGAGTTCCAGCGCGCGACCTTTGCCTGGAAATGCGACGGGCTGGATGCCGATGGCCTGCGTGCGACGACCGCGGCCTCGTCGATGACACTCGGCGGGATGATGAAGCATCTGGCTTTCGTCGAGGACTACTGGTGCTCCGAGTGGCTGCGCGGCAACGATACGCATTCAACCTTTGCCGGGGTGGACTTCGAAGCCGACCCCGATTGGGAGTGGCACTCAGCCGCCAACGACTCGCCCGAGCAACTCATGACGCTCTGGCAGGACATCGTGGCCAGGTCTCGTTCGCTGGTGGCGGAGGCGCTAGCCGAAAGCGGCCTTGACCAGCTTGCCCGGCGTACCTGGCCGGACGGCCGGTCGCCGAGCCTGCGCTGGATCCTCTGCCACCTGATCGAGGAGTACGCGCGCCACAACGGCCACGCCGACCTGATCAGGGAGTCGGTGGACGGGTCCACCGGCGAGTAGCCTCCCCGCGAGGGTGAGTTCTTCGGTCACGGGGTTCAATTGCTCGGTCTGGCGCAGCGGTGGCCGTCCGGCCGGCATCCGCCTCGCAGGCAAGTGACGGCGAGCCTCCGTGATCATGAAACCGCGGTTACCGCGGAAGCTCAACCGCGTGATACGACAGCCAGACTCCACGATCATGACCCAAAGCTTGATCACGGAAACAAAACCGCGATTGCCACCCGCGTTACCCCGGCTATGGCGCGGCTACGGCAATGGCCGAGGCCTCGTCCGGCGGATCGACGAGCGCGCTCGTCGCGGGCGCGGTACCCGACTGACTCGTCGCTGGAAACTCAGTGTCGCTGGAACTCGGTGCCCGGCGCGATCGTTGAATGCGGTGCGGTCGTGGCCTACCCGACCCACTACGGGCAGAAACCACAACATTACGGGCACGCTATCCGGCCTTCAAGCTGGTAGCGGCTCCTTTATACTTCCGGGCGGACGGCTCTCCTAGGCAAGGCACGACGACAGCGCCGAACGCCCACCGGATTGGACGGCTAGAACAGCCATGGATCAGTACGCCACCGGCAGCCAGCGAAACGCCGAGCTTCGTCGCCCAGCCGGACAGCAGTCGCCGCACAACGATCCGAGGCGGCCGACGACGACCGCACGTCGTCCCGATGAGTACTCGATCTTCAACGTGCGCGGCGCGCTGCGGGTGCCCGAGATCACGGCCTACTTCTGGATCATCAAGGCGCTGTCCACCGCGATGGGCGAGTCGACGTCGGACTACCTCGTGCACGCGATCAACCCGATAATGGCCGTCGGGATCGGTTTTATCGGCTTCGTCGCCGCGCTGTGGCTCCAGTTGTCAGTCCGCCGGTACAACGCCTGGACCTACTGGCTGGCCGTTGTCGGGGTCGGCGTGTTCGGGACCATGGCCGCCGACGTGCTGCACGTGGGCTTCCACGTGCCCTACATCGCCTCCTCGATCCTGTACGCGATCGCGCTGGCGGCCGTCTTCATCTCCTGGTACCTGACCGAGCGAACGCTGTCCATCCACACCGTCGACACGCTACGCCGCGAGTTGTTCTACTGGGCCGCCGTCGTCGCGACGTTCGCGATGGGCACGGCCGTCGGCGACCTCACCGCGGTCACGTTCAAACTCGGTTATGACTACTCGATTGTTCTGTTCGCCGCGATGATCATGGTTCCGGCGATCGGCTTTCGCTTCCTGCGATGGAACGCGGTGTTCGCGTTCTGGTTCGCGTACGTGGTCACCCGGCCGCTCGGCGCCTCGGTCGCGGACTGGGTCGGCAAGCCGAAGCTCGTGGGCGGCCTCGGTGTCGGCGACGGGCCGGTCGCGCTGGTCCTGACGTTCGCGATCGCCTGCCTCGTTGCCTATCTGGCGATTACCAGAAAGGACGTGCAAGGCCGCCGCCCCGCGCGGCACAAGGCCAGGCACGGTGCCTAGCTGGCGCTAGCCCGTTAAAAAACCGAAAAGATTTTGGTTTATGAAAATTGCTCAGCCTTGGTCTTCGCTGAGAATGTGGAACTCGATTCGATACAGCAACGTATCATCGTCGATCGGCCCGGCGTGAGCCGCTCGCGCGCGCAGCGCCTCGATGCTCTCCTCGCCACAGCGTCGCCGGTCAGCCGCCGTAATCGAGGAGAAGGGTACTAGCTCGATCGAGTCAACTTCGAGGACCGCCGGGCCGACCTGGTACCGGCCGCCGACTTTGACCTTCGGCCGTTGCCACAGGCGGAACGACACGCTGATATCACCAGCGATGACGGCGTCTCTCAGTTCCTTGCTGAACTCCACCCGCCTAGGCTACGTCGCGACCCCTCGGCTGATCGGGAGCGGCCTGGCCAGGACCTGACGGTGAGGCTGTATTTGATCGGGCACGGGAGGGTTGGCCCGTTGTGGACGGTGCCCTAGACTCACCGGGAGGGGAGTGGGGTATTCCGGTAATGGCCGATTCCTTTGGCGATTTGCTGCGTCGGTTCAGAGTGGCGGCCAGTCTGACTCAAGAGGCTCTCGCCGAGCAGTGCCGGATCAGTCCCGCCACGATCGCGGCGATCGAGCAAGGACGTCGCAAGGCGCCGCGGTTGTCGACGGTCAGGTTGCTAGCCGAAGCCTTGGAGCTATCGGCCGCCGAGCGCGAGCTGCTGGCGGTCGCGGCCGACGACGGTCGGGCTGACCTGGTCACCCCAAGCGGGACCGGGCTGGTTGTCGGCCTGCCCACGGCCCGGACGACGTTCATCGGACGGGCCGCCGAGCAAGACGCGGTGCGTGGCGCGCTGGCGGACAACCGAGTGGTCAGCCTCGTCGGTCCAGGCGGCGTGGGAAAGACCCGGCTGGCGTCGAGGACGGCCGAGGCAGCGGCGGCGTGGTTCCTGGCCGGGGCGGTGTTCGTCGACTTGGTGCCGGTGCGGGAGGGATTCGTCAGCCAGGCGGTGGCCGCCTTGCTCGGCGTCACCGAGGGACCAGGGCGATCGCTCGACGCCGCGCTCTATGAGCTGCTGGGGAAGGGCCGCTCGCTGCTTGTGCTCGACAACTGCGAGCATCTCCTGGAGGTGGTGGCGCCGTTCGTCGAGAAACTGCTCGCCAATTGCGCCGAACTCACCGTGCTCGCCACCAGCCGGGAGCGACTGGCGATCTCTGGTGAACACGTGATCGCGGTGCGGCCGCTTTCGCTGGTCGGCGGGGCCAGATCGGAAGCCGAGGCGCTCTTCGTTGACCGCGCCAAGATCAGGGACGCGGACTGGCCCGGTCACGCCAACGCGGTCAGCCGGGTGTGCGAGCGACTGGACGGGGTGCCGCTCGCGATCGAACTGGCGGCGGCGCGGAGCGCGTCGCTTGGCGTCGACGGCCTGCTCGCGGGCCTGGACGATCATCTGCGGCTGCTCGCTGGCAGCCGGAGTGCGCACGAACGGCATCGCTCGATCCGCGCGGTCATCGACTGGAGTCACGACCTGCTCGACGACGACGAACGGGCGATGTTCCGCCGGGTCGGTGCCTTCGTCGGCGGCTTTGACCTCGACGCCGCCCTCGCCGTGGCCGGACCGGGGAATCGCGGCACGGTCGCCGATCTGGTCGGCCGGCTGACCGACAAGAGCCTGCTGAATCATCGGGCCGGGCCGGATGGCAGCCGCTGGCAGATGCTGGAGACGATCAGGGCGTACGCGGTCGACCGGCTAGCGGAAAGCGGCGAGGAGGACGCGGTCCGCGACGCCCACTTGCACTGGGCCGAGGCGGTCGCCGTTGACCTGGAGTCCCGAGTCGAGACAGGGCGGGCGTGGCGGCCGGCGTTCGACTCGGTCGCCGATGATTTGCGCGCGGCGCTTAGCCGAGAGCCCGGTGCGCGGGTTCGCGCGGTCAGTCATCGGCTTGGCCGCGCTCTTGGCCATCTGACCTACGCCCGCCGGTTCATGAGCGAGTCCAGGGAGCACTACGTGGTGGCCGCCGGGCGTGCGGCCGACCAGAGCGAGGCGGCTGCCGACCTTCGCGCGGCCGCCGACGTGGCGATGGTCGAGGGAGAAGGTCAGCTGGCTTTCGACCTGCTGGTGGCGTCGGCCGCGCGGGCTGGTGCCGTGGGCGACCAGGCCGGCCGGACGGTCGCCCTCGCGTACGCGGTTACCGTGGCCGATAGGTTCGCCGCCGAATTCGCCGGTGAGATACCGCACGACCGGCTCCGGCAGATGCTGGACGAGGCCGCCAGCAGCTGCCCGCCCGGCGACCTGGTCGCCGCCGCGCACGTGGCGGCGGCCGCCGCCTGGGTGGCGTCGTCCGAGAAGACCGTTCCCGACATGGAGCTGGCGTCGCAGGCGCTCGCCGCGGCCCGGCCAACCGGCGATCCGGTGCTGATCAGCGGCGCGCTCGACGCGGTCGTTGGGGGACTGGACGCCGGCGGCAGGCTGCGCCAGGCCCACTTGGTCAACAAGGAGCGGGCGGCGCTTTTGGGCCAGCTACCTCGGCATCACCCGCGTGCGGGCGCCGAGGTCATCGATACGTTCCACATGGTCACCGAGATCGCGGTCACCGCCGGCGACCTGCCCGACGCGCTGGCGACCGCCCGGATGGCCCAGGCCGACGACATCGTCGGCGGGCAGCCCTACCGGACCGCGAGCAAGCCGATCCTTCCGCTGGTTTTGACCGGGCAGTTCGACGAGGCGTTCGCGCAGGCGGCGATCATGTGGGAGGAGTGGCAGAAAGCAGGCCGCCCGTCGGCCCGCTGGATGGGGCCAGCGATGTACGGCGTCATCCTCTCCTGCGGCCTGCGCGGTGACGCCGACGGCCGGGACGCGTGGCTGGCTCGGATCGCCGAGCTTCTCGGTGCTGGCGGCGATCCGGTGGCTGGACCGCCGCCTGGTCCTGAAGTAGGCCGGGTCACCGGTCCTGTCGTTGGCACGAACCTCGTCTGGGCCGCTGTCTTTGCCGACGCCAGGATCGCCCTGCATCTCGGAAGGCTCGACGAGGCCGTGGCGGCTGTGCGCAATCTCAACGGGGCGAGGCAGCCGTGGTATGAGGCGCCGCACTGGTACTCGTTGCGCCCGTACGCCTGGGCGGTGGCCGCCGAGGTCGCCGTCGTGGCCGGCCTGCCCGACGCGGCCGAGCGCTTGGTGCAGGCCGCGCCCGCCGGAGCGGAAAACTACTGGGCCGCCGCCTGCCTCGCCAGAGCCGCAGGCCGGCTGAACGGTGACCGCGCGTCGATCGAGCGGTCGGTGGCCGGCTGGGAGCGGATCGACGCCAGGTTCGAACGCGCGTGCACGCTGCTGCTGCTCCCTGACCGGACCGATGAGGGACTGGCTGAACTGGCCGCGCTGGGTTGCGGGCCGCCGAACGTGGAACGGGGCGGGTGGTAGGTCACCCGCCCCTCGGACCCACCGCCCCGCCCCTGTCCGGGCGCCGCGAAGACTATCGGCGCGGCGTGGCGAGGAAACCGTTGGTGTTGCCGTGCTTGCCGACGTAGAAGCCGACCAGGTCACCGGCCGAGTTGATGCCGTTGACGAAGGTGTTGCCGACGCCGTTGGGGTCGTTGATGGTCTGGAACCCGTGGCCCCGGCTCCAGGTGAAGCCGAAGGTCTTCGAGCCCTTGGTGTAGATGCCGACCACGACCCCGAACTTGTTGACGCCGAACGGCATCGTCGCGTCCGCGTGCGGGGCGTTGATGACGATCAGGTGCGGCGTGGCCTTCCTGATCAAGAAGCCACGCACGTGACCCTTGGAGTCGGTGAAGAAGCCGGTGACGCTGTCCGGGTCGTTGATGCCGGTCGGCGTCACGCTGGTCACGCCCGGGATCGGCAGCGGCTCGCTGAAGTACTTGTGACTGTTGATGTTGAACAGGTAGCCGTGGCTGTTGCCCTTGTTGTCCAGGTAGAAGCCGACGGCAAGGTTCTGGTCGTTCACGCCGAGCAGTTGGTCAACGGGCGGGCTCGCCGGGTGCTTGGCCGGGAAGTTCACCTTGTGGAAGTGGGTGCCGTTGATCGAGTAGTAGCCGAAGTTGTTGTTGGAGTTGTTCGCCGCGTTCATCGTGGAGTAGAAGCCGACCTGGATGCCGTGGTTGTTCAGCGCGGTGACCTGGGTCTGCTTCGAGCCTGGGAAGTTCTGGTTCCGGAAGTTGATCTGGTGGTACGGCCTGGTCAGCGTGTAGCCCTTGTTCGGGTGGCCTTGGACGCCTGACCCGAAGTAGCCGGCGATCTTGCCCGCGTCGTTGATGCCGAGCAACTGGTTGAACGTGGGGTCGTTGTCGTTGTTGATCGTCGTGAACCTGTAGTGAACGTTGCTCGCGCTGCTCGGGCTGGCCAGCGCGGGACCGCTGGCCAGCGCCAGCGAGACCGTCATCGCGCTTGATGCCAGGGCGGTCAGGGCGAGTACGCACGCCGAACGCCGGGGGGAGCGGACCTTGGACGGGGCGGGAGACTTCATCACAGCTTCCTTTACTGATTCCTGACCAGCCTGTTTGCCGGCGCCTACTGATCGTCGGTCAAGGCTGGCGTAGCGCCCAGGCACAGAACTGTGACATCACCACCACGTCGGGGCGACAGAACCCTCACATCGCCCCCACATCGCCCCGACATCGCCCTCGGCATCGCCCGACGGAAATACCCGGAGGGGGTTTTGTCGAGTCAGCGGCAATCGGTTTAATGTCAAAGCCGACACGTCATCGGCGTTGGATCGCGGCTTTCGTTGCTGGGGAGGTGCTGTCATGACCGCGCCCGTCTGGCTTCGCGCGGTGCTCGCCGGCTTGATGATGGCAGTCGTGATCGGCTGCGCTGTCCGCCTCGGCCTGGCCAGGCGGCGCGGCCGTCGCCTCGACCACGCCGCCGATGGCGTGCACGCCGGGATGGGCGTTGCCATGGCGGGCATGTTGCTGCCCCGGCTGAGCGTGCTGCCGGCGGTGATGTGGGAGGCCGGGTTCGGCGCCGCTGCCGTGTGGTTCGGCTGGCGGGTGATCGCTGGCAGGCGCGCTTCGCTGACGCCCGCTTCGCCGGTGCGCGCGCCGTTGGCGCACTTCATCGAGTGCGTAGCGATGATGTTCATGCTGCTGCCCGCGACCGCTTGGGCTCCCGGATCGGCGTTCGCCGGCCCGTCGGCCGTGCTCGCTCTGCTGCTTGCGCTCTGCATGGTGGGTTACGTGGTCTGGACGGCCGACACGTTGGTGCGCGGCTCGGCCACGGCCGCGACCAGCGCCCGGCCCGGCATGCGGCTCGCGGCGGGCGGCAGCATCGCGATGAGCGTCGCGATGTGGTACATGCTGATTCAGATGGTCTAGCACGGCGCCACACAACGTTTGACCGGTCTTATCGGGGTCGCCGAGGCATTAACGCTGTATTGCGGTTATCGTCGGGCTTATGCCAGCAGCGACCACAGCGCCAGACGCGTTTGTCGCGGTGACGTCCGATGGGCCGATCGTGGGTACGATCCGTGGCTCGGGGCCGCCGCTCCTGTTCTTGCACGGCGGGCCGGCCATTTCGGACTACGTTCAACTTGTCAGCGCCGAACTAGACGGCTACCGGACCGTGAGCTACCAGCAGCGCGGGCTGGCTCCGTCGACAACCGACGGCCCCTTTACCGTCGAACGGCACGTTGCCGACGCGATCGCCGTGCTCGACACGGTCAACGTCGATCGGGTGGTCGTGGTCGGCCATTCCTGGGGCGGTCATCTCGCGCTCCACCTCGCGCTGGCACGGCCGGACCTGGCGACCGGGCTCGTGATCGTCGACCCGCTGGGCGCGGTGGGCGATGGCGGAGCCGCCGACATGGGCCAGAATCTCGGCTCGCGGCTGCTGCCAGCGGCGGTCGAGGAATACGGCCAGGTCGCGGCCCGCCTGGCCGAGCCAGATCCAACCGACGCTGACATGCTCGCTTCGCTGACGCTGCTGTGGCCTGGCTACTTCGCCGACCCGGCGACCGCACCGTCGATCCCCGATTTCATGCGTGCGTCGGCCCGGGCCTACCTTGCGACGTTCGCCTCCGTCGGCGAGCACCTGGCGGCCGGCTTCGGCGAGAAGCTGCGCGATCTGAGGATGCCGGCCGTCTTCGTGCTCGGCGCCGAGAGCCCGATGCCGGTGTCGAACAGCGAGCAGACGGCGGCACTGCTGCCGACTAGTGAGGTGCAGGTCATCCCCGGTGGCGGACACCTGCCGTGGTACGAGCAGCCTGGGTGCCTGCGAGCCGCGATCGCCCGGCTCCGCGAACTCACCGCAGGCGCTAGCTGACGGGCTGATCCGAACCCGCCAGGCCGTTGGTCCATTTCTCGCTGTAGTCCCACAGCTTGGCGGCTAGTTCACTAGTTACGGCCTTGCCGGGCTCGGTGACCTGGCACTTCTCGAAGTACTTGCCTGAGTCGCCGGTCACCTCGTCCGAGGTCGCGCAGTGCAGTGAGGTACGCGCGCCCTGCTCGATCGTCAGCATCCTGCTGGTCATGATCTGCCGGAACGGCGGCGGCACCCGACGCCAGATGTCCGACGCCACGACACCGGGGTGGAGGCTGTACGCCGTCACGTCCGACCCGGCCAGGCGGCCCGCCAGTTCAAGCGTGAACAGCACGTTGCACAGCTTCGACACCGAGTACTCGCGCATCCCGATCAGGCTCTTGGTTTTCGAACGCAACGCGTCGAAGTTGATGCCTTTCGCCTGGTAGTGCGCGTCACTGGCGACGGTAACGACCCGAGTCCGGCCGCTGTCCCGCAGCAGCGGGAGCAACTCCCGCGTGAAAGCGAAATGGCCCAGGTGGTTCACGCCGAACTGCAATTCGAAGCCGTCCGCGGTGATGCCGCGCTGGCCGCCGATGCCGGCGTTGTTGATCAGCACGTGCAACGGCTCGCCAAGCGCGATGAACTCCCGTGCGCTCTGTTTGACGCTGGCCAGGCTCGCCAGGTCAAGCTGATGCAGCCGCACCTGCTCACTGCCGGTCTGCTCAGCGATAGCGGCTACCGCTGCCTCGCCCTTGGCCTTGGACCGGCAGGCGATGTGCACCCGGCCGCCGCGCCGGGCAAGGTCGGTAGCGGTAGCCAGCCCGATGCCAGCGTTCGCGCCCGTGACCAGGAAGGTCCGTCCAGCAAGATCAGTCATCGCCGCACTCCAGGAAAATTGATGGGATCCGAACCCGTGGATAGGTAGGGTACGCGCGAGGGCTGAGCCGGTGAAAGCGGGATAAACCAGATGGCCAACCGACCAGCAACGGAGCTGCCCGAGCGATTCGAACGCGCGCTCGGGGTGAGCTTGACCGACGTCAGTTCAACCGGCGCCGGCCAGGGCCGCTCATGCTTCGCCCGCCTGGCCGGCCAGGACGTCGTGGTCAAGTGGGGCCTCGATCCCGATCTCGTCGAGAAAATCCCCTACATCGCCGGTCAAGTTCAGCTGTTGCGCCACCGCGACTGCCAGATACCGCGAATCCTGGCCCACGGCCTCATCGGCGGCGAGGCCCGCGACGGCGAGGCTGGCGGTGGTGGGGCTGGCGGTGGTGGGGCTGGCGGTGGTGGGGCTGGCGGTGGTGGGGCTGGCGGTGGTGGGGCTGGGGCTGCCGGTGGCGCCTGGCTCGGGTACGGCTGGGTGCAGGAGCGACTCCCCGGCGTCGCGGCGACGGTGCTCGACGACATGCTTCTCGCTGACCTGCTCGCGTTGATCACCCGCCTGGCCGGTGCCCCGCCCGGCACGCACCGCAACGACCTGGGCGCCTGGGTGCCCGCCGTGGTCTTTGATGATGACGCCGGCTGGTGGCGCAACGCCTGCGCGATCGGCCCGGACGTGGCTGCGTTCTGCCAGCGACTGAGCGGCTGGATCGGCAGGCCATCGCTCGCCCGATACCCGGCTTTCGGCTCCGGCTACGTGCACTGCGACCTGAACCTCAGCAACATCCTGGTCCGCGACACCGTGCGCGGCGGGCGGTTGTCGGGCCTGGTCGACGTCGAGCACATGGGTATCGGCGACCGCGGCATCGACGTCGCCCGACTCGCCGCCGAGTGGTACACGCAGGCCACCGAGGGGGTGACGGGCCTCGCGCGGGATGGCCTGGCCAGGCTCGTGGAGTTCGGCCTGGAGGTCAGCGGACCTGACGGCTGGCGAGTCGCCGTCGGCTACGAACTGATCAGCAGGCTCGGCTGGTGCTCCGGCGAAGCCGCTCCCGCCGCGCCCGCCCCCGCCGCGCTCCCCCTATGCGCGGGGCTCCTAGACGCCATTCCCTCGTAATCGACAACAGCAAGGTCCCCACGACGCCGCCATAACTTTTATTAGGGCCCCCCGCTGCCTGCGGCCCCGCCGCTCCTACGCAGCTAGGGGCCCACGACGCTGCCATAGCGACAGCTAGGGGCCCACGCTGCCCGCGGCCCCGCCGCTCCTACGCAGCTAGGGGCCCACGACGCTGCCATAGCGACAGTTAGGGGCCCACGCTGCCCGCGGCCCCGCCGCCTCCTACGCAGCTAGGGGCCCACGACGCTGCCATAGGAGGGCGTTGCGCCGCCGGGGTCCGAGCGGCAGGCGTGCGCGGGCGTGGCGGCGGGTTTTAGGCGACGCGTGCGTTGTAGCGGCCGGTTTCTAGGGACCAGCGGAAGTTGCCGGCCATCCACGAGCGGAGGCCGTCCAGGTAGCAGAGCAACTTGGCGTCCGCGTCCGCGCGCATCGACTCTTCGGTCTCGATGTACCTGGCTACCTCGGTGTCGTGCATCGCGGCCGCGATGGCGATCGCTTCGCTCATGGGCAGCTGCCGTTCTCCGGCCAGCACGGCCGGCAGGCTGTGCACCTTGATACTGCGCTCAGCTTCCTTGGGGAAAGACAAGATGTCGTTGGCCCAGCTGGTCACATTGACCGCGATGTCACAGAGCGCACGCACGTCCGTGCGCCAGAACACGTCGCCACGTAACTCGAATCCGTCGGGTCACGTCGATCAGCGCCATGCAGGTCGGGACGGCGCCGCTGTGCCTGCGCATGGCCATGTACTCGGCTAGGCCAGCCGGCCGATCCGACGCGTGGTGACCGGCTTCTCAGAACTGGGCCAGAAAATATCCGCGCACTGCGGTAATGAACCGGCTGGCCTGCGGGCCCGTTGCCATAGACTTCAGCCGGTCAACGAGATCGCCTGATGCGCTAGTAAATGGACCGTTCCTATACCGCGAATCAGTGGCATTATCGAGCACCAGCATAAACGCCGTTACCAGCTGGCTCAGCCGATTCAGATCCACACCCGCTGACGACTCGTCGGAGTATTGATCGTCATAGAGAAAAAGTCACATCTCGTCTCTTGGCAAGCCGAAATGGTGCGGCCAGTCAATGACGTGGCGATCGACGTCGTCGGCGTACGGGCTGATTTCTTCGTCGAATGGGGCAGGCGAGTTCTGGCAGTAGTAATTTGACTGGCATGGCGATAGCTCCGAGTTGGTCGCGCGGGCGACCAGGCTTGAGGCACGCTGACCTTACGCGTTCAGCCTGGCGACAAGCAGTGCTACGTCGTCGCCGTGGCGCCGCGATCGCTGCGCGCTGTTCAGCAGATCGTTGGCTAGCTCGTCCAGGTCATCCGACGGGGCAATGGTGAGCACATCGAGAAGGCGGCTCAGGTTGAAGTCGTCGCCCGCGTCGGACTCAAGCAGGCCGTCCGTGGTCAGCACGAGCACCGATCCAGGGTCGATGTGCGACTCGACGGTCAGGTACTCGGCGTCGGCGTCGATGCCGAGCGGTAACCCGGGGTCGCAGTCGAGGATCCGCGGCGCCGAGTCCGGTGCGACGACCACGGGAGGCGGATGCCCGGCCCGGCAGACGGTCAGCATCCCGGTGACCGGGTCGACCACGACGAAGCAGCAGGTCGCGAACAAGGCGATCTCAGGATCGGCGTTCAGTTCGGTCAGCCAGCGGTTGGCTCTGCCTATCACCTGCGCGGGTCCGTGACCTTCCCTGGTGTACGCGTGCACCGCGGTGCGTAGCCGGCCCATCAGCGACGCGGCCAGCAGGTTGTGCCCTTGAACATCGCCGATCACCAGTGCGGTCTGGCCGTCCGCGAGGTTCACGACGTCGTAAAAGTCGCCGCCGATCTCAATGCCGGTCGTCGCGGCCTGGTACCTGGTCGCGATGCTGAGGCCAGGAGCGGTCATCGGCCCGCGCGGCAGCATACCGCGCTGCAGTTCGGTAGCCAGCGCATGCTGGGTCTGGTGCATGCGGGCCCGTTCCATCGACTGGCAGAGCAGCCCAGACGCGGCGAACAACAAGGCCCGTTCGTCGGGGGAGAAGTCATGCGGCTCGGGAAAACCGAACAAGCACGCGCCTATCTTTCCGCCTGAATCTTCGACGGGTAGCGCTGCCCAGGCCTGTTGCGCCGAGCAGTCGAGCACGTGGGCCAGGTGCGGGAAGTCGTCGGCCAGGCTGTCTGGCGATGGCAAGTAGACCGGCGAGCGCCAGGAAATCGCCACCGACAGCGGCGTCGGACGCGCCGGGTCAAGGCCGCTCAGCGCCCGCAGGCTGGCGTCGTCGAAGCCGCAGGACGCCGCTACCCGCAGGTGACCGTCCGGCATCGCCATTAAGATCAGGCTATCCGCGCCGTACGCGCGCAGTCCGGTCCTGGCCGCTTCGACGATCGCTTCGACGGTGCTCGCCGATGCCAGCGCGGCGGTGAAGTCGCGTGATCGGTTGGCCCGGTCCGCGACCTCCCTGAGTTCGCGCTCCGCTTCCTCGCGCTTGGCCCGCGCGGCCGTGGTGTCCATGACCAAGCCCATCATCCTGGCTGGTCGCCCGCCCGGACCGGGCATGATCCGGCCGCGGGCTTCCATCGATCGCAAGCTGCCGTCCTCGCCGCGTACCCGGTACTCGATCTGGTAGGTCCCCGCCGAGGCGACAATGCTGGCCATCGCCTCTCGCACCTGGGCTAAATCAGACTCTGGTACCCGGGCCAGGAATGTGTCCATCGTGGCGACTAGATGGTCCCGCAGGCCGTGCATCCGGAACGTGACCGGATCGCCAATCACCTCGCCAGAGGCAATGTCCCAGGTGAAGAAACCAGCCTCGACGCTCGTCGCGCTTGCATGGAACACGGTCAGGGCTACGTCGGCGACGATGTCTTTTGTGTCGGGCTGCTTCAGGGCCGGAGTTGCTGAGCCGACGATCGGCTCGGCGATTTCTCCCTGACCGCGTTTAGTCATATTCGCCCAGTCGCCGTGGTTCTTTGTTCGCCGCCCGGCTGACCGGTGCGACGGTACGCAAACGTTAAGCATAGGCCAGGCAATGACCGGTATGCGGGGTAGTTTGGCCGATTTTTTCGCGCTCTTGCCGCTCGTTCAGTGGTCGGTTGTTGACTCTGTACCAAGGTACGGCTGTTAGCTTGCTGAGCATGACTGGGTTGACAATCGGCAAGTTCGCTGCCGCCGAGGGAGTGAGCGTCGAGACGATTCGGTTCTATCAGCGCCGAGGGTTGCTGGCGAAGCCGGAGCGGCCGGGATCTGGCTTCCGCGAGTACACCGAGAGTGACCAGTGGCGACTGGCGTTCATCAGGCGGGCCAGACTGCTCGGCTTCACGCTGGGCGAGATCGCCGAGTTGCTCGGGCCAGCGCAGGCACGCTCGACCGATGAGATACACCGCGCGGCGGAGGCCAAGCTCGCCGCCGTCCGCCAGCAGATCGCCGACCTCGCCGACCTCCAGTGCCGACTACGCAGGCTGGTGCGGGTCTGCGCGCACGGAGACAGCGATGACTGCGTCACGCTGCAGATCAGGAAGGAACGCACAGCATGGACACAATCACGAGCGTAACTGACGAGAATTTCGACGTCGCTGTCCTGGCCAGCACGAAGCCGGTCATCGTGGAGTACTGGGCCCAGTGGTGCGGGCCTTGCCGCCAGGTCGGCCCGGTCCTCGACGCGATCGCGCGGGAGAACGCCGATCGGGTCGAAGTGGTCAAGCTGAACGTGGACGAGAACCCGCGGACGGCGCAGCGCTACGGGATCATGGGAGTTCCCACGATCGGCCTGTTCTCTGGCGGCGAGGTCGTCAAGCAGGTGACCGGGGCCAAGTCCCAGTCCGCGCTGCTGCGCGAGTTCGATGGGCTGATCTGAGCTGATCTTGACCAGTCTTGTCATCGCCGCTGGCAGCGGCTAGCTTGCCGGCATGGGTGCTACCTCGGAACCGGACAAGCCCGCGTGGATCGATTTCCACTTCGACCTGATGTGCCCGTATGCGTATCAGACCTCGCTGTGGATACGCGAGGTGCGCGAGCACACCGGTCTGGCGGTGAACTGGCGCTTCTTCAGCCTGGAGGAGATCAACCGGGCCGAGGGCAAGAAGCACCCGTGGGAGCGGGAGTGGTCCTACGGGTGGTCGATGATGCGCATCGGCGCTCTGCTCCGCCGCCACGGCATGGATCAGCTTGATGCCTGGTACGCGGCCGCCGGACGGGCGTTGCACTCCGAGGGTGACAAGCCGCACGACCGCGACGTAGCGAAGGCGATCATAGCTGGCCTCGGCCACGATCCTGGGCTGGTCGACGCCGCGATTGGCGACCCGACCACAGGGGACGAAGTGCTGGCCGAGCATCGCAAGGTCACTGAGGCGGGCGGGTTCGGCGTGCCGACGCTATTCTTCCCGGACGGACAGTGCCTCTTCGGGCCGGTGCTGATCGACCCGCCGCAGGGCGCGGAGGCGGTCAAGCTGTGGGACCTTGTGGTGTCTTGGACGGCCTTCCCGCACCTGTTCGAGATCCAGCGGCCGAAGACCAAGGCCGATCAGGAGCAGATCGTTCAGGCTTTCGTTCCTTACCTGCGGGGCAGGGATTGGGTCAGCATCAACCGGTGCGAGGTGGTGGACTTCGCGGTGGAGCTTGATGCCATGCCGGATGCTGCGCTGGATGTGGGGCTGGATGCTGGGCCGAGCGGAATGGAGCCACGTTGACCGACTCAGGGCAGGCGGCGGGGGACTTGGAGCTCCGCCAGGCCGACAAGGACCGCATCGTCACGCTGCTAGGCGACGAGTGGTCGGTGATCGCCGATCTGGCTTCGAGGCTGGACCCCGACGGCTGGGTCGCTCCGGCGCTGCCCGGCTGGGATGTGCACGACGTGCTCGCTCATATGGTCGGCACTGAGCGGATGCTCGACGGCGTGGCGTTGCCGCCGGTCGCGGTCGGCGGGGACGGCGGGAATGGTGGCGATCACGTGCGCAATGACATCGGCAAGGCCAACGAGGCGTGGGTCATCTCGCTCCGGACTCGATCCCATGCCGAACTGCTGGCTGACTTCCGCGCGATTACCGCCAAGCGTCTGGCCAGCCTCACTGAGATGTCGACCGACGAGTTTTACAAGCCGTCATGGACACCGGCCGGGGATGGGACTTACGGCCGCTGGATGGAGATCAGGGTCTTCGACTGCTGGATGCACGAACAGGACATCAGGGTCGCGGCCGGTCGGCCTGGCCAGGAGGAAGGGCCAGCGGCGGAGCAGTCGCTGGCTGAGGTGATCGGCGCGCTCGGCTACATCATCGGCAAGCGCGGCCGGGCGCCGGACGGGAGTTCGGTGCTGATCAGGCTGACCGGGCCGATCGAGCGCGACCTGCATGTAGTCACCTCTGGCCGGGCCAAGGTCGTCGACGCGCTCGACGACGAGCCGACGGCGACGATCTCGTTGTCCTCGTCGCTGTTCATGCGGCTGGCCGGCGGCCGGCAGAACCCGGAAGGAGCCCTCGGCGAGGTCAAACTCGGCGGCGACGTCGGGCTGGCTCGCCAGCTAGCGACAAGCCTCGCGTTCACCCTCTAGCGGCCGTCGTCCGGTCGCGGGCGTACTGGCTGGTGTCCCGGGATCGGTGGTCGCGCTGGTCGGGGCGCTGTTCGCGCTGGTCGGCTCGGCGGGGTCGGTGGCCGGGTTGGTTGGCTCGGCGGGGTCGGTGGCCGCGATCTTGCTTTCGGGTGCCGCTAGGCCAGCGCAGGCCGCCGCCGTGAGCACGCCCGCAGCCAGCAGGAACGCCGCCCCATAGGACACCGAGTCGACCAGGAAGCCGACCGCGATCGGCCCGGTGACCGCGCCGACGTCCCCAGCCATCTGGTAAGAGGCGACGACTAGACCGTCGGTATTCGCCGGTTTGCCGTACTCGGCGGGTGGGACGCCGTCGGTTTTGCCGGCCGTACCGTGGGTGGTGGTGAGCTTGCCGAGCAGGTCGCCGATCATCGCCGACGGCGCCACGTCGAGAAGGCCGGACGAGATGCCGAGCGCGGCCATTGCGGCGATGAACCCCCACAGCCCAGGGGCGAACGCAAGCGTCACCATGCCCGCGGCCGAGCCAAGGCATCCGGCCACGATGACCGGCCGCCGCCCGACCGTGTCGGCGACCCGCCCCGCAGGCAGCAGCATCGCCGCGTTCAGCGCGGCGACCACCCCGAAGCCGATTCCGGTCCAGGTGGGTGACCGGTGCAACACCTCCTTAACGAACAGCGGCACGATCGCACTGCGCACTCCGATGACCGCGAAGCCGTCGGCCAAGTTGGCTGCGGCGGCGGCCTGGTAGGCCCGGTTGCGCAACACCCGAGCCATCGTCACGAACGCGCCCGGTCCGCGACCGGCGCCGATCGCGACCACGTCGGCCGGACCGGCCGTGCTAGCCGGACCGGCCAGGCCGGCCGTGCTAGCCGGGTCGGCCTGGTCGGCCGGGTTGGCCGCGCCGCCGCTGGTGACGGGAGTACGGCTGCGCCGGTCGCGCAAGACCGCGAACGCGATCGCGGCCGGCACGGTGAGCATCGCGCCGTAGATGAAGAACGGCGCACGCAGCGACCAAGCGGCAACCAGGCCGCCGATCGCCGGGCCGCTAATGCTGCCGAGCAGAAATCCGCCTGTGTACAGACCGCTGGCGCGGCCTCGCTGATCGGACCTGACCGAGCTGAGCAGCAGGGTCTGCCCGCTCACGCCGAACATCGCCGATCCGATACCGCCGACCCCGCGCAGCACGATGAGCTGGATGAACGAGCCGGAAAATCCGGCGAGCACGCTGCTCACCGCGACTATGGCGATGCCGACCGCCATCGTGCGCCGTTCGCCGAAGCGGTCGACCAGTCGTCCGGCCGGCAACGCCCCGACTACCCGCATCAGCGCGAACGCGCTGATCACGCTGGCCGCAGCGGCCGCACTCACCCCGAACTGGCGCGCAAAGGCCGGAATGCTCGGCGCCACGATCCCGTACCCGAGCGCGACCGTGAACGAGACGGAACTGAGGATCGCGACCTCGCGCGGCAGACCCTGATATAGCCGGCTCCTAACTTGTCGGCGAGGAGAACGCGGCTCATCAGGCACAACAGGCATTCTGCCAGCCAGGTCTGACATACTTCCCGCTCACCTCCGAGCGCTGTCAGTTAGCCCCGACCCGCGCGACGGATGGATTCGGCAATCCATCGCGCCACCCGACCCGCACCCCCGCGATGGATTCGGCAATCCAGCGGGGAAATCGGGTATGAATTCGGGGATCCATCGCAGCGCTCGACTGGCCGGCGTGCGATGAATTCGGGAATCCATCGCACGGGTGGGGCGGCGACTGCGATGGATTCGGGGAAGACGGGGGCTGGCGGAGCCCGGGGGAGGTTTGGTGAGCAGTCCAGTGACGGGTGGGGTGGCTGGGCTCGGATATTGTGGCTGGGCTCGGATATTAGAGTGGCGAGAGTGTCAGTCTCTGCTGTGATACTGGAGTAGTGCTTCAGGTTCCGGGTAGCAGGCTGGTCGGCCGGGAGGCCGAGCTTAGCCATCTGCTGGCGCTGCTGGAGGCGGCGGTCGGAGGGCAGCCGGTCGTCACGTTGATCAGCGGCGATGCTGGCGTTGGCAAGACCCGTCTGGTGGCCGAGCTTGCGGCGCGAGCCCGGAGCGAGGGCTTTACCGTGCTGTCGGGCCGATGCGCGGAGATCGGCGACGCCGTGCCCTATCTGCCGCTCGCTGATGCGCTCAGGGACGCGACAACCGGGCCGTCACCCGGCGGGGCGCTTCTTGACGCGCTCGCGGCTCGTCCGGTGCTTTCCAGGCTGCTTCCTGACCGGAACGAGAGCCTGCCGGCCGGCGGTGACATGCCAGGCCTGGTGCAGCAACAGCTATTCGGCGCCGTGCTCGGGATGCTGACCGAGCTCGCTGGAGCCGCGCCGGTGCTGCTGATACTTGAGGACCTGCACTGGGCTGACCAGTCGACTAGAGACCTGGTGACGTTCCTGTCCCGGCTGCTGCACTCCGAACGGATCGCGGTTGTCGCTACCTACCGCAGCGACGACATACACCGGCGGCACCCGCTTCGCCCGCTCGTCGCCGAACTGCTCAGGCTGCCGAGCGTCAGTTCCATCGAGCTAGGCCCGCTGACCTCATCGGCGATGGCCGAGTTGCTGACCGCGCTATCCGACCGACGGCTCGACGCCGCGGCGATCAGCCAGATGATCACGCGCGCCGAGGGCAACGCCTACTACGCGGAGGAACTGCTCGCTGCCTCATCCGATGGTTCTCATCTGCCGGCTGGCCTGGCGGATCTGCTGCTGGCCCGGGTGGAACGGCTGTCGGCGCAGGCACAGCAGGTGCTCCGTACCGCCGCCGCCACCGGTCGGCGGGTCGATGACGAATTGGTCAGGCAGGCCTCCGGGCTTGACGAGCCGGTCTACGACAGCGCGGTCAGGGAGGCGGTCGCCAATCAGCTGCTCGTGCCCGACGGTAACCAGGGCTACTCGTTCCGGCACGCGCTGCTTCGCGAGGCGGTCTACGCCGACCTGATGCCGGGCGAGCGGACCAGGCTGCACGCGAGGCTGGCCGACTTGCTCGCTGACGACCAGCGCCTCGGCGACGGGCCAGGCACCGCCGCCGAGCTCGCGCACCACTACCTGGCCAGTCATGACATACCCGGCGCGTTCACTGCCTCGGTTCGAGCCGGCCGCGAGGCCGAACGGCTGGCCGCCCCGGCGGAGGCGCACAGGCACTACGATCAGGCGCTTTCGCTTTGGGAGCGGGTGGCCGATCCCGAGCGGCTCGGCGGTATAGGGCGAGGCAAGCTCGCCTATCGTTCCGCGATCAGCGCGGCCGACGGTGGGGATCTAGCGCGAGCGGCTGGGCAGTTGCGGCGGCTGCTGAGCTATCTCCATGACGATGATGACATGGCGTTGCTCAGCCGCGCGAACGAGCGGCTCGCCTACTTCCTCAACGACCTCGGCGAGGACGAGGAGGCCCGGCGAACGGTGGAGGCCGCCGTCGACGCCCTGCCAGCGGAGCCGCCGCGCTGGGAGTACGCGAGGGCGCTGGCGACCCACGCCAGGTCGCTGTTGTCGCTGTCCGACCTCGAGCCCGCACGGGCGCGGGCCGAGCAGGCCAGAGCCGCAGCGGGTGCGGCACTCGCCCCGTGGGTCGAGGCGGACGCGCTGGTCACGCTCGGGTTGATCAGCGAGCGGTCGGGGAAGATCGACGCGGCGGCGGACCTGTTTACCAGAGCCCACCAGCAGGCGGCCGAGGCGAAGGTGCTCGGCGTGCAGCTACGCGCCACCTTCCAGCTCGCCCGGCTCCAGCTTGAACAGGGTGATCTGGCGGCCGCCGCGGCAACGGCCCACGAAGGAACAGCCGTGGCGCAGGGGGCCGGGCTTGGACTCGCCCAGTACGGGATCGACTTGCAGTATGTGCATTACCTGGCTCATTTTGCTGATGGGAAGTGGGATCACGCACAGGAGATAGCTGACGGCTTCGCCGTGCGGGTGGCCAACCCAGCCGAAGCCAGGCTCTCGGCTATGGCCCTGTTCGTCGCGGTAGCCAGGGGCACAAGCGCGGTGCGGGAACGGCTCGGCTGGCTCGAGCCCATGTTCCGGCGTGATCAGTTCGTCGAGTACATCACCCGCGGGCTGGTCGCGGAGCAGGCGCTCTGGAACGGTGCCGCGAAGACGGCGTTGATCGAGGTTGAGGCCACGATCAAGGCAGCCCGCGACATCGAGGACGGTGACCACGGTCCGCAGGTCGTCCGGGTGGCGGCGGTCGGGCTTAGTGCGGTCGCCGATCAGGCGGTCATGGCCAGAGCGACCGGCGACAGCGCCGGGGTCGCCGCTGCGATCGAAAAGGCTGACGAGCTAGTCGCCATCGCCCGCGAAGGTGCGTCCTATCCACGCATGCCAGGGTTCGCGCTCGGGGTTGACGGGCGCGGCTGGCTGGCCAGGGCGCAGGCCGAGTGGACCCGCGCGAACGGCAGCAACGATCCGGAGGCGTGGAGAGCGGTTGTCGACGCGTTCGGGCCCGGGTTCGTTTACGAGACGGCGAGGTCGCGCTGGCGGCTGGCCGAAGCGCTCGCCGAAGCCGGCGACCGCACCGCCGCCGCCATCGAGTGGCGACTCGCCACCAGGGCCGCTGATCAGCTTCGCGCCGCTCCGCTGCAGGCGGTGCTCGCCGATCTTGGGCGCAGGGCCAGACTGGCCGGCCAGGGCAAGAGCCAGTCGCACGGAGCTGGAGCTGACGAGGCAGAAAGCGGCGGCATCGGTGGCCCGCTGGCGAGCCTGACCGGCCGCGAGCTTGAGGTGCTGCGGTTGCTCGCGGCCGGGCACAGCAATAGGGAAATTGGATCCGAGCTATTCATCTCGCCCAAGACGGCCAGCGTGCACGTCTCTAACATCTTGGCGAAGCTGCACGCGGCGAGCCGTACCGAGGCGGCGGCAATCGCTCACCGCGACGGTTTGTAGCCGGGTGCGCGAACGGTCAGGCGGCCTTGGCTGACAACGGCTGACGGATGACTGGCGGCGGGCAGGGAAGCTGAGGGCAGGGCTGGAGCGCCGGAGCCGAGGTGGCTACGACGAAGTGGCCGCGCCGAGCGCGGCGTGCTTGACGAACACGCCGCGCTGCGGCCGCTTGTGCCCGCATGTCCTGGACATGCTGGACAGCTAGCTGCTGAGCCAGATGCGGATGCATGGCAATCTCCTTCAGTTCCGCCGGGTCGGCATTGGCCCGGCACAATCCAGGTTCGTCGTAAGACCCCACCCGCCGCATCGGGAAGATTCCTTATCTCTGCTCGCGGTCGCGTCTTAGCAGCAGCCCGGTCAGCTTCTGCACCGTAAGCCGGGATTGCCGGTACAGCTCGGTCGTGTCCATCTCGGCGTCGCCGACGACGACGAGCAGCGCGGATACCCCGACAGCGAATGTCGCGACATAGCCGCCGCTGCCGTGGATAACTACCTCCTGGAGCGGGCCGCGGCTCGCTCCGGCCGCCATCTGCCGGGCGAGGCCAAGCATCGAGGCGGCCATTGCGACGAGGCTTTCGGCGGCAACGTCGCTGGTGTCCGCTGTGATCAGCAGCCCGTCACGCGTCGCGAGCGCTATGTCGGTAATCCCGGTGACGCGATTCTTGAGCGCGACCATCTCGTGGAGCAAAGCGTCTCCGGCCATCGCGCCCCCTTTCCGGTGTAACTGCTACCGCGGAGTGGCCGTCGCGAGCGTCGCGAGCAGGGCTCCGCCGAGGAGGTAGGGTCCGAAGCTGATCCTGCTGTGCCGGGAGATCCGGCGAGCGACGAGCAGCGCCACGCCTGCCGCGGCGGCGAGCACGAATCCTGCACAGGCGCCGGTGATCAGAGTACGCCAGCTCAGCCAGCCAAGCAGCAGGCCGATCAGGCCCGCGACCTTGATGTCGCCGCCACCGATCTCGCCGCCGCTGGCCAGGCCGAGCAAGGCGTATCCCGCCCCGACGGCAAGCGCGCCAAGCATCGCGCGCAGGAACGCCGTCCAGTTGTCATCGACAGCCGCAGCGGTGCCGAGAAGGACGATCAGGGCCGGATAAGCAGGGAGTGTCAGCCGATCTGGCAGCCGCTGCACCGCGATGTCGATCTGGGTTAGCGCCACGCCGACGACACCTAGGTAGACGAACGCGGCAACCACCGGCTGACTGCCGAATTCTGCGAAAAGTAACGCGACGACGGCTGCCGTCGTCAATTCGAACGCGATCGGCGGGCCGAGCCATCGGACGCAGTGGGCGCAGCGGTAAGCGGGCCGGGCCGGCAACGGCGTGGCGCATTCACCGCAGGAGCCCTGCTCGGGCTCGCCGCCCGGCACGGAAAGGCGGACGACCTCGCCTCGCAGCACTAACCCCGCGACCATTCCGGCAGCCGCGCCGCCGACCGCGGTCGCGGCTGCAGCGGTCCAAACCCAGGTCACGCTCATCACTAGTTCAAGCCCCAAAGCTCGCCGGCGTCTCCGTAGCAGTCATTCTGGACGACTACGGTGCCGGATGCGCCGTTGTTCGAGTCGGCCAGGCACTGGCCTGATCCGATGTTGAATAGCTGGCCGCCAGGAGTGGGCTCCCACACCTGCTCTCCGTTGAGGTCATCGCACGTCTGCACCGTCACCGCGGTGGCGGAGAACAAGCCGTTGACCGCGAGGCACTTGCCCGAGTTGTTGGTGATCGTGCCGTCGCCTTCTAGCGTCCACAACTGCGTCAGATCCGAATTGAAGTCGCAGTCGCTGACCTTCACGACAGTGCCGCTCGGGTTGTTCAGGCATAGCTTCCCCGCGCCTTCGATCAGCGGGCCGCCCGGCAGATTCCAGGTCTGCGGGTCGCCGAACGTGCAGTTCGCGGTGTCGGCCTGGGTGCCGGCGGTCTGATGCGGGACCGCCAGGCAGCCGCCGGTCGCCAGGTTGAAAAGCGCACCGAAGCCGAGATAGGCCCAGAGCTCCCGCAGCGCGCCGTCGCAGTTGCCGAGCACGACGTGCGTCCCGCCGTTGATGCTCAAGCACTTGCCAGCGATCTGCACAGTCCCGGCGTCATCGGGTCCGCCGTCGGCCGCGACAGTCCAGTCCTGGCTGGTCGGAGGGCCGCAAGACCGGATCTTGACTGGTTGGCTGACAGCGCCGGTGCCGTCGTCCAGGCACAGGCTCGTGCTGGCAAACAGCGTGATGGGCCCTGACGGCGGATTGGCGCCCGTCATGGACGGCACGGCCACGATGTTGAATACAGTGGTGCCGGTCACGCTGCCATCCTTGGCGGTAACCGTGACGTGGTAGGTGCGCGCCGCTCCCGGCAGGGTGCCAGTGATCCTGCCGTCGGTCGAGTTCTTGACCGCGTGTATGGACAGCGCCGAGGGCAGGCCGGTGGCGCTCCACCGCAGAGACGAAGCGTGCCTGGTGTCCAGGCCGGTGATCGTGCGGAAGAAACTCCCGCCAACCGGCAGATCCTGGGTGCCGGGGTCGACCAGGGCGACCCGGTGCGCCGAGTTGTCGGTGAACGCGCCGGTCCCGTTCGGCGTGCCGAGGCCGGTCGGCGCGTCGTAACCGCGCTCGCCGTGGCACAGATACTGCCGGAACTTCTCGCACTTGCCGTTCGTGCCGGCGGTGACGTCGAACAGGTGCCTAGTGTGCAGGTAGGGATACTCGGCGGGGAAGGAGCCGCGGGTCGGGGCGCCCGCCAGCGCGTAGATCGAGGTGATAATCGGCGTGGCGGCGCTCGTGCCGCCGATCTCGAACAGGCCTGACGCCTGGTAAGTGTCGTAGATCAGCACCCCAGTGTTGGGGTCGGCCACCGCTGACACGTCGTTTTCGGTGCGCAGCAGGCAGCCACCGGGAGCGGTGGCGTCGGCGCGCTGCCAGGACGGCTTCGGCTCGAGCCCAGAGCAGCCGCCGCTGGTGCCGTCCTGGATTACCTGGGAGTTAGGCGCGCCCCATACGGTCTCGCTCCAGCCCCGGCCATTTTTCGCATGCTGAAGGGAGGTGCCGCCGATCGCGGTGACGTATTGCAGGTCAGTCGGGTAAGCCGGGGCATAACCAAAGTCGCCCGCGGCGAAGTCGAGCACGTCACCCGGGTGGTTGAAGTCGCTGTCAAACTCGTCCTGGCCGACGAACTCAGTGCCCGACCAACTGTTGGACACATACCTGGCGCCCTTGGCGATCGCGGTGTCCTCAGCCGTGCCGAGGTCGCTCGTCTGCGGGCTTCTGGCCTCGATCAGCAGGATGTGGCACTTCGGGCAGATGGCGGAGACCATGTCGAGGTCGAGTGATTCCTCGGTGGCCCATTGGGCGTCCGCCGACGGCAGCGGGCTGGCGTGGCCGAACTGATTGACGATCTTGAGGCAGCCGCTGCTGGTGGTGCAGGCGCTGAGGTGAAAGTGCCGCCGGTAACTGGCTAGGTCAGATGCCGCGTTCGGGTCCTTGAACGCGTCGACGATCGCGACTAGGCGGCCAGCGCCGTTCCGCGCCGCCTGGCTGGTGATCTTGTAGGCGCTGCGCAGGTCAGACGGGCCGTAGGAGTTTGAGGCGGTCGCGGGGGCGGCCCAGCCGAGGGCGTGGTTCGGCCTCGTGGCGATGATCGACATGCACGTCATCTGGCCCGGGCGACTGGGCGTCGGGCAGACGTACCGCTCGCCGGCCGGCAGGGTGGGCCGGCGGGCCGCGGCGAACGGAAGAACGTTGCGCGCGACACCGGGTCTCGGGTGAGCCGCAGTGGCTCGCGCCGACGAGGTCGTGGCTGCCGCCGGCACGGTCGTGGCTGCCGCCGGCACGGTCGCGCCGAGCGCTGAGACGACAGCGACGACGGCGGCCGCGGCTGCGAGGACCGCCGGTCTGGCAAGCGAGGTTGCGCGCACAGTTCCCCCGGGTGAAGATGACAGGCAGGCAATATCGACTAATTCACGTATATCAGAAATTAGAGTATAAACTTCTGTTTTCCATGATTCGAGATCGTGGGGTTCGGGCTGGTCAGAGGGTCGTGGTCAGCGGCAGCGACGCCGAGAGGTCGTGGTCAGCGGCAGCAACGCCGAGTGAGTGCTCTTTGGGAGTGAGGAGCACCGGTGGCCCGTGGACCAGACGTTGCCGCATTCCGGCCAGGCCAAATGTCCCATTTGAGATAGTCTTATCGTCGGCCCGGCACAGCGTTGGCCATGCGAGCGGCATCCGCACGGTGGGCAGGTGACGGCCAGCTTCCACGATCATGAAATCGCGATTACCACGGAAGCGCAGCCGCGATCTACGACAGCCAGACTCCGTGATCATGACCAGAACCATGATCACGGAAGCAAAACCGCGGCGGGGTCAGCCGGTGTTGAAGCGGCGCATGCTGACCGCGTAGTCGCAGCCGGCGCCCAAGCCCACGTAGCCCGCCATATCGCGGAGGAACTGGTCAGGGTCGAACTCCCGGCCCAGACCTTCGATGTAGGCGCGATGCTCGCGCAGCGAGGCGATACCAAGGTCGATCGTGTCGGTGACGTCGACGTAGTGGGTCGGCTCGCCGTTCGCGATTACATAGGCAGCCTTGATGGCTGGGCAGGCTGGTCCGGCGTTGGGGAACACCCATTCGTTCGCGGCGTCCCTGCAGGCATCGAGGACGGCTAGGCCGACGGCGCGGTGGTCGGCGTGGTTGACCGGGCCTTCCTCGCCCCAGGTGAGGTCAAAGCTCATCGTGATGACGACGTCCGGGCGCATCCGGCGGAACGCGGCCGCGAGGTCGCGGCGCAGGGGGATGCCGTACTCGACCAGTCCGTCGGCGTGGTCGAGGAACTCGACCTGGCTCACCCCGACGACGGCCGCGCTAGCCTGCTCTTCGGCGACTCGCAGCGGACCAACCTCGGCCGGTGCCATGCCGGCGATACCGGCCTCGCCCTTTGTGGCGAGCACGTAGCCGACCTTCTTGCCTTGCCTGGTCCAGCGGGCGACAGCGGACGCCGCCCCGTACTCGAGGTCGTCGGGATGGGCGACCACCGCGACGGCCGTTTCCCAGTCTTCCGGCATTGGCTGCATGGCTGGAGTCCTCCGTTCCCTTTAGTAGCAGGGTGGGCCGGGGATGGCAGGCGGGAGCTTACCTCGGCCGTTGCTGAACAGCGCCGCTAGCCCGGACACATTGCCATGTTTACGCATTGCCGAGACAGCGTGGGTGCGTCTGAGCACATAGCGGTTGAAGAACGCGAGCGTGACCCGGGCGACTATCTGTTCGTAGCGGTTGGTGCCCCAGTAGGGCCCGGTATGGCTAGCGCCGAACAAGTCCAGGTAGAACCTCAGCTTGGCTTTGTCGGAGTGATAAAGGAACACACTGCAGCCAGCCGGGTTAATCGTGTCCGCGCTGCCTTGGGAGAACAAGATCGGCGTCGGATGCTTGGAAAAGCTCGGGGTGAAGTACTGGCCGCGCATGTGAGGCCAGACTGAGCCCGACTCGACCGCGACGGCCCTGACACGGCGGTCGGTGCAACAGGTGTTCGCCGCGATCGCCGCGACCGTGTCACCGCCGTCGGACTGCCCGGCGATCGCTATCTGCCTTGGGTTGAGCAACCTGGCGAACGGGCCGTGCCTGGCCCGGCTCAGCTTGAGCATCCGGGTGATCACGTAGGACATGTCGCGCGGCTGGTTGAGCATGTCGTTCTCAGTCGGGTTGCCGACCAGGCAGTCCGAGTACGGGAAGTTGACGACCACGACCACGTAGCCAGCCGATACCCAGAAGTTGAGCAGCTTGGAGTAAGGCGCACCGCACTGCATGAAGCCAGGCGCGAAGACGATCATCGGGAACGGGCCCTTGGCCGGCGGCTCGTCCTGGCCGGCCGCTTGGCGAGCGGGTACCTGATCTGGGTGAGCAGCCGCCTGGCCGCGACCGCCCCGCCGTCGACGGTGTAAGCGGGTTCGCCGAACGTCATCCAGCGCGAACCGACCCGGTAGCTTCGCCAGGTTCCGACGCCGGGTGGGTTACCGGCCACCGCGCTTCTCGTGGCCGCGTCCGGACGAGCGTCATGCCCCGCCGGACACCCCGACGTCGGACATTCCGATTTCCGATTATGCGATTTGGGATTATCGGATTTGGGGCTATCTGTGCTGCCGAAGGAGACGCACCCGGTCGCCAAGATCATCACCGCCGCGAGACCCGCCCCGGCTCGGGAGACCGCGAGACCCGCCCCGGCTCGGACGAACGCGCGACCCGCCCCGGCTCGGGCGAAGGAGCTCAACTTGCTCGGCACGGTCAGCCGGCCAGGATGTCGGCTAGGTTAAAGCTGACCGGCTCTTCTAGCTGGGAGAAACCACACGACTGCGGCTCGCGGTCAGGGCGCCACCGGACGAACTGGGCCGTATGGCGGAACCTCGTGCCCTCCATATGGTCGTACCTGACCTCGACCACCCGCTCGGGCCGCAACGGCACGAACGACAGGTCCTTGCCGGCGTTCCATCGGCTGCCCTCGGCCCCGCGCGGATTCCTGACGCCCTCGGTCAGCGCCTCCCAGTTCCACGGGTGCTGGTCGAAGGCCGTCACCAGCGGCTGCATCTCGGCGAACAACTCCTTGCGCCTGGCCATCGGGAACGCGCCGATCACCCCGATGCTGGCGAGCTTCCCGTCCTCGCCGTACAGTCCGAGCAGTAGCGAGCCGATGGCGTCGTCGCCCGATTTATGCAGTCGGTACCCGGCGACCACGCAGTCGGCGGTCCGCTCGTGCTTGATCTTGAACATCGCGCGCTTGTCTGGCTGGTAGTCGCCGTCGAGCGGCTTGGCGATGATCCCGTCGAGACCGGCCCCTTCGAACTGACTGAACCACACTTCGGCCAGCCCAGCGTCGGTCGTCGTCGGCGTGAGGTAGATCGGCGGCTGAGCGTCGGCCAGCGCGCTTGCGAGCACCTCCCTCCGGCGCGCGAACGGCGCCGCGGTGAAGTCCTCGTCATCCAGAGCGAGCAGGTCGAACGCGACGAACGCCGCCGGGGTCTGCTCGGCCAGCAGGCGGACCCGGCTATCGGCCGGATGGATTCGCTGCAGCAAGGCCTCGAAATCAAGACGGCGACCCTCGGCGTCCGGAATGACTATTTCTCCATCTATAACGCAACGCGCGGGCAGGCTCGCCCGGACAGCCTCAACTATCTCGGGGAAGTATCGCGTCATCGGCCGTTCGTTCCTGCTGCCGATTTCGACCTCGTCGTTGTCGCGGAAGATGATCGAACGGAAGCCGTCCCACTTGGGCTCGTAGCTCATCGAGCCGCCCGGGATCGTGGCAACCGACTTCGCCAGCATGGGCGCGACCGGTGGCAGCACAGGAAGAAACATGTTTCCCATCCTGCCGCACTTGACGCCCGGGCCGCCGGCGCGTAGGACAATCGCATGCGGGACCGACTCCAAGCACTGGCGCTGGTAGGCGTCGTCGGGACGCTCGTCGTCCTGCTGCCGCCGGTCGGGATCGCGGCCAGGCACTATGTGTTCGCGCAGGCGCTGCAGTTCGCCGTGCTCGCCACGTTGACGCCCGCTCTCATCGTCCTCGGGGCTCCCTGGCGCGGAACGGCGTGGTTCGGAGCACCGTGGCGACGGCTCGCGACCGCGCGGTCGCATCGGCCAAGGACGGGGCGGGCCTGGTCGACCTTGATTTGCTTCATCGCGATCGCCGTCGCCTGGCGGCTGCCGATCGCGGTGAACGCGCTGGTCAGGTATCCGGCGCTGACCGTCGTAGAGGCGGCGAGCCTGATCTTGGCCGGCTGCGCGCTCTGGCTTGAACTGGTCGAGTCGCCGCCGTTCCTGCCGAGGATCGGCCGGCCGCTGCGGGCGGCGTTCGCCGCGCTGCCGATGTGGGTTATCTGGGCGAGCGCCTACATCATGGCGTTCTCTCACACCGTCTGGTTCACCGCGTTCGCGCATCGGTCCGGCCACGGGCTCGGTGTGGCGGCCGACCAGCAGATCGCGGCCGGCCTGCTGTGGGCGATTCCGGGGCTGTGTTTTGTTCCGGTTGTCTATGTGTCGCTGATCACCTGGCTGCGGGATACCTCTGATCCAGACCACGAACTGGGAAGGGTGTCGGCAGTAAGCGAACCGGCTGCGCCCTCGGCGCCCCGCCCGCCGCGCGGCTGGCGCCTGGGCCGTTAGCGGCGCGTCGGTCGCCGACCACTAGGTTGTGCGCTGTCGTTCTAGTAATGTCCGCATTGCACTATGTCGGGCCGGGCAGAGAGGTTAGGCCAGTGACTGATGCGAGCGATGTGTTGACATCGGCAGGGGCGCCAGCGATCACGGCCGTCGAGCATCGCGGCATCGAGTATGTGCCGGCCAGCGAACGGTGGGGCAGGCCGACCGGCCTGTTCTGGATGTGGGCGGGCGCGATCTGGAACGTCGAGTTCCTGGTCTACGGCGTGCTCGGAGTCGTGGTATTCGGCCTCTCGTTCAGCCAGGCCGTGCTGATCATCGTTGTCGGCAACCTCTCCTACGTGCTGACCGGCTTGGCCAGCCTGCAGGGCCCGAAGGCCGGGACGACCTGCTTCGGCGTCAGCCGGGCGGCGTTCGGGCCGAACGGGAACCGGGTGCCTTCGCTCTTTAACTGGGTGACCCAGGTCGGGTTCGAAATCGAGGGCATCGCGCTGATCGTGTTCGCGGCGATCGCCTTGGCCGGCCAGGCGGGCATGAAGTCGGTGCCGACCGGGCTCAAGATCGTCTTCCTGATCGCGGCAGTCGCGATCCAGGCGGTGCTGCCACTGCTCGGCCACGCCGCGGTGCTGAAGGTGCTGAAGTACCTCGCGTTCCCGTTCATCGTGCTGTTCGCGATCATGACCGCGTTCGTCGTGCACAAGTATCACGCCGGGCCGCCCAGCGCTAGCTGGGGCGCGATGACGATCTTCCTCGCGCTGGTGATTGCTGCTGGAGGCCTCGGTTTTAGCGAGAACGGCAACGACTACTCGCGCTACCTGTCGCCGACCACGAGCAACCGCGGCATCGTGGTCGCGGTCATGCTTGGCGGACTCATTCCTTCAGTGCTGCTTGAGGTTCTCGGCGCGGCGCTCGGCTCCGAGCTGCCCAAGTCGGCGGCGCTGAGCGTGACCGGGCTGACCGCGAGCTTCCCGAGCTGGTTCGTCGTGCCGTACCTGATCTTCGCGATCTTCCAGCTTTTCGCGATCAACACCGTTGACCTGTACTCATCGGGCGTCACGCTGCAGTCGCTAGTACCTGGGCTGCACAGGATCGCGTGCGTGATGATCGACACCGTGATCTGCCTGGGCGTCGCGGCCTACGCGATCTTCTCGTCTAGGTTCTACACGCTGCTGGCCGACTTCCTGCTGTTCATCATCTTGTGGCTCGGCCCGTGGTGCGCGATTTACCTAGTCGACTCCTACCTGCGCAGGAACCGCTACGACTCCGACTCCCTGCTAAATGAGAGAGGCGGCCTGTACTACCGGAACGGCGGCTTCCACTGGCCAGCCTTGATCGCCCAGCTCATCGGCATGGTCACGGCGGCGCTGTGGCTCAACGCCTACTCGCCGTACGTCGGCTACTTCGCTAGCCGTCACGGCGGACCGCTCGGCTCCGACTTCAGCGTGTTTATAGGCCTTATCGTGGCCGGCCTCGTATACGGGCTGCTGGCTGGACGAGGCGTCCGGGCTGAGGGTAACGCGACCCCGGCGGTCGTAGGCTAGTTTTCCGCTGTCCGTGTCGCCATCCTGCGGGCGCTCGCTTATGATGCCATTGTGAGTAGCACTAAAGGCATATTGCCAACTGACCACGCGTCGGCAGTCGCCGCGGCCGAGGCGCTCATACAGGAGGCGCGCAGGCGTCAGCGGCGGCGGTACGTGCTGATCAGCGGCCTGGTTGTTCTCGTTGCCGGAGCTGTGGCCGTCGTTATGTCGCAGATCGGCTCGTCGCGGCCACCGGCTCGCCCGCCGACACCTGCCTCGTCGACGCCAGCGCACGCGGGCCGCGTCGGCGCCGTCACGCAGCCAGCGCAGATACCCGAGAGCGCGGACACGACGCTGGTGATGTGGCCGGTGCAGGCCGACCAGTCCGGCGGCATCTACGTCGACAACCTGCGCACCAGGCGCTTCTGGCAGCCGCTCGCACCTGCCATGGACCCGGGCGAGTTCGCGCCCGTGCTCCCGGTTGGCCGGTGGATCGTCTGGTCCGACGGCGCGATCCACGAGGTGTCCGCGACAAACCCCGGCCAGCCGAGGCTGCTCGGCAAGACGATGTTGTTCGCGCCGTCGGTCAGGCCTGGACATGTGCTGCTGCAATACGGTGCGTTTGGCCATCGGCAAAATTTCTTGCGCCTGGTCGCCGTACCCAGCGGACAGGCAGGCCCGCCGATCGACCTGCCGCACGGGTTCGAGGTGATCGCCGGCACCAAGGCTGGTCTGCTCGTCCAGGTGAACGACGGACACCTCGCGCTGTGGAATCCCGACGCCGCTCCGGTCACGCTGCCGTTCTCCGCGGTGCCTTACCCAGTCGCTGCCAGCGCCCGGCTGGTCGCCTACGACACCGGTTGCCGCGACGTCTCCACGGCGGCAAGCCTGCCGACCTACGGCAACATGGGCTACCCGGTCTGCAACACCCTGCGGGTCTACGACGTGGCGACCGGGCGGCTGCGCTCGTTCGCCGCTCCGGCTGGGACGCTCGGCTGGGTGCCGAACCGAGCGGGCGACGGCTTCTGGTCGTTCACCGACATCGCGCCGTCGGGTCGGCTGATGGCCGCGCACGCCGCGTTGTCGCCGGTCGGGCGCGGGATCGTCCGGACGTTTGTTCTGCGCCTAGCCGGACCGGCCAGCCGGCCGAGGCCGGTGCCGTCGTCGTCGGCGTTCCTGCTGTCGGAGATGGCCTGGTCGGCGGGCGGTTCGCTGTTGTTCTATCAAGGTCCGGGCGCGCATCTGTGGGCCTACCGGCCGGCGACCGGGCGGGTGTGGTCGTCGAAGACACCGTGCTGTAACTACGAGGTGCTCGCTCCGATCGGCAGTTCGCATCACTGACGGAGGTCCCACTTCGCGGTCGTCGCTGGCATGCTGTGTGCATGTCTGAGACAACTGCCGAGATGACGCTCGATGAGCTGAATCAAGTTCCCGTGCCCGTGGCGAGCAGGGTGCTTGGCGGCGTCTGTTCGGCGGAGCGCTGGGTCGGCGCCGTGCTGGCCGGGCGGCCGTACTCCTCGATCGACGCACTGCTCGCGCGATCCGATGCCGCGGTGGCCGCGATGACCGAGGCTGACCTGCGCGGGGCGCTGACCGGCCACCCGAGAATCGGCGACCGGCAAGCGGCGGCGACCGGCTGGTCGGGCCAGGAGCAGGCCGGGGTGGCTGTCGAGGACGCGGAGTTCATGCGGGCGCTGACGGTGGCCAACTCCGCCTACGAGCAGCGGTACGGACACATCTACCTGGTCTGCGCGGCTGGGCGGAGCGGGCGTGAACTGCTTGAGCTTTTGCTCGAACGGCTGAGGAATGACCGGGCGACGGAGTGGCGGGTGGTCGCGGCCGAGCTTGCGAAGATCAACCAGATCAGGTTGCGCAAGCTCGTGATCGTCCCGCCGCCGGTTCAGGAGCCGCCGGCCCCTCGGGTTGAGCAGCCCCGGGTTGAGCAGCCCCGGGTTGAGCAGCCCCGGGTTGAGCAGCCTGCTCGCGTTGATCAGCCGAGAGTTGATCAGCCTTCTCGCGTTGACCAGCCTCCTCGCGTTGAGCAGCCGAGAGTTGAGCAGGTAGCGAGGCAGCGTCCGGCCACGGGCGGGCTGAGCACGCATGTGCTCGACACGGTGAGGGGCGAGCCGGCGGGCGGCATCGTTGTCCGGCTTGAGGTCGACGGGCGCGAAGTTAGCCGGCGGACCACCGACGCCGACGGGCGGATTTCCGACTTCGGGGTCGGCCAGCTAGGTCCCGGCGTATACCGGTTGATCTTCGAGACTGAGGGATACCTGGGGCCGGGTCAGGCGTTCTTTCCCGAGGTTGTCGTGACGTTCCGGGCGGACGGGCATCGGCCCAGGTATCACGTGCCGCTGCTGCTCAGCGCTTACTCTTTCGCGACTTACCGGGGGAGCTAGCGAATGGGGATCGAGCTCAGCGAGAGCCAGTACGGCAAAGCCGAGACTCGGGTCGTGCGGATCTACCGCGACGCCGACCGGCACGAGATCAGGGACCTGAACGTCTCTACCGCGCTGCGCGGCGACTTCGACGACGCCCATCTCGCCGGTGATCAGGCCAAGGTGCTGCCGACCGACAGCCAGAAGAACACGTGTTTCGCGTACGCCAAGGAGCGGGGGGTGGGCGCGATCGAGGACTACGCGCTCACGCTCGCCGAGCACTTCGTGACCGACGTCCCGTCGGTGCGACGGGCCCGGGTGGACGTCGATGAGTACCGGTGGGAACGAGTCGAGGTCGGCGGGACCGGCCACGGGCATACGTTCGTCCGGGCTGGCCACGAGGTGCGTACCGCTGCCGCGACGGTCGAAGCCACGAGCAATTTTTCCGCCTCTTGGGTTATATCTGGCATTAAGGACCTGGTCGTGCTCAAGTCAACGGGGTCAGAGTTCGCCGGGTTCTATGCGGACCGCTACACCACGCTGGCCGAGACCACCGACCGGATCCTGGCCACGTCGCTGACCGCGCGGTGGCGGTACGCCTCCCGCGCCAGCACCAGCGGGAGCGGGTGGGACGAGGCGTTCGGCCAGGTGCGGCAGATCCTGCTGGAGCGATTCGCCGGGGTGCACAGCCTGGCGCTGCAGCAGACGCTGTATGCGATGGGCGCGGCCGTGCTGGCGGCCCGGGACGACGTTGTCGAGGTCAGGTTGTCGGCGCCGAACAAGCACCATTTCCTGGCCGACCTCGCGCCATTCGGGCTGGAGAATCCCGGCGAGGTGTTCTTCGCGGCTGACCGTCCTTACGGGCTGATTCAGTGCGCGGTGCGGCGGGATGACGCGCCGCCCGCCGGGCCGGCCTGGGAAGCACCGGGCTCGTTCGCCTGACCGGGTCTATGTCGCTTACCTGGCGGTGTGGGACGCTGATCGGCTGAGGGGGTATGCATGGAGTTCCTGCGGCCACGGAGCCTTCGCGAGGCGCTCGCGGTCAAGGCGGAGCTTGAAGATGCCGTGCCGATCGCCGGCGGCACCGATGTGATGGTCGAGTTGAACTTCGCCAGACGGCGGCCGTCGGCGTTGCTCGATTTGTCCGATGTCGCTGAGCTGAAGGGCTGGGGGGAGGACGGCGATCGGTTGCGGGTCGGGGCGGGGGTTACTTACGCGGAGCTGACCGGCGAGCGGCTGAGCGGGGCTCGCGGCGGGGCTGTTGGCGAGCTGGGGCGGCGGTTGCCTGGGCTGGCTATCGCGGCCCGGACGGTGGGGTCGCCCCAGATACGCAACCGGGGGACGATCGGCGGCAACCTGGGCTCGGCGTCGCCTGCCGGGGACTGCCATCCGTCGCTGCTGGCCGCTTCGGCGCAGGTCGAGGTCGAGTCGGCGGCTGGCTCGCGGGTGATCGGCATCGACGAGTTCTTCACCGGGGTCAAGCGGAACGCGCTCGCGCCGGGCGAACTCGTCACCGCGGTCTGGATCGGCGCTCCGTCCGGTCCTGAGCAGTTCGCCAAGATCGGCACGCGGAACGCGATGGTGATCGCGGTCGCCGCGTTCGCGCTGGCGCTGCATCCCGATCGGGGGGCGATCGGCACCGGGATCGGGTCGGCGGCACCGACGCCGGTGCGGGCGACGCGGGCTGAGGCGTTTCTGGCCGGAGCGCTTGGTGAGGCTGGATTGTGGGAGTCGCGCCGGGCGTTGCCCGACTCGGTGGTCGCCGAGTTCGGCGCGCTGGTCAGCGCCGCGGCGCGGCCGATCGACGACGTCAGGGGCACGGCGGCGTACCGGCGGCACTCGCTCGGGGTGCTGGCTAAGCGGACACTGGGCTGGGCATGGCAGGAGTACCGCGCTGGCGGGGTTGGCGCTGGCCGCGGCTCGGGCGGGATGGGGTGATCGGGTCATGCGGGTGACGGCGACGGTTAATGGGGTCGAGCACCAGGCCGATGACGTCTGGCCGGGCGAGAGCTTGCTGTTCGTGTTGCGCGAGCGAATGGGGCTGCCTGGCTCGAAGAACGCCTGCGAGCAGGGCGAATGCGGTTCCTGCACGGTCTACCTCGACGGGGTGCCGGTGTGCGCGTGCCTGGTAGCGGCCGGTCAGGCCGACGGTCGCGAGATTCTCACCGTGGAAGGGCTGGCCGGGCCTGATGGCCTGTTGCACCCCGTGCAACAAGCGTTCATCGAGGCGGGGGCGGTGCAATGCGGGTTCTGCACGCCGGGGCTGCTCGTGGCCGCGCACGATCTGCTGGCTAGGCAGCCTGATCCGGCCGATGCCGACATCAGGGAGGCGCTGGCCGGGAATCTGTGCCGGTGCACTGGTTATGAGAAGATTCTCGACGCGGTGCGGCTGGCGGCGGTGCGGCTGGCGGCGGGGCGGCTGGGTGGAGCCGGGGAGTCGGGAGGTGGCGGATGATCTCGGTGCTGATCAGCGGCTGCCACGTCGTCACGATGGACGCCGACCGGGCCGAGTTTGGATCCGGGCACATCGCGATCGAGGGAAACAAGATCACTTCGATCGGGCCGGGGTCGGCGCCCGCCAACCTCGATCTGACCGGTGCACGGGTCGTCGACGCGGCAGGATGCATCGCGACCCCCGGGCTGGTGAACACGCACCATCACCTGTATCAGTGGGCGACTCGGGGGATGGCAGTCGACTCGACGCTGTTCGGCTGGCTAACCGAGCTCTATCCCGTCTGGGCGCGAATCGACGAGCAGGTTGTCGCCGACTCGGCGACCGCGGCGCTGGCGTGGCTGGCTCGGACCGGCTGCACGACAACGACCGATCATCACTATGTGTTCCCCCGCGGGGGCGGTGACGTGCTCGGGGCGACCGTGGCTGCGGCACGGACGGTTGGGTTGCGGTTTCATCCGACTCGGGGGTCCATGGATTTGGGTGCCTCATCCGGCGGCTTGCCGTCGGACGAGGCCGTCGAGGACATCGACACGATCCTGGCCGCGACGTCCGCGGCGATCTCGGTCTTCCACGATCCCGCGCCGGGTTCCATGCTCAGGATGGGCGTGGCGCCGTGCTCTCCTTTCTCCGTAACGGGCGAGTTGATGAGGGCGGCTGCCTCTTTGGCGCGGGACCAGGGGGTGCCGGGGGTGCCGGGGGTGCCGGGGGTGCCGGGGGTGCCGGGGGTGCCGGGGGTGCCGGGGGTGCGACTGCACACCCATGTGGCGGAGACGGTTGACGAGGATGAGTTCTGCTTTGAGCGGTTCGGCTGCACACCGGTGGAGTACCTCGACTCGCTCGGCTGGCTGGCCGACGACGTCTGGCTGGCGCACGGAGTGCACCTAGACGACCCCGCGATCGCCCGGCTGGCGGCGACGGGGACCGGGGTCGCGCACTGCCCGTCGTCCAACGCCAGGCTCGGCGCCGGGATCTGCCGGACGGCCGACTTGCTGGCCGCCGGGGTCCCGGTCGGCCTCGGCGTCGACGGCGCGGCGTCCAACGAGGAAAGCTCGCTGATCGGCGAGGTGCGCCAGGCCGTGCTGATGGCGCGCGCCGCTGGCGGCCCCAAGGCGTTGTCCGTGCGGCGCTCGCTCGAACTGGGGACGCTCGGCGGGGCCAGGCTGCTTGGGCGGTCCGATGAGATCGGGTCGCTTGAGGTGGGGAAGCTGGCCGACGTCGCGTTGTGGCGCTTGGATAGATTGCCGCACGCGGGAATCACCGACCCAGTGGCCGCCCTTGTCCTTGGTGGCCGGCCGCCTCTTGAGCTGCTGCTGGTCAACGGCGAGGTCGTTGTCGAGCACGACGAGGTACAGACGGTCGACGAGGGGGAAGTAGCCGCCCGTGCCGCCGCGGCGGCGGCAACGCTCCTCCAACGCTAGCGTTGCCTCCCGCGCGGGCAGCCCCCCGAGGGCAGCGTGGGTCCCTGGCTGTCGCTATGGCAGCGTCGTGGGTCCCTTGCTGCGTGGGGAGCGGCGGGGCCGCGGGCAGCGTGGGGCCCTAGCTGTCGCTATGGCAGTGTCGTGGGCCCCTAGCTGCGTGAGCGGTGGCGGGGCCGCGGAGACAGCGTGGGTGGGGGCTGTCAGATGGTCGTGGGAAGCTGCCCGCATGAATCGCCAAACACCAGCAGATCTGCAGATACGCGAGACATTGCGCGTGCAATGCGATCTCATCACGAGAACGCAGGCGTTAGCCGATGGACTGAGCGAAAGCGCACTCCGGCAAAGGTTGCGGCCAGGCGGGCCTTGGAAAGTGGTGCTTCCGGGCGTCTACCTATCCCATAACGGCCTGTTGACCGTGGGCCAACGCGAGGTGGCCGCTGTTCTTTATGGCGGGGTTGACACCGTGATCACCGGCGGTGCGGCATTGATACGGCATGGCGTGAACTGGCCAAGCACGGATGTCGTCGACGTCCTTATTCCGCATGCGGCTAAGCGGCAGAGCATGGAGTTCGTCCGGGTGCACAGGACTAGCCGCCTGCCTAACAAGACCTGGAAATTTGACGGGCTTCGATGGGCATCCCCCGCCCGTGCCGTCGCGGACGCCGCGCGCGATGTACGAGAACTGCGTGATGTTCTGGCGCTTGTCGCCGGGGCGGTGCAACACGGCAAGTGCACCGTAGGTCAGTTAGCCGCGGAACTGCGAGCCGGGCCGACGCGAGGATCTGGCGCGCTGCGGGCGGCGCTTGACGAGGTGGCGGACGGAGTTGCCTCAGCGGCGGAAGGCGACCTGAGGAAGCTGATCAAGAGTGGCGGGTTGCCTGAGCCGCTGTATAACCCGCGGCTGTACGTCGGATCGGAGTTCCTCGCGCAGCCGGATCTGTACTGGCGCGAGGCCGGGGTCGCTGGCGAGGTTGACTCGCGCGAGTGGCATCTGTCACCCGAACTGTGGGCTAGAACCCTGGAACGACACGCCAAGATGAGTGCGCAGGGCATCATCGTCGTGCACTACACCCCGCGTCGCATCACGGCAGACGGCGCTCGGCTGCTGGCTGAGCTGAGGTCGACGATCGAGGCTGGCCAGAGGCGTCCGGCCCTAGCCGTCCAGGTCTTCCCGGCCGGTACCCGGCCCGGCTGGTAGGCCGCCGCCGCGGCCCGGCTGCCAGCACGGCCCGGCTAATAGGCCGCCGGCGCGGCCCGGCTGGCAGCCGACCCGGCCGACCCGGCCGACCAGGCCGACCAGGCCGAGCCGCAGCCTACGCTCGGCAGAGGCATCTGGCCCGCTTGCCCCACTGAACATAGGCTCGGCGGAGTGAGCACTCCAACGCCCGCGCCCGTGCGCCCCGGTCGCAGGCCAGATACCGACCCGGCCCGTCGGCCCGGCATCGACCCCGCCCGTCGGCCCGGCATCGACCCCGCCCGTCGGCCCGGCATCGACCCGGCCCGTCGGCCCGGCATCGACCCGGACCGACCGCCAGCCGAGACCGGCCAGCGAGCGCCGGACAGCGGCACCAGTGGCGAGAACGGCAAGATCGGGGCCAGCCCCGCCCGCCCGGACGGACGGCTCAAGGTCACCGGTGAGTTCGCCTACGGCAGTGATCTGTGGATGGACGACATGATCTGGGGCGTGACGTTGCGCAGTCCGCATGCGCACGCCCTGATCACATCGATCGGCATCGGCGAGGCGCTGGCGACGGCCGGTGTCTTCGCCGTGCTCACCGCGGACGATGTCCCAGGCCAGAACGCCTACGGGCTCGAACACCCCGACCAGCCCGTCCTCGCCGCCGACCGAGTCAGATACGTGGGCGAACCAGTCGCGGTCGTCGCGGCCGACCATCCTGAGGTCGCGCGGCTAGCCGCCAGCAAGATCGTCGTCGGATATGAGCCGCTGCCGCCGGTCACCGACGCCGAGGCGGCGCTCGACCCAGCCGCTCCCAAACTGCACCCGCACGGCAACCTGGTCAGGCACCTCAAGATCCGCAAGGGCGACCCGGAGCCGCAGGCCGATGTGGTCGTCAAGGGCTCCTACCGGATCGGCATGCAGGACCAGGCGTTTCTCGGGCCCGAGGCCGGGCTCGCCGTTCCGGACGGAACCGGCGGCGTCGACCTGTTCGTCTCGAGCCAGTGGCTGCACGTCGACCAGCAACAGGTCTGCGCCGCGCTCAACCTGCCACCCGACCGCGTCAGGCTGACGTTGGCTGGCGTCGGCGGTGCTTTCGGCGGAAGAGAAGATCTGTCGATGCACGTGCATGCCTGCTTGCTGGCGCTGCACACCGGTAAGCCGGTCAAAATGGTCTACTCTCGCGAAGAGTCGTTCTTCGGGCATGTGCACAGGCATCCGGCGCTTATCAGGTACGAGCACGGCGCCGACTCCGGCGGCACACTCAAGTACGTCAAGGCGACCATCCACCTCGACGGCGGCGCCTACGCGTCGAGCACGTCGGCTGTGGTCGGCAACGCCGGCACGATGGGCGCCGGGCCGTACGTCGTGCCCAACGTGCACGTCGACTGCTACGGCGTTTACACCAACAACCCGCCGTGCGGGGCGATGCGGGGTTTTGGGTCGGTGCAGGCGGCGTTCGGCTACGAGGCGCAGATGGATAAGCTCGCGGCCGCGCTCGGGATGGACCCGGTGGAGTTCCGCTGCAAGAACGCGATGGAACTGGGCAGCACCGCCCCGACCGGCCAAGTCATCGACAGCCCGGCGCCGGTCGTCGAACTGCTCCGGCGGGTCGAGCAGATGCCGCTCCCGCCACCGCCCGCGCCCGCGGCCGCCTCGGCGCTCGGAGCCGCGCCCGCGGCCAGCGGCATCGACCTGCGGCAAGTCCCTGGCGGGGTCGGCAACACCACGCACGGCGAGGGCATCGCGCGCGGCATCGGCTACGCCGTCGGCTACAAGAACGTTGGCTTCTCCGAGGGTTTCGACGACTACTCGACCGCCCGGGTGCGACTTGAGGTCGTGGCCGGCGAGCCGGTCGCGACCGTGCACACCGCCGCCGCCGAGGTTGGCCAGGGCCTGGTCACCATCGAGCAGCAGATCGCCCGCACCGAGCTTGGCGTCAGCCACGTCGTCATAGTCCCGAAGGACACTAGCGTCGGCTCGGCGGGCTCGACGTCGGCGTCACGGCAGACCTACGTCACCGGAGGCGCGGTCAAGCAGGCCTGCGAACGCGTCCGCGACCGCCTGTTCGTTCTCGTCCGGCAGCGGCTTGAACAACCTGGCGCCGAGTTCGCGCTCGGGGACGGCCAGGTCTGGCCGCAGACTCAGGCCGAGGCCCGCGCCGCGCCGCTCCCCGCGCCGCTTGGCGGGATCGAAGACTTCCTCGGTGATGCGGTGATCGAGGAAACCGCGGAGTGGCGGCACCGGCCGACCTACCCGATCGATCCCGAGACTGGTCAGGGCTTCGCCCACGTGCAGTACGCGTTCGCCGCCCACCGGGCCGTAGTCGACGTCGACACCGAACTCGGCCTCATCAAAGTCGTCGCCCTCGACTGCGCTCAAGACGTCGGCCGGGCACTGCACCCCCAGGCCGTGGTCGGCCAGATCCAGGGCGGCAGCGCCCAGGGCCTTGGTCTCGCGGTCATGGAGGAGATTCAGGTACGGGACGGGGTGATCAAGAACCCGTCGTTCACCGACTACCTGATCCCGACGATCCTCGACGTCCCGCCGATGCGAATCGACGTTCTCGAGTACCCGGACCCGCATGCGCCGTACGGTGTGCGCGGAGTCGGCGAGCCGCCCACGATCTCTTCTGGACCCGCGATCGTAGCGGCCATTCGCGCGGCGACCGGACTCGATCTCGACCGAGTGCCAGTAAGACCAGAGGATATAACGGGAACAACGTGATAGATCGTCCCCACATTAGGCCGGCGTTGTCCGACTTGGCCGCTGACCTCGACGAGCTACTCGCCGTATCGGACGCATCGCTAGCAACGGCTTACCCGGGTGACGTCGGCGGGCGCCAGCCAGTGCACACCGCCTACGTTCCCGCGCATAAGTTCGGCTCGGACACGGTCAGGCTGTGGGGGCACCAGGCACTAGCCGCTATCCAGGAATTCGCCCCGGACCCGGCGGATTTCGCCGAGGTATTCGGCCTCAGCCCCGAACTCGGCGACGAGGTCCAGTTGCTCGTTCAGGCCAAGCTGACCAACGAGCCGATCGAAGACCTGCGCATCGACTTCGAGGACGGCTACGGCACAAGGAGCGACGACACCGAGGACGCCCACGCCCGTGCCGCCGGGCGGTCACTGCGCGCAGTGCTCAGCGAGGAAGGCGCCCCGCCGTTTGCGGGCATCCGGTGCAAGAGCCTCGAACGGCGGACCAGGCGCCGCGTGATCGGCACCGTCGATGCGTTTCTCGACGCCTTGTGCGAAGCCGGCGATCCGCCACTTTGCTTCCTGATCACGCTGCCCAAGGTCACCTCGGCGGCTCAGGTCGCGGCGATGAACGTGTTGTGCGACCGCTTCGAATTCGCCTACCGGCGGCTGCACCATCCCAGGTGGCTCCTGTTCGAGATCCAGGTCGAGACGCCGCAGCTCATTCTCGGCGCTGACGGCGCGGCGACGATCGCCCAGTGCATCCACGCGGGGGAGGGCCGCCTTGTCGGCCTGCACTACGGCACCTATGACTACAGTGCGGCCGTCGGGGTCAGCGCCGCGTATCAGAGCCTGGAACACCCGGCCGCTGATTACGCCAAGGCCGTGATGCAGGTGGCCGCCGCTGGGACCGGCGTCAGAGTGTCAGACGGGTCGTCTAATGTGCTGCCTGTCGGGACACGAGAGGAGGTGATCGCAGCCTGGCGGCTGCACGCCAGGCTGGTGCGGCGGTCCCTGGAGCGAGGGTTCTACCAGGGCTGGGATTTGCATCCAGCGCAGCTCGTAAGCCGGTACGCGGCGACGTATGCGTTTTACCGTGAGGGTCTGGACGCGGCGGTCGGGCGACTGCGCGCGTACGGCGAACGAGCGGCCATTGGCTTGGAAGAGCCGGCGACGGGCCGGGCGCTAGCTGGCTATCTGAGCCGGGCCCTGGACTGCGGCGCGGTCGCCGAGTCTGAGTTCGAGGCGCTGACCGGCCTGGAGCGATCGGGCCTGCCGTCGATGCGTCGCAGCGGCAGGAGGCCAGAGCCGGACGCAGGCGTGCTGCCGGAGCTGACATGACGCCGGAGTTGCTGGTCCGGGCTCGCCGGGTGGTCACGTCAGCCGGAGTCAGGCCGGCGGAGGTGCGGGTACGGGACGGCCGGATCGCAGAGGTGAGCGACTGGCCATCAGGCAGTGACGTCGTGGAACAGGCCAGCCTCGTGGTGCTCGGGGACGACGAGGTGCTGTTGCCGGGGCTGGTCGACACCCACGTGCACGTCAACGAACCTGGTCGGACGGATTGGGAGGGTTTCGCGACGGCGACTGCCGCCGCGGCGGCCGGCGGGGTTACCACGATCATCGACATGCCGCTGAACTCGATTCCGCCGACTGTGGACAGCGGCGCGCTTGAAGTGAAGCGCGCCGCGGCAACCGGCCAGTGCTCGGTCGACGTTGGGTTCTGGGGAGGCGCCGTCCCTGGCAACGTCGGCCAGCGGCGGGCCTTGCACGCCGCTGGCGTGTTCGGCTTCAAGTGCTTCACGGTTGACTCGGGGGTGCCTGAGTTTCCTCCGCTGGGCGACGTCGGCCTCGCCGAGGCACTGCGGCAGGTCGCCGAACTCGGCAGCCTCCTGATCGTGCACGCCGAGGACGCGGCCCGCATAGGGCCAGCCTCGGGCAGGCGGTACGCCGACTTCGCGGCGACTAGGCCCGACGCCGCCGAGGTCGCCGCCATCGCACGGGTGATCGAGCTTGCCAAGCAGACCGCGGCCCGGGTCCATGTGCTTCACCTGTCCAGCGCGCAGGCCATTCCGTCTCTGGCGGCCGCGCAAGCCGCCGGGGTCGCGATCACCGCTGAGACGTGCCCGCATTACCTCACGTTGGCTGCGGAGCACGTCGCGCCGGGTCAGACCCAGTTCAAGTGCTGCCCGCCCATTCGCGGCGAGGCGAACGCGGACCGGCTTTGGGAGGCGCTCGCGAGCGGGGTGATCACCTGCGTGGTGTCCGATCATTCGCCGTGCCCGCCCGAGCTGAAGCGACTCGATTCCGGGGACTTCGGCGCGGCCTGGGGCGGGATCTCGTCGGTCCAGCTTGGTTTGCCGGTTGTCTGGACGTCCGCCGCGAAGCGAGGGTTCTCGCTAGCCGATGTCGTCGGCTGGATGGCGGACGGCCCGGCGAGGCTGGTCGGGCTCGGCGGCAAGGGAGTAATCGAGCCGGGGCGGGACGCGGACCTAGTGGCGTTCGCCCCCGACGAACGGTTCGTCGTCACCGCTGATCAGCTGCTGACCAGGCACCGCCTGACGCCGTACCTAGGTCAGGAGTTGCGCGGCGTAGTCCGCCGGACGTGGTTGCGCGGAGTGCCGACGGGAGCCGGCCAGCCAGCTGGTCGGCTCCTCACCAGGGAGTCGCCCACATGACCGAACCCGGCTTCACCTCCATGCCCGACCTCGCCTCTAGGCAACTCGGCGGCAGCGCGGTGGCCGCCAACGACGAGTTCTTCGCCGAAAAGGAGAACTTGATCAAGCCGGAGTCGCCGACATTCGCCGCGTCCGATTTCGGCCACAAGGGCAAGGTCTACGACGGCTGGGAGACCAGGCGTCGCCGCGAAGCCGGCCACGACTGGGCGATCGTCCGCCTGGGCTGCCAGGGCGTCGTGGCTGGCGTGGTCGTGGACACGGCGTTCTTCCGAGGCAACTACCCGCCGGAGATCTCCGTCGAAGCCGTGAACGCCGAAGGCTACCCGTCCCCGGCCGAGCTGGCCGACGTGCGCTGGCACGAGCTGGTGCCAAGGTCAGCGGCCCGCGGGGACGCGGCGAACAGTTACCCGGTGGCCGACCAGCATCGGTGGACGCACGTCAGGCTGTCGATCTATCCAGACGGAGGCGTGGCCAGGCTCAGGGTCCATGGCGAGATCGTCGCCGATCCCGCGTTCCTGACTGGCACGATTGACCTTGCCGCGATGGAGAACGGGGGTCGGGTGGTCGGCTGTTCCGACGCGTTCTACTCTTCGCCCGAGCACCTGATCATGCCTGGGCTGGCGCGGGTGATGAGCGACGGCTGGGAGAACGCCCGCCGCCGCGACGGGGCGGGTGACTATGTCGTCGTCCGGCTCGCTGGCGAAGGCGCGATCAGCCGCGTCGAGATCGACACCTCGTACTTCGTCGGCAACGCCCCAGGCTGGATCAAGCTCTCAACCACCGACCAGCCCGACCCGGCCACTGGCTGGGGTGAACGCCCGCCCGCAACGCAGATGCAGCCCGAGCCGGGCACCGCCTGGCGTGAAGTCCTGCCCACGACGCGAGTCCAGCCCGACACCAGGCACCGCTTCCGCATCGAGAATCCCGGCCCAGCCACCTACGCCCGCCTGGACGTCATCCCCGACGGCGGCCTCGCGAGAGTTCGGCTTTACGGGAAGCTGACCCCGGCTGGCCTTGCCGCCGCTGCGGGTCGCTGGCAGGTCACCGCCCCGTAGGCACTCGCCTCCTAGAAACGAGGTCGGCCCGATCCTGTCGATCGGGGCTGGTGTTCCAACCGCAGCGTGGGACCCTTGCTGCTGCTACAGCGACAGCAAGGGGCCCACGCTGTCCCGCCCGCCGACGCCGCCCACCGCCGCCCGCCGCCGCCCGCCGCCGCTGCCCGCCGACGCCGGCCACCGCCGCCCGCCGCGCCCCTTCGCAGCTCGGGGCCCACGAGGCTGCCATAGCGACAGCAGGGGGTCCACGCTGTCCGGGCGCGACCGGCCTGAGGTGGAGTGCTGGGGGAGTGCTGGGTTTTTACGCTGCTTGCTGGTTGGCTGGGGTCGGGGTGGTTGGGTTGGCGGGCGCTTTACTTTCGGCTTCTGAAGGCTTTGGCATTGTGAACTTTGGCAGTGGGCTGGGCAACAGCAGCAGGAAGCCGATAACACCGCCGGCTGCGGCGATCCACAGCGTGGTCCGGGTTCCGATGAAGGTGCCGAGCAGGCCGCCGGCCAGGGCGCCAAGGGGTCTGGTGCCGTAGTTGACGGCTTGGAACGCGCCGCTGACCCGGGACCGCAACTCATCGGGGATCACCGAGGCGAAGATCGCGCCGATGCTGATGTCCAGCGCCATCAGGCCAAAGCCGGCGATGAGGTCGGCTGTCAGCAGCATCGCGATGACGACTGACCGCGGCCCTGAGGCTACTGCCCATAGGGCAATCGGCGCGATGAATAGCAGGCAGCCCATCGCATATACGCGGCCGACTCCAATCCGGTCAGCAAGCCGCTTGGTGACGGCCGCGCCGATCACGCTGCCCACGGCGCCGATGCCGAGCACGAGGCCGAGGATGCCAGGGGTAATGCCCAAGGTCCTCGTCGCGTAGAGCACGTACAGAGCAAGGAAGATGAAGTCAAAGAAGTTGATGATGGACGCCGAGACCAGGGACATGCGGACGATCGGCGAGTTTTTGATGTACTTGGCGCCGGCCAGCAGCGTGCCTTTGCCCGGCCGCGCTGTTGGCGGCTCCTGCGGGTGAATGCGGGCGAGAAAGAACGCGGAGCCGAGGAAGGACAGCGCGTCGGCGAGGACAGCGCCGGGTGCGCTCAGAAGCTGCACGAGCAAGCCGCCCGCGCTGGGGCCCCCGACAAAGGACACCGCCCGGCTGCCGTAGACCAGCGAGTTGCCGGTCACGTACTTGTCCTCTGGTACGAGGGAGACGAAGAGGGTTGGGTTGGCGACGGTGAAGAGTATGCCGAACGAACCGACCGCGAAGGCGACGCAGTACAACTGCCACAGCGCGAGCACGCCGAGGAAATAACAAACCGGGATACTGATCAACAGCGCGGCCCTGGCTATGTCCGCGATGATCATCGTCGCCCGCCGGTGGCCGCGCCGGTCCACCCAAGCGCCGGCGTGCAGGCCGAATAGCAGGCTGGGCAGCCAAACCAATGCAGCCAGCACACCCATCTGGGCCGGGCCAGCATGTAGCGCGAGCACGGCGACAAGCGGCAGCGCGATCGAGCTGATCTGGTCGCCGAACATCGAGATCGTCTGGGCGCTCCAATACCGGCGGAACCCGGTTTCCCGCAGCAATTCGGGGATTCGCGCGGTCAACCGGTGGTGCGGTGATCGGCTCATCGGACACCGTCCTTAGCGGCATCGCCGCGGCCATGCGGGCCGCGAGGGTCGTCGACGATCGGGAACGCAAGCTGCACGTAGCTGACCAGTCTGGATCCAGGCGGACGGAGTTCAGCGTTGGTCAGGCGGTCCGCGTAACGCTCGTGCAGCCCCTCTATCCCTTGGCTCAGCTCATGGAGTTCTGGTGGGGTGAGATACAGCAGCAGGTCGTTGAAATGGGCGGACCGCTGCCACTCCTCAGGTTCGTCGTCTCTGGCGTCAAGCCAGCGCATCGCGCCTTCGAAGTTGCGCTCAAGAACGATGGATCTAAAGAGCTGCGCGGCCTCGGCCAACTCCGGATCGTCCGCGACCTCTGGCACGTCGGTCAGCGAGGCGGTTGCCCGCCACGGACGCTCACGCCCATAGCCGCCACCCGCTTCCTCCGCAAGGCCGTACTTAGCGAGCTGGCGCAGGTGAAACGAGCAGCTTGCTGAGCTCTCACCGAGCAAGTCGGCGGCACGGGTGGCAGTGATATGGCCCTCGGTTCGCAGCAGCCGCAGCAGCGACAGCCGCATCGGATGCGCCAGCGCGCGTAGCGCGCGCGGGTCGGTGAGGCGCTTCACCGAACGAGCCTGCGTCTGCGGCTCCGGGTCGTGGCGGGTTTCCTCTGTCATGCTTCCAAAGCTAGCTTTGGAAAGCTAGCTTTGGAAGCAATTCTTTGCATCTAATTCTTTGCATCGACGCTCGACTGTGGGATTGTGATGCTAGTACGTGTTGCGTATGTATCGCATGACGTAGTATCGTGCTGCGTACTAACCAGATGAGCAACTGGCCTGGAGCAGAACGTGGACTTCACCGAACCCGTCGTGCTGGTGCTGACCAGCCTCGCGGATGGGCCTAAGCACGGGTATGCGTTGGCCAAGGACATTGAGTCGTTCGCCGGAACCAAGCTCGGCCCCGGCACGTTGTACGGCGCGCTCAGCCGACTCGAAGACCGGGGCTGGATCGAGGCGCTCCCGGCCGATGACCGTCGGCGGCCCTACCGGATCACCGCTGCGGGCGCGGATTGCCTGGCTAAGCACCTGGAGACCGCCCGCCGAGTAGCGACCACCGGGCTCAGTCGCCTCGAGTTGCGGCCGGTGTCATGAAGGGCCGCCCGCATTGGCCGGTCCTTTTGCTGGCTGGCTATCCGCCCGACTGGCGAGCGCGTTACGGCGACGAGCTTGAGTTGCTGGTTGCTGACCTGCGGGCTGGCGGGCGTGCTCCCGTTCCGATGGCATTCGACCTGCTGTGCGGCGCTGCGGCCGCGTGGCTGACATTCGAGAGGAGAACTTTGATGTCTGAGCGGTCCCGTAACGCGCTGATCAGCGTGCTATGGAGTTGGGTGGCCTTCGCCGCCGTCGCGGCTTGGTTCGGCCATGACCTGGCGATCTATCCGACGGCGTCGGCGGCGCAGCAGATCGGGATCTCCCATCCGGCGGTGCCCGACGCCTACCACGTGCTGTACGCGGCCGGCGTGGTTGGCGTGGCGGCGACGGCGGTGGCGGCGATCGCGTTCGCCATCGACGCGATCGGTTATGCGCGCCGGTGTAGCCGCCGCAGCGTGTTCGTGCTGATGGCCGTGCCTGTTGTGGTTGCCGCCGGGTGGATCGGCGGGCTGCGGCTTCTTCCGTCCGGCAACCTCACGGTGGGACACCAGGCGCTGGCAATCGGCTGGCTGCTGCTCGGCGTGGCTGGCATCGCCGGGTCAACCCAGGCCGTCGTCACGGTGATCCGGTCGACCGAGTTCACTGAGCGCACTTGGCGGATCGGCGGGGCGGCCGGGGCGGCGGTGACCGCGGCGATGGTAGTCGCCACCAGTGCGACGATCACTTGGGGCGTCGTTGAGCAGGTCAGCCAGGCGAGGCGAGGCGATACGAGCGGCTGGCTGGTCGTCACCGCGATCATGGCGGTTACCACGGTGCGGGCCGTGATCGCGCTGATCGGCGCTCGCAGGGAGCCGTCCGCCAAGCCTGCGGTTGCTTAGCCTAACGGGCGGTTCAACCCACTTATCATCACTTTTGGTCCCGCGAAAACTCCACTAAACCCCCTAAATCGGGCATTGCAACGACCAAAAGTGATGATAAGCCGTCTCATCCGGGGGGATAGTCGCGCTGCGGGAAAATGGGGCCGGGTGCGGGCGGGTGCGGGGTGACTGCGTCGTGGTGGCGGGTGCGGGTGCGGGGGTGCGGGCGGGGGCGGGAGGATGGGGGCGGGCTGCCCGTGACGCCGGCGCACTTTGGGACGCGAGCCCGTTGATAAGCCTGGCGCCGGGGCCTTGACCTGAGGGTCGTTTCTTGTTGCCTTGAGCACGACGGTCAGTATTCCGGCGATTGCAGCCAGATGACCGGGGCCCCCGGGCAGCCCGCTGGTTATCCCTTCGGTTCGAGTGTAGGAGGCCGCGGTGGGCAAGCCGCAGGTGATCGCAGATGAAGTGCATGAACGGGTTTATGAGCGGGTGGCCGCTGTGGACGTGGCGAAGAAGGACGGGGTGGTGTGCACCCGGCTGCCGGACCGGTCCGGCCGGCGGCTGTCCAGGTGCTGGACGGTGGCGGCGACGGCGGGCGCGGTGATGGCGCTGGCCGCCGAGCTGGCCGGCCTGGGGATCGAGAAGGTGACTTTGGAGTCGACGTCGGATTACTGGCGGATCTGGTTCTACCTGTTCGAGGCGGCCGGGCTGGACGTGCAGCTGGTGAACGCGAGCCAGGCGAAGAACCTGCCCGGCCGGCCGAAGACGGACAAGCTGGACGCGATCTGGCTGGCCCGGCTGACCGAGATGGGGCTGCTCCGCGCTAGTTTCGTGCCGCCCGAGGGGATCCGGGCGCTGCGGCAGTACGCCCGGACCCGGACCCGGCTGGTGCAGGACCGGACCCGGTACTGGCAGCGGCTGGAGAAACTCCTCGAGGACGCCCTGATCAAGGTCTCGGCGGTGGCGTCGAAGATGACCACCAGATCGGTGCGGGACATGCTCGAGGCCCTGATCGGCGGGGAGCGGGACCCGCAGGTCCTGGCCAGGCTGGCCCGCACCCGGATGCGGGCCAAGCACGACGCCCTCGTCGCGGCGCTGGACGGCCGGTTCCAGGATCATCACGGCGAGATCGCCCGGATGCTGCTGGACCAGATCGACTTCCTGGACCGGCAGGTCACCCGGCTGGACATCCTGATCAGCGAGCAGCTCGCCTCGATCCCCGAAGCCTGGGGAGCTGACAGCGACGGCGTCACCGGCCCGGCCGCCGGCACCAGCCCCGGCGCGGCCGCGCTGCCCGCCGATGCCCGCCTGGATGAGGTCCCCGGCATCACCGTGGAACTGGCCCGCTCGATCATCTCCGAGACCGGCCTGGACATGACCCGGTTCCCCAGCCCCGATCACCTGGTGTCCTGGATCGGGTGGTGCCCCCGCACCATCCAGTCCGGCACCCGCACCCGGTACGGCAAGAAACCCGGGAACACCTGCCTGCGCGGCTACCTCGGCCAGGCCGCCGCCGGCGCCGCCGGCACCGCCACCTTCCTCGGCGAGCGGCACGCCCGCATCGCCCGCCGCCGCGGCCCGGCCATAGCCCAGGCCGCCACCGCCAGATCCATCGCCGTCATCATCTGGCACCTCCTGCACGACCGCGACGCCCGCTACCGCGAACTCGGCCCGGACCACTACCAGAACCGGACCGACAAGCACAAGAAAACCCGCAACCACGTCCGCCAGCTCGAAGCCCTCGGCTACACCGTCACCCTCACCGCAGCCGCCTAGCCGGACACGAACCCCGCATCACCGGCGAGCCGCGCAAGGGCCTGCCGCCGGCGCTGCCGCGCGCCCAGCTGAGGTCCTATATTTTCCGGTCAGTCGCGCGGGCGGAAACGGCAGCCGCGTGTTCGGTTCGCTCAAGACGGTGCATAATGGCGGAAACTTCGCCGGTCGCGAGGGGGACACGACGATGGCGCCAGCGAACCACGACCATCACGACCACGACCACGACCACCGCCACGATCACGACTTCGACCACGACGACATCCACGACCGTGACCGTGACTTCGACTTTGTCATCGTTGGCGGTGGCTCGGCCGGCTGCGCGCTGGCCAGCCGGCTCTCAGCGGACGTATCCCACCGGGTGCTGGTGCTTGAGGCTGGACGGCCTGATTACAAATGGGATGTGTTCATCCACATGCCGGCCGCGCTGACGTTCCCGATTGGCAGCAGGTTCTACGACTGGCGCTATGAGTCTGAACCCGAGCCTGCGATGAACGGTCGCCGGATCTATCACGCCCGCGGCAAGGTGCTCGGCGGCTCAAGCAGCATCAACGGGATGATCTTCCAGCGCGGCAACCCGATGGACTATCAGCGCTGGGCCGCCGATCCGGGAATGTCGGCCTGGGACTACGCGCACTGCCTGCCGTACTTCAAGAAGATGGAGACCTGCCTGGCCGGCGGCGGCCACGGCGACGCGTACCGTGGCAGCGGCGGGCCGTTGCTGCTTGAGCGCGGACCGGCGACCAACCCGCTGTTCGCGGCGTTCTTCGAGGCCGTTCAGCAGGCCGGATACGCCGTGACCGACGACGTGAACGGGTATCGCCAGGAGGGCTTCGCCCCCTTTGACCGGAACATCTACCGTGGCCGCCGTCTGTCCGCCGCTCGCGCCTACCTGCATCCGGCGCTGACCAGGCCCAACCTCACCGTCCGCACCCGCGCCCTCGTCACGAGAGTCCTGTTCGAGAGCGCTAGGGGCACGACGCATGCCAGGGCCGTCGGGGTCGAATACCGCCACCGCGGCCAGACGAGGCAAGCCCGCGCCGGCCAGGTGATCGTGTGCGGCGGATCGATCAATTCGCCTCAGTTGCTGCAGCTATCCGGCGTCGGTCCGGCCGACTTGCTGCGCGGGCTTGGCATCGACGTCGTCGCCGATCTGCCGGGTGTCGGCGAGAACCTGCAGGATCATCTCGAGGTCTACGTGCAGTACGCCTGCAAGCAGCCGGTCTCGATGGCCCCCGCGCTCAAATGGCGTAACCGGCCGATGATCGGCGCCAAGTGGCTGCTGGGCCGCACCGGCCCGGGTGCGACGAACCACTTCGAGGGTGGCGGCTTCGCCCGATCGAACGACGACGTGGCTTACCCGAACCTGATGTTCCACTTCCTGCCGATCGCGATCAGGTACGACGGTTCGGCGCCGGCCGGGGGCCACGGCTATCAGGTGCACATCGGCCCGATGTACTCAGACGCGCGCGGCTCGGTAAGGATCGCCTCACCCGATCCGACCGTGCATCCCAAGCTGCGGTTCAACTACCTGTCCACCGACACCGACCGGCTCGAGTGGGTCGAGGCGATCACGGTCGCGCGGCACATCCTCGGGCAGCCCGCGCTCGACCCATTCAACGGCGGCGAGATCTCGCCCGGACCGTCGGTGCGCACCGATGAGGAGGTACTCGACTGGATCCGGCGGGACGGCGAGACGGCCCTGCATCCGTCCTGCACCTGCGCGATGGGCACCGGCCCGATGTCAGTGGTCGACCCGGCGACCATGGGCGTGCACGGCATCGAAGGGCTCAAGGTCGTCGACGCCTCGGTGATGCCGTACGTTACGAACGGTAATATTTATGCACCAGTCATGATGATTGCTGAAAAATCCGCCGACCTGATTCTCGGCAACGAGCCACTGCCGCCGATAGAAGTCGATTTCTACCGGCACCAGCGTCCCGGCGGTTAACTCAACCCGGTACCACCAGAACCTTGCCGACGGCGCCCGCCTCGACGGCGTCCTGGGCTGCCACGATGTCGTCCAGGCCGTACCTGTGGACCGGTAGTTCGGTCAGCGCGCCGTCGCTCAAGGCGGTCGTGATACCGGCCGCCGCCTGGTCGAGCGCGTCGGCCGGGACGCCGTAGAGCAGCACGAACCGCAGTACCACGTTGGCGTTCATGCAGGCACGCACCGGTATTCCCGGATCGGGAGCACGTTCGGCCGCGTAGACGACGATCTCTCGGTTGGGCGCCAGGACCGTCAGGTCGAGTTCGAGGTTCGCGCCGAGCGCGAGCTCGATCACCCGGTCTACCGGGCCGAACGCCTTGATCGCGTCGACCGCACCGGGCTCACGGTAGTTGACGACCAGGTCGGCCCCGGCCTTGGCGGCAAGCTCGGCCTTCTCCGGCCCGCTCACCGTGGTGACGACCCGGGCGCCCGCGTGCTTGGCGAGTTCGATCGCGAAGTGGCCGACCGCTCCGGCGCCGCCGGCCACGAGCACGGTCCGCCCGCGAATAGGCCCGTCGGCGAACAGGCATCGGTGCGCCGTCATCGCCGGCACTCCCAGGCTCGCGGCGAGTTCACCGGAGGCGCCGTCGGGCAGCGCGACGGCCTGGCTGTCGGGTACGACGCTCCACTGCGCGGCCGTGCCCCACTTGCGTCCGGCCGCGGCGAGCCAGGTCCAGACGCGCTGGCCCACCCGGCCAGGATCGACGCCGTCGCCGACCGCGTCGATGACGCCGGCTCCGTCGTGATGCGGGATCTGGAACCCGTCGATCGGGCGGGCAGTGGCGCCGCTGCGCGACTTCCAGTCGGTCGGGTTCACCCCTGAGTACTCGACTTTGATCCGTACTTCGCCCGGCCCCGGCTCCGGCGTCGGCACATCCTCGACCCGCAGCACTTCCGCGCTGGCGCCAATCTGTTCGTACACGGCAGCTCGCATAGGCCGATCATCGCATGGGCGCTTGCGGCCTGGGATGAGGCGTCAAGCACACTAGGCCGATGAGGTTCGATGCGCCTGGCTTGCGTTCCACAAACGGCCCGAATACCGGAAATACTGATGACCGATCCGGTGAGGACGACCCGCGCGATCCTCGCGACCCGCGCAATCTGCGCCGTGACGCACCGCTGCTGGACGGGTGGCTGCGCGCGACCGCGCTGGCGGAGGCCGGGCAGCTTAACCCGATGGCGGTTCCCGGCCACAAGCAGCGGCAGGACCTGACCGGCGCGGTCAACATCGGCGACGCGCCGCTGTATGGCGGCGTCGACGCGATCAAGCACGCCGACGTGCCCCTCGCTGACGCGCAGCGGCGGGCCGCTTCTCTCTGGGGCGCCGACTGGTGCCGGTTCTCCGTGGCCGGCTCGACCCACGGCAACCAGGCGTTCGCGCTCGCGGTCGGCTCGCCTGGCCGGGAGGTCATCGTCACCCGCATCCTGCACCGGTCGCTGCTGCTCGGCCTTGTGCTGGCTGGGCTGCGACCGGTGTGGGTGCGGCCTGAGGCCGACCCGCGCAGTGGCCTGCCGGCCGCCGTCGCGGTCTCGACCGTACGGGCCGCGCTGCGCGAGCACCCCGACGCCTGCGGCGTCTTCCTCGGCGAGCCTTCCTACGTCGGCACGATCGGCGACCTGGCCGGCAACGCCACCGCGGCCCACGAAGCGGGCGTCCCGCTGATCATCGACGCCGCCTGGGCCGCTCACCTGGGCTTTCACCCGGGCCTGCCGCCGCACGCGATCGCGGCTGGCGCCGACGGCATGGTCACCAGCGCCCACAAGGCGCTACCCGCCTACACCCAGGGCGCGATCCTCCTCGCCCGCACCGAACGGCTGAACGCGGCCAGACTTGACCGCGCGTTCGAGGCCACCCACACGACCAGCCCAGCCGGCTCCATCATGGCGAGCATCGACGCCGCCCGCGCGCTGCTCGCCCGCGACGGGGAAGAACTGTGCGGACGGCTGCTGTCCCTGGTCGCGATCGCCAAGAACCGGCTGCGCCAGGTGCCCGGCGTCGACGTGCTCGACGGTCCAGGTGTCGAGCCGACCAAGCTCGTCGCGCTGATCGCCGGCACCGGGGCGTACGGCTACACGATCGAGAACGACCTGGTCGCCGCCGGGATGCCGGTCGAGAGCGCGGACCGGGACACCGTCGTCCCGATCGTCACGCTGGCGGATGACGAGCGGAGCGTGGAGGCGTTCCTCGACGTGCTGATCGACTCGATTGAGCGGCACCGGACCACGCCGCGCGTATCGGGAGTCGCCGCCTCCTGGACCGTCGTCCCGGAAGTCGTGATGTCCCCGCGCGATGCTTTCTTCGCCGAAAATGAAACCGTCGACGCGGATGCTGCTGTGGGCCGGGTTAGCGCCGAGCTGATCGCGCCTTATCCGCCCGGCGTGCCTGTGCTTGCTCCGGGGGAGCTGATTACCGCCGACGCGGTCGACTCGTTGCGTGCGATCAAAGCCGATGGCGGGCGGATCGCGTACGCCGCCGATCCGTCATTGGCGACGTTGCAGGTCATCTGTGCTTAGACTGTGGCACCCAAACGCTAGGGAGAGCCCTTTCGTGGAAGAGCTAGCAGTCGAGGCTGGGTCAGCGCAGGACCCGCTGACCGATGCGATGGTCATTGCTCAGGGTGCCGCCGAGGCTGGGGTCGGGCTGAAACTGCTGGGCGGGCTGGCCGTGCGAGTGGTGTGCCCGGATTACCCGCCCCGGCTGCGGCGGGATCAGGACATGGACTTCGCCTGCCTGTCCAAGGAACGCAAGAAGGTGGCCGCTCATCTCGAAAGGGCAGGGTGCCAGCCCGACAAGAGGTTCAACAACCTCAACGGGGATCGGCAGATGTACTTCACGGCACCATCCGGGCGGCCGATCGATGTGATGGTCGACAAGCTCACGATGTGCCACACGCTGGACTTCCGGCCGTCGTTCGGCCAGCTGCCCTACACCGTCGACGCGGTCGATCTGCTGTTGTCGAAGCTGCAGATCGTCGAGTTGAACGAGAAGGACGCGCGGGACATCGTGCAGTTGCTTTCGTGCCTGCCGATCAGGCAGGCGGACGGGTCCTCAGGTGACTCGCCGAGTGACCCTGGCATCGACGCCGGGCGGTTCGGCCAGGTGCTGGGGGCGGACTGGGGCTGGTGGCGCACCGTGACCGGGAATCTCGACAAACTGCCCGCGTTGGTCACGGAGCGGCCGGAACTGGCGCAGGCCGGGCTGCCGTTCGACCCGGTCGCCCAGGCGGGTGTGTTGCGGAAGCTGGCCGATGAGGCACCGAAGAGCATGAAGTGGCGGATGCGGGCCGGGGTCGGCGACAAGGTCCGCTGGTACGAGCTGCCGGAAGAAGTCGCGCACTAGATATGGGCCGCGGAGGTGCCGGAGCGGCGGCGGCGCGCGGAGGTGCCGGAGCAGCGTGGGCCCCTTGCGGTCGCCATAGCCGCGTCGTGGGCCCCTTGCTGCGTGGGCGGCGGCGGGGGCATGGGCAGCGTGGGCCCCTAACTGTCGCCATCTCTCGCGCGGCCAGGCCTGCCCGGGAGCGGCCCGACCACCGGTGCCTGATCCGGGACTCGGCCCGGCTGGGTTCTCGCCCGGAGGGGTCTCGGCGGGCGGAACTCCGGATAGCCACGACAGTGTGGATGGCATACGGCCTGCCGAGGTCCTACATCGCCCGGGCACTGCTGGCCGGGAAGCTCCCGATCGCAGCCCGGCCGGCTCGGCCAGGTTCACCGCGAACTCATCGAGCCGGGCATCGGCCGGTCAGGTGGACCGCTATCTGACGGGGCAGCACTTGTGGGCAGCGCGAACGTGCTCTGTATCTGCCCGGCCGCCGCCATATGGCCACAATCGCGCCCGGCTTGCCAGGATGCACGGACAACGACCGGACCCAAGGCCCATAGCTTTACCTGCTGGCCGCGCCGTTCATCGCGCTACGCGAATCTAACCACGATAGCCTCTGGCCTCCGGCAGCCGTGGCTGCGGTACCGATCACGGTGATCATGCACGCCGGCAGGCCCCAGGGACCGGCCGCAGCCACAAGCGGCCGCCCCCTGGAACCTGCTCGGGGCAGAACTGCTAAGTATCCCCCCTTCCGCGGTAGGCCGATCTCAGCAGGTAGCGGCTCAGGCCGACTGCTGCTGTCCAGATAGCGACCACAGCCACGTCGACCTCAGGCTGGGCGCTGAGAATCAGGGCGCTGAGGCATGCTGCGGAAACGAACCCGAGGAAGTAGAAAACCCGGTCAATCCTCCATCTTTCCGCTTTAATGTAAATATCCGGCCCGAGGACGGGCTCGGCGAGATTGCTCGCCGGCCTGACGCGCTCGTCGATCTCGTCAGGCTGTTTCAGTTGAGCGACATACTCTTCGTTGTGGTTCGGATCAGCGGTCAACGGTCCGATCCCTTTCTCTCGGGAGTGAGGCGTGCGCCGTGCGCGCCTCAGATGGTTAAGGCCCGGCCATGATGAGCCTTGACCTGCACGCAAGCCAGGCCGCGTCTGCGGCCTGGCTTGCGCTCTCTCCGGGTTCCGGCGCCGCCATGATGACGGTCATCGCCGGAATCCGGCGGGGTTGGATCGTGCGCGTCCAGCCGACCCTGGGGAACGGGCGCACGGGTCCGCCAATGAGCGCCCGGAAGGGCGCCACGACTGGGGGGGGATCGATGGGGACCCATGGCCGCAGGATGTTGCGGACGATCACGTTCAGTGGGCTGCCAGGTCCCGCTGAAGAACGGACGAAGAAGACGCGGGTGGGAAGACCGCGGCTTCGTTGACGGCTAAACAAGGAACTGCACCTCCCTAAGGACGCCGTCCTCCTGGATGTTGATCGAGGCCCCGCGGTTCTGGGCGGAATCCACGTAGGCCAGGACACTGATAGCCCGGCGGATGGCTTCAGTCGCGGAGATACCCTTGCGTCTGGAGTAGCCCTTGAGCGTGTCGGCGACGGCAGGCGCCAAGTTGATCGAAAGCCGCACGGTGTCCGCACCTGCGGCAGACTCTGCAGACGCGGGCGGGTCGTGCTGGTTGATGTGCATCGTTGCGTCCTTCCTCTCCATAAGACCGCTGATGATTAGCGTACTTGACGCGTACTTCATGCGCAACGTGTGGGGAGAGTTAGGGGATAATGCGGGGACGATCGCCGACGTGCGCTGGCCTTGATCGCACCGCTACCGAGCGTGCGGCCGCCCGCACGTCGTCATCAGCGGGCCGCCTACCTGTTCCCGCTGGTGCGGGTTTCCCGCCCGTCCCGCCCCGCCCCGACCCGGCGTTACCGGTAACGCGCCCAGTGACGGGTTGCTGCCGGCGGGCCAGCTTGACCGGGCAGGTCGCGGCCGGGCAGTCCCGGCTGTGCTCGCCGCGCTCGCACTTGCGCCGCCGGTGCTCGGCCTGGTTGGCGCGCTTGCGGGGCAGCAGGTTCTCGTCGCGCTGGCCCTCGGGCGGCAGGAACCACTCGATGTGGATGACCTCGATCTCGGTGCCGTGGTCGGCGACGAGGCCGGCGGCGATCAGTTCCTTGACTGAGCGGCCAGGGTCGAGCGCGTCCGAGCAGCGCAGAGCGTCGGCCGACGCAGCCGCCCGTCGTAGCGGCGGGTCGCGCAGCACTTCTCGACAATGGCGTGGTAGTGCCAGTGGGTGTCGAACGGGACGTCGTCCCAGACGAGCTGCTGGGTGTAGCCGTCATCGAAACTGAGCCAGGTCACGGCGCGCATCCCGGCCACTGACGGCACCGGCCCGTATCCTGGCCTGGTCGGTGCTCGTGGTCGGGTGCTCGGCTCGGAACAGGCGGCTCGGCGGGCCGCCCGTTCGACGTTCAGGCTGTGCCATTGCCGGCGCCGTTCAGCAGGAGCGCGAGGCGGCCGCGCTCAGCAGCGGTCAGCGGCGTTGCCTGCTCGGCCGCGCGCCAGCAGTCGCTCATGCTCGGCGGCGAGCTGCTCGATGGTGAGGTCGCGGCGAGCGGCGGCGATCCTCTCGGGACTGGCGCCGCGTGCAGTCAGGCTGGCGAGCCGGGCGCGCTTGGAGGCGACCTCAGGCGGCGGAACTCGCCGGGAGGCGGGGACGGCCAAGACGCGACCTTTCCGGCACGCTCAGTGGCATGCCCGATCAGGTTGCGCCGACACGGGTCCGGGCCTGTGTGGGGCGGCGGTCCCGACGCGAGAACGGAACCGACCTTAACTGGCCTAGGTGGCGGGGTCCAGCACCCCGGCCGGGTGGCGGCCTCAGTCCTCGTCGCGCACGACGGTGACGGTTGCCCACAGGCCCGGGCCACAGCGTGATGCGTTGGTCGACCGGGACCCGGTGAGGGCCCCCTGGCTGTTGCGGGGCTCTCGGCGGTCACCTCACTAGGCCTGACATACTTTCGGCATTTGTACCGAACGCTTGCTTGACGCCCTTATATCAACTGCTAGACCCTTGCATAAGGACGCGCGCAGGGGTGGTACATCGGATGAAGATCTTCTTCGCTACCGACATCCATGGATCGGAAACCTGCTGGCGTAAGTTCCTCAACGCGGCTGCTTTCTATAAGGCTGACCTGGTCATTCTCGGCGGCGATGTCACCGGCAAGGTGATGATCCCGATCGTGGCCCACGCCGGTTACTGGCAGGCCACCGTGCGCGGCGAGGCCATCCGGATGGACACGCGGGAGGAACTGGCGCAGATCGAGGGTCAGATCCGCGCGAGAGGCTCCTACCCGGCCGTCGTCACCCCCGACGAACTGCGAGTTCTCAGCGAAACCGAGGGTGAGGTCGACCGGCGGTTCAGCCAGGAGATGATGACTTCGCTGGACCGCTGGCTCGATATGGCCGACGCAAAATTGCGCGGCGGCGAGATCGGCTGCGTTCTCAACGGCGGCAACGACGACATTTTCGAGATTGACCAGATGATCGAGTCGTCTCCGTGCGTCACGTTCGCCGAAGGCAAGCTGCTCGACCTCGACGGCTTCACGATGATCTCGATGGGCTGGACCAATCCGACGCCGTGGGACACGTTCCGCGAGGCGCCGGAGGACGAGCTGGCAGCCAAGATCGAGGCGATCGCGACTGGCGTTCCTGACATGGGCCGGACGATCTTCAACTTCCACGCCCCGCCGTACGGCACCGGCCTAGATGAGGCGCCGGCGCTGGACGCGAACCTGCGTCCGATGCACGGCGGCGCGGTGATGAAGCCGGTCGGCTCGACGGCGGTGCGGGACGCGATCAGGACGCACCAGCCGCTGCTTTCCGTGCACGGCCACATCCACGAGAGCCGTGGCATCAAGAAGATGGGCCGAACCTTGGCGATCAACCCAGGCAGCGTCTACGGCGACGGAGTGCTGCAGGGCGCGGTCATCGATCTGGACGCCAAGAAGGCCAAGGTCAAATACCTGCTGGTCAACGGCTAGCCGCTGGCGGGCGAGGAGTCTGCTCAGCCAAGCCGCCGTAAAGCCACAGCCACCGAGACAGGAGGCAGAATCAGATGGCTGCAGAAGCTGTCGGCGGCCAGGCGCCGACCCTGTTCCTCAGGAAGGCAACCGGCCTTGTCCGAGGCTGGTCAGTCCGGGACTCGATGATCTACGCCTGCTTGGCGACCAACTTCGTGACGCTCGCCATCTACGAGTTCGCGTTCGCCGCCCCGGCGTTCCCCAAGGGCCAGATCCTCACCTCGGTGGTGATCTCAGGCATCTGGGTGTCGTTCCTCGTCGTGGCCTACTCGGGCTTGGTGGTGACGATTCCGCGGGCAGGCGGCGATTACGTCTGGCAGACCAGGATCCTCAACGGCGGCCTCGGGTTCGTGATGGCGGTCACCGGCTGGTGGTTCATCCTCTGGCTATGGGCGCCCATCTACGGCAACATCTTGTCGGTTCAGTTCTTCGAGCCGATCTGGGCGACGCTGAAATGGACGTGGCCGGGAGGCGGCGCCGCGTGGTTCGGCGGGCATACCGGGATCTTCGTGGTGTCGCTGATCACGATCGTCTTGGCCGGCGTCCTCGTGTCGATCGGGATGGCGGGTTACGCGCGGTTCCAGAAGTGGTGCTTCTACGGCGGCCTGATCGGCTTCGCCGTGATCGTGGTGCTGCTGCTGGTCAACAGCCACGCCACGTTCGTGAGCTCGTTCAACCTCGAAGCGCACAAGCTCTTCGGCGTCAACAACGCGTACGCGACGACGAACACGGCCGCATCCAAGATCGCCGGTTACGCGCCGACGAAGCTCGGCTTCGGGCCACTCGGGCCGACCATGCTGCTGGTGCCGATCATGATGTTCTTCATTCTGTGGCCGAACTGGGGTGCCACCTTGTACGGCGAGATCCGAGGCGCGAGTGATTTCCGGCGGGTCCTCACCGGCATGTTCGGCGGCCTGTGGATCACCGTCCTGCTGACGGTCATCTTCCTGCTGCTGATCGACAAGACCATGGGCTGGGCCTTCTACCAGAACTCCAACCAGCTTAACTTCAACGGCCTTGGCATACTCAAGACGTCGTCAGCGACAGCGATCTGGCCGTATCCGGTCATGTTCGTCGGCTGGCTCGTGCACAACTCCGCGTTCCAGCTCATCTTGATCCTGGTCATGAGCCTGTGGTTCTTCGGCTGGGTGGGCACGCTGTTCCTATCCTCGACCCGGGTGATTTTCGCGGCGGCGTTCGACCGGGTGCTCCCCGACCGGGCGGCGGAGGTGTCAGAGAAGCGCAAGGTGCCGTTCTACTCGCTGATCTTGATGCTGCTCCCGGCCGCGGGGCTGAGCGCCGTCTACGCCTACAGCACCACGTTCGTCAAATACACCTATGACGCGACGCTCGTGATCGCGGTGACATTCCTCTTCAGCGCGATCGCGGTGGTGCTACTGCCATTCATCAAGAAAGATTTGTGGCAGGCATCCCCGGCCAGCAAGATCAAGCTGCTCGGAGTGCCGGTCGTCCCGGTCGCCGGCTGGGTGACGATCGGGCTGCTCGGCTTCAACCTCTACGAGTGGCTCACGAACGACAACTATTTCGTGAACCTCAAGCCGTCGCTGGTGTTCATGGGTTGCATGTACGCGCTGGCGATCATCATCTACCTGGTCGCGTGGTTCGTGCGCAGGCGCCAGGGCATCGACCTGGGCCTGGTCAACAAGGAGATCCCAGTCGAGTAGGAGTTTTGGGGATGAGCGGGGTGCCTGGACGGGCGCGGGCGGTGATTATTGGGGCTGGGATCGTCGGCAACAGCCTTGCCTATCACCTGGCGGAACTGGGGTGGCGCGAGCTTGTCCTCGTCGACAAGGGGCCGATGCCCAACCCGGGAGGCTCGACCGGGCACGCTTCGAACTTCATCTTCCCGATCGAATACAACAAGATGATGATGGAGCTCACCGCCGACTCCACTGAGCAGTACAAGCAACTCGGCGTGTTCACCGAATCCGGCGGCATCGAGGTGGCCAGGACGCCCGAGCGGATGATCGAGCTGCGGCGGCGATGCACCCAGGCCAAGGCCTGGCGGATCCCCTCCGAACTCCTTACCCCAGCGCAGGTCCGCGAGCTAGTCCCGTACCTCGATGATGCCGTGATCCTCGGCGGCGCGTACTTCCCGACCGTCGGCGTCGTCGACTCCCTCCGGGCCGGAACGCTGATGCGCGAGCACGCGCGCGAGACCGGCGCGCTGACGGTGCTGGCGAACACCGAGGTACTGGGCATCACGACCGCGTCCGACGGCGCCGGGGCCGGGCGACGAGGCGGCCGGGTCACGCAGGTGCGGACCACGGCCGGCGACATCGAGACCGACATCTGCGTGATCGGCTGCGGCGTGTGGTCCCCGAGAATCGCCGCGATGGCCGGGGCCAGGATCCCGCTGACCCCGATCGTGCACCAGATGATCAGCGTCGGCCCGATCGCCCTGTTCGACGAGACACCAGGTGAGATCGGCTACCCGATCGTGCGCGACGTCGACGAGAACATGTACGAGCGGCAGCACGGCGGCGACATGGAGGTCGGCTCCTACGCGCATCGCCCGATCATCATCGAACCGGACTCGATTCCGTCGATCGAGGCGGCTGTGCTTTCCCCGACCGAACTGCCGTTCACATCGGACGACTTCGACCCCCAGCTTGAAAAATCCCTCGAATTGATGCCCTCTCTGCTAGGCGATGAACGCGCGGGGATTCGTTATGCGATCAATGGCTTGATCTCGATGACGCCGGACGGGCATCCGGCCATCGGGGAGACGCCGGAGGTCGCCGGGCTGTGGTCGGTCGCGGCGAGCTGGATCAAGGAAGGGCCAGGCATCGGCCGGGCGGCGGCCGAATGGCTCACCGGCGGGACGCCCGAGATCGACATCCACGAAGCCGACATCGCCAGGTTCTACCCGCACCAGCGAACGACCGCCCACGTCACGGCCAGGGCCGCCGAGGCCTTCAACAAGATGTACGGCATCATCCACCCCGGCGAGCAGTGGGAGTCAGGCCGTCCGCTCCGCCTCAGCCCTGCCTACGCGGCCCAGCGCGACCTGGGCGCAGTGTTCTACGAGACGGCCGGCTGGGAGCGTCCGTTCTGGTACGAGTCCAACGCGCCGCTGCTGGAACGCTACGCTGGCCAGCTCACCCCGCGCGCCGGCGCTGGCCAGCTCATGCCGCGCACCGGTGAGTGGGAGTCCCGGTGGTGGTCGCCGATCATCAATGCTGAGCACCTGGCCATGCGGGAGTCGGCGGCGCTGATCGACCTGTCCGCGTTCGCCGTTCTCGACATCGCCGGGCCGGACGCGCTCGACGCAGTTCAGTACCTGGCAGTGGCCCAGATGGATGTCGCCATCGGGCGGGTCGTCTACACCTCCCTCCTCGACGAGGCTGGCGGCTTCCGTGCCGACCTCACCATTATGCGGATGGCCACTGACAATTTTCGGGTCGTGACCGGCGGCGCCACCGGGATGATGGACCTGGCGTGGATCATCGACCACGTGCCTGCGGGCTGCCGTGTGACCGTCACGGACGTGACCTCGGCGTGGACCACCCTCGGCCTATGGGGGCCGAAGGCGCGGGACATTCTCGCGCGGGTTACCTCGGGTGATGTGTCAAACGCGGGGTTCGCGTTCGGCACCTGCGGGGAGATCGAGGTTGGCGGCATCACCGTGCTCGCGTCGCGGATCTCCTACGTGGGCGAACTCGGCTGGGAGCTGCACTCGCCGATCGAGCAAGGCGCCCGGTTGTGGAACACGCTCTGGGACGCCGGCCAGACCTGCGGGCTGATCCCGGCGGGGATCGGGGTTTACGGGACCACCGGTCGGCTGGAGAAGGGCTACCGAGCCTTTGGCGCTGAACTGACCGCCGACTTCAACCTCGTCGAGGCCGGGATGGCGCGGCCGAGGTGCAAGGCGCAGGACTTCGTCGGCAAGGCCGCCCAGCTGGCGCAACGGGCCACTGCGCCGGTCGCTGTCCTCTGCACGCTCACGATTGACGATCCGACGTCGCCGACCTCGGGCGAGGCGCGGTACCCGCTGGGCGGCGAACCGATACTCGGGCCAGACGGCGACGTGCTGACCGACGCGCGCGGTCGGACGTCCTATGTAACCAGCGCCGGTTCGGGCCCGTCGGTCGGCAAGCACATCCTGCTCAGCTACCTGCCCGCCGGGCACGCTTCGGTCGGGAACAAGCTCGCGGTCGAGTATCTCGGTGAGCGATACCCGGTCACCGTCGAGATGGCCGGTGCCACGCCACTGTTCGATCCGGCCAATGAGCGGATCCGGTGCTGAGTCGTGGTGAGCTGAGTCGTGGTGAGCTGAGTCGTGGTGAGCTGAGTCGTGGTGAGCTGAGTCGTGGAGATTTGCGTCTGCGTTAAGCGGGTACTAATGGTTGGCGGCGCGATCGTGGTGACGCCGGACGGGCTTGACGTCGACACCACGATGGCTGGCTTCACGGTGAGCCCGCACGAGGAGTGCGGCGTCGAGGAAGCCGTGCGGATCACCGAGCGGCTCGGCGGCTCGGTCACCGTGCTGACGCTCGGTCCGGCGCTAGCGGCCGAGCAGCTTCGGGACATGCTGGCTCTCGGCGCCAGCCGCGCGATCCTGCTGCGCACCGACGGGGCTGAGTGGGGCCCGATTGCGACAGCGGCCGCGATCGCCGACGCGGTGCATGGCGGGGGAGGTTACGACCTGCTGCTGTTTGGCAACGAGGCGGCGGATACCGGCGACTATCAGGTGCCCGTGCGGGTGGCGCACCTGCTGGGCCTGCCGTGCGTGACCGGCATCAAGCGGCTGGAGGTCGTAGCTGAGGCCGAAAAAGGGCCCGAGCGGATTGTCGCTGCCCGGGAATACGCTGGCGTCGAAGAGGCCTTCGACGTCCCGCTGCCTGCTGTCGTCAGCGTCAAAGAAGGAATCAACCTGCCGAGATACCCGTCGTTGCCTGGGCGGTTGCGGGCCAAGCGCGCCACGATCGAGACGGTTGAGCTGGCTGGGCGTACTGAGAGTTCGGGCGAGGCGTTGGTGAAGCGCCGGTTGCGGGTGCCGGTAGCGACTGGCGCGCATTCCGAGCTGCTCGGGTCGGGCGCGGAAGCCGTGCCAGCCCTGGTGCGGTTGCTTGACGAGCTTGGGATTCCGCGATGACGGTGCTGTGCTTCGTCGAGACCGACGCTGACGGCATCCGGGATGCGTCGCGGCGCGCGCTCGGAGTGGCTCGATCGCTGGCGGCCGGCGCTGGCGAGGATCTGGTCGCGGCGTGGGTTGGGCCGCCGGATGCGGTGGGTGGTGCCTGGCTGGGTGCCGTCGGTGTTTACCGGGGCTGCGCGATCGACCTCGGAGCGGTTGCTGGCTACGCGCCGGTGGCCTGGGCTCGGGCACTTGCTGACCTGGCGGCGACGGATGGCCGGGGGTTCGGGCCGGTGACCGCTGTGCTGGCGGCCGCGACCGACCGGGGCAACGAGGTGCAGGCCCACCTGGGCGCGATCACCGGGTTGCCGATGGCCGCGAACTGTGTCTCGGCCAGTCGGGTCGCGCCTGGTCGGTGCGAGCTTGTGCGGCAGCGCTGGGCAGGCAGCCTGCTTGAGGACGCAATGCTCGACGCGCCGCTCGCGCTGCTGACCGTGGCTGTCGATGCGGTAGGTGTCGATGCGGTAGGGGTCGATGGGGTTGGGGTCGATGGCGTTGGTGTCGATGCGGTGGGGGATGGCACGGGCGGGGTGCCGGTCTCGCGACTTGAGCCTCGGCTGGTTGGCGGTGACCTGGTCGTGCAGGCTGCGGAGTCCGCCGACCGGGCCCCCGGAGTGTCGTTGGCGACGGCCCGGGTCGTCGTTGGCGGCGGTCGCGGGGTCGGTGGGCCGGACGGGTTCACGATGCTAGAGGAGCTTGCTGACCTGCTGGGCGGGGCGCTCGGTGTATCCAGGGTTGTCACCAGCCAAGGCTGGCGTCCGCACCGGCAGCAAGTCGGCCAGACCGGGACCAAGATCAGCCCCGACCTGTACCTAGCCTGCGGGATCAGCGGAGCGATCCAGCACATGGCGGGTTGCCAGGGCGCGAAGATCATCGTGGCGATCAACACCGACCCGGACGCTCCAATGGTCGTCAAGGCCGACTACGCGGTGATCGGCGACCTCCACGAGGTAATCCCCGCGCTCATCGAGGCGCTGCGGGCACGGCAAGGCTGATCGCGTCTTGTACTTACGTACACAGCTTCTCTGATACGTCGCCGCTTTGGTGATAAGGCTGAGGCCGCAGGCGCCGAGGGATCACCACGAGAGGCGTATCCTTTCCGGCATGCAGCCGCGCCGACACCGGATGCGCGGCAGGCCCGACGTGAGTCCGCTAAGGCCTGGATTGCCTGCGGCGCAACTGTCACCATCAAGACCTACGCGCGGCGGTACGGCGTGGATCGCTACACCGCCTACGAGGATCTGACAGCCATCGGATTCGCGCTGCCGAGCAGTGCCCAACGATGGGCGCACCGGCCGCCCCCGCAGCCCCGCCCGCGTCGCTCCGCCACCCCGCGAGCAGTCCTGGATGACGACTTGATCATGATTGACGGGCGGCCGTATTTCGTCGCGGGGTATACCTCCGGTGGTGCTCCGTACGGCACCTACCTCGACGAGGTGTACGACGGCTACCTCAGGGCTGATCGTCAGCTTATAGATGGCTTCTGATGGTGCGTGCCAGCGCCGCCTGGCTGCGGTCATCGACGTCCAGGACCCCTTGTTCAGCCAAGAGGGCGTGCAGTTGCTGCTGTTCGTAGGGCACTCCGGGTGGCAGCGGCACCACGTGCCAGTGCAGGTGAGAGTTGCCCTGTTGGCTGCCAAGGCTCAGTGAGTACATCCGCTCGGTTGGCACTGACGCGGCCAGAGCCTTGGCCACCCGGTGCACAACCCTCTGGAAGGCGACGAACTCGTTCTCATCCAGGTCATGCACCCAACTCTCGATGTGCCGCTTGGGCGCGACGAGGCAATAACCCAGCAAGGTCGGCCAGCGCCCGAGAAAGGCAATGGTGTCCGCGTCCTCGTAGACATCGTGGTGGCTGTAATCCGGATGCCCGGCCAGGATCGCGCAGACGAAACACGGGCCTTCGCGGGACCGGCGGTTGTACTGCTCGGCGTCGAAGGGCACTTTGTCGGGTTCGCGGTTGTCCATTCGGCTGAGCCTAACTAGCCGATGTTGGCTGCCAGGTCTTGATAGGGAGGGACGAGTTCACCCCAGCGCGCCTCGGTGTCGCCGCGCTCGCGCCCGGCGAGGTAGGCGGCGAGGTTTTCGGCGTGGATCTGCCACCCGGCCCCGTAGAAGGCGACCGCGTCCAATGGCATGCCCTGGACCTCGATGACCAGGATGGTCTGGTCGCCGTCGGCGGTCAGCGTGGCCTCGATGACCTCGTCGAATGGCGGTACCCCGTTCCCGTGCTGGTAGGACTCGTCGGTCTCCCTGGTGATCACCCGCAGCCGCTGCGGGGGCTCGCACGTTTCCACCCGCCCGGTGGTGTCCAAGTTGGCGTTTTGGACGTACAGGCGGAACTGTCCGCCGGGACGGAGGTCCCCTTCGAGTCGCCCGTACCAGCGGGCCAGACGCGAGGGATCGGTGAGTGCTGACCACAGGTCGCCGATGTCGGTGTCGTAGCGGTCTTCGAGACGCACAACGCCGTTGCCGTCTGCCGATCGCAGGCTGCCCAGGATGCGGGTGCCCGTATTTGCGTTGCCGGTCATCTGGTACTCCTTCGTTCACGTTTGCCCCGCGCTATCTCGGTGTGCAGGGCGTCCAGCCGTTGTTCCCACAGGGCCCGGTACTGACCCAGCCATTCATCGATCTCGGCGAGCGGCTGCGGACGGAGGCTGTAGATCCGCCGCTGCGCTTCCTGGCGGACCTCGACCAGCCCTGCCTCCCGCAGTACCCGCAGGTGCCGCGATACCCCCGGGCGGGCAATCGGCAGCATCGCCGCCAGCTCGCCGGCGGTTGCCGGGCTTCCTGCCAAGGCCTCCAGCATCGTCCGCCGGCTTTCGTCTGCCAGCGCCCGCAGAGCAGCTTCCACGGAATGAATGTACCAAGATAGTTACGTAACCGTCAAGGTACATAAGCCGATCAGTCGCTTGAAGGCGGGTTCGTCGCGGATCGGATCCAGGTCGGAGTCGTCTTTCGCCGAATCGCGGAATTCCTGCGACATCTCGATAGCCTGCCGGAGGTGATCGATCGCGTCACTCGTCCGACCGCACTGACTCTCGCTGCAGGCGAGGTTAAAGAACAACATGGGGTACTGCGGGGCGGCTGCGACCAGAAGGCCCAGACGATCGGCGACCTCGGCGTACTCGCCCGCCTCATAAAGGGGGGCGAGCGGAGCCCACAGTTCCCAGCCGCGGGCCTCGTAGGCCTTTCCCGGCGTGCCTTCCAGCGCGATGATGGTCGTACCTTCCTCCTTGGCGCGGGCCGTCCGCTTCGTGCGGGGCGGGGCGAATACGAGACTTCCGGCCGGCGCGTCGACCCGGTCACCGTCAAGCTCGAACACCGCGTGGCCGCGCAGCACGAGAAAGAGCTCCTGGTCAGCGGTGGGGTCATCCTCGTCGTGCTCGTTAATGACGAGATCGCCCGCTGCGCGGGCTGTCCAGGCGGTCACTCCGAAGGCCGTGATGCCCAGATGGTGCCGGATCGGCCGATAGCGGCAGCCTGCGTCCGTAAACTCCTCGATCTCGTCCAGGTGCGCTACCGCATAACCAGCCTTCACTACTGTCATGCGCCGCACGCTAGCGCCCATTCCGGACGTTCTGCTTCCTGGACATGCTTCTAGGCGGTGTGGGAGTCGGGTTGAGTGGTGTATTGGCGGCCGGTGAGTGTGGTCCAGATGAAGGTGCCGGGGGGTGGCTGTTCGAATCGCCAGCGGGGGTGTTGCTTGATCTTGTGGTGTAGCCGGGCGGGCGCCGCCGAGGTTGCAAGAACAGGTGAGTCCGCCATGGTCGTAGGGGTGGCGTGGTCGATGTCGCAGTGGGTGGCTGGCTGGCGGCAGGTGGTGAATCTGCAGGCCATCCGGCTGTGGGTAGATCGGGCAGTAGAGCCCGATGGTGAAGGTGCCTGCTTGATCAGCCCGGCTTCGTGATCGATAGCTTCGCTGGTCCCTGGGCGGGCGACTGTGTTGGTGAGGATGATCCCCACTTGAGGTTAGGGTCGGTGGCGGCGAGGTCGACGAGGTGCCGGCGGCACTGGCGAGGGTGAGGCTATGCCGATCCCATCAGCCGACGATTAGTGCGCAATAGTGATTCGGCGCGCACGTTGTTCGAAGTCGCCGCGCGGGCGCATGGTCGCAGTCGATCCGCAAGCTGGGAACGAAGAGGGTTCATGCCTGAGTACGACGCGTTTATTTCTTATGCTCACGGGAGCGACGCCGGGCTCGGCCACGCGTTGCAGTCCAGTCTTGAGCGGCTCGCTAAGCCGTGGTACCGGACGCGAGCTTCGCGGGTCTTCCTTGACTCATCCAATTTGTCCGCCAGTCCGGCGCTGTGGCCGTCGATCGAGGACGCGCTGGGTTCCTCACGATGGTTCATTCTGCTCGCATCGGCGGATGCCGCCACGTCCGGCGGGGTCGATCGCGAAGTGCGGTGGTGGCTCGAACACCGTGAGCCTGAACGCATACTCGTGGTCGCGGCCGGGCCCGGCCTGGCCTGGAACGATGCACAAGCGGATTGGGCGGCGGAAGCGCCGGTGCCGCCAGCGCTGCGCGGCGTGTTCGGCCACGAGCCGCTGTGGGTCGACCTGACTGGCCTGCCGCCGACCGGCCGCCGGCCGACGCTTCCCGCTGACCGGGTCGCCGCCGTGGCCGCACCGGTCCGGGGAGTTCAGAAAGATCAGCTCGTCGGCGAGCATCTGCGAGCGCACCGCGGTGCGATCCGGCTGGCCAGGGCCGCTGTAGCCGTACTCGCTACCTTGACCATTCTGGCCGTCGCCGGCGGCCTGCTCGCGCTCAGGGAACGCGACACCGCGATCGGCCAGCGTAATCAGGCGCAGAGCGATGCGCTCGCCGCCGAGAGCGAGACGCTGGACGATACCGATCCGTCAACCGCCGCCCTCCTCGCCGCCGACGCTTATCAGATCGCGCCGACCAGCCAGGCCCAGGCAAGCCTGCTCGACGTGCTCGCACAGCCAGACCGCGGCGTCATCAACACGAACGGGCCCGGAGGCGCGCCATCGATGTCCGTGAATGCCGTCGCGTTCGGCCGCCACGGCCCTGTGCTGGCGACCGCGACCGACGATTCGGTTCGGCTCTGGAACACGGCCGATCGTGACCAGGTGGGAAAACCGCTGACGGATGCCGATCAGGACGAGACCGACGCGGTCGCGTTCAATCCGGCGGGCACTCTCCTAGCCGCCGCCTTCGATTCCGGCGAGGCTATGATCTGGAGCGTCCCTCAGCAGAAACGAACTGGCCCGGCGCTGTCGTGCTCCGACGCCTCGCCCGACGCGCTGGCGTTCAGCCCGGACGGCAAGCTCCTCGCGGTGGTCACCCAAGCCGGGACCGTGCAACTCTGGCACACCAGAACCTGGACCGCGGACGGTGCTCCATTCCGTATGAAGTCGGGCGGCATCCAGGCCGTGACCTTCAGCCCGCGCGGCAGGCTGCTCGCGACAAGTACCGGCAGCGCGGTCCAGTTGTGGCGCCTCGCCTCGCACTCACCTTATGGCTCGCCGATGCCCTCGGGCTCAGGTGCCACCGCGTCGGTGGCATTCAGCCCGGATGGCGCGGTGCTCGCCGCAGCCGCCGACGGCGGAGGTGCCCAACTCTGGGAGGTGGCGACGCAGACCAGGCTGGGCAAGCCGGTCGCCGACGCTGGCGTGACCGATGTCGCGTTCAGTCCCGATGGCCAGATCCTGGCGACGGCAGAAACGGATGGACCCGCGCAGCTGTGGAGCGTCAAGACCCGGGCCGAAATCGGAGTGCCGCTTGCTGCCGCGACCGGCGGCGTGAACGCGGTCGCCTTCGGCAACTCCACCGTGCTGGCGACCGGCAGCACCGACGGCACGGCCCGGCTCTGGGATACGGCGGTCCGGAGGCAGCAGGCCGTTCTGGCGTCAGGCGTCAGCTACCACGGCGTCGCCGAAGTGGCGTTCAGCCCGAGTGGCAATCGACTCGCGACTGCTCCCTCGCTGCTGACCGACGCGGTCCAGACGTGGAATCTCGGCGCATCCTCGCCAAACAGCCGTTCCGTCGGTACCAGCGGGTACGGACTGGCCACATACGTCGCCTTCAGCGCCAGCGGCCACACTTTAGCGACCGTCGGCATGGGTGGTCAGCGGACCGAGTTCTGGAACCCGGCTACCGGCCAGGCCAACGGTCATCCGCCGGACGCCCGGCTCCGCCGAGTCGATCGCCTTCAGCCCCAACGGGAAGCTGCTAGTCACGAGCGGCTCCCGGACCCGGTTGTGGGACGCGGCCCGAGGCCGGCCGTTCGGGCGGCCCATGCCCAGGATCCCGTACCCCGCCGCGATCGCATTCAGCCCGGCCAGCCGTTACCTCGCGGCGGGCGGAGGCACGGGCCCGGTCCGAATCTGGGCGGTCGCGAACCAGACGCAGGTCAGCCGCGCGCACGCAGCCGGTGGCGTGACAACGCTGGCCTTCAGTCCCGACGGTCGCACGCTGGCCGGCGCCAGCGGCCTGGGCGCGGTCCTGCTCTGGAACGTGAGTCCCGCTGGCCAGCTCACCGCGGAGCCACCGATCGCGGTGGGCGGCGGCGCGGTCGTATCTCTGGCCTTCAGCCGGGATGGCAAGGAAATCGCCACCGCCAGCTCTGACGGAACAGCCCAGATCTGGGACACGAGCACCCGGTCGCTGATTGGCACCCCACTCCCGGTCACCAACGTGGACGCGGTCGCCTTCAGCCCGGACGGACGGACCCTCGCCACCGGCGGCGGCATCGGCGGAGCGCTGATCCTCTGGAACGTCGCCCTGCCAGCCAACATTCTGGGAGCCGTGTGCGCGATCGGCGGTCACTCGGTCACCCAGCAGCGGCTCGTCTGGACCGACTACGTCGTTTCACCGTCCTTCACCGAGTCCTTCCGGCGAGCCTGCGCTTAAAAGAACGTGTGCACGGCGTCGACTACGCGGTAATCGTCGTCGACTACCGGGATCACTCGCCATTTGTCGAGCGTGGTGCAGGGGTGGGAGATGCCGAAGCAGACGAGGTCGCCGGGGGCCAGAACGACCGATGACGGCACGTCGATGTACGCGTGCTGGTCGTCCAGCCTGGTGACGGACAGGCCGTCCACTGGCTCGATCATCCCGTCCGGTCGCCGTAGCCGCAGGGGCAGCGGCATGCCTTGGTCGATGGAGACGTCGCGGCGGCCGGCGCAGGCTAGGGCGAGACCGGGCTCGGGACAGGAGAGAACAGGCGCCCAGAGTTCTATCGCGGGGCGCAGATCGGGGCCGCGGTGGCGTGAGGCCGGGCCGATGGCCGCGTACTCGCCGTGGTCATGGGTCAGGTAGCAGCCGCTGCGCAGTACCACGTTTGGGGCGGGGCGGCCCACTGCCGGATCGTCGGGAGCAGCGAGTTCGTTAACCACGACGTCGAAGTACGCGCTTCCGCCCGCCGAGATGATCGGATGAGCGACATCAGCTCCGATGGACTCGCCCAGCGTGCGCAACCGACGGCACCACTCACCCACAGCCGCGAGCGTCTCCGGCCCGGCGTCGGGCCCGATTCCGCCCTCGAAGCCAGCCGCCCCGGCCAGCGCGAGCGCCCGAGCGTCCGCCACGCCAGCGGCGACGTCGAGAGCCTCGGCCACACTCCGGCAGCCCGTGCGCCCGCCGGGAAACCCAAGCTCCACGAGCACATGCACCGGCCGCCCGGCCCCGGCCGCGGTCAGCGCGTCGTCCAGCAACCTGACCCCCGCAACGCTGTCGACGTAAGCGAAACACTCCCAGTCCAGCTTCGTCGTCAACTCCCGCGCCAGCCAGGCAATCCCGGCCGGGTCGGTGAGCTCGTTCGCGATCAGAATCCTGTTGATGCCGAACGATCGGTAGACCTGCACCTGGCTGATCGTCGCGGCGGTGATGGCCCACGCGCCTGCGGCTAGCTGGCGCTCGAACAACTGCGGCGCCATCGTGGTCTTGCCGTGCGGCGCGAGTCGCACCCCGGCCGCCGCGCACCAGTCGGCCATTGTGCTGGCGTTATGGGCGAGCGCGGAATCACGGAGCACGAGCAGTGGCATCGTGAACTCGCCACCAAGTACGGGCGGGCGTTCGGCGGCCAGCGACTCCGCGCTCACCGGGCGGCGGGCGGCTATGGTGCCGAAGCCCTTTTCCGTCACCGCGATCGGTCGGCGCCGGAGGGTCTGAATTGCTTCCACGGCGGCAGCGTACCGGTCGACACTACCGAAGTGCCGTCGGCGGGACATGATATGACCAGACCGCCATCGGGATGGAGGAATCGGACGTGGACCAAGCAGTCACGCAGACCCCAGTCGAGCGGACCGCGCAGCGGTTCGAGTTCCAGGCGCTGGCGTGCGGGGCGCTCGGCAGCTCGCTCTACGCTGGGTTGCTCAACCACGCGGCTCGCGATCTCCGGGCCGGCGGTCCCACGGTCGGTGTGCTCGAAGGTCACCTGGACGATCCGGGCCGCGGTGCGCTCGCGTTGCGTATGCTCGGCGGCGTGCATGCGCTGGTGCTGACCGGGCGGGTGCCGGAGCTGGCCGAGTTCTACCCCTCGGCGGGCGGCCGCGCCGACCCGGGGCCGGGCGCCGAGCGGGCCTGGCCAGTCATGCTCGGGGTGCTCTGCGAGCATGCCGAGGAGGTGCGAGCCTGGCTTGGTCATCCGCCGCAGACCAACGAAGTCGGCCGGGGCGCGGCGCTCGTCGGGGCACTCTGCCACCTGGTCGCCGAGGCGCGGTACCCGATCCGGCTGGTCGAGATAGGCGCGAGCGCTGGCCTTAACCTGCGCGCGGACCTGTTCAGGATCACCGGCGGCGGCACCAGTTACGGCTCACCATCCTCACCGGTCCAGATGATCGACGGCTGGCTGGGCCGCCCGCCGCGGGCGGCGTCGGTCGAGGTTGTCTCGCGGATCGGCGGCGATCTGGCCCCCGTCGATCCGGTCAGTGAATCCGGGCGGCTCAAGCTGCTCGCCTACGTCTGGGCTGATCAGGTCGAGCGCCTTGACCGGTTGCGCGGCGCCTGCCAGCTTGCGGCCGAAATTCCAGCTCAGATGAGAGCCGAACTGGCAAGCGAAACGATCTCGCGGATCACGCTCGAATCAGGGACGTGGACGGTGCTCTGGCATTCGATCATGCGCCAGTACCTCAGCCCGGAGCAGAAAGACGCGATCGACCGGGGGATCGATGCGCTCGGTCAGCAGGCCACGAATTCGGCGCGGTTCGCCCACGTCAGCCTCGAATTGGTCAAGGGAACCACGGACACACCGGTCGAATTGGTGACCTGGCCGGGCGGCGTCAGCCGACGGCTAGGCACCGCGCCGCCGCACGGAATCCCGGTGACCTGGTCGGCCTGAATAAGCCCGCGCTCGCCAATAGGACCAGGCCCCTCCAGCTCATACCTGGAGGGGCCTGGTCACATGATGCCCAATGGATCGCGCAATGACGTGGAACGACACGCGAACAAGTGCGGCACACCCGATGACCCGAGGGTGACAAGCGCTCGAGCCCGCCAGTTCCCGCCAGTTAAGGACCGCGCGGGGCCCCCGCTGCCAAACCCGTCCCTGCACCAGCACAGCGTGGGCCCCGCGCTGTCGCTATGGCGACGTCGTGGGCCCCTAGCTGTTGGGGCGACGGTGGAGGCGGAGGCAGCGTGGGCCCCGCGCTGTCGCTGGCAGCAGCGTGGGCCCCGCGCTGCGGGTTGGCCGGGGTGGCCAACGACAGGTAGGGGGCCACGCTGCTGCTAGATGGGTTACCGGCGGCCTGCCCACTGGTAGCCGCGCGAGCGGCCTCGGCCGAGGATCCGGTCGACGGCCGAGCCGATGTTGCCGTCCTCGGTGATAAGCCGGCGCACCACGTACAGCATTGCCGGAATTGCCCAGAAGTCGCCGCACACCCACAAGATCCCGGCGCCGATCTGCTGGTCGGCGAATGGGGACAACGTCACGCCAGGAACATGAGCGTAGACCGAATACCACGATGCCTGAGCGAGGATGCTCATCGACATCGCCAGAATCCACATCTGCACGTTGGTCAGCAACAGTGCCGCCATCTGAGCAGGACGAGAGAATTTTACCCGGAAAGGGGCTGACGGAATGAACTGCAGCCAGAAAAGTATTCCGACCACGAAGAAACTGCCGTGCATCAGCCAGATATGCACGGTCTGGTTTCGACTAGCTAGGTCATAGGCCCAGGGCAAATGCCAGAAAATCATTACGGCGTTGAAAAATAGCACGGCCACCCAAGGCTTCAAAAAGAAACCGCCGACCGCACGGATCACCGATGACCACCTGGCGGCGAGTACCTCCCTGGTCAGACGCTTACCAAGCCTGCCTGGCAGCCCTTCGAGCAGTGGCTGCCACGGTGCCCCGGCCACGACCAGCACCGGCGCGGCGAACATGAGCAGCAGGTGCTGGATCATGTGCACGAAGAAATAGCTATCTGACCAGTAATCCAGCGGCGACTCCACTGCGATCAGCAGCACAACCAATCCGCCGTAAAACCACAGCGACCTCCGCCGACGTTCGTCGGTGCGCTCAGGGCGTGCCTTCTTCGCTAGCCTGGCTAGCCCGACTTCGTGCCATCCGACCAAGATCAATGCGATTATGAGGAAAGGATCGAAGGACCAATTGCCGGTCAGATAATGCATCGCGCCTCGTTCAGTGCTGCCCTGCGGGGGGACGACCCCCCGCGCCGCCCGCACCCCCCGCGCCTTCGGCTGGTCAAGTCGAAGACCTGACGGCTGATATCGCCCGCTGAGCGGCCTGGGCGAATTCGACGGCGAACGAGGACACCGAAGTCGCCGTGCCAGGACCAGGATCGGCGTTGAACTCAAACCTAACCCGACCGATCCGGTCGATCACGAGGACCACGTCGTCGTGCGCGACCATCTGCCCGCCCGGCAGCGTATCGACGGTGACGCCGAAGTTGGCCCAGACGTTGCGCAACCGGCTGAGCGGGCCGGTCAGGAACGTCCAGTTGCGCAGGCTGGTGAGACCCTCTTGCTGGTCGAACGCCCGGAGGTAGGGCGGGGCGTAGTAGAGCGGGTTCGCGGCGATCGCGACCAGTTCGACCGAGTTGGCCTTAGCGCCGAGCAGTTGGTCAGCCTCGCGCAGTTCCTGAGCAAGTAGCGGGCAGTCGGTCGTGCAGACCGGGTCAAGAAAGGTCAGCAGCAGCACTTTCCCGCGCAGGCTCGCCAGCGAGACCGGGTGGCCAGCGACGTTGGAAAGGCTAAACGCGGGGGCCGCCGTGTCCAGCGGCGCGGTCGACCCGCCGATCGCCTGCGCGATGATCGGATCGGCGGTCCGGTTGACCTGCGCGAGTGCCATCGGGGCCGCTCCGATCAGTACCAGCAGCACGGCCCAGGCGGCCAGGATCCCGGTCGCCCTCATCGCGGCGAGCCGGCCGGCCAGCCTGACCGGCTTGATCTGCTCGCGCCAGCCCTCGGTCGTTTGCCGCACCGTCGTTTGCTGCACCGCCGGGGTCGCCGTTGGCGCAGGCGCTGGCTGGCTGACCGCCAGGTAGCCGGCGACGACGAGCAGGAGCAGGGGGATCATGCTGTTCGGGTCGGTGCCGAGTCCGCCTAGGAAGCCGAGATCCTGCACCAGCACCCAGTCGGCCAGGCAGAACAAACCCGTCGCGATCACGACCGCGAGGAGGATGCGGCGCCGGGCACCCCCCGCGAGCAGACCGAGGCCAAGGATGCCGAGAGTTGCCACGGTGGTTGCGTTAAGCCCAAAACCATGGCTGGCCACGAACGAGCTGAAGCCGTTGATCAAGTGAGCGAGCGGTGCGGGCTGCGGGGTTCCTGACATCGAGCTCAGCATCTGGCGCAACGTGCCTGGCTTGCCCGCGAGGTCGCCCTGCCAGAAACCCCGGCCAGGCCAAGCCTGCAGCAACGCCATGCCGACGAAGAAGATACCGAGGCAGCGCAGCAGCCATCGGCCGAGCGCGGCCGATGCCCACGCCCGGTCGGGCAGCGCGATCAGGCCGCCGGCCACGCAGTAGCAGACGGCCGCGCCCGGGGCGCCGAAAAGCAGGCTCTGACCAGGGCTGAAGATCCCGCCGAAGGCTTCGCCGAACACCCAGACGACTAGGCCCCAGCCCGCGCTGGCCAGACCAGCGAGCCGGGACCACCGGCCGCGCGCCGCCGCGAGCAGCCAGACTCCGATGCCGACCTGAATCCACACGGCAGCGGCGCCGGCCTGCACTGGGTGGTAGGACCAGGCCGTGCCCGACCAGTTGACCAGATGCCGGACCCAGCCAGGCGAGCCGTCCGCGGCCGGAGCGATGACCTGGCCGGGCAGGCCGGCCGCCATCGCCGGCTGGGCTTGCAGGATGCCGTCGAAGACCCAGAGCAGACCGAAGCCGATCCGGAGCAGGAAGCGCCCCGCCGGTTCGGCCAGGCCAGGCTGGGCTCGGCCCCAGGCCCGGTGACCGCGCCGGGCGAACGCGGGCAGCCATTCGCGCGCGCTCGCCCAGATGATCGCGAGCGAGGCCAGGATCAGCAACGCGACCAGCCCTTGGTGGATCAGCGCCGAGCGGAACGCGGCCACCAGGATCGAGTTGCTTACGTCCAGGCCGCTGCGCATGCCGGGCATCGGGTTGCCGCTGGCGAGGGCGGTAAGGCGGTGCATGGCGCTCTCGCGTCAGTAGCTGTTCGGCGGGCGGGGGATGACCCACAGGCGCGGCGGGGTGGACTGGGGCGACAGCGCCTTGATCGCGGGGGCAAGCGCCGCGTAGACGACGGCGCGCTGGGCGCGAAGCTTGCGCAGGTCCTTGGTCAGCGTGGCCACTGCGGCGTTCTCGCTCGGCCTGCCCCGGTCGGTCAGCACGGTCGCCACATCGGATTGAACCCGGGCGGCGTCGGGAGCGGCCCAGTCGATCAGGTCGGTCACCGCCGCCTGAAGGTGATAGCTGGTCAGCGACTCGGGCACCTGAACGCCGGTGAGGTCATCGAGTTGTTCGTTGTTGGCTGGAGAGCAGTTCGCGGCGCCGCCGGTGGCCAGGTTGATGGCGGTCGCTACGTCGTGGCTGGAGCCGTCCTGGATCGCGTTCATCACCCGGAGCGCGTCGCCGACGCCACCCGAGCAGGACTCGACGTCGGTGTTCATCGCGGCCAGCAGAGTCCGCAGGTCGGTGGCGCGCTCGCCGCTGGTCGGGCGGTGCGACAGGCCGACCGCCACGCCGATCAGCACCAGAACGCCGGCGATGCCGTAGGTCCAGCGCGGCGACCGCCGGGTCGGCCAGCCTCGCTTGCGGATCGGGACAAACGGGGGATCGGTGGTGACTGACTGCATCGAGCTTGCCCCGTTCTCGTCGTGAGAGTGACAGGGTAACCGTTCTCATCCGAGTCGATAGCCCTCACCGCGCACCGTCTCAATCAGCGTGAACCCCAGCTTGGCCCGCAGCCGCCTGATGCAGACGTCCACCAGGTTCGAGCCCGGATCGAAGTCAATGCCCCATACGGAGGCGAGTAGCTCGCTCTTGGTCACCAGGCCGCCGGCGTGTTCCATGAGCGCGCGCAGGCAGAGAAACTCCAGCCTGGTCAGCGCTACCGGGCCTGATCCACTGTCCGCGACGAGCCTGGCCGCGTCCAGCGCCAGGTCGCCGACGCGCATCACTTCGCTGCGCATCGCGTTCTCGCGCAACCCGGCCCGCACCCGGGCGATCAACTCGGCCAGTGAGAACGGCTTGGTCAGGTAGTCCCGGGCACCGAGGTCAAGGCACTCCACCTTCGTGCTGACGTCGGAACTGCAGGACAGCACGAGCACCGCCTGGGTCGGCCTGACCCGCAGGATGGAGGTCAGCACGGCCCGGCCGTCCAGGTCTGGCATGATCAAATCGAGAATCACCAGGTCGCAGCCGCCAGCGCTGGCCCGCTCGATGCCGTCGGGTGCGTTCGCCGCGATGTCGACCTGATACCCGGATGCCTCAAGGGCCCGCGCGACGAAGGCGCTGATGTGCGGCTCGTCGTCGATGACGAGAATCCGCGCTCCGGGACAGCGCACCGGCAGGTCAGCTGCGTCAGGGTCGGCCAAAGCCGAGCCTGACCGTTCTGACCTGGGACTTTCGCGTCCTGCAGTCATCGCGTTCCTGTCATCCGCCTTGCGACTGGCTTTCTACTCCTGATGGCAGATCAAGTCAAGATCGACTGCGGACCGTGATACCGCACAAGTCCTGTGACGGATGATGACACTTTCGTCATCCCAACCTCGGAGTATTGCGGCCACTTGGGCGTAGCCGCAATATCAGTGCAGTCGTTTGCTCTCCGGCGCGGCCTAGGTCGCAGGCGTACCGCCGGACCAAGTCGTGCGCACAGCGCGCCGTGAAGAAGCGAGGTGGTGACTGATGTCCCTGCCGGTCCGCGTAGGAACCCTGCTTGTAGCGTTCCTCGCCGTGGTCGGTGGCGTGATCTTCGTCGTCATCCATTACTTGCTGGCTGGGCCGCCAACGGTGGACTACTCGGCCGGAGTGACGCCGAACTCAGGCCAGACGGTCAACATCATGCTGCAGGAAGACGCGCAGAACACGGTGAGCAACCACCCGGACTGGGTGTCGTACTTCATCAAGGATCCCAAGACGGGGAACTGGGTACACACCACGCTGTTCAAGGTCCCGGCTGGCAGCACCATCGACGTGACCATCCTTGGCTACGACGGCTGCACCCCGCTGCGCAACCCGTTCTGGGGCAAGGTAACCGGCACGGCCGGGAACGTCGAGAACATCGACGGCACCCCGGTATCGGTGCTGAATTCCTGGGGGAGTTGCGCGGTCGGCCACACATTCTCCATTCCCAGCATCGGGCTGAATGTGCCGGTCGCCTCGCCGACGACGTTGAAAGAAAACAACGATCTCTGCGGCACTTCGCCGTGCACATCGGGTCCGCACTCGACGGTCACGTTCAGCTTCAAGACGCCGAGCACGGGCGGCGACTACTTCTGGCAGTGCCGCGTCCCGTGCGGTCTCGGTTACCTGGACGGATTCGGCGGACCCATGCAGACCATCGGCTTCATGACCGGTCAGATGGAGGTGGTGTCCTGATGGCCGCGCACACGGGCCGGGACGAGCCGAACCACGCCATCCGGCTCTTCGGGACCTGGCTGGTCCTTTCGCTGGCCGCTGACCTGCTGCTGTGGTTCGTGGTCGGTCCGCACCTGCCTCCGGGCGGACTCGCGTCGCAGGCGGACGGGCAGCGGTTCGACATCAAGGTCATGGCCGTGATGGCAGCGCCCGTCATGATCTTCGTGCTCCTCTACTTCGCGTACTCGCTGATCGTATGGCGCGGCCGCGAGGGCGACGAGGAGGACGGCCCGCCGATCCACGGGAATGCCAGGATCCAGACCAGTTGGATCACGGTGACCTCGGTGATCGTGCTGTGCCTGTTCGGGTTCGGCACCTACGAGCTTTACAACTCCTACGGCGCCGGCTCGGCGAAGGCCCGGCGCCGATCTACAACCCGCCAGGCGCCGAACTGACCGCGGCCCAGCAGATGACGCCGTGGTCGCCGGGCAAGCCGGTGGTGATCCAGGTCATCGGCCAGCAATGGCGGTTCACCTACCGCTACCCGCAGTTCGGCGGGTTCGAGACAACCTACCTCGCGGTGCCGCAGAACCAGTGGGTGCAGTTCGACGTGACCTCGATCGACGTCATCCACAGCTTCTGGGCCTACCAGCTTGGCGTGAAGGCCGACGCCAACCCGGGCGTGGACAACATCGCGTACACCAAGCCGACCCAGCTTGGCAGCATCACGGTCCGCTGCGCCGAGTTGTGCGGGCTGTGGCACGGCGCGATGTTCGACTACGGCCAGGTGATGACGCTCGCTGACTTCCAGTCCTGGACCAGCGCGAGCAGCGCTCAGTTCGCCGGCGTCACCAAGCTTCTGCCGCCGTACGCCACCACCTACGACCCGACCGTGATCCCGCTGTTCAAGCTCGGCAAGGTAGTCAAGGCACTCGGCTTGTTCGGCGCCGGTGGCGGCTATTACCCGCCGAACGACCCGGCCCAGCCATGACCGACGCGGCCTTCTAGATGAAGAGGTGACCGGAATGGCCATCGAGACAGAGCCGGGAACAATCAAGCAGCCCGGCGGCGGCGCACCCGCGGGCGAGCGGTCGGCGCGGGCTTGGTGGATGCGGCCGGCGATCCACACCGGCCTCCTAGGCGCGGTGGTCGGCTATATCTTCGGGCACTGGCTGGGCAACTACTGGGCGTCCCCCGGAGTCGGCTCGCCGGCCCAGTACCAGCAGATCCCGACCGCGGACGCGAACGACTTCGCGATCGTGCTCGGCTACACGTTCATGGTCCTCGGCTGGCTGATCGGGCTCGGGGTTTTCAACGACCTGTTCCGTCAGATCCTCGGCCGACCGCTGACCGACGTGCAGGCGGAGAACGGCCACGATGTAGGTGGTCTCGCGAAGTACTTCCGGCTCACCTACGACCACAAGGTGGTTGGCCTGCAGTACCTGGTCGGCATGATCATCTACTTCTGCACGGCCGGGCTGCTGGCGATGGGCATCAGGGCAGAACTGCTGTCGCCGGTGCACCACATCTTCAGCTCGAGCATGTACATCGAGATCGTCGGCGAACACGGCACGATGATGATGATGCTGATGACCTCGGTGATCCTTGGTCCGTTCGGCAACTACCTGATCCCGCTGATGATCGGCGCCAAGCGGGTCGCCTACCCCAGGCTCGAGGCGCTGTCGTTCTGGCTGACCCCGGCCGCGTTCCTCGTCTTGCTCTCCGCGATCTTGCTCGGCGGGTTCCACATGGGGTGGACCGGCTACCCGACGCTGTCGATCCAGGACACCTCGGGCGCTGACGCGTACGCGTTCGCGTTCGGGCTGATGGGCCTGTCGATGATCCTGGCCGCGTTCAACATCTTGATCACGGTGATCTGCTACCGGGCTCCAGGCATGCGGTGGGGTCGGCTGCCGATGTTCGTCTGGGGCATCCTCGGCACCGCGGTGATGATGGTGCTAGCCGCCCCGATCCTGGTCGGCGGCATGTACATGATCCTGACCGACCGGACGGTGCAGACGGCGTTCTTCGCCGATCAGCTCGGCGGCAGCACCTATCTATATCAGGACCTGTTCTGGTTCTTCGGGCATCCCGAGGTGTACATCCTCGCGTTGCCTGGCTTCGCGATCGTCTGCGAACTGCTGCCGGTGTTCACCCGCAAGCCGCTGTTCGGCTACAAGGTGGCCGCGGCTGGGATGATCGGCGTGACGCTGCTCAGCTTCTTCGTCTGGCAGCATCACCTCTTCGACAGCGGCATCGACCCGGACATGCGGCCGCTGTTCATGCTCACCACCGAGCTGATCTCGATCCCGACCGGGTTCATCTTCCTGGTCGGCATGGGGACACTGTGGAAGGCGAAGATCAGGTTTACCGTCCCGATGCTGTTCTGCCTTGCTTTCTTCTTCAATTTCCTTATCGGCGGGATCTCGGGGGTGTTCCTGTCGGACGTCCCGGCCGACACCACCGAGCACGGCAGCTTCTTCGTGATGGCCCACTTCCACTACACGATCATGGGCGGCTTGATCTTCGCGTTCATGGGCGGCTGCTACTACTGGCTGCCGAAGATGATGGGCGTCAAGCTGAACCAGCGTCTGGGCTACGCCCACTTCTGGCTGATGTTCATCGCGTTCAACTCCACGTTCTTGCCGTTGTTCGCGGTCGGCCTGGCTGGGCAGCCGAGGCGGGTGTTCGAGTACGCGCGCAACCTGACCACGCTCAACGACTGGGTGTCGATCTCATCGTTCTTCCTCGGTGCCTCGATCTTGATCTTCGTGATCAACTTTGTGTGGTCGACCGTGGTGGTCAGGGAACGTGAGACCGGCAACCCGTGGAACTCGCGCGGCCTCGAATGGCAGACCACGTCGCCGCCGCAGGCCGACAACTTCGGCGCCGTGCCGGTCGTGCTGACTGGTCCTTACGAGTACGGCGTCAAGGATTCACCGCCGGTGGCTGACCTGAATCCGCCGGTCGGGCTGCTGACGGCCGGCCTGGCCGACACCGAGACCGCCCGAGCGGAGGCCTAGCAGAGATGGCCGAGATGACACACGGTGGCGGGTTGAGCCGCCCTGGTATGAGCCGCGAGCAGGAGGAGACAGCCTTTTACCACGAGGCCGCGCTCAACGCGGCGTGGACTGGTTCGAGGCTGATGATCGGGATCGTGACGTCGGGACTCGGCGCGTTCGTGTTCTCGTTCTTCTACCTCCGGTCGGTCAACTCGCACGGCCTGTGGTACCCCTCCAGCCTGACCCCGCCCAATAAGGTCCAGGGCGTGATCATCATGGCGCTGGTCGTGGTCAGCGCTCTGGTGCAGTCGTTTGGGCTCACCCAGATCAAGGCCGGCAAGAAGCAAGCGTGGTTCGGCACGGCCGTGGTCGCGCTGATGCTCGGGCTGGCGGCCTGCGCGCTGCAGTTGTGGCAGCTTACTGACCTGCCGTTCCAGCCTGGCCAGGCCGGCTTCACGAGCGTGTTCGTCGGCGCCTCGCCGGTCTTCGCCTTGCTGGTGCTCGGTACCATGATCTGGCTTGAGACGCTGGTCATGGGCAGCAGGCGGATACCCGGCATCTCATTCGTCGAGCAGCCGCCGACGTTCACCGAGGCGGCGGCGGTCCAGCGGTTCCAGGCTTCATTGAGCGCGTTCACCCTGTTCTGGAACTTCATGGCGGTGGCGGCAATCGTGCTGTGGCTGCTCTTCTACGTAGTGCACTGATCTTAGGTAGGCACTGAACAGGAGGCGGCAGTGCAGGGAACGCTACTCGCGGCAGCGATCTCTCCCGATAACACCCCACATGGGTATAATTTGACGTTCGCGTTTCCGATGCTGATGTTCATCATCATCGCGGTGCTGCTGTACTTGCGGTTTCGCAGCCCGCATCGGGTACCCGGGCACGTCGCGCTAGCATCGACCCGCCAGCCGGGTCCGGCGCACCAGCGTACTACGTCCGGTAGTACCCTGCATGAGGGCAAGGCAGCACAGGAGAGCGAGGACGGCGAGTGACACAGGCGACGAACGCGCTGCCTGACGCCGCGGCAGTATCGGCTGCCGCGCTGGGACGCGATTCGTCGCAAGCCGGGCGACGTTCGGTTGGGCTGATCGCCCGGTCGCTCGTCGCGCTGACCAAACCGAGAATCATCGAGCTACTGCTCGTCACCACGCTGCCGACCATGCTGCTGGCCAAGCGTGGGCTGCCATCGCTCGGTCTGATCGTCGTCACGCTGGTCGGCGGCGCGCTCGCGGCCGGCAGCGCGAACACGATCAACTGCTACATCGACCGCGACATCGACGCGATGATGCGGCGAACTTCGCGGCGCCCGCTCGTGGCGAAAGGCAGCGGCGCCGCGGCGATCAAGCCGGCTGAGGCGCTGATCTCGGGAATCGTGCTCGGGATAGCGTCTACGCTACTGCTCGGCTTGCTGGCGAACTGGCTATCGGCCGCGCTGGCCGACGCCGCGCTGCTGTTCTACGTGTTCGTCTACACGCTCGGGCTCAAGCGCCGTACCGCCTCGAACATCGTGGTCGGCGGAGCCGCGGGCTGCTTTCCCGTGCTCGTGGGCTGGGCGGCGGTCACCGGCCGGGTGGCCTGGCCGGCGCTGGTGCTGTTCGCCGTGATCTTCTTCTGGACCCCGCCGCACTTCTGGGCGCTGGCGATGAAGTTCAAGGACGACTACGCGGCCGCCAGCGTGCCGATGCTGCCCGTAGTCGCGACCCCGGCGGTGGTGGCACGCAAGATCGTGATCTACAGCTGGATCATGGTGGCGACCACGCTGGCGCTTACGCCGTACGCGGGCTGGATCTACGGTGCCTTCTCCGTCGGGCTCGGAGGGTGGTTCCTGGTCGAGGCGCACCGGCTGCGCGGCCGGATCGCGGCGGGGGTGGCGGCTGCTCCGATGCGGCTGTTCCACTTGTCGATCGGGTACCTGACGTTCTTGTTCGCCGCCGTGGCGATCACGTCCCTGGTGCCCTTCGGCCGGTTCTAACCCCCGCCTGCCCGCTTTTGGCGACCTCGGCCTGGGTCACCGCGGCGTAGCCCTTCGAATCTCGGACTAGATCCGGCAATCCATCCCGGCCGCCGGGCCCAGCACCCGGCCGCGAGCGCGATGGATGTGGCAATCCATCGCGCCGCCGCGTCCGGACCCTGCGATGGATGTGGCAATCCATGCGGGAAATCGGGTATGAATTCGGGAATCCATCGCGGCGTTGGCTGGCCAGAAGCCGATGAATTCGGGAATCCATCGCACGGTCCGGCTCCTCTCCGCCAAATAAGAGGCATCAGGCACCGAGCGAGGTTCCCCGTCTCAGCGGGACGAGCGCGCGACCGTCTGTGCCAGCAGCCGGTTACGCCAGACTTCCGTCTGCTCGACCTGGTTGAACGTAAAGATGTGCAGGCCCTCGACCAGCGAGGTCGGGTCGGCGAGGGTGGACCCGAGCCGTCCGAGCAGGCGTTCGGGCCGGTATGCACTCGGCGCGGACAGGCGGAAGAATGCCGAGGAATGGCCGGACAGGAATCGCGCCGAGTCGGCCACTCCGATCTTGGCCGCCATCCCCATCAGCATGGCGGGCTCCACCGGCCCGGCCAGCCCGAGGAGCAGCGGCAGCGTGACGCCCCGACGCCGGATGCGCGCGATCCAGCGTCGGAGGGTCGCTGGGTTGAAGCACAGGTTGCTGACGATGTAGGTGGCGTGCCTGCGCTTGTCCCACATCGCCTGGACGGTGACGTCATCGTCGATCTTGGGGTGGCTCTCCGGGTAGCCAGTGATGCCCACCCGGCCGAACGGGTTGCCAGCCTCGCTCAGCCGCTCCAGCAGGTCAAGCGCGCTGGAGAACTCACCAGCCGGCGGGTCAGCGTCACCGGCTGGCACGAACACGTCGTCGACTCCGGCCGCCACCAGCCTGGTGACCATGTCGTCGAAGTGCGCCCGGTCCCGTACCAGCCGGGCCGAGACGTGCGGTACCACGTGATAGCCGGCCGCGATCAGCCGCTCGGTCATGTCCAGCGTCTGATCCAGGCCCTTAGTCGGCGACGCGGTCACCGTCACCGTCACCTCGCGCGGCACCCATTTGATCACCGCCTGCTCGGCCCCGCGGGTCGGCAGCACCTCATAGCGGGCTCGGCGCAGCAACGGCGCGACGGAGCTCACGGCGGCCGGACTCACGGTGCGACCAGCGCCTCAAGCGCTACCTCAAGCCGGTCAACCCCGACCTCAACCCTGGTCAGCGGCAAGCCGAACATGTCGGCCACGGCCCGGGCCTGTCCGGCCAGCCCAGGCCCAGGCCCAGGCCCAGGTCCAGGTCCAGGTCCAGGCTCGGTCGACTGGGCGAGCCACACCACCCGGCGGTAGTGCCCGAAGTAATCGGCCCACAGCTCGGGGTGCCGGTCGAGCCCGAGTGGCTCGATCACCGACCGCCGGAAGCTCCGCACCAGGAAATCAGTCAGCAAATAGGTGCCGGGCTCGGCTTCGAACATCGCCCGGATCCGCTCAGGCCCAGCCAGCACGTCGTAGCAGTGCAAGCCGGGAAGCCGCTCAAGGCCGAGTCGCTCGCACAGCGCGTCGAGTTCGCCGTAAGTCCCGCAATCCGCGTAGGCCAGCGCGACCCGGAAGCCAGCGGTGAGCAACTCCGACGCCAGTCGCTCGGCGGCCGGCCCGATCGAGCGCGGTGAGTTGTGCAGTCCGGCCGGGAGGCAGTGGATCGGCACGCTCCAGCCCCGGCGCTCGGCGATCTGCCTGATGTGCGCCCCGAGCGCGCCGCACGCGATCACGGCCACGGCCCGGTCGCCGCCGTCACGGCGGGAACTCAAGCTGCCCGACGAACCTGTCGTTGAAGTCAGCGTGGTCGGAGAGTTCGACATACCTCACCTCCTTGAGCAACGCCAGCGCGGCCGCCCGTTCCCGCACCGAGAGCAGCGCCATCTTCGCGCCTTCACCAGCCACATTCCCCGCGCTGACTACTCGTAGTACCGGCAGCTTCGGCACCAGCCCGAGCTTGATCGCGTTCCCCGGCGACAGATAGCTGCCGAACGACCCGGCGAGCAGCACCTGCTGCACGTCGGCAGTAGCAAGACCGGCCTCTTCGAGCAGAACCTGCCAGCCTGAGGCAATCGCCGCCTTGGCGAACTGCAGCTCGCGCACGTCTCGTTGGGTGAGGAAGATAGAGTGCGCGACGTCGCCAGGCTCGCCGCTCCAGCGCAGCACGAACACCCGCTCCTTGCCGAGCATGGTGAGCCGGTCAGCCAAACCCGGTGCCACCTCAGCCGCCCGCTCCGGCGCAACGAACCGCCCAGATCGGTCAAGCAGCCCAACCGAGATCAAGCTCGCGACGGCGTCAACCAGCCCCGACCCGCAAAGCCCGACCGGCTCGCAGTCCCCGATGACCTTGAGCCCCACCCCGGCTTCGGACATTCCGATCTGCGACATTCCGATCTGCGATATTCCGATCTGCGATATTCCGATTTCGGATTTTCGCGAATCGGAGTTACTTGCTGGTCGGCCGTCGTCCAGCATCACCGCTTCGATCGCCCCGTCGGCGGCTCGCATCCCGCACCGAATCGCCGCGCCCTCGAACGCAGGTCCGGCCGGCGCCGCCGTCGCCAGCAGCCACTCCCGCCCGCCGAGCACGATTTCGCAGTTCGTGCCCACGTCGATGAACAGCCGGGTTCTGGCATCCCGGTTCATCCCGGCGGCGAGCAGCCCGGCGGTGATGTCCCCGCCCACGTACGCCCCGAACGCGGGGAACACCACCGCCCGCGCCCTCGGATGCACCGGCAGGTCGAGGTCGGCGGCGAGCACCTCCGGCCACAACCGCGTGGCCAGTATGAACGGCGCGACTCCAAGCGGCTCCGGGTCGATGCCGAGCGCGAGATGCGTCATCGTCGCGTTGCCTGCCAGCGCGATCTCGTACACGTCGAACGGGTCGACCTCGCCCTGCTCGCACACTTCCGAGATCAACTCGCTCAGCGAAGAACGAGCGAGGCCGGTCAGCCTATCGAGGTTCTCCGGGTCCAGCATCGTCGCGCTGATCCGGGTGATCACGTCGGCGCCGAGCGGCTGCTGCTTGGACAACATCGAACTGACGGCCACTGGCGTTCCGGTGGACAGGTCGAGCAGCGTCGCCACCACAGTCGTGGTGCCAAGGTCGAACGCGATCCCGTACCGCCGCTCACTCGTATCACCAGGCTGAACGTCCACCAGCACGTCATCGACCACCACCGCCGTCACCCGGTAGTCGCCAGCCCGAAGAACCCGCCCGACCGAACGCAGCACCGCCAGGTCGACCCGCAATTCGAGGTCGTCAAGCCCATCCAGCACCCTTTCGACGTCGCTGCGCTGGTCAGCCAGCGACGGCTCGGCGAGTTCCAGGTACCGCTTCTGCACCGCCGGCCGCAAGATCACCTGCCGTCCGACGCCGACCGTGGCCGCCTTCGGCCGCGTGCTCAGCGGCGGCACCCGAACGCTCAGGTCGCCGGTCGCCGCCGCCCGGCAGGCCAACCGCCACCCGGCCCGCAGTTCGTCGGGCGAGAAGGCTCGCGCGTCCACGCTCGACACCGGCACGGTGCCCGCCGTGATCTGGACCTTGCATTTCTTGCACGTACCGTGACCGCCGCAGGTCGAGTCGATCGCGATGCCGTTCCAGCTAGCCGCGTCGAATACGTTGACTCCCGCCGGCACCCGCACTCGATTTTCATTCGGAAAGAAAACCAGGTCGACTCGCCCACTCAGAGCGGATCCCGCCCCAGCGACCTCAGCGGACGTCATAGCGGCAACGGCACGTGACAGCCTGGGCCCACGGCTGTTGCTCTGGCGACGGCGTGGGCCCCTTGCTGTCGTCGGCCGGCCGTCGGGGCGGGACAGCGTGGGCCCCTTGCTGTTGCTCTGGCGACAGCGTGGGCCCCTTGCTGTTGTCGGTGAGATCGTAGTCAAGATCAACTCACCCGCTCTTCATTGGCATAGGCGGGTTTTTCGCGGCTAGGGTGGCGCGGTGGGCGGCTATCCAGGTTGCGCCCCACTCGTCTTTGTCGAGCAGGAGGTCGCTGGCGCGGGCGGCCCTGACCAACTCGGGCGATCTCGCGTCCATGATCGCGCTGGTCAGTCCGGCGGCGCTGGCCATCGGCAGGAACGCGCAACCGATCGCGATCCGGTCCGGCATGCCGAACGAGACGTTGGACGCGCCGAGCGTGGTGTTGACGCCATACCTATCGCGCAGCAGGGACAGTGTTTCCATCGTCCGCGCCACGACCGAGGTGTCCGCGCCGATCGGCATCGCTAGCGGGTCGATCAGTACGTCCTCGATCGGCAGGCCGTATTTGCCGGTCGCCACGTCGATGATCTTGCTGGCCAGATCCAGCCGCCGCTGCGGCTCCTCCGGTATCTCCTGCTCGTCGTTGGGCAGCCCGATCACCGCCGCACCGTAACGCGCGACCAGCGGCAGGATCGCATCGAGCCGCTCGTCCTCGGCGGTCACCGAGTTGACCAGCGCCTTGCCTTGATAGGCGGCCAGGCCGGCTTCTAGCACCTCGATGATCGATGAGTCCAGGCACAGCGGCAGGTCGGTCAGCGACTGGATCAGCCGCACGGCCTTGTCCATCAACTCGGTCTCGTCGGCCAGCGGAGCGCCCATGTTCACGTCGAGCACCATCGCGCCGCCCGCGACCTGCTCGGCCACGTCGATCTCGATCCTGGACAGGTCGTCGCGACGAAGCTGCTCTTGGAATAGCCGCCGGCCGGTCGGGTTGATCCGCTCGCCTATCACGCAGAACGGCTGTCCCGCCCCAATCACGACCTCCTTGGTCGCCGACCGCAGCACGGTGTCCATTGGCCCGTTCCCGGCGGATCAGGCTGACAGCGCGGCCGACCGGCGGCCCGCGATCAACTGCTTGGCCTTAGCGACGGCGGCTGAGGCGTCGGCCGCGTAGCCGTCGGCGCCGACCACGTCGGCGTACTCTTGGGTGACCGGCGCGCCGCCGACCATCACCAGGACCTTGTCCCGCAACCCCGCCTTGTTGAGCGCGTTGATATTGGCCTTGAACATCGGCATCGTCGTGGTCAGGAACGCCGAGAAGCCGACGATGTCGGGCTGATGCTCTATCACCGCGTCGACGAATTTCTCGGGAGCGACCTGGACGCCGAGGTCGATGACGTGAAAACCGGCGCCTTCGAACATGATGTTCACCAGGTTCTTGCCGATGTCGTGCACGTCGCCCTTGACCGTGCCGATCACCAGCGTGCCGATCGACACCGCTCCGGTCTCGGCGAGCAGCGGCCGCAATATTTCCAGCGCCCCGGCCATCGCCTTGCCCGCGATCAGCATCTCGGGCACGAAGAAGTCGCCGCGCTCGAAGCGCGCGCCGACCTCTTCGAGCGAGGGGATCAGTGCCTCGTAAAGCAACGTCTCCGGACCAAGCCCGGCGTCGAGCCCGGCTAGGGTGAGTTCGAGCACGGCGGGCTTGTTCCCCACCAGGGTCAGGTCGTAGAGCTGGCGGAGTAGCTCCTCGTTAGTCATCCGGCATCCCTCCTCCGAGTGCGCTCGACAGCGTGCGAGCGACTTTGACGCAAGAAGCGGCCGTCGCCGGGATCTGACGGGCGGTGAGCCTGGAGGCCGGCGCCGACACGGAGATCGCCGCGATCGCGGTCGGCCCGCCCGCGAACACCGGCGCCGCGACCGCGACCAGTCCCGGCTCAAGCTCTTCGTCGGTGACCGCGAAACCCCAGCCGCGAACCGAGGCCAGTTCAGTCTCAAGCTTGGCCCGGCTGCTAATCGTCCGCTGGGTCCGGCGCTCGAACGGCTCGTCGGGGACGGCCGCAGCGCCGAAGGCGAGCAGTACCTTGCCCGAGGCCGAGCAGTGCAACGGCACGTCGAGCCCGACCCAGTTGGTCCCGCCGATCATGAACCGGCTGTCGACTTGGGCCACCTGCCGTACCGCCTGGCCGGCGGCGATCGCCAGGTTGATCGTCTCCCCGGTCAGCTCGCCAAGCCCATCGAGGAACCGCTGGGCAACGGCGACCAGGTCGGAATCGGCGGTGCCCTGCCAGGCGTATCGCACGAACAGTTCCCCCGGCCAGAACCGGCCATCATCGTCGCGGCGCACGAGCTGGTGCCGTTCGAGCGCCATCAGCAGTCGCGAGGTTGTGGACTTGGCCAGCCCGCTCGCCGCGGCCAGCTCGGTAAAGCTAGCCGGTTCCGGGCCGTGAACGACGGCGGTCAGCAGCGACGCCGCCCGGTCAATGGCCTGCGTTCCGGTTGCGATGACATCTCCCACATTGTGGAACATTGTTCTACGATGTGATCCTAGATTTCTCCCCCACAACGGTCAAGGTCGCCCATGTTTCGTAACTCGATGCCGCGCTACGAGATCCTCTCCCCGGACGCCATCGCGGTGCTTGAGCGGGGCTGGAAGCGGATCGTCACCGAGATCGGCGTTCAGTTCGCCAAGCCGGAGGCGGTCGAGTTGTTCCGGGCGGCCGGTCAGCGGGTCGAAGACGACGTGGTCAAGCTGGACCCGGAGTTCGTGCTCGAGCAGATCGCGAAGGCTCCCAAGGAGTTCGACGTCCAGGCCCGGAACCCGGCCAACAGCGTGCACATTGGCGGCGACGAGATGGTGTTCGGCGCGGTCTACGGCTCGCCGTTCATCCGCGAGGGCACCGTGCGCAGGGACGCCACGCTGGAGGACTTCCGCAAGCTCGCGATGCTGTCGCAGTCGTTTTCGCAACTTGATTCGGCCGGCGGGGTGATCTGCGAGCCGAACGACGCACCGCTCGACTCCCGGCACCTCGACATGATCTATGCGCTCCAGACCCTGACCGACAAGATCTACATGGGCAACGTCGTGTCGGGGCCGAACGCGGCCGACACGATAAAGATGACCGAGATCCTGTTCGGCGGGCGAGATTCGATCGAGGCCGTCCCGGCGACGATCTCGTTGATCAACTGCAACTCGCCGCTGCGCTGGGACGATCGGATGCTGGACGCTCAGTTCGAGTACTGCGCGGCCAACCAGCCGGTGGTGCTGACGCCGTTCCTGCTGATGGGTGCCATGTCGCCGGTCACCATTCCGGCGGCACTGGCCCAGCAACTGGCCGAAGCATTCGCGGGGATCGCGCTGGCCCAATTGATCCGACCTGGCTGCCCGGTAATTTTCGGCTCATTCTTGTCTAATATCGACATGCAGTCGGGGTCGCCTAGCTTTGGGACGCCGGAGTCGGCGATCGGGCTGTTCTGCACCGGGCAACTGGCCAGGCACTACGGGCTGCCGTTCCGGACCGGCGGGGGCCTGACGTCGAGCCAGACCTGCGACGCTCAGGCCGCTTACGAGTCGCTGATGACGTTGCTGCCGACGTTCCTGGCTGGGACGAACTGGGTGATGCACGCGGCCGGCTGGCTGGAGGGCGGCTTGGTGTCGTGCTACGAGAAGTTCGTCGTGGACATCGAGTTGCTGCGGATGCTGCGGGTGCAGTTCACGCCGCTGGAGATCGACGAGGCGTCGCTGGCGTTCGGCGCGCATGAAGAGGTCGGGCACGGCGGGCATTTCCTGGGGGCGGAGCACACGATGGAGCGGTTCAGGGAGTGCTTCTACCGGCCGCTGCTGTCATCGACCGCGAACTACGAGCGCTGGCTCAAGCTCGGTGGCAAGGACGCGACCGCCAGGGCGGCCGACATTGTCGCGAAGACGCTCGAAGAGTACGAGGCGCCGCCGCTGGACGACGGGATCAAGGCCGAACTCGCCGAGTTCGTGGCCCGCCGCCGAGCTGAACTGGGCGACTAACGCTGAGTCGGCTTGCCGAGCCGCCTATCGTTATCGCTGCGTGCCACAATTCGATCCGTCGACAACGCGGCCTCAAGCAGCAAGATGTCTTTCTCCATGGCGCTCAACTGCTTCGGCTCAAAGCCGGAGCACGCCAGAATTTGATGCCGAACGCTGGACTCTGGGTCAGGAGTTACCGTGACAACCTTCCCCTTGCTCCGCATGGCAGCGAGCCAACTGACCGTGAATCTGGACGCGTGCTGGCGCCACTCAGCGGCGACGTCAGGCGAGCTAACGACACGGTGACAGATGGTCATCATGTCGAGTAAGAACTCCCGTGACATCCTTGACGTCGGGTGAATCCCGTCGCCAGCCGCGCGCGCGACCGACGCATCGACGACGATCTGCCGCGACATCTTGCTCATTCGGGCGCGCTTCCGCGGACTCTGCCGCAGTCAGGTATGCATGGTCCGTGCTCAGATTGACCTCGTCGAAGTCTTCCGGCCAGTCACCGAACGTTCCCGACCGATCCAACTCAGCACTCCTGATCGTGCTATAACCCGTCTCGATGTCTCGGCTGAACCAATGCAGGACTACATCGCTCATCGCGATCCGCTGCTGAGCGACCAGCGTCTGGATGGCACGCAGCAACAAGGAACTATGCGTCTCGACAATGACTCGCGCCCCTCTGTCAACGGCCTCGGCTAGCAGGTCTGCGAACCCTACCTGGGCTCTCGGGTGCAAGTGGATTTCCGGCTGCTCCAGGTAGACAAGTTGGTTAGGAGCAGCAGCGAGCAACGCCACGACGACAGGCAAGGTCTGGGAAACGCCGAATCCGACATCGGCGATGTTTACCAGATCTCTAGTGCTGCCACGTCGGCGATGGGGGAGCCGACCGACCAGCAGTTCAACGCTAGCGTCGTCAAGTTGCCGTGCAGTGACGGTCCAGGACAGACCCAGCTTTTCCAGGCCCGAGCCAAGTTCGGCTAGCTTGTCTTGAGCCGACTTATCTTGCCAGGTCGAGATTACACTTGCGGTATAGTCATTAAAAACACCCGGAAAACGATCTTCTACTGCTGCGGTTTTATACGTCCGCTGCGGATTTCCGCGAAGTGCCGGCAAATGAATTATCCGAGCAACTTGACGTTCAATATCGGAGAACGAGGCGGCGCTGGCTGTAATTGTCACACGACCGGCGCGAACTTCGTCGTCTGTGCCAACACTTATGCGCAGAGACCATCTGTCTCGGATTATTGCTATTTCGGTGCCTGCGAATGCCGCAGTGCCTAGCCGGCCTATGATCCGATCAAATTCTGATCCGGCCAGCTGCGTGGTAAGCGCTTGGCGAGACATGTCCTCGCTCAAGGTCGCCGTACGATCGACCATCTGTGTGGTCATGTCGAGCAAGCGTATGCCGCTGGGCTCGCCCTTGCTGAACCGCAAGCTAGTGTATGGCCAGTCGCCAGTCCGAACCTTGATCGCAAAGAATTCCGAATTACCGGATTCTCGGATGCCAAACGAAAGTACTTGGTCAATACTCGTAATGCTGACATTCGGTCCGTCAAGTAGGAGCGGGCCTGGGTCGTATGGAACTTCGAGCGTTTGCTTGAGCAGGAGCAAGGGCTGAATAATGCTCGACTTTCCGCTGCTGTTGACGCCTGCAAGCACCGTCAATGGCGCGATCGCGATTTCCTGAGGTTCGCGCAGCGACTTAAATCCTTCGACGCCTATGCCCGTTATCCCGCTTGGCCTGGTCGGCTCTTCGCGAGCAAGCAACGGAACTCCCGGGTCTACGTTGATCGAGTCGTCCCGAGCATTGAACGGGACGTTGTGGCCTGTGCTGAGATCGTACCGGCGGTCGGACCGAGCTGGTGGCAAGGGCGCGTCGGCTGGCCGTGCTGTTGGATCAAGTAAGTCGATTAGCTATGTGCCATAATGGCTAAGTGCTGGATGTGGATCTGGTCAAGGCGCTGGCCAATGACAAGCGGCTGCTGATCCTCGGGTGGCTGGCCGATCCCACCGCGCACTTTCCGCCTCAGCGCGACGGCGACCTGGTTGACGACGGGGTCTGCTCGCTGCTGATCGCCGAGAAGCTCCAGGTAAGCCAGCCGACCTGCGGCGAGCATCTGAAGATCTTGGCCCGGGCTGGCCTGATCGAAGGCAAGAAGATCAAGCAGTGGGTGTTCTACCGCCGCGCCGAGGACCGCGATCGCGGCGGCGAAGGAACAACTGAGTGGTGACTGGTGACACGGTGACTGGTGACATGGGAGGCCGGATGCCAGAGCAGGATTACGCGATCAACTACGCGCCGATGTTCGAGGCGCTGCAGCTTATGGATGTGCAGAAGGTCATCGACGACGTGGCAGAGCCTTGGTACAACCAGACGCTGATCGGTGTCGGTGACGTCTTGGTCAGGCTCGGCGTGATGCAAGGTGAGTTCCACTGGCACAAGCACGACGAGCAGGACGAGTTCTTCTTCGTGCTCGACGGCCTGTTCAAGATCGAGCTTGAGGGTCGGGAGACCGTCGAGCTTGGCCCGCGGCAGGCTTTCTCGGTTCCAGCCGGGATGCTGCACCGGCCGGTCGTGCCGGTCAAGACCGCCGTGCTGATGATCGAGCGCGCCGGGGTGGTCGCGACCGGCGACTAAAGTCCGTTCGGCTCTTGGGCTGAAATGCATCTGCGGGTGCGGACATGTAGCGGGTGTCGAAGGGAGCAACCTTGAGATCCGCGCACCATGCCCGCGCCGGTGACGTCCGTGGTGACCGGCGCAGCCGTTTCGAGGATCTGTACGCGGCGAACTGCGCACCGATACTCGGGTACGCGCTGCGCCGGACGTCCAATGGCGATGACGCGGCCGACGTCGTTGCCGAGACGTTCCTGACCGCCTGGCGGCGGCTCGATGACGTCCCGCGTGGCGACGACGCGCGGCTGTGGCTGTACGGCGTCGCCCGCCGGGTGCTGGCCAACCATCATCGCGGTGAACGGAGGAAGTCCGAGCTTAGCGACCGGCTGAGCCGCGACCTGGCACTTGTTCACCGCGATCCCGAGTACACCGGTGAGCTGGCGGTCGTCGCTGTCGCGTTCCGCGCCTTGCCCGAGGCTGACCGGGAACTGCTCGCGCTGGTGGGCTGGGAGGGGCTTGAGCACGCCGAGATCGCGGCCGTACTGGGCTGCTCCCGCAACGCCGTGCGGATCAGGCTGCACCGGGCGCGCGCGAAGTTCGCGGCGGCCGTCGCCCTTCATGGCAGCCAGTCTTTTGTCCCACACGCGATCGGAGAGCGCACGTGAACGACCTCAACACCATCGCCAAACTGGCCAGCACATCAGACGCGCAGGCCGCGCGTATGGTGGCGGACGGCACGCACGCGGACCTGATCGACCAGATCACCGCGTCGCCGTATCAGTCCGGCGGGTCCGGCCGGGCCTTGCCTGGCGACCCGTCTAGGCAGCCGTTGATCACTCGTCGCCGTCTAGCGGTCGGATTGCCGGCTGCCGCCGCTGTCGCTGTGGCCGCGCTGGTGATCACGTCGGCTGGGAATCCCGGCCAGCACCTCGGGCCGCTCAACGTCGGCCCGGCCAAGGCAGCGGCGGCGCTCACGTTCACCAGGCACGGCCGCTACATCGAGGTGATCGTGCGCGACCCGCTCGCCGACGAGAAGAAGTACAACGCCGAGTTCAAGGCGCACGGATTGCAGATCAGGCTTGGCTTGGTGGCCGCGTCGCCATCGCTAGTCGGGACGGTGGTGTACTCCGACGGCGGTTCGGCGATCAAGCCGATCACCGCTATCGGCAAGTGCTGGACTGGTGGCGGCGGCAGCCAGTGCCCGGTCGGGCTGCGGGTACCTATTGACTACCACGGTACGGCCAACCTGGTCTTCGGCCGGGCGGCGCGGCCGGGGGAGCGGTACGAGACCACCGCGCCGGCGACCGTGCGCGGCGAGGTGCTCTACGGACTGCGGGTTGCCGGGCGCCGGGTTCGCGCCGTGCTTGCGATGCTGGCGGCGCGGCACGTCACCGTGGGTGAGTACAACTTCGCCAAGCCAGGCAAGGGTGGGGTGCTGGGCCGTCATGTGCCGCTGAACTGGTTCGTCTACGAGGCCGATCCGTGGGCGCCGGGCCAGGTCCTGCTGTTTGTCGGCAAGACCAGGCACGAGAAGTTCTACGCAGGAAGCAGCAAGCTGCCGTCACCGAAGGCGACGCGGGCACCAGGCATCTAGCTCGGGAAGTGGTCGGTGATCCAGTGTCGGCCGCCGTCGTAGGTTGTCCAGACCAGGTCGCCTCGGGCGATCCTCGCGGTCAGCGGGTCCTCGAAGCCGACTTCGATGATCGGGGCGCTGCCGCTGGACGCGAGCGTGGTGGACCAGGTCTGGCCGCCGTCGTCGGTGAGATATACCCGATCCGCGTGCGGGCCGGTCGCGACGACAAGCAGCCGGTTAGCGCTGGCGGCGGCAAGCTGGTAACCGTCGATGTCGCGGGTCGGTAGGCCGCCCGGCGCCCGCACCACCTGGTCAGGGCCGAATGTGGCACCACCGTCCACCGAGACCCTGACCCATCCAGGGCCGAAGTCGCCGGCGGAGTTGGGCATCTGGTGCCGGCATAGCAGCACGAGCACGTCCGGCGGAGCGATCGTGACGGCCGAGGCGTAACCGTCCCGCCCGCCGCACTGGTCCGGGCCGCCCGCCCAGGTGGCGCCACCGTTGTCCGAGCGCACGATCCGCGCCGTGGCGCGCACACCGCCGGCCGCGTTGCCGTAACCGACGAGCACGAGCCGCTGACCCTGCCGATAGAGGACGGGCGGGCAGATCATCAAGATCCGGGGTGGGTGCAGTAGCTGCCAGGCAGTCGAGCCGGTCGGCGCGGACTGGACGTCGTACGGCATGCCGGAACAGCCAGGGCCAGCCGACGCGACCCGCACGACGTTGCTGCCCGCGGCCTCGAGCGAACTGACGTTAAGCCCGTGGACCGGCCGCCAGACCCTGCCGCCGTCGATGGTGAGGAACAGCGAGGGACCAAAGGCGTAGCCGACCAGCGGCGTGGCGAACCGGACCTGCGACACGCATGGCTGGGCCGATGGGCAGGTGTTGTACGGACCCGCCGAGACGGCGGCTGGCGCGGGCAGCTTGGCCCAGCTGGTTCCTCCGTTCGTGGTGCTGAGCAGCGCGTCGCAGCGCCTCGATCCGCAGGCGAACGTGCCCAGCGCGAACCCCCGCCGGTCGGACACGAACGTCATCGACGACACCTGGAAGCTGGATGATCGAGTGCTGCCGGAGGGCCGGGCCGGCGGCGTAGTCGAGCGGGAGGTCGTTGGTGTGGCCGGTTGTGACGGCGAGGCCGAGTTCGCCGTCGCCGGGGCGCCGGACCCGGAGGACGAGCCGTCCGCGCTCGTTGCCCGGGCGCCGCAGGCGGCGAGCGCCAGAACGCATGCCGTCAGAGCTCCGACAGCCAGCGCGGACACGCCGAGCCGTGTGAGCGCGGGCATCGACGACCGGGATGGATTTACCGGCCCGCCTGGATACCTCGGCCCGCCCAGAAATAGCATGATCATCTTGATGATCCCCGGCCTCGTCGAAGGTTCACGCCTCTATGACTGAGTTATCCCTCGATCAGTTGCACCCAGGACCGGTTTCGTCGGCCCGACGAAGTGACGGGTTCTCTGGACGGCATCGGCCAGGCGGGTGGGTGGTGGCGAGCCTCCACGATCATGGAACGGCGGTTACCACGGAGTCTCAGCCGCGATATACGACAGCCGGGCTCCGTGATCATGACCCAAAGCATGATCACGGAAACAAAACCGCGGCGCTGCTGTGCGAGGCGCGGTGATCACCGGCCCGGGTATCGCCTGACCGCGGAGGCTGAGGGCTAGAGGGGCGCGGTGGCTCGGAGGTGGGTGGCTGCCGCGGTCATGGAGTTGAGCTTGCCCAGGGCGCTGGAGCGTGGCAGGTATTTCATTCCGCAGTCGGGCGCTAGCACGATGCGCTCGGCTTTTACGTAGGGCAACGCTCGTCGGACCCGGTCGGCCACCACGTCCGCGGTTTCTACGGCCGGGTCGCCGAGGTTCAGCACGCCCAGGATGATGGTCTTGCCCGCGTCGCTCAGGTCGGCGAGGACCGAGCAGTCCAGGCCGGACTGGGCGGTCTCGATCGAGATCTGGCTGGCCGAGCAGGCGGCAAGCTCGGGCAGGAACGAATAGCCGCTCGGCCGCTCATGAATGATCGCCGCGTAGCCGAAGCACAAGTGCACGGCCGTCGTCCCGGTGATGCCGGCGAGCGCGGCGTTGATCACCCCGACGCCGAACTCCCGCGCGGCCTGCGGTCGAGCCTGCAGGTAGGGCTCGTCGAGCTGGACGATGTCGGCCCCGGCGGCGAACAGGTCGGCGACCTCGTCACGCACGGCAGCCGCGTAGGCGTAGGAGGCGGCCTCCAGCGAAGGGTAGAAGTCGTTCTGCGCCTGCTGTGCCATCGTGAACGGGCCGGGCACCGTGACCTTGACGACCTTGCCCGGCGCCACCCGCGAGCGCAGGAAGTTCAGCGCGTCGACGTTGACCGGGTGGCGGCGGCTGATCGGCCCGACGATGCGCGGCACCGGGTTCGGGTGTCCGCTGCGGTCGAGCGCCATCCCCGGGTTGTCGATGTCGACCCCGTCGAGCGCGGTCGCGAACGCGTTGGAGTAGCTCTCCCGCCTGACCTCGCCGTCGGTGATGATGTCCAGGCCGGCCTCGTGCTGGTCGGCGATGGCGAGCCGGGCGGCGTCCTGCTGGGCTTCCTCGAGATACTCCGGGCTGACCCGCCATAGTTCGCGGGCCCGCACCCGTGGCGGGAACCGGCCTGCCAGCTTCTCCCGGTCGATCAGCCAATCTGGTTGCGGGTAGCTGCCCACCAGCGACGTCGGGAACAGCATCAAACCTCCTTGTGGTCAGGGGCGCCCCGGCCGCGCAGCGTGAGCAGGGTCGCCAGGCAGGCGAAGGCGAGTAGAGCGTACGGCACGAAGTCGTTGGTGGCTTGGGCGATCGCGCCGCTGGCCGCCGCCGCGACGGTCTGGCCAAGTGCCCAGGCCAGGTTGGCCAGCCCGAATGCGAGTCCTTGGTGCAGGTCAAGCCGCTGGGCCGAGTTGGCGAGCAGGGCGCTCGACGGGGCGAACAAGGTGCCGAACGCTGGCATGCCGACGACGAGCATCGGTATGAGCACCGCGGCCGGAGCGAGCACCGGCGCCAGCAAGCTGACGATGACGCCTGCGGCGAGCGAGATGCGGACGGGCAAATACGGACCGCGCCGGTCGGCGAGCCTGCCGCCGAGTGGCGACAGCCCTGCCTCGAACGCGGCGGAGGCCAGGAAGGTGCCGCTGATCGCCAGCGCGCCCACTCCAAGCAGGCTCAGGCGGAGCGGGGCGAGAACATCGAGCACGCCGAAAGCTAGCCCGGCGACGGTCGTGAGCCAGAGGCCGATCGCGACCGGGCGGTCCCTGACCGCGGCGAACGCCGCCGACAGACCTTGCGGCTCGCTCTTGGCCGGCCCGGTGATGATGAAGTTGATCACCAACAGCACCGCACCAAAGACCGCCGCCGCGGAGAACGCCGGTCCGGTGCCGATCTGGTGGGCGATCGCGCCGATCACGGGCCCGAAGAGGGCGCCGCCGATGGCCGCCCCGAGTGCGGTGCCGAGCAGTTCGCCGCGACGCTCCTCGGGCGCCGCGCTGGCCAGCCACGCCATCCCCGCCGCCCAGGTGCACGCGCCGCCTAGGCCCTGCACGAACCGGGCCGAATCGAGCACGACCTCGGTCGTCGACCAGCCGAAGAGCAGCGTCGACCCGCTCATCAAGATCAACCCGAAAAACACCCCGCGCCGGGCGCCCAGTCTGGCCACGAGGAGTCCGCCGGGCAGGGCTCCCGCGAGCGTTCCGGCTGGGTAAGCGGCGACCAGAAGGCCGGCGCCCGTCTTGGACAACCCCACGCTGTGCACGTAATGCGGCAGCAGCGGGGTCAGCGCGGTGAAGAACGTCGTGTCGACGAACACGAGCGCGCTGACGAAGAGCAGGAGCGTCCTGATCGCCATCGACAGCTTCGGCCGGGTTTGCGCCGCTCGCTGATCCAATCGCTAACCGGCCAGTCGCTCGTACGGGATCTTCTCGCCTGCTTCGACGGCGATCGGCAGCCGGTTCTCGGCCGGCGGCAGCGGGCAGGTGGCCAGGTCGGTGTACGCGCACGGCAGGTTCGCCGCCCGGTTGAAGTCCAGCGTGACCGCGCCGTCGACGTCCGGTGCCGCCACATGCAGACTCCGGTTGGCCGCGTAGGTCGTCACTCCCGACGTGGCGTCGGTGAAGAGCAGCTGCAGGTTGCCTGGCAGCTTGCCGTCGAAGGCGGTCAGAGCCAACGCCTGACCGTCGATCTCGAACTGGACCTCGCCCGGCGCGTCGTAGACGTGCAGCAGGTCATCGACCACGGAACCGACGGTCGTGGGCCGCCGCCGCGCGAACGCGATGTACCGGCCGGGGATAACCCAGCGCTGGCTTGGCTCGTAGGCGGGCGTGCCAGCGAAGTTCACCCGCAGCGGATTGCCCGGATGCCGTGGCCGGACAATGTCGTAGCCGCATCGCTTCGCGACCTCGATCACAGCGTCACCGGCCACCGCGTTGATCCCGCCCCGCTCAGGGATCAGCGGAAACGTGAACTCACCATGGATCGGCTCCCCGTTTACGATGAGGTCCTCACCCTCATCGACGACGACCGTCACGCCGCCGGGGCCGGTCCGCCAGGTCCCCGGTGCGTCCGCGAAGCGCTGCGGCTGATCGGTGAGCCAGTTCAGGCTGGTGATGGCTAGGAAGCCGTGCTTGTCGGCGAGCAAGGCCTCGTGCTGCTTGTGCCACCTCGCCCAGTCTTGCGTGAATGAGAGTTCGCTGACCTCGGAAATTGTCATGGCATCCGCCTCCGCTTCGAGCATAAGCCGTCACGTCAGCGACCTACGTGGACCTACATCAGGTCCTTTTGACCGCCTGGAGGGTGTAGCTGTGCGGGAGTCGCTCTGGACGGTCGGCCAGCCGCCACTCATTTTCAGCTACTTGGTCCATCTGGCCGGGCATCGCGTTCCAGGGCACGCTGTCGTGCTCGACCAGCCCGGTGATCGTCATCCCGGCATCGAGCAGCGCCGTGACTATCTCACCGAGGCCGTGGCTCCAGCTGTGCGTCACGGTGTGGGTGAACTCGACGTCGGTCTCGACGTAGGTGCCGGGTTCGTCGAACACTATGGGCTTTTCGGTCTCGAAGTACGGGTACTCGACCACGAGCAGGTTGTCGTCCCTGCCGTCCTGCAGCGCCCACATCATCGGGTGGCCTTCCCTGATGAACAGCCGCCCGCCGGGTTTAAGCAGGCTCGCGACGACGTCGGCCCACCGCGTGATGCTCGGCAGCCAGCACAGCGCGCCGATGCCGGTGAACACGAAGTCGAACGCCGCCCGGCCGATCACGTCCGGCGCGAAGTACACGTCCGATTCGACGAACACGGCGTCGTCGCCGGTGCGGCGGGCGAGGTCGGTGGCGGCCCGCACGGCTGGAGCGGAGAAGTCGACCCCGGTCATCGACGCCCCGAGTCTGGCCAGCGAGATCGTGTCCGTCCCGATGTGGCACTGCAGGTGCACGCCGCGCAGCCCGGCGATGACCCCGAGCCTGGGCAGGTCGAACGTGACCACCTTCGAGAGGTGCCGCGGGTCGGCGATGAAGTTCTCGACTTGGTAGTCGGCCGACGCGAGGTGCGCGGGAACCCGTTCGTCCCAGTTGGCCATGTTCACGGCTTTGTACTCATCCACGCCAACAAATCTGGCACAGTCGGTCAACTGGTTTTCACGCACCGGGTTGAGCTGGGCAAGTACGTTGTGACGTGAACGTCGCTGTTGCGACGTTGTCAGCGTTTTTGGGAGGGGCTTAACCTCATGCAAGCCGAAATCAAGGGCACGGTCATGCCCATCTTGGAAGTCAATCTCGCCCAGGGCGAGCACGTGGTGACCCCGCACGGCGAACTGGCGTGGATGACGACGAGCATTCAGATGTCCCAGACGACGAGCACGGGCGGCCCGGGCGGCGGAGGCGGCGGCCTGATGGGCGGGCTGAAGAGAATGATGGGCGGAGGCGGCCTGTTCCTCACCCGCTACGAGGGGCCTGGCTCGATCACGTTCGCCGCCAAGGTGCCGGGTCACATCGTGCCGGTTGACATCTCACCGGGTCATGCCTACATGGTGCACAGGCACGGCTGGATGTGCGGGACGGGCGGCATCACGGTCAGCATGGCGCTGCAGCAAGGATTTCGGGCCGGTCTTTACGGTGGCGACGGGTTCATCTTGCAGAAGCTGGACGGCCAGGGACGGGCGTGGATCGAGCTTGGCGGCGAGGTGACGTCCTATGAGCTCCCGCCGGGGCAGACGGTGCTGGTCCACCCTGGTCACGTCGGTATGTTCCAGTCCACGGTGCAGTTCCAGATCACGAGGATTCGTGGCATCGCGAACATGTTCTTCGGCGGCGACGGTCTGCACCTGGTCGCGCTGACCGGGCCTGGCCGGGTCTGGTTGCAGTCGATGCCGCTGCCCCTGCTCGCGCACGCGCTTGCCCCGTACCTGGCCAAGTCCGGAGCCGGCGAGGCAGTCGCTGGCGGCGCAGTCGGCGGCGTCCTAGGCGGCCTGCTCGGCGGCTAGGCCGCGCAGTTGGTGAGGATGGGAAACAGGGCGGCGGCGCCGCTGAAACGCGGCAGATCCAGCGGAGCGTCGCGGTCCGCGGATCACCCCGATCGCCGCCCTGTTTCCCGTGGCCACATGACCCCCGTACATGTGGCCCGGCCCAGCGGCTGCCCCGTGCGGTCCACCGCTTGGCCGGTGCCACGATCATGCCCGAGCCCGGTTGAAGCGCAGCGTCAGCAACGGCCAAATCCTGGTCAACTCTGCGGTCGTTCCCGCGCGTGACCTAGGTGTCGGGGGTTTCGCCGCCGTATTGCTGTTCGGCTAGGAAGCGTTCGAACTGGGCGCCTAGTTCGTCGGCGGTTGGCATGTTCTCCTGCTGAACTAGGAGATCCTGGCGGCCTGCGTTGAACGCGTCGTATTGCTCCTCAAGCGACTTGACTACCTCGGTGACCTCTTCGGAGCCTGCTACCTGCCTGGCGATCTCGGCGTCGGTCAGTTCAGCCGCGTCGCGCAGTGCGTCGGCCGGGAGGCTGAGGCCGGTGGCTCGCTCCACCGCGGTCAGCAGCGCGACAGCTGCGGCCGGGTACGAGGCGTGGGCCAGGTAGTGCGGAACGTGCACGGCGAAACCGACCGCGGATCGGCTGGCTTCGCCCATCCGGAGCTCGATCAGCGCCGTCGCGCTGCCCGGCACCTGCAGGCGGTCGACCAGTGGCTGGTAGCCGTCGATCAGTTCGGGGTTGGTGGCGTGCCCGGTCACGCCGAGCGGCCTGGTGTGCGGCACTCCCATCGGGATCCCGTGAAAGCTCGTGACCAGCCGCACCTTGAGCGCCGCCGACATCATGAGCACCGCCTTGGTGAAGGTCTCCCACTCGCGGTCCGGTTCGAGGCCGTCTAGGAGCAGGAACGGCGTGCCGGTCGCGTCGCGCAGCAAGTACACGACGATCTCGGGCTCTTCGACGCTCTCCCAGTGGTCCTTGACGAAGAACATGGCCGGCCGGCGCGACCGGTAGTCAATCAGTGAGTCGACGTCGAACCTGGCGACCTCGGTGTGATCCAAGCTGGCCAGCAGGTGGGCGGCAAGCTGCCGGCCGGCGGCGCCAGCGTCGATGAACCCGTCGAGGTAGTAAAGCATCACCAGGTCGGATTCCAGGTTCGTCGCCTCTTGGGAGAGGTGATAGAGGTCTCCTGGATCGCGCGGCACCTTCGCAGCCTCCTGTCGACAGACTGGCTTACTACAAGTCTTACCAACGTTTGGCCTCTGTTCAGCCATCCGGACCGCAAATAACGTCAGTTCCCTGCCGTGTTTCGACTGCTCATCGACGCCTTGTGTTCTTGCCATCGCGCATTGATTCTCGGCAACTCGGCGCTGACGAACTCGAAGTAGTCTACCGAATCGGCCATTCTGGCACCTGCTGGTGTATCTGCGCCGAGAAGGTCGATACCCTCCCGCAGTGCAGCCGTCCACCGGTCCAAGAGGCGGTCCCTGTCCCTCATCACTTCGTCCCAGACGTCGTTGGGGACGAGATAGTGATGCCGTCTCGAGCCTGGCTCGCCCTCGCGGCGGACCATGCCGACCCCGATCAGGTAACGGACGCCTCCGGACACGGCCGCCGGGCTCGCCCTCAGTTGCCTTCCGAGTTCCTCGGCGGTCAGCTTGCCTGAATCGGTGGCGAGCAGCGCGGCGAACACCCGAGCCGGCATCCGGGGAATGCCCGCCTCCACAAGTACGGACGCGAACCGCTCGATGAACTTCCCGGCGGCGGTCGGTTCGCTCTCCACTAGTTTACCTCCTTCATAATTTTCACAACTTTGTGAATCTAATGTAGTCTCTGAAACATGACTGAGGCAATTGATGTAGCCGGCCTCCGCAAGGCGTATGGCAAGACCACCGCGCTCGACGGGCTTGACCTGCGGGTCGCGACCGGCGAGGTCCATGGGTTCCTCGGACCTAATGGATCTGGCAAGACGACAACGATCAGGATCCTGCTCGGCCTGCTCCGGGCCGACGGCGGGTCGGTCAGCCTGCTTGGCGGCGATCCCTGGTCGCAGGCCACCCAGTTGCACCGCAGGCTCGCATACGTGCCCGGTGACGTCAGCCTGTGGCCGAACCTTACCGGCGGCGAGGTCATCGACCTGCTCGGCAAGCTACGCGGCGGACTCGACCCGGCGCGCCGGGCCAGCCTGCTTGAAAGGTTCGAGCTTGACCCGACGGTCAAGGCCCGGGCGTACTCCAAGGGGAACAGGCAGAAGGTGGCGCTGATCGCGGCGCTGGCCTCCGACGTGGAGTTGCTGCTGCTCGACGAGCCTACGTCCGGGCTTGATCCGCTGATGGAGGCGGCGTTCCGCGGCTGCATCGAGGAGGAGCGGGCAAGCGGGCGTACCGTGCTGCTGTCCAGCCACATCTTGTCCGAGGTCGAGCAGCTTTGCGATCGGGTCACGATCGTCAGGCTCGGCAAGACCGTGGAGACCGGGAGCCTCGCCGACCTGCGGCACTTGACCAGGACCTCGGTCGCGGCCGAGCTGGACGCGCCGCCGGAGGGTCTTGACCTGCTGCCTGGGCTGCACGATCTGGACATCGCCGGGAACAGGGTGCGGTGCGAGGTCGACACCGACAAGCTCAACGGGTTCCTCCGCCAGCTCACCGCCGCTGGCGTGCGCAGCCTGACCAGCCAGCCGCCGACACTCGAAGAGCTGTTCTTGCGGCACTACGCCGGTGACGGGGCAGCCGCGGAGCAGGTGCCGGCGTGAGCGCCCGGGCTGGCGGGGGTCGCCTCACCGGCACCGGGACGCTGATCACGATGGCGTTCCGGCGCGACCGGATCATGCTGGTGATCTGGATCTACGCCTTGACCGCGTTCGTCGCCGCGGCCGCTTACAGCTTCAAGAAGCTGTATCCCACCGTCGCGGTACGGGACCAAGTCGTGGCCACCACGGGGCACAACCCGGCGTTGCTGTCGCTGTACGGGCCGCTATACGGGAACTCGCTCGGCTCGCTGACCGCCTGGCGCGACGCCGCGCTGCTCGCCGTCGGCGCCGGGCTTATGAGCATCTTCATCGTGGTGCGGCACACCCGGGCGGATGAGGAGACCGGGCGCCTCGAACTGGTCGGCGCCGCCGTAGTGGGGCGGCGGGCACCGCTCGCCGCCGCGGTCGCCGTGGCAGTTACGGCGAACCTGATCATCGGCCTGACGATCACGGCCGCGGCGACGGCGCTCGGGCTTCCGGCGGCTGGGTCTATCGCGTTCGCCGCTGGTGTTGTCGGCTCCGGCCTGGTGTTCGCCGGGGTTGCCGCCGTGACGGCTCAGCTTGCTCAAGGAGCGCGGTCGGCACGAGGACTAGCCATCGGGGCGGTGGTCGTCGCGTTCCTGCTGCGCGCGGTTGGCGACTCCGCTGGCGCAGGCGGCCCGCACTGGCTGTCCTGGCTATCGCCGATCGGCTGGGCCGAGCTGAATCGGGCCTTCGGCGGGACCAGGTGGTGGGTGCTCGCCCTGCCAACGGTGCTGGCCCTGGTGGCCGGGACGGCTGGGGTGACGCTCGCGGCGCGAAGGGACTACGACGCTGGCCTCCTAGCACAACGACCTGGACCCGCCACCGGTTCGGCATCACTGCGGACATCGCTGGCGCTGGCCTGGCGGTTGCAGCGGGCGACCTTGTTCGCCTGGATGGCGGGCGGCCTTGTGTACGGCGCGGTCATCGGCTCGTCGGCGCAAGGTATCGGCGGACTGCTGAGCAGTGCCGAGCTCAAGCGGATCATTGCCAGGCTCGGCGGCCACGCCGGGCTGACGAACTCCTACCTCGCGGCGATCTTGAGCTTCACCGGGCTGCTGGCCGCCGGGTTCGCGGTCGCGACCGTGCTGCGGCTTCGCAGCGAGGAATCCGCCGGACACGCCGATCCGGTGCTGGCCACAGGAGCCAGCCGGATCGCGTGGGGCGCTGGCCACCTGGGGATCGCCGCGGTCGGCACCGTATTGATCGTGGGGCTGACCGGGCTCGGCGCCGGCGTGGGTTACGTATACCGGGCGGGCGGCGGCGCTGACGAAATCGGCAGGCTCGTGGTCGCCGGACTCGTTCAGGCGCCTGCGGCGCTGGTGATCGCCGGGCTAGCGGCGGCCTTGTTCGGGCTGGTGCCGCGGTGGAGCGTCGGCGCGAGCTGGACCGCGCTCGGATTCGTTGTCGTGATGCTGCTGCTCGGGGGGACCGTGCAGCTTTCGCATTGGGTGCTCGACATCTCACCGTTCGCCCACCTGCCGAAGCTGCCCGGCGGGACAGTAAACGCCCTACCGCTGGTGGTGCTCTGCGTTATCGCCGCCGCACTCGGCGCAGTCGGCCTGGTCGGCCTGCGCCGCCGCGACATCGTGAACAGCTAGCCCCGCATACTGGAGTCGTGAGAACGGGCGAGCTGAGCAGGTCAAGGCGGATGCTGGTGCTCGCGATCTGCTGCATGAGCTTGTTCATCGTGGGACTCGACGTGACGGTCGTGAACGTCGCGCTGCCGTCGATCCAGCGGGAATTGCACGCCAGCGTCTCGGGGCTGCAGTGGGTTGTCGCCGCCTACTCGCTGGTACTGGCCAGCCTGCTCATGCTCGCGGGCTCGACCGCCGACCGGGTCGGCCGCCGTCGCACCTTCCAGGTCGGCCTGGCGCTGTTCACGCTCGGGTCGCTGCTGTGCAGCCTCGCGCCGAGCCTGCCCGCCCTGGTCGCGTTCCGCATGATCCAGGCCATCGGGGGGTCGATGCTCAACCCCGTCGCGATGTCGATCATCACGAACACGTTCACCGAGCGAGCCGAGCGCGCCCACGCGATCGGGATCTGGGGCGGCGTTGTCGGCCTCTCCATGGCGCTCGGGCCGGTCGTCGGCGGGATCCTGGTCAGTTCGGTGGGATGGCGCAGCATTTTCTGGGTGAACATCCCGGTCGGGATAGCCGCGATCGTGCTCACCGCGTTGTTCGTGCCCGAGTCCAAGGCGCCGCGAGCCCGCAGGTTCGACCCGGTCGGCCAGGTGCTCGTGATGATCACGCTGGCCGCGCTGGTCTACGGCATCATCGAGGGCCCTGATCGCGGCTGGACGTCGGCGCCGATTCTGGGCTGTTTCGGATTGGCGATCGCGGCTGGGATCGGGTTCGCGACGCAGGAGAGCCGGCGGGATCAGCCGTTGCTCGATACCAGGTTCTTCCGCAGCGTCCCGTTCGCTGGCGCGACGTTGATCGCGATGTCGTCGTTCGCGGCTCTGGGCGGGTTCCTCCTGCTCAACACCATTTATCTGCAAGACGTCCGCGGCTACTCCGCGTTGCACGCCGGCCTCTACATGCTGCCGATGGCCGGGATGACGGCGATCTGCAGCCCGCTGTCCGGGCGGATCGTCGGCAGCCGCGGGCCCCGGCTGCCGCTGCTCGGGGCCGGCTTCGCTCTGGCCGTCAGCGCGCTGACGCTGACCAGGCTTAGCACCGAGACCACAGCTATCAGCCTGGTCATCAGCTACCTGCTGTTCGGCCTCGGCTTCGGGCTGGTCAACGCGCCGATCACGAACACGGCGATGGCTGGCATGCCGACCGCTCAGGCCGGTGTCGCGGCAGCGGTGGCGTCGACCAGCAGGCAGGTGGGCGCTTCGCTGGGCGTGGCCGTGATCGGATCGGCTGTGGTCTCGGCGCTTTCTGGGCCGCTGCGGGCCGGGTTCGCAGCGGCTAGCCACGTGGGCTGGTGGATAACGGTTGGCTGCGGCGCCCTGGTGTTCGGCCTTGGCCTGGTCACTACCGGCCCCTGGGCCCGGCGAACCGCCGAGCGGGTGGCCGCCGAGTTCACCGCGCCCGAACCCGTCCCGGACGCTGAGCAGATCATCGCCCGGCGGGCAGGCTAATCGCGGCGTGGGCCCCTCGCTGTCGTCATAACAGCAGCTAGGGGCCCACGCTGTGGGGCGGGGAGGCGCGGGCTACGCCTCGGCAGCCGCCGGGGCGGACATGACCGCGAAGATGGCGCCTTGGTCGTCGCTCAGCATCGCCATCCGGCCGTACGGGGTGTCCCACGCCGGGGCCACGATGTGCCCGCCGAGCTTGGTGGTCATCTCAACGGCGTCGTCGGTGTCGGCGACGGCGAAGTAGGTCCGCCAGTGCGCGGGCGTCGCGGCTGGCGCGGCACTTCCTAGATCACCAATGCCGCCCAGCGGAGTCGCCGGTGGTCTTGAACGTGGCGTAACTGAATTCGTCGCTGCTCATGTCGTCGTAGTCATAGCCGAACACGGCCGTGTAAAAGGCCTTGTTGGCGTCGAAGCTACGGCTCATGTTCTCGTTCCAGCTCACCGCGCCTGGCTCGTTCGCCAGTTGCATGCCGGTGTGGGTCCTGGCCTGCCAGACGCCGAACACCGCGCCGCCGGGGTCGGCGGCCACGGTCATCCGGCCGACGTCCATCACGTCAAACGGCTCGGCCATCACGTGGCCGCCCGCAGCGGTGATCTTGCTCGCGGTGGCGTCCACGTCATCGGATGCCAGGTACGTCGTCCAGGCCGACGGCGCTTCGGCCGGACCCATCTTCGGCCCGATGCCGGCAACCTGCCTGTCGTCCACCGAACACATGACATAGCCGCCAGCCTCCGGCGGTCCGACCTGGGTCTCCCAGCCGAAAAGCTGCTCGTAGAATGCCTTGGCCTTGGCTACGTCGTCGGTGCCAAGGTCAACCCAGCAGGGTGTTCCCGCTGACCAAGCGGTGTCGCGCTGAACCATCGGTCCTCCATGCGATCGATGTGAGGTAAGTTCGAAATGGCGATAAACGGTGAACCGGAAGGGTCGAAATCAGACCGCGCGGCCCCGTGAAGTTTCGCGTACGCAGCGTATCGAGTGGTCACCGGCCAGTCAGCTAGAAGTAGAAATGACCAACCGGAGATCTCTACGATGGCCTTCGTCGCAGGTCGGGGCCGACGGGCCGAGGGAATCGGTATTCGTGCGCTCAGCGTTGTCTGTTCGTAGCATGGCGATCATGGCAAGCAACGTGTCTACCGTGGTCGGCTCTTGGAGAGGCATGTTTCCCTTGCGTGGCAAAAAGCTGATCGTGCTCATCACCGGCGTCGTGGTGGTGGTGGCCGCCATCGTCGTGTTCACCACCGACGCGGCGGCGCGGCGCGGCGCGGCGTCAGCCCCGCACCGGAACGTGACGACCACGTCGAAGTCGCGGCCAGCCAGCGGTCAGGCGCACGCGCAACCTGGCTCCGGCGGGGTCGCGGGCGTCGGGCTGCGGCCAGGTGCCGGCTCGCCAAGTGCCGCTGGCCTCGCGACCGCGGCGGCGATCCTGCCTAAGCTGAGCCCGGCCCAGCTAGCCGGACAGCGGGTGATTTACAGCTACACCGGCCTCACCCCGCCGTCAGCGTTGCTGACTCTGATCAGGCACGGCGAGGTGGCCGGCGTGATCTTCTTCACCAATAACGTGGGCTCGCGCGCCCACATCGCCGCGGTGGACCGTGAGCTTGAGCAAGCGAACGCGGCCAAGTCAAATCCCGGTGCGCCTGCCACTGCTTCTGATGACCGACCAGGAGGGCGGCGAGGTGCGGCGACTGCCGGGCGAGCCGGTCCTGTCGGCGAAGGCGATCGGACAGGCTAGGCACCCGTGGGCCACGGCGACCGCAGAGGGCGCGGCCGGCGGGAAGAACCTGCACGGCGTCGGCATGAACGTCAACCTCGCGCCGGTGCTCGACGTATTTCGGCAGCCCGGCAACTTCATCGACCAGTTCGGTCGGTCGTTCAGCAGCAACCCGGTGAAGGTCGCCAAGCTCGGCACCCTCTTCGCCACGGCGGAGCAGGGGCAACGGGTGGCGGCGACCGTCAAGCACTTCCCTGGACTCGGCGCGGCCACCACGTCGCAAAACACCGACGAGCGGCCGGTGACACTGCGGTCGTCCCTGTCTGCTATCCGCAACATCGACGAGCTTCCGTATAAGGAGGCCATCGCCGCCAAGGTCAAGCTCGTAATGGCGTCGTGGGCCGTCTACCCGGCGCTCGACGCGAAGTTCCCGGCCGGCCTGTCATCGACGATCGTGCAGGGTGAGTTGCGCAAGCGACTCGGCTTCGCTGGCGTGACGATCACCGACGCGCTGGAGGCGGGTGCGCTCCGGTCGTTCGGGTCGATCGCGCACCGATCCACGCTGGCCGCCCGGGCAGGCATGGACCTGCTGCTCGACGCCGAAGGCAACTACCGAGAGGGCCTGGCCTCCCTGAACTCACTCGAGTTCGACTACAACCACCACTCGCTCAGCGCGACCGCGTTCAAGGCAGCCGTCGAACGGGTGCTCGCGCTCCGCGCGGCGCTCGCGGGCCGCTAGGCCGCTAACCCGCGGCTAACTCCTAAGAGCGGCGCCCTCGCAGACCGGGGTGCCGGTCGTGGCGGTGAGCTCGGCGAGCATCTCGGTCAGCCTGCGAGTGAGCGGGCCCGGTCGGCCGGTGCCGATGACCCGGCCGTCGATCGTGACGACTGGGGCGATTCCGCCCATCGTGCCGGTGACGAACACCTCGTCGGCCGTGTAGAACTGGGTCAGCGAGTAATCGGCCTGGACGCATTCGATCCCGGCCGCGGCAGCTAGTTCGAGCACGGCCGCGCGGGTGATTCCCTCTGGGCAGGCGGCGGCCGTCGGCGTCCCGAGCACTCCCGCTGTCACGCAGAACGCGTTGGTCGCGTTAGTCTCGGCCACGAACCCGCGCTGGTCGAGCATCAGCGCGTCGTCGGCCCCGGCCACGTTGGCCTCGATCTTGGCCAGGATCGATGGCAGCAGGTTGTTGTGGTGAATCTTCGGGTCCAGGCTGTCTGGTGGCGGCCGCCGCTGGCTCGAGGTGATCAGAGTAATCCCGGTCGCGTCGTAGACCGGCGCCTTGAACTCGGGTAGGACGATGAGCGTCGGCCCGGCCTGGTTGAGCCTCGGGTCCATGCCGCTGGTGATCTTCACGCCCCTGGTGAGCGTCAGCCTGATGTGCACGCCGTCGGTCATCTCGTTGGCCGCCAGCGTCCGGCTGATCTCGGCGATGATCTCCGCGTTCGAGGGGACTGACTCGAACGCTAGAGCTTTCGCCGACCGGCGCAGCCGGGCCAGATGCTCGGTCAGCCGGAAGATGCGGCCATTGTGCAGCCGCAACCCCTCCCACACCGCGTCGCCGCCCTGGACGGCCGAGTCGAACGGACTGACCCCCGCCTCGTCGCGGTGGGTCAGCCTCCCGCCGACGTTCACGACCAGGTCCCGGTTCCGCTCGTCAAACTGCTGCAGCATCGGACGGCTCCTTTCCCGTCTCGATGCTAACGGGAGCCCTAGCGGACGCAGCCCGCGGCGCCGAGGCGTGATTCGCAGTTGTCTGGCGCGTTGTTGGACAGGCTGGTCTTCGTCAGCGTCAGTTTGTAGTAATCGTGAATGCCGCCGCCCCCGATCCCGGCGTCGTTGAGGTAGATCTGACTGCCCGAGATCCTGGCGAAGCCGCCGTTCAGCAGGCCTCCGCCGTCGAGTCCCGCGTGGTTTCCGTGAATCTTGGCGTCGGAGACCGTTAGCTGGTCGAAGTTGTAGATCCCGCCGCCATCGCCAGCGGTCATGTTCGCATCGACCGTGTCGCCTGTGAGCGTCGCTGTAGCGTCGTTGTAAAAGCCGCCGCCAGCCTTCGCGTGGTTGCCCGAAAGGGTGCTGTCGGTCATTGTGGCGTTGCCGTCGTTGTAGACCGCACCGCCTTTGTAGGTGTCGTAGCTGCCGTTGGAGTCGAACGAGTCCTGGCTAAGCCGGATCCCGTGCTCGTTTCCTACCGCGCCGCCGTAGCGGGCCCCATTGCCGGAGAACGTGGTCCCGTCCAACGTCAGCGTGCCGCTGCGGTCGTAGGCCGCACCGCCCTTAAGCGCGCTGTTGTCGGTGAACGTGGACGACTCGACGTCGGCGATGCCGTGGTCGTAGGCCGCGCCGCCAGAATGGGCTGCTCTATTGCTGGAGAACTGGCCTTTAGTGACGCTTGCCGTGCCGAAGTTCGCGATAGCCCCGCCGTATCCCGCGAAATTCCCGGTGAACTCGGTGTCGTTAACAGTGAGCTGACCAGTGTTATAGATCGCCCCGCCATAGGCTTGTGTGCCGTTGCCGCTGAAGACGCCCGAGTTGACCCAGAGCTGGCCTGCGTTGTTGATAGCGCCGCCGTCGACGGCGTCCGCGCTAGCCATGCCGTTTGCGAAGCTGACGTTCTCGGTGACAACGTCTCCGGTCGCGCCGACGGTGATGATCGAGAAGCGTGGCGTGCCGCCCGCCGAACTGCGCGCGAACGTGGCCGGGCCCCGGAAGACCAGCGCGTCGTTGATCGTGAGGCCCTTGACCAGCGTGTAGGTGCACATCGTCGCCAGCTGAAGGATGGCTTCGCCTGGCGCCAGGGCTATGGCCGAGAGCAGCGCGGCCGTGCTGCACGGTACGTCGATGACGCCAGGGGCCGCGATGATCGCGCCAGGCAGCGCGGCGATGGCGGGGGCGAATCCCAGCACCGTGGACGAGGCCGCGGCTATCACGACGGCGCGTATTGCCTTCTTGCCGAACCGCGCAGGCATCGACTCACGCTCCCTCTGGGTGAGCTACGAAAAGGTACCGGAGAAACCCCGTCTGCAATTTATCAAGTCAGCCGCATTCGCAGGGTCGGAAATAGCATTCGACCTTATTGCGCTAATGTTTCCGTGTAATGCTACCTACCGCCTGTTTAGCCGACTCAATTCTTTATGCGAAATAAGGGCTTGCCGCCGCTGGGTAACCGGGCATTCGGCGCCGGCACCACCGCCTCCGGGCAGTCCTTGTGAAGTGAGTGACAGCAACGTCGTCCCGACGTTGCTGCCGACGGCCAGGATCGAACCCGCTACGTCGTCCCTGAGTTGTTGCTCCAACCACAACAGCGGGCCGGCGTTGCGGTTCAAGAAGGCAGTCAGCAGCAACTCAGGGACGACGTAGCGGTCAGCACCCCAGCTCAGCCGAGGCAGCCGGCCACGCTGCCAAGCGGGGCGCAGTTGTTCGGCTTGTTCTCATACACATGAGAGTGGTTCAACGCCGTGCTGCCGTCGTTGTAGATCCCGCCGCCGGTGTTTCCGGCGCTGTTGAAGTAGATCTGGCTGCCGTTGATCGTGGCGAACTCTTCGTTGTACAGGCCGCCGCCGTCACGGTCAGCGTGGTTGTTGTGGAGCTTGGTGTCCGAGATGGTGATCTGGTACTCGTTGTAGATGCCGCCGCCGTCGAGGGAGGCGGTGTTGGTCTCGAACAGGTCGCGCGCCAGCGTGCCGGTGTCCTCGTTATAGAGGCCGCCGCCGTAGACCGCCGCGTTCCCGGAGAAGGTGCTGCCGGTCAGCGACATGACGTTTTCGTTGTAGATCCCGCCACCTTCGTACGCGTCGTTACTGTCGAAGGTGTCGCCAGCCAGGTCGAGATGAGAATCGTTGTAGGCGCCGCCGCCGTACTCAGCGCCGTTGTGGGTGAACTCGCTGCTATCGATCGTCAGCGTGCCGTCGTCGCTGGAGGCCCCGCCGCCATAGGTGGCGCCGTTGCGGGCGAACGCACCCAGATCGACGTGCGTGGTGCCGGTGCTCTCGATCGCGCCGCCGTCCTTGCCCGCCGAGTTATCGGTGAAACGGTTGTCGGTGATCCACGCGGCGCCGGCGTTGTCGATCGCGCCACCGTAGCCGGCGTGGTTGTGGTTGAACAGCGCGCCGGTGACATGAAGTATGTCGTTGCTGTAAATCGCACCGCCACCGTCTTGCGCGACGTTGGAGCTGAACACGCCGCCATCCACGATCACCACGCCGTTGTGGTTGTAGATGGCCCCGCCGTCGACACCGTCCTCGCTGCTAAGGCCATTGGTGAAATTGACGTCCCGGACGACGACGTCGCCGCCCGAGCCGACGCTCAGGATCGAGAAGCTCGGCGTCTCCTCGGCGTAGCTGCGCTCGATCGTGGAAGGTCCGCCGACGATGATCAGGCTGCGGTAGATCGTCGGCAGTCCCTCGTGAAGCACATACGTGCAGCCCGGCGTGAGCAGCAGCGTCGAGCCACTCGGCGCCAGTGCGACAGCCTCGGCCAGCGCGGCCGCGCTGCAGGGTACCGGTATCACGCTGGCCGGCGAAGCCTGCGCCGGAGCCAGGGACAAGCCAGCGACCGTCACGGCCCCCACCGTCAGAACGCCCGCTCGCATCGTCATTTTCGAGAATCGCACACGCATATAACACACTCCCCCTGTGGTGTGATTCGGAAGGCGTAATTGCCGCCAGCAATGTACCACTCAGGGACTGGAATATAAGTGCATCTCGCTACGGTGACTAGCGGGGACGAAATTGAGCGAAAATGCTTATTGTCACGGTCCGGTAACACCTGGTCCGATAATCGCCGAAGCATCGAAGTCGCAGTTCGTAGCTTGTTGGTCCGGCCGAGGTTTGAAGACCGCGCCGACTCCGGTGCCGGACGCGGGGCCGGTGATAGCGATGACGGCCGCAGCCGCACTGACGCCGATGAGGACTGATTTCACAGTGCTGCGCTGCATGGCACGCCTTTATCTAGTTAGCTGGGAGTTAGTCGGTGTACCGCCATTTCGTCGTAGAAATGTTCGCATCGCGCAGCCAGCGATTCAAGCTCGGGCGGCAGCAGGGCGGGTTCGGAGCGGTCGCCCGGATTCCGGCGTTCCGAGAAGCCAGTCGACGCCCAGACATTGGCGTACCAGTACTTCGCCCAGACGCCGTCGGTCGGCCGCGGACCCGGTGGCCAGGACAGCATTGCCTCGTCGAACGGGATCGCCAGCGCGCCACACAGCGCCTCAAGGACGGGCCGCGGCGAAGCCGCGATGTCAGCGGCGTCGATGACCGGCCCGCCGAATCGGCGGAAGATCTCAATCTGTTGCTTAAGGCCAAGATCGGCGAGCGTTGGGGTGTGCCTGACCTTGGCGTAGGAGGCCAGCAGCCGCCGCGGATCCCTGATCAGGAACGCGTGCCGCAGGCCGGAGAGCGCGCCGGGGTCGATCTCAGGGAGCAGGTGATGAGCCATGTGTTTCTGGTAGAACACGGCTTTGCCCGGCGGGAGCTCGCCGGAGGTGAGCTCCCGCACCACGTCAGTCCAGGAGGTCGGCATCGAGGTGACGATCTGGTTTCGCCCCGGGTGGTCGATGCCGGTCGCGGCCAGGTAGTAGCCGTACAACGGCTCGTCGACCACGACCGCGTCGGCCCGGTTCTCGAATGACCGCATCAGGGCCGTGGACAGCGTCCTCGGCCCGGACCACATCGCGATCCGGGTGGGGGGAGCCAACCCCGGCAATTCTTTCTGCCTAGAAGAGGACTACGCTGCGGAGGACTTCGCCTCGGCCCATCTTGGCGAACGCCTCTTCGACGTCGCCAAGGCCGATGGTTTCCGAGACGAACTTCTCCAGCGGCAGCCGCCCCTGCAAGTGCAGGTCTATCAGCATCGGGAAGTCGCGGTCGGGCAGGCAGTCGCCGTACCAGGATGACTTGAGCCGGCCGCCGCGTCCGAACACGTCGAGCAACGGGAGGTTGAGCTCCATCTCGGGCGTCGGCACGCCGACGAGCACGACGGTCCCGGCTAGGTCGCGGCCGTAGAACGCCTGCTTGTACGTCTCGGGCCGCCCGACCGCCTCGATCACCACGTCGGCGCCGTTGCCCTCGGTCAGTTCCCTGATCTGCTCGACCGGGTCGGTCTTGGTCGAGTTGATCACATCGGTCGCGCCGAGTTCGCGGGCCCACTCGAGCTTGCGGTCGTCGATGTCGACGCCGATGATCTTCCTCGCTCCGGCCAGCTTGGCTCCCAGGATGGCGGCGCAGCCGACACCGCCGCAGCCGATGACCGCGACCGAGTCGCCGCGGCTGACCTCACCGGTGTTCAGCGCGGCGCCGAGACCGGCCATCACGCCGCACCCAAGCAGCCCGGCGACCTCGGGCTTGACCTTCGAGCTGACCTTGGTGCACTGCCCGGCGGCGACCAGAGTCTTGGCCGCGAACGCTCCGATGCCCAGCGCGGGTGACAGTTCGGTGCCGTCGGCGAGGGTCATCTTCTGCTTGGCGTTGTGCGTGGCGAAGCAGTACCAGGGGCGACCACGCCGGCACGCTCGGCACTGCCCGCAGACCGCGCGCCAGTTGAGGATCACGAAGTCGCCCGGCGCCAGCCCGGTGACGCCCTCGCCGACCGCCTCGACGACGCCGGCCGCCTCGTGCCCGAGCAGGTACGGGAAGTCCTCGCCGATACCGCCTTCGCGGTAATGCAGGTCCGTGTGGCAGACACCGCAGGCCTGGATCCCCACCAGCGCCTCGCCCGGCCCTGGATCGGGAACTCCGATCGTGGTGAGCTCGACCGGAGCGCCTTTGCCGCGGGCGATGACGCCCGTCACCTCATGTGCCATCGGGTCCACGCCTCTCAATTCACTGGCTGAAAAATGCTGCGGCGCGATGGGGCGTCCCGAGGCCGATCTCGCTCCGGGTCAGTGAGCTAGGCCCGGTCGCTCGCCGCTCTGGCCGATGATACGGACTGCCTGCGGCGCACCAACACCGCGATCGCCACTTCCGGCGGCGCGAGCGTGCGCAAGACCCGGCGCATCTGTTCGACGTTCACGCCGCGCAGCGCGGCCCGGTATCTGGCAGGCCCGTCGAGCGGGGTGGTCAACCCGGTCGGCAGCACCAGATACCAGAACGGGATCAGCAGCAAGATCCGGTTGATGAACGCCACGGCGGGAGAGGACTGGTAGCCGCGGACGGCGAGCGTCGCGTTCGGGCCGAGGATGACTTCGAGGCGGACGCCGTAAGGTCGGGCGGCGATCCTGACCCGCTCGATCTGCTGCCACGGAATGTGTCTGATCGCGCGGCGGTTGCGGCCCCGGCGCTTTGTCGAGGCCGGCAGGCCAAGCCGGACGCCAGCCTGGTCGGCGGAAAACGCACGGAAGCTCAAGCTGCTGACCGCAGCCAGGACGATCACCATGGAGATGAGGAGTCCACCGGCCAAGTCGGCCCGCACCCACAGCGGCCAGCGGTGGGTCAGCGCCAGCCCGCAAAACGCCACGGCGAACCAGACCGGCACGGCCCAGAGGTAGCCACGAGGAAAGATCACAGAAGGTCCGGCAACTGGGACGGAGAGACCTTCCACAGGCTTTGCTCCTCAAATTGTCGGCGCTACACCGATCGTGCATCCCACCTAACCTGGACCGCAAGCCTGTTTTTCGCGATTTACCGGCTGGCCTGCGGTCGGCTGCCCGGGGGGCCGAGCCCGTCCGATCGTGTAGCGGCGGTGCGGAACATGACGCATGATGTAGAAAATCTCCGCGCGGTTTGTGTGGGGTGCATCTCGGCGTGACCGAGCGCCATCGTGGTCCATTGTCAGGGGAATCGCGTCGCATGAGCAGAGGACGGACCGACGGCGACTACGGGCCGGGGGGTTTCGACCCCGGGTTCGATGACTATGGTGCCGACGATGACCGGCGCTTCGATACGGGCGTTGGTTCTGGACGTAGTGTGAGCGGCAGCTACCCGCCACCGCCGCCGGAGCGCGGTTCTGGCGGGCCGGGCGGGCAAGACTTCACCGCGGCATGGGCGGCCGAGGAACGACCGGGCGCCGGGCGGGTCGGGGATCGGGGTTCGGACCCTGGTCAGGACCGTGGCCGGGGCGGCCGGGAAGGCGGGGATGGCCGGGGTGGCCGGGATGGCCGGGATGGCCGGGATGGTCAGTCGGCCCGGCGAGGGCGAGACCGGCGGTCGGGCGATCGCGGTCAGGGACCTGGGCCGGGGCTAGGAGCCGAAGCGGGGGACGAGGACTACGACTGGATCAAGTACCTGGGCGAAGGACGGCCGGCACCCTCATCTGGGCAGACGAGCCAGCCGGCGGCCCGTTCGGGGGGTCGGTTCCGCAGAGATCGGCAGGAGAACAGGCCCGACCCCAGACCGGCTGCCCTGCGGGCCGAACCCGCCCGGCCGCAGCAACCCACCCGAGACGTCCGTGCGGGATTGGTCTCGAGGCGGGACGGGCTGGCGGGCCAGAAGATTCCGCCGGTCGCGAAGGCGGTTAACGATTACGCCCGGCCGCTCTACGACGGGCTGGAACCCGACCAGGTCTTTCCCGCGTCGATCCCGCCGGCGAGCCGGCGTGCGCCGGTCCCGCCCGCGCCGGTCCCGCCCGCGCTGCTCCCGCCCGCGCTGAGCGCCGAGCCCTGGCTGGACTCTCAGGAATATAAAAGGCCGCTGTATCCGCCGGATGACACCGGCCCGGTGGGCCGGGCGCTAGGTCGTCGGATGCGCCAGGACACCGGTGAGTATCCTGCGCCAGCCGCGTGGGCCGGACGCGAAGCGGATCCGCTTGCCGGGCGGGCGCCGTCTCCTCCTGCGCCGCCTGCCGGGCGGTTGCCGTCTCTTCCTGCGCCGCCTGCCGGGCGGTTGTCGGCTGCGGCAGCCGATGACACCGATCCGCAGCAGACGATGGCGCCCGGACTTCGCCGGCGGTCAGAGCCGGTCGGCCGGTCGGCGCTGCCGGACCGGGCGGAGTTCCTGGATCGGGCGGAGGTGCTGGATCGGGCGGAGGTGCCGGGTCGGGCGGAGGTGCCGGGTCGGCGTGGGCCGGCTGGTCGGGTGGAGGTTCCGGATCGGCCTGGTTTCGCGGACCGCCCTGGCCTCGTGCGCCGGCCTGGTCTCGGGGGCCGGTCTGGCTCCGCGGGCCGGCCGGATAGGGATGGACCGCTGCGGTCCGACGATGACTGGGCGACGGCGACGGACAGCCACCCGGCCGGTGGCCCGGCCAGATCGGTCATTGACAGCGCGCCGGGCCGGTCGACGAGCGGTACCCGGCGGCGTATCGATGAGCCCAGTGACTCAGACTTCAGCGGCACCGACCTCGCCGAAGGCGCGAAGGCGCTGCGTGGCCCGCAATCGGGGGATGCCGGTCGGTCCGCCGCCGCGGTCAAAGCGGCCGGCTCGGTGGCTACCCGGCGGCCGAAAAAGAAGCCAGCTTCGAAGAAGCCCCGCGGCGCCCCGAAGTCGGTCGGCAAGAAGAAGCCCCCTGGTGTCGCGAGGCCGCGTCCCGCGTCGACTCGCAGTCAGGCGAGCGGCCTTCGACCAGAGGTCACGTCGGTACGGCGGTTGCCGCGCCGGGTCATGATCGTGAGCGGCTGCCTGATCTTGGCCGTGGTGGCCGTGGCTGCCTACCTGTTGCTTGCTCCGAAACCGGCGCACGTCGTGTCGACGCCGTCACAGCTAGGCGCGTTCGCGAAGGAGTCGGCCGTCGACAGTTCTACCGCGAGAGGGCTGAGGAACAAGATCGTCGCCGGCGCGGCTGGCGAGGTGAAGAACGTCGTGGCGGCCGTATACGAGCAGACCACCGGTCCCGGCACCAGTCAGGGTCCGCAGATCGTCGTCTTTATTGGCGGCAATCTGACCGGAGGCGGTTCGGCCAGCGGCTTCATTGGCGGCTTCATGACCCAGTTGCACGGCTCGTTCATCACGAGTCCGGGCCGCGGCGGCGGGCAAGCCGCCTGTGCCCCCGGTTCGAACGGCGGTCCAGCCGAATGCGCCTGGGCTGACAGTGACACGTTCGGCGTGGTTGTTTCGGCCACGCTCGACGCTAATGGTCTCGCCAACGAGATGCGGTCGATGCGCCCGCAGGTGGAGCACTCGGCCAAGTAGCGCGCGGCCAAGTGGCTGTTAGCCACTTAGAAAGTGTCGGCCGGAAGCTATGAGACATGTCAGATGAGTCCGCCGACTGGAATACTCCTACAATTGCCCTCGGCGCAGATACCATTGCGCGAAAGCCGATTGTACGATGAGATCACAACAGAAGGATAACGTCTGACAGCGACACGCGAATCGCGGGCAGAGGTTCTCCGTACCCGGAGGCCGGCGGCTCAGGTGACCACGAATCTTGTCGAGGCGTTGCGACCGCTTGCTGAGCGACAGAGAGACTGGAGCCTGCATGACGCCAAACCGCATGGGACGAGCCGTCGCCCTGGGCCTCATCTCCAAGATCGGACTGCCGCTCCTGCTCGGGTTGATAACGATCATATCGTCCAAGGTAAGTGGGCTGTCGGGTTCTTATGCGCTTGCGCTAGGCGCTCTGGTGATCCTGGGATTCATGCTTGTTCTTTTTCTGATCGACCTGGAGGTTCGGCTTGTAGGACTGGAAGACCGCATTAACAATGGATTCAGCCAAATTGGCAAATCGAATGAGCTGTCTGGCCTGTTAGAAAGGTCGGTCCTTGGCGCGCCGCTGCTGACAGACTTTCTTCAATCGGCCGGAGCGGCCGACGCGAATGTCAGTCCACTGCTGCAGCGCTTGGCACGAAGGGAGATCCAGCGGCTGACCTGGTTCGTCGGAAAGCTGCCAGGTGGCAGCGAGATCGTCTATGACGGCGAGGACAGAGACTGGCTGCTCGGACTTGCGGGAGAAGCTCAGCGTTCGATTGACGCCATTTCATTGTCTACGGTCGATGCCGGTATGCGTGGCTTCGATGGCGGATTATGGACGAGCGATCTTGGCACTCGTTACATGGAATTGCAGCGCGCAGCGATAGCACGTCATGTCTTGATCCGGCGTATTTTCGTCTTTGAAAATGCAGATCTGGCACGTGATGAGACATTTATGAATATAACGCAGATGCAGCGCGATGTGGGCGTAGACGTTCGGATGCTAGACCACCAGCTCATTCCCGACTGGCTCACATCGATGATCTTCGACTTCATAATCTTTGACGGCGCCGTAAGTTATGAGATCACACCGGCCACGACGTTCAACGCGGGAGGGACTAGGCCCGCGATCGTGCGAACCCTGCTGGCGCCCATGCCGAAACGGGTCCATGATCTAGAGGATAAGTTCGAGCAATTGTGGGTGGCAGCTGATCCCGAACGCCAGATTGGAGGATGACTCTCACATTCCGGCGGCTATGCCGGGCACAGATTCGACTCAGGGACTGGCGCGGACCGAATCAGAGCGGATAATCGCCCTTAGGAGTCGCGAAAGGAGGCCGATGTCCGTGGCAAGCATCCAGCAGCGTCATCGACCTTGGTCAACTGGTCAGGTGCGGCTGGTTGAATCCTGGCCGACACGACGGGACCAGCCGGTCAACGTCGCCTTGTCACCTCGTGCGGATAGCTTGGCTCTCTCTGTAGGACAACGACTCAGCGTTTATCCGATACTCGTCCGCTCGCTGGGTGCGCCTCTGTTTCAGCTGGGTTGCGCGTTATCTCCGGGACTGGCATGGTCGCCAAACGGTGACAAGTTTGCCTTCCGCGACGACGACGGTAAAGGTCGTTTGCTCGACCTACTTGCCGCGACGCCATCGGTGGATGCTGAATTGCCCATGGATACGCTCGGGATAGCCAGCGCGATGGCATTTGCGCCGGATGGCGACAGGATTGTCACTGTATCGCCCTCGTTACATGGCAAGATGACGCTGGCCTTGATCCAGCCAGGACACAAGGTCGAGTGGGAGTGCGTGCTGGCCAGTAACAGGATGTCGACCAACCGCTCCGATGGAGTGAACCTGGCTTGGTCGCCCGATGGGAGACTGCTCGCCTGCACGACGGGGACGTCGACGGTATGGCTGATCGACACCGCCAATGGGCAGAAGATCGGAAAGTTCGACAATCATTCGCTGACTGTCACCGGGCTTGACTGGATGGATGACGACCGAATCGTCTCAGCGTCCGAAGATGCGACCTTGCAACTGTGGCGCCCGGATGGTTCTGAGTCATCGACTGTTGTCGAGACGATCCCGGCGGCAGGAATGGTCTTCGTCCGTGAACGGGGTACGGCACTTCTCTGGTCGGCGAAAGGAGAGCTGTTCGTCTGGTCCTTGATCGACAGTCCTGTTCAGTTGTGGTATCGGGATCCGCCGTCGCGGAGCGTCGCGGCGCACTTCACCAGGCTCGCGATCAGTGCCGTCGATGGTCTGCTCGCGCTCGTCGACGCCGGAGCGACTGATCTGGCCTTCGTTAGCGACTGGCATCGGACTGCCAGCACCCCGGCGAAGACAACAACTTATGCGAACGCGAAGGTGCTGCTGGTCGGTGACTCTGGAGTCGGTAAGTCTGCCCTCGCAATGGTGGTCGCCGGCGAACAGTTTCGCCCAACCGAGTCGACTCACGCACGCCGGATCTTTCGGTTGCCGATGACCGAAGAACCGGTCTCTGATGGCGAAAGGGAGATCTTGCTCTGGGATCTCGCCGGACAGCCGGGTTATCGGATAGTGCATCAGTTGCACCTTGGCGGAGCGGTTCTCGCGCTGATCTTGTTCGACTCTAGCAATGAAACCGCGCCGTTGGTCGGCGTGCGGTACTGGGCCAGGGCGGTTAGGCACGCTCATCCGGTCAGCGACGGCGGGCTGACCGCCTTTCTCGTCGCGGCTCGGGTCGACCGCGGCGGCGTCACGGTCTCGACCGAGCGAGTCCAGGAGGTCATCAAGGACTTCGAGCTAGATGAATGGTTCAAGACCAGCGCCAGGGATGGGACAGGCATTGACCATCTCCGCTCGCGGATGCTGGCAGCCATCGACTGGGAACGTATCCCAAAGATCACTTCTACGGTCCTTTTCGCCGCTGTTAAGAAGTTTGTAGTTGATCAGAAACGCAATTTGCTAGCGCCTCTGGATGAGCTATGCCGCGACTTCCAAGCAACCGTGCCTGACGCTCTGCAGCTATTGAAATCTGAACTGCAGATTCCCGATTCAGCCGATGTGGACGCGCTCAAAGGCTCAGCCGCAGGACTTACCGCGGTTTTCGAGGGATGCGTAGCGCGCCTGGAATCCGCCGGTCTGGTGCAGCGACTCAAGTTCTGGGACTACATTTTGCTTCAGCCCGAGTTGCTCGACGCGTATGCGAGCGCGATGGTCCACGCGGCCAGGGATGAGCCAGACGGACTTGGCAGCATCATGGAATCCAAGGTCATCGACCTGGACTTTCCGGTCCCATCCGAGCAACGAGTGCAGGGTGACCGGCTGGAACGGCTACTTGTCTTCGCCACCCTTGAGGAGCTCATTCAGCATGAGCTTGTGCTCCGCGAGGCGACCGAGGATGGCGTGCTGCTTGTCTTCCCGTCGGCTTACCGACGCGATCTCCCGCCGTCTGAAGCGCCGAAAGCCGACGGCGTGGTGTTTCGGTTCGAGGGCCCGGTAGCGAATGTCTATGCGACCCTGATCGTCCGGCTGACGCGCAGCAATGCCTTCACGCGAGTAGCCACGTGGCAGTCGGCGGCCAAGTTCGCCGCAGAAGTCGGTGAGTCCACGATATTCCTGAAGTCTGACGGTGAGGGCAAGGCAGAACTCAGGATCGGGTATGACGGCGTGCCTTCTGTCCTGCGGATGCAGTTTGAGCGTTTCGTTCATACGCACCTGGAACGGCGGGCCGCGCCTGGCACTGTCACCAGGGAGCGGCAGTACAGCTGTCCGGACGATAAGGCAGCCTTCTCGTCCGAACAGGTCCATCAGGTCCGTCAGCAAGGCCGGGACACCATACTCTGCCCGGTCTGCGAGAACCGGGTCTCGCTCAGGGACGACTACGACGCCGCCGTCGGCACCGACCAAGTAACCGCGGCAATGGACGCGTCAGCCGATCGTGGCCGCGAATCCGCGGCCGCATCGACGATGCTGCGAGGCAAGGAAGAGGTGGAGGGGTTCGATGTGTTCCTCTGCCACAATGTGGTCGACAAACCCGCAGTGCGGGAACTCGCGAAGCGGCTTCAAGAACGAGGGCTCAGGCCGTGGCTAGATGAGCGTGAGCTACGGCCAGGACTTCCATGGCAGGGAGCGCTCGAACGCCAGATCCAGAGCATCCCGGCAGCGGTGGTGATCGTTGGCGCGACGGTCGGACCTTGGCAGAATCACGAAGTCGAGGCGTTCCTGAGGCAGTTCGACAAGCGCGGTTGCCCGGTGATTCCGGTGCTGTTGCCGGGTGTCGAGTGCCCAGAGTTGCCGGTATTTCTCGATGGTCTGACCTGGGTCGACCTAGGTGGCACAGATCCTGATCCGCTTGAGCAGCTTGAGTGGGGTATCACTGGCAGGCGACCAGAAAAGTAGATCGTTGGCTGGTTCGATGCGTTGCCCGGCGTCATTCGCCGGACGAAGGCGCTTCCGCGGCGTCGGCCGTCTCCGCGGTGGGCGGCGTGACGGGTGGCTCCGGCACTTCGGGTGCGTCCATGGTCTTGACCGGGGGGAGCGGTTCGACAGGCGAGACTTGGCCTGACTGAGCAAGCTGCGGGGTGCGCAGCGAGAGTCTGGCCATCACCATTGTGACCGCTGCCACGAGAACGGCCAGCCCGGCCAGTTGCCCGCCGATGAGGCGTGAATCGAGCGGCAGCGAGGATGCAGTCGAGGTCGCCCTTGTCACCTTGCGCTTCGATGGGTGAGTCGTGCCGGTCGAAGGAGGAGTCGTGGTGGGGCTGATCGTCGGAAACAAACTTGAGATGCTGCCCGGGGAAACTGTCGTGCCTGGCAGCCCCGGAGCCGAGGTCGGGAACGTCGGGCCTGTGCCCGGCGGAGGAGTCGGTGAACTCGGCTGGCCGAGTACCGTCGAGACGGCGGCTTCGGCCGGAGAAAGCGGTGCGCCTGCCGGCGACTGGGCCACGCCCTGCACGATTACCGTCAGGCCAATCGGCTCGCCTGGGTGCGCTTTCCTGCCGATGTAGTCAGTCACCAGCAACTCAAGCGCCTGGAACGCGGGCAGCGAGCCGACGTGGCAAGTCGTCCCGCGAACAGTCGGGCACAGCGCGAACGCAGGCTTAAAGGTCGCTCGCCCATTGGCCGACACGCTGGCCGTGACATGCCGCGACTTGATGGTGCTCCAAACCCAGATCGAGTACGTGACGGTACCGCGAGGGAGAACCTTGGAGTCGCGTTGCACCAGCGAAGCTGATATGCACAGGCTGCCGGGCTTTGGCGTCGGAGTAGGCGACTTCGACGGGCTCGGGGATTTGGACGGCGTCGGCGAGGAACTCGGGCTCTTGGACGGGGATGGGCTGGTCTTGGACGGGGATGGGCTGGTGCTCTTGGTCGGGCTGGGGCTGCCGGTCGGGCTCGGGCTGCCGGTCGGGCTCGGGCTGCCGGTTGTGCTGGGGCTGCCGGTCGGGCTCGGGCTGCCGGTTGTGCTGGGGCTGCCGGTCGGGCTCGGGCTCCGAGATGGGCTTGAACTGCCCGCAGGGCTCGGGCTCTGCGAGGGGCTCGAACTACCCGTCGCGCCCACCGGCGAACTGGCGCTCGCGCTTGCCGATGGTCCAGAGTCCGAGATTAGGCTGGCGCTCATGGCGGTCGTCGAAGCGGACCCGCATAGGTTCCCGAGCGGCAAGGTTGGGTCAGCCAGCACAGGCGCGACCGCCGGTCCGGACAGCAGGAACAAGCCGGTACCTGCGGCGACGGCTACCTGCCCAACCCGCACGATCCTGACCGGCACCGTAGCACTCCGATGATCGTCTCTGTCAGCGCGTGTTCCGCCGGCGCTCGTTCTGCCGGCGCTCGTCCCGCCGTCTTGACCTTCATATTACCCATGCCGACTATGAGGATTCCTATCCCCCAATCCAAAGTCATTATCGCAAGGCGTGGAGTGATGGCGGTGAGATGAGCAAACGGCATGAGCGCCCAAGGATGTCCGACCAGCGCAACGTCCTCGTCCGATCGGCGAGGCCGCCGGATCTGACGCTCCGCTACGGTGACGACGCCAACCAGGTAGCAGATGTTCACCTACCGTCACCAGCGGCAGTTCAGAGGGCCGGCATTGGCGGCCGCGCTTTGTTCGCCATATTTCTGCATGGCGGTTTCTGGAGAGCACAGTACGGTCGCGAGCACACGGCGCCGCTGGCGGAGGCGCTGGCTGAGGCCGGGTTCGTTGTCAGTGCCCCGGAATACCGTAGAAGTGGCCAGCCGGGCGGTGGCTGGCCGGGCACGTTTGATGACGTCGCGATGGCTGTGGACCGGTTGCCGGGGCTGGTCGATGCGGCCGTTGGCGGGCTCATCGAGCCAGGGCGGGTGGTGCTGGCCGGACATTCGGCGGGTGGTCACCTGGCTCTGTGGGCGGCGAGCAGGCACAGGCTGCCCGCCGGATCGCCGTGGCGACAGCCAGCGGTCATGGCTGGTTGCGGCGTTGTCGCTCTCGCGGCCGTGAGCGACCTAGCGGCCTGCCATCAGCTGGCGCTGGGCCAGCAGGCGGCCGGTGCGCTGATGGGCGGCGGGCCAGAGCGCTATCCCGATCGGTACGCCGCGGCCGATCCGGCCGGGCTGCTGCCGATTGGACGGCCCGTGCGGCTCGTTCACGGCACGGCCGACGACCTCGTCCCGCACGAGATGAGCATCGACTACGCGGCGCGAGCGCGCGCAGCCGGGGATTCGGGGAGCGAGTGCACCCTGCTGCCGGGTGCGGGGCATTTTGACGTGATCGATCCGCTGTCGGCTGTTTGGGGGAGTGTGGAGGAGGCGTTCAGGGCGGCGTACCCGTCGGCTGCGCACGACAGCCCCTGATCGTGTATGCTCGCGTCATCGCGCGGCTCACGGAAGTACGGCTGGCAGTGCGGAGTTCCAGGTAGGCGGCACCGCCAGGTAGTCGGCACCGGATCTTGCGGGTACGTTACCCGTCGCGCCCCCTTAGCTCAGTCGGCAGAGCGTCTCCATGGTAAGTATACCGTTCGAATCGTTGTGTTGACCTGCGAAAACGCTGGTAGCACAGCATCGGTGTGCGCAGGCTTAGACGCTCTAATCAGTCCGTCGTCGACGTCGTAAGTGTGACTTGAATCAAACCACTCAAGAGATTCGAAGAACGGTGTGGCAGACGTGAGCTAGGTCGCGACTGCGGCAATCTCAGCCATAAATGACCTCTTGCTCCGTTACAATGGCGTGCCATGACACAATCAAGGAAAGCATTCGTGATCACACCGCTTGGAGTTGATGGATCACCGGAGCGAAAGCGTGCAGATCGGATTTATAAGTACATAATTACGCCTCCATTGGAAGAGAATGGACTTGAGCCATATCGGTCTGACCTTGATCCAACGCCAGGGCAGATCACGGCTCAGATGATCAGGGTTCTCGTTGAGTCGCCAGTAGTGATTGCGGACCTTACTGGAAGTAACCCTAACGTCTATTATGAGCTTGGCATTGCTCATAGCTTTGATCGGCCCTGCGTTGTTCTCTGCGATAGGGCTGAATCGCTCGCATTTGACACAAAGAACGAGAGAATAATAGCGTTGGGTGACGCCACTGACACGCTTAGGTGGAGCAGGCCGAAGAGGCAAAGACCAATCTGAGGAATGCGCTCAAGGAAGTCATGTCTGCTGACTATAAGCCACGTACCATTGTCTCGGAAGCTGCGGCGCCTCGAACGTTGGATCAGTTTGCGTCAGACAACCCTGAGCTAAGAGCGATACGAGATGGCATTGATGAGCTTAGAAATCTGGTTGGTCGACGTCAACTTATCGGTCCTGGGATGGGCACGCTCGCTGATGTACAAGCTATGCGAGAACTAGTCGAAGATCTTGTACAAGGAATCAAGTTTGACGTCACGCGTTTGGAGGCGACGCCAAATACTCGTACTTCCGCAGAGTTTGATGGTTGGATCGCAGGGCTAGCTAAGCAGTTTAAGTCTTATGTGGAATTGCGAAATCCGCGGAATAATCTCCAGACGCAAGATGACCCGTGGGCCTCAGATTCGAGCCCGAGTGGGTTCAGCGCTGAACCCCCATTCTAATTGCTGACTTCCCTTCGGGAGCTAGAAGAAGCGACCGAGACGACCCATAGGAGCGTTGTCGACGCTCTCGGGCCGTTGCCTCGGTCGGCCCGGTTTGACCCGCTTTGCGGGCAGCGACTGCTCTCTTGGCGAGGCAGAGTATGTAAGCGCGTTTGGTGTGTTCGGCTCGGCGATAGCGCTCGTCTGGCGGTAGCTGGCCGGTTGGGGAAGAGGAAGGCGTTGCCGCGCTCCTCGGGTGGCGCGGCCTGAATCGCGCAAACGTCAGAGTCGGTGCACCGGTGCGTAGCGTAGGAGCAAATGCTTTATACCGTATTCTTTGCCGAAATCCACTTTGACCTCAGGGTCGTCATTTGTGCCTTCAACCGATATTACTCTGCCGAGTCCGTAGCCTTCGTGATTCACAAGGTCACCAGCAGTGAATGAGCCGCCGCGCTCGCTCTCGCGCTCGCTCTCATGTATGACGCCTTCGGGAGAGGTAGCCCGTATTCGGCGCACCAGGTGCGTAATCTCCGCGAGTACTATGCGTAGGTCACGATCACAGCCGGTCGTGATGAACCCTTTTGCATCCGGATCTCGGCGAAATTGAACTGTCAACGCGTCTGAGTCTAGATCTACAGGGATAGTCGATGACAGCAATATCCAGGCGACTTTACGGCGATCCCGAATTGCCTCTATAATCTCATCCCACTTCGCACGAACAGACTCAAGATCACTAGCACTGCGTTGCTCTAGGCTCGCGGTAAGTTGATCTATTCTCCCAATGTCTTCCACTGACTCGTCACTAATATCGATATGGAGAGCACTCCTTGCTTGCAGGATCATGCTCTCAGTTCTGAGCATGTACAGTTGGACAGATGCCTGTTGCTGCATCTCGTTCACGAGCTCTGGTAGGGGGCCCCGCGACTCTCCGTGCTCTCTCCGCCACCAGTCATCTTTGACATCTCCAGTGACGAATAGAACGTCCTTCTTTACGATACTGGCATGGCGAATGGTCTGAAGCCAGATGAGGCAATCCCCAGCAGCGAGATCTGGCTCCTTAGCGGCATCCTTGAATCCTGCGCTTTCTTTGCGTCGAGGCGTGACCTGGCTTCGGCGAGAGCTTGCTCATGTGACGCCTTGTCGAACGCTGGCCCGACTCGTCCACGGAGTATTGGTACAAGCTTCAAAAGTACCGGATCCTTGTTAGTGTCTCTTGCGAAGTCGGAGGCGTCGTTATCGGCGAGCCCGCGGACGCCGTCGCTTACTGTCTCGAATGCCTTGCCCAGTGTTTCTGCGAGTTCGTCGCCTCTGTCTCGGGGAAGATTAATACGATTCGCCCAGGATCTGAAGGTATTTATAGCTTTGTCTCGCTGGCCTTCAAGTTCTCTGAGCGTAGCGGTCGTGGCTCTTGGATCCTGCAAGACGGTTTCTCGATTTCGCCAGAATTCGACAATCACCTGATTCGGTATCCACAGCCGGTTTCCAAGTTCTCGGAGTACGGCAAACAGGGCTTTCCGGGTTTGTTCATTGTAGCGATATAGATTGAGAAGCACGTTTGCGTCAGGAACGACTATGCCTTCGGCAAGCAGGCGCTGGTAATCGGCTTCGGTCGGTGTTTTATATGCTTCAAACCCGTCGAACAGCCCGCCGTTAATTTCTGGTTCAATGTCGACATCGCGAAGATGATTCGCATTGTCGGGAGGCGGCTTAGCCATCTTGATCGAGTCCTCGGACGAATACGCAACGGAGGAACTGCATTACGAACCACGCTACGGCATGTATAGGTCAGACTACTACTCAAAGGAACGGGCTGGTTGGACTACCACGACTATGGCTAGAAATCGAAAGCAAAGCAGTTGGCTATGCCGTCTGTAGTTGCTGCAGGTCTCAACACCCGTATCTGGTCGGCCTTCGTGCCTTGCATCTGCACAGGTGGCGGGTATGACCTGAGTCTAGACGGGTACGCGGCCAGACCGCGTCGCGCGGTCAAGGGTGCATAGTTCGCGAGGCTAGAACCGGTCGCCGGGAGATAGGCGGCGATGGGCGTCCCGTGCGCGCTCGTCAGCCGCGCTGGCCGCGTAGCGGGTCAGCATGGCTCGCGTCTTCCACCCGGCGAGGCGCATCAGGTCGCCTTCTGAGCCGCCGCTAGCTAGCCAGTCATGGGAGAACGTATGCCGAAGCTGATGCGGGTGCAGATTGGGCAGGCCGACCGTGCTGCCGCGTTCCTTGATCATCTGGTACACGCCGCTTGCGGTCAGCCGGCCCTTCGGGCCTAGCCAGAGCCAGGGGAGCGAAGCACGCGGGTGTCCGGCCCGGATGCGTATGTAGCGGTCAATGTCCCGAGCGGTCTTCGCGCCGACCGGCAAGACTAGCTCACGGCGTCCTTTGGCGATGATCCGCACGACTCGGGATCGCAGGTCCACGTCCGACGCTTCCGGGTCGTCCGCGCTGTAGCGCAGGCCCGCCATGCCTTCGAGCCGCATGCCCGTGTCGAGAAACAGCCGGATGATCGCGCAGTCGCGTCGGCTGCGGAAGCCCTTGCCAGCGCAGCTCACCAGCAGCCGCCGTATGTCGTCGTCAGGGAGCACTGGTACTGGCTTCTCTGGGATCTTCGGAGGGCGCGTCTTCGCCATAGGTGAGCTGGTGATCTCGCCCTCATCGTCAAGCCAGTTGAAGAGTTGCTGCAGGGAGCGGTAGCGGGTTGCCGCGGACGCGGGAGCGGTTCGCTCAAGCTCGGCCACGATGAACGCCTCGACGTGCTCGCGGCGGATGCTGGCTGCCGTGGTGGGCATGCCCTTGCCGGCCAGGAACGCGGCGAAGAGCGCGGCGTCGTCGGTGTAGGCGCGGATCGTTCGGGGGGACAGGTTGGCGGCCTCCAGGTGGAGACGCCAGGACGTCAGCAATCCGCTAAGATTTCCTAGGCTGGTGCGGGCGTTGACTTCCGTCATACTTGTATGATTAGACGCTGTACCAACGCAGTGCAAGACCGGGCAGAGGGTCATTAGGCACGAAACCCCAGGTCGGACAACTTAAGACATGCCCCCTTAGCTCAGTCGGCAGAGCGTCTCCATGGTAAGGAGAAGGTCTACGGTTCGATTCCGTAAGGGGGCTCCCATTTCAGAGCTAGTTTTCGAAATCTTATCCGGTGATGGCATGTACAAATCTGCCCACCCAAATCTGCCCCCCGACCGCCTGCCGGTCACTGGACCGCGCCGAAGCGACTGATCTGGGTGCGCCGACGTGACCTGTGAGCGTTTCCCGTGCCGGAATCGGGCCGGCATGAACGCTGTCGGCCGGATGGATACTGCTCTGCGGTGACTCGCGTAGCAGTTAGCACGTTATACGCCGTCCGGATGAAGCCTGATCCGGCTGCTGAGGGTCTGTGACGCCTGGGAGACTGACCGCGAAGCCATGCCGACCTGGCGATCCGCACTCTGCTCGCCCAGCGGAAAGGAACTTCGGGACGCCGGGCCACCATGCACCGGCTTACCGAGGTGTTCCAGGAGAATTCCCGGGTGCGGCACCCGGCGGCACACGTCGAGGTCGTGCGCGGTACGCCCTACATCGCTCGGCTGGCAGTCCGCGTCCACGAGCAGAAGCGCGTGCTGCTGCGAAGAGACCGGGACCGGACCGCTGCGGATCGATAAGCCATGTATGAACTTCGCCCGCTGCTCCGCCTCCTCAACGCTCGGCCTGCGTTGCCGTATCAATACGACACCTCGTCGTCGTCATGGACAAGCCACAGGTCAGAAGCGCTGGTGGGGTCGGCCGGCTCAAGCCGCAAGCGTGGTTAGTCGGTGGCGGGGGTGCCGAGCAGGTCGGTGTGTGGTGCCTGGCGCAGGAACATGGCGCGCGGCCTGGCTGGACAGGGCGAGGGAACCGGGAATCCAGGCTCGGTCGCCGCGGCTGGCGTGGCCGTGGTCGATGGTCAGAGGGCGGGCGAGCGGGCGGATGGCGGTTCCTGCGGGGTCGCTGTCGTAGGGGTAGCTGCCCCAGGCGCGAGCTTCGGCGGTGGTGGGGTGGCACCAGAAGGCGTTCATGACCTGCCAGATTGCGGGCCTGATGTCGGTGTTAGGGATTTGCCCTTGCGAGGTGAGGGCGGCGCAGGATGCGTAGAGGGTGGCGCGGTATATGGGCAGGCCCCGGGCGCGGGCGGGGGTGTTGTCCGGTGTGGCGAGGACTGGCTGGACGTGCCCGGCGGGGTGCGAGCGTATCGGTTGGCGATGCCGTGGTCGGCCATGCAGAAGGTCTCGACCAGGAACGGGGCGTCGGGGACGCGCCAGTTGGTGCCGTGGCCGGTGGCGGTGTTGTACATGTAGGCGGCGACGTGGTCGGGGTCGGTCCAGCCGTCGGGGCGGGGTTCGTGGCCCCAGAGCAGGATGTGCGGCCGCTGCATGCCTGCTTGTTCGCAGACCTGGATCAGGGATCCGATCATCCGGCCGGTCCAGCCCGCGTCGGCCAGGGCGGTGGCCGGGCCGGTGAGCTGGTGCTGGGCGGCGTAGTCCAGGACGAGCTGCCGGGTTTCGCTGATGCGGCTGGCTGTGGCGGTGGTCACGGCGGGAGCGGTGAGGAAGCGCCGTAGCGCGTTAGCTTGCCGGGGGTCGTCGGCCCTGACCTCTGGGTTGAGCGAGGCGCCGACGGCGAGGAGTTCGTGGCGGCATTGGTCGGCGGGCAGGCCGAGCCTGGCGCAGAGGTCGGCGGCGTTGGATTTGATGAAGCTGTTGAACAGCCAGGCCGCCTGCGGGAGCTGGCCGGGGTTGGTGGCGGCCAGGCTCCAGGTGAGGCGGCTGCTGTAGGCGTATTCCAGGTCCAGGTTCACCCCGAGGCACGGTGCCAGGCGCCGGGCCATCTCGTAGAGCACCTGCCCGTCTCGTGACAGGAAACAGAGCCGCGCCGCGCCCCGGGCGGTCGCCTCGCGCAGCATCCAGGCGGCGCAGCCTGCCAGGGCCGGGGCGGCGACGCCGGCTGCTACATCGCGGATCGCCTGCTCATGCTCAGAGGCCGCCGGGACGGCCGAGCGGGCTGCCCGGCTGGCGGCTGCCAGCCGCCGCCCCAGGTCGCCGTCAGCCGTGGAGGCGGCGAGGATGTGCTCGTACCGTGTCGGTCCAATCTGCTGACCGGGACTGGTCACCATTCGCTCAGTATCCAGCTGGCTTTCCCGGCGTCGGTGATGCCTTCCCGGTGGCACAGGGCCGAGGCCTGGCTGAAACAACCAGGTAAGCCGTGCTCGGATGGCTGGTCTAGCGGCTGGAGGCTGGCCAATGCCCGTGCCTGCCAGAGCTGATCTCCGAGTTCGGCGAAGATCCTCGCGCTCTCGGTGAGCACCTGGCGGGCCTCGCCGTGCTGTTCTTGGTCGCGCCGGGCGATGCGCAGTTCCCGCAGCGCGAAGCCGTCCTTGTCATGCTCGCACGGCTCGAGATCGGCCCAGGTGGCCAGCAGCCGATCGATCACGGCCTAGCCATGGGCTCCCAGGACCGGTTCCGCCGTCTGCCGGCGCTTGCGAGGCCGCACCAGATAAGTGCATCCCGGATCGGCGGACAGCGCAAGCCACAGCTGTAACCTTGCGCCGCCTCCGAGCCAGCGATGTTAACTCATCGGGCGCGACACATTGTCATAGCCATCACAAAGCGTTGCCGCTTCGCCGCCGAGAATAGCTCCGAACGCCGATTAGGCACGACAGTAGGTTGCCTATCTGCGGTAGATGGCTGCGCCGGAGGATCGAGAAGCGTATCCCGGTGGGATCCGGCATTCGCCGCGCTTGTCGGCCGGAACCGACGACCACCGGAGCCAGGCGCCACCGAGCCTCGTCGGGTTCACGACGACCAGGGCAAAGCCTCGTCTGGCTGCATCAGGCCCTCGGCCATGTCATGAAATCGCCTTCTAGAGCAGGTCCCGCGGTCGGGTCGCATTGCCAGGGGCCAGATGCCGTCGTTGACTTGCCCCGCCGGCTGCTCTTCCCTAGCTGGCCGCGAGCCCGCATGTCGGCAGCGTCGATGACAGGTCGGCTCTTGCCGAGCAAGGTGCAAGCCCGACCGCTCATGCTTCCCGCTGCCGACCTGGACCCGCACGGCGCATCATACGATTGTGTTATGACTCAGCTGGATGATGCTGCAGGGCTGCCGTCTGTCTCGTCCGCGCTATTGCAACTGGCCCGGCTGAAGGCCGGCATGAGCCAGCGGGAACTCGCCGAGCGGGCCACAGTTCCGGTCACCATGGTCTCTGCCTATGAGCGTGATCAGCGGCAGCCCACGCTAGCGACGCTGCTCAGGCTGCTGCGCGCGGCGGGATTCGACCTGAGGCTGCACCTGGCCGCCTACGATCCGCATGACGAGATACTGGCCGGCCTGGAAGCTGGCCGCTCCGAAGCCGAGCGGCAGCATCGCGACCGCCAGCTTCAGGCGTGGCGCGAGGCCCGGCCGGTGGAGGGCGCGGCTTGACCGGGCAGGACGGGCCCGGTGAGCCGAGCCTGAATCCTGCGGCCATTGTCGCTGCGCTGAACCGGCACCAGGTCCGCTATGTCATCATCGGCGCGTTCGCGGCGATCGCAGCAGGCGCCGATACCTGCGACTAGGGATATCGATGTCACCCCGGAAGCGAGCCGCGAGAATCTGGCCCGGCTGTCGCGAGCGCTGACCGACCTTGGCGCGCGGATCCGGACCGAGGCGGTGCCGGGCGGGCTGCCGTTCGGTCATGATGCCGCCTCGCTGGGCGCAGCCGAGGTATGGAATCTGGTCTGCGACGACGGCGAGTTCGACATCTCGTTCCATCCGTCCGGGTTCGCCGGCAGCTACGCCCAGCTCGCGGTCAACTCCCATCGGTTTCGCGTGGGTGAGGTGGAGGTCATGGTCGCGGACCTCGCCACGTGATCCGGTCCAAGGAGTCCGCGGCCGCCCGAAGGATCTGCGGGTGCTCCCGCTGCTGTACCGGCACCTGTCCGACCGTCAGGCCGAGCGCCAAGCTGAACCGGGATGAACGGCCTGCTGCCAGCCTCCCGCTCCCACGCGGGAATGGCGATCACGTTTAGCGCTGCCTGGGGCAGTCCCTAGCAGGTGACCAAGTTCGGGAGCCTAACCTGGAGCCATTTGGCAGGAAGCTAATCTTATTCAAAATGGTGCAACTCGCACACAGGTCGTTCACGGCGCTGAGCGGGGAGAACCGGACCGATACCCCCGATTGCCATGATCATCGCCTGCGGCACGGTCCTACAGCCAATGCGGTCAGCGAGGCGAATGGCGCGCTTGCGCGATTCGGATGACCAAGATTTGACCCAAGACGCCGTCGCTGCTGTGTTAGTTGGGCGAGTTTTGAGGCGCGATCTACGGAAGTCCAGGAGCCAAACGGGGAGCCAACATACGCAGACTTCGGGCGGCATCGAGCGGCGTCGGAAACTGTCGTCGCAGGTAGATGATTCATCACGCGATGCCCGGCGTCGAACTGCCATGGCACGGTTGTGCCTTCTAAGCAGTCGATCCGCGGGCTGGATCCCTGCAACCGCGACTGCCGCAACCGCCATGCGCACCGAAATTGTCAAAGAGACACGTTGTGCTGCCGTCCTGCGAGGCGTTCTTGGAGCCGGGCATGGCGGAACTGATACACGGCGCCTGCTTGGCGCAGTACTCCGCGCTGATGCGCATTAGCAATGAAGTCCGGCAACGCCAGCGGCAGACGGCCCGTTACTGACAGCCAGCCGCGCGTGAATATAATCCCTATAACTGGCCAACTCGCAATCATTACCGGAACGTCGACCGCAAGCCCGAATAGGATGCCGGTAAAAACAGCATTTCGTCGATCGACCCTCAGAAGCTCAAACGGACTAGCCGCAGTTTTGATATCGAGAGGTGTTTCAAGTCCCAGCATTAATCCGGCCGCTACACCGCACGCGAGCCCCATCGCCAGGCCACCGGTCAATCCTTGCCCGACGCCTCCGATGAGGTCGCCAACAACGCAGAGCGCGCAAGCTCCCAGTGAAACCGCAGCCCACTGTGGAATGCGTCGCCGCGTGGATCCTTTCTGCGAGGCTTCCCTCCGGATTCCTGAACCACGCCACAGTCGATACCACTAAGCCTGCGACAAGGCCAACGATCAGTTCGGTCGTAGAATCTACCGCCACGTGCCCACGCCCTTCGCGTGGTACGGCCTCAAGCCCGAGCTGTTCGACGGGCCGTCCCGCGAAACCCGGCCGGACATGGACTGGGAAGCGCACAGCTTCCTGTGCCTGTCGCCCGATGCCGTGCTGACTCCCCGCGTCCAGGCAGTCGCCGGGTTCAGCTGGGGCTTCACCATCGCGGGCGGGCACATCACGCGCACCCCGCCCCGGGCGCTGGACTCGCATGCGTGGGACAGCCACCTCAGCCTGCTGACCGCCAGCTACCCCCGGTGGGCATTCGACACCGGATACATAACCGGCTGACAAGCTGATCTCGCCCAGGCTGGGCATCACCACAGCACCCATCCGCGGGCCCCGGACAGGACCGACCGGCTAGCAGCACAGCTATCCGCGCCCGCACCGACGACGCACTACCGACCAGGTCAAGAGCCATAACGGCGATTACCCGCAGTCATCAGTGCCGTAGCCGAGGCGCGCAACTACGGCTCGATCTGGCGCGGCAGCTTAATCGGTCGCGCCGCGCCGGAGTGGTCGTTCTGGTTGGTGTGATGCCGATGCTGGCGGCTTGAGGCCGCCTTGCCCATGGGCGGGGAGGTCCGGTCGACACGAAGAAGCGCCGGATCACGGCGAGGGTCCTGGCTATGCGGGTGCGCTGGGCGTCGTGGTGCTGCGATTCAATTTCCCGGCGAAATGGCAGAGCCTTCGGCCACGGCCGCGCCCAGGAGAGCGCTGGCATAGCTGACATCGTCCGCGCACGATGTGAGCAGCTTTCCGGCCTGCGCAGAGTGGAGGTCTCGCCGTGCTGCCGCCGCGTAGCATTTCGCTGCCTGCTCGAAGCTCGCGCATGCGTGCCTGGCCTGGCGGTAGACCGCCCGCAGGGGACTGGGAGGCGGGCCGGGCCGGGCCAGGTCCGGTGTGCAGCGGCTCAGGTTCCCGGCCGTCACGCGCAGCGAGTGCGGCGTCACGGCGACTCCGGAGGGCGGCCCGGCGTAGTTCATGCGGGTTTGCAGCGCGGTCAGGCCCGTGAGCCATTTCCTGGCGTCCGGGGTTGGGGCGGTTGCGGCGGGACGGGTGGCCGGCGTGGCAGGCCCGGGGGGCCTGGCGGACTCTGGCGTCGTGAGCACAAAGAAGAAGAGGTAAAGAAGGCCGGCCACAAGCGCCATCCCGGCACCGGCTCCCAGGAGCAGCAAGGCAGGCCGGCGAGCCGGGGCGGGCACCCCCGGATTAGTCAATCGCATAACGTCACCATCCGCCGGAAAGCAGCCAGCCAGACGGAAATCCGCAGCCAGCCAGTGGTTGTGATTACTTGACGCCAGCCGACCTAATATGGTTGACAGAATTTGCACCTAAGCCAGCGGCCAGGAAACTTGTAGTCCGGCTCGTCTGACGGCGGCGCAATCTGGGCAATAATGGCCGCATCCCACCAGCGATCCGCGTGCCACAGGCCACGCCCAGCAATGTCCGCACGCGCAGAATCCGCGGTCGACGCGTCCCGCAATCGAAGACGCATGCAGGAACCGAACACTGATCGTGACCACCAACACAGGTCTTCGGCGTGCACATCCGGCTCGATATGTGCGGGATCGCAGCGGCCCCGGCGGCTTACGCAGGCGCTCCGGAATCGTCGTTAGATGTCTCGTGCCTGACGCAGGACAAGTTTCGCATCGCTCCTTCCCTGCCGTCGTGCACTGTTGTCCAGGTCGCGCGCAGTTCCCTTGAGGTACATAAGGGTCGCCGCATCACCCGCGTCGTCGGTGGCCTCAGAACTACGGCATTGCTGGACTCATGGGTCTTCTGGACCGGCGTCCTTTCCGTGCCGATGCCCCGACGGCCAGGCACTGCTTGATGCCCTGCTCGCGGCCTATGGCCAGAGGGCGACCACACGTGAACTGGTCCTCTCGGCCGGGCTGCGGCCCGCGGACTTCTCGTGGTCTAGTCCCATGTCGGAGGTATGGCCAGCCGTGCTACGCGTAGCGGCGGGCCGGCGGGGACAGGCGGAGCCTCATTACGGCGGTTGCCCGCGAAGCGCAGCCTATGACCTGTTCTCACGGCTTGTCGCTGAGCCAGTCCAGGAAGCCGTAGTCGGGGCAAGCGACGAGGATCGGGGCGGCGGGCGGGAACCGGACATCGGCAGCGTCCGGCGACTCGCTGCCGAGGCGCTTAGGCGCTGAAGAGCTTGCCGGGTTATGCTGGATCATTTTCCCGCCGTTTACGGGCAGTTCGCCCAATTGTTGAGCCGCTCGCAGCGGATAATCGGACTGGTAGAGCATTGAGCCCGCCGAAGAATGCTTCCGGATCTGGTTCGACCGATACGGCATTAGCCTGTGCCTGGGCGCCGGAGGAGGCGGATTGCCTGGGCGTGAGGCTCGCGACGCCACCGTGAGCACCGCTATCATCGCGGCGCCGATCACGACGAATACGGCCGACATCGCCACCAGGCCCCAGTTCACTTGCCCAAGCTTCATCCCTAACACCCGGGAAGGGGCTGCGAAGGTGCCGAGAAACGCTATGTCGACGCAGACCGCCGCGATCACCCCAGCCGTCCAGGCGGTGACAGTAAGCCAGATCACGCTCTGCGATCGAACGGTACCGCCGACGAGCGCAAGTACGGCTCGATCTGGCGCGTGAACAGCGGATTGCCAATACTCGGCCGCTAGTACCGGACGGGCAATCTGCACATGCCCTCAGACGCGCAGCATAGTTTCAGAGGTACCCCGGATTCGGCGAGCAGAGCGATCGCGGCTGGCAGGTGACCACGGGTTAAGCGGCCTGCGTTCACGACGTTGTGGTGCGGTCTGACGGTCGGCGGCGCGCCAGCGTGGGTCCGGGATCAGCGAGAAGACCGGCAAGACGTCGCTGGAGGCCAGCTTAGAATTCGGTAACTGGCATTAGGTAGATTACGTGCTGGCAGTTCCCGGAACCTGCGATCGGGGGCTCGGGGCCTATTTCGCCGCTCTTGGCGGCGGCAACCCCCGGTGACCAGGTCGCCGCGCTGCTGACCAGCCTGTTTGGCGTGATGATGACGACATTCCGCGGGCAGCGGGAAGAGCAGGGTGAATCAGCATGAAGCTAGGCCGGCGGCGGGGGGAGCAGCCGGATCCCGGCGATCCGGCCGGTAAGACAGTGACCAGCGAGGTGGCCTGGGTCAGGGTCGACTGTGATCCGCGGCTGTGGATACCGTGCCCGCTGGTTTTCCCGGACGGCTGCGACCTGGACTCGTGGGCGGCGGCGGCATCCGCCGCCTGGTGGCAGCAATCGGGCCTGGGTTATCAGGACGACGTGATCGGCAAGCTTGCCGCGATGCTCCGGATGGTCCACGGGGCTTACAAGCGAGTCCGGTGTCACCAGATCTGGATCTACCTTCGCGATCCGGGCATCCCGCCGCACCCGGTGTTCATCGGGATCTGGAAGCAGGCCGGGGGCCGCGACCGGCGGCTGCGCCAGCTGACCGGGGCGGACAGCACGTCCGACGTGCGCAAGCCCCAGATTGCCGAGGTCAGCACCGGGCAGCTGGGCACGGGGCTGCGCGTCCGGCGCCAGCAGATCCGGGACAAGGGAGGCCTCCTGGCCCTGCTGAGCTATGCGTTCCGTGTCGAAGAGCACGAAACCGACCTCCAGGTGTTCACCAGTTCGGCGGACCTGCGCGCGCTGACGCTCGCCAGCGACGACATCGACCGCCTCGTCCAGGGCATCACCGTGTTCCGCAATACGGACGAGCGGCAGGTGGCAGAGCCATGAGGGACCGCTCCCACGCCGGCCGCCATCACCCGGCTCCGCATCCGCAGCCGCGACGGCCCGTAGCGGCATCCTCCACGGTCGGACGACCTGTTCTGAACAACCCCCGGACGGCCGGGTCCGTCAGCGAGCAACCACGGACCTGCCATCGGGGACAATGCAGACAGCACGGCGTCAGACCCAGATGTGAGCATGAACCCGGTAAATCCGCGCACAAGAACACGCCGTCAGCCTCCGGCGCCATGCTGCCGGCGATGCCAGGTGCCACCCCATCCGGGTCCAGTCCAGGCCATGCGCCAGGACCGGCTCCCGGTTCGCGGCCGAACTGACCTGAAACAGGCAGGCCATCCCGCGAGCATAACCAGCCGCCACCCCGGCCCCTCCGACTAGCGCCGGGGCCGGGTCCCGGCACGCCGGCCAGCCACCGATACCCGCCCGCATGACGTAAACCGGTGCAGCCATATCGCAGTCGCGCTCCGTAGTCGTTCAGGCAGAAATTCGTACGCACGCTCGGCTCGTTCTGTGCTCGACACAGCAGCGCGGTAATTGGCGACGTGCGCTACGGAAAGGTTGATCTGTCTACGTGTTCAGGCCAGGTTGGTCAAGCTCGTCAACGCTCCCGCCCGCCGCTGTCGCTAGGAGCTTGACCGGCTTTTGGCGCTAGTGACTTTGTCCTGGCTGTCGGACTCTGCCGTTACAGTGCTGGCTGACACCCCGTATGAGGCTTGTGATGCGGGCTGCCTGCCAGGTGATGGCCGGTTCCGGCGGTCTGCCGCCTGCGCGCCGAGCCTTTCATAACAAGCGTGTTATAGTGAGGTGGCTGATGTGGCTCGTCCTCTACTTGCCCGAGGCCAGGCAGGAGCGGGCCGCTTTGCCGAAGGCAGAGCGGGCCGCTTTGATCAATGCTGACGCTAAGCTCGGTGCCTTTGGCCTGTTACTGGGCTACCCGCATACCAGTGCGGTGCGCGGCGCCGAGAGCCTGCGGGAGCTGCGGCCGAGGGCCGGGCGCAGTGCCTGGCGGGCACTGTACCGGCAAGTCGGGGAAGTTTTCGTGGTGGCGGCCGTGGGCCCGGAGGCCCAGTCCGACCCGCGCGGCTTCGACCGGGCAGTGCGGCGGGCGCTCGAGCGGCTGGCGAAGGTGGAGGAGGACTGATGCCGAGGCTGTCAGAGCTAGCTACGGCGGCCGAGATCGCGGCCGGGGAGCTGGCCGACCCCGAAATCCGCCGTGAGCACGAGCGCACGGCCCTGGCGCACGCGGTCGCCATGCGGGTGATCGGCTACAGAGCCGAGCACGGGCTGTCGCAGACGGCGCTCGCCCGTATGCTTGGCACGCACCAGTCAGCAGTCGCGCGGCTGGAAGCCGGAGATCATGAACCGTCGCTGGCCACCTTGTCGCGGCTGGCAGGAAAGCTCGGCATCGAGTTCCACATCGACATCACAGCGGACGCGTTCAAGCTCCGTGACATTCCCTAGCTCAAAATCACACCAAGTGACAGGCAATCTTCGTTTGTGGCGCGCACGCTCGGCTCGTTAGGTACGCCCTCACTGCTCAGCCAGGGCCGTACGAGGAGCACGGGATAGCGTCCGAGCAGGACAGATACCTGAAGGAGTTACCGGGCTGCTCGGTGGCAGGCTTGGAGCCATAAGAGTCTCGGTCGCCGGACATAGTGGCCTACCCGGCGAGCTTCACGACGGGGGCGTACACCTCAACCAGTTCTCTCACCTTCCCCGTACCACGGTGGACTATCACCTACCACGGTGGCTTATCACATGCCGACCCTGCATAACGCTAGTGCGCAGCGTAGCCCCGCGCAGGTTCCAGAGGGATCCAGTGCCCGGCAGCTCAACCGAGCCGGGCGCGACGTCCTCTCCAGGGAAGACGTCACCAGCGGCCTGCTTGATCTATTGTAATCAGCCGCCATGCGACGGGAGTGGCCGCAGATGGCCGCCGAGCATGCATGTGTTTAGGCGCCAAGACTCCTCGCGTGGTTGAGCATCACCTGTACCGGCAGGGACGGAACGGCGTTTCATCGGCCCTCCACGGCTGAATGCCGCAGTTGTGCACGACGCTCGCCTGCTTCAGCTTCCACACTCGCCATCTGGTGCCATTCCTTTTCTGAACTGCCCCCTCGTTGCGGCTGGCTCGGAGGGTCGATCGGAGTCAAGTCTGAGTGGCCGATACCAGAGTTTTGGACGCAGGCGGAGGGCTCGATATGGCGCATCAATCGAGTCGAGTCGTAATCGGGGCCGCCTGCCAGATCGGATATTTGCACCGCTTCCGAGGATGCACCGGAGTTGGCGCGTATCGTACCATTATCTCGGTCAGCGGAGCGTCTGATGGAGGACGGATGGACTTTGGGCATGCGAGTCGGCTCAATGCCAACCGCTAAATCTTGCCAGAAGCCTGTCAGGCCTTGATGCCAGCCAAGATGTCGGGCGCGCCGAATCGCTTCGGGGAACGCTTCTCGACGCACTTCGCTCGCTCAGGGATCTCTATGAGGACTGGGACTTGCGGGCAAGTGCGAGTCAGGTCAATCCTCCGACATCAGAGGCGCTGGACCAACTGCTTGCACGGTTCGATCTGTACAACACGACCCTCGCTGCACTGCTCGAACTCTTCGGCTACCGAGAGCCGCCGCCGCCGCCCGCACGGCAGGCGGTAGGCGAGGTGGTAACAGAAGTCTGTGGGGCGACCGACAGTGAGTCGCCCGCCGAAGAGGTTGCCGAGGCACGCGAGGCGCTCGGCAGGCTGCTGGAGCGGGCGATTCAGCTTCATGATGCGGAGCCCTGGAAAGCAGAGCTTGCCTCAGAGGCGGTTCCCGCCCTTCAGATGGGCGTGTCGGTCGCAACTGGCGCTGCTGTCGGTGCGGTCACTGCCGTGGTCGGAACTGCGGTTGTGGCAGGCGCGCTTACCGGGGGGTGCCTTCGCCCTCGCGCCGATCCTCATCATCGGGGGAGTGCGGCGCTGGAAAGCGCCAGCAAGCAATCCGCCAGCGTAGCGACGAAGTGGCTCGGAACCGCGAGTTGCTCCACTACGGGCAGTTCCCAGCAGCGCAAGGTGCCATTGAGTTGCATCTCAGGGATATCGCGAACTTGCAAGAACGGGGATTGCAAGGCGATTCCATAACCGGCACGAGGCTTGATAGCCACCTGGATGCCTTCATCAACATCACCCGCCGGTTCGTTATTGCGGACCACGGCTTCTTTGCTCGAATCCAGCAGAGCAACGAGAGGGCAATAGTTATCCACAAGCGCTGGTCACACTACTGGCGCAAGTGAACGCAGTTGCGATCAGGGCGAAGGGCAGTCTCTACCAGGGCGCCGCCATAGACCCACTCCTCATTCAGCAGAATGGAACAACTGCGACAGTCGCCCTCCAGACCTCATTCCTCCCGAGTCCGGGGGCTGATCGATACTTCCCGAGTCTGGGGCTGATCGCTCCGCGATGTCGGTTGATCAGGACCACGGCGAGCGCGTACCCACCTTGCTAAGGACCGGCTCGGCGTGCCCATCGGTTCGTCGAGTAGAGATCGAGAGCCCCTCTCGCTCTTCCTCGTGGCCAGATGCGGGTCGGCGCTCAACAGGTGCTGGTGGTGCACAGCCATAGCCGCACTGACCTTGTCGCTGCCGGCCTAACCGTGGCGCTAGCCTATGACAGAACCGACATTATGCAAGTTAGGCCAAACGCTAGCTTACTAGGACAGTAGGAGTACCTATTCGGCGATATGCACGTTTTAACTGTTATCTAAAAATGGTGTCAGTCGCTTTCGGTAATGGGTGACCATGGGCCAAGCTGCGCATCGGAAGTAGACGATTACCTTGTTGGTGCCGCTGGCGCCGGCCGTCGCGGTCCGCGGATCTGGCTTCCGACGGCCGACGTCAGGCCACCTCCTAGATCAGCCAGGTCGAGCGGTGGTTCGCCGAACTGCAGCGCCACTGCCTGGACCGCAGCGTGTTCTGCTCGCTCGACGAGCTCACCACCGCCCGGCCCTTCAAGTGGACCAAGACCGCCGACCAGATCATCGACCGCATCTGCCGCTACTCACGCATCTCCGGACCGGCTCACTAGGACGGTGTTTCGGCACCCACAGGGGTTTCAGCTTCGGCGTGAGGTACGGTGCGATGACGCCTTGAACGCGGTTTTCTGGGCGGCCTTGGCGGTCTTCTTGTCTTCGCAGTGCTTGCCGATCATGGTGAGCACGGCTTCCGCGTCCGGGTGGTCGAGCCGTGGCATGGCGTCGAAGAGCGATTCAGTGCTCATGTCCCAGCCCGTGTCGGAGAGCTGGGTCATGTCGAACGGGAGCATGGCGTTCGGGGTGATGGTTCGGGTAAGCGTGGCGAAGCTGTCCGCGATGAACCAGGCGAGATCCTCGGTGGTGCGCTTGAGCTCAGCGGGTACCGGCTGCTCTTGGTCGCGGCCGACCAGTTGCTCGATCAGCGCCATCTTGGCGTAGCAGCGCAGCTCAGGGCGGTCGAGCGCTTCCCGCAACGCTGGTTCGGCTGCGTCACCAAGCCGGGATACGGCCTGTACCGCCGCCGTCCGGATCGCCGCGCTCTCGCCCGCGGCGAAGGAAAGCAGCTCCCGCGCGGCGTCCTGGGGGTGCGGTTCGCCACCCAGGAAGCGAAGTCCGCCGCGAAGTCCTCCTCGGTCCCGAGCATGCTCAGCAGCACCACGTCGCCCGGGGTCATCTCGGCGGCCGGTGGCAGGTCCGGCACGTGCACATCACAGGCCCGCAGTTTGGCGGCGACCGAGTGCAGGGCGAGCGGTTCGAGGCGCGCCGCCCCGTCGGCGACGGTGACCGCCGAGGGCTTCTCAAGCTGCCCGAGCAGGGCGATGCCGTGGCCCGCCAGGTCCAGGTCCTCGCCGACCCGCAGCTCCGCCTGGTCTGCCGCCTCCAGCGTGGTGTCCAGGACCTGCGCGAGGACATAGTCCCATTCGTCCAGGGCAGCGGCGCCTTCGGTGAGGTCGTCCAGCCACTCGACGTCGTCGCCCGTGAGAAGCGTGTCGCCGCCGCGCTCCACGAGTTCGGCCTTCGCCGCCAGCCCGAGGAGAAGCAGGTCCACGCTGGCAGCGCGTAGCGGCGTCTCGCGGACGTCGCGGGCCAGGCCGCTCAGGTCGGCCAGGAGCGGCACCGCGGCCGCCAGCGCCGTGAGCGTTTCATCGTCCGGCAGCCGGACCGGCATGACGACGTCCGGGATGCCGAAAGCGTCCTTGAGATCGACGCCGTCCCAGGTGAGCGGGTCGGCTGCGTGGGCAGAGAGCACGCCCGCGTTCTGCTATGCGATCCACATATCGACCGAGGCGCTGTCGCTGATGTCCACGCCGTCGCGATGCATGGCGTGCATCGTTGCCGTGGCCGGCCCCCATCTGGCTGGGTCGAGCAATTACCGTGACGCCGACGGCGTCGTAGGTGCCGTGTGCCCGGGCAGCCTGGTGAGAACCGAGTACGTCTCGGCGAGGGCGTGACCGCTGAGCGCGACCTCCTGCCCGCCCCACCATCGCACCACGCCCGCATGATCGTGATGCGAGCGGAGGAGCAGCGGAACGGCGACGCTGGTGTCGACCGCGACCGTCACTTGCGGCCCGCGTCGATGAGGGCGAAGACCGTGTCGTCATCGACCGAGGTCTCGGCGTCTGCGACGAGCACGCCGTCCTCCTCGACCGGGCGCGCGGTCCGGCCCGCAGGCAGGAGCTGTGCGCCAACGCCATACGGCGTGATGTCGACCTTCGTGCCGGGAAGCAACCCCAGCGCATCGCGGATGGGCTTGGGCAGCACAACCCGGCTACGCTGGATTCGTCAGGCGGCGTCCGTCACGCAGCCTCTGGAGGATGTCATGGGCACAGAGATGATTGCTCCCGCGTGGATGCACACGCCGATCACGGCAGCGGAGTATGACTCCTGGACCGAGGAGCAGAGTGCGGGTATCGAGATCGTGGACGGGATGGTCGTCGTGAGCCCTAGCGCGTCCAAGCGTCATAACCGTCTCGCCCGGATCCTGGCAAACGCCCTGGATTCCGCCGCTGGAGCGGACTGGAATGCCGATACTGACTTCGATGTCCGTCTTCAGGACGTACCGCTCACCAACCGGCGGCCGGACGTTGTCGTCTACCGAGCGGAAACGATTGACATCATGCCCGCCCGGCCTGAGCATGTCCTGCTGATAGTGGAGGTTGTATCTCCCGGCTCGGAGACCACAGACCGGGTGGTGAAGCTGGATCAGTATGGGAAGGCAGGCATTGCATTTTACTGGCGGGTGGAGCTTGCGGCCACTGGCATTCCGGTTGTCTACACCTATGTCCTGGACGCGGCCAGCAAGCGGTACAGAGAAGCCGAGGTGTTCACCGGAACCGCTAAGGCCACAGCGCCCTTCCCGATCGAAATTGATCTCACGGCCTGGTGTTAGCGGCACGCCCATGCCACTGCTCCGCAGTGCCGGTGAACCGGCCACCGATTGATGATCAGCCTGAACCCGGTGGCAGTGGCGGCAACTGTGGTGCAGCTCCGCGAGCATCAGGCCACAGTGGCAGCTTGTGCCCTCACCGATCCCGGAAGTGGCCTCCCCGCGCAGTTGGCCTTGTCGTGCGGCCAGGGCAATCTGCCTCGGTGCCGGCATCACCGAGCGTAGCGGTCCGGCCGGCTAGCTCGCGGGCAGGTGGCGAGAGCGGCGTTAGGGCTTGCTGCATCGACCAGACCGCAGCCTTCCCGCTCCAATCGTCCAGGTTGTGAGAATTATTTGAACATCCGTCCGATGACCGTGCCCGCGCTGGGGGCGTTTGGGGGCACTTCTCGATGCCTGTTAAGGCCATGAGTTGGGCAGATGCAGTCGCGCCGACAGGTTATTTGTTCCGAAGCCAGAATCTGCGACCGTACTCCTCCGAGCACGCGTATGGCTCTGATATGTACTTGAATTGGCCGCGACGCTCAGCGAGGACGATGGTGCCAGAACCGCCGTTACGCGTGGCTTGGGGGTTGGTCCTGGTCTCTGGGCTGAGTTCGTCAGAGGCCGTGGGCAACCGGTTTAGTCGGTGGCGGGGGTGCCGAGCAGGTCGGTGTGTGGTGCCTGGCGGAGGAACATTGTGCGTGCGGGTTCCCTGGTGAGGGCAAGGGAGCCGACGATCCAGGCTCGGTCGCCGCGGCTGGCGCGGCCGTGGTCGATGGTCAGGGGGCGGGTGGCGGTTCCTGCGGGTCGCTGTCGTAGGGGTAGCTGCCCCAGGCGGGGGCGGGGGTGTTGACCGGTGCGGCGAGGACTGGCTGGACTTGCCCGGCGGGCAGGCCGAGCCTGGTGCAGACATCGGCGGCGCTGGACTTGATGAAGCTGTTGAACAGCCAGGTGTTTATATTTCCGCCTGGGTGCTTAAGACTCCCCAGGTCCCAGCAGGCCGGCGCGCTCGGCCAACGCGGCGGCCTGCACCCGGCTAGCGACGCCGAGCTTGCGCAGAATGCTGCTGACATGCACGCTAGCGGTTTTCGGGCTGATGTACAGCTCGGCACCGATCTGGCCGTTGGTCCGCCCGGCGGACAGCAGCCGGAGCACTGCCAACTCGCGCCTGGTCAGCTCGTACGGCGTGGCGGCATCAGCTGGCGGCTGGGTGGACGGAGCGGCGACGCCGGCATGGAGCGGGATCCGGGCTCGTTCCGCGAGCAGCTGGACCTGGGCCAGCAACGACGCGTGCCCGTCGGCGGCGGGCGCAGCAGCCCAGAGCGCGGCAGCCGCTGCAGTGGCGGGCTGCCCGGCGTCAAGCTGCGCCTGAGCTTTGCGCCACCAGGCGTACCCGGCGCGGTGTGGGCAGCCCAGATCCTGCCACGCTTTCGCCGCCGCGCCCCAGGCAGCCTGGTCGCTGGCACCGGACAGCCGGGTTTGCTCCGCCTCCCAGGTGGCGCGCTCGGCTGGGATCGCTGCCACGTAGGGGTGGTCGGTGAACGGGGCGCCGCCCATCTGGGCCACCCATAGGGTCAGGTCGTCCGCAGCGGCTGCGGCGTTCTCAGCGGCTGATGCGCCGCGCCGCGCCCGGGCTTGTTCGGCCAGGTCGGCGCAGGCGCGCATGCCCGTTGCCAGGAGCCACCCGCACAAGATGGTCAGGTCCGGGGCTGTGAACAGCGGGAGCGTCCGCCGGACATCGTTCAGGGCATCCCCGGGCCGCCCAGCCCAGAGGGCGAGCTCCGCGGCCCGCTGCGCCACGCGGCGTGAGTTGTCGATGCTGCCGGCAAAGGAGAACGAGCTGATCTGCCTTTGCCGCCGGGTCGCCGCCTGCGTGTCGCCGCGCGGTCGCCTTGGGCCCGTTGTCCCGGGCGGAGGCAGCCGAGCAGGTCGCCGCTTTGGTGGGCGGCCCGCCCGGACCGCAGATGGCCCGATCAGATTCGCCACAGCCAGCAGGCCGCCGATGGTGAACGGGCAGCGGCCATCCGCGACAACCACGAACGGATCAGCGCGCGCAACATCGGTCCATCCCGCCGGCAGCGAGAACAGCACGCCGTTCTGATCATGCAGATGAACCCGGTCCTCGCCCCAGTTGCGGCGGTACGCGACGCTGGGCGTGAGCTCAGGAGGGGCGGGCGGCGGCCAGGGCGGCGCCATCGACCGTGACGGCGGACGGCGGAAGGCCGAGCATGGGCCACTCCAGCGTCAGCGTGAACGGCGCGGCCGGCGGCCGGGGCCAGCACCAGAACTCCCGCTCGGCGACCTGCCGGGAACCGTCCGGGTAGCGCGTCATGGCCCAGTCGGCCAGCATCAGCGCAGGCGGGACGCCCCGGGCAACGGCGCCCCGCCAGTCCGCGGCCGAGTCGGCGGACCGGCCGTCGGGCAGGTCGATCCGGACCCGCAGGCCCCCGGCGCCGCTGGTGCCGGGAAGCGGCGCTCCCTCGTAGCTATCAACCGCCTTGCGGAGCCGCTGCGCCTCGCGCGGCCGCAGCCCTTCCACGTCAGCGGTGACCCGGACCTCGAACATGATGCCGTCCGGGTACACCCAGGCGTCAGCCAGCACGGCCTCAGCCCGCCCGGCTGCCGCCACCGGGAGTCTCAGGGCAACGTGCGCGGGGTCAGCGTCAGTCGGGCCGTTCCATGGTCCCGGGGGGACCTCGAGTTCGCCCTCGCCGCTGACGGTCTTATGTACGACCTCCGGCGCGGGCCGGGCGGGCCACACCTGGATCAGGTGCTCCTCCACGGGCGTGCCGGCCACGACGTCGGCGGCGGCGCCGGCATCCCGGCCGCGGGCGTGCACCCGGACCCGGTAGCGGCCCGCCCCTGCCTGGGTCAGGGCGGGCAGCTCATCCGGCCCCGTCCCGTCGCTGGTCACGCTGAGCCCGGGGCTGTCGGGCGCGGTGTACAGCGACACCTCGGCGACCTCGTCCCAGCCGTCGGTGTCCAAGCGCGGCGCCGCGCCGGCGACCGCGATGCGGATGGCCACCCAGCCGGACTGAGTGCCGGTGCGCACGATCGCCAGCCCGGCCGTCGCCGCGATCAGCCCGTCGTAGGTCTCGGGCAGGGCCAGGTCAGCCGCCGGATCCCAGATCCAGTACTGCCCGTCGGCCACGTGAAGCCGCGTGCTGACGTCCGGCACTGCCGCCTCCCTCTTCGCCCGGCCTGGCGTCCCGCAGCCAGGTGCGGGTCCATGATGACACGCGGACACCGGCCGGGGCGGGCGGCTGGCGGCACCGCCCGCCCCGGCTCCGGGCTAGGGCAGGATGATCACCCAGAACCTGTCCCCGTTGAGCAGTCGCTCGGTCCGGTACATGCTGACACGGCGGCCGCCCTCGGCGGAGTTCTGCCTGCCGGGCACGCCGAACGTTCTGTTGTCACGGGGGAAGAAGAACGCCCCCTGGTGCGTCGCGGCGAACGGATACTCATCACAGGTCAGGCCAGGGGAGTGGAAATGCCGGCAGGCCGCTGCCCGGTTGCGGCGTTGGTCCGCAGCGCTGGTGTCGCGGGTCAGCGGGGAGTGACCTATCAGCCCGAACTGGTGCGGCTTGACCCGCTGCGCTCTCTGGATGTGCGCGGCGACCGCGTCGACGTTCTGCCCGTGCAGGTGCAGCACGTACTCGGCGATGATGTCGCTGAACACGCAGCCGCTGGTGCGCCTGACCGCGACGCTGTCGCAGCGGGCCGGGCCGAGGTTGCTGAAGGTGACCGGGGCGCCATTCTTAGCCGCCGGGTGGGTGAAGATAATCTCCGGCGTCTGGGTTGTGGTGATAGTCGCGCTGCCCGGCGCGCGGATCACGAACGTGTGCCGGTCAACCGCGCCCACGCGCAAGGTGGGCGCCCAGAGCGGGGGCCCGACGCATCCGCCACGGCAGAAGATGGCGGTGTCGGCCACCGTGCCGACGCGCAGCGCAGCGCTGGCCGATGTCATCTCGATGGCCATCGGCATGTTCCACGAGCGCGAGCTTGCGCTGAGCGTGGCGGCATAGGCCACGGAGACTTTGGCCGTGCCCAGGACCTTGCCGGACGGCACCTCGAACAGCGTGACCTTGACGCCGAACTCGCCGCACGACTCGTGCCGGTTCCTGTGCACCTTGTTGGCGACGCAGGAGAACTTGGCCAGCGCGATCTGCGGGGCAGCGGCCTGGGTCGGGGCGGCGCTGGTGCACAGGACCTTCGCGGCCCCGGCCATGGTGCAGGCGGGCACCCTGGCTGACTCGGGCAGCGTGCGCGACAGCGGGAACCCGGCGGCGGCGGCGGCAGCTGCGATAGCGGCCATCGGTGGCGGCGCGGGCGCGGCGGCGGACGCCGAGGCCGGCCCCGGCGTCAGCAGCCCCGCCGAAACGCCGACGGCGGCGGCGGCCAGGTACCGGCTTCTTAACAGGTTCATCCATTCCTCCTCTGCGGCGGGCCGTGGTCACGCGTCACCCGCGGGTAGCTTCCTAAATCACAATTTAGCATATAAATATTGATTAATGCTCCGCCCGCCGACCCGGCCGGCCGCCTTCCCGTGAAGCGCGCTTTAAGCTGCCGGTCACCAGTCCGGCGGCCAGCGACAGCAGGTAGCTACCGCCCGAGAGGCAGCGAAATTAATGATCACCTGCGGCGGCCACGCCTCGCTTGCCGACGGCGCAGAGGAATTTCAAACTGCCGGGCAGGTCGCTGACCAGCATTGACGTTCGACCTTTGGCCTAAAAATACCCAATCGCGACCGGTCATGATGGTCTGAAAGACGCATCGGACGCAGGAACAGGATCTCGTGGTGTGATTCAGCGGGTTGAGTTTCGGGTTCGACTTGGCTCCATCGAGTTCTGTCAGAAACGCTTGCCAGATATCGGCGGCATCGAGTTTGCCCCTCGCATCCATGACTGCGAAATATGCGACGTGGGGATAGGAGCGTGCACGTCCCTGTCGCTCGTACGCGTAGTTGCCAGCGCTCGGTGGCGCTGTAGATGCCCCGAGCCTGGTCGCCCGCGGCGGGGGTGCCGAGCAGGTGCGTGTCTACGGCAGGCTCGGTCGTGCGGTCGTCTGGCCGGCAGAGCGTCAACCGCGTCACGAGCTATCAGAATGAGGAACTCGTGGTTGCTGTTGAGGCAGTGCGGCGGCGTCCGATTGATAGTCCATGGTTCATCCCGGTGCGGTTTGATGATTGCCAGCTAGCCGATCTTGACCTCGGGGCTGGCCGGAAGCTCGCAAGGTTGGACCGAGCTGACTTTGTTCGGGGATAACTGCCAGCAGAACGTGGAGCATCTCGTCGGGGCGATCCGCCGCATATTGCGGCGCGCTGACACCGGACCGGATGCGGCTCGCCCCAGGCAGCCGCCTCAGCGCATGGGCAGTCTGTCGAAGCAGAACCTCGGCGGTGTTAAGATTTGTCGGCCGTCGCTGCCACCGATGAGTTGCTCGCCTCGTCGGGCTGGCGGCTAGCAGATGACCCCGAATCCATGCGCCATTGGCTACCCCGTGCTTCCAGGACACGGCCAACAGAATCGCGCAGATAACAATGAGGTCATGCGCGGACGGCAAGAGCAACTGCACAGCGACTATTTCTCAATACGCCACCTCAGATGGAGGGCATGCCTGGACACACAGCCGAGCCTGACCCAACGCCAGCCGCGCTCACCGATGGTCGGCCTGCCGGGTGCTGCTCAAGATCAGCGTGGCTCGCAGATGATCACCGGGATGTCACGCTCGGTGCGGCGCTGGTAGCCGCCATAGCCCTGGTAAGCCGCCACCACCGCCGGCCACAACTCGGCCTTCTCGTCCGGCGATGCTTGCCTGGCCCGCATGGGCCGACGCTGGCCGGCCATGGTCAGCTCGATGTCAGGATTCGCGACCAGGTTGCGGTACCAGTCAGGGTCGCGGTCATCTCCGCCCTTGGATGCGACGAGCACGACTCGGTCACCGTCGACTATCGGCGCGGTGAGCATGGTCGAGCGTGGCTGGCCCGACTTGCGGCCCACCGTATGCAATTCGACAGCTGGCATTCCGAAGGCGGAACCAAGCACTCGGCCGCCGGTCAGGTGAACGATCGCCAGGTGGACCCGGCTCATCGTCTTCAGGCCAACGTCGGCCAGGTGCTGTTGCAGGCTTATCGATCGTGTCATGGCGCCTTCACGTTATCGGATTCGGAACCTGGCTGAGCCCTTCGCCGAAGTCCCAGAATAGTGCCGCCATCAGCCGCAGGCGCCAGAGGCCAGCAGGGCGCGCAAGTGCCCGCAGGAGCCGTGCTGGGCGCGGGCCGGGCAGTATGGCTCGCGACCGCTACTCACGACAGCAATATGGCAGCGGGTCACTGACTAAGCGTAAGCGGAGTCCAACTGGGAGAGACTCGGCCGGGCCACCGTGCTCCGTCCCGACACTGATCCCAGGCTGCCGCATGCGGTGTTCTTGGCCGGGGAACCCGGACCTAGCCTGGCCGCCTGGATAGCCGATGCGGAACTGCAAGTGCGGGCGAAGGGCAGCCGGGACGAAGCCCGATTGCTCGGCCGCGTCGTCTACCTGCACACTCCGGACGGGTACCCGGCCAGCGAGCTGCGCCGCGTCTTCGCCAGGACGGGCGGTCCGACCTCGGCCCGGGTGGCTGGCACGGCGCGCAACTGGACGACGGTCAACAGGCTGCTCGAACTGTGCAAGCCCAAGTCGTGACTGGCCGGGAGATACGGAAGAAACAGCAGATGCCCGCTCGTATGCTGAGGTAGTGGGGGTTATAGAGCCACTCGACGCGAAGGACCCGGTTTTTGTTGGCCCGTACCGCCTGCTGGCCCGGCTTGGTGAAGGCGGCATGGGCCGGGTCTATCTTGGGATGTCGGCGGGTAGACGCGTCGTCGCGGTAAAGGTCATCCATGCCGATCATGCGAGGGACACCGAATTCCGGGAACGGTTCAGGATCGAGGTGGCCGCGGCCAGGAAGGTACAGGCTGCTTTCACCGCTCCGGTAATCGATGCTGGCGAAGATGACGATCCGCCGTGGCTGGTGACGTCGCTGGTGGCGGGGCCGTCGCTGGCGGATGTGGTCAGATCACAGGGACCGCTGCCTTCTGAGGCGGTATGGCGGCTGGTCGCCGGGCTGGCGGAGGCCCTCGACGCCGTGCATGCCTCCGGGATTGTTCATCGCGACGTTACTCCTGGCAATGTCTTGCTGGCGATCGACGGTCCCCGGCTGATCGATTTCGGGCTTGCGCGGGCACTGGGGTCGAGCAATATGACAGCCACCGGCATCGTGATCGGGACGCCGGCGTTCTTGTCTCCTGAGCATGTCCGGGGTGATCCAGTCGGGCCTGCCAGCGACATCTTCTCGCTGGGGTCGCTGCTGGTCTTCGCTGCGACTGGAGCCGGGCCGTTCGGATCGGGCGAGCCGATTGGGGTCCTCGGCCGGATCTTGGCAAGCGAGCCTGATTTCCGCGGAATTGGCGGCCCGCTCCTGGAAGTGGCGGCGGCCTGCCTCGCTCGCGAACCAGGTGACCGGCCGGAGCCCGCGGAGATCATTCAGTCGGTGACGGCCGACTCGGCATTGCTTGCCGATAGCCCCGCCACCCGGTTCTGGCCCGCGTCGCTGGATGCGTTCATCCGTTCGTACCAGGCCAGCTTCGCTGTCATAGTGCCCGACCCGCGTGCTCCGGGCCAGCAGTCGGCGTTGCCGTTCAAGACCCCTAAGGAAATAGCCGCGGACGCAGTCAGCCTGACTGACAGCGGTCGGCCGGATGACGCGCGCCACGTGCTGGCCACTGCAGCGGCATTGCGCCCTGACCAGGAGGTGGCCGCGCTCATAGCTGTTCTGCGAGCCGACGGACGGCATGCCGAGGCCGAGATCGTGATCATGGCCGCAACCCGGCGCCCGGCGCCCGAGGTAGCGGCCCTGGCGGGGATTCTCCGGCAGATCGGGTCCGGTGCCGATGCCGACAACCTGCTGGACCGGGCCGCTGAGGGATCCGCTGAATACGTCGGAGCGGTTATCGTTCACCTGGCGAGTGCGGGCAGAACTAACGAGATGCGAAGGCTCATGCGTCTAGCGGCTCGGACGGCCTCGCGCCAGCCGCAGGGAATTGTCACGCTGGCCAGAGTGCTGTCGTCGGCGGGGCTCGGCCAGGATGTCACGCGGCTGATGGATATGGTGGCGACGCTCGTATCCCCGGCGCAGGCTGCGGCTCTTGGCGACGCGATGCGCCTGTCGGGACATGGCTGGGCGGCGTTCAGCTTGTACTCGGCGGCGGTGGACCCGGTGGCGCTGAGGCCGCCTCGCGAAATCGCGTCGGTACTGCGCTTCATGCGTGATGCGAAGCAAGACGATTTGGCGAACCGGCTGATCGAAGCGGTCACGCTCGCGCGCCGCGAGACAGCTGACGTCGTCCAGCTAGCGGCAGCGCTCTCCTCCGAGTCGCTGGACAGCGACTCGCGGCAGGTGCTGACCGCCGCGGCGGCGGTTATGCCCGTCGCGGGAGTTATCGAGATCGCCGAGTCGCTGCTCAGCATGAACCAGGCCGAGGCGGCGGCAGACGTCTGCTCGGCGGCTGCCGCCATCGATCCCTCCGCGACCGCTGCGCTCGCCGACGCCCTGCGCGACATCGGCCGGCCGGTCGATGCGTACCGACTGCTGGAGAGCTTGGGTACTGGAACGGTTGGACTCGCCGCGGAAGTGATCGCCGGCCTTCGCCCGGCAGGCCGATCCGATGACGCCGACCGCGTGCTCCAGGCTTTCCTGGGCCGGGGACCCGGGCCAGTATGCGAACTGCTCGCCAGACTCGGTCAACTGGGCGTCAGCGAAGACGGTTCCCGGCTTGCGGCACTCGTGGACCCCCGTGCGTCAGATTGGGTCTGCGATCTAGCCAACTCGCTCATCAAGCGGCACGCCCATACCGTCGCGGATCACCTCCTGGCCAAAGCAGCGCGAGAATCGACGCTGTGCTGCTGTGAGCTGATCGATGTGACTCTGCGCCCCGCGCCGGTCGAGTTCACGCTCCGCGCGAACGGCAGCAACTTCCCCGCGCCAGAGCGGAACCCGGCGGCCGGGCGTAGCCCGCCGTCGCCACCAGTCACGCAGGGGCCCGGCTCGGGCTTGTTCGTATTGCACTGGCAGGCACACCACGATCACGGTGGCCTTTTCGGCTGTCTGAAGATGCTCCGAGGAGAGCGGCTGGGCGTAGCGGCACACGAACTGCTCAGCTACGCCGGGAACATGCCGATCGCTGAAACTATCCGATTCGCCCGCGAACTCGACTGGGTAGATGAACCAGGCGGCGGCCGGCAGCCCCGGGCCTTCTGGTCAGGAACCAGCGAAACTGCCGCGCTGATCGCGGCCACGGCCCGGCGGACTCCCTCCGACATCGGAGCGGTTCTCGAAGCCCTGCTCGATCGACCGCAACGGATCGCGCCTGGCCGACAGCAACTTGCCGCGATTGAGCTGCTATCGGCGATTGCGGCATACCCCGACGATGTTATTGTCACGGTAGCGATGGGATTGAAAGCTGCCGCGCCCGACTTGCTGGCTATATTTGCCAGAATCACCGCAGGTATCCTGCCCGAAATTCTGACCGGAAATCTCGGCTGCGACAAATCCCAGGTCCAAGATGCATATGACGAGTTGCTCAAGGCTGCCGGCAACAGCCTGCAAGCCGCGGATTTCTGCCACCTTTACCTGGACCTCAGGGAGCGGATGCTCTCCGCTGAAGCCGGTTTTCTCCTTAGGACAGCCGAAACTAATCCTGAGGCACCGGAGATCATTAAGGAAATGAGGAGCCACGGCATGCGCCGGGAAGCCAAGCAACTCGCCGCGGCCACGCGTCACAAGAACGGCTAAGCCAATCCAGGCTGAAATTAACCGTGGGCACTGACGGCGCCTCACCCGGGTCGCGGTTAGAAGGGGAAGGGGTCGTATAGGTAGGGAATGTTTGTCTGGTACTGGGGAACCTGGGCTACCGCTTTGACCGAGAGGAATTCGGTGTAGTCGTACGGTGAGCATTCGCCGCGGGCCGTGGGGATTGTGCCTATGTTGATGGCGCACCCGGCAGTGGACGTATCGAGCAGCGCGCCGGTATGCGGATCGAAGATCATGACGCTCAGTTCCAGGGTGTGGGGTCCGTTGAAATCGCCATCCTCTGCGGCAACCGCGACCCCGGTGCGGCCGATCCGGTCGGTGATGGTTCCCAGGTCTACCCACCGGCGGCCAGGGCCGGGGTTGGCGGCGATGTCCGCCACCAGTTGCAGCAGGGAAGCGCGCATGGCAGGCGGCAGCGGTTCTGCGCCCATGAGGTGGATGGCGTCGGTATAGACGAGAACTTGCGGGCCGTTTAGGTTATGGACGGACCAGGGCGCCCCGGGATCCCCCTGCGGCGGGTGACCGGGCGGCCAGACGGCATACGTGATAGTCCCGTCAGACCAATTGTCGATTGGTCGGCTGCGCGGCGGGGGAGTGCGGTTGGCGGGCAGCGTGACGAACCTGAGGTAGCGAAGGGCGGCGGGTGTGTACGGGGCATCGAGCAAATATCGGCGCAGGGCCGCGGAACCGGTCGGCAGCGTGGCCGGATTGAACCAATTCGTTGTCTGCTCGGGTGACGTGCCGGGCGGCGGGAAGCTGCTGGCATAGGCCTTGACCTTGCCGTTCAGGTACTCGGTGATGTTGTTCGCGGACGCGCCGGCGGCGGCATGCCATTCCTGTTCGTAAAAGTAATGGCGGCTGAAATAATTGAGATTTCTGGGAGTGTTGCTGCCGACGTATTGCCAAAACCGGCGCGCCGTATACATGACAGGTCCGAGAGCCGGCGCTGGCTGAGCGGCCGCGCGGCTGGCCAGCTCGCGCAGCACGGCCGCCGCATTGCCGTGAAGGGTAGCTGGGTGGGCGTGGAAGACGGCATCCAGCTGATGGAAGAAGGCGGCTAGCTGATACGTCCGGTCGCTGCCCGGCTGTATCAGGCCCGTCGGGGCGCTGACCGATCCCTGCGGCGTGCCGTTGATGGTCAGCACCGTGGCCAGCGTTGCCGCCACGGCCGGTAGGGCGAGGCCCCAGCCGAGACGAGCTCTTGCGCTTACCCGGCGGCGGGCGCGGGGGACGGCCCCGGTGCTGCCACGGCGCGTCGCCGAGCGGTCTAGCCCGAGTGATGGCGCTGCTGGGCTCGCGGTGATGCTCGCGAAGGTGGCCTGGCCGAGGCTGTCGTCGGCCGCGCCGGCAAACGCGTCATGCGGGACCGGATTACTTGCCCGCATCTGCCGGGCGGCTTCTGTCGTGGTCCTCATGGCCTTATCTCCGTTCTTGCTGCGAAGTCGAGTGGTACGGCGCCGCTAGGAGCGCTACTGCGTGGCTCGGCGGCCTGCTCATCGAGCGCTCGGGCGAGTCGGCGGCGGGCCCGGTGCAGCCGGACCTTGAAAGCCCCGGTAGAGCAGCCCAGCGCTGCCGCCCCGGCGGCAATGTCGAGTTGTTCCCACTCGATTAGGCGCAGCGCCTCCTGATCTTGCTCCCGAAGAGTTGCTAGGGCCGCCAGCACGGCAAGCCGGTCTGCCAGCCGCTCTGACAGTTCCGGGCTGGCCGCTTGCGGTCCGCGAGTGGCCTCGGCGCGAATCCGGGAGTTCAGCCGATCCCGGTAGTCCTTGCGTCGCAGCTCATTGGCGAGGCAATTGCGGGCCGTGGCGTAGAGCCAGGGCAACGGCTGCGCGGGTGGAACCTGGTTGAGCTTCCGCCACGCCGTCATGAAGGTTTCCGCCGCGATGTCGCGGGCCGCCTCGGCCCCTACGCGGCGCGCGGCGTAGCGCAGGACGGCAGCATAATGCTCGACATACAGTGCGCTGAAACGGTCGTGCTCCGGGCCGTCGGGATCGGCCATAAGCTCTCCTCCAGTAGGTCGATGACTCGTATATGTCAGGGACCAGCTGTGGGTTACACCTCATCGGTATGGCGCGGAATTCCTGGCTACGACCTCGTAGTGCGCCCAGATGGTGCCGTGGACGCTGACCTGGACATCTATAGCTCGCAGCTGTACCGGGGGCGAGCCGGGTTCGAGTGGGTCGCCGTCGATGATCGATGGGGTGCCGAGCCCGCCGATCAGGGCGGGGACGGTGACGACGTGGAGTTCATCGACCAGGCCGGCCCGCAAGAGGGCGCCGTTGAGCCCGCCTCCGGCCTCCGATACCAGGCACCGCGCGCCGAGTTGCGTCCGGATCTTCGCCAGCGCGAACGCCAGATCCACCCGATCGGCGCCGGCCAGGAGGTAGGGGATCTGCTCCTGGCGCAGGCGGGCGAGGTAGGGCAGGGGCGTACTGCGGCTGGCGATGATCAGCAGGCTCGTCTTTTCATCGCCCTTGTGCGTCCATGCGACCCTGCCCCGGGCGTCCACGACGGCGAACCACCGTGGGCTGCGGTACGGCAGGAAGTCCGTCCACAGCACATCCGCGGGGACGCTCGTGCCCGGAAGCTGTAATGCAGCCGGCATCGTCGGCTACGAAGGTGCCGCTGCCTTCCAGGACCACGGTTGGATGATGGCGCTGCTCGATAGCGGCCGCCCGGCGCGTCAGCAAGGCGTCGGCGTCCGGCGGCCACGTGGCTTTCCACCGCTGGTTCGGGCCGTCTTCGAGCAGCCGCTCCGTGCGGCTGAGCGTGACCCGCCCATCCGCTGCCGCAGTCACTGAGATGATCACCCGGGGACGAGTGATACGGTCCTGTCCGGCGCGATGGTCCGTGGGCATGCCAAGACCGTAACGCTGGCCTCTGACACGGCAGGGCCAGTGCCCGTAGTTGAGTCGCACGCCGAGGGCTCGATCTAATACACGGTTCTGGCCGGATGACGCGGGCGCTGAGGTTGAACTGGCGGCGGGCCTCGGCGGTGGTAAGGGTGATCATTTCCCGGTCGTTCCAGGCCGATCAGCGCCCAGTCATGAATGCGGGGGCCTTTGGACCCGTCGCCGCAGGACAGCACCTGCCAGCCGCCGGCCGGGACCCGGGCGGCCAGCGCGTCCGCGCGGAACTTCCCGGCCGCGGTGGCGCACGGCTCGCTGACCGGGACCGCCATCACGTAGGAGATCTCCTGTTCTTCCAGCCGGTCCCGCAGGCTGGGATTCTGGCCGTAGGCCTCGTCGGCGGTGAACCAGGCGAACGGGACACCGGCCGCGACCGCGCGCTCTGCCATCTTGCGGGCCAGTTCCGGCTTGGTCGCGAACGTGACGTCATCGCCGATTCCGCCTTACTAGTGAGATACCCCCCTTACGGCTCGTTCTGGATGTGTTTGATAGTGCCCGCAAGAACAGCGGTTGAGCGCAGAACAGAGGTTATTCGTGCGATGGGCTGGTGGTCGCGCTGTTGCCCAGTGCCTGAGGTGGGTGTCGACCGAGAATTGGTGGATCCTGGCGCGGTCGGGGCCGTCGGGGATGGTGTTGTCGTGTGCGAGCGCCTGCAACTGAGCGTTGAGTTGCAGGGACCGGTCCCACCAGTCATCGAAACAGATCTGGCCGCGGCGGACACCCCGCAGCCAGTCGGCTGGCTCGCCCTGGATCGGCAGGGCCAGGTGCCGGGTGGTGAGCAGCTCGACGCATTGGAAGCCGAGCCTGGCACAGTGCATCGCGTACTTGGTGTCGTAGCCGAATGCCTCGATGAGCTCGGGGCGCTGCCCGCCGCCGCGGCACCGAGCAGGCGCTCGGCCTGGGCTTTCATGTAGCCGCGGTAGCGCGGGATCACGTGCCGTCCGGCGAACGACTCGCCCAGCGACCGCAGCGCGAGCCCGTCGCCGGTCGCGTGCAGGACTGGCGCCCACAGGGCCATCAGCACGGACGGGTTGCCGGAGGCGGCCAGCCGCAGGAAGCGGCGCAGCGAGTGCACCGTGCGGTCGGTGTCCCCGGGCCTGGAGCGGGCGCCATCGGGCTGGGTGCGGTGCATCTGGCTGCGCAGCCCCGGCTCGGCCAGGCCGAGCATCTCGCCCGGTCTTTCCACCACCACGGCTAGCTCGTCGTGGTCCTCCCCGCCCGGGATCCCGGTGCCATGCGCGGTCGAGCCCACCTCGACCAGCAAGATCGCGGCGGACGGCAAGGGCGGGATGACACGCACCGGGTCACGGTACCCGGACAACCGGCGCGAATCCCAGCGAGTTTCACCCCTGCCGCGACAGCGCCGACGCCCCGTACGCTCCCAGGACCGCGGGGACTGTCAGGAGGGCCGCCTGACAACCCCCGAAAACTTACAGCGCGGACCACTAAGTTACTTGTATCGGGTCACAGGCAAGAGCCACCCGTGAAAGTGACGGTGGCGCTCGAACTCACAGTCCACTTGGCAACGGACCGCTGAGCCGTGTTGACGGTGAAAGTACGCCCCGCGGGGGAAGGAAGTACATTCTTGATCAATTGGCCTTTTGAATTGAAAAAATACCAAGTTAGCGTAGACGTCGCCGTTCTAGAGAGATTCCATGATATGGTGACCTGCATGTCAGGGCCACACGAAAAGCTTCCATGGTTAACCGTATTCGCCAATGCCGCCGGCGCCGACAGCATGATAGTGGCGACCGCGACCGTCGAGGCGACGGCCCCTTTGATCGCGATAGAGTTACGTGCCATGACAATCTCCTTCCTCGGGTTTATGAGTCGATAAAACCCTTATGAGCTGACAATAGGCACTAAGGCCATAGTGGCATTGTGGCCGCAGCCGGTCAAGCCCAATCAGGTGGCACCTCGATCCGTATTCCCCGGGGTGCCACGTCTTCGCGCTCCTCGCCCGGCCCGGCTGACCCGCGGCCAGCGCAAACGGTGGCTCCACCTCCGCGCCGACTGGCCCTGGACCCCGACCTGATCACCGCCCGGCGGGCTGTCAAAGCTCTGCCGGCACCGGCAACCAGGAAAGACCCGACCGGGCCGTGGATCCCGGCGCACCGGCGCGACGACCGGCCCCCGAGCACACCCACGAACAGGAAACCATGATCAAAAAGCCGGAACCATGATCAAGGAGAAGAGACCGTCACCCCAGTGAAACCAGAAAGCCGACAACAACGGGCCCTTCACGAGCAGCCGCTATCCGGTTAGCACCGCTCATCCAGATAGCAAACTGGAAACCTGTCCGATCGACGACCAGGCACCAGGCTGAAAGCTGAAAGCTCCTCACTAAACGTGATCGACAGAAACGAATAGACAGCGCACATACGGCTCGATCTGCGCGGTGAACCTTCTAGCGACCAATCTTGAGTGGCGCCCCCAGATTTGACAATCTGTCAGCTTTTTGCATCGTCTTTGTCCTAGCCGAGCCTGGGCAGTGGGTGATGGGCGGATGGTGAGCGGGCTGGATTTTTATCAGCGCGGCCGGGAGGCGCTGATCGCCATGCTGGCGGTGGCCACCGGAGTTGCTGGGCTGGCCGGGTCGTTGCGCGAGCCGTGGCTCGTGCGGCCGTCATAGCGGCGGGGCGTTGGCTCGCGCCGTTGTGGCTGCCGGCCGGGCGCGCCTGCCGGGTCAGCGGAAGCAGACCGAGCCGATGCGCCGCCCGCCGGGATTGCGGGTCGCCCCGGGCCGGCGGGATCGATCCGGCGGGAGTGCCTGGTCATCGTCTTCGCCGCCATCGCCATCGACCGCTCTGCATCGAGCACCGGATCGGCTGGTCAGTCCGCGCGGGTTCGTCAGATCGCTCGCTGCTGCGCCACCATCCGGAGTTCCTTGGCCGACGTCCGTACCGCCGCCCGTTCGGAGTGATCGTTTCTATCCGAACGGGCGGCGGTGCTTTCCCCCGGCGGAACCGGCCGCCTGCTGGGGCGGCGGCGGACTGCCGTCAGGACAGCGCTGTTATAGCCGGGCTGGTGCCCGGTTTCATGGTGAGGCCGGTGTCGGTCGGGCCGGCGCCGGTGGTCCACAGGTGGTTGTTGGCGCCCTGCCACAGGGCTTGCCAGCTTCCCCCGCCAGCAGGCGTGGGGACGATGGCCATGCTGGTGCCTGCTGCCAGGGAGGCGGAGCTGCTCATCAGGCCGCCCCCGCTGCTGGGCGAGTAGTCCCACGGGTGGCCGTCGCTGCCCTGGAAGACGGCCTCGATGCCGCCGTTGGGGTAGAACGTGTTGCCTTCCGCCGGCAGATCGATGATGGCGGGGGTGGTGCCCGGTTTCATGGTGAGGCCGGTGTCGGTCGGGCCGGCGCCGGTGGTCCACAGGTGGTTGTTGGCGCCCTGCCACAGGGCTTGCCAGCTTCCCCCGCCAGCAGGCGTGGGGACGATGGCCATGCTGGTGCCTGCTGCCAGGGAGGCGGAGCTGCTCATCAGGCCGCCCCCGCTGCTGGGCGAGTAGTCCCACGGGTGGCCGTCGCTGCCCTGGAAGACGGCCTCGATGCCGCCGTTGGGGTAGAACGTGTTGTTTTCGGGCGGCAGATCGGTGATGGCGGGGCTGGTGCCCGGTTTCATGGTGAGGCCGGTATCGCTAGTACCAGCAGATCCCTCAATCCACAGGTGCCCGGTGCTGGCCTGGAACGCGACCTCGAAACCGCCACCGGGCAGCGCGGTGATGCTCGGGCTGGTCCCGGCGGCCATGCCCAGCCCGGTATTGCTACTGCCGGCAGGTCCCGTGACCCACAGGTCCCCGGTGCTGGCCTGGAACGCGATCTCGTAACCGCCACCCGTCAGCCCGGCGATGCTCGGGCTGGTCCCGGCGGCCATGCCCAGCCCGGTATTGCTACTGCCGGCAGGTCCCGTGACCCACAGGTCCCCGGTGCTGGCCTGGAACGCGATCTCGTCACCTGGGCCTCCTCCGGAGATGAAGGCGGCGGGGCCGTTCGGGGTGCCCAGGCCGGTTGGCCCGTCGTAGTGCAGGCCGGCGGTGCACAGGTAGGCCGGGCTGCAGGATCCGTTCGCCCCCGAGGTCACGTCGAACAGGGGACCCGAATGGGCATAGGTGGAGGATGCCGGGTAACTGCCTGAAGCGGGGTAGCCGCCCAGGGCATAGGTTGCGGCGATGATCGGGGATGCGACGCTAGTGCCGCCGACAACCACCCAGCCACCCTGATCGTAGGTGTCGTACACGGCTACCCCGGTGTTTGGGTCAGCGACTGCGGACACGTCATTGTTGGTGCGGCGGGGGCAGCCGCTATCAGTCTGCCAGGACGGCTTCGGCTCATACGCCGAGCAGCCCGACCCGGTGCCATTCCATGCGGTCTCCGCCCAGCGCCGGCCGCTGGCCGTCGCGGTCAGCGAGGTACCGCCGACTGCCACCACGTGCGGCGAGGCCGCGGGGAACTCCACGCCGTACCCGTTGTCTCCAGCCGCCGCGGTGATCGCCGCTCCCGGGTGGTTGTAGTAAGACGAGTCATAGCCTGTCTCTGCGGGGGACTCCGACGCACCGTAGCTGTTCGAGATGAACTTGGCGCCGAGGCTGACCGCGCTGTTGACCGCGGTGCCCAGGTCCGATGTGGCTGGGGTATTGGCTTCGACCAGCAGGATGCGGCAGTTCGGGCAGATCGCCGACACCATGTCAATATCGAGCGACTCCTCGGTGGCCCACCCGGTGCTGCCGGACGCGGGCGGCAGCGGACTGGCCTGCCCGAGCTGGTTGACCTTGGTGAAGCAGCCGCTGGCTGCCGTGCAGGCCGGCAGGCCGTACTGGGACCGGTAGGCAGCCAGGTCCGATGCCGCGTTCGGGTCCTCGTAGGCGTCCACGATCGCGACGGTGCGGCCGCCGCCCGCCGTCGTGGACGGCAGATTGTAGGCCTGCTGAAGGCTCGAGGGCCCGTATCCGGCCGGCACGAAAGCCGGGGTGGCCAGCGCGCTTGGCTGGACATCGGTCCGGATCAGGGACAGGCAACGCGCCCAGCCCGGCGTCGCCGGGGTCGCGCAGACTTGCCGCGTATCCGCGGGCGTCAGCGCTGCAGCGGAAGGTGGCGCTGTCCCCGCGCCAGTTCGCGGCGCGGCCGAGGCGGCCGGCGACGCGGCGGACCCCAGCAGCACAACCGCGGCGATCGCCGGCCAGACGGCGGCCGCCCTCTTGCATAAGCCTCTTCTGATCATGAATGAAGCACACTACCTTTCGCCCGAGTTGACCCGGCAAGCAAAATTGAGGCTATGCTGGGCAAGTTAGGCAGGATCTAAGTGGTTTTGTTAATAATTTCATTCCATCTTGCTAAAGGCAAGACAGCGACTCGCTATCCGGGCTGAACCCGTGAGTCCTGCCACCGCCCTCTGGGACGAGAAGACCAGCGGGTACTAATCATCCATGGTCTTAAGAAAATCCCCGTATGTGACCGATTGCGAGTCTCCGCCGGTGGCCAGATAAACGTCCCCATCCCTCGCGTGCTGCCCGGGTCATCGGACCCTGGGCGGTGACAGCGGGCCGCGCGATCCAGTCACCGCGCCGCCTGGGGCTCAACTGAAATCTGCGAGGGAACGCACGACATCATTGCTGCCCAACCGGCAGGCAGGCACATACCGCAGCGCCCGCCCGGGCGTGCAGGACTACGCATACGACCGAGAAGCGTGTGATCGCCCGGCACGAGGCCGGCCGCTCCGCGCCGCCGCACGGGCCGGTCCTCCTCACCCGGCCGGGCTGCGGACGACACCCGGACCGGCACGCCCCCGGGCGCATCGTCCGCCGGACCGCCCGCCGCACCGGACTGACCCAAGACAGCCAGGCCTCACCCCTTACGACACGCCTTCACCGCTGCCGCACTGGACGCCCGGGATACCGCTGCGGGACGTGCAAGAAGCCGCCCCCCCGCTGGCCCGCGCACCATCATGAAATATGACCGGACCCATGACATCCCTGAACCGCCACGCCACCCACGCCGCCGCCTATCCCGCCGGAGCCACCAGATAGCAGTCATAGCAATTCCACCGAGCCCACCTCGCGCGACACCACAGCCCGCCAGACGGCCGCCACAGCCAGGTACCCACAACCGAAAGCCACCGAAAAGCCCGCTCATCTGGCTCGACATGGGCGGCCCTGTCGGCCGTTCTTGGGAAGTACCGGCCGCAGCGGTCGCCAGCCTCACCCCGATCCAGCGCAGCCAGATCCGCTCCCTGGCCGGCTCCCTCAGGGACCTTGGCAGCATCCTGCGCGAGCAGGCGACACCGTGCTGCCTGCCCCGCTACCAGGAGGCCCTGGAACTCACCGGCCCAATGACCGCAGCGCGATCCTGACCCGATCACGCCGATCAGATAATCGGCGCGTTCCTCAGCTCCAGTCGATCAAATCTGCACGCATTCATATTCGGCGTTCTGGCGCGTGGTGGGCCTTGCGACGGGCCAACTGCCTGCGCCGACAGTAATCACAGCGGAGGCAGTGCGCCATCCGTGGCATGCGGATCGCGGTCTCACGGGCTGTGGGATAAACCCCGCCCACGGCCTGCCTCAGCAGTACCGATAGAAGTCGGCCTGCTATCGCGAAGAAGGCGAAGCTGAGGCGCGACCATGGATGTCAGCGGCAGTCCAGATGCCCGGCGGCATGCACGTCCATCTCGCGGCGGTCGGTGTCGCAAGACCGTCACGAGCGCACTGTGCGCGCGGGCGATGAGGCCTTTTCGGCAATACATCCGGGCACGCCGCATTTGGCCAACTTTAGCGCTACCTAGCGTTCGTCGTGACGTGTGGTCGTAGTAGATGAAGTCCTCCTAGAAGTACTGGAGGAGCCAGTCGTGTATTTCGCCGATCCGGCCGATCATGGTCAGATGGCCGTCGCGGTCGCTGATGTCAGCCTCGGCGCCGGGGACGTTGGCGGCGAGCCACTGTCCGTGCTGCACGGGAACCATCCGGTCCTGACGGCCATGCCAGATCTTGACGGGCACCCGGATCTCCTGCAGATCGAACCCCCAGTTCGTCACGTGCGCCGCTCCGTCGTCCCACCAGCCCTGGTCCCCCGCAGCCAGGCCGTCGCGGGTGCTGCTGGCGATCCATTGGGCCAAGTCCCCGGTCATGGCCTGCGCGTCCACGGGTGACAGGACGCTCTTCATGACCTCAGCGAGCTGCTCCGGTGTCGCCGCCCGGGCCTCTTCCCAGCTCTCGCGGTGGCTGCGGTAGGCCGCCTCCGGGTCGGAGAAGAACAACTTGATGTCCTCGGCGTTGAGTTCACCCATCCCTTCGAAGTAGTCGAAGCCCTCCACACCGTAGGGCGCCGGCGACGCCACCACCGCGACCGCCGCCGCCATGTCTGGCAGCAAGGCCGCGCACCCTAGGGCGTACGGGCCGCCCCCGGATATGCCCCAGATGCCAAGCCGGTCGTGCCCTAGCGCCTCGGCGACGGCGCGGACATCTTGTGCTCCCGACGCCACGGTGTGACCGGGGTGCGCGGTCGAGCCGCCGTAACCAGGGCGGTCATAGCTGATCAGGCGGATGCCCTTCTTCTCGGCGTCGGCGATCCACTCGCCGTACAGGTGCCGTGAGTTCGGCGAGCCAGCGTGGACGAGGATCGGCTTTCCATCAGGTTCACCGGCCATCTCCACGCAAAGTTCACGCCCGCTGCCGGCCGATATGGTCATGGTCTGGACGCCGTCGGACACTGAGGGCCCTCCTGTCATCGAATCAGGCTGTGAGCCGGCCGTCGCCGACGCCGTGAATGTCGCTGGTCATGACAGGCGATTGTCGGGTGCCGGCGCCGGATGGCGCCACCGATTTTCCGCGCGCTCTTGGCTGCTAGGCGTCTCCTTGCCGATGGCTGTGTCGCACATCGAACACAGTTCGTTCGCGAACCGAAAGTGAGTTCATCGCGAAACGAACTTAGCCTGCGCATGGGCTGTGCCTGTGCGGCGAGCGTGCTGGCGGCGTGTGATGCCTTGCGGCCTTGCGGGCGCTGTGGTCGTGCCCGCTCTCACGCGGCGGGGAACGTTATCACGAGATGAAGGGCATTCTTCACTTCGTGAACAGAACCCCGGCGCCGTCGCTGCTCCCGATCCTGCGTTCGCAGCAGCAAGGCGAGATCCTGGCGTTGCTGCTGGGCGATCCGGACCAGGAACTCAGCCTGACGGACATCGCCCGGCTGACTGGAGCTCCGCACCCGTCAGTCTTCCGCGAGGTCGAGCGCGCAGAGCGGGTGGGCCTGGTTACCGGCCGGAAGGTGGGCAACAGCCGAGCTGGTGACGGCGAGCCTCCACGATCATGGAATCGCGGTTACCGCGGAACCCCAGCCGCGATATATAGGCTGTCGGGTGACTTTCCCTTGATCGCTGTCAAGCGCATTGCGTTACATCGTGGTACAGGGTGTAAATGTTGCCTTTCGCCGAAGTCGATCTTGAGGTAACCGCAACGTCGTCCCGCCGTGGCGGTAGATCCTGGGTTCCAGCGACAACGTCGGCCCTGCGTTGCTGTCCGAGCAGCAGCGCCGGGACGACGTTGTCGTCGGGAGAGCGGTTGAACAGCAACGTCGTCCCAGCGTTGCTGCCGGGCGCTTCCCCGTAACACGACATCCCCCGTCCAGAGTCACCCGACAGCCTCTATATGACGGCGCGGCTCCGCGATCATGACCGGAACCTTGATCACGGAAGGCTAGCCGCGCCAGCAGGCTACTCGCCGGGGCACTCAGTTACGCCCAGGATTGCCGTGAGACTTGCTGATTGCCCCAAGAGAAGTCGACGCGGTTGAGCCGAACGGCACGGAACCCAGCTCATCCGGGTGCGAAGACGCCCTTCACGCGCGAGCCGCAGAGCGGAAGCTTCGCTACCTTTTGATACATCGCACCCGTTGACTCAACAGGAGAACGGCGTTACGTTCATTACTAATAGGAAACTTTCCTATTATTTAACCAGGGGGGCGGGTAAGGAGGCCGGAATGATGACCGGCAGATCGCTCCATGTTCAACTTGCTGTCAGGCGTGCCCTGCGGCGGCGGCCCTTCGCTGGTCGGCTCATGGCCCTGGCTGTCGTCGCGCCTGCGGTCGCGTTAGGGGTATCGGCCCTGCCAGCTGCGTCAGCTGCCGTCACCGCGCCCGCCGGCCGCGCCGCGCCTGCCGCGCTGGCGGTACCTGGCGCGGTCCCTGGACCGCCGTCCGGCTGGTCGACCGTCTTCAGCGACGACTTCAACGGCGCGGCTGGGTCAGGCATCGACTCCCAGTGGATGTACGACACCGGGCCTGGATCAAATTTCGGTACCGGCGAGATCGAGACGATGACGAACTCGACGAGCAACGTTCACCTCGACGGCAACGGCAACCTCGACCTCACGGCTCTGGGCAGCGGCAGCTCGTGGACCTCTGGCCGTGTTCAGACCACCAGCGCCAATGTCGGGGCGCCAGCGGGCGGCGAGCTAGAAGTCACCGCGTCGATTCAGCAGCCGGCGGGCGGGCTCGGCTACTGGCCGGCCTTCTGGATGCTCGGCCCTGGCCAATGGCCGGAGAATGGCGAGATCGACATCATGGAGGACGTCAATTCGCTGAGCGAGCTCTCTGGCACTGTTCACTGCGGCACGGATCCGGGCGGCCCGTGCAATGAGCCTAATGGCGTCGGCAGCGGCCTGACCTCATGCGGAGGCTGCCAGAGCGGCTTCCACACCTACACGATGATCTTGAACAGAACGAACACGTCAAACGAGTCGATCACCTTCTACCTGGACGGGAATCAGTACTTCAGCGTGAGCGAGAGCCAGGTGGGCACCTCGACCTGGCAGGCCGCCTTCGACCACAACCTGTCCATCCTCCTCGACCTGGCCATGGGCGGCGGATTCCCCAACGGCGTCTGCAATTGCACCACGCCCACCGGGTCAACGAGTTCGGGCGGCACAATGAGCGTGGCCTATGTCGCCGCTTACACGACCACCGGCGGTGGCGGAGGCGGTGGCGGGAACCCGACCGGGCCGATCACCGGGTTTGGCGGGCTGTGTGTCGATGTCCGCGGCGCGAATCCCGCCAACTTCACACCCGTCCAGGTGTACACCTGTAACGGAACCAACGCCCAGCAGTGGACCGTCGTGCAGGCCGGCAGCACGTTGCAGGCGCTAGGCAAGTGCATGGATGTCAACTCGGGAGGCACCGCCGACGGAACGACGGTAGACCTGTACACCTGCAATAACACAGGGGCGCAGGTCTTCATCCCGCAATCGGACGGTGCGCTCCTCAACCCGCAATCTGGCAAGTGTCTCGACGACACCAACTTCTCCACCACACCCGGCACGCAACTGCAGATCTGGGATTGTACCGGCAACTCCAACCAGAGCTGGCACCTGCCGTAGCCCCGACCTAGCCACGTCCAGGCTTCAGCGGTCATCGCGACTGTCGAGCAGGATGGTCCAGTGCTCGATGGTCTCGATGGCCGACCTGGCCGACCGCTCGCCGCCCGCGCAGCAGCGGAGGCCCCCGTGCGGGATCGGTACTTGCCGGATAATTGCCGCTGAGATACAACTGGCCCGTGAGCTAGGTATCTAGGGCGGTTGTCGGAGGACCATGTCATTTCGTCGGTCGTGTGCGGTGCGGGCCATAGGTTCGGCTGTCTCATGTGTAGCGCTGATCACGGGAGTCGGCCAGGTGGGCGCGACAGCGGCGGTCCTCCCACAGGGCTCGGTGGTTAGACCATCGACGGCGTTAACGCGTGCAGGTAGCGTCGGCACGGTCCAGCCGCAATACATCTGGGCGTTCAGCAGTGGCCTGATCATGACCGTCGATGCGCGGCCCCGGGCGGGTGCGCTGGTGGTGCTTGACTCGGGTGACGGGCGGCAGGTTCATCGCGCCAAATTCCGGGAAACCTGGCTCAGGGAGCCCGACGGCGCGATCAGGCTCGCTCAAGATCACGGGCTGTGCCTTAGCCTGGAGCCCGGTCGGCATTTCAGCCACGTGCCGTTGATCCTTGCGCGATGCCATGGAAGCTCGCGCCAGCGCTTTTCAGTGACCAGGCCGTCGGCGCGTACCCCGCTATACTTTATCCACCTGAGCGCGCGCAGATCGCTGTGCCTTGATGTAGCGGGCCTAGATCCGGGGCAGCCCTGGGACTCCGTTGGCGCGGCCGTAGTTACGGCGCCGTGTTCGCAGTTCGTCGGCGAGGCATGGTCGACTGCCGATCTCAATCCTCTTGTCAATGATGAACCGCAGGTGAGCATCCTCGGTTCGCAGAAGAGCGCGTTGAGCAACTGGTCGCACATTCGTATCGGCGCAGGGGTGAGCTACCGGGCCTTCACGAACGACATCAGCCAGTACTGGGAGCTTAGTCAAAGCAGTTACGGCGACCGGAGCGCCTTCGCCTTCAGCCCAATTGCCAACACCGATCTTTGCCTGACGGTCAGCGGCGCCGAGGCTGCCGGGGCAGGGCTTGTCCTGAAGCCCTGTCGCCGGACCGGGGCCGGGGCACAGCAGTACCTGGCGATTCTTCGAAGGCTCGGCGGGACGATCTTCGGCCCGGCCACCTACTGGGTCGCCACTGCGGATGCCCGGTTCTGCGTGGATGAATCGGGCCGTGGCTCGCGTGGTCGAGTGGTACTGAGCCGTTGCGCCGCTCTTCTTCCGACCACCTGGACAACGTGGCTGCCGCTGGCCGGCTTCGTCAATTACCTGGGATTCTGGTATGGAACAATCGTCAACGCCAGCGTCCCCGACGGCATGACAGCGCCAAAGTCGACAGCAGGAGGTCCAGTCGTCTTCGCCAGGTTGCACGGCGCTGCGACGCCCTATCAGGTCTGGACCGAGATTACGCCTGGATCAGCCGATCCAGGAAACCCGGACGGCAGTATCACGCTGCGGCCTCTTTCCGACCTCGGACAGTGCCTGACAGTGCCGGGCACCGGCTTTCCGGAGAATGTCCCGCTGCGAGCGATGCCGTGCAACGGCTCAGCCAATCAGGAGTTCCTGAACGTCCTGGCTGATAACCTGATGAACACTGATGTACTTATTCCTTTTTTGAAGGGATCATTGTGCGTCAGCCTGGGCGGCGTCTCGGCAAGTGTGACGGCAGTCCTGAATCGGTGCACCGGTTTCCGTAAGCAAAGATGGGCGGGATTGTCTTTCCCGGACAGCGGCCCGATAAGGATTGGTCCTTATACGAACGCAAAAGCACCACTTGGCGTCGGCGGCGTGACTGCGACGAGCGGCCAGGCCACTCTTGAGCCGCTCGCCTTCGGGCAGCCCAGCCAGGTGTGGATCAAGACAGCTACGACGGGCGGATACCTCGTGCGCTGGGGCTACAACGCCAACTGGTGCCTGGACGCCCCGCAAGACGCGGCAGGGCAGCCGCTGACTGTACAACAATGCGACGGCAGCCAGAACCAGGTCTTCGTCATCTCCAATGACGGCGGTTATCCCGAGATGTTCCATCCAGCAATGGACCAGTCGCTCTGCCTGGCTGCCGTTCCACCGTCGGCATCGGCGACCCTCACATTGCAGGCGTGCGACGCCACGAACTCCAATCAGATCTGGTGGTATTACCACACCGATTAGCTGCGTAAGAGTTTCCGTGGCGAGATGCCGGGGATCAGAGCACGCAGAACTCGTTACCCTCCGGGTCGGCCATCACCACGTGATCAGGGATGCCATTGTCAACGTCCTCGCGGATCACGGTCGCGCCGGCCGCGGTGAGACGCCCGACCGCTTCGGTCACGCGCGGCCACCGGACCTCCCATGGTTCGCTGCGGCCGCCGCCAGCCTGCACGTCCAGGTGGACGCGATTCTTCCCGGACTTCAGCTCAGGGACCTTGAGGAATGAGATCCCGGGAAGCACTCCGCCGGGATCTTCGAGGTAGGCGCCGTCCTCCCATTCCTCCGGTGGAACCCCGGCACTGGCGAGCCAATCGGCCAATGTCGCGTAACCCTCGGGCGGCGAAGCCTCGACATATCCCAGCGCCAGGCTCCAGAAGGCAGCCAGCTCCGCCGGGTGCGCGCAGTCGATCGTCATAGTCCATCTGGTGCTCATCAGCGCCTTCCCATCGGTCATGTCGGCGAAGCCGAGTAAAGCAGACGCCCCGGACATCCTTTCGCTCACCAGCCCGGTTCCCGCGCCCCGCCCGTCGCCCGCCGCCCGCTGACGGCTAGCCTCGTCCTGTGGGAAGCTTGTGGCACGGGGAGTACGGTGCCGGTGATCCGCTGGTGCTGCTGCACCCCGGCGGTGCCGGAGTCGACTCGCGTGCGCTGACGCCGCAGGTAGCGGCGTTCACGGAGCGGTTCCACGTCTACACGCCCGAGCAGCGCGGTCACGGTCGAACGCCGGACGCGGCCGGGCCGCTGAGCTACGAGCAGATGGCCGCCGACACGATCCGGTTCCTCGACGACGTCGTTGCGGCGCCGGTGCTCCTGCTTGGTGTCAGCGATGGCGCGGTCGTCGCGCTGACTGTGGCGTTGCGCCGCCCCGATCTCGTGCGGCGCTTGGTGCTGGCCGCAGGCATCTTCCACCGCGACGGGTGGCACGATGGCGTCCTGGACGGCGAGCCACCTGAATTCCTCGAAGCGAGCTATGCCGAACTCAGCCCGGACGGAGCCGGCCATTACCCGGTCGTGGCCGCCAAGCTCGCCGCGATGCACGCCGCCGAACCCACCTTTGACGTGGCCGACCTCGGCCAGGTCAGTTGCCGGACGCTGGTTCTGGTCGCCGACGACGACGAGGTCCGCCTCGAACACGCGGTCGCGATGTACCGAGCCATCCCGAATGCCGAACTGGCCGTCATTCCTGGCACCTCACATGGCCTACTGGTCGAGAAACCCGACCTGTGCAACCAGATCATCGAGACCTTCCTGACCACCGAGCCCATCGCCACGCTGGCGCCCATCCGCCGTTAGCTTGTCGGCCGGACACTGACCGGCCGATCGGTGACCTCGGGTAGCGCCTTGGGCGCCAGGTTGGGCTCCGGGCGGTGGCGCCCGAAGCCGGTCAGGACCGCTTCCAGCAACGGGAGTGCGTGAACGACGTGCTTGGCTCGGATCGCGAGGTCCCAGGCAGGCTCGAATTTCTTCCATCCGCCGGAATAGGCCAGATGCCGCAATCGGCCGCGGAGAGTTTCCTTCGTAGCGGCGCCTGTCCAGATCGATCCCCACCGATAGAAGTCTTTGTAGGCGCGCCAGTAACCGGATTCCAGCGTCTGAGCGTCCATGCCGGCCGGGCGGAAGACCACGTGGCGGGTGTCGTAGAGATCCCAGTCATTGTGCAAGATTCGGCGCTCGGCAGCCATCCTCGCGTGCAAGGCGGTATCTGGGTATGGCGTCAGGATATGGAAGGTCGCTGTTTCGATTCCCTGGCCGATTGCCCATTCGACAGTCCGGTCGAACACGTCAGGGCCGTCGTCGTCCATGCCGAAGACGAAACTCCCGTTGACCATAACGCCGAGATCGTGGAGACGGCGAACCGCCGCGTCGTAGTCCCGTCCGATGTTCTGGTACTTGCGCTGTTCAGCAAGATTCGCGGCGTTGACCGTCTCGAATCCTACGAAGAGGCTTCGCAGCCCGGAGGCAACGGCTTTCTCCAGGAGACGCGGGCGCTCCAGGACGGATTTGACGGTCCCGGCCGCCTGCCAGAGGCGCCCCATCCCGGTCATGCCGTCGAACAGGGAGGCGGCGAAGTTCGGATTCCCGAACAAGTGGTCATCGAGAAAGTAAAGGTGGCGGCCGGGTAGCCGGCCGATCTCCGCGAGTGCGTCGTCGACGGTCTGCGTATAGAACTGCTTCCCGCCCTGGAAGAACGCGACTTTGTAGCAGAAGTCACACACATGCGGGCAGCCGCGCGATACCACTATCGAGTTGGGGACGAGGTACAGGTGCCGCTTAATCAGATCGCGCCGGATAGGCGGCAGGCCCGTCAACGTGCGCTGCCTGGACTCATACCGAGGCAGCGGGGAGCCGGCCCGGTAATCCGCCAGGAATCGCGGCCAGGTATCCTCGCCTGGCCCCAGGAAGATGGTGTCGGCGTGCTCTGCCGCCTCCTGGGGCAGCGACGTCACATGAAGCCCGCCCAGGCACACGTGCGCTCCCCGGGCACGGTACCCATCGGCTATCTCATATGCCCTCCGGGCCGAGGTGATGTAGACCTGAATCACCACGACGTCAGGCTCGTCATCGAACCCCAGCTTCTCGACGTGCTCATCTGAGATGACCACCTCGTCAGCGGGGTCGAGATAGCCGGCCAGAGTCGCGAGGCCAAGCGGCGGAAACAACGAATACTTGATGGGACGGAAATGCGGGCTCGTAGCCTCCGTCAGCGCCGGCAGGATCATGCGGACGCGCATCGCGGACCGGCCGCTCATGCGGCACCTTCCGCCGGCACGGGAAGACTGGACCGGACGAGGTGGGTGATGGAGAGTACCCGCCGCCAGAAATAGCGCGCACCGGGCGACGAGCCCAAGCGAAGAACGCCGACCACAAGACGGACCGACTGCCGGAGGACGATTCTCGTCTTCTCCTGGCCCTCGGAGTGGTCGTGGATCCAGCAGTACATCATGCCCAGGTTGAACGCCCACAGCAGGAACGGAAGCTCCCGCGCCACGTCGTCGGGTACCCGCGGCGTGCAGCCGTCGATAACGCGCGCGAACAGGGCGATCCCATCACCGCGCATCTCGGTGAACTCAGCGCTGAACGGATTGAGAGGGCTCGTCGGCGAGGCTGCGGTCGCGAACAGAGAACCAGCGAAGGCGTGGTACGGGCCGGCCGCCGCGAACATGGTCTCGGCCACCCCGGTGAGACGCGCCTCCAGCTTGGTGGTGCTGTGCACCACCGCGGTTGACCGCTCGATGAAGTCGCGCGTGAAGTTCCGGTAGAACTCGAAGACCAGGTGCTCTTTCGACGGGAAGTAGTAGTACGACAGGGCGACGTTGACGTTCGCCCGGTCCGCGATCATCCGCATCGTTGTCTTCTCGTAGCCATGGCTCATGAACAGGTCCATGGCGCCGCTGAAGATTCGCTCGCGCGTCATCTGCGATTTCGTCGGAGCCGCAGGTTCAGCAGTGGAATTCAACATGTTTAAAACTTGACCGCCGGAGACCGCGCGCGTCAAGAGCTACTTCAACATGTTTAAAAATTCCCTCGGGCCAGTTCCGGTGGCAGCAAGGCGGCGATCATCGCCTCGGCGATGAAGGCGCCGTAGCGTTCTGCTGGCCAGCCGAGCCTCTGGACGAGCAGTTCGTAAAGCTCGGGTGAGCTGTAGGTCCACATCACCTCGCCTGCCTGCTCGACGGTGATGTCGTCACGCAAGTGCTGGGCCGCGGCAAGGTTGTGCGCGTTGCGGGTCATGCGGCGAAGGCGCGCGGCGTCGATCTCAGCGCCCAGCACGGCCATCTCGGGATCGGCGGTCGCGGCGGCGCGGACGAGCAGCAGAATCGGCGAGACGCGCGGCGCGACCTCGACGGTCAGCTCGCCCCAGCCTCTGATGATCTTTCGCGGGTCGGGCTCATGTACCTGCATCAGGTCGGACCGCGTTTCAGCCGGGACCGGGCCCTCCCCGGCGAGCGCCGCGTCGCAGATCGCGCGTACCAGGCCGGGCTTGCCGCCGAATGCCTTGTAAATCGTTTCGACCGAGACCCGCGCCTCCGCTCCGATCGCAGCGATCGTCGTCGCCGCGAAGCCATCGCGGAGGAATAGGCGCTTGGCCGCCTCGACGACCGCGGCCCGCGTTTGACGCGCCTGCTCGGCCCGCCGGCCGGAGTCGTAGCGGCGCTTCGGTTTGACAGCAGCCATATTCCGTTCCATAGTGATGTATCGATTACATGAAACTGTATCAAACTTTACGGGGAGAGCAACGTGGGAAGTGCTGGATCAGACAGCGGGCCGGCCTCGATGGTAGAGCGGCTGCGCCTGGCTACCAACGCTCACGACTTGGAGGCGCTGGTCGGCTGCTTCGCCGCCGAGTACCGCAATGAGACTCCGGCGCATCCAGAGCGCGGCTTTACCGGACGAGACCAGGTTCGCAGGAACTGGGAGCAAATCTTCGCCGCTGTACCAGATATCACCGCCGAGGTACTTGGCTGTGCCGTTGACGGCAACACGGTCTGGACAGAGTGGGAACACAGCGGCGTCCGGCCTGACGGGTCCCGGCACCTCATGCGCGGCGTGGTGATCTTCGGCGTGAGCGGCGATGTGACCGAGTGGGCCCGCTTCTATCTCGAGCCAGTTCAGGCAGATGGCGAGGATGCCGACGCGGCCGTTCGGCGCGTCGCTCAGGGCGGATTGAGATGATCCTCATCGCCGGCGGCACCGGCCGGCTCGGTACCGTCCTGGCGACCAGGCTAATCGGGCGAGGGCTGGCAGTCCGAGTCCTGACCCGCGTCCCTTCGCGGGCAGACGATCTCGCCGCGCTAGGCGTCGAGGTCGCAACCGGCGACGTGCGCGACCGTGCCAGCGTCGCCGCGGCTGTCCGCGGTGCCGACATCGTCGTGTCCGCCATCCACGGATTCACCGGAACCCGCGGTGCGTCTCCTGCCACGGTCGACAAGCAGGGCAATGTCAACCTGATCGATGCCGCACGAATCGCGGACGCCGAGATGGTGCTGATGTCCGTCGTGGGTGCGGCGGCAGACAGCCCGATGGAGCTACTCCGGATGAAGCATGCCGCCGAGCATCACCTGCGGGCCGCTGGGGGGCGCTGGACGATCGTGCGGGCCACCGCGTTCCTTGAGCTGTGGATCGACGTGCTTGGCAAGACCGCTGCCCGCTCTGGCCGGCCAGTTATCTTCGGACGCGGGGACAACCTGATCAACTTCGTCTCCGTTACAGACGTCGCCGACCTGGTAGAGCGTGCCGTGACCGATCCGGGCACCCGCAGCCGGATCCTCGAGATCGGCGGCCCCGACAACCTCACGTTCAATCAACTGGCCGCCGCGCTTCAGCAAGCCGCCGGGCGGCCCAGCACGCCGCGTCACGTGCCTCCGCTCGTACTGCGGCTCATCGCCTCCTCCGCCGGACTCCTCAGGCCCGAGCTCGCCCGGCAGGCGCGGGCGGCGCTCATCATGGACCAGGCTGACTTCACCTTTGACCCGACGGCCATCCGGCGTGCCTACCCCGACATTCCGTGCACACCGCTCAGCAAATGCCTGCCGCAATCGGCTGCGGACGCCGTGGCACGGCGCTAGCTGCGGTATTTGGGGTGCATCGGAAAAGCTCTGCTGGCGGCCGCTAGGCCGCGCACCACTGGCGTGGTGAGTGTGCCGATCTCGCTGACTTCGATCCGCACCACGTCCTCCTCCTGGAGGGAGAAGGGCGCGGGAGGCACGAGGCACGTTCCGGTCGACAAGATGGCGCCGTCGGGGTGCACATCCAATGAAATAAGCAGCTCACCAGCTCGTCGTAGCGGCGGTGCAGTTGCGCGGTGCTTGCCGAGCCGTGCCACGCGGCCGAACCGGCACGGAAAATGGTGATGTCGATTGACAGGGCGTACGGATCGGCGACCTCCCAGGCTGGCCGGATGGCGGGGCCTAGTGCGCAACCGACTGGCGCGCACTGGTAGATCGTGACGACATCAATGTTGTCGACATCTGCACCCCGGGATCGAGTCATGCGGAGATCGCCATCGCGGCGCTTGAGGCTGGCAAGCACGTGCTGTGCGAGAAGCCGCTCGCCAACACCCTCGCCGAGGCGGAGGCCATGCAGGCCGCCGCCCGCAAGGCGTTCGAGAAGCACGGCGCGATCACCATGCTCGGCTTCAATTACCGGCGCATCCCAGCGGTCACACTCGCGGCCGAGATGGTCATGCAGGGTGCCGTCGGCCGGATCCGCCATGTCCGGGCGGTCTACTTGCAGGACTGGCTCATCGACCCGAATTTCCCGCTCACCTGGCGGCTGCAGCGCGAGACAGCGGGCTCAGGCTCGCTCGGCGACCTTGCCTCGCACATCATCGACAGGGCGCAGCTGATCACCGGCCAGCAGATCACGACGGTGTCGGCGCTCACCGAGACTTTCGTCACCGAGCGGCCGGTCGCCTCGTCGGCGGACGGCCTGGCGGCCAGCGCCAGCACTGACGAGCGCGGCCCGGTCACGGTCGACGATGCCGTGCTGTTCCTCGCCAGGCTCACCGGCGGGGCCATCGGCACCTTGCCGCCTATGTCGCAGTCGCCGACCTCGGCCTGGACCGGGTGCACGTCGATGACGATCTCGGGCGTGCGATCGAGATCTGCGGCCCTGACCTGGCCGTGGACGTGGTCGTGCCAGAAGGGCACGTCGACGTCACGCTTGCCTGCCTGAACCGGGGTGTCCCTGTGCTCGGCGAGAAGCCGATGACCGCGACCCTGGCCGAGGCGCGCGAGCTCATCGAGGCATCGGAGCGCACCGGAGTGCTGTTCGCCGTGAGTCAGAGCAGCCGCTACCACCCAGGCATTACGGCTCTGCGCGGACTGGTCGCCGACCACACGGGCGCGCCCGAATTGGTGTCCTGCCAGTTCTTCCGCGCGCCTAGGTTCGGCGGGTTCCGCGACGAGATGCCCAGCCCGCTGGTGCACGACATGGCCATCCATACCTTTGACGCCGCCCGGTGGGTCATCGGGTCAGACCCGGTGTCGGTGTTCTGCGACGAGTTCAACCCGTCGTGGAGCTGGTACCGGGGAGACGCGTGCGCCTCAGCGATCTTCGAGTTCGCCAACGGGGCTCGGTTCACCTACGCCGGGGGCTGGTGCACCGACGGCCTGGAGACCTCGTGGGAATGCCAGTGGCGGGTGACTGGCCCGTTCGGTACCGCCGTCTGGGACGGTACCGATCCGCCGTTCGCGGAGATTCGGGCCGAGGCCGACGGCGCATTGCGATCTGTCGCGGGTGCCCAGGACGAGAGCGCGCCGCTGGGCATCAGGGGTGCGCTGGCCGAGTTTATCGCCGCGCTCGATGGTGGCGCGCCCCCGCTTGGGGAGTGCCACGACAACATCAAGAGCCTGGCCATGTGCATCGCGGCTGAGCAGTCGGCGGCGACGAACGCTCGCGTGGCGATCGAGCAAGCGTGAGCGCCCGGCACAGCCAGCAGTAGTTCGGCGCGGCCGGTCGGTCCGGCATGCTGGGCCGGCTCGCCGACACCTGGCGTCGTGTCCTGCTGGCCGCCTGAACTTGTTCAGTTTGACGGGCGGTATCTTGACGGAGTAAGTACTTACTCCGTAACGTGAGAGTCGTGACGGCGGCGAAGCTGGCCAGGGCGCCCGGGATGAGCCCGGAGCGCCGCCGCGAGATGATCATCGCGGCGGCGATGCCGCTCGTAGCCGAATTCGGCGCGGCAGTATCGACCTCCAGCGTGGCGCGGGCAGCGGGAATCGGCGAGGCGACCATCTTCCGGGTATTCGAGGATAAGGACGCGCTCCTGGACGCGTGCCTGGCGGCGGCGCTTGACTCGTCGAACATCGTGGTCGAGCTGCGGTCGATCGCGCTCGATCAGCCGATTGCCGGACGGCTGGTCGAGGCGACCGAAGCGCTGCGCGCTCACTTTGACCGGATCGGCGCGGTGATCGGGGCGCTCCAGTCCTCCGGCTACCGTCGCCCGCGCAGCCGGCGTAGCCATGACAACCAGGAGAGCTGGCCGACCCGCGACCAGACCAGGCAAGCCATGCGGGAGGCGGTCGACGAGCTCTTCCAACCCGATGAAGAGCAGTTGCGCCAGCCGGTGCGCGCGCTGACCGACACGTTCCTTTCCCTGCTGTTCGGCCGGGGCAGTGCCTTCCTCGGCAACACCGAGTCGGCCGAGCAACTGGTCGAACTCTTCCTGTACGGCGCCGTCGTAACGAAAGGCCAGTCGTGAGCGACCTGCTAGCCGAGCTCAACCGTGATATCTGGCATCCTTTTGCCCGCACCTACGCCGCCAAAGACCTAGCTGGATTTCTCGCGATCTACGCCACCGACCTGATCAGGGCAGGCGGGCCCGGCAAGAGCGTGCACGGGTACGACGAGTACTCGGCCAAGATGGCGGACTGGTTCACCCGCCTGGCCGGCGATGGCGCTGAGGTCCGCATCGAGTTCCGGTTCACCGAACGGCTCGCCGGCAACGGCCTAGCCAGCGAACGCGGGATCTTCAAGATCGATGCCAGGCGCCCGCTCGCCGGGCAGCGTGTCTTCTTCGGACGCTTCCACGCCTTCGCCAGGAAGGCTGGCGATCGCTGGCAGATCGTCGCGGACTACGACTCAGACGAGTCGGGTTCTCTTACCCAAGACTTGTTCCAGGCCGCCACCCACGTCGACGACCTCGGCGCCTTCGCCGACTGCGCGAGCTAGGCCGGTGATGAGGTATTCCGCGGTCTGGCTGGCCTTCGGGTCAGCAACAGCGCTGGCCGACGGGTTGCCGGACGCGGCAGGCCTGGCTGGGCGCGGCGTAGTTTTCGTGATCATGCGAAAGCGCCGGGATAAACAGGAAGAAGCACGCGCGGGGTGATGTGATCAAGGGGCCGCCCGCAAGGGCGGTCCCTACCGCGACAAACTCGACGCCACCTGACCGCCGTGCGATTGCCGCCTCGCCCCGGCAACTGGGCAGCATCGTGGGACCTTAGCTGTCGTTGACCGCTCAGTCCCAACGACAGCGTGGGACCCTGGCTGTCGCCATGGCAGCTTCGTGGGACCCACGCTGTCGGCGGTCGCGCTTCCCCAACGACCGCGTGGGACCCTTGCTGTCAGGAAGTGCGGCGACGGCACCACAGTGTGACTCGTATCACACACCCTTGACGGGTCCGAGCCTCTGGCGGTCGCGTCCTAATCCCGGAGGCCAAGATCCTCGCCACTAGCATCCTTCGCGGCGACCCCCCGCCGACCGCCGAGCCGGCACCTCATCGGTCCCAGCCAGCGCGGCGAAGGGGTCGGCGCATCGCGACGGCGGTGCGCCGGCTCAGGCCGGCTGGGAGTGGTCGGCAGTCCAGACGTCGACGAGGTCGAGCATGGTCCGCTGGGGCTCGGGCGGCACGAAGCCGAGCATCTCACGCAGGAGCGCGTGGACGACTGGATGCAGGCGCTCGTGCTCGAACTTCTCCCAGTCGTCCTTGGTCTCCCAGACGTCGACGTAGCGCAGGCCGGATTCGGTGCGGTAGGCCAGATGGGCGATCATCCCCGGGGCGCGCTCTGTGCCGATGCCGTCCTTGATGCGGGCGTAGACCTCCGCGTCGATCGGCACCTCGTAAGTGAATGCATAGGTCATTGCTTCCCCCGCCTCTCAATATTGATCCGAACATCTTTCGGATCAATATTGCTATGATGGCCTCTATGCAGCCCTACGTCAAGCGGCGGTACGACGCGACCAAGCGCCGGGAGGCAGCCGCGGGCACTCGGCGGGGCATCCTGGACGCCGCGCTTGAACTGTTCAGCACGCACGGCTACACCGCCACCTCGATGGCGGCGATCGCCGCGCGCGCGGATGTGGCGCTGGATACCGTTTACGCCTCGGTCGGCCGCAAGCCCCAGCTCGCCCGGCTGTTGATCGAGACCGCGATCTCCGGCACTACTGAGGCGGTCTCCGCGGAAGACCGCGACTACGTGCAGGCGATCCTGGCCGCCACCGACGCCGAGACCAAGATCGAAATCTATGCTTCCGCGATGCGGATCATCGCCGGCCGCCTCGCTCCCGTCCTCGCGATCCTCCAACAGGCGGCAGCGACCGCGCCGGAGCTGACCGAACTGTGGCGCGAGATCTCCGAGCGCCGGGCAGCGAACATGCGCCGCTTCGCCGCGGATCTCGCCGCGGTGGCCACCCTGCGCACTGATCTCGACGAAGCCGCCGACATCGTATGGGCGACCAACGCGCCCGAGCTCTACGGGTTGCTTGTCGGCCAGCGCGGCTGGACCCCGGAACGATACGAGCGGTTCCTCGCCGACACCTGGCGCCGTGTCCTGCTTGCCGCCTGAACCGCCCGCCCAAGTCAGCTCGCGTGAGGCTATGACCCGTCCGGGTCGCCCAGTGCCTCGCGCAGTCCGACGCGGCCGTTGATGCCCAGCTTGCGATAGATCCGTCCGAGGTGAGTATCGACGGTGCGCTTGCTGATCGACAGCGCGACGGCGACGCACTGGTTACTTTGCCCGCGGATCACGAGCTCGGCGACCCGGCGTTCTCCCGCGGTGAGAATCCCTTGTCCCTGATGCCCGTGCGGCCGGGCGCCCGCCGTAAGCAGCGCCCTGCGTGCCGTTTCCGACAGAATCGCGCTTCCGCAGTCGGCCGCGAGTTCAAGTCCATGAGATAGCGCGTCCCGCGCGGCGCGATCCTCGCCGCATTCGTGCATCGCGGTGCCGAGCTTGATCAAGGCGCGAGCAAGGTCGAGCACGCAATCCGTGCCGTCGAGCACCTTTACTGCCTCGTGCAGCAAATCGAGCCTGGCCTGGTCATCGTGCGCGCTGGCCGCGGCTGTGAGCGCACGACCGATGATCGCGGGAACCGCCCAGCTACGGGCCATCTCCACCTCGCTGGCCGCCAGGGTTCTGGCTTCCCAGGTGCGTCCTAGCTGGGCCAGGGTGACCACGGCCCGGCTCCGCCAGGGCGAGCACGCCGGATTGGTCATGCCGCCAGCGATGAGCCTGCGCCCGCACTCCAGGTACAACCGCAGCGCTTGCACGTGGTCGCCACGCGAGGCAGCGATCAGGCCGCGTGCCTCGAGTTCGATGCCGAGCAGGAACGGATGACTGGTGCCGGTCAGCTCAAGCTGGCCGACCCGGACAGGAATGAGATCGGCGTGGCCGCAGGTGATGCGAAGCCTGATCAGGCTGGCCCAGGCCGCCGACGTCAGGCCAGTGGCTCCGACGACTCCGCTTAACTCGAGCGCCTTGACCGCGTCGGCCAGCGAGGTGGTGAGCCTGCCGCACCGGTAGGCGATTTCGGCCTGGACGAGCAAGCCGAGAGCCTCGCCCGTCTGCGATGCCTGGCCGCGCGCCGTGTCGATCCCCTGCGAGCACGCTTCGGCGGCCGCTCCCAGCTCTCCCGCCCAGGCCAGCGCCAGGGCGGCGGACACGGCCGTGGACGAAATGCGATCTATGCCGCGGGCAGGATCGGCGTCGAAGGCACGGTGCGCCAGGTTGACGCAACGTTGCCTGCTACGCCCCTGGCCGGCGACGCTCAGTGCGAGCGCGGAAAGCAACTGCCGCGCCGCCGAGTCGCCGGGGCTGTCGGGCAGTCGGCGCAGCGCTTGCGCCACTTCGGTGGTCCGGCCGCATAGAACGGCCTGGGCGGCCAGGCGAAGCGCGGCTTGACGGTCGCTGCCAGCCTGGCAGGCCAGGATGCTCGCGCTCCGGCCGAATACGCTGGCGGCTTGACCCGACTCGATCGTGAGCACGGGCTCGGCGAACGCGGCGAGTCCGGATACGAGCTCAGGGTCGTCAGCGGCCAGGCTGGCCGCCACGGTCAGCCTGCGGATGCAGGCGTCGATGTCGCGCTCGAACTCGACGGCACCGAGTTCAGCGGTGACTGTCAGCATCTCGGCGCGCCCGCCTTCCTCAAGCAACGCCCGGCTGAGGAAGCGAGCGGCGCTGCTCCAGTCGCCGCCAGCGGCGGCCTCGCGTGCCGCTTGCCGCAGCAACGGCTGCGCCCAGGGTTCGCTGATAGTGCCGACCGACATCATGTGCTCCGCGGTCAGGGCCGCGGGGGCGCCGACGCGCGATAGCAAGGACGCGGTTGTCGTATGCAACCTGGCCCGGGTTGATGGCGTCAGCCGGTCGAGTATCGCCTCACGCATCGCCGGATGGGCGAATCTGTCCGGCGGCTCGGCGGCGATCAATCCGATCCTGCGCAACGCCGCCCTGGCCGTCGCGGCGCTGTCCTCTCCTTCCCCAATCAGCATCGCCGCCGTATTCAGCGTGGCGATCCGGCAGACTGCGAACTGCTCGACGAGCTGTGCCCGCACCGGGTCGTCTTGGCGCAGCCAGTCAAGCACGGTGGCTGCTAAAGCCCAGGCGGCGGCCGTTTCAGTGGCTGCGGCGTCGGTGAGCAGGGCGGGCGGAGCGGCGGCGAGCCTAGTGGCCGCGGCGCTGAGGATCTGCGGATTACCGCGCCCGAGCTCATGGCAGATCTGAGCGAGACTCGCGTCCGGCGGCTGGCCAAGCTTGTCGGCCATCAGATTGCCCGCGCACTCCAGGCAGAGCGGGCGAATCCTGATCACCCGGCCGTGGGAAAGGGAACCGAGTTCGCCGATCAGGTCATCGACGCAGTGATCACTCGAATCGACGGTCAGCATGAGCGCGACCGGCAGGTCATCGAGACGCCGGGCGAGGTAGGAGCACCATACGGCCGACGGCGGATCGGCCCGGTGGACATCGTCGATAGCGAGAATCACCGGCCCGGCCTTCGCGGTGGTGCAGACCACCCGGTAGAAGCTGTGCAGGAGATCGTGCTCGGGACGGTGCACTAAGCCGATGGGTACTGCCCCCTCGGCCGCGGCGGCGACCAGGTCGTCCGCGGGCAGCCGGTCGAGTAGTTGGCTGACCACACCGAGGGGGAAATCGCGTTCCGCGTCATGGCATCGAGCACGCAACACCACCGCCTGGCTACGTGCCAGTGCCGCGTGAAGGAGGGCGGATTTGCCAGAGCCCCGGCTGCCCTCGATCACCACCGCGGTCGGGCGGCCGGCTCGCAGCGCCGTCATGGCCTCGTCGATCGCGGCTAGCTCGATGTCCCGGTGAAGCAGCATTCGTGTCGGTCCCCAAACGTCAAACGCCCCGGACAATGGCTTGCAACCAGCCGTGGTCCAGGGCAGAAAACAGGGGTAAGAATCTTATTGTACCGTCACAGCCACGGATTATGAATAGCTGACTGTGAACTGGGCTAAATACCAGCAGAATACGGATCGCCGCTGGCTGCCGCCTCAATGACATCGGCAGCCAGCGGCGCCCCGCCGGCACCGTGTATCTCCGCCCGCATCTGGCTAATCCGGGCGCTTACATCTTTGTCGGCCGATACTTCGCCGACAGCGCGGCGCACCGCCTCGGCGCTCATTTCGCCCCGCTCGATCCGCAGGCCGAGTCCGAGCCGCATTATCTGGTCAGCAGTGGCACGCTGCTCGGGCGTCTGCGGAATGGCCATGATGCGGACCCCGTGGCTGAGCGCCTCGATCGCAGAGCGCAGGCTCGCGTGGCTCACGAAGACGTCCGCATAGGGCAGCACGTCAAGCAGTGGCAGGTAGGCATGGGCCTGCACGTTGGGCGGCAGCGGACCCAGGCAAGACGGATCACCGCCGCCCAGGGATAGGACGACAGGCCGGCCAAGATCGGCAAGCGCCGTGATACAGATTCCGAACAGATCAGGCCGCGAATTGAAAATGGTGCCGAGACTCACCAGAGCGACTGGCCGGTCGCCGGGCGGCCGCCAGCGCAGGCCGTCATCCGGACACCGTGCGCCTCCGGCGAGGCATGGTCCGACAAAGTGAACATGGTCTCCGAAATGGTCACCTTCGACCTGGAAGGCTCGTGGGTGATACGCGATGACCGGAATGCCATCTTCGGTGGCCAGCAGGCGATCGGCGGTCAGTTTCGTGCCAGTCCCGGCGAGGAATGCGGCGATCGAGGCGAACAGGCCTGGCAGCGCCGGATGGGTGGGATCGAATCCGCTGTAAGCGCGGCCGACGGACCAGCGTGAGTTGCTCACTAGCGTTGTCACGCTCTTGACCGCGGGTACGCCCCACTGGGCCGCCAGTACCCGGCCCGCCCACCACATCGGGTCGCAGACCACGACGTCGGGCACGTTATTGCCGAAGGCGTCGGCAAGCCCGGGCAGAACCTTCGCGGCCTCGCGTAGCTGGCCGCGCTGCGCGCGGACGAAGTCGTCGGTGGTGAAGCGCTCGCCGAACGACTGCGCGCCGGCGGGGGCATCGCCAGCGTGCCGCAGCGTGGTCAGGTAGCCCAGGCAGCGTGCGCCCGCGTGGCTGACTCGTGGGGCGTACTCGTCGGTCACCGCGTAGCTGACCTGGTGGCCGCGCGCCGTGAGCTCCGCGACCACGCCAAGCGTCGGGCTGATGTGGCCGCTGAGCGGGGGGATAAGGAAGGCTATGTGCGTCACCGCGACTCTCCGGTCCTGTCGCGGATGCCTGGCCGCAGCGTCTGATGCGTGATGTGGCCACGACCCCAGCCGGACGGGTTGACCTGATGGCCGGGATCGGCGATCCGCCGCATCAGCCGGCCGCGGTTCTGCCCGCCCGCCGCCGCGTCATGCTGCCGCGGGTGTGGCTGGTGGATCACCATCGCGCCGGTGACGTCCTTGCGGCAGCGCAGCGACCTGCATGCCCGCAGCCACAGCTCGGTGTCCTCGTGGCCCCAGCCGGTATAGCTCTCGTCCATGCCGCGCTCGCGCACCAGCCAGCTCATCGGCGCGGCCATGAAGACGCCTACCGCCCACTGGTTGACCGGTCCGCACTGGATCATCATCCGCTCGTATTGCGCGATGTCACCCGGCGTTGTCCACGCGGTGAATTCCGGCGGCGCGAAGCGAGGCGCGCAGCAGAAGGCGTCAGCCGCGGCCAGGGCAGCGGCGGTCAGGCTCAGCAGCTCCGGATGCACGATCGCGTCGGCGTCAAGCTGGATCACGCACGCGACGGCGGGCATCTGCCGCAGCGCGGTGTTGAAGGCGAGGGACTTGTTCCAATCGCCGTGGTGCTCGATGCGCAGGTAGGAGATCTGGTAACTGACGGCAAGGGCAGTGAGCGCGACGCGGTGGCGCTCGCAGCTCGACAGATCGGACAGCACCACCCAGGCTGGTGGCTGTGTTTGCGCGGAGAGCGATGCGAGGCAGGCATCAAGCGGATCGGACCGGTCCCTGTTGGTGATGATGACACCGACGTCTGTCATTTCCCTGGCCGGGCACCGGGAATTATCTGCTGCATGCCTTATACAATGACCGCGCGCCATCATGACGTCAATTTAGCCTGCGTGCGTGCTATTCGCATACGTACTCCCACGCCGGGTGCGTACGCAATCGGACGACAGGATGCGTATCAAATCTGCGTATGTGCTCGCGGTAGTACGTAACTGCAGGCGGAGGATACTGAATCTGCTGCCGCACTATTTACAGCGGGTCGCACGCCTGACAGCTTTGAGCTGACAAGTGGCCGTACGGCGATTCTTTCGAGGATACGAGTGGAACGTCCTAGACTCAAAGCGAATTTCGCGACGGAGATCGTCGACTGCGCCCGCGTCTTTTTGCTGGCTGAGCACCGGCACTTTCTCGTACAGGGTGCGGGGCCGGTCGTGGTGCTGCCATACCTGGACGGGCGGCACACTATCGGTGAGATCGCCCAGGCCGTGGGCGGCCAGCTATCGCTACCGCAAACCCTGGCCGCGATCCGCAAACTCGATGCGTTCGGCGTGCTCGCCGATGGTCGGTCCGACCTGGCCGAGCACGAGCTCGCGCACTGGGACGCGCTCGGCCTGGAACCGGCCGCCGCGGCAGCAGCGATCGCCGCGACGACGATCTGCCTTGTCGCCACGGACGGTGCCCCGGTACAGGCGGTGCTTTCGGCGCTAGCCGCTGACGGGTTCACCGCGGTCACCTGTGGCGTGGACGAGGCGATCGAGCGGGACGACAGCCTGATCGTGGCGCTCGCCGACGACTATCTCCATCCGAGCCTCGACCGCCTTGACGTCGCGCTCGCCGCTTCCGGCAGGCAGTGGCTGCTCGCCAAGGCCTCTGGCCGCATGCTGTGGCTCGGCCCGCTCATCCAAAGCGGACAGTCCGCCTGCCTGGCCTGCCTGACGCAGCGACTGGAGAGCAATCGTCAGGTTGAGCAATACATTCAGGTCAAGCTCGGCGGCGCCCGGCCGACCGCGCCACCCGCTCACCTGAGTGCGGGACCCGCGGTGCTGGCCGGCCTGCTGGCCGGCGAGCTTGCCACAATTCTGGCCACCGGCGAGTCGGCCAATCTCAGCGGCCGGATGATCACACTCGATCTCTACACCTTGACCAGCGCTGAGCACGTCCTGATCAGGCGCCCGCAATGCCCGCGGTGCGGTGACCCGACTCTCATCACCGGCCGCGACCCGAAGGTGACGGTGAGTTCGGTCCCGATGCTCAGGGACGCGGACGGCGGGTTGCGCGCACGGCCGGCCGGCGAGGTATTCGCATCGCTCAGCCGTCACATCAGCCCCCTCCTTGGCGCGGTCACCAGGCTCAATCCGTCGGAGGAGGTCGAGAACGGGCTCACCTACAGCTACACAGCCGGGCACAACTTCGCCATGGTCGGCGACAATATGAACCTGCTGCGCCGCAATCTTCGCGGCCAAAGCGGCGGTAAGGGCCGAACCGACCTCCAGGCACGAGTGAGCGCGCTGGCGGAAGCCATCGAGCGCTACAGCGGGGTGTGGCGCGGCGATGAGCCGGTTCACCGTGCTCCCTTCACCGCGCTAGGCCCTGACCAGGCGGTCCACCCCGATGAATTGCTTTCGTTCTCGGCCAGCCAGATCGAGGGCCGGCACGGGTGGAATGCCGACCCGGCCAACCGGCTCCAGATCGTCACCGAGCGTCTCGGCCACGATGTGCCGATCGAGTGGACGGCCGGCTGGTCGCTTACCCATGATCGGGTGCGGCACGTGCCGTCGGCCTACGCCTGGTTCGGCCATCCCGACCTGCTCGAGCACTTCTTCTGCTTCGCCGACTCTAACGGCAACGCCGCCGGAATCAGTCGCGAGGAGGCCATCCTGCACGGCTTCTGCGAGCTCGCGGAGCGCGACGCGGTGGCGATCTGGTGGTACAACCGCCTTCGCCGCCGGCCTTCGACCTCGATAGCCTCGCCGATCCCTACGTGGACAGGCTCCGCGATTTCTACGCCGGCATGGGACGCGGCCTGTGGGTACTTGACATCACCACTGATCTGGGCATCCCGGCCTTCGCCGCGGTCTCGCCCCGCCTTGACCACCCTGTCCAGGACATTCTCGTCGGCTTCGGCGCGCACTTGGACGCATCGATCGCCGTCGTGCGCGCGCTCACCGAGGTGAACCAGTTCCTGCCTGCCGTCGTTGGCCGGGACGCGGCCGGCGACACGGTTTACTCCGAGGATGACGTCGCCACGCTGGCCTGGTGGCGGGAGGCGAGGATCGCCGAAGAGCAATGGCTGAGTCCAGACCCTGACGTCGAGCCAGGCTGTGCTGCTGATTACCCGGAACTGAGGATTCGCGACCTGGCTGAAGCCGTAGAGATGTGCGTCGGGAGCGCCAGCGCGGCCGGGCTCGAAGTGATCGTCGTCGATCAGACCCAGCCCGACCTGGACCTGTCTGTCGTCAAGGTGATCGTCCCCGGCCTGCGGCACTTCTGGCGTCGCCTTGGTGCCGGTCGGCTGTACACGGTGCCCGTCGCGATGCGCTGGCTGGCTGAGCCCACCGCCGAAGCCGAGATGAACCCAAGGAACGTCTTCTTCTAGGAGGCAGACAGGCGTGGAAGTGGGCGATGCCTACCTGGCGCACGCCATCCGCCTGCGGCGCGACGCTGTGATCACAGCCGGGCCGGACGGCGGGCAGTCGATCACGCTTGGCACGGGGTCGACCAGGCTGCCTGACCTGCCGCCCGGCATCCGGGCCGCGATCGCGGCGCTTGGCGAGGGTGACACGGCCGAACTCGACGCACAGCAGGCCGTGACGTCGGCCGACGGTATCCAGGGCGCGCTGCGCTGGCAGTCGCTGCTCAATCAGCTCGACTCGATGAGCCTGCTGGAGCGGACGGTGCTGACGCAGGACGGGCCGATTGCCAGGCTCAGGCCGGCCATCAGGGGGCGATCGCCCGGCACCTCGGCGCGTGCGCCGGAGCCGGCCAAGTTGTCGCGGTTCGCCTTGGTGCGAGCGGCGGGCGGAAAGCTGATCGCCGAGCGGCCAGGCGGCCACGCGGTCGTCGAACTCGACCAGGCAGCGGCGGGATTGCTCGGGACACTTGCCGACTGGGCGCGGGTGCGCGGCGGCGTGCCCGGTCTGCCGCCCCCGGCGGCGCTGGCCGTAGCGAACCTGCTGGCCGGCGCTGGGCTGCTCGCACCGGGCGGCCCAGACGACGACCAGGAGAACGGCGATGCCGCGCTTGCCCAGTGGTCACCCGCGGACCTGTGGCTGCACGCGACCAGCCGCTGCACCCGGCTTGACGCCGGATACGGCGGCAGTTATCCGCTGGCCGACCGCTTCCCCCCGCTACCCGCGGTCCCGGCCCGGCTGTCGGGGCAGCGGATCGAATTGCCGGTTCCTGACCTGGAGGTCACCGCCAAGGCCGATCCGCCGTTGACGCGGGTACTTGAGGATCGCAGGTCGATCAGATCGCACGACGCGACGTCGCCGATAACGCTCGCCCAGCTCGGTGAGCTGCTGTACCGGTGTGCTCGGGTGCGGCGGGTCTTTCACGGCGAAGGACAGGAACTGGCGGACCGGCCCTACCCGTGCGGCGGCGCCGTCTACGAGCTTGAGATCTACCCGCTGATCACTGGCTGCGCCGGCGCGTCGCCCGGCCTGTGGCATTACGCGGCGGCTGATCACGAGCTTGAGCATGTCGCGGAGCTTGGCAAGGCCACCGCGGCTCTGGTAGCAGGGGCCCGGGCGGCGAGCATGATGCAGGCTGATCCTCAGGTGACGCTCATCATCTCCGCCCGGTTCGGCCGCGTTATGTGGAAGTACCAGTCCATTGCCTATTCGCTCGTGCTCAAGCACGTAGGTGTGCTTTACCAGACCATCTATCTGGTCGCCACAGCCATGGGACTGGCCGTGTGCGGGCTAGGCGGTGGCGACGCCGCTGACTTCGCCGCGGCGTCGGGACTTCCCTACTACGCCGAGGGCAGTGTCGGCGAACTCGTGGTCGGCAGCCGGCCACCGGATCAGGTGTAACCGATGATCTTTCGGTTCAAGGCACTGGCCAAAATGCGCGAGCCTGACGAACTCGACGCCCCGACCATCCTGGCGGCCCCGCGTGGCTGGGTGACCGTGTTTGTCCTGCTGATCGTCACTGTCGCGGCGGTGGCCTGGATGGTCATCGGGCGGCTGCCGCAGACGGTCAGCGCGAACGGCCTGATCACCCAGCCGGCCGGAGCCGCGCAGGTGCAGAGCCTGTACGCGGGGCTGATCGGCAGCGTCCAGGTACGCGTCGGCACGTATGTCACACCGGGACAGGATCTGGTCACGGTGCTTGGCCAGGGCGGTGCCACCCGGGAGGTGACCAGCTCGTTCGCCGGGCAGGTGGTTAGCATCGCGGTCAGCACCGGCCAGATCGTCGGCGTCGGCAGCCAGGTGATCACTATGGAGCGGACCGACGGGGCGAGGGCCAGCCTGGTGGCGATGCTGTTCGTCTCGTCTCGCAATGTCGCGGGCATCTTCCCCGGGCAGAGCGTCACCCTAGCGGTCTCATCGGCACCGGCCGCGGCGTTCGGATTGCTACGCGGGCGGGTCTCGGCGATCAGCAAATACCCGCTGACCTCGGTGGAGATCAGCGCTCTGGTAGGCGGCGATCTGCCGATCGGGCCGCTAGAGGTGGGCGGGGCGCCCTACCTCGTCACGGTGAGCTTGCTCACCGACCGCGACACGGTCACAGGGTACGCCTGGACGACGGCTAGTGGACCGCCCGCGGCGCTCGCCCTTCAGGTCCCGGCGACTGGCACGGTCACTCTCGGCTCGTTCGCGCCTATCACCCTGCTCTTCAACCGATAAGGGGCTGGCAGTTGACCCAGGCCACGGCCACCCGGCCGTCAGGCACCGCTGGCAAGGATGCCGGCGGGCCGCAGGCAGGGCCACCGGCAGCGACGCGCCGTCGGCGCTGCTCGACGCCGACGGTCATTCAGATGGAGTCGGTCGAGTGCGGCGCGGCGGCGCTGGCCATGGTGCTCGGCTACTACCGGCGGTTCGTGCCGCTTGAGGAACTGCGGACGGCATGCGGGGTGTCGCGGGACGGCGCCAACGCATCGAGCCTCATCTCGGCAGCGCGCAGCTACGGGCTTGTCGCCAAGGGTTACCAGATGGAGGTGGAGCGGCTCGCGGAAGTCCGCAAGCCGGCCATAATTTTCTGGGCGTTCCAGCACTTCATGGTGCTTGAGGGGATCAAGCGGCGGCGTTTCGGCAAGACCACGGTCGCGGTCAACGATCCAGCTAGCGGGCCAAGGATCCTGCCCTGGGAAGATTTCGACTCGGGGTTCACCGGCGTGGTTCTTACTTTCGAGCCTGGACCGGAATTCCATGCTGGCGGGCATCCAACCAGCGTCGCCGAGGCGCTGCGAGCCCGCCTTCAGCGAACGGGCCGGGCGCTGCCTCTTGTCCTGCTCGCCAGCCTGCTGCTCGTCCTGCCCGGGTTGCTCGTGCCGAGCTTTTCCAAGATCTTCATCGACGAGATCCTGACCGGCGGGTCGCCGGGACTGATCGGGCCCCTGCTGCTCGCGATGGCCGTGACGGCGGCGATGATCTTCGCGCTGACGTCGGTGCAACGGCACTACCTGTTGCGGATCGAGATGCGGATGGGCCTGGTGTCCGGGGTCCGGTTCTTCCGCCACTTGCTCCGGCTGCCGATCGAGTTCTTCCTGCAACGTCAGCCTTCTGAGGTAGCGGGCCGGGTCTCGTCCAACGACATGGTCGCTGAGATCCTTTCCCGTGACCTGGCGGCAACCGTCTTGAGCCTCGTTCTGGTGATCTTCTACGCCGCGGTCCTGGTCCGCTACGATGTGCTGCTCGGCGTGATCGGCGTGACGATGGCCTTGCTGAACATCGCGGTGCTGCGCTGGGTCGCCCGCGCGCGCACCGACGCGGCCCTGGCGATGCGGGCCGACCGGGGCAAACTCACCGCGACCACGTACAACACGCTCCAGCTCATCGAGACGGTCAAGGCCACGGGGGCCGAGCCTGACTCCTTCGCACGGTGGGCCGGCTTCCTCGCCAAGGTCGTCACCGCACGGCAGCGCCAAGGTGTCCCGACCGCGATCGTCACCGTAGTACCGCCGTTGCTCGCGACCGCTAATAGCGGCCTTATCCTGCTCGTCGGCGGGCTCCGGGTGACCGACGGCGCGCTGAGCCTTGGCCTTCTCGTGGCGTTCCAGAGCCTGCTCGGCTCGCTCAGCCGGCCGGTGACTCAGCTGACCAACCTGGGCGAGCGACTGCAGGACATCACCGCGGACCTCACCAGGCTGCGCGACGTGGAGCGCTACCCGGTGGACCGTCGTTTCTCGGCGACCTACGGGCCGATCGGCGCCAGGCTCGACGGCACATTTGAGATGGTGCAGGTGAGCTTCGGCTACAGTCCGATCGCGGCTCCCGTCATCGCCGGCCTGTCGTTTACCGTCGCTCCTGGCCAACGGGTCGCGTTGGTCGGTGGCTCGGGCAGCGGGAAGTCCACCGTCGGCCGGATCGCGGCGGGCTTGTACGAGCCCAGTTCCGGACAGATCCTGCTTGACGGCAGGCCGCGGACGCGGATCCCGCGCGAGGTGGTCGCCTCTTCCATCGCCTACGTCGACCAGGACATCAGCCTGTTCGAAGGCAGCGTCAGGGACAACCTGACGCTGTGGGACGAGACGATCAGCGACGACGTGGTCATGCGCGCGCTGTATGACGCCGCCATCTTCGAGACCATCGCGTTGCGGCCCAACGGCATCTTCAGTCACGTCGCCGAGGGCGGCAGGAACTTCAGCGGCGGCCAGCGTCAGCGTCTCGACCTCGCCCGAGCGCTGGTCACCCAGCCCACTTTGATCATCTTGGACGAGGCCACGAGCGCCCTCGACCCGGAAACCGAGCGGCTGGTTATCGACAGCCTTCGGCGCCGCGGTTGCGCGTGCCTGATGATCGCCCACCGGCTGTCCACGATCAGGGACGCTGACGAGATCATCGTGCTTGAGCACGGCGTCTGCGTTGAGCGAGGGCGGCACGACGCGCTGATGCGCGCCGAAGGCCCCTATGCCCGCCTGATCGCCGGCGGACGCCACACGGTCGAGGCAACGCCATGAACGCGCCGCCACCCGCGTTTGGCCGCTTCTTCACCGACGTGGCGCTTCCGGTCGAGCTACCCGACGACCGCCTTGTCGTGCTCGACAACATGCGCCAGGTGCTGCTGGTCACCCATGGTCACGTGGACCTGTTCGCGGTGTACCTGGAAGGCGGCCGGCCGAGCGGACGGTGGAGCCCGTTGGGCCGGGTGGGCGAGGGTGCGGCGCTGTTCTCCGCACCAGGCGGTCCCCGGCACCGCATCGTCGGCCGGGCCGTGACCGGCGCGAAGCTGTCCTACTTGCCGGTCGCGCGGCTGATCGGGCTATCGGCGCGGCAAGCGGTCGCGGATGGGCCGGCCGGGCGCACTGTGCGCGACCTCACCGCGGCCGAGTTCGACCTCGCGGCCGGGGAGATCATACGCGGCGCCGAGGCCGGCATCGTGGCGCTGGCAGGCGCACTGCGGATTGAGCTACCGCCGCGCACCTTCGTGCCGCTCACCGCCGGCGGAGTCACGGCCGTCGAGACGAGCAGTACGCTCCGGTCGATCGACGGCGTCCAGTGGGTGCATATCAACGTGGGCGTGGTGCGTGCCGAGGGAGTCGCCGGGCGGCTGACGCCCGGTACCGACGTCTGCCTGACCGAACGCGACTGGCTCGCCACCGAGGGACCGGCCGCGCTGGCTGCCCGCCGCACGGCCGACCTGCTCGCCGACGGGTCCTTGTGGAGGGAGCTGATCGTCCGCTCCATGCGGCTGATCTACACCGTGGACCGCAGGGTAGAACAGCGCGACAAGGTCGAGCGCGAGGCTCTGCGGGCCCGAGCGCGCAGCAACGCCGAGACGCTGGGGGATACCGCCAGGTCGTTCGACGTGCTCCTGCGCGATACCCAGGCCAGGGTCCGGCTGGCGGATGTCAGCGCCGACCCTCCGGCGCTGGCCGCGATGCGACTGGTCGCCTCGCAGCTTGGCTTTATCATCAGGGCGCCGGCCAGTCGGGACTCAAGCGGCAGGCAGATGACCGCCGTGCAGCGCATCGCGCTGGCCAACGGGGTGCGCACCCGCGAGATCCGGCTTGAGGACGGCTGGTGGAAGCGTGATCTCGGCCCGATGATCGGGCAGCACAAGAACGGCGGCGGGGTCTACGCCCTGCTGCCCGGCGGCGGCTATTACGTAGCTGCCTACCCAGAGGAAAACCGGGTGGTCAGGCTCGACAAGAAGGTGGCCGCTGACTTCGGTAACCGCGCCATCGTCCTGTACCGGCCATTGCCCGACGCGGTGCGAGAGGCGGGCTCACTGCTGCGCTTCGGCCTCCGCGGCGCCCGCAGCGACCTGTGGCGTATCGCGTTCACAGGCTTGCTCGTCGCCGTGATCGGGCTGCTTGTGCCGATCATGACCGGCAAGGTTCTCGGCGGCTTCGTCCCGCTAGCCCAGCGCGGGCTGATCGTGGGCGGCTCGATCCTTGTCATCGCCAGCGGATTCGTCGTCGCCGCGCTGTCCATGGTGCAGAACATCGCTGCGCTGCGCCTGGAGGGGCGGTCTGTGGCCATGCTCCAGGCCGCGGTGTGGTCCAGAGTGCTCTCGCTGCCCGTCACGTTCTTCGCCCGCTACTCCACCGGCGAACTCGGCACCACCGCGCTCGGCGTGAACGCCGTGCAGGAGACGCTGTCGAGCGTCACGACGACCGCGGCGCTCGGGCTGCTGACCGGCTCGGCCAATCTCGTCCTCGTCTTCTTCTACAATCTCCGCCTCGCGCTGATCGCCGTCGCCCTAGTCGTACTGTGCGCGGCGGCGTGCCTGCTCGCCGGCTACCGGGAGGTCCGCTGGCAGCGCAGTCTGTACGACCAGGAACGGGCGCTGTCCTCCCGGGTTTTCCAGCTCCTGACCGGACTGCCCAAGCTGAGGGTGGCCGGGGCCGAGGACCGCGCGTTCGCGCAGTGGTCAACTGCCTTTACCCGCGGCCGCGGCATGGCCGCCTCCGCGCGCCGCGTGCAGAATGCCATCACCACGGTCAACGCGGGCTTCCCGCTGGTGTGCTCGGTGATCATCTTCTTCCTGGTGGCTGGCCCGCTGCGGGATGGTCTGTCGATCGCCACCTTCTTGTCGTTCAACACCGCGTTCAGCCTGCTGATCGCGGCGACGCTGCAGTTCACCGGGATCGCGATCACCGCGCTCGGGGTGTTCCCGATGTTCGAGCGGCTTACCCCGATCCTGCAGGCTGAACCCGAGACGATAAACGACGGCGCCGATCCCGGCGAACTGTCCGGTCAGATCGGCTTCAGCCACGTGTCTTTCCGCTACGGGGAGGACAGTCCGCTCGTCCTTGACGACGTCACCTTCTTGGTAGAGCCAGGCGAGTTCGTCGCGATCGTCGGTCCCACCGGGTGCGGGAAGTCGACGATGCTGCGCTTGCTGCTGGGATTCGAGGCGCCGCTTTCCGGATCCGTGCTCTACGACGGCCAGGGTCTGGCCCAGCTTGAGTCCGCCGCCGTGCGTCGGCAGTGCGGGGTGGTATTGCAAAACGGCGCGCTGCTGGCCGGCGATATCAAGAGCAATATCATCGGCAGCACCAGCTACACCGTTGATGACGCCTGGGAGGCGGCCAGGATGGCTGGGATCGAGAGCGAGATCGCCGCCATGCCGATGGGCATGCACACGGTCATGTCCGAGGGGACGACGACGCTGTCCGGTGGGCAGCGACAGCGCATCATGATCAGCCGGGCGCTCGTCTCACGTCCCCGCATCATCTTGCTCGACGAGGCGACCAGCGCGCTGGACAATCCCACGCAGCAGGTGGTCTCGGAAAGCATGCGCCAGCTCAACGCGACCCGCATCATCATCGCGCACCGTCTGTCCAGCGTGGCCGACGCTGACCGGATCATCGTCCTCGACAAGGGCAAGGTCGTCCAGCAAGGCACCTTCGGCCAGTTGCTGGCCGAGCGCACGGGCCTGTTCGCCACGCTGGCCAGTCAGCAGCTGACCTGACCAGCTGACCTGACCTATTGCGAGCCGGCTAGGTGCTCGCGCAGTGACTGAGCTACCGTCTGCGGCCGTTCGAGCAGGCACAGGTGGCCGGCATCGGGCACGGTGAGGACCTGGCAGCGCGCGATCGTGGCGGCCAGCCGCCCGGCGTTGGCGGTGAAGGTGGGTATGTCGCAGTCACCGGTCAGCACGAGAGTGCGTGCGGTGATCTTGCCCAAGTCCTCGTCGGTGTGGGCGTGGGCGGTCAGCGAGCGCATCGCGCCGGTGGACAGCTCGGTCCAGCGGTGCCTGTCGATCACCTCGCGTACCCGGGACCGCAGCTCGCGATGGCGCTCGGTGCCGCGGAAGATGTCCGGCGGCGACGTCATCCACAACTCGGTCAGGTGCGGGCCTGCCCCGGCTATCCGCCACAGCAATGCCAGCTCGGCCGTCCGCTTGGCCGTGCCGGGGCAGCCGGCGCCCCGGCGATCGTCGCGGCGCCGACAACGAGGCGGTCGATCAGCTCCGGCCACTCGATCGCGAGCTGGAGCGCCAGGCACGACCCGAGCGAGATCGCGACGACTGCGCGGGCGCTTTCGGCTTGCGCAAGGCTGGCCAGCCGTGCGGCCAGGCCGGGCAGCGTCGCGTCCGGGCTCAGTGGTCCTGATCGGCCGTGACCTGGCAGGTCGACGCCGATGTGCCGGAAACCGGGCAGCAGTTCCCAGAGCGGGCGCCACAGGCTGGAATCCATCGTGTATCCATGGATCCACAGCACGGCTGGCCCCCGGCCGACCGTCCGCGCACGCAGGTCCACACGCGGGTCCACAGGCGTCATTCCCAGACAGCAGCGAAGGAGGCGCAGAATGCCCGGAACGCCAGGACTGGCGTATCACGCGGACCGAGTCGGGCCTCCGCGTCCAGGTCCAGGTGCTCCCACACCCGCAGATCCTGCTCGAATGCGTGCCTGGCCCCGGCGATCAGGGCGGCGGCCACGCCATCAGGCGATCCGTGCGGCACCGCGATAGCGATCCTGGCCACGCATCCGCCGCTAGCAGGCGTCGCGCCGGTGATCACCACATTCCGCCCCGCGGGGGGTTCCGGGGGGTCGTCCCCCGGGGGCAGCACGGCGGGGGGTTCCGGGGGGTCGTCCCCCGGGGGCAGCACGGCGGGGGGTTCCGGGGGGTCGTCCCCCCGGGCCGGCACAGCAGTCGTGCCGAGATCGGTAACGACCACATTGGGACTGAAGGCACGGGCGAAGAAGCGGCTGGTGACCTCCCCGCTGCCTGCCTCCCACGCCGGTGCCTTGGTGCGAAAGCCGGTGGTGATGGTCAGCTCGCCGTCGAGGCCGATCTCCACTTTCAGGCCGACGAGCCCAGGGACCAGGTGAACGGCAGGGAAGTGGTCGATGTCAAACGCGTTCTCGATGACTATCTCCGGTGGCACGCTGACCGGCACGATCAGCGCGCTCGCGACCACGTGAGTGGCGATCAGCTCCTTCATCGCCAGTTCGAAGCCGTGGTCATCGCGCGGGCTGTCAGCCAGCCGAAGGAACACCGCGCCGCCGCAGTCAAGCACCTCGTGCTCGCGGACGCGCAGCCGCCCCGGGCCCTCGCCGAGGCCGATCCGCTTGCCGTGGAACGGGCATATGATCGCCCGGCCCTGGACCACCCGGCCGCCATAGCCGAGATGCGCGCCGCGGTGCGGGCAGGTGCCGTCGAACACGCGCAGCCGTCCGTTGTCCCTGATGGCGGCCAGGGCGAGATCGCCCAGCATGAACCCGGTGACCGGCTCGGTCAGCTCATCGCCGAGCGCGAGCAGGTACCAGCCGCCGTGCAGGGCTGTCCGTCCTGTCCTCGCCATCACGACCCCCATTCCTTGAGCACCTGACGGGCTGCCACCAGCCCGCTGCCCGCCGCGCCGTGCACCGAGGGCGGGAGCTTGCCGGCGGTCGTCGCCTCGCCGGCGAAGAACAAAGTGCGCTCCACAGGCTGCGCCCAGGTCGGCCCGGCCCAGAGCGCTCCCACCGCCGGATAGGTGAACGCTCCCGCCGACCAGCATTCGCGGCCCCAGTCGGCCCGATGCAAACCGGTGATCCGGCTGCCCGCCGACCAGGGCAGCGCGCGGGAAATCAGGCTCGCCGGATCGGCCCTGCGCACTTCGTCCGCCGCGCTCGCCTTAGCGACGACAAGTACCTCAGGCCGTCCAGCGGCGCAGCTCACGAATCCGCTACGACCGTCCGCGTCGAACACCACCGCTGACTCAGGTGCAGGCCGTGACAGCACAACGAGCAGGCAGTAGCCGTCGCCCGGCACGAGGGCAGAGGCGGCCGCCGCCTTGGCGACGGGCATCGGGGTGACACGCAGCAAGCCGGCGCCGACCACCGGCGGCGGAACGGTAATGACGGCGGCGCGCCCGGTGATCTCGGGTCCGCTGCCGCATCCGAGCTTGACCCTGCCCGGGGACCAGTCAAGGGTCCTGGCCGCCACGCGCAGGCGGACGTCGAGGTCGGCGGCCAACGCCGCGGTCAGTGATCCGTATCCGCGCTGAAACGCGAACTCGCCCCGGCCAGTTCGATCGCTTCTGCGTGCGACGGCCACGCCGCGGGCGCTGAGCGCGTCGGGCTGGGCCGCCCAGTTCTGGCTGAACCACTCGGCGGCGGAGGTTAACTGGTCACCGGCCAGCCCTTCGGCAGTCAGCCAACTGGCCACGGGGATGTCGGCACAGGCGCTGGCGGTCAGCCGCTCCTCGGCTTCCCAGGGCGGCACGCCGCCGCTGGCGAGCGCGGCGAGCGAGGCGACCTCGTCGTGCAGCACTACGCGCGCGGTGGAAGTGCGGTAAACCGGACGGGGCAGCAACGACGCGGCTACGGGCAAGCCGGATGGCTGCGGACTCACCAGCGGATTGCGGTCTCCATGGATCACCTGGGCGCCAAGCTCCAGCGTCGGCCCTCCGTCGGGCGGGCAGTAGGTGCGGATGCGCCCGCCGACACTGCCGCGGGCCTCGATCACGACCACCCGGAGCCCGCTGCTCGCCAGCGTACGTGCGCAGGAAAGACCGCTAATCCCGGCACCGATGATGGCGACATCACAGCGGATGCGCCGCGTCCGGTCCGCAATTCTTTCCCTCACCTAAATTAGTCCTTTCACGTCTATGATGGCAGTGGCGAACGCACCCGGAAATGGAGTGCGCGGAAAGGAACTCAGATGTCGATGCCCGCGCTTCCAGCTGATTTTGATCATCCTTTCTCGCCCGTCGGCCGGGTCGATCCTCATTCCGCGTACACGTGGCTCCGCGACAACGCTCCGGTGTATTTCGACCGAGCCAGCGGCTCATGGCTGGTGACCTCTTATGCCGACTGTGCGGCGGCTCTTTCCGACTCCCGTTTCTCGGCCGCGCTCGGCCAGCGGGAAAGGGTGCGTGCCGATGCGCTGCCCGCCTCCATGCTGACGACCGATCCGCCCGAGCACGCCCATTTGCGCGCCCCCGGAGCGCTGCTCCTCGGGCCGGCCGCGCTGCGCGATGCCATCGACGGCATCGCGGTATCGGCGGCAGCGGTGCTGGCCGGCCTGGCCGGGCGCGATGAGGCCGACGTGACCGCCGACGTCGGCGAGCCATTCGCGGCTCTGGTCTTCGCCGGCCTGCTCCAGATCCCGGCGACGCAGCGGGCCGCGTTCACCGATCTGGCCAGGCGAATGTCGGTAAACCTGGATCCGCTTGCTGGCCAGGTGGTCGCTACGGCTGGACGCGCCGCGGCCGGCGAGTTCACCGCGTACATGGACGCTCATGTTGATGGCCTGGAGAAGGCCGGCGCTGACTGCCCGCTGACCCGGCTCGCACGTGATCGCAGGCTGACCCGGGGCGAGATGCTGGGCATCTTGACCCTGGCTGTGGTCGGCGGTTTCGTGCCGCTGGCTGACGTTCTTGCCCACGCGGTGTGCTGGCTGGCGCCTAGGCCGGATGCGTACGCGATGCTGCGGGAGAGCGCGCTCGCCGGCCGGGCGGACGGGGAGGGGGGCGTTGCGGAGCGAGCGGTGAACGAGGTGGTCAGACTGACCACGCCCATTCCCTTCGCTGCCCGCGTCACGACGGAGCAGGCCGAATTGCGAGGCTGCGCGCTGCCCGCCGCCGCCCGCGTGCTGCTGGTGATCGCGGCAGCGAACCGGGATCCGGCCGTCTTCACCGATCCGGACGAGCTTGACTTGAACCGTCGCGACAGCAAGCACCTGGGCTTTGGGGCGGGGCCACATCTATGCCTGGGTGCTCCGCTTGTTCGCCGGGCGGGCGGAATCTTGCTTGCCGAGCTGGCCCGTCGGCTGCCGCAACTTGTCGCAACGTCACCGACGACGTGGGAGCCGTCACTCGTGCCCCGCCGCCCGCACGTACGCATCAGCCGACCCGCGGCCCATGCCAGCGGAAGGCCATCAGGCTAAGCAGCGCGCAGCCGACGCACCAGGCTCCGAGTACGAGCGCGACTCTGCCGAGCTCGAAGCTGCGCGCTGGCTCGACTAGCTGGAAGGTGCTCGGCAGGAAGACCGAGCGCAGGCCCTGTGCCATCCATTTCAGCGGGAAAAGCGCAGCCAGCGTCTGCATCCATCGCGGCAGCTGGCTGAAGGGGAAGAAGACCCCTGAGATGAACTGAAGGATCAGGAAAGGCGGCGTCACGACCGCCGCGGCGGACCGGCTATTGGGAATGATCAGGCTATAGACCAGCGCCAGCAGGGCGCAGGCGGTGGCGCCAAGCGCGAGTACCCACATCAGGGTGAACCATCGCGCCGCGTCCGATGGCATCGGCAAGTGAAACAGCACCGCTCCAACCGCAAGCAGGACGACGGTTTCCAGCGCCGACGTGACGACTACGCGGGATATCTTGCCGCCGAAGTAAGCGGCTCGCGGCATCGGGGTGGTCGCCAGCCTGCGGATGGTCCCGTTGTCCCGTTCGATCGCCAGATTGATGGCGAGGCCGGAGAAGGCCACGCTCATCACCCCGGCGGCGATGATCCCGGCCATGAACACGAGCCTGAAGCTGACGTCGGTGCCCTTGACCGTCCCCGAGAAGATCGAGCCGAGGACTAGGAGGAGCACGACCGGCAGGGCAAGGCTGAACACTAGCGACTGGCGGTTGCGGAAGAACGACTTCAGCTCGACCGCGCTGCGAGCCAGCCCGGTCCGCCAGATGCCAGGCAGCGATGTGGCGACGCGTGCGCTCATGGCGTTACGTCTCCTTCTCATCCTGGTGCTGCTCGATCAGTGCGAGATAGATGTCTTCCAGAGTCGGCCGGTGTACAGCCAGCTCGGGGAGCTCGGTGGCCCCAGCGCGGCCGGCCCATGCGATCAGGGCGGCAAGAACGGCTGTGGGTGTCGCTGACCGCACCTCAATGCGGGACTGGCTGACGACCAGCTGGCTCCCGTCGGGCAACGACGGCGGAGCCAGGTCGGCTAGCGTTCCGGTGCGGGCGAACGACACTGTCGGCGGCGTGGTGACCCCGTCACCTATCTGGCCGACCGGTCCGATCTTGACGATCCGTCCGCCGATGATGACCGCGGCGCGATCGGCCAGCGCCTCCGCCTCGTCCAGGTAGTGCGTGGTCAGCACGACTGTTTTGCCGCGCTCGGCGAAACGCCTGACCAGCTCCCACGTTGCCCGGCGGGCCTGCGGGTCAAGGCCAGTAGTGGGCTCGTCGAGGAAGAGCAGTTCGGGATTGCCAATGATGCCGAGGGCGATGTCCAGGCGACGTTGCTGCCCGCCGGACAGTGACGCGCTCTGCGCATCCCGCTCGTCGGCCAGCCCAACGATTTCCATCACATGATCGACCGGCAGCGGCGCCGGGTAGAAAGCAGCGAAATGGCTGACTACCTCGCGCGGAGTGAGGTCAAGAAAGGCGCCGGTCGATTGCGGCACCACGCCTACGCGGGCACGAAGTCCGCGCGAGCCGCGTCCCGGGTCGTGGCCGAGTACGGCCACGTCGCCGCCGGTCCGTCGGCGAACTCCTTCGAGTATCTCCACGGTCGTGGTTTTGCCCGCGCCATTGGGGCCGAGCAGGGTCAGTACCTCACCCTGCTCGACCTCAAGGTCGATACCGCGAAGCGCCCACTTGGTGCCGTAGCGCTTGCGCAGATCGCGCACCACGACGTGGCTCGCGGTCCCGACTGTCACGCCGCGCTCCGGCCCAAGTCTGCGTCAGGGATCAGGTGCAGCAGCAGCATGGGCAGCAGCAGCAGTAAACGTCTCCGGCAGCGATGCCCTCGAGGTCGCCCTCGCTTAGCTCGGAGGTGTCGATCTGCGGTGTCTCCGGGACATGCAGCTCGAAGGATCCGGTCTCGTTGCCGCGCTCCCACAGCGCGATCTGGACGTCGAGGCTGCCTTCCTGGTGGCCCTCGGGGATGAGGCGCACTACGTTCACAACCGCGTTGGCTGGCACTTCGATGCCGCACTCGCGCAGCGCGGCATTGGGGTCGGCCACGAGCCGGCCGGCGTACTCGTCGCTCGACCAGGCAGTGATCAGGACGCGGGTGTAGGCGTTCACGAACTCCGCGCGATCCTGTGGGCTCATCGTCATTGTTTCCTCCAAGGGAAATGCTCGGCCCGGGGAAGACGGGCGGTGTTTGGATGAACAAAGCCACTGTGACACGCCCAGAGAAAAACAACCATACTTAACTTTGCATTTTGAGGCGTCTATTGAATTGTAGGCAACGGCGCAGTATATTGGGGTGCAAGTGGTCAGCTAGTACGTATGCTTGGTACGTACTAGCTGACTTTCAAATTGCGTATACGGAAGAATTGAATACGCAAATACGCAGGCCCAAGAGATGCGGCAAGTATGCAGCGACTTCTGCGGCGACCTCCCGGCCCCGTGGTCGACCAGGATCTGCTAACCATCCGGGCCGCACCGCTGGCGTTCCTTGATGCGATGCTCGCCGAGTACGGCGATGTGAGCTGCCATGAGACCGGCGGTGAGGTCGTGTACCTGATCGGGCGGCCTGACCTAGCCAGGCAGGTGCTCAGGGACAACAGCGCTAACTACACCAAGACCGATACTCCTGATGAGTCGATGCTGCGACCGTTGCTCGGCGATGGCCTGCTCACTAGCAGCGGCGCGTTGTGGGCCCGGCAGCGGCGTATGTGCGCGCCCGCCTTCCGGCGCTCGGAAGTGGAGCATTTCGACCGGGTCATCGTCGCCGCGGCGACGGCTGTTGTCGATCGGTGGCAAACCGCGATCGATACGGGTGCGCCGATTCGGGTCGATCACGATTTGACCGCGCTGACGCTGAGCGTGCTGGTCAAGGTCACTCTGGGAGCCGATCTGGTGGGCATCGGGCAGGGCTTCGGCGCCGCGGTCGACGCCATCAACGGGTTCATCGGCCGTTACGTGCCTGGGGAGGAAGCGGACGCCGATGACGTAGCCAGGCGGCGGGCGGGCTACCTATCCGCCAAGGCGTTCCTCGACGCGGTCGTGCACGCCATTCTGGCCGCTCGGCGGGCGGCAGGCAGCGACCAGCGTGATCTGCTCGGCGCGATACTCGACTCAGGCGACGAGATCACCGTCGGCGAACTCCGCGATCAGGTGCTCACGCTGGTCATGGCCGGCCACGAAACTACAGCCAAGGCCCTGACCTGGACGTTTTACTTGCTCGACCAGCACCAGGCGGAGCGGGATCTCGTACACGAGGAGGTCGACCGAGTGCTGGCCGGCCGAAAGCCGACCTGCGCCGACTTGCCGGCGCTACAGGCGTGCAGGCGCGCGATCGCTGAGGCGATGCGCTTGTACCCGCCGGTGTGGCTCATTTCACGCCGGGCGCTGCGGCCAGATGTGCTCGGCGGGTACGACGTAGCGGCCGGGACGCTGATCGGGATCAGCCCCTACGTACTGCACAGGCACCCGGCGTACTGGCACCGGCCGCAGGAATACGTACCGGCACGGTTCACGACCGATCCGGAGCCGAGTCACCTGTACCTGCCGTTCGGTGGTGGCACGAGGGTATGCATCGGACAGCACCTGGCAATGGTCGAGGCAGTGCTCGTGCTAGCCACGCTCGCCCAGCGGATCCGGCTCCAACTGCTGCCCGGCTTCGCCGTCGAGCCTGAGGCGCTTGTCACCCTGAGGCCAAGGAACGGCCTGATGATGATCCCGCGCGGACGCTGATGCTCAGCACTGGCTCATACGACGTAGCCCGGACCACGGCCGGCGGCTTGCCGGGCGAACTCACCCGGCTCGAGGCGCAGGCAGCGCTGTCTTTCGCCGAAGAGCTTGCGGTGCTGCGCGATCTCGGGCTTGGATCGGCTGGCCCGTTGCTTGAGGTGGGCTGCGGACCGGGGGCGCAAACCCGGCGGCTCGCTTCGGTGCTGCCCTCGCTGCCGATCATCGCTCTGGACACCGACATCGGGCTGATCGCCCGTGCGACCGGCTGCCCTGGCGCTCGGCTGGTCGGCGGAGACGCGAGCGCCTTGCCGGTTAGCGCGAGCAGCGTCGGTGCGGTGCTTTTCCGCTACGTCCTGCAGCACGTGAGCGATCCGCTTGAGTGCCTGGCCGAGGCGCGCCGGGTGCTCCGGCCAGGTGGCCGCGTGTTCGTGATCGAGGTCGACGCCGAGCTCTGGGGTGTCGCTGACCCTGCTGATTCCCGCCTGCACGCGGTGCACGCCAAGATCGCTTCGGCGCAACGCGCAGCGGGCGGCGACAGGTTCATCGGCCGGCGGCTGTCCGGGCTGCTGCGCAGCACGGGCTTCGACGACGTGGCGGTCAGGCCTTTCGCGGTCACCAGTGACGAGCATCCGCTTGAGGATTTCGCTCCGTTGCTTGGTCCGGGCAGGCTCGTTCCGCTGATTGAGGACGGTCGGCTCGCGATCACCGACCTCGCCATCGTCACAGCAGGGTGGGTGCGCTTCCTGGCCGACCCGGCGGCCTGGGTCATGCTGCTTGGTCTTGTTGCCAGCGCTCGCGCGCCGCTCGCGCGCCACTAACCGTAGGAGGACACAGCCATGAGCCCGTTCTGGAAGGTATTCACGAGCATTTTCTGCTATGTCGCGGCCCTGATTGGTCTAGGGCTCGCTGTGATCAACGCCAGCGCCAAGCCCCCAGCGACCGCGGTAGCAGCGATCTTTGGCGTGACCGGCGCGGCGCTGCTCGCGGTCGGAATAGTCCTGACAAGGAAGCCACGTTACTGATCGGCTTGTCGGCCCGGGACGGATCGCGGGACGCTGCCTCCATTAAGTCCCGCAAATGTAGGCGTTCCGAATTAGATCGAGTTTGTGGCGTGTCGCTCGCCCGTGGTGTGCTAGTGCGGCGGGCCGGTTCCGGCGGGAACGCTGGGGTGCTGTGATCGGTGACGGCGTTCACGAACCCGGTGCTCGCGCCGGCGTCGCAGGTGCCGTGCGGGATCGCGTGGCCGTCCTGCTGACCGGGGAAGCCTGGCCGCGGGCCCGCGCGGGGTTCGGGTCGGCCGTAATCATGACCCGGGCGTGAGGTGGATACGCAGATCCACCTCACCGACACGACCCCGCGAAAGGGGCGGACCGGCGAATCCGAATCACCCCCGCCAGCCGGCGCTCACCTCTCGCCGCCTTGGCTCTCGCCGCCTCGGCGCTCGCCGCGCTGGGGTGTTCGCCGCCAGTCAGTGCCGGGGTACCCGCCGGCGCGGCGGCCTAGCGTCACCACCGCGCCCGGACCCGGGGTCACCGCCAGCCCCGGCGTCGCCGGCCGCCCGTGCCACCGCCCAGCGTCAGCCGCCGCGACTTGTCATCCAGCACCGGCAGCAGCAGCCCCAGCCGCTCATTCATCAGGCCCGCAAGCTGAGGTGGCCAACGTCGGCGCTAACTCGCTGGCTTCAGGTGGTGTAGAGGCGGATCTTATAGCGGCGGCCCGGCCCGCGGCATGACTGGCGTCGGAGCGGGCCTTATCAACGGCTGCCTCGGCGAGCCAGGTGGACACGCTCGCTCGTGATATCAGCCGGGCGGGAGCTCGACGAGTGAGTTGCTGAGGAAGTTCGCTACCCAGATGTGCGAGCCGTCGAAGGTCAGCGGGTCCGGCTGATCGAAGCCGAACAACTCGGCCGGCGCGATCCGGACGAGGGTGCCGTCCGCCGCGTTGATCTCGTCGACGGAGTTGCCCATCGAGCTGGCGACCCAGATGTGGCGCCCGTCGAACGCCAGGCCGCTGAGGTTGTTGAATGCGAAAGGCGCGCCGGAGAGGCTGCGTACGAAGGCGCCGCCACTGGCGGACACCTCGGTGAGGACGTCGTTCACGCTCGCGACCCAGATGTGCTTGCCATCGGAGACGAGATTGCCCGGGACGCTGAAGTCGTACGGGCCGCCGGAGAGGTTCCTGATGAACGTGCCTGTGCTGGCGCTGAACTCGGTTACCGAATTGTTGCCGTCGTTGCCGACCCAGACGTTGCCGTTGCTGATAGCCATGCCTTCTGGGATGTTGAATTTGTAGCTGCTGCCCGAGATATTCCTGACGAACGCGCCGGTGCTCGCGTTCAGCTCGGTGATCGACCCGGCCAAGTTGCCGACCCAGATGTCCTTGCCGTCAGAGACAAGCGGCTGAGGAATGTTGAAATGGTACTTGCCTGCTGAGATGTTGCGGATGAACGTTCCGGTGAGGGCGTTTACCTCGGTCACAGAGTTGTTGCCCTGATTGACTACCCACACGTCAGAGCCCACGGCGAGGATCCGGACTGGCTTGCTGAACTTGAAGCTGCCGCCAGAAATATTCCTGACGAAAGCCCCGGCGCTGACGTTCAGTTCCGTCAGCGAGTTGCTGGTGGAGTTCGCTACCCAGATATCGCCGCGGCTAAAGGTCAGATCGAATGGCCCGGCGAAATGATAGGGGGATCCGGATAGGATCCGTCCCCAGCCTGGTATCGCGGCCGGGCTTTGCGGGCCGCGCGGTCCGGACCGATTCCAGCTCAGCGCGGTCGTGCCGCGCGGGCAGTGTCCTGTCTTCGGCACGGTTAGCGCCCGCGTGCGATTGCTGACGCAGCCGTGAATAACACCCGGCTTTGGTGTGGCAGCGCTCATAGCTCCTACTGCCACGCCAGAGGTCAGCAGCACTCCGCCTGCTAGGCCTGCGAGGGCGCCCTGCAGCCGCTTCTTGTGTGGGAAACCTGTAGGTACCCACATGAATCTGGCTATTTTAGCAATAAATGTAGTCAATATCATGATTCAACATCGCCTTCCATGTCATTAGGTATCAGCGACTGACGCCCTGGTCATCCCTCATTTGCGACGATAGTGCGGATTCCGCGATCTCGTCACGAGGAGTGCCTTTCGCCCGGCCGGGCCGGTGCTATCGGCGGGGGGCCTGGTCATGATCGGGGAGACGTGCCCGCGCCTAAGACCGGGGTTTTCATGATCTGGAGGACTTGTCCGCGCCCCCGCCGCGCTGGGCCGGGCCTGCGCCGCCAGCCCGGTCCGGTCCGGTCCGGTCCGCAAGCCCAGCCCAGCCCAGCCCAGCCACCGGGGGGATTCGGGGATTCATCGCGCGCAGGCACTCGACCGGTGCGATGGATTCGGGGATCCATCCGGGAAATCGGGTATGAATTGGGGGATCCATCGCACCCTTCGGTGCGGTCACTGATCAACTGGCTGCCGGCCTCAGCGAGGCTCTCAACGGGTGGCGCCCAAAGTCTCGCCGCAGCTTGCTGGTCGTGGCCACGGCATCGTCCCAGTCTCAGTCGCGTCTCTTCTTAGTCGCGTCGATGAGTGACCTTATCCTATCAAACTTAATAACCATGTCTATATAGTGCATTTCTTCAGCAGTCGGGTGCTTAGTGTTAGCAACACGGTCGCTCCTTCTCAGGGCCACACCTACAGACCCGGAGGACGAGCATGAGACCCCTGGCTTCACAATCCCTCAGATCAGCCCGGCTGATCTTGCCCGCCGCAATTTTGCTGACAGCGATGGGCGGCGCTGCTGCCGTCGCTTCGCCGGTGCGGGCTGGGCTTTCGATCGGCCGCCTCCACGGAGCTCCGGCCACGCAGGTCAAGTTCAACTGGCATCCGTTCAAGCTGATACACGGCTGGAAGTCAGCGAGCGCCAAGCTGCTCGTCACGGGGACTCCGGCGTGGGCGTTCAGGGACGGCGTCGTGTACCTGCGCGGTGCCATCAAGCAGCCGAACGCGGAGGGCAGCTCGACGTTCGCGTCGCTGCCGAAGTACGCCAGGCCAGCAAGCAAGCTGTATATCCAGGCCTTCAGCAAATCGGACGTACCAGGAATTCTCTACATCGGCTCGGGCGGCACTCTGGAAGCCTTCGACGGCAACACCTACTCCTTCACCTCACTGTCCGGGGTGTCCTATCCCACCGCCTCGATCAAGTCGCACCGGCTCAAGCTGCTGAACGGCTGGAAGTCCAGTCAGTCCATCTACCAGACGGGCAACCCTTCCGACGCGATCAGCCACGGGGTGGTGTACCTGTCCGGGTCGATGCATTCAGGTGGCGGCTCGCCGCTTGCCTTCGTGCTGCCCAAGGCCGCCCGGCCGGCCCACGCGATGTTCATCTCGGTGTACACATTTGACGGCGCCAGCCCTGGCATAGTCGAGATCCTGCCTCAGGGAGAGGTTGATGTCTCTGGCGTGGGGGCGGCCGAGTACACCTCGCTGGCCACCATCTCGTTCCCGGTCGCAGGTACGAAGTGGCACAACTTCAAGCTGGAATCTGGCTGGAAGCCCTTCACCAAATTCGACACCGTCGGCCCCGCCTATGCCGTCGTCAACGGCGTCGTGTACCTCAACGGCGCGATGCGTCAGTCTCCCGCGGGCAACGGCCTCTGGACGAATATCCCGGCCGCCGCGCGGACCGCCAACGTGGCGGACATCGAGGTGATGACGACCAGCGGGAGCGTCGGCGCTGTGACGATGACCTCAAGCCTGGGCCTCGTCAGCAGCATGCCGTTCAGCAACGCTCAGACGATGACCTCGCTCGCGGGGATCGCCTACCCGCCGAGTTCCTAGCGCCCAGTTCAGGTGGCGATGAGCCGGGTATGGATTAGTTCGCCGCGGCGATCGGCGAGTTCGCCCGCCAGTACGCCGATCAGAACGAACGAGACCATGCCCAGCTCGCCCGCGCTATCGCGGACGGCCAGGTCCCGAGCGTGCCAGCTGCTGGGGGGTGCGCGGGGCGGTGCCGCTGATAGCCGGGGACTGAGCGTTGACCAAGGACCAGTACGTGCCGTGGCGAGCGATCAAGCCGTCGTGCGTGCCAGTTTCCGCGATCTCGCCATCGTCCATGACGATGATCAGGTCCGCGTTGCGGATCGTAGTCAGCCGATGGGCGATCACGATCGTCGTGGCCTTGATCATGGCGAGATTGCGGTAGAGGAGTTGCTCGGTCAGGGTGTCTAGCTCGCTCGTCGCCTCATCGAGCAGCAGGATCGACGGGTGCTGTACCAGCGCCCGGGCCAGCGCGATTCGCTGCCGTTGGCCGCCAGATAGCGAGGCGCCGCCGTCGTGCAAAGGCGTGTCGTAACCCATCGGCATGGCCGCGATGTCGTCGTGGATGCACGCGGTCCTGGCCGCCTCGATCACCGCGTCCATCTCGATATCCGGATCGGCCAGCGCGATATTCTCGCGCACCGTCGACCCGAAGACGTAAGGATGCTGGGTCACGATGCCGAGCTGGCGGCGGACCGACCGGCCGTCAAGTTCCGCCAGGTCCTGGCCGTCGTAGCAGATCCGCCCCGACGTGGGCTCGTAGAGCCCGAGGAGCAGGCCGGCGAGCGTCGACTTGCCCGACCCGGACCGGCCGGCGATGCCGACGTGCTGGCCTGCCCGGATGTCCAGCGAGACGTTTCTGACTACCGAGGCGGACCGGCTGCCATAGGCGAACGATACGTTCTCGGCGCGGACGGCCCCGGCCAGCGGCCCGGCTGTCCGGAGTCGCCGCCCGGCTTTCTCCTGTGGAGTGTCGAGCACGTCGTTGATTCTTTCCATATAGCTCGTCATGACCTGAAGCGACAGGCCGCTGCTTACCAAGCTGGCCAGCGGACTCAGGAACCCGGCCGCGAGCGCGGCCGCCGACAGCATCGTGCCGAGCGACAACTGGCCCGCAAGCACCCCGTAGGTCCCGACGAGCAGGATGAGCAGCGGCGAGCCCGCGTTCAGCGTGCTCATCACCGACTCAACCGCCGCGGTCAGCCGGCCGCGGGTCAGGTCGACGCTGACCTGGTTGAGGAAAAGGCCGCTCCAGCGCTCGGCGGCGCGGTGTTCCGCACCCGCCGCCTTGAGCGTCTCGATGCCCGCGAGCAATTCGTAGGCGTAGCTCTGGGCATCGGCCTGGGCCTGCAGGCTGTCCGACATCAGCCGCTGGTTGCGCCGCCAGGACGTCACTAGCGTGAGGATCTCGAGCAGCGCGAGCACCAGCACCAGCCAGCCGAGATTCGGGCTGACGACAAACAGTCCGATCAGGTAGAGGCTGGCGAAGGCGCCATCAAGCAGCGCGGACAGCGAGCCGCTGGTGAGGATCTCGCGCACCGCCGAGTTGCTCTGCATCCGCATCATCAGGTCCCCAGATGACCGCCGGAGGAAGAAGGCGTACGGCAGCCGGACCAAGTGATCGACGAATCCCATCGTCAGCCCTAGGTCAAGCCGGGTGCGCAGGTCGAGCAGCAGGTTGGCGCGCAGGAACGCGGCCAGAAACTGATATCCGACCACCATCGCGATTCCGAGGGCGAAGATCGTGAGCAGATGGTGGTCATCGCGTGGCACGATCTCGTCGACGACGAAGGCGGTCAGCAGCGGCAGCGCCAGTGCCATCAGCCTGATGATCAGAGATGTCGCGATGACCCTGAGCATGCTCCTGGACTGGCCGAGAATCGGCCGCAGGTAGCGCCACGTGCGCTTGGGCGGCGCGGCGCCCCGATCGAACTCCGGCGTTATTTCGAACAAGATCGCCACGCCAGTGTAGGCACGGCGGAGCATCTCCATGGGGACGAACCTGCGCCCCTTCGCCGGGTCAACCACCCGGATCCCGTTGCGCGCCGCGGCTTCGAACACTACGAAATGGGTGAACTCCCAGTGCAGGATGGAGCCGCGCGGCAAGTGCCGTAGGTCGCCGATGTCGGCGCGGACGCCACGGGATTTCAGACCGCAGGCCTGAGCGGACTGCACGAGCGCGAGCGCGCTGACGCCGTCCCGGCCGGTTCCGGTAAGGTCGCGCAGGTCATCGAGCCTGACCCGTTTTCCGAGGAAGCCGAGCGCCATCGCCAGACACGCCGCGCCGCAGTCGGCCTCTTCCATCTGGCGGACCAGCGGCACTCGTCTCCTCACTGCCCGGGCCTGCTCTCGCCCAGGATCACCGCGAGCTCGGCGGAGAGCAAGCTGGCGAACCGCTCGGACCGTATTACGAGGGCCATCGTGGTAACCACCTTCCCCATCTCTGCTGGCGCCCCTGCTGGCGCCGTCAGTGCCAGCACGCCGGTCAGCAAGATGCTGGGTTGACTGGGCAGGCGCAGGCCCGCCCGCCGCACCAAGCCGGGGGTGGCTAGCCGTGCGGTCATGGCGATGACCCGGACCGGCTGCCAGCCGCGGCCGGGCAGCGCGATGCGAAGACCCCTGGCCCGGCCCGCGGCGAGGTCAGGGGCGACAGCCACTGGTAGCAGCGCGGCGAACTGGCCGCTAGGCACGGCGACAACGGCCCGGCCGAAGCTGTACTCGCTGGTCTTGGCGATGCCGATCGTGAGCATCCCAGCCGCGAGTAGCACCAGGGTGAGCTGGTAGCACCTGGTGAGCCACGGATTGCCGAGCCGGACCACGCCGCTTCCCGCTTGCTTGCGCAGAGCGCGGAACTCAACCGCCTCTTTCCGAAAAATTGCCTGGCCGCCAGCGTTTCCGATGGTGCTCGCACCGGCGGTGCCGATCTCGTTACGGCGCCGGGGGCGCGTGTGCCTGCCGCTGATGGTTACCTTCTCTCTCCGCCTTGATCACAGGCGGGCTGACTGCGAGCTGTAGAAACGGTCGAGCATCTCGTAGCTGACCAGCTCCTGGGCCCGCTGAGCGGAGCGCAGCAGCCGGTTGACATGCAGGTGCGCGAAGGTCACCGCCAGCTCAGGGAGACTCACCGTGAGCTGGCCGGCGTCGGCCAGGGCGCGGAGGTCACGCCCGGCCCCGCTGACGGGAGCTGAGCGCTGGCGCAGGGCCTCGATGCTCGGTGCCAGCTCATCCGGCACTTGGCCGGCCGGGCCGAGCAAGCTCTCCAGGCGTGGTCGCTGCTCGCGGTATCGTCGGGCTACCGCTTTCTGGAAGGCGCGGTCGGTGCCGCCGAACTCCCGTTCGTAGCCGTGCCGGGCCCGGCGGGCGATCGTCCGCTTCTGCGCGAGGCTCAGACCTAGGTCGTCGAACAGCAGGTCCATCCCGCGCAGAGCGACCTGCCAGCGCAGTTCGGCGCCGGCTGTGCCGGGGAGCTGGCAGACGATCGCCAGCGTCGCGTCGCTGTCGGCGTGAAAGACACGTTCGGCTAGTTCGATACCGCGCGGACCGCCGTAGCGCTCGACCTCCCGCTCGTAGGTGTCGACTTGGACCCGCCATAGCTGGCCCGTGTCGAGCAATGAGTCGGTGATGGGGCGCAGCCGGGGGAGCACGTCGGCTAGCAGCGAGTCCGGCGCGCCGTGCAGCCGCAGCCGCAGATGCCAATCCGGATCGCCGTATCGAATGAAATGCCAGTGGTCGACGAGGCCGGACGCGACGCAGTCGGCCAGGACCGGGGCCGCTTGCCGCAGCACCTGGTCCGCGGTCGCCTGGCCGGTGAACAGCTTCAGGTAGAGCCATTCCGACCCGGGAGGGAAGCTGCGCGGGCTGGGTTGCGTGAGTGGGCTGGGTTCGGCGCGGGCGATTGGCTGCGCGGCCGGCTCGGGTGCGCGCCGGATGAACGGCACGACGACCTGGTGGGTGAACTTGCCCTCCGGACCTGACACCCATAGCTGACCGGGTCCGGGCATCAGCTCAACCAGGCTCGCGAAAGTCCGGCGCCCGAGTTGATGAGCCAGCGCCTCGATGCAGAGGACGTTGTCCAGGTCGGTGACGAGTTCGTTATCGGCATCGGCCAGCGCCACGAATCTGGGCAACCGCAGCCGGTCGCGCAGCCGCTGGACTGCTGCGAACCGCTCGCTCGCGCGAGGCGGGCCGAACGCGGCGAGGTCGGCCTCGCGCAAATTCCACGTGGCCCGCGAGAGCACCGCCCGTCCGCACCTCACTCGGGGCAGGAACGGTGCGTCCCTGAGCGGCCCCCAGTCCCACCTGATACCCTGCGCGACACCCTGATATTGCAGCGCGCACAGGAAACGGTAGACCCCGAGGCCACCGACGACGTGATTGTGCGCGGTCGTGAGCCGAGGGATCACCTCTCGCCCAAGCCGGACGGACCTGAGCACGATCCGCTCGTCTCTGACGGCGACCAACAGGTCAGACAGCGGCAACTGCCGGTCGGCGGGAGCACCCGAGCGACCCAGGTACCCGATCTCGTAGGCGCGCAAGACCGGCCGGCTGAGTATGTTCCCCACCCTGCCCTCGGGCTGATGCACGATCTCGGCGAACACGACGTCCGGCCGCAGCGCCTCTTCGGCGCGGAGGTGTTCGCGCACGAACGTGTGCAGGTCCTTGTCGGCGTGGCAGAAGCGTCCGAGCAGGCGGGCGCCAGAGGGACCCGACGCGGAGCCGATCACGACAACGAAGTCCCCGTGCCCGAAGGCCTCCGGTGAGTCGGCGGCGATCGACGCCACCACCTCAAAGGCGTCGGGCATCGGCGAAGCGTCCGGCGCGCGCAGAGACGCCGCCTGCGAAGGCTCGATCGTGACCTCTTGCTGACCGGTGTTCAGCGCCTCAGCGAGCTTGCCGAGCAGGAACGCATCGCGACGGTTCCAGACGACCTGACGGTCACCGTCACCGTCCCTCTGGCGTCGCAACGGCAGACCGGCCAGCAGCGGAACGGCCTGCGCATCCGCCAGCTTGCCGAAGCCGATGCCGGTCTCCTCGTCAAGCACTTCGGCCAGCGGCAGGCACCTGGTGTCGTACCGGCGGGTGAACTGCTCGCGGAACCGCCGCAACGCCTCATCGCCAGCGGGCCGGGCGAGTGCGTGCAGGACGTCGATGCCGCGGCGCACTTCAGTCACTACAGACGTGCCTAGCGTTGCCGCCCGCGCGGGCTTGGTCAGGTCGACCTGCACGAACCGTCCGAGTTGCGGCTTAGCGGGCGAATCATCGAGGATGCCGGCGACCGCCCGGTACCGCTCGGCCGGCGCGCCGATCCCGCTGGCGTCGATCGCGGCGAGCCCGGCCCGCACGGCGTCGAGCCGATGTGCGAGATCGGTGGTGGAGGCGTGACCGGCCAGCGCGTCCACCAGGGCGTCGGCTGTTGGCGGCCCGGTGAGCTGCGGGCGCGCGTCAGAAACCAGCACCTGGCTGGCAACCAGGTCGACCAGGTATTCCCGCGCCTCGGTCTCACTGATGTCACCGCTGGTCAGGGCCCGAGCCAGCACGTCCAGGTCGGCGCCGTCACGAGCCAGCGCCAGCGTTCGCATCAAGTACGGCGTCTTATCCACTGCCACCAGGTGATAGGACCGGCCGGAGCCGTTACTGCGGCCTTCGGCGAGCAGCAGCCGGTCCGCCACCGAGTACAGGCTCGAATTCGGCCGGTAGGTCAGATCCACGCCGAGCTCGGGATCTTTCTCCACGGCTTCGCCGAGTGCCCACAGGTAGTCCATATCGAGGCGGGTATGACGGCGGTAGTGCTGCTGGCCGCGCAGCCGCATCCTCGTGTCGGATGCGATCGTGCCAGTGGTGCAGCCAGCGAACAGCCCGAACGGTGTGCACCTGGTCGCGGCCCGCATGAAGTAGCAGACGAGCGAGAACTCGGCTCGCCGCCCTCGGTCGCCGTCGGGATCTTTGCGCCACTCGTCGATGGCTGACGCCAGGCTGGGTGAGGCCACGAACACGGCGTCGCGGAACTCAGGGCTGGCGATGATGTCCTCAAGCCGGCCGCGCAGCAGTTGCCGGTCCCTGGCCACGGCTTCATCGGCGTCGGCTGGATCGTCACGGTGCGCGGGAGCCGCCAAGCCGGCGCCCCAGTTCGTCACGTCGTCGAACGGCAAAAGCGGCGTCCGGAGCGCGAAGAACCCCGATGGGTCGTAGTCGCCGAGCGTCATTGATCGCCCATCCAGGCTGGTCTGGCGGACGAGATTCCCAGGAACTGGTCCCAAGCCGGTTCCACCGGCCGACTCGCCGCCAGCAAGGCAAGCGCGATCCCAGCAGCCCCTTCGAGCAGTCCGGCCCCGGTCCACGGAGGGTCGCCGGGCTCGTCCGGCCTGGTTCCGGCGGTGTGTTCCGCGCACCGGGCGATTGTCTGTTCCATCCAGAACACGGCAGCCTTGGCTAGCTTGTGCTCCTCGGTGAGCTGATATATCCGGTTGAAAAGGTGTCCCAGTCCTGCCGTGCCGTGGCAGAGGCCAGCGTCCGTGACGCCGGTCTGGTCCAGGGGGCGCTGCGCGGCCTGGACGGCGAGGTCGGTGCCTGCCTGCGTCCAGGCCGGCTCGCCGGTATCGCGGCCGGCCAGCAGCAGGGCCAGAGCGACTCCGGGATCGCCGTAGCACCATGCCGATCGGGTCGCACCGGGCCTGGCTCCGGCGGCGATGAAGGACGGAGCCGTGACCTCGGACTCGGTTTCCACCAGATTGGCGAGAATCCACGCGACCGCGCCGCGCAGTAGCGGCTGGACCACGTCTGGCTGCACCCCGAGCCGGTATACCCCGGCGAGCAGCGGAACGACCCCCGCCATGCCATGTGCCATACCGAGGTCCACTCCGCCGGCCGGGTAGAGCCTTCGTCGCGGCCCGGCGAGGGCCAGTGGATGGGTGCCCCAGTACAGGCCGTCTTCATCGGATTGGGCTCGGGATGCAAGCAGCGAGATGACGCGATCCAGGCACGCTGTCGCGGTGGGCCGCGGCCAGCGCACAAGGGCATACCAGCCGATTCCGGCAAGGCCATTGATGAGGTCGTAGGGACCGGCCTCTGGGTAGCAGCCCAGCGCATGGTCAAGAGCAGCATCGACGGCGCCGTTACGGTCGGATGCGCGGAGATCGTCCGGGTTCACTGTGCCTGGAACCTCACCAGCGAGCAGGGAGTCCACGAGTTCGGACGCCCAGGCGACGCCGGTGAACCCCGAGTAGAACGAGCTGGACAGCGGCTCGTCGGCGATGATGTCGATGGCCTCGTCCAGGCATTCGGTGGCGGCCGCCGCCGCGTCCCACCCTGCCATCGTCGCCGTGGCATAGCAGACGGCCAGGCCGGCCGAGCCGGATGCGAGCGTGGCCCGGCGCGGTCCGGCCAGAGCGCCGCTGGCTTGCGCGCGCAGTGATCCGATCAGGGCGCCAGCCAGCTCCAGAGCCTGATCGCGTAGGTCACCGGACAGCAGCGAGCGCCAAGGCCGCGCGGTCGCGCCAGGATGCCCCGGCCAATACGAATGGCCGGGGCACCGCTGGTATTCGATGGCGCGGGTATGTGCCGCCCGCTCTATCGCGGATGGCCGATACGTCATTGCCGTGCCTTTGCGTACGTCAGAGACAGATTACGCTCTCGCACACGGCGCTCCCGCAAATACCGCTGTGGCACACCACGGTATCGACGCACACAATAGTGCCAGTGCCGCCGACGATGCCGGAAAGCTCCTGGTCATCGAGGTTCCGCAGCGTTTCCTTTGAAAGCACGAGCTTCTTGGGCTCTTTATCCATTTTCCCTCCTTGACGTCTAAGTTTTCGGAATGGATGTCGAGTGTATCTTCCATTCCCCGGCAGCGAAAGCATAACACCATGACTTGAGAGTTGTCCCGCCTTACTGCGAGCCATTCTTTCTAAGTCCGACGATTATCGCCGTTTCCGGGCGATACGCCATTGCCGAGAATTACAATATCTACCAGTGGTGCTTGTTTGCCCGGGAGCGTCAGGTCGCCTCGTCCTGCGCCGAGGCGACCTGAGCGATCCGAAGTCTTGTGACGCTCGGATCCAGCACCCACACTGGACTGGACGGGCTCGCTAACAGGTAAATGATGGTCAGGAAGGGCCGATAGTGACTCAACAGGCACTGCAGCTTGCGGTCAAGCTCGATCTCGGGACGGACAGCGATGCGGCGGAAGCAGATCAGTCCATTCGATTGATGCGCAACGAGCTGCTGCAACTGGATGCCACCTCAGTGGACTTGGTCGGCAACATCGAGGCCCCGGCCGACACCAAGGCTTTCGGGCTGGCTTCGGTGGGCTCGCTTGTGGTCAGCCTGACAGCCGCGCCTGTTCTCCGGGCTGTCGTTGAGGTCGTAAGGGCGTGGGTCTCCAGAAACGCTAATCGTAGCGCCAAGCTGGTGGTGGCAGGCGAGGCGATCGAGGTCACCGGCATTTCTCCGGAGCAGCAACAGCGCCTGATAGACGAGTGGCTGATGCGGGTCGCTGAGAAGTCTGATGCCGGAGCCTGAACTTTCTGAAACCGGCCGGGTAGCCCGAGACCGGCGGGCGCTGCTTATCGCTACCTCTGAATACAAGCACCCGGCTCTCCGAGGGCTGACGTCGCCCGGTCACGACGCCGCCGCGCTGCGGCGCGTCCTCGCCAATCCAGCGATAGGCCGTTTCGCGGTAACGCTTCTCTCCAACCGCGGGGCTGAATCGGTCAGGCGAACGATCGAGCAGTTCTTCATAGAACGCCTCCCTGGCGAGACCGCCGTATGCTACTTCTCGGGCCACGGACTCAAGGATGACGACGGAAACCTGTACATCGCGGCGCGGGATACCGTCCCATCCCTGCTTCGTTCAACGGCGATCCCGGACGGATTCTTGCGTGACGCCATGCGAAGCTCACGAGCGAAATCGCAAGTTCTCATTCTTGATTGCTGCTTTGGCGGCGCGTTCTCGCGCGCGATGCTCGCGAAATCTGCGCCTCACGTGGATGTGAACGATCGGTTTCAGGGGACCGGCCGGGTTGTCATGACCGCCTCAACCGCGATGGAATTCGCTTACGAAGGCGACCAGATAACTGGTCAGGTCTCGTTGTCGGTCTTTACTCGTACTCTTGTCGAGGGCCTGTCTTCCGGAGAAGCCGACGTTGATGGCGACGGTTTGGTGTCTGTCCAAGATCTCTATCAGTACGCGTACAGAAAGATTGTTGTCCCGGGATCACACCAGACGCCAACGATCTCGGCTGTCGGGCAGGAAGGGTCTATCTACATTGCCTCCTCCAGCTGGCACCCGCCCGCGCCTCGTCCTCCTGTCGCGTATGATGCTGACTCAATAGATCTAAGGCCATACGCCGGAATTGCGACGGCCAACTCCGACTACGTGGCCGCTGTGGTTGTCATGGAGACCTCTCTGGCATTCCAGGGACGCCGGGTGGCGCTTGATCGCGACGACTTCTCGTCCAGCCTATTGGCCAGTGCCCGTCATGCCGGCGAGGATTCAATATCATATCTTCATTCTGACCTAATTGATCTGCTCCAAAAGACCGGCGTCGCGTCCGACCCGCCCGGTCGGCATTTTCATGCCAGGGCATTTCCGGTCCAGACAAACGAGGATGCTATTTCTCAGCTACGGCGCGGGCGACCGATCCTGGCCGGAACGTTGATACGAGACGTTTGGCTCAGTCCAGAGGTCGCCGCGTCAGGGTTTATACCAGCCGGCCCAGGCAAGGGCACAGTCTTGGGAGGTAGGACGATCGCGATCATGGGTTACGATGCGCGAGAAGATTCCTACGTTATTCTTACCGGCTGGCCCAGCTGGGGCGTGCGCGGATTCGGCACCCTCCCAAAGACGGAGGCATTCGGCTTCGCGGTCCATGACGCCCATGCCATCGAAGCGTACGAAGGCTCAGCGGAATCTCTGCCGGAGCGCGGTGTGCTTGATTCGGGCGTTGGCGGCATCGGTACCAGCAAAGTGCGAGATAACGTCAGAAGGGTCGACTTTCCGGCCGAGATGGACCCGGCCTCGGCGCATAGACTTCAGGACGAACTCGGAAAATTTCATGAGTACCTCACCATCCTGGGGCTGGGACCGGAAGGGCGCGAACCTCCGGAGGTAAGTCTTAATTCTACCTTCACCGGCTCCGTTTACGACCCGAACCTGCGTCTGATTAGAGTCAATCCCCGCGACCTTATTGGCAATCCGCACGTCATATTCCGAGAATATTGCAATTACGCATTGAGCCCAGACGAAATGTCTGTTGATTTCAGTGTCGCCGCGTACGACCTGAAGTCCGGGCTGAGCTTCTACTTCCCGTGCAGCTTCACGGGCGAGCCGACTGGATTCGACCGATTCGGCGTCAACCTTCAGAGAGCTAGTCCAATGATCAAAAGGCGTGGCACGCCGAGCCCGGCGAACCAGCGACGAGCGTACATCTGGGCAAGCATTTTCTGGGAGATGCGGCAGGTACTCAGCGGCCCCGTCCAGGATCAGGTGGTGGCAGCCGCCTGGCTGGCAACCATACGCGCAGCCGACGATGGCAATCTGCTCCTCAATCAGTCCGCTCAGGTCACCTATCGTGTGGCCGAGGAGTACTTCGTCGGGCGCCTCCTCTATCTGCTTCCAGCCGACCTTCCGGCACCCGAGCTTCAGTCGGTTCGCGAAATCCTCACCCGACGACGGGTGCTGACCTCGACCGGACGCTGAGGTTCGTGGTGGGTCTGCCAGGCAGCGTTACTAACCCTGACCCGGTAGCACCCGCGCTGCACGGCGGCGACGCAATGCCGCCTAGCCTAAAAGGATCTTGAAGATCCGCGACGTCGTCCCCGCGTTGCTGCTGACGAGTGTTCCAGCGCAACATCGTTCCTGCGCTGTCGTGCCAGCGATCCCCCGGCGGCTACAGCGGGACGACGTTGCGGCGGCGGGCAGCGGGGCAGCGGCGCGCGCGGCGGCGGGCAGCGGGGCAGCGGCGCGCGCGGCGGCGGGCAGCGGGGCAGCGGCGCGCGCGGCAGCGGCGCCCGTTTTCGTATGGTCTGACGGAGAACCGGCGGTCCGGTGCGCGCGGCCCGGGCCGGTGGCGGCGGGGATGCGGACGAGGGTGCGGTGGAAGCCCGAATTCATACCTGTTTTCCCAGCTGGATGTGGCAATTCATCGCGCGGCCGGCGCGCGGGCGCCGGGTGAATGTGGCAATTCATCGCAGGCCGGCGTGCGCCGGGCGGCTGGATGTGGCAATCCATCGCGCCGGGTCGCGGGGACCGGCGGCGGCCTTCCGCGATCATGGCCCGGAGCGTGAACGAGTCACGCGACAGCCTCATAGTGCGGAGAACTCCACCAGCAGCGAGAACTTACCCAGATCATGAGCCCGGTACGTGGCTGATTACCCGGAATGTCCGGGCCGGGCCAGCGCCATACGTCCCTCCCGCTGCGCGGGGTCGAGATGCCGAGCCGAAAATGTGGTTATACCTGTGGGCGTTCTTCCTGGTGATCACTTCTCACTCCCGCCTAGCGTCGTAGACACAAAGGTCGCCAGTGCACAGAAAGGACTGGTGCCACGTGAACGCCGCTGGCGTTTTCGCCATCATGATTGTTCTCGGCTGCATCATTGCCTCATATGCCATCTGGCCCTACGGGCCATGTCCCGCCTGCAAAGGCCACCGGGGTCGCGGTGCTGGCTCGACCGGGCAAGCGTGGAACCGGTGCAAGCGATGCGGAGGTCGAGGAGAGCGGGTCCGGTTCGTGTCCGGCTTGATCCGGCCGGACCTGATGAAGAACCGGGATGACTCGTCGCGCTAAGCACCGCTCTAGCGGCCGCCTGAGGTCGGCAGCAGCTAGGGGCCCACGACGTCGCCAGAGCGACAGCCAGGGTCCCACGCTGCTCCGGGCAGCCCGAGCCCGGCAGCAGCCAGGGGACCACGCTGCTCCGCCGCCCGGCAGGCCAGGCCAGGCCAGCCAGGAGCCCGTGCGGTCGCCAGGGCGAGCACCAGCCGCCGCGGTCCGATGATGCTGTTGGGCACTGAGCGGCTCAAGCCTCCGGAAGCGCTCCTAGAGTTCGCAGGTGAGCCATCAGAAACGACACAGTCTCTTCTAGGCTCGCGTTGGGGAGACTGGCAACTGACTGATCGAGCGCTTCCCGGTAGGCCGCGTTTCGGTATCGCTTGCCCTCCATCACGATGACTTTCGAGTGCGAGCGAGCCACGAAGTCAACGAGCGGATAGACGGGGTCCGCTACGCTGCTCAGTCTTTTAATTTCTCGCGAGAACTCCTCCAGGTCGACGTATCGGAACAGAATTCCGTAGTCTTTGGTGATCTGCGCGGTCAGATCGACCATGTTGTAGTAGTCGTCGACGGTCACATGGAAGACTGGTTCTCCAGATTCGGCGGTCATGACGGTGGCGACATTGTGGGCGGCAATGTCGACTGGCATGAAGCTGAGTTGAATGTCAGCGTTCGGGGCTATGCCGTACTTAATCATGAAGGAAAGCAAGCGCACGACGATGTCGGTGGAATGACCGAACCCTGCGGTCGACGCTGTAAGGAACGCTGGCCGGTATATCCTGGCGTCAACGCCCTGTTCACGAGCCTGGAGTACGAGCTGCTCTGAGACCCACTTCGTCTGCGCGTAACCGAAGTCGAGCCCGGCCATTTCTGGATTTGAATCCCGTTCGAGCAGATTCCGCTTGTCGGACCATCCGAAGATAGTAGTGCTTGATACGAAATGAAACTGCTTGCGGCGCGAGGCGGACGCCAGTCTAATAAGCTCGCGAGTGCTTTCTATGTTTGATGGCCGGAGTGTGTGATAGTCAAGGACATAATCAACCCAGGCCCCATTGTGGACGATTGTGTCGATCGTCTCCGTCAACTCCGACCAGACGCGGTCCGAGAGTCCCAGCCGCAGGCCCGCCAGGTCACCGCATATCACGTGCACTCGGGCATCGAAGGCTTCCGCCGTGCGGAGGTCGTAGAGATCCGCCGTCTCGAGAGTCTTTATTAGGCGTTCACGCCCTGCCGAAGGATCGGTTGCTCGCATGAGAACCGTATAGGTTGCGCTGGTCTGGTCTAGCAGGCTGCGGAGGAGAAATGGCCCCAGGAACCCGGTGGCGCCAGTCAGGAGCACCTGATGGAAGGTACGGTCCGCGCGTGGCACCGATCCGACGCTTCGCGGGTCGAGCAGGGCATCGGATCGCATGGCCGCTGCTTCGCTTTCATCACGTTCCCGCTTCATCTCATCGAGATCCGCACGCAAGTTGGCGGCCCAGTCAGCAGAGCCGTCCTGGAGCCCGCGGACCAGCGCGGATATTTCGGAGATGGTCAGACGTTGAATGAGCGGCATGTGCAGTGTCTCTCGCAGCTCGTGAGCATCGGCCTGGACAACCGCTCTCTCAAGGATTACCAAGAGCTCGGTCGTCGCCAGAGAGTCGAGGCCGATCTCACCGGGCCTGGCGTTCTCGTCCCCGCTAAGTGCGTACGTCTGCAGATAGCGCTCGTAGTGAGACTGAACATCGAGGGTGTGGGCCCGATCCAGTCCGGTCGCGTCGCCATCCCGGGTATGGGTCTCGATCGTGCGCAAACCACCGTCTAGCCACTTGTCGCGAGTAAGACTTCTGGCCACCTTCCCAGAGGTCGTTCTCTTGACGGCCTGGCGTCGAACAAACACGATCGTATGCGGCCCCGCGTAGCCGTGCGCGCGGAGCGAGCTAGTGACCTCATCGGGATGCGGGGGGTCGGCCGGATTTCTAAGGCCGATGACTACGATGAGCCGCTCTTCCCCGTCGTGCCCGCGGAACGCGGCCACGCTTCCGAGCTGAATTTTCTCGGAGGCTCTCTCGACGGCAGTTTCAAGATCCTCAGGGTAGTAGTTTTGCCCTCTAAGAATGATGATATCTTTCAGTCGGCCACAGACGAACAGCTCTCCTTCCTCGAAGGAATCCGAGGTCTCCCGTACGAAGATAGGCGTGTCCGCCGTTGAAATCGTCTGCTGATCGAGTTGTCAAACACTTGCCCAGAAAGCTCAGGTTTATTCCAGTACGCCCGGCACTTGCTCTGACCCGCGATCCAAATCTCGCCGATTCCGCCGCCTCCGACCGCGGCCCTGTTGTCTGGGTCGACGATCCGCACGTGGATCCCATCCAGGGGCTTACCGCAGCTGACCAGTTCCAGCTGCTGGTCTGCAGGCGTGTCCTCGACAGCCATGACAACGGTACGCGCCTCAAGCGACTTTCGATCGATCTTGACTGATCGTCGCCCGGAGTTGGCGACCGCCAATGTGTTCTCCGCGAGTCCGTAAGCCGCGACATGCGCCGCAGGACTCAGACCGTACTTCTCGAATCGTTCCAGAAAGCTTCGGTACGTGCTCGGCCTGACTGGCTCAGACGCATTCATGAAGACCTGCACGGAACTTAGGTCTAGACCCTCTAGCTGGTCATCTGGAACCCGGTCAGGAGATAGGCAATATTCAAAGCCGAAATTTGGGGATGAGGTGTAGGTCGCCTTGTATCGACTGAGCGCCTCCAGCCACAGAGCCGGTCGTCGCAGGAAATCGAGTCGGCGAGAATCCATATGTCGTGCCCCCGGTGACGACCTGGAAAAGATAGTATCCGATCAAGCCCATATCGTGGAATTGCGGCAGCCACGAAACACCGATTGCTTGGTGTTCGATCGTTGAGCGGCAGTTATGTATAACGTTCTGGTGCGATACGATCACGCCCTTAGGCTCTCCGGTCGAGCCGGACGTGTATTGCAAGAAGAGGATCTGGGAAGGGTTGTCGGCTGTGCCCCCGTGCGCGACTCCCTGCAGCCGATCGGTGGCGAGCCACTGAAGCGAGGGGCTCCGAGTCACAGGTCGCGACGTCGCATGCCACGTGCCTGATCCGAGCGATGAGTCGGTCAGGGCGAGGGTGGCCTGGCTGTCCAGCATCACCGACCTGAAGCCGTGCGGCTGCGCCTTTCGCGACCGAGGTGACCGGAGGAATGGGAACGGGAATGGCCCCCATGCGCGCACAGGCGATGAACGCGGCTACCATCTCTAGCCCGGGCGGATACACTAGCGCCACGCGATCGCCGCGCTGAAGGGCCGTTTCCTCGTGAATGTACTCCGCGAGAAAGCGGGTCCTGGCTTCGAAAGATTGATATGTATACGTTTCGCGTGGATTGCCGTGACGATCTAGAAACGCACTGAAACACTTTTCGGGTGTGGCCGCTGCCCAGTGATTCAGGTAGTCAAGAATCGTCTCCAACTGCGCCACCCCTTTTGCAACGACTGCCGGTTGTCTTCCGGTCATATCAGTGATGCCGGATACTGACGACGACGATAGCATCAAGGCTAATGTCCTTGATGTCGTGATGACGTGGTCCGTACGTCCGTCGCGGACTAGAGTCTCATCAGCCGGTGCCGAGGAGGGCTAGTGGTGCGAAAACTGTGGTTCTCTGTTGCCGCGATCCTGCTGGTGCTGGCCATGGCTCCGGCGGGCCCGGCGTTGGCGGGCGCCCGGGGCACCCGGGGCGCCTCGGCGGGTCTGTGCGCGGGCTGGGTGCGCAAGGCGAGCCCGAATGTCGGAGCAGGCGATAACAACCTCTACGGGGTCGCCGCCGTATCCCCGCGCGACGCCTGGGCCGTGGGCGGGTACTTCGTCGGTGCCAGCACCGTGACCTTGATCGAGCACTGGAACGGCAAGTCCTGGTCGGTGGTTTCGAGTCCGAACGCGGGAACGGGGGACACGCTGTACAGCGTCTACGCGGTGTCGGCGACTGACGTGTGGGCGGCGGGCAGCTACTACAACGGCACGGCTGGGCAGACGCTCATGGAGCACTGGAACGGCAAGTCCTGGTCGGTGGTTCCTACCCCGGATGTGGGAACCGGGACGAACGAGTTGTTCGCCCTGCGGGGCACCTCCTCGCGCAGCATCTTGGCCGTGGGAGATACGTTCACTAGTTACCCGACCTCGAAGACCCTCATCCTGCACTGGGGCGGACGTCGCTGGCGGGTGGTTCCCAGCCCTAGCGTGGGGAACGGGACGAATACCCTCAGTGCGGTCCGGCCGCTGTCCCCGACCGACGCCTGGGCCGTCGGGCGCGACGTCCGCGGGTCGGCCTCCAGGACGCTGATCCTGCACTGGGACGGGCGCCACTGGCGGGTCGTACCCAGCCCTGACGTGGGCACGGGGAACAACGTCCTCCGGGGGGTACGGGTCACTTCGGGGACCGACGCCTGGGCGGTCGGTGACCATTCCAGCGGCGCTGTCGACAAGATGCTGATCTTGCACTGGGGCGGACGTCGCTGGCGAGTATCGTCCAGCCCTAACGCCGGGACGGGGAACAACGACCTCACCGCGATCGGGGGCACATCGCCGGCGAACGCTTACGCGGTCGGCGCCGCCTTCGCCGGCACCAAGTCGAAGTCGCTCATCCTGCACTGGGACGGACATCGCTGGCGCGTTGTGCCGGGCCCGGCCGCGGCAAAGGCCGGCGATGACCTCACGGCCGTCTTCGCCCTGTCGCCGACCAGCATCTGGGCTGCCGGAGACAACATCAACGGCCCCCACAACCATACTTTTATCGAGCACTGCGGCTAAGGAAGCCGTGCGCGCAACTGACCGGTCTCACGCAGTCCTGCCCGGGGTCATTATGACCCCGGCAGGACTGAGGAATGGTACGGGGCGGACCGTGACCGGGCCCGCGCCCGCGTACCGCGCTGCGGCGAGCGAGGCTTTTCGGGCAGACTGGTCACCATGGATCAGCTACTCGCCGGGTCGGTGCTCGCGGGGCGTTACCGCCTTGCGGGGCTCACCGGTCCGGTCAGGACGCTGAGCCCCGGCAGCGTCTGGCGGGCGGTCGACGAGGTGACCCGGCACGAGATCGCTGTGAAGGTATTCGACGCCCACGTTGACGGTGATCCAAGGTTCTGGGCACAGGCCTGCCGGGTACTCGCGACGCTGCGCTGCCCGGGGATCGCCGAGGTCCATGGTGACGGTCAGGCGGCGGTGCCAGGGGGTACCGCGATCCGGTATCTGGTCAGGGACCTGGTTCCCGGTCAGACCCTGGAAGAACGACTAGCCGAAGGCCCGTTGCAGCCAGCTGAAGCGCTCAGGATCGTCGCGTCCGTGGCCGGTACTCTCGCGGCCTTGCACGAGGCCGGCCTGTCGCACGGCAACCTGGTGCCGTCGAACGTGGTGCTCGGCCCGGACGGGGTCACCGTCACCGACGCGGGACTTTGGCTGCTTCGCGATCACCCGGTGGTCGATGTATTCCCGAGCGCGCTCTCCTACACAGCACCCGAGCGGGCGGCGGGCGGCCCAGTCACCCCCGCTGCCGACATGTACTCACTCGGGGTGGTGTTCGCCGCGTGCCTGGCCGGGATCGCGGCCGACGGCAACGACGGTATCGCCCCGGCGACCAGCCTGCTGGGTCAAGCCCTGGCCAGGTCCATGATCAGGGGTGAGCGGTCCGCGAGCGACCCGGCGTCTTTGCTGGCGTCCTGTCTCGGGGCCGATCCTGGCGACCGGCCGAGTGCTGCCCATGCTGCCGCGGTGACGAGACAGATCGCCGCGGGGGCTGCGCACAAAGCGATTCAGCCGGGACCGAGCGGGTCGGCCCGCTCGCCCGGACGGCGGGCGAGCGGTACCGGCCAGGCGGGTCGCGGACCCCTCCGGCGGGCTGGGACGCTGGCCGGGGTCGTCGCCGGGCTGGTCGGGGCGGCGGCCGGGCTCGCGGCGCTGGTCATCGTGATGACCACCCGCCCGTCATTACCCGGGCCCGCTGCCGACCGGCCCGCAGCCTCCGCGCATGTGACTCTGCCGTCGTCGGCGAGGACCGGCCCGATACCGCACCAGGGTTCTCCCGCCGACGCGTCATCGTCCGTGCCAGCGCCGGCCGGCTCGGGCGCCTCGTCGCGGCTGAAGATGATCGACGATCTCTGGCGCACCGTCGTGCGGGGCGGTTCGAATGGCCAGATCCGGTCCGATGTCGTAACGGACATGCTGAACCTGATCCGGCCAGTACGGGCCAGCCTGGTCGCCGGTCGGCCGGACGGAGTCGCCGGGCTGGTCGCGACGTTGCGGACCAAGCTCGTAGCCCGATTGTCCGAAGGCGCGATCACCGTGGCCGCCGCCAGCACGATCCGAGCTGAACTGGATCGGCTGGCGGCCAGCCTCGGTTAGGGCAGTCAGTTATTGGCGCACACGTTCCCGTTGATGAACATTGCGGTCGGCGGCGTTGCCTGACCGCTGTCGTTACCGTTGAAACCGATGCTGACCGTACCGCCGTTCGCCGAGATCGCGGAGTTCCAGCTCGCGGCGTTCACGGTCACGTTCTGCCCGGACTGCGACCAGGTACCGTCCCAGCCGCTCTGCACCGACTCGCCGGCCGGGAACGTGAACGTGAGCGTCCACGGGTTGATCGCAGCTGAGCCGTTGTTAGTCATCGTGATGCTGGCGTTGAACCCGCCCGGCCAGGAGCTGTTCACCACGTAGTGGACGGAGCAACTGCTGTTGGCCGGCGGCGGGACGGTGAACGTCACCGGCGGAGAGGGCAGCGACTGGTTGCCCTGGCTGTCCACCGCGACCACGTTGTAGGTGTAGCTAGTGCCGATGGTCAGCCCGGTGAGCGTGATCGAGGTGCTCGTGGCGCTGCCCGCCAGCGTCGTGCTGCCGCCGCTGCCCTGCTGGTAGACGTTGTACTTGGCTACCGGGTTGCTGCCTGGGGTGGAGGCCGGCCAGGACAACGTCGCGGTGCCGGTGTTGTTGCCCGAGGTGCTTGAGCTCAGCCCGGAAACGGTCGGCTGACCGGGTGCGCCCGGGGCGGTAACTCCGGTGCCGCCGCTGCCTGGTACGTGCACGACGGTCAGCGAGTACGGCCCCACGGTGACCGATGCCACCGAACTCTGGCTGGCCGAGGTGATCGAATTGGCGTTGGCCGCGAATGTGTAGATCGTCGGCGAGCCCGACGGCGTGAATCCGCTGTACGCCAGGCCGACCGCGTAGGAGTTACTCGGGTCCTCGTTGTCGATCAGGACGTTGAGCGCGCCGCCCGCGGTACGGACCGCGTGCACCCGGACCAGGGAGTTGCCCGAGGTGGACGTGACCATCTCGTCGCCGGGCGCGCCGAGCTTGGAGAGCAACTCGACCGCGTAGTACGGGGCGAACGGGGTGTCGACGGCCGGCTCGGACGTCCCGCCGCTGTTCGAGGCGTTGGACAGCATGCCTTGGTCGCCGTAGTCAGTCGCGCCGCTGACCGTGCTGACGGTGCCTTCGCCGTTGTGCTCGTTCCAGTAGTCGACGTTGGCGGCGCCGTTCTCTAGCCAGGTCATGTACATGTCCGCGGTGAACAGCGCGCCTGGCTGCGTGTCGAGGCCAACGGTGGAGTTCGTCTCGGTGACGATGATCGGGACGCTGGCCGGGTTGGCGATGCCGGCGAACTGGCTGAGCTGGCTGTGCAGCGTGGCGACGATGCCGGCGATGTCCTGCGGGTCCGTGAGCATCCCAGTGGCGGAAGAACCGCCCGGGTAATAGTGGACGATCACGCACTGGGTATGCGAGCCGAGCGCGGTCAGCACGGTCTGGTTCCAGCTTTGCGGGTACTGCGAGTTCGTGACGCCGTCCGGCCAGAAGCCGGGTGTCGTGAGCACGGCGCACACCTTGGCGCTGCCGTCCGCGGCCTGCATAGCGGACTGGTACGCGAGGAAGTTCTTGGCGTAGGTGCTCGGCCCGCAGTCGAACGTCTGGGACGGCTCGCTCCCGATCGTGACCGGACTGCCGCCGGCCGAGGTGTCGCAGTGGGCGTCCGCTTCCCAGTCGGCGCCGTACGTCCCGTTGCCGTAAACCTCGTTGCCGACCTCCCAGAACTTGACGTTGTCGCTGTTGGTCTTGGCGTTGCTGACCCAGGCGGCGGCGAGCGACGGGGTGCCCGTCCCGTAGTTCACGGTTACGATCGGCGCCGCGCCGACGCCCTGGGCGGTGGTCATGAAGTTGGCAAAGGTCGTATTGGGCGCGACGAAGCCACCGGCGGCGGCCGTGTTGGTCTGCCAGTTGAAGATGTCGGAGTACGACCCGCCCGGGTATCGCATCGCGTCGATGCCTGCCGCCTTGAGCAGCCCAGGTGCTGAGGTGTCGTTCATGTCGCCGTCGTAGACGGCCGTGTTCAGGCCGATCGCGCCTGCGGGGATCGCGCCAAGCCCGGAGGTAGCGTTCACCGTCACGCTGTCGGTCAAAGTCTGCGCCGACGCCGGAGGCGTGCCCGCGCCGAGGGCGACCGCTCCGGCCACCGTGGCCCCCAACGCTGCCCTTACCAGGGGTGCTAGTGATCGCGTGAGCCAGCGTGGGCCCGGCCTTTTCGTGCTTTCCATCCGTTCTCCTCGCTCGCCGCAAGCTCCGCGGGGTTTGGAAGCTTCGCTGATCCAGGTATCGCCCGACCTGCGTGCGGGCGTCTAGGCCGCTTGCCCGGGCCGCCGCCCGCTGCTGCCTTAAGACCAGGTCAGGGCGGTGCGATTAGGACGCGACGGCAACGGCTGGAATGAAAGGACCAGCAGAACGCCGCTCAGGTGGACTGGCGAATCACCAGCGTCGTGTCAAGTACGACCTGGAACGGATCTTGACCGCTTCTTGCGATCAATCCGAGCAACTCGGTGGCAACCCGCTCACCCATCTCCTGGAGCGGCTGCCTGACCGTCGTCAGCTTCGGCTCGGTGTAGAGCGCGAGCGGCGAGTCGTCGAAACCGATCACTGCGACGTCGTCCGGCACCCGGCGGCCGGCCCGGCGCAGCGCTCGCAACGCTCCGGCGGCCATGAGGTCGGAGGCGGCGAATACCGCGTCGAGTGTGGGACGCCGGTCAAGCAGGCGGTAGACCGCGTGCTCAGCGGAAACCATGCCGAAGTCGCCGTACACGATAAGGCCGTGATCGCTGAGCCCGGCGTCGGAAATGGCCGCGCGGTAGCCGCGCAACCGGTCGACTCCAGGCGACATGTCAGGGGGCCCGGCGATCGTGGCGATCATGCCGCGCCCGTGTTTGACTAAGTAGCGCACTGCCTCTCGGGCGCCGCCGACATTGTCAGCGTCGACGTAGGAGAACTCGCCATCGTCGTCAAGCGGGCGCCCCACCATCGCTACTGGCGTGCCCAGGCTCTCCGGGTCGAGCGGGCGTCGGCCGTGCATGCTCACCAGCGCCGCGCCATCCACGTGACCGCTGCGCAAGTACCGGGCGAGCATCTGGTAGTCGCGCGGCGAGTGTGCCATCAGCAGCACGAGCTGGATACCTCGCGCCGAGAGCACCCCGCTGATGCTACGCAGCACGGAAGGAAAGAACGGCTCGGAGAAAACCCGGGTGTTGTCCTCGCACGCGACGAAGGCAACCGAACCGGTCCGCCGAGGCGCGGTCCGGCGCGTCCGGTTGCGGACATAACCAAGCCGCGCGATCGCGGCCTCGACGTCCCTGCGGGTCTGCGGCCGGACCGGCGCGGAGCCAGTCAGGACGCGTGACGCCGTCGCCGGCGAGACTCCAGCCGCCTCTGCCACATCGGCCAGCTTGGGCCGCAGCGTCGCATCCGTCATCGACACCCCGGCCCTCCCTGCCAGACGGCTTAGGCGCCGAGGTGAAACAGCCCCGCTGGGCCGTTCACCGCGGCACGACCCTTGTTACCCACAGCCGTACCCGCGGCTGCATGACGGCGGCAAAGACTGTTCCGGCGTCACGGTCAGATAACACTCTGGACGAATTTTCCGATGAATCCGCTTTCCATGTCAAGCGGACCGGGCCCGTCGCCAACCGGAAAGGGGACGGTCGCCAGCACTTCTCGTATGACAAACCAGCTATAAATATGGCAAAAGCCAGTCTGGGCACGAACGGAAAGTTATCGGCTGTCCAGTCGGTCATGAAAGTTTCATACGCGAAGCGAGCGAACGGCCTGGGGCCCGGGCGGTGACCGCCCGGGCCCCCCGCGGGTTCGATGGTCAGAAGCCCGACGGTGGCGCTGTGTTCGGGAACAGCATCGCGAACGTGTCAAAAGCCGTGGCCACGTCCGCCTCCGCCCAGAACCGGTGGTAGTTGAATGTAGGCGCGGCTCCGCCGTTCAGGTACGCCTGGACCTTGGACCAGGCCGGATCGCCGATGTACCAAGGCCGGATCGATAGGAACGTGTTGGTCGCCCCATTGATCGGTATCCCGCCCGGGTACTTGCCGGTAAAGCTGGCCGGGATGAAGACACCCTCGAGGTTGGTGGTGTTGTAGGCCGAGTTGAAGTTCTTGTAGTCGGTCCTGGTCTCCGGAGCCGAGTAGCCGAGCGGGTCGGAGAAGAACTTGTGGATGACGTCCAGGATGTTCTGGGCGGCGGTCTCCGCCGTCGTGTCGCCGGACTTGGCCGCGTAGTACTCGTACACCTTGGCCAGCGAGGTAGCTACCCCGATGTCCTCCGAGCAGCCGCTCACAGACACGTGCAGGCCGGTGTTGGCTGGCGGCGCCGATGAGTTCGACGTGCCGGTCGTCCAGTTCTCGCCCGGCTGACCTGACCAGGTCAGCGTTCCTGGCAGGCAGAACGACCCGGTCGAGGTATTGACCGTGGTGACCGACTCGGCCCAGCTCACCCACTTCGCCAGGATCGACTGGGCCTGGCTGTTGCCAGTGGCGAAGTAGTATTCGGCGAGCCGCTCCATCGGCCAGGTCTGGTAGCCGAACCACTGGTTGCTCGGCGGGTTGTGGTACTGCGGTTCGAAGTCGTAATACATCCCGTCGAACGTCGGGTCACCGGACGGCGGCTTGGCCACGTCGCCATAGTTGCCGCCCCAGTTGTTCGTGACACCGCCCGCGATGCCTCCCTCGGCCGACTGCAGCCACGAGTACAGGTTGAGCTGAGTGACCAGGCTCGTCGCCCAGTCGCCCTTGGCCGACGGTGACAGCGGGATCAGGCTGGGGTCAGTCGATAGCGCGAAGGCAGCCAGCGGATTCTGGTAACCCTCGTGGATCGAGGTGCCGCTGATCCGCCACGCCCACGCGCCGTTGGCGGCACCGCCAAAGGCGTCGAACCAGGACAGCAGGTAGGTCATCTCGTTGGACTTGGCTGTGCCCGCCGGGCAGGCCAGCGAGCCCTGCTGGCTGCAGTTCGCGCTGATCTGCTTGAAGTACTTGTCGAACATCGAGTAGCGCAGGAAGTCGCCCAGCTTGGCCGCGTTGGCCAGGGTGCCGGAGATCTGCGACTGCTTGCCTTGCGCCGTGGCCCATTGCTGGGCCCAGTAGGCGGCCTGGATCATCCGGGCGTCGGCGTCTGGAGCGTCGGTGTACTTGTACTGGGCGGCAAAGCTGCCCCCGCCGTTGTTGAACAGGTCGAGGAAGCCGTTCGGGCCGCCGACCTTCAGCGTGTCCCAGTCCGGCTGCGGGACGGTGTCCCATACCGATTCCTCGGGGCCACGCTGGAAGGTGTTGATCCAGCTTGGCGTCGAACTGCCGTCCTCCTGCTGGCCGAAGCCGTACCGGTTGTCCGTGTCCATGATCCACATTGGCTGGTAGATGTCGCAGTTGCCGTAGGTGGACTTGAGCTCGCTGAACAGCGGGTCGGACCCGACCGGGACGGAGGCGTTGAGCGCTACCGGGTATTTGTCCGGCGTCGGCTCCTCCGGCCCGTACTGCGCTGGCGAAGACGCGTTGCACTGGCCCGGTTGATTAGCGTCGTTCGGAATCATGAACTGCTGCATATTTTGCCACGCGCTATTGAATGGCACCCAGTTGCCGGTGGCCCGTCCGTAGTCGGCGGCCAGCCACAGGTAGTAGCTGTAGGTTTCCGACGTGGTCTCGTGCCCGTAGTCCGGAGCTTCGACGATGAGGGTTTCCACGGCGTGGTAGGGGATGCCCTTCGGGCTGAAGTAGCCGTTGGCCGGGTTCATCATCGTGTCGTAGAGGTTCAGGAACCACCCGTCATACGCCGACTGCGAGGCGGCCGGAAGCGCTTCGGTGACCGTCTCCGACCCGGAGGCATAGCCGCTTGCGCTGGCGGCGAACGTGCCCTGGCTGCCGCCGTCGGCACTAGTAGAACCTGAGGCGATCGTGACCGTCTGCGGGACGCTCCAGTTCGAGGTGGTGAACGTCAGCGTGCCGCCGGAACTCACCGACAGGTCAGGGTCGCCGCCGGAGTTCTGGGCCACGCTGACGGTGACCGACGAGGAGGGCTGCGATGACAGTGACACGCCGAAGCTCACCGTCTTGCCCTGCTGCACCGCGACCTGCCCGGGGTTCATGATCACGGTCGGTGACTCGACCGTGATCCCGACCGGGTAGGAGGTGAGGCTCTCGCTGCCGTTGCTCGCAACCGCGGTGAGCGAGTAACTGCCGGCCGGCGCGTTCGTCCACTGGACGGCCCACGGGCTGGACGTGGCGGTGCCGATGAGGTTGTTGTTCGACACGCTTGTTGAGTCGTAGAAAGCAACCGAGGTGATGGTGCCGGCACCGGTGACCGGGGCGGCCTGCAGCGTGATGTTCGAGCCTGGTGTGAAGATCTGCCCGCTGGCCGGACTGGTGATCGCCACCATCGGCGACCCGCTGCCTCCGCTGGCTGTGGAGATTGTCCAGGTGAAGGTGGCTGATCCGGTGGCTCCGGTGCCGTCCGCGGCGGTCACGGTCACATTGGAGGTGGCGGCGGTTGTCGGGGTGCCGGTGACCAGCCCGGTGGAGCTGATCGACAGCCCGGCCGGCAGGCCGGTGGCGGTGTAGGTCAGGGTCTGCCCGGATGCTGAGTCGGTGGCGTGGATCTGCAGGCTGACGGCGGTGCCGACGGTGCCGGTCTGATTGCCCGGGCCGGTAACGGTGACCGTGTTGCCGCCGCCCGAGGCGATGGTCCAGGTAAACGTGGCCGACCCGGTGGCTCCGGTGCCGTCCTTGGCGGTCACGGTCACGTTCGAGGTGCCGGCGGTGGTCGGGGTCCCGGTGATCAGCCCGGAGGAGCTGATCGACAGGCCGGCGGGCAGCCCGGTGGCGGTGTAGGCCAGGGTCTGCCCGGATGCGGAGTCGGCTGCCTGGATCTGGAGGCTGGCGGCGGTGCCGACCGTGCCGGACTGGTTGCCCGGGCCAGTGACCGTGACCGTGTTGCTCCCGCCGCCCCCGCCGTTGCACTGGGTGCCGTTCAGGGTGAACACGGTCGGGACCGGGCCGGTGGCGGTCTCGCTGCCGTTGGCGCCGATCTGGGTAGTGCCGCCGGTGGCCAGCGACCCGTTGTAGGAGGCGTTGGTGACGGTCACGTTCTTCCCGGTCTGGGACCAGGTGCCGGACCAGCCCGCGGTGACCTGCTGGCTGCCGCTGTAGGAATAGGCCAGGGTCCAGGACGTGATCGCGGGGCCGTTGTTGGTGATGTTGATCGCGATCGAGAACCCGGTACCCCAGTCAGAGTTGACGATGTACTGGGCCGTGCAACCACCCGCCGCCATGGCCGGCGCCGCCGACCCGGCGACCAGCGCGGCGGCGCCGAGCGCGCCCGCCGTCGCCACGGTCGCGATCGACCGCCAGAGTTGCCGTCTGAGCAATGTGCGCATGCAATTCCTCCTTGCGCGTTCGATTACGCGCAGCCTAAGCAGCCGCTGGCTCGGCAGGAAGAGACAGAGAATGTTCATTAATACTGGCTCACCGGACCGCCTGTTGCGTCCAGGACGGTGCTCTGACCTGCGAAAACAATGAGGTCGTTGACTGGTGACGTTCTGGGAGTTTTCATTTCAGGACGCGTCTATGAATGTTTCATCAATGCCAGGTGCGCCGCCAACCATGGGTAAGCCGATCGCAGACAGGCGGGCGACCTTGCGGAAGGACCGCGCTCTAGCGGCTGCGGCTGTCGCCGGAGGCCGACGGGCCACCGACCGGTGCGATGGATCCCCGAATCCATCGGCTCCAGCGCGTCGGACGCCGCGATGGATTCCCGAATTCATACCTGTTTTCCAGGATGGATTGCCACATCGATCGCACCGGCCGACAGAGGCCGACAGAAACGGTGACGTTTCAGGCGCCGAAGGCCCGGGCTGCGGCGGCGGCCTGGCGTAGCGCCTTCACCCACGCCTTAGTGGTCTGGTTCGTAAGTTCTTCGGGGTTGTCAGGCGGCCTGTGGCAGGGCGGGCCCCGCGCTGCTGCTCGGGCGGGCCGCCCGCGACAGCAAGGGGCCCGCGCTGCGGCCGCCCCCTCAAGCCCGTCTGCAGCTAGGGGCCCACGACGTCGCTATGACGACAGCACGGGGCCCACGCTGCGGGCGGGCAGGGCGGCGTCCGGCAGCAACGGGGCGACGCCGCAGTGCTGGCTGGGAGCCGCGCCGGGAGCCCCGGCTTAGAACAGGAGGGCTTTGAGCTAGCCGAGTTCTTCCAGGCCGTGGATGCCTAGTTCACGGCCGTAGCCGGACTGGCCGAAGCCGCCGAACGGGGCGGCCACGTTGAACGCGCCGCCGTTGATCTCGACCTGGCCGGCCCGAAGCTGCCTGGCTACCCGGACGGCGTGCTCCTGGTCGCCGGACCAGACGGCGGCAGCGAGGCCGTACGGCGTGCCGTTGGCTATCGCCACCGCCTCGTGCTCGGTCTCATACCGCAGCACGCACAGCACCGGGCCGAAGATCTCCTCGCGCGCGACGGCCATGCCGGGCGTCACGTCGGCGTGACGTAGCGCCGACATCGATGCGGCGATGCCCGCTTTGATGATCTCGCCGGCCAATACGAGAACCAGACCCTGCCCACCAGCATGCCTGCGGGGACCCCGAAACAAGCCCCAGCTGCGCCTGCGACCTCTACCTCGGCCACTGACAGAGATCAACCCCGAAGAACTTACGGCGCGGACCACTTAGCTGCGGGCGTGCCGGACTGCACGGCGGCAAGCGCCGCGTCGACGTCAGCGCCGATCGCCTGCGCTGCTGGGCCGGCCGGGGCGTTGGGCACCCGGTCGGCGGCTTGGCCGTAGATGAGGCCGACTGGTGCGTTACTGAAATACGAATTGGTTACGTTGACGGCCGCGGTGATGGCGGGGGTCAGGGCAGGGAACACGCCTGCCTGCGCGAGGACCGGACCAGCCTGCTGGCCGCTCAGGTAGAGGGCTAGCTGGTAGGCGTCCTGCTGATGCATGCTCGCTCGCGGCACGGCCAGGTAGAACCCGCCGGAATCGCCGCCTCCCCCGGGGACCGGGATGACGGACCAGGCTCCACTGCCGCGAGGACCGGACACGTGCGCGATCAGGCTCAGCATCCAGGCCGGGCAGATCGCCGTGGCGAACGTCCAGCGGATCACCCCGGTGTTCCAAGCTTTCGTCACCGGGACGAGCCGGGCCGACAGGTGATCCGCGGCGGCGCTGACCGCGCTCTGCCAGGCCTGCCGGACCGCGGGGCTGGTGGCGATCGTGAGCTTGCCGCGCGGCGTGTAGTACTGCGTGGACGGGCGTGGCCGGAGTCTGGGTGCTCGGGCTCGCGACGCAGCCAGCCACGGCGAGCGCCGTTACCGCGGCCGCGGCGATGGCTCTTCCGGTCAGGCGCGCTGGCAAGGTCATCGATGTCTCCTTCGCCGCAGCGGTCCCGCGCAGAATCACGCCGCTCGGGCTGTGACGTCAAGCCTCGGCGCGTTCGCGCAGCGTGCAGGCCGAAACTTTCACATCCTCGGCCGATGGTGGTTCTTGTGAAATGCCTGACCAGGCCCGTTGCCGTGAGGTTTCGGCGCATCGGCGAGTGACTGTCAGACCGACTGCTCCCTACGCTCGGGTGGCCGACTGGTTCTCGCGGAAGGAAAGTCATGAAACGTTTGTCTTGGCGCCTGCACGGTCGGCGCCTCACCGCGGTCCTCGCGGCCGGGGCGCTCGCCGGTGCCGCCGCTCTCGCCGTCGGCGTCAGTGTCGGCGCCGCGCCGGCTATGGCGGCGGGTGGTTGCACGGCCCAGTACATCGTCAACTCTGACTGGGGTACCGGGTTCTCGATCGCGATCAACATCACCAACAACGGCCCCACGATCACGTCCTGGACCCTGGCCTATTCCTACAGCGGCAGCCAGCAGGTCACCGCGGGCTGGTCCGGCACCTGGTCCCAGACCGGGAAGAACGTGACCGTCACCAACGCCTCCTACAACGGGTCGCTGGCCACCGGCGGCACTACCCAGATCGGCGCCAACGGCAGCGAGACCGCCACCGGCCCGGTCCCGACCGTGTTCACCCTGAACGGCACCCAGTGCAACGGCGGGGGCGGCGGGAGCAACACGGTCACGGTCACTGGCCCGGGCAACCAGTCCGGCACGGTCGGCACCGCCGCCAGCCTCCAGATCCAGGCAGCCGACTCCGCATCCGGGCAGACCCTGGCCTACACCGCCACCGGGCTGCCCGCCGGCCTGTCGATCAGCTCCTCCGGGCTGATCACCGGGACCCCGACCACCGCCGGCACCTCGAACGTGACCGTGACCGCCAAGGACGGCACCGGAGCCACCGGGTCGGCCACGTTCACCTGGACGATCACGGCCGCCAAGGGCAACACGGTCACGGTTACCGGGCCCGGCAACCAGTTCGGTACCGCCGGAACCGCCGCCAGCCTGCAGATCCAGGCCTCGGACTCCGCTAGTGGGCAGACCTTTACCTGGTCCGCGACCGGGCTCCCCGCCGGGCTCTCGATCAGCTCCACCGGGCTGATCACCGGCACCCCGACAACCGCCGCCACCTCCAGCGTGACCGTGACCGCCAAGGACACCACCGGAGCCACCGGATCAGCCACCTTTACCTGGACAATCTCCACTTCCAGCGGCGGAGGTTCCGCGCCGCAGGTCCAGGTGTCCGGCAACAAGCTGGTGAACTCGGCCACCGGCCAGCAGGTCGTGCTGCACGGCGTGGACCGATCCGGCGGGGAGTACGCCTGCGTGAATGGCACCGGGATCTTTGATGGCGCGATGGACCAGACGGCGGTCAGCGCGATCAAGTCCTGGAACGTGAACGCGGTCCGGGTGCCGCTGAACGAGGCGTGCTGGAACGGCGAGTCCTATGTCACGGCCGCCGACGCGGGCGCCAACTACATCAGCGCGGTCAAGGCCTACGTCAGCCTGCTGAACTCCAATGGCATCGTCGCGATCCTGGACCTGCACTGGACCGATGGGGTGTACACCGGACCGTCGGCAGGCTGCTCGTCGGCGCAGGCAGTCTGTCAGAAGCCGATGCCCGACTCCGCTCAGGCGATCCCGTTCTGGACGTCGGTGGCCCAGACCTTCAAGGGCAACGACGCGGTGATCTTCGATTTGTTCAACGAGCCGTACGCGTCCCGCGCGACCGGCAGCGCGACTTCCGGCTGGCAGTGCTGGCTGAACGGCGGCACCTGCCCGGGCATCTCCTACCAGGTGGCCGGAATGCAGGCAATGGTCAACGCGGTGCGTTCCGCTGGGGCGAACAACGTGATCATGGTCGGTGGCCTGGAGTACTCAAACGACCTGGGCACGCCGGGGAACACCAGCGACCCCTCGATCCTGAACAACCTTCCCACCGATCCGGACCACGACATCGCCGTGTCCTGGCACAGCTATAACTTCAACACCTGCAGCAACCAGTCCTGCTGGACCAGCGAGGTGCAGCCGGTTATTGCCCAGGTCCCGGTCATCGCGGGCGAGATCGGCGAGAACGACTGCGCCAGCGGCTACGTCACCTCGCTGATGAACTGGCTGGATTCGCAGCAGACCAGTTACCTGGCCTGGGCCTGGAACGCCGACTTCAACTGCTCGTCCGGACCCGGCCTGGTCTCCGATTACAGCGGAACGCCGACCAACTACGGCGCGGGCGTCAAGTCGCATCTGCTGTCGCTGGGGGGTTAGGCTAATGAGATTAACGTCGAAAACGATCTTAGTTAGCCTGGCGGCCGTCTCCGCGGTGGCCACGACCGGGGTTCTCGCCGTGCGCGCGATGCCGGAGACGAGCGCGCTGGCGACCGTGCGGGCCAGGCTGGCCGCCGCGGTAGGCACCGGCTACTGGCATACGAGCGGCAATCAGATCATCGACTCAGCCGGGAACCCAGTGCGGATCGCCGGAGTCAACTGGTACGGGTTCGAAACGCCGGACGAGGTCGCGCACGGCCTGTGGGCGCAGGACTACCACACGATCATCAACGACATCGCCGCGCTCGGCTACAACACCATCAGGATCCCGTTTTCCAACCAGATGGAGGAGACCCCGATCGTGCCGCAGAACCTGAGTTTCTTTAACAACTCAGGTCCGATCAACACCGATCTCAAAGGGCTGAACGCGGTGCAGATCTTGCAGAAGATCGTCGCGTACGCAGGGCAGGTCGGACTCAAGGTGATCTTGGACGACCACAGGTCCGAGGCAGGGGAGTCGGCGGAGCAGAACGGCCTGTGGTACACCTCGGCCTACCCCGCGTCGGCGTGGACGAACGACTGGGTGACGCTGGCGAAGATGTTCGCGGGCAACCCGACCGTCGTCGGGTTCGACCTGCGCAATGAGCCGCACACGCCGACCGGTGACACCTACGCCCAGGGCGCTACCTGGGGTACGGCCGACCCGAACACCGACGTGCGACTGGCCTACGAGCAGGCGGGCAACGCGATTCTGGGCGCTGACCCGGGTGCGCTGGTCTTCTGCGAAGGGGTCAGCGAGAACCCGGACGCAGCGGCGTCCGGCGGGTTCGACTCGACCTGGTGGGGCGGTGACCTGGTGCAGGCGGCCCAGTTCCCCGTGGTGCTGACCGCGCCCGGCCACGTTGTGTACTCGGCGCACGACTACGGCCCGAACCTGTTCCAGCAGGCCTGGTTCAACTCTTCGACCACCCCGGCCAGCCTCGACGCGGTGTGGAACAAGAACTGGGGCTACCTCTACGCGCAAGGTAACGCCCCGGTCTGGGTGGGTGAGTTCGGCACCGACAACACCGCATCTGACATCTCGAGCAGCACTCCGGGCTCACAGGGCCAGTGGTTCTCTTCTCTGGTGTCCTACCTGTCCGCCAATCCGTGGATGGGCTGGACGTACTGGGCGCTCAACGGCGAGGACTCATTCGCGTTGCTCGACAACAACTACGACGCGTCGCCGGTCAGTTCGGCGAAGGAAGCGCTGCTGGCGACGATCCAGTTCCCGCTGCCAGGCGCGTCGACCGGGTCGCCATCACCGTCCCCGTCCCCGTCCCCGTCGGTGTCGTGCGGGGTCGTCTACTCGCTGACCAACTCCTGGTCCGGCGGGTTCCAGGCGCAGATCGTGCTGACCGATACCGGCACCGCTCCGGTCAGCCCGTGGACGCTGACGTTCGCGTTTGGCGGTGACCAGAAGATCTCGAATCTGTGGAACGCGACCTACACCCAGTCCGGCGAGAACGTGACGGTGGCCGCCGCGTCCTACGACGCCACGATCACCCCTGGCAGTTCGGTGACGGTCGGTTTCACCGGGACGTTCTCGGCCAGCAACGCCACCCCGACCGGTTTCGCGGTGAACGGCACAGCCTGCACCTGATCCCGTGGCTCCCCGGCTCGCAGAACGCGGGTCGGGGAGCGCAGGAACTCTCCGCTATGGTCAGCGTGGGCTTGACCGGTACTCGGCCCATTGGTCGACCGCCTGCCGCAGGTCGAAGGCCGCCACCTCCTGGCGGGTCAGGCCGACGGTATGGATCAGCCGTTCGGCGAGCCAGTCAGGTACCGGCTCACGAGCGGGCGCATCCGGCGCGGGCGAGCGGGCAGGCTCCAAGCCGAGGTCTCGCGCCAGGTCTCCTAGCCGCTCCACCACATCCCGCAGTAGCATCAACTCCGGCCGGTCGGTACCAGCGGCGTGGACGCGGGCTACCGCTTCGGCGTACACGTGAGCATCGGCTCGGGGGCCGACGGCCCAGATCTCGCAGATCTCGACGCAGTCGCCCGCTACCCGGTAGACGACGCGCCACGTGTTCTTGCCGACGATCAGCTTGCGGAACCCGGCCAGCTCGGCTCCGAGCGGATAGCCGGCCTTCGGGTCTTTCAGGAGAATGAGGATCTTCTTGAGAACCCGCACCGCTACCTCGGGGCCGAGGCGTCGCAGATCGTCGATGGCCGGGTCGGTAAAGACGATCTCCGTCACGTCAGTCGTCCGGAATAGCGGTAATCGAGTCCCGGGTGTGGCCGAACGCCGCCAGCACGTCGTCGAGCGGCGTCCGCTCGCCGGTGTCGGCAGCGGTGCGAGTGAGCGTGAGAGCCAGGTCAGTCAGGTCGGCAGCGGCCTTCTCGATGTCGTCCAGATGGCGCATGCTGACCAACGCGGCGACTGGCCTGCTGTGGCGCGTGACGACGAGCGGCGGACCGTGCTCGGCGTCGGCGACCAGCCTGGCCACGCCAAGGCCGGCCGCTTCGGTCACGCTGAGCCTGGTCGGCTGATGCAGAGCCATACCGAATACTGTACAGTTTTCTGCACACATGGCAAGTTCCCTAACCACCGCCGGTCCCCGGGAGGTCAGATGGACGAGCACGGGCCGCTGGGCGCTGACGTCGCGGTTACCCACATGCTGGTGGTCGCCGACCCGGCCCGCTCGCGTGATTTCTGGGTCAACGTGCTCGGCGCGGAACTCTACCGCGAGTACGGCGGGACGAGCGTGGTGCTCAGTTTCGCCGGGACCTGGCTGCTCCTGGTCAGCGGCGGCGGGTCCACGGCGGACAAGCCGGATACCGTGTTCGCCCCGCCCGCCGATCCCGGCCGGGTCAGCCATGCCATGACACTGCGGGTCGCTGACTGTAACGCCGCCTACGAAACGCTCCGCTCGCGGGGGGCGGTGTTCTTGACCCCGCCGCATGACTGGGGTTCGGAGATCCGCTGCTTCCTGCGCGACCCCGACGGGCACCTGGTCGAACTCAGCCAGGCCGTCGGCTAGAAGGCCCCGGTGCCGATGTAGCCGTTGGACACGCCGCCGCAGCCGTTGAGCTTGACCCATAGGTCGATGTCGGGCCGACCAGGGTAAGCCAGAACCAGTACCTCGGCCGAGCCGTCATCAAACGGGCAGCTCACGACCCCGCCGTCGGTGTGGCTGAGCGGCGTGGCTGTCATCGACCGGGCGGCCCGGCGGGCGGCCGCCGCGGCCAGCCGGGTGGCCGAGACCAGGTGCCACGGGTGCCCGTTGAGGCCGTCGTACCGGCAGCGCAGCCCGGCGGTGGGCGGCCCAGGTGGCAGCAGCGCCCGGGTCAGGCCGGCGCCGGGGTTGGTCACCCCGGTGACACCTTGGTCAGAAGGAGGGCAGCCGCCCGTGACAGTGACCCGGACCGGGTGGGTACCTGGCCCGGACGGTACCGGCCGCGGGTCCAGCCAGATGATCACCGCATCCACCCGGATCACGCTGGTCCCTGGGCCGGCCTGGGCGGTGCTGATCTCCAGGTCGGCGGACTGCCACGCTGGGCTGGCCGGGCCGCTGTAACTGGCGCCGACCTCGCCATCGTCCCCGCCGCTGGCCGACCCGTCCGAGGGCAGGCCACGAGGCGGGTGGGCCAGCAGCCACGCCTGTGCCGCAGCGAACGGCAACCTCACCCGCCACGCGACCACCCGATCCACCAGCGATGCCACGGCCGGGCTTCCCAGGGCCGGGCCGGGCAGCGAACCAAGCCGACGCGAAAGACGCACCGCCCCGGGTGGCACGCGGGCCAGGGACAGCAGCCGGGCCGCCTCGGCCCGAGCGGCCGTCCGGTTCCCAGCCACCGTCGCCGTCGCCGCCCGACCGGGTCGCGCTACCCGCCCGGGCGGCGCCACCCGCGCCGACACTGGTGCCCCCGGCGCGTGCGCTGGCAGGCGTACCGTCCCGCATCCGGCGACGACGAAGCATCCCGCAACGACGAAGCCCCCCGCCGCGGTCGCCACTCGCAATGCCCGCATGCCCCTTAACGACGCAGCGGGCGGTCAGCAGGTTCCGGCCATTTTGCTGGCTCCAGCGCCGTGTGCCGCTTCGTCTCTCGCTCAAGACTCAAATCGTGCACCCGCTAGGCATCTTGATGCCGCAAATAGACGGCACTATGATGTAAGGATGCGTACGACCCTCACCTTGGATGCCGACGTTGCGCAACTCGTTGAAGACGCTGTACATCGGACCCGGAGCTCGATGAAGCAGGTGATCAACATCGCCCTGCGGAGAGCGCTGTCCCAGCCGCCGTCGCGCCAGGAGCCGTATCACCTTCCGGTCCATGAGGCGACGCTACAGCCCGGGCTTGACCTCTCCGGCTTCAATCGCCTGGCAGACGAATTGGAAGATGAAGCGATCCTTGCTGCCGGGAAGCATTCAGGGTCGTGATCATCCCCGATGTCAACCTGCTGCTCTACGCCGTAGTGTCGGCCTTTCCTCAGCACAAGTCAGCCCACGTGTGGTGGGAAGATACGATTAACTCCGGCGCGGAGGTCGGCCTAACGTCACCGGCCATCTTCGGCTTCATCCGCATAGCGACGAATCCGCGGGTGCTGTCTCCGCCGCTAACCGTCGACGCCGCCTTGGGGTACGTCTCCGCATGGCTCGATCAGCCGAACGTCAGCCACCTTGTCCCTGGCCAACGACACCTTGAGATCGCCTTCCATCTCCTGCACACGGTCGGGACCGGCGGCAATCTCACTACGGACGTCCAGCTTGCGGCACTCGCCTTCGAATACGACGCGGACATGTATTCGAACGATACCGACTTCGGGCGATTTGCGGGCTTGCGCTGGTGCAATCCATTGGCGTGAGCTGCCGCCGCTGTCCGCCGCGCGGCAACGACAGCGTGCAGCGTGGGCCCCTAGCTGCCGCCATGACGACAGCAGCGAGGCCGCGCTGCCTGGCCGGCAGCTCCCCGGACAGCAGCAAGGTTCCCGCGCTGCGGCCAGGAGGGCGGGCGGTGCCCGCGCCGCCGGCCAGGGCGGCGGTGCCGGGCCGGCGGTGCTGGTTGATGCCCGGGACGGCCGCGACACGCCAGCGAGTTACTTCTAAGCGCGTCCATAGCGACATCGTGGGCCCCTAGCTGCGGTGGCGGTCGGCGCGCGGGGGCGTCGGGCGGGGGCGTCGGGCGGGGGCGTCGGGCGGGTGGAAGGTCAGCCGACGGGGGTTGGTTCTGCGCCGCTGGTTAGTTCGCTCAACGCGGCTTGTGCGTGATTTTCCATCAGCCGGTGCCGATGCACTACGGCGAGTTCCAGCGCTTGCCTGGCGTACTGGATGGCGTCCCTCCTTGACCGGCCGGCCGCGTTGACCGAGCGGGCTAGGCCGATCAGCGCGTCGATCTCGCCTTGGAGGAATCCGGCTCGGCGTGCTTTCGCGCGCGCGTCCGCGTGGTGAACCGCGGCGCTGGCCAGGTCTCCGATGTCCATCTCAACGCCGGCCAGAATGTTGAGGCTGCCAACCTCTAGCGTGGCATCACCAATCGCCCGGCTGAGGGACACCGAACGCGATCCGGACGCGAGCGCTTCGTCGTACCGCCCGATATCGCGGTAGGCCGCGGCTAGACACCGCTCGGCCAGGGCTTGCGCCGTCTGGGAGTGCAGTCGCACGGCGATCGCCAGTGCGGTGGACGCATGCTCGATGGCCTCCTGCGGGCAGCCCATGTCCCTGCGCGTGTCCGAGAAATTGCACAGGGTCAACGCCTCACCGTGCTGGTTCCCAAGCTCGCGGTAGATCGTGAATGCCTGGTCGTAGTGGCGGAGTGCCTTGGAGAACTCACCGGCCGCGTGGTACATCTCAGCCAGGTTGCTGAGCCTGATTCCCTCGCCGTGCCGGTTCCCGATGTCGCGGTTAAGCTGCAACGACAGTTGGTAGTAGCGCTCGGCCTCGTCGAGGCGCCCGGCCAGGTAATAGGCGATTCCCAGGTTGCCGAATATCGCCGCCTGGCCTCCTGGCCACTCATCGGCCAAGGCCGCTGCCTGACGGTAGTGCGCCAGGGACAGGGCGTATTGACCCAGGCTGAGCCTGGCCATGCCAAGGCTTGACAGCATGGCGGCCTGGGCCGATCGGGCACCGGCGGCGCGGGCGGCCTTGAGTCCGGCCCGCGCCGTCGTCAGCCAGTCCTCGGTGAAGCGACGTACATAGAAAAAGCCGCGGAGAGCGTCAGCGAGATGCCACGCGGCCGGTCCACGTCCGGAGCGGCTAGCCCGGACGACGGCGGCGACGAGGTTCGCGCGCTCGGTCTCGAGCCACGACATCGCGTCGTGCGGGGTCGTGAAGCGATGCGCTCCAGTCATCGAGGCGACCGGGCGGGGCAGCGTGGTAAATCCCGGTGTGACCAGGCCAGTCGCCATGTGCGCGGTGGCGAGGTACCAGTCGTCGAGACGGTCAATGGCCTGCGAAGCGTCCTGATCGTCGGCATGTGCCCGCTGTGCCGCGTACAGACGTACCAAGTCGTGCATACGGTACCGGTCGGTGCCGTCGGCGGGCTGGAGCAGGTTCGCGTGCGCCAGCGCTTCCATCAGGTGGTGGGCCTCGTCGGCCGGGACTTCGGCGAGCAGTCCGGCAGCGGCGGTGCCGAAGTCAGACCGCGCGATCAGGCCGAGCCGACGGAAAAGCTGCCGTTCCGGCTCCCTGAGCATCCGGTAGGACAGGTCGAATGCGACGTTCACCGCCAGGTCTCCGACGGCAAGCTCGCTGAGCCTGCGGCCCTGGTCGGCCAGCCGCCGGGCGAGATCGGCCACCTGCCAGGCCGGATGGGCGGCGAGCCGCGCCGCGACGATGCGGATCGCGAGCGGTAGCCCGCCGCACCACCTCACTAGCTCGAGCGTTCCGCGCGGATCAACGCGTATCCGCTCCGCACCAGCGATCCTGGCTATCAGCTCGGTTGAGTCATCGCCGTTGAGTACGTCCAGGTCGACCCGGTGCAGGGTGTCGAGACCGGCCAGGACGTTCCGGCTCGTCACGATCGACGCGCACGTCAAGGCAGCCGGCAGCAGCGGTCGCACCTGAGCCTCGTCGCGGGCGTTGTCGAAGATTACGAGGGCGCGCCGTCTGGACATCGCGGAGCGGAGGAGCGCGCTCTGCTCATCGACAACCGCTGGGATCATCGCGTTGGTTCCGAGAATCGCACGAAGCAGGTAGCCCAGAGCTTGCTCCGCGCTCAGCGCCTGTTCGTCGAACCCGTGCAGATCGACAAACAGCAGGCCATCGGGAAACCGGGTCCTCATGCTGTCGGCCACCTGCACGGCGAAGGTGGTCTTGCCAACTCCCGGCATCCCGCAGACGGTCATTGTCCCGCCGTTACCAATCGCAGCCGCCGCGACCGCGAGGTCTGTCTCCCGCCCGACACTGACCGACGTGATGAGCGGCAACTGAGAAGGCACCGTCGTCTCGTCGCCTGACCCGACGATCGCCCGGCCGTAGTCAAGCAACCGCGCCCGTGCGTCGACATCAACGCCCAGCGCGGTGACGAGTGCCTCGACGGTGCCGCGGCGGGCGTGGCGTACCCGGCCGGTCTCTAGATAGCTGATCGCGCGCGTGCTCACGCCGCTGGCGTCGGCGAGTGATTCCTGGGTGTGACCGGTGGCCAGCCGGCACGCGCGCAGGAACTCACCGAAGGGAAGCTCATCGGCCTCGGTCATTCCGTCCTCCGGGGCCAATCGGCGATCACTCGAAATCAGCGACGACAAGATCGCGCACGGCGGTGTGCGCAGTGTATGAGACCGGTCCGTCTAATCTAGTGCACCGATTGGCACTTCGGGACATTCTGCGGGCGGCCCGGCGGCTGGCGCCAGGCAAAGTTGCGGGCAAATTGCGTGTGGTTGTCGTGGCCAGGCGCTGTCGGCCCGAGTGTGCTGGACAGCAGTGCCCGGAGCAACCGCCAGCCGGTACCGCAACCCCGGCCACTGCTTTTGCGTCTGGATAACTGCCACCGGATGTGGGCGACTTTCACCGGCCGCGATATGGCACCTTAGGCCGGTCACGGCGCCCGGTTTGGAGAACACAGTGGGCGATCTTCCCGCCGAACGCTATGAACCCACGCCGATCGAGGCTGCCAGCGGTCAACGGCTCAACCCGCATCACCTTGGCCGGGTGCTCGAGCAGCTCGTGTGGCGCGCGCGCCACCACAAAATCGTCATCTACGACTCCTGGCGTGGCGATGCCTTCGTCACCCCGATGCTGCGGTCAGCGCAGCGGGAACTGCTCGCGCTTGGCCGTACCGTCCATGTCCTCACCCAACCTGAATCGCTGCTCGACGCCGACGAGATGCAACTTGATGAGATCAACACCGATGGGGCCCAGATTCGGGTCAGGCGCTCACGGCTGCCCGATGCCATCATTATCGACCGGAGCCTGTGCGTGCTTCGCGCGGCCGCGGACTGGCGCGACCACAATCGCATCCTTGTCATTTCCGAGCCCGCGCTCGTCGCGACTTTACGCTGGTCCTTCGTCACGATCTGGGAGGACGCCGTTGAACTCAGCCGGTTCCAGCAGATCGGTGTCAACCCGGACCAGGATGACACGTGCAGCATTCTGCGGCTGCTTTTCAAGGGCTGCAAGGACGAGACCGCGGCCAAGGAACTCGACATCTCGGTGCGGACCTATCGCCGCCGGGTTGCCGACATCATGAACCGGCTCGGTGCCGAGTCGCGGTTCCAGGCCGGCGCTCTCGCCGACCGCCTCGGCCTGGTGCACGGCTTCGAGGAGGAGTTATTACACCGCGTCGGGAAGGCTAGGCCGCGGGTTTACCAGCGCCATTCGCGGCTGTCGAGCAGGTGTCCTGACTTGATGCCGTGCTCCGCGCACCAGGTCATGAACTCAGCTACCTGCTGTAGCTGGTAGGAGTCATCGGTGTAGCTGGTGGCCATCACGTGGCCAAGCCAGCTCTCTTCGCCCATGGCATAGACGTAGGCCTCGCTTGCCCCCAGCTCGGTCATGATCGCGCTGGCTTGCGCGGCATTCGATCCCGACAAGGTGCGCGAGTCGCTCATCCGCTTGGTCACCGGCTGGGTCAGCAGCGCCTGGTAGAGCCAGGTCAGCGGCGCGCCGGCGCACTCCATGCCAAGGAATGCCAGGTCGACCGCCCCCACCTGGCCCCGTATGTACCGGTAGAGCGGGGGGTCGATGCCGGAGGAGTCGGCTCCGACGAATATCGTCCGCCCGCCGATTCGCACGCAGTACGTCGACTTGGCGCGGATATCAAGGTCAGCGTGCTCGCCCAGGAACGGCGTCGCGGTGACTTTCCCGCCCGGGAATTCCACTTCAGCGAAGTCGTCGACCTCGACCACGGGGAAACCCAGGTGAGAAAGACAGAGGGCCAGCGAGGGGTCGCACAAGTTGCCACGCGAGGATCGCGGTACCACGACCGCGCCCACCCGGCCGCGGAGCTGGAGCAGGGTCTCGAGCACGATGTGGTCCTGATGTCCGTGGGTGATCAGGACGAGGTCGAGGTGATCAGGCAGATCGGCGTAGGTGTACCGACCGGGCGCCGCCGAGTCCGCGCTGACGAACGGATCGGTGACGATCGCCGCTTCCGGCGTCTGCAGCACCAGGCAGGCGTGCCCGAAGTAGCGGATACGAGCGCCGCCGTCGATGTGCCGATCGCTGGCGAGACTGGGCTCGTCGGCCAGCAACTCGGATAGACGGCTGGCCTCGTCGTCGCCGAGTTCCAGGACTTCGGCCAGGCGTCCCAGCGTGGTGGCGTGAATCCTGGCCCGGAACAACTCGGCGAGGCCCGGGTGGCCGAACGGGATCTTCAGGTCAAGTACGTCCGGCGAGGCCAGCCGGGGCGTGCTCATGATGAACGGGCGCTCGATGCCCTTTTCGAGGGATAGCTGAACGGACTGCCGGTCGCAGGCGTAGGCCGGACTGCGGTATACCAGCGGCTCGATGAACCGGACCGATGCCTGGTTGCTCGTGTCGTAGGCCAATTCCACCAGGCCAGCCAGGGCAGCGGGGAGCCTGGGGTACAGCGGGGTGAGATCGAATCCGGTCGCGGCCTGCCGCACGATGTCCTGCGCCTGCGCTATCGCGTCGGCGAAGGCCAGCAGTTCAGCCCGGTCCCGCTTGATCGAGTTCAGCAAGGCGCGTACCTCGCCGATCCGGCTCTGGACGATATTGATGAAATACCCGCCACGCAATTCCGGATTGCGACTCGCATTGATGTGCACCTGCGGCGACTGGAGATACGACTCAAGAAGCGGCACCTGCAGGAAGGCCAGGTTCATGGCCGACTGGACTGGCGCGACGGTATGCAACCAGGCATAAAAGCCGTCAACCAGCGGCTCGATAATGACATTAGGCCGGAGAAACATAAGCATTCCCGATTCCGAGCCGCGGTGCCATGATCAGATAGAGGCCGCTCGCCTCGTCGTAGAGGTCGTTGGCGTCGATGTCGGTGTCTCTGCGGACCCGCTGCTGAGGCGAAGCGTTTGCTTGTGCGCGAAGCTGTGCTTGCTCGGCGGCGCTAAGAAGCTCTTGCACCGGCGAACGCGCCTGGTTCGCCATCGCGATTACCTCACTAATAGGCTGGCCGCCCTTACCTGCCTCATCGGTGGCCTCGCGAAGGTCCGTGACGCCCGAGATGATTTCCCCGAAAGCCACATCGGAATCTCGATGGTGATCGTCGATTTCTCTGGTAAGAGCCTCGGCGAGCGCAAAATATCGAGCCTTTCCCGCATGTTTCTGATAGAAGCCGGTAACCATTGTGAAGAGCCGGACATAGGCATTGCGGAACAGTGACTCATAAAAGGCGCGCGCCTGGAGTTCGCTGACGTCCTCGTTCCGCATGGCCATAACGGAAGCAGCGGCTAGCAGTCCGCTGTACATGGCAAGGTGAACGCCGGTGGAGAGCATTGGGTCAAGGAAACAGGCGGCGTCTCCGAGCAGGAAGTATCCGGGCCCGCAGAAACTGTCGGCGACATAGGAGAAATCCTGCTCGACTCGTGCACCGGGCTGGAACGTGCCGTCGGACAGCATGCCCTTGACCGTCGACGACTCGCCGACCAGCGTCAACAGCATCTCCTCGGTGGAGCTGAAGTCTTTCCTGCGCTCGACGAAGACCGACTTGTGAGAAACGAAACCGACGCTGAAACGGTTATCGCGCAGTGGGATGACCCAGTACCAGCCGTCGGGCGAGTCGATTACGTTGATGCCGTCGGAAGGGCTGCCCGGCAGCAGTTCACCGCCATCCCAGTAACCCCAGATGGCGACGTTGCGGAAGATTTCGTGCGGCCGCCGATTGTCGAAATGCTGCGCGCCGATAAGACCGGCCCGGCCTGAGGCATCAAGGACGATGTCGGCCAGCGAGATCTGAGCCTCGCCGTCAGGCCTAGTCCACTCGACTCCGGTCGCCCGGTCGCCGTCGAAGAGAACCTTCTTGACCCTGGCGCCTTGAATGACCTCGGCGCCGCAGTCTCTTGCGTGGTCAAGCAGTACCAGATCGAAATCATCCCGGTCGACCTGCCACGACCTGGTGTCGGGACCGAACTGATCGGTCCAGTCGATAACCCAGTCGGGCTCGTCACCCCACCGGATGAGCGCTCCGGTCTTCCTCGGATAGCCTCGCGAATTCACCTTGTCAAAGGCTCCGAGATAGTCGAGGATTCCGCGACAGGATATCGTAATCGACTCCCCGATGTGATAACGCGGAAAGACGGCACGCTCCAAGAGCTTGACTGACATGCCAGCTTTGGCGAGGAGCGATGCGGCAGTCGAGCCAGCCGGGCCGCCACCGATAATAATTACCTCGGTCATCACGTACCACCCGATTTTTTTGTCGAAAATTGTCGACCGAAATGTGTGCACGACGAGAGTTAATGCGCCGCCGGAAAGGAAACTACTCCACGCTCGGACCTTCGCTCGCTACATGGCAGCAAGTGGTCACTTCATCGTCGTAGTCCAGGGGCGGCGGCTAGGGTCCTGACTCGGGCTATAGCAACGAGCTATAGCAACAGAGAGGCGTTGTTTCGATGCCTGAGGCGACTTTGCCTGAGCTGTTCGAGGTACAGGCCGCCCTGACTCCAGATGCGATCGCGTTGATCTCGGGGGATTCTTGCCTCAGCTTCGCTGAGTTGAACGCGCGGGCTAACCGGCTGGCCCGGTTGCTGGCGGAACGGGGTGCCGCACCGGAGTCGGTGGTCGCAGTGGTGATGGGACGTTCGGCGACCTTGGTGACGGCGCTGCTCGCGGTCATGAAAGCCGGGGCGGCTTACCTGCCGATTGACCCTCAGTATCCGGCTGAACGGGTGGCCCTCATGCTGGCCGACGCCGCTCCAGTGCTGGTACTAGCCGATGCGAGCGCCGGAGTAGTGCCGGGCACGGTGCCGGTGGTGCGGACGGACGACGCGCGGACCGTTGCTCAGCTAGCCGGCTACGGCGCCGAAGACCTGACCGATGCGGATCGCATGGGGCCACTGCTGCCCGCCCATCCGGCTTACGTGATCTATACCTCTGGGTCCACGGGGATGCCCAAGGGCGTCGTCGTGCCGCACTGCAGCGTCGCCGCACTGCTTGCCGGGGCGGCGGAGCGGTTCGCATTGACGACAGGCGATGTCTGGGCGTGGTTCCACTCATTCGCGTTTGATGTCTCGGTCTGGGAGATCTGGGGTGCGCTAGTGCACGGCGCCCGCCTGGTCGTGGTCTCCTTTGAGGTGTCCAGATCTCCGGCCGAACTGCTCGCCGTGCTGGTGCGCGAACGAGTGTCGGTGCTGTGCCAGACGCCGTCGGCGTTCTACCAGCTAATACAGGCAGACGCGGCTGATCCGGCGCTGGGCCGCGAGCTCGCGCTGCGGTGGGTGGTATTGGCCGGCGAGGCGCTTGACACCAGACGGCTGGGTGAGTGGTACGCCCGCCACCGCGATGACCGCCCTGTGCTGGTTGACATGTACGGCCCGACCGAGGCGACGGTGTACGTCACGTTCGGTGCGCTTGACAGCGGCGCGCGCCCGGGGCCGTCAGGCGGGAGCCTCATCGGCGGGCCGATCTGGAACACGCGGGTGTTCGTTCTGGATGACCGGCTGCAGCCGGTCCCCACGGGAGAGGTGGGGGAGCTGTATGTCGCCGGGGAACGCCTGGCGCGGGGGTACTTCCGGCGGGCCGGATTGACTGGTGAGCGGTTTGTGGCCTGTCCGTTCGATGGTGTTCGCGGCACTGGGGCGCGGATGTACCGGACGGGGGATCTGGTGCGGCTGGTCGGGGACGGGGGACTGGAGTTCCTGGGTCGCGGCGATGATCAGGTGAAGATCCGGGGCTTCCGGGTGGAGCCGGGGGAGGTGGAGTCCGCGCTTGTGCGGCTGGGCGTGGTCCGGCAAGCGGCGGTGGTGGTGCGCGAGGACGCGCCGGGTGATCAGCGTCTAGTGGCGTATGTGGTTCCGGGGTCGGCGAGCGAGGCGGCGGCGGAGTGGCCGGAGCGAGTGGATCACTGGCGTCAGGTGTGGGACGCGGCCTACGAGAGCGCCGGTGGCGGTGCTGAGGGTGATGATTTCGGGGGCTGGGTCAGCAGCTATACCGGGTTCTGGGACGCGCAGGTCAATAACGCCGCCCGACGGCGCGCCCGGCTCCTGCCCCAGCTCCGCGGCGCCCTGGCCAGGACACTGCCCGACTACATGATCCCCGCCGCGTTCGTGTTCCTTGACACCCTGCCGCTGACCCCCAACGGCAAACTAGATCGCAAAGCACTGCCCGCGCCCGATGACAACGCGGTCGCGACCGGGGGGCGTGAGCCCGCCACCGCACGCGAGCGGAGCCTGTGCGACATATTCGCGCGAGTTCTCGGGCTAAGCCGGGTCGCGGCGAACGACAGCTTCTTCGACCTGGGCGGGCATTCGGTGCTTGCCAACCGGTTGACCAGTCAGGTTCGTGCGGTGCTGGGCGTGGAGCTGTCGGTGCGGGAGCTGTTCGAGGCGCCTACGCCGGCCGAGCTTGGGGCGCGGCTGGAGCAGGCCGGCCCGGCTCGGGCGGCGCTGGTGGCCAGGCCGAAGCTGGTGCGTTCGCAGCGGGCGCCGTTGTCGTTCGCTCAGCAGCGCCTGTGGTTCCTGGCGCAGGTGGAGGACCAGGTCGCCACCTATAACGTCCCGGTGGCGCTTGCGATCGACGGTGAACTGGACGCGGGAGCGCTTGAGGTGGCGCTGGCTGATGTGATCGCCAGGCACGAGGTGCTGCGGACGGTGTTCCCCGCTGCCGACGGGGAGCCCTATCAGCAGGTACTAGGGATGGACGCGGCTGGGTTCGCGCTGCCGATGGCGCCGGTGGCGCAGGCGGATCTGGCCGATGCGATAGCTGAGCTGGCTGGGTATCGGTTCGACCTGGCGGCTGAGATCCCGCTGCGGGCCAGCTTGCTCGCGGTCGCCGCTGGGGCGCACGTGCTTGTGATGGTGATCCATCACATCGCCGTCGATGGCTGGTCGGCCGAGCTGCTGGCCAGGGATATCTCGGAGGCGTACGCGGCGCGGCGCGCCGGGCAGGCGCCGGGTTGGCAGCCGCTCGCGGTGCAATACGCCGACTACGCGGCGTGGCAGCGGGAGCTGCTGGGTGATGAAAATGATCCGGCTAGCCTTCTGCGCCAGCAGCTTGCCTACTGGCGGCAAGCTCTGACCGGGGCGCCAGCGGAACTGGTGCTGCCCGCCGACCGGCCCCGCCCGCAAGTACCCAGCGATCGCGGCTCCGGGATCAGCCTGGAGCTGGATGCCGACCTGCACGTCATGCTGACGGACCTGGCCCGCGGGCATCAGGTGACCTTGTTCATGGTGCTGCAAGCTGGGCTCGCCGTCTTGCTGGCCCGGGTGGGCGCAGGCACCGATATCCCGATCGGCACGCCGATGGCCGGCCGCTCCGATGAAGCGGTCCATGACCTGGTCGGCTTCTTCGTCAACACCCTGGTCCTGCGCCTGGACGCGGCCGGTGACCCGACCTTTCGCCAGCTACTTGGCCGGGTCAGGGATGTAAACCTAGCGGCCCACGCGCATCAGGACGTCCCGTTCGAGCGGCTGGTCGAGCTGCTCAACCCGGTTCGCTCCGCCTCCCGCCACCCGCTGTTCCAGGTCATGCTCGCGTCCGACGACGACCTGAGCGCCGGGTACTGGCAGCTTCCCGGCGTGCGCACTCAGCTCGAGCCGCTGGCCGCGGAGTCCGCGAAATTCGACCTGACCTTCACTTTCCGCCAGAGATACGACGCCGAAGCCACCCCCGCCGGAATCGACGCCACGGTTGAATACGCTGTCGATCTGTTCGAGGAATCCACCGTCAGGGGCCTCGCCGATCGCCTGATCCGGGTGCTCCATCAGGCCGCGGACGATCCAGAGCGGCGCTTGAGCGAATTCGACCTGCTGAGCGCGCGGGAGCGGCATCAGGTCCTGGTGGACTGGAGCGGTCAGGTGCCCGCTGGGCCCGCGCTGACCGTGCCTGACCTGGTCAGCCGGCAGGTCGCCCGCACCCCGGATGCGACTGCTGTGCTGGCGCAGGGCACCCAGCTCTCCTACGCCGAGCTCAGCAGGCGGGCCAATCAGCTCGCCCGGTACCTGGTGTCGCAGGGCGTGGGCCCCGAAAGCTTTGTCGCGGTGGCGATGGAGCGGTCCGCTGACCTGATCGTCACGTTGCTCGCGATCCTTGCCGCTGGCGCGGCTTACCTGCCAGTCGACCTGGGCTACCCGGCCGAGCGAATCTCGTTCATGCTTGATGACGCTCGTCCGGCCCTGCTGGTCGCGGTCACGCGGACAGCAGGCCGGATGCCGGCTGGGAGCGTTCCCCGGATAGTTCTGGACGACGAGGTCACCGATGCGGCCGTAGCCGCACTTCCTGGAACCGACCTGACCGACCAGGACCGGATCGCGCCGCTGGTGCCCGCGCATCCCGCGTACCTGGTTTATACCTCAGGATCTACTGGCATTCCCAAGGCCGTGGTGGTGCCGCACCAGGCGGTGGACCGGCTGGTGCGGCAGATCAGCTACGTCGAACTGGGCAGCACAGATGTCGTCGGCCAGCTTTCGTCGGTGTCGTTTGACGCGGCCACATTCGAAATCTGGGGTGCCCTGGTCAACGGCGCGGTCCTGGCGGTCCCTCCGGCGGCACTGCTATCGGACACCGAGTTGGGTGATTTCCTTTCCGGGTGCCGGGTGACGGTCTTGTTCCTGACTGCCGGGCTGTTCCACCAGATGGCGGCTACCAGCGTGGCGGCGTTCTCCGGACTGCGTTACCTACTCGCCGGAGGGGAGATCCTCTCGGTGCCGCTCTGCGCGGCGGTACTTGAGAACGTGCCGACGGTCACTTTCCTCGACGTGTACGGGCCGACCGAGAACACCACGTTTACCACCTCGCATCCGGTCCGCGCGGCCGACCTGGCCCGCACCGCTGGCGTGCCGATCGGCAAGCCCATCGGCGGCACCGCCGTGTTCGTACTTGATGAATGGCTGCAACCCGTGCCGGCCGGGGTGCCGGGGGAGCTGTATATCGCCGGGGCGGGGCTGGCCAGGGGGTATGCCGGCCGGCCGGGGCTGACTGCTGAGCGGTTCGTGGCGTGCCCGTTCGATGGTGTTCGCGGCACGGCGCTGGCCAGGGGGGACGACCCCCCTTACCCCCCCGCGCCTACGGCGTCTGGTACGCGGATGTACCGGACCGGGGATGTGGTGCGCTGGAGCGCCGCGGGCGATCTGGAGTTCGTCGGCCGCACTGATGACCAGGTGAAGGTACGAGGGTTCCGGGTCGAGCCCGGCGAGATCGAGGCGGTGCTTAGCCGGGATCCCTCGATCCGGCAGGTGGCCGTCGTGGTGCGCGAGGACCGGCCCGGGGACCGCCGGCTGGTCGGGTACGTGGTGCCGGTGCCTGGGCAGGACGTCGACCCCGTTGCGCTGCGCCAGGCGGTGGCGGGGACGCTGCCTGGCTACATGGTGCCGGCCGCGGTCGTGGTGCTTGATGTGCTGCCGTTGACGGTGAACGGGAAGGTGGACCGGCGGGCGCTGCCGGTTCCGGTGTATGGGCTGGGCGGGGACCAGGGGCGCGGGCCGGGGAGCGTCGCCGAGGAAATTTTGCGCGGGTTGTTCGCTGAGGTGCTGGGGGTTCGGGGGGTTGGTGCTGAGGACAACTTCTTCGACCTCGGCGGTCATTCGCTGCTGGCGATGCGGTTGATCTCGCGGGTTCGGGCGGTCTTCGGGCGCGAATTGTCGGTGCGGGCGGTGTTCGAGTGGCCGTCGGCGGCGGGGCTGGCCGGGATGCTGGGTTCGGCGGGGGTCGCGCGCGCGGCGTTGCGGGTGATGCCGCGTCCGGCTCAGCTGCCGATGTCGCCTGCGCAGCAGCGGTTGTGGTTCCTTGATCGACTGGGCGGGCCGAGCGCTGGTTACAACATGCCGTCGGTGTTCCGGGTCGTTGGGCAGCTTGAGCTGAGAGTGCTGGAACTCGCGCTGGGGGATGTGGCGGGCCGGCATGAGAGCTTGCGGACGGTGCTGCGGGCGGTGGACGGGGTGCCGGTGCAGGTGGTGCTGCCGCCGGGGCCGGTCGTGGTGCACCGGGAGAGCTGCGGGGAGTCCGAGCTGGCCGGGGTGGTGGACAGGGCGGCCGGTCATGTGTTTGACCTGTCGGCTGAGCCGCCGCTGCGGGTGACGCTGGTCTCGCTGGGTGCCGACGATCACGTGCTGGTGATCTTGATGCACCACAGCGGCAGCGATGCCTGGTCGCTGGGGCCGCTGCTCGCGGACTTGTCGGCGGCGTACCGGGCGCGGCTGGACGGGCAGGCGCCGGGGTGGGCGCCGTTGCCGGTGCAGTACGCGGATTACACGTTGTGGCAGCGGGAGCTGCTGGGGTCAGAAGACGATCCTGATTCGACGGTCAGCGGGCAGCTCAGGTTCTGGGTCAAGACCCTGGCGGGGCTGCCAGTGGAGCTTGAGTATCCAATGGACCGGCCGCGTCCGGTGGTGCCGTCGCGGCGTGGTGATGTGTTCATGGTCGAGCTGCCGGCGGAGTCGCACGCGGGGCTGGCCGCGCTGGCGCGGCGGACCGGGACGACGCTCCAGATGGTGTTGCACGCGGCGGTGGCCACGGTGCTGACCAGGCTCGGCGCGGGGACTGACATCCCGATCGGGACCCCCATCGCCGGCCGCACCGACGCGGCACTTGAACAGCTCATCGGCTTCTTCATCAACACGCTGGTGCTGCGGGTGGATACCTCGGGCGATCCGGCTTTCGATGAGTTGCTTGGCCGGGTACGGGAGATCAGCCTGGCCGCTTACGCGAACCAGGACGTGCCGTTCGAGCGCGTCGTCGAGGCACTGAACCCGCCGCGCTCAGCCGCCCGCAACCCGCTTTTCCAGATCGCGCTCCAGGTAGTCGACGCTGACGCGAAGCTTAAACTACGCGGCGCCGAGGTGACGGAGTACGCCAGCTGGCTCTCGGCCGGACGATTCGACATCTCGGTGGTATTCCGCACCACCAGCGCGGGTCCAGGCGAGCCGGGGCCGTTGCTGGCAGAAGTCGGTTACGCGCCCTCTTTGTTCGACGCGGCGACCGTGCGCGGGTTGTTCGGCCGGGTGGCGGCTGTCCTCGAGTCGGTCGTCGCCGACCCCGGGCAGCGGATCAGCACGATCAACGTGCTCGACGAACGGGAGCGGGCCGAGCTGCTGCGGCTGGCTTCCGGCCCTGGCCGGGCAGCGGGCTTCGGGACGCCGACGATCCAGCAGGCATTCAGCGAGCAGGTGGAGCGGACGCCGGGGGCGGTCGCGGTGCGGTGCGGCGGGGTGAGCTTGACGTACCGGGAGCTGGATGAGCGTTCGGACAGGCTCGCGGGCCGGCTGGCCGCCGCCGGGGCTGGGCGTGGCCGGCCGGTGGCGCTGCTGCTCGACCGCAACGCTGACCTGCTGGTCGCGGTGCTGGGGGTTTTGAAGGCGGGGTCGTGTTACCTGCCGCTGCACCCGTCGTATCCGGCGGCGCGGATGGAGGCGATGATCGCCGAGTCGGGGTCCGGGATCTTGCTGACCGATCCGGTGATGAGCGGTGAGCGGGAGCTGCCTGCGGCGCCGGTCACGATGCTGGTCGACGGCGCGGAGGACGGGGAGTGGGCGCCGCCGGCGGTTGCCGGGGGTGGTGAGCAGCTTGCGTATGTGATGTATACGTCGGGGTCGTCGGGGCGGCCGAAGGGGGTGGCGGTTACTCACCGCAACGTGCTGGATTTCGTGTCGGATTCGATCTTTGCCGGTGACCACGAGCGGGTGCTGCTGGTGACCCCGCATGAGTCCGACGCCTCCACGTACACGTTCTGGCGTCCCCTGCTCCACGGCGGCACTGTCATCATCGCTCCCCAAGCCGACCTCGCCATCGACCGCATGACCCGCCTCATCCAGCAAGAACGGGCCACGGGCATCGATGTCACCGCCGGCCTCTTCCGGGTGATCGCTGAGGAGCACCCTGAGTGCTTCGCCGGAGTCCGGCTGATCCTCACCGGCGGCGATCTCATATCGCCGGTGGCGGTGCGGCGGGTGCTTGAGCGGTGTCCGGGGACGGTGGTGCGGACGAATTACGGGACGACGGAGACGACGTTGTTCGCGACGTCGGTGGCGTGGGTGCGGGCGGGGGATGTGCCGGGGCGGGTGCCGGTGGGGCGGCCGATGGATGGCCGGTTCGCGTTTGTGCTTGATGAGGTGCTGCAGCCGGTGCCGCGGGGGGTGCTGGGGGAGGTGTACCTGGCGGGGTCGGGGGTGGCGCGGGGTTATGTGGGGCGGCCGGATCTGACGGGGGAGCGGTTTGTGGCGAACCCGTTCGATGGTGTTTGCGGCGCAGGGGCTCGGATGTACCGGACGGGGGACCGGGCGCGGTGGACGGCGGATGGGCTGCTGGATTTCGGGGGGCGGGCTGATGCGATGGTCAAGATCCGGGGGTTCCGGATTGAGCTGGCGGAGGTTGAGGCGGTGCTGGGAGGGTGCCCGGGGGTGCGTCAGGCGGTGGTGGTGGCGGGGGATGACGGGGCGGCGGGCAAGCGGCTGATCGGTTACCTGGTTGCTGATGACTGCCTGGATCTGCGGGTGCTGGACGACCACGCCAGGAAACTCCTCCCCGACTACATGATCCCCCGCGACCTGGTCCGCCTTGACGCGCTGCCGTTGACGTCGAACAACAAGGTCAACCAGGCGGCGCTGCCGGTTCCTGCGCCGACGCCACGGCAGCAACGTGATCCACGCAATGCCACCGAAGCCGTATTCGCAGACCTGTTCGCCGACTTGCTGCGCACCAAAGACGTCGGCATCGATGAGGATTTCTTCGCCCTTGGCGGTCACTCCCTGCTAGCCATCCGCCTGCTCAGCCGGGTTCGAGCCGTCCTCGACGTCGATCTGAGCGTGCGGGATGTCTTCGATCATCCAACCGTCGCGGGCCTCGCCGAACTGGTGGACCAGGCGCCTACCGTACGTCCCGCGCTCAAGCCGGAGGTCCGGCCCGACGTCATCCCGCTGTCGCCGGCCCAGTCCCGGTTGTGGTTCCTGAACCGCCTGGAGGGGCCGAGCGCGACGTACAACATCCCGATCGCCGTCCGCCTGCGCGGTGAGCTTGACCGCGAGGCACTGCGGGCCGCGCTGTCGGACGTGCTGGCGCGGCACGAGAGCCTGCGGACCGTATTTCCCGAGCGCGATGGCGGGCCCGCCGCCGAGGTCGTGCCCGCTGAACGGGTCTGCTCGGCGCTCGACGTGGAGTACCCGCAGGACCTGACCGCGGCATTGCGGGAGGCCGGCCAGGTCCCGTTCGACCTCACAACCGACCTGCCGCTGCGCGCCCGGCTGTTCGCCGCCGGCGGCGACGACGAGCACGTCCTGCTGCTGACCATGCACCACATCTGCAGCGACGCTTGGTCGGTCCGGCCGATGAGCCGCGATCTGCATGAGGCTTACGCCGCTCGGCAGGCCGGCCAGGCGCCGGACTGGGCGCCGCTGCCGGTGCAGTACGCGGACTACACGCTGTGGCAGCAAAGCCTGCTCGGCTCGGAGGAAGACGCCGGCAGCCTTGTCTCGCGCCAGCTTGCCTTCTGGCGGACCGCGCTGCTCGGCCTCGGCGACGAACTGAGCCTGCCTACAGACTTCCCGCGGCCCGCGGCGGCGAGCTATCAGGGTGACGCCGTGCCGGTCGCGGTGGAGGCGCCGCTGCACCGCGAGATCCTGGCGCTCGCCCACGGGACGAACACAACCGTCTTCATGGTCCTGCACGCGGCGATGGCCGGGTGGCTGACCCGGCTGGGGGCCGGTGAGGACATCCCCATCGGCATGCCAATAGCCGGGCGCACGGACGCGGCGCTCGATGATCTCGTCGGCTTTTTCGTCAACACCCTGGTGCTGCGGACCGACACCGCAGGCAATCCCAGCCTGCGCGAGTTGCTACGCCGCGTCAGGGACATCGACCTGGCCGCCTATGAGCATCAAGATGTGCCCTTCGAGCGGATCGTCGACGCCGTCAACCCAGTCCGGTCGCTGGCTCATCATCCGATCTTCCAGGTCTCGCTCCAGGTCAGCGTCGATACCGGTGACTCCCTTCGCTTCACGCTGCCCGGCCTGGCGGCGGAGTCGCGGATGCTGGCCACCGGCACGGCCATCTTCGATCTGGTGCTCACATTCAACGAGCGGTACGGCCCAGACGGATCACCAGCCGGCATCGCAGGAGAGTTGCACTTCGCCACCGACTTGTTCAGGCTGACCACGGCCGAGTTGCTGGCCCGGCGGTTCGAGCAGATGCTGGCTGGTGCGGTGGCCGAGCCGGACCGCGCCCTGGCGGAGCTTGACGTGCTCGTACCCGGGGAGCGCGACGATGTCGTGCGGCGGTGGAACGACACCGCGGTGCCCGCGCCGCCGGCGACCTGGCCCGAACTGTTCGAGGCGCGGGTGGCGCGCACCCCCGATGCCGTGGCGGTGTTCGCGGCCGGCCAGGAGCAGACCTACGCCGAGCTCGACGCGCGGGCGAACCGGCTGGCTCACTATCTGATTGACCTGCGCCTGCGCCCTGAGCAGGTCGTGGCGCTGGTGCTGCCGCGTAGCGACCTCATGGTGGTGGCGTTGCTCGCGGCGATGAAGGCGGGCTGCGCCTATCTTCCGGTCGATCCTGACTATCCCGCGGAGCGGATCGCTTTTATGCTGACCGACTCTGGCGCGGCGTTGCTGCTGACCGATACCAGTACCGATCTTCCGGCCGGCGACGTGCCCATGGTGGTGCTGGACGCCGATAGCACTCGGGCCGCGATCGCCGCGATGCCAGCTTCGCCGCCCCGCGACGACGACCGGATAGCTCCGCTGCTTCCCGCCCACCCGGCCTACGTCATCTACACCTCTGGGTCGGCCGGCACTCCTAAAGGCGTCACCGTCACCCACACCGGAATCCATAGCCTTGCCGTGGCGCATATCGACCGCCTGGCACTACGCGGCGATAGCCGGGTGCTGCAGTTCGCTTCGTTCGGATTCGATACCTCGGTCGTCGACCTGGTGATGACGCTGCTGGCGGGCGCCGAACTGGTGATCGCACCACAGGACAGAGACCTCGCCGTGCTGACGAGGCTCATAGCCGAGCGCGGTGTAACCCATGCCACGCTCCCTCCCGCTGTGGTCGCGATGCTGCCAGATCGGGCTTTGCCTGATGACCTGACGTTGATCGTGGCCGGCGAGGCGTGCTCCGGTGATCTGGTGCGGCGCTGGTCGGCCGGCCGACCGATGTTCAACGCCTACGGGCCGACCGAAGCGACCGTCTGCGCGACGCTGAGCGCTCCGCTGAGCGGTGACGATGCTCCGCCGATCGGCCGGCCGATCGCCAATACCAGTGTCTATGTCCTTGACGGGCGATTGCAGCCGGTGCCGGCCGGGGTAGCTGGCGAACTGTACATCGCTGGCGCCGGGTTGGCCCGGGGGTATCTCGGCCGGCCCGACCTGACGGCCGAGCGGTTCGCGGCGTGCCCGTACGGGCCGTCAGGGTCCCGGATGTACCGGACCGGGGACCTGGCGCGGTGGACGGCGGGCGGGGAACTTCTGTTCATTGGCCGGGCTGACGATCAGGTCAAAATCCGCGGAGTGCGAGTCGAGCCCGCCGAGATCAACGCGGTGATCGCCGCCCAACCGGGCGTAGCGCAGGTCGCGACCGTGGTGCGGGAGGACCGGCCAGGAGACCGACGGCTCGTGTCGTATCTGGTTCCTTCGCACGCCCAAGCCGCCCCCGACCTCGCGGCGCTGCGCGGCCAGGTCGCTGCGGCCGTTCCGCAGGCGATGGTTCCCTCGGCGTTCGTGGTGTTGCCGGCGCTGCCGTTGACGGTGCACGGGAAGGTGGACCGGCGGGCGCTGCCGGTTCCGGACTACGGGCTGGCCGGGGCTGGCGGGCGCGGGCCGGGGAGTGTTGCTGAGGAGATCTTGTGCGGGTTGTTCGCTGAGGTGCTGGGGGTGGAGGGGGTTGGCGCGGAGGATGATTTCTTCGCGCTCGGCGGCCATTCGCTGCTGGCGACGCGGCTGATCTCGCGGGTTCGGGCAGCGTTCGGGCGGGAGCTGACGGTACGGGCGGTGTTCGAGTCGCCGTCGGTGGCGGGGCTGGCGCGGCTGCTTGATGCCGCTGGGCGGGCGCGGGCGGGGTTGGCGGTGGTGGAGCGTCCTGGGCTGGTGCCGATGTCGTTCGCGCAGCAGCGGTTGTGGTTTTTGGATCGGCTGGGCGGGCCGAGCACCACCTACAACATGCCGTCCGTTTTCCGGGTGCGGGGGCGGCTGGATGCGGGGGCGCTGGAGCGGGCGCTGGGTGATGTGGCGGGGCGGCATGAGAGCTTGCGGACGGTGTTGCGGGCAGTGGACGGGGTGCCGGTGCAGGCGGTGCTGCCGGCCGGGCCGGTGGTGGTTCACCCGGTGAGTTGCCAGGAGTCCGAGCTCGCCGGGGTGCTAGAGGAGGCGAGTGGTCACGTCTTTGACCTGTCGGCTGAGCCGCCGTTGCGGGTGACGCTGGTCTCGCTCGGTGCCCAGGATCACGTGCTGGTGATCTTGATGCATCACAGCGGGAGTGATGCCTGGTCTTTGGGGCCGTTGTTCGCGGATCTGGCGGTGGCGTATGAGGCGCGGCTGGGCGGGCGGGTGCCGGGGTGGGCGCCGTTGCCGGTGCAGTACGCGGATTACACGTTGTGGCAGCGGGAGTTGCTGGGGTCGGAAGAGGACGAAAGCTCGGCGGTCAGCGCACAGCTTGGCTTCTGGACCAGGACGCTCGCCGGGTTGCCGGTTGAGCTGGACTATCCGATGGACCGGCCTCGTCCGGCGGTGCCGTCCCGGCGCGGTGATGTGCTCATGACGGTGTTGCCGGCCGGGTTGCACGCCGGGCTGGCGGGGCTGGCGCGCCGGACCGGGACGACGCTGCAGATGGTGCTGGACGCGGCGGTGGCCACGGTGCTGACCAGGCTCGGCGCGGGAGCCGACATCCCGATCGGCACCCCCGTCGCCGGCCGCGGTGACGACGCGCTCGCCGACCTCGTGGGCTTCTTCGCCAACACGCTGGTGTTGCGGGTGGATACCTCGGGCGATCCGGCTTTCGATGAGTTGCTTGGCCGGGTACGGGAGATCAGCCTGGCCGCTTACGCGAACCAGGACGTGCCGTTCGAGCGCGTCGTCGAGGCACTGAACCCGCCGCGCTCAGCCGCCCGCAACCCGCTGTTCCAGATCACCCTGCAAGTCGTCTTCGACGACGGGCCTGGACTGCGGCTACCTGGCGTCGACGTTGCCGAGTACACGACGACCGGCTACGCCGCGCGGTTCGACCTGTCGATCGCGTTCCTGGCCACGTCGGCCGACGGCGGCCAGGCCGGTCCGCTTCGGGCGTACGTCCGGTTCGCGACCGACTTGTTTGACGCGGCGACGGTGCGCGGGATGTTCGGCCGGGTGGTCCGGGTCCTGGAGTCGGTAATCGCCGACCCCGGGCAGCGGATCAGCACGATCAACGTGCTCGACGACCGGGAGCGGGCCGAGCTTCTGGGCCTGAAAGCTGCCGACGACCTGGCGGCGGCGGCGTCGATTCACGAGGCGTTCGCCCGGCAGGCGGAGCGGACGCCGGGGGCGGTGGCGGTGCGGTGCGGCGGGGTGAGCTTGTCGTACCGGGAGCTGGATGAGCGTTCGGACAGGCTCGCGGGGCGGCTGGCGGCGGCGGGGACGGGGCCTGACCGGCCGGTGGCACTGCTGCTCGACCGCAATGCTGACCTGCTGGTCGCGGTCTTGGGGGTGCTGAAGGCGGGGTCGTGTTACCTGCCGTTGGATCCGTCGTATCCGGTGGGGCGGATGGAGGCGATGATCGCGGAGTCAGCGGCCGGGGTTTTGCTGACCGATTCGGTGATGAGCGGACGGGAGCTTCCAGAGGCCCCGGTCACGGTGCTGATGGACGGCGCGAAGGACGCGGGATCGGCGGCGCCGGAGGTCGCTGGGACCGGTGAGCAGCTCGCGTATGTGATGTACACGTCGGGGCCGCCGAAGGGCGTAGGGGTTACTCACCGCAACGTGCTGGATTTCGTGTCTGATTCGATCTTTGCCGGTGACCACGAGCGGGTGCTGCTGGTGACCCCGCAAGAGTCCGATGCCTCGACGTACACGTTCTGGCGTCCCCTGCTGCGCGGCGGCACGGTGATCATCGCCCCGCAGTCGGACCTGGCCATCGACCGCCTGACCCGCCTCATCGAGCAAGAGCAGCCGACCGCAATTTTTATGCCTCCTGGTTTGTTCATCGCGGCCGCCGCCGAGTGCCCAGACTGCTTCGGGGGCGTGGCCGAGATCTTGCTAGGCGTGGGAGCGCAGTCCCCGGTGGCGGTGCGGCGGGTGCTTGAGCGGTGTCCGGGGACGGTGGTGCGGACGAATTACGGGACGACGGAGACGACGTTGTTCGCGACGTCGGTGGCGTGGGTGCGGGCGGGGGATGTGCCGGGGCGGGTGCCGGTGGGGCGGCCGATGGATGGCCGGTTCGCGTTTGTGCTTGATGAGGTGCTGCAGCCGGTGCCGCGGGGGGTGCTGGGGGAGGTGTACCTGGCGGGGTCGGGGGTGGCGCGGGGTTATGTGGGGCGGCCGGATCTGACGGGGGAGCGGTTTGTGGCGAACCCGTTCGATGGTGTTTGCGGCGCAGGGGCTCGGATGTACCGGACGGGGGACCGGGCGCGGTGGACGGCGGATGGGCTGCTGGATTTCGGGGGGCGGGCTGATGCGATGGTCAAGATCCGGGGGTTCCGGATTGAGCTGGCGGAGGTTGAGGCGGTGCTGGGCGGGTGCCCGGGGGTGCGTCAGGCGGTGGTGGTGGCGGGGGATGACGGGGCGGCGGGCAAGCGGCTGATCGGTTACCTGGTTGCTGATGACTGCCTGGATCTGCGGGTGCTGGACGACCACGCCAGGAAACTCCTCCCCGACCACATGATCCCTTCGGAGGTTGTTCAGCTCGAATCGATCCCGCTGCTGCCAGCTGGCCAGGTTGACCGGGCAGCGCTGCCCGAGCCTGGATCAGCCTTCGATGGGGCCAGCCGCGCGCCGGCGAACCTGGCTGAGGAGCTCCTGTGCACCCTGTTCGCTGAGGCGCTTGATGTTGAGCGGGTCGGAGTCAATGACAATTTCTTCGACCTCGGCGGTCATTCACTGCTTGCCACCCAGCTGATCTCGCTGATCCGCAACGCGTTCAATCGCGAACTGGTCGCCGCTGACGTGTTCGACGCTCCGACGCCGGGGCAGCTCGCTGTGCTGCTTGATGTCGCTGGGCGGGCGCGGGCGGGGTTGGCGGTGATGGAGCGTCCTGGGCTGGTGCCGATGTCGTTCGCGCAGCAGCGGTTGTGGTTCCTTGACCGGCTGGGCGGGCCGGATGCGACGTACAACATGCCGGTGAGTTACCGGGTGCGGGGGCGGCTGGACGCGGGGGTGCTGGAGCGGGCACTGGGTGATGTGGCGGGGCGGCATGAAAGCTTGCGGACGGTGTTGCGGGCGGTGGGCGGGGTGCCGGTGCAGGTGGTGTTGCCGCCGGGGCCGGTGGTGGTGCACCGGGAGAGTTGCGGTGAGCCTGAGCTGGCGGGGGTGCTGCAGCGGGTGGCTGGTCATGTGTTTGACCTGTCGGCTGAGCCGCCGTTGCGGGTGACGCTGGTCTCGCTCGGTGCCCAGGATCACGTGCTGGTGATCTTGATGCATCACAGCGGGAGTGATGCCTGGTCTTTGGGGCCGTTGTTCGCGGATCTGGCGGTGGCGTATGAGGCGCGGCTGGGCGGGCGGGTGCCGGGGTGGGCGCCGTTGCCGGTGCAGTACGCGGATTACACGTTGTGGCAGCGGGAGTTGCTGGGGTCGCAGGATGATCCGGGTTCGGCGGTGAGCGGGCAGCTCGGGTTCTGGGTGCGGGCGCTGGCGGGGCTGCCGGTGGAGCTTGACTACCCGATGGACCGGCCCCGTCCGGCAGAAGCGTTCAAGCGCGGCGATGGCTTCACCGTCGAACTGGATGCCGGACTGCACGCACGGCTGGCCGAGCTGGCCCGCACCACAGGAACGACGTTCCAGATGGTCGCGCACGCGGCCCTGGCAACGCTGCTGACTCGCCTCGGCGCGGGAACCGACATTCCGATCGGCACCCCGCTCATCGGCCGCACCGATGCCGCGCTGCACAGCCTGGTCGGCTGCTTCGTCAACACGATCGTGCTGCGTTATGACACGTCGGGCAATCCCGCCTTCGGTGAGCTGCTGACGCGGGTGCGCGAGGTGAGCCTGGCCGCCTACGCCAACCAGGACGTGTCTTTCGAGCGCGTCGTCGAAGCAGTCAACCCGCCGCGCTCGGCGGCGCGCAACCCGCTGTTCCAGGTCATGCTGCAGTCTGGGGTAGCGGACGATGACGGCGGCCTGAAACTGTCAGGCGTCGAGCTTGAGATGATTCCCAGGACGCCGCGGACGGAGAAATTCGACCTCTCGCTGGTTCTGATGACCACCCTGACCGACGACGGCAGGCCAGGTCCGCTGCGGACCTATGTCCGGTTCGCGGTTGATCTCTTCGATACCGCGACGGTACGGCGGTTCGTAGAACGGTTCGCGGCCGTGCTCACCTCGGTGGTGGCGGACCCAGGGCAGCCGATCGGCTCGATAGACATACTTGACTCGGCCGAGCGACACCAGATCCTGACGGAATGGAACCAGACGGCGGCTCCGGCGCCCGCGCCCGGGGAGTCGGTAGCAGTGCTGTTCGAGGCGCAAGCGGCACGGATCCCCGGCGCGGTCGCCGTCGTCTGCGACCGGACGGCGCTGTCCTACCAGGAGCTGAACTGCCGGGCAAGCAAGCTGGCCAGCTTCCTGACCGGCCGGGGAGTTGGCGCGGAGTCGGTCGTGGCGATCTGCCTGCCGCGCGGCCTGGACATGGTGACCGCCATCGTCGCCATCTGGAAGGCGGGGGCGGCGTACCTGCCCGTCGATCCTGATTATCCCGCCGAGCGGATCGCCTTCATGCTGGCCGATAGCCGAGTCGCGCTGCTGATGAGCACCCAGGCCGTGCTCGACGACCTGCCGAGCGGGCGGGTAGCCGTCGTGGCCCTGGATGACCCGGCGGTACTGATGGCGTCCGGCGCCGGCGCGGACCGTCCGCCAGCGGGCGACGTCGCGCCCTGCGGGCTGGCTTACGTGATCTACACCTCTGGATCGACCGGACAGCCCAAGGGCGTAGCGGTGACCCACGCCGCATTGGTCAACTACGTGCGGTCGATCGCGGACCGGCTGGAACTCGGTGCGCCCGGCGGCCGGTACGCGCTGCTGCAGCCTCAGGTGACCGATCTTGGGAACACGATCGTGTTCGTCAGCCTGGCGACCGGCGGCGAGCTGCACATCCTGGCCGCCAATGACGTGACCGATCCGCAGGCCGTAGCCAGCTACCTCGCGGCGAATCGCATCGACTACCTCAAGGCGGTGCCCTCGCACCTCCAGGCGCTCACCGCCGATGGCGCGGAGCGACTGCTGCCGGCGAAGTCACTCGTGCTCGGCGGGGAGGCGGCCGAACCGCAGTGGCTTAGATCAGTGCTCTCCGTGGCCGGCGACTGCCGGGTGTTCAACCACTACGGCCCGACCGAGACCACGATCGGGGCGATCACAACCCAGCTCACCGAGCGGTCGGTGACCGATCGCGTGATTCCCATCGGTGCTCCGATCGCCAATACCCGCTGTTACGTACTGGATGACTCGCTCACGGTGGTGCCGGCCGGCGTCGTCGGCGAGCTGTACATCGCTGGGGCCGGGCTAGCCCGCGGGTATGCGCGCCGCCCTGGCCTAACCGCTGAGCGGTTCGTGGCCTGCCCGTTCGAGGCGGGAGCACGGATGTACCGGACGGGAGACCGGGTCAGGTGGACCGCCGGCGGGCAGCTTGTCTTCGCAGGCCGGGCCGACGACCAGGTGAAGATCAGGGGATTTCGGATCGAGCCTGGTGAGGCGCAAGCGGCGCTGGCGGCCCATCCCGGCATCGCTCAGGTCGCGGTGGTGGCGCGTTCGGATGTCGCGCACGACATCCGTTTGGTCGCCTATGTGGTACCCGCCGAGGACGACAGCACGGGCGGCGCTCATGAGCTGCCCGCGCTCGTGCACCGCTACGCCGCGGCGCGGCTGCCCGAACACCTAGTGCCATCGGCGGTGGTGGTGCTTGACCGGTTGCCGCTGACTTCGAACGGGAAGCTGGACCGCGACGCCCTGCCCGCACCCGACTACCGCGCGGGCTCGGTTGCCAGCCGCAATCCGGGGAACCCGCAGGAAGAGATCCTGTGCGGCCTGTTCGGCGACGTGCTCGGGCTGGAGCGGGTCGGTGTCGACGACGACTTCTTCGACCTAGGTGGTCATTCGCTCCTGGCGATTCGGCTGGTCAGCGGGATTCGCGCGATGTTCGGCAGCGAGCTTGACGTCCGGGCTGTGTTCGATGCCCCGACACCGGGCGAGCTGACGCACCGGCTGCGCGGCGCGGGAAAGGCTCGCCATCGACTGGTGGCGGCCCAGCGCCCGGAGCAGGTGCCGATGTCGTATGCCCAAGCGCGACTGTGGTTCCTCAGCCGGCTCGAAGGCCCAAGCGCCACCTACAACGTGCCGGCCGTCTACCGGATCGCCGGACCGCTCGACACCGACGCGCTCGAGTGCGCGATCGCCGACCTGGTGCGGCGACACGAGACGCTGCGCACGGTGCTGACGGAGATCGATGAACGGCCGGTGCAGGTAGTGCTGCCTGCCGGGCCGGTCCCGATGCACCGGATAAGCTGCGCAGAAGCTGACCTGGACGAGACCGTGCGGGCCGTGCTCGGCCGGGTGTTCGACCTGTCGGCTGAGCCGCCGCTCCTGGTCACCCTTATCGAGCTGGACGCGACGGATCACGTCTTGGCGGCTGTACTTCACCACAGCGCCACCGATGGCTGGTCCCGAGGCGTGCTCCGCACCGACCTGGGCCTGGCCTACCAGGCCAGGGTGGCCGGGCAGGTACCGGACTGGGCGCCGCTGCCGGTCCAGTACGCGGACTACGCGCTGTGGCAGCGGGAGCTTCTCGGCCCGCAGTCCGATCAGGACTCGGCGCTCAGCGCCCAGCTTTCTTTCTGGCGGAAGAACCTGGCGGACCTTCCGGCCGAGCTGCGCTACCCGACGGACCGGCCAAGGCCCGCGGTCGCCTCCCACCGCGCCGAGTTCATTGTGGCCGACTGGTCGCCCGAACTGCATGCTGGCCTCACCCAGCTTGCCCGCGGCACGGGCACGACCCTGTGGATGGTCGCCAACGCGGCGCTGGCAGCAGTGCTCACCAAGGTCGGCGCGGGTACCGACATCCCGATCGGTGCTCCCATCGCGGGGCGCACGGATCAGGCGCTCGATGGCTTGATCGGATTCTTCGTCAACACGCTGGTGCTCCGCATCGACACGGGCGGGGATCCGACGTTCACCGAGTTGCTGGCCAGGGTCAGGGAAACGAGCCTTGCCGCCTACGACCATCAGGACGTTCCATTTGAAAGGATCGTGGAGGAGATCAATCCGCCGCGGTCCGCCGGCCGTAATCCGCTGTTCCAGATCATGCTTCAGGTCGGCGTCGACAACCCAGGCGGGCTTGATCTACCTGGCCTCGACGTCGAGGACTACTCCATCTTCCGGCAGATGGAGAGGTTCGACTTCACCCTGAGCCTGCAGCCGGCCACGCAGGATGGTCGGCTAGGACCGCTGCGCATGCATGTGGCCTACGCGGTGGACTTGTTCGACGGTTCGACGATCGGGCGGCTCCTGGACCGTCTGACGCTGATCGCGCAGGCGATGGTGGCCGACCCGCGGACGAAGCTGAGCGCGGTGGACCTGCTCGGCGCCGACGAGCGCCGGCGACTTCTCACCGAATGGAACGGCGAGACCGCCCCGATCCCAGCGGAGGGCTGGACCGTAGCCGAGCTGTTCGAGGCGCAGGCCGCGCGCACCCCGGACGCGGTGGCGGTGGTCGCCGCCAGCGGTGAGGTGACCTATGCCGAACTCGACGCGCGCGCGGACGAACTGGCCAGGTTGCTGATCGCCCGGGGGGTGGGCCCTGAGCAGGTCGTCGCACTATGCCTGGGGCGTTCGGCGGAGCTGGTGGTGGCCCTGCTCGCGGTGCACAAGTCCGGGGCCGGCCTCGTGCCCATCGACCCGGAGAACCCGGCTGAGCGGATCGGCTACATGCTGGCCGAGGCGGGTGCGGTCGCGGTGCTTACCACCAGGGCGGTGGAGCCAGTCCTGCCTGGCCGTCTGCCGAGGCTGCTGGTCGACGGCGAGCCGGCCTGGGCAGGCGAACCGGCCGGGGCAGGCGAACCGGCCGGGGCAGGCGGGGACGGCCGCCGGGCCCGGGACTGTCGCGTCACGGTGCTACCAGGGCATCCGGCGCAGGTTTTCTACACGTCAGGCTCCACCGGCCAGCCGAAAGGCGTCGTCGTCTCACATGGTGCGGTGAGCAACTTCCTGATCTCAGTCGGTGACCGATTCTCGCTGACAGCGCGGGACCGGTGGCTGGCGGTGACCGCGGTGGGCTTCGACCCGATCATCATGGAGCTGCTGCTGCCGTTGATCAGCGGCGCGAGCGTGGTGCCGGTCGCGCGGGAAATGACGTTGGACTCACCGACGTTGTGGGCGCTGGTGCGCTCCTCGGGTGCGACAGTGCTGCAGGCCACGCCTAGCCGCTGGGACGCCTGGCTGGCCGGCGGGGCCGGGGACCAGCTGGCCGGGGTCAGGGCACTAGTTGGCGGCGAGGCGCTGTCGGCCGAATTGGCCCGAGCGATGCTCGCGGCCACCGCGTCGGTGACCAACGTCTACGGGCCGACCGAGACCACGGTCTGGGCTACCATCCAGCCGGTCGAGCCCGATGCGGTCGGCCTGCCGGCGGTCGGTCCGCCGGCGGTCGGTCGGCCTATCGCCAATACGCGGGCTTATGTACTGGATGACTGGCTGGCGCTGGTCCCGGCCGGGGTCATCGGTGAGCTGTACATCGCAGGAGCGGGCGTGGCCAGGGGCTATGTCGGGCGTCCAGGGCTGACCGCGGAAAAGTTCGTGGCGTGCCCCTTCGGCACCGCTGGAGAGCGGATGTACCGCACCGGCGACCTGGTTCGCCGGCGATATGACGGGAGCATCGAGTTTCTTGGCCGCCTAGATGACCAGGTGAAGATCCGCGGGTTCCGCATCGAGCCCGGCGAGATCGAGTCCGAGCTGATCGGGCAGGACATGGTCAAGCAAGCGGCCGTGGTGGCCATCCAGGATATGGTCGGCGACCAGCGACTGGTTGCCTACGTGGTTCCCGAGCCTGTCAGCGGAACGACAGCGGAGGAAGAGTGGCCGGACCGGGTCGACCAGTGGCGTCGAGTCTGGGAAACGGCCTATGGCTCGCTCGCCGATGACACCGACCCCGACGACGACTTCCACGGATGGATTAGCAGCTATACCAAGGCGCCGATTCCCGCGCGGGAGATGCGGGAGTGGGCCGATCACAGCGCGGACCGAATCCTCGCGGCGCAGCCCCGATCCGTGCTGGAGATCGGCTGCGGGACCGGGCTTATCCTGCGCCGGATAGCCCCGCACTGCGAGCGGTACTGGGGCGTCGACGTCTCCGAGATCGCGCTGCGGCGGGTGCGGGCGATCGCGGCAACGGCGAACCGCGGGACCAGCCGGATCGAGTTCTTCCAATGCGCCGCTGACGAGATCGACCAACTGCCTGAGCAGCTTTTCGATGTCGTTGTCCTGAACTCGGTGGTCCAGTACTTCCCCGATGAGCTGTATCTGCTGGCTGTGATCGAGGCGGCGTTGGGCCGGCTCGCGCCCGGCGGATCGTGTTTCATCGGGGACATCCGCAGCCTGCCCTTGCTCGAGGCGTTCCACCTGTCGGTGCAGATGGCCCTGGCCGAGCCCGACCTCCCCGCCGATCAGCTATCCGCGCGGGCCCGTCAGCACATGGTCCAAGACGAAGAACTGGTCATCGATCCTGGGCTGTTCACCGCCCTGCCGAGCCGTTTCCGCGAGATCGCCGATGTGCGGGTCATGCCCAAGCGCGGCCGGTTCGGCAATGAGATGAACCGCTTCCGTTACGACGTGATGCTGTCCGTGGGGCCGGCCGCCGAGACGGTGGCGGAGCCCCGGGCCGAGGGTGAATGGGCCGAGTCTGACTGGCTGGACTGGGCGGAGGAACGGCTGACCGTGCCATCGTTGTGCGCCCGGCTGACCGATCAGCGGCCCGAGATCCTCGCCCTTCGCGACGTGCCGAATGCGCGACTGGCAAGCATCGTGGATCTGGAGGCCGGAGATCAGCCGGCCGAGGATCCCGAGGATCTGTGGCGGCTGGCCGAACAGACCGGTTACCTCATCGACCTCGACTGGTCGCGCCATGGCCCTGACGGCCGTTTCGACCTCGTCGCGCGGCGCTGCGGTGAGGACGGCAGGCCCGTCACCGCCATGCCGTCGCTGCCGCAACCCTCGCCTGCCCGGCCGGTACTGGCGTGGGAAGGTTACGTCAACGGCGCCGCGCGTCGCCGCGCCCGGCTCCTGCCTGAGCTGCGCGCGGCGCTGGCGAAGAGACTGCCCGGCTACATGATTCCCGCCGCATTCGTCCTTGTTGACGCGCTGCCGTTGACCGCCAACGGCAAGCTGGACCGCGCCGCCTTGCCGAGTCCTCGGTATGGCCGCGACGAGGCCGTCTACGCCCCGCCGCGCAATCCGCGGGAGCGGCTCTTGTGCGAGCTGTTCGCCGAGGTACTCGGGCTTGACCGGGTCGGGGCGACTGACAATTTCTTCGACCTGGGCGGTCACTCGCTGCTGGCGACGCGGCTGGTCAGCCGGATCCGCGCGACGACGGGGAGCGAACTGCCGGTCCGCGTCCTGTTCGCGACGCCGACCGTCGCCGCGCTGGCCTGGTATCTCGAATGCGGTCTGGCCGGGGACGCGCTCGGAGTGCTGCTTCCGCTGCGCGCGACTGGCAGCTCCCGGCCGGTCTTCTGCGTGCATCCGGCGATCGGGCTGAGCTGGTGCTACGGCGGACTGGTCGGGCACCTGGATCGCGAACTGCCGGTCTACGGCATCCAATCCCGCCAGTACAGCGATCCGGAGGCCGTTCCGGCGAGTTTCGATGAGCTGGTTGACGACTACCTCGCGTCGATCAGGACCATCCAGCCGCACGGCCCCTACTCATTGCTCGGCTGGTCGTTCGGCGGCACGGCGGCGCATGCCATGGCCGTGAAGCTGCAGCACGAGGGGGAGCAGGTCGCGTTGCTCGCGAGCCTCGACGGCTACCCGGCCGCGACGCAGAACCGCGGCCGGCCGTGGGCTTATGACGACCCGGCGGTGCGGCCATCGATCGTCAGCTCGATTGGCCACGACCCCGCCGCGCCTGACAGCCCGCTCGCCGGCATCGGCGCGGACAGCCTGGCGCTGCTGCCACAGGTCTTCGTTGACAACCTCAACCTCCGCAGCCAGTTCTCCTCCGGGGTCTTCGAGGGAGACCTGGTGTTCTTCGCCGCAACCGCCGATCGGGCCGAACCGGCGAACGCGGAGATCTGGGCGCCTTATGTCACTGGGACGGTCCAGGTTCATGAAATCGCCTGCACGCACGGGCAGATGACCCAGCCAGGTCCGCTGGCCGAAATAGGCGCGATCGTCACCACGTATCTCAGCAGGTTGTCCCGATAGCCGACTCAAGGATGAACGCTAGTGACTTCTGTTAAGGAAAAAGACTCCGGGGCTGAATCGCGCAAGTCATCCTGGCTGGTCGACCACGGGCTGATTCCCCAAACCCGACCTCAGCGCATCATCGCGTTCCTTAGCTTCGTCAACATGATCGGCAGCGGCATGTTCATCATCAGCGCCGCGATTTTCTACACAAGGTCGGTCGGACTTTCCGTCCCGAAAGTAGGCCTGGGCATGGGTGTCGCCGCCGTGATCGGCCTCACCGCGGGCGTTCCGGTCGGGCATCTCGCTGACCGGCGGGGACCACGCGAGGTTTACCGGCTAACGCTTCTAGCCCAGGCCATCGCGATGGCGTCCTTGGTGTTCGTGCACAGCTTTCTGTTCTTCGTCATCGTGATCAGCCTGACTGAACTCGCGACGTCCGCCAGCGTGGCGGCGCGCGGACCGCTGGTGCGCGGCTTCGGCGGCCCGAACCTGACCAAGTACCGCTCTTATATCCGGTCCGTCGTCAGCCTCGCGACGAGCCTAGGCGCCGTCGCGGCCGGCCTTGCCATCCAGTTCAACACCAGGGACGCGTATCTCGCGATCGTGCTCGGCAACGCGCTCAGCTACGCGTTGTGCTCGCTTATCGTCAACTGGCTGCCACCACTGCCGCCGGTCAAGAAGCCGCCGGGAACCAGTCGCTGGATCGCGCTCAAGGACAAGGCCTACGTCACGGTGAGCCTGCTCGACGGCATCATGTGGATCCAGGGCATGGTGCTGGTGTTCGCGCTGCCATTGTGGATTGTCACGCATACGAACGCGCCCCGCTGGTTTGTCGGAGCGGCCCTGGTGCTCAACACTGCCATGGTGGTGGTCTTCCAGGTCAGGGCCAGCCGTGGCATCGAGGACACCGCGGCCGCCACCACGGCTATTCGCCGCTCGGGTGTGGCATTCCTGATCGGCATGGCCTTAATCGCGACCACGGCGGGGATATCGGCCTGGCTTGCCATCGTGGTCATGGTGCTCGGGATCAGCGTGCACACGATCGGCGAACTGTGGCACGCGGCCGGCTCCCTTGAATTGCGAGTCGATCTCGCGCCCGCGCACGCGCAAGGACAGTACTCGGGGATCTTCCAGATCACCCGGGGCCTGGGCAACGTCATCGCACCGTCCGCACTCGGCCTGCTGTGCATCACCTGGGGCGCGCCCGGCTGGCTGGTCATGGGAGCGGTGTTCGTCGCGATCGGCCTGGCGATGCCCTACGCCGTCCGATGGGCCGAGCGCACCCGCCCCGAAATGGAAGCAGCCGACTAGGCCACCGCCGCGGCCCCGCGCAGCTAGGGGCCCACGCTGCTGCTATGGCGACAGCGTGGGCCCCTTGCTGTCGGCGGCGGCGCCTCCGGCGGACAACGGGTCGGCGTTGTCGCGCAGAACAGGGGCCAGCAGGAACAAACGGGACGACGTTGCTGCCCGCCGCCGCCGCGCCACCCGCCGCAGACCGCGCCGTTCTGCCTCAGTTGAGGGGAGTATTGCCAAAGCCGCCTACGTCGGCGCCGAGGGCTCGCAGGTCGGTGAAGAAGCCGCGGTACGTCTGGGCGACCGACTCCCAGCCGCGGATGCGCAGTCCGCTGCGGCTGCGCAACGCGACGACGGCCATGGCCATGACCACGCTGTGGTCGTGGTGCCCGAAGACCTCGGCGTTCCCGGCGACCTGGCTGGTGCCGTGGATGATGATCGCGTCGGGGCGCTCCTGCACCTTCGCGCCCGCGGCGGCGAGTTCGTGGCAGAAGTCGCTGATCCGGTCACACTCCTTGAAGCGCAGCGTTTCCACGTTGGAGAACACGCTGGTTCCGTCGGCGAAGCAGGCCAGGGCGGCCATTGGGAGAATGCTGTCGGGACACGCCGATCCATCGAGTTCGATCGGGTTCACCTCGTCGGCGCCGTGGCAGATCAGATCATCGCCGTCCTTGTCGATGCGAGCGCCCATGTGGCGCAGCGCACTGATCATGGCCGCGGTGCCGGCGTCGTTGCCCAGCGGTCCGCGGACCCTGACCGCCGAGCCGGGGCAGGCAGCACACGCCGCCAGGATGCCAGCCACGCTGGAAGCATCGCCAACGACCTGATGGGTGCCCGGGTGGTACCGCTGCCCGCCCTCAATCTGGTACGACAGCCAGTCTGGAGCGACGCTGACCGTCACTCCTGACCTGGCGAGAGCGTCGATGGTGGTGGCCACCATGGCCCTCGAACTCAGCTCGTCGGCGACCTGAAGGAGCACGTCCGCGCCGACCAGCGGGGCCAGGAAGAGCAACCCGGAAAGGAACTGCGAGCTGCGGCGGCCAGACACTGACACCGTTCCGCCGTGCAAGCCATTCCCACGCCCGACGACTAGCGGGGGACAGGCCTGCGGCCCGCGTCCGGCCGCGTTGGCGCCGAAGTCGCGCAGGGCGTCGATGATTTCGCTGTTGCCACGACGTCCCAGGGAGTCGGGATAGCGAGTACCGACCGAGCAGTGCTCCATCGCCGCGCCGACGGCGGCGAGCAGTCGTAGCACGACGCCGGAGTTGCCGGCGTCGAGCTCGGCGCGTTCGGGCAGCCGGTGATCGATGCCGCGCACCCGCCATGTGAACGGATCGAGTTTGTCGATCTCGGCGCCAAGGATCCGGCAGGCGCTGGCCATGGCGGCGATGTTGTCACCCGATCCCGCGTTGGCGATCGTGGTGGTGCCGGAAGCGAGGGTGCCGCAGAGCAGCGCCCTGACGGTGCCGCTCTTGGCACCTGGCGGCGTCACGATGCCCGCCAGCGGCGGGCCAGGCATCACTGCGATGGTGGAGGAGGAGGCAGCCACAGCGGGTCCCTTTGTAGTTGGTCAGGCTCGCGCGGGCGTTGTCGCCAGCGCGCGGACGCACTCGAGAAAGTCAGGAAACGAGGTGCTCAGGGTCTCCGCCCCGAGCACATGAACCGGCCGATCCAAGGCCATCGCAGCCAGTGAGAGCGCCATGAAGTTTCGATGATCGCCCTGGCTGTCCACTTGACCGCCAGGGCAGTTCTCGACCCGGTCGGTCTCGAAACCGTCGAGCTGCCCGTCGCGGTCATGCGGCCGCAGTACCCGTCCCATCCGGGCGAGCTGCATCGAGTACGACTCGCAGTCGGCTGGTCTTATGGTGCTGGATGTGGCGGGCGTTCCTGAGCAGCATCCCGCTCGGCAGGCTGGACGCGAGCGCGGCCAGGGCAGGCACGAGAGTCGGAATGTCGCAGGCGTCGATCACGACCCGATCCGCTGGTGGCGGGCCTGACGCGATCCGCAGGGCGGTTCCCTCCTGAGTGATCTTGACTCCAAGCCGACGGCCAAGCGCCGCGGCTGAGTCAAGGAACACGTCGCCGCCAAGCACGACGTCATTAATGAGGATGTCGGCGTCCACGATGACGGCCGCGGCGATGAAGTAGAACAGCGAGGTGACATCCGGCCCGATCAGCAGATCGGTGGCCTGGTAGCCGCCCGGTACTACGTCGATGGTCCGCGTGTCGGCGCTGACGCTGGCCCGGGCGCCAAATTGGTCCATCATGTCGCGGGTCAGGCGGATGTACTGCCGGCTGACCACCACGCCAGGCACGCGGATACTAACAGCATCGACAGCATAAGGAGCGGCCAGCATCAGCGCGCTGACGAACTGGGAAGTCTCAAGCGCGGGCACGTCGACCTGCCCGCCTGCGATGCCGGTGGTGCGGGTGATCAGGGGCAGGACGAGTCCGGGAACCGCCGGCTCGACCCGGTTGCCGAGCGCCGCGAGTGCCTCAAGCAACGGCTGAACCGGCCGGGCGGCTAGCCGCTGCTCCCCGGCGAGCACACAGGGCGGCTCAGCAAGCGCCGTGATGGGAATCAGGTGACGCAGGGCGAATCCTGAGCCGGCGACCTCCAGCACGGACGCGGGTGTGCGCGGGCGGCCGTTGAAGCCATTCACCACGAGCGTCTCACCGCGCACGGTGAGCCGGGCGCCGAGCGCGGCGGCCGCCTGCGCCAGCAGGCATGATTCGGAGCAGAGGTTCGGCCGTCGAATGGTCGACTCGCCGCGGGCAAGCGCGGCCATCAGCAGGGCCCGCTGGGTATGGGGCTTGGACGTGGGGATCCGCACAGAGCCGCGCAGAACAGTCGGTGCCGCAAAGGTCATGGAAGGCTCCTGGTGAGCGGAGGGACGTTCAGGAGCGCCGCCGTCTGGTCCAGCTCGGCTAGCACATTCGCTGGGACCGGGATGCCTTCGCCGGCGTACCGGATCGCGCATTCCCTGCGCCGGTCTCCTGGCATCCGCACCGGCGTCTGATCAACGGCCGCTGGAGCGGCCCGCAGGGCCGCGGACAACGACCCGACGCGCGCGGTGATTTCCTCGGCCGGGGCGCCGAACGCCCCAAGATCTAGGCACAGCACGAAGTGCCCGACCCTGACCGGGGCGGCATCGGGTGGCGTCGGACCCCAGCGTGCTCCGGCGATTGGGCCGCATAGCAGCTCGACGAGCAGTCCGATCCCGAATCCCTTGTGCTCGCTTTCGGCTCCGCCGAATGGCAGGAGGCTGTGCCCGGACAGGCGGTCGATACCTTCGATCACCTCGGCTGGGTCGAGCGCGGGCTTTCCGTCCGGGTCTATGGCCCAACCCGGCGGCAGGCTGGTCCCGGCCCGCTGAAAGGCTTCCAGCCTGCTGCGGGAGGCCACGCTGGTCGAGGCGTCGAAGATCAGCGTCTCCGCGCCGGCGGACACGCCGTAGGCCACCGCGTTAGTCCCGATAAACGGGGCCGCGCCGCCCGCGGGCGCCACCATCGCCTTGGTCGACCCGCTCAGCACCAGGGCGAACATTCCTGCCGCGACGGCGCGGTCGGTGTACCAGGCCATGGCGCCCGCGTGATTGGAGCCGCGCACGGCCACCGCTGCCACGCCGTGCCGGCGGGCGGTTCGTACGGCGACGTCGGTGGCGAACGCCAGACCGACCGGGCCGGGGCCGTTGCGGGCATCGACGGTGACCACGGCCCCGTGATCCGCCACGACCTCGGGCCGGGCGTGTCCGTCCACGCGGCCACTGACCAGGGCCTGGACGTACTGGCGCAGGCGCATGATCCCGTGCGTGTCCGCGCCGGCCAGGTCGGCGTCGATGAACACCTCGGCGCAGATCCGAGCCGCGTCCGGTGCCGCGCCCGCCGCTATGAGCACCCGGCTCGCGAAATCCTTCAGCACCTCCGCCCCGAAGCGGGCCGCATCGGGGCGCCCGGTCATCGAGTCGGCACCATTCGGTACCCGGCGCGCGCCTGTGACCGCGCCGTCTGCTCCTTCAGCCAGGGACGCATGATCTTGCCCGCGCTGTTCCTCGGCAGCACCGGCAGGAAGTCGATCTGCACCGGCACCTTGTAGGCGGCTAGCCGCGCAGCGACGTGGACGACAAGCTCCCGCTCGGTGGCGGTAACCCCGTCGCGAAGCACGACGGCGGCGGCGGCTTCCTCGCCAAGCGTTGGATGTGCGCGTCCGTAGACCGCTACTTCGCGCACGGCTGGGTGCTCGGCGAGCACTTCCTCCACTTCCGCGGGCGAGAACTTCTCGGCGCCGCGGCTGATGATGTCGACGACCCGGCCCGCGATGACGAGGTAGCCGTCCTCGTCGATGGTCGCCTGGTCACCAGTGCGCAGCCAGCCATCGATGAACGGCTGCTCGTCCGGCGGCACCCAGAGGTAACCCGGCATTACGTTCGCGCCCCTGACCAGAACCTCTCCGGTACTCCCCGGTGCGTCCGTCAGCTCGCCGGTGGCCGTCAGCACCACGATCTCGGTACCCTGCGGCCTGCCAACCGTGCCCGCCTTGCGCGGTCCGTCGAGCGGATTGCTGGCGATCTGGCCGGGCGCCTCGCTGAGCGCGTACGCCTCCACCACCGGTGCCGACAGGTGTCGTTCAAGCTGCGTCAGCAGCCGTGGTGGCAGCGCCGAGGATGTCGATCTGATCACGCGCAGGGACAACGCCGCCCCGATGAGCGGGTTGCTCCTGGCCATCGCGAGGAAGCTGTGGTGCACGACGGGCGCGGCCGAATACCACGTCGGCGCGGCTGACCTGGCGACCGCGAGCAGTTCGTCGGCGCTGCCCGGGCGCGCGCAGATGGTGCTGCCCCCGGCTACCAGCGGGGCGAGGATCCCGGGGAAGATGCCGTGGCCATGGTAGAGCGGCATCGCGTTCAACGCGCGATCAGCGAGCCCGAGCCGCAGCGTGCCCGCGATGCTCTCGGCCGCCGCGGCCAGATTTCGCTGGGTAAGCCGCACCACCTTGGGTGTCGAGGTAGTGCCTGAGGTGAAGAGCAGCATTGCCTGGTCATCCGGGTCCGGCAGCTCGCTGTCGGCCTGCGCTGATCCGGCGTCCAACTGGTCAGCCGACCACACAAGCACCCGCGCGTCCTGGCCGGCCAGGACGCGCAGGCGCGGGGCGGACTGGCGGTCAGCCAGGATTGCCCGCGGCTTAAGCCGCGTCAGGCTAGCGGTTAGCTCATAGTCGTTCAGCCCTGGGTCGAGCACCGCCGTCGCGCAAGCAGACGTCGCGGCGAGCAGCGCCGAGGCGACCGGCCATTCTCCTGACAGGATGAGTGCGACTCGGTCGCCTCGGTCCAGGCCAGCCTCGCGCAGCCGCACGCGGCCGCCATCGCGGACGCGGCGCAGGTCGTCATGAGTCGCTCGTACACCCGAGGCGTCGAGCAGGGCCGGCGCGGTACCAGCGACCCGGGCGGCGCAGCGCAGCCTGGCCTCAAGGGTCTGCGCCCCGTCTGCTTGCGCCGTCATGCCGCGCCCAGGTAATCCTCGGCACCGCCGGTGCGGACCGTATCGAGCGTGAGGCAGTGGAAGCCGCCGCCGAACAGGCGCCGATGGCGATGCCGGACCGGGATCACCGTGAACTTGTGGTGCTCAAGCAAGCCGATGAGCGTCCGGCACGCGTCGTTGACCATGATGGTGTTCTCGTCGATGGACAGCACGTTGAGGTCGATATACGGGCTGGCCGGGATCGGGTCGTCGTTCTCGTACTGGGGGTAGTCGCCGATGTCAGGCGTCGGCGAGACGATCGCGTCCCACCGCCGCAGTGGCGGAGGCAGGAAATCAAGCACCCGCTCCGAGCGGATCAGCAGCGTACCTGGGCGCAGCGCGATGACCACGCTGTCGATGTGGCTCTGGGTCAGCCGGTGCATACGGTGGACGCGGAACCGGCCCTCCAGGTGACGTTCCAGCCAGCCGCAAGCCAGCGCGTGATTGGCGTTGGAAATATTGACGATCAGGTCGCGGCCAAGCCGCAGGCAATTCGCGCCGTCGATCATGATCTCAACGCCGACGTCGTACGGTGACGGCTCGGGATGCTCAGGCACCTCAATATTGGGGGCGGCGTTCTCGACATTCGCTGGGTCAAAGGAGGCGTCGGTCATCATCGGCCGCGGCATGATCGTCCAGCGGGCGCCCTGCGTGAAATACTCCATGAAGATCGGCTTAAGAAATTGCGTTTCGAAATATCGCGCCCGCAATGTCGGCGGAGTTTCGATGATCTCGTCACCGAGGATGAGCGTGTTGTCGCGGACATTCAGCGGCGGGGTGATCGGCGCCGACCACGCGGGTGAGGACACCGGTCCTGGCGTTGAACTTAACCCCATCGGACGGTGGACCTGCACGTACAGCGACTTCAGGTGTTCGGCCATCCCCTCGGTGTCCTCAATAAGCTCATCGACGAACCGCTCCTTGAGCGCCAGCCGGTGCGGCTCGTTTCTGTTGCGGCGATCAGCTCCAGGGCGCCAGTCAGAGATGCTGGGGTAATATCCGCGCGCTCCGGAGAGGTTGTCGCTGATGAACATGTCGAAAGACAGGTCATGGATGCGATCCGCATAGTGGGAAGCGGAACCTAGAATTACTTCCTTGAGCGGGGAAAAATCGTCGAAACTGTTCAGTCGCATGACCGGTTCCTCCATGGTCTATGGGTGATGGCGTTCACCAGGTAGCGAGTAGCCGGTGCACGCCGTACACGCTCCTGTCGCTGGACAGCGGGACCTCATCGGTGGGGACCGCGAGCGCCAGCCGCGGGAAGCGGCCGAACAACGCCGGCAACGCCGCGCGCATCTCCATGCGTACGAGGTTCTGGCCTAGGCACTGGTGAATGCCGTATCCGAACGCGAGATGACCCGTGGTGCGCCGCTCGATGTCGAATCGGTCGGGAGCCTGGGAGAACCAGTCAGGATCGCGGTTCGCCGCCGGCAGGGACACCGTGATCGACTCGCCGGCCCGCAGGAGCTGCCCGGCGAACTCGACGTCCTCGAGCGGGGTGCGCGGCACCCCGAAATGGAAGACGGTCAGGTACCGCAGCAACTCTTCGACCGCGTTGTCGATCAGGGCTGGAGTGGCCTTGAGCTTGGCTAGCTGCTCGGGGTGCGACAGCAGCGTGAAGGTGCTCAGAGCCAGGGAACTGGCTGTCGACTCGTGGCCGGCGGTCAGCAGCAGAACGCCAATGCCGGTGATTTCGTCTGGACTGAGCGCCCCCTCGTCGGCGAGGCTGCCCAGCAGTCCGTCACGCTGAGCACCGGTTTCGCTGAGCCTGCGCAGGAACGCGTAGAGCCGGTCCATCGCCGCAGCGGCCTCGTCGGCGGTGACGTTCAGGCTGAACAGAGTCTCGCTATTGCGCTGGAACTCCGCGCGATATTCGTAGGGCACGCCGAGCAGTTCACAGATCATCAGCGAAGGAACCGGCAGAGCGAAGGCCTCGACGAGGTCGACGGGCGGGTCGCGGCGTTCCATAGCGTCAAGCAGGTCAGCGACGACTTGGTCGATCCTTGGGCGCAGTTCCCGCATCCGGCGGGCGGTGAACTGGCGAGCCAGCCGCTGGCGGATCCTGGTGTGCTCGGGCGCGTCCATGTCGACGAGCCAGCCAGGCAGGGCGGGCGCACCGTAGAAGGGTTCGGCGCCCGGCCGCCGCACAGGCGGCCGTTTGAACTCAGAGCGAGCGCTGAACCGGGGATCGGACAGCATGCTGCGGGCCAGGTCGTGGCTGGTGACCAGCCAGCCGATGTGGCCGTCCGGGTAACGCATCCGGCGAATCGGCTCGTGCGCGCGGCATTCGGCCAGTTCGGCCGGAGGGTCGAACGCGTTGCCGCGCGCGGTCGGATGCGGAAGAACGGCGTCGCGAATCATGACCAGGTTTCCTTCTTCAGAAAGGCCGCGAGCCTGCGCATGCCTTCTTCGATCGCTTCTGGATCGAGATAGCTGCACGAGAGGCGGAGCTGGAAGTCGCCGGCGCCGTCGAGGTAGAACTGCGACATAGGCGTCCACAACACCCCGTATTGAGCGGCCGAGGTTTCCAGCAGGTCGAGATCGGCCCGCACGGGCAGCTTGACCCGGACGAAGAACCCGCCGGCGGGCCGGTTCCAGCGAACGCCCGGCGGGAGCCCATCGGCGAGGTGGCGATCCATGGCCGCGAGCAGCAAGCTGAGGTTGCGCTGGTAGAACTCGGACTTGGGTCCGGACAGGCCGCTGAGCGACCCGTGTTTGAGCAGCATGCCGCCGATGACGGCCTGACTGAGCGGCGAGGTGTTCACCGTCACCACGGACTTGAGGGCGGCGAGCTCATCGGCGAGCAGTCGCTCATCGGCGCCGCCGGCCTCGACGCTCTGGTCGGCGACCACATAGCCAACGCGGGCGCCGGGGAAGCAGACCTTAGCGAAGGTTCCGATGTGAATCACCCGGCGCCCGGCGTCCAGTGCCTTCAGGCAGGGCAGCGCCTTCCCGTCGGCGGCGGTGAAGCCGTAGGCGTTGTCTTCCAGGATCAGGAAGTCCTTGCTATCGGCCAGCGCGAGCAGTTTGTGCCGGCACTCAAGCGACATCCGGCCACCGCCCGGGTTAGAGAAGTCAGCAGCCACATAGCAGGCGCGGACTCGCCGGCCGGAGCTGCTCGCGGCCAGGCACGCCGCTTCGAGCGCCGCTAGGTTGATCCCGTCATCGGTTTCCTCTATCGAGACCAGCGGGATATCGAGGAGCGCGGCCGCCCCGGTGATGCCGACAAAACATGGGTTGGCGACAGCGAGTACGTCCTGCTGGCCGTAGCGGAACAGCGCGCGGAGCGCGAGCAGCATCGCCTCCTGAGCGCCGACTGTGATGACGACGGCTGCTGGTGCGGCAGCGATGCCCTGATCACGGCGCAGGGCGTCGCTGACGAGGTGGTTGATCAGCCCGCGACTCGGTCCGTACTCGAACAGCAGCCGGCGGGCACGGACCGGGCTGTATCCCTTGTCCCGGACCAGGTGGTTGAGGAAGGCGTCCGTATAGCGCGTGGTGTCGAGGTCATCGGTGAAGGACGTATGCGGAGCACCCGGTGCGAAGGAGATGGCATCCGGATACCTGCTCATCACCTCGTTCAGGAAGCCGATCGATCCAAGTACCGGGTCAGCGAGCGAGCTGTGCAGCTCAGAAGGGTTCAAAGCCACCATGTCAGCTCCTTCGTCCGTCCGCCTGATCGCCCTGATGCCGCGAGCGCTGCCACCGCTGCTCGACCTTGGCCAGCACGTCCCCGCTGTAGGACCGGGCGACCTGGGTGAGCGCGAACTCCGCCAGGTACTCCCGGTAAAGGTCGATCGGCTCCTCAGCGAGGTTGAGCATGAGCCGGTTGGCGGCGACGGCGGGGGCGCTGAGCTGCGCCACAGCCCGCTCGATCGCCGTGTCCATGTCGGCGGCCCGGACGACCTCATCGCACACGAGCCGCGACTGCGGGTCGGTCGCCGCGATCCGGCGGCCGCTGAGTATCACCTGCCGGGCGAGCCTGGCGCCGGTCAGCCGGGTAAGCCGGAGGTTGGCCAGGCCAGGCACGATGCCTTCCTCCGCGGCCGGGAGGCTGAAGTAAGCTTCTTGCTCGGCGATGACCCGGTCGACGACAAGTAGAAGCTGCATCCCGCCACCGATGGCGAACGTGTCGACTGCGGCAATCCACGGTTTGCTTACCAGCCGGGCCGACCACGCGTCGGCTCGCGGCTCGACCAGCAGGCCACGCAGCAGCTTGTGGACGTAGCCGAGTTCTCGGCCGAGCAAGAAGTCCACGAACGAGATCGCGCCGTTGCGCAGATCTGTGAGATTGATGCCCGCGCTGAACACGCGCCGGCCGAGGTACTTAGGGTGGTTCACGGGCCCGCCGCGCAGCACGCCGACGCGTACCTGGTCATCGGCCAGGGCTAGGTCGACAGCCGTCTCCAGATCGGCGATGAGCTGGTTGTCCTCGGCGTTCAGGCTGTCGGCGTTGCGGAAGGTCAGATAGGCCGCCTGGCCTTCGCGTTCGACCAGAACCGAGCTGAGCTCGGCTCGCCCGGTGGCGCGGAAGCTGCCGATCAGCGTGGTGGCGGGCGCGGTGGGCATCAGCATGGCGTCGATCAGATGGCGTCCGGCCGTGGCCGACCGCAGCACCGCGCCGCAGAAGATGCCCTGGTCGATCTCGCGCCCGTCCTTGTCCGCCTGGATGCGGCTGAACTCGGCGGCCATCTGCTCCTTGGTCGGCACGAGTCCGGGGAACCTGTCGGCCGCGGCGTAAACCAGCTCGTCTATCCGAAGCCGACCGGAACGGTCATCGGTCAGGCAGTCGTACACGCCTTCGGCGTGCCTGGCCAGAAAGGCGCGGCGCGCCACCCGCGCCGTGGCGAAAATGCGCTCAGCCCGGTGTTGCGCGGCGGCATCCCGGTCGCCCTTGACTGGCAGCTTCGCGAGAAGGCTTTCGCCGTCGGCCGTGAACTCGGCCAGCACCGCGGCGTCCTCATCGAGTGCGCCGGTGAACGTCGGCTGGGGCGTCATGGGTCGGCTCGTTCCGCCGGTTTTCCAGGCGCCGTCACGCTAACCGAACGCAGCCGGCGCAGCTCGCGGTCGCACGCGGCCAGGTGAACGCCAAGTGCGTCGCCGTACTCGACCGAGCCGGCCTCGAGGAGCAACTGCCGGCGTACCGTCAGTTCCCGGTCAGAGATGCGGCCGATGAGTACCTTCGCGGTCCGGATGGCCTCGGAAATGTCGTCGCTGACGCGGTCGATCAGACCAAGCTCGGAGGCTAAGGTCAGCGGAATGTCGGTGCCCCACAGGACGATCTGCCTAGCCCGAGCCAGTCCGACCTGCTGCACCAGCCGGAAGATCGACATGCCGGGCCAGAAGTGCCCGTCGTTGACCGGCAGCATCAGCCGGAGGTCGGGTGAGCCGATCCGAAAGTCCGTAGCGAGCAGCAGGTCGAGAGCCGGACCGCCGCACGTGCCCCGCGCGACGGCGACACTCGCCGCGGCCAGACGCTCCATTCGGTGCACCGCCCGCTCCCAGCGGTTCACCGCCGCGATGTTGACATCCCCTGGCCACTCCCGGCAGTCCAGCGAAGTGGCGACTAGCTGGATCACCACGACCGACTTCTCGGTGCGGCTCTCCACCTGATCGCAGATGGCGTTCACGGCATCAGTAAGTTCCGCGAGTGTCTGGGCTCCGCCGAGCTTGACCATCGGCCCGAGTCCGTCGGCTAGCGCGGTGAGTTCGAGCTCGCCAGTCATCGATGTCTCCTTTGGTCACCAGCCGACAAGGGCCATTTCGATAGTCGATCCCGGACCCATGGTCATCAGGACGCCGAAGTCGCCAGGCTCAGCGCGCCCTTCGTCGCGGAGACGTTTGTAGGAGAAGAGAAAGGATCCGCTTGAGACATTTCCGTGGTCTCGCAGCACCCCGATGGTGTGCCGCAGGTCGTGGCGGCTCAGCCCAAGGTTCGCCCGCACCGAGTCGATGACCTTCCGCCCGCCGGAGTGCATGATCCAGTGCGAGATATCCGATTGCCGCAACCCCGCCCCCGCGAGAAGCCTGGTCAGCGCCAGTTCAGCGTGGGCACCCACCACGTAGGGGACATCAGGGTCGAGATAGAAGCTGAACTTTCCGTGACTATCGTCCCAGTCGTAGCGCATCGCGCCGACCGCCTCGGGGATGATGCAGCTTGCGAACCGGAGCAGCGCCACGCTATTCGTTCGGCCAAAACACGCGACTTCCTGATCGGGCAGTAGCACCCCGATGGCCGCCGCCCCGTCGCCGAAAAGGCTATTGACCACCGACGATCGCATCGTGTCGTCGAAGACATAGGCCGCCGAACAAGCCTCGATGCAGGCCATCAGGGCCAATTCGCCTGGATGCGCCACGGTCCAGCCCGCGACGGCAGTCAGGGCATTGAGCCCGGCATTGCAGCCCATCCCCACGACATCCAGGCGCGGGCAGTGCCTGTCGATACCCAGATCCTTGATGAGCAGAGCCGAGAAGCCAGGAGTCAGGTATCCGGTTGAGGTGACACAGCACAGGTAGCGCACGTCAGCCAGCGACGCGTTGGTGTCCTTGAGGCAGGCGGTGATCGCCTCCCGGCCCATGACCAGGCCGCTTGCGACGTGCTTGCGCAGGAGTTCGCCCTGGGTCTCAGATCTCCTTGAGCCGTCGGGTAGCAAAGGAGGTAGCGTCAGGCCGCGGCGCTCGATGGCGGCGTTGAGGAAAATGGATCGCACTCGCGGATCGGTGATCTTGAATTCTTGCAGCACCTCAGCCTGGGTATACGAGGTAGCTGGGACCGCAGTGCCGATACCTATTATCTTCGGCGCTAGGCCCACCGAATGCTCGGCGAGGTGAGTTATAGTCATCTCTATGCCACAACAATCACGAGTTCATTACGAGAAAGACGCCAATATTGCTCGAGTTACGCTCAACCGGCCTGAGGTTCTTAATGCGATGGACCTGCGAATGCACGCAGAACTCGCCGAGGTATGGAATGACTTTGAAGCCGATGACGACTTGTGGGTCGCCGTGCTTTCCGGTGCCGGGTCGCGCGCCTTTTGCGTGGGCCAGGACCTGAAGGAAGTAGCGGAGCGAGACTCCAGCCAGACCGCGCCTGCGCCAGCACCGTCGAGTTTCGGTAGTCGTGGCAAGCCGGGCTGGCCCCGGCTGACCGAGCGGTTCGAGCTGACCAAGCCGATCGTCGCCAAGGTGGCGGGTTACGCCTTGGGTGGCGGCTTCGAGCTCGCGCTGGCCTGCGACATCATCGTCGCGTCGGTGGACGCGATCTTCGCGTTGCCCGAGGCGAGACTCGGTCTCATACCAGGTGCCGGTGGGGTCTTCCGGCTGACTAGGCAGCTTCCGTCGAAAACGGCGATGGGCTACTTGCTGACCGGGCGGTCGATGACCGCGCAGCGGGCATTCGAGCTCGGTCTGGTGAACGAGGTCGTGCCGGCCGCCGAACTCGACAACTGCGTTGCCGGCTGGGTAGCCGACATTGTGCGGTGCGCGCCTCTTTCGGTCAGGGCGATCAAGGAGGCAGCCGCCAAGTCCGCTACGTTGCCGCTCGAGGAGGCGTTCACGACCCGCTACCCCGCCGAAGAGCGGCGCATGCACAGCTCGGACGCCATCGAGGGTCCGCGCGCTTTCACCGAGAAGCGCCCGCCTGAGTGGGCGGCTCGCTGAGCGCTTGCTGGCGGCTCCGTGGTGCGCGTGGCTGCCCATCAGCGCAGGTAATCCTCGGCGCCGCCATCGCGGACCGTGTCGAGGGTGAAGCAGTGGAAGCCGCCGCCGAACAGGCGCCGGTGCCGGTGCCGCACAGGGACCACGGTGAACCCGCACTGCTCCAGCTTTCTCATCAGTTCGGGGCAGGCGTCGTTCACCAGGACGGTGTCGGGGCTGACCGACAGCACGTTCAGGTCGATGAAAGGGCTGGCCAGGATTAGGTCGTCGTCGTACTGAGGGAAGTTGTCGCTGCTGGGCGGCGGCGCGATGATCAAGTCCCAGGAGCGCAGCGGCTCGGGCAGCTTGTCCGCTACCCGCGCGGACCTGACCAGCAGCGTGCCGGGGCGCAGCGCGAGAACCATGCTGTCGATGTGACTGTCGCTGAGCTGGTGCACTCGATGGATGCGGAACCGGCCATCGAGGTGACGCTCCAGCCAGTCGACGGCCAGGCTGTGGTTGGCGGTCGAGATGTTGACCATGATGTCCCGGCCTAGCCGCAGGCACTGCGCGGCGTCGAACATCATCTCCAGCCCGACATCGTACGGCGACGGCTGTGGGTCCTCGATTGGTTCGGTCGGCCCGCCCACAGTGCTGGTACGGGCGTAGGACAGGTCAAAGGAGGAGTCGGTCATCAGCGGCCGCGGCATGACCGTCCAGCGAGCACCCTGCTCGAAGTACTCGGTGAAGATCGGCTTGAGTAGCTGGGTCTCGAAGTACCTCGACCGGATCATTGGAGGTGTCTCGATGATCTCGGTGCCCGCGATCAGCGTGTTGTCCCGCACGTTCAGCGGCGGGACTACCGATGCGGACCAGGCAGGCGTGCGGACCCGCGCCGTCGAGGAGTCCACGTCCATTGGACGGTGAACCGTGACCGACAGCGACTCGAGGACCTTGGCGAAACCAGCGAGATCTTCGTTGAGCTCGGCGACGTAGCGCTGCCTGATCGGCGCTAAAGTGCCGCTCGCACCTTTGCCGTGGCCCGTTCGGGAGGACAGCCGAGGGTAGTACCACTCGGAGCGGGATGAGTTGTCACCGGCAATGTTGTCATGGAAGAAGAGGTCGAATGAAAGCTCGCGTTCATGTGAAAGGTAATTTTCGGCAGAACCGACGATCACCTCCACCAACGGCGACCATTCATCGAAGCTATTAAGCTGCACGATTGCCCCATCATCGGCTCATCCCGCCTGTTCACCAGAAAGCTACTCGGTCCGGCCGGGTCTGTATCGCGGGTGGCAGCAAGTGGTCACTGCGCGGGCCGCAGCGTAGGTAGCGGCTAACCTCGTGTCCTGGACCGGCGTATGCCAGCGATGAGAGAGTTGAAACTAGTGAAAACCTCGCCGGGTAGCGATCGCGACTACGATCGATTCCATTTCCTGGTGAATGCGCCGGCGCTGTTCAACGCGGTAACTACGGCCGTCGAGCTAGGTATCTTCCGCTACCTTTCCGAACACGCCGACTCCGATTTCGAGCAGCTCCACCAGCACACCGGCGTCCCGGCGCACCAGCTACGGGTCCTGCTGCAGGCCGTCTGCTGTACCGGACTACTGCGACGGCGCGACGGCCGCTACTTCAATTCCGCGGCGGCGCAGGACCTGCTGGCGACTGACGCGGACGATAGCTGGAGCCACATCCTGATCGGCTGGAAGGAGGTCTACTACCCGGCCTTCGCCCAGATGACCTCGGCTATCCGAGCCGGCACCAATACCGCTCTGGATCGCTACCCAGGTACCGAGCCGACCCTGTACCAGCGCTTGTCCCGCGACCCCGCGCTCGAAGCGGTCTTCCATCGCGCGATGAGCGCTTTCACCCTGCGATCGGTAGACGCCCTGGTCGAACGCCCTGAGTTCAGCACTGTTCGCCATTTGCTCGACGTTGGCGGCGGCGACGGCACGACATCAGTCAGGCTGGCCGCGCGGCACGGCCGCCTCCGCTGCACTGTCTTCGACATGCCAAGCGTGTCCAAGCTTGCCGACGGCAAAGTCACCGCCAGCTACCCCGACCGCGTCGACCTCTATCCAGGCGACATCTTCAGCGACCCCTTCCCGCCAGGCATCGACGGCGTTCTTTTCAGCCACGTGCTGGAAATCTTCTCAGAAGACCAGATCCTCGGCATGCTCAAGAACGCCTACGACTCGCTTCCCGACGGCGGCAAGGTCTTTGTCTACGGCTACAACGTCTCCGATGATGAGACTGCGGGCATCTTCGGAGCGCGACTGGGACTTTATTTCAATGTCCTCGCGAGCGGCCAGGGAATGGCCTATCCCGCACGGGATTATGAGCAATGGCTGCGCCGGACCGGTTTCCGCGATGTCGGCACGATCAGCGGCATGCCGTACGAGCACGGCCTGAGTTTGGGTACCAAGTAACGACCCGTTCCAGCTACCGTTCCATCCACCCGCGACAAAGGATCTGATTAAGTGGCCAATCCATTTGATGACCCTGAGGGCCGCTTCCTCGTGCTAGTCAACGAGGAGGGCCAGCATTCGTTGTGGCCGGAGTTCGCCCAGGTGCCGCCCGGCTGGACGATCGTGTTCGGGGTCAGCGACCGGACTTCTTGCATCGACTACATCAACGCGAACTGGACCGACATGCGCCCGCTCAGCCTGATCGCCCAGATGGAGCAGACGTCCAGCTCCGCGACCGGCTAGCGGGCGCTTAAGGTAGCCAGTCGCTGGCCTGGACTGGGCTGAACACTCCAGGCAACCACTTTAGGCGGGGCGGGTTACTCAGGCCGGTCAGCGACTGCGTTGGGGCAGTTGGCCTGTAAACAGACCTCGCGTGGGGCTGGTTTGGAGGGGGTAGGCGGCGGAGCGTGGTGCGGACGGCGTCGTGCGGCCGGCGGCCGCGATGAATGCCCGGATCCATCGGCTCCGGCCGATCAAGGGACGCGATGAGTTGCCGAATTCACCCCTGTTTTCCCAGCTGAATTGCCGAATCCATCGCCCCGGCTGACGCCGCGGACGCGATGAATGCCCGGATCCACCGCACCGGTGCTCGTCGAGGCCTGGTTGGTGGGCCTGGACCGCGGCGGTTGCCGACCGGCGGGGGTTCGGTCCTTGCTGGCGCGTTCTATGACGCGTTGTTGCTGTTGACGACGTACATGATCGAGCCGTGCCGGGCTATCGCGATCGCCATCGGATCGGGGCCGACCCGGATGGGCGTGCCCAGGGTCTTGGTGGCGGTGTGCAGGGGGACGATGAAGTTGCCAGTCGAGCTGACCGTGAAGTAGGCGGTCCGTCCGTCCGGGGTGATCGCGATCGTATCGATGACGCCGCCGTCTTGGCCGAACAGGATCGGCGCGGCCGCCTTGTTGCTGGCGGTAGCGATCGTCACGATTTCCGGGATCCCCGTGATCGGGTCGGCACCGCCAGCGTAGACGGTCTTGCCGTCGGGCGACGTCGCCAGCGAGAAGGCGACGCTGACGTGTATCCGCTTGACGATGCTGTTCGTGGCCGTCCGGACGACGGTGACAGTGCCGTCAAAGTAATCCGCGAGGTAGATGAACCGCCCGTTGGGCGTCATCGTCATGGCTACCTGCGGGGAGGGCAGCACGAGCGATTTTGTCACTTTGCCCGTTCCGATGCGAATCGGCGTCAGCAGGTCGCCCTTCTTGGCCGTTCCGTCAATGCTGAGCACGAACGCTGTACGGCTGTCGGGAGTGACGGCCATCATGGTCGGCTGGTAAAAAGTGCGCCCGAACCTATCAAGCCGGTCCGGCCTGTTGGTTGCCGTCCGTATCGGCAGCACACCCTCGCTGGATTGATTGCCGACCAGGAATTCCGCCGCCAGGACCTTGCTGCCGTCTGGGACTACCGTGATCAGTCCGGCGGCATCGCCGCCACTCAGCGGCAGATTCACCGGTCGACCGGGCACGCCGGTTCGGGCGTTCACAGGCAGCACGCTTCCCGGCCCGGTGTTCGAGTGACGAGAAATGTACAGCTTCTTGCCGTCCGGTGTGATCGCGAGCCCGAGCGGGAACGACCCGGCCTTTACTCGCTTCGAGGTAACGCTTCGCCCGACCTTGATCTGGGTGACCGAGGGGGAGAACGAGTTCAGCACGTAGGCCGTTTTGCCGTCCGGGGTGATGACGACCTGGTTTGGGACCAGGCCGACGCGAACTGTCGCGGACACCTTGTTGGTGCGCGTGTTGATGATGGTCACCGACCCCGGCCGCGGCCCGGCGGTCGTCGAGGCATTTCGGGTCGGTCCGGAGGCGTGTACAGCGCCGGGGCTCAGCAAGACCGCTGCCGCCATGGTTGCCGCTCCAGCGCCGACGGCAGCCAGCCTGGTCACCAACATTACGAGGCTCCTTTTTCGGCAAATTTTACGGGCAGGAGGATGGTGAACACAGCGCCGCCATCGGCGTGATTGCCTGCCTCGATCTGGCCGCCGTGCAGCCGCGCGTTTTCCGAAGCGATCGCCAGGCCCAGACCGCTGCCCTCCGAGCGAGCGCGGGCGGTGTCGGCCTTGTAGAACCGGTCAAACACGTGCTCGATCGCGGCCGGGGGCAGCCCAGGGCCGCGGTCCCGGACAGCGACCTCCAGGTGCTGGCCGCCGTGGGCATCTGGTCGCAAGCCCGCCGTCACCGCGACCGGCGGGCCACCGTGGCAGAGCGCGTTGCCGACCAGGTTGGCGATGATGACGTCGAATCGGCGCCGGTCGACAGGCACCGTCAGGCCATCCGGTACCACCGCATTCACGTTCTCCCATCCTCGTGCCCGCAGGCATCTGCCGATTGCCGTGGCGATGTCTGTCGCATCGGTCACGAGCGTGGCGGTGCCGGCGTCAAAGCGGGAGATCTCGATCAGGTCATTTACCAGCCGGCCCAGGTGGAGTATCTCCTGGCGAACCAGCAAGGCGGCGGCCGCCGCATCTCCGGTCAGGCCCTCGTTCTCGCCCAGTACGTCGGTCACCGCCGTCATCGCGGTCAGCGGCGTGCGCAGTTCGTGAGATACGTCGCCGGCGAACTGCCGGGCCCGGGCCTCCATCCGCTGGAGCTCACCGATCTTGCTGTCCAGCGCGGCGGCCATCTCGTTGAACGAGTTGACGAGCCGGGCGAGATCGTCCTTGCCCTTGGGCTGGACTCGGACCGACAGGTCACCGGCAGACATCCGCTCCGCGGCGTGAGCCAGCCGCCTGACCGGCGTCAGGACCGGCCGGGACGCGAGGAACGCCAAACCGATGATCACGATCAGCAGCAGCACCGCAGGGGCCAGGAAGAATGCGAGAGCGGCCAGTTCGTTCGGATGAAGCAGGCCGCCGGGATGCTGGTGCATGCTGGTGACGAACTGAAATACGAACAACTTGGGTGCGGGGAGCAGGCCGTGCAACGTCGGGAAGAACGGGATCAGCACGCTGGTGAGCCAAGCGGACGCTAGCGCCGCCAGCAGCGCCACCGCGATAAATGCGACGATCAGTCGTGTTCGCAACCGAAGTACCTCCCCGTTCCCGCGCTACAGCGGCCCGAACCGGTACCCGAAACCTCGTACCGTCTGGATATAGCGCGGCTCGGACGTGTCGGTTTCGATCTTCGCTCGCAGCCGCTGAACGCAGGCGTCCACCAGCCGGGAGTCCCCGAGGTAGTCGTGTTCCCACACGAGGTCGAGGAGCTGCTCACGCGAGAACACCTGCCGCGGCGAACCGGACAGGACCAGCAGCAGCCGGAGTTCGGTGGGGGTCAGCGACACCTGCTGGCCCGCCCGCCGCACGATCAGTGAATCGCGGTCGATCACTAGGTCGCCGTACGTTTCCGCCGGGACGCCGGGCCGTGCCATCCGGCGCAGTACGGCTCGGATCCGCGCGTCGAGTACCCGCGGCTCCACGGGCTTCACGACGTAGTCGTCAGCTCCAGCCTCCAAGCCCGCCACGATGTCGAAGTCGTCGCCACGCGCCGTCAGCATGATGACCGGGATGTCGCCGTTCCGGCGCAGCCGCCGGCACACTTCGAAACCGTCCAGCCCCGGCAGCATCACATCGAGCACGACCACGTCGGCCGTCGCCTCGCCGACGTCGCGCAGCGCGCCCTCGCCGGACGCGGCGGAATGCACGCCGTAGCCAAGACGACGCAAGGCCAGTTCCAGGCCCTGCCGGACACCCGGATCGTCCTCGACTAGCAGCACGGTAGCCATCGCCCGACACTATGCCGTCACCGCTGCGGCCGACGCGTCGCTAGCAGACCGGAGCGGGCGTCGGCAGCCGTGGTGAGCTGGCCAGAGTTCTGACCGTCAGCCTGGCCACCGGCCACTTGCTCTGCTGCCTGCCCTCAATGATCTGAACATAGATTGACCGGATCTGATGGGACTTACCGTCGATTGAATAGTTGACGAACTGCTTGGGCGACCGCACGAAAGTCCGCTGGGTGGCCAAGAACCAGTAGTTGTCCTTGTGCTCCGACTTCAGCAGCCAGCCGAAGCTCGTGGGCTGTGGCGCGATCACCTTCATCCCGTGGCGGCTGTACGGGAATGGAAAGCCGACGTCCACGAGGGTCCGCGGATCAGTTGAGGGGAGGCGATGCCAGCATCTCGCTCCCGCGTCGCGGGCGTAGGTCGGCCCGAAGCGCCTCGCGACGACGGTGATCCCGCGCGAGCCTGGCCGGCTGAATTCCTCCGCCACTACTGTGCCCTGGCGGAGAATCAGAACGAACCGGCGTGGAAACGAGAACGTCGACTCGCGCGGGACCGCCGATAGCTCGATCGCCCCCACCTGGCGGTACGCGCGGTGGACGCGAGCGAGGAGCGCCTTTCCTCGCGGGTTCCCGATTGGGTTGGCGTCGGGCCGGGCCGGGGCAGCCTGCGCCACGACCGAGCCAGAGATCAAGACCGCCAAGAAGGTCGCCGCAACCGTCACCCGCACACGCGGAGTTGATATCACCATCGTTGCCTCACTTCCGTTGACAGGCGTCGTGAATACAGCGACGATGCGCCGCCCAGGTCGTGGAAGTGTCTGGCTTCCGTCACAGGCCGGTCACAGATGTTGTTCTCGGGAGCACCACCATGTGGTCCGGCCTGCGACTTTGCCGCGCGCCATCGGGGCGCCGCAGCGAGGGCAGTGACCGCCTTCATGACGGAAGGACAGGATCGGAAGCGTGTGCACTCCGCCGCCGGCCACGGACTTTTCGATCGAGCGCCGAACCGCTCGAAGCAGACGGTCGACGTCGGCCTTGGTTAGTTCGCCGACTGGCCGGGTCGGATAGATCTTCGCCTGCCAGAGGACCTGGTCGGCCAGCAGGTTGCCGACGCCAGCAATGGCGTCTTGATCGAGCAGCCGAGCCTTGACGGGCGCGGTGCCCCGCGCGAACGCGGCCCTGAACTGCGCTGGCGTGATCTCGCGGGCATCTGGGCCAAGGCCGTCGACCGGCGGATCAAGGCGGACCCGGCCGAGTCGGCGTGGATCAACCAGCAGCAGTGCCCCGCCGTCGGCGAAGGTCAGGGAGAACCGCGAGAAACGGTGGTCCCCATTGACGCGGCCGCGCCGCCAGTAGTCGCCGCCCTCGATCTCGCCTCCGTGACCGTCGGCGATCACGATCTTGCCGGACATGCCCAGATGAATGCCAAGGGCAGGACCGGCCGGCCCGGACCCGTCCGGGCCAGACCCCTCTGGGCCAGAGGTGTCGCACCACATGCTCTTGCCCCGCCGGTGCACGGCCGTCAGCCGCCGGCCGACGAGTGCTGTGCGGATCTCGCCCGGCCGGTGCGGGCGGCATTCGTAGCTGTCGCTGTCGTCGACATCGGCGATGACGCGGCCAAGCGCAGCCTGTTCGATCACGACGCGGGCGGACTCTACCTCTGGCAGCTCAGGCATATCGGCAGGCTAGCTGGGCGCTGGGCTGTGGACGGAGCGGGTTTCCTGCGGCAGGCTGAAATAAGTGCGAAACGCGGCGGGAGAGTTGATGATGAACGCAAGGCTGAACTTAGGGCGATTTACGACGGCAGCCGCTGCGGCGTTAGCTGTGCTGGCCATGTCCGGGCTCGCGATGTCGGTGCTCGCGTCGGCACCGGCGGCGTCGGCGGCGGGAAACGCGCCCGGCGCTCCTGGCGCCAACGCGACCTGGAACGAGTCGAATTTGCAGGCCTTCGCCGACTCGGTCAGCTCTTCGTCGAAGGTCTGGTACACGCTCGGGAATGGCGAACTCGAGAACGTCTTCTTCCCGCAGACTGACACGCCGGATACGTTCGGCCTGCAGTACGTCGTCACCGACGGGTCGAGCTTCACCAGCAGCGAGACGACCGGCACCAGCCACTCGATCTCCCTCGTCGACCCGACCTCGCTGGTCTGGCAGCAGGTCAACACTGCGACGAACGGCGACTTCACGATCACCAAGACCTACGTCGCCGACCCGTCCCGGTCGGTGGTGCTCATCTCGACCACGTTCGATAACACCAGCGCCCACCCGCTCAGCCTCTACGCCGACTACCTGCCGCAGCTCAACAACGACGGCATGGGCAACACCGGCGGAACCGACGCGACGAGCGGCGACCTTGTCGCCTCCAACGGCTCGGTGTCGAGCGCGCTGGCGGCGTCGACCGGCTTCACCCAGACGAGCACTGGCTACGTGGGCAGTTCTAGCGACGGCGGCGCACAGCTTGCCAGCAGCCACGCGCTGACCGCCACGTACTCGTCGGCCACCACGGCCGGGCACCTGGTCCAGGTCGCGCAGATTCCGGTGGCGGCCAGTGGCAGCACCACGTTCACGCTGGCGCTCGCGTTCGACACCAGCCAGTCGGCCGCGGTGTCAGACGCCGCCGCTACGCTGGGCACCGGATTCGGGTCGGTGGAGAATTCTTTCGAAGCGGGCTGGCATTCCTGGATCGCGGGCCTGAACGCGCCGCCTTCCTCGGTCACCGGAAGCAGCCAGCGCAAGCAGCAGTACTACGTGTCGTTGATGGAGCTAAAGGCCGACGAGGACAAGACGTTCACCGGCGGGTTCGTCGCCGCGCCGACCGACCCGTGGGGAACTAGCGTCAGCGCGAACAGCGCCGGCGATCACGGATACCACGTGGTCTGGACGCGCGATGAGTACGAGATGGCTTCGGCGCTGCTGGCGGCCGGTGACTCGGCCGACGCCAACGCCGCGCTCAGCTACATCTTCCAGTTTGAGGAAAATTCCAACGGCTCGGTCAAGCAGAACACGTTCCTGAACGGCAACGCGGTGTTCGGTTCCTTGCAGATGGACGAGGTCGCCGACCCGATCATCCTGGCCTACCAGCTTGGCCGAACTGGATCGGCGGACTGGCCGCACATCCAGAGCCTGGCCAATTACCTAGTCAGCAACGGGCCGACGACACCGGAGGAGCGCTGGGAGGAGATCGGCGGATACTCCCCGGCCACGATGGCGGCCGAGATCGCCGGGCTGGTCTGCGCGTCGGTGATCGCGACCGACAACGGCGACTCGACCGACTCCGCGACCTACCTGTCCAAGGCCGACGCCTTCGAACAAGCGCTGGACGCCGACACCTACACCACGACCGGTCCGTACAGCAATGGCGACTACTACCTGCGGATCACGCCGGACGCGGCACCGAACAACGGCACGAGCATCGGGATCGCCAACGGCGGCGGCAACCACGATGACCGCACGGTCGTCGACCCGAGTTACCTGGAGCTGGTCAGGCTCGGCGTGACCGCGCCATCCACAACCGAGATCGGCAACACCATCCCGGTCGTGGATGGCGAGATCGAAGTGCAGACCCCGGAGGGCCCGATCTGGCACCGGTACAACTTCGACGGGTACGGCGAGACCTCCTCAGGCGGCGACTTCACCGGTGCGGAGCCGGCAATCCATGGCCGGTGCTGACCGGCGAGCGCGGTGAGTACGATGTCGCCGCCGGTAACCTGACCGGCGCCCAGTCCATGCTCGCGACGATGGCGGGCGCGGCCAATTCCGGCTTCCAGATCTCCGAGCAGGTCTGGGGCGGCAGCACCGGAACCGGGGGCTTCACGTTCGGGCAGGCCGACAATTCGTCCACGCCGCTGATGTGGGCGATGGCCCAGTACGTCCGGCTCGCGATCGACATCTCGGCTGGCCGGGACGTGGACACTCCCGCCGTGGTGGCCGACCGGTACGCGGCGGCGACGGCCGGAACGGGATCGGTCACCGAGAAGGTCACCGTGACCGTCCCGGTCAATACCGATGCCTCGGGGGAGAACGTTTACCTGAATGGAAATTTCAGCGTGCTGGGTGAAGGGGCACCGGACTGGTCACCGAGCGGCGTCCCGATGACGCGGATCAGCGCCACCCAGTGGACCACGACGATCCACGCCGCGTCGGCCGCGACCTTGCAGTACAAGTACACGCTGGGCGGCAACTGGGCCAACGCGGAAGAGACCAGCTCCTGCGGGTTCGTCAATGACCGGTCCATGTCCGTCAGCGGCGGCACGGTCAGCGACTCGGTGGCTAACTGGTCGGGACCTGGCGGGTGCGGTTCGGCGCAGGCGGTGATCAACGTGACCGTTCCGACGGATACCCCGAGCGGCGACACCGTGTACCTGAGCGGCAACTACAGCGCGCTCGGCACCGGGATGAAGTCGTCGCAGGACTGGGGTGCCGCCGAGATCCCGATGATCAAGACTGGCGCCAGCACCTGGACGCTGACGATCCCGGCGGCCGCGGGGGCCCAGTTCCAGTACAAGTTCGACCTGGGTAACTGGACCAATGTGGAGGAGGCTTCCGGCTGCGGTTTCGTCAGCAACCGGACGTTCGGTTTCGGCGGTGCTGGGTCATCGTTCCAGGCCAATGACACGGTCGCGGCCTGGGGCGGTATCGGCGGCTGCTAACGCGGTGATTAGGCTGAGCGCGCGCAGAACCTGGCGGGCTCGCGCTGCGTCGAATCATCGGAAAATTGGCCGAGTGTTTGGGGTGGCCCATGCGCAGGCGTTCGATCTTTATCCGCCTGGTTCCGGCGATGGCGTCGATCGCGCTTGCGGTGGGTGGCGGGCCCTCCGGTGCTGGCGCGATCTATCGCGCTGTGCTGGGGTCGCCGGTAGCGCGGACGCATCTCGGGGGGACACAGTGGCGATTCGGGCGGGTTCCGCTGCCGGCCGAGGTCATCGGGTTGGCCGCCGTGTCCTGCGGGAGCCAGAGATCGTGCCTGGCGATCGGCTCGACGGACGGGATCGACACGGTGCTGCTCCGCAGCACGGACGGCGGCCTGCACTGGACCGAGCGCCCGGACCCGGCGGGGATCGGCAATTTCAGTGCGGTGAGTTGCGTCAGCGCGCGGCGCTGCATGGCGACGACAAGCTCAGGCTTCCTAGGTTTCTCCCCCAGCGGGGTCGCGATCAGCGCGGACGGTGGCCTGACCTGGCGGCCGGAGCGTTCGATTCCCGCCGCGCGAAGCGGCTACTGGGGCGTGGTGCGGTGCCTCTCGGCATCGGTGTGCTATGTGTTCAACGCGCAGGCGCGTAGCTACCTAACCGGCGGCATCGAGCGCACCACGGACTTCGGCGAGCACTGGACTACCGAGCACGTTTCCGGTCCGATGGCCGGCGCCATCAACGGCGTGCTGGACGCGAGTTGCGTGCTCCCGTCAGCGTGCGTGGCGGCCGGGCAGTGGTCTCGTGGCGGCAAGCTCAGCCCAATGCTTGCGACCAGCGACGGCGGCAGCACCTGGCATGTCCACGTCGCTCCTACCGCCGCGCCCGACCTGGAGGCCGTGAGCTGCGGCAGCACTCGGGACTGCGTCGCCGCGGGCGGCTCTGGTGACGGGGCTGACGCCGTCGCCTCCACCGACGGCGGCGTCACCTGGCGCCGCGCCGCCGGGCTGCCGGCCTTCGGGATCGCGTGGGCCGCCACCTGTACCGGCGCGCGTACCTGCCTGCTCGTCGGAGAGACCGCGAGCGGACTGGCCAACAACGGGGTCGTCGCGAGGACGACGGATCTCGGGCGGCATTGGACCGTCACCAGGACGACCCGGGGAGGCGGGATCCTGTCCGCCGTCAGCTGCCCGTCGGCCGCGCACTGCGTGGCCGGCCGGGAGAGCGACGGTGCGATCTCGCCGACACCGGCTGGGTCGCAGGGGTTCGACGTCAGTAACAACGGGGGTTCGTCCTGGCGGCAGGTTGGCCTTCCGCTCACCAGCGCCGACTTGCAAAGCGTCGCTTGCCCTGGGGCGTCGGTCTGCTTTGCCGTTGGCGGAACCGCCGGTCCGGCTGACGACGCGGTCGTGCTGCGGTCTCGCGACGGCGGCCGCACGTGGCGGGTCGTGCTCGTGAGCGGGCGACTGCAGACGCTGTCCGATATCTCCTGCCCGACCACGGCCGAGTGCGTGGCGGTCGGCGTGCTGAACTATGGCACCGGCAACGCGATCGTCCGGACCGATGACGGGGGTCGACGATGGCGGGTCGCCGCGCCGCCGGCGGGCGTGAGGGCGCTCAGCGACGTGTCGTGCCCGACGGCAGCGTTCTGCGAGGTTCTCGGCCGGGCGACCCGCGGCGGCGGTCTTGCCCGGCTGCTGCGCTCGACGGACGGCGGCCGGCGGTGGCAGGTCTCTAAGCCGCCGCGAGGGGTCGCCTACCTGCTCGGCTTGAGCTGCGCCACCAGCCGGGTGTGCGCGGCGGTCGGCGACGGGGTGTCCGGGGGGCCGATCATCGTCCGGACGACGGACGGCGGCCTGCGCTGGATCCGGCAGCGGCCACCGCGCGGCGCGATGATCGTCGAGTCGGTGAGCTGCCCCGGCACCCTGACCTGCTACGCGCTCAACGACACAGTCCCTATCACGATCGAAGTGACCCACGACGGCGGTGCCCATTGGGCTAGCCAACGGCTGCCCGGTCCCGGCGATGAGCTGCCGTCCGATATTTCGTGCGCGACGAGTCGGATGTGCGCAGGCGTCGCCATGATTCCCGGGATCAGCGGAGCCATCTTCGAGACCACCAACGGCCGATCCTGGCGGCAGGCAACGTTGCCAGCCGACACCGACGACCTGCTGGGGATAACCTGCGGCCGCCGCGGTTGCGTCGCTGTCGGCATCGACGGCCAGGTCCTGCTCTCTGGCGCGGGCGGCTAAACCCGCTGACCGGTGAGCAACGCTGGTCCGACGTTGGTCTGTACTTAGACCTCAGGTGGGGGCTGGTTTTGGGGTTAGGCGGCGGGACGTGGTGCTGGCGGCGTCGCGGCGGGCGGTGTGGTGCGGCGGCGGGGCGTAGTGCGGGCGGCGGGCGGCGGCGGGCGGCGGCGGCCGCGATGGATTCCCGAATTCATCGGCTCCGGCAGGTCAAGGGCCGCGATGGATTCCCGAATTCATACCCGGTTTTCCAGATGGATTGCCACATTCATCGCACCGGCTGACGCCGCGGGCGCGATGAATGCCCGAATCCATCGCATCGGCTGACGCTGCGGGCGCGATGAATGCCCGAATCCATCGCATCGGCTGATGCCGCGGCGCCAGCTACCGCGGCACCAGCTACCCCGACCGCGCCATTGCTCGGAGTAACGCCGCTGATCGTCGAGATTCGCGAGGTCTACGCCAGCGCGTGATCGTCCCGCCAGGCGTAGCGCAGGCACGCCGGGTCGCCGGTCAGCCGGGACGGGTCCCCGCCAGGCGGGGGTGCCGCACCGCGCTCGACGCAAACGCCGCCTTGCGCGGCGTAGAAGGCCTGGGCGGCGGAGTTCTGCTCGAGGACCCACAGGTACAGGCCCGACGACGGGGACGAGTCCCGGACGGCTTGCAGGGTGAGGGCCAACAGGCGACCTCCGATGCCGTGTCGTTTCAGCCCGTGAGCGACATGGAGGTTGTCGAGCAAGGCGCCCCAGGTTGGGTCGGCATCCAGAAGGGTGTGCGCTAGCCCGACGACCTGGCCATCGTGCTCGGCCAGGATCGTGCGTGCGTCTGGCCGGGGCGTGCTCATGCGATCGGTCCAGACCCGGCTCAGAAATCCGGCGACATCGCCATCAAGGAAGGAATCGGAGAACGCGCCTCGGTAGTGGCGTCGCCAGCTATCCGCGTGAAGTCCGGCGATGGCCAGCGCGTCATCGGCGCGTGCGGTCCGGAAGCTCACGTCGGCGGAGACGGCCATCGTCGAATCATGCCAAAGCAGGATCGCTGCTGCCGCCGCGCTCAACCAGACCGCGGCGGCAGCATGCGGTTCGCGCTAGCGGGCGCGGGCCTTGACTGCGGTCGTTCCTAGCCGCACGGCAACGATGACTACGAAGATCGCGAGTGTGTCGAACACCGCAGCGGTCGCGAACGATGCGGCTACGCCGTGAGCGAGGATGTCGTGCGCCCGGGCCAGCGGGCTGACGGCCAGCGAACTAGATCGGGCCGAGCGCGCGGCGTGTCCGTAGACGCTGACCAGGGCAGCGAGCCCGAGTGCACCGCCGACTTGCTGCGCGACGTTGACCATCGCCGATGCGGCACCTGAGTCTTCCGGCGCGACCCCAGCCAGCGAGGCCGTAGTCAGCGGGACGAACGCGAGTCCCATTCCGCAGCCCATCAACAGCATCGGCCCGAGCACGCCCGGCCAGTAGGTCGTGGCTGGCGAGATCTGGCCGAGCCAGGCGAGGCCGCCGACCGCGGGAGTAAGGCCGGCGAGTATCAGCGGCTTAGCGCCGAACCGGACCATCAGCCGCGGTGCTAGCCGCGACACAGCGAACAGGGCGACCGTCATCGGCACGAACGCCAGGCCGGCCTTGACCGGACTGAAACCGAGCACGTCCTGGACGAACTGGGTAAGGAAGAAGAACGTGCCGAACATAGCGCCGACGACGAGCACGCGCGCCACGTAGGAGGCCGCCCTCGTGCGGTCAGCGAACAAGCGGAGCGGCGTCACTGGCTGCTTTGTGGTCGCCTCGGTCAGCACGAACGCCACGAGCAGGATCGCCGCGAGAACGAACGCCCCTACCGTCAGGCGATCGCCCCAGCCGTTCGACGCCGCCCGGATGAACGCGTAGACGAGCGCTGCCATCCCGGACGTGGACAAGGCAGCGCCCTGAACGTCGAAGGTTCCCCGCTGCCGAGGCGACTCGGGCAGGAAGCGCGGGGCGAGCAGCAGCACGGCCGCGCCGACCGGGACGTTGACGAACAGTACCCAGCGCCAGGACGCCCACTGCGTGATCATGCCGCCGAGCACCAGCCCGAGCGAGGCGCCTCCGGTGATTACGCCGGTGAACAGGGCGAGCGCGCGGGTGCGCGCCGGGCCTTCGGGAACGCTGGAAACAATCATGGCCAGCGTCGCTGGGGTGGCGAACGCGGCCCCGACGCCCTGCAACGCCCGCGCCGCCAGCAACTCCGGCGCGGAGGTGGCGAGTCTCCCCGCCAGCGAGGCGAGCGTGAACAGCGCCAGGCCGCCGAGGAAGGCCCGTCGGCGGCCAAGGATGTCACCGGCCCGGCCGCCGAGCAGCAGCAGGCCGCCGAAGGTCAGCGAGTAGCTGTTCAGCACCCAGGACAGGCCAGTTGCGGAAAGATGCAGGCCACGGGCGATATTCGGCAAGGCGATGTTCACCACGGTGGCGTCAAGAATGATCATCAGCTGGGCGCAGAGGACGATCGCGAGCGTGATGCCAAGGCGACGACTGCCAGCCTCGGGGACGTTCTCTCGCCGGGAACGAGCAGGCCAAGGCCGAGCAGGCCAAGGCCGAGCGGGCCGCGTCGCGGCGGGGCCGCCTGCCACGCTCCGGCCGTCCGGAGTGGAAATCTGAGTTTCGATGCGGGTCGGATGCGTCGTTGCTTGAGACGACATGGTGTCCTTTCGAGAGCCGCGCGGTCATCGGTGCGGCGCGGCCGTAGCCCGACTGCCTTGGCGCGATCGCTGGCCAGCGCGGCCGGAATGGGCTAACCTGAAACGGAGGCCTCCTCCGGTAACTATACGGAGGCACCCTCCGGTTTGCAAGTCAGAACTTCGCGAGTCAGGACCTTGCGGTCAGAAACCTCGCGAGGCAGAAACTGAGGTGGGCGATGAACGCGGTCGAGTCGACCTCCGTGCGAGCGGCTGCGGACGGACTTGAGCAGCTACGGTCGGCCCGAGCCGACCGCACCATGCGCGCTGACGCCAGGCGGAACTACGAGCGCCTGCTGACGGCCACGTCCGCCGCGTTCGCCGAGCGCGGTGCCGACGACGTGTCGCTTGAGGAGATCGCGCGGCGGGCAGGCGTCGGGATCGGCACGCTGTACCGGCATTTTCCGACTCGACCCGCCCTGCTTGAGGCCGTCTACCGGGACCAGGTGGAGGCCTTGGGCGCGCTGGCGGGCAAGCTACTGGCGGCCGAGTCGCCGAGCGCGGCGCTTGCCCAGTGGGTGAAGGCGCTTGTTGAGTTCAGCGCCACTAAGCGCGGCTTGATGCGGGAACTGATGGCCGATTCTCCGTTCATCCCGGTCTGCAAGACGGTGATCGGCGAGTCGTCCAACGCGCTTCTCGAACGGGCGCAGCAAGCCGGCGTCGCCCGCGCCGACCTCACTGGCAGCGACCTGTCTCGGATGGCGCACGGGCTCGTTATGGCCGCTGAGTTCGGAAAGGACGATCCTGGGCTGCTCGACCGAATGATCTCGGTCATGCTGGCCGGCCTGCTCACCGAGCCCGACACTGTGAGCTAGTCGTTTTCATGAAGCTCATGTATGCGCTCTGGGGCTCTGGTCTCGACTCGGTGCTCCGCGGGCCGAAGCCGCGCGAGACGCTCCGGACCGCAGGTGCGACTCGTCTGCAGGTGAACGTGGATGACGCCGACGTAGCCCCGGCGAAGTTGCGTATTACCACGTTCGACGCTCCGGTCCGCGCGGTACTAAGCGTTTGGGCCTCCGATGGCGATCCGGCGGAGATCTCGCAGGTGGTGACCGGGCTGGCTGAGCGTGTTGCGGGCTGGGAGGTCGAGGAGCGGATCCCGCTGGTCCCGCCGTCCTCGGCCGACGGCGCTCGCTGTCCGGCCCTGGCCCAGATGGGTTTCCTGCGAATCCCGGCGGATCTGGACTCCGGCGAGTGGTTGCGCCGGTGGCAGGGCCTGCACACCAGCGTTGCGATCGAGACCCAAGCGACTTTCGGCTACGTGCAGAACCGGGTCGTGCGAACCATCCTCGGCAGTGATCGGGTCGACGCGCTGGTCGAGGAACTGTTCCCGATGGCAGCGATGACCGACGTGCACGCCTTCTACGGCAGCGGCGGCGACGACGCCGAATTGCGGCGCCGCCTTGGCCTGATGATCGAGAGCGTCACCCGGTTCGGCGCGCACACGAACCTGGACGTCCTGCCAACCAGCCGCTACGTCTACGACCTGGCACCGGCCGTCACAGCCGCCCCTTCTGCCTAGGCCGCGAAAATGCGGGCCTGGCCGTCGGCAGGCGGGTGGTGCTGCTCCGGTCAGCAACGTCGCCCACGCGGCAAGGGGCCCACGACGTCGCCATAACAACAGCAAGGGGCCCACGCTGTGTCCCATCCCTCATGTTCGACGACAGCTAGGGGCCCACGCTGTCGGCTAGTCGTGGCGGGGCCGCCTTTTGGCGTCGAAGGAGTCGGCGGCGGTCATCCTGGCGATGCCCTCGGCACCGGAGGTGGCAGCCGCAGCGAATAGCCGTTGCGCCTGAGCTGCCCGGCTGTAGGCATCGTCAGCGGCGGCTGGATCGGTGGTTGCGAGATGGTCGCCGTAGTCGCTCAGCACAGCCGCTCCGAGTGCGATCGTGGCTGTGTTGTCTTCGGCGACGTCATACGGGCCAAGCTGATCCACGAGTTGTGCCGCCTCCGGCAGTCGCCCGGCGGCACGCAACGCTCGGATAGCTTGTTCGGCCAACTCGGCGGAGTCCTGCGTCACCGCGGCAACCCTCCTGCCCTCCCGGCTGCCCGCGCAGCCCCGGACTGTAGGTTAGGTGAATTGGCGGCGTCGGGGAGGGCCAGATATGCCGGACAAGCGCTACGAGCGTTCCGACCTTCGGGATTACGAGACGCACGATTCCTACGACACCCTCGACGACGCGCCCGGAGACGACCCACTGGATCGTGGCGTGGTGCCGCCGCAGGGGTGGTCGGCCGCGATGCGGTCGGGTTCGGCCACCCCGGAGGAAGGCACCGGCGAGTCTCTCGATGAGTTGCTCACCGAGGAGGAGCCGGACCTGTCCGACGACGACGATAGCTGGGACGAGAACGCGACCGAGCAGGATATCGCCCGGCTTTCGGTTGCCGAGGGCGCCGATCCTCGGAGCGGCAGGCTCGTGGCCGAGGACGAGGAAAGCGGCTTTGTCGGCGTCGGGGATGACCTAGTCGCCGACGACGCAGGGATCGACGGCGGCGGTGCGAGCGCGGAGGAAGCCGCGATCCATGTCCTGCCCGACGAGGAGTGACCGCGGTCGCCTGTTGCCTATTCGTTCCTGGCGGATTCCGGCCCGGTGATTCGATTGAGTAGGGGCAGTGTGGAGGCGATGAGGCCGATGGACAGGGCCAGCCCAGCGAGCACGGTGACGTAGTACTCGGCTCCCGGCGGGCGAAGCGCGTAGTCCATCTGGGACCGCAGGAACAGCGCGGCCGCTAGGAACCCGGTCCCGATCGCGACGACGGCGACAGCAATCAACGGGACCAGGGTTTCGATGGCGACCACCCGGCGCAGCATTACCAGCGGCACGCCGGTGAGTCGCAACAGGCTGAAAGGACGCCTACGGTCGCTGATGGCACCGGCCATGCTCACCGCGAGGCCGCATCCGGCGATCGTGAGGCTGGCGAGAATGACGACCTCGGCTAGTTGCTGGTACGAGGTCAGCCGCCGGGACTTCAGCGCTGTGGACTCACGGTCCGTGCTCGGAGGCACCTGCCCCGGGTAGGCGAGTTCGATGGTGGTACGTGCTTGCTCGATCGCGGAGGTCGTCCCGTTGGTGGTAACGACGACCTGGTGCGGCTCCAGGGCAACCTGGCGAACGCCCGGTATCGACTTCAGGCGGGCATTCAGCGCGGCTGTGGGCTTGGCCGCGTGGATCAAGTCCTTGACCAGCGTGCTGGTGGCTGCCGCGCTGCCGCGCGAGACGCCGTTGTCGGCCTTGACGGTGGTGATCACCCCGACCGCCACCGTGGTGACGAAGAGTGCAAGGACCAGGCCGCTCACGGAGCGGAAACCGGACTGGGGGTTGTCGGACAGCCGCCGAGCGGCGATCAGCGTGGCGGGATGGCCAGTGCGCCGGGCTACCAGGCGGGAGCCGACCATGGTCAGCCAGGGGCCGGCGATCACCAGTCCGGCCATGATCAGCACGAACCCCGGGAGATAGGCCTGGATCTGGCCGCCGGTGGTCGGGGGGCGTCTGCCGATGAAGTAGCCGAGTTCGGCAATTCCCGCGGCTAGCGGGAGCAGTCGGTAGGCGCGTGGGGCAGGCGGCGTGGAGCGTCGGCGCACTCCGAGCGGCGAGATCCGCACGCGGCGCAGCGCCAGCAGTGCCGCGACCGTCGCGATGACCGGGACGCCGGCGGCGGCAAGCAGGACGTCGGTGACTCGCAGTGACAGGTCAGATGGGAAGAACGGCGCGCCGGTGAACGGGACCGCCGCCATTGGCGATCGGAGCAGGAAGAACAGGCCGAAGCCAGTGGCTGTGCCCGCGACCGTCGCGGTGGCGGACTCCACCGCCGAGACGATCGTTGTCTGCCGGGGTGTCGCACCTACCAGGCGCATCGCGGCAAAGCGCTGCTCGCGGCGGGTCGCGGCCAGCCGGGTCGCGGAGGCGATGAAGATGATCACCGGGAAGACGAGCGCGCCCGCCACGACCGACAAGATGAGGTCGATGGTGTTGGCGTTCATGCCGATCTGGCAGCCCGGACAGCTGCTCGGCCTGATGGTCGCGATGCCGGTGACCTGCTTGGCGCCGGAAGTGCGAACTAGCTGCCCAGGCGTATCGCCGATGACGATGACCAGTGAGTTAGGAGCCGGTAGGGCTGCCCGTCCGATCGTGCCGATCTGGTGACCGGGGAAGCGATCGCCGAGTTCAGCGGCCGGGGTGGTGCTGATAAGCGCGCTGAGCGCTGGTGAGGCGTAGAACTGGCCAGGGCCGGGCAGCCGCGGGATGCCTGGCGGCACAGGGGAAGCCGGACCGGTGGAAGCGACTTCGACGCGGCCAATAAGCTGGCCAGCGAAGTGGTCGGCGCGAACTAGCCACCACAGCGGATTCGGAGACACCGTCGCGTGCTCGGACGCGATTCCGCCGACTCCCGTATTCAGCCATGCGTAGCGGGCATTCTGGGCGTTCGTGGCGTTGATTCCCGCCAGCGTGATCAGCAGGAGGCCGACTCCCAGCGCCACCGCCGCGGCGGTGATCACGAGACGGGCAGCCGCCTCTTTGCACATCGCGAGGCGAAGGCCGAATCGGATCATGAGGCAACCTGCCGGGACACCGGACAGGTGACCTGCCCATCGCGGACGGTTACCTCGCGGTCGGCGTAGGCGGCTATTCGCGCCTCGTGGGTCACCAGGATGACGGCGGTCTCCTGCTCGCGGGCGCTGCGGACCAGCAGGTCCATCACCTGCTCGCCCGTCAGCGTGTCGAGCGCACCGGTCGGCTCGTCGGCGAACAGGACCTCGGGACCTGCGACGAGGGCACGGGCTAGGGCAACGCGCTGAGCTTGGCCGCCAGATAGCTCTCCCGACCGGCGCCGCTCGAGCCCGTCAATGCCGAGTTGGGAGAACCAGCTTCGGGCCTGGATCAGGGCCGCTGGCCTCCGCATCCCGCCGAGCAGCAGCGGCAAGGCGACGTTCTCCTCGGCGGTCAGTTCTGGCACAAGCTGGCCGAACTGGAAAACGAAGCCAAAGCTATCGCGTCGCAGCGCGCTGCGCTCGTTCTCGTTCATGGTGTCGATCCGGCGGCCGTCGAACCAGACCTCGCCGGACCCGGGCACAAGGATCCCGGCCAGGCAATGCAGCAGTGTCGACTTCCCCGAGCCGCTCGGTCCCATGACCGCGACGATCTCGCCGGGAGCGGCCGACAAGCCAGCGCCGCGCAGTGCCTTCGTAGGACCGAACGACAACGCAAGGTCGCGTCCTTCGATCAGCGGATCGCGGACAGTCATGAGCGGACCACCTCCGCCAGGGCACCGAGCCTTGCCGCGGTCAGGTCGATCCATCGCAGGTCGGCCTCCAGGTGGAACAGGCCGTGATCGGCGAGCAGCACGTCGACCAGGCCGTCGGTTCGCTTGATCTCAGTTAGCTCCCGCATCCGCTGCAGGTGCGCGGCCCGCTGGGCGGCCAGGTAGCTCTCGGCGTCACGGCCCAGCATCAGGGCCAGCACCACCTTGGAGAACAGCACCGTCTGCAGGTGCGGTTCGGGCATCACAGGCTCAGCCAGCCAAGCCTCGAACTCGGTCGCCCCGCTCTCGGTGATCACATAGCGTTTGCGGTCTGGGCCCGCCCCGGGCTCGGCCGTGCCAACCATCACCTTGCCGTCACGGGCGAGTCGGCCCAGGGTCGCGTAGACCTGGCCGAACGGCAGCGGCTTCCCGCGGCTGAAGAACGAATCGTAGTCACGCTTGAGCTCGTATCCATGGCTCGGCTCTCGTTCGAGCAGACCGAGCAAGGTCAAGGGAATGCTCATAACTCAAGAGTATACATTCAGTGTCTACTCGTGGAAGTTGATTTGCCGACGTTACCCGGTCAGAGGTGCACAAGGGTTGCTGAGAGCCGTAAGAGGGTATCGGTCTGTGACCTGTCGGGCCAAGGAGGAGCGTCATGACCAGCGCGACCGCAGTTGCTACCCACCACGAACCGGAGCTGGCCGGACAGACCGTCGTGTTGATCGGCGGCAGCGCGGGCATCGGGCTTGAGACCGCTCGACGGGCCCAGGCTGAGGGTGCCGACGTCGTCCTCACCGGGCGCGATCCCGACCGGCTTACCCGCGCGGCGCAGGAACTCGGCTCGCCCAGGACCGCGGCCTTCGACGCCACCGACGCGGCCTCGCTCAAGCAGTTCTTCCGCGACGTACCAGCACCGATCGACCACGTGATGGTCACAGCCGGCGGCCCCACCTACGGACCTCTACTGGAGATGGACGCGAGCCAGGTGCGCGAGGCGCTGAGTGATCACGTGGTGATGGCGCTCGAGGTCGCCCGCAACGCCGTCGGCAAGATGAGGCCAGGGGGCACGCTGGTGCTGATGGGCGGGACCGGAGGTCGGCGCATTGACCAAGGCCTCGGGATCGCCGCGGCCGCGACCGCCGTGCTGCCCGCGTTCACAGCGACCCTCGCGCTCGAGATCGCGCCGGTTCGCGCCAATCTCATCGCGCCTGGCTTTGTCGACACCCCGTTGTCGGCGTCGTTGCTCGGCAGTCACCTCGACGAGCGCCGGAACGAGCTTGCGATGACTCTCCCGATCGGCCGCGTCGTCGGTCCTGCCGACGTCGCCGCGCTCGCGGTTCACATCATGAGCAACACCGCGCTGACCGGCGCGACCTACGACATCGACGGCGGACAGCAGTTCGTGTGATGAACGAGGCACCCGACGCGCGGAAAGTCGCGGTCATCACCGGCGCTTCGCATGGCATCGGCGCCGGCCTGGCAGATGGCTACCGGCAAGCGGGGTACGCCGTCGTCGGTGTTTCGCTCTCGGCGCCACCTTCGCAGGAGCAGGACTACCTTGCGATCCAGGGCGACGTCACCAAGGCCGAGACCGCGCGGCGGGTGGTTGATCAGGCGCTCGACCGGTTCGGCCGGATCGACACTCTGGTGAACAATGCCGGGATCTACATCGAAAAGCCCTTCACCGACTACACGGTCGACGACTACCTCGCGATCACGGCGGTGAACTTGACGGGATTTTTCTATATGACCCAACAGACGATCCCGCCGATGGTCAGTCGCGGTAGCGGTCACATCGTCAACGTCTCCACGAGTCTGGTGGACCATGCCGACAGCAAGAGACCCGCAGCGTTGCCTGCCCTCACCAAGGGCGGGCTTGTCGCCGTAACCCGGTCGCTGGCCATCGAGTACGCGTCGCGCGGACTGCGGGTCAACGCGGTCTCGCTGGGCATCATCAGGACTCCAGAGCGCGATCCGGCGGCCTACGCGGGGCTCGGCGACTTCCACCCGCTTGGCCGGGTCGGCGAGGTCGCTGACGTGGTCGGAGGGGTTCTCTATCTTGAGCAGGCGCCGTTTGTGACGGGGGAGACGCTGCACATCGATGGCGGTCAAGCCGCCGGTCACTGACGCGGCGGGCAATCGGTCCGCTTTGTTTCATGTATCCCAATCGCGGAAGCGCACTAACATGACGCGCTATGCGGCTAATACGTGGTTCCGGGATAGTACTGGCGGCTCTAGTGGGAATGGGTGGGCTGGTCGGCGTGATCGCCCAGGGCGCCCAAGGCGCCGCCCAGGCCGGTCCCGGCAGCAAGCCGTCCGGCCGCGTGCCCAGCTTCGGCAACCCCAACGGGCACTTTCCTGTGCCAGCCGCTGGCCGGGCGGTGAACACCAGCCATCCGAACCGTGTGATCGGCCACGGCACGCCCGCCAGCTGCACGTCAGCGGCTGTGGTCCGGGCGGTCCGCGCGGGCGGGATCATCAGGTTCAATTGCGGCCGGAAACCGGTGACGATCCGGATGAGAGCGACCGCCTGGGTGCCTAAGACCAGGCACCTGGTCGTTCTCGACGGCCGCGGTCTGGTCACGCTGAGCGGCACGGGCAAGCGGAGGATCTTGTTCTCCGACACCTGCTCGGGCACCTGGTCGACCGACGACTGCGTCAACCAGCCGTTTCCGCGGATCGTCGTGCAGAACATCACGTTCGAAGATGGCTACAACGGCACGCACCAGGCGACCTGCACCGCCAACGTCCCGCGCTGCTGGTATGGCGGCGTCGACGGCGGTGGGGCCATTTACGCGGAAGGCGGCCAGTTCAAAGCGATCAACTCGCGCTTCATCAATAACAGCTGCTACCGCTTCGGCCCGGACCTGGGCGGCGGCGCCATCCGTGCGCTCGCGCAGTACCGGAACCGGCCGGTCTACATCACGGACGACACGTTCACCGGCGGACATTGCTCCAACGGCGCGGCGCTGAGCAGCATCAGCGTTCAGTGGACGGTCATCAACAGCCTCTTCACCGGCAACAAGGCGATCGGCTGGGGCGCGAACCCGGCTGCGAGCGGGACTCCCGGCGGTGGCAGCGGCGGAGCGATCTACAACGACGGCACCAACTACAACACGCTGATCGCCGGCACCGTTATGCGCGACAACACCGCGAGAGAAGGCGGCGGTGCCATCTTCTACGTCGTGGACTCCGGCTGGGGCAAGCTCACCCTCAACGAGTCACACCTGCGCCACAACCCCAGCGGCCAATTCCAGACTGCCCCCGGGATCTATGACAACATCGACGGCCACGACGGCCCGCCGGTAATGATCCACTCCACCGACAGCTAGCTGCGGTTCGCCGCGCGCTTGTTTGAGGCTGTCCGGACTGGGGTACTTTGCCGCGACCCCCGATGGCAGGGGCGAACAGCGAAGGGCGAGCTGAAAACATGGTGAGCGCAACCGCGTGGGAGAGGATCGAGCGGCAGCGGTTGCGCCAGCGTGAGCGGCGGCGCCACCACGTCCATCCCGGCGAGCGGCCCGACCCGTCGCGTCCGGCTGGGACCGACATGCTGCCGCAAATCAAGCACATCGTCGTGCTGATGATGGAGAACCATTCGTTCGACAACTACCTCGGCACGCTTGGCCGGGGCGATGGCTTCGCTGTTGGGGAGGACGGCGCGCCTGACGCTGAGAACCCGGACTCGTCGGGTGCGATGATTCGCGCTTACCACGCCCGCTCGACCGTTCAGGCGGACGGCGTTCCGTGCCAGAGTTGGTGTGCCAGCCACCTCCAGCGGGCCGACGGAAAGATGAATGGCTTCGTGACCGCCGCCGAACAGGTTGTACCCGACGGCGACAAGAACACCGCCATGGGCTACTGGACCGAACAAGATCTGCCGTTCTACTACGGGCTGGCCCGCACTTTCCCGCTCGCCGACCGGTGGTTTAGCTCCTGCCTCGGCCCGACATTCCCCAACCGCCGCTTCTTGCTGGCCGGGACGGCCAACGGGCTGATGGACGATTTGCCGGTCAACCTCTTCGACCGGCCTCGGGCAGGCACGATCATGGACATGCTGACCCGGCACAAGATCTCCTGGGTCAACTACCGGCCGAGCGGCAGCGATCAGTCCGGGTTCCGGCACTACCTGCGGTACCGGCACCGCCGGGCGCGGCACCATCTGCTGTCGCTGGGCCGGCCGTTCCGGGACACGGGCGACGGGTTCAAGCGGGACCTGCAGTTCACCTCGGCGATCTACCCGATGGGGATGGCCGGTTACATGGCCCACGTTCGCGGTATCGACCAGTTCTTCGCCGATGCCGACACCGGCTGCCTCCCTTCGTTCTGCATCGTCGATCCCGACTTTCGCTCGTTCTCTGAGGAGAACCCGCAGGACATTCGCAAGGGCGAGAGCTTCGCCGCCGAGGTGATCAACCGGATCATGCACGGCCGGGGCTGGCCGGACACGTTGCTCATCTGGACCTACGACGAGCACGGCGGCTACTACGACCATGTCGCGCCGCCGCCGGCCGAACCGCCGGACGACGTCACCGGCCGGAGCCTGGTCGCGCACCCGTCGCCGGTGCGCACAATTTGCAAGGTCCTGTTCCCCGGTTACGTCAAGATGGCGCAGGAGCAGGTCGCCGGTCCCGCGCGGTACGACAGCTACGGCTTCCGCGTCCCGGCCGTGATCGTCTCGCCGTATGCGCGACCGGATTGCGTGCTCTCGGAGGTCTTTGATCACACGTCGGTGCTCAAGCTGGTCGAAGAGAAGTGGAACCTGCCCGCGCTAACCCGCCGCGACGCGGCGGCGACTTCGCCGCTGGGCGCGCTCGACCTGTCGGCGGCCCCGGCCTTCCTCACGCCCCCGGACCTGCCAGCACCCAGCCTGGCCTGGGGATCGTGGTAAGCCCCGAAGTCAGACCAATTGCTCGATCCGGACGGATGGATATCGTGCCTTTAGCTTGGTGTCGAGTGTAGCTAGGACCGCACCACTCGCCTGCGCGAACGCCGCCAGGTAGTCGTCCGTCCACAGTTTGTGACTGTTGTCATTCCTGGCCGAGATGGCCCGGAAGACGGCCTCTAGATGGTCTGGTTCCTCTGCCCAGAGAACACGGTTGTCTGAGCAGAATTGGTCGATGACGCGCCCAGGCTTCGCTTCTGGTAACGACATCGTTTCCCATGATGGCTGGGTTCGATATCAAGCGCAGCAAGCTCATCTGACCCGACACAACATGAGATCGTCGGACTGCTCATCGAACCACTGTTTTGCGATGCTGTGATGGATGTGTCTACCCCATGTCGCCGCGAGCCACACGCCAACGTCTACCAGGGTCACTGACCGTACCGTTCGAGGGTCCGCGGGTGGGGGTTGCGGTTTGTTCTGCCAGGACTTTTGCGGCTTTTATCACATCGGCCGGTGGTGGGGCGTCGACTTATCATCAGTTTTGGTCGCGAATCTGACCGTTTTAATCCGGTTTGCGCGACACAAACTGATGATAAGTCGGCCTGGGCATCGGCTTAGCACCGGTTGAGGCTGTGCCGGTGGGCGTTTTGCGGCATTTGCGACGACGCTAACCCGTGGTAAGTCGGCTTGGCCCCGGGTGAGGCGCGGTCAGGTGATGGTCGGCGCGGTGCTGGTCTGGACGGCTGAAATCGGGCTCCTGGGTTAGGCTGCGTGACTGTGATCGGCGCACCAGACATTCCTGGGCACACTGTGACCGGTGTACTCGGCTCGGGAGGTTTCGCCACGGTCTACCGGACCTGGCAGGTCGCGGTCGGCCGCGAAACAGCCGTGAAGGTAGACAGCCGCGTCCTGCACACCGACCGTGACCAGCGGCGCTTCTACCGTGAGGTCACGGCGGCCGGTCAGCTATCCGGGCATCCGCACGTCATCGATGTCTATGACGCGGGTACCCTGCGCGACGGCCGACCATACCTGGTGATGGAACTCTGCCCGTCCGGTTCGCTCGACGACGAATTGCGCCGCAACGGCCCGATGGCCCCCGCGCTGGTCTGCCGCATCGGCAACAGCCTGGCCGACGCGCTCGCGGCGGCTCATTCGGCGGGCATCCTGCACCGGGACATCAAGCCGGCGAACATCCTGATCAACCGCTTCGGGGTGGTCGGCCTCTCGGACTTCGGGCTGGCCTCGATCATCGCGTCGAGCGGCGAGCAGTCGGTCAGCCGGGAGGCGCTGACCCCGGCCTACGCGCCACCAGAGACCTTTCAGGCCGCCGAACCGACCGCTTCGGCCGATCTCTACTCGCTAGCGGCGACGCTGTACGCCCTGATGGCCGGCCGGCCGCCGCGCTTCCCCACGGACCGATCGCCGGGCGTGGCGACCATACTCGCCTTGCACGGCCAGCCGGTCGACGACATTCCCGGCGTGCCGCCAAGGCTGACGGCGGTTCTGCGCCGGTGCCTCGCCGCCGATCCCGCGCAGCGCCTGCCCAGCGCGGCCGCCCTCAGGGATGAACTCGCAGCGCTCCTCGGTCAGCTCGGCAGCGACCCGGGGTAGCGCCGTCGCACGGCCGCGGCATCGGCAGCCGCGCCGCCGGTGCCGATGTCCACGGCCCACTCCCTGCCGCCCGGCCCAGCCGTCACGTCGACTCACTCGACGCCGTACCCAGGCGGCCCGCTGTCCGCCAGCACGGAGCCGTTCGCCGGGAGTATGTGGTCGGCTCCCGCCCCCTCGCCAACTGTGCCGCCCGCGCCGCTCGGTCCGCCCGCGCCGCCGAACTCGTTCTGGCCAAGCTCCCAGCGCCCCGGGGCGCACTCGATCCCCCAGTCCCGGCGAGGTCCGGTGGCAGTGGCCGCGGCCGTCGGCAGCGGTCTTGTCGTGGTGATCGTCGCAGCGGTCTTCCTAGGCGTCCGGCTCTTCGCTCCCGGCGGCCCGGCCGGATCTGGCGCCCAAGGCGACAACCCGGCCCCGACCGGTCCAGGACGCGCGATCGGCTCGTTCGGGATCGCCACCACAACTCGCCATTGCCCGGCCGCATCCGTGCCTGGTGCTGGCGCCCGCTGCCCGGTCTCGCCGGAATGCTGGAACGGGATCGTCGAGAACGTGGGCGTCATCACCGAAAGCTCCCTGCCCTGCGGGGTAGTGCATACCTGGCAGACGTTCGCGGTCGGAATCATGCCCTCTGACGTCGCGGGCACCAACGTGGACGTCGTACAGACCAGCCCGATCATCCGCGCGGTGTGCTCGTACCGGGTGCTGCTCCGCTCAAGGGTAGGCAAGGCGCGGCTGATCCCGCGCGGCCGGTGGACCATCCAGGTGGTGCCGCCGGACGAGTCGGCCTACGACGCCGGCGTCCGCACCTATCGATGCTTCGCGACGCTCGGCCTCTCGGGATCGCGGACTTCGCAATTCGGCCGGTAGTGGATCAGGGCTTGCGGGCCAGCCCAGCGTAGGCTGCGATCTGGTCGCTGGTGCCGAGCGCGATCGATCCCGGTTGCCACCGGTGTACCTGCACCAGCCCGGGTTCGAGCAGGTCCAGGCCGTCGAAGAAGCGCGCGATCTCACCGTGAGTGCGCAATGAGGTCGGGAAGGCCGACCGCGCGTTGACCCGGCGGACGGCCTCGCCGACCCGGTGCTCGTCGACATCGCTGGCCGGGTGGTACACCGCCAGCCAACTGCCCGCTGGCACCGACTCGACCAGACGGGCAACCAGCGCATACGGACCGTCGGCATCCGGGATGAGCTGCAAGATCCCGACCAGCAGCACGGCAACCGGCTGGGCGAAGTCCAGCAGGTCCACCGCCCCCTTCAGGATCTTGTCAGGGTCGCGCAGGTCGGCGTCCAGATACGCGGTCTCGCCCTGCGGCGTACTGGTCAGCAGCGCCCGGGGCGTGCGCCAGCACCATCGGGTCGTAGGTTGTCGGGTAGTGTGCACGTAGGAACCCCGCCCGGAGGGAGCACATCGTGACACTCGGTATCGGCCTAGCCAGGGTCAGCACTGGCAGCCAGGACGAAGTCTCGCAGGTCGGGGACATCACGGCCGGCTGGCGGAGCGTGGTATCACGCTGGTGAAGATTATCAGGCTGCATGGCTATTCCGCGTCGCACGGAACGCAGGAGCCCGCGCTTCAGGAGATTATCGCGGGGATGGAGCGCGGGGACTGGTCTGCGTTGGTGGTGACGGATTCCAGCCGTATTGACCGGCGCGAGGATCTTGACGCGCAAGCCGGCGTGCTGCTGGCGATCCGTTCGGCTGGCGGCGACGTGATCTCGCTGACCGAGCCGAACTACGGGAAGGCCGATTTCGCCGCGGATCGTCACCTGGTTGCGCAGCACGCGAACGCGGAGAAATCTAGGACCGTGAAGAACTCGACTTATCGCGGTGTTTCTATGATCCGGGATAACAACGCTCATCACGGACCGCTGCCCGCTTTCTGGGTGGTTAGGGGGGAACGGTACGCGAAGCAGGCGTATTGCGGTAACCCGGAAGCTGTCAGGGATATTTACGAACGTGTCGCCAACTCCGAATCCCTGTCGTCTGTCGCTCGCGGCTATGACCTGTACCCGGCATCGGTGAAGAACCTTGTGCGGTTCGCGGCGAATCACACGGGGGTTGAGGAATGCCGGTACACGCATGAGGGCGTGACAGAGACATGGGTGCATGAGGTTGCCCCGGTCGTCGGGTCCGCGTTGTGGTGGCGCGCTAACAAGGTGCTTGCCGCTAACGTGACGGACGCCAGGGCAAATAAGGGCGGCCGGCCGGTGGCGTGGCCGGCGAACTGGATCTCGGGTATTCTTGACTGCCCGGAATGCGGGGGCAAGCTGTACCTGAACGCCTACGCCGGCACTACCGGCGGGCAACCGGCGTACTCCTAAGCTTCGCTGCGGGGGTTCCGCTAGGCAGCGTGTTTCCTGCGGGCGGTTCAGGGGAATTGACGCTCAGCCGGTTACCGGCCTGATCAGCGGCATGTTCGCCGGCGACACGGCCGAGGACATTCTCGCGTTCCAGCGGGTAGCGGGGAACGCCCACGAGCTGGACGCGCTGAACGCCGGGCTCCGCAAGATACAGGCCCGCCTTTCCGCCACCGAAGATGATGACGAGCTAGACGCGCTGATCGCGGAACGCAAGGCGGTGAAGGCGCGCATCGAGGGATTCGCGGTCGTGCCCGACAGCTACGATTACGCGCCCACCGGGCGGACGGTAGCCCAGATGTGGGCTGACGGGGACGACACCGTCAGGCGCGGTATGGTCCGCGCGGTTAAAGAGTCCTGGGGAATGAACCTCGCGAACAATGAGGGACAGTGGGTAATCGTCATCGGGACGGCAGGATCAAAGGACACAGGGGACGCGGACGGGATCGCAGACCTTGGCAATGGCTTGTGCTTCCGGCGTTCCGCCAGGTCCGCGTGACAGCACGCGGAACGGCAGAGGCTCACCCGGGGCAGATTCCGGGTGAGCCTCTTTTTTCTTGCCGTTAGCTGGCGGGGTTCCGTGGTGCGGGAACGACGCGCACGATCCTTCCGGCTTCGATGTGGCTGAGCACTTCGGAGAGCCTGAAGTCCGTGGCCGGCATAATCACGGTTTCCTTTTCTGCGTCATCGGCCTTATAGGCGTTCACCTCTTCCGGTTCCGGCTGTTGGCTGGGGTCGCTCGTCGTGAGGCATCACCTCCCGCTCGTCGTGGTGACGGTGGGTGACTGTCCGGAGTGTGCGCACAGTTCGCGGATGTGCCCATCGGCGCGCAGGCGCGCGCGAGGCAGCGAACAGCCGGCGCAGTCACGCTGCGTGACTGCCGGGGGCCGGGCCGGGCGGCTCACGCCGTGGCCGCGCGTGCTGCTGGGGCGGCTCGGCAGCGCACCAGCGGCCGTACCGGACCTGGAGTGCCGGCCGGCGATGGCGTGCTCGCGGAGCCGCTGATGGACCCAGGTGCGCCCCATGCCGGTCGCTGCCGCGAGCGCCTTGGGCGTGATGCCGCGCGGGCCGGCGTGGCACAGCGCGTCCCAGAGCGCGCCGGCCGCGCCGGTCTGCCCGGCCGGCGCATCATCGGGACCTGTGCGCGGCGGGCCGTCTGGGTGCGGCTCAGCGCCTCCGCGCCGGGGTCTGGCGCGTTGGCGTACCGTGCCGCGTGCGCGGCCACCTGGGCGTCGGTGATCAGGTACGCGCGGGCGCGTTCGGGGGTGGTGTGCTCGGGATCAGAGATCAGGAACGTGCCCGGCAGGGTCAGCGCGCTGGCGTCCCATCCCGCGCTCAGCGAGCCTTGGCCGAGGATCAGGTCGGTGTCCCTGCGTTCGCGGACGCGCAGGCAGATCCGCACGTCCATCTGGGACCGGATGGCGTTGCCGCCCATGGCTTCCTGGGTCGGCCGCTGGGTTGCGGCGATCAGGGTCACGGCGGGGGCGCGTCCGCGCCGGGCGATCGAGTCCGCGTGCGCGAGCGCCTCGGGCGGGAGTTCGGCGAACTCGTCGACCAGGATGACGATGGCAGGATCGGCGGGAGTCGGCTCGTGCACGCGCAGGCCGAGCGCGGCCAGTTGCGCGGCGCGCTGGTCGAGCCGGGCCACCGCCAGCGCGAGCAGCGCGGTTGCCTGCTGTGGCGTGGTGGCGAGGTGGCGCAGGCAATCTGCCCAGGGCTGGAGTTCCATGCCGCCTTTCATGTCGATGCCCCAGGGTTCAGCGTCGGCGCATTTGGCTAATGCGGCCGTGAATTCGTTCTCGACTACGGATTTCCCCGTTCCGGTGGTGCCGGCGATCAGCACATGCCGGCGCAGGGCATTTACCAGGACGGGTGAGCCGTCCTCGTACAGTCCTGTGTCGATGGGTTTGGTAATAGTGGTGGTTTCTGGTTCTTTCCAGGGGATCGGCTGGGCGTGCGGGTCTTTCTCGATGACGCGCAATATAATGCGGTCGGCGCGGGCGGGGTCGGATGCGGCGCGGGCGGTTCCGGGCCGTATTCCGAGCCCGGATTCTATGGCTGGCAACTGGTTTATCGCCTGGGCCGCGGTGGTGCCTTTTCGCAGGATCACCCGTCCGGTCCAGCCCCACGCGTCGATGATGATGGACGCTATTCTGGAGCTGGGCAGGCCGATATTGTCGGCGAGTTGCGGCCAGGCTTGCATGGTGCGGATTGCGCGGACGCGGGCGCGCTTCTGCGGTGTGCCCACCACGGAATGCCGAGCACTATCGTGCCGGCGGTTGCGATGGCGGGCAGCGGCTTTGCTTCCGGGCTGGCGGTGATTGCTGCCGTCAGCCAGCCGCCGCATGCTGCTAGCGCGGCGGTGATGTAGGCGCGTTCTGCGGGCTGGTCGATTCCGCATGCCTGCCACGCGCGGGAAATGATGCCGGCGGTGAATTTCATCGTGGGGTGTGCCCAGATGACCCGGTGCGGCATGCCGGTTATCACGGTCGTGATCGCGGTGATAAGGAGCGCGGCTATCCACCAGCGCTGGTGGTGCTGGTGCAAGATAGCGGCGATGATGAAGTCAGCGAGCGTCACCGCGAAGGGCAGGAATGCTGACCGGTGCCGGAAAGCCCATTTGCCGATAGCTGCTATGGCGATCAGCACGAGTGGCTCTCCGGTGCCGATGAACATCACAGGATATCCGCCGCGCCGCAGCGAACGGCGCGCATACCGGGAATGGCGCTGGTAGTGGCGGTATGGGTCGCGGCTTATCACAGGCCGCTCGCAAGGCCGGCGGCAGTGGTCTCTTCCGCGATCTGGTCGCGCAGGTATGCGAGGGGGTCCGGCTCGCCTTCCCTGGCTGCGCCGAGTGCGGCGCGGATCGCGGCGAGCCGGTTAGCTGATTCCAGCCGGGCAGCGGCCAGCCTCGCCCGGAGCCTGGTGATTTCTGCGTTTAGTTCTTCGGTCTGGGGGATAGTTCCGGGGGTTTGCGTCATAGGGCCTCCTAACGCCGGGAATGGTCAAGGGCAATTCCTTTCCCGTGTCCCGCGCCGCGCGGCGCGGGACACGCCATGTGATACCGCCGCATTGTCACTACGTTCCTTTCCATGTTGTTCCAGTCCGCAAGCCCGGGGATTTAGAGCATGCGGAACAAGCTCGCGGTTATGCGAGCGATTTCCGGTGCGATGGGCGATGACGCGAGATAGAATCCCAGCACCACGCACACAACGGCGTGCAGTATCCGCAAGCCCGCGTACCTGCACAGCAGGAAAACCGCCACGCCCAGCATTCCCGCAACTGAAATGCTGATTGCCAGCCTGATCACCTCCCTTCCGCAAGACCAGGGTTCACCCCCGCCGGATCAGCGGCAGGCGTCGCCGTACCCGCGCCGCGCCTTGCGCCGCGACCAGCGAGCCCGCCGCGCGCACTTCCCGCACGGCTCGCTGCCGTCACGGGACATCGCCGTGCACGGGCACAGCAGGCCCGCCCGGCAGCCATCCAGGCGTGATCGCACAGCCATCACCTCCTTCCCCCGTACTGGTTCCGCCGCTCCTTTCCTGATATGCACGCAGACAGCACGACGTTCCCCGGATACCATCTGTATCCGGGGAACGTCGTTTCCCTGGCGGGCCACCCGATGTCTTCGAGGGCTGAGGGTGGCCCGTCATATGAGGCAATCCACGATCTGAAAAACATGCCTGGAAACAGGTTCTGGGTCGTTCAGCGATCACCTTCCTTTCTGTTCATCGCCGGGGATTTCGGTGAAGCTATTCTTCTGCTGTGCCTGCGGCGTGGTGGTCCGGTCGTGCGTCTGTGCTTGTCCCGTTGCGATGCTGGGTAGCGGCCATCATGGCGCTTGCGTAGCCGAGCAGGAAGCTCAGCTCATCGCGGTGAGCAGGATCGCGGAGCCGCGCCATCGCGGCTTTCAGTTCCTCGCCGCCGGGGGTGACCCGCACCGGCAGCAGCCGCGTCACCATATCGGCGGTTGCGGTGAAGTCATCGGGGCATGGGCCGTCAGCATGCGTGCCGAACTGGCCGGGCGATATGCCCAGAGCGCGGCTGTAGTAGAGCCGGTAGCGCTCGGACGGGCTGTCAAGGCCGCGTTCCCAGCGGTACAGGTTGTGGCACATGCTGTCGGGGCCGGGAAGCGATTTATCGCCGGCCGTCTTTCCGGCCTGGATAAGCCTGCGGGCCATCTCCGGTCTCGCCCAGCCGCGCACCTCGCGCTGCTCGCGGAGCCACCCGCCGAGTTCACCGCCATCGCCGCTCGCGCACGCCGAGCAGCGGTCTTCGTTGTTATAGCGGCTCAGCGGCCTGCCGCAGCCGGCGCATTTCCGGGTACCGCCGCACTGGCCGTGCTTCCTTCCCCCGTGCGAGCATTCTCAGCCCCGGATTCCCGCAACGGCCGGACCGTCCCCAGCGCCATCACCGCTCGCCGGCCCGCCCGAGCCGCGCGACCACCACGGCGGCAGCCGCCGCAGGGTCACCGGCCGGGTACTGCCCGCCGCTGGCCAGGCTGTAGCTCGCGCCGTCCGTGGTCGCGATATCCGTGCCATCGCCGGCGAAGATATGCAATTGCGGGTCGACCGGGCCTGAAGGCGCGGACGGGCTGGGGTTGTAGCGCAGCACGAGCCGCTGTTTTCTGGCCATCACGCACCGCGCTCCCAGCGCCGTCAGCGCGGCGTGCAGTTCAGCCAGCAGCAGTATCCGGCGGCTCACTTCGGCCTCGGCCAGAACCTGGGGCTGTTCAGTCACGTGATCGGTCATCGTCCCCCCTATCGCTGCCCGCCTGCCAGCATGTAGCCGCGCACCGGCGGTGGCACCGCGCTTTCCTCGCCTGCGTCCGCTCCGGTTACGTCGATCACAATTCGCTGCGTGCCGCGCGGCAGCGCGAGAACCACATAGGAATTGCCGCCGGCGTTCGCGTATTCCGCTGGAGATATGGCCGAGTCTGGACGCGGCGTGCAGGTGTCGATAATCAGGAGGTCCGCTTTGGGGAGATGCCGCCGGTCAGCGAGGTCGATAAGGTCGGTGACCTGGCAGTCGTAAATTCCGGCAAGCACCGTGATCAGGCAGGGACTCGGCTTGCGGCCGGCCGGGGTGTCACCGTAACCGGGCCAGTTCTCGTACTCGCACAAGTGGGCTGGCGTCATTCCGGAAAGCCCGCCAGGGTCCAGGCCGGTATTGTTCTTGAAGGCGTTGATGTTATCGGCGGCCTCTTGCAGGCTCCACCCGCAGGCTTCACGCCATGCCGCGCGAGGGCGCAGCCCGTAGACGCGGGAAAACTCGGTGGCTATCTGCCGGCAGTTAAGTCCCGCCGCGCGCATCCGCTCGCGCAGCTTGCGTTTCTCGCCGCGCAGGCTGGTCCTGGCATATGGCATTTCCGTCTCCTCCCCGTTATCGTCGCCAGTAATGCCCGGCGGCTCGATGCCGAACAATTCCAATTCGGTGCGGCCGAAGACGCGGCAGTAAAGGTACCTGTACGCTCGCTGACACCAGAACCGCCGCTTTCCCAGCGAAAGATATTATGACGCAGCGCATCGAGGTCCGGGACATCCCTCGCGTCGTCGGCTGCATCACGCAGCTTCCTGGCCATTGCGAGGACCGTCCAGCCCCGGCCTTTCCGCTCCGCCCGAATCGGAAGCACCGCGCATCACCTCACCTGACCTTTGCTGATCGCCTAACCTCGCGTAGACCATTTCTCAGATCAACCTCCGTCCTGGCCTGCTCGTTGCAGTCGGTGCATTACTCTGGTCAGCGTGTTCGAGAACGCCTGAATTATTCAGCAAATCATCCGCGACCGCACGCTGCAATCGGCTCATTTTCCCGGCCAGAATGCCCGGGTTAGCATCATGCAGCACCGCCTCAGGCAGCGCCGTGAAATACGGATAGGCCCAGAACTCGGCAGAGGAATAATTCCAGAACACAAGCCATTGACGAAAGATATGCATCATCCGCGCGGCCATGCACCCCTCGTCGCCCGCTCTCATGACTTCTTTCCGACTCCGCAGAGGAACCGCACCGTCTTCATGGCTTGATACCTATGCCCGCGTAGAATATGGCGCGTCCAGACTCGGCAATCGCGAGTCCGTTGCGCCATGAAGAGACACTGACCAATCCGGGCTCAAGAAGCTCGCAACCATCGAAAAATCTCGCTATTTCGTCTCGTGCTCGCGGCGTGCCAGGAACGGACGCGCTGTCATAGAGCTTACGAACCTTCTGCTCGATGGTCGGCGTTATGTCATCGGCAGTGACGTGGGACATCACTAGATAGCTGCCCGAAGGCAATGCTTGCATTATCTCCCGCACGACTTCGTGAGGCCCTTCATCATCCGAAATGAAGTGCAAGACTGCAACGAGAAGAACAGCTACTGGCTCGTCAAAGTTGATTAGCGCCTGAAGCGCCGGATGATCGAGAATCGTGCGGGGATTGCGGAGGTCACGGCTGATTGCGACCGCAGTCAAGTTATCCGCAAGCAACGCCTGAGCATGTGCTACCACCACGGCATCGTTGTCAACGTAGAGCACTCGCGATCTAGGCTGCCAACGCTGCGCAATCTCATGCACATTGCCGCGCGTCGGCAGACCCGTGCCGATATCGATGTACTGGTCGATGCCTGCTTCTGCGGCAAGGAACTTGACCGCACGCTGCAGAAAGGCCCTGTTGTCCCGAGCGGCCACGGCAGCCTCAGGCACCAGCCGGATTAGCTGCTCGGCAGCCTCTCTATCGGCGGCAAAATTGTCCTTGCCGTTGAGAAGGTAGTCGTAGATCCTGGCGACATTCGGCGTGGCTGTGTCAACGCCACGCGGCACCTGATCGACGGTCGAGCCTTCCGGCGTCGCCTTGCGCGCAGTCACGCGCGCCCCAACCGATGTTCTGCCAATGCCCGCATGTTCCGCCATCGTGGTCACCTCCCCATCTCCTGCCGAGCCCCCGGCTACCTGGCCTGTCGCTCCTTGCCCATCGCCGTAAGCTGTGCTTGTCTACGAGAGTGCCCGCCCGAACGGGCCGGTAAAAGGACAGCGCAGCTACCCAAGAACAGGACACACCTGAGTACCCACGCCAGTTAAACTCGTCAGTAACTTAGATTTCGACGACCAATATGCGAAACTGGAATGACTGCTAATGAGCCGATATCGCCCGAGCGACTACTTGCCCGCCGAGGTTCTCAAGCGGCAAGATTTCATAACCGCCTGCCGTGACCGCGACATGGGGGAGATTTTAAACATCGCCGAGAAATGGGGTGGGGTCGGCTTTAGCGTAAGTCACATAGCGCGCCGCTGCGAGATGACCATCACTCAGGTGCAGGCTTACATCAAGCGCAGGAGGCAAGCGCAGAGCCTTGACATATTCGAGCGTGTTTCAGATGGATTGCATATCCCCGGACCGATGCTCGGTATAGAGCGCCGTCCGTGGGAAAGCCAGGTTCCGGTATTCACATCGTCGGGCACAACGGCTGTCGCAGAGGTCGCACCATCGAGCCAGAAAGTCGCTGAGGAGTTTGACTCTGGTGAGGATGCCGACATCTTGCTCATGATTCAGGAGGCCGACAGAACAGATATAGGTCCGGGAACGATCGAGAGCCTATATACCATGTTCGACAAGCTTTGCCGCGATTACCCAAGCCTGCCAGCAAGGGAGTTGCAGCGCAAACTCAAGCAGTTCTATGGGCATATCATGCGCCAGCGTCAAGGCAAGATGACATTCGGGCAACACAAAGAACTGCTTGCACTATCCGGATGGGCTACAGCACTTCTTGCGTGCGTGGACTGGGATCTAAACCAGCGCGAAGCTGCCGAGACGGCTCGTGCAGCTACCCTGCGCTTCGCCAAGGAAATCGGTCACTCCGAACTATCGGCGTGGTCATACGAAATGCAAGCTTGGTTTGCGCTCACCGAGGGTCGCTATAGTGACGTCACTAGCATTGCCAAGGCAGCCCAGACTATAGGCGGAGAGAACTCCGCCATCGTACAGCTAATCATGCAGGAAGCTCGCGGATGGTCGAAGCTAGGAAATCATCACGCGGCGGAGTCTGCCATTGACAGAGGCTATAACCTGCTTCAACGGCTCCCCGCTACGCACTATCCTCGACACTTTGTCTATGATCGCACGAAGTTTCCGTTCTATGTCGCATCGTGCCATCAGTGGCTCGGCAACTATGACAAAGCTGAGGAATTCGCCTTGGAAGTCATCCACGAATGTGAAGTTAATGGGATCATCGAGCGCAGTCCCATGCGGCTAGCCGACGTACACCTTACGCTCGGGCTAATTCATTCCGAACGTAACGAACTTGATGCGCTCTGGAAGCAGGATTCCGAGCGCTAGCGTATGAACGGAAGTCGGGACCTTCGCTACTAATTCGCGCTACAGAGCTAAACAAGGCGATAAGCGGGAAGTTCCCGAACGTCCGACGGGTGGAAGAATTCGACGAGAAGCTAGGAGAACTCTTCGATGAATTCGGGATGCAGCAGCCACCGGCCGGTTAACCGCCAGCGAATGCGGGCAGCACTTCGATGACTGCACCTTCCGGTAGCACGATGCTCGACGCGTCGCGTTGCCCGACAGGCTTCTCATCGATAAGAAACGACGACCGAGCGATGACAGCGGCAAAACGTGAATCGCTCGACCGGATGGACCGCACCGCGTCAAGCGCCCCAGAAAGCGTGCTAGCGCTGACTGTTTCCTCTGCGAGACCAGCCGCCTGTTTGGCTGCCGCCCAATACCGTATCGTAACTTCAGGCATCGTCAGCCTTCCGCCCCGACCCATTGAGAGTCGCCATCATCAAAGTGCTGGTTCTTCCAGATCGGCACTGTGAACTTGATCTGGTCGACGATAATGCGGCACGCATCGAAGGCTTCACCGCGCTTCGGGCATGCCACAGCGACGATTACTGCTATATCGCCGATCTTCAGATCACCTACACGATGGACGGCCGAAACTGCCTTGATCGGAAACTCGGCAACCGCCTTGTCAACGACCTCGCGCAGTCGCGTCTCAACGCTCGGATGCGCCGAATAACTCAAGTCCGTGACTGCCCGGCCCCCATCCTCGTCACGGACAACGCCAACGAACAAGGCGATGCCCCCCGCTGACGGAACATCGCACACTGACGCGTAGACATCCGAGACGGAGAGCGGGCTGTCACCCACGCCAAGCATCCTGATTACGTCCATGCTACGAGTCTAGCCAGCGCTTGCTGGTCAACCGCAGCGGACGTAGCCCCCCATGCTTGCATGGGGGCTACGCACGTCAGGTATCGGTACGGGACGTAGGTGATCTAAGCGTGCACACAACCCGACTTGCAATGGTCGTTGTCGACGTAGACGATCCGCGCGTGCGGCGCGGCCCCCTGGGCGACCTCGTGGGTATTGTTGGCGGTCGGGATGCCGGTGCCAATGTCCAGAAACTGCCGCACGCCCTGCTCGGCCGGGAACCGCACGACCCGGGCCAGGAACGCCCGCTGGGCGCGAACCGCGCGCAAGATCGGCGGGTAGGCCTCGATCGCCTGCTCGGCGGCCACCCGGTCGACTTCGAAATTGTCCTTCCCGCCCAGCCAGTAGTCGTAGATCCGCGCCTGGTGCGCCACCGTCGTGTCAAGCCCGGACAGGGCCTCGTCCCCGGGCCGGCCTCCCTGCGATTCTTGCGTCACGGCACCTCCACGAAATGGCTCACAAACCTTTATCAGAAAATTCGCGGGTGCTGATCGCCTCTATCCAGTAGGCCCCTGAACGTGCTCCTGCGCCCACACCTCGTCGAGAAGCTGGCTCATGGCCTCGGCCGGCTGGGCGCCTGAGAAGGCGTAGCGGCGGTCGATGACAAAGAACGGAACTCCGGTGACGCCCAGCGTCTGGGCCATGGCCTCGTCGGTTTCGACCGCAGGCTCGTACTTCTCGCTGGCCAGCACCTTGGCCACGTCGTCGCTGTCCAGCCCGGCGTCAACGGCGAGTTCGGTGAGCGCCGCGTGGTCAAAGATCGACATCTGGTCGGTGAAATAGCCGCGGTGCAGCCGCTCCATCAGCTCTTCTTGCCGGCCGACATCCTTGGCCAGATGCAGCAATCGGTGCGCGTCCCTGGTGTTGCCGCTGCGCAACCCGCCCATCCGGAAGGTGAGACCGTCCTGCGCTGCCCGTTGCTCCATCTGCCGTTGTGCGTCGGCGGCCTGCTCGGCGGTCATGCCGTACTTGCTGGCCAGCATCGTCGCCGTCGGGGTCGTCCTGTCCGTTGGCGCCGACGGATCTAGCTCGAACGACCGGTAGGTGACTTCGACCTCGTCTCGATGGGCGAACGAGTCGAGCGCCCGCTCGAACCGCCTCTGGCCGAGATAGCACCACGGGCACACGACGTCAGACCAGATCTCCACTCGCATATGCGGGACAACGCGCCTGCGGCCGAGTCGCTTCCCGGCGCTGTTGGCCATCTGTCGGGTGTGACACCAGGCAGTCCTGTGACAATCCTGCGGGGTAGCTGGAATCCGGCTATTCTGCGGACTCGTGGGCGTTATACAGATGCTTGACCAGTTGCCGGAGGCGGTTAGCCAGCCTCCGGCCACTCTGTGGTCGGTCTTTGCCCGCAGCCTCGGCGAGCAAGGCGCTATCGGGCGCACAGCCCTGGCTTGGCGCTGGGCGCTGTCCGGAGGATGCCCGTCACCGATCACGCTGAACCAAGCGCCAGGGCGGTCACCCAGCCGCCGCGAGTTACTCGTAGAAGCCGACGCGCAGCCCGAACATGGCAGCGCCGAGGCCGATCCTGGCGATCAGATCATGTGCGCCAGAGCCGTCCTGCACTGGCTCGCCGGTGACTTCGGCGCACTGCCGTTGTTCAACAGCGCCGCTAAGCACCGGTATGCCGCTGAAGGCGCCCCGGTGCCGTACCCGTGGACGCTGATCAATGACGTGCATTCGTGGGCGATGCTCGGGCAATGGCGCACTCCTCGGCCCGACGAGTTCAGCAACGGGGGAGCGCAGGTCGGCACCGAGTGGGCGAACGGCGTGGTGCAGCTGCTCGATTGGGTGTGCGGTGTTTCGGCCGAAAGCCCGGTGACCGGATTACCGGTCCTCGCTCGCAAGCCGTCGCTGTATCAGGTGTCCCTTGACGTCCAGCACGCGATGGTGGCGCTGGGACACGCCAGGCAGACCGGCGAGACCGTCGTCGCGGCGAGGATGGAAGCGATCATGGAGACCTTCGTCTGGCTGGCGGGCTGGAGCCTGGTGCCTCCCGTCGACCGGCACGGTCACGGGCTGCCATTCGAGTGCGTCGAACGGCACGCCCCCTGCGTGTGCGACGCGCAGGACCACTGCCTGCGGTCCGCGTGCTCGGCCTGCTGGCGGGTCCCGTGCGTGCGAGGCTTCGGCTAGCTCCCCGATGGCGCGACCGTCGCGAAGAATGCCGTGAAGCGCTTGAGGACCTCATCTGATGCCGTACACCCCACCCTTGGACATCGAGTCGTCTGGACGGTGAGGACGACTTGGTGTTACATTTATTTGTGTAGAACGACGAATTGTAACAGTAAGGGGTCGGCGCTGGATTCCATCGGAACCGCGTTGCGTGCAAGCAGGGAACGGGCCGCGCTGTCACAGGCGGCGGCGGCTGATGCCCTGGGGATCAACCGGGTACTGCTGGCCTATTACGAGACGGGTCGCCGGCAGGTGCCGCTTAACGTGGCAGCGGCCCTGGCACGTTTGTACGGCACGTTGCTTGAGTCGCTGCTGGCCGGTGAGGAACCGGACTCGGGGATCGATGTGAGCGGGCTACTGTTCCGTGCTGCCCCTCGCGATCTGGGCGAACGCGCCCAGGCGGGGTTGCGGTTGTTCGAGCAGCGCTTGGGTGAGTACGTTGAGCTGGCCGGAGAGATGAGCACGGCGCTGCCGGGTCCAGGCCACAGCCCGTTGGCGCCGGCCCGTGCCGCCAGCGCGAAGGAAGCCGCCTGGGCAGCCCGCCAGCTGCGGCGTCAGCTCGATCTGGGTGGCGGGACACTGGGTGACCCGTTCCAGGTACTCGGCGAGCACGTGCTCATCTGGCGCCTCCCGCTGGGCGAGGACTTGTGCGATGCGCCGTCCGGGTTCTTCTATAACCACCCGCAGGCGGGGTTCTGCATCGTGGTCAACTCCCAGATGACGCTAGGCCGACAGGTGTTCACCCTGGCTCATGAGCTTGCCCATGCCTATTTCCACTCACATGGCTCAGACGTCGTGGTATCGATGCCCGGCGGTGATCACGGCCGAGAGCGGTTCGCGGACGCTTTCGCCGGCGAGTTCCTGGTGCCGGGCGACGAACTGCGGCGGGTGACCGGTGAACTCGGGCCGTTCGACGACCTGGCGAGCCCTGCGGTGGTCGTGCACCTGCAAAGGCACTTCGGGGTGAGCTTCGCCACGATTCGGGTGCGGCTTCTACAGGAGAAGCTGATCGGCCAAGAAGCTTATGAGGCCTTGGGCGAGACTTCGCCAAGCCGTCTTGCACAAGCACTCGGCTATCGGGTGCATCCCGCCGACATGGGTAGCTATGACCTGCACCCTCTGGCGGCGCAGCCAACCCGGGTCATGCTGCTCGTGCACGCAGCGCTAGAACGCTCTGTCATCACCCCCGGCGACGCAGCGGAGATCCTCGGCACGAGCACTGAGGAAATCCGCCAGCTTGCCACCCACCCCCGCCCCGCGGAAGACGAGCGGCGAGCACAACAGGATCTTGAGGACGCCGCGTTCGCCCACCGCGAGCGGTGAGCATCTCGCGATGCTGGTCGATGCGTCGGTCGCGCGAAGTTTTGCCGTTATCGGCTGGACCCACCAACTGCTCAAGGTATGCAGCGGGACGATCCTCGTCGCCGACGGCGTACACAGGCAGCATCCGGGCGATCCGAGTGAGATGCGCAGTATCCGCGCTGCGCTGCAGCGCCAAGCCGATCAGGCCGACCCTGGCTCCGGCTTGGCAAGCCGTGCGGTAGCAACCGTCCACGGCCTGGATCAGAGGACCGGGCCTGGCGCCAGTCGCTGGGCGCCAAGTCCAGACGGCTCGACGCTGGCGAATCAGCTTCCATTGCCATCGCAGCGTGCAGATCGCTGGCTTTCGCCAGCGACGACGAAGACGCCCTCGCCTTGCATAACCTCGGTGGCCCGCCACCCCCGCGCCCACCGAATTCTCACGGCCACACAGATCGAACAGGCTGCCAGCACATTGCCTGAGGCGCGACAGTTGCAGGGTTATGGAGATCACCGATCGGGCGACCGTCGTGAGCGGTCGGCCCGATGAGCATGCGCCGGACGTACCGCACGTCCGGTGAAACCAGCGTCGGAGTAGTGCACGGCACGGCAAGATACCGTGCATGCGTGTATACGGGAATGCCCACCACAGGACAGCTAGGCTGCGGCTGGCGAGCGGGCAAGCTGGGCGGTGACGGTGCCCGCCGACGCCGTCCTGCTGATCGACTTGGAGAACATGATCGGCCGGGACCGGTATCCCAACAGTGGCCGCGTGCGCCGGAACCAGGATCACCCCGGCCGGGACGCAGGCCCTCAAAGACCGCAAGATCAAGCTGCTGACCGTCACTGGCGACAAGAACGCCGCCGACAACGCACTGCTAGATGAGGCCGGGCGGCTGGCCCGCGGCGGCTGCACCCGCTTCGTCGTCGCCTCCCATGACAGCGGGTTTGCCCAGCTCGCTGACCTCGGCCGACTGTAGATCATCGCCTGGGCCAACCCGGAGCTTGCCAAGAAGTTCACCTCCCGGGCCGTCACCGTCCACCACGTGCCCCGTCCGGTCCCCGGAACCGCGCAGGTCCCCAAGCCCAAGCCAGTCAAGCCGACCAAGGCCCAGCCCGGACCGGCGCACGCCGCCGGACCGGCGCACGCCACCGTTCCCGCGCACGCCGCCGTGCCCCCGCACGTCCCAGCATCAGCAGCCGACACCGAGACCCGGGTCGCGCCGAACGTGACCGTCGCATCGGTCGCCGCGGCCGGGGCTGGCGTGCTGGTCGCCGGGATCTTGTTTGGCGCGGGCACAGTCCTCGGGTCCTCGGCGGCCCTGCGGCTGCTGCGGAGGGTTCAAGGCCCGATTCCGCAGTGGCCGACACCTAGCAAGGCAGCCGTCAAGCTCGCTGCAATAAAACCGTCCTGGTCTGTAGCCCACGCTTGTGTTGACGCACACCGTGCTGGTCAGCAAGTGGCCTGAACAGATCGGGGAGGAACGGGCGATGACGATGCTAGGAATGGCGGCCCGGGCGTTCATGCCGACCCGGAAGCGCCAGGATCGGTCGCAGGAAGCCGGCTCGGCTGGCGAGCGGATCCTCCAGGAGCGATTCGGCACCTCGCAGCGAGCCCAGCAGTTCTACCGGAATCAGGTCACCGACTACCTCACGCCGGTCATGAAGGAATTCATCCAGCGCATGGAGATGGCGTTCATCGCGACCAGCGACAGTGGAGGGGACTGCGACTGCAGCTTCCGCGCTGGTCCGCCTGGCTTCATCAGGGTTCTCGACGATCATACGATCGCCTACCCGGACTACCGCGGCAACGGCGTGATGGCCAGCCTCGGCAACATGCTGGAGAACGCGCACGTCGGCATCCTGTTCATCGACTTCACCAAGGACCTGATCGGGCTGCACGTGAACGGCGACGTCAGCATCGTCCCGCCGCTGCACATGCAGGAGTTCGATCTGGACATTCCGCAGGCCGATAACCCGGGCCGGCGGCCGGTGCAGTGGGTGATGATCCACGTTACCGAGGCCTACATCCACTGTTCCAAGCACATTCCCTTGCTGGTGCCACAGTCGAGAGTCCGGCACTGGGGCACCGACAATCCTCGGCACAAGGGCGGTGACTACTTCGGGGTCGCTGCCAGCAAAGGTGTTGCCCGCAGGCCCGCTCCCGAGCCGAGCACGTCGCTGTCAGCTACCCCGTAGCCGGTTTGCGTGCCTGGTCTGGCGCTGCGGAAGGAACAGGGTGAGGGTCGTGACCAAGGCCAGGATCTTGGAAATCACGTTGAGTGTGACGGGGACTGGGCCGGATCTCCCCAGCCGGGCCATCGGGGACAGTGAGAGCAGCGACAGGCTCGTGATCTCGATCAGGATCAAAGGGGCGAAGAAAAAAGCGCGGTACAGGCCCGGATCAGGAGGAGTCGACCGGTAGGTCCTGGTCATCAGCGACGCGCCAACCCCGAAGGCCAAACAATGGCGTCGTGCTTCATGCCTCGGTACTCGCGACGCGCGGGCTTCGAGACGATCGTGTGGCCACCCTGCTACCCGGTACCGGGTAGCAGGACACCCCAGCCGGATCAGGCGGACTTGACGACGGCGGGCACCGGGTGGCGGTAGAAGTTCGGCGTCTGGTCGAAATCCTGGTAATACCGGTGGAAGACCGGCGTAGCCGAGGACGCGGCTGGTGGCACGATCCAGGTCCAGTCGGCCGGGCAGGTCCGGCCGTGCCTTTCTTCACGCTCCAGGTGCCGTAGGAAGCGATCGGACTCAGTGTGGTGGTCGGTGATCGTGACGCCAGCGGCGCTGAATGAGTCCAGCACAGCGACGTTAAGCTCGGTGATCGCCTTGTCTTTCCACAAGGTCCGGTCGCTGGCCATGCACAGCCCGAGATGGCGCGCGATCACCGGCAACTGGTCGTAACGGCCCGGGTCGCCGAAGTTGCGCGATCCGATCTCGGTGCCCATGTACCAGCCGTTGAACGGCGCGGCGGGGTAGCACACGCCGCCGATCTCCAGGTACATGTCGGCGATCACAGGGACCGCGTGCCAGCGCAGCCCGAGGTCCGCGAACCAGCCGAACTCCGGATGGCTGATGTCCACCTCAAGCACCGCGTCTTTGGGAAGCTCGTGCAGCGTGACCGGCTGGCCCGCCTCCTGAACCACCAGTGGCAGCACGTCGAACCGACCGGCAGGATGGCCGCCAGCCCAGCCGAGACCGCGGGCAAGACGGGTGATGTCCACGTTGGCCGGGTCCCCGATTACCGCGTCGTGATCGCCGTGGTGACCGGCGTACCTGACGAGCTGGGAGCTGAGGATACGCGGGCCGGGCCGCTCTGGGGTGTCCGGCGCGAACACGGTGATCATCGGCCTGATCCGGCCGCCGTTGGTCGCTTCGCGGAGGTGCTCGATCGATTCAGCGGCGATCTCCGGCGCGGACGTGACCTCACGCCGGTCGCGCACCTGCAGGCTTCGCCAGTACAGCCGGCCGATGCAGCGCGCGCTGTTGCGCCAGGCGACCTGGGCGCCGAATTCGAGTTCTGTCGGCGTGTGCCGGTAGGTACCCGACGCGTCAACTTCGCGGCGGATCTGCCGCATTCGCCGGTCCGCGGCTCCGCCGTGATTCTCGCGGTAGAACTGCGTGATGAAGCGTTCGGCGCTGACCAGGAGGTTGTCGACGGCGAACGGGTCGCCGCCCGGCAGACAATCATCAGGCAGTTCGCCCAGGTCATAAGCTATCTCGTCAAAAGGGCAGCTAGGCGGAGGAACCCGCCAGCGCGAGTCGGGAATAGTTCGGCCCTGGTTTCGGCCCACGGACGCCTCCCTCGGGTAGCCCGATGCGGGCACTATCAGGATGGCTTGGCGGACTTGACGGCCACATTGCAAGCGCCTTGATGGCTGCCTTGCAGCCCAGGTCAAACAGCTTCTAGAGGCGCAAATTTAGCACACGGATAATGAGGTACGCCTGGCCCAGCGCGGGCTCGGTGGTCTCCATCCTTATCCGTGCCGACTCGGCCTCGGGCACGCCGAGCCGCTCGAAGATGTCGAGCGCTTGCCTGAATATGATGCGAGCCGCGTAAGGTTTCTGCGTGCTGAGCGTGGCCTCGGCGATTCCTTCGAGTACCTTGGCTTCCTCGTAAGGGTCGCCGATCTCTCTGGCCAGCCGCAGGGCGGTGTGATAGTTGTCGAATGCGTCGCCGAACCGGCCCGACCCACGTCGTACGTCAGCCAGTCCGCGCAGGGCGATGACCTGCTCAGACACGTTCCCGATCTCTTCGGCGATCGCGCGTGCCTTCTGGTAGTGGATCAGCGCCTCTTCATAGCATTCCGCACATTGGTAAATGGCGCCGATGTCGTTGAGCACGTCGGCCTCGTCGGGCAGATCGCCGATGTCCCGGTAGATGGCCAGCGCGCGCCGGTAGGCGGCAAGCCCATTTTCGTAGCTGCCCTTGTAATGATGCACGCTGCCGATATTGTGATACAGGATCGCCTGGTTCTGCGCGCCGCCGATTTCACTGAAAATTTCCAGTGACCGTTCGAAACTTTCCAGCGCCTCCCGGTGATAGCCGCAATGCAGCTGCATCTTTCCGAGGTTGTTAAGCATCTTCGCTTCACCGCGCTTGTCGCCGACGTCGCGGTAGAGCGAAAGCGCTTCGCTCAGGTGAGTCAGCGCGTCCGGGTAGTGGCCGAGGTGCCAGCACGCGATTCCGGTGTGGCTGAGCGCGGTCGCCATGCCGTGGGTGTCGGCGACGTTGCTGTACAAGGTCCGCGCCTCGTGGAAGTACGCCAGCGCCTCGCGGGAACGGGCGGCCCGCTGGTTGGCCAGGCCGATCTGGTCGAAGGCCTCGGCCAGGCCGCGCTGGTCGGCGAGCGACTGGTAGATCGCCGCGGCTTCCTCGGCGAGGGTAAGCGTCTCTTCGTGACGACCCGCTTGTTGGCTGACCACGCTGAGCTCGAGTGACGCCCGCGCGAACCGGGCGGGATCGGCCAGATCGCGGCACGCCTGCAGAGCAAGCGTCTGGGCGGCGATCGCCTCGTCCCAGCAGCCCTTGATCTCGACGAAACCGATCAGCACGTGGGTGAGGTCGGCGCATTGCCGCTTCCACTCGTGCCTGCCCGCGTACTGCGCGGCTTGCAGGATGTTGCGCCACTCAAGCTCAAGCCAGCTAGCCGCGTCCTCTGGGGTGCCTAGCACTGGGCTCGTCGCAGGCGGGTAGCTGACCGGCACGGGTATCCGGTTCCTGAATGGGTGCAGCACTCGGTCAGCTTGATCGGCCGTGTACAGGTAGTAGTCCAGCAGCCTGCCGACCGCCTGCCGTTGCTCGGTGGCCGGGTCGTCGCGCACGGCTCGGACGGCGGCATAGCCCCGGATCAGGTCGTGGAAGCGGAACTGCCCAGCCGGCGCTCGGACCAGCAGGTGATGATCGAGTAGCGCGGCGATCGCCTTTTCCGCCTCGGCGAGGGTGCCGCCGCCCAGCGCCGCCGCGCCCTGCAGGCTGACGTCGGAGCAGGGGTTAACCCCTAGCCGCCTGAAGAACCTCTGATGATCAGGTTCGAGAGCGCGGTAGGACAGGTCGAACGCGGACATCACCTCAGGGCTGGCCGGGCCGGTGCTGCCCAGCCTGGCCGGCGGGTGGGACAGTTCTTCGACCAGGTCGGCGAGCCGGTGCGGGTGGCCCTGAGCCAGCCTTCCCGCCGCTAGCTGGATGGCGAGCGGCAACTGGCCGCACAGTCGCACGGCGGTGGCGACCTCATCGGCGTGCCCGGCCGCGCATGACCCGGCGATGTCGGTGAACAGCGCGATGGCGTCGCTGATCGGCAGCACATCGAGGTTCAGCACTCGGGCGCCCTCGAGATCGGGCAGCCTGCGCCGGGCGGTGATCAGCACCAGGCAGTGGCCCGATGACGGCAGCAGCGGGCGGATCTGGTCATGCCTGGCGGCGTCGTCCAGAATCACCACGGCGCGCCGCCTGCTGAGCTGGGCCCGCCAGAGCGCGGCGCGCTCACCGACCGTGTCAGGAATCTGCGTCGCCGGCACGTTCAGCATCCTGAGCAGGCGGTGCAGGGCATCGGCCGGGTCGAGGGCCGGGGACCTCGGATCGTGGGTGTGGAAGCTGAGGTAGAACGTCCCGTCCGGGTACTGATCAGCGATCATGCGGGCGGCTCGGACCGCGAGCGCGGTCTTGCCCACACCGGGCATGCCTTCGATTACGCTGACTCGCGGACTGTCACCGGGCTCCCTGGTCAGAGCTGCGAGTTCATCGGTCCGGCCGACGAACTCCCTGGCTTGCGGCGGCAGCGTGTCGAGTTGCGAGGCCTGGTCGTGACGTCGGCTAGCGAGCCTGACGTCCAGTTGCGGGTCGCGGCGCAAGATGCGCTGGTGAAGTTCGGTGAGCACCGGACCTGGTTCGGCGCCCTGCTCATCGACGAGGCGATTGCGCGTTTCCCGGTAAAGGCTCAGCGCGTCACCCGGCCGGCCGCTCCAGTAAAGCGCGGTCATCTGGTGTGCGATGAAAGTTTCATCAAGCGGGTACTGGGCCATCAGACCTTGCAGTTCACCCACGAGGTCCGCCTGCCGACCGAGCTCCAATTCACATTCGACACGCTCAAGAATGGCCGCCCGGCGTTCCTCTTCGAGGCTGTGGCGCATCCGCGTGACCCAGTCACCGCGTATTCCGGCCAGCGCCTGACCGCGCCACAGCGCGTCCGCGTCGCGCAGCAAACTGGCCGCGTGGTCGTAGTCGCCACTGCCGACCAGCGCGTCCGCCTGTCGCCTCAGGCGACGGAACTGATGCAAGTCGACTGACTCGGGATCGACATCGAGCACGTAGCCGCTGGCGCGCCCAGCCAGCCTGACGTTGTCGTCCGCGGCTTCCGCGGCCTGCCGGAGCGAGGCCCGCAGCCTCGCGACATAGACCGTGAGGCTCTCCCGGGCCTTGGATGGAGGTCTGGTGCCCCACAGCCGATCGATGAGCGCGTCAGCCTGGCACGATCGTGCGCGGCGACAGCAGAAGTATTGCCAGGACGCTACGCTCCCTGGCCGCGCCGAGGTCAGCTTGCTGCCCGGCCGACCATAGCTCAGTCGGCCCGAGGACCCGAAATTCCATGATCGCCAGCATTTCTTCTTCGGCCTACGGGCAAGCTCGCCGTTGGTGCCCGAAAGGGAACCGCGGAATCATTCTGGCCCGTTAATACCCGGTCATAGGCAACTCTCACATGAAACCTGTAAGAATAGCAAGAACGGGTGATTGATTGCATTTCGTCAGTTAGTGAAAGTTGCATTGTAAATTGCTGGGACGCCTCGCCGGCCCGCCTCGCAATGCCCGTTGCGACAGCTAGGGGCCCGCGGTGCCGCTCTAGCGACAGCTCGGGGTCCACGCTGTTCAGGGGCGCTATCGGCTACTCCGACCGGGTGGCGGCTGGGGCCTAGCGCGCGGGTCTGGCAGTGTGACGGCCGGGTTTTGTGGTGGTGGTTGAGGCATGATCCCCGGCGCTTGGCCCCGCCCTTGGGTGCCGCCGTTCCGTGCTCGTCGGTCCCGAACTGATCCCGGAAGGCCGTTGCGGGCCCTGATCAGCAGATGATCGGTGCGTGATCTGGCCATGATCGGGCGCCGCTGGGCTCCGGGTGCTTGGCCGGCGTTGGCGCGGCCGCGGAGACTGGCCTTCGGACGCCTGGTCGGCTCCCGTCAACGGCTTCACGGCGAGCTGCCACCGCCGCGTCGATGTGGCGTTGATGCTGCTCAGGCGATATCAAGGTGCCCGTCGATCGGAGTGGTCCGCTGGCCGGAGGATTCCTGAGATCCGTGCGGCGGCAGCGGCGCGAGTTTGAAGCGCGCCCGACCGACGGGGCAACGCGCGTATGAACAATGCGAGTTCACCTGAAAGTTGCACCGCACGGATCGATGCAAATGCCGGACTGATCTCTTGGTGCCGGTGTAGCTTCTCGGTCTTGGAGGATTTGATGACAAGTCACCCATGAGGAGACCGTCTCGATGGAGACTGCTAGATCGTTAAGGTATGTGATCACGCGGACCGTCGGACCGACGAGCGGCGCTCGCCGCAACCTGTCAGCGGAAACGGTTCGCACCCGGGCAATACGCGGGATTCTTCTACCGTCCCTCGTATTAGTTGCGCTCGGTACCGTGGCAACGGCGTCGCCGGGTCACGTCAGTAGCGGCTACGCTCATTCGAGTGTCGTGCTGACAAGAGCCTGCAAGACCGTCGGCCGGCCATGGATGTATGTAACCCCCACCAACAAACGGCCGTGGATGTACTCGAGCCCAGGCATTAGCGGGCCCTGGATGTTCGCCGCCAAGATCTCCAGGCCGTGGATGTACACGGTCACCCCCGAGAGGCCGTGGATGTACACGACCATGATCAGCGGGCCGTGGATGTACACGAACACCCCCAAGAGGCCGTGGATGTACTCATCCTCGGCATTACCCCGTACCGCCTGCCTGGCCGACAACGCCCCTGCTTGACACGAGGGGCCGGGGCCAAAGGTCACGACCGTGCGAGCGTGATCGTGTGGCTTATCCCGCTGATCGACAAGGTTTCTGATCCACCAGGTGCCAAGTGCTGTCCGGCGACGCCGCCGGCCCTCGGCTAGGCGCGCGCCGTGGACGCCCAGTGACGATACGGCGTGACAGCACCCCTAGATGTCAGCGGTAGGCCACCTCAAGACCCTTTGAGCCAGTCGGTCCAGGCACGACGGCACGTACGTCGACCCCGACGGACGTCCCGCCGTTCGGAGAATTTCATAAAGATGATGGTGACCTGCGGCCCTGTGCCTCAACCACGCCAGCGATGCGGTGGCCGAACCGGATTTCTCGTTCGGCCACCGCATCGTCATGTCGCGGTTTTGGTTCCGTGATCATGCTTTGGGTCATGATCGTGGAGCCTGGCTGTCGTATATCGCGGCTGGGATTCCGCGGAAACGGCGGTTCCATGATCGTGGAGGCTCGCCGTCACCGGTCGGCGTGGCGGATCCCGCCCGGACAGAAGTCACGGCACCTGACCGGCTGGTCAGGATAACAACTCACCCCGAAGGAGGCGGATCGCTGGGCAGCTAAGCGCTAAGCAACGCGCTGGCGCGAGATGAGTACTTGTTGCTCAGGCGTCAGCCCGGGGAGCTACGGGATCGTCACGGTAGTCAATCACTCCAAGGAGACCAACCATGACGCTCTGCACCGACTTCCCCAGCCACGCCTCGACCGTGGAGATTAGCCTCTACTACGTGATCGGTGGTCGCGCCTCGCTCGTCGTTGCCGTCGATCAGTTCTTCGCCCGGCTGCTTGATGACCCCGTGCTCGCGCCGTACTTCCCTGATGGGGCCGACCTCAAGCACCGACGGTTCGTCGTCACCGTACTTGGTGAGGCGCTGGGCGGTCCTGAGCGCTACCACGGTCCTGACCTCGGCCAGGCCCACGGCCATCTGGGAATCACCGATGCGCTTTTCGATCGGACCGCTGGTCACCTTGACGCCACGCTGGCGGATATGGAACTGCCGCTCGCGGCAGTGCTAGGCGACGACTTCGACGAGCCGACCCGCGAAGCGTGGGCGCTGGCCTACAACCTCGTCGCTGAAACCATGCTCGACGGTGCCGCGGCGGCGCGGCCGATCGGAAGCTGACCTCCGGGTGGCAGAACCAATCCCGTCGCGACGGCCTGCGGGCGTCATCCGGCGCCTGCTCCGGCGCGCGGTCCTCGCGCTGATCGTGATTGTGGTCGCGCTGACCGTGGCGAGCCTCACCTACAACCTGGCCACTGACGGCGCCGCGGGCCGCCCGGCCGGGCTGGCTCTGATCGACTCCGGCGGCTTCGACACCCGGTACCTGGCGTGGGGGAGCAGCGGTTCCCCGATCGTGCTCGTGCCCGGCGCGTTCGAAACCGCCGATACCTTCGCCGCGCTCGGCCCGGTGCTCGGTCGGCATCATCGTGTGTTCGCGATCGACCTGACCGGCACGGGCTACAGCGCGACCAACTCGCCGTTCGACGCCAGCCATCTGGCCGCGCAGGTGCTGGCGTTCCTCCGCGCCATGCACCTGACCGGCCCAAACGCCCCTGTCCTCGTCGGTCATTCGAGTGGCGCGGCCGTGGTCGGGATGGCCGTGCTGCTGGATCGCGATGCCGCGGCCGGGATCGTATTCCTCGATGGCGACGCCACCCCGCTGCCGTTCCCGCCGGTCATCGGCTGGCTGCTGATCAACCCGTACCGGACCACGCTCGTCCGGCTCGTGCTCAGCTCAAGCTGGCTGATCGGGCAGATCTACCAGTCCCAGTGCGGTCCGGCCTGCCATCCGCTCTCCGCCGCAGGCGTCCAGACCTGGCGTCGCCCACTTGAGCAACCCGGATTCCTCGACGTCGTCGCCTACAACCTGCGGCACGGGATCCCCAGCATGAGCGACGCGCAGCTTCGCGCGCTCCGTGCCGTCGCCGTGCCCAAGGCAGTGATCTACGGTCGGGATGACCCGCAGATGAGCTCCTCGGATGCTCGGGCGACCGCCGTCCGGATCGGCGCCCCGTCCCCGGTCACGATTCCCGGCAGGCACCTGACAATGATCTCCTCCCGACGAGAACTCGCGGCCGCCCTCGATACCTTCGCCCGGTCAGCCGTGGTCGGCTAGCTCGTCGGCCAGCTCCCGTGGTGCGCGCATCCGCCACGCGTCGGTGACAAGCTCGGCTAGGCGCTCGACGTCAACCTCGGGAAGCCGCAGCATCACCAGCGGCCAGTCGTCGTAGCCAGGCGTGGTGAAAAAGGCGTCGGGCTCGCCGTGCACGAGCGCCTGCTTCTCGGCCTCGTCGCCGACGAACAGCACCGCGATGTCGGTCCTGATCACCCGAGGCTTCCCGGGCAGGCGCTCAGGATAGGACCACACGAACCCCTTGCCGCCAACCCGGAAATCGAACCCGTCGCTGTCGATCTCCTCGACCCCAGGCAGCGCCAGCGCGAGCCGCCGCACGTCATCGGCATCAGCCATCGAACCTCCCATCCTCACCCAGATCCGCGCTCTCCAGGCTAGGGCCAGGCGCCGACATCCGACGACGAACCCGCAGCCGGACGACCTAATGGCTATTCGCTGACATTGAGATTCGCAAAGTGAGTAAGGATGGGCGTCATTCTGTGGTTATAAAAAAGTAACCTTTCCGGCAGTTTCATATCGGACGGCAACGGTAGCTCGCGTGGGACAATCTAGAAAGGAGAAGCGAGTTGAATCCCACCCGACTCGCGATGACCGCCTCGGCGGCCATCCTCTTATCCGCCGCGATGGCGGTCGCGCCTGCCGCGGCCGCGCCTGCCCAGGCGAGCGGCCACTCTCAGACACACCGTTCATGCGGCGTCAGCGCGACGGTGCACCTGCACGGCCGGGTGTTCCACGTGCACATGCTCGGCCGGTTCGGCATTGTGCCGATGCGCGGTCACAAGATGGCAATGAACCAACCCGTCGGCCGGTCCTGCCGCACCAACCAGCCCAACCAGCCACAGGTGTCTGGGGCGCTGACCTACGGCGGCGGCGCGGTCGCCACCAACCCAGTGGTGTTCCTGGACTTCTGGGGCAGTCAGTGGGACAGCGACAGCAACGGCGTCGAGTCGTACCTGCAGAGCCTGTTCAGCGGGCTCGGCGACGGCAGCGACAACTGGTCGACCACGATGACCCAGTACACCGACGGCAGCGGGAACCCGGTCACCTTGAGCGGATCGGTGCTCGGCGGTACCTGGGTCGACGATTCGGCTGCCGCGCCGTCGTCGGCGTCAGCGGCCGATATCGCGGCCGAGGCGCAGAACGCCGCGTCCGTGTTCGGTGTCTCGGGTCCGGACGTGGACATCTTCGTGGTCAGTCCGAGCGGGACCAGCCCGGACGGGTTCCCCAACACCGGATTCTGCGCCTACCACGACTGGAACGGCACGTCCGCCTACACCAACATGCCCTACGTGCTCGACGCCGGGTTCAGCTGCGGTGCTGACTCAGTGCAGAGCCAACTCGACGGGTTCAGCATCGTCGGCGGTCACGAGTACGCCGAAGCCGTGACCGATCCGGTGCCGCCATCCGGCTGGACCGACTCGTCCAACGGCGAAGAGATCGGCGACCTGTGCGCCTGGATGAACCTGCAGGCGATCTCGTTCGACACCGGCACGTTCGCCATGCAGCCGCTGTGGAGCGATACTGACAACGGCTGCGATCAGTAACAGACCAGGCCCGCGCTAGCGGGCCGACCGCAGGCACCCGGTCACGGTTCCCACCGCTGCGGCCGGGTGCTTGCCATTGGTAAGTTGGCCTGCGCTGTCCCCCGCCTAAAGAAGGTTGCCGTGCAGGCTCTGGTGTTCCGGCACAGTCTTGCCCGCGAGGCGGCCGCCGCTATTGGCGGGCGAGTCGACCGGCGAGCTTTCGTCTCCCGCTTCGGACCCGTGCGCCTGGCGGACGCCCCGGAGCCGCACCTGCCCGCCGACGACTGGGTCCGGGTCGAAACGGCGTGCTCCGGCCTGTGCGGTTCCGACGTCAAGCAGATCATGCTGAACGGAGCGCGGGACAACCCGCTCACCGCGCTGGTGTCGTTCCCGCACGTGCTCGGTCACGAGGCGGTCGGGCGCCGCGCCGACACCGGCGAACGGGTCGTGCTGAACCCGTGGCTGTCGTGCGTACCGCGCGGCGTGGACCCGCCGTGCGAGGCCTGCCAGGTCGGCCGTTACCCCTGGTGCCGCTCCTTCCGCTCGGGCCGCTTGCCGGTCTCGATTCACCTCGGCAACTGCGCGGGTGCCGCTGGGGCGCACGCCGAGCGCTTCGCCGCGCACGTCTCGCAGCTCTTTCCGATCCCGCCCGGGGTGTCCGACGAGGCCGCCGTGCTTGCCGACCCGGTGAGCGTCTCGCTGCGCTCGATCCTGCTCGCGCCGCCAGAGCCGGGTCAGGCGGTCCTCGTCTACGGATCAGGCACGTTGGCGTTCGCCGCGATCGCGCTGATCCGCCACCTGTATCCGGACGCCGAGGTGTGGGCCGCCGCCCGGAGCGGCGCGAGGAGCGAACTGGCGACCAGGTTCGGCGCGCACGCGGTCCTGTCGTCGGTGCCGGACGAACTCGTCGGTCAGGTCGCAGGCCGGGTCGGCACCACTCCTTTGCGGCCGTGGAGCAAGCGCGACTGGCTGCAGGACGGCCCGGCCGTCGTCTACGACACGATCGGCTCCACCCAGACTGTCGAGACCTCGCTCAGGCTCCTGCGCACGGGCGGGACCCTGGTCATCTCCGGCGTCGAGCCGCCCAGGAGATTCGAGTGGACGCCGCTTTATTTCAAAGAAATTCAAGTGATCGGTTCGAACGGGTTCGGTATCGAAGAGGTCGGCGGCGTCGCCAAGCACGCCATGCTGCACTACTTCGACTTCATCGCGGGTGGCCTTGACCTGACCCCGGTGATCACCCACCGGTTCCCGCTCAACCGGTGGGCCGAGGCTGTGCTGACCATCAAGAACGCGCGCCGGAGTGGTGCGGTCAAGGTGCTGCTCGAACCCAGCCAGTGATTTTCTGGCCGAAAGAAAACCGGCGGCGCCGTGCCGCCATCCAGACGCCGGTCAGACGAAGATGCGCCCCTTCTGGCGCTCGACGGCCTTGTCCCAGCCGGGAACCTCGGTTGGCTCTCTCGGGCCTATGCCCACGTATTCGGCGGACGGGCGGATCAGCTTGCCGAGGCGCTTCTGCTCGAGGATGTGAGCACTCCAGCCGGCCGTCCGGGCGCAGGTGAACATTGCCGTGAACATCTCGGCGGGAACCCCGGCGAAGTCGAGCACGATCGCCGCCCAGAACTCGACGTTGGTCGCTAGCACCCGCTCGGGCTTGCGCTCGTGCAGTTCGGCCAGCGCGGCCTCCTCAAGCGCGAGCGCGACCTCGTACCTCGGCGCGCCGAGTTCTTTGGCCGTGGCGCGGAGCAGCCGGGCCCTCGGGTCTTCCGCCCGGTACACCGGGTGCCCGAAGCCCATCAGCCGCTGGCCGCTGTCCAGCAACCTCTTGACATAAGTACGGGCGTCGCCTTGCTGCTCTACCGCCTCGACCATGTGCAGCGCGCGGGACGGTGCGCCGCCGTGAAGCGGGCCCGACATCGCCCCGACCGCTGCGGACAGGCAGGCGCACACGTCGGCGCCGGTGCTCGCCACCACGCGGCTGGTGAAGGTCGAGGCGTTCATGCCATGCTCGGCCGCCGATATCCAGTAGCGGTCGATCGCCTGTACGTGGCGCGGGTCAGGCTCGTCCTGCCAGCGGATCATGAACCGCTCGACGATATTCGAGGTCTCTTCGACGCGTTTTTGCGGCACCGCGGGTTTGCTGGATCCGCGAGCGGCCTGGGCGACGAACGAGAGCATGATCACCGAGGACCTGGCGAGGTCCTCGCGCGCTTGCGCCTCGTCGATGTCGATGAGCTGGCGCAACCCCCAATAGGGGGCCATCATGGCGACCGCGGCCTGGATGTCGACCCGAATGTTGCCCGAGTGCACCGGGATCGGGAAAGGCTCAGCGGGTGCGAGGCCGATCTCAAAGTTGCCGTCTACAAGCAGACCCCACACGTCGCCGTAGGAAACCCTGCCCACCAGGCTTTCGATATCAATACCACGGTATCGAAGTGAGCCGCCATTTCGGTCGGGTTCAGCGATCTCAGTATCGAACGCTATGACGTCAGCGAGGCCTGGATTTACTTTTGGCATGCCATTTCCTGTTCGGAGTTTTCGCAATATTTACTCAAACACCGGTACTATATTAAAATACTTGCAAAAGAATATTAATTGTGATCCACTATATACTAGCACATCGTATTACGGGTTCATCGCGCAGGCCCCGGCCGGACTGACGCTAGTCGGCGTCGGCTCGCACCTCTGTCTGGTGAAGTCAATAAGCACCCCATGCATGCCTGGCTTGTCCAGCCTAGCACCAAACGCTAAACGCAATATAGTAAGATACGTAACATATATCAGTGTTGTTACCTTACTGACATCTTGTCCCGTTCTGTCGCCTTGACCGGCAACGCGGCCGTGTCTGCGCTGTCGATGGGTGTTATCTCCCAGGGAGGAGAAACTACCCGGGCCGAGGGCGCAAAACTTCTGAGCTTGCCGAGCAATTTGTGGTCGTCTGAGGCACATGCGGTAGCCGTGCGCACGGTTAGACGTGCCCGCGCCGACCTCAGGCGATACCTCTCGCAGGCCGAGTCACGCCGGGCCCGACCTGCGCCCGGCCAGACTCAAGATTGCTGGTCTCGTTCCTCAAGCAGGCAGCTATTAATGCGGTCAAACATTTTCGCGGTGCGGTCAAGCGTGCTCGCGCTCAGCTTGGGCAGCAATTCGGTCTGCTCACGCATCAAATAGGCGGCTACTCGGTAGCGGTCAACCCGGCCCCGCGCGATATTGTTGTCCCTGAAATATACTTCGGCCCTGGCAACAATGCGCGGCTGCCGTGATTTTAGGTCCGCTGGCTTGATCTCGGCGCGTGGCAGAGCGCCCGCATAGGCGCCTGACAAAATAGCGCAGTAGCCGGCTGGATCAATCAGGTCCTCGATGTCGGCGTCCTTCCCTGGCGCGAAGTCACTGATCTGAATGAGGGACTTCGGCAGGAAATAGCCATGCTCTGGCAATGACCTGATCCGCTGCTGATCACGCGGATTGCCGTCGATCAGGACGGCGACGTTCAGCTTCGCCGAGCCGACGAGACTGGCGAACGCCGACACCTTGTCCGCGCCACCCACCGGCGTGACCGCCCAGCGCGGATCGAGCGTGGTCAGGCCAGCTTCGGCGCAGGCTTGGCTAAGCAGCTGCAGGTACAGCAGATCCGAAGGCCAGCCGACCAGCAGGCAATGCGGGCCGGTGACGAACGCCCTGGCTAGTTCGTAGCTGATCGCCGCCTGCAACGGGAACATGGTCTCGATGTCGGTCTTGTAGCCGTCAGCGGTGATGATCGTGCCACGGTCTTCGGAATCCGCGACCGTGCGGACCCGGTCGATGCGCTTGCTGTCGATCAGGAACGGCGAGTGGGTCGTGTAGATGACCTGGTGCTTAGGCGCGAGTTTGTGCTCGATGAAGGCGAGCACGTCGCCTTGCGCGGTGGCGTGCAGGCTCAGGCCAGGCTCGTCGAGCAGCAGGATCGTGCTCCGCTGTGGATCTTCGTCGATGTTGCTGAAGTAGGCGTAGAAGGAGAAGAACCAGACAAAGCCGCGCGACCGCTCATCGAACGGCACCGTGACCGAGTGCTTTGGGTTGTAGATCCGCAGGTTGACGATCGGCCCGCGGTTCAGCGGAGGTTCGTCGGTCGGATTGCCGGCTGACATCTGGATCGTGACCCGCAGTCCGGGGTTCTGCCGCCAGAACGTGAACGCGTCCCTGGTGATGCCGTTCGCGGCACCTTCGAGTTCTCGGGTGAGCGCCTCGAAGTCGCCTTCTTCGAAGTCGGTTAGATCGGCGTCCACGGTTCGCAGCAGCGAGAGGAACGTCCGATCCGCCTCGTCCAGGTGCCCGGACACCTCCTTGGCCTTGAGGTCGGGTAGCGAGACGCGACCGCGCATCGTGCTGTAGTCAGAGAAGTAGAAGAACCGAGGCAGCCATCGATCGAGGTAGTTGTCCACCAAGTAGACGCCGAGCGACAGGTCGTGCCAGGACTCGAGCCTTGCTATCAGATCCGTGACCGACTCGTGCGGATCGGTGATGGCGGTGAGCGCCGCCGACAGTTCGCTGATCGTCGTGGCGGCCGCAGCGGCTTGCTTCTCGGCAACCGGGGCTTCGATGTTTGCGGTCAGGTGGCCGATCGCCTTCTCGACCGCGTACGACGACCGGTATCGGCGACGACCGTCATAGCCCCGGGCGACGGTCACCTCGCGGCTCTTGAGAACGCCGGCGCCCAGGTCCTCTTCGATGATCTTCATCTCGGTGTCGGTCAGTTCGAAGACGGCGGTGACCACGTCGGCCGGGGACTCGTCCCTGACCTTGCGGTAGGCCGAGAACCTCCTGCTCGGGAAGTCCATGACGTCGTCGAACCTGACCTTGCCGCGGATCGGATTGAGCGGGTTGAGCAGGTGCAGGGCGTGCAGGAAGGCCGTCTTTCCCGACTCGTTCTTGCCGACCAGGCAGGTGATTTCCTCTATCGGAACTACCCCAGAGTCGTCGATGCTCCGGTAATTCTGAACGCGGACCGACTTCAGCTCCAAAGGACCTGTCCTCCCTGATCATGCGTACCTCGCGGGGTGGCACGGCACACGACGCCTAGTGCTAGGACCCGTGTCGCACTCTACCGATCAGCCTGAACGGCTTAGCAGCGATCCGCTCAGACATGTCCGCTTAGGAAATTTGCCTCGTTGCGTCAGTGATCGCAGAGGCGAGTGACCGTATCCGCAGGTCAATTATGCCCTTTTCCGGGTGAGTAATCCTAAATCGTGGTTTATACTTGAGATTCGACTATGCCCAAGGAGGGATAGAATTGACGTTCCTCGATCACCTCAGTCGCACGGCGCGCGGCCGGTCACTGACTGTATCGCGTCCGCTCGTACTCGCGGGTGTCGCGGTCTTGTCGCTCGCTCCGCTGGTCGGCGCGGCCCCATCGAGCGCGGCCCCATCGAGCGCGGCTCCGGCCGCCCGGCCTCCGGCCATTAGCTTGTTCAGCGGCAGCGGGAACTTCCGTGTCGGCGGCCACACCTGGACGCTGTCGGTCTCCACGCTCGGGGGCATCACCGGCATCGACCTCTCCACTACGCACGAACTCGACACGTGGAGCTTCCTTTCCGTACCCCAATCTGACCTGAAAGCGAACGTGAGAACGGGGAGAGCCACGTTCAACGCGCACAACTCGATGGCGCCGGTCGCGTTCGCCAACCTGAAGTTCACCCCGACATCCCGCCACCAGGGGTCCTGCCGCTCCGGCAGCGTGACCTTGTTTGACGGCAAGGTCACCGGCTCGGTGTCGCTCGCGGCGCGAAAGGGGTTGAAGTTCAGGTCGGGTCACGTTTCCTTCAAGGGAGCGGCGCTGACGATCGACCACAATTGCACGCCGCGGACCGGGGTCGGACCCTGCCTGTCCGGGACCTGGGACGTCGGCTCCACGGCCGCTGTCATCGGAAACACGGCTGGGCTGCCCGGGCGGCAAACATTCTTCGCGGACCTGGTCAAGACCGTCACATTGAAGGCGCCTAAGCACGCTTCGGTGACGTTCGAGGTCGCAGGTTCCGCGCAGAAGCCGGTATTTGACAGCAAACACAGACGGCTCAGCGTGAAGGCAACCAGGCTCGTCAAGGGCTCTGCCGTCCTCGTAGCGAGCGGGCCGAGCAGCGTGCTCAACTCGAACTGCTCGATCGGCCGCAAGCACTTCAAGGAGCGCAACGTCAGCTACTTCGGCACGTTCAGCAGCCCGCGCGGCGGCCAATTCCACGCCCGCTCGCTCGTCGGCGGCAACCTGGCCGTGCCGCGCTCAGGAACCGCCTTCTTCGACATCGTCTCGGTCAAACGAGCCTGACCTAACCATGGCCAGCTGCGTCCGTGGCGAGTCTGAGAGGGGACGAGTAACTCACCGCTAGACTGCGCTGATGCGGTTTGAGGCCCGGCTGCGGGAGGGAATCGAGCGCGGCACGATCGTGCTGGTCTTCCGGCGCTGGAAGCGCTGCCAAGTGGTGGTGAGCCACCGCTATCGCACTGGGACCGGTCTGGTCGAAGTGGATGCGGTGGACCTCGTTAGCGTGACCGACATTGACGGAATGCAGGTCAGCGACGCCGGGTACGGCAGCGTCGAGGAGTTGCTGGCCGACCTGCGCGGTGATCCGCAGGCTCCGTTGTACCGGGTCAGGCTGCACCGAGTCGACGGGCCTGATCCGCGCGCCGAACTGGCGGCCACGTCGACGGTGAGCGCCGACGACCTTGCTCGGCTGACCGCTCGGTTGGACCGGATGGATCGCTCGGGTACGCACGGGCCGTGGACGAAGGCCGTGCTGACCCAGATCGCCGGTAATCCGGGCACTGTCTCCACCGTGCTGGCCGAGGCGCTCGGCTGGGAGCGGCAGGACTTCAAGCTGCACGTGCGGCGTCTCAAGGAACTCGGCCTGACGATCAGCCTCACCGTCGGATACCAGCTTTCACCCCGGGGCGAGGCTTATCTACGGCATCTTCGCGACGGCAAAGTCACGACGTCGGCTCCCCGTCGTCGAGCGCGTAGCTGAGGTAACGCTCGGCTGAGCGCTTGATGGCGGCGTGACCGTCGGCGTAGACCACGCGGTTCCACCACCCGCCGTAGACGCGGGTAAAAGAGTAGGGCTCAAGCAATCTCAGTGCCCGGCGGATGGTGCGTGGGCGCTCTGGGATGTAGTTCGGGTAGCTGTACATGAACGTCACCCAGCGACGGTCAAGCACCACCGAGAAGATGTCGCCGGAGAACAGCGCGCCGGTCCCGTCCTCGGCGCCGGCCCAATGCAGGACTTGCCCGCCATCGAAATGGACGCCGGCGTTGATCAGCGTGACGCCGTCCCCGAGCGAGCGGGTGTCGCCCTCCCAGAACACGACCGATTCATCGGGCCGGGTGACCCACTGCTGGTCGGCCGCGTGGATGTAGACCGGCGCATCGAAGGCGTGCGCCCACTCGACCATCGAGCCGTAGAAATGCGGATGGCTGACCGCGATCGCGCTGACGCCGCCAAGCTTGGCGACTTGCTCGACCAGTTCGTCGTCGAGATAGGTGATCATGTCGAACATCACGTTGCCCGACGGCGTGCGCACGAGCAGTGCGCGCTGGCCGATGGCCGTGGCTGGTTCGGCCCCGATTCCGAGGACTCCCTCGCCCTCTTCCCTGATCAGGCCGCGATGGCCCGCCGCGCGCAGGTCGGCGAGCGTCGTCCAGCGTTGCCCGGCCCAGCCCACGTATTGGCGTTCGTCCTGGCAGATCGGGCACTCCTCACGCGCCGCCCCGTACTGCACCCCGCACGTCACGCAGATAGGCAGGTCAACATCCATGCGCACAGATATACCCGCTCCCGCCGCCCCCCGCTCGCCCGCCCCCGTCCGCCCCGCTCGCCCGCCGCCGCTCCCCGCTCGCCCGCCGCCGCTCCCCGCTCGCCCGCCGCCGCTCCCCGCTCGCCCGCCGCCGCTCCCCGCTCGCCCGCCGCCGCTCCCCCGACTCCAGCTCAGCCGCCCCGTCCGCCACCGTCTGCCAGGCCGCCCCCGTCGCGTTCGCCCCCGCGGTCACCCCGCCGTCCCCCCGCAGAGCTGGTGGGCACGGATAGATCCCTGGGATGATGGGCTTGACTGCGTGGGAGGATTTGGCAGACGCGCAGGTGACTCCTTATCCACCCGCCAGCGAGGGTGTGCGACCACTGACCGGGCACGAAGCCAGGCAGGATCACCTCATCCGCGGGCACGCGCTGCTGCTCGGGCGGGCCGGCCCACGACAGCAAGGGGCCCGGGCCTCGGCCGCCCCTCAAGCCCGGCTGCAGCTAGGGGCCCACGACGTCGCTATGACGACAGCACGGGGCCCACGCTGCGCGCGGGCCGGGCGGCCAGCGACAGCAAGGGGCCCGCGACGTGCTCGGTCTCGTACCGCAGCACGCAGAGCACCGGGCCGAAGATCTCCTCGCGCGCGATGGCCATGCCGGGCGTCACGCCGGCGAACACCGTCGGCTTGACGTAGCGCGACTTCGATGCGGCGATGCCCGCTTTGATGATCTCGCCGGCCACTACGAGAACCACATCCTGCCCACCAGCCTGCCTGCGGGGACCCCGCATCAAGCTCTCGACTGCGCCAGCGACCTGCACCCCGGCCACTGACAAAGATCAACCCCCGAAGAACTTACGGCGCGGACCACTTAGCCTCCGCTGCCGCGCGACAACGGCCCCGGCGTCGTCGGCCGCGCTCAGCACCAGCCAGGTGCGCTCAGCGCGGGCATCACAGCTAGCGTCGTCGTCGCAGACGAGTCGCTCACAGAAGCCCGCCTTCGGCAGGTTGAAGACGAGCGGCCAGTATGTCGCGCCGCACAGGTGGCAGGTCACATCCTCAAGGCCGTCCCAGATCTGGTACTGACGCGTCTCAGCGACGATGGCACTGGCGTCACCGAGCTGATCCGCGACCAGGCGCAGCTCATCAAGCACGGGCTCTGGGTCTGCCGACAGCCGCAGGTACTGCTCATCTGCCGGGGGGCGGCCTCGGCGCGATCCCCAGCAGTTCGCAGAGGGCCCGCTACAGCGCATCGCTCGCGCACAGGTCCATCGTCGGCCAACGCCAGCGAGTCATCCCGCCGGTCGGGGGACGGGGGCTATTGCGATGGAATGTGCCCGGTTATCATCGTTGGGCGCGGGTGGGGCGGGGTTCGGTGAGCGCCGGCTGCGCCATGGCGGTGCTGGTCGTCTAGTTGGCGCTGGCAGCCATGTGGTGCTGGCGACGAGGCGTTTACCGGAGGACGCGCGATGAATGCTTGGCCGGGTCAGCAGGCTGGAAGGTTACCGCGAGCCGGACTGGGGGCTATCGCCCTGGTCGTGGCTCCGACGCTGGTTTTAACTTTCTCGAGTGGCCGGGTGGCCGCGGCTCCTGGGGCGCCGGCCAGCGGGGTGATCAGCACGGTGGCTGGGGGGCCGGGCGGGCCGGGTGCCGGCCGGGGTGTGGGCATCACGCCGTGTGGTGTCGCGGCCGGTAGCGGCCGGCTTTACGTCGCGGACGGGCTGTCGGTGCGCAGGGCTGTCCAGACGACCGGCGCGCTCGCCGTGGTAGCGGGCACCGGCTCGAGCGGTCCGGTCGGCGTGGGGGGACTGGCGACCAAAGCGGCGCTGTCGACCTGCGGGGTCGCGGTTGATCAGGCCGGGAACCTGCTGATCGCGGACGTCGGCAACGACCTGATCAGGGCCGTCGCGACCCACCCGGGCACGTTCTACGGGCAGAAGATGACCGGCGGTCACATCTACACGGTGGCGGGTGACGGGAAGCAGGGCTTCACCGGTGACCGTGACCGGGCGACCGACGCCGATCTGGACAGCCCGTCGGCGGTGGCGGCCGATCAGTCGGGCAATCTCGTGATCGCCGACGCGGGCAACGAGCGGATCAGGGTGGTGGCGACCCACCCGGGCACGTTCTACGGGCAGAAGATGACCGGCGGTCACATCTACACGGTGGCGGGTGACGGGAAGCAGGGCTTCACCGGGGATCGTGACCGGGCGACCGACGCCGATCTGGACAGCCCGTCGGCGGTGGCGGCCGATCAGTCGGGCAACCTCGTGATCGCCGACGCGGGCAATGAGCGGATCAGGGTCGTGGCAGTCAGGCGCGGCACGTTCTACGGACAGCGAATGACCGCCGGCCATATTTACACGGTCGCCGGCAACGGCGGGTTCGGGTATTCCGGCGATCAGGATCGGGCGACGAAGGCTCAGTTCTCCGATCCGGACGACGTGGTCGTCGACGGCGCGGGCAACCTGGTCGTCGCCGACTCTGACAACGATCGGGTCCGGGTGGTGGCCAACCGCACAGGCACGTTCTACGGGCGGCGGATGACCGCGGGCGACGTCTACACGGTGGCCGGCGACGGCCGGGGCGGGTTCACCCGCGATGGCGGCCTGGCCACCAAGTCGCGGCTGGCTGATCCGGACGGCGTAGCGGTGGACCACTCGGGCAATCTCGTGATCGCCGACGCGGGCAACGACCGGGTCAGGGTGGTGGCCAACCGCACCGGTACGTTCTACCGGCAGCCGATGAAGGCTGGTCGCCTGTACACCGTCACCGGTGACGGCGAGGCAGGCCGGTCGGGCGACGGCGGCCCAGCAGCGGCGGCCGAGCTCGGCAACCCAGGCGACCTGATCATCGACGGCGCGGGCAACCTGGTCATCGCCGATACCGGCAACAACAGGATCCAGGTCGTGGCCGCACGCTCAGGCACGTTCTACGGCCGGGTCATGACCACTGGCGACGTCTACACGATCGCGGGGCAGGGAGAAGCCGGATCAGCGGGCGACGGCGGCCTGGCCGCGGCGGCGCGATTCAACGCGCCATTCGGGGTCGCCGTGGATGCCGCCGGTAACGTGCTGGTCGCCGACTCAGGCAACAACAGGGTCCAGGTGGTGGCGGCCGCCCGTGGCACGTTCTACGGGCAGTCGATGATCGGGGGACACATGTACACGATCGCCGGCAACGGCCAGCAGGGATACACCGGCGACCGCGGGCCCGCCACCGCCGCCGAGCTGACCAGCTGCTTCGGGGTAGCTATCGACGCTGCGGGCAATGTGCTGATCGCGGACACCGGCAACGAGGTGATCAGGGCGGTGGCGGTCCACACGGGCACGTACTACGGCCAGGCGATGACCACCGGCCACATCTACACGATCGCCGGCAATGGCGCTGCTGGCTTCGGCGGCGACGGCGGCCTCGCCACCGCCGGGCAGATGCGCTCCCCGTTCGGGGTCGCGACCGATCTCGCTGGTGACCTCGTAATCGCCGATACCGGTGACAATCGGGTCAGGGTGGTGGCGGCTCAGACCGGCACGTCCTTCGGCCAAGCGATGCTGGCCGGGCACATCTACACGATCGCCGGCAATGGCTCGGAAGGCTTCAACGGCGGCGGCGGACCAGGCCAGCAAGCCGAAATGGACACGCCCGAAGGAGTCACGGTTGACCAGGCGGGCAACGTGCTCGTCGCCGACACGCTCAACAGCCGGATCAGGGTCATCGCAGCGCGCACCGGCACCTCCTACGGGGTCGCGATGACCGTCGGCCACATTTACACGGTCGCCGGAAACGGCACCAGGGGATACTCGGGCGACGGCGGCCCAGCCGTGTTCGCAGGGCTGCACGACCCAGGCGGGGTAATAACGGATAGCGCTGGCGACGTGTTCATCGCCGACGCGCTGAACAACCGGGTACGCGAGGTAACTGGCTAGCCCGGCGCACCGGCGATGACATTGCGCAAAGTGAGCAAAGGGAGGGCACAGATGAGCCGACGGGGATTGTTAGCAGTGGCCGGAACGGCGATAAGCGCGACTCTGATCGGCCTGGTCGGCAGCGGTCTTACGGGCACCAGCGCGGGGGCGGGAAAGCCCGTATTCGTGAACTGGCCGAGTTATCTTTACTCATCAACGCATACCTCAGATAACAGCGCCGCCCGTGCGATCACCGTGACTAACTCCGCTCGGCTCAGGCGGCTCTGGCAGTTCATGCCGGACCAAGTCGCGGTCACGTCGCTGACTGGCTTTTACGCCAGCCCGACCGTCTACAATGGCGTCGTTTACATTGGCGCGCGCAATGGGTACTTCTACGCGCTGAACGAAGCCACCGGCAAGGTCGCGTGGAAGCGATTCATCGGCTACATACCTCAGCGGACGTGCGGGCCGGAGGGGTTCACCGCGACGGCCACGGTCAGCGCGAGTCAAGGCGCGGTACGTCGGCCTACGGTTTACGTCTACAGCGCGACCGGGTACCTGTACGCGATGAATGCCGCGACCGGACGTAACGTGTGGCCGCCGGCTAAGGTCGCGATACCTTCACCTACAGTAAGTGACTACTACGCATGGTCGTCGCCTTTGGTCGCGGCCGGGCACATTTACCTCGGGATAAGTTCGGAATGCGACCGGCCGCTGGTGCGGGCCGGGCTGGCCGAATTCAATCAGGCTAGCGGAGCTCATGAGAATACGTTCTGGACGACAGCGCAGGGCACCGTCGGCGGAAGCATATGGTCATCGGCTGCCTTTGATGGCAGAAGCGTGTACACAACCACCGGAAATGGCGGTACAGGAAGCGCCGGATTCGCTGTCATCAAGCTAAGCAGATCGATGTCGCAGCAGGCTAGCTGGGCAATACCGCCAGCTCAGCGTGTTAACGACAGCGATTTCGGCGGCTCGGCTGGTATATGGGAAGCGACCGTCCACGGCAAGCGTAAAGAGTTTGCCGGCGTATGCAACAAGAACGGCATTTTCTACGCCTTCGAAACCGCCAACCTATCGGCGGGCCCAGTCTGGACTCTGCGGATCGGCGACCCGTCGCCGACGGGAGCCGGGATTTGTACTGCGGCGCCGATATTTGACGGGACCAGGCTGTACCTGGCGAGCAACAGCACCAAGATCAAAGGCATCCGCTACAACGGGTCGGTCAGGGAAGTCAATCCGGCGACTGGCGCGATCATCTGGCAGCGCGGCCTATCGGGATCCATAATCGGCACGCCGGGCATGGATGGAGGTCATGTCATCGCGGCGGCATCATTTGGATCGACAACCAATCGCAATGGCCTCTGGTTGATTGACGCTGACACCGGCAGGCTGCTCAAGAGCTTTGGCTATGCCAACTCGAACACGTTCGGCCAGCCGGTCTTCGCCGACCGGTTTCTGTTCGTCGCGAGCACGCTGACCGGGCTGACTGCCTACGGGCGGCGACGATAAACAGTCCGATCGGACGGGTTTTTTGGGACCCAAGATGCTATCATAAAGGAGTCGCTAATAAGCTGGATATCTATCCCGAGGATGTCGAGTGCAGACAACGAAACGCCGGGACGGCGCCCTGCCGACATTTTTCATAATCGGCGCCGCCCGCGCCGGGACAACGAGCTTGCACTACTATCTTTCGTTGCACCCGCAGATTCAGATGTCGGCGACGAAGGAGCCGCACTTCTTGGCCGGGCCGGCCGGTGAGTTCGCGTACGGGGCGCCGAGGGTCGACCGGCTTGATGACTACCGTGCGCTGTTCGACCCGCAGGTGTCGGTCCGTGGCGAGGCATCGCCAAGCTACGCGGCGTATCCGCGGCGCATTGGCGTGCCCGCCAGGATCAAGGAACTGGTTCCCGATGCCCGGCTGATCTACCTTGTCAGGGACCCGGTCGAGCGGACCGTGTCGCACTACCGGCATCGGGTGGCGACAGAAGGCGAACGACGCGAATTCGGCGAGGCCCTCGAAGATCTCGAACCGTCCAATATCTATCTGTGCGCCAGTCGTTACGCCACCCAGCTTGAGCAGTACTTAGCGCACTTTCCGGCCGCTCGCGTCCTGGTGATCGAGCAAAGCGACCTTCGCCAGTCGCGCACGGAGACGCTGGGCAAAATTTTCAGCTTCCTAGGAGTGGCCAGCGACTTCGCCTCATCGGCCTTCGCGACGGAGTATCGCGGCAGCGACGCGGGTCGGCGCTACCCGGCGTGGTACCGGATGGCGATCGACATCGGCGCGAAAACGCCGCTGTCGCTGCTGCCCGTGCCGGTGCGCCGCCGGCTGCGGGCCCGGGTCGAGGGTGCCGTGTTGCCGACGCTCGATGACGTGAGCCTCGATGAGGGGGTACGGGCCAAGCTCGCCGGCGCGCTCGGGCAGGAGGCGGCCCGGTTCAGGAAACTGACCGGCCTGGACACTGCGACGTGGAGCCTATGAGATTCGAGCGCGCGGGACTAGCGGCCACGGGGCGGTCGGGCAGGCTCGCGGTGGCGTTCGCCGCCGTGGCCGCGTCGGTGGCACTGCTCGCGGTCAGCGGCTGCGGCGGCGCTAGCCCGGCGGCTGTGGTCAAGGGGCAGCCGCCGGGTGAGCGGCTCGGGATCGGCATCGCCTACGGCGACGTGCTTCCGTTTCTTTCCGGCTCGCAGCTTGGTGCCGAGTTGGACGATGCCGTCAACGTCGGGGCCACCTGGATCAGGGTCGACTTGGCCTGGGACGACGTGCAGCCGGTCAAGGGACCGTACTCGTGGACGCGGTTCGACCAGGTGGTGGCCGCCGCGCGGCAACGGCATCTTTCCATCCTGGCGTTGCTGGCCTACACGCCGTCGTGGGCCCGGCCCAAGGGCTGCGGTTCCGATAAGTGCGGTCCGGCTGATCCGGCCACGTTCGCCGCGTTCGTTTCCGCTGCCGTCCGCCGGTACGCCCCGATGGGCATCCATGACTGGGAAATCTGGAACGAGCCGAACTCCGACGGATTCTGGCGGCCGGCCCCGAACCCGAGTCAGTACGGCGAACTGGTCCGGCTGAGCGCCGCCGTCATCCACTCCGAGCAGCCCAAAGCGACCGTGCTTCTCGGTAGCCTCACGGCCGGCAAGCTGACCGGGATAGGCATCCCGGCGCTTACCTTTCTCAAGCAGCTCTGCGCCGACGGGATCAACCGGGTGATCAACGCCATCGGCTGGCACCCCTACTCCTACCCGCAGCTACCGACGTCGCCGGATCCGCACAACCCGTGGAACCTGATCTCCAGGGACTCCCCGAGCTTTGAGTCGATACTCGCCCAGGCGGGCACTCCGCATCTGCCGCTCTGGATCACCGAGTACGGCGCGCCGACCGGCGGTCCCGGGCCGCCGGCCAGCGGCCCGAAGCACCCGCCCGGCGTGTTCCGCGCTTATGTGACTCCGGCTTTCCAGGCCCGGCTAGCCCGCGTCGCGGTCGCGACGGCGCAGGCCAACCCGCAGGTCGCGACCTTCTTCTGGTTCACCGACTCCGACAGCGCGGGCTCGGCTACCAAGCGGATCCACTTCTTCGGGCTGCGGCGGCTCGACGGCTCGCCGAAGCCGGCCTTCGCCGCGCTGCGCCGGGCCGTCGGGGACCTGCGCCACACGCCCTAGGACACCAACCACGGCCCGGCTGATGTCCCAGGTGGATTGCCACATGCAGCGCGGGGACGGGACTGGACGGTGCGATGGATTCCCGAATTCATCCCGAGGCGGGCCAAAGTTCAGTGCGATGGATTCCCGAATTCATACCTGTTTTCCCGCATGAATTGCCACATCCATCGCAGAGGTGGTGCGATGGATTCCCGAATTCATCGCAGGGGGCTGGTGGCGCCGGGGGCTGGTGGCGCCGGGGGCTGGTGGCGCCGGGGGCTGGTGGCGCGGGGGGCTGGTGGCGCCGGGGCGGCGGCTTTGGGTTAGGTGACGGTTTGAGTCAGCACTTGTCGCAGCACTTCGTCGGTCTTGCCGGCTTGGGCGGCCCAGGTGTAGGAGGTCTCGACGTGCTGGCGGCCGGCCGCGCCGAAGCGCTGGGCGAGTGCCTCGTCGGCGAGCAGCAGGTCGAGCTTGGCCGCCAGGCCGTCCACGTCTCCCGGGTCGACCAGCAGTCCTCGCTCGCCATCGCTGATCAGGTCGGGCACAGCGCCGACCCGGGTGGCCACGACCGCGAGCCTGCTCGCCATCGCCTCGAGCACGACCAGCGGGATGTTGTCGTTGTGACTGGGCAGAGCGAGCAGCCGGGCGGACCGGTAGGTCTCGGCCAGCGCGTCGCCTTCGAGATGTCCGACGAACCTGACTTGGCGGGCGAGCCCGAGTCCGGCGGCGGCACGTTCTAGCTCGGGGCGCATCTCGCCGTCGCCGACGACGATGAGTTCGGCCCGCGGATGTCGGCCGGCCACCTTGGCCATCGCGGCTATCAGGTCGGGCAGGCCCTTGTGCGAGGCGCCGCGGCCGAGGTCGCCGACGAACAGGATCCTCGCTGGGCGCGGACCGGCCGGGCCTGCGAACCTGGCGGTGTCGACGCCCGGAGGTATCACGCTGCTCGATGACCTGAAGCGGGCGCGATGGAAGGAGTCCACGAAGCCCGAGGAGGAGATGATGTGCGCGGCCCTCCGGGCAAGCAGTTCGAGCACCACGTTCTCATAAAGAAAGGCCGCCTGGTCGAATGGGAACCGGCCCTTCGCCAGCGTGCCGAGATGATAGGTCAGCACGAACGGAATGCCCTTGGCGGCCGCCGCCGCGCACTCGGGCATGCCGGGTACCGGGGCGTGCGCACACACTACGTCGGGTCGCTCAGCGGAGATGATTCGCCTCAACTGCCTTGGCCAGGCTGGGTGCAGCGGCGTGTTCGACCAGGTATAGGCCGTCGGCAGCAGGTAGACCGTGTTGCCGTCACGTCGCTGCGCGACCACCGACCTGGAGGGGCTCCCCGATGAGGCGAAGACCACTCGCCAGCCGTGCCGGCCGCGCAACGCCTGGCCCATCGACACGGCGTACCGCTCAAGCCCGCCCCCGGCTGGCGGCAGGTACGGGCTCACGACCAGGACGGTGCGGTCGCGGTCGGCTGCTCTCATCGCGTACTCCGATCGACCGGGCCTCGACCGGCCCGGCCTCGACCGGCTCGACCGGCCCGGCCTCGACCGGCTCGACCGGCCCGGCCTCGATCCGGCTTGGGCCAGCCGAGGCGGTCGCGGTTGGTCCACAGGGCCACGCCCGCGATGGCGGCCGTCGCCAGGTTCCCGATGTCCCAGGCGAAACCCACGTAGACCAGGCCCCATCGGGCCCACCACACGGCCAGCCCGCACGTCACCACCGCGTAGGCGACGCTCGCCACGATCAGCGCGCGCAACTGCTTCGTCACCCGGAGCAGCGTGATCGCCCAGGTGCACGCGGACACCCCGACCAGCCCGAGAGCTAGTACGACCAGCGTGCCGGTCGCGTGCTGACCGTATTGCGCGCCGAACACCGGCAGCGTGGCCGGCGCCAGCGCGGCGACCAGCGCACCAGCGGGCAGCGACGCGGTCGCGAGCAGCCGACCCGATCGGCGGACGAGCGCGCGCAGGTCGGTATCGTCGTAGGACCCTTCGGCGAACAGGGCCTGGCAGGTCGAGTAGGCGATCGCGTTCAGCAGGTTCGCGACCGAGAACGCGATGTAGTAATAGGCGGCGGGCCTGGTGCCAAGCTCGTCGATCACCGCGATCGGCAACACCAGCGTGGGCAGCAAGTTGAGCAGGTTGGCGACGTAGTTCGCCAGCGAAAAACCGGTCGCCTGCTTGATCACCGCGAAGTTCATCCGCAGTCTAGGCCGGTAACCGAAGACCCAGACGATGAGCAGCAGGCTCACGACGACGTCGAGCGCCGAGGCGAATCCGGTCGCGGCGAAGATGCCGAACGCGCCCGCGCTGACCAGCACGAGTGGCAGCACCAGCTTCGAGCTGCCCTGGATCAGGCCGTCGACGAGCAGGTTGTACTTGGCTTGGCGGCGGGCGATGAAGACCGCGTCGGTGAGCAGCACGAGCGCGGTCATCGTCACGAAAACCACGAAGCCGATCGCCTCGATCGGCGAGTGCCTGACAAAGGCGAGCCTGCCCGCGATCGATGGCAGCACCAGCACGTAACCGGCCCCGAATACGATCGACACCGCGGTGCAGAGCACCAGCCCGTTGTTCATCCAGCCTTCCGGGCTAGCCGCTTTCGGCAGGTACCGGATCAGCGAGCTGTTGAAGCCGAGCAGGCTCGAATAGGCCAGCAATGTCGACGCCGAGATCAGCGCGGTCGCCTCGCCGACCTGGGCGGCGGGGAAAAGCCGGGCGCAGAGCAGCCAGAACGCCATCCCGAGCAGACCTTGCGTCGCCGTGGCGGCGAGCAGGTAGAACGAGTTCTTGACCAGATCGTCATCCCGGAGCGAGACCCACTGCCTGCGAACCAGCAACCTGATCCGGTCCGCCGCGGAGGCACCGGCCACCGCGGCCGGCGCCACGGGGGCGCTGACCGATCCCTTGGCGGCACTGGCCGCGCTGTTATTCGCGCGCATCAGCCGCCTTCGCAGGTTGCGGGCCGCCGGTCTGGGTCAGCCGAAACAGGAAGTAGGCGATGGCCGATGCCGCGAAGCAGACCGCGCCGAAGTCGTCCTCTCGCGGCCAAGGCACCAGGTGGGTGAGCGGGTGGGACAGCGTGTACGGATGACGGATCGCATTGGCGGCGATGTAGGCCCAGGCGACGATGCCGTACACCGCGATCGTCCCGAGCACCGCGCGGATGACCGACAACCGGCCATTCTCGCGGAATGGGTCGGCTAACCGGCCCGTGAGCCTCAGCAACAGGTAGGCCAGCGCCGAGGCGGCGAAGCAGCCGATCCCGAACGTGTCCTTCCTGAGCCACGGCAGGTCATGCCAGAGATGGTTGCCCATCTGACGCGGCCGGAACACGGCGGACAGCGCGACGTAGCCGAACCCGGCGGCCGCGTAGAGCCAGACCGTGCGCAGCGCCGTGCTTATCAGGCGCGCCTCCGGCACGGTGCTTATCAGGCGCGCCTCCGGCACGACACTCATCGGTACACCTCGGCGCCGCCGTCGGTGAACAGCAGGTCCTTGGTCCGCAGCAGGAACGTTCTCGGGTAGTGGTATGTGACCAGGTTGCCCTTGTAGGAGATCACCGCGATGCCCTGGCGGACGGTGGTGTCGCTCAGGTAGACGTAGCTCTTGCGGCGCAGCAGCGTCGGGTAGATGTCGTTGGTGACGTTCACGCCGGAGTAGATCTTGAGGTGCTGGAACTCATACTCATCGGTGATGACCTCGGACTGGACCGACGTCTGCAACGAGGGCGGCAGGTGGTTCCGCAGCCAGTTGATCGCGGCGATTTCCTGCGTGTGCGGGTAGTAGATGTCGTAGTAGAGCCCGGCGTTGTTCAGCGACAGTTCCTCCTGGTAGCCGCCGAGTATCTGGGGCACGAGCCCGCTCAGGTTGGCGAAGAGGAAGAGCGCGAGGATGGCGGCCAGGCGCACCGCCCAGCGCTCGCCGAGCCTGGACAGCGCGATCACGCTGCCGTACCCGAGCACCGGGCTGAGGATCAGCAGCCCTTGCATGAACGCGCGGAGTATGCCGTAGTTCTCCGACACCACCGGCACCACGACGACGGCGACCAGGGCAAGGAATGCCGCGACGGCGAACAGGAAAGGCTCCCGTTTGATCCGGAACCGCACCCGCCGGGAGAACAGCGCGCCCGCCAGTCCAAGCACGACCAGCAGTTGCAGCAGCTTGGCGGCGACGCCGTGGATGATCGTGCTGACGTCGGTGACGTTCACCCCGACGTGGCCCAGCGCCCGGCCGAGCGCCGACGGCGGCGCCTCGATGTCGACGGCCGTGGCCTGGCCGTGGCTGTTGATCGCGGATACTGGATAGTAGGCCTGAGCGCGGTGGCTAGCCGTCTCCGAGATCGTCTGCTGTTTGTACTCGGTCAGCAGTTGCGCGTCGGAGGGCTGGCTGAAGGAGAACAGGTTGTAGGCGACGTCGGAGGACTTCGCCTGGAAGCTGAACGCCTGGCCGATACTCGATGCCGCGCTCTGCAGCGTTGTCGTGATCGTGGAGCCGGTCTGGGTGATCACGCCGATCCACAGCACGGCGCCGAGCACTAGAACGGCGACATTCATCAAGCCGAAAATTGGCCGCGACCAGTCGCCGTCGACGAGGCTGGTCTTCGGCAGGCGGAGCCGCCGCCCGGTGCGTTCCAGCCAGTGGCCACAGAACCGCATCGCCAGCCGCATCGCCGTGACCGCCAGCACGACGCCGATGAAGACGGCCGCCGAGGAATAGTGCGAGACGATAAGCCCGATCGAGAACGCGCCGATCCACAGTCTCTTCTGCCGCAGCGGCATCGCGTCGTTGGTGAGAACCAGCAAGATCGCGACGATATAGAGGAAGGCGATCTCCTGCCGGTTCAGGAACGGCATGTCGTTGCTGAACGTCGGGAAGCACAAGAAATACGTGATGCCGATCAGCGCGATCGTCGCAGTGGTGAAGCGCAGCGACAGCCGGTACACGAGCACCGGGCAGAGCGCGAAGATCGCCTGGTAGATGACCTTGTACACGTACGGGTCGTGGACCTTGGTGGCTTCCCACAGCATCGTGGGCAAGATCGTGATGCTCAGGCAGGCGTCGTAAGCGTCGCGGAACCGTGAGATGTTCCAGTTTCCGTTCGTCTTCGCCAGCTCGAATACCCGGTACTCGCGCTGGATGTCGTGGCCGGTGGTGTACCAGCCGCGCATCGAGGTCATCAGCAGCAACGCGAGCGCCAGCGCGTAGATCACAAACGAGATGACGCCGGGATCGAGCCGGTCTCGCCACAGGAACAGCAGTGCGAGCGTGCCAAAGATAAGGCTGAGCGCTACCAGAGCGACGGTGCCGCTCGCGCCGTTGTTGAGCCGGTTGGCCCCGATCGCGGCGAGCGCGACGCAGCCGATCGACAGTCTGGTCACCGTCTTCTCGCTGAGCGTCAGCCGGATCGAGGTGATCCATCGGGACGGCAGCCAGGCGTACTGGTTGCGGCGCCAGATCAGCAGGCCGGCCACAAGCACGTCGCCGAGCACCAGCACGGGGATGTGGCCAAGGGCATCGGAGATGCCGATCGGCGGGAGGAGCGTGTTGATCACCAGGCCGCCGAACATCAGCAGGAGCAGGGTCGTGACCAGGCTGTATCCGAGGCGTTCGGCCATATGCGGGGTGCGCCAGTCCACCTTGATCGCGATCAGCCAGGTCGGCAGGCCGACGAGCAAGTACAGGCCGAGCGCTGGCACGATCACGGCGTAGTGCAGGTTGGCCGCGATACAGACGTTGGCGGCCAGCAGCGGCAGTCCGACGAGAACCGGCAGCCGTCGGTCCGGCGCAGGGTCGGCGGCCGGTGCGATCGGCTGGCTCACCTCGGTCCGCACCGTGGTGTCTGTCATCGCGCCACCTCCTGATAGAGCCCTTCGATGAGTTCGAGCGAGTTCTCCCAGCCAAGTCCGACCGACGCCGCGAGACTCTGGTCGGCGAGTCGATGGCGGGCCGCGCTGTCGATGGCGAGCCAGTCCAGCGCGCGGGCGAAGGCCAGCGGGTCGGGCGGCACCAGCACGCCAGCGTCCGCGCACAGTTCGCGCAGGCCAGGCACGTCGGTCGCAACGATCGGCAGTCCGAACGACATCGCCTCAAGCGCCGCCAGCGGCATGCCTTCCTTGTGCGAGCTGAGCACGAATACGTCGGCCCAGCGGTACCAGCCGCTCAGTTCGCTTCGCTGCGCCCGGCCAGCCAGGCGCACGTTGCCGAGCCCAAGCTCGGCGACCTGGCTGGTCAGATCGGATAAGCCGGGACCGTCGCCGACGATCGCCAGTTCGGCTGGCTGCTCCATTGCCTTGAGCGCGGCGACCAGCAGCCGCAAATTTTTCTGCATGGACAATCGACCGACGAATAGCAGACGGAGCACCTCTGGGGGCTGGCGACCGGCGGGCTGGCTAGCCGGGATATCGGCCACGCGCGGGACTCCGTTGGGGATGATGGCGATGCGCTCGCGGGGGACGCGGTACCGCTCGCCGATGAAACGCGCCTGCTCGTCGGATAGCGCGATCACCGACGCGGCCGCTCGGAGCACCCGGGCCAGCACCAGCCTCTTGTACGCCGCGAGAAACCGGCCGGCCGGACCGGACGGGTCGACGTCGAGGTGGAAGTGGGCGATGAACGGCCGGCGGCGCAGCCTTGAGGTGATCCAGACGACTTCTGGTGCGAAGGCCTGGGCGATGTGCACGTGCACGACGGTGTCGCGGCTGAGCCTCAGCAGCCGGCTGGCCAGGGCTGGCGCGATCGGGGTGTTCGCGACCTCGGCGCAGCGCAGCCGCCGAACGGTGAGCCGGCCTCCGCGCTCGACCCTGGGACGGCCGTCGGCACCGCGCGAGCTGGTCAGCACTTCGACCGGGCGGGTGGCGGCGAGCGATTCGGCGATGATCTGGACGGCGACCTCGACCCCGCCGAGGTGGGGCGGGTAGTAGGGGGTGACCTGGACGACCGCCGGCCGCGTCATGGTTGGCCGGGTCATGAGCGCACCACCAGGCCGGCGTTGGAGGTGTAGCTGACGCCCTCGCGATGGGCGATGTGGTCGAGCACCCGGGTCAGCCGGTCCCACTGACCGAGACGGTCGACTTCCCAGCTATGCCCCCACAGGTGGAACACGCCGCCGGTGGCCAGAACCCGGTCGAACAGCGCGATCGCCAGCGTGGCCCAGTCGGTGCAACGGGCGCTGCGCACCGGCCGGAAGCCATTGAGGACGGCAACCTTCGGCCAGTCACGAACGTGCGGGCGGGCCTGGACCGTTGTGCGCATCTCGAAGGGGTCGGTGACCGGGGCCATCGAGAGCCGGTGCACCGTTCTCGCGCAGCGAAAAGCCGGCCTGCTTGGCCAGCGCCGCGTGCTCGGGCCGATAGCGGCCGCCGGGGTAGCAAAAGCTGGTGACCGGCCGGGAGACGAGTTCCTCGACGCGGGCCTTGCCGTCCCGGATCTCGGCGTCGGCCTCGTCTAGGGTCAGCGTGGTGAGCCTGCGGTGCCGCAGGGTGTGACCGCCGATCTCGAAACGTTCGGCCAGGTCTCGCAGACCGCTGGGACTGATCAGTTGGGAGGCGGGGAATTCGATGTTCTCTGGTGCGATGTAGAAGGTGGCCCGCAGGCCGCGGGCGGCGAGCATCTCGGCAAGCCGGGCGTCGAGCACGTGACCGTCGTCCCAGCTTGTCGTCACCAGGGTCAGCGGGCCGGTCATGTTGTCCGCCCGTGGAACTCGATAACGTCGAAGGGCTGGTTGATGCGGATCGTCACGGTGTAGGCGGTGTTCGCCGCCGCCACCTCGAATGGCGCGATGACGTCGGCTTTCTGGTTGTCCTTAACCGTGACGTAGCCTAGCTCGGTGCGGCTGGGCAGTCCCGACGCGGTTACCGCCACCAGGTAGCTGTAGCGGAGCGTGCGGCCTTCCCGGTTGACGATCGAGAAGTGCACAGAACCCTGCGTGCCTGGCGTTGCGTGCACCGGAAGCAGCCCGATGTTGGTGAAGAACATCTCGGAGTAGTACGAGGTCTTCGGGTTGAACGACAATCCGATCTGCCGGGCGGTCCAGCTTGGTACGGCCGCCGCGGAGGCGGCGAGGCCAGCCGCGACTAACGTAGCGGCGAGGCGGATGGGGTGGCGACGGAGGGCGTTCGCGACCCGGGCGAGTCGGCCGGTCTTCTGGTCGGGTCCGGCTGGCTGGTCGAGTTGGTCAGGCGGCGCGGGCGTCGCGGGCGGCGCTGGTTCTGGAGTCACAGGTCGACACCTCTCGGCCCTGGGTCGGTCAGTGGTGGCCCGGTCAGGGCCAGGCTGGGGGGAGCGGGCGCGGTCACGCGATCGAGCGTCTCAGCCAGGTTGGCGACGGCGGCCTGCCAGCAAAGCTGCGGGCGCCGCGCCCGTGCCGCCTTCGCCATGCTAGCCAGCAGCGCGCGATCGCGGCCGAGCTGGGTAATCGCGGCCGCGAGCGCGACTGGGTCACGGGCCGGAACGATCAGGCCGTCCGAGCCGTGCCGGACAAGTTCGCCGGTGGCGCCGCCGTCGGTCGCCACCACAGGTACCCCGCTGGCGAGCGACTCGGCGGCGACTATGCCGAAGCCCTCGCCGGACACCGACGGGATGACGAACAGGTCCGCCGATCGATAAAGCCCAGGCAAGTGCTCGTCCGGCACGAAGCCGAGGAACTGGACCGACGGCAGGTCACGAGCCAGGTGCTTGAGCCTGCCGAACTCGGGGCCGGATCCGGCGATCGTGAGCCTGGCATCCTCGCCGAGGCTGGCTCGGCGCCAGGCTTCAACCAGCACGTCGACCCCGTTGCGCGGGACGAGCCGGCGCACGGTCAGGACGTGCAGGCCGCCGGTCGGTCGGGGCGCGTCAGCGGGGTGGAAGCGCTCGATTTCGACGCCTGAATAGATCATCTCGGTGCTGGCGCGGGGTGCGATCTGCCGAACGAAGGATTCGACGAAACGACTGACGCAGACGACGACCCGCGCTTGGTGCAGCACCCAGCGCCCGATCGTGCGATCGGCCGCCCGCTCGACGGCGGCGAGCGGGAAAGGATAGTCGACGTAGGGATTGGACTGCACGACGACAAGGGGCCGCCCTGCTGTCCGCGCGGCCTGGGCGCCGAAGACGCTGCCCGGGTAGCAATGGCCGTGCACTGCGATGACATCGGCGCCGCGGGCGTAGGCGACCAGGTCCGACAGCATGCGCGGCGATGGCAGCGGCACCGGCACGCTGAGCTGTCGCTCTTGCCAGTTCAGGCAGCGATACCTGTGCAGCCGGATCGGTCCGTCCATCGAGCGGGCCGGGTCCGAGCCGAGCCGAGAGGTGAACACATCCACTTGCCAGCCCAAGTCAGCTAGGCGCAGTGCTTGCTCCCTGGCCACCGTTTCTATGCCGCCGACATGTGGTGCCCAGTAGTGGGTCACGATGGCTAGCCGCCTGGTCACAGCGAGAGCCGTTCGGGTCGTTGCCCGTTTTCCTCGCCGCCGTGCCGGGGCAGCGCGACCAGATCGGGACCATCGGCAGACTGAGCCGCCAAGAGCAGCGAGCTTGGCATGGCGGCCGACGGACCTGCGTTCACCCTGGTCAGATGGCTGACGGCGATATACAGCTGGGCGCCGAGCATCATTGTCGTGAGCGAGATGACCGAATAGCGCAGGTGAGCATCGGCTAGGTCGATCGGATGCGACGAGACGGTCAGCAGGCTCACCATTTCAGCGCTCAAGCCGAGCACGAACAGCGTCGCGCCGACGACCTGGACATGGGAGGACCGGAGCATGCGTTCGAGCGAGCGTGACAGCTGACTCACGCCGTCCTTGGTGACCTTAAGTGAGTGCAGGTGGGTGGTAGCGCCGAGCGCCACGACCTGCCCGCTCACCAATATCACGAAGGTGAACAGGATCGTGAGCGCCAAGGACTCTCCAGGCGAGGCTCTGAGCAGCCACGGCTGGACGGCGGCTACCGCCGCGCCGGCCACAGCCAGCATCAGCAGGCCAGGCATGATCATCATGAGCCCAGGCAGCATGCTGACGAGGAAGACCAGGTGCCGCCAGCCGTCCTGCAGCGGGCGAAGTTTCGATGACCCTGCGCGTGGGTGGTACGTGATCGGAACCTCGATCGAGCGCAGCTCGGTCTGGGCCGCCCTGACCGCTAGCTCGGAGGCGAATTCCATCCCGGTACAGCGCAGCTCCATGCGCCCATACGCCGCGCGGGTCATCGCCCGCAGACCGCTATGCGCGTCGCTCAGCCTTGTGCCGAACAGGAGGTTGAGCACGCCGGTCAGCACCGGATTGCCCAGGTAGCGATTGGTCCACGGCATCGCGCCGCGCAGGATGTTGCCGGCGAACCTGGAGCCGACCACGTAGTCGTAGCCGTCGGCCAGCATGCCCACCAGGTTCGGTATCTCGGCGAAATCGTAGGACGCGTCAGCGTCACCCATGACCAGGAAATTTCCACGCGCGATAGCGAAGCCCCTGAGGTAAGCAGAACCGTAACCGCGCCGCGATTCGTGCACAACGTTCGCGCCGGCGTTGCTGGCCAACTCGGCCGACCCGTCGGTCGATCCGTTGTCGACCACGATCACCTCGCCTGGTAATCCGGTCGCCCTGACTCCGTCGAGCGCCTTCTCGACGCATCGCGCGACGCTGTCTGCCTCGTTGAGGCAGGGCAGCACGACGCTGACGGCTACTGGCGTCGACATCTCACACCACCCTCCGTGAGGTCGGAACATCGTCGAGTGACGGCATCGGCTGCCCGGCGGTGCCGCAGTTGCCGGGTGCTGCCGCCGTCACCAGCTCAAGTAGGCGGTACTCGGGCTGGAGCATCTCCCGCAATCGCGCGGCCTCGCGGTCGGTCGGCCAGTAGCGGAGCCTGGACTGCCGGTCGCGCCTGCTGGTCAGCGTGAGCCCGAGGTAGTTGCCGAGCTCAGCGAGGCCGCCATCGAGCTGCTCGGTGAGCAGCACCCGGTCGCACCGCAGAACCCGCTCGGCCGCCTCGGTCACGTCGCCGGATCGGGAGAACATGTACAACTGGTTCATCAATTCAAAATTGGACACTCGATCCAGGAAGGGTCCGAACCCCGACCTCGCCCACTCCCGTTCGTAGGCGAGTGAGTGGAAGGTCTGTCCGTCGTCGGCTCGCGGGTCGGCGAGGTAGCGGTACAACGACACGACCCGATCGAACGGGTCCCGCAAGATCGTCACAGTGAACGTGCGGTCAGGCAAGCGGACGGTCTCGGCGGACTTGTGGCCGTAGCCGAAGAAGTAGTGCCCGTGGCGGAGCAGGGGCGGATCCTGGTAGGCGAACCTGAACCGGCCACTCGACGTGCAGAACGGAGGGCGCTTCATCCGTCGCTCGACTACACCAGGTTCCTCGCCGCCAAGGGTCAGGAACGCATGTGCGAACGTCGTGCCTCCGGTCTTGCGTACGTGGTAGAAGTAGATTCGCCTCAGGTCACCAGGTAGCGGGTGGGTGACGGTGGTCAGGCGATACGCGGGAAGATGTGGTAACCGGGCGCAGGCATAGCCGAAAGAGCGTACGGCATGCTTGGCGCCAACGAAGAGGGTCTTTAACGTGGTGGGTTCCTCGACGGACGGCGCCATCGACTTGGCCTCCTCAAGACAAGGCTCACTCCAACGCCCGTTGCACACGGGATAAAACCGGCTGCGCATTAACGATGCCGATCACATCGGCGACGATGTCGATCGCATCACCACGTGCTGAGAGCGGCCAACTGCCACCCGGCCAATCCCAGGCACGGCTACAAGATACGTCGGTGACGATGCGCTGACAAGACGCAAATTGGACGTTTACAAATGGCTGCCTCCTCGCGGCAAGATGATCGGACGTCTGCCCTGAAACGGCTTGCTACCTGGGCGAACAGTCAACGCTGGGGTTACATAGATTGTTCAACTGGGTGACGTTCAGTTGAATTTTGGGTCGCTAATAACCTCAGCAACCAAACTTCAGTATCAGCCGAGAAAGCCGCAATAACACCGAGGCCAGTACCACGTTCGCGGGCCCTAACGCTTGGCTGGGTCGCCGCCCCATATAACGGGTGGACTTGGTCACGTCGTGATCGTTGGGCGAGAAGGCGCTTTGTAATTCATTTCGAAATTTACAAAGCCTCTTGCGGCCGTCCTGCGAAAATTGAGTAATGAGCCGCGCGAATGGTCTGACAGTCGTGAATAGCGGCAGCGCGCGTCGTGGTTTCGGCCCGGGCGGACGCGGCTAGCCTGTTAGGCGGCGTGTTTACCGCCTTCGCCGCGGCGCTCGTTTTCGTGACGCATAGTGACAACTTCGGCCGGGTTGCCTTCGGCCGGTGAGACAGGCACTCGCACCACCCGCGACCTGCGGTCCGCCTGACCCGGCCCGGAGTGCTTGGCGCCGACGAGTTCACCCGGCCATGCTGGCCGGCCAGGGTGCGATATCCGCTGTGGCGGTAGCCGTGAGGTTCTGCTAGTTCGGGCTCGGCGCGTGTCGCGGATTTCAAGCTCGTATTAATGTCGACAATTGATCTTGTTTAGCCAGTCGCGAGGTATCCTCGGCCAGGAAACCGCGCTAGGCGTCGCACCCTGCCCACGCGTTCCGGGCCGCTGGCGCTCGTCCGCGTGCGCGGCGAAATTCCCCGGCATTGACGTCCGGATGCTCGACTCGTGCTGATCACGTGCTGACTCCAAGGACCGCTCAACAAAGCACGTGGTTACAGTCTGTAGCCTAACCCTAAGGACCAAGTCGCCAAATGCTCAGGGAGCTTGCAGCGGCTTTTCAGGTGGATAGCTAGAAATAGCCTTACCAGTCGCTATCTTCCCGCGACGCATGTGATTCATATCATGACATAGTGCGTTATAACAGTAGGCGAAGTAGGTTGTGCGCGGCTTGCGTCATAGAGCTGGGTCGGTGCCGCTGACCATGGTCGCCGCGATCACGGCAGCAATGGCGAGTGGTTTGGTTACGGACCGCAAGATCCCCAATATTGATGAGCCGTCCCAGAAAGGATCGGATGGATCGGCGGCGGCGTTTGGACTGCATCGTTGGGCCGTTGCTGTCGTGGACCGGTGACCTACTAGCAGCATCGGGCCGCCCGGAAGCCGGAATGTCCTATCTGGTGCGATTTTATCGCGCCGGTCCGGCGCAGCGGCGGCCGTCCGGACGGCACCCGCCCCCCAGGCAGGCGACGGCGAGTCTCCGTGATCATGAAATCGCGATTACCGCGGAGTCTCAGCCGCGAAATACGACAGCCAGGCTCCGGTGATCATGACCGGAAGCATGATCACGGAAACAAAACCGCGGCGGGTTCACCCGCCGCCACCCGCGACGTGGCCTGCTCGACCGGATCGCCATGATCGACGCGCTGACCTACTAGCCCGCCCCGCGGGGACCTGATAGCTAGTCGAGCACCATCCACCCGACCTTGACGCTGCTCTCCGATGAGCTGTTCAACATGATCGTGAACGAGCCGGAGCCAGCCTGCGCTCCAGCCATGGAGATGCCGTCTTGCGGATTCTGGATGGTGGCGAGCACGATGTTCGACGCGGTCACGCCGGGCAGGCTCACCGTCACGCTCTTGTGGCCGCTGGCAATGGTCGCCACACCGCTGTGGCTGAATTTCGCCTTGCCCTGGACATGCAGCGCCAGGCCGTGTGCGCTCTGCCCGCGCACTGCGACGCCGTGCGTGCTGGTCGCGTACAGCGCGTCGCCGTGCTGAGACTGGCCGAACAGGCCGTGGGCACCGGTCGTCGGCGTCAGGTCAATGCCGGCCACGCCGCTTTGACCGACGGTCGATCCCTGGCCGACGACACCGGTGCTGCGCTGGGAGATCCCACGCACGCCGAATCCGTGAATGGAGTGGCCATATAGCCCGTGACCGTTCCTGGCACTGCTGGTGTCGAAGCCGACCACCCCGCTTTGCCCGTTGGCGGACGTCTGGCCCAACAGGCCGTTGCCCGCTTTGGTGATCACCTGGGTAGAGCCGTGCGCGGAGTTCGACTTGCCAAGAAGCACGGCCGATGGCCCATCCGGCGCCGCCTCGGCGATCCCGCCCCCGGCCATAGTCGCGGCCACTCCCGCACCGGTCGCGGCGGCTCCGAGCATGAGGGCTCGGCGGCCAAAGCGTCCTGCGGCGGTGGGCGCGTCATCGCCTGGCTGGTCGGTTCCGCGAGCCTGTCCCGATTCGTCGCTCATGACGTTGTCTGCCTTCCGTTCGCTGGGGAGCCTGTTGCCGTATCCGCTGGTCTGATAAGGGTTGGCTAGCATCTGACTTGGACGATTCCATCACAGATTCGCGCCAGCTCGGCCTGTTCGGGCGGTTTGGCCGGTGAGGGGCGACCGCCGCTGGGTCAGACCGCCGAGCGCGGCTTGTGAGGCATCCACCGAACCTGAACCCAGCGCGACGGCATCCAGCCTCGATTGGGCCGTAGCCGCCCCTGCCACGTCGAGGATCTGCCATCTGGCGCGCCTACCCGGCGATCGCCCGATTATCCCGGCGGCTGACATTCGGGCCAGGTAGCTATGCCCTTCGCGCCATGCCTCCGGCGCGATTGGCAAGCCGGGCTCCGGCTGGCTACGAATAATAAGTGACGGCAGAGCACGTACAAGCACCACGGGCGGCCCGCCTGCGTGATGAGGCCCTCGGCGAGGCGGAGAGGCACGTCTAATGGTTGGACTGTTGGCAGTGAGCGTCGTGGCCGGCTTCCTCGCTGGCATCTCGCCGTGCATTCTGCCGGTACTCCCCGTGGTGCTCGTCGCCGGCGTGACCAGGCCGGGCCAGCCAGGCCAGCCGGGCAGCCCAGCAGAGCCGGTCGCCGACACCAAGCCCGCCAACCGCCCACGCCCCGGCCTTGCCAGACCTCTGGCCGTGGTGGGTGGCTTGATACTCAGTTTCAGCCTGCTGATCCTGGCCGGATCTGAGGTCATCTCGCTGTTCCGCTTGCCGGCCGATTCGCTCCGCGACGCGGGCATCGCGCTGCTGATCCTCGTCGGGCTCGGCTACCTGATACCGCCGCTCGGCCTGCTGCTCGAGCGCCCGTTCGCGCGCATCGCCACCCGGCGTCCAAGCGGCCGGGCGGGCGGGTTTGTGCTCGGGCTCGCGCTCGGAGTGCTCTATGTGCCGTGCGCCGGGCCGATACTCGCGGCGATCACGGTCGTCGGGGCGACGCACCGGGTCGGGCTGACCGCCGTGTTCGTCACCGCCGCGTTCGCGGTCGGGACGGCGGTGCCGTTGCTCGCGGTCGCGATCGCTGGCAGCCAGCTTTCTGGCCGGGTGCGTGCGCTGCGCCAGCGGGCGCCAGCGGTGCGCATGGTCGGCGGTGCCGTTTTGGTGGTGATGGCGGTCGCCATCGCGTTCAACGTATTCGACGGCCTGCAGCGTGACATACCGGGCTACTCGACCGCCCTGCAAGGCGGCAAAACCATCCGCAAGCAACTCAACAACCTGACCGGCGCTCACCGCACCGCGCTGACCAAGTGCAGCGCGAACGCCACCGCACTGGTGAACTGCGGTCCCGCGCCGAATTTCACCGGAATCACCGCCTGGCTCAACACCGCCGGCGACCGGCCGCTGTCAGTGTCCGCGCTGCGCGGCAAGGTCGTGCTCGTCGACTTCTGGACGTACTCGTGCATCAACTGCCAGCGGACGCTGCCGCACGTCGAGGCCTGGTACCGGCGCTACGCCAAGGACGGCTTCGTGGTGGTCGGCGTGCACACCCCCGAATTCGCCTTCGAGCACGTCGTGTCGAACGTCAAGGCGCAGGCCGCCGACCTTGGCGTACGGTATCCGGTCGCGATCGACGACAACTACGGCACTTGGAATGCCTACAGTAATCAGTACTGGCCGGCCGACTACCTGATTGACGCGGACGGCGACGTCCGGCACATCCACTTCGGCGAAGGCGATTATTCCGGTACCGAGCAGTTGATCAGGGCGCTGCTCACGGCCGCGCATCCGGGCCGGGCGTTGCCGTCACCGACCGAGTTGCCAGACAAGACCCCAACCGGACAGATGAGCCCGGAAACCTACATCGGCTATGAACGGCTCCAGGACCTGGTCCCAAGCACCAATGTGGTGCGCGACGCTCCCTCCGTCTACCATTTCCCGTCCTCGCTCCCGCTCGGCGGGCTCGGGCTGGCGGGCACCTGGACCGACCACGCCCAGGAAGCGACCGCGGGGCCGAACGCAAGGCTCGAGCTAGGCTTCCTAGCCCAGCAGATCTATCTGGTGCTCGGCGGCCATGGGACGCTCGACGTGTCGGTCAACGGCCGGCACATCCAGACCATCGGTGTGGCCGGAACCCCGCGCCTGTACACCCTCTTCGGTGCCCACTCAGCCATCAGCGGCCACCTGCTGCTCCAGGCCTCACCCGGCATTCAGGCTTACGACTTCACCTTCGGCTGACCCTTCCGCCGATTCGGCCGGGGTCTGCGGCGACGGATCGGCGCGCGCAGCGCGGCACCGGATGAAGGTTGGCAGCGCTAGCCCGATCACGACGGCCCCGGCGACTTTACTGACCCGACCGGGCAGAGCGTGATGCACGTAGCAAGAAGGTCACGCTGACTGCCAATGCTCGCCGGATCATCGGGTCGCTGGCGGCCGAATGGCGCGCGACCGAGGCCGCGCTCGCCGAACTTGAAGCCGAAATCCCGTATCCGCTCAGCCAGGTGGCAACCGACATCGAGGCGGCACTACGGCGCAAGAACTTCCACGACCGGATCGTCGATCACCTGGCCAAGGACCCCGATTGGCCGCCCACGGTGCTAGCCAACCACGGGCGGAGAACCCGTAAGTCCAGATGACGCGGACGCTCAGTTACAGTGACCGAGTGCCGCCAGGATCCCGCCCTGCTCAGGGTGCCCGTCCCACTGTGGTGCTAGCCGTCCTGTCACTGGCCGCGCTCGCCTATGCCGTCTTGAGTTCGGCTGTCATCCCCGCGTTGCCGACGATCCGTACCGATCTGCACGCCAGCGAGACCGGGGTCACCTGGCTGCTGACTGGTTTCCTGCTGTCCGCGTCCGTCGGTACCGCGATCATCGGCAAGCTCGGCGATATGTACGGCAAGCAGCGGCTGCTGGTGTGGACGCTGCTGATACTGACGGCCGGGACGTTGCTGGCCGCCCTGTCCGGCTCGCTGACCGTGCTGATCATTGCCCGGATCATTCAGGGAGTGGCGGGTGGCATTTTCCCGCTGTCGTTCTCGATCGCCAGGGACGAGTTCCCGCCGGAGCGGGTGGCGGGCAGCATCGGCTTGATATCGGCCATTCTCGGCGTGGGGGGCGGGTTCGGGCTCGTGCTCGGCGGGTTGATCGCCGAGCACCTGAGCTGGCACTGGCTGTTCTGGATTCCCTTCGTCGCGATGACGCTCGCCGCGATCTGCGCGTGGCGTTTCATACCTGAGTCCGGTGTCCGGTCGGCCGGCAAGGTCAACTGGATCGCCGCCGGCCTCCTCACGGTCGGCATGTCCTGCCTGCTGCTGGGCATCGCCCAAACCTCGGCCTGGGGCTGGACCGGTGCGAGGACGCTGGCGTTGCTCGCCCTCGGAGTGCTGATCAGCGGTAGCTGGATCGTGGTCGAGGTGCGCAGCCGTCATCCGCTGATCGACATGACGATGATGGCCGAACGCGGTGTCTGGACGGTTAACCTCGCCGCGTTTCTCGTCGGCGCAGGCCTCTACGCCTGGTTCTTGCTGCTTCCTCAGTTCGCCCAGTTGCCGAGGAGCACTGGTTTCGGCTATGGCGCTTCGGTCGTCGTGGCCGGCCTATACCTGCTGCCATGCGCGGCCGGGATGGGGGCGCTCGGCTCGCTGGCTGGCAAGGTGGAGCGGCGATTCGGCTCGCGAGGCGCGCTCGTGGCCGGTGCCGCGCTCAGCTCGGTCGCCTGTGGCTGGCTGGTGGTCACCAGCCAGCACCCGTACGACATGGTGCTGAGCAGCGCGTTGCTCGGAGTCGGCATCGGGCTGGCGTTCGCCGCGCTCGGCAACCTGATCGTGCAGGCGGTCCCCCCGCATCAGACCGGCGCGGCCAGCGGCATGAACACCGTGCTCCGCACGCTCGGCGGCGCGCTCGGCGGTCAGATCGCCGCGACGTTCGTGGTCGCAAGCACCGTGCACGGCCTGCCCGGGCTAAGCGGTTTTACCAGGACGTTCGCCATGGCGACGGTGGTGCTCGCCGCCAGCGCGATCGCCGGCCTGCTCATTCCAGGCCGGGAACGCCTGATCGCGCCGATCCAGCCAGCGCCTAGTTCAGAACTCGGCTGAGCTGGCCCGGCGGAAGGCTCGCCCGAGGGCGTAAGTGCGGGCTGGGCGGTGGTGAGGGCGCTGACTTATCATCAGTTTTGGTCGCTAATCTGACCGTTTTGATGTGGTTTGCGGCGCGCAAACTGATGATAAGTCAGTCTAGGCGGCGCCGGGGACAACTTTCTAAGCTTCGGCCGGGTCGATCGGGGCGGTGTAGGCGCGGTAGCGGATGCGGGACGGGCGGTCGGCGCCGTGGTGGATGGTGATGCTGGCGACCGGGCCGTCGTCGGCGAGTTCATTTGCGCCGCCGGTGTGCCAGTTGCGGTCAGCGAGGGGAAAGCTGGAGCCAGCTACCTCCAGCCTGATGCGATGACCGGTGCCGAAGTAGTTAGCCGTGGTGATCCCGGCGATATCGATGCGGTAGATCACGTCAGGCACCAGCTGCGCGGGTGAGTCGATGCCGTCGCGGTAGCGCAGCCGCAGGCAGCTTTGCGCCAGATTGTAGGCCGTACCGTCCGGATAGACGTCTACCAGCTTGACGAAGACGTCGGTGTCCGGCACATCGGCGGAGACGTACAGTTCAGCGCTCACGTCGCCGACGACCGATACCGGTTCGCTAAGTTCGGCCGTACTGTAGACGAGCACGTCACCACGGCACTCGATGGACCGCTGATCGGCGCAAACCGGAGAGTCGATGCCCAGGTCGTCGCCGAGCGACGGCACCGGGTTGTGAGGGTCGGCGATCACGACATCGCTGCTGTCGGCGCCAGGCTCGGGCAGCAGCGCGCCATCGCCCCACAGCGTGACCGCGCCGCTAGTGCTCGTCAGGTATAGGAAGCGGTCCTCGGTTTCTGGTAGCGGCCAGGTGTCTCCGGTCAGCCAGATACCCGCACCCATCAGGAAGGCCTGCACCTTCGGCATCGGCTTCCAGGCCTCGGGCGCATCTTCCGCGTCAAGCAGCCAGTGGTGGAACCAGGTCGTCATGATCTCGTCATAAGGAAACCTGGTGTCTCCGATCGGCCGGTCACCCAGCTTGGCCTCTGGCGACGTGACGGTCATCCGGCAGTGTTCGGTCCCGGCCATGATGAGGTACTGGTCGGGGTGGTGCTGCTGGAACTCGAACAGCTTGACGGTTTCGTAAGCGCCTATGTCCATCCAGCCGTTGATGTTGATCGAGGGCGTCGCCCCTGTGTGACTCGCGTCGATAAGGTCGACGGTGTCCCATGCCTTACCCGTAGGCCCGGCGGCCATGAACTCCTCGAAGCCGGTGAGCGGCGCACCCATCCGGCGCAGCACCTCGATGCTCGGCGCCTCTATGGTCGACTCCGCGAGCGCCGCTCTGTACTCAGGCACCCGGAAGTCGGGCACGCTGACGGAGAACCGGCGCAAGATCCGCGCGCGCTCGTCGTCGGAGTCGACCTCCGGCAGTTTGGGCCGCAGCCTGATGCCAAACGGCGCGTGCCACAGTGCCCACGACTTCAGCATCGGAACACCGCCTCGGTAGGACAGGCCCTGGTGCCACTCGGCACCCGAGATCGATCCGATGCCCGCGCCCGAACTCATCGGCACGCACGCCCGCAGCGCACTATGGCCGATCGCACCGAGCTTGAGTTGGTTCTCTGCCGTTGACGAGCAGCCGTGCAAGCCAACCCGCCCGTTCGACCAGTCTTGCGCCTGCACCCAGTCGAGCGTGTCGATCGCGTCGGCGGTCGTGTTGGTCAGGAAGCCGAACTCGCCCTCGGACCACTCGCTGCCGCGCTCGTTCTGCACAACCACCGCGTAATCGGCTTCGAACAGCGGCTTGAATAGCCCGTCGATGCGCTCGAACGACGTCATCGCGTACGGCGTCCTGATCATGACCGTCGGGTACCGGCCAGCAGCCTTCGGCCGGATCACCACGGTGGCGAGCCGGACCGCATCGCGCATCGGCAGCATGACGTAGTCGAACCGGTACCGATTCTCCGCCGCGCCGATGGCGCGGGCTGATGACTCAAGCGATGTGGGCGGGAAGAACTCCTTCGGCACGCTCGCTACCTCCAAGTCGCGGCGGGTCAAACGGACTCTCATAGGGTCTCAAGACGAGTAGGGAGGAACCCGGTCGGCGTAGGGGATGGTTCGGGCTGGGCGTCGGTGAGCGGGGTTGCGCCGGCGGTGAACCTGTCCAGCGCGATGCCGTGGAGCAGCCGGGCCGGAAACGGGTCACCGGCCGTCCGCCGGTCCAGGTCGGCGATGGGCAGCGGTCGTCCGGACGCGGCGAGCACGAGGTTGCCGAACCTTCGTCCCTTCAGCACCGCCGTATCGGCGATCAGGCCCGTGTACCGGAATGAGCAGCGCGCCGCGGCGACCCGGGCCCGCGCGTGCGTGAGCGGCGGTCCGTCGCCGATGTTCACCGCGTAGACGCCGGACTCCGTCAGCGCCCTGGCCGCCGCGGCGGTGAACTCCGCCGACGTGAGGTGGGCGGCTGTGCTCGCGCCAGCGAACAGGTCGGCGACGATGAGGTCGAACAAGGCCGGCCTGACCTGCTCGAGCACGGTTCTGGCATCGCCGACCCGCACCCTGACCCGGCCGACGTCGGCCCGGCCGGTCTTGCGCGCGGGCTGCGCTAGCGGCAGTTCGCGCCGGACTAGTTCCACTAGTGCGGCGTCGCAGTCCACCGCGACCTGCGCCGACCCGGGCCTGGTGGCCGCGACGTACCGAGCGAGCGTCAGGCCGCCGCCACCGAGGTGCAGCACGCGCAGTGGCACCCTGGACGGTGCCGCGAGGTCAGCGACGTGGCCGAGCCTGCGCATGTACTCGAAGTCCAGGTACTCCGGATCATCGAGGTCGACGTGCGACTGCGCGGTGCCGTCGACGAGGAGCGTCCACGCTCGTGGCCTCCCCGGGTCGGGCACAAGCTCGGCGATGCCGCCATCGACCCGCACGCGGACAACTCGTCCGCTGCGGCCCTCCAGTCGATGCGACATACCGGCCATTGTGTCGCATCATGTTGCGGTGAGGTCTGATGGACAGTACTGATCTGGCCCGGCTGGTGCGGCCGGGCATGACGATCGCGCTCGGCGACGGGTTCGGTGCGCCCGCCAGCCTGTCGAGCGAACTGAGCCTGGCTGCGGCCAGGCACGACGGCGTGCGGTTGGTGCTCGGCTGGATGCCACTGGCCGACCCCGGACTCGACTTCGCGGCGTTTGCCGACGTCAGGACCTTCATGCCGGGCTGGGGCTTGCGCGCAAGTACGGACGCAGGTCTCGTGTCATTCGCCCCGACCCGGCTGTCGGCCGTGCCGGCGCTACTGCATGGCCCATGGCGGCCAGACCTGCTGGTGACGACCGTTGTGCCTGCCGACGGCGGTTACGCGTTCGGCAGCGAGGTTTCCTGGCAGCGGGCCGCGATCGAGGCCGGAGCGCTCGTGGCAGCGGTGGTGTCACACACGGCGCCGCGCGCCGACGCCGGACGCCCGCTGCCGGCGGGTCAGGTCATCCTCGTCGGGGAAACCCACCAGCCGCCGGCCACGATGCCGGAAGGCGCCATTGCGGCGTCGCACCTGGCCATCGCCGCCGCGATCGAGCCGCTCATCCCGCCCTACGCCAGGCTGCAGATCGGGCCGTCCCAGGTCGCGACCGCGCTGCTGCGCACGCTGAAAGTACCAGTCAGGATCGACACGGGGATGCTGCCCGAGGCGGTCGTCGGGGTGGACGAGCGCGGCCTGCTGATCGGTGAGCCGATCGCCACCTACCTGGCCGGCGGCCCCGCACTGTACGAGTGGGCGGACGGCAGGCCGGTGCTACACCCGGTTGAATACACCCACGACCTCGGCCGGCTGTCCGCCGATCCGCTGTTCGCCGTCAACACGGCGGTTGAGGTCGACCTGGACGGTCAGGTCAACGTAGAAGGCACGGCCACGTCCGCGATCGGCGGAATTGGCGGACACCCTGACTACGCCGCCGCGGCCGCGAGGTCCGTGGGCGGGCTGAGCATGATCGCGGTGCCAAGCACGCACAACGGCCGGCCGACGCTGGTACCCGCGCTGTCGAGGCCGGTGTCCACCCCGGCCCATGACGTCGACGTTGTGGTCACCGAACGGGGCGCGGCCGACTTGCGTGGTCGGTCGAGACCTGAACGCAGGCAGGCGCTGCTGCGGCTGTGGGGCAAATGATCTACGGCTTGCGCCCGACCCCGCCCCACATGGCCGAAGGTGACTTCGCCTGGGCATCGGACTCCGGATGCCACTGCTGCACGGCGACGATGCCCGGTTCGACGAGTTCGAGGCCGGAGAAGAACCGCGCCACCTCGGGGTGGGTGCGGTGATGCTGCTTGTCGTGCGCCATCCGGTTGTATCGCCTGGCGGCCTCGGCCTGCTGATCCGGTGCGATGTCCCTGGCCACATGCGACAGCGCGAGGTAACTGCCGGACGGAACGGCGTCCATCAGCTTCGCCACGATGTCGTGCGGCTGGTCGTCGTCGCTGATCATGTGCAACACCGCGATCACCATGACGGCGACCGGACGGGAAAAGTCGAGTGTCTGCGCGGCCTCAGACAAGATGGCATCGGCCTGGCGCAGGTCGGCCTCGATGTAGGCGGTGGCGCCCTCGCTGCTTCCGGTCAGCAACGCACGGGCGTGCGCCAGCACGACGGGGTCGTTGTCGACGTAGACCACCCGGCTGCCGGGCGCGTGCGCCTGAGCGACCTCGTGGGTGTTGTTCGCGCTCGGTATGCCGGTGCCGATGTCGAGAAACTGCGTTAGCCCTGCATCCTTGACCAGGTAGCGCACAGCGCGGGCGAGGAACGCGCGGTTGGCTCGGACTGAGGTGACCAGATCGGGATACGCCTCAATCGCCGCGTCGCCTGCGGCCTTGTCGGCGGCGTAATAGTCCTTGCCGCCGAGCCAGTAGTTGTACACGCGGGCGACGTGGGCGACGCTGGTGTCAAACGTGGGGTGCTCTTCCTGCCCGGGAGCCTTGTCGCGTACTTCGCTGGTCACTTGGGTGGCCTCTTAGGTGTCGCTGATGATGTCTTCGATGAATTTGGCGGTCTTGGCCGGGGTCAGCGCGTCGGCGCTGAGCCGGTTCATGACCTGCATGTAGTGGTCGACGTCGTTCCTGGCCTCTAGGTACAGCGCGCTGGTGAGTTGCTCGATGTAGACGACGTCAGGCAGATCGGCCTCGTCGAAGCGCAGGACCGTAAACGAACCGCCAGCGCCCGCGTGGCCACCGAGGCCAAACGGCACCACCTGCAGCGTGACCTGCGGCAGCGTGCACACCTCGGCCAGCCGGTGAAGCTGCGCTCGCATCACGCCGCGGCCCCCGACCGGCCGTCGCAGCACCGCTTCGTCCATGATCGCCCATACCTTGGGTGCTTCAGGTTCGGTGAGCAGATCCTGCCGCTTCATCCGCAGCGCCACCCTGCGCTCGATGTCGTCGGGCGACGCCGACTTGTGGCCGAGTGCCGTGACCGCGCGGGCATAGTCATTGGTCTGAAACAGCCCGTGCACAAACTGAAGCTCAAACGAGCGGATGATGGACGCCGAGGCTTCCAGCCCGAGGTACATCTCGAACCAGTCAGGCAGTATGTCGCCGTACTTGGCCCACCAGCCGGGTCTGTTCGCCCGCCTGGCCAGTTCGAGCGTTGCCGTCCTGGCGTCTTCGCTCGTCACACCGTAGAGGGCGAGCAGGTCGACGATGTCCCGGTCCTTGAAGCTCACCCGCCCGTTTTCCATGCGGCTGATCTTGGACCTGGACGCCCGGATCTCGTAGCCAGCCTCATCTGGGGTGATGCGGGCAGCTTCACGCAATCGGCGGAGCTGACTGCCGAGCAGCATGCGCAACACGGTGGCGTCGGCGCGCGGCGGTCGGAGCAGACTGCTGGGCACCTCACCGTCTGGATCAACCGCGCGCATACTCACTCCCAGCCGTTATCCGTCAGAGCAACCCTACAGATAAGGATGCCCTGTCAGTAAGCGCAGAGGTCGTCGAACTCGCCATTCTTCGCACCGACTACGAAGGCGGCCATTTCGGCCTCCAAGTAGATCAGCGCCGGCCCGGTCGGGTGCCGGGAGTTTCGCACAGCTATCTCACCGGTGGGTAGTTTGGCTACTTCCACGCAGCTACCGCTGGGATTGCTCGCCTTGCTCTTGCGCCAGACCACGTCGAGCCGATCGGCTTGCACGCCGTTCAGAATGTTCATGCCCGCAGGATAGCGAGACTTTTGCACTGTGCATACGGTTCGTGCAAAAGCAAGTGCAAATGACTGTGCGAGCCCGGGGATCACACGGTGTGCTGCAGGCGGCCGTAGGAGGTCAGGGTGCGCAGCGCGTCGAGTGTGACGATTCCGCGCCACTCCAACGTGGATGCCTCACTCGGCGGCTCCCATCCGATTGGCCAGCCGCCGTCGGGCTGTTGCTTGCGTTCGAGCTTGTCGAGATGAGCGTCGATCTGCTCGGTGGTGAACAACTCGCGCCAGCGCGACGTGGCCGTGGGCGCGAAGTGCAACGGTGAGAGGCCGTAGCCCTCGGCGTCCGGGTCGAGGTGCAGACCGGCCACCTCGGTCATCCGTTCAGTCAGCTCGGCCGCGCACCGGTCGGCCCGTTCCCGGTCGGGTACGTGCTCGAGGAACACCAGCGCCTCGGAGAACGTGTGCACGCCGTCGAGTACCTCGGCTGACTCCAGCTTCTTCCAGCAATACTCGGTCGCCTGCGTCATCCAGGGATGCTCGACGCCCAGCTTGTACAGCAGCCCTACCAGCCCGGCGGTCGGGTTGACGCCAGGTTCGTAGGTCCAGTCGCTCCAGTGCGCGGCTCGCGGGAATGCCTCGATCACAGGAAAGGCGGGCGGCACGGCACCGTCGGCGTCGGCCTCGGCGGCGGTGCGGGCGAGGAAGTCGCACGCCCGGTGCACCATCACCTTGTCCGATGCGCCGGCCGTGCTCATAGCGCCGAGCGCCACCTCCACGTCGATCGGCAGGCTGGCCGGGCAGCGTTTGTCCGGCTCGAGCCCGTGGCCGAACCCGCCATCGGCGTTCTGATAGCCGCGCAGCGCGTCGATGACCCCGGTGGCCGGGGCGCCGAGGAAGCAGGTGGCGAACAGCCTGCGCTCCAGGAGCCGAGCCTGCTTGCTCAGGAACTTATCTCCAGCAGTGAATGCGTCATCCATACCTAGCAGGCTACGAGCGGCCGGCGGGCTCGTCTTGAACGAATCAGACACGCCGCTTGGGCTGAGTCTGCCGTCGCGGCCGAGCCCGCCGCCTAGCGATCAGAACCCGATGACGTTTCCGCCCGCGTTGACGTAGCCGCCGTCCTGCGACAGCGACGCGACATGGTCGTCTTTCAGCGTGAGCAGCGTGCCGTCGCCCGCCCGGTAGTCATAGCTGACGACCGCGCCGTGCACGACGTCGCCGGTCATGGTCGTGTTGTGCACGGGGCCGTCCGCCGAGTCGCCGCTGCCCCGCGTCACCAAGAACTCACCCGGCGCGGTGAACGTGTCATCGGTGTAGCTGTTGCCGGTAGCCCCCGCACCGCCGAGTTCGGTGAAGTCGGTGTCGTTGGTGCCGGTGCTGTTGCTGATCAGGTTGTCCGATCCGTGGTAGATCTCAACCCCAGAGCCGTCCTTGCCAAAGTCCGGGCTGCAGGTGCTCTGATTGAGGAACGAATCGTCGGTGATGGTGTTGTGGCTGCCCCAGAGCAGGATGCCGAATGCGCCGGAGCCGAGGTTCGACGGGTTCAGCGAGTTGACGTCGTTGAACTCGCTGCCGCTGATCCACGCGTAGGACCCGGCGGTCTCGACGTAGATGCCGGCGTACAAGTTGCCGTAGGCGATCACGGCGTGGACTGAGTCATGACTGCCGGTGATGTCGATACCGACCTCGTAGCCGGCCGTCGTGGCCGAGCCGCAGCCGGATACGGCCTGGTAGCCGTGACCGGTCAGCCTGATATTCGCGATGCGGTCGCCGTTTCCCGAGACCTTGATGACGTCGCCTTCGCTGCTGCGGCTCAGCACCGGGTAGCGGCCCGTGCCATAGTTCCTGATCGTGACGTTGTCGGCCGTGATCGTCAGCGTTCCGGTGTAGGTGGCGCCGCGCTGAAACGCATAAGTCCGGCCGGCCGCCGGATGCACCGACGACAGCGACGTTCCCGGTGGGACCTCTGTCATGGTGGCAGAAAGCAAGCGCGCGTGGCCGGCCCAGGCTGGCGAACCAGAGCCGGGTTGCCTGCCGGTCGCCGGAGCCGTGGTCACGAGAACCGCGGCACTAGCGGTCGTGGCGACGACGATGGCCGCTGCGACCGAGATAGAGAGGGAGGAACGTCGAGAGTTGAAGCGTCTGCGGTGAGCTGAATGGGCTCGGTGGGATGAACGAGGTCGGTGGGACGGACGAGCATGGCGGGACATGAGTGCCTCCGGCTGGCGGCTGGGGTGCTTTCAGCCCCACACTCTTGCCGAAGTTTCACCACGTGTCCGACACTCAGGCTTAAATCAGGCATAAATCACTGTGGCATCGGTCACACCATCTGTCACGTTTACCCCTTGCGGGCCACGCCGCCATGCGCGGATACCGCGTCTGGCGGGATGGAGTCCTCCGGGTCCGGCCGCCAGGCGTGCACTTGCACGAGACCTGGCGGTACGAACTCAAGCCCTTCGAAGAATCGCGCTACCTGCTCCCTCGACCGCAGCGTCTGCGGAGTCGACACCCGCTCGTTGTAACGCCGCTGGGCCTCGGCCTGGCCCGGATGGATATCGATAGCCGGGTGCTGCAGAGCCAGGTAGCTGCCGGCTGGAAGCGCGTCCATGAGTTCGGCCACGATCGCCTGCGGATGCTCAGAATCCTGGATCAGGTGCAGGACACCGATCAGCATGAGCGCCGTCGGCTGGCTGAAGTCGAGGATCGTCGCCGCTCGCAAGATTGCCTGGGGATCGCGCAGGTCACCGTCGACATACTGGGTGGCGCCACTCGGGCCGCTGGCCAGCAGTGCCCTGGCATGGGTGAGCACGATCGGGTCGTTGTCGGCATAGACGATCCTGGCGTCTGGCGCGACGGCCTGCGCCACCTCATGGGTGTTGTTCTCCGCCGGTATGCCGGTGCCGATGTCAAGGAACTGCCTGATCCCGGCCTCACCGGCCAGGTAGCGCACGACGCGGGCCTGGAACGCTCGGCTGGCGCGGACGCGAAACCGCAGTCCAGGCGTCGCCGCCAGGACACGTTCGGCGGCCTCGCGGTCGACGGCGAAATTGTCCTTGCCGCCAAGCCAGTAGTTGTAGACGCGGGCAGGGTGCGCGACCGAGGTATCGATCTGGGCGATCCGGGCCGCCCAGTCCGCGCGATTGGCCGGGTCCGCTGTGCTTTCCGGATCAGTCACGCACAGACTTTATCGCCCTTACCGCCTCTAACAGTCTCAGGGTCGCCAGTACCGGGCGTGATGCCGGTGTCCGTGCTGCCAGGTCCATGCCTGCCAGTTCCCGGCGTAGCGATCGAACTGACCTGAATACCACTGCCTGCGCGCCCGCCGGAAGAAGGCCGCCGCGGAGATCGCGAGGATCATCGTGAACACGAACATGACGGCCACTATCGAAAGCACCGCCTCGAAGAAGATGGCGACTGGCCCCGCGCCGTGTACCAGCAGCAGTGCCAGCAATGCGATCGCGAGCAGCGGAAATAGTCTCGGCCGGCGCCGGAAGACCGGGTACGACCTCGGCGCCGTCGCCACCGGGGTGCGCATCGGCGCGACCGGCCTTGGCTCAGGCAGGTCGGCGAGTACTTGCCGGAGGTCGCCAAACGTCTTGGCGCTCAGCGCGGCGCTGATTCGCTCGTCAAACTCGTCGTGGTTCAGCCGTCCTTCGGCGTAGTGATCGCGCAGTCTCGCGGTCACCCGCTCTCGGTCAGCGTCCGAAGTTCTGATCCGATCGTCCACTGCTGCCCCTCCTACTCGTCCTGATCGTCCTGATCGTCGTTGTCGTCGGCCAGGATCTGGTAAAGCTCCCGGCGGGTTCGCTCCAGAAGGCGTTCGGCCGCGTGGATCTGCTCAGGGGTGCCAGCGTGCGCGACCTGGACGATCCCGCCGCCAAGCCTGGCGGCCTCGGCGAACAGGCCGGGCAACTCCCACGCTTGCTGCTGCTGCGCTGACTCCCAGGCCGCGCGCGCCCGATCCGGATGCTGCTCGATGTAGGCGAGGCCGGCTTCGGTGAGGCTGAAGGTCCGCCGGCCGCCCGACTCCTCGCCTTCGATCAGGCCCTCGTCGGCTAGCTGGGATAGCGCTGGATAAACCGCGCCCGGGCTTGGCCGCCAGGCGCCGCCGCTGCGCTCCTTGATGTCGGACATGATCTGGTAGCCGGTACGGGGACCTTCCATGAGCAGAGCAAGAATCGCGGCCCGCACGTCGCCACGGCCGGCCTTCGAGTTCCGCTGCTGCGTCGGTGGCGTTCCCGGCCACCAGCCTGTCCATGCCCCGGCGCCACCACCGCCCCAATGGCCGTGCCCAGCATGCCCGCCGAACCCTCGCTGCCACTGGCCGGTCTTAGCGCCGTGCCCGTGGCCGCCGGCGTGCATGGACCAGGCCGCGCGCTTGAGGTGGGTGACCATGTCCTGCAGGCAGCTAAAGACATCGGACAGGCCTGCGTCAAAGTCCGTGGCTCGCCAACTCGCTTCCATCACAACCCCGCTCTCGATACGATCACGATATATCGACAGCGTATGTCAGAGCACTCGTCCTGACAAGATATAACGCGAGAGTTGACGTCGGCCTCCGCAGGTTTTGCTCGGAGCAGCAACGTCGGCCCACACGGCCTCCGGTGCAGTCCACCACGAGATCAGGGGTCGAATACGGCTCCCTAATGGTCCTGCACTGTGTCAGGGCGACAGTAAGGGTCCCACGCTGTCGTTGTGGGGGCTCGGCCGACGACAGCTAGGGGCCCACGCTGCTGCCAGGGCGACAGTAAGGGTCCCACGCTGTCGTTGGGGTTGGGCCGTCAACGACGGCAAGGGTCCCACGCTGCTGTTGAACAGCCACGGCGAGCGCAGCCCTTGCGCGCCTGACCGTCAAGCCAGGAAGAACCCGGGCCCCGGACCACCGACGCCACCTCCTGGGCCGCCCCGGACAATCCCAATTCCGATAATCCGAAATTGGATTATCGGAATTGGGATTATGGTGCGGCGGGGCGGGGGTTTCAGCCGGGCGGGGGTTGTGATCATATGTGGGTGCCGGGAAGGCTGGGCGACGCCGAGTAGCGCGAGGTGTGGTCGGGATGAGCCGTGTCGTTACCTCTGTTGTTGGCGGCGTTGCCGCTGATGGGGCGCCGGGTGGCGAGGTCGCTTCGACCAATCCGGCTCGGACCAGTGAGGTTGTCGCCGCTGTTCGGCTGGGCGACGCTGGGGTTTTCGTCGCCGCGGCGCGGGCAGCGCGGGCGGCGCAGCCGGGTTGGGCTGACGTACCCGCCCCGGTCCGCGGTCGGGCCATCGCCCACATCGGCAGGCTGGTGGAGGCCAACGCCGAATCGCTCGCCCGGCTGGTGACCCGCGAGGTCGGCAAGCCGTATGCCGAGGCGCTCGGTGAGGTCCGCGAGATCGTTGACACCTGCGACTTCTTCCTCGGCGAAGGCAGGAGGCTGTACGGGCAGACGGTGCCGAGCGAGATGCCGGACAAGCAGTTGCTGACCTTCCGCAACCCGGTCGGCGTGGTTAGCGTGATCACGGCCGGGAACTTTCCGGTCGCGGTGCCGTCCTGGTACCTGATTCCGGCGCTGCTGTGCGGCAACGCCGTGCTGTGGAAGCCGGCCGAGTACTCGGCCGCGTGCGGCGCGGCGCTGTTCGAGTTGATCGTCCGCGGCGGCGGCCTGCCCGACGGCGTGCTGAACCTGGTGCTGACCGACGGCCCGGCTACCTATGCGGGTCTGGACCAGGCGCTGTCAGACGGATGCGTCGACAAGGTCGGCTTCACCGGATCGACCGCGGTCGGCGCGCGGATCGGCGAGTTGACCGGCCGCCACCTGCAATCGCCGTGTCTAGAGCTTGGCGGCAAGAATCCCATGGTCGTCACGCCAAGCGCGGAGCTTGACCTGGCCGTGGAGGCGGCGTTGTTCGCCGGCTTCGGCACCGCCGGCCAGCGGTGCACGTCGCTCGGCACGGTGCTGGTCCAGGAAAGCATGCACGACGAGTTTGTCGCCCGGTTCGACAAGGCGACCAGGGACATGGCGGTCGGCGATCCCTTTGGCGATGTCGTCTACGGCCCGATGCTCGACGATCGGTTCGCGGCGCGCTTCGAGGACTATCTTGGCTGGATCCAGCCCCATCATCGGGTGCTCGGGTCGACCGCCACCGGCCGGATCACGGCTGCGAATCCGCGAGCGGGCTTCTGCGGTGATCCTGACGGCGGACTGTTCTACCACCCGACGATCGTGGACGGGCTGCGCTCGGCGGATGCGATCTTCAGCAACGAGACGTTCGGCCCCTTGGTCGGCGTCGCGACGTACGGCGATCTAGCCGAGGCGATCTCGCTCGCGAATGCGCCCGGTTACGGATTGTCATCGGCTATTTACACACGGATGCCAGATGAGGTATTCGCGTTCCGCCGCGGCGTCTCCGCCGGGATGGTCAGTGTCAACAACTCGACGTCGGGCGCTGAAGCGCATCTGCCGTTTGGCGGCAACGGCAAGTCGGGCAACGGGTCGCGGCAGTCCGGCATGTGGGTGCTTGACCAGTTCACCCGCTGGCAGTCGGTGAACTGGGACTACTCGGGCCGGCTGCAGAAGGCGCAGATGGATGTGACTGACCTGGTGCCGGATGAGTCATATCGGCTAGCTGACTAAGCAATGACGGTTGAGAGTCAATTTCCGAACAAAAATCTGAACCGTCGCTGTGCCTGATCCGTTGCCTTTGTTGATGTCCGTCGCTATCGTCCCGAGATGACACCCGTGTAGCGGCGGGGATCCCTCATAGCCGAGAGATGCAGGTGGGAGGCACGTTATGAAAGCTGCCCGAACTTGGGCCCTTGTAGGGTCCGTAGGGCTAGCCGTTTCTTTTACGGCGGTGATGGCCGGTCAGGCCGTCGCCAAGCCGGCACCGAATCGCGTCACGCTGCGTGGGTCGCTGACACCCGCTCGGGAGCGCACGCACCCGGCAGGCAAGGTCGCAGCGAACAGCACGTTCAGCTTTGATCTGACGCTGAAGCTGCGCGACGCCGCTGGTGCGCAGAAATTTGTCCGCCAAGTCTCATCACCTGGGTCGAAGCTGTTCCACCATTTCATGACGAGGTCGCAGTGGATCGCCAAGTACGGTCCGTCGAACGCGTCGATCGCGCAGGCCAAGGCCTGGCTGCGCAGTCAGGGCTTCAAGGTCGGAGCCGTGCCGAGGACTCACCTGTACGTGCCCGCGATCGGTACAGCCAGACAGGTGGAGCGGGCGTTCGGCGTGACGCTCGGGTACTACATGGTCAATGGCCACAAGGTAAGGCTCGCCAACGGTGCACTGTCGATTCCTGGCTCGCTAGCGGGTGGCGTCACCGGCACGGTCGGCATCAACGAGTTCGTGGAAACGAACGGCCTCGCGGTCCAGGGTCGCACCCCAGCGGCCAAGCCGGCCGAGGCCGAGCCCGGACCTCCGACCGGATTCCGTAACCCGTCGCTGTGCACCCACGCGTTCAACACCATGGCTGACACGGCTGACCACTCGTCGCTGTACAACCCTCCGTTCAACAACCCGCTGAACTACGACATCTGCGGTTACCTTCCGCGTCAGCTCCGCAGTGCGTACGGGCTTACCGGGTCCGTGGCCGCGGGCGATGACGGCAGCGGCGTTGGCGTGGCGATCGTCGACGCGTACGACTCGCCGACCCTGCTCGCCGACTCGCAGCGCTACTTCAAGCAGAACGACGGCAGTCACGCGCTGAGCTCCGGCCAGTTCTTCAACGCCGCACCGGCCGCCACCGACGACTTCGGCCTGTGCGCCGCCAGCGGCTGGCGCACCGAGCAGTCGCTCGACGTGCAGGCGGTGCACGCGATGGCACCAGGCGCCGCCATCCTGTACGTCGGCGCTCAGGACTGCACGGACGCCGGCCTGCTGGCCGCCGAGCAGTTCGCCATCTCCAGCGGCGCGTCCGTCGTGACCAACTCGTGGGGCAGCGCCATCGGCGACCTGCTCTCCGACCCGGCCACCAAGACCGCCTACGACAACACCTTCATGCTCGCCGACTCCACTGGCGTCAGCATCCTGTTCTCCTCGGGTGACAGTGGTGACAACTTCGCGATTTCCGGCCTGACCGCCCCGAACTATCCGGCGAGCAGCCCGTTCATCACCGCCGTCGGCGGCACAACACTTGAGATCAACGCCGCTGGCCACCGGGCCGCCGAGTTCGGCTGGTCCACAGCCAAGCTGGCGATGTGTGTGGGCGCCCCCGCTATGAACTGCGGCTCGGCGACCAGCAACCCTAACAAGCTCACCTGGCAGGCTGGCGGCGGCGGCGGCTCAAGCTACACCTACGCCCAGCCGTTCTACCAGGCCGGAGTCGTGCCACCAGCGCTCGCGTTCCGCAACTCGCCGCTGTTCGGCAGCACGCCGGTCCGTGTCGTTCCTGACGTCTCGATGGACGCGGACGCGAATAGCGGCATGCTGATCGGCGCCACCCAGGCGTTCCCGCACGGTAACTTCTACGGGCAGTTCAAGGAGGGCGGCACCAGCCTCGCCTCCCCGCTGTTCGCCGGTGTTATCGCCGATGCCGACCAGGCAGCGGGCGGGACGCTCGGCTTCCTCAACCCTGAGCTGTACAAGGCTTGGTCGGCCACGCCAGGTGCGTTCGACGACATCCTGGCTCCGTCCAGCGCAGCCTCGGCCGCTATAATCCGGGTCGACTTCACCAACACGGTCGACAGCACGGCCGGATTCAGCATCAGCGCCCGCGCGATCAACTACGCGGGTCCAGAGACCTACTGCGACGGATCGGGCAACTGCGCGACGCGCAACGTGACCCTGACCACCGGTCCAGGTTTCGACGGTCTCACCGGACTCGGCTCGATCGGCACGAAGTTCATCGCCGCGATGTCGGGTTTCTAGTTCCCTAGGGCTACTGGGGCGTCAGGACGTTGTCCTGACGCCCCAGTACACTTTCCGGGTGGGGGAGCGGGCTGATCAGCGGGCTGGGCGGTTGCTGCCGCAGGACGCGCCACGGGCGTTTCACCTGCTGGTCAAGCCGACTGGCGCGATCTGCAATCTGGACTGCACGTACTGCTTCTTCCTGTCCAAGGAACTGCTGTATCCAGGCAGCCGGTTCCGGATGGCCGATGAGCTGCTCGATACGTACACCAGGCAGCTCATCGAGGCGCACGCGGGCGCCCGTGAGGTGGTTATCGCCTGGCAGGGCGGCGAACCCACGATGATGGGCCTGCCGTTCTTCCGCCGCTCGATCGAGTTGGCCAGCCAGTACAAGCAGCCCGGCCAGCAGCTTGTGTACACGATCCAGACCAACGGCACGCTGGTAGATGACGAGTGGGCCGAGTTCTTCGCCGAGCACGGATTCCTCGTCGGGTTGTCGATCGACGGCCCACGTGACCTGCACGACACCTACCGGGTCGACAAGGGCGGCAAGGGAAGCTTCGACCGGGTCATGAGCGGCCTGGCGGCGTTGCGGCGACACGATGTCGAGTGGAACGCGCTGGTCACCGTGCACGCCGCCAACTCCGACCATGGCCGCGCGATCTACCAGTTCCTCCGCGACGACTGCGGCGCGCGCTACATGCAGTTCATCCCGATCGTCGAGCGCGCTACCGAGCAGATGCTGCCGCTAGCTGACGCCGGCTGGGGCGGAAGATCTCGCGACCGGCCGTTCTACGTGCAAGATGGCGGCCTAGTCACGAACCGGTCGGTGAGCCCGGGCGGGTACGGCCGGTTCCTGATTGAGGTGTTCGAAGACTGGGTGCGGCGCGATATCGGCGAGGTCTACGTGCAGATGTTCGACGTCGCGCTGGCCAACTGGTACGGCGAGCCGCCGGGGCTATGCGTGCACTCGGAGACATGCGGCCTGGCCCTCGCGCTCGAGCACACCGGCGACGTCTACTCCTGCGACCACTACGTGGAGCCCGACTACCGGCTCGGCAACATCAGCTCGGACCGGCTGCTCGACCTAGTCGTGCTGCCCAGGCAGCAGGACTTCGGTTTGGCCAAACGTGACTCGCTGCCTCGCTACTGCCTTGAGTGCGACGTCAGGTTCGCCTGCCACGGCGGATGCCCCAAGGACCGGTTCGCGCTCACGCCCGACGGCGATCCCGGATTGCACTATCTGTGTCCGAGTTATAAAGCATTCTTCGGCCATGTCAGGTCGGCCATGACGGCGATGTGCGAACTGCTCAGTGCCGGTCGGCCGCCGTCCGACCTAGTCGGCAGGTACCTGGCCGCTGACGCGCGGCGCGGGCGCAACGACCCGTGCCCGTGCGGCTCAGGCCGCAAATGGAAGTTCTGCCATCAGCGCCCGCCCGCTGCGGTGTCCTAGTTACGGACCAGCGCGGATCGGCATCGCCATATCGGACCGGCGGTTAGGATTCGACTGAGTTCGGGGATCTCGTGGGAGTTGATCACGGGGTCGACCAGCCCGCGATCGCGGTGAGCAATGCCCGGATCGGGCTGGCTTGATGAGCGGCGGAAGGGCTGATTCATGCGTCAACGCCGAGGGCGCCGCGAGCGCTCAGCGGGGCCGAGCGCGCCAGGTGCTGATCAGCAGGGCACGGGGAGCGGCTCGGTCGAGCCGACCACGTTGCCCGAGGTTACGCCGCCGCAGACGCCAAGTGCGGGAGGCTACGGCCCGCCGTGGGTCACCGCCGAGCCGTACAGTCCGCCGCCAGCCGGACCAACGGTGCCGCCGGCTGGACTGACGATGCCGCCAGCCGGGCCCGCGGTGCCGCCGGCCGGACCGACGGTGCCGCAGGCCGGGCCGTGGGCACGTTACGACCAGCCGCCCGCTACTGGGCAGTGGCAGCGCCATGACTCGCAGCCGCTGTCGGGTCCCCGGCCGTCGGGAGACTGGCAGGCTGGAGACCGGCCCCAGGGCTACGACCGTCGGCCAGACGGATGGCTGCCAGGGTTCGATACCGGCCGTCAGTACGACTCGCGGCCGCTGTACCGCCAGACGCCGCCTGGTCAGACGCCGCCTGGTCAGACGCCGCCTGGTCAGACGTCGCCTGGTCAGGGGCCGCCTGGTCAGGGGCAGTTTGGTCAGGGGCAGTTTGGTCAGGGGCAGGCCTTTGATCAGCGCCGGCCACGTGATCAGTCCTGGTCATCGGACCAGCCACGGTCCTACGAACAGTCGTCCTACCCGCCGGGCCCGCCGTTCGAGCCGGCGCGAGATCCACGCCAGGCCTACGGGCAGCCCGCCTACTCCGACCCCTGGCAGCAGGCAGAGTCGCCGCGACAGCACGAGACCAGAGACCCATTCGAGCCGCTCACTCGCTATGACGGGCGGCAGACGGGCCCACAGCCCCGCTATACCGGTCCGCCGTTCCCGCCAGTCCAGCCCGGCGGCCCCCCGACTGGCGGCCCCCCGACTGGCGGCCCCCCGACTGGCGGTCACCCGACTGGCGGTCACCCGACTGGCGGTCACCCGACTGGCGGTTACCCGGCCGTTGGCCAGCCGTTCCCCGGCTCACCGGCCCCGGCCCAGCCCACCGTGGTTCAGTCGACCCTGCCCCCGCCAGGCCAGGGCCAGCTAACCCCGACGCAGGCGCCGTCGAATGGCGGGGCCCAGCAACGCCCGAAACGTCGCCGGAGGCGGCTGATCCTCATCGTGGTCGTTGTCGTCGTGCTGCTACTCGGCGCTGGCGCCGCAGGCGGCGGTTACCTGCTGCTGCGCACCCATGGCAACCCGGCCCAGACCGCGGCTAGTTATCTGGCCGCCTGGCAGCGCGGCGACTACGCGGCGATGGGCCGGGTCAGCCTGGACGGACCCCACGGCGGGCTGGCCGGCCCGCTCACTGCCGCGAGCGCCCAACTTGGCGTCCGGCACACCACGCTCACCCCAGGCGCGGTCACGATCAGCGGAAACACCGCGCAAGCGCGGTTCACCGTCACCGACGACCTGGCGAGCAACCACGTCTGGACCTACCACGGCACGCTGTCGCTCGTGGTCGCCCACCGGCATTGGTGGGTGAAGTGGAGCCCGTCGGTTATCTATCCGGGGCTCAAGGCGGGCGAGCGTTTCGTACTCACCGCGATCTGGCCGCCGAGGGCGCAGATCCTCGCCGACGACGGCACCGAGCTGAGTTCGCCGGACGCGATCGCCGAATCGGGCTCACTGGCCTTGCTGACCGGATACCTGGGCCGAGCCACGGCCGCGCAGGCCAAGGCGCTTGGTGAGCCTTACCGCAAGGGCGACGTGATCGGGCTGGGCGGGATCGAGCAGACCTACCAGACTCAGCTTGCCGGGCGCCCCGCGCTGACCATCAAGATCGTCGGGCCTGGGAAGCGAGTCGACGGCACCGCGATGCGTTTCGCGGCCAAACTCGGGACACCGGTCAGGACCAGCATCAATATGGCGGCGCAGATTGCCGCGTCGCACGCCGTGTCATCAGCCAAGACGAACAAGCCGGTGGACATGGTGGCGATGCAGGCATCCACCGGCCGAGTGCTCGCCGTGGTTGAGCGGCCCGGCGGCTTCGACCGGGCGCTGCAGGGGATCTTCCCGCCCGGCTCGACGTTCAAGGTCGTCACCGCGTCCGCGCTGGCCAAGGTTGGCCTGACGCCGGCCAGTTCCGTCCAGTGCCCGAGCAAGGTGACCATCGACGGCCGGACGTTCCACAATGACAAGAACGAGCATCTCGGCACGACCAACCTGCAGACCGCGTTCGCCGTGTCGTGCAACTCCACGTTCGCGTTGCTCGCGACGCAGCGACTGACCGGGTCGACGCTGGCGTCGATGGCGCGCGTCTTCGGCTTCAACGCGGCCCCCGAACTGGGCCTCCCGGCAACGCTCGGCCACTTCAGCACGCCACATGACCCGGTTGACCTGGCCGCTGACGCGTTCGGCCAGGGAACCGATCTGGTGAACCCGCTCAGCCAGGCCGGCGAGGTGGCCGCGATCGACTCGGGCGTCTGGCGGCCGCCGGTGCTTGTGGTCAGCCCGAAGCCGCATCAGAAGTACAAGCCGCACGTGATCAGCGCTGCGATTCTTGACGCCCTGCGGCCGATGATGCAGGCGGTCGTGACCAGCGGTACCGCCGCCGGAGTTGGCTTCCCGCCCGGCGTGTTCGGCAAGACTGGCACCGCTGAGTACGGTACGGGTCCGCACCCGAACGCGCACGGCTGGTTCATCGGCTACCAGGGCGACATCGCGTTCGCCGTGCTAGTCGAAGGCGGCGGTTACGGCGCCGACAGCGCCGGCCCGATCGCGAACGCGTTCCTGCGCAAACTCGGTTAGCTCATCCACTTGCGGTAGCTCGGTTTGCTGGCTCGGCGCCACGCTTCCTGGGCTTTGGCCAGGGCCTGCTCGCCGGCGTTCGCGTCGCGCTCGTAGAGCAGCCCGTAGGTGAACGCGTTCTCTCCGGCCTGGGCCGCGCTGATCGCGAGGTCGCGCTCCACCTGGCGAGCGATGACCGAGTCCTGGTGGTCGCCCAGCAGGGACTGGACTTGCTGGATCCGCTTGGCGAAACGTCCGGCTTGGGGGCCCATCGCCGGGGCGACGGCTTCGGCCGCGTAGCGCGTCCGCTTGGCCGCCTTGCGGGCCGAATGCAGCGCGGCGTCCCTGGGCTGACCGGCCCGGGCGCGGCTGGCCTGGCTCATTCGCCGGCTGGTCCGGCGGTAGGCGCGCCGCGCTGCCGCGGGCAGCACGGCCTTGGCTGGCTTCGACGCGCTCTTGGCCAGCCGCCGCTCCGTCAGCAGCGCGTCGAGCTGGTCGAGCAACGCGAAGTAACGCGGGGAATCGAGCGCTTGGGTGACCTCGGTTCGCGCGGCGACGTCGACCGGCGCGAAGTGAGCCCGCAGCCGGGCCCGAACCGGCCCGATTACTAGCTCGTCTGGGGTGTCGGCCAGATTCGCGCGCAGGTGATCGATCAGCACCTCGGCGTCTCGCGCCGTGCCGAGGAGCACGCCGAGCCACCGCAGCTCGGCGACGAGTCGACCGGTGTCCTGCCGCCAGATCACGCTGCCGTAAGTCTGCAGCGTGCTGCGCAGCCGTCTGGTCACGATGCGCATCTGATGCACGGCGTCGGGCTCGTTGCGGCGCACCATCGGATCGAGTGCCATCACCCGCTCGGTCTGGTCAGCTAGATACGCCAGCACTACATCGCCCGCTTTTGACGTCGGCGAGAGCTTGCGGCTGCCGTTGGTTTGCGACTTGACCGCCCGGACGCCAACGACGCGTTCGAGCTTGGCCGAGTTCGCGGCCGGACGCAGGCCACTGCGGCGGAGCAGTTCGTCGGCTGCGTCGAGCACTCTCCGGTCGCCGCCAGTGAGTTCGAACTCGACTTCGCGCCACCGTGACTTGGTCGCGGCTCCGCCGGTCCGCCGCGCGCGGACGTCGTCCAGCGCGAGTTCGGCGACCGATTCGCCGTCGTTGCCAAGCAAGATCAGCCGTTCCCGCCTAGTCGAGATCATCGCGACCGGCTCGACCGGCTCGCCCCTGGTGTAGGCCCGGATGAGCTCGGCTAGCTGCGGGGGAACCGGCCCGTCGGCGTCGCCGAGCGGCACCTGGATTTCGCGCCGGGTGTGCGGCCCGGCGGGCATCTTGAGGTGCCAGCCCTCGTCATGACCACCGGTACGGCGACGCAGCGTGATCCCGGCCTTGATCAGTCGCCAGTCCTCGGTGTCGTAATACTGAGCCTCAAGGTGCTCCTCGCCAGCGCGGCGGGTCTTGGACACCGCCGGGATCTCGTCGAGCTTGGGCAGCACCGCGTCATCGGGCGCTTCGTACTTGAGTTCAGTTTCTAGCTCGATCGACGTCATGCCCAGATTGTTACCCCGAGGCCCGTTAGGCCATCCGCTGCCGCAGGCGGTCGTGACGGCTCATCTGATCGCTGTCCAGTGTGCTGGCCGAGAGAGCGAGGCGGGTAGACCGGCCTTCGGGTCGCCTAGCGCAGACTCGATCTGGCTCTGGGTCAGGAAGATCGCGGTGTCCAGCCGCGCGCCGCACAGGTCAGCGCCGCGCAGGTCGGCTCCGGTCAGGTCGGCCATCCGCAGGTCGGCGCAGCGCAGCGTGGCGCCGACCAGCCTCGCACCGCGCAGGTTCGCCCGGCGCAGATCGGCCCCGCCGAGGTCGTGCCCGATCAGGTCGGCACCGCGCAGGTTGGGCCCGAGCTCACCAGCCCTTTCCCTGACTTGCTCGCTGGCGCGCAGCAACAGCGCGTTGGCCTCATCGCGGACCGCGTCGACGTTCAGCTTGACCAGGTCGAAAGGACCGAGGTTGGTGCGGCGCTCGATCGCCGTCCACGTCGCGTTCAGCTCGTCCGGCAGCGGATCGGCCGGGCCCAGGTCCAGCGCCTCACGTACGTACCACAGCAACTCGTGTAGCTGTCGCATGACTCCGAACGCGGCGAACATCGGCTGGCCCGCTCCAGCCACCCCACGCCAGTCCCGGCCGCCGAACGTGTCCTGCGCCACCTTCTGGCCAGCGCCGAAGCAGTCATAAGCCGCGCAGCCGCCGAACCCGCTAGGCCGCAGCCGGTCATGGATCGAGCACCGGAAGTCGGCACGCAGGTTCGGGCACGGCTGGCCGGCGGCCTTGTCGATGGCGAACTCCGCCGACGCGACGAACCTCAGCGCGACGCAGCACAGCCCGAAGCAGCGAGCGCAGTCAGCCCGCAGTTCGAGCCGGCTTGGGTCGGCGGCCGGTGTGGCTGGATTACTTTCGGCGCTCAAGGTTGTTGCTCTTTCTTTTGCTCTGTTTTTGCCCGCGCGGCTTTAGGCTAATGTCCGGCTTATGACACATGCTGACGCGACCGCGCACTGGACGGATCGGCTCACCGAACTGGCAACGGCATCGCGGGTGCCGGGAGCCGTGCTCGGCATCCTGGCCGACGGTCACCAGACGATAGCCGCCCACGGGGTACTCAGCAACGCCACCAGCGTGCCAGTCACCGGCGACGCCGTGTTCCAGATCGGCTCGATCACCAAGCCGTGGACCGGCACGATGATCATGCAGCTTGTCGACGAGGGCAAGCTGTCGCTCGACTCGACAGTCGCCGAGGTGCTGCCGGGGATCAAGCTCGGCGAGACCGACGTGGCCGGGCAGGTCACGGTGCGGCATCTGCTCACTCACACCAGCGGGGTCGACGGCGACATCTTCACCGACACCGGGCGGGGCGGCGACTGCATCGAGCGCTACGTCGCTGACTTGGCCAAAGCGGCCGTGACCACGCCGGCCGGCGCGGCCTACTCGTATTGCAACAGCGGGTTCGTCGTGCTCGGCCGCATCATCGAGGTGCTCGACGGCGGGGAGTGGGACGAGTCGCTGTGCAAGCGGATCATCGAGCCACTTGGGTTGCGCCGGACCGTCACGCTGCCCGAGGAAGCGATCCTGCACCGGGCGGCTGTGGGCCACCGGGCGCGCCCGCACGAAGGCGAGCCCGTTGCGACCTGGGGTCTGGCCCGCTCCGTCGGCCCGGCGGGCTTGATCACGGCCAGCGCGGGTGACGTGCTCACGTTCGCCAAGGCACACCTCGACGGTGGCGTCGCCGAAGACGGTACCAGGCTGCTCAGCTCCGAGTCCGCGGCGGCGATGCGGCGGCAGACGTTCGCGATCCCGAGCTTCGGCGGACGAGGCGACGGGGTCGGACTGACCTGGCGGCTGAGCGAGTGGGATGGCCGGACGGTATTCGGCCACGACGGCAGCACGGTTGGGCAGACCGCCTACCTCCGGGTGGACCCGGAGGCCGGGGTCATCGCGTGCTTGCTAACGAACACTTCGGACAGCGACGTGTTGTACCAGCGGGTGTTCGGCGAGGTGTTCGAGTCATATTGCGGCGTGACCGTGCCGCCGCCGCCTGAACCGATCGACGGGCCGGTGCTCGCCGACGTCAGCCGGCACGCGGGGAGATACGAACGGACGTCGCGGCAGTTCGACGTCTCGGTGACGGACGACGGCGGGCTGCACGCGGTTGTGCTGGTGACCGGCGAGCTTGCGACGCTCACCGAGGCCGAGCCGGAGGAACTCGACCTGCTGCCGGCCGACTCCTCGGGTGACAACTTCGTATGGCGGTCGCATGAAGGGGAGCTGTGGATGACCGTCAGCTTTGGCGTGCTCGATGACCGGCGACCGTATTTGTTCACGGGCGGGCGGGTGACCCTGCGGGTCGGCTAACTGTCGGTTGGCGGGCGCTCGGAGGCCAGGGTCAGGCGGGTGGCGAAGAGATTGGCTGGGCGCTGGCCAACTGGCTGGTGCAGGTCGATGCCAGGGTCTGGGTGCAGGCTCGCCTCGGCGAGCAGGCTGCGCCAGGTATCGCGGCTGAACGCGCTCAGCCGGTGCGACTCGCGCACCACCTTCGGCGGGCCGCCCGGCGTGTACAGGGTGAACTCGTAGTCGGCCTGCACCCAGTCGTCGGCCGGATCAGGGTCCCAAGTCCGCTCGACAAAGCTGGCCGTCCGGCCCGCCTCGTCCGCGCCACCGCCACCGCCACCGGTGAGCTCGGCGAAGGTGTCCTTGACGTAGTCGGGGACGAAGATCGCGATGCCGCCCGACTTGCAGTGTGCGGCGGCGGTGTCGATGACTCGTCGCAGGTCGGCGGCGCCGATGATGTAGTCGATCGCGTCGTGCACGAGAACCGCGTCAAACCGGCGGCCAAGCTGGATCGTCCTCATGTCGCCGACGTGGTGTTCGCACTCGGGGTTGAGTCGTCTGGACACGGCAACCATCTGATCGGATATGTCTACCAGCGTCATCGCGAACGCCTGCTTCAGATGAACGGCGACGTGGCCGCCGCCGCTGCCGAGGTCGAGCACGCTGACCTGGGCGTCCGGGCTGGCCGGCGTCGTGCCGGAGGCGCGCGAAGTTGGCGTCGCCTGGCTCAACACGGTCCTCAGGTATGCGGCCTCCTTGGTGTACTCGCGCGGCGGCGAGATCATCGGCCACCAGTCTGCGAGGTCGGAGTAGATCAGGTAATCACTGGTTGCGCCGCTAGCCACTCTGCCATCCTGGCGCATCGGCCGCCGCGACGACCCGCGCTAGCCGAGAGTCGCTCGGGCGTCCGCTCGTAGCCCGGTACCCCAGACCTGGTGAATTCGCGGATCCACCTGCCAGCGGGGGCATCGTAGAGCGCTGGGCAGCATCTGATTGGCGTCGGCCGAAATGATTGAGGGGCGGCGGGCGGGGAAGTGTGCTACGACCGACTCATTCGGGAGGTTCCACATGTCAGGCAAGAAGAGAACCGAGGCCTGGGATCGCGCGCACAAGGCGGCAGATCAGATCAAGCCGATGGCGGACCAGATGAAGCCGCTCGCGAAGAGCACTGGACAGGTCGCACGGCGCCAGTTGCTCCGTACTCGTGCCTGGGCAGCACCCCGGGTCGAGCGCAGTGGCAAGGTCCTGCAGGACACCGTTGCCCCGAAGGTGTCGTCGATGCTGTCCTCGGCAGCGGATCGGATCGACCCGGCCAAGCCCAAACGGGGCCGCTGGCGGTTGCCGGTCGGCATCGCGACGGCGGTTACCGCGGCGGCCAGTGCGGCGGCAGCCGTGCTTCGCAAACGCTCGAAGACGCAAACAGCCCAGGCGACGCCGACGGACATGGGCGGTACGGACGATATGCCGGATATGGGGCACACGAAGACGGAACCTATAGTCGAAGACAAGCAGGCCAACGTCGGCTAGGAACAGCTGCGACGCGGCCGGGAACAGCTGCGACGCGGCCGGGAACAGCTGCGACGCGGCTGGGTGTAGCTGAGCAAGAGCCCATCTCACTCGCTGATCGGGCGGATCCCGGCCGCGTGCCGCTTGGCGAGGGCCCGGTATACCTCGGGGTTGTTCCGCACCCACTTCTCGGCGCCGCCAGCTACTACGCCGACGATTCTGGCCGGAACCCCTACCGCCAGCATCTCGTCCGGGATCGTCATGCCCGGCGGGACGGTACACCCGGCGGCGACCAGCGCTCGCTCGCCGACCGTAACCCCGTCGAGCACGGTCGCGCCGTTACCGATGAGCGCCTCGGGGCCGATGACCGCGCCGTGCACGACGCATAGGTGCCCGATCGTCGCACCCGCGCCGACCTCCGTGACCGGATCGGCACCGCCGTGCAGCACGGAACCGTCCTGGACATTGGCGCCGCGCCGGATGATGATCGGCCCGAAGTCGGCGCGAAGTACGGCGCCGTACCAGACCGAGGCTTCGGCCTCGATGGTGACGTCGCCGACGATCGTCGCCGTCGGTGCGATCCAGGCGGACGGGCTGATCGTGGGGGAGAGACCCTCGAATGAGAACAGAGGCACCCGCTCATGATGCACCAAGCCTTTACGAGCCATGCTTAGTCCCATGACGGTTACCGCCCGGGTCGAGCACGTTGGAAGCCTGCTGCGCCCCGATTACCTGCGCGAGGCCAGGATCAGCCACGCCAGCGGCACCCTGGCCCCGCCGGTGTTCAAGGCCGCTGAGGACCGGGCCGTGCGCGAGGTCGTCGCGATGCAGGATGAGGTTGGCCTGCCGGTGGTGAACGACGGCGAGATGCGCCGCGAGTCTTTCCAGTCCGAACTGGCCGCAGCCTGCGACGGCTTCAGCGGCGTCGGCCTTGATGCCTGGCTGTGGGGGGCCTGGCGTTCTGGCGTGGTGGGCGATGCCACTATCGAGCGACCCGCCGATCTGGCGGTCGTGGACCGGGTGCACAAGCGCAGGAACCTAGCCGCCGAGGAATTCACGTTCCTGCGCGCATGCACTCAGCGGCAGAAAAAGGTGACGCTGCCGAGCCCGTCGCTGTTCGCCAATCTGTGGTCACCGGAGCGGTCGACAGGCGCCTATCTAGACCTCGACGCGTTCATGGCCGACGTAGTCGACGTGCTGATCGAAGAGGTCAAAGAGCTGGTCCGGCTGGGTTGCGATTACATCCAGCTTGACGCGCCGCACTACCCACTGCTGATCGACGAGCAGTGGCGCTCGTTCTACGAGGCGCGCGGCTGGTCGCTCGAACGCTGGCTCTCCTACGGCATCGACCTCGACAACGAGGTGATCGCGGCCGGGCGGCCAGCGACCTTCGGATTCCACTTGTGCCGCGGCAACCAACTCAGCCGCTGGCTGGTAGCGGGTGGGTACGACCCCATAGCGGGTCCTATCTTTAGCCGGATCGCCGCTGACCGGTTGCTGCTTGAGTACGACGATGAGCGGTCAGGCAGCTTTGACCCGCTGCGTCTTGTGCCGGACGACAAGGTCGTGGTGCTCGGGCTCGTCACGACCAAGACCTCGCGGCTTGAGTCGATGACGCGGATTCAGAGTCGGCTGGGCCAGGCCAGCGCCCTGATCGAGAGAGAACGGCTGGCGATCAGCCCGCAGTGCGGCTTCGCGACCTCCGTGGCCGGCAACGCGATCACCGGAGAAGCGCAGCGCGCCAAGCTCGCACTTCTTGTCCAAGCCGCCGGCGAGTTCCTGGGTCCCTGACGGACCCCGAGGAATTTCGCTGCGAAATTTCGATGGCGCATTGTTGTCGCGTCGTGAGATTGTTCTGGAGGAGCACAGGTACTCGCCGGCGTTGCCGGCCGAGCGGAAGGGAGGGCCAACGATGTCGAAGGTTATTTCGCGCTGCACGCTGCCCGCCCACATCGCTCGCCTGAGGAGATCCGCCAGTGCCGAGATCCGCATTCAGCCGCTCAACCCCGCCTCGGGGCAAACGTCGGTTTGACGACGACGAATCCACTTACCTCAAGCGGGACCGGCATCGGCCGAGGCTGATCGCCGAAGATGCCCGCGACGCCGTCGATGGGGTCGACGGCGGCGACCGCTGGTCCACCTGGGACCAGTCCTCACCTACCGAGCGCGGCCCGGTTCCGCACCCAGACTGGCTGGTCACCGAGCTGGCGGCCACCGACACCGAGCTTGGGATCCTCAAGACCGGCAAGGAAGCCGACGTGTTCCTGCTGCGCCGAGGTGTGCCGGGAGCCGCCCGATCGTGCTTGCTGGCTGCGAAGCGATACCGTTCGGCCGAGCACCGGCAGTTCCACCGGGACGTCGAATACCTGGAGGGCCGGCGGGTACGCGAGTCGCGGATCAACCGCGCCATGGCCAACCGCACGACGGTCGGCCGCGAACTGATCGCCCAGCAGTGGGCGACCGCAGAGTTCGCCGCGTTGTGCCAGTTGTACCTGGTAGGCGTGCCCGTGCCCTACCCGGTGCAGATTTTGGACACAGAAATTTTGCTTGAGTTCATCGGTGACCCGGACGGGACCGCCGCACCGAGGCTGGCCGAGACCAGGCCATCAGGCGACGATCTCGGCGCGCTGTGGGAGCAACTCGTGGCCATGTTGCGGACAATGGCCCGGCTCGGGCTGGCCCACGGCGACCTGTCCGCCTTCAACATGCTCGTCCACCAAGGCCAGCTTGTCCTCATCGACCTGCCGCAGGTGATCGACATCATCGCGCATCCTCGCGGCTCGGAATTCCTGGACCGGGACGCCGCCAACGTAGCCCGCTGGTTCATCGCCCGCGGCCTGCGGGAGCACCCGGCCACCCTCACGGTCGACCCCGACGCCTTGGTGGCCGACCTACGCTACGAGGCCCGCCTGAGCTAGGGTTGCCCTCCAGCCGACGACAGCGTGGGGCCCGCGCTGTCGCTATGGCAGCAGCTTGGGGCCCACGCTGTTCGGTGGCTGCGGAAGTTCGGGGCGGGGAAAAGCGTTAGGCATCCGGGTGCACCGCTGGCGATCATTGTGGTGGGCCGCATCGCCAATGGAGAGAGCTGACGTGACATCCCCGCCCGCCGAGCTGCGCGCTAGTGCGGCTGACGCCGGCGCCAGTGCTCCCGACGCCGGGGCCAGTGCCGTCGGCGGCGCCTTGAGTGGCCAGGTCACTATCGGCGAATTGCGAGCGCGGCTGGCGGAGTTGATGCTGTTTGACCAGCAATCGCTGCGTCGTCGGCTTGATCGGGCGTCCGGGCTGCGCGACCCCAAGCGGCGGGACGGCGCGCTGAGCGGGATACTCGCCGACGTGGAGGCGGCCACGGCGCGGATGCAGGCGCGGCGGCGATCGGTGCCGGTCATCAGCTACCCGCCGGAGTTGCCGGTCAGCCAGCGCAAGGACGATCTGGCCCGCGCCATCGCTGAGCACCAGGTCGTGATCGTGGCTGGCGAGACCGGTTCGGGCAAAACCACACAGCTTCCGAAGATCTGCCTGGAGCTTGGTCGGGGCGTAGCCGGGCAGATCGGCCACACGCAGCCTCGAAGGATCGCCGCTCGCTCCGTGGCCGAACGCATCGCCGACGAACTCCATACCGAGATAGGCGCGGCGATCGGCTACAAGGTCAGGTTCGCCGACGCATCCAGCGATAACACGCTCGTGAAGGTCATGACCGACGGGATCTTGCTGACGGAGTTGCAGCACGACAAACGGCTGCTCAGGTACGACACGCTGATCATCGACGAGGCACACGAGCGTAGCCTCAACATCGACTTCATTCTCGGCTACCTGCACCGCCTGCTGGCCAGCCGGCCCGACCTCAAGGTCATCATCACCTCGGCGACGATCGACCCCGAGCGCTTCAGCAGGCACTTTGGTGACGCCCCAGTGATCGAGGTATCCGGCCGTACCTATCCGGTGGAAGTCCGGTACCGGCCGCTGGTCCCCGAGGCCGCCGACACCAGCACGCCGGAGGCGCGCGATCAGACGCAGGCTATCGCCGACGCGGTCGACGAACTGTGCGCCGAGGGTCCTGGCGACATCCTGGTCTTCCTCAGCGGCGAACGCGAGATTCGCGATACCGCCGACTTCCTGGCCGGGCCAGGCCAGGACGTCGAGATCGTTCCGCTCTACGGTCGGCTGTCGGCCGCTGAGCAGCACCGGGTGTTCGCGCCGCACGCGACGCGGCGGATCGTGCTCGCTACCAACGTGGCCGAGACCTCGCTGACAGTGCCCGGCATCAAGTACGTCGTCGACGCCGGCACGGCTCGCATCTCGAGGTACAGCAACAGGACCAAGGTGCAGCGGCTGCCCATCGAGCCGATCTCGCAGGCCTCGGCTAACCAGCGCAAAGGCCGATGCGGCCGCACCTCCGACGGCGTGTGCATCAGGCTGTACAGCGAAGACGACTTTGGTTCCCGGCCCGAGTTCACCGATCCGGAGATCCTGCGCACCAACCTGGCATCGGTGATCCTGCAGATGGCCGCGCTCGACCTTGGCGAGGTCGCCGGGTTCCCGTTCATCGACCCGCCCGACAACCGCAACGTCACCGACGGCGTCCGCCTGCTCGGCGAGCTGAACGCCATCGGTCTCGGTAGCAGCAGCGGCGGCACCCGGGCGATGCTGACCGAGACCGGCAGGAAGCTCGCCAGACTCCCGGTCGACCCGCGCCTTGGCCGGATGATCCTCGAAGCGGGCCGCCTCGGCTGCGGGCGCGAGGTTCTGATCATCACCGCGGCGCTGTCGATCCAGGACCCGAAGGAGCGGCCGGCCGACGCCAGGGACGCCGCCGACGCCAAGCACGCCCGGTTCGCCGAGCCTGGCTCGGACTTCCTGTCCCTGGTCAATCTCTGGGACTACCTGCGCGAGCAGCAGCGGGAGTTGTCTGGGTCCGCGTTCCGCCGGATGTGCCGCTCCGAGTACCTGCACTACCTGCGCGTCCGCGAGTGGCAGGACGTACACGCCCAGCTCAGCCAGGCCGCCCGCGACCTTGGCATCGCGATCCCGCCGGATCGCTCGGGCAGGCCGGCCAAGACCAGGCAGGCACCCGCGCGGGGAGAAATGACCGCCCACGTCGCTCAGCTAGCGGCCAAGCCCGGGACGGAACCGGAGCCCCGATTCGAGCCGGACCTCGCCGATCGGGTCCATCAGTCCCTGCTCGCCGGCTTGCTCTCGCATATCGGCATGCGCGAGGAAACCAGCAAACAGCTGACCGGCGGGCGACGGCGCGGGCCTGCCGAATTCACTGGCGCGAGAGCATCCCGTTTCGCCATATTTCCTGATTCTGGACTGGCCCGGAAACCGCCCCCCTGGGTGATGGCCGCCGAGCTAGTCGAGACGTCGCGGCTGTGGGCGCGGGTGGTCGCGCGGATCGAGCCCGAGTGGGTCGAACCGCTAGCCGGCCACCTGGTGAATCGCGGCTACAGCGAGCCGCACTGGGATGCCAAGCGGGGCACGGCGATGGCGCTCGAACGGGTGACCCTCTACGGCCTTCCTCTCGTCGCCGCCCGGCCGGTCACGATGAGCCGGGTCGACCCAGTGATGGCGCGCGAGCTGTTCATCACCCACGCGCTGGTCGAGGGCGACTGGCAGACGCACCATAAGTTCTTCGCTCGCAACCGCGAGCTTCTGGCTGACGCTGAGGAGTTGGAGAAAAGGGCCCGCAGGCGCGGCATCGTCGCCGACGACGCCGCGTTGTTCGCCTTCTATGACCGGCGTATTCCGGGCGAGGTCACCTCGGCGCGGCACTTCGACTCCTGGTGGAAGAAGGCCAGGTTCGCCGACCCTGACCTGCTGAACCTGACACCCGCCGACCTCGCTGGTCCGGCGGCGGACGAGGTCAGCGCCGACGACTACCCAGATAGCTGGGGTCAGCTGCCGCTGACCTACGAGTTCGCCCCCGGCGAGCCGGACGACGGGGTCGCCGCCGACATCCCGCTGGCCTCGCTCAACCAGGTCAGCGCCGACGAGTTTTCCTGGCACGTGCCCGGCCTGCGCGAAGAACTCGTCACCGAGCTGATCAGGTCGCTGCCCAAGCGGCTGCGCACGATGTTCGTGCCGGCTCCCGACGTGGCGCGCGACGTGCTGACCAGGCTCGACCCCAGCCGGGGGGATTTGCCCGGCGCGCTCGCCGCCGAGCTTGGCCAGATGAGCGGGCTGAACATCAGCCGGGACGACTGGGATCTGTCCAAGCTGCCCGCGCATTTGCGGCTCACGTTCCGCGTTCTCGACGACGGCCAGGTCCTGGCCGCCGGCCATGACCTGGCCGACCTGCGGACCGGCCTTCGGTCCAAGCTGCACGCTCGGCTCGCGGACGCGGCGGCCGATCTCACCCGGACCGGACTTCGGACCTGGGACTTCGGCTCGCTGCCGGATGAGTTTGTCCGCGGCCAGGTCCGCGCCTATCCGGCGCTTCGCGACGCCGGCGACACGGTCGACATCGCGCTGTTCGAGACCAAGGCGCAGGCGGCTGAGTCGATGCGGATCGGCAACCGCAAGCTGTTGCTGCTCGGAGTGCCGTCAGGAGCGCGTTCGGTCGCGAGCAGGCTGCCGACCAACGCCAAGCTCGCGATGAGCAGGCATCCGTATTCGAGCGCGATGGCCGAGCTTGACGACTGCGCGGCCGCGGCGGCCGATGAGATCATCTCCGAGAACGGCGGCCCGGCGTGGGACGCCGAGTCGTTCGCCAAGCTGCTCGACGCGGCCAGGCTGTCGTTGCGGGTCAAGACCGCCGACGTGGTAAGCGTGGCCGCGCGAGTGCTCGGCGCGGCGCATCCGGTCGAAGCGAGGCTGGACCAGCTCACGAACCCGGCGATGGCTGAGGTGGTCGCTGACATGCGGGCGCAGGTCGCCGGGCTCATCTATCCGGGGTTCATCTCCGACATCGGTGCGCGGCGGCTGCCTGACCTCGTGCGTTACCTGAACGGCCTCGCGATCCGGATAGAGAAGGCGCCGAAAGAATTGCGCAGGGACCTCGATCGCATGGACACCGTGCATCGGGTCGCTGACGACTACGCCCACGTTCTCAGGGAGCTTGGGCCCGACGCCAAGTACCGGGACGATGTCAGGGCGATCCGCTGGATGATCGAGGAGTTGCGGGTGAGCCTGTTCGCCCAGTCGCTCGGCGCCGCGATCCCCATCTCCGAGCGAAGAATCCTCACCGCCATCGACAACCTCTGAACGAGGGCCCCGCGCGCGGCTGCGTCCGCCCGAGGCGACTCAGTTGCGCGCCGCACGCTCGTCCTGCGATGCATTTCCACATTCAGCTGACCGCCCCACGCCAACCCCGCGATGGATTGCCACATACAGCAGACCGCCCCACGCCAACCCCGCGATGGATTGCCACATACAGCCGGGAAAACAGGTATGAATTCGGGAATCCATCGCAGGGCTGGACTGGCCGGAGGCGATGAATTCGGGAATCCATCGCAGCGGTCGGCGCGCGGGGTGAACGACAGCGGGGGTTCAGCGTCGCGCTAGCTGCCTGGACCGCCGCGGTAGGACGGTGGGGCATCCTTAGCGGCGCTGCCCCACGGTGTCGGTGTCTTGGCCATCGTCCAGTCAAGGGTCGCGCCTGCGGCCAGCGTCGCGAACGGCACGTAGAGCTTCGCCTGCGCCTTGCCGTTGATGGTCAGCGATCGGACGTAGAAACGCCACGGCGACGCGCCGGGGGCGCGGATCGTGATGGTCTTGCCGCCGGGCAGATGAATGGCCATATACGGGAAACCCGGGCTGGCGAAGACCAGCGTGCCGGTTCCTGGGTTCTCCGGGTACAGGCCGAGCATTTCCCAGATGAACTGCGAGCTTTCCGCGCCTAGATCTTCGTTGTTGCTAATGCCAACGGGCCCGGGTCGGTACAGGCTGGTCCTGATGGCGTTGACGACGCGTTGCGTCACCGAGGGTCCCTTGGCGTAGTCCGGCGCGAACTGCTCCCCGTCGCCGAACTCATTCAGCAGGTCCGCATTCATCCGCAGGCCATCCGGCTTGGCCAGGTAGGTCCGCAGCATCGCCAGCACCTTGGTGTCCCCGCCCAGCTTGGCGAACAGGCCCGCGTAGTCGTCGGGTACGTCCCACAGGTACTCATAGGCGTCCCCCTCGGCGTAGTTCGCGGTGGTCAGCGGCGTGACACCGGAGACGAACCGTCCGTTCGCGTACCTCGGCGTCAGCAGGCCGGTCGAGGCGTCGAACAGATTGACCCAGTTGCGGGCCCGGCGGCTGAGCTTGGCGGCCGCGCTCTTGTCCCCCATTTCGGTGGCGTACTGGGCGAGCGCGAAGTCGGCGTTGTCGTACTCCAGCAGCGCCGACGCTGACCAGCGGAAGTTGCAGCAGCCGTAGGTCCCGTCGACCGGCAGGTAGCCGTACTTCGCTTCGAGTGCTTCACCGGGGCGGACGGTGTTCACCGTGTTGGCCTGAGCGAGCATGTCGGCGAGGGCACCGGACTCGTCGAAATGCCTCGTGCCGAACGCGTAGTAATCGGCGATGACCGCGTCGGCTGGGTCGCCGATCATCGCGTAGGTGTCCAGGTTCAGGTAGCCCCACTGGGGGAGTATCTGGTTCTGGGCGTAGAAGTTGACCAGGGACTGGGCCATGTCGCTGGTCGCGCGGGGGTCGAGCATGGCCTGCAACTGCGCGAGCGAGTGGTAGATGTCCCAGCCAGAGAACGTGCCGTACTGGCTGGCGTGGCCCTTGGTCACGACGTGAACCCGGAAGTCTGAGCCGAGGTAGCGGCGGTTGACGTCGCTGATGACATTCGGCTGGAGCAAGGACTTGTAGAGCAGGCTATAGAACTGCTGCGTCCTGGTATATCGACCGCCTGATGCGGAAATTTCAGCAAGAAGCTTGTTCCACGTTGCCTGCGCGCTGGTCCTGATATGAGCGAAGTCCCAGTTGGGGGCTTCGGCTTGGTGGTTAAGCCGGGCGTCCGCGGCGCTGACGTAGGAGATCGCCGCGTGGGCTTCGATCACCGGGTTCGACGTGGCGTCGAAGGTGAGGAACACCGAGTTGGGGGCCGTCTGGCCCGGCTCGGTGATCACCCGACTGGCGGTGAACGGTCGGCTGAAGACGATGTCGAAGTACACGGTGTACTGCTGCGGGCCGAACGCGTCCGTCTGCCAGCAGAAGTCGCCGCTGGTCACCGACCCGGCTACCTCGTCGTTGCCGATCACCTGAGCGCTCGTGCCGAAGTCCTTGAAGTCGCTGTCGTCGAGCTTGATCAGGAAATCGGCCTGGCTGGTCTTGCCGAACGTGAACCGCCCCATCGCGGAGTGCGTGGTCGCGGTGAAGTCCGACTTGATCGCACCGGGTCCCGGGCCGTTGCTGACCGCGGAGTGGTAGCCGGCCTGGGCGAACTCGCCGGCGTTGGTGAACGACGTCGTGACCGCGCTTGGGTCGCCGGCCGGGAGTGCGCCGGTCATCGGCAGGATCGGGACGTCACCGGCCGCCGGGCAGCCGGGACCCGACAGGTGGGTGAGGCTGTAGCCGGTCAGCAGCTTGTCGCCGTAGGTGTAGCCGCCGCCGTCGCTGCGGTCGGGCATCGTGTCCGGGCTCCACTGCACCATGCCGAACGGTACGTCGGCCCCGGGGAACGTGTTGCCGCCGCCGCTGCTCCAGGTGCGAGTGTCGACGAGCCCGGCTAGGTTCTTGATCGGGCTGGCGACGATCGGATCGCTGGTCGCGGCCGCGCGCGCTTCGGTGTCTGGCTGCCATCCGGCAAGCGAGGCCGTGACTGTCATCACGGTGAGCGATAGCGCGCCGACGGTGCGAAGATATGTCCGCACTACTCTCTTCTCCGAGTTATCTGAACCGTTAGTCCAATGTGGCGCTTACTATGCCAGATGATGGTTATCCCGATCCGGACGCTGGCTTGAGTCGGCTAGCGAAATGAATAGCGGCTGGTACCGTGATCGAGCATGGTGAGCAGGTCAGATCCCGGGGATGAAACCCCGCTCGCCGCGGCCCCGAGGCTCGCGGAGACCATTGCCACGCTTTGCCGGGCACGGCGCAGGGCCGTCAAGTCGGCTTCGCCAGCGATAATGCTGACGGTCGCTCAGCTTGAGTTGCTGTCCTGCCTCGGCGAGCATCCAGGGTCGCGGCCGGGCGAGTTGGCCGCGCTGCTGCGGCTCGCGCCCAACACCGTCACCACGCTGATCAACGCGATGACACCACGTGGCCTGATCAGCCGCACCACGGCTGACGGCGATCGCCGTGCGGTGGCAATGCGGCTGACCGAGGCCGGTGAGCTTGCCGTCCGGGTCTGGCGATCGGCGAACTTTAAGGTTCTGAGCCGTGCGCTGGCCGCCTTGCCGGCATCACAGCAGTTAGCGCTCGACCGGGCGATCCCGGCGCTGGACGCCTTAGCACACGCGCTCGACGACCTGATCTAGACTCGTCGGGTTGCTGTGATCTTGACCGGATACAGGTGGGTGGTGGGACGTGCTTGAGATCAAGCGGCTGCACTTGGCGAGCCTGACCGTCGAAGGTCGGGTGTGGCCGGTGCACGGGTTCGTGGTCACCCATCCGAAGGGTGCAGTGCTCGTCGATACCGGCGTCGGCGGTCCGCCCGACGTGCTTACCGACTGGCGGGTGGTCAACCGCACGGTGGCCGACGCGCTGGCCGACATCGACATGACGCCGGGCGACATCGACCTGGTGATCAACACGCATCTGCATTTCGACCACTGCGGGCAGAACGCCGTGTTCACGCACGCGGCCTGCTGGGTCCAGCGCGCCGAATTGGCCAGGGCCAAGGTCGAGTCGCCTGAGCTGTACGACTGGTTCGACTTCATGAACGGGCGCTTCGAGTTGCTCGACGGCGACACCGAGGTGGTGCCCGGGCTCTCGGTGATCACGACGCCCGGTCATACCTCAGGGCACCAGTCCGTGGTAGTTAGCACCGCCGAGGGGCAAGTCGAGCTTCTGATCGGCGACGCTGCTTACACCTCGGTCCAGTACGAGGGCCCGATCGGGCAGCGGCTGCCGGCCGGACAGGCGGCCGACGTGGGTTCCTGGCGTGACTCGATTAGCCGGCTACGCGCGATGGATCTGACCCAGGTGCACTTCTGCCACGACACTGCCGTGGTGCACGGTTAGCCCGGGTTCTGTCGTGGTGCGGAGCAGGCAATACGGGCCGGACGTGCTCGCTGGACCTGGCCGCGGTGAGCGGCGTCCGCTTCCGCAGGTGGCCGCTGAGCTTGGCCTGGTCGTCGAGGACGCGGCCGGTGAGTTCTGCGGCGCCGTTGTCGGCTGGGAGAAGGACGCGGTCACGCTTGAGGACCGGCATGGCAAGCAGCGGGCGTTCCCATTCGGGCAGGCGCCGTTCCTGCTCGAAGGCAAGCCCGTCATGCTGATCCGGCCGCCGGCTTCGCCTGTGTTGGCCTCCGGTGCCGCGGGTGGCGCGGGTGGCGCCGGGGCCGCCGGGGCCGTCCGTACGGCCTCGGGGTCCATCGCCGCGCCAGCCGGGGGGCGGGCTAAGGTTGCCCGGGCCAGCCGCATTTACGTGGAAGGACGGCACGACGCCGAGCTAGTGGAGCGGATCTGGGGCGACGACCTGCGCGACGTCGGCGTCGTGGTTGAGTACCTTGGCGGCATCGACGACCTGCCCGCGATCGTCCGTGAGTTCGATCCGCAGCCCGGCCGCAGGCTCGGCGTGCTCGTCGACCACCTTGTAGCCGGGTCAAAGGAGACCATGATCGCCGCCCAAGTCCGGTCGCCGCACGTGCTCGTCGTCGGGCATCCTTACATTGACGTGTGGGCGGCGGTCAAGCCCTCGGTGCTAGGCATCGGCGCGTGGCCAGACGTTCCGCGCGGTACGCCCTGGAAGGAAGGCGTACTCAAGGCTCTCGGCTGGCCCGCTGAGCCGGCCGCGGGGTGGCAGCGCATCTTGCGCGCGGTGCGAACGTTCGCTGACCTGGAGCCGGCGTTCCTAGGCCGGGTCGAGGAACTAATCGACTTCGTCACCGACCCCGGCGGCGGCTAGCCTCGCGCGGGTTAGCCAGCGTCGCCGGCCGCCCGCGTCTCAGGGGCGCCTGTGTCTCGGGGCGCCTGTGTCTCGGGGGGCTGCGTCTCGGGGCGGCTCGCGTCTCGGGGGTGGCTCGCGTCTCGGGGGTGGCTCGCGTCTCGGGGGTGGCTCGCGTCTCGGGGTGGCTCGCGTCGCCGGCCCGTGTCACCGCCGCTAGCCGCAACGTCGGCCCGTCGCTGCTGTAGTTGGTTGCGCAAAAGCCGTAAAACGTCCAGCGGAACGACGCTAACCCGTGGTCCGCCAGATCCCCTCCGTGAGACGTGTCTCGCAGACCGCAAAATGTTCTATTTAAGATGATTTGTGTTGCCGTGGCGGCCGTCTGAACGGCATCCGCACTGCGGGTGAGTGGTGGTGAAGCTCCACGATCATGAAACGGCGATTACTACGGAGTCTCAGCCGCGATATATGACAGCCAGACTCCGTGATCATGACCCGAACCATGATCACGGAAGCAAAACCGCGACTTAATGCATCGGGTGCGATGATCATCGGCCGGGGTATTGTCTGATCGCACAGGCGGGTGCGCATGCGCGCACTGGTCCGGTCCAGCCGCGCTGGCGCAGAACCGAGGCGATCTGCACGGTTGTCTCGCAAGGCCGTATATCGATCTCCGCCCAGCCGTAGCGCAGGACGATAAGGCCTTGTTCGATGATCTTGTTGATCCGGCGGAGATCTTGCCACCGCTGCGTCTCGGGATGAGCCTGCATGCCGTCGAGTTCTACACAGACGCCGTAGTCACGGTAGAGATTGTCCAGGTAACGGTTGCGACTGCCGTCGGTCACCTTGGCCTGGCGGATGGCGTTGGGCAAGCCGTGCGGTCGCTCTACTAGGTGCAGGTAGCGGTACTCGAGCAACGAATGAACACCGTCGCCTACGTCACCGATGGCCTCGATCAAACTGACCCGCCACCGCAATTTCTTTCGCCTGGAAATGGCTTGCGCGAGGCGTCCTGCCGACGTGACTCCTTGTTGGGAGGCCGCACACACTATGGCCAGAGCCGCATCGAATGTCGAGGCCTCGTCGACGAGGTCGAGCACTGTCTCCTCAACGCGGGTCCGAGGCGGCTGCAGACTCGGATGAACTGCGTCCGCTAGACGGTTCGACCGATGGACGACCAGACCGGCGGCAGCGTTGACCCTGCGCTGCACTGGAATCGTCACGTGCACCGAGGAATCGCGCCGATCACTGATCTTGAACAACTCGGCTGCGGTCTGATGGCTCAGCGCCGCCCCCGGACCGGCGTGCCGCACTGCGGCCCACAATAGGGACGCTCTCGACGGATCACCCGAATGCGTCAGATAGACGCCGTGCCGCAATCGTTGCCAGCGCCCGGACCGCACCAGCCGGTCGATCACATCAGCAGGCACACCGAGACTCACCGCCTGCCCGCGGTCGATGACTTCGTGCTGAAAACCCACCAGATCCTTGCACGCATCCGACATAGAGAACCTCATTAGGCCAGCCTGACCGTGCTAGACCTTTGCTCCAACGCGTTCCTGGTCGGCTGTGGATAACCAGCAGCCAAGCAAAGCTAAGGTGTGCTTTGCGTCAACGGCCACCATCCGTAGCAGAGCGACGGAGCGCGAGGATACGCGGAGCGGGGCTGCGGGTGAGCGCCTCACTCAAGCCGCAGCGTTGGGCCGTTGCTGTAGTTGGACCCCGCTCCTCCGCCGCAGCGTTGGGCCGTTGCTGTAGTTGGACCCCGCTCCTCCGCCGCAGCGTTGGGCCGTTGCTGTAGTTGGACCCCGCTCCTCCGCCGCAGCGTTGGGCCGTTGGTGCGGGTGGAGGAGCGGGGAGGGCAGCAGTTGGGTTAGGGCTGGCTGAAGCGTTCCATGATGATTGACTGGCCGCGGAAGGCTGGGTTTCTTCGCACCCGGCGTTCGATGTCGGAGGCGGAAAGTGTGTAGCCGAGGAACAGCAGCAGCGACAGGCCCTGGACGAAGAACACGGTCACCCACACGGTGGAAAAGACCGTGAGCGTGTAGTCATTCAGCGCGTGCAGGACGGCCGGGATGCAGATGCCGAGGACCAGGATCGGGACCCGGCGCCTGCGGTAGTTGATGGCCATGCCGACGAAGAAGCCGGAGATGCCGGCCCAGACCGCGTGCTGGAAGCCGTCGACGAACACGCGGAAGGCGAATTCCAGCGCGCCGACGTCGGCTTGGGCGATGCTGCCCGTGTGCCCGGCGTTGGCGACCGTGATCAGTGCCTGCGGGGTGTAGATCGACTGCTCGATGACGCCGAACGTCAGACCGGCGATCGTGCCCATGATCATCCAGGTGCGCGGATCCAGTTTCCGCTTCCTGACGCCCAGCAGCAGTGCGGCGGCGATCAGCACGGGGATTGCCTTGCTGGTCTCCTCGTTGAAGCCCACGATCAGCGCTTTGGGGAAGGTGAGCTTGCCACCGCCGACGAGGCTGTCATTGATGTTGATGGTGACCGCGTGCAGCCAGATGTACTCCCAGAGCACGACCCCGACCGCGATCCACACCTCGAGCTTGCTCCAGTGCGGCGGGCGGATCAGGTACCAGAACGCGATCAGCCACAGCGGCGCCACATAGAGGCTGTACGCCCAGCCGGGCGTGGCCAGGGACTTCGACATCGAGAAGATCTGCAAGAACAGCAGCGGCAGCAGTGCGTACGGGATGATCAAGATTCGCATGCCCTGGCGCCAGCCCTTGTCGTGCAGCCAGCTTTTGATCGGGACCATGGTCTCGAAGAACGAGCCGCGCTCAAGCCTGGTCGCATCGAGCGGTGCCCCGGGGCCGAACCCAGGGAACCCTGGCATACCGGGCGCCCCCGGTTGGACTGCACCGCCACCCGGTCCGCCACCAGGACTAAAGCCAGGCTGCGGGCCACCGGGCCCGAGCGGTCCACCTGGGCCACCTTGCCCGCCTGGCCCACCCTGCCCTCCTGACCAACCCTGTCCGCCTGGCCCACCAGGTCCGCCCGAGTAGCCTGCCCCGCCTGGATAACCCGGTCCGGCCGGTGCCCCTGGCCCGCCAGGAACTCCTGCTCCCGCCGGAAATGCTCCGGGTGCCGCCACCCCGGGACCCGCTACCCCGGGACCCGCCAAACCGGGACCCGCCAAACCGGGACCCGCCAAACCGGGACCCGCCAAACCGGGACCCGCCAAACCGGGACCCGCAACACCGGCCGCAGCCGCGGCGGCCGCGGCTGGGAAGCCGGGCCCGGCCTGGGCGTTGGTCGGTGGTGCGGCCACCGCGCCTGGTGCCGCCAGTTCGGTCCTGATCGGTCCGGCGGCGACGGCCTGGGCCCCATCTGGCACTGCTTGCAGCCGGATCGACGGGCCTTGCGGTGAGGAGAGGCTCACGTCGACCAGGTCGGCGACGATGAACCTGGCGACTGGCTGGCCGCCGAGAAAGGTTGGCGCCTGGCCGAGGTTCTGCCAGGTCCAGCCGTCGGCTTCCAGGGAGATCTGGGCGTGCCGACGCGACACGGTCGGGTCGTTGATCACGATGTCGTTCTCTGAACTGCGCCCGATCCGGACGACACCGGGCCCGTACCGGTAGAGGCCGCCGTTGACGGTGATGTGGATTTCGCTCATCCGAGCCGCCCTTTCCCCCCAAATATTTAAGTAATGATCTTGCCATGCGCCGTCCCGAAGTCAATGGACATCGGCCTGATACCGAGCCTTCGATCGGGTTCGACGGTCTTGGCGGTTTCGCCCACTGGTGTCATCGTCCACGACCTCGTGCTCATATTGCGCAGCACAAGCTCGCCTGGCCGGACTGGATGGTTTTCGACAATCGCGACGACCGTGTCGTAGTCGCGGTTACGGCTCAGATGATGAGCGGTGAGCGTGGCGCCTTGGGACAGCACCACGGTGGACCCAGGCAACTCAAGCAGCGGCGGCCGTGGGGGTATCTGATTACAGTTCCAGCAGCGGAGCCCGGGATCGTCCGGGTCGTGGAAGACCGACGCCTGGCACGAGCACACCGAGACGCAGTCGGTCAGGCGGATCAGGGCGCGCCGCCAGACGCCTTCGGCCACCCGGCCGAGCCCGGATGGGTCACGCAGCCCTCCGGTAAAGGCGCGCTCGAAGACGGAGCGGAAGAACCTCGGATACAGCCGCCACCAGATCGCGACCGGGTCGCCAGGGCGCGGCGGATTGGAATGATCGTCAGGGTCAAAGATGAACACTGGCTCGGTGCCGAAGTGGCGGAGCGCCAGGTCCGTCTCCGAGTGATGGTTTGACGGCGCCCACGAATACGACGAATCCGTGCGAACGCCCTCAAGCGGATGACCGTGCATGAAGAGGTAAAACAGAAACACGGCCAGCGAGTGCAAGTCGGTGAGGCTGGACGGCGCCGCCTCGCGCCGCACCACCTCCGGCGCCATAAACCTCAGCGTGCCCCAGACGAAGACCTCACCGCCGTCCAGCCCGACGTTGTCGTTGTCGATGATCGCGACGTCGGCGTGGTCGGGATCGACGTACAGGTTGCCGAAGCTGATGTCGCGGTAACACAGGCCAGCCGAGTGCAGCGCCTCGAACGCGGTGACCAAGTGCCTGCCGATGCTGATCACCACGCGGAACGGCGGCTGCTCCGGCCGGGACACAAGCTGGGCGAAGGAGGAAAATCTCGGCTCGAGCCTGGGCATGACGTACCCGAAGCCAGAGATCTCGTCGCTGACCACGAGATCGATCGGCCAGATGAACGCCCGGTGCGGCCGACCGCGCTCCACCAGAGCGGCGATGGATCGGCGCAGCTCACCAGATGGCGTGTACCGATACCACTTGGCCGCGTACGGCGCGCCGCCGATCGTGACCGAGTGCACGACGCCCTGACCGCCTTCACCCAGCCGGTCGCCCACGGCCACGCCGGTGCCTGCCCGGACCATCCGCAGCGTCCTGCCCTGCAGGGATATCTGCCCGCTCATTTGATGCTCGATCCCGCCGATGGTCCTGGCGGCTCCCAGTCGGCAGTGATCTGCCTGCTGACGTCCGCGGTCGCGGCGATTTCCTCTGTCGTCATCTGCTCTGTCGTGCCCTGGTCGATCTGTTGCTGCACGGTGATCGGCTCGATCGGGCCCGTCCCGCTTGGCACTTGCCCGCTAGGCACGGTGTCGGTCCTGATTACCGCCGGAATCGTGATCTCATCCGAGCCTTGGTCCGGCTCGGTCGCCGGCGCCTCGCTGGCTCCTCTGGGCAGCGTCGACTCGTGCTCGGCCTGGCCTGCCGGCGAGATCAGCAGCGCGACCGTCGTGTCGTCGGCGCTGCCGTCCGCCGAGGCGCACCGCGCCGCCCACGCCGGAAGCTGGCTGGCTAGCCACCGCATATCGCGCTGCCGCAGGAGCCACGCAAGGTCCTGGCTGAACGAGCTTGGCCACTCCTCGACTACCTGGGCGTTGCCGTAGCCGTCGGTGGCCAGCAAGACGGCGAGCAACGGCGTCCGGATGGTGTTGAGGACCGCGACCCGGAAGTCCGATGTCGCCTGTTGCCCGCACAGGCTGGTCGTTACCAGGCCATCTAGCTGCGGATCGACCGGAACCGGCAGCGTGGCGGTGCCGTCGGTCCGTACCCCGACCACGTCACCGTCGCCGATCTGCGCCAGCACCAGCCAGTCGTCGAGGGCGACGCACAGCAGCAGCGTCGAGCCGTAGGCGATCGTGGGGTCATCACCCCGCCGACGCTTGTCCTGCTCGGCGGCGGTGAACGGATCGGCTTCGACGTCGGCCAGCACGGCCTCACGCCAGCGGGCCACGACGGTCGGGACGAGAAAGGTCTGCACCAGGTCGCCGATCTGCTCGGCGCGCGGTTCGACCTCGGCCGGGACCATCGCCGGCTCGTCGAGGCGATCCTCAGCGAGCTTGTCGGCCAACTCCTGGCCAGCCCGACAGCCGATGCTGACCGCGAACTTCGATCCCTTGGCGCTGCGCAGGTGACGCGAGTGGCCGTGGCCGTCGGCGACGGCGGTCACCACGCCGCTGGCACCCGCCCGTTCGACAGCGACGGAGTCCTGGTTGGGCGTCTTCACCGCCACATGGGCCGCGCCGCGCTCGGACGCCGTCAGCACCAGCCATCCGGTCGGGTGGTCGGGCGGATCGCCGGCTGGCCCACCCGTGCTTGGCATTGTCATCACAAAATGGTGTCGTCGAAGCGAACAGCGCCTCGTTCAGGCTGAACGGGCGGATCTCCGCCTCGGCTGGGTCCGGTCTGCAGCAGTTGCTCGGCGAGCGCTTCGCGGTTGGCCCCGATTTCCGACATCCGAGATACCGCGATCGAGGCTGTGACCAGCCGATCAGCGATCTCGTCGGTGCCATCGGCGACGAGCACGGGCACGTCCTGGCTGCGGAACCGGTCAAGCGGCTCCGAACTCGCATCCCGGCCGATCGCTACCGCGAGCCGCAGCGCCGACCGGCCGGCCGCGGTGCCGAGCAACTCGGTCAGGCCTTGCTCGAATCCGCCCGGCGGGTCGGTCGGCAGGCCGTCGGTGATCAGCAGGACGGCCGGGCGCAAAGCCCGGCGCTCGAGCCGGTCCGGCCCAAGCGCCTCGGCCACGGCGCGGAACGCAGGACCCATGTTGGTCCGGCCCATCGGCACGTACTCCAGGTTGCGCCACCGGGCGCTGAGCTCGGCGACGGGCACCGGGTCAGGGACGTACCAGTTCGGCGCCGACGCGAACGCCAGGATCCTGATCAGAAGCTGAGCCTGAAGCTGGTCTCGCTCCCAGTCCACCAGGTGCGGGAGCATAGACCTGAGCGCGTAGTTCAGGGCCTGCATCTTCTCGCCCTTCATCGAGCCCGAGCAGTCGGCCATCACGATGAAGTGCAGCGGACGTCTCGCGACACCGCCCCCTGGCATCAGCGTCTCAGTCATCAGGGGGTGCCCCGCGGGCAGGACTGGCTAGCCATAATTCACAGTCTTCCACCAGGTAACTATCCGCGTGATCTGGTCACCCGTGCCGATGTCCCTGGCGATGAAGAACGCGTTCATAGTCGGCATCGTCCAGATCAGCAGCGGCTTGTTTCTGTCGAGGAAGCACTCGATGACCTGGCCGGTTCGCTGCACGTACTTGGGGTTGGCGTTGGCGTGCCAGAGGGACAGCCCGTCGGTGCCTTCGACCGGCGGATTGCAGGTGGTGGTGGCCGAGGTCCGGTGGAAGCCGGTGAAGCTGTTGATGTGGGCGACGCCGGCCTTGTAGTCCGTGTTGCTGTCGAACTGATAGCCCCACACCTCGATGTTCTTCTTCGTGGTCTTGGCGCAGAAGATGCGGCTGGTGATCGTGCTCGCATTGAGGCCGTTCAGCACGCCCTGGATGCAATTGGTGCCAACCGGGGTCAGGCCGGCCGGGTTCATGATCGTGGTCAGCGGCTCGGTGCCGCCGGTTGGGGCCGGCGTGGTGCTCGGTGACGTCGTCGGGCTGCTGGCGGAGGCCGTCGGCGTTCCGTGACCTCCGCCGCCCTGGTTGTGCGTCGGAGACTTCTTGGTCAAGAGCACGGCGGCGATGATGACGACGATGATGAGCACGACGATCCCGCCGCCGACCAGCAGGCCGCGCCGGCCGCCGGTCGGCTTAGGCGGGCCGCCGAAGCCGCCGCCAGGGCCGTACCCGCCCGGTCCCCAGCCCGCTGGGGTGCCGGGCTGACCGGGCTGACCGGGCTGACCGGGCTGACCGAAGCCCGGCTGACCCGGATAGCCGCGCCCTGGTTGACCCGGATACGGCTGTGGCTGCTGCTGGCCCGGGTACGGCTGAGGCTGCGCGGGGAAACGCTGTGCTTGCTGAGGCTGGTAGGGCTGGGGCGGCACCTGCTGGGGCGGTGCTTGCTGGGGTTGGGGCGGCTGGCCGGGGTAACCCTGCCCCTGCGGCTGGCCGAAGGCGCCCGGCTGAGCCGGGCCGTAGCCAGGCCGGTAACCCTGGGCGGTCGGCAGGTCCTGCGGATTCGGCTGACCGGGTCCTGCTTGACCCGCCCCCGCCTGGCCCGCCCCGGCCTGACCGGCCCCGGGTCGACCGGGCGCCCCGAAACCCTGCGCCGGCGCTTGCGGATACCCCTGACCAGGGGCCTGATTGCTGGGCTGAGCCTGCGGGAAACCACCGGGCCCGCCCGGCGCCCCTGGCGCCATCTGGGTGGCCGCGCCTTCGTTGCCGACCGGCGCGAAGCCCGGCGGCGTGCCGCCTGGCGCACCGCTACCGCCCTGGCTGCCGCCGCTGCGGGGCTCGCTGATGCCAAGCGCGACGGCTAGTTCGTCGGTGACCCAGTTGCAAGCCTCAGGCGTAAACGGAGTGCTGGAGGAAAATGACGACGCGGTCAGCCTGATGGCGGTATTCGGGTCCATGCCCTGGGACACGTGGTCGCGGAGGGTGTCAGCGAGCCCGGCCTCGGCCGCGGCGACGAGGATGCTCTTCTCCCTCGGCGCGTCCGGCAGGTAGTCCTTAAGCAGGTTGGACATCGTCTGGGCATTCGAAAGGGCGGCAACCCCGTGGTCAGGATCGGTGACAATCGCATTCAGAGCCGCCCGCGCCTCCGACGCGTGCTCCCACGACATATCTGACATCCCGATCCCCCTCCGTGCGGTCGGCTCGCTGACCAGCTATGACGCCAGAAACAACGGCGGCCGCCGCTGACGCCCGCAACACCGAAATGCCGCATGTCGCATTCGGTGGTGACGGCATGCTAACCGGACGAGCATGGCCATGTCACGCGGACCAGAGCCCCAACGGTCACGCCGTGATAACAACCGGCCCGACTAGCCCGGGCGCAGCGCGCTGAGCCTGACGAGCGCCTCGGTCAGCACTTCTTTTCTTTTGCAGAAAGCAAAGCGGACGCTGAATCGCCCGGCCGTAGCGTGGTCGTAGAAGACTTGCATCGGGATCGCCACCACGCCGGCCGTCTTCGGGAGCGTCCGGCAGAACTCCAGGCCGGTGACGCCACCGCCGATGGTCTCGATGTCCGTCGTGATGAAGTACGTGCCGTCTGGGCGGTAAACGTCGAAGCCCACCTTGGCGAGGCCGTCGCACATCAGATCGCGCTTTGTCTCCAGATCGGCGGCGATCGACGCGTAGTACTCGTCTGGCAACGCCAGTGCCTGCGCGATCGCGTACTGGAACGGCCCGCAGCTCACGTACGTGAGGAACTGCTTCACGGTGCGAACGGCGGCCACCATCTCGGGCGTCCCGGTCACCCAGCCGATCTTCCAGCCGGTGTAGGCGAACGTCTTCGCCGCGGAGCTAATCGTCGCGGTGCGCATCGCCATGCCGGGCAAGGTGGTGATCGGTACATGCTCGCCGGCGAACACCATGTGCTCGTAGACCTCGTCGGAGATCACTAGGAGGTCATTGGCGACGGCCAGTTCCGCGATCGCGGCAAGCTCGGCTCTGGTGAACACCGCGCCGGTGGGGTTGTGCGGCGAGTTCAGCAGGATCACCCGGGTCCGACTGGTGATGGCCGCTCGCAACTTGTCGATGTCGGGCCGGAAGGCGGGGGCCATGAGCGTCACGGGTACCCGCACGCCGCCGGCCATCGTGATGCAAGCCGCATAGGAGTCGTAGTACGGCTCGAACGCGATCACCTCATCCCCAGGCTCCACCAGCGCGAGCAGCGCGGCGGCGATCGCCTCAGTAGCGCCCGCGGTGACCAGAACCTCGCGATCCGGATCGACGGCTAGGTTGTAGAAACGTCGCTGGTGGGCCGCGATCGCCCGCCGCAGTTCGGGTATTCCGGCACCCGGCGGGTACTGGTTGCCGCGGCCGCTGAGCACGGCGTCGGCAGCTGCTTGGGCGATCTCCGCCGGTCCGTCGGTGTCGGGAAAACCTTGACCGAGGTTCACCGACCCGGTGGCGGCCGCTAGTTCCGACATTTCTGCGAAGATCGTTGTTCCGAGGCCCGCAAGCCCCCGATTCAGTAGTGGACGGCTCATCTGGCTATCAGATCACGCGTCTTCACCTCGTATCCACATCGATCGCATCGTCGTTGCAGATGGCGCTAGTTATGTAGCACGTGTGACCCGAGATCGGAGTGGAGAGAACCTACTGCCTGCAATCGGTTGGTAGAGCACCACCACTGCGTCGGTCAGAGTCGACTGGGTTCGCGTTGTCTTGGAAGTTGTCCGCTGAGCGAGGTCACGGGGGCTTCAGCGGTCATCGGCAAGGAAGTCACCCAGGCACTCAGGGGGGTTCATGGGATCGAGCCGCGCTTGCTTTGCGCGCCTCTGGCGCGACGGCGCGTCGCGTTGGCTCATTGTCGGGGTGCTCGCGGCGGGGGCAGTGGGGGCTGCCCTCGCACTCGCGGGGATCACCGGGCCCGCTCGAGCACCTTTGGTGCTCATCTTCCTCGCCAGCGCGCCGGCTCTGGCCGTGGCAAGCCTGCTCGGCCCACTTGACCGACTCGCCAAGGTCGTGATCGCCGGGACTTCGGCGATCGTCATCAATTTTGCCGTCGCCGAGACGATGATCGCTGCTGGGACCTGGTCACCCGATGTCGGTGTGGCCGCTGTTGGGGTCGTCAGCGCGTTGATCGCCGCTTCGCGTCCGGCAATGAGGAAGGTGCTCCAGGCAGAGGCGAGGTAGGCCTCTCCAACGCACCGACGCCGCCAGGGCAGCGCCGCCTGAGGATCACGCGGCAGCCGTTCGCGGCACTGTTCAGCACAAAAACCTTAGCTCGTCCGGCCGTCCGGCCATCATTCCCATTTCCAGATCCAGCTCAGGCGTTAGTTCACGCTTTCCAAATGAGGGGGACACAAGATGCATCACTTCGAGGGCAATTCAGAAATTCGCCCCGCGCGCCCGGCGCGGCATCACCACCGCGCCAAGCTCAGCGGTTCCGAGGAGGCCGCCCGGCAGGCCAGGCAGTCGCGGCAGGGGCCAGGGCAGCCAGCCGGCCGGAACGGCTCCGTGGTCAATCTTGGATCCCAGGATCTCGCGCAACCAGTCGGGCGGGCCCACCGAAGGCCAGCCGGACAGCCGGCCGGATCGCGGAACCTGCCCGGGCTGATGCAGCACCAGCTCGACAGCGACGGGACCAGCCTGCCGTCGGCGTCTGGGCGCTCGCTGCCGTCCTGGCTGATGCCGTCGCCCCGGTCGGCGCTCGACGGGCAGCTTGACTCGATGGACAGCTACGCGTTGTCTTCTGGCCTCGCAGCACAGGCGGGTCAGGCGCGGGAGAGGCAGGCAGGCCGCACCTCGGCTCGGACAGATCGGGCCTTCCGGGCGATCACCGACGGCATGGCGATCGAACCGAAGATCACCGTGGTGCTGCCGGTCATGAACGAGGCGGCCAACCTGCCGCTCGTCTTTAACACGCTGCCCGTCTGGGTGAACGAGGTCGTTCTGGTCGACGGCCGGTCGACCGACAACACGATCGACGTCGCCAGGTCGCTGCGGTCAGATGTCAAGGTCGTGCATCAGGGCGGGGTCGGCAAGGGCGACGCGCTGGCGGCGGGATTCGCCGCCGCGACCGGCGACATCATCGTTGCGATCGACGGTGACGGGTCGACCGACGGCAAGGAGATCGTCAGGTTCGTCAGCGCCCTGCTCTCGGGCGCCGACTTCGCCAAGGGCTCGCGGTTCAGCAGCGCCGGGCGCAGTGACGACATCACGACGATCAGGCGGTACGGCAACAAGGCGCTGAACCTCACCGTCAACCGGCTGTTCGGCACCAGCTTCACCGACTTGTGTTACGGCTACAACGCGTTCTGGTCCAAGCACTTGGAAAAGCTGGCGCTCGACTCACCAGGTTTTGAGATAGAGACCCTGATGAGCATCCGCGCGGCCGAGGCCGGCCTGAATATCTACGAGGTGCCCAGCCACGAGCGGCTCAGGCAGCACGGGGCTAGCAACCTCTCGGCGATGAAGGACGGCTGGCGGATCTTTCGGCTGATCGTGGCCGAGAAGCGCGATGCTCGGCGGCGCAAGGTGCGCAAGCCCAGGCCGTTCATGGCGCCAGGGCTGCTGGCCAGCGATGGCCCCGATCAGGTGGAACATGACCTGGTCCACAGCGCTAACGGGAGCAACGGCGCCCGAGTCAACGGCGCCGAGCAGGGGCGCCAGTGACCGGCCACCGGGAACCGCCGCGCATCTCCGTCGTCATCTGCGTCTACACCGAGCAGCGGTGGGATGACATCGTCGCGGCCGTCGACTCAGCGCGCGGGCAAAGTCATCGCGCGCACGAGGTCATCGTCGTCGTCGACCACAATCCGGGCCTGTACCAACGGCTTACCGCGCAACTGCCGTGGCGCGGCGACGGTCCGCCAGTCATGGTGGCGGTCAACCGGGAGCGACGCGGTCTGTCCGGCGGCAAGAACACCGGGATCTGGTTCGCCAGCGGTGATGTGGTCGCTTTCCTCGACGACGACGCTGTCGCCGAGTCCGGGTGGCTCAAGTACTTCGCCGACAGCTATGCGACTGCCGACGTGGCCGGCGTCGGCGGGTTGACGCTGCCGAACTGGGATACGGCGAGGCCGTCCTGGTTCCCGCGCGAGTTCGATTGGGTGCTCGGCTGCAACTACCTGGGTATGCCAAAGACGCGCACGCCGGTGCGGAACCTGCTCGGAGGCAACGCCTCGTTCCGGCGTGAGGTGTTCGACCTCGTCGGCGGCTTCACCAGCGATGTCGGGCGGTCGGCGGCGAAGCTGCCGCTTGGTTGCGAAGAGACCGAGTTTTGCATCAAGCTCGGCCAGCGGTTGCCCGAGGCGAAGCTCGTCATCGACGACCGCGCGGTGATCTGGCATCGGGTCCCGGCTCAGCGCGCCAGATTCTCTTACTTCGTCACCAGGTGCTACGCCGAAGGTCTGTCGAAAGCCGCGGTGAGCAGGTCCGTCGGGTCAGTGGACGGTTTGTCCGCGGAGCGTCGGCAGGTGTTCGACACGTTGCCGGCGGGTTTCGCCCGCGGGCTGGCCGGACCGCTGCGTGGCGACCTAGCCGGGCTAGGCCGGGCGGCGGCGATTGTCGTCGGCCTAGCCGCGGCCGCGGTCGGATACGCGGCCGGCCTATTTGCCAGGAGGTGACATGTCCAAACCTGTTGACCAGGCGGCCAGCCGGGCTAGCCACCAGAACCCGGCACCAGCCACCCGCGTGCCGATCTTGATGTACCACGCGCTAGCCGCCCGGCCGCAGTCTGACCGTCGGCTGGCCGTGGATCCGAGGACCTTTGCTGACCAGCTCGGTTACCTGCACCGATGCGGGTATAAGACAGTTACGACTCAGGAGCTGGCCCAGGCGCTGAGAACGCCTGATCACCAGCTTCCCGCCAAGCCGGTAGTGCTGACGTTCGACGACGGGTACGCCGACTTCTATGAGGTCGCGCTGCCGCTGCTGGCGCGTTACGGATTCACCGGGACAGTGTTCATAACCACGGGCTGGGTGGCTGGCGAGCGCCAGCGGCGCGGTCAGCCGGCTGACATGCTCAGCTGGCGCCAGATCGAGGAGGTAGCGGCCGCGGGAGTGGAAATCGGCGCGCACACCGTCAATCACCCCGAGCTTGATCAGCTCGCGAGCGACCGGCTTGAGCACGAGCTCGTGGCGGCCAAGGATGCGCTCGAAAACCGGCTCGGCGCGGCCGTGCCCGGCTTGGCCTATCCTTTCGGCTACTCGAGTCGGCTGGTGCGCGAGCGCGCAGCAGCTGTCGGCTATGAGTACGCGTGCGCGGTCGGCAACCGGCTGGCCAGCCCGTCCGCCAACCCGTTCGCGCTGCCGCGGCTTACGATCGCGCGGTCCACGAGGCTGCCGAGCTTCGCCCAGGCTGTCGCGGCCGAGCGGCTGCCAGCCGGGTTCGCCGGCTACCGGGCGATGACGCTGGGCTGGTCGGCGGTCCGGCGCTCCCGATCCGCGATGCGCAAGCTCACCGGGTGAGCGGTTTGGATATGGCCAGCCGGACCGAATGGGCGATCGCGCCGCTGGCGCGCGCAGCCGACCGGGTGCGAACCTTGCTGCCCGGCGAAAGGTCCCGCGGCAGCTCATCGCTGATGCGCAACGGGTATGCGCTGATGGCGAACACGGTGGTCACCGGGCTGCTGGGGCTCGCCTACTGGCTGCTCGCCGCCCGGCACTATCACACCGCCGACGTGGGCCGGGCGTCCGCGGCGTACTCGGCGATGAACCTGCTCGCCGGGATCACCGCGCTGAGCTTGATCGGAGCGATGGCCAGGTTCATACCGCAGTCCGGGGGCACCACCGGTCGGCTGATCAGGATCGGCTACGGCGTCAGCGTGCTGTCGGCCATCGTCGGGGCGGTGGTTTTCCTGACGATAGCCGGGCGGCCCGGCTCGTCCTACTCCGAGCTGGCCGGCGTGCGGGCCGGGCTGATTTTCGTGGCCGCCGTCGTGATCTGGTCGCTGTTCACGCTGCAAGATGGCGTGCTCGTCGGCTTGCGCAACGCGAACTGGGTGACGCTGGAGAACGCCCTGTTCGGGGTAGCCAAGATCGCCATGCTGGTGCCGCTGGCCACGCTGATCCCGCACACCGGCATCTACGTGTCCTGGCTGGTGCCGGCCGCGCTGGCGGTGCCTGCCGTCAACCTGCTGATCTTCCGCAAGCTCCTGCCCAGGCACGCCGACAAGTCGGCTGGCGCGACACCGCCGAGCCGTAGCCAGGTGGGCCGGTTCCTGGCCGGGGACGTGTCGGGCTCGCTGATGCTGCTCGCCACCATCAGCCTGGTCCCCGTGCTGGTCGCGCTGAACGTCGCGCCCGGCACCAACGCCTACTTCTACATGGCCTGGACCATCGGCACCACGATTGACTTGCTCGGCGCTAACATGGCGCTCTCGCTCACCGTGGAAGGGGCGTTCGACCCGGTCAAGCTCGCCGGGTACGCCAAGGCGGCGTTGCGCCGGATCATGATAATCCTGGTCCCCGTGGTGGCGGGCACCGCGCTGCTCGCGCCCTGGATCCTCGGCTTGTTCGGGCCGGAGTACGCCCACTACGGGGCGCCAATCCTGGTGCTGCTCGCCGCCGCGACATTGCCGAGGACCTGGACCGAGATCTACCTCGGCGCGCTGCGCGCGCAGAATCGCACGTCGTTCGTCGCGCTCGTGCAAGGCGCCCGAGCCGTGCTGATACTCGGCCTGACGCTGGTGCTCACCAAGAAGATGGGCATATTCGGGGCCGGCGTCGCCGTCGGCGTCAGCCAGGTTGTGATCGCCATCGCGGTAACCCCGGGTCTGCTCAAGGTGCTGCGCGGCGGCCGCGGCAGCGGTGCCAGTCCGGCGGTCAGCCAGACACGCCGCTCTCACCCTGGGCTGATCGAAGTCCGCCGGGACGCCGCATGACAACTACGACGACCATCACCTCGGCGCCCAGGCGACCACCCGCGGTCCAGGCATCGGGCCCGCCTGCCCGCCTGCCCGACCGGCTGCTGCTGGCAGCGGGGGCCGGGATCGGTGTTGCCGGCGTCCTGCTGTTCCTGCTGCCGCTGCGCGGCGTAGTGCTCGGCCGGATGAACGGCCTTGGCCTCATCTCGGTGCTGCCGATCGCCTCGCTGGCCGGCCTGGGCCTGCTCGTCAGCTCTTTCATGGTGCTTCTCGCTCGACCGCGCCCGTCCAAAGTGGTGCTATCGGCGCTGCTCGTCGCGCTGGTGTTCTGCCTGGACGGGGTGACCGGGCTGATCGAGCCGCTGCCCAGGTTCGCGACCGCGTACCAGGTGTCCGGCTTTGTGAACTACATCAGCCAGACCGGGCACGTGACGCCGAGCCTGACCGCCTACTTCAGCTGGCCTGGCTTCCTGGCGATGATCTCGTTCGTGGCTGGCGCCGCCGGAGTGCACAGCCTGCTGCCGCTGATGACCTGGTGGCCGGTCGTCGTCGACCTGCTGGTGCTGGTCCCGTTCCTGCTGCTGACCAGGGCGCTCCGGATGAACTGGCGGGCGCGATGGTTCGCCGCCCTCCTGTTCAGCCTCGGCAACTGGGTCGGTCAGGATTACTTCTCCCCGCAGTCCTTGAACTACCTGCTCTACCTGGTGTTCCTCGCGGTGATACTGACCTGGTTCAGTGTTCAGTTTCAAGGGGGCCAGCCTCAGCGAACCGGGCAGCGTAAGCCAGGCGGCCGGGTGCCTGGCGAGCTACCCGCGAGTTATGTTGCCCGGCCGCTGCGCGCCCTGCTCTTGCTGCTGCTGATCGCGATCTTCGTGGTCTCGACGCTCAGCCATCAGCTCACCCCGTTCCTGCTGATCGCCGCCTGCGCCGGGCTTGTGCTCGTCCGCCGGTGCACGCCGCGCGGCCTGCCGATCCTGTTCGCGGTGATCGCCATCGGGTGGATCAGCTACGGCACCGTCGCCTACTGGTCCGGCCATCTGTCGACGGTCTTCGGAGACTTCGGCCACCTGGGCGGCACCGTCTCGGCCAGCGTGAGCAGCCGGGTCATCGGCACGCCGATCCACCAGCTCGTCGACAAGACCAGGATCGGCCTAGCTGGCCTGATGGCGGTGATGGCGATCGCCGGGCTGGTTCGGCGCTGGCGCGGCGGCATCACCGACCGGGCGCTGATCGTGCTGCTGATCGCGCCGGTGACGATCGCCGGGCTCCAGAACTACGGCGGCGAGATCTCGCTGCGCGTGTACCTATTCGCGCTGCCGGCGGCCGCTATCTTGGCCGCGTTCCTGTTCTTCCCCGGCGTGCGGTCTAGCCAGACGCGGGGTCGGGCTACGGCGGGTGGGCTCGGCGTGGCCGATCTGGGCGTTCGCAAGCTCGACCTGTCCAGGCTCATCCCCTCGTCGGCGAGCCACGGCCTGGCGCCAGGCGCGCACGGCGCGACGGCGGTCGACGCCAACGGCACCGTCGGCCGGCCGGGCGGGAGGCTCCCCGCAGCGTTGGCGCTCGTCGTCGCCGGCCTCGTGGCCGTGGCTTTGTCGGGGCTGTTCGTGGTGGCCAGGTACGGCAACGAGGCGTTCGAGCGGATCCCGCCGGGTGAGTACGCCGCGATGAACTACATCTACGATCACGCGGTCGCTGGTACCCCGGTGCTCTGGCTCAGCCGGCCATCCGGCGTCAACGCGACGCCTCAGATGCCCTGGCAGTTCCGCGACATCGCCAAGGTGGATTTCGTGTCGGCGGCGTCGCCGCGCGATCCAGCGGCCGTCAAAGGTGTCGTCGGTGCCCTGCGCGGCCTCGGCCCCGGCGGGTACCTGATCACCACAAGCACCGAGTCGACGTTCGTCAGCCAGACGGCCGGCTTTCCAGTGCACTGGGATGGCAGGCTCCGGGCCGCGTTGAAAGACGATCCGCAAGTGCGGGAAGCGTTCGAGACTCCGACCGCCGCGGTCTATCAAGCACGCCATCCGATCGGCCCGCCCAAGGCCAACGCCCAGGGCACGACGGCCGCAACGTCGTCGGGCGGCACGATCTGGAGCCTGATCGGCATCGGCGCGCTCGTCGCGGCGATGCTGCTGCTGGCGACCCGCGAATTCATCAGGGAGTGCGTGCCGGCTCGGCGATGGCTGCTCGCACCGCTTGCGATCGCCTGCCTGCCCGTACTCGCGTTGCTGCTGTACGCGGTGGCCGAACGATTCGTGGTGCTGTCATGATCGGGGGTGCCTCACTCCTGCTCCAGCCGGCTGGCCTGCTCGCGGGCCAGGAGGCGCGGCCCGGCCGGCCCTGGTCCGGTCCGCTGCTCAACCGCGACGTGCCCGCTCTGCTGGTCAAGGTCGGCCAGTACCCGGTTCACTCCGGCGGCGTCGGGGTGATCAGGACGCTCGGCCGGGTCGGCGTCCCGGTCTACGCGATCACCGAGCCTGGCCTGACGCCTGCCGCCGCGTCCAGGTACCTGGCGGGTCGGTTCATCTGGCGAGTCACCGGCCACGAGGACCATCGGCAGCTAGTCGCCGGGATGTGCGAGATCGGCGAGGTGATCGGTAAGCCGGTCGTGGCGGTTCCAGCCGACGACGAGGCGGCGGTGCTGATCGCCGAGTACCAGAGCGAGCTGTCCGACCACTTCCTGATCCCGCCGGTCACGCCCGGGTTGCCGAGGAAGCTGGCCAGCAAGACCGGCCTGTTTGAGCTGTGCGTCGAACACGGCGTTCCCGCGCCCGCGTCGGTCACGCCGCGCACCAGCGCCGAAGCCGCCGCGTTCGCCGCGACGGCCACGTTCCCGGTGGTGATTAAGAACGCCGAGGTGTGGGAGCGGCGTCAGCGGCCGGTTGTGCCCGGTACCACGGTCGTGCGCAGCGAGCGGGAATTGCTCGATCTGATCGACAAGGCGGCCCGGTCACCCGCCGGATCGGCTGGCGGCTCCCGGTCGCCGGGGGCGATCTTGCAGGAGTACATACCGCCCGAGCACGGACAGGACTGGTTCGTGCACCTGTACTGCGACGCGAACTCGACCTGCCGGGTGCTGTTCACCGGGCTCAAGGTCCGGTCCTGGCCGCCCGGCGCCGGGGTGACCGCGTGCGCGTACTCGATCCTCAACCCGGTGGTCGCCGCGGTGGCCGAGAGGTTCTGCGCGCGGATCGGCTACATCGGCATCGCCGACCTCGACCTGCGCCTCGACCTACGCGACGGGCAGTACAAGCTCGTTGACTTCAACCCGAGGGCCGGCAACCAGTTCAGGTTGTTCGAAACCCAGGCGGGCATCGACGTGGTGCGGGCTCAGCACCTCGACCTCACTGGTCGGCCGATACCGCCAAGCCCGCAGGTCACTGGCAGGCGGATCATCGTTGAGCACGCGGACGTCCCGGCCAGAATTGCCTACCGCCGCCGGCCGGGCCTACGGCGGCAGGCCAGTTCGGTCAAGCCCGGGCATACGTCGACCGAATATGCCTGGCTGGCCACGGATGATCCTTTCCCCTTCTGGGTTATGACGCGACATGTGGCCGGGGCGGCAGCCCGTCGGCTGCGACGTCGGCTGGCTGAACGCCTCACCAGATCACCACGGTAAAGGGGGGTTGTCGTGCGGATATCAGTTGTGCGTCCGGCGGATCTTGGGGCGGCCGAAATCAGCGCGTGGCACGCCATGCAAGACCAGAGCGAGGGGCTGGCTAACCCGTTCCTCTGTCCCGAGTTCGCGATCACGATCGGCGCGGCCAGGCCAGACGCGCGAGTCGCCGTGCTGACCGACGGGTCCGAGCCGGTCGGTTTCTTCCCGTTCGAGCGCGGTCGGCTGGGTGTCGGCAGGCCGATCGGCGCTGGGCTGTCGGACTGCCAGGGACTGGTGCACGCGCCGGGAGCGCGGTGGGAAGCCGGCGAGTTGCTGCGCGGCTGCGGTATCTCGGTGTGGCACTTCGACCACCTGGTCAGCGGCCAGCAGCCGTTCGCCGGCTATCAGGCCGCCCAGGCCGCGTCGCCGGTGATGGACCTTACCGACGGCTTTGATTCCTACATCGAACGGGTCAAAGCCAGATCGCCGAGGTTTCGCAGCGACATCGCACGCAAGACCCGCAAGCTGGAGCGTGAGGTGGGCCCGCTCAAGTTCGTGGTCGACGACCCCGACATCGGCGGCCTGCGCACTTTGATGCGGTGGAAGTCCGACCAATACCGGCGCACCGGCCGGACCGACAGGTTCGACCGGCCGTGGATCGTCGGGGTGGTCGAGAACCTGTTCGCCCGCCGCTCGTCGCGCGGTCGGGACGGGTTCACCGGCCTGCTCTCGATGCTCTACGCCGACGGTCAACCCGTGGCCGGGCACTTCGGCCTCGCGCACGGCGGTGTGCTGGCCGAGTGGTTCCCCGCCTACGACGCCAGCTTCGGCAAGTACTCTCCCGGCCTGGCCCAGCTTGTCGCGATGGCGGAGGACGCGGCGATGCTCGGCATCACATCGATCGACCTCGGCAAGGGGGCGCAGCGTTACAAGGAAGAGCTGAAGAGCTACGACCTGACCGTCGCCGAGGGCACGGTGACCCAGCGGTCAGCGCTGGCCGCCGTGCACCGGGCCAGGCTGGCGCCGTCCCGCTGGGCGGTGCGCACGATAAGGCGCCATCGCCCGCTCTACATCGCCGCCGACCAGGTACTCAAGCGCTACGGTCGGCTGCGCTCCCGCATATCCTGAGCCCATGCGCGCTTGGGTCGTGCACCACCCCGGTCCCGTCAATCAGTCGCCGGGCCCGCTCGCTCTGGTCGACCGGCCGGTGCCCTCGCCTGGTCCTGGGCAGCTCCTGATCCGGGTGCTGTGCTGCGGCGTCTGCCGCACCGACCTGCACCTGGCCGAGGGCGACCTGGAGCCCAAGCGGCCCGATGTGACCCCAGGGCACGAGGTGGTCGGCGAAGTCGTGGCGACCGGGCCAGGCCCGACGAGGTTCGCGGCCGGTGACCGGGTCGGGGTGGCCTGGCTGGCCGGGACCGACGGTTGCTGCCGGTTCTGCCGGGCAGGCAGCGAAAACCTCTGCCCGGCATCGGTCTACACCGGATGGGACATCGACGGCGGATACGCCGAGTACCTGGTGGCGGCGGACAGTTACGTGCACGCGCTGCCGTCCGGTTTCAGCGACACCGAGCTGGCGCCGCTGCTGTGCGCGGGCATCATCGGTTACCGTGCGCTGCGCCGGGCCGAGCTGCCGCCTGGTGGCACGCTCGGCATCTACGGATTCGGCGGCTCGGCGCACCTCGCGGCGCAGGTGGCGATCGCGCAGGGGGCCGCCGTGCACGTGTTCACCCGCGCGCAGGCTGCCCGGGACCTCGCGCTCGAACTAGGCGCTGCGTCCGCGCAGGACTCGTTCGACCTCTCGCCGGTGCCGCTCAACTCGGCGATCATCTTCGCGCCGGTCGGCGACGTGGTGCCGCCAGCGCTGCGCAACCTAGACCGGGGCGGGACGCTCGCGATCGCCGGCATCTACCTCACCGATATACCGTCGCTCGACTACGCCGACGAGTTGTTCGGCGAGCGCACGCTGCGCAGCGTCACGTCGAACACGCGCGGTGACGCCCAGGAGTTCCTGCGGCTGGCCGAGCGGCTGCGACTCAAGGTCAGCGCGACGCCATATCCCATGGAGTCCGCCGGTCAGGCGCTAGCCGACCTCGCCGCCGACCAGATTACCGGCGCCGCCGTCCTCACGTTCCCCTAGTGCCCTGAACCTGATCTTGGAAGATTGAGCCTCCGCATTTCGAACTCGATCTTCCAAGATCACGACTGGCCGGTAAGTGCCGCCAGGTCGGCGAGGGCGGCGGGAAACACCTGGGCGGGCGGCGTTACCAGGCCGGCGCCGACTTGGCCGGTGCCGGCGACCTTGCCGGCCATGCCGGTGTTGATCTGCGGTAGGACTCCGGTCCGCGCGACCAGCGTTACGTCGATCCCGGCCGGGGTGCCGCGGAAGTCCAGTGTGGGCACGGTGAACAGCGGATGCTCGGCCAGCGTGATCTCGTGCATCCGGGCGGTGCTGGCCAGCGCCGTCGCGGCGGTCCCGCCGACTAGTCGCACGATCGCCGGTGCCGCGGCCATCGCGAACCCGCCCAGGCCCGCCGTCTCGGTGATCGCCGAGTCGCCGATGTCCGGGTTCGCGTCGTCCTGGCTGTAGCCGGCCAGGAACAGCCCCCCGGGCACGAGCGCGGGTGCGGTAAACCAGTGGCTGCCGGTGCCAGAGACCTGGATGCCGAAGTCGGTGCCGTTGCGCGCCATCGCGACGACCATCGTGCTGCCAGGAATGTCGCGGGCCGCGTCGAGCGCGAGCTTGCAGGCGGGCATGGCGAGGTTGAGGAAGAAGTGGTCGTTGCCGCCGATGAACCGGGCGGCGTCGGCGATGTCGGACGCGGCGAACCCGGATTCCACCATCGACGGCAGCAGGTCGCGGAGCAGCATCAGGGTGCCTGCCCGGTTCCGGTTGTGGGCCTCGTCGCCCATCTGCAGCATCTGCGTCAAGGTCGCGGTCACGTCGACCGGGCCGTGTCCCCTGACGGCCGCCTTGAGCAGCGGACCGAGCACGTCGGTCATCCAGCGCAGCCTCGTGATCACCTCGGGGCCGTAGGCGCCGTACCGCAGCACTTTGCCGAGGCCTTCGTTGAGCGAGCAGTATGCCCGCCGCCCGTCGGCCGGGTCCTCGAGCACGAAGACCCACATCGACGGCGATACGACGCCCGCCATCGGCCCGACCGCCCTCCGGTGATGACATGGCTCAAGATGAAAATTTCCGCGGGTTAGCATGTCGTCCGCCTGAGCCGGGTCGTCGGCCAAGCCCTCGAAAACCGCCGCGCCCATCAGCGCGCCGCGCAGCGGGCCGGACGCACGTTCGATGTCGATCGGCGGGCCCGCGTGCAGGAACTCACCGGCGTCTAGCCCGAGCGCCGCACCAGCCCGAACCACGTCGACCAACTGCGCGCGCGCCCCGAACATCCGCTCGACGGCCAGTGCGTTGGCCTGCTGGCGACGCGGGTCGGCGAGCACGGCGGTTAGGTCGGCCTCGGTGCCAGGCATCGGCGGTGCCCAGTCGACTCTGGTCACCCGCGCGCCCTGCCGCGCGGCCGAGTCGGCGAGCAGGCCGAGTCCCGCCGAGATGATGTGCGGTTCGCGGCGGAGCAGATCGGTCATCGCAGCTCGCTCCCGTCGGTGCCCTCGGCCTGCTCGTGCCGCCCGCCGCCGAGCAGGTCGCAGGCCAACCGGGCGGCCTGCGCGTTCGACGCGAACACGTGCGCTCCGGCCTGGCGGAGCGCGGCCGCCTGCGCCGCCAGCCCCTGCGGGTCGGCGTCGGCGCCGATCAGCGAGATCACTACGGCGAGATCGCGTTCCGCCTTCGCCGCCGCGATCCTCGGGGCGATTTCGGCGGCGGGGTCGGGATGCGCGCCGTAGCCGAGCACGACGTCGAGCATGATCACCGCAGTCGCCGGGTCAGCCACGGCCGCGGTGAAGTGGTCAAGCCGCAGTCGCTGGTCGATCATCGGGTGCGGCCTGCCCGCCGTCAGCTCGTCGGCGCCGAAGTCGGTCATGACGTAGCGCGTTGGGTCGGCGAGCCGTTCGGCGGCGATTACCATGGCCTCGTCGCACAAGGTGCCGCCGGAGAACAGCCCGCGCAGCGTCCCGGTGCTGGCCTCGCCCGAGCGACCAGGCTCGCCGATCCCGCTGGTCCCGTCAGCGCCGCTGATCTCGCGCCCGGCCGGCGTCCAGCGCGACCAGCGCGGGACTGGTCTGCCCAGGGTTCGCAGCACCGCTTCGGCCGCGCTGGTCAGGTCCGGCTGGCCCGGGCCGATCAGCGCGAACTGGACCGGCTTGGCCAGCGCACTCGCATACTCGCGCAACTCGGCGGCGACCGGGGGCGCGGGCGGCTTGGAAAGCAGCACGATCAACTCAGTGGCTGGGTCGGCGTCGAGCAGCGCCAGAGCGGTGCGGGCCGACCGGCCGCCTACCGCGGCCGACAGGTCACGCCCGCCAAGTCCGAGCACCGCGCTGCAGCCAGAACCAGCGGCATCGAGCAGGCAGGTGAGCTGCTGCGCTCCAGTGCCAGAGGCCGCCACCACGCCGACCGGCCCGGACCGGACCGAGTTAGCGAACCCGAGGCCGACCCCGGCGACGATCGCGGTGCCGCAGTCCGGCCCCATCACGAGCAGCTCTCGCTCAGCGGCGATGTCCTTGAGCATGACCTCCTGCTCGACCGGGACGTTGTCAGAGAAGATCATCACGTCGCAGCCGCGATCAAGCGCGTCCATCGCCTCGGCGAACGCGTACTGGCCAGGCACCGAGACCAGCACGATCCCGGTCCCCAACCGCTCGATCGCGCTAGACGCCGTGCGGGGCCGCGGCGCCGAACCAGACGGCTGGTCTCCCGCAGCCGGACGGCCGGCGAGTGCCACGTCCACGAACTCGAGGGCGGCGCCGAGCGACTCGGCATCGTCGGCCCTGATCGCGACGAGCAGGTCGTGCTGACTGACGCCCGGCGGCACGGTCAGGCCGAGTTCGGCGAGCAGGGTTAGGTTGAGTTCCGTCGCCATCGCGATCATCGCGGCTCGCACGCCGCTGACCGCCTGAGCCTGAGCGCTCACCTGCATGAGCGTGACCGAGTCCGCGTAGGCGCCCGCCCTGACCTGGACCTGTTCCGCGCTCAACGGCACTCCGTAATCATGGTGGCACGACCATGGAATCTTAGCCCCGCGTATCCGGGCGAGCCGTCGCGTCAGTTGACCGCGATGGATTCGGGGATTCACCGCGTCCGCGACGTCAGCCCGTGCGATGGATGTGGCAATCCATCTGGAAAAACTGGTATGAATTCGGGAATCCATCGCGCCGTCAGGCCGCCGAGCTGCGATGGATTCGGTGAGGTGGATCGCGGATTCACCGTGCCGGGGAGGTGTCGCCGGGTTCTGTCGTGGCGGGTGCGTCGTCGCTGGCTAGGCGCTCGGCGCGGGCCTTGATGCCGAGCAGCATCTTGCGCTCGAGGACGAGGCTGGCGGGCACGATGATCAGCGCGCCGAATAGCCGCGTCGCCGGCGAGCGCGGGAGCGTGATCCTGTTCCTGCTGACCAGCCTGGTCGACTCGGACTGGGGGAGCAGGGCAAGCGTGCAGACCCAGCTCCCGTCCAGGAAGCCGAGCGCGAGCGTGCGCTCGGGCTGGACGATCTCCACCCGCATGACGCCATGGCGCCCGAAGGGAATTTCGTCGCCTTGGCTGATGTGCTGGAATTGCGGCAGGATCACCTCCGCGCTGTGCATGTCCAGGCCGAAGAGGTTCTCGATCCAGTCGTAGGAGTAGCCGCCGGCCCGGCCGCTGCCGATCTGAGCCAGCCAAGGCCAGACACACTCGGACGGCGCGCTGATCGTGATTGCTCTGGTAGTGATCAAGTCGCTGTCGGGGCACAGTTCGTCGCCGGGCAGTTCACTGCTCGCCTCGGCCGTTGTCGTACCGCAGGTGGCGAGCCGGTGCCGGCTCCTTAAGTAGTTGCGAGCCGCGACAACGCTGATGGCCAGGCCGGCGGTCAAGGCTGCCGCGGGTACCGCGAGGGCACGTTTGCCCATCGGCGCTTCCTTTGTTCTAGTCGAGGCGTCTTCTCGTCGCTAGCGACTGGACAGTTGTGTCCGTTACTGCCTCGGTACGATGACAGCTGTGCTCGCCCGGGGGACGACCCCGGAACTCCTGGGACCGGGTGGAGGGATGATGACGGAGAACTGGCGCGGTTTGCTCGGGCCTTTCGGTATCTGGCGTTCGGTCAGCATGGTCACGCCCGCGATGGCGGCCGAGATCGAACGGCTTGGATATGGCGCGGTGTGGCTCGGCGGTTCGCCGCGCGCCGATCTGACGATCGTCGACAAACTGCTGGCCTCGACCAGCGAACTGGTGGTGGCGACCGGGATCGTCAATATGTGGCAAAGCGACGCTCATGAGGTCGCCGCCTCGTTCGCCCGGATCGAAGCCAGGCACCCCGGCCGATTTCTGCTCGGCGTGGGCACCGGCCATCGCGAGGCGATTCAGCACTACACCAAGCCCTACGACACGATCGTGGCGTACGTCGACGTGCTGCTCGCCGCCGGGGTGCCCGCCGACAGCCTGGTGCTGGCTGCCCTCGGGCGCAGGATGCTGCGCCTCGCCGCCGAACGCACCGCCGGGGCGCACCCGTATCTGGTAACTCCCGCGTACGTCGCGGAGGCGAGAGAGACCATGGGCGCGGGTCCGTTGCTCGCGGTCGAGCACAAGGTTGTGCTGGAATCCGATCCGTCGGCCGCACGGGCGGTCGGCCGGCCTCGGGTGCACCGGCCCTACCTCGGGCTGGAGAACTACACGAACAACCTGCGCCGCCTCGGCTGGACCGACGATGACCTGGCCGAAGGAGGCAGCGACGCGCTGATTGACGCCCTGGTCGCGCACGGCGACGCCGAGCAAGTGGCCGCGCAACTGAACGAGTTCCTCGACGCGGGTGCCGATCACGTCTGCGTGCAGCTTTTGCACGCCGACGCTGACACCGACCCGGTTTCTGGTTACCGCGAACTAGCCGCTGCCCTGGAACTCGGCTAGCACCGCGTTGACGGCCGCGATCGTGGTCGGGGTAATCTGACCGATTTGGTTCCGTTGGTCAGGGTCCACGCTCCGGATGGCGGCGGCGTATTCGTCGTCGGACAGACCAAGCCGGACGCGCCATTTGCGGCCGATCGCCTCGTCGGGATCATCGACTCGTTCGAGCACACCGCCGATGTCGAAGACGACCGCAAGAATAGCCACGTCAGCAATGCTCCACCGTGTTGACCAGCAGTGCGTTGATCGGCTTGCCCATCGGGTCTAACCTAACCGAGGTGAAGCCGTCCTCATTCGGCTACTCGCGGCCCGAGTCCGTGGCCGAGGCCGTTGCGACACTCGCCTCGATCGGGCTCGACGGGAAGGTGCTCGCGGGCGGCCAGTCTTTGGTGCCGTTGCTGAACATGCGCCTGGCCGCACCATCTCACCTGGTGGACATCAACCGGCTGACCGAGCTTGCCTACATCAGCATCAGCGACGACCACGTCGCCGTCGGCGCACTCGCCCGGCATGCCGATGTGCTGCGCGACCCGGTCGCGGCGGCTGCTCAGCCGTTGCTCGGCCAGGCGCTCGCGCTGGTCGCCCACCCGGTGATCCGGAATCGCGGCACCACCGTGGGCAGCATCGTGCATGCCGACCCGGCCGGCGAAATGACCGCCGTGCTGGCTTTGCTGGACGGCTCGGTGCTGCTGACGAGCACCGGCGGACAACGATGCGTTCGGGCTGAAGATTTTTTCCTTGGACCGCTTGAAGCGGACATTCTGCCAGGTGAATTGGCTACCGAAGCGCGCTTCCCGGTGCTTCCGGCCTCGGCCGGCTGCGCGTTCGCCGAGGTCAGCAGGCGGCGCGGCGACTACGCGATCTGCGGGGTCGCGGCCGTCGTCGAGCTTGACGGCGACGGCGGGATCAGCCGGGCGCGCGCCGCCTACCTGTCGGTCGCTGCCACGCCGCTCGTGCTCGACCTGACGCCGGCGTGCGCTGGGGCCGGGGCCGACGGCGCGGCGAGCGGGTTCGGCAAGACCGTGGTTGCCAAGACTGGGTTTGCCAAGACTGGGTTTGCTGAGGCTGGGCGGCTCGCGATGGAGCAGGTGCGGCCGACGTCGGACATCCACGCGACCGCGAGCTACCGCAGGCACCTGACCGGGGTGCTCACCGAGCAGGCCTGCCGAGACGCGCTCGCGCACGCGAAGGGACGGGCCACATGACCAAAACCGCCGAGGCGTTCGACGTCCGCCTCACCGTCAACGGCGTGGCGCACAACGTGACCGTGCCGGCGCGGCGGTTGCTGTCCGATTGCCTGCGCCACGACCTGCGGCTGACCGGCACGCACGTCGGCTGCGAGCACGGTGTCTGCGGCGCGTGCACGGTGCTGGTTGACGGGGCCGCTGTCCGGTCCTGCCTGATGCTCGCGGTGAGCGCCGACGGCGCGGAGATCACGACCGTCGAAGGGCTCGCCGGGCCTGATGGGACGTTGTCGGCGGTGCAGCAGGCGTTCACCGACTGTCATGGCTTGCAATGCGGGTTCTGCACCCCGGGGTTTCTTACCACGATCACGGCCGCGCTGGCCGAGAATCCAGACCCGACGCACGACCAGGCGCGGGAGATCATCGGCGGCAACCTGTGCCGCTGCACTGGCTATCAGAACATCGTCAAGGCGGTGCTGCGGGCAGCTGAGCTCGGCCGCGATCGGTCGGCGAGGCAGTCGTGACGGCGATGTTCGGCGAGCCGATCGCCCGGGTCGAAGACGACCGGCTGCTCCGGGGCCACGGCGGGTATCTCGACGACCTCGGTCACGACGCGCTCGAAGTCGCGTTCGTGCGCAGCCCGCACGCGCACGCGCGAGTGCTCGACATCGACGTGAGCGGGGCACTCGACGTCGACGGTCTCGTGGCGGTCTACACCTACGAGGACCTCCCTGGTCGGCTGGCCGAACCGCTGCCGTTGCTGATCCCGCATCCCGCCCTGACCCACGGCCGCACCGGTTACCCGCTCGCCGCCGACGAGGTGAACTACGTCGGCGAGCCGGTCGTCATGATCGTCGCCGTTGACCGCTACCTGGCTGAGGACGCCGCCGACGCGATCGTGGTGGACTACGACCCGCTGCCGCCCGTCGTCGGCGTGGACGCGGCGCGGGCGGCTGAGCACCTGGTTCATCCCGACGTGCCAGGCAACGTGGCCGGACACCTCGTGCAGAGCAACGGAGACGCGGCCCGGGCCATCGCGGCCGCACCGCACTGCCTTGAGCTAGACCTCGTTGTCGAGCGGTCGGCGTCCACTCCGCTCGAAGGGCGCGGCGTGCTGGCGAGGTGGGACACCGAGTCCAGGCGACTGCGGATCTGGACGTCGACGCAGACGTCGACCGGGGTGCGGGCCGCGGTCGCGGCCAAGCTCGACCTGGCGCTGGCCAGCGTTGATGTGATCACGCCCGATGTGGGCGGGGGGTTCGGCGTCAAGATCGTGCATCCGTGGCCAGAAGAGGTGCTGGTGCCGTGGGCCGCGCGCGTGCTCCGCCAGCCGGTCAAGTTCACCGAGGACCGGATCGAGCACTTCATCTCCAGCGCGCACGAGCGGGGCCAGCGGCATCAGGTCAGGGTCGGGTTCGACGACGACGGCCGTGTGCTCGGGCTCGACGTGCGGTTCTGGCACGACAACGGCGCCTACATCCCGTACGGCCTGATCGTGCCGATCATCACCTCGACCCAGTTGCTTGGCCCGTACAAACCGGGCGCCTACCGGGTGGAGTTCACCTCGCTCTACACCAACACCGTGATTGTCACGCCGTACCGAGGGGCAGGCCGGCCGCAGGGCGCGTTCGTGATGGAGCGCACAATGGACGCGATCGCCGCCGCGCTCGGGCTTGACCGGGCGCTGGTGCGGGAGCGGAACTTCATCCAGCCTTCCGAGATGCCCTACGACCAAGGGCTGATCTTCCAGGACGGCCGGCCGCTAATCTACGACTCGGGCGACTACCCGGCGGCGCTGGCCAAGCTGAAGGCGCTGGTCGGCTGGGATGAGTTCGCCGCCGTGCGGGCGGAGGCGCGTGAGCAAGGGCGGAACCTCGGCATCGGCCTCGCCTGTTACGTCGAGGGCACTGGCGTCGGGCCGTACGAAGGCGCCCACGTCATCGTCGAGACCTCGGGGAAGGTCAAGGTGGCGACCGGGCTGACCACCCAGGGCCAAGGTCACCAGACCGTGTTCGCCCAGATCGTGGCCGACGAGCTTGGCGTGCCGATCGGCGACGTCGAGGTGACCACGGGGGACACCCGTGCGTTCGGCTACGCGGTCGGCACGTTCGCCTCACGCGCGGCCGTGATGAGCGGGTCCGCGATTGCGCTCGCCGCCCGGGCCGCCCGGGCCAAGGCGATCAAGGTGGCGGCGGCCGCGTTGGAGGCGTCGGCGGACGACATCGAGATCGTCGACGGCACGGTGCGGGTCAAGGGTGATCCAGCCAGCGCGATCGCCCTCGGCACCGTGGCCGTGCTCTCCAACCCGCTGCGCTACGCGTTCGACGAGGCGGCTAAGGCCGCCACCCAGTTCGCGGGCGGCGACATCGACGCCCCGCCGGTCGCCGAGGGGGAGTCGCCGGGCATCGAGGGGCGGGAGTTTTTCTCGCCGGTGCGATCGACGTTCGCCAACGGCATGCACGCCGTGATCGTGGAGACCGACCCGCTCACCGCCGAGATCAAGATCCTCCGGTACTGCGTGGTGCACGACTGCGGCACGCTGATCAACCCTCGCATCGTCGAAGGTCAGATCCACGGCGGCGTCGCCCAAGGGGTCGGCGGGGCGTTGTACGAGCGGATGGCCTACGACGAGACCGGCCAGTTGCAGAACGCCTCCTTCATGGACTTCCTCATGCCTTACGTGTCCGAGGTGCCCGACGGGATCGAGATCGACCACCTGGAAACGCCGTCGCCGCTGAACCCGCTCGGGATCAAGGGCGCCGGCGAGGCGGGCGTGATCCCCAGCGCGGCCGTGTTCGCCTCAGCGATCTCCGACGCCGAAGGCTTCCCGATCACCACGATGCCGATCTCCCCATCCGACCTGTTCGAGCTACGGCAGCAGCGGCGAGCCACTCCGGAGCCCCTTGACTCTTGATCGCTGAGTCATCGCTGCGGCCCCGGGCAGCGTGGGCCCCAGGCTGTCGCAATAGCGGCGTCGTGGGCCCCTAGCTGTGCGCTGGTCCGGGCCGCCTGCATTATCGGTGCCGCCGGGCGTGGTAGCGGTGGTCTCGGACGATCAACTCCTCGAGCCGGGCGCGTGCCGCGGCGTCGAACGGCTGTTTGACCTTGGTGAGAAGCTTGGTCACCTCGCTGGTCCTGGTGAAGACGTTGACCGTCGCGCGGCGGGAGGTGCCGACCTTGGACTTGGGATGAGCCAGCAGGACGACGCGCAGCACGCCGACGTCCTCGCCCCGTGAGCGCAGGAACTCTTCGAGCGCGTCGGCCGGCTCATTGAGCTGAACGCTGGGGGATCGACGTCTGACACTGGCGTCGCCGAGGCTGTACTGCTCGACTAGATGGCCATAGTTGTCGAACTTGTCGACCCGCCAGTTGTCGCCGTCACAATGTACGGTGCCGTTGATGTTCTTGACCTCGATGCCGACGAGGCCATGCGGGCCGAGCAGCAGATGATCAATCTCGCCGCGATTGTTCTTGTAGCCGCGCAGCAAGACCCAGTCGTCGTCAAGCGCCCGCCCAAGATCATCGGCAACGACTTGCTCGCCCTCGACGCCCGCCGCCAGCTTGCTCTGCTCGTCTGTCGGTGCCCTGACCGGTTTCGGCGGGGTCGGCGCCTGCCGTCTGATCCGGCGGACGTCGAACACGCCACGCAGCCAGGCTAGCCAGCGGCGGGCGGCGCGGGCCTGATCCCGGGCTGCCTCAGCCTTTCTGACGCCGGCCTTGTGCCGCTTGAGCGCCGACTCGTACTGCGCCACCGCTCGCTGGTGCTGCTTATCGCCGCGAAGCGTCGCCTGCTTCAGCATGTCCCCGGGGTGATCGGAGAGCAGAACTACTCGCATCTCGTCAAACTCTCACAAGGCGGCCCATCCGTCAGTGATCCCAGGGTAGCCAGCCCCGCGCTGCTGCGGAGTTTCCGGCACAGCTAGGGGCCCACGCTGCTGTCAGGGCGACAGCTAGGGGCCCACGCTGCGCGCGGCGCCGCCGACCAACTCCTCGATCTTCCTGCGCTGGCCGCGGTCGAGTACTTTTGGTAGCTCCTTCAGCCATCTCGCGAGGTCGTAGGGTGAGGCGAAGGCCTGCACCGTTGACCGTCGGCATTCCCCCAGAGATCCAGAGCGAGTCAGCAGGACGACGCGCGGCACGCGGATCTCGACGCCCGATGAGCGCAGGAACTGCTCAAGCGTGTCCGCCGCCTGATTGAGTTGTGTGCTCGGCGAGCGGCCGGACTGGTCGACCAGGTGGGTCTCGACGAGCGACTCCCGCTGATGGTCGATTTTGTCGGCCTGCCACTTGTCGCCGTGGCAGTGCACGGTCGCGTCCAGGTGCAGACTCGTGATCGCCACCAGACCGTGGGCGCCGAGCAGCAGCTGACCGATGCCGCCGGACGAGTTCTGGTAGCCACGAATCATCGTCCAGCCATCGTCGAGCAGGCTGGACAGGAAGGTCACCGCTTGTTTCCCGCCGGTCTTCCTGGCGGTGCGCAGAGCCTGGCCCTCGGCCGACCGCAGGTCCTCCTGGTGTACGGCTTGCTGAGCGTGCCGAGCGGCCAGCGTGTCGCGCAGCCGAGACGCGAAGTGATGCTCATCGGGATCGGCCGCTGGGTTGATCGCCTCCGGCCCGAGTGGCGCCTGCTCCGCGCCATCACGTCGATTGCCCGGTTGACCCGACGCCTCGATAACCCGCATTGATCGCTCCTTGCCACGCTGTGGACCTATGTTGTCAGGTTTGGGTCCGCGAGTGGTGCGTGATGTAGGTGGCGTAGGCCTCGTTGGTGCCGGTCCGCGCGAGCGCGTTGGCGTCGTCGTGCTGCCCGGCCGGGAACCGGCGCGAGATCAGGTCGGCCTGAACCTCCTGCAAATGCGACGGCTGGGCGGCCGCCGGGTTCGGCCCGGTGGCGACCGGGACGACGACCCCGGCGAGCACGTCGTCCTCCCTCGGCGCGGTGAGCGTGAGCACGTCGCCGAAGCCGGGTGCGGCCGCATCCCGGGCGGTCAGCGCGGGCAGGCCCCACCGCTGCTCGACGGTCTTGAGCACGGACGTGTGGTCAAGTGGAGTGCTGCCCGCGGGCACCCGGTAGACCGTGCCCGCCGCGATCAGCGGCGAGATCAGCACCGTCGGCACCCGGACGCCGAACCTGGTGAAGGCGAAGCCGAACTCGCCGGCGGTGTTGTCCGGCGGCACCGCGCCGGACGGCGGCGGCACGTGGTCGAAGCAGCCGCCATGCTCGTCATAGGTGATCACGAGCAGCGTCTGCGCCCAGCCAGGCCCGGCCCGGAGCGCCTCGTACACATCGTGAATGAGTTGTTCGCCCGCCGCCACATCGTAGGCCGGATGCTGGCTGTTACCCGTCGAGGACCAGGAAGGCTCTAGGAAGCAGAAAGATGGCAGGGACCCGGCGGCTGCCGCCGCCGCGAAGTCGGAGAACTTGCCAATCGTCCCGCCCGGTGCCGAAGCGATGTCGGTGAAGGTCGACTTGGTCAGCGGCTCGGCGTCGTAGCCGTAGATGCCCCAGGTCACGTTGTGCTGGCCGAGCAGGCCGAAGATGCTCGGCGAGGTGAACGTCCTGGTCTTGTCATCCATGTGGCCCTGGCTGGTAGCGGCGAGCGCGAACGCCCGGTTAGGCATGGTCTCGGTCGGCGCCGAGCTGAACCAGTGGTCGCAGACCGCGTATCCCTTCGCGAGCGTTGAGAGCACGGGCAACATCTGCGGCGTGAAGCAACCCATGATGTCGTTCGCGGTGGTGCCAGGAAGGATCGTCCAGCCGCTCCCACGAGATTGCCAGCTAAGCGTGTAGGCGAAGTCCTTCACGAAACCCTGCATGGGTGGCGCTGTACCGTTGGGCGGCGTTGTCGTGTTGCCGAACAGCTCGTTATTTGTCGCCATATAACCCTCACCAGGGTCGGCGCCCGGCATGTAATAGGCGTTCGGCGTCGACGACTGGATACCGAACACGGTCACGGGGTTGCCACTGGCGTCCGGGTTGGACTCGGTGCCGGTCAGGCCCTCGAACAGCTGGTTTCCCGATGCCACGTTTTTATCATCGGCATACAAGTAGCCGAGCATATGGTCGAAGGAGCGATTCTCCAGCATCAGAACTACTACGTGCTGCACCGAGGAAAGCCCACTGCCCTTTGACACGCTGCCGTTTGACACGCTGCCGTTCGCCATCGCAGATCCCTTCTTTCGTTATTGCGAGAAAAGCTAACCGGTAGCGTCCGTCCTCACCGCGAAATCGCCAAAGTATCGGCGAGGCGAGCCGGCGCCGGGCTCGATGTCTGCTCCCGCCGCGCCCGTCGTGCGATGCTTAGGGCTTGAACTTGGGGGAGGACGGTGCCGATGAAAGTCGTGGGCGAGGCGACTGTACGCGGACCGGTGGAGTCCGTCTGGGACGCGCTGCATGACGTCGTCACGCTGGTCGGCGCCATCCCAGGCTGCGAGCAGTTCGAGCTCTCAGGTCCCGGTCTGGCCCAGGTCATCGTCACGATCGCGCTGTCCGCGATCAGCGGAACCTACGCCGCCAAGCTCACCGTCGCCGAACAGCAACGTCCGAGCCTGCTCAAGCTCACGGTCGCGGCGACTGGCGATCAGGGCTCCATCGGCGCTGACGTGAGCTTTCGGCTCAGCGACGAAGCCGACGGGACGACGCTGGTGAGTTACGAGGCCAACGGGACCGTGACCGGCTCGATCGCCGGGGTCGGCACCCGACTGCTGATCAGCGCGGCGAAGCGACTCGCGACCGAGTTCTTCGATGGCATCAACGATCGCGTGACGGTTCAGCCGGACGCCTCGCCAGCCTCGACGACTTCGCCAGCCTCAACGGCCGCCTTCCCGGCGGCCTCGGCGGCCGCCGTCGAGCCTGTCGCCCAGGTCCGCCCAGCCGACGAGTCACGCCCCCCGGCGCGCCCGATCGCCCTGGCAGACCGCCGAGTGGCGCTGGTCGCCGGGGTGGCGATCGGGCTGGCCGGGATCCTCGTCGGCGTGCTGGTCGGGCGCCGGGGCAGCTGGGGCCGCCGGGCTGGCCGGCTACGGGCGTGACCGACCGGCCGCGGCCGCGGAGGCTGCGGGTCGGCATCGACACTGGCGGCACGTTCACCGACGTAGTGGCCTACGACGAGGACTCAGGCGCGCTCACGGTCACCAAGACTCCGACGACGTCGGCCGATCCGTCGATCGGGTTCGTCGATGGGCTCACCAAAGTGCTCGATCACCTCGGGGCTGACCGGTCGGCGGTTACCGCGTTGAGCCACGGCACGACGATCGCCACCAACCAGCTGCTTGAGGGAAAGATCGGCCGACTGGGGTTCATCACCACCGAGGGTTTCGAATTCATGCTGGAAATTGCCCGGCAGTCGGTCCCCGACGGCTACGGCAATTCGTATTTCTGGGTGAAGCCGCCCCGGATCGTTCCCGCCGACCTGGTCAAGACGGTGCGCGGGCGGATCGATCACACCGGGGCGCAGTTGCGGCCGTTCGATGAGGCCGGTGCGGTCGCGGTGGCCCGCTGGTTCCGCGATCACGGCGTCGAGGTGCTCGGCGTCTGCTTCCTGCACTCCTACGCCAACCCCGAGCACGAACGGCGGATGGCCGCGATCCTCGCTAGCGAGCATCCGAGCGCGGTCGTGTCGATCTCGTCCGAGGTGCTGCGGGAATACCGTGAGTACGAGCGGTCGATGACCACGTTGCTCGACGCGGCGGTCAAACCGCGGGTGGCGAGTTACCTCTCCTCGATCAGCGCCCGGCTCGCCCAGGGTGGCGGTGAGTTCGACAATGGCGGTCCGTCCGCCAACCGGGGGGTTCCGGGGGGTCGTCCCCCGAGGCCAGCACCGCGGGTGCCGTTCTATGTGATGAAGTCCAATGGTGGCGTGCTTTCTGCCGATGAAGTGATGAACCAGCCGATTACGACCGTGCTGAGCGGGCCGGCCGCGGGCGCGCTGGGGGCCGCCTTGATCGCCGCCGAGGCCGGTGTCACCCGGGTGCTGACCTGCGACGGGGGCGGAACCTCGACCGATGTGGCCGTCGTTACCGATGGCGAGCCGGCGCTGACCACCGAAGGCAGGGTTGGCGAGTACCCGGCCATGATCCCGATGGTCGACGTGGTGACCGTCGGGGCCGGCGGCGGTTCGGTCGCGTGGGTGTCGCCGGAGGGCTCGCTCAAGGTCGGCCCGCGCTCGGCTGGTGCCGACCCTGGGCCGCTGTGCTACGGGCGGGGTGGGGCCGAGGTGACGGTGACCGACGCGCATCTGGCGCTCGGCCGGATTCCTCCGCACCTGCTCGGCGGCGAGATACCGCTTGACCTGGCCGCCGCCCGGGCCGGGCTGGCCGCGCTGGCCGGGCGGCTTGGCCTGCGCGAGCAGGACTGCGCCACCGGCATTCTCGATGTGTCGGCCTGGAATCAGGCCAACGCGGTCCGGCAGATCACCGTCAAGCGCGGGCTGGACGTGCGGGACTTCACGCTGGTGACGTTCGGCGGGTCGGGGTCATTGCTGTTGTGCGCGCTGATCGACATACTCCGGGTCCGCGAGGTGCTCGTACCAGTCAACCCAGGCAACGTGTCCGCGTTCGGGCTGCTGACCTCCGACGTCCGGATCGACTACGTGCGGACCTCGGTCCGCAGGCATGACTCGCTGGATTGCGCTGCCGTCGAGGCCATCTTCGACGACCTCGCGGCGCAGGCGGCGGACGGGTTGTCGGGCCAGGGGTTCAGGCCGGGCGGGCGGCGGCTGGTCAGGACGGCCGACCTGCGGTACTTCGGGCAGGCGTTCGAGGTGCGGGTGCCGGTGCCCGACGGGGCGGCGGGTCGTCCGTTCGACGACTCGGTGGCGGGGGCCGTGGCCGACGCGTTCCACGACGCGCACCGGGCGCTGTACGGGTACGACTTTCGTCACGACGCTCGTCAGCACGTCGAGTGGGTGAACCTGCGGGTCACCGGCGTCGGCCCGATCAAGCGTCCGGCGCTTTCCTTGCTGGCCGCCGGTGACGGGAACGTGACTCGGGCGCGAACAGGGAGCCGGCCGGTCTGCTTCCTGCGATCGGAGGGCTTCGTTGACGCCGATGTCTTCTGGCGGCCTGATCTGGCGGCCGGGGACGTGCTGACCGGCCCGGCGGTCATCGAGGAGTACGGGGCGACAGTGCCGTTGCATCCTGGGTTCACCGCCGTGGTCGACCGGCACGGCAACTTGCGGGTTACCAGGCTGGGGTAGCGGGCGTCGCGGTGGCTGGCGTCGCGGTGGCTGGCGGGGCGGTGGCTGGCGGGCTGCCTGCCGCGCCCGCAGGCAGCGTGGGCCCCACGCTGTCGCCATAGCGACGTCGTGGGCACCTAACTGCGGCCGGGCTCGGGGCAACCGGAGCAGCGTGGGCCCCACGCTGTCGCTATAGCGACGTCGTGGGTCCCTAGCTGTCGCGGGCGGCAGCCGCTGGGGTAGACCGATCGTGCTGCCGGGCGATGAATTCGAGTGCGTCGGGCAGGGATCCTTGGCCACCGACCGCACGAGGTCGGCGTTCCCGGCTGCGAACGCCCGCAGCACCACCGGCTATCAGCTCAGTACCGGCATTTCAGGCAGACCCATGCCGCCATCTTGCCCGCCGCCGCTGTTAAGTTGCAGTCAGTGAGGGTTCTGCCCGACCCAGATCCCTATAGATGTGCCGTAGCCGGGGTTGTTGGCCGGCGTGGCGGGAGACCGGGCTCTGGATGGGCGAGCGTGAGGAAGCGCGGGTGAGTTGTGGGCGGGCGGACGTTGACGGAGGGCGGCGATCCGGTTGATCCGGTGCTGCTTGAGATCATCGCGGGCAGCCTGGCCTCGATCGAGAAGGAAGTTGAGACAGCGATCGGACGGACGGCCAGGTCGCCGATGGTCAGGGACGCGCACGACTTTCGAGCCGGGATACATGACCGGCTGCTCCGCAAGCTGACCGGCCGCTCCTACAGCTCACTGGTCCACCCGATCGTGCGCGACTTCCCAATCGATGAGATGGCGCCGGGCGATGTGTATTTCCACAACGACGTGTACTCGTCGGAAGGCGGCATCGGCCACCTGCCGGATCTCTGCGTGACTGTGCCGGTCTTTCACGCCGGGGCGTCAACCACGGGGGCGGTAGTCGGGTTCGTGCAGGCGTTCGGTCACCACGACGACATCGGCGGCGCGGTCCCGGGGTCCATGCCCAGCCGAGCGACCAGCGTGTTCGAAGAGGGCCTCATGGTGCCGCCGATCAAGCTGCGCGACGCGAGCGGGCCGAACACAGCCGTCCTGGCAATCATGACCCGCAATTCCCGTATGCCCGAGTCGCTGGCCGCTGACCTGGACTCGGAGTGCGCCGCGTGCCTCATGGGCGCGCGGCGCCTAGCCGAGCTGTTCGACCGGTACGGCCAGCACCAGGTCGAGGCCTGTTTCGACGCGATCGTGGCTGGCACCACGGCGACGTTCCGCCGCGAGATACTGGCCAAGATCGGTGAAGGCACCTGGGCCTGGGAGGACTACGCCGAGCACGACGGCGTCGACCCGCCCAAGCTGCACACCCAGCGGATCACGCTCACAAGGACCAGTGACAACGACCCGGCAGGCCCGAGGCTGATCCTGGACTTTAACGGCACCGCGCCCCAGGCCAAGGGCCCGATCAACCATTGCGGCAACTACGCCGACGGCAATTTCCTCGCTAAGTGGCTGGCGCCCATCCTGCGCAATCTCGCCGATACCCCGCAGCGGATGGCCGAACTCGACGTCAACGAAGGCGTAGTCGACCTGCTCGAACTCAGGTTCCCGCCGCCGGGAACGCTGCTCACCCCGATCTTCCCGGCCCCGACGAACGCCCGAACGTTCGTGATCTTGCGCTTGCTCGGCGTGCTCGCCGGCGTGCTGGCCAAGGCTGTCGGCGGGCGGATGCCGGCCGACCAGGAGACTATCCGCTACACCGGCGTCTACGGCCTCGACGCGGCCGGGGAGCCTTACCTGATGCGTGAGGTGCTCGGCGGCGGCTCAGGCGGCCGGTACTACGCCGACGGCGAGGACACCATTCACGTGGTGCCGGACTCGCGCAACCTGCCGGCCGAGTTTTCCGAGGCCCGGTTCCCCTTCCTGGTCGAACGCCTTGGCCTCGCGGTCGACTCGGGCGGACCGGGGGAGTTCCGCGGTGGGCTCGGGTACGAGAAAGTCATCCGGATGCTCACCGACGGCTATTTCATGTCGATCGCCGACCGCTCGATTCTGTCCTGCTGGGGAGTCAACGGCGGGAAAGCCGGCCGTCCGTTCGAGGTCATGATCGACCCGAACGGCGAGGCAGAAAGATTTGCGGACGCGCTCGCCGACGCCGAGTTCGTCCCGGCTGACACGTTGATCAGAATCCGCACCACGGGCGGCGGAGGCTGGGGTGACCCGCTCAACCGCGACGTCGAACGCGTCGTCCGCGATGTCGCCTGGGGCAAGGTCTCGAGGACGGCAGCGGCCACCAGCTACGGCGTGGTGATCACCGGGCCCGACGATGTGCCCGCCGCCGACATGGAGGAGACGGTTTCTTTGCGCAATAAAATACGGGCGGATCGGCAGCCCCAGCCGTTCTTCGACCGCGGCCCCGGCTATGCCAGGCTCGCCGGAGTCCCGTCCGCCGAGGTGGACTGGCTATGAGCACGGCCGGGGCGTTGGATGGGCTGCTCGTCGTGGATCTGACGCGGGCGCTGGCGGGGCCGCACGCGGGGATGATGCTTGGTGACCTCGGTGCGCGGGTGATCAAGGTGGAGTCGCTGGACGGGGACGAGAGCCGGGAGTGGGGGCCGCCGTTCGTGCCGGGCAGCGACGGGCGGGAGCATTCGACGTACTTCCTGTCCTGCAATCGCAACAAGGAGTCGATCGCGCTCGACCTCAAGTCCGATGACGGCCGCGCGGTGCTGACCGAGCTTGCCCGGCGGGCCGACGTGCTTATCGAGAACTTCAGGCCCGGCGTGCTCGACCGGCTCGGCTTCGGCGTGGCCCGGCTGCACGAACTGAACCCGGGGCTGGTGATCTTGTCGATCACCGGTTTCGGGCACGACGGACCTGACGGCGACCGGGCTGGATATGACCAGATCGCCCAGGGTGAGGGTGGGCTGATGTCGGTCACCGGGCCGTCGCCGGACGAGCCGACCAGGTGCGGCGTGCCGATCGGCGACATTTTGGCGGGAATGTACGGTGCCTACGGCGTGGTCGCCGCACTCGTCGAACGCTTCCGGACCGGCCAGGGTCAGGTGGTGAGGACGAGTTTGCTCGCGTCGGTGGTTGGTTCGCTGGCCTACTTCGGTACCAGGTACACGGTGGCCGGGCAGGTACCGACGCCCGTCGGCAACCACCACCCGTCGATCTGCCCGTATGGCCTGTACCGGACGGCGGAAGGCTTTGTCCAGATCGCCGTCGGCACCGACGCGCTGTGGCAGCGGTTCGCCCCGGCGTTCGGGCTCGACCGTCCTTCGTGGGCGGTGAACAGGGATCGGGTACGCGACCACGTCGAGGTCAACGCGGCGGTTGAGACGGCGTTCGGGCGGCTCACGGCAGCCGACGTGCTCGCCAAGGTGACCGAACTTGGGATTCCAGCCGGTAAGGTTCGCAACCTGGAAGAGGTCTTTACCTGGGAGCAGACCAGGTCGCAGGGGTTGCTGATCGACGTAGAGCACGCCGTGCTCGGCCGGATAACGCTGCCGGGGCCGCCGTTGCGGTTCGACGGCGGTGGCCGGGACGAGCATCTGCCGCCGCCCACGCTCGACCAGCACGGCGCGGCGATCCGTGAATGGCTTGCTACTACCGAGGAGTGAGACGTGCCGGAGCCGATCGAGGTACGCAAGGTACCGCTGCACAACGTGTCTGACGCGAGCGAACTAGCCCGGCTCATCGACGACGGGGTGATCGATGCCGACCGGGTCGTCGCCGTGATCGGCAAGACCGAGGGCAATGGCGGGGTAAATGACTACACCAGGATCTTGGCCGACCGGGCGTTCCGCGAGGTGCTCACCGCCAAGGGGAGCCGGAGCGCGGAGGCGGTCAAGCAGATCCCGATCGTGTGGTCGGGCGGCACTGACGGGGTGATCAGCCCGCACGCGACGATCTTTGCCACCGTGCCCGCGTCCAGCGCTGTCGTCACGGAGGAGCCGAGGCTGACGGTCGGGTTCGCGATGAGCGAGCGGTTGCTGCCCGAGGACATCGGGCGGACCGCGATGATCAGCAAGGTGGCCGACGCTGTTCGGGTGGCCACGGAGCGAGCCGGCATCATCGACCGGGCCGACGTGCACTACGTGCAGACGAAGACGCCGCTGCTGACGATTGGCACGATCTCCGACGCCAAGAGCCGGGGCCGGACGGTCTGGACGGAGAACACCCACGAGTCGATGGATCTGTCGAACGGCTGCACCGCGCTCGGCATCGCGGTCGCCCTCGGGGAAATCGAGATGCCGTCCGACGCCGATGTGCTGCACGACCGCGGCCTGTACTCGGCGGTCGCGTCCTGCTCGTCCGGGGTCGAACTCGACCGGGCGCAGGTCGTCGTAGCCGGGAACGCGCGCGGGGTGGGTGGGAGGTACCGGATCGGACACTCAGTGATGCGAGACGCGCTCGACACCGACGGGATCTGGGCGGCGATCAAGGATGCTGGTCTTTCGTTGCCGCAGCGGCCGCGTACCTCGGACTTGGATGGCCGGCTGGTGAACGTGTTCCTCAAGTGCGAGGCCAGCCAGGACGGGCGAGTGCGCGGGCGTCGCAACGCCATGCTCGATGACTCCGACGTGCACTGGCATCGGCAGATCAAGGCCTGCGTCGGCGGCGTGGCGGCCTCGGTGACCGGCGATCCGGCCGTGTTCGTGTCGGTGTCGGCGGCTCACCAGGGGCCCGATGGCGGCGGCCCGGTCGCCGCCATCGTTGATCTGGGCGACTAGGTGGCGTCGAAGGCGAGCAAGTCTCGCTGGCCTGCGATGGATTCGGCAATCCATCGCGCTCGCTGCGTTCAGGCCTGCGATGAATTGCCGCATTCAGCTGGGAAACCGGGTATGAATTTGGGCATCCATCGCACGCCTTGCGCCAGTTAGGCTTCGCTGGTCAGGCTGTCGGTGGCGGGCGGATCGTCGGCCGGCTCGGTGTGGCTGTCAGGCACTGCCTTCTGCTCGGCTGCGTTCTGACCGGCTGCCTTCTGCTCGGCTGCCTTCTGCTCGGCTGCCTTCTGCTCGGCAGGCTTGCTGAGCGGCGCGATTGACGCCACTCCGGCGATCATGAACAACAGCCCGGCCGCCGCGAAGACGGTGTCGTAGGGGCCGAACTTCACGCCAGCGACCGTCGCGTGAAATCCGCGCAACACGGTGCTGGCCAGGACACCGGCTAGCACCATCGAAACGATCGAGGCGAGTTGCTCAAGCGGGCTGAACACCGCGCTTACCCGCCCGATCAGGTGCGACGGCGTGACGCTCAGGATGATCGGCGACACCACCGAGTTGAGCACGCCGGCCGCGAGCCCGAGCAGCGCTCCGGCAATGAGCGCGGCGACCAGATCGGTGGCGCGCGACAGGCCGATGAAAGCGGCGCCGCAGCAGATCAAGGAGAGCCAGAACAGCCTGCCTGGTATTAGCGCTCTGGCGAGCGCGCTAGCCAGCAGCGCCCCGACAAGGGCGCCGCCGCCCACGCTGCCGGTCAGCGTGCCGAGCCAACTCGACGATACGTGCAGGTTGGCTGGCACGAAGAAGACGGCGAGTGAGTTCACGGCCCCGTTGCCGAGCAGCGCGATCACCAGGCCGATGCCGAGAGTCATCAAGATCCTGTTGCCGACGAAGAACCGGATGCCGGCGCGGAACTCGGCGGCGAAGCTGTCCCTGGCGGGCGCGTCGGCTGGCGGCACAAGTGACACGTCGATGGCGCGCACGCAGAAGTAGGAGTAGGCGAAGCTGACCGCGTTCAGCACGAGTGCCCACTGCACGCCGAGCGTGATCAGCAGGGGCGCGGCAATCGGCGGCCCGATGATCTGGGCGATGCTGAACGAGGCCGACAGCAACGCGCTGGCCTGTGGTTGCTGTTCGGCAGGCACGATCGCGCCGATGACGGCGAGCCGGGATGGGTTGAAGAACTCCGCGAAACAACTGCACGCGGCAAGCACCACGTACAGGATCGCGATTTGCGCACCCACCGGTATCGCGTGCCGCAGTGCTGGCAGCGCGAGCAGGCCCGCGATCAGCGCGAATCTGGCCGCATCGGCGGCGAGCATGGTGCGGCGCCGGTCCCACCTGTCGACGAACACGCCGGCTAGCGGTCCGATGACCAGCACCGGCCCGGCTGTCGCGATCAGGGCGCCGCTCGCCGCCGCCGGTGCCCACGGCTGACCTTTGGCGATGATCGTCGCGATCCACAGCAGCACGGTGATGTAAAAGACCATGTCCCCGGTGGCGGACACCGACTGGCCGATCCATAGCAGCCGCCAATTCCTGTTCTGCCAAAGACCTGCCGGATCGGAGTCTGGTGACCCGGACCTTCTTCGCATCGCCCCGCCATCCCCGTCGATTCGGCTCCGCGCTCGGTTACTTTAGTACCTGACAAACCCACCCCGGCGCGCACGGCGGTCGTACGGACCTCGGCGGGCGCTGCTGCGTCTTTCACGGCGCGGCTGGGGCGACAATGGGTTCATGTTTCGTTAACGTGTCGTGCGGTAGCAGGTTGCTCAAAGCTCGTACTAGATCATCCGGACGGGTGGCAGGTGCCATCCGAGAGCGCTGGGAGGTGGCCGCTGTGCGGCTGACACCGAGGAACAGACATCATAGAGTTTTAATCGCGGTAGCGCCGGCCGCCGGGCTGGCGCTCGCGCTCGCGGCCTGCTCAAGCTCGAGTTCGGTCAAGCCGGTTTCGGGCAACGCCAAGCAGACCATCGTCTTCGCCGAATCTGGGCTTGGGACAGAGGGTCAGCAAACCCAGGTAGCGATCACCGCGTTCGAGAAGGCCAACCCCAATATCACCGTCAAGATTGACGTGCTATCACCAGATTCCACTACCTACCTTTCTCAGCTTGAGCACTCCTTCATCGCCGGGGCGACGACCCCAGATGTGTTCGAATCGGACGTCACCTACCCGGCGAAGTTCGCGCAGGCGGGCTGGGTGCTCAACCTCAGCAAGTTCAGCCCGGACATGAGTCAGTTCTTCCCGCACGAGGTGGCGGCGGGTACTTATCTCGGCGCGCCGTACGCGGTGCCCTGGTTCGACAATCCGGAAGGTCTTTTCTACCGGACCGACCTGATCAAGACACCGCCGACCAGCCCGGCGGAGGTGGTCGCCGACGCGCAGGCAGCGCTGAAGAAGGACCACTCGCTCAAGGAGGGTCTGGCGTTCGAGGGCTCGAAGTACGAGGGTGCGATCACCGCGTTCCTTACGGTCGACTCGGCGTTTGGCGGCAAGCTTGACCCTTCGAACATCAACACCGCAGGCAATAAGGCGGCGCTGACCTGGCTGCACGACACGATTTACAAGTACCACATCGCGCCGACAGCGGTGACTGGCTGGACCGAGGGCAACGTCGAATCCGAGTTCGTCTCCGGGCACGCGGCGTTCTCGATCAACTATCCGTTCGTCGAATCGCTAGCGACGTCGCCTCCGGTGAAGGGCAATGTGGGGTACATACCGTTCCCCGCCGAATCTGGTGGCACGCCCGGGTCAGCGCTCGGCGGCGAGATGCTGGCGATCAACTCCAAGACCGCGCACGATGCGGCCGCCTGGAAGCTCATCGAGTACCTGACCAGCCCGGCGGTCGAAACCGCCCGGGCCGAGGTGACCGGTGACCCGCCATCCCTGCCGTCGGCTTACACGCCCGCCCTGTTCGCGAAGGCGGCGTACTTCCAGAACGTGAAGACGCTCAACAACTTCTCGGCGCCGCGCCCGGTGAGCCCGAACTACCTGCAGGTCTCCAACGACCTTCAGGTGATGCTGTCTGAGATCTTCGCGAACACCAAGTCGCCAGCCGCCGCGCTGGCCGCCGCGGCCCCGACGATCAAGACCGACGCCGGTGCGACGCCCTGACCGGGCGGTGAGCCGCTAGTGGCCGCACAGACCGCTGACCGCAACGTCGGCCAGCCGCGGGACGCCCGTCCAACGGCCGGCGACCGCGTCAAGACCGACCGGCGTCTCGGCTACGTGCTCGTCGCGCCGGTAGTGATCTTGCTGCTGGCTGTGACCGCGCTGCCGCTGATCTCTAACATCTGGAACTCGCTGCACTTCGACAACCTGAGCCTGGCCGGCCTGCCGCACAAGTTTGTTGGTGTATCGAATTACACGGCCATGTTCGGCTCTCCGCTCTGGATCGCGGCGCTTGAGCGGACGCTTGCTTTCACCGTCGTGACCGTGATCTTCGACGTGGTCGTCGCACTGGCTCTCGCACTGATGCTCAACAGGAAATTCCGCGGCCGGGGCGTGCTGCGGGCCGCGATCTTGGTGCCGTGGGCGGTGCCGACGGTCGTGTCGGCAACGCTGTGGAAGACCATGTTTGATCCCAGGGCGGGCTTCGTCGACTACTTCCTCGGTTTGGTCCACCCCGCGTGGTCGAGCCTGACCTGGCTGAATGCCAGCGTCTGGCGATCCTGGGTGGTGATCTTCGTCGCCGACTCGTGGAAGAACGTCCCGTTCGTCGCGATCATCCTGCTCGCCGGACTCCAGGTCATACCGAACGAGATCTACGAGGCGGCCCGGGTCGACGGGGCGAGCGCCTGGCAGACGTTCCGGCGGCTGACCCTGCCCATGCTCAAGCCCGCGCTGATGGTGGCGCTGATCTTCCGCACGCTGCAGGCCTTGCTGGTGTTCGACGTGATCTACATCATGACCGGCGGCGGTCCAGGCAACTCGACAGAGACGCTGTCGTTCTTGAACTTCTACACATTCATCACCAACACGAATTTCGGGCTTGGCGGGGCGATCTCGGTGATGCTCGTCGTCCTGGCGCTGGTCGTCTCCTGGGGGTACGTACGCGTGTTCAGGACATCGACGTGACCGCGGTCAGCGGCCGCAAGGTCGCCAAGGAAACGGCGTTCTACCTGGCCGTGGCCATTGTCGTGGTGATCGCGCTGTTCCCGTTTTACTGGGTGCTACGGACCTCGCTGGAGTCCAACGCCCAGGTGTCGGCTGGCGTCGGGGGCGCGAACGGCATCGTGCCATCGCACCTATCCGGCAGCGCGTTCGTCAACGTCTTCACCAAGCAGAACTTCCTGCGTCCGCTGATCAACAGCGTGATCGTCGCGCTCGGCGCGACGCTCGTCACGATCGTCGTCGCAACATTCGCCGGGTACGCGCTCGCCAGGCTCAGGATCCGGGGGGCTGGGGCGATACTCGGGTTCATCCTGCTGGCCGGATTCTTCCCAGTGCTGGCGATGATCGGGCCGCTGTTCCTGTTGTTCAAGAACCTCGGCATTCTCGACAACATCTACCCGCTGATCATCGTCTACCTGGTCTACACGCTGCCGATCGCGACGTGGCTGCTCAGGAACTTCTTCGAGCAGGTACCGATCGAACTGGAAGAGGCCGCCCAGGTAGATGGCGCGACCAGGCTGACGGCGCTGCGCCGGGTCGTGGTGCCGGTCGCGATCCCGGCCGTTTTCACGGCCGGGATCCTGTGCTTCATCCTGGCCTGGAACGACTTCACGTTCGCCGTGTCCTTCCTGTATACGTTCCCGCACTTCACCGCGCCGCTGGCGATCGTTACCTTCGGCCAGAGCCAGTTCCAGGTCTTTTACAACTTGATCGACGCCGCCGTCGTGATCGTCTCGATCCCGATCGCCGCGCTCGTGCTATTCGCCCAGCGCCGCATCGTGACCGGCCTGACCGCGGGCTCCTTCCGCTGAGCTGACGTCGGCCCGCGGACGCCAGCGGGCGGGCCGACGAGCACAGGACCGGCTGCGACGATCACCGACCAGCCCAGGATCTAGGCTTCGTGCATCTTCCGCGCCACCTCGGCCATGGCGGCCAGCACGGGCTTCAGCTGGTCGGTTGGGCTGAATTGCACGAACTCCGTCCCGGCGGTCGCGCCAGGAATGTGTCCCGGTGGCATGTAGAAAGCCTCGCCTGCCTGGACCTTCTCCTCGACGTCGCCATAGCGGATGATTATCGTTCCCTTGAGGACGTATCCCCAGTGCGGGCAGTCGCAGTGTCCGCCCGGTAGCTGGCTGAGGATAGCGCTCAGGTCGTGATCTGAGCGGATGGACACGAACTGGACGGTGTAACCGTCAAGTTCGTGCGTGCGGTCCTCGGCCGGACCGAAGTCGTTGACCTGGCTCACGGTGTCACGGGAAACGCTTGGCATCTCGATCATCCCCTTTATGGCTGCAGCGAATGCTGATGTCCACGAAGGTAGCTAGTCCGCAGGACCGCGGTCATGAGGCGTTCGCCTCATCTTCGGCCTGCGTCAGGGCGCGGCGACGGTCTCCGTCACGGGGAGCAGCCCGTGCCGCATCGCGTATAGCCCCGCCGCGGCCCGGCTGGTCGCGCCGATCTTGGTGTAAATGTGCTCGACGTGATTGCCGGCGGTCTTCGGCGTAATCACCAGATGGGTCGCGATCTGCTTGTTAGACAAGCCTCGGGCCACGAGCCTGAGCACCTCGATCTCGCGGGCCGTCAGTCCTGATGCCTCATCCCGGCGCCGCGAAACCCGGTGGCCGTCGGCGGCTAGGACCGCGTCGACAGCCGGGCCGTCCAGGCGTCCGGCCCGCACTTCCGATCGCAGCTGTGCTGCCGCCTCCGTAGCAGACAGCGCGGCCCGGTGGGCCCGCGGCTCGCGCATCGCCTGGTAGGCGTCGGCTGCGGCCAGGATCCTGGCCGGCTGCGAGATCGCGCTGCCTGCCAGCCCATTCGGGTATCCGCTGCCGTCCAGGCGCTCGTGGTGTTGCACCGCGATGGCGCCGATCGGCGACAGCGCAGCCGATTGCTGAAGCATGCGTCCCGTCATGTACGGATACATACGGACGCGCTCCCACTCCCCGGCTCGCAGCGGTCCTGGGCGATCCCAGATAGCGTTCGAGACGCCCAGTCGCCCGAAGTCGTGCACGAGGCCTGCCAGGCGCAGCCGATAGACGTCCGCGTCGTCCAGCCCGGCCCTGGCGCCTGCCTGCCCGGCCAGGTCCGCGACCGCGCGCGAATGACCGAGGGTGAAGGGCGACTTGAGATCTGTGAAGTTCGCGATTGCCTCGAGGGCCTGCTCTAGCTGTTCGGCGGTCAGCACTACGGCGAGCGCCGGCTCGGCCGCGATCACGGCATTCCAGGTGTGCACGGAATCCAGATCGCCCAAGATCGCCTCGGCCGCATCTTCCAAGGTCGCCGCCAGCGACGGGTCGAATTGCTTTCCCGCTCGCCTGCGGGCTAGCTTCACCACGGCCTCGATGCCGCCGATGCGGTGGGCGACCTCGGTCAACTCGGCTAGCTGCGTGACCCTGGAGGCGACCGGAATCTCATCCGCGCTCTGCTCGCCGGGCCAGCCGTGGCCATCCCATTGCTCGTACGAGGAGCGCACCGCCATCCGGACGGTCTCGGGCAGCCCGAGCTGCTCGGCCAGCGACGCGGCCAGCCGCGCGTGCTGCGTGATCATCCCGTCCAGGTCTCGGCGTCCCGACACAGCGAACTCAAGCCCGACGCGGAACCGGTGCAGCGGCGGGTTACCCGCGCCGATGCGGCGAAAAGACGCTACGGCCTGGCCGACCTTGCCGAGCTCATAGCGGTACTTGCCGGACTTGAGCGCGATGTCATCGCCGAACCACTTGGCCTGCTCGTGCGCGTCGCTGTGGCACCCGACGTTCACGAGCAGCGCCGTGTAGTAGACGGCGGCGCGTTCCTGCTCACTAAGGCCGGAGCGCTCAGCCAGCCGCAGCGCGATCAGGCATTGCCGCAGCACGTGCTCCATGGGCTGGCCGAACCCGAGGTCGATGCCCAGCGAAAGCGCCGCGACCACCTCGGCGAGCCGCACCTGCGGAGAACCGGCGTTGGCGTCCATTTGTCATCAGCCTAGCTCGCGGCTGCGCTACCCGTAGCTGCTGCAAAACGACATCCACACGATGGCCCCGCCTGCGGGCGCACCCGGGGGGCGGCTGAGGGGCCGGATCCGCCCGCTGGGGCACGGAGCCTGGCCTGCTGACGCTAGGCGTTCGGGTGGCTGGTGTTGCTTGGCGTGCTGCTGCTGGTGCTGGGATCGCTGAGCGAGGTGCCCTTGTCTAGCTTGGCGGCGCCACCGGCCTCTGGCTTGTCGGGCAGCCCGGGCCGATCCTGGCGGCCAACGGCGGCCGCGAGTTCCCGATCCAGTTGTTGCTGGTCGGCGTTTTCGGGTCCGCCGTCATCGCGCCCTCCACCGATGTTGAGCGGCTTCCCGCCGCTACCGGACTGGAACCCCTGCGGCCGCGGCTTGAATTCCTCCCCGCTTTTGTGGGCCTGGTCCACCACTTCCTTGGCCGTGCGCGGCGGCATGTCACCCGGTCTCCCAGGCATCGTCAGAACCCCCCAGCCGAGAGCACCTTGGCCAGGATGCGACGCATCGTCCTCGGCACCTTGAGCTGGTCGGCGGCCAGCATCTGCTGCTCGAAGCAGAGGCACGCGCGCCGCGCCGCTTTGTCGGTCGCCGCCCGGGCCGCTTCGGGAATCTCCTCGTCGGGGAACTCGACCAGGTCGTAACCGGCGTCCTGGCACACGTTCCAGGTTGCCCGCCTGGTGTTGCCCTCGGACTTGGCGTCGGCGATGTCCGCCTCCCGCCACGCGAACGCGTGTCGGCCGCTGGCGACCAAGTCGGCCACCGCTCCCCGGTACAGGCACAGCGGAGGATCGGTGCCGCACACGATCGCGCAGGCCGGATACGGCTCGTATGACCGGAGGTACAGCCGCCCGGCGGTCTCCGCCAGCCGGGCTAGCGCCCCCTGCAAAGCCCCGGCATCACGATCAAGCATCGCGAGCATCACCGCTTGCACGCAGTCACGGAACGCGTCGGTGTCAGAGTACGACCAGCCCGCCTGCGCACCCCGCCGCTCGGCCAGCCAGTCGGGACCGTGCCCGGCGAAGGAGCGCAGCAGCTCCGGCTCATTCACCGTCACCGGTTTACGTGCCCGGATCGCGCCCACCAGGTCGGGCCAAAGCCTGCCGAGCGCGGTCGGCTCACCCAGTGTCGACAAGATGAGCCTGGACAGGGTCCGCTGTATGTACTCATCCCCGGCCAGCCGCCGGGCCGCCTCACAGGCCGCCGTCACCACCCCGCCGCAGGTCGTCACGCAGAACGGACGCGGCAGGAACAGGCCGGCACCCCCAGCCGAATCGCGCCACGCTCGCATCCGCTCGGCCACCACGTCATCGCCGGGGGGGTAGGGCGACAGCGGGTTCTTGGCCAGCGGGACAGCCACCATCAGCGGGCTGTCGTCACCGGCGCCGAACACGATCGCCTCGCCCACGCCCAGCGTCACCAGCGCCCGCTCCTGGTCGGGGTCCATGGCCATGGCCGCGCCGAGCGCCTCGCGGTCATCGGCTGACACGATCCGGTGCGCCACCTTGAGCGTCGTGTTCTTCATCACGTCCGGTGCCAGCCGGGCCGGCACCTGATCGGCGATGATCACGCCCTGCCCGTAGGCGCGGATCTCGGACAGCAGGTTGGCGAAGGTCTCGACGGCCTGGCCGCGCGGGTTGGCCTGCTCATCGGAGGTAACCGAAGGCGCGTGGCTGAGCAGCCGGTGCGCCTCCTCGATCACCAGCAGGTGCTCAAGCCGGTCCGACTGACCCCGCGAGCGCCGGTACTCGGCCAGCCTGACCAGCAGCATCGCGGTGACGAACGCCTTATCGCCCTCATCACCGAGCGATTCGAGCTCCACCACCGTCGGCGCGGACAGCAGATCGGCTATCGGCAGCGACCTGGCCACATCGAGCATCGCGCCCTTGCCGCCGATCCGCAGCGCGTCGAGCCTGGTCGTCAGCGCCGCCCGCAGATCGCCGGTGACCTTGTCGTCGTAGCCGAGGCCCCCGATCACCGAGGCGACCTTGGCGATCAGGTCGGACAGCGTGGGATAAGCCTGGGAGGGGTCGGCGCCCGGCCCGCTGGCCTCCAGCCGTTCGTTCCGGTTCGTGCGCAGATCCCAGCCCCGGTCCAGGTACACCTCGTGCAAGCAGCGTTCCAGGATCTGCGGCAGCGGCGCCCACATGCCGAACGAGGCGGCGAACGCGGCTCGCACCAGGTCAAGGTGCTCGCTCACCGGGACACCCGGTGCCTCGAACGGGTTGAGCAGGAACGGTCCGACGGCCTCCTTGCCGGGGGTGAACACCCGCAGCCGGCTGCCGAGCCCCGGCTGCTCCAGCATGGCCCGGTACTCGGTCTTGGCCGGCTCGATCACCAGGAACGGCACGCCTGCGGCGTCGGCCTCGCGCAGCAGCGAGAAGATCGTGTTCGTCTTCCCCGCGCCCGTCGTCCCCGCCACGAACGCGTGCCTGGTCAGCGACTTGAGCGTGACCCGGTACGCGGCACCGGTATCGCGCTTGTGCCGCAGGATCTGCCCGATCAGCACGCCGTCGGCAACCGCGTCGCGCGGCGGCACAGTGTCGAACCTCGGTGCCAGGTCGACGGCGAAGCCGGGCACCTCCATCTCGGGCAGGTGCACGTAGGCGGCCAGCTGGGTGGTGGTCAGCAAGCTCTGGTACTCGAACGGCCGGCGGTAATGGCCAGGGCCAGGATCGGACGGATCATCGGGCATGCTCCAGGCCGATGCGAGGCTGGCGGCCTCGCTCCGATCAAAGACCCGGACCGGCTCCGGGCGCGACCGCGGCCCCGAGAACACGCTGCGCCAAGCCGTAGCCAGCCGCGGGTAACTGTCACCATTGCCAAGCAGGTACGCCGCCGTCCGCCACGCGCCGGTGGAGAGGGCATCGGCCGCGTCGGCCAGGCTGATCTTGAGCTGCTCGACGTACTGCTCGGTGATCGGGCTGGTGGCGCCTTCGGTCGCCACGGCCGACTCGGCGGTCCTGATCTCGTTGAGCAGCTGGGTCCGGATGGCGCTGACAGCAGCCTCCGAGACCGGGTAGGCGAGGACAAGGACGGCCCAGCTGGTGCCGCTCATCGACCGGATGATCCGGTCGATCGGCGCCGAGCCGTCGGACTCATCGACCCCGTCAGGGTCGGGGATGCCGAGCGCGATCCCCCCGAGCGGCAGGCGGGGATCTACCGGCGCGACCGCCTGCAGGTCGATCGAAGAGTAAGTGCCGCGTAGCACCGAGGCCAGGACGTCGCGGCGGCGGTCCTGGGCTTGCGCGGCGGCAGTGTTCTTAGCGGACCAGGTGCCGAACTGGATCCGCACCGAGTCGCCGCTGCCGGTCAGCAGGAAGGCGACCGGGATGCGGTAACCGTACAAGCCCGTGATCGGCCCGGTCATCGGTGACCGCCACGGCTCGCCGCCAGGCGGCCGGAGCGAGCCGCTGCTCTCCTTGCTCCGACGGCCGATCCCGCCGATCCGCAGCAGCCGGCGGGACGGCTCGGCGCCGGTCGTCAGCGGACCGGTTATCCGCTGCCGGAGCGGGACCGAGCGCTGCAGGTAGTCGACGCTGTCGGTGGTGACCCAGGTTCCCGGCATCGGCTACAGACCGCTCAACAGGCCGACCACGACGAACAGCGCAACGCTTCCCCAGATGATGAAGAAGATCGTGATGAAGAGCCTCCTGAAGGCCTTGGACGCGGCAGCCGGGCCGCGCACCTCGACCTGCGTGGTCAAGTTGGTGATCTTCTGGGCCCGCAGCGTGCCGTGTTTCCAGCTCCCGATGACGTCGACTTCCTCGCCGGCGTTGAGCTGGCCAGACTTGTAATTGCGAAACTCCACGGCGACTGGCGAGAGCCGGTTGCCTGAGGGATCGTAGCGTTCGACCCGGAAGAGCAGCACCCTCGTCTGGTTCCTGGTCTGCCACTGCACGTTCCGGACGACACCCCGGACCTGGGCGAATCCGCCGCTGCGCCGGGCACCGAGCGGGTCGTTCCCGGCCGGGTCGCTGGCTTGCTGGCCGTACGGCCGGATCGGGGCGGCAGCGGCGGGCGGCTGGTCCGCCACAGGCCGGGCGGGTCCGCGCTTAGCGGCTGGTGGCGGTGCGGCCGGTGGTCCTGGGGCTGCCTGCGGTCGCCATTCCTCGGTAACGTCCAGGTAGCCCGAGGGCGGGGCCGGGGACTCCGGAATGAGCACTGTGCCCGCGATCCGGAAAACGAGCTCGATATTGCCGAGCCGAACCTTGTCACCAGGGTTCAGCGCCCGGGGCTGGTCGATTCGGCGGCCGTTCACGTGGGTGCCGTTAGATGAGCCCAAGTCCCTGATCGTCCAGCCTTCTGGCTGCCATTCGATGGCGGCGTGCTGACCGGAGACCGTGCCGTCGCTGAGCTGAACGTCATTGGCCGGCGCGCGTCCCAACGTGAGCCGCGGCTTGTCCAGGTCGAGCCGGGGTCGCCCGCCCGCGGCGAACTCGAAGTACGCCTGGTCCATCCCACACCTCCCCAGGGTGCCGCCGATCTAACTCAATGGTAAGGGCTGACCAGCTTAATGCCATCTGAATACCTGCGCGAAGTTTGGGCGGCTGGCCCGACGGCGCCCTCGGCCGGCCTCGAGCACGAGACGCTATCCACAGCAAGGTCCAAAACCATCGAAAATCTTTCAACCATTATTTTTAACAAATCGCCGAGCGCGGTCGCCTGGCGCATTGCCGGCGAATGCGAATGCGAATCTTATTCAAAATTCCGCGGGCCGGCCCGGGCAGGCGCGGTACAAGCCGCGCCGTGCCTGTGCCGGTTGGTGCCGTCGACCGGCTGGCTGTCGCCGAGGCGATCTTGTCGGAGGTGTCCGGCCGGACTCAGCTGGTCGTGATCGATCATGTGGCCTCGTGCAGCGGCATGGTGTTCCCGCTCGATCGGGTTGTCGGTGAATGCCGACGGCAGGGGATCGGTGTTCTGGTTGACGGGGCGCACGCGGCCGGGCTTGTGCCCGTTGATCTGGATCGGCTGGGCGCGGATTTCTGGGTGGGGAACCTGCATAAATGGTTGTGCGCGCCTAAGGCGGCCGCCGTTTTGTACGTGGCGCCGCAATGGCGCGACGAACTTCGTACCCTGGCCGCCTCCCATCGGGTCAATGACGGCTTCCGGCCCGCGTTCGACTGGACCGGCACCCGCGACCCGTCGGCTTTGCTGGCGGTGCCGGCGGCACCCGCGCTCTTCGAGCGGGCGGGCTGGCCGGCCGTGCGAGGGCACAACGACGACCTGGCTCGACGAGGGGCCGAACTCGTCGCCCAGCACATCGGGACCGAGGCGCCGGGTGGCGACAGGCTCACTGCCGCCATGCGACTGATCCAGCTGCCTGAGCCGCTAGACGACGCCCGTGCCCGGGAGCTGGAACATCGGCTGCTTGATCGGTACAAGGTGGTCGTGCCCATGACGTTCCACGGCGAATGGCAGTGGGTGCGGATCTCGGCTCAGTTGTATAACTCGATTGGCGACTACGAGCGTCTGGCGGCCGCTCTGGCGGTGTTGCTGCCGGGCTAGGGTTCTCGTGAAATCGCGCTAGTGGAATGGCCGGACGAGAAGTTACCCTGAGGGCAAATGACAGGGCCAGATCGCGCGTTTTTCTGCGGGGGCAGATTGTTATGACTTCTTCGTCGCCAGAGTCGTCCAGTCAGACCGATAACGCCAGCGTGCAGTCGAAACCGCTGGAAGCTCCCGAAGTAGAGCGCACTGAGCGGACTTCGCTTAGTGCTGACGCCGGTCCGGCGGCGGGCGGGTCGGGTGATCAGCACGAGCCTGCGGACGGCAAGCTGCCCGACAAGAGCGGCGGGACGGGCGGCAGCCCTGGTGAGGAGAAACCAAGGCTTGGGAATGGTCCCCAGTCTGACCAGGCCGAAGAGAAGCCGGCGAGTCTCGGTGACTACGTGGCCCAGGCCGCGGAGCAGGTAGCTGGTGCCGCCCAGAGCATCATCGACACGGCGGTCCAGTCATTTCGCGGCGGCGACCTGGTAGCGCAAACCGCGGGTCAGGCGATCGATGCGGGCCGGAATGTGGCGACCGACGTTCCGTCCGTTGTTCAGGAGGTCGCTCGGGATACTGGTCAGGTAGTACTGGAGGTAGCCAAGGTCGGAGAGCAGGTTGCGCAGGGCGTCGTGAATGATGCGAACTCTGCCGGTCAGGCTGCGGTCCAGGGAGTCCAGGAGGAGGCCAACTCGTTGACCGACAACGCGAAGTCGGTAGCGAGCGCGGTGATCGATGAGGCGAAGTCGGTAGCGAGCGCGGTGGTCGATGACGCGAAGTCGGTCGCGGGTTCGGCGGCCGATGGCGTGAGGTCGGCGGTTACAGCGGTGACTAGTGAGGTGAAGGCGGTCGCCGGCGCGGTAGGCGATGGCGTCAAGGCGGCTACTGATGAGGTGAAGTCCGTTGCCGGAGCGGCAGGCGACGATGCGAAGACGGTTGCCGGCAAGGTGAGCGACGGCGTGCATGCGGCTGGTCACGCGGTGAGTCAGGGTGTCCAAGCCGCTGGTCACGCTTTGAGCCATGGCGTGCATATTGAGGGCCAGGCGGTCGGATCGGCCGCGCACCAGGTCGGCCAGATAGCGCACGACGTGGCCCACAACCCGGTCGTGTCCGGGCTTGCCGCAGCGGAAGGCAAGATGCAGGACGAGGAACTCAAGGCGGCCGGCGTGATCGCGGTCGGGCCGGTAGTCGCTCCCATCGTGGCCGCGGGTGAGGGAGTTGTGCACGCCTATGAGCAGCACATCGAGCAGCAGGAACATCCGAGGCTGCCCGACAACCGGACGACCGAGGAGAAAGCGCTCGACGCCGTCGGCAAGCTCACCGAGGCGGTGCCATTCCAGGAGGTCGCTACCGACCTCCGGCAGGAAGAGGCTGCTCGCGCGGCCGGAAACACCGCCGGGGCGATCGAACACGGTGCGATGGCGGCCGGGCATTTCTTGCACGACGTCGGTCAGTTGACGGTGGCTTTGGGCGCGGCGGGCATCGAACCTGCAGCCGGGGAAGGAGCAGCCGGGAGCGGAGCAGCCGGGGAAGGAGCAGCCGGGGGCGGTACTCCTGCAATTCCCGAGGCTCCGCCAGCAAGCGGGGCCGGGCCGGTAGAAGCCCCGCCGACGGTGCCGGATGCCCCGCCGACAGTTCCGGAGGCTCCGCCGACGCAGCCGGTGCCGTATGCGCCGGAGCCGGTCGCGCCAGGTGAGGGGGATCCATCTTCTGGCGGTGAAGCGCCGCCCGATCATGGCCCGGTCGACTTTAGGAAGGAAGGGCCGCCGTCGCCCGGCCCTGGACTGTTCGAGCCGCCACCTGGCGGAGGCGAGCTACCTCCGCCAGATGCGGGTGGCGGAGGCGATGTCGGCGGCAGCGGCAAGCCGCCGACAGGTGGTGGCGGCGGCGGGGACGAGCCGCCGCCTTCCGAGCCGCCGTCGTCTGGCCCGCCTTCTTCGGAACCACCGCAGTCTGGGGTTCGTCCCATCGGTAGTGGCGATGGTCCGCAGGATCAGCCTGGCTCAGGGGGATCGGAACATGGCCCGCATGCGCCTGAAGGACCTGCGGCGGGGCCGGGCGGGAACGAGCCGGGCGGGAACGGGCCGGAACCCGGCGGACATGGTGACGCACCGAGCCCGAGCGAACAGCCCGGACCCCATGAGTCCAGCGTTCGCCCGAGCACCGGCGGTGCGGGCCCGCATGATCAGTCTGGACCCCCTCCCAGTGAGCACGGCGGGGGACCTGGCAGCGGCGAGCCGCCCGCACCGCCCGAATCGGGTGTCTATCCCAGGACCGGTGGTGGTCCGCCGGACCGGCCTGGGCCAGAGCCGGGCGGTCACGGTGGCGGACCTGGCAGCGAACCGCCACCGCCGCCTGAGTCAGGTACTCGTCCAATCGAGCCTGGCTAACCACGACTCAGCCCTCGTCAGAAGGGCGTAATGTTTCATCCGCTGTAGCGCAGCGGATCATTACGACGGAGAGTTTCCGCAACGACGCCGAGAAAGCTCCGCGTCTGACCAGGGCGAAGAGAAGCCAGCGAGTCTCGGTGACTACGTGACCCGGGTGGTGGGCAGGTAGCTGGCGGCACCCTGAGCAGGTCAGGCTGCGGTCCAGGGAGCCCAGGAGGCGGGCGACTCGTTGGCCGACGGTGCGAAGTCGGTAGCGAGCGCCCATCGCGGTCGCCGGAGCGGGTGTGGTGCACTCCGTTGAGCAGTTGCAACATCCGGCGGCACCTGAAGAGTCCGATTCGGGCCGCCATCTCGTCATCGAGTGAGGACGCAGGTCAGCATCCGCAGCGCACGCTCCCAAAGCGCGTCTTTACGAAGCAGAATTTCTCGCGTCCGCTGATCAAGAGCGTGATTGTCGCGCTCGGCGCGACGTTGGTCACCCGGTCTGACCGCCGGGTCATTCCGCTAGAGGTCGCCGGCCAGTTCCGAGGTCCAGACAACGACCTTGGTCCGGTCGCCGCGGAACAGGTCGCGGGCGAACTCAAGCGGCGTGCCCGATCGCGCGTAGGCGGTTCGCTCGACCAGCATCAGCGGCGCGCCCTCGGCGACTCCGAGGGCTTCGGCCTCGCGCACCCCGGCCGTGACCGGCTCCATGCTCTCCTTGGCTCGGTGCGGCCGTTGCCCGTACTTCTCGTCGAGCAGGTCGTACAGGGAGCCGTCCAGGCGGGATTCCAGCAAGCCGGGGCAGTACCGGGCCGGGAACAACGAGTGCTCGATCAAGATCGGCGTGCCGTCGGCCAGTCGTAGCCGCCGCACCTCGTAGACCGGGTCCCCCACGGGAATCTCCAGTGCCGCGGACGCGGTCGGGCTGGCCGGGATCTCGTTCGCGGCGAGTACCCGGGCGCCGGCCACTAGGCCGCGCCTGCGCAGTTGCTCGGAGAAGCCAGCGAGCACAGTGAAGTCTTGCTCGAGCTTTGGTTCGGCGACGAAGGTGCCGCCGCTGCGGCCGACGGTCCTGGTCACCAGGCCACGCTGAGCCAATTCGGCCAGTGCGTGCCGAAGCGTCATCCGGCTGACCCCGAGCCAAGCGGCGAGGTACTGCTCGGTCGGCAGCCGGTCGCCCGGCCTGAGCTGGCCCGAGGCGATGGCGTCGGCCAGCCAGTCCTCGATCTGGCCGTGCACCGTAACGCCTGGACCGCGGATGATCTTGGGAGGCCTGCTGGCGGGGGCCGCAGGGGCGGACGGAGCAGCCGGAGCGGGGGCGGGGGCGGCCGGAGCGGGAGCGGGGGCGGCCGGAGCGGATAGCGCAGGCTCAGGTGCCATCGCCTTTCCCTCCGCCGCGCGCCTTAATCTCGTCACTGCTCATCTCGCCATCGTGCTGGTCGCCGTCACGCTACCGCCATCGTCGCAGCTACCTAGGACATCGACGGCGCCGGTCCAAGATCGGCCGGGCTAACATCACCCAGCCGACCTCAGCGCAGACGCCCCGGTCAGATCTGCAGTGGGGCGTCGTCACCGGCAGGAGCCCGCAAGGGGGCGAACTCCTTGCGGTTGCCAGCCGCCGCGTAGTACATGACGCCGATCAGCGCGATCACGACGAACACCGTCCACAGGATCGGGATCTTGTTCAGGAATCCGATGTGGAAATTGAGCAACTGGACGCCGCCGATGACGGACTGGTTCGGTGTGGGGTTGCTCGCCGCGCGTGGCCAGGCGAAGTTGATCAGCATCGCGCCGCCGTACAGCAGGCCAAGCACGTTGACGGACAGGCCCCAACGGCCGAGGTTGAACGGTGCCGGGTCCTTTGGCCAGCCCTTGAGGCGTGCCCGCAGGATCGCGATGTTCCCGAGGAAGTAGGCGAAGTAGATCATCGCGGTTGCCGCGATCGCGATCGTGGGCGCACCGGAGAACTGGATGAACGGAATCGCCGCCAGGATGGCGATCACGATGCAGGTCCAGACCGGGGTGTGCAGACTCGGCGCGACGCGCGCGAGCGGCTTGGAGAACGGCAACTGGTTGTCGCGCGCCATGCCGAAACCGAGCCTGATCGTCGCCGCGAGGATCGACAAGCAGCAGACGAAGATCGCCGCCGACACCACGAACAAGTACAGCGTGGCGAATGGCGTCGAGAAGTTGGCCTCGATGATCTGAGCCGGACCGAACGCGCCGGCGATGGCCTTGTGCATATTCGGGATGGCCATCAAGGTCCCGAGAAGGAACACACCGCCGATGATGAACGCGCCCACCACGGAGAAGAGCACGGCCTTCGGAGCGTTCCGGCGCGGGTCGCGGGTCTCCTCGGCCAGCGTGGATGCCGTGTCGAAACCGTAGATCACGAACAGCGACATGAACATCGCGAGCACGAACGAGTTGTTGCCGGTCAGGAAGCCGATATGCAGGCCGCCGGTGTTGGTGACGACCTTGAAGCCCTGGTGGTTGTGGAACGCCATCAGGATCAGCGCGAACACGAACATGCCGAGTATCTCGAACACCACGCCGGTGTTGTTGATCAGCGCCACGAGCCGGACGCCGTAGATGTTCAACGCGGTGATCACCACGAGCGTGATCAGCGCGACCACGAGCTCGGTGTGCAACGTGAGTTGCAAGCTCTTCCAGCCAAGGCCGTTGAGCGCGGGGATCAGCGCGAGCGGCAGCGTGGCCACCACCGAGGTGACGGTCAGGACCCCGGCGAACAGGTAGATCCAGCCGGAGAACCACGCGTACCGTCGGCCGGCCAGGTACTTGGTCCACTGGAAGACCGACCCGGCGATCGGGTAGTGGCTGGACACCTCGGCGAAGTTCATCGCGATGATGAACTGGCCAAGCGCGACGACCGGCCAGGTCCAGATGAAGGCGCCGCCTATGGCCGTCAGGCCGAGGAAGAACAACGTGAAGATGCCCGTCGACGGCGAGATGTAGCTGAACGCGACCGCGAAAGAGCTGAAGACGCCGAGCGAGCGCTTGAGTTCTTGCCGGTACCCAAATGAAGCCAGGTCGGCGCTGTCGCGCTCCCCGCCGGTCTGATCTGTGGTTGCGGCCATCGGAGGATCCTCCACACACGAGGGGGCGCGGGTTGAGGCGTTAGCGTAGGGGTGCGATAGCTAACTGTCCAGACCCAATGTGGCCGCTGCTCCCGATCTGTCGGGAATTTTTGGGATGGATCTAGACCTTTTAGCGATGACCTGCCTAGGCTTCACAGAACAGCACTCGCAGATCGCGATTCGCACCCGACCGGGAGGCGGCTTGGACACCGGCGCTGGCACCGATCTCCGGGCCAGCACTGATCTCCGGGCCAGCACTGATCTCGCCGAGGTCTTTGACCAGGTGCCAAGCATCGCGGTCGGCCGCCGCAGCGTGACCGAACTGCCCGGCGGGCTCACCAACCGGAACTTCAAGATCACCATGGCGAACGCAACCTACGTGGCCAGGGTCGCTTCCGGAAGCAGCGAACTGCTCGCGATCGATAGACGCCGCGAGTACCGCAACTCAATGCGCGCTGCCGCGGCCGGCGTCGGCGCCCCGGTGATCGAGTACGTCCCGGCGGTAGGCGTGCTGGTGGTCGGCTACATCGACGGCGCGACGCTGACCAACGCCGACGTGGTCAAGCAAGCCAACCTGATCAGGATCGCCCGTGCCTGCCGGGCTTTGCACGCCGGTGAGCGGTTCGACGGTGACTTTGACATGTTCGAGATCCAGCGCCGGTACCGCGCTATCGCGGCTGATCGCGGCATCAAGATCCCGGACGGGTACGACGATCTCGGCGGTGCCTTCGGTGCCGCCGAGCAGGCGTTGGCCAGCCGCGTGGGTGGCACGGTTCCCTGCAACAACGACCTCCTCGCCGCCAACTTCATCGACGACGGCAGCAAGATCTGGCTGATCGACTACGAGTACTCGGGCAACAACGACCCATGCTTTGAGCTTGGCAACATCTGGGCCGAGTGCCACCTGCCGGATGGCGCGCTTGAAGCGCTGATCGCCGAGTACTACGGCCGCCCGCTGCGCAACAAGGTCGCCCGGGCCATGTTGCTCGGCCTGGCCGGCAAGTACGGCTGGACGCTTTGGGGCGCGATCCAGGCCGAGGTCAGCCCGATCGATTTCGACTTCTGGTCCTGGGCGATGGAGAGATTCGACGGTGCCGTGGCCGGCTTGCTCGCGCCAGGGTTCAACCGCCTGCTCGACGAAGCCCAACGGAATGACTGAGCTCACTCCGGGGGACGCGGTGCTGGCCCGGGGGGACGACGCCCCCGAGCCCCCGTAACGCCCGGCGGGGTAGTTCAGGGCGGAGACTCGGGCGGGAGGGATCTGCCCGACGTTCTCGTACGTCTTGAACTACCTCGCCGGGCGCAAATCGTGATCATCGGTGGCGGGGTGATCGGTGCCAGTGTTGCTTATCACCTGACCAAGCGCGGGCTTACTGATGTGTTGTTGCTTGAGCAGGGACAGCTCTCGTGCGGCACGACCTGGCACGCGGCTGGGCTTGTGGGGCAGCTAAGGGCATCGGAAAGCGGTACCAGGTTGGTGCGGTACTCGACGGCGCTCTATGACCGGCTTCCGGCCGAGACTGGGCTGGCCACCGGGTTCCGGCGGTGCGGCGGGGTTACCGTCGCCCGGACCAAGGACCGGCTGCTGGCGTTGCGCCGGACGGCGGCTACGGCCGAGGCGTTCGGGCTTGATTGCGAGCTGATCAGCCCGGCGCGGGCGGCTGAACTTTACCCGATCATGGACGTCGCTGACTTGGTCGGCGCGCTCTGGTTGCCGGGGGACGGCCGGGCGAATCCGACTGACCTGACGTACGCGCTGGCCAAAGGGGCCAGGCTGGGCGGAGCCACGGTCAGGGAGCGGACCCGGGTTACCGGCATTGACGTCCGGGACGGCACCGTCGCCGGGGTCAGGACCGACGCGGGTGATGTCGAGGCCGAGATCGTGGTCAACTGCGCTGGCCAGTGGGCCAAGCAGATCGGCGCGATGTGCGGGGTGACCGTGCCGCTGCACTCGGCTGAGCACTTCTACGTGGTCACCGACCAGGTCGATGGTGTGAGTCCCGACTTGCCGGTGCTGCGCGACCCGGACGGCTACATCTACATCAAAGAAGAGGTCGGCGGCTTGCTGGTCGGCGGCTTCGAGCCGAACGCCAAGCCGTGGGTGGCGCCCGACAAGCTGCCCTACCCGTTCGAGTTCCAGCTCCTCGACGAGGATTGGGACCACTTCTCGATCCTGATGGAAAGCGCGATCGCCAGGATCCCGGCGCTTGAGAAGACAGGTATGAAGAAGCTCTACAACGGCCCGGAGAGCTTCACGCCGGACAACCAGTTCATCATCGGCCCCGCGCCGCAAGTGCGGAACTTCTACGTCGCGGCTGGGTTTAACTCGGTCGGCATCGCCTCGGCGGGCGGAGCCGGCAAGACCCTCGCGGACTGGATTGTCGACGGCGATCCCGGCACCGACCTCTCGGTCGCCGACATCAGGCGGTTCGCCGCGTTCAACGGCAACAACAGCTTGCTGCGTGATCGGGTCGGCGAGGTTCTCGGCCTGCACTACGCGACGCCGTGGCCGAACCGGGAGCTTGTGACGGCCCGGCCGTTTCGCCGGTCGCCCGCCTATCATCTGCTCGCCAAGGCTGGCGCCTGCTTCGGTTCGAAGATGGGCTGGGAGCGGGCGAATGTCTTCGCGCCGGCGGGGCAGCAGCCGGTCATCGAGTATTCATGGGACAAGCCGAACTGGCTGCCGTGGTCGGTCGCCGAGCAGCGGGCGACTCGGGTCGGGGTGGCGGTGTTCGATCAGACCTCGTTCTCCAAGTACCTGGTCAGCGGAACTGAGGCACTGGCCGCGTTGCAGTGGCTGTGCACCGCCGACGTGGACGTGCCGCCCGGCCGGACGGTGTACACCGGGATGCTGAACGCCGGCGGGCGGTACGAGGCTGACGTCACGGTGACGAGAGTTGGCGCCGATCGGTTCTTGTTGTTGAGCGGTGCGGCCTGCACCGAGCGCGACCTCGATCACATCGGCAGGCGGTTGCCGGCGAGCGGCGTCAGCCTCACCGACGTGACGTCGGCGTACGCGGTGTACGGAGTGATGGGGCCGCGCTCGCGAGAGTTGCTGTCGCGGCTGACGAGCGCTGACCTGTCTGACGAGGCGTTCGCGTTCGGCGCGAGCAGGCAGATCGACCTCGGCTACGCCACAGTGCGTGCGACCCGACTGACCTATGTGGGGGAGCTTGGCTGGGAGGTTTGCGTTCAAAATGAACTTGCAGTTGGTGTGTACGAAGACTTGATGGCAGCGGGAGCTGATCTAGGCCTTGTCAACGCGGGCTATTACACGATCGAGTCGATGCGGCTGGAGAAGGCCTACCGCGCGTTCGGCCGGGAACTGACGCCGGACTATGACCCGGTGCAGGCCGGCCTGCTGTTCGCGTGCAAGCTCAAGACCGGGATTGGGTTTCTGGGCCGGGAGGCGGTCGAGCGGACTCGGGCGGCCGGGCCATGCCAGCGGCTGGTGTCATTTGTGCTCGACGAGCCTGAGGTGATGATGTGGGGTGGTGAACTGCTGGTGCGAGACGGGGCGGCGGCCGGGCTGGTGACGTCCGCCGCCTGGGGCGCTACGATCGGCGCGTCGGTCGGAATGGCGTACGTCCGCCAGGTCGACGGCGGCGTGGTTACGCCCGACTACATCAAGTCAGGCAGCTACCAGGTCAACGTCGGCGGCCAGATGTGCGGCGCGACAGTGTCGTTGCGTCCACCATTCGACCCAGACGGGGAGAAGGTGCGCCGGTGAGCGTACAGCAGCGCGGCAGCGGACAGCGCGGCATCGGACCGGCGGAGCTTAATGTTCAGGCCAGGCCTGGGCTGCCTGGCACGATGTCGATCAGCGTGTTCGACCTGTTCAAGATCGGAATCGGGCCGTCGAGTTCGCACACGGTCGGTCCGATGCGGGCCGCCGGGCTGTTCATCGACTCGCTGGTCGCCGATGGAGGGCTATCTCGGGTCGCGCGGGTCCATATCGAGTTGTACGGCTCGCTCGGCGCCACCGGGCACGGGCACGGCAGCGTTCCGGCGATCGTGCTCGGCCTGCTCGGCGAGCACCCAGAATCCGTCGACCCGGCCGCCACTGGGCCAAGCGTGCAGCGGGCGCGGGAGACCGGGCGGCTCATGCTGAATCGGACGCACGAGATCGAGTTCGATGTTGATGAGGACATCGTGCTGCACCGGCGCAAGCGGCTGCCGTTCCACTCCAACGCCATGGTCTTCACCGTGACCGATGCGCAGGGCCGCGACCTTTGCACGCGCACCTATTACTCGGTGGGCGGCGGTTTTGTGCTCTCCGATGACCAAGCCGGGAGCCCGTCGTTGGTGCCCGATTCGGTCGCGGTGCCGTACCCATTCACCAGCGGGAATGAGTTGGTCGCCCAGGCTCGCTCGACTGGGTTGCCGATCAGCGGTGTGATGCTCGCCAACGAACTGGTCCGCAGGGACGAACCGGATCTGCGGGCCGGGTTGCTGCGGATCTGGCAGGTGATGCAGGACTGCATCGCTGCCGGGTGCAAGGCCGACGGGGTGCTGCCGGGCGGGCTCAAGGTCAGGCGGCGGGCGCACAAGCTGGCGCAGACGCTCGAGCAGTCAGGCGACACGACCGACCCGCTGTACGCGATGGAGTGGGTCACGATGTACGCGCTGGCCGTCAACGAGGAGAACGCGGCCGGCGGCCGGGTCGTCACGGCACCGACGAACGGGGCGGCCGGCATCATTCCAGCGGTGCTGCACTACTACACAAGGTTCGTGCCTGGGGCCGACGACGATGGCGTGGTCAGGTTCCTGCTGACCGCCGCGGCGATCGGGGTGCTGTTCAAGGAAAACGCCAGCATTTCCGGCGCGGAGGTCGGCTGCCAGGGTGAGGTCGGATCGGCGTGCTCGATGGCCGCCGCTGGGCTCGCCGAGGTACTGGGCGGCACGCCCGAGCAGGTCGAGAACGCGGCCGAGATTGGTGTCGAGCACAACCTGGGACTGACCTGCGACCCGGTCGGCGGTCTCGTGCAGATCCCGTGCATCGAGCGGAACGCGATCGCGTCGATGAAGGCGATCACCGCGGCGCGGATGGCGGTCAGGGGCGACGGCACCCATCACGTCACGCTGGACAAGGCGATCAAGACGATGCGCGAGACCGGCGCGGACATGAAGGACAAATACAAGGAGACCTCTCGCGGTGGTCTGGCGCTCAACGTCGTGGAGTGCTGACGGCCCAGGTCACTAGCGGCAACGTCGTCCGGAGTTGCTACTAGATCAACTGGAGCGATGAGAGGGCCGGGGCGGTCGGAGGAGCACCAACGGGGTGCTGCGGGCACCGTGGGGGTGGACCCGCAGTCGTCGATGGCGGCCGCCCCGGCACTCGTTATTTACCCGGCCACCGGGCGGTGGTGACTTGCCCGCCGTCGACGGTGACGGTCATGGCCGGGGTGCTCGCGTCGCGCCAGATTGTGTAATCGCCTGCTGCCAGGCCAGGATAGACGGCCGCGAACAGAGAACCGCCAGCGGTAAGCCGTTGCCTGACCTGCGAGTGCGTTCGCTTCGCGGCCGGCTCGGCTGGCGGGGTATTCAGGCTGATCTCGATCTCGGCGCCATCAAGCTCCGGCGGCGTGTGCAGGACCAGGGCGCCAATGCCCGGGCCAAGCTCGAGCACGACGCTGCCGGAGGTCGACGGGCCAAGGGGCGTTTCGTGCATGTCAGCTCGCCGGGTCGTCGTATCCGTCGAACGGGACGCCCAGGTACGGGAACACGTCGAGGAACGGCATCCCCAGACTGGATGGCGTCAGGCCGTCGGACAACTCGCCCGCGGCCGCGTCCGGCGTGAACTTCGAGTCGATGAGCGGGTACGTCGCGCCAGCCACGGCGCGCAGTTCGACCGAGACCACGTCGTCGAAGACCCGGCGTCCGTTTGGGAAGCCGGCCACGTCGCCGCCGAGTACTCCGAGGATGCTCGGGCTGTGGCTGGGCGGGATCGAAGTGTTCAGCCGCAGCATGTCGGCCTGCACCGGGCCGGTGAAGTTGGAGAAGCCGGGGATGATCCCGGCCGGGACGCCGGTCATCAAGACCGCCTCAAGGTCGGCACGGGGCTTCTTGGAGGCGACCAGCGCCGCGAGGTTCGGGAACACCCCTGGATATAGCACCGGGAGCAGCCCGGCCAGTTCGGGGTTAGCCACGTAGTGGGAGAACTGGCTGTCCTTGTGCGGCTGCTGGGCGTTCCACCTGTCCTTGTCGCCCATCGCGATGATGACCTCGTTGACCAAGGGGTTGCCAAGCCTGGACACCTGCTGGAACGGCCCGCTGGTGATGACCTGGCCGGTTTCCGGGTCGTTGATGCGCACCCTCTGCCTGCTTGCCGCGGTCCATACGCCGATCGTCGGCTTGCCCTTCCTGATGAGCTTGCTGATGGGCACTTGGATGGCGATGGAGTGCACGTTCAGCAGTTTGGTGGCGTTGACGCCCGCTGCTGCCTTGAGCCCTTCGGCCTTGGCGAAGACGTTGAAGTTCTGGAACGGGCGCAAGTTGCCGAGATCGAAGATCGAGCCGAGGTCCACGTAGAAACCCTCGGCCCGCTGGCCGGCGAAGACCTTGCTGCCATCGCTGAGCTTGTGCACGGCCGGATGGGCGAGCGCGCTGGCATAGTTCGGCGTCGACAGCGGGCCGATGTTGCACGGCGGGCAGGGCAGGTTCTTTCCGAGGATGTGCTCGCCCTTGTCGTCGAAGCGCATGACCGTGTAGACCTGCTTGCGATTCCAGTTCGGGCTGGTCAGCGACCCGATCGGGCCGGTGTTGTACAGGAACGTGTCCGGGTTGGCCAGCACGGTGCTGAACCGGAACTGGTAGGTGATGTCCGGCTTGCTGTTGCCGAAGTTGTCGATCCTGATGTCGTAGATGACATCGTCGCCGAACTCGTAGAAGTTGGGCCCGCCCGCCGCGCCTTGCAGCGGGATGTAGTTGGCGATGATCGTGACCGTGTCCGGTTGGTCGGGACTGACGAACGCGTAGAGGTCCGTGCTATCGGCGACCGGGTCTTTCGAGATTTCCGGTGCCTCGCGATGCGATGACATCAATTGCCTCTCAAGGTCTTTGTGGATGCGAAATTAAGCCCGGATGGCGAGGTCACCGGCTGGCGCGGACGAGCCGCGCGGCAAGGTCGCGATCGTGCAGGCGGATCTGGGTGGTGCCACGGAACACGTCAATCTCGCCAGATGCGGCGTCGCGAACGTGGACGACGATGGCCTCGTCGGCAGCGTCGTCGCCGGCCGGGCCGTGCGTAGTGCGGGTCTGGCCCTTGACTGCGGCCACGGCTGGCAGCGCCATCCCAGCGAGCGCGGAGGCGGCGAGCCCGGCGGCGCCAACCCCAGCGGCGCCCTTGAGCATGGTGCGCCGGGAGAGAGCGGAGTCGTCGAGATCAGGCATGACAATCCTTTCCTTGAGCCTTTTTGTGCTCAGCGGGGGTTCCAGGAGGTAGTCCCTGGGTCGGCTCGGGGCGGATGGTTCTCACGGGCTGCGTTCGGTGCGATGTCCCAGCCGGATTGGTCGGCCGCGTGAACTTTTGCCGGCAGTCGCCCGCAGTCGGCCGTTCGCTGTCAGCTGTGGGTGGCGACGAGCAGGATCGGCGTCGTGGTCGGCTTGCGGGTGCCACCAGCCGGCTCGATCGTTATGCCGATCGTGTCGCCACGGGCCAGGCCAGATGACAGCACCGGGCCGGCCCGGCCAGCCGAGTTACCGGGCAGGAACCCAGCCGAGCGCGTGGTCGGCGGCCCGATAAACCAAAGCTGGTAGACCTTGCCAGGAGGCGGAGCGGCCAGCCCGTGAGTGGTCACGATCATCGCGTGCTTGTGCAGCGAGTACACCAGCGTCACCCGGCCCCCGGACGAGATCGTCTGGGTCACCGCGTGGCTGTCCCCGGCCGAGAGCACCGCGGCGAGCACGGCGCTCCGGGCCCTGACCTGATCAAGTTCATGCCGGGTACCCACCAGCGCGATTAGCAGCACGATCGCCACGCCAACGGTGGCCATCGCGAGCGAGTACGACAGCATCGGCATTCGACCGGTCCACCAGTGCGGCGCGCGCGGCTTCCTGTGGTCCACGATCGGCGGCAGCTGCCTGGTGTTGGAAATGGCAGACAGCACGGAGTTCCGCATGCTCGACGGCGGCGGTCTGGAGGCGCCGAACGCTATCCTCGTCGATGTCTCGATCAGGCTCCGCACCTCGCCAGTGCACTGCTGGCAGCGGCGCATGTGCCGCTCGAACTTCTCGCGCTCAAACTCGTCGTCGATCGCGTTGACGGCGTAGGCGCCGGTCAGTGCGTGCACGTCATGACGGAAGGGCTTCACCAGCTCACTCCCATGCAGTCACGCATCCGGATCAGCCCGTCGCGGATCCTCGTCTTGATCGTGCCGAGCGTGCTGCCGAGCAGTGCGGCGACCTCGCGGTAGGAGTAGCCGCCGTAGTAGGCGAGCGTGATCGACTCGCGCTGCAAGTCGGTAAGCCCGTCCAGGCAGCGGCGAACCCGCTCCTGTTCGAGGCTGGCCTCGACCGCCTCGGCGACGTCGTCACCGCCGACTGGGGGCTGCGCGATGCGCTGCTCGCGTTCGGCGGCCGCGGCGGTCGACCGCACCCGGTCGACGGCCCTCCGGTGCGCGATCGTCATCACCCAGGTCGCCGCGCTTCCCTTGGAGGGGTCGAAGCGGGAGGCGGCGCGCCAGACTTCGAGCAGGACTTCCTGCGCGACCTCTTCAGACTGCGCCGGGTTCCTGAGCACCCGTCGGATCAACCCGTAAACCGGGCCAGCGAGCTGGTCGTAGACGCTTGCGAATGCCTTCTCGTCGCCTCGAGCGACTTGGGCAAGCAAACGGTCCAGGTCCCGGTCTTTCCCCTCCGGAAGACCAGGACCCGTCCCGGCTGGCCGCATCTCGTGTGCGTCCATGACACCTATTCGGTCAGGTAGCCGGATCGGATTGGGTTCATCTTGGGCCAGTTTGCGGGAGGCTGGTCCGTGGACTATCGAACCGTACGGGACCGCGTTGCGCGCCGACTCGGCGAAATCGCTGTAAGCTATGCAAGCCCGGGTGTTGGTACCGGGCTTCGTAGAGCGGCGGAGTAGCTCAGTCAGGCAGAGCAAGCGGCTCATAATCGCTGTGTCGCCGGTTCAAGTCCGGCCTCCGCTACGGGAACACGCCCGCCGGGCGAACTGTTCAGCAGGTAAGCATCCAGCATCCGTACCGAAGAAAGGCACTCCACAGTGGCCGCGACCGACATTAGGCCCAAGATCACCCTGGCCTGCCAGGAGTGCAAGCACCGCAACTACATCACCAGGAAGAACCGGCGCAACGATCCAGACCGGATCGAGCTGAGCAAGTACTGCCCGAACTGCCGCAAGCACCAGCCGCACCGCGAGACCCGCTAAGCCGGATGGCGATCAACCCCGACTTTGCTGGCAGGACCTTTCCGGCCTCCGAGCCCTATGAGGTCAACAGGCGCAAGCTCCGGGAGTTCGCGGACGCCATTGGTGACGCCAACCCGCTCTACCGCAGCCGCGCCGCCGCGCAAGAGGCCGGATTCGCGGACGTGATCGCGCCGCCCACCTTCCCGATCGTGATCAGCGTCGCCGCCAACGCAAAGATGCTGGCCGATCCTGGCCTCAACTTGAACTACGCGATGGTCGTGCACGGCGAACAGAGGTTCGAGTACTCGCGCCCGCTGATGGCCGGGGACGTGGTGACCGCCCAGTCCACGATTTCCAGCATCAGGAGCGTTGGCAGCTTGGCGATGATGACCACGACGACGGAGATTCACACCGTCGACGGCGAGCACGTCTGCACGGCGCACTCCACGCTGGTCGAACGCGGGGGTGGGTGATCGGCGTGAGCGATCAAGTGAGCTACGACAGCGTCGAGGCCGGGGCCGAGCTGGCCGAGGTGAGCTACCCGGCCACCCGGCTCAACCTCGTCATGTACTGCGGCGCCTCGGGTGACTTCAACGTCATCCACTGGAACGAGCGGATCGCCAGGTCGGTCGGCCTGCCCGACGTCATCGCGCACGGCATGTTCACGATGGCGCAGGCCGGCCGCTACGTGACTGACTGGGCCGGGCCGAAGGCGACCGTCGTCGAATTCGGCGTCCGGTTCTCCGCGCCGGTCGTCGTCCCGGACGATGACATCGGCGCGACGATCACGGTGAGCGGCAAGGTCGAGAAGAAACTCGACGACAACAAGGTAGCCCTGGCGCTCATCGCGAAGTCAGCCGACACCAAGGTCCTCACGCGCGCCCGCGCGGTCGTCAAACTGCCCTAGGCGCGCGGGAATACTGTGCTACATCTGACGGAACAGGCTGATCTCGCGGGCTACACCACGCTTCGGGTGGGCGGCCCGGCGGCCCGCCTGGTTGAAGCTGACACCGTCGGCGACCTCATCGCGGTCGTCCGCGACGCCGACCGGGCCGGCGAGCCCTTGCTCGTGCTTGGCGGCGGGAGCAACCTCGTGATCGCCGACTCCGGCTTCGACGGCACGGTCGTCAAGGTCGCGACGGCGGGAGTCGCCTGCAGCCAGGCCGATGACCACGTCAGCGTCACCGTGGCCGCGGGCGAGAACTGGGATCGGCTCGTCGAGTGGGCGGTCAGCGAGAAACTCGCCGGGATCGAGTGCCTAGCCGGGATCCCTGGCCTGGCCGGGGCGACGCCTATCCAGAACGTTGGCGCCTACGGCCAGGAAGTAGCACGCGCGATCACCTCCGTCCGAGTGTTCGACCGGAACAACGCCCGCGAACTCGCCCTAGGCTCGGCCGACTGCGCTTTTGCCTACCGGACCAGCGTGTTCAAGATCACCAGCTGGGTGCCCGTGACAGCTAGGGCCCCACGCTGTCGCTATAGCGACAGCGTGGGGCCCACGCTGCTTGAGGGCGTGACACCCACTGGGCGGTACGTTGTACTTGACGTGACGTTTGGGTTGGTTCGGGACCCTATGTCGGGGCCGGTCAGGTACGCCGAACTGGCGGGCAAGCTCGGCGTCGAACTAGGCGAGCAGGCGCCGCTCGCCGACGTAAGGGATGCTGTCCTCGAACTGCGCCGGGGGAAGGGGATGGTGCTGGACCCGGACGATCCCGACACGGCCAGTGCCGGCTCGTTCTTCACCAACCCCGTGCTCGACCAGGTTCAGCTAGCCGGCCTCGAGCGGATCGCCGCGACCCGGTCGCCAGGGATCAAGGTGCCCTGGTTCCCGGCCGACGGCGACCCCGGCCAGGTCAAGGTGCCCGCCGGGTGGCTGATCGAGCAGGCCGGGTTCCGCAAGGGCTATCAAGGTCCAGGCGGTGCGCGCATCTCGTCCAAGCACACGCTCGCGTTGACCAACCACGGCGGGGCCACGGCGTCCGACCTGATCGGGCTAGCCAGGGAGGTCGTGGCCGGGGTGCGCGAGAGTTTCGGCGTGGAGCTGACCAACGAGCCTATGCTGGTCGGCCTGCGCCTCTAGGCGGCCCGGCCGGCTCAGCGCGCTCGGCTCGGCTTAGGCTGCCGGGTCGGGCGAGGCCAGCCAGGCATCGATGCCAGCCAGCAGGCCGGCCTTCACCTCGACCGGGGCGGCCGACCCGCGCACCGACATCCGGGCAAGCTCGGCGAGTTCACCGTCCGACAGCCCGTGGGCCGATCTGGCTAGCTCGTACTGCGCGGTAAGCCGTGATCCGAACAGCAGCGGGTCATCGGCGCCGAGTGCGACCTGGACCCCGGCGGCGAGTAGCTTGCCAAGCGGGACGTCGGCGGGCGACGCCGCGACCCCGAGCGCGACGTTCGATGCGGGGCAGACCTCGAGGGTGACCTGACGTTCGGCCAGGCGGTCGAGCAGGTTCGGGTCGGATGCGGCGGCCACGCCGTGGCCGATCCGGTCGGCGTCGAGTTCGTCCAGGCAGGCGCGAACGCTGGCTGGACCCTCAAGCTCCCCGCCGTGCGGCACCGAGATGAGCCCGGCTCTGGTGGCGATCTTGAAGGCAGGCGCGAAATCGGAGGCGGCGCCGCGTCGCTCGTCGTTCGACAGCCCGAAACCGAGAACGCCGCCGCCGGCATGCCGGACGGCTAGCCTGGCCGCGGTCCGCGCGTCGAGCGGGTGCTTGATCCGGTTGGCGGCGATGATCACGCCGAGACCGACTCCGGCCGCTTCAGCGGCTTGCCTGGCCGCGTCGAGCACAAGCTCGATGAACGGCGTCAGCCCGCCGAACCGCGCCGCGTAGCCGGACGGGTCCACCTGGAACTCAAGCCAGCCAGAGCCTTCGGCCCGCTCGTCCGCCGCGACCTCGCCGATCAGCCTGCGGACGTCATCCTCGGTGCGCAGCACCGCCCGCGCGCTGTCGTACAGTCGCTGGAACCTGAACCAGCCGCGCTCGTCCGTGCCGCGCAGCCGGGGTGGCCAGTCCGCGCCGAACGCCTCGGGGAGCCTGATCCCGTGGGCGGCCGCCAGCGCGATCAGCGTGCTCCGGCGCATGGCGCCGACGAAGTGCAGGTGCAGGTGCGCCTTCGGCAGCAGGTCGAGCCGCCGGCTCACTGTTCTTGCGAGAGCAAAGCGCGCATCCTGGTCAGGCCTTCGGTGAGGTCAGCGTCGGCCAGCGCCGACGAGAGCCGGAAGTACCCGGGCGTCCCGAACGCCTCGCCGGGAACAACCGCCACTTCAGCGACGTCGAGCAGGACCTCGGCGAGTGCGGCCGACGTGTCCGCTAGACGGCCGGCGAACCGCCTGCCAAGCAGGCCCTTCACACTTGGGTAGCAGTAGAAAGCACCCTCTGGAAGCGGGCAGAGTACCCCGGGAATTTCGTTGAGCATGAAGGTCATTTGCTGTCTGCGCCGGTCAAAGGCCTCGCGCATGCGCGCCACGGCCGACAGATCGCCGGACACCGCGGCGAGTGCCGCCGCCTGCGCCACATTGCAGACGTTCGACGTGAGGTGCGACTGGAAGTTCGTGGCGGCCGCGACCGCGTCTGGCGGGCCGATCATCCAGCCAACCCGCCATCCCGTCATCGCGTAAGTCTTGGCAGTTCCATTAAGCACAACGCATCGTTCGGCGAGCTCTGGCACCGCGACCGGAATGGAGCTGAACCTGGCTGTCCCATACACCAGGTGCTCGTAGATCTCGTCTGTTATCACCCACAGGCCTTTGCCGACTGCCCACTTGCCGATGTCGGCGACAAGCTCTGGCGGGTAGACCGCGCCCGTCGGGTTAGAGGGAGAGACGAACAACAGCACCTTCGTGCGGTCGCTGCAGTGCTCATCGAGTTGGTCGACGGTGACCAGGTAGCCAGAAGTCTCATCGGTGAGCACCGGCACAGGGACGCCGCCCGCCAGCGTGATCGCCTCTGGGTAGGTGGTCCAGTGCGGCGTTGGCAACAGGACCTCGTCGCCTGGGTCGAGCAGCGCGGCGAACGCCTCGAAGACCGCCTGCTTTCCGCCGTTGGTGATGAGGACCTGGCTCGGTGCGACCTCGAAGCCCGAGTCGCGGGCCGTCTTGGCAGCGACGGCTTCGCGCAGTTCGGGCAGGCCGGCGGTCGGGGTGTACTTGTGGAACCTAGGTTCGGCGCAGGCACGCTGAGCCGCCGCCACGATGTAGTCAGGGGTCGGAAAGTCGGGCTCGCCCGCGCCGAACACGATCACCGGCCGACCCCCCGCCTTCAGCGCCTTGGCCTTAGCGTCGACTGCCAGCGTGGGTGATTCCGCTATCGCGGAAGTTCGGGCAGAGAGTCTGTTGCCGTGCGATCCCATGCCGAGCATTTTCGCATCCTGGTGGCCCTCGCGTGATCGCCGGCTCGCGGCGGCGCCAGCTAGGCTGAACGATGCCAGGCAATCTACGTAGTGGTTCGACGGGAGGGCGGTTGGCAACGTACACTTGCAGATCTGGTGGAGTTCCGCCAGGGTGCGTGAGCATGCCTGCGGTCGCTGCCAGGTAGCAGGCAGATAGACGTTCTGGTTTAGACAAGCAGTGGTTACAAAAGCACAGGGCAGTAGCTCAATTGGCTAGAGTCCCGGTCTCCAAAACCGGCGGTTGGGGGTTCGAGTCCCTCCTGCCCTGCGAGTCGGCCCGTGACCCGCGGGCCGCACCGGCGTCAGCCGGCCGATAGCGCTACAGGTGAGGACATGGCGACTCAGGCACCGGCCAGGAGGCCGGATGACAGAAAGCCGGCGAAGTCGAGGGCGGGCGCTCCGGCGAAGCCGGAGCGGACGAGTCCTGTTGTCTTCGTGCGGGAAGTCAGATCCGAGCTGCGGAAGGTCATCTGGCCGACGCGCAAGGAACTAATCACCTACACGACGGTCTCCGTGATCTTCATCTTGGTCTTGGTGGCCATCGTGACCAGCATTGACACCGGTCTAGCCAAGCTGGTGTTCGCGGTCTTTGTTGGCTGACGCGAGCGGCCGATTGGGCGTCCGTTAGCTAAGCGTGGCAACATGATCACAACAGGTGGTCCGCGCCGGGGCTGCTGAGATTCCGGCGTGGCCGGAAGAGTCTCGCGGGTCCGCAGAGCCAGGCTCTGGTGGGTCAGCCGACCCGCAGGGCCAACCTGCGCGGATCGCCCGCGAGGGATGAGTTAGAGAGAAAGAGCAATCGTGTCCGAGTCCGAATACTCCGGCGGCCAGCCGATCGACGACGAGGCTGGCTCGTTCGGCGAGTCAGATGGTGCGGAAGGTGCTGCGGTCGAGGTAGCGGCCGAGGATGCCGACCCGGTGGCCGCGTACAAGGCCGAACTGCGTCGGCTGCCAGGCGACTGGTACGTCGTGCACTCTTACGCCGGATACGAGAACCGGGTCAGGGCCAACCTGGAGAGCCGCACCCAGTCGCTGAACATGGAGGAGTACATCTTCCAGATCGAGGTGCCCACCCACGAGGTGATCGAGGTCAAGGGCGGCAAGCGCCAGCAGGTGCAGGAGAAGGTGCTGCCTGGTTACATCCTGGTGCGGATGGACCTCACCGACGAGTCCTGGGCCGCGGTGCGCAACACCCCCGGCGTGACCGGCTTCGTCGGTTTGTCGAGCCGTCCATCCCCGCTCAGCCTCGACGAGGTGACCTCGCTGCTCGCGCCGGTGCCTGAGGAGAAGGCGGCGAAGAAGGCGGAAACCATGCGGGCCGCCGCGGTTGACTTTGAGATCAACCAGTCGGTCACCGTAATGGACGGGCCATTCGCCACGCTCCCGGCCACGGTGAGCGAGATCAACCCGGATACCCAAAAGCTCAAGGTGCTCGTGTCGATCTTCGGCCGGGAGACGCCGGTGGAGCTTTCGTTCGACCAGGTAAGCAAGATCTGAGAAAAGGAACACCAGGAAATGGCTCCGAGGAAAAAGAGGGTCAGCGCGCTCGTCAAAGTCCAGCTCAACGCTGGTGCCGCGACTCCCGCGCCCCCCGTCGGTACCGCGCTTGGCCCGCACGGCGTCAACATCATGGACTTCGTCAAGCAGTACAACGCGGCCACCGAGAACCAGCGCGGCAACATCATTCCGGTCGAGATCACGATCTACGAAGACCGGTCCTTCAGCTTCGTGACCAAGACGCCGCCAGCCGCCGAGCTGATCAAGAAGGCCGCTGGCGTGCAGAAGGGCAGCGCCGAGCCGCACAAGTCCAAGGTCGGCAAGATGACAAAGTCCCAGGTCAGGGACATCGCGCAGGTTAAGATGCCGGACCTGAACGCCACCAGCATCGAAGGGGCCGAGAAGATCATCGCCGGCACGGCCAGGTCGATGGGAATCACCGTCGAAGGCTGATGAGCTGACGTACCGACCCCGTGGCAGGACCAGGCGCTGGTCCGCTGACCACGACCTCCACTACTGATACGGAGATAGCAATGAAGCGCAGCAAGGCCTACCGCAAGGTAGATGAGCTAGTTGATGCCACCAAGCTGTACACCCCGGCGCAGGCAGTCGATCTGGCGAAGAAGACGACGACCACCAAGTTCGACTCGACGGTTGAGGTCGCCATCAGGCTAGGTGTCGACCCGCGCAAGGCCGACCAGATGGTCCGCGGCACGGTGAACCTGCCGAACGGCACCGGCAAGACCGCCAGGGTCCTGGTGTTCGCCGCTGGCGAGCGTGCCGAGGAGGCCCGCGCGGCCGGCGCCGACATCGTCGGCTCCGATGAGCTGATCGAGCGGGTCCAGGGCGGCTTCCTCGACTTCGACGCCGTGGTCGCGACGCCTGACCTGATGGGCAAAGTCGGACGGCTCGGCCGGGTGCTCGGCCCGCGCGGCCTGATGCCGAACCCGAAGACCGGAACGGTGACCGCCGACGTCGCCAAGGCCGTCACCGAGATCAAGGGCGGCAAGATCGAGTTCCGGGTTGACCGGCACGGCAGTCTGCACTTCATCATCGGCAAGGCCTCGTTCAACGACGGCGCACTGGTCGAGAACTACGCGGCCGCGATCGACGAGGTGGTCAGGCTCAAGCCGGCCGCGGCCAAGGGCCGCTACCTCAGGAAGATCACCTTCTCCACGACGATGGGCCCAGGCGTCCCCGTCGACCCAGGCCTGACCCGCGGCCTGACCACCGACCTAGAAGGGGCCGCAGCCAACTAGCTGCGTTCGCCGCACCACCTAGCAGGCGGTGGCCACCCTTACGGTGGCCACCCCTTGCCCCTGCTGACCGGTCCCTCGCGGCCACCGGTCCCTCGCGGATCTATACGAAAATACTCCTCGATCCATACGACAAGACTCCGGCCAACCACAATCCTCCACGGCCGTGACCACCTGCCGCCACAGCTAGGGGCCCACGACGCCGCCATAGCGAACGCGTGGGCCCCTAGCTGTCGCCGGTGTAACGGGCGACGCCGATCTTCCGTGATCACCCACCACGATCCCGGAACATGCCGATCGCCGTACACCACCGCACCCCAAAACCAGGATCACTTGTCATGGGAGCATCACGAAGCCGACCGGGGTTTCGGTGATCTTGCTGTCTGGTGGGCTGAGTGGGAGCGCGAGGGTCCGCGATGCGGGTAGCGACTCCCCGTTGCAGCGGTGCCGTGACTCTCCGTAGTTGCTGGCAGTGATGGGCCGCAGCCGGATGACTTATCATCAGTTTTGGTTGCTCCAGCCCCCGGCAAACTTGGGTAAACCGGACAAAGCTATCACCAAAAGTGATGATAAGTGCCCTGCTTCACCGTCGCGCCGGACTGAATCGGCATCACCGCTACCAGCCAGTCCTTGTCGGCACCACTCCACTTACCACAAAGATACTGGCACGCTGACAATTCATGTTAATTCAGGATGACTACCTTCGGGGGCGGATTCGCGTATCCACCTAGCTTCCGGATGGGCGACATGGGGGTGGATGTGCGGATTCACCTCGGTTGGCCTCGGTGAACTTCGGCGAACTGATTTGGTGTTCGTGCGGGTGGCGCGTAGGCTAGGCCGAGCCAAAGACCGTCGGCTGTCGCTTCGCGTTGTCGCGAGGTGGCCGAAAGCCCGGATAACGGGCGGCCCACGCAGGTGAACTGAGATGTACCGCATGCTGGCGCTCTAGCGCGAGGTGCGGTTCGCCCCGGTGCGTCTGCGCTCGGGGCGTTCTTCGTTTCCGGACATTTGCGAGCATTCGCTGGCGGTCACGGTTGACTTTCATCGGGAGCCGTCCGGTTGGGCTGGTTCCCCCAGGCAGGAGGGAGGCCCATGGCGAGGGCGGTAAAGGAGACGACGGTCGCCGAGTTGGCCGAGCGTTTCCAGAACTCGTCGGGAGCCGTGCTCACCGAGTACCGGGGACTAACCGTCGCCCAGGTCAAGGAGTTGCGGCTGGCGCTTGGCGAGGACGCGTCGTTCTCCGTAGTCAAGAACACGCTAACGAAGATCGCGGCCAAGGATGCGGGGATCAGCGCGGACTTCTCGCAGCTTCTCGTCGGCCCGTCGGCGATCGCTTTTGTCGGCGGCGACGTCGTGCAGGCCGCGAGGGGGCTGCGGGACTTCTCGAAGGCGAACCCGCTGCTGGTGATCAAGGGTGGTGTTCTCGACGGCAAGATGATGACGCCGGACGAGATCACCAAGCTAGCCGATCTTGAGTCCCGCGACGTCCTGCTCGCGAAGCTCGCCGGCGCCATGAAGGCGACGATGGCTGGAGCGGCGGCTACGTTCGCCGCGCTGCCCGTTCAGATGGCCCGGCTGCTCGCGGCGCTTGAGGAGAAGAAGACCGCGGAGGGCTCAGCGGCAGGTGCCGACGCGGACGCGGTGCAGGACGCGGTCCCGGCGGACGCGGTGCAGGACGCCGTGCCGACAGACGCGGTGCAGGACGCCGTGCCGGCGGACGCGGCGGGCGACTCCGAGTGATCTGACCGGCAGCAACGACCTAACACCACATTGAACAAGCGGGCGGCTCGGATGACCGGCCCGCGGCAAAAGTTAAGCCCGGCAAAGGATTTAGCCCCGGCAAAGGATGAGGGAAGCACCACAATGGCGAAGCTCAGCTCAGCTGACCTGCTCGACGCGTTCAAGGAGATGACGCTGATCGAGCTGTCGGAGTTCGTGAAGCAGTTCGAGGAGACGTTCGACGTCAAGGCCGCGGCGCCGGTCGCGGTCGCCGGACCGGCGGCCGCCGGTGGCGGCGCCGCTGCTGAGGAAGTCGAGGAGCAGGACGAGTTCGACGTCATCCTTGAGGCTGCTGGTGAGAAGAAGATCCAGGTGATCAAGGAAGTCCGGCCGCTGACCGGCCTTGGCCTCAAGGAAGCCAAGGACATCGTCGACGCCGCCCCGTCGAAGATCCTGGAGAAGGTCAACAAGGAGGCTGCCGAGAAGGCGAAGGCTGTCCTTGAGGGCGTCGGCGCCACCGTCACGGTCAAGTAAGACGGTCAAGCAACACAACGCGGCCTAGTCGGCTGCCCGCAACATCGTCGGCCCGGTGCATCGGCATCGGGCCGACGATCTTGTTCTGGCGGCGTCGTCTGGCGGTGTCGTCTGGCGGTGTCGTTCGGGGGTCCCGCTGGTGGGCTGACCTGCGAAACTGCCGAAAGATAGCCACATTATCTCCCCGTCGCCCGCCCCGACTAAACACACTGTTTACTGTGACCTTCGTCACATTGATTGAGATGGCAACACAGTGCCCTGTGCTCTTGACGTTTTCGTCGGAAGGAGCGATGCTGCCTTCAACCGTGAGTATCAGGGTGCAATAGAGTTGACCGGCGGTGTGTGCATCGACTACACTGCCAATTTGCGCTGCACCCACTTGTCCTCGGCAACATCGTAACCCACGGTGTCGTTCTGACTGTGTCGTCTCGTAAGGGGGGCGAGGCCGCAGGCGTTTGGCGTGCGCGCGGAGACCGTTCAGCCACGAGCTCGGAAGGACCCCTGTTGGCAGCCTCGCGCAGCGCCTCAGCAATCGCTCCCGGTCCACATCGCATTTCATTTGCCCGTATCAAGGAACCGCTTGAGGTTCCGAGCCTGCTCGCCCTGCAGACCGACTCGTTCGACTGGCTGCTCGGCAACGAGAGGTGGCGGGCCAGGATAGCAGCCGAGCGGAAGCTTGGCCTTAAGGACCTCTCAGAGCAGTCAGGCCTCGAAGAGATCTTCGAGGAGATCAGTCCGATCGAGGATTTCACCGGGACGATGTCGCTGTCGTTCCGTGACCACCGATTCGAGCCACCCAAGTACACAGCGCAGGAGTGCAAGGAGAAGGACATGACCTACTCGGCTCCGATGTTCGTGACGGCGGAGTTCATCAACAACTCGACCGGCGAGATCAAGAGCCAGACCGTGTTCATGGGCGACTTCCCGCTGATGACCGAGAAGGGCACTTTTATCATCAATGGCACCGAGCGTGTCGTTGTCAGCCAGCTTGTCCGCTCGCCGGGTGTTTACTTCGACCGCCAGGTCGACAAGGCGTCCGACAAGGACATTTACAGCTGCAAGGTCATTCCGTCCCGGGGTGCCTGGCTTGAGTTCGAAATTGACAAGAGGGACAGCGTAGGCGTCCGGATCGACCGCAAGCGCAAGCAGAGCGTGACCGTGCTGCTCAAGGCCCTCGGCTGGGACGAGACGCGAATCCTGGAGCGGTTCGGTGTCTACGAGTCGATGCGGGCGACCTTGGAGAAGGACCACACCACCGGCCAGGACGACGCGCTGCTCGACATCTACCGCAAGCTGCGGCCAGGCGAGCCGCCGACCCGCGAGTCGGCGCAGGCGCTGCTTGAGAACTTGTACTTCAACCCCAAGCGCTACGACCTCGCGAAGGTCGGCCGCTACAAGGTAAACAAGAAGCTTGGCCTGGCGCAGCCGATCACCCAGGGCACGCTGACCGAAGAGGACATCGTCGCGACCATCGAGTACCTGGTCAAGCTGCACGTCGGCGAAGACGAGATGAAGGCGGCCGACCAGGTCATCCCGATCGAGACCGACGACATCGACCACTTCGGCAACCGGCGGCTCCGAACCGTCGGCGAGCTGATCCAGAACCAGGTCAGGCTCGGCCTGGCCCGGATGGAGCGGGTGGTCAGGGAGCGGATGACGACTCAGGACGTCGAGGCGATCACGCCGCAGACCCTGATCAACATCAGGCCGGTCGTGGCCTCGATCAAGGAGTTCTTCGGCACCAGCCAGCTCTCCCAGTTCATGGACCAGACCAACCCGCTGGCGGGGCTGACGCACAAGCGTCGGCTTTCAGCACTGGGTCCGGGCGGACTTTCCAGGGAGCGGGCCGGATTCGAGGTTCGCGACGTGCACCCGAGCCACTACGGCCGGATGTGCCCGATCGAGACCCCTGAGGGCCCGAACATCGGCCTGATCGGCTCGCTGTCGTCCTACGGACGGGTCAACGCCTTCGGCTTCGTCGAGACGCCTTACCGCAAGGTCAAGGCCGGCAAGGTGACCGACCAGGTCGACTACCTGACCGCCGATGAGGAGGACAGGCACGTCATCGCCCAGGCCAACGAGCCGATCGAGGCCGACGGCACCTTCATCGACGACCGCGTGCTCGTCCGGCGGAAGGGCGGCGAGGTCGACCTGATCAAGCCGGACGAGGTCGACTACATCGACGTGTCGCCGCGGCAGATGGTGTCGGTCGCGACCGCGATGATCCCGTTCCTCGAGCACGACGACGCCAACCGCGCGCTGATGGGCTCTAACATGCAACGCCAGTCGGTGCCGCTGCTGCGCAGCGAGTCGCCGCTCGTCGGCACCGGCATGGAGTACCGGGCAGCGACAGACGCCGGCGACGTGATCGTGGCCGAGCAGGCTGGCGTGGTCGAGGAGGTCAGCGCCGACGAGATCACGATCATGCAGGACGACGGGGTGCGGCGCACCTACCTGGTCGCCAAGTTCCAGCGGTCCAACCAGGGCACCTGCTTCAACCAGAAGCCGATCGTGACTGGCGGACAGCGCATCGAGGTCGGCCAGGTCATCGCCGACGGCCCGTGCACCGACAAGGGCGAGATGGCGCTCGGCAAGAACCTGCTGGTCGCGTTCATGCCGTGGGAAGGCCACAACTACGAGGACGCGATCATCCTGTCCCAGCGGCTCGTGCAGGACGACGTGCTCTCCTCGATCCACATCGAGGAGCACGAGGTCGACGCGCGGGACACCAAGCTGGGTCCTGAGGAGATCACCAGGGACATCCCGAACGTCTCAGAAGAGGTGCTCGCCGACCTGGACGACCGGGGCATCATCAGGATCGGCGCCGAGGTCGTGACCGGCGACATCCTGGTCGGCAAGGTCACGCCCAAGGGAGAGACCGAGCTGACGCCGGAGGAGCGGCTGCTGCGCGCGATCTTCGGGGAGAAGGCCCGCGAGGTCAGGGACACCAGCCTGAAGGTGCCGCACGGCGAGTCGGGCCGGGTCATCGGCGTGCGGGTGTTCTCCCGCGAGGAGGGCGACGAACTGCCGCCAGGCGTCAACGAGCTAGTCCGCGTCTACGTTGCCGCCAAGCGCAAGATCACCGACGGCGACAAGCTCGCTGGCCGGCATGGGAACAAGGGCGTCATCGCCAAGATCCTGCCGGTCGAGGACATGCCGTTCCTTGAGGACGGCACCGCGGTCGACATCGTGCTCAACCCGCTCGGCGTGCCGGGCCGAATGAACGTCGGCCAGGTGCTCGAAACCCACCTTGGCTGGGTCGCCGCGACCGGCTGGCAGATCGACGGCGGCGACGCCGGCTGGAAGGAGCGGCTACGTCAGATCGGCGCGTCGGAATCCGGGCCAGGGACCAAGGTGGCCACGCCTGTGTTCGACGGCGCCCGTGAGGAAGAGATCACCGGCCTGCTCGGTGCCGCGCTGCCGAACAGGGACGGCAAGCAGATGGTCGGTGCCAGCGGCAAGGCGCTGCTGTTCGACGGCCGCACCGGCGAGCCGTTCAAGGACCCGATCTCAGTCGGCTACATCTACATACTCAAGCTGCTGCACCTGGTGGACGACAAGATCCACGCCAGGTCAACGGGCCCGTACTCGATGATCACCCAGCAGCCGCTCGGTGGTAAGGCGCAGTTCGGCGGGCAGCGTTTCGGTGAGATGGAGGTCTGGGCGCTTGAGGCCTACGGTGCCGCGTACGCGCTCCAGGAACTGCTCACGATCAAGTCGGACGACATTCTCGGCCGGGTGAAGGTCTACGAGGCCATCGTCAAGGGCGAGAACATCCCCGAGCCAGGCATCCCTGAGTCCTTCAAGGTGCTGATCAAGGAGATGCAGTCGCTCTGCCTGAACGTCGAGGTGCTGTCGAGCGACGGCGCCGCGATCGAGATGCGCGACACCGACGAGGACGTCTTCCGGGCGGCGGAGGAACTAGGTATCGACCTGTCCAGGCGCGAGCCGAGCAGTGTCGAAGAGGTCTGATCCGAGAAACTATCCCGACGGTACTATCCCGACAAAGGGGACTAGGGGACAAATATCGTGCTAGACGTCAACTTCTTTGACGACCTCCGGATTGGGCTGGCCACAGCCGACGACATCAGGCTCTGGTCGCACGGCGAGGTCAAGAAGCCTGAGACGATCAACTACCGCACGCTCAAGCCTGAGAAGGACGGGCTCTTCTGCGAGAAGATCTTCGGTCCGACCAGGGACTGGGAGTGCTACTGCGGCAAGTACAAGCGGGTCAGGTTCAAGGGGATCATCTGCGAGCGCTGCGGCGTCGAGGTCACCAGGGCCAAGGTCAGGCGTGAGCGGATGGGCCACATCGAGTTGGCCGCTCCGGTGACCCACATCTGGTACTTCAAGGGCGTGCCGAGCCGGCTCGGCTACCTGCTCGACCTCGCGCCGAAGGACCTGGAAAAGGTCATCTACTTCGCGGCTTACATGATCACGCACGTCGACGCCGACGCGCGCGACCGTGACCTGCCGTCGCTTGAGGCGAAGATCACGAACGAGAAGAACCAGATCGAGCAGCGGCGCGACGTCGACACCGAGGCCAGGCAGTCCAAGCTGGAGAAGGACCTGGCCGAGCTCGAGGCCGCGGGCGCCAAGGGCGACGCGCGGCGCAAGGTCAGGGAGGCCTCCGACCGCGAGTGCAAGCAGATCCGTGACCGCGCGCAGCGTGAGATCGACCGGATCGAGGAAGTCTGGAGCCGGTTCAAGAGCCTCAAGGTCCAGGACCTTGAGGGAGACGAACTGCTGTACCGCGAGATGCGGGACAGGTTCGGCCGCTACTTCCGTGGCGGCATGGGCGCCCAGGCGATCCAGGAGCGGGTCGGCAGCTTCGACCTCGAGGCCGAGGCGGCGAACCTGCGCGAGACGATCAGGAGCGGCAAGGGCCAGCGCAAGGCGCGCGCGCTCAAGCGGCTCAAGGTCGTGTCCGCGTTCTTGAACACCACCAACAGCCCGCTCGGCATGGTGCTCGACTGCATTCCGGTGATCCCGCCGGACCTGCGGCCGATGGTTCAGCTCGACGGTGGCCGGTTCGCCACTTCCGACCTGAACGACCTGTACCGGCGCGTTATCAACAGGAACAACCGACTCAAGCGGCTTCTGGATCTCGGAGCACCCGAGATCATCGTTAATAACGAAAAGAGAATGCTGCAGGAGGCGGTCGACTCCCTCTTCGACAATGGCCGGCGCGGACGGCCGGTTACCGGACCTGGTAACCGTCCGCTCAAGTCGCTGTCGGACATGCTCAAGGGCAAGCAGGGCCGGTTCCGCCAGAACCTGCTCGGCAAGCGCGTCGACTACTCGGGCCGGTCGGTCATCGTGGTCGGGCCGCAGCTCAAGCTGCACCAGTGCGGGCTGCCCAAGGAAATGGCGGTCGAACTGTTCAAGCCGTTCGTGATGAAGCGGCTGGTTGACCTGAACCACGCGCAGAACATCAAGTCAGCCAAGCGCATGGTCGAGCGCGCCCGGCCAGTCGTGTGGGACGTGCTCGAGGAAGTCATCCGCGAGCACCCGGTGCTGCTGAACCGCGCGCCGACGCTGCACAGGCTGGGCATCCAGGCGTTCGAGCCGCAGCTTGTCGAGGGCAAGGCGATCCAGATCCACCCGCTGGTCTGTACCGCGTTCAACGCGGACTTCGACGGCGACCAGATGGCGGTGCACGTGCCGCTATCCGCCGAGGCGCAGGCCGAGGCGCGGATCTTGATGCTGTCGACCAACAACATCCTCAAGCCGGCCGACGGCAAGCCGGTGACCATGCCGACTCAGGACATGATCATCGGGATCTACTGCCTGACCAGGCAGGCGCCGGAAGCCACCGGGACGGGACGGGTGTTCGGCGGCCTGCCCGAGGCGCTGATGGCGTACGACCGCGGCGAAATCGACCTGCAGGCCGAGATCACCGTGCGGCTGCGCGACACCGCGCCGCCGGCTATGACGATCCCGCACGAGGGCTGGCAGCCTGGTCAGCACTTCCGGCTGGCCACGACGATCGGCCGGTGCCTGTTCAACGAGACGCTGCCTGATGACTACCCGTTCGTGAACTACGAGGTGGGCAAGAAGCAGCTCTCGGTGATCGTCAACGAGCTAGCGGAGAAGTACCCGAAGGTCGAGGTCGCCGCGGCGCTCGACAAGCTCAAGGACGCCGGGTTCCACTGGGCGACCAGGGCCGGGGTCACCATCGCGATCGAGGACGTCGTCGCGCCGCCGAACAAGGCGGCCATCCTGGACACCTACGAGCGTCGGGCCGACAAGGTGCAGCGTGAGTACGAGCGCGGCCTGATCACCGACGACGAGCGGCGCCAGGAACTGATCGAGATCTGGACGCACGCCACGGCCGACGTGGCGCAGGACATGGAGCAGGCCTTCCCCGAGACCAACCCGGTCTGGATGATGGTCAACTCCGGCGCCCGAGGCAACCAGATGCAGGTCAGGCAGATCGCTGGTATGCGTGGTCTGGTTTCCAACCCGAAGGGCGAGACCATCCCGCGGCCGATCAAGTCCAGCTTCCGCGAGGGCCTGTCCGTGCTTGAGTACTTCATCTCGACGCACGGCGCCCGCAAGGGCCTGGCCGACACCGCGCTGCGTACCGCTGACTCCGGGTACCTCACCCGGCGTCTGGTGGACGTCGCGCAGGACGTGATCGTGCGCGAGGAAGACTGCGGCACCGACCGCTCGCTCGCGATGCGGATCGGCGAGGCGGACAGCGAAGGCAACGTCCGCAAGCTGCCCAACATCGAGAACACTGGCACCGGCCGCACCCTGGCCGAGGACGTGCTCGGTCCCGATGGCCAGGTGCTGGCCCCGGCTGAGGACGACATCACCGAGTCGATGATCGACCTGCTGGTCAAGTCCGGCATCGAGTCGGTCCGCACCTACAGCGTCCTGGTCTGCCAGGCCAAGGTCGGCGTCTGCGCTAAGTGCTACGGCCGCTCGCTGGCCACTGGCAAGCGGGTCGACGTCGGCGAGGCGGTTGGCATTATCGCCGCCCAGTCGATCGGTGAGCCGGGTACGCAGCTGACGATGCGTACGTTCCACACCGGTGGCGTGGCTGGTCTGGACATCACCCACGGCCTGCCGAGAATCCAGGAGCTGTTCGAGGCCAGGATCCCCAAGGGCATGGCGCCAATCAGCGAGGTCGACGGGACCGTCAGGATCGAGGAGCCGGAGAAGGCGCGCAAGATCATCGTGACGCCGGATGACGGCTCCGAGGAAGTCCCCTACCAGGTCTCGATCAGGTCGCGGCTGCTCGTCGCCGACGGTGATCGCGTCAAGGTCGGCCAGCAGCTCATCGCTGGCGCGGTCAACCCGCACGAGGTGCTGCGGATCCTCGGCTCGCGTGAGGTGCAGCTTCACCTGGTCCACGAGGTTCAGGAGGTGTACCGGTCTCAGGGCGTGTCGATCCACGACAAGCACATCGAGATCATCATCCGGCAGATGCTCAAGCGGGTGAACGTGCTTGAGTCGGGTGACACCGAGTTGCTGCCAGGCGAACTGGTCGAACGGCCAAGGTTCGAGGAGATCAACCGGGCGATTGTCGAAACCGGCGGAACCTCGGCGGCAGGCCGGCCGGTCCTGATGGGGATCACGAAGGCGTCGCTGGCCACCGAGTCGTGGCTGTCGGCGGCGTCGTTCCAGGAGACAACCAGGGTGCTGACCGACGCGGCGATCCACGCCAGGTCGGACTCGCTGGTCGGCCTCAAGGAGAACGTGATCATCGGCAAGCTGATCCCGGCCGGTACCGGCATGCAGCGCTACCGCTCGCTGCGGGTGGAGCCGAAGGAGGACGCGAGAGCGGCGGCCTACCCGGCGGCTACCTACACCACTCCGGATGTCACCTACCCGTTCGGCGCCCCGTCAGGGGAGTCGGTCCCGCTCGAGGAGTACGACTTCGGCGCCTACCGGTAGGCGGCTCGTCGCAGCGCCGAGGGGCGCGATCCGGCTACTGGCCAGGTCGCGCCCCTCGCGCAATTTTTATGCCTAAAACCGGATCAGTCCGCGGATGTTGAGGCCGTTGCGCATGTCCTCGTAACCCTGGTTGACGTCTTCGAGCGCGTACTCCCTGGTGATCAGCTCGTCGAGCTTCAGCAGACCCATGTTGTACAACTCGAGGATGCGGGGGATGTCGTGCTGGGCGTTGGATGAGCCGTACAGCGAGCCGCGGATCTGCTTCTCCATCATGGTCAACATCCAGATCGAGCCGCTGAACTCCAAATCGGCGGGGTGGCCGACGGCGGTGACGATCACCTTCCCCCGCTTGGCGACCATGTCGAGCGCGGGCCCGACGTAGGCGGTCTCCGCCACATCGGTGGTGATGATGAACGAGTCAGCCATCTGGCCGCGGGTTAGCAGCCCAACGATCGGCCCGGCCTCCTCGACGCTGGCCGCGGCGTGGGTAGCACCGAGTTCCAGGGCCTTGGTGCGCTTGAACTCCACTGGGTCGATCGCGATGATGTTCCGCGCGCCGGCGATCCTGGCACCCTGGACAGCGTTGATGCCGATGCCGCCGATGCCCATGACCACGACCGTCTCGCCGGCCTTGACCTCGGCCGTGCGCACAGCGCTGCCGAAACCCGTGGTCACCCCGCAGCCCACCAGTGCGGCCTTGTCGAGCGCCGTGCCGTCGTCGACCTTCACGATCGACGCGGCGGGAACGACGGTGTATTCGGTGAAGGTCCCGAGCAGGCACATCTGACCTAGGCCCTGGCCCCGGGCGTGGAAGCGGTAGGTGCCGTCAAGCTGCGGGCCGTTGATCAGGTACATCCCGAGGTCGCAGAGGTTCTGCATGCCGCGGGCGCAGTAGGAGCAATGGCCGCAGGCGGGCAAGAAGCTCAGCACGACCGAGTCACCCTCGGCGACGTGCTTGACCTCGCTACCGACCTCGACGACCTTCCCGGCGCCCTCATGGCCGCCGACGATTGGGTAGGGCATCGGGATGTCACCGGTGACCAGGTGCTCATCGGAATGGCACAGGCCGCTCGCGGTGAGTCTGACCAGGACCTCGTTCTCCTTCGGCGGGTCGAGTTCTACCTCTTCGATCTGCCACTTCTCGCCTTGACCCCACAGCACCGCGGCCTTGGTTCGCATAGACCTTGTCCTTATCTCCCACGGACATATCGTCCGGTCGGCCGCTTGGCGGAGGCGGCGCGGATTTGTCGAATCACTGTACAAAATCACGCCGCGACCCGGAAGGTAGCCGGCGAGGGAAACCAAGCGCTTGCTCGGCAGACTGCGGCACGGCGTGGGCGGCCTGGGATCCCTCGCTTGCGCGACTGCGGCCCCTGGGCCTGCCCGCGGCCGGACAGCCAGGGTCGGCCGGGGTCGGCCGGGGTCGGGATACGGGGACAGCGTGGGAGCCTTGCTGCGGTCGGCGGGCGGTGGACCGCAACCGCGTGGCCTTCGTGACCTGCTTGTTCGTGGTTGCTGGCAACTGAGGTCACCGTTTCCCCGGGGCGGGTCCGGCTGCGAGTCAGCTCCGGGAAGACGGTGCGGCCGGGATGGGGCTGGGGCAGCAGCTCCGGGACGACGTTGCTGTTAGGACGCTCATCTCGGCAACAACGTCGGCTTTCTGTTGTCGTTGGAGCAGTAGCTCAGGGACGACGTAGCGGCTGGGATCGGGGCTGAGCAGCAACGCCGGGACGACGTCGCGGATCTTCAAGATCATCACACGTTGAGTGGCGTTGAGTCAGGATCCGCTCCGTCTGGCGCTGGGGTGGTTCCGGGGTGGCGGGGTGGGGTGGTGCCGCGGGGGGTCCTTTGATGTCGTGACCGGCTGGCGGGCTGGGCCGGGGGTGGGCGAACGCGGTTTTGCTTCCGTGATCATGGTTCGGGTCATGATCACGGAGCCTGGCTGTCGTATATCGCGGCTGGGGTTCCGCGGTAATCGCGGTTTCATGATCACGGAGTCTCGCCGTCGTCCGCCCGCGGGGCGGGTGCCGCCCGGACGGCCGTCGCGGCACCGGACCGGACGCAGGACTAGCCCAAATGGGATATTTCGGCGTCTGGGCGGCCAAGAACCTTGGCTACCAGCGCGCGCTACGGCTACAGCGCGGGAGCCACGCTCGTCGCTTCAGCCGGGCGACCAGGAATGTTGGCCGGGCTTGTGGCGTTATCACACCTGGTTTCCGAGTGGTAGATCACGGACCGGTCAAGCCGTTCGCTGGGTGCGCCGGGTTCGGCTATCGTGAAGTGTTCGCAAGGGGCCAGGACGCCCGCTCGCTTTGACGATCGTGGTCGGCGTTGGGTATCCTGACTCTTTGTGTCCGTGATTACGGACACGCGCGTCCGTGAACCGTGGCTAGGGGCTGTCGTGAAGGTGCCCAGCCGCGAGGGCCGGATGTGAGCGACTTCCCTCCCCGTCACACGGGCTGCCCAGTGCGACAACACAGTGGCCCAGGGTGCAGCGTGAAAGGGCGACACACCCGAACGCGGGGGTCGGAGCCAGCAGACCACCCCGTCTGTGCGAGCGAGGTCGGTCGCGCCCTGAAATCAGGGTGCTGACCACCGAGCCTGCGCAGCACCGACCACATTAGTAAAAGCAGAACAACCAGCAAGCAGAAGCAGAAGACGGAGACGCGGTGCCCACGATCCAGCAGCTGGTCCGCAAGGGCCGCCAGGACAAGGTCGGCAAGAACAAGACACCGGCGCTCAAGGGCAGCCCGCAGCGTCGCGGTGTTTGCACGCGCGTCTACACGACCACGCCCAAGAAGCCGAACTCAGCGCTCCGCAAGGTCGCCCGGGTCAGGCTCACCAGCCACGTCGAAGTGACCGCGTACATTCCGGGCGTCGGCCACAACCTCCAGGAGCACTCGATCGTGCTGGTCAGGGGCGGCCGGGTGCGTGACCTGCCGGGCGTCCGCTACAAGATTATCCGCGGCTCGCTCGACACCCAGGGCGTGCGTAACCGCAAGCAGGCTCGTAGTCGTTACGGCGCGAAGAAGGAGAAGAGCTGACATGCCGCGCAAGGGCCCAGCCACGAAGCGGCAGCTTGTCACCGACCCGGTGTACGGCTCGCCGCTGGTCACCGCGCTAGTGAACAAGGTGCTGCGTAACGGCAAGCGCTCGCTGGCCGAGCGCATCGTCTACGGAGCGCTCGAAGGCTGCCGGGACAAGACTGGCAACGACCCGGTCGTGACGCTGAAGCGCGCGCTCGACAACGTCAAGCCCACGCTTGAGGTCAAGAGCCGCCGGGTCGGCGGCGCTACCTACCAGGTGCCCGTCGAGGTCAAGGCATCCCGCAGTACCACGCTGGCGTTGCGCTGGCTGGTCGCCTACTCGCGGTCCCGGCGCGAAAAGACCATGACCGAGCGCCTGATGAACGAACTGCTCGACGCTAGCAATGGCCTCGGCGCGAGCGTCAAGCGCCGCGAGGACACGCACAAGATGGCCGATTCGAACAAGGCGTTCGCCCACTACCGCTGGTAGCGGGAAAATCGAAAGAACCAGATAGCGGAAAGAATCGCACCGCTACATCAAGCAGGGAACGAGGATCGTTACAGTGGCCGCCACAGGTACCGCCACGGAACTGGCCAAGGTCCGGAACATCGGGATCATGGCCCATATCGACGCGGGCAAGACGACTACGACTGAGCGGATCCTGTTCTACACCGGCATCAACTACAAGCTCGGGGAGGTCCATGAGGGCGCCGCCACCATGGACTGGATGGAACAGGAGCAGGAGCGCGGCATTACGATCACGTCCGCGGCGACGACTACGAGCTGGCGTGACCACACCATCAACATCATCGACACGCCTGGGCACGTGGACTTCACCGTCGAGGTTGAGCGCTCGCTTCGGGTGCTTGACGGCGCGGTCGCCGTGTTCGACGGGGTGGCGGGGGTCGAGCCGCAGTCAGAGACCGTCTGGCGGCAGGCGAACAGGTACGGCGTACCCAGAGTCTGCTTCGTCAACAAGATGGACCGGGTCGGCGCTGAGTTCCACCGTTGCGTGGAGATGATCACCGACCGGCTTGGCGCTACTCCGCTGGTCATCCAGCTTCCCTGGGGTGTCGAGTCTGACTTCCGTGGCGTGATCGACCTGGTGCGGATGCAGGCCCTGCTCTGGGCGAGCGAAGGCAAGGGCGAGGACTACGAGGTCACCGACATCCCGGTCGACCATGCCGAGGCAGCCCGGGAGTGGCGCGACAACATGCTCGAGGCCATCTCGGAGAACGACGAAGAGATGATGGAGCTGTACCTCGAGGGCACCGAGCCCGGAGTGGACCAGTTGGTCGCCGCGATCAGGCGGGCCACGATCGCCAGCGCGGTCACTCCCGTGCTGTGCGGCAGCGCGTTCAAGAACAAGGGTGTCCAGCCGATGCTCGACGCCATCGTGGACTACCTGCCCAGCCCGATCGACATCCCGGCGATCCACGGCCACTCGGTCGGCCCCAACTCGTCCGACACTGACGCGACCGACATCGAGCGCCACGCCGACCCGGCTGAGCCGTTCTCGGCGCTGGCTTTCAAGATCATGTCTGACCAGCACCTCGGCAAGCTCACCTACCTGCGGATCTACTCGGGCACGCTGGAAGCGGGCACCTCGGTGCTGAACTCGACCAAGTCCCGCAAGGAGCGGATCGGCAAGATCTACCAGATGCACGCCAACAAGCGCGAGGAGCGCCCGACGGCGGTGGCTGGGCAGATCGTGGCCGTGATGGGCCTCAAGGACACCACGACCGGTGACACGCTCTGCGACATCGTCAAGCCGGTGATCTTGGAGTCGATGACGTTCCCGGCTCCCGTGATCAACGTCGCGATCGAGCCGAGGACCAAGGTCGACCAGGACAAGCTGGGCATCGCGATCCAGCGGCTCGCCGAAGAGGACCCGACCTTCCAGGTCAGGACCGACGAGGAGACCGGTCAGACGATCATCGCCGGTATGGGCGAACTGCATCTGGAAGTGCTCGTCGACCGGATGCGGCGCGAGTTCAGGGTCGAGGCCAATATCGGTCGGCCGCAGGTCGCCTACCGGGAGACGGTGCGCCGCAAGGTCGAGAAGGTCGAGTACACGCACAAGAAGCAGACTGGCGGTTCTGGCCAGTTCGGCCGGGTGATCATCAACTTGGGACCGACCGGCGGCGACGGTGGCGGCTACGAGTTCGAGAACAAGGTCACCGGCGGCCGGATCCCACGCGAGTACATCCCGTCGGTGGACGCGGGGTGCCAGGAAGCCGCCGAGTTCGGTGTGCTGGCCGGCTACCCGATGGTCGACGTGAAAGTCACGCTGACCGACGGTGCCTACCATGACGTGGACTCTTCCGAGCTTGCCTTCAAGATCGCGGGATCGATGGCGTTCAAGAAGGCGGCAGCCCAGGCTGATCCCGTCCTGCTTGAGCCAGTCATGGCAGTCGAGGTCAGGACTCCGGAGGATTACATGGGCGAGGTCATCGGCGATCTGAACAGTCGCCGGGGCCAGATCCAGGCCATGGAAGAGCGGGCAGGGACGCGCGTGGTCACCGCCCACGTGCCGCTGTCCGAGATGTTCGGCTACGTGGGCGATCTGCGCAGCCGCACCCAGGGCCGGGCGGACTACAGCATGCAGTTCGATTCGTATGCCGAAGTCCCGCCCAACATCGCGAAGGAGATCATCGCCAAGGCACGAGGCGAGTAGTCAGCAACTAGTACGAAGCAGCAATCCCAGACGGCGCCGTGCGCGAGCGAGCGCCATACCCCACGAGGAGTGGGGGACAAATCGCAACGAGGAGAGACCAGTGGCGAAGGCCAAGTTCCAGCGGACCAAGCCGCATGTCAACATCGGCACCATCGGGCATATCGACCACGGGAAGACCACTCTGACCGCGGCGATCACCAAGGTGCTGCACGACAAGTATCCCGATTACAACACCTTCAGCGCGTTCGACAAGATCGATAACGCGAAGGAGGAGCGGGAGCGTGGTATCACGATCTCGATCTCGCACGTCGAGTACCAGACCGAGAAGCGCCACTACGCGCATGTTGACTGCCCAGGTCACGCTGACTACATCAAGAACATGATCACCGGCGCGGCCCAGATGGACGGCGCGATCCTCGTGGTCGCGGCGACCGATGGCCCGATGCCGCAGACCCGCGAGCACGTGCTGCTCGCCCGTCAGGTCGGCGTGCCCTACATCGTGGTGGCGCTGAATAAGGCTGACATGGTCGAGGACGAGGAGCTGCTCGAGCTGGTCGAGCTTGAGGTACGCGAACTGCTGTCCATTTACGAGTTCCCCGGTGACGACGTCCCGGTGATCCGGGTGTCGGCGCTGAAGGCGCTTGAGGGCGACCCGGTCTGGGGCGACGCGGTGCTAGCGCTGATGGACGCCTGCGACGACGCCATCCCGGAGCCGGTCCGCGACACCGAGAAGCCGTTCCTGATGCCGGTCGAGGACGTGTTCTCGATCACCGGCCGCGGCACCGTGGTGACGGGGCGGATCGAGCGCGGCGTGATCCACACCGGCGATGAGATCGAGATCATCGGCATCAAGGAGAAGCACCAGAAGTCGACCGTGACCGGCGTCGAGATGTTCCACAAGATCCTCGACGAGGGCCAGGCCGGCGACAACGCTGGTCTGCTGCTCCGTGGCATCAAGCGCGAGGAAGTCGAGCGCGGCCAGGTCATCATCAGGCCGGGCACCAACACCCCGCACACCCAGTTCGAGGCGCAGGTTTACATCCTGTCCAAGGACGAGGGCGGGCGGCACACCCCGTTCTTCAACAACTACCGTCCGCAGTTCTACTTCCGCACCACCGACGTGACCGGTGTCGTGCACCTGCCAGAGGGCACCGAGATGGTCCTTCCGGGTGACAACACCGAGATGAGGGTGGAGCTGATCCAGCCGATCGCCATGGAAGAGGGCCTGCGCTTCGCGATCCGCGAGGGTGGTCGCACAGTCGGAGCCGGTCGAGTAATCAAGATCGATAAGTGACTCGCTAAGTGCCGGGGGACCAACGGTCCCCCGGCACCTGGCTGACTCAGAAGACAACAGTGGTACGAGGCGTAAGGGACACGTGGCTGCGATGGCGGGAGAGAAGATCCGCATACGGCTTAAGAGCTATGACCATGAAGTTATTGATAGCTCGGCGCGGAAGATTGTCGACACCGTCATGCGGACCGGTGCGAAGGTCGTGGGACCTGTGCCGCTGCCGACGGAAAAGAACGTCTATTGCGTGATTCGGTCGCCGCACAAGTACAAGGACTCGCGTGAGCATTTCGAGATGCGCACGCACAAGCGGCTGATCGACATCATCGACCCGACACCCAAGACCGTCGACGCCCTCATGCGGCTCGATGTGCCGGCCGGTGTCGATATCCAGATCAAGCTGTGAGGACTGCACGGACATGATCACCAAGCAAGGCGGTGTCGCCAAGAACGTCCGGGGGGTGCTGGGCACGAAGCTCGGCATGAGCCAGGTCTTCGGAAGCGACGGGAAGATTGTGCCGGTCACCGTCGTAGCCGCGGGTCCGTGTGTCGTCACGGCGGTGCGGAACGCCGATGAGGACGGTTACTGCGCCGTCCAGCTCGGTTACGGCGACATCGACCCGCGGCGGGTGAACAAGCCCAGGGCCGGGGTGTTCGCCAAGGCCGGCGTGACACCTCGGCGGTACCTGGTCGAGTTGCGGACCGACGACGCTGGCGAGTACACGATCGGCCAGGAAGTCACCACCGAGAAGTTCGAGGCCGGTGAGCTTGTCGACGTGACGGCCACGAGCAAGGGCAAGGGCTTCGCCGGCGTCGTGAAGCGGCATGGCTTCAGCGGCCTCAGCTCGTCGCACGGCACCCAGCGCAAGCACCGCTCGCCCGGCTCGATCGGCGGCTGCGCGTTCCCCGGACACGTGTTCAAGGGACTGAAGATGGCCGGCCGGATGGGCGGCGAGCGCACCACGGTGCTGAACCTGACCCTGCACGGGGTCGACAACGACAAGGGCCTGCTGCTGATCAAGGGCGCCGTTCCCGGGCCGGCCGGCAGCCTGGTGCTGGTGCGCAGCGCGGTCAAGTCGCCGCTGGGCGCTGGCGGTAGGACACGAGAGGCGGCAACGCGATGAGCACGCCGGAAGAGCCAGAGGCGCTGGCTCAAGACTCGGCGCAGGACGAGACGCCCGAGACTGAGGCGGCGAGTACCGAGGCGGCGAACGCCGAGGCGGCGGACGCTGAGGCGGCGGATGACGTGAGCGCTGAGGCGGCCGACGAGGAGGCCGAGGCCGAACCCAAGCCCAAGCCTGCTAGGCGGCGGGCAGCGCCGAAGGTCAGCGCCCCGGCGGCGCCGGAAGCCGCAGCGGACGAGACCGCCGCCCCGGACGCGGCAGCCGAAGACGCGGCAGCCGAAGTCACGGCCGACGAAGAGACCTCAGCCGAAGAGACGACCGACGACGATAGCGACCTAGACACCTCACCCGAAGAGACGGCTGCCGAAGACGCCGAGCCTGAGGAAGCGCCGGCCAAGGCGCCTGCCAGGAGGACCACGCGCAAGCAGCCCGCGGCCAAGCCGAAGCGCGCGCCCGCGGTGGCGGCCCACAGCGTGGTGGACGCCGACCTGCCCGCCGACATCTTCGACGTTCAGGTGAATGTGCCGCTGATCCACCAGGTCGTGGTGGCGCAGCAGGCGGCGGCCAGGCAGGGTACGCACTCCACCAAGACCCGTGGCGACGTGCGCGGCGGCGGCAGGAAACCGTACCGCCAGAAGGGCACGGGCCGGGCCCGGCAGGGTTCGATCCGGGCGCCGCAGTTCGCCGGCGGCGGCGTCGTGCACGGCCCAGTGCCGCGCTCGTACGCGCAGAAGACGCCCAAGAAGATGAAGGCGGCCGCGCTGCGCGGTGCGCTGTCCGATCGGGCCAGGCACGGCCTCATCCAGGTCGTCGACGGCTTCGTCGACGGTGCCGAGCCGAAGACCAGGGACGCGCTCGCCGTGCTCAACCTGACCACCGAAGGCAACAGTGCTGGCCAGGGGGGACGACTCACCGGTACCCCCTTGAGGGGTCACAACGTGCTTGTCGTCGCTGAGAGGTCTGACGAGGCCACCTGGAAGAGCTTGCGCAACGCGGTCGGCGTCCACCTCATCGACCCCGGTCAGCTCAACACCTACGACGTGCTGGTCAGCGACCGAGTCGTGTTCACCACGAGTGCGCTCGCTGCCTTCATATCGCGCGCAAGCGCGGCGGGGGGTTCAGGGGGGTCGTCCTCCCTCGACACTGATACCGCGCGGGCCGACCCGAGAGGACGCAACGCTGTGAACAAGATCTTCAACCATCGTGACGTCTTGCTTCGGCCGGTGATCTCGGAAAAGAGTTACGGGCTGCAGGACGAGTTCAACAAGTACACGTTCATCGTCGCTCCGCACGCGAACAAGACGCAGGTCCGCCAGGCGGTCGAGGCGATCTTCAACGTGAAGGTGATCGGTGTGAACACGCTGAACCGGCCTGGCAAGCGCCGTCGCACCAGGTACGGCTGGGGCAAGCGCCCTGACACGAAGCGCGCGATCGTCAGCCTCGCCGCTGGCGATCGGATCGACATCGGCGGACTGGGCAGCTAAGTCAGGGCTCTGCCGCAAACACACAGGGAGCTTAACCAGACATGGGAATCCGCAGGTACAAGCCGACGACCCCGGGCAGGCGGGGCGCGAGCGGCTCGGACTTCGCCGAGGTGACGCGCAGCGAGCCGGAGAAGTCGCTCGTCAAACCGTTGCACGGACGCGGCGGCAGGAACGTGCACGGCCGGATCACCGCCAGGCACCAAGGTGGCGGGCACAAGCGCGCCTACCGCGTGATCGACTTCCGCCGCGCTGACAAAGATGGCGTCCCGGCCAAGGTCGCGCACATCGAGTACGACCCGAACCGGACGGCGCGCATCGCGCTGCTGCACTACGCCGATGGCGAGAAGCGCTACATCCTGGCGCCGAGCGCACTACGGCAGGGTGACGTGGTCGAGAACGGCGTCGGAGCGGACATCAAACCAGGCAACTGCCTCCCGCTGCGCAACATCCCGACCGGCACGATCGTGCACGCGATCGAGCTACGGCCGGGCGGCGGCGCCAAGATCGCCCGGTCGGCCGGTTCTGGAGTGCAGTTGCTCGCCAAGGAAGGCAAGCACGCGCAGTTGCGCATGCCGTCGGGCGAGATGCGGATGGTCGACGCGAACTGCCGGGCGACGATCGGCGAGGTCAGCAACGCCGAGCAGGGCAACATCAAGCTCGGCAAGGCCGGCCGCAACCGGTGGAAGGGCAAGCGGCCGAGCGTCCGTGGCGTGGCGATGAACCCGATCGACCACCCGATGGGCGGTGGCGAGGGCAAGACCTCGGGCGGTCGGCACCCGGTCAGCCCGTGGGGCCAGCCAGAGGGTCGCACGAGGCGAGCGCACCGCCCAAGCGACAAGCTCATCACCCGTCGGCGTAGCAAGAAGAAGCGGTAGGAGAGTAACTGGCGATGCCTCGTAGCCTGAAGAAAGGCCCGTTCGTCGACGACCACCTGATCAAGAAGGTGGACACGCAGAACAACAAGGGCACCAAAAACGTCATCAAGACCTGGTCGCGCCGTTCCATGATCGTCCCGGCCATGCTCGGCCACACGATCGCGGTGCACGACGGCCGCAAGCACGTCCCGGTCTTCGTTACCGAGTCCATGGTCGGCCACAAGCTCGGTGAGTTCGCGCCGACCAGAACGTTCCGCAGCCACGTCAAGGACGACCGGCGCAGCCGCCGCTAGCCACACAGTCAGCAGTTGGTAGTAAGCACAGAGAGCGAGGCAGTACCGATGGAAGCGAGGGCAAAGGCGCGCTACGTGCGCGTTACGCCGCGGAAGGCCCGCCGGGTGGTGGACCTGATCCGCGGGTTGCCCGCCGAGGAGGCGCGGGCAATGCTCACCTTCGCCCCGCAGTCGGCGAGCGACCCGATCGGCAAGGTGCTGGCCAGCGCCATCGCCAACGCCGAGTACTCCGGACAGGTCACGGCATCCTCGCTCGTGGTGAGCAGCGCCTGGGTGGACGAGGGCCCGACGATGCGGCGGTTCAGGCCGCGCGCCCAGGGCCGCGGCTACCGGATTAACAAGCGAACAAGCCACATCACGGTCGTGGTCAGCGACGGCATCACGCCGACGCGTCGCATCAGGCCCGCTGAGCGCACTGGGTCGGCTCGTGCTGGGTCGACTCGCGGCAGCGGGGGCCGCGGTACCGCGACTCGTACCAGAGAGAGGACCAGCTAGTGGGCCAGAAGGTGAACCCGCACGGGTTCCGGCTAGGCATCACGACCGACTTCAAGAGCCGGTGGTTCGCCGACAAGCTGTACAAGGACTACGTCGCGGAGGATGTCGCCATCCGCCGGATGCTGCAGCGCGGCATGGAGCGCGCTGGCATCTCCAAGGTAGAGATCGAGCGCGAGGACAAGGACAAGGTCAAGGTGTGGATCCACACCGCGCGGCCTGGCATTGTCATCGGCAGGCGCGGCGCCGAGGCCGACCGGATCAGAGGCGACCTTGAGAAGCTCACTGGCCGCCGGATCGAGCTCGAACATACTCGAAGTGAAGAACCCCGAGATCGACGCTCAGCTTGTCGCTCAGGGCGTTGCCGAGCAGCTTTCGAGCCGGGTCTCGTTCCGGCGGGCGATGCGCAAGGCGATGCAGACCGCGATGAAGGGCGGCGCCAAGGGCATCCGGGTGCAGTGCGCCGGACGTTTGGGCGGCGCTGAGATGTCCAGGTCCGAGTTCTATCGCGAGGGCCGGGTGCCGCTGCACACGCTGCGGGCCGACATCGACTACGGGTTCTACGAGGCCCGGACCACGTTCGGCCGGATCGGCGTCAAGGTGTGGATCTACCGCGGCGACGCGGCGGCGACGCGGGCCGAGCGCGAGCAGGCCGCGGCGGGACTGCGGGCCGGGCAGCGTCCCGGTGGCCGGGACCGGCCACCGCCGTCGGCCGGACGGCGCGGCGCTCGTCGGCCAGGTTCGCCAGATGGCACCGACCGGGCCGGCCGGTCAGGCGACGCAAGGCCCGCCGAGCAGGCCGTAGGCGCGGCTACGACGGATCAGGAGGGCTGAGTAATGCTCATCCCCCGCAGGACCAAGCACCGCAAGCAGCACCGGCCTGATCGATCTGGTGCCGCCAAGGGTGGCACCAGGGTCAACTTCGGTGAGTATGGCATCCAGGCGGTCGAGCACGCGTACGTGAGCAACCGGCAGATCGAGGCCGCTCGTATCGCGATGACCAGGCACATCCGCCGAGGCGGGAAGGTCTGGATCACGATCTACCCGGACCGGCCGCTGACCAAGAAGCCCGCCGAGACCCGGATGGGTTCTGGCAAGGGCGCGCCTGAGTGGTGGATCGCGAACGTGAAGCCAGGCCGGGTGATGTTCGAGCTGTCCGGCGTTCCCGAGCCGGTCGCCAGGGAGGCGCTCCGCCGGGCGATGCACAAGCTCCCTATGAAGTGCAAGTTCGTGAAGCGCGAAGTTGGTGAGGCGTAATGGCCAAAGGACTCGTGGCCGCCGATCTGCGTATGAACAGCGAGGAAGAACTGTTCACCAAATTGGCCGAGGCCAAGGTCGAACTGTTCAACCTGCGGTTCCAGGCCGCGACCGGCCAGCTTGAGAGCCACGGCAGGCTGCGCGCCATCCGCAAGGAAATCGCCCGCATCTACACCGTCATGCGGGAGCGCGAGCTTGGCATCGTGACGCTGGAGCAGGAGGACGAAGAAGAATGAATGAGGTCCCGGTGACTGAGGATGCGGGTCAGGCGACTGCTCCAACGCGTGGCTACCGGAAGGCCCGCTCGGGCCTGGTCGTCAGCGACAAGATGGACAAGACCGTGATCGTGATGGTGGAGGACCGGGTCAAGCATCCGAAGTACGGCAAGGTCATCCGCCGGACGCGCAAGTACGTCGCGCATGACGAGGAGAACGCCTGTGGCATCGGCGACCGGGTCGTGCTCACCGAGACGAGGCCGCTGTCCGCCACCAAGAGGTGGCGGGTCGCGCAGATCGTCGAGAAGGCCAAGTAGGCCACCGCCCAGACCCGTCCGCCCACCTCAAGCTCACTCGGTAGTGCGGGCACTAGTTAGCAGGAGTTGACGTGATCCAGCAGGAGTCGCGGCTCAAGGTCGCCGACAACACCGGTGCCAAAGAGCTTTTGTGCATTCGCGTGCTCGGCGGCTCTGGCCGGCGTTACGCAGGCATCGGCGACGTCATCGTGGCCACGGTCAAAGACGCCTTGCCTGGTGCGGGCGTCAAGAAGGGTGACGTGGTCAAGGCCGTCGTGGTGCGCACGCGCAAGGAACGTCGCCGCGGCGACGGTTCTTACATCCGGTTCGACGAGAACGCCGCCGTGCTGATCAGGGATGGTGGCGATCCGCGCGGCACGCGCATCTTCGGCCCGGTTGGCCGGGAGTTGCGCGAGAAGCGGTTCATGCGAATCATTTCGCTGGCGCCGGAGGTGCTGTGATGGCGGGAAAGGCCAAGGGCATGAAGATCAAGAAGGGTGACCGGGTGATCATCCTCGCCGGCAAGGACAAGGGCCGCGAGGGCACCATCCGGGTCGCCGACCCCGACAAGCAGCGAGTGATTGTCGAGGGCGTCAGCATGATCAAGAAGAACACCAAGATCAACTATCAGGGTCGCCGTGGCGCCAAGGAAGGCGGCATCGTGCATCAGGAGGCGTTCATTCACGTGAGCAACGTGGCTTTGATCGATCCTGAGACGAAGGGCGCGGCTCGGGCTGGCTACCGGCTCGACGGTGACAAGAAGGTCCGGGTTGCCCGGCCAAGCGGTAAGGACGTGTGATGGCTGCGAGCAAATCCAGCAAGGGCGGCGCTGGCAAGGGCTCTGCTGGAAAAGGCGGCGGCAAGGGCGGCTCGAGCCGGCCGAACCCGCAGGCGACGATCGGCCGGGGCCGAGTCGAGGTGAAGCTCGACATCCCGACCGGTGGCGGAGTAGCGGTGCAGGAAGCGCCGCCGGCCAGGCTCAAGGAACGCTATGTGGCTGAGATCGCGCCCGCGCTGCGCGAGGAGTTCAGCTTGGCCAATGTGATGCAGATCCCGACGCTCACCAAGATCGTGGTGAACATGGGGGTCGGCGAGGCCGCCAGGGACGCCAAGCTGATCGAGGGCGCGGTCAGGGACCTGACGCTGATCACCGGCCAGAAGCCGGCCGTCGCGCGAGCCCGCAAATCGATCGCGCAGTTCAAGCTCAGGGAAGGCATGCCGATCGGCGTGCACGTGACCCTGCGCGGGACCAGGATGTGGGAGTTCTGCGACCGGCTGCTGTCGACCGCACTGCCCCGTATCCGCGACTTCCGCGGTCTGTCGGACCGCCAGTTCGACGGCCGTGGCAACTACACGTTCGGGCTGACTGAGCAACTGATGTTCCACGAGATCAACCCTGACCAAGTGGACAGGCAGCGTGGCATGGACGTCACGCTCGTCACCAGCGCGACGACCGACGAGCAGGGCCGTTCGCTGTTGCGACGGCTCGGCTTCCCGTTCAAGGAGAACTGATCAGTGGCGAAGAAGAGCATGATCGCCAAGGCGAAGCGCAAGCCGAAGTTCGAGGTGCGCGCTTACACCCGGTGCTCACGGTGCGGACGGCCGCGGGCCGTCTACCGCAAGTTCGGCCTGTGCCGCATTTGCTTCCGCGCCCTGGCGCACCGCGGTGAGTTGCCAGGCATCACCAAGTCAAGCTGGTAGAGACCAACTTTGGTAGAAGATCAACTACGTCGTAGGTCCCTAAGCGGAGGTTCCAAGGGGTCGTCCCCCTGGGCCAATACAGCGGGAAACCGCGACGATGAAAGGCGCGTAGCGCTATGACTATGACCGACCCGGTCGCTGACATGCTGACCCGGCTGCGCAACGCCAACTCGGCGTACCACGACGCGGTGAGCATGCCGCATTCCAAGATCAAGGTGCATATCGCCGAGATACTCCAGCAAGAGGGCTACATCGCTGGCTGGCGCGTTGAGGACGCTGAGGTTGGCAAGAGCCTGGTGGTCGCGCTCAAGTACGGCCCGTCCCGCGAGCGCTCGATCGCCGGCATCAAGCGGGTGTCCAAGCCAGGTCTGCGGGTCTACGCGCGCAAGGACAACCTGCCGCGAGTGCTCGGTGGTCTGGGCGTCGCGATAATTTCCACCTCGGGTGGCCTGTTGACCGACAGGCAGGCCAAAAAGCAGGGCGTAGGCGGGGAAGTCCTCGCCTACGTCTGGTAGGAGGCAGACGATGTCACGGATCGGACGAATGCCGGTCGTCGTGCCTTCCGGTGTGGACGTCACCGTTGATGGCCGCGACGTCACCGTGAAGGGCCCGAAGGGTAGCCTTCGCATGGAAGTTTGCGCCCCAATCGACGTGAAGCACGGCGACGGCGTGATCACCGTCACTAGGCCGTCCGACGAGGGCGAGATCAGGGCGCTGCACGGCCTGTCCAGGTCGCTGATCGCCAACATGGTCACGGGCGTGACCGCGGGCTACGCCAAGACCATGGAGATCGTCGGTGTCGGCTACCGGGTCCAGGCCAAGGGCAAGGACCTAGAGTTCGCGCTCGGGTTCAGTCACCCGGTCGTGGTGAGCCCGCCGGACGGGATCAACTTCAGGGTTGAGGCGCCGACGAGGTTTGTCGTCGAGGGCATCGACAAGCAGCTAGTCGGCGAGGTCGCCGCCAACATACGCAAGCTGCGCAAGCCTGACCCCTACAAGGGCAAGGGCGTGCGGTATTCAGGCGAAGTCATCCGCCGCAAGGCCGGGAAGGCTGGTAAGTAAGACATGGCTGGCACCAGGACAACCGCGCACGTGCGCAGCAGGAGCCAGATGGCGGCCCGGGCCGCCTCGCGCAAGCGGCGGCACCTGCGCGTGCGCAAGAAAATCTCGGGTAGTCCGGTTCGGCCGAGGCTCGTGGTGAATCGGTCGGCGCGGAACGTGTTCGTCCAGCTGATCGACGATATCGCCGGTCACACATTGGCGTCAGCCTCGACCCTTGAGGCGGCCGTGAGGCAGGCCGAAGGCGACAAGACCGCGAAGGCGCGCCAGGTCGGCAAGCTGATCGCCGAGCGCGCGATCGCGGCCGGCGTCTCGGCGGCCGTGTTCGACCGCGCCGGTAACGCCTACCAGGGCCGGATCGCCGCGGTCGCCGACGGCGCTCGTGAAGGCGGGCTGTCGGTGTGACCAAGGCTCTGGCAGCGGGCACAGCACCCGTGCAAATTTTTCTGAATGAAAGAAGGAATTTCTAATGGCAGCAGCTCCACGGCGCGGTGCCGGGACAGGCAGCGGCAGCGGTGGTGGCGAACGGCGCGACCGCCGCGACGACCGTCGCGGCGGCGCGGCCGAGAAGGGCACCGCCTACCTTGAGCGCGTGGTCACCATCAACCGGGTGGCCAAGGTCGTGTCGGGCGGCCGGAGGTTCAGCTTCACGGCGCTCGTCGTCGTTGGCGACGGCAACGGCATGGTCGGCGTCGGGTACGGCAAGGCCAAGGAGGTGCCCGCCGCGATCGCCAAGGGCGTCGAGGCGGCGAAGAAGTCCTTCTTCAAGGTGCCGAGGATCGGCGGGACGATCCCGCACACGGTGACCGGCGAGGACACCGCGGGCGTCGTGCTGCTTAAGCCGGCCAGCCCGGGAACTGGCGTGATCGCCGGCGGTCCGGTCCGGGCCGTGCTCGAGTGCGCGGGCGTGCACGACGTGCTGTCGCGGTCGCTCGGCTCATCGAATCCGATCAACGTCGTCCACGCGACGGTGGCGGCGCTCAAAGGCCTGTCCAGGCCCGAGGAGATCGCGGCTAGGCGCGGCCTGCCGATCGAGCACGTAGCCCCGGCAGCGATGCTCAGGGCGCGGGCGGCTGCCGCTGCGGCACCCGAGCCGACGAACTGAGGCAGGACGACAGATGACAGACCTAAAAATCACTCAGACCAAATCCAAGATCGGCGGCACCAAGGCGCAACGGGACTCGCTGCGCTCGCTTGGGCTGCACCGGATCGGCGAGACGGTGCTCAAGGCCGACCGGCCAGAGATCCGCGGCATGATTCAGGTGGTTCGTCACCTGGTCGCGGTGCAGGAGGTGCACTGAAGTGGCTAGCGACACTCCCGGCGGCCAGGCCGGCCTGAAGATCCATCATCTGCGTCCGGCGCCCGGCGCGCATATCAAGCGCACCAGGGTTGGCCGAGGCGAAGGTTCCAAGGGCAAGACCGCGGGCCGAGGTACCAAGGGCAGCAAGGCCAGGACCACGATCTCGGCGGCGTTCGAGGGCGGCCAGATGCCGCTGCACCGGCGGCTGCCGAAGCTGAAGGGCTTCTCCAACAGCCGGTTCAAGATCACTTACCAAGTGGTCAACCTGGACCGGCTCGCGGTGCTCTACCCAGCGGGTGGTGACGTGACGCCAGAGGATCTGGCGGCGCGTGGTGCCGTGCGGCGCGGCGAGCTTGTGAAGATCCTTGGCACCGGTGAGGCGGTTGGCGGCCTTCAGGTGACCGCCCATGCCTTCTCGGCGGCGGCGATCGAGAAGATCACGGCTGCCGGAGGCACGGTTACCGAGTTGTAACTGTGAGTCGTGCGCGAGGTGCGCCAAACCGACGTCGTGCCGGAGGCGCGCCAAACCGACACCGTGCGGGAGGTGCGCCAAACGGACGTCGTGCCGGAGGCGCGCCAAACCGACACCGTGTGATGCACCGGAATGGGCGCGGCGCAGGTAGCATTCAGGCAGGCTGCCATAGTCCTGCGAGCACGTTAGACTTCGGCGTGCGTGTCGCGCGCTTAGCCAAGCCGCGGACCGGTGGCTCCACCGGTCCGCTAGCGACGAGGAGCGGCAGATGACACGGAGCCTAATGACACTGGCCCTTCGAGTTCAGGACCGCGCATGCTGACCGCGTTTTACCAGGCGTTCCGTACGCCTGACCTGCGCAAGAAATTGCTGTTCACGCTCTTCATCATTGTGGTCTTCCGGCTCGGTGCCTCGCTGCCGACGCCGGGAGTGTCAGAGAAGGCCGTGCACGCCTGCCTCAACGTTCAAAAGAGCGGCATTCTCGGCCTGGTGAACCTGCTGAGCGGCGGTGCGCTGCTCAAGCTGACGGTCTTCGCCCTCGGCATCATGCCGTACATCACGGCCAGCATTATCTTGCAGTTGCTTGCCGTCGTGATTCCTCGGCTTGAGGCGCTGCGGCAGGAAGGCCCGTCGGGGACGGCGAAGATCACCCAGTACACCAGGTACCTGACGATCGGCCTGGCGATCCTGCAGTCCACCGCCGTCGTCGCGCTGGCCGAGAACCCGACGCAGCTATTCGGCACGAACTGCGCGTCGAACCTGCTCACCAACACGAGCGTGTTCACGATCGGGACGATGGTGGTCTGCCTCACCGCCGGCACCGCCGTGATCATGTGGCTGGGCGAGCTGATCACCGACCGCGGCGTCGGCAACGGCATGTCTCTGATGATCTTCACCCAGGTCATCGCCGTCATCCCTGGCCAGCTTTACCAGATCCTGCAGACCGAGGGCGCGTTCATCTTCACGCTCGTGCTCGGGGTGGGCGTGCTGATCGTCGCGGCCGTGGCGTTCATGGAGCAGGCCCAGCGGCGCATTCCGGTGCAGTACGCCAAGCGGATGGTCGGCCGGAAGATGTACGGCGGGACGTCGACGTACATTCCGCTGAAGGTGAACCAGGCCGGCGTCATCCCGGTGATCTTCGCATCGTCGCTGCTAACGATCCCGGTGCTGGCCGCCAACCTGTTCGGCAACCAGCAGTCCGGTTCGGGCTGGGCGGCCTGGATCCAGCAGCGGCTGGTCCGGGGCGATGACCCGTACTACATGATCAGCTTCTTCATCCTGATCATCTTGTTTACGTACTTCTATGTATCGATCACGTTCAATCCCGACGAAGTCGCCGACAATATGAAGAAATCCGGCGGCTTCATCCCTGGCATCAGGCCGGGCGGGCCGACGGCGGGTTACTTGCGGTTTGTGCTCAACCGGCTAACCGCGCCCGGATCGATCTACCTTGGCGTCGTCGCGCTGATTCCGATGCTGGCGATCGCGCTGGTCAACGCGGGCAACCAGTTCCCGCTGGGCGGCACGAGCATCATGATCGCGGTGGGCGTCGGACTCGACACCGTCAAGCAGATCGAGAGCCAACTGCAACAGCGTAACTACGAGGGTTTCCTCAGGTAGTGCGAGTCGTCCTCGTAGGGCCACCCGGCGCGGGCAAGGGGACACAGGCCCAGTTCATTGCCTCCCACCTGGCGATTCCGAAAGTCTCGACAGGTGACATCTTCCGTTACAACGTGAGCGCTGGCACCGAGCTTGGCCGCCAGGCCAAGGCCTTCATGGACCGGGGTGACCTGGTACCGGACGAGGTTACGATCGCGATGGTCGCCAGCAGGCTGGTCGAGGACGACGCTCGGTCCGGGTTTCTGCTCGACGGCTTTCCTCGCAACGTGCCGCAGGCGGAGACGTTGAAGAAGATGCTGGCGGACTGGGGGATGCGGCTAGAGCTGGTGCTTGAGCTAGTGATCGACAACGACGAGGTGATAAGGCGGCTGTCCGGCCGGCGCACCTGCCGGAAGTGCGGGCGGGTCTGGCACATCGCGTTCGACCCGCCGTCGGTTGTGGACAAGTGCGACGAGTGTGGTGGTGAGCTCTTTCAGCGCGACGATGACCGCGAGGAGACGATCAAGCACCGCCTTGAGGTGTACCAGCAGCAGACGCAGCCGCTGATCTCGTACTACGCCGACGAAGGTATCTTGCTCGGCATCGACGCCACCGGCCCGGTCGATGATGTCACCGACCGGGCCTTGCTGGCATTGCGTCGCTTCGTTCGCTGATAGTGCCATGCCCCGATGCAGGGGTACCGTGGAGGCGGAGGCGCGTGGATTATGCGGCTTAGCCGAGGATCTGGGATCGAGATCAAGTCACCGGAGCAGTTCGCCGCCATGCGGGAGGCTGGTCTGGTAGTAGCGCAGGTGCTCAGCGTCGTCACTGCCGCCGCTGAGCCAGGGGTCAGTACGGCCGAACTCGACGCGATCGCCGCTGAGGTGATCCGGGCGGCTGGCGCGAAGCCGTCGTTTCTCGGGTACCACGGTTATCCGGCGACGATCTGCACGTCGGTTAACCATGAGGTCGTGCACGGCATCCCTAGTGAGCGAGTCAGGCTCGCCGAAGGCGACCTGCTGTCGATCGACGCGGGCGCAATCGTAGGCGGCTGGCACGGTGACGCTGCGGTGACGGTCGGTGTTGGCAAGATTTCCGCTCCGGCGACGGCGCTCATCGTGGCCTGCGAGCGGGCGCTGTGGGCAGGTATTGGGGCTGTTGCCGCCGGTGGCCGGCTCACTGATGTGTCGCACGCTGTCCAGACCAGCGCTCTGGAGAGCGGTGCGCTGGCGGGCGGTGCGCTGGCGGGCGGCGGCGGGTACGGGATCGTGCAGGACTACACGGGGCACTTCATCGGTTCGGCTATGCATATGGATCCGCCGGTTCCCAACTACGGCAGGCCCGGCCGAGGTCCGGTGCTCACCGAGGGCATGGCGATGGCGATCGAGCCGATGCTGACGCTCGGTGATCACCGCACCAGGCTGCTGGCAGACGACTGGACCGTGGTGACCGCTGACGGCAGCCTGGCCGCGCACTTCGAGCACACTGTGGCGATCACAGCTGACGGACCGTGGGTGTTGACCGCGGCCGACGGCGGTGAGAGCGGATTCGCCAAGCTCGCCAGCGCGGGCAGCGCGAGGGGGACATGATGTCGTCCGGTATCAGAGCGTCCGATCATGACCGTGACCGCACCGCGCGCCTGCTACGAGAGCATCACGCGGTCGGCCGGCTTGACCCCGAGGAATTCGTCGAGCGGCTCGACAAGTCATTCCACGCCAAGACCGTCGAGGAACTCGACCGGCTAACCGCCGATTTGCCCGCCATCGACCTGTACCCGCTACCGACCGCATCGCTTCCGAAGAACCGGGTCGTGAGCACGGACTTGCCGGCCGCTTCGGTGCTGAGCCGAGCTGGTTCTGGTTCTGATATTGGTTCCGGCCTCGCTGGTTCTGGCGTGGCGTGGTCCGGCCGCTTCTCGCCTGGCTGGCTGGTCGCGTGGGGTTCCTGGTCGGTCCTCTTCCTGATCGCTTTTGTGCTCTGGGCGGTCAGCGCCGGCGGCTGGCCGCTAATCGGGATGGCCGCCATCGGCGCGATCATGGGCGGCCGGTGGATCATGGGTCCGGGGGCGCTCGGCAGTGGTAGTGGCTCGGGCCGACGCCGCGGCGTGCGCGGCGGCGGTGCTGTCCATGGTGAGCTGGGCGACCTGCGAGGCGAGGAGATCGAGGGCGGCGACGACCGGAGTGAGAGCGGCGCGGGCGAGGCGTGAGTGAGAGCGGCGGCGGGGCGCCGGCGGGGCGAGGGCGCCGGCGGGGCGAGGGCGGGGCGAGGGCGAGGGCGGCGTCGGCGGGGTAGCCACGCGGCGGGAAAATCCAAGTCGTCCGTCGTCGGCCCGAGTTGGTGAGGCCTGCCGCGGCCAACTGTAGCTAGGGTCCAGCGCTGCGCACCCGACTACCGCGACTGTCCAACGCTGCAGTCCGGTTCGCGCTCCAACGACAGCAACCATTGCCATTGGTATCGGCGGGCCGGTGCTGGTGCGGTGGTGTAGATGGTGCGGGGGTTTTCCGGCTGTTTGGGGCCCGGTGGGTTCGGGGTGGCGGGGTGGCTGGCCCGCTGCGGCTGTCCGCTGGCGTCGTGACTGCCTCGCGGGCTGTACCCGGGGTGGTGAAACGCGGTTTTGTTTCCGTGATCAAGGTTCGGATCATGATCGTGGAGTGTGGCTGTCGTATAACGCGGCTGCGGTTCCGTGGTAACCGCGTTTTCATGATCGTGGAGACTCGCCGTCGTCGGCTCGGAGGGTGGGTGCCGTCTGGGCGGCTGTCGATGCGCCGGGCCGGGCGGTAAAACTATCCCAGATGGGACATTTCGTGTTCCGGGCGAGCCGATGTTGCTGCCGGGGCCGCCAGCCGGCGACAGCAATCCCCGATACGCCACAACTCTCCGCGCCGCCGACGCCATTGTCCGCGATCCTCTTAAACCGGGACGCGGCCGGACCTTGGAGGCGGTACGACCGGGGCTCGCCGGTGGCTCTGCGGGACCGGGTTCGCATTGAGGCGCTTGCTGAAGTACACTTGCTACGGCCCGGGAAAGCCGTCTTCTGTCGTACTGTCCCTCTGGTCGCCTGGCCTGCGGTCTGGTGCCGAGGTGATCGGTGCGGCGGGTTTGGCTTTCCGATGGGATCGCCTGGGTCCGGCAGTTGCGCGAGAGCGCGTGCTGGTGACGGGCAAGCACCCATGAGTTCGCTTCTATGTTGTTCTGGCCCGCGGCGGCTGCCGGGCGAAGCAGCGTAAGCGGCTGGCCAGTGCAGTGCAGCTAAGACAGTGCAGCTAAGACAGTGCGACAAGACGAGACCGGATCGACAGTACGTTAGCCCGTCAGGTGGCGGGCTGATAGAACAGCGAAGCGCGGAGGACATGCCCAAGAAAGACGGTGCCATCGAGATCGAGGGTACGGTTGTCGAATCACTTCCCAATGCCTTCTTCCGGGTCGAACTCGACAATGGGCATAAGGTTCTCGCTCATATCAGCGGCAAGATGCGGATGCACTACATCCGGATCCTGCCGGACGACCGTGTGGTCGTTGAGCTGAGTCCGTATGACCTGAGTCGCGGCCGGATAGTCTACCGATACAAGTAATGACGATAGACACGTAACGACGATAGGCACGCAGGACCAGCTGCCACGGTCGGGAATTAGATCTGGCTGCTGGCGGTTGTTAGCTGGGTTCTAGCGTACCTAGGGAGACTTACCGATGAAGGTCAAGCCGAGCGTGAAGAAGATCTGCAGTAAGTGCCGGATCATTCGCCGGCATGGTCGGGTGATGGTGATCTGCTCTGACCCGCGGCACAAGCAGCGGCAGGGCTAGCAGCGCCGGATTCACCCGTACAACTGCATTGCACACGCACCGCGATCCGCACGCTGTCAAGGCGTGCGGATAGCCCCCGGAGGAGGCCGGGGCGCGTCCACGGGCAATAGGACGCGGAGCGGCGCGAAAGACCTCCAGAAGAAAGGGAGTTGCCCGGGATGGCACGCCTAGTGGGCGTCGACCTGCCGCGCGAGAAGCGGCTTGAGGTTGCGCTTACCTACATCTATGGCATCGGCAGGACTCGCGCGACCGAGACGCTGGGTGCGACTGGGATCAGCGGCGACACTCGCGTTCACCAAATCAGCGACGACGAACTTGTCCGGCTGAGAGACTGGATCGAGACCAACTACAAGGTCGAAGGTGACCTGCGGCGCGAGGTGCAGTCCGACATCAGGCGGAAGATCGAGATCGGCTGCTACCAGGGACTGCGGCACCGGCGCGGCCTGCCTGTACATGGCCAGCGCACACAGACGAACGCGCGCACGCGCAAGGGTAAGCCCAAGACAGTCGCCGGCAAGAAGAAGGTCGGCAAGAAGTAGTCCACGGTGCCGCAAACACCGGTCGGACCGATCACCTCCGGAGTGGAAGAGCAGGATGCCTCCAAAGAGCCGTACTGGCGTCAAGAAAGTACGCCGCAAGGAAAGAAAGAACATCGCCCACGGACATGCTCACATCAAGAGCACGTTCAATAACACCATCGTGTCCATCACCGACCCGCAGGGAAGCGTGATTGCCTGGGCTTCCTCTGGGCAGGTCGGATTCAAGGGCTCGAGGAAGTCGACTCCCTTCGCCGCGCAGATGGCCGCCGAGTCGGCCGCTCGCCGCGCGATGGAGCACGGCATGCGCAAGGTCGATGTCTTCGTCAAGGGTCCGGGTTCTGGTCGGGAGACCGCGATCAGGTCGCTCCAGGCGACCGGTCTTGAGGTCGGCTCGATCCAGGACGTGACGCCAGTTCCGCACAATGGCTGCCGCCCGCCCAAGCGGCGCAGGGTCTGAGGGGTTATACGTGGCTCGATACACCGGTGCGGACTGCAAGCGCTGCCGCCGCGAGAAGACCAAGCTGTTCCTGAAGGGCGCCAAGTGCGACTCGCCCAAGTGCCCGATCGAGATCCGCCCGTACCCGCCAGGCGAGCACGGCCGGAACCGGCCGAAGGAGAGCGAGTACCTGCTCCAGGTCAGGGAGAAGCAGAAGGCGAAGCGGATCTACGGCATCTTGGAGAAGCAGTTCCACAACTACTACACCGAGGCCGCCAAGACGCGGGGTAAGACCGGTGAGGCGCTGCTGCAGATTCTGGAAGCCCGCCTGGACAACGTGATCTACCGGGCCGGTTTCGCCAAGAGCCGGGACATGGCGCGCCAGGTTGTCCGGCACGGGCACGTGCTCGTGAACGGCAAGAAGGTCGACATTCCCTCCTACCGGGTAAGCGAGAGCGACATCGTCGAGATCGCTGCGAAGTCCCGCGAACTGACGCCGTTCATCGTCGCGCAGGCCGAGGCCGGAGAGCGCACGGTGCCCTCCTGGCTTGAGGTGATCCCGGCGAAGATGCGGATTCTGGTACACACGCTTCCGTCCCGGGCGCAGATCGACACGCTCGTCCAGGAACAACTAATCGTCGAGTATTACTCGAAGTAGCTTTCACCACCTGGCCAGCCGAGAGGTGGCCGGCCAGGCCACCTGGTGGCGAGGTGCCACCAGCCCTAGTCGCCTGTCATATAGCGGTCAGGCGGAAAGGATCGCACAATGCTCATCGCCCAACGTCCTACGCTTACCGAAGAGCAGGTCGGCGAGTTCCGTTCGCGGTTCACCATCGAGCCACTCGAGCCGGGGTTCGGATACACCATCGGCAACTCGGTCCGCCGCACGCTGCTGTCGTCGATTCCCGGCGCAGCGGTCACCAGCATCAGGATCGAAGGTGTCCTGCACGAGTTCTCCACGGTTCCTGGGGTCTCTGAGGACGTCACCGACATCATCTTGAACCTCAAGGAGCTTGTCGTCTCATCGGAGCATGACGAGCCCGTGCATATGTACCTGCGCAAGCAGGGCCCTGGCGTGGTGACCGCCGCCGATATCGCGCCGCCGGCAGGCATGGAAGTGCACAACCCCGAACTGCAAATCGCCACGCTCAACGGCAAGGGCAAGCTGGAGATGGAACTGACCGTCGAGCGCGGTCGAGGCTACATCTCTGCGTCCCAGAACAAGCAGCCGGGCCAGGAGATCGGCCGGATTCCGATCGACTCGATCTACAGCCCGGTGCTCCGGGTGACCTACAAGGTCGAGGCCACCCGAGTTGAGCAGCGGACCGACTTCGACCGGCTGATCCTCGATGTCGAGACGAAGCCATGCATGCGCCCCCGCGACGCGGTCGCGAGCGCGGGCATGACGCTCGTCGAACTGTTCGGCCTGGCCAGGGAGCTGAACCTGGAGGCCGAAGGCATCGACATCGGACCATCGCCCACCGACGCCGCGCTGGCCGCCGACCTCGCGCTGCCGATCGAGGAGCTAAACCTGACGGTCCGCTCCTACAACTGCCTCAAGCGCGAGGGCATCCACACCGTGGGCGAGCTCGTGGCCCGCAGCGAGCAGGATCTGCTCGACATCCGCAACTTCGGCGCCAAGTCGATCGAAGAGGTCAAGCAGAAGCTCGTCGACATGGGCCTGGCGCTCAAGGATTCACCGCCTGGATTTGACCCCGGAACCGCTGCGGACAGCTACGGGGCCGACGACGATGACAGTTACGTCGAAACCGAGGAGTACTAACCGGCGGCTGCCGGTTAAGTATCGGACACCGAGGAGAGTCTTTCGATGCCCACGCCCACTAAGGGTCGCCGAATGGGCGGCAGCGCAGCGCACCAGCAGCACATGCTGGCGAACCTTGCCACGGCGCTGTTCGAGCACGGCAAGATCACCACGACCGAGGCCCGCGCTCGCAGGTTGCGGCCTGTCGCCGAGCGGCTGATCACCTTCGCCAAGCGGGGTGACCTGCACGCCCGGCGGCAGGTGCTGACCGTGGTGACCAACAAGACCGTGGTCAAGACGCTCTTCGATGAGATCGGCCCGAGCTACGCGACCCGTCATGGCGGCTACACCAGAATCACCAAGATCGGCCCGCGCAAAGGCGACAACGCCGCGATGGCCGTGATCGAACTGGTCACAGAGGCAGCGGAGGCAAAGCCCCAGCGACGCCGGGCCCGGCGGGTGCAGCCCGCAGCCGTCGGCCGCGGTGGCAGGGCAGCCGCGGCTACCGCTGTCGCCGACGAGCCGGTCGATGTCGCCGAGGATGAGGACGCGCTAGCCGAGGACAGCGCCGAACTTGAGGTCGGCGACGAACTCGACGCTAGTGGCGAGGACGAGGCCAGCGGCGAGGACGAGGCCGACGACGCTGAGCACGACGACGAGGCGCCGAAGGCCGAGGCCGACCGAGCCGACGAAGAGTAGCCGACGAACCCTGAGGCCCAGCCGGACCACGCAAGCCCGGACCAGGTGCGGTTGCGGCTTGACCTGGCCTATGACGGTTCGGAGTTTCACGGTTGGGCGACTCAGCCTGGCGTGCGTTCGGTGCAGGAGACGGTCGAGCGCGCGTTGTGGCTGGTGCTCAGGACCGAGCAGTCGCCTGCGCTGACCGTTGCTGGCCGGACCGACGCGGGCGTCCACGCCGCAGGCCAGGTCGCCCATGTGGACGTGGCCCAGCTAGTGTGGACGGCAGTGGCCGAGAATGCTTTGCGCCGCTTGAATAGAGTGCTGCCGGACGACGTGCGGCTGCATGCCATCGAGCCCGTCGCCGGGGGGTTCAATGCGCGGTTCTCCGCGCTCTGGCGTCGCTACAGCTACCGAGTCTGTGACGATCAGCGGCTAGCCGACCCGCTGCGCCGGCGTGACACTCTCTGGCACCGAACCGAGCTTGATCTGGATGCGATGAACGAGGCGGCGGCTTTCTGCCTGGGCGAGCACGACTTCGCCGCGTTCTGCCGCCGACGGCCGGGCGCGAGCACGATCAGGGAACTGCTGCGGTTGGACTGGCAGTGGGCCGAGCCTGGAGTAGCGGTCGGCACGACGGTCGCCGATGCGTTCTGTCACAACATGGTCAGGGCGCTGACTGGCGCGCTGCTGGCGGTCGGCGACGGAAGCCGGCCGGTCGGCTGGATGGCCGAGGTGCTCGCGGCCGGGGTCAGGAATCCGGCCGTCAGGGTCGCTCCAGCGTACCCGTTGTGCCTAGAGGAAGTCAGGTACCCACCCGATGATCAGCTTGCCGCTCGGGCCGCTGTGACCAGGCGCTTGCGGGGCTAGTGGCTCGCCGTCCGCGTCGGCGTCGGCTTGCCTTCCACCATCCGGTAACTGAGGCTGGTGTTGACCGTCGTCTGGACCAGCGTATTCATGAAGCTGGTCAGCGCCGCGCGCTGGGCGGCGGTCTTGGGTGCGCTCAGGTCGATGTACTCGGCCCAGACCAGGACCAGGTAGTGGCCCTTAACCACGGCTTCTTCCAAGCCGCTGCCCTGACCGAGCCGGTTGGTCACACCGTTCTTCGCGGCCAGTTCCCCGACGAATTCAGCGCGCCCAGCGCGCAGCGCGGCGGCGCTCGCCCCGGTCGACGTTGCCAAGTTGAAGACGCCGATGGTAGCCATCGCCTTGTCCAAGCGAGCGACGTAGCTGGCGCGCAGCACCTGCGAGCAGCCCGCCTTCTTCACGGCCGCCTGGATCGCGGCGCCGATCAGCGCGGTGCGGCAGCTGTTGCCTTCCTGGAGAATCGTCGTGTGGAAATAGACACCACCGGTGACGAAGGCACCAGGGAAGAGCTCGTGCTCCGAGAGCGGTATCGGGTCGGTTAGCCGGGTGCCGATGTACTGCCACTTCCCTGCTGGCGCCGTCGGCGTCGGGCTGGTCGACACCTTGGGTCGGCTCGGCTTGTTGTTCGCGTCGTTCGCGCTTCCTTTCGTGCCTGGCTTGCTGAGCGAGCTGATCACGAGGATCGCGGCCACCGCGACGATGATCACCGCCGCGGTGCCGATCGCGAGCCGTACGGGCTGACGCCTTGATCCTTTCTTGGAGCGCGCTGTCCCCCTGGTGCCGTGGCCAGACTGAGTCCGGTTCTTGGCCGGGGTGGCCGCGCGCTGCTGGGCGGCGCTGGCACGAGCGGCTGTCCGTGAACCGGTAGCCGGACCGCGGCCAGTCGCCGCTCGGCTTTGGGTAAGCACGGGATCCTTGATCGCCGGCATCGAGTGATTGGTATCGAACTGATCGGGCGTGATGGTCGCCGTGGCCAGCATGGGCGCCGGATCTTCGCGGACGGCCGGGCGGCCTTGGCCGGGCGGCTCAAGCAGGTCGGCGGCGGCGGCACCCCGGTTCCAGGCCGCGAATGGTCCTGGCGGGTAGATCGGCAATGGCTCGTCGGGCACGGGCGGAAGGCCGCGGATCGCGTTGCCTGGCTTCGGGGCGCCCGCGGCGACGCCGTCGCCGGAAAAACTTGGCCAGCTTGACCCGGGGGCCTGCTCGTCGGTCATCCAGCTATAGCCGCCGTCTGGCCGGTCGTCGGTCCAGGCGGAGGCGGTGCCTGACTCGTAGCTGGCATTTCGATGGGAATCGGACTGCCGATAGGACGGGGACGGCTTGTCAAGTTCGGACCAGGAAAGGCTGTATCCGTCCGGCTCTGGCACGCTCGGCGCCGACGCGTGCCGCACTCGGTAGGCGGGAGTAAAAAGCGAGGCACCCCCGCTGCTCGTCGGCCGGGCAGTTCCGGCCGGAGCCGGCACCCGCTGACGACGGCCTGTTGAACCGCCAGGTGTTCCGTCACCCGCATTCCGCATGCCGTGAGCGTACCGTTCTGCGGCGGTCAGCGAGCCCGGTCGGGTTGATTTGCGACCGTTCTGACCATGCTGACAGCCCTGGTGAGAGGGCTGGCGATGAGGTAATAGCCGAGCCGGGCTCTGTTATTGCGCCGTCTTTTTGACCACGGATGGCAACTGCCGGTATCCTTGCGGGGCGTCCATGTGCGTCGGCGCGTCCGCGCGCCTGCTCGGTGCTACGTACACTTGGTTGCAAACACGCGGTGTTGCAAGACACGGTGTTTGCAGAGACACGGTGTTGCAGCCACTTGGTGTGCCGTCGGCGCTGCGGATATCCCGTGCCAGGCCGATAGACCAGACGCGGGGCTCAACCTCAGGACCTAACACGAAGGCTCATGACTGTGCGCACTTTCAGCCCGAAGGCCGCCGATATCCAACGACAGTGGCATGTCATCGATGCGTCAGATGTCGTCCTCGGCCGGCTGGCAAGCCACACGGCCAGGTTGCTGCGCGGCAAGCACAAGCCGATCTTCGCACCGCACGTCGACACCGGGGACTTCGTCATCATCGTCAACGCCGCTAAGGTCGCGCTGAGCGGCAACAAGCTTACCGACAAGCGCGCGTACCGGCACTCCGGCTATCCGGGCGGCCTACGGTCGATCGCCTACGGTGACCTGATGGCAACGAACCCGGAGCGGGCGGTTACCAAGGCGGTGCGCGGCATGCTGCCGAAGAACACGCTGGGCAGGCAGATGCTTCGCAAGCTCAAGGTCTACGCCGGCCCTAACCACCCGCATCAGGCCCAGATGCCGGTTCCGTTTGAGATCATCCAGATCTCCCAGCAGGCCACCCAGTAGGCCCGACCTAGATAAGCCGACGCACACACAGAGCCGATCAGGAAGTACGAGGAAGACACTGTGGCTGAGCCCACTGCCGTGCCAGACGAAGGCAAGAGTGACCAGACCGAAGAGAGCGGCGAGTACCTGTCGCAGTACACGACGGAGACAGGCGAGGCCGGCACGGCGGCGAAGCCGGCGGCGCGTAAGCCAGTAGTGACCGGCCACGCGCTGGGCACTGGCCGTCGCAAGGAGGCAGTGGCCCGGGTTAGGGTTATGCCTGGCACCGGCCAGTGGCTAATCAACGGCCGGACGATGGACGTGTACTTCCCGAACAAGGTCCACCAGCAACTCATCAGCGAACCGCTGGTCACGCTGGGCGCCGACGGCCAGTTCGATGTGGTCGCCCGGATCAGCGGCGGCGGCGTCACTGGTCAGGCGGGCGCGCTCCGGCTCGGCATCGCCAGGGCGCTGATCCTCGTCGATCCGTCAAGTCGGCCAGCCCTCAAGCGTCTTGGCTTCCTGACCAGGGATGCCAGGATCAAGGAGCGGAAGAAGGCCGGCCTCAAGAAGGCTCGCAAGGCGCCACAGTACTCCAAGCGCTGATCCGCCGTCGTTCGCCGTGTTGCGCTGTGTGCTAACGCACGGTGCTTGACTGTGCTAACGCACGGGGCTTGCGGCAAGCGTCACGACAGTCACTGCGGGGGTGCGGAACCATGGGTCAGCTGTTCGGAACCGACGGAGTGCGCGGAGTCGCCGGGCGCGACCTCGATGCTCGGCTGGCGATGCGGGTGGCGGCTGCGGCTGCCCTTGTGCTCGGCGGCGCTGTCCTCGGTGATGCTCGTTTGCGGCCGGTGGCGGTCGTCGGGCGTGACCCTAGGGTGTCGGGCGAGTTTCTCGAGGCCGCGGTGGTGGCTGGCCTTGCGGGTAGTGGTGTTGACGTCGTTCGGCTCGGCGTCATTCCCACTCCCGGCGTCGCCTACCTGACCGACGCGCTCACGGCTGATTTCGGCGTGATGCTGTCGGCTAGCCATAACCCGGCGCCTGACAACGGGATCAAATTCTTTGCCCGGGGCGGGCTCAAGCTGCCTGACGAGGTCGAAGATGCGATCGAGACCGCGATGGCGAAGCTGGCGCAGGCGGGCGACGGCTTGGGCGTGCCCGCGGCTGGCTTCGGCCGGATCCGTGAAGGCGCCGACGAGGCCGAGCGTTATCTCGCGCATCTGCTCAGCACGGTGGGCGTCCTAGCTGACCACCCGGCGGACGCCGCTAGACCGCTCGCCGGCTGGCGGGTGGTTGTGGACTGCGCGCACGGCGCCGCTTACCAACTCGCTCCCCGCCTGCTTGAGCACATCGGCGCCGACGTGATCGCCATCGGCGTCGAGCCCGATGGGATCAACATCAATTCAGGTTGCGGCTCGACCAGCCTCAGCGCGCTCAAGGCCGCGGTCGTCAAGCACGCGGCGGACGCGGGAATCGCCTACGACGGCGATGCCGACCGATGCCTGGCCGTTGACGCGTCAGGAGACGTGATCGACGGCGACCAAATCCTGGCTATTCTCGCGCTCGCGCTGAATGAATCGGGTCGCCTGGCCGGCGGAACGGTTGTCGCGACGGTGATGGCCAATCTCGGGTTCCGGATGGCGATGGCCGACGCTGGCATCGACGTCGTCGAGACGCCGGTCGGCGACAGGTACCTGATCGCAGCGATGCTTGACGGTAAGTACGTGCTCGGTGGCGAACAGTCCGGTCACATCATCATGCTCGACCACGCCAGCACCGGCGACGGGATGCTGACCAGCGTCCAGCTACTGGTCACGGCGGCGGTCAGCGGCCGGAGCCTCGCCGAATTGGCCCAGGTCATGACCAGGTACCCGCAGGTGCTCGTGAATGTGCACGGCGTCGACAAGGCCAAGGCGGCGGTTTCAAGCAAGCTCACCAACGCGGTGGCGGTCGCTCAAGCCGAGCTTGGCGACTCTGGCCGGGTGCTGGTGCGGCCAAGCGGCACCGAGCCCGCCGTCCGGGTGATGGTCGAGTCCGTCGACTCCGGCCAGGCCCGGCAGGTCGCCGACCGCCTAGCCGACATCGTCCGCGAGGCCGGCGAGCTGCGTCCGCCTACGCGGCGAGGTACTAGCCTGACAGCCATGTGCGGAATCGTGGGTTACGCGGGTGACCGGCAAGCGCTCGACGTCGTGCTCGCGGGACTGAGCAGGCTTGAGTACCGGGGCTATGACTCGGCTGGCGTTGCCGTGCTGACAGACGGGAAAATCTCCTGGGAGAAGCGGGCGGGCAAGCTCGGGAACCTGACCTCAGCGCTGGCGCAAAGCCCGCCGCTGCCAGGAACGGTAGGCCTCGGCCACACCAGATGGGCCACCCACGGAGCGCCGACCGATCCCAACGCGCACCCGCACACCGACTGCGGCGGGAACCTCGCGGTCGTGCACAACGGCATCATCGAGAACTTCGCCGAACTGAGCGCCGAACTGAGGGAACGTGGCCACAAGGTGACCTCGGAGACCGACACCGAGCTTGTCGCGCATCTGCTTGAAGACGCGATGGCCGAAGCAACGGACGACTCGCTGTCTAGCGCGATGCGGGTGGTTTGCCAGCGCCTCGGCGGCACGTTCACGCTGGTAGCCGTTGACGTGCGCGACCCGGAGGTCGTGGTCGGAGCGCGGTGCAACTCACCGCTGGTAGTCGGTCGCGGTCACGGCGAGAACTTCCTGGCCAGCGACGTAGCCGCGTTCATCTCGTTCACCAAGGAAGCTACCGAAATCGGGCAGAACCAAGTCGCCGAGATCCGCGCTAGCCGGGTGGACGTCACGAACTTTGACGGCTCGCCGGCCCAAGTCAGGGACTTCGTCGTGGACTGGGACGCCGAAGCCGCCGAGAAGGCTGGCTTCAAGTGGTTCATGACCAAGGAGATCGCCGAGCAACCGCGCGCCGTGGCCGATGCGCTCATAGGGCGGGTGGGCGGGGACCGCAAGCTAGTGCTCGACGAGATGCGGTTGTCCGACGACGAGCTTCGCGGTGTCGACAAGATCGTCGTGCTGGCCTGCGGCACCGCGTTCCACGCCGGTCTCATCGCCAAGTACGCGATCGAGCACTGGGCCAAGATTCCCTGCGAAGTGCAGCTCGCGAGTGAGTTCAGGTACTCAGACCCGATCTTGACCTCCTCGACACTGGTCATCGCGATCTCTCAGTCCGGTGAGACGCTCGACACCCTGATGGCGGTCAGGCATGCCAGCGAGCAGCACTCGCGCGTGCTTGCGATCTGCAACGTCAAGGGCTCCTCGATTCCGAGGGCGAGCGACGCCGTGGTGTACACCCACGCGGGGCCCGAGGTGGCCGTCGCGTCGACTAAGGCCTTCCTGACCCAGTTGATCTCCTGCAACGTGGTCGCGCTCTACCTGGCCCAGGTCAGGGGCAGCATGTCCCCGAGCGAGATCTCGGCTGTACTTGACCAGTTGCATGACATGCCGAACGCGGTCGAAGAGGTTCTTGAGCGGATGGGCCCGGTCAGGGACGTGGCCAGGGAACTCGCCGACGAGCGCTGCGTACTGTTCCTCGGTCGGCACGTCGGCTACCCGGTCGCGCTTGAGGGCGCGCTCAAGCTCAAGGAACTGGCGTACATGCACGCCGAAGGATTCGCGGCGGGCGAACTTAAGCACGGGCCGATCGCGCTGATCGAGCCGGGCCTGCCGGTCGTCATCGTAGTGCCGCCGCCCGGCGACCTGCCGGTGCTGCACGACAAGATCGTCTCCAACATCTCCGAAATCAGGGCGCGCGGCGCGCGCACGATCGTGCTCGCCGAGCGCGGCGACACCAAGGTGGCGCCGTACGCCGACACGCTGATCGAGTTGCCCGTGGTGCCGCCGTTGCTGCAACCCCTCGTGGCGACGGTGCCGATGCAGGTATTCGCTTGCGAGCTTGCCGACGCTAAGGGACACGACGTCGACCAGCCCCGCAATCTCGCCAAGTCGGTCACCGTCGAGTAACTGGCGGCAAGCCGATGAGACAAGCCCATGCGGTCGCTGACGTCCGGTCGGCCGAGCACGCCCTGATGGCTACCGGGCCCGATGGCGCGCTGATGCAGCGAGCCGCGGCCGGCCTGGCCGCTACCTGCGCCAGGCTGCTCGGTCGCGTCTACGGCTCTCGTGTGGTGGTGCTGGCCGGCACGGGAGACAACGGGGGAGACGCGCTCTATGCGGGCGCCAGACTCGCTGGCAGGGGTGCCCAGGTGACCGCCGTCCAGGTCGGTAGCCATCTGCACGACGGCGGCGCGGCCACGGTGCTGTCGGCGGGCGGCAGGCTCGTGTCTGCCGCCGACCGATCCGTGCCGCCGGTCATCGCGGCCGCCGACCTGATTCTCGACGGCATCCTCGGCATCGGCGGCCGGGGCGGTCTGCGTCGAGCCGGCCGCGACGCTGGCCAGCCTGGCCCGGCGCGCGGCTGACGACGGTGCCATCGTCGTGGCCACCGACCTGCCGAGCGGCGTCGACGCCGACACCGGCGTAGTCGCGGGATCGGCGATTCGCGCCGACGTCACCGTCGCGTTCGGTACGGTCAAGCCCGGCTTGCTGGTCGACCCAGGAGCCAGTTACGCGGGCATCGTCGAACTCGTCGACATCGGGCTTGGACCGCATCTGGCCCAGACTCCCGCCGCGGTCGCGCTCCAGTCCGCCGACGTGGGCGCGATGCTGCCGGAACCGGGCGCCGAGTCGAACAAGTACCGGCGCGGCGTGCTCGGCGTCCTCGCGGGCAGCGAGAAGTACACCGGGGCCGCAGTTCTGAGCGTTGGCGGCGCGGTCCGCGGCGGCGCTGGCATGGTGCGGCTCGTGTCCGCCCGGCATGCGGTCGAGGTGGTCAGGCAGCACTGGCCTGAGGCCGTACTGACCGTGATAGACCCGGCTAACCCGGTCGCTGCGATCCAGTCAGCGGGACGGGTCCAGGCCTGGGTCGCCGGGCCCGGCCTAGGCACCGGTGACGAGGCGGTGGCTCTCCTCGGCGCCGTGCTGGCGACCTCGCTGCCGGTGCTCGTCGACGCCGACGGGCTGACGGTGCTCAGCCGCCGAAAGGACCTGCTGTCCCGGCCGGCCGGGGCCGAAACGCTGATCACCCCGCATGCTGGTGAGCTGGCTAGATTGCTGAACGCACACCCCGACGACATCGAGGCCCGAAGGCTTGAGCACGTCCGGCGGGCTGCGGCCGAGCTCGGGGTGACGGTGCTGCTCAAGGGCTCGACGACGGTGGTGGCCAGCCCGGATGCTGCTGAGCCCGTGGCTGTGAACGCCACCGGCACGCCGTGGCTTGCCACCGCCGGGTCCGGCGACGTGCTATCCGGACTGGCCGGGGCACTGCTGGCGCAGGGCTTGCAGCCGGTCGGATGGGCGGCCGCGGCGGGCGCGTTCCTGCACGGGCTGGCCGGGCGCCTGGCGGCTAGAGATGCCCCGATCGGCGCCGTCGATATCCTGACCGCGCTACCCGAGGCGATCAGGCTCGTCCGTGCCGCTTGAGGTCCGTGCCGCTTGAGGTAAGTGCGGCGCGAGCCGGTAGGTGAGCACGGCGACGTTGCCCACCTGACGGACCTCTGTGAGCGTGGCCGGAACGCCCGGCCGCCACGGAAAGCGGCCGTCGCCGACGAACCTCGGCGCAGCCGAGTCACCCACGAAGAACGGCGCGATCGCGAGGCGTAGTTCGTCTGCCAGGCCGTTGGTCAGGAAAGAGGTGTGGATCGAACGGCCGCCTTCGACCATCAGCCGGGTGATCCCCCGGCTGGCCAGGTCGGCGAGCACTGCGGTGAGGTCGGGCGGCTCGCCGGCGTCGACGATCTCGGCTCGTTCGGCGAGGCGGTCGCTGAGGTCGGCCACGGCTGGAGTCGCGGCATAGACGATCCGCGCGGCGTCGGCCGAGGTGAAAATCCGCGCCGAAGAGTCCAGGTCACCGCTGGCGGTGAGCACGATCCTCGCCGGGTTTGGGGGTATCCCCCGGGCGATCCTGGCCGCCCGGCGTTCGTGCGAGCGCAACAGCAGGCGGGGGTTGTCGGCCCGGATTGTCCCGGCGCCGACCAAGATCGCGTCCGATCCTGCCCTGAGTTCGTCGATCTCGTCGAGGTCTTCGCGGCCGGACAGGACCAATCGGACATCGCTGGCGTCGTCGATGTACCCGTCCATCGACATAGCGCAGCTAAGCAGCACGTAAGGCCGATCCACCCGAGCAGCCTAGCCTCCGCAACTACAGCAACGGTCCAACGCCGCCGTACGGGGCACCAGCTGGGCCTACGGCGCGGGCGGGCGGAGCGGTCAGCCGCAGTTAGGGGCCCACGCTGCTGCCATAGCGACAGCTAGGGGCCCACGCTGCGGGCGAACACCGGCCACGGACCGGCGTTGGGGTTCTGGGGCGGCTAGCAGGGTCACAGGCTGTGATTTGAGTCACGAAATGACTACTGTGTGTGACAGCGTTCATGGTTCGTTGGCTGTACCCCCTCGAACGGAGTTTCTCCATGCGTGCTTGGCGTACTGCCCGTCGCCGGGTGGCGCTGGCGGCGGTCTCTGGGGTCGCGCTCGCCGGCACGATTGCCGGAGTTGCCGTCGCAGAGGCGGCCGGGCCGACGGCCCCTCAGGCGCACCCGGCACCGCAGTCGCACCCGGCAAGCTCGCTCAACGCCGTCAGGCCCGCCCGCCACGAACGCCACGAACGCCACGCCCGCGACGAACCGCGCCACCAACGACACGAACGCACCGTCGGCCGGCTCGCCGGCCTGCGAACCTCGTGCCGGTCGGTGGCGCACATCGGCGACTCGATCTCGGTCGACTTGATCTCGCCGGACTTCCTGCCCAACCCGGCGCAGCGACTGCCCGCCCGGTACGCGGCCGTGGGCGTCAAGCACCTTCGCGTCGATGCCTCAAGCGGTCGCTCGGTTGTCGAGGCCCTGCCCGGCCAGGTCAACGGCTACAACGTGGCCAGGGCCTGGAGCGCGGCCGGGTATCGCGGCTGCTGGGTGTTCGCGCTCGGCACCAATGACGCCGCGGACGTGGCCAACGGTTCGGCGGTCGGCTACGCGGCCAGGATCAGCGAGATGATGTCGGTGGCCCACGGTCAGCCGGTCATGTGGGTGAACACGGTTACCACCACACCGACTGGCTTCTGGGCCAGCCCTAACGAACGGGCGTGGGACAAGGCCCTCGTTAAGGCCGCCGCCAAATACCCGAACATGCGGATATTCGACTGGGCCTCAGTGGCGCGGCCGGGCTGGTTCTTGCCCGACGGCATTCATTACACCTCGGCTGGCTGCGCCGTACGCGCCAAGGCGATCGCCGACGCGCTCGCCCGGGCCTTTCCGCGCGGCGGGCTTAGCAACGGCGACATAGTCAAGTAGCAGGCACGACGCCCGCGCATTCCGCTACTAAATCTTTGCCAACAATGATATGTAGCCGTTAAATCACTCCGGGTAGTTCACCCCTGCCCGCGGAACTAGGTCTCGCCTGATCGGCGCGAGACGGCCGCGACTAGGGGGGAACATGCCGAAGCCCGTAGGTTCTCACCAGCGCTACATGCCCGGTCTCGACGGGTTGCGCGCGCTGGCGGTGCTGGCCGTCATCGCGTTCCACGAGCAATTCGGCATGGGCCTTTGGTGGCTTGCTTGGCGTGGGCATATTTTTCACCCTTAGCGGTTTCCTGATCACCAGCCTGCTGATCGAGCAGTGGTCAAGCAAGGGCAGCATCAAGCTAGGGGACTTCTGGCTCCGCCGGGCGCGGCGGCTGCTCCCCGCGTTGTTCGTGATGCTGGCCGTGGTGACCGCGTGGATAACGCTCGCCGACCGGGCGAGGCTGGCCAGCCTGCGCGGTGCGGTCGGCGCGGCGGCCGGGTACTTCAGCAACTGGTACCTGATCGCCAAGAAGCAGTCCTACTTCGCTCGGTTCGCGCCGCCCGCGCCGCTTGACCACCTGTGGTCGTTGGCGGTCGAGGAGCAGTTCTACCTGCTCTGGCCGCTCCTGCTGATCGGCGGTCTGCTGCTGCTCCGCCGAGCAAGCGGTGCTGGCCCGGGGGGACGACCCCCCGGATCCCCCCGCGGTGCTGGCCCGGGGGGACGACCCCCCGGATCCCCCCGCGGTGCTGGCCCCCGCAGGCCCGTGCCGCGCTGGCTGATCCTGCCCGCTGCCGCGCTGACCCTCGCCTCGATCTTCGCGATGGCGCACCTGTACACCCCCGGCGTCGACCCGACCAGGGTGTACGAGGGCACCGACACCCGCGCGTTCGGGTTGTTGATCGGCGCCATGCTGGCGCTGGTGTTGCCGACTGGACGGGCCATCTCGCCGGGCCGGGTCGGCCGCGCCGTGCTCGACGGTGCCGGGATGGCTGGCCTCGCCGTCATCGGCGTGATGATCTGGCGGGTGGGGGAGTACTCGGCGTTCGGCTACCAGGGCGGCCTGGTGCTGCTCTCCGTCGCGACAGCGGCCGTCGTCGCGACGGCCGCGTGCCCTGGCACCCTGGTCGGACTGGCGCTCGGCTGGCGCCCGCTGCGCTGGATCGGCGTCCGCTCCTACGGCATCTACCTGTGGCACTATCCGGTGATCGTGCTGACCACGCCGGCGAACTCAAAGCCCAGCCTGACCAGGGCCGCCGTCCAGGTCGCCGTCGTCGTGGTGATCGCCGCGCTGTCGTGGCGGTTCATCGAGGAGCCGATCAGGCACGGCGCGATCGAACGGCTTTGGGCCCGGGCCCGCGCCGCCGGGTCGCGGACTCGAGCAGGAACTGCATACGGGCTCGGCAACGTGACGACGTTTGGCGGGCTGGCCGCGACCGCGGGGGTGACCGGCGTGCTGGTCGTGGCCGGCGTCGGCCTGTCCGGCGCGCTCCGGGCGCCAGCTGGCCAGGCCAGCGCTGGCCCCGCGCTGGCGGCAGGATCCCTGCAACTCCCGGTGACCAAGTCAACCGCACAGGCACCTAAGGCAGCTAAGGCGTCGGCCGTCCAGGGAACGCACGGCAAGTCCGCACCGGATCCGTGGCCAACCCGGAACGCACCGCTGCGCACCTCGTGCCGCGCCGTCGCGCACATCGGCGACTCCACCTCAGACGGCCTGGTCTCGGCCGACTACCTGCCGAACCCGAAAGAGCGGATCGTCGCCAGGTACGAAGACGTCGGCGCGCAGACCGTGGTGACCGACGTCTCAGGCGCCCGGTCGGTCGTCGAGGTGCTGCCAGGCCAGGTCAACGGCTACAACGCGGCGAAGGCGATCATCCGCGGCGGCTTCAGCGGCTGCTGGGTGATCGCGCTCGGCACCAACGACACCGCCGACGTGGCGGCTGGATCGAACTACTCGCTGATGTTCCGGATCAAGCGGATGATGGCGGCGACCCACGGCGAGCCGGTGATGTGGGTGAACGTGAAGTCTCTGCTGGTCAGCGGGCCGTACGCGGAGGCCAACATGGCTCGCTGGGACCGCACGCTCCTGCAGGCCTGCGCGATGTACCCGAACATGCGCGTCTTCAACTGGGCCGCCGAGGTGCGCACCAAGTGGTACATCTCCGACGGGATCCACTTCACCTCGCTCGGCTACAAGCACCGCGGCCAGGACATCGCCGACGCGCTGGCCCGGGCGTTCCCGCAAAGCGGTCAGAGCACCGGCTGCCTGGTGTCGAGCTAGGAGGGCCGGCTGCTGGGCTACCGCAGGGCTGGCCGGCTACTCCTCGGCCCGGCCGCCCAGATACCTGGCGAGGAACTTCTCCGCGGCCGCGTAGAAGATCATCCGGTTATCCGGCTTGGCGAAGCCATGGCCCTCGTCGGGGAACAGCATGTACTCGACGGGATGTCCGCGGCCCGACAGCGCGGCGACGATCTGCTCGGACTCGGCCTGCTTGACCCGCGGGTCGTTCGCGCCCTGGGCGATCAGCAGCGGGATCGTGATCTGGTCGGCCCGCGACAGCGGCGATCGAGACCAGAGGAACGCCTCGTCGACCGCCGGGTCGCCGACCCGGCGGTGGAACTGCGCGATCATCGGCGCCCAGTACGGCGGGACGGTCTCGATCAGCGTCTTGAGGTTCGACGGCCCGACGATGTCGACCGCGCAGCAGTACACGTCCGGGCGTGAACGTCGCGCCGGCCAGCGCCGCGTAGCCGCCGTAGGAGCCGCCGTAGATCGCGACCTGCTTCGGGTCGGCCCAGCCCTGCGCCACCGCGTACCGCGACCGCGTCGGTGAGGTCGTCCTGCATCTTGGCGCCCCATTCGCGGTCGCCCGCGTTGACGAACGACTTGCCGTAGCCGGTCGACCCGCGGAAGTTGACCTGCACGCACAGGTAGCCGCGGTTGGCCAGCCACTGCGCGTCGGGTCGATAGCCCCAGACGTCCCTGGCCCACGGGCCGCCGTGCACGTTGAGCACGGTCGGCAGCCCGGACCGCTCGCCGTCGGGCGGGAACGTCGCGTAGCCGTGGATCGTCAGGCCATCGCGCGCGGTGTAGGTGAACGGCTCCATCAGACGCCAGCGTGTACTGCGACAGCAGGGGCTGGTGCTCGAACAAGAACCTGCCGGTCCTGGTCGCCCGGTCGTAGGCGAAGTAAGGGCACCGGCCCGGCGTCGTTGGTGAAGGCCACCAGCCAGGTCGCGTCGGCGTCGATCGGCGCTCGAGAAGACCGGGTCGCCGGGATGCAGCGCGCGGATCGCGGCCACGTCGTCGGCGACCGACGGGTCGAGCACGATGTACTCCGACCTGTCCTTCAGCACGACGACGATCTGCGGTCCTTGGTGTCGCGGATCGAGCCGCACTCCGCTGACGTCGGCGACCGGGTCCTCGGCGAGCACCTCCTCGGCTCCGGTGGCCAGGTCGACACTGATCAGCCTGGCGGTCTCGGCGCCGACCGAGGTGATCATCAGCAGGGACCGCGCCGTCGGCGCTGAACGCCACCGGGTCGGTGGTCAGCGCGTCGTCGGCCGGAATCGTCCTTGAGCAGCCGCCAGTCGTCTCTGGTCGGCGACACCGTCCCGTACCAGCACGCGCAAGCCGCCGTCAGGCTCAGGCGCGAACGCGCCGCGGACGACCATCTTGGAGTCGGCGAGCCAGCCGAGGAAGCCGGGATTGTCGACTTCCTTGGTCAGCTCGCCGGTCACCAGGTCGAGCCGGTACACATCGTGCAGCTCCGGGTTGTCCTTGTTCAGGCCGATCAGCACGTCGTTGGGGAAATCCCGCTCCAAGGCCACGATCTGCGTCTGCACTCCGTCGAACGGGGTCAGGTCACGGCGCTGCATCGTCTGGATGTCGACGTCGTACAGCCGCCAGTTCTCGTCCCCGCCGGTGTCCTGCAGGTAGAGCAGATGCCGGTTGTCGTGCGCCCAGCCGAAGGTCCTGATGCCGCGGTCCTTGTCGTCGGTGATCACCGTGGCCTGGTCGAGGTCGACACCGGCTGGCCGGGCTGACCGGCGCCAGCCAGACGTTCAGCACGTCCTCGTGCGGCGCGATCCAGGCGAGATTGGTGCCGTCCGGCGACAGCCGCGGCATGGCCCGCTCTGGGTTTCCGAAGAGGACCTGACGTGGGATGAGATCGGCCATGGGTGTACCCTAGCCGCGTCAGTGCCTGCCGCTCGCCTCCGGGGTCCGTGCTGCGAGCCGACCCGCCCATAGGCAAGCGGAGTAGTCCCTGCCGTGCTGGCACACTTGAAGCCCATGGACGGGCACTCAGAGGCGATAATCGATCTCGCCGCGATCAGGTCGAACGTAGCGGCCCTGCATCAGCACGCCGGCGGCGCCGAGGTGATGGCGGTCGTGAAGTCAGACGGCTACGGGCACGGCCTGATCCCGACCGCGACCGCGGCGCTGGCCGGCGGCGCGACCTGGCTGGGCGTCGGCCAGGTCGGCGAGGCCGTCGCGCTGCGCGATGCCGGCATCGACGGTGCCGATGCTCTGCCTGCTCGCCGCGCCCGACGCGCCGCACGCCGACGCCATCGCGCGCGGCGTCGACCTCAGCGCCGGGTCACGCCGCGCCTGGTGCGGCAGATCGCCGCTGCCGCCGATGCGGTCGGGCGGCCCGCGCGGCTGCACCTAAAGGTCGACACCGGGCATGAGCCGGGGCGGTGCGACGATGGCGCAGTGGCCCGAGGTGCTCGCCACCGCGCTGGCGCAGAAGGAGGCCGAGGCCGGTGCGAGATCATCGGCATCTGGTCGCACCTGGCCTGCGCCGACATGCCCGGCCATCCGTCGGTCGACGCGCAGCTAGAGGCGTTCCGCGCCGCGCTCGATCGGGCGCGTCGCGCGGGCGTCAGGCCGCTCGTCCGGCACCTGGCCAACACCCCGGCGCTGCTCACCAGGCCCGACACCTGGTTCGACCTGGTGCGGCCGGGCGGCGGCGTGACCGGGCTCTGCACCTGCCCGGGGGGCCTCCCGACTGGCTGAGGCCAGCCATGACCGTACGTACTCATCTTCGTTCAGGTGAAAAGGGTGCCCGGGGGGCATCGGCGTCTCCTATGGGCATCGGTATCACACCAGCGGACCGACCACGCTCGGGCTGATCCCGCTCGGCTACAACGAAGGGATACCGCGCAACGGGCGGAACATCGCCCCGGTCCTCGTCCGCGGCCGACGGCTGACGGTCAGCGGCACGGTCTGCATGAACCAATCCGTGATCGACGCCCACGACGCCGGCGATCGAGACGGGTGACGAGGTCGTCCTGTTCGGCCCCGGTGACCACGGTGAGCCGACCGCGCAGGAGTGGGCCGACCTGCTCGACACGCTTTCCTACGACATCGTCACGAGGTTTACTGGGAAGATTCCCGAGAAGCTACTGTGGAGTAACTGACCTCCCGGTGGCCAGGTCGGCCGACCTGGCCACCTCGGGGGGTTCCGGGGGGCGTCCCCCCAGGGTCGGCACTGAGGCTCCCGTCATGGCAGCCAACGGCGGGTAGGGCGGGAGGGGCGGGGCTAGATGGTCAACTGGCGTCGGCTCTCTGGGGTAGCCGGACTGGCCGCTGGCGCGGTTGCCGCCGGTGCCGGTGCCGTGGTCATGGCCGAGAAGATCGCGGTCGGCCGGATCAGGCTGCGCCCCGACCCGGCGGCCGGCGAGCCGTTCGGCGACGCGTACGGCGAGGAGATGACCGTGCGGGCCGATGACGGCCTGCCGCTGCATGTCCAGCTCTGCGGTCCGCCGGACGCGCCGGTCACGATCATCTTCTGCCACGGCTACGCGCTCAACGCGGACGTCTGGTACTACCAGCGGGCCGGGTTCTGCGGCAGCGCCCGGTGCGTGTTCCGGGACCAGCGCAGCCACGGCCGGTCGGGGCGGTCCGACCCTGAGCTGGTCAGCATCGACCAGCTAGGCGCCGACCTGCACGAGGTGCTGATGGCGACGGCGCCAGGCGACATGCCGGTAGTGCTCGTCGGCCACTCGATGGGCGGGATGACCGTGATGGCGCTCGCCGACCAGCATCCTGAGTTGTTCGGCAGCAAGGTCATCGGCGCGGCGCTGATCTCCACGGCCGCGGCGACGGTCGACCCGGTGAGCTGGCTGCCCGCGCCGCTGCGCCCGGCCGTGCAGGCTGGCGATGCCGTCGATGATGACCGGCGCGTCCAAGGGCAGGATCGCCGACGTGGTCGAGCGAAGCCGGCAGTCGGCCAGCGACATCGCCTTCCTCGGCACCAGGCACCTGGCGTTCGGCGACCCCAAGATGAGCCCGACGGTGGTGGACTTCCTCGAGCGGATCATCCGGGCGACCCCGATCGACGTGATCGCCGACTTCTACGTCGCGCTGGTCGGCCACGAGAAGCGGCGCGCGCTGAAGGTGCTCGAGCGGCATCCCGGTGCTGGTGCTGGCCGGCGACAAGGACCGGCTGGTCGATCCGCGCCTTTCTGACGAGATCGCCACGGCCATACGCGGCGCCGACTTGGTCAAGATCGCACGGCGCCGGTCACGTCGTCATTCTCGAGCGCCCGGAGGAGGTCAACGAGGCCATCGCCAAGCTGGTGTCGCGCGCCCTGGCCGAAGACGCCGCCAGCGGGATAGGCATGAGTGAGTCTGGATAGACAGCTGAGACTGGCAGCCAGCCAGGCGCCCTCCGGCCGCGTGCCGATTGTCGTGTCAGGAGCGCAGGCAGATGCGCGCGCTCGGCGCCCGGCTGGCAGGGCTGCTCCAGCCCGGTGACCTCGTCGTGCTCGACCGGCCCGCTGGGCGCCGGCAAGACGACGCTGGTTCAGGGCATCGGCTCCGGCTTGGGGGTACGCGGGCCGATCACGTCGCCGACCTTCGTGATCGCGCGCGTGCACCCGTCTCTGCGCGGCGGACCCGACCTCGTGCACGCCGACGCGTACCGGCTCGGCAGCAGGCTTGAGATCGACGACCTGGACCTCGACGCCGACGTCGACCATAGCGTCACCGTGGTGGAATGGGGCGAGGGCCTGGTCGAAGACCTGGCCGCCAGCCACCTGCAGATCACGATCGAGTGGGCTCCGGCCGGGGAGAACGCCGACCCCGAGGGCGACGAACCGAGGCTGGTGACGCTGGCGCCGCATGGTGCTCGCTGGAATGCCGTCCCATTGTTCTGACTGTCGCTCATAAGCGGGCTTCGGAAGACTAAACTTCTAAAATTCCAGATGCAGTTGAATCGCGTGGTGCTAAGCCGCCAGGGAGGCGCCGTGACTGAGCAGGGCTACCCGCCACGCCAACCTGGTCGCAATAGCCACTTTGGTCACACTGGCCATCCGGGTCAGGCCGGTCCCTCGGGTCGGCCAGGCCGGCCGAGGAGCGCGCAGGAGCCGCGTAACGACGGCTGGCAGGTGCTCGGCGCCTTCGAACCGGGCTCGGACGTCGACTCGGATCTGCCGCCGTGGGCGATTCCAGGCGGCATCGAGCCGATGCGGCCTGCCCGCCGGGCAACGAGAACGGCAGAAGCCGAGCCGGCCGCTCCCGAGATCGCCGCGGAAGAACCGCGCCCGGTCAGGTCGGCGCGCAGCGGCGGCAGCGGTCGGCGGCCCGGCCGCAGCCGGGCCGCGGCTACCAGGCGCAGGCGGTCCAGGCGGCGGCTCACCACATGGGGATCGGTTGTTGCCGTAGCGGCGGTCATCGCCGTCGCCGTCTACTACCTGACCGAGCCAAGCGCGCCACGCCCACACCTACGTCACGACCTTGCTGAAGGGCGAATTCACGCACCGTGCCGAACGCGTGCCAGGTGCTCGCGCCGTCCTCGCTGAGCACGTACCTGAACGGCAAGCCGAACAAGAAGGTCCAGACGTTCGCCGCGGCGACGAAGAGCGAATGCACGTTCTCGCTGGACGCCAAGCCGACGTTCCGCGAACTGGACGTCATCATTCAGGCGTATACGCCGAGCCTGATCGCTCCCGGCAACGGCAGCGCTACAAGCTACGCGACATACACGTTCGGGCTGACCAGGCAGGAGCTGGCGACGCCGCCCAAGCACTCGCCCGCGCCACCCGCTCACGATCAGGCCTGTGTCCGGGCTTGGCAGCGAGGCACTCAGCGCCGTGCAGGTACTTCCGCCAGGGCTCCAAGACCGACTTGGTCATCGTGCTGGTGCGGGTGCACAACGTGCTGATCACCGTCAAGCTGTGGGCGAGCGTGGGCAGCGGTTTCGGCCCGGTCTCGATCCCGCAGCTGCAGGGCTACGCGCGGGCCGCCGCGCGCACCACGGCGGCCGCGGTGAGCGGCCAGCCAGCCATCACCTGACCCCTGACCGGTCCGCTCCTGGCCGGCTGGACGGCGGCGCCGGATGACTAGGCTGATAAACCGTGCTGATCCTCGCCTTCGACACCGCCACCCCCGCCGTTACCGTCGCGCTGCACGACGGGCGCGGAGTCGTCGCGCACCAGACGTCCGGTCGACGCCAGGCATCACGGTGAGTTGCTCGCCCCGGCGATCGCGGCGGTACTCGCCAGCGCCGGCGCGACGCCCGGCTGACCTGACGGCGGTCGCGGTCGGGGTCGGTCCAGGTCCCTACACCGGCCTGCGGGCCGGGCTGGTCACCGCGCGGGTGTTCGGCAGCACGCTGGGCCTGGCCGTGCACGGTGTGTGCACGCTCGACGTCATCGCCGCGCGGGCGCGGCACTCGGCCGCGGGCCGTGAGTTCCTGGTGGCCACCGACGCCAGGCGCCGGGAGGTCTACTGGGCTCGTTACGCCGCCGATGGCGAGCGACTGGCCGGTCCGGCAGGTCAGCCTGCCAGCCGATCTGCCAGGCGGATATCCGGTCGCCGGCGAGGGACCCAGGCTGTACCCAGACCTCGGCGAGGTCATCGAGCCCGCGCTACCCCCATGCGGCCGACCTGGCCAGCATCGCGGCCGATCGCATCGCTCGCGGGCTGCCGCCGAGCCCAGCCGAGCCCCTGTACCTGCGCCGCCCTGACGCCAGAGAACCTGGCAAGCCCAAGCGGGTCACTCCGCGAGGGCGGTGAGGTGAGCGTAGCGATGCGCCTGATGACTACCGCCGACCTGCCCGAGGTGGTCGAGCTTGAGCAAGCGGTGTTCGGCGACGAGGCGTGGACCATGCAGATGCTGGCCGGTGAGCTCGCACAGCAGCCCTGGTCGCGGTACTACCTGGTCGCCACGACGGGGATCTGGATCGTCGGCTACGGCGGCTTGCTCGGCGTCGGCGGCCAGGGCGACGTGGTGACCCTCGCGGTGGCGACCGGCCACTGGGGCCAGGGCATCGGCTCGGCCCTGCTCGAAGCGCTGATGGCCGAGGCGATCAGGCGCGGCTGCACGGAACTTTTCCTTGAGGTGCGCACGGACAATGTCCGCGCGCAGCAGCTTTACCGAAGGTACGGGTTCACCGAGCTCGGGATCAGGCGCGGCTACTACCAGCCCTCTGGCGCCGACGCGCTGGTGATGCGGCGCGCCCTGACCGGACAGGAGCGCTGATAGCCGTGTCGAGCAGGTCTGGGCCGCTGGTGCTTGGCATCGAGTCGTCGTGCGACGAGACCGGCGTCGGGCTGGTGCGCGGACACGAGTTGCTGGCCGACGCCGTGGCGTCGAGCGTTGCCGAGCACGCCCGGTTCGGCGGTGTCGTGCCCGAGGTGGCCAGCCGTGCGCACCTGGAGGCGATGATCCCGACCGTGGAGCGGGCCCTGGCCACCGCGAACGTGACGCTTAGCCAGGTAGACGCCATCGCGGTAACGGCCGGTCCTGGCCTGGCCGGCGCGCTGCTGGTCGGGGTCTGCGCGGCCAAGGCGTACGCGCTCGCGCTCGGCAAGCCGCTGTACGGGGTGAACCACCTGGCCGCGCACATCGCCGTCGACCAACTTGAGCACGGGGCGCTGCCGACGCCGGCGATCGCGCTGCTGGTCTCCGGCGGGCATTCCTCGCTGCTGGTTGTCCGCGATCTGGGGGGCGATATCATGCCGCTGGGCGCGACCATCGACGACGCGGCGGGCGAGGCCTATGACAAGGTGGCGAGGCTGCTCGGGCTGCCGTTCCCCGGCGGCCCGCCGATCGACGCGGCGGCGCGCGATGGCGACCCGAGTGCCGTTTCCTTCCCCCGGTCGAAGTACCGTGATGGCACGGCGGACTTCTCGTTCTCCGGGCTGAAGACCGCGGTCGCCCGCTGGGTCGAGACCCGCGAGGCCGAAGGGCTCACGGTGCCGGTCGCCGACGTCGCGGCCTCGTTTCAGGAAGCCGTAGCCGACGTGCTGACCAGAAAGGCCGTCGACGCCTGCCTGACCCACGGTATCGACCACCTCGTGATCAGCGGCGGCGTCGCGGCCAACTCACGGCTGCGCGAGCTGGCGCTCGAGCGGTGCGAGGCCGCCAGGATCACGCTCAGGGTGCCAAGGCCGGGCTTGTGCACCGATAACGGCGCGATGGTGGCCGCGCTCGGCTCGGACCTGGTCGCGGCCGGCATCAAACCGTCGCAGGCCGACTTTCCGGCCGACTCGGCCATGCCCGTCACCGAGGTGCTCGCCTAACCTCGGCCCGGCGCTATCGCCCGTTGCCGGTCCCCCGGTGCGAACGACAACGCCGGCCCGACGATGCTGTTAGCGGCGGATCGCCCGCAGGACGAGGGTCAGGAGCGGCAGGGCGAATTCGCCCGAGGCGGTCTGCGGGGTGCTGGCGAGGAACTCGCGGACGTCGGTGAGCGTGGCCTCGCGTTCTGGTTCCTCCATGATCAAGAACAGCGAATGGGTACGCAGAGTCTCGATCATCGACTCGGCTGTCCTGATGTGGCTATGGGCGAAAACGCCCTCCTCGGGCGGCCAGAAGAGTTGCTTGCCTACTTCGGTGAGCCAGGTGCTCGTTGTCCGGTCCTCATCCTCCGGGCCGAGTATCGGCACGACGGTTCTGCGGCCGCTGGCCTCGTGCAGCCCCCGCACCCAGTCGACGCTGGCGTCGTCGGCGTTCCACAGCCCGGCGAGCACGCCGCCTGGCCTTAGCACCCGGGCGATCTCGGGCAGCGCGCGGTCTAGGTCGAACCAGTGCGCAGCCTGTCCGGCCAGCACGGCATCGACCGATCCGTCGGGCAGCGGTATCGCCTCGGCCCGGCCCTCCATCGCCTGGACGCCAGGCAACTGGCGGCGCAGTTCGGCGAGCATCTCCGGGTCGGGCTCGACGGCCACGACGCGGCTCGGGCCGGGCAAGCTGGCTAGCCGCGCGGTGAGTTTGCCGGTGCCTGCGCCCAGATCCAGGACGTCGACCGGCCGCCCCAAGCCCGCAACCGGCGCGAGCGCGAACATGATCGCCTCGACCGGATAGTCTGGCCGGTGCTGAGCGTAAGCCGAGGCGGCAGCGCCGAACGACGCCGCGCGTTTGGAGTGCTCATCGACTGGCGCAATTCTTTCTGCCGCCGCTTCTTGGCCGGTGGCCCGGGTGGCGTCGTCCATGCGATGCACAGTAGCCGATTTGACGAGGCTGGGTGCCAGGGCTAGTGTGCGGGATTGGCACTCGATGGTATAGAGTGCTAACGCGACGAGGATGGTCTGGCACCCGCGACGGCAGGCCCCATGGTCGCCTCTCTAGTAATCAGCTAGCCCTTTCCGGAGGGGGAGGTCAGATCGTGACGACCGCCACCAAGGTTGTTATTAAGCCGCTTGAGGATCGGATCGTTGTGCGCCCGCTCGATGCCGAGCAGACCACCGCGTCCGGACTCGTTATCCCGGACACCGCCAAGGAGAAGCCACAGGAGGGCGAGGTCATCGCCGTCGGACCAGGCCGGTTCGACGACGCTGGCGCCAAGCGCGTTCCTATGGACGTCAAGGTTGGCGATGTCGTGCTGTACAGCAAGTACGGCGGCACCGAAGTGAAGTACGCGGGCGAGGAGTACCTGGTGCTCTCCGCCCGTGACGTGCTCGCGATCATCGAGAAGTAAGCGAGCTACCGGCACATTCGCGCGCCCGGATTGGCTACTGGCCGATCCGGGCGGCGGTGTGCCAAATGGCGGTATGCCAGACAGCGGTGTGCCAAACATCAATAGATCATCCCGATAACGATCAGCCGAGGTGCTGCATGGCCAAGAGCCTGGATTTCGACGAGGACAGCGCGACGGGCGCTTGAGCGTGGTGTAGACAAGCTCGCCGACGCCGTCAAGGTGACACTCGGTCCCAAGGGCCGCAACGTGGTCATCGATAAGAAGTGGGGCGCTCCCACGATCACCAACGACGGCGTCACCGTCGCGCGTGAGATCGAGCTGGAGAACGCCCAGGAGAACCTGGGTGCCCAGCTTGCCAAGGAAGTCGCTACCAAGACCAACGACGTCGCCGGCGACGGCACCACGACCGCGACCGTGCTGGCGCAGGCGATGGTGCACGAGGGATTGCGTTCGGTCACCGCGGGCGCCAACCCGATGCTGCTCAAGCGCGGCATCGACGCGGCGGCGGCCGCGGTGTCGGAGAGCCTGCTCAAGAGCGCGCGTGAGGTCGAAGAGCGCAGCGAGATCGCCAACGTGGCAACGATCTCGGCGCAGGACTCCAAGGTCGGCGCGATCATCGCCGACGCGTTCGACAAGGTCGGCAAGGACGGCGTGATCACCGTCGAAGAGTCGCCGACGATGGGGCTGGAACTGGAGTTCACCGAGGGCCTGCAGTTCGACAAGGGCTACATTTCGGCGTACTTCATCACCGACCAGGAGCGGATGGAAGCAGTACTCGAGGATGTCTCGGTGCTGCTGCACAACGGCAAGATCTCCTCGATGGTCGACTTGCTGCCGCTGCTCGAGAAGGTCGCGCAAGGGCGCAGGCCGCTCCTGATCATCGCCGAGGATGTCGACGGCGAGGCGCTGTCGACGCTCGTAGTCAACAAGATCCGCGGTCTGCTCAACGTCGCCGCGGTGAAGGCGCCCGGCTTCGGCGACCGCCGTAAGGCGATGCTCGAAGACATAGCGATCCTCACCGGCGGCCAGGTCGTGAGCGAGGAAGTCGGCCTCAAGCTCGAGATGGCCGACGTCGACGTGCTCGGCAAGGCGCGCCGGGTGACCGTGACCAAGGACACCACCACGATCATCGACGGCGATGGCGAGCAGGGCGCGATCAGCGACCGGATCCGCCAGCTCAAGGCCGAGATCGAGAACTCGAGCTCGGACTGGGACAAGGAGAAGCTGACCGAGCGCGTCGCCAAGCTGTCCGGCGGCGTGGCCGTGCTGCGGGCCGGTGCCGCCACCGAGGTGGAGCTGAAGGAGAAGAAGCACCGCCTTGAGGACGCGATCTCCGCTACCCGCGCGGCCATCGAGGAAGGCATCATCGCCGGCGGCGGCAGCGCGCTCATCCACGCCTCAGCCTCACTCGGTGACCTCGGCTTTACCGGCGACGAAGCCACCGGCGTCGGCGTGGTCAGGCGGGCGCTGCTAGAGCCCGGCCGCTGGATCGCGCTCAACGCGGGCGCCGAGGGCGGCGTAGTCGTCGCCGCGATCGCCGACCTGCCCGCTGGCCACGGCTACAACGCGGAGACCGGCGAGTACGGCGACCTGATCGCCCAGGGCGTCATCGACCCAGTCAAGGTGACCAGGTCAGCCGTCCAGAACGCCGCTTCAATCGCGGGCATGTTGCTGAGCACCGAGGCGCTGGTTACCGAAAAGCCGGAGAAGGAGCAGGCGGACGCGCCGGCCACGGCCACGGCCATGGGCACGGGCACACGCACTGATTGAGCTGTTTGTTCGGCTGGAGGGCCGGGACCCCGAGCGGAGTCCCGGCCCTCGGCAGTTGCGGCAAGCTCGCATTGGCGTGGTGCAGTGTGCCGGATGCGGGGGACAGCGCGCGGATGGTCAGTAAATAGCCTCAGGCGGGGGTTGGGGCTAGGCGGCGGGGTGAGTTCTTCGGTGGCGGGGTCGGTGGTGTCGCTGGCCGGCGACCCTGGCGGGAGCATCGGACCGCCCGTAAGTCGGAATATCCCATCTGGGATGGTTTTATCGTCCGATCCGGTACGACTTCGGCCGTCTCGCCGTCATCCACCTGCGGGCGGGTGACGGCGAGTCTCCGTGATCATGAAACCGCGGTTACCACGGAAAGAAGCCCGCGACATACGACAGCCAGGCTCCACGATCATGACCCGAACCATGATCACGGAAACAAAACCGCGATTTGCTACCCCGGACCCCCCAGGCACAGTTGATCTTGCTGAGTGGGGTGCTGGCAGCAACGTCGTCCCTGAGTTGCTGCTGACTGCCTTTCTGAACCGCAACGCCGGCTCGCTCGCACCGCTCTCGCTTAAGCCAGACAGCAAGTCGTCGGGTTCAGGATCGATCGCTGGAACCTGGCGAGCCAGCACCGGCTCGGTGGTCGGCTACCGGGTGACCGAGGTTCTCGTCGGCCAGAACAACATCGCCGTCGGCCGGTCCAAGTCGGTCACCGGCCACCTCGCGATCAGCGGCACAACCGTCACGTCGGCAGCGTTCAGCGTGCCGATCGGGTCGATCCACAGTGACCAGAGCGAACGCGACGCGCAGTTCGATGGCAGGATCATGGACGCGGCCAGCTTCCCCGTCGGCACGTTCACGCTCACCAAGCCGATCGCCCTCTCGCCGGTGCCAGCCATCGGTGTGATCAAGACCTACACCGTCACCGGAAACCTCACGCTGCACGGGCACACCAGGACGGTCACCTTCACCGCGTCGGCGGAACGGGCCGGATCGTCGATCAAGATTTCCGGATCGATCCCGGTGTTGTTCGCCAGCTGGGCCATACCCAACCCGAGCTTCGGCACGTTCGTGACAACCCAGAACCACGGCGTGCTCGAGTTCCTGCTCGACTTCGCCAAGGCCGCCTAATCCCAGGCCCGGCAGTTCTGCCGATCAAGCTGCCGGGGAACTTCATGGACATTCCGCCGGCCTCTCGCCACCTTTGAGTGGTTTGAGGGGTTGAGCGGAAGGGGTTCGGCGTGCGGAATCACCGCGGGGTGCTGGCGCTCGTAGCTGGCCTTTGTCTTTGCGTCGGCAGCATGTCGATGGCCGTCGGAACAGCGGCAGCAGCGGCGGCAGCCGCACCCGGGCGGCCGCAGCACCTGTTCGGGCCACGCCGGGCCGTGCTAGGCCGTCCCGCATCGCCCAGGCAGGTGCGGCGGCTCTCGGCCGTCCAGCGAGCGGAGTCGGCGGCGCTGGCGACGGCGAGCAGGGCCGGCAGGCCGGTCGTCGTCACGGCGCAGACCACGCCGACGGTCGAGGTCGAAGCTCACCCGGACGGCTTGCTGTCGATGACCACCAACGTGCTCCCGGTCAGGGTGAAGGTGCACGGGACCTGGCGGCCGATTGATCCCAAGCTGCGGCGGACCGCCGCGGGGGCGTGGACGGCATCGGTCGCCAGCGTGCCCGTGACCTTCTCTGGCGGCGGCGCCGGGCCGCTGGTGACCGTCGCGAACGCGGCCGGTCAGACCACCTCGATGTACTGGCCGGCCGCCTTGCCCAGGCCAGCGATATCCGGCAGCGTCGCGCTCTACCGCGACGTGCTGCCCGGAGTCGACCTGCGGATGGTCGCGACCGGTACCGGGTACTCCGAAGCGCTCGTGGTGCGTGACGCCGTCGCGGCGGCCAACCCGAGGCTGCGGTCCATCAGGTACCTGGTCCGGGCGGGTCGCGGCCTGGTCGTCCGCGGGGGCAGCGGCAGCTCACTCGGCGTCGTCGACGCGAAGACCGGCAAGCTCATCTTCGTCGTCGGAGCTCCGCTGATGTGGGACTCGAGCCGCACTCAGCACTTCGCCACCCCGGCTTCGGCTGATGCTGCCGGGTCTGGCCGCATCACGCAGGTGCCGGTCAGCTACCGGCTGGACGGCGCCGGCCAGCGCGCCGCGACGATCGTCATGGCGCCGCCGGCCGCCGCGTTGACCGGTTCGCGGGTCCGCTACCCGGTCTACATCGACCCGGAGATCTCGCCGAACACCGACTATTACGCCGAGGTCATGCAGACAGCGGACGGCAACTACAAGCAGGAGTGGGACACCACATCGGGCACGACGTCGGCGGGCCACAACATCGTCGAGATCGGGTACTGCGGTTACTCGAATTGCCTCTGGCAAGTCGGCTCTGTCATCCACACGCACTACACAGATCGCACCTACTTCCGGTTCGACACGCACGATCTGGAGAAGCAGAACGGCCAGAGTGCCAACGTCTACTACGTATCGTTCGACATTGACCAGGTAGGCAACAGCGACGGCTGCACCAACCGGCTGACCGACTTGTACTCGACGACTGGCGGTATCGACTCCTCCACCTCCTGGGGCGGACCGCAGGGCTCGAAGATCGGGACGCAGCTGTCGAACAACGGCGGCGGCTCCGGCTGCACGCCAGGCAATGTGGAGTTCGACAGCGACGACAGCGGAAACGACGGCCTCAAGAGCACGCTCGAGGCGGCCGCGGACAACGGCGACCCGAACGTGACCCTCGAACTGCGGGCCGACGCCGAGAATGACGACCTGCAGTACAAGACATTCACCGACAACCCTTCGCTGTCGGTGTACTTCAACTTCCCGCCGCAGGCGCCGACCGGGCTTGCCGCGGCGGGCGTGGTGACATGCGACCCGTCAGCCGCCTACACCTCGATGACCCAGCCAGAACTGCTCGCGACCGGCGACGACAACAACCCGAACCCGCTGCCGCTCACGCTGAACTACACGCTGGAGACCTCGACGGGTAGCCCGGCCGGCGGTTCGCTGGCCCCATCAAGCGGAGCATCAGGCTCGCAGCAGTCCACCACCCCATCCACTCCGCTGGCCGCCGGCGGCTCGTACCAGTTCCAGGCGACGGCGACCAACCAGCCGGGCAACGAGAAGGTCGATAACGTCACGGTCCCGTCGCTTACCGGGCCCGCCTCGGCCTGGTATCCGTTCACGGTGCTGTCCCCGCCCACCCAGGCACCTACGATCAGCAGCTTCGACTACCCACCCAAACAGTGGGGCCAGCCGATCGGGGCACCCGGCGTATTCACGGTCAGTACCGGCGGGGCGTCGAACATCGCCGGGTTCGCGTACTCGTTCGACGGCGGCGCGGGCAGTGAGCCGGTGCCGAAGACCACCGATTGCAACTACCTCAACCAAGGCGGCCTCGGCACGTCCGTCGACAGCGGCGGCGACGGCCTCGGCAACCCCAGCGGCGAGCGGGCGCTCGTCCAAGGCAGCACCGCCCAGATCGACATACCGGCCAACATCGCCGAAGGCCCGCACACGCTCTACGTACGGAGCTTCGACAAGGCGCACAACGCGTCGGCCGAGGTCACCTACAGCTTCTTCGTCCCGCCGAATTTCCAGGCCAGCCAGCCGGTGACCTACATCGACGGCAGTTCGCTGGTCGCGGGCGCGACCGGCCCGAACGCCTCGCTCCTCGCCATCGAGAACAACTGCTGCGGCGTCGCCTGGCGTGACGGCAGCAAGCTGATATTCAACGGCAACGCGCTGAACCAGACGTTCACGGTCACGATCAGCGTCCCCGACGCGGGCTGGTGGCAGCTCGGCGCCGACATGACGCTTGACAAGAACTTCGGTCAGGTGCGGGTCGACCTCGACCAGGCCACGTCCGACATCAACTTGGGCGGTACGGCTCCGGTGCCGTTCGACGGCTACAGCCCGACGATGTCCCTGGCCTACCTAGATCTGGGCACCCAGCACCTGACCGCGGGCAACCACACGCTGACGTTCACGATGACCGGCCAAAACGCCAGCTCATCTGGCTTCAAAGCCGGAATCAACTACATCACGCTGAGCCCGACAAGCAGATACGAGGCGGAAAGTTTGCCGCACGGCACGCCGACGGCCGGAACGCTGGCGCCGCAGTACCTACTCGCCCCGCCGTGGTCGGACAACGGTCAGCTCATGCTGTCGAACACCGCGGTGGGCACCTCGTTCACCGTCAGCTTCAACGCGCCGGTCCAGTCCGACTACGCGCTCGGCTTCAACATGACCACCGGTCCTGGTTACGGGCTGCTGCGGCTTGACCTCGATCCGGCTACGTCGGACACCAACCTCGACAACACCGCCAGCGTCCCGCTGGACGCGTACAGCTCATCGCAGTCGGCGACCTATGTGTTCCTCGGCGGCATGCAGCTAGCGCCGGGCACCCATGTCCTGCAGGTCACGGTCGTCGGCACCGATCCGGCGTCGGCCTTCAACAGGTACAACGCCGGGATCGACTTCCTCCAGGTGGCGCCGGTGACCCCGGCCGACCTGGCCCTCACCCCTGGAGGCGCACAGTGACCCGCCCTCGAATCGGCACGGCGCTCGTCGCCGCGATTAGCCTCGTCGTGTCGACGGGTGGCATGGTCGCCCAGGCCGCGACGCACCAGGGAACGCCTGGCTGGCGGCCCAAGGTGCAGCGGGTCAAGGTGCTGCAACGGGTGCCGCTGCGGCTCGCGTCGCCGCATCACCCGCTGCCTCGGGTGCCAGAAGGGGTCGGTGCGGCGAGGCAGTGGCCAGCGGCGGGGTCGGCGCAGGTGAGGTTCGGCCGGCCAGGGCGGATGGTCCACGCCGGCGGGCTGCCGGTCATGGCGGCCGCGGCCCGCGGCAGCGCGCGGGTCCAGGTGCTCGGCCAGGCCGAGTCGCGCAAGCTCGGCCTGACCGGCGTGGTTTTCACCGTTTCGGGAGCCTTGGTCGGCCGGGCGACCGTGGGGGTGGACTACTCCCGGTTCGCCGACGCCATCGGCGGGGACTTCGCCGATCGGCTGCACCTGGTGGAGCTACCGGGCTGCGCGCTGACCTCGCCCGGTGCGGCGCGGTGCCGGGTGCAGACACCGATCGAGACTACGACGCATGCCGGGCAGCGATTCCTGTCCGGCGCGGTGCGGCTCGCCGTCATGCCCGTGGTCATGGCGGCGGTCTCGGGCGCCTCGGGGAGCAACGGGGACTTTACGGTGTCGTCGCTGTCGCCGCAGGGCACTTGGACGGCCGGCGGGCAATCCGGCGACTTCACCTGGACCTACCCGATCGCGGTGCCACCGCCGGCAGCCGGGCTGGCGCCAGAGGTCGCGCTCGACTATGACAGCTCAAGCGTGGACGGGCGGATCGCGTCGACGAACAACCAGTTCGGGATGATCGGCGAAGGGTTCACGCTGTCCTCTGACAGTTACATCGAGCGCACGTACGCCGATTGCGCGGATGATCCCGAGGGCTCTATTTCGAAAAAATACGACAGTTGCTGGGCCGGCCAGGTCGTGACTATGAACCTGGATGGGCGCTCGACGTCGCTGGTGCTCGATGACAGCTCCGGCAAGTGGTACGAACAGGCCGACAACGGCGACCGGGTGCAGTACCTGACCGGCACCTCGTCCAACACGAACAACGGCACGTACGACAACGGGTATTGGGTGGTCACCACGCCCGACGGCACGAAGTACTTCTTCGGCAAGAACCGGGGACCCGGCTGGGCGTCGGGGGATTCGCAGACCAATTCGGCCTTCACCGAGCCGGTGTACGGGGCGCACAGCGGCGACCCTTGCTACTCATCGAGCGGATTCGGCTCGTCGTCGTGCACCCAGGCGTGGCGGTGGAACCTGGACTTCGTGATCGACCCCAACGGCAACGCGATGGCGTACTACTACAAGCAGGAAACGAACTACTACGGTGTGAATGGCGGGACCACCGGCGCGGCGTACGTCCGGGGCGGTTACCTGACCAGGATCGATTACGGGCTCCGCGATGAGAGCGGCTCGATCTACGGCACCGCGAACGCGGCCGACCAGGTGGTGTTCGGCACCGACCAGCGGTGCATCCCGACGTCGAGCTTCGCGTGCGACGCATCTCAGTTCACCTCGGCGAACGCGGCCAACTGGCCGGACACCCCGTTTGATCAGAAGTGCGATTCGGCAGCCTCGTGCGCCAACCACGCCCCGACGTTCTGGTCGCAGCTGCGGATCGACTCGATCACCACCCAGTACTACAACGGCACGACCTACGTCCCCGTCGACAGCTACGCGCTCGGGCAAGGGTTCTCCGCGCAAGGCGATCCCGAGCTGATACTCAACTCGATCACCAGAACCGGGAACTCCGCGTCGGGTTCCACGCTGACCTTGCCCAGCGTTGAGCTGTCCTACCAGCTCATGGACAACCGGGTCCCTGGGTACAACAGCCTGCCGGGGATGGCGCACTGGCGGCTGACCCAGATCGAGACCGAGACCGGCGCCATCGTCTCGGTGACCTACTCCACTGGCTGCGCGGCTTCCGCTATCCCGTCAGACCCGTCGACCAACACGACTTTGTGTTATCCGGTGAAGTGGGCCCAGCTGGGGGACCAGAACACCACGCTGGATTATTTCAACAAGTACGTGATCGCGCAGGTGCAGGTGCAGGACGGTGTGACGGGCGACCCGGCGCAGCTCACGACCTACCACTACATCGGGAACCCGGCCTGGCATTACGACGACAACGAGGTTGTCAAGCCCAAGGACAGGACCTGGGGGCAGTTCCGCGGGTTCGCGCAGGTCAACACCCTGACTGGCAATCCGCAGAACCTCACGAACGGCACCGCCGACACCCAGACCCTGACCAAGACCAGGTTCTTCCAGGGGATGAACGGCGACACCAATTCCTCTGGCGGTACCACGAGCGGCATCACGGTGGCCGACTCGAACGGCACCACCTACCCAGACTCAAATGCGCTAGCCGGCAGCCAGCTTGAGGCCCAGACCTTCAACGGCAGCACCGGGCCGGAGCTCACCGACACGATCACGGTGCCTTCCGTGCTGAGCGTCGTCGCGAGCCGCAAGCGGACCGGGCTGCCCGACGAGCAGGCGTCGATCGTCCGGACCGGCACCCTGACCGCCCACACCGACCTGGCCAGCGGCAGCCAGCTTCAAAAACAGACGGTCACGACCTATGACAGCGACGGCCGCCCGGTACTGGCCGACCAGACCGGCACCTCGATACCCGAGACCTGCACCCAGACCAGCTACGCCGACAACACCTCGGCGTGGATCAGGGACTCGGTCAGCGAGGTGATCAGCGCCGGGCAGGCCTGCCCGTCGTCGCCGGGGAACCTGACCGCGGCCGACATCGTCTCCGACGTGCGTACCTACTACGACGGGTCGACCACGCTCGGCGCCGCTCCGATGGCGGGTAGCCCGACGCAGGTCAGCCGGGCAACCGCCAACAGTGGCGGCACGCTCACGTTCGTCACGCAGGACACCGCGACCTATGACAGTTCGGGCCGGACGGTGACCTCCGCTGACGGGCTCGGCAACACCACGACCACGGCCTACACCCCGGCCGACGGCGGTCCGCTGACCCAGATACAGACGACCAACCAGCTCGGTCAGACCTTGGCCCAGGTGCTCGATCCGGGGCGGGGCTCGCTACTGTCGCTAACCGACGCGGCCGGCTATCTCACGACGGCGAAGTATGACCCGCTCGGGCGGATAACCTCGGAGTGGAAGCCGGGCCGGTCGCAGGCGAACAAAGACGCGGCCAACGTCAAGTACTCCTACACCGAGTCGCAGTCGGCCCCGCTGGCGGTCACCACGAACACGCTCGTCGACACCGGCGCTGGCACAAGCTACCTGCCATCGGTCACCATCTACGACTCCCTCGGCCAGTTGCGGCAGACCCAGACGCTGGCCGAGGGCAGCACTCCAAGCGCCCCCGAGTCCATCGTGACCGACCAGATCCGCGACAGCCATGGTTGGCTGGTTCAGGCCAACAACAAGTACGTGGTGTCAGGGAGCCCGTCCGGCCAGCTTCTCACCGCCGCCAACTCGGCCATCAACGACCGCACGCTGGATACCTACGACGGGGCCGGCCGCGTCATCGACCAGCAGGACTACAACGGCCTGAGGCTCACCGACTCGTTCCAGACCGTCTACGGCGGCAACCAGGTCACCAACATCGGCTTCGACCCGTCCGGCAACCTCATGGGAACACCGTCCGGAACGCTGACCAACACGCTCGGCCAGCAGACCGAGCAGATCCAGTACACCGTGGCCCCCACTGTTTCCGGGTCGGTGGTGACCGGCGGTGGCCCGCAGATCACGACCATGTCCTACGACGCCTCGGGCGACCGGACGGCCGTCAAGGACCCGGCCGGGAACACCTGGACCTACGGCTACGACCTTGAGAGCCGGCAGATCAAGGAGGTCAGCCCGGACTCAGGCACCGAGGTGACCAGCTATGACGCGGGCGGCAACGTCGCCTACACGACCAACGGCGCCGGCGTCACGGTGAACTACAGCTACGACGGACTGAACCGGAAGGTCGCCGAGCACTCGGGATCGACCACCCAGGGCAGCGGCACGCTGCTGGCCACCTGGGCGTGGGACACCATCAAGCCAGGCATGCTCACGTCGGAGTCCTCGGTCGTCGGCGGGGTGACCTACAAGACCGGCATGACCGGCTACGACGCGATGGGCAACGTGTCGGGTACCTTCGTGACCGTGCCAAGCGGACAGCCGCTGGCGGGCACCTACGACACCGCCTACACCTACTCGACGACCGGGCAGCTTCTGACCGAAACCCCGGCGGCGGGCGGCGGCTTGCCAGCCGAGTCGCTGTCGTTCAGCTACGACCAGTTCGCCAACGCCCAGACGGAGAACCAGGTCGAGTCGGGCGTCAGCACCTACTCCTATGTCTCGAGCGCGATCTGGACGCCCTACAACGAGATCTCCCAGGTCGACCTCGGCAGCGGCGGGTCGCAGGCGTCCCAGACGTACTCCTACGACAGCCAGACTCGCAATGTGACCGGGATCGACCTCACCGCCCTGCTGCCGGACCCGCAGGTCGACAACATCGCCTACACCTACAACGCCGACCAGCAGATCACCCAGATGGCCGACACGCAGGGCGGCACCGGGGCACCGACCGAAGACCAGTGCTACAACTACGACGACCTCAGCCGCCTGTCGGAGGCGTGGACGTCGAGCAACGCCTGCGCGAGCGACCCGGCGTCGGCTGGGAAGAACACCGTCTCCGGCCCGGAGCCGTTCTGGCAGTCGTGGACCTTCGACCCCGAGGGTGACATCCTCACCGCGACCAGCCACGCCACCGCGGGCAGCAGCAGCGGCGACACCACCGCCACCTACCACTACAGCGCCGGGCCGGCCCACGCGGTGTCGTCTATCAGCTCGGCGAACACGGTCACCGGCAGCCTGCCCTCGGTCAGCTACGGCTACAACGGCGCCGGCGACACCACCAGCATGGGCGGCCAGACGCTGACCTGGAGCCCGACCGGAAAGCTGGCCACGGACGGCCCGGCCAGCTACGGCTACACCGCCGACGGCAACGACCTGGTGGAGTCGGACACCAGCGGCGGCACCACGACTACGACCTTGTACCTGCCCGACGAGCAGCTATCGACCGACGGCACGACCACCTCGGGCGTGCGCTACTACAGTTTCGGGGGTCACAAGATCGGCGAGGCTACCGCGAGCACCGCCAAGGGCGCCGCGACCAGCTTGTACTGGGTAAACGGCACCGCGCAGGGCACGTTGACCGCAGCCCTGCTCTCCTCCAACGAGGGCGCCGGGGTGATCAGGCGGGCGAGCACCCCGTACGGTGCCGTGCTGACCAATTCCAGCTCAGGGACCTGGCCAGACGACCGGACGTTCCTCGGTGACCCGGCCAGCCCGGCCACCGGCCTGGTCGACATGGGTGCCCGCAAGTACGACCCGGCCACTGGGTTGTTCCTGAGCGTCGATCCCGTGCTCAACGTGGCCAACCCGCAGGCCATGACCGGCTACACCTACGCGGCCGATGACCCCGTCACCGACAGCGACCCGTCCGGTGAACTGCTCGTCGACCTCGGCTGCTCGTACGGATGCGGCGGCGGTGGCAGTGGAGGCGGAGGAAAGGGCGGTGGCGGCAGCCCGGGAGGCTCGTCCGATCCGTGCCCCTACGGATGCGGCGGCCCGCCGACCTACCCCTGGTACGGGCCGACGGCGGCTCACATCAGCCAGGACCCGTACACGCTCTACACCAAGCCGGTCGTCATCACGCCGATCCACCCGAAGATCAAGCCGACCATCCAGCCGTACAACCCGATGACCTGCGCGCACCTGGGAACCGAATGCAGCGTCCAGGGCATGGAGCAGATGATGAATCACCTGGAACACGCCCACACGGCCGTACCGGACTACTACACGTTCGGCTTCCACCTGTGCATCCTCGTGTGCTATGGGATCTCGTTCACGATGGACAGGTACGGGCGCACCTACTTCGGCATCTCCCATGGCGTGGGCCTCGGTGCCGGGTTCGGCATCACACCGGGCTTCATCACCAGCTACAAACCGCAGTATCACACGCCCGGCTACGTCGAGAACTACGTCAGGGGACCCGCGACCAGCTATAGCGGCGGCGTTTTCTTCGCCGGGGCCACCGCGAATCACGGCAACCCCAGCCTGAGCGGCTTGCAGAACTGGTCGTTCGAACCCAGCGCCGCGATTGGCTGGCCAGAATCCCTCAGTGTCGACGTCGGCGGCGACCAGATGTGGAGCAACACGTACGGCCCGATGGTCTACAACGGCCCGATGCCCAAGGCCACCAACGGTTACGCCTGCGCTCACCTGAGCTTGTGCGGCTAACCTCAGCGTGTGCCGCTAACTGACCCTCGCTCGTTCGCGGAGAGCCTGACCGCAGCCCTCGTGCGGCGGTCAGGCGGCTCCTTGCGGGCCGCCTACCTGCACGGGTCGCTGGCGCTGGGCGGCTGGACCGCCGAGCGCAGCGATGTCGACCTGTTGTTCGTCGCGGCCGATGACATCAGCGACGAGGCTCCGCCGAGCGCTTGACCAGCAGCAGGGCAAAGCCGACCCGCGTCCGCCGGGTCCTGAGGCGATCGCGTTCGTCCGGTCGGTCATCAGCCGGCTGGCGACGGCGCCCGGTAGTTAGGACTATCGGCCTACTACGTGGTAGAAGTAATACAAGACACATTCTCCGGGAGGCCCGTGATGGTGCTGAACAGCAAAGGCCAGGTAACCATCCCGGCGCATCTGCGGGCCAAGCACGGGCTGCACGCCGGGGATGAGGTGGAGGTCGTCGAGATCGGCGGCGCGCTGCAGATCGTACGCACTGAGGGGGCTGAGAGCCGAGGGCAGCGGCTGGTCCGCCGGCTGCGTAAAACGGCCAGCGGGCAGGAAGTAGCGGGCATGAGCACGGATCAGATCATGGCGCTGCTCCGTGGCGAATGACATCACGGCGATCCGCTCCGCGACCCTGGTCGACTCGTGCGTGCTACTTGATGTCATTACCGGAGACGATCGATGGGCTGACTGGTCAGCCAGCCAGATCGCGATGGCTATGGATGCCGGCCGAGTGGTGATTAACTCGCTCATCTACGCCGAGGTCTCGGTTGGCTATCAGACGGTCGAAGAGCTCGAGGAGTTGCTCCCGGCTAGCGATTACGAACGCGAGCCACTGCCCTATCCAGCAGGTTTCGCTGCCGGAAAGGCGTATGTGCGGTACCGGCGCGGCGGCGGTGACAAGCGATCACCCATGCCGGACTTCTACATCGGCGCGCATGCCGCCGTGGCGGGCTACCGGCTGCTGACCCGTGATGTCCAGCGGTACCGGACGTACTTCCCGACCATCGACATCATCGCCCCGGCCACACCGGGGAAGTAGTCGTGGTCGCTACGGCGACGGCGCCCGGTAGCTGGCGATCCGGACGGCGATCGTGACCCGGACCGGGTCGCTGAGCCGTTCGAGGTCGGCCGCGAGCGACCCCGGCTCGACGTGCCACGAGCTTGGGCCCATCGCCACCAGCGCGCCTACCGCGGGTTGAGCCAGATCAAGCTCGCTCCGGTACTCCGTCGCGGCGTCGAGGTCGAAGTACGGGCTGAGTTGCCCGGCCAGCCTGGCCTGCTTGGTTTCGTCGACCGTGAGCAGGCCGAGCGGGCCGATCAATTCAGTGAGGTGGTCGGCGGCCGGAGTGCCGACCAGCAGCAGGCCGCCGGGTCTGATGATCCGGGCTAGTTCGGCGGCGTTGCGGGGTGCGAAGAGGCTGAGAGCTAGGTCGGCGGCGTCGTCAGCGACCGGCAACTGGCGCCAGACGTCACAGCCGACGGCGGCGGCGCGCGGATGCGCCCGGGCGGCGACGCGCAGCGCGCTCTTGGACACGTCCAGCGCCAGCCCGACCCGGCCGGGTAGCCGTTCAAGGATGGTCGCCATGTAGTAGCCGGTGCCGGCGCCTGAGTCGACGACGCAACCGTTGGCTCCCGAGGTGGGCTCGCACGCCGCGATCGCCGCCAGCGCCCCCCCGAGACCGGCGAAATGACCGGCGGCGAGGAAGTCGCGCCTGGCCGCCACCATCGCCGGGGTGTCTCCCGGGTTTTTTGGCGGGCCAGCCGGGAGCAGGCTGACATAGCCGGACCGGGCGATGTCGAAGCTATGCCCCGCGTCGCAGCGCAGCGCCGCGTCGACTCTGGTCAGCGAGCCACCGTCGCCGGCGGCGCATTGGGGGCAGCGCAGGAAGCCGGTCGCGAGATTCAGCGCCGGCACCCCCGAGCCGTGATCTGGTGCGTGCGCCACGCTCATTAGGATGTAACACATTCCCCAGGCGCCAAGCAGCTTCGGAGAGACATGACTGACGACGCCAAGTTCGGGCCTCCCGCGCTGACCTTCGACGACGTGCTGCTGTTGCCAGCGCACAGCCAGTTGCTGCCCAGCGAGGCCGACACCACGACCAAACTCACCCGTGGCGGCATCACGCTGCGGGTACCCCTGATCTCCTCGGCCATGGACACCGTCACCGAGGCGACGATGGCCGTCGCGATGGCCCGGCAGGGCGGCATCGGCGTGCTGCACCGCAACATGTCGGTCGAGGATCAGGCCAGGTGCGTCGACGTGGTCAAGCGGTCGGAGGCCGGGATGATCACCAACCCGGTGACCTGCGGCCCTGACACCACGATCGCCGAGGTCGACGAGTTGTGCGGCCGGTTCCGGATCTCGGGCGTGCCCGTCGTCTCGCCCGACGACGTGCTGCTCGGGATCATTACCAACAGGGACATTAGGTTCGAGCAGGATCATAGTCGGCGCGCGGTTGAGGTGATGACCCCGATGCCGCTGATTACCGCTCCGGTCGGGGTATCGCGTGAGGCCGCGCTCCGGCTGCTGTCGGCGAACAAGATCGAGAAACTGCCGCTCGTCGACGCCCAGGGTCTGCTGCGCGGCCTGATCACGGTCAAGGACTTCACCAAGAGCGAGAAGTTCCCCTACGCCACCAAGGACCCGCACGGCCGGCTGATGGTCGCCGCGGCGGTCGGCGTCGGCGCCGATGCCAAGCGCCGGGCGCAGGCGCTCGTCGACTCCGGGGTTGACCTGCTCGTAGTCGATACGGCGCACGGGCACTCGCAGTTGGTGCTGGACATGGTGGCCCAGCTCAAGGCCAACACCAAGGTCGAGATCGTCGGCGGCAACGTCGCTACCAGGGACGGGGCGCAGGCGCTGGTCGATGCGGGCGCCGACGCGGTGAAGGTCGGCGTCGGCCCGGGATCGATTTGCACCACCCGGGTGGTGGCCGGCGTCGGCGTACCGCAGGTCACCGCGATCTACGAGGCGGCCAGGGCGGCCAGGCCCGCCGGAGTGCCGGTGATCGGCGACGGCGGCGTGCAGTACTCGGGCGACATCGCCAAGGCGATCGCGGCGGGCGCCGACGCGGTGATGCTCGGCGGACTGCTGGCCGGCTGCGAGGAAGCGCCCGGCGAGATGGTGATGATCGGCGGCGAGCAGTACAAGCTGTACCGGGGCATGGGCTCGGTCGGCGCGATGCGCAACGCTGAGCGTGGCCGGTCGTACTCACGGGACAGGTATTTCCAGGACGACGTGCTGCGCGAGGACAAGCTGGTGCCCCAGGGCGTGGAAGGCCGGGTGCCGTATCGGGGCGCGCTGTCGGCGGTGGCCAGCCAGCTCACCGGCGGCCTGCGCGCGGCGATGGGCTACTGCGGCACAAGGACCATCGCCGAACTGCAGCAGGCCAGGTTCATCCAGATCACCGGTGCCGGCCTGACCGAGAGCCACCCGCACAACATCCATATGGTCACAGAAGCACCCAACTACGGCTCGCCAAGATGACTGTCGTTGAGATAGGGCGGGGCAAGAGCGGGCGGCGGGCTTACGCGCTCGACGAGATCGGCATCGTGCCGTCGAGACGGACCAGGCGGCCTGAAGACGTGTCGATCGCGTGGCAGATCGACGCCTACCGGTTCGACTTGCCGCTGGTCACGGCGCCGATGGACAGCGTCGTGTCGCCGGCTACGGCGATCGGTATTGGCAAGCTCGGCGGCCTGGCCGTGCTCGATGTGGAAGGCGTCTGGACCAGGTACGAAGACCCGGAACCGCTGCTCGCCGAGGTAGCCGAACTAGACGACGAGGCAGCCACCACCCGCCTGCAGGAGATCTACGCCGAGCCGATCAAGGACGAACTGGTGGGCCAGCGGATCGCCGACATCCGCGCGTCCGGGGTGACGATCGGCGCCCGGCTTTCGCCGCCGCGCACGCTGCGCTTCCACAAGGCAGTGATCGATGCCGGCGCCGACTTCGTGGTGGTCAGAGGCACCACGGTGTCGGCCGAGCACGTGTCGAGCCAGGCCGAGCCGCTGAACCTCAAGCGACTGATCTACGAGCTTGACGTGCCGGTGATCGTCGGCGGCTGTGCCACGTACACGGCCGCGGTGCACTTGATGCGAACCGGGGCGGCCGGCGTGCTTGTCGGCTTTGGCGGCGGTTCCGGGCAGACCACGGCAGCCGTCCTCGGCGTCAAGGTGCCGATGGCCACCGCGATCGCCGACGTCGCCGCGGCCCGCCGGGAGTACCTGGACGAATCGGGCGGTCGGTACGTGCACCTGATCGCTGACGGCGGAATGACCAGAAGCGGCGACATCGCTAAGGCCCTGGCGCTCGGCGCGGACGCGGTCATGATCGGCTCGCCGCTCGCGAGGGCGGCCGAAGCTCCCGGCCACGGCTACCACTGGGGGAGCGAAGCCCACCATCCGGAACTGCCGCGCGGCAACCGCCTCCGGGTCGGCACCATCGGCACGCTTGAACAGATTTTGCACGGCCCGTCAACGGTCGCCGACGGCTCGATGAACCTTATGGGGGCGCTTCGGCGGACGATGGCGACCTCGGGTTACTCCGACCTCAAGGAGTTCCAGCGGGTCGAGGTCACCGTGACTCCAGCTTCCGCCCCACCAGCCAGGTAGGAATGGAGTTGCGGCGCTCTGCCCGCTTCAAGGCGGCAACCGCGGCGGGCCAGCGGCGTGCTGTGATCTTGGCCTGCACCCGCAACCGCACCGTCTGTTCATCCGCGTAGTGATCAGGTGGGATGGCGTGCGCGAGTGGCGGAGGCAGCCAGGTAGCTTTTGACTTGTGATAGCGGGCGGTACTGGCAGGCTCGGCCCTGAGGAGCGCGCGGCCGCGCTCAATGCGCTCGCGGCCAGCGAGTTTCAGGTTCTTGTGGTCGGCGGCGGAGTCGTCGGCGCCGGGGTGGCGCTCGACGCGGCGACGCGCGGCCTGTCGGTCGGCCTTGTCGAGGCCAGGGACTTCGGTTCTGGCACATCGTCGCGGTCGAGCAAACTCATCCACGGCGGCCTGCGCTACCTAGAACAACTCGACTTCAGCCTGGTCCGCGAGGCGCTCACCGAGCGCGCCCTGCTGCTGCAGCGGATCGCGCCGCACCTGATTAAGCCGGTTTCGTTCCTGTTCCCGTTCTCCCACATCGGCTGGGAGCGCGCCTACATCGGTGCCGGGGTCGGCATGTACGACCTGCTCGGCGTCACCAGAGGCCAGGTCAGGGGCCTGCCGGTGCATCGCCAGCTCACCCGGAGCGCCGCTCTGCGACTGGCACCCGCGCTGCGCAGGTCGGCGCTCACCGGCGCGCTGCTGTACTGGGACGCCCAGGTTGACGACGCCAGGTACGTGGTCGATCTGATGCGGACCGCCGTCACGCACGGCGCGCAGGCAGCATCGCGCACCCAGGTCACCGGGTTCCTGCGAGAGGGGGAAAGGGTGACCGGCGTTCGCGCCGTCGACTTGGAGTCGGGCGCCGAACTGCTGATCAGGGCCCAGCAAGTGGTGAATGCCACGGGGGTATGGACCGACGAGATCCAGGCGATGGTCGGCGGCCGAGGTTCGATCAATGTGCGCGCCTCGAAGGGGGTGCACTTGGTCGTCCCCAGGGACAGGATCCAGTCGCACACCGGGATCATCCTGCGCACTCCTTCGAGCGTGCTATTCGTGATCCCGTGGGGGCGGCACTGGATCATCGGCACCACGGACACCGACTGGGCGTTGTCCAAGGCGCATCCCGCCGCCAGCAAGGCCGACATCGACTACGTACTCAGCCAGATCAACCGGGTGCTGGCCGTGCCGCTCACGCACGACGACGTGGAAGGCGTCTACGCGGGTCTGCGGCCACTGCTCGCCGGTGAGTCGGATTCGACCTCCAAGCTGTCGCGTGAGCACACCGTCGCGCACCCGGTGCCTGGGCTGGTCATGATCGCGGGCGGCAAGTACACCACCTACCGGCTGATGGCCCGCGACGCCGTCGACGCGGTTGCCCACGGCCTGGACGGCAAGGTCGCGCCGTCGTGCACCGACCAGGTCCCGCTGGCCGGCGCCGATGGGTTCCAGGCGATGTGGAACGCTCGATCCGCGCTGGCCAAGTCATCCGGGCTGCACGTAGCTCGGATCGAGCACCTACTGCGCCGGTACGGGACGCTGATCGGGGAGGTGCTCGATCTGATCGCCGCCGATCCGAGCCTGGGCAAGCCGCTCCGCGGCGCGGAGGACTACCTGCGGGTCGAGGCCGTCTACGCGGTCACCCACGAGGGCGCCCGGCACTTGGGCGACGTGCTCGCCCGGCGCACCCACATCTCGATCGAGACCTGGGACCGCGGCCTGTCGGCCGCCGACGAAGTGGCCGAACTCATGTCCGTTCCGATGAAGTGGCGCGCCAAGCAGCTTGGCCGGGAACTGGAGAACTACCGCGCCGAGGTCGCCGCCGAGCGCAAGTCTCAGGAGGCCGACACCGACACCGACGCGGACGCGATCAGGCTCGGCGCGCCCGACATCGTGCCCGTCCTAGCAAACGACGGCGGCCACTAGAATTCGGGCCATGTCCAAGCCCCGGGTGCTGTCGGGCATTCAGCCGACGGCCGACTCCTTCCATATCGGCAACTACCTCGGCGCGATCCGCCAGTGGGTGAGCTTGCAGGAGGCCTACGACGCGTTCTACTGCGTGGTCGACCTGCACGCGATCACGGTGCCGCAGGACCCAGTGCTGCTGCGGCGCCGGACGAGGATAGCCGCCGCCCAGTTGTTCGGCGCGGGCCTAGATCCGGCGCGGTGCACGGTGTTCGTGCAGAGCCACATCCCTGAGCATGCCGAGCTTGCCTGGGTGCTGAGCTGCCTGACCGGCTTCGGCGAGGCCAGCCGGATGATCCAGTTCAAGGACAAGTCGGTCAAATCCGGTGCCGACCAGGCCAGCGTCGGGCTGTTTACGTACCCGATTCTGCAGGCCGCCGACATCGTGCTCTACCAGACCGATCAGGTCCCGGTCGGCGAGGACCAGCGGCAGCACCTCGAGCTGACCAGAGATCTGGCCCAGCGGTTCAACCACAGGTTCGGCCAGACGTTCGTGGTGCCCGGTCCCTACATCGTCTCCGGCGTCGCCAAGATCACCGACCTCCAGGACCCGACGGTGAAGATGAGCAAGTCGTCATCGTCACCGCAGGGCATCGTCGACGTGCTCGAAGACTCGTCCTCGATCCGCAAGAAGATCGCCAGGGCCGTCACCGACATGGGGTCGGAGGTGAAGGCCGACGAGGAGAACAAGCCGGGTGTTACCAACCTGCTGCGCATCTACTCGGCGCTGACCGGCGACAGCGTGCCCGACCTGGAACAGCGGTACGCGGGCACCGGCTACGGCGCGTTCAAGAAAGACGTAGCCGAGGTCGTCGTCGACGCGCTCGGCCCGATCAGGGAACGCACCGAGAAGATGCTCGCCGACGAGGCCGAACTCGACCGCCTGCTCGCCGACGGCGCGGCCCGGGCCAGGGACGTCGCCGCGGCGACCATGGCCGCGGTGCGAGACCGCGTAGGTTTCCTGGCCCCCCGCTAGCCGCCCGCTATGGCCGAGAGTTACGGCGCCAGTGCCTCTCGCAACTACAGCAACCACTGGTGCCAGGCCGCCGCCTCACCGAGTACCGAGTGGCGGGCAGGCTGGTGCTCGAAATCGAGTGCGAGTGCGCAAGTGCTGCCGAGCCTGCCGAGCCTGCCGAAGTGTGCCACGCCGCTGGCTACGGCGCGTAACCCTGCGATGGGGCACTTTTACTGAGATGCTGTGTCTCGCTAAGGTTGATAACTTCGGTAGACGATCGGGATTTGCTCAGCAGGTGGGGCCGACCCGCACTGAGAAGCCGTACGGGAAGTGCAGCAGGTAGCGCGTTCCGGCGGATTCGTAGTACAAGTCGATTGCCGTGGAGGTTCCGAATTTTCCGGACGTCTTGACCAGTATCACCAGGTCGATGAGTTGTTGTCCGTGAGTGTGCCGGACGACCGCGCCAGGAATCCGCTGCCGGTGGCCCCACGGAGTACCGGGCGCATTGGCTTCTATTGCCGACATAGTCGGGTACCCGGTATCCGCGCCGATGCTGTAGATAGAACTACTGATTTGGACTGCCCAGGCGGCAACCAGGCGCAGGTGCCGGGGATGCACAAGCCTGACTTTGTCTATCGTGGCCTTTCCGCCCGTATTGGGAAACTCGTCAAAGCCGGAATAGGCGAACTGGCCAGGCCGGGCGGCGGGGATGCAATACCCTCCCGAACTCTGGATGGTGCTGCCGAACGGCCCGTCGGTGGACGGTCCGCTGCTGGTGCATGCGGCCGTCAGGAGGAGGGCCAGCCCGCAGGCCAGCCCTCCCATGGTGACGCGGTTCACCTGGATGCTCTCTGTCCTTTCACGTGGGAACGGCCACTATTCGGCCCGGGGTTGCCGAACTGGGTCTGGTCCATGACGACCCACTGCGCCTTGGGCGCCAGGGCGTTGGAACCGCAGAAGTATCCGCTACCCGTACCCATCGTCAGTGATATGGCCACACTCTGGTTGTACCCGGACTGAGCCGACAAGTTGATGCCGATGTCTTTCTTCAGGGCGACGCCTGCCGAGAACGTGCCCGCCGTCTCGTCTGTGGTGCCGAAGGTCCCGCCTTTAGGGATTTTTCCACCACAATGCTCGGCTTTCGGAGGGACGACGATCACCTCATTCTGTCCGGTAGCCCATTCCCCCGGTTCGACATCGGTGTAACTGCGACAAGACGTTGCAATGGGCCCAGGAACAGGCAGCGGACGCGATCCGGATGTGGAATGCGGGTCAGGCCGCAACGGTCGCGGCGAAGACCGCGCACCAGCAGGCGGTGACGAGGGCTCAGCAGGAAGCAGCCGCCGCCAGGGCGGCCGGCATTTCTACCCCGGTCCCGCAGATCCCGTTCACCGATCCGGGTGCGGCGTAGCGGGCGGCCGCGCAGCAGACGTTGGTCTCGGCGCACGCTCGCCTGAAGGCTGCCGGAGACCAGGCCGAGGCAGTGGTGGCTAGCGCGCGGGACGAGGCACCGCCCAAGCCGGGGTTCTGGTCCCGGATAGGCTCGGATCTGGGCAGCTTCTTCGGAGCGGCCGGGCACGACCTAGAGGTTGCGGGCGCAGATGCTGCTAACGGCCTGCTCTCGTTGGGGATGCGGCGATCCAGCATCCGGCCGACCTGGCCGGAATGATTGGCGGGCTTGGGGTCGCGGCGGTTAGTGGTACAGCCGACGTGGGTGGGGCGGTGCTGGACGCGACCGGCGTCGGGGCCATCGTCGGCGTCCCGGTCAACGTTGTGGCCACAGCCGGGGTCGTGACGGGGGTGGGAATCGCGGCCGCCTCGGCAGGCGACATGATGAGCCACGCGGCTACCGACGACCAGGTCAGGCCGGTTGAGGTGGACAGCGGTAGCACACCGGACGATAGCGGCCCTACCAAGACGGACCGGATCAAGGAGCATCTCACCGATCGTGACCTCGACGCCGCCCGCCGGGAACTGAACGGCGAGACCGTTACCACCAAGGCAGACGGCACGCCGTGGGATCATGTCGATGAGGTGCAGAACGCCCAGCGCGGCTTGGTCAACAGGATCGGCCAGATCAACCGGCAGCTCGGTGACTCCCGGATTTCCGCGGCCGAGCGTGCGGCACTCACCAGCGAGCTCTCCGAGGCCAGCAAGCTGCTCGATTACTCAGAGCAGTTCGTCCCGCGTAACTAGGCTGTCGGCGACAGGAGGCAACCCTAATGGCGGACGGGCCAGGCGACGGGACGCTGTCGCTGGAGCAGATCGAGAAGGCATCGTGGGGCAACCCGCCCGAAGGTGCCACGAAACTGATCCGCGACGCGCACGAGTTGCGGCGCAAGCCGGTGCGCGAGCTGACGGCCGGGGATCTCCGGCTGCTGCTCAGCCAACGAGTCGGCGTCGAGGTGCTGACCCCGGAGGCGGTTCGCGTACTGCGCCGCGACCCGCTCGCAGAAGGCGACTACTACCCGGGCGACTTGCTCGTAGCCGTGCTGAAGCTGCCGACGTCATACTGGGACGCGCACCCAGGCGAGCTTGCGGCGATGCAGCAGATCGCCGGGTCAGTCGTGGATGCGGACGCCGAGTTGCGAGGCGATATAAGCCGCTTCCTCGCCCGCAGCTCGGGCACTGGGTAGAGCAGCTGGCACGGGCGAAAGCCGTGCTGGGGTATCGGCGCATCCGGCTTGCTCGCTTCGGCCGCGACGCACGCTGATCCAGGTCGTGGCCGCGAGCTGCCCGAGGTGCTGCACCGCCAGCACCGCAGCTCGCCCTGGCTCACCGGCAGCGGCAGATCGCTAATTTGACCTTGACCCTGGGGAAAGCCGCACAGTCTGGGGAGCCGGGCGCCGGCCCGGCACGAGGGAGCCGTCCGTGGACCTGATCAGCATCGGTGAGTTCGCCAGGCGGTCCCGCCTGTCGGCGAAGGCGCTGCGCCTGTATGACGAGCTGGGACTGCTGCCGCCCGCCCAGGTCGATCCGGACTCTGGCTACCGCTGGTATGCCGCCGGTCAGCTGGACAACGCTCGGCTGGTCGCGTCGCTGCGCCAGATCGGAGTGCCGCTGGCGCAGATCCAGCTGATCCTCAGCCTGGAGCCGGAGGCTGCTGCGGCGCAAGTCGGCGCTTACTGGTCAGGGGCTGAAGCCGATCATGCTGCCCGCCGGGACCTGGCCGGCTACCTCGTTGACCGCCTGAGTGGAAAGAGGAACGTCATGTACGAGGTCAAGGTCCGCGATATCCCCGCCCGCAGCCTGCTCTGCCTGCTGCGGCATGCCAGCAATCAGCAGGAAGTCTGGGACCTGGGCAAGGAGGTCATCGGCATGCTCAAGGCCCAGCCGCCGCCGCGGGTAGACGGCGTCGCTGGGGCCGCGTTCCTGATTTATTACGGGGAGGTGAACCAGGACAGCGACGGCCCGGTGGAGTTCTGCTGGCCGGTGCCGCAGGACCTGGCCGGCCAGCTCGCCGCCAGTTTCCCCGGGCTCACCCTGCGGACCGAGCCGGCGCACCAGGAGGCCTACGTTCACCTGGGCCAGGACCCGCCGGCGGCGCAGTGGCAGGCCGCCGGGGACTCGGCCTTGGCCTGGGTGGCCGAGCAGCAGCGGCTGCACAGTGACCTGGGCATGCGGGTTACCCTCCTGACTACCGCCGCGCCAGTGACCGACGCCAGCAGGCGCGGCGGCAGCGAGTTCGCCTTCCCGCTGCGCGACCGGGCCGGCGCCGCGTGATACGCGGGGCAGCTCGCCGGGACGACAATGACGGTCAGCGGCGGTACGTACGCGCTGCCTGGCTCGCCGGCGCTGGCGCGAGGGTGTAAATGTCGCGGGGCTTTCCCGCCGTGTGGCGCTGGGGTGGTTCGGGGTGGCGTGCGGTGCCGCCGCGTCAGCCGGTGCGGTGGATTCGGGCATTCATCGCGTCCGCGGCGTCAGCCGGTGCGGTGGATTCGGCAATCCAGCTGGGAAAACAGGGGTGGATCCGGCAACCCATCGCGGCCCTTGATCTGCCGGAGCCGATGGATCCGGGAATCCATCGCGGCCGCCGCCCGCACCACGCCGCCCGCACCACGCCGCCCGCACCACCTAACTGTCGTCGGGCACTTCGCCGGACTCGCAGCCTGGGCCCCTTGCTGTCGTTATGACGACCTCGTGGGCCCCTAACTGTCGTCGGGTGTGGGGGCGGGGCAGCGTTGGGACGTTGCTTCTGCTCGCGCCGAAGATTAACTGCGACTGGCGACGGCAGCTATCCAGGATCATGCTCGATTTGGTGATCCTGGAAGGCTACTGTCACCGGGCGCGGTGTTTCTTCCGCGGGTTGGCTTTAGCCTTGGCGGAGTTGCCTGGTCCGGTTGGCGCCGGGGTAGGTGGCCACGATCCTGATCTTGCTGTCGTCGTCGGTGCGAACTCCGTAGTCGACTATCTGCGCTCGTACGATGAGCAGCCAGCTTTCGCCGTCACGGATCTCGCGGTAGATCTCCCGGCTCAGGCCATGAGCCGACAAATCACTAAAAGTCCGGGCGGCGATGTTGGCACCGAATTCGCTGGATCCCCAGAGCAGCGCGAAGTGGTGCGAGTTCGAGGTCGCGGTCTTACCGACGATGATGAACCCGAAGTCCTGTTTGACCTTGTCATCCTCGATGAGCGTCTCCCACCTGGCCATGTCGTAGCCCACGTAGTGGTCCTCGGGGCTTGACCTCAGCTTGGGAAAGTTCTCGCTCACCCAGGTCATCGACCACGGTGAGTCAGCGGGATTGCCGATCATGACGAATGGTCCATCCTGGGCGTGGAAGTCGTCCGGATGGACCAGCACCATCTCGGTCTTCGGGCGTGCATCGCGGCATAGTATGCCAATACGGGCAATTGCTGCACCGTTCGTCAAGGACATCATGACGACGTTGGCCGGACGACCCTCAATGGCCGGAAGCGTGGTTCTAGGAAATATCACAGTAATACGGTCGGCGGAGCCAAGCAGCGTATAGACATGACCAAGCCGGCGCCGGATTCTTAACGCGTCGTATACGCGGGTGCCCGCATAGCCCAGCGCGGCAAACAGCACCGAGCCGAGCAGGGCTACGCTGACCTGGATTACTACGCTCACGGTAAGCCTTCCGCCGACAGCTTCAGCGCCACCTGGAGAATGCCAAACATCCTCACGCCAACCGTCTCAAAGCGTGGATGTGCGGACAATCCCGAGCCGAAGCTTACCGAAGTTTTGCGGAAAGGTCGTGATTCCTGGGGCCGTTGTCAGACCTGACTGAAGGCATTCAGCGCGTCCTGGAACATCGTCTTCGCATCGTCGGAACTGGCGGCTATCGCGCAGATGCCGAGCTTGCCCGACTCGTGCAAGCTGCCCATCTGGTGAAGAGTCACCCCGGTTAGCCGACAGGGATCAAACAGGATGCCTGCCTCGTGCAGTGCCTTCAGCACGGTCGAAGGCGACTTGCCAACGAGCGAGTCGTCCTCGACATTGTCAGAGGCCACGTAGTACCGCGGGCCAAGACGGGACATCAGCAGGCCACACCCCTCATCAAGTTCTGATTCCGTGGCCCAACGACTCATGCCGAATGGATGCGTGGTACCGCCAAGCCGCAGGTTGATTTCACCGAAGTAAATACGGTTCTGCTGTAGCGCGACGAGAAAGTCGATCGCGAGTACGCCTACCACGCCGCGATCGGCGAGCATCGAGCCAATGCGACGAGCATGCTCGACTATTGCGACCCGATAACCCTCATTGGCCGGGTACTCACAGCCGAGGTAGATCTGCTTGGCTATACCCCCGAGCACCTGGTCGTGCGTCGAGATGATCTCGATCCGCTTGCCTGGCTTGATCAGCAGCTGAACCGACGGCGCGGTAATCGGGCCCGCGATCAGCAACTCGATCGCTCCGCCGCGAGCCGCCAGGCGGCCCAGGTAATCCCCCCAGGACGTGACGCCCTTAGGCAATGTTGCCCACAATTCGTCAGCAACGGCGATGGCCTCGCTGCCACTGTTCCGGCTCAGTATGACGTTGCCCATGCCGCTAAACGAGTCGTTCAGCTTCAGCACGGCGCGATCGCGATCGTGTCGGCACAGCGACGCGAAGGCACGCTCGACATCGGCCTGGTCGCGTACGTGCTCAACTCCGTCGACGACCGGGACGCCTGCAGCCATAGCGACGAGCCTTCCGCCGCTCTTTCCGCCAAGGGCGGCTAGCTCGGAGGGCGGGCCGTAGACCGGGATGCCGAGGTGCGAGGCCAGCGTCTCCTCGTGCGTCGTGACGTTGAACGGCATGAGGTAAACATTTTCCGCTGGTCGAATGGCGTCCGCGATCTGCGCGATCGACTCCTCGTGCTGAAGAATTTTCGCGGTCAATGCCATCGCTCGTGAGTCATTGAGGCTTACCAGCGTCAGCCGCTCCCTGGCCGACACGGGGTCTGATACGAAGCCGAGATAATAGTCAATGATTTCTGGTGCTATCTCGGTGCTCGTGACAAATACAATCCTGACGCCCGGTCTGCGCAGCAGCATAAGCAGAAAGAGCAGTCGTTCCTCGTAGAACTGAACGCCTACAATGTCCTTTAGCTCATCGAACGGCAAGGTCAGCGACGGGATGACAACCATCGTTCCGGTCGCCAGGTCAAATGGACCCCGGTTGGCCATGGTGGCCAAGAACTCTGCCTGCCGCTGTGGCCAGAGCATGCCAAGTCCTTTTCGATGCACCGTTCAGCTCCGTCTTTATATGGGCCGCGGGAGGTATCTTAGCGCGCGATGATACCAGCGGCGTTGTCGAATCTACGCGGACGGCCGCGTCTATCCCGACGCCTTTTTCGTCGCCGACGTGCGGCGGCGGCGCAGGATGAACCCGACCAGCCCGATGCACGCTGCGGACGCGATCGCCGCGCCGATTGCCATCTGGCCGGTGTATGACGTGCCGGAGGCTGATAGTGAGCCGCTGAGGTTGGGAGAGCGGTGCGCCTTCTGGGCTTGCTGGTGGGTGCGGGCCGGGGTGGGACGGGGTTTGGCCGGTCGCAATGGCTCGACGAGAGTGCCAACCGGCCGCACGTGGCTGGCCATCGCGAAGCCCCAGTTGAGCAGTTTCTCCGCCGAGAAGATCTCTTGCAGCGACGTGCAATGCAGGATCGTCACGATCAGCGTGACTCCGTGCCTGCGGGCCATCCCGATGTAGGTCGCCTCGGCCTTGACGGTCCAGCCGATCTTGCCGCCGATGCCGCCTTTGTACTGGGTCAGCAGGTAATTCTGGTTGACCAAGGTGACCCGCTTGCGCTTGGTAACCGGGAAGCGCGCCGCCAGCGTTGAGTCGTAGCTCATGAACGCGCGGCTACCCAGCGCCTGCCTGGCGATCAGCGCCAAGTCGTAGGCGGATACGACCTGTCCGGTCGCTGGCAGCCCGTTGGGCTGCTTGGCGACAACGTCGTAAGCCTGCAGGCGGTGCGCCTCGGCGTTGATCATGGCCATGCCCTTGGCAAAGGACCCTGTCGCCTGCACCAGCGACACGGCCGCGTCGTTAGCCGAGATCAGCAGCAGCGCGCGGAACAGGTCAGCGACCCTGTACTCGCGCCCGCGTACCAGGCCGACGATGTTGGGCTCGACCGAAGTGGCCATCTTGGTGGCCCTGACGAGCATGTTCGGGTTGAGCCGGGGGAGCAGTGTGATCGCCGTGAGCACCTTGAGCGTGCTCGCTGGCGGGAACAGGCCGTGCGGGTCCTTGGCGGCGAGCACCGCGCCTGTGTTCGCGTCAGCGATCACATAGGCGGATGCAGGCACTTTCGGCAGTCGCCAGGCGCCGTGGGCCGGGTACTTCACGACCGTGCCGCTGCTAGCCATCAACGGGCCGCCGATAGCAGGCTGGCCGCTGGCGTAGGCGCCGGGCGCGGCGACGCTGGCGAGCGCGCCGATCGCCGAGACTGCTACGAGGGTGGCGACGATCCTTCGAGGGCTTGGCTTCATCGCGTCCCCCCTTCCCGTGCTTGCCGCGGAAATGCAGCTTATGTGCATCGAGAGTGTGCCCCTGGCGGGCTGGCGGGCAATCTCCAGCGCGCGAACCGATATGGTAAAGGCTCGCCACAATGGCCGCGCAATGGCCCTCAGGAGCCGTCCGACGCAGGCAGCCAGCGGCATCGCGGTGATCTTGGAAGATTGAGTGCGCATACCGGAGGCTCAATCTTCCAAGATCACCCGCTCTCGGCCCTGTTCGCCCACAACGGTCGCCTCGGGACGCAGCCACCCTGCCTGCCGTCGGGCAGGACGCGGTAGAGCTCGCGGTCGCCGTAACCTAGACCTATGGCGGCGATATCGGAATCCGGCGAACCAATCGAGCCGGTTTACGGACCCAAGGCACTGGCTGGATTTGACCCTGAGCATGAGCTCGGGGTGCCTGGAGAGTACCCGTTCACCCGGGGCGTGTACCCGACCATGTACATCACCAGGCCGTGGACGATGCGGCAGTACGCAGGCTTTTCCACCGCCGCCGACTCCAACCGCAGATACCAGCGGCTGATCTCCGCGGGCACCACCGGCCTGTCGGTGGCATTCGACCTGCCCACGCAGATGGGCTTCGATTCGGACGCACCCCAGGCGAGCGGCGAGGTCGGCAAGGTCGGCGTGGCGATCGACTCGATCGAGGACATGCACACCCTGCTGAGCGACATACCGCTCGACTCGGTGTCGACCTCGATGACGATCAATGCGCCGGCCGCGATCTTGCTGCTGCTCTACGAGCTAGTCGCCAGCGAGCGGGGGATCAGCGCGGACAAGCTCACCGGCACCATTCAGAACGACATCCTGAAGGAGTACATCGCCCGCGGCACCTACATCTACCCGCCGGGCCCGTCCTTGCGCCTGGTGGCCGACACGTTCGCCTATTGCGGCACCGCGATTCCGCGCTGGAACACCATCTCGATCTCCGGTTACCACATGGCTGAGGCCGGCGCAACGCCAGTGCAGGAGATCGCGTTCACGCTGGCCAACGCCAAGGAGTACGTGCGCACGGCGGTCCAGGCCGGGCTCGCGGTCGATGACTTCGCGCCGCGTTTGTCGTTCTTCTTCGTGGCCAGGAGCACCTTGCTCGAAGAGGTCGCCAAGTTCCGCGCCGCCCGCTGGCTGTGGGCTCACATCATGGCTGACGAGTTCGGCGCGGCCGACCCGAAATCCCAGATGCTGCGATTTCATACGCAGACAGCCGGCGTGCAATTGACCGCGCAACAACCCGAGGTCAACATGGCTCGGGTGACGATCCAGGCGCTGGCCGCTGTGCTCGGCGGCACCCAATCGCTGCACACCAACGCCTACGACGAGGCGATCGCGCTGCCGACCGAACACGCCGCCAGGCTGGCGCTGCGGACCCAGCAGGTGATCGCGAACGAGACCGACCTGACCGCCACCGTCGATCCGCTCGCCGGGTCGTACGCGATCGAGTCGATGACCGAGCTGATCAGGGACCGGGCCGCCGAGCTTATGGCCACGGTGCAGGAAATGGGCGGCGCCGTGGCTGCGATCGAGCGAGGCTTCCAGAAGGCGGAAATCGAGCGGTCGGCCTACCAGGTGGCCCAGCAGATCGATGCCGGTGAGCGGGTCATCGTCGGCGTGAACAAGTTCACCACCGACGAGCAGCGGCCCTACGAGCCACTGCGGGTTGATCCAGCGATCGAGGCGCAGCAGGCCGAGCGGCTCGCCAAGCTGCGCGCGACCAGGGACGCCGCTAGGGTGAGGCAAACGCTCGACGCCGTGACGAGGGCAGCGGCAGGCAGCGATAACATGCTTTATCCCTTGCGCGCGGCGCTTCAAGCCAGAGCGACCGTGGGTGAGGTGTGCGACACACTGCGCGAAGTATGGGGTGTTTACCAGCCTGCTGACGCTTACTAAGTGGCCGAAATAGCCGCCTTCGTTGCGACATGGCCGGTTGGTTGCGGGCCGGTCACAATCGGGCAACGTCAGCGTTGGACGGCGCTTGGCGCTACCATGCTTAGCTATACCGCAGCACATCGCAGATCGTCCAAGACGTTGCTGGCAAGACGCGATGAGGGTGCTTTTAATCAGCGCTTATGCACCGGCAAGCGCTCGAAGGTTGATTCGCAGGTGTGACCGAGCAGTGCGGTTATCGCCGCGTGACTGCTGTACCCCTGGCCAGTGCCCGCTGGATTCCGGCATTGGCACGTAGGTACCGCGGGCGTGCGGTGCGCTACGACAGCTTGAAGGGCCGAATGGACACGCATACAGGCACGCGGCGGACCCCGGTGCTGGCTGCCCTGAGCCATGTCGTCATCCTTAGCAGGGGAAGTGCTCTGGTCGTTGCCATGGGGGAGGCGGCGGATGATTGAGCATGATCTGACCGGTGAGGTCGACGCTTTCCTCGCCGGGCATGAGTCAGAGCTGATTGAGTTCCGCCGCGACCTGCATGCCCATCCCGAGGTTGGCTACGCCGAGCACCGCACGACCCGCAAGATCGCGTTGCGCCTGGAAGGCGCCGGCCTCCGGCCGATGATCCTGCCCAAGGGCACCGGGATCATCGCCGACGTTGGCGGCGGCGCGGACGAGGAGCCAGTAGTTGCCTTGCGGGCCGACATCGACGCGTTGCCAATCGTTGATGAAAAAAAGGTGAGTTACCGGTCGCTCAACCGCGGTACCTGCCACGCGTGCGGGCACGACGTGCACACGTCCATACTGCTGGGAACCGGCCTTTTCCTTGCCCGAGCCGCTGCCGCGGGCGCCTTGCCCGGCAAGGTCAGGCTGATCTTCCAGCCAGCCGAGGAGATCGCGGGCGGCGCGCTCGATGTGATGGCCGCCGGAGGCATCTCCTCCGTTGACCGGATCTTCGCCTTGCACTGCGACCCTAAGCTCGATGTCGGCCAGATTGGCACGAGGGTTGGGCCGATCACCGCTGCCTGCGACACGATCAAGGTAGAACTGGCCGGGCCAGGCGGGCACACCGCGAGGCCGCACCTGACGGCCGATGTTGTCTTCGCACTCGGCAAGATCGTGACCGAACTGCCGGCCGCGCTGTCGCGCCTGGTGAGTCCGAGTTCGGGCCTCAGCTTGGTGTGGGGCCGAATCAACGCGGGTTCGGTCGTCAACGCGATTCCTGAGTTCGGCGAAGTCGAAGGAACCCTGCGATGCCTTGATGAGTCCGCATGGCACGCGGCACCGCAGATATTCAAGACCCTGGTCGAGTCCGTAGCCAGCTCGTATGGCGTGACGCCCGATCTGAGCTATACGCGCAGAGTGCCGCCCGCGGTCAACGACAAAGCCAGCACCGCGATGGTGGGGGCGGCGGTTGACCGGGTGCTCGGGCCCGCGGCGCTGGTGGGCGCGCCGCAGAGCATGGGCGGCGAGGATTTCGCCTGGTACCTGGAGTCCATACCGGGCAGCTTGTTCCGGCTTGGCACCAGGAGGCCAGGGTCAGGCGACGACTTCGATATCCACCAGCCCATGTTCGACGTGGACGAGCGGTGCATCGGGGTTGGCATCAAGGTCATGGTGGCGACCGCGATGACCGCGATCGGCGACGCCCAGGACGCCGTGCCCGCAGTCGTGACCTCAGCGGACGACGTCACGCTCGCTGGACCCTTATTAGCGAATTAGGGCGCGGGCACCTGCTGAGTTTCAGGTCGGCAACGTCTGTGTTGCGGGTGCGGTGCGGCTTAGCTAGCTGGGCCATAGCGGGCTTATCGTGGTTTCGTGTCAGTACCGAACGATCAGACCAGGGCGCCCGGCGTGCCGCCCACCACAGCGGGCCGGGTCACCGCCGACGGCAAGCGGGTCTACCGCATGACGCCGCCGCAGGTGATCTGGTGGAGCTGGGTTGGCCTAGTCGTGCTCAGCGTCGGCGATCTGCTGATTCAGGGACACCGTTTGGCGCCTCTCGGCTACGTGTTCGGCGGGCTCGCGCTCACCGGCTTCGTTTTCGCGTGCACGCTGTGGCCACGGGTCATCGCCGATGAGGCAGGCATCAAGGTGATGAACCCGTTCCGCCAGTTCACTATCCCCTGGGGGGCGGTGCGCGGGATCTACCTCGCCGACTCGGTGGAGGTGCGGTGCGCGCGTCGGCCGCCCAAGAAGGAAAAGACCGTCTATAGCTGGGCGCTATCTTCGCCACGCCGCACTAGGGCCCGGGCCCAGTTGCGCGCTTGGCAGTGGGATCAGGGCAAGCGAAACCGGCCATCGGGCTACAGCCAGTTGCCCCAGACGGCGAAGTCCCTGGTGAAGATGACCACTGCCGAAATCATGGCCAGGGAACTGGCCGTGATGTCTGATGAGGCGCGCTTCAATGCGGTGGTGCACGACGTTGACATCGATGTCGCCAGTATCGGCCAGCACGACGCTCAGAGCGGCGAAGGCGCGGGTCCCCGCGACCTGGCATCACGCGACAGGGTGCGCGCGGCCGGTGTCGATGACGCTGCCGACGAAGCTGTCGATGACGCTGAGGCGACGTCAGGCCCGACCGACGCGGACCAGGCGCCTGCCGGCGAGGGGCACTTGACCGGAGTGGCCGAGGTGGTGTCGGCGGGCTGGGCCTGGCCGCCTGTGCTCGCCGTGCTCGTTCCGGCGGTCGGCCTGCTCATTACGTTGCTGGTGATGTAGCTTCAGGGCACCGACTGGCAGGGCCGGGTCCGTAGCCAGTTCACGTAGTCCTCGGGCGCGCCCGCGGCTTCGGCGGCGTCGGCCACGATGCCCAGGTAGCTGGCCGACGGCAGCCCGCCCTCGTAGTCATTCAGCACATACAGCCAGGCGAGCGCGTCGCCATCAAGGGCCGCGACCCGCACCTTGACCTTGTTGTAGTAGCCGAGCGTCGCGCCATCCCAACGATCCAGCGCGCGTTCGTCGCTCTCTGAGACCTCGTAGAGCACGACGAAGACGCGCGAGTCCTTTTCTTCCACGACGGTGGCCAGCGCGCCCTCCCAGCCGAGATCCTCGCCTCCGAAGGTCAGCCGCCATCCTTCGAGCCAGCCGATTCCGGCCTGGGGTGAGTGCGGGCAGCGCTCAAGCATCTGCGCCGGGTCCATATTGCTGCCGTAGGCCGCGTACAACGCCACGATTGCTTAGCGTACGAGGCGCGGGGGGTGCGAGTGCACAGGTTGACCACGCCAGTCGAAGTGCTCTGCGGGCTGGGGCTAGCCCACGGCTTGCGGCCGGCGGCGGTGCGACAGAATTGGACACCGTGAGCCAGTCCCGCGCGCGCATCGTGATCATCGGCGGCGGACCGGGCGGATACGAGGCCGCCCTGGTAGCCGCCCAGCTAGGTGCAAAAGTGACCGTCGTCGAAGAGACCGGGCTCGGCGGTGCCTGCGTGCTTAGCGACTGCGTTCCATCCAAGACGCTGATCGCGACATCGAGCATGATGGCCGAGCTTGAAGGGGCCAAGGACCTGGGTATCAGGTTCAACGGTCATCCGGCCCACTCCAGGCACGCCAGGGCCGACGCGTCGCGGATCTACTCGCGCATCCGAGGCTTGGCCAACGCCCAGTCGTTCGACGTGGCGGCCAGGCTCAAGGCCGAGGGCGTCGCAGTCGTCGTCGGGCGCGGTCGGCTGGTCCGCCCCGGCGTGGTCGCTGTTGGCGACACCAAGATCGTGGCCGACACCGTGTTGCTGGCCACCGGCGCCCGTCCCAGGGTCCTGCGGGACGCGGTTCCCGACGGCGAGCGGGTGCTGACCAGCAGGCAGATCTACGACATCGATGAGCTGCCGAGCGAGCTGATCGTGGTCGGCTCCGGAGTCACCGGCGCTGAGTTCGCGAGCGCTTTCCAGGCGCTCGGCTCCCAGGTCACTCTCATCTCTTCGCGCGAGCACGTGCTGCCCAACGAGGACACCGATGCCGCGATGGTGGTCGAGGATGTGTTCCGTCGGCGCGGGATGTCGGTGCTCGGCAAGTCGCGGGCTACGTTCGCGCGGCGGACGGGTGAGGGGGTCGAGGTCGGCTTGGCCGACGGCCGCACGGTGCGCGGATCGCACTGCTTGCTGACCGTGGGGATGGTGCCGCTGACGAGCGAGCTTGGCCTGAAAAGCGGCAAGGTCGAGGTGGATCAGCGCGGCTTCGTGACGGTGGATCGGGTGTCGAGGACGTCGGCGCCCGGCGTATACGCCGCCGGCGACTGCACGGGTGTGTGGATGCTGGCCTCGGTCGCCGCCATGCAAGGCCGCATCGCCATGTGGCACGCGCTCGGTGAGGCGGTCCAGCCGCTGCGGCTCGGGCATGTCGCCGCCACGATCTTCACCGAGCCTGAGATCGCCACCGTCGGGGTCAGCCAGCAGGACGTAGACCGTGATGTGGTCAGCGCGCGGGTCGTGAAGCTGCCGCTCGCCACCAACGCTCGGGCGAAGATGGACGGTTTCAGCGACGGCTTCGTCAAGCTGTTCGCCCGGCAAAACAGCGGCATCGTCCTCGGCGGCGTCATTGTGGCCCCGAGGGCCAGCGAGCTAATCCTGGCGGTGTCGCTAGCGGTGGAACAGCAGCTAACCGTCGACCAGATCGCGCACACCTTCGCCGTCTACCCGTCGCTGACCGGCAGCATCACCGAGGCGGCCCGCCAGCTCATGCTGCCAGCCGAATAGCGCTCTTTGGGAGGCGCGAGGGTTGTCGGCCGCCGGTCGACCGCGCTGGGGTTGGGCGGGGGGATTGTGGAGTATCCCGGGAACGTAAGTGCGGGCTGGGCTTGGGGTCTGGGCTTGGGGTCGCGGGTGCCCAGTCAGGTGCTTTTGCGGTATTTGTCGCACTGGCCAGTGGCGCGGCGCGGACTTATCATCGGTTTTGGTTGTTGATCTGACCGTTTCGATCCGGTTTGCGGGGGCAAAAACTGATGATAAGTCGTCCTGAGCATTGGCTTACCCTCGCCGCTAGACTGGCTGGCGAGGCGGATTCAGGCATTCGTCTGGTTTTGGCCAAGGCTCCGCGACAACCCGCCCGGAGCATGATCATCACCGAACCCGCCGACCTCGGACTATCCGCGATCCGATTATCCGCGATCCGATTATCCGCGATCCGATTATCCGCGATCCGATTATCGGAAAATGGATTATCGGATCGTGTCGGGCGCCCGTGATCACCCAGAGGCCCTGGTGCGCGCTGCTAGTGCGCCGGTCGGCCCAGGTCGGGGTCGTCTGGTGCGTCAAGCCCGTGCTGGCGCAGCCGCGTCGCCCTGATGTCGTCGGCGTAGGCGGTGACGGTGAAGATGCTGCCAGCCAGGATCAGCGCGATCATCATCACGGCCAGCCAGCTTGGCGCCGGCAGCCAGACCAGTAGCACCACCGCCACGATCACGCAGACTGGAATGATGATCGCCAGATGCCGCACGACCGTCCTGATGCGCCAGCCGGCGTCGGTCAGTTCGTGCTTCACCCAGTCGGTGTTCTCCTGTGGCAACCGGAAGCCGAGTGCGAACGCGAGCCAGCGGAATGGCCCAGGATCGTCAGCCAGTCGCGGCATCTGTCAGTCCGCCAGGCGGCAGATGACCTGACCCGCCGGGACGGTCTGGCCGACCTGAACGGTTAGTTCGCTGACGGTTCCTTCCTTGTGGGCGGTTAGCGGCTGCTCCATCTTCATCGCTTCGAGGACCACGATCGTCTCGCCGGCTCCGACTCGCTGGCCGTCGGCGGCCACGATCTTCACGATCGTGCCTTGCATAGGGCTGACCAGCATGTCACCGTCGGCGCCTCCGCCCTGACGGCGGCCAGCGCTACGGCGGTGACCAGCCTCGGTGCGCGCCGGGCGGCCACGGCTGGCGGTCGGTGCGTCGGCCAGCGGCACCGCGCTCGCCAGTCGGCTTGGCAGCACCACCTCAAGGCGCTTGCCGTTGACCTCGACGATCACCCGTTCGCGTTCGCCGACCGTGCCGGCGGACGGGTCGCCCTGCTCACCTGGCTCGTCCGCGTAAGGTGCGAGGTTTCCGGCGAACTCGGTCTCGATCCACCTAGTGTGCACCGAGAACGGCTCGCCGGAGAACGCAGGATCGTTCACCACCGCCCGATGGAACGGCAGCACGGTCGGCATGCCGCCGACCTCGAACTCGGCGAGCGCGCGCCGGGCGCGGGCCAGGGCCTGCGGCCGGTCAGCGCCGGTCACGATCAGCTTGGCGATCAGCGAGTCGTACATCTGCGGCACGGTCATCCCGGCCACGTACCCGGAGTCCAGCCGCACGCCCGGCCCGGACGGCGGCCGCCACGCCGTCAGCGTTCCCGGCGCTGGCAGGAAGCCACGTCCAGGGTCTTCGGCGTTGATACGGAATTCGATCGAGTGGCCGCGCACGTCCGGGTCGGCTGGATTGAGCGCCTGGCCCTCGGCGATCGCGAACATGGCCAGGACCAGGTCCATGCCGCTGACCTCCTCGGTCACCGGGTGCTCGACCTGGAGTCTGGTGTTCACTTCGAGGAACGACACCGTGCCATCGCGCCCGATCAGGAACTCGCAGGTGCCAGCCCCGACGTAGCCGGCCTCACGCAAGATAGCCTTCGACGACGCGCGCAGCACCGTATCCTGCTCGCTAGTCAGGAACGGAGCGGGTGCCTCCTCGACCAGCTTCTGGTGGCGACGCTGCAACGAGCAGTCCCTGGTCGACACCACGACCACGGTGCCGTGGCGGTCGGCGAGGCACTGGGTCTCCACGTGCCGTGGCTTGTCCAGGTAACGCTCGACAAAACACTCACCACGGCCGAAAGCGGCGACCGCCTCTCGCACCGCTGATTCGAACTGCTCGGCGATCTCGTCCACCCGGCGTGCTACCTTCAGCCCGCGCCCGCCGCCGCCGTAAGCGGCCTTGATCGCGATCGGCAGGCCGTGCTGCTCGGCGAACGCGATAGCCTCCTGGGGCCCGCTGATCGGCCCTTCGGTACCAGGGGCCAGCGGAGCGCCGACTTTGCGCGCGATCAGCCGGGCCGCGGTCTTGTCGCCGAGAGCGTCGATCGCCGAAGGCGGCGGGCCGATCCAGGTTAGTCCGGCTGCGATGACCTCGCGGGCGAACTGGGCGTTTTCGGCCAGGAAGCCGTATCCGGGATGGACGGCGTCGGCACCTGACTCGGCCGCTGCCTTGAGCACCTTGGCGATGTCCAGGTAGCTGTCCGCGGCGCTGCTACCGCCGAGCGCGTAGGCCTCGTCGGCGATCCTGACATGCAGGGCGTCCAAGTCCGGCTCGGAGTAGACGGCGACGCTGGTCAGGCCAGCGTCCCGGCAGGCGCGAGCGACACGGACGGCGATCTCGCCACGGTTGGCGATGAGGACCTTGCGCACGAAATGGCTCCTTCTCGACTGCCAGGAGTCTAGACACCCACACGCCGAAGATATCGGGCGGTGCAGTGGCGTGCCCGGCGACTACCAGTGCATGGCGCTGGCGCGCCAGGCACCAGGTCCGGCGTGCAGGGGATAACGTGCCAGCCTAGCCTTGCTCGTCCACTCGGAGCGTCCATCTGACGGGATGGCCTGCGCTGGTGCCACCGCAGCAGCGCGCCGGGCCGCCACGACAGCGACGACAGCGACGACCGCGGCTAGCTCGGCCGCCGTTGGGTTGCCGCGCGCGACCCGGAGGTACGGCGCCCCTTCGGCGTCGGTTGTCATAGCTTTGACTTGCCGATGTGGACGCCGAACTGCCGGTGTACCCGGGCCCAGAACGCGTCCCGCAGCCACTCCCGGGCTTCCTGGTAGGAACGTAGCGACAGGCCTAGCTCCTTCTCGGCGTCAACGAGCAGTTCCTTGTCGATGACCGGCGGCAGGATCGGCCCTGGCAGCAGGTCGCGTATGTTGTCCTCGCCTCTAGTCAAGATCCACTTTTGCGCCACATGCTCGCCGGCCTCTTCGACCCGCTCGCGCGACGGGCCGAGCCTGGCGGCACCGACGTGGGTGGCGCTGATGTGGAGCGAGGTCTTGGCGTGCGATTTGAACGGATTTCTGTCGCCGAATAGCTGCGCGGGCGAAGGCGCGGACGGGCTGGCCTGTATGCCGGGCACTGATGCGGCGTGGTCCGGCCTGGCTGGCAGCACGCCGTGCGCCGTCGCCGCGGGTTCAGCCGTCGGCTGCGGTGCGAAGAACGGCTCGATAAAGGAGCGCTCAAGCACCTCGACCGTGTCAGACTCCCAGACGAGCCGCTCGGCCTGGTTGGTGCCGTACGGGGGTTCAACGCCCCACAAGTGGACCCGCACGCCGAACGCCTGCGCGGCCTCGACGGCCGGCACCATGTCCTCATCGCCGGCCACAAGTATCGCGTCGGTGATCGCCCGGTGCCTGGCGAGCGCTTCCATGTCGGCCCGGATCTGGGCGTCCACGCCCTTCTGCTGACCGCGCGCGTTCAGGTTGCCAAGGCGCAGCTTCACCAGCGGCATCTGGGCAATGACTCGCTGGTCGAACGTCGGCACCCGATCCCTGGCCGCGTCGTACCAGTACACCCGCAGTAGCTGGCCCCTGACCTGATCATCGGCCTGCTTGATCAGGGCCTGGATCAGCTTGTCAGCGTCGACGCGGTACTCGCGCCTCGACGACGCGCTGAACAGCAACTCGCCCGCGGACGCGTAGATGTACCCGACGTCGACCATGATGGCGTAGCGGGAAAGCAGCGGCAGAGATACTTCGGACTCGGTCATATGCCTTCGACTCTAGTCGGCGCCAGTCGGGGTGTCGCGCAGCCAGAGCAATCGCCGGAGTTCTGGTGCGTTTACAGCGGGATGTTGCCGTGCTTCTTCGGCGGGAGACTCTGCCGCTTGTTACGCAGACCGCGGAGCGCCCGGATGATCGCCGGACGGGTCTCCGCTGGTCTGATCACCGCGTCCACGTAGCCGCGTTCTGCCGCTGTATACGGGTTAGCCAGGGCGTCTTCGTATTCGGTAGCCCGCGCCGCCCGGATCGCCGCCATGTCGTCATCGCTCGCCGCTGCGGCTAGCTCACGCCGGTACAGGATGTTGACCGCGCCCTGAGCGCCCATCACCGCGATTTGAGCCGTGGGCCACGCGAGGTTGATGTCACCGCCGAGGTGCTTGGATCCCATCACGTCGTACGCGCCGCCATACGCCTTCCTGGTGATCACCGTGATCTTGGGCACAGTGGCCTCGGCGTAGGCGTAGATGAGCTTCGCGCCCCGCCTGATGATGCCGCCCCACTCCTGGTCCGTCCCCGGCAGGAAGCCAGGCACGTCAACGAACGTCAGCACGGGCACGTTGAAAGCATCGCAGGTGCGGACGAACCTGGCCGCCTTTTCCGACGCGTCGATGTCGAGGCAGCCGGCGAAGTGCATCGGCTGATTCGCCACCACGCCAACCGACGCGCCTTCGACGCGGCCAAATCCGACGATGATGTTCTTCGCGAACTCGGCGTGTATCTCGCAAAACTCACCATCGTCGAGAATGTGCTCGATAACGCCGTGCATGTCGTAGGGCTGGTTCGCCGAGTCGGGGATCGCGGTGTCAAGCTCGGCGTCAGAGTCGGTTAGTTCGCAGATGACCTGAGGGTCGGTGCTGACCGGCAGCACCGGCGGGTCCTCCAGGTTGTTGGAGGGCAGGTAGGAGAGCAGGTCCCGGGCGAAGTCCAGGCAGTCCTTCTCATCGGCGGCCTGGTAGTGCGCCACGCCTGACTTGGCATTGTGCGCGTGTGCGCCGCCGAGATCTTCAAAGCTCACCTCCTCGCCGGTCACCGTCTTGATCACGTCGGGCCCGGTGATGAACATGTGAGAGGTCTGGTCGACCATCAGCGTGAAATCGGTGATCGCGGGCGAATAGACCGCGCCGCCCGCGCACGGACCCATGATCAGCGAGATCTGCGGCACCACGCCGCTCGACATGACGTTGCGGAAGAACACCTCGCCATACAGGCCGAGCGCGACCACGCCTTCCTGAATCCTGGCGCCGCCGCTGTCGTTGATTCCGATCATCGGGCAGCCGGTCTTGAGCGCGTGATCCATAACTTTGACGATCTTCGTGCCGAACACCTCGCCGAGCGACCCGCCGAACACGGTGAAGTCCTGGCTGAAAACGCTGACCGGCCGCCCGTCGATGGTGCCGTAGCCGGTTACTACGCCGTCGCTGTAGGGGCGGGTGCGCTCCATGTCGAAGTCATGAGCGCGGTGCCGGGCAAGCTCGTCGAACTCGACAAACGAGCCATCGTCGAGCAAGTAGTCGATCCGCTCGCGCGCGGTCATCTTGCCCTTGGCGTGCTGCCGCTCGACGGCCCGCTGCGGCCCGGCATGAACCGCCTCGTACCTGCGCTTCTCCAGGTCGGCGATCTTCCCCGCGGTGGTGTGGATGTCGATCGCCTGGTCGCCGGTGCCCAGGCCGTCGCCGGCCTGCTCGGCTGCGTCTATAGCCATGCCGCACAGAGTAAGCCAGCCCCCCGCCCCGCAACCGCCCGGCCCGCACCCCCGTCCCGCACTCCCCGGCCTGCGCTCCCCAGCCCATGCACCCCGACCGGTTGCGATGGATTCGGCAATCCACCGCGCCTGCAACCTTAGCCCGCGCGATGAATGTGGCAATCCAGCTGGGAAAACCGGTATGAATTCGGCAACTCATCGCGGCGTTTCGGCACCCGGAGCGCGATGGATTGCCGGATCCATCGGCTGCGGATCGGTCGCCACCGGCGAACGGCGCACCTGCCGGCCGGCCGTACTAGGCGGACTGGATGGTCAGGACGGTCCAGGCGCCTACGGCGACGCGGTCGCCCGGGTGCAGCGGCACCGGTACTCCGGTGATCACGTCGGTGCCGTTCACCTGGGTGCCGTTCGACGAGCCGGGGTCCAGTACCGACCAGGTGCCGTCCGGCTGCGCCATCAGCACCGCGTGCAGATGCGAGACACCGGGGTCGGTCGGCGGTCCGGTCAGGTCGATTTCCGGGTCGAGCCCGCGCGAGGCGCTGCGGCGGCCGATCCGCATCTCCTTGCCAGCCAGGGTGAACCGGCGCTCGGGGCAGTATCCGGGGAACTCGATCGACGCGGCGTCGGGACCGCCGGCGGCGATCACGCTGTCGAAGTAGTCCCGATCGGCGGTCACCACCGCGGTCCACGTCGGCGCGGCTGGCCCGGCTGGCGCGGTCGGCGCGACCGGTACAGCCTCGCCGCCGCCAAGCACGTTGGTAGCGCTGGCCGTGCCGACGAACGGAGCGGCACCCGGATCGGGCAGGCCAGCGACGGCTTGTCCGCTCGCCGCCGCGTTGACGTTCGGCGTGCCCGAGGCGTAGTCGAACCCGCACGTTTCGCAGAACATGCCGGTCTTCTCGGCACCGCACTGAGGGCACGCCGGCCCGCCCGCCGCCGCCGGCCCGCCCGCCGCTGGCCCAGAAGACGGCCCGCCCGCCACCGAGCCCCCGGGTGACGCTGTCGTCGAAGCAACAGCAGAGGCAGCCGACTGGCCATCGATCCGCATTCCGCAGGTGTCACAGAAGTCCGATGACACCGACTCATGACCGTCAAGGCAGGTTGGCATCTGCGCGCCCGCCTACTTCTTCGTCCTGACGGTCTTGGTAGACCGCGTGTCGAGCGCCATCTCGTCGGCGTCGTCGACTTTCTTCTTGAGCCGCACCGTACCCGTGGCCGCGTCGACCACGTCGACAACCTTTGCCAGCAGCCTCGCCGTGTCCTCGTTGCCAGACTCCTGCGCGAGCGCGACCGCCCGGCCGAGCTTGGCGGTGGCGATTTCCTCGTCGCCCGACTTGCGCGCTTCGAGCCCGTCCTGGATCGCGCGAGCCAGTTCGGCCTGGCCGGTGTAGTGCGCGACGTTGGAATTGATCCTGGTGGACAGCGCCTCGTCGTCAGTCCATACGGCTCTGACCAGGCCCTGACCGTGCACCTGGCCGCCGACGACCAGGCTAACCCGGGAGGCCAGCATCTCCTGACCGACGGCCGCCGCACTCACCTGCACGCAGATGTGATAGTCGCGGCTCTCGCCGCCTCCCCAGGCACCAGTCGGGAAATCGCTTGCTTGCGGGCCCGACTGGGTGCGCCGGCCGGTCAGGTCATCCACCGTCGGTGCCACCTGCTTGACGAATTGCAGCTCCGCGCTCTGCGGCGTCCAGACCCGCAGCGCTACATCGGCGACCGCCTTGCTCATCGCGGTCGCCATCATCGCTTCGAAGTCGGCGGTCAGCCCGGCGGGATCGGGCACGATGTCGACGGTGCCGAGCAGCGCGGTCGAGATCCGCCGCAACTCGGCCACCTGCCAGTCCGTGCCCACCCCGCGGCAGTCACAGCTGAACACGCCCTCGCACTCGGAAATCGCCGCTGTCAGGCTCTCCGCCGTTTCATGCTCATTTTTCCCATCGGTCAGCAGGATCGCGTGCCGCAACCCGGCCGACCCCGAGGTCAGCATCCGCCGGGCCAGTCGCAGCCACGAGCCCATCGCCGTGCCACCGCCCGGCCGCAGGTTCGCCACCACCTGCTTGGCCGCCTCCCTGGACTGCGGGCTGGCGATCGCCAGGCTCCCGTCCATCGGGAATACCGGCCTGGCCGCCTCGGTTCCGGCGATCACCGCGAACGCCACGCCGTCCCGCACCACATCGAGTGCCGCCTGCGTGGCCGCCCTGGCCTGCAAGATCTTGGCGTGCGGGTAGTCCATCGAGCCGGAACAGTCGATGATGATGGCCTCGGCCCGCCCGGAGCCCGCATCGGCCGCGCCGCCCGCGCCAACTGCCGCGAGGTCGTCGGGAGCGGTAACCGTGACGATCCCGTTGACCTCCCTGGCGCCAGCGGGCAAGTACTCGTTCTGAAAAATCTCGACGGTGAAATCGGACTGACTCATCAGCGGGGATCTCCTAGGTCTGTCGCGGCAATCACAGACGTGTCGCCTGGCCGGGTGCGGGTGCCGGGTGGAAACGGGATAAACACGACGGTGATGTTGTCGCTACCGCCGGACTCAATCGCGAACTTGACGAGCGCCGCCGCGGCGCGCAGCGGATCGCTCACGGCATCGGGCAGCGCCATCGTGGCGAGACCCGCTACGTCGGGGCGATAGTTCCACAATCCGTCCGAGCAGAGCAGCACGGCGCCGGGCCCGTCGGGGGCGAACGTCACCACGTGCGGCTCGGCGTCTCCCGCGTCGGCTCCGATCCAGCCGGTAACCACGTGCGCCTGCGGCATCGCCATCGCCTCGGCCTCGGACAGCCCGCGCGCGACAAGCTCCTGGGCGATCGAGTCGTCGATCGTGAGCTGCTTGGAGGTGGCCGGGCCGTCGACATCGATCCAGTACGCCCTGCTGTCACCGAGCCAGCAGACCGTGACCTCAGCGGCGGTCACCACTGCGGAGACGAAGGTAGCCGACGGTGCGTTGTCATGCAGCTTGCCCGAGTCGGCGAGGTCAGCGAGCGCCTTCTGCGCGGCCGTGACCGCCCGGGCCGATGAGGCGCCAAGATCAGCACCGCTCCTGACCGCCGTGAGCAGGACCTGGACGGCCGCCTGGGAAGCGGCCTGCGACGCTTCGTCCGGGTGGCTCGACGTGGACACCCCGTCGCAGACAACGGCGAGCGCAACCGGCCCGTCCGCTGACTGCGTGGTCGCGAGCGCCATCGCGTCCTCGTTGCGGCTGTGCCGCAGCCCCTTGTCGGTGACGCCAGCTACTAGATCGAGCTCAAGCTCGACGTGGTCGTTGCTGGCCGGGAGCTTGTAGCCGCAAGACTCGCAGTAACCCTCTGGGGTTATTTGCGACCCTGAGCAGTTCGGGCACTGGCCGGTGCCTGGCTCCGAACTGTCGCCGCTGGTCACCGCGGGTGCTAGCTCGGTGCTGCAGGCCTCGCAAAAGTTGTCGTCTGGCCAGACCGGCTGGCCGCAGTGAGGGCAGGTGAGTTCGGCCACCGCCATCGCCGGCGCCGCCACTTCCGGGTCTTCCACCGGCTCTCCGGTCGCGGTCATGACCAGGTGCTCGGGCGGACGGTGTTGGCCAGGTCGACCAACTCGGTCCGGCGCCGCCGGTCGGAGGTGAGCTGGGCCTGGGTGCGGTACGTGCGCTCGAGCCCGAACCTCAGCGAGCGCTCGTTGTTGTCGCAGCCGAGCAACTGGCCGCTGTCGAGGGCCTCACCCCCGTGAAGCCGGGCGAGCGCCGCTTTCAGTACCTCGGCGGTCACCTGTTGCAGCGCGCTCTGATCGAGCGTGAGCCTGCTGACGCCACGGCCCGCCTCATGCAGGTCAGCCGACGAGACGTAGGCGCTGCCTGTCGGCGGTGACACCCTGATCCGCACCGCGGCGATCTGCGCGGCCACGTGATGGCTTGAGGAGTCGGGTACCACGGACAGCGCGTTGATCGCCCCGGCCCGGTCACCGGCTTGCAACAGCGTCCTCGCGAGCCCGAACGCCGCGCTGACGAACGACCGGTCGACGGTGAGCACGAGGCGGAAGTACCTGGTCGCGAGCATCTGGTCGCCAGCAGCCTCGGCGGTGAACGCGAGCGCCAGCTTGGGCGCGAGCTCACCCGCCAGCATGTCGTAGACCCGGTCGAACGCCTCGCGCGCGGGGCCGAACTGGTGCGCCGCCAGATCGATGAGCCCGCTGTACCAGGGGATACGCCAGTCGCCTTCGTCCTGGGCGGCGGCGCGCCCGAGCGCTTGCGCGGCACCGGCCAGATCGCCGGTCACGATCCTGGCCCTGGTCAGCGCGAACAAAGTCTCCGCCGACTCGGCGACGGCCTGCGGCGTGCCCTGCTCTCCGGCCACGGCCACGGCGGCGGCCAGCACCGCGGTAAGCTGCGCCGGCTCGAGCGTGCCGAGCGTGGCGAGGTAGCCGGCCGCCGGATCTTCCCGGTCGACATTAGGCACCGGCAGGCCGGTAATGATCTCCGCGGTCCCCGGCCGCACTAGCGGCGGCGCGGAATCGGAGCCCTGCAACGACGGCACGCCGATCGTCCTCAGTTCGGGGCTGAACAACGCGGAGAACGCGGGTCTCGGCCGCTGGTCGCCAACCGCGAGCACCTCCCGCAGCACGCCGGTAAGCTGCTGGGCCATTTCAGCCGCCGACTCGAACCTGGCGTTGGGATCAGTATTGACCGCCCGCCGAAGCGCCCGCAGGAACGACTCATTGTCGGCCAGCACCGGCACCGTGGCTGGGTCGGGCAGGCTGGTGACGTAGGTCGTCTGGTAGCCGCTGAATTCGAAGCTGAGCACAGCGAGCGCCCGGCCGACGGTGTACAGGTCAGAAGATGCCGACGGACCCTCGTCGGCGATCTCTGGGGCCTGATAGCCGACGGTGCCGTAGATCGCGCTGTCCTCGTCGTCAATCCGGCGCACCCCGCCCATGTCGATGAGCTTGAGCTGCTCCTCGGTCTGGATCACGTTGTCCGGCTTGAAGTCGCAGTACACCAGGCCGCGCGCGTGCAGGTAGCCGAGCGCGGGCAGCACTTCGATCATGTAGGCGAGCGCGACCGGCAGCGGCAGCGATTCCCCGGCCGCCCGACGCCGCTCCAGCAGAATCTGGCGTAGCGATTGGCCGCCGACGTACTCCATCACGATGTAACCGGCTTGCTCGCCGGTCTCTTGGTCCGCGTGCTGCACGAAGTTGTACACGCCCACGATGGACGGGTGCTCGACCTCGGCGAGGAACCGCCGCTCGGCCACGGCCGCCTCGACCGCAGCCGGGTCTGTGGTGTTGAGCAGGCCTTTGAGCACCACCCAGCGGTTGGACAGGTTGCGGTCCATGGCCAGGTACAGCCAGCCGAGACCGCCGTGCGCCAGGCAGCCAAGTACCTCGTACTGTCCGGCCACCAGTTCGCCCTTGACCAGCTTGGGGGAGAACGAGAACTTGTTGCCGCAGTTCGGGCAGTAACCGTCCGCCAACCCCGGCCGCCCGTCCCGGCCGCGGCCGACCGGCCGCTCGCATACGCCGCAGAACCGCCTGCTCTCAGGAACCAGCGGGTTCGCGAGAACGGCGGTAGCGGGGTCGCGGTACGGCACCGGGGGTATCTCGATCAGCCCGGCGCCCAGGCTGCCCCGCGACGGTCGTGACGACCGCCCTGACCTGGTCGACCCGGACCGGGTCCGGCCGGTGCCGGTGCCCCTGCTGCCCGTGCCCCTGCTGCCCATGCCCGTGCCCGCGCCCGTGCTGCCCGTCGGCGCGGACACGGCTGCGGCCGCGGTTGGTGCGGCGACGCCGCAGACGTCGCAGTAGCCGCCGTCGATGGCGCCGGAGCAGCCAGGCTGCGTGCACTTGATGGGTGGAACTGTCATCGTCGGCCTCCGCTCCGGCGCAGGCGGAGTACCGCCTGCTGGTAGCCATTCACGGCGGCGGTTGCCGCCTCAAGGTCGCAGGGCGCGGTCCACAGCAGCTGCTTGGCCTGCTGATAGATCGCATCGAGATCGGCGTTCTCGGCCGCGCCGAGGCCGCCAGCCATCGCGTGGTAGGAGTCGAGCAGCCCGCGCAGCTCGTTGCGCTGCCCGACCAGGCCGGCCGCCGCCTGCTCAGCCTCCTGGCACTGTTTTGTGACCGCAGCGGCCTGCTTGCCGATCACGTCAAGTTCGGAGGCCAGCCTGGTCCACCGCCCGGCCGCCTTCAGCGCCGGCAGCGCGCCGACCCGGCTGGCGAGCCCGGAGACGTCAGGAAGCGGGCTGAAGGAATTGGTAGCGGAAAGATTGATCCGGCTGGCCGCGCGCGAGCGCGCTACCGTCGCGTCCTGATGGGCCTGCTGCGCGGCGCCGATCGCGGAAGAGATCTCGGCGAGCCGCCGGTCGGCATCGGCGCGAAATCGGGCTAGCTCGGCCACCTGCGAGGTGACGGCGGCTGCCTGCTTCCTGAGGCGCTCCAGCGGCGCGGAATCAACGGTGCCTCCGCGCCACAGGGCCAGCGGGTCGCTGTTCAGCAGTTCACGCAGGTCCCGCAGACTGGCCTGCGCCTGATCGAGCGAACCGGTCAGCTCGGCGTCCCCACCGAGCCCAGGCAACTGCGCCTTGGCGGTCTCGATGTCGGTCGTGACCAGCCGTATCCCGTCGGAGATCTCGTTCCAGACCGACTCGGCCGCGGTTACCACCGCAGCGACCTCGGAAAACGACCGCCGCATCTCCCGGACGGTGGTCAGCAGCGTCTGCCTGGTCTGCCCGCCCGAGGTCAGCTCGCGCTGGCTGAGCGGCACCGCCGCCTTCGTCAGCGTGACCGATGGGCCGTTCAGCAGCCCGGCGACCTCGCTGAGCCGGGCCGGGGTGATCCGGCCCGGCACCGCCAGCATCTCGTTGGCGCGGTCGATGATGGCGCAGTACGCCGTGAATGTGTCCCACAGCGCGGCCAAGGCGGCGCTGGCGGTGTCCCACGCTGACCGGCTCTCCCCGGTCAGCGTGGCCCCGGCCAGCAGCCTCTTCCCGAAGCTGCCGTCGAGGTCGAGCAGGTTCGATTGGATCGTGTCGCGCTCAGCCGCGGCAGACTTGGCAGCGGCCAGCGCCTGCTCGCGAGTAAGCGGAAACGTCATCTGTCGAGCCCTACCTTCACTGGCAGGCTTTAACGGTACTCGGCCAGACGGCGAGATAGGCCCCAGGCGCTCCCAGCGGCCATCAGCAATGCCGCGATGATGACGCCGGCCTCAAGGCCGCCGAACGCGCCGCTGCCAGATGCCGCGTTGGCCTTGAAAACGGCTTGGCCGGCGCTGATGCCACGGCGCAGGTCACGGACGAGGGCGGTGAAGCCCGGTGCGGAGCTGCCCGGGGCCGTGCCGATGACGCGCGCGGTTTCGGCGGCGTACCTGTGCGCGTCATCAAGGCCGAACACCTGCGTCGAGGTGGTGTACCAAGCCTTCGCGTCCCGCTGGGCAGCGGCCACCGCGTCCGCGCCTGTCCCGGATGGTGCCGACGCCCTGGCGGTGGTCAGCAGTGAGCCCGGGCCCGGTCCGATCTGCTTGGCCTCGACGGTGAAGTCGGCGCTGAACGACGTGCTGCCGGTACGGGAGATCAAGTTGAGCACCTGATCTCCGCGCGCCTGCTGCGCGGCGATCACCGACTGCGCCAGCTCCTGCACCGGAGTCGATCCATGCCCGATACCTTGGCCGAAGTCCGAGCGAGCGGAGAAGAAGGCCGCAACCAGCCATACCGTGCTGATCACAATCGCGGCCGAGGCCAGCAGCAACCCGTAGTTGATGAGCCGGTGCGTGCGGCGACGCAGCCAGCGCTGCGTGCGCAGCAGCGTGAACCCGATGCCGATCGCGAGCAGCACGGTGACCACGATCCATGGCAGGCCGGTCGCCTGAGCGCTGGCGGTGGTCAGCGCCGTGCTCTGCTGGGCGTAGATCTGGTTGGCCGCGGGCAGCAGCGTCAGGTGCATCACGTCGGACGCGTCCTGCATATAGGAGCCCGCGGTGAGCGGTTCCCCAGACGCGCCGGTGTTCAGTGCCTCCTGCGCGTACTTGGCGTAGACCGGCAGCGCCGTCGAAACAGCTGTCAGGTCCGCGGTGAGCCGCGCATTGCCTGCTCCCGCGCCGGCACCGCGGAGCTGGGCCAGGTCAGCGGCCGCGTTCGCGATGTCGGCCTCGTAGCGCAGGCGGGCGGTCAGCGTCTCGGGCGGACCGGCCAGGATCACGGTGGTCGCCGTGACATCGGCATCGGAGAGCGACTGGTACATCTGCTGCGCGGCCAGGCTGAGCGGCTCGCTGGTGCTGACGACCTCGCCTGCTGCCGAGGCGTGCTGGCTCACTGCCCACGCGCCGACGGCTCCCCAGATGATGGAGGCTGCTACCAGGCCGATCAGCAGGAGCCGCAGGATACCGGGAGTCCCTGTGCCAGCCAGGGAACGCCGGGCCCGGACCGCCGCGTGCGCGGGGACAGATGACGGGGCGGGCGGTGCCGGGGCGGTCACCTTATCCTCGCGATCTGCACGTTGGCCAGGTACGCCACCTCGGCCGGCAGCGGCTGGAACATGATGTTGCCCCCCAGGTATTTGGGCGCGTTTCCCGCCGTGATCACCCAGTGCAAGAAAGCCTTGACGTCGCGCGCCGTTGTCGCGCTCGGGTAGTGGTCCGGCACGATCGCGTACTCATAGTTCACAATCGGGTAGCCCGACGCGGCTGGCCCGTTGACCATTGAGACCGATTCGTTCGCCGGGATCGCGGCGACGAACGGCTTGACAGCGGCAGAAATGCTCGCCGCGTCCGTCGGGAGGTAGAAGCTGCCAGCGGGGTTCGCGAGCGCCGCGTAACCAAGGCCGTCGGTTGTTGCCTTGTGCAGGTAGCTGATGCCGATATACGCCACGCAGCCGACCACGGACGCGCAGTTGGCCTCTATGCCCGAGTTCCCCTGCTTCGGCGGCACCGCGCCGACGTTCGCGGGCCAGGCGACCGAGGTGCCGTAGCCGATGTTCTGGCTCCAGGTCACATTCGCCGCCGAGGTTCCGGCCGACAGGTAGCTGGTGAACAGGAACGTATCGCCCGAGCTCTCCACCCGGTGGAGCGGCACGACGGCGATATTCGGCAGCGCGATCGCAGGATTCAAGCTCTTGATCCGCGGATCGTTCCACCTGGTGATCGTGCCGTCGTAGATCTCGGCGAGCACCTGGCCGTCCAGCTTGAGATGCTTGGACCGGGGCACTGTCGGCAGGTTGTAGTTCACCTGCTGAGCCGAGATGGCCAGCGGAATATTCAGCAAGTCGGGATGCTGGACCAGGTTTCCGCTCGACAAGAAAGCATCGGAGGCGCCGATATCGACGCTTCCTTTGGACGCGTCTTCGATGCCGATGCCGGAACTCGTGGACTCGACGTTGACCGTGACGTTTCCGAACGCCGTGTGATAGCCAGTCGCCCACAGGCTGAATGCCGGGAAGAGCAGGGAGCTGCCGCTTTCGGTGATCGTGGCGTTCGTCGGCGCCGGCGCCTGTGGGACGGTGCCCGGCCCCGGGCCGTTGAGGGCGACTATCGGCGTTGTACCGCCGGCCGAACTATTGCCTTGGCCCGACGAACCTGAACAGGCCGCGATTACCGGTCCCGCGAATACCATCGCGGCACTGATAGCCAGCAGCGAACGATACCGGAACGCCACTCGCGGACTCTCCTTTAGCTGGCCCCGACGCCGACAAGGCGCTAGCCAGCGTACCGCCTATGGGAAGCGATTTACTGACAAGACGGAGCTGTCGCAATTGGTTCATCAGGTGTTAACCTGTCGGACCGCAGTCACGTGCCCGGGCTTCATCGAGCACAATGGACGCATGCCCGCAGGGAGGTCATCAGCCGCGTCGAGTCAGCGGCTCGACGCGGCAGCACTGAATCAAAGGCTCGTCGTTCCCGGCGGACTCTGGACCGACATCAGGGTCTGCCCGACAACCGGCTCGACCAATGCGGACGTGATCGGGTTGGCCCAGGCCGGGGCACCCGACGGCTTGGTAATAGTCGCCGAGACTCAGACCGCCGGCCGGGGTCGTCAGGGCCGTAGCTGGCACAGTCAGCCTGGGTCCGCGCTGATGTTCTCGCTCCTGGTCCGACCCCAGCTGGTCGCGCCCACGGCGATCGGGTGGCTGCCGCTACTGGCTGGTGTCGCGACCGCCACGGCGGTTCGCACCGTGACGGGCGTGCGTGCCTGCCTGAAGTGGCCCAACGACGTGCTGGTCGACGACGGCAAGCTGGCCGGCATCCTGGCCGAGCGGTCGGGCCCGGCGGTCGTCGTCGGGATCGGTCTCAACGTGCTCGGTCGGCCAGACAGCCTGCCGGTTCCCACGGCGACCTCACTCGAACTGCATGGCGCACGGGCCACCGACCGCGCGGAACTGCTCATCGAGATCCTCGGCCAGTTCGAGCGCTGCTACCGGCGCTGGATCGAGACCGACGGAGGCGACGCCGACGCGTGCGGCCTGCGGTCGCGATACCTGCGGCTCTGCAGCACCATTGGCAAGCAGGTCAACGTATTGCTCCCGGCCAGCCGGACGCTGTCCGGCGTAGCCACCGGCGTAGACCCGGCCGGTCACCTCCTAGTCGAGTCCGGCAGCGGCCCGGTCCCCGTCAGCGCCGGCGACGTAATCCACGTCCGCTAGCGGTCCGCTGCCGCTCTCCTGACCGCTCGGTCGAGCAGCGTGGGCCCCTTGCTGCTGCTGTGGCGACAGCGCGGGGCCCACGCTGTCTACCGGCACGGCACTCTCACCCGAGGCGGGTGACGGAAGTTGCTGGCGGTGCGGGGATGCTGGTGGGGTCGGCGGGGGGAGCGGGCTGGTGTCGGCTGGCGCGGTGCAAGCGCGGTCGGAGGGTGGGTTCCGGCCGGGCCGGTTGGTGCTGCCGTTGGCGTTGGCGCAGTTCATCGCTAGTTACGCGGCCACCAATATGAACGTGGCGATTAGCGCGATTGCCAAGGACCTGGACACCACGGTTATCGGGCTGCAGACGACGATCACGCTGTTCACGCTCACGATGGCGTCGCTGATGATTCCCGGCAGCAAGCTGACTGACATCTGGGGCCGCAAGTTCTGCTTCATGGTTGGCCTCGCCGTGTACGGCGTCGGCGCGCTGCTAGCGGCCGCCGCGCAGAGCCTCGGGCTGATGATCTTCGGGTACTCGGCGCTCGAGGGGATCGGCTCGGCGCTGCTGATCCCGCCGGTGTACATCCTGATCACGGTCGCGTTCGACGACGTCAAGTCTCGCGCCAAGTACTTCGGCGTGGTCAGCGGGGCCGGTGGCCTCGGGGCCGCCGCGGGTCCGCTAATCGGCGGGCTGGTGACGAGCGCCATAAGCTGGCGGGCGTCGTTCGTCTTGCAGGCCCTGGTCGTCGGCTGGATCCTCGTGATGGCGAGGCGAATCGTCGACCCGCCGCGTCAAGGCAAGCGACCGGCATTCGACCTTGAGGGTGCTGTCCTTTCCGCCGCCGGGCTGTTCTTCGTCGTGCTCGGGATCTTGCTGTCCAACACCTACGGCTGGCTGGCCTCGCGCAAGGACTTCACGATCGCCGGCGCCGTCATCATCGGTAAAGGCGGGGTGTCGCCGGTCTGGCCGACGATCGCGATCGGCGTGATCATCCTGGCCTGGTTCTACCTGCACATCTCCGCGCGAGAACGGCACGGTAAGGAGCCATTGCTACACCGCAGCCTGTTCCGCAACCACACGGCGAACCTGGGGCTCGGCACTCAGCTCAGCCAGTGGCTGGTGATGCAGGGGTCGTTCTTCGTCATCTCCGTCTACCTGCAGGAGATCTGGAAGTACAACGCGATCAAGACCGGCTTGGTGCTCACGCCGACCACGGCCGGGATCTTGTTCACCTCAGCGATCGCCGGGCGCCTCGCCAGGAAGCGGCAGCAGCGGACGCTGATCATCGTCGGCTTCGTGCTCACGGTGCTCGGCATGGCGCTGATCTTGGCGCTGGTCGGGGAAGACTCGGGGATCGTGAGCTTCCTGCCTGGGCTGTTGCTGATGGGCTGCGGTGTCGGCGTGATGATGACCGCCTCGGTCAACGTGGTGCAGTCCAGTTTCCCCGATTCCGATCAAGGCGACATCTCGGGGCTGTCGCGCAGCGTGTCTAACCTCGGCTCGTCGTTCGGCACCGCCCTGGTCGGCTCGGTGCTCGTGGCCGCCATGCTGCCTGAAGGCAAGCCGTTCGCCGTCGCGCTCGGCATGCTCGTCGGGTTCGCGCTGGCCGGGCTCGGTGCAGCGATCGCCATCCCACGTCACGCACTGCCACAACAAAAGCAACAAGGGGGAGTTGTCCAATGAAGCGATACCCGGACATCAGCGAACACGGCCTGATCGGTGACCTGCAGACCGCGGCGCTGGTGGCAACCGACGGCACGATCGACTGGTTCTGCTGCCCGCGATTCGATTCGCCGAGCGTGTTCGCCTCCTTGCTCGACGCGGACAAGGGCGGTTACTTCCGCATCGCCCCCGACGCCGGCGAGTGCGTCAGCAAGCAGCTGTACTTTCCTGATACCGCGATGCTGATCACGCGGTTCATGACCAACGACGGGGTCGGCGAAGTCACTGACTTCATGCCGATCGCACCGATGCATGCCACTGACCGGCACCAGCTCGTCCGGCAGATCAAGGTAGTGCGCGGCCAGATGAAATTCGTGATCGACGTCAAGCCGAGATTCGACTACGGGCGGGCGAAGCACACGCTCGAATTCGCGGAGCACGGCTTCGTCTTCTCCTCCGGCGAGATGCAGCTCGCGCTGAACCCGACCGGCGAGCGTGATGTCTCGATCGGCGACCACGAGACCCACAGCGTCGAGCGACTCGGCGATGACCTGCGGCTGACCAGCATTCTGTACGAAGGCGAGAGCGCCGGGATGGTGCTGGAGTCGATGGGCGGGCCGCCGCGCCGCATCTCGTCGGCCGAACTGGCCAAGCTCACCGGTGACACCGCTGAGTTCTGGCATAGCTGGCTGCGCCAGTCGACCTACAAAGGCCGGTGGCGCGAGATGGTCTCGCGATCAGCGATGACGCTCAAGCTGATGACCTACGCGCCGACGGGCGCGTTGGTGGCGGCGCCGACCGCTGGGCTGCCCGAGTTGACCGGCGGCGAGCGCAACTGGGACTACCGCTACACCTGGATCCGCGACGCGTCGTTCTCGGTGTACGCGCTGCTCGGCCTCGGGTACGCCGGCGAGGCTGCCGCGTTCGGCCAGTGGGTCAGGGACCGGATCATCGAGCACGCGGGCGACGGAGTCAGTCCGCTTAAGATCATGTACCGGGTCGACGGCACTTCGGACCTGACCGAGGAGACGCTCGACCACTTCGAAGGCTGGCGCGGCTCGCGCCCGATCAGGATCGGCAACGGCGCCGCCGACCAGCTTCAGCTCGATATCTACGGCGAGGCGCTCGACGCGGTCGCCAAGATCGACTCGCGCGGTCTGCAGCCCGCCTACCGCGGCTGGCACGCCTTGGCCAGCATGATGGACTGGCTGTGCGATCACTGGGACCAGCCCGACGAGGGGGTATGGGAGACCCGCGGCGGCCGCAAGAACTTCACTTACGGCCGGGTGCAATGCTGGGTCGCGCTCGACCGCGCGATCAGACTCGCCGAGAGCCTCGGCCGTCCGGCCGACATCACCCGCTGGCGGCACCAGCGCGACGCGATCTACGAGCAGGTGATGAGCAAGGGCTGGCACCCCGGACGCAAGGCGTTCGTCCAGCACTACGACACCGACGTGCTCGACTCCTCGCTGCTGATGATGCCGCTGATGGGCTTCGTGTCGCCGTTCGACCCGATGTGGCTGTCCACGCTCGACGCGATGAACAGCGAACTCGTCTCGGACAGCCTGGTCTACCGGTACAACCCGAGCGCCTCACCGGACGGGCTGCGCGGAGCTGAGGGCACGTTCTCGCTGTGCACGTTCTGGTACGTAGACGCGCTCGCCCGCTCGGGCAAGCTCGCCGACGCCGAGCTCGTGTTCAACAAGATGCAGACCTACGCCAACCACCTGGGCCTGTACTCAGAGGAAATCGGCATCACCGGCGAGCAGCTTGGTAACTTCCCGCAGGCGTTCAGCCACCTGTCGCTGATTAACGCGGCGATCAACCTCGACTACCAACTCGACCATGGGGCTGGCGACGTGGGACCGGTCCTGCACCGCGCTGGAGGTGCCATTATGTGACGTGTGGCGGGTTCGGAAGGGTTGGCGCCGGGCGAGCGGCTTGTGCTGCGGCTGCACCCGCACGGCAAGACGCTGGTCAGACCGGCCCTGATATTGCTGCTGATCATCGCGGCGGCACTGGCCGTGGTTTTCTTTCTGCCGCAAAATTCGACTGATCTGTGGCCGATCAGGCTTGCGGTCGGGGCCGTCGCACTGGTCGCCGCCATCGCAGCGTTCGGCGTGCCGTTCCTGCGGTGGCGCACCACGACCTACGAGCTGACCAACCGGCGGCTTCGGCTGCGGGTGGGCATCGTGACCAGGTCGGGCCGGGATTTTCCGCTGAACCGGATCAGCGACGTGTCCTACAAGCAAGGGCTCATCGACCGGCTGTTCGGCTGCGGACGGCTGCTCGTCGAGTCGCCGGGGGAGCAGGGCCAGCTTGTCCTGACCGAGATTCCGCGGGTGCGGCAGGTGCAGGGGGAGCTGTTCCGGCTTGTGGGCGATGAGGCGGCCCGGGTTGGCCGACCGGACCAGCAGGGGTTCTTGCCGGGGCCCTAAGCGGGCAGCGTGACCGCGAACGTGGTCAGCCCGGGGCGGCTTATCAGCTCGACCTGGCCGCCGTGCGCCGTGGTAACCGCGTCGACGATCGCGAGGCCGAGCCCGGTGCTGCCGGCCGACCTGGACCGGGCCGGGTCGCCGCGCACGAACCGGTCGAACAGGGTCGACTGCAATCCGGTGGGGATGCCGGGCCCGTCGTCGGTGACGCTCAGCTGGGCCGAACCCGCGTCGGCGGTCGGCGCGGCGGTCGGCGCGGCGGTCAGCGCGGCGGTCACCGCGACGGTCACCGTGGTGCCGGCCGGGGTGTGCTTCGCCGCGTTGCTGACCAGGTTGGCGAGTAGCTGGCGAAGCGACCTTGGACAGATGACAGGCACGGGCCGGAACCAGGTTCGCGTTGGTCACCGTGAATTTGACCAGCCGGGCGGTGAACGTCCCGGCCGCCTGGCCGCTGATCTGGTTGCCGCAGTTGGGCACGGGCCGCGGATAACCGCCGTCGGCGAAGTCGTCTCGGTCCGGCGCTGGCGGTGGCGGGCCCTTGTGTTCAACGCAGTTGCGGTACCGGCTGGCGGCGTCCGATAGCTGCTGGCTTAGCTGGTGGAACAGGAACCCGCGCAGCGCGATGTAGGTCACCACTCCGACGAGCGCGCAGGACAGCGCGAGCAGCGCCACCAGGCCGATGATCAGCCGGCTGCGCAGCGTGCGGCCAGCTAGCCAGCGGGTGATCGACACGGGCATGTTATCCGGCCTTATCCCGCCGGCTTGAGCATGTAGCCGACGCCGCGGACGGTGTGGATCAGGGGTTCGCGGCCGGCGTCGATCTTCTTCCTCAGGTAGCTGATGTACAGCTCGACGATGTGCGCCTGGCCGCCGAAGTCGTAGTTCCACACCCGATCGAGGATCTGCGCCTTGGACAGTACCCGGCGCGGGTTGCGCATCAGGTATCGCAGCAACTCGAACTCGGTCGCGGTGAGGTCGATCAGGTCACCGTCCCGGCGTACCTCCCTGGCGTCCTCGTCCATCACCAGGTCGCCGACAGCAAGCTCGATCCCGGCCCGCGCCCTGGTTACCCCGGCCCGCCGCAGCAGCCCGCGCAGCCGGGCGAGCACTTCCTCCAGGCTGAACGGCTTCGTCACGTAGTCATCGCCGCCAGCCGTGAGGCCGGCGATCCGGTCCTGCACCGCGTCGCGGGCGGTGAGGAACAGCACGCAGACGTGCGGTAGGTCGGCACGCAGCCGGCGGAGTACCTCGATGCCGGAGAAGTCCGGCAGCATGACGTCGAGCACGACCGCGTCCGGCTTGAAGTCCCGTGCCGTCCGCACGGCCGATGCTCCGTCGGCGGCGGTCATGATCTCCCAGCCCTCGTACCGCAGAACGCTGGCGAGCAGTTCGGCCAGACTCGGTTCGTCGTCGACGACGAGCACCCTGATCGGGGTGCCGTCCGGGCGCAGGCCCGGCAGTTCGGCCGCCGGTGATTCGTCAAGCACGTTCATCATTGTTCCTCTCTGCCGTGTACCGCTCAGCCCCTGGTGAGGAACAACGCTAGGGCTGGGCAGTCCGTCACCGTGCGCCTGGCCTGCTTGACAAGCCCAGGCGGCACTGGCTCGTCGGGCAGCAGCGGGTAGCCCCACTCGTCGACGGTGATCAGTTCGGGCAGCAGTTCAGCGCAGACGCCGTGGCCGGAGCAGGCGATGGGATTGACGTGAAGGCGCAGCGGTGGCTTGGCCGGTGCTGGCACTGGGTTGATCGGCACTGGGTTGGCGGGCACTGGGGTCACCGCCAATCGAGCTCTGAGGTTGGTCCGGCGGAAACCGGCAGGAACGGCCGCAAGTTGGGTGCGGTGCACCGGCCGCGCAGATGCGCGCCAACCTCGGCGTCGAACGTGCGCAGCGCGCTCGCGACGAACCGCACGGTCCCGTCCGGGTGGGCGCACGCACCCCGTCGCTGCACCAGGCCAGCCCAGCGGCGCAGGTCGGTGACGAGCTCGGGATCGGGGCGGCGCCACTGGGCATCGGCGGGGTGCGGTACGTCGGCTAGCTCGGCGAGCGCGCCAGCGATCCTCGGCAGGACGTTGCGGCACGGACCGCACTGACCAGCCGACTCGAGCGCGAGGTACCGCGCCACCCGCGCGGTCTCGCGCAAGCCGCACCGATCGGCTGGCAGCGCGGCGAGAACGCCGGCCCCCACGGCCGCCCCGTGCGGTCGTAGGTCGGCGTTGCTCAGCGTCAGTTCGGCCGCTGTGGCGACCGGCAGCCAGCCGCCGTGATACCCGCCGACCAAGACGGCCGATACCCGGCGCAGGTCAAGCAGGCTGGTGAGCGGAGAGCCGAGCGGCGTCTCGGTCAGGTCCACCCGCCCGTCGGCCTGGTGCAGCGTGCAGATTGCCGTACCGGGTTCGTCGGGGGTGCCGACGCTGCGGAACCACGACGGTCCGTACCGGGCGATGAGGCTCAGATGGGCGAGCGTTTCGACATTCTGAACAAGGGTCGGCCGCCCGTCAACGCCGCGCTCGAAGACCCGCGGCGGGGTGAATGTCGGTAGCGCGGGCCCGCCGCTGATCCGGTTCGCGAGCGCGGACTCCTGCCCGGCCAGAAACCTCGGCGGCGCCCCGATCAGCCGCACCGCGATCCGGTCGATACCGGCCATCTGTCGCTGGGTGATCAGGCCGGCCAACCAGGTGGCGTTGAGCGCGTCGATACCGGTATAGAGCACCGCGTCGTCGGCGCCGACCGCCTCGACCGCGAGCTGGATGCCGTCGAGCACCAGGTGCGGGGACAGCAGCAGCAGGCTCTTGTCCTTCGCGCTGGCCGGTTCGCTCTCGGCGCCGTTGGCCACGACGATCGGCCGCCCCCTGTGATGGACACTGGCGGCCCGTAGCACGGCGGTGAGCTTGCGGTGCACCGGGAACGCGGCGCCGCCGCGGCCGGTGAGCCCGGCCGCTTGTAGCTCGTGGACCAGCAGTTCACGACGACCGCGATAGGGCACGGCGCCGTACCTGGCGAGGTGCTGTCCCAGGTCGATGGTCGGTTGGCCGGGGGGCGGCAGCAAGCGCAATTTACGCCGAGGCAAGTCAATCGGCGGATCGAACGATCGCATCGGGGTGCTCATCGGCGGGCGCCCTCGACTCGCAGCAGGTTGCTCACGAGTTCGGTCCTGCGCGGCACGCGCAACGCTTCGCTGACCCGCCAGGCGATCGCAGCGAGCACGGCGGCGACTGAGCCGAGCGTGAGTCCGAGCAGCGGGCCGCTACGCAGGTCAGGACCAGTGCCGATGCTGTGCGCGACCGCTATCGGCCAGGCCCCGTAGGCGAGCCAGTGCACGCCCCGCCAGGTCTTGCGGCCGATCCTGCCGCGGACGAGGCTGGTCAAGATCACAGCCGCCATCAGGTCGACGGAGACCGCGCCGAGGCCAAGCCAGAGCGGCTTGTAGGCCGAGACGAACGGGATGATCGCCGCCGCGACCGAGATGGCTACGTACGAGTCGACGACGGCGGTCAGAATGTGCACCACGACGAAGCCGACCGCCAGCAGCGACAGATACCTGTGCAGGTGAACGACGCCGAACTTGGGTAGGCCAGGCAGCCGACGCTGCCTGGCGACCAGCAGGCCAAGCAGCACGACGGTGGTTGTCAGTACTAGGCATACGACACCGGTCGACCTGCTCGCGTACCAGAGCGCGATGCTCGATGAGTGCATCACGAGCCCCCCGACGAGACCTGCGGCGCGCTCGAACTCGACCCGGGCGCTGACGATGGCGACCTAAGTTTCTTCGTCCCGTGGTCGCTGGTGCCCTGGCCGCTGGTGCCGGACGAACTGCTCGCCGGCGTCGAGACGCTCGCGCGGGTTGACGTGGCGCCCGGCAGGGCAAAGGCGATTCCGGCCGCCGCTATGACGCTGGCCGTCGTGGCCGATACAGCCACCGCCCGGACGCGGGCCCGGCCTGCGCTCCTGGCCGCGACGTCGTCGCGATTGCTTGGGTTCATACATAGAGGATGGCTGGCCTTGTTCTCGCGAACCGCAGCGAAAGCTCAGAGTCGGCTCTGAAAGCCTGGTCGGGTACTGTGCGGACATGAACACCACGAGGGTGGTGCACCATCAGTTGCGGGCGGGCAAGGTCGCTGAGGTCGTGCTTGACCGGTCGGCGGCGATGAACGCCCTGGACACGGTGACGCTAACGGCGCTGAACGAGTTCTTCACCGAACTCAGCGCCGATCCTGACGTGCTGGTGGTGGTGCTCTCCGGGGCAGGTGAACGAGCCTTTTGCGTCGGCGCCGACCTCAAAGAGCGGGCGACGATGAGCACCAGGCAGATCATGGGCCAGCGGCCGGTGTTCCGGACCGCGTTCGCCGCCTTGCGCGCGCTGCCAAGGCCGTCGATCGCCGCCGTGCACGGTTTCGCGCTCGGCGGCGGCTGCGAACTGGCACTGAACTGCGACGTGATCGTAGCCGACGGCACCGCCGTGTTCGGGCTGCCCGAGACAAGCGTCGGCCTGGTGCCCGGCTGCGGCGGGACGCAACTCGCCGCCCGACGGATCGGACCGGGCCGCGCCGCCGAGATGATCTTCACCGGTCGCCAGATCGGTGCCACCGAAGCGGCAGCGATAGGTCTCGTCGACCGGCTCTTCGAGACCGGCTACGCGCGCGACCACGCGCTCGAACTGGCCGCCCAGATAGCCGCGAACTCGCCGGTCGCCGTCAAGGCGGCCAAGCAGGCGATCCACGGCGGCGCCGGACTGCGACTGCAGGCCGCGCTCGACGTCGAGGACGCCGCCTGGCGGAATGCCGCTAGCAGCGCCGACCGCAGGGAGGGCATCGCCGCGTTCGCCGAGAAGCGTGAGCCAGTCTGGCCATCGGCGCCCGCGGGCGAGTAACGACAGACAGGAGAGCTTACGTGTCCGATGTGCCTACCCAGATCTCGGTGCGCGAGGTCGGCCCTCGGGACGGCCTGCAGAACGAGGATCCGGTCCCGACCGAGGCGAAGATCGAGCTTATCGACCGGTTGTCGGCGACCGGCGTGCGCCGGATCGAGGCGGTGTCGTTTGTCCGGCCCGAGGCGATACCGCAGATGGCCGACGCGGACGAGGTGTGGCGCGGCATCGATCGTAGGGACGACGTCCGCTACTCGGCGCTCGTTCCAAACCTGCGCGGTGCCCGCCGCGCGCTCGACGCCGGGCTCACCGAGATCGAGGTAGTGGTGTCGGCTTCCGACACGCACAACAAGAAGAACGTGAACCGCTCGACCCAGGAGTCACTGGACGACATCGCCGCGATCATCGACGAGGCCCACCAGCGCGGTGTGACCTGCCAGGTGATCGTGTCAACCGCCTGGGGTTGCCCCTACGAAGGCGATGTGCCGGTCCGGCGGGTGGTCGACGTCGCCGGCCGAGCCGTCGCCGACGGTGCCGACTCGATCTCGTTCGGTGACACCACCGGGATGGCGACTCCAAGCCGGGTATGGTCGCTGGTCGGCGAGTTCCGGTCGGTATATCCCGATGCCCCGCTCAACCTGCATTTCCACAACACCCGAGGCACCGGCCTGGCCAACGTACTCGCGGCGCTCGAACTTGGGGTCGCCGACTTCGACGCTTCGGTTGGCGGCTTGGGCGGCTGCCCGTACGCGCCCGGCGCGACCGGCAACATCGCCACCGAAGAACTCGTGCATATGGTCACCGACATGGGCATCGACACGGGCATTGACCTAGCGGCGATGATCGACGCCGCCGCCGACGCCGAACGCATAGTAGGCCGCGACCTGCCCTCCCAAGTCCTGCGCGCCGGCCCCCGCACCAAAACCATCCCCGCCTGACCCCGGACCGTCCCCGCCAGCGCAGCTAGGGGCCCACGAGGCTGCCCTAGCGACAGCAAGGGGCCCACGCTGCGACCGCCTCCGGGCTGTTCGTGCCCAAGAGCGCCCGGAGGGGAGCGAAGACAGACACAGTACGCTCTCAGTTCGTGAGCGTAACGCACGACGAAGCAGCCCAAGCGCACGCCGACCTGCCCGGGATCCGCGCCAAGATCAGCGCGGGCGGCGCTGCCAAGTACCACCAATCCGCGGCGGCGGCCGGCAAGCTGTTCGCGAGGGAACGCATCGCCCTCCTCGTCGACGCCGGCAGCTTCACCGAGGACGGCGTGTTCGCCAACGCTACCGCCGAGGGGCTGCCAGCAGACGGCGTGATCACCGGCACGGCGACCGTCGCCCGCCGCCCGGTCGCGCTGATGGCCAACGACTCGACGGTCAAGGCGGGGTCGTGGGGAGCGCGCACGGTCGAGAAGATCATCAGGATCATCGAGAAGGCGTACGGCGCTGGGCTGCCGATGATCTACCTTGTCGACTCAGCCGGTGCCAGGATCACCGACCAGGTCGAGATGTTCCCGGGCCGCCGGGGCGCGGGAAAGATCTTCCACACCCAGGTTCGCGCATCTGGCTCGATCCCTCAGGTCTGCGCGCTGTTCGGGCCGTCCGCGGCCGGCGGGGCCTACATCCCCGCGTTCTGCGACTACGTCGCGATGGTCGACGGCAACGCCTCGATGTACCTGGGCAGCCCGCGCATGGTCGAAATGGTGGTCAAGGAGCAGACCACGCTTGAGGAGATGGGCGGCGCCCGGATGCACTGCACTGTCTCCGGGTGCGGGCACCACCTGGCGCCGACGGAGGCTGACGCCATCGAGGCGATCCGGCGATACCTGTCGTACCTGCCCGGCAACTGGCAGCAGGAACCGCCCGCGGCGCCACCAGCCGAGTCCGAGCCGATCGACCTGCGAAAGCTCGTCCCCGTCAGCGAGCGGCAAGCTTTTGATATGCGGAAATATGTGCGCGGGCTAGTCGACGCCGGCTCGCTGTTCGAGATCCACGAACTGTGGGCCAAGGAGCTAGTGACCGGGTTCGCCCGGCTGGACGGCCAGGTGATCGGCGTGGTGGCGAACAACCCGATGTTCAAGGGCGGCGTGCTCTTCGTGGACTCAGCCGACAAAGCCACCCGGTTCATCCAGGCGTGTGACGCGTTCAACGTGCCGCTGTTGTTTCTCGCCGATGTCCCTGGGTTCATGGTCGGCACCGCCGTTGAAAAGCAGGGCATAATCCGGCACGGGGCGAAAATGATCAGCGCGGTCTCCGAGGCGACAGTGCCGAAGATCTGCGTGGTCGTGCGCAAGGCCTACGGCGCCGGACTCTACGCGATGGCCGGCCCAGGCTTCGAACCCGACGCGACGCTGGCGTTGCCGACCGCCAAGATCGCGGTCATGGGGGCGGAGGCGGCCGTGAACGCGGTCTATTACAACAAGCTCGCGGCGATCACCGATTCGGATGAGAAGGAGTCGCAGACCCAGCAACTGCGCGAGGCGTATGAGGCCGACATCGACATCCTCCGCCTCGCGGGCGAACTAGTCGTCGACGACATCGTCGAGCCGGAGGCGTTGCGCCCCGAACTGATCCGCCGCTTCGCCGCGGCCCGCGGCAAAGACAGGTCTTTCTCCCGCCGCCGCCACGGCGTCACGCCCGTCTAGCCGGCCCGGGCAGGTGCGGCCAGCCACGTTCCGTCGCGGAAGCCGGATGGATTCCCGAATTCATCGCGTTCGGGCGCGCCAGCGGCGCGATGGATTCCCGAATTCATACCCGTTTTCCGCGATGAAAGGCCGAATTCATCGCGGTGGCTGGGTCGGCTTCATCGGGGGCACAGCTTGCTGAGGGGACGCAGTTTTCGGCTGCTGTGGGTTGGTGAGACGGTTAGCCAGGTTGGCAACGCGATGGCGGTTGTTGGCGTGCCACTGGTCGCCGTCGTCGTGCTGCACGCCAGCACGTTCGCTGTCGGGCTGCTGATGGCGGCTGGGTGGCTGCCTTGGCTGGTCATCGGGTTGCCCGCTGGCGCGTGGGTGGACCGACTGCCGGTTCGGCGGGTGATGATCGGGGCTGACCTGCTGGCGGCGGTGCTCTACGGGAGTGTGCCGGTCGCCGCTTGGAGTGGAGTGCTCACGACCGGCCTGCTGGTCGCCGTCCAGCTTGGTGCGGGCGCGGCCAGCGTTGTGTTCATGACTGGCTACCAGGTCTACCTGCCGTCCGTGGTCGACGCGGCCGACCTGATCGACGCTAACACCAAGATGCAGGGCAGTGCGTCGGCAGCGGCGTTCGCCGGACCCGGCCTAGCAGGCCTGGCCGCCCAGGCGCTCGGCGCGGTTTCAGCGCTGACAGCCAACGCGGTCAGCTTCGGAGTGTCGGCTGGCTGCCTGCTCGGGTCCAGGCCGACGACAGCGCGAGGCGCGGCCGACCGGCCGCCAGGGCTCAGCTTGCGCAGGGAAATCGCCGACGGGGTGCTGCTGCTGATCCGCGACCCGTACCTCCGACCCATGACGGTGTTCTGGTCGGCCGCCAACCTCGCACTCACGGGCTACACCGCGTTGCTGGTGGTGTTCCTCGTCAGGGTCGTGGGGTTGTCGGTCGGCTGGGTGGGCGTGCTCACCGCGGTGCCAGGACTAGGCGGCGTGGCTGGCGCCCTCGTCACCCGCCGGGTCACGGCGCGATATGGGACCAGTCGCAGCCTGCTGCTGGCGACCTGGCTTGGGCTGCCGGCCGGGCTGCTGATCCCGCTGACTGGGGCTGGCCCGCGGTTGCTTTGTTACGTGATCGGAGCACTGGTCGCCTACACCGGCATGGGCATCGGCAACATCATCATCGCGGCGTTCCGCCAGGCCCACTCTCCGGCCGGGATGTGCGGGCGGGTTACCGCGACGCAACGGTTTTTCATCTTCGCTACGAGCCCGATCGGGGCGTTCGCTGGAGGCGGCCTGGGTACGTGGCTCGGCATCAGGCCCGCGCTGTGGATCATGCTCGGGCTGGCGGCGGCGTCGGGTTCGCTGCTGTGCACCCGCGCGCTGATGGGTGTCCGTGATCTGCCCGGGCAAGGTCAGCGCGCGGCGGCGGACCAGCCAGACACAATTTTTGCGAATCTGAATTGATTTTAAAGAATTTTCCGGCAGTTCGGTTTTCTTGAGCGCACGTCATTGCTTTTATTGACAGTCAGCTTGACCAAATGATTGCCTGCATTCCGGTGCGTCGCGGCAGGTGAATTGCAACTGTTCGCCTTACCATCGGGGCATGACTAGCGTATTGCTTGCCGAAGACGACCCGTCTATTTCCGAACCGCTGGCGCGCGCATTCCGGCGGGAGGGATATGAGGTGGGTGTTTCCGCCGACGGGCCAGCGGCTTTCGAGGTGGCCCGGGCGGGCGGCATCGACCTTATCGTCCTCGATATCGGACTGCCCAGGATGGACGGCCTTGAGGTGTGCCGGCGGCTTCGGCTGGCCGGGCATTCGACGCCCGTCCTGATCCTGACCGCCCGGGTCGAGGAAGTCGATACTGTCATCGGGCTTGACGCGGGGGCCGATGACTACGTGGCGAAGCCGTTCCGGCTGGCGGAGTTGCTCGCTCGGGTCAGGGCACTGCTCCGGCGCGGGGCGTCGCCGGCGCAGATCGTCCAGGGTGTCCGGATCGACACTGACGCGCGCCGGGCCTGGCTCGGGACCGCCGAACTCGATCTGACCTCCAAGGAGTTCGACCTGCTCAACTTGCTGGTCACCGAGGCCGGAAAGGTGGTAACCAGGGATCAGATCATGCGGCAGGTCTGGGACAGCAAGTGGTGGGGCTCGACCAAGACACTGGACATGCACGTGTCCTGGCTGCGGCGCAAGCTCGGCGACGACGCCCATGCTCCGCACTTCATCACGACGGTGCGAGGTGTCGGCTTCAGGTTCGAGCGAGGCGACTGAGAACTATGCGGCGTCGCCTGCTGACGTCGACGTTCGGGGTGGCGCTCGCCACGGTGCTGGTGTTCGGCGCCGGGCTGGCTATCTCGACCGGGTCGCACCTGGCGGGGTTGTCCCCGCTGCGGTTCACCGCGATCGTGATCGGCGCCCTCGTGGTCGCGGCCGGGCTCGCGCTGGCGCAGGCGCGGCGGTTGGCGCGACCGGCCCGGGACCTGGCCCGGGCGGCCGACCGGGTCGGCTCGGGAGACGCCAGGCCGGTCGGACGCAGGTACGGCATCGCCGAACTCGACCGGATCGCCGATGGCCTGGACAGCGCGGTGCAGCGGGTCATCGACCTGATTTCCGCCGAGCAAGATTTCGCTGTGGACGCTTCGCATCAGTTGCGCACTCCGTTGACAGCGCTGTCGATGCGGCTTGAGGAGATGGTCCAAGCCGCCGACGACCCTGCGGTGGTCAGGGAGGAAGGCGCGGCGGCACTGGCGCAGACCGATCGGCTGGCTCAGGTTGTGAGCCAGTTGCTCGGCCGGGCTCGCCGGTCGTCGTCGGGCGCGCCTGCGTTGTCGGACATCGTCCCGATCGTCACTCAGCAGGTGGTTGAGTGGGAGCCCGCGTTCCGCGCCGAGGGCAGGAAGATCGAGGTCGTCGGTGAGGCGGGCGGGGGCGGGCCTGGAGGGGCTGACGGGAGCGAGGTCGGCTTGTGCGCCTACGTCAGCGTCGGGGGAGTGTCACAGGTCATCGCTACGCTGCTGGATAACGCGCTCGTGCATGGCGGCGGCACGGTGAGTATCAGGACCTCGCACACCCCCAGGTCGGTCGTGATCGAGGTCAAGGACGAGGGCAAGGGGGTACCGGCTGACCTGGTGCACCGGATTTTCGAGCGGAGCGTCAGCGGAGCGGGCGGCACGGGGCTCGGGCTAGCGCTGGCCAAGTCGGTCGCGGCGTCCGACGGTGGTCAGCTTGTGCTGGTCACACCCCGGCCTGCCACGTTCGCGGTGATCTATCCGCAGCCCGTGGAGATCCGCCTAGACGAGCCAGCCGTCGCCGGCCCGGCCTGAGCCTGGCCCTCCCGATTAGGCTACGGCGGGTGAGTGATGAGATCAGGTCGGCAGTGGTCGGGATGGTGGGGGCTGGCCAGCTTGCCAGGATGACGACGCAGGCGGCGATCAGTCTCGGGATTGAGTTCCGGGTGCTGGCCGGCACGCCTGGGGACAGCGCGGCCCAGGTTTGCGCGGGCACGGTGATTGGGGATTCAAGGTCGGCGGGCGATTTGCTGCGATTCGCCGCGGGCTGTGATGTCGTGACGTTCGACCATGAGCATGTGCGGGGCGAGCACTTGGCCGACCTAGAACGGGTTGTGGCTGTGCGGCCAGGTGGGGCCGCGCAACGGTTCGCCCAGGACAAGCTTGCGATGCGGGATCGGCTCAGTGCTGTTTTTGCGCGCCTCCGGCACGACGCGATTGGGGTCAGGTGTCCGCGCTATCGCGCCGTCTCGAGCCTGGCTGACGTGCTTGAGCTGGACAGCGACTGGCCGGTCGTGCTTAAGGCGACGTCTGGTGGCTACGACGGCAAGGGCGTCTGGATCTGCGACAGCAAGGAAGCCGCCACGGAGGTCATCTCGCGTCATGCCGGAGGCGTGCGGGGAGAGCACGGCATCGGCTTGCTCGCCGAGGAGCACATCCCGTTCGACCGCGAACTCGCCGTTCTCGTCGCGCGTTCACCCAAGGGCCAGGGTGCGTCCTATCCGGTCGTGCAGACCGTGCAACGCGCCGGCATATGCCGGGAAGTCATTGCGCCGGCGGCCGGGCTCGACCCAGGCCTGGCAGTGCGGGCCCAGCGGCTGGGACTGGCGCTGGCGGCCGAGCTTGGGGTGACCGGGTTGCTCGCCATCGAACTGTTCGAAGTCGGCGGTGAACTGGTCGTCAACGAACTTGCGATGCGTCCGCACAACTGCGGCCACTGGACAATCGACGGTGCCGTCACCTCGCAGTTCGAGCAGCATCTTCGGGCTGTGCTCGACCTGCCGCTCGGCTCGACCGCCATGACCGCGGATACCGCGGTGATGGTGAACGTGCTCGGCGGCGACGACCCGGACTTGTACTCGCGCTTCGTCCACGTCATGGCGGCGGACCCAGGCGTCCGCGTGCATCTGTACGGCAAGCAGGTCCGGCCGGGGCGCAAGGTCGGCCACGTGACGGTGACCGGCGCCGATGTTGAGCGATCGCGGGACCGGGCGTGGCGGGCGGCGAACTACTTGAGCTTGGGCACCGAGGAGCCGAACGAGGAGCCTGACGCGGAGGGCGGCCGGTGAGCGACCGGCCGGCCGGTCGGCAGCCGGTGGTTGGCGTCGTTATGGGCAGCGACTCGGATTGGCCGGTGATGCGGGCGGCGGCCGAGGCGCTGGCGGAGTTCGACGTGGCGTACGAGGCTGATGTTGTCTCGGCGCATCGGATGCCACGCGACATGATCGAATACGGCGCTTCCGCGGCCGAGCGCGGCTTGCGCGTGATCATCGCCGGAGCGGGCGGCGCGGCTCATCTGCCCGGCATGCTCGCGGCGGTGACCCCGCTGCCGGTCATTGGCGTTCCCGTGCCGCTGGCTCACCTGGACGGGATGGACTCGCTGCTGTCGATTGTTCAGATGCCAGCAGGAGTACCGGTCGCCACTGTCGCGATTGGCGGCGCGAGGAACGCTGGCCTGCTTGCCGTCCGCATCCTGGCGGCGGCCGACGCCGACCTGCGCGCCCGGATGGTCGCGTTCCAGGCCAAACTACGTGAAACGGCCGTGGCGAAAGGCGCCGCGCTGCGCGCGACAGCAACGTAGTCCGAAGTTTCTGTAAGGCCGGTGCCACTGCCCTCGCGTGTTGTCGGCACCGGGCTAGGGGCTCACGCTGCGTCCGGGTTCGCTGCGGCGCGCGCAGCTAGGGGCCCGCGCTGCTGCCATAGCGACAGCTAGGGGCCCACGCTGCGTCCGGGTTCGCCTCCGGCGCGCTTGCGGAGGATTCTCGCCTCCGTTTAGGGGACTTCGCTTGTCGGCGAACCTTCCCTCTGGCTATTGGGGACGTCGGGGGGTGCAGATTAGGCCCCAGGGTTGGTTGGCGACCCTGGTGAGCACGAGCAGGGCGGTACCTGGGCCGCGTAGGCCTAGGCGGCGGTGAATCTGCGCGACGTCGCCAGCGAGTCCGCGACGTCTGATGTCGGCTGTGCCGATGCCGAGTTCGCGCAGCCTCGCCGCGAACCTTTTCTCGTGCCACGGTGCCGACTCAATCACCCGCAGCGTCCGGGCGAACGGCGTCAGCCGCGGCTCGTCGGCGGACAAGAACGCGATCATCGGATCGATCTGCCACGCCCCAAGCTGATCGGCAAGCTCGGCAACGAGGCCCGCCCTGGTCACCGCGGGGCTCGGGTCGAATAGGAATGCCCCGGGCGCGGCGAGCGGTGTCGGCTCGGCCCCGCTGTCGTCGACCGAGGTCAGCGTGTCGCCGGCCGGAAGCACGGTCGCCCGGCTGACCGGCCTTGGACCGGCCAGGCTCGGTGACCAGAGCAGCGACTCCTTTAGCTCCCGCCCGACGGCGACGAACTCCGTCTCCCAGCCCGGCGGCACAAGCTCGCGGCGCAACCCGGGCGCGGCTTTGATGCCGACCGCCCCGAGCTCATCGGCCAGCCGCAGGCACCAGCCGAGCGGCGGCAGATACTTTCCGGTCGGCAGCCGCCTGTCGCCATCCCGCCGGGCTGGGTCGATGAACGCGGCGTCGATCCCGGTCAGCCGGAATTCCTTGACGTCCGCGCAGACAAACGCCGCCCGCGCGGACGGCGCGCAGACCGACACGTTGTGCCGGGCGAACTCAAGGCTGACCGGATCGCTGTCCACACCCACCACCAACCGGGCACTGCCGGCGGTTGCGAGCGCGACCAGGTTCCCGCCGATGCCGCAGCACAAGTCGGCGACGACGCCGGCTCCAGCGAAGCGGGTCGCCGCGTGCCGGGCGGTCACCTCAGACGACGCCTGCTCCAGCCCGGCTCTGGTGAACAGCATCTGATCGGCCCGGCTGAACTTCGCCCGGCCCGCGACGCGCAACGCCTGCTGAGTGAGCGCCATCGCAACAAGATCAGGCGGATACTCGTCCCGCAGTGACGCGGACAGCCCAAGCGCCGCGTCTGGGCTGACCTCGATCCCAGCGAGCCGCGCCAGCAGCTCCCGCCCAGCCGGGGACAGCATCGAACTGGCAGGCATAGCCCCCAGTCTGTCGCTAGCGCGAAGGTTGGGCCTGCCGGAGGGCCCAAGTACGATCAGGGACATGAGTTCTGAGTTCACCGCCTACACGCTGACTGAGGAGCACCAGGCGCTGCGCGACTCGGTTCGCCAGCTTGCCGAAGACAAGATCGCTCCGTATGCGGCGGAGGTCGACCGGGAATCGAGGTTCCCGCAGGAGGCGCTTGACGCGCTGGTCAAGGCTGACCTGCACGCCGTGCACATTCCCGAGGCTTACGGCGGCGCGGGTGCCGACGCCCTGTCGACCGCGATCGTGATCGAGGAAGTGGCGCGCGTCTGCGCGGCCAGTTCGCTGATTCCGGCGGTGAACAAGCTCGGCACAGTCCCCCTCTTGCTGGTCGGCTCGACCGACCTGAAGAAGCGTTACCTGCCGTCGGTGGCCAGCGGTGAGGCGTTGTTTTCCTATGCGCTGTCCGAGCCGGAAGCCGGTTCGGATGCCGCCGCGATGCGCACCCGCGCCGTACGCGACGGCGACAGCTACGTGCTTAATGGAACCAAGCGCTGGATCACCAACGCCGGTATATCTCGCTACTACACCGTCATGGCCGTGACGGAGCCAGGCGTCGGCGCGCAGGGCATCTCAGCCTTCGTGATCGAACTAGGCGACGAGGGGTTCTCGGTGGGTGCCCCCGAGCACAAGCTGGGCATCAAAGGCTCACCGACGAGGGAGCTTTATTTCGACAACTGTGTCGTTTCCGCTGATCGGCTGGTGGGCGACGAAGGCAGCGGCTTGCGCACCGCGCTCGCGACGTTGGATCACACCAGGATCACGATCGCGGCGCAGGCGCTCGGCATCGCCCAGGGCGCTTTCGACTACGCAGTCGGGTACGTGAAGGAACGCAAGCAGTTCGGCAAGGCGATTGCCGAGTTCCAGGGCGTGCAGTTCATGCTGGCCGACATGGCGATGAAGATCGAGGCGGCCAGGCACCTCACTTACGCGGCCGCCGCGAAATCTGAGCAGGCCATGGGTGGGGCGACGGTGGCTGACCTGACGTTCGTCTCGTCGGCGTGCAAGTGCTTCGCATCCGATGTCGCAATGGAGGTCACCACCGACGCCGTGCAACTGCTCGGCGGCTACGGGTACGTGAGCGACTACCCGGTCGAGCGGATGATGAGGGACGCCAAGATCACGCAGATCTACGAGGGGACGAACCAGATCCAGCGCGTGGTGATGGCGCGGCAGTTGCTGAAGTAGCCGGACGGGTGGCGTTTGCGCTGGTCAGCGGCCATCTTCTGGATGGTGGCTCGGTGGTGTGGGCCGGTCCGCTGGCGCTGGGCGCGTCGCGGCGCCCGGGAATGCGCTGAAGATCGTGGCGGATCGCCAGAACTCGCCTCGTCATTTCATTCAGGCGTCATCTGCCGTTTGTGGATGTCCACACTCTACGGCTGGCAGACGATTGGCTTGGGACGACTGCCCGGCCCGGTCTCGGATCAGGAACCGGAGCCGGTTTCGATCACGAAGAAGCAGTACAGGTGCTGCAGGGTCAGCGCGTCGCCGAGTTCCGCGACGGCATTGGTGATGAGGACGGCGCCGGACTTGGTGATGCCGGGTGTGATGTCTGATTCGCCTTCCCGCCCGAACCCGGAGAATTCGCTACGGTCACCAAGAGCGTGGCCACACCCAGGACGACCAGAACTACTGTCAGAACAATCAGCCACCTGGTGAGGCATCTCAGCCCATCGGTCAGATCGACGACCTTTGCCTGAAGATCCAAGTTGCGGGTCTCAGTCAGGGACTGGCTCGTGACCAGGATCAGATCCCGGAGGTCGGCCTCCTGGGTCTGCAAGCCTTCCATGGTCGCCCGCAACTGACGCTTCTTCGCCTCTGCAGTCGAATCTGCCGGCACCGGCGTGCTGTCGCTCGCATTCAGCCAGGTCAGCGGCGAGATATCGCGCCAGATCGAGCCCCAGTTGGCCACTAGCACGGACACGTCGCTGCAAGCCATCGAGACTTCCCGGCTGATCCCCAACAGCCGGTTTCGGAGCGCAACCACCTCCGTTCCTGCGGTCCCCGCGAGATTCAGCCTGCCGAGGTCAGCGCGAACATCGCGCAGGCGCGGTTCGAACGAGGCCAGCACCGCGTCCAGCGCATCAGCGATCACCAAGGATGAGATCGCTTCGTGGAACACCTCCGGCGCCCCATATAGCTCCGGCAACCAGTCGCCGCTGTTCAAAGCGGCAGCTTCGTTGAACGCTGCGATCCAGTTGTTCTGGCGCGTGCTACCGAGCGGGTGCGTGAGGAACACGAAGTCGTGTTCGGCGAACTTCCACGCAATCAACGCCAGCTTGAGATCCAGCAAGGACATGTACCTAGCGTCAGTCTCGAACGGCCTCCCCTCAGCGAGTGTCACCAGGGCATACGCAGGAGAACCGGGACCCTCAGTCGACGCTGACAGCGATCCAGGCATCCAGTCTTTCAGCCAGCTCAGGCCGCGCTGTGTGAAGTCGTCCCGGATCCAGCGAACGCGCTCCTTCTTGACGTCTTCGACGGTCTTAACGCTGATCCACCCGTCCCGAGGGCGATCCAGTCTCGACTCGGCGTCATTCCGCAACGCGCTGTCAAGCTCCTTGGCCGCGTCGTCGTCCAGCGCAAACGTCATGACCAACGCCACAATCGACGGCCCGACAACGTAGTACTGCGCGTAGATGCGATCGATACCTACGGGGATGCTGGTTCGACCGTGAGTGCCTAGGTGCGTGTTTCCGCCGGTCTCAGAGATCAGCCAGAAGCGTCCGCGGAAGTACTGATCGCCATTGCGCGCTTCGGCGATCTTCTCCACGATCCCCTCGCCGGGGTCGGCCCACTTGATCTTCGCCAAGGCATCAGTCAGCCTGTCGATCTGCTGGCCGACGTACACCTCAGCGACGGTGACCGACCTGCACGTTACGGCTTCGCCGGGAGGGGGACGCGTCGTCGCGTTGTCGCCTTCATCTCGCTCGCGCTGAAGTGCGAACTGCCGCTCGCCATGGTTCTGCGACGGCTCGACAGCTTCACTCCGCGGCTCGCCGTTACCAGAGGCAGCCTGCGCCGCGCTCCCAGCCTGAGGCGGTGACTCCCCGCTCTCGGAGGTGCCTACCTGACCGGCGTCGAAATCCGGCTCAGCGCGTGGGCCCACAACCGCGGAGGGCTGAGCCGCAGCTTCCTCCCGGTCGTTGCCAACCTTGGGTGCGTCATCGTGTACGCCGCGATTGTTGCATATGGTCTGCTGTAGCCCGCCATCTCAAGATCGAGAAACTCAGGCTCGTGTCACTCCCGTACTCAGTGCACCGGGTGGCCTGCACAGTCAAACGTTCCGGTCAGCGTAGACAGGGTTATGCGGATGCCACGTCGAAGCGGACGGGGATAGCCGAGATTGTTGTTACACAACGTGACCAGGCGTACTGGCAGCCAATGCTTGGACTCACAGAACATCCAGTTCGGCGTGCGCGTGCCATCTCATTTGCGGCATCAGAGTGAATGGCGGACGTGATCCTTGTCCCTGATCTCTGGCAAGCTCGCCGATATGACCGACGCTCAGTGCGATGCGCTGTGGGACCAGTTCGTCACTGTCATGCTCGCCGTTGGTCCGGCCACGGAGCGGGCGTCTCGCTACGGCGACAAGCCTGCGTTGTTCGCGGGAAACCGAGAGATCGCGCATCTGGAGGCGCCGGGTCTGATCGATCTTCGGATCACGCGGACAGGGTGGTCGCGGGTCAGGACGGAGTTCGCCGATGATCCAGCTATCCGGCACGATCCTTCGCGCCGCGACTGGATCGAACTTCATCCGCAGTCGGCCGCTGACCTGGATCGGCTCCGCCAGATCCTGACCGCGGCATGGGAAGAGAACCAGTGAGCCTGCGGTCTGCTCGCTAGCCGCGGGCATGCGATCTGCGGCAGAGGCACGTGCTCAGCAAGGCTCCCTAGGTTGCCCGGCGAACGCCCCACCGTTGGTGCGCCCGGCGTACGGGATGATCGTCTTGTGCCAGGAAGCAGCGAGCAAGCCCCGATGTCGATGGCTGCAAAGTTGTCGCTCTGGCCTCTTGGCAGCCTGCCATTGTGCCGGCGTAGTCCGGAGGCCGGCTCGGAGCCGATGACTACCCCCGCCATCGATGTGTTCGTCGACTGTCATGCCGAGCACCTGGCAGTAGAACTGCGCGAGGACAAGCGGGTCGGGATAGTCGACGACGGTCTTCTCCAAGTGTTCGATCACACCAAGGCATGTCGGCGCGCTTTCTCCCTTCCGGCCCGCTGTAAAAGCCGTCGGCTCAGCCTATGCAAGTTTGAACCCAACACCTGCCCCTAGCTGGTGGAACAGCTCCCTGACCTGGGTGTATGCCGGTGTTCACGCCGAATACACGCCGAAACCGGCCTAGCCCGGCCCGCTGCCGCTACCACGAAGGTCGACGCGACCGGTGCCGTGGTCGGCGGTTGGGCGCAGTTGCGCGGATGCACGTGCGGCTGGCCTGGGCCATGCTTGGGTCCATGGACGATCTGACACAAAGTAGTGAGCAATCGCGAGCGCTTAAGGAGCAGCTTCCGTTCCCTTATAACCAAGACTTGTCAAAGGTGCTGCGCAGCCTTAACCGCCGGAATGCCGGCTACCGCAGCCAGCAGGCCAATGACCCGGTGACTGCGTCCTATCTGCGGGCGGCGATCCTGCTCGTCCAGCGGTATCTAGGTCCTGGAAAGCGCCGGGCGGCCGTGGATGCGGGGAATCAGAGGTCGATATTGTGGCGACTGCTGGGGTTCTTGTCGCAGCGGGCGGTGGCCGCCGCGGTTCGCCATAACCCCGCGCCGTTTCATCGGGTTGGTTCGGTGTCGACGTTGCGTGATCGGTGGAAGTGTCAGTCCGACTTCTATGCTGATCTGCTGCGGTTCTGCTTGTGGGCGCTGCATTATCCGGCCGCCCATCAAGACGACATGATAGGAGCGGCGGGCGAGGCGTTGCGCGGATCTGATCCGGTCGAGGGGATTCACCAGTTGTGCTATTGGAACTTAAACTGGTTGCTGAGTACGCCGATGTTCCGGCTGGGGCTGATCGCTGCGGCCACCGCGGAGACCGATCCGGTCGTACGCGAGGCGATGCGTGACCGTCATCGGACGAACGGCCCGATGTGGAAGCAGTTGTACGAGAGCTTTCTGGAGGCCCGCGGTCTTCGCCTCCGACCCGGAGTCACACTCGATGACTGCGTCACGCTGCTGGGCGCTGCAGCCGATGGCCTGGCGATGTACGGACTGTCCAATCCCGACGCCGTAGTCATCGACAACGACCGGCAGCAAAGCCTGCTGGGAACGGTGGTACTTGCGTTGATAGCTGGTTGTACGGAGCGAGCTAACCAGACTGACAGTGAGTCGCTCGAAGATGCGGTCCGCGCCCTGATCACGGCGTCCCCGGCGGAAGGGTCCCCCAGCCCTGACGGGACATGCGGCTGATATGGAAACTTTGGCTCTGGTTGCCGGAATAGTGATCGGCGCGGCCGTCGCCTGGTATTTCGGACTGGAACGCGCGGCTGCGGAAGTGAAGCTTCTGCGCTCCGAGCTTGAAGGGCAGATCAGCTACTGGCAGGACCGGTACCAGCGAGCCAATGCGCATTCGGCCAGACTCGCGGAGCAGACTGCGGCATGGATGGCTGGCTGTCAGCAAGGCCGCGATGACATGCTGTCACTCACCCGGGCTCTGGCGCACAGAGCCGAGTCACCCGATGGCAATCCTTAGTCAGGATGAGTGGACTGCTAGCTAGAGGTACGGGTATCTAAGACGCCCGCCGACCTGGCCGGAATGATTGGCGGGCTTGGGCTCGCGGCGGTTAGTGGTACTGAGCCACGCGGCTACCGACGAACAGGTCACGCCGGTTGAGGTGGACAGCGGTGGCACACCGGACGATAGCGGGCCAACCAAGACGGACCGGATCAAGGAGCATCTCACCGATCGTGACCTCGACGCCTGCTGACCTCAGAGGCGGTTCGCGTACTGCGCCGCGACCCGCTCGCCGAAGGCGACTGCTACCCGGGCGACTTGCTCGTAGCCGTGCTGAGGCTGCCGGCGTCCTACTGGGACGCGCACCCAGGCGAGCTTGCGGCGATGCAGCAGATCGCTGGGTCAGTCGTGGATGCGGACGCCGAGTTGCGAGGCGATATAAGCGGCTTCCTCGCCCGCAGCTCGGATCGTATCTGACGCCGGGTGCAGGCAATTTTCAGCCCAATTGCTTGAAATAATTCTCGGCGGTGCTGTGGCACGCCGAGGCACCGTCGCGGACGGTGAACGGGTTGTCCGGATGTGTCTCGCGCGGGCGGAGCCCGGCGGTCATCATCGGGTAGTGGGTAGCTTCAATGCGGTCGTGACCACCGGCATCTACTGTCGGCCGGGGTGCGGGGGCCGCCCTAACCGTGCCAACGTCCGGGTGTTCGCGCTGGCAGCAGCGGCCGAGGCGGCTGGGTTCCGGGCGTGCTTGCGGTGCCGCCCGTACCGGACGCCGCCCTCGGTGTCGTTTCCCGCGGCCCCAGAACTGGTGTGCCGCGCCGTCCGCCTGATCGTCGCCGGGTTGCTGGACGAAGGCACCGAGCATGACCTCGCCGGCCTCTTGGGCGTGTCGGCCCGGCACCTTCGCCGGCTGTTTGCCGAGCACCTGGGGCTGACACCGGACCAGCTCGCACGGTCGACCCGGTTGCACTTCGCGCGCAGGCTGCTCGACGACACCGACCTGAGCATTACCGACGTCGCATTCGCCGCCGGATTCGGCAGTCTCAGGCAGTTCAACCGTGACTGCCGTGAGGTCTTCCGCGCCACGCCGGGGGAGCTGCGGGCACGGCGACGGATCCGGGATCGGCTCGCGGCCGATGGCGGCATAGCGCTGCGGATGCCATTCCAGCCGCCGCTGGACTGGGACGGGATGCTCAGCTACCTGGGAGCCCGCGCGATCGCGGGAGTCGAGCACGTCTCCGCTGGCTGCTACCGCCGCACAGTCGTCGTCGGCGGCGACCCCGGCCTGCTCGAACTCTCATTGGGCGGACCGGACCATCTGGTGCTGCATGCGCATCTGCCGCATTGGTCTGGCCTGATCCACGTGGTCCAGCGGGCCCGGGCCATCTTCAACCTCGATGCCGATGCCGAAACCGCTGACAGCGCTCTGGCCGCGGACGCGCTGATCGGCGGCCTGTGCCGGAGCCGGCCTGGCCTGCGGCCTCCGGGCACTTGGGATCGGTTCGAGGCCGGAATCGAGGCGATCGCGGGCGAGCGGTCCAGCCTCTCCGGCACGGCCGCGAGGTTGCGGCGGATCGCTGACCGTCACGGCACTCCCGTCCCCGGGTTACGCGCGCTTGGCCTCAGCGCTACGTTCCCGTCGCCAGCGGTACTCGCAGGTGCCGACCTGCGAGGGCTCGGCCTAGGGTCATCGCGCATCCGTGCCATTCACGCGTTCGCGCAGGCCGTCAGCGAAGGCGCGGTGAACCTAACCCGCGTGGACCGGCTCGCCGCGATCGCCGCCGCGGTCACCGCCGCCGGGGTAAGCCCGGCGGCGGTGTGATACCTCGCCCTGCGCCTAGGCGATCAGGACGCCTTCCCGAGCACCAGCCCGGGTCTGCTGCGTGTCCTGTCGCACGTTACGGGTCAGGCCGTCACGCCACAGCAGGCGGAGGACCTCGCCAGCCGCTGGCGGCCCTGGCGTTCCCACGCGGCGATCCGCCTCTGGGTCAGTGCCTTGACGGGTAGCGGGTATCAGGACGCGGGTACCCAGTTCTCGCCGTTGAATTTATCCGCGCAGGGACCTATGGTGAGCGGATTGCCGAAACCGCCTTCTTCGCTGCCCTCCAGGCACTCATCCTGGCCAAGGGAGGTGGAGGCATAACTGTTTCTGAGTTGATACGGAGTTTTGTCGCCGAGAAACCACACCTGAGATGGATGGCTGCTGTTACAGGTATCCATCCTGACGGGATCCGAAGAACTGCCCGCATTGTACTCGAGGCATAGGTTCGTGCCCGCTTGCACGAACTGGTGGGTAGAGGTGTTATAGGAGAAGTTCGTGAGGCTTGGCGTGGACGAAGAAACCAGCGTCACTGCCTTGAGAGAGCCGTGGGTCATCGCGCATCCGTAAATATTCTGGCTGCCTGTCAGGTTACAGTTATGAAACGCCCCGGTGGCGGCGCCGGTCCAGCCGCCTGGACCGCCGATCGCGGCCGAAGCCGCCGGAATCGTCACCCAGATGAGAGTTGCCGCACCCGCAGCAGCCGCTGCCAGCGCTCTTTTCCAGTACATGGCTCATTTCCCTTTCGCTTGCCGGATCTTGCCCCCAGTCTGGAAATGTCGGCGTGGCCAGGGCTCGCCACATTCGGACACGCTCTTATGCGTATCCGGATCGTGATTCTGCGACTCCCGAATCGTGACCTGCCGATTCGGGCTAGTCACGGTCGGCGCCTCAGTGAACTCGCCCTGGCTCACCGGCAGAGCGGCAGATCGCTAATTTGACCTTGACCCTGGGGAAAGCCGCACAGTCTGGGGAGCCGGGCGCCGGCCCGGCACGAGGGAGCCGTCCGTGGACCTGATCAGCATCGGTGAGTTCGCCAGGCGGTCCCGCCTGTCGGCGAAGGCGCTGCGCCTGTATGACGAGCTGGGACTGCTGCCGCCTGCCCAGGTCGATCCGGACTCTGGCTACCGCTGGTATGCCGCCGGTCAGCTGGACAACGCTCGGCTGGTCGCGTCGCTGCGCCAGATCGGAGTGCCGCTGGCGCAGATCCAGCTGATCCTCAGCCTGGAGCCGGAGGCTGCTGCGGCGCAAGTCGGCGCTTACTGGTCAGGGGCTGAAGCCGATCATGCTGCCCGCCGGGACCTGGCCGGCTACCTCGTTGACCGCCTGAGTGGAAAGAGGAACGTCATGTACGAGGTCAAGGTCCGCGATATCCCCGCCCGCAGCCTGCTCTGCCTGCTGCGGCACGCCAGCAATCAGCAGGAAGTCTGGGACCTGGGCAAGGAGGTCATCGGCATGCTCAAGGCCCAGCCGCCGCCGCGGGTAGACGGCGTCGCTGGGGCCGCGTTCCTGATTTATTACGGGGAGGTGAACCAGGACAGCGACGGCCCGGTGGAGTTCTGCTGGCCGGTGCCGCAGGACCTGGCCGGCCAGCTCGCCGCCAGTTTCCCCGGGCTCACCCTGCGGACCGAGCCGGCGCACCAGGAGGCCTACGTTCACCTGGGCCAGGACCCGCCGGCGGCGCAGTGGCAGGCCGCCGGGGACTCGGCCTTGGCCTGGGTGGCCGAGCAGCAGCGGCTGCACAGTGACCTGGGCATGCGGGTTACCCTCCTGACTACCGCCGCGCCAGTGACCGACGCCAGCAGGCGCGGCGGCAGCGACTTCGCCTTCCCGCTGCGCGACCGGGCCGGCGCCGCGTGATACGCGGGGCAGCTCGCCGGGACGACAATGACGGTCAGCGGCGGTACGTACGCGCTGCCGGCGATCCGGACACGGAGGGGTACTTCGATGCGAGTGGTTGACACCGTGATCGGCGTGGGCTGGGTCATCTTCTGGGTGGGCTGGCTTGCCGCATCCGCCGGGGTCAAGCGGGGCCAGCGGGGACGGGGCAACTGGGCGCGCTTCGCGGGCGTCCGGGTGGCGCTCATCCTGGTCGTCGTGCTCCTGGTCCGGCTGCGGGTGCTGACAGGGCATGGCGTCGGATACGTCACAGATCCGGGCCTGTGGGGCGTCGGCCTGGCCATCTGGGTCCTCGGCCTGGGACTGGCCGTCTGGGCGCGGATCTACCTCGGCCGGAACTGGGGAATGCCGACGTCCATGAAGGAAGACCCCGAGCTGGTCGCATCCGGCCCGTACCGGACGATCCGGCACCCGATATACACCGGCATCCTGCTGGCGATAATCGGCTCGGCGATCGCCTTGAGCGTTTGGTGGCTGATCGCCGTGGCGCTGATCGGCGGGTACTTCATCTACAGCGCCGTCGTGGAGGAGCGCAATATGACCAGGCTCTTCCCCAGCGCCTATCCGGAGTACCAGCAGTCCACGAAAATGCTGATCCCCTTTATCTTCTGAGGACGCGCGGCGCGTGCTGGCGGGATGGGCCGCGGGCCGCGCTGCTGGCCGCGGGGCCTGCTCCTGCGCCTGCGGATCTCGGCGTCGCCCCTGGTAGGTCCCTGGCTAATGATCGCGACGGGGACTCCCAGCCCGGTGGCGCGCCGAACGAGCCGCTAGCCGGACTGCGCCGTCAGCGACGATCCGAGCTCCAGCAGCAGGCTCGCCGTCTCGGTCAGGGCGAAGCGCTCGGCGACCCGGTCACGCGGCACGTTCTCGCCGAAGAAGATGACGTCGGGTTTCAGGACCCCGCCGCAGCCCAGGTCGGTGAGATCGAGGGCCTCGACCTGACCCTGACGTTCCTGCGCGACAAGCGGAAGCGGCTGGAGCGCGCGACGGCGACCTCTCTCGGCATGCCGGCCAGGAGGGAGCACGGGCACGGCTAGTCACCGGGGATTGGCTGGCGTGGTCGGCGGTGACGGTGGAGGGAACGCGCGGTGAGCGGCGCGGCGACGAGGGCGGGCAGGGTCCAGTAGGCGGCGGTGGGCAGCCGGTCCCACAGGGGCAGGTTCTTGCCGTTGTCGACGTAGAACGCGGTGAGCAGGACGACGTAGGAGCCTGACATGGCGAGGATGTGCGGGGCGTGGCCGGGCCAGCGGCGCCACAGGCTGGCGCCGGTCCGCCGCCGGTAGTCGCGGCCGGCGGTGGCCAGCGTGAAGGTCAGCGCGCCGAGCAGGAACAGGTAGTAGTCGCGGGCCGGCCGCAGCGCGGTCATCGCGGTGGCGGTGGCGAACACGACGGTGATCGCCCAGTAGTACACGGTTCCGGAGCGGGTGTGCCGGCCGCGACGCTTGGGCGCGGTGGCGGCCAGCGCGCCGGCGATCACGGCGGTGAGCCCGGCCGCCACGTGCACGGCCAGGAACGACAGGAACACCGGCCCGGCCCCGGCTAGGGCGTGGGCGAACCCTCCGGCCTCGGCCACGGCCAGCTTGTGGCGGAGCACGAACCTGGACACTGCGAGCACGGCCCGCTCCCTCCGGTCACACCGCCCTGGCGTTGCCACGCTACAGGTAGCGTTGCTACTTAACACTGAGAGGGTAGCATGGCTACCTATGAGGCCGGAGACGCTGAAGGGCCACCTCGACGGCATGCTGCTCGCGTCGCTGGAGGCCGGTCCGCTTCACGGGTACGCGATCAGGGAGGCGCTGCGGGCCGGCAGCGGCGGTCAGTTCGACCTGCCGACCGGCACGATCTACCCGGCGCTGCGCCGCCTGGAACGGGCCGGCCTGGTTCAGGCCGTCTGGTCCGAGGCCGGCGGCAGGCGGCGCCGCGTCTACGAGCTGACCCCGGCCGGTCGGCGTGCCCTGGATGCCGAGCGTGGTACCTGGCGGGAGTTCTCCGCCGCCGTCACCGCGCTGCTGGGACCCGCGCCGCGGCCGGTGACATCATGACCCGTGGGGCGGAAGCCCGGCCAGCGGCGGCCCCGCCCCCCACGTGCACGGGGCAGGTGTCCGGAATCGAGTCCTACCTGGCCGAGATCGCCGCCAGGCTGCCCGGCCCGGCCCGGGCGCACGGGGACATCGTGGCCGAACTCCGGGCCGGGCTCCTCGACGCGTTCGACGCGCGCCGCTCCGCCGGGCTGCCGTCAGCCGAGGCGGCTGCGGCGGCCGTGAGCGAGTTCGGTGACCCGCGCCAGGTCGCCGGCGCCTTCCGCCCCGAGCTCGCCGCCCGCAGCGCCCGCCGCGTCGCGATCACCCTGGTGGCAACCGGACCGCTGATCGGGCTGCTGTGGGCAGTCGCTGGCATGGCCAGCCACCTTGGCGTGCGCCATGCCCCGCCCTGGCAGTGGGCTGGCGCGCCACCGGGCTCACTGCTGGCCTTCCCCCTGGCCGCCGGGGCACTCGCTGTCACGGTATGGGCCGCGCTGTTTACCGTTGCGGCAACCGGGCACCTCACCCGCTGGCTCCCCGCCCGCGCCCGCCTCGCGCCCTCCGCCGCAGCCATCGCCGGATTCGGCGCGATGACTGTCGACGTCATCATCTTCGTTCTGCTCGCCAGCCAGATCGCCGCCGCGCCCGGCACGCTCGCCCCCGCACCGGTCGCTGTCGCGGCAACCGCCAGCCTGATCCGGCTCAACCTCGCCAGGCGCGCTGGCCGCCGCTGCCTGGCCGCCCGCGCCGCCCTGACCTGACGGCCGTCCCAACGGCGCCTGTTCGTCAACCGCAGCCCCCGGCCCGCAGGCACCGCCATCCTGACCCGCTCGAGCGATCGGTCGCTCGGCCTGGTCTGCTCGCGTCGAAGGGCTCTCTTGTTGTTCCAGCGGATGGGGCGTAGCGTCCAAGTTAGGGAGGTTGTGCTCGTTTGTCTGCGTGTAAACGAGATTGAGATTTCTCCCAGCTGCTCTGGACCTCGGTGGCCCCCTAGCGCTCAGCCAAGCCGAGGTGGCCTATGGCAGCACGAATCCTTCATCGGGCTCCGCTCCCCGTCAGCGACCAGCGAGTTCTGTTCTTAGCCTGCGGGATGGCCGTCGTCCCGCGGGCAACGTCAGCGGCTGCGGGAATGGCCACTAGGAGGGCGTAATGACTACGGATCAGGGTCAGTATCCAGCTCAGTATCCTGTTCAGTTCGCCGTCGAGTACCCGGACCGGCCGCTCAGCCGGCTGACCTCGTTCTTCCGTATTTTCGTGATCATCCCGATCTCGATCGTGCTCGGCACCGTTTCCGCCGCGACCTGGGAATCCGCGGGAAACAACTCCACCCTCCACCACACCACCATGTACTACGGCGCGGGCGCGGGCGGCCTGCTGTTCTTCGGCCCGCTGCTGATGATCTTGTTCAGGCAAAAGTACCCCCGGTGGTGGTTCGACTGGAACCTGGAACTGCTGCGCTTCATCAACCGGGCTTGAATAAATGTGAAAGAACTTTCCGGCACGGCACCGCGTTCTAAGACTCTGTATAAATAGAGAGGTGCGACCAGGGGTCTGTCATTCAACATGGGCCCGCTTCGAGCCCAGGTCGGCACGCGACATTCCCGCGCTCCGCATGCTCCTGTGGCAGATCCGGACGAACGACGGCACGCGCCTCTCGGTGCAGGTCCCGACCCTGGGAGCGGCCTGCACCGACATGCTCATGACCGGCCATGACTGCGTCATAGCCGGCGTGGTCATCACCCTGCGGGCAGGCCCCCAGTCCCTCATCACGACAGGATGCGTGACAGTGCGACGCGGCCCGGGCGCCGGCACCTGACACCCAGCCCGCCACCCTCCCGGCCACCGTGTGGTTCCACACCGGCTGGCCGCTGGCCACAGCCATATCCGGAAAGACATGGCCATTCATCGGATGGACAACGTCGCCATCGTCGTCGACGACCTGGATGCCGCTGTGGCGTTCTTCGCTGAGCTTGGGATTGAACTGGAGGGCAAGGGGCGGGTCGAGGGCCTGTGCGTGGACCGCACCGTCGGGCTGGACGGCGTGCGGAGCGAGATCGCGATGATGCGGACTCCGGACGGCCGCGGCCAGCCGGAGCTGACCAGGTACCTAGCCCGGCGGCCGGGGCGTCGGGAACCCGCCACCCGAACACGCTGGGCTTGCATCGCGTGATGTTCGCCGTCGACGACATCCATGACACCGTCGCACGGCTGCGCGCCCACGGGGCATCATCGTGCCCCTGGCCGAGCAGATCGGTTGACGCGGAGCGGGCTGTGGGTCCGTGCCAGTGAGATCGTGGCGGGTTGGGCGGCCCGGCGCTTTGCCCCCGTTGTTCCTGGTTGGTTCCCGCCGGTTCTGGGTCGCGTGGGGCGGAACTGACCGAGTAGGCCAACACCAGACGCCGCACCATGATCTGCGACATCCTGATAAATGGCGAGAGCCTCACGCCGACTACGCTGGGCGGACCTATGTGCGAGATTCAGAGTTGGCATCTTCTGCCCGCTGTCGGTCCGACGAAAGGAAAGGCCGATGACCTCCGTCGCCAATATTCGCCCCTGCCAGTGAGCTGCGCGTCTGGATTTGCCGATCTCGTCAAGGTCCAATGCCGCTTAGCCTAAAAAGATCTTGAAGATCCGCGACGTCGTCCCGGCATTGCCGCTCAGCCCCGATTCCAACAGCAACGTCGGCCCGGAGTTGCTGCTCCAACGACAACGCAGGGCCGACGTTGTTGCCGGGAAGAGCGTCCTAGCAGCAACGTCGTCCCGGAGTTGCTGCTCCAGTGCCGCTCCCGGCCGCGGGCCGTCTTCCCGGAGCTGACCCGCTTCCCGGACCGGGCCCAGGCAAACGGTCACCTCCGGTTGCCTGCGAGCACGAACAGGCAGGTCACAAGCATGATCAAAATACGCTAAGCGCATTGCGTCAAGGTCACTCCGCGACAGTCGAGCAATATGAGGCAAACATGGCGACGGCCACGTGCCCGAGCGGCAGACACGTTCCGTAGTGACTCAGCTAGCGCGGTGATTGACCTCGCGTGGACTGCGATGTAGTCCAGCGTTGTGACTGCGCAGGGGCGCGATTCATGCGGAAGGCACTTGGCTGGCAGGGGTCTTAAAAGGATGACTTGCCTCAAATAACGCGGAAGTAACTTTTTAAACAAAATTGCTGACAAGCCTCGCGAATTTTGGAAGCCGACGAGCCGTCACGATATGGAACTAAGCCGCTCATCAGCTAAAACCCGCGTTCTTATCACACACTCAATGCAAGTCGCAAGCCAGACTATTCTGTCTGTGCCGGAAATATCTGTCCCGCGTCTTCTGCGAGAGCATCGGGGCATTCGCGGAAGAGAAGATGGGGGGAATCCCATGTCTGTTGACGCTGGAACCGATTCTGCGCAGGAGCAGCCGCAGCAGAGCCTGAGCACGGCGGCGGCCAGGAACCTGGCGACCACGACCAAGACCGTGCCGCAGATGCAGGGAATCAGTTCCCGGTGGCTGCTGCGGGTGCTGCCCTGGGTCGAGGTGTCGGCTGGCACCTACCGGGTCAACCGCCGCCTGGCCTACGAGGTAGGCGGGGGCCAGGTGGCCGTGGCGCAGACCGCTGATCAGGCCGCGGTGGTCCCGCCGAGCCTGCGCGAGATCGGGCTGTTCGCTGGGTTCGCCGATGAGGCGGTGCTCGGCGCGCTGGCCGCGGCGTTCGCCCAGCGGCAGGTGGCGGCGGGCGAGGTGATCGCCGAGCGCGGCCAGCCAGCCGACCAGTTCTACGTGGTCGCGCACGGCAAGGTGAACCGGTCCGGCGACGGCGCGTTCGGCGAGGACACGGCGCTAGGCACGGTGGCCGACGGCGGGTACTTCGGCGAGGGCGGGCTGATTGCCGAGACCGTCTGGGACCAAACCGCGGTGGCGCTGACCGACTGCACGCTGCTGGCCCTGACGCGGGAGCAGTTCCAGGCCATTATGGCCCCGTCGGAGGCGCTGCAGGCGCAGGTCAGACAGTTCCAGGACGCCGCGGGCCGGCCGCAGAACAGGCGCGGTGAGGCGGACATCGCGATCACCTCCGGGCACAGCGGGGAGCCGGACTTGCCCGGCACCTTCGCCGACTACGAGCTGAAGCCGCGGGAGTATGAGCTGGCCGTGGCGCAGACCGTGCTGCGGGTGCACTCCCGGGTAGCTGACCTGTTCAACGACCCGATGAACCAGGTGCAGCAGCAGTTGCGGCTGACCGTGGAGGCGCTGCGGGAACGGCAAGAGCACGAGATGGTCAACAACAGCGAGTTCGGCCTGCTGCACAACGCCGACTACTCCCAGCGGATTCAGACCCATTCCGGCCCGCCCACCCCGGACGACCTGGATGAGCTGCTGTCCCGGCGGCGCAGCACCAAGCTGATCTTCGCCCACCCCAGGGCGATCGCGGCCTTCGGCCGCGAATGCTCCAGGCGCGGCATCTACCCGCACAGCACCGAGATCCACGGCCACAGCATCCCCGCCTGGCGCGGCGTGCCGATTTTCTCGTGCAACAAAATCCCGGTCACCGGCGAGCGGACTACCTCCATCATCGCGATGCGGACCGGCGAGGATGACCAGGGCGTGGTCGGGCTGCGCCAGACCGGCATCCCCGATGAGCTCGAACCCGGCCTCAATGTCCGCTTCATGGGCATCAGCGACAAGGCCATCATGTCCTACCTGGTCAGCACCTACTACTCTGCCGCCGTCCTAGTCCCCGACGCGCTCGGCATCCTGGAGAACGTCGAGGTCTCCCGGCCATTCAGCTGACCCAGCATGCGTGGTCACCGTGGCTACAGTAACGGCCGCCCGGCCGGTCGCCGCGAGGTTTCGGCGGCGCGGGTCCACGGACGGCACACCAGGGGGAAGGGCGGTCCATGTCAACCCAGACGGGCATCGAGGATTCGCGGCTACCGCAACAATCCTTGGGTACTGGCGCCTTGGAGAACGCCGAGATCTCCCGGAACGGTGGGCAGGGCCGGATGCTGGCGCGGATTGACGCGGCGATCCTCGGCGATCGCCATACCCGGCTCATCGACGTCCTGACCGCCCGGATCGGCCCGGAGGGGGCGGTACGGGATCGGTGCGCCAGCCGTGTCGCCGAATCGGCGCTGTTCCTGCGCCTGCTCCAGGGCGAGCACGCGGAACCGGAGGTCCAGGACGGGCTGATCACCTATCTGCGCGTTGCCGAGCCCGGCGACGAGGGCAGCCAGATTGTCCGCGACGCCGCGCTCGGGCAACCGGACCTGCGCCGGGCCGGGACCTTCTGCGAAAGGTTCGAGCACGGTACCGGCGAGCGCAAGCAGCTCATGTTGCGGACGGCCTTCGCCCTCTTCGACCTGCTGCCGTTCGAGGACCTGCCGCCGATCCGGTACCGGGGACAGGCCATCTGGACCGAGGTGTCACTGTGCGCGAGCAAGATCTTGCACGATCACGCCCACAGGCGGCGCGACGAGGCCGACCAGGCCTTCCTGACCAGCCACCTGGCCAGCGCCGGACCGGCCAGGGTCTGGCAGGGCAACGTCCTGGCGCATCTGATCGCGCTGCACGCGTTGCGCACCTTCGATCCCGGCGGCCTTCTCATGGTGAACGGGATCGAGGCAGTGGCCGCCACCCGTCACTGCGATGGCGGCGTCCCGTTCGTCACGTCACAGGACGTCTTCGACACGGCGCTGGCGGGGATCGGCCTGGCGGCCGGTGACGGCCCGCCGCAGCTCATCTCGCGGATGGCCGACTGGGTCGCCGCCCAGCAGCTTCCCGATGGCGGATGGGGCTACAGCACCGATACCTCCCAGACGGATACGGACGACGCGTCCCGATGCATACAGTTCCTTCACCTGGTAAACCCGGGGCGTTACCGGCAGGCCGTTGAGAACGGGTATGCCTATCTGGCCGGGATGGCCGACCAGGACGGTGGCTTCCCCACCTATGTACGCGGGCACCCACCCGAGATCGACGTGACCGCCGCGGCGATCGTCGCGCTCAGTTCCGACCGGAGCCGGCACGCCGACCTCATCGAATCGTCGGTTCGCTATCTGGTCGGGCACAGCCAGGACCACGGCTCGTACCCGCGCGGCTGGACCTTGAGCGAGTCCAGCGTGATCCACCTTGTCCTGGACGCGCTGGCCCTGGTACCCGATCCAGATCCTGCCGTCAGGCGCGCGATGCGGAACAGCGTCCATCGCCTGTGCCTGGATCAGAACCGGGACGGCGGCTGGGGGCAAACCTGGGGCGAGCCAAGCGATGTCCTGTCCACGGCGCAGGCCGTCCCGGCGATCATCGGACGCGCGCCCGGACCGCTCACCGACCGGGCGGTCCGGTGGCTGCTGGCTCAGCAGCATGACGATGGAGAGTTCACCTCAATACCCGACCAGGTCGGGCCGCGCCCGCTGCCGTACGATTTTCCGGTCCTGGCCAGCATTCACGTCCTGAACGCGCTCAACGCCGCCCGGGAGGGCGCGCCTGCCCAGCGCCTTGGTCAGGCACCTGCGCCGGCTCTGCCGGCCGGAACCCCCGCATCGCCCGAATCCGGCGGAACGGGTCGGCTGCTGCCCGCCTTCTACTGTCCGTTCCCGTCCGCCGCGCATCCGTTGGCCGCGCAGGCGGACGCGCGGTCGGTGGAATTCATGTACCGGTATGGACTGTGCGCGGGCGATGCCGAACGGGCCCGGCTCGCACGGGCCGGGTGCGGGGACATGGTCGGCCGGGCCTGCCCCGTCGCCCGCGCGGACTTGCTGCAGGTCACGTCCGACTACAACCTCTGGGCGTTCGCCTTCGATGACGAGTACTGCGACGAGGGCACGCTCCGGGACCGCCCCGGCGAACTGGCCGATGCCGTGGCGCGCATACAGCGCTGCGTCGACGTCCCCGAGCACACCGTGTACCCCGGCGATCGCTACGGCGCGAGCCTTCGTGAGTTGCGATCGCGGTTCGCGCGGTTTGCGTCGCCCCTGGAGGCGGATCGCTTCGCCGACCTCATGCGCGGCTATTTCGCCGCCGAGGTGCGCAAGGCCGGGTTCGTCGCGCGCGGTCAGCGGCCCGGGCTGGACGACTACACCCTATTCCGCCTTTACGGCGGCGGGGCCATGGTCTTCACCGAAATGATCGCGATGTGCAACGGCTGCCCCGCGCCCCCGCGCCTGCTCGCGGACAGGCGGGTACGGGCGATCATTGAGGTGGCCGCCACCTTGACTACTTGGGGGACCGACGTCTTTTCCTTCGGGAAGGAGACGGAGCGGACCGGGGATGGCTTCAACCTCATCGACGCGGTCTGCCAGGAGACCGGCTGCGCGGTGGACGAAGCGTTCGAGCGGGCGATGGTCATGTGGGACCGGATGATGACGCTCTTCCTGCGGCTCCGCGACCGGCTCATGGCGGAGCTGCCGCAGCTCGCGGGCTATGTAGCCGGTCTTGGCCAGTACATCCGTGGTGTGCTGGACTGGTGCCATACGACCAAGCGCTACGTGTACCTCGACGGCCTCGGCGGCACCCGGGCGTTCACCCCGGGCGGATGGCGCGCCACCCCCCGCGACAGCTGTACCGACCCGCTGCCGATCCCGTCGATCTCCTGGTGGTGGCGATATGACCCGGCCGTCGCCGCAAACCCGGCCAAGCGGTGTCTCCTCCCCGGCCACCTCACCGGCCTGGGCACCTCGGCCGCGCACAGCCTGCTCCGTGACTGCGGACAGTAACGTACTTGGTGGGCCGATCAACTAGCTACCTGTGGCGGTAGGCGTCGACGTCGTCGGGCTTGGTCGTTCCTGGACCCTGCTTCTTGACCGCATGCGGGGGTCTAACTTTGGACACGTATTCGGCCTGTCGGCTCCTGAGCCGGTCGTCAAATGGTTGCGCATGGGCGCTTCGAGCAGGGCATGGACACGGAACAAGAACTAGACAACAATTGTTGACATGAGCTGCCCGAGAGAGCATCGTTGCGCCGATGAGGATCGGCGCTCCGGCCCGTCGGCACGGGATAGACGAGGCGGACATCTGGCATGCCGTCCGCAACGCGACGCGCAAGATCGAGATGGACGACGATCTCACCATGCTGATCGGGCCCGCGCAGGACGGGTCGTTACTGGAGATCGGCGTGCTGGACCTGACCGGCGACGACCCGGTTGTCATCCACGCCATGCGGCTGCGCCCCAAGTTCTACCAGTTCATCAACCAGGGCTAATGTCATGAAGCACACAGAAGCCGAGATAGAGGACGCTGCCCGTCGCTTTGAGCGGCTGGCCGACCAGCTCAACCCGGCCACCGCTGTCGCGGACGATCTTTCCGATTTGCGGGCCATCGCCGAGGCGGCCGACGAGGCCCGCCGGGCTGAGGCGATGATCACCGAAAGGGTCGCTGCGGCTCGGGCGCGCGGGCGCAGCTGGAACCGGATCGCGGTCGCCCTCGGCATTTCCCGGCAGGCCGCGCGCCATCGCTTCGCCAGCAAGGTCGGCTGAGCAAGCCGTCACGCTGATCACTGCCGACGTTGACATCAAGGTCGAGTTCACTAGAGCGTCAATCGGGCGGATGGATGCGCAGGTCAACGGCCTTGTTTGGGCTCATTCGACCGCGTCCTACCGCACCTGGCAGCAGATGGCCACTCCCAATTTGCTCCCAGAATCGGGCATGTATCGACTGCAGACGGCTTCGCGCGAGCTCACAGGGGACGCAGACAGGCGTCGAGGCAGCATCAGCTATGGCTTCCTATGGACTCGCACGTCGAGCGCTTGCGCCAGTGCCCGCGCTGAGGGCAGGCAGGCGGCTGGCGCGGATGCCCGGGTTGCCGGGATATCGCTGACAGTAGATGTCAGGGATAGGCGGCATGCTGTCCTCGCGGTCAAACGACACTACGCGGGAGGACAGATGTGCGAGGACGACGGCCGGCACGATTTCGACTTCGTGGCCGGCGTGTGGCTGATGCGCCATCGCAAGCTGGTCGACGTGCTCGATCCGGCCTGCGAGGAATGGGTGGAGTTCGAGTCGGTCGCCACCGGCGACATCCGCCTCTACGGGCTCGGCAACACCGACCGGATGCTGGTGCCCTCGATGCCGCCGCACGGCCGGCCGTTCGAGGGCATGACGCTCCGGCTGTTTGACCCCGGTGAGCGGGTATGGAAGATCTGGTGGACGTCGTCGCGGTTCCCCGGCCGGCTCGACCCGCCGGTCACCGGGCGGTTCGCGGACGGGGTCGGGCTGTTCTACGCCGACGATGAGCTCGACGGTCAAGCGATTAAGGTCCGGTTCGAGTGGACGGACACCACCACCGGCTGCCCGAAGTGGAATCAGGCGTTCTCGTTCGACGACGGGATCACCTGGAAGCCGAACTGGTACAACTCGTTCACCCGGCTGTCCCGCTGAGCCTCGCGCGGCCGGCGATCACCCGCAGCTTCAGCTCGTGCGCTGTAGCCGCCTACCCTTGCCGGTATGCCGGTATTCGGGTAAATGCACGAACTGTGGGATCGGGTGGGGGGGACGCAGGCTGTTCCGCCCGTCTGGGTGATAGCGGTGAGCGGCGCTATCGCGGTGCTGATCGTGCTGACCGCCGGCACATGGCGGGTGGCGCGGAATTCGATCACGATCGCTCACGAGGGCGGCCACGCGCTGGCCTCTGTGCTGAGTGGCCGGCGGCTGGAGGGGATCCGGGTGCATTCGGACACCTCAGGCGTGACGTACTCCCAGGGCAAGCGGACCGGTCCGGCGGTGGTGCTCACCTTGGCGGCGGGCTACCTGGCTCCCTCGCTGCTGGGCGCCGGGGCGGCCTGGCTGCTGGCCGCGCACCACGTGACCGCGATGCTGTGGCTGCTGCTCGCGCTGCTCGCCGCGACGTTCCTGGCGATCCGCAACGCTTACGGCATCCTGGCAGTGCTCATCACTGCCGGCGCGGTCCTCGCGGTGAGCTGGTTTGCCGCCGCCGCGCTCCAGGCGGCGTTCGGCTACACCGCCGCGTGGTTCCTGCTGCTTGGCGGGGTTCGCGCGGTCGTCGAGCTGCAGAGCCACCGCCGCAGCAGCAGCCGCCGCGGCCAGGTGAGCACGTCGGATGCCGACCAGCTTGGCCGGCTGACCGGAGTGCCTGGCGGCGTCTGGGTCGCTGTTTTCGCCCTCATGTGCGTCGCCGCGCTGGTCCTCGGCACGCGCCTGCTCATCCCCGGCGTGCTGCACCTCCCGCACTAGCCGTGCCACTGCACCGGCCACCAACTCGGCGACCACCAGCAGGCCATTACCTGCTAATGTCACCGGCGGACGTTCGGGCTAGTGCACGGCGAACCGGGAGCGGCTCATGACGGCGATGCCGCTGGTGGCGATGAGTCCGTAGAGAGCCGGGGCGAAGAAGACGTGCGGCAGGCCGAGAACGCTGACGCCGAGGCTGCCGGTCAGCCCTCCGAGGGCGCTGGCGATTGCGGTGGAGCTCATGAAGACGGCTGAGGCGGTCGCGACGGCTTGGGGCAGCAGTCGCTGGGCGACGATGATGCCCAGGGCCGCGAACACACCCCATACCCCGCCCATGAGGATCTGCCCGGCGAACATTCCGGCGGCGTCGCCGGTCAGGGCGAAGCAGAGATTCGCGCCGACGCCGAACGCCGCGCCGAGGATCATCAGAGCCATCATGCCGATGCGGCGGGCGACGACCACGGCTATCGGCATTACGATCAGCTCGATCAGAGGCTGAATGCCGATGACCGCGCCAATGACCGCGGTTGGCAGATGTATGTCGTCGCGCATGTAGATCGGCAGGTAGCCGTACTTGATCGGCTCACCCGCGTAGACGAGCACGTACAGCGCGGTGAACGCGAGCAGCGGGAGCATCTCTCGGAGTTTCGGGCGCTGCACGAGGCGCCCGGCCTGCACCTCGGACGCGGAATCGGTGTGCGCGCCGGGCCGGGCCGAGCCGGTGCGCGCGAAGCCCATGGGGACGATCTGTGCGAGGGCGCATGACCCGGCGGCCGCGAGCATCACGCGCGAACCGGCGGCAGTCGCCAGGATCGAGCCCAGGACAGGACCGACGACCCATCCGGCCGTCAAAGCCATCCGTACGATGGAGACGACCCCGTCGGCCACGGGGCTCGCGGTCGTTTGCAGGTCGTCGTGGACCGCGGCGAACAGCTGCGAGCCGGCGGCGCCCGAGAAGGCCAGGACGACGGCACTGATCACGAAGGGCATCCATACCTGGTCGGTCAAAGCCATCGCGACCCACCCGAGGAATCCCGCCAGGGCACACCACCGGAACAGCCCGAGCCGCTTTCCTGAGCGGTCCGAGCGTGCACCGATCAGGTAGCCGGCCAGCGGGGCGGTGATGTTCGTGAGGTAGAACAACCCGGCCGTGGTCAGCGAGACGTGCAGGTCGTTGACCAGGAACAGGGTGATCTGCGGCGCGGCGGCGGACGTCCCCAGGCCGGAGAGGAACAGTGCGGCGGTCGCTCTGCGGTAGAGCGGCGAGGCCCAGACCGAGCGCGCTGCGGACGGGGTGGTCGCAACCTCGGCAGCGGCGAGTGCGGATGGCATGGAGGAGGTCCCTCTAGGCGGTTTTGACGAGGGTGCCGGTTCCTTCGAGCGCTGCTACTTCGTCGGCGGGCGCGGTGGTGTCGGTGACGAGGGTGTGAACGAGGGCGGAGGGGCAGACGTGGGCGTGGGCGGTGCGGCCGAGTTTGCTGCCGTCGGCGGCGGCGATGATGCGGCGTGCGGAGGCGATGATCGCCTTCTTCACCGCGGCGTCGTCGAGGTCGTAAGCGGTCAGGCCCTCGGTGACGCTCAGGCCGCAGCAGCCGAGGACCGCGGTGTCGAAGCGCAGCGCTGCGAGGGATGCGAGGGTGAGGGGGCCGGTCAGAGCGCCCTCGCCGTTGCGGGGCCGTCCGCCCGGTACCAAGAGGGTGGTCGGGGCGAGGGCGTCGCCGAGCGTGTGGATGGCCTGTAACGACAGGGGCATCACGGTGACCGGCCGGCCGTGCAGCAGCCGGGCGACCTCCAGGCAGGTGGTGCCGCTGTCGAGCAGGACGGTCTCGCCGTCCGCGATGAGCCGGGAGACCTCGGCGGCGATCCGGCGCTTGGCTTCGACGGCCTCGTGGGCGCGCAGCGCGAAGGGCGGCTCCTCGCCCCGCAGCAGCAGCGTGCGCGCCCCGCCGCGGAATCGTTCGAGTACGCCTTGCGCGGCGAGGGTGTCCAGATCGCGCCGGATGGTCATCTCCGAGGCGCCGGTCAGCTCGGCTAGTTCCGGGACCGTGGCACTGCCCGAGTCCTTCACAGCCTGGGCGATCAGTCGGTGCCTGTCTGCGTTGCCCATGCCGCGATTGAACACCACCCGGAACGAACACGCAAGTTGTTCGTAAAGCGATTTTTGAACACCATTTTTGTTCGTTGCACCGTCACCACCGTGCCGGGCGTCCGGCACATCCGCCGCGTTACACCTCCTGGTCCGGCCTGATCAGGTACTTCGTGCCCGTTGCCTGCTGGGCGTAGGCGGTGATGTTGTCGAGCTGGAGCGCTCCGGGCAGCGACACCTGCGCGGTGTAACTGCTGGCGAACGTCGTGGTCAGTCCGGCTGCGACCCGCTCGCGCAGCCGGATGATGCCCTCCAGGCCGATCTTGCCGAGGAACGGGGTCAGCAGCCATCCGCCGACGCCCCAGGCCATGCCGAAGCTCCTGGTCAGCACGGTCGGGCTCCGGTCCAGCCCGCCGTAGATGTAGACCTGCTTATGCACCGCCGACCCGTACCGGCTGTAGCTGTCCGCGCTGGCGTTAGCCGAGGATTCCATGCAGGTCAGGATCTGGCTGGCGAGCATGCCTCCGCCGGTGGCATCGAAGGCCAGCGTGGCGCCGGTGGCGGTGAGGGCGGCGGTCAGCTCGTTCATGAAGCCGGGTTTGCTGGAGTCGCAGACGAAAGCGGCGCCCGCTGCCCGCAGCAGTTCCTCTTGCTCCGGTCGGCGGACGATGTTGACCAGCGGGATCTCTTCCTCCTGGCAGAGCCGGTTCAGCATCTGGCCAAGGTTCGACGCGGCGGCGGTGTGCACCAGCGCGACATGGTCTTCCATCCGCATGGTCTCGATCATTCCGAGCGCCGTCATCGGGTTCACGAACGCCGACGCGCCGTCGGCGGCCTGCAGGCCCTCGGGCAGTTCCAGGCACAGCGACACGTCGACGGTGCGGTACTGGGAGTACATGGCGCCGCCGGCCGCGGCGACCTTCTTGCCGAGCAGGCGCTGCGCCGCTTCGCCGGTACCGGCCGCGACGACGGTGCCCGCGCCCTCGTTGCCAGCCGCCATGGGTGTCCCGACTCGCGCGGTCAGGCCGCGCATCGCCGCGTCCGGGATCGGGGCGGTGATTACTGGCCGCTGCGGTGTTCCCGCCGCGCTCGCCGCCGTGACATCGGCGCCGCCCAGGAGGAGGCCGAGATCGGAGGGGTTGACCGGGGCCGCCTCGACCCGGATAAGGACCTCGTTCGGGCCCGGCTCGGCGACCGCGACGGTATCCAGGAACAGCTCGAGCATGTTCTCGGCCCGTACCAGCGACCGCAGTTGCAAGGCCTCGGCTGGGATCTCAGCCGCCATGGGGTCAGCTCCTTAGTGGTGGTCCGGGTGGTCCCGGCTAGCCGCCGGTGATGGCCCGCTGACGCGTTCGGCGAGCAGGTCGCGGAAGCGGCGGGCGAACAGGTAGGCGTCGCCGGGCCACCGGGCGGACAGGTAGTTGCGGTCGGTCACGGTGAATGCCGCGGTGTCGTCATCGCTTGTGCCGCGCGCGGTCACGGTCAGCGGGCCACGCCGGAACTGGCTGGCCGGGTCGTCCAAGGCGGCTTCGACTTCGTCTTGGACGTAGGCGGCGTAGGTCCGGTAATAGCGGCCGAGCCGCCACGCGGTGGCCAGGTAGGCGGTGCGTTCCATGTACTTGGGCAGGCAGGTGGTCTGGCGGCCGGCCAGCACGCTCCGGCCGGTGGCAAGATCGCGGGTGCGCGCCAGTACCAGCACGCCGTGGCACAGGGCGCCGACCGGCCGGCCCAGCGCCCAGAACCGGGCTACCTGCTCGCGCAGGACCGGTGAGCCGAGGTACTGCCGCATCAACGGTGCGTGCCCGCCGGGCAGCAGCAAGCCGTCGAACGCGGCCGGGTCCAGCGCGTCCCATGCCAGCGTCGAGGTGAACTCCGGGGCCACGGCGAGCTCGGAGTAAAACTGCCTGGCCTCTTCCGCCGCGCCGAGCTGCCCGAAGATCACGCCGGTGAGCAGCCGGGGATCAGCGGCCGGGACCGTGCCGGCCTGCTCGGTGGCGAAGACCACCTGATGACCAGCATCCCGCAGCAGCCGCCAGGGCACCGCTACCTCAGTCACGTCGAAGTCCCGGTCCGGAACAGGCATCAGCACCCGCACCCGGCCATCATCCAGTCATCACCCCCGCCAGCACAACAGCCACCCACGCCGGCGGCTATTGACCGGGTGGCATCGACGGATTACGTTTCTGGCGGAGGAACGGCGCGCCGTTTGCCGCCGCGGTCAGAGGAGGCGTGTTCATGTCCAGCAGGGCAAGATCTCGGTACATGCGCTCCCGGTTACTTTCGGTCAGCCTGGTGGCGGGCGCGCTCGTTGCGGCGCCGCTATTGGCTGCGCCGGGCACCGGGCTGGCGGCCGCGCGCGTATCCCAGGCGGGAAGTGCGGCAGCCGCCTCAAACATCGCTCCCGTCGGCGAGCTGGACTGCAACGGCCTCAGCCCTGTTCAGCGCCCCGTCAAGCCAGGCGGCCTCATCTGCGCCGAGGTCCATTTCGCCCCGGGCGGCAACCGCTTTGAGGACAACGGCAAGTACGTCGGCCACGATGAGCCGACAGTTCAGTTCTACTCGAACAAGCCGGGCTCCTCCACCCACGTGACATACCTGCAGACGCTGCCGCGGGACCCGAGGGCGCGGCCAACGGTCAAGCGGCCAGGCAAGGACACTACTCATTTCTTCGAGCTGATACCGGCGCTCTGGTACTCGATGGCGCTGTGTGACCCCAATTCTTTCCCTCAATTGCCCTGCGCGCCCGATAGCGACTCAAATTCGCCGTCTGGGAATTATCCGGGCGGCGGCTCCGCGTTCCTGGAGCTGCAGTTCTATCCGCCGGGGTTCGCTCCGTTTGCGGACGCCCTGAGCTGTGACAATAAGCACTGGTGCGCGGCCCTGACGATCGATTCGCTGGAATGTACAGTGTCCGGCGTTTGCAACAACAAGTGCGTCGAGCCGGTCAACTTCGCTTTCATCCAGGCAAACGGCGTCCCCGCCGGGCCGCCGAGCCCTCAGCGGGCCAACGTCAGCACCGTCACGCCGAACCGGCGCACGCTCCTAATGAATCCCGGCGACAGGCTCAAGATCCGGATCTTCGACAACCGCACGGCTGGCGCGCTGGAAACGCAGGTCCAAGATCTCAGCACCGGGCGGACCGGATTCATGATCGCGTCGGCCAAGAACGGCTTCGCCAACACCTCGATCGCCGACTGCAGCGGCACGCCGTGGAGCTACCGGCCGCTGTACTCGACCGCCAGCACGGCTAACCAGGGCGGGTGGGCGGCTGCGAACATCAACGTTGCCTACGAAATCGGGCACTTCACGCCGTGCACCCGGCTGCGGGGGTTCTCGCCCGTGCCGGTGGGCAAGTTCCTCGATCCGTCCTGGAAATTCTGCCGCGGGCCGTACGAGAGCGCCGCGCCGCCCGATGGATCAGGGTCGAGCAGCGAGGTGAACGACGGCCCCTGCTTCAAGGCCGGGGATACCCACGGCCAACTACACTCCGCCCCGGACCTGGTGACCGGGTGCACGGGCGCGGACCTCGACTATGACGGAACCTCGTACTGGGCGGACTGGCCGATGTCTGTGACACCCGGCGCGTTCCCGTCGGCGTTGACGATCCAGCAGCCGACCACCGCGGGCGGGCGATACTCGCGAATACAATTCCTCACTGATAACCCCGCCACCAACAGCCAGTGCAAGCCGGCGCATCCGAGCACGTGCCTGGTGCCGCCAGCGCAGTCGCCAGGCAAGTTCTACCCGTACTGGACGCTGGCCAAGGTCCACGGCGCGTGCGTGTGGGAGTTCGGGCAGATGCCGAACGGCAACACCTTCGGCCAGGACAAGCAATACGGCAAGTTCACGGCCGCCTTGGGCCTTGCCGAGCTCGCCGGCCCGATCATGCCGAACCCGATATGCCGGTCCCTATAGCCGGCTAACTCGCAGTGTTGCCAGACGAACTCACAGCCTGGCGAGGACGGGTCGAAGCCGTGCTCGACTAGCGCGGGACCCCTGCTGTCGTTGGCCGCCCAATCCCTATGACAGCGCGGGACCCTTGCTGTCGCTATGGCAGCAGCGTGGGTCCCTTGCTGTTGCTGGCAGACCTGCTCCGACCGCAGCGGTTGGGTCGTTGCTGCGGCGCCACGGGCTTGTCGACGGTTACGAGCTAGGCAATAAACGCATTCTCGGGCTGGATGTATCAGGCCGCCGGGAAGCCGCATCTGTTCTGCGCCGGCATAACGGCCGACCGCTGAACAGAAAGGCAATCCCGTGGCTACAGCCGAGAATCGCCCGTCCTTCGCTCCCGGCGGCCTCACCACCGACGCCTACATGACGGTTACCAATTTGCTCCACGACGATCTGAGGGTGCTCACGTCCGACTTCGCCTGGATGAACGACATCTTCCCTGATCAGACCGTGCCCGCCGGGAAGACCAGCCCGGCCGCCCACGTGTCGGCGAGCCTCATGCCTAGGCAGTCCCACTTCAAGCTGAGCTACGAGACGACCGGCGAGAACATGACCGTCGAGATTGGTAGCTGGCCGTATGTCACCGACGTGGCTTACGGTTCCGACGGCGCGGCCGGAGCCGTGCTCGCCCCGCTACCGGGGTCGGGCGCGGACTACGCGTTCTTGTTCTTCGCCGGCGCCAACGACGCCAAGCGCAACGCGGACAGCCTCATCCGCGCCAATCTGCCAGCGATCGCCGCTTGGATCGGCCAGAACCCCATTGCGATCGATCTGGGTAGCGGCGCCACGCTCACCGTCACCGCTCTGAACGTGACCAGTGAAGACGTGCCCTGCCGGTTCGGCACGCTCTACCCGGCGTCGCATGATGGCTCCCGGTGGCAGATCGCCACCATCATGGAGATCACTGGGTCAGTCTCTGGCACGATCAGCTGGAATGGCATCACCTCCGATGCCAGCGTCTCGGTCAGCCAGCTTGCCGTGCTTGTCCAGGCCATCACTGACCTCGGTGACCCCCATCACGTGTCGTTCACCGTGACCCGGCTGGCCTGCTCGCTCGGCGAGTTCAATATCAGCGGCGGGCTCGCAGACGTCATCAAGGCGCTGTTCCCGGCCTGGTATCTCATGCTGACCAACTCATACACGCTGGCCGGCGCGATCAACACCAAGTTCAACCAGATGATCGTCGACGCGGTGAACGCCGCCATCGCCTCCTGGCTGAAGTCACCGGCGCTCACCCAGGCCATCGCTTGGATCGGGCTAGCCGGCACCGGTCCGGCGCGCCCGCGACGCGAGGCCCGGCGCAAGAGGATCCCGGCTGGGGACTACAGCACCTGGATGTCTACGCCGACGATCCAGGTGCTCCCGCTCTCCGAGCTGACGCTGCCGGGCACGCACGATAGCGCGACGTTCGCGCTCGAACCCGTGCTGTCCCAGAAGTCCTATCCGGACATCGCGTTCCTCTGGCGGCTTAGCCCGGATCCTGCTCCGGCGGACGGAAGCTGGCCGTTCGGAGAGGGTGGCACGATCCACCTCGGCCGTGAGCTGATGAGCTACGTATTCGACGCGGTCATGCTCGTATCAACCGCCCAGATCTACAACCTGACCCAGCAGCTCAACGACGGCATCCGGTTCTTCGACCTCCGGATCTACCACGACACCGACGGGCACTTCTACGCGCAGCATGCCCTGCGCGGTCCGAAGTTCGAAGATCTGCTCGTCCAGGTGCGGTCATTCATAGACGCTCATCCGGCGTCCGGCGAGCTAATTTTCCTCCAGATCTCGGCGACCAACTTCGACGGCGACCAGCCGGCCGAAGTGGCCAAGATCATACGCGACCACCTCGGGGGGCACATCTACATGCCGCCGGGCGCCGAAGGGGTCAAGGACTTCGATTTCCAGCGCCTGGCCGGCCTGACCGTTGGCGAGATCACCGCCGGCGGGCCCAAGGTCATCGTGCTCGACACCAACGGTGACTACGTCTATGCCGACACCGTGGTGAACACCAGCGGCTTCGCCGCTTCGGGCCGGAATCCTGGCGGCACGGACAGCGTCCCGGAACTGGCAGACCTTGAGGGCGCCGCGCTCGACGCGAACACCGAGCCGTTGTACGAGGTGTCCTGGACGCTGACGCCGCAGATCTTCGATATCGCGCAGGGCGTGCTGCAAATGCTCAGCGGATACCTGCCTGAGTTCGTGATCGGCCATCTGGCCGTGCTGGCCAACTCGGCGCTGGCCGGCTTCTTCGACCAGCACCAGAGCCGCCACTGCAACCTGGTGACCGTGGACTGGTACGACACATTCCACGGCGCCGCGCCCGTCGACGTGATCATCAAGTTGAACTATGCCCTCAAGCGGGCGATGGCTGGCCGCTAATGGCGATGATCTGGCGGTACCCGACGGCCGCCGACGAGTCAGCCGAGGCCGAGGCAGACGAAGCTGGCGGCGCTCACCAGCTTCTCTGGCTCGGACTCGGCCTGCGCCGCCGCCAGCGCCCGGGCCGGGGGCAGGCCCGCTATCAGCCCCTCGTGCAGCCTGGCCATCAACGGTGGTACCTCCGGGTCGCGTACCGGGCCAAGGCCAGCGACCACGGTGCTGGTCCGCAGGCCGAGAAGCGCGGCGGCCAGGCCCTGGATCTCGTCACCGGGGTGCACGGCCGATATCCCCCCGTCGCAGGCGGACAAGATGAGCAGCGCGGGCGCCCGCCGCAGCCCGGAAAGATCGCATATAGTCAACGGGCCGTCGGCGAGCATGAGCCTCGAGAACAGCGGATTGTCAGCCCGGAAGGTGCCATGACCGGCGATGTGGCCGGTCCCGGCCCCGTCGAGCGCCGCCAGGGTCGCCGCTACAGTCGCGTCCTCGCCGATAAGCAGCGTGGCCTCCGGAAGTCGTTCGTACAGGTCAAGTACCTCACCGGTGGCATGACGCGGTCGCGGCGCCGCGACCAGCACCATCGGACCATCGCCCGGGTGGGTGGCTTCCTGGCTGGCTTGCCACCACAGCCAGGACGACGGGCTGATCGCGACCGGGCGGCCATGGCAGCTTGCCAGCATCGGCCAGGGCAACCCGTGCAGGACTCCGGTAGGAGCCAGCACGAGCGGCCGGTCGCCGATGATGTTCGCGAGCGGCGCGAGCAGCATGCGGTCGAGTTCTGCGGCCGAGTAACTGGCCGCGGCCGTGGCTCGGGCGGCGTCCGCCGACCCAGCGTCGTAAGCGACATGGCGCCGGATGGCGAAACGGAGTGCCTCGACTTCGTCGGCCATGGCCTGCGCCGATCCGAGCGGCTGGTGCCGGGCCCGGCCGCCGACCAGGGTCAGCGCGTGCAACTCGCCGTCCAGCGCGAACAGCTCGATCAGCGCCCGATCGCCCAGCTCCGCCGCCAGCTCGGTGAGCTGAGGCTGGCGGCTGCGAGGGGTCGCGGTGGATGCTCCTGGCCGGCCCTGTTCCTCTCGATTACCCGCCAGGCTCGCTGCCGGATATCGGCCTCGAGCACGCGCTGCCTGCGCAGCAGCCGCTGCATGCGGGTGGTGTCGATGGCGGAAGTCGCTACCTCATGGCCGATCGTGCGCAGCTCGGCGAGCCGGGAGCGTACCTCGGGGTCGTCAGCGGGCCGGGCGGGTGGCAATCGCAGCGCCGAGCTGCGCACTCGCTGCAGCCAGCGCAACGCATCGGAGGGTTTGCCGTCCCGCAAGCACAGCCGCAGCCGCAGCGCGGCCAGCTCCACGCCGGCCGCGCCGCCGAGCAATCCGAGCTCGGTCGCGCCGAGGCTGGCCTGATGCTCCTCGACGCACCGATATCCGACTGCGGCGTGTTTCTTAGCCGCTACCAGGTCACCGTCGCCGAGCGCGACTTTGGCCTGCGCATGGCGAGCCCGGGCGCGGAGCGGAGCGGGCGCGGAATCAGGCACGGCAGCGGCCTTGTCCAGGCAGAGACCGGCGACAGCCAGGTCGCCGATGTCGGCCGCCAGATGCGCGGCGTCGATCCAGGCCTCCCACGCCGCTGGCAGCCAGCTCGCGGCCGCCAGCTCGTCGCCAGCCAGCACAAGCGACCGCACGGCCCTGCGGTCCGGGCTGCCCGCCGCCACCCTGGCCGCTATCTCGGCCCGGCGCGCCAGGGCTGCCCACGTCGGCCTACCCTGCTTGGTGAAAGTGGCCCGGGCTCGGGCCGCGATCCTGGAGGCGTCCTCGGCTGCGCCCGCCGTCAGCTCGATCCGTGCGGCCAGCAATTGGGCCTGGCCGAGCAGCGAGTTGAATCGCCCGGCCCGGGCGGCGCCGATGGCCTCGCCGATCGCTGTCCGCGCCTCTGGCAGCAGGCGGGCGGCCAGCAGCAACTCGGCCCGGTCGAGCTGGGTCACGGCCGCGGCGCCGACGTAGCTGAGCTGGCCAGCGGCCAGGTCGTAATAGCGCATCGCATCCACGACATCGCCAGCCTGAGCGGCGAGGTAGCCGAGGTTGTGCTGGGCTTGAGCGACCGCGGTCGCGAGGTTGAGCTGCGTGAAGATCCGCACCGCCGCCTCAAGATCGGCGCGCGCCGACGTGAGCTCACCGTGATAGCCGCGAAGCACCCCGCGGTTGACCAGAGCCCGGCCCTGCCACAGCAGGTCGCCTTCGCGCCGGAACGTGGCCAGTGCACGCTGATAACCGGTGAGCGCCTCCTTATCGCGACCCACCCGACGCAAGATGAGCGCTCGCTGCATGGTCGCCCGAGCCAGCTGGAGTCCGGACAGGCGGGCGCAAGCTCGTTCTATCTCGCGTATCGCGGCCGCCGGCTGACCGAGGTCATCGAGCACGAGCGAGTGGCTCATCCGGGCTTCGGCCTCGATGACCCGCGAGCCCGCCCGCCGGGCGCGGTCAATGGCCTGCCCAAGGTAACCGGCCGCCGCCGCGGCGTCGTGCAGCACGTGCGCGGCCAAGCCGAGCGCGCGCAGAGCGATCGCCTCACCGGCGCGGTCACCGGCGGTGCGAGCTTCTTCCAGCGCCTGCTCGGCGACCCGAACGGCCAGATGGGGATCGGCGAGTATCTGCTCGAAGATCTGCTCGCCGCCAAGGCCCTCCGCGGTGAGCGATGCCGACCGAGCAGCCATGAGCTATCCCATCCCGCCTTGAGTACCGGCCTTTTCGCTGATGCAGGATAATCACGACATCTAATGAGACGGGAAGGATATGACTTCAGAATCTGATGTACGCATGGAGCGATGGCAGCAGAGCCGGGCGGCTCGCCTGGCCGCGCTGCCCTGGCTGCGCACCGACGTTTCCGGGGCCCGGCCGATTCGCTATCTCGCCGATGAGCTGATCGTTGCCGCGGGCCAGGAAGGCCTGGCCCGCAGAATCTTGACCGGCATGGGTGTCCCGGCCGCGGCGATCTCGGTCGGCGCCGCGTATGGCGGATACCTGCGCCTGACCGCGCCCGGCGCTGATATCGCCGCCGCCACCAGAGCGGTACGGGAGCAGGCTGGTCCCGATGCCGCCGCCCCGCATCATGTCTTCGTTTCCACGCCCTTCGAGATGGGCGGGCCCTACGGCCCGCCTGCCGCCGCCGAGAGTTATGCGCTGCCAGCCGGACCGGCGGCCGACGCGACGCTGCGTATCGCCGTGATCGACACGGGTGTCTGGCGCGACACTCCCTTGCCCAGAGACTGGTACGAGGCCGGCGCCGACGACTTCGACGACACAGTTGACCAGGACGCTGACGTAGGTCACGCGAACTTCATCATCGGCGTGCTCATGTCGCAGACCTCGAATGCCAGGGTCCGGGTCGTCAAGGTGCTCGACGCTGGTGGCATCTGCACGGAGGCGAGCCTCGCCACAGCGCTGTCCGCACTCGACGACGTCGACGTTGTGAATCTGTCGCTGGGCGGATTCAGCAACGACAACCAGCCGCCGCTGCTGCTCAGCGCGGCCCTGGGCGAACTGCTCAACGGCCAGGACCGCGCCGTTATCGCCGCAGCTGGCAATGAGGGCAGCGACGGTCCGCCGTACTGGCCGGCCGCGTTCGCGGGCAGCGATGCCGGATTCGCCCGCCAGGTGCTCGCGGTCGCCGCGCATGACGGGTCAGCGCTGTGTTCCTGGAGCAACTCCGGGCCCTGGGTCAGCCTGACCGCACCAGGTTCAGATATCACCAGCACCTACGTCACCCACGATGGGTTCCCCACCGGGTTCGCCCGCTGGAGTGGAACCTCCTTCTCCGTGCCTTACGTCGCGGCGGCCGTAGCGGCGAGCCACCAGACTGGCCAGACTGTCGGCAGCGCTGTGGAACAGGTCAAGAGCGCGGCGGCTCAACACAGCTTCGGCAGCTATCCAGGACTACCATGAGCGGGCCTGCGAGCCTGACTGGCCACTGAAGGCCGCGGCGTGTCCGTCTTCGATCCGGCCGCCGCGCTGGCCGCGGCTGCCCAGGGCGATCGGCGAGGCTGGGAGTCGATCGTGACTGAGTATTCCGGCCTGGTGTGGTCGGTCGCGCGAGCCTACCGGCTCTCCGCGGCCGATGCGGCTGACGTTTTCCAGGGCACTTGGCTACGGCTGGTCGAGCATATCGACCGGATCAGGGATGGAAGTCGGCTCGGTGCCTGGCTGGCGACGACCACCCGCCGGGAAGCACTGATGCTGCTCCGGCGATCGGGCCGCGATGTGCCTATCGACTTCGCCGACAGTCTCGGTGACTCGCCCGATGAGGCGGTCGGCCTGGATGCGCATCTGATCAGCAACGAGGAGCGCCGGCTGCTCCGGCAGGCGTTCATCAGGCTGTCGGCGAACTGCCAGCGGTTGTTGCGCGTGATATTCGCCGACCCGCCGCCTCGATACGCCGACGTCAGCGCCGCGCTCGACATCCCGGTCGGCAGCATCGGGCCGACCAGGGCCCGGTGCCTGTCCAGCTTGCAGTCGATACTGAGTAGGGACGTGAAGTTAAATTGAGCTGGCAGGTCTCGCCGGCGGCGAAATCAAGGAGCGGCAGGTGACGCAGGACGAGCTCGGCGCCGAGCTTTCGGCCATGCTGGCCGAGGCCGACCCGGTGCCCGAGGCTGCAATGCGGGCGGCCTTGTCCGCTATCGAATGGCGCGACCTGGACAGTGAGCTAGCCACGCTGACCTCGGACCTCCAGCCGGGCCGTGAGCTTGAGCACACCAGAGGAGAGGCATCCCGCCTGCTGGTCTTCCGTACCAGCGACTTGATCATCGAGATGGAAATCGCCGATGCGGACGGGCGACTGCGGCTGCTCGGTCAACTCGACCCGCCGGTACCGGTGACAATCACCGTGCAGTCGGCCTCCGGGCCGGTCCAAACCCGCGCCGACAGCCGCGGCCGGTTCAAGTTGGACGCCATCCCCGCCGAGCGACTCCGCGTAGTCGCCGAACCCGACGGCGGGCGCCGTACGGTCACCGAGTGGTTCAGGCCATAAGCCGATCGCTAGATTGGAGTTGACGGACGGCGGGAACCCGAGCGGTGCCAGTCCGGCTGCGAGCTGGATCGCCCCGGCTCCGATGAGCACGGTGCGTCGAGAGCCCGCATCACGCCGTGCTTCGACCTGCGAGCGGAGGTCGCCTGCGCCGCCCTCAGGTAGGCGAACATCACGAGCGGGTCGTGGAACGGGTCGCGCTCGGTGTATGGGCCAGTGAGCGGTCGCCCTGGCGAAGGCAGGGCCGTCAGCTAAGCGCCTGGATCCGGTCGTTCCTGCAGGCTGGAGGCCCTAGCGGGTATGCCAGGGATGGCTGGCGGTGTTATGGAGACGGACAGGCCCGCAGGTTAGGTAATCGCAGGTCGCCGCCGGCTGGCGAGCGGGCCTGGCTCGCCACCGCGGGGATTCGCTGGGGGATAGCAGGACGATGACAGCTTCGGCAAACGAGCCGACTCACGATGAAGGCCGCGTTGATCTCGCGCTTATGCATGAGATGCTGCGGAACCTGCCGACAGCGGCGGCGTATGTAGCCGGGCCTGACCTTGTATTTTTGTTCGCCAACCAGCAATACCGCAGGATCGTCGGCGGACGCGAGCTTATCGGCCGTCCGCTGCGCGAGGCGCTGTCGGAGCTTGCGCCGGAACGTCTTGATCGAGTCGAGCAAGTAGCCCGGACCGGCCAGCCGTTCGAGGGCCGTGAGTCTGAGGTATGGATCCGCCAGCATGGGCAGCAGCCCGAGCAGATGTTCGTGGACTTCGCCTATCAGCCCGTGCGCGACGACGCTGGCGGTGTCAGTGGAGTGCTTCTGTATATCACTGACATCACTGCTCATGTCCGGGGCCGGCGTCGGCAGGAAGTGCTAGCCGAGCGGCTGGCTGTGACTGAGGAGCGGTACCGGACCCTGTTCGAGACGCTCCCGCACGGCGTCATCCACTACAACGCCGACGGGTCGGTCCTGGGGGCAAATCCCGCGGCGGCCAAGATTTTGGGCCTGGCGCCCGAGGTGCTGACAAGCTGGCCGCTTATCCAGGTCAGGCAGGCCGTGCATGAGGACGGCTCGCCGTACCGGTCCGACGAGGTTCCCGTGAACGTGGCCTTGCGCACTGGACAAGTTGTCGCCGGGGTCGTGGCCGGAGTACCGCACGGGCGAACCGGTGAGACACGATGGCTGAAGGTCACCGCCGTACCGGACACGCGGGATGAGCGGGGTCGGCCCGACCGCGCTTACGCCATCCTGACCGACATCACCGAGCAGCGCCGGACCGAGGCCGCCTTGCGGCAGAGCAACCGCCTGCTGGGGCGGCTACGGGAGGCCAACGTCCTCGGCGTCGTTGTGTCAAGCGATGAGGGCATTCACGACGCCAACGACGCTTATCTCGACATGATCGGCCGTACCAGGAGCGACTTGGAGGCCGGACGGATCAACTGGCGCGCTATAACCCCGCAGAAATGGGCTGCATCCGACGATGACGCGGTCGAGCAGATACGCCGGACAGGAACGTTGACACCGTACGAGAAAGAGTATGTGCACAGCGACGGGCATCTCGTGCCCGTCCTCCTCGGGGCGGCGGTGATCGACTGGAATCCGCTGCGCTGGGCCACCTTCGTGGTGGACCTCACCGCTCGCCAGAATGCGGAGCAGGAACGAGCGACCTTGCTACGGACTCTGAACGCCGAGCTGGAGGCCCGGGTCAAGCAGCGCACAGCTGAGCTGTTCAGGGTGGAGGCAGATCGGCGCAAACTGGAGTCCAGGCTGCAGCAAGCAGAGCGCTTGGAGACGGTGGGACAGCTCACCAGCGGCATAGCCCATGACTTCGCGAACTTGCTAGGAGTCATCGTCGGTTATGCCGAGATGGCCGAAGACGTCAGCAATGATCCGGATCCCGAGCTGCGGCGCATTCTGACAGAGATTCGCGTAGCCGCGGACCGGGCCGTGCGTCTGTCCGGTGACCTGCTCAGTTTCGGCAGCCGGGCGAGGACTAAGCGGCAGGCGATCGAGCTCAACGCCCTGATTGTCGGCATCACGGACCTGATGAACGTCAGCATGAGCGGTCGCGCCGAGGTGATCTTCAAGCCATGGCCGGCGGACCTGCCCGCTGTGCTCGGCGATCGTGGTCAGCTTGAGCAAGTGCTGCTCAACCTGACACTCAATGCTCGGGATGCCATGTCCGAGGGCGGCGCACTAACGATCAGCACCAAGCCGGCGGACTCCGTCACCGAACGCATGCGTGTGCATCCTGGCACCGGCCTCGGGCGATACGTCGAACTCGCCGTGACCGACACCGGGATCGGCATGAACGCGGAGGTCAAGGCACGGGTCTTCGACCGCTTCTTCACCACCAAGCCGGCCGGTACCGGACTCGGCCTGTCCACCGTGCAAGGCATAGTCGCCGGGCTCGGTGGCATCATCGAGGTCGACTCCGAGGAAGGAAAGGGGACAACCTTCCGCATCTATCTGCCCACTGCGGCGCGAGAAGCACGGCCAGCGACCCGCTGAGCTCGCGGAGTGCTCGGATCAGACGCCCCCGGGTGTGGTGGTGTGCGGGGAGCGGCGGCCCGGTGCTTGACCTGGCGGCCGGGCGGGCTCAATGGCTGACCTGGCTGCCGACGGCGCAGCATCGTGGGCCCCTCGCTGCTGCCATGCTCTCGCTGGCCGGAACAGCGTGGGACCCTAGCTGTCGTTATAGCGACATCGCGGGCCCCTAGCTGCTGCCGGACTCGGCGTCAGCGCACGCGGCCGACTCCCGATCGCCGAGCAACGTCGTGAGGAAAGCAAGTTCGGCACTCCGGCCGGTGAAGTGGCGCACTCCGGCGGGTAGCTGCCGTGGCACCGTCGCGCCAGCCCGCACCGCCGGCCCGACCTGGCTAGTAGCGCCTTGACCTGGAGGCAGACGAAGGCTGGGCGCGGCGATGAATGCGGTCCGGACCGTATCGGATAGCTCAAGGCCATCGGCCGGGCGAGGCAGCGTGTCGCGGTAAGGCCAGCGCGCGCTTCCAGAGGACTCAACCTTCGTCGGTCAGACACCAGCGAGTGTACCTATTACGGGTTGGAGCAGTCGCTCGGCCACGCCAGCGTCCCAGCAACGGCGGGTCAAGATTTCCGATGCCGGGCTGTCGATTTCCTGGCTCGCCGTTCGTCTCAGTGCGTGACTATCAGGTAGTGACGAGGAGGACGCGATGAAGTACATCATGGTGATCTACCAGGGCGATGCGCAGGAGCGACAGGCCGCGCTGCCCGAGGAGGAAAAGAAGCAGGTCTACGCCGACTACCAAGGAATCAATCAGACGCCCGGCGTTACTCCCATGCCGCCGATGGGCCTGCCCGAGAACGCGACCACCGTGCGGGTCGAGGGCGGCAAGACGCTGACTACGGACGGCCCGTTCGTCGGGATGAAGGAGGCCGTGGGCGGCTTGTTCATCCTGGAGGCCGACGATCTCGATGCGGCCATCGGGGTGGCCGCCCGCGTCCCGGCAGCGCGCTATGGCGGCGCCGTCGAGATCCGCCCTTCGGAGGTGTATTGGTAGAGACGCTCGATCAGGTCTTCCGCGAGGATTGGGGCCGCGTCCTGGCCACCCTGATCGGCTTCCTCAGCGATTTCGACCTCGCCGAGGAAGCCGCGCAGGAGGCGTTCGCCATCGCCGCCGACCGGTGGCCGCGCGACGGCGTCCCCGGTAACCCGCGCGCCTGGCTGATGAGGACGGCTCGGAACCGGGCCACCGATCGCATCCGCCGGGACCGGGCCCTGACCTCGAAGCTCGGCCTGCTCGCCGCGGCCGATCGTGATGAGGAGCCGATGACCACGACGAAGTTTCCGGACGAGCGCCTCGAGCTTATCTTCACCTGCTGTCACCCGGCGCTCGCGGTCGAGGCGCAGGTTGCGCTCACCCTGCGCGCTGTCGCCGGGCTCAGCACCGACGAGATCGCCCGCGCCTTCTTGGTACCGGAGCGCACGATGGCGCAGCGGCTGGTGCGGGCCAAGCGAAAGATCAAAGCTGCCGGGATTCCGTTTCGCGTGCCACCGGTTCACCTGCTCGGCGAGCGCCTCGACGCCGTTCTCGCCGTCGTTTACCTGATCTTCAACGAGGGCTACGGCGGTAGCGACGAGCTGGCGGCGGAGGCAATCTGGCTGGGACGCGCGCTGGCCGAACTGCTTCCGGACGACCCCGAGGTTCACGGGCTGCTAGCGATGATGCTCTTGCACGACTCTCGTCGCGACGCCCGGTTTAGCGATGGCGAGCTCGTGCTGCTCGGTGATCAGGACCGGTCACGCTGGGATTCCGGGCAGATCGCCGCTGGCCGCGCCGAGCTCGACCGGGCGCTCGCCCTGGGCGGCCGCGGGCACTATGTGCTGCAGGCCGCCATCGCCTCGTTGCACGCCGCGGTACCGTGCGACTGGGCGCAGATCGCGGCGCTGTACGGCGAGCTCACCCGCCTGACCGGCTCGCCCGTCGTGGAACTCAACCGCGCCATCGCCATCGCCGAGACCGAGGGACCCGAGGCCGGCCTGCGGATCGTCGACGGACTTGCTCTCGACGACTTCCGCTACCTGCACTCGACCAGGGCCGAACTCCTGCGGCGCCTCGGGCGGACCGACGAGGCGCGCGACGCCTACCGGCGTGCGAGACAACTCACCGACAACGGAGCCGAACGGCGCTTCCTCGAACGCCGGCTAAGGGAACTGCCTTAGGTGTCGACCAGGCCCGCCTGGTAGGCGGTGATGACGAGCTGTACCCGGTCCCTGGCGCCGAGTTTGGCCAGCAGCCGGGCCACGTGGGTCTTGACGGTGCCCGCGGTGATGTACAGCGAGGCGGCGATCTCGGCGTTGGACATGCCGAGGCCCACCAGCTTGAGCACCTCGCGTTCGCGGTCGGTGATCCCGGTGAGCTCACGGGGCTTGGGGTCTGGACGGGGCTCGCCAGCGAACTGCGCGATCAGGCGGCGGGTCACGTTCGGCGCGATGATGGCGTCGCCGGCCGCGACGACGCGGATCGCGGTCAGGATGTCCTCCAGCGCCATGTCCTTGACCAGGAACCCGCTCGCCCCGGCCCGTAGCGCGCCGTAGACATAGTCATCGTCGTCGAACGTGGTGAGTACGAGCACGTGAGCGCGCATGTCGCCGGCGGTGATCAGCTGGGTAGCCTCGATGCCGTCCATGCCCGGCATGCGGATGTCCATCACGACCACGTCGGGGCTGGTGTCCCTGACGAGTTGTACTGCCTCCGCTCCGGTTCCGGCCTCGCCGGCCACGTCGATGTCGGGTGTCTGCTCGATCAGCCTGCGCAGGCCCGCGCGGACCAGTGGCTGGTCGTCGGCCAGGATGACCTGGATGGTCATTGGGCCGGCGCCGGCGCGGGGACTGGCAGCCGGGCGGCGACGCGGAAGCCGCCGTCTGGGCGCGAGCCCGCGGAGAAGTCGCCCCCGAGCAGGGCGGCGCGCTCGCGCATGCCGGTAATCCCGTAGCCGGTCCCGGATGCGGCGCTGCCGTGCCCGCTGTCGGTGACCTCGATCGACAACTGGCCGTCCTGCTGGTCGATGCGGACCTGGCACTGGCCCGTTCCGGCGTGCTGGACCACGTTGGTGACTGCCTCCTGGATGATGCGGAACACTGAGGTGTCGATGTCGGCCGGGAGCGGCTCCCGGCTGCCCTGCCAGTCCACCTCGACCCGCACGCCCGCTTCCAGGGTCATGGCGACCAGCCGGTCGATGTCTGCCAACCCCGGCGCCGGGCCGAGCGGCGTCGGCCCTGCTCCCGGTTCCGGCTCGGCGCGGCGCAGCCCGGTCACCATCCGCCGCAGCCCGGACAGCGTCTCTCTGCTGGTGGTCTCGATGGCGGCCAGGGCATCGCGCGCCTCGGCCGGCCGGGCGTCGAAGACCCTATGGCCTGAGCCTGCCTGGATCGCGATGATGCCGATGCTGTGCGCCACGATGTCGTGTAGTTCGCGGGCGATCCGCAGCCGCTCGGCCATCGCGGCCTGCGCGGCGGCCTGGACCCGGACCAGTTCGGCCCGCGCCTGCGCCTGCCGGATTGAATGTCCGATGAGCCAGGCAATGGCCGTGACAATGGCTATGGCGATCGTGACAACGGGTACGCCCGGCCCCGCGCTGCCGACCCGAACCGAACCCCCAGAGGGCACTCCGAGAACCGGAATCAGCAGGCTGACGGCGGCGGCCAGGGCGACGCCAGTTACCGAGACTCTGCGGCTGCGTGTCGCCGCTAGGTAGCAGATCTCAAGGCCCGTTGCGACGGCGAGCACGACCAGCGCGGCGCTCGCCGGGCTCGGCTGCAGCACCATGGTGGCCACCAATCCGCCAAGCGTCACGGCCAGCGCCGCGAGCGGCCAGCGGCGGACCAGCAAGGCGGAAGCTAGCAGGGCGCAGATAAATACCGGGAATCCCCACATGATCATGGGTACCTCCAGCTCGCTGGGTCATGGTCACGGTGATCGTAACCGCCGCGCGGTGCCGGGTCGTCTGCCCGCGGGCGTATGCCTGCGGGCGGATCCGGCACTGTGCAGACGGGTCCGCGACCTGGAGACCTTGGCCATGCTCGGCCTCTGGGCGGCTCTCGGGCTTATCCTGGCGCGTAACGTTCCAGGTAAGGCACGCTACGGCAGGTTCGCTCGGGCAGGGGGGCGCGGTGGTCGTGTACGGCGGCCAGGGCAACATGCGCCGCTCCATGGCGCTGTTGTGGCGTACCGCTGGCGTCCCGGCCGCGCGGACCGGCCCAGGACCCAGACCGGGGCTGAGCGTCGATGAGATCGTAGATGCCGCTATCGCCATCGCGGATGCCTCGGGCATCGTCGCGGTGTCGATGCGCGAGGTGGGCAAGCGGCTCGGGCGCACGGGCATGGCGCTCTACACCTACGTGCCCGGCAAGAACGAGCTGGTTGACCTGATGTATGACCAGGCTTTGGGCGAGCTGCCGCGCCAGTACGATCTCGGGCAGGGTTGGCGAGCCGCGCTGGCAGCGTGGGCGGCCGACTACTGGGCGTTCTGCCTGCGGCATCCCTGGACGCTGCAGGTGTCCCAGGCCCGGCCCGTTCTCGGGCCCAACGAATACGCGGCGCTCGACGCCCTGCTCGGCATCCTCTTCGAGACCGGGCTCAATGCCGGCGTGCTGCGGCGCATTGTCGGCGCGCTGATCCAGTATGTCCGCGGCATCACCCAGACGGTGGCGGACTCACGGCGGGCCACGGCGGCGACCGGAATGTCCGATGAGGACTGGTGGGCCGTGCGGTCAGCCATCTTCGGAGAGGTGACAACCGACTTCGCGAAGCGGTTTCCGATGGTTGCCCGGCTGGAGGCCGAGGGAAGGCCCGCGCCGCCCGACGGGGCGACGCCGTACTTGGAGCGGGAGGCGACGGCGACCTTCGCCGCCGGGCTGACAATACTACTGCACGGAATCGAGGCAGTCGTCCGGGCTGGCGCCATTCCCGAGTCCGTCTCGCCTGAGCTGGGCGGGCTGGCGGCTACCACATGAACTGGCCGCCATCAACGATCCGGCGAATCCCAGGGACGGCTACCAGCTCTGCCCAGTCTCCGCGAGCTTCTCTTGGGCGTCAGCCATGTCATCGTCAGTCGGGGCGTCGTCCTGGGTCAGGCTGAACCGCCAGTAGCCCTCGAAATCGATCGACTTCTTGTCCAGTCCTCGGTCACCGACGAGGTGCCGGCGTATCGCCCGGACCGCACCCGCCTCGCCAGCCACCCACGCGAACGGGCTTCCCGCCGGGAACCGCGCGTCCAGTACCGAGCTGAGCAGCAGGTCGCCGGCTATGGCCCGGCCGCCTCCCCGGTGCAGCCAGTGGGCGGTCAGGGCGCCCCTGGTATCGAGCGTCTGCTCCTCGTCCTTGTCGCATACCTCGATGTAGGCCACCGCCTTGGTGCCCTCTGGCAGCCACTCGATCACCGTGTTCATGGCCGGCAGCGCCGTCTCATCGCCGACCAGGAGCAGCCAGTCCGCATTCCGGATGGACTGGCTCAGGGGGACCCGACGCGAGAATGTGGCCGACGGGCCGTAGACGCCGATCGTGTCCCCGGCAGCCGCCGACAACGCCCACCGAACCGCGGGCCCAGGATTGTCATGCAGGACGAAGTCGATGTCGATGGTGGCGCGGTCGGCGTCGTGCCCGCGGATGGTGAAACTGCGCATCCACGGCCTTTCGTCCTCAGGGATCGCGGTATACGCCTCATACCATCGCATGACGTCGTCGTCCCGCGGCTTCGGCAGTGTCGGCACGCGCTGACCCGGCTTCGGGAAGTACAGCTTCACCTGCTGGTCAGGCTCGTCGTTCTGGTAGCTGGCTAGGTCCTCGCCGCCGAACGTGATACGCCGCATTTTCGGCGTTAGCTGTTTCGTGCCGACAACCTGAACGAACCAGACCGGTAGCTGAGCCATTTCCACTCCTGGTGCTATTAAGCTTGTAAAGTGCATCCTGGTCGACCTACTTTAGGACGTAAGGAGTTACAGCTTCGGGCCATCTTGGCTCGTCAATAGTATCGTTCGAACAGATTACTTTGTGCTGTAAGGAGTTGCAAGCGACCGCGCCGCGCCGCTGTCTCCGCGGCTTGATTGACGGATTGTTCATGGCACCTCCACGGTCGGCTGACGAACCCTGAAGTAACTCAGGTTGTCCGGGCGACGTTGCCCATCTGAACCGGACCGCTCGGCCGCCCCCACTGCCCAACGCTGCGGCGCCCGTCCGGGCGGCATCGGCCCCGGCCGGCCTGGTGACGGCCAGCTTCCGCGATCATGGAATCGCGGTTACCGCGGAGTCTCAGCCGCGACATATGACAGCCAGACTCCGCGATCATGACCCGAACCATGATCACGGAACCTAGCCGCGCCCCGGCGCACCGGGTGTGGTGATCACCGGCCCGGGCACCGCCCGCTGCCGCCCGCATTCAACCCCACCGCCGGAATCAGACGCGGTCCCCCGGAGCGAGCGTGATCATGGCTAGGCGAATGTTGCTGGCCAGGCCACCCGAACGACAGCGTTGGGCTGTTGCACGTCCGAGGCTCTATCTTGCTCTCACGAGATGGAGCCCCGGAAACTTCGGGCCGATTCAAATGTCAGCGTGCCTGGACCCTGGGATGGTCGCGCCAGGCTGGCATGGTGCCCATGTAGTCGAGCACCTGCCGTTCGATGTCTTGCTCTGAAGCTGCCGGGTGGCGGCGTGCCTGCCACGCGGCCATGCGGGCGAAGCGATCCTCGAACGACTGGAGCGCGCCGCTTCGTCGGTGCAGTAGTCGCAGTACCGCCCGCTCTCGATGGGCATGCCGCAACTGTCACAGCTCGACGTCGTGGTCATGGCTTTCTCCTCCATACGCCGGCGTTCAGCGCATCGGCTTGACCAGGTGGCAGTTTGGCCATGGCGTGGGCGAGCAGGTCGACGCCGAGCACCTCGCGATCCCGGCGCAAGGCCTCGTGACCGCCGGGTGTCCGCCAGATCAGTGTCCGCCGCCGGTCCCCCGGATCGTTCTCGCGCTCCAGCAGGCCGTCGCGCTCCAGATGGGTCACGATCTCGCTGATCACCGACTGCGCTCTGCGCATGTGCGCCGCGGCCTCGCCGATGGTCAGCGGCCCGGCCAGTGCCAGGTGTTCCAGCACCGCCCTCGACGCACCGGGCAGCTCGCTCCGCTGCCGGTCACGGCGATGGAACGTCAGGTAGACGGTGTGGAAGAGCTCGGCGAACCGTTCCGCTCGCGCCTGTTCCCCGGTCACGGCAACAGCTTTCCGGGCAGGTAAACCATCGTCAATCCCGATACATCGGGGCCTGCCGCACAGCGGCAGGCCCCGAACAAGCAGTGATGCGGATCAGGTGTCCGCTCTGGAGTTGCCTGAGCGGGGCTGGCGCAGCGGTGCTCGGCCGGCCGCGGCGGGCAGCGTTGCCAGGCTGACGAATGAGCTTCCGGCCGGCCCGGCAACGACCGCGTCGCCGGTGGCACTGCCGCGGAGCCATTGCCGCCAGGACATGAACCATTCGGTCCAGCCATTGCCTGGCGTCCCAACGCGCGGGCTGCCGGTAATCGTGGCCGGATCGCCCGGTTCCTCCATCTTGTAGTAGGTTTCGGCGTGCGCGGGGGAGGTGTTGACGCAGCCGTGGCTGACGTTGACGAAACCCTGCTCGCCCACCGACCAGTAGGCGTCGTGAATGAAGTCCCCGCTGTAGGTAAGGTCAACCGACCAGGGCACTTCCAGGGCGTATCCGGGACCGGACATGAACTGCGGGTTGTTCTTGAAGGTCGTCAGGTAGGTGCCGTCGGGTGTGTCGTCGCCCGGCCTGCCGGTGCTGATCGCCCACCGGCCGAAAAGCCGGTCCTTGTAATAAACGTTCATGTAGTGGGTGCGCGTGCTGGCGACAACGATCAGCGAAGGCCCGATGGAAAAGCTCAGGTGCACATCGCGGGTGCCGTAGACGCCGGGAGCCGCCCGCACGCCGTCAAAATGGCCGTCGACGGTGACCTTGGTGTACTGCGGCCAGTACTGGCGCGGCCGGAAGATCGCTGTCTTGTCATCCTGCCAGTACCAGGCGCCGACGACGGGCTTGGAGGTGCGCAGCTCGATGGCGCGCTCCACTGCTGCCTTGTTGGTGACCGGGCGACTGAACATGATGGTGATCGGGATGCCGACGCCGTACTGCCGGCCGGCTACCTCGGCGCTCACATTCTGATCCGTGCCAAGAGCGGTGATCGTTGCTTTGAATGTTTGCGGCGGCGTGAACGTCTGAAACGTGGTCGAAGTGATCACTTTCTTCCGGTTCACGCCAATCGCAGTCGCCGTCACGGTGTAGTTCGTGCCGGTCGCAAGCGGCTCCGCGCTATGCCATATGCCGTTGGCAGTGAGGTAACCGCGGACACGACCAGCGGCTGTCGCCACCGTGACGTCCCGTAGCTTCCCGTATTTTGCCGCGACAATGACCGGCGCTCCCGGCAGGACACCTCGCGACCCGTTACCCGGCGTGATGGTCAGCGTCGCGGTCGGGATCGCCTTGGCGGTAACTCCCGTGCAGCTCGCAGCGGCCAACGCTGCTAGTGAAAACGACATAGCCAACGCGAACGGCCTGCGCCAGCGAGCAGACCTGGATTTCCCGGACGACACTGCGACGTCTCCCTTCCCCCGATTGCCACCCCGCCGGACCGCTGAATACCCGGCGAGATTCCAGGGCATGCCGCACCCGGCAAAGCCTTTACCCAGCCCGCGCCTGATAGCGACACGGAAAATATCGGGACAGCTGTCGTCGCCGAGGAAGCAGAAGGTCAGGGTCGACCTGGGGTTTCCGTCGGCCGCGCGAGGCGGGCGGGCAATGGATCGCGGGCGGCTCGCCTCAGGGCTCCGGCGTGATCGCAGCCAGCAGCCCTCGGAAGTCCTCGCCGCAGGGGCCGCATGCGGCAAGGTGGGCCGCCACTCCCCGGTAGCGGCTGGTCGCGTCCGCTCCGGCGGCGAGCACGTCGGCGTAGACGTGCAGAATGTCCATGGCCTGCTCGCATCCGACGTCTGCTGGATCGGTGTCGAGGAAGCGCTCCAGCGCGGTCCAGTCGGTCATCGCGATCTCAGCCTTCTGTGATCTAGGTAGCTGTTGGCGACCAGAAACGCGCGGATCTTACGGCGTGCGTCGAATATCGCCTTGTAGATCGAGTTGCGGGTCATTGCGGTCTGGGCCACCACGGCGTCCAGGGGAATGCCGTTGAGCACGACCGCGACGAATAGCCGGCGCTGGCGGGTGGTGAGCTCCTGGTCTACGGCGTGCCGGATGGCAGTGATCATGTCGGCCTGGGTCGCTTGCTCTCCGGGGTCTATTCCGAACCGGTCCGGGAGCAGGTCCGAGCTTGCTGGACACCTCTAGGACCACGAATCGGTAAGCCCAGGTGGTGAACCGGCTCTCGCCGCGGAAGGTGTCGAGCTTGGCGATGATCGCGAGCATGGCGTCGGCCGCGGCCTGGTGGGCCAGGTCGTCGAGCTCGGGCCCGGCGATCCCGGACGAGTGTTCCCGGCGACGTAGCTCACTGACGGCGACGCGGACCAGCAGCCCGTGCAGCCGCACCAGGCCCGCCTCGCGCACGGGACCCGTGCCGCCGAGCGCCATGATCCACTCGGCCGAGACCGCGTCCAGCGGCAGTGCCAGCTTGTCCGGTCGATCCACTACCCCATCGACGGCGCCCACGCCGCCGGTGGCGGAGACCGGGGTGCTGCCCAGCAGGGTCAGCGCGCCGTCCGCGGCGATGTGGTAGCTGGAGATCTCGCCTGATCCGGTGTTCACGGTGAATAGGAACCGGCCGTCATGGGTGATCTCCACCCAGCACGGCGCGGTCTGATCATCGGCGAAAGGGGAACCCGTGACCGGGGTCAGCGTGCCGTTGAAGGAGTCGCTGAACGCCGAGATGGTCCCGGTGCCAGCGCCGACGTTGTGCGCGTTGATACCCCTGCGTGACCAGCTCTCCGGCACGGTAAGCGGCGCTGACGCCCTGCTTGAGCATATGCCGTCCCCGGCGCTTCAGTAGCGTGCGGTCGCCCTCACCTGAATGCGTGAGAGAACGCGGGGCCGCGCGACCCGATCATAAGGAGTGACCGCCGCACCCGAAGGAACACAGCCATGCCCATGATCGACGTTTACGCGACCGCTGGGACATTCCCCACACCAACGCGGGTGCGCTCGACCGCGGTAAGCAGCTGGCCGTCGTCGAGCAACTGACCAGCATCGTTGCGGCCGCCGCAGGAGACCCGTCACTCACCAGCCGGACATGGGTGCTGCTGACCGAGGCTCCCGACGGAGGCTGGGGCCTCGGAGGTCACGCGGACACCAACGAAGAACTTGTCCTCGCCGCCCGTGCGCAGGTAGCCGCCTTGCAGGCCGGCGCGTAACAGCGCCACCTACCGGAAGGAACCACAGACATGGATGTCCGACCCAACATCGTTCTCGTCCACGGCGCGTGGGCCGACGGCTCGTCCTGGAGCGGCGTCATCGAGCGCCTGCAGGCGGCCGGCCATCACGTGGTGGCCCCGCAGTTCCCGATGACCGCGCTCGCTGACGACGTGGCCCGCCTGCGTCAGGTGCTGAATTTCCAGGACGGGCCGACCGTCGTCGCGGGCCATTCCTACGGCGGTCAGATCATGACCGCGCTGGGGACTGACGCGCTCAATGTGGCCGGCCTGGTCTACATCGCCGCCTTTGGCCTCGATCAGGGAGAGTCGCTTGGCGCCCTGCTCTCCGAGGGACCGCCGACACCAGCGCTGGCGCACATGTTCACTGATCAGCTTGGCTTCGGCTGGCTGTCCCAGGACGACTTCGTCCACCACTTCGCGGCCGACGTCGACCCAGTCCGCGCGAACGTCATGTTTGCCGTCCAGCAGGGACTGGCAGGTTCGGCGTTCACCGATGTGATGGGCGTCCCGGCGTGGAAGTCGCTGCCGTCGTGGTACCTGGTCGCCACCGAGGACGAGGCGATCCCGCCGGACGCCGAGCGGCTGTTCGCCAGCCGGATGGGAGCGACTACCGTCGAGGTCGCATCCAGCCACGTCGCCATGGTGTCTCACCCGGACGAGGTGACGGGCCTGATCACGGCTGCAGCCGAAGCCTGTGCCAAGGCGGCCACGTGAGGAAGCGGCCCGCCGCAGGCAGTTGACCGCCGCAGCGACCACCCTCCGTTCCGAATCAAAGGCATTTATCCCGAACGTACGGTGGCGTCTGCTGGGTCAGAACCCAATTTTCAAACGCTGTTGACAAATGCGCCCGGCTGCGCCGTCAGCGCGAACTGCGGCTTCTTGAGGAGGCGGGCGGCCTGTTCAGTTCTTGTCGGCATCTACCCACCGATTGCTTCGACGGACTGGGAGGTCGAGGCTACCGATGAGTTCTTCGCCTGGGTTGACGCGCTGGAGCAGTCCGACAGTGGAGCCCGGGCGATGCTCGACGCGGTGACGGACATGCTGGCCGAGAAGGGGCGCTTGATGCGCCGTCCCTGCGTCGGGGAAATCGTTGGCCGCCCCGCCTAGCCCGCAGCGTGGGTCCCGCGCTGTCGCTATGGCAGCAGCGTGGGCCCCTTGCTGTCGTTGGGCGCCTCGGCCAGTCCGCAGCGTGGGAACCTCGCTGTTGTGCTGAAGGTCGCAGCGTGAGCGTACGGCAAATGTACATCGTGCTGTACATTTGCTGTACATTTAACGTGTGACTGTGGACCTGCCTGCCGTGGTTGCCAGCTTGCGGCTAACCGGCGGTGACGTGAGCAGCCCGCGCCAGCCCCAACACACGTATCGGGCCCCCGGGACGGGGTAGTTTACGACGCGCTCGGCGAGGGCCCAAGCACGGTGGCTGAGCTGGAAGCGCGCACCGGTCTTCCCGCGTACACGATCAGGAGGTCGCTACGCGCGCTGCGGGCACAAGGACTCGTCGAGCAGCTAGGCGGTCAGGGCCGTTCCACCAGCTACCGGCGTTCAAGGAAGAACCGCTGAGGCCTAGCAAGATGGCTGGTGCCGGTGAGGTGGATCATCGGGATTCGAACAGTCGGGTGGCCGGGACTAGGTGGATGCCTTCGGCTGCTGAGCGTTCGCGAAGCGCGGGAGTGCCCACGAGTTCGTACAGCCCCCAGCATGTCGATGATGTCGTGCGCGGTACTCAGGTCATGAGGGTCGCGAAGGTCGGAACAATCAATCTGCTCTGGTTAGCCCCGGCTCCCGGGGCTACACTCATCCGGGCATGCGGCTTGGTTACAGTCTCGGCTCGATCGGCGGCATTGGCACGGAGCCGGCGGTCTATTCCGAGCTGGCGCGAGCGGCTGAACGGCTCGGTTATGAGTCGGTGTGGTCGGCGGAAGCGTTTGGCACTGACCCCCTGGGGCTGCTCGGCTGGATCGCCGCGCAGACCGCGGACATCCGCCTGGGCGCCGGCGTGTTGCAGATCTCCGCGCGCAGCGCGGTCACGGCCGCGATGAGCGCGGCGACCCTGGCGCAGATCTCCGGGGGGCGCTTCAAACTGGGCCTGGGCACGTCGGGGCCCAAGGTGGTCGAGGGCTGGCACGGGCAGTCCTACGGTCGTCCGCTAGCCCGGATGCGTGACTATGTGGCTGTGCTGCGTATGGCGCTGGCCGGCGAGCCGGTCAGCTACCGGGGCGACACGGTCACCCTGCCCATGGCCGGCTCCGACGCGGAGCCCATGCCGCTGCTCGTGCCGCCCACGCTGCCTCGCGTGCCTGTGTACCTGGCCGGGCTCGGACCGAAGGCGATCGCGCTGGCGGGCGAGCTCGGCGACGGCTGGCTGGCCGTGCACCACCCGCCGGAATCGGTGGCCGCTAGTCGGGCCTGGCTGGCGGCCGGGGCGGAGCGGGCTGGGCGCTCGCTGGATGGCTTTGACGTTGCCGCCATGGTGCTTGTCGTGGTCGAACCTGACCTGGAGCTCGCTCGTGACATGATGCGGCCCTCGCTGGCGCTGCATCTGGGCGGCATGGGGACCCGTACGGTGAACTTCTACAATGCGCTGGCGAGCAGGCTCGGCTTTGGCGAAGCGGCGGCCGCGGTCCAGGACGCCTACCTGGCGGGCCGTCACGACGACGCGGTGGCGGCGGTCACGGACGAACTTGTTGACAGCATGACGATCGCTGGTGACCCGGATCACGTGCGTGAACGGCTGGCCGCCTACCAGGACGCCGGGACCAGCACGGTGATCGTCACGCTCGTGGCGCCCACCCCGAGGCTGCGACGCGACCAGCTGGAGTGGATCGTCGAGCTGGCGCCAGATCCTTGACAATCGGGCCGATCAGAGGCTTCTGTTGTGATATGCGACGGTGGCCGTTATCGGCGGCCCAGCGTAGCGTCTGGCTTGGGCACCAGCTTGACAGTTCGTCGGCCGCGTTCAATATCGCGGGCTACTACGAGATAACGGGCCCGCTCGACGCGCGGGTCCTTGCGCAGGCGTGCGAAGCGGTCATCAAGGAAGCCGGGGCACTGCGGGCCCGTTTCGTCGATGACGACGAGGTGTGGCAGGTCTTCGACGACGCTGTTCCGGTGCGGCTGGAAATCGTCGATTTCACCGGCAGCCAGGACCCCGAATCGAGCGCCCGCGTCTGGATGCGGGCAGATCTCGGGAAGGCGACTGATCTCCGGCGCGGCCGCCTGTTTTTGATGGCTTTACTCAAGCTCCGGCCCGGCCGTCATATCTGGTACCAGCGCTGCCATCACATCAGTGTCGACCATCTGGGATTCGGCTTGATCAGGAAGCGGATCGCCGATCACTATTCGGCGATCATGGCGGGAAAACCAGCGGGCACGCTGACGCCTATGCCGCCGCTTTCTGTTCTGCTCGAGGAAGATCAGCGTTACGGGGCCGGCCAGGATTTCGCCGATGACCAGCGGTACTGGCGCCGCCGGTGCGCCGGTCTGCCGCCGCCGATCAGGCTGGGGCGAGCCGTCCCGGATGAATCCACGAGCATCTGGCGGGCGGCGGCCGCCATCGGCGCCGACGGCGCCCAGCAGGTACGCCGGTCGGCGGAACAGAGCGGGGCGTGGCCGGCGGCGCTGGCCGTGGCGGCCGTGGCGGCGTACTGCCACCGGCTGACCGGCCTCAGCGACGTCGTCCTCGGCCTCGTGGTCGCGGGTCGGCAGTCGGTGCAGGCCGCGCAGGTGCCCGGCATGACGGTCAACATCGTCCCGCTTCGGCTGAACGTGACCGGCCAGATGACGTTCGGCGAGCTGATCGCTCAAGTCGGCAGCGAGATCTGGGACGCCCTTGAACACCAGCGCTATCCCGGCGAGCTGCTCAGGGCCGAACTGCCCGGCCGCGATCGCGCCGAGCCGTTGTTCGGACCGGTGGTCAACATCGTGTCGTTTGGCGACGAGCCGGAACTGCACGGGTGCGAGCTGGTCGGCCACCTGATGTCGCGCGGCCCGGTCGCCGACGCGGAGCTCAGCGTGGCCGACACGCGAGACGGCGGGCTCAGCGTTGAGGTGGAGGCGAGCGCCGGGCGTTATGACCAAGAGGAGGCTGTGGCGCACTGCCGTAGGTTCGCCGGCTACCTCGTGGAACTGGCGGCCGACCCGTCGCGGCCGGTGGCCGAGGTGGAAGTGCTCGGCGAGGCGGAGCGGCGTCAGCTACTGGCCGAGTGGAGCGGTGCGGGAACAGTGCTCCCACGGACGCCGGGGGGATCAACGCTGACCAGCCTGTTCGCCGAGTCGGCGGCCCGTGACCCGGACGCGGTCGCGGTCGAGTGCGGGGACCGGCGGCTGGGCTACGGTGAGCTGGACGCGGCGTCGTCGCGGCTAGCGCGGCTGTTGCTGGCGCGCGGGGCGGGTCCGGAGCGGGTGGTGGCGCTGCTGCTTGATCGTTCCGCGGACCTGGTGACGGCCGTGCTCGGCGTGCTGAAGGCGGGTGCCGCGTATTTACCGATTGACCCGGAGTACCCGGCGTCCAGGGTGCGGTTTGTGCTGGCCGACGCGGAGCCCGTGTGCCTGGTGGTGACGGCGGACCTGGCGGCGCGAGCGCCCGGTGCTGACACGGCGGTGCTGACCCGGGGGGGCAACCCCCCGGAACCCCCCGCGTCGCTGGTGGTGCTCGACGATCCGGAAGTGGCCGCCGAGCTGGCGGGCTACGGCGCCGGGCCGGTGTCTGACGCCGAGCGGGGCGGGCCGCTGCTCGGTGAGCATCCGGCCTACGTGCTGTACACCTCAGGGTCGACTGGCGTCCCCAAGGGCGTGATCGTGCCGCACTATAACGTGGTGAGCCTGCTGGCCGCGGGCAAGCGCATCCTGAGCTTGCGCGCCGACGACGTGTGGCTGCTGTTTCACTCTTTCACCTTCGACTTCTCCGTCTGGGAGATGTGGGGTGCCCTGTCGTCCGGAGGACGCCTGGTCGTCGTCTCCTATCTGGACAGCAGATCGCCCGACCGGGTACTGCGACTGCTGGCGGACACCGGGGTAACCGTGCTGAACCAGACGCCGTCCGCCTTCTACCAGTTAGCGCGCGAGGAACATGACCGCCAGGAACACAACACCGTGCGGCGCGTGGTGTTCGGCGGCGAGGCACTTGAGCCTCGGCGGCTGGACGGTTGGTTCGCCCGCCACGGCGATCGCGACCCGGCGCTGGTGAACATGTACGGGATTACCGAGACCACGGTGCATGTGACATGGGCAGAGCTAGGTCCCGCGGACCGGGACAGCATCATCGGGCGTCCGCTCGACGGCGTCGGTGTGTTCGTGCTCGACGCGCGGCTGCGGCCGGTGCCCGCGGGCGTGGTGGGGGAGCTGTATGTAATCGGGTGGGGCCTGGCCCGCGGCTACCTGGGGAGGCCGGGCCTGACCGCCGAGCGGTTCGTAGCCTGCCCGTTCGGGTCTGCCGGGCAGCGGATGTACCGAACTGGCGACCTGGCGCGGTGGACCGTAAGGGGGAAAGGGGAGACGGGCGGAGGGCTGCTCGTGTTCGCGGGCCGGGCCGACGACCAGGTGAAGGTGCGCGGGTTCCGGGTGGAACTTGGCGAGGTGGAGGCCGTGCTCGGGTCCCATCCGGCGGTGGACCAGGTGGCGGTGACGGTGCGCCAGGACGCGTCTTTTGACCGGCGGCTGGTGGCCTACGTGGTGCCGGTAGCGCAGGCGGACGGGGCAGCGCTACGGGAGTGGCTGGCCAGACGGCTGCCGTCCTTCATGGTCCCGTCGGCGGTGGTGACCGTGGACGAGCTGCCACTGACCGTGAACGGGAAGGTAGACCGGGCCGCGTTGCCCGCGCCTGACGCGTTAGCCCGCCTACCCGGAGGCAGTTCACCCGGAGCCCGCCCACCCAGGGGCCGGGCCGAGGAGATCCTGTGCGCCGTGTTCGCCGACGTGCTCGGGGTGCGGTCGGTCGGGGTGGATCAGGGGTTCTTCGAACTGGGCGGGGACAGCATCCTGGCGATCGGGCTGGTGTCCCAGGTGAGGCGGGCTGGTCTGGTCATATCGGTGCGGGACGTGTTCGAGCAGCGGTCGGTGGCGGCACTGGCCCGGGTAGGGCGGGCGGTACCGGACGCGGACGGCGACGTGGGGTCGAGCGCCGGGGTGCGGGGGATGCTCCCCCCGCTGGCCAGCATAGGTATCGTCCCGGTGACGCCGATGATGGCGTGGCTGGCGGAGCTGGGCGGCCCCGCGACGGATTACTGCCAGTCCGTCCTGGTGCGCGTTCCGGCCGGTGCCGGACTGGATGGGCTGGCCGGGGCATTCCAGGTGGTGGCGGATCAGCATGACATGCTGCGGGCCCAGGCGTGGTGCGAAGAAGGGCGCTGGCGGCTGGAGGTTCGCCCCGCCGGGACGGTGCGGGTGAGCGGCTGGCTGCGGCGGGTAGCCGTGGACGGCCTGGACACGTCGGCGCGGCGGGAAGCGGTGGCGGCAGCGGACGCGGCTGCGACGGCCCGGCTAGATCCCGCGACCGGGGTGATGGCGCAGGCGGTGTGGTTCGACGCCGGGTCGGCCGAGCGGGGGTGGCTGCTGATAGCGATCCATCACCTGGTGGTGGACGGGGTGTCCTGGCGGATACTGCTGCCCGACCTGGCGTCAGCATGGCAGGGGGCGAGGCTCGAACCCGTGCCGGTCTCTTTCCGGCGGTGGGCCGGGCGGCTGGCCGAGGCTGCAGCCGACGCGGGGCTGGTAGAGCGCGAGCTGCCGGTGTGGCGCGAGGTGCTGGCCGGACCGGATCCGGCGCTGGGCGGGCGGCGGCTTGATCCGCAGACCGACCACTCACGTACCCGCCGCTCGCTGGCGGTCCGGGTGCCCGCGTCGGTTTCGGCCGGGCTGCTGGCTGAGGTGCCGGCGGCATTCCACGCCGGGGTCAACGACGCGCTGCTGGCTGGGCTCGCGGTGGCTGTTAGCTGGTGGCGTCGGCGTCATGGCTGGTCCGATGGCACCACGGTGCTGACCGATGTGGAAGGGCACGGCCGTGACGAGGACATGCTTCCCGGCGCGGACCTGTCCAGGACGGTGGGCTGGTTCACCAGCATGTACCCGGTCAGGCTGGATCCCGGCGCGGTGGACTGGGGCCAGGTTTGCGCGGGCCGCGCGGATGCGGGCCTGGCGGTCAAGCGGGTCAAGGAACAACTGCGGGCCATCCCCGGGCATGGGACCGGGTTCGGGCTGCTGCGCTACCTGAACCCGCGAACCGGCCCGGAGCTAGCCGCCCTGGGCAGTCCGCAGATCGGGTTCAACTACCTGGGCCGGTTCACGGCGGCCGGTGCCGACTGCGAGTGGGCCGACCGCGACTGGGAGATGACGCCCGAGCCAGGGGCGCTGGGCGGCGGTGCGCTCGGCGGCGGGGGGACGATCGGGCTGGCGCACGCGGTCGAGGTGGACGCGGTCGCTGTCGATCGCGGCCAAGGCCTGGTGATCGACGCGACCTGGTCCTGGGCCGGAGCCCTTCTCACCGAGCATCAGGTCACCGAGCTCGCGGACGCCTGGACGGCCGCGTTGCGCGGCATCAACAGCCACGTCGCGGCCGGCGGTGGCGGACGGACCCCGTCCGACCTTTTCCTGCGGGGCCTCACCCAGGAGGACCTGGACGGCCTGGAGTCCGGCCTGCGACCAGAGAATTGATGACAGCAGACGCCCAACGGAGCGGAAAATGGCCCAAGACCCGATCGAGGATGTCCTCCCGCTGGCGCCGTTACAGCGGGGTCTGCTGTTCCACGCCCAGCTTGGCGATCGGGACGTCGACGTCTACACGGCGCAGATCTGCCTCGACCTCGCCGGTCCGCTCAACGCCGGCAGGCTCGCCGCGGCCGCGGCAGCCTTGCTCCGGCGGCACGCCAGCTTGCGGGCCGGGTTCCGCGTGCTCCCCTCCGGTGAGCCGGTGGCTGTGATCGCCCGCGAGGTGGCGCTGCCGTGGCGCGAGACGGACCTGTCCGGGGGCGGCGACCCGGAAGCCAGCGCGCAGGCGGTGGCGGCGGAGGAACGGGCGGCCAGGTTCGACATGACGAGGCCGCCGCTACTGCGGTTCGCGCTTATCGATTTGGGCCGCGAACGGTGGCGCCTGCTGCTGACCGGCCACCACATCCTGTGGGACGGCTGGTCTACGTGGGTGCTGACGTCCGAACTACTCAGCCTGTACGCCTCCGCCGGGGATGATGCCGGATTACCGCCGGTCCCCCCGTTCCGCGACTACCTGGCCTGGCTGGCCGCACAAGATGAGCAAGCGGCCCGGGACGCGTGGCGGGAGGCGCTGGCCGGAGCCGAACCATCGCTGGTGTGCCCCGGCGACGCCGTCCCGCCGACCGCGTTGCCCGCTAGCGTCAGGAAAGATGCCCCGGCGCTGGCGCGGTTGGCCCAGGAAACCGGTGTCACGCCCGCCGCGATCGTGCGAGCCGCGTGGGGTCTGGTGCTGGGCTGCCTGCTCGGCCGCGATGACGTCGTCTTCGGGGTAACGGTGTCCGGCAGGCCGCCGGACATCCCGGCGGTCGAATCTATGGTCGGCCTGTTCATCAACACGGTCCCGGTCCGGGTCAGGACCCGGCCGGACGAGCCGGTGCGGCAGTTGCTTGACCGGTTGCGGGACGAGCAGGCCGGGCTGGTTACCCGGCAGCACCTGGGTCTGTCCGAGATTCAGCGCGCGGCCGGAGTGGGGACCCTTTTCGATACCGTGCTGGTGTTTGAGAATTACCCGAACATCGGCGGCACGGCGGGCGGCACCGGCCTGGATCCGGACGGCTTGCGGGCAGTCGACGTGAACGTGGCCGACGCTACCCACTACCCGCTGGCTCTCATCGCGGTGCCGGGCCAGAGCCTGGCGCTGAAGCTGGACTACCGGCCTGCCCTGTTCGAGCGGGCGGACGCGGAACGACTGCTTGACCGGCTGGTGTGGCTTCTCAGCCAGATGGTGGCGGACCCGGGCAAGCCCGTGGGCGAGCTTTTGCTGCTCGACGATGCCGAGCGGCGACTGGTCACCGAATGGGGTCGACCAGCGACGCAGGCCCCGACGGGGAAGACGCTTCCGGCGCTGTTCGGCGAGCAGGTGGGGCGCACCCCAGACGCGACGGCGGTGGTCTGCGGCACGGACAGGCTCAGCTACGCCCAACTCGACGCGGCGTCCAGCCGGCTGGCGCGGCTCCTGCTCAAGCGCGGTGCTGGACCAGGTCGGCTCGTCGGGCTGATGCTGGACCGCTCCGTGCAGCTGATCGTCACGGTCTTGGCCGTCATCAAGGTCGGCGCCGCCTATCTGCCCATTGACCCGGCGTACCCGGCCGCCCGGGTCGGCTTCATGCTGGCCGACGCAGACCCAGTGTGCGTGGTGACCAGTACCGCTCTGGCGTCCAGGCTGACCTGGGATGCGGACGCGCCGCTGGTGGCCTGGGACGCCCCCGACACCGCCGCCGAGCTGGCGGAGCACAGCGATGCGCCGGTGACCGACGCCGACCGGGGCGGACCTCTGCTTCCTGGGCATCCGGTCTACGCGATCTACACCTCCGGATCCACCGGCAGGCCGAAAGGCGTCCTGATGCCGGTCGGCCCGGTGATCAACCTGCTGGGCTGGTACGCGCGGCTGTTCCCGGCCGGCCCGGACACGGTTGTCGCGCAGTTCGCCACGATCAGCTTCGACATGGCCGCCCAGGAGATCTTTTCGGCTTTGCTCTCCGGCAAGACGCTCGCGGTCATGCCAGCCGAGGTTCAGCGCAGCCCGGCCGACATGGTGCGGTGGCTGCAGGCACAGCATGTGAACGAGCTGTACGCGCCGAACCTCGTCATCGGGATGCTCTGCAGTGCCGCCATCGACCAGCGGGCAGACCTCCCAGAGCTGCTCGCCGTGGCTCAAGGCGGCGAGGCGCTCACGATCAGCGCGCAGGTCCGGGAGTTCTTCGGCCAGATCCCTGGCCGCCGGCTGCATAACCAGTACGGCCCGGCCGAGGCGTTCGTGGTCATGACGACCGGTGCCCTGCACGGCGACAGTGCGAGCTGGCCGCGGCTCCCGCCCATCGGCAGGCCGGTTCCCGGCGTGCGGGCCTTCGTGCTCGACGGCTGGCTGCGCATGGTGCCGCCTGGGGTGACCGGCGAGCTGTACCTCGCGGGTGCGTGCCTTGGGCAGGGATATCTAGGCAGGCCCGGGCTGACCGCGGAGCGGTTCGTGGCGTGCCCGTTCACCGCCGGTGAGCGGATGTACCGGACCGGGGACCTGGTGCGGTGGACACCGGACGGAGAGCTGGCGTTCGCCGGCCGGGCCGACGACCAGGTGAAGGTGCGCGGGTTCCGGGTGGAGCTGGGCGAGGTGGAGGCGGCGCTGACTGCCCACCCGGAGGTCCGCCAGGCGGCCGTGACGGTTCGGGAAGACCATCAAGGGGACCGGCGTCTGGTGGCGTACGTCGTCCCGGCGGACGGCGTGGAGGTTCACGGGGAGCTGCGGGCCTGGCTGGCGGCTCGGTTGCCGGAGTTCATGCTGCCGTCCGCGGTGGTTTCGCTCGCCGAGCTGCCGCTGACCGTGAATGGGAAACTGGACAAGGCGGCGCTGCCTGCGCCCGCTGAGCTTCGCGCCACGACAGGGCGCCGGCCGCGGGGGCCCGTCGAGGAAGTGCTGTGCGGGCTGTTCGCCGAGGTGCTTGGCGTGGCCCGGGTCGGTGTCGACGACGGCTTCTTCGACTTGGGCGGCGACAGCCTGCTGGCCATGCGCCTGGTGTCGCGGATCGGGCGCGTGCTGGCCGCGGAGGTGCCGGTGCGGGCGCTGTTCGATGCGCCGACGGTGGCGAGCCTGGCGCAAGTGGTGGAGTCCGCGTCGGGCCGGGTCCGGCCGCCAATGACAGCGGGAGGGTCGGACGAACCGCCGCTGTCATTCGGGCAGCAGCGGCTGTGGTTCCTCAGCCGGCTCGGCAGCCGCAGCGGGGTGTACTCGCTGCTGGTGGGCCTGCGGCTGCGGGGCGATCTTGACGCCGGGGCGCTGGCGGCGGCGCTGGCCGACGTGGCCGGCCGGCATGAGCCGCTGCGCACGATCTTCCCCGACACCGATGGCGTGGCCAGGCAGCGCGTGCTGCCCGCCGGGGAAGGACCGCCGCTGGAATCCGCTGACGTGGCCGGTGAGGAGGAGCTGTCCGGGCTGGTCCGCCGGGCCTTGGGGCGCGGGTTCGACTTGGCGGCGGAGGTGCCGTGGCGGGCGCACCTGTTCCGGCTGGGGGGAAAAGAGCACGTGCTGCTGCTCGTACTGCATCACATCGCCTGTGACGGCTGGTCGCTTGGCCCGCTGGCCAGGGATCTCTCGGCGGCGTACGCGGCGCGCCGGACCGGGCAGGCGCCGTCGTGGCCGCCGTTGCCAGTGCGGTACGCCGACTACGCGGTCTGGCAGCGGGATCTGCTGGCCGGCCTGGCGGGCCGGGAGCAGCTTGAGTTCTGGCTGGAGCGGCTGACAGGACTTCCTGAGCGAATCGAACTGCCCGGCAGCGGAGCGCTTCCAGCCGTGGCCTCGCACCAGGGAGGGGTGATTGAGTTCCGGGTTCCGCCGCTGGTGCACGCGGGCCTGGCGCGAGTGGCGCGTGCGGCCGGGGCCAGCGTGTTCATGGTGGTGCAGGCTGGCTTGGCTGTTCTGCTGTCCCGGCTGGGGGCGGGCGCGGACGTCCCGGTGGGGGTGCCGGTGGCGGGGCGGGTGGATGCGGCGCTTGATGACCTGGTGGGGATGTTCGTGAACACGCTGGTGCTGCGCACTGACGTGTCGGGTAACCCCCGGTTCAGCGAGCTTGTCGGGCGGGTGCGGGAGACCAGCCTGGCCGCGTTCGAGCACCAGGACCTGCCGTTCGAGAAGCTGGTCGAGGAGCTGAACCCGGTCAGATCCCTGGGCTGGCACCCCATCGTCCAGGTGCTGCTCACGACTATGGACGACGCCGACGACCAGGGCTTCGAACTGGCCGGACTCGATGTTGCCGCCGAGTGCGGCCTGCCGAAGGGTGAGTGGACCGAGACCGACCTGTGGTTCGGCCTGATCGAAAACCGGGCGCCGGACGGCGCACCGGCCGGGATGACCGCGGGTGTCGTCTACAGCGCCGACCTGTTCGCCAGGCAGGACGCCGAGCACCTCGTCCGGCGCCTGGAGCGGCTGCTTGAGCAGGTCGCGGCCGATCCGTCGCGCCGGGTGGGTGACCTGGAGCTGCTGGCTGAATCGGAGCGTGTCCGAATCCTCCGTGAGTGGGGTGAGAGCGCGCCGAGGATGCCCGCGGTGACGTTGCCTGAGTTGTTCGAGGCCGCAGTGGCGCGTACACCGGACGCGCTGGCGGTCGTGTGCGGCAGCTCACGGCTGTCCTACACCGAACTCAACCAGCGGGCCAACCGGCTGGCCAGGCATCTGGTCGCGCGGGGGGCGGGCCCGGAGCGGACCGTGGCGGTGGCGCTTGAACGGTCAGCGGACCTGATCACCACCCTGCTGGCGGTGGTCAAGGCCGGTGCCGCCTACCTTCCCGTCGACCTGGCCTATCCGCTTGGGCGGATCGAGTACATGCTGGCCGACGCGGCGCCCGCGATGCTGGTCACCCGGGCCTGGGCGGCACCGACGGTGAGCGGCGCGACGCAACTCGTCGTCCTGGACGACGACGATCTGGCGGGTAGCCTCGGCACTGACCTGACCGACACTGACCTGACCGACACTGACCTGACCGACACTGACCGGGCCGCTCCGTTGCGGCCGGACCACCCGGTCTACGTCATCTACACGTCGGGGTCGATGGGGGCGCCCAAGGGCGTGGTGGTCACGCACGCCGGTATAGCGGCCCTGGCCTGGTCGCATGCGGACCGCCTCGGGATAGGGGCGGACAGCCGGGTACTCCAGTACGCGTCGTTCAGCTTCGACACTTCGGTGGTCGACTTGGTGATGGGCCTTGCCGCCGGGGCTGCGCTAGTCATAGCGGAGGAGAACCAGCGGTTGTCGGCGGCGGCGCTTGGCCGACTGCTGGCCGACGGCCGGGTGACGCACGCCACGCTGCCGCCGGGGCTGCTGGCCGCGTTGCCCGACGGCTGCCTGCCCGACGGCATGACGGTGATCGCTGCGGGCGAGGCGTGCCCGGCCGACGCCGTCGGCCGCTGGTTGCCTGGCCGGCGGATGTTCAACGCGTACGGCCCGACCGAGGCGACGGTATGCGTGACCCTGGCCGGGCCACTGGCCGGCAACGATGCGCCGGCGATCGGGCGGCCGATAGCCGGTGTGCGGGTGCTGGTGCTTGACGGTTGGCTGCGTCCGGTGCCTGCCGGGACGGCAGGCGAGCTGTACCTGGCCGGGCCCGGCCTGGCCCGTGGGTACCTCGGGCGGGCGGACCTGACGGCGGAGCGGTTCGTGGCGTGCCCGTTCACCGATGTCGGTGAGCGGATGTACCGGACCGGGGACCTGGTGCGCTGGGCCGGTGACGGGCAGCTCATGTTCGCCGGGCGGTCCGACGGCCAGGTGAAGGTGCGAGGGTTCCGGGTGGAGCTCGGCGAGGTGGAGGCCGCGCTGACCGCCCATCCGGAGGTCCGCCAGGCCGCTGTGGTGATGCGGGAGGACCGCCCGGGGGACCGGCGTCTGGTGGCGTATGTCGTGCCGGCTGGGGGCGGGGAGGTGGCTGGTGGGTTGCGGGAGTGGCTGGGTGAGCGGCTGCCGGAGTTCATGGTGCCGTCGGTGGTGGTGGCGGTTGGCGGGCTGCCGCTGACGCCGAACGGGAAGCTGGATAAGGCGGCGCTGCCGTCGCCGGATGTTGCCGGGGGCGGTGCGGGAAGGAGCCCGCGGGGGCCGGTTGAGGAGGTGCTGTGCGGGTTGTTCGCCGAGGTGCTCGGCGTGGGCCGGGTGGGTGTGGATGATGGTTTCTTCAAGCTGGGCGGGGACAGCCTGCTGGCGATCCGGCTGATCTCGCGGGTGCGGGCGGTGCTGGGCGCGGAGCTGGGGGTGCGGGCGCTGTTCGAGGCGCCGTCCCCGGTCGGCATGGCGCGTGCGGTGGAGGCGGCATCCGGGCTGGTGCGCCCCCCCGTAGTCGTGACAGAGCGCGACGGGGAGCCGCCGCTTTCATTTGGCCAGCAGCGGCTGTGGTTCCTCAGCCGGCTGGGCGGCCGCGGCGGCGTGAACTGCATCCCGCTGGCGCTGCGGCTGCGGGGCGATCTTGACGCCGGCGCGCTGGCGGCGGCGCTGGCCGACGTGGCCGGCCTGGCACGAGCCGCTGCGCACGATCTTCCCCGACACCGATGGCGTGGCCAGCCAGCGCGTGCTGCCGGTCGGCCAGCCGGCCCTGGAGGTGACGGCGGCGACGGGTGAGCGAGACCTGACCAGGGCTGTGCGGGAGGCGGTCGGACGCGGGTTCGACCTGGCGGTGGAGGTGCCGTGGCGAGCGCACCTGTTCCGGCTGGGCGAACGGGAGCATGTGCTGCTGCTAGTGCTACATCACATCGCCTGTGATGGGTGGTCGTTGCGGCCGCTGGCCACGGACCTGTCGGTGGCGTACACGGCGCGCCGGTCCGGGCGGGTGCCGTCGTTCGCTCCGTTGCCGGTGCGATACGCGGATTACGCGGTCTGGCAGCGGGATCTGCTGGCCGGCCCGGCGGGACGGGAGCAGCTTGAGTTCTGGCTGGAGCGGCTGAAGGAACTTCCTGAGCGAATCGAACTGCCCCGAACCGGGTCGCTGCCCGCGGTGGCCGACCACCGCAGCGGTGCTGTGCGACTGCGGATCAGTGCGGACGTGCACGTCGGCCTGGCCCGGATCGCGCAGGCCGCGGGCGCGAGCATGTTCATGGTGGTGCAGGCTGGCTTGGCTGTTCTGCTGTCCCGGCTGGGGGCGGGCGCGGACGTCCCGGTGGGGGTGCCGGTGGCGGGGCGGGTGGATGCGGCGCTTGATGACCTGGTGGGGATGTTCGTGAACACGCTGGTGCTGCGCACTGACGTGTCGGGTAACCCCCGGTTCAGCGAGCTTGTCGGGCGGGTGCGGGAGACCAGCCTGGCCGCGTTCGAGCACCAGGACCTGCCGTTCGAGAAGCTGGTCGAGGAGCTGAACCCGGTCAGATCCCTGGGCTGGCACCCCCTCGTCCAGGTCGCATTGGCCTTCCTCGACGACCCCGACGACAGCTTCGAGCTGGCCGGGCTCGAGGTCCGAAGTGAACCCGAGCTGGTCGGGCCGACACCGATTCAGTTCGACCTGACCGTTAGCCTGGCCGAGAACCGCTCCGCGAGCGCTACCCCGCAAGGCCTGGCCGGATGGCTGATCTACCGCACCGACCTGTTCACGGAGACGGACGTCGATCTGCTGGCCGAGCGCCTCGCGCTGGTGATGCGCCAGCTCGCCGCTGACCCGCGGATAGCCGAGGTCGAGCTGCTGACCGAACCGGAACGGAAGCTGCTGACCCGGTGGAGTGCCGATCCGGAGTCGCACAGTGCCACGATGGTGCCGCAGGCCACGTTCCCCGAGCTGTTCAGCGAGCAAGCGGCGAGCACGCCGCAGGCGGCGGCGGTGATCAGCGGCCAGATCGCGCTCGGCTACGCGGAGCTGGACGCGTCGGCGTCGCGGCTGGCCCGGCTGCTTATCGGCAGGGGTGCCGGGCCGGAACAGCCGGTCGCGCTGCTGCTCGACCGGTCACCGGAGCTGATCACGGCCATCCTGGCCGTGCTCAAGGCGGGTGCGGCCTACCTGCCGCTCGACCCGGGCTACCCGGCCGAGCGGCTCGGGTTCATGGTGGCCGATGCCCGGCCGGTCTGCGTCGTGACGACCTCCGAACTGGCCCGCAGGCTTCCGCTGACCCGGCCCGTGGCCCTCGATGACCCCGGCATCATCTCCGAGTTGGCCGGTCGCGCCGCCGGGCCGGTGACAGACGCGGACCGGATCGCGCCGCTGCGGCCAGAACATCCCGCCTACATCATCTACACCTCCGGGTCGACGGGGACGCCCAAGGGCGTGGCGGTCACGCACGCCGGGTTCGCGGCGCTGTCGGCGAGCCAGGCCGCCAGGTTCGGCGTGCGGCCAGGCAGCCGGGTGCTGCAGTACGCCTCATCGAGCTTCGACGCCAGCTTCTGGGAACTCTGCATGGCCCTGCTCGCCGGAGCCGCGCTCGTGCTGCCGACGGACACCGGCGAGCTGACGCCGGTCGCCCTGGGTCGGCTGCTCGCGCGGCAGCAGGTGACCCACGCCACGCTGCCGCCTGGGTTGCTGGCTGTGCTGCCGGACGGGTGCCTGCCCGAGGGCATGACGGTGGTCGCGGCGGGGGAGGCGTGCCCGGGCGATGTCGTGGCGCGCTGGTCGGCAGGGCGCGACCTGTTCAATGCTTACGGCCCCACCGAGGCCACCGTATGCGTGACCACGGCCGGGCCACTGGCAGGCAACCATGCCCCGGCTATCGGGCGACCGCTGGTCGGCCTGCGGGTGTACGTGCTGGACGAATGGCTGCGGTCGGTGCCGGGTGGGGTAGCGGGCGAACTCTACGTGGCCGGGCCTGGCCTGGCCCGTGGGTACCTCGGGCGGGCGGACCTGACGGCGGAGCGGTTCGTGGCGTGCCCGTTCGATGGTGTTTGCGGCACAGGGTCGCGGATGTACCGGACCGGGGACTTGGTGCGGTGGACACCGGACGGGGAGCTGGCGTTCGCCGGGCGGGCGGACGATCAGGTGAAGGTGCGAGGGTTCCGGGTGGAGCTCGGCGAGGTGGAGGCCGCGCTGACCGCCCATCCGGAGGTCCGCCAGGCCGCTGTGGTGATGCGGGAGGACCGCCCGGGGGACCGGCGTCTGGTGGCGTATGTCGTGCCGGCTGGGGGCGGGGAGGTGGCTGGTGGGTTGCGGGAGTGGCTGGGTGAGCGGCTGCCGGAGTTCATGGTGCCGTCGGTGGTGGTGGCGGTTGGCGGGCTGCCGCTGACGCCGAACGGGAAGCTGGATAAGGCGGCGCTGCCGTCGCCGGATGTTGCCGGGGGCGGTGCGGGAAGGAGCCCGCGGGGGCCGGTCGAGGAGGTGCTGTGCGGGTTGTTCGCCGAGGTGCTCGGCGTGGGCCGGGTGGGTGTGGATGATGGTTTCTTCAAGCTGGGCGGGGACAGCCTGCTGGCGATCCGGCTGATCTCGCGGGTGCGGGCGGTGCTGGGCGCGGAGCTGGGGGTGCGGGCGCTGTTCGAGGCGCCGTCCCCCGTTGGCATGGCGCGTGCGGTGGAGGCGGCATCCGGGCTGGTGCGCCCCCCGGTGATCGTCGTCGCTGATCGTGAGGGGGAGCCGCCGCTGTCATTCGCCCAGCAGCGGCTGTGGTTCCTCAGCCGGCTGGGCGGCCGCAGCGGCGTGTACTGCATCCCGCTGGCGCTGCGGCTGCGGGGCGATCTTGACGCCGGGGCGCTGGCGGCGGCGCTGGCCGACGTGGCCGGCCGGCATGAGCCGCTGCGCACGATCTTCCCCGACACCGATGGCGTGGCCAGGCAGCGCGTGCTGCCCGCCGGGGAAGGACCGCCGCTGGAATCCGCTGACGTGGCCGGTGAGGAGGAGCTGTCCGGGCTGGTCCGCCGGGCCTTGGGGCGCGGGTTCGACTTGGCGGCGGAGGTGCCGTGGCGGGCGCACCTGTTCCGGCTGGGGGGAAGAGAGCACGTGCTGCTGCTCGTACTGCATCACATCGCCTGTGACGGCTGGTCGCTTGGCCCGCTGGCCAGGGATCTCTCGGCGGCGTACGCGGCGCGCCGGACCGGGCAGGCGCCGTCGTGGCCGCCGTTGCCAGTGCGGTACGCCGACTACGCGGTCTGGCAGCGGGATCTGCTGGCCGGCCTGGCGGGCCGGGAGCAGCTTGAGTTCTGGCTGGAGCGGCTGACAGGACTTCCTGAGCGAATCGAACTGCCGGGAAGCGGACGGCGTCCGGCGATCGCCTCCCTCCGGGGAGAGTGGCTAGAGCTCCGTGTTCCGGCGCGGGTGCACGTCGGCCTGGCCCGGATCGCGCAGGCCGCGGGCGCGAGCATGTTCATGGTGGTGCAGGCTGGCTTGGCTGTTCTGCTGTCCCGGCTGGGGGCGGGCGCGGACGTCCCGGTGGGGGTGCCGGTGGCGGGGCGGGTGGATGCGGCGCTTGATGACCTGGTGGGGATGTTCGTGAACACGCTGGTGCTGCGCACTGACGTGTCGGGTAACCCCCGGTTCAGCGAGCTTGTCGGGCGGGTGCGGGAGACCAGCCTGGCCGCGTTCGAGCACCAGGACCTGCCGTTCGAGAAGCTGGTCGAGGAGCTGAACCCGGTCAGATCCCTGGGCTGGAACCCCCTCGTCCAGGTGCTGCTCACCGTCATGGATGACCCCGGAGGCAGCTTCAGACTCCCGGGACTCCAGGTCAGTCCCGAGGCCCTGCGTGACGGATCCGAGGTCTGGATCGCGGTCGACCTGGCGTTCGGCCTGGCGGAACAACGCACGGCGAGCGGAGCCCCGGCCGGGATCATCGGAGGCGTCAGCTACAGCACCGACCTGTTTGGCAGGCATGATGCCCGCAGCCTCGTTCGTCGGCTGGAACGGGTGCTTGAGCAGGTCGCGGCTGAGCCGTCGCGGCGGGTGGGCGACCTGGAGCTGCTTGAAGAGCCGGAGCGGGTCCGCATCGTCCGCGAGTGGAACGCGGCTGCCGCCAAGCCGCCCCAGCCAGCCCAGACACTGGCCGCGCTGTTCGCATCGTCCGCGGCCCGCAGGGGACAGGCGGTCGCCGTAGTGTGCGGAGAACGCACGCTGACCTACGCGGAGTTGGACACGGCGTCATCTCGGCTGGCGCGATTGCTGATCTCGCGAGGCGCGGGACCTGAACGGGTGGTCGCGCTGGTCCTTGGCCGCTCGGCGGACACGATCGTGGCCATCCTGGCGGTGGCCAAGACCGGGGCGGCCTATCTGCCGGTAGACCCGGCCTATCCGCCCGAGCGCATTGCGTTCATGCTCGCCGACGCGGCCCCGGCGTGCGTGCTGACCGTTACGGAAGCCGGCCCGGCGGTTGCTGCCCGACGCCAGGGCGGCGGTGGTGCTCGACGCCCCGGCAGTCGTCGCTGAGCTAGCCGGATTCCCGGCCTCGCCAGTGGGTGACCGGGACCGGATCGCTCCGCTGCGGACAGCGCATCCCGCCTACGTCATCTACACCTCGGGTTCCACCGGGACGCCCAAGGGCGTGACCGTCACGAACGCTGGGATCGCGGACTTGGTGTGGTCGCAGATCGAACGCCTCCGGATGGGACCGCGCAGCCGGGTGCTCCAGTACGCGTCGTTCAGCTTCGATGCCTCGGCCAAGGATGTGCTGCTGTCGATGTCCGCCGGCGCGGCGCTGGTCGTGGCGGACGAGGACCAGCGGCTGTCGGCGGCGGCGCTCGGCCGGCTGCTGGCCGAGGAGAAGATCACGCACGCCGGCCTGCCGCCTGGACTGCTGGCCGCCATGCCTGACGGCTGGCTGCCCGAGGGCTTGACCCTGGTCGTCGCCGGGGAGGCTTGCTCGGCCGAGGTCATCGCCCGCTGGTCGCCGGGCCGGCGGATGTTCAACGGGTACGGCCCCACCGAGACGACGGTGTGCACGTCGATGGCCGGGCCCTTAGACACGGAGGCTACCGGAGCGCCGCCGTCCATCGGCGTCCCGCATTCCGGGTCCCGGGTGTACGTGCTCGACGCCTGGCTGCGTCCCGTTCCCGCTGGGGTGACCGGTGAGGCATACGTGGCGGGGAGGTGCTTGGCGCGCGGCTATCTCGGCCGTCCCCGCTTGACGGCGGAGCGGTTCGTGGCGTGCCCGTTCGATGGTGCCGGGCTGCGGATGTACAGGACCGGGGACCTGGTGCGATGGACGCCCGACGGCGAGCTGAGGTTCATGGGGCGGACCGATGATCAGGTGAAGATACGCGGGTTCCGGGTGGAGCCCGGCGAGGTGGAGGCGGCGCTGGCCGCCCACCCGGAGGTCCGTCAGGCGGCCGTGATGATGCGGGAGGACCGGCCAGGGAACCGGCAGCTGGTCGCTTACGTCGTTGGCGAGGACTCCGGCGGCGGACTGCGGCGATGGCTGGCGGGCAGGCTCCCTGAGTACATGGTTCCCTCCGCTGTGGTCATGATGAAGAACGGCCTTCCGCTGACCGTGAACGGCAAGCTGGACCGGGCCGCGCTGCCGCCGCCCGAAGCCGGCCGCGCCCGGCCCCGCGCCGCCTGCGGACCGGTTGAGCACACGCTGTGCGGGCTGTTCGCCGAGGTGCTCGGCGTGGAGCGGGTTGGTGTTGACGACGGGTTCTTCGACCTGGGCGGCGACAGCCTGCTGGCCATGAGGCTGGTCGCGCGGGTGCGCGCGGTGCTGGGCGCGGAGATCGGCGTGCGTGCCCTGTTCCAGGCGCCCACCCCCGCCGAGTTGGCCGCCGCGATCAGCGACCCGGGAGAGCAGCGGACTCTCGGCGCGCTGATCCCGCTACGCCGCCGAGGCACCCTGGCCCCGCTGTTCTGCGTCTACCCCGGATTCGGCCTCGCCTGGGCGTACGCGAGCCTGCTGCGGCATCTTGATCCTGATCAGCCGGTCTACGGCGTCCAGGCTCTCGGGATCGGCTCAGGTCAGAAGCTGCCCGACTCGTTCGATGAGATGATCCAGGCCCACGTGGACGACATCCGCTCGGAGTTTCCTGACGGCCCGTACAACTTGCTCGGCTGGTCATCCGGCGGCGTCATCGCGCACGCCATCGCCCGGGTGCTCGAACAAGACGGGGCGCGCGTCGGCGTCCTGGTCATGCTGGATTCCCACGCCGCGCCAGGCTCCGACCCCGCCAGCCCGGACGACGACCTCGACGCGATCGTCCGGTCCGGGCTGGCCGGAGATCCCGCCTACCAGGATTTCCTGGCCGGTATGCGGGACGGCCTGCGCGAGGTCTACGGGCCCGTGGCCGCGCTGGACGACGCGGAGTTCTCCGCCGTCATTCTGGCCGGGGTCAACTCTCTGAAGCTGCTGCGTCCGCCGGACGGAATCTACAGCGGGGACCTGCTGTACTTCGCGGCATCGGACCCGGCCTCCTCAGGCCGCCAGCCCTCGGCGGCGGATGCCTGGCTGCCTTACATCGGCGGCCGGATCGAGGTCCGCGGCGTGGCCAGCGAACATGCCGGAATGCTCCAACCAGGGTCGCTCGCCGTGATCGGCCCGGTCGTCAAGCTCGCACTGGCCCGTGAGGTGCCGCATGAGTAGACAGTCCTCTGGCCCGCCCAGCCCGCTCGACCCGCCCGCGGATCTCAACCCGGCGAACCCAAGGCTCTTTTCGCACGGCGACCCGCACGCGCTGTGGCGGTGGCTCAGGGCGAACGACCCGGTGCGCTGGCAGCCGCCGACGGAGCTGCCGGGATTCTGGGTCCTGACCAAGTACGACGACCAGCGCACGGTGTGCCGCGACCCCGCGACGTTCAGCTCGGCCAAGGGGATACTGCTGCGGCCAGAGGAACTTGGCAGTGATCCAGGCGGCGGGCGCACGCTGGCGCTGACCGACCCACCGCGCCACCGGCAGCTCAGGGCGCTCGTCGATGACTGGTTCGCGCTCCGCTCGGTACGGGCCATGGAGGCGGAGATACGGCAGGTCACCGCCGAGGTGGTGGCCGGTGCGGTAGAGCGCGGAAGCTGCGAGTTCGTCCGCGAGGTCGCCGCTCGCGTCCCGCTCTACGTCAGCTGCAAGATGATGGGTGTGCCGCGCGAGGACTGGGAGCCTCTGTTCGCGCTCACCAACGACGCCTTCGGCACGGGCGACGCGGTCGTGCAGCGCCTCGCGCACCTGGAGATCCTCCAGTATTTCGAGGACCTGGCCGCCGCGCGCAGGAAGGACCCGGCCGATGATCTCGTGACCGTCCTGGCCACCGCCGAGATCGACGGCGAGAAGCTCACCCCGAACGAACTAGTACTCGACTGCGACAACCTGCTTGTCGGCGGCACTGAAAGCACTCGCATCGCCGCCGCCGCCGGCCTGCTGGCGTTCTTCGAGAATCCCGCGCAATGGCAGGCGGTGTCGCGGGATCGGTCCCTGCTGCCGACTGCCGTCGAGGAACTGCTTCGCTGGACGTCCACCGCCACCCACCTGATGCGGGTGGCGACGAGGCCGGTCGAGATACGCGGCCGCACCATCGCGGCTGGAGACCGGGTCACGTTGTGGCTCCCGTCCGCCAACCGCGATGAGGATATATTCGACGACCCGGACCGCTTCGACGTGACCCGCAAGCCGAACCGGCACCTGGCCCTGGGCGCCGGCGAGCACTTCTGCATCGGCAGCACGCTGGCCAGGGCCGAACTCAGGCTCCTCTACGACGAATTGCAGCGCCAGACCGCCCGCATCGACCCGGCCGGTGAGCCGACCCGCTTGAACTCCATCGTCGTCAACGGTCCCGAGCGCCTTCCTGTCACGCTAACCCCCCGCGCCTAAGCCTCGGTGACCCTTCGCGGCGGATGTCGATCGTTCGCCGCCCGCGCCCTGGACCGGGTGAAGGCGAGGAGATCGAGATTACCGACACCGCGGCACCGGGAAACTGGGCGCCCGCCAGCCGCCCAGTTCGCGCCCCGGGCGGTGTATATACCGGGCGGAGGTAGGCGTGGTGCGGAAGGAAGGAGCGCAGGATGGTGACAGCTGATCTGCTGGCACGGGCGCGGGCAGGGGATGGCGAGGCGTTCCGGGAACTGGCCGAGTCCCACCGGCGGGAGCTGCAGGTGCACTGCTACCGGATGCTCGGGTCCTTCGCCGACGCCGAGGACGCGGTCCAGGAGACGATGCTGGCCGCCTGGCAGGGCATCGGCGGGTTCGCTGAGGAACGCCCGGGCACCAGTGACTAACCAGCAACTACGCAACCCGGCCCCAACCGACAGAGCCAGCGGCAACCAGACGGCGGCAGCAGTACTCTTGAGCTGCGCATATCTGACCTTCTCGTGCCAGACCAAACTAAATCGCTAGGAATAGCCTTCAACGGTTAGAACAAAGGCTCGAATTGAACTCACTTTGAGTACCTCAGGGGAAGCTTCATCTGATCCAAAAACCATTATGAGTGTGATCCGGGCTGACAAGGCGCGTGTCGCCGGATTCAGGGCAGATCGTAATGCAGCAATTTCGGCTGGGCAGCTCTTCGACGCGATAAATAATTTGAGCCGTCGCCGTCAACCACAGATAGAAGTGGCGGTGCGCCCGGTCAGTAGAGCGCATTTAGTTGATGAGCGCTTACCGGCACACTATACGCGATCGAGGTCTCTGGGCGGAGCGTTGCGTCTTCATACGAGACGACGACAACGTCGGACTGATTGATGTCAAAGCGGACGATGTTACGTGCAGCGAACGCTCTCCCGCGGCTTGTCGCGGCGAAGATGTGCTCGTCAGAGACAGCGCTTCGATCGATGTGACCTACCACGAGGTACAAGTCGTTGTCGACCGCCGACGGTTCGGCATGGTAGCGGTGGAGCGCGTTCGCATCCCGGAAGCTTCGCCTCAATGTGTCCAGGGCTTGCTCGCCGTCACCGTAGCTTGCGGGCCAGCCTATGATTACTGCGGCGGTCCCCTGAATCGAGAAGGATCTCACATGCGGGTCAGCGCCGCGGCTGGTAAAACCGTAGTGCCCGGTCGGCTCATAGCCTCCGAACCGTACGGCCAGGGGCGCAGCGAACAGTCCGGATATTAGATCGGCGAGGCGCCCGATATCCATGGGGCTGGTCTCGCCCGCGAGTTCCTCGAGGTTCTTGCTTATGACCTGGCTGCTACGGATATCCCGCCAGCCTTCGAGCCCGATAATAGTGGCGTGGACCTGCTCCATGGCGTAAGCCGTGAACGCCGATTTTAGTTCGGCTGCCAGGATCTGCTGGACACCTGAAATATAGTCTCGGGCCTGCGCTGGCTTCTGCCCGTACATTACGGTCAATGAAACCTTTCCGTTGCGGCTGGGTTTAATACTCGCCTCCGCGTCTCGATTAAGATTGCCCAATTCACTTAGTCCCGGCGGCCGGATCCTGCTAATTCGGCGCTGGTTGCCCTGCCGCCTTCCACTGCGCACGGAGGTCGCTCGCGAAATATTCGAACACGCCTCTTGGCTCGCCCGGCTGGCGGTGCTGATTCTTGAATGCCAAGACCAGCCCCTCATGCTGCGTGTCGAACATCGAGGCAGGCTGCACTCTAATCTCGGCATCCACCGCAGGCAGCCCGACGGAACGGATGTCGCCGTCAATCATGACCGCCGTAAACGGTGGCTTCGCTCCCATGACGCGGAGCTCAAAATTCTTACCGTATTCTCGCCGGATGTCGGCAGCCAAGGTTATAACGTGCTCAATGTCCGCCCTTATCGCCCGGTCTCGCTCGCGGTTGACCACCGAGGAGATGACCGGCGCGTTTGGATCCAGGACCATCAAGCACATCACGACACCCCGGTCGAGAGTCTCGCGCAGCAAGCTCATGCCCGCATCGAATGTGCGCGCCAGGGTCACGCCGCTGATTGCCAGCTCAAAACGAGCCCGGCGATAGAATGTGGAAGGAGGAAGAACGTTCGTCTGGTCGCCGCGGTTCTCGATATCAACAAGCCCGACCGAGGCAATCGACTCAGCCACAGTGCGAGGGCGATCGGTCGGACTGAACAGCAAGTCCGGATAGTCCAGCTCCTGCCGCTCGCAAACCTTGAGCGCCTCCTCGAACCGCGCAGTGTCAAGATACCGGGTACCAGACCTGTTGACGATGCATCCTGCCGTCTCAAGTCGCGCCGCAAGGTCTGGAAGAGCGAATCGCAGGGTCCGGTGACTGACCTTGACGACATTCATGCCCTTGAGATCACTCGCCTGGCGGATATTGCCGACTTCGACCAGAATCGTGCGCGTACGGTGCAGGCCGAAAGCCATCCCTGCTTCGATAAGGACGTTCTGGCGGGGCTGACCTGCCGGCCCCTTGTCATTAAGGTCATCATCTTCTTGCTCCAGCGAGGAACGCAGGTAGGCCGTCTCGTCAGGAGTCAGCAAGACCACGACGGCCTGAATCTGACGAAAGAGCTGCTCGACCACCTCAAAGGTATGCGGCGTAGCACTTCCGAGTTCCGAGATCACCTGCCCCCACTCCAGCGGGACCAGGCCTAGAGCCTGCAGGAACACGTAGATCGCATCAGTCGCGACACCGTTGCGCCCATGCACGACGGCGACCCGGTTATTACCCGACTCCGACACCATTGCCACCCCCTCCATGCTTGACGCAGACTAGGCCGTCCCGGCCGCGAAGTCGACCGGCACAGCCGCCGTGTCCGGACACCGCGCACCACGGCGAACCCGGTGCGCCGCAGTCCAGCCCAGTCATTCCCGATCACCTGCCGGATACAGAGCGGCGGCAGCATGCCAGCACAGCCGCCGAGCTTCCAGCGCCGAAGCAACTTCCCCCGATGCTGTGCTAGCACAATGTCGCCTAGCGTATTTTGATCATGCTTGTGACCTGCCTGTTCGTGCTCGCAGGCAACCGGAGGTGACCGTTTGCCTGGGCCCGGTCCGGCAGCGGGTCAGCTCCGGGAAGCGGGTCAGCTCCGGGACGACGGCCCGCGGCCGGGAGCGGTACCGGAGCAGCAGCTCCGGGACGACGTCGCTGTTGGGACGCTCTTCCCGGCAACAACGTCGGCCCTGCGTTGTCGTTGGAGCAGCAGCTCCGGGACGACGTCGTTTTAGGCTAAGTGGCATTGTGTGCTAGCAGCACATCGAGGCCCGTCACCCGAATCGGTTGCATGAACAGTCCGCAGCTCACCCACCCCAGGCAGCCGGGGCACCCAGGCAGCAACTACTCACGGCGCTCGACGCCGGCCATCAAGCCGCACGCATCCGGCTCGATCTGCGCGCTGCCCTAGGCTCGCTGCACTGTCGTTTATGGGCGCGTATCTGGTTGATCTGGCGCAGTCAGGTGGCAATTTCCTGCCCGGTGAGCAGTCATTTGAATCAATGCTCTTCCGGCGTCCCGGTAACGATGTCGCACTCGCGGGAGCGACAGCCACAGCCAGGTCGGTTCTGGCCTGTAAGTCAGATAGCTGCTCGTGCCCGATTTCACTGGGTCGGCGGTCCTCGACGCGGTCCAGGATGCGCATGAGCAGGCTGGCGGTCTGCACCGCTTCGCCGGCCTCGGAAACGTCGGTGTAGTCGATCTCGCGGTGGCCGGCCGGGTTGCGCAGCACGCCGTAAGCGCCAGCGAACAAGGATCGGGTGGCGTCCTGCTCGCCTCTCGGCTGCGCGAGGTCAGTGAGTGGCCCGTTCGGGCCGAAGGCCTTGTTCATCAGATCGGTGCCTGGGCCTGCCAGGGCTGGAGGATTTGTCCCGGTTCGGGCGGCCGCGGCGGATCAGCGAGGCCGACCGTGCGGCGGTGGTGGCGCTGGCCTGCCAGCTGCCGGCGGAGACCGGGGTGCCGCTGGCGCGCTGGACCGGGCCGGAGCTGTCTGCCGAGCTGACCGCGCAGGGCCTGGTCAGCGCGCCCGTCCCGGCATCGTCGGTGCTGCGGATCCTGGCGGAGAACCCGGTGAAGCCGTGGCAGTACCAGTCCTGGATCTACCCGCGCGACCCGGGCTTCGCGGCGAAAGCCAGCGTGATCCTGGACCTGTACCAGGGGTTTTACGACGGGAACCCGCTCGGGCCGGGCGACCGGATCCTGTCGATGACGCCAAGCCGTCGATCCAGGCCCGCGAGCGGATCCACGCGACGCTGCCCGCCTTCCGGCCGCACTTGACCCCGGCAGACCGAACCCCTTCTGGTCGAAGGAGTTGTTCGTCGGCCGCCACGATGAGGTGGCACGCCTGGAGCGGAAGCTGCGAGAGGGCCGCTCCACCCTCCTCATCGGGGGCCGCCGCGTCGGGAAGACAACTATCATCGGCTAGGACATACTTGCTCTGGACGCCATAGGTATTCGGCAGCACCCGGCTGAGGTCGGTTCCCCAAAGGCCAGCCCATTCCTCCGGCGCAAAGAACACCTTGAAGTGGCCGCACAATTGGGTATAGATCTGCCTGGCGAGCTGCTCGTCCTCGACCATGTCCAGTAGCCGGGCTGGGCCGGTGCCGTCGCGCACGGGCGTGAGGTCAACGATCACGGTGACGTACTTGTCGCCGCGGCGGGTGTGGCGCCACACCCGCCGCGGCGACACCGATCACCCGCACCCCGTCAAAGCGGGCCGGGTCGCTGATCAGTACCCGACGTCCTTCACCCAGGACGGCATCGTTGGCGGTGTTCCACGACACCGCCAGGCCTTCGGCCACGCGGGCCACGGTGAGGTGCTGACACACGATCGCCTCCAGCGCCCAGTTCAGGGCCCGCCGCGAGAGCTTCCCCCGCGCCTCGGCCGCCCTGCTGGTGTCTTGACGCCACACGTGCCCGCAGCCGGAGCAGCGGTAGCGGCGGATCGTCACGACCAGGACGGTGGGCCGCCAACCCAGCGGCTCGTGGGCGAGGCGTCGGGTCACCGTGTCGCGGGCGAAGCCCTCGCAGCCGCACCGCCGACACCATGGTCGTCGTCGATGACCCGGCAGGCCAGCACCGCGCGATCAGGTTCCAAGCGTTGCCCGGTCACCAGCAGCCCGAGTTCATCAAGGCGGCAGAACGTGGTCAGGTCAGGGCAGGCGAAGGTAGCGTCCGGCAACGTGGCAGCCGAGTCCTGGGTGACGGCATTCAGCTGCACTGCTCAGCTCGACTCGGTGGCCGGCCCGTCGCAGGGGGTTGGCTGGCGTAGCCGTATGTTGGCGTCGGAGGTGGTCCCTGACTCAGTGGCCCGGAAGTGCGCCGGGTTCGGCGTCAGGAAAGGCAGCTTTGATCCGGTCGAGGTAACGCGCAAAGAGTTGCCGATAGAACTCAGCATCCTCCGCACTTAGGCCAGAGAGCTGGACCTCCACACTCGTTTCGTCACCCGTCGGGGTGAGTCGTCATGAAATGAATCGGTGGATGGCCTCGTTGGCGTTGGCCTGGAATGCCGGGTTGGCCAGGTCGGGGAGGAAGTCTGCTTGGTTGACCATAGGACCTTTAAGGGTGTTGGCCGCGCTGGCGTAGAACGCGCCGCTGGACAGGATCGGGTCGGTGACGCCGTCGACCAGTCGCTTCGCGCCCACGTCAAGTTTGTGGGAGAGACCCAGGGTGGGCATGACGTATTTGGCCGCCATACGCATCGGCAATGGGAGGTCACTGGCTGCTTGGGTGCCGGTGGTGTTGCCGGGGCTCACGGTGATGAAGCGGCGGTCGGGGTGTTGGCGGGCCAGGTAGGCCATCCATAGGGCCCCGATGTACTTGGCCTGCCCGAAAGCTAGGTTGAAGTCAGGTTTTGTGCTGGCGAAGTAGCTGCCGTCGATGACAGTAGCGAGCTCGTCGGCTGAGGTTGATACGAACGATGGCCCCTTCATCCGCAACTTCGGGACCCCCCTGACTGCTTCACTTCCGGCGAAGACCGCAACCTCGCCAAGCCGATCCTCGGCCAGGAGCCCTTCGAGGAGGACGACGTGGCCAAGGACGTTCGTCGCGAACACGGTGGTGACCCCGTCAGCGGTCAAGTCCATCGACTGCGGGCCAATGACACCAGCGTTCATGACCAGCGCGTCGACTGATCCGTCGATACCCGCAAGGCCAGCGCGCACCGAACCCGGATCGGCGACGTCCATGAGAACGATGTCGAAGATGCGCCGGCCGGTCTCGGCTTCAAGCTCGGCCTTTGCCGCTGTCGCCCGATCTTGGTTCCGGCACGCCAAGTAGATGCGCGCCATCTCGGGACGCAGTGCCAGTTGCCGGGCCACGTCCTTCCCGATCCCGGCGTTGGCGCCAGTGATCAGAGCTGTCTTTCCTGGGAGTTCGCTCATTCGGATTCCCCCCCGTCTTCTCTGGGCGTAGGGAGGCCGTCGAGCAAGCTGAAACGGGCATCCATCGCGACACTTCGGACATCGACCAACTGCTGATATTCAGGCGAGTTGTACCACCTGAGGGCCGTCTCACGGTCGGTAAACCGCACGAGTGCTCCTGACGTGAGCGAGCCATCGCCGTGCAGGACTTCCCAGTTACCAGCGGCGATTACCTCACCTCCATGCTCTTTGGCTGTCTGCCCAGCAATGGGGGCGTATTTCTCACGGTACATTTCCGGGTCCTTGACCGTGAACTCGACAATTACGTATGCGCTCATGTAGATACTCCTCGTTGGTTAGTTTGATATGCCTTCTATGTCTTTACACCTACACGTCGCCGTGGTGCGACTGGTGTTAGGTCGCTACCCGCCCTCCATCGACTGCAAGAGTGACGCCCTGAACGAAGCTGGCATCATCACTGGCCAGAAAACGGCGCAGGCGACCACGTCCTTGGCTCGTTGTTCATCTCGTCCGCCCACCAGCACATGAGCGCCATTGGCAGCGAGGGCAACGGCCGTAGCCCTGCCGATACCGCTCGTCGAGCCCCGTGACCAGAGCAGCTTGCCGCTTAGATCCGTCATTCGTCACCTCGTCCTCTCTTGTGCAAACTGGGTTGCACGACTCACTATGACGGAGCCAGACTGGGTTGTCAAACTCAGAATCTGTTAATATGGGTGCATGAACGACGAGACAATCGACCGGCCGAGGCTGACCCCCAAGGGGGCACGCACCCGGGCGCGGATAGTGGAGGCTGCTGCCGCGCTGATCCATGCGCGCGGGGTGGCGGGCACCACCTTGGAAGACGTCAAGGTGGCGGCCGAAGTCAGCGGCTCGCAGATGTACCACTACTTCCCTGACAAGAACGAGCTCCTACAGGCGGTCATCGTCTATCAAGCCGACTCCATCGTCAGTCGCAACAGGCACGCGCTCAGCGGCGTGCACGGAGTCGAGGCCTGGCGGAACATGGTGATCAGCGCCGCGAAGAGAACCAAGGCAAAGGGAGGCTGCCAACTTGGCTCGCTCGTCGGTCAACTCGCCGAGACCGACCCCGAGGCCCGAGCGCTCATCGCGGCGGGGTTCGATCAGTGGTCGGCCACGATCGCCGATGGACTCAGATCCCTTCATGCCGATGGGAAGCTGCAGTCCGGCATCGACCCGGACGACCTCGCCATTACTCTGCTCGCCACGCTCGAAGGAGGAATTCTGCTCGCCCAGGTACTTGGGAGTAGCCGCCCCTTCGAAACTGCGATCGATACCCTCCTCGCCCTTGCCATCCAGACTTGAGCCCGTACTCAGCCGACGCTTCGCTTCGAGCCCGACGAGTAGCCCCGAGTACTGCCCGTGATCGACGCGCCCAGGCAGCCCGCCTTGCGAGCTCCAAGCCAACATGACTCGCGACCGAAAAGACCCGTCCTTCGGCATGGGGGCAGGGATGACTTCGCGAGGGTGAAGCCCTAGCGAGGTGTCGCTGTCGGCCGGCACCTGGCCGCACAGTCGCACCGCCTCGTGTTTTGTGCAACGGCGAGGTCCTTCAGATCGGCAGCGCGAGAACTTCCGATCCTCGGAGGACCTCGACCGCTACCCCGCCACCGACCCGCCCACCAGCCCTACACCCTCAACTGCGAAGAGCCCATATCGTGAGGATGGATGACGGTGTCCATTCGTGCCCCTTCAGCCTATGGCCTTGACAACGGCCGATGATCAACGGGTGCTCTAGCTCCAGCAGACCAGCGATCTCGGAACTGGCGGCCAGTCCACCTTTGCATAAGTCGGGAAGCCATTCTTGGAATACGGCGGACGTAATCGCGGTCACCCAGACACGGAAGCGGACTAGTATTGGACGAGCTACCGGCGCTCCGATGCGGCTGATATGTATGTGGCTTCCCTCGCGTCGGTTCATGCCGGTACCCGCGCCTATTCGGCGTTCGGAGCATGATGGAGCACGGTGACAACTACGTACGGTAATCGGTGCTTGCGATTCCGGATGGATTCCGCGCCCGCGCCGTCCTGGCGTAGTGCCCCTGGGCGCAGGTCGGCGTCCTGGCCATGCCGGATTCCCGCCTGGCGCCAGGCGCCGACCCGCCAGCCCGGCTGGCGACCTCGACGCGATCGTCCGGTCCGGGCTAGCCGGAGACGCTGCTACCAGGATTTCCTGGCCGGCAAGCTCAGGCTCCTCGACGGCGAACCGCAGCGTCAGACCGCCCGCATCGACCCAGTCGGTGAGCCGACCCGCCTGAACTCCATCGTCGTCAACGGTCGTCACGCTCGTCGCCGCGCCTAAGATCGGCGACAGCTCGGGTGGCTGCGCACCCTTGCCGAGTACTATATGCCGTATCGGCTAGAGCTTCAGGTCGGCTGCGGCGCTCAGCACCTCTGGGCATAATCCATGGCGCAACATCTGGGATCAAATATGAGCGAGCCAGAAGCCGTGAATATGAGTGAGGATCGGTATCGGCCGGTGCTGGCTGCGCAATCCAGGGGTAAGACTCTGCGTGGCATCTATGAGCGAGTTTATGGTGCGGACTATCCAGCTGAGGTGGAGCCGTTCGGGTTCTTATCCGCAGGGGATCTGGCGATGGTCGCGCGTGAGCTGGACGGGTTCGGCGTAACCCGTCTGCTCGATGTTGGCTGCGGCCGGGGAGGGCCCGGTCTGTGGGTTGCCCGCGAAATCAGGGCAGCGCTCGTCGGAATCGACATCGTGGCCGAGGCGATCACGGAAGCACGAGCGCGGGCGGCGGTGCTCGCGTCCGCGCCGCCCGCTCAGTTCGAGGTGGCCAGCGTGACCGAAACGGGCCTGCCCGATGGCGCGTTCGATGGCGTCGTCAGTTTCGACGCGCTGTGGATGGTGATCGACAAGCGTGCTGCCTTCTCCGAGATCTCCCGTATCCTCCGGCCAGGTAGCCCACTAGTCTTCACCACCTGGGAGGCCGCTCATCTGCCGTACGCGTGGCTACTCGAACCAGCCGGCTTCAGCAGTATTACCAGCCAATTTCTGCCCAGATCTCTCGAACGCCAACTCCGGGTTTATGAGCAGATTCTCGGCTCTCGGCAGGAGATAGCCGCGGAAATGGGCGAGGCCGCCGCCGCTGTCCTGGCTGAGGAGGCCAGACAGGCACCCGCTACCCTCCGGACCGCCCCGCACGTGATGATCCGCGCCATCCGTACCTGACCCAGCACCGGGTTACTTCTCGCTGACCACGAATGGCACGATTGTCCTCGCGACTATGGCGGGGGCTAGGCGGGTGGTGTTACGGGATCTTGCCGTAGATCGCGATGACGTCATGCTGAATCTTCTGGCCGGTCTGGGTTGCCGCCCCGGTCGCCCAGACGCTTGGCGTGCCCGGGATCGGAGCCAACCCGTCATCGAGGCCGATCCCCTGGTGCTGGGCGAAGGCGAGCGCGTTGATCCAGCGTCGTCCGGTCCAGTGCGCGTAGGGTCCAGCCCATACCCCGTCATGCCCGTCGTAGGTCAGGTTCTGGCCAGCCAGGATGAAGGGCTGGCCAGCAACGTGGGCAGGAACCGGGCATCCGGTCCACCTGCCGCCGTTCCAGTGATACAGCCGGACCGTTCCGCGGATTACCGGAATTGTCAGTAGCCAGGCCTGACCTGAGGGCGCGGCCGCGAGGGCCGACCCCCCGCTCCTGACTCTCGGCGCGAAGGCCAGTCGCCATCGGCCTGACCAGCGGTATACCACCGGCAGGCCGGACGGGTGCGGCCCGAAGGTTCCCTGAGGATCCTTCGCGCCATCGAACCACACCCGGTTCCCTGCCCCCGCGACTCCATTACCCGCACCGACCTCATCGGCGGCGACGGGAAGCCGGTCCGCTGTCCACGTCGCGCCGTTCCAGTGCCAGGTGGTCGTTGTGCAGCTCACCGGGGCGCCGCCGGTGCTGGAACAGGTGCTCGTCCAGTCCCAGGCGTCAGCGCGGCCCAGAACGACCGTGCTGGGCGAGTAGCCGGGCGGTGGCGCAGGCTCGACATGCCAGGATATGCCGTCCCACCGCAGCGCTTCGGTCACTTGCCCGCCGTCGGCGACTGGGCGGGTCACGAATATCCAGACATTGCCTGGTGATGATGCGGCGACGCTGAACGGGATAAAGCGGGGGCCCATGACCGGAATGCTGGCTGGTCTCCAGTCCCGGCCATCCCAGTGCAGCACTAGTCCGTGAGCCTGCCGGCGTGGCGGGTGGTCGACGCCGACCGCCCAGGCGTCCCGCCGCCCTGGCGCGGCCACGGCTACCAGGTGGATGTACCGAGTTGGTGCCCGGTAGATAACGCGCCAGACCGAGCCGGACTCAACGGGCCGGGCTGCCCCGTCGGCCAGGGCGTTTGCGATGCCTGGTACGGCAACGGCGACTATCGCTCCGAGGACGCACACGCCACCGAGAAAACGCCGCACCCGAGTGCGCCCATATCGGCCGTTCGCGGCCATCACCCCGCTTAGCCAGCCATTATCACAAGACTTGAGAGGCATCCAAGTGCCATATCGGCGATGTGTCAACATCATGGGCCGGTGCCCCTGGGGCGGAGGTTTACTCATAGCTGTCGAGGTATTCCTGCCATACCTTCTTCGGCACGGTCATACGCCATGCGTTCACGACAAGCTCGCGCAGCTCCTGGCGGTCGATGGCGGCCAGCCAGGCACGGACCCACTGGTAGCGCATGTCGGATTGGACCGGCCAGAAGAACTTCTCCGGTTCTGACGCGATCAGCGCGGCGCGCTCTTCCCTTGGGAAGCCGAACCCGAGCACGGTCTCATCCGGCGACAGCGCAGCGAACACGATCCGGCCGACCCGGAATTTGACCTGATCGCGCACCAAAACCTCGTAGGCGCGCGGCAGCGACAACGCGATCTCACGCACGTCATCGGCAGTCACCACTAGCGCCTCCAGCGCGGCGGTCGTCAGCGGACCTGGCTGACGACCGCTGCGGCCTGCACTCTACCGCTGGACAGGTCGCCGATCGCGGTGCACTTGCTGACGCGCGGGCACGCTATGGCCGCTCAGCCCTCGCGGCTAAGCTCGGCGACCTTCGCGGCCGCGCCTTCCACAGTGGGGTACTCGAACAGGCTCCGCATCGGGAGGCGGACGCCGAACTCCCGCCTGATCAGCGCGATGAGCTGCACGGCGACGAGCGAATTTCCGCCGACCTCGAAGAAGTTGTCGGTCACGCTGATCTCTTCGCCTCCCAGCACCTCGCTCCATAGCCGGGCGATCGCCGCTTCGAGATCGTTGCGCGGCACTACGTGACCCTCGCGGGACTCTGGGCGGTCAGTCGCCGACGCCCCCAGGTCGGACTCGACCGATTCATGGGTGACCCGCTGGGTGGCCGCCATCAGCTCGCTGACCGGTTGAGCCGCGATGACCACTTGCGGGCCGGGATCCGCGCCCAGCAGCAAGCGGAACGCCTCGGCGCCGTCGGCCGGCCGGATGCCTCTCGCCGACCCCGGGCCGGTTACGGTCTCCAGGCCGGGACGCCCTCGGAACTCCTCGCTGGCCGGGGCGTCGGTGGGGGCGGTCTGGACCGCGGCGATTGCCGCTCGCGGATCAACCTGACGCATGGCGAAGTCGGTTATCGACACCAGTTCGCGCCCGCTGTCGTCGAGAAGCGTGATGTCGCACGTGACGATGTTTGTGGCGCCGGTTTCGTGCCGGCGCAGGTGACTCCAGAACCGCGGCGTGAGCGGCCGGCGCACTGTGATACTGCCGTAGCCAAGTGGCAGGTAACGCCGCCCCTCCTCGGTCCAGCCGGTCGCGGTGGCCTCGTCGAGCAGCGCGGGATGTAGCCCCCAGCCGTCAAGCTCCGCCTCGACTGTCTGGTTCGCCTCGATCCTGGTCAGTTCTTCGCCCTGGCCCACGTGCGTGTGCCGCGCGCTGCTCCAGCGCGGTCCGAAGGCGAGCAGACCGGAACTGTGCGACTGGGCGCCGTCGCGCAAGGCCAGCGAGCACCGCTGCCTGATCGCGGCTACGTCCTGGCTGGCGGCCGGACGCGGGGCCACCCAGGCCGCGGTGCCGCTTACGTGTCTGCGCGTGGCGCCGTCGGCCAGGCTGATCAACTGGAAGTCGAACCCCTCGGCTCCGTCGGAGAGCACCACCCGAAGTTCCGCGCGGGTGCCGTCTGGCACTGTCATCGGCTCGACGAACGCAACGTCACGCAGTTCGATCAGGTGTTCCGGATCCGGTGGCGTGACCACCGCCGCGAACGCGGCCCGCGCCGCTTCGACGAACCCGGTGCCCGGGACCACCGGGACACCTGCCAGCCGGTGCTCGTCCAGGATCCAGTGCGTGCTCGCTGAGACGACGCCGCCGCACCAGCCCGGCTCGCCCTCGTACCTGCCGGTGAGCACCGGATGCTGGATCGGAGTCATCCGGTCGCCGCGTTGCAGCGCGCGGAACGCCGCCGGAGCACTCACCTCGGCGGCCATTCCAACATCCCGCCAGCCACCCCAGTTGGCCGAGACGACGGGCGCCCGCCACCCGTGGTTCTTAGCCTCGTGGTCACGAGCAGCGCTGCGCGCGTGCGCGTCGAGAAAGCTGTTCGCGGCACAGTAGTCGACCTGGCCGAACCCGCCGGCGATGGCTGTCACCGACGAGCACAGCACCACGAAGTCCAGGTCGAGATCGCCGAACGCCTCCCTCAGTGCCAGCGTGCCGAGCAACTTCGGGCGCATCACCTGCTGGGCGGCGGAACGCTCCTTCACCTCCGCCATGCCGCCGCCGGGTACGCCGGCCGCGTGCACGAGGCCGTCGACTCGGCCGAACCGTGCCATGGCGGCCTCGCGTAGGCGAAGCGCGCCATTGGCCGTGGCCACGTCTTCGGCCAGCACCAGCACCTCCGCGCCGCTGTCTTCCATCCGGCCGATCGCGGCGACCGCCCGCCTGGCGGCGGAACCGGCATCAAGCGGCAGGCCCGAACGGGACACCAGCACGAGCCTGGCCCGTATCCGGGTCGCTAGATCCTCGGCCAGCGTGATCCCGATACCGCCTAGGCCCCCGGTGATCACGTACACCCCGCCCTCGCGCAGGCCAGGGCCGCCCGGCACGTTGGCGATCGACGGGAGCTGCTCATAGTCCAGCCGCCAGCGACGCCCCGCCCGCAAAGCGATCTGGCCGGTCCGGCCGGCCGCCTCAAAGGTCGCGTCGCCCAGCTCCGCGGCAAGCTGCCTGGCGGCGCGCGAGCCCGGGCCGCGATCCTGGCCCGGATCGGTGTCGATGTGCCGGACGCTGAGCCAGGGCAGCTCAAGCGGCGCCACCTTGACGATGCCCGCCACGGTGGCGTGCTCGGGCCTGACCAGGTCCGTGCCGGTCACGTCGCAGGCGCCGGCGGTGAGTATGTCGAGGTGGACCTCCATGTCCTGGCCGGCGAGGGCCTGGACCAGGTTGAGCAGGCTGAAGAACGTGCGGTCCTGGGTCCGCCAGGCGGTGTCCAGAGCCCCGGCTTCCGGCGGAGCATCCAGCGCCCAGGCGTGCACGATCCGCGAAGGAAGCCCGGTCCGCGCCAGGTCCGCGATCAGCGCGTCGTAGTCGGCCCGTTCGGCCGGGCGGATCGTGAAGCCGCCGTCGGCGTCGCGGCCAAACGCCTCGCCCGGCCGCACCCACACAATGTCACCGCTGCCGGCGCCCCCCAGCAGCGCGCCGCCGGGCCCGTCAGAATCGGCGAAAACCAGCCGGGGGCCGTCCAGGCCGGCAGCGGTGCCGAGCGGCGGAAGCTGCCGCCAGGCGGGTACGGCGAACCACGCGTCGATCGGAAGGTCCGTCGCCGGGGCCGGCGCCGCCTCAAGCTGTGCGCCCGGCCGTGCGCCCGGCTGGGGCCTGATCCAGTAGGGCTTGCGCTCCCACGGATAGCTGGGCAGGGACACCCGGCGGCGCCGTTCACCGGGTCGGCTCTCGTCCAGCGAAACGCCCGCCGTCCAGAGCTGGCCGACCGCAGCGAGGAGAACCTCGGCGTCCTTCCTCTTGTCGGCTGGCCCCGGCAGCGACGGTACCGCCGTCGCCTGGCCGGCCGACGGCTGCAATCTGGCCAGCCCGCACAGCTGGCTGCCCGGCCCGCACTCCAGCAGCAGCCAGCCGTCCTGGGCGAGCAGCGTGGTCAGGCAGCCGCCGAAACGAACCGGTTCGACGAGCTGGCTGGCCCAGTACGAGGGATCGGTGGCGGCGGTCGCGGTCATCCAGTCGCCGGTGACGTTGGACAGGAACCCCAGCCGGGGGGATTGCAGGTCGACCCCGTCCACGACGGCGCGGAACTCGGCCAGCGCCGGCTCCATCATTGGCGAGTGGAACGCGTGCGATGTGACCAGCCGCCTGCTGCCAACGCCGTCGTGATCGAGCTGGCGGGCGAACCCCGCCACTTCCTCGGTCGGCCCGGAGACGACGCAGGCGCCGGGTCCGTTGACCGCGGCGATCGCGAGTTTCTCCGGCAGCCGGGCCAGCAGCGCGGCCTCGTCCATGCGGACGGCAAGCATTGCCCCGGGAGCCATCCGCTGCATGAGCCGTCCGCGAGCCGCGACCACGCGCAGGGCGTCGGGCAGCGAGTAAACCCCGGCCAGCGTGGCGGCGACGAACTCGCCGATGCTGTGGCCGACCATGGCCGCGGGCTCGACCCCCCAGGACTGCCACAGCTTGGCTAACGCGTACTCGATGGTGAACAGGGCGGGCTGCGTGATCGCGGTCTGCCGGAGCGTGGCCGCGCCGTCCGGCGCGAACATGATCTCGCGGAGGTCTTCGTCTAACGTCCCGGCCAGCACCGAGGCGCATTCGTCCATCGCCGCGCGGAAACCCGGCTCGGCGCGGTAAAGCTGGCTGCCCATGCCGGGGTACTGCGCGCCCTGGCCGGGAAACATGAAGGCCACCGACGGTGCGGTCGGCCGCGCCGTGCCGGTGATTCGCCGTCGCGGGCTGGCCAGCGCGGCCGCCGCGTCATCCGGGCCGGTGGCGACGACGGCCAGCCGGTGCGGCAGCTCACGGCGCCCGGTCCGTAGCGTGCGGGCCACGTCGGCCAGGTCGAGGTCGTGATCGAAGTCCTCCGCCGTCAGCGCACCGGCCAGCCGCTGCGCCGCTTTGTCGAGGGCGGTGCCGGTGCGCGCGCTCAGCCTGATCAGCCGGGCCTCGGGACGGCCGCGTTCCCGCCGCCGGGTAGGCGCCTCTTCCATGACCACGTGGGCGTTGGTGCCACCGACTCCGAACGAGCTGACTCCCGCGCGCCTGCGGACCTGGCCGCTTTCCCAAGCGGTCGGCTCCCGGTTGACGTAGAACGGGCTCGTGGCGAAGTCGATCTTCGGGTTAGGCGTCTCGAAGTTCAGGCTGGCCGGTATCAGCCCGTGCTCCATCGCGAGCACCGTCTTGATCACCCCGGCCACGCCCGCCGCCGGTCCCAGGTGACCGATGTTGGTCTTTACCGAGCCGATGCCGCACCAGCCCGCGTCAGCGCAGTAGCGCTGGTAAACGCTGGACAGGGCGGCGACCTCGATAGGGTCGCCGATCGCGGTGCCGGTGCCGTGTGCCTCGACGTAGCTGATCGTTCGCGGATCCACGCCGGCCACGCCGAGCGCCTGCGCGATAACCGCGGCCTGGCCCTCCTGGCTGGGCGCGGTGAACCCGGCCTTATTTCTGCCGTCGTTATTAATAGCGTTACCGAGAATCACGGCCCGGACGTGGTCGCCGTCGGCTAGCGCGTCCGCCAGCCGCTTCAGCACCACGATGCCGCCGCCGTCGCTCCACATGGTGCCCGCAGCCTTCGCGTCGAACGCGCGGGTGTGCCCGTCAGGGGAGTAGATGGCGCCGTCGAAGTACATGTAGCCCCAGCCGAGCGGCAGGTCGATGTTGACCGCCCCGCCGAGCGCGATGTCGCATTCGCCGTTGCGCAGGGCTTCGCAGGCCAGGTGGACCGCGACGAGCGAGGTGGAGCAGGCGGTGTGCACGGTGAGGCTGGGGCCGCGAAGGTTCAGCTTGAACGAGGTGAATGTCGCGACGTAGTCCGTGTGCGAGCTGATCGCCAGGCCGAGCGGCGCGGCGGCGGCGAACGTTTTGGGATCCCGGCGGGTGTTGAGCCACTGGTAGGCGTCCTCGCCGCTGCCCCCGTACACTCCGATGTCGCCCGGGTACCGCTCCGGGTCGTAGCCGCTATCCTCCAGCGCGGTGTACGCCAATTCGAGGAACAGCCTGTGCTGCGGATCGCGCAACTCCGTCTCGGCGGCGGACATGCCGAAGAACGCCGCGTCGAGGCACTCGACGTCGGCAACGCCCGCCGAGACGGGCACGAAATAGGGGTCCTTCAGCCAGTGCTCGGGGACGCCGAGCGCCGCCTGCTCCGCCAGCGTGCTGGGCTCGATCGACTCCACGCCGGTCGCCAGGTTGCGCCAGAATTCCGCGTCGTCAGCCGCGCCGGGTACCCGGCAGGCCAGCCCGATGATCGCGATCGGCTCCGCGTTGTCGCCAACCCCCGGCTCCTGCTGGCTGGTCTGGTCCTGGCTGGTCTGGTCCTGGTTAGTCACCCAGCGGCCTCCTTCCGCCTGCGGGCCCGTTCCCTGCGCATCGCGGTCCGGCGGGCGGCGCGGTCCTCGGCCGATGCGGACGCCTGCCCGTCGAGGTGGGCGGCCAGAGCCCGGATGCTGGGGTAACGGAACAGCTCCACGATCGTCACTGGCAAGTCGTGCTGACGCTTGAGCCGGGCCTGTATTTCTGCCATAGCAAGTGAGTGCCCGCCGATTTCGAAGAAGTTATCGGTCACGCCGACCCGCGGCAGGCCGAGCACGTCCCGCCACACGGCGGCGATGATCCCCTCGGTTCGGCTGGCCGGGGCCTGCGCCGCTGGGACAGCGCGATCTGGGGACATCCGGGCCAGCGCCTCGCGGTCAACCTTGCCGTTCGCGGTGAGGGGCAGCTCCGCCAGCAGCGTGAGGTGCGCGGGTACGGCGAAGCGAGGCAAGCTGGCCCGTAGGTGCGCCAGGACATCGGTCTCGCGGGCCGACGGGTGAGCCGGTACGGCGAACGCGTGCAGCGACCGCTCGCTGTCTCGGGTTCTCGACAGGACGAAGCCATCCTTGATGTCCTGATGACCGAGAATCGCGGCCCTGACCTCGCCGAGCTCAACCCGGAAGCCGCGGATCTTCACCTGGTCATCCACGCGTCCGGCCAAGACAACCGCTCCGTCGGGCCGGTACCGGCCCAGGTCTCCGGTGCGGAACATGCGGTCGGCTCCGCCGGTGAATTCGCCGGTGAAGCGACGGCTGGTGAGTTCGGGGTCGGTGTATCCGGCGGCCAGGTGCCTGCTCCGGATCACCACCTCGCCGAGCTCCCCGACGCCGGCCGCTCGCCGCCCGGATCAAGCACGAGTAGCTGGCTGCCCTCGATGCCCCAGCCGGCCGGAACCGGCAGCACGTCATCGGCCCCCGCGGTGACCTCGTAGCAGCCGTGGGCCTGGGGCGTTTCCGTGGTCCCATAGAAGCTGACGACGCGGGCGGCGGGCGCGATCTCGCGGATCGCGGCCACGTCGCCGAACGTGGCCTGGTCCCCGCCCAGCGCGATCAGTCGCACCGACGGCAGCGGCCGTCCCGCCGTAGCCAGCAGCCGGGCCAGCGGCGGGGTCAGGTGCAGCACGGTCACCTGCTCGTCAGCCAGCCAGCCCGCCAGCCGTGCCGGGTCGGGCAGCCAGGCCTGTTCGGGTACGCACAGCCTGGCGCCGGTCACCATCGGGGTGAACATGTCGCGCAGCGCCGGATCGTGCCCGAGTCCGGATAGCAGGGCGAACCTGTCGTCCTGGCCGAGGCTGAACCTGGCCGGGTACCAGGCCAGGAAGTGCGCGAGCGGTCGCTCCGTGGCGAGCACCGGCGTCGGCTCGCCGGTCGTACCCGAGGTGAGCGACAGGTACCCGCGGGTGTCCGCCGTACCCGTCACGGGCGGTGCCCCATCGGCGGCGACCAGGTCTCCGACGTCGATGACTGGCCGGCCGCTCACTGCGCCGGCGAAGCTGATCACAGCCCGGACGCCGAGCGCGGCGACCTGCCTGGCCAGCACTTTCTCCGGCGCGTCCGGGTCGAGCACCACCCACCGGGCACCGGAGGCGAGCACTCCGAGCAGGATCGCGGGCAGCCGGATGTCGCGGGTGGCGAGTACGGCTACGGCGTCGCCTTCCGCCACTCCGGCGGCGCGCACAGCGGCCGCTGCGGCGGCGGCGAGCGCGGTGGCGGAGCGGTAGCTAAGGCGGCCCGCCGGCCCGGTGACGGCCACCGCGTCCGGCCGCGCCCGAGCGATCTCGATCGCCCGGTCCACCACCGGCGAACCTTCCCAGCTGGATAGCGGGGTGGTCGACTCCGGCAAGTCCTGGTGGCCACCCGCAGGCCGCAGGCGGGCCCGCCTGACCGGCAGCCCGGGATGCGCCGTCAGGGTCGCGAGCAGCGAGGTGTAGCTGGCGAGCAGCGCATGGATGCGTTCCGCCGCGAACAGGTCGGGGTTGTAAACGGCCCGCAACTCCATACCGTCGCCGTTCTCGCTCACATACAGCGTCAGGTCGAAAAGCGAGCCAGGCAGCCCGGGGCGCAGCGGCTCGGCCGCGACACCAGGCAAGTCGAGCCGGTGCTCGCCGAAGTTGTACATGTTGAAGAGGACCTGAATCAGCGGGTTGCGGCTCAGATCCCGCGGCACGCCGAGTAACGCGACCAGCCGGTCCAGCGGCGCGTCCTGGTGCGCGACCGCGGCGGAGATCTCCTCGGCGCACCGGCGGACGTGCTCGGTGAAGCTCGTGTCGTCGCTCACCCGGAGCCGTAGCGGCAGGATGCACAGGAGGAAGCCGATCACGTCGTCAAAGGCGGTGTCGGCACGATCGGCGAACGGCGTGCCGACGACCAGGTCGTGCTCACCAGTCAGGCGTCGCAGCATCAGGCTGAACGCGGCCAGCAGCACCGCGAACGGCGTCGCGCCGAGGCGGGCGGCCAGATGGCGGATCGCGAGGGTGGTGGCGCCACCTATCGCGACGTCCGCGGCCGCACCGCGGAAGGTTTGCACCCGCGGCCTGGCCCGGTCCCGCGGCAGGTCGATGACGTGCGGCGCGCCGTCCAGATGCGTGGCCCACCAGTTCGCGTCCCGGCCGCCGCGCACCGCGAGCGCGGCGACGTAGTCCGCGAAGGTCCGTCGCGGCGGAGTAAGGGGCCGGTGGTCGTCCACCGCGTTCACCGCGTCTTCCGCCGCGGCCCGGTAGGCCGCCGAAAGGTCGCGGTACAGCACGCCCTGCGACCAGCCGTCGAACGCCAGGTGGTGCACGGTTATGGCTAGCACGTGCTCATCCGGGCCGAGCCGGATGAGCCGCGTCCGCCAGGGCGGGCTTGCGGTCAGGTCGAAGGCCGCGCGGGCCTCCTCATCGAGCAGCCGGCGTAGCGCGGCCGGTCGCCGGGCGGGATCGAGTCCGGTCAGGTCCTCGATGAGTAGCGGCAGGTCGGTAGCCGGCTCGGCGTGCACCTCCGGCATCCCGTGCGCTTGCGCTATCCGCCAGCGCAGCACTTCATGGCGTTGCGCGACGGCCCGCAGCGCCGCGCGCAGTGCGGGAACGCGCAACGGACCGGTGAGCCGCTGGGCACAGCTGATGTTGTGCACCGGCGTGCCGGGCGCGAGTCGCTCAACGAACCACAGGCGGTGCTGCCCGGGCGACAGCCTCGCCGGGTGCTCCGGTCCGATGGCCGGCGTCGCGTCGACGCCCGCGTCGACCTTCGCGTCGATCGATTCGATGGTCGGCGCGGTCGCTATCCTCGCGGCGATGCCGGCCAGCGTTCGCCCGGCGAAGACGTCCTCTACCGTGACCGCCCGTCCGGTCTGCGTGCGGATCGCCGCCACCAGCCGCATGGCCAGCAGCGAATCCCCGCCCAAGGTGAAGAAGTTATCGTCCGGCGCGGCCTCGTGGGCCTCCTGACCGGTACCGAGCAACTCAGTCCACAGTCCGGCCACCGACTCCGAAGCTCGCAACGTCCCCAGATCCACCTTGCCCGCCACGCTGAGTGGGAGCGAGGCCACGTTCACCACCCGGCTCGGCACCATATACGGGGGCAGCCGTCGCGTGCAGTATTCCCGTATCTCGGCGCTGCCCGGGGCGGTGACCGGCGTCAGGTAGGCGACCAGCCGTCGGGTGCCGGCGGCGGTCGGCTCAAGGCTGACCACCGCGTGGCCGACATCCGGATGGCCGCACAGCACAGCCTCGATCTCGCCTACTTCGACCCGCTGGCCGCTGATCTTCACCTGACGGTCAAGCCGGCCGAGAAAGGCCAGGTTCCCCTCGTCCGGCGAGACGGCGCGGTCGCCGGAGCGGTACAGCCGGGCACCAGGAACGCAGCTGAACGGGTCAGGAACGAAACGCTCGGCTGTCTCGGCGGGGCGATCGAGATAGCCGCGGGCAAGCTGCGGGCCCCCTATGCATAGCTCGCCGGGTACGTCAGGATGACACGGCTCGAATCGATTGTTGAGTACATAGACCGTGTTCTCGCCCAGCGGCTTGCCGATAGGCAGCGGGCGATCCCAGCTCCCGGCCAGTTCGGCGCCGGTCACGCATACCGTCGTCTCTGTCGGCCCGTACCAGTTGTGAAACCGTCGCCCGTGCCACCGCGTCCAGCGCGCCACCTGCGCGGGCCCTGGCGGCTCGCCCGCCGTCAGTACGTCGGCTAAGCTCGGCAGCCGCGCCGGGTCTAACAGCGGCAGCACCGCGGGCGGCAGCACTCCCCAGGTCACCCGGTGTGCCTCAAGGAACCGCTGCAACCTGGCCGGGTCGATCCGGTCCCGGTCGGGAACGAGCTGAACCGAAGCGCCAGTACCCAGCGGGACGAGAATGTCCAGCACCGAGACATCGAAGGCGGCGGACGCGAAGCCTAAGGCGCGACAACCCGGGCCGAGCGTGAAGCGTCGGCCTACGGCTTCGGCGAACGCCGCCACGCTGCCGTGGCTCACTACCACGCCCTTGGGCCTGCCGGTCGAACCCGAGGTGTACATCACGTACGCTGCGTTCCCGGGCAGGATGTCGGCCGGCCGGAGATCCTTCCCGCGGTCACCGGCAGGTGCTGGCGCGACGTCGTCGGCCGAAAGCACGGGGACCGGCGTATCGGCCAGCAGGGCCGCGCCCGCCTCGTCCGCCACCACGGCGACGGCGCCGGAATCGTTCAGGATGCCGAGCAGCCGGCGAGCGGGATAGGCCGGGTCCAGGGGGACGTAGGCTCCGCCAGCCAGCAGGACGCCAAGGATGGCTGCCACGAGCGAGGGACTGCGCCGGACGCAGATGGCCACCCGGATCTCGGGTCCCGCTCCGGCGACGCGCAACATCGTGGCCAGGCGCGCCGCGCGATCGACCAGATCGCGATAGCTCAGCCAGTTATCCCACTGTGCCACGGCGACCGCGTCCGGGCTCGTCCCGGCTCGCGAGACGATCAGCTCCGGCAGCAGGCGCGTCACCGCGCTCCCTCACCGACGCCTTGCGGCATGTCGGTGCTCAGTGGGTGATCGCCTGGAGGGTGTGCAGCCGGAAGAAACTCGCATGACCGCCACCTCGTGCCCATCCGGCGCGTACAAAATGCGACTGTAAATGACAAAAGCTCGTAAGATTCGCTTTCAACTGTTACAGCGTGGCGAGCGTACGTCAAGGCTTGGATGCTGCGCGCGCGGGCCCCTTGCTGTCCCTGACGCCACCCTGCTCCGCGCAGCGTGGGCCCCCGGCTGTCGCTATGGCAGCTGCGCGGCCCCCTTGCTGTCATTGCCTACCCCGCCCGGCTGGTTAGGCCCGCACATAGTAGGCGCCGTCTGCGTACAGCCCATCGAGTCCCATGGCGATGAACGCTTCGAACGCTTCCGTCGGTGTTTCGACGATTGGTTCACCTCTGCGGTTGAACGAGGTATTCAAGACAATTGGCACACCGGTAAGCTCGTGGAATCGCTCAAGCAACGCTACAAGGAAGGGATCGCCATCATCGTCCACCACTTGAACACGCGCTCCGCCGTCGATATGGACAACAGCCGGAGCGCACTGGACGCATCGCTCCTTAGCTTGCGCGACCGTCAGCATGAAATAGTCCTTGGCCGCGGCGGGCCAGAAGTACTCATCGAAGTGTTTGGCGAGGATCATAGGAGCAAGTGGCCGGAATGGCTCGCGATGCTTGATCTGACGGTTGATCCGTTCGCGGACCAGTGCGTCCCGCGGGTCTGCTAGAACACTGCGCCCGCCGAGCGCTCGTGGTCCGAACTCCGAGGCGCCATTGAAGACGCCGACGATGTCGCCGGCTGTGATCCTCTCCGCTAACTGCCCAGCCGACATCTTCGTGCTGACACAGGCAACCTGAGGATAAACGCCATTCGCAGCGCCTCGGACCGTACTTTTCGAGTACGTGCGGCCCGGCCTGCCGATCGAGGGCACCATCGGTGAACCGTTGAAGGTCATCTCGAAGGGGCCCGGTTTCCTGCTGCGTGCGTACAGCCAGAGTGCACCCAGTGCCTGGCCAGAATCACTGGCATGTGGTGGGATCAGCAGGCTGCGGTGAACTGGAAGTTTTCGCGCCAGTACGCCATTGGCCACAGTATTCAAGGCGCAGCCACCGGAGAGAAGCAATACTGAGAACTCCAGATCCTCGATGAGCGAGTAGCAGTGCAGGAGCGTCTCGGTCAACAGATCCTGAATACTTGCGGCGAGATCGGCACGTGCTTGGAAAGACTCGCCTTCGCTCTGCAGGAATCGCCGCGCGTCACCCACGAATCCCTGGAATGGGTCGAATCGGAAGCAATCATAGAAGGTAGGGCCCAGCGTCGTGTAGGCGCGCAGCGCGTCGAGAAGCTTCGGCCTGCCCCAAGCAGCCAGGCCCATGGTCTTGCCAGTGTCCATAAAATGGAAACCGAGCAGTGTGGTGACCATCTCGTACAGATAACCGATCGAGTTTGTCGAGCCATTGCTGAAGTTCGTGTGCTCGGCGAATCCTTCGCCAAGCGTCGTACCGAGCACTTCCAGTTTGGCGTCGCTGGCCCGGTAAAATGAAAACGTCTCGCGTCGGCTGACGGGCATCCCAGCGGATTCGCTTGTGCCTATGGTAGAGCCGAACCCGTCGTAGACGATTATTGCCGTCTCGATATCGGGCGGCACCATCATGTAAGCGGAGGCCGCATGACAAAGATGATGCCCATAAATCACCATTGGCAGGTCGCTGCAGTACGCACGGACCCGGTATGGAATCAGGTCTCCAGTCACGGCCACCGCGATATCGGAGCGCTCGATACCGGCAGCCTCGGTGCAGTACTCAATCGCCGCACGGACAGGATCTTCATACCATAGCGCTTGCCCATACTTAATTCGGCTCAGGCGTTCGCTTTCGATAGCGACTTTGACGTCGAGTCCACGCATAAGCGCAACCGAAAAATCGTGCGACGACCCTCCGAGGCCAATCACCCACTCTTCATTCATGAATGGAGTTCCAGATTAAGGGGTTGTCATACGATATACGTGCCATAGCACCATTCTGGCATCCGGGAAGCAGCGTGGCTAGTGGTCAGGGCACCGGCTGAAGTAGCCCGGCAGCCTGCCCGACCGGGTGGCGATGATCAACGCGCTCATGGCCACTCTGCCGGGCTGACTACTCTGCTGGGCTGATCTGCTGGGCTGACTATGTCAGCGATCTGTTACTCGAGCACGAACCAGGCCACGTGAAGCTGTGCCGATGGACTCTTCGAAAGCGTGAGCGTGAAGGACCCCTTTCCGGCCTCGGCACCCTCGATGTAGACGCCGCTTTGCGCTTGCTGGATGGTCGCGAACACCTTGTTTGTCGGTGCCATCCCGCTGACCTGGACCTTCGTGCTCCTCTGACCCCGATCCATGGTGACCACGCCGCTGATGGTGAACTTAACCTTGCCCTCGGCGTGCAGGGCGAGGCCGTGGCGGGACTGGCCGAAGAGGGCGCAGCCTCCGCTTGGCGCCTCATCGACGCCGAAGATGGCGTTGTGGCCGGCGGAATTCGAGTTGCCGCCGACGCCGTGGCCATCGCCGAGCGCGACGCCGAACACGCCGATGCCGTGGTTCGTCTGGCCGTAGATGCCATGCGAATGCTTTGTCGGGTTGAAATCGAGCCCGGCGACGCCGCTGAAGCCGTTGGTGCGCGTCTGTCCGACGAGCCCGTTCGCATGCTTAGACGACACCGTCGTGCTGCCGTTGGCAGTGCTGAGTTTGCCCAGCAGTACCGGCGGCGACGAATCGGGTGCCGCCTCGGCTGTGCCGCCAGCCACCAGGTCCGCGGCCAGTCCGGCGCTGGCCGCGGCGGCGCCGAGGATGAGCGCGCGGCGTCCATAGCGGGCCGCTAGCGAGTGGATTGCGCGCTCGTTGGCTGGTTCGTTTTCGCTGAGTTGTTCCGGCTGGTCACTCATGATGTCTTGCCTTCCAATAGCTGGGGTCGAGCTAGGGCCGGCCCGCCGGTGTTTTCCGGGCCAGCACTAGCATAAAGATGCCTGAACAACCGCTCAATTGGGCGTTTTGCGGCATAAGCCATTTTATTTAGCGGCAAGGGTTTCGAACGGCTCCGCGCGCCCGGCGATTACCCCTGACCAGGCGTTCCTCAGCGGTACTCGGCGATACGCTCAGCGAATTCCCAGGCACACCCGCCGGCCTCATGAGCTGGACCTGCCGACCGAGTGGGATTACGGTGCTGCGCGCGTGTCCAGTTGTCGCGGTGGGGTTATCGTCTAGCGGGGAGAAGAGCATGCGGCTGACCTTGCATATGTTCCTGACCATTGACGGCGTGCTGCAGGCACCCGGCGGTCCGGAGGAAGACCAGGAAGGCGGCTTTACCCACGGGGGCTGGTCGTTCCCGTACGGGGACCAGGACTTCGGGGTGGCGATGTCCGGCTGGTTCGCGCACGCGAGCGCGTTCCTGCTCGGTCGCAGGACTTACGAGATCTTCGCCAGCCACTGGCCCAAGGTCACCGACTCGGCCGACCCGATCGCGAGCAAGCTCAACACCCTGCCCAAGTATGTTGCCTCCCGCACGCTGACCTCGGCGGAGTGGCAAAACTCCACGGTCATCAGTGACGTCGTCGCTGAGGTCGGTCGGCTCAAGGAGCAGCCTGGCGGCGAGCTTCAAACGCATGGCAGCGGCCGGCTGGCTCAGACGCTGATCGAGTACGACCTGATCGACGAGTACCGGCTGCTGACGTTCCCCGTGCACCTCGGGTCGGGCAGGAAGCTCTTCCGCGACGGTGCGCGGCCGGCCGCGCTGCGGCTGCTGAGTTCCTCGACGACGAGCACCGGGGTCGTCATCGCCACGTACGTACCGGACGGACCTGCGCGCTACGGGTCGTATGCCCTCGAAGGCTGAGCGCGCCCAGCGCGGGTCCTGCTGCTAGGCCTGGGTCTGGTGGCCCGGCGAACGGCGCGTGTGAAACCGTCCGCCGGGCTGCTCGGCAGACCCGTGGCGTGCAGGGTGCACGGGCCTGGCTCTTGGGGTGTGCGGCCAGTTGCTTTCGGAGTTGCGCGCGCCCGGTCGGCTCTCATCATCTTACCTATATGTAATGCATTTCAGATAGCTATCAGCAATATTTCCTGCCGGTTACGCGCCGGTCGCCGGGGAGGCGGTCATGGATCAGCGGGCGCTCTGCGCCAGCAGCGTGGGCCCCTAACTGTCGCTATGGCAGCAGCGTGGGACCCTTGCTGTCGTTGGCCGCGGCCCCTCCGGAGCCGGACGGCGGCAGGAGAACCAGGGCATGATTCTTCGGGCCCCGGAAATCCAGCACCACCCGCTCCGACCTTCCACCGCGCGAGTTGTGGAACTCGGAAATCTGCTCGATTAGCTGGTCGCGTCCGAGCCGGATCTCCTGACTCCAGAAGTTGCAGCAGGGGATGACTAGAGCGGCCGACTTCGCAGCGGACTCAACCACGCTGCGCAAGGCTGCGTCGGGATGAAGCCCGACGACGAGGTCGTAGTACTCGGCCATCGAGGGATCGAAGTTCTCCACCCGCGCAGGCACGCCCTTCAAGGTCCAGCCGCGCGGATCTATGACCTCCGCATCAAGGCCGAGCCGCTTGCGCAGTATCCGGGTCAGCATCCCCTGCCCGCCGGCCACGTCGGCGACGTACCGTGCATGAGGGAAGCGTTCGGCTATGAACTCCGCCACGACCTCAAACCGCGCTGGATCGCCGTGACACCGGTGACGGCTCATGAACCCCGACCCACTCGGCCCGGCATGTCCCGATCCTACCTATCCCGGCGCTCCAATCTCGGTGATGATCTTGCCTGGTCCAGCCTCAGCGCCGCCGTCTGCGCCGCACTATGAGGGAGATGGCGACGCCGATGATTATCACGGCGAGGATGACGGGGACGACGCTGAGGTTATGCGTGCCGATTGACATCGCGGTTGTCATAGCTGGCGTTTTCCTTCCCTTGATGGCGTCCTTGGTCGCGAGTGCCGACCCCGGCGCTCCACGCTCAGGCGTCGCGGGTGGTCATCTTCCACGCGCCGATGGCCGACCAGCCGATGATCCATCCGGCGATGACGGTGATCATGGCCCAAGTGGGCATCGGCGGTATGTGCAGCCCACGCGGGCCGCCGCCCGGCCCGATCGTGGTGCCTCCGGCCAGCGCGGCCGGTTTCAGCTGGTCCATCGCGACGCCGACGAGGAGGCGCTCGACGTTGATGAAGTGGGGCAGCGCGTGATCGGCCAGCGCGGGGGTGATGATGATCTCACCCGCGATGAGCAGGATGACCGGCACGGTCCGTTGCCCCATGAGCGAGCCGAGGCCGAGCCCGACCGTGAACCCGATGACCAGATCGAGTTCGAGCCACAGCCCGGAACGGATCATGTCGCCCACCGACACGGCGACCGCGCTGGCCGGCTCGGGGTTGCTGAGGAACGCGGTCACCAGGCATGCCACGGTAAAACCGAGGGCGGCCAGCGCGAGCAGGATGGACAACCCGGCCGGGATGCGGGCAAGGTAGAGCGCGAGCCTGGACCGGCCGGTGATCACGAGATGGCGGAACATGCCGTCGGTCAGGTCGGCGGTCCCGGCTGTGGCACCGAGCGCGGTGGCGATGATGAACCCGAACTCGTCCATCACGGTGCCGACGGTCGCGAAAGCGTTCGGGGCGCCGGCTGGCGCGTAGCGAGCCGGGTCGCTCAGGTGGTAGATCAGCCGGATGCCGTAGAAGATGACAGGCAGGGCTATGGTGAACGCCGCCGTGACCGTCACCAGGACGCGGCGTTTACGTAGCTCGGTGAATTTGGCGCTGATCAGGGGCCATGGCGGCACCCATGAGCCGCGTCCGCCGATGGCGATGCTGTGCTGGGTCACTGTTCTCCTCCGAAGCGGCTTGTCACGGACAGGAACCAGTCCTCCAAGCGGGCGTGCGTCTGGCGCAGGCCGTAGACGGAGATCCCGGCCCCGACCAGGCGGCGGGTGATGTCGGCTGTCTGCTCGCGGGCCGGCCCGGCGGTCAGCGTGATCGTCAGCCCGTCCCCGGTGAGGGTTATGCGGGATCCGATCGCGAGCTGGCCGAGGGCGCGTGCCGCTGCGGGCGGATCGGAACACTGCACCTCGACGGCGACGCCGGCTCCTTCCGTCAGCTCGCCGATGGGGCCTTGGCGGATGACCTTGCCGTGGTCCACGATGGCTACCTGGTCGCAGGTGCGTTCCACCTCATCCAGCAGGTGTGACGACAGCACGATCGTCCGTCCTTCGGCGGTCAGGCTGGCGAGCATGTCCCGCATCTCGTGCATGCCGGCCGGGTCCAGCCCGTTCATCGGCTCGTCAAGGATGAGCAGCTGCGGGTCGGCCAGCAGGCAGGCGGCCAGGCCCAGACGCTGGCGCATGCCCATGGAATAGCCGGAGACCTTGTCGTCGGCCCGCTGGGTCAGCCGGGTCCGGTCCAGCGCCGGGCCCATCTGATTCCAGGCGTCTCCGCCCCTGGCAGCGGCCAGCAGCTTCAGGTTCTCCCGCCCGGTCAGGTGGCCGTGGAACCGAGGTTCGTCGACGATCGCGCCCACCCGGCCCAGGGCGCGGCTGCGCTCGGCGGGGACGGGCACGCCGAGCAGCGACATCGTCCCGCTGTCGGCTCTGGTTAGGCCGAGCAGGACCCGGATCAGGGTGGTCTTGCCCGCTCCGTTAGGCCCCAAGTAGCCGAACGCGGAGCCGCGCGGGACGAGCAGGTCGACGTTGTCGACGGCGGTTCGGGCACCGAAGCGCTTGGTGAGCCCGTGCACCTCGACAGCCCAGTCGCCATGTTCGGAAACGGTGGTCATTGTGTTTCCTCCTGGTTGAGTCACCGGCTGGTCCACGGTCTCTGGTCATCGGCCCGCTTGTCTGCGGCCTGCGGAACGAACCGGTTCATCCGCACGGATGAATCCATGGCCGCCTCTCGGATGATGCGCACGGCCTGACCGGGCGCTACGTTCGGTGCATGCGGGCAGTTCGGCGATTCACGGGCAGTGATCCCGGGATCCTCACCGATGCCGGGATTGCGTTCGCCGGAGCCGGGGTGACCGCCATCGCCGCCTGGGACCCGGCTGGCCTGGCCGGTGCCCGGATCGCCGGGCCGCTGTGGCTGCTAGCGCTGCTGCCCGTGCTCATGGGAGCGGCGCTGGCACTGCGCCGCCGCGCGCCGGTGCTGATGTTGCTGGCGATCTCGGCGGGCATAGCGCTGCAATGCCAGATCACCAGGCACCCGCCGCAGGTCCTGGAGTTGTTCGTGCTGTTCGCCGGCGGCTACCTGCTTGGCGCGCACGCCAGCCTGCGTCGCGCAGCGGCCGGCCTGGGCATCAGCGCGGTCGTGATCCTGAGCGCCCGCTCGGGCCTGTCCGTCATCCCGATCCTGGGTTTCTGGCTGGTTGGCGTACTCGTCCATGCCCGCAGACGGGCCGCGGCCCTAGCCGGGCAGAACGCCGCGCTGCGGCAGCAGGCCGAGCAGGCCGCGGACACCGAGCGCGCCCGGATCGCCAGGGAGCTGCACGACATCGTCGCCCATCACCTCAGCGTGATCGTGCTCCAGGCGGCCGGGGCCCGGGCATCGGGTAAGGCCGCCGAGACGGCCCTGGAGAAGATCGAGCACAGCGGACGGCAGGCGCTGGCCGAGACCCGCCGCCTGCTCGGCGTCCTGCACGACTCCGGCGAGGAGACCGGGCTCGCCCCGCAGCCGGGCATCGGCGAGCTGGACGCGCTCGCCGCCAGTGTCCGCGCGGCCGGGCTGCCGGTGAACCTCGTAATCAGCGGTGACCACGCTGGGATGCCCGCGGCCGTGGACGTGTCGGTCTACCGCATCGTTCAGGAGGCGCTGACCAACATCCTCAAGCACGCCGGCCGCGCCTGCGCCGATGTGACGATCGGCTGCGCGGAGGAAGCGGTCACGATCGAGATCACCGACGACGGAACGAGGGAGCCGGGTGATCGGGTCCCGGCCGGCGGCCACGGGCTGGTCGGGATGCGCGAGCGGGTCGCGATATTCGGCGGTGAACTGTGCGCCGGGCCGCGGCCCGGTGGTGGGTTCGCCGTGCGCGCCCGGCTGCCGCTAGCAGATGGACTTCCATGATCAGCGTCCTGATCGCCGATGACCAGGACCTCATCCGCGAGGGCCTGCGGATGCTGCTGGAAGCCGAGCCAGACCTGACGGTCGCCGGGGAGGCCGGCACCGGCAGCCAGGCGCTGGCCCAGGCCCGGCTCTTGGACCCCGACGTGATCTTGATGGATGTCCGAATGCCCCAGATGAACGGCATCGAGGCCACTACCCGGCTCATCCAGGCCGGGTGCCGGGCGCGGATCCTGATGCTGACCACCTTCAACCTGGACGAGTACGTCTACCACGCGCTGAAGGCCGGCGCCAGCGGCTTCCTGCTCAAAGACGCCAGCCGCGAGCAGTTGACCGGCGCTGTGCGTACGGTGGCCGCCGGCGAGACTCTCCTCGCCCCCGCCATCACCAAGCGGCTGATCGAGGACTTCTGCCGCGGCCCCGCGCCCAGCCCAGCCTTTCCGGCGCCAGCCACCGCGGCCGGGGGGCTCAGCGAACGCGAACTCGGCGTTCTTCGGCTGGTAGCCCAAGGCCTGTCCAACGCTGAGATCGCCGCCAGCCTCTACCTCAGCGAGGCCACCGTCAAGAGCCACATCGCCCGCATCCTCGCCAAGCTAGGATTGCGCGACCGCGTCCAGATCGCCGTCTATGCCTACGAACATGGCATAGTCCGGCCCGGCCACGTTGGGCGCTAGCTCGGACACTGGCGCTAGTTCCGATACTGGCGCTAGTTCGGATACTGGTCTTCGTACCTGCGCTCTTCCCGCACATAGGTCCCTGACTGAGGGGTATAGCCGTCTCGCTGAACCGTTGTGTACTTGCGGCTGTTCGTTGACCGGTTGCGTGCCCACGGTCCCCACACGAACAGCCACAAAATCAAGCCAAGCACCCCGACGCCCATCAGGATGTCGCCGACTGTGTGCAGATAAACGCCGTGAGTTACCACTGTTGTGAGGGCGAACCGAAGAATCGCGCCCACTGCGATCAGTACGAGTGCTGCGCCAATCCTCATGACGCTCCTCCCATAACGCAGGAATTGGAGTAAGCCAGAACGGCTTCCCGCATATGCGCGGCACAAACCAGGGGAAGGTGGATGTCATGACAGACCCCATGCAGGTGCCGGAGATCCTCGATCTCCCGGTTGGCATCGACGCCACAGGAACCAGGCCCGAGTTCGACAGCCTCGGCGAGGTCGAGGTGCCGGCCAGCCGGTACTGGGGCGCCCAGACCCAGCGCAGCCTCGAGCACTTCAGCATCGGCCAGGAGCGGATGCCGGTAGAGGTCTACCGGGCGTACGGCTACGTGAAGAAGGCCGCTGCCGTTGTGAACACCCGGCTGGGCCTGCTGCCCGCCTGGAAAGGCGAACTCATCGGGCGGGTCTGCGACGAGGTCATCGGTGGCGCCCTGGATGAAGAGTTCCCGCTCTACGTGTTCCAGACCGGATCAGGGACCCAGTCGAACATGAACGTAAACGAGGTCATCGCCAACCGCTGTATTCAACTCATAGGCGGAAATATTGGATCCCAGCGCCCCATCCATCCGAACGACGACGTGAACATGAGCCAGTCGAGCAACGACACGTTCCCGACGGCAATGCACATCGCGGCGTACACGATCGCGACTGGAAGGACGATTCCGGCGCTGGGGCGGTTGCGCGAGGTGTGCGAGCAGAAGTCGCGGCGGTGGGTCGACGTCGTCAAGATCGGCCGCACCCACCTGCAGGACGCTACGCCGCTCACGGTTGGTCAGCAGTGGTCTGGCTACGTCGGCGCGCTCGATGACGCGATCGCCGAGGTCACCCACGCCACCGACGGCTTGTTGCGGCTGGCCATGGGCGGCACAGCGGTCGGCACCGGGCTGAACGCGCCGCCCGGGTTCGCCGAGCAGGTCGCCGACGAGATAGCGGCGATGACCGGCGCGCCCTACCAGACGGCGGCGAACAAGTTCACCGCCCAGGCCACCTCGGACCGGATGGTACGCGCGCACGGCGGGCTCAAAGCGGCCGCCGTCACGCTGTTCAAGATCGCCAACGACGTGCGCTGGCTAGGCTCGGGGCCCCGAACCGGCCTGCACGAACTGATCCTGCCGTCGAACGAGCCCGGCTCGTCGATCATGCCGGGCAAGGTCAACCCGACCCAGGCTGAAGCGCTGCTGATGGTCGTCATCGGTGTTATCGGCGCCGACGTCGCGGTAGCAATGGCCGGAGCGGAGGGTAATTTCGAACTGAACGCCTTCCGGCCTGTCCTGATCAGCAACTATCTGCGCTCGGCGCAGAACATGGCCGACGCCACCGACCTGTTCCGCCAGTTCATGATCGCCGGTGCTGAGCTTGACCTGGCCAGGTTGGCTGAAAACATAGAGCGCTCGGTAATGATGGTGACCGCGCTGTCCCCAGTGATCGGCTACGACCTGGCCTCGGTGATCGCGCACGACGCCATCGACCGGGACCTGTCGCTCAAGCAGGCAGCGCTGGCCAACGGCGTCAGCGAGGAACTATTCGACCGGGTCGTCGACCCGATGGCGCTGACCCGAGGCGGCTCGGCCCAGGCTTAGCCGCGTGGCACTGATCTGGGCTTAGGACCCAGCCGGGACGAACAGTTCGTATAGGTGTCCGCCGGGATCGTGGAAGTAGATCCTTGCGCTGCCTCCGAGCGGGTCATCCGTCCGCGCGTTCGCCGGGTCGGCCGGGTCGTTGCCGAACGGCAGGCCGCGCTGGCGAAGCCGGCTGATGGCGCCGGCGAGCACCGGCCCGCTCACCCGAAGCGCGACATGGTGGGACTCGTGAGCCGCCAGGCCGAAATAGGTAAGAGCGCCGTCGCCCACGCTGAGGCTGGCCATCTCACCGTCTGGCCCCTCGGGCGTTATCTCGCCTTCGGCCAGGATTTCGCGCAGGAACTGGGCGCAGGCCCACGGATCGGCTGCCGGAATGCCGACGTGATCGATGGCAATATTCATTGCTGGCCCTCCTGGTCGGTGGTGGCGAAGCGCTGTCGCGTCACGCGGGGATCCACGCCCAGCGCGGCGAGGAGTTCGGCCGCGGGGTCGGGACGGGGCAGGTCCAGCAGGGCGCTGAGTACGATCCCCAGGCCGGTCCGGCGGTTCTTGCGGGCATCACGAATGCCGGTGAAGATGGCCTTGGCCGCCGGGGTCAGCCGAAGCCGGCCGTTGTCCAGCTCATCGAGCGCCCGGCGGGCCGAGTCGAGGTCGCACCCGAGCGCTTGCGCGGCAGGCGAGGCCGGGTCGATGAGCAGGGCCAGGACCAGGTGCTCGGTGCCGATCGTACGGTCCCCGCGGCGGATCGCCTCGTCCCTGGCGTCGTAGTAGGTGGCCCCGAAGTTATAGTCGGGGCCGTAACGCTGATCCCGTGCCTCCGCGACGCGGAGCGCGGCCAGCCGCTTGATCATCACGATCCTCCGTGCTTGGCGTGCACGGACTGGCGGGTCATCCCCAGCACGTCCGCGATCTGCTGCCACGACCACCCCTGGTCCCGGGCCAGGGCAACCTGCTCGGCCTCCACCCGCTCGGCGAGCCGGCGCAGCGCCAGCACCGCCCGCAGGCCCACCGCCGGGTCTGCTGCCCGGCCGGCGCCCGTGGCCGCTGGCAGGCAGCAGCACGGTTCCCGGGCTGTGGTGGCCTGTCCCGGGCCGGGAACAGCGACTATCCCGCGCTGTCGCTATGACGACAGCAGCGAGGCGCGCGCTGTCTGGCCGGCAGCTCCCCGGGCAGCAGCAAGGTTCCCGCGCTGCGGCCAGGAGGGCGGCCGGTGCCCGCGCCGCCGGCCAGGGCGGCGGTGCCGGGCCGGCGGTGCTGGCTGATGCCCGGGACCGCCGCCACCCGTCACCTCGGACCCCGCCACTCCTGTTCCAAGATCGCGTAGATGGCCGAGTCCGTCCACTCACCCTTGAGCCACATGTCCTGTCGCAGGTGCGCCTCGTGCCGCAGGCCAAGCCGCTCGCAGACCCGAGCGGAAGCGGTGTTCCTCGGGTCTAGCTGAGCCCAGACCCGGTGCATCCCTAGCTCGTCGAACGAGAGCCTGATCAGTTCGCGCGCGGCCTCGGTGGCGTAGCCACGTCCGTGGAAGTCGGGGTTGAACACCCAGCCGATTTCGGCCTGCTTGTCAGCGATCTGGCTGGTACGCACGAGCACATCGCCGATCACCAGGCCATCAAGCTCGACGGCGAACACCATCCGGTCGCCGTCAGCCTCGATCCGCAGAGCCGTGATCCGGTTGGAGATGAATGCGGGAGCCGTCACCTCGGTCAGCGGGTCGGCGGGAATGTACCGGCAGACCTCGGCCCGGCGCCGGTAAGCAAGGACAGCCGCCTCGTCGCCGTGCCGGAACGGCCGCAACACCAGCCTCTCGGTAGGCCGGACAAAGCCAGGCCACTGCGACACAGGCGGTGCTCCCCGCGATGCTCGTTACAACCCTAGGTCGTCGAGTTCCTTGTACAGATCAGCCCGCGGGTTCGCTGGGTCGACGAACGGCTTGCCGCTCTTGGCGGGCTGCCGCTTCGGCAACGCGGCCGTGCCCGGGCTTGTCGGCAGGGCGACCGACCCGGCGGAGGTCCCAGCCGGTGCGCTGGCGGCCGACTTCGCCTTCGCCGTCGACCTCGCGGCGCGCCAGTCGCGCAGCAGGTATCCGGACAAGATGCCGCCAACAAGGCCGCCTATATGCGCCTGCCAGCCGATGCCCTGGTGTGGCAGCAGCACGGTGAACTGGTAGGCGAAGCAGAGGGCCATCACGGCGCCGATCAGCAGGTCGATCACCCGCCGGTCGAACAGGCCTCGCACCATGATGTAGCCGAAGTAGCCGAACACGACGCCGCTGGCGCCCGCGCCCGGACCCGTGCTCTCGAAGAACCAGGCGGCGAAGCCGCTAGTCAGGACCACGATCGCGGTCACCGCGACGAACTTGCCGATGCCCCGATAGGCGGCCAGGAACCCGAAGATGAACAGCGGGCCCGAGTTGCCCTCGATGTGATTCCAGCTGAAGTGCAGGAACGGGGCCGTCAGTATGTAGGGCAGGCTGCCGACGTCCCTCGGCTCGATCCCGTACCTCTGGCTGAGGTGATAGCTGTCGGCGAAGTTCACGACCTGGATGATCCAGAGCAGCGCGAGCACGCCAAGCATCACGAAGAAAGCTTTGCGGGCGTTGCTCAGCAGCGTCTGCGGGTCGTCCTGGCCGAGCCGCCATGTCGCGAGCCACGAGGAGCGCGCGCGGCCTCCAGCAGCCGACCCCCTAGCAGTCGACATCGTGGCCTCCCTTTGCCTGACAGTCGTCCTTGCTTCCACGCTAGCTTGCTCGCAGAGTGCTCGATAGTGCCGGCGTGTCGTGCGCGGCCGGACAGTAATCGGTGATCACAGCTACCCCTGTCGTTACATCGTGTAATCGTTACGATACTGATTGCCAATCTGTGACCCGTGCGACACAAATTTCGCGCGGCGCGGCACAACTTTTTCAGCGGAAACGCTTGGTCGACCCCGTCACTTCTGGCAACGTGGTGCGCCAACGGAGTTGGCTCCTCGTTTAAGTCGATGTGCCCGGTAAGGCCGGTATCACTACTGCGAGCAGCCAGCTCCTTACGTGAATCGCTGCCTTGGCCCGCAGCGGTCTTTGCTCGTCTCGCGGCTTGCGTGGCGGGCTTGGCCGACGGAAGGACGGCATTGTCACAGCACCGAAGGCGGTTGGCTGGCGAACGCCGGTCGCGCAGAAATGTTCGCGCCTTCCTGCTCACCACTGTTGTCGCCGCCGTTGTTATCGCCATCGGCGCGGAACTCATGATCAGCCAGGTCGGAACGACCGCTGATCCGCTCGCGCTGGCGGCCAGCGGACTGCAGCACAGCCGTGTAGCCGCCCAGCTTGTGCAGCAGCGCCAGCACGTCATCTTGATGACCGCCGCGACCAAGAGCTTCAAGGTCGTCGGCGCTCCGAAGGTCGCGACCAAACCGGTTATTGTCGCGGCCGTTACCCCGGCCAGCAGCGGCGGCGGCGCGCCGGTCGTGCCGACCGCGCCGCCCAATCCAGGTACGGCTGAGTCGATCGCCTACAACATGCTGCCGTCGTTCGGCTTCGCGCACAGTCAGTTTGGCTGCCTGAACAACATCTGGACCAGGGAAAGCAACTGGCGCTACAACGCGGAGAACGCGAGCGGTGCGTACGGCATCCCGCAGGCGTTGCCGGGCTCGAAGATGGCCAGCGCCGGCGCCGACTGGGCGACCAATCCGGCCACGCAGATCAAGTGGGGTATCGGATACATCAAGTCGACCTATGGATCGCCTTGTAACGCCTGGGGATTCTGGCAGGCGCACGGCTGGTACTGACCTGATTGTGCTGACCTGCTCATTTGGCCGTTTATCCCATCTGTGTGATCTATCTCATACCTTTACGTGCCAGCTTCGCTCATTCCCGCCGATACCAGCAGGCCGCTGCCGACAGCCGCGGGCGCTGGCCGGTTCGGCCTGGCAGGCGACCTCACCAGGGCTTCCGATCAGAGCGCGGCGGACTCGACAGCCCGTGAAGTCCATCAGTTGCAGGCTCGGGCGGAGGCAGCGAACAAGGCGCTGATCGCGCGCCGGCAGGCGGCTGCATGCCCCGTAGTGCTGTGCTAGCCCGGGCGTGAGCCCGGGCCAGCACAGCTTTTCGCTATGAGAACGGCAGCGCCTTGAAAGTGCTCATCGCGACACGGAACTTGCTCAGCGCCCATCCCGAGCGTGACGACGGTGCCGAGATCGACATGACGTACTGCTGCGGGCCTTCGTAAGTCTGGGCGGTGAAGAAAAGCTCGGTCACGTCGGTCGGGTAGAGCGCGTGCGCCGGCTGCCACCAGAACGTCCACCGTGCGGCCGGCCAGCCGTGGAAGCGCGTGCCCACGATCGACACCAACTGGTACTGGCGGTACCTGTGCTGCGTCTTGGCGACCGCCTGCATCCGCTTGGCCGCTTTCACCGGCGCGGCGATCGGCCACGACGCCATGTTGATGTCGAGCTTGACCGCGCCAGTGGTCGGCTTGATGGCGGTGTTCAGCCCTGGCGTCATCACCCAGGCGGCTGGCCCCGCGATGCGGAAGCCGGCGATCGTGCCTACGCTGGCGGCCGTAACCCGATCCCATACAAAGCCGGCCGGCGGCTTCACGCCACCGGTGCCTGGGCTTGACTGGCTCGGTGACGGGGAGGGGTCAGGTGTTGGGTTCGGGCTGGACGACGGGGCCGGCGACGTGGACGAGTGGCCTGACCCCGACGGCGTGGCCGATGGCTTCGACTTGCCCGAGCCCGACGCCGACGGCTTGGCCGACGGCTTTCCTGAGCCTGACCGGCCCGCGGTGGGCTTGCTCGACGGACCAGAACCGCCTGATCCTGGCTGGTTACCTGATGAGTGGCCGCCCTGGCGGCCGGCGCCGCCCTTGGTTCCGTGTTGGCCGATGGCGGCCGCGGCCGGGCTTGAAGTCGGCTGGCTGGCGGTGAAAATCCGGTCGAGCGGAGCGCGGATGTTGGGCAGCGCCGCGTACACGATCGCGGCGGCGATCGCCAGCGCGATGACCGGCGCCAGCGCCACGACGCCGCGCTTCTTGCCGAACTCACTGACCTTGCCGTCGCCGTCGTCCTCGCCGCCGGCGCCATCTGGCTTGGGCGGCGGATTAGGCGGCGGGATTGTCGTCGCCCCGTCGTCGCCCGGACTATCAAGGAGACCTGCGTCCGCGGGCGGATCGCCGGCGTCCAGGGCAGGGTCCGATGGCGTCGTCCCCGCAGGCATCTTCAGATCGGCGAAGTTAGGCGTGGCCATCAGGTCGGGCACCACGCTGACCGCGGCATCGGCTGGCGTGGTCGCCAGGGCGACGTCGGCCAGCGAAGCGCCTTCAGGATCGGGCGCGGCCAAGTCGACGTCGTTGCGCATCGCCGGGTCCGCGTCCGGTGGCACACTCACGACCTGCGTGGCGGTCGTCGCTTCGCTGCCCGCATTGGCCGGTGCGGCTGACCCGGTGCTAGGCAGGTCAACTGATACCTGAATTGCCTGCACGCCGACACGACCCGCGGTACGAGCGGCTTTCCACGCTTGCGTGAGCATGCGCGCGGCGGTGGCGCCATCCGGCCGCTCCGCCGGATCGGCTTTGAGCAGCGCGTCGATGACCGGCGCCAGCGGCCCGGCCGATGGCGCGCGGGGAGCTGGCTCGGTCGCTATGCTCGCGACGATCGCAGCCGAACCGCCGGCCCGGTCGAATGGACCCCGGCCCTCGACGGCCGCGTACAGCGTGGCGCCGAGTGACCACAGGTCCGAGGCGGGCGTGGCGGGTATGCCGCGCACCCGCTCGGGCGGTGAGAACCCCGGCGTGCCGACCACCATCCCGGCCTGCGTCAGGTTGGGGTCTCCCTGGAACGTCGCGATCCCGAAGTCGGTCAGAACGGCCTTGCCGTCCGGACTGATCAGGACGTTGCTTGGCTTGACATCGCGGTGCAGCACGCCAGCTTCGTGGGCGGACGTCAGGGCCTCGAGCAGGCCGAGCCCTAGCTGGGCGGCGCGCGCGGGAGGTAGGGGTCCGTCTTCGGCGATGACCTGGTCGAGCGGGCGCGCGCGGACCAACTCCATCACGATCCACGGCGAACCGTTCTCTTCGACCACGTCGAAGACGGTCACGACGCCTGGGTGGCTGAGCCTGGCCGCTGTCCTCGCCTCGCGCAGCGTTCGCTCGTAACTGGCCCGCGCCTCCGTCGCTGACGCCATCGGTGCCAGCACGATCTGCTTGATCGCCACATCCCGGTCGAGCAGTTCGTCCCGCCCCCGCCACACGATTCCCATCGCGCCCCGGCCGACCTGGTCAAGCAGCCGGTAGCGGCCGGCCACCGTATGACCGGTACCCAAAGCAGAGTGCATGGGTGAAATCTACGCGTAGCCGCTTATAAATTTCTGGGAGCTTGGTGGGAATTCCTGAACCATCAGCTGATTATTGGCCCACGGCCGATGCTGAGCAGCGGTTTCTTCGGGGCGGTGACGTCGGCGAAGAAGTCGTTGCCTTTGTCATCGACCACGATGAACGCGGGGAAGTCGCGCACTTCGATCTTCCACACCGCCTCCATGCCGAGTTCGGGGTACTCAAGCACCTCGACCCTCGTGATGCACTCTTGGGCCAGTTTTGCTGCCGCGCCGCCGATGGAGCCGAGGTAGAAGCCGCCGTGCTGCCGGCACGCCGCCGTCACCGCCGCCGACCGGTTGCCCTTGGCCAGCATGACGAGTGATCCGCCGGCCGCCTGGAACTGATCGACGTAACTGTCCATCCGGCCAGCAGTCGTCGGCCCAAACGATCCCGAGGCGTAACCCTGCGGCGTCTTCGCTGGCCCGGCGTAGTAGACCGCGTGATCGCGCAGGTAGTCGGGCATGGGCTGACCCGCGGCCAGCCGGTCGGCGATCTTGGCGTGCGCGATGTCGCGGGCGACGACCAGTGGCCCGGTCAGCGACAGCCTGGTCTTGATCGGGTACCTCGACAGCTCGGCGCGGATCTCCTGCATCGGCCGGGAAAGATCGATCCTGACCACGTCCTCGTCCAGTTGATCGGCCTCGGTATCCGGCAGGTACTTGGCCGGGTCGGTTTCGAGTTGTTCGAGGAAGACTCCTTCGCTGGTGATCTTGCCGAGCGCCTGCCGGTCGGCCGAGCAGGACACGGCGATGGCGACTGGGCAGGACGCGCCGTGCCTGGGCAACCTGATCACCCGGACGTCGTGGCAGAAGTACTTGCCGCCGAACTGCGCGCCGATGCCCGCGTTCTGAGTGATCTCGAGCACCTCCTGCTCGAGTTCGAGGTCGCGGAACCCATGCGCGCCAGCCAGCCGGCGACAGGTGCAGCGTCCAGGTACTTGGCGGAGGCGTACTTGGCGGTCTTGAGCGCGTACTCCGCGCTGGTGCCGCCGACGACGATCGCCAGGTGGTACGGCGGGCAGGCCGCCGTGCCGAGCGACCTGAGCTTCTCGTCGAGGAAGGCGGCCATCCGCTGTGGGTTCAGCACTGCCTTGGTCTCCTGGTACAGGTACGACTTGTTGGCCGACCCGCCGCCCTTGGCCATGAACAGGAACTTGTAGGCGCCACCGTCGGTCGCGTACAACTCGATCTGCGCGGGCAGGTTGGTGCCGGTGTTGCGTTCCTCCCACATGGTCAGCGGCGCGAGCTGGCTGTAGCGCAGGTTCAGCTTGGTGTAGGCGTCATAGACGCCGCGCGCGATGTGCTCTTCGTCGCGGCCGTCGGTGAGCACGTGCTGGCCGCGCTTGCCCATCACGATCGCGGTGCCCGTGTCCTGGCACATCGGCAGCACGCCGCCAGCCGCGATGCACGCGTTCTTCAGCAAGTCGCTGGCCACGAACCGGTCGTTCGGCGACGCCTCCGGGTCGTCGAGGATCGACCGGAGCTGCGCTAGGTGCGCGGGCCGCAGCAGGTGGGCGATGTCGTGCATCGCCTGGCCGGTCAGCAGCGTCAGCGCGGCCGGGTCGACTTCGATGAACTCGCGGCCAAGCGCCCGGTGCGTGCGCACGCCGGCATCGCTGACCAGGCGGTACTCCGTGGTATCCGGGCCGAGCGGCAGCATTTCGGTGTAGCTGAATTCGGGCATGCCCTCATCGTAGGACGCGCCCTGCGATGATCGTCCTATGACCAACTTGGCTGAATTCGCTGACTGGCCGGATGCCGCTGACGTCGCCGTGGCGCTGACGTTCGACGTGGACGGGGAGGCGCCCTGGCTGGGGGAGGGGGCGGAGTACGAGCGGCGGCTGAGCATGCTGTCGATGGGCCGGTTCGGCCCGGAACGCGGCGTGTGGCGGGTGCTTGAGTTGCTGGCCGAGCACGATGTTCCCGCGACGTTTTACGTGCCTGGCCACACCGCCGATCACTGGCCAGATGTAGTGCCCGCGATCATTGACGCTGGGCACGAGGTCGCCCATCACGGCTACATGCATCTGGGCACCGACGGGCTCGATGCCGATGAACAGCGGGCGGAGCTTGAGCGCGGCCTGGTCGCGCTCGACAAGCACGGGGTCCGGCCTGCCGGGTATCGATCGCCTGGGTGGGAGTTGTCGCCGGAAACGCTGGCGATGCTCGGCGAGCTTGGGTTCTCCTACGAGAGCAGCCTGATGGCCGACGACCGGCCGTACTGGATCAGCAGCGGCGGCCAGCCCCTGCTGGAGCTTCCCGGCCACTGGAGCCTGTGTGACTGGCCGTACTTCGGGTGGACCGCCTATCACGGCGGCTTGCTCGCGGACCCGGCGGCCGTCGAGCGCATCTGGCTTGACGAGTACGAGTCCGCTCGCGCCGAACGCAGGCTCGTCACCTACACGATGCATCCAGAGGCGATAGGCCGTGGCTATCTGACCCGGATGCTCGGCCGGGTGATCCGGGCGATGCGCGAGGCGGGCCGGCCTTGGTTCGCCACTCACGCCCAGATTGCCGCGCTTTCGACCAGGCCGTCCGAAGGGTAGCCAGCTTCGCCAGCGGGTCGCGGTGGTTCTGCGCAGCGGTTTTGTTTCCGTGATCATGCTTCCGGTCATGATCGCGGAGTCCGGCTGTCGTATATCGCGGCTGCGCTTCCGCGGTAATCGCGAATTCATGATCATGGAAGCTCGCCGTCGCCTGCCGCCGTGGGGTTAGCGGGACGGTTGGTCGCTGGACCGATTGGAAAGGTGGGATTGGCTGGCGGGAATGCTGTACGGTCCGCAGGGTAGAGGCTGGGTCTGCGGCTTTCAGACAGCAGCACTCGGGATAAAGGAGTGGCGGATGGGGAACACGTTTGATGCTGGCAGCAATGGCGTCGATCTGACCGAAGCCGCTCGGCAACTGCAGCAGGCGGCGCACGACGCCCGGGTCGCGTTCGACTGCATCGGCCTCGACGAGCTTGATCGAGCGCACACCCATGCGGTCACGGCGCGGGCGGCTGCCGACGCCGCCGAGAACGCGCTTCGGGTGGCGCTTGGCGGAGAGCGGACCGCGGCCGGTCTCTAGGCCGCCGCTGACAACTTCGTACCCCGGCGCCACTGCGGTTTTCTGCCGCGACTAGTGTGTGAGTCACACATTAGTTAGACCGCCCGGGATGCCGGGCGGCGCGGGATGGAGAAGTCGGCAGGAGGTAGGCGCCATGGTGGAAGCCACAGGCACGTTCACGGTCTTGTCCTGGAGCGAGGACACCTACGAGGAGCTGGACAGCGGCGGGAAGCTGACGAAGGCGCAGGTGACGTTCGGCTTCAGCGGCGATCTTGAGGCGCAGGGCACGTGGGACGCCTTGATTTGCTACCGGGATGACGGCAACGCTTCGTTCACCGGTTACCAGCGAACCATTGGGACGCTCGGCGGTCGCAGCGGGAGCTTCGTGGTCAGGGCCGACGGCACCTACGGGGCCGGGGCCACCGCGACGAACTGGCAGGTGATGGACGGCTCGGCGAGCGGCGAACTGAGCGGACTGCGCGGCACCGGGAGCGCGGTGGCCGAAAGCGGTCCGGGCGGGACGTTCACGTTCGAGTACGAGCTTGGCTGACCCTGACCCTGACCCTGACCCGGTCGCCGAGGTCGAAGCTGGCAGTGCGAACAGCAAGGCGGCGCTCGACCGGGCCGCCAACGTGTTCGGCGCGCTGTCGCTGATCGTCGCTGACCAGGCCGCGGATGCGGTGGCCGAGGCGGCGGGCCGGTCCGAGTCGGGTGCCGCGGCGCTGTCCGCCTTGCTGCACTTTCTCGACCATCCGGCGATCGACGTGCTCCGTCAGGTTCTCGGGCTGACCTCGTCAGGCACGGTCCGGCTGGTCGACCGGCTGGAGGAATCCGGATACGTCCGCCGGGAGGCTGGCGCGGACGGGCGGAGCACGTCGGTCGTGCTCACCGAGACCGGCCGCGTCGCGGCGAAACAGGTGTCGGCGGCCCGAGCGGAGGTGCTGCAGCGTTCGCTCGCGGTCTTGACCGACGGCGAACGGGCCGCACTTGAGCAACTGGTCAGCAAGGTGCTCGTCGGCATGATGCGCGGGCCAGGGGCGACGAGGTGGATGTGCAGGCTCTGTGACATCGGCGTGTGCCGGGGCAGTCCGGGTGGTTGCCCGGTCGGCAATGCCGCCCGGCAGCGCTACCTGGCTTGAACGCGATATTGTTAGACATATGGTGGCCAAAAAGCAAACGACTGCGGCGGTAGCGGCCAAGACGATACCCGGCGTTGACGTCTCCAGCTTCCAGGGCCCGCCTAGCGCCTGGCAAGCCGAGGCCGGCAAAGTCAAATGGGTCGCCATCAAGCTGACCGAACTTCAGCCAAAGAATGTTCACTACGTGAACCCGGACGCTGCGGCCGACTGGGCTTTCGTCGGCAAGCAGAAGCTGGGCCGGATCGGCTACATGTTCGGTCATCCGTCGGTGAGCGCGGCGGAGTCGGTCGCATTCTTCGCCTCCGAGATCAGATCGCTCGGGCTGCGCGACACCGACGGGGTCATGCTTGACCTGGAAACGACCGACGGGCTTTCCCCGGGCAAGGTCAGCGCCTGGGCCGTGGCGGTTATGGCCGACTTGCGCAAGACGCTCAAGCGGATGCCAATCTTGTACACGTTCATCTCTTTCGCCAAGGAAGGCAACACCGCCGGGCTGGGGAAGTACCCGCTCTGGATCTCCGATCCGTCGAGCCCGGTCGGCAAGCCAGTCGTTCCGCCGCCATGGAAGACCTGGACCATTCACCAATACTCCATAAGCGGATCAATCGATCGCGACGTTGCGAAGTTTGCTACCGTCAAGGCCATGCAGAAGGCGTTTGGGGCGGCTCCGCCGCTACCTAAGCCAGTCGAGGGTGACCTCGGCGGTTCGATCATCAGCGGCGTAACCGCGGTCCGGTGGTCCGACGGCGATATGGTCATCGCCGGAATCGACGGCAACAAGCACGTAGCGATCCGGCGGTTCGACGCTGCCACGGGCAAGTGGGGCGTCTGGTGGAACCCCACCGGCACCATCAAGGCAGCAGGCCCGCCCGGCCTCGTTGCCTGGGACAACGGGATCGGTCAGTTGTTCTACGCGGCCGAGGATGGCCACGTGATCGCCCTTGCCACCAAGGACGCTGGCAAGTCCTGGCAGTAGCCTTCTGCATGTGTACTCCCGGCCAGGCCCGCATCAGCTTCGGGCATCGGACGCCGATCGCGAGTTGGTGATCACGCTGCTCAGCGAGGCGGCTGGGGACGGCCGGCTGACCCTGTCCGAGCACGCGGAACGATCAGAGCGGGCGCTGGCCGCGCGGACGCTCGGTGAGCTTGTCCGGCTGACATCCGATCTCACGTTGCCATCGGGCCAGCCAATCCAGCTTTATCCCAGGCGATCGGTAACCGCGATGTTCGCGCGTGAGCGCAGGCAAGGCCGCTGGGTGGTGCCTGCGGCCTTCCCGGTCACCGCGTTCTTCGGCGACGTCGTGCTCGACTTGCGCGAGGCGATCCTGCAGAGCCAGCGGGTCACGATCTACGCGACCGCCATCGCCGGGCAGATCAAGCTGATCGTGCCGGACGGGATCGTCGTGGAGATGGCTGGCCGGTCGGTGCTCGGGGTCAGGAGCGTACGCGGCCGGACCAGGTCATCAGCGCAGCCGCCAGCAACGACTGGCGTGATCGAGGTCCGGACGCTGACGCTCGGCGGCGCCGTCAAGGCGACGACGGCGCGCAGGTCACGCTGGCGCCCAGGACCGCGCCGCCGCTAGTAAGGCGCTAGTAAGGCACGACCGAGTAGCGCGACACCTTCCACAGCGCGTGCTCGCTATGGATGTTGCGAATCGTTCCTGACCTGGCCCGCATCACCAGCGTGTGGGTCGAGGCGCCGCCTGACCGATACCGGACGCCCTTGAGCAGCTCGCCGTCGGTGATGCCGGTCGCCGCGAAGAACGCGTCTTCGGAGGAGACTAGATCGTCGGTGGTCAGCACCCGGTCCAGGTCGTGGCCGGCGTCGATGGCGCGGTCGCGCTCGTCGTCGTCACGCGGCGCGAGCTTGCCGAGTATGACGCCGCCCAGGCACTTGATCGCGCACGCGGCGATGACCCCCTCCGGGGTGCCGCCGATCCCGAGCAGCAGGTCGACACCGGTGCCTTCCCCTGCTGCCAGGATCGCACCGGCCACGTCGCCGTCGGTGATCAGCTTGATCCGCGCCCCGGTTGCTCGCACCTGCGAGATCAGGTCGGCGTGCCGTTCCCGGTCCAAGATGACGACCGTGACATCGCTCGGCGCGCAGTGCTTGGCCCGGGCGAGGGCGTTGATGTTGTCGGCGGCCGACGCGTCGATGTCGACCAGGTCGGAGGCCTCTGGCCCGGTCACCAGCTTGGACATGTAGAAGACCGCCGACGGGTCATACATTGACCCCCGCGGGCTGACCGCGATCACGGCGATGGCGTTCGGCATGCCGTTGACCGTCAGCCTGGTGCCGTCGATCGGGTCAACCGCGACATCGCAGTCTGGCCCGGTGCCGTCCCCGACCTGCTCGCCGTTAAACAGCATCGGCGCATGGTCCTTCTCGCCCTCCCCGATCACCACGACGCCGTTCATCGACACGGTGCTGATCAGTTGCCGCATCGCGCTCACCGCCGCGCCGTCCGCGCCGTTCTTGTCGCCGCGGCCGACCCAGCGCCCGGCGGCCAGCGCCGCCGCTTCGGTGACCCGCGCTAGTTCAAGTGCCAGGTTGCGGTCAGGTGCGCTTGGTTCGATGTCGGTCGGGGTCGTCAGCATGAAACTGCGGCGACGGCCGGGGTGGGGCTGCGCTGAGGTCAGGTCGTCGGTCATCACGACTCCTATCGAGGCCCGGGTCAGAACGGTCTTGCTGAGTCGTCGTCGGGACGGGCAGCGTCGGCTTCCCCGGGCGCCGGCTTGCTCACCGCGGCGGCCAGGCGCGCTCTGGCGCCTTCCAGCCACTCCTCGCATACGGCGGCGAGCCGCTCGCCCTGCTCCCATAGCCCGAGGGACTGTTCCAGCGTGAGGCCGCCCGCTTCGAGCCGTTTCACCAACTCGACGAGCTGATCGCGCGCCTGCTCGTAGCCGGGCCGCTTCGGCCCAGCGTTCTTTTCGGTCACGACCGCCTAGCCTAGTTTGGCGCCGATCAAGAACCCGTCGCCGACGTCCTTGTAGTGCCTGGTTTTCCGTCGCTGCGTGGGCGGCTGGTGCCGCAGTGCCTTGACGACGATGGCACGGACTACCTTGGCGTAGAGCCTGCCGCCGATCGGCATGGGATGAATGCCGTCGCTCCACAGCAGGCCGGTGTGGTGCTCGATGGCCTTGTGCCAGTTGATCAGCAGCACGTTCGGGTACTTGTGGATGGCTTGGTAGACCGTGGTGTTGACCTCGTTCTCCCACGGCCGTGGCACGAATGTGTTCACCAGCAACAGCCAGCGGTGCGGGCCGATCGCGCGCCTAAGCTGCTGGACCTGCGACAGCGTGATAGGCCCGTTGGTGCCGAGCCCGACGATCAGGACCTTGCGCAGCCGCTTGCTCGCGGCAAGGCGCTGCACGAGCACGATGCCCGCGATCATCGCGCGGCTGACCTGCGCGTTGATGTAGATGCCGGGCATCGCCTCGGCAAGCTCGGGCGCCGAGGCAAGCATCACCGAGTCGCCGATCGCCATCACCTTCGCGCCCAGGTAGCGGATCGGCTTGGGTCCGCGTCCATGCCGGTTCGGCCGGTAGGGCCCGACGCCGGCTCCGGCCTTCAGCCACCACGGCTCGGCCTGGCCGGTGGTGAACGCAGTGGCCGTCGGCGTCTGCTGCTGGGTACTTGAGATCACTTGCGCGTCGTGGTTGATCTGCTGGGCCAGCGTAGGTCCGGTGTGGGTGTTAGCAAGGCCGTAGCCGGCCGTGCAGGCCACCGCGAGCATGGTTACCGCGCCGAACACAGCAGGTCCGGTGGTCACCGGCGTCCGCAGCAGGGCCTTGGGCGCGTGCAGCAGCAGTTGGCCTCGCCGCTTGAGTTCGGCCCGCAATCCGTTATGCAAAATCGGTTCTTCAAGCCAGTGCCAAGATGCTGCTGCGAGCCCGATCGGCACGATGGCGTCGATGACGCGGGCGCCAAGAGTGCTCGCGCCGCGCGGGTCGATGCCGACGGTGATCGCGATAACGGGCCAGTGCCACAAATAGATGCCATAAGAACGAACGCCGAGCCAGCGGAGCGGAGTCCAGGAGAGCAGCGCCGCGATCCGGCCGGGAGCTGCGGCGGCCAGCACGAGCCCGCCCGCCGCGAGCGCGGCGATGAGCAGGCCGAACGGGTACACGAACGGGTCCGCGCCGGAGAAGCGCCAGGCCGCCCAGGCCAAGACGAGCATCCCGATCGCACCGACTATGTCAAAGCTCAGTCTCAGCCTGGCTGCCGCGGCCGCGACCTTCGCCAGGGGCCAGGTCAGGGCCAGCGCCGCCCCGATCAGCAGCGCGCTGGCGTGCGTGTCCGTGCCGTAGTAGACCAGCGACGGGTCCTTGCCCGGCACGTAGACCGCGAACATGACGTACGCGGACGCCGCCGCAGCCGCCCACGCGAACGATACGCGCAGAGCCCGGTTGCGCACTCCGAGCAGGACCGCGGTGAGTATGAGCGGCCAGATCAGATAGAACTGCTCCTCGACGGCCAGTGACCATAGATGCTGAAAAACTGGCGGTGGCCCGTAGAGCGAGAAATAGGAGACGTGGGCGAAGGCTTGCCACCAGTTGCTCGTATAGGTGACCGCCCCGAGTAGGGCCGGCGGTAGCGTGCCGCGCTGACTGGGTTCGAGCACGGTGACGGCGGCCGTCACGGTGAGCAGCATCACGCCGAGGGCGGGCAGCAGTCGCCGCGCCCGTCGTTGCCAGAACATGCGCAAGCCGACCTTGCCGTCCCGGCCAAATTTCGCGGCAAGGATGTCGGTGATCAAGAAGCCGCTCAGCACGAAGAACACATCGACGCCGAGGAATCCGCCTGGCAGCCACGACAGGCCTTCGTGGAAACCGAGCACCGAGAGCACCGCAAGCGCTCGAACGCCGTCCAGGCCGGGTGCCCGCCAAGACTTCTTGTCCTCGCCGAGGTCCGCCTCGACGGGGTCCGCGTCGGCGGGGCTCGCCTCGACTTTCGGCAGCGTCGTCGTCTGAACTCCGGCCTCGCTGGTCGTGATGGCCGGGGTGACTGCTTCGGCGTCGGTCACCCGGGCGATTGGCTCAGTGATGTCCGCGGCGGGACGGTCGGTTGCCGGGGCGTCGCTCTCGCTCGCTTCGGCCGTCTGGTCCGCGGTCCCCGAGTCGCCAATCTCGGCTGAGGTTGACCGCACCAGCACGACTTGCCCTCCCTGAGCTGATCTTGCGCACATCGTCTATCGACGTTGGCCGAGGCCCCGGACACGCGGTCCGCGGGGTGTCAGCGAACTCGGCTCACGGTGTTCATGACGCCGATAACCCCGGCTGCGGATAGTCGCCATTCGATGTTTACTGCAAGCTAGCTTAGTTTTCGCCAAAGGCCAGCGCTGGGAAACGCCACGCACAGTGAGTGATACGGCGCGCTATGGTGACCTGCCGGTAACGTAGTCGGTTAGCTGCTTACAGTGACAGTTAGCTGGTCAGCGGCGAACCGGACGTGGAGTGTCTCGCCCGAAGATACGTCATCAGCCGATCGCACAACAGTCGTGTCGTCGCGTTGAATAATCGCGTATCCACGGCTCAGCGTGGCAGCCGGAGATAGCGCGATCAGTCGCGCTCGGGTATGCACGAGGTCGGCGTCAGCGCGATCAAGGCCAGCGGCCAGGCAGCGCCTCGCTCGCTCGGCCAGCGCGAGCACCTGCTCGTGTCGCCGGTCGATCTCGGCTCTCGGATTCGCCAGCACCGGCCTGGATTTGATGCCGGTCAGCCAGGCGTTCTCCCGATCCAGCCGCCCGGCAAGCTGCCGCCTGGCCCGGGAACGAAGCTCGGCGATGATCGCTAGCTGTTCAGAGATGTCGGGTACGACGCGCCTCGCCGCATCGGTTGGCGTGGACGCGCGCACGTCGGCGACGAGGTCGAGCAGCGGGACATCTTGCTCGTGGCCGATCGCACTGACCACCGGCGTGCGGCTCGCTGCCACGGCGCGGACCAGCGTCTCGTCGGAGAACGGCAGCAAATCCTCGATCGAACCGCCGCCCCTGGCGATGATGATCACCTCGACGCTCTGATCGGCGTCCAGCATAGCCAGCGCCGAGGTCACCTCCTCGACGGCGAACGTGCCCTGCACCGCTACCTGCTCGACCCGGAACCGCACGGCTGGCCACCTGCGCGCGGCGTTCTGGAGCACGTCACGTTCCGCTGCGGAGTCACGGCCGCAGATCAGGCCGACTTTCCCGGGCAAGAACGGCAGCCGTCGCTTGCGTTCGCGCGCGAACAAGCCCTCGGCCGCCAGCGATCGCCGCAGCCGTTCGAGCCGGGCCAGCAGTTCGCCGATGCCGACCGCCCGAAGCTCGATGGCGCTGAGCGTGAAGGCGCCCCTGGCCATGCTGAAGTCGGGTTTGACCCAGACGACGACCCTGGCACCGTTCGCGGCGGCGGGCTCGGCGCTTTCGAAGACCTGACGCGGGCAGACCACGCGCACCGAGACCGCGGCCACCGGATCGCGCAGCGTCAGGAAGACCGCGTTGCCTCGCTTATTCAACTCGGCGATCTGGCCTTCGACCCAGACCCGGCCCAGGCGGCCGATCCAGTCACCGACCAGCCGCAACACGGTGCGAACCGGGATCGGAGACTCGGCGCTGGTGTCAAGTGCCATCGGACGGTATCCGGGTCACTCCTGCGCTCCGGCTCGGTTTTGGGTCTCGGCGAGCCTGGCGATCCTGCGCTCAAACATCGTGGCAACGTCCTCCCGGTTGGCGTGGGATCGCTCGTACGCCAGCAGGACAGCAAGCTGGTCGGCGTCGAGATTCCGGAGCCTGGCCCGCAGCGAGGGCAGCGAAAGCTCGTCGTAGCCGGTGATCGGAAGATCGACAGCGGCCGAAGACGGGCCTGCGGCCGCCGCGGGGTCTAGGGCGGTCGCCTCCGCGCCCGTCGACCACGATGACCAGGAGGGCGCGGCCTGCGACCAAGGCGGCGTCGCCGTGTCGGCGGTCCCGCTGATCGGGTCGGACTCCGCAGCGGGCGGGTTCGGCCGGGCGGCCGCGCTCCGCTCGAATTCGTCGGCGGCCATGTCGGCGATTTCGGTTCCGGAGAGCATGCGGACGTTGCCGGTCAGGTCGAGTGACCTGAATTTCGACGGCTCGGCCACTGTCTTCGAGCGTCCGGACTTGCGACTGCCGCTGGCGTTGGTCGCTTTGGCTCGCTTGACGTCGGCCGGCTCAGCCTGCTTCGCCTTCTTAGCCGGGGTCGGCTTGGCGCGGGCGGGCCGGCTCGCGGTCGGCTTGGCGCGGGCGGGCGGGCTCGAATCCGGCTTGGCGCGGGCGGGCGGGCTCAAGTCCGGATCGTCGCCCGTGGGCGGGATCAGCCTGACCGACGACGATAGACGGCCGTCCCAGGTCGCGAGCGGGTCTTGCTGCTCGTCGCGGGTTTCGCGAGCTTGTTCGGCGTCTTCTTCTCGCAGCCGGTCAGCCGCCATCAGCAACTGCCCAACTCCGGAGAACACGGCTCGCAATACCCGTACTGGTGCAAGCCTGATCTGCTGGTTAGGTTCCGGCAATCGCACCATGACCCCCTCCTCGCGCCTTCGCGCACCCGTCATCCGCCATCGTGTCGCATCGCCGCTATCGCCCGCGCCCAGTTCGCCCTGTTCGAGCGTCGCCTAACATGGATGACATGTCCAAGCCAACCAGGAGAGTCCTGCTTGCGAAGCCGCGCGGCTACTGCGCCGGCGTCGACCGGGCTGTCCAGACCGTAGAGCAGGCGCTTGAACGCTTCGGCGCTCCGGTCTACGTCCGTAAGCAAATCGTGCATAACACGCACGTGGTCAGGACCCTGGAGAAGCGCGGCGCGATCTTCGTCGAAGAGACCGATGAAGTACCCGAGGGCGCGATTGTCGTGTTCTCGGCACACGGAGTCGCGCCCGAGGTGCACCAGGAGGCCAAGGACAGGAGCCTCCGCACGATCGACGCGACCTGCCCGCTGGTGACCAAGGTGCACAACGAGGCGCGCCGCTTCGCCTCCCAGGGTTACGAGATCTTGCTGATCGGCCACGAAGGCCACGAGGAAGTCATCGGCACCACCGGCGAGGCGCCCGCGCACATCCAACTCGTCGATGGCCCAGAAGATGCCGCCCGGATTGAGGTAGCCGACCCGGCGAAGGTCGCGTGGTTGTCCCAGACCACCCTGTCCGTTGATGAGACGAATCAGACGGTCGCCGCCCTGCGTGAGCGGTTCCCTCAGCTCATCGACCCGCCCAGCGACGACATCTGTTACGCCACGCAGAACCGGCAGGTCGCCATCAAGCAGCTCGCCAGCGAGTCCGACCTGGTGATCGTCGTCGGGTCCGCCAACTCGTCGAACTCAGTGCGCCTCGTCGAAGTCGCGCACGAAGCCGGCGTTCCGGCCGCTTACCTGGTCGACGACGCCAGTCTCATTGACCCCGCGTGGCTTAAGTCGGCGACGACCATCGGCGTCACCAGCGGGGCCTCGGTTCCCGAGAACCTAGTCGACGAAGTGCTCGAACGCCTCGCCGAAGCCGGTTTTGACACCGTCGATGAGGTCGAAGCGGTCCGCGAAACCGTCACGTTCGCCCTCCCGCACGCCCTCCGCCGCCAGTTAGCCACTAGGAAGACTTGGTGAATACGGCTCTTTGACGGGGACGCCGATAAGCGACGCGAAGGCTGACAGCTTGTCGTAGGTCAGAAATTCATCGCAGCGTATTCGCGCAGCCGTGCTCAGGTGTATGGCATCGGGCGGCTTGAGTGAGCAACCGTCGATAGCTGCCTTTCGCATGAGGTCACGGGCGTCCATCGCTACGAGTTGATGGTACTCGGCCAGCTTAACCGGGGATGGCGGCACCCAGAGGTTATCTATCTTCTTCAACGCGTCCCACGCCGTTGCGCCAGGATCTCGGGCCGGAGCCGCAAGCGCCACTTCGGTAATCGACAGAACGGAGGTAATTATTTCCAACTGGCCCGCAGCGGCGTTCTCAATGAGCGCATCTACATGGTCGAAGCGATCCGGTTCTCCTTTGATCCAGGCCAGGAAGACGCAAGAATCCCAGTAACTGCGCAAAGGTGCCCTACCAGGCATCGCGCACCTGCCGAATGGCTTCCTCGGCTGGGATGCCGTCCCACGGCAGTGCGCGCCGCGCGTCGCGCCAATCGCTCGGGCCGAGTTCGGGCACCGGAGTCACCGCCGTTATGCGACGGATCGCGGTCGGACGTCCGGTCAGCGGGTCTCTTCGAACCTCGCCCTCCACGATCGCCCGCCGACCCCAGAGTTGCTGAACCATGCCCTCGTTGCCTTGGTCCAGGTAGCAGGCGACCGCCTTGTCATCGACGATGTCATACAAGATAAAGCGAAGTTTTCCGCGCTGACTCCGAGTTTCGATACGGCCCCCGACCGCTCCCAGACCTGGTCGCATGGCACTTATTGGTGCCTGAACTGGGCGTGGCACCGCCGCGATAGTGAAGTCGCGCTGCGGAGTCTCCAGCCGGATAGCAACTACATGATCTTGAAGCAGTGCGGCCAGACGGCCGGCGGGTCGTTGCACTCCGAGTGAGTAGGGAATCGGCTGGCGCTGCGCCAAGGCAGCCCCGACGGATTCGTAGGCAGCGCTGACGCGCTCCGGCCCATCCGGGCTACCTGCTACGACACGGCCCCTGACAGTCGCGATAGCACTGCCGACCTCAAGGGACTCGACATTCCAGGTCATCGTTGAGTCACCGGCAACCTCTGCGGCAAGAGCGCCAAGCAGCTCATCCAGAGCGGACACCGCCGTGACGAAACTGGCGAGCGATATGTCCTCGCCCTCCAGCGCGACCGTGATGGTGACATCGGCCATCCCGCTTGCCCTCCCAGACGAGCTAGCCTGCAGCCTCCCGCCCGGCAATCGTATGCCCTCTAAACCGAGCCATACGTTAGGCGTGGGGGAGCAGCCATGCAGCGTCGGGGTGACGATCACGGAAACCGGGGCGCATTCAAGATCAACTAGGTCTACTCGCATCCGTTTCGGTCCTAACCGGCATCCTGGCCTGACTATGCGAAGGTGGTGCCTCTGCTACTAGACCATAGCAGTGCTTTGAGAAGCTCTGGAAGCTCTATGCTGGTCCTGTGACCTCTACGCTCAAATGCATGACGGTGGCGCCGTTCACTCCGGATCCGATGCGGCTCACGTACGTCCAGGTTGCCGAGCACATCGCCGGCCGCATTGAGGTAACTGAGCTGGCCGGTGGCAGGCGGATGCCGCCAGAACGTGAGCTAGCAGAGGAGTACGGGGTTGCTTACAGCACTATCCGCAAGGCCATGCAACTGCTTCGCGAGAGCGGGCTTATAGTCACCGTGCACGGGCGCGGCACCTACGTCGTGCCTAAGGAGCGCCGAGAGCAATAACAGTCGTTCCCGCTGTGCCGCTGTGCCGCTGTGCCGCTGTGCTTGGCGCTTATTCGGCTACCAGCTCGGGGGCGGCCAGGGAGCGGACGGAGGCCTCTACCGGACGGGCCTGATCGAGTTCGGCGTCGGTCACGCCGAGCTGGTTGAGCTTGCGGGCGGTCACGAGTACACGGCTCTCCAGCGAGCCGACCGCGCGGTTGTAGGCGGTCACCGCGTTGGTCAGTGCCTTGCCGACTGCGTCGACGTGCCCGCCGAGGCCGTTCAGCCGCTCGTACAACTCCCGCCCCAGGTCGAACACCGCCCGCGCGTGCTCCGACAGCGCCGCCTGCTGCCAGGCGTACTGGGCGGTCCGCAGCATCGTGACCAGCGTGGTCGGCGTCGCGATGTGCACCCTTCGCCCGATCGCGTACTCGAGCAGGCCTGGATCGTGCTCAAGCGCCGGCGCGAGGAAAGCCTCGCCGGGAATGAACAGCACCACGAACTCCGGGGCCGGGCTCAGCGCTGACCAGTAACTCTTCGCCGCTAGCTGGTCAACGTGCTCCTTCAGGTGCCGGGCGTGCGCCCCGAGACGGGCGTCGCGCACCTCATCGGCGACGGCCTCGGCCGCCTCCAGGTAGGCGGCGAGCGACACCTTCGAGTCGACAACGATATTCTTGCCGCCCGCCAGCCTGACCACCATGTCCGGCCGCAGCACCGCACCGCCATGCTCGTCCAGCCTGCGATCGGGCACCGTGACCTGCTCGTCGAAGTCGCACCGGGCGCTCATGCCCGCCAGTTCGACCACCCGGCGAAGCTGCATCTCGCCCCAGCGGCCGCGCGCTTCTGGTCGCCGCAGGGCGGTGACCAGCGCCTGGGTCTGCGCACGAAGCTGATCCGAGGTCTGGATAGCGAACTTCACCTGCTCGGTCAGCGCCGCGTGTGAGATCTGCCGGGCCGCCTCGCTCTCGCGCAACTGTGCCTCGACCCGGGTCAGCGTGAGCTTGAGCGGTTCGACAAGCTGCTCGACGGCGTTGCGCCGGGAGTCAAGCTCGCTGGCCGCGCTGAGGTTCGCCGCGCGCAACCGGATCTCGCTGAACTCCATCAGCCGCTGCTGGCTCTGGTCCAGGGCCTGCGCCGACAGCGCCTGGAAGCGCTCGGCCAGGTAGCCGTCGATCAACTCGGCGCGCTCCGACGCGGCCTGGTCGACGAGCGCAGCCCGGTCTGCGGCCGCCTTCGCCCGCTCCTGCGCGGCGCTGGCCTGGGCGGCAAGCTCGGACGTCGCGCCGACCAGTCGGCTGCGCGCGTACAGATACCCGATCACGGCGCCCAGCCCAGCCCCCACGAGCAGTCCCACGAGTAGCAAGATCGAACTCATGCCTCGCCATACTTCCACCTGGGTCCGACACTCCGCGAAGCCCGTAAACTCGCCGGGGTGAGCCTTGAGATCGGAATCGCTGGCCTGCCGAACGTCGGCAAGTCCACCTTGTTCAACGCGCTGACCCGAGCGACCGTGGCGGCAACGAACTACCCGTTCGCCACCACCGAGCACAACGTAGGCGTGGTCGGCATACCCGATTCACGGCTGCCAGCCCTGGCCAGCCTCTACGACTCCGTAAAGATCATCCCGGCCACGGTCAGGTTCGTCGACGTCCCTGGGCTGGTGCGCGGCGCGTCGACCGGCCAGGGCGTGGGCAACCAGTTCCTCACCCACCTTCGCGAGACCGACGCGATCTGCCAGGTCGTGCGGGTCTTCGCCGACGCCGACGTGAGCCACGTAGATGGCGACATCTCGCCCGAGCGCGACATCGAGACAATTGCCATCGAGCTGGTGGTGGCCGACCTGCAAACTCTGGAAAAGGCTCTGCCGCGACTCGCCAAAGAGGCAAAATTCGCCAAAGATAAGGAGAAAATTTCGGCAGCCGATGCCGCGGTCAAGGCGCAGGAGCTACTCGACAGCGGGACCACGCTGTTCGCCGGAGCGGCCAGCGCCGGCATCGACTTGGCGCATCTGCGTGACCTGCACCTGCTCACCGCCAAGCCGTTCCTGTTCGTCTTCAATATGAGCGATTCCGAACTTGCCGACGACGCGCTGCGCGACCGGCTGGCCAAGCTGGTAGCGCCAGGCCGAGTCGGTGTTCCTCGATGCCAAGACCGAAGCTGAACTCGCCGCCTTGTCCCCCGAAGAAGCGGCCGAACTGCAGGCTGAGTTCGGCCTCGGCGAGCCGGGTCTCGACCAGGTCGCGCACGCCGGGTTCGGTGCCCTCGGGCTCGCCACGTTCCTGACCGCCGGACCGAAGGAAGCCCGGGCCTGGACGATCAGGGCAGGCGCGACCGCACCCGAAGCGGCCGGGGTGATCCATACCGACTTCCAGCGCGGGTTCATCAAAGCCGAGATCGTCTCGTTCGATGACCTGATGGCGGCCGGCTCCTTGCCGGCGGCCCGGGCCGCCGGCAAGGCCAGGATCGAAGGCAAGGACTACATAATGCGCGACGGCGACGTCGTCGAATTCCGGTTCAACGTCTGAAGTTGTCAGTTTGTCCAGTCTTCCCAGCTCAGGCCGTTTACCCGACTGAACTCGGAGGTGTTCGCAGTGACGACGGTCAGCCCACGGCGAAGCGCTTGGCCAGCGATTAGCACGTCGTAGGCCCCGATCGGGGTGCCTGCTTTCTCTAGTTCGGCGCGCACCCTACCCGCGGTCTGGGCATCTTCGTCGTCGAAGTCGACTAGGTCCAGTTCGCCGGAAAGCAATATCCGGAGACGTTCCGTATTTTCCCGGACCCGATCACTCTTCTCGACTCCGTACCACAGCTCAAACAAGACGACGGATGAAACAGCTAGATAATCTCCCGACGATTCCGCCTTCCGGTATTTTTCCCGAACCTCGGCGGGCTTGTTCCGCAGTAGTGCCACCACAGCGTTAGTGTCGAGGAGGAAATTCATCAGAAGATGTCCTCGCCGGTGGGCGTAACCGGCTGACTCCTGCCTTCGTCGAGCAGTGGTACCTCCGCGAAGCGGTCAAGCTCCGCGAACCACGCGTCGACGTCGGATGCGATCGGCTCCAGCAGCACGCCGCTGCCCACGTGCCGGACGCGGACACGGTCACCCGGCAGTCGGAATTCCTTAGGTAGTCGGACAGCCTGACTCCTGCCATGCATGAAGAGCCGCGCGATCGCCGTATCCGCCATGTCCTCTCCTCAATTGATAGCTACCGACAGTGTATACCATGGCGTTGCGCGCCTATCGACAACGAGGTGTGCCTGATGGTCGGAGCGTCAGGTCGAACGGCGGTGTGGTGCTGACTCCGCGCTGTGGAGGCCGGGCGACTGCTGACTGATGCATGCCATGTGAGCAAGGGCTGTCTGCGACAGTTGGTGCTCGACGCGGGAGCCGATTACCCGCATCGCAACCGCGTGGGCCAAAGCGGTTCGCTCCTGCTCGCGGCGAATTTCGGGGTCGTTGAGTTCCTCGGCCGCGAGCTCGGCAGCAGCTAGGGGCCCACGACGTCGCCAGAACGACAGCCAGGGTCCCACGCTGCTCCAGGCACCAGAGCCCGGCAGCAGCCGGGGGACCACGCTGCTCCGCCGCCCGGCAGGCCAGGCCAGCCGGGAGCCTGCGCGGTCGCCAGGACGAGCGCCAGCCGCCGCGGTCCGGCAAGGCACGTAGAAGGTGCCGGAGGTGGCCGGCACCACCCGCACCCGGTTGTCACCGCTGTCGGGGATGATGAGGTTGCCGTGCTGGTCGACCGCGACATGGCCGGGGGAGCTGAGCCCGGCCTTCGTGGCCGGGCCGCCGTCCCCGGAGAACCCGGTCGTCCCGTCACCGGCCACGGTGTAGATGTCGCCGGCGGTCATGGCCTGGCCGTAGAAGGTGCCCGAATGGGTCGCCACCACCCGGACCCGGAAGTTCTCGGTGTCGCTGATGACCAAGAGCCGTGCGGGCGTGCAGGGGGGCGCGGGCCGGGCCGGCGTGCCGCCAGGGGGTGTGGCGGGGCTCTGGCGGCGGTACCGGCAGGCACCCCGCAGCCCGGTGCTCGCCGCGGCTGGTACCCGGCTGGCCTTCCCGAGCACACCCTTGAGGTCGCGGCGGTCATCAGCTCCTGTGGAAGCCCGGGTTCGGCGCGAGGCTGCTGAAACCGGCTTCGCTGAATCCAGTGTGCTAGCCACCAGGCCCCCGCGCAGCCTCTCGCCCGGCGTTCTTGCCGCCGACCCGGGTCCAGTTGTTGACTTCGCAGGTGTAGATCGCGCGGCTGTGGTGAGGCTGCGTCGTGCGTCGGTGACTCGCGGCGTTGCCCAGGTGTCGCCGGGTCGGTGGGCAACCGTCCGCGATAAGAACGCGCGTGGTCTATGGCGTCGAAGCTGTACAGGTGCGGTGCCTTGGCCGATACCGTGGTGTTGTAGTCATGGCCGTACTGGTCGAACAGGTATTGCAGGATGCCCGAGCCGGCGCCCCCCATGTCGGCCGATCTTGGCGTGACTCCTGCGGGCGGATCGGCCAGCGCGGATGCGGTGCCCGTTGCCGGGACGGCCAGCGTGATTGCCGCTAATGCAGCGGCAGCGGCCGTGAAGACCCAGGAGAGATGCGCCGTGTTCATTTGCTCCTTCCGGCTTCGAAGGTCGCGCCGATTCTTCTTTTCTGCCGCCGTTGTTGCTATTGGCTTGGGTTTGTTTACTTGCTATTTGCGGGAGTCGCTGACGGTCGCGCCTACGTCGGATGGCGCGGCCAACGCGCTGCAGGCGTGGGACATGCTGCACGGAAATGTTTTGCTGCATGGCTGGGCGCTTTCTGACGTTTCGTTTTATACTACCGAATTGCCGGAATACATGCTGGTCGAGTGGGTTCACGGGCTTACCGGCGACGTGGTGAACATTGCCGGGGCGCTGACCTATACCGTGCTGGTGCTCGCGGCGGCGTTGCTGGCGAAGGGCAGCACCACCGGCCGGCAGGCCGCGCTGCGCTTGGTGGTGGCCGCGGGCATCATGCTGTCACCGCAGGTTGGCTCCGGCGTCTCCGTGCTGATGTTGCAATCCGATCACGTCGGAACTACCGTGCCCGTGCTGCTGGCCTGGCTGATCATGGACCGGGCTGGTCGGCGGCCCTGGGTGCCGCTCGCGGTCGGCGGGTTGCTCGCCTGGGCGCTGATCGCCGACCCGGTGGTGCTGTACATCGGCATCGCCCCGTTGCTAGCCGTGGCCTCGACGCGGGCATACGCCGAGGTGGTCTGCCGGCGCGGGCGGCTGTCCGTGGTGTGGTTCGAGTTGTCGCTGATCGTCGCCGCGCTGGTGGCGACCGCCATTGGGCTGAAGGCGCCCGCGCTCATCGGGTCGTTCGGCGGATACCACGTCGCCTCGGCGCCCAACGCGTTCGGGGCGGCGGCCCAGATGACTTCGCGCGTCTGGCTGACTGTGCAGGGCATCTTGCTGCTGTTCGGCGCGAACTTCCTCGGGAGCACGTTCTCGTTTGGCACCGCGCTCGTGCTGTTGCATCTGGCCGGGCTGGCGTTGGCGGCATGGGCGTTCGGCCGCGGGGTGCGGCATTTCGCCAGGACTGACGACCTGGTCGTCGACTTGCTCGTCGCCGGGACTGCGATCATCGTCGCTGCGTACCTGGTTGGCGTGCAGGCGGCCAACCTCGCCACGACCAGGGAGATCGCCGCCGTCCTGCCGTTCGGCGCGGTGCTGGCCGGCCGGCTGGCGGCCGACCGGCTGCCGGCGGCCAAGCTGGTGCCGGCGGCCGCGGTCGTGCTAGCTGGCTACGCGCTCACGCTCGCCGCCAACGTGAGCCAGGCGACCGCCCCGTCCGCCGACGGCCAGCTAGCGACGTGGCTGACCGCTCGCGGCTACCGGTATGGCCTGGCTAACTACTGGCAGGCCAACGCGGTGACGCTGGCCAGCCGCAACCAGGTTCAGATCAGGGCGCTGACCACCGGGCCAACGCACCTGATCCCGTACCGCTGGGAGTCCAAGAACTCCTGGTACGACCCGGACTCGCACCGGGCCAGCTTCGTCGCGCTGCTCGCCGTCCCGCCCACCAACGAGCACTACCTGCCGGTCAGCTGGGTGCGGATGACGTTCGGCCCGCCCGCCCGCACTTACCACGTCGGCCGGTACACGGTCCTGGTCTGGAACTACAACCTGCTGACGCGCCTCTAAGCGGCGGCTCGCAGGACCTGCCGGACCTTGAGGCGGGTTCCGGTGCGCAGGATCGCGCGTGAGTAGATCGTGGCGGCTATCCGGGCCATCCAGACTGTTGCCGCCAGGCTGATCGCGGCCGAGACCGCGACCTGCCAGACCGGCGCGTCGCCTACGGCCACGAGGACTGGCATAGCGACCGGCGCGGTGAACGGTATGAACGCGAGCACGTGGTAGAACGCGTTCACGCTCGACGCATATACCACGGTGTTGGTCAGCACGTAGGCCAGGATCAGCGGTATCTGCAGCGGAATCGCCGCGTTGTAGGCATCCGACTGACGCGAGATCAGGGAGCCGGCGGCCGCGTAGGCGGTGCAGTAGAACGCATAGCCGAGCACCAGCCAAAGCCCAGCGGCGAGGACCACGCTGGTGGACGCACCGCGGATCTCCGCTGAGCCGACCGCGTGCCCGAGCGCCAGGTACAGGCCGACCATCCCGGCGATCTGGGCGAGAGCGAGCAGTCCCATCCCGATGACCTTGCCGGCCAGCAACTGAACCGGGCGCAACGTGGTCAGCAGCACCTCGACCACCCGGCTCGTCTTCTCCTCGCAGACGCCGATAGTGATCCTGATGCCGTAGGTCAGGATGATGATGTAGATCAGGATCGCCACGGACAGGCCGGTGATCCGGCTGGCCAGTCCGCGGCCGGGCGGCGACAGCCCGTGGACCGGCAGCGCGATTCCGTGCCTGGCGATCCCGGTCGCCGCGGCCGGCGGCAGTTGGGCGTAGAGCTTCTGCAAGCCGCCGACTTGAGATAGCGCGCCGTAAAGTGTTCCGGCGCCAGCGTTGAACGAAGCTTGCTTGATGAGCACCTCGGAATCGCCGACCAGCGCCGCGGCAATCTTTCCCGATCGCAATTCCGCCTTCGCTGTGGCCACGTCCGGTAGCGGGACAACGGTCACGGTCGTACCGGAAATCCGGCCGGCCTCTCGTGCGGTCGCCGCCAGCGCGGCGGCCGGGCCGCCCACGATACCCACCCGCGCGGTGCTGTGATGACCATGGAGCAGCGCCGGGAGGATGGCTCCGGCCGCAACGGCGACCAGCAGCAGTATTGACGCGATCCAGAAGGACTTGGCCCGCGTCCTGTCGTTGATTTCGCGCCTAGCGACAAGCCAGACCAGGCTCCACCAATTCCTGCTCATCGTCCTGCCTCCTGTGCTTGGGCGGCGTTCGCGGCCCACTGGGCCATCAGGTCGGATTTCGGCGCGTGGGCAAGGTCGTCGACGTCAGCGCCGACCGCATCGCGGAAAACCTCCGATAGCCGGCGCCGCTCGAAGCCGAATTGCTCGACGGGTCCGGCCCGCCGGGCGACGTCGAGCACGGCCTGCGCGTCCTGCCTGCTGGCAAGCGACAGCGTCGCGGTGCCGCCTTTCACAGCCAGTACCTCGGCGACGTCTCCAAGTTGGCTGGTCCACAGCGCCTGATCAACACCGGCAACTCTGACCGAGATCCGCAGCGGACCGCCTTTGGACAGGTCATCGACTGTGCCGTGGGCGACCAGCGCCCCGTGGTGAATGATCGCGACCGACGTGCACAGGTGCTCGACCAGGTCAAGCTGATGGCTGGAGAACAGCATGGTGACCCCGGCCGCCGCACGCTCGGTGAGTACGGCGCTCATCGCGTCGACCCCGACCGGGTCAAGGCCGGAGAACGGCTCATCGAGGACGAGCAACTCGGGATCGTGCACAAGCGCGGCCGCGAGTTGCACGCGCTGCTGGTTGCCGAGCGACAGCGCCTCTGTCTTCAGCAGACCTTGCCCCCCGAGACCAAGCCGCTCGGTCCAGTGCCGCGCCGCCGAACGTGCTTCCTCCTGGCTCAGCCCATGCAGCCGAGCCAGGTACTCAAGCTGTTCGAGCACCTTCATCGCTGGGTACAAGCCGCGTTCTTCCGGCATATAGCCGATCCGGCGGCGCGCCCGCTCGCCGATCGGCTCGCCGTTCCACCGGACGGTGCCGCCATCGAGTGACGTGACACCGACGATGGCGCGCATCGCAGTCGTCTTGCCTGCGCCGTTCGGCCCCAGAAAGCCGAACACCTGCCCTGGCGGCACCGTGAAGCTCAGCCCGTCTAGGGCCACCACGTCGCCGAACTTGCGCCGCAGGCCGTTCAATTCGAGCATTCCGTCTTGGTTTGCCGCCATCGCGCCTTCCTCGTCTGCCGCGCCGGCCCGTCCGGTCGCTCGGGGGTTGCTTCTTAAACTGATATCACTATGATAGGCATGTGGTATCTAGCGGTCAAACCGAAGGTGGTCCAGATGACTACACAGGATTCAACCCAAGCACAACAGCCGGTTGCCAGGGTATGGACCGAGTACGAGGCGCGTTCTGCTCCTGGCATACCGGTCCTCATGATCAGCGTGGTGGCGACGCTGGCGGCGGTCGCCTTGCTGGTCTTCCACAAGAAACTGACATCTGGTGCCGGGTCGACCGCGCTGATCTGGGCCTGCGCCGTCGTCCTCGTCGCCGCCGCGTTCGCGTTCCGGGGCCTCACGCCTGTGGTCGCGGGCGAAGGGCGCGTGATCCAGCTTTTCGGGCGGTACCGAGGCACGATCAGGACGCCGGGGCTGCACTGCGTGAACCCGTTCAGCGAGAGGCGGTCAGTGTCGGTGCGGGTCAGGAACCTTGAGACGTCGCTTGCGAAGGTCAACGACGCCGACGGCAACCCGATCGAGATCGCCGCGGTGGTGGTGTGGCTGGTGCAGGACACGGCTAAGGCGATTTACGGTGTCGATGATTTCACCCGGTTCGTAGCGTTCCAGACGGAGACAGCCGTCCGGCACATCGCGTCGAGCTATGCGTACGATACTCGCGGCAGCGGTGCGTTGTCGCTGCGTGATAATGCCGAGGAGATCACCCAGCGGCTGTCTGAGGAGGTCTCCGATCGGGTCACTCGGGCCGGGGTGCAGATCATCGAGTCGCGCCTGACCAGGCTGTCGTACGCTTCCGAGATCGCCCAGGCGATGTTGCGCCAGCAGCAGGCCAACGCCATCGTCGGAGCGCGGGCGCGAATCGTCGAGGGGGCGGTCGGCATGGTGCAACTCGCGCTGCAGCGGCTCGAGGAAGAAGGGGTCGTCCAACTGGACGAGGAGCGGAAAGCCGCGATGGTGTCGAACTTGCTGGTCGTGCTCTGCAGCGAGCAGGCCACCCAGCAGGTAGTCAACACCGGCTCGCTGTACTCGTGACGGCGGGCACGGCATCACAGTGAGCGAGCGCAAGAGCCTGCTGCTTCGGCTTGATCCGGCCGTGCACGACGCTCTGGCCAGGTGGGCAGCCGACGAACTTCGCAGCACGAACGCGCAGATCGAGTTCCTGCTGCGCCGCGCGCTGGCGGAGGCGGGTCGGCTGCCAGGCCACGCGCGCGAGATGCGCAAGCAGGGCCGGCCACCACGTGAGAGCTGACTCGGCCTATGGTACCCCGGACGGGATCGGAGCGTTCTAAGCGTGAAGCCTGCGGAGTTGGCCCGCGTCGCGGCGGCGCTCGGCCGTCCGGTCGCGAGTTGGCGCACGCTGGCTGGCGGGTTCTCGCACGAGACTTGCTTGCTGAACCTGGCCGACGGGCCGGTCGTCGCCAGGTTCGGCGGGTCGGACCCCGCCATCGAGGCCGCGGTCATGGTCGCGGCGCGCGACCACGTTCCCGTGCCCCAGGTACTGCTCACCCTGCCGGCCGACGGGGACGAATCAAGGCCCATCATGGTCATCGAGCACGTCGCGGGCGCGCCGGTCAGTGACGTGCTGGCTGACCCCGCCATCAGTGTTCCCGAAGTCGGTCAGCTAGGCGCAGCGGTGGGTAGCGCTGCCGCGAGCATCGCCGGGGTCAGCTTCGACCGGCCGGGCTTCTTCGCCGACGGCCAACTCGCCGTAGCCGCCGAGCAGCCGTGGTCGCAGCAGTTGCCTGAGTTCGCAATGACCTGTATGGACAAGACCCCGGACGCTCGCATCGACCGAGGCAGGCGAGTCGCCTGGGCCGATCTGTGCGCCGCGCACGCCGGGGCCATTGTCGCCATCGACGATCAGGCCCGGCTCGTGCACGCGGACATGAACCCGAAGAACGTGCTGGCGACCAGGGTGGGCGGCGAATGGCGCGTCACGGCCGTGCTCGACTGGGAATTCAGCTTCTCCGGGTGCCCGTACGCGGACGCGGCCAACATGGCCAGGTTCGCGGCCGGCTACCCGTCTGCCTTCATCGAAGCGTTCCTTTCCGCCTTCGCCGAGCAGCAGCCTGCCGACCTGCCCCTCGCCCAGAACTGGCTGTACCAGGGCCGGGTGCTCGACATGTTCGCGCTCAGCGACCTCGTCACCCGCCCGATCGGTCATCCGGTCGCCGACCAGGCAGCCGAGGTGATCAAGCTTTGGCTGACTGGTGGGGTGCCCACTCTAAGATAGGGGCCATGCCAGCCGAGTCATCTTTCGACGTGGTGTCGAAAATAAACCGCGAAGAAGTCGATAACGCCGTCAACCAGGCGGCCAAGGAGATCGGGACCCGCTTCGATTTCCGCGGTGTCGGCGCTTCCATCGCCTGGTCAGGCAAGCAGGACATCGAAATCAGGGCGAACAGTGAGCAGCGGGCCGCCGCCGTGCTCGACGTCTTCAAGGAAAAGCTGATCAAGCGGTCGGTCTCGCTCAAGGTCCTCGACGCCAGCGACCCGAAGCCGTCAGGCAAGGAGTACCGGATCGCCGTCGGCCTGAAGGAAGGCATCTCGCAAGACGAGGCGAGGAAGATCTCCAAGATCATCAGGGACGAGGGCCCGAAGGGCGTCAGAGCCCAGGTGCAAGGCGAGGAGTTGCGGGTCTCATCGAAGAAGAAGGACGAGTTGCAGGAAGTGATCTCCCTGCTCAAGGGCAAGGAGTTCGACATCGCCCTGCAATTCGTCAACTACCGGTGACGCCCAGGCTGCCTATTGCCCAGCCCGCCAAAGTCGCCTGAGATGGATTCCCGAATCCACCGCAGCTCTAGGCCTGTCTGGTGCGATGGATCCCCGAATTCATACCTGTTTTCCCAGATGGATCCCCGAATCCATCGCGGGCGAGGACGGCGAGGGTGCGATGAATTCCCGAATCCATCGCGGGCCGGGGCCGGGCGCAGGGCCGGGCGCGGGCCGCTTTGGCTAGCGAACTCGGGCTATTACCAGGAACTCGCCGTCGGGGGCGCCGATCGGCTCGCGGTTCCAGCCGCCGTAGATCTGCTCGACCTCGAATCCTGATTCCCGCAGCGACGTCCGCAGTTCCTGCTCGGTCCGAAACCGCAGCGTTCCCTGGGTGAGCAGTTCTTCGCCCGCTGGCATCAGGTAGTGGATCGCGTAGTCTACGACGCCGCCGACTACTGAGGTCACCTCGGTCCAGGCCCTGACCTGGCCGCCGTCAGGCAGCGCAATCGTGCGGCGCGAGTCGGCCGGGTTCCAGTCCTCCCACTTGCGGGCGGTCGGGTCGCGGCTGTCAAAGGTCAGCCTGCCGCCCGGTACGAGCGCTCGCTTGAGGTCGGCGAGCGAGCGCCGCCACTGCGCGTCGGCGACGAAGAACTGGGCTACGTGGCTGGTCATGACCGCGATATCGAAGGCCGCGTCGGGCAGAACTTCCGAGCTTCCCTCGATCCAGGTCACCCGGTCGGCGCCCGGTTTCGCGCGGGCGGCGGCGAGCGAGGCGGCGGCCGGGTCGACGCCGGTGACGGCGTGTCCGGCGGCTGCCAGGGCGAGCGCGAGCCGACCGGTTCCGCAGCCGAGGTCGAGCACGCGGGCAGCCGGGGTCTCGTCGACGACGGACCGGAAGAAGTCATCGTCGTGCGACCATCCGTACGCCGCGTCGTAAACGACGACCAGCCGCGGATCGGTGAACTCGGCATTGCGCGTGGACGGCAAGCTAGTCCTGAGTCAGATGTTCGTAGTAACCGCCGGGAGTCGATCACGGCATAGGCGCTGGCTCCTGGCAAGGCGCGCAGGTTGCCGGCGAACCGGACCCGGCCCGGAACAGGGCCGGCGCCGCTGGCCCCGCCGTCTGCTGCCAGTGAACCAACGACTCTGGACACTAGCAATCCGGGCGACCGGCGCGACGCAATTTTCCGCCGCTGAATTAGAAGGGCGCTGGGGTGGTTCCGAGCACCTCGACCTGGTCAAGCTCGGCCGGGTCGAGCGATCTGGGATCGGCCGACAGGTTGGTGCTGCCAGCCGTCTCGTCCGACCCCAGGCCGAAGGCGCGTTCAATCGTGAGCCTGGAGTGCTCGGGTGCCGTGCCTTCGGTGCCGAACCCAGGCCGGTCCGACCGTCCGTTTACCAGCCGGGCTAGGCCGACCAGTGGGTCGAGCACCTCGATCGGGTAGTCGGTGCCGACCAGTAGGCTGGCACCGGACGCGGCTAGCCGGGTCCACGGGTAGGCGGTGCCCGCCCGATCCTGGCCGAGCGCGCCGGGCACGTGGCTGGCGTCGGTCACGGCGAACGACGGCTGGATGCACGCCTGCACGCCGAGCGCGGCGATCCGGTCGATGAGGTCGGGCGACAGTATGCTCGCGTGCTCGATCCTCGGCTTGGCCGCTGCGATCGCGGACCGATCGTGTCCCCAGGCAAGCTCGTAGCCGTCGAGCACGGTCGAGGCGCCGAGGTCGCCGATCGCGTGAGTGGCGATCCGCCATCCGTCGGCGATGAACGGCTCGATCCGGCGGGCCAGCGTCTGGCTGTCGGTGAATAGCAGACCACTGCCGCCGGTGTCGTCGAAGTCGCGGCAGACCGCGCAAGTACGCGGCACGAGCCAGCCGTCGGCGTAGAACTTAATGCCGTCCAGCCTGACCCACGGGCTGGCGTCGGCTCGTCGGGCGGCGATGTCGGCGATGCCCGCCTGCTCGGCCAGGCCGCTCGCCAGGTAGAGCCTGACCCTGACCGGCAGCGGGCCGCGCTCGCTTAGGCTGGTCAGCGCGTCGAGGTAGCACCAGTCGCGCATCCCCATCTCGGTGACCTCGACGAGGCCGACCTGCGCGGCCATCGCCAGCCCGGCCCGCAACCGGGCGGCCAGCGCGCTGGCCGAGTCGGTGTTGGCTGGCTCGGTCAGCACCGGCTCGGGCACGTCCATCGGAGTGGTGCGATCGCGCCAGACTCGCTCGTGGAACTCGCGCACCGTGGTTCCCTCCCACGGGTACGGGATTCCTCCGGCGGCCTTGAGCAGGTGGGCGTGATGGTCGACGAGCCCGGCTACCCGGGCCGGCCGCGTCGCGGCGGTCATATCTTAGCGTACAACGTCGGCGTCTAATAAAATGAGTACCTGATAAACGACGTTGTAATCATAATGCTTACAACGTTTGAATGAATCATCGAAAGCCTTCTACTGACTCTTTTCCGGCGGGCTTTGGTGGTATTAGAGTACATTACATGCTGATGTCGGAGACCCTCGAAGGCGGACCCGTCCTGCTGGACGACATCGACCTTTACCCGGCTGACTTTTATCGCATTGGCCAGCCGCATGCCGTCTGGAGCACGCTGCGCGCGCAGGCGCCGATCTGGAAGCAGGCGGCGCCCGACGGCACGCCGTTCTGGTCGGTCACCAAGTACAAGGACGTCGTCCGCATCGTGAAGGACACACGGCGGTTCAGCTCGGAATACAGCACGATGCTGAGCGTGCTGGGCGGTGACAGCGCCAAGGGCAAGGCCATCCACCTGATGGACCCACCCAAGCACCGCACGATCCGCACTCCGACGGCCCATCAAATGTCGATGTACGTGATGCAACGGCACGAAAAGGCGATCAAGCAGCGCGTCGGTGAAATGGTCAAAGCCGCTGTCGACGAGGGTCAGATAGATTTCGCCAAGCTCGCTACCGCGATTCCCATGGCCGTCACCGGCGAGATCATCGGAATTCCCGAGAAATACTGGGCGGACGTAGCCAGGTGGACGATCGCAAGCATGGCACCCGACGACCCGTTCTATTCGGCGGGCGTTGATGCGAACACGCTGCGGATGGCGCACGTGTACCTATTTTCGCTGCTCGCCGACCTGGTCGCCCAGCGTAGGGAAAAGCCGGCCGATGACCTGATCTCGCTGCTTATCTCGCTGGAATTCGACGGCAAGCGGGCGACCGACGAGGACGTGCTCGTCAACTGCTACGCATTCATCATGGGCGCGAACCCGACGATCCCGCAGGCATCGTCGCACCTAATGCTGGTGATGCTGCAGCACCCGGAAATCTGGCAGCAAGTAAAGGCCGATCGCTCGATCGTCTCGACCACGGTGGAAGAAGCGTTGCGCTGGGCCAGTCCGGTCAACGGCCTGCTGCGACGGACCACGGAAGAGGTCAAGCTCGGCGACGATGTCGTTCCTGAGGGCGGCTTGGTGTGCGCGTGGCTGGCCTCGGCCAACCGGGATGACGAAATATTCACCGAGCCGTTTGTCTTCGACCCACGCCGGTCGCCGAATCCGCACATCGCGTTCAGCGTCGGCCCGCACCGGTGCATCGGCAACCCATCCGCCCGGATCGGGCTGAAGATCCTGATCGAGCAGCTAATCGCCCAGGTCGACGCCATCGAGTCAGCGGGCCAGGAACTGCACCTGCAGTCCAACTTCCTCAACGGCATCACCAGCCTGCCCGTAACCCTTAAAGCCAGCGCCTAGCCTCGCGCCCCCTCCGCGGCCGGGCCTTCCGCTGGCGGCGAGGCCCGCAGGCGGGGTGGAACTCCAAGGTAGCCCCATCGCCGGCCCGACGCTGCTGCCCGGCAGCAGCTAGGGGCCCACGCTGCTGCTATGGCGACGGCAAGGGTCCCACGCTGTTCCGGGCAGCGAGAGCCCGGCAGCAGCTAGGGGCCCACGCTGCTCCGCCGCCCGGCAGGCCAGACCAGTCAGGAGCCACGCGCTCGCCAGGGCGAGCATCGGGCCGCCGCTGCGGTCCGGAAAGGCAGGTGCCGCACAACGAAACCCGCGTGTTGATAATCTGCGCGCCCTAACGCCAGCTTCGGGACGACGATGGGGCACTCGCGGAGTCAGCCCGGCCATCTTTTTACTGGCTCGCGCCGGTCTGTTGTTCGATGGCGCGCCGCAGGCTCAGTGGTCTGATGTCCGTCCACACCTCGTCGATGTGGGCTAGGCAGTCCTCCTTCTGACCGCTGAACCCGTTTTTCCGCCACCCCGCGGGAAGGTCGCGCCCGACTGGCCAGATCGAGTACTGCTCTTCATCGTTTCGCACTACGGCATAGATGTCGCCACCGGTGTCCACCGAGTTGCTCCCTTTCAGATCTGGTTGCCTGGCTGATGGTTGCTTGGCTGATGGTTGCCTGCGACCGCCACGACGGTGGCCAGCTCGGCGATCCTCGGATTCTCGAAGACCACGGACAGCGACAGTTCGACGCCGAAGGTCGCCTTGACCCTGCCGACCAGCCGCGCCGCGAAGAGGCTATGACCGCCGACGGCAAAGAAGTCCGTGTCCTCGCTGACTCCGGTTAGCCCGAGCAACTCGGTGTACCAGGCGATGAGCAGGTCTTGCGCGGCGCCCGCGGCCGACTGCGGGCCGGTGGCGCCGGTCGTCGGGGCGGGCAATGCCCCGCGGTCGACCTTGCCGGTCGGGCCAAGCGGCATCGCGTCAAGCGCGATCCACTGGCCCGGGATCATGTGGCTCGGGAGGTGGCCGCGCAGGTGCTCCGTCAGAGCGGCGGGCTGGGCGGTGCCAACCGTATAACCAACCAGCCGGCGGTCGCCACTCGGGTCGGCGTGCACGGCGACCACCGCCTGGCTGACGCCGGGATGAGTCAGCAGCGCGTGCTCGATCGCGCCCAGCTCGATCCGGAAGCCGCGCACCTTTACCTGGTCATCGACGCGGCCGGCGAAGTGAATCAGGCCGTCGGCGTCGACCTTGCCGAAGTCGCCGGTCCGGTACAGCCGCGACCCTGGCGGCCCGAACGGGTTGGGCACGAACCGTTCCGCGGTCAGCGCGGGCGCGTTCGCGTACCCGATCGCCAGGCCATGCCCGCCGGTCACGATCTCTCCCACGGCGCCGGGTGGCATCTCGCGGAGATAGGCGTCGACGACGTGCACGGTGGAGCCGGGGATAGGGCGGCCGATCGGCACGGGCGTCGGCACCAGCGCCGCCTCGCGCGTTACGTAGCTGCTAGTGAACGTGGTGTTCTCGGTCGGGCCGTAGCCGTTGACGACGGTCGGTACCACGCGCAGCGCCTTGCGCATGTGGCTCGCCGACGCCGCCTCGCCGCCGATGACCAGCTGGCGGAGCGGGCGGAGCGCCTCGACGTCGGTGTCAACGACAAGGTTGAACAGCCCTGTGGTCAGGAACGACGAGGTGACACCGAAGCGGCGCATCACGTTGCCGAGATCGGCCGCCGTCGGCATGCCGGGCAGCACCACGAGCGAGCCGCCGTTCAGCAACGGCGCCCACAGCTCAAGCGTGGACGCGTCGAATGAGGGCGATGAGCAGTGCAGCCAGCGTTCGCGCGCCGTCATCGAGACGTAGTCGACACCACGAACAAGCCGGACGATCGCCCGGTGCGGGATGACCACGGCCTTGGGCACACCGGTCGAGCCTGAGGTGAACATCACGTAGGCGGGGTCCTCGCCCGTGCCCGCCGCCGCTGTGGTTCCCCGGGCGGCGGTTGATCCGCCTTCCGCGTCGGGCCGGGGCAGCTCGATGACCGGTACCGCTAGCTCGGCTGGCGTCGCACCGATGATCAGCCTGATCCCGGCCGTTTCGATCATGTCGCCGAGGCGTTTGACCGGGTAACTGGCGTCGAGCGGCACGTAGGCGGCACCGGCCGTCAGCACGCCGAGGATGGCGATGACAAGCTCGCCGCTTCGCGGCAGCGTGATGCCGACGAAGTCGCCGCGACCGATGCCACGTTCGGCGAGCGCGGCCGCGACCGCGCTTGCCCGCCCGGCCAGATCCGCGTAGCGATACGTCGCGCCGCTAGCGGCGTCGATCATGGCCACGCTGGCGGTGTTGCCCGCGGCTGTCTCGGCGAACAGCCGGTCCACCCGTCCGCCGCCTGGTAGCGGGTCGGCCTGGTCTTCGTGGACCCGGGTCATGAGACTTCCGCCGCTTCCAACGTGCGCTTGGTCGCGGACGTCGCTCATCCGGGCCTCCTCCTGGCAATGGGCGAAGTCGCCGGGTGTGCCCGATCCGATCGCCCGGCGACGCTTGGAGAATAAGTCGGCATCGCCACGGTCGGCGTCCCCCCGGCGGGGAACCTGGCCGACTGAATTTCGCTGACTTTTGGCCCGCGCTCACATCGTCGCGCTGATCAAAACGACAATCACGTAAGCGAACCGCTTACGAACGACCCTTGGATCCACCCACGCATTCGAGGGTAGATCCGCACATCCACCGGTGGCCAGGCCGCCGGGAGGCGTTAGACGGTCAGGGCGGCGGCGCGCAGTTTTTCGTAGAAGGGAAGGTGGAAGTCTAGGTAGGCGGCCAGCGTCGGGTCGTCGAGGACCGGGGTGCGCTCGCCTTCGGCGTGTTGCCGGAAGCCGTCCGTGGCGCTGGTGGACTCGTGCCATCGGCTGGTCTTCTGCCACTCCGCTCTCATGCCCGGCTCCCAGGACAGCGCGTGGTTCATAAACGGTATGCCGATCGCGTCGCAATAGGCGTGCACCGTGTCGCGCGGCCGTCGGACTAGGTCATCAGCGTCGACGACGATCGGCGGCACGCCCGTCGCCGCGGTCACGGCGTCAAATATCTCGGCCAGCCAGGCGAACCCGATCTCGTCCCGGCCGAGCCCAGGATTCAGCGCGTAGTGCGAGGCGATGGCCGCGGCCGGGTGCCTGACGATGAACGTGTGCACGCCGTCGGCGAGGAACGCCGGGTCGGCCAGCAGCCCCGGGTAGTGGAAGTCGGTCGTGTCCTTGAAGAACAGCGGCCCCTCGTCCGCCATCGCCGTGATCGCCGCGATCAGCTCAGGCTCGTCGTGCACCACTCGGTCGCCGATCTTGGCTTCGCCGAAGTCCTTCACATGAGAGAACGGCTCGTGCAGCGCGATGAAGTCGCCCCGCTCGGCGATCATCCGCGCGAATGCCGTCGACCGGCTTCGCGGCGCGCTCCACAGCGCCAGAATTCCCGGTTGCCCGCCCGGCCAGACTCGACTTCCCATGTGCCCATCATGTACGCGGTCCGGCCAGTCACGCAAAGGCCACCGATCGGGCGTAAGCGCGGTGCGTACAAGGCGTTCATCTAGTCATCGCCGCGATGCGCCGATGGCCTAAATGTCAGCGGAACGCGTCATTCGACTTTCCATGCCCAGCGGATGTCAGGCACGTCACCTCGCACCTAATGTCCGAAGCGTGCGCTTGCTGACACAGCCACTGGAGGCTGCAATGAGCGATGGCGGACTGAGCGCTGCCGCGCGGTTCCGCTTCATGCCTATGCCGATTGGCGAGCATTTCAATAACTGGGCGATCTCCCCGGCGCAGGACACCGGCCTTGGTGGCTTCAATGTCTGGGGCAACTCGTTCCCCGCCGGGCATCTGCCGGCTCCTGGCACCCGGACCAGTGTCAGCGGCATCCCGTTCGACTTTCCCTCGCCCACCGGAGCCGGCGACAACGTCCGCTGCTCCGGGCAGCTCATCGAGCTACCTGGAGGGCTCTACGACTGGCTGCATCTGCTGACCGCGGCCGAACGCCGCACCGAGGACGCCATCACCTTGCACTTCGACGACGGCGACGTCGACTTCGAGGCGTTCCGGGTCTCCGACTTCTGGGCGGCGCCGGCCAGGTTCGGCGAGCGGTGCGCGTTCATGACCACGCAGATGCACTACCCGCACCACGTGCAGTCCGACCTCAGCGCGCTGATGTGGAGTCAGCGCGTGCCGGTCACTCGCTGCCAGCGGCTGACCGCGATAAGGCTGCCGCGGAACGTTGCCATCCATGTGTTCGCGCTGACGCTCCAGTCGGCGCCTCTGGGCCGACCGGGCGCGGGCGAGGAGGCTGGCCAGTGACTACCACGTATCAGCCGCGTGTCGCTAGGGTGTCCGGGCCGATCGAGTTCTGGTGCCGCGACCTGGTGAGCTGCCTGCAGTCGACGTTCGCGACCGTGCTCAGCCACGCGGGTCACGACCCGCTTGAAGTGCTCGGAGCGCACTGGGAGTTCAGATTCCGCTCAGGCGATGTGCGGCCGGAGGAGTTCTACTACCCGTGCGCGGTACCCGGCGACCTGGCCGCTAGCCTCGCACCGCACCACCCGGTCAGCTCAACCTGGCGACGGCCCGCGGCCAGTGGGGGCGGGGACGATCCAGCCGGGTTGATGGCCGACATCATCTCCACGCTCGCCGATGGCCAGCTTGTCATCGCCGCGGTCGACAACTTCTTCTTGCCGTTCCGGCCGGCGTTCGGCGACGTGCACGCCGCTCACCTGCTCGTGGTCTACGGCGTCGACCTAACCGCCGGGCGGGTTCATGTCAGCGACGCGATGCCGCCGGCCTTCCGCGGACCGATTGATGTGGCCGACTTCACTAGGGCGTGGAGTTCGGCTAACCCAGCCGACGTGCAGGACGTGTTCTTCAGCGACGCGCGCATCGATCGAAGGTTTATGACGCTGGCCATCGGCGAGCCCTTCCCGAAGCTGGACCGGCCCCTGCTCAAGTCGGTGCTCGGCGCGAACCTGGCGGCCTTCCGCTCGGGTGATGATCGCGATTGGGTTGGCATCGACGGGCTTGAGAGGTATCTCGCCACGCTGCTGGCCGCCTGCGCCGTCGGCGACGCGGGACCACTGGCGGACCTGTACCCGTTCGGCTGGGGCATGCAGGCACAGACCAGCCTGCACGCCGAACTGCTCCGGAGCTGGGGCGTGCTCGCCGCCGTTCCCGAGCTGACCGAATCCGGCCGGCTGGTCGAGTCGGTCGCGCACGCCTGGACCGGATTGCGGATGACGGCGGCGCACGGCCGCGATGACCCCAAGACCTGCGCGCGCGACCTGGCCAAGCACGCCAGGGCGCTGCGGCACTACTACGAACTCGCGCTGGCAAGCCTCGACGACGCGGTGGAGTTGCTGTGACCACGACGACATCGGTGACCACAGGTCCGCAGGCGGCTGCCACCCCGCGCCGCGCCGACCCCGACAAGCTCGCCGTGCTCGGCGGCCCGCCCGCGGTGACAGACGGCAAACGCGGTACCGCGTGGCCGGTAGTCACCGCCGCCGACCGGGCGGCCGTTGTCGCCGCGCTGGACGGACCGTTGGTATCGGACACCGACGGCGATACCCCGGTCAGCCAGCTTGAGCGACGCTGGGCGCAGCGATGCGGCACCGACTACTGCGTGGCCACGGCCAACGGCACGATCGGGCTGGCGATTTGCCTCGGCGCGCTCGGCATCGGCCCTGGCGACGAGGTCATCGTCCCGGCGCTCTCGTTCATCGCCACCGGGCTCGCCCCCGTGCACCAGATGTCGGTGCCGGTGTTCGCCGACGTCGACCCGGTCTACTTCAACATCGACCCGGCCGCGATCGAAGCCTCGATCACCAGCCGAACCGCCGCGATCATGCCGGTCCACCTGCACGGCCAGGTCGCCGACATGGACGCCATCGCCGCGATCGCGGCCAAGCACGGACTGGCCGTCATTGAGGACGCCGCCCAGGCGCAGGGTGCCAGCTACCACGGTCGGCAGGCGGGCTCGATCGGCGATATGGGGGCTTTCAGCCTTCAGGTCTCTAAGAACCTGCCGACCTGTGGTGAGGGCGGCCTGATCACCACGAGCGACGCCAAGCTGGCCAGCTACGCGAAGATGAGCAGGCAGTTCGGCGAGGTGATCGAGCCAGGCAAGGACCGCCTGTACATCTCCTACCACCTTGGCTGGAACGCGAAGCTCAGCGCGGTGCAGGCCGCGTTCACGCTGTCCCAGCTCGACCGGTTCGACGACGAGGAGGCACGCCGGCAGGCGGGCGTCACCGCGTTCCTCGACCGGCTCGCCAAGCTTCCCGGGCTGAGTGTCCCGACAGCGGCACCGGATACCGTGCACGCCTGGCACATCTTGCGGTTCAGGTTCGACCCGGTGGCCGCCGGGTTCGACGGGGTGAGTGCGGCGGGCATGCGGGTCGCGATGCACCGACTGCTACGCGCCGAAGGCGTCCCGATGTCCAGGTACCAGCTGATGCCGCTGCCGGATCAGCAGGTGTTCACCGACCGGATCGGCTTCGGCGCCGGCTACCCGTGGGCGGTTGCGGCCGAACCCGAGCAACAACACGACTGCCCGGTCGCCCGCGCGATCATTGACGACTCGCTGACCCTGCAGAAGCGGCATCTCAACCCGGCCGCCCACGACACGCTGCAGCAGTACGCGGACGGCTTCGAGAAGGTATGGCGGCACCTAGACGTCGTCGAAGCAATGGCCAGGACGCGGCGATGAGCGTCGTGCCGGAGGTGCGCCCGGCGAGCGTCGTGCCGGAGGTGCGCCCGGCGAGCACCCGGCCGGACGCGCAGGCGCTGCGCGAGGCCGCCGACCGGATCCGCGGCCACATCGTCGACATGTGCGGCAGCGACGAAGGCGGCCACCTCGGCGGCTCGCTGTCCGTCGTCGACATCCTCACCGTGCTCTACTTCTCGGTGCTGCGCACCAGCCCGGAAGAGGCCGATCACCCGGACCGCGACGTCTTCGTGCTCAGCAAGGGTCACGGCGCGATCGGGCTGTACGCGACGCTGGCCGAGCGCGGATTCCTGCCCGCCGGAGAACTGGCCAGCTTCGGCTTGCGCCGGCAGCCGCCTCGCCGGACACCCGGTGCCCGGCATCCCCGGAGTCGAGATGCCGACCGGCTCGCTCGGTCACGGCCTCGCGCTCGGCCTCGGCTTCGCGCTGGCCGCGAGGCTGGCTGGCAGCCCGCGCCGCTGTTTCGTGCTGACCGGCGACGGCGAGCTGCAGGAGGGCTCCTGCTGGGAGGCGGCTAGCTGCACCGCCGCGCAGCGAGCTGACCGGCTGACCGCGATCATCGACGCCAACGGCCTCCAGCTTGGCGGCAAGACCAGCGACATCGGCCCGCCTGGCGCGGTGGCCGACCGGTGGCGTGCGTTTGGCTGGAGCGTGCGTGAGTGCGACGGCCACGACCAGTCCGCGCTGCGGGCCGCGCTCGCCGAGGTGCCCTGGCAGCCGGGCCGGCCGAGCGCGCTGGTCGCGCACACGGAAAAAGGTCACGGCATCGGGTTCATGGCGGGCAACGTCGCGAGCCACTACGCGACGCTCAGCGAACGCCAGCACACCAGGGCCCGCGCCGCCCTTGGCGCCTTCATCAGGCGATCGGGAGGCGCAGCGTGATCCCCACCCGATACGCCTACCGAGACCGGCTGGTTGAGCTGATGACGGCCGACCCCTGGGCGGTCTGCGTGGACACCGACACCGGCCTGTTCACCACGACGGACTTTGGCGAGGCCAGCGACCGGTACATCGATCTAGGCATTGCCGAGCACACGGCTATGGCGGCAGCGGCGGCGATGGCACGGGCCGGCTGGCTACCTTTCGTCAACACGATGGCGACGTTCGCGAGCACGCGCGCCCTCGAATCAATAAAAATCAATATCGCTTATAACGCATTGCCGGTCCGCATCATGGCTACCCATGGCGGTGTCGCCGCAGGTCATCTAGGTTTCACTCACTTCGCGCTCGAGGATCTAGCGGTGATGAGGGCGCTGCCCAACATGACCGTCGTGGTCCCGGCCGACGCCAGCGCCACCGCGAGCGTGGTCGAGCAGAGCGTGACCGTCGGGGGGCCGGTCTACGTGCGCCTCGGCCGGAAGGCGACGCCGCCGCTCCCCGAAGGCACCACGCCAGCGGTGATCGGCCAGATCCAGTCGTTGCGCGGCGGCGACGACATCGTGTTCGTATGCTGCGGCCCGCATCCGGTGCTCGCCGCACTGGAAGCCGCGGACCAACTCGCCGAGGCCGGAATCAGCGCTGGCGTGCTGAACGCGCACACGCTGAGTCCGTTCGACCACGACGCATTGCTTGGCTACGCGGCCAACGCCACGTTGGTCGTGACCGTCGAAGAACACAGGCTCCGCGGCGGCCTCGGCGGCCTGGTCGCCGAGGCGCTCACCGAGCACTCGCCCCGACGAGTACTGCGCATAGGCCTGCCCGACGTGCTCGGCGCTGGCGTCGGGAGTCAGGACCAGATACTCGAGCGCCACGGGCTGCGGGCGTCCGCCATCGCAGCCCAGGCACGTGCCGCCCTCATTCAACCGCTCGCCTGGAGTCAACCATGATCAATTGCCCGGTTTGCGACATCGAAGTCACAGTCCCTGAGCAATCTCGTCTGAGCGAAATACTCGAGTGCGCCGACTGCCGTAGCGAGCTTGAGGTCCTGTCGCTCGACCCGGTCATGCTGGCGCTCGCCCCCGAAGTCGAGGAGGACTGGGGCGAGTGAGCCGCAACGGCGCACCCGAGATCGCGGTGCTCGGATCGGCAGTACGCGCCGACGAGCGCAAGCTGCTCGATGCCCTAGACCGTCGGAAGGTCACCTACACCTGGCTAGACACCCGAGAACTCTGGACTGTGTTGGCCCGGGGGGGCGACCCCCCGATTCCCCCCGGTGTCGGGGCGCTTTTGGGCACCGCCTTCCCTCCTCGCTCAGTCGCTGCGCTCCCTCCCTCGTCAGTCCAGGCGGCGCCGCGCCCCGACGACGCCAATACCGCTAACACAATTCCTTGTACGGTTCTTAACCGGGAGATCGGGCAGGTTCGGGCCGTTTACGCGGCGCGGACGCTGGAGGCTCGCGGCGCGCTTGTGCTTAACGACTCGGCTTCGATCGAGGTGTGCGGGGACAAGTGGCGTACCTCGCTGGCGCTCGCCGCTGGCGGCTTACCGGTGCCGCGCACCGCTATCGGGCTGACCCCGCAGGCGGCGCTGGCCGCGCTCGACGAAATCGGCTACCCGGCGCTGATCAAGCCGCTGGTCGGGTCCTGGGGCCGGCTGATCGCCAGACTGCGCGACCGCGACATGGCCGAAGACCTGTTCGAGTACGTGGCGGCCCTGCCTGGCCCCCAATCGCACGTTGTTTACGTCCAAGAATTCATCGCCAAACCTGGCCGCGACATCCGCGCGATCGTGCTCGGCGGCGAATTGCTCGGCGCCAACTACCGGATCGCCGACGACATCAGGACTAACGTGGCCCGCGGTGCGCACACCGAGCCATGCGAGGAGACCTCTGAGATCGCCAAGCTCGCGGTCGCGGCAGCGACCGCGGTGGGCGCCGAGATCGCTGCCGTTGACCTAGTCGAGGACACCGACGGGCAGTTGCTTGTGCTCGAGGTCAACCACCGGGTCGAGTTCACCGGCTTCCAGGCCGCTATGCGCGACCGCATCGACGTGGCCGACCGAATCGTGGACCTGCTCGTCACCAGGGCGGGGCTATGTTGACCGGGGGCAAGGGAGCCATCAGGGTCAGCGTGATCGGTGGCGCTGGCTACGTCGGCGGCGAACTCGTCCGGCTGCTAATCGGCCACCCCGAGGTCGAGATCGTCGCGGCGACCTCGGCCCGGCTGGCTGGGCGCCGGATCGACAGCGCGCACCCTAACCTGCGTGGACTCACCGACCTGCTGTTCTCTGCGCCCGATCAGTTTGGCGAGCCCGACGTGCTGCTGCTCGCCATGCCGCACAAGGAGACCATGGGGCGGCTGCCGTCCCTGCTCGGCCTGGCCAAGCAGATCATCGACCTGTCCGCGGACTTCAGGCTGCGCGACCCGCGCGACTATGCGCGCTACTACGGGATACCGCATACAGCCCCAGAACTCATCGGGTCGTTCGTGACCGGGCTGCCCGAGCGGCACCGGGCCGCGCTGCGGGACGCCGACCTGATCAGCGTGCCGGGCTGCATGGCTACCGCCGGCATGCTGGCTCTCGCGCCACTCGCTCCGCTGCTCGACGGCCCGGTGGACATCGACGCGCGGTGTGGTTCGAGCGGCTCTGGTGCGCTGGCTGGCGGCAGCGCCGGAGCAGGTACGGCGAACCTGCACTCAGAGCGAAGCGGCGCGATGCGGGTGTTCGCGCCGACCTCGCACCGGCATGAGGCGGAAATAGCCCAGGAGACAGGCCTGCGGGTGCGGATGTCGGCGACGGGCGTCGAGGCGGTGCGCGGCATCCAGGTTCTGTGCCGCGGCCAGCTTGCCGACGGCGTCGTGGAAGCCGACGTGCGCGCCGCCTACCGGCTGGCCTACAGCGACGAGCCGTTCGTCCGGGTCGTGGCCCACCGGCGCGGCACCTACCGGCTGCCCGAGCCCAAGATCCTGCTTGGCTCCAACTTCTGCGACGTGGGGTTCGCCATGGAGCCAGGCCAATCCCGGATCGTCGTCATCGGCGCGCTTGACAACCTGGTCAAAGGCGCCGCCGGGGCGGCGGTGCAGTGCCTCAACATCAGGCTCGGCCTGTCAGAGCGGCTCGGCCTTGAGTTTCCCGGCTTGCATCCGAACTGAGGGACGACATGAGGGTTCACACATGATGGTGATCAAATGTGGTGGCCGAGCGGCCAGCGACTTCGCCCCGCTGGCCGCCGATATAGCGGCCTTGGCCCCCGGGGGGGTCGGGGGGGTCGTCCCCCCCGGGGGAAATAGAGCGGCCTTGGCCCCCGGGGGGGTCGGGGGGGTCGGGGCGGTCGCCCCCACCGGGGAAAACACCGCGGCGGGGCTTGGTAGCCAGCAAGTCGTTGTCGTGCATGGCGGTTCGGCGGACATCGACAGCCTGGGTCAACGGCTCGGCGTGCCGATGCGGCGGATGACCTCGACCGAAGGCTTGTCCGCTCGGATCACCGATGCGGCCACGCTCGAGGTGGTGACGCTCGCGCTGGCCGGCGCGGTGCAGCCGAGGCTGGTCACTAGCCTGCTGGCCGCTGGCGTCCCTGCGGTCGGTCTCACCGGGATCGACGGCGGACTGCTGCGGGCCCGGCGCAGGGTCACCCAGCGCACCGTTATGGACGGCCGTCGCGTGGTCGAACGCGGTGACCACAGCGGGCGGATCACCGGGGTGCACACGGAGTTGCTTGGCTGCTTGCTGGCCGCCGGCTTCGTCCCCGTGGTCTGCCCGCCGGTGCTCGCCGAGGACGGCGCGCCCGTCAACGCGGACGCGGATCAGGCGGCGGCGGCGATAGCCAGCGCGCTGGGGGCGACCACGCTCGTACTGCTAACAGCGGCGCCCGGCGTGCTTTCCGACCCTGATGATGCTAGCTCGGTGCTGGCGACCTGCGAGGTTCCCTCGGCTGGCCCGCCCCCGCAGCGAGGAGGCGGCATGGGCGCCAAGCTGATCGCGGCTCGCGCCGCGCTCGCGGCTGGCGTGCCGCAGGTGCTGATCGCCGACGGCCGGGTCGAGCAACCGGTGAGCCGCGCGCTCTCCGGGTCGGCGACTCGGGTCGTGATCAGCGAGCTGACCGAGGCGGTGCCACTATGACCAAGCAAATCACGGCCAACCGGGTGTTCACCTCGGCGGGCAAGGTCAGGGAAGCCTACGCGGTCGGGCTGCTGCGCCAGATGCTTGAGATACCGTCGCCGTCTTACCGCGAGATGGAGCTAGCCGCTTACCTCGCGGAGGCGATGACTGGCCTCGGGTTCAGCGCGCACGTGGACGAGATCGGCAATGTGATCGGCACCGTCGACCGGGGTGTCGGCCCGGAGATCATGCTGCTCGGCCACCTCGACACGATCCAGGGCCACATTCCGGTGCACTCGACGGCTGGCCGGCTCTATGGCCGGGGCGCCGCCGACGCCAAGGGGCCGCTGGCCGCGATGATCTGCGCGGCCGCCGGGGCGACCGACTTCACTGGCAGGATCACCGTGATCGGCGTCGTCGAGGAGGAGACGCCGTGCTCGCGCGGCGCGATGGCGATCAGGAACACGTTCACCCAGCCGGACGCGTTCATCGTCGGCGAGCCGAGCGGCTGCTTCACGGTGGTGCTCGGCTACAAGGGCAAGCTCGACCTGCGCTACTCGGTCCAGTGCGAGCGCACCCACCCGAGCAGTCCGGTGCCTAAGGCTTCCGAGCTCGCGGTGACCTGCTGGACCGTGCTCACCGAGGCTCTCGGCGAGACCGACCACACGGCGTTCGACAAGCCTGGCGTCACGCTCGACTCGATCTCGGGCGACTGTTCGGCGGCCGTGTTCAACATGAGCGTCCGCACGCCGCCGGGCTTCGACGTGTCCGGATTTGTAGAGCGCGTCAGGTCGCGGCTGACGGCGGGCGAGCTGACCATCGTCAACTCGGTCATGGCCTGCCGGGCCGACCGGCGCAACCCGGCCGTGCGCGCGCTGACCGCCGGCATCAGGCGGCAACTCGGGCAGCCGACGGTAATGGTCAAGACCGCTACCTCAGACATGAACACCCTGGCCGAGGTGTGGGACGTGCCTATGGCGACGTACGGCCCAGGGGACAGCAAGCTCGACCACTCCGACGACGAGCACATCATGCTCGCCGACTACATCAGGGGCGTGGCGGTGCTCTCCCACGCACTGGGCGAACTAAGCGATCTGCCATCCCGGCCGACTGCGGAAGGAGCGCAGGAATGACTGACATGATGAAGCGCCTCGCCGACCTGCCAGAGGAACGCCGGGCTAAGTTCCTCGCCCAGCTCAGGGCGCAGGTCGAAGGTGTGGCCACGCGCGGTCCGCAACCGCGGCGCGACACCGGCCCGGCTCCGCTGTCGTACGCGCAGGAGGGCCTGTGGTTCCTCGACCGGCTGGCACCCGGCCGCACCACCTACAACGTGCCGTTTTTCTACCGGATGCGCGGCAAGCTTGACGTGGACGCTCTCCGCGGCGCGTTCGCCCAGGTCGTGTCCAGGCACCAGGCGCTGCGAACGGCGATCGTCGAGCGCCAGGACGGCCCGGTCCAGGTCATCGCCGACCATCTGCCGGTCGAGCTCCCCGTGATCGACGTGGAGGGTGACACCGAGGAGGAACGGCGCGCTGGTGTCGCCCGCATGATCGACGCCGAGATCGCCGCGCCCTTCGACTTGGGTCGGCATCCACTGTGGCGCGTCTACTTGCTGCGGACCGGACCCGAGGACCACGTCCTGGTGTTCAACGTGCACCACATCGTCTTCGACGGATGGTCGCTCGGGCTGATGACCAGCGACATGGTCGCGCTCTACACCGAGGCGGTCACCGGCGAGCCCGCCAACCTGCCCGACATGGCCATCCAGTACCCGGACTACTGCGTCTGGCAGCGCGAATGGCTGTCCGGCAAGATGGACGAGCTGGCTAGCTACTGGCGCGACCGGCTGACCGGCGTGCCGACGGTCGAGTTCCCCACCGACCGGCCGAGGCCGGCCGTGGTCAGCTTCGACGGCGCGCTGGTGCACGCCAACTTCGACCCGGCCTCGCTGCAACGAGCGCGCGCCCTGGCCAGGGAGGAGGGCGTCACGCACTTCACCGTCTGCCTGGCTGCTTTCTTCGTCTTCCTGCAGCGGGTGGCCGGCGCCGACGACCTGATCGCGCTGACGCCGAACGCGAACCGGCGGTACGCGTCGGTCGACTCGGTGATCGGTTACTTCATCGCGCTGGTGCCGGTGCGCGCTGACCTGTCGGGCAACCCGACCTTCCGCGAGCTAGTCCAGCGCCTGCGGCCGCTCTTGCTCGACGCGCTGGCCAACGCCGACCTGCCGTTCGGCAAGATCGTCGACGCGGTGAACCCGCCGAGGGACCCGAGCAGGACGCCGCTCGGCCAGATGACGTTCTCGTTGAACAACGTGAGCGCCCCGATCAGCCTGCCCGGCGCGGAGGTGAGCGTCGTCATGCCGCCGATCAAGACCGCGCGGCTGGATATGACCTGGAACCTGCCCGACGTTCCCGAGGGCAGTCAGTACGAAGGCCTGATCGGCATCGAGTACAACACGAACCTGTTCGACGAGGCATCGGTGCGAAGCCACGTGACGCACTTCGCCGAGGTACTCGGCAACGTGACGCGCAGCCCCGACGTGCCGATCTCTGAGGTAGAGATGCTCACCGCCGACGAGCGGGCCGAGCTCCTGAGGTTCGGCAGCGGGCCGATGCGGCCGGTGCGCGAGACCACGATCGTCTCCGTGCTCGAAGAGCAGGTACGCCGCGCGCCCGAGGCGATCGCGCTGGTCGCAAGCGGACAGGAGTTCACGTACGCCGAGCTGAACGCCAGGGCCAACCAGCTCGCCACCGTGCTGCGCGAGCACGGCGCCGCCGCCGGCCAGACCGTCGGGCTCTGCCTGCACCGCAACGCCGACCTGACGGTCGCGATGCTCGGCACGCTGAAAGCCGGCGCGGCTTACGTGCCCCTCGACCCGGCGAACCCGCCGGCCCGGCTGGCGGCATTGGCGGCGGACGCCGACGTGACCTGCCTGCTGACGCACAGTGACCTGGTAACGACGCTGGCCGAGGTCAAGGCGCCGGTGCTCGCCCTCGACGCGATGGCGGCCGAGCTGGCTGGCCGCCCGGCCGACAACCCGCCGACAGCGGCGGGCCCGACCGACGTCGCCTACGTGATCTACACCTCCGGCAGCACCGGCATGCCCAAGGGCGTGCTGATCGAGAACCGCAGCGTGGTCAACTTCGCCGACTCGACCAGGGATCTGTTCGAGCTGACACCGGCCGACCGGATACTCGGGTTCGCCTCAGCGACCTTCGACGTCTCAGTGTTCGAGACGTTCGCGGCTCTGCTCAATGGCGCCCGGTTGCACCTGCTCAGCGAAGAAGAGCGGCTGTCGATCGACAAGCTCCAGGCCGTGATCGAGACCGCCGGCATCACCGTCACCGACCTGCCGCCGATCGTCATGACGCTACTGGACCCTGAGCGCTTCACCGACCTGCGGATCGTGTTCGTGGGCGGCGAGGAGTTCAGTGGCGAGCTGGTGAACCGGTGGAACCCAGGACGCCGGCTGTTCAACGGGTACGGCCCGACCGAATGCACGGTCACCATGATCGTCGAGGAGTGCTCGGGTAGCTGGGACTCATCACCGCCGATCGGGCTGCCGATGACCAACCACGTGGCGCACGTGCTCGACAACCGCGGTCGGCTGGTACCGCCAGGACAGCCTGGCGAACTGGTCATCGGCGGCGCGGGCCTGGCCAGGGGTTACCTTGGCAGCCCCGAGCAGACGGCGGCGAAGTTCATCTCCGATCCGTTCGGGACCGCGCCTGGCGGCCGCCTCTACCGGACCGGCGACCTGGTTCGCCGCCTGCCCGACGGCAGGCTGGTTTTCCTCGGCCGGGTCGACCAGCAGGTGAAGATACGCGGGTTGCGGATCGAGCTCGGCGAGGTCGAGTCGGCCATGGCGACGTTCCCTGGCATCGGCCAGGTCTGCGCGCAGCCGTGGACCGACGAGAACGATGAGCGGCACCTAGTCGGGTATCTCACGACTGGCGGGGGGTCTGGATCGGCCAGGCCCGACATTGACCAGCTTCGCGTGCATCTGGCCACCGTGCTGCCCGTCTACATGGTTCCGTCGTTCTTCGTCGTGCTCGACCAGATGCCGGTCAACAGCAGCGGCAAGGTGGAAAAGCGCCAGCTTCCCGCGCCAGACAAAACGATCGCGAAAGCGGAGGGGCAGCGGCAGGGCGAGCCGACGACCGCCACCGAGCGGGTCCTGCTCACCGAGATCCTGGTGCCGTTGCTCGGAAACGAGAGCGTCGGCATCTACGACGACTTCTTCCGGGCCGGCGGCAACAGCCTGCAAGCGGCACAGCTCATGTCCGCGCTGAACCGGAGATTCACCGTCGAGGTGGCGCTCGCTGACTTCTTCGTCTCGCCTACGGTGGCGCACCTAGCCAGCGTGATCGACGCCAAGCAGGCCGAGCAGATGAGCGACGAAGAGCTGCTCGACATGCTGGAGAACATGTCTGAAGACCAGGTGAGCAGCTTGCTAGACGACGCCGGCACCGGGCTGTAGGCGGCTTGCCGATGACGGTCGATGACGAGCGGCTGGCCAGCATGTCGGCGCGGCGGCGCGAGCTGTACGCGCAGCTGCAGGCCAGCCGCGCCGGGAAGTCTCGTCAGCGGGTCAGCCCGATAGTCCGGCTGCGGTCCGGTCCAGGACCGGGCCGGCTGGTGCTACTGCATCCGTCAGGCGGCGCGCTGTTCTGCTACACGCCGCTGGTTCGCGCGCTTCGTCCGGACATCGACGTGATCGGCGTCGTGGCCGACCCGGCCAGCAACGATTTCGACCTATCGACCCGGATGGTCAAGGTCGCGACCAACACGCTGGCCGCGCTGGCGGACATCGTCGACCCGGCGAGTTGCGTGTTCTCCGGCTGGTCGCATGGCGGCTGCCTGGCGTTCGAGATCGCCAGGCAGCACGCCATGGCCACCGGCAAACTGCCGTCGGTAGTGCTGCTCGACTGTGTCTACTACGGCGACGTCCCCACCGTCGACGAGGCCACCTCATTGTGCAACTTCGTGCGCGACCTCGCCCGCCTGGCTGGCGCGGTCGAGGTAGAGGTCATCGCCGCGCTCGACCGCGTTGAGCCGACGTCGATGAGCTTGCGCGAATTGCTCGAGGTGACCGGGGTGAACGTTGACCTGACCGATGCCGAGCTGGCTGAGCGCTACCGGACGTTCCAGTACTGCTCTGACAGCCTTACCCAGTACCGGCCCGCCGCGCCGTTTCCCGGCCCCGTGACGCTCCTCGGCACCGAGGAACTCCACATTATCGAGCCTTTCTGGCGGGTGATGGTCACCGGGCCGTTGCGTTCGGTCAAGGTGCCCGGTGACCACTACACGATGTTCACCCCCGAGAATCTGCCGATCGTGGTGTCGGCGATGCACGAGGCCGCCGACGCGATGGCGGCTCCTACCGACCGGAGGTGGTCCTAGACATGGACTTCGGCTTCACCGATGCGGAAGAGGAATACCGCGCACAGGTTCGCGGGGAGTTTCGAGATCCGGCGGTGCGCGCGGCGATCGCCGACCTGCCCGCCGACAACGTCGGCGGCCCCGAGCTCGCCCGCCTGTACCGGATGCTTGGCGAACGTGACCTGCTCGCGCCGCACTGGCCGCGCGAGTACGGCGGCCAGAATCGCACCTTCAACGAGGGCTGGATCGCGGCCGAGGAATTGCTCAGAGCAGGTGTGCCTGAGGCGCTCCAGATCAACGCTGTCCAAGTTGTCGGACAGTTTCTGCTGCTGGTCGGTAGCCACGAGCAGAAGCTCCGATACCTGCCGCCGATCGCCGGGGGCAAGGAATTTCCGACCGTGCTCTACAGCGAGCCCGAGATCGGCTCCGACCTCGGCGCGCTCAGCACCGCGGCCGAGCGTGACGGCTCTGGCTACAAGATCACCGGGACGAAAATTTTCTCCCTGAAAACGAATATGGCCACGCACAGTCTGTGCGCCGCCAGGACCAGCGACGGCGCGACCAAATACGAGGGCATCACCCTGTTCATGATCGACATGACCTCGCCAGGCATGCGGGTGGCGCCGATCGCGAGTATCTCCAACGAGCCGTTCTACCGGGTCGACCTGGACGGGGTCTGGGTACCCGAGGAGAACGTGCTCGGCGAGGAGGGCGAAGGCTGGGCCCAGCTCAGCCGGGGGCTGGCCGTCGAGCGCACCGGAATCGACTACTTCCTCAAGGGCGAGGCCTGGTTCGATCACGCGATGGGTCATCTGGCCGAGCAGTACCCGGTCACCAACGATGCCAGCGACGCGCTGCTCGAACGGATCGGCAGGCTCGGCGGAAGCCTGTATTCCAGCTACCTGCTCTCCTGGGAGGTGCTCGGCGGGCTTGGTGCCGGGCGGGTGGACGAGCTGGCCTCGGCCGCCGCCAAGTACTACGCGAGCGAGGTCGCCGGGGAGTTGGCGCGGTGGGGGAGCGGCGTGCCGACCGCAGCGCAGCGGGCGGCCTGCGGCGGAGTCACCAAGGTCGATGAGGGATACCTCGAAGCTCCCGGCCTGACCCTCTCGGCGGGCACCTCGGAGATGATGCTCCAGATCGTGGCCGCGGCGATCGACAATCCAGGACAGGAGGCCTGAGATGGACCTGCGTCTCGATCCCGTGCAACTACAGCTACGTCGTGCGCTCCGGGTCGGTTTGGCCGGAGCGGCGGCTAAGCCTGGCGTGCGCGGAGCGCCGGTCGATGACGGCTCGGCGAGCAAGGCTGCTGTGGTGCTGGCCGAGCTGAGCGCACCGATGTACGAGTTGCCGGTTGCCCGCGGCGGCCTCGGCCTCGGGCTCGCGGCTGGGGTGACGGTCAGCGAGGAGCTTGGCCGAGCGGCCTGCGGCAACCCGTACCGGGCCGCGGCGCTGGTGACCGACGCAGCGCTCGCCTGCGGCCGGGACGACTTGCTCGACGATCTGCGGGGCGGCCTCACTGTGTCGGCGGCCGGGTTCGAGTCCGCGCGCGATGGCGTGCGGACTGAGCCAGCCGGCGACGGCGTCGCCCTGTTTGGGACGGCGGTTGCCGACGCGACCGGCGCCGATCTGCTCGCGGTTGGCTGCCGGGTTCGCGGGGTCGAAAAGCTCGCGCTGGTCTCGGCCGGTTCGTTGGGCTGCACCTGGCTTGGCGACAGCTGGCCGACCGCGGTGCGGCTCGAGAGCGTCCTGGTGCCCGAGCGCGACCTGATGCCGGCCGCCGCGGGCGAAGGACTCGGCCCGCTGGCAGCCGCCCGGGTTCGCCAGGCCGCCTACCTGGCCGGCCTGGCTGGCGGCATGCACGCCGCCGCGGTCAAGTACACCGGGAGCCGCCATCAGTTCGGCAGCCGGCTGCGCGACTATCAGGCCGTCAGCTTCCCGCTGGCTAGGATGGCGGTCGCGCTGCGGGCGACCCGGCTGGCGGTCAGCAAGGCGGCGTGGACGGTCGACTCTGCCCGTCCGTCGATCGCACCGGTCGAGGCGCTGGCCGCCGCCGCCGACTTGCTGACTGCCATGGGGCCAGTCACCATGCAGGCGTGCGGTTCCCGCTCCATGACATCGGAGCTTTCTTTGCACCGCTATTATCGGCTCGCTGCCGCCGAGCCGTTCCGGTACGGAGAGGCTGGCAGCCTGTGGCGGATGGCCGGAGCCGCCCGCCTAGGCCAGGCGCGCGAAGCTCTCACGCGACCTTCATGATTCCTGACCTGTAGGCGAGCGAGACAAGCTGGGCGCGATCGCGAGCGCCCAGCTTGCATCGCACCCGGTAGACATGGGTCCGGACGGTCGCTACTCCGATGGTCAGCTCGCGTGCGATCTCATCGGTGGACAGGCCGCGCGCGATCAGCAGCATCACCTGGCGCTCGCGCTGAGTTAGCGACGACACCATCGGCTCGAGCACGACCTCGGAGGGGCTGCGCCGGTCGCGGAACCAGTTGACCAAGCGCTGCGCGACGACGGGCGCCAGCATCGTCTGGCCGCGGGCCGCCAGCCTGATGGCCGACACCAAGTCGGTCAGGCTCGCGTCCTTGCCGAGCAGGCCGCTGGCGCCCGCGTGGAGTACTTCGCTCATTGTCTCGTCGGTGTCGCTCATCGCGAACACCACGACGCGGACCGGCGGGTCCAGATCTTCTTTGCACAGCCTGCGGATCATCTCCAGACCTGGCATGCCGCCCAGCTTGAGGTCGGTCACGACCACGTCCGGCCGCAGGGATCTGCAGAGCATGATCGCTTCCATGCCGTTCCCAGTCGTCTCGACGACGTCAATATCGGGCACGGATTCCAGCAAAGTGCGTAAACCATCACGGACAACCGGCAATTCATCGCATATCAGTACTCGCACGGCCATTCTTCCCTCCCTAGGCAATACACTGAACCTATGATCACGGTTGACGTTCGCAAAATGTCATCACGCCTGCGCTAGCTCAGTCGTTGGGCTGTCCGCGCGGGCTCTGTATCGGCCGGCGGCGGTTCGGCCGTCGGAAGTTCCGCGGTCAAAGGCTCGTCGGTCTTTGGCTCGGGCGGCTCCATTGTCAGGCCGACCATCCTTGGCAGTGGCGAGAACGCCACCCAGATGGTCGTGAGCTGGATGCCGATCGCGCCGATCAGCATGCCCGGCCTAAGCCCGAACCACTGCCCGGCGAAGCCGCCGACCAGCGCGCCGATCGCTATCACCCCGTAGGAGATGAACCGGTTCGTGGCCGTCATCCGGCCGATGAGGTGCTGCGGCGTTACCGCCTGGCGGATGGCGTTGCTTCCGATGCTCGAAATCGCTGACCCGGCGCCGTTGACCGCGAAAGCTAGCGCCATCACGATCGCGGCGAAGGCTACGTGATGGCTTGGGACGAACGGTACCGCTAGCAGCACCAGGCACTCGCCCGCCACGCTCGCCATGTAGGCCCTTCCTACGCCGAAGACGCGGCTGAGCATCCCGGCGGACAGCGAGCCGAGTAATGCGCCGACGGCCGCGCCTGAGGCGATCGCGCCGATGACGCCCGCGGACATTCCGAGGGTGCGAACGGCGAAGATCAGGAACAGCACGTTAATCCACTGAGCGAACAGGTTGAACAATGCCGAGGTGACCACAAGCGCGCGCAACACCGGGTCCTTGACGACGACCACCAGGCCCGCCTTGATCTGTGAGATCACGCCGATCTTGGTCGTCGGGCGCTCGGGCGCGGCCTCACGCTCACGTATCCACAGCAAGCTGGCCACCGAGACGACAAACGAGATGGCATCGGCGAGCAGCGCCAGTGGCGCGGTCACAAGCTGAATGAGCAAGCCGGCTATGGCGGGCCCGCTGATCTGGGCCACGGCCGAGCTCGACTGCAGCCGGGAGTTGGCGCCGAGCAGGTCATCCTTGCCCACCAGCGTGGGGATGTAGCCGGTGTAGCTGACGTCGAAGAACACGGTCAGCGAGCCGGTGATGAAGACGGCGACGAAAAGTATGGGCAGCGACAGCGCGCCGAGCTTGGCGAGCGCGACGATGACGCCGAGCACGAGCGCCTCGCCGAGGTTGACCGCGATCATGACCGGGCGCCTGCGGTGCCGATCGCTCCACGCGCCGACGAACAGCGAGATGACGATGTACGGCAGCCATTGCAGCGTCTTGAGCACGCCAATCTGACCCGCGTTGACATGGAGCACGTAAATGGCGGTCAGCGGCAGGGCCAGGCCAGTCACCGCCGAGCCCATCAGTGAGACTGATTGCCCGGCCCACAGTTTGAGGAAGCCGGGCTTATGCCACAGCGGCGACGTCAAGGCGAGTTTGCGGCGAACCTCGTTGCTTGACATGCGGCACTCCTTCTCCTAGCGCTCTGTTTCACATACTTTTACGATCCGCACCGGCTGGTAGGGTGCCTGACCCGTCGCCATCGGCCTGTATTTCGGCCGCGTCGACGCACTGAAGGACCTGTCGGATGATCTTGTCCGCCACGGCCTCGACCGTCGGCTCCTCGAAGATCTCGCTGAGCGGAAGGTCGATGCCGAACTTGCTGACCAGGGCGGCGCGCAATCGCAATGCGAGCAGTGAATGGCCGCCGATCTGGAAGAAGTCGTCGTAGATGCTGATCTTTTCCGCGTCGGTCAGTTCGGTGAACAAGCTGGCAACCGCGATCTCCACGTCGTCTCGCGGCTCGACGAACAGTGCTGCCCGCACCGGTACCGCTGTGATGGCGCGCAGCGCGTTCCTGTCCGCCTTGCCGTTCGCGGTCAGCGGTATGTGCTCAACGAACGCATAGCTGGTCGGCACCATGTACGCGGGGAGCGCGTGGCCGAGGTGCTCGCGCAATTCCGTGCTGGTCGGGACCTGGTTGCCAGCCACTACGTAGGCGGCGAGCTTGGCGTCGCTCCCAGGGTTGGCGAGCAGCACGACGGCGTCGCTGACTGACTCGTGCGATCGGAGCGCGATCTCTATCTCGGTCAGCTCGATCCGGTGGCCGCGCAGCTTCACCTGCTGATCGGTGCGTCCCAGGTACTCGATGGCCCCGTCCGGGCGCCGTCGCGCGATGTCGCCGGTACGGTAGAGCCGCCTGCCCGGCTCGGGGTGGAATGGATCTGGCGCGAAACTGGCCGCGGTCAGCCCAGGCCGGCCGACGTAACCGAGCGCGAGCTGGTCGCCGCCGAGCCACAGCTCACCGGAAGCCCCCACCGGCAGCTGTTCGCCGTTGTCGTCAAGCACGTACACCTGGGTGTTCAGGATCGGGTGGCCGATCGGAACCTCACCGGATTGCCCGGCCGCGCAGGACCAGCGCGTCACGTCGATAGCCGCCTCGGTCGGGCCGTAGAGGTTATCGAGCGCGGCGGACAAGCCCGCGTCGAAGAATCGATCGCGCAGCACAGTCGTGAGCGCCTCGCCGCTGCACAGCACTTGCCGCAGCGTCCGGCACCTGGCCGGGTCTGCCGCCGCCAGGAATGCCCGCAGCATCGATGGCACGAAATGGATCATGGTCACGCCGTGCTGCTCGATCAGGTCGGCGAGGTAGCCGGGGTCCATGTGCCCGTCCGGCCGCGCCACCACCATCTCGGCACCGGTCATCGGAGGCAGCACGAGTTCCCACAGCGACACGTCGAAGCTCATCGGCGTCTTGTACAAGATGACGTCGTTCGGTCCGGCACCGAACGCCTCGGCCATCCAGCCGAGCCTGTTGATGAGGCCGCGATGGGTGTTGACCACACCCTTGGGCAGGCCGGTCGAGCCCGAGGTGTACAGGATGTACGCGGGCTGGTCCGGGTGGACCGGCTCAGACCACTGCGCCGGGGCCGCGTCGGGCGGCCGCCACGGCTTATCGATCAGCAGGGTCCGGCCGGCGGCTGGTGAGACCAGATCAGAACGGGTGATCACTACCTCAGCGCCGGCGTCTGCCTGGATGAAGCTGAGCCGCTCGGCTGGGTAAGCGGGATCGAGGGGAAGATAGGCGCCGCCCGCCTTGAGGACTCCGGCCAGCGCGATCACTTGGTCGGCACCGCGTGGCAGCAGCACGCCGACCGGCCGGCCGCAGGCGATGCCAGCGTCGCGGAGCCACAGCGCGACGCGCTCGGACCGCTCATCGAGATCCGCGTAGCGCAGATGGGTGGCGTCGTCGCGCACGGCGGTCTTGCCCGGGGTCAGCCGCGCCTGGCGCCTGACCATGTCGGTCAGCGTGGTGATCGCGGCGGCTGGCCCGATCGTCGCGTTCCAGCTAGCTAGCTCGGCTTCTTCGGCTTCGGTTACGATCGGCAGGCGGCGTACCGGGACGTCTGGCCGCTCGGCACCGGCCTCAAGCAATCGCAGGAAGTGGCCGCACATCCGCTCCATGCTGTCGGCATCGAACAGCGCGAGGTCGTACTCGAGGTTGCCGCGCAGCCCGCGGGGCAGGTCGGAGAAAGCCAGCGTAAGGTCGGCCCGAGCACCGTGACCAGGAATGCTGCGCGTCACGACCCGCTTGGAAGCACCGCCACCGCTGCTCGCCGCCGGGCCGGTGCCGCTGAACTCGAAGAGCACGGGGACCAGCGGCATGGCGCCGAGCGACCGCTCGGGCGCTAGGTCCTCGACGAGCAGTTCGAATGGCATGTCCTTGTGCTCGAACGCATCGAGCACCGTGTCCTGGACCAGCTCGATCAGCTGGCCGAAGGTCACGTCGGCGGGCAGCTTGGTGCGCAGCACCAGGGTATTGAGGAAAAAACCGATCAGGGCCTCAAGTTCCGGGCGGTCCCTGAGGGTGACCGAGGTGCCGACCGCTATGTCGTCGCGCCCGGAATAGCGATGCAGGAGCGCGACGAATCCGGCGAGCAACACCATGAACAGGGTCGCGTAATGCGCCCCGCCGACCGCCACGAGGCTCGCCCTGAGCCGATCGCTGATGTTGAACGGATACATGGCGCCCGCCGACCGCGAGGCGTTGCTTCGCTGCCGATCGGCCGACAGCGCTAGCGGCCGCAGGCCGTCGAGCTTCGCGCGCCAGTAGACGCGGTGGGCGTCGAGCGCGTCACCGGCCAGCCCGTCACGCTGCCAGGCGGCGAAGTCGGCGAACTGGACCGGCAAATCGGGCAGGCCTGGTGGCTGCGCTGATACCCGCGCGTCGTACAGCCGGACAAGTTCTCGCAGGAGTATCGGCGTGGATGTCGCGTCGTAGATGATGTGATGGACGGCGAGTACTAGCGTGTGGCGGCCGCCACGGCGGATCGCCATGGCCCGCAGCAGCGGCCCGCGCTTGAGGTCGAACGGCTGCGTCGCCGCGCTCTGCGTCCACTTGTCCTCGCCTGCGCTGTCGTCGCAGGCCAGGCTCACTTCTTCGAGCGGAACGGGCAACGACGGCAATATCACTTGCCGGGGCTCGCCGCCCGGTGCCGGGATGACCGTGCGCAGTATTTCGTGCCGATCGGTCAGGTCGTTCAGCGCCGCGCGCAGCGCGGCTAGGTCGAGTTCTTCAGCCCATTCAATCGCGTAGCAGACGTTGTACGCGATGTCCTCCGGCCGCAGCTGATTGAGGAACCACAAGCCGCGCTGAGCGTAGGACAGAGGCGCGTCGTCGCTGGCACGCCTGCCGATCACATCTCCCATCCCGCCGTGGAGCACGACGGCGTCAGCTAGCGGGTTCATCTCGTCACGTTCGAGCTGGGCCAGCAGTTCCTTGCGCGCCTGCGGGGTCAGGCTGGCCAGCAAATCCCCGAGCGAGTTCATGAGGACCCCCCGTAGGCCTTGAGCAACTCGCGTGCCTTCTCCTGCGGCAGGCCCGACAACCGCTCGAGGAGATTGCGGTGTGTGTCGTCGGCGTCCGGCTCGGCCAGCGCGGCGGCGATCTCGGCCGCGAGGCCCTCGATGGTCGGTGCGCGGAAGATGCCGCGAACGGCAAGCTTGACGCCGAATTCGCGGTCGATGCGGCCGACCAGCATGACCGCGAGGATCGAGTGGCCGCCTAGCATGAAGAAGTCATCGTCGACGCTGGTCATCGGGCGGTCGAATACCTCGTTGAAGATCGCCTCAAGTCGGCGCTCCACGTCGGTACGGGGCGGATGATAGGCCGCCGCGTCTACTGCGACCGGCGCGTCGGGCAGCGCCGAATAGTCGACCTTGCCGCTTTGGTTGACAGGCAAGGCTGTCAGCACCGTGAAGCTGGCCGGGATCATGTAGTCGGGCAGTCGGCGGGCCAGGAAGGCGCGCAGTTCGCTGTGCGCTGGTTCGCTGCCCGCCACGGTAGTGAGATAAGCGGCGAGCCGCCTCGTCTCGTGCCGGTCGGCCGCGACCACCCTCACGACCGCGTCGGTGACAGCAGGATGAGCGCATAGCTCGGCCTCGATCTCGCCCGGTTCAATCCGGTAGCCGCGGATCTTGATCTGGCGGTCGCGGCGTCCCCGGAACTCCAGCGTTCCGTCCTGGAGCCACCTGACGAGATCTCCGGTGCTGTACATCCGTGAGCCAGCCGGTCCCGACGGGTCGGGCAGGAAACGCTCGGCGGTCAGCCTGGGCCGGTGCAGGTACCCGCGGCCGAGGCCGGGCTCCGCCGATGTAGAGCTCACCGACCAGGCCGATCGGGACCGGCCGCAAGTGCTGGTCGAGCACGCTCACGCGAGCGTTGTACAGCGGCCGGCCGATGTCTGGGATCTTGGCCCGCGCCTCGTCCGGGTAAGCCGGCCGGACCAGGCTGGTCGTCGTGTACACGGTGCATTCGGTCGGGCCGTACCCGTTGACCAGCTCGAAACCGAGTTCGGGGTCAGGGCGCCTGCGGAGCGCGTCGCCTCCAGCCTCCAGAACGCGCAGCGGCAGGCGCGCCGCTCCCTGGCTCGTGATCAGCAGCTCAGCCATGGCCGTCGAGGCGAACATAATCGTCACGCCCTGTTCGCCAGCCCAGGCGGCGAGCAGGTCCGGGTCGGTGCGGGTGACGTTATCGGCAACGGCCACGCGTCCTCCGGCGATCAGGGCTGGCCATATGTCCATCACTGAGGCGTCGAAGGACAGCGCCGACGCGAACGCGGTCACATCGGCCGAAGTGATGCTGAACCTGTCGATGTACCACCGGCAGAAGTTCAGCAGCGCTCTGTGCTCGATCAGAACGCCCTTAGGCTGGCCGGTCGAGCCTGAGGTGTAAATCGCGTAGGCGAGGTTGGCGGGGAGCGCTGATGGTGTTTGCCCGGGGGGGCGACCCCCCGGAGCCCCCCGCGGTGTTTGCCCGGGGGGGTGACCCCCCGGATGATCGTCCGGGTCGATGATGCGGGCGCTGCCGTACCTAGCGGCGTTCGCGGGCGACGGTTCAGCGATCACGATGCCGATCCCGCTGTCGCGCACCATGTAAGCGAGCCGGTCGGCGGGAAAGCCAGGATCAAGGGCGAGGTAGCCCGCACCGGCCTTGAGCACTCCGAGCATCGTGACGATGACGTCGGCTGAGCGCTCGAGCCCGACGCCGACGAGCATGTCAGGTCTTACCCCATGACGCCGCAGGCGCATGGCGATGCGATCGGCCCGCTGGTCGAGTTCGGCGTAGGTGACGACCCGGTCGCCGAAGGCGATTGCCGGTGCGGCTGGCGATCGAGCCGCCTGTTCCGCGATGAGCTGGGGTACGAGCGGCTCGGGCTCATATCGGCGGGGATTGACGCCGAACCGGGCGACCTGCTCGACGTCGGACTGGGACGGCAGCATCAGCTGCGAGATGGGGGTTGACGGGCTGGCCGTGGCGTGGGCGAGCAAGTGCGCATATTGATCGAACATCCGCTCGATGGTCGGCCGTTCGAAGAGGTCTGTCCTGTAGTCCGCGTTGATGGTGGCTATGCCCTGGCTTTCGTCGATGAAGACGTCCAGATCGAATCGCACGATGCCGTCCTCGAAAGCGAACGGCTCGACGGTCAGTCCAGGCAACCTGAATGCCGAGGTCGGAGCGCTCAGATAGGAGACGACGACGTTGAAAAATGGCGCGTGGCTGAGGTCCCTGTCCGGAGCGAAAACTTCTACCAGCTTCTCAAACGGCAGATCGCTATGTTCATAGGCAGCAAGGGTTACTCGCTGCACACGCCCGACAAGCTCGGCGAATGTGGGGTCATCGGACAGGTCGGTGCGAAGCACTACAGTGTCGACGAATACCCCAATCAGCGGCTCAAATTCCGGTTCGCTCCGGTTGGCCATAGCGCAACCTATTGCCATATCGTCGGTGTCGCAGTATCTGGACAGCAGCACCTGCAATCCCGCGAGCATGACAGCGAACACCGTGACCCGCGCGCCCCTCGCAAACGCGTGGATTGCCTGGGTTTGGCCAGGCTCGATCGTCCGCGTGACCCGAGCGCCCGCGAAATCGGGCACCGGAGGCCGCGGCCAGTCACCGGGAACTATCGGGGCTACCAGGCCAGCTAACTGCTCGCGCCAGTAGCTCAGATGCGCCTCGAACGCGCCGCCGTCCAGCCGGGCGGCTTGGAGTTCGGCGTAGTCGGCGTACTGGCGCCGCAGCGGGGGCACCGTTTCCGCCGTCGGCTGGCCAGCGAGATGGGCGGCGTACAGGGCCGATATTTCGTCGGCCATGATGCCTAGGCTCCAGTGGTCACCGACGATGTGATGCATTACCACGACGAGGATGTGATCGTCGGCCGCTAGCCTGAGTAGCTCCACCCGGATTATCGGACCAGAGTTCAAGTTGAAAAGGATCCGGCTTCGGTCCTTGAGTACCTGCCGAGCTTTCGTCGTGCGATCTTGATCAGTTAATCCGGTAATTTCGAGGACCGGAATTCCCGCATTCCATGGCGGGCTTATTGTCTGCACCGGAGCGCCGTCCGGTCCGTTGCCAAATGATGATCGCAGGACATTGTGCCGGGCTAACAAAACGGTGAACGCATGCTCCATCGCTGCGATATCAATATCGCCTCGCAGGCGGTATGCCCTTGCGATATTATAAAAGGGCGATTCGGGGAAGATCTGATGCATGATCCACTGCCGTCGCTGGGCGAACGAAAGCGGTAGCGACTGCTCGGCCTGGCGTGTGCTCGCTGTCCCGGGCAGCGCACCCTGTGTATCATCAGCAGGCTCTATCGTCATAGCGCTCTCCCATCAGCACCTCTGGCGTTGTCGCCACTACGGTCTTACCTGCCGTCACTACTGTCACACCACGTCTTGACACGCCACTGCCGTTGGTGCGCCACAAACTCCCTGGCGCGCCAAGACGCGACGGCCAGGTTGTGCTATCCGACCAGGCGAACGCGAACCGCCGCTTCGGGTTGGACCAAGGCCCGCGGCAGCGCGCCGCCACACGGTGTGCGGACCGTGCTAACTCGTTAGTTCTGACCCGGAACTTAGAGAATCCCGTCGCCACCGATTCGCTCGGAAGCGTGCAAAGCTTTGCATCAGTTAATTCTCCTTCCGGTATCGACCATCACTCCCTGTATCAGGCATCGTCCCTGATGCACTCTAACGCGGCCTCAGATGCTCGGGAAGGGCTTAAGTCCGGGCTTTTTGTGATCATCGAAACGTGTAAGCAATGTGACTACATAAGCTCCCGACGACCATTCCCGCGTGCACGCCACGTGCCGGCCCGTAATACTCCTGTTACATCAGCAGGTAAGGCCTGGCTAGGACGGGAGCGTACGCTTCGACGGTGGATCGGCTGAACCCCCGCCACGTCGGCGCCTCGCACCGGGCGCACCTCGCGGGACCTCACGCAGGCGGCTCAATAGAATCCCTGGCATGAGCACTGAGCCCTCCGCACCAGCAGCGAAGCGAACAGCAACAAAACGCGTGCACCACGGTGACGCGGTCATCGACGAGTACGCGTGGCTGGCCAGCAAGGACGATCCGGACACGATCGCGTTCCTCGAGGCCGAGAACGCTTACACCGAGGCGATGACGGCTGGCCAGGCCGACCTGCGTGAGGCGATCTTCACCGAGATCAAGGGCCGGACCCAGGAGACCGACCTGTCGGTGCCGACGCGCAAAGGCGACTGGTGGTACTACACCCGGACGATCGAGGGTAAGCAGTACCGGCTGTACTGCCGTCGCGCGGTGCGGAGCGCTGATGAGCGTCCGCCGATATCAGCCGACGGCTCGCCGCTCGACGGCGAGCAGATCGTCCTCGACGGCAACGCGCTCGCCGGTGACGGCGCGTTCTTCTCCATGGGCGTGTACAACGTGAGCCCGGATGGCAACATGCTGGCTTACTCGACCGACTACGCCGGCGACGAGCGGTTTACGATGCGGTTCAAGAACCTGGTCACCGGCGAGGTGGCGGCCGACGAGATCCCTGACACGCATTACGGGTCGGCGTGGTCAGCGGACGGTTCGGCGATCTTCTACATCACGGTCGATGACGCGTGGCGGCCGTACCAGATCTGGCGGCACATGATCGGCACGCCCGCCTCCGATGACCAGGTCGTCTACACCGAGACCGATGAGCGCTTCTTCGCCAGCGTTTCGCTCACCCGGAGCAAGCGTTACCTCATGATCTCCGCGGGAAGCAAGCTCACCAGCGAGGTCTGGCTGCTCGACGCGGACAACCCGGCCGGTGAATTCAGCGTGGTGGTGCCGCGTAAACAGGGCGTCGAGTACAGCGTCGACCACCAGGTCACCGCCGACGGGGCGGAGCGTCTGCTGATCCTGCACAACGTCGGCGCGGTGAACTTCGAGCTGGCCACGGCCTCGCCCGACGAGCCGGACGCGTGGACTCCGCTCGTTCCGCACCGGGCCGACACCAGGCTTATGGACGTCTCCGCGTTCCTCGATTACCTGATGCTCTACCTTCGCAAGGACGGCCTTACCGGGCTGCGGGTCATCAAGGCGGACGGGACCGCCCACGACGTGGCGTTCGGCGAGCAGGTGTACACGGTGGAGCCTGGTTCGAACCCGGAGTACTCGTCGCGATCTTTCCGGCTGAATTATGAATCACTGGTGACGCCGGACTCGGTCTACGACCTTGATACCGCGACCGGGGTGCTGACGCTGCTAAAGCGCAGGAAAGTGCTCGCGCTGCCTGGGGCCGGCGAGTTTCGGAGTGAGGACTATGACCAGTTCAGGGACTGGGCGGTGGCTTCGGACGGGACGTCGATCCCGATCTCGCTGATGTGCAAGAAGAGCACCCGGGCGGACGGCACCGCGCCGATGGTGTTGCAAGGGTACGGGAGCTATGAGCTCTCGTCCGATCCGTTCTTCGCGATCCCGCGGTTGTCGCTGCTCGATCGGGGATTCGTGTTCGCGATCGCGCACATCCGCGGCGGCGGCGAGCTTGGCCGGCACTGGTACGACGAGGGCAAGCTGCTGCGCAAGACCAACACGTTCACCGACTTCATCGCCTGCGCCAGGCATCTGGTGGCAACCGGGTGGACCAGTCCGGACCGGCTGATCGCCCGCGGTGGCTCGGCGGGCGGCCTGCTGATGGGCGCCGTCGTCAACATGGCCCCGGACGCTTTCGGCGGCATCACCGCGCAGGTACCGTTCGTCGACGCGCTGAACTCGATCCTCGATCCATCGCTGCCGCTCACGGTGACCGAATGGGAGGAATGGGGCGATCCGCTCCATAACCCCGAGGTATACGCGTACATGAAGTCGTATAGCCCGTACGAGAACATCAGCACCGAGCAGACATATCCGCCGATCTTCGCCATAACCAGCCTCAACGACACGCGCGTGCGTTACGTCGAGCCCGCCAAGTGGATCGCGAAGCTGCAGGCGACTGCTAAGGGTGGCCCGTTCCTGATGAAGACGGAGATGATCGCGGGCCACGGCGGCCGCAGCGGCCGCTATGACGCCTGGCGCGAAGAATCAATGATGCTGGCCTGGATCATCACCACCGCCACGGCCCCCGCGCGGTAGCCCCACGGCCTCCGGCCGGGCGGCGCCGGCTGACAGTCACCCCACCCGCCCCAAACTCACCCCACCCGCCCCAAACCTCCCTCTGGTAACAGCGCTGGCCGACGTTTGCCGCCACGCCACCAGCGGCGCCGGGCGATGTCGCCATTCCGGACCCCATCCCGCGACCGACAAAACATGATAATCAACCCAATCAGGCCAATATCCTCCTTTTTTTGCGGGAGAGTCCGTAACTTGTTCACGCGCCGGGCCATGATCGCGGAAGGCCGCTGCCGGTCCCCGCGACCCGGCGCGATGGATTGCCGCATCCAGCTGGGAAAACAGGTATGAATTCGGCAATCCATCGCACCCTTGGGCGCGGGCCACCACGGCGAACCCCCGTGCCAGCCCCGCGCTCAGCGCCCCGCGCCCCGGGGCCGGCGGACGCCCTCCCGGTCACCGCTCTTGGCAAACAAGATCACTCAAGTCTCCCAAGTATGAAAACTCTCCCCAGATCATGACCCGGTCAGGCCCGGCCTCGGTAGGGGGCGCCCCGAAAGAGCGGCCAACGCTAGAACTGCGGTCGTGCCGCCAGAATCCCGTGCGCCGTGGAGAAGATCGTCGTGGGGGATTGGCCCCGAAATGCGAAAAGACCTGCTTGCGGTGGTCACACCGACTATCACAGCGCGGTGGCCTAATGGGCGATGTTCGCATAAGCCCAGGTAGGACCCATAGATGCGCCAAGTAACAGCCGACTATCATGGACCGTCGGCCGACGGAGTCCGCTCGGTCTCGGCTGTCCGCTCTGCCGACGGAGCCCGCTCGGTCTCGGCTGTCCTGTCTGACTGGTCAGTCTGGCTCGTCCCGTCCGTCCCGTGTGTCATAGTGACCCCTTTTACCCCATCAGCCTCGCTCACCAGATCTACCCCATCAGCCTCGTCTGACCGTCTAGCATCACAGGCCCCGTCGTGGAGGCAAATTCGACCCGCGGACCGCCTCAGCTCGTGTCTGCCCAGGTCAGCCGCCTTGGGCAAGGGTCTAAAACGGTCACGGCAGACATCGTTCGCTTTAACAATTCCCAGGTCATCGGCGCGTCGGTTTCCGCAAAGAGCCTTGAGCCTGGGCGTATTGCCGCAGAATGGTGCCCGACACGAGCAATGGTGCGCCGCAGTTCTTGCTCGCGTGGGCAGACGCCGCGCGGGCGCTAGACAGCGGGCGGAGGTGTGATGGCGACGGGCAACAAAGTGCTGCCCGGGGCCCCGGTACCGACCGAGCGGGCGGTGACAGCCGAGCAACAGATGATGGCCGGGAGAGGGACCGGGAGCGTCGGGTGGGCCAGCCAGGACACCGGATACGTATCCGGTGAAATGGTCGAGCAAGCACAACGTACAGCGAGGCGAGGTGCCGGTGGACGGTGGCTTGTCTGGGTGCTGCGTGCCGTGGTGTGGGTGGTCCTGCTGCTGATCGGCTATCGCGGCATTGCCGCGATCGTCACCAGCTACGAGGGCAAGTCGGGGTCGACCGGAGCAGCCGGGGCGCCAGCGACGGCGGCGGCCGGACAGTCGGCTCATGGGTTCCCAGTGTCGCTCGCAGCTGCGTTCGCGCTGGAATTCGGGCAGGTGTACCTGAACTTCAGCCCGGCGACTGCCGCCCAGCGGGCCAACGAGCTTGCGCCGTTCTTGCCTCCAGGGACCAACTCGCAGCTTGGCTGGAACGGCAGTGGATCGCAGACCGTGCAGTCAGTGCAGCTAGCGGGCGTAGATGTGCGCAGCGCGACCAGCGCGGTCGTATCGTTGCTTGGAGTTGCCAACGGCCGCCTGATCGAGCTTGGCGTTCCAATCTATTACGGAGGCGGCGGTCTGGTGGTTTCAGGCCAGCCCGCGCTGACCGCGCCTCCGGTCGGCATCGCGCCGCCGGCCGGTGCCAAGGTGACCGTGGATCGGCCGGTCCAGCAGGCGCTGACCGGGCAGTTGCCCGCGTTCTTCCGCGCCTACGCGAGCGGGACTGCTGCCCAGATCGATGCGTTTGCCGCACCGGGGGCGAGATTGTTGGGCCTGGGCGGCGAGGTCAGTTTCGGCAACATCGTAAATGTCGTCGTGCCGGAGGCGCGCAAAGCTAGCAGTGTCCCGACCGGGGGCGGGACAGTCAGAAACATTACGGTGACAGTCGCCTGGCTGCCGGCCAGCACGCCATCGGCCGGACCGGCAGGCGGCCGGGCGCAGATCGACATGACCTACGCGATGACCGTAGTCCAGCGGGCCGGGCGCTGGTATGTCAGCTCGATCGGGGCATCGACCACGCTGGATGGGCCGTCGTCATGAGCCTCACCCGGCCCGCTCAGAACCCATGTAAGCCGTGCTCACCTACCCCGGAGTCATGATGTCGCCGCACCTAATCGCCACGGCAGTCCCGCTCGCGCTCAGCAGCTCTGGCCTTGTGACGTACCTGCAAGACCTATTCGGGCCGTTGTTCCTTGGGATCGTGGGAATCGTCGCTATATTTTTTCTCTTCACCCGCGAGATCATTCGCTTTGTGCAATTCTTCGTGCTTGCGGTCGCGATTGCCGTCATCTTCTATGAGCCGACGATAGTGCGGTCGCTGGCCCAGGGAATTGCCCATGCGCTGGGCGTTCACTAGCAGCCTGACCAGGCACTACGTCGCAGTATCAGCACGGTATCCGGCTTCGAATCGTAGCTATCGAAGGGAGCGCACCCAAGGTGGATCTGCCCACCTACACGAGTATCTGGCGTATAGAGAAACGGCTGTACAAGCTGTACGACTTTCGGTTGCCTATGCCGCTTCCTATTGGTCAGATTACGGTATTCGCGGCTATTGCCGTGCCGTACGTGGTGCTGCTCACTGTGCTCGGTGTTCCGTTCAACCACACGCTGGTCTGGCTCTACGCCATTCCGCCCGGCGCGGCGACCTGGCTGGTCACGCGCCCCGTGCTTGAGGGCAAGCGGCTGCCTGAGCTGGTCAAGTCACATTTGCGCTACCTGGCAGAGCCACGGGTCTGGTGCCGGATGGTGCCGCTCGGCGAAAGCGACGTGATCGTGGTCACCGGCCGGGTCTGGCGGCTCTCTGAGTCCGCCCGAGCGAAGATGCGCAGGCAGGCCCGCGTCCGGCAGGCACGCGCCGGGCAGCAGCGCTCCAAGCAGGTTCGCGCCAAGGTGGCAGCGGATCGCCGCGATCAGGTCAGGCCCGGCACAAACCAGGTTCCGACCAGGCCGGTCGCCCCGGGTCACGCCGGGGTATTCGACCGGTCGCCGGTGGCCATGGCTAGTTCGGCAGCGGTTTATGCCGACTTGCTCGCGTCGCCGGGCCGCCAGCCAGCCGGCCCCAATCAGCCAGCCCCAGTCAGTCAGCCAGCCCCAGTCAGTCAGCCGAATGTGCCCAGCCAGCCGGCCGTGCCCAGCCAGCCGCCAGTGCGGACCCGGCCGCCAGGGCCGAGCCAGTCGCCAGGGCCGGTGCCGGTTCAGGCGAGGGCGGCTGGCCCAGCAGCTGCCTCGTCCGAGCGGCGGCGCCTCGTCCGCTCGCCAACTGCTCCGCCAACCAGACCGGCCCCACCCGCCGCCCCGCCGGCTCCAGGCACTGCCCCGCTCGCTCGAGCGGCTCAACCCGCTGGCCCAGCCGATCCGGCGGCTCCAGCCACTGCCCCGCCGGCTCCGGCGGCTCCACCCGTCGTGAAGGTCCTCGGTGCCGGGTCACCTCTCGAAGCGCCGCCAACGCTAGAGAGAGCGCTGGCTGGCCCGGGTGCGCGGCGCAGCGACGCGAAGGTCGGTCGGGTTACCGTCGTCCCAGGCGGCCACCGGCCAGGCAAGCCCGATCAGTTGCAGCGCGACCGCACCAGGTCGCGGCTCCCGATCAGCGGCCCGCGCCGCGTGGTCGTGCTTGGCTGCACGGTCGGCGCCGGCCAGACCGTCATCACGTTGCTCGCCGGCGAAGTTCTCGCGAGCCTGCGTTCGGACCAGGTCGCGGTGCTTGACCTCAACCCCGGCGCCGAGTCGCTCGCCCAGCAAGCACAGCTTCGGCCGGCGCTCGGCCAAGCGGCATCCCTCGGCAGCAGCCGGCTTACGGTGCTCGCCCCCCTGGCGGAACAGCCCAGCCACGCCGACCCCGGCCAACCAGAGCCCGATGTCGACCCGTTCGCCGTGATTGCCGCATTCGAGCGCGCCACTACCACGCATCGGATCGTGCTCGCCGATCCGTCGACTACGACCGTCACGCGCCTGCTAACGATCGCCGATCAGCTCGTGCTCGTCGCCCCGGCCAGCGCGGCGGCGGCCCGCGCGATCAGCATGACCTTCGAATGGCTCGACGCGCACGGTCAGGCCAGCCTCGCCGCAGAGGCGATCATGGTCATGAACGGGGTCAGCCGCCGCAGCATGCCTCACATCGAGCAGGCCGAACGCGTCTGCATCGGCCGCTGCCGCGCCATAGTACGTGTTCCTTGGGACGATCAGCTCAAGATCCATATGGCGAAACGGACATCCTCCACGCCATCTGGTTCGCAGGCCGGCCAGGAGTGGGCCGGTCTGCTGAGCCCCGGCACAGTCAGTGCCTGCACCGCACTGGCTGGGGTGATCGTGGCAGCCTTGGCCGGCCCCGACGCCGTGGCCGATGACGACGGACACGAGGAGCCGAATCCGGCGCGCGGAACCGCCACCGGGACAGGGTGGGTGCCGCAATGAGCCAGCGAACTAACCGGCACCGGCTATCGGTCAGGTACTTCGACGACCGGATCCTGCTGACCGAGACGCACGCGTGGGCATACTTCCGGGTGCCGACGATCTCGTATGAGTTCATGACCGGACCGCAGCGCGAGACGCTGGCGACCAACCTGACGGTCGCGCTGGCCGGGATCAGGATGGCCGACGCCGAGGTCCATCTGCGCATCGCCCACCGCAGCTATCCGGCCGCCCAGTGGGCAACCGGCCTGCACGCCACATCGGACGGCGGTCCCGGCTGGCTGCCTTACTTGGATGAGATGTACCGGCAGGTCTGGGCCAAGGATTTCTGGACCAAGGAGGTCTACCTGGGCGTCCGGCTCGGCCAGCGCGGAGTGCGCGCGCAACTGGCCGGCGGGGCGCTGGCCGCGTTCGTGAACGCCTACCGGGTCGGCGAGCAGGTGCTCGGCATCGAGGATCCGGCGATTCCCACCCCGGAGATAGCCAAGTGGACCGAGCAGGCCGAGCGGGTCGGCCGCAGCCTGTCCGCGAGTTCGCTGGCGGCCAGGCACGCCACCGCGGACGATGTCGCCTGGCTGTTCCGGCACGCGCTGACCGGCGCGATCGGTGACCCGTCGCCGACAGCGGTACGCAAGCGCCGATGGGGTCTCGGCGAGATCGAGGCGCTTGTCGAAGGCGAGATTCACAACGGCCGCACCGTGCTGAGGATCATTCATCCGGCTGGCGAGTCCTGTGTCGCCTTCCTCTCGTTCACCAGGTTCCCCGACGTGATGTACTTCCCCGACGGCGAGCCCTGGCTGCACTACGCCGACTCGCTGCCGTTCCCGGTCGAGGCCAGCCTCCGAATGAAGCTGATCCCGCCAGCCAAAGCCAGCAAGGATGTGAGCCGCAGGCTGGCCCACGCCCGGGACATGGATGCTCATATCAGGGAAGCGGGCGCGGACCTGCCGCTTGCTCTTGCCGAGCAGATCGAGGCCGCGAGGCTGCTTGAGCACGGCATCACCAAGGAGCGGCTGCCGTTCGTCTACGGCTGGCACCGGTTCGCGGTGACCGCCCCGGATCGTGAGCTGCTGCGTGCGGCGGGCCGAGGCGCTCACAGAGCACTACCGGGACATCGGCATCGACGTGGTGAACTCGACTGGAGACCAGTTCTCACTGCTGTGTGAGTCGCTGCCGGGCGACAAGGTCAGGCTTACGTCGTACCTGCAGCGCCAGCCGCTCTACACGATCGCGGGCGGGATGCCGACCGCGACCGTCGACCTCGGTGACCGGCCGGCCGACGAGGCTGGCTGGGTCGGTCCGTACATCGGGGAGACGATCGGCCGGGCTCGTTCGGTCGTGCACTTCGATCCGCTGGTCGCCGCGGCGCGGAACCGGCCGACAGCCGTCGCGATCACCGGCGAGCCGGGTGGCGGCAAGACGACTCTCGCGCTACTGATGATCTTGCAACTCGCGCTGCGCGGGGTGACCGTCGCGGTGATCGACCCCAAGGGCGACGCGGAATCGCTGGTGCGACTGCTCGCCCACCGCGGCCGGAGAGCGCGGGTGCTGCCGCTCGGCAGCGCGGCCGCGGGCCTGCTCGACCCGTTCTCGTTCGGCGACGACCTCGCCGAGCGGCGGACGATGGCCGCCGAGACGCTGCGACTCCTGCTGCCAGGCATGAGTGAAGAGCGCGAGAGCGCGATGATCCAGGCGATCGGGGCGGTGTCGTCGGCCGATCGGCCCAGCCTGGGCAAGGTGGTCGAGCACCTGGAGGCGGCCAGCGATCCAGCGTCGAAGAACCTCGGTGCGGTGCTCCGGTCGATGTCGGAGATGCGCCTGGCCAGGCTCTGCTTCGCGCCGTCGGGTGGTGACCGGATCGATGCGGAGGGCTGGACGACTGTGTTCACGCTCGCCGGGCTGACACTGCCAGAGGCCGGTCTCAAGCGCGACGACTACTCCTACGAGCAGCGACTGTCGGTCGCGCTGCTTTACCTGGTCTCGCAATTCGCCCGGCGATTGCTCAACGGCATGGACCGGCGGATTCCCAAGGCGATCGTGCTCGATGAGGCGTGGGCGGTGACCTCGACGCCGCAGGGGGCCAAGCTCATCCCCGAGGTGTCGAGGATGGGCCGGTCGAGAAATACCGCGCTCCTGCTCGTCTCGCAGAACGCGGGCGACTTGCTCAACGAGCAGGTGACTAACTGCATCTCGGCGGTGTTCGCCTTCCGCTCGACCGAGCGGGCCGAAGTGGCCAACGTCCTGTCGCTGCTCGGGGTCGATTTGTCCGATGAGCACGCCGCTGTGTTGCGCAGCCTCGGCAACGGCGAGTGCGTCTTCCGCGACCTCGATGGGCGGGCCGGCCGGATCGTGGTCGACCTGATCTCCGATGACCTGCGCCGCTGGCTGGACACCAATCCGACTAGGGCGCGTTCTACCCATGTTCCGGTGCCGCCGCAGGCTAGGAACACCGACGTTGAGCTCGCTAGTGAGGGTCAGCCCGGCTGGGGGACGGCTGGCCAGCATTCGACGGGCCAGCCGCCCGGCAGCGGAGTGCCAGGTCTGGGGTCGGCGATGCCCGCGTCAGCTCAGATGGCAACGACGGGCGCGCACGCGCCGGTCTATGGCCAGCAGCAGGTACGGGGTCGGCCATCCAGTACGACACCCGTACCACTGCGCGACTGAACTCCAGGAGCCCCCGATGCTCAGAATCCGGCGACTGCCTCGCAAGATCGCTGTCGCGTTGATCGCGGTGATAGCGGTGTTCTGCCTGCCGCACGCCGCCCCCGCCGCTGGCGCTGGCGCTGGCGCTGGTCCGGGCATCGCTGTCGTCGGCGCGGCTCCGGCGAGAACCGTCGCGATGATCACCCCGGTCCACCTAACCGCGGCGATCACCCCAGGGCGTGGCCAGGTTGAGGTGAGTGGCCAGGTTGAGGTGAGCGGAGGGAGCCCTGCGATCCCGGCGAGAACGCTGTCGGCGCAGGCGCCGGCTGGCGGCGGAATCTGCTCGGTCCCGGGTATCGGTGACATCGGCGGCCTGTTTGGCTTCTGCTCACTCGGCCAGTCGGGGATCACCGGGGTGCTGAACAACTTGTGCCAGCCGGGTGTGCCCGAGCCCGAGTCGGCCACCTCGGGTGTGGACTCGCTGATCAAGCCGCCGACCGGTGCCACCGGGAAACCGGTCGCCACGCCCTACAACCAGTACGGGATGGCCGGGCAGTACTGGGCTGCTACCAACCTGCAGTGCTCAGACATGACGTCGCTGATCGGGAACGATGTCGCCGGCATGATCTTCGATTTCGCCAAGGCCCTCGACCGGGTCACGATCACCATTTACCAGTCAGCCGCCGGTGAGGGGATCCTGAGCTGGCTTCAAGGCGTGACCGACCATTTGATCACCGGGCTGGGCAATGCGATATATTTCCCCTATGTCGCAGTTATAGTGATTCTTGGCGCGATCTGGCTGGCCTGGCAAGGGCTGATCCGCAAGCGAGGCACGAGAACCATCGAAGGCACGATCTGGATGGTGGTCGCCTGCGCCGCCGCGATCTGGCTGATCGGTCGGCCGGCTGACTTCACTGGGCTCGGCAAGGGCGTGTCCGACGGGATCAGCGCGACCCTGAACACCGCATTCGCGCACCTGCCGAGCCCAGGTCAGGCGAATTGCCTGCCGGTGGCGAACGGAGATCCGCAGATCAGCCCGGCCAGCTTCAGCTACACCTCCGGCCGGACCGTGGTTGACCAGAACGCCAACGAACTGTGGACGGTGCTGGTGTGCAAGCCGTGGCTGGACGGCGAGTTCGGCACGACGGCCTTCGCGCAGCATGGGAAAGCGCGCACGCCGGTCAACAACTTCGCCCGACCGTTGCTCTGGGCGCAGGCGATCGCGGTCAACGAGCACCCGACGACGGCGCTGATCCAGGCTAAACAGGCCGCCTACGAAGGCATCGCGAAAACCATCCAGAACTCTGATCCGAGCGTTTACCCGCTGTTCCAAGGCAAGGAGTGGACCACGCGGCTCGAGATCGCGTTCGCCGCGCTGCTCGCCGCGCTCGTGGCTGGTGTGCTGATCCTGCTGATCTCGGTCACCTTGATCTTGCTGAAGCTGGGCTTCTTGCTGCTGCTGATCGTCGGGCCGTTCTTCCTGCTGGTCGGCACGCATCCTGGTTTCGGCCGGGTGATCGCCGTGCGGTGGTTCGAGATGCTAGTCGGCGTGCTGCTCAAGCAGGCGGCCGTCGCACTGGCGTTGAGCGTGCTGCTGTACTGCTACGCGCTGATCATGGGCACGACCGACGCGGTGCTGCCCTGGGCGCTGAAGATCTTGATGATCACCTTGGTGACCGTCGCGGTCTTCATTTACCGGAAGCCGTTCCAGCACCTGTTCGCCTCGGTCGGCTACAGCGCGATCGGCGCGACCGACCGAGCCGAGGCCGATCTCAGCCGGGCCGCGGCCACCGCCCGCGCGAACACCAGGACGGCGGCAACGCTTGCCGTGCCCGGCTTCGCCGGCTACCGGGTGGCCAGGTGGGCGCGCCGCAATCCGGCCCAGGCGGCTGGTCTCGCGCTCGGTGCCGCGACCGCGATCAGTACCGCGAGCCTCGCGGCTGGAGCCGCGGGGGCCGCCGACGGCGGGGGAATGGCCGGCGAGGTGCCGGTCGGCGTGCCCGGCGGCGGCTCGCCCGACCCGACGGGCGCTGGCGCGGCCGGGGCCGCCTCTCGGGCCAGGGCGCGGGGTTCCTCGGCCGGAACATCTTCGGGCGACCAGGCGCCGCCGTTGCGACTGCCCTCCAACCAGGGCGCACCAGCGAGCTGGGTGCCGTCTGGTGGCTCTGGTGGGTCTGGTAACGGCTCGGGAGCAGGCGCCGACGCGGCGGCCGCGCGTGGCGCGAGTGCCGTCAGCCGGGCGGCCGGGCCCACGTCGGCGTCGTCTTCGGCGGCGGCCCGGACGCCGCCCGCGCTGCCTCCTCTCTCCAGTGCCTCCTCAGGTCAGCGTTGGCCCGCCGGCTCGGGCAACGGCCTGGCTGGAAACGCTGGCACCGCTGCCGGTCGGCCAGGCGGGCCCGCCGGCTCGCCTCGCCCGCCTGCGGGGTCGGCTCGCCCGTCCGCTGGCTCGCCTCGCCCGCCTGCGGGATCTCCTCGCCCGTCCGCTGGCTCGCCTCGGCCGCCTGCGGGGTCGGCTCGCCCTGCCGCCGCGGCCGGGTCGCCGGGATCGTCCGCGCCGGGATCGTCCGTGTCGTCCGGCTGGGTCGGCAGCGGTGACGTCGGCCGAGCGCCGCGGCCGAGCGCTCACCAACCCACCGCCGGGCGGCCGCGAGCGTCGGCTCCGCCGCCGCGGACTCCAGCGCCGCCGCGGACTCCAGCGCCGCCGAGGGCCTCGGCACCGCCACGGCCCTCAACGCCAACTCGATCAAGTTCGCCGAGATCGTCGAGCCCGAGATCGGGAGAAGGCGGGCGGTTCCGTCCCTTCGGTTCGAGGCGTCAACAGCCGCCGCCAGGGCCGCGTCGGTCGTCGTTCTCAGACGGCTCAGACTTCACCCCGGTCGAACCGCCCGAGACCGGCCTGCCGTTCGGCGGCCAAGCGCGAGGCGGTGAGGGAAACGAATCTGGCCCGTTCTGGCTGCGGCCGATTAAGCGACGCAAGTAAAGCGGCAGTTGTAGCGGCGGAAAGTAGCTGAGCGCCATGGAACTCACACCGGTCCAGCGACTCGTCACATTCGCGGTCGTCGTGCTCGTGCTCGCCGGGCTCGGCGTGTACCTATTCCTGCCCAAGTCGTCCGCCGGGGCCTCGGCCCACCAGCGACCGGGCCGGCTGACCAGTCACCACCCGGCATCGCCTAACCAGGAGCCACCTACCCCGGCTGTGTCGACCTCCTCTCCTTCGGCCGGCCCGTCGTCGACCGGGAACGCTCCGGACATTTACAACTGGTTGCCGTTCACGCCGTCCGGCCTGGCCAGTGCCGCACGGGTGGCCACCACGTTCGCCGCTGACTACGGTACTTACTCCTACCGACAAAACACGGCGAGCTACCTGGCTCCGATGAAGCAGTTGATGACCGGCCAGCTGGCCGAGTTGCTCGGACGGGCGTACTCAGCGCCAGGCGTAGTCGCCCAGCGTACGAGCGGCAAGCAGGTCGCGGTCGGATCGGCGGTGATCAGCTCGCTGCGGGCGTTCGGGCCGTCGAGCATCACCTTCGTGGTGACACTGACGACGCGAATGAGCGGCACCAAGGGCCCAAGCAACCAGAGTGCTGGCTACGCGGTGACCCTCACCGGCTCAGGAAGTAGCTGGCAGGTCAACAACATCGAGCCGTCCAACGAGGGCAACCAGTGAGCAGGTTGCCATCCGGCCTGGCCAAGCCTGCCGCTTTCGGCCTGGCGGCAGTCATGGCGCTGCTGATCGTCGCCGTGCTAGCCGCGCCGATGCTGCTCTTCGCCGGCGGCGGGCTGCTGTATTCAACCTCGAACGCCTGCTCGTCGGCGGGCAACGGCGGCGGCAATCAGCCGCCGCCGAGCACGACGGCGGCGAACTCCATTCCAGCGAACTACCTGGCGTTGTTCAAGTCCATTGGCGCTCAGTACCGAGTGCCGTGGGTAATCCTCGCCGGGATCGCCAAGGTGGAAAGCGACGACGGCCAGACCACGCTGCCAGGAGTGCACAGCGGCCAGAACGGCTTCGGCGCCGCAGGCCCGATGCAGATTGGCATTGGCGGCGCCGCCGGCAACACCTGGGGCGGCGCGCCGGTCCATCCAGCCAGCGAGCACGTCGACGGCGTCGCGATCGATGCCAACGGTGACGGAATCGCCAGTGTCTACGAGCCCGCCGACGCCATCGCCGGGGCGGCCAAGTACCTGGTCGAGCACGGCGTGATCGACAATCCGCCCGACGCAATTTTCGCCTATAACCATCTGGAGTCTTATGTCGAGTCGGTGCTGGGCTGGGCATCGAACTACGCCAAGGGCGGTTTCACAGTCACCCCGGTCACCGTCGACGACGCGCCGAGCTGCCTGCCCGGAGTTGGCGTCGCGTCAAGCGACGCGGCCACCACTGCGATCGCGTTCGCTGAGGCGCAACTCGGTAAGCCGTACCAGTGGGGCGGTACCGGTCCGGACGCGTTCGACTGCTCAGGTCTGGTGATGATGGCCTACCGGTCGGCGGGGGTCTTCATCCCGCGTACCTCGCAGGAGCAGTGGTTGTGGGGTCCGAGGGTTCCGCCCAGCCAGGTGCAGCCGGGTGACCTGGTGTTCTTCGCCGGGGGCGACGGCACCGTAACGGCGCCGGGTCACGTGGGCATGGTGATCGGCGGCGGGCTGATGATCGAGTCGCCCGCCCCTGGCCTTGAGGTCAGAATCACGTCCTACCTCAATAGCGGTGCGGTCGGCTTCACCAGACCGTGGGCGCATTCAGTACGGTCGGCACCGCAGTCGAACGCCTGACCGCTGCCCAAGCGCACCGGTTCTCTCGATCCGCGGCGTTGGCCTGTTGCTGTTGCTGGCTGGCCTACCTGCAACAGCGTTGGCCCGTGGATGTGGCTCTTGGGGAGCGAGGCAGCAACGTCGTCCGGACGGTCGCGATGAATTGCCGGATCCATCGGCTCCGGCAGGTCAGGGGCCGCGATGGGATGCCGAATTCATACTTGTTTTCCCGGCTGGATTGCCGAATCCATCGCACCGGCTGACGCCGCGGACGCGATGAATGCCTGAATCCATCGCACCGGCTGACGCCGCGGCACCAGCCACCCAGCCCCCCCGAACCACCCCAGCGCCACACGGCGGGCAAACCCCGCGACCTTTACACCCCCGCGCCAACGTCGCCCGCCGCGCGGATGGCGCTAGCGCTGGTGGCCTTCGCCTAGCCAGGCAATGTAGTCGGCGACCGCTTGCTGAGTGTCGTAGCTGGGCTGGTAGCCGGTGTCTTCGTGGAGCCTGCTGATGTCAAGGCGCATGCCCTGGCCGGCGCCGGGCGGGCCGCGGCCTTCGGGAAGCTCGATCCGCGCGTCCGGGACGAGCCGCATAGCCGCGGCAGCGACCGCCCGGTTGGTCAGTATCTGGCCCGAGGCGATGTTGTAGATCCGGTAGGTCAGGCGCGGCGCGAGTTGCAGCAGCGCGATCGCCTTGGCGCAGTCCTTGATGTAGCACATGTCGAACCCGTCGTCGGCATAGGCAGGTGAGCGCAGCGCGGAGAAGTCGGGGGAGGTGACACGGGCGGCGGCGTGCACGATCTGCGGTGCCGCGGAGAACGGTGACATCGGGTTGCCGCCGGGTCCCCAGGGCGAGATGCGGTAGTTGACGATTTCGATCCCGGTAGCGTCAGCAAGGTAGTCGCAGAGGAGCTCGCCGATCTTCTTGAATCCTCCGACCACGTGGAACACAGTCATCGGCAGCGGCAGGTCCTCGCGCATCGGGCTCTCGGCGGAGACACCGCCGTATACCCCGATCGTGGAGGCGATTCCCACCCGGGATACCTGCCAGTAGCAGGCCGCCTGCACGACATTGAGCAGGCTGCCGATCGCTGTCCTGGCGCCGTCGACAGGCTCGGCCGCACCAGGTGGCCACGGCACAGAGCCGGCGAGGTGAACGATGCCGGTGATCTTGTGACGAGAGCCGATTTCCAACAGCGCGCCGAGGTCGGCGATGTCCGCCTGTTCGGTGAACACCCGCGTGCCGGCCTCTTCGGCCAGGTAACCGGGCAGCACCGGCTCGCGACGCTGTACCAGCACACACGACTCGCCGACATCGAGCAGCGCCCGCGTGGTGTGCGCCCCGACAAAGCCTAGGCCGCCGGTGATCAAAATCATCGCGCCGTCCCCATCTCGCTAGCGTGCTAGTGATTTCTTTGACCCTATCATTTGTCGTTAGCGTGCTAGCGACTACCCTCAAGGGATGGATGAGCTGCTCGCGTTGTTCACCCAGGCCGCCAAGCTACTCAGGGAAGCCGCCGACGAGGCGATGAGCCGCCACGGCGTCCGGGTTGGTCAGCACATCGTGCTGACCGTGCTCTGGGAGCAGGACGGGCTGACCCCTGGCGAGATCGCCCATCGCCTCGGGAGTGCGACCCCCACGATCGTCAACACCGCCACCCGAATGGAGGAGGCCGGGCTGGTGGTGCGCGGGCCCGACCCCGCCGATGCTCGCCTCGTGCGCTTGTACCTCACTCCGCAGGCCAGGGCGGTGCGCGAGTCGGTACGCGATGCCCGCGCTGCTCTGGAGGTGCGCGCGACGGCGTCACTCACCACCGCGGAGCTTGGCCACCTCCGCTCCGCGCTCACCAAGATCATCGCCCAGTTCCGGGACGTTCCGCCCTAGTCGCGGGACAAGGCGGCCGAGGGTCGATGAGTCCAGGCAGGCCGGCGCGTTCGCTACGCGGCGCCCTGCGCTACTTGGTGTCTTCGCGGAAGCCGCCCAGGAAGCGGCGGAACACGCCGCCTTCGCGCGGCAACGCCGGCTCGGGTGGCGGCGCGACCGGGCGCTCCCTGCCCTCCGGCTCGTCGTAGTCGGCCCGGGCGATGGCGTCGACGATCTGCGCTTCGTCGAAGTCGGCTGAACCGGGGATCTCTGCGATGAAGCCCACGAGGTCGCCGTCCAGCAAGACCTCCGCTTCCAGGCTGGCCGTGCCCTCGCTGCCCCAGATCGCCTGGCGCCCGCCACCGATCTCCACTCGGACCGCATAAGAGCCGACGCCGAGCGTGGCGACATGGGCGTTGATGCCCCGGTCTCGGAGCGCATCGGTCACCCTCAGGCAACGGTTCTCATCCATGCGGCCAACCTACCCGCATGCCGCCCAATTTCGATCCGCGTCCTGGCTTGACCATGACGCAGCGTCAACCTTTGACGATGGGTCGCATGAACAAGAACACGCAGTCGCCGACGCCACCGCTCGCCATCTCGGCGACTGGCCTCCGCAAATCTTTCGGCGAAAAGGTTGTGCTCGATGGAATCGACGTGCGGGTTGCCGAAGGCACGACTTTCTCGCTGCTCGGGCCCAACGGCGCCGGCAAGACCACCATGGTTCAGATTCTTTCCACCCTCATCCCGGCCAGCGGCGGCGAGGTCCGGGTTGGCGGCTACGACGTGCGTCGGCAGGCCGACAAAGTTCGCGCACAGATCGGGGTGACCGGGCAGTTCTCGGCCGTCGACGATCTGCTGACTGGGACCGAGAACCTGCTGCTGATGGCGGACCTGAACCACATCGACCGAGCGCAGGGCCGCCGCCGTGCCGCTGAGTTGCTTGAGGTGTTCGACCTGACCGAGGCGGCATCGACGATGGCTATGACCTACTCGGGCGGGATGCGGCGTCGGCTCGACCTCGCGATGACGCTGGTAGGCAGGCCCAGAATCATCTTCCTTGACGAGCCGACGACTGGGCTGGATCCGCGCAGCCGTCGTCAGCTTTGGCAGATCATCCGTGACCTTGTCGCCGATGGCGTCACCATCTTCCTCACCACCCAGTACCTGGAGGAGGCCGATCAGCTCGCCAGCCAGATCGCCGTGCTCGACAACGGCAGGCTTGTCGCCGAGGGCACGCCGGACGAGCTCAAGCGGCTCATCCCTGGCGGCCACCTGCGCTTGGAGTTCACAAGTCCGGACGACCTCAGCGGGGCCGCACGGGTGTTTGGCCTCACCTCCCGCGACGACCAAACGCTGACGTTGCAGGTTCCCAGCGACGGGAGCGTGAAGTCGCTGCGGGCCGTGCTCGACCTGCTAACCGATCAGTCGATCGACGTGGCCACGCTGTCCATCCACACGCCCGACCTCGATGACGTGTTCCTCACCCTCACCGGACAAGCCGACCAAGGTCGCGTCAGCACAGACAAGGAAATCGCGCGATGAGCACCCAGTCCTACACCACCCCGTCTCGTGCCAGCCGGTCATACGCCCTCCGCGACTCGGCCACCATGCTGCGCCGCAATCTGCTGCACATGCTGCGCTATCCAGGCATGACGATCAGCGTTGTCGCGCTGCCGGTCATCTTCCTGCTGCTTTTCCTCTACGTGCTCGGGGGCACACTTGGCGCCGGCCTAGCCGGTGTCAACCATGGTCACTACATCTCTTACCTGGCTCCGGGCATCATTGTGCTCTCCTTGGCGTCCGCATCGGTCGCGACGGCGGTCGCCGTCAACACGGATATGACCAAGGGCATCATCAACAGGTTCCGCACCATGTCGATCGCCCAAGGCTCCATGCTGACCGGCCATGTCGTAGGCAGCGTAATCCAGACCGTGACAAGCACCGCGCTGGTCACCTGCATCGCTGTGGCACTGGGTTTCCGGCCCACCGCCAGCCTTGTCGGGTGGCTCGCGGTGGTGGCTCTGGTCATCGCGGTCGCCTTCGCGCTCACCTGGCTGTCGGTCGCGCTCGGGCTGGTGGCCAAAACGCCAGAAAACGCAAGCAACTTGCCCATGCCGCTGATGTTCCTGCCGTTCATCGGCAGCGCCTTCGTCCCGGCCCAGTCGATGGCACCCGGGTTGCGGTGGTTCGCGGAATACCAGCCGTTCACTCCGATCATCAACACCCTGCGCGACTTGCTGATGGGCGCGCCGCTCGGCGACAACGGCTACATCGCCGTCGCTTGGTGTGCGGGGCTGGCTCTAGTCGGGTACATGTGGGCGCGGAAATTGTTCGGCCGCGCGGCCTCGCGTTAGCGCGCCAGGGTCAGTCAGGGTCAGTCAGGGTCCAGGAGATCGATGAAGCTCACGATCGGTCAGGTCGCCGAGTACGTCGGCGTGACCATACGCGCCATCCGCCATTACCACCAGCGCGGGCTGCTGGCTGAGCCAGACCGGGATTTCTCCGGCTACCGTCGGTACGACGCGTACGCGGTGGTGGAGCTGATCAAGATCAAGACCCTGGCCGACGCAGGTGTGCCGCTTGGCCGGATCAAGGAACTGCTCAAGGCTGACCCCGACGAGTTCGCCCAGGCGGTTAGCCAACTTGACACCGCCCTCAAGACGCGAATTCGTGACTTGCAGGCGCAAAGACACCGGATCGCTGGTCTCGCCGCCGGCGACACGCTGTTCCTGCCAGCCACGATCGTTGAGTTCCTCGACGCCTTGCGCGGGATCGGGGTGAGCCCTCGCACCGTTCAGATCGAGCGCGACGGCTGGATCCTGCTAGCCGCGAGGTACCGGGACTTGGCCGGCAACGCCGCGCATGAGAAGTTCAAGGCGCTCGATGACCCCGACTTCCGGGAGATCTACCTGGCCTACGATCGGGCGGCGGACTGGGATCCCTCAGACCCCCGGCTGGAGCAGATAGCCGAGCAGATCCTGGCCTATGCCGCACGATATGAGCCGGGCCCGGCTGCGTCCCCGCCTGAGGTAGCGGGCGACCAGCTCACCATGGCGCTGATGTCGCCGCCCGGCGACCTCCCGCCAGCCTGGTTGCGCCTAGAGGAGCTCATCCGTGATAAAGCACAGGCGACGAGCGCTTGATCAGGTGCCCGCGAGCGTGCTGCCGCGGGCGGCGGCGTGGCTGAGTGCCGTCCAAGGACCGGCGCTGTAGCCTCCCAACTCAGGCGGGGTCGTGCGGGGACACGGGGCCTGGGGCCTGCGCGGGGACATCGGGACACGAGAGTCAGGTCGGGGGAACAGTGAAGTTCATACATTCCGTGGCGCTTGGTCTAGGGGCAGCGGTAGTCGTGACAGGCGGCGGACTGTCGGCCGCGCGCGGGCACGCGAAGACTGCGATAGTGCGGTTCGGGCCGAACTGCCAATCGCTGTCGCTCATTGCCGCGAGCCCGGTCAAGGGGTACACCGAGCCGTCGGTGTGCGTCATCAGGGACACCGTCGGCAAGCGGTTCTACCTGTTCTCTGGGGTACTCAGGTATGTGGCCCGCGGCCAGCGGCCGGTGGCCGAGTTCCCGGTCTCCAACTCAGCTCCGCTGTACGGCACGACGATGGTGCCCGTGGTCGGCTACGTCGGTAACAATCCGGCGAACACCTATTCCGGCTGGGGTCAAATACAGCCGGACGGCCAGATCCGTATCAATGGCCCAAGATCCGGCTGGACCTACACCGTGACGATCAGCGGCCAGATACCAGTCGGAGCTTCGGCGGCCAGCTAACGTCGGCCAGCTAGCGTCATCCGGGCCGGTCCAGCCGCCGGGGCTAGGATTCGTGCTAATGAGTACCTTGCAGGCAGCAACGAACCAGGCAGCAACGAACCAGGCAGCCACCGCTGACGATCCGCGCGGCGCGGCGATCCATACCGAGGACCTGACCAAGATCTACGTCGGGACGGACTTCGCCGCGGTCGACAAGCTCAACCTGGACGTCAAGGCCGGCGAGATCTTCGGCTTGCTCGGTCCAAACGGCGCGGGAAAGACCACCACGGCGGGCATGCTGACCACCAGGGTCGTGCCCACTTCCGGTAAGGCCTACCTCGGTGGCGTGGACGTCGCCGCCCATCCGGCCCTGGCCAAGCAGCTCAGCGGCATCGTCTCCCAGCAGAACACCCTCGACCGCCAGCTCACCGTCAGGGAGAACCTTTACTTCCACGGGCGGCTGTTCGGCATCGGCGCCAAGGATTCCCGTCGCATCTCCGATGAGCTGCTTGAGCAGTTCCAGCTCAGCAAGTGGGCGAAGGCGTCGGTGTACGCGCTGTCCGGCGGGATGGCGCAGCGGCTGATGGTCGCACGGGCGATCTTTCACCGGCCGTCCGTGCTGTTCCTCGACGAGCCGACGGCCGGTCTTGATCCGCAGAGCAGGCTCGCGCTCTGGGATCTGCTCGGCGAGTTGCACAGGGACGGCCAGACGATCCTGCTGACCACGCACTACATGGAGGAGGCCGACCGGCTCTGTGAGCGGGTCGCGATCATGGACCACGGCAAGATCCTCGCGCTCGGCACTCCGGCGGCGCTCAAGTTGGGCGTCGGTGCGGACACGATCGTGACGATCAAGACCACGGGCGAGCCCGAGCCGCTGAGCGAACTGCTTAGTCACGACATCGACGGCGTCACGAGGACGAGAGTCGCCGATGGGGCGGTGCAGTTGCACGTGAAAGGCAATGACCGGCTGGTGCCCAGCATCGTGCTGGCCGCCGAGCGGGGCGGGTTCGACCTGGTTGACGTGTCGATCTCCGAGCCGAGCCTGGAGACCGTGTTCATCAACCTTACCGGCAAGGAATTGAGGGACTGATGGCCGCAGGCGCAACCACTGGACCAGCGACCTCCGAAGCCGCCGGCCCCGAGGCCACGGCCCGCCTTACCGCGCGGATCGGTGGCGGCCCGACCCGATCGGTCGCCGCGGCGAGCTGGACAGCGCTCGGTGCGCTGATGCTGCGCGACCTGGTGGTGCTGCGCAAGCACCTCTGGGAGTTCGTGATCCGCACGGTCATCCAGCCGTTCTTGCTCTGCTTCGTGTTCTTGTACGTGTTCCCGAAGATCGGGCAGGGCATCGGCGGTCACGGTTCGGTTGAGGAGTCCGCGTTCGCCACGATTCTGGTGCCAGGCGTGGTGGGGATCTCGGTCATGTTCCAGGGCGTGCAGTCGATCGCGCTGAACATGGCCCAGGAATTCGGTTACACCCGCGAAATCGAGGACCGGGTGCAGGCGCCGTGTCCGATCTGGCTCGTCGCGATCGCGAAGGTGCTGTCAGGAGCAGCCCAGGGCGTGCTTTCCGCCATCATCGTGTTGCCGATCGCAGCCGTGGTGCACGCGCCAGGCGTGCAAGCGCACCTGACCCTGCACTGGTGGCTGATCATCACATTCGTGCCACTCGCGTCGGTCGCGATGGCCGGCCTCGGCCTCGTGCTCGGCACCAGCTTCGAGCCGAGGAACATCGGCCTTATGTTCGGCTTCATCATCTTGCCGATCACGTTCCTCGGCGGTACCTACTACGGCTGGACCAGGCTCGCGCCCGTCACCATCGGCGGCTGGCATTGGCTGCAGACGCTCGTGCTGATCAACCCGCTGATCTACGTGAACGAGGGGATGCGGGCGGTGTTTACCGCCGCGCCGCACATGCACCTCTATGTGATCTATCCCGTAGTGGTGGGTTTTGGCCTGGTGTTCCTGGCGATCGGGCTGCGAAACTTCAGACGGCGAGTCCTCTCCTGAATTGCCGAAGGCGCGGGGGCGCGGGGGGTCGTCCCTCCGCAAGCAGATAAGGAGCCGTCCATGGATTTCGATCTGTCCGACGAGCAGCGCTTGCTGCGCGACACCATCCGCTCGTTCGTCGACGCCGAGATCAGGCCCGTCGTGAAGGAACTCGAAGAGTCCGGCCGCTACCCAGAAGAAATCGTCGCGACGATGCGGAAGATGGGCCTGTTCGGCCTGCTCGTCCCCGAGGAGTACGGCGGCATGGCGGCGGACATGGTCTCGCTCGCCGTCGTCTTCGAGGAGATCTCGCGCGGCTGGATGGGCATCGCCGGGATCATTGGCAGCCACTCGCTGTCCTGCTGGATGATCGCCAGCTTCGGCACGGATGAGCAGAAGCGCGCTCACTTGCCCGCGCTCGCATCCGGTGAGCGCAGGACGGGGATCGCGCTGACCGAGCCAGGGGCCGGCAGCGACCTGCAGGGCATAGCGACGGTCGCGAGGAAGGCCGGTAACAGCTTCATTCTGAACGGTAGGAAGACCTGGATCACCAACGCCCGGCATGCTGACCCGCTACCAGTGCTCGTCAAGACCGACCCAGCGGCCCGTCCGGCGCACGCCGGGATGTCGGTCCTGCTCGTCGACCAGGCCACACCTGGCTTCGAGGTGGTCAGGGACCTGCCCAAACTCGGCTACCGAGGGCCAGAGACGTGCGAGCTGGTTTTCGACGACGCCGAGGTGCCGGCCACCAGCCTGCTCGGCGGTCAGGAAGGCCGAGGCCTGCAGCATGTGCTCGCCGCGCTGGAGAAAGGCAGGATCAACATCGCGGCCCGGGCGGTCGGGGTTGCCCAGGAGGCCTACGACCAAGCTCTTCGTTACGCCGGCGCCCGGGAAGCTTTCGGCCAGAAAATCTCTAACTTCCAGGCGGTGCAACTCAAGCTCGCTGACATGGCGATGAAGCTGCAGGCGGCGAGGTTGCTGACCTATTGGGCGGCCTCGCGGGCCGATTCAGGCCAGCGAGCCGACCTAGAGTCAGGGCTCGCCAAGGTGTACGCATCCGAGGTCGCCTATGAGTGCGCCTTCACGGCGATGCAGGTGCACGGCGGATACGGGTACTCCAAGGAGTTCACGGTCGAGCGCCTCTACCGCGACGCGCCGCTTATGGTGATCGGCGAAGGCACCAACGACATACTCCGAACGGTGATCGCCGAGTCCTTGACTAGCGGTCGCGGCGTGATCGGTTGAATGGCCGAAGGCGCGGGGGGGCGCGGGGGGGTCGTCCCCCCGCAGGCCAGCACTGAATGGCCGAAGGCGCGGGGGGCGCGGGGGGTAGTCCCCCCGCAGGCCAGCACTGAATGGCCGAAGGCGCGGGGGGCGCGGGGGTCGTCCCCGCAGGCCAGCACTGACCGGTTCGACCAGCCTTGGGAACCAGCGCTCACTATGCTCTGACTTGCGCAGGAAGGAGTATCCGTGTCTCAAATCGGTCGAAACCGAGTCGTTCTTGTCGGCTTCAGCCTTGTCGCCGCCGTCGCTACGTTCGCAACCACCGCAGCGAGCACCGCGCCCTTTGGCTCGCGGGGCCCCGAGGCGCGCAAGCCACTGGCCGGCAAGGTCATCGGAATCGACCCTGGCCACAACGGTCGCAATTGGACCGATCCCGCCTTCCTCAATCATCAGATCTGGAACGGGCGGGAGTGGGAGGACTGCGACACCACCGGTACCCAGACGGCGGGCGGCTATACCGAGGCGAAATTCAACTTCCTCGTGGCCACCGACCTTGCCAAGATTCTGCGCAGGGACGGCGCCAAGGTAGTGATGACGCGGACGAACAATCACGGCCTAGGTCCGTGCGTCAACACCCGCGCGCGGATACTCGACCGGGCGCACGCCAATGTCTCAATCGACATTCACGCCGACTACGGCCCGGCTTCCGGCAGGGGGTTCACGGTGCTCGAACCGGTCGCCGACGGCCCCAACAACAAGGTCATCAAGCCGTCGGTGCGTTTTGGCAAGGACGTTCACTTGCAGTTTCGGCGGCATACCCCGATGCGCGTCAGCAACTACTATGGGCGTAATGGTTATATTTTCCGCAACGATCTGGCGGGACTTAATCTCACAACCATGCCGAAGGTCCTCATCGAGTGCGGCAACATGAACAATGGGGCCGACGCCAAGCTGCTCAGTTCGGCTAAGGTGCAGCGGGAGATCGCCTGGGCCCTATCGGTGGCGATCACCCGCTTCCTGGCCGGGCACTGAGCACTGGGGGGATTGGGAGCCAGTGGTGGTTGATCGAGTCAGGCGCGGGCGGGTCAGGATCGCCGCGGCCGTTGTGACCTGCGGGCTTGCCGCGTCTGGATGCGCGGTGTTTGGCGGATCATCGTCGCCGCCCGGCGGCGCGCCGAGTACTTCGAACCAAGTGCCGGGCTCGTCTTCGGCACCGCCGCCGACCACACAGCATTCGCCGACGCCCAAGTCATCGGGCGGCAAGGGTGGCAAGGGCGGCAAGGGCGGTGGCGGAAAGCTTCTCGCGGGCAAGATCGTCGGCATAGATCCCGGTCACAACGGCCTTAATCACACCAACCCGGCCTTCCTCGGCAAGCAGGTCTTCAACGGCCGGACGCAGGAGGACTGCGACACTACCGGCACCCAGACGGCCGGTGGCTACACCGAGGCGCAGTTCAACTTCAACGTCGCCACCTACTTGCGGGCAATGTTGCGCAAGGAAGGCGCGAAGGTCGTGATGACGCGCAACAACAACGACGGCCTCGGCCCGTGCGTCAACGAGCGGTCGTTCATAATCAACCGGGCGCACGCCAACGTAGCGATCGACATCCACGCCGACGGCGGCCCGACCAACGGGCGCGGCTTCACCGTGCTCGAACCGCTGGCCGACGGCCCGAACGACACCGTGATCAGCGCGTCGGACAAGTTCGGCGCGTTCGTGCACCAGGCGTTCCTTGCCGACACTCCGTTCGGCGTCAGCGACTACTACGGCAGTAACGGCTACATCTCGCGCGACGACTTGGCCGGGCTGAACCTGACCACGGTCCCCAAGGTCCTGATCGAGTGCGGCAACATGCCGAACCCGCAAGATGCCGCCCTCCTGACCTCGTCAAGCATTCAGCAGAAGATCGCCCGAGCCCTCAACGCCGCCATAGTCCGCTTCCTGACCGGCCGCTGGCTCCCCGGCACCCGCTAACCCGGTTTCAGATTTTCGCATTTCGGATTTTCCGAAAATGGAATTTCCGAAAATGGATAGAAGTCGTGGGGCGGTTCGAGGTCGAGGAAGGCCGAGCGATGCGAGCAACGACAGCAAACCATTGGTGTCGGCGCGTCGGTGTTGGTGCGGGGTGTAAATGTTGCGGGGTTTGCCCGTCGTGTGGCGTTTGGGTGGTTCCGGTGGCTGGGTGGCTGGTGCCGTGGCGTCAGCCGGTGCGGTGGATTCGGGCATTCATCGCGTCCGGGGCGTCAGCCGGTGCGATGGATTCGGCAATTCAGCTGGGAAAACAGGGGTGAATTCGGCAACCCATCGTGGCCCCTGACCTGCCGGAGCCGATGGATCCGGGAATCCATCGCGGCCGCCGCCCTAATCACGCCGTCCGCACGACGCTCCGCTGCCTAGCCCCCCAAGCAAGCTCCCACCTGAGGGTCTATTTGCAGACCAACGATCCAGCGCTGTTGTTGCGTGGCCGGCCCGCGACAGCAAGGGTCCCACGATGCTGCCAGAGCGGCAGTAAGGGTCCCACGATGTTCGGGGAGCGGGGTGGGTGACATTCGGGGAGCGGGGTGACAGCAGCAACGGGCCAAAGCCGCGGTTGCGGGACTGGGGTTGCGGGACTGGGGTTGCGGGACTGGGGTTGCGGGACTGGGGTTGCGGGACTGGGGTTGCGGGACTGGGGTTGCGGGGGGCTAGATGTTGCCTGGGGTTACTGGCTGCTGGCCGTAGTTCGGGGCCTCTGGGTTCCAGATGCTGGCGAACTCGGTTTTGTCCGATGAGGCCGTGGTCGAGTCGCTGGTCGCCGACTGGTAGGCGCTCGACTGGTTGGACACGAAACAGCCGCTCTGCTCCTGCTGCGCCCAGGTCAGGAAGTTGTTGTCGGCCTGCAGCGAGTAATACAGCGCCTGCATCAGGTTGGACTTGAGCGTGCTGGCGTTCTGCAGTGCGCCGAGGTTCAGGCTCTGCGCGCTGGCGTACTCGGTCTGGCGCTGGTTGTCGGCCGCCTGAATGGCGGCTACGTCACTGGCGATCTGGCTGCTCGACAGTGACGAGCAGTTGTCCTCGATGTCGAGTACCGCGTTCTGCAACTGGGTATGCGTCGCCACGCTGGTGCCGAGCAGGCTGCTGAGGTTCGCCGCCTGCGAGTTCGCCGTCGACGAGGTACCCGGCGTCGACGAGGACGAACTCAGCGGCGATGACGATGGCGGCGATGAGTTGTTCGGTGGCCGCGGACTTGGATTGTGCTTGCTGAAATGCACATAGGCGTAGGCTCCGCCGCCGCCGAGGACGATCACGGCGAGTACGGCGGCGAGTACGGCCGCAGCCCGGCCCGACTTTTTGGGCTGTTGCGGCTGCTGCCAGCCAGGACCGCTCGGCCAGCCCGGTTGCGGTTGTTGCGGCTGCTGCGGTTGCTGGTAAGGCGGGTAGTTTTGGTAGGGAGGCGGGGTCTGGCCGGCGCCGGTCCGCCACGTCTGTGGTCCCGGTCCTTGCTGCTGCTGCCATCCGGCCTGCTGGGCCTGGCCTTGCTGAGCTGATCCCTGAGCCCAGCCAGCCTGCTGCACTGGCTGGCCAGTGGGCTGCTGACCAACACCTTGCGGGCCCGACAGCATGGTGGCTTCGTCGAAGCTTCCCGGAGTCCCCGCTGGCCATTGCTGAGCGTGCGGGTCGGTGACCGGGAGCGGAGGAGGCTGGCTCGGGCCACGCGCCGCGGCGACAACGCCGGCAGCGGCGACCGCACCCGCATCCGCGGCAAGTTCGGTGGCGGGCCACGGCCTGGCTGCGTCGCCGTTGCCCGCCTCCAGTCGCGTGGGCGGCGCCCCGCCCACCTCAGGCGTGCCTGGCAGCAGGCCGAACGCCCGCCCGAGGTTGGTAGCGAATTCCGTGCAAGTCGGATACCGCTCGGACGGCGACTTCGCCATCGCCCGGCCGAGCACCTGACCGGCGGCCGGCGGCAGGTCAGAGCGCTTGGCGAGTAGCGACGGCGGTTTGGCCGACAGGTGCGCGTTGATCAGGGCCAGCCCGAGGTCGCGGCGAAACGGCGGTTCGCCGGTGAGCATCTCGAAGGTCGCGCACGCCAGCGAATACTGGTCGGCGTGCCCGTCCACGGTCTGCGCCTCGATCTGCTCCGGGGCTATGTAGTCCAGCGTGCCGACGAACTGCCCGGTGGAGGTGAGGTGACTGGCCAGCGTCTGCTTGCTGATCCCGAAGTCAGACAAGTAGACGTGGTCGCTCGCATCGTCGCTGCGGCGGTTGCCTTTGCCGCCCGTACTCCGGCCGCCGACGTCGAGCAGCATGTTCGCCGGCTTGACGTCGCGGTGCACGAGGTCGTGGCCGTGCGCGGCATCGAGTGCGGCCGCGACCTGGCTGACGATGTTCCACACCCGTGCCGCCGAAAGCACCTGCCCACCGTTAAACAGCGAACGTACGTCGCCGCCCTGCACATACCGCATAGCGATGAACAGGAACCCGCCGGCGTCCCCGGCGTCGTACACCGGAATGATGTTCGGATGATCGACCGCCGCGGCCGCCCGTGACTCTCTTATAAACCTCGTACGGAACGCAGTGTCGGCGGCTAGTCCCGGCGCCAGAAGCTTGAGCGCTACCCGCCGGTCAAGACGTTCGTCGAGCGCGCGGTAGACGACGGCCATGCCACCTTGGCCGATCTGCTCTTCCAGCCTGTACCCGGCAATCTTGTCCCCGGGGTTGACGTTCGCCGGCGCCGAAGTTTCGTCGCTCACACGCATCTTCCTCGCAGACGAAGTTGATAGAACCCAGTGCCGCGCCTCGATTTCACCCGGTCCGCGGCCCCCGCCATGAAGGCAGTCGCCTTCGAAGTGCTCCTTCGCAGAGTTCCTTCGCGGCGCGCCTTCCCGCGCGATAACTGTAGCCCTGTAGCTCCCCTGCCGGAAATAGGGCGCTAACTCAATGCCACAGTGATTTGCGCGCGGTGTTGCTCAAAGGCCACCGTTGGCGGCGTCGCCAACAGCGTTGGCCCCTAGCTGTCGCTATGGCAGCGTCGTGGGCCCCTAGCTGTCGGCGGGCGGGAAGGGCCGGTCGGCTATCCGCAGCGTACTAGTTGGATATCAGCGCTTCGGCCGGGCTGGAGGCCGTTTCGGCGGCCTGCCAGGGAGTGGCGCCGATGGCATCGAGCGCTGCCGTCGCCTCGCTCATCTTCTCGTAGACGAACAGGACGGCGGCGCCATCGGCGAGGGCCACTGCCTGGCGCAGCGCGTCGCGAGCCCCGTGCGCGTGCCTGATCGAGATGCCGGGCCGGGCCTTCCGCATCGCCGCCGCGACCAGTTCGCGCATCTGGCCGGGCACCCGGCCGCGCAGGTCGTCGTCCTCGTAGATCACTACGGTGCCGAAGCAGCTTGCGATCGACTCGGCCGACTCGGCGACCAGGTCATCACGCCGGTCGCCGGGCAGCGTGATCGCCGCGACGTGATGGCCCCGCCAGTTGGCTGTGACAAGCTCGCCGGTGGCGAGCAGCGCGGCGGCGTTGTGGCCATAGTCGACCAGGACCGGGCTTAGCTGACCGGTCCCGGCTTCGCCGGCCGGGACGGCGTAGACGTTGCCGCGGCCGGGGTTGGCTCGCGCGGGTACGAAGGCGCACAGCGCCGCCCTGATGTCCTTGACCGCAATGCCGACCGCCCGGCAGGCGGCCGCGGCCGCGAGCGCGTTGGCGACCACGTGTCTGGCCTTGCCGCCGAACGCGCCGGGCAACTCGGCGACGTCCATGATCACCCGCTGCTTGCCGCCTTCGGTCTCGGTGAGCTGACCGTCGCACACCTCGTAACAGATACCACCCGCCCGCTTGTGCCGCTCGATCACCCCGCACCCGGGGAGAGCGCTGAAATACCTGATCACGGGCGTGTTCTTGCGCACGGCCAGCCGGTCGGCGATAGCGGCCACCCGTTGGTCGGCCGCGTTGAGCACGACGCTGCCGCCGACGGCGAGTTCTTCCGCCACCAAAGCCTTGACGCTGACCAGTTCGTCGAGTTCGTCGATGCCGTCATCACCGAGGTGATCGTGGCTGATGTTCGTGATCACCGCGACATCGGCCTTGTCGTAGCCGAGGCCGCGCCTGACGATCCCCCCTCTCGCGGTCTCGAGCACGGCCGCCTCGACGCTTGTGTCGTCGAGCACGACCTCGGCCGATCGCGGGCCAGAGGCGTCGGCCTTGAGTACGCAGCGCCCGGCGACCCACACGCCATCGGTGCACGACATGCCGGTGCGCAGGCCGGCCTGACCTAGCACGTGCGCGATCATCCTCACCGTCGTGGTTTTGCCGTTGGTCCCGGTCACCGCGATGATCGGGATCCGCGACTGGGCTCCGGGCGGATAGAGCCGGTCGATGACGGCTTCGGCTACGTCGCGCGGACTGCCCTCGGCGGGAGCTAGGTGCATGCGGAGGCCGGGACAAGCGTTGATCTCGATCACCGCCGCCGGCTGACCGTCGCCGGAAAGCAACGGGGCGCTGATGTCGGGCAGCCTGATGTCCACGCCGCAGATATCAAGCCCGGCGGCCATCGCCGATCGCCGGCACATCTCGGCCACGTCGGCGTGCACCAGGTTGGTGACGTCCTTGCTGGTTCCGCCGGTGGACAGGTTGCCGTTCTTGCGCAGGCTGACCTGCTGCCCGGCGGTCGGCACGGATGCGGGATCGAGGCCAGTCGCGGCGAGGTGAGCCAGCGTCACGTCGTCAACCAATATCTTCGTGAGCACCCGGGAGTGGCCGTGGCCGCGCCGGGGATCGGCGTTCACCGCCTCGATCAGGTCAGTGATCGAACTGGTGCCGTCGCCGGTCACTACGGGCGGTACGAGCTGGGCCGCCGCGATGACCCTTCCGTCGATGACCAGCACCCGATAGTCGTTACCCGGCACATAATTTTCCACGATCACCGCGCCGGACCCGGCGCCCGCCGCGGCCCGGCGGTAGGCCTGCTCGGCCTGGGCTTGGGTGCGGACGCCGACGGTGACGCACTTGCCGTGGTTGCCGTTCCTCGGCTTGATCACCACTGGGCCGCCAAGCTGGTCGAGCGCACCGATGGCGTCTTCCTCGCATCGGACGACCACTCCCGCTGGCACCGGGATACCCGCCCTGGCCAGGAACTGCTTGGCGAGCACCTTGTCGCAGGCGATATCGACGCCGAGCGCGGAAGTCTGCTCGGTCATCGCCGCGCTGAGCAGCCGGCGATAGCAGCCGTAGCCGAGGCGAAGCATAGATAGCCCGCCGACGCGCCTGACCGGGATGTCACGGTGCCGGGCAGCCGCTGCGATCGCGGCAGTGCTCGGGCCGAGACGCTCTCGCTCCACCGCGGCGGCGATTGCCTCAAGGTGCTCGGTGAAGTCGGGCCTTTTTTTCGAAATGAAGTCGGTTACTACGCTGATCGCGAGGAGGTACAACTCCTCTGGTACCGGAGAGTCGTCCGGTTCGTCCCGCGGGCACTGCGTCATCACGTCATAGCGGCCATCGGCGCCGGCCCACATCGTGCGTCCTAGGTGCACGTCGCGGCCTGCTCGCGCGGACAGTTCGAGCATGACGTGCTCGACCACGTGACCGAAGTACGTGCCGCGCGCGAGGGCGTCGATGAACCCGCCCGGGCGGCCGGCCGCGCAGTGGTGCTCGCGCAGGCCGGGCAATGCTAGCGCGAGGCGCTCGGCGAAGCCGTGGAACTCGGTCGTCTCCCGGCAGGTCAGGTCGCCAAGCTCGATCCTCGCGAGGCTAACCGGCGACCTCGACAAGACGTTTGGGCCGCTGAGGTGACGCACGTATTCCAGGTGCAATTCCGCTCCTTAGCGCAGTTGATCGGTGCCTTGACCGCTGCCTTGATCAGTACCTGGCGTGGGCCGGGCCGATGGCCGGCGACCGGCTGCCGATGTCGAAGACGCAACCGGCGGGCAGCAGGTGCAGGCGGACGTCGAACAGCGTGATCGGCTCGTCGTCGGTGGCCGCGTGCACAACCGTCGAGTGCGCCGCGTCCACGACGCTGACAACGCCGCTGCCGAGAACTTCGAAGCAGTCGCGTTGCACGCAGATCGCGGTGTTCTCGTCGATACCGACGCCAAGCCGGTCAGGGTCGAGCGTGACCGCGCTGAGCAGCCTGGGCAGCCGCCCGCGTTCGCCGAAATGCATGTCGATGAGCATCCTGGGCATGAGCCCGAGCCCCGGACCGGTCCTGACGGTCGCCGTCGACACCTCGGCGCCCCCGTGGTCACGTGTACCGCCGCCGAGGATCATTGTCCGGCCAAGTGCGGTGGCGCCCGCGCTGGTGCCGGCCACGATGAGCCCGCATCCGAGGCGTTCGCGTAGCTGATCGTTGATGCGCGAGCCGACCAGCGTCTGCAGCCTGGACTGGTCGCCGCCGCAGAACAACACGCCGGTCGCCTGATCGAGCAGGTCCCGGGTGACCGGGCTGTCGGCGTCGGCGCGGCCGGTGATGGGGAGTTCGGCTACATGCTTGACGCCCAGTTTGCTGAACACCTGCTGGTACTCGGCCAATACCTGATCCGGTACGCCGGTCGCCGTGGTGATCACCACGATCCGTGCCGCGCTGCCGCCGCACAGCCAGGCGAAGCGCTCGAGAATCCCAGCACCGCAGCACTTGTCCTCGGCCCCGCCGATGATCAGAAGGCGACCTGGACTACCCCCGATATCCACGCATCGGCCCTCGCTCTAGACCGCGGTTGCGGCTCACGGCGATGTGTCTACCCTCGGCTACGCGACGCCAATCAACCGTCACTATGCGTGGATAGCTGCTGGCGCTGGCCTTACTCGGAGCCGAGGACGCCGCGGGGCTGGCGGGCGTGGCGGCTGGCCGGGCGTGGCCTGGACAGCTCGTCGGGGAGCTGCAGCAATGGGTTGGTAGCGCTGGCGACGACGTCGGTGGCGATGTCGATCACTCGCTTGCCTCGGCTGCGCGCCGCGGCCCTGAGCTGCTCGAAGGCCTGCCTGGGCTGGATCCGGTGCCGTTCGGCCAGCACGCCGATAGCCTGCTCGACCCTAACCCGCGCCATCAGGGCGTGCTCTAGCTGGCCGATCGTGGCTCTCAGCCTGCTCGTCTCGGCCGCCGCTGGCTCCCTGGCCTGGCTGGCGGCTTCGTCGGCATTGGCTGTTTGGGCGTTGGCTGGCTCGCTTGCGGACAGATCGGCCGCGAGCAGGTCGGCGAGCACCATCGCGCTGGTGAGGTCGGGCAGGTCAGCGCTGCCTACCCGCCAGCCGTCCTTGGTGCGCCGCACGACGGCATCGTCTTGGCCGGCGTCGCCGTTGCGGGGCTGGGCGGCCGGTGAGCCGCCAGGCTCCGCGCCCTTCGCGCCGGTCCGAGCCTCGGTCATGGCGTGACAGCCTGTTCAGCCATCCGTTGCTTGATCGCGCGCACGGATGGGTTGGTGAGCGTGCTGCCGTCACCGAACAGCATGGTGGGTACCGTCTGAAAGCCGCCGTTCACAGTCATCACATACTCCGCGGCCGCTGGGTCGCGCTCGATATCGATCTCGGTAACCTCGATGCCCTCGCGAGCAAGCTGGTCCTTGAGCCGCCGGCAGTACCCGCACCAAGGTGTCGTGTACATCGTCAGTGGCTGGGTCATGCCGTCGCCCTCCTTGGCCGCCATTCTCGCACCTGAACATTACTAACGTCCGCATCTGCGAGGTGCTTCCTGCGAGGTCAGTCGAATTGGGGTGGCGCCGCCACTGTCGCCAGCCTAGGGCAGGATGGCGGAAGACCCGAGGAGGTTAGGCCGTTGTCCGAATTCGCCGCCGACGCCGCCGACGCTACGGACGCTACGGACGCCGTGCTCGCCGCGCTCGACCCCGAGCAGCGCGAGGTCGCGCTTGCCGTCCGGGGGCCGGTCTGCGTGCTGGCCGGGGCCGGTACCGGCAAGACCAGGGCGGTCGCGCACCGGATCGGCTACGCGGTCGCGAGCGGCTTTGTGCGACCCGACCGGGTGCTGGCGGTGACCTTCACCACGAGGGCGGCCGGTGAGCTGCGCGGTCGGCTTCGGCAGCTAGGCGAGCGCGCCGTTCCTGGTGCTGGGCTTGAGCAGGTTCAGGCCAGGACCTTCCACTCGGCCGCGCTGCGTCAGCTCACGCACTTTTGGCCGACGACCGTCGGCGGGCCGCCCCCGGCCGTACTCGAGTCCAAGGTCAGCCTGATCGCCGAGGTCGCGAAGAGGCTGCGAAGCTCCGCCGGCCCGGCCGAGCTTCGCGACGCCGCGTCGGAGATCGAGTGGGCCAAGGTCAGCCAGATCAGGCCGGAGGAGTACGCGCTCGAATGCGAGAAGACCGAGCGGACCGCGCCGCTGCTCCCGGCGAGGCTGGCCGAGTTGTACGCGGGCTATGAGGAGCTCCGCGGCCGAGCGCAACGTGGTGGACTTCGAGTCGGTGCTTGAACTGACCGCCGCCATTCTCGCCGCCCATCCGGTCGCGGCAGCCGCCGTCGCTGACCGGTACCGCTACTTCGTCGTTGACGAATACCAGGACGTCAACCCCCTGCAGCAGCTTCTGCTCGATCAATGGCTCGGGCAGCGCGACGACGTCTGCGTGGTCGGTGACCCGCGGCAGACCATCTACTCGTTCGCCGGAGCGACGCCCGCCTACCTCACCAGGTTCCCGCTCAGGTACGCCGACGCCACGGTGATCAGGCTGACCCGTAACTACCGGTCCACGCCACAGGTGCTGTCCCTGGCCAACCGCGTGTTCGGCCGGTCGGGGCAGCCGCCGCTCGCCTCTCAGCGGCCGGCCGGCCCGGCGCCGGCGCTGACCGAGTACCCGGACGAGCGGGCCGAGGCTGGCGCGGTCTGCGACACGGTCGCCGAGCTTCTGGCCGCTGGCCTGCCGGCCAGCCAGATCGCGGTGCTGGTCAGGACCAACGCGATGACCGCCAGATTCGAGGAGGGACTGGCCAGCCGGGGGATCGCCTTCCAGCTACGCGGTGCCGAGCGGTTCTACGAGCGCGCGGAGGTCAAGCAGGCGATCGGATTGCTGCGGGCAGCGGCAAGGTCGGCCTCGCCCGACGAGGACCCGTCCGAGCAGGTGCGGCCCGTGCTTACCGGCCTCGGGCTGGCCAAGGAGCCGCCGGCTGGGCGCGGCAAGGCCGCCGAGCGGTGGGAGTCGCTCGACGCGCTCGCGCGCCTGGCCGATGAGTTCTTTGCCGCATCGCCGGGCGCCAGGCTCGCCGACCTGGCTGCGGAGCTTGCGGTGCGGAGCGCGATCGGCCACGCGCCCGCCGCTGCCGGGATCACGCTCGCGTCGTTGCACGCGGCGAAGGGGCTGGAGTGGGACGCTGTGTTCCTGCCGTGCTTGACCGACAGCGCGCTGCCGATCACTTACGCGGTGACGGCCCAGGCGATCGAGGAGGAGCGCCGGCTTTTCTACGTGGGCCTGACCCGGGCCAGGGATCGGCTTTTCCTGTCCTGGGCGATGGCCCGGGAGCCAGGCGATCGCGGTACGCGCAGCCCGTCCAGGTTCCTCGCCGATGCCCGCCCGCTGACAGGGAAGGAGCGCGCCAGTGACAAACGCTCTGGATGCCGTGGTCGATCTGCTCGATCTTGAGCAGATCGAGCTGAACATCTTCCGTGGCCGCAGTCCCCAGGGCGAGCGGCGGCAGCGGGTGTTCGGCGGCCAGGTGGCGGGCCAGGCGCTGGTCGCGGCGGGCCGGACGGTGCCCGGTGACCGGCCGGTGCACTCGCTGCACGCTTACTTCATCAGGCCGGGCGACCCGAACGTACCGCTCATCTACCTGGTCGACCGGGTAAGGGACGGCCGGTCGTTCACCACCAGGCGCGTGTCGGCCGTGCAGCACGGCAAGACGATCTTCACGTTGTCGGCGTCATTCCACCTGCGCGAGCCCGGTGTGGAGCACAGCCGGCCGATGCCGGACGTGCCGTCGCCTGAGGACCTGCCTACCGCCGCCGAGCGGATACGCAAGCAGTTTGGCGACGCGGCGGCCAAGGTGTCGGCGAGCAACCCGATCGACATTCGCTACGTCGGCCCGCTGACCTTCGAGGCGGCCGCCGATCCGGCGCTGCGGGTGACGGAGAGCCTGGCCTGGATAAGGGCCGATGGCGAGTTGCCCGACGACGCGTTGCTGCACGTGTGCCTGGTGACCTACGCCTCCGACATGACGCTGCTGGACTCGGTGCTGCTCGCCAACGGGCTGTCGTGGGGTGATGGCAGGACGGCGGGCGCGAGCCTGGACCACGCCATGTGGTTCCACCGGCCATTCCGTGCCGACAAGTGGCTGCTGTACGCACAGGAGTCGCCGGTCGCCTCCGGCGCGCGCGGACTGGCCCGGGGAGAGTTGTACACCCGCGATGGCGAGCTGGTCGTGTCGGTCGTTCAGGAGGGTCTCATCCGCACCACTGATGTGCTCCGATAACCGTCTGGACACGTCGTGGGAAAAAGAGTTGCCTGCCCGTGGTAGTGCTGCTTAAGGTCTATCTAGTTCTTGTCACCCGGAGGGTGTTGTGACGCTGCAAAGAGGGAGGTGCCCGGAATGCTGAACCTGGCCAGTCTGGCCGACGTCGCAGTGCGAACCGATGTCGCAGAGCCACGAATCGATGTCGCAGAGCCAATCGTCGTGCGGTCCCGCACGGGCATCTGGCTCGGCCGCGCCCACATGCCCGTTCCTCGTAGCGCCATGGAACTGGTGGGTCCGGCGGGGCCAGGTGCCCAGCCCGTGGCCGCCAAGGCCTTTGTGCGACCGCGCCCGCAGGGGAGCACGAAGGTCGCGCTCATCGGCAATGGTGCCCAGGTTGCTGGCTTGGCGAAGCTCGCCGGGCAGCAGCACATCAGCAAAGTGAATTACGCCCACACGACCCGTATCGCGGCCCTGAAGGGTTGCGGTGCACTGGGTCCGCATCCGGCGAGGGATCCGGTCTAAACAGACCGGCCAAGATCCCCAGAGGCCGCGGACCCAGTACATCGGGTCCGCGGCCTCAGTCATGCGAGGCCACCGTTTGTCAGCACAGACGAGACGCTGCGAGCCAGCAGATGAGAGGGGATGAAGCCGATGTATCGGCCAGGACCCGTCGCGGTCATAGACGACCCAGCGGCGGCCGAGGCGGAATTCGTGCGGGTGACCGCGATCGGCGGAAGCATGCCGGTCACCGTGATGGTGCAGCCAGATGGGCCGGCCGGGACTGCCGGACCGACTGGCGTGGCAGGACCAGCCGGACTTGCCGGACCGACCGGTGTGGTCAGGGGCCGGGCGCTGCCCTGCGCCAGTGACCCTGACCTGTTCTTCGCCGAATCGCCCAACGATGTCGAGCTTGCCAAGTCGCTCTGCCGTAGTTGCCCAGCCAGGGGCAAGTGCCTGGCGGGTGCGATCGAGCGCAGGGAGCCCTGGGGCGTGTGGGGCGGTGAGCTCTTCATTCGTGGAGAAATCGTGCCCAGGAAGCGGGCTCGCGGTCGCCCGCGTAAGGACGAGGTAGCTGCCTGAAGGCAGAGACGGTCCGCCCGAGGGATGGGTAGCCGCAGGCGCAGGTCCTGCGGCTACCCGGGGTGGCCGGTTCTTCGGCTACCCGGTGGGCATCGAGCTGACGCCGACGGCGCCAGCTGGACCGTATCCCGGGATCCAGCGCAGCACTTCGGCGCGGAAGTCGGCTTTCGCCTCAAGCTGACACAGAACGCCGATTCCCGCGGTTGATACCCGATGAATAAGAATGTAAGACGGCGGCATATTGAGCTGACGGGCGATGTTAGCCCCCCGCAGATCCGTGATCCTGCTGGCTTCGGCTCGCATCCATTCCCGGTTAAAAGCGAACGACTCATTCTTGGACGGGTCCGCTAGCGGTGCGAGAAAGTTCTTGAGTGCGTTGAGATCGATAGTGATGCCCGGCCGCAAGAACCCGTGCTCGCGAAGTTCCGCCTCTACCATAGCGATGTCGCCGTCGGTATGCACCAGCCAGAGCATGCGCCCGAACAGGGGTGGGAGGCCATCAGGCAGCCGGTCGACCGCACCGAAGTCGAGGACCCCGAGCCGCCCGTCGTCCATTAGCCGGAAATTACCGGGATGCGGGTCGGCGTGCAGCAAGCCAGCGCGAGCCGGGCTGGAGAATAGGAATCGCACCAGCAGCAGGCCAGCTCTGTTCCGCTGTTCCTGGGTTCCGTCGGAAATAATTCTCGATAGCGGTGTGCCTTCGAGCCATTCGCTGATCAGGACGTGATCGGTGGCTAGCACCGTACGCGGCACGAAATAGTCGGGGTCGTCGGCGAAGGCGGTGGCGAACGCCTCTTGCGACGTGCCTTCCATCCGGTAGTCGAGTTCCTCGGCGACGCGGGCGCGCAACTCGTCGAGCAGCGGCTTCACCTCAAGGCCAGGCATCAGCACGCCGAACAGCCTGCCGATCCGGCTGATCTGGGTGAAGTCATTGATCAGGGCCCGTCCGGCACCCGGATACTGGATTTTGACGGCGACCTGCCGCCCGTCCTGCCACACGGCTTTGTGCACCTGACCGATCGACGCCGCGGCCGCGGGGTTGTCGTCGAAATCGGCGAACAGGTCGCGCCACCCCTCGCCGAGATCGCCCGCGAGCACCCGATGCACGGTGCTCGCCGGCAGCGGTGGCGCCGACTCCTGGAGCCTGGTCAGCGTCGCCCGATACGGCCCGGCGAGTTCTGGTGGCAGCGCCGCTTCGAAGATCGACAGCGCCTGGCCCACCTTCAGCGCGCCGCCTTTCAGTTCGCCGAGCACCCGGAAGATCTGGTCAGCGGTTCGCTGCTGAATCTCGTGCGCCACAATCTCGGCTGGCCGCCCGCCCACCCGCTTGCCAAATCCGAGCACAGTCCGCCCGGCCAGTCCGGCAGGCAGGGCCGCTAGCTTCACCGTCCTGGTCACCGCGCGCCGGGGCAAGTCGTTCATGATCTCTATTGTCGGCTACCACCCGGTGTGGGTGAACAGGCGCAGGCTGGGTGCGGCTGCCAGGTACGACGACGCCAGCGCCAGTCGGGCAAGACAAGTTCGAGTGTGCCGTTCACCGTGGCGCTCGCGGCCGGTGCCTTGTCGATGGCGGTCAGCACCTGCGCGGCTGCCTGAGCTGCCACCGTCGCGGTGAGAACGGCGTCGCAGGCCGCCGGGTCGGGTCTCCTCGTCGCTATCTGGGCCAGGATCAGCGGCCAGGCCGGATCGCGCGCGGCCCTGACGTAGTCCTGGCACCGCAGGCAGGAGGTCAGCCCGGGAATGACGAGGGGCCCGACGACCCCGATCGCCTCGTCGGCGAACACGGCCAGATGTGGCATGCCGTCGGCGGCCAGCGTGGTCAGCAGGTCCTGCGGCGGGCGACCGACCAGCACGGCGAGGTCTGGCCGCCGCTCCTGCGCATCGCCGATCCGTACCTGGGCGACTCCCGACGCCAGCAAGATCTTCGCCACAGCCCGCCCGATGCCGCGCTCACCGGTGATCCAGACCGCGATGTCACTGCGCCGCGCTAGCGATTTGGCGCCTCCATCCGCGTCACGGTAGGCGAGGGAAGCGGTGGCCAGTTCGGCCGCCAGCCGGGACCTTGCTGCCGTCGGCATCGCCCGTAACGTGCTGGCGGGAAAGTCGTCGAGCGCGCCGCTCGCGGCCAGCAGCGTCAGCACCCGCTCGGTCGCGCCCGGCGGTACCCCGCGCTCCGCTGCGGCATCGATGACCTGGCCGCGATCCCTGCTGCCGTCAAGTAATCCGACAACTAACGCCGCCCGCCGCATCCCGGACAAAGCGATCGCACGACGCGGGTCGATGCCGATCTGCAAGGTGTCGCGATCGCGCCAGACCGGCAGCAAGCCTGACTTCAAAGCTGGTCTCATGACCGCAGAGTGCCACCGGGGTCCGACAGTGGTCCGGCAGTGGGGCCCGGGTGGGGTCCGGCAGTGGGTCCGGCAGTGGGGTCCGGCAGTATCGCCCTCGCGGGCGCGCTTCCGTGCTGTCCTGTGGATACCGCTGGGTACAGCCTGTGGAGACCTAGGTGAGTCACTGTGGATATCCGGCTGGAAAAGCTGTGAATTTCTCCCGAGTCATGTTCCGATGTGGCCGTTGTACTGCGGGGCTGCTGTCCGCCACCTGTGGATAACTGCACTATGCAATTTGGATTCAGTGGGCTTTGACCGCGCGGGTTGGCGTCGGGGCTCTGGCATCAGGCCTCGCAGCTTGCGGCGACCTTCGCGTGCACGGCTCTTGGGGAGTGAGGCACCAACGTCGTCCCGACGCTGTTGCCGGCGACCAGAGTCGGACCGCTGCGTCGTCCCTGAGTTGTTGCTCCGGCGACAACAGCGGGCCGGCGTTGCGGTTAGGGGAAGGGATCCAGCAGCAACTCAGGGACGATGTTGTCATCAGCGCACCCGCCCGGACCCGCGTCAGCCACCACCACACCGCCCAGCAACTCACTCCGGCAGGCAAGACACGCCGTTGAGCCCGTTGCTGTCATTGTCTGGGTCGCCGGTTACCACGGAGATGGGTGCGGGTTGCCCGCAGAGTCGCGTGATCCCAGGGATGGCGTGGGTGAGCAACGAAAATAGGAAAGCGCGCTCGGCTACTCGTCGCCTTCGGGCTTGCCTTCGCCGTCGCTGGGCTCGGCGTCCGCGTCCGCGTCGTCGTCGTCGCCGGCTTCGCTGGGCTTGGCGTCCGCGGCTTCGCCTCCGGGGGCGGCTTTGGCGGAGGGGTCGTCGCTGGTTAGGTCGGAGATGTCGAAGTCTGGCTTGCCGCGAACGAAAGCTTCCGGGTCATCCAGGTCGTCGGCGGTCGGGAGCAGGTCGGGGTGAGCCCAGATCTCGTCGCGGCCGTCGACGCCGCGCTCGTCGGTTAGGCCGCGCCAGATGGCTGCGGCCTCGCGCAGGCGGCGCGGCCGCAGCTCCAAGCCGACCAGCGTGGCGAACGTGCGCTCGGCTGGACCGCCCGTTGCCCGCCTGCGCCTGATCGCCTCGGCTAGGGCGTCGGCCTGCGGCAGCCGGTTCCTGGCCGCGTCGGCGACCACAGTGGCCACCCAGCCCTCGACTAGCGCGAGCAACGTCTCCAGCCTGGCCAGCGCCATCTTCTGCTCAGGGCTGTCCTCCGGGGAGAACAACGCTGCCCCCGACAGCGCCTCGTTGAGCGCTTCTGGATTGGACGGGTCAATCTGCGGCATCGCGTCTCTCAGCGCGTCGGCGTCGACCTTGATGCCCCTGGCGTAGTCTTCGACCGCGCCGAGCAGCCTGGCCCGCAGCCACGGCACGTGGCTGAACAGCCGGTGGTGCGCCGCTTCGCGCAGCGCCACGAAGAGCCTGACCTCGTCGATGGGTACGGACAAGCCCGCGCCGAACGCGGCGACGCCGGCCGGAAGCAGCGCGGCCGTACCCTCGGGGCCGATCGGCAGGCCGATGTCGCTTGAGCTGATGATCTCCTCGGCGAGCGCGCCGACCGCCGCGCCGGCCTGGCCGCCGACCATCATGCCGCCGATCCTGCGCATCATCTCGCCTAGGCCGCCGAGCGCGCCTAGCCCGCCCGCGCCGAGCCCGCCCGCGCCGCCGCCGGACAGCGCCGACATCATCGACCGCATTTCTGGCGGCAGGTCCTCCAAGTCGCCCTGGCTGACCGAGAGCATCCCGCTCATAGTGTCGACCGCGCGCTCGGCGATCGGCTCGCACAGCGTGGTCCACACCGGCATTGTGGCTTCGACCCACTCCGACCGGCTCCAGGCGGTCGCCGACCTGATCCCACTCGGCAGCGTGGTCGCGTCCTCCAGCCAGAGGTCGGCGAGCCTGACCGCCTCGACTATCTGGGTCCGCTCGTTCACCAGCACGCTCGGGTCGCCCTTGGCGGCGACGGTCTGCCTGGCGATGTTCTTGGCCAGATCCCAGTTGATCGCACCGCCCTGATAGGCCATGAGGTCGGCGAACTGGCGCAGCGCCTCCGCGAGTTGCTGCGGGTCGCCCAGCGGTCCGACCGACCCGCCAGAACCACGTTCTGGGTCGTCTCCTGGCTCACCCGGCATGTTAAAGCCGAAGGGAGGCTCATTCATCGCCGCGGCCTCTCAGGCAGGATGGAGGTATCACATTGGCCAAGCTATCCCAGGAGCGCTTCGCGGTGAGCGACCGAGTAGGCAAGGTTCGCCAAGGGCGGAGCGAGGACGGCCGTCAGCTTCGGCCGGTGGTGGCCGTGACCGGGGCCGCCCACGACCTGGGACTGGCGCTGACAGCGCGGCTGGCGCAGTCGGACCTGTTCAGCCGCGTGATCGCGATCGACGACCACCGAGGCGAGCTGACCGGCGTGGTCTGGCGGATGGTCGACGTGCGCGACCCGATGCTGGCTGGACGGCTGGCCGGCATCGACGTGATCGTGCACACCGACCTTGACCTGGCGCCGGACTCCGATGCCAAGGCTCGGCGGGCGTACAACGTGCGCGGCGCGCAGACCGTGCTGACCGCGGCGGCGGCCGGCGGCGTCAGCCGGGTGATCCTCGTGACCAGCGCGATGGTCTACGGCGCCCATCCCGACAACCCGGTGCCCCTCGCCGAGACCGCTGCGCTGAACGCCGAACCCGATGGCAGCGTGGTCGGCGACTTCATGGAAATCGAACAGCTTGCCGAGCGGTCGCCCCGCGCCAACCCAGGCATGGCGGTGGCCGTCGTACGGCCGGCCGCGCTCGTGGGCGAAGGCATCGACACGCTCATCACCAGGCATTTCGAGGCACCCAGGCTGCTGACGGTCAAGGGGTGCGCGCCGCGCTGGCAGTTCTGCCACGTCAACGACCTGATGTCGGCGATCGAACTGGCCGCGGTCGGGGCAGTGACTGGCTCCTTCGCGGTCGGCTGCGACGGCTGGCTCGACCAGGAGCAGGTCGAGGAGCTTTCCGGGTTGCGCCGGATCGAACTGCCAGCGGGCGTGACGTTCGCCACCGCGCAACGGCTGCATCGGGCTGGCATCACCCCGGCACCGGTCGCCGACCTGCACTATGTCGTCTACCCATGGGTGGTGGACTGCGACACGCTGCGTCAGGCGGGCTGGCGGCCGTCGGTCACCAACACCCAGGCGCTGGCAGCGTTGCTCGAACAGCGAGCCGGCCAGCACGCGGTCGCCGGGCGGAGGCTGGCGAAGAAGGACGCGACGATCACCGCGGCCGGAGCGACCGTCGCGGTGATCGGCACGGCCGCGATCGTCCGCCAGGTCCGCAAGCGCCGTCGCGAGCCGGCCGGATCGAAGTAACGCGGGTGAACGTGATCAGGCTCGCCGAGGTGCGGGAAACGCCGCTGTCGGTCGACGAGGTCCACGACGCCGTCATGGGCCCGGCCGCAGGAGGAATCGCGCTGTTCGCCGGGGCGGTGCGCGATCATGACAAGGGCCAGCAGGTCACCGCGCTTGTCTTACTCAGCGCACCCGACAGCCACCGACGAACTCCGCCGGGTAGCCGAACGCATCGCCGCGCAATTCGACATCCATGCGATCGCGGCCGTGCACCGGGTCGGCGACCTGGCGATCGGCGATCTCGCCGTGGTCGTCGCGGTGTCGAGCGGGCATCGAGGCAGCGGCGTTCGACGCCTGCCGGGCGCTGATCGACGAGGTCAAAGCGACTCGGTGCCGATCTGGAAGCATCAGCGGTTCGCTGGCGGCGTCAGCGAATGGGTCAACAGCGCGTAGCCTTGCCCCCATGTCACGTCGCGCGGTAACCCTGCTGATCGCGAGCGTCGGCGTTGTCGGCGCGCTGGTCGTGGCCGCCCTGCTGCCGGTGCCTTACGTGGCGCTGCTGCCCGGCCCGACCTTCAACACGATCGGTCCCCTCGGCCACAAGCAGGTCGTGCAGATCAGCGGGCACCGCACGTTCCCGACCGACGGCCATCTCAACATGGTCACGGTGTCCTACATCGGCGGCCCCGGCGCCCGGCCGCCGTTCAACATCTTCGCCGCGCTGCAGGCTTGGCTCAGCCCGCACAACGCCGTCGTCCCGCAGCAGGAGCTGTTCCCGCCGGGCCAGACTCAGCAGCAGGTGATCAAGCAAGATACCGAGCAGATGGCGAACAGCCAGCAGACCGCTACCGCGGCCGCGCTGTGCCAGCTCGGCATCAAGTTCTCTGTCGTCGACACGGTCACTAGCACGGTCGAAGGGCTGCCGGCGGTTGGAGTGCTGCGCAGCGGCGACCAGATCGTCGCCGTCAACGGCGTGCCGGTCACCTGCCACGCCAGCGCCGGCGACCTCGATCAAGGCCGAACTCGTCGGCAAGCCAGTCCTGCTCACGGTCAAGCGAGCAGGCAAGTTGCGAAAATTTGCCCTGCGTACGGCCAGCTTCCAAGGCCAGTCTGTGATCGGCGTCAATGTCGTGGAGTCCTTCGGGTTCCCATTTAAGGTGGCGATCAATATCGGCAACATCGGCGGGCCGAGCGCCGGGATGATGTTCGCGCTGGCGATTATCGACAAGCTGACGCCGGCGAACCTGACTGGCGGCAAGTTCATCGCCGGGACGGGGGAGATCGAGGTCGACGGCAAGGTCGACCCGATCGGTGGAATCCAGCAGAAGATGGCGGCGGCCCGGGCGGCGGGCGCGACCGATCTTCCTGACTCCGGCTTCGAACTGCGCCGATACGGCCGGCGCGGTGCCCGCCGGGCTTCGTCTTGTCAAAGTCAGAACGCTGAGCGGCGCGCTCGTCGGCGCTCAGGGCGATCAAAACCGGTCAGCCGGTTCCTAGCTGCTAGCCATCCATCTGGAGGGGCGCGTTGGGGCGGACCCACCCTCTCCTACGGGGGATAGTCGATGGAACTACCTGGCTTGCCGGTAAGTTGCCGTCAAAGACCTGCGTGCCCGCGTACGTCAGGCTCATGAAGGGACAATCCGGTGGCTTTCCGAGTTCCCGGCCCGCAGCATTCTGGCGGCGGTCGCCAAGTCGTAGTGCCGCGCTGGCCGAAGTTCGTCATACCGACGGTCATCATCATCGTGGCGGCAGCCATCTTGATCTCGGTCACCGCTGGGATCTGGACGGATTACCTGTGGTTCAGCTCGGTTGGGCAGACGCGGGTGTTCGCGACCACGTACAGCACCAAGTGGCTGCTCTTCCTCGTCACCGCGGCGTTGATGGTCGCGATCATCGGCGCCAACCTCGTGCTGGCCTACCGCACCGGCCCAAGGAGCCGCCGACCGGCCCTGAGCACCAGGGCGTCGAGGCCTACCGGCAGGCCATCGACCCGCACCGGCGCGTGGTGACCATCGTGCTGCTTGGCCTGGTCGGGCTGATTTCCGGCCTGACCGCGGCGAGTAACTGGCAGACCTGGCTGCTTGTTCATCAACCGGGTAGCCGTTCGGCGCTAAGGATCCGCAGTTCCGCCTGGATCTATCGTTCTTCGTCAATCGTCTATCCGTTCCTGCGGATGGCGCTGTCCTTCCTGTTCGCGGCGGTGCTGCTGTCGCTGGTTCTGGCGGCGGCCGTGCACGTGCTGTACGGCGGGCTGCGGATAGCCAGGCACGCGCAGCCGTCGCGCGCGGCCCGCGCGCACCTGTTCGTGCTGGCCGGCATCTTCGTCGCGCTCAAAGCCGTCGCCTACTGGGTGGACCGGTACGGGATCGACTTCTCCCAGCGCGGCGTGGTCCAGACCGGTGCCTCCTACACCGACGTGCACGCCGTTCTGCCGGCCAAGACCGTGCTGGCCGTGATCGCGGTGATCTGCGCGGTGCTGTTCCTGGCCGGGGCGATCCGGCGAAGCTCGCTGCTGCCGGCGATCGGGTTCGGCCTGCTCGTGCTGTCGGCCGTGGTGATCGGCGGGGTGTACCCGTTCATCATCCAGCAGTTCGTCGTCAAGCCGAACGAGCAGGTCAAGGAGCGGCCGTTCATCGCCCGCGAGATCACCAGTACCCGAGCGGCCTACGGCGTCGACCGAACGCAGGTGATCACCTACCCGGCTATCTCGACCGCGAAGCCGTCCACGCTGGCCACGGCCGCCGCTGGCTTGCCGAGCCTGCGGCTGGTCGACCAGGACGTGATCTCCACTGCCTTCCAGCAGTTGCAGCAGGTCAAGAGCTACTACCAGTTCGCCGGCGTGCTCGCGATGGACCGGTACGTGGTCGGGGCCAATCCGATGGCCGCAGGACACCGTGGTCGGGGTCAGGGACATGCTCGGTCCGCCAGCCGGCCAGAGCAACTGGATCAACACGCACCTGATCTACACCCACGGCTACGGTTTCGTCGCCTCATCGGCGACTGCCGCCCAGCCGAACGGTGACCCGCAGTTCATCGAGCAGCGACCTGCCGCCGACCGGCGTGCTCGGCAACTTCCAGCCGCGCATCTACTTCGGCCACGAAGGGGCCGACTACGTCATCGCCGACACGAAGCAGGCCGAGCTTGACTATCCGAACGAGAGCACGGGCGGCCAGCAGAACAACCACTACAACGGCGGCGGTGGCGTGTCGATCGGCTCGTTCGGCCGACGGCTGCTGTTCGCGATCAGGTTCCGCGAGCTGAACATCATGCTGTCCAGCGCGATCGAACCCAGCTCGAAAATCCTGTACATCAGGGACCCGCTGGAGCGGGTCGCGAAGGTGGCGCCGTTCCTGACCTTGGACGGCGATCCCTACCCGGTCGTCGAGAACGGCCAGATCCTGTGGGTGGTCGACGGCTACACGGCCACGGACAACTATCCGTACTCCAAGCGGATCAACCTGGACCAGGCGACGTCGAACACCTACAGCCCGGGCGGCCTGGCGGTCGGCCCGTACGGCGACGATGTGAACTACCTGCGCAACTCGGTGAAGGCCACTGTCAACGCCTACACCGGCGCCGTGCACCTGTACCAGTGGGGGCCAGCCAACCCGATGCTGCAGACCTGGATGAAGGCGTTCCCCGGGCTGGTCTTGCCGACAGAGCGACATCCCGCTGCCGCTGATGCCGCACCTGCGCTACCCGGAGGTGCTCTTCGACGCCCAGCGGCAGATCCTCTCGCAGTTCCACGTCCAGCAGCCGTCGGCGTTCTACGGCGGCCAGAACTTCTGGGCGATACCCAACGACCCGACCGCGCCGCAGAACTTCCAGATCGCCCAGCCGCCGTACTACTTCACGCTGGACATGCCCGGCGCCGCGACTCCTGAGTTCTCGCTGACCAGCCTGTTCACGCCCGCGCGGACCGGCCGAACCTGGCCGCGTTCATGGCGGTGAACAGCAACCCGCTGAGCCCGGATTACGGCAAGATCCAGATCTTGCAGCTGCCGCAGGACACCGCGATTCCTGGGCCAGCAGCAGGTGCAGAGCAACTTCGAGAACTTCCCCCCGGCCGTCCAAGCAGCTCAGCCTGCTGCGGACACGGCGGATCGAAGGTCACGCTGGGCAATCTGGTCACCGTGCCGCTCGGCGGCGGGCTGCTGTCGGTCGAGCCGATCTACGTCTCGGCGTCCGCGCAGACCAACAGCGGCTCGTATCCGCAGCTCAAGGAGGTGTTCACGTTCTTCACGGCAACGGCAAGGTCGGGTTCGCTGACACGCTGGCCGGGCTCGCTGGCCCAGGTCATTCGGCAACGCCGCGCCGGCCGTCGGCCGGCGGCGGGCCAACCGCGTCCGGCGGACACTCAGCGCGGTCGTTCTCGGTTTCCTCGCCCAGGCGGAGAAGTACTACAACCAGGCGCAGGCCGCGCTGCGGGCGAACCCGCCCGACTTCACGCTGTACGGCCAGGACATCGCGAAGATGAAGAACGCGCTCGACCAGGCGCAGCAGGCGGCTCAGCCGCTCTAAGAGCGGAGGACCGCCGGCGAGCCCCGCTCCGCCCAGTCCGTCACCGTCGCCCTCGAAGTCGCCATAGCACCGTGTCCTGGTGATGTCGGCCCGGTATCGGCCGGGCATCGGGTTGGTGGCAATCCGGTACTCGGCTGCCTGCGATGACCGCGGAAGTAGGCAAACGTCACGCTTGCCGGGCCACGCCGCGCCCGCCGAGGGCGTAGGCTCTCAAGCAGCGGGGACATCCGAGAGGGCAAACTTCACTGTGCGCAGTTCCCGGAGGTTCCGAAATGCAGGTGCCATCGGAAAGGAGCCTGACGCGCAGTGGGCCCCCGTGTGCTCGTTGACGCGACCGGCGTGCCCGCTGACCGTGGTGCGCTCGGCCGTTACGTGGACGGTCTGGTCAGCGCGCTGTCCGAGGCCGGCGCTGACCTGGCGCTGGCTTGTCAGCGTGCCGACGAGGAGCGCTACGCGCAGGCTGCTGCCCGGCGCCAAAATCGTTCCAGGACCGCCCGCCATCGCGCATCGGCCGGCCAGGCTGGCGTGGGAGCAGAGCGGTCTGCCGCTCGCCGCGACCCAGGTCGGCGCCGACGTCATTCACTCGCCGCACTACTCGATGCCGCTGCGGCCAGGCCTGCCCACCGTGGTGACCATTCACGACCTGACGTTCTTCACCGCGCCGGACACGCACAGTCCGGTGACGGCGACGTTCTACAAGGCGGCGATCAGTACCTCGGCGTGGCGCGCGACCAGGCTGATCGTTCCGTCCAAGGCCACCAGGGACGAGCTGGTCCGGGTGCTCGAAGCCGACTCGACCAAGATCGACGTGGCCTACCACGGCGTGGATCACTCCTTGTTCCGCAAGCCGGACGCGGCGCAGCTTGACCGGGTCGGCGGGCAGGCTCGGCCTGCACGGCCGGCCGTACGTGGCCTACCTGGGCAGCCTCGCGCCGCGCAAGAACGTGCCGGCGCTGATCGCCGGCTGGGTCGCCGCCGTGGCCGACCTGGAGGAGCCGCCCGCCCTGGTGCTGGCCGGCGGGACCGGCTGGAGCGACGAGGTCGACGACGCGGTCGCTGCCGTGCCCGCCCACCTGCGGCTGGTGCGGCCCGGCTACCTGCACTTCGCCGATCTGCCCGGCTTCTTCGGCGGTGCGCTCGTGGTCGCTTTCCCGAGCACGGGCGAGGGTTTCGGCCTGCCCGTGCTCGAGGCCATGGCTTGCGGAGCGCCGGTGCTGACCACGCATCGGACCTCGCTGCCCGAGGTCGGCGGCGACGCGGTCGCCTACACCGAGCCGGACGCGGACAGCATCAAGACCGCGCTGCGCGGCCTCATCGACGACGAAGGCTCAGCGCGAGGCGCTCGGGCGGGCCGGCTACGCCCGGTCACTGGAATTCACCTGGGCGGTCTCGGCGCAAGCCCACCTTGCGTGCTATGAGCGCGCCGCATCGGCTGGGCAAGGGTAGTCTCGCTGCTCATGCCGACCGATGCTGACAACTACCAAGGTGTTCCCAACCACGGTGCTCCCAACCACGGGGCTCCCAACCACGGGGCTCCCAACCACGGGGCTCCCAACCACGGGGGCGAGCTTGAGGCGATCTTGCTCGTCGGCGGGCAGGGTACCAGGCTCCGCCCGCTGACCATCGGGACGCCCAAGCCGCTGCTGCCGACCGCCGGGGTGCCGTTTCTCGCCCACCAGATCGCGAAGGCGGCTCGGTCTGGCGTCCGGCGGATCGTGATGGCTACCGCCTACCGGGCCGAGATGTTCGCCGAGGCCTTCGGCGACGGCGCCGGGTTCGGCCTCGAAATTGTCTACGTGCACGAAGCCGAGCCGCTTGGTACTGGTGGCGGCATCAGGAATGCGGCCGCCAGCCTGCGCAGCGGCCCAGAGGACCCGGTCGTGGTGCTGAACGGCGACGTGCTGTCCGGGCCACGACCTCGGCGCCCAGCTTGACCTGCACCGGAAGGCCGACGCCGCGGTCACGCTGCACCTGGTCGAGGTGCCCGACCCGGCAAGGTTCGGCTGCGTGCCGACCGACTTCGACGGCCGGGTCACCGCGTTCCTGGAGAAGACGCCGAACCCGGTCACGAGCCAGATCAACGCCGGCTGCTACGTGTTCACCAGGCGGTTCATCGACGCGATGCCGCCGGGCGTGGTGCTGTCGGTCGAGCGGGACACCTTCCCCGGGCTGATCGAGGCCGGCGAGACCGTCATGGGCTACCTGGAGTCCGCTTACTGGTTGGATGTCGGCACGCCTGAGGCCTACGTGCGCGGCTCGAGCGACCTGGTTCTCGGCGAGCTTGCCTCACCCGCCGTGCCCGGTGAGTGTGGCCAGGCTCTGCTGCTGCCTGGCGCTATCGCCGACCCGTCGGCCACGATCACCGGCGGCACCGCCGTAGGGGCCGGCAGCAAGGTCGGCGGCCGGCGCGGCCGTCGACGGCTCGGTGCTCTTCGACGGCGTCACGATCGGCGAGGGCGCCAAGGTGACCGCGAGCGTGGTTGCCGCCGGCGCCTCGATCGGAGCGGGCGCGGTTCTGGATGGCGTGGTCATCGGCGCTGCGGCGCAGGTTGGTCCGCGGCAACGAATTGCGCCACGGCCTGCGAGTCTGGCCCGGCGTGCGGCTTGCTCACACCGCGGTCAGATTCTCCACCGATGCGTAGCCATCTCCGCACGCGCGCCTAGCGGCGGGCCATGACCTCCGAGGAAGTCGGGCCGGCCATGTCGGTCGTGGTCGCTCCGGTCGTGGTCGCTCCGGTCGTGGTCACCCGGGTCGTGGTTGCGCCGCCCGCCGTCGCGCCGCCCGCCGTTACCCCGCCCGCCGTTGCGCCGCCCGCCGTTGCGCCCGCCGAACGGCGATGGGCGGCGCCGTACGTGATCGACGTCAAGTCGGTGCTCGGGGTCCACCGCCGTGGGTACGGCGATCCAGCGTTCGCCGTGGACGGCTCTGGCGCGATCTGGCGGGCCTGCCTCACTCCGGACGGAGCGGGCACGCTCCGGGTCGCCTGGCAGGCCGACCGCAGTGAGGGCACCCTAGTCGTGGCGTCGGCCTGGGGCGAAGGCGCGGGCTGGCTGCTGGCCCAGCTTCCGGCGATGGTTGGCGCTGAGGACCACCCGGAGGACTTTGTTCCGCACCACGACGTGCTGCGGGCGGTCGCCCGCCGGCGGACGGGTTTTCGGATTGGCAGGTCCGGCCTGGTCTTGGAGTCGCTCGTGCCTGCCGTGCTGGAGCAGAAGGTGGTCGGCAAGGAGGCCACGAGGGCGTGGCGAACGCTGCTGCGCCGCTTCGGCGAGCCCCCGCCGGGCCCGGCGCCGGCCGGGATGCGGGTGCCGCCCGCGCCGCGAACCTGGGCGAGCATCCCGTCCTGGGAATGGCACAAAGCCGGCGTCGAGGCGGTGCGGGCCAGGACAATCGTCGGCGCCGCCCAGGTGGCTGGCCGCCTCGAACAGATCACTGGCCTCCCGTCTGCCCAGGCCGACCGCAAGCTGCAGTCGCTACCGGGCATCGGCCAGTGGACGTCGGCTGAAGTCAGGCAACGCGCCTGCGGCGACGCCGACGCTGTATCAGTCGGCGACTACCACTTGCCCACTCAGGTCGGCTGGGCGCTCGCCGGCCGCCCGGTAGACGACGCCGAGATGCTCGAACTGCTCAAGCCCTACGCTGGCCACCGCCACCGCGCCAGCGTCCTCGCCGTCATGGCCGGCGCCGCCCCGCCAAGACGCGCCCCCCGAAACCCAGCCCGCGACTACCGCGCGTTTTGACCGACGCTTTGCATGCAATGACTGCGATGCTAGCATTGCAGTCATCGGTGACGAGGTGGTGTGATGGCTAGCTTGACGATCAGGGGTCTTGACCAGGAGACCAAGACGCGGCTGCGGGTACGGGCGGCCCAGCATGGCCGTTCGATGGAGGCCGAAGCGCGGCATATCTTGGCTGACGCGCTGGTGGTGGAAGGGGATGCGCCTCCCGCTGGGCTGGGCAGCCGCATCAATGCCAGGTTCGCGGCCTTGGGAGGGCTTGAACTCGACCTGCCCGCTAGGACAGACCAGCCTAGGTCGCCGGACCTCGCGTGATCATTTTGGACAGCAACGTACTGTCAGAGCTAACCAGAGAACGGCCGAACAAGGTGGTCCTTGCCTGGGCGGACTCGGTTCACGGCCCAGCGGCTGCCACCACGGCGGTCACTGTCGCTGAGTTGCTTTACGGCGTTGCCCGGCTGCCAGAGGGGCGGCGCAAGGCATCATTGCACGATGCCATCCGGCAGCTCATCGACGTTGATCTTGGCGGGCGCGCGCATCCCTTCGACTATGCCGCTGCCGTTCACTACGCGGCGATCGTCAGCCACCGCGCTTCTGCGGGGCGGCCAATCACGGTAAGCGACGCGCAAATCGCCGCGATCTGCCGCAGCCGCGGCGCCACGCTAGCGACGCGCAACACCAAGGACTTTGACGGTACCGGCATCGAGCTCATCAACCCGTTCACCTCCTGATCGCCAGCCCGCACGGGCGAGCCAACAGCAGCGAAGTGCCAACGATCATGTAATCGGACGGGGCGGGGAACGACAGCGTCGCCGGAACAGCTCCCCGAAAGACAGCAACGCCGGGCCGACATTGCCGCAGGAGGTGCGCGTAGATCATCAACACGCGGGTTTCGTTGTTAGGACGTGCCTTGCCGGGCCGCAGCGGCGGCCCGGTACTCCTCCTGGCGGCCGGGCGGGCTCATGGGCTGACCTGGCTGCCGACGGCGGAGCAGCGTGGGCCCCTAGCTGCTGCCAGGTCTCGCTGGCGGAAACAGCGTGGGCCCCTCGCTGCTGCCAGGTCTCGCTGGCGGGAACAGCGTGGGCCCCTGGCTGTCGTTATAGCGACAGCGTGGGCCCCTAGCTGCTGCCGGACGCTCGGCGACCGGAGCATCGCGGGCCCCTAGCTGCTGCCGGACGCTCGGCGACCGCGTACCACAGCAGAGAGCAGGCCGGGTTGGGAACTGCGACTTATTGAAAAGACGGGCACTATCCTGATGGCCCCCGACGATGTCGTTGTAGTTGGTTGGAGACAGCATCGCTGGGCCGACGTTGCCGCAGGAGGTGAAGGTTGAACGGTGCCAGGAGCCGAAGCGCGAGTGAACTCGGCCTCGCTGGCGTGGCGCACGAGCCCGGACCAGTGAACGCGATCACGGATGTGCCCGGGGTTCGGGTTGGTCATGCGACGCTGGTCTCGGGCGCCGGCATTCGTACCGGCGTCACCGCGATCGTGCCGGACGCCGTCGACCGGGCGGGCGGGCAGCTGGCGGCAGGGTTGTTCGTGGGGAACGGGTTCGGCAAGCTGATCGGCGTCACCGAACTCGTCGAGCTCGGGGTGATCGAGACGCCAATCGTGCTGACCGGCACGCTGTCCGCGTTCCGCGCCGCCGACGCGCTCGTGACCTACATGCTGGGCCTGCCGGGCAACGAGCGGATGATCACCGTGAACCCGGTGGTCGGCGAGACCAACGACGGCTACCTGTCCGACATCCGGGCTAGGCCAATCTCCGAGCAGCACGTGCTCGGCGCCATCACAGGCGCCCGCGGCGGGCCGGTTGAGCAGGGCGGCGTCGGGGCTGGGACCGGTACGGCGGCGCTGGGGTTCAAGGCTGGAATCGGGTCCGCTTCCAGGGTGGCCCGGCTGGCCGACGACGGCACGGCCACCGTCGGCGCGCTCGTGCAGTCGAACTTCTCCGGCACGCTGACGGTGCTTGGCGTACCGATTGACCCGCTCGAAGCGCTCGCGTCCGGACGGCGCCTGCCCGAGACCGGCCGCGAGCTAGACGAGCCTGAAGGCAACTCGTGCATGATCATCGTCGCGGTAGATCGCTCGCTCGACGCCCGCCAGCTCACCCGGGTCGCCAAACGGGCCGTCTACGCGATGGGCCCGGTCGGCGCCGACTTCGCACCGGGCAGCGGCGACTACGCGATCGCATTCTCGACCGGCCATGGCCAGGCGCAGGATCAGCCGCTGAGCGAGGCGGTCAGCGACGCCGCGCTCGGACCCATCTTCTCCGCGACGCTCGAAGCCGTCGGCGAGGCGCTGCTCAACTCGGTCCTCATGGCCACTACCACGACCGGCCACCAGGGCCACATCAAGCACGCCGTGCCGGTCGACTTCGTACTACGCGCCTGCCGTTCCGCCAAGCGAAGCCCGCACTGACCGAGAAGACCTCGTTAGATAGGGCATTTCCGGGGTCGGACGGTGACCCACCCGACAACGCTCCGCCGCATGGGCGGCGGGCCGTGCCGACAACTCTCCGCGATCATGGAACAGCGGTTACCACGGAATCTCAGCCGCGATATACGACAGCCAGACTCCACGATCACCGACTCCTACATGATCATGGAACATCGCCGCGCCCGATCGCGCCGCCCGGTCCCGCATCCGGACCATAAACCCCTTTTAAACAGGACATTTAATCCGCGCTGCGACCACGCCGCACCGAGGATGAACTGACTTATCATCAGTTTGCGCGACGCATAGTTGGGCAAATCGGGCGGATTGACGACCAAAAGTGATGATAAGTCGGCCAGCGGGGACGGGTGGGGACTTGGTCGGGCGCAGGGGAGCGCGCGGGTGGGGCGGGTGGGGTCGGTGGAGTTGGTGAGGCGTGGCGGCCCGGGATCGGACGCCTCCGGGCTGATCGCATGGGCTGGGCAGGCGGCCCGGGCCGACCGGCTGGATCGGGAGGGCGGATCGGGCGGCGCGGACCGGGCGGGCGGATCGGGCGGGGGGATCGGGCGGCGCGGATCGGGCGGGGGGATCGGGCGGGCGGATCGGGCGGGGGGATCGGGCGGCGCGGACCGGGCGGGCGGATCGGGCGGGCGGATCGGGCGGGCGGATCGGGCGGGCGGATAGGGCGGCGCGGACCGGGGCGGGCGGATCGGGCGGGCGGATAGGGCGGCGCGGACCGGGGCGGGCGGATCGGGCGGGGGGATGCCAGGGTGGGCCGATCCTTGCTCCCAGTGATTCGGATAGCCCGCCTAGCACTGGAGCTGAGTCGCGGGGAGAATTATGTTCAGAAATCAAATCTTTGTCTGGAGGATGCGGTGCTCTACGCCTACGGATTCGAGCGGGTCGGCGTGCTCGTCAGCGATCTTTACTTCGTCGATCCGAGACCAGGGCCTGGGCAGGAGGGCGCCGAGCGCGGGGTGCGGCTTGAGTTGCGGCTGCTTGAGCCTGGTGAATTGAAGGGGTCGATCTACTCGGCGCGGCCGATCGAAGTGGCAAGGCCCGTCTGGCGCGTTGACCTGCTCGAAGAGGCAAGCGGTCCGCCTGGAAGCCTGAACCGCGCCCACCATCACCCGAAGTTCAACGGCTGGGAGCCGGGTAGCCGGGTGTTCGACCCCGAGTTGTCCGCCGATCCGGTCACCTGGGTGGGTAAGCAGTTCTCCGACCTGTCGGCGCTGCTCGCCCGGGCCGGCGTCGAGACCGGCGTCGCGTCTGCCGCCGACGCTCAGAGCCTGCGCGAGCGAGCTCCGGAGATCATGGAGACCCTGCGCACGATGCTCGAAGACGTCAAGGCGGGCAAGCTCGCGACCGCGCCGGCCGGTGACGAACCGGACAGCGCCCGAATCAGCTGGTTGTAACTCGCCTCCAGAGCGCCCGGAGGCGGAAGGCCAACACAGCTCCCTGCGGCTCGCCCGTCGGCGGAGCCGCCTAGGGTAATGGCATGGGGCAAACCGGCGATCAGGGACAAGGCTTGAGCAACGCGCTGCGGCGAGCGCTGGCCAGGGCGCGTGACGGCAAGCAACTCGATCACGCCGAGGCTGTCGTCCTGCTCGGCGCGAGGGGCGCGCAACTGACTGAGTTGCTCGGCTACGCGGCCCGGGTCAGGGACGCTGGTCTCGCGACGGCGGGCCGTCCTGGGGTGATCACGTACTCGCGCAAGGTGTTCATCCCGCTCACCAGGCTGTGCCGGGACCGGTGCGGTTACTGCACGTTCGTCACCGTGCCGGGTCGGCTGGAGAGCGCCTACCTGTCGCCCGACGAGGTACTCGACATCGCCCGCCGGGGTGCCGCGCTTGGCTGCAAGGAGGCGTTGTTCACGCTGGGCGACCGGCCCGAGGACCGCTGGAAGCAGGCGCGAGAGTGGCTCGACGCGCACGGCTACGACGACACGCTGTCCTACGTGCGGGCGATGGCGATCGGTGTGCTCGAAGAGACCGGGCTGCTGCCGCACCTCAACCCTGGGGTGCTGACCTGGCAGGACTTCCAGCGGCTCAAGCCTGTCGCGCCATCAATGGGGATGATGCTGGAGACCACTTCGACGCGGCTGTTCACCGAGAAGGGCGGGCCGCACTTCGGCAGCCCGGACAAGGACCCGGCGGTCCGGCTGCGGGTGCTCGAAGACGCCGGCCGGTCGGCCGTGCCGTTCACCACCGGCATCTTGATCGGCATCGGAGAGACGCCGGACGAGCGGATCGACTCGATCTTCGCGATCCGCGGGGTGGCTCGTGAGTACGGCGGGGTGCAGGAAGTCATCGTGCAGAATTTCCGGGCCAAGCCGGACACCAAGATGCGCGCGATGCCCGACGCCGAACTCGACGACCTCGCGGCCACGATCGCCGTGGCCAGGTTGCTGCTTGGCCCGGTGATGCGGATCCAGGCACCGCCGAACCTGATCGGCGATGAGTACAAGCTGATCCTGGACGCCGGCATCGACGACTGGGGTGGGGTCTCGCCGCTGACCCCAGACCACGTCAACCCCGAACGGCCCTGGCCCCAGATCGACGCCCTTGCCGAGCGGACCGCCGCTGCCGGGTTCACGCTGCGCGAGCGCCTTACGATTTATCCCGGTTACATCCGCGAACCGTGGCTCGACCCGCGCGTCGCGGCCCACGTCGCCGCGCTGGCTGACCCGGCGACCGGGCTGGCCGCCGACGGCGCGATGCCGGCCGGACGGCCCTGGCAGGAGCCCGACGGCGGCTGGGGCGAGGAGTCCGGCCGCACGGACCTGCACGTGAGCATCGACACCACGGGTCGGACGGCCGACCGGAGAGCCGACTTCGAGGAGGTTTACGGCGACTGGGCGGAGATCGCGGAGCGAATCAGCCCGGCGGCGGCGACCGGTCGCGGATCGGCGCCTGCGCGGCTCAGGTCAGACGTCGCCGCTGCCCTGAACTCGGCCGAACGCGACCCGGCCGGGCTGACCGACGCCGAGGCGCTCGCACTGCTCGACGCCGACGGTCCGGAAATTGACGCGCTGGCGGCCCTGGCCGACTCGATCCGGCGGGACGTCAACGGAGACGCGGTCACCTACGTGGTGAACCGCAACATCAACTTCACCAACGTCTGCTACACCGGGTGCCGGTTCTGCGCGTTCGCGCAGCGCCGCAGTGACGCCGACGCCTACACGCTGTCTCTCGAGCAAGTCGGTGACCGGGCGCAGGAGGCCTGGGCGGCCGGCGCGACCGAGGTGTGCATGCAGGGCGGTATCCACCCAGACCTGCCCGGCACGGCGTACTTCGACCTCGCCGCCGAGGTGAAACGCCGCTGCCCGGGCATGCACGTCCACGCGTTTTCCCCGATGGAAGTGATGAACGGGTCGGCCCGCACCGGCCTGCCCGTGCGCGACTGGCTGCAACGGGCCGTCGAGGCCGGCGTCGACTCCGTTCCCGGCACCGCCGCCGAGATACTCGACGACGACGTCCGCTGGGTGCTCACCAAGGGCAAGCTGCCGGCCTCGGCCTGGATCGAGGTCATCACGACCGCGCATGAGCTTGGCATCCCGAGCAGCGCGACGATGATGTACGGCCACGTCGACACCCCGGCGCACTGGGTCGCGCACCTGCGGGTGATCCGCTCGATCGCGGACCGCACGCACGGCTTCACCGAGTTCGTGCTGCTGCCGTTCGTGCACGCGAGTTCGCCGATCTACCTGGCCGGCCTCGCCCGCCCGGGCCCCACCCGGCGGGAGAACCGCGCCGTGCACGCGTTGTCGCGGCTGATGCTGCACGGCGCGATCGACTCGATCCAGTGCTCGTGGGTCAAACTCGGCGATGACCTATGCCGCGACGTGCTGGCCGGCGGCGTCAACGATCTTGGCGGGACGTTGATGGAAGAGACGATCAGCCGGATGGCGGGCTCTCAGAACGGGTCGTTCAAGACGATTTCGCAGTTGGCGGCCATGGTTGAGCCAACTGGCCGGTCGATTGCGCAGCGGACCACGACGTACGGACAGCCATCAGCGGAAAGAATTGCGGCGGCCGGTGTGAGCGACGGGGTGTGTGCGTCGGTGCGAATGCCGGGGAAGAGCGCTGGGGGCGGGGCGGGCGGCGTACCGTCGATGCCGGCTGCTTTCGCAACGCCTAGCATCGACAGCACACCGTCCGCCCGAGGCTAGGTGCGACAGACCGGTGAGAGAGAAGAGAAGCAGGATGCCGTCCGTGGTTGATGGGGCGCGGGTGAGGTTGACTGGGTGGGGGGGGACCGAGCCTACGTTTGCGCGGGTGGCTGTGCCTTCCTCAGGTGATGAGGTTGCCGGGCTGGTCAAGGACGCCGCGTCTGCGGGCGGGGTTATCGCGCGGGGGCTTGGGCGGAGTTATAACAACGCTGCGCAGAATGATGGTGGCTTGGTGGTGTCGACTGCCGGGATGGCCGATGTGCTGGCGTTTGACGCTGAGTCGGGGCTTGTTACTTGTGAGGCTGGGGTAAGTCTTGAGCGGTTGATGGTGCGATTCTTGCCGGATGGGTGGTTCGTACCAGTTACGCCGGGGACCCGGCAGGTGACGGTTGGCGGGGCTATCGCTGCTGACGTGCACGGGAAGAATCATCACGTTGCTGGAAGCTTCATGCGGCACGTGCGATCTTTCGACTTGATGCTTGTTAACGGGGACGTGCGGACCGTGACGCCGGAAGCCAGCCCCGAGTTGTTCTGGGCGACGGCCGGGGGGATGGGGCTGACCGGGATCGTGCTTCGGGCGACCGTTCAGCTCAAGGAGGTCGAGACGTCGCGGCTGGTCGTCGACACGGTCCGGACCGCCGACATCGACGAGACGATGGCTTACCTGTCGGATACAGACGCTAACTATGACTACACGGTCGCCTGGACGGACTGCCTGGCCACCGGGGCCAGCCTCGGGAGATCGGTGATCACGAGCGGGAACTTCGCGACGATCGGCGAGTTGCGGTACCGGGACCGGGGCACGCCGCTGGTGTTCAAGCCCTCGTCGCGGATCGGCGCGCCGCCGGTATTCCCGAGCGGGCTGCTAAACCGGCGCACCGTGGCGCTCTTCAACGAGGCGTATTTCCGCAAGGCGCCCAGGCGGCGGATCGGGGAGATCCAGAGCATCAGCCAGTTTTTCCACCCGCTCGACGGGATCAAGAACTGGAACAGGGCTTACGGGCCGGCTGGGTTCAGGCAGTACCAGTACGTCGTGCCGTTCGAGGCCAGCGACGTGGTGCGACGCTCGCTTGAGCGGATTAGCGCGTTGCGGGCGCCGTCGTTCGTGACCGTGCTTAAGAGGTTCGGGGCGGGCGATCCCGGGCTGCTGTCGTTCCCGATGCCGGGCTGGACGCTCGCGCTTGACTTTCCGGCCCGGACGCCGTGGCTCAGCCAGTTGTGCGCCGAGCTTGACGAACTGGTGGTCGGTGCGGGCGGGCGGCTCTACCTGGCCAAAGACTCGCGCATCCCGGCTGGGCTGATGGATGCGATGTATCCGCGGCTCGATGACTTCAGGCGGCTTCGCGGGCAACTCGACCCGGACGGCGTGTTCGGCTCTGATCTGTCCAGGAGACTGGGACTCTAGGCCGCCCGCCCGGCGGGATATCGTCTAGGGGCAGGGATCTGCGCGTGCGGGGCGGTGCCGATGGAAGACATCATCAGCCAAGGCGATGACCGGCCGCCGGCCGGTGGCCGGCGACGGCTCCTGATAGCCGCTGCGCTGGTGGTCGTGATCGCGCTCGTGGTGGTCGAGCACCTGCCGGGAGGTCATGGGGAATCGGGGCCCGCTAGCGGCCCAGTCGCGGGCGGGAACGGGCAGCGGTCGTTTCCGATCCGGCTGAGGGTCGAGGGGCCGGCGACATTGCCGCCCACCGGGACTGTCGGCAAGGCGTGGGCGCTGGACGCGAGGCTGCCGCGGAGCGGCGCGCAGCCTGCCTGGTTCTGGCCGGCGATCGGCCGGGTCGCGCCGATACTCGGCTTGCCGTCCGACCGATTCGGTTACGTCTTCACCCGCGTCGACGGCGGCTGGGCGATCCAGCCCGATCCGCCTGGACCGCCTGGCTGCAGCAGTTGCACGCCGCCGGACCCATCGCCTGGACCAGCCGGCTGCGGCGACTGCACCGGCCCGCCCGTGCCGGTCTTCTACCTAACCGACCAGGCGCGGAGGGTGACCATGGTAGGCAGCGCCAACCTGGTCGCGCCCGCCGCGGTCAAGGGCGAGATGTGGCTCACGACGTACCCGCCGGAGGCTGACCTCGGCAAGACGCCCGGCGTCGCCCAGCAGTACAACGGCGCAGGCGCGGCGGTGGGCGCGCCGGTCACGCTGCCCGCCGGTTACGGGATCGCCCAGGGAACCAAGCGCGGCCTGTTCCTCGTCGCTCTGAGCCTGGACGTGCAGACCAGCACCGACAAATTGTGGGACCCGGCGACCCGCAGGTTTGTCGGCAGCTTCGACGGCGTGCTTGCGGTGAACGCCGCCGGGGTCGCCTACGCACCGCCGTGCGTTTCGACCTGTCCGGTGCACGTGTTCAACGTCAGATCTGGCCGCGAAGTCACGATCAAGATGAGGCCGACTGACGCGGCCACGTCCGCGGTGTTCAGCCCGGACGGGCGTTTCCTCGCGCTCCTGATCAGCCGAGGCAACGGCGTCGTCAGCGACGGCGGGGCGTCCGCCATCCAGCTTGAGGTGGCGTCGGCGGCTACTGGCCGCGCCGCGGTGGTGCCCCACATCTTTGTGAGCGGGGACGCGCTCGCCGCTTTCGGCTGGCCAGGAAGCCGGGACTACCTGGTAGCCGAGTTCAACTTCAGCAACACCGTCCAGATGGCGTTCTGGAATCCCGCCATCGGCGACCTAGCAGTAGCCAACATCAAGCAGACCCAAGACCCCGCCGCCCTGGTAGTCGGCTGACGCCCCCCCGCGCCGCCATGGCACGACCGCCGCCTCGGTCCATGCGCGATGGATGTGGCAATTCATCCAGGCCACCCACACCAAGCCCGCGATGGAATGCCACATCCAGCCGGGAAAACAGGTATGGATTCGGCATTCCATCGCGCCGGTGGGCGGGCGGGCTGCGATGGATTCGGCAATCCATCGCGCCGGTGGGCGGGCCTGCGGTCGCCCGTGCCCGGCACCGCGTCGATCCACCTCACGGCTAGCTGGCTGGGCGGGGTGAACTCGGGGGCATTGTCGTTGCGAGATTGGCTATCTGGTGATCGTGAACGCTGCTGGGTCGCGTGGGGGGCGTGGGGTTGGTGGGGTTTCTGGGTGGCCGACGCCGACGGCACCCATTGGCTCCCAGCCTGCGGGCAGGTCGAGGGCAGCGGCTGCCACCGGTCCGCAGAACAGCGCGCTCGACACCCAGCACGAACCAAGCCCTTCGACGGCGAGCGCCACCAGCAGGTTCTGCACGCCCGCGCCCATTGAGACCAGGAACATGGCGCGCTCGGCGGCGTTCCTGCGGTCGTCCGGGTACTCGTGCGCTGCGTCGCTGACCAGGCAGGGCACGATAAGCAGCGGCGCTCGGCGCAACGGTTCACCGCGTCTGGTGCGGCGCGCTATCTGATCATCGGTGAAGCCATCCGCGCGCAGGTCGCGCACCCAGGCGGCAAGCATGTCGTCGAGCAGCCGGGCCTTGGCGGTCGCTGATTCGACGATCGCGAACCGCCACGGCTGACTGTGATGCGGGGCAGGCGCGGTCAGCGCCGCCTCGATCGCGCGGCGTACCGCGGCGGCGTCCACCGGCTCGGCGCTGAATTCCCTGACCGTGCGGCGCTCGCCGAGCACGTCGGCAGCGCCCAGCCGGAACATGTCCTCTTCGGCTGGCCGGACTAGCGCCGCCGCCCCCGGGCCAGCGTCGGCGGTCACCAGCTCAGACAGGCCGCGGACGACCGCGACTGGGACACCGTCGATCTTGCCCTTGACGAGTTCCGCGGCGGCTGCGATCTCGTCGGCGACGGCGGCGACTGTCACCAGGAGTTCGTTGCCGAAGGTGTCGAGTTGACCGCGGTGATCGCGCAGCGGCAGCACGCCCGCCGCGCCGATGGCCGTGTCGGTCTGGCCGTTCCGCCACGGCCGTCCCATCGTGTCGGTGACCAGCACGCCGACTTCGATCCCGGTGAGGTCGCTGATCGCCGCGCGCAGTCGTCGAGCCGACCCGTCAGGGTCGGTCGGCAGCAGCACGACGGTCCCAGCCGCCGTGTTCGAGCGGTCAACGCCGGCGGCGGCTAGCACGAAACCGTGCGCGGTCTGCGCGATCGTGGTCAGGCCGCGCCTGGCCACGACGCGCACAGACTCGGCCGCGATCGCGTCCTCCCGGTCGGCCCGGATCACCCGGCCCTCCGCCTTGCTGATTATTTTCGAGGTGACGACCAGGATGTCGCCGTCGAGCAGCGGCGGCGCGGCCTCGATGATCAGCTTCGCCAGATCGGCCCCGGTGCCGATCTCTGGCAGGCCTGGTACGGGGATGGCCGTGATCGCCCCATGGGCGCCTGGCGTTTCGTTCATCAGGCTAGCTCCGCTGCCAGTTCGATTGCGGCGGTCGCCATCGCGGCGGTCGCGGCGAGGCTGGACATGTACAACGGCACCGCCCGCACGGCGATTCCGCCGAGTTTGGCCTCCGCGGCAGCCTGCTCGTCGACCGTGTCGACGAGCCAGCCGTCCAGCAGGCTGGGGCCGTAATGGGCGGCGACGGCCGCCGCGCTGGTCTGCACCCCGATCGCGGTCAGGCACGCGTCGGCCATGCCGCGCACCGGTGCGCCGCCGATCACCGGGGACAGTCCGACGACAGTCTTAGCCGTCACCGCGTCGGCGATGCCGGGGATCGTCAAGATGATGCCGATGCTGACCACCGGGTTCGACGGCGGCAGGAGCACGAAGTCGGCCTCGGCGATGGCGTCGAGCACGGCCGGCGCCGGCGTCGCGCTCTCCGCGCCGGCCGCGGTGAACTTCAGCGCGGGTATCTTCGCGTGCAGCCGCACCCACCATTCTTGGAAATGGACGGTCCTGCGGCCGGCCTCGTCGTCGATCAGTACTTGGGTCTGCACGTTGTCGTCGGTCATCGGGAGCAGCGTCACCCCGGGCTGCCAGCGCTCGCATAGCTGCTGGGTGACGGCCGACAAAGGCAACCCCGCGTTGAGCATCGCGGTGCGGGCGATGTGCGTAGCGAAGTCACGGTCGCCGAGGCTGAACCAGTCGGGCCCGGCACCGTAGGCGGCGAGTTCGGACTGCACGACGTAACTCTCGCGGTCTCGGCCCCAGCCTTGATCCTCGCTGATCCCGCCGCCGAGCGTGTACATAACCGTGTCCAGGTCAGGGCTGACGTGCAGGCCAAACAACGTGATGTCGTCGCCAGTGTTGCCAATGACGGTGATCTCGGCCTCCGGCGCCGCGGCCTTCAGCCCGCGCAAGAACCGAGCCCCGCCAACCCCGCCGGCGAGCAAAGCGATCCGCATGCGCCCGAGTCTGCCAGCCTTGCCGACCTCGCTCGCCTCCGGGCAGCGTTTGCTACCCCCGCGAGCGGGATCCCCACCTGGGACCCCAGGATTCTGGGCAGACTTTCCAGTCATCACGGGCAAGCGGGTGGGCTTTATCACGAATCTGCCTTGACTCATGGCAAGACACGCGGGTGTAATTTCAACTGTGTAATTCTTCGGCAGACATCGGGGCGCCGAGAGAGCCGACGGGGTTTGCGAGGGGTGGAGGTGCGCTGTGACTGACGCAATCGTCACGCTCGTGCACGACGCGTTTGGCATCGGCGCGGATGAGGCCGCAGAGCCGACGTGGCAGGACCGGGCGCTGTGCGCGCAGACCGATCCTGAGGCTTTCTTTCCTGAAAAAGGCGGATCTACCAGGGAAGCTAAGCGGGTGTGCCGAAGCTGCGAAGTGCGAACCGAGTGCCTGGAGTATGCACTGGCGCACGACGAGCGGTTCGGCATCTGGGGCGGGTTGTCCGAGCGGGAGCGCAGGCGGCTGAAGCGCGCGGCCGGCTAGTCGGCGGCCGATGTTGCCCGGGCCAAGCTATGCGTCTGGCAGTGGCGCCGCCCAAGCTTCGCGTATCGTTCACAGGTAACCAGGGCCCGCAAGAGCCAGCAGGTAATGGCAGGCACCGGCCCGCACGCAGAAGCCCCTGAGCAGCAACCGGATCGCCTTGCCGTCGAACGAGTCTTATCCGCAATACGTCGTGACCGCGGTCATCGTCGCTCATGACGGTGCGACGTGGTTGCCGAGCGTCGCCGACGCGCTACTTAATCAGACCCGCGCCGTGCAGCGAGTCGTCGCTGTGGACACCGGCAGCAGAGACCGCAGCGGCGCGGTGCTCGCGTCGAAGTTCGGTCAGGCGGTCGTCTTTGGAATGGACAGGTCGACCGGCTATGGTGCCGCGGTCGCCAAGGCCCTCGCGCACCGCGCGGCCAACTCGCCGGTGCCGGGCCCATCCGGTACTCAGCAGGACGACCGGACTCGAGTGGATCTGGCTGCTGCACGACGACTGCGAGCCGGCGCCGGACGCGCTTGAGCAACTGCTGCGCGGCGCCGCGGAGACGAAGGCGGCTGCGGTGCTCGGCCCGAAGCTTAGGGACTGGTCCAACCGCGAGGTCATACTCGAGGCCGGGATCACGCTCGACACGGCGGCGCGGCGGCTGACCGGGATCGAGCCGCGCGAGGTCGATCAGGGCCAGCACGACGGCGACCGCGACGCGCTCGCGGTGAGCAGCGCCGGCATGCTAGTGCGCAGGGATGTCTGGGAGCAGGCTGGCGGCTTCGACGTCGGCATGGGCCTGTTCATGGAGGATGTCGACTTCTGCTGGCGGGTGCACGCGGCCGGATACCGGGTCAGGGTTATCACCGACGCGATCTGCTATCACGCCCAGGCCGCGACCAAGCACCGCCGGACGATTTCCGTGGGCCGCAGGGCCAGGATGCTTGATCGCCGTAACGGGCTGCTTACCTTGCTTGGCAACCTGCCGTTCCGCCAGATGGTCACGGCGGCCGGCGGCAACATCGTGATCTCGCTGTTGCGCATCGCGTTCTTCGTGGTCGCCAAGCGACTTAGCGCAGCGCTTGACGAAGTGGCCGCGGTGACGTCTGTGCTCTGCCATCCGCTGCGTCTGGTCAGCATGCGCCGCCGCCGGGCCCGGGGCCGCCGAGCCGCTTACAGCAGGGTCAAGGCCGACCTTCCGCCTGGTCATTCGGCTCGGCGACTGGCCGAGTTCGCCGCTTCCACGATGATGAAGTCGGCGCAGACTGACACCACCGGCGCTCACCACGCATCGGCCGATCCGACTGAAGACGACTCGATGCTGGTCGACATCGGCCTTGGCAAGCGACTGCTCACCAGCCCCACGCTGCTGACGCTAATCGCGCTTATCGTGGTCGCGGTAGTGGCCTGCCGATCGCTGATCGGATCCGGGCCGCTTGGCGGTGGCTCGCTGATACCTGCCTGGGGCGGGGCGTCCGATCTCTGGAGCACCTACCTGCAGTCGTTCCACCCGTCCGGCCTTGGTTCGTCGGCCTCGACGCCCTCGTACATCGCGGTTCTCGCGGTTCTTTCGACCGTGCTGCTCGGCAAGCCGTGGCTGGCCATTGACGTGCTGCTGATCGGCTGCGTGCCGCTCGCTGGGATGTTCGCGATGCTGGCCGTTCGCCGGGTCACCTCGTCGGCTCCGATCCGGGTGTGGGCATCGGTTACCTACGCGCTGCTCCCGGTCGCGACCGGGGTGATCGCCGCCGGGCGGTTCGGCTCCGCTGTCGCGTTCGTGCTGCTGCCGCTGATCGCGCTGACGGCCGGCCGGGTCGTCACCCAGTCTGGTCAGCCCGCCAGCCGGGCGGCTTGGGCGAGCGGCCTGCTCGTGGCCGTCGGCGCGGCCTTCGTCCCGCTGCTCTGGCTGGTGGCACTGGTCGGCTGCGTAGTGACCGCGATCGTACTGAGGAACACCCGGCCCGGGTTGCTGCGCAACCTCGCGGTCGCCGCGTTTACCGCGCCGCTCCTGCTGCTGCCCTGGACGCTCACCCTGATCGGCCATCCGGGCGGGTTGCTGCTTGAGGCTGGCCTGCCGCAGCCAGGCACGCCGCTCACTGGCCTGTCGGGCAAGATGCTGATCCTACTCAGCCCAGGCGGTCCCGGGCTGCCGCCGTTCTGGGTCACCGGGGGTCTGCTTCTCGCCGCGTTCGCCGCGCTGTTTGTCGGTCGGCGGCGCAAGCCGATCACCGCTGGCTGGGGGGTCGCGCTGGCCGGCATGCTGCTCGCGATCGTGACCAGCCACTTGGTGGTCACCCCTCCGGATAGCGGCAAGGTGGTGGTGTGGGCCGGATTGCCGCTCGCGATCGCGGCGCTCGGGCTGCTGCTCGCCGCGTCGGTGGGCGCCGAGGCGCTTAGCCGGATGATGAGCGCTGGCAAGGGCCTGTCGTCATCGCTGGGCACCGGCCGGGGAATGTGGGCGGCGCTGATCGCGCTCGTCGGCTGCTCGGCACCGCTGCTGGCGGCGGCGGCCTGGCTGAGCACTGGGGTCAGCGGGCCGGTGCATCCTGTGACCAGCCAGGTGGTGCCCGAACTGGTGGCCGTGTCCGACGGCCAGAGCAGGCAGGTCCGCACGCTGGTCCTGCGCTCTGATCACGGTCGCATCTCGTACCTGCTGCTGCGCGGGCCAAGCCCCTCGCTGGCCGACGCCGCGCTCACCTCGCCGCCGAGTGCTCAGCAGGCGCTGAACCGGGTCGTCGAGGCGCTCACCACCCCGGACGGCGGCCTGGCGGTCAGCCAGGGCCAGTTGCTAGCCGATTTCGATATCGGTTACGTGCTCGTGCAGGCGCCTGTGGACCAGCAACTGGCCGGCTTGCTTGACGATGTCGGCGGCCTTCGCCCGTACAGCATCACGCCGAACTACTCCATCTGGCAGCTCATCACGCCTCCGGCCAGGGTTTCCGTGGTTGAGTCGAATGGCACCGTGGTGCCCGTAGCGTCCGGCCCCGTCGGCGTGTCAGGTGCGAGCGTGCCCGCGTCGGGTGGGACGCTGATGCTCGCGGAGCCCGCAGGCGATTGGAGCGCCTCGGTGAACGGCCAGTCGCTGACGCCGGTCACCTCACCAGCCGGCACCTGGGCGCAGGCATTCAAGTTGCCGCCTGGCGGCGGCACGCTGACCGTGAGGCACTCTGGCCTGGTTCACGACCTGTGGCTAGTTTTTGAAACGCTCGCTCTGCTCGCTGTCATCGGGCTCGCCCTGCCGGGCGTCCGGCTTTCTGAAGACGCATCGCGCGCCGAGTCAGCTACCGGTGACCTGCCTGCGGGCTGGGCCGCGGATCTGGCGGCCGATCAGCGCGATGGCCGCTCTCGGGTGGCGGCGAGCGCTGGCTCTCGGGTTGCCGCATCGCGTGCCGCGGCCGCTTCCCGATCCGCCGTTTCCCGGGTGGCCGGGTCGCGGTCGGCGGGCACCCGGGCGGCGGGCACCCGGGCGGCGGGCACCCGGGCGGCTGGCACCCGGGCGGCTGGCACCCGGGCGGCTGGCACCCGGGCGGCTGGCCGTGCCGCTGCCGATATAGACGACGTCGCCGCGAGCGCTGGCGACGGCCTCCGGTCCGGTCGCGCCGCCGCGGCCACTGGCCGCCGCGGTGCGCTGGCTGGGGGGGCTGGCGTTGCGGCCGCTAGGTCCAGCCGCGCCGCGAGCAAGGGAAGATCTAAGACGGGCCGGGGCAAGCCTGCGAAGGACCGGGGCGGCCGGGACGCCAAGCCAGAACGGGACAGGGTGCCGCAGGCCAGGCTGGGCGATGCGACCCTCGCCCGGATGGGCACGGAGGAGGAACCGAGCAGGCAGCGTACAGCGCGTTATGGCGACGACCGGGAGCGACCCGATCCCGAGGTTACGGGCAGGTCGGCTCGGCGCTCGGTCGACGACAGCCAGCCCATGTTGGCCGCCGCCGACTCGGGCGATTCCCGGGCGTATCCCAGTGGCGCGGTCAGCGACCGTCCAGTCGGACGCGCCGGCCGGGTAAGCGGGCCGCAGTCAAGGGCATGGCCGTATCAAGACGATGCCGCGCCCAGCGGACAGGCCGACTGGCCATCGGCTGACGCCGGCGGCCGGTCAGGTGCGGGTCAGCGGTCATCGTCGGACTGGGAGCAGCCGGCCAGGCGGCCGGCGGGCAGGTCGCCGTCTGGTGCGCCGCCGCCGCAGTGGTCGAGCCCGTCGGCCGAGCCCAGGGAGCCTTATCAGCAGGAACGCTACGAGCTAGAACGCTACGAGGCTGGTCGGCGCCCGCCGGAACGCCATGAACTTGAACGGTACGAACGACCAGAGGCCGATCGGTACCAGGGCGCCAGGTATGTGCGGGACGATCACGACGCTGATTCGCACCAGCCAGCCAGGTATGAGCGGGACAGCGGCGGGCACCCGTCCGGCCGCTACGAAGTCGACCGCGCCCGGGCCGACGACTACGGCTATCAGGAGAGCGGCCGGTACGAACGGGATGGGGACGAGCTAGACCGGCGCCAATCCGGCTACCGCGACGATGCGGACCGCTCAGAGCGGCCAGGCCGGTGGGGGCGGCGCGGCCGGGATGGCAGCGCGGACGACCGGTCAGCCGGAGGGGCCAGGACCGCCAGGTCAGCCCGAGGCCAGCCCAACGCCGGAAGCCACCTCGACCCGCTGACGGACGCCGGCTGGCCGGGCGCGGGCGGCGATACGCTCGAGCCATTGCCGCCGATTAGTGACCGGACGCAAGGTGGCTCGCATCGCGCCGGCGCGTGGCGTCCCGAGGCCAGAAGTGCCAGCCCGCGATGGAATGACGAGTCCGGCGACTGGTCCGACTCCGGCGGCCAAGGCCGACACGGCGAACCAAGCCATCCGTATGAGCCCGCCTCTGACTGGGACAACGACGAGCGCGGCGGTGACCGGCGACGCTCATCTGAGCGTGACGAGTACGAGGGAGATGCCTGGTGACGACTCGCAAGGGCCGTCAGGCAAGGAACCGGCTGCTCGCGAACAGGATCATCCTGGCTGTCCTGGTGCTTGTGGTGGTCGGCGCGCTCTACGGCCTGCTCGGGTTCATCAAGCCGGTGGCGTTGACATCGGCGGCGCGAGCCGGTTCGACCGGTCGGCTGACGGTCACCGAGGCGCTGCTGGGCTGCCCGGCTCCGGGTTCAGCGGGTACCACGGGCGGCGGCGTCGCGATCGCCAACGTCCCCGCTGCCGTCGGCACCGGGCAGGCTTCGCTCACCAGGCTTAACCCGGATTCGACCAGCACGCCGATCGGCGAGGTGCCGCGGCCAGGCCAGCTCACCGTCGCCAGGGTCAAGTCATCGCCGGCGTTGGCCAAGAGGCATGACGTCACGACGAAGATGGCGGGAGGGCTGGTGCCGACCGGGCCGGCCAGAGGCGGCCTGATCATCTCAGCCACCGGCGCGAACGCCCAGGGGCTGGACGTTGAGCAGCTTGGCCCGGGAGGCCAGCCGACCGCTCGTTGCCAGCGGCCGGCTCGGACTTCTGGTTCGTCAGTCCCGGTGCGGCTAACTTGCACTTCTACCTGTATTTGATGAACACCGACAGCCAGCAGTCCGACGCGGCGGTCAGTGTGCAGACCGACAGCGGCCCGCTGCTCGGCTCGCAGGACTCAGGCATTGTCGTGCCACCGCACGCCATGATCGTGCAGAACCTGGACAAGCTAGTGCACGCCGCCAAGGCAGTCGCCCTGCACGTGACCACGAGCACTGGCAGGGTAGTCGCGGCTGTGCGCGCCACGACCAGCACGGCCAAGGAGGGCATGTGGCTGCCAGCCGCCGCTCCGCCGTCGACCAATCAGGTGCTGACCGGCCTGCCGGCCAGCCCTGGCCTGCGTGAGCTGTACCTGACCGTGCCGGGCAACGCTCCAGCGCAGGTCAAGGTCACTGCGATCAGCCAGAAGGGGTCTTACCAGCCCACCGGCGGAAGCGGGCTCAACCTGCTCGGCCACCAGAGCACCGGCATCCCGATCCCGTCGCTCGACGGCACGGTCGGCTCGATCATGATCACGTCTAACGTGCCGGTCACCGGATCGCTGGAGATGAGCGGAGGCCCAATTGGCGCGCCGGGCGCGTTCATCGTCGGGTCGGGCGAGATCGTCGGCCAGGCCGTTCTGGCGGCGAGCACGGCGGGTCGGATCGGCACCACCGAGCTTGTGCTGTCCGCTCCGGCGGGCTCGGCGAGCGTGAGCATCGGTCAGGCGATTCCTGGTGCGGCGCTGACCGGCGTGAACGGCCAGATCGTGCACATCCCCGCCAAGTCCGCCGTCGAGGTGAAGCTGGCCTTGCCGAAGCGGTCAGACAAGGCCATGCTGATCGCGATCGTCGTGACGCCGCTGTCCGGTTCCGGGCCCGTTTACGCCGGAAGGGTGGCCATCATTCGCGGCCTGGTGCAGACCGTGCAGCCGGTGGTATCTTCGCCGGCCAGGATCGAGTTGAGCCGCGTGGACCAGTCGCTGTTGGCCGTGCTCGGCTCCTGAGGGACCAGGGGGCCGGGACAGCGTGGCCTCGTTGGTCTGTAGATAGGCCTCGGGTGGGGTTAGGCGGCGGGCCGGTCGTTTGTGCCGGGCGGCCGGGAGGCTGCCGGTCTGCGGCGCGTTGCGGGCCTGGGGTCGGCGACCCTGGGAGCAGTGTCGTGCCGCCCGGTAGCCGAAATGTCCCGTCTGGGATAATTTTATCGCCGGGTCCGGTGCCACGACGGCCGTCCGGATGGCATCGGCTGTGCGGGCAGGTGACGGCCAGCTTCCGTGATCATGAAACCGCGATTACCGCGGAATCTCAGCCGCGACATATGACAGCCACACTCCGCGATCATGACCAGAACCATGATCGCGGAAGCAAAACCGCGTTCGCTTACCCCCGAGTCCAGCCCGCCAGCCGGTCACGACGCTGTCGCTCTGGCTCTGGCGACAGCGTGGGAACCTTGCCGCTATCGGCTGGAGGCGATCAGTCGTCGCCGGCGTAACCGGGATCGATAGCCTGCGGGTCAACGCCGAGCAGACGGGCGAACTCCTCGATGACGACGTCGAGTACGAGGTCGCTCAGTTCGTCCTCACCGTCGGCCCGCGCCAGCAAGGGCCTGCGGTATAGCACGATCCGGGCTGGCCGCGCTGGTCTGGCCGGGTCGCCGGTCTCCGCCCATGCCGGATCGAGCCGGGCGAGCGGCACCGGGTCAGGCAAGTCGGTCGGCAGGGCGTCAGCCGGAAGCTCGGCCGAAGGGACTTCCTCGACCGCGAATTCCACCCCGGATAGCTCGGACTCCCAGCGGGGCTCAAGCTGCGCCACGGCCGCCAGCACGAGGTCGTCGAAGCGTTCAGCCCGGCTGCGGTACAACGGCGAGCCAGCAGGGGCCAGCGGCCCGCGTAGGCCACGGCCATGCCTGTCACGGCGCCTGATCCTTGCGACCGCAGGAGGTCGCCCATCTGCCGGACGCACAACAGCAGCCTAGCCAGGCTGGCCTCCGGGCGCTTCTAGGCACCCCGTACATTCCGGGGTTGCCTGACCGAGCTGCCTTTGCCCAAAACTGGTTAAAGCCGCGCAAAGCGCCGATGATGATCAATCTAGGTGGGACCGCGCCCTTCGGCTCGCGGGGCCGTTTCTCGTCCGGACGAAGACACGAAACGCCTGCAGTGCCCTGGGTAATGGCGTTACCGCCTGGCATACCGATACCGTCAGCCGTTGTGAGCGAACTACGCGGCCTTGCCCTATGCGGGTCGCTGGGGCGTGTCTTGGGCCGAGCCGTGAGCGAGGTGGATCGTTGAGTTCTCGCCGCTGCTCCCGGCCTGCCTGCAAGAGGGATGCCGTGTGCACGCTCACGTACGTGTACCGGGACTCCACGGCGGTGCTCGGACCGCTGGCGGCCTACGTAGAGCCGCATTGCTATGACCTGTGCAGCGCGCACGCCGACCGGCTGACCGCACCCCGGGGCTGGGACATCGTCAGGCTGCCGCTCGAACCGAGCCAGGAGGCAGCCGCCGACGACCTGGAAGCGCTGGCCAACGCCGTGCGGGAGGCTACGCCGCGAACTCCGGTCGAGCCGGTCGGGCAGGGCGTCGAAGTCGGCAGGCGAGGTCATCTGCGCGTCTTGCGGTCTTCCCCGCCTGAACGCGGCCAACCGCGTTCGGGCTAGGCCGCCTGAACGCGGCCGCCGGGCTAGCCGCCGTTCTCGCTGCTCATCTGGTGCTGGCAGGATCGATGTGAGCGTCGCCCGATAGTCTTGGCGATCTGCACTGGTAGAGCGTTCGTGCTCATCGGAGGAGTCAGGAGAGGCAAGCCGAAGTGGCCGACTACGCGAAGATTTTCAAGCCGTACGATATTCGCGGGCTCGTCCCAGCCGAACTCGACGAGGGAGTGGCAGAAGCGGTCGGAGCGGCGTTCGCGACCATGACACGCGCGGAGGCCATCGTCACCGTGCACGACATGCGCACCTCGTCCGGCCCGCTCGCGGCGGCCTTTGCCAGAGGCGTGACGTCCGCCGGCGCCGATGTGGTGGATGGCGGGCTGGGCTCGACCGACATGCTCTACTTCGGCAGCGGCAGCCTCGATATTCCAGGTGCCATGATCACCGCCAGCCACAATCCGGCCAGGTACAACGGCATCAAGCTGTGCCGGGCGGGCGCCAAGCCGGTCGGTGGGGACACCGGGCTCCCCCAGTTGCGGGACATGGCCAGCAAGGGCACCCAGACGAGCGTCGAGTCGCGTGGCAGCGTGACCAAACACGATCTCCTGTCCGACTACGCCGATTACCTCAAGAACCTGGTCGACCTGTCAGCCATCCGCAGGCTCAAGGTGGCGGTGGACGCGGGCAACGGCATGGCGGGTCACACCGTGCCGCATGTCTTCGCCGGCCTGCCGATTGACACGGTGCCGCTCTATTTCGAGCTTGACGGCTCGTTCCCCAACCACGACGCCAACCCGATCGACCCGGCCAACCTGGTCGACCTGCAAGCGGCCGTTCGGGAGTCGTCGGCCGATATCGGCCTCGCGTTCGACGGCGACGCCGACCGATGCTTCGTGGTGGACGAGCGCGGCGAGGCCGTGTCGCCCTCGGTACTGACGGCGCTCATCGCCGTCCGCGAACTGGCGCGCGAGCCGGGCGCTACGATCATTCACAACCTGATCACGTCCAAGGCCGTGCCTGAGATCGTCATCGAGCATGGCGGCAGGCCGGTGCGCACCAGGGTAGGTCACTCGTTCATCAAGGCCGTGATGAACGAGCGCGGCGCGATCTTCGGCGGCGAGCACTCAGGCCACTTCTATTTCAGGGATTTCTGGTTCGCCGACTCGGGCATGCTGGCCGCCTTGCACGTGCTGGCCGCGCTTGGCGGACAGGACCGCCCGCTGTCAGAACTGCTCGCGCAGTACTCGCGCTATGCGGCGTCAGGCGAGATCAACAGCGAGGTCATCGACCAGGCCGCGGCGACGGAGAAGGTCAGGCAGGAGTTCGCCGGACAGCCGGGCGTGACCACCGACGAGCTTGACGGGCTGACCGTGACCAGCAACGACTGGTGGTTCAACCTGCGCCCGTCCAACACTGAACCGTTGCTGCGGCTCAACGTGGAGGCCGAGAACGGCACGATTGTGGCTAAGGTAACTGACGAAGTGTTGCGCATCGTCAGGAACGCCCCGAACGCGATGGAGACGTTGTGAAGATCGACGACTGGCTACTTGAGATCCTCGCCTGCCCGAAGTGCCATGCCCCGCTGGCTGTGGATGAAGAGGCGAACGAGCTCGTCTGCACTGGGGCCGACTGCGGGCTCGCTTATCCGGTGCGCGACGACATCCCTGTTCTGCTGGTGAGCGAGGCGCGTGACCCAGCCGCCACCTGATCGGTCGCCCGGCGGCCACGCCGACAGCATGCGCGCGGTCGTCGCCGCGCTCGGCGCGAACCTCGGTATCGCCGCGACAAAGTTCATCGCGTTCGTGATCACCGGGTCGGCCTCGATGCTCGCCGAGTCCGTGCACTCTGTCGCTGACTCAGGCAATCAGGTGCTGTTGCTGGTCGGCCGGATCAGGTCGCGTCGGGAGGAGACCGTCGAGCACCCGTTCGGCTTTGGTGCCGAACGTTACGTCTACGCGTTCGTTGTCGCCGTTGTCTTGTTCGTCGTCGGCGCGATTTTCTCGCTCTATGAGGGCGTGAGCAGGATCAGGCACCCGGAGTCGGTGGTGTCCCCGGTAGTGGCTTTCGCCGTGCTCGGCGTCGCGATCGTCCTTGAGGCGTTCTCCTTCCGCACCGCTATCAAGGAGTCAGACCGATCGAGGGGCGCGGCTACCTGGCGCGCGTTCATCCGGCGCGCGAAGGCGCCAGAATTGCCCGTCGTGCTGCTTGAGGACTTCGCCGCGCTGATCGGGCTGGGGTTCGCGCTCGGCGCCGTCATTTTGACGACGGTGACCGGGAACGGCAGGTGGGACGGCGCCGGTTCGCTCGCGATCGGCCTGTTGCTTGGCTGCGTGGCCGCCGTGCTCGCGGTGGAGATGAAGAGCCTGCTGGTCGGCGAGTCGGCCACGCTGGAGACCCAGCGCTCGATCGTTGCGGCGATCGATGCCACCGTCGACATCGAACGGGTCATCCATTTGCGCACCTTGCACGTCGGGCCAGATTCGCTGCTCGTCGCCGCGAAGGTAGCGGTCGCCCGCGAGGCAACCGCCCAGGGCATCGCGTCCGCTATCGACGAGGCCGAACGGAGGGTCAGGGAGGCGGTGCCGATCGCCGGCCCGATCTTCCTTGAGCCTGATCTCTACCAGGCGGCCAAGCTTGACGTCACCGACCCGGCCGTGCGTGCTGTCACGGGTGCCAGATCGGCACGAAAGAACCGCGCCGCAGGCACGACTCGTAATCCCCGCCGCGATAAGCCCTCGCCGTAGCGAGTCTCCGCGACAAATTTCTGGTCGGCCTGTCCGCCGGTATTTAGCCGACAGGCGTCCCTGACCATGGCATATTACTGTGTGTAGTTATTCAACTACGCATTGTCAAAGGCTTCGGAGCCTCTGCTGCGTGTCTGGCAAAGCTCCCTCATGAAAGGAAAGCGATGGACGACGTGTCATCGAGCCGAGCGCGCCAAAGCCGCCTTCGGTGGGCGGTGCGGAGGCAGGCCGCCGCGACGGCCGCGGTGGTCGCGCTGCCGCTAGCCGCCTGCCTGCTTGGCGGCGGGACAGCATGGGCCAGCCAGTCAGGCGTCCACATCGTCACCGAGCCGACCCAGCCCACCAACTGCGTGCCTGACGTGGGGGTATGCGGCTACCCGGACGCCGAGACCACCGGGGTGCCGGCCACCGCGGTGCTGCAAGAGGTGCCTAATCAGGTATCGAGCGGCCCTGGCTGGACGTTCGACCCACGCGGTTTCGTGCGGGTTTTCGGCAGCGGCGCGGACCTGACCGGCTTGCTGATCCCCTACAACGTCACGATTACGGCGTCGAACGTGACGTTGCAAAACGACCTGATCACCCACGGCATCGTGACCGGCAGCAACCTGCGTGGTCATGTGAAGGCGGTTCCAGCGGCTAACCCGGGACTTGACGCCGCGATCACGCTGCGCCACGCCATTGACGTCACCATCGAGAACACCACGATCAGCGGCCTAGAGGCGGATTCCAACTCGCTGGCGTCGGGAGTCAGGGACGTGTTCGGGGACGCTACCGGGCTGCAGATCCTGAGCGACGACTTCGCCAACACCGGTACCGCGATCCAGGCCAGCACCGGCCTTATCCAGGGCAACTACATTCACTCCGAAATGCCGGGCGCCAACGGCGGAAAGACCTACGGCATCGAAGTGGGCGGCGGCGCCAGCACAATGAGTGTCAACGACAACACGATCCTGGTTGGCGCCAACCATGGCTATGCGATCGGCCTGTTCTCCACCGCCGGGGCACCGTCCAACAAGACGATTACCGGAAACGTCATGGCGGGCGGCAACTACGTGCTGTACGGCGGATTCAGCAAGGGTGGACCTGACACGAGCAACATCCAGGTGACCGACAACAGATTCAGCCGATTCTTCTTCGCGGGCGGCGGGCACTTCGGCCCGGTGGCGCACTGGGATCCGCTCGGGCCAGGCAACATATGGTCGGGCAACTTCTGGGACAACACGCTCGCGGCAATCCCCGAGCCATAACGACCGAACGCGCTGGGTACGGTGGGTGCGGAGCACCGGTCGCGCGGGCTCCGCACCCGCTAGTTCGTGCCGAGGAGCCTGGCGGCCCGTTCCTTCTCGAAATCGAGTGCCATCGCGGGCAGTGGCCTCACCCGGCCGATCCGGCGGCCAAGCTCAGTGACATCGGCTCGCGCCTTGGGGTCGGCGAGCACCCTGAGCGCGAAGGCGAGGGCGGCCGGGCTGATGTCATAGCGCCGTTCGATCGCGATGCCGAGTGCGACGGCGTCGAGGTCGGCGTCGGCGAACTGCCGGTGCCCCGGCGCGACGGCGACTCGCTGATCGCGGCCCACAGCGCGACGTGGTGCCTGGCGGGAGCGGATAGCAGGCAACAGGCCGAGCGATTCCCGGTACCTGAGCATCCGGGCCGAGATACCGAGTCGCTCGGCGGCTTCCGTGATACGCACGAGGACAATCTAACAAGGACTTGTCAAGAATAGCGGTGGGAGTGTCGCTCTGGCTGCCGACCGCGCGGTAGCGCTCCCCGCAATGTTTTCTGCCACTCGCCGGCTAATGGCACCCTATAGGCATGACCACGGAGCGCACGGCGCCGGCGCTGCTGCCTGGCTTGCGGGTACCTGGCAACCGGGTGAGCCGCCGAGCCATCAGCTACTGGACCGCGCGGGCGGCGCTGAGCGGCGGCACGGTCGTGCTCGCTGTCGTGATCGGAGCGGCCGCCAGCGGGTTCTCGACGGCGTGGAACTCCGCGATCGCGGCGACGGCGGTCGCGGCGGCGGCGCACGCGTTGATCATGCCGCGCTGGCGCTACCGCGTGCACCGCTGGGAGGTGACCGATCAGGCCTTGTATACCAGGTCAGGGTGGTTTTCCGTGCACTGGCGAATCGCGCCGATCAGCCGGATCCAGACGATCGACAGCCACCGTTCGTTCGGCGAGCGGCTGTTCGGGCTCGCGAACGTGACCGCTACGACGGCGTCGGCGGCTGGCCCGGTGCGGATCCACGGGCTGGATCGAGAGCTTGCCGACACGCTGCTCGACCAGTTGGCCGTGGCCACTGGGCAGACGCCGGGGGACGCTACGTGACGGCGCCGGACGTGACCGGGGCGGCGGCCGACGATCCGCCTGCCGCAGGGCCTGGCTTGCCGGCGGCGCCCGCGTTGCCTGCGCAGGCGGGCCGACGGGGCGGGCCGGGTGGCCCGGGTGATCCGGTCGGCGGGGCTGACACCGGATGGCTGAGGCTCAGCCCGCGCAGTCTCGTTGTCCGGCCGCTCACCGACCTGACCAGGCTGCTGCCGTTGCTGGCTGGCTTGCTTCTGCTGCACTCGCGCACCGGCACCAACCTGATCTGGGGCGTGCTCGCTGCGGTGGCCGCTGTAGTCACCGGCCTGGTGCACTGGATCACCACCAGGTACCGGATCACCGACGAGCGCGTCTACATGCGCCGCGGGTTGCTCAGCACCAAGTTGCTGTCGGTCGCCAGAGACCGGATAAGGACTGTGGACGTGACCGCGCACCTCTTGCACCGGGTGCTCGGGGTTTGCCGGGTGAGCGTCGGCACGGGTCGTAACGACTTCCGGTCTGGAGAGAGCTTCCATCTAGACGGCCTGACCAGGTCCGACGCCGAGTCGTTGCGGACGATGCTGCTCGCCGGCCGGCCGGTGGTGAACGGCGTCGCGCAAGATCCAGCCGGGTCAGCGGCCTCCGTCGCGGGCGCGGATCCGGCAACTGCGTCCGAGCCCGAGCAAGGCAGCGAGATTGCGGCGCTGAGGCTGAGCTGGCTGCGGTTCGCGCCGCTGACGTTGACCGGCCTGGTGGTGCTCGGCGCGCTCTTCGGGTCGGTCATCCAGATCAGCAACGCCACCAACCGCAATCTGGCGGCGACCGGCCCGGTGCGGCTGATCGTCGCCGACTTCGCCGCGCTCAATATCGTCCAGCGCGTCTTGGTCGGCACGGCCGTCGCGACCGCCGGCTACATGCTGATCGCCCTCATCGGCTACATCGCCGTCTACTGGAACTTCCGGCTCGCCGAATACGGAGCGGGGACCGTGCGGGTGACCAGGGGCTTGCTGTCGGTCCGAGCGACCACGATCTCCCTGAGCAGGCTGCGCGGGGTCGAGATCAGCGAACCTCTGCTGTTGCGCGCCGCTCGCGGCGCCCGGTGCATCGCGATCACGACGGGCCTGCATGTCGGCCGGGGCGCCGAGCACGAGGGCTCGGTGCTGCTGCCGCCCGCGCCCCGAGAGGTGGCCATGGATGTGACCGTCATGCTGCTCGGAGTTCCGGCCGAACTGTGTTCGGGCCCGCTGGAGCGCCACGGTCCAGCGGCGTTGCGCCGCCGCTACTTCCGGGCACTCGTCGGGGCGGCGGTCATCGTAGCGGCGATCGGGGCCGCCACCTGGCTCCGCCACGGGCCACTGTGGGTGCCGCTCGGTTCGCTCGCGCTGCTGCCCGCCGCTTGCCTCGTCGCGGCCGACCGGTACCGCAATCTCGGTCATCGGCTTGCCGGCGGTTGGCTGGTCACCAGGACGGGCAGTTTCGCCAGACGGCGGAGCATCATCGGGACCGATGCGATCATCGGGTGGCGAATCCACCAAACGTGGTTCCAGCGTAGGCAGGGGTTGATGACGCTGACCGCTACCACCGCAGCGGGGCAGCAGCATTACTCGCTCCACGATGTCCCCGTGGCGAAGGGGCTCGCGGTCGCGGCCGAAGCTACCGGGGACCTGATCCGGCCGTTCCAGGCCGTGTCGTAACAACACGTAAGTTCCGCTTGTGGGGCCGCCGTGTGACAGACGCGCGACTGAGCTGCGTGTTCTGTGGGGAGTCCGGGGCTGGGGCGGTGCGGAGGCCGGGCGGTGCCGCACTCGCGTCCAACCCGCAGCCCTCTGCGATGGATGTGGCAATCCATAGCGCCGAGCCGATCGTGCAGCGCGATGGATGTGGCAATCCATAGCGGAAAACAGGTATGAATTCGGCAATCCATCGCGCTAGCAGGCGGCCGGGCTGCGATGAATCCGGGAATCCATCGGGTCTAGCTGTCTTCGTACGGCATCGGGCCGAGGATGCTGGGTGATCATGCTGACGCGTTCCTGATCGGAGGATTGGCAGGCAGCAGTCAGCGTGGCGCGACGAAGCCGAAATCTTCGGGCGGCGTGCCCTCGGAAGGGGGAGCGGGCGGCGGCACCGGATCCGTGACCTGATCGGCCTCTGGTAGGGCAGCAGCAGTCGGAGGGACAACGGCACCAGTCGAGGGGACATAGGCCGGAGCGTCGGCCGACATCGGGAGCGTGCGCATCGGTGACGCGGGTGCCTGCCCGAGCCCCGCCTGCCTTTGCTGGGCTCTGGCTTGCTCTCGTTGTCGGCGGACGGTGAGCACGGTCGCCAGGTAGGCCTCGGCCGGGGTACCTGGCGGCGGTGGCGGGCTGACATGGGTGGCGACGGTGGCGGCCAGTTGCGCGCCGATCTGAGCTCGCGCGGCCGGGCGCAGGTCGGTGTAGCGGCGCAGGTAGCTGCTCACCGTGGCGGCCATCTGGTCGGACAGCCTTGAGACCTCGAGATAGGCCGACCATTCGAGCAGCGGTGGCGGGATCATCGTGAACGTCGGAGCGAGGTCGGGTCGCTTCGGCACTCGTTCCTGAATGACGAACGTCCCGGCGAATACATCGCCGAGCCGCTTTCCTTTGGCCGAGACCATTGAGGTGATCAGCCCGACCGGCATTCCTATTAGGTTGATCGGAAACAGCCAGATCTCGATGAACGCCAGCGATAGAGCCCTGATCAGGGCCTGTCTGAACCGCTCCGGGCCGCCGTCATCCCCGATCACGCGCAGGCCAAGAGCCATCTTGCCGAGGGTTTTGCCGCGGCTCAGCGTCTCGAACGTGGCCGGGTAGGCGATCGTGACCAGCACGAGTGCCAGCGCGAAGAGCGCGGCCGCCGAGGCCTGGTTCAGGTGCCGGGCCGCCTTGACCCCGATCACAACCTCGATGAATACCAGCACCGGCAATTGGACAACGATGTCGATGAGTTGCGCGGCCATGCGGCTGGGGAACCTGGCGACCACGAGGTCAAGGACGACCGCCTCACCGGTCACCACCTCGGTCATCGGAGTTCCTCCGCAGGTCGGAGTGTTGTTATGGGCGGGTTCGCCCGTCTAGCACGTTTCGATTTCGCGCCAAGAATATCCAGTATCCAACCTGTAGTCTCCAGACGTGGATGTGGACGTCTTCGTCGCCGAGCATCGCGCCGATTGGGCCCGGCTCGATCAGCTAACCCGGCGCCGCCGCGCGTTGTCAGGCGCGGAGGTCGACGAACTCGTCGCGCTCTATAAGCAGACCGCCGCGCAGCTGTCGGCCGTGCAGGCCGCCGGCCTCGATCCGGCGCTGTCCGGCGCGCTCTCCAGCCAGCTTGCCCGGGCCAGGGCAGCGGTCACCGGCGCCCAGCCGTCGTCGTTGAGCGCGATCGGCCGGTTCGCCGCGGTGTCCTTTCCCGCTGCCGCGTACCGGGCGCGCTGGTGGTGGCTCGGCTGCGCGGTCGCCTCGATCGTCGTCGCATTGCTGATCGGCTGGGAGATCGCCAGGTCGCCGGCACTACAGGCGAGCCTGCTGCCCAAGTCGCAGGCGAAGGATCTGGTGATCCACGAATTCAGGCATTACTACTCCAGCTTCGACGGCCGGTCATTCGCGGCGCGGGTGTGGACCAATAATGCCCTGCTGGCCGCTGAGGCGATAACGTTCGGACTGCTGCTCGGCCTGCCCGTACTCTGGGTTCTTTTTGAAAATGCGTTGAACGTCGGGGTCGACGGCGGCCTGATGGCCGCTTACGGGCGGTCAGGGGAGTTCTGGACACTGATCCTGCCGCACGGCATGCTCGAACTCACCGCAGTGTTCCTGGCCACCGGGGTCGGCCTCCGGCTTGGCTGGACGGTCATCGATCCTGGGCCCAGGACCCGGGCTAGAGCGCTGGCCGACGAGGGCCGGGCCATGTTCACGGTGGTGATCGGCCTGGTGTTCGTGCTGTTGACGTCTGGGCTGATCGAGGCGTTTGTTACGCCGTCGCCGCTGCCCGCGTGGGCCAGGATCGGTATCGGCGCGATCGCCGAAGCGGCGTTCCTCACCTATGTGTTCGTCTTCGGTCGCCGGGCGGTAGCCGCTGGCGAGACCGGGGACATGGCCGAACAACCCGACGCCCAGCCGATGACCGGCTGAATTCCACCCCGTCGCCTCCGGGCCGGGCCCGGTTACAGCCGGCCGGCGGCCTTGAGGCTGAGGTAGGCGTCAGCTAGCGCGGGCGGCAACCGGCCAGGCGGTGCGTCGACGATCTCCACGCCGTGCCTCCTCAGCCTCGCGCTGACACCAGTCCGGTCGGCCTGCGCCTTGGTCGCGGCGGCCGCGTCGTAGACGGCGGCGATGTCGCCGCGTTCGGCGGCCATGTCGGCGACCTTCGGGTCGGCGACGGCGGCCACGAGCACCTTGTGCCTGGACGACAGAAGCTGGATGTGCGGCAGCAAGCCCTGGCTGATCGCGGCCGGGTTGAGGTCGGTCATCAGCACGACCAGGCAGCGCTGGCGGGCGACACCGAGCACGGTCGCGGCCATCAACGTAATATCCGGCTCGACCAGGTCCGGTTCGAGCAGCGCCATCTCGTTGGTGATCGCCGACAGCACCTCCTGGCGGCCAGCGCCCACGACCTTGGCCCGGACCTTTCGGTCGGCGGCGATCAGGTCGACCCGGTCGCCCGCCCTGACCGCGAGCGCGGTTAGCAGCAGCGCCGCGTCCATCGAGGCGTCGAGCCTGGTAATACCGCCGACCCGGCCGGCCGAGCCGCGCCCGGTGTCGAGCACGATGACGATCCTGCGGTCGCGCTCTGGTCGCCAGGTTCGGATCAGCACGTCGGCCCGACGGGCCGAGGACCGCCAGTCGATCGAGCGAACGTCGTCGCCGAGCACGTAGGGACGCAGCGAGTCGAACTCACTGCCCTGACCGCGGATCAGCGACTTGTGCTGGCCATCAAGCTCGCGCAGCCTGGCTAGCTTCTCCGGCAGGTGCTTACGGGACAGGAAAGCGGGCAGCACCCGCACGGTCCACGGCGCCGCCAGATTGCGCTGCCGGCCGGCTAGGCCGAGGGGACCAAGTGACCTGACGGTCAGCGGACCCGCTGGCACGTCGCCCCGTCGCGTCGGGGTGAGCGAGGTACTGAGCGTTACTCGCCTGCCCGCCGGGAGCGAGACGGTCGCGCGGGCGGGCCGCGCTCCGGCGCTCGGCCGCCAGCCGTCCCTGACCTGCCCGATCAGGCGGCGTCGTCCAGTATTGACGATGGTGACCGTGACCACCCCGGTCTGGCCTAGCTGCACCTTGGCATCCCCCGACCGGCTGACCTGAAGTCGGCGCAGGCTAGCGGCGAGCGCGAGGTCGACAACGATGGCGCAGCCAATGGCCACGTCGACGATCAGCACGGCGACGCCGTCGCGGAACAAGAGCACTAGCACCGCCCCGGCCACCGCGAGCAGCGCCGCCCGGCCGGTCAGGGCCATCGCGGACCCCTCACCGCGGGACTGGCACGGACGCGAGCAGCCCTTGCAGCACCCCATCCGGGGTAGCGCCGTCAAGCTCGACTTCCGGTCTGAGCTGGATCCGGTGCCGCAGAGTCGGCCCGGCCAGTGCCTTCACGTCATCCGGCGTCACGTAGTCGCGGCCAGACAGGAATGCCCACGCCCGGCTGGTGGCCAAAAGCGCGGTCGCGCCTCGCGGTGACACCCCTAGCCGCAACGAAGGCGACAGCCTGGTGGCGCGGCAGATGTCCACGATGTAGCCGGTCACCTCATCGCTGAGGTGCACCTTCCTAGTGGCGTCCCTGGCCTCGGCGAGGGCGGCGGGCCCCGCGACCTGAGTTATCCCAGCAGCCCGCAGGTCGCGCGGGTCGAACCCAGCCGCGTGCCGGCCGAGGATGGAAATCTCGTCGGCTCGCTCAGGCAGCGGAACGGTCAGCTTGAGCATGAACCGGTCCAGTTGCGCCTCTGGCAGCGGATAGGTGCCCTCGTACTCCACTGGATTTTGCGTGGCGGCGACGAGGAACGGCGCGGGCAGCGGGTGCGGGTTGCCGTCTACCGACACCTGGCGCTCCTCCATCGCCTCAAGCAGCGCGGCCTGGGTCTTGGGCGGCGTCCGGTTGATCTCGTCGGCCAGCAGCAGGTTCGTGAACACCGGCCCTGGCCTGAACTCGAACGCCGATGTCCTGGCGTCGTAAATCAGCGATCCGGTCACATCACCCGGCATCAGATCGGGGGTGAACTGCACCCGCTTGGCATCCAGCGAGAGCGCGCTGCCGAGCGCGCGCACCAGCAGCGTCTTGGCCACCCCAGGCACGCCTTCGAGCAGCACATGCCCTTCGCAGATCAGCGCGATCAGCATGCCGCTGACCACGGAATCCTGGCCGACTACGGCCTTGCCGACCTCGCGGCGCACGGCGGCCAGAGCTGCTCTGGGCCCGGAGGCTGGCTGATCGGCCGGCCAGGGTTCGGGCCGCCACGGCGCCTGGGCGCCGGCTACGGCCTGGTCGTCGGCGGTCACTGCGAACGTACCTCTCTTTCCAGTTCGTCTAGGTCGGCGGCCAGCCGGACCAGATCAGCGTCGGTGCCGGGAGCCGGTCCGAAGACGATCGCGAGTATCTGCTCCCTGCTGTGCCGCGATCGGCTGGCCAGGCCGTCGCCGACAGCGTCGGCGGGCGCGTCGGCGGCGAGTCCAAGTGCGGGCCGCATCCGGCCCAGCATGTCGTCCCGCAGCGCCTGGGCAGCCCGGTCCCTGGCCCGGCGGGACTGGTAGAGCCTCGCGTGCCCTTCGACAGTTTCGCTCGCCCGGACGACAACCGGCAGTTGCTCGGAGATCAGCGGGCCGAACCTGCGCGCCCGCCACACCGCGGCGAGCGCGAGCGCGACGCACAACTGCAGTGCCACGAGCCAGGCGGCTCCTGGGATCAACGACGGCCGGGGTCGGTTGCCTTGGCTCACCGGCGGGGGCGGCCGGGCGATCGTGGGCTCTGGCGTCAGCCAGACGATGACGCCATGGGCGTTGAGCAAGTTGAGCGCCAGCGCGGCGTTGCCTTCCTGGGCTAGCAAGTTGTTGCTCATCAGCTGGCCACTGCCCAGGATCGTGATCGTACGACCCGCCCTGACATAGCGGACGAGCGACGGATTGCCGTCGACCGGATAGCACCCGGCCGCGTATCCCGCGCTCCGATAGGTGATCAAGCCGGAATCGACCGAGCCAGCCACGCGCGCTCCAGCGATGGCGCAGTCTGGGTCCACCGGCGAGCCGAACGGCGCATCCTGACTGGCCACGCTGATGGCCGGAGCGAGCGCCGCGAGCGATACGGTCCCGGGCCCGACGAGGAACAGGTCGGCATCGACACGGGCTAGCTGTTTCCGCTGAGCCGCAGTCAGCAGGTCCGGCCTGGTGATGACCAAAGTGGCGGCTGGTCCTCCGGGCGGCGATCCGATCGCGCCAAGCGCGGCGGCCGGGCTGTAGACGCTGGTCACGTGAAATCCGCGTTCACCCAGGATGTCGGCGAGTGCCTTTGTGCCTGTCGCGTCCGTGCTAGCCGGGTCGAGGTAGGTATTGGACTTCGCGGTCGGCGCGAGCAGCACGACCGCGATGACACCGAGCACCATGACCGCTAGGACGCCCAGCGGCGCCCGCGCCGTCCGCCAGACCGAGCCGAAGCTTCCGCCGCGCCGGTCAGTGGCGATTGGCGGCGGCTCTTGCGCGGCTTCCGGGTCACGTGTCCGCAGTCCAGACGACGGCGAGGTCATCGCGGTACCAGCAGGTCAGCGGCGACAGGCCGGTCGCCGTCGGTCAGGGTCACCGGTGCCGCCCGCACCCGCCCGTCGACCTGGCTGACAAGCTCGTAGCCGGCTTCGGTGCCGGGCCGGTCGCCGTACCTGACGTCGTCAAATAGCCTCGTCACCGTCCGCAGGGCGGTGGCCAGGCCTGGTAGCTCGGCCCCCGCTTCGATGGCGAGTTCGTTCGCGGTCCGGCCGAGCCGTGGCCGCAGTACGCCTCGCTCCTCAAGTTCGGCCGCGATCGCCCGCACGCCTTCGATGATCGCCTGGCTGTAGTCGCTGGCCTCGGCGAACCGGGCTGCCGACCGCCGGTAGTTCTGCGCCGTCTGTGCCTTGCCGCCGAGCACCGAGCCGACCCTGATCCGGCGTCGGCCGCTTGGCCGAACCCAGGTCAAGATCACGATGATCAGAACCGCGATCAGCACGCCGAACACGATGAGGCCGAACCACCCGCCCGGCACCGCGTTCGCGCTGGTGTTGAACAGTTGCCCGAGGTCGTGGAGGATCCGGGCCCAGATGCTGACCTTGCTGAGTTCTCGCCTAGCCAGGATCTGCCCCTCCCGCCGGTTGACCAGCGGTCCGCCCGCGGCCAGTAGCGGCGTGCCCCGGGCGGCCAGCGGCAAGGCGGCGGCGCTCGCCGGTCCGAGCCAGATGCGAGTCACGGGCGCAGGTCAGTATCCGCCAGGGTTGCCAGGATAGCCTCCGGGCGATCCGCCGCCCTGATACCCGCCGCCCTGATACCCGCCGACGGCTTGGCTCGGTGCGTAACTAGCGAACTCATCACCGGTTAGCTGACCGCTTTGAGCGGCCTGCTGCAGAACGAGGTCCATGCCTTCCTTGCGCATCCGGACGTCGGCGTAGAGCAGGACCACGAGTGCCGTCCACAAGGCGACAAGCACCGAACTGATGATGAAGTAGAAGATCGCGAACGCGATGATCGCGCCGATCGCGACCCCGCCTGCCACCGCGCCGCTGTCGTTCGATGAGGCGATCCCGATCCCGGCGACGATCGTGAAGATGATCCCGATGATGAAGAACAGCACGAAGATCACGGCGAACAGCAGCGCGAAGATCCCGAAGAACCGCCAGAAGCTGCCCTTGACGAGCTGCCATGACCGGCCGATCGCGGCGATCGGGTTCTGCCGTTCGAGCACCACGACGGGGAACATCAGGCACAGCATGATGCCTAGCCACGCTCCGAGCGGGAACGCGACCAGCACGCCGAACCCCTTGAGCAGCGCGAGTGGCACGAACCAGACCAGGAGGATGATCACCCAGTAGATCAGCCCGGTCAGGATCATCCAGCCAAACCTGGACTGCTGCAGTGCCTCGCCGATGCTGATCTTCCGGCCGAGCAACGACTTCCCAAGCGCGGCGAGCACGCCGCCGCCGACGGCGGCGTCGATGACGAACGCGGGGATGTCGGCCAGTGCGGCACCGCTTGAGGTGCCAGTCCGGTTCGCGATGAAGCCGAAGATGATTGCGAGAATGGCGCCCGCGAACGTACCGAGCGCGATCAAGCCGACGGTCGACGCCGGGTTCTGCCTGATCAGCGTGAACGTGCCGCTCAGAATGTCGCCGAGACCCAGCGGCCGGAAGGGGACACCACCCGGCGCCGCGGCCCCGGCGCCCCAGCCAGATTGCTGATACGACTGCCCGGCCCCTGGCGACTGACCAAACTGCCCCTGCTGACCGAACTGCCCGTAGCTGGGTAGCTGCCCGGCCTGCTGGCCGAAGGCCGGCGGCGTCGGTTGACCGTATCCAGGCTGGTCATAGGCGGCCTGAGCCGGTGGCTGCCCATACCCGGGCTGGGCTTGCTGGCCGTAATCCGGCGGCGGCTGCTGCTGCCCGTAGCCTGGCTGGTCGTACTCGGGCGGCTGATAGGCGGCCTGGGTCGGCTGCTGCTCCCCGTACTGCGCCTGACCGTACGGAGGCTGTTGGCCGTACTGAGGCTGCTGCCCGTACTGGGTTTGCTCGTACCCGCCCTGCTGTCCGTACCCGCCCTGCTGTCCATAGTCGGCTTGCTGTCCGTACCCCGCTTGCTGTCCGTACCCGGCTTGCTGCTGTCCGTACTCTGTCTGGCCGGCCTGGTCGTCGTACCCGGGCTGGGACGGCGTCTGGCCGTATCCGGGCGGGGGTGGCGTCTGGCCGTATCCGGGCTGGTCGGACGGCGTCTGGCCGTATCCGGGCTGGTCGGACTGCGGTCGCTGCCTCTGCACGGTCGGCTGGCCGAACTCCGGCCGGTCTGGCCAGCGCGGTGTGGCGTCGGGGCCGCCTTGCTGCGGCTCGCCCTGGTCGGCGTTGCCTGGCGGTGTGTCGGTCATCGTCGTCTCCTGGATGGTCGCCGCGTCGGTGCCGCGCTTAAGTTAGTGTCCACCCGACCGGCCACCGCCCATACTCGCACAAACCCCTGTTCGGCGCGGAACGCGACTTGAACGCGGCGGTGATGGTCCTCAACGCGACGGCTGGCCGCCTTAAATCGCGCGTCCTTGCCCCGGCGCCCCCTTAGCTTGAGTTGATCTTCGGCGGGGGCAGCAGCAAAGTTCCCACGCTGCCGTGACCCTCCTGCGGTCAGGAACAGCAACTATCCCGCGCTGTCGCTATGACGACAGCAACGAAGCCACGCTGTCCGGCCGGCAGCCCCGCGGGCAGCAGCAAGGGGTCCACGCTGCTCCGGGGACCGCCTGGTTACCAGCCGGGCGTACCTGTTGAACCGCCGTTCTGGCCGGTCCCCGGCGGATAGCCAGGACCACCGCCCGCGCCGAACGTCCCTGGCCCCGCGCCGAACGTCGACTGCCCCGGTCCGGCTTGCCAGATGTTCGCGAACTCGCTTCCGCTCATCCCCGGCGACTGACCGGCTTGTTGCAGGACCAAGTCCAAGCCTTCTTTCCGCATCCGCAAATCCGCGTAGAGCAGAACGCTGACCCCTGCGCTCACCGGACGGGTGCAAGTCGTCGCGATAATGCCGCCGATCGCGCCGACGATCAGCGCTGACACGGTCGGCGCGGCGGTGCTGGCGAACCCCAGGCCCACCGAGCCATGCCCGGAGATGATGACCCGAGCGATCGTAAACGGCAGTTCTATGAGTCCGGCGACGATTCCGACCACGATCGCGGCCAGCAGGTAGATGCCGAATACCCGCCACCAGTTGCCAGCCACGAGCAGCCAGGATCGGCGCAGCGCCGCCACCGGGCCCGCCGCCTCGAGCACCACGACTGGGATCGCGACAAGGAGTCGCACGGCGACCCAGATCGTCAGGACGAACAGCGCGATGAACCCGACGATGCCGACGAGCACGGCCGCCGCGGTGACTTTGGCCGCGGCCAGGCCAATCACGATCAGGCCGTAGGCAACCCAGGGGGCCAGCACGATCACGAGCACTAGCAGCGACACCCCGATCACCGAGCCGACCCTGGCGATCCGCCAAGCCTCGCCGATAGAAACCTGGTCGCCGATCAGGCCGCGGCCGAGCGCGCCGGTGAGCATGCCGGTGAGGATGCTCTGCACCACGAACGCGATCGCGATGGTCACGAAGAAGTAGGGCACGAACGATGAGACGAAGTGCCCGAGCGCGTGACCCGCCTGCGTGGATGTCTGGGCGGACTTGAGCGAGTTCTGCAACTGATGCGTCAGCTTCTGCTCAGACCAGGAGAAGAACGTCGTGATGACGGCTGACAGCGTTTCGATGATGGCGGCGAGACCGAGCGTGGCCAGTGGATTGCGGCGAATTAGCGTGAACGCCCCGCTGAGTATCTCGCCGACGCCCAAGGGACGCAGCGGCACGCCGCCAGGCATGGGCGCCGGAGCAGCCCAGCCGCCGCCCACAGGCGGCATCGACGGACCGTAACCGCCCTGGCGGTAACCGCCCTGGCCGTATCGAGGTAGCCCGGAATTGGATTGTCCGAAATCGGGATTTCCGAAACCCGGTTGTCCGGAACCCGATTGTCCGAAACCGGATTGTCCGTATCCGGGCTGGTCGGAACCCGGCTGGCCGTAACCGGGAAGGTCGCTCATCGTGGCCTCCTACAGGCCGTATCGCTCGCGCCGCGGACAGCGTCGCCTGCGGCATGCCAATACTGGCACGGAATGCCAGCCGAAGGCTCGACATGATTACGCAATCGCATGATTTATGCCAGGAACGCTTATATCGGCCGTCTTCCGCATTGCGACCCGTGGCTCGCCATCGCGACCAACCGTGGCGCAGACTCTCATTGTGAGCATCGCAGTGCTGCGCTGGGTGGAACCGCCCGCAGGGCCAGCCATCGAACTACTCGACCAGACCCGGCTGCCGCTGGTCGAGACGATCGTGACCTGCCGCGATGTGCCAACGCTCGTCGACGCGATCAGGCGCCTCGTGGTGCGCGGCGCGCCCCTGCTCGGAATCGCCGGAGCGTACGGCGTCGCGCTCGCGGCGGCGAGGGGCGACGACGTGCCAGCCGCGGCGGCCGAGATCGAGCGCGCCAGGCCGACCGCGGTCAACCTAGGGTGGGGCGCCAGGCGGGCGCTCGACGCCTATCTGCGGGCCGCAGGCACCGATCACGACCCAGAGGCAGAAAGGAAAGCGGCCGCTGCTGCCCTGCTCCAGGCCCGGTCGATCGCGGACGCTGATGAGAAAGCCTGCGCCGAGATGGCCGCTCACGGCCTGACGCTGGTGCCGTCCGGGGCCAAAATCATGACCCACTGCAACACTGGCTCGCTGGTCACGGCCGGCCAGGGCACTGCTTTCGGCCTGATACTCGCCGCGCACCGTGCGGGCAACCTGGCGATGCTCTGGATCGACGAGACCAGGCCGCTGCTGCAGGGGTCGCGGCTGACGGCCTACGAGGCCCGCCGGGCCGGGCTGCCGCATCGGGTGCTCGCCGACTCCGCGGCCGCGTCGTTGATGGCGGCCGGTCAGGTTGACCTGGTGGCGGTCGGCGCCGACCGGATCGCCGCCGACGGCAGCGTCGCCAACAAGGTCGGCACCTACGGGCTCGCGGTGCTCGCCAAGCACCACGGCGTTCCGTTCGTGGTGGTCGCACCGGTGTCGACGATCGACTTTGACACCGCCGAAGGCTCGCGGATCGTGATCGAGGAGCGGCCGCCGGACGAGGTGACGCACCTGGCGGGGCAGCGTATCGCGCCGGCCGGAAGCGCCGCTTATAACCCGGCTTTTGACGTTACTCCGCCTGGCCTGGTGACCGCGATCGTGACGGAACGTGGCGTCGTCCATCCCGTTACACGCGGTAATCTGCGTGTTCTGGGTGCTGAGCCGTAACCGTGTGGGCTTCCGCACCGCCGTTTCCATGGAACGATGGGGAATATGAAAGGTCGCGTGCTAGTCGTCGACGATGACGCCGCCCTCGCTGAGATGCTGGGGATCGTCCTGCGCGGCGAAGGATTTGAGCCAACGTTCGTCGCCGACGGAGATAGGGCTCTCGAAGCATTCAGGGAAACAAAGCCGGACCTAATCCTGCTCGACCTCATGCTGCCTGGCGTCGACGGCATTGACGTGTGCCGCCAGATCAGGGCCGAGTCTGGCGTTCCGATTGTGATGCTAACCGCTAAGAGCGACACCGTTGATGTGGTGCTGGGCCTGGAGTCGGGCGCGGACGACTACATCGTGAAGCCGTTCCAGGCCAAGGTGCTGATCGCGCGGGTGCGCGCTCGGCTGCGCCGCACCGACGATCCAGCGCCCGAGATGCTGTCCATCGGCGACGTGACGATCGACGTAGCCGGTCATTCGGTGAAGCGGGACGGCGAACCGATCAGTCTCACCCCGCTCGAGTTCGACTTGCTGGTGGCACTCGCCCGCAAACCGCGGCAGGTGTTCACTAGGGAAGTGCTGCTTGAGCAGGTGTGGGGGTACCGGCACGCCGCTGATACCCGCCTGGTCAACGTGCACGTGCAGCGGTTGCGGGCGAAGATCGAGCGGGATCCTGAGCGTCCCGACATCGTGGTCACGGTCCGCGGCGTCGGATACAAAGCGGGGCCGGGCTGATGAGCTATGACAGGGACAGCGGTCGGTAGCGAGAAGACGAACCCGGTCGGCAGCGCGCGGCGGGCCGATCGCGTCGACCGGCCGCCGCGACCCGCTGAACAGCGGGCCGGCGTGAGGTCAGCGCTGCTCGGCGCCACCCACCGGCTCGCTGTACTGCTGCGTAGGGCCCGCTGGCGGTGGCGCAGTTCGCTGGGCGTCCGGGTGGTCAGCACGACGATGGTGGTCTCCGCGGTCGTCGTGTCGCTGCTCGGCTTCTTCCTGATGCAAGAGATCACGACGAACTTCCTGCACAAGGCCGAGTCTGAGGCGCTCACTCAGGCAACCGATGGACTGACGTTCGCTCAGTCCCTGCCCGATGCCTCCAACACACCGCAGGCATCGACGGCCGAGTCCTTCATGAGAAGCGTCGTGAACAGCCTCAAGTCGAGCGGGCAAAACGCGGCCGACGAGTACGGTGTCGCCGTCGGGCTGCCGAACCAGAACCCGCCGGTCTTCGTGAAGCTCGCGGCCGACAACCTGCCTAACTTGCCGGCCAGGGTCGTCGCTCAGATGACCTCGAACCACCGGGTCAAGCCGATCTTCTCGTTCGCCAGGATGCCGTACCCAAGCGTTAACGACGCCGAGACCTCCGGCCTGCTCTACGGGGCTCACTTCGGCAGCGGCTACCAGTTGTATTACTTCTTCCCGCTGACCCAGGTGCAGGCCGAGCTTGGTCAGGTGCTGCGAACGCTGGTCGTGGTCGGCATCGCCCTCGTGTTCCTGCTCGCCGGCATCGCCTGGCTGCTGACAAGGTGGGTGGTCGTACCGGTGGCCAAGGCGGCCCAGGGAGCGCAGTTGCTGTCGACGGGGAACCTCGGCCAGCGGCTGGTGGTGCGCGGCAACGACGAGGTCGCCGCGCTCGCGAGCTCGTTCAACGAGATGGCGGCCAGCTTGCAGGAGAAGATGCGCGAACTCGAGGACCTGTCGCAGGTGCAGCGACAGTTCGTCTCGGATGTGTCGCACGAGCTGCGGACGCCGCTCGCCACCATCAGGATGGCCGTTGACCTGCTGTACGAGGCTAGGGAGCAACTTGAGCCGCAAGCCAGGCGGTCGGCCGAGTTGCTGCAGAGCCAGCTTGGCCGGTTCGAGTCGCTGCTCGTCGATCTGCTGGAGATCAGCCGGTATGACGCCAACGCCGCGACGCTCGACGCCGAGCTTGTCGACGTCTGCGACCTCGTGCGCAACTCGGCCGACGTGGCTCAGCAACTCGCCGAACGACGGGGCTCTAGGATCGAGTTCAGGCTGCCCGCCGACCCTTGCGTGGCCGAGGTCGACCGACGCCGGGTGGAAAGGATTCTCCGTAACCTGCTGGTGAACGCGGTCGAGCACGGCGAGGGCCGGGAGGTCGTGGTCACCTCGGCGGCGGACCGCGGCGCGGTCGCGATCGCGGTGCGGGACCACGGCGTCGGGTTGTCGCCCGGCGAGGAGTTCCTGGTGTTCGACCGGTTCTGGCGGGCCGACCCGGCCCGGGCGAGGACGACCGGCGGCACTGGCCTCGGCCTCGCGATAGCACTTGAGGACGCCCGCCTGCACGGCGGCTGGCTGGAGGCGTGGGGTGAGCCCGGCCAGGGATCGGTGTTCAGGCTCACACTGCCAAGGGCGGCCGGGTCAAGCCTGGCTGGCTCGCCGCTGCCCCTTCGACCAGACCTGGCGGAGACGACCAGACTCGCCGTGAGCGAGGAGCGGGCATGAGACGCGGCGTTCCAGCGGACCGGATCCGTGGCCGGGCGGCCGGGCTGGCGGTTGTCGGCCTGATCCTGGCCGGTTGCGTGAACCTGCCGACCAGCGGCCCGCTGAGCCAGACTTCGCTGCCGAACACCGGCAGCTCACAGGAGAACCAGATCGTCATCACTCCGCAGGGGCCGAGTCCGCAGTGGCAACCCAAGGACATCGTCCGCGGTTTCCTGGTGGCGAGTGGTGCCAACCTGAGCGATGAGAGTATCGCCAGGGAGTACCTGACCGGTTACTACCGCCGCCATTGGCGGCCGAGCGTCACGCCGCACATCATCGACACCGGCCACCAGGTGACGCTGACCAAAGTTCCATTTCAGGTGACCGGCAACCAGTCGTCGGCCCAGGTAACCGTGACCAGCCAGCACCTGGAGACGCTGGTGGCGGCAGGGGCGAACGAGGCTGGCAGGCTCCAGGTCTACCCGACGCCCGGGCCGTACACCTACACGTTCGAACTAGCCCAGGTCAACGGCGGCGTATGGCGGATCGACGGCATCGAGGGCCTGGATGGCAAGACAGACCTCTCGCTACTGCTGATGACAGTCGCCGACTTTCAGCGCGACTACCTGCCGCGCAACCTGTATTACCTGGCGAGCGGCTCATCGGGCACCCTCGTGCCTTACCCGGTGTACATACCTGGACAAGAGCTACAGCAGACCGGCGTTCAGCAGCTTGTCGACGCTGTGCTCACGCTGCCGCCGACCAACTCGAACTGGCTGTATCACGCGATCGAGACGGCCTTCCCTAAGGGCACCAGAATCGGCGCCCAGGTGCACAGCAATCAAGCTGTCGTCACGCTGGGCGGTGCGGCGGCCCGGACTGACCTCGCGACGCTCGGGATGATGGAGGCGCAGCTCGTCTGGACCCTGATGTACGCGCCAGACGCCGCTGGTACCGGAATCGGCTCGATCGAGTTGCACGTCGGGCGTAGCTCCGCGCTCTTGCTCAAGAAGAAGTTCATTAGCTGGGTTCAGCAAGGTCCGTCGGGGCCGCTGTACTACCAGGCGCTCGATCGGACCGGTCATCCGCATCTGAATGAATTCAGGCCGGGCAAAGACTTTGGTGCGACGAACGTCGGACGGGCCGGCGGTGCCGCCAAGAAGAACAGCGGTGCCGGAGGTGACACTACGACGCCGGTGCTGCCAGCCCAGCTAGGACGCGGACCGTTCACCACGATCGCTATCTCGCCCGCACCGCTCGGCGGCGCCAACACTTTCGCTGGTTGCCGCGGCCGGCTCGTTTATGTCGCGGGACTGCTAGTCGGTAGCGACTTGCAGAAGGGGACGCTGCCAGCCGACTGCACGTCGATGACCTGGGATGACCAGGGTGACCTATGGGTCGCCGCCGGTACCGATGTGTTTGTAGTCAACCAGACCGTCACGGGCAGCCTGCAGGTCAATCCGGTCACGATACCGGCACTGCAGATCCCCGCGTCTGACACCTTTGTCTCGCTCAAGGTCGCGCCCGACGGTGTCAGGGTCGCGATGATCGTGCGCGGCAAGAGCGGCGCCAGCGTGATCGTGTCCTCCATCACCAAGAAGCAGAACAGCGCGCTCATCTACCTGGCGCAAGGCGTCCAAGTGCTGACCGTCGGACCCGACCTGGTCGACCCGACGGCGTTGTGCTGGTGGGACTCCGATCACTTGCTTGTGCTTGATCACCGCAAGGGCGTATCGCAGCTTTACGAGGTGCCGCTGGACGGCGGCACCTCGACCAGGGTGCCGACGCCCCCCGATGTCACCTCGGTCACTGCGAACGGCTCGTTCGTCGCGGTGGGCACATCAGCTCCGGGTGGCCGCGGTCAGCCGACCGTGCTGGCCTCGACCGGCCTTGAGGGAGTCTGGATTCCGGTCGATATGGGCCGTACGCCGGCCTACGTCGGGTTAGCGGTCGGCGTGAAGTTAACGCCGAGCCGGCTCGGGATCGTCAACCCGCTCCCGCCAAAGGTCACTCCGCGTCTGCCATTCAGGCGTTTCGTGAGCCAGTCGGCATAACGTGGCGTACTGTCAGGCCAGCGTGGCTGGGTCATGGCCAACTCCGCGCCACTAGTTGATGTCGCGGACGCCCTGCTCCTGACATACGGCTCCGTGAGGACTACCGTCAGTGTGTGGCACCCGTCCGGGTCCGTGGTTGCGTCAGGCATTCCGCTCAGATCGTGGGGCGGCGGCCCAGGCAAGCCGATGCCAGCCGCAGGCGAAACGGCCCACGTAAGGCGACTTATCGTCGACTGATCACGGTGCGGCTTAGAAGTAAGTCCTGCCCCCTCCCTGGGATCGGATATCCCTTGAGCGGGGAGAAGGGTACTAGTGGCACAAGAGCGCTGCGAAGCCCTCAGCAGGCGGATGTGGGGTCGAAGACCAGGTCGGCCGGACGGGTGCTGCTTCCACACCGGATGGAAGGGGGCTCAGGTCATGGAAATCATCATCAAGGGTCGTCAGACAGACGTGGCCACGCGGTTCCGCGATCTTGCTACGGCCAAGCTGGAGAGACTGGAGAAGCTAGACCAGAAGGCGATCAGAGTCGATGTGGAAGTGTCTGTCGAGCGCAACCCGCGACAGGCGAGTCAGAAGGAGCGGGTGGAACTAACGATCTTGTCGCGAGGTCCGGCGATCCGGGCCGAAGCAGCCGCCGAGGATCGTTTCGCGGCGCTTGACCTAGCGCTGGCCAAGCTGGATTCCCGTCTGCGGCGGGCGCTCGACCGCCGGAAGCGCCGTAACTTCGGCCACGGGCTCGGTCACGAAGTCGAGCGGACGGCCGATCGGCGAGAGCCCGAGCAACTGATGCTCCCCGAGGACATGGAGTTGTCCGAGCGGGCGGAGTTGTCCGAACGCGCCGCTGCCGCCGCAGACATCGGATCGCAGGCGCAGGCGCGGCGTCCGTCGGGTCTGAGCGGCGCCGTGCCGAGGCAAAAGCAAGCGCGGCGTCAAGCAGCTAGTCCGCTGGCGACGCCGGACGGCCAGGAGCCGACCCCTTCGGATAGCGTTGTGCCGATCGAAATGGAAGGTGATGGCCCGCTCGTCGTACGGCAGAAGTTCCACCGCGCGATCCCTATCGCGATCGATCAGGCGTTGCTTGAGATGGAACTGGTGGGGCACGACTTCTACTTGTTCCACGACATCGACGAAGATATGCCGAGCGTCGTTTATCGTCGGCACGGCTATCAGTACGGCGTCATAAGGCTGGTCGAGGCGACTGCCGATCGGGCCGGACCGCCAGCCCAGCCAGCTGGGGCCCAAGCCGGCGTTCCGGCTCGGGAAGGCCCGGCCCGTTCGAGCGCGTCCCGCTAGCAGCCCTCCGGCCGGCCGCGGCGCGTGACCGTCACCTGGGTGATCGTCGTCCGGGTGACGCCGTCCCGTGCGGCGGCCGGCCGGTGGGCCGGAGGGTACATATCATGTTAGAAAGCGCGGAAGGTGACAGTGAGTCTGGATAGTGACGAGGTGCCGGAGCCCGGCAACGCAGCACTGAGCCCGAACGCAGCACGGAGCCTATCCGCACGCTGATCGTTGACGACCACGCACTGTTCCGCCGCGGACTGGAGATTGTGCTGGTCACCGAGTCCGACATCGAGGTCGTAGGCCAGGCGGGCGACGGCGCCGAAGCGGTGGAAAAGGCCAGCGAGTTCTTGCCTGATGTGGTCCTGATGGACGTCAAGATGCCTCGTAGCAGCGGCATCGTGGCCTGCCGGGCGATCAAGGAGGTCGCTCCGAGCGCCAAGATCGTCATCTTGACGATGAGCGATGAGGAGGAAGACCTCTTCGAGGCGATCAGGGCCGGCGCCAGCGGTTACCTGCTCAAGGACATCCCGCTAGACGAGGTGGCCGAGGCCGTCCGGGCCGTCAATGGCGGCCAGTCGCTGATCAGCCCGTCCATGGCGGGCAAGCTGCTCACTGAATTCGCCACGCTCGCCCGGCGGGATCAGGATGAGCCGCCGCAGCAGGTGCCAGCCCCGAAGCTGACCGACCGGGAGATGCAGGTACTCAAGCTGGTCGCCCGCGGCATGAACAACCGCGACATCGCGAAGGAACTGTTCATTTCCGACAACACGGTCAAAAACCACGTCAGGAACATCCTGGAAAAGCTCCAGATCCACTCCAGAATGGAAGCCGTCATGGTAGCCGTCCGCGAAAAGCTCATAGAGCTGACCTAGCCCGTTTACTCATGCCAGGCCCGGCAGCTAGGGGCCCGCGCTGCGCCCGCGGCCCTCACCCGACGACAGCTAGGGACCCGCGACGTCGCTATAGCGACAGCGCGGGGCCCACGCTGCGCGGGGTCGCGGTCGATTAGCAGCAGCGTGGGGCCCACGCTGCCTGGGAAGCGAGCCCCGATCCGGGCAGAAGAGGTCTCGGAGAAGCGATTGAGATTCCCGCGGTTAGTCGCTTCGGCGGTTAGGCGCCTTCGGCGGTCAGGGCGGCTCGGAGGCGCGGCTCGACAGCGGCCGGGTTGACGCGGTCTAGGCGGACGTTATCGCAGTCGACCCAGTCGGCGGCTTCGACCAGGGCGCGGGCCATCGGTTCGGCTGCTTTCGGGGTGTCGAGCGTGAGCTGGCGGGCCACCAGAGTCTTGCCTTCTCTGGCCGGGTCGACGCGACCGACCAGGCGACCTCCCGCCAGCAGCGGCATCGTGAAGTACCCGTGCACGCGCTTTTCCTTGGGCACGTACGCTTCGAGGCTGTGCTCGAAGTCGAACATGCGGTGCGTGCGCTTCCTGTCCCAGACCAGCGAGTCGAAGGGAGATAGCAGGGTCACCCGGTGTCGTCCGCCTCGCGGAGGTGCTCCGCCTGCCGTCGCCAGGCTGGCCATCACTTCCGGGTCCGCCCAGGCGCGGAGCGAGGTGCGCTTGCCGCCGTCAATTTCGACCGGAACGAGGCCGGCTGCCATCGCCGCGTCGTCGGCCGAGAGCCCGGCTGGGTTCCTGCCGTTGCCGAAGTTGGCGATTCGGTGGAAGTCGCTCATGTCCGCCTTGGTGACAACGCCAAGCGCCCTAGCCGAGATGCCGACGAGGTGAATCAGGCACTCCGCGTCGGTGGGGTCGGCCTCAAGCAGCTCAGGCGGCAGTACCCGCTCGGGCAGGTCATAGACCCGGCGCCAGCCGCTACGCCGCGCGCAGATCACTTCGCCGGTGTCGAGCAGCCACTCCACCGCGATCTTGGTCTCCGACCAGTCCCACCAGGCGCCGCCGTTCTTGGCGCCGCCTAGCTGCGTCGCCGTCAGCGGCCCGTCTGACCGCAGCCTGGCCAGCACCTCGGCGCCGAAGCCGGGATGGTTGTCGTGCCAGCGCTTGCCGCGGGCACGGAACGCGCGGCGCCTGAACGAGTAGAACGGCCACTCCTCGATCGGCAGCACGCACGCGGCGTGGGCCCAGTACTCGAACGCCGTAACCGCGCGCGGGTGCCAGTAGGCCCGCTCGACGCGCTGCCGGCCGACGGCACCGAGGCGCGCGTACGCGACAAGCTCGTGCGACCTGGCGAGCACGCTGATCGTGTCGAGTTGAACGGCGCCAACCCGGCGCAGCATGGCAGGAACCCCGCCGCTACGCGCCTGGGCACCGACAAGCCCTTGCGCTTGCAGCGTAATCAGCCGGACGTCATCAGACGTCAGCTTGAACTCAGGCGGAGGGAGGATGTTGCCGGCCACGAATGGAGCGTAACCGGACCTACCGACAGCGTCTGCCTACTCGGCCTGCCTACTCGCCGGGCGTCGTCTGTCGTCGTCCGTCGGCTTAATACCAGTCTTCGAAGGTGTTGGTCGCGAGGGTGAGGAACATGCCGAGCACTGAAGCGCCGACGCCGACCCAGAACAGCCACCAGGTCGGGCCGTGGTGACCGAAGATCAGCGCCAGTCCGCCGATCAGGAAACCGGCCATGATGATCGACACGGCGACCCAGGAAACCCTCCGCCCGTGGAAGGGCGGAAACGGGCCAAGCTGGGCAATGTTGGTCGTCGCCGGGGCCGAGCCGTGCTCGCTTTCGCCGTGAACAACCGAGGCACCCTGGGCCGCCAGCATCGGGCCCGGCGCGGCGGCACCGCGCGATGTCGCGCCTCCGATGGTGGCGGGGTCCACTTGGTTCGCCATGGCGCTGTTCCTCCTGCTTAGCTCTGCGACGTGCCTATCATTGTGGCGAGGTCCGTAGGCGCGCTCGCGATCGGCCCCGGTAGTTGCCGTGGATCATGTTATTCGGAGCCGCGAATCGCGTGCGGCGGGAGTGTCGGTCCATCCTGTCGGCTCGGCATTGGCCGCTATCTCGCCTACCATGGCAGACGAAAGAGTTGTACTGGTCGGCCGCGCCGGTTGCCCTGCTGGCACTATGCCTTCGCCGGGCACGACAGCGTGCTAGTACCAGTCAAAACGATCCGCGAGGAGCCGACCAAACGTGCCAGCAATCATTGACAAGGTCCTGCGCGCTGGCGAGGGCAAGATCCTGCGGAGACTGCAACGGCTAGCCGAGCAGGTCAACTCCATTGAAGAGGATTACGAGGCGCTGAGCGACGCCGACTTGCGCGGGCTGACGCTTGAGTTCAAGGAACGCTACGCCAACGGCGAATCCCTCGATGACCTGATGCCGGAGGCGTTCGCAGCGATCCGCGAGGCGGCCAAGCGCACGCTCGGCCAGCGCGCACTTCGACGTCCAGATCATGGGCGGTGGCGCGCTGCACCTAGGCAACATCGCCGAGATGAAAACCGGTGAGGGCAAGACAATCACCGGTGTGCTCGCCGCCTACCTCAACGCACTGGCGGGCAAGGGTGTGCACGTCGTGACCGTCAACGACTACCTCGCCAAGCGCGACGCCGAGTGGATGGGCCGCATACACCGGTTCCTCGGCCTCGAAGTCGGGGTGATCCTGGCTGAGATGGAGCCGGACGAGCGGCGCAAGGCAGTACGCGGCCGACATCACCTACGGCACCAACAACGAGTTTGGCTTCGACTACCTCAGGGACAACATGGCCTGGGGCCTGGAGGAGTGCGTTCAGCGCGGCCACCAGTTCGCGCTCGTCGACGAGGTGGACTCGATCCTCATCGACGAGGCGAGGACGCCGCTGATCATCAGCGGCCCGGCCGACCAGAACAGCGTCTGGTACGCCGAGTTCGCCAAGATCGTGCCGCGGCTGCGGCGCGGCTCGGACGGTGAAGGCGACTACGAGGTCGACGAGAAGAAGCGCACCGTCGGCATCATGGAGTCAGGCGTCACCAAGGTCGAGGACTGGCTCGGCATCGAGAACCTGTACGACCCGTCGAACACCCACCTGGTCGGGTTCCTGAACAACGCGATCAAGGCAAAGGAACTTTTCAAGAAGAGACAAGGACTACGTCGTATCGGGCGGTGAAGTACTCATCGTCGATGACTTCACCGGCCGGATCCTGCACGGTCGCCGCTACAGCGATGGCATGCACCAGGCGATCGAGGCCAAAGAAGGCGTCAAGATCATGGACGAGAACCAGACTCTCGCCACGATCACGCTGCAGAACTACTTCCGGCTGTACGACAAGATCGCCGGGATGACCGGTACGGCGATGACCGAGGCCAACGAGTTCCACCAGACCTACAAGCTCGGCGTGGTACCGATTCCGACCAACATGCCGATGATCAGGGCTCGACCAGGCCGACGTGGTCTACCAGACCGAGCAGGCCAAGTTCGACGCGCTGGTCGAGGACATCGACGAGCGGCACGAGGCCGGGCAGCCGGTGCTCGTCGGCACCGTCAGCGTGGAGAAGTCCGAGGTCGTCTCCCGGATGCTCAAGCGCAAGGGCGTGCCGCACGAGGTGCTGAACGCTAAGTACCACGAGCGCGAGGCCACGATCGTGGCCCAGGCCGGCCGCAAGGGCGCGGTAACGGTCGCGACTAACATGGCCGGCCGCGGTACCGACATCATGCTCGGCGGCAACCCCGAGTTCCTCGCCGACCTTGAGCTGCACCAGCGCGGGCTGTCGCCGGTCGAGACGCCGGAGGACTTCGAGGCCGCCTGGCCCGAGGCGGTCGACAAGGCCAGGCGCGCGGTCGCCGAGGAGCACGAGGAGGTCGTCAGCCTCGGCGGGCTCTACGTGCTCGGCACCGAGCGGCACGAGTCTCGCCGAATCGACAACCAGCTACGCGGCCGGTCGGGCCGGCAGGGCGACCCCGGCGAGTCGCGGTTCTACCTGTCGTTCGAGGACGACCTGATGCGCAGGTTCAACGGCGATCGGGTGGCCCAGTTCCTCGAGTGGGCGAAGACGTCGCCCGGATGTCCCGATCGAGAGCAAGACCGTCACCCGGTCGATCAGGTCGGCGCAGACCCAGGTCGAGCAGCTCAACTTCGAGATCCGCAAGGACCTGCTCAAGTACGACGACGTGATGAACCGGCAGCGCACGGTCATCTACGCCGAACGGCACCGGGTGCTGGACGGCGAGGATCTGCACGAGCAGATTCGCGGCATGATCAACGAGGTGATCAGCCGACTACGTCGCCGAGGCTACGGCCGACGGGTTCGCCGAGGAGTGGGACCTCGAAGAGCTGTGGCGCGCGTTCCGCCGGCTCTACCCGGTCGGCGCTCACGATCGACGCAACTCGTCGAGGACGAGGGCGGCGAGCGGTCGTTCCTGACCGCCGACATCATCACCGCCCGGATGCAGGACGACGCCCAGGCGGCGTACGACCGGCGTGAGGCCGAACTCACCTCCGACGTCATGCGCGAGCTTGAGCGCCGGGTGATCCTGTCGGTGCTCGACTCCAAGTGGCGCGAGCACCTGTACGAGATGGACTACCTGCGAGAAGGCATCTCGTTGCGGGCGATGGCCCAGCGCGATCCGCTCATCGAGTACCAGCGCGAGGGTTTCGAGCTGTTCACCGCGATGATGGAAGGGATCAAGGAGGAGTCGGTCGGCAACCTGTTCACACCTCCAGGTCGAGGTGCAGCAGAGCCCGATCGTCGGCGAGGCGGGTCCGGACGGCGAGTGGACTAACGGCGCTGGCCACCAGCTAACCGTCGGGGTGCAAGACGCGCCTCCGGCAACGGCCCCGCCCGCGCGGGCGCAACCGCGCCAGGCCCAGCCGCGGCACGCGCGGCCACCTCAGGAGAGTCCGCAGGCCGCGGGTCGGCCGGCCCAGGTTAGTGGTCGGCCGGCGCAGACTGGCGAGCTGGCGCAGGACGATCAGGCGGTCCCGGCGGCCTTTGCCGCGCGCGGGCTCGCGCAGCCCAAGCGGCCAAGCAGGCTCAGCTACAGCGCGCCGAGCGACGACGCGAGCGGCCGGGCGGTCGAGAGCCGTGGCTCATCCAAGGCGACCGACTTTTCCAAGGTCGGTCGCAACGAGCCCTGCCCCTGCGGTTCCGGCAAGAAGTTCAAGCTCTGCCACGGCGACCCGAGAAACCGCTAGCGTCTGCGCCGGTCCGGCCCTTTTGCTTGCGGGCGTGGTGCCGGGGCCGGGCGTGCGGCCCGCGCGTTGCCTTGCCCCGTCCGGGCCGGTGATCGGCGCCCCTGGCACGTCAAGCGCGGTTTTGTTTCCGTGATCACGGTTGCGGTCATGATCGCGGAGTCCGGCTGTCACATATCGCGGCTGCGGTTCCGTGGTAATCGCGTTTTCATGATCGTGGAGGCTCGCCGTCATCTGGCCGCCGTGCGGATGCCGCTTGGGCGGTCGGCGCTGAGCAGCGTGGGGTCGTTGCTGCTGTTGGTGCTGGGCTAGGCGGCCTCGATGGCGGTGCAGATCCAGCCGTGCGGCGCGGTCTGCTGCCGGGCCGCGGGCAGTTGCCCGGTAGGCGTCAGGTCGACGGCGAGTCTTTCGGCGGAGCCGTCCGCTGGGGCGGCCGGCGCGCGTTCGAGGCGAACGGCGAGCGCCCGTACCCGATTGCCCACGCCCACGATCACGGCCATCTCGAGCACACCGCCAGCCGGGGAGGTGACGACCACGCGCTTGATGCGAGGCCGGTGCGCTGTCGACAGGAGCAGGCCTAGCTGGTTGATCCGCCTGCGCGTTTGCTGCGTTGTCCACGGCGCTAGCTGGCTTGGCGGCCTGGACCCCGCCAGCGTCTCGGCGAGCACCTGTGCGAACTGGCTCGGCCAGTGCCCGGCGAACTGACCCTGGTCAGATCGCCTCGCCGCCGTGTGGTTGAGGCTGGCCACGGCCGCGATCGCCGCGCTGACGTCAGCGGGGTCGCTGTCGGCGGACGGGTCGTGGTGGGTCACAGGCGGCGCGCCGTCGTAAGGCGGCGCCCCGTCGGGGACGGCGACCATCTGGATGGCCACCGCGTCCGGCAACGGCTTGCGACCCGGCACAGGCACAAGCACAGGCAATGGCCGATGACCGGGCGTCGGGCTTCGCCGGTGGCCGGTACCAGTCGCGGGGTCGGTGAGCGCAGACGGCGCCGCGGCGGACTGCGGCTCCGGGGAAGTTGAGTCTGCCATGGCAGAGTTGTACCTGCCGCTGGTGACAGTATCGTCGGACGCCTGGTCAGCGGCCGGCTCTGGTCCCGCGCCTGCCCGTCGTGGTGATCATCAGCGGTGATGTCGGCCTCCCGGCTCCGGCCCTGACGGCGCCACCAGCCCTCGCGCGGAATGCGATGCTGGCGCTGATGGTTTTCGTAAGCTGTCAAGCGAGAACGCGATTTTGAGAACGCGACTTTGGAGATAACCGTGTCACTGCCGCCGCTCGTTCAGCCGGCTGCAGGAACTCAGCGTGAACGAGGTCAAGCGCTACTCCCGGCACCTGATCATTCCCGACGTCGGGATGACCGGACAAAAGCGGCTGAAGAACGCGAAGGTGCTGTGCGTCGGCGCTGGCGGGCTCGGCTCGCCCGCGTTGCTCTACCTCGCCGCGGCCGGCGTCGGCACGCTCGGCGTGATCGACTTCGATGTGGTCGATGAGTCCAACCTGCAGCGCCAGATCATCCACGGCCAGTCCGACATCGGCAGGCCGAAGGTCCTGTCAGCTCGCGACAGCATCAATGAAATCAACCCCCTCGTCGATGTGGTGGTCCACGACGAGGCGCTGACCACGGACAACGTGATGGAGATCTTCGCGCCGTACGACCTGATCGTGGACGGCACCGACAATTTCGCGACCCGGTACATGGTCAACGACGCCTGCGTGCTGCTCGGCAAGCCGTACGTCTGGGGCTCGATCTACCGCTTCGACGGCCAGGCCAGCGTGTTCTGGGCCGAGAACGGGCCGTGCTACCGCTGCCTGTACCCCGAGCCGCCGCCGCCCGGCATGGTTCCGTCCTGCGCTGAGGGCGGCGTGCTGGGCGTGCTCTGCGCATCCATTGGGTCGATCCAGGTCAACGAGGCGATCAAGCTCATTACCGGCATCGGCGAGCCCTTGGTCGGCAGGCTAATGATCTACGACGCGCTCGAGATGAACTACCGGACCCTGAAGATGAAAAAGGATCCGGAGTGCGCTATCTGCGGCAAGAACCCGACGATCACCGAGCTGATCGACTACGACGCCTTCTGCGGCGCGGTCTCGGCCGATGCACAGCAGGCCGCCGCTGGCTCGACGATCACCGCCGGCGACCTGAAGGCGATGCTCGACCGGCAGGACGACATCTACCTGATCGACGTCAGGGAGCCGAACGAGTACGAGATCGTGTCGATCCCGGGTGCTGCGCTGATCCCGAAGGACCAGATCTTGTCGGGCGCCGCACTCGAATCGCTGCCGAACGATCGTCGCCTCGTGCTGCACTGCAAGTCAGGAGCGCGCAGTGCGGAATGTCTGGCCGTGGTCAAGAACGCCGGTTTTGGCGACGCGGTTCACGTCGGCGGCGGAATCCTTTCGTGGATCAACACCGTCGACCCGTCGCTGCCGACTTACTAGCAGTGACGCTCGCTGACGAGGCCGGACGCTCGGCCGTGGTAGGCGCAGTTCACACGCGGGCTTAACATCGTCAGGTGGCAATTCAGCAGGGACCGGCGGGCCAGTACGGTGGTGCGTGGCAGCACGATATGGCGCAGTCGGCCATTCTGCCCGCCCCTCGTAGGCGCAAGCCGTCGGCGATCGCGGCGTTTGCCCTGCTGAGTATTTGCGGTCTGGTGTTGTGCGGAATCGGAATATCTCGGCAGCTGATGCCGCGCAGGTTCACCCCGGCCCAGCAGTTGCGCATCGAGGCGTGGAACGTCGCGCAGCGATGGCGCACCACGCCCAAGACCAAGCTGTTCCCGGCCCATGCCCATTACCGGCTAGCCGGCTGGGCGATCGGATCAACGGGGGCGCTGCACCTCACCGCGCGGCGGCTGGGGATCGCCAGGCAGGCGACCTGCGCCAGTGCCGCCGGGGCGAACCGGGCGATCATGGCACTGCTGGAGCGGGACGGTTGTCAGGCGGTGCTACGCGCGACCTATACCGACGCGACCAGCAGCATGGTGCTGACCGTCGGCGTGGCCGTGCTCGGCAGCGAGTACAGCGCGTCGACGGCGGCGCAGTTCCTGGCCGACGGTGCGGCCGAAGGCCAAGGCGCCGTGTCGCGTCACCTGGTGCTGCGGCCGGTGCCGGTTCCTGACACGCCAGCCGCGGCGTTCGACGCCAGGCAGCGCCAGCTTGCCTGGGTCGTCGGCACTGGGTCCTACCTTGTGCTGGCGACCGTCGGCTTCGCCGACGGCAGGCCGAAGGTGGCGGTCGCCAGCGACTCTTACACCTACCAGGAGATGACCAGCCTGGCGCGCGGCGTCGCGGTGGACGTCGCGGCCCCGCTCGGCGCCCGCCCGCCCGTGCCGAAGTGTCCTGGGGAGCCGGGATGCTGACGGCCCGAGCCGGACGCACCAGGCTTGTGGCTGCCGCCGCTGTGACCGCCGTCGGCACCATGCTGCCGCTGATCGCGGCGACCCAGGCGCGCGCCGATATCGTCCGCCAGAAGGAGCAATGGGTGCTCGACGCGCTCAACGTCCAGGCCGCGTGGCACGTCACGCAGGGCCGCGGCGTGCTGGTGGCGGTTATCGACAGCGGCGTCGACCCCGCTGTCTCTGACCTGACTGGATCGGTGCGGACTGGGCCCGATCTCACCGGAGTGCACACGCCGGTGGCCAACCCGAACTGGGGTGCTCACGGCACCTGGATGGCCTCGCTGATCGCCGGGCACGGGCACGGCCAAGACCGCGAGGATGGCGTTCTCGGCGTCGCTCCGCAGAGCAAGATCTTGTCGATCCGGGTAATCACCGACCGGTCGGACCCGGCGTACTCGAACTACCAGAACGAACTGCCGGGACGCGGCCAGCGCGAACTGGCGACGGCGATCAGGTACGCGGTCAATCACCACGCCAAGGTGATCAGCATGTCGCTTGGCTACAACGAGCCGAGCCTGGTCGTCCGTTCTGCCTTGCAGTACGCGATGACGCACAACGTGGTCGTGGTCGCCTCGTCGGGCAACGCGGGCTCGGCGCAGATGTCACGCGGGCACGGGCACGCCCCTTACTCGTTCCCCGCCGACTACCCGGGCGTGATCGGTGTCGCCGCTGTCGGCCGCACCGGACTGCCCGCCTACTTCTCGAGCGACAATCTGTCGGTCCAGGTCGCCGCGCCCGGCGTGAGCGTACCCGCCGAAGGCCGCGGCAGCCGCTATTGGGTTGTCAGCGGCACCAGCCCGGCGTGCGCGCTGACGGCGGGCGTCGCCGCCTTGATCGAGTCGAAGTACACCAAGCTGACGGCGCCGCAGGTCCGCCGGGCGATCATCTGGTCCGCGGGCAACCGGCCGCGAGGCGGCTACGACGACGAGATCGGATTCGGCACGGTAGACGCTGCCTCGGCGTTGCGGTTCGCCGGTCGGCTGGAACGTCGGGATGCCCGCACTCGCACGGCGTCGGCCAAGATCACCGCCGCGCGCTTCTTTGGTGGTGGGCGAGGAGGGGTGCCGTCGGTTCCCGTTGCGCCTAGGGGTATGCAGGCACTGCTGGCCTGGTCCGCGCTCGCGCTGGCGTTTCTCGGGCTGACGGTGGCGTCGCTCTGGCGGCTGGCGACCGGCCTCGTTGAGTCACGCAACACCCGCCTCGCCGCCCCGCCCAGCCAGCCGTGGCCGGCCACTTCGCCGCCGGTTCAGCCGTGGTTGGCGGCCTCGCCGCCCAGCCAACAGTGGCCGGATGCCGGACAGCCCGCCCAACCCTGGGCGACCGCCCAGCCACCTTCGGAGCCATGGGCGACCGCCCAGCCGCCTTCGGAGTCATGGCCAGCCGCGCCGCCGCCCAGCCAGTCGCCGCCCAGCCAGGCGTGGCCGACGGCTCAGCCACGGGCGGCGGACTACTGGCGGCCAGACACTCAGACGTTCGACGGTGCTGGCCGGCGGGGGGACGACCCCCCGCACCCCCGGAGCCTTCGGACTTTTAACGGCCAGAAACCAGAAAGGCGCGATCCGCCCGGTGACCCGATCTGAGATGGCGCCGAGCCCGCCGGCAGAGTCGAGCCCGCCGGAAGAGTCGAGCCCGCCCGACCTTGGCGACTACCCCAGCCGGGTGCTGGACGTCGCCGAGTCGATCCCGCCCGGCCGGGTCATGTCCTACGGCGATGTCGCCGAGTACCTCGGGGAGGGCGGCCCGCGCCAGGTCGGCCGGGTCATGTCACTGTGGGGCGGGGGAGTGCCGTGGTGGCGGGTGGTCCATTCCGACGGCTCATTCCTCATGGGTCACGAACGTGAGGCGGTCCGGCATTACCGCGCCGAAGGAACGCCGCTACGCCTCGACGCCGATGGTCGACCGGCCAAGCTGAACATGCGGCTAGCCCGGTGGTCTGGCCTCTGCCCAGACGGGACGGAACACCGCATAACACCCGGCTAGTGCGACGAAAGAGTCGCCGATTCTGTCTGCCTGGGCAAGTCGCCAGCGCATTGTCGGATTCCTCTGCTGGAATGCCATACGACGATGCGAAACGACTTCCCCGCGTACCGCCTGGTTCGGCGTCCTGTCCTAGCCGCCGAACCTCCCGTACTCGACGCCGCCCAGCAAGATGTGGTCGACCACTCGGGTGGTCCTCTGCTCGTACTCGCCGGACCCGGTACCGGTAAGACGACGGCGATCGTCGAGGCTGTCGTCGACCGGATCGCTCGCCGCGGCCTTGATCCGACCCGGGTGCTCGTGCTGACGTTCAGCCGCAGGGCGGCGGCTGAGTTGCGGGAGCGGATCACGCTGCGGCTCGACCGCACGACGACGGAGCCGCTCGCGCTGACCTTTCACAGCTACGCGTATGCGCTAGTCCGGCGCGAGTACACGCTGGCTGGTGATGAGCCGCCGATCCTGCTCACCGGACCCGAGCAGCTTGGCGAGGTCAGGCGGATGCTGCGCGGTGAGGCGATCGACGGTGCCACGCACTGGCCGCAGCGGTTGCGACCAGTCCTCGGCACCCGCGGTTTCGCCGCCGAATTGCGCGATTTCTTGCTGCGCGCGGCCGAACGCGGTCTGGACGGCTCTGCCCTGGCCAGCCTCGGCGAGCAGGCGGGGCGAGACGACTGGGTCGCGGCTGGCGAGTTCCTGACCAGGTACGCCGCCAGGTTCGACCTAGCGCCCGTGCCCGCCTACGACTACGCGGAAATCGTCAGGCTCGCGGGCAGGTTGCTCCGCAGCGCCGAGGTCAGGCAGCGAGAGCGGCAGGCCTACGATGTCGTGCTCGTCGACGAGTACCAGGACAGCGACCCGGCCCAGGAAGAACTTCTGTTCGCGCTGGCCGGCGACGGCCGCGAACTGATCGCCGTCGGCGACCCCGACCAGTCGATCTACGCGTTCCGAGGCGCGGACGCCGACGCGATCGAGCGCTTCCCAACCCGCTTCCGGGGCCCGGACGGCAGCACCGCCAACGTGATCGCCCTGCGCACGTGCCGCCGTAGCGCCCACGTCCCGCTCGCAGCGTCCCGCCGGATAGCCGCCAGGCTGCCCGCGGTCAGGGGTATTTCCCGGGGGGAACGCAACCACCGGGCTCTAGCGCCGTTGCCAGACGCCAGTGTGGGTGAGGTGCGGGTGCTGGTCGCCGCTAGCGAACGTCAGGAGGCGTCGGCCATTGCCGACGTCCTCAGGCGGGCTCACCTGATCGAGCGGCTCCCGTGGTCATCGATGGCGGTGCTGGTGCGTTCGGCGGTGCGGCAGGTGCCCGCGCTGCAGCGGGCGCTGTCCGGCGCGGGGGTTCCGGTAGCGGTGGCCGGTGACGAGTTGCCGCTGACCGAAGACCCGGGGACGAGGCCCTTGCTCAGGCTGATCGGCGTCGCGCTCGACCCGTCGTCGCTGACCGAGGAACTGGCCGCCGAGTTGCTGACCGGCCCGCTCGGCGGCACCGACGCGCTCGGTCTGCGTCGCCTGCGTCGTTTGCTCAGGCAGCGCGACGAGGCTAGTGACGCCACCGGGGCTGACGAAGACCCAGCCGCTGACGATAATCCGACTTCCGATAATCCGAAATCAGATTATCGCATGTCGGATTATCGCATGTCGGATTATCGCATGTCGGATTATCGCGTATCGGATGAAGCCGGACCGCTGGCTCAGGCGCTGCTTGATTCGCTGAGACTGACGTCGGCCGGGTTCAAGCCGGGACCGGTCCTCGCGGCGGCTGGGCAGCCGCTGGCGGCCGCCCAGCGAGTTGCTGGGCTGATCGGCCTGGCGAGGCGGACCACTGAGGCAGGCACGGCGCAAGACGTGCTCTGGGCCGTGTGGAACGCCACTGGCCTCGCCTCGGCTTGGCAGTCGGCCAGCGCGGCCGGCGGCACATCGGGTGCCGCCGCCGACGCTGACCTAGACGCCGTGATGACGCTGTTCGACGCTGCCGCGAGATTCGACGCGAGGACGCCGTCCGGGTCGATGGCCTTGTTCGTCGACAGCCTGTCCGGTCAGGAGATCGTCGGTGAGACGCTGGCCGAGCGGGCCCAGACCGGCGACGCGGTCGTCATCTGCACCGCCCACCGCTCCAAGGGGCTGGAATGGGACTTGGTGGTGGTGGCTGGCGTCCAGGAAGGGACGTGGCCCGACCTCCGGCTGCGCGGCTCGCTACTCGGCATGGATCAGCTTGTCGACGTCGCTGCGACCAGCGAGCCGCGTGCGCCGACAGCGCCGGACGCGGCCGCCGTCGCGCTCAGCAGCAAGCTTCTCGACGAGGAACGTCGGCTCTTCTACGTCGCCGTGACCAGAGCGAAGCGGTCATGTGTCGTCACGGCCGTCGGCGGTGACGACACGCAGGACCGGCCGTCCAGGTTCTTGGCTGAGCTGGCCGGTGACGAGATCGACATCGAGGAGATCGTCAGCTCCGGACGGCGCTGGCTGTCATTGCCCGCGCTGACCGCTGACCTGCGTCGGGCGGTCACCGACCGGGCGCTGCCTGCTCACGTGCGCCAGGCGGCGGCCGCGCAACTCGCGCGCTTGGCCGTCGCGGCGGTGCCTGGCGCCAGCCCGAGCCAGTGGTACGCGCTTACGCCCTGGTCTGGCCTCGGGCCGATCGGCAAGGGCGACGTGCGGCTCTCGCCATCGCAGGTCGACAAGTACGTGACCTGCGGGTTGCGCTGGATGCTTGAGTCGGCCGTGGGGGCGAGCCAGCCGTCGGTCGCCGGAAACCTTGGAACCGTGATCCACGCGGCGGCGGCGCTGGTCGCTGAGGGCGCGGACCGCGCCGATGTCGCCGGGCGGATCGACGAGATCTGGCACCAGCTCGACTTCGGCAGCGTCTGGTACAGCGCCAAGCAGCGGGGCAACGCCGACCAGATGGTCGCCAAGTTCCTTGACTGGCAGCGGCAGAACAGCCGCGAGCTGGTCGCGATCGAGCAGCGGCTCCGGGTCAGGGTCGACAACGTGCTGATCTCCGGGCAGGTCGACCGGCTGGAGCGGGACGCTGAAGGGGCCGGCGTAGTGGTCGACCTCAAGACCGGATCGAGCAAGCCGGCCGCCGTCGACCTTGAGCGGAACCCGCAACTGGGGGTCTACCAGCTGGCGGTCATGCTGGGCGCGTTCATCGAGATGGGCGTGACTGAGCCTGGCGGCGCCGAGTTGGTGCACGTCGGCAAGGCAGCGGGGACGCGCGGGGCGGCCGTCCAAGCGCAGCGCTCGCTCGGCGACGATCCTGATCCCGGCTGGGCACTGGCGCTGGTCAAGGAGGTCGCGGCCGGGATGGCCGGGCCTGAGTTCACCGCGACGGCGAACGATAGCTGCCGCCGCTGCCCGGCCGCGCCGAGTTGTCCGGTCGACGAGCGCGGTGGGCAGGTGCCGCCATGACTCAAGGGACACTTTTTGACATTGACCCCCAGCCTGACCCGGATCCTAGGCCCAGGTTCAGCCCGGCGCAGCTCGCTCGGCTGCTCGGCGTGCCTGAGCCGACCCCGGAGCAGGCGGCGGTCATTAGCGCGCCGCTTGAGCCACTCGCGGTGATCGCGGGGGCCGGGTCCGGCAAGAGCGAGACCATGGCGGCCCGGCTGGTCTGGCTAGTTGCCAACGGCCTCGTCACGCCCGAACGCGTGCTCGGCCTCACGTTCACCAGGAAGGCCGCCGCCGAACTGGCGACTCGAGTGAGGACCCGGCTGGACGCGTTGCGGCGGGTCGGGCTTGGCCCGGCTGGCCGCAACCAGCCTGAGCTGGACGGCGATCCGGTGATTGCTACCTATCACGCGTACGCGGGGCGGCTGATCGCGGACCATGCGTTGCGCGATGGGCTTGAGCCGACGTTGCGGTTGATAACCCCGGCCGTGGCCTGGCAGCTCGCCGCTAAGGTCGTCGCCGCCTACGACGGCCCGATGGACGCGGTCGAGTGGACGCCGGTCACCGTCACCGCCGCGGTGATCGATCTGTCGGCCGAACTTTCCGAGCATCTGCGGGATCCAGAGGACGTGCTCGCGGCAGGCGAGTGGCTCGACCGGCGGTACGCCGAGGTTCCGCCCGGCAAGAAGCGTGGCGCTGATACCGCGCTGAAGCATCAGCGGGTGCGGACCCAGCTTCTGCCGATGATTCGCGCCTACGCGGCGGCCAAGATCGAGCGTGAGGTCATCGACTACGGCGACCAGATCGCGATCGCGGCCAGGGTCGCGATGCGCCACCCCGAGGTCGGTCAGCTCGAACGAGCTCGCTACCAGGTCGTGCTGCTCGATGAGTTCCAGGACACCAGTCACGCGCAGCTTGAGTTGATGCGGGCGCTGTTCGTTGGCGGGCATCCGGTGACCGCCGTCGGTGATCCTTGCCAGTCGATCTACGGCTGGCGCGGAGCGAGTGCCGGCAACATGAGGCGTTTCGCCAGCAACTTCCCGGCTGCTCCGAAATCCGATAATCCAACCTCCGATTATCCGATCCGCGATAATCCGAAATCGGATAATCGAATTTCCGATAATCGGATTTCGGGGGTTGGCCGGCGGACTGAGGTTTTGCAGTTGTCGACCAGCTTCCGCAACACCGGGCGAGTGCTGGACGCGGCCGCCGAGATCCAGCGCGACCTGCGCGCGGAGACCGCGGAGGTGCCGAGGCTGATCGCGCCGCCGGAGCGGGCCGAGCGTGGCGCCGTTGTCTGCGCGCTGCTCGATACTGTCGCCGCTGAGGCGCAGTGGGTGGCCGAACAGGTCACCGCGCTGCTCGAGTTGCCGCCCGGGGCGGCACCGGACGGCGGGCGGTGGCCGGATGGCCGCACCGACCGGCTCAGGCCGTCTGACGTGGCGGTGCTGTGTCGGAAGCGAAGCCAGTTCGCGCCGTTGCGGGCAGCGTTTGAGGCGGCCGGGATTCCGGTTGAGGTGGTCGGCCTCGGCGGCCTGCTGACCGTGCCCGAGGTCGCCGACATCGTCGCCACGTTGCGAGTCCTGCACAGCCCGGTCGCGTCGGACTCGCTCGTGCGGACGCTGACCTCGCCCAGGTGGCGGATCGGCCCGCAGGACCTGGTAGCCCTTGGAGAGCGGGCCCGGCAGCTTGCTAGAGAGGCGAACTCGGACAGCCCCGCGGGCGAGTCCAGCGCCGGTTCGGGCGGCGCAGGCAAGACCGGCGGCGGCGGGGCTGGCGGGACCGGCCCGTCGGCGGGATCGGGCTCTGGCGGGCGGGATGAGACCCAGGGCCCTATTCAGGCTGAAGATTTTCTGACGCGGGCTGTCGCCGACTTCACCTCTGAGCCGGGCAGTCTCGTCGAGGCGCTCGATGACCTGGGTGAACCCAGCGTCTATTCGACTGAGGGCTACGCCCGGCTGGGCGCGCTCGCGGCTGAGCTTCGATCGCTGCGACGGCACGTGGCCAGGCTGCTACCGGAACTGGTGACCGAGGTCGAACGGGTGCTCGGGCTCGACGTCGAGGTTGCCGCCCGGCCTGGCGCTGACCCCGCCGCCGCGCGAGCCGATCTGGACGCGTTCGCTGACGCGGCGGCATCGTTCGCTGGGGACGCACAGGAGCCGACGCTTGGGGCATTCCTCGCGTACCTGACCGCGGCCGAGACCGAGGAGTTCGGTCTGGAAGCGGGGCAGGTCAGCGACACCGACTCGGTCAAGCTGGCGACCGTGCACTCGGCCAAGGGGTTGCAGTGGCCGGCCGTGGTGGTGCCCGGCCTGTCCGCCGGGACCCGCGCTCAGAACTTTCCAGCCCGGCCCCGGCTCGCCACGCGGTGGACGGACAATCCGAGGCTGATGCCGTTCTGGTTGAGGGGCGATGCTACCGACCTGCCTGAGTTGGCCGGGCTTGATCCTGATTCGCTCGCCGCGTTCGGCCGGGCGTGCGCTGAGCGAAACCTGGCTGAGGAGCGGCGCCTGGCTTACGTGGCGGTGACGAGGGCGGCTTACTGGCTGGGCTGTTCTGGTTATTGGTGGGGTGCCGGGAAGTCGCCGCTTGGACCGTCGGTCTTCTTGTCCGAGATCAGGGCGGGCTGTGAGGCGGGGGCCGGGCGGGTCGTCGCCTGGGCTGAGCCGCCGGGCGAGGACGCGGAGAACCCGGCGCTGGCCGAGCCGCTGACCGCGTCCTGGCCGGCGGCGCCGAGTGCCGCCGGGCCTCGATACGAGGCGGTGCGGGAGGCGGGGGATCTGGTGCTGACCGCCATGAGCGGAGATGACCTCCTGGCCGGGGTCGTCCCGATGCAGGCTAGCCGGATTGATAAGCACGCTTCGCTGGTCGCAGGGTGGGCGGCTGACGCGGACTTGCTGCTCGCCGAGCGGGGCCGGCGGCGCGCCGATGGTCCGGTGCCGGTTGAATTGCCGCACAGGATCGGAGTGTCCGCGCTGGTCACAATGGCCAGGGATCCGGCCGAGCTGGCCGCTCGGATTAGGCGGCCGATGCCGGCACCGCCGGCGCCGAAGGCGCAACGCGGCACCGTGTTCCACCAGTGGCTGGCCGAGCGGTTCGGCCAGATGCGGCTGATCGATGCCGATGAGCTGGCTGAGGCGTTCGACGCGGACGACAGCACCGATGACGGGGAGCTGACCGATCTCAAGGCGCGGTTCGACGCGGGGGCGTGGGGGCAGCGCTGGCCGACCGATGTGGAGGTGCCGTTCGAGACGAGGGTCTCGGACCGGCTCGTGCGCGGGCGGATCGACGCGATCTTCGATGACGCACCGGATGGCGGGATCGATGTGATCGATTGGAAGACTGGGCGGCCGCCTAGTCCTGGAAGCCGGGCGGAGCGGGCGGTGGCCGTGCAGCTCGCCGCCTATCGGCTGGCCTGGTCGGCGCTGGCTGGGGTACCGGTGGATCAGGTGCGGGCGGCGTTCTACTACGTGCGCGAGGATCGGACCGTGCGACCAGCCGATCTGCTCGACGCGGCCGGGCTGGCCGCGCTGATCGAGTCCGTGAGGCCGGTAGCGTAAGCGGCCTTGTCGGCTCTGGTGGTGCACCAGGAGTTGGTCGTGGTGGCGCGCATGCGATGGATTCCCGAATTCATCCGGGATCGGCCAGTCGAGGGCTGCGATGGATTCCCGGATTCATACCTGTTTTCCCGACTGGATGTGGCAATTCATCGCGGGGTGGGGGTCGTGTGAGTCGGCTGGATGTGGCAATTCATCGCGGGGAGCGGGGGCGGCCGCCGCGGGGGGATGGGTGAGTTGGTGGTCAGGACTGGCGAATGGGGCGGATTGCTTGGATTTGGGTCGTCTGGGAAATCAGGCGGTCGTTGGGGTCGAAGAGGCTGGTCTGGGCGGTCGCGGTGGTGCGGCCGCGGTTGAGCAGGACCGCGACCGCTCGGGCGGTGCCGTTGGTGAGGGGGCGGAACATCTGCGTCGTTGACGTGATCGTCGCCGTCGTCTCGCCCTCGGCCAGGCTCAGGAGCACGACGAGTGCGCCGATTGTGTCCGCTAGCGACATCAGCACGCCACCATGCATGATTCCGCCCGTGGTGCACAAGTGCGGTGCCCAGGGCAAAGTGGCGACGACGCGTTCTGGACCGACCTCGTCGAGGGTGATGCCGAGGTTCGCGGCAAACGGCATCATGGTGATCAGCGCTTCGCTGTCTGACGACATGGGCTAAGTCTGGCAGGACGACCACAGCGCAAGGCCACAGCGCAAGGCCACAGCGCAAGGCCACAGCGCAAGGCCACAGCACCGCCGATACCGATCTCGTCACTTGCGCTCCAAGATCTAGGCGCGGCGGTCTATTGTTCGAGACCGCAGAACTAGATCACGCTGCCGATGGTCAGCCCGAATGAGGTGGAACACCCATGGATGGAACAATCCGCAGCTATATCGACGAGCACTCCGGCGAGTTTTTCGCCGCGCTAAAGCAGTGGCTGACCATTCCGTCGATTTCCGCTGACCCGGCGCGCAGCGACGACGTGCGTCGGTCGGCCAGGTGGCTGGCCGACCACCTGCACCAGGCCGGGTTCCCGATCGCCGAGGTCTGGGAGACCGGGACGCCAGCAGAGCCCGGCCTTCCAGCGGTCTACGCCGAGTGGCGGGCCGCCGACCCGGGTGCCCGCACCGTGCTCGTCTACGGTCACCACGATGTCCAGCCGGTCGAGCCGCTCAGCGAATGGGACTCGCCGCCGTTCGAGCCGGTCGAGCTTGGCGGGCTGTTGCTGGCGCGCGGCGCGTCGGACGACAAAGGCCAGGTGCTGTTCCACACGCTGGGCCTCGCGGCTTGGCTCGCGACGCACGGCGGGGTCGCGCCGCCCGTCACGATCAAGCTGATCGTAGAGGGTGAGGAAGAGTCAGGCTCGACGCACTTCGCTGACCTGCTGCGGCGTGAGCGCGATCGGCTGGCCTGCGACGTCATCGTGGTGTCGGACACTACGATGTGGGCCGCCGACGTGCCGTCGATGTGCGTCGGGATGCGCGGGGTGATCAGCGCCGAGATCGACGTCTACGGACCGGAGCGTGACTTGCACTCAGGTACGTTCGGCGGCGCGGTGCCCAATTCGCTCCAGGTGCTCTCCGGCCTGCTCGCGCAGTTGCACGACGCCGACGGCCGGGTCGCGCTGCCTGGTTTCTACGACAAGGTTGCCGAGCTTACGTCGGCCGAGCGTGAACTGTTCGCCAAGCTGCCGTTCGACGAGAAGGCGTGGCTGGCGACCGCGGGCAACAGCGGTGCCGCTGCCGGCGAAGCCGGCTTCTCCACGATCGAGCGCACCTGGGCTCGGCCGACGGCTGAGATCAACGGGATGTGGGGCGGGCACACCGGCCCGGGCGGCAAGACGATCGTGCCGCGCGAGGCGCACGCCAAGCTGTCCTTCCGCCTGGTGGCGCATCAGGATCCGGCGGACGTAGCCGGCATGCTGCGCGAATTCGTCGCGCAGCGGACGCCGCCCGGCGTGGACATCATGGTGAGCTGTGACGGGCCCGGGGTACGACCGTGCTTCTCGCCGATCGACTCACCGGCGGTGGCGGCTGGGCGAGCTGCGATGGAGCGTGCGTTCGGCGGCGAGATCTTGTTTACCCGGGAGGGCGGGAGCGGTCCCGAGGCCGATCTCACCGACATTCTGGGCGCTCCGCTGGTGTTCATCGCGGTCGGCCTCGACGACGACCGGATCCACGCCCCCAACGAGCGGGTCGACATGGGGCTGCTGCTCAAGGGCGCCGAGACGGCTGCCTACCTGTGGGACGAGTTGGCGACGCTGCCTTAGCCGCGGCCGGGCGCTGGGTGGCGAGCGGCCGGCTGAACGGCCGGGGCGGCTGAACGGCCGGTTGGCGGAAACGCCGTATTCTGGGGCGGTGGCGAGCCCTCAGATAGCTAGGCCGAGCACGATCGCGCTGACCCGGAGCGAAGTCGAACGATCCGCGCCACTGCGGACTAACGACGCCTGGCTGGAGAAGGCCTGGGCTGATCCCGGCACCAGGGTCATCGTCGTCGCGGACGGGCAAGCCCTGATCCGGACCGGCGACGGTGCCGCTGAACTGATCTTCGTCCCGCCCGAACGCGCGCCCGACGGAGTCAGGTTCCTCCTCGGCGTCGACGCGGACGATGTCGCCTACTTCGGCGTTGAGGCGAGGCCGCCGGCCCCAGGCGAGGAGACCGGGGTCAGCCGCGCCGGATTGCGCGAAGCCGGTCACCTGCTCGGCGACCGGGACGCTGGCCTGCTAACCCACGCGATCGGGCTCGCGAACTGGCACGCGGTCGCGACTCACTGCTCGCGTTGTGGCGCGCTCACCGAGCCGATCATGTCGGGACACGCGCGGCGCTGCACCGCTGACGGCAGCGAACACTTCCCGCGCTGCGACCCCGCGGTGATCATGCTGGTGGCCGACGCCGACGACCGCTGCCTGCTCGCCCGGAACGTGAACTGGCCGGAGCGCCGGGTCTCTGTGCTCGCCGGGTTCGTCGAGCCAGGCGAGTCGGCGGAGCAAGCCGTAGCCCGCGAGGTCTACGAAGAGGTCGGCATCGTGGTGAACAAGGTCGCCTACGCCGCCAGTCAGCCCTGGCCGATGCCGCACAGCCTGATGCTCGGGTTCCGCGCCGAGGCAGCCGGGACCGACATTCACGTGGACGCCGAGGAGATCTCCGAGGCGGCCTGGTACAGCCGGGACGATCTGCGGCACGCGATCGAGAACGGTGACCTGTTGATGCCGCCGTCGCTGTCGATCTCTCGCTGGCTGATCGAGACCTGGTTCGGCGGTCCGCTGCCGAAGGCGCCCAAGCCGACGACTTAAGGGCCGGGTACGGGTGGTCGGCTCAGGCTGGGTCCCGCAACAGCAACCGGGCGGCCAGCTCCAGATGGTTGGCCACGTCGTTGGCCGACGCCCGCCTGGTCACCCAGGCGACTAGGTTCGACAGCCAGACATCCCCGATCACCCGCGCGATCGCGCGCTCGTCGGTGGTTGGCTCGCCCTCGTGCATCGCGCTGGTCAGGATCTTCTCCATCACCGCAGCGACGGCGTTGACCTCGCTAGCCGCGCTCGGGTCGGCGAACATGAACGCTCGAGTCATCGCCTCGGTCAGCAACGGCTCGCGCTGCATGTTCTTGGTCACCCAGTTCAGCACGAAGATCATCCGATCGGCCCGGGCGTCGCCTGGTATCTGCTTTCGCCGCAGTTTCTCCTCGGCCCGCTCGAACTCCCTGGCCAGGCCGGACACCAGCAAATGGATCTTGGAGGGGAAATACCGGTACAGCGTGCCTAGCGCGACGTCAGCTCGTTCGGCGACCGCGCGCATCTGCACGGCCTCGTACCCGCCCTTCGACGCCAGCGCTAGGGTCGCGTCGATGATCCGCTTGCGCCGCTCCCGCTGTGCGGCCGAGCCAAGCTCGGACTCCGCTGGACCGCTGGTAGCGACCGCCGCGGGCTGGCTGACTGTCTTCGCAGACGACATATGAGCCTTTCTTAGTTGCGGCCAACCCATCATCGCAGTGTTTACCGCTCTGTCTCAAACACCGCTCGCTCTGTCTCAGACACCGCTCGCTCTGTCTCAGACACCGCTCGCCTCCGGGCGGCATGCGTTACGTCCCCGCAAACCGTTAAACTGTAACGTGTTCTAGTTCGTGTGCCCGATCAGCCAGGCAGAACGCAGGGCGGACCCCAGGGAGCGCAGGTGCCGATCGCTGTCACCACGGAGCAGTTGGCGATGGCCGAATCGGTCGGTCAGTGGGCCAAGCGGGCAGCCACGATCACCTCCGCGCGCGAACTGGAGACCACCGCCGGCCACACGACCAAGACCGACTGGGCAACGCCGAACTGGACCGCGCTGGCCGAGCTTGGCGTGTTCTCGCTCGCGCTGCCGGGCTACGCCGGCGGTGCCGAGGGCAGCACCTTCGACGTGGCCGTTGTCGCCGAGCAACTCGCCGCCGTGCTCGCTCCCGGGCCAGTGCTGCCGACGCTGCTCGCCGGCCTCGCGCTCGTTCACCAGTCTGGGCAGCCCGGCCGATGGCGCGCTGCTGACTAAGATCGCCTCGGGCGCGGCCTCCGTCGCCGCCGCGCTGACTCCGGGCGGGATCGCCGGGACGCGGACCCCCGCTGGCGGCTTGCGCGTCTCCGGCACGGCCAGCCTGGTTCTCGGTGCAGGCGACTCCTCCCACCTGCTGCTCGCCGCGCAAACCGACCAGGGTGAGCAATTTTTCACCGTCAATTCAGCCGAGTCCGGCCCGAACACCCATCGCCTCCACCTCGCACCCAGAACCCCGGTCGACTTCTCTCGTGCCCTCGCCGACGTCACCGTCACCGACCTTGAGGTCCCGCCCAGCCAGGTGCTGGTCGGCATCAGGCCGGGGCTGGTGGCCGATCTGGCTGTGACGCTGGCGGTCGCCGAGGCCTCAGGGATCGCCGCCTGGTGCGTGCGGACGGCGGCCGAGTACGCGCGCAGCAGGCAGCAGTTCGGCCAGCCGATCGGGTCGTTCCAGGCGATCAAGCACCTGTGCGCAGCGATGTTGGGCCGCGCGGAACAGGCCGCTGCCATCGCCGCCGACGCCGCAACGCGCAGCCGACCAGGCGCCGCACGAGCTACCCCTGGCGGCCGCGGCAGCCGCCGCCCTGGCCCTCGACGCCGCCGTGGACAACGCCAAGGATGCCATTCAGGTGCTCGGCGGGATCGGGTTCACCTGGGAGCATGACGCGCATTTGTACCTGCGCCGGGCGCTCGCCCTGCGGCACCTGCTCGGCGGCAGTGCCCGATGGCGCGCCCGGGCGGCCAGCCTTGCCCTTGAAGGTGCACGCAGGCACCCGCCAGTCTCTGGCAATATTTCCAGCCCGAAAAATGGCTCGGAACTGGACGCCGTACGCAAGTCAGCCAGGCTCGCGGCAACTGCCCTGTCCGCCGTCGCGCCCGAGCGGCGGCGTCGCGGCCTCGCTGAGATCGGTTACATGGCGCCGGACTGGCCCAAGCCGTATGGCCTCGGTGCCAGCCCGGCCGCGCAGGTAGTGATCGACGAGGAACTGGCCGCCGCCGGCATCGACAGGCCCGATCTGGCTGTCGGAGGCTGGGCGATCCCGGCGATCGCCAGCCACGGCACGGCTGAGCAGCTTGACCGCTTCGCCGAGGGGACGTTGCGCGGCGATATCACCTGGTGCCAGCTTTTCAGCGAGCCGGAGGCCGGGTCTGACCTGGCGTCGCTGCGGACCAAGGCGGTCAACACCGATGGAGGCTGGCTGCTGACCGGGCAGAAAGTCTGGACTTCGCTGGCCGCCCAAGCCGACTGGGCGATCTGCCTGGCCCGCACCGACGCGACTGTGCCTAAGCACAAGGGGATCACCTATTTCCTAGTGCCGATGAAGAGCTCGGGCATCGAGATCAGGCCACTGCGCGAGATGACCGGGCGGCGGATGTTCAACGAGGTCTTCCTCGATGAGGTGTTCGTGCCGGACGACTGCGTGGTCGGAGAGCCGGGCGACGGCTGGCGGATCGCCAGGACGACACTGGCGACCGAGCGGATCGCGATGTCACGCGGCGGCGGGTTGAGCCAGGAGATCGAGGAACTCCTGGCGGCGACCGCCACCGCTGGCGAGGCAGCCGACGATCCGACCATGATCGACCAGATCGGGGCTCGCCTGGCCGAATGCCTGGCGTTGTCCGCGCTCGACGACCGCCTCGCCGGGGCCAACCCAGCGGTGCGCAAGCTACTCGGAGTCGCCCACCGACAGGCGGTCGCCGAGACCGCGCTGACGTTGTGCGGCGCGGGAGGCGCCGCGGCTGACGGTGTCGCCGAGACTGCCGTGCACGAGTTCCTGCTGACGAGGTGCCTGTCCATCGCCGGCGGCACCAGCCAGATCCTGCTCACGCTCGTGGCCGAACGCGTTCTCGGCCTTCCCCGACAGGAGGCGCGCTGACCGTGGACTTCGAACTCAACGTCGCCCAGCAGGTCATCGCCAACTCCGCGGCCGACGTGCTGCGGGGCGCTCAGACGGGCGACGCTGCCTGGCAGGCGCTGGCCAAGGCCGGGCTGCTCGCGATCACGCTGCCGGGCTGGATGGATGGCGACGAGCTTGGCGTGTTTGAGACGGCTGTGCTGCTGACCGAGGTCGGCCGCGCGGCCGCATCGGTACCCGCGCTCGCCACGATCATGCTCGGAGCGCTGCCCGTGACCCGGTGGGGCAGTCGTGACCTGCAGGAACGGGTGCTTGCCGGAGTCGGGACCGGTGAGACGATCTTGTCCGCCGCGGTCAGGGAGACGTCCACGCCTATGCCGTTCGCGCCCGCGACAACCGCGGCCCTGACCGACGGCGGCCGCGCGGGGACGGTCACGGGCACGAAGGTTGGCGTTCCCTATGCGGTGCGGGCCCGCTGGCTGCTGGTGCCGGTCGCGATCACCGGCGGGGGCCGGGCTGTGGTTATCGTCGACCCGGCGGCTGACGGCGTGGAGGTCACCCGGACGCCAGCCTCTGGGGACGGGCCCGAGTACACCGTCCGGCTGGAGGCCGCGCCGATCGCCGGTGTCCTCGGGGCCGGTCCCGGCGCCAGGGAGGTTGGCGGTGGGGAACCCGTCGACGACCTTTATCGGCTCGCTTCGGCCGGTGCCGCGGCGATGGCCGACGGCGCGATCGCCGGGGCGCTCGACCTCACCGCCCGCTACGTCGCCAGTCGCGAACAGTTCGGCAAGCCCCTAGCCACGTTCCAGGCGGTAGCCCAGCAGATAGCCGATGTCTACGTCGCCAGCAGGACGCTGCACCTGGCCGCCCAGTCGGCATGCTGGCGGCTGGCCGCTGGCCTCGACGCCACCGAGGACGTCGACGTCGCGGCCTACTGGCTGGCCCGCGAAGCGCCCGAGGCGGCGCGCACCTGCCATCACTTGCACGGCGGCATTGGCCTTGATGTCGAGTATCCGTTGCACCGCTACTCGTCGATGATCAGCGACCTAGCCAGGTTCGTAGGCGGCCCTGATTACCGACTCGATCGCCTAACGATATCCGATAATCCGAAATTGGATTATCGCATTTCGGATAATCGGATAGCGGATAATCGGATAGCGGATAATCGGATAGCGGGGATTTTTGTTGGGGGTGACGATGTTCATTGAGCTGGACGAGTCGCAGCGGGCGTTGCGCGACGAGGTGCGCGGTTACTTCGCGACCTTGATTCCGCCTGCGGAGCGGGCGGCGATGCTGACCGACCGGCACGGCGAGGTGTACCGGCGGCTGATCCGCCGGATGGGCAGCGACGGCTGGCTCGGCGTCGGGTGGCCGGTTGAGTACGGGGGCCGGGGGTTCGGCCAGATCGAACAGCAGATCTTCGTGTCCGAGGCGGCCAGGGCCGACGTTCCGCTGCCCGCGGTCACGTTGCAGACCGTCGGGCCGACGCTGCAGGAGTTCGGTACGGCTGAGCAGAAGGCGATGTTCCTGCCCAGGATCTTGGCGGGCGACGTGCATTTCGCGATCGGCTACACCGAGCCTGGTGCGGGCACCGACCTGGCGTCGCTCACGACCAGGGCGGTGCGAGATGGCGATACGTACGTGGTCAACGGCCAGAAAATTTTCACCACCGGAGCACATGACGCGGACTACATCTGGCTGGCCTGCCGCACAGACCCCGACTCTCCCAAGCACAAGGGGATCTCGATCCTGATCGTGGACACGACCGACCCCGGGTTCTCGTGGACGCCGATCATCACGGCCGACGGCGCGCACCACGTGAACGCGACCTATTACTCCGACGTCCGGGTCCCGGTGAGCATGCGAATCGGGGCGGAGAACGCGGGCTGGCGGCTGATCACGACCCAGCTCAACCACGAACGGGTGATGCTCGGTCCGGCGGGCCGGCTCGGCGCCCTGCACGACAGCGTCCACGCCTGGGCTCAGGCCACGCCCGGGCCGGACGGCAAGCCGATCGCCGACCTCCCCGACGCGGCGAGGGCGCTCGCCGAGGTGCGGGCCAGCCTGCGCGTCAACGAGCTGCTGAACTGGCAGGTCGCTGTCGCCGAGACCGTGCGGATTGCGGACGCCTCGGTCACCAAGGTGTACTCATCGGTCAGGATCCAGCGGCTCGGCCAGATGCTCGCTGACCTGGTCGGGCGGCATGGCGACCCGGCCGACCAGGCTACCGCCGACCTCATGCGCTGGCTGGACGTGCAGATCAAGCGCAACCTGGTGCTGACGTTCGGCGGCGGCGTCAACGAGGTGCAGCGCGAACTGATCGCGACGGCTGGGCTCGGTCTGCCCCGAGTACCGCGGTGAAGCTAGTGTCCCCGTCGTTGGCGCACAGCGTTGTTACCGTGATCTTGGAAGATTGAGTGCGTATACCGGACTCTATCTTCCAAGATCATTGCGACGGCACGAAGGAGCGGGAGTGATTGAGACGGGCTGGCTCGGTGAGGCCGGGGAGCGGATTGCCGCGACCGGCGAGTCTGAGCCGCGGCTAGCCCGCGATCCGGTGAACCTGCCGATCATCGAGAACTGGGTCGAGGCGATCGGCGACGCGAACCCCGTCTATACCGACCCCGAGTTCGCCGCCGCGTCGGTCCACGGGGGCCTGGTCGCGCCGCCGGCCATGATCCAGGTGTGGACGATGCAAGGTCAGCGTCGCGACGAGACGCGGACCGACCCGACCGGGCTGATGGTCTCGGCGCTGAACGACGCCGGGTACACGTCCGTGGTCGCGACTAACTGCGATCAGGTCTATCACCGGTATTTGCGGCACGGAGAGCGGCTCACTGTCAGGTCCAGCCTTAGTGACCTCGTCGGCCCGAAGCGCACGGCGCTGGGCGAGGGGTGGTTCTTCACCACGCGCAGCACCTGGTACAGCGGTGATGAGCCGGTCGCGACGATGGACTTCCGGATACTCAAGTTTCGCCCGCCTCGACCGGGCGAGGACGCGAAGCCTGTGAAGCAGCCCGAGCCGGACCTCGGTCCGCCGATGCGGCCGGTCATCTCGCCCGATACGGCGTTCTTCTGGGCGGGCACAGCCGTCGGCGAACTGCGGATTCAGAGCTGCCGCGACTGCGGGGCGCTTCGGCATCCGCCCGGCCCGATGTGCATGGACTGCGGCTCGCCGAACCCCAAATATGTCGTAGCCGCTGGCACCGGCGAGGTGTTCAGCTACGTGGTGCATCATCACCCGCCGGTGCCAGGTAAGCGGCTGCCGATCGTGATCGCCCTGGTGGAACTGACTGAGGGCGTCCGGGTACTCGCCGAGCTGACCGGCGATCGAGCCCGGACAGGTGAAGATCGGCATGCCGGTCGAGGTGGACTTCATCAAGGTGGACGACGAGCTGACCTTGCCGGCCTGGCGGCCGACCAGGTCAGGCTCACAGATAGTCGAGTTGCCGCCGTTGAGAATCGATGTGAGCACGACGTTCGTGATCGCTTCGGCGCTGGCGACCAGGGATTTCACCGCTGTTCACCATGACAGGGACTTCGCGGTTGCCAGCGGCAGCAAGGACATCTTCGTCAACATCTTGACCACCACCGGCCTCGTCCAGCGGTTCGTGTCCGGCTGGGCCGGGTCGCAGTCGATCTTGCGCTCGATCTCGATCCGGCTCGGCGCGCCGTGCTACGCCGGCGACACGCTGACGTTCTCCGGCGAGGTAACCGAGCACACGGTAACCGAGGATGCCGACTGCTACGAGGTGGCGGTGATCGGCACGTGCAGCCTCGGCAGCCACGTGACCAGTACTGTGCGGGTCGATATCCCGGGCTGGCCCGGGGGCACGGCCTCCAGGAACGCCCCGGGGAGCCACAAGTGACCGCGCGCACCGCCGCGATCGCCGGGATCGGCGCGACCGAGTTCTCCAAGAACTCTGGACGCAGCGAACTGCGACTGGCCGCCGAGGCGGTGCTCGCCGCGCTGGCCGACGCCGGCCTCAAGCCAGCCGACGTCAACGGGTTCGCCACGTTCACCATGGACAGCAACGCCGAGGTCGCCGTCGCCCGCGAACTCGGCGTCAACGAACTGACGTTCTTCGCCCAGGTCGGGTACGGCGGCGGGGCCGCGTGCGCGACCGTCCACCAGGCCGCGATGGCGGTTGTCACCGGGGCGGCCGACGTCGTGGTCTGCTACCGGGCGATGAACGAGCGGTCGGGCCGGAGGTTCGGCCAGGTCTCGGTCGGCGCCACGACCGCGCCGACGTCGTCTGGCATCGACAACGGCTGGCACTACCCGATGGGGTTGTCCACCCCGGCGGGCACGGTCGCGATGATGGCCCGCCGGTACATGCACGTCTACGGCGCGACCAGCGCCGACTTCGGAGTAGTCGCGGTCGCCGACCGCAAGCACGCGGCGACCAACCCGAACGCGTGGTTCTACCAGCGGCCGATCACCCTGGCCGAGCATCAGGCCTCGCGGTGGATCACCGAGCCGTTGCGACTGCTCGACTGCTGCCAGGAAAGCGACGGCGCGGTGGCGATCGTGGTGACCAGCCTGGAGCGGGCCGCGGACCTGCGGGCCGACCCCGTGGTGGTCGCCGCGGCCGCGCAGGGGAGCGGCCGCGACCAGTTCACGATGACCAGTTACTACCGCGACGACATGACCGGGCTACCCGAAATGGGCGTCGTGGCCAGGCAGCTATGGCACCAGGCCGGCGTCGGCCCGGCCGATGTCAGGACCGCGATCTTGTACGACCACTTCACCCCCTACGTGCTGATGCAACTCGAAGAACTCGGCTTCTGCGGGCGGGGCGAGGCACGGCATTTCATGGCGGACGGCGCGATCGAGGTCGGCGGGCGGCTCCCGCTGAACCCGCACGGCGGCCAGCTAGGTGAGGCCTACATCCACGGCATGAACGGCATCGCCGAGGCCGTCAGGCAAGTACGCGGCACAGCCGTGAACCAGATCCCAGGCGACGGCCCGGTCCTCGTCACGGCCGGCACCGGCGTCCCCACCAGCGGCCTAATCCTCACCGGCGCCTGAACAGCGTGGGACCCTTACTGTCGCTATGGCAGCGTCCTGGGCCCCTAGCTGCGCAGGCGGAGGCGGAGGCGGGGCCAGCGTTGGCCCCAAGCTGTCGCTAGAGCGTCGCTAGAGCGGCAGCGTGGGGCCTTAGCTGCTGTTGGTCGGGTGGGATCTTCGGTGCGGCGGAGGGGGCGGGGACCTCAGGGGGTGGCGCCCGCCATGTCTAGGACTGCTATGTAGCCGAACGTCATTGCCGGGCCGATCGTCGCGCCCGCGCCGGCGTAGCTGTGGCCCATGACCGCGGCGCTGGCGTTCCCGGCCGCGTACAGGCCGGGGATCGGGCTGCCGTCCAGCTTCAGCACGCGCGCCCGCTCGTCGGTGCGCAGGCCGCCCTTCGTGCCGAGATCCCCGGGGACGATCTTGATCGCGTAGAACGGCGGCATACCCAGCGGGGCCAGGTTAGGGTTCGGCCGGCAACGCGGGTCCCCGTAGTACCGGTCGTACGCGGAGTCGCCTCGCCCGTAATCCTCGTCCTTGCCTGACCGGGCGAAGCCGTTGAAGCGCTCCACGGTCTCGGCCAGTCCGTCGCCCGCGACTCCGATCTGGGCGGCCAACTCGGCCATGGTCTCGGCGCGGAACACTGTGCCAGCGGCGTACCACCGACGCGGCAGCGACTTGCGCGGCGGCAGTCCGGCGAACACGTAGTTGTTGCGGTACCGCTGGTCGGTGACCAGCCAGGCCGGGATGTGCGGCTTGTCGTCGGTGTGCCGGTCATACATCGCGTGCACGGCGTCGACGTACGGCGCGGCCTCGTTCACGAACCGCTGGCCAGCGGCGTTGACCAGGATGCAACCAGGCAGCGACCGCTCGGCCAGGCAGAAGTACGGCCCGCCAGTCAGCGGAATGGACGGGCCCCACCACGCGTCGTCCATCAGGTCGAGCCCGGCCCCGGCATGCTGTCCGGCGATGATGCCATCGCCGGTGTTGCCGGGCGAGCCGACCGTCCAGTCGGTTCCGATCGGCTGGCGCTGGTACTGCGCCCGCATGGCCGCGTTGCGCTCGAAGCCTCCGGTGGCGACGAGCACACCGCGCCTGGCCTTGATCGTGATCGGCGAGCCGTCGCGGGTCGCATTAACCCCTGTCACCTTGCCGTCGTCGACGACGAGGCCCGTCATTGGCGTCGAAAGCCAGACCGGCACCCGGGCCCCCAGTAGCCCGACCCGCAAGCCGGCCGCGAGCGCCTGGCCGAGGCTGAGCGGGCGGCGGCGCGTCAGCTTGGTCCGCGCCGTCCGGATCGCGACCTTGGCCGCTACCCAGATCGCGCGGGGATGGCGGGTGCCCAGGCTCAGCCACCGGTAGTCGTACTGAGTGATCGTGACGCCGGCCGGAGCGGGCAGGTACGGCGGGTTGAGATGACCAAGCTCGGCGCCGAGGACGCGGCCGTCGAACAGGCGCGGCTCGACGCTCCGGCCGCTGGCCAGGCCCCCTGGAGCCTCCGGGTAGTAGTCGGCGTACCCGGGCACCCAGGCAAAATCGAGCGGCCCGGCGGAACGCACCAGGTCAAGCATCTCCGGCCCGTGCTCAAGCAGCGCCCGCTGCCTGGCCTCATCGACCCCGTCGCCGGCCACGTGCGCCAGGTAGGCGGCCGCCTGCTCCGGACTGTCTTTGACGCCAGCCCGCTTGAGCACCGAGTTGCAGGGAACCCAGACACCGCCGCCAGAACGAGCCGTGGAGCCGCCGTACCGGTCGGCCTTCTCGATCACGAGCGCGCTCAGCCCGCGCCGCGCGGCGGTCAGCGCCGCGGTCATCCCGGCCGCGCCGCTCCCGCACACCACGACGTCGAACTCAAGATCATCCGCTCCCATGCCGCCTCCCTGCGCCAATACTAGAACACGTTCCAGTTTTGGCGCAGAGCCGCGGCCGAGGGCGGGCGGGGAGAGCGGCGCAGAGCCGCGGCCGAGGGCGGCCGGGGAGAGCGGCGCAGAGCCGCGACCGGGATGCGACCCGGGCGGGACCCGGTTACGTGATCGACTGCGGGAAGTTGAACAGGTTGTGCGGGTCGTATCTGTGCTTGATTCGCGACAGCCTGGGATAGTTTGCGCCGTAGTACGCCTGCCGCCAGTTCTTCAGATCGGGGTCGATGTAATTCTGGTACGCCTGACCGTTCGCGTGCGGATGCAGGTCCGCGTAGGCGTCGCGGAGCCAGCGGTGCGCGTTGGCGACGCCGCTCGCCGAGCCCGGCGACGTCCACGAGGTCGAGTACTGGATGTCCCACAGCGCGTCGCGGTGCACGAAGGCCGTCGCCTGCGGACGTACCTGGTTCACCGCCCCGCCCAGGGCGTCGAACGCGATCGCAGCGCCGCCGCCCTGCGGGCCGCGCACCCCGCCCGCCAGCTCGATCGCGTTGATCGCGGCCTGGATGCCGCTGCCCGATAGCCGGTCGGTGAAGAAGTCCGACTTGGCGAATGACGGCACCCTCGGCAACACTCCGCCCGGCGTGGTGTTGCATTGCGTCACCGTTAGGTTGCTGCAGCCGGCTTCGTAGAGCATCGCCTGCAGGAAAGTCTTATGAACAACGGAGATGAAAGATGGCTGGGCGCCGATCCTGGCAATAAGCGAACGGATCGTCTGGTTGGCTCCCGCGACGGTGCCGAGCCAGGTGCCGCCGACACTGATCTGCGGTGTCCCGCCGAACCCCGAACTCAAGTGCATGTTCGACCACAGCTCACTGGGTCCGTGCGGGGCCCACGACTGCCACCCGCTGATCACCCGGTTGGCCCGGGCGAACGGCCACTGCAGGAAGAACACCACCAGACCGCTCAGCCGGTGGGTACGCAGCGTGAACGACGTGGCCACGCCGAAGTTGCCGCCACCGCCGCCCTTGCTAGCCCAGAGCAGATCGGTGTGCTGGGTTCCGTTGCAATTCAGCACTGCGCCGTCGGCCGTGACGATCTGCAGTGACTCGATGGCGTCGCAGGTCAGGCCGTATTGGCGGGACAGCACGCCGATGCCGCCGCCGAGCGCGAGCCCGGCGAGGCCGACCGTCGGGCACGAGCCGCCTGGGATGGCGAGGCCGTGGGCGGCGAGGTTCTCGTAGAGGTGGATCAGGTCGAGGCCGGCGCCGACCGTGATCGTGCCGTTCCCCACCTGGAAGTGATTGATCTTGCTGACGTCGATGACCAGGCCGCCGTCCAGGCTCGACCAGCCCGCGTAGCTGTGCCCGCCTGACCTGACCCGGAACCGCAGCTTGAACTTCTTGACGAAGGCCAAGCAGGTGCTCACGTCGGTGGCGTTGCCGCAGTAGGCGATGCCCGACGGGTGCAGGAAGTCAAAGCGCGGGTCGAATAGCTGGTGGGCTAGCTGATAGGACCGATCGCCCGGACGGCTCAGCGTATGGGTGGAGAGCTTGCTCCGCAGCATGGCCCAGTCGGCGTTGGTCGGGCCAGTGGCCGGACGGGCGCCGGTCAGCGAGACCAGCCGGGTGCCGGACACGCCTCGCTCGACGAGGGCACCGGCGCCGAGCGCGGCACCTGCCATCATGAACCGGCGGCGGTCAGATGGGATGGTCGAGAGGCCGGGCGCTGTGCGTTCGGGCTGATAGGCGTTTGTCTTTTTGGCCGTCTCGCTCTGGGCCTTGACTGCCTTGTGCGTCACGCTGCTCACCTGCCCCTTTTATTACCGCCGATATGGCTATCTGCGCAGGCTGGGGGGCTGGCCCGCAGACTCATCATAGGGAGCGGATGCGACATCGGGCCAGCGCAGCCGTTATTAGCTGGCCCGATGTCGCCGCACCCGGTCAGGCGCTAGGGCAAGACCGGAACCTCAGCGTCGCGGTGACCGTGACGCGGGCGGCGCCATTGGCGAACCGGACCGTGCCGGACAGGGTGTAGCGGGCACCGGCCTTCAGAGTGCCGCCGCGCAGAGTCCTTGAGTGCAGGACCGTGCTGCCGAGCCTGAGCACGCTGCTGACGACGTGCCAATGCTTCGCCGGGTGGCCTTTGACGCCGACCGCGATGTCGACCGGCGGCAGGCACGACGCCGGTCCGGTGACGACCACGCGGTTGCCGCGGATGGTCTTGGCAGCCGTGACGTCCAGGCCCTGCAGCCGGATGGGCGCGACCAGCAGCTTGTTCGCCACCTTTGACTCGATCGACCAGGCAACCCAGCCCTGGCCGCGAGGAGTCGTGGTGAGCTGCGGCTCGCCGCCCGCAAACGTGCCGTGCACATCGAACCGGAAGTCCGCGGCGTGCCTGGTGTCCGCCATGTCCGCGACCGCGAGATCGCTGCACTCGATCGACGCGTCGGCGGCTCGGCCGCTGGCGTCCGACACGAGATCGTGGCTGGACGGTGCGCAGGCGTTGAAGTCTCCGGTGAGGGTAGGCCGGCCGAAGTCATTGCCGGTCCAGCTCCACGCCACCGGGTGATAGTTAGCATTGGCCTCGCTGGTGACCAGGCGAATCCCTGACGTTGTGCTGGTCAAGCCTATGTCGGCGGCGCCCGTCCAGGTGTGCGCAAGCCGGTGGAAGGCGGAGAATTTCCCGTTGCGGACGGTCGCGAAGTCGATATTCGTCGAGATCGCGCCGCCCTTTTGGATTGCCAGCGCTCCGGTGCTGCCCTTGAATCGCAGCCGGGCGGTGCCGATGAGGTAGGGGGTCTTTACATTTACGAAAGGATTGGACAGGCCAGGCCTGACCTGAACTTTGAGCAGGCCGGAACCTACGCTGAGGACCCAGATGCTTCCGTTCGGGCCGAACGTCGCGTCGAGCAGGGTGCCGAAGCTGGGGGCGGTGGCCACGCCTGCGCCAGGCGACAGCTTTCCGCCGGCCTGAGACGTAGCGATCGCGATCTCGTCGCCCTGCGGCCCGTTCTCCGAAGCCACCGTGGCGTACTGCCACACCAGCGTCACCTTGCCGCCGGGGGTCACCAGCACCCGGAGGCCGTTGGCGGTCGAATCGCCGATCGCGTCGATCGTCTGGATGCCGCCAGCGCACCGCCGCGCTCCAGGGGGCAAGGCGCACAGATGCACCTTGCGAAGCTGGCCGGACTTGTCGGAGATCCAGCCGATGTAGGCCCGGCCAGCCTTGTCGCTGGCGATGTCGTAACCGCTGAACTCGGCGCCATCGTCGAGCGTGATCGGGCGGGCGGTAAGTCCCGGGGCGGCGGCCGGGACTAGCCCTGCGCCCCGCGCCACGGGTGCCGCGATAGCGGCGTAGGACGCGGTGAGCGGGCCGATCGCGGCCGCTGCGGCGAACGCGACGGTCAGAAGTCTTCGTGATGCGGACAAGGTTTCCTCCAAGGGAATCGGGGGTCGAGCCGGTCAGGCGCTAGGACAAGACCGGAAGCTGAGCGTCGAGGTGACGGCTACGCGGGTGCCGCCGTCGGCGAATCGGACCGTGCCGGACAAGGTGTAGCGCGATCCGGGTTTGAGAGTGGCGCCGCGCAGGGTCGTGGAGTGCAGGACTGTGCTGCCGAGGCGGAGCACGCTGCCGACCACGTGCCAGTGCTTGGCCGGGTGGCCCTTGACACCGACCGCGATGTCGACCGGCGGCAGGCACGAGGTCGGCCCGGTGACGACCACGCGGTTGGCGCGGGCGGTCCTGGCCGCCGTGACGTCCAGCCCGGGCAGCAGCACGGGGGCGACCAGCAGCTTGTTCGCCACGTTCGACTCGATCGACCAGATCACCCAGCCCTTCCCGCGTGGAGTCGTGGTCAGTTGCGGGTCGCCGCCGGCGAACGTGCCGCCCGCCTTGAACCTGATGACCGCCGCGTGCCTGGTATCTGGCAGGTTCGCGATCGCGACGTTGCCGCACTCGACGGACACGTCGGCGACGCGTCCGCTGTTGTCTGCGACGACGTCGTGGCTGCTCGGCGAGCAGTGGCTGAAGTCTCCGGTCAGGGTCGGGCGGGTGAACGTGTTCCCGTTCCAGCTCCACACGACCGGGAAGTAGTTGGCGTTGTTCACGCTCGTGATCAGCCGGACGCCGGACGACGTGCCGGTCAGGCCGAGCGTCGCGTCCGATGTCCAGGTGTGCGCGAGCTTGCGGAACGCCGTCCACTTGCCGTTCTTGCTGGCGGCGTAGGCGACCGGCGCGGTGATCGCGCCGAACTTCTGGATCGCCAGCACGGCGGTGTCGCCGTGGAAGCGCAGCCTCGCCGCGCCGACGATGTAGGGGGTCTTGAGAGCGATGAGCATGTTCATCGGGTTCTCCAGGTCCGTGCGAACCTGGACGCCGGTCTTGCCTGCCGGTGGCCCGGCGACGGTCCAGATCGCATCGCCTGGGCCGAGCCTGGCGTCGAGCAGCGAACCGAAGCTCGGAGCGCTGCCCATGTCGAAGGCCGATGAGAGCGGTCCGCCGGCGTCTGACGTGGCGGTAGCCAGTTCGCCGCCCTGGGGACCCATCACGGATGCGGTGGTGTCGTGGAACCAGACAAGGTTCACCTCGTCGGTCGAGGTGACCAGGACCCGCAGGCCCTCCGCCGATGAGTCGCCGAGGGAATCGATCGCCTGGACCCCGCCTTTGCATCGCCTGGCGCCGGCGGGCAGCGTGCACAAGTGCACCTTGCGGCCCTTGTTGTTCTTGTCGGAGATCCAGCCGACGTACGTGGTGCCCGAAGGGTCGGTGGCGGCGTCGTAGCCGCTCAGTTCCACGTTGTTGTCGAGCGTGATCGGGTTCGCCGTGCGCCCTGGCTTGGCGGCTGGGACCGGCCCTGATGCGTGCCTTGAGGCCGCGACGGCGACTCCGGCGGCGCCGAGCGAGACGATCGCCGCCGCGGCGGCAGCCACGGTCAGGATTCGTGAAGCAGGCATAGGGCCTCCAAGCAGGTCGTGGGTCGTGCGGGAAACCAGGGGCACTAGGGGCCGCGATCAGACCTGATTCAGCACATGTCCTGCCTGGAGTACACCGGGGCGGCGTAACGTCTGTGTAATGGCGGGGGAGACGTCGGAGGCGACCTCGGAAGCGTGGCCTGGCGACGGCGCACCGGAGGATAGCCTGGATAGCTCGGATGGCCCAGGTCGCGCTGGCGTGCGGATCAGCGTGTTCGGCACCGTCACGGTTAGTTGCGGCGGGGTCGCGATCTCCGGTCGCGCGCTGGGCGGCCGGCGGGCCCGGCTCGCGCTCGTCGCGCTGGCGCTCGCGCCCGCGCCGCTGCCCGCCGACCGGCTGGCCGAGATTATCTGGCCCGCTGAGCAGCCGCCGACCTGGCCGGCCGCGTTGCGCGGCACGATCAGGGCTCTTCGGGCCGCGCTCGCGACCGTCGGCGCTGGCGGGGACCGGGTGATCGTCACCACGCCGTCCGGATACGCGCTCGCCGCGGGCGTCGATGTCGATAGCCGCGAGGCGGCCGCAGCGCTCAGGGCCGCGTCGGCGCTGGCGGACCAGGGCAGGCACGAGGCGGCAGTACAAGCGGCTGAGCCGCTGACTTTACTGTCCGCCGAGCAGTTGCTGCCCGGCGAAGACGGGAACTGGCTCGACCCGCACCGAGCTCAGGCGGATGCGGTGGCGCTGCAGGCGCTTGACATTGTCGCGAGGGCGGCCAGCGGGCTCGGTGATCATGCTCTGGCCGTGGCGACTGGCCGCCGCGCCGTCGCGGCGAACCCGCTCGACGAGCGGTCGCACCGAGCGCTGATCCGCGCGCTGCAACGGGGCGGTGACCGAGCGGGAGTGGTGCTCGCCTACGAGGCGTGCCGTCGGGTGCTGGCCGATCAGCTTGGCGTCGATCCGGCTCCGGAGACCGTGGAGTTGTACCTGACGGCGATAGGGGCCGACCAGAGCGTTGGCTCGGCTCGGCTGCCACAGGTCGCGTCGGCATTTTTCGGCCGGGAAGCGGAAGTTGGCGACCTGGCGGGTGCGCTGCGCAGCCCCGGGCTGGTGACCGTGGCCGGTCCTGGAGGAGTGGGGAAATCCAGGCTCGCGCTCCAGGTCGCGGTGCCGGCGGAGTTCGCTGGCGGCAAGTCCTGGGTCTCACTAGCGCCGGTCTTCCAGGACGAGCTCGTCACCGGGGCGGTGGCGGTGGCGCTCGGGCTGCCGGTGGGCACAGGTGATCCGGCCAAGCTGCTGGCGGATCACTTCGCTCCGCTCGGCCGGGCGTTGCTGGTCATCGATGGCTGCGAGGCCGTTGTCGATGGAGCGGCGTCGCTGGTGACCGGCCTGCTTGAGCGCTGCCCGACGCTGTCGGTGCTGGTGACCAGCCGGGTGCCGCTCGCGGTCGAGGCCGAGCTTGTCATCGCGATCGAGCCGCTGCCGCTCCCTGGGTCGGGGGCCGGAGGAATCGCGGGCGTGTCGCGGGCGGTCCCTCCAGTTGCGGCTGACCTGGCCCGAAGTCCGCAGGTGCGGCTGCTAGCCGACCGGGCCAGGGTTGGTGGCGGGCAGCTCACCGTCGACGAGGCGACCGTCCCGTTCGTGGTCGAGTTGTGCCGCCGCTGCGGCGGACTGCCGCTGGCGCTTGAGCTGGCGGCGGCCCAGCTTGCCGCGATGTCGGTCGCTGATCTGCTCGATCAGCTTCCCGACCTGGTCGCCGAAGGCCAGGACTGGCTGCGCGGCGTGGCGCTGAGCAGTTATGCCCTGCTCGACCGGGACGAGGCGACCGTGTTCAGGCGGTTCGGCGTGCTCGACGGTCAGGTGGCGCTCCCGCTGGCGCGGGATGTCGTCGCGGATGAGGCGATACCGCCGGTCAGGATCGTCAGGATCCTGCGCGAGCTGACCGCGCGCGGTTTGCTCGCGGTCGACCGGTCGGGTCCGCGCTGGCGGTACCACCAGGACGACGACCTGCACCGGCTAGCCCGTGACTTGCTTGAGGAGTCCGGAGAGGCGAGATCGACCATGGAGCGGCTCGCCGCCGCCGTGCTAGCCATTGTGCCGGGCGAACCGAGCGCGCCGCCCGAGCCTTACCTTGAGCCAGTCGGCGAGGTGCTGCCTCAGGTGCGCTCGCTGCTGGCGGCAGCCATCGACGGTCGGCTTGCTGCGGGGGCCGGGCTGGAGCTCGGGTTTCGCCTGCACCGCTATTGGGCCGCCACCAACGTGGCCGAGGGCAGGTTCTGGCTGTCGAGGCTGCTCGCGGGCTCGCCGCCGGGGCAAACTCCGGCACCGCCGGGGCTAGCCCACGCCGCGTACGCGCTCGGTTACCTGAGCTACTGGTCGGGCGACACCGCCGCCGCCGTACGTGAGCTTGAGATGGCGGTCCAGATGCTCTCCGGGCAAGTCGACGTCTACGCCGCTAGGGCGTTGATCTATCTTGGCGGCCTCGCCGATGACTCCGATCGCGGCAGCCAGGCGCTCGACTTCGTTCGCCGGTCGATCGAGGCGGCTGCCCAGTTCGGCGCAAACCTTCAGGTCGCCGCCATCATGGGAATGGGCTGCGTGCTCGCGGAGCGTGGTGACGCGGCCGCCGTTGGCTTCGCGGTGCAGGCGATTGAACTGTGCCGTTCGGCCGGGTCGGATGAGCAGCTCGCGGCGACACTCCCGACCGCGGCGACGGTGTGCTGGCAGGTCGGCGACGTCGAGACCGCTCGCGGCTACGTGGCCGAGGCGATGCCGATGCTGGCCGACTCGCGGCGGATTGCCAGGGTGGTGCTGCTGACGGTTGCGGCCGGAGTCGCGCTGGCGGACGGTGACATGGACGCGGCCGTGGATCTGGGCACCGTCGCCGACACCGAAGCCGCCGACCTCGGCATCGAGCGGGAAATACCGCTGATCCGGTGCGTGCTGACGAGGGCGCTGCTGGCCCGCGGCGACATCGCTGCCGCCGCGGCGAAAGCGCTCGATGCTCTCACCGCCGCGAGGTCGCTGACCTTTACGTTCCCAATGGCGACGGGCCTGGAGAGCGCCGCCCTGGTGTGCCTGGCCGATCCGCACCAAGCGGCGGTCGCTCGCGCGTTGTTCGATGCCGCCGCGACGATCCGGGTCCGCGGCGACCGGCCTGGCCCGGTGACATTGAGCCTGGCGGTCGCTCAGGCGCGCGACGCGGTCGGCTCGGAACCCATCGATCTCGACCGCCCGGGCCAGGAACCAGCCTTCGACGCCGAGCAGCTATCTCAAGCGGTGGATCTGGCGATCGCCGCGCTCCAGCGTCGGCTGAGTCCGCGGCTAGACGAGACACACCCGAGCCGTGTCCGCTAACGCCGCCCGCTCGGGCGCCTCCGGCGGGTGTCCGCTGACAGCTAGGGGCCCACGACGTCGCCATAACGACAGCAAGGGGCCCACGCTGTACAACCCAACGGCAGCAACGGTCCATGGGTGCGGGGAGTGGAGGGCGCAGGAAGGAGCTAGCTTGTCTCGTCGGGGCTGAAGTAGCCCAGCAGGACGTTGACCGTTATGGCGTCCGGGTCGTCGGCGGCGTCCGCCTCGGCCTGGGTTAGGTCATCGAGCACCTGCTGCAACCGCTCGCGGACTTCCGCTGCCTTTGCCGCCGGCACCTTGGTCACGCTCATGCTCAGCATCGTCTTTCGGTGCGGCTCGCGTTCCGGCGCAGCCGATCCTTCGGCGGCGATCAAGCCCGCCCGGTGCGCGGCGAAGAACTGACTGCGGTACAGCTCAAGTACGGCCGCGACGGCAGCCTCGGCCTCGGCGCTGACTCTCTGGGTCTCGGTGAGCGTCGCGCCGAGCATCAGGTCGTTCTGGCAGGCCTGATACCTGTGCTCGACGATGCCGGACACCACCCGGGTTGTGACCGCCTTGATCAGGCCGACCGCCTCGAGCTGCTTGACGTGCCGGTACAGCTTGGTTTGCGGCTCGTCGAGGTCGGCGGCTATTTCCTTGACCGACATCACCGGCAAAGCCCCGGCGCCGCGACGCATGAGCGTCGAAAGGATCCGCAACCTGATTGGATCGGCGAGCGCCCGCAGCGTCTCCACGTCGGACACGGCGCGCACCGGTTTCTGGGGCTGGTCGCTGGCCAGTGCGGCGAGGTCGGCTTCGGTCACGAGTCCATCTTGCCATATGTTCACGCCAATGCAATCATTCACGTATACATGAACGATTGCGTTGGAGTGAACATCTGCGTGGTCGTGAACCACGAGGCTGAGGGAGGCCGCGATGACCGAGACGATTGCTGTCGGGACCGCCGGGGTGGAGGCCGCCGGTCAACTGGCCGCTGTCGCACCGGTCAACATGCCGCTGCGGCGCAATAAGGCGTTTCAGACGCTCTGGGCCGGATCGGCCGCGTCGACGCTCGGGCTTTCTGTTGCCGACGTTGCCTACCCGCTGGCGATACTCGGAGTAACTGGCTCACCCGCCGACGCGGGCTTCTTCGCGGCGGCGCAGGCCGTCGGCATGATCGTGGCCGGGCTTCCCGCGGGGCAGCTGGCTGACCGCAGGAGCCCGCGCTGGCTGCTGATCCTGGCTGAGGCCGGCCGGGCGCTGGTGACCTGCGCGATCGTGGCCGCGCTCGTATTCGGGTGGCTAAGCCTGCCGTTGCTGCTGATCGCCGCTGTGCTGCTGGGCGCCGGGCAGCCGGTGGCCAGCGCGGCTCGGATGCTGATGATCAGGACCGTCGTCCCGAAGGAACAGCTGACTACCGCCCTCACCCAGGATGAGGTGCGCATCAACGGAGCCGAGCTAGCTGGCCCGCCGCTGGCCGGAGCCCTGTACGGGCTTCGGGCCCTAGCGCACGCGGTGCCGTTCCTGTTCATCGTCGGCTCCTTCGCGCTGTCTGTCACGAGCGCGCTGATCGTGAGAGCCGAGCCTGACCGCACCCCAGCCAAGGCGGCGCAGGACGCGCCGGACGCCACCGACAGCGAGCGGTCGGGCATGCTCGCCGGGATCAAGGCCATCTGGGGCGATCCCGTCCTGCGGGCGACCGCGACGCTGCTGGCCTGCGTCAACGCGATCGGCGCCGGATTCGGCTTGATCGCCGTGGTGATCTTGCGTCAGCAGTCGGTGCCGTCGACGCAGATCGGCATCGCCCTAGGCAGCGCTGCCGTCGGCGGCCTGGTTGGCGCTGCCCTGGTTCGCCCGCTGCACAAGCTTCGTCCAGGTGTGCTGATGATCGCGGTGTGCGGACTGATGGTGCCTTTGCTGGCCCTGCTCGCTGTGCCGTACGGGCCGTGGTGGATGGCCGGGCTGCTGTTCGTCGCGATGCTCGGCGTGCCTTCGATCCGGGTGCTCGTCGACGTGCTGATCCTGCGGCAGGCGCCTGCGGCCGAGCGTGGCCGGGTCGTCGCCGCCGTCCTGACGCTGCTGACGATCGGGATGCCGCTCGGGCTTGCCGTCAGCGGTCTGTTGCTGCAGTACCTGTCCGCGCGGTACGCCCTGCTGATCATGGCCGGCTTGCTGGCTGCCGGTGTCCTGCGGTGCGCGGTCAAACCTGAGTTGTGGCGAGCCGCTTGGCCGCGGTAGACGGCAGACCGCTGGGCTGCGGGCCTAGCCGGCCGCGGCGCGCTTCCAGGCGGCCAGCGCGGCGGCGATGTCGGTGCTGTCGACGTCGCGGTGGGTCAGCATCCGCACCTTCCCCGCCACCACGCCGACGAGCAGACCCTCGGCGGCGAGCCGGGCGGTCCACTCGGCCGGCGTCCGGCCGGTCCCAGCCACATCGACGAAAACGATGTTGGTGGGGACCGCCGCCGGGTCGACCGAACCCGGCAGCAAGTCGGCTACGCCCCGCGCCAGCACCTGGGCGTTCTCGTGATCGGTCGCCAGCCGTTCCGGGCCCTCCTCAAGGGCGATGAGACCGGCCGCCGCCAGCACGCCAGCCTGCCGCCACCCGGCGCCGAACAGGACTTTCAGCAGACGTGCCTCCCTGATGAACTCGGCGTCGCCGACCAGCATCGAGCCGACCGGTGCGCCGAGCCCCTTGGACAGGCAGAACATCATCGCGGTCGCGTGCGCGGCGTAGTCGGCTACCCGGGCGCCGGTGACCTCGCAGGCGTTGAAGATCCTGGCGCCATCGAGGTACAAGGGCTTGCCGGCGTCATCGCAGGCCTTGGCGATCGCCGCTACATCGGCGAGCGGCTGAGGCGTGCCGCCACCCACCTGGTGGGTGTTCTCGATCGCGACTAGGTCGACCGATCGCACGTCTACGGCCCCGGGCCCGAGCGCGGCCGCGACCTGCTCCGCGCTCAGCAATCCGCGCGAGCCGGGGAGGGTGCGGAACGTGATCCCCGAGAGCACCGCCGCCGATCTGGAGCTCCACCGTGCACATGTGGGCCGAGGCGTCGCAGATGACCTGGTGTCCGGACCGCACCAGCACGCGCAGCGCGATCTGGGTGCACAGCGTGCCCGTCGGCAGGTACAGCAGCGGCCTGCTTGCCGGTTAGCTCGGCGACCCGCTCCTCCAGCCGGTTGACCGTCGGATCGTCGCTGAACCAGTCGTCGCCCACCTGCGCCGTGGCCATCGCCTGGCGCATGGCCTCGTTCGGCCGGGTCACCGTGTCGGATCGAAGGTCAACGCGAGCAGCCATGTTTCCGTCCTGTCATTGTGATGGTCTCCTGCTGGCAGTATTCGCCATCCCGTGAGCCAAGGGCGCCCCAGGCGGTACAGTCGCATGCGACTCGACCGGTAATGGGGCCGGGCGGGTCGCATGCGTTACTTGGAGCGAGCGAGGCAAATGAAGGCTCTGGTCAAAGCCCACGCTGAAGCGGGGCTTTGGATCGAAGACGTTCCTGTACCGGCCGTGGGCAGGGACGACGTGCTGATCCGTGTGTTGCGAACCGGCGTTTGTGGCACGGATTTGCATATATACGAATGGGACGGATGGGCGCGAGAAAACGTCAGCACGCCTCTCGTCATCGGGCACGAATTCGTGGGCGAGATCGTCGAGATGGGTTCCGAGGTGCACGACCTCGCGATCGGTGATCTGGTCAGCGGAGAGGGTCACCTGGTCTGCGGCCGGTGCCGTAACTGCATGGCTGGCCGCCGGGTTCAGTGCGCGCGCACCAAGGGCGTCGGCGTCAACCACCCGGGCGCATTCGCTGAATTCATCGCGCTGCCCGCGACCAACGTCTGGCGGCACCCGCCTGACATCGACCTCGCGGTCGCCGCCATCTTCGACCCGTTCGGCAACGCAGTGCACACCGCGCTGACGTTCCCGGTGCTGGGTGAGGACGTGCTGATCACCGGGGCCGGTCCGATCGGCATCATGGCCGCGATCGTGGCCAGGCACGCCGGTGCCAGGTACGTGGTCATCACCGACGTGTCGCCGTACCGGCTCGAACTCGCCAGGAAGATCGGCGTCACGATGGCCGCCGACGCCGCGAGGACTTCGCTAGCGCACGTCATGGCCGAACTCGGCATGCGCGAGGGATTCGACGTCGGCATGGAGATGTCGGGCAAGCCGGTCGCGCTGCGTGAGATGCTCGGCGCGATGACGCACGGCGGCAAGGTGGCTATGCTCGGCCTGCCGTCCGAGCAATTCGCGATCGACTGGGCGCACCTGGTGCTCAACATGATCACGATCAAGGGCATCTACGGCCGGGAGATGTTCGAGACATGGTATGAGATGTCCGTCCTGACAAAGTCAGGCGTCGACATCAGCCCAGTCATTACGCACCGGTTCAACGCTGCCGATTATGCCGCCGCATTCGAGACCGTTCGGACCGGCAAATGCGGCAAGGTAGTACTCGACTGGGCAGAGCGGTAGTTAGCATGAGCACGGAGGCAGACGATGTTCACCAGCGTCCAACCGCAGATCACCGAGGAACTCGGCAAGATCCGGGCGGATGGCCTGTTCAAGACCGAGCGCGTACTCGCCAGCCCGCAGCGCGCCAACATCGTGGTCGCGGACGGGACGCAGGTGCTCAACATGTGCGCGAACAACTATCTCGGGCTCGCCGACGACCCGCGCATCATCGATGCCGCGAAAGACGCGCTCAACCGCTGGGGCTTTGGCCTGGCCAGCGTCCGGTTCATCTGCGGTACCCAGGATCTGCACAAACAGCTAGAACGCAAGCTTTCCGAATTCCTGCACACCGACGACACGATCTTGTACTCCTCGTGCTTCGACGCGAACGCTGGGCTGTTCGAGACGATTCTCGGCGAGCAGGACGCGGTGATCAGCGACGAACTCAACCACGCGTCGATCATCGACGGCGTGCGGCTGTGCAAGGCCAAGCGGCTGCGGTACAAGAACAGGGACATGGCCGATCTTGAGGCCCAGCTAGTCGCCAGCGCCGACGCCCGGCGCAGGCTGATCGCGACTGACGGCGTGTTCTCGATGGACGGCTACGTCGCGCCGTTGCGGGAGATCTGCGATCTCGCCGAGAGGCACGACGCGATGGTGATGGTAGATGACTCCCACGCGATCGGATTCGTCGGCCCGACCGGCCGGGGCACCCCCGAACTGCACGGCGTGACCGACCGAGTCGATATCGTGACTGGCACGCTCGGCAAGGCGCTCGGCGGTGCTAGCGGCGGCTACACCAGCGGCCGCCAGGAGATCATCGACCTGCTAAGACAGCGGTCCCGGCCCTACCTGTTCTCCAACTCGGTCGCGCCTTCGGTCGTGGGCGCCTCGCTCAAGGTCCTCGACATCCTCGTCTACGGCGACGACCTCAGGGCCAGGTTGCGCGACAACACGATTTCTTTCCGCGAAAAAATGACAGTGCTTGGCTTCGACATCTTGCCTGGTGACCACCCCATCGTCCCGGTGATGATCGGTGACGCGGCCCGCGCCGCGCAGCTAGCCGACCTGCTGCTGACCAAGGGCGTCTACGTGATCGGCTTTTCCTTCCCGGTCGTGCCGATCGGCAAGGCCAGGATCAGGACCCAGGTGTCGGCCGCGCACACTGAAGAGGACCTCGAGCGCGCCGCGGCCGCGTTCGCGCAGGCAAGGGATGAGCTCGGCTAAGGGGACGACTCGTGCTGAGGCTAGGCCTGGTGGTCTTGGGTGTGAACGATATGTCGCGGGCAATCGAGTTCTGGACTAGGGCGCTCGACTTCGGTGTCACCGAGGGCGGCCCCGACTCGCGCTGGACTGAGCTAGGCCAGGCCGGTCGCCCGATGCTGGCGCTTCAGCGCAGCCAGACGCCAGTGCAGTCGCATCCGCGCGTGCACATCGACCTGGACACCGACGACGCCGCCGAGCAGGAACGCCAGATCCAGCGGCTGGTCGCCCTCGGGGCCGAACGCGTCGACTGGGACAGCTACCCCGAAGGCCCCGACTTCGTGGTGCTGGCCGATACCGAAGGCAACCGGTTCTGCGTCGTCGACACCAGCCACTGATCCGGACCGCGTGTCGCTACCCCTCGTACCGGCCTATCGGCGATTAATGTCCGTGTTGTGTGCCTCGGACATACTCATGCGCTCTCCGGGGCGGTAGCCGGTCTAGCGGTCGGTCTGTACCTGTCGCACTCGTCGTCGGTACAGCTTGCCTTGTTTACCGGGCTGACCGCCGGTGCGGCCGTCCTGCCCGACATCGACCACCCCAACTCGACGCTGGCGCATTGCTTCGGTTTCCTGACCAAGAGTTTCGCGTGGCTGATCGGTAAGATCTCGGGCGGGCACCGGCACCTGACCCACGCCATACTCGGCGTTGCCGGATTCGAGTTCCTTGCCTGGCTGGCGGTGAAGTTCCGGCACGAAATCGGCGGCAAGGTGGGCGTGATCGTCCTTTTGTCGCTGATCATCGCCAGTGGGCTTTACGCGTTCGGGCTACGAGGGCACGTCGCCGACCTCGTTGCCATCGCCGCCGCGATCGGCCTGGTCGTCACCGGAACCGGTTTGTCGCACGTCGCAGTCGCGGTCGGCGTCGGTTGCGCCACCCACGTGGTCGGCGACATGCTGACCGACGAAGGCTGTCCGCTGTTCTATCCGTTCAGCGAGCAGCACTACCGGCTGCTGCCCAGGCCGCTTGCCTTCACCACGGGCACCCGCCCAGAACTGTGGGTGCTCGATCCCGCCCTGACCGTCGGCCTCGGCCTGCTGTTCTACCGCGCCGTCCAGCTCGGCGTGATAAGGATCAAGATCATCTGATACTGCCGCCGACCCCCGCGATGGATGTGGCAATTCATCCCGGAAAACGGGTATGAATTCGGCAATCCATCGCGGCGCCAGACCGGCCGGGGCCGATGAATTCGGGGATCCATCGCGGTCGTGGCGGTCACCACTGGCGATCCGAGTGTCAGATCCCGGATTCGAGCGTCAGCCGTGCGAACGGTTCGGCGCCTAGGTGTAGTCGATGCTGACGTGGTCGGTTCGTGCGATCGACTGGCAGGCGAGGACGTAGCCGTCGGCCAAGTCGGCGTCTTCGAGTACCTCGTTGTGCGCCATCTCGACTTCGCCGTTGATCAGGCGGCAGGCGCACGCGCCGCAAACGCCCTCGCGGCATGAGTACGGAGCGTCGAGGCCGGCGTCGATCATCACGTCGAGCATTCGCTGGCCGGTGGGCCAGTCGAGCTTGTGCTTGGTGTCATCGAGATCGACTTCGAGGGTCGCTGCGATGCCGCCGATGTCGGCGGTCGCCTCGAACGGGTTCTCGGCCAGCGACAAGAACCGTTCGACGTGCACTCGGGGCGCGGGCACGCCAAGCTCGCTGAGCGACTGCTTCGCCGTTGCCATATAGGGGTCAGGCCCGCAGATGAACGCCTCGTAGCTGGCGTACGGCCGGCACAGTTCGCGCAGCGCGGCCGGGCTCGGCGGGCCCTGCACGGCGTCGAGCCAGTGCAGGATCACCAGCCGGCCGGTCGCCGCCGCGTGCAGTTCGCGCAGCTTGGATGCGAAGATGACGGACCGCTCGTCAGCGTTCGCGTAGATCAGCACGATCCGGCCGCGTCCCGAACTCAGCGCGGACCTGAGAATCGACATCACCGGAGTGATCCCGCTGCCGCCAGCGATCAGCAGAAAGTCGGCGTCCAGCGAACGGGGAACGAAGGTGCCAGCCGGCGGCAGTACGTCGAGCACGGTGCCGGCGCTCACGTGATCGGCGATCCAGTTCGAGGCGATTCCCGACGGCATCCGCTTGACCGCTATAGCCAGCGGCTCGCCGGTGACCGGCGAACTGCAGAGCGAGTAACAGCGGGCGACCGACCCGCCTTCTGGCGTTGGGACCCGGATCGTCAGGAACTGGCCCGGCCGGTAGGCGAATTCCCTTGCCAATTCGCCCGGCACAGCGAACACCACCGAACACGCCTGATCGGTTTCGCTGATCACCTCAGCGACCGGCACCTGGTAATAGGTGCGCCCTGAATTCACGGCGGGAGGACTTCCACCCGGCCGCCCGCCACCGCGTCGTCAATGCTGTCCCGCAGGCTGCCACAGGTGGGAATCAGCGAGGAGGCACGGTCGGCCCCGGCGAACTCCGCGCAGCCGAGCACGGCCAGGCCTGACCAGCGAACGCTCGTGTGCTGCAGACTGAACTTCGTTACCTGCACGCGGACGCCGCAGCGCGCGCATTCCACATCGGTGTAGCGCCAGGGACGCTCGTCCACGGGGCTAGCGTCCGAGGCCTGGACGTTCATGATCAACTCGACTGATCGGCCCGGGCGGCCAGGTTGGCCGCCACTTCGGCCTCCCAGGACTGGATCGCGCGGCTGGTGTCGATCTCGTACTCGAACCGCTCCACCATGTCCGGGGTGATCTGGTTGACGTCGGTATAGAACTGCTCGTACCAGCGGCGCAACTGGTAGACCGGCCCGTCCTCGGCGCACAGCAACGGGTTGTCGATCTTGGTCTTGTGCGTCCAGACCTCGACGTCCTGCTCGAAACCGAGCCCGATGAACTCGGCGAACTTCGCCGCGATCTTGTCACCCTGCGCGTCGGTGACGCCGGCGGGCTTCTTGACGATGATGCCCCATTGCAGCAGGAACGAGTCGGGTGTCACTGGGTAATGGCAGTTGATCAGCACGCTTTCCATCGTCAGGCCGTGGTAGTCGTGCCACAGGTAGTCGATCATGTAGGACGGCCCGTAGTAGGCGGCCTCCGAGCGCAGCGTGGTCTCGCCGCCGTCAGCGTAGTTCGACCCGGCGACGACGTCAGGACGCGACTTGGTGTTCAGGTACTGGGCGGCGACGTGGCCCTCGAGCACGTTCTTGAAGAACGTGGGAAACGCGAAATGAATGTAGAAAAAGTGCGCCATGTCGACGACGTTGTCGACCACCTCGCGGCAGTTGGAGTTCTCCACCAGCAGCGAGTCCCAGGTCCAGTTCGACCATTCCGGGGAGAACGCGCCGTCGATCCGGGGGATCGTGATGTGATCAGGCGGCGGGTTGCCCTCGACGTCGTGCCAGACGAAAAGCTGCTTGTTCTCCTCGATCGTCAGCCACGACCTCGTCCTGGCGGCCGGCGGCACCCGCTTCGCGTACGGAATCCTGGCGCACTTGCCGTCGCCGCCCCAGCGCCAGTCATGGAACGGGCAGGCCACCTGGTCGCCCTTGATCGTGCCCATCGTCAGGTCGCCGCCCATGTGGCGGCAGTACCCGTCGAGCACGTGCAACGCCCCCGTCGAGTCGGCGAACACGACGAGTTTGGTGCCGAACGCATGGACCGCGTGCGGGCCGCCGTGCCGGAACGTCTCGGCCAGGCCGAGGCAGTGCCAACCACGCGCGTACCTGGTCGGCAGCGGTCCGGCATCGATGGTTCTGACGCCGAGCCGGTCATTCATTGCCGCGCTCCTCCTGTTAGCGATAGCCCTAGACTAGAACATGTTCTAGTCTAGGGGCCAGTCACGGCGAGCGTCATGCTGGCGGCTGACGCTCGCCGTGGCGAAACGCCCGCGCGGGTGGGCGGGCCCGGGGCGGGAAGCGGCCGGGCCCGGGGCGGGAAGGAGACAGATTGTGAGCGAGGGAGTCGGGCGGTCGGTCCTGGAGGCCGTCGGCGACTTGCTGCCCATGCTGCGGGAGCGGGCACAGGAGACCGAGGACGGGCGGGCCATCCCCGCCGAGTCGATCAAAGCGCTCGCCGAAGCCGGGTTCTTCCGGCTGTTGCAGCCGACGAGGTTCGGCGGCCTTGAGGCGGACCCGGTGACCTTCTACCAGGCCGTGCGGATGATCGGCAGCGCCTGCGGATCGACCGGCTGGGTCGCCTCGGTCCTCGGGGTGCACGCCTGGCAACTCGCGCTGTTCCCGCCTGCCGCGCAGAACGAGGTCTGGGGCGATGACCCGGCTGCCAAGATGTCCTCCTCGTACGCGCCGACCGGCCGGGCCCAGGTGACGGAAGGCGGCTACAAACTCACCGGAAGGTGGAGTTTCTCGTCGGGCTGCGCGCACGCGACGTGGGTCCTGCTCGGCGGGATCGTAACCGACGCCGACAAGAACCCGATCGACTTCAAGACCTTCCTGCTGCCGATCAGCGACTACCAGATCGACGACGTCTGGGACACCGTCGGATTGCGCGGCACGGGCAGCAACGACATCGTGGTCGACGGCGCGTTCGTCCCGCAGCACCGTTCGCTTAGCTTCGCCGACGTCACCAAGTGCGTGTGCCCTGGCCAGGAGGTCAACGCCGCGCCGCTGTACAAGGTGCCGTTCGGCTCGGTGTTTTCTTCCTCGATCACGACCCCGATCATCGGCATGGCCACCGGCGCGTACGAGGCGCACGTGGCCTACCAGCGCGACCGGGTGAGCACCGCCTACCTCGGGCAGAAGACCGCCGAGGATCCGTTCGCCCAGGCCCGGGTCGCGCGGGCGGCCGCGGAGATCGACGCGGCCTGGCTGGCGCTCGATCGCAACATGACTGAGCTCATGGGGCACGTGCGGGCTGGCGAGCCGATCCCGATTCGGCTCCGGCTGCGGATCAGGCGCGACCAGGTGCTCGGCACCGAGCGCTCGGTCGGGGCCGTCGACATGCTGTTTGAGAACTCCGGCGGCCGGGCGCTGCGGAACGGCACGACGATCCAGCGGTTCTGGCGCGACGTGCACGCCGGCCGCGCCCACGCGATCAACGACCTTGAGCGTGCCCTGTCGATGTTCGGCCGAGGCGAGTTCGGCCTGCCGCCCGCCGCGGACGCGATGCTGTGACCTCGGGGGGATCCGGGGGGTCGTCCCCCCGGGCAAACACAGGCCGCTTCGCCGACACGGCGATGATGCGCCTGCACTACCACGAGGCAGGCAACGGACCGCACGACCGGCTGCCGGTCGTGCTGCTGCACGGCGGTGGTCCGGGCGCCTGCGCCTGGTCCAACTTCGGCCCCAACCTCCCGGCGTTCGCCTCCGAATTCCGAACTCTCATGCTCGACCAGCCCGGCTTCGGCGAGTCGGACAAGCCCGCCGTCGAAGGCAACTACTTCACGTTCTCCGCCCGCGCGCTGGCTAGCCTGCTCGATCACCTCGGCATTGACCGCGTGCACCTGATCGGCAACTCGCTCGGCGGCGGTACCGCGGTCAGATTCGCGCTGAACTACCCGGACCGGGCGGCCAAGCTCGTGCTCATGGGTCCCGGCGGCCTGAGCCTGAACGTGTTCGCGCCCGACCCGACTGAAGGCGTCAAGCGGCTGATGGACTTCGCCGCGCCCCCTGGTCCGAGCAAGGAGAAGATGGCGGAGTTCTTGCGGACGCTCGTGTTCAACTCCAAGCTGATCACCGACGACCTGGTCGCCGAGCGTTACTCCCGCGCTAGCACGCCCGAGGCGCTCGCCGCGATGACCGCACTCGGCCTATCGTTCTACGACCCGGCCACCGCGCAGGACGGCATGCTCTGGCGCGAAGTGCACCGGCTACGCAACGAGGTCCTGCTTATCTGGGGCCGCGAAGATCGGGTCAACCCGCTGGATGGTGCCTTGATTGCCGTCAAGCAGATCCGCAAGGCGCAATTGCATGTCTTTTCCGGCTGCGGTCACTGGGCTCAGTTGGAAAAATTCCACGAGTTCAATCGCCTGTCCATAGCTTTCCTCGGAGGCACGGGATGAGCGAGATCCGATCGCTTGGCTACTTGCGCATCGAGGCGACCGACCCGAACGCATGGCGCGAATTCGGCACCAAGCTCCTCGGCCTGACCGAAGGCCGGGGTCCCGAGCCGGGCGCTGTCTACCTGCGGATGGATGAGTTTCCCGCGAGGTTCGTCATCGTTGGAGGCGAAACCGACCGGCTGCTCGCCTCAGGCTGGGAGGTCAGGTCGCAGGCCGATCTCGCCGCGCTGCAGGCTCGTCTGGACGCGGCGCACGTGCCCGCCAAGGCGGGCACGCCGGCCGAACTCGCGCTGCGCCGGGTCGCCGGGATGATCACGATCGACGACCCTTCTGGCCACCAGCTTGAGGTCTTCTGGGGAGCGGCACTCGACAACCGACCTGCTTTCTGCCCCTATGGTGTTAAGTTCGTGACTGGCGACTACGGGATGGGGCACGTGGTAATCCCGGCGGCCGACGACGAGGCGTCGATGGAGTTCTACTCAGGGCTGCTCGGCTTCCGGTTGCGCGACACGATGGCGATGCCGCCGGAGTTGTTCGGTCGGCCGGCGGGCGGGCCGTCGGCGATGATGCGGTTCCTCGGGGTTAACCCGAGGCACCATTCGCTCGCGCTCGCGCCGATGACGAGCCCGACCGGGTGCGTTCACGTGATGGTCGAGGTCGCGACGCTCGATGACGTCGGCCGGGCGATGGACCGGTGCGCGCGGCGCGGCGGCAAGCAGAGCGCGTCGATCGGCCGGCACGCGAACGACCACATGGTGTCGTTCTACCTGCGGACGCCAGCCGGGTTCGACATCGAGTACGGCACGGACGGGTTGTTGGTGGACGATGAGACGTGGGTGAGCCGGTTCACCACCGCGGTCAGCGACTGGGGGCACGTGTTCGCCCTGGGAGATGCTCACTAGACCTAGAGCGCCTGGCGAAGGGTGCGGGCGGCGCACTCGGCAGCGAACAGCCGCGTGAGCTCGTTGACGCGGTAGCTGCCCGGCGCCTGCGATTCGAGCAAGCCGACGTCGACCAGCGTCTCAAGGTCCCCGGTCGCGGCTAAAAGGTGCTCGCCGAACAGCGTCGCGGCCTCGGCGGCCGTAATGTGCTCGGAATGCCAATGCCCGAGTAGCGCGAACGAGCGCGCCGCGGTGATCTCGGCCTGCTGGGTTGAGCTGGCCAGAGCGCGGAACGCGGCGTCGAGGCCGGCCCGCACCGAGACGCGGCCGTAGCAGAGTTCGTCCAGCCGGCGCCGTTTGTCGGCCAGGAGCAGCGCCAGATGCCTCACCGTCCAGCCCGGCCGCGAGGCGAGCCTGGCTCCGGCGATGCGCAGCGCCAGCGGCACGCCGCCGCACGCCGACAGGATCGACTCGACCGACTGGGGGTCATCACGCAGCCGCTCAGCGCTGACGATCGCGGCTAGGAACTGGCGGGCGTCGGCGTCGCCAAGCTCGCCGAGTGTCCTTGAGCGAGCCTCGGACAGGTCGCCGAGATGGCGGCGCGAAGTGATCAGCGTGCCGCATGACCCGGCGCCGGGAATGAGCGGCCGTACCTGATCGGCGTCGCGGGCATCGTCGAGCACGATCAGCATCCGCCTGGCCGCCATCGCGCTGCGGTACTGCGAGGCGCGCTCGGACTGCTCGTCGGCCATCGCGCGGCGGTCGTAGCCAAGCGCGCGCAGGAACCTGGTGATGAGCTCGATCGGCTTCGCCGCGTCGGGCTGGCCGCCGCGCAGGTTCGCGTAGAGCTGACCGTCCGGGTAACGCTCAGCTATCCGATGCGCTGCTTGTATCGCGAGCTCCGACTTGCCGATGCCCGGCATGCCCGCGATCGCCGCGACCGGGGACCTGACGCTGGCTGACAAGTAGCCGACGAGGTCGTCGAGGTCGTGCTCGCGTCCGGCGAACTCGCACGCGCCGCGCGGAAGCTGCCTGGGGGGCGGGGCTGCCGCCGTTGCCGGTGTTCGCTTCGCCCGGTGGCTCGCGCCCGCGGGCACATAGTCGCGTAGCAGCTCCTGGTGCAGCTCGCGCAGGCTCATGCTCGGCTCTACCCCTTGCTCAGCGACGAGCGTCCGGCGCAGCCGCCTGAACTCAGCCAGCGCGTCGATCCTGCGGTTGCACTTGGCGAGCGCAGACATGAAGAGCGCGGAAAATCTCTCACTCAGCGGGTCCTCCTCGGTCAGGCGTTGCAGCGGCACCACCAGCTCGGCGGTGCGCTCGCAGTGAGTCGCAGCGGCGAACAGGCCCTCCCACACCTGCATCCGAAGCTCGGTCAGCGTGGGGGTGATGGACAGGTGCAGCGCGTCGGAAGGAACGTCGCACAGCGGTTCGCCGCGCCAGAGCGCGACAGCGGACCGGAACTCCCGCAGTGACTGTTCCCAGTCGCCCCGCTGAGCGGCGGAGGTGCCGCGCCTGACACATCCCTGCAGCCGCAGCACGTCAAGCTCGTCGTCCTGCTCGATCCGCAGCAGGTAGCCGGGCGGCCGTACACACAGACGGTCAGCCAAGCCCGGGCCGAGCACGCGGCGCAACCGCATCACGTAGCTGCGCAGCGTCGTCTCTGCCTGATCCGACCTGCAGTCGGCCCACACCGCCTCGCACAGGCTGTGCTTGGCGACCGGCTGGTTGGCGCTGAGCAGCAGTGCCGCGAGCAAGCTACGTTGCCTGGGTGCGGGCACCGTGATCGCGAGACCACCGCAGCGGATCTCAAGCGGTCCGATGAGACCGAACGTAACCTCCGTCACTGACTCACCTCAGCTCTGGAAGGCTTGCATTCTGGCGCTTATTGGCTATCTCAGGCAAACCTGTCAGAAAGAGGCTTGGGACGCGACCTGGATGCGGGCAAGGCCCGGGACGGTGAGCTCTCGTCCCGGGCCTTGCCGGTCACGCTGCCAGCTCTTAGCAGCGGACTCCATTGTTGGCAGTGCAGTGCCCGAAACAGTTGATGTACCACTGGGTGCACCAGGTCACGCCGCACGGGGAGCCGCACTTGCACTTCTGGCCGTTACCCACGACGCAGGCACCGGCCTCGCCGGCCGGCAACAGGCGCGTCAGCAGCGCGTCGCCGAACCTGGCTGCCATTGCTCTCATGAATTACCTCCTTGTGAATGCGCGCGATCTTCGCGAGCCTTCTGACGTGTCAAGGATGGCCACGCCTTCGTGGCGCGGCTGTGGCGTGGCAATGGGCCAGACCGGGGCTTGGCGAAGGGCGAACCCAGCTGACAGCCTGCTCGCCGCTGTGCGCTGGCGGCCAGTCACGGGCTGGCCGGGTTGCTCGCGCCACGCATGCGCCACACCGCTGGCAGATCATGGCCGTCGGCGACAGCGCCGCGGCGTTGACTGGCGAGGGATGGTGGGTGTGATGATCGAGGTTCTGATGGCGATCGCTGTGGTGGTGGGTGTGGTGGCCGTCGCCGACCTGCTGCTGACATTCGCGGTGATCAGGCGGCTGGCCGCGCTCGAAGCACGGACCAGGCGGCTGCCAGCCGCGGTCGGCGGCGCGTCTCCCGAACCAGGTCACCGGGTTCGGGACTTTGGCGTCCAGCTGATCTCCGGTGACAGCTTCAGCCAGGCCGACCTGGCCGAAGGGCCGGCGATCGTGATGTTCGTCATGCCGTCGTGCGAGCCGTGCAAGGAGGCGATCGCCGATCTGCGGGCGCTGCCCGCGCCGCTGCCTTATCCGCTGTACGTGCTCGTTGCGGGTACCGAGTCCGATGCCGATCTCAGCGAGCTTGCGGGGCAGCTGCCGGCGGAGGCCCGGATCGGCAAGATCGCGACGATCGACGCCACGACCGATGCCTTCGGCATCGACGGGTTCCCGACGGCGCTGGCCATCGAGGACGGCATCGTGCGCGCCAACGAGCTGAAGGTGGGTAGCCTGCTCGAACTCGCGAGGCGATGATGGCCAAGGCCGCACCTCGCACATCCGTCGTCCGGGCTGCCCTCCGCCTGGGCTGGCGGGCCGGGGGAGGTTTCTGGCTCGGCACGATCGGGTTCGCGTGCGTCAGCGGTGTCCTGACGCCGGTTGCCGCCTGGATACTGAAGGACCTCATCGACCATCTCACTCGGCCGGCGCCGGCCGTCGGCCCCGTCGTCGCGCTCGCCATCGCCGCTGTCTTTTTCGGCACGCTCGGCCTCAGCCTTAGCAGCCTGTCATCGGTGACGGCCGCGGCCTGCCAGCGCACCATATCGGTTAGCGTCGCCGCCGACCTCTACGCGGCGGTGAACCGGATCCAGGGCCTCCGGCACTTCGAGCGGCCCGGTTTCCAGGACGGCCTGCGGCTGGCCGAACGGGCGGCCGAGGAAACGCCGACCGGGCTGACCACGACCCTCGCCTCGCTGATCGAAAGCGGCACCACGATCGCGGCTTTCGCCGGGATACTCATCGCCACCTGGCCGCCGATGGTGCCACTGCTCATCGCCGCCTGCGTGCCGACCGGGCTAGTTCAGTTGTCACTGATGCGGCGAAGCGCGGAGACCAGCGAAGCGGCGATGGGCAAGTTCCGGCGGTGGTTCCAGATTCGCGGCCTGCTGTCCGAGCCACGGGCCGTGATGGAGATCCGGCTGCTCGGCCTCGGCGAATTCTTCAGGTCACGACTGGTCGGAGCGCTGAGCGAAGCCACCAGCGCCGAGTACGAGGTTAAACGCCGCATCGCGTGGGCGCAGGGCGGTCTTTCACTGCTCGGCGGGGCGGTCACCGCCGTCGGCGCGGTCATTGTCGCGCTGCACGCCGCGCGCGGAACGCTCGGCGTCGGCGACTTCGTGATGTTTCTCGCGGCTGTCAGCGGCACTCAAGGCGCGCTGATGGGCACCGTGAACCAGAGCCTGTCGCTAGGAATCTCGCTGCGCCTTCTCCGTCACTACGTGGCCGTGCTGCACATCGATGACGACATCGCGGCGGTCGCGGGATCGGAGGGCAGGCCCGTGCCGGCTCTGCGGCGGGGCATCGAGCTGCGCGATGTCTGGTTCGGCTACGAGGCAGATAGCTGGGTGCTGCGCGGAGTCACCGCCGAACTCCCGTTCGGCCAGGCCACCGGTCTGGTGGGGGCCAACGGCGCTGGCAAGAGCACGCTGATCAAGCTGCTGTGCAGGCTGTATGACCCGCAGCGCGGCACGATCTGCTGGGACGGGGTGGATCTGCGCGACCTTGACCCGGCCGAATTGCGGAACCGGATGGCCATCGCTTTCCAGGACTTCCTCACCTACGACCTCACGGTCGCGGAGAACATCGGCATCGGGCATCTGCCCGCGAGCGAGGATCGGGCCAAGGTCACCGCCGCGGCCAGGCTCGTCGACCTTGACGAGAAGATCAGCGCCCTGCCCGCCGGTTACGACACCATGCTCAGCAGCATGTTCACCGGCGACGACGGCGAGTCGGGGGCGGCCTTGTCCGGTGGCCAGAGCCAGCGGCTCACGCTGGCCAGGACGCTGATGCGGCACGACGCCGACCTCATGGTGCTCGACGAGCCGAGTTCTGGCCTCGATGTTGATTCCGAGCACCTGATCCATCAGCGTCTCGCCCGCCACCGGGACGGCCGGACCAGCCTGCTTGTCTCGCATCGGCTCAGCGCGCTCAGGGACGCCGACCAGATCCTCGTGCTCGAGGCGGGCAGGATCGCCGAGCGGGGCACCCACGACCAGTTGATGACCGCGGCGGGCAGTTACGCCCGCCTCTTCGCGCTTCAGGCGCAGGCCTACCAAGATGACCGGCTGCGGCCGGTCTCCACGTGATCGAGCTGACTTTCGGAGGTTGGCAGTGGCTGTCGTCGAAGTAGCGTTGCGCACCATGCTCGCCGTTGTATTCGGCGTGGCCTTCGTCTCGAAGGTGCGCTCGCGCGCCGCGTACGCCGAGTTCGCCGCTTCGCTTGGCGACATAAGCTGGCTGGCCGGCGGCAGGCGGTTGACCGCGAGCGTGGCCATACCGGTGCTTGAGGTCGCGGTCACCGTGCTGGTGGTCGTTCCGTTCGCCGTGCCGTGGGGCTTCGGGGTTGGTGCCGTGCTGCTGGCCGGTTTCACCGCGGTGACGGCTCGGGAGGTCTCGAAGGGACGTGCGATCCGCTGCCGGTGCTTTGGCGCGAGCGACGGGCAGATCGGGTCCGCCCAGATCGCGCGCAACCTGGTGCTGTTCGCCCTGTCGATCGGCGGGCTCGCGCTCGCGCCAGTCAGCCACGGCGCGGTCGGTGCGGCCGGGCTGATCGTCGCCATCGGCCTGGCGTTGCTCGCGGGCCTTGCCATAGTCCGCTGGGACGATCTGGCCAGCCTGGTGACCGCGCCATGAGCGGCGCTGGCCTGATCGCCGCCGGCGTCCTCAGCTTGCCGCTCGTGGCGCTGATCGCCGCCGCCTGGCTGCGCGGGCACCTGATGCTGATCACCGTTATAGGTAACAGCATGGTCCCGGCCTTCGCCGATGGCGACCGCCTGGTTGTCGCGCGCCGCGCTCGCTACGGTGTCGGTGACGTGATCATGTTCCGGGCGCCCGAGCCGGCGTCACGCACCGTTGACTGGCTGGTAAAGCGCGCCGCGGCGATGCCGGGAGACCCGGTGCCCGACGATCTGCTCGACCGGGTTGGCGCTGGCGTTGTGCCTGCCGGGAAGCTGCTGGTGCGTAGCGACACCGCCAATGGCTCCGACTCAAGGGAGTTCGGATTGATCAGCACCACCGACGTCATCGGCGTCGTGCGCAGGCCCCGTAGTCCGGCGGCCAGCGCTGCGGTCGGGGTCGCGGGTAGTGCGGCGGCCGGCGGGAAGGGTGGCGCGGCGGCCGGCGGGAAGGGTAGTGCCCATCAGAGCGGCTGAGCCGCCCGGCGGGCCGATGACTTAGGCAATCCGCCGCACCACCTGGTCCCGCTCCCGCGATGAATTGCCGAATCCATCGCGCTCCCGGCTCGTTCAGGCGCGATGAATGTGGCAATTCACACCCGATTTCCCAGGTGGATTGCCACATCCATCGCACGGGTCTTGCTGGCCGGCCGAATGAATTGCCGAATTCATCGGAGGGATGCGGTCGTCGGCTGGTCGGCCGGACCCGGCCACCGCGCTGCGCCCATGCGTGATCAGAGTCGGCGGTCAGCACACCGCGGCTGAACCGGCGAGCGTGGAGTTGAACAGTTCGGGGGCCGAGGTTGGGATGGCGAAGTTCAGCTTGGAGTTTGTTGGCCGCGAACCGGTAAATGCCCCAGAGGAAGCCGAACCTGTTCAGGTCGGTCGCCAGGTGGCTGGCCGGCCTGGCCGTTCCTGGTCCGAGCACCAGTAATCCTACTCGTGGTAGGATTACTGCTATGACTTTGCCGAAACGGCCACCGGCCGCCTCGCACGAAGACGATGCCAGTGCCCTGGAGACAGGCCTGGCCAGCGAGATCCCGGCGGAGGCTCAGCCCGCCCGGCGCGCGTCCGCGCTGCTCCGACGTCGAGGGCTCGACGTGCTCGCTCAGTCCGCTGTTCCCGAGAAAGAGAAGGTCTCGATCACGTTGGACAAGTCTCTTGTGGACGCTCTCCGTACCGAGTTCGATGGCCGACCGCTGTCGACGGCGATCAACGAATTGCTTTACGGAGCTCTCGCCCAGGCGCGGCTAGGCGACCTGGTGCATGAGATGGAGGAGGCGGCCGGAGCGGCCTCACCCGAGGCGTACGACCGCGTTCTGGCTCAATGGTTCGCCGAAGGCTAGCGAACCCGCCACCCGCGCCGTGGCCATCGGTAGTGCTCGACCGCGAAGGGTTCTGGGCCGTCGTCAGGAACGACAGCGAAGATGCGAGGGCCGTGCTGGCGGCGTCCCACCAGGCGGGCGTTCCCGTTCTCGTGTCGGCCCTAGTGCTCGCCGAGACTTTGCATGGTGACGGGCGCGACGCCAGCGCACATCGAGTGCTCAAGAGACTTGAAGTTGTCCCGGTGACCGAGTCGCTGGCCCGCCAGGCGGCCGGAATCAAACGCGTTGCCGGCCGCAAGGGCGTAGCGCTCATCATCGATGCCGTCGTCGTGGCGACTGCGGTGGCCGCTGGCGGGGGAGTCGTGCTCACCTCCGACGTCGACGACATCCGCGCGCTCGCCAGCCACGCCGATGGCGTCCGGATCCGACCTGTGCGCGTCTAGCGCCGCCAAGATCCAGCGACTGATAGGGCAGCAGCCTCGGGTTGGCGTTGGTGCTCCCCGGCTGGGCGGGGCGCTCCGGGTCAGCACATCGCGGTTGAGCCGCCGAGGGTGGCGTTGAACAGTTCGAGCGCCGAGGTCTGGGTGGCGAAGTTCAGCGTGGAGTTGTTGGCCGTGAACCGGTAGTTGCCCCAGAGGAAGCCGAACCGGTTCAGGTCAGTCGCCAGGTGGCTGGTCGTCGACTTGTCCTGGGCGCGGGTCCAGGCGGAGGCGGCGTTGGTCGCGATGAATCGCGCGATCGCCGGGTCGGCTAGGCCGGCCGCCGGGAGTGCGCGGCCCAGGCAATACAGGCTGCGGACGAAGACTCCCTTGTCCGGCAGGAACGCCGCGTCCCCGTGCCCCGTGCCGATGACCCGGTCGAGCACGCACCCGGCCGGCCAGCGCGCGGCCTGGCCGGGTGGTGGCAGGCACGGCTCGCTCAGGATGCCCGACCTATCCACGGTCGGCGGCGCGATCGGCCGGTTCCCCGGCAGGTAATAGCTGCCGAGGTCGCCTGGCGGGTCCTGGTGTGGTTTGGGCGCGTCGGTCATAACGGTGTCGGCCAGGTTGTCGGCAACGCGCAGGTAGTAGCGGCCGTCGGTGGTGTCGCCCGCGATCTTGTCGGCCGCGTACATGTCGGCGAGCCCGGCGACCGCGATCCCCTCGGTGCTGAGCCACATCTGGAGGCCGAGGCGCGTACACGACGAGTTCAGGTGGTCGGCGATCATGAATCGGGCGCCGGGCGCGCTGACCGGGCGGGCGGGACTATCCGGCGCAGCGATATTCAGGTAAGGACCGCTGATCAGCCTCGACGGAGCGTTGTGGGCGGTTCCGGCGTGGCTGGCGTCACCGGCCAGCCACCTCGCGACCTTGCGCGCGCCGCCCACTCCGCCGACGCCGTTCAGGTAGCGCGCGGCACCGGGCGCGCTCCGGCGGGCCGTCTGCACGTAGAGCCAGGCGGACAGTCGCAAGTAGAGCACGTTGACGATGGCGTCCTCGGTGGAACGCTTCCCGCTCCGGTTCGTGCCCGCGTGCTGCACGAACCCGCCGCCGCAAGCTCTGTCCCAGGCGTTCCTGGTGATGTAGCTCCAGAGGTCCTCGGCCACGCCCAGGTAGCGCGGATCGCCGGTCAGCCGCCAGGCGTTCACCCAGGCCAGCGCCCACCAGGCGGTGTCGTCGTAGTACTTGCCTGCGAACGGACCGGGGGAGTGCGGGCAGTTGCCTGCGGTGCCGCAGATGACCTTGTATGTGTGCCCGATGACGGCCTTGATCGAGGTAATCGTGATCGTGGCTGACGGCTCTTGCTCGGCGACGTCGGTGAGCGCGTACATCGAGAGGGCCGACCACCACCAGCAGTTGCCTCTCCGATAGGCGTTGGAGCAGCGATCGGCACCGGGATCGGTCGGCGTCGAGAACAGCCCGGCGGACTGGCCGGACCAGTTGTACCAGTCGAGCAGCTGGCTGACGGCTGACAGGTCCGCCGACGCAGGCGACGAACCTGGCACCAGCCAGCGCTGCCCGGCCGAGCGAGCGTCGCATCGTCGCATCGCCGCGGTCGCCCGGGTTTGGCTCGCCGCCGGTGGGCTTGGGGCGGCGAGGCAGTATTGGCCGCTGGTGGCCCGGATCTGGCCAGCCACGATGGCCCAGCGCTGGCCGCGGGTGCTGCCGCACGGAAGCAGCCTCGTCACGGCCGACATCGGTGCGCGGCTGGTCAGGCACAGGCCGCCGATCCTGATCGTGTGGTCGGCCTCGATCGTCCAGATCTGACGCCAGGCGACAAGGCCGGGCGCGTCTGGCCGGGTTGATCTCCCGCATGATCCGAGGCTGAGGCCGACCTGCTGGTGCCAGTCCGGATTCCTGCCCTGGGTGTTGTCTAGGCACAACCCGTGATTGGCCGCGCTCCTGATCGCGCCGGCCACGATCGCGGGCGTCGTGCGGGCGGTCTGTTGCCGCTCGGCTGCCTTAACCGGTTCGGAGGCACTCAGCGCAGCGAGTACCAGAGCCGTGATGAGCAGCGCGAACAGGGCTGCGCGCGCCGCTCGCCTGGGCGCAGGTCCGGGCAGCCTCAGGTCAGTTGATCTCCGCATGTGCTCTCGCAGTACCAGTCGGACGGCAGGTAAAGTTGTATATTACCTGATATTAATGATGTTACCGACTGTAAGCGGCTTATCCGGCACATTCGCCCGGCATGGTCAGCGTTTGAGGGCGTCGAGCCGCGGAGTGACCTGGCCGGGAATGAACCGCTACTTCTCGGCGCTCGGCATGTTCGTGGAACACGAAGGCGCGCGAGTGAGGTTCGATCCGGATCCCGAGCGGTTTCGTCAGGTACTCGGGCACTTTGCCACCGGCATTACGGTCATCACAGCGACCGACGACGGTGAGCCGGTCGGGTTTTCCTGCCAGGCCTTCGCCGCACTGTCACTTGAGCCGCCGTTGGTGCTGTTCTGCCCGGCGCGCAGTTCGTTGACCTGGCCGAGGATCGAGCGCGCGGGCGTTTTTTGCGCCAACGTACTCACGGCGGAGCAAAGTGACCTTGCGACCAACTTCGGCCGGAGCAACTCCGAAAGGTTCGCCAAGGTCAAGTGGGTGCCCGATTCGGCTGGCTCTCCGATCATCGACGGCGTTCTGACCTGGGTGAGCTGCCAGATAGCCGACGTGCACACGATCGGCGACCACTACGTGGTCATCGGCCAGGTGCGTGAGCTTGGTGACATAGGCGCGCACCGGCCATTGCTGTTCTATCGCGGCCGTTACGGAACTTCCGCGGCCGGGGCTGCCGAAGGCCCCCCCGAGGTGGTGGAAACTATGCTCGCCTGGCCCAAACACGCCGACTGGATGTAGCCGACTCCCGCAGCGCTTGCTGCTCGCTGGTCAGGTCCACGGGCCGGTCTCCGGTTGCGAGGCTGGCCTGCGGGGGGACGACCCCCCGCGCTCCCCGCGCCTTCGGCCTTCTGACAGCGCGGCGAGTACGGTCGCGGTGCTCGGCCTGGCTGCCCCAGGTTGCCGACAGCGCTCTGACCTTAGCCAGCCAGAGGCTGACGTCGCACTCCTGGGTGTAGCCGATCGCCCCGTGACCTGGAGCGCGGTCCGGGCCGCTCGCCTGGCCGCTCGCCTGGCCGCGTCGGCGCAGGTGACTCGGGCGGCGGGCCACGTCCCGGGTCGCGGCCAGGTCACTGCCAGCCCCAGGCTCCGACCAGGGCTGCGCCCATACTTGCTCGCCTGTGGCCATTGGCGGCAAGACCCGGTCCCGCTGCACGGCGGTCCCGTGAGCGAATAGCGTCGGCGCGAGCAGGCACAGCCCGTTCTGGCCGACCCTGACCGGCCCGCCCGCCCGGTAGTACTCCTCCTCGAACACCAGCCACCGCGCCAGCGACGCGTTCCGCCCGCCGTACCGTTCCGGCCAGGAAATGACCGCCAGCCCGGCGCCGGCCAACTGCCGCTCCCACTCCCGGTGCGCGGCGAACCCTTCAGCCGTATTCAGCGACCCCAGCGGCGGATCGGGCACGTGCTCGCTCAGCCACCCCCGCACCTGCGCCCGAAACGCCTCATCGCCCGCGGTGTAGTCAAGATCCACCGCTTACGAACTCGCCGATCGCATGGACCGAGCGTCCATGCCGGCGAGGGAGTCCGTCGAGGTCTCCGCGTTGTGCGCGTGCGCGACGTGGTGCAGGCCAAACACCGAGTCCATGCCCGGGCGCAGGCCCATCAGGTCCTCACACTGATTCACGGCCCGTTTGACAAGCGATAGGCCGAAAGATGGCATAGCGGCGATCTTGTCCGCCAGAGCGAATGCCGTTGCCTGTAGCTCACCGCGCGGCACTACCCGGTTGACCATGCCGACTTCGTACGCCCGCTGGGCGCCGAACCTGTCGCCCGTAAACAGCGCTTCCTTAGCGAATCTCGGCCCGAGCACCCAAGGATGCGCGAAGTACTCCACGCCAGGAATCCCCATCCGCACCACCGGATCGGCGAAGAACGCGTCGTCGGACGCCACGATCAGGTCGCAGACCCAGGCGAGCATGAGCCCGCCCGCGATGCAGGCGCCGTGCACCATCGCGATCGACGGCTTGGGTATCTCCCGCCAGCGCCGGCACATGCCCAGGTACACCTCCATCTCCCTGGCGTACCTGGCATCCGCGCCTTCCTTGTCGGTGTGGTCCCACCACAGCACGGCCTTGCGGTCGTAGCTGACGTGGACGTCTCTGCCCGGCGTGCCGATGTCGTGGCCGGCGCAGAAGTGATCGCCTGCTCCGGCGAGCGCGAGCACCTTGACCTCGTTGTCGTTCACCGCGCGCTCGAACGCCGCGTCGAGCGCGTAGGTCATCACCGAGTTCTGCGCGTTCCGGTAGCGCGGCCGGTTCAACGTGATCAGCGCCGTGCTGCCGCGCTGTTCATACAGCACGACTGGCTCGTCGGAATTTTCGGCCATTCAGATCTCTCCTCTGAGCACTCGCTTGAGCGGCTTGCCCGCCGGATTGCGCGGAAGATCGGTGCGGAACTCGACGTGCCTAGGCACCTTGAAGTTCGCGAGCCGTTCTTTGCAGAACTCGATCAACTCGGCCGCCGAGACCTCGGCGGCCGGGCGCAGCACCACATACGCCTTGCCGACCTCGCCAAGCCGCTCATCGGGCACGCCGATCACCACCGACTCGGCAACTGCCGGATGCCTGGCCAGCGCCTGCTCGATTTCGGCCGGGTACACGTTGAAGCCGCCGCAGATGTACATGTCCTTGAGCCGGTCGGTGATCGTCAGGTAGCCGCGTCCGTCCAGGTGGCCGATGTCGCCGGTGTGCAGCCAGCCATCGGCGTCGATCGCTTCGGCGGTCGCAACCTGGTCGTCGAGGTAGCCGAGCATAACGTTCGGCCCGCGCAGCAGGATCTCCCCGGCGTCGCCCGGCTTCTCCGCGCTGTCGATCATGATCTCGAAGCCGGCCGCCGCCCGGCCCGACGTCGCCGCGATCGTCTCGTCGTCATCGTCGGACCGGCACATGGTCGCGACCACGGCCTCGGTCAGGCCGTAGGCGGTCAGCACGGTGTCAAAGCTCAGCTCGGCGCGCATCCGCTCGATCAGTGCGACCGGGACGACGGCCGCGCCGGTGACGGCCAGGCGCAGGCTGCACAGGTCGTGGGTCTCCCGGTCGGGGTGGTCGAGTATCGAGGTATAAAGCGTCGGCGCGCCGGGGAGGACGGTCACCCGCTCCGCCTCGATCAGCCTGATCGCCACGCCGGCATCGAAGACCACTTGCGGGATCATCGTGGCGCCGGTCCGCAGGCAGGCGAGTATGCCCGCCTTGTAGCCGAAGCTGTGGAAGAACGGGTTGACGATCAGGTAGCGATCCGCGCTGGTCAGTTCAGCGCAGTCGGCCCAGGCAGCGGCGACATCAGTTGCCTGCCGGTGCGCGGACATCGCGCCCTTGCTCCGGCCGGTCGTGCCCGAGGTAAACAGGATGTCGCTCACGTCGTCTGGAGTGACCGACGCCGCCCGCTGATCAGCGCACCCCCGATCGACGCCCGCAGCCAGGCCGAAGAAGTCGGCCCAGCTTAGAGCCCGACCGCCGGTCAGATCTCCGGGCTCGACCGGGATCTGGACGATCACCTCGGGCCGCCTCGCCGGCCGACCTGCCTCCGCGAGCGCCTCGTCGAGCAGCGCGAGCCGGTCGGCGCCAAGGAAGGGGCCGGCCACCAGCAGCGCCTTGGCCCCGGTCCGGGTGACCACGTCGAGTGCCTCATGGCCGGTGTACCTGGTGTTGACCGGCACCAGAGTCGCGCCGGCGTATAGCGCGCCGAGCGCGCCGAGTATCCAGTGATGCGTGTTCGGCGACCAGATCGCGACCCGATCACCAGGCTCGATGCCACTCGCGATGAACGCCCGAGCCGTCTCGCGAACCCCGTCGAGCAAGTCGCCGTAGGTCAGCACGACCCCGCCTGGCTCGGCTACGGCGATAACCTCAGGAAACTCCCGCGCCGCCGCCTGCACGGCCGCGGGGACTGTCCTGTGCGATCCAGCGCTGTGCGGTCCAGACAACCAAGGTCCTCCAGACAAGCAAATGCTTGATAGGGACCCTATGGTACGGCCAGATCTCAGAACATTCGCGACTCCGCGGCTCATCGAGGTCACGGCCCGCCGCCCCAACGACAGCGAGGGTCCCACGATGCTGCCAGGGCGACAGTAAGGGGCCCACGTTGCTGCTCGGGTACCCGTCCTGACAGCATCGTCGGGACGGCGTTGCTGTTGACGACGTTGCTGTCTGCCGGGCAATGGGCGCTGGTGACGGCTCAGGGACCGGGACTGGTGTGGAAGCTTCCGTTATAAAACTGCCGTGGGCTCGTTGGCATAAGACGCTCGGGGAGCTCGCCATGGATGTGCGGGGAGCGAGCGCGATGGTAGCGAAGGCGACACCGTACGAGCTGGAGGCCTGGAAGCGGCTGTACCTGTTTAGCCGCGCCGACACGATCTACGGCGGGTCCGACGAGATTCAGCTTGGCATCATCGCCAGCCGCGCGCTTGGCCTCGCGCCCGAGCCCGCCCGGCGGCAGGCATGAATCCGCGGGGGGTTCCGGCCGGGCGCGACCTGCTGGCGGGCAAGGTCGTGGTGCTGACCGCCGCGGCCGGGACCGGGATCGGCGGGGCTGTCGCGAGGAGGTGCCTGGACGAGGGCGCCAGCCTCGCGCTAAGCGACGCGCACGCCAGACGTCTAGAGGTCACGCGGGCCGAGCTTGCAGAGGCTTTCGGCGCCGACCGGGTGTGGGCGACACCGTGCGACGTCACCAGCGAGCCGCAGGTGCAGGCGCTGATAGAGGGGGCGGCGCGGCGGTTCGGCCGAATCGACGTGATGATCAACAATGCTGGGCTGGGCGGCACGGCGTCCGTGGTCGAGATGACCGACGAGCAGTGGGCTCGGGTGCTCGACGTGACGTTGAACGGGACGTTCCGCTGCACGCGGGCAGCGCTGCGGCAGATGATCAGCCAGGGCGGAGGTGGTGCGGTCGTCAACAACGCCTCGGTTCTCGGCTGGCGGGCCCAGCCTGGCCAGGCGCATTACGCCGCGGCGAAGGCTGGCGTGATGGCGCTGACCAGGTGCGCGGCGATGGATGTGGCCGAGCATGGGATCAGGGTCAACGCGGTGGCGCCGAGCTTGGCCATGCACTCGTTCCTGGCCAAGGTGATGAGCCAGGACGCGCTCGACGAACTGGTGACCAGGGAGGCGTTCGGCCGGTCGGCGCAGCCGTGGGAGGTCGCGACCGTGATGGTGTTCCTGGCCAGCGATTACGCGTCTTATCTGACTGGTGAGGTCATCTCGGTGAGCAGCCAGCACCCGTAACAGTCTTGTCCGATCAGGTGAGTCGGTCGAACCTCATTAACCATTGGATCATGAGCCACTGACACGCAGTTCGCACCAGACGACCTTGCCGAGCGGTTCGGGTGCCCAGCCCCAGTCCGAGGCTAGGGCGGCGACGACTTCCAGGCCTCGGCCAGACTCCCCGTCATCGTCCCGGCGGCAGGTGGCCGGAACCGGGGCGCAGGTGCTGTCATGCACCTCGATGCGGACCATGTCCGCCGAGCCGGCGATGGCCAGCCAGACCCGAGGCCGCGCGATCGGTGACGTCGGCGCGATGAAGGCGGCCGACGCCAGGCCCTGGCTGGCCGGTGGCGGGCTGATCGGCAGCGGGCAGGCGGGCAGTTGCCGCACCGCGTCGATGGCGTTCGTCACCAGTTCGGAGACCAGCAGCACGATGGTGTCGATGAGGTCTTGGTCGCGCGACAACTCTGACTCGGCCAGCAGTTTGGCCGACCAGTGCCGGGCGAGCCGCACAGTGGCCGGGTTAACGGCCAGCTCAAGGCTGCTGCGACGGGTGGTTGCTCGCGCGCGGCAGGCGACTCCAGCGCTGCCCCGGGGCATAGACGTCATGGTCCCCTCCAGCGCGATGTAAGTCACGACCGTTCAGTCTTAATTGACCTAATAGTCGCGAAATTGCGCGCGCCCGTTCCTTTCTGACGTGGCACTTGTGACTGGTGCTCTCGTCCGCCTGTCGCGCCAGATTGCTATGGCAATCTTGGCGTAGATCGCTTGTGCCGGTGACGGACCTCAGATCCTCCCCTTCGCCCGGGGAGTTATCACGCGCTACCGCTGAAGAACGGCCTGCGACGGGTACGGCTGCCAGCGGTTTGGGGTTACTGTCATACCAACCGGTCAAACAGAGGTGTCAAGGATAGGTGACATTAGTGTCTAGATCTAAGACACTAATGTCAGGCATATACGAGACGGGTTGCGAAGGAAACGGCTGTGAGCGGTAAGCCGCGTAGCGTGCGTCAGACGCAGGCATTGCATGCAGCGCAATTGTGCGATGAGGGCCGCACTTGGGCCGAAATCGGTGCGGTCTTTCAGCGGGCCTACCGTGTCAACCCACGGGTGGCTATGCGCCAGGCGCACGGCTGGAGCCAGCCGCAGGCCGCCGAGCGCTGGACTGACATCTGGCCTGACGACCCTAAGACGTTCAAGAACTTCTCCTACTGGGAGCAGTGGCCAGGGCAGACGGGTCACGCTCCATCGCTGGAAACCCTCGACCGGCTAGCCCGGCTCTACGAGTGCAAGATCACCGATTTGCTCGACGACTGCCGCGACTACGGCGCCAAGCCGAAGGCGGGGGTAGCGGCCCGCGACCGGGTTCCACCCCAGGCGACCGGGGAGCCGGAGCGGGGGCGCGGACTGCCCGCCGACCGCGCGCATGGCAACGGGGTGGACCGGCCGCGTGCGCTGGCCGACGAAGCGCCGGCTGATCGGGTGCCTGCGGTTTCGACGGCGGCGCTTTCCGCCGCGCTCGAGACAATCAGGCGGGCGCAGATCACGCAGCTTATCCAGGCCGGCAGCGTGGCCGAAGAACCTGGGCGCAGGCTCCGCCGCCGGACCTTGCTGCTCGAGGCGAGCAGCGCGCTCGCCGTCGTGGCCGCCGCGCCGGTGCTTGAGGTGCCGCGCCTCGTCGGCGGCAGGCGGTCCGGACGGCTGAGCGTCGACCTCGCGATCGTCAACTACACCGGAGAGGTCGTGGCCGGCTTGCGCCGCCTCGGCGGCACCGTCGGCCCGCGCATTACGCTGCAGCCGGCTGATGGCGCTTCGATCGGCCATGGCGGCGCTGGCCAGAGGCGTGCCGGAAGTCGTAACCAGCCAGGCGCTGATCGCCTACGGCGACCTGACCCAGCTCATCGGCTGGTTGCTGTTCAACCTCGGTGACCACAAGTCCGCCTGGTACTACTACGACGACGCCAGATCGGCGGCCTACCGGGCGGGCAACAACGAGTTGGTCGCCTACACGTTGTCAGCCGCCAGCCAGCTAGCGGCGTCGCGGCGGCGCTCCGAGCACGCGATCGACCATGCGCAGGCCGCGCTCGTCGCCGGCCGGGCGAGCGGCAACCCGTATGCGATCGCTTATGCGGCTGACGTAGCGGCGCGTGCCTACGCGGCAGCCGGCCAGGGCGGACGCTGCCAGACCGCGCTCGACCGGGAGCAGGAGGCGCTGCGGCAGATCGAGCAGGACACGCCGCGAGCGCCATGGTGGTACTTCTACGACCGCTCGTTCTACTGGGGGACCGAGAGCGAGTGCGCGCTGAAACTGAATATGCCGGTCGACGCCTCGGATGCGGCCCGGCGATCTCTTGACTTGCTCGCTCCGGTCAATTGCCACAACAGCGCGCTCACGCTGGCGTTTCGGGCTGAGGCGCTGATTAAGCAAAACGAGATCACCGAAGCATGCGAGAATCTGGCCGATTCGGCCAGGCTGACCACGCTGAACAGTTCACGTCGGATTTCGGCGAGGATTGTCGCGCTGCGCCGCGAACTTAATTTCGCGCAGGACACCGCGGCGGTGCGAGATCTTGACGGGAAGCTGTCTGAGTATCGCAAGGCCAGGGCGGCAAGCGAGGCGACGGTCGGTGCCAGGGGAGACGCGGACTAGCTGCGGACTAGCCGCCGGCTGGACGCGGATGGGGGGGAACGTGGTGGCAGAACCTAGCCTCGCACCGGAGGCGGTAGAAAAAGACCGCCCGAGCGTCGCCCGGCTGTACGACTTCTTTCTCGGCGGTAACCACAACTACGCCGCTGACCGGGAACTTGGACGCCGCCTGCTCCAGGTCGAGCCCAACGCCCGGTACATCATGAGAGAGAATCGCGCGTTCCTCGGCCGCGCGGTCAGGTATCTGATCGAGGCGGGCATCGGCCAGTTCATCGACCTAGGGTCGGGAATCCCCACCCAGGAGAACGTGCACGAGATCGCCCATCGCGGCAATCCAGAGGCTCGCGTCGTCTATGTCGATAACGACCCCAGCGTGGTAGCGCACAGCAAGCACCGGCTCGGCGGGAATCCGCTGGCCAGCGTCATCAACGCCGACCTGCGGGACCCTGACGCCGTGCTGCGGCACCCGGAGGTCCGTCGGCTGATCGACCTTGACCAGCCAGTTGGCCTGCTCATGGTCACCGTACTGCACTTCGTGCCGGATGCGGACGACCCCTCTGGGATCGTCCGCAAGTTCACCGAGTCGCTCGCGCCAGGCAGCCATCTGGTCATCTCGCACGCCACCCACGACTCGTCGCCGGACACCGTGGCACAGGTCGCTGACCTGTACAACCGCAGTGCCACGACCTCGGCCCACCCCAGGTCCGGCCAGGAAATCACCCGTTTCTTCGAGGGCTTCGACCTGGTCGATCCTGGCCTGGTGTACCTGCCCCGGTGGCGACACGACGGTCAGGTGCCCGCTAATCCGGAGCAAGCCTGGTTCTACGCGGGCGTCGGCCGCCGGGTCAGTTGAACGGCGTCCCGCTGAACGATCCGCTCGACAAGCTTGGCCCGAAGTTGTTGGCCTTCCGATTGCTGCCTCCGGAGGCCCGGATCGCGAAGCCCAGGATGGCGACGATCACCCCGCCGAACAGGCCTATGAAGCCGCTGGCCACGCCGACCTTGCACAGTGCCCCCACGCAGGTCTGGGTGACCGGCGGTCCCGACGCGCTGAGTATCTCGCCGAGGAGACCTCCGACGAAGGCGCAGATTCCGGCCGCCGCTAGCAACGAGCCGATCAGCCCGCGGACGAGCAGGCTGCCGGTCCGGTTGCCGCTCGCGTTGGCGAAAGCGAAGCCGCCGGAGTTTCTGGTGCTGCGTACGCTGCGCCTGATGCTGCCCAACACGAGCAGCGCCAAGAGGAGGACGGCCAGGAGCAGCACGTACAGGTTCCACGGAGGTATCCCGGTAGCGCCGGTGAACGTTGTGTGGTCGAGCGTCGCCTGGGTGAACGAGGTGCCGCCGAGCTTGGTCTTGGACAAGTCGGCACCGGTCAGGTCGGCCTGGGTGAGGTCAGCGCCGGACAGGTTGGCGCCCACGAATGTCGTATGTCTGGCAAAGACTTGGCCCATGTTCGCATTGCTCAGGTCAGCGCCTGACAGGTCAGCGAAGTTGAGCGTAGCTTGGGTGAGGTTCGCATTCTGCAGTTGGGCGTTACGCAGAATCGCCCCTGTGAAGTCGACTTGGATGAGGCTGAGCCCGGAGAGATCGGCGCCGGTGAGGTTGGCGCACTGAAGGGCGCCCGGCTGATAGCCCGATATGTCCGAGGCGGTTAGCTGCCGCCCGGCGAGTTGCGGCCCGGAACCGGGATGACAGCTTGGCGCCGCGACCGCGGCGACCGAGCCGGTGATCGCAACGAGAGCGGCGGCACCGCCGAGGCCGACGGCCACGGTGAGCCGGGCGCGACGGCCAATATTCGGAAGGTTCATGGGTGACCCATCCCTATCAACAAGACTTAAAAAGGCCAGCTACCTGGATCGTCTTGCGCAGTTCATCACGACGGGGTAGGCCTATCGATGCCGTAGCAGTCTCGATCTAGTCGCAACGTAGTCCCGTGCGGCGGCACCGATACCATGGCCCGATGGCTAGCCGCACCTACCGAACGGCAAGCGGGCGGCGCGCCAAGGTGCGCGAACCCGCGGTACCCGACCTTCCTGACGATCTGCCGGAGGCGTCGTTGCCCGAGGCCGACCTGGCTAGCGGGGTCGTGCAGGCCGGCTTGGCGGTGAGCGACATCGACTTGTCCGGCCGCGAAGCCGCCGGCGCCGAACTCGATCAATGCCGGTATACCCGGGTCAATTTCGGCAACGTCCGGATGCGGCGGACGACGATGAGGGACGTCGAATTCGAGGGCTGCGACCTGGCGAACCTGCTGGCCCGCGATAGCTCGCTGATCAGGGTGGCAGTGCACGCGAGCCGGATGACCGGCGCGGCCTTGCTGGCCACGACTGTGCGCGACGTGGCGTTCCGCGACTGCCGCATTGACCTCGCGTCGTTCGCCGGCTCGAAGTTCGCCGACGTGACCTTCACCAACTGCCGCCTAGACCAAGCCAACTTCGGTGATGCCGACCTATCCGGCGTCGAGTTCAATGGCTGCGGGCTGATGGGCGCCCAGTTCTCGGGTGCGACACTGACCGGCGCCAGATTTTCTGCCTGCGATCTAACCGGGATCGCTGGGGTCACCAGTCTGCGCGGCGCGATCATCACCACGTCGGACGCGCTGACCCTGGCCCGCATCTTCGCCGAAGCCCTGGAAATCACCATCGAAGACGACGACTCAGAGCGTGGCGGGCGCGGCTAGAGGCGTTCGAGGATGGTGGCGGTGGCCATGGCGCCGCCGGCGCACATGGAGACTAGGGCAGTGGTGGCGTCGCGGCGTTCGAGTTCGTGCAGGGCGGTGGTGATCAGGCGGGAGCCGGTGCTGCCGACCGGGTGCCCGAGCGCGATCGCGCCGCCGTTGACATTGACGCGGTCGGGATCGGGGCGGTGCACGCTCATCCAGGAAAGCACGACCGATGCGAATGCCTCGTTGACCTCGAATAGGTCGATGTCGCTGATCCCCATTCCGGTCCGGCGCAGGACGCGTTCGGTAGCCGCGACCGGGCCGTCGAGGTGGTAATAGGGCTCGTCGCCAATCAGGCACTGGGCCAGGATCCTGGCCCGAGGTCGCAGGCCGAGGTCGAGGGCGCGGGTCTCGTCGACCAGCAGCACGGCAGCGGCGCCGTCGGAAATCTGCGATGAGGTGCCGGCGGTGTGCAGTCCGCCGTCAACAACCGGCTTGAGCGCGGCGAGTGCCTCGGCGCTGGTCTCGCGCAGGCCCTGGTCTCGGTCGACGGTCGTGGTCTCGCCAGTGGGCTGACGTTCGGCGTCGAGCAGCGGCGCCTTGATCGCGAGGACCTCGCGGTCGAAGTGACCTCCGGCCCAGGCCCGCGCCGCCTTCTGCTGCGACGCCAGGCCGAAGGCGTCCAGATCAGCCCGGCTCAGTCCGCGCCGTTGCGCGATCCGCTCGGCGGCGACGAACTGGTTCGGCATGTCGATCGACCACGACGCCGGCCGCGGCCCCGCGCCGCCGCCTGCCCGGGCACCGCCTGCCCCGGCACCACCCGCCCCGGCACCGCCCGGCGCGGCGCCAGCCCCTGCCAGTGCCGCCGTGCCGAGCGGAACCCGCGACATCGCCTCAACGCCGCACGCCAGGCCGACCTCGATCGCGCCGGCCGCGATCAGCCCCGCGATCAGGTGCACGGCCTGCTGCGCCGACCCGCACTGGGCGTCAAGCGTCTGGCAGCCGGTTCCGTGCGGCATGCCCGCGTGTAGCCAGGCGGTCCTGGTGACGTTGCTGGATTGTTCGCCGGCCTGAGTCACGCAGCCCCCGGCGATCTGCTCGACCAGCGCCGGGTCTAGGCCGGCCCGCTCGATCAGGCCGGTCTGGGCGGCGCCGAGGATCTCGGCGGCGTGCAGGCCAGACAGGCTCCCGTTGCGCTTGCCGATCGGCGTCCTGGCGGCTTCGACGATCACGGCCGTGCCCATGGAGAACCTCCCTGTGCGTTTCCCCCACCTGGGAGGCTCCATCAATACTAGAACGTGTTCCTGTTTTCGTCGCTTGGCGGTTCACCGTCGGTACCCGGCATGGTTGAATCGGCTAGAACACGTTCCAGCTAGCGGATGAGCGTGCAGCGGCACCGATGCGGCAGCCGACCAGTCCGGAGGCAGCTATGACAGCACCGCAGATACCCGCGGGATTCGATTTCACCGACCCTGATCTGTACGCGCATCGCGTGCCCAACGAAGAACTCGCCGAGTTGCGACGAGCCGCGCCGATCTGGTGGAACTCGCAAGCAGACGGAGGCTTCGACGACGGGGGCTTCTGGGCGGTCAGCAAGCACGCCGACGTCGTGGAGGTCTCGCGAAACAGCGACCTGTTCGGGAGCTGGGAGAACACCGCGATCATCAGGCACGGCACTGATATCAAGGACAGCATCGACCTGCAGCGGCTGATCCTGCTGAACATCGACCCGCCGCAGCACACCAAGCTGCGCCAAATCGTCTCCCGCGGCTTCACCCCGCGGGCGATCGGCAACCTCAAGGACCTGCTGACCGAGCGGGCCGAACGAATCGTGCAGACCGCGATCGAGTCCGGAACGGGTGACTTCGTCGCCGACGTCGCCTGCGAACTTCCGCTCCAGGCCATCGCCGAGCTAATCGGCGTGCCGCAGGAGGACCGCAAGAAGATCTTCGAGTGGTCGAACACAATGGTCGGCTACGACGACCCCGAGTTCGCCGACGCCGGCCAGATCGCGGCCGCCGAACTGGTCGGATACGCGATGATCATGGCCGAAGACCGCAAGCAATGCCCGCGCGACGACATCGTCACCAAGCTGGTCAACGCCGAGATCGACGGTGGCCAGCTGTCCTCTGATGAGTTCGGCTACTTCGTGATCTTGATGTCCGTCGCGGGCAACGAGACCACCCGGAACGCTATCTCCCACGGCATGCTCGCCTTCTTCGACCACCCTGACCAGTGGGAGCTGTACTGCGCCGAGCGCCCGGCCACCGCAGCGGACGAGATCGTCAGGTGGGCGACCCCAGTCAGCGCTTTCCAGCGCACCGCCAAGGCCGACACGGTAGTGGGCGGACAGGAGATCAAGAATGGCGAGCGCCTCGGGCTGCTGTACCGGTCGGCGAACTTCGACGAAGACGTCTTCGACTCACCGGAGAAGTTCGACGTCACCCGCAACCCCAACCCGCACGTCGGCTTCGGCGGCACTGGCGCGCACTACTGCATCGGCGTCAACCTGGCGAAGCTGGAGATCGACCTGATCTTCAACGCCATCGCCGACGCGATGCCGCAGATCAGCAAGGTCGGCGATGCCGAACGGTTGCGCTCGGGGTGGCTGAACGGCATCAAGCGGCTTCCGGTTAGCTACAGATAGCCAGCGCTGATCCGTTCCGCTACCCAGGTGCTGTCTCAAGGCGTCTGGATGGGTGAGCATTCCGCTAGCGTGCTTGCCACCCAGGAGCGACGTTGACCAGACAAAGCGCGACCGCTGAAGCCGAATTCGGCGAGTTCGCCGCGGCCCAGGCCGGTCAGTTGTTCAGGATCGCCTACCTGCTGTGCGGCGACTGGCACGAGGCGCAGGACCTTGTGCAGATCGCGCTCACGAAGTTGTTCGTTGCCTGGGGCCGGGCGAGCCGGGTTGACCATGTCAGCTCGTATGCGCGTTCTGTGCTGGTCAACTCTTACTTGTCCAGCCGCCGGCTGCGCCGTCGGGGCGAGCTGCCGGTGGCCGAGATATTCGAGGCCGGCGTGACCGACGCCGACGCCGACCTTCGGCTGACGCTGGTGGCCGCGCTGCACAAACTGCCTCCGCGCAGCCGGGCCGTGGTCGTGCTCAGGTACCTCGAAGATCAGAGCATCGAGTCTGTCGCCAGCTATCTCGGCACCACGCCGGCGGCGGTCAAGAGCCTGAACACCCGCGGTATCGCGCTGCTGCGCCAGTACCTCGGCGTACAACAAACGGGGAGCCCAAGATGGTAAACGACGACATCGCCTTGATCTTCTCGGCGGTCGCTCAGGACATCGAGCCCGACATGGCGGTCGTGATCGCGGAGGCCACCAGGCAAGGACGCCGACGCCGGGCGCGTCGCAAGCTCGCGATCACCTGCTGGGCCAGCGCCTCGGTGGTGGCCATCGCGGTGGTGGCCACCGTAGCGGCGCACCTTGCCTCGGCGAAGGCCAACGGCTCATCGCCAGCCGGACCCAGCGGGCACGAGCACGCGCGCGTGGTCAAGCCAAAGCCGCACCACACCCGGCCTTCCGTAGCGCTGGCCCACGGCCCAGGCATGTTGCCCAGCCAGATGCTCGCCGTGTTGCGGACGTTGCTGCCCAAAGGCGAGATCACCTACGTCGCCCCTTACTACATGCGCGGCTGGCTTGAGCTCAACTTCAATGATGGGAAAGGTGCGGTGGACATCATCGTCGCCGTCGACCAGACAAAGACGAAGCTGGACTGTCCCAGCCCGCCGCTGACGGACGAAGGCAAGCGGCCGGTCGGCGCCCCGCCGATCAGCTGCGTGACGTCGGCGCTGAGCAAGGGCGACATCGTGATGAAGGAAGTCACCGACGCCGACGTGGCCGGGTACTACGACAAGGCGGTCTATATCGCCAGGCCCGACGGCATCACCGCGTCGATCGACGTGGGCAACGGCACGCTGGAGGGCACGCCGCATTTCGCCAAGCTGGGCTGGCCCTGGGTCGACCGAGCGGTGCCACCCGGCTCGCTCGCCTTCTGGGAGAAGGTCGTGGCCAGCCCGAAGTGGCATCTGTAGTGCGGCGTCAGTCCGGCGTCAGTCCGGCGTGTCGGCGACAACCCACATCGAAAAGTACTGGGAGCCGCCACCGTAGGCGTGGCCGAGAGCGGTGCGGGCACCGACCACCTGGTGCTCGCCCGCTTTGCCGGTGACCTGCATCGCCGACTCAGCGAACCTGAGCAGGCCGGACGCGCCGATCGGGTTGGAGCTGAGGACGCCGCCCGACGGGTTGACCGGGATCTGCCCGCCGATTTCGGTCGCGCCCGACTCGGTCAGCCGCCAGCCGTGGCCGGGCTCGGCGAAGCCGAGGTTTTCCAGCCACATCGGCTCGAACCAGGAGAACGGCACATAGATCTCGGCCGCGTCGATCTCGTCGATCGGGCTGGTGATCCCGGCCGCGGCCCAGAGGGCGGCGGCCGCATCGGCCCCTGCCCTCGGGTTCACGTGGTCTTTGCCGGAGAACATGGTCGGCTCGGTCCGCATCGCCGTCGCGCGGATCCAGGCGACCGGCTGGCTCGCCGCCTGTGCCGCTGCCTGGTCGCCGAGCACGACCGCGCAAGCGCCGTCCGATGATGGGCAGGTTTCGTCGTAGCGGACCGGGTCCCACAGCATCGGCGAGGCCAGCACCTTCTCCATTGTCATGTCGGCCTGGCGCAGATGCGCGTACTCGTTGCGGGCACCGTTGCGACGGTCCTTGGCCGCCACCATCGCGCCGATATGGCCCGGAGCCTGGCTTCGCCTGATGTAAGAGCGGATGTGCGGCGCGAAGTAGCCGCCCGCACCGGCAAGCACCGGCATGGAGAACGGCGGCGCGATCGACAGCGCCCACATCGCGTTGGACTCAGACTGCTTCTCGAATGCCACAGCCAGCACCCGGCGGTGCACCCCGGCCTGGATCAAGCTGGTGGCGACGATCCCGGTCGCGCCGCCGACCGAGCCGGCCGTGTGCACCCGCAGCATCGGCTTGCCGACTGCGCCGAGCGCGTCCGCCAGGTAAAGCTCCGGCATCATCACGCCTTCGAACAAATCAGGCGCCTTGCCGACGACTACGGCGTCGATATCGCCTTGTTCAAGGCCCGCGTCGGCCAGTGCGCGGTCCGCCGCCTCGCGGCACAACCCGGCGATCGACACGTCGAGCCGTTTGCTCCGGTGATGCGTCTGGCCGGTCCCGAGTACCGCCGCGCGCTGTTTCACACTGCGCTCCTTGAATATCCAACCGCAGCGCGGGCCCCTTGCTGTCGTTGGGCGCGCGGGGGCGCATGCAGCGTGGACCCCTTGCTGTCGCTATGGCGACATCGTGGGCCCCTAGCTGTAGGGCGCGAGGTGGGGGGTTTCATCGGGACTCCATTACGCAGACGAGGTTCTGCTGCAACGCGGGGCCGCTGGTCGCATGGCCGAGCGCGACGTCGGCCCGGCCCGACATGATCTCGGCGGCGGCGCTGCCGATCCTGGCGAGCCCGGCGGCGAACATCGGGTTGCCGGCCAATGCGCCGCCGGACGGGTTGATCCTGACCTCGTCGGCAAGCTCAAGCTCGTTTCGCAGGATGACCTCCTGGTGGGTGAACGGCGCGTGCAACTCGGCCACCTGAGCGCGGGCCGCGCCTGCGGCGCGGCCCGCGCTCGCCGTTGACGGCGAGCGGGTCAGGTCGCGGGCGCCGAGCGTGGCCGAGTCGATCCGGTGCTCGAACCCGGTGATCCAGGCCGGCCGGTCGGCCAGCGCGCGGGCCCGGTCACCGGCGGCGAGTATGACCACGGCGGCGCCGTCGGTGACCGGCGCGCAGTCGTGCACGCGCAACGGGTCGGCCAGGTACGGGCTGGCGAGCAGGTCCGCGACCGAGGGCGGCTCATCCGACCCGGCGGCCAGCGCCCTGGGATTTCCCCGGCCGTCGGCCAGGCTCCGGACGGCGATCTGCGCCATCTGCTCCTGGGTCCACAGCCCGGCCTCGATCCCGGCCCTGGCTTGGAGCGCGGCCACCGAGACCGAGTCTGGCCACAGCGGGGCAACCAGGTAGGGGTCGAGTTGAAGCGCAAGCACCCGGCGAAGCACACCGGCTGACGACTTGCCGAAGCCGTAGGCGAGCGCGACCTCCGCTTCGCCGGTCAAGATCTTCAGCCACGCCTCGTACAGTGCCCAGGCGCCGTCCATCTCTACGTGCGACTCCATGACCGGCGGGAACGCGCCGATCGCGTCGACCGCCGAAACGAAGGAGAACGCCCGGCCCGCCAGGTAGTCCGATGACCCCGAGCACCAGAAGTCGATGTCGTCCTTGCGCAGGCCAGTGGTCTCGAACACCTCGCCGAAAATCGGCACCAGCATCTCGACGCCGTTGGTCGTCGCCGGAGAGTGCCGCTCATTGGGTGCCTCCGCGAAGCCGATCACTGCGACGTCAGTCACGAGCTGCGGTCCTTCCTAGTTCGGGCTTTCCCATTTCCGATTATCTGACCTGCGATTATCCGACCTGCGATTATCTGAAATCGGATAGTCGGAGATCGGAGGGGTTATAGATGGTGGGAGTAGGAGTCGTAGGGTGCGTCTGGGTCGCCGGTCGGCTCGAAGTGGTCGATGTTCCGCATCGAGGTGGTCCACTCCTCGCGCGGCTTCCACACCGCCCTGACCCGCATCCCCATCCTGACCTCGTCCGGCTCGCAGCCGAGGATCAGGTGCTGGACCGCGATGTCGGCGCCGTCGATCAGCACCGAGGCCGCTACGTATGGCACCGGCACCTGCTGGCCGGTAAACGGAACGTTCACCACGCAGAATGTGGTCACGATCCCGGTGTCCGGCAGTTGGACCTCGGTAGCGGTCGGCACTCCGCAGGTCGGGCAGGCGCCTCGCGGCGGCAGGTATACCTTGCCGCAGGCCGGACAGCGTTGCGCGAGCAGTCGCCCGTCTTCCAGACCGCGCAGGAAGGTGCTCTCGCCTGGGGAAACCGTGTGGTCGTAGCTGAGCTTGATCGGCGTCGTAATCATCGTGACTTGCGTTTGCTCGCCGTCCGTCCGCAGCCCAGGCTGGGATGCCTCCTCAGGCTCGAAGCAGGCGATGTCGGTGATGCCGCCGCCGCGATCGGCTGACCAGCGGGCTGTGACCCGCATTCCGGTCCGCATCCGGTCGGCCGACCCAGCGTCGACGGCATGCAGCATCGCGGTGTCCGCGCCGTCTAGCCGGATCAGCGCCCAGCCGAATGGCCGGTCGAGCGGCTGGCCGTCCAGTGGCCGTTCCATCCAGGACCAGGTCACCACCGTGCCGCCGGGTCCGACCTCGGCGAACTCGGTGGGCGGCATCGTGGTCACCGGGTCGTACTCGAACGGCGGCGCATGCACCACGCCGTCCGCGGACCTGGCCCCCAGTATCCGGCCTTCGGCCAGAGCCGAGGCAAATGCGCTGAGTGTCGGGCCGAGCGACCTGGTGTAGTCGAATGCGATGTCCAGCGGAGCATGCAGTGCCTGACTGGATGCTTGGGGCTGATTCACGGATCGAAGTGAAACATGTTCCTGCTTGGATTCGCAACACACCGACTAGAACACGTTCTACCAACTCCTGCGTCGTCCCGTCGCTGTTCACGCTGCCGAGAGGATGGAGTTGGCGGCGGGGAAGGTTCGCCCGATACTGTCCCGGTGCGGCGAATCAGCGTGGTCGGCAACTCGGGTTCTGGCAAGACGACACTGGCTCGGGCGCTAGCCGTCGCGCTCGGCGTGCCGCATCTTGAGCTTGACTCGATCTTCCATCAGCCAGGCTGGCAGCCGCTCGACCGGACGATCTTCGTGCAGCGGGTGACCGAGTTCACCGACGCACCTGGCTGGGTGGTAGACGGCAACTACAGCGCGGTCAGGGACGTGGTCTGGAGCCGGGCTGACACCGTGATCTGGCTCGACCTGCCCAGGCGCCGGGTGATGCGCCAGGTGATCTGGCGCACGCTGCGCCGGACGGTGACCCGGGCTGAGCTGTGGAACGGCAACCGCGAGCAGTGGCGCAACCTGTTCAAGCCGCCGGAAGAGTCGATCATCTTGTGGGCCTGGACCAAGCACGGCGCGTACCGGGACAGGTACCTGGCCGCAGCGGCCGATCCGGCTAACGGGCACTTGAAGTTCGTGCGCGTTCGGAGCGGACGGCAGATGACGGCCTTGCTACGCGAAGCGGTGCCGGGTTAAGCGTAGCTGTTGACGGAACGCAGGCGGCTGGATGGACGTCAGTCACCATCGGTGCTCGGCCGTGTCCCATGATCTTGGAAGATTCGGTCCGGTATGCGGACTCGATCTTCCAAGATCACCAGGTTGCGGAACGGCACGCGGCGGAGAGGGCGGCGGCAGTACACGCTGGGTGACTGCTGTGACGTAAGAGATGCCTGATCATGGCGGTCTAGCCGCTCTCGCAGCAGCCGCCATCTCACCGCGTAGCTACTCACTCCCGAGGAGCCGCACCCTTGGGCCGTTGCTGTTGTTAGGGCTCGGGGCCGGGCCGCAGCGATGGGCCGTTGCTGTAGTTGCCTGGCCTGCCCGGGCGACTAGCGCTGGGCCGTGGGCGCAGCTCATTCGGAGCGCTCACTCCAAGGGAACTGCTTCCATGTCCCATCTCTGGGGTTCGCCACCGAACGGCGTCGGCTACCTGCTGGCGCTCAAGCGCTGGAACGCTAAGCGGCTGAGCGCGTCGATCGCTTCGACCTCGGTGTCGCTCAAGTCAAAGCCGAACAGGTCGATGTTGGCGGCGATCCGGCTTGGGTGCGCGGACTTCGGGATCACCACGATCTCGTGGGCGAGGTGCCAGCGCAAGATCACCTGAGCGGCGCTTGCCTGGTGCGCCGCCGCTATCTCGGCCAGCGTCGGATTGTCGAGCCTGACGTCCTTGAGCGGGCTGTAGCCTTCCATCACTATGCCGCGCTCGCGGTGGCCGGCCAGCACGTCGGCCGAGTGCCGCATCGGGTCCCAGTGCACCTGGTTCACCGCCGGTGCCTCACCGGTTGCCTTGATCAGGTCGTCGATTTGCGCGAGCGAGTAGTTGCTCACCCCGATCGACCGGGTGAGGCCGGCGTCGCGCAGCTTTATCAGCTCATTCCACGCCTGGCGGCTCGCGGTCGGCCTAGGCGGTGGCCAATGCAATAGCCACAGGTCGATGCGATCGCTACGCAACGCGCGGAGCGACCGCTGCAAAATTTTCTCCGCCTGATCAGAGTCAGATGGCCTGAGCTTCGTCGTGATGAACACATCGGCGCGGTCGACGCCATCGGCGGCCAGGGCCTGGCCGATCGCCTCCTCGTTGCCGTACATGGTGGCCGTGTCGATGTGCCGGTAGCCCGCGGCGAGCGCCGCCGCGACCGCGGCTCTGGCCGTGTCGCCGCGCAGCTTCCAGGTGCCGAGCCCTACGAGCGGCAACTGGCCGCCGCCAAGGAGCGGCGCGGTCGGGACGTCGGACGGCTGCGTCATGAGTTTCATTATCCGCGCCTGGCAGACTGGGGGCATGGCTACGGCGAAGACCGCTCAGGCCGACCTGATTGCCCGTTATGCGGGGAAGTTTCACGAGGTTATCGGCGACGGGCACCATGTCGCCTCGCCGCTCGGTGCCTGGCTGCTGCTCGCGCTCTGCGCTCCGGGGGTGACCGGGCCGCGGGCCGAGGCGCTCACCGATGTGCTCGGCGGCCGTGCCGACGAGGTCGCTGCCACCGCGTCCGCGCTGCTGGAGGCGCCGCACCCGCTAGTCGCCGCCGCCGCGGGCGTCTGGACCCAGGCCGATGTCTACGACGAGTCCTGGCTGGCGGGGTTGCCCGCTTCGGTGGCCAAGGGCCGGGTACCTGATCAGGCTGCAATGGATTCCTGGGCGCGCGAGCACTCGTTCGGCCTGATCAAAAAGTTCCCGCTGCTGATCACCGAGGAGGTCTACCTCCTGCTCGCGACCGCGCTCGCGACCAAGGTCTCCTGGGACTACCCGTTCGACCTGGTGCCTGGTACCGAACTAGGCGGGCCGTGGTCGAAGCGGCTCGCCCGGGTGCTCAGCTCGCCGAACAAGGTGGGCCACTCGGCGTTCATCGCCGCCACGGCCGATGCCGGTGACGTCGCCGTGCACGTTGGCGATGCTCGGGGCGGCCTGCTAGTCGTCTCGGTGATCGCGGCCGACGGCGTGCCGCGCGCGGACGTGCTCGCCGCGGCGCACAAGATCGCGATCGCGTCCGCGCGGGGTGAGCAGGTACCGCGTCGCTCCCTGTCCGATCTGCCGACCGGCGACGCGCCGCTGTGGTCGGTGCGGGATGAGCCACAGGCCGGCGAGGTCGGCGAGCGCTGCGTCGCGATCATTCCCGCGTGGTCGGCGACGGACTCCTACGATCTGTCCGATCCCAGGCTCGGTTTCGCCGCCGCGGCCGCCGCGCTCGGGCACGGTGACCCGTGGGAGGCCAGGCAGGCGGCTACCGCGAGCTTTTCCAGGACCGGGTTCGAGGCGGCGGCGGTTACCGCGATGGCGGTTCGGCTGGCCATGATGCCGCACCGTGGCGTGCTTCGGGTCGTGCGGCTGAGGTTCGGACACCCGTATGCCGTCGTGGCGGTGACGGCGGACGAGACGGCCCGCCGCGCGGCTTGGTCGGGCCGGCGGTCCGGGTCGTCGACGGCGGTGCAGGCCGGGCCGTGGCACGGCGTTCCAGTGTTCTCTGCTTGGGTCGCCGAGCCGCGCAGCGCGGAAGACGGCCAGTCCGGCTGACGATAGCCGCAGTTATTTGTCGGCGATTGATGCGCTCGGTGCCATTGTCAGGTAGCACTTGTGCGCCCTATCACGCTTTTCTGCGGCTAATGGAGCATAGCTTTCATTATCGGCTAAGAATGGGACATCGAGCCATGGCTATTTCTCCGGGGAAGATTATCAACTTTCGTAAAGAACGCCATGCGCCGACCATCGGCATGCTATATCTCACTCATCCCGTGTGTACGGATTGCCAGGTGGAGGCGGTTGGCGGGTGGAAAAGAAGCTAATGGGCTCGGCGCCGCGACGTCGAATATCGGCGGGTGGTGTCTGAATGTCGGCCGTCAAAGCAGAACTAACCGAACAACAATCGATTGTCACAACCGAATCTGAATACTGGCGCCCCGCTATTGGCCGGATTGCCGATAGTTCGCGCGCAATCGACAGTGTGCTCGCGAGCCGGCTGGATGGGGTGCGGGGCTATCCCAGGCATGCTCGGTCGCTGAGCGCCAGGGCTTTGCGCCAGCGCGTGCTCTTGCTCGCCGCCGTCCTGGCGACGGCCGCGGTCGCCTCCGTCGTCGCGATCCCGAGAGCGTTTCATCACAACTTCCTGGCCCGGCACAAGGAGGCATCAAGCCTGCCGCTTGGCGCTGCCACTCTCGCGCGCGACGAGGCCGCGTCGTGGATTCGTGACTGGGTGTCGATCAGCGCGGTCGTGGCGTGCGATCCGCTGATGTGCCGGGCGCTTGCCTCACACGGGGTGGCCACCGTGCGGATGCAGCAGATCGGCACCAACGCGGAAGACTTTCTCAGCGCGGACGTGGTCGTGGCGACGCCGGTGATCAGGAATCAGTTCGGCGCCCGGCTCGCCCAGGTCTACGCGCCCGGCGTACTGGCGAGGTTCGGCGCGGGTACGGCGCGGGTGGACGTGCGGGTCGTCGTCAACGGCGGCGCCGCGGGCCAATACCTGCGCCAACTCCACGCCGACGTCGGGGTCAGGCGAGCCGCGGGCCTTGCGCTGCTGGATAACCCGGATGTCGTGGCAACCGGCTTGGTCGCCCGCCAGATGGCCGCCGGGGCGGTGGACTCCCGGTTGCTCACCAACCTGGCCACGCTCGTGCACTGGAGCAGTCCGGTGGCCGTGGTCAGCGTCGGCGGATCAGGACCAGGGGCTACGCCGGGCATGCCGCTGCTCTCGATGTCGGTCACGCCGATGGTGCGGCGCTCCGGAGTCCGGCTCGTCGCCGGTCACGAGCACCCGGGCTGGGCGGCGATGCGGAGCGTGATCAGGGTCACGGCCAGGGCGGCCGCCAGGATCATGACTTTCCTGCGCGTGCAGCGTACGCCGCTACAGCCGGCCCGTTGCCGTGAGGTGCGGCTCGCGAACGGCCGGATCGTCATCGAGATCGATTTCGGCGCTCCTACGCAGTTTGGCGTGTTCAGCGGCAGCCTGCCAGGAACTACGCCGGTCGGCGACCTGCAGGAAAAGGGTCAAGTCAAGAAAAGGAGAAATGAGGAGCTATGAGATTGATGCCGTCGAGGATTGTCCTTCGGAATGTGCTTGTCGCCTCGGCCTTGTCCGCCGGCTTGCTCAGCTACGGTTCCCCGGCCTCATCGTCGGTTGCTTCGGCTGCGCGTACCGGCGGCTGGCTGAGGCTCGCGCACCTGTCGCCCAACACTCCGGCTGTCGATGTCTACCTGTACTCGGTGAACAATCCACGCGCGGAGGTCGTACTGCACCACGTCAGCTACGGGACGGTGTCGCCGTACCTGCCCGCTCCGGCCGGCACCTATACCGTCGCGATGCGTGCGGCCGGGGCAGCGGCATCGTCGCCTCCAGTGCTGTCGACTGCCGTCCGGGTGCATGCCGGTGCGGCCTACACCGTGGCAGGCATGGGACCGAGGGACGGCCTGCGTCTCGTGGTGCTGAGCGAGACGCTCGACGTGCCGCACGGTCATTCGATGGTCAGGGTGATCCAGGCCTCCATGCGCGAGCATCTGGTCACGGTGCGGACCAAGACTCACTTGTTCGGTCGTGACCTGGCTTTCGCCACCGCGACCGCGTTCCAGACAGTTCGGCACGGCGACTACCTGGTGCGGGCTGTCGGCGAGACCGAGGCGGCCGTCCACCGGATCGCGCTGCCCGCCGGCAGCATTCACACGCTGGTGATCCTTGACGCTCCGCGGCGGTTGCGGATCGTCAACCTCACCGATGCCGTCGGCAGCCGGCAAATCCCCGTGGTGGCTCCGGCCACCGGATTCGGCGGCACCGCCCCCCAGCCGGGCGCGCCGTTGCTGCCGTGGGTGGCTGTCGTCAGCGCCGGGATGCTGATCCTCGCGGCCGGACTGGCGGCGCGGCGCCGGAACCGACGCTGGCTGGCTGGCGCGCGGTGAGGTGCGGGTGACTTGTCCGTGAGGTGGCCGCGCGGTGTCAGTGAGGTGGTGCTCGCGAGGGTGGCTCCCGCGAGGGTGGCCCATGCGAGGGTGGCCCATGCGAGGGTGGCCCTTGCGATGAGGACTGGCGCTGGGCGCCACGCGGCTCCGGCGAGCCGGCCAGCAGTTGTCCTGATCGTGCTGCTGGTCGGCTCGCTGATCACGCTGATCGGCGTCGCGGGAATCGTCGCCGGGGCGCTGGGCGGTTTGGGGCAGGGCGGCAGCGGTCAGTACGTCGCCGGTCCGGCGCCGCGTGTGGCCGTGCCGCAGGGCCCCATCGCCCGCCTTCCGGACGCGGCGAGCGAGACGCCGCTGCCGAACCCTGTCTTCCTTGTCATCCCCGCGATCGGCGTCCGCACCAGACTGATCAGGCTAGGTATCACAAGCCACGGCGCCATGGCGGTGCCAGCCACCACGAGCGTGGCCGGGTGGTACACGGCGAGCCCGCCGCCCGGCGGGATCGGACCCGCTGTGATCGCGGGTCACGTCGACTCCTACAAAGGTCCGGGTGTCTTCTACCGACTCCGTGACCTGCATCCCGGTGACCGGGCATTCGTGCTGCGGGCGAACGGCACGCTGGCGATATTCAAGATCACGCAGGTGCGGCTGTATAGCAAGGCGGCGTTTCCCGCGAAAGCCGTCTACGGGCCGGTCCCATACGCCGCCCTCCGCCTGATCACCTGCGGCGGTTACTTCGACCGCGGCACCGGCAGCTACCTCAGCAACGTTGTCGTTTTCGGCTACGAGGTCAGCTTGCCTTCCTAGCTGGGCCGTCCTAGCTGGGCCTTCCTAGCTGGGTCGGCTCGCCCGGGGGTATTGGGGTTATTCGCCGGTGAAGACTGGCTTGCGCTTCTCGGCGAAGGCGCGGGGGCCTTCCTTGGCATCGGCCGACATGAAGACCTCCATGCCGATGCGCGACTCGATGGCGAAAGCTTCGTTTTCAGGCAGGCCCTCGGTTTCCCTGATCGTGCGCAGGATCGCCTGCACCGCCTTGGGGCCGTTGGTCGCGATCATTTCGGCTACCTCGAGCGCCCGGTGCAGTGCCTGGCCGTCCGGCACGACCTCGCTGATCAAACCAATCGCCAACGCCTCGGGCGCCCGGATGTGCCGTCCGGTCAGCAGCAGGTCGACGGCGACCGTGTAGGGGATCTGGCGCACCAGCCTGACCGCCGAACCACCGAGCGGGAACAGGCCCCAGCGCGCCTCCGATACACCGAAGCGGGCGCTCTCGCCCGCGATCCTGATGTCGGTGGCCTGCAGGATCTCGGTACCGCCGGCGACCGCGGGCCCTTCCACGGCCGCGATCAGCGGCTTGGTCAGCCGCCTGCCTTTGAGCAGCGCATCGATGACCGATACATCCATTCCGGCCGCGAAGGAATCGCCGGGGTGCGATGCCGTCATCGCCTTGAGGTCGGCTCCGGCGCAGAACGCCGCGCCCGCCCCGGTCAGCACCGCGACCCTGATGCCGGGATCGGCGTCAACCTGGTCCCAGGCCTGCCGCATCAGCGCCATCATCTCGCCGCTCAGCGCGTTACGGGCCTCCGGGCGATTCATCGTGACTATCAGCACATGGCCCTGGCGTTCGATCAGCGCATGAGGGGTCATCGATGCGCATCTCCTTGGCTGCTTGGGTTGCCTGCGAACAGTAACACGTTCTAGTTTCAACCCATGGCACTCAACATCGCCGACCTGTTCGAGCACGCTGCCGACGCGGTACCCGAGCGGATCGCCGTGGCCTGCGGGGACAGGACGGTGACCTACCGTGAGCTCGACCAGCGCACCAACAGGCTCGCTCACCACCTGGCGAACCTCGGCGTCGGGCGCAGCGACCACGTTGGCATGTACGCGCGGAACTCGATCGAGGCGCTTGAGACGCTGATCGCCACCTACAAGCTCCGCGCCAGGACGGTCAACATCAACTATCGGTACGTCGAGTCCGAGCTTAGGTACATGTTCACCGACGCCGACCTGGTCGCGCTTGTCTATGACCGCGAGTTCGCGCCACTGGTCAGCGCCGTGCTGCCGGATGCGCCCGGGATACTCGGGACGGTCGTGATCGGGGCCGGCGAGGGTCCATCGGTGCCGGTCCCCGGCGTTCCGTACGACGACGCACTGGCCGGGGCCGGTCCTGAGCGGGACTTCGGCCCGCGCTCGGGCGAGGACATATACCTGCTGTACACCGGCGGCACCACTGGCTACCCCAAGGGGGTGCTGTGGAAGCAGCAGGATGTCTGGCGGACGCTGGGTGGCGGCGTCGACTTCCTGACCGGAGAGCCGCTGGCCGACGAGTGGGTCCAGTCGCGTAACGGAGCGGCCGGGCCGGGGATGGTCAAGTTGTGCCCGGCGCCGCTGATCCACGGAAGTGCTCAATGGACGTCGCTGATGAGCCTGTTCACCGGCGACACGGTCGTCTTCCTGTCTTCCTTCGACCCGCACGAAATCTGGCGGGCAGTGGAACGGCACAAGGTGAATGGGATCATCGTCGTCGGCGATGCTATGGCGAGGCCGCTGATCGAGGCGTACGTCGCCGGCGGGTACGACGGGTCGTCCGTTTTTTCGGTGTCGTCGAATGGCGCCCTGTTCTCCCAGGCCGTCAAGGACGCGGTGCTCGCCGCCTTGCCGAACGCCGTGATCACCGACGCGATCGGCTCGTCGGAAACCGGGTTCACCGGACTGAGCTTCGCCACCGCGGGCGGTCAGCAAAAAGGCGGGCCGACGGTGAGGCCGGGCCCGGCCACGATAGTGATCGACGACGACGGCAAGCTGGTCGGGCCCGGGCAGGTCGGCCGGATCGCGCGCGGCGGCAACATCCCGCTCGGCTACTACAAGGACCCGGTGAAGACCGCGGCGATGTTCGTCGAGGTTGACGGCGACCGGTACGTGGTGCCAGGCGACTTCGCCAGGGTGCAGGACGACGGCACGATCACCCTGCTCGGCCGGGGCAGCGCGTGCGTGAACACCGGCGGCGAGAAAGTGTTCCCCGAGGAGGTCGAGTCGGCGCTCAAACGGCACCCGGCCGTCTTCGACGCGCTCGTCATCGGAATCCCGGACGAACGGCTCGGTCAGCAGGTCGCCGCGATCGTGCAGCCCAGGCGAGGTCAAGCCATCGACCTTGCCGACCTTGAGTCCGTCGTCCGCACCCACGTGGCCGGCTATAAGGTCCCCCGCACCGTCTGGCTAACCGACAGCATCGGCCGCACGCCGAGCGGCAAGGCCGACTACGTGTGGGCGCGTAAGTTCGCTGACGCCAGACTCGAAGCGGCGCCTGGCACGGCGGCGTCGGCGGATAAGTCATGACGCTGCGTACCGGGCTGTGCGATCGGCTGGGCATTGAGCACCCGATCTGCGGATTCACCCCGTCCGAGCAGGTAGCGGCCGCGATCAGCCGGGCCGGCGGACTTGGCGTCCTTGGCTGCGTACGCTACAACGACGCCGCCGAACTTGAGGCCGCGCTGACCTGGATGGACGCCAACACAGAAGGCCGTCCTTACGGTGTCGACGTCGTCATGCCCGCCAAGGTGCCCGCCGAAGGTACCCACTACGACCTCGGCCAGCTCATTCCCCCTGGCCACCGGGACTTCGTCGACCAGACGCTGCTGCGGCTCGGCGTGCCGCCGCTACCGGCTGATGAGGCACAGCGCGACGGCGTGCTCGGCTGGCTGCACTCGGTCGCCCGTGCGCACGTCGAAGTAGCCTTCGACCACCCGGTCGCGCTGATCGCCAACGCGCTCGGATCACCGCCGGACGATGTGATCACGCGCGCCCACGGTAAGGGCATCGCGGTCGCCGCGCTCGCCGGCAAGGCCGAGCACGCCGAGCGGCATGTCAGCCGGGGTGTGGACATCGTGGTGGCGCAAGGATACGAAGCCGGCGGGCACACCGGGGAGATCGCCAGCATGGTCCTGGTGCCCGAGATCGTCGACGCGGTCGGCGCCGACGTGCCGGTGCTGGCGGCCGGTGGCATTGGCTCTGGCCGCCAGATCATCGCGGCGCTCTCGCTCGGCGCCGTCGGCGTCTGGATGGGCTCGTACTGGCTGACGACCCAGGAATACGCGATCGGGCTCGAGGCGACGGCCCTGCGGGCCGCGTTGCTGGCAGCGACCTCGTCGGATACCGTGCGCTCGCGCATCTACAGCGGCAAGCCGGCCCGGTTGCTCAAGAACAAGTGGACGCAGGCCTGGGAGGAGCCGGGCGCGCCCGAGCCGCTTCCGATGCCGCTGCAGAACCTGCTGGTAACGCAGGCGCATCAGCGGTTGATGCAATCCGGGGATCCCGCCGTGGTGCCCATGCCCGTCGGTCAGATTGTCGGCCGGATGAACACAATCAGGCCGGTCGCCGAGGTCATGGCTGATCTGCTCGCTGAAGCCGACGAGGTACTAGCCAGGCTCGGCAAGCTGGGCGAAGGCTGATCCGCGCGGCGCTCGAATCGGGCTAGCTAGCCAGAGCGGCTCCGAGCCGGCGAAGCTGGGCGGTCGCGCCGCCCAGCGCGAACTCGTAGCGCTTGGCCGCGGCGAAGTACCTGTGCACCGGATGGCTGATGTCGATTCCCACGCCGCCGTGCACGTGCACGGTGGTGTGGGCCACCCGGTGCCCGCCGTCGGCCGCCCAGAACTTGGCCGTCGCTATTTCCGCGTCGCACGGCAGTCCGGCCGCTAGCCGCCAGGCCGCCTGCCAGGTCGTCAGCCTGATGGCCTCGACGTCAATGTAGGCGTCGGCGAGCCGCTGGGCCACCGCCTGGAACGCGCCGATCGCCCGGCCGAACTGCTGGCGGGTCCGCGCGTACTCGGCGGTCAGCTCGAGCGCGCGCTCGACGACGCCGAGTTGCAGCGCGCACAGGCCAACCGTCGCCCGGGCGACCAGCCACGCCACCGCGTCATCGCCCGCCTCAGCCCCGACCAGCCGGTCCGGCCCAAGAGCGACGCCGGAAAGCCCCAGCAGCGCGGCACCGGGGCCGTCGATCAGCCGCTGCGGTTCGACGGTGACCCCGTGGTCGTCCGGCTGAACGCAGAACAGGCCAGCCCCATACGAGGTCGCCGCCGGGACCAGGAATAGCCCAGCCGACGCGCCAGCCGGCACCGCGCTTTTGACTCCGGTCAGGCGCCAGCCAGTCGCTGTCCGCTCGGCCCGGGTGGACGGCGCAGCCGGGTCGCTGCCGTCGGGCTCGGCCAGCGCGGCGGTGATCACGAGTTCCCCGTTCGCGGCGGGTGCCGCATAGCGAGCGACGAGTTCGCCGGTGCCGAACGTGGTGATCGCCCCCGCCCCGAGCACGATCGACTCCAGGTAGGGGACCGGCGCCATGGCCCGGCCGACCTCGATCAGGATCGTGCACTGTTCGGCCAGCCCGTAGGCGTCCCCGCCGACGCTGCTCGGCAACGCCGCCGCCAGCACGCCTGCCGTGGTGAGTTCCGCCCACAACTTCGCATCGACGCCGACCTCGGCTTGCTCAAGCTCGGCCAGCCGCTCGGGCGTGGCCCGGTCGGTGAGAATCCGCCGGGTCAGCGACGACAGCTCTTGCTGAGCTTGCGTTACCGAAAAATCCACTTCTCCGTCCCTCAACGCTTGTAGGGCAGGCCGAGCGCGGCAGCCGCGATGATGTCGCGCTGAATCTCGTTGGTACCGCCGCCGAACGTGAGGATCAGGGCCGAGCGCTGCATCCGCTCGATCTTCCCGGCCAGCACCGCGCCTGCCGACCCCTGCGACACCGGCGCGTCGGTGCCGAGCACTTCCATCAGAAGCCGGCAGGCCTCGATGGTCAGTTCGGTGCCGTAGACCTTGGTCGCCGACGCGGCGGCCGGGCCGAGCGGCTTGCCCGCGTCGGTCTCGGCGGCGACTCGCCAGTTCAGCAGCTTGAGCACCTCGGTCTTGGCGTGCACCCGGGCCAGGTTGAGCCGCACCCATTCGGCATCGATCACCCGGCCGCCTTCAGGGCCAGCCGTCTCCGCCGCCCAGCCGCGCACCTCGCGCAACGCGGTCTGCAGCGGCGCCGCCGACGTGAGCGCCACGCGCTCGTGGTTGAGCTGGTTGGTGATCAAGGGCCAGCCCTGGTTCTCCGCGCCGACCAGATTGGCCGCTGGCACCCGGACATCGGAGTAGTAGGTCGCGCTCGTCGAGACGCCTGCCAGCGTCGGCACCGGCGTCCACGAGAAGCCGGGGGAGTCGGTCGGGACGATGATGATCGACAAGCCCTTGTGCCTCGGTGCCTCGCTATCCGTCCGGCAGGCCAGCCAGACGTAGTCCGCGTAGCTGATCAGCGAGGTCCACATCTTCTGGCCGTTGATCACGTACTCGTCGCCGTCACGAACGGCGCGGGTGCGCAGCGATGCCAGGTCTGTGCCCGCCTCGGGCTCTGAGTAGCCAATGGAAAAGTGCAGTTCCCCGGAAGCAATTTTCGGCAAGTAGAAAGATTTTTGCTCGTCGGTGCCGAAGCGCATGATCGTCGGTCCCACGGTGTTGATCGTCAGGAACGGCACGGGGACGCCGGCCACGGCGGCCTCATCGGTAAAGATGAGCTGGTCGGTCACGGTGGCGTCGCGGCCGCCGAACTCGGCCGGCCAGCTCAGCGTCAGCCAGCCGTCCGTGCCGAGCTGGCGGACGACTTCCCGGTACGCGGAGCCGTCGCCGTAGTCACCGTCGCTCCTGGCAAGCGCCGCCCGGCGGGCCGGGGTCATCAGGTCGGCGAAGTAATCGCGTAGCTCAGCCGCGAGCTTGTCCTGCTCCGGCGTGTAAGCCAGGTGCATCGGTCTCCTCCGCCTGCTGAGGGCCCGGTCGGCGAGCCGCGTTCCTTAGGTAGAACGTGTTCTAGTCTAGCTAGCGATTCCGACTCGGCGCGAGCGCTGGCCTGCTGGTGTCCGCTGCCGCGCGCGGGCTCGCGTCCGCCAGAGGCGGCCATGGCTGACTTCTCAGGCGGCGTGGTTGCCGGGCTGGGTGGTGTAGCGGCGGCCGGTGGGTGTGGTCCAGGTGAAGGTGCCGGGGGTGGCCTGCTGGAGGTGCCAACTGGCTCGTCCTTTGAGTTGGTGGTGAAAGCGACACAATCCGCCCAAATTACAAGAACAGGTGGGTCCGCCCTGGTCGAACGGGGTTGTGTGGTCCAGGTCGCACCGCCAGACGGGCTGCCGGCAGGTGGGGAACCGGCAGGTCAGGTCCCGGGCGGTGATGTAGTCGCGGAGCCGGGTGGTGGGCTGGTAGCTGGTGGTGGCGTCGGTATGCGCGCATCCATCGGGAGCCTGGTGGTCGCGTGCTGCTTTGCTGGCCGCGTCCGCGGCGGCGGTGCGGGCGGCGGCCTGGACCCGGTTCAGGACCGGTGACAGGCCGCCGGGCAACATCTGGAGATCGGTCAGGCTGTCCGGTCCGATGGTGACAGTGACCTGCCTGATCAGCCCAGCCTGGCGGTGCGTTCCGCCTTGGTGGGTCAGGCCGGTAGTGGCCGCGGCCCGCCCGTCGGGGTCGGTGATGATGATCCGCCACCGGGTGCTCGGGTCGGCGGTGGCGAGGTCGGCGAGGTGGCGGGCCTGGTCTGGGGTGATCGGGCCGAGTCGGCCGAGGTGGCCGGGCTCGGGTGATTCTCCGGTGAGGGTGGCCCAGGGCACGCGCAGGTCGAGCAGTTTGCCGGCGCTGGTGGCGGGGGTGAGGTGGTTCATGGCGGCGGGGCCGGGCTGGAGCAAGGCCGGCACTGGCGGCCAGGCGGGCGGCGGCCGGGCCCATGCCGGGTCATCATCGTCGTCTGCGGCTTCATCGAGGCGATGGTGGTTGCGTCCGGGGTGCGGGTCGGGCGGTCGGTCGGGGCCGGGGTGCGGGGCGTCGCTTTCTGCGCCCTGGCAGTCTCGGTCCTGGGGCTGGCCGTTTGCGTCGCCGGGTTGGCTGCTGTGACCGCCGCGCTGGGCGCCGGGCTCGGCGGGCGGTAGATCACGGTCCTTGGCATGGCTGTCGTGACCGGCAGCCAGGCCGTCGCGGTCCGTGCGGCGGCTGCAGTGGTCCTCGCGGCCTGGGCAGTCGGACGATGCCCGCCGGCGTGCCGACCCGCCTGCGGGCGGGTCTTCGCCGGGAAGGCTGCCGTCCGGTGGTTCGTCACCCGGTGGTTCGTCACCCGGTGGTTCGTCACCCGGTGGTTCGTCACCCGGTGGTTCGTCACCCGGTGGCTGATCATCGGGCCGGCCGTTGGCTGCGGGTCCGTCGCTGGGCTGGCCGTCGTCGTCGTCGGGTGGTGCCTGGTCGGGTGGGGCGCCGGGGGCTGGCGGGATGTAGGGCAGGGTACCGAGCAGCAGGCCGAGGAAGACGTGACCGCGGAGCAGGTCGATACCGCCGCCGGCGCCGGTGGCCTGCAGGGCTTTGGCCAGGGCGCTGATCCGGGCCATCGCGGCGGTGGCGGAGATGCCCGGCAGGCTGTACCCGCCCAAAGACGCGGTGCCATCATCATCGGGATACAGCATCACCCTCGCCCTTTTCTCGGCTTCTTCCCGCCGCCGGTCCGCGCCGTGGGGGTCGGCGGTGATGACGGCGCGGCGCAGCGCGGCGCGGAGCTGGGCGGTGGTCTGGTCGCCGGCCTTGGCCAGTACCTTGTCCTGCACCAGCCGGGCGGTGTCGTCATCAAGGCAAGCGGTGGCGTCGGCGATGGCCCGGGCACGGCCCAGGTCAATCTCCCCGGTGGCGAGGGCGGTGCCGGTGGCGGTCAGCCGCCACCGCAGGGTGACGGCGAGGTCGGTCCACCAGGTGGCGGCGGCCTGGGACATGGTCAGGGCCAGGGACACCTCCGCGCACGCATCCCGGGTCACCTTCGCGGGGCGGCCGTGCTCGTCTGCGCCGACCTGGTCATCGGCAGCGGCGGACCGGGACGCGAGCTCGGCGACGGCGGCGAGTTCGCTGGCCTGGGCCCAGGAGGCGAGCCGCCGGCAGGAGGCGGCGATCCCAGCCAGCGCCCCGTCCTCCAGCGCCGCGGGCGGACCGGCTCCGAGCCACCCGGCCAGGCCCGGACCGGCCGGGATCAGCTCGGCGACCCGCCCGGCTACCACCGGGAGCGGCAGGATCTGGGACCGGCCTGCCTCGACCGCGTCCAGGTACTCGGCCAGGTCCGCGTCAGCTTGGTCCGCGTCAGCTTGGTCCGCGTCAGCTTGGTGCGCGTCAGCTTGGTCCGGCACCTGCACCGCATCGGCGGGTCCAGCGGCAGGCTCGTCAGCGTCCGTGGTGGTCGAAACGTCGGCGGCAGCGTCCGTGGCGGCCGGCGGGCCGGGGGTATCCGGGCTGACCGGGACCGGCTGGGTGCGCGGCCCGGCGAGGTCGCGGCTCCACGGGGCCGGGCCGGTGACGGCATCCAGAAGCGCTTCGAGGTCGAGTTCCCACGTCCACGACAGCCCTCCGCAGGGCACACCGGCAGCGGTCGGGTCGGCGGCCGTGCCGGTGGCGGGCAGGCCTAGGTTTAGCTCTTCCTGGTGTTCGTCACCGGTCATGACCACCTCCTCGCGTGCTCTAGGACCTCTACCGACTACTCTAGCGAGGGGTACTGACAATTCTGGACCAAGATCGAATAGCAATTCGATTCCGAACCACTTAGGGCTAGGCGGGCGGGAGCAGCAGGCAGCTGTCACCGAACTCGTGCCACAGGTACCCAGTGCGCTCGGCCTCGGCGTAGGCGGCCCTGACCAGTTCGGGGCCGGCCACGGCCTGCAGCAGTGCCAGATGGGATGCCTCCGGGTCATGCCAGCCGGTGACCAGGCCGGTCACCACGCGCGCTGGGTGGTGCGGACCGAGGACAAGATCGGTCCAGCCGCTGGTGGCGTGCACCGTGCCCGTCCCGTCGGCCGCGCTCTCGAGCGCCCTGGTGCAGGTGGTGCCGACCGCGATCACGCGATGGCCGCTGCTTGCCGTCAGGTTGACGAGCGTGGCTGTCAGTTCGGACACGATGAACCGCTCGGGCAGCGGTGCTTCGTGCGCCTCGAGCGAGGCCACCCCGGTGTGCAGGGTGATCGGCGCGAACAGGACGCCGGCCGCGATCAGGCTGGCCACTAGGTCGCCGGTGAACGGCCGTCCTGCGCTGGGCATCTCCGCGCTGCCTGGATCGCGGGAGAACACGGTCTGATACGCGGTCAGCGGCCAGGAGTCGGGGACGTAGGAGTACCGGATCGGGCGGCCGTGCCTGGCCAGGTAGTCATCGACCGCGCTGTCCGACGTGACCAACGCGGCCCACAGCCGATCACTGTCGCTGTCTGGGTATCGGTAAAGCAGCGTGATCGAGGCTCCTGACGGCATCGAGATGGTCTCGCCGGCCGACGCGTCGCGCACTCGCTCGTGCCCGGCGCTGTTCTGCCGCAACTCGACCAGCCAGTGCCGGTCCTCATCTAGCGGCGTCGAGAAGTGCGCGGTCACCAGCGCGCCGTCACTGCGGCTGCCGTCAACGGCGGCGGCGATCGTGGCCGAGGTGTTGACCACGAACAGATCGCCTGGGCGCAGGAAATGCCCGATGTCGCCGAACGTGGCGTGGGCCATCCCGTCGGGCGTCGCGGCCAGCAGCCGGACGCCGTCCCTGGTAAGACCTCGCTCCTCGGGTGGCTTGCTAGCGTCGATCCTCATCGGGTCATCTCCGATACAGCCGCGGCCAGATCGGCCGCCCGGTAGCGGCCGCTCGGCGGGCGTTCGTCGATCAGTCGCAGCAGGGAGGGCACCACGGTGCGCGGTTCTGGCCGGTCCGAGATGTCCTCGCCCGGGAAGGCTTGCTGGTGCATTTCGGTTCGCATGTCGCCGGGGTCGAACGCATAACACCGCAGTCTCGGCTCCTCCTCGCCGAGCACGGCGGTGAGCTGGTCGAGCGCCGCCTTGGCCGAGCCGTAACCGCCCCAGCCCGGGTAAGCCTCGACGGCCGCGTCCGAGCTGACGTTGACGATCGTGCCGCCGGCTTGCGTGAGCGGTTCGGCCAGCAGCTGGATCAGCGCGAGCGGCGCGATCACGTTGGTCTCGAATACCTTTCTCAAGGTGTCGAGCGGATAGTCGGCGAGCTGGGGGAGCGGGCTGACGCCGAGCGTGCTGGCGTTGTTGACGAGCAGGTCGAGTTGGCCGGCACCTACAGCCTCGACGAGGCTGGAGCGGTGGCCGGGATCGGTGACGTCGCCGGGTATGGCGGTCACGCCGGCGAGCCCGCGTGTCGCCGACTTCAGTTCGTCGCTGCCGCGCGCGTCGATGATGAGCGTCCAGCCGCGCTCGGCCAGGGTGTGGGTCACTGCGCGGCCAAGTCCCTTGGATGCCCCTGTGATCAATGCGATGGGCATGGCATCTCCTCGTTGTCTCGGTTGTATGCCATACTGCAAGTTGAAGTTAACTTGAAGTCAAGCGACGTGGTCAGGAGGGGTCGTGCGCAGCACTGACTTGCTGACCGTTGGCGAGATCGCCCGGCGCAGCGGGTTCGCCGAGTCGGCCGTCCGCTACTACGAAGGACTCGGGCTGCTGGCGGCGACCAGGACGTCGGGAGGCCAGCGCCGGTTCGAGCGGAGCACGCTGCGCCGGCTCGCGTTCATCAGGGCTGCGCGCAACATCGGGCTCAGCCTGGACGAGGTGTCCGCCGCGCTCGCGTCGCTCCCCGCCCAGCGAACACCGACCAGGTCCGACTGGGCCAAGCTGTCCCGCGGCTGGCGGGAGCGACTGGACGACCGGATCGAGGCGCTGGAAGCTTTGCGCGACGGGCTGGACTCGTGCATCGGCTGCGGCTGCCTGTCGCTGGATCGGTGCACGATCTCCAATCCAGCCGACTCGGCCCGCACCGGTGGCCCTGGCGCCGCCTACCTGCCGACCGGCCTGCGCCGGGACGCCGCTCGGTAGCAAGAACCGGCCCGGAGGCGAGCGTCTCTTTCTGGGACAGTCCGGCCGGATAAGGCATGCCAAAATCCTGGTCATGGCCCTGATTCGCTCGTTTTCGCCGGCGGTGGAGGACTACCTCAAGGCCATCTACCGGTTGCAAACCGAGTTCAACGGCGCGGTTACCACCAAGGCGCTGGGCGACTGGCTCGGCGTGACCCCTTCATCGGCGTCGGGCATGCTCAAGAAGCTTGACGACCTCCGGCTGGTCAGCTACGAGCCTTATCGAGGCGTGCACCTGAGCGAAGTCGGGTGGCGGGCGGCGCTGCGCGTAGTGCGCCGCCATCGGCTTATCGAGCTATTCCTCGCGCAGACGCTGGGCCTGTCCTGGGACCGGGTTCATGACGAGGCAGAGACCCTGGAACACGGCTTGTCCGCGGGGTTGTGCGAGGTAATCGCCGCCAAGCTGGGCGACCCGCGAACCGACCCGCACGGCGATCCCATCCCCACGCCTGATGGCCGGGTGATAGAAACGCCAAGCGTCCACCTGGGCTCGCTTCGTCCCGGCCAGCGGAGCAGGCTAGTGCGGGTCTCCGACCGCGACCCCGCTGTGCTCCGCCTGCTCACCGCCTACGGTGTAGCGCTCGGCGATGATCTCCGCGTCAGGGACACTGACCCGAGCGGCGCCGTCACCGTTGATGTGCGGTCAGGTGTGCACCGGCTGCCCGCCCATGTGGTGGCCGCGATCAAGGTGCGGTCGGACGGGTGACCGTCAACCCGCCGAAGGCGACACGCGAGGACACCGCGCGCTCTCGTGATCGCTTGCGGGTTCATTCCGCGCGGCGCGACGGTCGTCGCTGGTACCTGCTCTGGTTGCTGATCGGTCCAGGGATCCTGGCGATGCTCGGCGAGAACGACGGCCCGAGCATGGTGTCCTACACCACCACGGGCGCCACGTACGGCCTTGGCTTCTTCCTGCCGTTCATCGTGGTGACGTTCGCGATGGCGATCATCTGCCAGGAGATGTGCATGCGGGTCGGCGCGGTCACCCACCGCGGCTACGGCAAGCTCGTCCTGCAGCGCTTCGGGCCCGTCTGGGGGTGGTTCGCCGCCGGCGACTTGCTGTTCACCAACCTCGTCACGCTCGTCGCCGAGTTCGTGGTGATCCGGGTCGGACTCGCCTACTTCGGCCTTGGCCCCGGTGTCGCGGCCGTGCTGGGCGTCGCGCTCGCGGTGTTCAGCCTCAGCGGGGGGCGCTACCGGCGATGGGAGCGGATCGCGCTCGGCCTCGCGGTCTTCAACGGCTTGTTTCTCGTCGCGGCGCTGATGGTCAAGCCGCAGTGGGCCCAGGTCGGCCACTCGATGGTCACCTTTTCGCCTTTCCCCGGCGGCAGCGTCAACACCTTGTTGCTGCTGCTCGCGTCCACGATCGGCGCGACCGTGACTCCCTGGATGGTGTTCTTCCAGCAGAGCGCGTCGGCTGACAAGGGCCTGACCTCCCGCGACCTGCGGCAGGGGCGAATTGACACGATTGTCGGCGGCGCGCTGGCAGCCCTGTTCGGCTGTGGCGCGTTCATCGTCGGCGCGACGCTGGCGGCCCGCGGAGAAGCGAATATCCAGGGTCTGGCGGGCGCCGGCTTTCCTGACGCCCTTGAGCGTGTCTCCGGCAGCGCCGTAGGATACGTGTTCGCGCTCGGGCTGATCGAGGCCGGCGCAGTGGCGATCCTGACTATCTCGGCGAGCACCGGATACGCGGCCGGCGAGTGCGTCGGGGTATCGCATAGTTTCAACAGCTCGCCAGGGCGGGCGAGACTGTTCTACGGCGCGAACATCACCGTCGCGCTGATCGCGGCGGCCATTATCCTGATCCCCGGCGCGCCGCTGCTGTCGATCGCGTTGAACGCCAACGCGCTGGCCACCGTGCTGCTCCCCGTCACGCTCGTCTTCCTGATCATGCTCGCCAGTGACCGCCAGCTGATGGGCAGATGGGCCAACAAGGCCTGGACCAACAGGATCGCGGTCGCGATCGTGGCATTCGTCTCGCTCTGCGGTGCCGCTTACGGAATCGACTCGTTCCTGCTCGCAACGCACCTCATCGGTGGAGGCTTAGATGAAACGGCAGCAGCTGAGCAGGCGAGCCACCGTCGGCCTCTGGGCGCTGCGCGTCTTCGTCATCGCACTCGACGCCATGGTGCTCTACAGCTTCTTTTCCGCCCTGGTCAGCTAGGCACGGCTAGCTGACGGTTATCCCGAGCTCGGGCCGAGTCCTAGCGACTGCGGCATGGAGGCATCGGGCGAAGGCTGGTGCAGGCCCTCATCAAGGGCGCCGTACTCGGTCATCAGCGCCCGGTTGCCGCCCCACGGTGCCTGCTCCTCGGCCACCAGGGTGCTTGTCGTGACGAGCAGGCCCGCGACGGAGGCGCCGTTCTGCAGAGCCGACCGGGCGACGCGGAGCGGATCGATGATGCCCATCTCGATCATGTTGCCGTAGCGTCCCCGCAGGGCATCGAATCCGTCGTCGGGGCCGAGCTCGGTTATCCGGGCCACCACCTCGGGGCCCGAGTAGCCCGCGTTGGCTGCGATGAGGCTCGCTGGCTCGGTCAGCACGTGCCGGACGATCTCGACGCCACGGGCATAGTCGTCGTCGGCCCGCAGATCATCCAGCGAGGACGCGGCATGCAGCAGCGCCGCCCCGCCGCCCGCCACGATGCCCTCGGCCATCGCGGCCCTGGTGGCCGACAGCGCGTCCTCGACGCGGTGCAGTAGCTCCTTCAGCTCAGCGGGTGTTGGCGCACCGACTTCGATCACGGCGACCTTGCCGGAAAGCGCCCCGATCCGCTCGGTGAGCACGTCGGCGTCAATCCCGTAGGTGGCGCGCTCAAGCTCGGCCCGGAGCTGAGCGACCCGGAACTCGACATCGGCCGCCGTACCGTGCCCGCCGATGATCGTGGTGCGGTCGGCGGTGGCGCGGACCTGTGCGGCCCGGCCCAGGTGCTCGATTGTCATCGTCTCGAGCGTGAGACCGGAGTGCCTGCTGTAGACGGTTCCGCCGGCCAGCGCGGCGATGTCCTCCAGCTTGTGCAGCCTGCGGTCACCGAACCCCGGCGCCCGTACCGCCGCGCACTGGAATACGTGGTTGACGTGGTTGTGCACCAGCATGCTCAACGCGGTGCCTTCGACGTTCTCAGCGACGATGACCAATGGCCTGGGCGCTCGCATGACCTTGTCGAGCAGCGGCATGAGCTGCTGGACCTGACTGATCTTCTCGCTGCACAGCAAGATGTAGGGGTCGTCAAGTACGGCTTCCATGGTGGCCGGGTTGGTCACCAGGTAGGGCGAAAGGTAACCGTTGTCGAACTCGAACCCCTCGACGAAGTCGACCCCCATTCCGGGCACCCCGGACTCCTGCACCGTAACGACGCCGTCCGGGCCGACCGTGTGCAGCGCCTTCGCGATCACCGCGCCGACAGCGTCGTCGTCGTTGGCGGAAATCGCCGCCACCCGCGCGTAGTCCTGCTCGGTGCGCACCGGGTGGGCCACGCCCTGCAGGTGCTCCACGAGGCGGGCCACGGCTAGGTCGATGCCGCGCTTGAGCAGCACAGGGTTGGCGCCCCTGTCGATCGCGACCATGCCCTCGGAGATGATCGCCTCGGCGAGCACCGTCGCGGTGGTGGTGCCGTCGCCGACGACGTCGTTAGTCTTGATCGCCGCTTCCTTGACCAGTTGCGCGCCCATGTTCTCGAACTGGTCCTGCAGGAAGATCTCGCGGACGATCGTCACGCCGTCGTTGGTGACCACCGGCGATCCGGTGACCTTCTCCAGAATCGCGTTGCGCCCCTTCGGCCCCAGCGTCGGCTTCACGGCGTCGGCGAGCTTGCCGACTCCGGCCAGCAGCAGGCCGCGCGCGTCAGCTTCGAAGTGCAGTTCCTTGGCCATCTAGCTCCCCCCGGGTCATGACCTTGTGGCGTGTGTTGAGCTACCCAGTAATCCGGCCTAGGGAACGAGAATGGCGCGGCCGCGCACCCGGCCCGCGTCGAGGTCGGCGATGGCCTCAAGGGCATCTTCCAGCGGGTACGTCCTGGTATGCAGGGTGACCTGGCCGCCTTCCGCCAGCGCCATCAGCTCGGCCAGATCGTTGTAGGTGCCGACGATATTGCCGATGATGTTCCGCTCGGTCGAGATGATGTCCAGGGTCGGGATCTGCAGCGTGCCGCCGTAGCCGATCACGAAGTAGGACCCGGCGCTGGCGGTCATCGCGAAGCCGTCAGCCTCGGCGCCTTGCTCGGCCACGAAGTCCAGCACGACCTGCGCGCCGCGACCGCCCGTCAGCTCGCTGACCGCCGCGACTTGGCCGCCGTCAGCGGCGACGGTGTGGTGCGCGCCAAGCTGCTCGGCGAGCTTGCGCGCGTCGGCGTTGCGGTCCACCACGATGATCGACGTCGCCGTCAGCGCGGTCAGGCACTGGATCCCGATGTGGCCAAGCCCGCCGGCGCCGATGACCACGCAGGTAGTGCCGGGGTACAGCAGCGGAATAGCCTTCTTTACCGCGTGATAAGCGGTAATGCCCGCGTCTGCCAGCGCCGCGACGTCCTCCGGGCGGGTCCGCGGGTCAAGCGGGACGCAGGCGCGGGCGGAGGTGAGCAGGTACTGCGCCATCCCGCCGTCACGGGATAGTCCGGGGAACGAGCTATTGGTGCAGTGCATGTCATCGCCGGCCCGGCAGGCCCGGCACAGGCCGCAGGTGGTGGTGGGATGCAAGATGACCGTGTCGCCGACGCTGACGTTGGTCACCGCCGAGCCGATCTCGTGCACCCAGCCAGCGTTCTCGTGACCGAGGATGTACGGCAGCGGGGTGTGCATCGCCGCGTCCCACTGGCCCTCGATGATGTGCAGGTCGGTGCGGCAGACGCCGGCACCCCCGATCTTCACGATGACGTCGAGCGGGCCCGCGATCACCGGCTCAGGTACCTCGTCGATTACGGGCTGGCGGTGAAACGCGTGCAACCGGACGGCCTTCACTGGTCCTCCTCGCCTAGTCCTGCCTGGCGTAGCGGCGCCGAAGCATGCCGGCGCAGATACCCGCGTTGGCCTCGATGCTGACTCGCGTCGTCCGTGCCTTGCGCAAGTGCAGCGGCAGCCCGCCGATGCCGACCGCTGCGCCTGTCAGCGGGTCTATGACCAGCGGCGCGTCGTCTCCTGAGGCATGCCCGAGCTCGGCCCGCCGTCTCCGTAGCCGGTCAAGAGCCGCGGAAGGCGGCAGTTCGCCGAGCGTCAGGCCGTACAATTCGGCCGGCTCGCGGCCAGCGATGAGCAGAGGCCGGCAGACCTGATCGGTGCCAGCCATAACAGCCTTACGCAGAAAATTTGCCCGTAGCTGGTGTAGCTCGTCGACCGCCTCGCCATCGAACGAAGCAACGAAACCCGCCCTGGCCGCGACTCCGCCGTTGATCGCGTCGGCAGCGAAATGGTCTTCGAGTATCACCTGCGCGGTGCGCACCCCCTCTGTCGCCGACGCCGCATCGTAGGCGTCGGCGACCATCAGGTAAGCGAAGTTGGGCGCGCAAAAATAGGTCGGCAGCCGGAGCCGCACCTGCGCGTGCCCATCGGCGGACACCGTGCACGAGGCGACGAAGCCCAGCGAGGTGATGGGCTCGTCCAGCTCCGGGTCGCGCACACTGGAAAGCGCCGTCAGTACACCCGCACTGGGCTCAGTCGTCACCGTGCCCTCACGCCTCTGTTACCAGCTTGGCGGACTCGGCGGCGGCTGGCGTGCCGACCTGGGCGGGCACGCGGAACTCAGCCGGCACCTCGATGCCGTATAGCTTGGCGGCGTTCAGGCCGAGGATCTTCTTCTTCCCTGCCACCGACAGCTTCGGGTACTCAGAGAACTCTTCGCTGTCCGGGTAATCCCAGTCGACGAAGCCCTCGACCTGCCACTTCGGCTCCCAGATCGCGTAGTCGCTGCCGAACAGCAGCTTGTCCTCGCCGAGCCAGAACAGCAGTTCGCCCATTACCTTCGCGAAGAACTTCGGCCTGGCGTGCATGAGCCCGCCGGTCACCACGGCGAGGCCCGCGTACACGTTCGGCTCCTGGACCGCCATGAAGCAGAAGTCCTCGATCCTGGGCAGCCCGACGTGCTCGACGATGAAGTTCAGATCAGGGAAGTCGGTCGCCGCGTGGTCCACGTCAGCGACGTCGAACGCGTCCTTGTCCAGCGGCCAGATCGTCGGGCCCTTGTGCACGTGGATGTTCTTGATGCCTAGGTCCTGGCACGCCTGCAGGTAGCGGTACGCGCCCGGGTCGGTGAGCTTCCACCCGCGCGAGCCGTTATTCCACTCGGCCGTGTAGAGCTTGACGCCGATGGACCCGAACCGTTCCACGTTGCGCTGGAGCGTCTTAAGGCCCTCGTCACCGTCGCGCGGGTCCCAGCGGGTGTTGCAGACGAACTTGCCGGGATGCTGCTCGCCCATCAGGGCATTCCGCTCGGTGGTGTTGAAGCCCTCCTTGTACCACTCCGTCAGGTAGGTGGGCTGGAAGATCGCCGCGTCCACGTGGCCGCTGTCGAAGACGTCCCGCATCAGATCGTCTTGGCTGTACTTCTGGAACTTCTCCATCGGCCAGTGCGTTTCCGGCGGCCCCAGGCCCATGTAAGCGTAGAAACACTCGATCCAGCCCTTGGCGTACCGCTCCTGCCCGGTCACCCAGTTGTCGGGAGCCGCGTTCCAGTAGTGCAGGTGGCCGTCGACCACGAAGTACTTCTCGCCGTTTGTCGAATACACCGGGCCTCCTCGCTAGCTCGACACGGGCCGGAGGTCGAAGCCGAGGTAGTCCGCGGCGTCCTCAGGGTTGGCGACGAAGATGGTCCGGTCGTCGGTGTGGATCATCCGCCCGTAGTGCGTCGACATGTCCTCTTCGAGCTCGGCGCTGTTGAAGAAGCCAGGCTCCTCACCCAGCGCCTCGGAGATCTCGTCGTAGACGACTTCCATCTTCGCGTTGGCGTCGACTCGCATCATGGACGGCAGGTAGGTCACCGCGACGTTCGGCTTGGTGCTCATCACCTCCGCCACGATCTCGCCGACCTGATTGTTCATCAGGGTGAACCCGCACCTGTTCGACGCGGTGTTGTCGGCCCTGAACGGGCTTTCCGCGGTCTTGTAACTGGTCACTGCGTCAGCTCCTTCGGTGTCAGCAGACCCAGATCGCCCAAGATCCCGACGAAGCGGCTCTTGGCCTGGTCAAGGCCGTCTTCGAAACGCGGTGGCTTCGCTTCAGGCTGAGACCAGAGCGGCTGCAGCGTCCGAGCGGCGGTGATCGCGCGCGGCACCCAGGCCGACAGCCATTGCTGCATGATCTCCTTGTTCTGGCCGCCGAACTCGCGGTCATTGGTGAGCAGGTCGAACATGATCCTGGTGTAGCGCAGGTCGCGCTCGGCGAAGTCGTACTCCTCGGCGCCTACCACCGTGGGAGTGACGAAGTCGCCATTGCGCGGTGCCGCGTGCTGCACAAGGTTGCTTCGCAGCAGCTCTCCCACGAGCGGCTCGAAGACCACGTTCGCGGCGAAAATGGCCTCGCACCAGTCGTCGATGGCGGTGAGCCGCTCGGTCATCTCGCGCACACCCTGCCAGGCCGGGTCGTTGTTCCAGCAGTCAATGTGCGCGGTGCCGTCGAAGATCGCGATCTCTTCGCTCAGCGTCAGGTTGTACAAGGCCAGGTCCTGCGCTGACCTGATCCTGTGCATGCCGTTCACCGAGATGGCGTTGTTGTGCATGTTCGTGGGTGCCCGGCGGTTGGCGTTGGAGAAGAGGTAGATCCCGAGACCGTGATCGACGTGCATCCAGGCGCCGACGTTCCGCTCGACGAACCGGACCCAGCTCCGGTTCCACTGGTCAAATGCCTTCGACTGCCTCGCGTTGTCGACGTTCTGGTTGAGCTGGCGCACGACGTTGGCGTTGTAGCGGTAGAGGGTCAGCTCCCACTCCTCGTTCGGGTCGCGGAACTCGTGCCATCCGAGTGCCGGCCAGTCGTAGCCCTTGCCGCCAGATCCGGGGTAGCGCGAAGGCTCAGGTCGGTCTGAGCCCCACGCCTTGAGCGCCGTCCAGTCCAGCGGGTAGCCGCCGGTGCCGTCGGAAAACCCGTAAATCCATCCCTGGCTGAGATAGTGCCGGGTATCCGGCTGCACCTCGACGGTGACGTCCTCGTAGTGGGTGGGCCTGCGCTTAGCCGGGGTGTAGTAGGTGAACTTGCGGTTGTGCGAGTCAGGGAACTCTTTGGCGCCTGCCTCGGCGTCGGTAAAGACCGGCTTGGGCACACTGCGCTCTGGCACGGATGTCATGGACTGTCCCCTCCTGCTGATGAGTTTTCGCCTGGATCGCCGGTCGTAGTGAATTTGTCGTAGTAGGTGCGCTTCTCAGCAACCCCCAGCGTGGCGAGCAACGGCAGCGCGGCCTCCACCATCGGCGGCGGACCGCATACGTACGCGTGCGCGCCGCTCAGATCGTCCTCGTGCCGCCGCAGCACGTCGGTGATCAGGCCGACCTCGCCATCCCAGCCGTCGTCGGCGCCGGGTTCGGACAACGCGGGCAGGTAGCGGAAGTCGGGCAGCGACTTCTCAAGGCCGCGGAGCTCGGTTTCGAAGCAGAGGTCAGCGCGGCGCCGGGCGCCGTAGTAGTAGATCGCCTGACGCTTGACGCCGCGCTCGGCCATGGAGCGCAGCAGCGACAGGATCGGCGCCATGCCGGCGCCTCCGCCGACGAAGATCAGGCGCGCGTCTTCGCTCTCGCGCAGCGTGAACACCCCGAACGGACCGGTCAGTCGCAGCTGGTCGCCCACCTTCAGCGTGGCGTCGAGGAAGTGCGAGAACAGCCCGTCCGGAAAGATCTTGATCACGAATTCGAGCTGCCCCGTCTCCTTGCTGGTGGTATTGGCCATGGAGAACGAGCGGGTGGCCGGGGTGTCGGGGACGGCGATGTCGACGTACTGGCCTGGGAAGAACCTAAGTTCGGCCGGCTCAATCAGGCGCAGCACCAGGTGCCGCATGTCGTGGGTGACAGGCTCGTTGGCGACTACCTCAGTGACCGCCTCGGTGATCGGCAGCCCTGACCGGATCATGTCCTCGTCGTAGTTGAGCAGCTCTATCGTGACGTCCTCGTACGGGTGCGTCCGGCAGAGCAGCGTGTAGCCCTCCTCCCGTTCGAAGTCAGGAAGGGCGAACGTCGAGTACTTCTCCAGCTCTATGTCGTCGCCTTCGAGCACGAACGACTTGCACGCCGAGCACTGGCCCTCCTTGCAGCCGTGCATGAGCATGATCCCCTGTTCGGCCGCGGCCCGAAGGATCGTCTGATCCTCAGCCACCTCGATGTCGATGCCTACCGGCTCGAATCGCACCACGTGTTTTTCCGCCATAGCTCTTTCTCTGGCCGTCGGCCGACAAAAGGAATTCGGTTGGATGGAGATGGGCCGCAAGTACAGGCCTGCGGCCCATCTCCCCGGCTCGGGGAGATCACCCCTTCGGGGCGAACCGCCCGGCCGGGCCGCCGCGCACGTAGTCCGCGCGGAACGCTTCCCGCTCCTCCGGGGTCATCTCGTTGAGCAGGACGTTTGGGCTCTGCACCGCTGGCATCCGGCGCAGATGGTCAAGCGTCCACATCTTCTTCGGGTCCAGGTCCAGGTGCGGCTGAGCCGTCATCGTCTTGCCGTCATCCCTGACGAAGCCCATGTCCGACACCACGTCGGCCCAGTTCCAGCCGTGGTACAGCGTCTCCCATTCGCGCTTGCCGATGAGCTGGCCCATGTTCGGGGTCTCCCGGCCCTCGTAGGTCGGCCGGAAGGCGACCTTGTCGGTCCAGCGGCACTGCTCATGGCAGTAGGTGCGCCACTGGCCGTCCACCTCGTCCATCACCATGTCCTCGCGGACCAGGCACGGGACCATGCAGGTCCAGCACCGGCTCGGGTAGTTGTAATCGACGTCCTCGGCGACGATCGGGTGGTGGCCGTTCGGCCGCGACAGCCGGTTGTAGTTCTCCCACCACTTGCCGTACCGGTCGTACCAGCCTGGGTACTTGTACTCGAACCACTCGAAGTCCTTGTCTGTCATCGGGTCGATCCGCCAGTAGTTGGCGAGCCACCCGGTGGCGAAGAACTGCGCGACCTCGTGCACGTAGCCCTTATTCCAGATCTGGTTCCAGGACTCCTCGATGAGGTCGTGCGGCACGGCCAGGCCGTACTTCTCCAGCGGGACGAGGTAGCTGCGGTAGTAGTCGTCGTAGATCCACCGCCGCCACATCTCCGCGTAGGACTCGCGGTCCTTGCGCCGGTCCTTGGTGCCGTACTCGATGAACGTGCCGATCGCGGCGTCCACCACCCGGTGGTTGTTCCACCACGCGTACCGCAGGTCGCGCTCGAGCAGCTCGCGGTTGCTCTCATCGGACAGCGCCATCAGCAGCGTCGCGTAGCCGTTGCTGATGTGCCTGGACTCGTCGGACTGCACCGAGTGGAACACCGTGGGCAGCAGGTAGTCGCCGTTCGCCGCGGCCTCGGCTGGCATCGCCACGAACAGCGTGTTCGTGAAGGCCGTCTCGGCCACGATCGTCAGGTAGATGCTCGCCGCCGTGATCGCGTCACCGGTGATGAACGCCTCGGCGAACTGCCGCCCGATCGTCCCGCAGTAGTCATCGTGGAACCCGCGCAGGCTCATGTTGAAGCCTGACGGGTCGATGTAGTTGTTCATATACAGGCGCTTGAGGTTCTGCTGGATCGTCGAGTGCCTGACCTCGTCGATCATCTGGATCGCCTGGCTGTTGTGCAGCTCAGGGTTAGGCACCGTGCGGAACAGCAGCGGCATAGCACGCGCTGCTGAGATCTCGGGCAGCGGAATGATGGACAGAAATAGCTTCTGCCACTCCAGCCAGCGCTCCTGTACCTGCCGGAACATGTTGCCGCGGATCGCGCCGTCCTCAGCGCCGTAGACCCGGTGGTCCTTCTCCTCTTGCATGGGGAAGTAGGACCGCAGCACCTGCTTGAGCGGGTCCTTCTTCTGTGCCTTCGTGAACGTATAGTCGGTGCCGTACTGAGATACCGGTTCGTGATATCGCGGTTCCCAGGACAGCTCCTGAATCTTCTGGTGCGCCTTTGCGACACTCTGGCGACTCATCTGTTCCCCTTTCGGGATTCCGGCTCGAAACCCGAACGTCGTAAGCAATTAGAAACACGTCGTGGCTGGTCCGAGGTTCTCAACATGAGACAACGGGGAAACTTCATCGCGGCTCCATACCGCCTCCATCGCCTCCGCCGCCCCCGTCGTCGCCACCGCCCCCGTCGCGCTCACCGAACGTCGCGGCGCGGAGTTCGTCGAGGTGAGCCCGGATCTGGTCGCTGGCTTTCCGGCTGCCCCCGACGGCGGGTTCGATTCCCATGGCGATCAGCAAGGCCGCTGCTGGCTCGCCTGGATTCCCGGAATCGCCGAGTATGGGATGCAATCCTTCGTCAGCTAGATGGTGAAATACAAGATTTACGACTGTCCAGGGGTTATATCTTTCATTATCCGGCTGTTCGGAATAGTGCATCAGGCACCTCCTGCGTTCCGGAAGGGACACAGATCACAATTAAATGCCACACGGTGCCGCGCGGCCGTCTCACCATGAGACGGGGTGGGTGAGGGTCCGTCGGGCAACGGATTATCGTGGAGGCTGGCCATATTTGGGGAAAGCGATCGCCTCGATCAGGAGGAGGCGCCATGGCGTCCCGCCGCGTCCGAGCGGAGCCCGCGAACCGGATGGCCATGGCCAGAGAGAGGTTCTTGACGCTGGGCTCAGCGCACCCGCTCTTGGTGCGCGATCCGATACTGGCATCGTGGTCGCGATCACGCGAGTGGAACGTGCCGGCGGATCGGACGCAGGTGCCCTACGTCCGCGATCCTGATCCCGACACTCCACTGACCCGCAGTGCCGCGGCTGTGCTTGGTCAACTGCGCGAGAACCTGAGAGGTCAGCCCGTCAGCGTGATCCTGGCCGACGCCGCCGGCGTCGTGCTGAGCAGGCTGACGGCCGATGACGATCTTGAGCGCCAGCTCGACGAGGTGATGCTCGCTCCCGGATTCAGCTACGCGGAGGCGTCGGTCGGCACAAACGGCATCGGCACCGCGCTGGAGGGCGGCCAGCCCGCACACGTCTTCGAGCACGAGCACTATGCGGAGCTCCTGGTGGATCTCGCCAGTGCCGCGGTCCCGATCCACCACCCCATCTCCGGCAAGCTGGTCGGGGCGGTAGGCCTGGCCTGCTGGCGTGGCTTCACCGATCAAGACGCGGACCCGGTGCTGATGGCCCTGGTCAAGACGACGGCCGACCAGGTCACCGCGGCGCTGTTCAACGACACGACCGCGCAGGAACTCGAGCTTCTGCAGGACTACCTCAGGGCTTGCCGGCACGGCAGCGGCATCGTGCTCGCGCTCAACCATGACGTCGTGATGATGAACGAACACGCTCGCCACGCCCTTCCGCCGGGAGACACCGAAGTTCTGCTCGGCACTGCCAGCGAGGTGATTGCCGAGGGTCGGACCGACGCGGTGCAGGTCGACTTGCCCACGGGAATCACCGCGCGGCTGCACTGCCGCCCCGCAGGCAGCGCGAGCCCGCGCGGCACTTCCGGCGGTGTGGTGCAGGTCAAGCTTCTTAAGCCGCCGCGACCGGCCGGTGACGCGCCGGTGGCGGCGCGGATGTACCTGCCCGCTCTGGTCGGGTCGGGTGCCCTCTGGCTGCGCAGTTCCGAGCGGGTGCAGGAGTCCTGCGAGAAGGGCGAGTGGCTGGCCTTGGAAGGGGAGCCCGGCGTCGGCAAGCTGGCGCTGGCTCGTGCGGTGCACCAGCGTCTGCACCCGGCGCTGCGCTTCGACGTCTTCGACGCGGTCGACGTGGGTGCCACCGACTGGCTGACATCGGTCCGCCGGGCGCTGCTGGCCGGTGAAGGAGACCTGGTCATCCGGCATGCCGACCAGCTCGGGCCGCGACAGGCACACGCGTTGGCCTCCGTGCTGGCGCAAGCGCGGCCCGCCGGGATCACTGACCAGACGGCGGGGCGCGGGGTTCGGCCCCCCGGCGCCCGGGCCCCGGGGGAAGCTGAGCGCCTGACGTGGGTGGCGATCACGCAGACCCATGGCAGCACTGCCCTCACCGAGTTGCTCCGGTTGTTCCCGACTACCGTGGCAATTCCCCCGCTGCGTCATCACATCGAGGACCTGCCGGAACTGGCGCAGTTCTTCCTGGGCAGACTGAGCCATCAGAGCCGCCTGACCTGGTCGCAAGAGGCGATGAAGCTGTTGATGCGGTCAAGCTGGCCCGGCAATGTCGAGCAGCTCTGGCAGGTCATCAGGCGCATCGTCCAGCGCAGGCGGGTGGGCGCCATCCGGCCGGGAGACCTGCCACCGGAATGCTGGACAGTGAGCCGTCGGCTGCTCAGCCCGCTGGAGACCCTGGAGCGCGACGCGATCGTCCAGGGCCTGCTGGATACCGAGGGAAATAAGGCCAGGGCAGCGGAGTCGCTGGGCATGTCCCGCGCATCCATTTACCGCAAAGTACATGAATACGGGATTATCTTCCCGGTCAGCTTAGACGCGGGAGTGCCGTCCGCCTGAGACTGACTCAATTTGAGACCGGCGGTGCGGCCTAGACGGTATATCCCTTTACCAATAGACCACGAGTCGTATGGGCTCCCGCAATTGTCCGGCGAAGGAGCAGCAATGGCGTACGATCCACGTTCCGAGTCCGCTCAGCAAGGTTCGGTAGGAACCGCGCAGCAAGCCCCGTCGGTGCCTGCGCAGCAAGGTCCGGTAGAGCCTACGCAGCAAGCTCTGATCGAGGCCGAGGCCACCCCGGAAGTCACCGGGCCGCTGGCCGGCGACCCGTTGTCGCTCGGGCTACCGAGCTTCATCATCGGGTCGGTGGCGCTTGGCATGGTGCTGGTCGGGTTCGTCTCGTCTCTTGGTACGGGTGCGTCGCTGCCGATCATCCTGGCCGCTACGGCGTTGGGGCTGATCATCTCGACGTTCTGGGCGATGGCCGTCGGTCAGTCCGCCGTCGCGCTCGTGCTGGGTGTCTTCGCCGGATTCTGGCTCAGCTACGCGTTCCTCATCCTGGGGCTCACGCACGGCTGGTTCGGCATCGGGCTCGCTGACCTCAAGGCAAGCCAGGAGCTCTTCCTGACCGCCTGGATTGTCATCATGAGCATGCTGACCCTCGCGACGCTGCGGCTTGCGGCGGCCTTCACCGCCGTGATCGGGCTCGTCGACATCGCGCTCATCCTCGTTCTCATCGGCGTGATCCAGAACTCACCCAATCTCCTGAAGGCCGGGGGCGCCACCGCGTTCTTGTTCGCCGCCGTCGGCATCTACATCTTCTTCGGCACTGCCTCCGCGATCACGGGCGGCAAGGCTATGCCTCTGGGCAGGCCGGTGCTGAAGTCCTGACCGGCGGCGAGAATCTATTTGCATTTCGTCATCACAGCATGCAGAGTGCATGTCATGACCTCCATCACCGTGCGCGATGTTCCGGACGAGACGAGAGACGAACTTGCCGCGCGGGCGGCCAGGACCGGTCGTTCGCTGCAGGAATACCTGCGCGCGAGCCTTATCGACCTCGCGAGCCGCCCCGACGTCGAGGTGCTCATCGAACGGGTCCGCTGGCACAAGTCGATGACCGGCTCGATGCTGTCAGCCGATGAGATCCTCGCGCTCAAAGACGAGGATCGCAGGTAGTCATGCCCGTTCTAGTCGTCGACGCGTCCACGGCAGTGGCCGGGCTAGTCGACAACGGACCCGACGGGCGCTGGGCTGAGTACCTTCTGACCTCACACATGCTCGCAGCGCCGCATCTGCTGCCGGCCGAGGTCGCGAACGTCGTGCGCCGGGCGGCCCAGGCCGGCAAGATCTCGCCAGACGCCGCGACGCTTGCCCACGCCGACCTCCAGGCCCTGCGAATTGACCTCTTTCCCTATGAGCCGTTCGCCGGACGGATCTGGGAACTGCGGGCCAACGTCACGTGTTACGACGCCTGGTACGTCGCGCTGGCCGAGTATCTCGACTGCCCGCTGGCCACGCTGGACGGCCGCCTCGCCCGGGCCGCGGGCCTGACGTGCGCGGTCCAGGTACCCGCGCGGGCCGTCTAGTCGCGTCGTCCCGCGTCCGCCCGCCTCGTCCCGCGTCCGCCCGCCTCGTCCCGCGTCCGCCCGCCTCGCCCGCCTCGGCTCGCGGAGACCTAGAATAGAACGCGTTCTAGTTTGGCCCGAACGAGCCGTGGGGGCCCGCGATGGCTGAGGCGTTCATTGTTGACGCGGTCAGGACGCCCGTTGGGCGGCGCGCCGGCGGTCTGGCTGGTGCCCACCCAGCCGATCTTGGCGCGCACGTCATCTCGGCCTTGATCCACCGGACCGGCGTCGCCCCGGAGGCTGTCGATGACGTGATCTTCGGCTGCGTGGACACGATCGGCCCTCAGGCCGGCGACATCGCGCGGACGGCCTGGCTCGCGGCCGGCCTGCCTGAGGCGGTGCCGGGCGTGACCGTGGACCGGCAATGCGGGTCGTCCCAGCAGGCCGTTCATTTCGCCGCGCAGGCCGTGCTCAGCGGCACCGCCGACTTGGTCGTCGCCGGCGGCGTGCAGAACATGAGCCAGATCCCGATCGCGGCGGCGATGACGGCGGGACAGGCGTTCGGCCACGAGAACCCGTTCGCGGGGTCAGACGGCTGGCTGGCCAGGTACGGCGACCAGGAAGTCTCGCAGTTCAGGGCGGCCGACATGATCGCGGCCAAGTGGGGCATCGGCCGCGAGGAGATGGAACGGTACGCGCTGGCCAGCCACCAGCGCGCGACGGCCGCTATCGACGACGGCCACTTCACCGCCGAAATCGAGTCCTTTCGCGGGGTGGTCGTCGACGAGTGCCCCCGCCGCGACACCTCGCTTAAGCGAATGGCTGCCCTCGCCCCGCTCCGCCCGGACGGGCTGACGACTGCCGCCCTATCGAGCCAGATCGCCGACGCGGCGGCGGCATTGCTGATTGCCTCCGAGCGCGCGGTCAGTGAGCATGGCCTCCGTCCCAGGGCAAGGATCCGGCACGTGTCGGCCCGCGGCGACGACCCGGTGATGATGCTGACCGCGCCGATCGTGGCGACCGGGCACGCGTTGCGCCGGTCCGGCCTGACGCTCGCCGACATCGACCTGATCGAGATCAACGAAGCGTTCGCGTCGGTCGTGCTCGCCTGGCACCGAGAGACCGGCGCCGACCTGGCCCGCGTGAACGTCAGCGGCGGCGCGATCGCGCTAGGCCACCCACTCGGCGCGACCGGCGCCCGGCTGCTCACCACGCTGCTCCACGCTCTCGAGCGCACCGGCGGCAGCCTTGGCCTGCAAACCATGTGCGAAGGCGGCGGCCAGGCCAACGTAACAATCATCGAACGCTGCTAGCGCCCCCGCCGCCCCCCCCGTGCACCCCCACCCCCGTGCACCCCCACCCCCGTGCACCCCCACCCCCGTGCACCCCCACCCCCGTGCACCCCCAGCCCCGACGTTGGCCCCTCTGGCACCACTCTGACAGCAGGGTGGGCCCCTTGCTGTCGTTGGCCACCCCGCCCAGCCCGCAGCGTGGGCCCCTTGCTGTCGTCATAGCGACCTCGTGGGCCCCTAGCTGTTGTCCAGGGGCTTACTCGCCTGCGGAGCCGGTGGCCAGTTCGCACACGATGTCGATGTGGCCGACGTGCCTTGCGTACTCCTGCAGCATGTGGACCAGTACGCGCTCCAGCGTGGCCGGCTCGCCGCCACCCCATCGTTCGCCTGGCTGGCCGACCTCGGCGAGATCATGCGCCTCGATGATCGCCCGGCTGCGCTCGGCCTGCTCGGCCAGTCCGGCCAGCAGGCTGTCCAGATTCTCGCCGTCGGCCACGAACCAGCGGCCGTCTTTCTGGTCGGCCCACGGATCGGTGATCGCCTGGCCCTCGAACCCCCACTCCAGCCACCGCCGCTCCATGTACCGCAGGTGCTTGAGCAATTCCAGCGGCGTCCATCCCGATGGCAGCCTGCTGCTCGCAAGCTCGGCCTCAGGTAGCGCCCGCAGTTTGCTGACCAGCCTGCTCCGGAAGTAGTCCAGGTAGCGCAGGAACACCTCGCTCCGCGACGAGGCGGGAATGGTCGGCGAGGGGAACTCCACGGTCACGGGGATACTCTACAGGGTGACGTGGCTGACCTAAATCCAAAATAGGTCGCGCGCGGGGCCGAAGTCCTGCATAAAATTCTAAGCCGCAGTGAAAATCAAGGCGATGCAAGTCGCTTTGCCTGAGGCCGGGCTAGGTCGGCGGCGAAAACGGTGAGTCAATGCGAAATGTTCGAAACCTGCGAAATTTCATCGTTGACGCGGAACATTCGATCGGCGAATGCAAGCGGCGGCGACGTTGGGAATTGCTCGAGTGCATATTCCCCGACATTAGGTCGATGTCGGTTATCGACTTCGGTGGCACCGTTGAGAGCTGGCTGCGCGCGCCCGTGCGGCCCGCGTCCGTGCACATCGTCAACCTCGTATCCATGGCCCCTCGGGTGCCGTGGATACGAGCTGACCAGGCGGACGTGTGCGATCTGCCCGGCCGCATCGCCGATGGTCACTATGACCTTGTCTTCTCCAACTCGGTGATCGAGCACGTAGGCGGCCACCTGCAGCGGAGCCGATTTGCCGAAGCGGCGTACAAGCTTGCCGACCAGCACTGGATACAGACTCCTTACCGTTATTTTCCGATCGAACCGCATTGGCTATTTCCTTGCTTCCAGTTTCTGCCGTTGCGGGCCCGGTCACAGATATCCCAGTATTGGCCGCTTGCCCGCATGCGATCGCCCAATTCGGACGAGGGAATGCGTGCCGTAATGGGCGTTGAGTTGCTCAGCTGCGCCGAGATGACGTACTACTTCCCTGACTCGACGCTACGGTTCGAGCGGTTTCTCGGGTTCGTCAAATCGTTGATCGTCACGTAGCTGTGGTTAAGCCCGCCCGGGCTCGCCGAGCGCCTCCAGCCGCCGCAGCGCTTGCGTCATGATCGACTCGATCAGCTCCGCGCACGGGGGCAGGTCGTTGATCAGGCCGGTGACTTGGCCGGACGACATCAGGCCTAGGTCGGGGCGACCGTCGACCATCGCTGCTTTCAAAAGCATGGGCGTGTTGGCCGCCATCAGCACCTGCGCCCAGCTCAGCGCGGCGTCGCGGCGCATCGAACGGCCCTGCCTGATCAGGTCAGTCCAGCGCAGACCCGACACGCCGCGGAACGCCGCCGCCGCCCGCGCCGACCTTACCAGCCCAGAAACCCGCCCAGCCCGGTCGAGCCGTTCGGTCAGGGGCGTGCGCAGCACCCGGTGCGGCACCCCGTCCACCTTGGTGGTGACCACCGTCCCGGTGACGTCGCTGGCCAGGTACATAGCCTTGACGGCGTCGGCGACCGGGCTGTCCGAGGTCAGCAGGAACCTGGTGCCCATCGCGATCCCGGCGGCCCCGTAGGCGAGCGCCGCTACCAGGCCGCGTCCGTCGAAATAGCCGCCCGCCGCGATCACCGGGATGTCGACCGCATCGACGACCTGCGGGATCAGCAGGCTGGTCGGGACCGATCCGGTGTGCCCGCCGCCCTCGCCGCCGGTCGCGATCACCGCGTCGATGCCCCAGGCGGCAGTTTTCTCTGCGTGCCGCCGGGCGCCGACCGACGCGATCGTGATGATCCCGGCGTCCCGGAGCCTGGCGATCAGATCCTGCTTCGGCGCGAGTGCGAACGAGACGACCGGCACCTGCTCGGCGATGATCATCTCCACCCGCTCGCCCGCGTCGGCCGCGTCGGCCCGAAGGTTCACCCCGAACGGGGCGGACGTTCGGGCTTTAACCCCTTTTATAGCCGAAAGCAACTCCTCCCGACTCATCGTCGCCGAGGCGATGACGCCCAGCCCGCCGGCCGCGGAGGTCGCCGCTGTCAGCCTGGCCCCGGCTACGTAGCCCATCGCCGCCTGGACGATCGGGTACTTGATACCAACAAGATCGGTCAAGGCGGTCCGGATAGGACTGCCGTCCGGGGCGGGGTGCGGGCTGGTCACCGCAACTCGGACTCGCGCAGCCCAGCCGGGTCAAGCCGTTCCCTGATCAGCTCAAGCTCAAGATCGGTCGGCTCCGGGGTGACTGCCACATCATCGGGGACGGTCAGCGCGAAGCCAGTTAGATCCCGCACCTCAGCAACGCTGACCCCGGGGTGCACCGACCGCAGCCGCATCGAACGGTCAGGGGTGCCGAAATCCAGCACAGCCTTGTCGGTCACCACGAGCCTGATCTCGCAACACGCGGGCGTCCGGTCGTAGCCGATCCCGCTGACCATGTCGACTCGCTCGACGAAGACTCTCGGTGAATGCCGGGGGACCCAGTAGCTCACCGGGTGGTTGATCGTGTTCCCCGGCGCGCCCCTGACCCCGAGCAACTGAGCCTTCGGCTTGGCCCAATCGCCGATCACCGAGATGTTCTGGTTGCCGAACCGGTCGATTTGCGCTGCCCCCATCATCATGTGCCGTCGGCCGGTCGCGACCAGCCTGAGCACGTCCCGGTACGGCATCCAGCCTTCGACGTTGTCGTCGGGGCCTATCAGCATGGCCTCGCCGTCGGTGATCAGCAGGTCGGGGGAGAAGGTCAGCCGGGCTAGCCGAGCCCCGAGCGACGGAATGGCGGCCATCGTGCTGGCCAGGATCGCGCCGTCGCCGCGCCAGGCCTGGGCGCAGGCGACCACGCAGATCTCGGCGAGCGAAGCGGTCACGCCGACCCCCCTCTCGCCTGGACGGCATTCCGGTATTCAGCCTCGTCGCCGTCCAGGTAGGTCTGGCGGAACGCCTTCCACGTCTCCTCGCTAGCGGCGGCCGCCGCGTACTCGGCCTGGAACGCCTCGTCCCGGCCATAGTCAGGCACGCACGAGGTGAAGTGCGCCCCACCTGGCGTCTCGACGACGCCGCAGGTCATTGCCCGGTTGATGAGCATCGACTGCGGCGGCCCGTCCAGAGCGGGCACGATCCGCTCGCACGACACGAAAGCCCGGTCGGCCGCCAGGCAGAACAGGTCGTCGAAATAAGGATCAGGCCCGAGGTACTGCCCGTTCCCGCCCTGGTCGGCCCGATTCATGTGCACGAGCGCGACATCAAGCCGGAGCGCGGGCACCGCGACGAACTCCTCGCCGTCGTCATACGGAGACCGGACTGTCCGCAGGCCCTGGTTGACGGCCAGGACGTCCGAACCGAGCCCGGCCCTGCTCGGCAGGAACGGCAGTCGCTGCGTGGCGGCCAGCAGCCCGAACTGCATCATGCCCTCGTCGAATTCGGTTAGTTCGAGCTTCCCGTTCTGCCGAGCCCTCCGGTAGTGCGGCTCGAGCGGTATCGAGTCGAGCGAGACGAACCCGCAGACAACCCGTCGCACGGCGCCAGCCGCGATCAGCAGCCCGACGTCCGGTCCGCCGAACGACACCACGGTCAGGTCGGTCACCCCGGCCCGGGCGAGCGCTCTTACCAGAGCCATCGGCTTGCGCCGCGACCCCCAGCCGCCGACGCCGATCGTCATGCCGGGCCGGATCGCCGCGACGACCTCGTCGATGCCGAGCACTCGGTCGATCATGGTCGCTCGCCTGGGCCAGCACCCCGGTCGACGAACGCCTGCCTGGCCCGATCCGAGATCCCCGATAGGTTCAATTCGAACGTGAAACCCTGCTCGTACCGGTACGAGCGGCGGACGTCGACCGGGTCGATGCCGTTCAGCGACTGCTTGGCCAGCCTGATGATCTCACCGTTCTTCCCCGCGATTTCGGCCGCGACCGAACGTGCTGCCGTCCTCAGCCGGTCAACCGGAACCACCTCGAGCACGCTCCCGTAGGCGTGCAACTGTGCGGCCGGCACGGTCCGGCACGTATAGACCATCGTTCGCATCAACTGCTGCGGCACCAGCCTGGACAAGTGCGTCGCCGCCCCGAGCGCGCCCCGGTCCACCTCGGGCAGCCCGAACGTGGCGTCCTCGCTCGCCACCACGATGTCGGCGTTGCCGACCAGCCCGACCCCGCCACCCAGGCAGAACCCGTGCACGGCCGCGACCACCGGCACCGCGCACTCATACACGGCCGCGAACGCCGCGAAGCACCCACGGTTCGCCCCGACCAGCGCGTCGTGCCCGCTGGTCCGCTGCATCTCCTTGATGTCGACCCCGGCGCAGAACCCGCGCCCGTTCGCGGCGAGCACCACCGCCCGCACATCCCGGTCGTTGCCTGCCGCCGTCACGGCCTCGGCCAGATCGAACCAGCCTCGCACGGGCAGCGCGTTCACCGGCGGATAGTCGATCACCACTTCGGCGACCCCGTCGCCGCTGCTGACCTCGATCCCCATCGCCGCCCGTCCGAACTCATCGCCCAACCTAGCGTTTGCTCGGCAGGCTAACACGCACCGTCACCCGTGGCACCCGTGGCCGCTAGCACGCGCGGTTGGGTCCCAATCCCCCTGATGGATTCGGCAATTCATCGCGTCAGCCAGCCCAGCCCCATGCGATGGATGTGGCAATCCACCCCGGAAATCGGGTATGAAATGCCACATCCATCGCACCTGAACGGACCCGGAAGCACGATGGAACCGGCAATCCATCGCGGGCTGAGCGTTACGGCGTTTGGTCAGGCGGCGGCCTGGGCTTCTTGCGTTGGCTTGGCGGCTGCGGCGTCGCGGAAGCGGATGCGGCCGCGGTCGATCACGACCGTGCCGTTTTCGGTCGCGGTCTGGAACAGCGCCTCGTCGCCGCCATCGTCCGGCAGCCACATCGAGACGACCAGGGACTCGCCGGGAAAGACCGGGTGGCTGAACCGGCCCGACATGGCCAGGAACTGCGCCGGGTTGGAGCCGCACAGGGTGTGCAGCAGAGCCCGGCCGGTCACCCCGTAGGTGCACAGGCCATGCAGTATAGGCCGGTCGAAGCCGCCCCTGGCGGCGAACTTCGGGTCGACGTGCAGCGGGTTCCGGTCTCCGGACAGCCGGTACACCAGGGCCTGCTCCGGCCTGGTCTGATAGGTCACCACGTGGTCGGCGGCCCGATCAGGCCGTGACCAGGAGTCGCGCGGCCCGCGGTCGCCGCCAAAGCCGCCTTCGCCCCGGATGAACGCGCTGCTGCGCGCGGTGATCAGCGGCTCCCCGGTGGCCACGTCAACGGCTGAGTTCTCGGTCGCGACCAGGGCGCCCGAGCCCTTGTCGTAGATCCCGGTCACGGTCGCGACCGTGCGCACCGTTCCGGCGACCGGCAATGGCCGGTGCAGTTCAAATGCCTGCTCGGCGTGCACGAGCAAGGCGCGGTCAAACTCACCAAAACTCCGGCCAGTCGAGGCCTGGGAAAGCAGCACCGCGTAGGTGGGCAGCACCTGCTGGGTGATGCCCTCGGAGTTCTCAGTGGTGAACTCCAGTTCGCTGAGCGGGTCGCCGAGTCCGGCCCCGACACCGACGGCGTAAAGGAGAGCGTCCTTGGAGGTCCATGACCGCTCGCGCGGCTCGCCGGGTACTCCGATCACGTTGTGGTCGAGTGCCATCGCAGACCTCCAGGCAGTAGAATTCGGTTCTAGAATTTGTATCCTACGCGGATCGTGTTTAAGCCAACAGGGAGCGCCATCCATGGGACTGCTTGACGGAAGAGTAGCCATCGTTACCGGTGCGAGCCGGGGTATTGGCGCCGAGATCGCGAGGCGTTTCGGCGCCGAGGGTGCTGCGGTCGCCGTCGCGGCTCGTACCACCGACGCGGGCAGCTCGCCCTTCGCCGGGACGATCGGCGAGACCGCCGAGCAGATCCGTGCCGCTGGCGGCACCGCCATCGCGATCGGAGCCAACCTGGCCAAGCCGGAGGACCGTGAGCGGCTGATCAGCGAGACCGCAGCTCAGCTAGGTGCGCCCGACATCCTGGTCAGCAACGCGGCCGTCACTTACTTCCGGCGGGTCGAGGATTTCACCCCCAAGCAGTACGCGCTGATGTTCGACGTGCAAGTGGAAGCCTCATTCCATCTGGCCCAGCTCGTGCTGCCAGGAATGCGGGAGCGCGGCGCCGGCTGGATTCTCAACATCTCATCGATCGCCGCGGTCCACCCGGAGATCCCGCCGTCGGCCTGGGGCGGCCGAGGCGGCACCGTCTACGGGATGTGCAAGGCCGCCATCGAGCGATTCTCGACCGGGCTTGCCGCCGAGCTGTATCACGACAACATCGCCGTCAACGCGCTCGCGCCGAACAAGGTCGTTCCGACGCCGGGGACGATCTTCCATCACCTCACCTCGGAGACCGACCCGAACTCAGAGCCGCCCGCGGTAATGGCGGCGGCCGCGCTGGCGCTGTGCAGCTCCGACCCGAAGACCAGGACCGGCCGGGTCGCTTACTCCATCGACCTGCTCAACGAGCTCGGAGTGCCAGTACCGGTCGGCTAGCCTTGACCGCCATCTCCGGGTGGGCATCGAGCGTGATGTAGAGCCTGTCGGCTATCGGGCGGTATCCGATGCCGGTGTAGACGCGCTGAGCGGCGGGGTCGACAGGCTCGAGCCATACCAGGCGGTAGCCACGCCGATGGGCCAGGGCGGTGAGGCGCGCGCTGACGGGCGCGCCGATGCCCCGGTGGCGGGCATCCTCGGCCACAGCCACCCCGTCGAGTTCGCCGATACCGTTCACGGGCGCTGTGCAGGCGCCCCCGCCCACGATCCGCCCCCGATATCGGGCGAGCACCACAAGCGAGCCCCTCTTGCGCATCCGGGCCAGCCGCGCCGCTGCGTCGCCGTTGATCGGGTCGCCTTACGCGCTGGCGGCGTCAGCAGAGACGAACCAGGCTTGTGCGTCCCCTACCAGCGAAGCTTGCCTTCTTCACTGTCGGCGGCGGCGCGCATTCGATGCTCGGTATGGCAAGTCCAGTCGACTGGTCGGAAGATGCCTGCTGGATCGCAGGCGCCCCTGGCCGACTGCTCCGCCGTCCTGGCCAAGCCTGACTCGGCGATCAACCGCCGTGTCAGACGGTGAGACTGTTAACGGTCCGTGACTGCGCTCAGGCCAGCAGGCGCTCGCGTATCCGCCGCTCGGCGCGGTTGACGGCTCCTCCCCGATCATCAGCCAGGGGCGCGCCGAGCAGGGTCGATCTGTGCGCTCATGTTGGCTGGATCTGCCGAACCTGCCGCGCCGGGGAGGCCAGGGGTATACGAATTTGGGCATGGATCTTGGAGTCGCGCTGATGGTCGGGTCGGCCGGCCTGACGATGCCAGAGCTGGGCCGAGCCGTTGAGGAGCGGGGATTCGACTCGCTGTTCTGTGCCGAGCACACGCACATACCGGTCGGCAGCACGCGGCCCGACGGCAGGCCGGTGCGGCCCTACGCCGACACCTTCGACCCGTTCGTGGCGCTTTCCGCAGTCGCGGCTGTTACCAGCAGGATCAAGCTCGGCACCGGCGTGTGCCTGGTGACCGAGCGCGATCCGATCACGCTGGCCAAGGAGGTTGCGAGCCTGGACCGGCTGTCCGGCGGGCGCTTTCTTTTCGGTGTCGGCGCGGGCTGGAACCGTGCGGAGATGGCCAATCACGGCACCGAGCCGCGGACCCGGATGGCGCTGATGGCTGACCGGATCGGGGCCATGCGGCAGATCTGGACGGCCGAGGAGGCCGAGTACCACGGCGAGTATGTAGATTTCGGGCCGTTGTGGTCCTGGCCCAAGCCGGTACAGCGACCGCACCCGCCGGTGCTGGTCGGTGGCAACGGGCCGGGCACGGAGGACCGGGTGCTCGCGTTCGGCGATGAGTGGCTGCCCCAGTCCGGGCCGCTGGCCGATATGGCCGAGTTCCGGCGGCGGGTCACCGCGCTGCGGGAACGGGCCGCGGACGCGGGCCGCGGCCCGGTTCCGGTGACGGTGTTCGGCGTGCCACCGGACAAGGCCCTGCTCGCGGAGTTCGCTGCCGCGGGCGCCGACCGCTGCCTGCTCGCGCTGGCGCACCTGGACGCATCCCAGGCCCTGGCCACGCTGGACGACTGGGCCAGGCTCATCCCAGCCTGAGCGCCTGAAGAGCCCTGTGCACATCTCATCTCTTCGGGGTGACCGCCAAGCGCTATCTGCTTGCACGCCGATTCGGCGTTCCGCGCGGACCTGGCAGAACGGGGCCAAGTAACTTCGTCACGTTCCGTGACGGGCCCCGGTAGCGGTCAATGGTGCACCTGGGCAGGCGCTGACGGCGGTCGGGACGTCAGCGGCCTCGGAAGTGCTCATGGTATGAACGGCCAGCCGTCGCCAGTGAGCGTCACACACCGATGCGCGTCGCGAGCCTTTCCCGGTGGTAATTGCTGTCGCCGAGGAACAGCTCGCTCGATTTCGCCCGCTTGAAATACAGGTGCGCGTCGTGCTCCCAGGTGAAGCCGATCCCGCCGTGGATCTGGATGTTCTCGGCAGCGGCGTGGAAGTACGTGTCAGACGCGAGCGCCTTGACCAGCGAGGCGACCATCGGTACCTCGGGGGAGTCCTCGGCTACCGCGGCCGCCGCGTACACCACGGCCGAACGCAGCGACTCCACCTCCATCAGCAGGTCGGCGCAGCGGTGCTTGATTGACTGGAAACTGCCGATCGGCCGGCCGAACTGGTGCCTGATCTTCGCGTATTCGACCGCCATGTCCAGCACCCGCTGCGCCCCGCCTAGCTGCTCGGCCGCCAGCGCGATCGCGGCGACGTCGAGCACTTTGGCCAGCGGCGCGTCACCCGGCGAGCCGATCAGCCGAGCGGTCACCGAGCTGAACTCGCACCGGGCCAGCCTCCTGGTCTGGTCGAGCGTGGCCAGCGATCTGCGCGCCAGCCCGGCCTCGGACGCCTGCACCGCGAACAGCGACAACCCAGCTTCGGTGCGGCCGATGACCAGCAACAGGCTGGCCGTGGCGCCGTCGAGCACGAAGCTCTTGTGCCCGTCGAGCATCCAGCCGTCGCCGTGCTTGGTCGCCGACAACCTGATCGCCTCGGGATCCCACGCCCCATCGTCTTCGGTGAAAGCAACCGTGGCGACGGTCTCGCCGGAAGCGATACCTGGCAGCAGGTCGCGCTTGGCGGCCTCGTCCGAACTGGCCAGCAGCGCGGTCGCGGCCAGCACGGCGCTGGCTAGGTAAGGCCCGGTGTAGAGGGCCGCGCCAAGTTCAGTAAGGATGATCGCCTGCTCGACGAAACTGAACCCGGCGCCGCCGTACTCCTCGGGGATGGCTATGGCCTGCAACCCAAGCTGACCGGCGGCGTGCTGCCAGACCTGCTCGTCGGTGGCGTTCTCCGCGTCCATGAGCTCGCGGACGCGGGTCAGCGGCGCTCGATCGGAAAGGAACCGGCGCACCGAGTCTCGCAGTTCGGTCTGCTCCGCGCTCATCGCCAGCTTCATGTCGGGTCCTCCTTAGTGACAACCAAGACGTCGAGCGCCTCGATCTGGTCGCCGTTCACCCATAGCGGGTTGACTTCAAGAGAGCACAGCGCGCTCCCGAGCGAAAGGGCCGCGTCGCCAATCAACGCGACCGTCTTGGCGAGCGCGTCGGTGTCGGCGGCGACTTGGCCGCGCCCGCCGGTCAGCAGCGGCAGGCCTCGCAGGTCGCCGAGCATGCGCAGCACCTCGGCTTCGTCGACGGGGAGCACTCGCAGGCTGACGTCGTTGAGCACCTCGACCCAGAGGCCGCCGAGACCGACGGCGAGCACCGGGCCGAACGTGGGATCCACGCTCACCCCGGCCAGCAGTTCGACCCCCCCGGTGCGCATCGGCGCGACGTTGACCCCGTCGATGTCGGCCGCGACGGTGACGAGCCGGTCGTAGGCGGCCACCACATCCTGCTCGGTGCGCAGGTCGAGGGCGACGCCGCCGATATCTGATTTATGCGTGACCGTGGCCGAGGAGATCTTGAGCACGACGGGATAGCCGAACCTAGTGGCGGCGTCGACCGCCTCGGCACTTGCTTTCACCATCGTGGAAGGGACCGAAGTGATACCGAAAGTCGCGAGCAGTTCTTTCGCGTCAGCCTCAGGCCACGGTCCAGATCTCCGCACCGGCCGAGTGGGGATCGGTCGGGTGCCGGTCGCGGCGCGGCCGCGGCCGTCCAGCCAGCGCAGCGCGTTGCCGATCGCCCGGACGCCGAGGTCGATGCCAGCCAGCACGTGCAGATCATGCTGGCGCAGGACCGTCCGGCTGTAGTCGGACAAGTCCAGGCACGTGTAGCTGACCGGGATCACCGGGATCGGCGCTGCGCGGAGGTGGTCGGCGAGCCAGGCGACGCGTTCTTCGAGGGCTGCGGCCAGTGTTTCGTCTGGCGGTCTGGCGTCGGGCAGGGTCAGGCCGCTGAACAGCACGAAGTCGAGGTTCGGGTCGCTGGTGATCTCGGCGAGCGCGAGGTCGGCAGCGGTGAGCGCCGAGGTGCGCCGGTTGGCCAGGAAGTAGCCGGTCACGTCGAGCGGGTTGTGCACGTCGGCGAACGGCGGCAGGTGGGAGGCGATCGCGCTGGCGGTGGTTTCGCTGAAGCTCGGGATGTCGATGCCGTCGACGCTGGCTCGGTCGGCGATGAGGTCGCAGGCGCCGCCCGAGGCCGTCACCGCGCCCATCCGGCGACCGCGCGGCCAGCGCGAGTAGCCGAGCACGCCCGCTGTGCTCAGCAACTCCTCGATGCTGCCGGTCCTGACCACGTTGAACTGGCGGAGGGCCGCGTCGACAACGGCGTCGTCACCGGCGATCGACCCAGTGTGCGCGAGTGCCGCCTCGCGGCCGGCCTGGCTGGATCCGGCCTTGAGCGCCACGATCGGCTTGCCTGCCGCCTCGGCCTTGGCGGCGACGGCGGCGAACGACTTCGGCTCGCTGATCGCCTCCAGGAACAGGGCGATGACCTTGGTGTTGTCGTCTTCGATCAGGTAGTCGATCACGTCGGTGGTGCTGATCATCGCCTCATTGCCGAGCGAGGTCAGCGTGCTCACGCCGATTCCGTGCGCCTTGGCGAACCCGAGCATCACGCTTGCCAGCGCGCCGCTTTGCAGGGCGATGCCGACCGGACCGGCCACCAACGGGGTCGGGATGGTCAGCGCGAACGCCGCTGTGCGGGCGTGGGCGTTGAGGAAGCCGAGGCAGTTCGGGCCGAGCAAGGTAATACCGTGCCGGGCGGCGTGCGCGGTCAGTTGGTCCTGCAGGGCGTGGCCGTCGTCGCCGACCTCGCGGTAGCCGGACGCGAGCACAACCGCGCCGCGAACCCCCGCCGCCGCCGCGTCGTCGAGCACGCTCTCGACGGCGGCCAGCGGCGCCATGATGAACGCGAGGTCGACCGGCTCGCCCAGGTCGCGCAAGCTGGCCGCGGCCGGGCGGCCGAACACAGTCTTGTGCACGGGATGGACCGGGATCAGCGGGCCGTCGAACCCGGCCGTCGCCGCGCTGGCGAACAAGAAGCGGGCCCAGCCTGAGGTTTCTGACGCTCCGACGACGGCGATGCTGCGCGGCGCGAAGAACTCCCTCAGCCTGGCCGGCGTGACGAGCCCGTCAGCGATCAGCATGGCCCCACGGGCCCCGAGGCTCCTTGGGCAGGCCGAGCGCGCGCTCGCTGATGATATTGCGCTGGATTTCGCTGGTGCCGGAGTAGATGGTGCCGGCCCGGCTGGACAGGAACACGTTCTGCCATTCCGACGTCGGATAGCCGGGGCCGTCCGGGCGGACCAGCGCGTCGGTACCGACGATGTCGACCGCGACCTCACCGAGCCACTTGTGGTACTCGCTCCACACCAGCTTGGTGACCGACGCCTCAGGACCGGGCGGCTTGCCCTCCGCCGCCTGGGCCAGCGCGCGCAGCCCGTTGAACCGCATGATCTGAACCCCGGTGAACGCGCGAGCCAGGTCCTGCCGGGTCAGCGGGTCGGCGTTCTTGCCGTACTTGCGCGCGGTCTCGACCAGTTCCCAGAACTCGCGCTCGAAGCCAAGATGCTGGACAGTGACGCTGCCGCCCCGCTCGTGCCCGAGCGTGGTCATGGCGACCTTCCAGCCGTTGTTCAGGCCGCCGATCACGTTGAACAGCGGGACCCTGACGTGGTCGATGAAGTCCTGGCAGAATTCACTGGCGCCGGAGATCTGCTTGATCGGCTGATAGGTCACGCCGGGGTCGTCGAACGGGAACAGCACGTAGGAGAGCCCGGCGTGCTTGGGCGCCTCTGGGTCGCTGCGGCACAGTGCGAACATCATGTTCGCCCGGGCGGCGCCCGAGGTCCACACCTTGGTCCCGGTGATCACCACCTCGTCACCGTCGACCTCGGCCTTGGTCTGCACGCCCGCAAGGTCGGATCCGTGATCGGGCTCGGAGAACCCCTGGCAGTAGGTGTCCTCGCCGGTGATGATCCTGGGCAGGAAGTGTTTTTTCTGGTCGGCTGAGCCGTGCACGATGATCGACGGTCCGACCAGGCTCTCGCCCATGCCCCGCCTGACCCTCGGCACTCCGGCGGTGTGGAACTCCTCGTTCAGCACGGCCAGCCGGACGCCGTCCATGCCCTGACCGCCAAACTCATCGGGCCAGTGCGGGCAGATGAGCTTGGCGTCAGCGAGCCGTTCCTCCCACTGCCGGTAAGCGGACTTTCCGGCGGCTATCGCGAGTTCGGCGCCCCGGTAGCCCCCCGCGGTCACCGCCATGTTCCAGTCGGCCAGCTCGGCCAGGCCCTCCGGCGCCTGCGCCGCGATCCAGTCTCGCGTTTGCGCACGGAACTCCGCGATCTCCGGGCCGAGGTCAAGGTCCATGGCGCGCGCCTCCTGCCTTGGCGCCCCAGGGTCCGGGCGCGTGGGCTCCGGCCGGTCCCCGGCCGGAGGCAAATCCTAGAATCGAATTCTAAGTTTATTCGACCTTACGTCCGCCGGGCTTGTCAAGGTTGGGTGACCTCACGTGGATCAGCGCGGGGGTTCACGGTTTGGCCGGGCCGGCGGTCATTATGCGGGTGGCGTATTCGATGACGGCGTTGGTGATCTCGGTGGCCTGGCGGCGGGTTCTGGCGGCGGCTACCTCGCGGGCGCCGACGCCGATCAGCGAGGTCAAGATCGCGGCGTAGAGGCGGTCGAGGGAGGTGTCGGCGAGCCGGAGCAGGGCGTCGTTCTGGCTGATCCACTCGTGCAGCCGTTGCCGCCTGATCAGCTCGAAGCCGGGCGGACCGTCGCCGGAGACGAACAGCATCTCCAGGTCCCGGCGGTGCCAGCTACCTTCGAGGAACGCGCGAGCACCGACGCGGAACAGCGCGGTCGGGTCGGCTTCGCCCGCCTTGCGTGCTTCCGCTACGGCCTGGCTGGCCGCCTTCTCGTGGGCGACCTGGTGGTCCTGCCACAGGGCTAGGAAGAGCTCGCTCTTGCCGCCGAAGTGGTGGTAGAGGCTGCCGACGCTGGAGCCGGCCCGCTCGACCACGTCGGCGATGCTGGCGTTGGAGAACCCCTGCTCAGTGAACACGTCACGGGCGGCGTCGAGCAGGGCGCGCTGAGTCTGCTTGGTGCGCCCCCACTGCCACGCGCCGCCGGCTTGCTTGCCGGACGCGGCGTCCGTAGTCACCCGCTGTCTCCCTTGACGTCGCCACGCCCACTGTGCCAGGTTCGCGGCTAGAAGATAATTCCAGAAGATAATTCTAGTAATTGCCGCCAGCGATAGCTGGCACGCTGACGCTGATGGGAGCAGTGAGCCGATGGGACTTCTGGACGGGCGCGTCGCGATCGTCACCGGGGCTGGTCGGGGAATTGGCAGGTCGGTGGCTACCTTGCTGGCCGCGCAGGGGGCCGCCGTGCTCGTCAATGACCTCGGCTCGGCGGTTGACGGATCGGGCAGCGACACCGGGCCGGCCGGCCAGGTGGTCGCCGAGATTACCGAGGCGGGAGGCACGGCGGCGGCGAACGGCGCCGACGTCTCCGACCACGACGCCGCGCGGGCAATGATCGAGTCGGCGGTCGATCAGTTCGGCCGGCTGGACGTGCTCGTCAATGTCGCCGGGATCCTGCGGGACCGGATGGTCTTCAACATGTCCGAGCAGGAGTGGGACGACGTCATCCGGGTGCACATGAAGGGCAGCTTCAACACCACCAAGTTCGCGGCCGCGCACTGGCGGGCCCAGCGCAACGCAGCCGCGCAGAACCGCATCATCAACTTCACCTCGGTCTCCGGCCTGCATGGGTCTCCGGGCCAGCCGAACTACGCCGCGGCCAAGATGGGGATCGTCGGGCTGACATATTCGAGCGCGAACGCGCTTTCCCAGTACGGCGTCACGGTCAACGCGATCTCGCCTGCGGCCTCGACCCGGATGACCGACTCGGTGCCTGCCGAGCGGCGTCGGGCAAGGACGACGAGCGACGACCAGCGGTCGCCGGACCGGATCGCGCCGATCGTCGCCTACCTGGCCAGCGAGCGTTCAGGCTGGATCACCGGCCGGATCGTGCACACGGGCGGCTACGAGGTCTCGCTCTACAACAACCCAGAGCCGATCGTCCGAGTTATAGGCACCGGGCCGTGGGAGCTAGACGACTTGGCCAGCCAGGTGGAGCGCTCGTTCGGACCGCTGCTCGGCCGGAAGGGCTGAGGGGCCGTGCCCAAACCAGAGCCGGTGCCGACACCGGAAACGCAGCCGTTCTGGGACGGCTGCGCGGCCGGGGAACTGCGCCTTCAACGCTGTCTGGACTGCGGCGACGCCTATTTCTACCCTCGGCCGGTGTGCCCGGCGTGCGGGTCGACCGCCGTCGAATGGTTCACCGCGAGCGGCGACGCGACGCTGTACTCCTATGTGATCAACCACCGCCCGGCGCCGGGATTCGAGGAGGACGCGCCCTACGCGATAGCCGTCGTTCAGCTCGCTGAAGGGCCTCGGATGATGACCAACCTGGCCGGCGTGCCGAACACCCCGGAGGACCTCGTGCTCGACATGCCGCTGCGGGTCACGTTCGAGCGGCGGGGTGAGGTCAGCCTGCCGATCTTCACTTCGGCTGGGGAGGCACGGTGAGCACAGGCGCGATTATCGCGGGCGCGGCAGAAACCAATCAGATCGGAAAATTGCCCGGCTACTCCACCTTGGGACTGCACATCGAAGCCGCGCTGAACGCTGTCGCCGACGCTGGCCTGTCGCTTAAGGACATCGACGGCATCGCGACCGTCAGCGCGCCCGGACCGGTGCAGGTCGCGCACTCACTCGGGATCGTGCCGCGCTGGATGGACGGCACCGGCGTCGGCGGCACCTCGTTCCTGCTGCACGTTCGGCACGCCGCCGCGGCCATCGCCGCGGGCCAGGCCAGCACGGTGCTGATCACGCACGGCGAGTCGGGCCGGTCGCGGGTCGGCGCCGGGCGATTCGCCATGGCGCCGTCGTCGCCGCAGGGTCAGTTCGAGGTGCCCTATGGCATGTTCGGGCCGCCGACCGCGTTCACGATCCCCGTGCTGCGCTACATGAAGGACTGCGGGCTGACCCACGAGCAGCTTGCCTACGTCGCGGTCGCCCAGCGCCGGTGGGCGGCGAAGAACCCGCGTGCGATGTTCCGCGACCCGATCACGGTCGACGACGTGCTCGCGTCGCGGATCGTGGCCTATCCGTTCCACCTGCTGGAATGCTGCCTGGTCACGGACGGCGGCGGCGCGCTGGTCGTAACCTCCGCAGACCGGGCGGGCGACTTTCCCAAGCCGGCCGTGCACGTGCTCGGCGCGGGGGAGTCGGCCGAGACGCCGCTGGTCTCGCAGATGGTGGATTTCACCGAGTCGCAGGCAATGAAGCTGGCCGGGCGGGACGCGTTCGAGCAAGCCGGCATCACCGCTGCCGATGTCGAGCACCTGATGATCTACGACGCGTTCGCGCACCTGCCGATCTACGGTCTGGAGGCGCTCGGCTTCGTGGCCAAGGGAGAGGCTGGCGGGTTCATCTCCGATGGCCACACCGAGCCGGGCGGCTCGCTGCCGATGAACACCAACGGCGGCGGCCTTTCGTACACGCACACCGGGATGTACGGCATGTTCGCGATCCTCGAAGGAGTGCGCCAGATCCGCGGCGAAGCCGCCGCCCAGGTCGACGGTCCGCGGATCAGCGTCGTGCTCGGAAACGGCGGCATGTTCGCCACCTCGGGCGTACTCGTTCTTGGCCGAAAGTAGTCGGCGCCGATAGTGAGCCGCCCGCGCAAGGGTGGTTGCGCGGGCGGCTCTGGATCTGAATCTAGTTGCGTTCGTAGCGGGCTGTGTTGTCCGGGCAGCTATTTATACTTACAAGGATCTGCACGCCCTGGCGGAGCAAATATCGCTGACCGTCCGCTGAGTGATAGTAAATGTTTATTCCCCTGGCCCACCCAGGATTCCGGGTCGGCTTGAGGACCGCAACTAGATTGGTGACATCACCGTGACGTGAGTGCCTGATTATCGCGCCGTCCGCACGTTGACGCTCCGACCATTGCACACCGGACGGAAGGTGTTTGGCCGGAGGATACCCCTGCAAAAGACCATAAAGAGTGTCGCCAGTAATGGGCACAACGTATGCGGCGAGCATGCGGAGGCTACGCGGGTCGGCTAGCGATACCTTGGTTATGACCACCGCTGATGTGCTCGTATTGGCGAACTCTATGAATCCGTAGCTCAGGACTCCGCCCCGCCCGTTCACGGGCGCGCAGTTGATGCCGGTGCTTCCCTGCCCGCCGAGCGGTCCGGAGTTGAAGATGACGCCTGACGAGCACCCAGCCAGGCACATAGCTATCGCCGCTGTGGCGACAGTCCATGCCCGTCTGCACCAACGGATCATCCGATGCCTATCTCTTTTTACCCCACTGGGCACGTGCGGGATAAGAACCTGGGAAAGTATTGGTACCGCACAGCAGGTGTGAACCGCTATCGACGTGGAATGCGACCGTCGTATCGTTGTCGTAGCCGGTCTGGGCACTAAGATTGAGACCACCCAGTGTTCCGGCAATGTTCACACCAGCCGAGAATGTGTAGGCGCTGTTCCTGTTAAGGACGATACCGGCACCATGTCCAGTATATGCAACACATCTCGTCGCTTTGATGGAGTTAACCTTCCCAGCTAGCCCTCAGCGTCTCGGCCATTACCTGGTCAGGCCGATCCGTCAGGCTGCCGATTCGCGGTGTTCCAGCCGATCGGCGATCCAGACCTTGATGATCGACTGGCGAGTGACGCCAAGTCGTTTGGCCTCTCGGTCAAGCGACTCGATCATCCACACCGGGAAATCCACGTTCACCCGACGCTGCTCCAGCCCTGGCCGATGTGCCGAGGCCAAGTCGAGGGATGACGAGACATCTTCCCCGTCGTCAAAGCGCCTGTCGAAGTCTTCAGCTTTCATAAATCGTCACTTCCTCGGCCCTGGATCGACGGATCGAAATAGTCCTGGTCCTTTGCTCTCGGTAGGTCACGACTGCCGACCAGTGCTTGCCGTCTATCTGGCCGATCACCAGCCACCTCGGCTCGTCAACCGTCCGGGCCGGAACGTCCACGCGCAAGGGATCCTGCCAGAGTCGCTGTCCTTGGAACTTACCCTCTGCCGTGTCAGTCGGCAGGATAGTTGTTGGCGAGGCTCGATTGGGTGCCTGGTTCCACTGCGAGGGTGGGGCCAACGGGTGCAAATCGTTAGTGTTGTTAGCTAACAGACTCAAGGGCGAGGAGGGCGTATGGCGGGCGGTTCGGTGGCGATCGTCGGGGCACGGGTCGTACCTATCGTGGGAGAGCCCATCGAAGGCGGAACGGTTCTGGTGCAAGACGGCCGGATCACCGCTGTCGGTGCGTCGGTGCCCGTGCCGGATGGCGTAGACGTCGTCGACGCCGCCGGGTCGTGGGTGCTCCCCGGCTTCATCGATGCGCACGCGCACGTCGGGGTGCACGAGGAGGCCGAAGGCTGGGCCGGCAGCGACACCAACGAGCTGACCGACCCGGTGATGGCCCAGGTGCGCGCCATCGACGGGATCAACCCGGCCGACCTCGGCTTCCGGGACGCGATCACCGGCGGCGTGCTCGCCGTCAACGTCAACCCAGGCTCGGGCAACCCGATCGGCGGGCAGACCGTGGCGCTCAAGAGCTGGGGCCGCAGCGTCGACGAGATGGTGCTACGCCAGCCCTCCGGGATGAAGTCCGCGCTCGGCGAAAACCCCAAGCGAGTCTGGGGCGCGCAGGGCAAGACCCCGGCGACCAGGCTGGGTACCGCCGCGGTGATCCGCGGCGCATTCGTCGACGCTGGCAATTACCTGGCGAAGATCGCCGCCCAGGAGCGGAAGGCTGAGGACGAGCGCAAGCCGGTCGACCGGGACCTCAAGCTCGAAGCGCTTGCCCGGGTGCTCCGGCGGGAGATCCCGTGGCGGCAGCACAGCCACCGGGCCGACGACATTGCCACCGCGATGCGGATCGCTGACGAGTTCGGCTACCGCCTTGTGATCGACCACGGCACGGAAGCGCATCTGCTCGCTGATGTCATCGCCGTCAAGGGCATCCCTGTCGTCATCGGACCGTTGTTCACTAGCAGGTCCAAGGTCGAGTTGCGGAACCGGTCGCTGGCCAACCCCGGTCGGCTGGCCAGAGCGGGCGTCACGATCGCGATCACGACCGACCACCCGGTCGTGCCGATTCACTTCCTGGTGCACCAGGCCGCGTTCGCGGTCAGGGACGGCCTGGACGCCACGACCGCGCTTGAGGCCATCACCATCAACCCGGCGCGGATCGCCGGCATCGACGACCGGCTTGGCTCGATCGAGGCCGGAAAGGACGGCGACCTCGCGATCTGGTCGGGCGACCCGCTGAACGTGCTGAACCGGGTGCAGCGCGCGTTCATCGAAGGCAACCAGATCTACGCCTACAACGATGGCAGCCCGGAGTTCGCCGCCAGGAATCCGCTGGACCCGGACGCTTAACGAGCGACGCCTTGGCATCCGACTACGAGGGGCGTGCCGTTGTCGTGACCGGCGGCACCCGGGGCATCGGCGCGGGGATCGCCGCCGCGTTCGCCGCCGCCGGCGCCCGGGTGCTGGTCTGCGGGCGCACTGAACCCACCGGGCCGCTGCCAGTCGACTTCATTAAGGCCGACGTGCGCGACCCCGACCAGGCCGCTTCCCTCGCGCAGGCCGCCCTCGACCGGTACGGACGGCTCGACGTGGTGATCAACAACGCGGGCGGTGCGCCACCGGCGGCGGCTGCCACCGCATCCCCTCGGCTTCACGCGAAGATCATTGAGCTGAACCTAACCGCGCCACTGCATGTCGCACAGGCGGCCAACGCTGTCATGCAGCGGGTCGAGGGCGGATCGATCATCATGATCAGTAGCGTGAGCGGCACCAGGCCGTCACCGGGTACGGCCGCCTACGGCGCCGCCAAGGCCGGCCTGACCCATCTGGCGGTGACCCTCGCCATGGAGTGGGCGCCCAAGGTCAGAGTCAATACGGTGGTGGTCGGCCTGGTCGCGACCGAGAACTCGGCCGCCCACTACGGTGGCGCGGAAGCGATGGCGCAGGCGGCGGCCGCCGTGCCGTCTGGCCGGATGGCGACGCCTCAGGACGTCGCCGACGCCTGCCTGTTCCTGGCCTCATCGCATGCCAGCCAGATCAGCGGTGCCTCGCTGCTCGTGCACGGCGGCGGCGAACGACCGTCGTTCCTTGCTACCTGACGCGTCGCTACCGGTACTCGGCGAGGCGGGATCTCGCGCCGGCGATCGTCAGGATCACGATCAGCGCGATGGCGGCGGCCGGGATCCAGTCGGTCCAGCCCGCCGTGCCGTGCTCGCTGGCGCTAATCGCCTGACTGAACGCGTTCTGGTTGATGCCGATCAGCGCCACGAGCGCGTTGTCGTAGTGATAAAAGGCCCAGTTGGAGTTGCCGGGTGCGAGGCTGGTGTCGAAAGCGATCGCGCCGGATAGATCGCCCCTGGCGTTGAGCGCCCGAAGGCGCCGGTCGTAGCGCTCGTAGATCTGGTACGCGAGCAGCGTCTTGCGAGCAGCGGCCCGTTCCCCGGTGAACGTGATGTTGCGGAACTCGACCCCGAAGTAGCCGCCGAACGTGACGTCGGCGTTGTTGGCCCGGTAGGCCGTGATCGCCTTGGCCAGCGCGGCGTCGTAGCCGAAGATGCCGGGTGTCGGCAGGCGCGTGAGCTGCTGTGACTCGGACTCGAAGGCCTGCTGGTACACCGTCGCCCGGCCTGGGTCGACCAAGTACCGGCTCTCGTCGGCATTCGCGTCGTAGCTGATCGCGCGCGCCTGCGACAGGGCCAGGATCGAGTCGAATGCCTGCTGCTTCGCCACGAACAGGTGGCGGGACTGCGCGGCCAGCACGGTCGCGCCGACCGCCGTCACGATCACGGCGACGAGCGTCGCGGCGGCGAGTGCGGGGTTGAGCAGCCGCCGGTGCGTGGCCGAGATGTACAACTGCGCACCGACCAGCAGGGCCAGCAGCGCCAGGCCGAGCACCAGGACTGCGATGATGCCGATGATGGCCTGCGACCGCTTGGCGTTGTAGGTCGCCGCGAGCACGCCGGCGTTGGCCGTGGTCAGATCCCGCGCCGACGGCAGGATGCCGGTCCGCAGCAAGTCGGTCGCGGTCCGGTACAGCGCGAGCGCCGCCGCTGGCGGCCGTCCTGGCTGGCCTGGGCCGGCGTCTTCCAGATAGCTGATCTGGCCGACGAGATCTTCGTAGCTGCCGAGCTTGTCGAGCACCGACCGCACCGCCCGTTGCGCCGCCGGGCTGGTGCCGGCCACAGCGGCCGCCTGCTCCAGGTCGTGGTCGGCCGACCGGCGATCCTGGCTGTAGATCGCCTGCGCCTGTGCCCGGTCCAGGCCCAGGTCGTGCCGCCCGCCGACAAGCAGGATGTTAGCGACCTGGGCGTCCATGTCGTTGAGCCTGAAGTACAGGTCCGTGCTGGCGCTTACCTCAGGCGCGGCCTGGCTGCCAATCGTCCGCACGCCGTTGGCCACGCTGCCGAAGATCGCGGCCAGCACCGCGCCGAGCGCGACCGCGAGCAACACGATCAAGATGCTCAGGCCTCGGATGCGCTCCGGGGCGTTGCGCCAGCGGATCATCCGGGTCGCCCCGGTGGATCTGGGCGCGATCGAGGCGGCGGTCATATCAGGGTCCTGGGCCGGACCGAGTTCGCCCGCACGACCAGCGCGATCCGGTCGTCGGCGCGGGTTGCCAGGTGGGCGAGCGTACGGTATGTCCGCTCCAGGGCAAGCCTGAGGTCATGCTCGGTTGGTCGATTGCCGAGGATCTTGCCGTCCCAGCCGGGCTGAGCGGTCGGCCAGTTGGCCCCCGTCGCGGCGAGCGTCCAGGCCAACGCCGACTCGAGCACCTCGGCCTCCATCCGTTCCCGTCGCTCAGCGTCAAGGCCGAGCGCTTCGAGCCGCTGCCCGGCCTCGATGACCTCCGCCGGATTGTCGGCCTGGCCCGCGATCCTGACGGCGATCCCGGCCACCTGGGCCTGGGTGAAGTGAATGGAACTGGCGGGCACCGAGTCGAGCACATGCACGGCCGCGACCCGGTCGGCCAGGGCTAGCTGGACCCTGGCCCGTCCGAAGGCGGCCGAGACGTAGCCATGATCGGTGTTCCATACCAGCCCGTACAAACGTGCCGCCGCCGGAAGGTCGCCGGACAATTCCGCGCTCAGGCCAAGCGCCAGCTTCGGCGCGGCCTCGCCTGGCAACAAGTCATACACCTGCTCGAACCGCCGCATGGCTGAGTCAACGTCGCCTCCAGCTAGGTCGGCGACGGCGCGGTACCAGTCCGATCGCCAGTCGTCCTGATCAGCCTGGTCGAGTTGATCGAGCACCTCCCGCGCGCCGCGCGGTTCGCCAAGCTCGATCAGCGCCCTGGCCAGCCGCAGGCGGAGCTCGACGGAGGTCACCGCCGAGCCGGATAGCAGCCTGACGACCTCGGCCGGAGCCGCGTTGGCCAGTCCCGCCAGGTACCCGGCCGCCGGGTCGGACAAGTCGGCGAGCGGCGCTGGCAGAGCAGTGGCGATGGCGCTCGGTGCCGGTGGCGCGAACCCTGATCCGTCGGCGCGCAGCGCGTCAGCGATCCCGATCGTGCGAAGTTCAGGCTCGAACACCGTCGAAGTGGCTGGCCGCGGCTGGCCGTCCTGGGTCGCGAGCACCTCCCTGAGCACCCCGGTGAGCTGCTCGGCCATCTCCGCGGCTGAGCCGAATCGCTCCTGCGGATCAGGATGCGTGGCGCGCCGGAGCAGCCGATCGTAGGACTCGTACTCGGTCAGCACTGGCACCTGGCCGCGCGGCGGCAGCGTGGTCGCGTACTCGCTGGTGTAGCCCTTGAAGTCGAAGGTGAGCACGGCCAGAGCGCGGGCCACGGTGTAGAGGTCCGAGCTGACCGAAGGTCCGAGCGCGGCTACCTCGGGCGCCTGGTACCCGACCGTTCCGTAGATCGCGCCTTCCTCGTCGTCGATCGGGCGGACCCCGCCGAGGTCGATGAGCTTGAGCTGCTCCTCGCTTTGGATCACGTTGTCCGGCTTGAAGTCGCAGTAGACGAGCCCGAGACCGTGCAGGTAGCCAAGAGCGCGCAGAACTTCGAGCGCGTAGGCGATGGCGCGGCCGATCGGGAGCGGATCGGGTCGGCCCTCCGCTGCCCGGCGAGCCTGCGCCATTTCCTTGAGTGACTGACCGCCCACGTACTCCATCACGATGTAGCCGGTCAGCGCCCCCGTGTCCGGATCTGGATGCTCCACGAAGTTGTAGATCTTCACGATGTTCGGGTGCTCGACCCTGGCCAGGAACTGCCGTTCGGCGACCGCTGCCGCCATCGCGTCGGTGTCGCCGCTGTCCAGCAGGCCCTTGAGCACGACCCACCGATCGCTGACGTTGTGGTCGCGGGCGAGGTAGATCCAGCCAAGGCCGCCGTGCGCCAGGCAGCCCAGTACCTCGTACTGTCCCGCGACGAGGTCGCCGGACGCCAGCTTCGGCGTGAACGAGAACCGCGTACCGCAAGCACGGCAGAACCCGCTCGGCCGTCCCGGAAGGCCATCTCGGCCGCGCCCGACCGCCCCGCCGCAATTGCTGCAGAACCGTTTGTGCTCGGGCACCCGCGGATCCGCGAGCACGGCGATCGCCGGGTCGCGATAAGGGACCGGCGGCACCTCGACCAGCCCGACGCCCAGCTGCCCACGTCGCGATGCCCCGCTCGATCCGCGCGCCGTTCTAGTCCGGCCGGATCGCGTGCTTCCCGATGTCGGCCCGGTACTCGCCGACCTCGATCCGGTGCTGGCCGATCCGGTGCTGGCTGATCCGTTACTGGCCGACGTGGCCGCCATCCCGCAGACGTCGCAGTACCCATCCTGGATCTCCCCGCCACAACCCATTTGGGTGCAAGCAGTCATCATGCGCTCCCGACGTTGGCGCGCCTCCATCTTTCCGGACTGCGGATCCTTTAGGATCCTCGGCTGGAAAGGATCGGTCAATTGCCTGGAAAACGAAAGAATTATTCCCCGGAGTTTCGTGAAGAGGCCGCCCGGATGGTGATCGAGACGTCGCGTTCTGTGGCGGAGGTGGCCCGCGAGCTCGGCGTGGTGGAAACATCACTGGGGAACTGGGTGCGAGCGTACCGGGAAAAGCACGCGGAAAACGAGCCGCCGCTGCAGGTCTCCGAGCGGGCCAGGCTCCGGGAGCTGGAGCGGGAAAACCGGGAACTGCGGATGAAGAACGAGTTCCTGTCAAAAGCAGCGGCGTACTTCGCAGCGGAGCATCGGTGAGCGAGCGGTACGGGTTCATCGACGCGGAGTACGCCTCGGGCCGGTTCGCTCCGGGCATCACGCAGATGTGCGCATGGCTGGGAGTATCCAGATCAGGGTTTTATGAATGGCGGTCACGGCCGGAAAGCGCCACCGCGAGAAGACAGCAGCGGCTCGGCCGGCTGATCACCGCGATATTCGAGGATTCCGACGGCACCTACGGGTACCGGCGGGTCGCGGCGCAGCTTGCGCGGCAGGGCACAGTGGCCGGGCCCGAGCTGGTCCGCCAGCTGATGCGCAGGCTGGGCCTGGTCGCCTGCCAGCCGCGGCCGTGGCGGCCGTCCACGACGCAGCAAGGGGCGGCCGGGCCGATCCCGGACCTGGTGCAGCGGGACTTCACCGCGGAAGAGCCGGGGCAGAAGATGGTCGGCGATATTACTTATATCGCCACGTGGGAGGGCTGGGAATATCTGGCGACAGTGATCGACTGCGCCACGCGCAAGGTCGTCGGCTGGGCGATGGCCGATAATTACAAGACGCCGCTGATTACCGCCGCGATCGAAATGGCGGCGCGTAATACCGATCTCCCCGATGGCGCGGTGTTTCATTCGGATCGGGGAAGTAATTATACCTCGGCGGAGTTCGCGGCCGTGCTGGAACGGCTGGGAATCCGGCAGTCGGTCGGCCGGACCGGGATCTGCTTCGACAATGCGCTGGCTGAATCTTTCAACGCGGCAGTTAAAGTCGAGCGGGTGCACCGGACCGTCTACCCGACCCGGCAGAAAGCACGGAAAGATATTGCGCGGTACATCGAGATCCGCTATAATCGCAAGCGTCTTCATTCGGCACTCGGTTACCGGACACCGCAAGAGGTTCATGACGAGTACCTGAATCGGCAGCTCGCGGCATGAAATAATTCAAATATAGCTGTCCGGAAAATGCGAGGCGGCCCACGTCCAGATCGATGGACGTCGTTATAGTAAAAGACTGCCCGTTATGTGCTTGTTAGGGTTAATTGGAACGACGTTAGGGTCTTGTTAGGCGCGGGTCGGCTGCCCAGGACAGAACCTGGGCAGCCGCGGAGCAGATCGGTTGTTAATGCATCCGATAACTGATGTCGGGACGCTCGCCCGTCCTAGGCTCGCGCTTGACCGGCAGTGCCAGCGTCCCGAAGTGCGGGTGGTGGAAGTCGAACAGCGTCATCAGGTTGCCGATCGCTGGCCTGTCCTTGGGCACGTACACGCCCGGGGTCGCGTTCGGAAGGTTGTCCTCGCTCACTCTCGTGAGCGGGCTTAGCCGCCAGTTGGCCTCGATGAACTTCAGGATCGAGACGTGGTCGGTGTAGGTGTGGTCGACGAAGCCGGGCTTCGCGAACGGTGAGATCACGAGCATCGGGACTCTCGGGCCGTCGCCGAAGAAGCTGACCGGCTGGATGTAGCCCGAGTCGTAGTAGCCGCCGTTTTCGTCAAACGTGATGAAGATCGCGGTGTTCCGCCACAGCGTCGGGTTGTCCTGTACGGCCGCGATGGCCCTTGCCGCGAAGTTCTCGAACGCGGCTAGCGTCGAGTAGCCGGGGTGGCCGTCATCATCGCCGGGCTTGAGGAATGAGACCGCGGGCAGCGTGCCGTTCTCCGCGTCGGTGATGAAATTGGTGGAGTCGTGCTGGGTGTTGGCGCGCAGCGCCGGGTTCGTCATGATCGACGTGGCGTACTGCATCGGGTCGCAGATCCCGCAGTAATCGAAAGTCGGGTTCCCGTTGTTGTAGCCCTCGCCGAAGTAGCCCCAGCTAATGTGGTGGGCCGACAACGAGTTGCCGATCGTCACGTAGTCGGTCTTCTGCGGCGGGACGGTGAACGTCGACGTGTCACGCGTGCCGTTCGCCTTGTAGCCCGGGTTGTAGTTGTTGAGTATGTAGTAACGGCCGGGCTGGCAGTTCTTGAGGACCTTATACGGAAGCGTTGCCAGGAACGCGTCGATCGCGCTGACGCCTGGCTGCTTGCTGTTCGCGCACTCGGAGTACGAGCCGCCCGAGTAACCGTCCTGGCTGTAGTTGTTGTTGGTGCCGGTCTTCGCGTTCGGGTTCTCGATCTCGTTCACCGGTGGCTTTGCCGCCTGGCCCGCGGCGTTTTGGTAGGACGCCGCGAAGCCGGTGCCGAGCGCGATGTGGTTGGCGCCAGTGCCGCCCTGTACCGCCTGGTGGTAGTTGTCGCTGATCGCGTAGTGCTGCGCCAGATCGCGCAGAACCGGAGCGTCGCCCTCGGCCATGTTGTAGAAGCCCGTGGACACCCCGCCCTGGAAGATGGGTGCGGCCGGCTTGGTGCCATTGTCGTCTCCGGCGGTGTTCGCGACCCAGGTGTTCAGCCGGTCGCTGTGAGCGGCCGTCTGCTGCCACATCTGGTAGAAGCGGTGCAGTGGGTCGCCGACGTACGCGCCGAAGAGTTCGCACTGCCCGAACTTGGAGTACTGCACGTGGCTGTCGAAGTAGGGAACGTACTTCGTGATCTGGAACGGCCCATCGGCCAGGTTGGCCGGGAAGCGCGTGTCCGCCTTGTTGCCCGGCAGGCCGTCGCAGGCCGAAGAAACGTAAGTGGTGTTCGGCTTGGGCAACGTCTTGTACCGTCCGGTCACCTTCGGGGTGAGAGTGAACGCGCCTTTGTCGCTCGCGGTGACCTGCTCGGCCTTAGCGAAGTTCGGGCCGCGCGAACCATTCTTGCGGATGATCCGCTCGGATAGCAGGTTCATGATCCGCTGATGGCGGGGTGGCTGGTAGGTAGCGAAGACATTGTCGAAACTGTGGTTCTCGCCGATGATCACGACGACGTGTTTGATCGGCGTCGTCGTCCCGGCTTGATGATGATGGCTTGGCGCCGCGGCCGCGGCGGTGGCCGCCGTTGCCGCCGCCAGGAGGCCGATCGCCGAGGCGATGCTGGCCTGCCTCAGTAGTCTCGGGTTCACGAATGGGGCTCCCTTCGCATTTCTTGCTGCTCGGTGCCTGCCCTGAAGCGGAGCGAAGATTCAGCCTGACGCCGGCCCTTCGCCAATCGGGAAGCATGACGAAGCCGCGCGACCGCGAAGGAGACGAACGGTGAACACGTCCCGAGCAATCGGCGACGAAGACGGTGTGGCCGCCCGAATTCATGAGAGCCGGGCGATCTCACGCATCTTGTTGGTCGCGTCCAGGGCAGCGACCTTGTAAGACTCGGCCAGCGTGGGGTAGTTGAACACGGCGTCGACCAGGTAGTCGACGGTGCCGCCGCAGCCCATCACGGCCTGGCCGATGTGCACCAGTTCGGTGGCGCCGGTGCCGAACACGTGCACGCCCAGCAGCTTGCGGTCATCCAGCGAGACCAGCAGCTTGAGCACCCCGTAGGAGTCGCCGATGATCTGGCCCCGAGCTAGTTCCCGGTACCGTGAGACGCCAACCTCGAACGGCACGTTGTCGGCGGTGAGCTGATCCTCGGTTCGCCCGATAAAGCTGATCTCGGGAATGCTGTAAATGCCGATCGGCGGATGGGTGTCGAGCGCGGGTGCGGGTTCGCCGCAGGCGTGATGCGCGGCTAGCCGGCCCTGCTCCATCGACGTCGCGGCCAGCGCCGGGAACCCGATCACATCGCCCACCGCGTATATGTGCGGCACTTCGGTGCGGAAAAACTCATCCACCTTGATCCGGCCGCGGTCATCCGCGCTGAGCCCGGCGGCGTCCAGCCTGAGGTTGTCGCTCACGCCCTGGCGTCCGGCCGAGTACATCACGACGTCGGCGAGTATCTTCTTGCCGCTGCGCAGCGTCGCGATCGCGCCTTCGTCCCGGGCCTCGACGGACGCCACAGATTCGCCAAACCGGAAGGTGACCGCTAGGTCGCGCAGGTGGTACTTCAGCGCCTCGACGACCTCGATGTCGCAGAATTCGAGCATCCGGTCGCGCTGCTCGACGACCGTGACCTTGGTGCCGAGCGCGGCGAACATGGACGCGTACTCGATTCCGATCACCCCGGCGCCGGCCACCACCATTGACCGCGGCACCGCCCTCAGGTGAGCGATCCCGTCCGAGTCGATCACGGTGCGCTCGTCGAACTCGACCGTGGCTGGCCTCGCCGGCCTGGTGCCGGTGGCGATCACGATCGACTGCGCGGTCAGCCGCTGGCTACCGTGGCCGTCGTCGACCTCAACCACGTGCGGGTCGACGAAGGACCCGGTGCCAGTCAGGATCGTGACCCGGTTCCTGGTCAACTGGCTGCGCACCACGTCGGTCTCCCGGCCGACGACGTGCTGCGTGCGCGCCGCCAAGTCGCCGATGGTGATCTCGTCCTTGACCCGGTAGCTCTGCCCGTACATTTCGCGCTGATCGAGACCGGTCAGGTAAAGCACGGCTTCACGCAGCGTCTTGGAAGGAATCGTGCCGGTGTTGAGGCACACCCCGCCGATCATGTCCTTGCGTTCGACGAGCGCCACCCGCCGGCCGAGCTTCGCCGCGGCAATCGCCGCCTTCTGCCCGCCTGGCCCCGATCCGATCACAACCACGTCGAAGTCATGCACATTGCTCAGTGTGCCGCCGCTTGGGCAAATTTGTAACCCTGCCGCCGCCGGCGGACCGCGGGACGGGTCCATGACACCGGTCAAGGGCCGAGCGGTCTGGGCCGAAAGCCCGGGCTAGTCCGCCACGCCGCCGCAAAGCGCGGCAGCCAAGAGACGTCGCTGGCCGTGAAGGACATCAAATAGCCGGAACTCAGTTGCGTTGACCCAGCGATAATCGCTGTTCTCCCAGTTGAGCCGCACTACCGGCATAGTCGCGAATGCGATGTGCAGCGGATATACGATCCACGTTCTGGGGACATTGCAATCGATCGAAGTGAAGGGCGCGATCCGCCGTACCTCGGAGGCGTCGGTGATACTGACCGAAAGCTCTTCGCTCAACTCCACCTCTGCCAGAGCCTCAAGAGAGGCAGGCCGGTCGATAAATCCAGTGACGCAGCCCCAGATTCCTCTATATTGACTAACTAGGCCGCTTCTTCGAAGCAGCAGAAGTCTATCTCTACTCTGAACTACGCAATTAATGACTAGAGCGATATGGGCATCTGAGTAATCGGTGCGACCATCGGCGAATCGGGGCAACTCGTTTGCGATGGACCAAAAAAGTGACTCCGGCTCACCCGGTAGCGTTTCAGGCAATAGCAATATTAGTGCCGGTTCTTGGCATGCCAGACCCCATCACCTGCGTAGTCCGTTTTCGTAAACGTAACACGATCGTGTCTCGCCTGGAAGGGGATACGCTCACCGAATAGATCATTCTCATCCTTGGCCTGGACCTCTATTGCCCCGTATCTGCTTATGAATAGACACTCGCCGACCGACACCAAAAGATCGACGCCTGCATAGTCGGGCACGGGATAGCAACTCTCGGGAGCTATCGGGTAGAGACGGTCTGTAACGACTCCGGGTCCGACGTGCCTCGGCGGCTGCCAATGATTCGAAGTGAAGTACATATCTTCGACTCTGTTAACGGCATCAGAAACTTGCCGGTAAGCCTCAAGCGCAGTTCTCGCGGAATTCCGATCCGCTACATCTTCGAATACAAGTTTAAGGCGATGTGATTTAGAAGGTATACCGGACGTGTACCACCATGAGGTCGCAGGTTCGGTCTCAGCGCCCAAGGTTGCCCGAGAATCGTCGTCATGAGCCGGTTCTTCGACTTCTAGTTCATCGAGGTCAAATAGGAATTGCCCTGTATCCAGTGAACGGGAGAACGAATTCTTCGCATCGGCCCAGAGTTCGGACATCGGCACGCCGCGCACCCGTGCTGCCGCGCGAAATATCCTCTGCAACAACTCTTGCGAGTGCCGGCGCAACGGGGGAAAATAGCGATCATTTTTATCTGTAAATTTAATCAGGAAGGTGAGATGCTTATCCTCGACGGCACCGCGTTTCTTGATCAGAATGAAGGCGAGAGCCCCCATCTTGTCGAGAGCTTTTACAAATCTAGCTTCCGGGGTCTGGCACTCCAAATTCTCAAGAAGCAGGGCGCGTTGTACTCTAGCCACTTCCGGTCTCAGCTTAGCGACATAGGTCTCAATCGCTAGAGACTCTCTGCGGTCTTTAGACATCTGCTTCTCGGCGTTGAATGCGTGACCCTTAGCGCCCGTGCCATCTTTGCCCAAAGGGTTAGCATCGCCAATCTCTATTTCCATCTTGTCATGTAGAAGTGCAATCTCAGCGGCCCGATGCAGGTTCAAGTATGGAAAGCTGGGGCCTAGAAGCATGACCGCATCTGCTACTTGCCAGCTGTGTTCTGCGACAGTTTCCAATCTCTGAAAATCTTCCAGCTTGTCAGCAAACTGAGCGGCTGCCGTCTCATCGGTCCAGTAAGGCTGGCCAATCCAGCGCCTAATTTGCAAAAGCTTGAACGACCAAAGAAACAGGTCTACGTCGCGAGCAATGTCTTTATGGGAAAGTCGTCTGGCTCGCGGCATATTAGCCGTAGCTACCGTGTCCTCTGGATGCATCGATTCTCCAGGTTACGCTTACAGGCGTTCTTCAAGAACGCGCCTAACTTCCTCGGACATAGCCATGAGATTGTTCCGTGGGAATCGAATCTCCTGGAGTCCGGCAATGTTACTAAAGTGCTCGCAACCTTCCTCGAGGAGAACGATGGCCCGGTCGAATCCGAGACGACCTTGGAAGAGACCGAGTTCGTGAACTACATTCTGCCGCGCTCTCAAAACGCCTTCAGCAGTTTCGTCTTCACCGGTCAGAATGACAAATGCAAAGTCAGACGCGTCGAGCATCTGTCGAAGTCGGTCAGTGACAGTCAGCCCAGCTACTGAGATCCGATTGAACTCCTCAAAGCTCAGACCGAGACGGTTCGTTAGCAGATCTCGCAATTGCATCCAGACCAAGGACCGTCCATGGCCAATAAAGATCGTCCTCTGGCGAGCCGGATCATCGGGTGGCCTTCCACTTTGATCTTGGAACTGCAATCCCTTGGCCATGGCCCCGTCCGGTCGTCCCATATCGGCTGTTGCTAGCAGCTGTTCGAACACTCGCTGACGCCGCGCAGCGTCAGGATAGCGATCAGCTGCAACGGGCATAGAGACAAGCACGCTGCGGAGTTTGGACAGAACTTCGTCACGCCTCCCCGGATCGCCAGCGAGGTCAGAGAACCATGGCAAGAGTACTCCCGATATGGCAGCGATTGCAATGGGATCGAACTTGACGGCCAAGAGTTCGTCCACGTTACCGGGCTGTAGCAGGTCGGCTATGCCGATCATTTTGAGCATTCGATCAAATATTGCCAGATCGAATACACGATCAGGGCTGTCATATCGGATTCCGCAGTCTATCCAACCGACGAGATAATCGTGTCCGATCAGAGCCGTCTGGTACTCACGCAGGTGGCTGAATGCCCAGTAATACGCCAAAGCGCGCTCGAAAGGTACGGCAACTTCAGTACGAGTGGGCAATCGGAAAGCATCGACACGTTCAACCACGTTCCACAGAAAAGCGTGATCGCCTAGCCGGCGCGGGAGTTCATAGGCGTGATCAATAAAGCCCAAGAGGGACGGTTCTGTCGGTAGTCTCTTGTAGGCGTGTAGAAGTTGCCTCTCGGCGATAGGCATCAATCTCGACCTCCGGAGCGCGTCACCATCGGCGATGCTTGTTACGCTGGCGCTCCACTGGTCAAACATGTCCTCCGTCGTATTGATGTTGCGCGTATTTAGAGATCCCCTGACTGATTCTAGTAAGTTGGAGGCCTCCAATCTGCTCCACTCTGGATGCAACCCGGTGTCGCTAAAGTGTATACGTTTGCGGCGCACAAAGTCGTCAGGATCAGTTGTGGATCCAACAAGCTCGATTAGCCCAACGCCTGCTAGACCTCTGACGATGTCCAATACAGCATCGCTGACAGGGGACTGCACGAGGTCTACTGTAGGTATGATCAGCGGATCTTCCGATACTAGGGATGCCGACCATAGAAGCCTGCGGATATGGTTGGCCAGTCGAGCTTTTCCGAAACGTTGAGGTAGACCGTATAGATTTAGAATTTGATCATTAAGAAATTGGATAAACATTGTTAGCTGGTCATTGGTTCGTTAGATGCGATAGCAGAGCGCTTAGCGTGTCGGTGCGACTGAGGTCCACATCGAAGGTCACTGATCGTTGGTCGAAGTGTGCTCGAAGTTTGCTCACGTTGGCCTCGTAAAGGTCGATGCGGTGTTTTATGAGATACGGAATTTGATCATCGGCCCGCCTTGCTGAACTAGGTGCCGCGCAACATGGAATGCTGTGTTGGTAAAGCGAACCACAGTTGTCGCATATTTTTCTGTGAGCCAGTCGGCCATGGATGGTATAGGTGGTTGCCTGAACGAAGACGCCGATGACGCTCGCATTTGAGAGCTTCGCGGCATCGAGAACTGCCGGTATATGCACGCACTGATTGTTGTCACGCGGATAGCCGTCAAATACCGAGGTTCTCGGATCATCTTGGATAACGGTAAAGACGAGATCACAATATAGCGCAACAGGAATGGGTGCGCCTTGCTCAAGAATTTCTCTGGCAACACGCGAATTCTGAGAGGTTGGGTTGCGTGCCATCAAGCGAAGTAATTTGCCACCTTGCACTAAGTGAAACGCAAATCTAGCCGAGATCATCTCGGACAGTGTTGACTTGCCGGCACCTGGAGGACCCATCACAAATATGGCGTGAAGCATGATGGTTCTCCTAGCGGGCTACTCGGGATCGGAGGTTGTCCGCTCGTAGTGATCCGTTGTGTAGATAGTATGATCACTCTCTGAGTGACAATGTCACTGACATAGGAGTTCATGCCTAGGTCGGGGGTTTGGACGGCCTAGGTTTCGGCGTGGCGGTCTACTGCGCTGACCGGCTGAGCGCGGAAAGGCCGGTCAAGTCGACGCAGTTCATGCCGCGCCGCGTGGTCACCACCATCAGCGTCACCAGGCAGTCGCGGCAGCGGGCCACGGTGCCAGGACAACGGAGGTAGACCACGAACTCGGCCACGGGCCGCCGTGCCCCGCAATTCGCGCACGTGCCGACCGCCGATGTCATCTCGGTCCCGAACACTTGCTGGAGCAAGCCGGCTATCGCATTGCCGTCTACGGGGTTCATAGCGTCACTTTCCGCCGAAGCGCTCGGTCTTGACTCGGCTGGGCGGGTAGGCCAGCATGACCAGCCCCTGGGCGACCGCCTCGACGAAGCTGGTCGGGCCGCAAACGAACGCGATCGGGTTCTGCTCGACCGGCCAGGCGACCTGCTCGAGCAGCGGCGGGTCAACCCGGCCGACGTGCCCGGCCCAGCCGGGCGGCTGCTGCTTGGTCAGCGTGTAGCTCACGTCGGCACCGCGACGCCCGTACCCGTCAAGCTCGGCGCGGTAGATCACGTCGGGCAACGACTTCGCCGAGTACAGAAGCCTCGCCCGGGTGGCCGAACCAGTCCGGTCGCGGTGCCGCAGCATCGATCGCAGTGGTACCACGCCGGAACCGCCGGCCAGTAGCAACATCGGCTCAGGCTCGCCATCCCAGACGAAATAGCCGCCGACAGGACCGCGCAGTTCAAGCTTGTCGCCCGGCCGGAGGTCATCGGTCAGGTACGGCGACACCTCGCCGTCGTCGAGTCGCTGCACGGTGATCGCGACCGGCTCGCCGGGTGCCGACGCGATCGAATACGACCGTTCGGCGCTATAACCGTCGTCGGCGGTCAGCCGGACATCCAGATGCTGCCCAGCCCGGTGCCCGGCCCAGTCCGGCACGTCGACTTCGATCGTCCGGGCGGTCGCGGTCTCGGCGATCACCCCGGCCACCGTCGCGACTTGCCAGGTCAGTCGCCGGCGTAGCGCTGTTCCCGCCACGGATCTCCGTACATGTGGTAGCCGTAGGTCTCCCAGAAACCGGGTTCGTCCCGGTCAAGGAGGTCAAGGCCGCGTACCCACTTGGCGCTCTTCCAGAAGTACAAGTGCGGGACGAGTAGCCGGACCGGGCCGCCGTGTTCGGGTTCGAGCGGCTTGCCGTCGTATCCGAACGCCAGCCAGGCCTGGCCGCCGATCACGTCCGCGACCGGCAGGTTGGTGGTGTAGCCGCCATCGCAGAACGCCAGCATGTACTTCGCGTCGTGGCCGACCTGATCGAGCATGGTGTCCATCGACACCGCGTGCCACCTGGTGTCCAGCTTGGACCAGCGGGTGACGCAGTGGATGTCCGCGGTCACCTGCTCCACCGGCAGTTCGTGCAGTTCGGCCCAGGTCCAGGACTTCTGCTCCTGGCCGCCGCGCCGGATCGAGAACGTCCAGTCTTGGTCCTTGGTATGCGGTGTCGGACCGGCCGACAGCACAGGGAAGTCCTCGGTGACGTATTGGCCGGGCGGCACCCGCTCAGCGTTACCGGCCTCGCGTCGTCGACCGTGAAAACCTCGTGTTACAGGACTCATGCGATATCGCTTGCCCGGTTCCGCCCGTTGTTAACCCGCCGGCAGCAGTTTGGTGTGGTCCCAGGAGATGACCCGGGTTGGTTCGACCGCGTACCCGAATCGCTTGCGGGCCGCATGCTTGACGTACTCGGTCAGCGCATCGCCTTCGGCCATAGGCTCGGTGAAGACGGTGGTGATCTTCCGGCCGATTCCGGCGATGGTCGCTGGGTCTTCGACTCGCCTCGCGGTGCCCTGGACGAGCACACCCTTCAGGTCGAAATATTGCTCGCCGACCTCGACCAAGCAGCTAATTCTCGGGTCCCGTTCCAGGTTGAGGGCCTTTTGCGAGGAGCGGTAAGTCCAGAACGTGATCAAGCCGTCGACTAGGGCGTAGTACATGGTGACCAGGTGCGGAAACCCGTCGTGACCATTCGTGGCGAGTTGCACCTTGTGCTCGGAGTCGAGCAGTTCATGGACTTCGGCGTCGGTCATCGCGACCTTGTCACGTTGCTTCACTCGCCGACCTCGAAGCCGACGGTCTGATCAGCGAGCGGGAGTGTGGCTTCGCAGGCGAACCCGGCGCCGTCGCCGGTGCCCTCGAACGCCGGGCCGAGAGCGGCCGCGACGGAGTCGAAGGACCACATGCCGTCCTGCGAGCCGTGTTCCGCTGCGCGGAACACGGCTCGCAGCGTAGGCGGCTCGAGCACGGCGGCTACGCCGCCGTGCACCACGAACACCTCGCCGTTGATGTCACCCGCGGCGGGGCTGGCTAGGTAGGCGACTAGGGGAGCGACGTGTTCGGGTGCGAGAGGGTCCACCTGGCCGGACGGCGCCTCGCCCATGAGGTCGGCGGTCATATCCGTCCGGGCGCGCGGGCAGATCGCGTTAGCCCGGACGCCGTACCTGGCGCAACTGCGGGCCGTGGTGACTGTGAGCGCCACGATCCCGGCCTTGGCGGCCGCGTAGTTCGGCTGGCCGGACGAGCCGAGCAGGAACGCCTCGGACGAGGTGTTGACGATCCTGGCGTACACGGGTCCGCCGCTGGCCTTGCTCCGCTCCCGCCAGTGCGCGGTCGCCAGCCGGGTGGTGATGAAGTGGCCCCGCAAGTGCACAGCCAGCACGGTGTCCCACTCTTGCTCGGACATCGAGAACACCATCCGGTCGCGGAGAACGCCGGCGTTGTTCACCACGATGTCGAGTCCGCCGAACGCGGTCGCGGCCGCCGCCAGCATCGCCTCGCCGGTCGACCATTGCGATACGTCGCCGGCCACGACGACCGCGCGGCCTCCGGCCGCGCGGATCTGATCCGCGACGGCTTCGACGGCGGACTGTGCTCCAACAAGCGAAGGCAGGTCGTTCAGGACGAGGTTGGCGCCGCAGGCGCCTAGCGCCAGTGCCTCGGCCCGGCCAAGGCCGTTACCGGCCCCGGTGACGATCGCCGTCTTGCCGTCGAGGTGAAAGCCCTGGGCCATTTTTCTGCTGCTCCCTAATAACCAGGTCCCGACAAGATGCCGCCGTCGATGACGAACTCGCTGCCCGTGCTGTAGGAAGAGTCGTCGGAGGCCAGGAACGCCACCAGGCGGGAGACCTCCGCCGACTTGCCGAACCGGCCGAGTGGCAGCGCCTTGATGTAGCGCTCGCCTCGTTCGGGGTCGAGGGTCTGCGCCGTGTCGAAGATCATCTTGGTGACGATGCCGCCGGGGTGCACGGAGTTGACGCGGATGCCGAACGCGCCTAGTTCCTGCGCCGCTGCCTTGGTCATGCCGCGGATCGCGAACTTGCTGGCCGCGTAGGCGGTGCAGTGTGCCGCGCCGGTCAGTCCTTCGATCGAGGAGATGTTCACGATCGAGCCACCGCCGGCCGCCTTCATCGGCGGGACGACGGATTTCATGCCGAGCCAGCAGCCGACGGCGTTGACGTCGAGCACCCGGCGGAAGTCGGCCAAGGGCATGTCGGTGATCGGGGCCTGCATCAGGATGCCGGCGTTGTTGATCAGGATGTCGAGCTTGCCGAACACCTCAAGCGCGCATCCGACCGCTGCCGCCCAGTCGGCCTCGCTGGACACGTCGTGGTGGCGGTAGCGGCAGTTGTCCGCACCGAGTTCGGCCGCGACGGCAGTGCCGAGGTCGTCGAGGACGTCGCCGGAGACGACCTTGGCGCCTTCGGCGACGAAGTGCCTGACGTGCGACTTGCCCATACCCCGGGCGCCGCCGGTGATCAGCGCCACCTTGCCATCGAGTCGGCCCATACTAAGTCTCCTGTAACAACCAAACGCTTGCTTGGGGGAGCCTAACAGGCCCGCACCCGAGCCCACCCCATCTGGCCGACCCGGCCGCACACGTAGTATCTTGAGTCGGCGCCAGAGTGACAATGCGAGAATAAGACCTATGTCGGAGATGCGCTTGGCTACGAACGCGATCGAGCTTGTCGGCCTGCACAAGAACTTCAAGGAAGTCCAGGCTGTGCGGGGGATGACCTTGTCGATCGTGCCGGGCGAGATTGTCGCGTTGCTCGGACCCAATGGCGCGGGCAAGACGACGACCATTGACATGATCCTCGGCTTGTCCCAGCCGTCCGCGGGCTCGGTCTCGGTCTACGGCATGCAGCCGCGTCAGGCGATTGACAGCGGCCTGGTGTCCGCCGTCTTGCAGACCGGCGGGTTGCTCAAGGACCTCACGATCGAGGAGACCGCCAGGTACACGGCGAGCCTGTTCGACCGGCCGCGCCCGGTCGAAGAGGTGCTCGTGCGAGCCGGGATTAGCGGGATCGCGGACCGGCGAGTCGGCAAGGCCTCGGGCGGTGAGCAGCAGCGGCTGAGGTTCGCGATGGCGTTGCTGCCCGATCCTGAGCTGCTCATCCTCGACGAACCGACGACGGGCATGGACGTGGAGGGCCGCCGGGGCTTCTGGGCGTCGATCAGGCAGGACGCCGAGCGCGGCCGGACCGTGCTGTTCGCGACCCACTATCTCGAGGAAGCCGACTCCTTCGCCGACCGGATCATCTTGCTGCGGCACGGCGTCGTCGTCGCGGACGGCACCAGCTCCGAGGTCAAGGCGCTCGCCGCGGGCCGGACCGTGCGGGCAACGCTGCCCGACGCCAACGAGGCCGAGCTGGGCGCGATTCCGGGGGCTGAGAGCGTCGAAGTGCGCGGCGACACGGTGCTCATCCACGCCAGCGACAGCGACTCGGTGGCGAAATACTTGCTGACCCAGACGTCGGCCAGGGATCTGGAAATCATCGCGCGGGCACTCGAAGACGCGTTCATCGCGCTGACTAGTGACACCGCGCCAGTTGGCACGACGGCTAACGCAGGAGGAGTGCAGTGACCGCCCAGCCAGTTCAGCCAGGGTCAGTTCAGCCGGGGTCAGTTCAGCCGCAGGTGCGGTCGGTGCCGTGGCGTGGCATCAACCCGACGGTGCTCGGGTTGGAGATCCGGCGACTGGTCCGTAACCGGCGAACGGTCATCTTCGCGCTGATCCTGCCCGTAGTGCTGTTCCTGTTCGTCGGCACCAACAAGACTTACGCCCAGTTGCCGGAAGGGCACGGCAACGTGTCGTTGTTCCTGGTTGTCAGCATGGCGCTGTACGGCGCCGCTCTCGCCACCACAGCCGGCGGCGCGATGGTGTCGATCGAGCGGGCTCAGGGCTGGAGCCGGCAGCTTCGGCTGACCCCGCTGGGGCCGGTCTCCTACATCTTGATCAAGACAATCACCGCGATGATTCTCGGGCTCAGCTCGGTGGTCGCTGTCTTCGTTGTAGGCAAGCTGACCGGCGTGCCGCAGGCGTATCACGGCTACACGTACCTGTGGTTCGCCTCGGCGGCGAGCGTCTGGGTCGGGTCGCTGGTATTCGCCGCGCTCGGGTTGTTCATCGGCTACCTGCTGCCGTCAGAGAACGTGATGCAGTTCCTGGGGCTCGTGATGGCGGCGCTGTCGTTCGCCGGCGGGCTGTTCTACCCGCTGAACCGGGCCGCCACGATCCTTCAGGACATCGCCAAGTGGACGCCGATGTACGGCCTCAACCAGCTCGTGCACGCGCCGCTGCTCGGTGGCGCGATCGACATCATGTGGGTGGTCAACGCGGTCGCGTGGTTCGCCATCTTCACGGCCGGCGCGGTCTACTTGTTCAGGCGGGACACGGCCCGCGTGTGACCGACGTGACGCGCTGCCGCGCCACCGGCCGCGAGGGTGCCGCCGCGTAGGGACTCCCCAGCCCAGCCCGCAGCGTGGGCCCGGCGCTGTCGTTGGCCGCCCGGCCCAGCCCGCAGCGTGGGCCCCGCGCTGTCGCTATGGCAGCAGCGTGGGCCCCTTGCTGTCGTTGGCCGCCCGGCCCAGCCCGCAGCGTGGGCCCCGCGCTGTCGCTATGGCAGCAGCGTGGGCCCCTTGCTGTCGTTGGGCGCCCACGCCAAACCCGCCGCGTGGGCCCCTTGCTGTCGTTGGGCGCCCACGCCAAACCCGCCGCGTGGGCCCCTTGCTGTCGTTGGGCGCCCACGCCAAACCCGCCGCGTGGGAATCTCGCTGTTTGCGCTGAAGATAAATGTCGTCGCCGCGCTGGCTGGCTCGTGCGATGAAATCCGGGATTCATACCTGTTTTTCGCGATGAATTCCCGAATCCATCGCGGGGATGGTCAGGCGGTGGCGGTGGCGGTGGCGGTGGCGGTGCGCGGACGGCGCGGCGGGCGACACAATGGGAACGTGGCAGAGGGCGCGCAGGTCAACGAGGCTGTGATGGGACAGCCGGCCGAACCGCTGCGCCCGTTCATCGCCCACTACAACGGCTACCGGCAAGCCGGGATCGGGCCTGCCGAGCATCGGGGCCTGCCCTCGCCCTACCTCACGTTGATCTTCACGCTGGACGAACCGCTCATCATCGCCGAGCACCCCGATCCGCGCCAGCCGGCGGACGACTACGTGACCTTGGTCGGCGGGTTGCACACGACGCCGGCGCTGGTCACGCACGACGGCAGCCAGTCCGGCATTCAGCTTGGCCTCCGTCCGCTCGGCGCGCGGGCGATACTCGGGGTACCCGCAGGCGAACTGGCGATCTTGGACTTCGACGGTGCCGACGTGCTCGGGAAGTTCGCCGCCGAGGTGCAGGAACGGATCAGGGCGGCGGGGACGTGGCCTGACCGGTTCAAGGTGCTGGACGAGTTGCTGTGCGAACGATTGCAGCGCCTGGGGATCGGCGGTGGCAGGGGAGCGCTACGCGGTGGTGGGGAAGCGCTGGGCGGGGGTGAACCGGGCGGGGGAGTGCGTGGTGGGAGGTTTGGGATCAGCCCCGAGGTTGAGTTCTCGTGGCGGCGGTTGCTTGCTACTGGCGGCAACCTGCCGATCTCGGCGCTGGTGACCGAGACCGGATGGAGCGATCGGCACCTGCGCAATGCTTTCGGCAAGGAAATAGGGCTGACGCCGAAGGCGGCGGCGCGGGTCATCCGATTCCACCGGGCCAGGCTGACGTTGCAACGGCGGGCTGGGGCCGGGCGGCGGCTTGACCTCGCCGAACTCGCGGCCGACTGTGGTTACTACGACCAGGCGCACCTGGATCTGGAGTTCAGGTCGCTGGCGGGGTCGGCACCGACGGCGTGGCTGGCGCGAGAGTTCCGAAATTTCCAAGCCGCGGCTGACGTGCCGGCGGAAGGCTTGCTGCTATGACACAGAACACACCCAAGCAGCAACCACCGGCACCGCAAGTCTGGCCCACGCTCCGCGCGCACGACGCTCGCGAGCTCATCAAGTTCCTGGTCGAGGCGTTCGGCTTCGAGGAGACGGTCGTCTACGGCGACGGCGACCGGGTCGATCACGCGCAGCTTTCCTGGCCGCCCGGCGGCGGGATCATGCTCGGTTCGGCGCGGTCGGCGGCCGAAGACGACCGCTCGGTCCAGCCGGGCAGCTTCGCCGCTTACGTGGTCACCGATGATCCCGATGCCGTGCATGCGAAGGCGACGGCTGCCGGGGCCAAGATCATCGAAGAATTGCACGAGACCGACTACGGGTCGCGCGACTTCGCCGCAGCCGATCCGGAGGGCAATCGCTGGTCGTTTGGCACCTACCGGGGCGAACCGCGCTCCTGAGCGGCTGCCTGGTCACCGCGCTGCGAATTGATGCCGTCGAACAGCAGCGTCAGGAAGGCGTCGACGACCTGGTCGGTCGTGTAGCCGCCGGAGCGGTGCCAGGCTGCGGGGATCCACAGCACGTCACGGAGCAGCCGGTAGGTGAGCCGCGGATCGAGGTCCGCCCTGAACGCGCCTTCCGCGACTCCGCGCTCAAGCTGACTGATCCAGGTGTGCTCAAATTCGCGGAGAGCTTTCCGCAGATATCCAAATCTGGGATGGCTGCTGAAATAATTCCAGTCGTTCTGCAGCATCGAGAGCGCTGCCTTGTGCTTGGCCAGCGTCGTGCTCGTGGTCCGGACGATCTGCTCGAGCACCGACCGCGGGTCACCGGCCGAGGTGACCGCCGCTCGGTAGTCCGCCAGGATCTCGTCGAGGAAGCCGGCGAGGATCTCGTCGCCGATCGACTCCTTGGAGTCGAAGTGGTGGTACAGGCTGCCCGACAGGATCCCGGCCGCGTCCGCGATCTCGCGGACCGTGGTGGCCCGGTAGCCCTTCTGCGCGAAGAGTTGCCCGGCCAGCCTGACGACGTCGTCCCGCCGGGTGGAGTCAGGCTTGCTCTTACGCGCTACGGCCACCCGATCATTATGTCCGTGCGCGGCCAGCGGTTGGAGTTAGCGCAGTCCCAGCGCGCGGGCGGCGTCGATGGAGTCGACTCCGGGCGTCGGCAGGATCGCGATGACGGGGGTGTCCAGGCCGGCCGTCCGGTAGGCGTCGACGCGTTCCCGGCAGTGATCGAAGTCGCCGTGGATGACTAGGTCGTCGACCACCTCATCGGGGATCAGGGCGCCCGCGCCCCTTCGGTCGCCCGCCGTCCAGGCGTCCATCATGGGCTGCAGCACCTCGCGCCGGCCGAGCCAGTCGTGGAACGCGAAGTAGGCGGGCACGGTCAGGTACCCGGTCAGCGCTCGCCTGGCAATGGCGCGTGCCGTCGCCACGTCGGTGGTGGGGCAGACGAATATCCGGGCGATCAGCTCGCAATCGGGTCCGGCGGCGGCGCGGACTTTGGGCACGTCGGCGGGGGAGAGCCAGTTTGTGATGGCGGCGTCCGACTCGGCGGCGGCCAGGCGCACCATCTGGGGTCGCAGGGCCGCGAGCGCGAGCGTCGGCGGGACGGCGGGCGCGCGTTCTAGCCGGAAGCCGTTTACTGTGAACGTCTCGTACTGCTCGGTGACCTTCTCCCCGGCGAACGCGGCCCGGAGGAATCGCAGCATGTCGCGCGACTTGGCGTAGGGCGCGTCGAAGGGAATGTCGTTCCACTGCTGCACGACGACCGGCGTCGAGGTGCCGACACCAAGCATGAACCGGCCAGGTGCGAGGTCGGCGAGGGTGGCCGCGGTCATCGCCAGGCACCCTGGACCGCGGGTGTAGACCGGCACGATGGCGGTGCCGAACCTCAGCCGGTCGGTCCACTGCGACGCGAGCACCAGCGGGGTGAACGCGTCGACGCCGTTCAGCTCCGCCGACCAGAGGTCGGTGTAGCCGAGGTCGGCGAGTTCGGTCACGATCTCACGCTGCTCGGGCAAGGTGTGGCCAAAGAGCGGCACGGTCAAACCCCAGTGCGGTGTGCGTTCGTTCATGGCCGAACCTTAATTGTTCGACTGTGACCCGGCCACGGGCAGGGCTCAGTTCGGCGCTGGCGCGAACTACAGCGTTGGACAGTTTCCGTAGTTGGGCGAGGCTGCGGGTGTGGTTGCGCGCGGGGCGGGCGGGGGTCGCGAGGTCGTGGTACTCCTGTTCGGGGTCGTGGCAGGCGGTGGGCCGGTCGTTTATACCGGGCTGCCGGGAGGCTGCCGGTCCGCGGCGCGGTTGCGGTCGTGGACCGGCGACCGCGGCAGCAGCAGCGGACCGCCCGGAAGCCGGAATGTCCCATCTGGGATAGTTGTATCGCCCGGTCCGGCGCCGCGGCGGCCGTCCGGGCGGCACCCGCCCTGCGGGCGGGCAGCGGCGAGATTCCACGATCATGAATCTGCGATTACCGCGGAATCTCAGCCGATATATGACAGCCAGACTCCGCGATCATGACCGGAAGCTTGATCACGGAAACAAAACCGCGCCAGCCGCCCGGGGTCCAGCCCGCCAGGCGGTCACGACGTCAGCGGATAGCCACGGCACCAGCCACCCTGCCACTCCGAACCACCCCCAGCGGCAGATCCCGCACCATTGACTCCACCGCACCAGCGCCGGCCCGCCGACACCAATGGTTGCTGTAGTTGGCGGGCGGCGGCAACAACGGGAGGGCGGCTGGCGGGGCGACACTAGTTGGTCAGGGCGAGCGTCGTTCCGGCCGGGTCGATCAGGCGGTGGTAGCCGGTCGCGTCGCCGAGCCTGTGCAGGTTGCCCGACACTCTCCGGATAGGACCGTCCTGGTTGGTCAGGATCGCACCGTCGGCTTCGATGGCGACGAGTTCGCCGTCGACGCGCAGCAGCAGCGGGCCGTCTCTGCTCGCCGAGATCGCGACCCGAGCATCGGCCACCCCGGCAAGCACCGCGTCAGGAGCCGCCGCGTCGGCTAGCACCCAGGTGGTCGGTGTGCCCGGCGGAGCGTCCGAGCCGGGCCGGTGCCAGTCGCTGCCGCCGACCGCGATCGCGGCCGGATGCCAAGCCAGCCACCAGCTCAGCGGTGCCGTCCAGCGCAGGTCCAGCCAGCTCCAGTGCCACACCTCGATCAGCGGCGGACGCCGCTGCATCGGGGCGATCCAGCTCACCTGGCCGCCGTAGGGGTGGTTAATCGACAGCAGGCCGCCGGCCGCCTCCGTCGCGGCCAGCCACGCGTCGGGCGGCTCCCTGAAGTCCACCCAGGGCAGGTCGCCAAACGCGTTCGCGTGTCCCTGTGCGGTCGTCACTTCCTGGCCTGGGAGCAGTACGATCTGGTGCGCGGCGGCCGCGGCCGGCAGCTCGCTGTGATGGCTGACCGTGTTGTGATCGGTCACCGCGAGAAAGTCAAGACCCCGGCTCGCCGCGAACCTCGCCAGCTCCGGCACCGTCAGCACCCCGTCGGAGTGCACCGTATGCGAGTGCAGGTCGCCGGCCAGCCACCGCATCCCGCCGGCTCCGGGAAGCGCGCGCGGAGCGGGCCGATCCGTCAACTCCGGCGCGGGCTCGACGATGTCATCGGCGGCGGTCAGTGGCGAGGCGTCGGCCGCGACGGCGGTCAGTTCGTACCGCACCCCGGCAGCCGGGATCCGGTGCAGCCCGATCACGACTTGCCAGGTCCCAGGCTCAAGCTCGCCGGGCAGGTAACCAGGCGTGGCCGACTTCGGAGTGATCAGGAACGACCGGCGGGCACCGCCAGACCAGCCGCGGAATCCGGCCGGGCTCAAGCACCCAAGATCGAGCGCAGCGCCCGGCGAGCTGTACTCGAGATCGACCTTTAACGCGCTTGACCCCGGCGGAACGTCGATCGGCAGGTAGTGCCACGGCGACTCGCACTTGTCCTCGATCGTCCACTCCCCAGCGTGCCGAGTCTGCGCCATACCCCCTGTCTACCCGACGACGCCAACACGTCGGTCCGGCCGGCTTGACGAGATTAATTCAACACTTGTAGAGTTCAACGGACGTTGAATTAACGGGATTCGGACGGGTGTGGTGAATAACCATGTGGGCGATGATCGTGAAGGAGTTCCGGCAAGTTCGGCGGGATCGGCGGACGCTGGCGATGATGATCGTGCTGCCGGTCTTGCTGCTTGTGGTGCTCGGCTACGCGGCCAGCTTTGACGTCAAATCGATCACCGTCGCGGTCGCCGGACCGCAGGCCGCAGCGGCTGAGCAGCTGTTCAAGGCGCCGTTCAAGGTCGTCGAGACGCAGGCCGGACAGGGCCGCACGTGGGCGGCCGACCAGCTCAGGGATGGCCACGCCCAGATCGCGGTCGTCACCGGCGGTGCCCGACCCCAGGTGCTCATCGACGGCAGCCAGCTGTTCGCCGCCAAGGCCGCCCTCGCTGCCCTCGCCAGCGCCAGCGCCAGCGCAAAGTCGAGCAGGCAACCCGCCGCCCATGGCAATCCGCTGGCCGACGCATTGCTTCAGCCTCCGCAGGTGAGCGTCCTGTACAACCCGAGCCTCAAAACCTCCGACATCATGATCCCCGGCATCTGCGGCGTCGTGCTCGTGTTCGTCGGCACGATCATCACCAGCCTCGGTGTCGTGCGCGAACGGGAGTCGGGCACGCTGGAGCAACTGGCGGTGATGCCGCTCAAGCCCAGAGACGTCGTGCTCGGCAAGATCGTGCCGTACTTCCTGGTCGCCACCGTCGACTTGATCATCGTGCTGGCGGTCGGCATCGCCGTCTTCGGAGTGCCGTTCCGCGGCTCGCCGGTCACGTTCGGGCTTGGTGCGCTGCTGTTCCTGTTCGTAACGCTCGGCTTCGGCGTGCTGATCTCCAGCGTCTCGCAGAACCAGGGCCAGGCCATCCAGCTCGCCGTGATGACGCTGCTGCCGCAGGTGCTGCTGTCCGGGCTGATCTTCCCGCTGAGCTCGATCGTCGCCGGCGTGCGCTGGATCGCCTACCTCCTGCCGCTCACCTACTTCAACGAGATCTCGCGCGGGGTGATGCTTCGGGCCGAGCCGATCGGCGCGCTGTGGCCGCCGTTCGTGTTTCTCGCGCTGCTCGGCGCCGTCGTCGTGGCCGGTGCCACGCTGCGGTTCCGCGGCTACCTCGCCCCGTCCAGCCACGAGGGCCGCAAAGACCATACCCAGATCGAGCACGGCGGCACGCAGGCGCAGGAGATCACGGCATGACCACCGTCGCCACGACCTGGGGCGCGACCGGACTCACCGTCCGCTACGGCAAGAAGACCGCGTTGTCCGATGTGACCCTGCGCGCACCAGCGGCCCAGGTCACCGCCGTCGTCGGCGGCGACGGTGCCGGCAAGACCACGCTGCTGAGTTGCCTAGCTGGGTCGCTGGCTCCGACGAGGGGCACGATCGCCAAGCCGGCCAAGGAGCGGATCGGCTACCTGCCGTCCAGTTCGGGCATCTACCCCGACCTCACCGTCACCGAGAACCTCGACTTCCGCGCTACCGCCTACAAGATGTCCCGCCAGGCCGCGGGCGAGCGCGCCGAGGAGTACCTGGATCGGGCTGGCCTGGCCGATGCCACCCGCCGGCTGGCCGGTCAGCTATCCGGCGGCATGCGGCAAAAGCTCGCTGTCATCGCGGCGATGCTGCCCCAGCCCGAACTGCTCGTCCTGGACGAACCAACGACCGGCGTCGACCCGGTCAGCCGCAGCGGCCTGTGGTGGCTGATCGCCCGCGCCGCGGCCGAGGGCTGCGCGGTCGTGCTCGCCACCACCTATCTCGACGAGGCCGAACGCTGTGCCTCCGTACTCGTCCTCGACGAGGGAACCGCGCTCGCGGCCGGCACCAGCGACGAGATCGTCGCGGCGATGCCCGGCGTGCTGCGCGGCGTAACCGCCAAGCCGGACGGCGAGGCGGCGGCCAGAGCCTGGCGTCGCGGCGGCCACTGGCGAGTCTGGGAGCCAGCCGGAGCCTCCAGCGTCACCGACCCCCAGTTGATCACGCCGGACCTGCAGGACGCGGTGACCGTCGCCGCGATCGCGAGGGAGATCACGTCATGAGCGCGCTCGCCGAAGCCGTCAATGTCACCAAAGCCTTCGGTCGTCTCACCGCCGTCAAGAACGTGAACCTCCAGGTCGAGCCCGGTGAGATCGTCGGCTTGCTCGGTGCCAACGGCGCGGGCAAGACCACGCTGATCAAGATGCTGCTCGGCCTGGTCAAGGCCACATCCGGCTCGGTCGCTCTGTTCGGCCAGCCGCCGTCCCGCCAGACCCGCAGCAGGCTCGGGTACGTGCCGCAGGGCCTCGGCCTCTACGACGACCTCACCACGGCGGAGAACTTGGCCTTTACCGCCAAGGTTTTTGGCGCTGGCCTGCGGGGGGACGACCCCCAGCTCCCGGACGAAATCAAGCCGTACGCGAACGACCTGATCGGCTCGATGCCGCTCGGCGCCCAGCGCCGGGTGGCGTTCGCCCAGGCGCTGTCGCACAAACCCGACCTGCTGGTACTCGACGAACCGACCTCGGGCGTCGACCCGCTCGGCCGGGCCAGGTTGTGGGAGACGATCGCCGGCGCCGCCGACGCCGGGGCCGGCGTGCTGGTCACCACCCACTACATGGAGGAAGCCGGCGAGTGCGGGAGGCTGGTGATCATGGCCGACGGGGTCGTCGTCGCGGCCGGAACCGGCGCCGACATCATCGGCTCCGCCCAGGTCACCCTCGTCGAGGCGGACTCGTGGGCCGACGCGTTCGCCCGGTGCGAGGCGGCCGGATTGCGGGTGGCGCTGGCTGGGCGCGGCGTGCGCGTGCCCGGGGGCGATCCCGCCCGGGTCAGACTCGCCCTCGGGGACCTGCCCGGTGCGCGGGTGCGGGAGGTGCCAGCGACCCTGGAAGAGCGATTCTTCGAGCTAGTTCACTAAGGGGCGGAAAGGGGGCACCGGGTTGAATGCCCGACCCAGAGCCCAGTCAGGTCGGACCGGCCGGTCAGGCCGCCGGACCGGCGATAGCGGCACCAGCGAAGCGATACTCGACTCGGCCCGGGCTCAGTTCGCCGAGCACGGTTATCGCGGTGCGACGATCCGGGCGATCGCGGCCCGCGCCAAGGTCGATCCCGCGCTCGTGCACCACTTCTACGGCACCAAGGAGGCGCTGTTCGCCGCTGCGATGCGGCTGCCGGTGGTGCCGAGCGAGGCGCTGGCCGCCGCGTTCGAGAGCGAGCCGGCCGAGCGCGGTCCCGGCGAGCGAGTTGTGAAGGCAGCGCTGACGCTGTGGGAGTCCGACGGCCTCAAGGAAACCTTCCTCGGCCTGCTGAGATCGGCCGTCACTAGCGAGGACGCGGCGGTCATGCTCCGCGAGTTCGTGACCGTGTCAATCCTGTCCACGCTGGTCCGAGTCGTCGGGGTCAAGGGGACCGGCGCCGAGGTCGAGTACCGGGCCGCGATGGTAGCGACCCAGATGCTGGGCCTGGCCATGACCAGGCTGGTGCTCGGCCTGCCCGCCGTCACGGAGGCCACCGTGGCCGAGCTTGCCGCCACGATAGGCCCGTCGGTTGATCGGTACCTGACGGGCGAGATCGAGGTACCTGCCCGGTTTGCGCAGCTCGGGACGCATTAGCATCAGTCTGTGGACCCACTGCTCGGAGACTGTTCGCTAGCCCAGCTTGCCAAGCGGAAGAGCCACAAATGGCGTGAGTACCCGCCCGATGTGCTGCCCGCGTTCGTCGCCGAGATGGACTACATGGTCGCCGAGCCGATCGCGGCGGCGATTCGGGAGGCGCTGGCGCTGGGCGACACGGGTTATCCGTACGTCGGCGACCTAGGCGAAGCGTTCGCGTCGTTCGCGGCGGAACGCCTGCACTGGACGGTCGACCCCGCCCGGGTCTTTCCGATCCCCGACGTGATGACGGGTATCGCCGAGGTGCTGGCCGCGATCACCTTGCCGGGCTCGGGTGTGGTGCTCAACCCGCCGGTCTACGGCCCGTTCTTCCTCCGGCTGGGCTACCTGCGCCGCCGGGTTGTCGAGGCGCCACTGCGGCGGTGCGATGACGGCAGCTACGACCTCGACCTTGATGTGCTCGACCGCGCCCTCGCCGAGCCTGACGTCGGTGCCTACCTGCTGTGCAGCCCGCACAACCCGCTCGGCCAGGTGTGGCGGAAGGACCAGTTGCTGGCGGTCGCCGACCTGTGCCAGCGGCACGACGTCGCGTTGCTGGTCGACGAGATTCACGCGCCACTCGTGCTGCCGGGGGCCGTGCACGTGCCGTTCGCCTCGCTCGACCATCCGATGGCGCAGCGGGCCTACACGTTCAACTCGGCCTCCAAGGGCTGGAACATCGCCGGCCTCAAGTGCGGGATCACTGTGGCCGGCTCGCTGGAGAGCGCGGCGTTGTTCACCGAGCGCTGGGAGGCGCTGCTCGCCTCCCACCACGGCGTGCTGGCGTCGGTCGCGGCGTTCACCGAGTCGCTCGACTGGCTCGACGCGGTGCTTGTCCAGCTTGACGAGAACCGTGGCTTGCTGGCCAGGCTGCTCGCTGAACAGCTTCCCGAGGTCGGTTACGTGCCAGGGGCGGCCAGCTTCCTAGCCTGGCTCGACTGCCGGAAGCTGGGTCTTGGGGATGACCCGGCCGAGCGATTCCTGGCCAATGGGCGAGTCGCGCTGACTTCCGGTCCGTACTTCGGCACTCAGGGCGCTGGGTTCGCCCGGCTCAACATCGGCACATCTGGAGAGCTAGTCACCGAGGCGGTGCGCCGGATGTCGGTGGCGGCACGCGCGCAGTAAGTTGCCTCGGCGTGTCCGTGCTGTCACCATCGTGACCAACTCCACCCGTTGATCGTTATTTGCCCCGCTTGCGAGCCTGTCTACGCTGAGGTCTGATATGCCTGTTCGCGATTGCTTCCGTACGCCGCTGGCCGCTGCCGCGCTGCTGGCAGCCATGTTCCTTGCCGCGTGCGGCAGTAGCGGCGCCCCGACCCCGCGGCCCACGGTCACCGTCACCGCTCCGGGCGGGTCCGGCGGCGGCGGACTTGGCAGTTCGTCGTCGGCTTCGACGCCAGCGGGCGGCAAGCCAGGCATCGTAGCTGTCACCACGGCCGGAGCGCTCGTCCGGCTCGACCTGCAGACCGGCAGCGTCACCCAGACGTTGATACCCAACCGGGTGCTCGGCGACGAGATCTCGGTGAGCCCGAACGGGTCGACGGTCTACTTCGCGCTGGCCGCTGGCTGCAATTCGGAGGTCGAGTCGATCAGCGTCAGTGGCGGGACTCCGACCGCGATCGCGCCCGGAGAACTGCCCGCGATAAGCCCGGACGGCACCAAGCTAGCGTTCACCTCCGAGCCGTTGATGACGCAGACCTGCACTCCCGACCCGAGCAAGCCCGCTGTCGCCGCGGAGTTCAGCCTCGTTATCCGCTCGCTCAACTCGGGCTCCCAGCAGGTCCTGCCGCTGCCGGCGCAAGTGCGGCGCGGAGGGCTGCTCCCGCCGATCTCGCACCTGTCCTGGGCGGACGACAACTCCAGGCTCGCCGTCTCCACCTCGGCCGTGCAGGACAACGAGGGCTGGGCCGTGTACATCGTCGACACCTCGGTCGCCAAGTACTACATAGGGCCAGCCACGGGAGTCACCTATGTACCGGTCACCGGGTCGCCGACGCCGCAGCGCAGCTACCTGCGCGAGGGCATCTTCCTACCGGACGGCAACCTGTTCATCAGCCGCGCTTGCTGCGGCGGCGTGCCGGTCCGCAACACTTCGCGGCTGATGTGGGTGGTGGACTCCAGCGGCACCCTGGTCCACCAGGTCGCGATCGGATTCCCCAGCCTTGACCACGTCAGCCTCGCCGCGGACACCTCCGGGCAGTGGCTGTTGTACCTCGCCAATCACGATCTCTATGTATCGCAAGAGGGCAATAAGCCGTCTCTACTGACCTCCGGATTCATCGCGGCCACCTGGCAATAATCTGGGCGCCGTCCCCCGCCGGACCCATAGGGCCTGGTCAGCCTGTCCTTTCCATGTAAATCTGGGTAAATAACATGTGGCGGCTGGTCGCAGCTGGAGGCTTTTGATGGGCAGGGACGTACCGGCGATCACGATAAGTCGCCGGGATAGACGCGCATACCGCGCGAAAGTACGGACCTGCCTAGACGTATTCGCCAGGATGTTGCACGAGTCCAGGTTCGTGATCGACCACCACCACGTCGGCCTGGAAATCGAGTTCAACCTCGTGGACAAGGCCGGGTATCCGTCCATGACGAACGCGGACGCGCTCGCGGCGATCGCGGACGAGGCGTGGGCCACCGAGCTCGGCAAGTTCAACATCGAGCTGGCGGCCGAGCCCGAGATGCTGACTGGAGGCGTGTTCACCGCGCTCGAGCGGTCGGTCGGCGGCATCGTCGGTCACGCCAGCGAGCGAGTCGAGCCGAGCGGCAGCAGGCTCGTGATGATCGGGATCCTGCCCAGCCTGCGTGAGACCGACGTCGTCGAGGAGTGCCTTTCGCCCAACCCGCGGTTCAGGCTGCTGAACGACCAGATGCTGGCGGCTCGCGGCGAAGAGATACGGATCTTGATCGACGGCAACGACCGGGTGCACACCTACCTGGACAGCATCATGGCCGAGGCCGCCTGCACGAGCTTGCAGTGCCATCTCCAGGTCAGCCCTGAGACGTTCGCCAGCTACTGGAACGCGGCCCAGGCGATCGCCGGCATCCAGGTCGCGATCGCGGCGAACTCGCCGTACCTGTTCGGTCAGGAGCTGTGGCGGGAGACCAGGATCACGCTGTTCGAGCAGGCCACTGACACCAGGCCGGACGAGCTCAGGGAGCAGGGGGTCCGGCCGAGGGTCTGGTTCGGCGACCGGTGGATCACCTCCGTTTTCGACCTGTTCGAGGAGAACCTGCGGTTCTTTCCCGCGCTGCTGCCGCTGAGCGAGGACGAGGACCCCGTGGAGGTGCTTGAGCGTGGCGACGCGCCCGAGTTGGCCGAACTGACGTTGCACAACGGCACCGTGTACCGGTGGAACCGGCCCGTCTACGCGGTTGTCGACGGCAAGCCGCACCTGCGGGTGGAGAACCGGGTACTGCCGGCCGGGCCGACCGTGCTCGACTCGATCGCGAACGCCGCGTTCTACTACGGCCTGGTCAGCGAGCTAGTAGACGGTGACCGGCCGGTCTGGACCCAGATGTCGTTCTCCGCCGCCGCCGCCAACCTGACGGCCGGCGCCAAGTACGGCCTAGACGCCGAGGTTTACTGGCCCGGCGTCGGCGTGGTGCCGGTCGCCGAGTTGACCTTGCGCCGGCTGCTGCCGATGGCGGCGCGTGGGCTCGCCCGCTGGGGGGTCGACTCGGCCGACGTCAGCAGGCTGCTGTCGATCATCGAGCAGCGCTGCGTCAGCGGCATCAACGGCGCGGCCTGGCAGGTCCGCTCGGTGCATCAGATGCAGGCGCGCGGCATCGACAGGGACGAGGCGCTGCGGCTGATGACGCAGGACTACATCGAGCTAATGAACGCGGGCCAGCCGGTGCATGGCTGGCCGCTTCCGTAGTCTCGCGGTTACTCGTGATGTCCGTCCGGCAGGTGCCAGTGATGCGGCGCGATCAGGTGTTTGATCGGTGCCTCCGGCCCCCAGGTGCCTGGTGTGTAGAACTCGACCGGCGGCGGGTTCTCCAGCAGCGGAGTCGCCACCTCCCACACCCGGTCGATCTCGTCCGACCTGGTGAACAGCGACTGGTCGCCGATCATCGCCTCGAGAATCAGCCGCTCGTACCCCTCAAGCTCGTGCATCCGGTGGAAGGAGTCGGAGTACTTGAACACCATCTCGACTTCCTTGAGCCGCATGTGCGGGCCTGGCTGCTTGGTCATGAACTGCACGGCGATCCAGCCCGGGTCGTCGAAGTCGATGACCACCTCATTGCTCCGGGCGTCCTGCCGAGTCCGCGCGGCGACCGGGAACATCCGCAGCACGGGCTCTTTGAGGCCAAGCGTCACGGTCTGCCTGCGCTGCGCCATCGACTTGCCCGAGCGCAGGTAGAACGGCACCCCGGACCAGCGCCAGTTGTCGACTTCGACCCGCAGCGCGGTGTACGTCTCGGTCTGGCTGTCGACGGCAACGCCCTTCTCGCCTCGGTAGCCGGTGTACTGGCCGCGTACCACCTTGGTCGGGTCGAGCGGCCGCATGGCGTGGAAGACCTTGGATTTCTCATCGCGCAGCGACTTGGCGTCGAACGTGACCGGCGGCTCCATGGCCACGAACCCCAGAACCTGGAACAGGTGGGTCACGATCATGTCGCGGAACGTGCCGGTCTTTTCGAAGAACTCCGCCCGGCCTTCGATGCCGATCCGCTCTGGCACGTCGATCTGCACGTGCGAGATGTGGTCCCGGTTCCAGATCGGCTCGAACAGGCCGTTAGCGAACCTGAACGCGAGGATGTTCTCGACCGACTCCTTGCCGAGGAAGTGGTCGATGCGGAAGACCTGCTCCTCGGCGAAAACCGAGTGCACCACGCTGGTGAGCTTCCTGCAGGAAGCCAGATCATAGCCGAACGGTTTTTCGATAATAACCCGCGAGTTCTCCGATAGCTTGGTGTCGCCGAGCATGGTCACGACCGAGCCGAACGCGGATGGCGGCACCGCGAGGTGGAAGATCCGACGCGGATTCCCCCCAATCTCCAACTCGGCGTTCAGCACGGCCGTCACCAAGGGCTTGGGATTGTCGGGATCGGCGGCGCCGAAGTGCAGCCTGCTTTCGAATTCCTGCCACGCGGTGCCGTTGGGCTTGGCCATGCCGAACTGGGCGCAGGCCGCCTTGGCGTGCGCGCGGAACTCATCGTCGGTCAGCGCGAACTGGGCCGGCGCCGAGCCGATCACCCGGAAGCCGGTCGGCAGCAATCCAGACTTGAACAGGTGAAACAGGCCAGGCAGCAGCTTGCGCTTCGCGAGGTCACCGGTCGCGCCGAACAGCACGATGACGTGGTCGTCGGGACGCTTGTCCATGAAGTGATTCGTGGATTGCATGCGGCCAATAGTGCCAGACTGTCCCGATGAGCACTGACGGGGAGAAGCAACTGGCGGCGGAGGCGGCGGCCGCTCTTGTCACCGGCGGAATGACCGTGGGCCTTGGCACCGGGTCGACGGTCGCGTTCCTGTTGCCCGCCCTGGCCAGCCGCCGGCTGTCGATCCGGTGCGTCGCCACCTCGGAGGCGACCCTGCGCCGGGCTGGCGAGCTTGGCCTGCCGGTCGAGCTCGTGGACACGCTCGACACCCTGGACATCGCGATCGACGGCGCCGACCAGGTCACTCCGGACGGCTGGCTGATCAAGGGCGCTGGCGGCGCGCATACCCGCGAAAAGGTCGTCGCCGCGTCGGCCAGTCGCTTTGTCGTGATCGGCGACTCGACCAAGCCCACAGGCGTGCTGCGCCCGCCCGTCCCCGTCGAACTGCTGAGCTTCGGCCTGCCCGCGACCCTGCGCCACCTGGGCTCGGTCACCATCCGGCCGGACTGGCCACCGAGCCCCGACGGCGGAGTGATCGCCGACTACACCGGGCCGATCGACGACCCGGCGCGCCTTGCCGCCTGGCTGGCGGCGACCCCGGGCGTGGTCGGCCACGGGCTCTTCGAGCCGCGACTGACCTCCGATGTGATCATCGGCCGCGGCGAGTTGGTCGAGCATCGTCGCCTCAACGGCTAATACTGAGCGGCTAGTCCCGGGCGGCTAGTCTCGGGCGGCTAGTCCCGGGCGGCGAGATAGCCGGTGAGGCTGTCGAGCATTTCCACGGTGCCTTCCTTGCGCAGCGATCCGGCCTCCGGACCGTCGATGCCGTCGAGGAAGGCACCCTGCTCGGTGTAGGTGAGCGTGGTGCCCTCGGCGCTCTTAGCGAACTCGATCGTGGTCACCGACACCGAAATCCTCGCGTTATTGGCGTACATTTCGTAGCTGTAGACGATCCTCTGGTCGGGCACGATGTCGTAATACAGGGCGTCGTACCGGTACGTGGTGTCCTGCCACACGTGGCTGAACCGCTCCCGCCCGCCGACCCGGAAGTCGAACTCGGTGTCGCCCGGCCTGCTGTCCGGCGTCGGCTCGAGGTCGCCGGTGTCGCCCCAGGCGCTCTTGGCCTCCTCCGAAGCGAACGCGGCGAACACCCGCCCCGGCGTGGCCGGGTAGGTCCGCTCGATCGTGAACGTGTCGTGGATCACAGAACGCGTGGTCATCAGTTCTCCTCCGGTGCTTCGTTGGCGGTGTCGGCGAGGTAGTCGCCGAGTTGGTCCAAGCGGCGCTCCCACAGCCTCCGCCGCTCGGATATCCACTGCTCGGCCGACCGCAGCGCGGCCGGGTTGATGCTGCAGGTCCTAGTCCGGCCGACTTTGGCCGACCTGACCAGGCCGCTGGCCTCGAGTACTTGAACGTGCTGGACGACGGCGGCCAGCGACATGGTGAACGGCTTGGCCAGCTCGCTGACCGAAGCCGGCCCCGGCTCAGCCGCTCCACCATGACCCGCCGCCCGGGGTCGGCCAGCGCCTGGAACACCCGATCCAGGTCCAGGTCCGCGAATCCCCGATCCAGGCCCGCCGTATGCTTAAGCATGCACTTGAGTATGCCCGCTCAGCGTCTTGATAGTCAAGCGGTCACTTGACTATCAAGGCATGGTTTCGCTGACCCGAACCCACCCGCGCGATGGATTCGGCAATTCATCGCGTCGCCCGACCCCGCCCCTGCGATGGAACCGGCAATTCATCCCGGAAAACGGTATGAATTCGGGGATCCATCGCAGGGCCATGGCGTCGGACGTAGCGCTAGGACGGCTTCTTCTCCGCGTGGCCGCCGAACTCGCTGCGCATGGCCGAGAGCAGCTTGTCGGTGAACTCGCCGAGACCGCGCGACTCGAACCGCTGGAAGAGTGAGGCGGTGATCACCGGGGCCGGGCACGCCTTCCTCGACCGCGGCCAGCACCGTCCAGCGGCCCTCGCCGGAGTCGGAGACATGGCCGGCGAACTCGGCTAGCTCGGGCGACTTGGCCAGGGCGTTCGCGGTCAGGTCGACCAGCCAGGAACTGACGACCGAGCCCCGGCGCCAGACCTCGGCGACCTCGGGGACCGGGATCTCGTACTGGTACATCTCGGGGTCGGTCAGCGGCGTCGTCTCGGCGTCGGTTTCGATGTCCTCGAGGCCAGCGTTGGCGTGCTTGATGATCGACAGACCCTCGGCGATCGCGGCCATCATGCCGTACTCGATGCCGTTGTGCACCATCTTGACGAAGTGACCGGCCCCGGCCTGGCCGCAGTGCAGGTAGCCTTCCTCGGCCGTTCCGCCCGGGTGGCGGCCCGGCGTCTCCTCGACGGAGCCCTTGCCTGGGGCGATGGTGCTTGAAGATCGGGTCGAGGCGCTCGACCGCCTCGGAATCTCGCCGCCGATCATCAGGCAGTAGCCGCGCTCCAGGCCCCACACTCCGCCCGAGGTGCCGCAGTCCACGTAGTGGATCTGCTTCGGGGCGAGTTTCTTGGCTCGGGCGATGTCGTCCCGGTAGTAGGTATTGCCGCCGTCGATCACCGTGTCGCCAGCCTCCAGGTGAGCGGCAAGTTCGTCGAGGATCTTGCCGGTGATCCCGGCCGGCAGCATCAGCCAGACGTTCCTCGGCTTGCTCGAGCTTGGAGACGAAGTCGGCGAGCGAGTCCGCGCCGATCAGCGCCTTCGGCGACAAGGTCGGCGACGGCCGATCGGGTTCACGTCGAAGACGACGCAATGGTGGCCGTCGCGCATCAGCCTGCGGACCAGGTTCGCGCCCATTCGCCCGAGCCCGACCATGCCTAGCTGCATCGGGTGATCCGTGCTCATTTTTCTGCTCCCTTAATCAGTCGATAGCGGCGGATGAGGGCGTTTGTTGACGAATCATGAGTGAGGTCGGGTTCGGCCTCGCTGGATCAGCTCGGGGGCGATCGCCGCCGCCAGCGCCTTGCCAAGCTCGACGCCCCACTGGTCGAATGAGTCGATTCCCCAGATCGTGCCCGCGGTGAATACGGCGTGCTCGTAGAGCGCGACCAGCGCGCCGAGCACCCGCGGGGTCAAGATGTCGGCGAGCAGCACGTTCGTCGGCCGGTTGCCTTCCATCACCCGGTGCGGCGCGACCTGCGGGGATGTGCCCTCGGCCAGCACCTGATCGAGCGTTTTGCCGAAAGCAAGCGCTTGGGCCTGGGCGAACACGTTCGAGGTCAGCAGGTCGTGCTGATCTCCGATCGGATTCAGGGCCCGGCCGAATCCGATCAGGTCGACCGGGATCAGCTCGGTGCCCTGGTGCAGCAGCTGGAAGAAGCTGTGCTGTCCGTTCGTGCACGGCTCGCCCCAGAACACCGGGCCGGTCGGGTAGTCGACGGTGGTGCCGTCCAGCCTCACGTGCTTGCCGTTGGACTCCATCGTGAGCTGCTGGAGGTAAGCGGGGAACCGCTTCAGGTACTGCTCATACGGCATCACGCCGATGCTGCGCGCGCCCATGAAGTCGACGTACCAGACTTGGAGCAGGCCGAGCAGGGCTGGCAGGTTCTCGGCGAGCGGGGCGGTGCGGAAGTGCTCGTCCATGTCGTGGAAGCCGGCCAGCAGTGCGGTGAATCGGTCGGGCCCGATCGCGATCATCGTGGACAGCCCGATCGCCGAGTCCATCGAGTACCGGCCACCGACCCAGTCCCAGAAGCCGAACATGTTCGCCGTGTCGATCCCGAACTCCGCGACCTTCTCGGCGTTGGTTGAAACCGCCACGAAGTGCTTGGCCACGGCTGCCTCGTCGCCGAGCGCGCTGGTGATCCAGTCCCGGGCCGACCTGGCGTTGGTGAGCGTCTCCAGGGTCGTGAAGGTCTTGGACGAGACGATGAACAGGGTTCGCTGAGGGTCAAGGTCACCGACTGCCTCGGCGAAGTCGGTGGGGTCCACGTTCGACACGAAGCGGAACGTTATGTTCCTGTCGCTGTAGAAGCGCAGCGCCTCGTAGGCCATGACCGGCCCGAGGTCGCTGCCGCCGATGCCGATGTTGACCACCGCGTTGATCGGCTCGCCGGTGTGCCCCAGCCACTTGCCGGTCCTGACTTTGGTGGCGAAGTCGGCCATCCGGTCGAGCACCTCGTGGACCTGCGCCACCACGTCGGTGCCGTCCACGATCAGCCTCGCCGCCGCGGGCATCCGGAGGGCGACGTGCAGGACGGACCGGTTCTCGGTGGTGTTGATCTTCTCGCCGCGAAACATCGCCTCGATCCGGTCCGGCAGGCCCGACTGGCGCGCGAGTTCGAGCAGCAGCGCGAGCGTCTCGTCGGTGATCCGGTTCTTGGAGTAATCGCAGAACAGGCCGGCTGCCTCCATGGTGAGCCGTTCGCCCCGGTTGGGTTCCGCCGCGAACAGGTCGCGCAGGTGCAAGTCTTTAATCTTCTCGTGGTGCTCGGCGAGCGCGGCCCAGGCCGGCCGGCTGCGCAGCGGTGTGATCACGTCGGGCGTCCTCTCGCATCGGGGGTATCCGTGGCGACCCTAGCGCGCTGAGCCATCGGTGCGTGGCACCGACCGGTCCGGGCGGGGGGGGTGCGGGGGGTCGTCCCCCCGCGGCTAGCACGGCGGGGGGGTGCGGGGGGTCGTCCCCCCACGGCTAGCACGGCGGGGGGGTGCGGGGGGTCGTCCCCCCACGGCCAGCACGGACGGGATACTGCAACCATGACGGAGAACCTGACTGGCCTGCGGCTTGGCGACGGCTACCTGCCGGTGCTCGACCGGGCGCGCATCTATTGCTGCGGCATCACGCCGTACGACGTGACCCACCTTGGGCACGCGGCGACGTTTGTCTGGGTCGACGTGCTGACGCGGGTGCTCGGCTCGATCGGCTGCCGGGCCCAGCTCTGCCGCAACGTCACCGACGTCGATGACGTGCTGTTCGCCGCGGCTGAGCAGTCGGGTTCGGCGTACGACGCGTTCGCGTCCGTGCAGCAGTTCAGGTTTGACCAGGACATGAGCGCGCTCGGGGTGCGCGAACCCCAGTTCGCGCCTCGGGCCAGGCGAAATGTCGGGCCAGGTGATCAAGCTCGCCGAGGTGCTGCTGGAGTCGGGCCCGGCCTACCTGCGCGACGGCAGCGTCTACTTTCGCGGCGCCGCGACCGCGGCGCAGGCCGGGGTGGACCGGGACGAGGCTGAGGCGCTGGCCGCCGAGTACGGCGCCCGGCTCGATGACCCGGCCAAAGACGACAAGCTTGACGTCGCGGTGTGGCGCCGGTCGGCGGCGGACGAACCGGGCTGGCCGTCGCCGTGGGGCATCGGCAGGCCAGGCTGGCACGCGGAGTGCGCGGCGATGTCGCTGTCGGTGCTTGGGCTCGCGGTCGACGTGCTGTCCGGCGGCGCTGACCTGCGGTTCCCGCATCACGCCTACCAGATCGCGATGGCGCAGGCGGTCACAGGTGTGCAGCCGTACGCCCGGGCCAAGTTCGGGGTCGGCGTGGTCAGACTGGACGGGGCCAAGATGGCGAAGTCGACTGCGAACCTCGTCCTGGTCAGCGATGTGCTGGCCGACCACTCGGCCGCCGCGCTGCGGCTGTGCCTGGTCGACCGCCCGTGGGCGTGCGGGTGGGACTACGCGGTGGCCGAGCTCGACGCGGCGACCGCCAGGCTGGAGCGGCTGTACCTGGCCGCCGGGCGCCGGGCGCCGTCGGAGTCGTCGCAGACGGCCGCGACGGCCGAAATCACCTCCGCTCTCCGCGATGACCTCAACGCGAGCAAGGCGCTCGACATCGCCGAGGAGGCCGGCGGGGTCGCGGCCCGCAGCCTGATCGCGATGCTCGGGTTGAGCGAGTAGGCGGGTCGGCGGCGGGTGGGCGGGCGGGTAGTCGTCGCGCCGGACAAGTTCAAAGGCAGCGTGACCGCGGCGGAGGCGGCTGATGCGCTCGCGACCGGGTTGCTTGCCGTCCAGCCCGATCTGGATGTGGTGCTGCTGCCCGTGGCCGACGGCGGCGACGGCACGCTGGCCGCCGCCGTGTCCGCTGGTTATGAGCTTGTGCCGGTTGTGGCTGAGGGCCCGGTCGCCGAGAGCCCGGTCGCCGAGGGTCCGGTCGCCGAGAGCCCGGGTGGCGGGCGGGTCGGCGGTTTGGTCGAGACCGCGTTCGCGCTGAGGGGAGACGTGGCCGTGGTCGAGCTTGCCGACGTGACCGGGCTGCGTCGGCTGCCCGGCTCGCCGGCGCCCCTGACCGCGTCGACCTATGGCGTCGGCCAGGTGATCGCCGCCGCGCTGGACTACGGCGCGACGAGGATCGTGCTCGGCATCGGCGGCAGCGCGAGCACCGACGGCGGCGCCGGGATGCTCCAAGCGCTCGGGTTGCGATTGACGGGTGCTGACGGGCGCGAGGTAGGTCGCGGCGGCGCGGCGCTCATCGATGTGGCGAGCGTCGATGTGGCTGGGCTCGATAGGCGGCTGGGTGCTGGTGGTGGCCCGGCCGGGGTGGACAGGCGGCTGGAGGCCGGTGCCGAGGCGGCCGTGCTGGTCGCGAGCGATGTGGAGAATCCGCTGCTCGGGCCGCGCGGAGCGGCTGCGGTGTTCGGGCCGCAGAAGGGCGCGAGCCCGGCCGATGTGAAGGTGCTTGAGCGGTCGCTGTCGCGGTGGGCGGAAGTCACCGAGTCTGCGCTCGGCCGCGATGTCGCTGGGGTCGCGGGCGCTGGCGCTGCCGGAGGCACCGGGTTCGGCGCGTTGGCTTACCTCGGTGCGCGCCTTGTGCCCGGGGTAGAACTCGTGCTCGACCTGATCGGCTTTGACGCCGCGCTAGCCGACGCGGACCTGGTCATCACGGGCGAAGGCAGCCTGGACGCCCAGACCCTCGGTGGCAAAGCCCCGGTCGGCGTCGCGAGGGCGGCGGGTCGGCGTGGTGTCCCAGTGATCGCTGTCGCCGGACGAGTGTCGCTGACGGAGGCGGAGTTGGATGCCGCCGGGTTCGCGGGGGTGTACTCGCTAGCCGATCTGGAGCCTGACCCGGCGGTGAGCATGGCCCGCGCCACCGAGCTACTCATCAAAATCGGATATAAAGTCGCTAAAAGGTTTATATCGGACTCATGATCACGATCGATGTGCCGAATCCATCGCGGCAGAGGGGCGGAATACGTCTGGTGGTGCCGTGGTTAATACCCCTGCGGGTATCGGCCCGCGGATGGAGGAAGTCACAGTGGCAACAGTGGAACTCACTGCGCAGAACTTTGACTCGGTGGTCGGTGGCGCTGACCTGGCGTTCGTGGACTTCTGGGCGTCGTGGTGCGGACCGTGCCGGATGTTCGGCCCGATTTTCGAGCGAGCTGCGGATAAGCACACCGACTTGGTGTTCGCGAAGGTCGACACCGAGGCCCAGCCGGAACTGGCGCAGGCGTTCAACATCACCTCGATCCCGACCTTGGTCGTGATCAAGGACAAGGTGGTCTTGTACGCACAGCCCGGCGCGCTGCCGGAGTCCTCGCTCGAAGAACTGATCGGCCAGGCTCGTAAGGTCGACATGGAGCAGGTGCACGCCGACATCGCGGCCAAGCAGGCCAGCGCCCAGGCTAGCGCGTAAAGCGTGGCAACTCCGCCCGGCTCCGCCGCCGAAGATCGCGCCGCAGTGCTGAACCGGCTGCGGCGGGCTCAGGGCCAGCTTGCCGCCGTGATCGCGATGGTGGAAGAAGGCAGGGACTGCCGCGACATCGTGACCCAGCTAGCGGCGGTGTCGCGGGCGCTGGACCGCGCCGGCTTCAAGATCGTGGCCAGCAATATGCGCAAATGCCTCGCCGGCGAGTCGCCGATGACCACCGAGGAGCTAGAGCGGCTATTCCTAGCCCTCGCCTAGCCGGGTGCGTTCTGGGTTAGTTCGGGTGATCGTCAGTACCCCTTGAGCGATTGGTCAGCGTCAGCACGCATGATGGGTAGATGAACCGGGGGGTCATCACTAGGACCGTCGGGCTGACCAGCGACGAGGTGGCGCAGCGACAGGCCGATGGGCGGGGCAACGACCAGGGGCGGCAACCGACGAGGACGGTCGCCCAGATACTCCGGGCGAACGTCCTGACCAGGTTTAACGCGATCCTGGCTGGGTTGCTCGTGGTCATCTTGATCGTCGGCCCGTTTCAGGACGCCTTGTTTGGCTTCATCTTGGTGGCCAACAGCGGGATCGGCATCCTTCAGGAGTTGCGCGCGAAGCGCACGCTGGACCGGCTCACGGTGTTGAACGCGCCCAGCGCGCGGGCGCTCAGGGACGGCGGGCTGGTCGTCGTGCCAGCCGGTCAGGTGGTGCTCGACGACGTGCTTGAGCTCCAGCCAGGCGACCAGCTTGTTGTCGACGGGGACGTCATCACTGCCAGCTGGCTTGAGATCGATGAGTCGCTGCTGAGCGGGGAAGCCGACCCCATCGTCAAGGAACCACGCGATCAGGTGCTCTCCGGCAGCTTCGTGGTAGCGGGCACCGGCAGGATCACCGCGACCAAGGTCGGGGCGCAGTCCTACGCGGCCGAGTTGACCAGGCAGGCCCGTGGTTACTCGCCGGCCAGGTCGGAGATTCGCGACGCGATCAACCGGGTGCTGGTCTGGATCAGCTGGCTGCTCGTGATCGTCGGCCCGCTGCTCCTGATCAGGCAGCTAAGTCTTGGCCAGAGCGCCGCCGAGGCGCTGCGCGGTTCGGTGGCCGGGCTGACCGGCATGGTTCCCGAAGGGCTCGTGCTGCTCACCAGCGTGGCGATGGCGGTCGGTGTGGTACGCCTCGCGGCGCGGCGAGTGCTCGTCCAGGATCTGCCCGCGATCGAAGGGCTGGCCCGGGTCGACGTGATCTGTTGCGACAAGACGGGCACACTGACCGAGGGCAGCATGCGGGTGGCCTCGGTCGAGCGGATCGCCGGCGACCAGGACGGCGACGGCGACGGGGACCGGGACGGTCAGCTCGGCCGGGTGCTTGGGGCGGTCGCGGCCGCCGACCCGCGCAAGAACGCCACGATGCTGGCTCTCGGCGAGAAGTTCGACGATCCCGGCTGGCAGCCGACGGCGACGACGCCGTTCTCGTCGGCGCGTAAGTGGAGTGCGGCGAGCTACGACGGGCAGGGGACCTGGCTGGTCGGCGCGCCGGAGATGATCTTGGCTGGGCCAGCAGGCGGCGACGGGCGATGCGATCACGTCGCGGTTCTCGAGCGGGTTGGCGAACTGGCCGCCACCGGCCACCGCGTGCTGCTGCTAGCCAGCTCACCGACCCACGTCGACGCCGAACAGCTTCCCAGCCAGGTCAAGCCCATCGCGCTGGTCGCGTTGGCCGAACGGATCAGGCCGGACGCCCGGGCGACCCTCGACTACTTCGCCGATCAGGACGTCTCGGTACGCGTCATTTCGGGTGACCACCCCGCGACGGTCGGCGCGATCGCGCGTCGGCTCGGCCTGCCTGGCGCCGACCATCCGGTCGACGCTCGCCAGCTTCCCGACGACCCCGAGCAACTCGCCGCCGCGCTGAGCGAGGCGACCGTGGTCGGCCGCGTAGCACCACGGCAGAAGCAGGCGATCGTCGCCGCCTTGCAGCGGCTCGGCCATGTGGTCGCGATGACCGGGGATGGCGTGAACGACGTGCTCGCGCTCAAGAACTGCGACGTCGGCATCGCGATGGGCTCGGGCACGCCGGCGAGCAGGGGAGTGGCCCGGCTGGTGCTGCTCGATGACAAGTTCGCGACCTTGCCCGATGTCGTTGCCGAAGGGCGCAGGCTGATCGGCAACGTCGACCGGGTGTCGCGGCTGTTCCTCACCAAGACCTGCTACGCGCTGCTGATCGCGTTGGCGGTGACCGTCGCCGCGGTCCCCTATCCCTTCTATCCCCGGCACCTGACCGTGATTTCCACGCTCAGCATCGGGGTGCCCGCGTTCTTCCTGGCGCTGGCGCCTAATGCCGAGCGGGTCGCGCCCGGCTTCCTGTCGCGGGCACTGCGTTTCGCGGTACCCGCCGGTGTGGTGATCACGGCGGCCGCGCTGATCGCGTTCTTCCTGGTGCGCGACTCGGGACACGGCCTGGCCGCCGCTCGGACCGGCGCGACAATCGTGACCGTCGGCCTGAGCCTCGCCGTGCTCGCCGCGCTCGCGCGGCCGCGGCTGAGTTGGCGAGGCGCGATGGTGCTGGCGCTGGCCGGTGCGTTCGCCGGGCTGCTCGCGGTGCCGTGGCTGCGCGACCAGCTTGCTCTCGTGCTGCTGCCGCAGCACCTACTCTGGCTCTGCGCGGTCATCGCTGCAGCCGGGTTCGGCGCGCTGGTCGCGGCCTGGCTCGCGGTCAGCCGACTGTGGCGAGCTGGAACCGAAGCCGGGCAGCGGCCGTGAACGGGGCCGCCCGCACCGCGGCCACCGAGCCACCGCCATCCAGCGCCTGACTGCTGAGTTCGTCGAGCACATCAGGAACCGGCCTGCAGGCTTGATCCGCACAATCGCAGTCGGCGTCGCCGAGGCCAACCGCCCCGCAGTCGCCGCAGGCGCAGCCAGGAACCATCTGGCCGTCGGTGAGCACAAGCTGGGAGACCGCTCGGGAGCGCACCGCCGTCACGCAGTCGGCCAGGCTCGTGGTGACCGAGGTTTCTGGTGGCTGGTTCAGCACGTCCTCGACAAGCCGGGCTTCGGCGGACTCGGTCCACTGCGCGATCACCGGGGCCGCCAGCTCGCGTACCCGGGCCGGCGTGGCTGTCTGCAAGTCGAGGTTGAAGCTTCCGGCGACTCGCTGCCGTACCGCCCGAGGTAGTAGCGTGCGAAACTGCTTGATCTGCATCTCGTGACCGCCGAGCACAAGCGGACGACCGACGTCATCGACGGTATTGGTCAAGATGCCGATCGTGTCGCGATAGTGCCGCCTTGACAACTGCATGATTCGCTGCTGCATCCGGTAGGCCTCCAGGCCGTCCCAGCCTGCGAAACCCGTGCTCGGCACCTCCTCCCCGGTCCGCTCGGCCAGCGTGTCCGTCTCATCCTCAGTGATCCCCAGCACCCAGGCGTGCTTGGCGTCGAGCACCGCGACCTGGTATGCCGGATTGCGCTGCAGAGCCGCCAACAGCGGCCGCAGGTACGGTCGCGGGGCGAGCACAGCCAGGTCATCGGCGTGACCCGGCATCGGTATCGCCTCGAAGAGCCCAATCTCAGAGCACGCGAAGATCGCGACGGTCTGCCCCAGCCAGTCCAGATTGTTCGCATCGACCGCGGCGACGATCGGGGCGATTTCCGTCTCGCTTATCGCGGGCCGCTCGCCCGGCCCGCGGTCGCCCGGCCCGCGGTCGCCCGGCCCGCGGTCTCCCGGCCCGCGGTCTCCCGGCCCGCGGTCGCCGGGTCGGCCGTCAGCCGCGGTCTTGATCAGCTCCCGGGTCCTGACCAGCGTCCCTTTGTGTTCGGCGATGTCCACCGGCACGTTGAGGTAGAGCGAGATAACCGGGGAATTCGATGCTCGCTGCGCACGCAGCGCGCTGATGTCTGCGTGAGTGATCAATGGTCGCCTCCAGCGGGAGCCGCGGCGGGCTCGAGCAGGCGTCTGATGTCGGCGGGAAGCACACCGAAGGCCTCGTTGACCACTCCGTCCGACAGATGCTTCCGCATGGCCGATGTCACCAAATGCCCTGCTTTTTGCACCTCGGTACTGTGAATTTGAGCATTTCTGGCGAATCGTGCGACGTACTCCTCGCGGTCGTATTTGGCAGGCACTTTGCTCGGGTTCCAGCCCTCGTAATACACGCCCCGCAGCAATTCGGGCAACTGTGCGGCGAGGTGCGCGGCCACCGTTACCGGCAGCCGATCGCGCAGCGTGTGCAGCCAGGATCTGGTGACCCGGTAGGCCAGCTTGCGGTCCTCGGTCTCGAAGCTGCTCGCGACGTCACTGAGCCACTGATTGGTCCGTTCGATGCTGCGGTCGAGGCTGTCAACTCCGGTTCGGGACATGGCGTCCTCCTCGAGGTCAGGTCCGGGTCGGCGCTGCGCCTCGGGCTACCGCTTCACCCGCCGCTTCCGGCCAGACCGGTGGCCCGCGACCACCGTGTCGGCGGAGGGGAAGAACACGCTTTCGTGGCCGTCCTGCCACTGCACGAGGTAAGGCGGGCTGCCCTCCTGGCCGTGCACCTCGATGATTTCCCCGTGCCTCTCGATATCGCCCTGATGGCGGCCCTTGACGGTCAGTTCATCCCCGACGACAGCTCTCATGGTTCCCCCTTGCCCCCTGATGCGTAACTCATCTCATCCCCGGTTGACCGTCGGCTATGCGTCGCTGATCGAGACGGCAGCCATCGACAGCAACCCTTGATCTCGTGATGGACTGCGCCAAAGGGTGTGGTGCGGGCCCGTCCGGTCATGATCGGGAGAGATGTCCGCGCTTTGGGGCCGGGTCTTCATGATCTGGTGGAGTTGACCGCAATACTTGCGGAAAACCCTCCCGAAAGCGAAAATCATCCAGATCATGAATCCGATACGAGGCAGATTGTCACGAAAATCCAGCCACCAGGCTCTTTGAGTGAGACCGAACTACGCCAACTCTCGAACACTGTCGTCGGGCTACCCCCATCCACCCCATCCACCCCATCCACCCCGCAGCCGTCTGCCAAACGCCAAAATCGGAATATCCGAATTGCGATATTCCGATTTTGGATTATCGCAATTCGGGTTACCTCGGTCACGGGCGCAGGCGGGTTCCGCGATCATGGTTCGCCCAAGATCAGGGAGAGCCGCCCGTCACCAGGCGCGGTCAAGACTCGGCGAACACGTGCCCGAGCATGATCTAAGGCCACTTAGACTATTTTGATCAAGGTCGTGACCTGCTGGTTCGTGCCCGCAGCCGACCGCGGGTCCGCCGTCGCCGGGGATAGTCCTGACGGCACCGCATCCCATCCCGCTCCGGACGACACGGGGCGGGCCAGGACCCGGAGACAGCAGCAACGTCGGCCCGGCGTTGCTGTTCTTGCGCTGTCCGCAACGACAACGTCGCCCCTCTGCTGCTGCGGGAACAACAACTCAGGGACGACGTAGTGGCTGGAAACGCCGGTCAGCAGCAACCCAGGGAGCATCGTTGCGAGTCTTCAAGATCCTTTTAGGTTAAGGGGCATTGGAGCATGATCGCGGAAAGCAATTGCCCGTCATCCGGTGACCCAGCACCATGGATTGCCACGTCCAGCCCGGCACGCGCACCCACCCCGCGATGAATTGCCGTATCCAGCCGGGAAAACAGGTATGAATACGGGTATCCATCGCGGGGGTGCGAGTCACCACGGCGAATCCCCGCCTCAACTCCCGCACCCGCCGCCGCCGGGGGCTGCGGACTACCCTCGACGCTGGTGAATTGCGGATCCACCTCACCGGACCCGGATCGACAAGGCGAGGATTTAGATCGTTTGGGTAACTTTCGTCCGAGATCGGCGGGGGACTGTCCGAGTCGATGCCCAGGCCGGGGCGACAACGCCTCGGTATATCCGATCTCGGATTATCGTGTTTCGGTTTATCCGACCTCGGGTTATCGCATTTCGGATTATCGGCGGCTGGCCAGCAGCGTCTTAGCAGGTCATAGATTCGCCGCGCTGTGCGTTCATGGCTGCTAGGCGTTTTGACACCGATTCGTCTAGGCGGTCTTCGAGTTGCCTGATCACCGCCCGGCAGCGGTCGAGGTCGTCGTCACAGACGTCGCCGAGCAGGTCACGGGCCAGGGTGCGGTAGGAATCGGTCAGCCGGGCCAGCGTCACCTCAGAGGCCGCGGTCAGCGAGATGATCGTGGCCCGCCGGTCGGCCGGATGCGGGCTCCTGGTCACCCAGCCATCCGCCTCCAGCGAGTCGACCAGGCCGGTCACCGTGCGCGGTGATACGCCAAGGGCCACGCTCAGCGCCCGCATCACCACCGGGCCGGAGTCGTTCAGTGCCCACAGCACCCGGCCTCGGGCGAAGCCGAGGCCATAGTCGCGCTCGCCCATGTCGATCAGGTCGACCAACCTTGGGGCCAGCCTGAACAGCACCCCGACCAGGCTGACCGCTCTGTCGTCCCCGCCAAGCGCTGAGGTTGCCATATTGTCCGGTCACCTCACTAAGTGTTAACCTCACGATATGGTTCAGTCTAAGACCACGGCACCGTCGGTCGCGGCGGTTGAGGCCGTCGATGTCGCCAAGAACTTCGGCGGCGTCACGGCGCTCGGGGGAGTGAACCTCACCGTGCCGGCCGGGTCGATCACCGCGCTGCTCGGGCCGAACGGCGCGGGCAAGACCACGCTGGTCCGCATCATCGCGACGCTGACGAGGCCAGACCGGGGCCGGGTGAGCGTGCTCGGCTTCGACGTTGCGCAAGACCCGGCCCAGGTACGCTCCCGGATCGGCCTGACCGGGCAGTATGTGGGTCTGGACGACGCGCTGACCGGCCGGGACAACTTGGTGCTGATCGGCCGCCTGGCCGGCCTGGCCCATCGACCGGCCCGGTCCCGCGCCGGCGACCTGGCCGAACTGCTCGGCGTGGCGCAGGCGCTCGGCCGGCCGGTGCGCACGTACTCGGGCGGCATGCGCCGTCGGCTCGACCTCGCCGCCAGCCTGATGACCAACCCGCCGCTGATCGTGCTCGACGAGCCGACCACCGGGCTTGATCCGGCCAGCCGGCAACAGCTATGGGAGGCGCTCGCGGGCTTGCGGGCGGCCGGCACCACGATGCTGCTCACCACCCAATATCTGGAGGAGGCCGACCGCTTCGCCGATTCGGTGCACGTGCTCAGCCACGGCCTGATCATTGCCTCTGGCACGCCCGCGCAGCTCAAGGCCACGGTGGCGGGCCAGGTCGTGGAAATCAGGCTGGAACGGCCCGACGACGCGATCGGCGCCGTGGCCGTGCTCGCTGGCCGGGCCGCACTCAGCGCCCAGGTCGAACTAGGCTCCGGCCGCCTCACCCTGTCCACCGACAACGGAGCCGACACGCTGCTCAGCGCTGCGGCGGCGTTGCGGGCCGAGGGGATCGCGATCGCCGACCTCGGCCTGCGCCAGCCGTCGCTCGACGAGGCGTTCCTCGCCCTGACCGCGCCGACCGGCCAGACCGTGCCGACCGGCCCGACGGCGCCGACCGGCCCGACGGCGCCGACCGGCCCGACGGCGCCGACCGGCCAGGCCGCGCCGACCGGCCAGGCCGCGCCGACCGCGGCGACCGGAGCCCGGCCATGATCGCCGTGACCGGATCGACCGCCGTGGCCGACATCAGCACGGCCCCGCGCTACCGGCTGCTCAGGGACAGTGGTCTGGTCGCCGGCCGGTACTTGCGCGTGCTCAAGATGAACCCGGGTCGGCTGATCTATCCGCTGGTGCAGCCGTTTGTGCTGCTCGTGCTGTTCACCTCGGTGTTCGGGAATCTGGCGGTCAGCGGTCACCAAGGTGCTGGCGCCTATCGGGAGTTCCTGATCCCCGGCATCATCGTTCAGAACGCGGTGCTGACCGCGCCGATCGCCGGACTCGCTCTGCTCAGGGATGCCGGCAGCGGCCTGGCCGACCGGTTCAGGTCGCTGCCCATGTCCAGGGCGGCGGTCCTGATCGGGCGGCTGGCCTATGACGGGATCCTGTTCGCGGTCCAGGCCGTGCTGCTGCTCGTCACCGCGTTCGCTCTCGGCTTCTCGGTGCGGACGGGCCCGGCCGGCGTCGTGGCGATCGGCCTGATCGCGGTGGTGTTCGGGGCTAGCGTCAGCGTCGCCTCGGCCTGGCTGGCGCTCATGATCAGCGACATCGAGACCGCCGAGCGGGTGATGTACTTCCCGGCGATCGCGCTGAACTTCGTCAGTTCCGCGTTCGCCCCGGTGCCCTATCTCGCGGCGTGGATGCAGCCGATCGCCCGCGTCAACCCGGTGACCGCCGCCGCCGACCTGATCAGGTCGCTGGCCGCCGGCGGTGCCGCTGCCCGGCCCGCGGTGATGTTCGGGTGCTGGGTGGTCGCGCTGGCGGCGGTGCCAGGCGCCCTCGCCGTGCGCCGCTGGCAGTCGGCGGCCTAGCCAAGCCAGCTAGCCTGTCTGATATGTATGTTCCCGCGCACTTCGCTGGCGATGACCTTGACGCGATCGCGGCCTTCGTCGACCGGGTCGGCGCCGCGGACCTGGTCACCTTTGACGGCACCAAGCCTGTCGCGACCTTGCTCCCGGTGATCTGGGAGCGCTCGGAGGCGTCATCGGGCTTCGGGCGACTCCTAGGGCATATAGCGCTGAAAAATTCGCAGTGGAGCACCGCTAGCGCCGACTTTCCCGGCCTAGCCATCGTCCATGGCCCGCAGGCCTACATTTCGCCGTCGTGGTATCAGAGCACCAAGGAACATGGCCGGACGGTGCCGACGTGGAACTACACGACCGCGCACTTCACCGGCAAGCTCACGTTCCACACTGACGCGGCCTGGCTGCGCGACGTGGTGACGACGCTAACCGAGCGGTACGAGGCTGGTCGGACTGATCGCTGGTGGGTCAGCGACGCGCCCGAGCAGTTCATCGACGGCCAGCTACGCGCGATCGTCGGCGTCGAGATGGCCATCGAGCAGATCGAAGCCAAGGACAAGCTCAGCCAGAACCGCACGCCGCAGGACCGGGCCAACGTGATCGTCGCGCTGGGTAGCGAACCCGATCCGCAGGCGCGCGAGATCGCCGAACTGATGGCCGCCAGGGAGGCGAGTGCCGAGCGCGGCTAGCTTCTGCGGGCGGCCAGCGGGATGACGTCGCCCTCCAGCGGCGGCACCGCGTTGGCGCGGATGACGCTGGCGTAGAAATCCGCGCTCGACTTGAGTATCCGCCGCTGGGTGCCGAAGTCGATGTACACGATCCCGAATCGCTTCTGGTAACCCCAGCCCCACTCGAAGTTGTCGAGCAGCGACCAGACGTAGTAACCGGCGAGGTTGGCGCCGTCGTTGATCGCCTTCGCGGCCGCGGACAGGTGCTGGTGCAGGAACCGGACCCGCTCTGGGTCACGTACGGTGCCTTCGGGGTTCACGTAGTCCTCGACCGCGCAGCCGTTCTCGGTGACGTACAGGGGCAGGGAAGGCGCGTCCTTGGACAGTCGCATCAGCAGGTCGTACAGCCCGTCGGCGTCGACTAGCCAGTCCATCGCCGTCCGCTCGAGCCAGTCGGGCCGGTACCCGACGACGTCTGGCACCCCGGTCTTGGTCATGCTCTCATCTTTGCGCAGGTCGCCCGGGTCACCCGGGCGCAGGTAGACGCTGGAGTAGTAGTTGACGCCGAGGAAGTCGATCGGCTGGGCGATCGTGGTCAAGTCGCCGGCGGCGATCAACGATTCCGGCGGTAGGACGGCTGTGCTGGCCTGTGCCGGGTAGCAGCCGTGCAGCACCGGCTCGAGGAAGAGGCCGTTCATGTCCGCGTCCGCGATCTGGCGCGCCCGCTCGATCGAGTCGGTGCTGACGTCCCCGAGAACCTTGATCGGGTGCAGGTCGAGCGTGATGCCGATCGGCGTTCCGGTCGGCAGGCTGGCGCGCATCGCGGCAACGGCCAGCCCGTGCGCAAGCAGCAGGTGGTGAGTCGTGGCGGCCGCGGCGTCAGGGTCGCGGACCCCGGGAGCGTGCGTACCCTCGCGGTAACCGTGGTTGGCCACGACCTGCGGTTCGTTAAGCGTGATCCAGCGTGACACCCGGTCGCCGAGCGCGTCCGCCATGGCCGCCGCGTAGTCGGCGAACCGGTTGGCGGTATCGCGGGCGGGCCAGCCGCCGGCGTCCTGCAGTTCCTGCGGGAGGTCCCAGTGGTAGAGCGTTGCCGCTCCGGCGATCCCGCGCTCCGCGAGCCGGTCGAGCAGCGCCCGGTAGTAGTCGACCCCTGCGGAGTTCAGCGGTCCGCGCCCGCCCGGCTGCACGCGCGGCCAGGAGATCGAGAAGCGGTAGGCGCTGAGCCCGATCGAGCTCATCAGCTCCACGTCGTCGGCGTATCGGTGGTAAGCGTCGCAGGCGACATCGCCGGTGTCGCCGCCGCGCACGTTGCCGGGCACCCGGCTGAAGGTGTCCCAGATCGACGGACCTTTCCCGTCCGCCGTCGCCCCGCCTTCGATCTGATAGGCGGCCGTCGCCGCTCCCCAAGTGAACCCGGCGGGGAAGGACATGTCAGGCATCACGCCTCCTTGACGGCACTTCTACCGAGATTTAGAGTAAGCGCTTAGATCGGCACGATGCAAGCGCTTAGATCGGGTTGTCTAAGCGGTTAGATCGAGCTTGCTTAACCGGCAGACAGCGTGGTCCGAACGGTTAGACATCGGTCGCAACGGCGAGCCATGCCGCGGCGATACCCAGTGCCAGGAACCCCGTCCGGATGGGGGTCACCGAATGCCGCAGAACGCTAGCGACGGCGCCGCCGCCCGCAACGCCGCCAGCGCCGCGGCGGGCCTGGGCAATGTGGTGACGCTCTACGACGTTGCTTCGCTGGCTGGCGTCTCCACCGCGACGGTGAGCCGGGTCGTGCACGGCCTGGACCGGGTAAAGGATTCCACCAGGGCTCGTGTGCTCGAGGTGATCGAGCAACTCGGGTACGTGCCCGACAGCGCGGCGCAAAGCCTGTCCAGGCGACGCAAGGACGTCATCGGCCTGGTGTGTGTCGAGCGCACGTCCCCGAGGAACCAATACGACAGCGAGAGCATGAGCCTGCTCTTCTACGACGAGATTCTGCGCGGCGTCGAGGCGACGATCAGGCAGCACAACTGGTCGTTGCTTATCACCTACCTCGAGGAAGGCTCGGACCCCGACTTCGCCCGGCTGCTCTCGCTCGCCGCCAAGGTCGACGGCCTGCTGATCGGCGAGGGCATCGTCCCGTCCGATCTGCTGGCGCGGCTCGCCGAGCGACTGCCCATCGTGGTGATCGCCGGCAGCCCGAGGGAGCGGGCAGCCGATGTGGTGACCGCCGACAACCGGGCCGGCTCGGCGGCGCTGGTCACCCATCTGATCGAGGAACACGGCCGGCGCACGCTCTTCTACGTCGACGGCCCGACGAGCGCGCCGGACGCGATGGAGCGACGCCGCGCGCTGACCCAGGTGCTGCGCGGCTATCCAGCCTGCCAGGTAGTCGGAAGTTGTCAGGGACAGTTCAGCGTGGCTAGCGGCGTGGCGGCCGGGGAGTGGCTGCTCGCTGGCGGCGAGACACTGCCGGACGCCATTGTCTGCGCGAACGACCAAATGGCGATCGGCCTGCTCCAGGCCTTCGCCAGGGCCGGAGTGCGGGTGCCCGACCAGGTGGCCGTGGTCGGGTTTGACGACATATTTCCCGGCAGCCTGTGGGACCCCCCGCTCACCACGGTGCACCAGCCGATGCGACTGCTCGGCGAGCGCGCCTGCACCAGGCTGCTCAACCGGATCGCTAAGCCAAGCCTGCGGCCAAGGGTGGAATTGCTGCCAACCGAGCTTGTGCTGCGGTCAAGCTGCGGCTGCCCGCCCGGCACGATGACACGCTACCCGCTGCAGCGCCAGCGCGGCCGCCGCACCGCCCCGGTGGGGTTAGCCGGTCACGCGCTCACCGCGGCCGGAATCAGCTGACAGGAGGCGGCAGATGTCATTCATAGTCAGGCGCCTAGGCTTCTACGCCGTTGCCGCCTGGGTGGCGCTCACGGCTAACTTCTTCATACCGCGGGCGATCCCGGGCAACGCCGTACAGGCGATCATGGCCAAGTTCCCCAACCTGCAGCCCTCCGCTTATCGCGCGCTGCAGGCATTGCTCGGGGTGGGCCATCCAGGCTCGATCTGGCATCAGTACGTGTCGTACCTGGGCGATGTGTCCAGGCTCAATTTCGGTACCGACGTGCTGCAGTACCCGGCCCAGGTGTCGACGCTGCTCGCCGAGACGATCCCCTGGACGCTGATACTCGTCGGCACCGCCACGGTCATGGCGTTCGCCATCGGCACCGGGCTCGGCATCGTCGCCGGCTGGCGGCACGGCGGCTGGCTCGACCGGGTGCTGCCTGGCCTGATGTTCTTCCAGGCCGTTCCCTACTTCTTTCTCGCGCTGATCCTGATCGAGGTGCTGGCCGTCCGGGCCGGCATCTTCCCGATCGGCCAGGGCTACGCGGGCGGCCTCGTGCCCGGCTGGAACGCCTCGTTCATCAGCAGCGCCATCTACCACTCGCTGCTGCCCGCGTTCACGATCGTGATCACCTCAATGGCCGGCTGGATGCTGCAGATGCGCAATGTCATGATCACCACCCTCGGCGAGGACTACGTGGTGGCGGCCCAGGCCAAAGGACTGCGATCAAGCCGAGTAGTGCTCACCTACGCCGCCCGGAACGCGATATTGCCGCAGCTCCAGGGGTTCGGGCTGGCGCTCGGTTTCGTCGTGTCCGGCGCGATCATCATGGAGATCGTCTTCTCCTATCCCGGCATCGGCCAACTGCTGCTCAACGCGGTCACCGCCAAGGACTACCCGATGATGCAGGCGATCTTCCTGGTGATCACGTTCGCGGTGCTGCTCGCCAACCTGATCCTGGATTTCGTCATCGTGGCGGTTGATCCGCGCGCCCGGACGAAGGAGGCGATCTGATGACCGCCGCACCGCCGCTTGTCGCCAAACTGCCAGTGTTGACCGCGCGGCCGGAGCGCGCTGACCGGTGGCGGCGGCTGCCGCTGAAGGCGAAGGTCGGCGCGGTGGCACTCGGCGTCTTCGTACTCGCGGCGATCATCGGGCCGATGGTGTCCCCCTACGACCCTGGGTTCCAGAACCCGTCGCTCAGCCTTTCCCTGCACCCGCCGGAGGCCGCGCACCTGCTGGGTACCACCCAAAGCGGCCAGGACGTGCTCTCGCAGCTTCTGTTCGGCATCAGGCTCACGCTCGAGCTCGCGATCCTGGTCGGCGCGATAGCGACGGCGCTATCGGTCATAGTCGGCGTCACCGCCGCGTTCCTCGGCGGGCTGTGGGACGACCTGCTGACCCTGACCAGCAACGTGTTCCTGGTCATCCCGTCGCTCCCGCTGCTCATCCTGCTGCTCGGATACCTGCCGCAACAGGGCCAGACGGCCACGATCATCGTCCTGGCCGCGCTCGGCTGGCCGTGGGGTGCGCGGGTGATCCGGGCGCAGACGCTAGCGATCAGGAACAGGGATTTCGTAGCGGCTTCGCGGGAAACCGGCGAGAGCACCTGGCGGATCATCGCGTTCGAGATCGTGCCCAACGAGGTCAGCCTGATCGCCGCGAGCTTCGTGAATACGGTGCTCTACGCGATCGGCGCGTCAGTGGCCCTCGCCTTCATCGGCCTGGCCGACCTGAATAGCTGGAGCCTCGGCACGATGCTGTACTGGGCGCAGAGTCAGCAGGCGCTGACGCTCGGCGCCTGGTGGTGGTTCGTGCCGCCTGGGCTCGCCGTCGCGCTTATAGGCACCGCGCTTGTCTTGCTCAATACCGGGATCGACGAGCTTGGCAACCCGCGCCTGCGCGACGCCGACGCAACGAGCAAGAGACGGCCATCCGACCCGACCCCGGTCTGGCAGCAAGTTGCGCCGCCCCGCGGGCCGCTGACCCGGCTGGCCGCGTCGTTCTCCAGGAGCGCGCTGCTCGGCGATCAGCAGGAGCGGCCATGAGCAGCCCGTCCTGGGTAGGTGCCGCCGCGCCGGTACTTGACATCAGCGACCTGTCGATCGTCTATCGCGCCGCTGGCGCCGACGTGCGTGCGGTCAGCAACGTCAGCCTGGCGCTGAACGCGGGCGAGGTTGTTGGCCTCGTCGGCGAGAGCGGCTCAGGCAAGTCGACTCTCGCCTACGGCGCCTGCCGCCTGCTCAGATCGCCCGCGCTAATCACCGGCGGCACCGTCAAGTACCAGGGGCGCCGCGCGGCCGAGCCGACTGACATCCTGCAGCTTGGCGGGGATCAGCTACGCCAGCTTCGCTGGCGCGAGATCGCGATCGTATTCCAGAGTGCGATGAACGCGCTCAACCCGGTGCTGAACGTCAGGGACCAGATTCTCGACGCGATCAAAGCGCACCTGCGGCTGTCGAAGGCCGATGCGCTGGACAAGGCGAGCGGGCTGCTCGACCTGGTCGGCATCCCGCGATCGCGGCTGCGCAGCTACCCGCACGAACTGTCAGGAGGCATGCGCCAGCGAGTAATGATCGCGATGGCGCTCGCCGCCGATCCCGAGATCGTCATCATGGACGAGCCGACGACCGCGCTCGACGTGGTAGTCCAGCGCGACATCCTGGCGCAGATTGTCGAGCTGAAAGAACGACTAGGCTTCTCGATCCTGTTCATCACCCACGATCTTTCGCTGCTACTCGAGATGGCGGATCGGATCGCGGTGATGTACGCGGGGAAGTTGCTTGAGGTCGGCACGGCCGCGGAGCTTCGCCATGAGCCATCGCACCCCTATACCAGGGGACTGCTCCGGTCGTTCCCGTCGCTGCACGGTCCGCGCCGCGACCTAGCCGGGATCCCCGGCTCCCCACCTGACCTGCGCGTGGCGCGGGCGGGCTGCCCGTTCCTGCCGCGCTGTCAGTTCGGCACCCACGCGTGCGAGCTGATCGACATGAACCTGGCCAAGGTGATCTCATCGTCGGATCCGGCGCACGTGACCGCCTGCCCGTTCGTGCTGCCGGACACTCCCGAGCCCGAACAGGCCCGGGTCAGCGAGCGTACCGACAAGGAGGTGAGTTCCGCATGACCGACCTGCCGGGCGTGCAGGAGCCGGCCGCCATGGAGGCGGTCGCGCTTAGCAAGAACTTCAGGCTGGGTCGGAGCCAGCTCATCCACGCGGTGCGCGACGTCTCGTTCGGCCTGTATAGCGGCGTGGTGGTCGCCCTCGTCGGCGAGAGCGGATCGGGCAAGTCGACCGTGGCCAGGCTGCTCGCCGGGCAAGAGCAGCCGACTTCCGGGTCGATCCGGCTGCACGGCCAGCCGGTCGACCTGTCGACCAGGAAGGCGTTCAGGCGGCACAAGAGCCAGGTTCAAATGGTCTTCCAGGATCCGTTCGCGTCGCTCAACCCAGTGCACACGGTCCGTTATCACCTCAGCCGGCCACTGCGACTGCACCAAGGCAAGCGTTCCGCGGCAGACGTGGCCGGCGAGGTGAACGCGCTGCTCGGGCAGGTGCGGCTGATCCCGGCCGAGCAGTTCGCCGGCAAGTACCCGCACGAGCTATCCGGCGGTCAGCGGCAGCGGGTGTCGTTCGCCCGCGCGCTGGCGGCCGGCCCGACCGTGCTGCTCGCCGACGAGCCGGTGTCGATGCTCGACGTCTCGATCCGACTCGAGATGCTTGCGCTGCTCGATGACCTGCGCAAGCGGCTGCGGCTCGCGCTGCTCTACATCACCCACGACATCGCGTCGGCCCGGTACTTCGCCGACGAGGTGCTCGTCATGTACGCCGGGCAGATCGTCGAGCGCGGCCCGGCCGAGCCGCTGACGCAGCGGCCAGCGCACCCGTACACCCAGTTGCTCGTCGCTTCGGCGCCGGACCCCGACAACCTCGGCAGCACGCTGCGCGCCGGCACGGTCCGGGCCGGCCGCCCGGGCATTGTCGAGGTTCCCAGCCAAGGCTGCCCGTTCAGCCCGAGGTGCCCGCTCGCCGACAGTCTTTGCCGCGCGGAAAATCCCGCGCTGCAGCCGGTCGACGAGTTCCGATCGGCCGCCTGCTGGCATCTGCCGGAGGCGGCCGCCCTGCAGGAGGTGGCAGCGCATGCCTCAGATGCGCAAGAAAGCGAGGTGTGAGGAATCAGCAGTATTAGCTCATCGACCCACCTGACCTTAACCATCGGCCTGCAAGAAACGCAGGAGGAAGAATGACAGTACTGCGCAGGCAGCGAGGTCTCATAGGCCTCGTAGCAGTCGCCATAGTCTGCAGCGGGGTCGCGGCGTGCTCATCGAATTCTGGTGGCAGCAAGCCTTCGACGACGACCGGGGCCACGCTGGTCATGGAGAGCTCACCGGAAACGGCGATCACTCAGGCCTTCAACCCGTTCGTGGCCACCCAGGCGGCCTACGGCATGGGCGCGACCGGCCTTATCTACGAGCCGCTTATCCAGTTCAACCTCGGCGCGCCGCCTAAGTTCTACCCGTGGCTAGCGACCGCGTACGCGTGGTCGGACGGCGGCAAGCAGATCACCTTTACCATCCGCTCCGGCGTTAAGTGGAACAACGGCACCGCGTTCACCCCGGCTGACGTCGCGTTCACCTACAACATGATCAAGAAGAACACCGCGATCAACCTCGGCGGCCTGTCGATGTCCAGCGTGAGCGTCTCAGGTAACAAGGTCACGCTCACCTTCCCCACCGCGCAGTATACGAACCTTGAGCAGATCGCCGGCGTCGCGATCGTGCCAGCGTCGATCTGGAGCAAGGTCGCCAACCCCGCCACCTTCACCGACCCGACTCCAGTTGGCACCGGCCCCTTTGTGCTGAGCACCTTCACCGCGCAGGGATTCACGCTGAAGAAGAACCCGAGCTACTGGCAGGCGTCCAAGGTCGCGGTGCCGAAGGTGTTCTTCCCGGTCTACACCTCGAACACCGGCGCGCTGACCGCGCTGTTCTCCGGGCAGATCGACTGGACCGGAAACTTCATCCCCGGTCTGCAGAAGAACTTCGTCGACAAGGCGCCGGCCTTCCACCACTTCTGGGAGGCGCCGGGCGGCACCAACAGCCTGATGCCGAACCTGAACAAGTGGCCGACCAACCAACTCCCGGTGCGCAGGGCGATCAGCCTCGCGATCAACCGCTCGCTAATCGCTGCGGAGGGCGAGGCAGGCCTGGAGAACCCGGTGCTGAACTCTACCGGCCTGACCCTGCCGACGTTCGCCGCGTGGAGCGGGCCCCTCGCGACGCTGACGAACTCGGCGACCGCCAACCCGACAGCGGCCAGGGCCGTGCTCAAGGCGGCCGGATACACCCTCAACAGCAGCGGGTTCTTCGCCAAGGGCGGCAAGGTCGTCGCCATCACGATCACTGACCCGGCGGCGTACACGGACTACGCCCAGGACGACGAGCTGGTCGCGCAGGAACTGAAGGCGGCTGGCATCAACGCCACGTTCTCTGGCCAGGCGGTTACGACCTGGGATCAGGATGTCGCCGACGGCAACTTCCAGATGACTATGCACTGGTCCAATGGCGGCCTGACCCCGTTCAACATGTACGACGGATGGCTGGACAGCGCGCTGGCCAGCGGCAACGCAGCCACCGGCGACTTCGAGCGGCTCAAGGACCCCGCGATCAACACCATGCTGGCCCAGCTAGCCGCCGCATCCACCACGGCCCAGCAGACCGCCGCGCTCGCCCCGATCGCGAAGTTCGTGGCCGCGAACCTGCCGATCATCCCCACTACGACGGCCTCCGAGTGGTTCGAGTACAACAGCCAGCACTACGTCGGCTGGCCGACGGAGCAGAACCCTTACGAGACCGGCCAGCCTTCGGGCACCAACAACGGACCAGGTTCCGGTACTGACGAGGTTGTCATCCTGCACCTGACCCCACGCAAGTAACTCCTCTCAAGGCGCCCGGGTGGTTAGCTCCCGGGTCAACCCCGCGGGCCCGTGCCGGTCCAACCCCGGCACGGGCCCGCGCCCATTCCGCCCCGCGCCCATTCCGCCCCGCGCCCATTCCGCCCCGCGCCCATTCCGCCCCGCGCCCATTCCGCCCCGCGCCCATTCCGCCCCGCGCCCATTCCGCCCCGCGCCCATTCCGCCCCGCGCCCATTCACAGCAGGGTGGCTAGCCAGTCGCGGGCGATTTCGCCTTGGGCGGCCTGGAATGCCCGGACGGTGGGAATCCCGGCGGGCGGCGGCGCGAGCGAACGCTCCGTGAAGTAGCCGGCCAGCACGCACACCAAGACGGCCAGCGCTTGCCTGTCCGCGGACTGGCCCGCGCGGGTCATCGCCATGAGTTCGCCGGGCGGAGGACCGCCCTGCATGGCCACGCTGGGTGCCATCAGCACGATGTCGATGAACGGGGCGCCCCGGCAGGCGTAAGGCCAGTCGACGATCACGACCCGGTCGCTGGTGAGCAGCATGTTGTCGGCCCGCAGATCGGTGTGCAGCAACGTCTCTCCGGCCGAGTGAGCGGGCCAAGTCGACTCAAGCTCGGCAAGCTCATCAAGGTGATCGAGCGACCAGCGGTCGAGCCGGTCATCGCCCGGACTCTTGGCGAGCTTCCGCCAGCCCGTGAATTGGTCAGCCGCCACGTCGGCGATGTCTGGCGCGGCGATTGGCGCCGGAGTCAGCGCCTCGCCGAGCTCGTCAACCGCCGCCAGCACCAGGGCAAGCTCGTCTGCCCGCCACGGCACGCTCGGATTGCGCCCGTCGACGTCTTCGAGGATCAGGGCGATCCACGGGTCCTGCTCGACAACGCCCTTAAGCCTGGCGATCGGCAGGTTCCCAGCGACCGCACACGGATCAAGCTCCCGCAGGATCGCACCTTCGCGCCGGTGAATGCCCGGCGTGTCAGGGTTCGCCTCGGCGGACACGGCCTTGACAAACCACCGCGTCCCGTCGGCACACCGCACCCGTGCCGCGACCCCCGGGCTGAACCCACCCGGCTGGGTCCGGGCTTCCACCACAGGCGACCCGAGCACCTCTTCGACGCATCCCGCGAACGGCGCTGGCAAGTGATCCCAATCGACCCTCTGACCTTCGGCTGCTGGCCCGCTCATCCCCGCAGCCTGCCGTTCACCCCCCAACTAGAGCAAACGACTTTCCAGTCCGCCCGATCAGTGGTGGGGGATGGGGCCTCTATGGCCGTAGTGACTGCTGTGACGTAGGGCTTTCCGTCGCCTAGTGCGGACCCGCTCTTACCACGGATTTGGTGTTGCAAATGCCGCAAAACGCCCACCGGTACGGTCCTAACTCATGGTTAAGTCGACGGGTCAGGACGACTTATCATCAGTTTTTGCCCCCGCAAACCGGATCAAAACGGTCAGATTAGCAACCAAAACCGATGATAAGTCGGCGCCTCGCCACCGGTCCGGCGCGACAAAAGCCGCAAAAGGCCGGACAGCGTAACCGCAACCCCGAGCTCCGCCCCATTTATGCCCCCAGCAGCCCCTCAGCCTCAACGGCAACGTTGTCACGAGTCACCAGAAGCGTACGAGCATGCGCGGATGAGGTTCGAGCTGGCCGAGGTCGTCCGATGTCGGCGGGAAGAGCTTGGCTGGTCACAACGGCAGCTAGCCGAGCGGGCCGGGATGACCCAGCCAGGGGTTGCCAGGTTCGAAGCCGGAGGAACTACGCCGACCTTGCCGTTGCTTGAGCGTCTAGCCGGGGCGCTCGGTCTGCGGCTCAACGTATCTTTGGAGCCCGAGCGTCGCACGGCATGATCGGGTTATGAGCGTGATACGGATTGCCTTCAGCACGCTGGCGTTTCCCGAAGCCAGTCTGGCTACGGCGGCGTCGCTTGGGCGGTCGTTTGGTTACGACGGCATCGAGTTGCGGCTGGTCGACGGCGAGCTGATCGACCCGCGCATGCCGCTAACCGACCGGGCGGCGGTCAAGCGGACGGTCGACGACGCCGGGTTGCCGATCGTCGCCGTGGACACCTCGATCAGGCTGACCGACACCGAGCTCGACCCAGCGCAAGACATTCGCGCGTTCCTTGAGTTGGCCAGCGACTGGGAGGCGCCGGTCATCCGGGTATTCGGCGGTGCGCTTGCCGAACACGGGCCGGCCCGGCAGGAGAGGCTGGCTGCCGCCGCCCGTGTGCTGGAAGCCGCGGTCCCGGTCGCCGAGCGGCTCGGAGTAGACATTGGCGTCGAAACGCACGACTCGTTTTCGGCGTCGGCGACCGTTGCTGAGCTGCTGTCGCTGGTCGGCTCGCCCCATGTCGGCGCGGTGTGGGACAGCCACCACCCGCACCGGATGGGCGAGCATCCCGCCGAGATCTACGCCAACATCGGCGATCGGCTGCTGCTCGCCCAGGTCAAGGACGCTCGGCGGGCTCCGGATCGGGCGGACGGCTGGCAGCTCGTGCTTCTTGGCGACGGCGAGGTGCCGGTGCGGGACATGCTGACCTTGCTGGCGGCAAGCGGCTCGGCCAACGGCTCGGCAAACGGCTACCCGAGCGGCTGCCGGGGATGGGTCAGCGTCGAATGGGAGAAACACTGGCATCGGGAAATCGAGCCGCCCGAGGTTGCCCTGCCGCAGTACCTTGCGCTGCTGCGCAGGTGGCTAGGGGAGATGGCGTGAGACCAATCGGATTCGGGATCGTCGGTACCGGGGTGATCGCGACCACTCACGCCGACGCGATCGGGCAGGTTCCCGGCGCGCGACTGGCGGCGGTCACCGATGCGTCGCCGCCCGCCGCGCAGGCGCTGGCCACGGCGTACGGCTGCGTGGCCGAGCCTAACCTCGACGCCGTGCTTGCCCGCGAAGACGTCAACGTTGTCACCGTCTGCGTCCCGAGCGGCTTGCACGCCGAGGTGGGCGTGCAAGCGGCCAACGCTGGCAAGCACCTGATCGTCGAGAAGCCGATCGACGTCACGCTGGCAGCGGCCGACCGGCTGATCGGCGCGGCCCGTGCGGCGGGGGTCAAGCTGACCGTGATCTCCCAGCATCGTTTCGACCCGGGCGTAGTCGAACTGCAGAGGCTGATCGAGGTCGGTGCGCTCGGCCAGCTTCTGCTCGGCGAGGCGAGCACGAAGTGGTATCGCAGCCAGGCTTACTACGACAGCGGCGGGTGGCGGGGCACCTGGGCACTCGACGGCGGCTCGCTGATGAACCAGGGCATTCACTATGTCGACTTGCTGCTCGCGTGCATGGGGCCGGTCGCCGAGGTGACCGCGATCAGCGCGACTCAGACGCACCAGATCGAGGTCGAAGACACCGCGCTGGCGCTGCTGCGGTTCCGTTCGGGCGCGGTCGGCACGATCGTGTCGAGCACCTCGGTGTTCCCCGGTTTCGCCCAGCGCCTGGAGGTTAGCGGCACCGGCGGGACCGTGGTGATCGAGGACGGAGCGATCATCAGCCACGGACTAGCCACCGAGCCGCAGCCGGCCGCGCACACCCAACCCGCCAGCGCAAGCTCGCCGGCGATCGGCATCGCCAGCCACGTCGCGCAGGTCGCCGACTTCGCTGAGGCGATCGAGCAGGACCGCGAACCTACCGCCACGGCGGAGCACGGGCGGGCGGCGCTTGAAGTGGTTCTGGCGGTGTATGAGTCGGCGCGGGCGCGGCGCACCGTCGCTCTCCCGGAGGCGGCCAGATGACGTTCGTGCTTAGCGGCTTCGCCGATGAGATCTCGCCCGACCCGGCGCAGCAACTCGCCACGCTGGCCGCCGAATCGATCACCCATCTCGAATTCCGCAGCGCCTGGGGCACGAACGTGGCCGACCTGTCCGACGCCCAGCTTGCCCGCTTCCGGGCGGCCATGGACGGCGCCGGGGTGAGGGTGTCCGCGATCGGATCTCCGATCGGCAAGATCGACGTGCGCAATTCTTTCCGAACCGAACTTGACCGGATGCGCCGGATCGCCGATGTCGCCGATGCGCTGGGCACCCGCCTCGTGCGGGTCTTTTCGTTCTTCATCCCCGCGGGCGAGCCGGCGGACCGATACCGGTCGAGGGTCATCGACCAGATGGCGGCGCTGGCGGCGGTCGCGGCCGAGCGCGGCCTGCTGCTCGCGCACGAGAACGAGAAGCTGATCTACGGCGACGTTCCGCAACGGTGCGCGGACATCATCACCTCGGTGGGATCGCCCGCGCTGCGGGCGACGTTCGACGCGGCGAACTTCGTCCAGTGCGGAGTCCGTCCCCACACGGAGGGCTACGATCTGCTCCGCCCCTACCTCGTCTACGTCCAGATCAAGGACGCGCTCGCGGCGACCGGCGAGGTCGTCCCGGCCGGGCACGGCGACGGCCAGGTCAGGCAGACGCTGAGCGCGCTGATCGACTCGGAGTTCGACGGCTACCTGTCGCTCGAGCCGCATCTGGCGGCGGGGGGAACGTTCGGGGGGTTCAGCGGCCCGGGCGAGTTCCGCCGGGCTGCCCAAGCACTCAAAGAGTTGCTGGCCGATCTCTCGGCCCCCTGGTCATAGCCGCGAACCAGAGGGCCGAGAGCAAGCCCGCACCTAGGGGTAGCTCACTACATAGGTCGGGCCGGGGTTGGCCGACGTCACCGCCGCACCGGTGCCGTTGACCACGGAAGTGATCTGTCCCGACCCGGACAGGAACCTGGTCAGGATGTCGTGCAGTTGCACGCCCGGCTGGTCGGCCGGCACCTGGAAAGATTCGCTTGCCTCGATCGGGATGCCAAGCTCGAAGAAGCAATAACTCCCCAATCCGTAGCCGGTGAACGTGCGGACGTTGCTGGCGACCTGGAACGCCGGGAAGCCGTCGGTGGTCGGGTTCGCCATCCAGGCGGCCTGGCTGGGCGGGTCGTACGGCAGTTCGTTCTGGAAGAAGATCACCGTGCCGTTCTGGCCGCGCCAGATCACGTTGGTCTTCTCGTAGTGCTCCACGAAGAGCCCGTAGCCGGTGACGTCGTCCCCGTTGACGACTAGGCCGTGGTCGCCGACGTTGTCGGTCCAGCCGACTCCGGCTCCGTGGTCGGCCCGCCAGCCCCAGATGTTGTCGATGATCACGTGTGAACTGTTCACGATCAGGCTGTTCGTCGCCTCGCCAGGCTGCGCGCCGCCGATCCTGAAGTACACATCCTGGATTAGCGTCGGGTCGTTCCGGTCGCCACCGCGGGTGTCCCCACGGCGCCCGACAACCAGCAAAGCGGGCGAGTTGATCGCGCCGGCGTCGAAGATGAGCCCGGAGATCTTCACCCCGTGGCTGGCGTCGACGCTCATCGCGACATTTCCGTTGGTGGCCGATAGCGTGGCCAGCCCGAGCCCGAGCACGATCGTGCCCGGCCTGGTGATCTCGATGGGCCTTGCCACGTCGTAGACGCCTGGGGTCAGGATCAGGTTCTTCCCGGCCGCAAGCGCGAGGTTGATCAGGAACTCAGGGGTGTCCGGGCTGGCGATGAAGAACCGGTCGATCGGCAGCGACTGACCGGCCTCGGTGCCGCTTGTCCAGGTCGGGCCGACCGAATCGTGCTGCACCGCCGGCACGAACACCTGGTAGTCACCGGCCGCGTCGGTGTACAGGAACGGTTCCTCAGCCGTGATCGGGGCGGTGGCCAGCGTCGTGTAAGGCTGACCTCCCGGGACGCCGAAGTCTTGCGCGGGCGCGCCGTTGTCGCCCACGAAGACCTGGTTCCAGACGCCGTTCGACCAGCCGTCCAGGTTGGTGTTCCGCACGATGAACTGCTGCTGCGAGCCGTTGGTGACCGACGCGCCGGTGAATTGCGAGTCCGCCACGAAACCGCCGCTAGCGAACTGCGGCCCGCCCGAGCAGTAGTCCATGAACGAGGTCAGTCCGTTGACGTCGACCCGGCGGATCGGCGCGGCCTGTGACACCGCCCAGAACTCGGTTTTGGTCTGGCAGCCAGTCCCGCCGGCCACGTTGATCGTCAGGTTCGACAGCGAGCGCCAGAAATTGACCAGCGCGATACAGTTCGTGCCGCCCACGCCCAGGCACTGGTTGTAGACGTCGATCGAGCCGTTGATTACCACGTCGCCGGGTGACGCGCCGAGACCGGCTACCTGGGTGTAGTAGCCGACCTGGAAGATCAGCGGGTCGGCGGCCGAGCCATAGGTGCCGGGCTCGAAGAACAACGTGTAACGCTGCGTCCCGAACTGATTAGGCACCTGCTGAGCCGCGATCGAGTCGACGGTGGCCTGAATCTGGCTCTGCGGCATAGACGGTGTAAAGACAAAGACATTGGGGCCGAAATTTGGCTCGCCCGCCAGATGCCGCGCCGCAGGTACATGGTGTGCGGTGGCAGTCTTCGTGGCTTTGGCCGGGGCTGGTCCGAGCGTGGCTACCCCGTAGGTCGCCACGGCGAGTACGGTGGCCAGGCCAAGAGAGCGGCGAACTAAGAACCAGCGTCTGCTGGTGCGTCTGACCGGCTTCATCATGTCCTTCGACCTCCTCAGTGGTTTACCGTTGTTTCTGGCTGCGGGCATGGCGCTCGGCGTGCCTTGTCCGGAGCCAGACTTCCTTCACGTCGTGAACTATCCTAGTTTTCCATGTTGTCGCCTCTATCGCTAGGTAGCTGATGGCCACTCCTCACACCACCACAGTGCGTGATCTGCGCCGTAGCAACCGCTCGCGGGCGCTCTGGCAGGTCTTCCTCAGCGGGCCGATGACCCGGCAGGAGATCGGCGTGCTGGCCGGACTCAGCCCGGCGACGGTGAGCAATCTGGTCGCTGACCTGGTGTCCGACGGCATCATCGCCGAAGTAGGCAGCGAGGACTCCAACGGCGGCCGCCCGCGCGGGCTGCTCCAGGTCAACCCCGAGTACGGCTACGTCATCGGGGTGGACGTCGGGGAGAGCGCGTTCTTGGTGGAGCTGTTCGATCTGGGGCTTGGCATGCGGGCGCGCCACCTTTCCGCTACCGACATGGCGGTGCTCGATCCGAACGACGCCGTCACCCACGTGGCGGCGGGCATCAGGTCGGTGATCGAGCAGGCAGGCGTCGACGAGCGGGCGATACTCGGCGTTGGCGTCGCGGTGCCTGGCCTGGTCGAGCACACCGAGCACGCGATCGTGCACGGCCAGAGCGTCGGCTGGGACGCGGTGCCGGTAGAAAGCATGCTGCGCGACATGATCGACCTGCCGGTACTGGTCGACAACGGCGCGAAGACGCTCGGCCAGGCGGAAAGGTGGTTCGGCGCCGCCCGCGGCACCGGCAACGCGATCATCGTTCTGCTCGGTATGGGCCTCGGTACCTGCATCATCAGCAACGGTGAGGTGTATCGCGGCGCCACGAGCAGCGCGGGGGAGTGGGGGCACACCAGCGTCGTGGTCGGCGGCCGGCGCTGCCGGTGCGGTGCGAACGGCTGCCTTGAGGCCTATGTAGGCGCGGCTGCGATCGCGGCCAGGTACGCCGAGCTGGCCGGGGGCGGCCAGCCCGCCAGCCCAGCTAGCCTGGAAGGCACGATCGCGGCGATCATAGCCTCCAGCCCGCGCAACGCCGCAGCCGCGCGAGTGCTCGACGAAGTCGTGACCTACCTGGGAGCGGGCATCGCCAACCTGGTCAACTTGTTCAACCCAGAGCGGGTCGTAGTCGGCGGCTGGCTCGGCCAGGCGCTAAGTGATGCTCTGCTGCCGAGAATCGTCGAAGCGGCCGGAACGCACGCGCTGCGGCTGCCGTTCAGCGGCGTCCAGATCGTGAAGGCCGAGCTTGGCCAGGACGCGGTCGCCCTTGGCGGCGCGACGCTGCCGATCGCGCGGCTGTTGAATGCGGGAGCGACCGTGCCGCCGACGCGGCCAGAGCGCCGACCCGCCTACACGTCGTCCTGACGCCCGGGAGCCTTGACAAGAGCGAGCCTTGACATAGTCAGCCTTGACAGGGGGACACTTCTCCCGGAACTTAGTCTAAGTATTGAAGGTACATGACCATCGTTGGCGAGGGAGCTGATGTGGCCGAATTACGGTTTCCGCCTGGTTTCATTTTCGGCGCGTCGACGGCGGCCTATCAGATCGAAGGCGTGGGTGACGTACGTGGGCCGTCGATTTGGGACACCTTTTCCAAGACGCCTGGGAAAGTGACCAACGGCGACAACGGTGACATCGCCTGTGATCACTATCGCCGCCTGGACGACGACCTCGACTTGATCTCCTGGCTCGGGCTCGACAGTTACCGGTTCTCGATCTCCTGGTCGCGGGTGATACCGGCGGGCAGCGGTCAGGTGAGCAGCCGCGGGCTCGACTTCTACAAGCGAATGGTCGACGGCGTGCTGGCCAGGGGCATCACGCCGATGGTGACGCTGTACCACTGGGATTTGCCGCAGTCGTTGCAGGACGCCGGCGGCTGGGCCAACCGGGACACGGTGGGCCGGTACTGCGATTACGCCGAGGCGGTGCTTGGCGCGATTGGTGCCGCGGTGCCGATGTGGGTGACGGTCAACGAGCCGTTCTGCGCGGGCATGATCGGCTATCTCCAAGGCAGGCACGCCCCGGGGGTCGTCAACTTGCGGTCGGCGCTCGCGGCCACGCATCACCTGCTGCTCGCGCACGGCCTATCGGTCGGCCTGGTCAGGGACGCGGCGCCGAGCGCCCAGGTTGGCAACTCGGTGCTGCTCTCCGACATCAGCCCGGCTACTGGCGACCAAGCGGACTCCGAAGCGGCGGAGCGGCTCGACGGGTATGAGAACCGGTGGTTCCTCGACCCGGTGTTCCGCGGCGGCTACCCGGCCGACATGCTCGAGTGGTACGGCGCGCAGGTGCCGATCGACTTCGTGCGTGACGATGACATGGAGGTCATCGCCGCGCCGTTGGACTTCAGCGGCATCAACTACTACGAGACCAAGACCGTCGCCAGCGACCTCGACGAGCCTTATCACCTGGCGACCGTGCTGCCCGCTGCGGCCGTGCGACCGGACGGGCCGCTGACGGCGAACGGGATCGACGCCTGCCCGGCCGGCCTTGGCCGGATCCTGCGCAGGCTGCGCGACGAATACCCGGCGATACCGCTCTACATCACCGAAAACGGTGCGCCGTTCCACGACTACGTTGACCCGAATGGCGAGGTGCACGACCCGCAGCGAGTCCGCTACCTCGCCGATCACCTGGCGGTCGTCCGCGACGCCATCGCCGAGGGTGTTGACGTGCGCGGCTACTTCGTGTGGTCGCTGCTGGACAACTTCGAGTGGGCCGACGGCTACAGCAAGAGGTTCGGGATCTTCTTCGTCGACTTCGGCACCCAGGCGAGGGTCGCCAAGTCGAGCGCGACGTGGTACCGGCAGCTCATCGCCGAGCACGCCCGGCTATTGACTTAGCTAGGCAAAAGTGTAATTTCACGAGTTAGTTCAAGAGTTGTAAGAACTCACCCCTTCGGGCCGGACTCGTGCTGGCGATGGCCTGTTCGTCGAGCACTTCTTGAAGGACGAGGTCATCTGGAACGGCCAGGGCGGATGTCCGGTTCCACCCAGGACGGCTACCCGGCGTTCTTCGTGCCGAACAGCGTCACCTCGTTCGCCGGCTTCGGCATGGGCAGCTACAGCTTATTCAACCAAGGCGTGGCGATCGAGAACGCGATGGCGTTCCGGGCACCGAACACCACCGGCGTGACGTTCCACGACCTGCTCACGGTGTTCTTGAACGGGTCGGGCGGCATCCAGTCGGTGATCAACGGCACGGGCGCGGCGGTGAGTTCGAGCTTCGGCGGCCCCAGTGACGTAGTCACCCATCCCTAATCGATAACGGCAGGAAACTCGCCCGGCTGGCGTTCAGGCCGGTGAGTTTCCGCTCTTATGCTGCGAGGATGCAGATAGATGCGGAAATAAGGCCGGAGCTCGCCGACATTGGCAGGATTACCAGGCGCTTGGTAAGCAGAACCGTCGCCGCGGCCAGGGCCGAAGAACAGTCCGTCGGCCGGCTGCTGGCCGGCCACCTCGGTACGCAGGCGGCGGCGCTGCCTATCGCCAAAGCAATCTGGCCCGCTTACGACCAAGTGAACGTCCAGACTGGCCTGAACGCCTGGCTGGCCGAGCCCGGTCGCACCCACACGCTGGTCGGGCTGACCAACTACCGGCATCGCGACCTAGGCATGTCCGACCTGATGCAGGCGTATTGGCACGGTCCTGGCATCGGCAGCGTCGAAACCGAGGCGCTGCAGGCTGGGCCGGGCGACGAAACGCTGCCCTGCGTCGCTTGCGGCCTCTATCTCGTCGAGGACGCTGACGGCCGGGCGGCCATCCTGCTGCGCGGGCCGGAAGAGCACGGCAGCGATGACGTCCGGCTGGAGGTCTCGGCGGCCGACCCCGATCGGGCGCCGGAGCTGGTCGCCGAGATCAGGCGGCTGAGCATCGAGCACAACGTCTTCCGGGGCCACGTGATCGCGTTCGGCGGCGAAGTGTTCGACCATCACCGGGGCGCGCTACTCAGCTTCGTGGACCGGCCCAAGGTCGCCAGGGACCAGGTCATCTTGCCGGGCGACCTGCTGGACGGGATCGAGCGACAGGTGATCGGCGTCGCCCGGCACTCGGCTCGGCTGGTGGCCAGCGGCCAGCACCTGCGCCGGGGCGTCCTGCTGTACGGGGTGCCAGGTACCGGCAAGACCCACACCGTGCGGTACCTGCTCGGCCGGCTACCCAATGTCACCGCCGTGCTGCTGTCCGGGGGCGCGCTCGGGATGATCGCCGAGGCGTGCTCGGTCGCCCGCGCCCTGGAGCCGTCCGTCGTGGTGGTCGAGGACGTGGACCTGATCGCCGAAGAGCGGGAACGCTACATGGGCGACAGCCCGCTGCTGTTCGAGCTGCTCAACGAGATGGACGGGCTGGGCGCCGATGTGGACGTGACGTTCCTGCTCACAACAAACCGGGCTGACCTGCTCGAAGAAGCCCTCGCGGCGCGTCCTGGCCGGGTCGATCACGCCGTTGAGCTGCCGGTGCCCGACGCCGACGCCCGGGATCGGCTGATCCGGCTGTACCAGGGCAACCTCGAACTCGACGTGTCCGACCTGCCGACCGTGATCTCCCGGACCGAAGGGGTGACGGCCTCGTTCATCAAGGAGTTGCTCAGGCGGGCGGCGCTGCAGGCGGCCGAGGCCGATGACCAGAACGGCCAGCCCGCCGACGAAGTACCGATCAGGGTTACCGACGCGGCGATGACCGCCGCGCTCGACCAGCTTCTCGACACCCGCAACGCCCTAACCCAGGTGCTCCTAGGCGGCGCCCCCCGCAGACATCACGACGACCCCAGCTAGACCCGCCCGTCTGCTCCCCGATATCCGATAATCCAAAATCGGATTGTGGGACATCGAATTATCCGAGATCGGATTGCCGGAGAGCGGATTATCGGATATCGGATTTGTCGGAGAGCGGAGGGATCGGCCACCCTGGTGATGGTCCATGGGTGCGCCTCTTTGGGAGTGAGCGCTCCGAATGAGCCGCACCGACGGCCCAGCGCTGTCGCCCGGGCAGGCCAGAGAACTACAGCAACACTGGTGTCGGCGAGCCGACGCTGGCGCCGGGGTGTAAATAAATAATGTGGGCCTTTCCCGTCGTTTGGCGCTGGGGTGGTTCGCGGTGGCACGGTGGCTGGTGCCGTGGCTGTCCGCTGACGTCGTGACCGGCTGGCGGGCTGAAACCCCGGGTGGTCAAAGCGCGGTTGTGTTTCCGTGATCAAGGTTCAGGTCGTGATCGTGGAGTGTGGCTGTCGTATAGAGGCTGTCGGGTGACTCTTGGCGGGGCGTTGCGTTCACGGTGAGTTGCTGGTGGCTGGGGGGTTTCTGGCTTGTTTCTGGGTCCAGGGGCAAGCGGCTGGTGTGCCGGGCATGGTGGCGGCTGGTGTGCGGGCATGCTGATGGCCCGGCTGCCTGCGGGTTGTTCGTGGTGGCCGGCTGGGGCTCAGGGGACTTGGCGCGGGGTGCGGGTTAGGCGGCGGCTATGGCGGGCGCTGGGGTGGTGCTGGCGCGGGCCTGGCGGGCGATGCGGTGGACGCGGGCTTTGATGGCCTTGAGGATGTTGCAGCTGGCGGCCCAGAGGGCGAGTTCGGCGTCGGCGAGGTTGCCGCGGTAGTGCAGGGTGCGGCCCAGGCGGGCGGTGAGCTGGGCGAAGACGGGCTCGATGGTGGCGGCGCGCTGCTTGTACAGCTGCCTGCCTTCCTCGGTTGCCAGCCGGGCGGTCATTTGCTCCCAGCTGGGGAGCATGGTCTTGGGGGCGCGGCCTTCCTGGGACCGGCCGGTCTGGCGGCCTTCGCGGGTGACGGCGATGCAGGGCAGGGCGGGGATATCGAGGGTGAAGCTGGCGTCGCTGGCGTATCCGGCGCCGGACAGGGCCTGGAGGATCTGATCGGTGATGCCGGCCTGGAGCAGGACCTCGCGGGCCTTGGCCATCAGGGGCTCCAGGGCGTGGACGCCGGCCGGGGCTGGGGTGGCGCATGATGGCGAGGATGACCTGGGTGCGGGCGGTGGCCAGGGCCTGGACGTTGAACAGCTGGCCGAAGCCGCCTTTCTTCAGCGGCATGACCTGGCTGGAGGGGTCGGTGGCGTTCACCTTCGCGTCCGGGTCGCCGGCCGGCGCGGCGGCCTGCCCGCGGGCCTGGTCCAGCGCCGCGCGGGCCTGGGCCAGGGCCGTGCGGGCGCGTTTGACCTCGCGGCCCTCGTCGATGCAGGCGATCGGGCAGGTGCCGCCGATGCGCTGCCCGGCGGCGGTCTTGCGGGCGCGGTCCTCCAGGCGGTCCGAGGCCGCCTTCTCCCATTTGCGGACCGCGGCTTCCTTCTTCCCGGCCCGGTCGGCGAGCTCGGTGATCCTGGCCTGGAGCCTGCCCTGCTCCTGCTGGCCCCGGGCGTCCTGCCGGGCCGCGAGCTGGGCGCGGACGGCCTTCCGCCGCTCCAGCACCAGCTCCGGCCGCTTCGGCTTCTTCTTCTTCTTCGTCCCGCCGCTGCCGCCGCCGCCGTCACCGCGGTCACCGGCACCGTCGCCGCCGCCGTCATCTCCGCCGTCGCCCAGCATGTCCTGGGCCCATCCGCGGAACCCGGCGTCGATCACCGCTTCCAGCTCGGTGATCTGGGCGTCCAGCTGCGCCGCGGTCACGTTGGCGGTCATCGACGCGTTCGCCTTCAGCTTGGTGCCGTCCCCGGCGACCAGGTCCAGGGATACCAGGCCCTCCCGGGCGCATGCCTTGACCGACTCCGGCAGCAGCGCGCAGGCCGCGTCCAGGTTCGCCCGGACGAACTCCGCGACGGTGGAATGATCAGGGTGCAGGCCCCCGCAGATGACCCGGGCGCCGACGTCATCGTAGGTGGCCATCTCGATCTCCCGGGAGGACCGGCGGCCCCGGCAGTAGCAGTACAGCAGCAGCGTGGCCATCATCGCCGGGCGGTACGGGCGGCCGCCCTGCCGGTCGGCCCGGTACCGCGCCCCGAACCGGGTCAGGTCCATCTCCCCGGCCAGGTCCAGCACCCGCCACGCCAGGTGCCCTTCCGGCAGCCACTGCCGCGGGTCGGCCGGCATCAGCATCGGCTGGTCCGGCCCGTTCCCGTCCCTGAATTTATCCCTCACACAGCCATTATCCCACGCAAAGACCGCAGAACATCAGAAAACGAGAATTGCCTGTATAAGCGACTTAACGGAATCGGCTTGACGAAATCACGGGAGAAGTCACCCGACAGCCTCTATATCGCGGCTGAGCTTCCGCGGTAACCGCGATTCCGTGATCACGGAAACTCGTCGCTGCCCGCCCGCAGGCCGGGTGGCCCCCGGACCGCCGCCGCGCCGGGCCACACGACAAAACTATCCCAGGTAGGACATTCCTGCTTCCGGGGCGGCCCGCTGGAATCGCCGGCCAACGACAGCAACCGCCCTGCCGACCGGCAGCCTCCCGGCCGCCCGGCACACGACCGGCCCGCCGCAGGCCAGCTCGCCGCGGCCGACAACACCATGCTCACCATCACCTGGCACCTGCTCGCCGATCCCAAGCCACCTGCCACGACCCCGGACCGGACTACCACGACCCTCGCGAGCTACCCCGCCAGGCCCGCAACCACATCCGCAGCATTCAACGCCTCGGCTACCACCTCACCCATCAACCCCGAAACCGCAGAACTCACCCCCGCCACCTAACCATTAAGCAGGATCCTCCCACGTGGCGATATAAGTAATATCGCCGACCATCTTCTGCCCCGGCTCTTCCGCGGTGAAGTCCCGCTGCACCAGGTCCGGGATCGGCCCGGCCGCCCCTTGCGCGTCGTGGACGGCCGCCACGGCCGCGGCTGGCAGGCGACCAGGCCCAGCCTGCGCATCAGCTGGCGGACCAGCTCGGGCCCGGCCACTGTGCCCTGCCGCGCAAGCTGCGCCGCGACCCGCCGGTACCCGTAGGTGCCGTCGGAATCCTCGAATATCGCGGTGATCAGCCGGCCGAGCCGCTGCTGTCTTCTCGCGGTGGCGCTTTCCGGCCGTGACCGCCATTCATAAAACCCTGATCTGGATACTCCCAGCCATGCGCACATCTGCGTGATGCCCGGAGCGAACCGGCCCGAGGCGTACTCCGCGTCGATGAACCCGTACCGCTCGCTCACCGATGCTCCGCTGCGAAGTACGCCGCTGCTTTTGACAGGAACTCGTTCTTCATCCGCAGTTCCCGGTTTTCCCGCTCCAGCTCCCGGAGCCTGGGTGGACAATGCATGTCGCGCGCGCGATGACCTGCTGTGCGACCCGGCCCCCGCGCTCCTCGCCGGCCTGTCGGCCCTGCCACCCACAGTGCTAGGGAACGTGGGGTACGGGCTCGTACGGATCGACGACTCGGGCCGAGTAGCCGTCAGCGAGCAGGGCATCGCGCAGGTCTTTATACCAACTGCCCAAGCCGCGTGCCGACCTCGACCAGCGCGCCCAGCCTCGGGTCCGACAGTCCGTTCATGCGGGCAAGTCTTCGGCTGCAGAGCAAGCCAGTTTGCGCTGCCCTTTAGCGAACCGACCATGCTGCGCGCACAGGAACTTTCGTGATCAGAGTCTTGATTGTGCCAATGCTGGCTCGTGTCTGTCTCGTCTAGCGCAACGGCGACGTACGCACAGAACGGTCGTTGGGGGGTGGCTGAGGTTTGGTCGGCCCCTGGCCCTGGCAGCCATTGGCCATTGGGATCCTGGGGCCGGTTCCTGCCCCGAGCGAACCACCGCCGTCAGCCTCCTGGACCGCCTCCTCCGCCACGCGGACGTCGTAGTCAGAGCCTGCGCGGTCCGCTGGCGCCAGGCTGGCCACAAGAAATCTTGAGCAAGAAACATTGATTAAGAAAACTTGTTCAAGGTATCTTGTCTTTCGTGCTTGGCGACCCAGGAACCCGCGACCCGAAGGCGCTGCGCGCCCTCGCTCACCCGCTGCGCTGGCAGCTGCTGGACTTGCTCGGCAGCGAAGGGACCGCCACGGCGACCCGGTGCGCGGAAGTCACCGGCGATTCTGTCGCCAGCTGCTCCTACCACCTGGGCATGCTCGCCAAGTACGGCTACATCGAACAGGTGCCCGGCCGCACCGGCCGGGAGAAGCCCTGGCGGCTGGCCAGCACGCGCCAGGAACTCGGCTGGGCCGGGCCCGGTACCGAGGGCCAGCTCGCGGCCGAGGCCGCGACCGAGGCGTTCCTCGACCACGAGTTTGCGCGGACCAGGCAGCGATACCGCCGCAGGTCGCTCGAGCCGGAGCAGTGGCGGCCCGCGCTGTCCGGTGACAGCGTGTGGCTGACCGAGCAGGAGTACGCGGCGGTGAAGCAGGAGCTATTCGCCGTCCTCGAGCGGTACGGGCGGGACCGGGATCTGCTGGACCCGTCGCAGCGGCCGGCGGGAACCCGGGAAGCGCGGCTGTTCATCGCGGTCTCGGTCGCGCCGCCCGGCGCCCCGGCGAAGGGCAGCTGACCATGGACCGGTTCGGCGCACTGCGCGATCGGCGGTTCCGGCGGCTGTTTGCCGGGCAGGCGCTATCCGGTTTCGGCGACAGCGCGCTCTACCTCACGCTCGGGATCTGGGCCAAGACACTGACTGGCAGTAACGCCGCGGCGGGCGGCGTGTTCCTGGCCCTGGCGGTGCCGAACCTGCTCGCGCCGCTGGCCGGGCACCTCGCCGACCGTGTGCGGCGCAAGACGCTGATGATCGCAGTGAACGCGATCACGGCCCTGATCGTGCTCTCGCTGATCTTCGTGCGGTCCCGTGCGGAGCTGTGGCTCATCTACGTGGTCGCGTTCTGCTACGGGGCCTCGTTCGACCTGCTCGGCGCGGCCGGTGCTGGCTTGCGCAAGGACATGCTGCGCGGCGAGGACCTGGCCTCCGCTAACGCCGCGCTGCAGATGGCCAGCCAGGGCCTGCGCGTGCTGTCCCCGCTCGTGGGGTCGGGGCTGTTCGTGGCGTTCGGCGGCCCGTCGGTGGCGATCTTCGACGCCGTGACGTTCCTCGCGGCGATCATTGCCACCGCGAGCCTGCGGGTAGCAGAGTCCGAGCCTGACAAGACCCACGGGTCGTTCTGGCGCGAGACCGCGGCGGGCTTCATGCGCATCCGCGCGGTGCCGCTGCTGGCCCAGCTCACGCTCGTCAGCGCGATCGCGTTCGGCGTGATCGGGGTGAGCGAGACCGTCATCTACGCGGTCGTGGGCGAGGGCCTGCACCGCGCGGCGTCGTTCGTGGGCGTGGTGATGAGCGTCCAGGGCGGCGGGTCGATCGTCTCGGGCCTGGCGGCCGCGTACCTGATGCGCTGGGCGGGCGCGGCCAGAACGGTCGGGCTCGCGCTCGGCTGCTTCGCGCTCGCGGCCATGGTCTACCAGACCGGCTCGCTGCCGCTGGTGCTGGTCGGCGCGGTCCTTGACGGCGCCGGGGTCGTCTGGCTGTCGGTCGGCTTGTTCACCGCGATGCAGGAGCACACGCCGCCGCGCCTGCAGGGCCGCGTGAACGCGGCAGCCACCACGCTGCTCATCACCCCGCAGACACTGTCCATCGCCGCAGGAGCCGCGCTGATCAGCGTGGTCAGCTACCGGCTGATGCTCATCGTCATGGCGGTCATCATCAGCGCCTGCTCCGCCTGGCTGCTCGCACGTCCGGCCTCAGCCCAGGCCCAGATCCCGGACGCGACTGTGGCGGGCTGACGTACGGTGGCCAGAACAGCTAGATCCGTTCGCTGAAGGCGGGCGGAGATGCGCACGGTTGATGACCGCGCGTGTTCCAGGACTGTTGTCCGGGCGAGACCGCGCTGTGCGCGTCGAGCGTTTACCGGTCGCTGGGTCCGGGTCAGGTCCCGGCCCGGTTGCGCTTCCCGGGGCCGGAAGGCTAGGCCTTCGCTGTGCGCTGCAACGCTGTGAGCCTGCTCAGATCCCTGGCGTAGGCGGCGCGGTACCGGTGGACGGCGCCGGCCAGCGGTCCGGTTGCGATGGCGTCGGAGAAATCCTGCAAGATCTGGTGACCTGGCCTTCACCGCCTCCACAGGTCCGGCCGCTTCTACGGCCGGCCTGTGACCGCCGGTGACATCTACACGATCGCGGGCACCGGCAGGCAGGGGTTCTCCGGCTACGCAGGGCCTGCGGCCAGGGCACTGCGGCCGGCTACACCCGCGCGGCGCTGGCGTCCGTGGTCCGCGACCTGCGGGCCGGCAAGCTGACCCTGTTCGCGCTGCCGGGCGTCCCCGGCCGCAAGAGCGCGCTGCGATGGCTCATGGCTGGGTTGGCTGCACTGGCTGAACCCCGGCTGTGGGCCATCGCAGGGGTTGGCGGCGGGGCACGGCGCTGGCATTCCCAGGGACTGGTGCGGTGGCGGCGGGCGGCGGACGGGGCGGGTTAGACCTTGGCTAGCTCGTCGGCGAGGTCGTCGAGGCCGAGTGAGCCGAGCGACAACGCGGCCATGTGCCAGGACTTGAGGTCGAAGTCGGCGCCGCGGGCCGCGCGGGCGGCATCCCGTCCCGCCAGCCAGGCGCGTTCGCCCAGCTTGTAGCTGATCGCCTGGCCCGGCATGCTCAGGTAACGGACGATCTCGCTGTCCAGGAAGTCCTTGTGCCGCCCGCTGTGCATGGCAAAGAACTCAAGCGCCAGTTCCGGCGTCCATACCTGACCGGGTCCGACCGGCGAGTCGGGCGGGATCGTGGCCCGGGTGTGCATCCCGATGTCGATGATCACCCGGATCGCCCGCGCCATCTGGGCGTCCAGGTAGCCAAGCCGGTCACCCGGCCTGGTCAGGTAGCCAAGCTCGTCCATCAGTCGCTCGGCGTACAGCGCCCAGCCCTCGCTGCAGGCGCTGACGCCGCCCGGCCCGGTCTGATACACCGACAGCCGGCTGGCCAGGTACTTCCACTGCGCGAACTGCAGGTGGTGGCCGGGCACGCCTTCGTGGTACCAGGTGCTTACCAGCCCCCAAAGCGGGAACCTGGTGCGGCCGAGCGTCGGCAGCCACGTGCGGCCAGGCCGGGAGAAGTCCAGCGACGGCTGGGTGTAGTACGGCGCGGCGGCGCTGCCGTCCGGAGCGATCCTGGCCTCGACGACCTTCACCGGGTCCGCGAGGTCGAAGACGGTGCCGTCCAGGTTGGCGATGGCCTCATCCATCATCTGCTGCAACCTCGCCCTGATCGCATCGACCCCTTCGACGGCCTCGGCGTGAGCGTTCAGATGGTCCATGGCCGCCCGCACGGTCGCGCCCGGAACAATCCTTTCTGCCTCTTGCCGCATTTGCTCGCGCAGGTCGATGAACTGGGACCAGCCCCACGCGTAAGCCTCGGCGTAATCCAGGTTCGCGCCGGTACATAGCCGCGCGCAGGCTGGGTACCGATCGGGTCCGACGGCGTCGGGGCGCGCGGCCGTCCGCGGCAGATATGTTCCGGCAAACCAGTCCCGCAGGCCGGCGACGGCCGCGATGGCAGATCCGGCCGCCTCGTCCAGCCTCGCCCGCAGCGGCGCTGACACCTGGGCGCCCGCGGCGAACTTGGCGTACCAGCCCTTGCCGTCGGCCGTCGCCGCCCAGGTGCCGAGTTGGGTGATGACGGCGTTCACTACCCGAGGCCCGGCGAGCAGGTCGGCGTCCATCCCTGCGGTGAGCGTCGAGCGGTATTGGGCCAGTGCCCGCGGCACCGCGCTCATCCTGGTGGCGATGACCGCCCAGTCATCCTCGGTGGCCGACGGCATGTCGAGGAAGATGTTGCGTATTCGCTGGGGCGGCCCGAACAGGTTGGACACCGCGCACAGGTGCTCGCGCTGCGCGCTCTTCGCCAGGCGCGCTTCGAGCCGTTCGGCCAGCAGCCGGGCGCACCTGCGGTCGTCGGGGTCGGGGTCGGGGTCGGGGTCGCCCGCGCTAGTGACCTGCGCCAGTTCGGCCAGCGTCGCCCGGTCGAGCGCGTCCATGGCCTCCTGGCCGGCGGGCGACAGATCACCGAGTTTGTCCTGGTTCTGCCCGGTGCCGAGCCTGGTCGCCAGGGTCGGATCAAGCTCTGACAGCGCGTTGACGTAACGATCGGCTATGGCGCGGGCTGAGGAAGTGTCCGGCATTAGAGCATTCTGCCTCATGTCGTCGTCGCCGCCGCTAGCCCGCGCGGCCGGTTACGGCATGAGGCCGTGCAGCGGGAACACCGCGTTGCGGGTCGCCATGATCGCCTGGTCGACCGGATCGGAGGGGTCATAGCCGCGCTCGAACGGGGCGAACGTGGCCGGTGCCTGCTCGGTCATGGAGTCAGGCGCGCTGGCCCCCGTCCGCATGCTGACGTAGTCGCGCCACGACTTCGGCGTCGGCGTCGCCGGGTCGATCGGCCGCCCCGTCGCCTCGGCCAGCAGGTGGGTCCACGTTCTCGGCACGACCTGGACCAGTTCGTAACCGCCGCCGCCGGTGAGCAGCCACCGGCCACCCGCGGTCTCGTGGGCCAGGTTGTGGATCGCCGCGTGGGCGATCCGCTGGGCGTCGACGGTCACCGCGAGGTTGGCCAGCGGGTCCATCCAGTGCGTGTCGCAGCCGTGCTGCGAGACGAGTATCTCCGGGCCGAACTCCCGCAGCAGCGGCGGCACCACCGCGTCGAACGCCCGCAGCCAGCCGGCGTCCCTGGTACCGGCGGGCAACGCGATGTTCACCGCCGAGCCCTCCGCGTCCGGCCCGCCGATCTCGCTCGCGCGCCCGGTCCCAGGGAACAACGTGTAGGGACTTTCGTGCATGCTGATCGTGAGCACCCGCGGGTCGTTGTAGAACGCCGCCTGGACGCCGTCGCCGTGGTGCACGTCGATGTCGACGTAGCCGACCCGCCGCGCGCCTTGGTCGAGCAGCCACGAGATGGCGATCGCCGGGTCGTTGTAGATGCAGAACCCGCTCGCGTGGTCCCGCATCGCGTGGTGCAGGCCGCCCGCGATGTTCGCGCCGTGCTGCGCGGCGCCGGTCCAGGTCGCCCGCGCGGCCGCGAGCGTGGCGCCGGCCACGAGCGCTGAGGCCTCGTGCATCGCGGGAAAGATCGGATCGTCGGACGTGCCGAGACCGAAGCTGGCCGAGTCCGGCATCCGGCCGGACTCGCTGGCGCGCTTCACCGCGGCGATGTAGCCGGGGTGATGAACAAGCTCGAGGTCCGCGTCGGTAGCCGGCTCCGGGACGCTGACCGTGACCCCGTCGGCGTCGAGCACGCCGAGGTTACGGGCTAGCTCCATGGTCAGCTCAACCCGCACCGGGGCGAGCGGATGGCTAGGCCCGAAGTTGTAGCCAATCAGCCGGTCGGTCCAGGCGAGATGCACGGTGCAGGCCATCCGCCCATCCTCTCGCGCCCGAGCCCTCTCGGCTGCCCGCGGGTGCGATGAATCCCCGAATCCATAGCCTCCGGGCCGCCGATCGCCGCGATGGATTGCCAAAATTCAACGTTCCGGGGTGCCGGCACCGTCGGCAAGGTGGAAGGCGATACCGCTGGCGGCGCTATGCGCGAGCCGCCGGGGGGCCCCGCGCGGTCTTGGAACCATGGCATGTGCGGAACCTCCAGGCGCGAGAACCGGGAGATCCCGCGTCTCGCCCGTCCGGCTGATCACCGGGCGGGCCGTCCAGGGAACGCTGGGGCGGTAAGCCTGGGATGAACGAGCGCGGGAAGCCGGACGGTCCCGTAGTACCTGCGAACCTGCTGAACAAGGCTGCGGCTGCGGAGGCGGGGGAGGAAAGGGGACCGGCCAGGGGGAACACGGACGGTGAAGCACGTCCCGGACGCAGTGCCGGGCCTGGCGTGTCAAGCGGGCTGGACCGTGTGCGTGAGGTAGCGCGAAGGGTTAAGGACGCGCGGTTCACCGCGCTTTTGCGCCATGTCACCTTGGAGCGCCTGCGGCGGGCCGGCCAGTCGCTGAGCCCGATGGCCGCGCCGGGGGCCGACGGGGTGAGGCGGGAGGACTACGGGAAGGACCTGGAGGCTAACCTGCGGGACTTGCATGAGCGGGTCCAGGGCGGGCGTTTCCGGGCAAAGCCGTCGCGGCGGGTGTACATCCCGGAGGCGGACGGGCGGCTGCGGCCGCTCGGCATCGCTTCGCTGGAAGGCAAGATCGTCCAGCGGGCCGTCGCCGGGGTGCTGAACGCTGTGTACGAGACGGATTTCCTGGGGTTCTCCTACGGGTTCCGGCCCGGGCGAGGCCAGCATGATGCGCTGGACGCGCTGACGGCCGGGATCGAGCGGAAGAAGGTGAACTGGGTGCCAGCCGCGGATATCCGCGACTTTTCCGGCCAGCTTGACCGGGACTGGCCAGGGAAGTTCCCCCGGCACCGGATCGCGGATGAGCGGGTCCTGCGGCTGGCCGGCAAGTGGCTGGCTGCGGGGGTCATGGAAGAGGAGGCCTGGAGCGAGAGCACCGGAGCACCGCAGGGGGCATCGGCATCGCCGCTGCTCGCTAACGTGTACCTGCATTACGTTCTGGATCTTCGGGCCGGGTGGTGGCGGAAGAAGCACGCGCGCGGTGATGTGATCATCGTGAGGTTCGCCGGCGACTTCGCCTGCGGCTTCCAGCATCTGGGCGATGCCAGGCAGTTCCTGCGTGACCTGCGCGAGCGGGTCGCGAAGTTCGGCCTGGAGCTGCACCCGGGCAAGACCCGGCTGACCGGGTCCGGGCGGTTCGCCGCCTCGAACCGGGCAGGCCGGGGGCTGGGCAAGCCGGAAACGTCCGGCTTCCCGGGGTTCACCCATATCTGCGGGGAAACCAGGAGCGGGCGGTTCCAGGTAAAGCGCGTCACCATCGCCCAGCGGCTGCGGGCGTCGCTGAGCCGGGTCAAGGACCAGCTCAGGCACCGCATGCACCTGCCGGTACCGGAACAGGGCCGCTGGCTTGCCGCCGTGGTGCGCGGGCATATGGCGTACTACGCGGTGCCCGGCAACTTCCGGGCGGTGGCGGCTTTCCGCAGCCAGGTGATCCGGCACTGGTACAAGGCGCTGCGGCGCCGCAGCCAGCGCACCACGGCCGGCTGGGCGCGGATGAACCGGATACAGGCCCGATGGCTACCGCGAGCCCGCATCATGCACCCCTACCCAGACGCGCGCCTCGACGCCAGAACCCAAGGCAGGAGCCCGGTGCGGTAATCCCGCACGCCGGGATCTGCGCGGGGGCCGGCCGCAAGGCCGGTCCCTACCGCGACAATCCATCCATCGCGGAAGCTGGGCTGGAAGCGCACTGGGGTGGGGTGGACGCGGGGGTGGGGTGGGCTGGACGTGGGGTAAAGAGCCGGATTGGTGGGCTAGAGCGGCGGGAACCGGCTTAGGCCGGCCGATGGCCTGATCCACGCGGCGCGGATTGCCGGTCCGATCCCGGCGACCATTCCCGCCGCCGCTCCGATCAGCGGTGCGGGCCACAGGGCCATCGGCGCGACCACTGGCGTCCACTGCCTGGCTTTGGCGATCAGTACCACCGCGGCGATCCCGAGGCTGGCGCCGGCCAGGCCGCCGAGCAGGCCAAGTATCACCGACTCGGCTAGCACGTGGGTGGCGATGTGCCGCCGTCTGGCCCCGAGCGCTCGCCTGAGCGCGAACTCAGGCAGCCGCTGCACCACGCAGAACATCGTCAGCCCGGCGATGCCGATCACCCCGATCGCCAGCCCGACCCAGCCGACCGTTACGAACAACCCGCTCAGCGCGGCTGTCACCTGCTGGCGCAGCAGCACGGGTCCGCGTCGCACGCTGACGACGAGGCGGCGCGGCCGCGTCTCGCTGATCGTGTACGGCGCCAGCCGCGCGATCGTCGGCGCCGCCCCCGGCTTGGTCGCGATCAGCACGGCCGGCCTGGCGCCCGCGAGCTGGTCGGGCGCCCCGAACAACGCCCTAGCCGCCGATGTCGGCAGCACGACCGACCCGAGCAAGGACGGCTGCCGCACTGCTTGAGAAACAATTCCGGTTATAACGCATCCCACGTTGTTGATGTAGATCGTCGGCTGACTGCCAAGCCCGGCGATGCCAAGAGACCTCGCGAGCACGGACCCGACCAGGCAGACCTGGGCGGCGTGGGACTGATCCCAGGCGTCGAACAGCCGGCCTTGGCTGACCACGGCCCCGGCGGCCGCCAGGTAGCCGGGAGTGCCGGCGATGACCGCCGGCCCGCGCAGACGCGTATCCACGTCTCCGATCAGCGGACTGGGCGAGACGACGACTGGCCGACCGAGCTTGACGTGCCAGTACACGCCGGCCGCGACGACGCCGGAGAGCGCATCGACGCGCTGCTCTACGTCGGCGGGAAACGGAAACGGGGCGTTCAGCAACCTAGGAGCTGGTCCCGTCACCAGGACCATAGTCGGCAGCCGTTCCGCGAAGGCCGATGCGACCTGGCCCGATGCGGTGCTGACCAGCCCGAGCACGGCGACGAACCAGGCGACGGCGAGCAGCGTGCCAAAGCTCGTTGCCATTGCGGCCATCGGCCTGGCCACGATCGAGGTGAACGCTTCGCCGACGGCGTCGGCGGGCCGCAGCGTGGTGCGCCGGGCGATGACCCGGGTCATGGCGCTGGATCAATCAGCCGCGCTGTGTCCTGCGGTGAGTCGGTCAGTGGCAGGCGCATCTGCTGGGCGACCGACAGCTCTGTGCCTGACCACTCTGTGCCTGACCACTCTGTGCCTGACCACGGGCCAGCGACCGGGTCGAGCCGCACCGACCGGCTGCTGTAGGCGGCGGCAAGCTGGTCGGCGGTGGCTACCAGCACCGTCCCGCCTTCGCGGTGCAGGCCAGCGAGCACGCCGATCACCTGCGTCGCGGTGGACTGGTCGAGGCCGGCGGTCGGCTCGTCGCAGAGCACCAGGCTTGGCCTGGCGACCAGCGCCCGCGCGACCGCGCAGAGCGCGAGTTCGTCCGCCGATAGCTGCCAGGCCATCAGGCGAGCCGCGTCGCCGAGGCCGACGCGGTCCAGGCTCTCGATCGCGGCGCCGAGGCGCCGCCGGCGGGACATGCCCGCGTAACGCAGCGGCAGCATCACGTTGTCGAGCACCGACCGGGTCGGCAGCACCATCTTGCGCTGGAACACAAAGCCGATCTCCCGCCCGCGCAGCGCCGACCGGTCGCGGTCGCGAAGCTTTCCGGTATCGATCCCGTTCAGGCGGTAGCTGCCCGCCGCCGGCCGGTCGAGCAGGCCGAGCACGTTGAGCAGCGCGGACCGGCCCGAACGCGGCTGCCCGGTGAGCATGATCATCTCCCCGCGCGGCACGATGAGGTCTAGAAGCGGGGCTGGTCCGCTCGGCAGGCGCAGGCCGGATAGCTCGATCAAAGGCGGCTCCAGCCGCGGCGGCGGATCGTCCTCCGGCCAGCCGTCAGCACCGGGCAGCACCGTGATCGTCACGGGCCCACGCCGATCAGCACCCGATCGCCGGGTCGCAGCGCGCCGGGCGAGATCGAGCGCACGGCGACGAAACCGCCGGCCGCCGGGCCGGTGGACACCGCGACCTGCGTGCGCTGGGTGCGCTGGGTGCTCCGGTTCCCGGTGACCACCACCACGAACGACGACGTGGTGCCCGCCGACGCGGCTCCACGGCCGGAAGCGGCGAACACCGCGGTCACCGGTACGGTCAGCACCGGCTCGCTGGTCACCGGCGCGAGCAACGTCAGCCTGACGGTGCTGCCGATAGCGCGCTGCGGCAGTCGCTTACGGCTGGTGACCACGACCGGGTAGGAGGCCGGCCCCTTGTCGCGCGGTCCATAGGCCGGGATCACGCTGATCCGTGCTACTACCCCGGCCATGTTCGCGGCGGCCGAGCCGATGCGGGCTGGGATTTCAGCCCGGGCCTGCGCCGCCTGATGGGCGCTTAGCAGGCCGGTTACGTATGGGTTGCCGACCGCGAGCTTGAGCACGATGTGGCCCTTGGTGACTTCGGTCCCGGTCTTCGCCGGAGCGGAAACCACCAGCGCCGATCCGGCCGGGATGTAGCTGACTTCGCCCATCGGCAAGTACGGTGTCGGCGGGGGCGGGAACTCGACTGGCTTCTTCACCTTCGGGTGGTAATAAGGCACCGGGTAGCCCAAGTGCTCATAGAGCAGTATGAGCGCGAGCGCGGTGCTCGGGCCGAAGTATCCGGATACGTCGTAGTCGGCGTAGCCGAGGCGGCTAAGCGCGGCCTGCAGTTGTGTCACGTCCGGGCCGATGTCACCCTCGCGCAGGTTGCGATAGGCAGGAAGCTTGCCGCGCAGCAGCACGATCGGTCGGCCGTCAAGCTCGGCGATCACATGGCCGGGCCAGACCCGCCGGCCCAGCCCGGACGGCATCTTGGTGACGACGACGGTGACGTACGGAGCCGCGGCCGTGACCGCCACCGTTCGGCCCGGCCGGACGATGCCAGGCAGCACGATGTCGTCACTCAGCACACGCATCCGGGCTACCCCGGTGATGACCGACGCGGCCGGCGCCGCTGAGCGTGCCGCCAGCTCGTTCGGTGATTCGATCAACCTAGCCGCCGCCAAGCCGGTCGCTGACATCGCGATAACGCCGATGGCGACGCCGGCCAGAAAGAAGCGCTTTGTCTTGAGCGGATCCAGTACGGACCGCGATCCCGGCCCCCCGTACAACCGTTGACCCCCCGTCTACCTGGCGCAGGCTACCACGCTCAGGCGTGGCGGCGGCGGAACTGCTGACCGTCCGATTCAGCGAAGGCGACGCAGGGAATGCTAGGCGTTGTGCGACGGACGGGGGGCCGGCGCCAGCGCGGGCCGATGGGCCGGCCGATCCGGCGAATAGCCGGGTGGGCGGGCGTGGACGGCAATCCGCTGCGCCGCGGAATCGATCGGGTGGAGCGCGCGCTATGGGCGACCATCCTGGCTGCGTTCTTCGCCGCTGTACCGCTGGTCGTGCCGCTGGCCGGTCACGTGGCCTGGGCCAACGGCATGACCCAGGTTAAGGCGGAACAGTCCTGGCAGCGCGTCGACGCCGTGCTGCTGCGGCACGCGCCTGATCAGATGTACGGCTACAACACCGCGGGCACGGTCTGGGTTAGCGGACGCTGGCGGGCGCCAGGTGGCGGCGTCAAGCACGGCCTGGTGCCAACCATGGTCGGCGCCCCGGCGGGTACGGTCGTCCCAGTGTGGATCGATCGGGCAGGTCAGCTTACAGGCACCCGCCCGCTTACCTACGGGGGCGTCACCAGCCGGGTGGTGGCCATCGAGGTGCTCGCCGGGGTAGCGCTCGCCGTTGCGGCGCTCCTGGCAGCTGGCCTGATCCGGTGGCTCACGAATCGGCGCCGGATGGCCAACTGGGGTTTTGAATGGGCGTGCATTGGGCCGCGGTGGTCAACTAGACGGTAATTGGCTGAGCTCTACTGACGGCACGCCGACGATGCTCGACCCGCCCTGCTTGACCGTTGCTGGCCATGGATGGTTGGGTTCAGGACATGAGCTCCACCAGGTCAGGCGTGGTGAGCGGGTGACGGCAGCAACAATCGGATTCGTCGTAATTGCAGGGATGTTGTGTGTCGCGGCGGTATTTGCGTTGCTTGGGGCGGGTCAGATCGCCCTTTCTGGCGCCGACGCGATCGAGCGCGACGGCCTGGCCAGGGGACAGCGGGCCCCACGTTGGTCGCTGACCGATTCGGCGGGAGTTATCCATATTTCTCCGCCCCGGCGCCCGCTGCAATTGATCGTGTTCGCCGACCACTCGCTCAAGTCGTTCCCCTCCGTCGTCGCCGGGCTGCGCGAGCTGAGCGACACCGATGTTGTGATCATGACGCGGGGCCGGCACGGCGGGGGGTTGAGCGGGGTCGTCCCCCCTGGCCAGCGCGGCCAGTCCGCCGGGGAGCTTATCGGCCAGCTTGGGCTTGGCCACATACCGGTGCTCGCCGGCTCCGCCGCGCTCTACGGTGCCTACAACGTCAGGGTGATGCCGTTCGCGATCTTCGTGGATTCCGCTGGGCTGGTGCGTGCGTCCAGCCTGGTTAACCACGACTGGCAGATCGCCAAGCTGCGGCAGGTCGCGGCGATCCCGCTGGACGCGGACGAACTGGCTGACCGGCCCCGCGCCACCTCGGCGGTGTAGGGGTGCACGCCGGGGGAACCTTTTCGCAACTGGTCGTGCTTGGCTGCAAAGCGTCGATCGCCGTCTTGCTGCTCGCGGCCGGTGGCGCCAAGGTGGCGGATCTGGCGGGGTTCGCCGCTACCGTGCGGATGTTCCTGCCGCGCCGGGCGCGGCGGGTGTCGGCGCCGTCACTGATGCTGGCGGCTAGCATCGCGGCCGGCGAAGTTGTCACCGGGGCCGCGAGCCTGTCGATGCCGGCCTTGGGCTGGCTCAACCCTGTCGTGCTGGTGATCTGCTGCGGCTTCGTCGTGACCTGGACGGTCGGCTACGCGGCGCACTCCGGTCGACCGTGCCGGTGCTTCGGCGCGCTTTCCCGGCGGGGCTTCACCGCGGCGGGCATCGGGCGTGCGGCCGGGCTCGCGGTGGCGGCGGCGGTAGCTACGGCCAGCGTTCCCGCCGGCGCGATCCAGCTCAGCGTGCTGACCAGGCTCGGCCTGCTGGCTGGCGGAGTGCTGGTCGCCGCGGGCGCATTCAGCGCGGCGGCAGCGGTCGCCGCGAAACGGGAACCGGGGTGGGCGTTATGGCGAAGATTCCGCTTTATCTAGCCGTCGCCCAGTGGGCGCTGCTCGGCGCGCTCGGGCTGCTGGTCGTGGTGATGTTCAGGCAGCTTGGGCAGCTACTCAAAGGTTCGGCGAAAACCGGCGAGCTTGGACCGCCGCTCCGCAGCCAGGCGGCGGCGCTGAGCTACCAGCGGCCGGGGGAGCAGGAGATCCGCACGCTGGTGCCTGGCCACGACCGGCCGGCGTTGATCGCGTTTGTCGATCCGACCTGCCCGTCGTGCGAGCAACTCGTGCTGACGCTGGACGCGATGGCTGCCGCCGGGGAGCTAGCGGCGGTGCGGGTGCTGCTGCTCATCTCCGACCCGGCGAGCTACCTGCGGATCTCCGAGGCGTTCTCGGCCAGCAAGCTGGAAATCGGGCGCCCAGCCGACCCGGCGGGCCTGGCCACCTACCGGGTGTCTGGTACGCCGCTGCTCGTGGCAGTCGACGCGGCTGGGCTGGTGGCCGCGTCGGGATCGACGGTTCGCCGAGCCGATGTTCGCCGGTATCGCGATGCGGGACTGGGACACATACGGCCGCCGGAGCAGGAAGTGACGTCCGCCAGATCGGCGGCCGAGTCAGCAGGGGGGATTGATGGGACGCAACAGGTCAGCCACCATCACTGAGCGGGTGGCGCGCACGATCAACCGCAGAGACGCGCTGCGCCGCGTGATCGTCGGCGGCGCCACCGGGCTTGCCGCGGTGGCCGTGGGCGGCAGCCCGGCCGACGCGGCGACGTGTACCTGCGGCCCGACCAGGCGGTGCTCGCACTGCCCTGAGGTCGGCTGCCCGCACGGTTACCACCTGTGCAAGGGCTCGTTCACCAGCAACTGCTTCAACGCGCAGGGGTTCCGGTGCGAGTGGCCGGCCGGCAACTGGATCGCCTGCATGAACCTGGGCAAGGGCCTTGGCTACAAGGTCTGCTATGACTGCATCGGCTCGGCCGGGTGCGAAGGCTGGTGCACCTGCCTGAGCGCGTGCATCTGCTGTCACTGCGCAAGCCCGGCCGACATCCGGGCCGAGCAGCAGCGGCTGCAGCAGCTTCCGGTTCCGCAGGGGGGTCGGCCCCCCAAGACAGCATCGTGAGCGACCTGCTGACCGGTCCGGGTGGCTTGGCGGGGCTCGTCGGTCTGGCTGGCTTGGCGGCGGGACTCGCCGCGGTGAACGGCTACTCCAAGGCGTACTCGCCTTGAGGCGTCAACTCGGCCGCCTCGCTGGCGGCTGGCCTTCCGGTCGGGAGGCTGTCGTCTCGCTGCCTGGTGCTCGCCGCCTATGTGCTCCCGGCGGTCACCGTGTGGCTGGCGCTCGGGCTCGGTCTGGCCTCGCTGCCGCTAACCTGGCTCCCGCTAACCGACACCGCGCTGGTAGCCGCGATCGGCTACGGCGGCCTCTACGGGGTCACCGAGCTGGCGGGTCGTCGCGGGGTCGTGGTGCCGGGCAGGCGATGGCAGGTGCCTGCGTCCATGATGATCAACGCCTCGCCGCGACGACGGCTGCTGGTCTGGGGTGCCATCCTCGGGCCTGGGTTCCTCACCCAGAACCCGTACGCGGGTTTCGGCTTGCTGCCGCTGGCGGTGGCGGCGATGCGGGCGGCTGGCGCGGGCGCGTGCGTGGCGCTCGCCGCCGCGATCGGGCTCGCGCACGGAACCGCCCGGGCGGCGGCGTTGCTGCGCGACGTCAAGCGCCCCGAGGTGCGCATCGACCCGCTGGGACAGCTTGATGTGCTGCTCAAGATCGTCTATTGGCGCCGGCTCGACGGGGCCGCGCTGCTCGCGGTGGCCGGGGCCGCCGTTGCCGTGTCCGTGCACTATTTCTAGCCCAGGTCGCTAAGCCACGTTGGAGGACAGATGCGACGCACCAAGCTCGTAGCCGTGACGGTGGTGGCGATGAGCGCGCTCACCGTGCTCGTGGGCGGTTTCGCCAGCCAGCCCGCGCACGGGGGCCGTGAGGTCATCAAGATCGTCAGCACCAGGCCAGGGCCCTGGCACGCGCAGGTGACGGCCAGGGGGCCGATCAACGCCAAAGGCTACTTCTTCCGGAAGAAGGCAAGCCTGATCTTCCCCAAAGGGCGGCTCGCCGTCCGGCGGCACCTGGAAAGCACGAGCTACACCCCGCCGAACCTGGCGACCTGCTGGTTCAAGATCCGGCAGAGCGGAACGTTCCGCGTGTTCTACGCGACCGGCAAGTATCGCGGGCTTCGCTACGGCGGACAATTCTCGACGAATATCTCGGGGCGTCTGAAGCGCACTGGTCCTGACGAGTGCGGTTCGAAGATCGTGTACTACCGTGCCGTTACCTACGAGCGGGGGACCATACCCTGATGCCTGACTTGTCGCTGTTGCCGCCGTCGGCTGTCATCGAGGGCGACGACCTGCGAATTGGCGGATGCCTGCTGACCGAGGTCGCTGACCGGTTCGGCACGCCGGCCTTCGTCATCGACGAGCAGGCGCTGCGGGACCGGGCCCTCGACTACGTCTCGGCGCTGACCGGCAGGCATCCGGGTGGCCGGGTGTGCTTCGCGGTCAAGGCGTATCCAGCCATCTGCGTGATCAGGGCGCTTGTGCAGTCCGGTTTGGGTTGCGACGTGGTCGGGGCCGGCGAACTTCGGCTCGCGCTCGCCGCGGGCGCTGACCCGGCGACGATCCTGATGCACGGCAACGCCAAGTCCGATGAAGACATCGCGGCGGCCGCCCTGGCCGGGATCGGCTTCGTCGTCGTCGACGGCTTCGACGACATCGACCGGATCGAGCGCTTCGCGCGCCGGAGGACCCCGGTGCTCCTGCGGGTTAGCCCCGGCGTCGACTCGGCGACCCACGCCGCGCTGGCGACCGGCGGCAAGAATTCCAAGTTCGGCGTGCCGGTCGACCAGGTACCCGCGGCGATCGAGCGGATGCGCGCCGTCCCCGCCATCGACCTGCGCGGTCTGCACGCGCACATTGGCTCGCAGATCGCCGCGCTCGATCAGTTCGAGGCAGCCGTGGCGGCGCTGGCCAGCCTGGACCGGTTCGAGGTGTACGACTTCGGCGGCGGGCTGGCGGTCCGCTACGAATCCGGTGACCAGGTGCCGACGGTCGATGAGTACGTCGGGCGACTGGTCGACGCCGCGCACCGCCATCTCGGTACCGGCATCGAGATTCTCATCGAGCCCGGCCGCTCGATGGTGGCGCGGGCCGGGGTCACGCTCTACCGGGTGCTTACGGTCAAGCAGGCCGCCAGGATGCACGTCGCGGTCGACGGCGGGATGGGCGACAACCTGGAGGCCTCGCTGTACGGGCAGCGGTTCACCCCGATGGTGGTCGGGCGCTGGGACACCGAGCCGGTGGTCGCCGACGTAGTCGGCAGGCATTGCGAGGAGGGTGATGTCATTACCCCGGATGTCACGCTGACTCAGCCGCGGATCGGCGACTTGATCGTAGTTCCGGCAACTGGCGCCTACTGCTTCACTATGGCGAACAATTACAACGCGGCTCTCAGGCCGCCGGTGATCTTTTGCAATAACGCGACGGCGAGGATCGCAATTCGGCGTGAGACTTTCGCTGATCTGCTCGCCAGAGAGGTCGATCCTTGATATTTGCCCGGCCAGCGTTATTTGGTATCCGTACAGCTTGACACCCCTGTATCCGAGCGGCATGCTATCCATACTCGATGCGGCGGTGAATGTTCCCTAGCGATAGGGATAGGGAGCAGACTTCCTTGATGTGGCTCTCGGTTCTTTGATGCCGGCCTCTGCGAAGCAGGTCATTGACTTGCTGGCTGAGCTAATCACGATCGAGTCGGTAACCCCGACTCTTATCCCCTCAGGTTCTGGCGAGCAATCGATCGCCAGATTTATCGCTGACTGGCTCGCTGATATTCCAGTCGACGTGGAGGTCGTCGAGCCTGCGGTCGGTCGGCCGAACGTGCTCGCCAGGCTGCGCGGCACCGGCAACGGGCCGACGCTGTGCCTGAACGCGCACACCGACACGGTCGGATTCGAAGGCTGGCCGGACGAGGCGCTGCTGCCAAGGGTCGCTGGCGACCAGATCTTCGGCCTGGGCGCGTCCGACGACAAGTCTGGTTGCGCGGCGATACTGCTGGCGTTGCGGTCGATCGCCGAGGCCGGCTTGCGGATGAGAGGCGACCTGCTCGTGGCGCTGGTCTCTGACGCGGAGGGCATCTCGATCGGCTCCGAGCACCTGGCTGCGTCGGGCGGCATCGACGCGGCGATCGTGATCGAACCGCAGCCGATCGACCACCTGGTAGTAGAGCATCAGGGTTTCGGCTGGATCGACCTGATCACCCACGGCGTCGCGGCGCACGGGTCGGCGCCGGAGGCGGGCGTCGACGCGATCGTCCACATGGCCGAGGTCATCACTAGGTTGCACCGGCTCGACCGGACCAAGTTCTCCTCGCATCCGTCGCTGCTGAACGGCCGGGCCGTGTTCCACACCGCGACGATCACCGGCGGCACCCACTACGCCACGTATCCCGACCTGGCCAGGCTGGGCATCGAAATCGGCACTCAGCCTGGTGAGCACCTGTCGGACCGGATCTCCGAGATCGAGGCGATCTTTTCCGAGGTGTCTAAGAGCGAACCTGGGTTCCGCGCCGACATCGTAGTCAAGCTGGACCGGGAGCCGTTCGTGGCCCAAGGTCACGAGGAGTTGCAGAAGGTCGTCAGCTGGGCGATGGAGGACGTTCTCGGCCGGAAGCCGCGGATCACCGGCATGAACGCGTGGTGTGACGCCGCGCTCATGCAAGCCGCGGGCATACCGACTCTGCTGATGGGCTCGCCCGGCGGCAACGCTCACACGGCGTATGAGTGGACCTCGGTCAGCGACGTCGTCAAGCTCAGCGAGATCCTCGCCAAGGCCGCGGTCGCCTACCTCCTGTGACCGTTTACCTGGGCTACCTCGCCTGACCGTCGGCCGTGACCGAGTTGGCGCTCACACTGGCCTGTGGCTCGGCGGCTGGCTCGGGTGTTTCTTTCTGCCTGGTGGTCGTGCCGTTCTCGGCGGCGGCCCTTTCCTTGACTACCTCGGAGCCGCTGTGGCGCAGCGCGAGGATGGCCGCGATCACGAGCACGCAGGCGGCCATCGTGAAGACGATGACCAGGCCGTGGTGGAACGGTCCTGAGATCAGTTGCGGGAAGAACTGCTTACCGGTGAGGACGGCGACGTTGTGGGCGGGCAGGTGGTTAAGGACGCCGGTGGGGGCGAGCAGGGTGTGCACGGGGTTGTAGCCGAGGAACGCGGCGAACAGGCTGCCGACCGGCGGCAGGTTGCCGATCTGGTGGGCGAGTCCGTGGGGCACGCCCTGATGGGCCAGGCCGCTGGTGAGGGTGGTCGGCAGGGTGGAGGCCAGGCCGGCGATCATCAGCGAGAAGAAGATGCCGATTGAGAGCACGAAGCCGGAGTTCTGGAACGTGGCCATCATGCCCGAGGCGGCCCCGCGCTGCTTGGGCGGCACGCTGTTCATCACGGCCGCGGCGTTCGGGGCGGAGAACAGGCCCATGCCGGCGCCCGAGATGAAGATCAGGATCGCGAAGGTCACGTAGCTGAAGTTGGTCGGCACCAGCAGCAGGCCGATGAAGGACAGCGCCGTGACGAGCAGGCCTGCCGGAGGCGAAGTACTTGGCCCCGTACCGGTCGGACAGGAACCCGGACAGCGGGCCGGCGATCAGGAAGCCGCCGGTCAGCGGCAGCAGGTAGATGCCCGACCACAGCGGCGTGTCGGTGAATGAGTATCCGTGCAGCACCAGCCAGATCCCCTGGAGCCAGATGATCAGCATGAACTGCATGCCGCCGCGGGAGATCGAGGCGAGCAGCGCCGCGCACACGCCGGTGGAGAACGACTTGATCTTGAGCAGCCGCAGGTCGAACATCGGCGAGTTGATCCGCAGTTCGATGACGCAGAACGCGGCCAGCAGCACGACCCCGCCGATCAGCCCGGACAGGACGATCGGGCTGGTCCAGCCCATCGAGTGCCCGCCGTACGGCTGGATTCCGTAGGTAATGCCGGTGAGCAGGGCGATCAGGCCGACCGCGAACGTGACGTTGCCCAGCCAGTCGATCTTGGCCGGGGTACGCGCGCCGATCTCGCGCAGGCTCAGGTAGGACCAGATAGCGCCGCCGATGCCGATCGGCACCGACACGATGAAGACCAGGCGCCAGTTGACCGCGGCCAGGACACCGCCGAGTATCAGCCCGATGAACTGGCCCGAGATGCCCGCCACCTGGTTGATCCCCATCGCCATGCCGCGCTGGTTGGACGGGAACGCGTCGGTCAGGATCGCGGGGGAGTTGGCCATCAGCATCGCCCCGCCGACCGCCTGGATGATGCGGAACCCGATCAGCCACAACGCCCCGCCCGGGCCCTTGAGCGGATCGAACGGCAAGGCCAGCGCGCCGAGGCCGAACACCGTGAAGCCCAGATTGTACATCTTCACCCGGCCGTAGATGTCGCCCAGGCGGCCCAGGGTTACCACCAGCACGGCCGAGACGACCAGGTAGCCCATCAGCATCCACAGCAAGTAGCTGATGTTTCCCGGGGTCAGCGGGTTCAGGTGGATGCCACGGAAGATCGCGGGCAGCGAGATGATCACGATCGAGGCGTTCACCGTGGCCGCGAGAATCCCCAGTGTCGTGTTCGACAGCGCGGTCCACTTGTAGTGCCCCCCGCGCAACCCCCGCATGCCGTCGGTCTCGGCGGGGGTGTTGCTGTCGGTCTCGGCGGGGGTGTCGCTGTTGCTATAGGCGGTGCTGCCGTTCGGGGTGCTGGCGGTGGCTGGGCTGCTGCCGTTCGCTGAGCTGGCGTTGCTCGGGCTGGCGTTGCTGGCGCTGCGGTCTGACGTAGCCAAGTCTCTTCGGCCTCACTGGAACGAGTGTTATCTGGGGATGACTCTAATGAACCGCCCCGATACCCAACTTATTTCATTGGCTAACTATCCACCAGCGCCCGCGCTGGGTTGAGGGGCAAGGGCGGACCCGGGCCTGCGGGCATGGGCGGACCCGGGCCTGCGGGGCCGGGCGGACCCGGAGGGCATCGCAGCGCTTAGCCCACTCCCTGCGGTGGATGTGGCAATTCATCCGGGAAAACGGGTATGAATTCGGGCATCCATCGCGGGGCTGGCTGACCGAAGCCGATGAATTCGGGGATCCATCGGCCTGCGCTCCCAGACCCCCGGTTCTCGCGCCAGCGGCGGCCGAAGCTCTCGTCGCGGGCCGGGCTTAGCGGAGGGCGGCTAGGTCCGGTGCGACCCAGGCCGCCCTCGCGGCGGCGGAACCGAGCACGGACGGTGAGTAGTGCCTGGTGAGCAACGTTTTGTCGAGCAGCGCTGGGTTTCGGCCGACGAACGCGTCGAAGCTGGAGAGCGCCGGATCCTCGGCGACGTGGTGCGCGACGAGCTTGGCCCAGGCAATGGTGACCGTCTCGTGGTACTTCTCCGGCGCGCCGTGGGCGGTCGCGATCTGCTTGATCCACTCCCGCATCAGGCCGGACGCAGCCGCGGCACCGTGTCGCCGCGCGGCGATGAACGCGAGCTGGATGTGCTGCCGGTGTCCGAACCGCTGGCCGCCGTCGGTGATCTCAGCCATGATCCCGGCCAAGTCACCCGTCATTTGGCCGCGTCGGTGAGCGCGCGAACGACGTTCCGGAAGCCGGCGACGTCGGCCTCGGTGAGCGAGCTCGCGGCTTGCTCGACGATGTCCGCCATCGCGGCGCTCGCACGTTGCGCGGCCTCGGCGCCCTCAGGCGTCAAGTGCACCATGAACGATCGCCGGTCACCGAGGTCGAGTTCGCGGGCCAGGTAGCCGCGCTTGCCGAGCCGGTCGAGGATGCTGGTCAGCGTGGTCGGCTTGACCCCGGCCGCGGCGGCGAGTTCGCCCACGGACCTGAACTGGCCGTCGGCGAGGTTGGCCAGCACGTTGATCTCTGATGCCGACAGGTTGTCGTCGGCGAGGCGCCCCGCGAGCACGCGCAGCGTCGCGTGGCTGGCGCGCTGGAGTTCGAGCATCAGTTGCTCAGCTTCGGATATCATGAAATCAGAATACCCGAGATCGGAATAACCGAGAAGCGATTATCTGATCTCGGGTTGACCGAGAAGCGACTATCTGATCTCGGGTTGACCGGTATCAGATAGTCCGATATCGAGTTGTTCTGGGTGGGTGGGGGGACTTAACTGGGCTCATGACTGTGATGAGTGAGCTAGCGGCGAACGGGGCAGGCCCGGTGGACTTCGCCACCTACGGGGACTACGGCGACTACAGGAAGGCCAAAGTCAAGCCCGGTCCGGAGTTCGTGCGGGCACCGTATCCGTTCCGCGGCCGGATCACTGCCGACGGGTCGAGTGACTACCCCGCGCAGGCCGGTCGGTATCACCTGTACATCTCCTGGGCCTGCCCGTGGGCGCAGCGGACCGCGATTGTGCGCAAACTGCTCGGCCTCGAAGACGTCATCTCGCTGACCGCTGTCGATCCGGTCAGAGACGGCCGGGGCTGGGCGTTCCGCACCGGGCCGGGGCACTCGCTTGACGACGTGAACGGGTTCTCGTTCCTGCGCGAAGCCTATGAGGCGACCGAGCCGGGTTATCCAGGACACATCTCGGTGCCCGTGCTCTGGGACAAGCAGACCCGTCGCATCGTCAGCAACAACTTCCCCGACATCACGATCGACCTGGACACCCAGTTCGGCGACTGGGCCGATCCCGCCAGGCAGTTGTACCCGGCCGCGTTGCGGCCCGAGATCGATGAGATCAACGAAAAGATCTACACCACGGTGAATAACGGGGTGTACCGGGCAGGGTTCGCGCCAAGTCAGCAGGCGTATCACGAGGCGGTCGCCGATTTGTTCGGCACGCTGGACGCACTTGAGGTGAGGCTGGCCGACCGCCGGTACCTGGTCGGAGGCCAGCTGACCGAGGCGGATGTGCGACTGTGGGTGACGCTGGCCAGGTTCGACTCCGTCTACTACTCGCACTTCAAGTGCAGCATCAGGCGACTGACCGAGTACCCGAACCTGTGGGGCTACGCCCGCGACTTGTACTCGATCCCGGCGTTCGGACAGACCACGAACTTCGACCACATCAAGCGGCATTACTTCATGACCCATTCGCACCTCAACCCGACTCGGATAGTCCCGGAGGGCCCGCTGCTCGACTGGAACAGCCCGCACAATCGAGCCGCGCTCCCGGGTGGCTGAGCCGGGCGGACTCGAGGCGTGGCACTGGGATGCCGCCGAGGTTGAAGCGGTTCGGCGCCGAGGTAGCTCGGGTCATCGCCGAGTACCTGAAGCGACTGCCGGACCGTCCCGTTCACAAGGGCGTGCCTTTGCCGGTGCGGAACGCCTGGTCGCTGGAAGACGCACCCCGCACCGGTACATCGCCGCGGGCGATACTTGACCGGTTCGCAGCCGAGGTCGCGCCTTACCCGTTCGGCAACGGCCATCCCCGGTTCTACGGCTGGGTGAATTCGCCGCCCGCTGTGATCGGGGTGTTCGCCGAAGCGCTCGCCGCCGCGATGAACCCGAGCGTGGCGGGCGGCGATCATGCCGCCGTGCACCTCGAACGTCAGGTGATCAGGTGGCTGGCGGACCTGGCCGGACTCCCCCGGGGCTCAGGCGGACTGCTGGTCAGCGGTGCGTCGATGGCCACCTTGACGGCGCTGGCGGTGGCGAGGAACCGGGCAATGTCGGCGCTGGGCTTCGACGTACGATCCCAGGGGATGCCGTCGGCAAACGCCCCACGCTTGGTGATCTACGCCACCGCCGAGGCGCACGGTTGCGCGCGAAAGGCCATTGAACTGCTCGGCGTCGGCTCGGCCAACATCCGCGAAATCGAGATCGACGAGGATTTCACGATGCGGTCGGCAGACTTGGCCGCCGTGCTCGCCGCCGACCGCGAGCGTGGTGACCTGCCGGTCGCCGTGATCGCCTCGGCTGGCACCGTGAACACCGGCGCCATCGACCCGATCTTGGCCATCAGCGAGGTCTGCGCGCAGTTCGGGGTCTGGCTGCACGTAGACGCGGCCTATGGCGGCCCGGCCGTGCTGCTGGTCGACGGCTACCAGGATGTGGTCGCTGGGCTCGGCCGGGCCGACAGTATCGCGATCGACCCGCACAAGTGGTTTTACGTGCCGGTCGACGCGGGGCTCTTGCTGCTGCGTGAGCCGTGCCTGGCCCGCGAGACGTTCAGCCTTGTGCCGCCCTATCTTCGTGGTGAGGCCAGTGAGGCACCGTGGTTCAGCGAGTACGGCTTTGAGCAGACCAGGCCATTCCGCGCACTCAAGATCTGGATGGCGATCCAGCATCTGGGCCTCGACGGTTACCGCGACCTGATCGGTCACGATCTCGATCTGGCCGGATACCTGCGGCAGCAGATAGCCCTGGCCCCCGACCTCGAACTGATGGCGGGCGGGCTATCGGTGGCGTGCTTCCGGTATGTGCCGTCGGGCTGGCGCGAAGACCACGCTGAGCTTGATGCGCTGAACCGGCGGCTGGTTAGGGCCGTCCAACTCGACGGGCGGGTGTTCCTGGCGGGCACAGTTGTAAGGGGCGCCGCGGCGCTGCGTGCTTGCGTGGTCAACCCTGGAGCACGGCGAGCCGACATGGACGTGCTGCTTACCGAGGTGCGCCAGCACGGCGCGCGGCTGGCGGGCCCGCGATGTTAGTACTCGATCACGCCGCGTACGTTGTGGCCTGCGGCGAGGTCGGCGTAGCCGGCGTTGACCTCTTCGAGCGAGTAGTGCTTGCTGACGAGTTCATCGAGCAGAAGTTCGCCGCGCTGGTAGAGCCCGAGCAGCAGCGGGACATCCCTGACCGGGTTGCACGAGCCGAAGAAGGAGCCGACGATCCGGCGCTGGCTGACCGCGAGCACGGTGCCAGGGATCTGCACGTTCACATCGAGCGCATCGTGCGATAGGCCGGCGATCACGAGCGTTCCGCCCTTGCCTGTGGCCCGGAAAGCGCCGCTGACCGCGTCGCTGTTCAGGTTGCCGACCGCGACGATCACGGCGTCAGCGCCCTTCGCGGCGGGATTGGCTTGCACGGCGAGCTTGGACGCCTCCTTCGCGGTCTGCACCGCGTGCGTCGCGCCTAGCCGCAGAGCCAGGTCGTGCTTGGCCTGGACCGGGTCGACCGCGATGATCGTTGTCGCGCCCGCGTGCTTGGCGCCTTGCACAGCGTTGAGCCCGATGCCACCGGCGCCGACGACCACGACGGTGTCACCGATCGAAGTGCCCGCCGTGTAGACGACCGAGCCCCAGCCGGTCAGCACGCCGCAGCTAACGAGCGCGACAACCCGCAGCGGGACGTCAGGATCGACCTTGACGCAGGAGTTTTGCGACACCACGGCGTACTGCGAGAAGGTACCGATCCCGCAGAAGCCGCCGAATCCGTCGGCCGGGAACATCGCCGGACCGCCTTTGAATCTGAACGTGCCGTCGGCCATCCGCCCTACGCCGGACCGGCCACCGCTTTCGCACAGGCTCCACCTGCCGCTGGCGCACCAGCGGCAGCGACCGCAGATAGCGACAAACGTGAGCGCGACGTGGTCGCCCGGCTGCACGCTGGTCACGCCCTGACCGACCGCCTCCACAACACCTGATCCCTCGTGGCCGCCGACGATCGGCAACTCGGCCGCCATCCCGAAGCGCAGGTGCTCGTCGGAATAGCACAGTCCGGCGTAGGCAACCTTGACCAGCACCTCGCCCGCCCGCGGGGGCTCTACCGCGATGTCGTACAACTCCCAGTCGCCGCCGGGTTGGGTGAGCACGGCCGCTTTCGTTTCGATCATGCGCGAATTTTAACTGCGAACCAGTGCCCTCGATAACGGGCAAAGTTCAAACCGCGGCCCCACCAGGGGACGACGATGGGCTAGGCCGTGGGGTGGCGCCTTACGCGCTGATCGTGACCAGCAGGCGCGCGGGCATCCGCAGGTTTGGCGACGGAAGGTAGTCGATCGGCTGGTCAGCAAGCTCGCAGGCTGTCGTGAGCGTGTCGAGTACCCCAGCGGCGAGGGCCGTGGCCTGGTCAGCGCCGGGACAGGGCCGGCGTCCGGTGCCGAACGTGCAGCCGCTGATGTCGAGCGCGAGCAGGTCGCCGTCCGGGCTGATCCGCCGGGTACGCACGGTCGGCGGGTCGTCGACGAGGGTACGGGCGATTGTCTCGTCCACGGTGTCGTCGGCGGCGAAGGCGGCTAGCAGCGCGTTGCCGACCAGCGCCGCGGTCGCGTCGCAGGCTTGCATGAGGAGGCCGATGCGGTTCGCCGCGTGCTCGGGTTCGGCCGGTCCGAAAGTCTTGACCAGGAACGCTACGGATGAGTCGGCGTCGGGGCCCGCTAGGTCCGGGTTCAGGTAGCCGGGTACCGCCGCCAGCACCGCGTCGACCGTCGCCGCGATTGCGTCCTGGCCGATGCCGAGCCCGGCGGCGAGCGCGGTGAGCGGCACGCGCTTGGCGAGCGGCATTACGTCGAATGGTTCGGTGCCGGTTCGGATCGCCAGTTCGGCAGCGGTCAGGTCGGCCGCCGCCTGTCGCAACTTCGATGGGTCGAGCGCGGCGATTTCCTGCTCAGCGAGCGCGCGGCGGCGGTCGTGGGCGTGACCCTCGCTAAACCTGGTCACGTGCGCGCGCAGCCACGCGAGCGTTTCGACCTCGGCGGCGGGCGGCGCGGGCGGCACCAGGTAGGCCGGATCGGTCAGGATGGCGCGGACTTCGGCGTTCGATGAGACGAGTTTCGCGGGCGTGCTTGAAGTCGGCGTGCTGTCTGTCGGCGTGCTGTCCGTCGGCGTGCTGTCTGTCGGCATGATCGCAACGCTAGGGCAGTGAAGCGTCGGTGTCGGCCGAAACGTTCCTTGGCCATCATGGAGTCATGACAGCCGAACAACTAGCGGCCGCGGCGGGCCTGTTCGCCGACCGGACCAGAGCAGCGATCTGCCTGGCGCTGCTCGATCACCGGGCCTGGACAATAAGTGAGCTGGCGAGGCATGCGGGTGTCGCGCCGTCGACTTGCAGCGAGCACGTGGTCAGGCTGGTCGACGGCGGGCTGCTGATCGCGGTGGCCCAGGGACGGAGTCGGTACGTCCGGCTGGCCGGTTCGCAGGTCGCCGAGTTGATCGAGGATCTGAGTACGCTCGTGGTGTCGGGGCCGGGGTCAGGGTCGGGGCTCGTGCCTGCGCCGGTCGCCGTGCGGTCGCTGCGAGGGGCGGCTACGATGACGGCGATGGGTCGGGCGCGCACCTGCTACGACCATCTGGCGGGCCGTCTCGGTGTGCAGATCACCGACGCGATGACGTGCTCGGGGTTCATCGATCAGAGCGCAGGGTTTTCCGTTACTCAGGCAGGCCTCGATTGGCTTGCCGGGACCCTGTGCATCGACGTAGCCGCGCTCCGCGCAGCCAAACGTCCGCTGGTTCGGTCGTGCATCGACTGGACCGAGCGCAGGCCACATCTAGGCGGCGGGGCGGGTGCCGCGATGTGCGGCCAATTCTTCGCCAGGGGCTGGGTCACTCGCGTCGGCACTAGCCGTGCTGTCCTGGTGACCCCGAGTGGAGAAGAAGCCCTCCGCGACCTGCCCGGGGTCGAAGTAGCCGACGTGGCCTAGCCCTCGACTTAGAACAAAACCCTTATAGGGAACATTTTGTCCGTCGGCTGAGTGCTGCTCGCAGTTCTTATCACCGGTTTTGGTTATCCCATACCAGGTAAATCGGACAAAACCACAACCAAAACTGATGATAAGTGCCCGCCGGCCCTCCGTCCGGGCTAGACGCCAGCTAGAAACCAGTTGACTGACGTTCGACGTCGGCCAGTATGGGCGCCATGACCGACACGGACCCAGATATGACTCGTCCGATTCCCGATAGCCCTATATCGGATTATCGGGAATCGGGCTATCGGAAATCCGATAATCCGAAATCGGGTTCGGGTGGAGGTGGGGCTGGAACGAGGGCGGCTGCGGAGGCGGGGGCGAGGGTTGGGATCGGGGTCGGGGCGGACGTCGGCGCGGGGGTCGGCGCGGACGTCGGCGCGGACGTCGGCGCGGACGTCGGCGCGGGGGGCGCGGCGGGGGTCGGCGCGGGGGGCGCGGCGGGGGAGTTGGCGGGGGAGTTGGCGGGGGGTGAGGGGGACGGGTTGCGGAGTTTGTGGCGGCATCGGGATTTTATGTTGCTGTGGGTTGGGCAGTCGGTTAGTGAGATTGGGTCGTCGGTTACTTGGGTGGCGTTGCCGCTGGCTGCTGTCCTGTTGCTGCACGCGTCGACGTTTCAGGTGGGGTTGCTGACGGCGGCGGGGACGGCGTCGTTCTTGCTCGTGGCGCTGCCGGCCGGACTGGTGGTCGACCGGGTGTCCAAACGGTGGCTCATGCTCGGTTGCGACCTCGCCCGGATGGTGATCATCGGGTCGGTCGCGGCGGCCGCCGCGTTCAAGGTGCTGACGATGACGCAGTTGTTCGTCGTCGCGCTGCTGTCGGGGTTGGCCACAGTGTTCTTCGACGTGGCGTACCAGAGTTACGTGCCCGCGCTTATCGGCCGAGACCAGTTGCACGACGGCAACGGCAAGATCGGCGCGAGCCAGTCGTTCGCCCAGGTCGTTGGGCCTGGACTGGGGGGCGGTCTGTTCGGCCTGCTGAAGGCGGGCGCGATGAGCGTGGACGCGTTGTCGTACGCGGTGTCGACGGTCTCGTTGTGGCTGATCAGGACGAAAGAGACGAAGGCACGGTCGGCCTCGTCGCTATCGGCGGCGGGGGCTGAGCCGCCGGGGGCTGAGCCGGCCGGGCGACGCCGCGCTGGCCTAGGCCTGTTCAGCGAGATTTTCGCCGGGCTCCGGTTTGTGACCGGGCACCGGGTACTCCGCAAGATCGCGGCGTGCACCGGCACGGCTAACTTGTTCGGCTCGATGGCTGGTGCGCTCGAGATCATCTTCCTGGTCCGGGTCGTGGACGTCCGGGCGGCTGAGATCGGGCTGTTGATCAGCATCGGCAGCGTAGGCGGGATCCTGGGCGGCGTGCTGTCGGGCCGGTTGGCCAAGTGGATCGGGACGGCGCGCATTATCTGGTTCTCGATGCTGGTCTTCGGCGCGATCCCGATCCTCATGCCGCTGACGGCGCCGGGCTGGCGGCTGGCGTTCTTCCCGATCTCGATCGCCGGCTTGAGCTTCGGTGCCGTGGTCTACAACATCGCGCAAGTTAGCTATCGGCAGATCATCTGCCCGCCGGAATTGCTCGGCCGGATGAACGCGGCCATCCGCTGGATCGTGTGGGGCACCCTGCCGCTTGGCGGCCTGCTCGGCGGTGTGCTCGGCAGCGCGAGCGCGCTCGGGGTGAGGCCGACGCTCTGGGTCAGCGTGCTTGGAAGCTGGGCGGCCGGCTTCTGGGTGCTGTTCTCACCGCTGCGCGGCATGCGCGACATCCCGCGCGGCGCCGAGTTAGCCGGGGAGCCAGCCAGTGCATCGACGACCGGCCGGACCTAGAGGACTTATGTGCCGCCGACTCCCAGCGTCGTCAGCAGCACGAGCACGATCGTGGTAAACGCGAAAACCCCGTGACCGATGACCACAGGCAGCGGAAAGTGGCGCTCCGGCGGTACGAGGAACTCGCGCGACCGCTCGTCACTCTCGCCAAGGCCGGCACCCCCGCCTGCCCCAGCCGCGGCTGCGGCCACGCGCACACGGGCTGGTTTCGCGCTCGACCGGTAGACGACCACCCAGCGACTCGCCATCGTGATGCCGAGGCTGGTAACTACCGCGAGTATGGCGAGCGTCGCCCAGGCGAACTGGTCGTTGCCGGTGATGAGATAGGTCACCCACACGATCAGGCCGCCGATCGCGAGCATCGCGTGGCCGGAGATGACCGGCACTGGCAGCCTCGTCGCCGCCGCTCGCTGGAAGTCGGGGTCGTACTCGATCAGCCAGATCGCAAGAAGGAACAGGCCACCGAATGCGGTCACGACCCAGGTGAGAAGCGCTAGTTCGGACATGAAGCTCCCAAGGATGCCCATGCAGCATATTCGGCGAGGCGGCCGCGCACGGCGGCAACCACCGATGTACAGCACGAACTGAGCACGTGGCAGGTTCACGTCAGAACAGTTCCGCCATATGTCCTTAGGCAGTTGAGCCGTAGGAAAGGGGAGCGATGGGTCACGGGAAGCTTCGGGTCGGTGTCGTTGGCGCGGGGATGATCGCTCAGGTCATGCACCTGCACTACCTGACCGAGCTTGACGACATGTTCGAGGTCGCGGCTGTGTCCGATGTCGTCGGGGCGAACGCGCGGGCGTGCGCTGACCGGTTCGGCATCCCCGCCGCCTACGCGGACTGGCGTGAGCTGATCGCCGCTCCGATCGACGCCGTTCTTGTGCTCACCTCGGGCAGTCATGCCTCGATCGCGATCGCGGCGGCGCAGGCTGGCCGGCACGTCTTCACCGAAAAGCCGATGTGCTTCTCGGTGCAGGAGGGCCGGGCGATGGTCGCGACCGCCCAGGACGCCGGGGTCACGCTGATGGTGGGCTACCCGAAGCGATATGACCTGGCCTACACCAGGTTCGCGCAGGAGGCGGCCGAGATTGCCGACGCGCGTTTCCTTCGGGTGACGACGATGGAGTCGCCGGTCCGGCCCTACGCCGCGCACTACTCGCTGCGCAAGCCAGCGCCGCTGGCCGACGACGTGGCCAGCCCAGCTGCTCGCGGCCGCTTCCGCGAGCGTCAACGCCGCGATCGGTCCGGCGGACGAGCTTGAGCGGCTCGTCTACCACGATGTGCTGCTCGATACGCTGGTGCACGAAGTCAACTCGGTGCGGGGCCTGCTTGGCGAACCCGACCGTCTCGACTACGTTGAAATGTCGAGCAACCAAGTCACCGTGCTGTTGCGGTTCGAACAGGTGCGGGTCGCGATCCACTGGGTCGACCTGCCCGGCATCGCGAGGTACCAGATGGAGTTCGCGCTGTACGCGCCAGACCGGCGGATCACGCTCACATTCCCGTCGCCGTTCCTGCGTAACGAGCCGACCAGCCTAGTCGTCGAGGGCGGCGAAATCGGCACCGCGCGGTCGTGGCGCAGCGAGGAGGTGGTCGGCTACGAGAGCGGCTTCCGGCGTGAGCTTGAGGCGTTCCATTCCTGCGTCAGCACCGGCGCGGTGCCGGTCACTTCGGGCCAGGACGGGCTCGCCGATGTCGCCTCGTGCCAGGCGATCATCACGTGCCACCGCACCGGTACGCCGGTGCTGAACCCGACGGCCATCTGATGGGTGGTGAGCTGCGAATAGGGATCGTCGGCTACGGGATGATGGGCCGGGCGCATTGCTACGGGTACCGGGTCGCCCCGATGGTACGCAAGCTGCCGGTGACGCCGGTGGTCACCGTGATGTCCGGCCGGGACGGCGCGGCGGTGCGCGCGGCGGCGCCAACGGTGTTCCGGAGACCGTCACCGACTGGCGCGACTTGATCTCGCGAACGGACGTCGACGTCGTCGATATCTGCACGCCGCCCGGTACCCACGCGGAGATCGCCGAGGCAGCGGCGGCCGCCGGCAAGGCCGTGTTCTGCGAGAAGCCATTGGCCGTCTCTTATGCTCAGGCCGCGTCGGCGGCGGAGGCCGTGTCCGCCGCGGGCGTGCACAATACCGTCGGCTTCAATTACCGCAGGCTCCCGGCGGTCGCGCTGATGCACCGGATGATTGGCGACGGAGCGGTTGGCGACGTCAGGCTCTGGCGGGCGAACTGGCTGTCGGATGAGTTCACCGATCCGGCGACACCGTTCGACTGGCGGTTTGACCGGGCGATGGGCGGCACCACGATCGCCGACCTGGGCAGCCACCTGATCGACCTGGCGCTGTGGATGGTCGGCGAGATCACCGATGTCTGCGCCCAGTCGGAGACGTTCATCAAAGAGCGACCGCTGTTCGACGGGGGAGTGACCGAGGTCGGGCTCGCCGACGTCACCGTCGACGACGCGTCATCGGCGCTGATCAGGTTCGGCTCGGGAGCGCGGGGCACCGTGGAGATGGCCAGGTCGGTGATCCGGCGCCCGTGCGACTTGACCGTCGAGGTCAACGGCAGCGAGGGAACGCTCTTCTTCGACTATGCCCGTCTGAACGAACTCTGGTACGGCTCGGCTTATAGCCATCCCGGGCAGTACGGCCTGACCAGGATCCGCGCCGAACACGAGAGCCATCCGTACGCGGCCGGCTGGTGGCCGATCGGGCAGGGCGTCGGCTACGGGTCAAGCTTCGCCAACCAGGCCGCCGACCTGCTCGAAGGCTGGCCGGACGCGCCGTGGACGCCTGACTTCGCCCAGGGTGCCGCCGTGCAGGCGGTCTGCGAGGCAATGGAACGCTCGGCCGCAGCCGACCGCTGGGTCGCTGTCAGCGAGGTCGTCGACTGAGTTCTCCGAGCCCTGAGTTCGCTGCCGGGAGTGGGTAGTCCGTGGGGATTGCGTTACTCCGCGATCTTTCCGGCGGCTAGCGCGGACAGCAGTTCGTAGCCAACGTGGGCGGCGGCGATGCCGGTGATCTGGGCGTGGTCGTAGCTCGGGGCCACCTCCACGATGTCGGCGCCGATCAGGTTCAGGTGGGCGAACGAGCGCACGATCGCGAGCAGTTCGCGGCTGGTCAGGCCGCCGGCCTCGGGCGTTCCTGTGCCTGGGGCGTGCGCCGGGTCGAGCACGTCGATATCCACCGAGACGTACATCGGCCGGTCGCCAACGCGGTCAGCGATGCGTTCGATGATGCCGGCGATGCCCAGGTGGTCGGTCTCGGGCGCGGAGACGACCTGGAAGCCGACTCCGGCGTCCTCGCGCAGGTCGGCTGCGGTGAACAGGGGACCTCTGATGCCGATGTGGATGCAGCCATCGCGGTCGATCAGGCCCTCTTCGGACGCGCGGCGGAACGGGGTGCCGTGGGTGTAGGCGGCGCCGAAATAGGTGTCCCAGGTGTCAAGGTGCGCGTCGAAGTGCACGACCGCGACGGGGCCGTGCGCGGCGGCGAACGCGCGCAGCAGGGGCAGCGCGATCGTGTGGTCGCCGCCCAGCGTGAGCAGGTGCGGCGCGTGTTCGAGCAGGCCGCGGGCACCGCGCTCGATGCTGGTGATCGCCTCCCCGATGTCGAACGGGTTCACCGCGAGGTCACCGGCGTCGACGACCTGGAGGCTGGCGAACGGCGACACGTCGAGCACCGGGTTATAAGGCCGCAGCAGCCGCGACGACTCCCTGATGTGCGCCGGGCCGAAACGCGCGCCCGGCCGGTAGGTAACGCCGCTGTCGAATGGCACCCCGATCACGACCGCGTCGGCGCGGGTGACCTCGTCGATGCGCGGCAGTCTCGCGAAGGTGGCCGGGCCGCAGTAGCGCGGCAGTTTGGTCGCGTCGATGGGCCCCACGGTGTCGCCTTCGACAATGCGGGGGAGGGGTTCGGTCATCAGGCCAGGCTAGCCGCCGCGTCGATAGCCTGGAGTTCGCGCTCGCTGGCGTCGATGGCGGACTGCTCGGCGGCCGTGTTCAGCGACCGGGACAGGCCGAGGTAGAGCAGGCCAGAGACCAGCAGGCCGACGACCCAGGAGTAGTCGACGCCATTGGTCAGGTGCGCTGGGATCGGGCCGGTGAACGAGAACCCGCCGATCGAGGGCAGCACCATGAACGGGATCTCGCAGGCGAAGCCGACGCCGTAGGCGACTAGGCCGCGCCAGCCCCAGGACCCGTACACGCCGTCGGGCCGGAAGATGTCGGTGATCGCGTAGTGGCCGTGCCGGACGAAGAAGAAGTCCACCAGGTTCAGTGCGGTCCACGGCACCAGCAAGTACAGCATCAAGGTCAGCGAGTCGAGTACGGCGTTAACCGCGCTGCCGTTGGCCCACAGCAGGCCGAGGCCGTACCAGATCGCCGCGAGCACGATGATCGTCGCGGCGCGCCACAGCCGGCTGGTGTTGATCTTCTTGAACGAGTCGATGCCGGTGAGCACGCTGAGCATGCCGCCGTAAGCATTCATGCCCATCGTGGCGAGCAGTGCCGTGGCCGAGAATACGGCGGTGATCGAGCCGAGCGGAGCGACCACGTTGTCGCCGACCTTCTGCAAGCCGACTAGGCCGTCGGTGGCACCGAGCCTGGTGGCCAGCCACGCGCCGAGCGCGATCAGCCAGACCGCGGAGCCCGAGGCGCCGAAGAACACCGCGGTGATGATGCCGCGCGTCGAGGTCTTCTTCGGCATGTAGCGGGAGTAGTCAGAGACGTAGGGCGCGTATGTGATGTTGTAGGCGGCGGCGACAGTGAACTGCGTCATGAACGCCGCGAACACGAAGCCACCTGGGTGGTGCGGCGCGATGCCGCCCGCGTGCCCGATGAAGATGGCGACCGAGATGATCGCGTAGCACGGGAGCGAGATGATCAGCAGCAACCGGAACACCCGGTGCACCCAGTCATAGCCGAAGATCGCGAGCAGCGCGGCGAGCACGGCGGTCGCGGCCGCCACCAGGCCACTGCTCCAGCCGAATGCCCCGTGCAGGCCGCTGGCCAGCAAGATCTGGTCAGCCACGTTGAACGCCATGTAAGTGAAAAGCACCGCGAACAGCGCGACGACGACGCCTCGGTAGCCGAGTTGAGCCCGGGTCTGGATCATCTGCGGCAGGCCGAACACCGGGCCCTGGGTGGCGTGGAACGCCATGAACATGGTTCCGAACGCGATGCCGAGCGTCCCGGCGAGAATGGACCAGCCAAGGGACAGGCCGAGGCCTGGGCCGACGAAGCCGATCGGGATCGTGAAGTACTGGAAGTTGCCGAGGAACCACAGCATGGCCTGCTGCCAGTTCTTGCCGTGCCGTTCTGGGTCGGGTATCCAGTCGATCGAGTGCACCTCGATCTGGCTGAGGAGCGCGCCTTCTGTCTCGTCGAGAACGGTGCCCGGTCTGGCGTCGGTTGCCATGTGCCCTCCACGCGTGTCACCCGATGTAGGACGACTGTGACGGGATGTTTCATAATTGTCAACACTTGTTTCCTTGATACGCCATGTTGTTTCATGAGGTGGGAGGGCCGATGCAGACCGGTATAGGCGCTCAGTTGCGCGCGGCCAGGCTGGCCTCTCGCCGCAGCATGGCTGAGGTCGCGCAGGCCAGCGGTTTGACTAAGGGGTTCTTGTCCAAGCTGGAGCGCGACCTGACCAGCGTGTCGGTCGCGTCGCTGATCAGGCTCTGTGACGCGATCGGCGTCTCGGTCGGCTCGCTGTTCCAGGCGTCCAAGGGCGAGGTGGTCAGGAAGGGTGAGTACCCGCCGATTAATTTCGGCGGCAATAAGGTGAAGGAGTACCTGCTTACCCCGGCCGGAGAGAAGCGGGTTCAGGCACTGCTCAGTGACATCGAGCCGGGCGGCGGCAGCGGCGAGGAGGCATACGCGCTGCCCACCGACGTGGAATTCGTGTTCATCCTGGCCGGGCAGCTTGAGATCGTGGTAGCCGGTGAGCGGCTAGTGCTGGACCAGGGCGACGCGTTTACGTTCCCGTCGAGCACCGATCACACGTTCAGGGTGCCGGAGTCGGCCGGGCCGACGCAGGTGCTGTGGGTGTTCTCGCCCGCGCTGCCGGACACCGGGATCGACGTGCAGCAACTCGCGAGGGAGCAGGCGAGCCGCCGGGCGATCGGCTAGTAGGCGGGGGGCTCGGGTTTCCAGTCGGCGATAGTCGTGACGGTTGCTTGCCTTGGGAAGATCTTCTCGGTGAGCACTCGGTGTACGTCGGCGTCGGCGTCCAGACAGCCGTCGGAAAGCACGACAAGCCCGTAGTCGAGGTCGGCGGCCTGGCGGAGGGTGGACAGCACGACGCCGCTCGTCGCGATGCCGGTCAGCACTAGCGTCCGGACGTCAAGCCCGCTCAGGAGCACCTGCAGGTCGCTGCCGGTGAACGCGGACACCCGGCGCTTGGTGACGACGATGTCGGCTGCCTGCGGTGCTACGGCCGGGTGGATCTCGGTGGCCGGGTCGTCGTGGGCGAATCCGCCCGCCGCGGCCGCCGCCGCGAACGTCCGGTTCCGCGCGCTGATCTCGGGGTGGCCGGTCCGAAAGCTGACGATCACGTAGATCACCGGGATCTGCGCGGTGCGGGCGGCGGCGATAGCGGTGGCGAGTCGCTGCAGGTAGTGACGGTCGTTGCCGAACCGATCGACAATGCCACGCTGCACGTCCATCACCAGCAACGCGGTCTTGTCCATCGTGCTCCCTCCCGGAGACGTCATGGGATAGTCCAGGTATGTCTATCTTCGATGATCTTGAGGCTGAAGAAGAGCGGTTGCAGGGAATACTCGAACGACTTGATGAAGGTCAGTGGGCGACTGAGTCCGGGGCGGCCGGGTGGAGCGTGGCTGACGTCGTGCTGCACCTAGCGCAGACCGAGGAAGGTGTGGTCGCGACCGTCACCGGGATTGGTCTAGAGGCCCGCCGCCCGGAACCGGGTCTGAGCGTCGACGAGCAGATGGCCAGGATGGTCGCGACCGACCGGGATACGCCCGAGCGGATCTTCCAGCGGTGGCGCACCGCGCGGGTGGCCGCGCTGGCCGAGCTGCGGGCGGCCGACCCCGGCCAGCACGTCCGGTGGATCGAGGCCCCGCTGAAGCCGCCCACGCTGGCGACCACCCGGCTGGCCGAGCACTGGGCGCACGCACTCGATGTCACCGAGCCGTTCGGCATCGACTTGCCGGACACCGGCCGGCTGCGGCACATCTCCTGGCTGGCGCACCGGTCGCTGGGGTACGCGTTCTCGCTGATCGGAAAGCCGGACCAGCGGGTCTACTGCAAGCTGACCGGGCCGGGCGGCGAGGAGTGGGAGTTCGGGCCGCCAGAGGCGGATTCGTCGATCAGCGGGTCAGCGGGGGCGTTCTGCCGGGTGGCGGCCCAGCGGCTCGCGCCCGAGCAGTCCGGCCTGCGCGCCGAGGGCCCGCACGGGGCAGCCGCGCTCAACGTGCTGCGAACGTACGCGGCTTAGGAACCGGCCTTGAGCTTGCGCCAGCCGCCGGCCCGGTTGTTGGCGATGATCTGCCTGAACATCTCGGTCAGCGCTGGCGCGTTGATGGTCTCGCCTTGGCGGACGGCGACGGTGCGGGCGGTTTTGTTGCCGTGGCCCGCTGTGATGATGCCGTGCGGGTCGGGCACGATCGCGCCGTCGTAGAGGAACACGTTGACGTGGTCCTTCGCGGCCAGCAGAGCGCAGATGTTGCCGCTCAGCACGAAGTAGGGCTGCGTCGTCCGCTTGATCGTCTCAGCCACCTCGGGGTCGGCCGCGTGCACCAGGTCACGGACCTGATGACAGATTTCCTGCTGCCAGCCCGGCAACGCGTCGATGTAAGCGTCAACTCGCGGATCGGTTTGGTACGTCACCCGGACCCTCCTGCCAATTTAACGTTTGGCGGGCAGTGACTCGATGAAGTCGAGCCCGCGCCGCACCCAGGCGGCGAGCGCGGCGTCAGCGGAGAACCCTTCCGGGTCGATCAGTACGAAGCCACGCACGGGCCGGCCGCCCATTTCCATCGGGCGCACATGGGGCTCGGTTAGCGCTTGGTCCCTGCCGTCCGGTCCGACCCGCACCATCAGGGCCGAGCCGGCCACGCCGCAGCACATATGGCCGTTCACCACGAACGACAGGCCGCCGACCATGCGCTTCTCGACGACGTTGGTGCGGTTGGCGAGTAGGCCGCGCAGCCGGTCGGCGATCTTGGCGTCATAGCCCACCCGACTAGCCTAGGCACGCTCCGTCAGGCACTCGCCGTGAGCACCAGCTTTGTCAGCGCTTCGGCAAGAAACTCCTCGGTCTCGTCGAACGTCCAACCGGCTTCGCGGGTGAGTTGCCGCCAGGTGCCTGGCGACGTCATCGCCGACAGCACGGCGGCCGTCCGCTCGGGGGTCGTACTAGCCGGGAGGGCGCCCAGGGCGGCCAGCCGTTTGGCTGCGTGGCCTGCGCCGTCATCCAGCCTGCGCCTTTCCTCGGCCACGGCCACGGCCGCGTCGGGCTCGGCTAGCTCGGCGGACAGCAGGATCTGGATGAGGTCACCGCAGCGTTCGTTGAGCTGGCGGGTCAGGTGTACGAACCGGGCGATCAGCCGGGCCGGGTCGGTCTCCTCCAGCAACGCGCTGGTCGACGTCGGCAGGTCGGCCTCGTCGGCGATGAGGTTGGCCAGCGCGAGCACCAGGGCTGACTTGGACCCGACGCTGGTGTAGACGGTCTGCACCGCGACCCCGGCCTCCTCGGCGATCTGGTGCACAGAGGTGTTCGCGAAGCCATGCTCAGCGAACAGCGCTCGCGCGGCTCGCAGGATCTCCCGTCGCGTGTCGGCGGCGGCCACCTCACGCCGGTTGGGACGCCGTGGGGTCATTTCTCTTGACAGCACCTATCTCTTGACAGCACCTACTCGCTGGAAGGACTCTATGTTCATTAGATGATTATTCTAATGAATTGATTATCAGTCTATCCGGTCTTGAAGGGTCGCACCATGACACCTCCCACATTGCGCCGAGCGGTGGCCGCGCTCGCGGCGCTGCCATTGCTGTCGATGCCGACGGTCGCGCTGGCAGCGCCGACGGGCCTGGCACCACACAGCAGATTGGCGCCAGCCGTCAAGATCCCGCCGCTGATCGCGTTCGGCGACGCACAGTCGATCCTGCCCGATGTCGCGCTGTCGACCGCGCTGAGCGGGCTGCCCGCCTGCGGCCACGGCAAGGTACCGGCTGAACCCAGCTTTGCCAAGGCGCTGGCGGCTGCGAATGGCCTGTTTAAGGGTAAAGCCGCCAGCGGCAAGAAGAAGCTGGACGCGGCCAAGTACAGCGGCACATCGAACCGCGCCGAGGTGTTCGCGGCCGGCGCGGCCGGCGGTAGGGCGCCGGAGGCTGGCCTGGCGGCGCTGCTCGACGCTGAGCGGCACGCGAGCCACGACCCGATGCTGTTCATCGACGCCTCAGTCTTCCTGACCGAGCTTGGCCGCCCGGCGGACGCGCTCGCGTTCATCGACCACGCGCACAAGATGGGCCGCATCAAGGGTGCTCCGCTTGGCCTGTCCGGCGTCGCGGTGCAGGACAACGACCGGGGCTTCGCGCTGCTCGGCCTGCACCGCTACGCCGCGGCGCTGACCGCGCTCGACGCGGCGACCAGGGCCGGCGGTCGGCTCCTGTCCGAGGCGAGCATCAACAAGGCGCAGGCGCTGAAGTGCATGGGCAGGCAGCAGGACTCGTTCCACGCGCTGCTGGCCGGCGCCTACCGTCAGCAGTACGACCTCGTCGAGGACGACAACACCAGCGGCCCAAGCACGCAAGAACAACCGCCCGCGATCCAGCTAGGCTTCACCAAGCCGGACGGCCCGGAGGACGTCCTGCCACCGCTGAAATACCCGCAGCACGCCGCTGACGCAGACGCGGCCCACACTGACTTCGGCAAGCTGGGGACCTTCTTGATCAGCGAGATTGCCAGCATCCAGCGCCAGGAAGACTCGAATTACCTGATGCTGATCAGGCAGTTGCAGCATGTATCGCCACTGACGCGGCAGCGCACGAACGAGATCTTGCAGCTGATGACAGAGGCGTACGGTGATCCCGCTGCCAAGAAGGCGGGGGATGCGGCTGCCAAAGCGCAGGTCAACCTGGCGAACTTCGAGTCGCAGTTTAGCGGCCAGAACCCGCCGTCACGGTGTGGCCCCCATACCCAGTGGCTGTCGCTGATCAAGACCTGGGACACCAAGATCCGTCAGGCCAATGCGGCGGACAGCAAGTACCTCGCGCCATTGGTCGCCAACCTCGGCTTTAAGCTGGCGCACCAGGTCGCGCTGGAGAGCATCAGGGTTGGCGAGGACCTCACCCTCGACCTGCTTGTCAACGACGTCGTCAACTGGACGGCGGGGGAGACGAGCTGCCCGAATCAGACCACGATGCCGCCACCGGCCGACAAGGGCGGTGAGGCTGGTGATCCAGGTGAATGCCCGCCGATTCTGGCGCCCGATAACAAGCTCGTCCTGAAGATCCCCGGCCTTATCGACATCAAGGTCAACTGTGAGAGCGTCGAAGGAGTGGTCGAGGGCGAGGGTCTGATCGCGCCGTTCGTCTCAGGGGAGCGCAACGTGCACGGCGAGACCACGATCTACGGCGGAGCCAAGGTCGGCGTCGACCTCGGCCCGTTCAGCGGAGGCGAGCTGCAAGAGGGCTTCTACGTCAAGTCAGGTCCGAGCGGGATCGAGGACTGGGGCGTGCGCGTCTCACCGTCAGCTACTGGCGGTGCCGGCCCGGTGGCGATAGAGTACGGCAGCTCCGTCGACATCAGCCTGGCCGGTTCGATCGATTACATCCCGACCGCGTTCGGCTTCCGGTAACCGGGGTTGGGGCCTGGTCAGTCCTTGCGGCCGGTGAGCGCCAGGCTGGCGCCAATGCCGATCATGGCCAGGCCCCCCGGCTCCGCCGATGAGCTCACGGTGCCGTGGCGAGCGCGCGAGCCAGGTCCTCGCTGTCCCGGCCGCTTCGAGCGCCGCCCATGAGGTGCTGTAGTTCCATTCCGGCAGCAAAAGGCCCCATCTGGGATAATTTGATCTCGGTCCGGCTCAGTGTCGGCCGTCCGGGCGGTATGCGGAAGGCGCGCGGGTGGCGGGCGGGTGACGGCCAGCTTCCACGATCATGGAACCGCGGTTACCGCGGAGTCTCAGCCGCGATATACGACAGCCAGACTCCGTGATCATGATCCGAAGCATGATCACGGAAACAAAACCGCGGCGCCCTAACGGGGGCAGACCCGCATCCACCGCAAGTCGAGCCATGGCCCGAAGCAGTACCTCAGACAGCCCGCGCCGTCGGTTCTTCGGCGGGATCTCGGCGGCCAAGGCGCACAGCGCGGCCGGCGCGCCGCTAGCGTCGAGCAGCGCGAACCCGCCCGCGATCGCCGCGTCGATGCCCGGGCCGAGTCCGGCGTCGGTGCCGTCCCCAGCTCACCGGGATCGTGTGGCCCTCGGCGAGCGGCACCCGCTCGTCTTCGTCGTAGAGCACGAACTGCCGCTCGGGTCGCTCGTCGTAAAGCCGGTTCCAGTACGGATTCAGCACGTCGCCACGCGTGTTGTACTCGGGCCAGACCTGCGACGACAGGTCATCGAGGCTGTCCCACAACGCAGGCTCCTCGCTGTACCTGACTACCCGCATACCGCCCAGTGTCTCAGGCGAGCCAGGAAAACGTACGCTGGCGGTATGGACGTTTACCCGGATGCGACTGGATTGGTCGAGCGATCGGCGACGGCTTACTCGGCCGGCGTACCAGAGAATCCTGCCGACGACGGATTCTTCGGCCCGGCGAGCGTGACCTGGCGGTCCGGCGGCGAGCTGTCAGGGCCCGTCGCCGGCCTGCGGGCGCTGCTGATCCAGGCCCTGCATCCGCTCGCGATGGCGGGAGTCGACCAGCACAGCAACTGGCGGGCGGACCCGGTCGGCAGGCTGGCGGCGACCTCCGGCTACCTGGCCACGGTCAGCTTCGGCGAGAAGGCCGCCGCCGAACGCGTGGCTGCGCGGGTCAGGAAGATCCACAGCCATGTCAAGGGCGTCGATGAGATGACCGGCAAGCCGTACGCGGCGAGCGATCCGGCGCTGCTTCTGTGGATCCACGCCGGGCTGGTCGACTCCACGCTGTCCGCGAGAACCCTGTTCGGCTCGCCGCTCTCGCCGGCTGACGCCGACGCCTACGTCGCCGAGATGGTCGTCGTCGCCGAACTGGTTGGCGTGCCGCGCGAGCGGGTGCCGTCCACGGTCGCCGAGCTTGACGCCTACGTCGAGTCGGTCAGGCCCGAGCTTGCCTGCTCCCCGGCGGCCAAGGACGCGATGGCGTATCTGCTCGACCCGGTCGGGCTCGACGAGGACATCGCCGAGATCTGGCAGGACATCAGGGACGGGGTGGTCGCCTCGCTGCCCGACTGGGCCGCGCAGATGTACGGGATGTCACGTGAGCCGCTGACGCCCGCCAGGCAGACCGAGATTCGTCAGGCGCTGGGTGTGCTCGACGCTGTGTTCATCGGCGAGCCAGGTGTCCTCGAAGCCAGGCAGCGCATCACGGCGCGCGTGCGGGCAGCCCGGTCCTAAGGTGCCAAATGCTTGTAGCTCTTGGTGCCGAACGGTGAACCGGCCGCGTCGACCAGCATGTCCGCGTAGGCGGCGCCGCCAGTATAGGGAGTCAGTTTCGATAGCACTATCGTGGCCACATAGCTGGTGAGCGAACCCTGAGCGCAGTTCGGGTCGCAGTTATCGAGTTTGAGCGTGCCGTGGCCGGTGGCGCCTTCCAGACCCCAGCCCGTCCAGGTCAGAGCGGTCACGAAGGCGGTGCCGTCACCGGACAGGATGATCTGGGTCGGCTGACTCTTTAGCTCGCCGTTGCAAGTCACCACCGGAGTGACGCACACGCCGACGTCAGTGGCCGGCGCCGCGGAAGATGGCGGCGCGGACGTCGGTGACGAGCTCGGCGCCTGACCTAGCCCGCCGCCCCCCTGGCTGCTCGGCGGCTGCGATTGCGTCACCGTGACGGTGACAGCCGGGCCTGGCGTAGACGACGATGCTTGGCCGCATCCCGCGAGAACGATCATCAGTATGCCGACCGCGATCAGCCGTGCCCAAGAGTTCATGTGTCCCTCCCCGCGTCAACTTTTAGCATCGGAAACCACTTGTTGCGCGGATATTCCGGCAAAGGCCGGGAGCAGCGCGCTGAAGCGGGGTACGTACGCTGGCTCCATGAGAAGAAGGCTGCTGGCTGTCGCGGCACTGGCCGGGCTCGGCGCGCTTGTCGGGTACGTGGTCCGGGGAGCCAGGAGGGCCAGTGCGCCACACGGCAGTGCGCCACACGGCAGTGCGCCACACGGCAGCCTGACCAACGGCCGGCGCCATGGCCGCGTACGGCTCGAACGCGGCATCGCGGCGGTCAACCTGGTCGCCCGCGGCGGCGCGCGGTACGCGAGCAGCGCGCCGAAGCTGTTCGCCGCTGCCGGCGACGCCAGGCAGCAGCTTCGCCAGGACCTAGCCCTGGAGACCGCGCAGGACGTCGCCGAGACCCTCGGCGCGATGAAGGGCGTCCTGATGAAGATCGGCCAGATGGCCAGCTACATCGACGAGGGCCTGTCCCCGGCGGTGCGGCGGACTCTGAGCCGGCTGCAGGACAGCGTCCCGCCGATGACCCCGCAGCTAGCCGCCACGGTCGTGACGGAGGAGCTAGGCCAGCCGCCGGAACGCGCGTTCGCCGAGTGGGACCCCGAGCCGATCGCGGCCGCGTCGATCGGCCAGGTCCACCGCGCGATCACCCACGACGGGCGCGCGGTCGCGGTCAAAGTGCAGTACCCCGGCATCGCCGAGGCGATCGCCGCCGACCTCGATAACGTTGCGCTGCTGCGGCGGATGCTGCGGATCACCGCGCCGAGCCAGGACGTCGACGCGCTGCTCGCCGAGTTGCGTGAGCGGGTGCTCGAAGAGATCGACTACCGGCGCGAGGCGGACAACCAGGCCCTGTTCGCGCGGTACTACCAGGGCCACCCGACGATCATCGTGCCGAACGTGCTTCCCGAGCTATCTACCCGGCGCCTCGTCACCAGCGAGCTCGCGGTCGGTGCCAGGTTCGCCGACCTGGCGGACTGGTCGCAGCCCGAGCGGGATCTGGCGGCCGAGACGATCTACCGGTTCGTGTTCCGCAGCCTGTACGAGCTGCACGCGTTCAACGGCGACCCGCATCCGGGCAACTACCTGTTTCACGGCGACGGCAAGGTCACGTTTCTCGATTTCGGCCTGGTCAAGCACTTCACCGACACCGAGCTGCTGCCGCTGATGAACATGGCGAAGAACCTGTGCGTGAATGAGGATCCGGAGGAGTTCAGGCGCAGCATGGTGACCGCCGGGTTCCTGCGCCCCGACGCCCCGCTGTCCACCGAGGACGTCATCGAGCACCTCGCTGTGTTCTACGCCACGATCCGCAAGGCCGAGCCGGTCACCATGACCGGCGACTACGCGTCGGCTGTGGTACGCAGGTTCTTCGATGTGCGCAGCCCGGTCGCCACCTACGTGGCGATCCCGCGCTCATACGTCGTGTTGCAGCGAATCAACCTCGGCCTTTTCGCCGTACTCGGCGAAATGACGGCGACCGCTAACTGGCGTTCGATCGCCGAGGAGATCTGGCCATTCGTGCTGGGACCCCCGTCGACTCCGACCGGCCAAGCCGAGGTCGCCTGGCGAGCTGGCAAGGAGGCTAAGTGGAGACACTGAGTGCGCTGCTCCAAGGCGGCGCGGAGGCGCCGGCGCTGGTCGTCGGCGAGGACGGCAGTGTGCTGAGCTACGGCCGCCTCGCGGACCTAGTCGACACCCTGGCCGGACGGCTCGCCGCCGCCGGTGTCCGCCGAGGCGACCGGGTCGCGCTCAGCCTGCCCAACGGCCCCGAGTACATCCAGCTCTTCCTCGCGATCACCGCCCTCGGCGCGGCGGCGGCGCCGCTCAACCCGGCCTACACCGAGGCCGAGTTCACCTTCTACCTGACCGACATCGCGCCAAGGTTCCTGCTGGTGTCGGGTATTAAAGCCGCGATCGGCGCCGCCGAAGGATGCTCGGTCCCGGTGATCATGGTGCAAGCAAGCGATGACGGTCCCCCCGGACTTTTTTTTCAGGGCGCGGAAATTTCTTCCGTGGCCAGTGCCGAAGCAGGCCAGCCGGACGACGTGGCAGTCGTCCTGCACACGAGCGGGACGACCAGCCGCCCGAAACAGGTACCGCTGCTCCAGCGCAACCTGGTGGCCTCGGCCCGGACCATCGCGGCGCACTACCGGCTCGGGCGCGATGACGTGTCGTTCTGCGTGATGCCGCTGTTCCATGTGCATGGGCTGCTCGCGTCCACGTTCGCGACGCTCAGCAGTGGCGGGTCGGTGATCGTACCGCGCCGGTTCACGCCGAGGCGGTTCTGGGAGCAGGCCCGCGAGCATCGCGCCACCTGGTTGTCGGCGGGGCCGACGCTGCACCAGATGATCCTGGACGCGGGTTCTGGCTCACTTGAGTCATTGCGCTTCGCGCGGTCGTGCAGTTCGGCGTTGTCGCCCGCGCTGCTCGACCGGGCCGAACAGGCCTACGGCGTGCCGATGCTCGAGGCCTACGGGATGACCGAGGCTAGCCACCAGATGTCGTCCAACCCGCTGCCGCCGGCGGCGAGGATCCCCGGCTCGGTCGGGGTGCGGACCGGGACGCAGATCGGCATCGCTGACCGGGCTGGGGCGCTGCTGGAAGAAGGTCAGGTCGGCGAGGTAGTGATCCGCGGGCCGGGGGTGATGTCCGGGTACGTGGCCAACCCAACGGCGACGGCCGAGGCGTTCTATGGCGAGTGGTTCCGCACCGGCGACCTCGGCGTGCTGCGCGATGGGTACCTGTACCTCGAAGGCCGGATCAAGGAAATGATCATCAGGGGCGGCGAGAACATCTCCCCGATCGAGATCGAGCAGGTGCTGCTTGGCCATCCAGCCGTGCGAGACGCGGTCTGCTTCGGTGTCAGCGATGACAAGTACGGTGAACTTGTCGGGGCCGCGGTCACGTTGACCGCCGAGGTCGATGCCAGAGCGTTGATCGACCATTGCCGGGGACAGCTCGCGTCGTTCAAGGTGCCGGCCAGCATCCGGATTCTTGACCAGATCCCGCGCACCGCCACCGGCAAGGTCCAGCGCCGCCGGGTGGCGGAGTTCATCTCCGAGCTAGACGAGCCGGCTGGGCGGGCGGGCTCGGCTGAGCGGGCAGGTTTGGCTGGGCGGGCGGGCTCGGCTGAGCGGGCGGGCTCGGCTGAGCGGCCGGACGAGCCAGGGCAGGGCGGCTAGCCGTGCGGTTCGTGGTGCTCGGCGCTGGGGCGATCGGCGCGTACGTGGGAGCCGCGCTCGCGCGCGGCGGCGCCGACGTCACGCTGATCGCGCGCGGCGCGCATCTGGCGGCGATGGCGCGGGACGGGGTCCGGGTGCTGTCCCCGCGCGGTGACTTCGCCGCCCGGCCGCCGGTGACCGACGACCTCGCCGCCGTGGCCGGTGCCGACGTGGTGCTGGTGGGCCTCAAGGCGTACAGCCTCCCCGAAATCGCACCTCGGCTCGGCGAACTGCTGGCACCGGACGCCGCCGCGATCTGGGCGCAGAACGGTATCCCGTGGTGGTACCAGCCCGGCCTGCAGAGCGTCGACCCGGGCGGTGTGATCGCCGCCTCCATCCCGGCCAAGCACAACATCGGCTGCGTTGTGTACAGCTCGACCGAGATCGTCGAGCCTGGGGTGATCAGGCACATCGAGGGGACTAGGTTCACGATCGGGGAACCGTCCGGTGAGGTAAGCGATCGGTGCAAGGCGATCTCGGCGGCGTTCGCCGCGGGCGGGCTCAGGGCGCCGGTCGAGTCGAAGCTGGCTGATCAGATCTGGCTGAAGCTGACCGGGAACGTGGCGTTCAACCCGATCACGGCGCTGACCCGGGCGACTCTCGGGCAACTGGCCGAGTTGCCCGAGATGGTCGACCTGCTGCGCGCGGTGTTTCTTGAGTGCGCGCAGGTGGCTGGTTTGCTGGGAGTCAAGTTCCCTGTGTCGCTGGACCGGCGGCTGGAGGCCGGCCTCGCGGTCGGCGACCACAAGACCTCGATGCTGCAGGACCTGGAAGCAGGCAAGCGGCTTGAGGTCGGCTGCATGACGGGCGCCGTGGTCGAGCTAGCCGATCGGCTCGGCGTGCCGGTCCCGCACGTGCGCACCGTCCACGCCTGCGCCCTCCTGCTCGACCGGCTGAACCGAGCCCTCCCTAGCAGCGTGGGCCCCTAGCGGCCTAGCTGTCGCCATGCCGGCAGCTAGGGGCCCACGCTGCGCGGGAGGTTCCAAGCCCGCTGACAGCAGGGGGCCCACGACGTCGCTACTGCGACAGCAAGGGGCCCACGCTGCGCGGGAGGTTCCAAGCCCGCTGGCAGCGAGGGGCCCACGACGTCGCTACTGCGACAGCAAGGGGCCCACGCTGCGGGGCGTTCTCAAGCTCGCTGGCAGCGAGGGGCCCGGCACGGCCGCCGGTCGGCGGTAATCACTAGGAGGCTGGGATATGAAATGGGCGTCGCTGCGGGTGCTTGATCTGGACGGCGCGCAGGAGATCGCGACCGGCACCGAGGAGATGCTGGTGCTGCCGCTGGCTGGCTCCTGTTCGGTGCGCTGTGGCGGGCAGGAGCTAGACCTGGCCGGCCGGGCCAGCGTGTTCGACGGCGCGACCGATTTCGCGTACCTGCCCCGGCGGGCGACCGCCATGCTGACCGGAACGGGCAAGATCGCGCTGCCTGGTGCGCAGGCCAGCGGGGACCTGCCGTTCCAGTATGGGCCGGCCGGCGACGTGCCGATCGAACCGCGCGGTGCGGGATCGTGCCTGCGCTACGTCCGCAACTTCTGCATGGAGACCACGTTCGAGGCCGACAAACTGCTGGCCTGCGAGGTGATCACCCCGGCCGGGAACTGGTCCTCCTACCCGCCCCACAAACACGACCAAGACCGCCCCGGCGAAGAGTCAATCCTCGAAGAGATCTACTACTTCGAAATCGGACTATCGCAGATCGGAAAGTCGGAGATCGGAAAGTCGCAGATCGGGGAGTCCGGGATCGGGTACATGCGGGCTTACAGCAGCGACGAGCGGCCGATCGACGTGCTCACCGAGGTCCGGTCGGGCGACCAAGTGCTCGTCCCATACGGCTGGCACGGGCCGGCGATGGCGGTGCCCGGCTACGACATGTACTACCTGAACGTGATGGCCGGCCCAGCGCAGCGGCGGTGGCTGATCTGCGATGACCCGGCCCACGCCTGGATCAGGGAAACCTGGACATGAGGCTGACCGTCGGGCAGGCGATCGTGGCATTCCTCACTGGCCAGTACAGCGAGCGGGACGGTGCCGAGCACCGGCTGATCGAAGGTTGCAGTATCGAGACCGACCTGCTGGTCCCGGCCTCGGACAGCAACTCCTGGTGGGACGTCCCCATCGCCGAAGTCTCCGAACTAGAGTCCGTCACCAAAGCACGCCAGGCCTATGAAGCCGTCCGCTCCTACCAGCGCAGATACCTCTAGATGAAAATTGCCGACCTCCCCACTCCAGCCCTCCTCATCGACGAGGCCGCCCTTGGCCACAACCTCGCCGAAATGGCCGCCGCCCTGCCGGGGCAGAGGCTGCGCCCCCATGTCAAAGCCCACAAGTGCACGGCCCTGGCCCGACGCCAGGCCGAGGCTGGTCACGAAGCGTTCACGTGCGCCACGATCCGCGAATGCGAAGGCATGGCCGCCGCCGGCCTGGCCGCCGACCTGCTCCTGGCCAACGAGGTCCTCGATACCCGCCGTCTAGGCAGGCTCGTCGATGACGGCGCCCGAGTGACGGTCGCCGTCGACTCTCCGGAAACGATCGACGCAGCCGTAACGGGCGGCATCCGCGAAGTCCTGATCGACGTCAACGTAGGTCTGCCGCGCTGCGGCATCCCCCCGGACAAGGCCGGCCACCTAGCCGGCCTAGCCCGCAGCCGAGGACTGCGAGTCCGAGGCGTCATGGGCTACGAAGGCCACGTCGTAGGCCTAGCAGACGCCGCTGAACGAACAGCCAAATGCCAACAATCCATGGAACAACTGCTAGCGGCGCACGGCGACGTAGGCGGTGACCTAATCTCCGCAGGCGGCACCGGCACCTACAAGATCAACACCTGGGCCAACGAAATCCAGGCAGGCTCGTACGCATTGATGGATACGGATTACGGGCGGCTCGGTTTGCCCTTCAAGCAAGCCCTCTACGTCCTGGCCACGGTAATCTCGACCGCCGAAGCCTGGTCAGTAGCCAACGCCGGCCTCAAATGCTTCGGCATGGACCACGGCAACCCAGCACTAGCCTCGGACAACACCAGCATCTGGTTCTGCTCAGACGAACACACAACGTTCGCGCCCCCAAAACCAGTCGGCACCCACGTCATGCTCATCCCGGCTCACGTAGACCCCACAATGGCCTACCACGAGCAGGCGTATCTCTTTCGAGGCGAAGACGTAATCGACACCTGGCCAATCGACCTCCGAGGCTGGTAACCCCTCGCCTGAGTGGGGGCGAGGATTGTCGTGCAGATCGCGGAGGATCGTCGAGCGCCCTAGGCATCGGTGCCAGGCCGCTGTCATTGAAGGGCTTCGCCGGGTTACTACGAATTTGCTATAGGTCTCATAGCTCTAGATGACATATAAAGCTCTGCAAGAAGTGTCATTTCTTGTCATCTTTTTGGCATGGAATTGGTGCATCAAAAGTACTGACATTTAGCTCTTTGTAATCAGACTGTCGCTGCCGCTGCTCATCAATGGAGGCATGAAGTGGTTCGCTGGCCTGGCTGGTTTGCGCCTATCGGCAAGGCGCTTCGGGCTGTGGGGCCCGCAAGTTGCGGTAGCGCTTGTCACACATAATCACCATTTGAGGAAGGAAGTGCGAATGTTAGCTCGCTATCGGAAACTGGCCATCCCGGCTGCCTGGCGACCGCGCTCGCAGCGGCCGTCCCCCTGCTCCCGGTCAGCACCGCGCAGGCCGTCGCCAGGACCGCCCACCCGCAGATCTTCTCAGGGAAAGTCGTCACCGCGGCAGGGCATACGGTCAGCGGCGCGATGGTCAAGGTCTATGCGATGCCGGGAAACAGCGGCAGCCAGGGAACGCTGATCGGCACCGCCACCACTGGCAAGAACGGCACCTGGTCATTGCCCGCGCCGCCATATGCCTCGCTTCCCAAGGCCGCCCAGCAAGCGGCGGTCGCAAACATGGGGTACCTCAACACAGACGCCATCGTGACTTCGGGTTCGTCGTTCGCGCTGGCGGTCGAGTCAGCCTGGGTCGGCACTCCGGCCATGCACACCGAAACCAGCATGGACACCCCGATGCCGATGATGATGCGGCTGACCGCGGCGGCGACCAGATCCAAAGCGCACCGCGACTGCTGCGGCCGCTTTGGCTGCGGCCCCCCGCTGCTGCAAAGGGTGCTGCACCGCGGCCATTCCTACACTGCGGTCGGGGAGTGGCACGCCTACTGGAACGCCTCCGGCGGCGTGGCCTACACCAGGGGCGCGACGTCGAACATCGGCAGCTACGCCTCCTTCAGTGCCGGACCGTTTACCTTCCAGGGTTACGATCAGTTCTCCAGCAGCAGCTCGCTGACCATGGGGTTCCCGAGCAACGGCTCGTTCAACTCACACGAGATGGTCATCTCGCTGAAATACCGGCTGGCCCGCTACATCATCAGAGAAATCCCCGGAGGCACGATCTGCGACAACTGGCGGCAAGTCGACGAGGAGGGCCTGTACGATCCCGGCCACGGCTTCAAACTGTGGAAGCCGGGCAAGAACGTCATCAACCTTGACGGGCGGACACGGTACGAATACACCTTTCACCACCATCCTGGACGCATCGACGGCGTGTTTCGCGGCGGTCAATTCACGCTCAGCGTCGGCAGCGGCGTGACCTACGGGGCCGGCGCGTCGGTGTTCGGCATCGGGATCAAGGCCGAGACCAACCACAGCGTCATGGTGGCCCAGAGCTATAAGGCTGGCTCATCACGCAAACGTACCCACTTGGTATGGGGTAATGACGCCAACCTCGCCCATAACCCGCAGGTAGAGTACAGCTATTAACACACGCAAGCTGGGCCGGCTGACGGCCCTGGCGATGCTCCTGCTGGTCGCTGGCTGCTCCGGCGGCCAGCAGGACGTGTTCACCATTGACTCCGGGTTCCAATCCGCCTTCCCGACACAGACCTTGGAAGTCAACGACATTGGGTTGTCGGCCGGGTGGCTGCATAACCAGTCCGACCATAAGGTGCGGATTACTTCGGTGCGGTTCGTCAACCCGCCCAAGGAACTGCATATGCTCAATGTGATCGCTTACTCCTACAAGGATACCCACGGACTCGGAATCATCTCTCAAGGGGGTGTACTGTCCATGGAGTGCCCCAAGTGGTTTAAACCACACGGCCTACCTGCGGCTACGTTCCCGCCGAACTCAGACCCGCCGTGGCTGGTGATACTAGCGTTCACCATGAAAAAGCCTGGAACCTATCACCTGGACCGAGTCCGCATCGACTACCAGACCAACGGACACTCCGGCTGGCAGTACCAGAACACCAACGCGACTATCACAGTCAAGAACCCGCCCCTGCCGGGACCGACACCGCTGCCAGCTTCGGCGGTATGCGGACTACCATGAAGTCTTCTTGCGCTAGACACTAACGGCAACGCTCAAGTCGGCATGGGCAATGGCATACCTATGGGGTGGGCGCATCGGTATTCGACATCGGGATCAAGGCCGAAACCAGCCACAGCACCATGGTCGCGCAGAGCTACAAGGCCGGCTCATCACGCAAACGCAACCATTGGGTGTGGGGCAATAACGCCAACCTCGCCCATAACCCGCAGGTAGAGTACAGCTATTAAAATACGCAAACTGGGCCGGACTGCGGCCTGACGCTGCTCCTGCTGGCAGCTGGCTGCTCCGGCGGCCAGCAGGACGTGTTCACCCCTGACACCGGGTTCCAGTCCGCCTATCCGGCACATCCTCTGGAACCTGACGACATCGGCCTGTCCGGTGCCTGGCTGCATAACCAGGCCGACCACTCAGTACGGATCACCTCAGTCCGATTCGTCGGTCCGCCCAAGGCCCTGCACATGCTCAACGTGCTCGCCTACTCCTACAACGACACGCGCAGCGGAATAATCGCTCAACTCGGAATACTGCCAAAAGAATGCCCGAGAGATTTCAAGCCCCACATCCTGCGCTCGGTGACCTTCCCGCCGCACTCAGACCCACCGTGGCTGATCGTAGTGGCGTTCACCTTGGCGAAGGCAGGCACCTACCATCTCAACCAGGTACGCATCGACTACTACACCAACGGCCACCCCGGCTGGCAATACCAGAACACCAACGCCACCATCACCGTCAAAGGTGCGCCACTGCCCGGCCCGACACCGCTGCCACCGTCAGCAGTATGCGGGCTCACACCATGACCTCGTCCGCAATTAGTGCGACGCTAAGCGGTCCTTCCGCGACGGCGGAGTTACCTATGGAGTCTGGGCCGCCTCGCATTTTCCGGACAGCTATATTTGAATTATTTCATGCCGCGAGCTGCCGATTCAGGTACTCGTCATGAACCTCTTGCGGTGTCCGGTAACCGAGTGCCGAATGAAGACGCTTGCGATTATAGCGGATCTCGATGTACCGCGCAATATCTTTCCGTGCTTTCTGCCGGGTCGGGTAGACGGTCCGGTGCACCCGCTCGACTTTAACTGCCGCGTTGAAAGATTCAGCCAGCGCATTGTCGAAGCAGATCCCGGTCCGGCCGACCGACTGCCGGATTCCCAGCCGTTCCAGCACGGCCGCGAACTCCGCCGAGGTATAATTACTTCCCCGATCCGAATGAAACACCGCGCCATCGGGGAGATCGGTATTACGCGCCGCCATTTCGATCGCGGCGGTAATCAGCGGCGTCTTGTAATTATCGGCCATCGCCCAGCCGACGACCTTGCGCGTGGCGCAGTCGATCACTGTCGCCAGATATTCCCAGCCCTCCCACGTGGCGATATAAGTAATATCGCCGACCATCTTCTGCCCCGGCTCTTCCGCGGTGAAGTCCCGCTGCACCAGGTCCGGGATCGGCCCGGCCGCCCCTTGCTGCGTCGTGGACGGCCGCCACGGCCGCGGCTGGCAGGCGACCAGGCCCAGCCTGCGCATCAGCTGGCGGACCAGCTCGGGCCCGGCCACTGTGCCCTGCCGCGCAAGCTGCGCCGCGACCCGCCGGTACCCGTAGGTGCCGTCGGAATCCTCGAATATCGCGGTGATCAGCCGGCCGAGCCGCTGCTGTCTTCTCGCGGTGGCGCTTTCCGGCCGTGACCGCCATTCATAAAACCCTGATCTGGATACTCCCAGCCATGCGCACATCTGCGTGATGCCCGGAGCGAACCGGCCCGAGGCGTACTCCGCGTCGATGAACCCGTACCGCTCGCTCACCGATGCTCCGCTGCGAAGTACGCCGCTGCTTTTGACAGGAACTCGTTCTTCATCCGCAGTTCCCGGTTTTCCCGCTCCAGCTCCCGGAGCCTGGCCCGCTCGGAGACCTGCAGCGGCGGCTCGTTTTCCGCGTGCTTTTCCCGGTACGCTCGCACCCAGTTCCCCAGTGATGTTTCCACCACGCCGAGCTCGCGGGCCACCTCCGCCACAGAACGCGACGTCTCGATCACCATCCGGGCGGCCTCTTCACGAAACTCCGGGGAATAATTCTTTCGTTTTCCAGGCAATTGACCGATCCTTTCCAGCCGAGGATCCTAAAGGATCCGCAGTCCGGAAAGATGGAGGCGCGCCAGTCGGCGTATCAGTGTTCGGCATCGGGATCAAGGCCGAGACCAACCACAGCGTCATGGTGGCCCAGAGCTATAAGGCTGGCTCATCACGCAAACGTACTCACTGGTATCGGGCAATCACGCCAACCTCGCCCATAACCCGCAGGTAGAGTACAGCTATTAACACACGCAAGCTGGGCCGGCTGACGGCCCTGGCGATGCTCCTGCTGGTCGCTGGTTGCTCCGGCGGCCAGCAGGACGTGTTCACCATTGACTCCGGGTTCCAATCAGCATTTCCCACTCATCCACTAGAACCCGAAGACATCGGCCTGTCCGCCGCGTGGCTGCACAACCGGTCAGACCATTCGGTACGGATCACCTCGGTCAGATTCGTCCATCCGCCCAAAGCGCTGCATATGTTGAACGTGCTTGCCTACTCCTATAAGGACACGGTTGGGGGAATTATTTCCCAAGCAGGCGTGCTATACAGGGAGTGCCCAAGAGAGTTCAAGCCCCATGGGTTGGACTCGGTGACATTCCCACCTCGCTCGGACCCGCCATGGCTCGTGGTACTGGCGTTCATCCTCAATAAGCAAGGCACTTACCATCTAAACCGGGTCCGCATCGACTACCAGACCAGCGGGCACGCAGGCTGGCAATACCAGAACTTCAACGCCACCTTTACCGTCGGCGGCCCACCATTGCCTGGTCCGACACCACTGCCACCCTCAGCAATATGTGGACCCCCTTGACCACCTCGGGCCCCTTCTGCAGGTAGGTGCCCACTACATCATGCGAGCCATCCTCGGGCACGATCTGCTACAACTGACGCCAACCTCGCCCATAACCCGCAGGTAGAGTGGAGCTATTAACACACGCAAGCTGGGCCGGTTGACGGCTCTAGCGATGCTCCTGCTGATCGCTGGCTGCTCTGGCGGCCAGCAGGGCGTGTTCACGGTCTTCTCCGGCTTCACGTCAGCCTTCCCCACTCGAACGCTGGAGCCGGAAGATATTGGCCTGTCGACCAGCTGGCTGCACAATCAGTCAGACCACCAGGTGCGGATCACGTCAGTGAGGTTCGTCAATCCGCCTAAGGCATTGCACATGCTGAATGTGCTCGCCTACTCCTTCGCGGACGGGGCGGGGATAATCTCTCAGGCCGGCGTGTTGTATAAAGAGTGCCCGAAGCAGTTCAAGCCGCATGCCCTGAACTCGGTGTCCTTCCCGCCGCACTCGATTCCTCCCTGGCTGGTGGTACTGGCTTTTACTTTCGACAAGCCGGGTGTTTACCACCTGAAGCGGGTGCGTATTGATTACCAGGCCAACGGGCATAGTGGCTGGCAGTACCAGTACACTAACGCGACCATTACGGTTAAGAGCCCGCCACTACGAGGGCCGACACCTTTGCCTCTTTCGGCAGTGTGTGCGCCATCATAAGAGCTCTCGATATAAGAAGAAGGACTCAGCGAGGCGATCGACGCTCGAACTCACCGTCGCGCACTCCACTAACGAGCGCTTGCCAGCCATCACTGGCGACAATGATGCTCGGCCCGTCGTGGTCCTTCGAGTCTCGGATGGCGACCACGCCCGGCAGGTTGGTGGCAACCTTGAGGCAGGCACCACCACCATCACTATTGTTGCTGCGGGTGACGACCGACTCATCACACAAACGTAACCACCGGCTCGCCGTGTGCTAGGGGTGGTGGCTGAGCTGCGCGATCTGTGCCCCGGCGAGGAGGCTGCGGGCCCGGGGTGAGGGATGGGGCGGCCGGTCAGTGCGGGCCTTGCCGTCCGGGGCGGGTGGTGCGGCGGCCGCGGGCAGCAACGTCGTCCCGTTGTTGCTGCCGGACCCCGGTTCCGGACGACAACGCCGGCCCTGTGTTGCTGCTCTTGCGACAGCTTACTTAGGGACGACAGGTCCGGCTCGGGATGCTGGCGACAGCTCCGGGACGACAGGGCGGGATCGTGCCGGGCAGGGTGGGCGGAAGGGACGGCGATCGGTGCAGGATAGGCCACCCCTGCCCTAGCGGCACCGCTCACAGGCGGAAACGGCGTGTTATTGATCTGCGCGCCCCAAGCGGCATTGGGCTATAGTCGGCAGCCGCGGCCCACGCTGCGTGCGCCCCCAACTGCGCCGTCGATGCCATCGCTCCAATCGGCTGACATCAGCGCTGGGCCAGGAGCGATCCAGGCGTTTAGCCTCGCCTAGGGCGGGCGGTGTGGCCGTGATGCCATGCGTTGCGGTAGCAGCAAGGCTTCACGGTCATGCCGTCCGACCACCCCGGACGAGGTCTAACATCGCTCTAACATTCGGTACGCATTGACCGGCGATTAGCCGCGACTGTAACGTTTCCGACCATGACAGCCTGGACAGTCGACGGCCCGATCGCGCTCAGCGTCGACGAACGAATCAAGCGCACGGAAGCCGCCAGCGAGGTCGTGGTCAAGCTGCACGACGCCAGCGTCAGCATGGTGGCTCTGTGCTGGGTCGACAACTCGGGCATTACCCGGGTCAAGACCGTTCCATTGTCCAGATTCGAACGAGCCGCCGGCTGGGGCATCGGCATGTCCCCGGTTTTCGACGTGTTCGTCGTCGACGACTCCATCACCACGAGCAAGCACATCGGCGGCCCAGGTGGCGACCTCCGCCTGATCCCGGACCTGCACCGGGTTACCACGCTGGCCGCGCAGCACGGCTGGGCGTTCGCGCCAGTTGACCGGTTCACCCAGGAGGGCCGCAACTACCCGGGCTGCCAGCGGACGTTCGCCCGCAAGATGACCGACCTCGCCGCTGCCAAGGGCCTCACCGCGCAGCTCAGCTTCGAAGTCGAGTGGGCCGTCGGCACGGAGGACTCTGCTACAAACCCCAGTACGTTCATCCCGGCCTGCGAAGGACCGGCGTACGGCATGACGCGGATCATCGAGCTAGCCGACTACGCGCGCGAGGTTGTCGAGGCGCTCGAGCGCGAGGGCATCGTGGTCGAACAGTTCCACCCCGAGTACGCCGCCGGGCAGATGGAAATCTCGGTCGCGCCAAACGACCCGGTCGGCGCTGCCGACGACAGCGTGCTGATCCGCCAGACGATCCGGGCCGTGTCGCAGCGGCATGGATTCCAGGCGTCGTTCGCCCCGTCGGTCATCGCCGGTTACGTCGGCAATGGCGGCCACGTGCACCTCAGCTTGTGGCGCAACCGGACGAACCTGCTGACCGGCGGCCCCGGCCGGTATGGCCTGACCGCCGAAGGCGAAGCGTTCGCGGCCGGGATTCTGAACGCGCTCCCGGCCCTGCTGGCCGTCGGCGCTCCGAGCGTGGCCAGTTACATCAGGCTCGTCCCGTCCCACTGGGCCGGTGCCTTCCAGTGCTGGGGCCGGGAGAACCGAGAGGCCGCGCTGCGGCTGGTCACCGGCTCGACCGGTGAGCACGACATCCGGGCGAACCTCGAGGTCAAGTGCTTCGACTTGGCCGCGAACCCGTACCTGGTGGTCGGCTCGATGCTTGCCGCTGGGCTGGCTGGCACCGGTTCGCTGCCCGAGGAGGTCATCGGAGACCCGGGCGGCCTTAGCGAGGACGAACTGCGTAGGCGCGGCATTGTCCGGCTGCCGCAGTCGCTGACCGAGGCCGCCGACGCGTTCGAGGCGAGCGACGTGCTGCGGGAAGCGATGGGCGATCCACTGTTCGAGGCCATGCTCGCGGTCCGCCGGGCCGAGATCGAGCTATTCGCCGACTCCAGCCCGGACGACGTGGTGGCGCGCACCCGCTGGCGATGGTGACGGTCGCCGAGCGGCTACAGGTCGCGCACCTCACACCAGCAGAGCGGAAAATTGTGCGGGTGTTGCTCGCCGACTACCCGGTGCGCGGTCTCGAACCGGTGGCCAAACTCGCCGCCGACGCTGGCGTGAGCGCCCCGACCGTGCTCCGGCTGATCAGCAAGCTGAACTTCGACAGCTACCCGGACTTCCAGCAGGCGCTGAAGTCCGAGGTCTCGGCACGGTTGTCGTCGCCGCTTTCTTTGCATGGGGCGCCTGACCAACCCGACGCGCTGGCCCGGTCCGAGCAAGTGATCTGCGAGGGCATCGCGGCCAGCTTCGCCAGCCTGCCGAGGGCGGAGTTCGACTACGCGGTCAAGCTGCTGTCCGACCCGCGCCGCAGCGTCACGCTGATCGGCGGCCGCTTCAGCTCGATGCTCGCCGAGTACCTCGCCGCGCACCTGCGTATCCTGCGCCCGAACATACGCGTGGTGTCGGCCGCGGACCGGATCAGCTCGATGCTCGACGTCGGTCGCGGCGACATCCTCGTCGCCTTCGATTACCGCCGCTACCAGCACGACACCGTGCGACTCGCATTGATCGCGAAGCGGCAGGGCGCCACGCTCATCGCGTTCACCGATCCCTACTTGTCGCCGCTAGCGGCGCACGCCGACGTGATATTGACGACGAGCGTGCAGTCGCCTTCACCGTTCGACGCGCTGACGCCCGCCGTGGCGCTGGTTGAGACGGTGGTCGCGGCGCTCGTAGACCGGCTCGGCGTGACGCCGCTAGAGCGGATGGCGCGCTACGACGCACTTTTCGCAGGAACGATCGAGGGGGGCGCGTGAAGCTGATCGACCACCACGTCCATGGCGTCGTGACGGGCGACCTGGACCGGGCCGGCTTCGAAGAGCTGATAACGGAAGGGCGGGCGGAGCCCGGCCGGACGATGTTCGATACCCAGCTTGGGGTCACGATCCGGCGGTGGTGCGCCCCAGTGCTCGACCTCGAACCGTTCGCTCCGGCCGATGAGTACCTGGCTAGGCGGGTCGAGCTTGGCGCAGCCGAGGTGAACAGGCGGTTGCTGACGGCGGGTGAGGTGTCCATGTGGCTGGTTGACACCGGCTTCCAGGGCGACCGGCTCACCACGCCTGAGCAACTGGAAGCGGTGAGCGGGACACCGGCCCGGCACGTTGTCCGGCTGGAAGCGGTGGCTGAGCAGGTGCTGCGAGGCGGGACGAGCGCGTCCGGGTTCGCCGGCTCGTTCGCGGCCGCGCTAGCGGGCGCGAGCGAGGCGGCGAAGCCAGTCGGTCACAAGTCGGTCGTTGCTTACCGGTACGGGTTTGACTTCGATCCAGCCAGGCCGACGGCGGCCGAGGTGACGCAGGCGGCCGGGCGGGCGCTGCGCGCGGGCACCAGGATCGAGGACCCGGTGCTGCTGCGGCACCTGATCTGGACCGCGGTAGACACCGGCCTGCCCCTGCAGTTCCATGTGGGATTCGGTGACACCGACGTCCGGCTGCACCGGTCGAATCCATCCCTGCTGCACGATTTCCTGCTCGCCACGCAAGACGCCGGCGCTCCGGTCATGCTGCTGCACTGCTACCCGTTTCATCGGGAGGCGGGATATCTGGCCAACGTGTTCCCGCACGTGTACATGGACCTGGGCGCGATCTTGAATCACGTCGGAGCAAGATCGGCGGGGGTACTCGCCGAGGCCCTTGAGCTCACGCCGTTTCACAAGATGCTGTACTCCTCCGATGCGTTCGGGCTGCCCGAGCTGCATTACCTCGGCGCGGTCGGTTTCCGCCGCGACCTGGCCAAGGTGACCGATGAGTTCGTCGCCGGGGGCGCGTGGTCGAGCGCGGACGCGAATTACGTTTCGAAACTAATTGGTTGTGAAAATGCCGCCCGGGTCTACCGCCTGGAGCTGGCGTGACCGTGCCAGCCACCACGGGGCCAGCCACCACGGGGCCAGCCACCACGGGGCCAGCCACCGCTGTGCCAGCCACCACGGGGCAAGCTGCTGACCTGGCTGCTGCCCTGGACGCCGAACTGGATGCGGCGATCGGGCTGCGGCACGAACTGCACTGCGACGCCGAGCCGTCCGGCGCCGAGCACCGAACCGCGGCGCGAGTCGCCGCCGCGCTCGGGGTGCCGGACGCGCCGGTGGTCGCCGAGACCGGTCGGCTGGTGCGGATCGGCGGTCCTGGCCCGTGTATCGCGGTCCGCGCCGAACTCGACGCGCTGCCGATCGCGGAAGAGACCGGCGTGCCGTGGGCGTCGCGGACCGGCGCCATGCATGCCTGCGGGCATGACGTGCACTTGGCCGGGCTGGTCGCGTTCTGCCGCGCGGCGCGAGTCGCTGACCTGCCCGTGCCGGTGCTGGCGGTGCTCCAGCCGCGCGAGGAGGCGATCCCGTCCGGAGCTAAGGACATCGTGGTGTCCGGCGCGCTCGCCGCCCATTCGCCGAGCGCGATCATCGCCGTGCACTTGCAGCATCAGCTTCCCGCCGGAACGGTCGCCGCCACGGTCGGCACGGTCAACGCGGCGACCGATGACTTCGAAATCAAGGTCGCCGGGACCGGCGGGCACGCCGGCTACCCGCAGCTAGCCGCCGACCCGGTCACCACCTTGTGCCAGGTCGTGATCGCGATCCAGCAGATCGTCAGCAGGCGTTCTGACCCGACACACGCGGTCGTGATCTCCGTCGGCATGATCGAGGCAGGCCAGGCCGCGAACGTCATCCCGCACACCGCCGTCGCCCGCGGCACCCTGCGCGTGCTGGACGAAGCCGATCGGCCCAGACTGCACGCGATCTTGCGGGAGACGGTGGAGCACACCTGCCTGGCGTTCGGCTGCAACGGCACGGTCACTATTGAGCAAGGCGAGCCCGCGCTGGTGAACGACGAAGCACTGACGATGGCGGCGTGGCCTCGGCTACGGGAAGCCGGGTTCACGGTCGAAACCTCGCTGCGCTCGTGCGGTGCCGACGACTTCTCTTACTACACCGGCAGCGCGCCGACGCTGATGATGTTCCTGGGCACCAGCGGGCCGTTCAGCCTTCACCACCCGTCCTTCCTGCCAGGCGACGAGTTGGTCGGCCAGGTCGCCAGCGCGCTACGAGCCGGCTATCTCGCCGCGGCCAGCTTGCTCACGCACTAGTCACGACGTTATGTGCGATCTTGCCTGGCCCTCGCATACGGGCTCGTCGGCGCGCTGCTTGCCCGACGGTGCTAGCTGAGGCCCTGTGCTGTATCGTCCTAGGCCGGTCTGGGCACCCGAGCGCGGAGGGTCCGGCGTCAGATGAACACCGCGGTTCTTGTCAGCGCTGATCCAGGGCTGGTGATCGGCCGGGCCGGTGACCTACTGGCCGATGACCCGGTGGGATATAACGTGGTCGGCACCAAGTTGGCGGATGCGATTCGCTATGGCGAACCCGGCCGGTACTGGATCGGGCTGTTTGACGGGGTGCCGGCCGGAGTTGCCGTGCAGCAGCCGGCATCTGCGCCGCTGGCAGTGGCGCCGATGCCCGCGGAACTTGTGGCGGCCATCGCCGTTGCCGTCCATGCTGACGGGGTCGCGCTGCCCGGCGTACTGGGTCCGGCCGCGACCGCTTCCCGCTTCGCCGAGGCGTGGGCCGGGCTGGGCAAGGGCGCTGCGACGCCAACCTCGACAGAACGGCTCTACGAGGTCAGGGACCTGCGGTTCCCAGAGGGCGTGGACGGAAGGCCGCGCCGTGCGGCGCAGGCCGATCGGGAGTTGCTGCTGTCCTGGTTGCCGGGGTTCGAGGCCGGTGCTGGCTGGGCCGGTTCCGATCCGGCGGCGGTCTTCGTCACGCGCCGGCTAGCGGCCGGGGAGGTCTGGATCTGGGATGACGACGGTCCGGTGTCGATGGCCGCGCGCACCGAGGCCGTGGCCGGGGTGGCACGGATCCAGGCCGTCAACACCCCGCCAGAGCAGCGGGGGCGCGGTTATGCGAGTGCGGGCGTGGCGGCGCTGTCCGCCAGTGTGCTCGCGCAGGGCCTGCGTTGCGTGCTCAACGCCAATCTGAGCAACGTAGTCGCCAACTCGATCTACCAGCGGCTCGGATACCAAGCCGTCAGCGACGTGCTCCGCTACCAGCTCGGTTAACAGGCCGTCAGGCAAGATCACGGCATGCCGCCGGTGCCGTGCCTGGGCGGCTGCGGTGGGTGGACTATGGCTGTGGAGGATGCGGCCTTGCGGGCTGCGGGCGGTGGTGGTGCCGTCCGCGTTGAGCGTGATCGTCCATCCCCATTGGTGCACCATGATCAGATGATGAAATGGGCACAAAATTAGCAATCCGGTCAGCTTGATCACTCACGGGCAACCTGAGAATCGGAGGGCCGCTCAGCCGGGAGAACAACTCACCAAGTACCAAACTCCAACACGGCATCCACAATCATCCCGGCGATGCCGTTTCTCTAGAACTCTTGTTCCCAAAATAGCGGAAGACACGCTGATTTGTCACTGCCAAAGTTGCGTTAGATAGGGTGACCGGGTGTCTCAGAACAGGCGGGTGGAGAATCCGGCTTCGGCGCTGGCTCAGTACTTCGACAACTGGTACGCCGCGATGGCGGGATCGCTGGTTAAGGATGAGATCCAGCAGCGTCATCTAGGGTTGCCGCCCCACCTGTTGTCTACCAGCCTGCTGGGCTGGGACGGGATCGCTGAGATCACTGCGGTCTTGCGGCTGGCGGCCGGGGACACGCTGGTGGACCTGGCTTGTGGCCGCGGCGGCTACGGCTTGGAGATCGCCGGGCGGACCGGGGCCCGGCTGGTCGGGGTCGACTTCTCTGCCGAAGCGGTACGCCAGGCCAGTGAGCAGGCGCGGCGGTTGGGCAGTGCCGCGGATTTCCGTGTCGGGGACTTGGCGGCAACGGGGTTGGATACCGGATCAGCGGGTGCCCTACTCTGCGTTGATGCGATCCAGTTCGCGCCGCAGTCGGATGCGGCTTACCGTGAGATACGCCGGGTTCTCGCGCCGGGCGGGAAGGTCGTGCTGACCTGCTGGGAGCCATTTGACCCAGGCGATGAGCGGCTGCCCGATCGGCTGCGCCAGGTCAATCTCCGTGCCGGGCTCGCGGCGGCCGGCTTTAGCGACGTCGACGTACAGGAACGCCCACGCTGGCGGGCCGCCGAACGATCCATGTGGGAAGAGGCCGCTGTGCTCAGTTTCGGCGATGACCCTGCGCTGCAGTCCTTCCACGACGAAGCCGTCCGCTCGCTGGACACCTTCAACCTGATACGTCGGGTCATGGCAACCGCTGTCGCGCCCTGAGCTAGAGACTTATGCGCTTTCATCTCCTTTGGCCTGTGCCATGGCCCGGGCGAGGACGTCGTACTGCTGGTCGGTGAGATCGCCTCTGTGATACGCGAGCGTGACATCGTCGAATGATCCTGGGAGGTATGGCTCCGGGTCCTTCATCTCGGCCTTAGCGAGTTCCTCGTAGGTCGTAGCCCGAGGTCCGGGACGTCGCCATTTACGCTGCCTGAACCTTTGGGCCACTTCATCTAGTGTCATATGGCCTGCGTGCAAGGCCTTAAGCAGGTCGCTTACCTCATTGGTCATACGAGCCTCTCCGGTTCGTGGGTTCTATCTTGGTCTTTACGGCGCCCTTCCTCTAGGAGAATCGGGGATCGGCCGCCGACCGAATTGTCGTAAATCGCCCAATAGGTCAATTGGTGTTTGATGCTCTCAAACGCTTCCCGGTTGATGCTTCCATGGTCAGGATCAGTCTGCGATCGGATGATATCTTCCGACACGTAGCGACCGCCTAACCTTCGCCAGCGAGGTACTTGTCATTGCCGCGACGGTGTCGTTCGATTGCTCTTGTGACGCTGGTCTCGATGGGAATGTCGACGAATATTCCCTCGATGTGCTGATAGCCAGCGGCGCGTAGTTCCTCAACGCGACCCACTGCCGACTTTTGAGTTGACAAGGTGACATCCCAGATCACGTTTTGCCATCAGCCAAGGCTCGTCCGGCCAGCATGCGTGCGATGTGGGATGACTCCTCATGCGCGAGGCTTGATGCCCCCATCGGGGAGAGTCCAGGAACATCAGGGATCAAGCCACGCTTCGCCAACTCTTCTTTGAAGCTGTCAGGATTGATCGTCAGGAACGCTGATCCTCGGTGGTAGCCGGAGGTGCCGCTTGGTCTGAATTTGGCCCAACGCTCTGGCCCCGCCGACCCTTAGTTTCCGCCTGCTCAACGGCGGAAACCTCCTGCGCGCCGTTCTCTCCGACGTCATTGGTCAGCCCGGTCTCAGACGGCAGGCGCCCAGAATCCTGTCGCCGATCACGCGAAAGCGCGTCCGCCGAAGCCAAATCCATGCCGCTAATCCAAGCAGGCGTTGTTCCAGCTAGCCTTATTGTGTTCTGTTTTGTGATCCCGGACTGCGGCGTTGGAGCTGGGCCGGACTCAACTCCAGGAAGTTAAGCGATGAGCTGGCTGGACATTCACGGCGTTGACACAGTCGTTGCCATATCGGGATTGTAGTTGGTGTGCAGCGTTGAACAGTCGCTGTCGTTGGTCACTGCGCCCGAACCGCAGCGTTGGGCCGTTGCAGTAGTTCTGGCTACGGCAATGTGCGCTTTGCTGTCGTTGGCCGGCGACCCCAGCGTCAGCGTCGGGCCACCTCGGAAGCCGGAATGTCCTATCTGGGGTGGTTTTGTCGTCCGGTCCGGCGTAGTGTCGGCAGTCGGGGCGGGCACCCGCCCCGCGAGCGGTGACGGCGAGTCTCCGTGATCATGAAATCGCGGTTACCGCGGAGTCTCAGCCGCGACATACGACAGCCAGACTCCGCGATCATGACCGGAACCTTGATCACGGAAACAAAACCGCGTTTTGACCTCCCGGGTCCAGCGCGCCAACCGGTCACGACGTCAGCGGACACCTGCGGCGCTAGCCACGGTGCCACCGAACCACCCCAGCGTCAAACGACGGGAAAGCCCCGCATTATTTACACCACGGCACCAGCGTCGGCTCGCCGACACCGGCGTTGCTGCTGTTCCTGCGGGCGGTGCAGCCGTTGGCGGCGAGGCGGGTGCGGGTGCGCGCGGCCGGGCAGCCGCTCAGTCCGTCAGCCGCTCAGTCCGTCAGCCGCTCAGTCCGTCAGCCGCTCAGTCCGTCAGCCGCTCAGTCCGTCAGCCGCTCAGTCCGTCAGCCGCTCAGTCCGTCAGCCGCTCAGTCCGGCGCTGAATCCAGTCCGTGCTCGATCGCATACCTGACAAGATCAACCCGGTTGTGCAACTGAAGCTTGTTGAGCGTGTTCTGCACATGGTTTTGCACCGTGCGGTGCGAAAGGACCAGTCGTTCGGCGATCTGCTTGTACGACAACCCGGTGCCGACCATGCGCAATATCTCTGCCTCCCGGTCGGTGAGCCGTGGAGTATTCGGGTCCGGGCTCACGGCCATGCGGCGGAACTCGCCCAGCACCAAGCCGGCGTAGACCGGGGGAGAACACGGCGTCGCCCGACTCGGTTCGCCGGACCGCGTCGATTAGTTCGGTGCGGCTCGCGGATTTCACCATGTAGCCGGTCGCGCCTGCTTTGACGGCGTCGAGTACATCGCGGTGTTCGCCGCTGGCGGAGAGTATCAGCACGCGGATGCCGGGGTTCGCGGCGACCAGACCTCGGGTGACGTCGACGCCAGACAGGTCGGGCAACTGCAGGTCGAGTACGACGACGTCGGGGCGCACCGAGGCGGCGATGCGCAGCGCCTGGGCGCCTTCGCCGACTGCCGCGACGACCTCGAATCCAGCTTCGGTCAAATCGCGCCCGACGGCGTCGCGCCACATGGGGTGGTCGTCGACGATCATTACCCGCATCGCGTCACCTTAAGGCTGCCTGGCCATTGCGCTGGCCCTCGCTCTGGGCGTTGCGCGGCACCCGCAATCGGACCTCGGTTCCCGCGCCGGGAATGCTACTGATATCAGCCGAACCCCCGATGTCGCGCATCCGGCCGGTGATCGCGAGACTGACACCGAGCCTGCCTTCGGCCGCCGCTTCGGCCAGTCGGCCTGGCGGCATGCCCGGCCCATCGTCCCTGATCGTCACGCTTACTTCGGCGCCCTCGTCGTCGACTAGCACCCAGGCGCGCGCGTTTTCGCCGCAATGCTTGCGCACGTTGTCTATCGCCTCGCGGACGGCTGCTGCGGTTTCCCATACTGTTCGCTCATTTAGCAGAACGGGAGCAGCCGGGGTAATCACCGTCGCGTGGGCTTGAGCGTCGCGGGTGAGCCGGGCGTTCAGGTCAAGCTCGCCAGTGGGAGGAGGCTCGCTGTTGTCGTCGGTGATGAGAGCGCGCAGCGCCGCCTCTTGCTCGCCGGCCAGCCGGCCGATCTCCGCTGACGGACCCCCGAGTTCAGCCCCGCGGCGCTGTACCATCGCGAGCACCTGGAGCACCGAGTCATGGATGGTTCGTGCTAGGCGCTCGCGCTCACGGCTCGCGGCCTCTATCTCGGTGGCGCGCTGCATCGCCTCCTCCGCCCGGCTGCTCAGCTTGGCTATATAACCGCTGAGCATCGCGGCCATCAGCAGAATGACCTGGCCGTCAAAGTTTGTGTTGAACGGCCCCGTGCCCCCCGGGAGGTGCATGAGCGCCACCACGCAGGCGTCGATGATGATCGCGGTCGCCGCGCCGGCCCGGACGCCACCGACCACCGCCCAGGCCAGCGCCGCGCCGGCCAGCCAGGTAGCGGTGACGGGCACGCCGCCGAGTCTGATGTAATCCGGCTTCTGGACGAACGCGGTGGTGAGCACCGCCACGACGGTCGCCAGGAGATCGGCGGTCAGCAGCACCTTCATTTTCCGTGACGGCTTGGTGTACAGCGGCGCCTTGTAAAGGAGCGTGGTGACCACAGTCCACATCGCCATCCAGGCGATCACGGCCCACGCCCAGCCCCAGTGCGTGTAGTGAGTGCGGCCCAGGGCTAGCAAGATCGAGGCATAGGCGACCGAGGCGATTCGGAACGCCGCGATAGAACGCCACAGCGGCGCCTGCAAGTTCGTCACCGGCCAGGGTGACAGCACAGGCGGGAGCAGGTTCGCCGAGGGCGGGAGTGGCACGAGGTGATAATCGCACGCGGTCAGTCCTACTGGAAACCCCGCGCCCTACTAGGCGAATCGTCCGGGGCGTGACCTATGGTGCGACCGTGTCAATCGCCTTCGCGTCCTCCGCCGTGCGGCTCCTGCCTTCGCGGCGGGCGTTCCGGCAAGGCGGCAACTGCGCTACTTCAGAAGTGATCGACACGCTGCCGCGGACTACAGGTTCTTGAGCAGCGCGCGCATCGTCCTGATGCTCGTACTCGGAGTGGCGGCCTCCACCGCCAGCCGATCCATGACCATCAGGTAATTATCGACGATCTCCTGCTTGTCCAGGTACAGCGAGCTGGCGAGTTGCTCAAGGTAGACCACGTCCGGCAGGTCGTACTCGGCGAACCGGAGGACGCTGAACGGGCCACCGGCGGCCGCGTGACCGCCAGCATGGAACGGGATGACCTGAATGGTCACGTTCGGCCGCTGTGCCATGTCGATCAGGTGCCTGATCTGCGCCCGCATGATCTCCGGACCGCCGATCGGCCGCCGCAGCACGGCTTCGTCCAGCACCACCCAGATGTTCGGCGGAGTCGGCCTGGTGAAAACCACCTGCCTGGCCAGCCGCAGGCCCACGCGCCGGTCGACCTCGCGCGCGGGCGCGTTCGGGTAGCCAAGCAGCGTCACGGCGCGTGCGTACTCGCCGGTCTGCAGCAGCCCAGGGACGAACTGCACCTCGTAGGCGCGGACCTGGGTCGCTGCCTCCTCTAGCCCGACGTAGGCCTCGAACCAGGTCGGCAGCACGTCGGAATAGTCGTGCCACCAGCCCTGCGCGTTGGCGCGCGCGGCGAGATCACGCATTGCCTGGCGGTCGGCCTCGTCCGCCACGCCGTAGAAGGTCAGCAGGTCGGTGATGTCGCGGTCCTTGAATCCCACCCGGCCTGTCTCCAGCCGGCTGATCTTCGAATGGGACGCGCGGATCACGTTCCCGGCTTCTTCCAGCGAGATGCGCTTAGCCTCGCGGAGCCTCCTGAGCTGGGCGCCAAGCAGGATACGAAGGACCGTCGGCCCACCGGAGCCCGGTTCAGCGATCAAGCTGCGTACGGGGCTGCCATCCGCGCCGACTATGCTCATGCGTCCTCTCCCGCCCTGCGATGGTGCCAATCAAGGAGTATCCAACCAATGGAGTCTCCCACGGACGGGGGCCATTGGGCTACAAGCAAGACCTAACCGGCAGTGGCATGCCGAAAACTCCCTGTACGACAGGTATAGACCTGAGGTTCAGCATGTGTCCGAGCCGTCGAAGTCGCCATCTCTCGCGCCAAGCAGAAAGGCGTCCCACTCAGCTCTGGTGAAGACCAGTGCCGGACCGTCAGGGTACCGTGAGTTGCGGAGCGCCACAGCGCCCGCAGGCAGTTGGGCCGCCTCCACGCAGTTACCGCTTGGGTTGCTGTAGCGACTCTTGCGCCAGGCAACGCGCCGTAGCCGTGATGCCTGCACCCCGTTGAAAGCCACGTTCACAGTCATTCCTTCCGCAGTGGCATGCAGCGCGTCACCTTTGCTGAGTTCGGTGACCCCTAGCTGGCGACCACTGACTGGAGTGTCTTGTGCAACAGCACTTGCTGATGCAGTCTTGTGCAACAGCAAGTGCCGGCGCCGTACTGTGCAACAGCACTTGCATGTGCACGATATTAATGGCATCGTAACGGACGAACGGGCTCGCATGGACTCCGTCGGCACTGGTACGGCCCGCGCATCGTGTCGACGTGGCACATGACACATCTGGACTAGGGATAACAGGTGACATTCGCGCAGACCTGGGACGTGGGCTATGGCACCGAGGGGGAGACTCTTGCTGCGCCCAGGCGGCTAGCAGCTACGGCTGGTCCGCGCCTCGCCCCTCAGTGCTCAGGTTCCCTCGGCCAAGTGCCGCAGAGCAGTCCAGGGCCGGAGTATCCGCCGGACGTAATGTCAGGCACCGAGGCGCTGCGCCAGGCTCTGCTGTCCGTCGGACCCGAGGCGGCTAGGGCCGCGCGTGCCTTCACCACCTCTACGCTGCGAGAATGGCAGCTAGATGACCTAGTCCAAGAGGCCGTGCTGATCGCTTCCGAGCTTGTCACCAACGCGATCAGGCACGGCCGTTGCTGTGCCGGGACCGACGACGGGGTCGAAATGGCGTGGCAGCGTCAGGCCGCCAGAGTCATCCTTATGGTCACCGACCGTAGCCCGCTGCCGCCAGTGCTCGGCACCGCCGACCAGGACGCCGAGTCCGGCCGAGGCCTGCAAGTGGTCCAGGCGCTTGCCGCTAGCTGGGGCTGGATGATGTTGGGCGCGACCAGCAAAGCAGTCTGGGCCGCGCTGACCACCCCGCGCTGACCACCCCGCGCTGACTTTCCGATGGGCCTTGCTGCGTTAGCGGATGGAGAGGACTAGCTTGCCGCGGGCGTGGTGGTGGTCTAGGACTTCGAACGCCTCTTCGGCCTGATCGAGGCTGAAGACCTGGCTTGCCGTGGTGGTTAGCTGGCCGGCCTTCGGCGAGCTTGGCGAGGTGGGCTAGCTCCGGGCCGTCCGGCTCCACGATGAAGAAGGTGCTGCGGACCCGGTGCCGCTTGGCCTCGTCGGCGGAAGGCTCGCTGGCGATGCCGATCATGAGGCCGCCTTCGCGCAGGTTGTGCCATGGTGGCTCGCCGATAAGGTCAACGACTACGTCGATGGTGCCGTCCAAGGTGGTGCCGTCCCGGGCGGCATTGTCGATGACTACGTCGGCTCCGAGGGACCGGACGTAGTCGGCGTCGGTGGTCTTGGCGGTCGCGGTGACGGTGGCGCCGAGGGCGCTGGCAAGCTGGACCGCGTAGCCGCCGACGCCGCCCGCCGCGCCGTTGATGAGGACCTGCTGGCCGGGTTGCACGTGGCCGTGGTCGACGAGCGCCTGCCACGCGGTCAAGGGGGCGAGCGTCATGCTGGCTGCGCTGACGTGGTCGAGACTGGCTGGCTTGGCGGCCAGGTCGGCGGCCGGAACCGCGACGTAGTCGGCCGCCGCGCCATCGAGGTCGAAGTTGATCAGCCCGAACACCTCCTCGCCTACGTGCACGCCGGTGGTGCCATCGCCTAGTTCGGATATGACGCCGGAGACCTCGTGGCCGGGGATGGCTGGCCAGTGCCTGGGCCAGGCGCGTTCGCCGGCGGTCAGGGCGGCGGCGCGCACCTCGACCAGGGCGTCACCGGGTCCTGGGACTGGCACCGGAACCTCCGCTGACCGGATCGGGCCACCTGGTTCTTCGAGTCGTATCGCGCGCATGATCGTCGCGGTACCCGGTCAGCCGTCGTTCAACCCGGGATCGGTCTTTGCCAGCGGCAAGCCCTCTAGGGTTGACACCCATGACGACGTTCGTGCTGATTCCTGGAGCCGGCGGCTCGGCTTGGTACTGGCATCGCGTGGTGCCGTTGCTCGAGCGGGCCGGCCACGAGGCGGTTGCCGTCGGCTTGCCGGCTGAGGATGAATCGGCCGGGCTGGCCGAGTACGCCGACCTGGTGGTTGGCGCGGCCGGCGGGCGTGACGACGTCGTACTGGTCGGCATGTCGCTGGGCGGGTTCACCGTGCCGATCGCGGCGGCGCGGCGGCCGGTCCGATTGGCCGTGCTGGTGAACGCCATGATCCCGGTGCCGGGGGAGACGCCCGGTCACTGGTGGGGCACTACCGGCTGGCGGGCCGCGATGCGGGCCGCCGCTGAGGCGGGGGGCTACGGCACGGCGTTCGACGAGGAGGCCTACTTCCTGCATGACATCCCGGCCGAGGTACTCGCGACCGGCGAAGATCCGCGGCCCGAGGCGGACGCGGCGTTCATGTCGGTTGCTGAGTTCACGACCTGGCCATCGGTCCGCGCCGTGGCCGGGGCGGACGACCGGTTCTTTCCCGTCGAGTTCCAGCGGCGGCTGGCCAGGGACCGGCTCGGCATTGATGCCGACGTGCTGCCCGGCGGCCACCTGATCGCGCTGGCCCGGCCTGATGAGCTGGCGAGCTACCTGCTGGCCAGTCTCACATCATGAGCAGGCAGCCATCCCAGTAAGCCTCCACCTTGGGATTGCGCTTGCCGTGCAGCCCCACCTCGAGCACGTCGGGTGACCGGCCGCCGGGCGCCCGGAACAGCACGTCGATTCCGGCGGCCGGCAACGTCGTGAACCCGGCCGGGTCATCGGGAGGGCTGGTGCTTGCCCGCATGATGGCCGGGGTGCCGTTGCAGCACATCGGCGGGCGGCGCGCCCACACCCACACGGTGCCGCCGCGCGCCGCGACGAATGCCACGGCTTCCGGGCTGACCCTCACCCGCATTGCCCCACCGTCCCAGACCGGCAAGCACAGCCCAACTCGTGCCCTCGTAGGCTAGGTCACGTGCTAGGTCTCCCAGATAGCGTACGCGGCTGCCTGTTCGATCTCGATGGCGTGCTGACGAAGACCGCCCAAGTGCACGACGCCGCGTGGAAGCAGATGTTCGATGAGTTCCTGCGGCAGCGGGCGCAGGCGGCCGGCCAGCCATTCGTGCCGTTTGACCCGGTGGCCGACTACGACGACTACGTGGACGGCAAGCCGCGCGCCGAGGGCACTAGGTCGTTCCTGGCGTCCAGGGACATCGAGTTGCCGGACGACGAGATCACGAAACTTGGCGACCGCAAGAACGACCTGGTGCTGGCGCTGATCAAGAAGGACGGCGTGCAGACCTACGAGGGTTCGGTGCGCTACGTCCGGGCGGTCAAGGAGGCTGGGCTGCCCAGGGCGGTGGTGTCCTCCAGCACGAACTGCGCGCAGGTGCTGGAAGCCGCGGGCATCGCCAACCTGTTCGACCAGATCATCGACGGAATCGTGGCCGAGCACAAGCACCTCAAGGGCAAGCCGGCTCCGGACACCTTCCTGGCCGGCGCGCGCGTGCTCGGCCTGGACCCGAAGGCGGCCGTGGTCTTCGAAGACGCGCTCGCTGGGGTCGCGGCCGGCCGGGCCGGCGGGTTCGGCTTCGTGGTCGGCGTCGACCGGGTCGGGCAGGCCGACGCGCTACGTGAGCACGGCGCTGACGTGGTGGTCACCGACCTCGCTGAGCTACTGGCATGATCGATCACAGGGCGTTCACCGTCGAACCTTGGTGCCTGCGGGAGACCGAACTAGACCTGGCGATGCTCGCGCAGACCGAGTCGGTGTTCGCGCTATCGAACGGGCACCTCGGCTGGCGCGCGAACCTGGACGAGGGCGAGCCGCATGGCCTGCCGGGTTGCTACCTCAACGGCGTGTACGAACTGCGCCCGTTGCCGTACGCCGAAGTTTCCTATGGGCAGCCCGAGTCGGGACAGACCGTCATCAACGTCACCGACGGCAAGCTAATCAGGCTGTTCGTCGACGACGAGCCATTCGACGTGCGGTACGGCGAGTTGCGCGCGCACCAGCGGGTGCTCGACTTCCGCGCGGGCGTGCTGCGCCGGACCGCCGAATGGGTTTCCCCGGCCGGCCGGGCCGTGCGGGTGTCGAGCACCAGGCTGGTCTCGTTCACTCAGCGGGCGGTGGCCGCGATCAACTACGAGGTCACGCCGCTCGACACCGAGGTGCGCATCGCGGTGCAGTCCGAGTTGCTGGCCAACGAGCCGCAGCCGCAGCTTGCCGGTGACCCGCGGGCGGCCGCGGTGCTCGAACAACCGCTGGAAGCCGAGTATCACCACGCGGATGGCACCACCGTTGTGATGGTGCACAAGACCAAGCGGAGCGGGTTGCGCGTCGGCTCGGCGATGGAGCATGTAATCGACGGGCCGCCCGGGGTGCTCACCGAGTCCAAAGCGTCCTCCGAAGGGGGTCTGCTCACCGTCGCCACCCCGCTGAAGCCGGGCGAGCGACTCTCGCTGATCAAGTTCGTGGCCTACGGCTGGTCGGGGGAGCGGTCGCTACCGGCCATCCGGGACCAGGTGTGGGCGGCGCTGAGCGGAGCCAGGCAGGCTACCTGGGATGGCCTGCTCGCCGACCAGCGGAAGTTCCTTGACGAATTCTGGGCCCGGGCTGACGTGGAGGTGGACGGCGACACCGAGGTGCAGCAGGCAGTGCGGTTCTGCCTGTTCCATGTGATGCAGGCGAGCGTGCGGGGCGAGAACCGGCCGATACCGGCGAAGGGGCTGACCGGGCCCGGCTACGACGGGCACGCGTTCTGGGACACCGAGTCGTTCGTGATCCCGCTGCTCAACGCCACCGCGCCGGATGCGGCGGCCAGCGCGCTGCGGTGGCGGCACCGGACCATGCCGCTAGCCAAGGAGCGCGCGGCGCAACTCGGGCTGGCAGGCGCGGCGTTCCCGTGGCGGACTATCGCCGGCCAGGAGTGCTCGGGGTACTGGCCGGCCGGTACCGCCGCGTTCCACGTGAATGCCGACATCGCCGACGCCGTGGTCAGGTACTCGGACGCGACTGGGGACACCGAGTTCGAGCGCGGTCCCGGCATGGAGATGCTGATAGAGACCGCGCGGCTATGGCGCTCGCTCGGGCACCACGACACGCAGGGCCACTTTCACATCGACGGGGTGACCGGCCCGGACGAGTACAGCGCGATCGCTGACGACAACATCTACACGAACCTGATGGCCCAGCGGAACCTGGTCGCCGCGGCCGATGTCGCCGACAAGTACCCAGATCGGGCGAGCGTCCTTGGTGTCAACGCCGAGGAGTCGGCGAGCTGGCGGGACGCGGCCAAGGATATGCACATCCCGTTTGATGAGGCGCTGGGCGTGCATCCGCAAGCAGAGAAGTTCACCAGGTACCAGGCCTGGGACTTCGGGCACACGACGGCCGATCAGTATCCGCTGCTGCTCCACTACACCTACTTCGACCTGTATCGCAAGCAAGTGGTGAAGCAGGCCGACCTGGTGCTGGCCATGTTCATGTGCGGCAACGCGTTCACCGACGAGCAGAAGGCGCGCAACTTCGGGTACTACGAGGCGATCACCGTACGCGACTCGTCGTTGTCGGCGTCCACCCAGGCGGTCATCGCGGCCGAGACCGGTCACCTCGAGCTGGCGTACGACTACCTGGGCGAAGCCGCGCTAATGGACCTGCACGACTTGGAGCACAACACCAAGGACGGCGTGCACATAGCGTCGCTGGCCGGCGCCTGGCTTGCGCTGGTGTCCGGGTTCGGCGGCATGCGCCACGAGGAGGGCGAGATCACGTTTACGCCAAGGCTCCCCGAGGGCCTGGCCAGGATCGCGTTCAACCTATGCGTGAAGGGGCGGCACATGCGGGTCGAGGTGACCCAGAAGTCGGCTAGCTACGTGCTGGCCGACGGGGAACCGCTGAAGATCACCCACCATGGCCAGACCGTCAGTGTCAGCACCGGCGAGCCGCAGCATCTTCCGATCCCGCGGCAGATGCCGCGCGCCCGGCCGAGTCAGCCGCCGGGCCGCGCGCCCATCCGCCGTCGGCCAGCGCCCTAGGGCTGCTGGAAATCCTTGGTTGTCCAGATCTTCTCGCGCAGGTACTTCCGCACGAACGCGATGTACTGCTGGGCTGGCTGAGTGTGCCAGCGCCCGGCGAACCAGCGGCCGACGCAGCCCCACGCGTCCCCGGCCTTGTACTTGCCGTTGTGCTGCACCGTGTTCAGCCAGGTCTCGTACCCGTCGTAGCAGGTGCGCCAGATCGCGTAGGCCAGGTCGGCGTTCATCGCGGTCGATCGCATTATTCCCGGCCAGCTTGACGTCTCGAACGGATACCGGTTCTGCAGGATGCCCCAGCTTTGCGGGCACTGACCGGGCGTGCCGTCCACGCCGAGGCCGTGACCAGGCGGACAGCCCGAGGTGCTCCAGTCGCCCTTCGTGGTCTGCCGCCACCAGCTTTCCACCGCGGCCTGGGCGAACACGATGTTCTGGTTGATGCCCCACTTGCAAGCTGCCCAGCGCAGGATCTCCGCGGTGGTCCCGGTGAAGTTCCCGTTCACCCGGGGCGCGATCAGCTTGTTAGCCTGCCAGGTGTCGCCGCTGAAGAAATTCTTGCCGATGTGCTGGCCGGTGGTGTGGTTGTACTTGCGGTTAACGCCCTTGTTCTCTTTCATCGGCCGGGACCGCACCCACGCGGCGCACAGCGCAGCCGACGGCAGCTTCTTGCCAGGCTTGACCGTGTTAAAGAAGGCCGGGCCGAAGGGCTTATGCACGGGCCGCGAAACTGCCTGCGCCGGTCCGACGGAAACAAGAATGAGAGCCGCGACGGCCGTCGCGGCGGAAATCCGCACAAGTCGCATGTCTGGCATGTCTACTACAGCGCGGCCTACAGCGCGGCCGATTCGTCAGCAATTACGGTGAGATTGCCATCCTGCCGGCTGACCTCGACGGCGTGCTTGCCGTCGGCGTCGCGTGTCACCCGCAGGTCGACGCTCGCGGTCCCTACGGTCAGCCCATCGAGGCGTACCTGCGGCAGCCAGTCGGGCAGCGCGGGCCGAAGCCGCACCACCGGGCCAGCGGCGCCCGTCGCATCCGCGTCCAGCCCGAGCAGGGTCGCGATCAGGTGGATCACCGCGCCCGACGCCCAGGCCTGGGGCACGTTCGCGCCCAGGTACTGCACGGGGAACGCGCCGTCGTCGCGCGGCAAGCCGGCGAACAACTCGGGCAGCCGCCGGGAGGAGAACCGCTCGGCGGCGTCGAACAGCGCCTTCGCGATCCGCGCTGCCTGCGCGTCCAGCCCGTAGTTGCGGAAGCCGGCCGCGATCAGCGCGTTGTCGTGCGGCCACACCGACCCAAGCTGATAGGAGAACGGGTTGTACGCCGCATGCCGGTCCGACAGCGTGCGGACGCCCCAGCCACTCCACATGTCATCGGCGAGGAGCCGGCTGGCCACCTGCGCCGCCCGCCCGGCGTCGACCGCGCCGGTCCACAGCAACTGGCCCGGGTTGGAGGCTACCGATCTGATCGGCTGTTTGTTCCCGTCTAGACCCAGGTAGTAGGTGCCCTCGGCGTCCCACCAGAACTTAGTCTCGATCATCTCGACCAGCCGGGCAGCCTGCGCGCGCAGCCTGGAGGCGCCGGCCGCGTCGCCGTAAACCTGGTCGAGCACGTCCGCCCAGGCGCGCTTGGCCATCACGACTAGTCCCTGGACCTCGCACAAGGCGATGGGCAGGGCGGCCATCTCGCCGTTGTCGTACAAGATCGCGTCCCCGGCGTCTTTCCACGCCTGGTTGTAGTAGCCGTGCACGGCCCTGGTCTTGTATTCCTGCAGACCGTCGCCGTCGATGTCGCCGTCCTTGTCGATCCAGGCCAGCGCGCGCTCGACATTCGGCCGCACCTCGTCCAGCGCCGCCCGGTCGCCGTGCCAGCGCCACGCGGCCGCGGCCACCAGCACGTACAGCGTGGTCGCCTCGTGCGTGCCGTAGTACGGGGTGTGCGGGATCAGCTTGAGCGCGGCCAGTTCGCCGTGCCTGATCTCGTGGGAGATCTTGCCCGGCTGCATGTCTCGGGCGTCGTCGTAGCCGTCGGCCTGGAGCGCGGCCAGTGCGTTCAGGCTGCCGACCGCGAAACGGGGCGACAGCGCGAGCGTCTGGAGCGACACGATCAGCGAGTCGCGGCCGAACAGGCTGACGAACCACGGCACCCCGGCGGCCGGCACCCACGAGTCCGCCAATTCGCCGTCCCTGGCCGCGGCGATTCTTGCGACAGCGTCGTGCCGGTGCATCCGCAACCCGGCCAGATCATCGACGGCCTGCGCCACCGTCTGGGTGATGACCGGCGAACTGGTCACGAACGTCGTCGCCCGGTTCACCCAGTCCCGCTTGACCTCGTGCTGAGCGGCGTCGCCGATCAGGTCGTGGCACCGCTGCGGCGGGCTGCCAGTGCCGGCCAGCACGGGATACCAGAGCAGGCAGGCGTGCCACTGCTCGCGCGGGCCCATCTTGACGCGGAACAGCAGCCCGCCGTTGGCGTACCCGGCACGCGAGTCGCACCGGGCGGGCTCGATGACCAGGCTGCGGGTGAACGCGCCGTTCCGGTACTCAACCGTCAGCCAGCGGCTGTCCCAGGTGCTGTGCAGGGTGCCGCGCAGCAGCGGCTGGTGCGACTTCACCTCGAACAGGTCGGCGAAGTCGGACTCGATGCTGATCTCCAGGTCAAACTCGACCGGGTCGCGCGAGTAGTTGGTCAGGTCGTAGTCCTCGTGCAGGCCGTTGCCAATGGTCCGGTCGAGTCGCAGGTGCAGGCTGTTCTCGGCCAGCGGCGCGCCGTTGGCCTGGGCGAGCGCGGGATTGGTGAACTCGAACCGAGCCGAATGGTGGCCGACGGCGGCCGAGTTGAGCAGCACCGGGCGTACCCGGCCAAGCTTGACCCGGTAGCCGGAGACGAGCCGGGTGTCGGCGGCGAAATAGCCCTGCTCCAGCGTGCTCGACATCTCCGCGTTAGCCGCGCACACGCAGAACTGGTCATCGGCGTGAATCGTGACAGTCGGCGGACCAACCCGGATTTCCACGGCGCTCCTCTCGGAACTGCTTCGCCCCGCCCAGAACCCGCCCTACCGCCGCGGCGCCCGCCCTATCCCGCGGCAGACCAATCCGCGAAGCCTGACGGGTCGTGGCGGCCCATGCTGGCGTGCTCGAACATGCCCCAGCCCTCCTCGCCGTCAAGCGAGGCCCGAGCGAGGTGGTCGGTCACGCCGAATGGTATCCGGCCGGCCACGGCCGGGTCGGTGAGGTCGTAGACGGCGGCGGCGCCCCAGTCCCGGCCCATCCACCGGCCGTGGCTCCAGTCAGGGTCGCCGCTATAGCCGGCGCCCACGTGCAGTGGCAGCGAGGTCAGCGTCTCGACCTCAAGCTTGACCGGCTTTCCGGAGGGATCGGTCAGATCGAATGTGGCCGACTCGGGATGCCTGCTGCCCGGCCGGTACTTGATCTTCACGGTCGGCCAGCCAAGCTGTTCGACCCGCCCGTCCGGCCAGACCCGCTTGGCCGTGTTCAGCGTCCGGTACCCGTCTGGGCTCTCCTGTACGATCAAGATCAGCGCGCACGAGGTGAACCGCAACGGCAGGTAGACCCACCAGAACCCGAAGCCAGGGTCGTCGGCTGGCCGCCCGGCTGGCTCGGACTCGCCTACCGGCCTGATCCCCCAGGACCGGTCGCGCGCGCCGGACCAGCGGTCAGCGGTCACCGCGTACTCGGTCCCGCCGACCCGCAGGCTCCCCTCCCAGGCGCCAAGCTGGGAGAACCTGGACGCGTCGAGTATCGGCCGGCTGGCGCCTAGCAGCAGGTGAGGTTCCTCCTGCACGGTGGCGAACGAGCCGGTCCAGTGCAAGTCGAAGTCCAGGCTGCCGTCCGGCGACTGGCACCGCACCGCAAGCTCGGACAGCGGCTTGACGACGTCGATCGAGTACCCGCCGACCCGCTGGTCCAAGCTCCGCTCGGCCAGGGCGTCGGAGAACTTGACGCTGTAGATCTGATCGCCGACTCGCGCCGCCGCGTACGCGTCGATCACGCCGAGGTTCGGGTAGACGCCGAGCCCGGTCACCAGAAAGATCTCCCCAGTCCCGTCGTGCGCGTTCAGGTAGCAGCGATCATAGAAATTGCGGTCACTGGTCGTGACCCGGTTCATCGGCAGCGGGCTCTGGTGAATAGGAAACTCATCGAGCGCTATTGGCACGGGTTTAATCCCATCTGTAGGTGCCGTCGAGCATCTTGTCCAGGCTTGCCCGGTGCATGACGTAGTCGTCGATGTCAGGCGGTACCTCGTCTTCGCCGAAATGGATCATCCTGCGCTTGATCCTGGCCATCACGATCGCGTGCCGCAGTGCGGCGTACAGCAGATAAAACTCCATGTCGCGCGCTGTGTAGCCGCTGAGTTCGGTGTAGCAGGACTCGACATCGGCCCGGCGCAGGAAATCGGGTATCCCAGGCAGCTCGAAGAACTCGGCGATGTCCTGGAAAAATCTGTGGAGGAAAATAAACCAGGCCACATCGATTTCCCTGGGACCGATCCCGGCCATCTCCCAGTCGAGTACGGCCACCGGGCTAAAGCCGTCGTAAATGATATTGCCGATCCGGCTGTCGCCCCAGGACAGCGCGTCCGGGCCAGGATCGGCTGGCCAGTGCTCTTCAAGCCAGTCGAAACTGCGCTCGATGATCGGAATACGGAAGCCGTCGCCCGCCAGCGCCCACTGGTAGTACTCCCGCTGACCTTCCACGTGCGCACGCAGGCCGCCAGGGCACAGCCCGGGGAACGCCTGGCGCGGCTCGCCGATCGCGTGCAGTTCGGCCAGGATCGCGACGCTGTCCCGTTGCAGCGCGGCCCGCTGCGCCGTTGTCGCCTCGAGCAGCCAGCCGCCGAACACGTACGGCGGGTTGTCCAGCGGGACCCGACCCGCGACTTGGTCCATCACGAAGAACGGGGTGCCGACCGGCCCGCCGCCTGGCTCGTTCCAGCGCAGGGCGGGGAGGGGGACTGAGCAACGTTCCGCCACCTGGCTGATCAGGTCGAACTGGCCGGGCAGGTCGTAGCGAGGAAAGACGGGGACCGCGCTCGACTCTGGCCCCATTCGGGCGACATAAGAACCGGAGCTCTGCTTTCCGCCGCTGGTCCATTGCGCTTCGAACAGCACCGAAGTGCTCGACAAGCCACCGGACTCCGGCACCCGCACGCCGCTGATCTCTGGCGTGGTCCCCAGCCGGTCCGCCAGCCAGGTCCGCAGCGCCGTGGCCAGCGCCTCCGGGTTGCGCTCGCTGACGGTCATCTTGACTTTCTCGCCCGGCGTGCGATCCGCTGGAGCCGTCATCAGCGCCTCCTAGAACGTGTTCTAGCGGACGCTACCGAGTACCCGAATCCCGGTCAATGCCGCGCCGCCGTCTCTGCGACACTGGGCCGATGACACCCGACGGCGATGCCGAGGCCGCTGAGGTAACGGCGTTCTGGCGGGGGCCTCCGCTGACCGCTGACAGCTAGGGGCCCACGCTGTCGCCATAACGACAGCCTGGGGCCCACGCTGCTCCGGGCTCCGAGAGCCCTGCGCGGTCACTTGGCCTGGGCGGCGTGCTAGATATTGCAATCGTGCTTGAGCAAGAGATTGGCTCGTGGCTGGACGAGCTGGCGTCGGCGGCGCCCGCTCCTGGCGGTGGCGCGGGCGCGGCGATGCTCGCCGCGGTCGGCGCGGCGCTGGTCGCGATGGTGTGCAACCTGACGATCGGCAAGCCGCGGTACGCCGAGCACGATGAACTCATGCGGGCCGCGCTCGCCGTCGCCGAGGAGTTGCGGGGTCGGGCGGCCCTGCTGGCGGCGGAGGACGCCGTCGCGTTCAGCGCGGTCAGCGAGGCGTATCGGCTGCCAGGCCACACCGAGGAGGACAAAGCGGCGAAGGCGGCGGCGGTTCAGGCCGCGCTGGTCGGAGCCGCCGACGTGCCGATGCGCACGGCGGCGGTTGCCGCGCAGGTGATCGACTTGGCCGGGCGCGTTCTCGCTGGCGCCAACGTCAACGTGATCTCCGATGTCGCGGTCGCGGCGTCGGCGGCACGGGCGGCGCTCGATGCCGCCGCGATCAACGTGGAGGTCAACATAGCGGCGATGCGGGACGACGGACGCCGGATGGCGTTGCGCACCGAGCTTGGCCAGCATCTGCTGGCCGGACCGGTTGCCGACAGCGTCGTAGCGGCGGTGCGGGAACGGATCAACCCGCCCGAGGACGCCTAGATGCGGCTCATTGACGGACGGTCGATCGCCGCGGCGATCGACGTGGGGGACGGCGCGGCTGACCGCACACCGGTGCTCGCCGCGGTGATGCCGACTGATGACGAGGCGGCTCGCTGGTACCTGCGGTCGATCGAGCGGGTGGCCGCCAAAGTTGGGATCACCGTGGCTGTCGACATGATGATCGGCGCTGACGGGCCGATGATCGGCGACCGCCTCGACGCGCTCTCGGCCGACCCCGGCGTACATGGGATCATCTGCCATACGCCGCTGCCGGCTGGGTCAGCCTGGCCGAAGTCGGCGCGCACATCGCGGTCGGCAAGGACGTTGACGGGGCCAACCCAGTCAGCCTCGGAAGGCTCGCGGCCGGGCTGCCGGCGTTCGCGCCCGCCACCGCCGCCGCCGTGCTTGAAATCCTGCGCAGCGAGCACGTCGCGCTGGCCGGGACCAGGGCGGTGGTGGTCGGCCGCTCGATCATCGTCGGCAAGCCGGTCGCGCTGTTGCTGCTGGCCCAGAACGCAACGGTGACCGTGTGCCATTCGCGCACCGTCCGGCTGGCCGAGGTCTGCGCCGAGGCCGACGTGCTGGTGGCCGCCGTCGGCCGGGCCGGGCTTATCGGCGCAGGCCACATCAAGCCGGGCGCGGTTGTGATCGACGTCGGCACGAGCCCAGGGCCTGGCGGCGGACAGGTCGGCGACGTCGACGCGGCCGGCGCCGCCGCCGCAGCCGCGCTTACGCCGGTGCCCGGCGGAGTCGGCCCGGTCACCACGATGGTGCTGATGCGCCAGGTCGCACGGGCGGCGGCGGTGGTGGCCACGTGCCCGACGACATAGTCGCGCGGCTGCGGGCGGCCGGCTGCGTGTTCGCCGAGGACGAGGCGCGGCTGATCGCCGAAACCGCGAAGGACCAGGCCGAACTTGAAGGGATGGTGGCCCGGCGGGTGGCCGGGTTGCCGCTTGAGCACGTGCTCGGCTGGGCCGAGTTCTGCGGGCTGCGGATCGCGGTCGAGCCTGGTGTGTTCGTGCCTCGGGTTCGGACCGAATTCCTGGTCGAGCAGGCGGCGGCGCTGACTTCGGCTGGCGCGGTCGTTGTCGACCTGTGCTGCGGGTCGGGCGCGCTGGGGGTGGCGCTGGCCGCCGCCGCGGCTGTGGCTGAACTGCACGCGGTCGACATCGACCCAGTCGCCGCCGCGTGCGCGACCGCTAATCTCGCGGGCATCGGCACCGCCTACCTCGGCGATCTCTATCAGCCGCTGCCGCCGTCGCTGCGCGGCCGGGTCGACGTCGTGGTCGCGAACGTGCCCTACGTGCCGTCGGCGCAGATGCGGTTGCTGCCGGCCGAAGCGCGCCTGCACGAAGCCAGGATCGCGCTCGACGGCGGCGCCGACGGGCTCGACGTGCTACGCCGGCTCGCGGCCGGAGCGCCCATGTGGCTCAAGCCCGGCGGTCACCTGCTGATCGAGACCAGCGAGCGGCAAGCGTCGGTCGCGTCGGTCGTGTTCGCCGAGCACGGGCTGCGGCCGCGCGTCGCGAGTTCGGCCGAACTGGGCGGCACCGTGATCGTCGGCGTCCGATTGGGACAGTAACGGACGGCGCGGGCGAATCGCTCTAGTAGATGTTCGCCACGCCTCAGGACCGCTGAGGCCCTCATCGAAGGAGGCTCATGCGCTCAACACGAGTATCTGCGCTCGTACGGTTCGGCTCAGCAGCGGCAGTAGCCGCCGTTGCCTTGGCCGGCGCGCTGGCGCCAGTGACCGCGGCCAGCGCAGCCAGCACGCATCGCGCCCACAAGGCGCCCACGCACCTGTTCGTCCGGGCGCACTTCGTGCGCGGTTCGCACCACAAGTCTGACGTCATCAACGGCCTGCTCAGGGCGCGGCGGCACGGCGTGGCCGGCGCGACCATCGTGCTGGAGAGCGCGACCACCGCGAAAACCAAGTTCGCGGTGGTCGCCTCGGCGAAGACGGGCGCGCACGGCCTGGTGAGCTTCAAGGTGACCCCGACCACGAGGACCGCGTACAAGCTCATCTTCAAGGGTGACACTACGCATCGGGCCAGCCACAGCGCTGTGGTCATCCTCCGGGCGCCCAAGAAGCACAAGAAGTAGGCCTTAGCGCCTCGCGGGCTCGCAAGCTGGCGGGTGCTCGGGCACGACCGAGTTTTCCAGGACTGACCCGAGCACACCCGCCGGCATGCGACCCTAACAGGCGCGATGGTGACATGGACAGACGACTTGGCCGGTGGTGGCCAGTACAGGACCGACTTGGGCCGGGCACTGGCCCTAGCCCAGTCGGGGGACGAGGCTGGCTTTCTTGAGCTGTGGCGGCAGCTTCAGCCGCGCCTGCTTCGTTTCCTGCGTGTCCTGAACTGCGACGACGCCGACGACGTGGCCAGCGAGACCTGGTTGCAGGTGGTGCGCGACCTGCATAGGTTCAGCGGCGGCGAAGAGGAATTCCGGCGCTGGCTGTTCACCGTCGGCAGACATCGGGCCGTCGACCACGCTCGCGCCCGCCAGCGCAGGCCCAGCATTCCGGTACCGAACCCGCCCTCTGTCGCCGATGACGCCCTGGTCGAGGACCAGGTGCTGCACGCGATGTCGGCGCGGAAGGCGGTCAAGCTGCTGGCGGCGCTCCCCGCTGACCAGGCGGAAGCGGTGGCGTTGCGGGTGCTCGCGGGCCTGGATACCGCGGCGGTGGCCGGCATCTTGAACAAGTCACCAGGCGCGGTCCGGGTCGCGCTGCACCGGGGCCTTCGCGGCCTCGCCCGACAGCCGGCCGTGCAGGAACTAGCTCACAATCACGGCAGGCGGCCAGTGTCCAAGGAGGTGGACCGTGACCAGGGATCCACTCGATGACCTTGGGCCGCGCGATCAAGGTCTGGCTGAACTGCTGGGCCATCTGACCAGTGAACCCTCGGCCGACGAGCTTTCCGGCGAGTACGCGGCGCTGACGGTGTTCCGGGCGGCCCGAGCCGCCCGGGCCGCCGAGCGTGTCGGCACCATCCCTCTCGTTCCGGCCGCTCCGTCAACCCCGCCCGGTCGGGCTCGGCGCCGGCGCAGGTCACGGGCTCGGGTGGGCCGATGGCTGGTCGCCGGGGGCACCGTGGTCGCGTTTGGCGGCGGATTCGCGGCCGCCGGCTACGCCGAAGTGCTCCCCTCTCCGCTGCAGCACGTTGCCCACCAGATACTCGGGTTCGCCGGAGTGCCCAATCCGCCCGGCGGTTCACCATCGCCGTCGGTCCCGGTTGCCAGCACGCACACCACGGTGGGGTCCAGCGGCCCAACCGGGCCCAACTCGCCGTCGCCGAATCCCGGCTCGTCGGGCAGCGTTTCGCATTCACCGCGATCAAGCTCACCGTCGCCGCGCCATACCCCGTCGACGCCACGGTTGCCGACGCCGACGATCACCGTGACGCTGGTACCACCGCAGCATGGACACGGCCAGGATCGGCTCCTGGTCTCCGTGCCGCGAGCGCAGCGCGGAGATGTCGTGCTGGTAGAGGCGCTGGTAGGCGGGCAGTGGCAGGTGGTGCACAGGCACCCGTTGCACCGGGGAGGGCAGACCACCTTCACCGTCCCGGCCCGTAAGATCAGCGTGACCTACCGGGTTGTACTGCCGGCCACCGCTCAGCACGGTCAGTCGGTCAGCCGCTCGGTGACGGTCGCGCCTCACCAGCACAAGGGGGGCCGGGCGCCGGACGGTTAACGAGGAGGAGACCGTGGGCAAGTCTTCACCTCTCGGGCCCGTCGCCAACACCCCGGTCGCCAACACCCCGGTCGCCAACACCCCGGTCGCCAACACCCCGGTCGCCACGACCACCGCCATTGTCCGGGTCATCAACGAACGCGCGGTCTACGAGCAGATCAGGCGGCTGGGAACCGCCTCAGCCTCCCAGCTCGTCGCCGCGACCGGCCTGTCCAAGGCGACGATCGGACTGGCATTCGGCAGCCTGGAACGGGTTGGCTTGATCAGATCAGTCGGCCACCGGGTCGGCCAGGTCGGCCGGGCGCCCCGGCTCTATGAGATCCGCCCTGACGCCGGCCGGGCCATGGCAGTCGACGTCGGCGCGTCCTGGATCAGGCTGGCCGTCGCCGATCTTTCCGGGCAAATCACGGCCAGGGGCGATCACCGGGTGCGAGCCCTGGCGGCGACCGCGCTCGCCGGGCAGATCGGCGAGTTGGCGCGGGCCACGGCGGCGGACGCCGGCGTCGCGCTCGCCGATATCACCCACACCGTGGTCGGGTTTCCCGGCATCTACGAGCCGGACGCCGACCGGATCACGGCGGCTCCGAACCTTCCCGGCTGGGAGGAAGCAGGCTCGGTCGCCGCGTTGCGAGCCCAGCTAGGACCCAGGTTCTCGATCGACAACGACGTCAACCTGGCGACCGTCGCCGAGCAGGAACACGGGGCGGGGGCGGACAACTTCGTGTTCGTCTCGGTGGGCACCGGCATCGGAATGGGCATTGTGATGGGCGGCGAGCTGTACCGAGGATCGAGCGGCCGGGCTGGGGAGATTTCCTACCTGCCGGTAGGGGACGGGCCGGGTCAGTTGCCGGCTCCGGACGTGAGGCAGCACGGGATACTCGAGACCGCCGCGTCGGCCGACGGCGTGCTGTCAGCGGCCAAGCGGCTGGGCATGACGTCGGTGTCGGCCGAGCAAGTATTCGACGCGGCCAGGTCGGGCGATCAGGCAGCGGTCCGGGTGGTGCACGACGAAGCGAGTCACCTGGCCCGTGCGCTCGCCGCCGTGATCGCGGTACTCGACCCCGGCCTGATCGTGATCGGCGGCGGCGTGGGCGGCAACGCTGACCTGCTGCTCGAGCCGACCAAGCGGCTGCTCGGCGACCTGCTCGCGCTGTCGCCGCCGCCAATCGAGATGTCGATGCTCGGCCGCGACGCGGTCGTCCTCGGCGGCCTCGCCGCTGGCCTCGACCGCGCCCGCGACGAAGTCCTAGCCCAGATCCAGGCGTAATCCCCGGCGACCAGCGACAGCAACTATCCCGCGCTGTCGTCATAGCGACAGCAACGAAGCCACGCTGTCCCAGCCCGCCGCAGGCGCGCTCGTTGACTCGCCGATCAAATCGTCCATTGACACTTTTGTAAGGCAGGCATACAAATTAATCGACCGCCACAATCGCGCCGCCGCGGCGGCAGCCTCAGGTGGGAGTCGGACCATGAGATCTTCGATACGTTCCGGCCCGGCACTGGCAGCCGCTGCCGTGCTGGCTATGACATCCCTTACATTCGCTGTCACGGCGTACGCCGGGCCAAGCCGGCCAGCCGTTCCCGTGAGCACCGTGCTCATAACCACCGGGGTTCTGACCGCGACGCCGAGCACGGGCGCCAGCGACATCACCGACCTCGGCGCGAACGGCTGGTCGGTGCAGAGCAGCGCGGTGGCGACTCAGACAGGCGCTCAGATTTCTACGCCCGGCTTCAGCACGTCGACCTGGCTGCCGGTCGCGAACGACGACGCGGGCGCGCCGGGCACCGAGGTCGAGGCGCTCGCGCAGAACGGCAAGTGCCCCGGCGATACCGCGCTGCAGCCCGTCAACCAGAGCACAAGCAGCCCGAACAGCGTGTTCTTTTCCAACAACATGCAATCGTGCTACGGGTTCATGAACGCGATCGGCGCCGACACGGTTGCTGAGTTCAACGTGCCGTGGTGGTGGCGCACCGACTTCACCGCGAACTTGGCCGCGGGGCAGATCGCGACGCTGATCGTGAACGGAGTGATCGGCACCGGGAACGTCTGGGTGAATGGCACGGAGGTGGCCACCTCATCGACGGTGACCGGCGACTACACAATTTTCCGCTTCAATATCTCGCATCTGATCTTGGCCGGCACCAACTCGCTGGCGATCGAGGTCAACCCGAACGATCCGCTGACGATGTTCACGCTGGACAACGTGGACTGGACGCAGATCCCGCCGGACAACAACACGGGCATCGAGTTCCCGGTGCAGCTCGCGGTCGACGGCGCGTTGTCCGATGGCAACGCGCGGGTAGCCGAGAACAACGCCGCCGACCTGAGCAGTTCGGCGCTGACCGTCAAGGCGGACATCACCAACAACTCAGCCTCGGCCCAGACCGGCACGGTCACCGCGACGGTCGCCAACCCGGGCGGCACGCAGATCGCCAACGTCAGCCAGACCGTCGCCGTCCCGGCGAACACCACGCAGACGGTCTCGTTCACGCCGAGCAGCTTCCCGAGCCTGACCATCGCGAGCCCGCAGGTCTGGTGGCCGTACCAGATGGGCGCGTCGCCGCTGTACACGCTCGCGACGTCGGTCTCGGTCGGCGGGGTGACGCAAGATTCCACCAGCGAGACATTCGGGATCAGGAACGTCACCTCCTCGCTGGTCGGGTCGAACACCGGCGCGCCGTCCGGAGCCCGGGCCTTCAAGATCAACGGAGTGCCGATCGTGATCAGGGGCGGCGGGTGGAGCCCGAACCTGTTCTTGCACTACTCGGCCGCCGATACCGCCAAGCAGATCGCGCTGATGAAGAACATGGGCGTGAACACGGTCAGGCTCGAAGGCCACCTGATGCCGCAGGACTGGTACCAGCAGATGGACGCGGCCGGCATCCTGGTCAACGCGGGCTTCCAGTGCTGCGACGCCTGGGAGTTGCAATCCAGCGGCCTCACCACCACGGCCGACTACGCGATCATGACGAACTCGGCGACCGCGATCGCCCAGAATCTGCGCAATCACCCCAGCGTGTTCAGCTTCCAGTGGAGCGACGAGCCGCCGCTGGCCATGCAGGAATCGGTGACGCTCACCGCGTTCAGCCAGCAAGACTTCGACGTGCCGGTGATTTCATCGGCTGAATACCAGAGCAGCCCGCAGCTTGGAATTTCGGGGGAGAAAGAAGGCCCGTACGACTGGGTTCCCCCGAACTACTGGTACGACACGACTCACTTCGACAAGCGGGATAACACCCAGACGAATGCCGGGGGTTCGTGGGGCTACGACAGCGAGGAGAGCGCCGGGGACACTATTTCGACGATGGATTCATTGAACCGGTTCATGTCAGCGTCCGACCTGTCGAACCTGTGGCAGAACACGACGTTCAACCAGTTCCACGCCAATTACGAGCCGACCTGCAACACCAACTACAACTTCGGCACGCTCTGCCACTTCGACGCGGCAATGAACGCCAGGTACGGCAAGCCGACGAGCTTGGCCCAGTACGTGGAAGAAGCTCAGGCTCAGGATTATGAGGACGTCAGGGCGCAGTTCGAGGCGTTCATCGATCACGCGAACAACACGCCGATGCCGTCCACCGGGACCATCTACTGGCAGATGAACAAGGGCTGGCCCAGCCTGCTCTGGTTCCTGTACAACAACGACGGCGACCAGGCGGGCAGCTACTTCGGCGCCCAGGAGGCCGACCGGTCACTGCACGCCCTGTACGCGCTGGACAACGGCACGGTCACGCTCGACAACCTGAGCAACACGACGCAGAGCGGGCTATCGGTCGAGTCGAAGGTCTACAACCTGTCCGGCACCGTGACTAACGACCAGACGGTGAGCAACATCAGCCTGGCCAGCCAGCAAGTCATGAACAGCGTGCTGACCCCCAAGGTGCCGACGACGCCCGCCGGTACCACGTACTTCGTCGAGTTGCAGCTCAAGCAGAACGGCACGCTGGTGGACCGCAACGTCTACTGGCTCTCCACGACCAAGGACGCGACCAACTGGAGCAAGTCGTTGGGCAAGCCGGTGGGCGTGATCTCCACCTATGCCAACCTCACCGGGCTGAACACGCTCGCGAGCATCTCGTCGTCCTCGATCGCGGTGACGGCGTCGACGGCGACCCAGTCAGGGCCGGACGGTGCCGACCGGGCCACCACGGTCACGGTCACGAACAATTCGAGTTCGGCGGCGTTCTTGCTGCGGGCCGATGTGCGGCGCGGTACCGGCACCACGCCTGCCGCGGGCGACAACGAGTTGCAGTCGTCGATCTGGCAGAACAATGACATCACCCTGTTCCCCGGCGAGTCGCAGACGCTCGTCGTGACCTGGAACTCATCGGATCTGCAGGGTCTATCGCCGGTGATTAGCGTGTCCGGCTGGAACTCGCCGACCCAGAACGTCGCCGGCTAGCCGTCTAAGGAGGCACAGTGAAACGCCGTTATTGGTACTGGATGACCGCCGCGGCTGGAGCCGCTGCGCTGATCGGCGCTGGGCTGAGCGGCGCGGGCGCGCCGGCCTACGCCGCGGGCACGCCGCTGCCCGCGCACGTGTACGCGCCTTACTACGAGACCTACCTCGCTCCGAACACCGCGAGCCTCACCGCCACCGCGCAGGCATCAGGTGTCAGGTACTTCTCGCTGGCGTTCCTGCAGGCGACCGCGAAGGGCTCGTGTTCGATCGACTGGAATAGCAATTCGAGCCAGCCACTCAGTTTCTACAACTCCGACATCGCGTCGCTGCGGGCCCTTGGCGGGGACGTCATACCGACGTTCGGCGGGTTCAGCGCCGACCACGGCGGCACCGAGATCGCCGACACGTGCACCAACGTCAACTCGATCGCGGCCGATTACGAGTCTGTGATCACCACGCTGGGCGTCACCAGGCTGGATATGGACGTCGAGTCCAGCTCGCTCAATAACACCGCGGGCATCGACCGGCGGAACAAGGCGATCGCGCTGACGCAGGCCTGGGCGGCCGCTCAGAGCCCGCCGATCGCGCTCCAGGTTTCCTACACGCTCCCGGTCGAGCAGGCTGGACTCGACCCCAACGGCGAGGCGGTGCTCCAGAACGCGGTCGCCAACGGCGTCAAGGTCACCACCGTGAACATCATGGTCTTCGACTACTTCATCGCCAAAGAGGGCACGGTCGAAATGGGGCAGGCGGCGATCAACGCCGCGACCAACACCAACACCCAGCTGCAGTCCATCTTCGGCGTGACCTCGCAGCAGGCCTACGCCATGGAAGGGATGACGATGCTGCCCGGCATCGACGACCGCAAGCAGAAGAACGAGGTCACCAGCGAGGCTGACGCGACCACGATGCTGAACTTCGCGGAGGCCAACAACCTGAACACCCTGTCGATCTGGGCGATCCAGCGCGACAACGGCGGCTGCCCGGGCACGGTCGACAGCAACACCTGCTCCGGCATCACCCAGAACACCTGGGACTTCAGCCACATCCTGGAGCCCTTCACCGGCTAAGCCGCGCAGACCCAGCGCAGCGTGGGCCCCTAGCTGCTGTTATGGCGACAGCGAGGGGCCCACGTTGTCGCGCTAGCAGGGTGACCAGAGTGCCGACCTGTTTGGTGGCGGGGTGGGCGGGGTGGCGTCCGCGCTCTTGACGTGATTGTTTGGAAAGTATACAAACTATTTGGGAACGTTCTTGGACCAGTTCGCCAGAAAGGGGCATCCCGTGCGACCTCGATACGTGTGGGCGACCGCGACCCTCACCGCCATCGCCGCTGTCCTGGCGAGCGGACTCGCGCTGGCCGCCGGGCCAGCATCGGCGTCGGCATCGGCGTCATCGGCCGGGAGAGTGCGACCGGCGCATGTCTACGCGCCTTACTTCGAGGCCTACCTGCCTGGCAGCGTCGCCATCGTCGCCCGGCAGTCGGGCGCTCGGTTCGTCACGCTCGCGTTTGTCCAGGCAGCGGGCAAGAAGCCCGGCAACGCGTGCAGGCTCACCTGGAACGGCGTCGGGAGCCAGCCGGTCAGCAAGGGCGGCTACACGCTCGGGATCAAGTCGCTGCGCGCGCGGGGCGGCGACGCGATCGTCTCGTTCGGCGGCTTTTCCGCCGACCAGGGCGGTACCGAGATCGCGGACTCCTGCCACAGCGTCAAGGCGATCGCCGCCGCTTACGAGCAACTAGTCACGGTCTACGGCCTGCACCGCCTGGACATGGACATCGAGGCCAACTCGGTGACCAATCGCAGCGGCATCAATCGCCGCGACAAGGCCATCGCGCTGCTCCAATCGTGGGCGCGCACCCGGCACATCCCGCTGTGGATCCAGTTCACCCTCGGGGTCGAACCGACCGGCTTCGACCAGCCCACCATGGGCATCCTGCGCAACGCGATCAAGAACGGCACCACGGTCAACTCGATCAACCTGATGGTGTTCGACTACTACCTGGGCACCGAGAAGAAGCCGCTGAACATGACGGCGCTCGCGATCAAGTCGGCGGTCACCGTGCACCATCAGCTCGAAGGGATCTACCGGCACCTCAGCGCCGGGCGGATCTGGCGGATGCTCGGCTTCACGATCCTGCCGGGTATCGACGACTACCCGAGAAAGACCGAGGTCACGCACCTGTCCGACGCGCGGGCCATCATGAGCTTCGCCAAGTCCAAGGGGATGGACTTCTTCTCGATCTGGGCGCTCCAGCGCGACAACGGCCGCTGCCCCGGCGTCATCGACGGCAACTTCTGCTCGGGCATCAAGCAGCCGCAGTGGGCGTTTAGCCACCTGCTTGAGCCGTTCTCACGCTGACGCTCGCTATTCAAACGCAGCCGCGATCGGGGCTAGCCGCAGGACGTCGTCCGGGCCGGTCAGGTCGGGCAGCGCGACGAACACAGTGCTGACGCCGCGCTCGGCGAGCAGGCGGTACCGGCCGATGTGATCAGCGGCTGTGCCCGCGTGGTGACCGCGGGCGTAGGCGGCGGCCGACGTCCGGCCGCGCAACCGCTCGACCAGCGCGCCGACGTGATCTCGGTCGCGGCCGATCACCGGGACGTCGAGTACGGTGATCGCCACCTCGTCGGCGCCACGGCCGGCTAGCTCGCGGGCCGACCGCAGCACGGGCAGCTTGCGGTCGAGCACCTCAAGGCTGGCTGGCAGGTTGCAGCCGTCGCCGAGCCGGCCCGCGATTCCGACCGTCCGGTCGCCGGAGCCGCCGACGATGATCGGGAGCGGCCCGATCGGCCTCGGATAACACGTCGTCTCGGGCAGCGAGATCCGCTTGCCCGCATACGCCTTGGTACCTGGCGCCCACAGGGCGCGCAACGTCTCGATCGTCACCTCAAGCTGGTCGAGCCGTTCGGTGGCGGACGGGAAAGGCAACCCGAACCCGGCGTGCTCACGGTCCCACCAGCCGGCGCCGACCCCGCAGAACGCCCGTCCGCCGCTCACCGCGTCCAGCGTCGCCGCGGTCTTGGCGAGCACTCCCGGCGCCCGGTACGTGGCCGGGGTTACGAGCGTACCGAGCTTGAGGTTTTGTCCATGGGTGAGCCCGGCCAGCAGGCCGAGCGTCACCCACGGCTCGGGAATCGGCTCCCACGCCCGGCCGACCTGCGGGATCTGGATCAGGTGATCCATCAGCGCGAGGCCAGCCAGACCCGCCGAGCTGGCCGCCGCCACGACCGAGCCCAGCCAGGCAGCCGGATCGTCGCCCCACGGAAATCGCGAGATCTGCAGCACGAGGCCCAGCCTGGCTGGCCGATCGCGTTGCTGGGCGGCAGCGCTCTGGCTGCCCGCGCTGTGCGACGGTTCGACGGCGGGCTCTTCGGCGAACTCGACCATCAGCCAGCCTTCGTCGGCGAGCTGGCCAACCGAGTCGGGTACACGGCGCAGTTGCCCATCGAGGACGGCGGCGGGTACCGGCCTGGTGCGAAGCCGGTTCCGCCGCCGGCACTCCGCCGCGTCGGTGCTAAACACCACGGCGACGGCTGGCAAGCCCGCCCGCCGGGCCAGCTCAAGCTGGGCTCGACGTCGCTGCGCGTCAAAGCCGAGCGTGTCAATGACCGTGGTCAGTCCGCGCCGCAACCGGGCGGCCACGATGTGGTCGAGCAGCGCGAACGCGTCAGCGGACGCGTCGAGGTCGTGCTCGCCGCTGCCGACGATGCCACGGAGCTGGTCGGACGAGACGATCTCGGTGGGCCGGTAACGGGCCGCCGCCCACGTCGATTTCCCCGAGCCAGATGGGCCTACGAGCACGACGAGCGCCGGATCTGGTATCACGGCACTCGCCATCGTCATAGCGTAATGGCCAGTGTTTGACGGACCCGCGCAAGTCTTTCCCCTAACTAAGTGGCTGGCTTGATGTTCTGATTGCCCCGGAAGATGTTGTCCGGGTCGTACTCGGCCTTGACCGCGGCCAGCCGTGCGTAGTTTTCCGCCCCGAATGCGGCGCGCACCCGGTCCTGGCCTTCGTCCCCGATAAAGTTGAGGTACGTGCCGCCGTTGGAGAACTTGGCGATGTCCCGGCGGAACCCGCGTGCCCACTCGATGTTCGCGTCATTGTCGGCCGAGTTCTCCCACACCGCGAACGGGTGCGTGATCCACCGCGCCGACCGGTTACCGAGCGGGGTCGAGCCGTCGTCGGCCCCGGCGACCGCGCCGCCCCAGGGGAACAGGATTTGCTGGGAGAGCGGCGACCGGCGCTCGCCGGCATACTTCACGAACACGTCGAGCGCCTCGTCGGGAAGCTCATCGAAGAAGTCGGCCGACCAGTAGTGGCGCAGCCCCGTCGGCTCGTCGATCATCTTCTGGAAGTCCACGTACGGCATCGGCGCGACCAGATCTGCCTGCGGATGCAGGTCGATGAACGGCTTGATCGCGTCCTGCCCCTCGGATGGATCGCCTGCCCACAGCACGCCCAGCCCGGCGATCGGGGCGCCGCGCACGTGCTCGGGCACGAACTCCTCCTCGGGCGCGTTGACGAACACCAGGCCGGTGCCAAGCTCGTCCGGCGCGTCGAAGGCGAGGTCTCGGTACACCTGCGCGACCTCGCGCCCGGCCGAGGCGGGCCAGCCGAGCAGGCCGGCCAGCACAATCGGCCCAAGCTGATGCAGCTTGAACTCGAAAGCTGTCACGACGCCGAAGTTCCCGCCGCCGCCGCGGAGCGCCCAGTACAACTCGGGCCGCTGCGTCTCGTTCGCGGTGATCGCGCGGCCGTCGGCGGTGACCAGATCAACCGAAATGAGGTTGTCGCAGGCCAGGCCGAACCTCCGCTCCGCCCAGCCCGAGCCGCCACCGAGCGTGAACCCGGCGACCCCGGTGCTCGACACCCGGCCTCCGGTGGTCGCAAGCCCGTACTTCTGAGCCGCCTGGTCGAACTCGCCCCAGGTCACGCCGGCACCGACCTTCGCCGTCCGCGCGGCTTGGTCGATGGTGATCGTCTTCATCGGGCGGACGTCGATGACCATGCCGCCGTCGTTCACCGACATGCCGGCCACGGAGTGCCCGCCAGCCCGTACCGCGATGGCGTAATCCTCCCGCTCGGCCAGGTCGAGCGCGTGCACGACGTCCAGCGGCGTGGCACACTGCGCGATCACAGTAGGCCTCCGGTCGACCATCGCGTTGAATACCGCTCTTGCTTCGTCATACCGCGGGTCGTGGCTTCCGATGAGCTCCAACGTCGTTCCCCTCCTGTCGTGTGGAGGATCCCAGTGAACGTGGGGCATGTTCACGTGCTGTCTGGTCGGCGTGCAGTCCGGATGGAAGGAAGCTGTAGGCCCGCTTAGGACGCCCGCTGCTCCGCCAGGTCGAGCCAGTGCTCGACGTCCGCCGCGGTGAAGTGCCTGATCGCCCAGTCGACCATGCGAAGGCTCATGTGCGCCCAGGCCGGTAGCAATATTTCAGCCGGAAAGGATTCGAGGAGCTGGTCGAGCGTCCTGACGACTTCTGGGTCGCACCGGATCGCGTGCACGCCGAATCGCAACGTCACCAGGTCGAGCCGGCAGTCGCCGCGGGCCGGGCCGTCCCAGTCGATGACCCCGGTGATGCGCCCATCGCTGACCAGGATGTTGGCGGGCTGGAAGTCGCAGTGCACCGCGTCGTCGCCGGCCAGGTAGTCCGGATAGGCGGCACCGATGCCGTGAATCCAGCGTTCCAGCGCCGCGGTCCGGTCGCTGTGCTGGCGCAGCGGCTCGTGTAGGCAGAACCCGCCGCCGTCGCTGGCCAGGTACAGCTTCATCGGCTCGATCTGGGCGTGTCCGGCGAGGACACCCGTTTGCAGCCGGTTGAGTTCGAGCGCCTGATCGAGCAGGTTGAGATTCAGATGGCTGACCTCGGTGCCCGGCCGGAGTTCCTGCACGGTGACGACGCCTGTTCCCGCTGGCGCGACCAGCTCCGTGGCTGGCGCCGGATACCCCGCCGCACGCAGGATGCCGACGATCGCGAGCGGTCCGCGCTCGACGTCGGCGAGGCTGATGTCCGGACGCCACTTCAGCACGGCAAGGTGGCCATCCGGCCAGCGCACGTAAGCCGCACCGACCTGGCCGCCCCGGCAGGGGCCGACGAGGTCGAACTGGACGCCGGTGCTGGCGCGCACCGCGTGAATCATGGTGACCGGGTCGAGTCGCTCAACCCGCTCCCACGGCACAAGTAGCTAGCGTAGCCTCGCGTCGATGAGCCGTTTACTTGATGCCGTCGGCCAGGCCGCCATCGATAGATACCTGGAACTGCTCGGCCCAGCCTTGGGCAGCGCGGTGGATGGGATTTACCTGACCGGTTCTGCCGCATTGGGCGACTGGCTGCCTGGCCGGAGCGATCTGGACATACTCACGGTCGCCAGCCGGCCGCTCGGCCCGCCCGACCTTGACTCGCTCGCCACCTTGCACACGAGCGCCCAGGGGCGCCCGTATCTGGACGCTGTTTACGTTTGCCGCGCCGACGTCGGTGCTCGGCTGCCACCCGAGCATCGGGGCCTGCCGCACGCGATCGACGGCGTGTTCCAGCGCGACGGATATCGGCCTGACCCGGTGTTGTGGGCAATGTTGGACCGGCACGGGCTAACGATCCAGGGCCCGTCGGCCATTGACCTCGGCGCTGGGCCCGAGCCGGGCTGGTTGCGCGAGTGGAACCTGGGCAACCTCGATACATACTGGCGTTGGTGGGCGGCTGACGCGCGGACCAGGCGTGCCGATCGCGACCCGGACGTGCCGCTGTCGGCCGGGGTCGTCACCGACGCGCTGCTCGGCCCGGGACGGCTGCATTACACGATCGCGACCGGCGACCTGCTTGCCAAGACCGCGGCGGCTGACTACACGGCAGAACATTTTCCCGACTACGCCGAACCGCTAGCGCGCGCTAAGAAGTGGCGCCTGGGGGACGACGCGGTCCGATTCATGATCCCCGACGCCATTGCCGCCTGCGACCTAATCGAAGCCATAGCCGATGACGCGCGGAGAGCTTTCGATGGCCTGGCCTGTGGTGACAGCAATGCCTGAGCCGTGGTTGATCCACTTCTTCCAGCGCCACGTGGACGATGACCCTGCGCGCCCGGCGGCGACGCTAGCTCTGAGCAGGTTCAGAACCTGCTCAGAGCCGCTGGACTAGCCGATGTTGTTCATGTTGCCGACCAGTTCGTGGGTACCGGTGAGTGCGCTCGCGGCCGTGGTCGTGGGCTGGCCGGGGTAGAAGAACACGTTGCCGGAGGTGTCCTGCGCGAAGAAGCCCGGGCAGCCGCTCGTGTCGTTCGACGTGCTGACGCAGGCATCGGCGCTCAGCGGTCCGATGGCCGTCACCGTCGGGAAGTTCGCGGTCGGCACGCTGATGGTCGCGCCGCTGCTGTTCACCAAGATGGTGCCGCCGGTCGCGGCCGGCAGCGTGCCCGGCGAGGACGCGTTCAGCGTGGGAACCTGACCGGACGGCACGGTCAGGCCGAAGCTGAGGACATCCCCCGCGTCGGTGCCGATGTTGACCCTGGCCCAGATGGTGTCCGTGCCGTCGACGATGCCCGCCGCCATGACCGTCACGTCGTTCCAGCCGCCCGATCCGATCTGGACTGGGCTCGTCAGCTGGCCGCCACTGCCTTGGAATAGCCACAGCGTGCCGTTGCCCGCGACGCCGAGAAGGCTCGGCTGCTTGGAATCATCGGTGATGCTCGCTGGCGTGGTCGGGGCGCCGAGCCAGGCATCTCCGGGCGCGATGACCTGGGTGAAGCCGCTCCAGCCGGTCGTCGGGTAGTTCGTGCAGTTGGACGAGCCGGCCCCGCCCTCGCCGGCCGGGATCGGACTGCAGCCCGGATAGAACTCGTTGACGACGTTCGCGGAGTTCTCGAACATACCGATCCCGCCCGTTGCCGCGAAGCCGTTGTTGTAGCGGTACAGGTTGCCGGTGCTGGTGTCGAGAGCGAGCAGGTCGTCCACGTTTCCGCCGCTGAACGAGTCGCGGTGGGTGACGTCGAAGTGGCTCCAGTCGTCGCCAAAGGTGGCGAACTCGGGTGCGTCGCCGGCCAGGCTGGCCGTCGTCGGGCCATTTGCCGGGTCGCTGCCGCCGGGGAAGAACACCAGGTTTCCCGACGAGTCCTTGGCCAGCAGGTCGGGCTTCCCGTCGCCGTCAATGTCGCCGGCCTGTACCGTTGTCGCCGAGTTGAACGGCACGTAGAACTCGTACTGGAAGCTCTGGCTGATGTTGCCGGCCGTGTCGACCGCGGCGACGTACAAGATGTTCGTGCCCCATTGGTTCACGTCAATCTGGCACGAGGTCGCCGTAGTGGTGGCGCTCGGGTTCGCTGATGAGCTGGTGGTCGGGTTGCCGGTCGGGTTGACCGCCGCGACCGCGCCCGAGCTGACCCCGCCGCTCGGGCACGTTGTCACCGGTGCGGTGACGCTGCCGGACGCCAGCGGCGTGTTCAGCGAGTACTCGAACTCGTAAACCCCGCTGGCTAGGCAGGTGGTCGCGGCGCCGGTGGCGTATCCAGCGGCCGCGATCGGATTGCCTGACGCGCAGCCCGACGGTGCCGGGTCGGCGGATGAGAAGCTGAACGTGCCGGACGCGCCGGGTGCGACCTGGGTCGTCCCTGGCGAGCTGCCGGACGGCGGGAAGTCTGGGGTGGTCACCACCGGCACCGTCGGTGGCGCCGCGTCATCGGCGAACGAGCATTCCGGGCCGGTCGTGGTCAGGCCTTTGTCCAAACCGCCCTGGCCGCCGTTGCCGTTAACCGTGGTCGAGATCTGGGAGAAGTATTCGTCGCCGTTCGTCGGGCTGGTGAACGAGAACGGGAACGAGCCGGCCGCGATGTTGGCGTTGGTCTTGTTCACGACGGTGGTGGTCGCATTCCAGACGTGCCAGACCGGCTCGACCTCTTCGCCGGACAGGGCGGCGGTGAAGGTGGCGTTCAGCTTGACCGAGCTGGTGGCGCCGATCCACGGGATTTCAGAGCTGCTGCCCTTGCAGCCCAGGTGGGTGTCGGCGGCGCCGGGGTTGTCCACCATGGAGGGCGTGGACTGCTGCATCGTGGGAGCGGGCGGAGTCTGGTCGAACGTGGTTACCAGCGTCGGGGTGTCGGACAGGCGCATGAACTGGCCGGTCGTCGTGCTGTCGGTGTCGTCGCCATTGAGGCCGAACGTCCAGGACTTGTGGTTGGCCTGAATTGACGCGGCGACACTGGTCACGTCGAAGTCGGCCGGCTGGTCAGCGCAGTTGTCGCCGGAGTTCGGGTTGGCGGCCGGCAGCACACTGATCGCGAACGCCCCCGACGCCGTGCCTAGCTTGGCGACGTTGGAGCCCTCGGTGCCTGACCCGATCCCGGCGCTGGCGCCGAGCGAATGCAGGTAGATCGGCTCCTTGGCGACGCCAGTGCAGGCATCCCAGCTCCCGTTGACCTCGGTCGCGTTGAGTTCGGAGTGCAGGATGTCCCAGCTGGTGCTGATCCCAGCGGTGTCGAACACGTAGTAGGACTGGTAGATGCCGATGCAGGTGTCCCAGGCCTGGAATCCGACACCGAGCTTGGTGACGGAGGTGCTGTCCCAGTTCTTGACGTCCTGGCAGCCGCCTGTGCCCGCGACGTCCTGCGCCTCGACGTAGCCGGGTGTCTTGATTGTGTTCGGCGACGGGAAGGCGTCCGGGTTCATGACGCCGGTGACTTTCATGCCCGTGCCAAAGCGGGTCACGGGAGCGATCGCGACGGTGACGGTGAGCGGGAACGCGGCCGGACGGGCCAGTGACCGGCCTGTGACCAGGTCGGTGATGTGGTCGGCGGAGACGGTCGCGCGGCCGACGGCCGTCGGCAGGCCAGGCGCGGAGGCCCGCTGGTGGGCTGAGCGCCGCGCCGGGAGGATGACGGTCGGCGGTGCGGCGCCGAAGACCGGTCCGCTCCGGCCCGCCGCCACCAGGTTGCCGGCGGCGTCGGCGCGGAGCTTGAGGCCGCCGGTGGTGGCGTAGCGTTCGGTGAACCGCCGAAGCCATGGACTGGCCGCCGCTGCCGCCGTGCGTACGACCAGAGTCTGGGTGATGCCGCCCATCGCCGTCGCGGTCAGTCGCAGGTCGATGCCGGGCCGCACGGACCGGTAGGTAGCGGTCGCGCCGCTGACGACCGGCCTTCGCAGGCTGGCGGGGAACCACAGCGACAAATTCTGGCGGTGCGGGCCGTGCATGACGGCGAGCGGACCCGCGCCGCCAGTAGAGAGTGTTAGCGGCTCCTCCGCCGCGACCGGGCGGAAGAACCCGTGCCCGCGTACCAGCCGGGCGTTCAACGGCGCCCAGGCGCCGTGTTGCCGGACCCGCACGGGCAGGGCGTTGATCGTATTGGTAAACGTGCCGTCAGGGTTGGCGACCGTCTGCGAGGTCGTTGTGGTGTCCGGCGCGACGACGACGGGCCGGCCTATGGCTTTGGCTCGCTTGAGCGCGGCGGCGGCCGCGCTCGCGTGGGGCGCCGGCGCGCCGTGTCTGCTGGCTACGGCAGCTCTCGCCTGATAGGCCGGGGCTGCCAGCGCGACTGACAGGATCGCCGGGACCGCGGCTGCGACTGTGAGGCGCACGCGCCGCGCAATGAGCACGCGCCGCGAAATGAAAGAGCCAATGCGGGTCCTGTCCACGAGGTTCCCTCTCTGCCAGCGGACGGGCAAGCGAACGCGCCGGCGCCTGACAGGCAAGCTGACCGAGCAGGTCGAGGCAGGCCTGTCCTGGGGTGCCTTCGCAGCGCGGGACGTTATCACCAAAGTCCGGCAATTTAATAGTAGGGAGAAATCCCTATTGCGCCAGTATCTGAGTTGGTTTACGTTGCAAACGGCTTTGATGTGACTATATACCCTTTTGGGGGACGCTTAGCTGACCGTCGGACGTCGTTGGGCGGACGTCGATGGACGTCGTCCGATGGTGCCGGGCGGGGGGCGGAAAGCAGGCTCGGTGAACGGCTCGCGGACATTGTGGATGGCGTGGCGGCGGGGGCGGTCGTGGGTGGCGGTCGCAACAGCTGGAGCGATGGTAGCGGCGCTGCTGCCGGCCATACCGGCGGATGCCAGCTCTAGCCAGGCCACCGGAAAGCCGGTGTATAAGCCGCCGGTCTACCGAGGCAAGTTGTGGTCGCCGCGCAAGCTGGAGTCGATGCGCTCGGTCGGCGGCCATTCGCTGCCAGCCGATGCCGGCAAGCTGGCGCGGGCCCGGCTGAAGCCGCCGCACGAGCCCGGGTCGGTTCCCGCGGTGCCCTACCGGGTGCCATCGCGGCTGTGGTGGCCGTCCGGATCAGGGACAGCCCTGCTCAGCCAGACGGTGCCGACGGCGATGGGACGGCTCACAGGCGAGGTGACGCGACCGTTGACCGGACCGCGGCGGGCGGGCACGCTGCCGCTGACGGTCCGCGCGCTCGGCGGCGGAACCGGCGTTGCCGGTGGCACCAGCGCGTCGCCGGCCGCCGTGCGTGTCGCGCTCGCCCCGCGCCGGGTATCGCTAGCCGGCGGCATCAGCGGTCCGCTTTTCCGGGTATCCGGCGGCCCCGGGCGGCTGCTGGTGCGCTTGGACTACTCCAGGTTCGCCAAGAACTACGGCGGCTCTTGGGCCTCGCGGCTCAAGCTGGTCGAGTTGCCGGCTTGTGCGCTGTCCACCCCCCGCGCACGCCCATGCCAGACACCGATACCGGTGCCGGGCAGCAACGACGGCACGCACTCGATCTGGGCGACGATACAACTTGGCGCGCCCGCGCGCACAGCCATGCCTCCGGCCACCGCGCGGACAGCGCCGCAGTTTTCCGCCCGACTTGGCAGCAGCCCTGAATTCGTGGTGCTCGCGGCGACCTCGACGCCGGCTGGAGCAGCGGGCAACTACGCGGCGACCTCGCTGAGCCCGGAAGGCAGCTGGTCGGTGCAAGAGGGCAACTTCAACTACGACTACCCGATCATCGTGCCGCCGTCGCTTGGCGGCAGCGCTCCTGACGTGGCGTTGTCGTATTCCTCGGAGTCGATCGACGGCGAGACGTCGGCGCAGAACCCGCAGGGCTCGCAGATCGGTGACGGATGGACCTACTCGCCCGGATTCATCGAGCAGTCCTATCAGCCATGCACGTCAGACACGGCGGCGACCACGGCCGAAGCGGGCGATGAATGCTGGGATGGCTATAACGCGACGCTTTCGCTCGGTGGCCATTCTGGTCAGCTGGTCGGGTCAGGGCCTGGGACCTGGCACCTGCAGAACGACGACGGCACCAAGATCCAGCTTCTGACCGGCGGCTCGAATGGGATGTGGAACAACGAGTACTGGGTGGTGACGACCACCGACGGGACGAAGTACTACTTCGGCGCCAACCACGTTCCCGGTAGCCCGTCTTCGTCGCTGACCACGAACTCGGCGTGGAACATGCCGGTGTACTGCCCGGCCGCCGCCGACCCGTGTCACAGCTCGACGTGGACGCAAATGCCGTACCGGTGGAACCTGGACTACGTCGTCGACCCGGACAACAACCTGACGGTCTATCAGTACGCGACCGAGACCAACTACTACATGCGTGGCGGCTCGACCGGCGGGGGCACGCTCACCAGCTACATCCGGGGCGGCTACCTGACAGCCATCCTGTACGGCTGGCACCTGGCGGACGCGACCGCTAGTCCCGCCGTCAGCGCGGCCGACAAGATCGTGTTCAATGCCTCAGCCCGGTGCCTGTCAAGCTGCACGACCGTGACCCAGGCTGCCTATCCGGACGTGCCGACCGACCAGGTCTGCGCCTCCGGATCGACCACGTGCTTGAACGCTTCGCCTACTTTCTTTTCGGAAAAAATGCTCACATCGATCAACACTTACGTGCTGGCGTCGCAGGCGTCGGGCACGTACAACCAGGTTGATTCCTATGCCCTGACCCAGCAGTTCGAGACCGGGACGGGCGAGACCAGCGCGGTGATGGCGCTGACCGCGATCACCAGGACGACCGGCGAGACCGGCACCACCCCGTTGCTCCCGTCCACCCAGTTCAACGTGACGATGATGAACAACCGCGTGGTCGGCACCACCCAGCCCGCGTTGTACCGGCCCAGGATCAGCGAGGTCACGACCGAGGCCGGAGCCACCATCAGCGTGGATTACAACCCGCCGCAGTGCACCCAGGGCACCGGGGGGAATATCACCAACGCCGACGCGCCGACCAACACGATGACCTGCTACCCGGCGTACTGGGAGCCGCCCAACTTGTCGAACTCGATGGACTGGTTCGACTATTACACGGTCTCCCAGGTTGGGGTGTCCGACGCGTCGGGCGCGGGCTCGGTGCCGCACGTGACCGATTACACCTATCCACCCAGCGGGGTGGCCTGGCACTACGACGAGGGCCTGGTGGAGGCGAGCAAGTACCGGACCTGGGACGAGTACCGAGGCTACCTGAGCGTCGAGGCCACCAATGGTCAGGCGCCTGACCCGATCACCGAGACCATGACCTACTACATGCGGGGCATGGACGGCGACAACAACGGCTCGGGCGGGTCCAAATCGGTGAGCGTCACCGACACCCTCGGCGACTCCTATACCGACAGCAACAGCCTGGCCGAGCAGGTGCTGGAGACCGACACCTACAGCCAGGCGGGCGGAACCGCGGAGACCGAGACGGTTAACGGGCCATGGACCTTCAACTCGACCGCGTCGATGACCCCGCCGTCGGGCAGTGGCCTGTCTACGATCAGTTCGTTCATGCTGGCCCAGTCCCGGACCCGGACCCGGAGGCTGCTGGCCAGCGGCAGCTGGGAGACGTCCGCCACGACCAGTTACTACAACAGCAACGGGCTGATCGCGGTCGTCGACGCGGCCCCGGCCGGGCTGACCGAGACCTGTACTACGACCAGCTACGCGACCGCGCCCTCGGCCAACCCGATGATGCTGGGCTACCCCGACGAGGTCCAGCAGGTTTCCGGCGCGTACAGCACTTCGACCAACGCCTGCCCGGCCGTGACCGGTCGCAGCCTGCTGTCGGACAAGCAGACCTACTACGACGACCAGACCGCCTCGATCAGTACCAATGGCACCGCGTCGCTGGGTACGCTGGGCCACCTGGCCAGCCCGGGCGGCCGGACCACCGGCACCCAGAGCGCGTCGGGCTGGTCCGCCGGCGCCGAGGTCTGGCAACCCGGAACCGCGGTCCAGGACGACCAGTACGGCCGGGAAACAGTCTCCTACGACGCCGACGGCAACAAGTCGACGACCGCCTACACCCCGGCGACCGGTGCGCTGCCCACCTCGCTCAAGAAGACGAACGCGCTCGGCTGGGCCACCACGACCGCGATGAACCAGAACTTGCAGCTTCCGGTCAGCGTGACCGACCCGAACGGGGCCACCACGACGGAGACGTACGACCCGCTTGGCCGCCTGACCTCGGTCACCCTGCCGCTCGATCAGGGCATCGCCGCGACGTACAAGTACTCCTACTCCGTGACCGGGACCAGTCCGACCGCGGTCACGACCCAGACGCTCCGCGACGATGGCTCCTATTCCAGCGATGTCAAGATCTACGACGGGATGCTGCAGCCCATTGAGGAGCAAACCACGACGGCCAACAACGCCGTTGGCCGCCTGGTCAGCTACGCCACCTTCAACTCCGAGGGCTGGAAGTCGACGACCACGACGAAGCCGTTCTACGACTCCTCGGCCGGTCCTAACGGCTCGTTCTTCACCCCCCGGGCCGACCAGATCCCGGCGCAGACGGTGAACACCTACGACGGGCGAGGCCGGATCACGGCGTCGGCCTTCTACTCACTCGGCGTGTCCCAGTGGCAGACCATTACCTCGTACTCGGGCATGGACCAGACCAACGTCACTCCGCCAGCGGGCGGCGCGGCGAGCGCGGTAGTCACGAACTCACTCGGCGAGACCGCAAAGTCGATGCAGTACACCGACAGCTCCGGTGACGCCGATACCACCACCTACACCTACACGCCGCAAGGCCAGGTCGCCTCGGTCGCCGACAACAACAGCAATACCTGGACCTACACCTACAACCTGCTTGGCCAGGAGCTGACCGCGACCGATCCCGGTACCACGGCGGGCGTCGGCTCGACCCAGCCGGGAACCACCAGCTATTCCTACGACCCGGTCGGGAACATGCTGCAGTCCACCGACCCGAACGGAACGGTGCTGACCTACAAGTACGACGCCCTGGGCCGGCGGATCGACGAGTACAACGACACCTCAGGTACCCCGGTGCTGCTCGGTTCGTGGACGTATGACAAGACGCCGCTGAACGGCGGAACTTCCGACGCGCTCGGCTATATGTCGTCCGGATCTAGTTACGACTCCAGCGGCGCCGCCTACACCGAGTCGATCACCGGGTACAACACCGCCTACGAACCGACCGGCTCGGCTATGTCGATCCCGTCCGACCAGGGCGCGCTCGCGACCGGTACGTCGTCGAACCAGTACACGACGAGCACCGCCTACACGCCTCGGACCGGGCTGGCCGAGTACACCAGCTACTCGGCCGACGGCGGGCTGCCCGCCGAGACCGTCTACAACACCTACGACGAAGCAGGCATGCTCACCCAGTTCGGCGACAGCAACGACTACCTCGACAACGTGAACTACGACCCGCTCGGCCAGGTGCTGTCCACCACGTTCGGCCCGTTCGGCACCCAGATGGTGCAGGACTACACCTACGACGCGGGTACCTCCCGGACGCTCCAGTCGATCACGAACAGCCAGACGCTGTCGGTGGCCGCCGACACGACCAGCTACACCTACGATCCGTCCGGAAACATCACCTCGTCCTCCGACGCACAGAACACCGGCGGCACCCAGACTCAGTGCTACAGCTACAACAAACTCGACCAGCTCACCGCGGCGTGGACCGACACGGGCGGACCGACCATGGCCAGCGGGCAGCCGGCCGGGGGAATCGGCGGCTGCGTTAACTCCAGCCCCTCGGCCAGCAATATCGGCGGGCCGGCGCCGTACTGGGAGAGCTACACCTACGACCTCCTCGGCGACCGGACCTCAGAGACGACTTACAACACCGCGCTGCCGGCCAGCCAGGACACCGTCGCGAACGCCACCACCCAGCAGATCCAGTACCCGGGCGGGAACCTGAGCAACTCTCCGTCGTCCAACGCCCCGGCGACTGCCCAGATCCAGCCGGACACGGCGGCCAGCATCGTGACCACCAGTCCGTCCGGCACCACCACGACTACCCCCTCCTACAACGCCGCTGGCCAGCTCACCTCGCAGAACGTCACCAAGACCGCTGGCGGGGCACCTCCGGCCGGACCGCCCAGCCTGTCCAAGGTCACGTACAACCCGCAAGGCCAGGTGGCGAGCGTGACGACCAGCAGCGGCACGACGAACTACACCTACGACGCCAGCGGCAACCTGCTCATTCAAGCCAGCCCGTCCACCACTACCTTGTACGTCGACGCTGGCGCCGAGGAAATCTCGCTGAGCGCCGGCACCCTCTCCGGCGTGCGGCTATTGCCCGCCCCAGACGGGGTGACTGTCGCCGAGAGTTCGTCGGGGACCGATTCCTACGAGGTCGCCAACCAGCAGGGAACCGCGCAGGAGTCGATTCAAGCGGGCAGCCTGGCCATCTCCCGCCGCTACTTCGACCCCTGGGGCCAGCAAGTCGGAACGCCTCCGGCCTGGCCGGACAGCGACGCGTTCCTCGGCAAGCCCCAGGATGCCAATAGCGGCCTCGTGGTACTCGGTGCTCGGGCCTACGACCCCGCCACCGGTTCGTTCACCTCGCTCGATCCGCTCCTGGAAGCCGGCAGTCCCCAGCAGATGGGTGGCTACGGTTACGCCGCCGACAACCCCGTCACCGAGAGTGACCCGTCCGGGAAGGATCCCATCGCCTCGGCGATCGTCAGTTATCTTGCGGCGCACCCGACGCCAGCGAACAACGCGGCCCTGGCCGCCGTCAACTCGATCGGCTATGGCGGCGGCGGTTATACAGGTGGTGGCGCCAGTGGCGGTGACGGTGGTGGCGGATGGACGGGGTTTATAAACCGTACGTTCAACCTCAAGAGCGACGCACGCTCGAAGGACTGGAAGATAACGTACTTCATGTCCGGGGTAGGAACGGTGACGATAGATGTCACCGTCTCAGTGGACATCGGTACCGGCGAGTCGGTTATGACCTGGAAGTTCGATGACGAGCTGAAAGGCGACGCCGAAATCAGCCTGCCGGGCGGGCGTACCGCAACGGTCCCGATAAACGTTCTGCCACTAGAAAAAGAGGTGGCCGAAGAAGAATCGTGCACAAACAAATGCAGTCTCTCGGGCGAGTCGAAAACCGTGACGCTCGGCGGTGTGCCGTACAATATCTCGGAGAATTTCGGAATACTGTCCATCACGTTCGACGTGTCAAGCGAGAGACCCATCAAGATCGCCGGAACGGAAGTTGGCGGCGTTAACGTGGACGCCTCGATAACCATCCAGCGGCTGCCGAACACAAGAACTGCGCCACCCCCCGGCGGACCCGTTGGCTCGCTGCAAATGAACGAGGACCACGCGACAAACTGGATACCGGTGCCTTCGTGGCAGCAAATCCAAACCGCTACGGCGTCCAACAGCGGCGCCGCCACCGCCTATGCCATCCTCGCGGCGCTCGCCGGCGGGGCGCTATACGCCTGGCACAGGCTCAGGGGCGGCCAGGGAATCCTGGAGTGGGCCTTTGGGTGACCTGTTCGACGTCGCCGGAGGACTCGACGCTCGCTGCTGGCCAAAGGTTCGGACCGGGCGCTGCGATGGATTCCCGAATTCATCGGCTCCGGCCGGCCCGGGGCTGCGATGGATTCCCGAATTCATCACTGTTTTCCCGGCTGGATGTGGCAATCCATCGCGGGGCTGGCCACCGGACCGCCCGCCGGGGCGCGTCGCGATGGCCATCGGGCACGAGTTGCAGCGTAGCCTCGCCGATGACCCGGTTACTTCACGTCACGCCCGCCGACTATGCGCGGAGCCGATGGGGAGAGCGTGGACCCGTGCGGCTGGACCCGTGCGGCTGGTGCTGAGGAGGGTGCTGGCCGCCGCGAGCTTGGGGGGGCTCGATGAGTTTCGCGCGCAGAGCGGCTGAGATCCCGGCCGGGCGTTGGACGAAATGGTTCCTAATCGGTGAGGATCTCGTCGACCCGGCGTTTGCGAAAGCCGTCCCGGCTGGCGTTAACGACAATCTTGCGAACGTGTAGTCATCCTGAATTAACGTGAGTTGTCGGCGTGTCGGTGGCGGGCTTGTACCGCGGCGGTGAACGGCGCGCGCTGGCGGTGATGGACCGACCGCATCCGATGACTTATCATCAGTTTTAGTTGCCCTACTCCCCGGCAAACTTGGGTAAACCAGGCAAAGTTCCAGCCAAAAGTGATGATAAGCCGTCTCATCCGGGGGGATAGTCGCGCTGCGGGAAAATGGGGCCGGGTGCGGGCGGGTGCGGGGTGACTGCGTCGTGGTGGCGGGTGCGGGTGCGGGGGTGCGGGCGGGGGCGGGAGGATGGGGGCGGGCTGCCCGTGACGCCGGCGCACTTTGGGACGCGAGCCCGTTGATAAGCCTGGCGCCGGGGCCTTGACCTGAGGGTCGTTTCTTGTTGCCTTGAGCACGACGGTCAGTATTCCGGCGATTGCAGCCAGATGACCGGGGCCCCCGGGCAGCCCGCTGGTTATCCCTTCGGTTCGAGTGTAGGAGGCCGCGGTGGGCAAGCCGCAGGTGATCGCAGATGAAGTGCATGAACGGGTTTATGAGCGGGTGGCCGCTGTGGACGTGGCGAAGAAGGACGGGGTGGTGTGCACCCGGCTGCCGGACCGGTCCGGCCGGCGGCTGTCCAGGTGCTGGACGGTGGCGGCGACGGCGGGCGCGGTGATGGCGCTGGCCGCCGAGCTGGCCGGCCTGGGGATCGAGAAGGTGACTTTGGAGTCGACGTCGGATTACTGGCGGATCTGGTTCTACCTGTTCGAGGCGGCCGGGCTGGACGTGCAGCTGGTGAACGCGAGCCAGGCGAAGAACCTGCCCGGCCGGCCGAAGACGGACAAGCTGGACGCGATCTGGCTGGCCCGGCTGACCGAGATGGGGCTGCTCCGCGCTAGTTTCGTGCCGCCCGAGGGGATCCGGGCGCTGCGGCAGTACGCCCGGACCCGGACCCGGCTGGTGCAGGACCGGACCCGGTACTGGCAGCGGCTGGAGAAACTCCTCGAGGACGCCCTGATCAAGGTCTCGGCGGTGGCGTCGAAGATGACCACCAGATCGGTGCGGGACATGCTCGAGGCCCTGATCGGCGGGGAGCGGGACCCGCAGGTCCTGGCCAGGCTGGCCCGCACCCGGATGCGGGCCAAGCACGACGCCCTCGTCGCGGCGCTGGACGGCCGGTTCCAGGATCATCATGGCGAGATCGCCCGGATGCTGCTGGACCAGATCGACTTCCTGGACCGGCAGGTCACCCGGCTGGACATCCTGATCAGCGAGCAGCTCGCCTCGATCCCCGAAGCCTGGGGAGCTGACAGCGACGGCGTCACCGGCCCGGCCGCCGGCACCAGCCCCGGCGCGGCCGCGCTGCCCGCCGATGCCCGCCTGGATGAGGTCCCCGGCATCACCGTGGAACTGGCCCGCTCGATCATCTCCGAGACCGGCCTGGACATGACCCGGTTCCCCAGCCCCGATCACCTGGTGTCCTGGATCGGGTGGTGCCCCCGCACCATCCAGTCCGGCACCCGCACCCGGTACGGCAAGAAACCCGGGAACACCTGCCTGCGCGGCTACCTCGGCCAGGCCGCCGCCGGCGCCGCCGGCACCGCCACCTTCCTCGGCGAGCGGCACGCCCGCATCGCCCGCCGCCGCGGCCCGGCCATAGCCCAGGCCGCCACCGCCAGATCCATCGCCGTCATCATCTGGCACCTCCTGCACGACCGCGACGCCCGCTACCGCGAACTCGGCCCGGACCACTACCAGAACCGGACCGACAAGCACAAGAAAACCCGCAACCACGTCCGCCAGCTCGAAGCCCTCGGCTACACCGTCACCCTCACCGCAGCCGCCTAGCCGGACACGAACCCCGCATCACCGGCGAGCCGCGCAAGAGCCGGCTCCGCCGGCGCTGCCGCGCGCCCAGCTGAGGTCCTATATTTTCCGGTCAGTGCCCTGGTTCACCGTCGAGCCGGACGAAACCGGCATCGCCGCGACCAGCCAGTCCTCGTCGGCACCACGCGCAGGCCACAAAAGAATCCCCGACACACCGCAAACTCACCTAAGAATCCCCGACACACCGCAAACTCACCTAAATTTGGGGTGATTGCGTAGGCGTCGGGATTCCCGGATCGTGCTACCCGGGGCCAGGACGCGTACGCCCGGGCAGCGCGGTCTGGGCGAGATCTTCGCCGAGCCCGCGGTCACCGGTAAACGCGTAGCCGAGGCGGACCAATCGCGACCAGCACCCGAGCATGAACTCGGTGAAACTCGGCGTCGGCAGTTGCGTCCACAGCCACCTCCTCACCCGTCATGACGGCCCGGGCTGCCTACACCGTTGCATGCGAATTCGCTGCGGCGCGCGTGGGACCAGGCTGCGGGGCTAGAGCGGCAAGAGTTGCGGCAGTTGCTTATCGCGGGCGGCTGCGCCGCAGCCACGTTCGCGGGCCAGGCTGCACATGGCGCTGGACATCTCGGCGGTCGACGGGGGCGCGGGCAGAACGGCTGCGGCGTCGGTGCGGCCGAAGGCGTCGAGCGCCAACGCGACGAGGCGCTGGGACGCGCCCGGTGCCTCGGCGTGGGTCACATGCACCAGGGCGGCGTTGGCGATCAGCAGGATCAGCAGGTCTTCGCTGACGAAGTCATCGCGTAGCTTGCCCGCCGCCTTGGCCCGGTCGATCAGCTCAGTGACGTGGTCGTGCGCCGTTCGGCGGAGCCGTTCGACGTGCTCGTCGGCGGGCAGCGTCATCGAGAGCAGGTCGGCCAGGCCGCGGTCGCCGGCTTGGAGTTCGCAGATCGTCCTGACGTAGGAGCAGAAGCCGGACCATGCGTCGGGGATCGCCAGTGCGGCCTCGGCGGCCTCGGCGTACTTGGCGACCTTCTCGACCAGCGCGGCGGCCACCAGATGTTGCCTTGACGGGAACCGGCGGTAGAGCGTGGCGATGCCGACCCTGGCCCGGGAGGCGATTTCTTCGAGCGAGGCTTCGATGCCGCGCTCGGCGAATATCTCCTTGGCGGCGGCCAAGATCGCGTCGCGGTTGCGGGTCGCGTCGGCTCGCAGCCTGGGCGGCTCTTCATGCACCGTCATCGACCCATGGTAGGGGATGAGGCGATCCGGAGGTGATTCTCCGTTTCTGTTAGTGTGGACGTTGTGGAGGCGGTACTCCAGATAACTGCGCTTACCAGACGGTCACTGGCCTGGGCGTGCGGCGTGGCCGGGCTGCTCGCCTACAACTGGTGGGTGCTCGTGCCGTTCAAGCACGGACTGATGCGCTCGCCCAGCGAGCTGTTCAGCAACCTTGAAGTAACCGGCCAGCCGTACGCGATCGTGATGCAGCGCGCCGACATCACCGCCGGGATACTGCTGCTGCTGGCCTTCGTCCTAGCCGGGAGCAGGACGGTCGAGAGCGCTCGCCGGGAGTGGCTCGGCCTAGTCGTGTTCGCGATGGCGGGCGCGATCGGCGGGCTGTTCCCGCAGGTGTGCGCCGATGCCCTTAATCACAGTTGCATGAGCGCGGAATGGCATTTCCGGCTAGCCGCCAGCCAGTACGTGCACGACGGCTCCGGCGTGATCGAGTTCGCAGGCATCACGCTCGCGCTGTTGCTCGCGATCAGTCGCAATCGCCGTCACGGTGCTGGCCCGGGGGGACGACCTCCTGGATCCCCCCGGACCGCAGCCGCCATCGGCTACCGGACCCTGGGCTGGGTCTTCGTCGTCGCCTATCCGGTCCTCGGAGTCAGCTACCTGTTCAATCACTACGGCGGCGTCGTCGAGGCGGTGTTCTTTGCTGGCTTCACGCTGATCGTGCTGCTCCAGCTCGCCGAACGGCTGCGCACGGACTCAAAGCTCAGGGACGTCATGACCGTTTACGCCGATAGCGCCGGTTAGGGCTGCGGGGCGGGGCTTACCGGGTCAGCGCCGCGAGGAGTTTGCGCAGGGCGCTGTCGGCTGTGGCGGATGTGTAGGGGCCGATGGCCACGATGGCGGCGATGAGCGCTGCGGCTTCTCCTGGAGACAGGGTGATGGGCGGTAGGTCGCGTCGGGCGTCGATCTGGTAGCCGCCGCCGGGCCCGCGCTTGACTTGTACTGGGACGCCCGCGGCGGTGAGCCGGGCGATGTCTCGTTCGACTGTGCGGATGGTCGTGCCGGTGCGGACGGCCAGAGCCGCTCCGGTGACGTAGCGCGGTGCCCAGGCGCGTAGTTCTTCGATCAGCGCGTGCTGGCGTTCGACGAGCGGCAGGGCTTGGTGGAGCTGGACCATGCCTTTGATGCGGCCCGTACCGACGAGTCTTGTCGCCAGGGCAGGCGCCGGGGCGGTGGCCATGGGGCGGAATCTCCTTCGCAAAGCCGACATCGCGCGGTCGGGTACTCCACCCTACGGTTGCGGTATGACGACAGAACCGAACCTTCGGCAGGCGCGGCTGGACATCACGCCGCAACGACCGCTGATCGATACCGAATTGCGTATCCGGGTCCTCGGCGTGCGCCCTGGCAGCCAGGTGACGGTGCGGGCCGACTCCGTCGACGCGGCCGGCCAGGCGTGGCACGCTCAGGCCACGTTCGCGGCGGATGACGACGGAACCGTGGATCTTGGCCGGGACGCGCCGCTGTCCGGTTCTTACCGGGACGCTGATGCGATGGGCCTGGTCTGGTCCATGGAGTCGGTCGGGTCGCCCGACCCTGGCCTGGCCCGCGACCGGCTTGCCCCCGTGCCACTCCGCCTGGTCGCTGAAGCTGGCGGCAGTCCGCTGGCCAGCGGACAGGTGTGGCGGTCGTTCCTGGCGGACGGGCTGGTGCGGGCAGAAATCCGGGAACAGGGCCTGGCCGCGGTGCTGTTCCACCCGGGCGGCACCGGACCGTGGCCGGGCGTCATTCATCTGGGCGGCGCGGAGGGTGGCCTGCACGAAGATGACGCGGCGCTGCTGTCGGCGCACGGCTTCACGGTCCTGGCCCTGGCCTACTACGACATGCCAGGGCTGCCGCAGACCTTGCAGAACGTGCCGCTTGAGTACTTCGGCCGGGCCTTGGACTACCTGCGCCGTCACCGGCGGGTAGCGGCCGGCGGGATCGCGGTGATGGGCGTCTCCAAGGGCGGTGAAGCCGCGCTGCTCATCGGCGCGACCTATCCGGCGGCCGTCCGCGCGGTGATCAGCGTGGTCGGCAGCGGCCTGCTCACCCAGGGCATCAGCCAGTCGGTGCTGACCGGGTCGCTGCTGGAGATTCTCAGCACCCCGGTCGCGAACTGGACCTACCAGGGCCGTGAACTGCCGTACTTGCCGAACGTCGTCACCCCGAAGATGACGGCAGCCGTGGCGGCCGGCGGCCCAGTCTGTCTCGGCTGGGCCGCTCCGGACCTGAGCCGCGCCGCCCAGGTCGAGGAAGCAGCGATCCCGGTGGAGCAGATAGCCGGACCGGTCCTGCTGATCTCCGGCGGCGATGACCAGACCTACGGCGCGGCGTTCCAGGAAGCGGCCGCGCAGCGCCTGGCCCGGCAGCGGCACGCCCATCCCTGGCAGCACATCATCCACCAGAAAGCCGGGCATCTGATCGCCGCCGTCCCGTACCGGCCGACGACCCAGTCGGTCTTCCCCGGACCAGGTGTGGCATTCCAGTTCGGCGGAACGCCAGCCGCCGACGCAGCCGCACGCGTCGCGACCTGGAAGGAAATCCTGAGTTTCCTTCACCAGGCATCGTAGCGGCGACGCTCGGCCGGCCAGACACCGCCTTGACTCGGCCAGCGGCGAGCGTCATATTCTGCGGAGATGAACGGGCAGAGCGATAACGGACAGAGCGATAGTGCCGGGCTTCGCTCGCTGCAGCAGCCGCTCAAGGAGGCGTACCGCGAAGACCCGCGGCAGGCGGTGGTGACGCTGCGCGCCGAAGGGAATCTCGGCGAGGAGGGCGTGAGCTGCTCGGTCTCGACCGGCAGAGCGCTCGCGGTGGCTGGCCTGCATCCAGCCACTGGCGGAGACGGCACCTTGCTCTGCTCGGGTGACATGCTCTTGCAGGCCCTTGTCGCCTGCGCCGGAGTGACGCTGCGGGCGGTGGCCACCTCGCTGGAGATACCGGTCGCGGGCGGCACGGTGATGGCCGAGGGCGACATCGACTTCCGTGGCACGTTGGCCGTCGCCAAGGACGCGCCCGTCGGGTTCACCGACATCCGGCTCGAGTTCCAGCTTGACACCGACGCGAGCCAGGACCAGCTCGACACGCTCCTGCGGCTGACCGAGCGCTACTGCGTCGTCTACCAGACGCTCGCGCACCCGGTCAGCCTCTGGGCGACGATCAGCCGCTAGCGCTTGATCCAGATATTGGTGATGTCGGGACCGCCGATGTTGGGCAGGGACACGACGCCGTGAGCAACTCCGGCTTCGTGGACCTCTGGGCTCGCGTAGTTCGGAGCCTGCTCGGCGACGAGCGGGACGAAGGCCGCATCGCTCATGATCTGCTTGTCGGCGCGCAGCCAGAAGGCGGCGGCTGCCTTGGCGGACCGCGCCGACTCGGCGGACGCGATCAGGCGATCCACCGCCCGGCTGTGATAGCAGCCGTAGTTGTTGGTGTTCACCACGCAGTTGGTGTGGAACAGCGGGTCGATGATGCTGCGCCCGTTGTTGCCGTACCAGTCGGCGATCCAGCCGGGCTGGCCGAGGTCCCAGGTACCCGGCTTGTTGTTCACCGGCGCGTTGCCTAGGTCGACGAAGAAGCTCGAACCGGGCTCAGGGACGCCGATCAGCGTGATGCCGCACCGCTTCAGGCTGGACTTGATGGCCCCGAAGACCCTGGAGTTGTCGATGTCGTTCGCGTACAGGTACCGGAGCTTCAGCCCGTGCCGGAATCCCGCCTTGGCCAGGTCGGCCCGGCACTTCGCGGCGCTGCCGCGCTCGCCCGCGGACGGGTAGGGGTTCCCGCTGAGATGGCCATTGTTACCTGCCGGTATGGCGGAGTTCAGGATCGGCGCCACAACCGGCCCGCCGAGCGCCTGCGAAATCGCGGCCTTGTCGATGCCGAACTCGATGGCGCGCCTGAGGTCCACCTTGCCGGCCGCGTGCTTGGAGTTCGGGCTGCGCAGGTTGAACACGACGTAGGGGAGCAGGAACCCGCCCGGCCAGATGTGGAAGTCGCGATCAGAACTCAGCTGGTGAAACTCTGACGGCGGCACCGGGGTGTCGTCCATCAGATCGAAGTGGTTCGCCTTAAGCTCCGCCACCTGGGTGGCGGCGTCGGTGACGCCGATCGTCAAGATGATCGTGCGCACGTACTGGTGCCGGAGCGGATCGCTCGTCTGGCGCCAGGCCGGATTCCGCCGCATCACGATCGACACGCCGGGCCGGAACGAGGTGATCTGATAAGGACCGTCGGAGATCGTGTGCCGGTCGAGAGCAAGGCTGTCCGGCAGGAATTTGTCGTACTCCACCGGGCGGGCCGAGACGAACGGCAGCGCCATAATGTCGATGAAGTCCGGTGCCGGACTGAACAGGTGGAATCGGATGGTCCGCGAATTCGGCGTACTGATGCCGCTGATCGAGTGGGAATTCTGGAATGCCACGATTTGCCGGACCGTCGGTGAGAAATCGTTGGCGAAGCGCCTGGCTTCCGCCCCGCAGTAGGCGCTCATGCCCCTGATCGTCGTGGTGAAGTACCTCAGGTTGCCGACGAAGCCTCCGGGCGCCGGGTTGCAGAAGGCCTTGAACTCACGCAGGAAATCCTGTGCGACCACCGGGCGGACCGGCTTGGTATCCCAGTTCACGCCCGGCCGGAGGTGGAACGTATAGGTCCTGCCGCCGTTGGTAATGCCTCCGTTGGCCACGGTCGGCACCGTCGTCGCGACGTCAGCCACCGGCGTGATGTCTTTGCTCCAGCCCGGAGAGTGAGTCGTCGGGTCGGCGACCGCCGGGTAGGACACAAGCTGGCGCGCGTACGCGCGCTCCAGAATGTAGTCGGCGCTGAAGTAAGCGGGCACCGTGTCGATGTGGTCGGGCCCAGACGCGGCCACCAGCCGCAGCGTTCCCCCAAAGACTCCGGACCCGCCCAAGGCCGGTCCTCCGGCATTGGGCGCCGCCTTGGCGAACCCGAGCAAAGGGAGCGTGACAATCAATGCCGCCGCGGTAACCGCAGATATTTTGCGCATCCTGGCCTCCTTTGAGCGAGCGCCCGGTGTTGCCGGGTTTCCGCAAGTCGACTATAGCGGGAGAAGTGCTTTATTTGCCAACTCGTTCGTCGACGGAAAGGGCGGCGAAAGGGATGCAGGGCTAATGGGGGAGGAGTTGCGGCAATTGCTTGTTGCGGCCGAAGGCATCGAGCGCCAGCGTGACTAGGCGCTGGGACGCGCCGGGTGCCTCGGCGTGGGTCACATGCACCAGGGCGGCGTTGGCGATCAGCAAAATCAGCAGGTCTTCGCTGACGAAGTCATCGCGTAGCTTGCCCGCCGCCTTGGCCCGGTCGATCAGCTCAGTGACGTGGTCGTGCGCTGTTCGGCGGAACCGTTCGACGTGCTCGTCGGCGGGCAGCGTCATCGAGAGCAGGTCGGCCAGGCCGCGGTCGCCGGCCTGGAGTTCGCAGATCGTCCTGACGCAGGAGCAGAAGCCGAACCATGCGTCGGGGATCGCCAGTGCGGCCTCGGCGGCCTCGGCGCTAAGTCCCAGATCAAGGCTCACGGCGGGGCAACCGCGGGCGTCGCGGGCATCAGCGGATCCGAAGAAGACGTGCTGCGGTGGGCCAGAACCAGCCCGGCGAAGAAGCACCTGATCATCCAACGCGGCAAATGGGTGCCGATGCCACTCGATGAGAACTGGAGACCTGAGCCGCAGCCGCCTGCCGGTCCCTGACTCACTACCTTGGTTCACTGTCCGACTCATTGATTGATGCTCGGCTCCCCGCGCTGAGGCCCTGGCGTGGCATGACGCAGGCGCAGCTCGGCGGCTTGGCCGGTGTGACCGGACTGCCGGGCGTGCGGCGGGTGAGGGCTGGCTCCCATTGCCAGGGTTACGGCCCTGGGGCGGTCTGTTGACCTTGTGCCCGGTTCCGTGCATGGGCGGTGCAATCGCCTGTCAAGTGCAGACACGCGCGAAACTTCAACGACTGGCTCAGATCGGCCGGGGCGTTCCTCGAAGGCCGGGTCACCCACGAATTGATGGCCGGATACTGGCCGAGCGCCGACGCCGACCCGGCGGCGAGCCCGCGGACGGCCGAGTTCGCGCGGATCTGGCGCGAGATGCCGAAGCTGGTGTTCTCTCGGACGCTTGAGCGGGCGGACTGGAACGCCACCGTGATCGCTGAGGTGGTGCCCGCGGACATCGTGGCGCTCAAGACGCAGCCGGGCGGGGACCTGGCGATCGGCGGCGCGGACCTGGCCGCCACGTTTATGCGGCACGACCTGATCGACGAGTACCGGATCTACGTGCACCCTGTGCTGCTCGGCCGCGGGAACCGGCTGTTCCGCCCGTCGCAGGCGCCGGTCAGCCTTCGGCTGGCGGAAACCCGCGCGTTTTCCAGCGGGGTCGTGCTGCTGCGGTACGAGCGCCCGAGTGGCTGAAATCCTCTGCTAACAGCAGATTGTCTTGGCTGATGGGCGGCCTGGCGGTGATTGTGGATGCCATGCAGAACTCTCCAGTCGGAAATCTTGACGATCAGCTGATCAGCCGCCTGCTGTATCACCGCATCATCGTGCTCGGCAGCGAGGTCGACGACAAGGTTGCGAACAGGATCTGCGCGCAACTCTTGCTGCTATCGGCCGAAGACTCGCGCAGCGACATCAGCCTGTACATCAACTCGCCCGGCGGCTCGGTCAGCGCGGGCCTCGCGATGTACGACACCATGCGGCTGATACCCAACGAGGTCAGCACGCTAGCGATGGGGCTGGCCGGGAGCATGGCCCAGTTTCTGCTGTGCGCGGGCACCAAGGGAAAGCGGTACAGCCTGCCGCACGCCCAGGTGCTGATGCACCAGGGCTCCGCCGGGTTCGGGGGTACCGCGGCCGACGTCGAGATCTACGCCGAGCAACTGGAGCGGACCGGCGCCACGATGATCAAGCTGATCGCGGAGCACACCGGTCAGCCGCCGGCCACGGTCGAGCGGGACAGCCTGCGTGACCGCTGGTTCAACGCGGCCGAAGCGCTCGAGTACGGGATCATCGACCACGTCGTGGAGCGACTTGACGACATCGCGCCAACTCCAATTGGCAGCGCCGGCGCGATCAGGACGGGGTTGTGACGATGGGTCAGTACACGATCCCGACCGTGGTGGAGCGGACGCCACTCGGCGAGCGGGCCTACGACATCTACTCGCGGCTGCTGTCCGAGCGGATCGTCTTCCTCGGCACCGAGATTGACGACGGCGTCGCCAACGTAGTGATGGCGCAGTTGCTGCACCTGGAGTCGGCCAGCCCTGACCTGGAGATCAGCCTGTACATCAACTCGCCCGGCGGATCATTCAGCGCGCTGACCGCGATCTACGACACTATGCAGTTCATCAGACCGCAGGTAGCAACGATCTGCATGGGCCAGGCGTCATCGGCGGCCGCGGTGCTGCTGGCGGCGGGCGCGCCCGGACGGCGCGCGGTGCTGCCGCACGCCAAGGTGCTGCTGCACCAGCCTTCCAGCGAGGCCAGGGGTGCGCTGCCTGACCTTGCTATCCAGGCCAAGGAGCTTGGCCGGGTGAGGGCCGAGGTCGACGAGATACTCAGCAGGCACACCGGGCACCCGGTCGCCAAGATCAGGAGCGACACCGACAGGAACAAGACGTACAGCGCTGTGGAGGCAGTCGACTACGGCCTGGCCGATGAGATAATCCCAAGCCGCAAGGTGGCGAAGGCGGTGCTGGCCGCTTCGGCGTGATCGACCAGCCAACCCCCCTTTAGGCGGCTGAGGCCAGCAGGCAGACGGCGTCGCTGTTGCCGCCGGCCGCTCCCGGCGTTGGCCGGTCATAACCAGCGCGCTCGTAGCCAGCCCGGTCGAGCCTGATGACCACGGAGCGCTGAGCCTCTACGTTCATCAGATCCTTGCGAGCTTCGGCGAGCAGGTCAGACAGGTCGATGTCGAGCGCGGTGCAGATCGCGGCGAGCACCTCCGACGAGGCTTCCTTGCGCCCCCGTTCGAGTTCCGACAGGTACGGCATCGATACCCGGGCGGCGCTGGCCACGTCGGCGAGCGTCCGGCCCTGGTCGAGCCGGATCCGGCGGAGCACCTCTCCGAACATTGTCCGCAACAGAGGGCGCCGGTCCTGTTCCCGCCAGTCGATCATGGCCAGAACGCTACCTCCCGCGCGCTGCCGTCAGAAGGTTGTTTCGCGACCGGCGTAAGGGACACGTCGCGATCAGACGATGCCACCTTTCGCGCTCGCGGGTGCGGAAACCATCTGCAATACCCCCCGAATTCGTGGCTTACAACAATCGGGTATGGACAGTATCATCTAGTCCTACCGGGGATCGATAGGAAGGAGGTTGGACTGGAGGGGAGGATTTAAGCGGCCCGGATGGGCACGGCACGGGGGATGGTCACGTGAGACAGCTAGCAGACAACGAGTTTTACGGTCTGCTCCAGTTCACGTGTGGTCTGCCTACTCCGGCCTTGTCCGACGCTGACGCGTCTGCCGTTTCTCGCGCTGTCACGCTCGGCGACGTCCGGGAGAGGCGGCGAATGCTGCGTTCCTGGCTATTGCCGCAAAAAGGTGATTTCGAATTCCACTCCCTGACCGACATCCTGTCTGACCGGGCACTGCCCACCCATAGCTGGCTGCTTGATTTGTCCCGACACACGGCCCGCGTCCTACCGGAGTTTTCCTCGCGTGGCCCCGATGACGGGCTCCCGAAAGGCTTCCCCGGCGCGCTGGACTGGAACCGGGCCAAGGACGGCGGCGCGCCGTGGACGCACTACCTTCGGGTGCAGCGAGCGCGGGATGATTCCAGCTACACGCTGACCGATCAGACTGACTGCAACGACTACTTGGTCAGGGATGGGCACCTCCCAGCGGAGAAACCCGGAGTCACCCCAGGCAGCCTGTGGGAACTTCAGCTCTTCTTCTGCGAGCTCCTCGCCCAGCGGCGAGGTGCGATCTTCGCCTCCCACGTGAGCGAGCGGATCTACAGCATCTGGCTGCCGCCGGGTGTGATCGCGCTGTCCGAGCAAGGCAAGCCCGCAGGCAGCGAGGTGCAGGAGCGCCGGTGGTTCGCCGTGTTGCCGGTCGTCACCGTGGTTCGCCGGCCGTACCGAACGGACTGGCGGTACGCGATGTCGCTGAGCACGCTGTTCGTGCCTGTGTGGCCCGATGGCAGACCGGGTCGGCTCGGGCCGAACTCGGCCCGACCAATGTGCGCAGGCGAGATCGTGGACGTGGTCTCCTCGACCAGCGGTAACTCCACCTACATGCCCGCAAGAGCGGCCATCGAGTGTGACCTGGCCGAGGATTCCCCGCTGCATCGCTACCTCTGCGAAATCATCGATGACAACCGTCGTGATTTTTCAACCAGATATACAGGGCCGAAATTTTCGGACCGGCAGGCCGAATCCAGACATCGGCCCCGGCACGGCATGCCCAAGACGCTGCGCGGCTGGATCGAGTTGCTGCTGCTGACCGCGGCCGAGCTGCCCAGGCGGGCGGACGAGCGGGTCGACGACCGGATCCTGCTGGAGTACCAGCAGGCGGACGACCGGATTTTGCCCGACGAGGTGCTCCGCTGCCTGCGGGTGAACGACTTCTGGTCGGTCCTTCTGCTCACCGACTCTATGCAGGCGGGCACCGATGCCGTGAACGTCGTGGACGATCGCTGGTGGCCGGTGCCGACCGACACTCCCGGCACTACCGATGACCTGGTGAGCGCGGTGCCGCAGATCGTCATCGAACTGTTCGAACTGTTCGCCGGAGGTAACCGCGCATTTCCGCCGACGCCGGAAGACCGGGTTGACGTGCTCGCCACTGGCGGCCGCGCGCATATGACGTGGCGGGTTCCGAATCAGCACACGATAGTCACCATCTACCGGCGAACCGATGACGCGTTTCCTTCTTTCTCCTCCCTGAACCTGGCCGGATGGTTCGCCTACATGGCCGTCGGCGTCACGTGCGCGTGGCAGACGATGTACTCGCTCACCCACGAAACCGACAAGCTGCAGGATGTGGCAGAGCTTTCGCAGCTTGGCCACGACCGCATCATGGACCTTGAGGATGTCTACGAGCTAGACGTCGCCTGGCCTGCTTACGAGGACTTCTACCGTCGCCTGCGCGGACTGCTCGGCGTCGAACGGCAGTACCAGAACATCAAGGAGCGCCTCAATCTTCTCTTCACGTTCGCTCAGGCCGAGCAGCGCACCAGGGACGAGCGGAGCAGCAACGAGGAAAGCCGGCTGACGCACCGATCAGCAGCAGCTTACGGCCAGCCGGATGCACGTCGTCGAGACGGCGGCGGCGCTGGTCGGAGCGTTCGTCCTGCTTGTCTCGGTGGTGATCTTGCTCATCACCTGGGACAAGGCTCATTTGAGCAAACCGCAGGCATGGGAGGTTTTCGGTGTCTTCCTTGTCGTTGTCGTCCCGGTGGGCTTCGTGCTGAGGTCACGCGTGCGGCGCATCGATGCCGAACTACGTGAACTGATCATGGCGCTGGCTCGGCTGGCCAAGTCGCCGTCGGCGACTGGTCACGATAACGGCGCTGGCAAGGCGGGGGATCACTCTGTGGCGGACCGCGAAGCGAAGCGGCGCAAGCTGGCGAAGAGGTGAGGCGTTGGCAGGTGATGCTGGGGCGGGCAACTCGGCCAGGAACGATCCCTTCACCGCTGGCTTGCAGGTCGGCGACCCCTATCAGCTCTATCTGATCTTGAACAAGAAGATTCGCGCGAAAGTCGACACGGCGCCGTTTGGCTTGCCGGTCAAGACCATCGACTTCTGCGACGAATGGTTTAAATTCGGGCGGGACGAGTACGAGGTAGCGCAGCTCATCGCGCTGTTCCGGCGTGCCCATGCGATGTGTTCGGCGGACCGGGGGCTGCTGGTCATGCCGCGATGGCTCGTCGTTGACCTGATCCTCATGCCATCCGCTGCCATGCTCATACTGGCCGGGCAGGCGCACGTGGCCGATGCGGCGCGCAAGCTGGAACGCGACCTGGCGTACCGGGACAGCACCTACCACCGCGGCCGAGCCGCGTCGATCCGAGACCTGCTGAGGATCGCGGCCGACAGCCAGTACGATGGCCCGCTACCGGTGGCCGCGTACGCGGCGTTGCCGACATCGACTCCGCATCGCTGGGTTGGCGGCTCGATCTGGTGGTCGCTGCTGCCCGACCAGCATCTGGGTTATTCGGCCAGGCGGATCGCGCTGCGGTGCTTGCGCGCCGAGCAGGAGGTGGGCGTCGCGCAGTTCAGCAACCGGCGCGCGCTGCGGGTGCAACGGAAGTTCGGCCAGTTGCGCGTCGTCAACGCGACACTGCGCGCGCATCCGCTGCCGCATACGTTCGCCTACGAGGTAGATCTGACCAAGCTGCCGAAGGACGGGAGCCCAGCCGGGCCGCCGGCGAACATTACCGGTGAGCACATGCTCAAGCTCGATGATCGGGGACTCGGCGAGCAGCTCACGAAGCTGCAGCATGACATCGATGCCGGCCAACGTTATTGCGTGCTGTCTGATTGGCCCGACGAAAGTTGCCGGTGGCCGGTGCTCTACCGAGACGGCGTGGGGGCATCGGCAGCGCGGGTGCCGTCGGCACGGCGAGCCAGGGGCCGGCCTGCGGGATTCTTCACCAATGGCATCGAGCGGGGCCGTCGTTACCAGCTATACCTGGTGTCGAACTACAGCGTGCCTAAGGAACTGGATCTCAATCCGTTCGGAATCCCGGTGAAGACGATCGATTTCCGGGACAAGACTTTTGCCTATCTCCGCCGGAACTATTCGGTCGCGCAGCTTCTTGACCTGTTCAGCGACGCGAACTCGCTGAGCTACGAGGAGGGCGGCCTCGGCATTCCGCCGTGGGCGATGGCCGAACTGATCTTGATGCCGTCGGCGGTACTGCTGGTCCTGGCCAGCCAGGACCACCTGCGGCGCGTTGCCAAACGACTGCGGGATGAGCCGGTCACCAGTCTTCGGCAGACCCAGTTGGTACCGCTCGATGAAGATGATCGCGACCGTTTGCACAATTCCAACGCGCTGGACGAGTTGCTTAAGGCGGCCGATGAGCGTCAATATGCCGGACCACTCCCGGTCGCGGGATACGCGGCCGCCCCCACCCGGCGCGCGGGATACTGGGTCGGCTGGTCACTGTGGTCGCTGGTCCCCGGGGGAAAGCTTGGCTATACGGTGAAGCGCATCGCGCTTGCGTGTTATGGCGCCAGGACCGAGGCCGCTGTCGCCCAGTTCGGCATGGCGCGGGGCCTGGATGTCAACGCGGACTTCGGCCGGTTGCGCATCATCCAGCCGTATGTGCCCGCGCATCCCGCGCCCGGCGCGTTCGCCTACGAGATAGACGTGCGGAGGCTACCGGCCGACGGCTCGCCGCTGCGGGACAAGGGCAAGATCAGGTGGGTCAAGGAGTTCGATCCCAATGCCTCCGAGGTCCAGGCGCGGCAGCAGCGTATGCGGCGCGAGATGAAGCAGGGCGCCAGGTATTACGTATTGCCGCGCGGCCGCGAGACCAAGTCGCCGCTGGTCCCTATCGGCCGCCGGTTTGGCCTGCACGCGCGGATATTCGGCTGGGCGTGCGATCGGGTGCGCAAGCGCAAGCACCCGATTCGCAAGCGCACTTGGCCCGACTAGGCTCGCTGGTGTGCCCGATGACCTGCTGACTATTGGCGAACTGGCCAGACGGTCAGGACGGCGAGCCTCGTCGATCCGCTACTACGAGCAGATCGGCTTGTTGCCACCGCCCGTCAGGATCAGCGGACAGCGCCGCTATTCGCAGGACACCGTCCGCGTGCTGGCTGTTATCCACATCGCGCAGCACGCTGGCCTCAGCCTCGAACAGATCAAAGCCGTGCTGACCGGTCCTGAAGAGGCCGAGGAACTGCGCCGCGCGGCTACCGCGAAACTGCCCGAAGTCGCTGCGATGATCGAGCGGGCGGCGCTGGCCAGGGACTGGCTCGAACTGGCCGCGATGTGCCAGTGCGACGATCTGGACGAATGCCCGCTGTTCAACGAGAACGCGGGCGTAGGCCGGATAGCCGACCGCGAGCCCGGATCCGCAGCCTGTTCGCCGGGATCAGAGCCCAGTAGCGGCGGTAGGCGCCCTGCTCGATCAGCCGAAACTTGACCTCGAGCGGGCTGCGCCCCGGGTGATAGCCGGTCGGCTTATAGCGCCCGTACTCGTGGTGCATCTGGTCGAAGAACTCGCGGCGCAGGTCCGGCGCGATGAAGCGGGCACCGGGCTGGCCGCCCTCGTACAGGGTCGCGAAGTGCTTGATCGCCCGCCGGAAGTAAGCACCGTAGATGGCTTCGAACAGCACGGGGTCGTGGTTCGCTAGTTTTTTCTGGGCCACATCCAGCACCGTTTCGTAGACGCCAAAGATGCTGAAATGACGTTTCGGGTCGCCGCTCAGCATCAGCGACCCGGTGCGCTGCTGGCGGTACCGGTAGCACGTTCGCTTCAGCACACACAGCCGGCTGGCCTCGGGAAGCACCAGGCAGGAAACCGGGATTTCCTCATGTGGCCACTGGGTCGAGAACCTGACGCCGGTCGAGTTCAGGAATTCACGATGGATGACCTTGTTCCAGCACACCATGCTGAGCTCAATGACCCAGGGCTCCTCGGTGAGGCGGAAGCAAGAATCGGGCGCGGCGCGGATCAGTTCGCGGTCCGATCCAGGCTCCAGATGGCCGTCAGGGTAGAGCAGCTCGTGATCGAAGAACAGCACCTCGGGGCGATCGCTGGCCAGCTTGGACGCGATGGCTTCGAGCGAGCCGTCGGTGATGACGTCATCGCCGTCGACGAACCAGATATATTCGCCGCTGGCTCTGGCGATCCCCATGTTCCTCGCGGAGCCTGGGCCGATCCTGCCCTCGTGGATGACAGTGATGGGCTGGCGCTCCGCGCGGCTGTCCAGCAGGTCGCCTGAGCCGTCGGTTGATCCGGTGTCGATAGCGATGATCTCTATGTTGGTTGAGCCCTGCTGGCGGATTGAATCGAGGCACTGGCCGAGATATCCGGCAACGTTGTAGACCGGGATGACGATGCTGATCAGCGGGCTTAGGGCGGTCGCGTTTTCAGGGTCCACGACCGCCACGCTACCGTCGCACCTAATGCGTCCTGACACGGCTGACAGGAGGACCAATGGCACCGCGCCCACCGTTGCCGCCGTTCACTGAGGAAACTGCCAGGCAGAAGGTCCAGGCGGCAGAGGACGCCTGGAACACCCGCGACCCTGAGCGAGTGGCCGCCGCCTACAGCGAGGACTCGGTCTGGCGGAACAGGGGTGAGTTCGTCACTGGCCGGGCCGAAATCGTAGAGTTCCTGCGCCGCAAGTGGGACCGCGAGCTTGACTACGCGTTGCGTAAGGATCTGTGGACGTTCAGCGGCAACCGGATCGCCGTGCGATTCCAGTACGAGTCGCACGACGCGAACGGCCAGTGGTACCGCAGCTACGGCAACGAGTTGTGGGAGTTCGACGAGGACGGATACATGCGCCGCCGCGAGGCCAGCATCAACGACGTGCCGATCGACGAGACCGACCGCCGCATCTTCGGCCCGCGACCGACCGGAGACACCCAGCCTTCTCCGCTCCGCTAGCGGCTGGCGGGCAGGGCGCCGGTCCCAGGTGCGCAGGCGGGTGCGGTCGCCTTCGCGGAACCGTGCGGATAGCCAGCGGCGATCGGCGGAGTCCCGTCTCGATCGCCGACCTTAACTCGGCGACTACCCGGGCGGCGTCGGACTTGATCCTGCTCGGCGCGAAGTGTTCACCACCCCACCGGCTAAATGTCCCATCTGCGATAGTTCTATCGCCGTCAGGCGCAGCGGCAGCCGTCCGAGCGGCATCCGCACGGCGCGCGGGTGGCGGCCAGCTTCCGCGATCATGGAATCGCGGTTACCGCGGAGTCTCAGCCGCGATATGTGACAGCCAGGCTCCACGATCATGATCCGAACCTTGATCACGGAAACAAAACCGCGTTTTGAACTGCTGTTCGCCAGCAGCGTTGAACAGCGGGCGCGACTCTTCGGCGGCGAGAGTGATCTTGACGGCGCGGATGTTGCTCGTGTTGGCGCGGGTCAAAGGACCGCATAACGAACTCACTCCAAGGGAGCCGCGCCCACGGCCCAACGCTGGGGTGCGGCAGCGGGGGGTAGCCGGGCGGAGCGGTGGGGGTTGGGCCCGGGAAATCGCCAGTACGCTTTTGTTCATGGGCGCGCTGCCGTTGCGGATTTTTGTAGCCATGCCCGGAACAAGCATGGGCGAGCGAGCTACTTGGGGCAACATATCCGAGATCAAGCGCAGGTTGCTCACGGCGGTAGCTGACCGGCTTCGGGAGAAGCTTGATCGTCCGGTGACGATTGTCATCGAGAAAGACAAGCTGGCCTCGGGGCAGATCCACCCGTCGATGTTCCGCGAGGCGGTCGACGCCGAGGTGTATATCGCCGACCTCAGCGGCGCGAACCCGAACGTGTATCTCGAGCTTGGCGTGCGCTGGGCATTGAGCGACGGCATCACCATTCTCATCTCCCAGGATGTAGGCCAGGGGGTGCCGCTGCCGTTCAACGTGTCGGCCAACCGAGTGCTGCCCTACGGGCCGATGCCGGACGAGCTTGAGCAGGCCATCGACAGCATCGTCGCCTCGGTACTCGCCGCCTTGCAGGACCCCGGTTGGGTCGACAGCCCGGTGCGGACCGGCGTCGATCTGCTAACCGCGCCGAGGAGCGAGTGGGACGACCTGCGGGCTCAGGTCCATCACCTTCAGGAACTGCACGCCGACGAGCTGGTCGCCGCGGCCAAGGATGTGCCGCCAGCTAAGGCGATCGAGCTATTGCGCCTGGCCATCGACCGCAACCCGGTCAGCGTCCAGGCCCATTACGAACTTGGCGTGGTGCTCCGGGAAGCCGCCGACTACAGCGGCGCCGTCAGCGAGCTTTCGACCGTCACCGATCTTAAGCCGGACCTCGCCGAAGGCTGGCGTGAGCTTGGTGTGGCGCTCAGCAAGAGCGACCACCTGCAGAGCGCGGCGCAGGCCTTCAAGACGGCGTCCGAACTTGACCCCCTGGTCGCGGAGACGTGGTCGACGCTCGGCGGGCTCCGGCGCCGCCTGGCCCGCTCATCGGGCGGCGGCAAGCTGGACTGGGCGATGCTGCGCGACGCGCGGGCCGCCTATCTGCGTGCCTGCCAGCTAGCCGGCAACGACACCTATCCGCTCGTCAACGTGGCCCGGCTGGATCTGCTCCTGTCCGCTCTCGCGCCGGCAACCCGGTATGCGGCGCTGGACAGGCTGCGCACGCTCCAGTATCTGGCGCGGTACGAGGCCGAGACCGCCCGGCAGCCCGGCGCCGATAGCGAGAAAAGGCCGTGGAAGGTGCTCGACTTGGTCGACACCCTGCTGCTTACCGGCCAAGTCGAGGAGGGCCTGGCCGAGCTGCATGAGGCCATCGACATGATCGATCCGCGTAACCGGGAAGCATCCCTGACCTCGGTGATCGAGCCGTTGCAGGACTTCATCGACGTCGACGTCCTTGACGCGGCGACGGCCGCCGGGGTGGTGCAGGCGATCGAGATCTGCAAGGCCGCGATCGACGCGGTGCGACCGCGGAGGCTCGGGCCGAGGAAAGCGGAGGGCTAGGGATCAAGGGCCGAGTCTAGGCGCAGGATCTGGAATCCGGCTTGCCGGAGTATGTCCGGGAGATTCCGGATCACGTCGCGGTCTTTGTCCTTCGGGATCTCGCTGAGGCGAGCCCATTCGACCATGTCGGGATGATGCTTGGCGTCCCGCTCTGGTCCGTAGTCGATGTCATGCGCTGCCCGGTCTCGCATCCAGCGTTCGTGTTCCATCATCGCGAGGCGTTCTACCTCGCCGTCGGTGAACGCGAAGTCCGGGAGAAAGCTGGATTCAGGAACGAGCACACAGCCAATCGCGTCCAGCTTGGTGCCAATGTGATCGGCCTGGGCGGTGTTGGAGTCCTTGAGCTGTTCTGGCAGTTCCCGCCATGACCGCATCGAGGGATTGACCTGCGGCGTCTCCCCGCGAAGTCGGCCGGCCTCGATGTAGGCGCGGTGGATGGACCGAGCCAGCTGGTCGCTGAGGTCGTCGGCGATCTGATCAGGCGCGCACGCCTCTTCGAGCACGTCGAACACCGACAGCCGGCCCTGGACGTCATCGAGCATGTCCGCCTTGAAGGTCTTCCCAAAAGGAGAAAGCTCGCTCATGCAGATCACTATCCGGTCGGACCGGTTGGTGAGCATGGGCAGCGCACTGAGTCCTATGCGCAGCGCGTCGTCGTTTTCTGGTGAGCAGACGATGATCAGGGTTGGGTCGCCAGGCTCCGTTTTCTGAATGACCGGCTGAAAACTGACATCGCAGCCCCTCGCGACGATGGGGAATTCCTTGCCGTAGGCAGCCGGATCCGCTGCCGGGCTTCCCACGATTGTCACGTCGATCTTCGGGGTCTGCGGTTCGTGCCGAACCGCTATCTCGTTCAGCACGGCGCGCCCAAGCGCGCCGAAACCGACCACCATGACTCGCGCTTTGCCGCCATTCGCGCTGGCAATCGGGTATTGGTCAAGCAGAGCGCGGGCGGCCAGTCCCTCGATGGTAAAGAATTCAAGCCGGAATCGCGGATCGCTCGGCACCCCGATGCGGCGGGCGCGCAAAGCGGTGCAGATGTCAGGGTCGCGGATCAGCGCGTGAACGAGAAGCGGCCGGCCGTTGTCCTTGGCGAATTGCCTGGCGGACAGGGCGGTGGCCGCGTTGGTCGCGCTCCGGTCTGAACACGCATAGATGATGCTTGCGCGAGCGATGCCTGCCGCCCGCAACGTGCTGATGTCGCTTGGATCGCCCGCGACGTCGAGCAGTTGCAGTTGCCGCGCCTGGTCGATCGTCTCTGGTTTGGCACCGGCCAGCACCACGGTGCGGAACCGGTCGCTCCGAAGCCGGCGAGCTAGTTCCATCGCCAGCTGGCCGTCGCCGGTCACGATCGCGTGGTTCGGCGCGTAGGCCGCTGTCCACCGGCGGATCTGCTCGCCGAGCAGCAGCCTCAGCGCCTCAACGCCGGCTAGGACGGTGGTCACTGGCGCGAGAAAACGAGCTATTTCTAGCGTGGCCGGGAAGGGGCCGGGGCCGCCGAGAGGGGCCGACCCGAGCAGGAAAAGCTGGAAATCGTAGTAACCGATGTCCAGCCAGCTAGTGCCGAAGACTTGCGGATGCTGGTGGGCGAGGAACGCATGCAAGCCCACGAAGCCGAGCACGACCGCCGTCAACGCGGTGATGAGAACGGCGAGTCCTCGGGCGAGCGGGCCGGTCACGCCCACATCCTCACCTCCTGGGTATCAGGGTAAGACCAGGGATCTTCCCGATGGTCACGGCGTGCCCGGTTCGGCGAGCATTGCCAGATGACATACGCAGACTCGCTAATTCAAGCAATAGACGTGCACCGGTCATTTGGCCAGACACCGGCGCTGCAAGGCGCCAGCGTCTGCGCGGCGTCCGGAGAGATTCTGGCCGTTATGGGTCCGAGTGGCTCGGGGAAATCGACGCTACTGCACTGCCTGGCGGGCATATTTGCCCCTGACAGCGGTGAGGTGTGGTTCGACGGCGAGCGCCTGGACAAGCTCAGCGACAGGAAGCGATCGCTGATGCGCCGGACGGCGTTCGGCTTCGTGTTCCAATTTGGGCAGCTAGTGCCTGAACTGACGACGGCTGACAATATCGCGATGCCGTTGATTCTGAACCGGGTCAGCCGCCGCGCCGCCTACCGGAAGGCCGATGCCTGGCTGGAGCGGCTGGATCTTGACGGCCTTGGCGCCCGGCGGACCGGCGAGCTATCTGGTGGCCAGGCCCAGCGGGTTGCGATCGGCCGGGCGCTGGTAGCTCAGCCCGCTGTGCTATTCGCCGACGAGCCGACCGGGTCGCTTGACTCGGTGACCGGCCGCAAGGTGATGGACCTTCTCGTTGAGATTGCCCGGCAGGAGCGCACCACCGTCGTGCTCGTCACCCACGACGCGAACGTCGCCGAATATGCCGATCGGCAGGTCACCGTCAGTGACGGCAGGGTCGGCGCGGCCGTCGGAGGTGTCAGGTAATGTTCCGTCTTGGCCTACGACTGAGCGTGCAAAGCGGCAGGGAAGCGCTCGTCCGGCTGATCGTGACCTCGTGCGCGGTCGCGGTCGGCGTGACGATCATGCTGGCAGTGCTCGCTGATTTTCACGCCTTCCAGGTGACCAATCAGCGGCCGAACTGGGAAGGTACCGTAGCCGCTGGCCGGCCCGCAGCGGCAGCCGATCTGGAACTGTGGAACTACAGCGACGAGGTGTTCGGCGGTCAGACGATCGAGCGGCTCGATGTGGCCGCGCTCGGGGCGCACGCTCCGGTGCCGCCAGGCATCGGCCATCTGCCCGCCAGCGGCCAGTACTACGCCTCACCCGCCCTGGCCGCGCTGATTCGCAGCACGCCGCGCGACCAGCTTGCCGATCGGTTCCCTGGCAGCCTCGCCGGAACGATCGGCGAAGCGGCGCTGACCGGTCCAGACGAATTGGTGGTCTACGTCGGTGACACGCGGTCCGCGCTGGCGGGCCTGCCGACCACGGTCAAGGTTGACAAGATCAACACCGCGCCTGGCAAGCAAGTATGGTCGCATTACTTCCGTGATGCTTTCGTCGTCGGCGCTCTTGCCTTTCTTTTCCCGATCCTGATCCTGATCGGGACCGCTACCAAGCTGGCCTCGGCCCGGCGCGAGGAGCGCTACGCGTCGTTGCGGCTGGTCGGTGCCACAGTCGGCGACATCAATGCGATCGCCACGGCCGAGGCAGTGATCACCGCGGTGCTCGGTGCGCTGCTCGGCGTCGGGATCTTTGCCCTGGTGCGGCCGGTTCTGGTGGGCACCGCGATCACCAGCGCGAAGTACTTCTCCGACCAGGTCACTCCGACGGCTCTGGGATATCTCGTCGTGCTCGCGGGCGTGCCGGTGGCATCGGCGGTCGCCACCCTGCTCGCGCTGCGCCGGGTGCGGATCAGTCCGCTTGGCGTCAGCCGCCGGGTGACGCCGCCGGCCCCGAGCGCCTGGCGGATGCTCCCGCTGCTGGTCGGCATCGCGCTGTTCGTGGTCGGCATGCTGCTGACTAGCAGCAAGAACATCGGCGGCCCGGCGTTCCCCGGCCTGCTCGTCATCATGGTTGGCCTAGTCGTCGGCGGTCCGTGGCTGACGTCGCGGGCGGCGCGGCTGCTGCCCCGGCTGACCAGCGGCGCGGCGCCGATTTTCGCCGCGCGGCGGCTCGCGGATAACCCCCGGGGCGCGTTCCGGTCGGTGAGCGGACTGGTGCTGGCGGTGTTCCTTGGCACGGTGGTTGCCGCGCTGCTGCCGGCCATTGACGCGACGACAGCGACGCCGAGCGCGAAGGCGCTGAGCAACGTAGTGCTAGACGGGTTCCAGGCCGGTCCGCTGTGCGGCAACACGGTCAATTGCACGGGCGCCGTCGGGCCGGCCTCGGCGACGGGTCCCGGGAGCGGGGCTGACCCGGCGGTGGCGCGGATGGCGATGGAGGGGCTACCGCCCGCCGACGGCAACAAGCTGATCGCTGAACTGGGAGCGTTCGGCGACGTGACGACGGTGCCTGTCTATTCACTGCCGCAGAATGGGGCGCCCGGGGCCAACACCGCTGTGGTCGATTGCGCGGGAATGCGATCGATCGGCGTGCTGGGCACTTGCAAACCCGGGGTTGCCTACGCGGAGGCCAGCGCGCAGAGTCTGTACGGCGACAACCCGATGTTCACGACCGTGCCGATCGTGGACGCGTCGAGCCCGCTGTACTCCGACCCAGTCTCCCGGCTCTACCTGCAGGCCGTGCTGATCAAGGTGCCGAACGAAGCGACGCTCGAACGAATCCGGACGTATCTCATCACGCATACCCGGGAGTCCGTCTCCGGCACCGCGGCCCGCACGTTCGGCGAGGCGGTACAGGCGAGGCTGGGCGTGGCGACGATCGTTCAGCGACTGGTCGACATCGTGGTCGCGCTGACGCTGCTGGTCGCCGGCTGCAGTCTGGCGGTCTCCGCGGGCGGCGGCTTGGTCGAGCGCAAGCGCCCGTTCACGATGCTGCGCCTGTCGGGGACACCGACCGGGACGCTGTACCGGGTCGTGCTCCTTGAGGCCGTTTTGCCGCTGGTGGCCGCCGTGGCTGTGGCCGCGGGCACGGCGTACGGGATCTCGCTGCTGACGATCAAGCAAATGGCACCGGCGGGAACGCCGATGCCATTGCTCGGTCACGTCTACTATCTGACCACCGGTGCGGGGCTGGCCGCCTCGCTCTTGGTCATCGTGGCGACGCTGCCGCTGCTGCGCCGCATCACCGGGCTAGAGAACGTCCGATTCGAGTAACAGGATGGCTTGGGCGGGTGGCGTAGCCTCGCGGGCACCTGCCGCGGCCTGTACAGGTCGCGGCAGGGCCGTTACGCTGGGGCGACGCCTCTGTAAGGCGGCATGGACTGGTAGCGCGGGAGCGGGGCTACCAACCGGATGCTCCCGTGTTACCAGACACGCCATGTGAGGAGCGCCACAATCGTCGTAATGAGAACGACGATGCCGTGCGTTTCCATCGCTAAAGTCACCTCCTCCCGGACGTTTGTTCGCTTGTGCCTCGGCAGTGCCTTGGCGGACGCGACCGGCCCCGGCTCCAAGGAGCGTCACGGCGGGTGCCAGCGCCGTGTTTCTCGCTGCTCTTGGATGGGCCGGTCGCGTCATGGTTCAACGATGACCGCAGCGGTCGTTCGGCTCCATACGTAACGGCTGACATGAAGGTCACATGTTGGAAGGCTCGTCTATCCGCTGCTTCGGCTGCTGCCCGCGCCGGTCGGAGCCGGTGTCATGGTGAGCCGAAAGCTCGCTGAGTCGCGGGATCGCGGTGTTGCTGTATTCGTGGCACAGCCGTGTTCGTGCCACAGCGGCGCGGCCCGCCGACTGTCGTCTACCTCGCCCGACTGTCGGCGGCCCCCGATGGCCACGCCGCCGGGATGCCGCCTGGCTGGCGGCGGACTGTCCCCCCAAATTCATTTGCCCGTCCATTACAAACTGCCCGCAAGGACGCGATAGCGCCACACAGGCCGAGCCACATGACACCCACAGGTTGCTCGGGGTGGCGGCTGAGCGGCTGGGATCAGGATTCCGCGCCACGGCGATTTACCGGCTAGTCAGCACTCGAGCCGGACGCCGCAACCTCAGCGCTGGCGCTGGCAAATCGCGGTTTTGTTTCCGTGATCATGCTTTGGGTCATGATCGTGGAGTCTGGCTGTCGTATATCGGCTGAGATTCCGCGGTAACCGCAGTTTCATGATCACGGAACCTCGCCGTCACCCGCCCGCAGGGCCGATGCCGTCCGGACGGCTGCCGCTGCGCCGGACCGGGCGATAATCTATCCCAGATGGGACATTCCTGCACACTCGCCCGGCTACCTACGCGGGCTAGCCCTGGGCTAGCGCGGCGGCCAGGGGAGCGTGCTTGCCAGCGTGTCCGGGTCCGGGCAACCCACGATCCACTCGTCGTGGGACGCGCCTTCGAAGGTGATCCGCAGGCCGCGCGGCGTGTCGTGGTGTACCGCGGCGAAAATCTTCTTGCCGTCGCTGTGGATGGTGCCTACCTCGGTGAAGCCAGGTATGCGCGTGCCGATCTTGAAGCCATGATCGGCTGGTCCGTGAGCGTCGTCGAGAACGTCGATGCTCCTGATCGACGAAAGCGGTGCCCGCAGATCGCGATGCACGGCCTCGGCTTTCTCCGGCGGGTACAAATGCAATACCAAGTCGCCGCCCTCGACCCACAGCTCAGCCATTACCTGCCTCATCGTCTCGGCGCTCTTGGCACGAACACTCACGCGTACAGTAGCAGCGGCTTCCGATTCGTCGGCTATTGCTGTCGACACCGGGTGAACCGCTGGCGACAATTCAACCCATGACAGCGCCGCGGTTCACCGGGCGGGCCGACGAGCGGCGCATCCTGCTCGAGACCTACCAGCGAGCGGTGAGCGGGCGGTCGCAGGTGCTGCTGATCTCCGGTGAAGCTGGTATTGGCAAGACCCGGCTGGTCGCCGAGCTAGCTGGTCATCTGGCCGGCGAGGAAGAAGGCGAGGACCAGAAACGACCGGTCCACTGGCGCGAAGGCGGCTGCGCGCCGATCGCTGGCGCGGCGCTCGCCTACGGGCCGTTCCTGGCCGCGCTGGCCGACCAGGCCGACTGGCTGCTCCAGGCGGACAGTGCCAAGGACATGCTGGTGGCCCGGCATCGGCTGTTCGAGCGTGTGCTCGCCCTGGTGACCGAGCTGGCCGCCGGGTCGCCGCTGGTGCTCGTGCTCGAAGACTTGCACTGGGCCGACGAGTCATCCCGGCTGCTGCTTGGATTCCTCGCGGTACGGCTGCGCGTCCAGCCCGTGCTGGTGATCGGCACGATCAGAGACGAGGATCAGACCAACCAGGTCAGGTTGTGGCTCGCCGAACTGGCGCGATGCCCGGCGGTCTCCCGGCTGCCGCTCACCGGCCTGCCCGACGACGAGGTCGCCGCTCTTGTGGCCGAGATCATCGGTGTCGATCCGAGCGCTGAGCAGATCGCCGCGATAGTCCGGGCCGCCGAGGGTAACCCGCTGTACGCCGAAGAACTCGCGGGTACCGGCGAGCTTGGACCGCCGCCCTCGATTAGCGCGGTGGTGCTGGCCAAGGCGGCGGGCATGCCAGCGCGGGCCAGGGCGATCGCCGACCAGGTCTGCGTGGCGGACGGCCAGGTGTCGCACGAAGTGCTCGCTGCCGCCCTGGGGATGGGCGAGGACAGCATCATCGCCGCGGCCCGACGGGCGGTGAACTCAGGGCTGCTGGTTGCTACGGGCGACGGCTACGCGTTCCGGCACGCACTGATCCAGCAGGTCTTCTACTCCGACCTGCTGCCAGGAGAACGCCGCCGCCTGCACCGCCGGCTGGCGGAGGCGCTGGCCGAGAACGGCTGCGACCCGGCCAGCCTGGCGCAGCACTGGCATCTGGCCGGCCAAAAGGACCGGGCCGTGGTCGCGGCGCTGTCCGCCGCGCGGCTCGCGGTCGCGGCGCGCGCCTACCCCGAGGCCGACCGCTGTTATCTGCTCGCGCTCGAGCTTTCCCGCTGGCTGCCCGAACCCAAGCGCGGGGTGCTCACCGAAGCCGCGAAGGCCGCGAGCTGGGCCGGCCACCCGGACCGGGCCGCGAGCTGGGTCACCGACGCCCTGGCGGAAGACGACACAAAACCGGCGGGGGAAGACGATGATCAGGCCAGCCTGCTCGAACGACTCGGCCGCTATCACTGGGAATCCGGCGACATCCAGGCCGCCACCCAAGTGACGGCCCAGGCGGTCGCGCTGCTCGACGACGCGCCCCCGTCCGCTATGCAAGCCCGGGTGCTCGCCGCGCTCGCGACCAGGCGGGTGCTGGCAGGCGACCTTGAGGTGGCGCCGCTGGCGCAGCGGGCGGTCGAGGTAGCCAAGCAGGTCGGTGCGATCGCCGAGCAGGCGCACGGCCTGGCCACGCTCGGCATCATCCAGGCGAGGAACGGTGACATGGAGGCTGGACTCGCCGCGCTCGACATCTCCTTCACACTGGCGAAGCAAGCGGGAAGTATCGAGGACGTGGTGCGAGCGGCGTCCAACCGGATGTACTTGCTGTGTACGGCTGGGCGCTTCACCGAGGCGCTCGCGGTCGCGCGGGACGGCCAGCGCGCCGCCAGATCGCTTGGCGCGCCGCCGGGAATGACCTCGGTGCTCGACAACAATACGGCGGCTGTGCTCACCGCGACCGGCCGGTGGGATGAGGCCGGCCAGTTGCTCACCGACCTGATCCCGATGTCGTCGACGAGCGTGACCAGGTACCTCCAGCTTCTCGCGCTGGAGATCGCCGTCGGCCGAGGCGACTCCGAGCGGGTGACCGAACTCGCCGCCGCGCTAGAGAAGTCGCCCGAGGATCGCAGGATCATTGGCGCGGTCCACGCGTGCCTAGCAGAGCAGGCGCTCTACGACGGCGACCTGATCACCGCCGCCAGCGAGGTCGCCGCCGGGTTGTCCGTGCTGGACGGCTCGGAACTGGCCGAAGAGGAAGCCAGGCTGCTTGCTGCCGGCGCCCGGGTCGCCGCCGACCTGGCGCCGTTGCCAGCGGCGGCGCGCCCGCGCGATCCACGCTGGTCGGCGCTCGACACGACGTTCGCGAGCCGGGCGACGGCCATCGCCGCCAAGCATCGCCAGCCCGAGGTCGCGGCGTACTGTGCGCTCGCCGCGGCCGAACACGCCCGCGGGACGGCCGCCGACGACCGCGGCACCTGGCGCGCGGTCGCGCAAGTCTGGCAAGCGGCCGGCCAGCCCTACCGGGAGGCTTATGCGCGGCTGCGGGAGGCTGAGGCCGCCGCTCGGCTGGGGCGCCGGGAGCAGGCGTCGCGGGCACTCGCCGCGTGCGAAGCCATCGCTGCCGCGCTCCGGGCCGAACCGCTGCGGAACCTCGCCGCCGAACTGACCCGCCGGGCCAGGCTGACCCCGACCGTCCAGCCGAGCCCGTCAGCGGCGGTCGACGTCGAGTTCGACCTGACGGCCAGGGAGGCCGAGGTGCTCGCGTTGCTCACCAAGGGGGATAGCAACCGGCAGATCGCCAGAACATTGTTCATCAGCGAACGGACAGTCGCCGTGCACGTCTCCCGCATACTTGACAAACTCGGCGTTCGTAACCGCACGGAAGCGGCCACCGTCGGTGCCAGGCTGGGTCACCAGCAGAGGTCATAAGGAGCGCTATGTACGTCGTCATCAACATTGCCGGTGACCCAACGTCCTGGTGGACGGAAAGCCTCACCGACGCCAACGCGCTCGTCGAAGAACTTGCCCAGGGAGCGGCCAACGTGCCGATTTACTTTCCGGTCAAGGGCAACCTTCTTATCTCCAAACTGGCCACCGTCACGAGCATTGGGGTGGTTCGGCCCCAGAGCTGGATTCCGAGCGATCTCACGGCACCAACACCCTTGCTGTATCTGCCGTCCCCAGCCGGGATAAGCGCCGTCAACCTCGGCTGCGAGCTGCCTGTCGGCACGAACCTCGATCAGCTCGCCAGCGACATCACGTCCGCGATGGACAACAATGGCACCGTCACGACTTCGGTGACAGCCTCGGTGACAGAGTCACTGACTGGCTCGGGAGTCGCGCGGCTAAACGGCGCCTTGCTGACCTTCGCGGTGCTCTGCCCGCCGACCCCGCCGGCTTCGTAAAATCACCCGCATTTTGAAAGACTGACGGCCGGGATGTCCGCATCCCGGCCGCCAGTCTTCCCCTCCTAATGCCCTAGTCCTTCTTACGGCTAGCCATGCGTCAGGTGGACGCCGAACCGCTGGCGCGGTGATCCGGAGCGCCCGTCGGCGCGCAGCACCTCGGTGATCCGAGGCGAGCCCTGGCTCGCGGTGATCTTGTACACCCCGGCCTTCGGCTTGATGATCGCGATGTAGGTGGTGTGGCCGTACCGGTAGATGGCGAACGGCTTGCCGAACGCCTTGCTGCCAGCGCCGATGCTGGCGTGGATGCCGCCAGGCCCGGTGATCGTCAGCTCGGGGGCGCCTCCGAAGCCGCGCACCTGCACCATCTCGGACGGCAAGCCGGCCTTGACGGCGAACTGGTAGCCCTTGTGCGAGCTGTTGCCCACGCCGGGGACGATCACACGGTACGGGGCGAGGTCGCAGCTTCCGAGCCAGGCGCTGACCGAGCCGCCCCACATGTAGCCGACGCCGGCGGCCACTGTCCCGAACGGCGTGCCGATCGAGCCGCACGCGCCGATGCCGACGCTGGACACGATCACGTCGGCGCCCATGGTCAGGAACAGCGCGTGGATGTTTATGTTGCCCTCGACGTCGAACTGCGCGTTGCTCAGCGAGAATTGCCCGTTGATGCCGCCGTTGACGCTGAGCGCTCCGTTCAGGATCGAGAAGCCGACGTTGCCGCCGACAGCGAGGTAGGCGGGGTAGGCGTACAGCACGTAGCCGCTGCCCAGCGTGGTGTTGCCGACCACCGGCAAGCTCAGGCCGACGCTGCCGCCGACCGCGATGGCGAACGCGTGCACGGTTGGTGCCGGCATGCCGGAGGCGCCGACCTCGTGCCCGGTGAACTTGTACGGCTGGCTCGGCGAGGCGAACACCATGAACAGCCGGCCGTTGATCGACACCAGGTCACCAGCGGTCAAGCCGACCGAGCCTTGGAACCTGGTCGGGTTCAGCGCCAGCGACGCCTGCAGGCTGCTAAGGCTGACGCCGGTGCTGCCCAGCGGGATCGACGGGCTGAACGACACCGAAGCGCCGGCGAAGTCGAACTGGCCGTTGACGAAGCCGATGCCCTGCGCCGGGTTGACCGGTGAGGGCACGGCGTTGATCTGGGTGCCGAGTATGTTGATCTTGGCGGTGGCGTTCCACGACGAGGCGCTGGTGCCCTCGAACGAGCCGAAGCTCGCGCCCGTCTTCTTCTCGCAGAATCCCTCGCTGATGTGCTGCTGGTAGCAGAACGCCAGGTTGTCGAATTCAAGCGCGCCGCCGAAGTCGGCGCTGGGAACGGCGATCAGCAGGTTGTCGAGCACCAGGCCGGCCTGGTTGTCGGCGGTCATCGCCACGCTGCTGGTGACCGGGTGGCCGCCGGAGTCGGTGAACGAACCTGGCAGCGTCAGTGTGGCCGCGATCATGGCCGCGTAGTGCGCGAGCGTGACCTTGAGCGTGCCGCTGACCTGGAAGCCGCTCAGGTTCATGGCTTGGGCGAGCAGCGGGTACTTGGCGATGAGCTCGGTGAGGTTCGCGGCGAAGATCGGCTGGGAGTACTCAGCCACCTTGAGCTTGCCGGTGTGCAATGGCAGCAGCCCGTTCAGCATCGACGCGCTGGCGCTGGATGAGGCCAGCCAGCCATCGTTCTGGTCGAGGACGACAGCAGTGTGGGGTGCCGGGGTGAAGTCGATGCCGTTCAGCCGCAAGGTCTGGGTCGACAGCAGCGGCAGCAACGCGGGTACGACCGGGGTCTTCGAGGTCGCGCACTTGGCGGGGAGGAACGGGCAGAGCAGCTTGCGCTCGGGTGCCGGGATCTTGTTGTAGCTGGCCAGCATCGACAGGCAGCCGATCGCGTCAATGTTGCCGTCGAAGTACTCGTCCTGACAGCCGGTCGCTGGGCCGCCGCTGCTGACCGGCTGGACCGCCGGGTCGGCCGGTGCGCGCTGGCACAGCAGCCATTGGGTGGCCTGCTTGGCCATGGCCTTGCCGATCGGACGCACCTTGGCGGCCTTGATCGTCAGCGTGTGCGTGGTGCTGCTGGTCGCGCCGTTGGGATAGCTGACGGCCAGCGTGATCGACATCGTCCCTGAGCGGCCGAAGCTGGACTCCATCTGCGAGGTGTTCGGGCCGCAGGTGGCGCTGAACGTGCCGCCGTCTACGCCCGGGCCGCTGAGCGTCCAGGTGTAGCCGGTGACGCCGGTCGCGCGGGTCGCAGTGAACAGCGCAAGCTGCCCGGCGAGCACCTTGCCCTGCGGCACGGTGAACACCGGTGGCGGCACCGGCTTGCCGGCGGCCGCCGCGTGGGCCAGCGCGGGGGTGCTGGCCGCGGCGAAGATCAGCGGCGCCAGGGCGAGCGCCACGCGCCATCGTCTATGTCGTGGCGGTGATGGCCTCTGGTGAGGCGTGAGAACGTCCGCCATTTTTCCTCCTCTGAATTAATGGCTGTCGCCGCAGCCTGGCAGGAGGTGCTGGGTCAGCGGATCGGCAAGAATGCGTATCTGAGCCGGCGGGAATTGACTACGCGGGTCGGAAGGAGATGGCCGATGCGGTGGTTCACCAGGAGCCTGGGGGTGGTCGCGGCCGCGGTCGCGTGCTGCGCGTTAGCCCCGGCGCACGCTGCCACTGGACGGACTGTCATCACCATTGACGGGCACCGGCTCGGGCTGGTGTTCGACGGGGTCGGAGCGATCAGCGGCGGCGGCGGGATCGCCAGGCTGCTGATCGACTACCCGCCGGCGCAGCGGACGCAGATCTTGAACTACCTGTTCGGCCCCGGCGGAGCGTCGCTGCAACTGCTCAAGCTCGAAATCGGCGGCGACGCGGCCGCTTCTGACGGCGCCGAGCCGTCGGTCGAGAGCGGCAAGGGCCAGATCGACTGCAAGTCGGGCTACACGTGGTGGCTGGCCAAGCAGGCGGTGGCCCGCGACCCGCGGCTGGCATCGAGTCAAGCTGGGCGCCGGCGCAATTCACCGACCTGAAAGTGACATCAGCAACCGTCCAGCCCGGCGTCGACTCCGGCTGAACAGCATCGCCGGCCCGGCGTTGCTGCTGGCCGCCCGGGCGGCGGAGCGGTTTGGTCCCCTAGCTGCTGCCGGACTCTGGCTGCCCGGCGCAGCGGGGGGCCCTAGCTGTCGTTATGGCGACGTCGTGGGCCCCTAGCTGCTGGGGTGGAGGCGGTGGAGGCTGAGGCAGGTTTACCGCCGCCGTTAGCGCAGCCTGCTGGTCGCCCAGACAGCGGCCTCCGGCACCGGCTTCGTGGCTACCAATCCTGCTCCGAGCACCGTCGTCGTCCCCGGCATGTGCGCAAGGCCGCCCAGGGTAAGGCTCATGCGGCTCCAGCGGCCAGAGCGAGAATAGTGCACGAGCCAGGCTCGATCGGAGGAGCTGTCGAATCCGCTGAGCCACAGACCGCCCAAGCCGTCCGAGGTCATTGCCCGGAACGTGATGTTCCAGGGAACCTTGGTGCTGGTCCATCGCCGATTGTGCAAGTGCAGCAGGCGCGTTCCTAGCCGCACCTGGTTAGAGCTGCCCGTCGCCCAGACGTTGACCGGCGAAATGGCGAGGACGGTCCGGAATTGCAAGCCTTTCAGTGCCGGTGCGGTCACGTGGCGCCAGACCCCGTCAAGGTAATGCACAATCGAGTCCTCGGCGACATTGATTCCGCCGATTGCCCACATGTTGCTCGGCGTCAGTGCGCTAACGGCCGCGATGTTGCCGCCTAGGCCATGCACTTCGCTCCAGGTATGGCCGTGCAGGTGCCAGGTTCCGAGGCTTCCCGAGGCGCCGCTGGAGCTGAAGACCCACACGTTGGCCGGGCTGAAGGCGGTCACGCAGCTCAGTGACTCGCCGATGCCTTGAGCTTGCGGCCATCGCCTGGCCACCGTCCACCGGCCCAGATGCCAATGCAGCAGGAACGACGGCCCGATTGCCCACGCGTCCGTGCTGGAATCGGCGCTTACCCCGACCAAGGGGCTGTTCAGCCCGCGCGGCAGCGAATTGACGGTCCAACGTCCGTTGTTCCATCTGGCCGCTATAGGAGTAGCGGAACCTGTCTTGATCATGAACTGATCACCGACAGCCCAGATCTCCCGGTCGCTCGCCACGGCGAGACCGAGGAATGCCGAGCCGGCCGCACGAGGGCCGAAATGGTGCTGGTAGACAACCCGCCAGCGGGGGGCACTGGCAGCGACCGCCGCGAAGGCGGGGCCAACCGCCACCACCGCGGTGAGCCCGAGCCCGATGACAGCACGCGCGCGAAGGGATGCAAGCATGGCGGGTCTCCATCATCCTGCGAATAGCCCGACCGCCGGACCACAATAACAATAACGGCAAATGGCCCGATACGCGACACCTGGCGTAGATCGCGGGCGCAGCCAGCCGCGCCAGGTCAGCGTTCAGTCGGCTCCGGTGGGATCAGGCTGGCATGCGACCTGGCGGGCGGGATCTCGGGGAACAGCGCATGTGTTGGTCGGAGGGAATAGATTCCATGGAGTCCAGCACCAGTTTCTGATCAAGGTGTCCGAACGTGACGAGCAAGCCGATGTATTCGAACTGCGCGGGTGCGGCAGCGTGGCCTCGTTGCTGTGGCTGGCCGGTGGCGGGCCGTGACAGCGTGGCTTCGTTGCTGTCGCTATGGCGACAGCGCGGGATGGTTGCTGTTGTTCGGCTGGAGGCGGCGGGGGCAGCGGGGGGACTTTGCTGCTGTTCGTGCATTGGTCAGGTTCGCTGGGTCAGGCGAAATCGTCTTGTCAGCAGCCTGACCGGAACTTCTGCGGGGACCCGGCACCGCCAAGATCCAGCGGGCTCCCACAGGAGCCCGCTGAAAGGGGTCCGGTAGTGGGCCCCTGCCCCGGCCCCGGCCCTGGCCCTGGCCCTGGCCCTGAGCCTCAGCCCCAGCGTCGGGACGACGATGGGCCTGGCTGAGCCGGGCGGGTGCCGATGTCGATCCCGGAAGCAGGTTCAGTTGCGGCCAAACGCCTAGGCTCTGGGTACGATTGCTCCGGGTCTGTCAAGGGGAAAGCAGCTATGTCATCCATGCCTGGCACCGCCGCGTATACCTGTCCGTACTGTCGGCTGGCCAGCGAAGGGGACGGTCACACCTGCCCGCGTTGCGGCGCCCCGATCGACGTGCGACTGCGGATCTCCAAGTCAGGTTGGGTGAAGCAGCCGCCAATCAGGGACATGGCGAGGATCAGGTTCAACCGGTCGACCTGCCAGATCAGCGGTACGTACGTGCCGGTCGCCGAGTTTCGCCTGCACGAGGAGGACTGGCTCTACTTCTCGCACCACGCACTGCTGCACGCCGACGCTCAGGTCAGGCTCGACTCGCTGAAAATGCCGGGCGGCTGGAACCGCAAGCTGGCCGGGATACCGCTGATCATGATGAAGGCGCAGGGCCCAGGCTCCATCGCGTTCAGCGCCGACCGGCCCGGCGAGACGCTCGCGATCCCACTGCAGGCCAATCAGGCCGTCGACGTGGTCGAGCATCGCCTGCTGCTGGCGACGGGAAACATCGGCTACGAGTGGCTGAAGTCCGGCGTGTGGTTCACCACGAAGAGCGGTGACGATACCGAGTGGCATTACCCGCTCGGCCAGTTCATGGACCGGTTCACCGCGCACCACATTCCTGGGCTGTTGCTCTTGCATTGCCCTGGCAACTCGTTCGTGCGCGACCTCAAACCGGGCGAGCGGATCTGCATCCAGCCCGGCGGGCTGATCTGGAAAGACCCGTCGGTGCGGATGTTCTTGCACTTCGAGTACCCGCGCGGCCGGTACTGGTTCTCCTCGGCTAGGTGGCAGGCCAAGTCGGTGTGGCTGACGCTGGAGGGACCAGGCCGGATCGCCATGCAGTCGGTCTTCAGGCACCTGGAGATGGTTGGCTCGATCAACAAGAGTTCGCCGGCTACCAGGCAGTCCTGGTAGCAGCCCCGGCTAGCGGCTTACGCGATCGTGATCGGCAGCGCGTCGAAGCCGCGCAGCACCAGCGTGTCCCTGCGGGTAGGCTCGCCCGCCGCTGCGATCTTCGGGAACCGCTCGAATAGGCGAGGGAATGCCACCGCGCCTTCGAGCCGGGCAAGCGCGGCGCCGATGCAGAAATGCGCGCCGCCGCCGAAACTGAGTGGCCCGGCGTCGGTCCGGCTCGGGTCGAACCGGTCAGGGTTGGTGAACCGCCGCGGGTCCCTATTGCCGGCCCCCAGCAGAGTGACCACGCCGGACTCCGGTGTTATCGGTACGCCGCCCAGCTTGGTGTCGTACCCGATCCGGCTGGTCAGTTGTACCGGGGAGTCGTAACGCAGCACTTCGTCGACGAACGCGGACGGCGGCGCCGACCGGGCGGCCACGTTGGCGCAAGGGTCGGTGAGCACGATCCGCAGGCCGTTGCCCAGCAGGTTCGTCGTGGTCTCGAAGCCGGCGACGAGCAGCAACGTCAGGTTGTGCAGCAGCTCGGCGTCGGTCAGCCGGCCGTCGTCGGACTGCGCGAGCAGGTCGCTGAGCAAGTCGTCACGCGGCTCGGCGCGCCGCTTGGCGGCCAGGTCGGTGAAGTAGCTGAGCAGTTCGACCGCCGCGGCGTTGATCGACGGGAGGGTTTCGATGTCGTCAAGCTCGAAGATGGCGGCAAGGTCGCGGGCGAGCGGCCTGAACCCCGCGCGGTCCGACTCAGGGATGCCGATCAATTCGCAGATCACGGTGACCGGCAGCAGGTAGGCGAAGTCGTGCATGAACTCGACGACTGAGCCGTCGGCGCCGCGGTCGGCGATGCCATCGAGCAGGTTGTCGGCCATCTTGGCGATCGCCGGTTCTAGCCCCGCGATCCGCCGTGGGGTAAACGTCCTGGCCATCAGGCTTCTGATCCGCGAATGACGGGGCGCGTTCAGGTTCAAGATCCAGTCGGCGCCCTGGACGAAGATCGGATTGGCTTTCCAGTCAGGAAAGCTTTCCTCGAAGTTGGCCTCGTCCGACACTCGGTAGCCGGGATCGCGGAGCACAAGGTTGTTAGCGTCGTAGCCGACGACCAGTACCTGATCCATGCCGGTGTCGATGACCTCACCCAACTCATGCAGCGCGGCGTAGAGCGGATAAGGGTCGGCCTTGCCCTCACCGGTGCTCAACGTGGTGAGTATCTCGATCGCGTCCATAGCTCCTCCGTCGCCAGAACCGACGCCAAACCCGACGATAAGTACTATCGCGTTCCGGAGTCAAGCTATATCGCGTTATCGGGATGGCAGGGACGTGGCTGACGCGATCATCCGAGGAGGGAAGATGACTGTCGTGACGACTATGACGCAGGCACTGACCAACGACGAGACCGCGACGCTTGACCGGTACTGGCGGGCGGCCAACTACCTGTCGGCCGGGCAGATCTACCTCCTGGACAACCCGCTGCTCACCGAACCGCTGCGGCCCGATCACATCAAGCCCAGGCTGCTTGGCCACTGGGGCACCTCGCCCGGGCTGAACTTCATCTGGGCGCACCTGAGTCGGGTGATCTCGCGGTCCGGCGCGACCATGATGTGCGTGATCGGGCCTGGCCACGGTGGCCCGGCGGCGCTGGCCTGTACCTGGCTGGACGGCACGTACACCGAGGTTTACCCGAACGTGCCGCAGGACGCGGCGGGCATGCGGACGCTGTTCAAGCAGTTCTCGTTCCCAGGCGGGGTACCGAGTCACATCGCGCCCGAGACGCCCGGCTCGATTCACGAAGGCGGCGAACTCGGCTACTCGCTGGCGCACGCCTTCGGTGCCGCGTTCGACAACCCCGGCCTGATCGTCGCCTGCGTGGTCGGAGACGGCGAAGCCGAGACCGGTCCGCTAGCGACAGGCTGGCACGGGCACCGGTTCCTTAACCCGGCTTCCGACGGCGCGGTGCTGCCGATCCTGCACCTGAACGGCTACAAGATCGCGAACCCGACTGTGCTGGCGCGGATGCCTGACGACCAGCTGGCCGCGCTGCTGCGGGGTTACGGCTACGACCCGGCGTTCGTCTCCGGCGACGAGCCAGCGGTGATGCACCCACTGATGGCGGCCGCGCTCGACGAGGCAACCAGCAAGATCAAGGAGATCTGGGGCCGGGCGAAGACTACGGGCGATAAGTCGGAAGTCTGGCCGATGATCGTGCTGCGCACGCCAAAGGGCTGGACCGGACCCAAGATCGTCGATGGCCTGCCGGTGGAGGGCACCTGGCGCGCTCATCAGGTGCCGCTGGCCGAAGTTCGCACCAATCCCGAGCACCTGCAGTTGCTTGAGGCGTGGCTGCGCTCGTATCGTCCGGAAGAATTGTTTACCGCCAATGGCGCGCCCCGGCCCGAACTGCTCGGCCTCGTACCAGCGGGAGACGCGAGGCTGGGCTCAAGCCCGCACGCGAACGGCGGGGTATTGCTGCGCGACTTGCGGTTGCCGGCCTTTCGCGACTACGCCGTGGCTGTGCCGGTGCCCGGTGCCCGCGCATCTGAGCCAACGCGCGTGCTCGGCGGGTTCCTGCGCGACGTGATGGCGCGCAACACCGCGAACTTCCGCATCTTCGGCCCCGACGAGACCGAGTCCAACCGGCTCAACGCGGTGCTTGAGGTGACCGGCAAGACCTGGGAGGAACGCACGCTGTCGGTCGACGAGAATCTAGCCCCGGACGGCCGGGTGATGGAAATCCTGTCCGAGCACTGCTGCGAAGGCTGGCTTGAGGGTTACCTGCTCACCGGTCGGCACGGCCTGTTCAACTGCTACGAGGCGTTCATCCACATCGTCGATTCGATGTTCAATCAGCACGCGAAATGGCTCAAGGTGGCCCGCAAGCTCGCCTGGCGTCGGCCCGTCGCCTCGCTGAACTACCTGCTGACCTCGCACGTTTGGCGCCAGGACCACAACGGGTTCAGCCACCAGGACCCTGGCTTCATCGACCACGTGGTGAACAAGAAGGCCGAGGTCATCCGCGTCTACTTGCCACCGGACGCGAACACGCTGCTGTCGGTGGCCGACCACTGCCTGCGAAGCCGCGACTACGTGAACGTGATCGTGGTCGGCAAGCAGCCCACGCCGGACTGGCTGGACATGGACACGGCCGTGCTGCACTGCACCAGAGGCGCCGGGATCTGGGAGTGGGCGAGTACCGACGACGACGGCAGCCAGCCCGACGTGGTGCTCGGCTGCGCCGGCGACGTGCCCACCCTGGAGGTGCTCGCCGCCGCCAGCATCCTGCGCGAGCACCTGCCCGAACTACGGGTCCGCGTAGTCAACGTGGTCGACCTGATGCGGTTGCAGCCGGACAGCGAGCATCCGCACGGGATGAGCGACGCCGAGTTCGACGCTCTGTTCACGCCCGACGTGCCGGTGATCTTCGCCTATCACGGCTACCCGGCGCTGATCCACCGGCTCACCTACCGGCGGGCCAACCACAGCAACTTCCACGTTCGCGGCTACAAGGAGGAAGGGACCACCACGACGCCGTTCGACATGGTGGTGATGAACGAGATGGACAGATTCCACCTGGTCATGGACGTGATCGATCGAGTTCCCGGCCTCGACCGGCGGGCCGCGCGGCTGCGCCAGCGGATGACGGACACGTTGACCAGGCACTGGGCCTGGACCAGGGAGCACGGCGAGGACCTGCCCGAGGTGGCCGGCTGGATGTGGCCAGGCACCAGCCCATGACCAGCGTCCTGGTCGTCAACGCCGGTTCGAGCAGCCTCAAGCTCGCCGTGATCAATAGCGCGGACGAGATCAGCGCGGAACGACAGATCGACCGCTGGGACGGCGATCCCCAGCATGGTGATCTGGTCAGCTTCGTCGTCGATCAGCAGGTAGACGCGGTCGGGCACCGGGTCGTGCATGGCGGCGCCGAGTTCACCGGGCCAGTGCTCATCGACCAGCAGGTGCTCGCCCGCGTCGAGGCGCTGACCGACCTGGCTCCGCTGCACCAGCCGCGAGCCCTGGCTGGTATCAGGGCGGTAGGCACGCTGCTGCCCGGGGTGCCGGCCGTGGCCTGCTTCGACACGGCCTTTCACGCCACGCTGCCGGCCGCCGCGGCTACCTACGCGCTCCCCGCCACGTGGACGCGGCAGTTCGGGTTGCGGCGATACGGCTTCCATGGCCTGTCCCACGCTTACGCCAGCCGCCGGGCGGCCCAGTTGACCGACGGCGGTTCCCGCGTCGTCACGTGCCACCTCGGCGCGGGTGCCTCGCTCGCGGCGGTCCTTGACGGCCGGTGCGTCGACACCACGATGGGTTTCACGCCGCTCGAAGGGCTGGTCATGGCGACCAGGAGCGGCAGCGTCGACCCCGGCCTGATCTTGTGGCTGGCGGAGCGCGGCGGGCTGAGCGTCAGAGAAATCAATGATGGGCTCGAAAAAAGGTCCGGGCTGGCCGGGCTGGCAGATCTGCCGGGCGGCTCCGGCGATTTGCGTGACGTGCACGCCGCCGCAGCCGCCGGCGATCAGGACGCGAACCTCGCCATCGAGGTCTACCTGCACCGGCTCCGCCGGGAGATCGCCGCGATGGCGGCCGCCATGAACGGCCTGGACGTGCTGGTCTTCACCGCCGGCGTCGGCGAGCACGACCCAGTCATCAGGGCAAGGACCGGTGCCGGCCTCGCGTTCCTCGGCGTGGCGATCGACGCCGACCTCAACCAGGCCGCCACTGGCGACACCGACATCTCTGCCGATGCCGCCGCCGTCAGGACTCTCCTCGTAGCCGCGCGTGAGGACCTTGAGATCGCTCGGCAGGTCCGCACGCTGTTTTCTTAGACGACCGCGAACGCCTCGTCGGTCGCCGCCAGCACCAAGGCGATGTCGGCATCGGTCATCGCCGCCGACACGAACCAGTTGTGCCTCGGGTGGAGGTAGGCGCCGCGGGTGAGCGCCGCCGCCGCGAATCGCTTGCCAAGCGCGTAATCCTCGTCGCCCGCGAACGTTAGGTACGGCATCTGCACCGGACCCGTGTAGTTGATCTCCAGTCCGTGTGATTTGGCCTGCGCACAGATGCCGTCGCGCAGAAGGTTGCCGGCCCGCCCCATGACCTCGATCGCGCCCTCGTCAGCCAGCGCGCCGATCGTGGCGATCCCGGCCGCCATCGCCACCGCCGAGAACCAGAACGAGCCGGTGACGAAGATGTCGCTCGCGCCAGCGCGGAACCGGTCGTTGCCGAGCACCGCGGCCAGCGGGTAGCCGTTCGCGATCGCCTTGCTCCAGGCCGACAGGTCGGGGTCGACCCCGATCGGCTCCCAGCTTGACCCGAGGTGCAGCCGGAAACCGCAGCGTACGTCGTCGAGGATCAGCGCGGCCCCGGTGGCGTCGCACAGGTCGCGCAGGCCGCGGGCGAACTCGGGATCGACAAGCTCCTGGTCGTGACCCGCGTCGTGCTTGAACGGGGACACCATGATCGCCGCGAGGTCATCGCCCGCCTCGGCGGCCGCCGCCCGGACGCTGGCCAGATCGTTGAATGTGTAGTAGCCCAGGTTCGCTCGGTCTTGCTCGGTCGTCCCGGCTGGCCGAGGCGTGCACCACGGCGCCGCGCCGTGATAGGCGCCGAGGGCGACCAGCATCCGCTTCCGCCCGGTCGCCGCCCGCGCGATCGTGGCGCACATCGTGGTCGCGTCGGTGCCGTTCTTGGCGAACATCGCCCAGTCCGCATGCCGTACCGTCGCCACGAGCAGTTCGGCGAGGTCGACCATGACCGGTCCCGGGCCGTTCTGGCAGTCGGCCAGCTCGGCCTGCGCCCTGGCCGCCGCCTCGACGGCGAGGTGCCGGTGCCCGAGCACGACCGGCCCGTAGCTGCACATCAGGTCCACGTACTCGTTGCCGTCGACGTCCCACACCCGAGCGCCCCGTCCTTCGCGCATGAACTGCGGGTATTCGGGCGGCAGCGGCCGCGCGGACTGGTGCCCGTACATTCCACCGGGGATGACCGCCTCGGCGCGCTTCCTGAGCGCGGCGTCAGCCGCGCGCCCCGGCGTTATTTCAGCCATGAAGTCTCCTCCTCCGCGTAGCGCAGTACCTGCGTCAGGTCAGTGATGCCGGCGTCCGAACCGAGTCCGGTCGCCACCAGCGCCCCGCACGCCAGCCCCATCCTGGCGGCGTCAATGGGATCGCGGCCGAGCAGGAGCCCGGCGATCATCCCGGCGTTGAAAGCGTCGCCGCAACCCGTGGTGTCGACCACGTCGACTGGCAGCGCTGGCAGATGCACCGGGTCGCTGTCACGCGCCGCCACCAGGCAGCCGTCGGCACCAAGCGTCACCGCCACCCCGCTGGTGCCCAAGTTCAAGATCTCTTTGATAGCCGAAAAATGGTCGGGCTGACCCGTGAGACCGAGAAGCTGGTCGCCGTTCGGCATGAACCAGTCCGTCCTGGCCAGCAGCGTCCTGATCCGCTCAAAGGCGCGCGGGCTGCCGGGCCCGAGCACGTCGACCGCGACCAGCGCGCCGTCCGCGGCGGCGATCACCTCGGGCAGGCCATCCTCGACGAAGCCACCCAGCCGGTCCGGCGCGCCGATCATCAGCGCATCGGCGCCGGCCAACCGGGTCAGGTCAATGTCGGCTCGCTCCAGCAACGGGGTCGCCCCAGGCACGTGCAGCGCGGGCCGATCCCCGTTCGGCCTGATCGGCAAGATAGTCGCCGAAGTCTGCACGCCCGGCTTGCGGACCAGGCCGCTGGTGTCCACGCCGTGCCGCGTCATCGCCGCGATCAGCAGGTCACCGAGCAGGTCGTCGCCGATCGCGCCGATGCTGAGCACGTCGGCGCCAAGCTTGGCCAGGTCAACGGCGGTCCCGGCGGCCGTCCCAGCCGCGGTCGCCTTGATCTCGTCCAGCCGCGCGCTGCCTTGGCCTTCCGGGATGAACTCGACCGGCCGCCCGAGCACGTCAAGTATGTGCGCCCCAATGACGAGGACTGTGCCGACCCGGGAGGGGCGACCCCCCGGACCCCCCGCGTGTCGGGGCGCCTTACGGCCCGACCGACCCAACGAGCTGGTCATCGGCGTTGGCCGTAGTTGCGGCGGTTGGCTTCGGCGGTTACTTCGGCGAGTTCACTGTCGGATAGAACCCGCGGCTGGCCGTAGCTGAGTGCCAGGCGGTAGATCCGGGCAAGCCATTCCAGCAGCAGCGCGTGGTCGTAGGCCTCGGCGAGCGTGCGCCCGTAGGTGATCGCCCCGTGATTGCGCAAGATCGCCGCCCGGCGCCCGTCCAGCGCGCGTGCCGCGGCAGTCGCCAGTCCGGCCGAACCGAACCGCACGTAGGGCGCCACCCGTACCGGGCCGCCGAGCGCGGTGATCGCGTAGTGAATGGCCGGAAGCTCGTCGCGGGCCGACGACAGCGCGATGACCTCGGGGGAGTGCGTGTGCACGACGGCACCGGCTTTGCTAGCGGCCTGGTACACCGCGAGGTGCATGGGCGTTTCCGAGGAGGGTGTCTGGGGTGCGTCTACCTCGGTGCCGTCTGCGGAGAGGACCGCAATGTCTTCTTCGCGCAGGTCGCGGTACGAGACGCCGGATGGAGTGATCGCGACCAAGTCGCCGAGCCGCACGCTGAGATTGCCCGCACTGCCGACGGCCAGCCCGTCGTCAAGCAGGCGCAAGCTATAGCTGACCAGCGTTGCGCGGGCCACGTCCAAGTCATGCACTAAGCAGGACGTTAGACGGGCGTCCGGTAAAAAACAATATCATGCACGCGCGGAGCGGCCACCAATGGGCATCGGCAATTCAACGTTTCGGCTGTGCCTATCGGCGATTGTTCCTTGCGCCGCCCAGACTTATTGGAACCGTCCGTTAAGCTCGTAGGTGCGATAGACCTGACTTATCGTCGCTAATAAATGGCCTAAAAGTTTCGTGCAAGCTACCGCTGGCATGTGTTGTGCCGTATTGTGCGGTGCCGTTGGGTCGTGGCGGTAGCGCGGTCGCATCTCTGCGGCCCGGGCGCGGGGATCTGGCAGGAGGCAGCCAGTGCGTTGGTCGAGCGGGGTGCTAGCGGTGGGCGTGGTGGTGGCAGTGGCAGGCGGGCTGACTGGGGGGTGCGCATCGCCGGGGCAGCCAGGGCGGGTGGCCAAGCCGCCAGGCCAGGTGGTGCCTGGAGTAGGAACGGCTGGGCCGGGTCCGTCGAGTGGGTCATCATCGGACGGGTCGTCGCGGGACTCGTCGCCGTCAGGGAGCGCGCGGCTCACGGGGTCAGTGCTGGTGGGGGGTTGGGCACCGGGTGGGGCGGGTGACCCGGTCGCCGCCGGTGCGCTGGCGTACTTTCGATGGCTGGATGCTCGGGGCGGGGTAGACGGACGGGCGGTCATATACCAGGTACTCGATGACCGGGGAAACTCGCGCGTGGTGCCGTCGCTGGTGCATCAACTGGTGCAGGGGGAGTCGGTGTTCGCGGTATTTGGTGCGCAGGGGGGGCAGGGATCGGCGGTGACCGGGTTCCTGGATGTGTCCGGGGTGCCGGACGTGTTCGCTGGCCCGGGGTGTGGGTGCTTGGGCGTGCCTGCGCGGCTAGCGGAGGTGTTCGGCTGGGCGACGGGGGAGGGGCGGGAGGGCAAGGTGCTCGGCGCGTGGGCGGCGCGGCGTTACCAAGGGGCGAGGATGGCGGTGGCGTACGAGCCGGACATGGCGGGACGGAACGGGCTGGCGGCTTTTACGGCAGAGGCCCGTGGGGTGCGGGTTGCGGCGCGGATCGCGTTGCAGGGCTCGTCAAGTGCTAGGGCAGCTGTAGCAGTGGCAAAAGCAGCCCGGGCCCGGGTCCTGGTGGCGTTTACCTCGCCGGGCGTCGTGGCGGCGCTGGCCAAGGCGATGGCGGCGGCACGGTGGCGGGTGCCGTTGGTGGTTGCGTCGTCGGGGCTGGGGTCAGGTTTGCCGGACGGGGTGATCACCGACGGGTTTCTGCCCTCGACGGGTATGTCGGCGAGTGGCCCGGCCGGGAGGGCGGCGGCAACCTGGGTGGCGCTGTTCCGGAAGATCCGCGACCAGTACCTGCCTCGGTCGCCGCTGAGCCCGGCGGTGATCGGCGGGATGTCGGCGGCGTATGAGTTTGCCTCAGCGTTGTTCCGGGCCGGCCAGAACCTCAGCCGGCCCCGGCTGATCGCCGCGCTGGACGGGCTGCCGCCCGGCCCGGCGGCCGTACCGCTGGTGTTCTCCCCGGACGATCATGGAGGCGCCCAGGGCGGGTACGTAGGGGTGATCCGTGGTGGCGTGCTCGTGCCGTTGTCTGATGCGTCGATCACCAGCGCCACCGCGGGTGGTCCGGTCACCCCTTACGCCGGGAGTTGGGCGGCCGCCCCGGTCGATGGCATTCCAGTGCACTGAACCAGCACGAAACGGTCACCAAATAGGAATCGGCGACGCGCGGCGGAGACGAGCCGTGACTAGGCGTTCCATTATTTTATTTTATCAGTTTCGCTTGCGAGCCAGGCCTATTTTTCTGCCAGGAGCGCTAGCCGCGTCGCCCTTCGGGGCACTGACGAGCCGTTATCACTTCGCGTAGCGATTCAAGCACGAAAAGGCATCTTGCATGCAAGGCCGAGTAGACCGATGATGCGATTGCGCGACAATTTGGCAGCATGTTTCGCCTTTCTGCCCGTCAGGATGGTGACTTTGCGCGCGCTTTTTCGGTTCTATTTCCTGGGGATGGGTCATGAACTGGTCGAGTGCGCGCGCGAAGACAGTAAGGGGCCGGAGGGGCGTCGGCAGGGCGCGGCGGCGGGGGACGCGGTCGCGGCGGCCGGGCAGTTTCTGGCGGGCGGCCGTGCTGGTGGTTGTGCCGTCGCTGGCCGGGTCTGGCCTGGCGCCGGTGCCGCTGGCGGTTGTGGCCGCGGGAGCGACGGCGGCCGCGGCGGCGAGCGTGGCGGTGGCGACACAGCCGGCGCGGGCGTCGCTGTCGGGGTCGGTGCTGATCTTGTCGACCAGCGTGAACGGCGGGTCGAGCAGCGTGGAGGCGCAGCAGGCGTCGGCGCTGGGCTTGTCGGTGACGGTGGATAGCCCGACCCAGTGGGACGCGCTGCATACCAGCGACTTCGAGAGCTACGCGGCGATCATCATCGGTGATCCGTCGACGTCGACGTTGTGCGCATCGTCGGTGCCATCGGACGCGCTGTCGACGGCCGGGACGTGGGGCCCGGCGGTGACCGGGAACGTGGCCGTGGTAGGCACGGCGCCGGTGCTGGGCGGGGCGACGACGCTGGTCAAGGACGGGATCGCGTACGCGGCGTCCGGCCGGACGACGGGGGTGTACGTGTCGCTGAATTGCGAGTACTCGTCGGCGTCGGCCGGGACGAGCGTGCCGCTGCTCGGCTCTGTGAACGGCGGCGGGTTCGCGGTGACGGGACAAGGGTCGAATTGCTCGTCGGATGCTGGGACAGTGAACACGTGGCAGGCTCTGGCGCTCACGCCGTTCAACGGTCTTACGTCGTCGAACCTGGGGCCGTGGTCCTCGCCGGCATGCTCGGTGGAGGAGTCGTTCACCGCCTGGCCGGCCGGGCTCGGCGGGCTCGCGTACTACGCGGGCGCGTTGCCAGCGACGTTCACCGCGTCGGACGGGGCGACCGGGCAGGCGTACATTCTGGCGGGCGCGCCGGCGAGCACAGGGACGGCGGCGCTTACGCCGTCGACGGGCGGGCAGGTGCCGGCCGAGGCGGCGCCGGCCGGGCAGAACCCGGCGGCGCCGGGAGTGGACCAGCCAACCGCGGACGGGGTGAATACCGCCGACGGCGACTTCACCCAGTCAGCTACGGATCTGAACATCCCGACGTTCGGCCCAAGCCTGGCTTTCAGCCGGACGTATGACGCGCAGGCGGCGCAGACGCAGACCCAGGCGGCGACGCCTGGGTCGATGGGATACGGGTGGACCGACAACTGGGCGACGTCGCTGTCGTCCTCGCCTAAGCCGGTGCCCGGGAACATATACACGGTAGACGGGACCCGCCTATCCGGCTTGGGAGGTCCGCCCACGTCGGTGGCGATGTGGGAGCCGCAGTACATGATGAGCGCCGGGGGCAACACCTACGTCGCTGACACACTCGGGAACCGCGTGCTGGAGATCGCAGGATCCAGTGGGACGCAATGGGGGATCTCGATGAGCGCGGGCGATGAGTACGTGATCGCGGGCAGCCCGGCCGGGCTGTCGGGCCGATCCGCGGACGGCACCCCGGCGGCGGCATCGCTTCTTGATGAACCGGAGGGGCTGACGATAGACCCGTCGGGGAACTTGTACATTGCGGACTTCTTCAATAACCAGGTAGTGGAGCTAGCGGCGTCGACGGGAACCCAGTGGGGTATCTCGATGACCGCCGGTGATGTGTACCGGGTGGCCGGGCACGGGGGCGGCAGCAGCGGGACCTCGGGGGATGGAGGGTCGGCCAGGTCGGGGTACTTGTCGTTCCCGACCGGTGTGCAGATCGGCCACGGGAGCAGCGACCTGTACGTGGCCGACTCGGGAAACAACCGGATTCAGGAAATCCCGGCCGAGAGCGGCTCGCAGTGGGGCCAGTCGATGACCTCTGATGACGTGTACACGGTAGTCGGCAGCGCGTCCGGGAACTCCGGGACGTCGGGGAACGGGGTCGCGGCGACCTCGGCAATGCTGTACTCTCCGCAGTCGGTCACGTTCTCCGCGGCCCACGACATGTACATCGCCGATACCTTTAACGATCGGATCGTCGAGGTGGCGGCCGCGTCGGGGACTCAGTGGGGGATCTCGATGACCCAGTTCGACATCTACACGGTCGCCGGCAGCGTGACCGGCGCATCCGGATCCTCAGGAAACGGCGGGGCAGCGACGTCGGCACTGCTGAACTCCCCCAATTACGTGGAAGCCGATAACGGCACCCAGTTGTACATCGCCGACACCCTGAACAACCAGATCCGCGAGGTCGCCCAATCCACGCACACCGAGTGGGGTCAGCAGTTGACCGCCAACGACATCTACGCGATTGCCGGGACGGGGACCGCGGGGTTTTCCGGCGACGGCGGGACAGCGGCGTCGGCGAAGCTAGATGCCCCGGTCGGGCTGGCGCTGGACGGGTCCTTCAACTTGTATGTGGGTGACACCTACAACGACCGGCTGCGGGAGGTGTCGGCCTCGACCGCCCAGATCAGCGAGTACGCGGGCAGCTCGTGGTCACTTTACGACGCGGGGAACAGCGGGCCGGCGGTGCAGGCGAGCCTCTTCAACCCGGAGGGTGTGGCTACCGACCCGGCCGGCAACGTCTACATGGCCGATAACATCAACGACCGGGTGCAGGAGATCGCTGTCTCCTCGCACAACCAGTTCGGCATCGGTATGACAGCCGGGGACGTGTATACGATCGCGGGCGATCCGCACGGCGCCAGCGGCTCCTCCGGGGATCGCGGCCCGGCGACGTCGGCGCGGCTCAACGGCCCGGGCGCGGTGGCGGTCGACGCGGTGGGGAACGTCTACATATCCGATATAGGCAACAACAAGGTCAGGGAGGTCGCTGCGGCGACGGGCACCCAGTGGGGTATCTCGATGACCGCCGGCGACATCTACACGGTGGCGGGCACCGGGACTGGCGGGAACGCCGGGAACAGTGGCTTGGCCACGTCGGCGCAGTTGTGGCAGCCGGTCGGGCTGGCGGTCGACCGGTCGGGTGACCTGCTGATCGCCGACACGATGAACGACCGCGTGCAGTTGGTCGCAGCCTCGTCCGGAACCCGGTACGGGGTGTCGGTGACAGCGAACGACGTCTACACGATCGCGGGCAGCTCTACCGGCGCAGGCGGCGACACGGGCGACGGCGGGCCAGCGACGTCAGCGAAGCTGTTTTTCCCCGACGGGGTGATCACCGACAGCGCGGGGGACCTGTACATCGCGGACACCGCGAACTCCAGGGTTCAGGAGGTATACAACGGCGGTGTGTCCTGGGGGCAGCACATGACCGCGAACGACATCTACACGATCGCGGGCTCGGCCACAGGCGCCACCGGCACGTCTGGCGACCGCGGCCCGGCCGCTCAAGCGCTGCTGAACAGCCCGTTCATGGTGACGACAGACAGCGCCGGGGACGTATACCTGACCGACTCGACCAACAACCGGGTTCAGGAGATCGCCGCGGCGAATGGTGCCCAGTGGGGCCAGCAGATGACCGCCGGCGACATCTACACTGTGGCCGGCTCGGCGACCGGTGCGTCCGGGCAAGGTGGCGACGGCGGACCGGCCACCACCGCCCGGTTCAACCAGACCGAGGGCTTGGCCGTAGACCCGTCTGGGAATTTGTACGTCACCGATTTTAACGACGACCGGCTCCGCGAGGTGGTCTCAGCGACAAGCACCCCGTTCCCTGTGTATCCAGCCCCGGGCAGCACCGTCAATGGCACCACGTACCTGGGCGGCGTCGTTATCTCCCAGGCCGACGGTGCGCAGGTCACTTTCTACCCGGTCGGATCGGGCTGTGTCGCGCCATACGTCGCGGTTCCGTCCGGGCAGTACTGCGCCCTGCCCCAGGACGTCGGCGCGAACCTGTCCTACAGCGGTGGCAGCTACACCTTCGCCCCCCAGCCCGGCACCACTTACACCTACAACTCCGCGGGCCAGCTCACCGGAGAGTCCGACGCGGCCGGCAACACCCTCAACGTGGCATATGGCACGCCGCTGCCTGGCAGCGGCAACTGCCCGTCGGCCGCATCCTGGTGCCAGCTGATCAGTGCCGCCGACGGACGCACCCTGACCGTTGGCTACAACGGCGGGAACCTGGTCACGTCGGTCACCGACCCGATAGGCCGGAAATGGGCCTACAGCTACACCGGGTCAGATCTGACCAGCGTGACGGACCCGATGAGCAACGTGACCAGCTACGCATACGGCGCTGGGTCGACCGGCAACCCGCTCAACGCCAACGACCTGACCACCATCACTCGCCCGAACGAGCAAGCCGGCGGCCCGGACGCGGGCACAAACACGTCAATCACCTATGATGCGGCCGGTCAGGTCACCGCCCAGACTGACCCGATGGCATTCACCACCGGCTACACCTGGACTGGACTCAACCCCGCCACAGGCAATGGCGTCGCCACTGTCAGCGACGCCGACGGCGACAAGACGGTTTACGACTATGTGCAGGGCACTCTCGCCGCCGAGTCCGGATGGACTGGCACCACCCTGACCTCCGAGGATGACAATGTCCCTGACCAGGCCGTCATCACGGGGGACAACAGTGCTGGCACCCAACTGGACACAGCCACGGCAGACGGCGGCGCCGACATCACCACTACGTCCTTTGATACCTCCGGCAACCCGGTATCCGTCACGGCCCCCGGTGGCCTTGGTGCCCTGCTGGCTACCACAACACAGCAATCCACCGATCTGAGCCAAACCGACTGCACCTCCGATGAGACAGCGGCGCAGACTTGCCAAGCTGCCCCCGGCCCGTCACCGGTCGCTCCGGGCGGGGCAATAGCGCCGCCGGCCTCAGCTCCGCCGCAAGGCGAAACGTGGACGCTTTACGATACTGACGGCAACGAGCTGTATTCGACCACTGGGGTGTACGAGCCCGGCAGCAATGCGGCGTCGTACTCCCAGACCACCTACCAGCTGTTCCAAGGCAATAGCGTCACCCTCAACGGCAACAACATCACGTGTGCGGCGACCCCGCCGTCTGCTAGCCTGCCCTGCGCCACCATCAACGCCGACGGCGTGGTCACCCAGCTTGCTTATGATTCCGTGGGCGATCTGGCGTCGTCATCGACGCCCGACGGGAACGGCTCGGAACTGGCGACGAGCACGTATGGCTACGACGGTGATGGCGAGGAAACCTCCGTCACCAGCCCGGATGGGAACGTGGCTGGCGCGAACGCGGGAAACTACACCACAATCACCGCCTACAACGGCGATGGCTTGCAGACTTCGGTGACTCAAAGCGACGGCGCGGGGCATACGGTTACTCCGCGGGCTACGAATTATGGTTACGACGCGAACGCCAACCCGACGGCGGAGGAAGATCCCCGCGGCTTCACGACTACGATCACCTATAACGCCGCCGACCAGGCGACTCTCGCCACGAACCCTGACGGCAACGCTACCCTGACGTGCTACGACGGATCAGGTCAGGTAGCCCAGGTCGTTCCTTCTGTCGGCGTGGCGGCGAACAATCTCACGCCCGCGTCCTGCCCTGATGCGTATCCCGCGGGATACGGTGACCAGCTCGCCACCGACGCAACGACCTATACGTTCGACACGGACGGCAGCCTAACGGCGATGACGACCCCCGCTCCCGCAGGCCAGTCCGGTAGTGAGACGACGACGTACTCCTACGACGGCCAGGGGAATCTTGTCCAGACGACGGCCCCGCCCGCCACGAGCGGCGGCCCGAATCAGATAACGGCAAATACTTATAACGCCGCTGACGAACTGGCCAGCGAAACAACCGGGTACGGCACGTCTGCCGCTTCAACTGTTTCCTACTGTTACGACCCGACCGGGGACACCACCTCGGTCGTCTATGCGGACGGCAACTCGTCGGGCACGGCACTGTGCGAAATGTCCTCGCCCTGGGTAGTGAACCCGACCTCCTATCCGACTCAGGCCGGCTACCAGACGACGTACAGTTACGACTCGGCGGGCGAGCTGGTTTCGACGACGACACCCGCAACTGCCGCCGCGCCCAACGGCGCTACCACCGCTCTCACGTACGACCCTGAAGGTAACCAGCTCACGTCCAAAGACCCGAACGGTACTACGACAACCCAGACCTATTCTCCGCTCGGCCAGACGGCGACGGTCAGCTACTCGGGCGGCTCCGCGCATTCGGTGAGCATCGGCCGTGACGCTGACGGCAGCAGCACCTCAATGACCGACGCCACCGGCACATCAAGCTACATTTGGGATCCGTTCAGCGAGCTCACATCCGCTACCAACGGCGCCGGGCAGACAACCGGCTACGGGTACAACGCCGACGGCGCTGTCACATCCATCACCTACCCGCTGCCGTCGAGCGCTACCTGGGCGACCTCGGACACAGTCAGCTACACAGTTGACAACGCAGACCAGCTCATCTCGGCCACCGACTTCAACGGCAACCGGATATCAATCGGGAACACCGCCGACGGCCTGCCGAACTCCCTGACCTTGGGCGCCAGCGGCGACAGCATTAACACCACCTACGACAACACCGACAGGCCATCAGTCATCAAGCTGAAAAACAGCACGACTACCTTGCAGTCTTTTACCTACTCGGACTCCCCGGCCGGCACGATCATGTCAGAAACTGACACGCCGACATCTTCTCATTCGCCCGCGACCTATAGTTACGACGCCAAGGGCCGCGTGACGTCGATGACTCCAGGCAGCGGCTCCACCCTCAACTACTCGTTCGACCCATCCGGCAACCTGACCACTCTCCCCACCGGGGCCAGCGCCACCTACGACAAGGCCGGCGAACTTACGTCGTCCGCCTTGTCCGGGACCACTACGAGCTCCACTTACAACGCCGACGGGCAGCGGCTGACCTCGACTCAAGGCCCCACGACAATCGCTTCCGGCACCTGGAACGGGGCGGCCCAGCTGGCCTCGTACTCCGACCACGCAGCGGACATGACGTCAGCTACGTACGACGGCTATGGGCTCAGAGCCAGCGCGACCACCAGCGCAGGGACCCAGCAATTCACCTGGAACACCAATGCCCCCATCCCGCAGTTGCTCATGGACTCGAATAACGCCTATATCTACGCCGGAGGACGAACCGCGCCAGCCGAGCAAGTCAACCTGACCACAGGAAAGATTGGTTACCTAGTCACGGACACGCTCAGCTCCATCCGCGGCGCCGTGGACTCCTCGGGCAATCTCACCGCCACCACCAGCTATGACGCCTGGGGCAACCCGACGACTAGCGGTGGCCTCACCGCATCGACCCCGTTCGGCTACGCAGGCGGCTATACCGATCCGACCGGCCTGATCTACATGATCAACCGTTACTATGATCCCGGAACCGGCCAGTTCACATCCGTCGATCCAGATCTTTCGCAGACCCTTCAGCCCTACGCCTATGCGAATGACGATCCGGTCCTTCTGTCGGACCCGACCGGTCTGACGTGGTGGACCTATGGAACCAAGGTGAACAACTGCGGAGATGCTTGTTTCACGCAGTGGTTTGACTTCTCCCACGTCTTCACAGAGGCACTTCTTCGCGCCATCGAGCCTAAGCACGGCAAGCCGCCGGTAAAGTGGGAAGAGCTTCCGAAATGCACTAGTCGTCATACTTGCAACGTTCTTCGCCGTCGGCCGCTACTTGGCTGGATTCATAGTATCAGCCATTTACGTGCTTCTCGTATATGGAAAGCACACGGTTAGGGCACTTGTTAAGTTCTTCACGTGGCTGATCAAGAGATACAAGGGGATCCACCGTAACGGTTTCTACGCTGGCGTGCACTGGAATGTTATGTACGGATTCAAATGGTCCGGCGGGTTCCCGCGAAAGTGCGCGGATAATAAGAAAAAGTCGTGTGGATCGCCAGGGGGCGCGGACTGGGCGCCATACAACCATGAAAAGGCTATTGACTTGGTCAATTCGTTCGTCGCCTAAATGGCCTCACCCTGTGCGCTGGCAGCAAGGCCGTGTGCGATCAGGGCGCTTTCCCAGCCTCCGTTCAGGAAACTCGCTGCTTCGTTGACGAGCTCGGCGTCGGGGTCGAGGTCGAGTGCTTCGTCAAGTTGCGGTCGCCCGGACAGCAGAAGGGCGTGCCTGGCCATGGCGACGAGCGCAAGTACTGTGGCCCGCTCGTCCGGCTTGACGGCGGTCGCCAGCGCGTCGGCGCATAGCCGCCGGACCTCATGCGGCCGATGTTGCCGTAGCCGGGCGAGCGCGAGTCCATACCGGACCTGGTGCACGGGTGTGCGCTCGTCGGGGCGCCTCTGGTCGAGGTGGCTGATTACCCACTGGAGGCGACTGGCGGCCAGCTCGGCTGTCTCGGCGGGCAGGTCACCGGCCGCGAGGACTTTCCACGACAACACGTGGACGATGTGCGTGAGGTTGGGGTCGGGCTGTTCGGGAAGAGTCCATGGCTTGGTGAACACGCGCTGCAACACCTGGGGCTGCTTGCACAGTTCGCGCAGGCAGTCCTCAGCTTCGGGCACCTCAAGCCGGAACCCGTGGATCAAGATGTCGGCTGCTTTAGGTCGCTCCTGCCAGTCTGGATCGGCGAGCAGCCCGCGCACCTGGGCGTCTGCCCGCAGCCGAGCAGGGGTCAGCAGCAGCTTGTATCCGTCGGTCATGTTGCCGTCGTCGGTGCGGCCAGGGGCGAGATTCTGCGCAGCCGCTGCCAGCACCGCGACAGCGAGGGAGGCGGCCTCCCATCGCGGAATCGGCAAGAGCAGGCACAGCGGGGCTGCCACAGCATCGGCGGCTGGCCCGGCTGCCAAGACCGCGGCCTTGCGGGCAGCGGATAGCCGGTGGATGCGACAGTCGACCGATCCGCCCAGGCCGAGGCCGATGGAGATCGGGATGGTGCCCAGGTGGAATGTCCGACGCCCGAGCCTGCCGCCCAGCGTGATGCCGAGCACTCGCTCACCGGCCAGCCGGACCGCCAATGCATGACCAAGTTCGTGCAGCACTGTCCCGACGGCGAACGCGGCTAGCAGCAGCCCGGCAAAGCTCACCTCCGCCGGAGTGGACCAGCGCTGCGGCACGTGAATACCTAGCAGCCATTTGGCCCCATAGAACACGGCTAGGAAAACCACGAGCGGCATCACGCGCTCTAGGAAACGCAGCGTCCGCCGCATACCCAGAGCATAGTCATGTCGCGTCGGCGGGTCGCCCCCCGGATGGACGTCAGCACCGGCACTCGCCGAGGCGGTCGCCTACTCGATCACCTGCTTGACGCCTTCGCGGGTTTGCTAATCTTTAGCGGGGCTTATCTTTAGCGGGGCTTACATTTTCTCAGCTAGATCCCAGGATTTTGGGTGCCATTCTCTCAGCCAATTCAGCGCACGCTCATTCCTTACGATACGGGCGGTGACCAGCCGCTCGCCGAGAGTTCAGGGAGGGCGCTCATGTTCCGCACGACGTCAATAGCACGTCGGTGGCGGCCGACCGCGATGAAAGTGGTGCTCGCCGGCGGCGTCGCCGTGGCGTGCGCCGCAGGCACGGTGGTGGGGGTCGCCGCGGCCTCGTCCGCGCCGCAGGCCGGACACCCGGCGGCCCCGCCCCCAGTCGATCACCACTTGTGTTACGGGGCGAAAGTCGCCAAGGGCCACTACAAGATCCCTGCCAGTGTTGTGCTGTTCAACCAGTTCAGCCCGCGTGGGTTCCGACCCAAGATCGGTCCGGTCGCGCTGCACTGCAACCCGGTGGCGAAGACGATCGGCACGACCGGCAAGGTCTTCCCGATCACCAACCCGGCCGCACACTTGCTGTGCTTCCGCATCAAGGCCGCTACCCAGCCGACGCCGACAGTCGTGGTGGCTAACCAGTTCGGCGCGGCAGCACTGACTCCGGGCCAGCCGAACCTGCTGTGCCTGCCGTCGTGGAAGGGTCTCAAGGGCCCGCCTCACAAACGGCTTCCCCAGCCACCCGGCCTCAGCCACTTCACCTGCTATCCCGTGACGGAAGTGCCCGGATTGGGCGGATACAAGCCACCGCCTGGCATCCTGCTGCAGGATCAATTCGCACCAAAGCCGGTGCAAGTCAAGGTTTCTGCCATTCCAGCAGAACTATGCCTGCCGACAACAAAAGTGGTCGGCAAGAAAGTATTCAAGATTGTCAACCCGGTGCCGCACCTCTTGTGCTTCCCCGTGTCGCAGACACCGAGAAGGCCGCGAGTCTGGGACCAGAACCAGTTCGGCACCGCCGAGATCGCGCTCGGCTCGACGAAGTGGCTGTGCCTGCCGTCCGCCAAGAGGATCATCCCGGTGCCGGTCGACCACCACCTGTGCTACATAGCCGCAGCCGCAGCCAAATACAGGATCCCGCCGGGCATCAGGTTGTTCAACCAGTTCAGCCCGCGCGGTTTCGTCCCGAAGATCGGCCCCGTGGCCTTCCACTGCAACCCGGTGGCGAAGACGGTCATCTCGGCAACCGGCAAGCCCGGCCAGACCTTCCCGATCACCAACCCGGCGGCGCACCTGCTGTGCTTCCGCATGGCGACAAGCCAGCAACCGACGCACGAGGTTCAGGTCAGCAACCAGTTCGGCACTGGCAGGCTGATCACCGGGCAGCCGAACCTGCTCTGCCTGCCGACCTGGAAGGGCATCAAGAAGCCGCCGAACATGAAGGTCCCGCAGCCGCCGGGACTGTCGCACTTCACCTGTTACCCAGTCAAAGAGGTAGCGGGAACGGTTGGCTACAAGCCGCCGCCGTTGCTGCTCCAGGACCAGTTCGCTGGGAAGGCCGTACCGGCCCAGGTAAACCCTGTGCCGCAGGAACTCTGCCTGCCAACGAAGAAGGTCGTCGGCAAGAAGATTTTCCCGATCATCAACTCAGTAGCACACCTGTTGTGCTTCCAGGTCAGCCCGACCCCGATCATCAGCCCGGTCATCGACCAGAACCAGTTCGGCACCGAGAAGGTGCAGATCCTTCGGACGCGGTGGCTCTGCTTGCCGTCGACGAAGAAGGTCATCAAGTAACACCATGACTGGGGCGTGGGCCCGGCCAGACGGCCGGGCCCACGCCCGCGTTAGGCGTCGTGGTTGTTCAGCACGCCGAGCAGTTCGAGCCTTTCGACCGCGATCGCGCGGGACAGGGTCGGGCGTGCGCCGGCCGCCCATTCACGCCAGACCGGCCAGCGTTCCCGGTCGTAGTCCTCGTGGTCGAACTCGACGTCGACGAAACCGCGGACGATCCGCATCCGCTCCTTATCGGCGATGCCTGGCCAGGGCAGGTAGTCGATGGTCCAGGACAGCCTGGGCAGGCCGCCTTGCGAGCAGTTCATCAGGTGAACGTGAAAGGCGACCACGTCGCCTGGCTCGGTCGGGATCACCACGTGCGGCCAGTCCCAGCCCTCAAAACCCGAGATCGCGGGCTCGGCCCCTCGGTACTCACAGAGGCGCTGGGCGAAGTCGGGCAAGTGCGAGCCTGGGATCAGGCGCAGCGCGCCGGTGCGCTGCTCGCGCGGTTCGAGATCCACCCAGAACGTGACGCCGCCGAGCGCCCGGCCCTGGCGGGTGTGCCAGGTCGAGTCGCCGGTGAAGCGGGTGGCTATGCCGACCGAGGGCACGGTCGGGCCGCCGAGCAACTCGGCCGACGCTCCGAACGTCCTTTGATCATCAGCGATCAGCGACTGGCTGAATGGCGCCCGGTTCGTCGCGAGCGGCAGGTAGTCGCCGCTGATGCCGCCGAGGTCGTCGGGTTCGCGGCCGGCTGGGCCGAAGGCGTCGGCCAGTGCGTCGGTGACTTCGGTCCGGAGCGTGGCGGTCTCTGACTGGCTGAGCAAGCCGCGCATCGTGACGTACCCGAACGCGGCGAAATGCAAGATCTGCTGGTGCGTAAGCACAGTAAAACTCCTTGTCGGCTCGACTGGTTCATTGCGGCAGCGAGCCGAGCAGGAGGAGCACGGGCCGATCAGTTTCAGACGCGCATGGCGGCAGTCTACCTAGCATCGCCCTGGCGAGACGTCGGCCCGGAGTATCCGCATGTAGAGATCCTGCAGCAAAGCTGACGGGTCGATGCCGAGCTCCTCGCGGAGGGTGCGGCGTAGGCTGTTGTAGGTCGTCAGGGCGTCAGCCTGCCGTCCGGTCGAGGCCAGCGCGATCATGAGCTGGCCGGTCAGCCGCTCACGCAGCGGATGCGCCCGCGCGACCGCCGACAGTTCGCCCGCCAGCGTCCCGTGCCGTCCTGACCGCAGGCACAATTCTGCCCGCAGTTCTACGGCCTCCAGATACCGGTCGGTCAACTGCGGCACGACCTCGTCGTGCAGCGTTTTCGAGGCGACATTGCCGAAGACCGGCTCGCGCCAAAGCGCTATCGCCTCGTCCAGGGCCGAGATCGCCGCCTCGTCATGTCGGCCAGCGGCCGCATGCCTTGCCGCAGTCAGGTGCTCGTGGAATCGTGTGACGTCGAGATTCTTGCCATCGACGGCCAGCCTGTAGCCCCAGCTCACAGGCCGCCTATCCGACCATGATCAAATAGCCTGGTCACTCTGAGCCGATCGTGGTGGAGGCCAAGGCGGGTGAGGCATACTCGTTCACGTTCCGGGCCTGCGGCGGGGCCAGGACCACCACCGTGACGGAGGCGGCGGCCTTCCCGGACAATACGACGGTGGAGAAGTGGATCAAAGACGGCAATGTCGACTGGGCGAAAGTGCCAGGTAAGGATCTCCCCGAGGGCTTGCAGGCAGAGACGCCGGCGCTGAACGCCGAGACAAGGCTCGTCACGATATCGATCGGCGGCAATGACGCGCGGTTCGCCGACGTTCTCTACGGCTGTCTGCTGTCGGCCAGACTTAAACTCACGTCCTGTAGTAACGGCAAGTTCACGCTGAAGCGCCGGAGCAACGGTGCGGTCGATCCTGAGGTGCTGACGGAGTTCGAGCCGCAAGTTGTCGATACACTCCAGGCACATCTGGTCGCCACCTATATGGATATCCGCAACAGAGCCAGGAACGCTGAGATCATAGTGGCTGGGTACCCTCCGCTGTTCCCGCCGAAGCCGACGAAGGTTTGCGCATTCCTCAGTCCCAAGACTCAGGTTTGGCTGAACGGGACGGGCGAACGCCTGAACGCGGTGACAGCGGCTGCCGTGTCGCAGGCCCATGTCGCCGGACTCGACATCAGGTTCGTCGACCCGACTCATGCGTTCGCCGGCCACTCCCTGTGCACGAAGAAACCGTGGCTTTATGGCGTCAAGTTCCAAAAGCGCCTGGTGATCGTCGACCCCGGCAGCTTCCATGCCAGGCAGCCGGGCCAGGATGCGTACGCGAGGCTCATCAACGAGTGCCTGGCTGACCAGAGAACGTGCGCCGGCTGACCTCCGCCGCGCGTTACGTCGGCGGCGAACTGGCGGCACTGCTCGCGATCGTGCTGTTCGCGCTCGTCGACGTGTGGCCCAGACGCGTGCCGGATCTGCGCCGTCTGACCGCGCGCCGCGATTTCGCCGCGACGCACGGCGCCATGACGTCCTGGCTGGACCGGCACTTCGAGTTGATCGAGTCGGAGGCCCGGTGGCTGCACCCGGTCGGACGAGGGGTCGAGGATAGCTGCCGTACGACCTGGCACCGAGCACCGTTCAGCCTGGAACGCAAGCCGGCCCGAGTTGTCTGCACGCGCTGGGTCTGGGCTGCCTTCGGGTGTGACGGTGATCTGCAGAGCGGGCTCACCGCATTGTCCTCCGCGCTCAGCGCGATCGGCTGGGGAAATGTCAGGGGCGGCAACTGGGACGTGCGCGGCGGTCTCAGCCAGTCCGCGTCGCAGATGAGGACGCTGTCCTGGGACCCAGGAGGGCGGTTGGCGCCGGAACTGCTGCCGCTGGCCGGCCGATCAGAAGTGTTGCGGGAGTCCGTGCACATGTACGTTAGCTGGGCCGACCGAGCCGAGCCCGGCGACATGGTCGCGCCACGAAGATCGAGGAGCGCTGATCCTGCCCGCGCCACCCTGCTGTACCAGCCCGTCGAAGTCAGCGACGACGACGCGGGCGTCGTAGCCGCTAGTGCCCTGCTCCGCTACGACAGCACGATCATGATCAATGTGGGGGCCGACTATTATAAGAATGAAAACGTAAACGCCAGGCCTGACCGGCTGCGCAAGCGGCTCAGGGTCATCAGCGGCTTCTAGTGGAACTGGTCATCTGCGATAGTACCGAACAGGTTCACGGTGGGTGCCTTTCTGCTGTACCGATCGCACTCGAGCCTGTTTGACATCGTGGCCGGAACCAACTTCCTGTCGTCAAAGAACTGCTCGCCGGCCTACCTGTGCAACGGCCAGCCCGGTTACGACGCTCCGACCGACTGGGGTACGCCGGACGGGATCGCAGACTTCCGCGCGCCGCAGCAGGAAGGGTACGTGGCTCTCGGCGATTCCTACTCGGCTGGAGAGGGCGACCGGCCTTACGAGCCAGGAACCGACACCAAGACCAATACTTGTCACCGATCGGAGAAGGCCTACCCGACCATGATCAAATGACCTGGCCACAGAGAGCCGATCGCCGTGGAAGCCAAGACGACCGGACATCGTCGTTTACCTTCCGAGCTTGCGGTGGCGCCAGAACCACCTACGTGACGAATGCGGCTGCCTTCTCCAACGACTCGACAGTGGCGAAGTGGATCAAAGCCGGAAACGTCGACTGGGCGAAAGCGCCACGCAAGAAGATCCCTGAGGGACTGCAGGCTAGCACACCCGGGCTGAACGCGCAGACAAGGCTGGTGACACTATCGATCGGCGGCAATGACGCCCGTTTCGCTGATGTTATCGCCGGATACGTGGTGCGCGCTCTGGTCAAACTCCCCCCGTGCAGTAACGGCAAGTACATACTCAAGCGGCGGAGCAACGGTGCGGTAGATCCTGAGGTGCTGACGGAGTTCGAGCCGAAGGTTGTCGACGAATTGCAGGCGCACCTGGTCGCCACCTACGTAGCGATCCACCGCAAGGCGCGTAACGCCGAGATCATAGTCGCTGGCTACCCGCTGCTGTTCCCGAGGGCGCCGAAGAAATCCTGCGCCTTCCTGAGCATCAAAGACCAGAGATGGCTTAACGAGACCGGGATCCAACTGAACATGATCACAGCGGCGGCGGTGGCGCAGGCCCGCGCGGCGGGCGTAAAGATCCACTTCGTCAGTCCCGTTGCCGCATTCGCCGCCCATGCGCTGTGCGCGGATCGTCCCTGGCTCTATGGCATCAAGTTGCAGAGGAAGAAGGTGGTCATCGACCCAGGTAGCTTCCACCCCACTCAGCCGGGTCAGGAGGCTTACGCTCGACTAGTGAACCGTTGCCTGGCGGACCCGAAAACGTGCGCCGGCTAGCTCACGCCGCGCGTCATATCGGCGGCCAGCTGGCCGCGCTCGTCGCGATCGTGCTGCTCCTGATCGCCGATGCATGGCCCAGACGCGTGCCAGATCTTCGCCATCTGGCGGCGCGGCACGACGTTGCCGAGACGCGCGACGTCGTCACGTCTTGGTTAGTCCAGCACTGCGAACCGATCGAGGCGATGTCGCCTTGGCTCCACCGGGTCGGAGGGCGGATTGTAGATAGCTGCGCCACGGCTTGGGACAGAGAACCGTTCAGCCCGGTCGTTGAATTCCATGTGGCCTGCACACGGAGGCTCTGGGCGGCTTATGGTTGCGACGGGGATCTACCGGCGCATCTCGCGGAACTGTCTTCCACGCTATACGCAATTGGCTGGGGATACAGTGAGGACGACAATCGGACCGTGCGTCGAGCTTACCTAGGGCCATCCGCGTGGCCGAAGAGGTCGCTGTCATGGCCAGATCGGGAATCGCGTCGGACTGGTGAGCAGTTGGAGCTGGACGAACTACCGGCCGACTTGCGGGAGTCGGCGGATATGGATGTCAGTTGGGCCGGCCGAGCAGATCCAGGCAATGTGGTCGCCTCGACAGCTCGTGAAGTCGCTGATTTTGCCCGACCAAGCTTGCTTTACCAGCCGGTCGAAATCGCGGGAGAGGACGAGGACGCGCTCGCAGCTCAGGCTCTGGCCGACTATGACAACGCAATCATCATTGAATTGCGAGCGGATTACTATCGGAACTGGAACGTGAATGCCAGGCCCGACCGGCTGCGCAAGCGGCTCAGGGTCATCAGCGGCTTCTAATGGAACTGGTCGTCGGCGATCGTGCCGGTCAACTTGATGGATGGCGCCTTCTTGAGTTCCGCGACGATCTTTTCATAGACCGAGACCTCGTTCATGAAAAGGATCAGGCCTTTCTGGTCCATTCCCTTAGTGTGGACCACGATCTCGGTCAGTATCTTATTCAGGGCTTTGTACTCGGGAATGGTGAGCAATGGCGGATGCAGCTTAGGGTTGTTGTCGATGCTGGCCAAGCCCATCAAGATGAAATTGAAATCGTCAATATTTGCACTGATGACGACCATTTTCTTGGATGTGGGATGAGCGAGTCCTTCCACCAGGAAGCGTCGGTAACGCTTGTAGAGCGGAGCTGCTGCTTTCCTCTGGACATCCGTTCCGTTTTTTCCTTTTGTTCGTTTGATAACGGTGTCGACGTTGTTGTAGATAAGGCCGATGAGCAGGTTGCCGACGAGGCTTTGGGACAGGAATAGCTTCCTGGCCTGTGTGGTCAGCGGGGTTGTCGTGGGTCAATGGCAGGTCGAAGTAGCGGCCGAGACTGGCGAGTACCAGACAGGACAACGGTGGCGGCGGCGGGGCGAAGGTCCTGCCGTTTCCGCCCTTGCAGGCCACCGCGCCGGAGTCGCCGGGCAAGAAGAAAGCCTGTGTCCAGATCATGTTCTTGAAGACGCTGGTCTGGCCCGTCTGCGGGTCGAACACCTTGACCTGGGTACCGACCGCGTCCACGGTGCTTGACGTGTAACCGCTCGTCCGCGCGACCTTTTCGATAGGCATGCCGACCCGCGGCGTCACCGTGCACGAGTCGTCCGTGGTTGCTGGCAGCAGCTCCACGCCAAGCAGCTTGACGGTCGATCGGCGACAGGAAGCAGTTGATGCCCTGGTTGCCGGCGGCTACGCAGATTCCGACCGCGGGATGCGTCGCGGAGATGGGCGCCATTAGGTTGCCAGCGACCCTGGTGCTGTGGCTCTTCTGGTGCGTCAACTGCGCGATGGCCGCGTCAGTCCCATTAACCGAACCCTCGTTGGATTCGACCGATCGCTTGAGCGTCGCGACCTTGTCTGACGCCTTTCCGCCATCGAACTGGCCGGGCTGGATGATCGGGGTGCCGATCGGCACCGCCCCGACTGGGCGAGAACGAAATTACTTCCCAGAACGCAGATCTTGCCGTCGGACTTGTCGCGTACGAGACAGCCGAGCGTTCCGACGGTTGGCGCCTTGCCGCGCCCGTCGGAGATGCTGCAACCCTGCAGTGGTGGCCGCAGTCTTTGCGTGATCGGTCCGTTTTATCCGGCGACGCCGCGCTAGCGGGCGACGACGCCACCATGATGGTGCCGACCTCGACCACATCGACCCCCAGTCATGGCCAGCGACCCGCATGGCGCTGGGCAGGAGCCGTGATCGGGACACGGCGCCCGCGGGGAGTTTCTTGACGACCATCGCGACGACGACTGGCTCACCGGTCACCCCGCCGTCCCGGCGGCGGAGTCCGCCCAGAATGTGACGCCGCCGAGCGCCCGGCCGTGGCGAGTGTGCCAGGTCGGGCAGCCGATGGCCGCCAGCGTAGATTGCTCATCTTGTGATAAAGATCGACGGTTCGGTGCTTGGGATTTGATAAGTATTGACTGGTGGAAACGCGGCTGAGAAGGCTACTCGTGGGTAGGGTTGAACCCTGACCCCTGTGAAGGAATCAGGCAACCAAGTTCAAGGAGGCGGATTCATGACGATACGGAAAAGGACCGGCCGTCTGCTCGTGGCGGCCGCGACGACGGCTGCTGTCATCGGCCTGTGCGCCGCGCCGGCCCTGGCGTCGTCTCCCCTCAGCACCACCAAGCTCACCGTCAAGGTCAGCGGGGGCGGCAAGTTCACAACCAGCTCGAACAAGACCGTGCTCACCGACAAGGTCGGCGGCATCACGCTGAACGTGACGTGCACGACCAAGGGCAAGAAGGTCGCATCATCGGCGGCAGGAAACATTCCGAACGGCACCCACAAGGGCAACTCGCCGGTCCAGGTCGGCACGGCCAGCAAGCTCACGTTCAACAACTGCACCGGCCCGCTCGGTCCGGTCAGGACAAAGGTCCTGGCTGAGCCCTACAAGGTCAGCGTGGACTCCAAGACCAACCGCAAGGGCCAGACGGACGGCCTCATCAGCGGCATCAAGGTCGACGTTTCCATGACCGGCTGCTCGTTCGTGGTCACTGGCTCCGCGCCAGGGTTCTACACCAACGGCAAGCACACCCTGACCATGACGTCCAAGCTCCCCGTGAGGACCGCGACCAAGACCGGGCTGACCATCTCGGGAGTGAAGAAGGGCACGTGCGCCGGGGTTATCAAGAACGGCCAGCACCCGGGTTTCACCAGCACCTTCACGCTGAGCCGTAAGGGCACGATCAAATCCAGCTGATCTAGGCGAGCAGCTCAGCAATGTGACGGCAACCGCCTAGCGGTTGCCGTCACTAGTATCAGGGTCAACAGGACGGTGGGTTGAGTCAGATGATGCCCGGGCTCCGCGGCTCCCTCCTCGCTGGCGGGGTGGCTGTGGCCACCCTCGCAGGCGCGGCGGGCATCGCGGCGGACGCGACGAGCGCGAGCGCGGCGCAGGCGGTCAGCCTCGGCTACACCTGTGCGTTCCCGGCCGGCACCTATCAGGTCGGCGTCCAGATCGCGGCCACGGTCGCATCGGGCGCGCGGATCGGGCCGGTTGGCCTGCGGGTCACGACGCGGCTCCCGCGTGCCGTGCTGGCGACTTACACGGGCCCGGTCAGGGCTGCTGACCTGCTCACCGTCACCGAGGCAAGCAATTCGGCGAAGCCGGTCACGTTGGCCTGGCCGACGAGCGCCACCGGCTCAGTGGCCTTCACCGGGGATTGGTCGCTGACCGCATCAGGAACCATTCCGGCTGCCCCGGCACTACGGCCCGGTGTAGTCACCTTCACTGCCGGTCGCCTCGACATGGTCCTGTACTTCGGCCAAGGCGCCGCGGTCAGGGCAAGCTGCATGCCAGTCGGCGGTGCCGCGAGGTTCGCCACGCAGACCGTCACCGTGGCGGCGCGGCCTGCCAAGCTCAAGCTCCCGCCGGGCTGCGCGCACATCAAGCCCGTCGGCAGCGGGACGCCCACCTGCGGCTATATCACCGGCTACTCCGACGTCGCCAAGCTCATCGGAGCCGCGTTGCTACAGCCGCCGCCTCCGGCTAAGCCTGGCCTGGTGAACGTTGACTTCGGCGAGCGACCCGTGTTCAAGCCGGGCAAGCTGATCGAGTTCTCAACAGGGGAGTTGTTCTACCGCGGGCGCCACGAGCTTCCGCCGGTCACCGCGACGTTCCTGGCCTTCAGGTTCGTCCCGGTCACCGCGACGCTGCACCTGACCGAGCTTGACCCGATCGCCATCGTGTCGGTGTCCGGCATCCTGCCGCCCTTTCCGATCACCGTCACCGGGAAGACGAAGGTCTCGATCAGAGTCAGCAACGTGCGGGTGAATGGAGTCCCGCTCGCCGTCGGGCCGGGCTGCCGCACCCGGTCGCCGCTGACCTTGATCGTGGTCGCCCACGGGAAGAACACGATCCCGCCCCGTGGATACACGGTGCCGGATGGCGGAGTGCTCTCGGGAAAGGTGACCATACCGCCGTTCATCGACTGCGGCGTGACGGAGAACCTCGATCCGCTGTTCACCGGCTCGATTTCGGGCCGGGGAAATTTCGTGAAAATGACTCAGGGCAAGCTATGCGGACCATCGCAGCCGCAGAACTGGGTGTGCCCGCCGCCGGTGCCAAAACCACAACATTAAGTCGCTATGGAAGGAAGACTCAGATGTCTGTAGCCATGTGGTCCAGGAGGATCGCCGCGACTGGCGCCGCCGGGCTGCTCGCGGCCAGCGCACTGGTCGCGGCCGGCGGTCCGGCTTCGGCCGCGTCGTTCATCAAGGCCAAGTACAAGATCAGCGGAACCACGTTCCTGGCCGGCCCTAAGGCCTCGCTCGCGCTCGGCCCCGGGACGCTGTCGGCGAAAGTGAACTCGAGCAACGGAAAGGTGACGGCGACCTTGACGCTGCCGCCGGCCACCGGGTCGTTCAAGCAATTTGGTGTCATCCCGGTGACCGCCACCGCGACGCTCATCAACGACGGCCCGACCACAGGCAAGGTGAACCTGGGCCCCGGAACCGTGAAGACCACCTCCAAGATCACCATGCAGATCACCAGCCTGACGGTGGCCGGCCTGCCGGTCCCGGTCGGCCATCGGTGCGAGACCTCGACGCCGGTCGTGGTGAGCCTGAAGAGCCAGAAAGGCTTCAACATCCTGGCGGGCGGCAAGGTCGCCGGCACCTATACGATCCCCAAGTTCAGCCACTGCCTGCTCGCCACGCCGCTGATCAACCTGACGATCCCGGCGTCCGGCAACACGATCACGCTCAAGCTCGGCAAGGCCAAACTCGGCTAACCAACCGGCAGCTAACCAATGGGCATTGAGGTAGTCGTTGAAGGCCTGACCAAGTCGTTCGGCTCGCACCTGGTGTGGGGCGACGTCTCGCTCACGCTGCCAGCAGGCGAGGTGAGCGTCATGCTCGGCCCCTCGGGCACGGGCAAGACGGTGTTCCTCAAGTCGCTGGTCGGCTTGGTCAGGCCGGATCGCGGCCGGGTTGTCGTCGACGGTATCGACACGGTCTCCTGCACCGAGCGCCAGCTCTACCAGGCGCGCAAGCTGTTCGGGGTGATGTTCCAGGACGGCGCGCTGTTCGGCTCGCTGAACCTGTACGACAACATCGCGTTCCCGCTGCGCGAGCACACCAAGCTGACCGAGGCCGAAATCCGCCGCGTGGTGCTGGAGAAGATGGATATGGTGGGCCTCGCCGGGGAGGGCCACAAGTACCCAGGCGAGATTTCCGGCGGCATGCGCAAGCGCGCTGGCCTGGCCCGGGCGCTGGTCCTCGACCCGCAGATCATCCTCTGCGACGAACCTGACTCAGGGCTTGACCCGGTGAGAACGGCCTACCTGTCCCAGCTGCTCATCGACCTCAACGCCAAGATCGACGCCACGATGCTGATCGTCACCCACGACATCCAGATCGCCAGAACGGTGCCGGACAACATCGGCATGTTGTTCCGCGGCAACCTGGTCATGTTCGGGCCCCGCGAGGTTTTGCTCACCAGCGACCATCCGGTGATCACCCAGTTCGTGAACGGCCGCAGGATCGGCCCGATCGGCATGTCGGAAGAGAAAGACGAGGCGACCCTGGCTCTGGAAAGGATCGGCGAAGGCGAGCACGCGGGTCCGCCTGCCCTGCCTGAGCTGGTGCCGCAGCTCGTGCCGAGCGCTGGGATGCCCGAGCGGCGCGCCGTGGCTCGGCGGACCACCCGGGTGATGGAGTTGCTGCCTACGCTGCCCGAACCCGCCCAGCAGGCGATCACCGACAGTTTCCTGAGCGAGCAGCGAGGGGCCGGGCAGTGACCGACGTCGCGGGCGCCGGCGCGCTGCGCCAGACCGGCAAGCTGTTCGCCTTGGCGGCCAGCGTGATCAGGCTGACGTTCAAGCGGCCGTTCCAGACCCGCGAGCTGATCGAGCAGTTCTGGTTCATCGCCAGCGTCACGATCCTGCCGTCGATGCTCGTGTCGATACCGTTCGGCGCGGTGATCACGCTGCAGGTCGGCTCGCTGACCAAGCAACTCGGCGCCGAGTCGTTCACCGGCGCGGCCAGCGTGCTCGCGGTCGTGCAGCAGGCGAGCCCGCTGATCGTCGCGCTGCTGATCGCCGGCGCTGGCGGCTCGGCGATCTGCGCGGACATCGGCGCCCGTACGATCCGCGAGGAGATGGACGCCATGGAGGTGATGAGCGTCTCGCCGATCCAGCGCCTGATCGTGCCTCGGGTGCTCGCCGCCTCGGGGGTCGCCGTGCTGCTCAACGGCCTCGTGTCGGTGGTCGGCGTGATCGGCGGCTACTTTTTCTTCGTGTTCCTGCAGCACGGGACGCCGGGCTCGTTCCTCGCCAGCTTCTCCTCGCTCGCGCAGCTTCCCGACCTGTACATCAGCGAGATCAAGGCGCTGATCTTCGGCTTCCTGGCCGGCGTGGTCGCGGCGCACCGCGGGCTCAACCCGAGGCCCGGCCCCAAGGGCGTCGGCGAGGCGGTCAATCAGTCGGTAGTCATCACGTTTCTGCTGCTATTTTTCGTCAACCTGGTGCTGACTGCGATCTACTTGAAGATCATCCCGCCGAAGGGAGCGTGAACCGATGGCTCTGCAGATCCGCGATCGGCCCGCCCTTGACCGCTCCCTGGTGTGGCTCGACATGCTGGGTGACCAGCTTGTGTTCTACGGCAAGGCGCTGGCCTGGACGCCGCGCGCACTGCGGCGCTACCCGCGCGAGGTCGCCAGGCTGCTCGCCGAGGTCGGGTTCGGCAGCGGCGCGCTCGCCCTGATCGGCGGCACGGTCGGCGTCATGATCGGCATGACGCTGTTCACTGGCACGGTCGTCGGCCTGCAAGGCTACGCGGCGCTGAACCAGATCGGCGCCTCGGCCTTCACCGGTTTCGTGTCCGCGTACTTCAACACCCGTGAGATCGCGCCGCTGGTGGCCGGGCTCGCGCTGTCCGCCACCGTCGGGGCCGGGTTCACCGCCCAGCTGGGCGCGATGCGGATCAACGAGGAGATCGACGCGCTCGAAGGAATGGGCGTGCCGAGCCTGCCTTATCTGGTCACCACGCGCATTATCGCGGGCGCCACGGCCGTCATACCGCTGTACGCGATCGGCCTGGTCAGCTCCTACTTCGGCTCGCAGATCGTGACCGTGTACTTCGAGGGCCAGTCGCCGGGCACCTACGGTCACTATTTCAACCTCTTCCTCTCGCCGGTGGACGTACTCTGGTCCTTCCTCAAGGTGCTGATCTTCAGCGTGGTCGTGATCCTCGTGCACTGTTACTACGGCTACCGGGCTGAAGGCGGCCCGGCCGGGGTGGGCGTCGCCGTCGGCCGGGCCGTGCGAACAGCGATAGTCATGATCAACATCATTGACTTCTTCATGAGCCTGGCGATCTGGGGTGCCACGACCACGGTGCGGGTGGCCGGGTGAACCAGGCCCGCTCGAAGAGCCGCCGCCGGCTGGCCGGGGTGGCGTTCCTCGTCACCGGCGCCGTCCTGATCGCCTTGTCGGTCGCGCTGTATCAGAAGCACTTCACGCATGTCGCCATGGTCACGGTCTACACCGGCAGCGCCGGCAACGAGATGCACCCCGGCGCGCAGGTGATGGTGCGCGGCGTGGCCGTGGGCGAGGTGCGGACGGTCAGCGCGGATGGCGGCGGCGCCAGGCTCGAGCTAGCCCTGCAACCGGATGAGCTGTCCCGGCTGCCGGCCAATGTGTCGGCCGAGATGCTGCCGACCACGCTGTTCGGCGAACGGTACGTGGACCTGGTCTTGCCGGCCCAGCCCGTGGCCAAAAGGCTCGGGAACGGCAGCGTGATCAGGCAGAATAGCTCGACCGATGGGCTTGAAATTGAGCAGGTGCTGAACAATCTCCTGCCGATGCTGGCCGCCGTCCAGCCGGACAAGCTGTCGCTCACGCTGACCGCCCTCGCCCAGGGGCTGCAAGGCCGCGGCGCGAAGCTCGGCCAGGCACTGGTCGACCTCAACGGCTACCTGCAGCGCACCAACGGCCAGCTACCTGAGTTCGACACCGACCTGCGGCGGCTGGCCGGACTCAGCAAGAGCTACACGAAGGCGCTGCCCGCCGTGATCGCCGCGCTCAACGACTTCAGCGTCACCGGCCAGACAATCGGCCGGCTCAGCGACAACTTCGCCGCGCTGCTCGCGAACATCACCACCGCGTCGGATGACCTGCGGTCGTTCCTGGACGCGAACTCATCGAACATGATCGGGCTGTCCGCCGACAGCCTGGCCACGCTGCGCGTCCTGGCCAATTACTCGCCGGAATTCCCGTGCAACCTGGCCGACCTGGCGGGCTTCGTGCCCAAGATCGACAAGGTGCTCGGCGCCGGGACGAACCAGCCGGGCCTGCACGTCCGGGTCGTGGTGGTGCCCTCGCTCGGCGCTTATCAGCGTCGCCGGGACAACCCGGTCTACGACGACAACGTCGGTCCGCGCTGTTACCTCGTGCCGTTCCGAGGCATCCACCTGAATGATGGCACCGGCTCGAAGCGAGCGGCGCGATGAACCGCAAGAGCATCACCGCGCCGCTGGTCAAGTCGATCATTTTCGTCGCGATCACGGCGCTGATCACCGCGGTACTTGGCATCAGCATCGCCTACACGGGGACCTCGGGCTCGGTCGGCTACCGGGCGGTGTTCTCCGACGTCACCGGCCTGGTCGTGGGCAACGACGTGGACATCGCCGGGGTCAGGATCGGCACCGTCACCTCGATCGGCGTCTACCACCGCGACCTCGCCGTGGTCGGTTTCTCGGTTCAGCAAGGCCGCCAGCTTCCCGCCTCGGTCACCGCGACGATCAAGTACCTGAACCTGGTCGGGCAGCGCTACATCGAGCTTGGCCAGGGCGTGGGCCCGGTCGACCGCTCGCTGCGGCCAGGCGGCACCATTCCGCTACCGCGGACCACGCCGGCGCTCAACCTCACCGAGTTGTTCAACGGCTTCCAGCCCTTGTTCTCCGCGCTGTCGCCCGGCGACGTGAACAAGCTGACCAGCGAGATCATCACGGTGTTCCAGGGCGAGAGCCCGGATATCACCGCGCTGGTGGCCACCGTCGGCTCGCTGACCACGACGCTGGCGACCAAAGACCAGGTCATCGACCAGGTGATCGGCAACCTGAACTCGGTGCTGCGCACCATCAGCTCGCGCGGCAACGCGCTCGGGGACCTGCTGACCAGCCTGCAGAAACTCGTGTCGGGCCTGGCCGCCGACCGGGGGCCGATCGGTGACGCGATCACCGCGATCGGCAGCCTGACCAGCGCGACCGCCGGGCTGCTGGCTGTGGCCCGGGCGCCGCTGCAGACCGACATCGTCCAGCTTGGACGGCTCGCGTCGAACCTGGCGACGGGTTCGCCGGCGGTCAACACGTTCCTCGCCGATCTGCCAGCCAAGATGGCTGACATCGCCCGGTTGGCCTCCTACGGCTCGTGGCTGAACTTCTTCCTCTGCAACGCGGTCGTCACCGGCGTCCATGTGGCTCCCGGCGGCAAGGTCCACAGCGGGGTGCCGGTCACGGCGGCGAGGTGCGAGTCGTGAAAGGCATTAGCTTCGCCAGCATCGACCGCCGCAGCTTCGGTATTAAGAGTTCGCCCAAGCCGCTCGGGGAACGCAATCCGGTCGTTGTCGCGCTCGCCGGCCTGGCCATACTCGCGGTGATCTCGCTGGTCGTGTTCTTCTCGGGCAACTTGCCGTTCGTCAGCGGCACCGGCTACACCGCCTACTTCGCCGAGGCGGCCGGCCTGCAGCCCGGCAACGAGGTCAGGGTCGCCGGCGTCGTCGTCGGCAAGGTGACCGGCGTCTCGCTGGCCGGCGCCAAGGTCGCCGTCGCGTTCCGGGTCAAGAACGCTTGGATCGGCAACAAGACGACGGCTGCCATCGACATCAAGACGGTGCTCGGCGACAAGTACCTGGCGCTCGACCCGCTCGGCCAGGCGCCGCAAGACCCGGGCACTCCGATCCCGCTGAACCGCACCACCTCGCCCTACGACGTCACCCAGGCGTTCGGCGGCGTCGGACAGCAGATCAGCAAGATCAACACCGCCCAGCTCGCCGAGAGCCTGCGCACGTTGTCCGCCGCGTTCGCCACCACCCCGCCCTACGTTCGCAGCGCGCTCAGCGGCCTCGCCGACCTGTCGAAGTCGGTCGCGTCCAAGGATGCCGAGGTCACCAGCCTGCTGGCGAGCGCGAAACAGGTCACGGGCACGCTGGCGGGGGAGGACTCCAGATTCACCTCGCTGCTGGCTGACGGGAACCTGCTGCTCGCCGAGTTGCGGCTTCGCCAGGATTCGATCCGCGCGTTGCTCGTCGACACCCAGGCGCTCGCTACCCAGCTTTCCGGCTTGGTTAATGACGACCAGGCGGCGCTTGAGCCGGCCCTGCAGGCGCTGAACCAGGTGACCACCGTGCTCCAGAACGACCAGGCTGACCTCGCCCAGGCGGTCACGCTGGCCGGCCCGTACTTCCGCCTGCTTGGCAACGCGCTCGGCAACGGGCGCTGGTTCGACATCTATCTGTGCGGGCTGATCCCGCATTCGTACGCGCCCGCCAACACCCCGGCGACCGGCTGCCAGCCACCGAAACCATGAGGACGCCATGACCAGGAGGAGCGCAAAGGCCGAAGGCGCGGGGGGTGCGGGGGGTCGTCCCTCCGCAGGGCAGCAGGGGATATTCGCAGCGGGGGCGGCGCTGGTCGTCCTGGCGCTGGTCCTCGGTGGCCTGGTGGTTTTCGGCGGCGGCGGTAAGCGGGTTACCGCCTACTTCGCCGAGACGATCGGCGTCTACGCCGGCTCGACGGTGCGGGTGCTCGGGGTGCCGGTCGGCACGGTGAACTCGGTTACCCCGGACGGCACCAAGGTCAAGGTCACGATGACGCTGAACTCCGGCGTCGCCGTTCCGGCCAACGCGAGTGCGCTCGTCGTCTCGCCTAGCGTGGTGGCCGACCGGTACATCCAGCTCACCCCGGCTTACACCGGCGGGCCCGAGATAGCCGACGGCGCGGTGATACCGGTGGCCAGGACCGCGGTGCCGGTCGAGGTCGACCAGGTCTACTCCAGCCTCGCCAAGCTGGCCAACGCCCTGTCCGGGGCGAATGAGAACGGCGCGCTCAGCCAGGCGATCAAGACCGGCGCGGCGAACCTGGCAGGCAACGGCGGTTACCTGCGGGCCATGATCACCCAGTTCAGCGGGCTGTCCAAGACACTGGGCGGGTCGGCGGGCAACCTGTTCGCTTCGATCGGCTACCTGCAATCTTTCACCACCATGCTGAAGAACAACAACGGACAGGTGAAGCTAGCCGAGCGGCAGCTTGCCGAGGTATCGGCGTTCCTGGCGGCCGACCGGCAGGACTTGTCGGCCGCGATCACGACGCTGGCCGTCGCGCTCAACCAGGTCAAGTCGTTCATCGGCAGCAACCGCGCGCTGATCGACGCCAACGTCAACAAGCTGGCGGCGATTACCTCGATCCTGAGTCAGGAACGGGCCTCGCTCGCCGAGGCACTCGACGTGGCCCCGCTCGCCGCTGACAACCTGGTCAACGCCTACGACGCGACCAGGCATACGCTGGACGGCCGAGGCGACCTGAACGAGTTCAGCATGGGCAAGATCATCGGCAAGGTGTCCACGATGGCCGACAGCGGCGCCGGGTCGTTGTTCGGGCCATTCGGCTCCGTGCCGGTGCCAACCTCCGCCCTCGGCATCGTGCCGCCGCTGCCGCTGCCCGCAGCCGGACCCGTCTACGGTACGCCGCAGGCGCTGGTGGAGTCCGGAGGTCACCGATGAGGCGCGGGCTGGCGGTTGCGGCCGTCGCGCTGATCGTTGCGGTCGTGACCGGTTGCAGCAGCAGCAATGGCGGCTACAACGGCATCTACGCGATTCCGCTGCCGGGCGGGGCCAACCTCGGCAGCCACCCATACCAGATCACCGCCCAGTTCGCCGACGCCGGCGACCTGGTGCCGCAGTCGGCGGTGATGGTCGACGACGTAGCGGTCGGCCGGGTCACCAGGATCTTCCTGCCGCCGGGTAGCTGGACGGCGAACATCACCATGACCGTGAACGGCGCCGTGCACCTGCCGGCCAACGCGATCGCCGAGATCGAGCAGTCCAGCCTGCTCGGCGAGCAGTTCGTCGCGCTCTCGCCGCCGCCGGGCGTCGTTCCGGCCGGCCGGCTGGCCGGCGGCGCGGTGATCCCGGTGACGCGGACGACCAGCAACGCAACCGTCGAGCAGGTGCTCGGCGCGCTCTCGCTGCTGCTGAACGGCGGCGGGATCGACCAGATCCACACGATCACCACCCAGCTCGACGCGGCCCTGTCCGGCAACGAACAGCAGGTCAGGTCGCTGATCGTGAACCTCCATACGCTGCTGGCCAACCTGAACAGCCACAAGCAGGCGATCATCGAGGCGCTGGACGGGCTCAAGACGCTGTCGGCGACGCTCGCCGCCCGGGACCGGCAGATCGGCCACGTGCTCGATCACCTCACCCCGGGGATCCGGGTGCTGGCTAGCCAGCGTTCGGCGCTGGTCGGCATGCTGGTCTCGCTGCACAAGCTCACCGGGGTGGCGGTCGACACGATCAACGCCAGCCAGGCCAGCCTGGTCGCCGACCTCAACGAGCTGGCGCCGACGCTGCGTGAGCTCGCCGACGCCGGGCAGAACCTGCCGGACGCGCTGCAGGTGCTGCTGACCTATCCGTTCACCAACCAGGTACTAAACGACGTGCAAGGCGACTACCTGAACGTGTTCCTGTCGCTGCGAGCAGCCAAGGGCACCACGATCATCCCGCCGGTCATTCCGTCGCCCGGCAAAAAGCGCGGTGGACGCTAATGCTGACTAGGGCGACCCGGGTGAGGCTGATCGCGTTCGCGCTGATCGGCGTGCTGATCATCGGCTACACCTGGTTCCACTACGCGAACCTCGGCCGGTACCTGGGACTGCGTGGCTACTACGTCGTCAAGCTGGACATGGCCAACTCGGGCGGCATCTACCCCGGTGCCGACGTGACCTATCGAGGCGTGTCGGTCGGCCGGGTCGGCACCATGCGGCTGACCGACACCGGCATCGAGGTCGACCTGAACATCGCCGACTCGGCGCCGCCGATTCCCGCCCACCTGAACGCGGCGGTCGCCGACCTGTCCGCGGTCGGCGAGCAGTACGTGGACCTGCGCCCGGTGACTGGCGGCGGGCCGTACCTGACCGGCGGCAGCGTGATACCGCGCGCCCAGCTTCCGCTGCCGGTGACCAGCCTGCTGATCAGCGTCAACTCACTCGCCACGTCGCTGCCGCTGAAGCAGTTGCGGCAGCTTACCGACGAGCTGGCGACTGGGTTCGGCGGGCAGGGCAGCAACCTGGCCGCGCTGATCGACGGCAACAACGCGCTGGCCCGGGGCGCGCTGGCGACCGCGCCTAAGATCAACAAGCTGGTGGGAGATGCCCGCGAGGTGCTCGCCACACAGATAGCCGAGACCGGCGCCTTGCAATCTTTCGGCCAGAATGCTCTGTCACTTGCCAGCGAGCTGGCCAGTTCCAACGCGAGCCTGCGCGAGCTGCTGATCGCTGGGCCGCAGGCCGCGGCGCAGGTGGCCGACCTGCTCGCCGAGACCAATCCGGGCCTGGGGGTGCTGATCGCGAACCTGCTGACCACTTCGGAGGTGACGCTCACCAGGGGCAAGGCGCTGGCTGAGTTGCTGTCCGCGCTGCCGGCGGACATCGCGATCGGCTCGACGGTGATCAACGACAAAGGCCCGCAGTTTGGGGTGGCGCTGACGTTCTTCAACCCGCTGCCGTGCACCACCGGTTACGGCGGTACCACATACCGCAACGGGTTGGACACGACGCCCGCGCCGGTGAACACGGCCGCCGGGTGCACGCTCCCCGCGAGTAGCGGCGTCGACGTGCGCGGCTCGGCGCACGCGCCGTCCGGCGGAGGCGTGCCACCAGCGGCGTCGCCTGGGATAGCCTCGCTGCTGGGAGTCTCGCCGTGACGCCAGCATTCGAGCGGATCAATCCGGTGGTCGGCACGGCGGCCGCGCTGCTGCTGGCCGCTGTGGTGTTCGCCGCGCTGGCCGGATGGTCCTGGGCCAGCGCGCCGCGTGTCTCCGGCGTCGCGCAAAGCCGGGACCAGGCGCTGCGGGCGGGGGAGCAGGCCGTGCTGAACTTCAACACGCTCGACTACCGCACGGTCGCCCGCGGCCTGCGGCTGTGGGAGCAGTCGTCGACCGGCCCGCTGCACGCCCAGGTCGTGGCTGGCCAGGCCGGCTTCGCGGGTCAGATTCGCCAGGCGAAGACGATTACTACGGCGCGACTGCTCGACGCGGCGCTGACTGGGCTGAGCGGGCGTTCGGCCACGATCATCGTGGCCATCGCGATCACCGTTACCCCGGCAACCGGCGCGCCGAGCACCAAGCAGAGCCGACTTCTTGGCCAGCTCACCGAGACCTCGTCCGGCTGGAAGCTCAGCGCACTGAGTCAGGTGCCCGTCCAGGCGGTGCGGTCATGATCACCGCGGCGGGCTCCGAGCCGTCGGAGACCCGGGTCGGCCCTGCTGAGACTGCTTCGTCGGCTGAGGATAGAGGTCGGCGTCGGGGGGCGCTGCCGCTGCTCGTCGTGCTCGGGGTGGCGACGGTGCTGGCGGGCGGGTTCGGCATCTGGGCGAGCGTGGCGGCGCATACGCTGCGGGCGACTGCGGCTGGCGCGAACGCGGCGGTGGTCAATCGGTCGGCCACGACGTCGGTGGAGCGGGCCGTCACCGGGGCGGTGAACACGATCTTCTCCTACAGCTACGCGGACGTGGGGAAGACTCGGGCGGCGGCGCAAGGACTGCTGACCGGTGTCGCGATCCGCCAGTACGACCAGTTGTTCGCGCTGGTCGAGCGGCAGGCGCCGAAAGAGAAACTGGTGATCACGACCAAGGTCACCAACATCGGCGTCGAGTTGCTGAGCGGGGGACGGGCGAGGCTGCTCGTGTTCGCCAACCAGCAAGACACCAGGGCAGGCACCAGCCAGACCAGCTACGGCGGCGCGATGTTCGCCGTCACCGCCGTACAACGCGACGGCCGCTGGCTGATCGAGAACATCAACACCTTCACCAGCGGAGGCTGAGCCCGCGGCTTCGGCCGCCACATGCTAGCCCCAGCGATGGATTGCCGCATCCAGCCGCCCGCCGCGCCCGGCCGCGATGAATTGCCACATCCAGCCGGCCGCCGCGCCCCCGCCCCGCGATGAATTGCCACATCCAGCTGGGAAAACAGGTATGAATTCGGGAATCCATCGCAGGGCTAGACCGGTCCGAACCGATGAATTCGGGAATCCACCGCACCCGGCGGTGGTCGTCTGCGTCCGCCGCCTCACCTCGCCGGCCGATCTTGTATCCGAGCTCGAACCGGGACGCGCTTGTCCGGCCCGGACGGTCACCGTCGTCGTCCGCTCGGATCGCTGCCCTCCGCTCCCTCCCACCATGCGCAAAATCTGTTTCGGGACGTTGTTTCGTAACGTCGTCCTGATATGATGCGGAGTATGGGAGAGCTGGTGCGGTATTCGGCTGACGGGGCGGTGGCTACGGTCACGATGGACGACGGCAAGGTGAATGCGCTGTCGTCGGCGATGCTCGCCGAGATCAACGGCGCGCTTGACGAGGCGGAGGCGGACTCTGCCGTCGTGGTGCTTGGGGGGCGGGCCGGGGTGTTCTGCGCCGGGTTCGACTTGCCGGTGCTGCGGGAAGGCGGACGGGCGGCTGCCTCGATGCTGCGGGCTGGGTTTGACCTGGCTGAGCGCTTGCTGTCGTTCCCGACGCCGGTCTTGATCGCGTGTTCGGGTCACGCGATCGCGATGGGGGCGTTCCTTGTCCTGTCAGGTGACTACCGGGTCGGGGCAGCCGGTCCGTACAAGATCTCTGCCAACGAAGTCGCGATCGGGTTGACGTTGCCCCGGGCGGCGGCCGAGATTTGCCGCCAGCGGCTCTCGCCCGCGCACTTTAACCGGGCCACGGTCCTCGCCGAGGTCTTCGCGCCCGCGGACGCCGTTGTCGCGGGATTTCTCGACCGAGTCGTTGATGGTGCCGACCTCGAGCCGGTCGTGCGCTCGGTGGCAGGCCAGATGGCACAGCTCGACCTGACCGCGCACCGGACGACCAAACTGCGGGTAAGAATGGCGACGCTCCAGGCGGTGCACGAAGCGATCGAGCTTGACTCCGCTTCGTATGCGGCCACGCTGGCTGGATAGCGGGTCCAGCGTGGCTCGGGTAGGCTCCCGCGATGCCAAGAGCCAAGCAGAGAACGCCGGAAATGCGCGAGCGGGTGCTCGCGACCGCCGTCGAGCTGCTCGCCAGCGACGGCGTCGCGGAGTTCACCACGCGCCGGGTCGCGGAGCAGGCCAACACGTCAACGCCGGCGGTGTACGAGCTGTTCGGCGACAAGGCCGGCCTGGTCAAAGAGGTCTTCTTCGAGGGCTTCCGGGCGCTGGGGCGGCGCCTGAAGGAGGTTGCGCCGACCGAGGACGCGCGGGCCGACCTGGTCAGCGTGGTCAGGTCGTTCCGCGCGTTCGTCAGGGACAATCCCGTGCTCGCTGACCTCATGTTCTCCCGGCCGTTCGCCGACTTCGATCCCGGGCCAGCCGAGCGACGAGCCGGGGACGAGGTCAGAGAGTTCATCGTCGGCACCGTGCGGCGCTGTGTGGCGGCCGGGGTCATCGACGGCGACGAGACCGACATCGCGCACGTACTCGTCGCGATGGCGCAAGGGCTCGCCGGGCAGGAAACCGCGGGCTGGCTCGGCAGCACCCGCGCGTCGATGGACCGCCGCTGGGATCTGGCCGTCACCGCCGTGCTTGACGGGCTGAGACCGGCCGCTGCTCCAGATCCGACTCCTCCAGATCCGACTCCTCCAGAGAGGTAGAACCGACATGCGCCAGCTCACCTGTACCGCACCTGGCCTGCTTGAGTGGCGGATGGTCGCGAGACCCGAGCTTGGCGCCGCCGCCGCGCTGATCCGGCCGCTGGCCGTGGCGCTGTGCGAGATCGACCCGATGCTGGTGGCCGCCGGCCCACGATCACCGGAAGGTTTCGCGGTCGGTCACGAGGCTGTCGCCGAGGTGGTGCAGGTCGGTCCCGACGTGTCGACGGTGACTGCCGGGCAGCTTGTGTTCTGTTCATTCCAGGTCTCCTGCGGTCGCTGCCGAGCCTGCCTGGGCGGCCGGACGGCCAACTGCGCCGAGTACCCGGTTCTGTCTGACTACGGCATGCAGCCCCTATCCGGCGTCGAGTACGGCGGAATGATCTCGGACCTGGTGCGGGTTCCGCACGCCGACGCGATGCTGACGCCGGTGCCCGCAGGCGTGAGCCGGACGGCGTGCTGCACAGCGTGTCGTACTTCGCCTCGCCGCCTGAGATTCCGTTCGCACTCGGAAAGCTTTACACGTGGGGCGCGGCGATCAAGCTGGTGGTCGCCAGGAACTAGCGGTCTTCTTAACACCCGGAGCGTTGGGGGCAGTGATGTCACACGACGAGAAGGGCATCTGGGCCTATCTCGTGGCGAGCGCCGGCGCCTACCTGGTCTACCTGGCGATCGTGGGGGACCGGTTGACGCACACCCCGGTCGCCCAGGTTCCTTACGTCGCCGTGCTGCTGTGGACGACCGCTGCATCGGTGCTCGCATCCATCGTGGTCAGAACGCTGATCGAGACCGCCCGGCCGAGCGAGTCCCGCAAGAGCGACGTGCGGGACAAGGAGATCTACCGATTCGGCGAGTACGCCAGCCGGTGGTTCATCGTTGCGGGCGCCGGGACCGCGCTGATCATGGCGATGCTCAAGCTCGATTACTTCTGGATCGCCAACGTCATCTACCTGGGGTTCGTGTTGTGGGCGGTTGTCGGCGGAAAGGTGAAGCTCGTCGTCTACCGGCGAGGGCCGTAGCAGGCGATGACCAAGCCAACCAAGATCACGAACTCGATCCGCGCGCTCCGGTTCGCCCACGGTGAGCTGACCCAGGCGCAACTCGCCGAACGCATCGGGGTGACCAGGCAGACCGTGATCGCCATTGAACAAGGCCGTTACTCGCCGTCCCTGGAGATGGCATTCCAGATCGCGCGGGTCTTCAAGGTGCCGCTCGATGAGGTTTTCCAGTACCCGGACGGCCTCTGAAGCCCCCGGTTTCAACAGCATCGCCGGGCCGGTTTGTCGTTACCCGCAGGGGTCCCTCACCACCGGGCCGTCACCAGCGATCTTCGTCCAGATGGCCTGGACCGCAAGGTTCGGCGCTAAGAAGGCGGCGGTGACCTTCACCGGCCTGCGCGATGCCGCCCTCAAACGAAACGACCTGCTCGTCACCATGACCGAGCCCTGCCGATAGCTCGCAATGCGCGCTGAACCATTCCCGCACGACTCCCGTGATGCGCGTAGCGGCAAACTGTCTTTGGGTGCTTACATTGGCCATTTGCCGCTGAGTTAAGGTCGTAACGCAGGCTCATTCCGACATGACAGGCCAGGGAGGCCGATGTTATGAGGCGTGTCCCGATGATCGTCACCGCCGCCGCAGCCGCCGCAACCGCGGCGCTAATACTGCCACCAGCAACTGGATCAATCGCCGCCGCCACGAGCAGCCGCGCGCCGATGACCTACCACGGCATCCGTGGTTCGGCTCATCGCATCGCGCACGCCGCCAGCATCAGCGGTCTCCACGTCGTCCACGAGTCGCTCAGCGCCAGGCAACGGAGCCGGATGAGGGCATTCCGTTCGCCGGCCGGTGCCTATCCCGCGGCCTTGGCGACCGGAGCGCGGGCACCGGAGGTCCGCGCGACCGCAACCGCGCCGACGAGGCCAGCCGACGACGGAACCTTCATCACCCACGCGTTCAACGGCGTCAGCCAGCTCGACAGCCAGACTCTCGCCGGTCCGAACTCGCCGGTCACCCCGCCCGACCAGGGCCTGTGCGTAGGCCACGATTCGAGCCTGGCGGGGAATCCGAAGGTGGTGTGGGAGCCGGTCAACATAGCGGCGGCGGAAACCACGCCGAACGGCACGGTGCTACGGCCTGCTCAGCTGTTGTCCACGCTGTTCTCCGACCCGTTCGACGTCGGTGACGTGCGCTGCTTGTACGACCCGTCGACGCAGACCTTCATCTTCACCGAAATCGGGTTCCCGCTCGCGACCGGACCAGCCCCGGACGGCAACAACACCACGGCCGATGTCACGATCATGAACTCCCATGGTGTCGCGAACTACCAGTTCGACACCTCGCTCGGCGGGCCGAGCGCAGGCGACTGCTTCGGCGACCAGCCGAAGGTCGGCTTTGACAACAACGCGCTGGTCATCTCGACCGACGAGTTCTGCAACCCGACCGAGTCGAACTTTGAAGGCGCGATCGCCGTGGTGATCTCCAAGTCCCAGCTTGAGCACGAGGACGCGACCGTCAACGACGCGGTGCTCGGGCCGGTCTCGCTAGCCGGGAATCCGGTGACCGGGATGGACCCGGCGATCGACTCTGGCTCAGGCACTGAGTACCTGGTCAACTCCGTGCCGTTCCTGGCCGACGGCAACAACAACCCGGTCGGCGCCACCCTGGGCCTGTGGACGCTGCGGAACACGAGGTCGGTGACCACGGGCGTCGGCACCCCGACGCTGACGTCCGCCGTGCTGAACAGCGAGCCGTACGGATTCCCGGTGCCCGCCACCAGCACAGGCGACGGGTCGACGTTCTCCAGTCCGCCGTTCACGATCACGTCGGAAAATGCGCTGAACCCGGACGACAGCCGGATCAGCGGGCCGGTCAATGTGACCGCCGCTCCCGATGGGGTCAGGCTGTGGACCGCACTTGACGCTGCCGTCACCCCGAGCGGCGACACCACCGCCCGTGACGCCGCTGCCTGGTTCGAAATTGACCCGGCCGTCCACCGAGTCGTGGATCAGGGCTACGTCAGCGAGCGCGGCGCGTACCTGCTCTACCCGGCTCTGGAAGTGCGCAACTTCGGGCCGGCCGCGATGGTGTTCACGGTCACCAGCGCGACCATTAACCCAAGCGCCGCCCTCGCCACGCTCGGCTCCAACAAGATCACCATAGTGGCCGCCGGGGCAGCGGCGCACCAGAGCTTCTCCGACGCCCCGCCGTTTAACTCCGCCCGCTGGGGCGACTATTCGTTCGCCGTCCCGGACCCGGACAATGGCGGCGTCTGGCTCGCCACCGAGTACATCCCGCCGGCCGCCTCCCAGGCTGTCGACGACAACTGGGGAACTGAGGTATTCGAGGTAAACGGGCACTAAGCCCAATTAGCCGAAAGATTGCGCGGCGCCGGCCAGGCATCCCTGGCCGGCGCCGCCTCGGCGCGGCGGCGGCTGCGGTCGGCGGAGGGCTTGCTGACAGGGGTAGCGGGCGCGGATTGCCGGGAGTTGGCGGGTCTGGAGGGTCGGATCGGTCCAGTCGATGGCCGATGAACTGCGGGGCTATCGCGAGCGGTTAAGCGCGTCGGCCGGGTCGCTTCTCTTGCGACCCGGCCGACGGCTGAGGTGGTGCTGTTGTGCGGTTGATCCGTGGACCCTAGCTCAGAAGCGCGGGGTCGCGGTCGTGATGTCGTAGCTCGAGCCCCAGTACCACTGGGTGGCGGCGGAGCCTGGCACCATGTGGGGGACACCGGTCGGGTCAGCGATCCACCAGCGGATGTGGGACTGCATCTTGTGTGGTAGGGCCGCCACGGCCGACTGCACTGCTGGCCACTCGGACCGCATCGTGTAGATCCTGGCCAGGGCGTGCGGCCGCTCGCTCAGCCGGTGGAGGGCCCAGTTAGCAGCCAGCGTCGGGGTGGCGTCGCCTGGCTCGACGTCGAGTGCCGAGGCTGCCGGGTCATTGCCAGTGGTGTCGATCCACACGACCGGGCCCTTGCCGGTCAGTTGCGACGGCGAGGCGGCGTAGTTGCCGGTCGCGTACGCGGCAGCCACGTGGTGCGCGGGGATCGCCGACGGCGTCGTCGAGTCGTAGATCAGGTACGGCACGGCGGGCCGGCCAAAGATCGCATGGCGGTACCGCAGGTGACCGCGGTGCTCGCGGAACGGGTGCCGCCCGAGGTGCCTCGCACTGTGGTGCGCCACAGCACTGTGGGTGGCCGTGTGGGCTGCCGCGACCGCGTGGCCAGCGGTGTGCTTGTCCAGGGCCAGCTTGGCGTGGACAGGCCGGTGCGCGGGTCCGTTCGCGGTGCCGCTCGGCTTGGTGGCTGGGTTGGCCGGCGCCTTTGCCATATGGAAGAGCGGGGAGTCCGACGGCATGGCGATCTTGACCACGCCACCATGGTTGAGAGCGGCCGGCATTGCCGCGGGTGTCGAGCTAGCCGAGGCGCCGATCGCGACACCGGCAACTGCCGCGACGGTGGCGGCGGCACCTAGCGTCAGGCGGGCTTGCCTAGCGCTGAAGCGGTTCTTGAACTTGGACAGGGATGACTTGGACAGGCGTGACTTGGACAGGGGTGATGAGAAACGGGGGGTCAAATCGTGCCTTTGCTCGGGCGCGGGGGGTGCGCTCGGTGAATCACCCAGGGGCGCTGCCGGCAGGTGGGGTGTTGCAGTCCGGCAGGGGCGCGCGGATGTGACGCGGGGGCAGGGCGGCTGTTGCGGGGGGCAACCATCTCGCGCCTGGGCGTATCGGTTACTGATTGTGAACGCACGAACGCGGAAGGCTATTGCCAGAATCCAGCGTCAGGAGCTATGACGTGCATCACACGCCACGTTGGTGATGGAATCAAGTATATAGGTATACATCCGATATTTAGATTTTTACCGCTCGCCGCCAACACGGCGCTGCGCGGTAGCTCAAGGCTGATGACCCGGCTTTCCTGTCTGACCCCCAAACACGGCTTCATTCTGCGCCGGGCGCGGCTGCTCTGGCTACGGCCGGTGACGGTCCCTCATAAACCCAAGTCCACCAACGGATACTGGGGCGATACTGGCTGGCATGATCGAGTTCAGAACCGCGCATACCGCCGATCTGGACACCGGCACCCGGCTTGCCTTGCGTCGCTTGCTCGAATCGGTGTTCGAGTCCGTCAGCGACGATACCTACGAGAACACGCTCGGCGGCAGCCACGCCCTGATCTTCGACGACGGCGACTTGATCGGTCACGCCAGCGTGGTGCCGCGGCGGGTACTGCATAGGGGGAAGGCGTTGCGCGCTGGTTACATCGAGGGCGTCGCGGTACGGGAGGATCACCGCCGGCGCGGGCACGGGGCGACACTCATGGCCGAGGCGGAACGGGTCGCGCGGTCGGCTTACGATCTCGGCGCGCTCGGCGCTAGCGAGGCTGGCAGCCGCCTGTACGCCTCGCGAGGCTGGCAGTCATGGCAAGGGCCGTTGTCGGCGCTCACGCCAGACGGGATTCGCCGGACGCCGGAGGTCGAAGGCTATGTCTACGTCCTGGCGGTGTCGGTTCCGCTTGACCTGGCCGGAGAGCTTACCTGCGACTGGCGTGACGGAGCGCTGTGGTGATGGCACTCGCGCATTGCAGGTACCAGGACCACGGAATGGCCATAAACGACGCGATCGCGGCTATAGCGAAGATCCATGCCAGAATGACCGCTGCCGGACCGGCGAGCATGCTGAACAGAATGGCGAGCATTCCGGTCGCGAGCGCGACGCTCCCGCCGGCGACGAGCCGATCCATATTGTTCACATTAATTATGATACGCCAGCCTTTGGAATGGCTGAAAGCGACCCCAACGTCCGCTGTGCGGCCGGGCAAGTTTCCTGGCCGCGGTGTCGAGTTGACGGGGGAGTCGTTCGACTGAAGGGGTGGAGGTGACGCATGAAGTACATGTTGCTGTTTTGCGGTAACGAACAGGACGCCGCGTCGTTTGAGGCGATGACGCCGGACGATCTGGCGGCGAGATACGCCGAGGTGGGTGCCTGGTTCGCCGAACATCAGTCGAACATCGGCGCTACCAATCAGTTGCAGAGCCCGGCTTCGGCGACCTCGGTACGCTTTGGGCCGGATGGCCCAGTCGTGACCGATGGGCCCTACCTCGAAGGCAAGGAGGGCATCGGCGGCTACGCCGAAATTGACGTGACCGACTTGGACGAGGCGCTGCGAATGGCGAAGACATGGCCAGGACGAGGGGCAGTGGAGATCCGCCCGGTCATGACGCAGCGCTGAGCAGCGCGCGGGACGCGCTGGCGGCGGTGTTCAGGGAGGAAGCCGGCAAGTTGGCGGCGTCGGTTACCCGGATACTCGGTGACTTCGACGCCGCCGAGGAGGTCGTGCAGGACGCACTGCTCGCCGCGTGGCAGCAGTGGCCGGTCGACGGCTTGCCCGATCGTCCCGGCGCCTGGCTCTGGACCGTTGCCAGGCGCCGGGCGATCGACGTGCTCCGCCGTGACGTCCGGTTCGCCGGACGGGTCCGCATTCTGTCGCTTCCCGAGGAACAGGCGCCCGACGATGACCGGCTGATGCTGATTTTCACCTGCTGCCACCCGGCCCTGCCGCCGCAGGCACAGGTCGCGTTGACGCTGCGCACGGTTTGCGGCCTGTCCACCGCGGAGATCGCCAGCGCGTTCCTAGTTTCGGAAGCGGCGATCGTCCAGCGGTTGACCAGAGCCCGCCGCAAGATCACGATCGCCGGCATCCCGTACCGGGAGCCAGCCGACGACGAGCTTGGCGAACGGCTGGCCGGCGTTCTGGCGGTGATCTACCTGATGTTCAACGAGGGCTACTTGTCCAGCGCCGGCGATACGCCGCACCGGCGAGATCTGACCGACGACGCCGAATGGCTGGCCGGGCTGCTCGCCCGGCTGATGCCGGCCGAGCCTGAAGTGCTCGGACTGCTCGCGCTGATCAGGCTGCATCGCGCCCGGGCTGCGACCCGCTTCGACGCCGAAGGCCGGATGGTGCTGCTGCGTGATCAGAACCGGGCCAGGTGGCAGATGACCGAGATAGCGGCGGCGGCCGACTTGGTGGTGCGGGCCGCCCGGCTGCGGAGTCCCGGTCCGTACCAGATCCAGGCCGCTATCGTCGCGTGCCATGCCGAGGCCGCTAGCTGGGAGACCACCGACTGGCCGCAGATCCTGCTGCTCTACGACGCGTTGCTGCGGCATCTCCCGTCGCCGGTGATCAGGCTGCACCGCGCGGTAGCGCTCGGGCAAGTGCTCGGGCCGCAGACGGCGTTCGATGAAACCGAGCACCTTGCCGCCGACCTGGATCGCTACCACATCTACCACGCCACCCGAGCCGAGTTCTTGCGCAGGCTCGGCCGGAGTTACGAAGCCAGGCAAGCCGACGAGCGTGCTCTTGGCCTGACAGCCAATCCGGCCGAGCGGATGCTGCTAGAGCAACGCCTCGCCTGACCCAGCCCGACAAGACCCGACAAGACCCCGATCCCGAATTAACGACAGGAGCATCGTCCGATGGCAACCGTGGAAGAAGGGCTGGCATCCCAGATCCGCAACATCGAGAATAAATACGGCAAGCCGACCGACGAGTGGTTCGCCATCATCGCGGCGAGCGGACTGACCAAACACACCGATGTCGTCGCCATGCTCAAGACGGCGCACGGCATGGCGCACGGTGCCGCCCACCGGCTCGGACTGCTTGCCAGGCAGGCGGCGGCCGGCCCAGCGACTGACGGTCAGCACGGCGATGTCGTGGGCGCGCTCTATGCCGACAAGAAAGCCGGCCTTCGCCCTCTCCACGACGCGCTGATGAGCGTGATCGGCGGATTCGGCGATGACATCGACGTCGTCCCTAAGAAGGGCTACCTCAGCTTGCGCCGACGCAAGCAATTCGCCATGATCCAGCCGAGCGCCGCCGGCCGGATCGACGTCGGGCTGATACTCCCCGACGCCGAGCCCGACGGTCGCCTCGAACCGGCGGCCGGGCTCAACGCGCTGTTCACCCACCGCGTCCGCGTGACGGCCGAAGCCGACATCGACGAACAGCTTGTGGGCTGGCTGAGCCGTGCCTACGACCGGGCCGAGTGAGGGTCACGCCACGGCCGGGGACGGCTCGCGTTGGGGGAGGTCGCGTTGCTTCGTGAACCTGGGGGTCAGCAGCAGCGTGACGGATGCTGCGTCGATGCCGAGCATGATCCACAGGGCGCTGCGCGGGTCGAGCCAGCTGGCTAGGCCGCCGGCGAGCAGTGCGCCGGGCACGGGAGTGCTGTAGGCAAGGAACTGCATGCTGCCGAAGATGATGGTCGTGATGATGAGGCCGCCTTCGAGCATCAACACCCCGGCGACGCAGAACACCAGCCTGTCGCCAGGGGCGGTGAGCGGAATCAGCAGCATGAAAGGTGTCGTGCACACCGCGTTCAAGATCAGGCCGCGATGTGCCATACCGGGCGATGACCCAGCGAGCCGCTAGCGCGCCGAGAGTCCTCCTGCGCCTCCGACGGCCAGCAGCACCCCGACGGCACCGGGGCGCAGGCCGACCGAGCGGACCAGGAAGACCACGATCAGCGCCAGGTAGCCGGCCAGCGCGAAGTTTTGCAGAGCCGCGAAGATAGCCATCGGTCGCAGGAAGCGGTTGCCGGCCACGAACCGGATGCCCTCGGCGATGTCGTGCCTGATCGTAGTCGCGGGCCGCGGTCGCCGCAGCTGGCCGGCTCCAGCGCGGATGCCCAGCAGGCATGCGGCCGAGACCAGGAAGCTGGCCGCGTTGAACAGCAGAGTGGCGGCTGGCCCGATGGCCTGGGACGCCAGGCCGCCGAGACCGGGGCCGCCGATCCTGGTCACGGCCCCTCCTGCCTGCAGCTTGGCGTTGCCCTCGATCAGGTCGGCCTTGCTCACCAGCGCGGGCAGGTACACCTGGTACGCGGTGAGGAACACCACACTGCACGAACCGGACAGCAAGGCAACGGCCAGCAGTTGCCTTGCTGTCAGTACCACGCCACCGACGGCGATGATTTCTGATTGGTCGGCCTGGGCGGTGGGCACGTCGGTGCACGGCCGCGAACCCGCCGATCGGCAGCAGATCCTTCACCCGCCCACTCTGGAATCTAACCAGCGGTCAGAGTCAAGGCGCGCCGCCCGGAACCGCGCCTTCACCCGCCGGCAACCCAGCCCCGGACCTTCGAGGGCGTCGCCCAGCGCGTCCTGGCCAGGGCCGGCGGCTAGCCGCCTGCCATGGCCGCGATGACGAGATATGGCTCCTTGCCGGCAATGACGGCTTCGGGCAGTTTGTCCTCTGGCGACTCGTGGGACAGATCCTCCTCGCAGGCGAAGAACCTGATGAACGGCCGCCGTTTGCCGGTGCCGTGGTCGCGTATCGTCCCGCGCAGCACCGGGTACCTGGCCTCGAGCGCGTCGAGCACGGACTGCTGCGTTACCTGACCGGCTACGGCGAGCTCAACTTCGCCGTCGATCTGGGCGAGCGTGCGCAGATGCGCCGGAAGCACGAGCCGGATCATGGCAGAACCCCGATCATGACAGGGTCTGCACCTCGACCGATAGCACGGCCGGCAGATCGCGCACGATCGGCGCCCACGTATCGCCCGCGTCAGCCGAGCTGTAGACCTGGCCGCCGGTCGTGCCGAAGTAGATCCCGCAGTCATCCAGCGTGTCGACGGCCATCGCGTCGCGCAGCACGTTTACGTAGCAGTGCTCCTGCGGCAGGCCACTGGTGAGCGGCTCCCACTCGTCACCACCGCTGCGGCTGCGGTAGACCCGCAGCTTGCCCTCGGGCGGGAAGTGCTCCCCGTCACTGGTGATCGGGACCACGTAGACCGTGTCCGGCTCGTGCGCGTGCACGTCGATCGGGAAGCCGAAGTCGCTCGGCAGGTTGCCGCTGATCTCGCGCCAGGACTCCCCGGCGTCGTCGCTGCGCATCACGTCCCAGTGCTTCTGCATGAACAGCACGTCGGGCCGCGACGGGTGCTGTGCGATCCGGTGCACGCAGTGGCCGACCTCGGCGTCAGGGTCGGGAATGCCTTCCGAATGCAGCCCTCTGTTGACCGGTCGCCAGGTCTGCCCGGCGTCATCAGATCTGAACGCGCCAGCCGCCGAGATCGCGGCGAACATCCGGTCGTGCCGCCTCGGGTCGATGATGATCGTGTGCAGGCACATCCCGCCTGCTCCAGGCTGCCACGACGGACCCGAGCCATGGGTGCGCAGCCCAGGCATCTCATCCCAGTCGTGCCCGCCGTTGGTGGTGCGGAACAGGCCGGCGTCCTCGACTCCGGCGTACACGGTGTCCGGGTCGCCTGGGGCCGGCTCGAGGTGCCAGACGCGGGCGAACTCCCACGGATGCGGCGTGCCGTCGTACCACTGGTGCGTGCCAGGCACGCCGTCGTAGCTGAACTTGTTGCCTACCGGCTCCCAGGTCTTGCCGCCGTCGTCCGAGCGCTGGATCACCTGACCGGACCAGCCGCTCGACTGCGAAGCGTAGATCCGGTTCGGGTCAGCGGGCGAGCCTTTGAGGTGGTAGATCTCCCAGCCGCCGAAGAACGGCCCGCTCACCTCCCAGTCCTTGCGCTTGCCGTCCGCTGTCAGCACAAATGCGCCTTTGCGTGTTCCGGCCAACACTCGCACGCCACTCATCGCCGCTCCCTTTCGTCCATGGCCCAAGCCAAGAACCCATCATCTACCTTCCGCAGGGTTAGACGACGAGGGACCGGCGATTTTTCTCCTAGCTCGGCTGGCCGTCGGTGAACACCCGGCGGGAAATCACGCCGTGACCTCCGCTCGCGCCCCAGAGCGTGAACTGCTGGCCCGCGCCGAGGTACAGCAGCGCGTCATCGTCGGCGACGGTGACCGTGACTACCATGCGCTCGCCGGGTTGCAGCGGTTGCTCGGCGTCGCACGCGATCACCGTCGGAAAATACTTATCGCGCGAAAAGTCGTCGATCTGACAGGCGTGGATCATCAGCGCGTGGGTTCCGCTCGGGTATTGCCGCCCGTCACGGCCGGGCGCGGGCGGGTCGAGCGTGACCAGAGCGCGAAACTTGAATTGTTTCATGCCCCATCCCTCCGTGATCGCTCGCTACCAGTGGACACTCCGTGTCCTGCCGGAACGCTGACTGTGCCGACTCCCCGGAGGAGCATTGGCGTAAAGCAATCCTTGTCATCTACAATAGTTGGTCATGACAAGTTCAGCAACGGAGGTCTCGGCAGCATTGAACACGGCAGCGGCTGAGCCTGCGCATCAGCCCGAGCCTGAGCACGAACTAGTTGAGGCGCTGCAAGCCACCATGAGAGTGCTCGTCGGCCTAGCGCTGCGCAGCATCGACAGCCCGGGCGCGGCGGTGTCGTTGCCGCAGTTCCGGGTGCTCGCGATCCTGGCCGATCTCGGGCCAACGCGGTCCGGCCGGGTAGCGCGAGCGCTAGGGCTGGACGCGTCGACGGTGACCAGGCTGGCCGACCGCTTGGTCGCCTCCGGGCACGTCGAACGGCACGGAGAGCCGGGCCACCGCGGGGTGGTGACGCTCGCGCTGACCCCGGAGGGCCGCGGCCTCGTTGCTCAGGTGGCGCGCTGGCGGCGCGGCGAACTCTCCCAGATCGTAGACAGGCTGGCACCAGAAGATCGAGTGGCGGCGATTCGCGTGCTTCGGCATTTCGTCGATGCCGCCGGGCCGGGCTACGGCACCGTTATTGTCGGCCTGATGCCGTTGTGACCCGGTGTCGTGCGATTCAGGGTCTGGCGGTTCAGCGGGTGGCGGTGACCAGCCAGACCGATGCGTTCAGGTGCACGCCGCCTGCGCCCGCGTCGGTCCCGTCGTCCGCGTCGGCGCGGCTTGCCAGCGCGTTGCGTACCGACTCCATCGCGCGGTCACGCGTGGGCTGGTCGGCGTCGGCGAGCATGCTGCGGACGACCGTGCGGCCGCGCACGAAGTAGACCGCGTCGTCGATCGAGCCGCCGCCGAGCAGGATCGGCGTCTGCTTCGGCTCGGCTGTGATGTTCTGCCACCCGGCGTCGCCCAGCACCCGGCGCAGCCAGTCGGTGTCTGACAGGGAAAACATCCCCGGCGCACGGGGATCGCCCTGATCGGGGACTGGCACGTACTTGGCGAGCGCCGCTGTGGGGACGAGCAGCCACTCGTTCTCGGTGAGCGGCTGCCAGCAGGCGAACGTCAGCCGCCCGCCCGGCTTGGTCGCTGCCCGCAGGTTCGCGAACGCGGCTACAGGATCGGCGAAGAACATGACCCCGAACCGGGAGATAACCGCGTCGTAGCTGGCGCCGAACTCGTATATCTGGGCGTCGGCCTGTTCGAACGAGGCGTTGGCGAGCCCGGCGGACGCCGCGTTCTGCCTGGCCCGGTCGAGCATGGGGGCGGACACGTCGACGCCGGTGACATCGCCAGGCGCGACGACCCGCGCCGCGGCCAGTGTCGTAGCGCCGCACCCGCAGCCGACGTCAAGCACTCGCTCACCGGGTGAGAGCGCGGCGGCGTCGAGTATCAGCCCGGCGAATGGCGCCAGCATGCGGTCATAGCGATCGGAGTGGGTCACCCAGTCACCGGTCGCCTCGCTGTCGTTCCAGTGCTCGACTTGGTCTTGGTTTGCTGTCTTCATCGGGCGGTCCTCACGTTGCTGGCCGCATTGGCGACGGCACCGACACGGATCTGCTCTATGGCCGCGCGCAGCGCGGCGCCCCCTTGCGCATCGGCCGACCGCTTGACCAGGGCCGCGCCGAGTTGGTCGGCCAGGATACTCGCGGCGCCTTGCAGCAGCAGCACGCGGGCCCGCTGCAAAAGCGCCGGGAGGTTGGCCGGGCCGCGCGGCAGCAGTCGGTCGACGATGATTCCGGCGATGACATCGGCGAGCGCGGCGAGTTCGGTGCGAACAGCGCTCGCCAGGTCGAGCGCGTCAGGAAGCGGCAGCCCGGCTGCTGTGCTTTCGGCTACAAAGGCGAGCAGCGCTGGACTGCGCACCACGAAGTCAGCACGTGATCATCACACCAGCCGAACTCGCCTGGCACCGCGGCGTCGTCTGCCTGCGCACGCTGGCCGAGGTCGCGAGCTGGGTGCACCAAGGTGTGCTCGCCGACCATGAGGACCACCCGTGGCTGGTGATTGGCCAGGTGACAGCCGCTCGGCTGAGCGCCGTCACCGGCATTCAAGTACACCCGCGCTGACCGTTCGTGGTACAACCATTGCGGACGGCGCACGAACCGCGCCAATTGATCATTTCTGGAGTTCAATGTGACAACGGGCGGGACGGGAACGATCAAAAGGGCGGTGAGGTCCTGGCGTCCGGCCCGGATCGGGGTCGTCGGTTCGCTCGTGGCGGCCGGATTGCTGTTCGCGGGCGCGCAGGCGGCCTCGGCGAACTGGCTTGAGCTGGACACGCCTAACGTGTCTGGCGCGACGACCTGGGAGTTCACCGCGGTGTCCTGCACGTCGCCGAGTATCTGCATGGCGGTGGGCGATTCCTCGGACGGCACGAGTCGGCTTCTGGCCGAGAACCGGACCAAGGCAGGCTGGACGATCCAGCCGATCCCGCAGCCCGCCGCGGGTAGTGCGCTGCTGAGCGTCTGGTGCACGTTCAGCTTCTCCTGCACCGCCGTCGGCGACGCGCCGCACGGGTCGAACGGCACCGTGCCGCTGGCCGAGCACTGGAACGGCACCAAGTGGCGCATCCAGACGACGCCCGCACCCAAAGGCGCGGCCAACAGCCAGTTCAGCGACGTTGCGTGCGCGTCCGCGCTGGACTGTGTGGCCGTCGGTTTCGCGTCCGCGTCGGTCAACAGCGAGGTACCGCTGGTCGAGCGCTGGAACGGCACGAGCTGGAAGATCGAGAAGGCGCCCACTAGGTCGGGCTTTACCGAGAGCACGCTGAACGGCGTCTCGTGCACGTCGGCGACTAGGTGCATCGCTGTCGGCGGCTCATTCAAGCCGTCTAAGTTCGTGACCCTCGCCGAGATCTGGAACGGCTCGAAGTGGACCATACAGGCCACGCCCAACACGACCAGCGGCGGCAGCCTCAACGCCATCCATTGCCTGACGCGCACCGACTGCATGGCGGTCGGTGACGGGCTCGGCGCGCGCTGGAACGGCGGGAAGTGGTCGCTGGTCAAGCTCGGCTTCCCGGGCACGCCGGCCGACCTCACGTCGATTTCGTGCCTCAAGACCGGCGTCTGCTACGCCGACGGCGGCTTCTTCTCCGAAGCGGTGCTCACCGGCGTGATCGAGTTCTGGAACGGCTCGCGCTGGCGAGTCCAGAACCCCAACATCAGCGCGTCCAACGACTCGAACGTCTTCAACGGCATGTCGTGCACGACCGCGACCAACTGCACCGCTGTGGGCAGCTTCCACGACGGCAGCAACCGCGCGCTCGCTGAGGACTTCTCGCTCCGGTGGCAGAACGTGTCGCCGCAGCCGTTCTTCGGCGCGGTCGCGACCGGCATGAACGCGGTGTCCTGCGTCTCGCCGAACGCGTGCCTCGCCGTCGGGACGGTCGAGAGCACCACCGGCAGCGGCAGCGTGTTCGAGACGTTCTCCGAGACGTGGGACGGCACTTCCTGGGGGAACTCGAAGCTTCCGCCGAAGCCCACGATCAGCAACCTGGATGCCGTGTCGTGCCGCTCCGCCAGTTTCTGCATAGCCGTCGGTGACATCCTGAGCGGCGACACCCCGGTCCCGCTGGCCGAGCGCTGGAATGGCACCGGCTGGTCGATTCAGAAGACGCCCAACCCGTCGGGAGCGAACCGGGCCTTCCTGACCAGCGTCTCGTGCCCGGCCACGAACGCGTGCACGGCCGTCGGCATCTACAACCGCGGATCATCGCAGCTCACGCTCGCCGAGCACTGGAACGGAAAGACCTGGAAGATCCAGCACACCCCGAACCCGGCCGGAAAATCGCTCACTGCGCTCAACGGCGTATCGTGCGTCTCCGCGAGCGCTTGCGCGGCCGCGGGTACCACGTCCACGGGCATGTTCGCCGAGCGGTGGGACGGCAAGAGCTGGAAGATCCATGCCACGCCTCTGCCTAAGGGCGGCAAGTCAGGGTTCCTGAACGGCGTGTCGTGCACCTCGGCTCGCGCCTGCCTCGCCGTCGGCGATTTCGTACACAGCCGGCACCTGGTTCCGCTGGCGGAGTTCTGGAACGGCAAGAGCTGGAAGGGACAGCAGGCGGCTACGCCTGGCGGCGCGACGACGAGCGGACTGAGCGGGGTGTCGTGCGCCTCGGCCAGCGCCTGCGGAGCCGTGGGATTCAAGAGCGGAACGGCGAACAACGCTTTCGCTGAGCACTGGACCGGCAAGCGCTGGATAGCTCAGCCGATTGACCTGCCGCCTGGCTCGCAGTTCACGCTGCTAGCGGGCGTGTCCTGCAACTCGGCCATCGCGTGCATGGCCGTCGGCTCCTTCGACGACAACATGGCAATCGAGCAGCGGCTGTACGAGCAGTACTCATAACAGCGGCCTGGGCGCGGTGGCCGACGACAGCTAGGGGCCCACGCTGTCGCTATGACGACAGCTAGGGGCCCACGCTGTCCCGGCTTCCGCGCCGCCCTTCGCAGCTAGGGGCCCACGCTGTCGCTATGACGACAGCTAGGGGCCCACGCTGCGCCCGCGCCCCACACCGCCCGGGATCCGGCGTCGACGAGATAGCCGTCCCAGCCGGTTGACGTCAGGGTCGGGAGGCCGGCCCGGGCAAATTTGAAAATCAAACCGGGTTAGCGCGCGGGCGCGTCGTGGCAGCACCGGTTCGTTATGGGCGGTATGCGACGAGGCTATCGGTGTGGGGCGAGAACGGCGTGATGGTCGGTGCCGTCTTGCGCGCCCGGGTCGGCGTGCACGGTCGCGGCTGACAGGCGGGGCAGCGCGTGCAGCAGGTCGTGCTCGGCGTTGACCGCGACGTCGTGGGCCTGGATCGCGCTGATCTTGGGGTCCACGATGATCTCGCACTCGGCGCGGAGCTGGTGGCCGATCCAGCGCATCCGTACCTGGCCGACGCCGAGCACGCCCGGGGCGGCGTGCAGGGTCTGCTCGGCCTGGTCGATCAGGACCGGATCGACCGCGTCCATCAGCCGCCGGTAGATCTCACGCGCGGCCTGGCGCAACACCGCGAGTATCGCCACCGTGATCAGCAGGCCGACTACCGGGTCGGCCCAGCGCCAGCCGAGCGCGGCGCCGCCGACGCCGAGCAGTACCGCGAGCGAGGTGAAACCGTCGGTGCGGGCATGCAGCCCGTCGGCCACCAGAGCGGCCGAGCCGATCTTCCGGCCGACCCTGATCCGGTACCTGGCCACGGTCTCGTTGCCGGTGAACCCGATCACAGCGGCGATCGCGACCACGATCAGGTTCGAGACCGTGCGCGGGTGGGCCAATCTGGTCGCTGCCTCGTAGGCGGTTAGGGCGGACGACGCCGCGATGATCACCACGATGACGATCCCGGCCAGGTCCTCGGCGCGACCGTAGCCGTAAGTGTAGCGGCGGGTCGGTGGACGTCGGCCAGCGATGAACGCGATCGCGAGCGGTACGGCGGTCAGCGCGTCGGCGGCGTTGTGCAACGTGTCACCGAGTAGCGCGACCGATCCCGAGAGCGCGACGACGACCGCCTGGATTACCGCCGTGGCCGCCAGCACGGCCAGCGAGATCCAGAGGGCGCGCATGCCTTCGGCGCTGGCCTCCATCGCGGAGTCGATCTTGTCGGCGGCCTCGTGGGAATGCGGGCGCACAGTGTGCCGGATGCGGGCGAGCCAGCCTGGGGTGTGCTCGTGCTGGTCGTGGTCGTGGTCGTGGTCGTGGTCGTCGTGGTGTTCGTGTTCGTGGTGGTCGTCGTGGCTGCCGGTCGCTTCCGTCACGCTCATGCCGCCAGGATGCCCCAGTATCCGGGCGGCGGCACCACGGCCGGCCGACTTTCCGATATCCGACTTTCCGATATCCGATAATCCGACGTCCGATAATCCGAAAACGGATTACTTAGTGTTGGCGGCCCGGGGGAGCAGGCCGGTGACGATCCGCGTCATTACCAGGTCGAACAGTTGTTCAGGCGTGACCGGTGAGCCCTCGGCTGGCTGGTCGGCCAGCGCCGCCGCTAGGTGCGGATGCTGGCCAGCGGCGACGACCCCGGCAAAGTAGCCAGTCAGGCTCTGCTGCCAGGCGGCGGTGTCCTGGCCGGACCTTTGCTGGTCAACTTCGTTCTGGGCGAGCAACCGGACCGCGCCCGAGAACAGGCCGATCGTCTGCAGCTTCGCCGGTCCGCTCAGGTCAGTCGTGGCGAGCGCCGCTAGCGCGTGCTCGATGAACGCGAGTGCGTTCGGCCCGGGCAGATTGCCGGTGGCGGTGATGTCGAGTAGCCACGGGTGCTTGCGATAGATGGCCAAGCCCTGACGAGCGAGGGCAAGCAAGTCGGCGATCGGTTCTCCGGCGACCGGCTCGTGGTAGGAGTACCCGCCATAGACCTGGTCGGCCATCAGCTCGACGAGTTCATCCTTGGTGGTCACGTAGCGATACAAGGACGCGGGCGCCGTGCCGATCGTGGCGGCGACGGAGCGCATCGTCACGGTCCCGAGTCCGCTGGCGTCGGCCAGGGCGATACCAGCCGCCGCGAGTTCGGCCCGGCTGTGCTCGGGCGACGGGCCACGGGCGGAGCGTTCTGGCCGGGTCCAGATGCTCAGGCCGCTGTTCACCGCAAGAGCTGTCTCATTGCGAACACTGTACTCAGTCAGGTAGGGTCGATTCAAATAGCGAACGTTGATCGCAGTTTGTGTGGGCTGATCGGCGGGATGGGAGCGGGGGATGACGGAGGCGGAAGCTGGCCGGTGGGCCGCCGAGTGGACGCCGACTCGGTATGCGCGCAACGGGACGGTGGAGATCGCGTTCGACACGCTGGCCGGGCCGGCGGGCTTGGCGGGCTCGGACGGCTTGGCGGGCTCGGGCAGCGAGCCGTTGTTGCTGGTGATGGGGTTGGCGGTGTCTAGGTTCTGGTGGCCGGTGGGGTTCTGCCGGGCGCTGGCGGACCAGGGGTTCGCGGTGGCGCGCTACGACCAGCGGGACGCCGGGCAGTCGACCAGGATGCCTGATGTCGGCGGCAGCAACCCGTTCGCCGCTCTGGCGCGGAAGCGGGGCGCGTACTCGTCCGAGGATATGACGGACGACGCGATTGCCGTGCTCGACGCGCTCGGCTGGGAGCGGGCGCACGTCTTCGGGGCCTCGCTCGGCGGGATAATCGCGCAGCGGATCGCGCTTCGCCACCCTGACCGGGTGCTCAGCGTGGTGTCGGCGATGGCCATGCCAAGCGACGTTTCAGGAGTCGGGGGCGGGAGGTATGTGCGATTCGGCTTGCTGGCCAAGCTGGCTCGAGCCAAGTTCCCCGAGGGCAGGGAAGGCGACATCCAGTTGTCGATGATGCTCGCCCGCGAGGTTGCCTCGCCTGCTTACCCGTTCGACGAGAGCGCGGCCAGGGAGTGGATCGAGCGCGAAGTCGACAGCGGCCCGCGCGATACGAAGGCGCAAAGCCGCCAGGTCGGTGCGCCCTGGCACGGGCCTAAGCTGCGCGAATTGCGCAAGCCCGTGCTGGTGCTGCACGGGGACTCCGATCCGATCCTGCGAGCCAGCGCGGGGCGGGCTACCGCCCGGGCGATCGAGGGTGCCCGGCTCGTGATCCTGCCCGGCGTGGGCCACGACCTGCCAGCGCCGTTGTGGCCGACCATCGCCGCAGAGGTCCGCCACCTGGCCGACCGGGCTCAGGCGCAGGAGTCGACCTGAACGTCGGCTAAGGCGGGTTCCGCCGATCCGATCGATGGCCACCGTCGTGCTTCTAGCAGCACCGCGGGATCGGATTTTGACCAGCATTCCCCGGTGACCTGCACCGGCTGGCCAGTGTGGCCGGGAACCGGCCGGTCATCGTGACCTGCTGAGGAAATCCCTTTGCGCTCGTTACCGGCGTCGCGGCACGCTTGCGGTTGTGAACGAGGACGGGATCTTCGACGGCACGGACGTTCGGCTCATGCAGGAGCTGGCACAGCAGGTCACCTCGCTCCACCCAGAACTGGTGAACTCTGACGCCACCGTCGGCGAGCTGGCCTGGCTGTGGGGCATGGGACAGCCAGCGGCTGTGCAGTCTAGCGAAACCGGTCACACCTGGCGGGCCAAGCTGTGGCGCGAAGGCACGGACGTCGTCGGCTGGGGCTGGGTCCACCTGCCCCATCGGGGCGTTCGCAGCGACGGGCAAGAATACCGGGAGGAGAACGTCCATCTGGCCTGGCAGGTGCATCCAAGTCGCCCGGCCATCCTGGACGAGATTCTGGACTGGTATGCCCCGCTGGCACCGCAGGTCGATCACCATGTCGGCGTCAGGGCCGCGAACGATGACGCGACCCGCCGCCTGACCGCGCACGGTTATCGACTCGACGAGGCCGTGTCGGCCGACGACGGATCGTGGCTTCAGGCCAACGTGCGTGACCTAGCCGACCTGGCCGCGCCCGCGCTGCCCGACGGGTACCGGTTTCGCACGGCCGAAGACGTGAGCGCCGAAGCCGCGTGGCAGGCCCACGTAGCCGCCTGGCATCCGTCGACGCTCACGCTGGCCGGCCTCCGGGGGGCACAGCGCACCTGGCCGTACCGCCCTGATCTGCACGTGCTCATCGAGGCGCCGGACGGCACGCTTGTCGCCACCACGATCATGTGGCTCGACGAGCGCAACCGCACCGCCGAGTTCGAGCCCGTCGGAACGCACAAGGACTACCGGCGCCGAGGGCTTGGCGCGGCGTTGCTGTACCACGGGATGACGCTGGCCCGGCAGGCCGGAGCGAGCAAGATGACGGTTGCCTGCCTCGGCGGTGCCGCCCATCCTGCCGCCAAAGGGCTGTATTACGGCGTCGGCTTCCGCGAATTCACCAGGGACCTGCCGCACACCAAGCCCGCAGGGGCGTAGCGCGGGGTCAGGTATTCCGACGGGCGTGGTTCCCCGGACAGCGTGGGCCCCGGGCTGTCGCTATGGCAGCAGCTAGGGGCCCACGCTGCGGGCGGCGCTCAGCCATTGCGAGCCGGGCGCAGCCATGGGTTGTGCGCAGTCGGCGGGCCGATTCGGGGAAGGAGGCCCCGAGCAAGGCGTTGACCGCGTCATGGTCGTGCTTGAACAGCGCCAGCCTGGACTGGTCGCCTCTGGTGCCCAGCTGGATGACTACCTGGTGGATGCCCAGCGCTAGGTTGTAGTTGATGTGCGCGCTGATCCCCAGTGCCGCGTGCGCTGTTGCGGGGAGCGTGTTCCTGGCCGCCAGCCGGTAGGTCAGGTCCCAGCCGCGGCAGTCCTGCGGCAGGCCGCGCAGGGACCAGTCGAGGGTCTGGAGGTAACGGGAGGTGAAGGCGCCGACCAGCATGGAGATGAACTCGGGGGCGTGGAAGTATCCCGAGCCGTCGCTGAGCCGCTCGATGACTTTCTGGGTGATGACGGCGTACACGTCGGGAAATGCGGCGCGGGCGTCCTGGGTTCTGGACAGCCTGGCCGCGGCGTGATCGAGTGCGGCGAGGGCGGCTTCCGGGGGTGACCGGCCAGAACTGGGCGACGCCAGGCGGGAGAACCCGGGCATTTTCTGGGGTCTCGGAAATGGCAAGCATGGTAATGTCTCCGGTTCGGGCAAAGGCTGTCTTTATACGGCATCGCCGTATGGCGTCGATGGTTCTTGGCACGGGCCGTAACCCGCTTCGCCTATAGTCGCGAGCTAGCCCGAGGCGCGACTGAGTAGGGATTGCTCATCTTTGTGCGCGCAGGCCCCTGAGCAATAAGAAAGAAGCGCGACGTGACGCCGCCCGGCAGCCGCAGGCTAACCGTCGCTCGGGCTGACGATAGAACCGTAGAACGGGGTGCCGTAAGTCCGGATGCCGCCGTTCGACGTAAGGATGATGTAGCCGCCGTTCAAACCGGCCGTGATCGCCGTGACGGATGAGCCAGGCGGCACCTGGCCGGCCATCGAGCCGTGCAGAGGGGCGTGGAAGCCGGCCACGGTGCCATCCGAGTCGACGATCCAGTAGCCGCCGGTCTGCGGGTCACCGGCGATCGCGACAGCGCTCACTCCGGTCGGTATTCTGGCCGCGTTCGACCCGTACGACGGCGTGCCGAAGCCGTCGATGCCGACCGTCGCAGGCGGGACGTGGAAGCCGATCGCCTGCCGCAGGGCGTCGATCGTGACGAACGAGTAGCCGTAGCTTCGCAGCGCCTTGATGATTCCTGGTAGAGCGCGGGCGTCCAGGATCGAGTGATCGACGGTAGCGGCGGGATGGAGCAGCACGATCTCGCCCGGTCGCCGGGCGTTGACCACCCGCGCGATGATCGACTTTACGGTGATCCCGCGCGAACTTCCCTCCCAGCCCAGGGTGTCCACGGTCCAGCCGATGCTGGCGAAGCCGAGTGAGTTGACGACCGCGATCGTATGGTCGTTGTGGTCACCGAACGGAAACCTGAACCATGGCCATGGCTGCGCTCCGGTCACCTTCTCGATCTCGGTCTGGGCGCCGAGCACCTGTTCTCGCATCGAGTAGTCGGGGATCCTCGGGAAGTGCTCGTGATCCAGCGACAGGTCGCCGATCGCGGCGCCTGACTTGACGATCTGGATCGCCGCCGCCTTGAACCGGCTGACCCAGGCACCGATCAAGAAGAACGTCGAGGCGACGTGGTCACGGTGCAGCGTTTTCAGCACCATCGGCAGTCCGCCCAGATTCGCCGCGCCGATGTCGAAGGTGAGCGCGGCGATCTTCTGGGTCGTCGGGATGGAGGACCAGAACTGGCCGCCGTAGCCGTCCGGCAGTGCGCCCTTGGCGTCCATGACCAGGTAGCCGCCGGGCTTGCCCGCCGCCATCCCGAGTACGGCCGAGCCCGGCACCACCGGGCTCGGCAGCGATCCGCGGAACGGCGCGTTGAAGTTGTCGACCACGCCATCCGAGCGCAAGATCCAGTACCCGCCGGTGGCCCGGTCGGAGGTCAGGCCCACGGCGGTCACGCCGAGCGGCAGCTTGCCCGCGTCGGACCCGTACGATCGAGTGCCGAAGTTGTGGACCCCGCCGTCCGAGGTCAGCACCAGGTAGCCACGGTGCCGCCCGGCCGCGATCGCGGTCGGCCGGGATTTTCCGTCCAGTGACCCGAACCATGGTGCGTGGAAGTTGGCCACGCCACCGTTGGACTTGAGTATCCAGTAGCCGCCGGTCGCGCTGTCCCCAGCCACGCCGATAGCGGTGGTCCCGCGCGACAGCGATCCAGAGGCGACCTGGCTATGCGGTCGGCGCGGCTGGCCCGACGGCCGGAGCCTGACGCCAACGGCGACATGGTGGATGTGCCCGCCATTTGAGCGGGCGCCGCACCCGGCAATCGTGGCCGACGTCAGCGACACGACGGCGAGGCTAACGCCCGCCAGCCGCCATGAGCGTCCTGACGGGAACTGCGCTCGTTTTCGCACCGAAACCTCACCTGCCCTAAATTCCGCGTCCCGGCTTGCGTCCGCCTATGACATTCCGGCCGAAGTCTAATGCGAAATCATCTCAAAGATTATCGCCGATCCATCGCAATGCCACGTTTCCGCCGAGTTTTCTGAGCCGCTGGCTAAGTGGACATTTCGCGCAATCAGTTCGTATCGGAGTGAGCTTATTGTCGGCTTAGCGCAGATCTGGAATATTGACGGCATGTTTGGCATCGTGCGTCCCTGCAGGCACCGGCTGCGCGGCCGGCTGTTCGGCGAGTGGACAGCTCACCTGTGCGGTCTCTGCCTGACGCTTCGCGACCTGCACGGTCAGTCGGCGCGGCTGGTCACCAACTACGACGGGCTGCTGGTGTCGGTGCTCACCGAAGCGCAGAACCCGGCCGTCGCGCCGCGCCGCACCGCGGGCCCGTGCGCGCTGCGCCGGTTCAGGCGCGCGGACGTCGTTGACGCCTCCGCCGTCGGCGCCCAGCTTGCTGCCTCAGTCTCGCTGATGCTCGCAGCGGGGAAGATACGCGACCACGTGGCCGACCGGGACGGCGCCTATGCCAGGAGGCTGGTCGCGATGGGTGCCGGTCTGGCGGCGAGCCGCTGGCAGGCGGTCGGCCAGCGGCTCGGCGCCTCGATCGGTTTCGACGCCGATCTGCTCTGCGACGCGATCGCCCGGCAGGCCGGCATCGAGCGGTCGGCTACGGCAGCGCTCGCCGAGGTGACCGAGCCGACCGAGACCGCGGTGAGCGCCGCGTTCGCGCACACGGCCGTGCTCGCCGGCCGGCCAGCCAACGCCGAACCACTGGCCCAGGCCGGCCTGTACTTCGGCCGGATCGCGCACTTGATCGACGCTATCGAGGACCTCGCCGCCGACGAGACCACGGGCTCCTACAACCCTTTGCTCGCCACCGGAACCACACCGCTGCAAGCGGCCGAACGCTGCACCGGGGCCCTCGCCGGATTGCGCGCTTCGATCACCTCGCTCGACCTCAAGCGACCAGCGCTGACCGAGTCGCTGCTCGTCGGCGAGGTGGGCGTGGCCGTGGACCGCGCCTTCCACGGAATCATGCGCGACGCGGAGTTCGGCGGTCCCGGCGGCAGTGACGGCTCAGACCCAGTCGACGGAACGCCGCCCGGGAATCAGCCCGGCCAGCCCGGCCAGCCGATCGATCCGTTCCAGCAGGCACCCTGGCAGCAGGCCAGCGACCCGAGCCGGCTGGCCCCGTCCGGCCCGCGCAGGCGCGGCGATGGCTGCGAACTCTGCGGCGATGGCTGCGAATGCTGCGGCAGCGCCTGTGAAGCCGCCAGCGCCTGCGACTGCTCCGGCTGCTGAGGCGATGTGCGCCAAATGGGTTAGATGTCAGTGACGAACTTGACGAGCTGGCCCGTGACGGTAGCGACGGTCCGGAAGTCGCGATCGTCACACAGCACTGTCAGCCGCTCGCGCTCGGCGGTCGCTGCAATCAGCAGATCGACTGGACCAGCCGACCGGTGCGTTCCTGTCTCGGTGAGCAATTGCTGAACCTCGTCGGCTCGGTCGTAGGCGCTTTCATGCATCGGCACCCAGCAGAACAGGTCATGCATCAGCCGCCGCTTGTCCATCCGGTCCGCCAGCGATCGGGCCGAAAAAAGAAACTCCAGTTCGACAATCGGGCAGATGGCGATCACGCCCGCGGCGAGTTCGTCAGCCCAGGCTTTCCGCAACTCGCTTTGAAGAATCCTGAAGAGCCCTGACGTGTCGATCAGGTACAAGGCTGGTGTCACTTCCGGTACGCGGCCTTGTCGCCAAGGAACTCGTCGAAGTCGCCGCGATCGGCCATCTCGCCGAGCCTGGAGAGAGCGCGTAGCCGCACGAGCCGCTGACCTACCTCGCGGAGGGCTGCGTTCACGGTGTCCTTCTTCGTCTTGGTACCCAGTACCTCGGCGGCTATCGTCAAGGCCTCCTGGTCGATCTCGATGGGGGTTTTGATCATGGTCACGGCAAACACCTTCCTCTTACTGGCCAACGATATCATAGACATCCAGTATGGATATCTATGATCTCAGCCGAGATCGAAGACTCAAGCGTGTGTTATGTGCTCTGCGTTCGCCTTCGCATGATCGGGCGATCCGGCTTAGGCCTGGCCACGACCTCGAAGCCGTGCTTGGCGAACGTCGATGCGATCCCGCGAAACAAATTGCCGGTGTGCCCTGGCACCGTCGTGTCGACCGGGTAGGCCTCAAGCGCCGGCGCGCCGGCTCGGGCAACGACCGCGACGGCGGCCTCGATCAGCGCTCCGGTCACACCCTGGCCGCGCCGGCCACGCCGGATGTAGAAGCATGGGATCGACCACACCGGCAGGTCATCGACCGCAGGGAAGTACTTGGCCCGAGCCAGCCACTTCAGCTCGGCTCGGGGTGCAAGCGCGCACCAGCCGACGGCGTCGTCGCCGTCGAACGCGAGCAAGCCGGGCGCGTGGCCGGAGTGCGCGAGCTCGCAGAGGTCTTGTTTGTTCTCTATGCGGGGTCGCTCGTGGTAACGCGGGCCAATCCGCCAGTACATGCACCAGCAGCCGTTCGAGGCACCGGCCTTGCCGAAGAGGCCCTCAAGCGCGGGCCACTCCTGCGGTCCCAGCGGCTTGACCGAAAGGTCCATCACTCGCCGCCCACGACCCGCGAGGCCAGGTCGGCCGACCTGAGATGCCACACCCGCGTGGTCCCGTCCCGCGCGGCCGACGTGAGCAGGCTCGAATCGGTGCTGAAGGCCACGCTCTGCACCTGGCCAGTGTGCCCGGCCAGTTCCCGCACCATGGCGCCGGTCGAGACCTGCCACAGCCAGGCCGAGTTGTCGGCCGGGCCGGCCGCTGCGACGCCCGTCGCCGGTGCTCGGCCACCGCCGGCGGTAGCGAGCAACTGGCCGTCGGAACTGAACGCCACGTCCCGCGCCGGTCCGACCGTCACCGCGCGCACCGGCTTGCCGGTGCTGACCTCCCACAACCGGGCGACCTCGGCCGCGCCCGCCGTGGCCAGCAGCCGGCCGTCCGGGCTGAAAGCGACCGCATGACAGCTCACTGGCAGGCTGCGGATCTGGATGCCCGTCGCGACGTTCCACAACCTCGCCGCGCTACCGGGGCCTGCAGTCGCCAGCAGCTTGCCATCAGCGCTGAACGCTACGGCGTCCGCGTGCCCGAGAAAGGAGCCCGCTGTGCTGCCAGCGAGCGCGCCAGTCGCCACGTACCAGAGCCTGGCGGCGATGTCGGTGACCGCCGGGGCCGCGACTCCGGCCGGCTGTGATGCGCTGCCGCCCGCGGCGGCGAGTAGCTGCCCATTTGGGCTGAAGGCCACATGCCACGTCGGCCCGGATGTGACGTCTCGCGCCAGCGTGCCGGTGCCGACATTCCACAACCTGGCGACGTCGTAGGCGGTCGCGGTAGCCAGGAATTCTCCGTCCGGGCTGAACGCCACCGACAGGACCTGGCCGTTGTGGCCGGCCAATCGGTGCAGCAGTGCCCCGGTGCCCGCGTCCCACAGCGAGGCCGAACTGTCATCGGCACCGGTGGCCAGCAGTCGTCCGTCCGCGCTGAACGCGGCGCAGTTGACCGCCTGCTGCTGGCGTTTCTTGCGCTTGGGCGGCCGCTTCGGCGCGATGACCGGCGCGACCACCGGAGGGGGCGGCGGTGAAGGCGCGTCTACGATCGCGGTCACCGTCGCTGGCAGTTCGTCGGCCCGGCTGACGAGCAGGCGAGTGGCGGGCTCGGGCCGACTTTGGTCGGCGGCTGGCACCGGCGCCGCCGCGATCCCGATCGCGACGGCGATCTGCGTCACCACCCACTCGCACGAGTCACGATCGAGCGGAGAGTTGTCTTCGAGCGAGGTGACGGCGAGGCTGATCGCGGTCGCGTCGTCCAGACCCTGCGCGAGGTGGTCGCGCAGCGCCTGCGCTACGCCGGCCTGCGCCGCCAGCACCAGGATCGCGCGCTCCCTCGGCGCTTCTGGCAGGAGGTCCTCAAGCACGTTGGCCGCCAGTCGGCCGCTCGACAGGACCGCCACGCCCAGGTCAGGGTCGTCCATGATCGTCCGCAGCGCGGCCTTGGCCTGGTCCGCGTGCTCCCATGGCCTGGCCGCCACGATTCTGGCCTTTCCCGAGTCGCACTAATCAGATCAGCATAGGTCCGATGGCTAGCGGCGGTTGGTAATGCTCGGACCGGACTACCCAGGAGCCGGAGATCGCTGGGCCCGGCGGATCGTGGAGCAGGGCGCGGTTTTGTTTCCGCGATCAAGGTTCCGGTCATGATCACGGAGCCTGGCTGTCGCATATCGCGGCTGAGACTCCGTGGTAACCGCGATTTCATGATCGCGGAGGCTGGCCGTCACCGGCGCGGGTGGTCCCGATAACAACTCGACCCGCCTTCGCGGTCAGTCCCTTGCACTGCATGCTTCTGCCGGCTGGCGCCGTTGTAACGTGAGCGCCATGATGGTCGTGGTGAGCTTGCCATGACCAGGCAGGATCGAGTCAGGCACGGTGATGGGTTCGGGATACTCGGGCCGATCGAGGTCGTTGACAATGGCCAGGTAGTCGATCTCGGCGGTCTCAGGGAACGGACCCTGCTCGCGTGCCTGGTGCTGTCGGCCAATCGCATCGTGTCCGCCGACCGGCTGGCCGATGACCTGTGGTCAGGGCACCCGCCGCCGCACAGCGCGGCTACCCTCCGCGTCTACATCGCCAGGCTCAGGCGCTCGCTCGGCAACGCGGCCAGCGCCCTCGTCACCCAGCCGCCCGGCTACCGGCTCGACGTCGCGCCTGGTGACATCGACGCCGAGCGGTTCCTGTCGATGGCAGACCGCGGTCGCGTTCAGCTCGCCGCGGGACGACCGGAAGACGCGGCCGCGACGCTGCGCTCCGCGCTCGCGCTCTGGCGCGGCCAGGCCGTGTCCGACGTCGCCGACATGGCATTCGCCCAGGCAGATATCCACCGGTTGGAAGAGGCCAGGCTCACCGCGCTTGAGGACCGGCTCGACGCGGACCTGGCCTGCGGTCGGCACGTCGCCGTGATCGCCGAGCTCGACGGCCTCACCGCGCGCCATCCGTTGCGTGAGCGGCTCTGCGGCCTGGAGATACTCGCGCTGTACCGGTGCGGACGTCAGGGCGACGCCTTGGACTCGTTCGAGCGGCTGCGAGCCAGGCTCGCCGAGGAACTCGGAATTGACCCGACGCCGGAACTGCGCCGGCTGCACGAGGCGCTGCTGCGCCAGGACCCGAGCCTGAGCTGGCGCCCATCCGCACAGCGCCCCACGACGGCCGATCCGGATGCCCGCGCGGCAGGCGATCCTCCGGCCGACGTCGCTGGCGGGCAGGCGCAGCCGGGTGCTGCTACCCCTGCGGACGGGCCAGGGGTTCGGCTGCCTGCCGAGACCACGCTGTTCATCGGGCGCGAGGACGCGCTGGCGCGCATCGGCGAATTGCTCGGCCAGGCCCGGCTGGTTACGCTGACCGGGCCGAGCGGCTCGGGGAAGAGCCGGCTGGCGCTTCGCGCGGCGGCCGACCTGTCGCCGAGGTTCGCCGATGGCGCCCGGCTCGTCCAGCTCGCCTCCGTGCCCAAGCCCGAACTCGTGTTGTCGGCCGTCGCGTCGGCGCTGTCGGTGCGCGAGGAACCTGACCGGCCGCTGTCCGACCTCATTACGGGGCAGTTCAGGGATCGCGAAGCGTTGCTGGTGCTCGACAACTGCGAACACCTGCTCGCGTCGGCTGCCGAGGTCGCCGGCATGTTGCTGGCCGGCTGCCCCGCGGTGCGGATCCTGGTCACTAGCCAGGTCAGACTGCGGGTGGGCGGCGAGGCGATCTGGCCGGTACCGCCGCTGAGCGTGCCGGGGGTTGGCGAACTCGACGCCGTTGCCGCGCTGCGCTCGGAGTCGGTCAGGTTGTTCTGCGACCGGGCCGAGCTGGCCAGGCCCGGCTTCACGCTGACGGCCGCGAACGTGGCAGCCGTCGCAGAGCTCTGCCGCCGCCTGGACGGGATGCCGCTCGCCGTCGAGCTGGCCGGCGCCCGAGCCGACGTCCTGACGGCCGGGCAACTGACCGCGCGGCTCGATGACCGGTTCGGGTGGCTTACCGGCGGGAGCCGGACCGGGCTGCCGAGGCATCAGACGCTGCGAGCCGCGCTTGAGTGGAGTCACGGCCTGCTCACCGAAACCGAGCAGGCGTGCTTTCGCAGGCTCACGGTATTCGCCGGAAGCTGCACGATCGATGCCGTCGAGGCGGTATGCGCGGGCGGCCCGCTGCCGGAAAGCTCGGTGTTCGATGCGGTCACCGCCCTGGCCGAGCGGTCATTGCTGACGACGACCGAGCACCTCGGCGCCATGCGCTACGGCATGCTCGAGTCGGTCAGGCAGTACGCCAGCATGCGCCTTGATGAGGCGGGAGAGCTGATGCTCGTCAGCAGCCGGCTGGCCGCCTGGGCGCTGGGTCTTGTGCGCCAGGCTGACCTGGACGGACCCGACCAGGGTGCCTGGCTTGACCTGATCTCCGCCGACCACGACAACCTGGTCGCCGCCCTGGAATGGAGCCTGTCCGTCCCGGATTGCCAAGATCCAGCGGCTGGGCCTGGCGCTGGAGCTGGCGGCCGGACTTGCCCCGTTCTGGAAGGTGCGCGGCTACATGGGCCTTGGCCGGCGCTGGCTGGACGACGCGCTGGCCGCGGGTGGCCCGAACGCCGATCCGCGCGCCAGGGCGGCGGCGCTCGACGGTGCTGGCCTGCTGGCCGCCGCCCGCGCCGATCTCGTCGCCCAGCGTGCGTACCAGCACGAGAGCCTGGCCATCTGGCGCCGCCTAGGCCAGCCAGCCAGGATCGCCAGCACCCTGGCCGACCTGGGCTCGGCGGCACACACAATGGCCGAAAACGACGCCGCGCAGCACATGTTCGACGAGGCGCTGTCGCTCGCGCGTTCGGCTGACGACCCCATTGGTGTCGCGCGGTCGCTCAGCGGCCTCGGCGTGCTCGCGCTGTACACCAATGACCTGACCGCGGCGACCGGCTACTTCACCGAGGCCAACGCCAGGTTCACCGAGGCCGGCGACCTTCGCCGGGCCACGCTTGTGCTCGGCAACCTCGGCGTGGTGGCGATCAACCAAGGAGACTTCAAGCTCGCCGCAGTCAGGCTTGGGGAGCACCTCGCCAACGCGCGCAGGCTCGGAGATCGCAAGCTGATCGCCGGCTCGCTGACGAATCTCGGGATGGCTCTGCAAAGGCTCGGCGAACTCGACCGGGCCGCTTCGCTGCACCGGGAGTCGCTGCAGCTGAGCGACCGGATTGGGGACAGGAGGATCGCCGTCGTCGCGCTGACCAACCTTGGCTTGGTGGCCTTGGAAAGGAAACACTTCACCGAGGCCGAGTCGTTCCACCGGCGCAGCCTCGCGATGGCCGAGAACATCGGAGACCTGCGGTCCATCGCCGAGAGCCTGGCCGAGCTGGCTGGCGTGGCTGCCGGGCAGGGGCACATGTACCGGGCCGCGGTGCTGACCGGCGCGGCGGAGGCGCTGCGCGAGCAGATCGGGGCACCGGCCCCAGGACCCGACCTGGCCAGGTACGACAGAACTCGCGGTGCTGCCGAGCAGTCGCTCGGCAGCACCGCGTTCGCTGCGGCTCTCGACGCCGGCCGGGCCTTGCCGGCCTCCGACGCGGTCCGATTCGCGATGAGCGATCCGCGCGCCGGCTAAGGCACGGGATAGGCCCACGCGGGCTCGGTGCCAAGCACGATGCCGCGGCCCCGCGCGTTGAGGCCGGCGTCGAAGAAGTCGTTGCGTAGCGCCAAGCCGAGGTCGCGCGGCCGGCTCCAGGATCTGCCGGTTGACGTCGACTCCTCGATCATGTCGTAACCCCTGAACAGGCCGCGCACGCTGAAGACGTGCACGGTGCCGCCTGGCTCGGTGAAGACCGTGAACCACTCGGGGCCGCCGCCCCTGGTGTTCGGCACCACGTGCGCTGGCCCGAAGCTCCGCCCGTTGAAGATCCGCAGCAGGACGGCGGTGCGGTGGTGGGCCGACTGGATCGTGAGCAGCGCGTCGCCGGACATCGCGAACAGATCCTCACCGGCGAACGTAGCCACGTCGCGATAGGACTTCGAGGCGTTGAAGTCTTTCCCCTTAGGCGCGTACTCGACGTAGGTCGTAGTCAGCCGCGAGCCGAGGAACGTTGATCCGACGAGCACGCCGCCCTTGTACTGGCCGATCGCGACCGAGAAGGCCGTCTTCGTGCGTGCGGTGGCGATCGCGGCCGGGGGCCCGCTGGCGGTCACCCCGATGCTCTCCACCTGGGTGCCCGACCTGTCGTCCTGGGCCGTGAACACGATTCGCCGGCCGATCAGTGTCGCGGCCGAAACCCCGAGCGTGCCGACCCGCACCGGTGCCGAGAACGTGCGCCCGCCATTGGTTGAGGTGTAGAGGAGGTCGCCGCCAGCGGTCGCGTTGTCGCAGCAGGTGTCCTGCAGCACGACGACGTGGTTCGGAGAGGGCTGGAAAACCTCGGGCACGCCGAACAGGGTGTCGTGCAGCAGGGGCCGCAGCCGGGTGACCCGTGCGCACTTGCGCGCGCCTGGATGCAGCAAGCACACGCTTGTCCGGTTAGAGCTGTCGTAGGCCACGACCAGATCGCCGTTGCGCTCGACGGCGATGCTGCCGCCTTGCGAGTCCGCCGGGCCCAACTCGAACGGCCCGGACTTGTGCGGCGACGCCGATGCGGAAACGGTGCTGCCCAAGGCGCTGAACAGGCAAAGCAGGAAGGCCGCCAACGCAGTGAGAATGGAGCGGCTGGCCGTGCGCCGAGGATGAGGCATGGCCCATCCTTTCTGAGGACACCGAAGCCTCACATGGAAGGACAAAGGACGGCTTCGATGCTGGTCAGGTGTGGTTACATCTGCGTTACATCGCATCCTGGACGCCGCCGGAGACCAGACACCACCACCACCACCCTTTCCGCGGCCTACGCGAACGCAACTTCGTGATCTTGGAATATTGCCTTCGAATAGCGACTGAATCTTCCAAGATCATGAGACACGTTGCGTGCGGACTAGCTAGCGGCGACCAGGCCGTTGCGGCTGACGAAGCTGGCCAGGTCGGTTCGCCTGATCACGCTGGCGAGCATCTCAGGGAACAGGTCGGGGGTGCAGGCGAACGCCGGCGCGCCCATGCTGGCGCAGGCCGCGGCGATCTGGTGGTCGTAAGCCGGCGCGCCGTCGTCGGACAGCGCCAGCAGGACGACGAGCCTGACCCCGCTGTCGATCAGCGCGCCGATCCGGCGCAGCAGCGCCGTCTGGTCACCGCCCTCGATCAGGTCCGAGACCAGCACCATGATCGTGTCAGTCGGCCTGGTGACGAGCGACTGGCCGTAGCTCACCGCGCCGTTGATGTCCGTGCCGCCACCAAGCTGGGTGGCGAACAGCACCTCGACCGGATCGGCTAGCTGATCGGTCAGGTCGACGACGGAGGTGTCGAAGACGACCAGCCTGGTCCGCACGGCGCGGAGCGAGGCGAGCGACGCGGCCATCACGCCCGCGTAGACGACCGACGACGCCATCGAGCCGCTCTGGTCGACCAGCAGCACGACATCTTGGAGCGCGGCGATCCGGCGGCGCCGGGCGTGCCCGATGAGGTACTCGGCGATGATCGTGCGCGGCCCTGGCTGGTAATTGCGCAGGTTGGCCCTGATCGTGGCTGGCCAGTCCACGTCGGCTAGCCTTGGCCGCCGGTTGCGCGCGGAGCGGTCCAGCGCACCGAGCACGGCCCGGTGCAGTTCAGCTTGCAGCCGTCGCTCGATGTCCGCCACCACTTGCCCGACCACGATCCTGGCGGTCTGCCTGGTCTTTTCTGGCATCGCGGCCTTGAGCGACAGCAACGTGCTCACCAGGTGCACGTCGGGCTGCACCGCGGCGAGGAGTTCCGGCTCAAGCAACATCCGGCGCAGCCCGAGCCGGTCGAGGGCGTCTTGCTGCAGCACCTGGACGACCGGGGTGGGGAAGTAGGTGCGGATGTCGCCGAGCCAGCGGTGCACGGAAGGCGCCGACGCGCCGAGTCCGCCGCTGCGGCGGCCAGGTTCTGGCCGGTTGTCGTAGACCGCCGCCAGCGCCCGGTCCATGACCTGGTCTCGCTCTGACAGTCCGCCGGCCGCCCCAGTCCGCCCTTCGACGCCCGGGCCGGCGTCGGCTCCGAGGTCGGCCGGGCTGCCGAGCACCAGCCGCCAGCGGCGGGCCCGCTCTGTGCTGGCGTCGCGTTCAGGCATCGGCTGGCCTCGCAACCCCGAGCTGAACCCCGAGCGCGGCGGCGAGGACCGGCAGGACGCGCCTGACCCGGTCCGGATCCCAGTCCTCCGACGCCGCTGCGGCCGATCCCGGCGGCGCGGTCGGGCCGGTGCGCGCCAGGTCAGCCATCTGCCGTCGTTCTGGCCAGGGGAACTGCGCGAAAGCGCGCCGCAACAGCGGCAGCACCTCGTCGAACACTTCGGCCGACAGCCCGCACAGCCACTGGTCGAGCAGCCGCCACAGGTCATGGTCGCGTACCAGCAGCAGTCCCGAGCCGCGCAGGAAACCTTCAAGCCAGCGGACGGCCTGCGCGGGGACACTCCGCGCCGACAGCACTCTGGCCAGCCGCTTGCTGGCCTGCTCGGGTTCGAGGAGGCCAGCGTCGAGCAGCAGCCGCACGCACCGGCCCGCCACCAGGCCCTGGCCGCCGTGGCTGATCGTCAGGTCGGCGACCGCTAGTTGCGCCGAGCGCCAGCCAGCTATCTGCTCGGCTGAGCCGACGAGCGTGACCGCATCTTCCGCAGCGTCGATCGCGGCGAGCATGTCGGCGGCCGCGTCGTCGTCGAGCGACGCGCACGCCGCGGACAACCCGGCGCAGATCCTGATCAGCAGCGAGTCCACCACCCCGCGGACCACGTCGGCGTCGGTTCGCCGCACGTTGCCGTAGCGCAGCACCCGCGCTAGCGGCGGCACCGCGGCCATCAGTTGCTGGACGTCGCCGGTTCGCGCCGACCGCTGCTCGAGCGCGTCGGTGACGGCGATCAGTGCGCCCGGAAGTTCGGCGAGCACGACTGCCTCGACGAGCCGGGTGATGGCGGGAAGTTGTTCGGCGGCGGCGGCCTGCTCGATCACGACGGCCGTTGCCGCCGACCGCACTGTGGTGCCGTACCTGGCCCGGTCGATCAGCGCCACCAGGTACTCCGGCTGCCAGCGCAGGTGCCAGGCTTCCTTGAAGGTGCCCTCGCCGCTCGCGGAGGTGATGGCGCCCCACGGCACATCGAGCAGGCGCAGCCGGTGCAGCAGCCGCGACCGGTCCCGGCCGGTATCGCTGCGCAAGTCGAGTTCCACATCCCGGTCGGCCGCCGTGGGGCGGAACTTCAGCCGCCTGCACTCGGCTTCGAAATCGGCCTGCAACGGCACCACCGGCACGTCGGCAGGCACCTCGCCGAGTTCTTCTCCGATTACCAGCTTGCTGTTGACCAGCGCCAGCGGCATGTCCTCGCCGTGGCAGAGGATCGACCGCACCGCGTCGGTGAGTTCACTGAGCCCGGGCAACGCCCGGCCGCGCACGGCGGCGAGCGCCTCGGCGAGCCTGACCGCCTCAAGCGCGGATGCCGTGGACGCGGGCAGGTCCGCTTGGCGCAGCAGTGTCGCGGCGCTGACCACCCACCGCTCGGCGATCCGGTCCGGAGCCCGCCACAGGTGGGCGTACCAGCCAGGCGAGGCGACCCCGGCGCCGTACCCGCTCGCCTGGGTCAGCCGAGCCGACGTCCAGGGAACCCAGGTAGCCCGCGTCTTGATCGTCGGCAGGCCGCGCAGCACCTCGGCGTCGGACTTGGCCGACGGCAGCGTGGCGAGCGCGGGCACGTGCCAGGCACCGCAGACGACGGCGATCCGCTGGTGCCCGGCTCGCACGGCCGCGCGGATGCCGTTGCGCATGGCGGCCTCGCGCTGGCCTTCCCGCGCGGTCAGCGACCAGCCGTCCTCCGCCGCGGCGGCGCGCAGCGCGGTCATCGCCTCGCCGATCGCGGCGAACAATTCGAGCGGGTCACCGCCGAGCCTGTGCTCGACGACGTCCTCCCACCACCGCTCGGGATCGTCGTGACCGGCCGCTCGTGAGAGCCAGCCGAGCGGGTCGGCCGCCACCGGCAATTTTTCATCCTGGTCTTCCTCGGTGGCCAGGGTGGCAGCGGCGGGCAAGTCGATAAATCGCGCCGGCCGGCTGGCCGCGGTGGCATACCGCAGTGCCTGCCATTCTGGCGAGAAGTCCGCGTAGGGCCAGAACGCGGCCCGGCCTGGCCGGTCCGGCGCGTGCGCGAGCACCGCGACCGGCGGCGTCAGCGCGCTGACGTGGCTGGCGAGTGCGTCGGCCTCGGGCGGGCCCTCGATCAGGATCACATCGGGGTCGAGGGCGGCCAGGGCGCCGCGCACCGCTCGGGCCGAACCTGGCCCGTGATGCCGGACGCCCAGTATCGTCGTGGTCATCCCAGCGCGACCGTGACTTCCCGGCAGGCCCGGTACAGGTCGTGCCAGTCTTCGCGCTCCTTGACCACGGCCTCCAGGTACTCGTTCCACGCGACGCTGTCGTGTACCGGGTCCTTGATCACCGCACCGACCAGCCCGGCGGCCACGTCCTGCGCTTGCAATTGGCCGTCGCCGAAGTAGACGGCCAGCGTAATGCCGCTGGTGATGACGCTGATCGCCTCGGCGGTGGAGAGCGTGCCGGTGGGCACCTTGAGGGTGGTCCGGCCGTCACCGGTTACCCCCGAGCGCAGTTCGCGGAAGATCTGGACGACGCGGCGAACCTCGGCCAGCGCGGGCGCCTCGGCGGGCAATTGAAGCGCCCGGCCAAGCTCGCCGACCCGGCGGCTGACGATCTCGACTTCCGTCTCCTCGGTGTCCGGCAGCTGCAGCACGACCGTGTTGAACCGGCGTTTGAGCGCGCTCGACATCTCGTTCACGCCTCGGTCCCGGTCATTGGCGGTCGCGACGAGCGTGAAGCCGGGTACGGCTTGTACCTCGATGCCTAGTTCGGGCACGGGCAGCGTCTTCTCGGACAGCACGGTGATCAGCGCGTCCTGGACCTCGGCTGGCATCCTGGTTAGTTCTTCGATGCGGACGACCTTGCCTGCTCGCATCGCGGTCATGACCGGGGAGGCGACCAGCGCCTGCGGGGTTGGGCCCTCGGCGATGAGCCTGGCGTAGTTCCAGCCGTACCTGACCGCGTCTTCGGCGGTGCCCGCCGTCCCCTGGACGAGGAGCGTCGAGTCGCGGCTGATCGCGGCCGCCAGGTGTTCTGACAGCCAGGTCTTGGCGGTTCCGGGCGGGCCCAGCAGGAGCAGCGCGCGGTCGGTCGCGAGCGTCGCCACCGCGACTTCGACAAGCCGCCGGGCGCCGACGTACTTGGGCGTGATCACCGTGCCATCGCGGAGCGTGCCGCCGATCAGGTACGTCACCACTGCCCACGGCGACAGCCGCCAGGACGGCGGCCTTGTCTTGTCGTCCTCGGCGCTGATCGCGTCAAGTTCGGCGGCGTACTGCCGTTCGGCGTGCGGCCGCAGCACCTTGGTCGAAGGCTCTGGACCGGAAGGCTCTGGGCCGGAAGGCTCTGGCACGGTCACGGTGGTGGCTCCTCGGCTAGTTCGCGGCGCATCGCCGCTCGGACCGACAAGGTATTCATCATTTCCGCCCAGCCGGCGGCTAGCAGCGAGTGGACCTCGGGCGCGGGCAGGTCGGGCATGGCAGGCGGGTCAAGCCGGGCGGCTGCTAGTCGTAGCAGCCTGCGTGCCTGCTGCGGGGTGTTCGGCCACGGGTTGTCACGGCGGGCCGGGCGGCTGGGGTCAGACCGGGCTATGGCGGTGATCCGGTCTCGTGCCGCCGCGGACAGCGTGGCTGACCAGGGCCAGGGAACTAGCTCGACCGCTCCGAATAGCGAGCTGTCCGGGTGGGCGGCTAGCCAGCTGTCCCGTTCGGCTGTCGGCAGCGCTTCGAGTAGTGCCTCGGGCAGGGCGGTGGCGTAGTCTGCCTGTCCGAAGCGGTCGAGCAGCGCGGTCAGCCAGGGCACGTGGGCGTCCCTGATCGCCGCCTCGATCCAGCCGCCTGCCAGCGCCGCGGCCCATTTGGTCGTCCTTGCGGCGGCCAGCAAGCCTTCGGGCGACATCTTGGCGTGCTCGGTCCACCAGGCCGCTGGCACCGCCGCGACGACCTGGCGGAGTAGCCAGGACGCCAGGCCGGTTCCCTTCGGTGCAGTGGCGTCAAGGCCGTCGGCGATCATGTCGTCCGTCGCCTTCGGCGGCGGGGTGATGAGCATCTGGGGTCCGGCTGGGGTGTTGTGCGCCGTGAACTTCACCGCTGCGGCGGCCCGGCTGGCCGCTCGCCGGGAGAACGCTGAATCCGGCAATCGGGCCAGCAGCCCGGCGGCTGCTTGACGGACCTCGCCGCGCCGGTCAGCCAGAGCGCGGTCAAGCAAGGGCTCGTCGTCGGCGCTGAGGCCAACCGCCAGCGCGGCGATGAACGCGGTCCGGTCCCTCGGCGTGTCGCCGGTCCAGGTGGAGGCGACGAGTTCGCGGCCGCCGGCTGGGTCAGTTCGACGCAGCCGGTCGAGCATGTCTCGCCGGGCCCGGTGGCTGGACGTGGTCCAGGTGCTCAAGTCCAGCGTTGACTCGCCGGCGGTGGTTGCGGTGGTTGCGGCGGCGGTGGCCCAGTCCCAGGCCGGGTTGGCCGCTGCCAGCCAGGCCGCGAGCGGCCCGAGGTTTGGCCCGAGCGCGTCCCGAACCTGCTGGTGCTCGGTCGCGCTGGTCAGCAGCGCGGGCAGGTGGGCCTCTGGTGGTCGGCGGCCGGTGCGGGCCAGCAGTGTCAGCCACTCGATCACGAGTTCGACTCGGCCATCCGCGAGGAGGTCATCAAGGCGCTGCCTGGCCGCTGTGCTCACCGGCGGCCGGTCGTCGGGCGGTGCCGGGTCTGGCGGTGGCCGGTCGGTTTCGGCCGGTACGTAGCCGGCCCGCCGGGCGCGTGACGCCACCGCCGCGAGCCTCAGCAGCCGGTCTCCGGGCTCCGCGTTTCCGGGCCGCACATTGCTGGCAGCGACGTCGGCGAGCGCTGGCGTTGGCGGCGGCACGGCCGCACGGGCAGCGCCGAGCACCGCGGCGTCCACGAGGTCCGCCCACAGACTCATGCGATGAGCTGCCCGGGATGGCCGGCCGGCGCCGCGGCCTGAGGACTGAACGCGAACCCGTCCCACTCGCCGGCCACGTCGACCGGCGATCCGCCGGACAAGGCAAGCAGTTGCCAGCGGGTTTCGGTTGCGGCGGCGATCGGGAGGACGCGACCGACCTGATCGCGGAGCAGCCAGGTGCCGTTGCCTGACGCTCGATGGTCGCTATCGCCCCGGGTTCGGGCCGAGTCGGCTGGGCGGGTTGGCGGCAGGACGGTGACATGGCGAACGGCCATTGGCAGCAAGTCGGCCCACGGGTCGACGGCCAGCACGTCCGCCACATCGGCGAACGCCTCCTCCCAGCTGGTCGCGCCTGGCAGCGGCCCGAGCGGCTGGCGGCTGCCGTGCCGTTCGGCGATCAGGACCCGGTGCGGCAGGCTTCCCGAGTACGTGGCGACGGTCGCCTCGGTCCGCGCTCCGGGCGGCAGGCCGGGGTCGAGCGACTGCCCGGTGACCGCGAACGCCAGGTAGGTCACCACCTCGCCGCTGCGTTCCCCGTACAGCCACTGGCGGAGGGTTCTGAGCTGGCCGTCCTCTGACACCTGCTGACCCAGCACCGCCCAGATATCAGTGATCCGGCGCCCGGCCCGCGAAACCTCGGCGACCGTCGAGGTGTAGCCGATCCGGGCGCGCAGCGCGGACGCGGTCGGCGGCGGGAGCGTTTCCCGCCTGGTCCAGGCCTCGCACAGCAGCTGCAGCGCACCGATCTCGTCGAGCATGCGTTCCGGCCAGTCGCCCCGGTGCCCGGCAACGGCCGCTATCTCAGCGAGCCGCCGTACTCGGTTCGCGAGGCCGCGCGCCTGGGCGTCGATCATCCGGCGCGCCACCTGATCCCACCACTGCCACGGCTGGGACTGCGCGGCGGCCAGGCCGCCGCGGGCCAGGTCGGCGAGCCACCGGCGAAGCTCGTCGACGCCGCCGTCGACCTTCTTGTCCCGGCTGGCCGCCCGGCGCTGCTGGGCTTGCGGGTCGGCTGGGGTCCCGGCGCTGCGCGTCCCTGGGTCGGCCGCCTGGGCGTTCGGTGCTTGGGCAGCCTTCTTGGCCTGCCGGTCCGCGCGATCCGCCAGCCACTCCGTGACCCAGTCCGGGCTGACGGCGCCCGGCACCTTGCCGTCGGCCAGCAGCAGCAACAACCCGATCGCATGCTTGCACGGTAGCTTCCGGCTCGGACATGAACACCGGGTCGCGCCGTCGCTCAAGGCTGCCTGGCATCGGTACGGATTGGCGCCGCTGCCCTGGCACTCGCCCCAGGCGGCCTGCTCGTCATGACCGAGGCGTGGCCACTTGACAGCCGAGGCCTGGCCCTGGCCGGCCCTGGCGGCAGCGGCGTCGGGTGCCATGGCGAGCACCTGTTCCCTGCTGAAGTTCTGCATCGGGTGTCCCCATAGGTAAGGCCGCGCCCATCATGCCACGGCGGACTGACGCTGGCCCGGTCGCCGGCCCGCCCATCGGCGGCCATCGGCCCCGGTCGCTGGCCGTCAGGAGCGCAAAATGCGGGCCAGTTCCTCGCGGCTTGTGACCCCGAGCTTGCTGTAGACGTTCTGCAGGTGGTTGTCCACCGTTCGCACCGACACGACCAGCTTGGCGGCGATTTCGCGGCTCGATGCCCCGGCCGCCGCCAGGCCGGCTATTTCGCGCTCACGGCTGGTGAGCCGTTCCGTCATGCGGCTCGTCGCTAGCGCTGGCGTCCTGACGTCGCCGCACGCGGCGATCAGACTGTCGGCCAACCTGGCCGTCGCGCTGGCCGGGCGGGCAAGGCCCGCATCGCGGTAGGCGCGAGCCGCGGCCAGGTACGCCTCAGCCGCCAGCAGTGACGCCCCGGCTGCGTCGAGCGCGCGCCCGGCGGCTTCAAGACCAGAGCCGGTGCCCGCGACCAAAGCCGCGGCATGATCGGCTAGCGCGCGGACAAAAACCCCCTCCACGATCTGCGCCAGCTCGGCCAGGCGGGCCGACACGAGCCCCGGCTGCCCCAGCCTGGCGATGTCGTGCAAAACGCGGGCCTCGGCGATCCGCATATGGGATGCCGCCGCGCGATTCGCCGCCTCGGTCAGGATCTCCTGCGCCCGCGACAACTCGCCGGTCGCGACGCACACCCACGCTCGGCTGCGCTCGATGAGATCGCTCTCGTAGACCGCCAGCGATCCGGTGGGCAGCTCATCCCGCTCAGCCGCGGCGGCGACGGCCCGGTCAGCGTGCCCGCTCATCGCCTCGGCGAGCGCGGCGCCCGACAGGCACCAGCGCAGGGCCCCGAGATCGTGCAGATTGCGGTTGACCGAGGCGGCGTCGCGGAAGGCGCTCGACGCGCGCGCGAGCTGACCGCGCTCGATCAGCACGAACCCGGTCATGAGCAGGCCCGTCGCGTGCCCTTCCATGTCGCCGGCGACCAGGCAGGCATTTTCGCAGACGCCCGCCAGCGCTTCTGCTTCCGCCAGCCGGCCGGCGGCGGTGAGCCCGAACACGGCGCCGATGAGCTGAACCTCTGGCAGTTGCGTCAGCCCGCTGGTCTCGCGGTGTCGCCGCAGGCCCTCATGGGCGAGCACAACGGCTTGCTCGCAGCGGCCGGTGAAGGCCAGCGCCATCGCGGACACGAAGGTTCCCCGGCAGAAGATCGCGTTGTCGTCGCTGGCGAGCAGCGGTGCCGCCACCGCCAGCGCGCGCTCAGGGTCGCCCGCGATCACCCTGTTCGTGGCCAGCCTGCCGAGCAGCTGAAGCCGGGCCGCTTCGTCACTCACAATCGCCAGAGCGTCGTCGAGCACGGTGGCGGCGGCCGTGGCGTCGAGCGAGTTGAACAGGTTGTACGCCCGTGCGTTCGCGATCCTGGCCACGTCCCGGTCGGTCTGACACAGCTCGGCCGCCGCGGCGAGCACGGATTCGGCCTCGGCGTGACGGCCCGAGCGGAATTTCGCCTCGCCGAGCAGCAGGCCGCCCTCGACGCCAGCCCCAGCATCCAGGGCCGCCTGCGCGAGCCGGGCGGACAGTTCCATGTCGAACATGTCCTGAGCCCGCCGGGCGGCTCTGGTCAGCAGCACCGGGTCACCCCCGCCGCCGGCGTCAAGCTGCCAGCGTCCAAGCCGCAGCAAGTCCTCGCGTCGTCGGGCGCCAGTGGTTTCGACGGCGACCGCCAGCATCCCCGATAGCCGGCGCAGGCGTGAGCGCGGCATGCTCTGACGCACCGCCTCGCCGTAGATGGGATGGGCCAGCCGGGCGGCGATGCGCCGCTCGTCCTGCTCGACAAGGACGAAACCCTGCGCCTCAGCCTCGTCCAGGCCGTCGTGACCGGCGAGCTTTTCGAGCATCGACATCCCGAGCGGTTCGCCGATCGCCAGCAGTTCGATCACCGCGATTGTCTCCGGTGCGAGGCCGGCGAGCCGGGAGGCCACCAGTTCAACGAGCCGATCGGGAGCGCTCAGCGGCTCATGCAGGGCCCAGATCCCGTCGGCTTCGCTCAGCGCGCCGGAACCCGCGGTGCCGATGAGCAGCTCACGCAGGTAGAAGGCGTTGCCGCGACTGACCTCCCACAGCTGCCTGACGGTGCTGCGGGAGACCGGCCCGCCGAGCACGGCCGCGACCATCTCTTCGGTCTCAGGCTCGGTCCAGGAGACGAGGTCGATCCGCTCCGCCAGGCCGTCCTTCCACAGCGCGGTGACGGGGTCAGGCGCCGGCCCCGGCGTCCGCACGCTGAGCAGCACGCTGCAGGTCCGTGCGTGCACGAGCTGCTGCACTAGGGCAGCCGAGCCGTCGTCGAGATGCTGGGCGTCATCGACGAGCAGCAAAAGCTTCCGGTCTGGCCCGGCCCGGCCCGCGATCGCGTCACTGGCCTGCCTCAGCAGGCCAAGCAGGTTGCCGGCGGGTTGGGCCTCTGGCAGGAACGGCGCGAACGGGCCGAACGGGATCGACGCGGCTGCCCTCGACGCCACCGCCTGTGCGGTCGAGAAGCCAAGTTGCGCCGCTGACTTCGCCGCCTCGGACGCCAGCCGCGTCTTGCCCACGCCGGCCGCCCCTGCCAGTACGAACGCAGCGGGCACTGGCCCTCTGAGCTTCGCGATGATCCGATCTATCTCGGCTCCGCGGCGTATCAGAGGGATCTCGTCGGTGAGCGGCCTTCGCATCTCAGCAAGCTTCGCATCCCGTACGGATTCACCGCCACCGCTAGCCGCCACCGGCAGCGGGAAGCAGCCCCCGATCCGCCACGCCGCGCCGCGGGCGCGCCAGGCACGCCGGGGGCGGGGCGGCGTTGCAGCCCGTGTCGTCAGGCCACGCTGGGGCTGGGGTGCTGGCGGCGCAGCAAATAGGAGGAGAAATAGGGTCCGTACTTGTGTTGCAGGTCGGGGCGCTGCCAGTCGCGGCCATGGATCGTGTGGCGGCAGGACGGCGTGCCGCACTGGCATCGCATCGTGCCGTCGTAGTCGTCGAATAGGGCGTAGTCGGTCGTCAGTTCCTCGCCGGGGCTGATGTCCCTCATCGCGACGAGCACAATGTTGCCGGCGAAACCGACGTTGGGCTCGCACGAGTGGTTGATGAAGAGCATGACCGGCTCGTACTCGGCCTCTTCGAGCGCGACCAGGTGAAAGCTGTCGGCGATCTGCACGTCGGAGTTGCGGAGTCGTTCGGGCAGCGCGTTCATGGTGGCTGTGTCGACGATGTGGCCGCCTTTGATCGCCACGATCTCGTCCTTCCCGATCGGGGCGACGGCCACCAGCCCACGTCCTTCGATGGAGCTTGGCTGGCCCTTGCTTGCTTTCGGCGAAATGTAGCTGGAAACAACCATGGCCCCATACCTTAGCCACGAGCGGCCGCCACGGGCAGGCCAACTCCACGGGCCGGCCAACGACAGGGGAGAACGGCGTGCCTGCACCAGAGCCGATACGCGACGGCAAGTACGCGCGGGTCGAGAGGGAACGCCGGTTCCTGCTGGCCGCGCCGCCGCCAGAGGTTGCCGCCGCCCCGCGCCGGATCATCGACAGGTACCTGACCGGCACGCGCCTTCGGCTTCGCCGGGTTGAGTATCTGGACAGCGGAACCAGCGAGTTCAAACTCACCCAGAAAATACCCGCCAGCCGACCCGGACCGGTCCGCGGCCTGATCACCAACATCTACCTGTCCCGCGAGGAGTACGACCTGCTCGTCGCCCTGCCTGCGGCCGGGCTGTCCAAGACCCGGGCCAGCGTTCCGCCGTTGGCGATCGACGTCTTCGACCCGCCCCTGGACGGACTCGTGCTGGCTGAAGCCGAGTTCGGCACGGACGACGAAGCGTCGGGCTTCAGCCCGCCGCGCTATAGCGTCGCCGAGGTCACCGACGACGCCCGTTTTGCCGGAGGCAGGCTCGCCCAAACCTCACGACCGGAGCTGCTGGGCTGGTTCGCCGGGTACGGGCTCAGACCGCCGCGGGCGTAGCGCCGGCATCGGAAGGGTATCTGGGCTCCCCGGCCAGGCGATTCGGCGGAAGAAAGAAAGCAGGCCAGCCAGTCCAGCCGCCCACGAGTCGATGTGCTCCGGCGCAGTGCCGACGCCGAAGTCCGGGCTGGCGATCGTTCCCGCGTTCGCTGGGGTGAAGACACATCTGCGGCATCTGCACCGAAACCAAATCGCGGTCTTGAGGCGTCTAGATACTTCGATGATCGGTCCTCGGCACAAGGAGCAGTTCTCGTGCGAAGCATCAGTTCAGCAGCCGCCCGCTTGACCGCCGTCGCCGCGCTCTCGCTGAGCGGGATCGCCGGGGTCGGACTAGCCCACGCTGCGAGCGGAGCCCGTGCTCACCCGTCGGTACACCGGGTGCAGACCGGCCCGGCCCTGCTGCCCGCTGGCCACTCGTGGACGGTGACGCTGGTGACCGGTGATGTCGTCCACGTGACAACGACCGCGCGCGGCCGCCCGCCGCTGGTGACGATAGCGCCACGGCATGAACGAAGGCCGATCTTCTTCACCAAGTTCGTCGACACCCGGGGCGACATCGAGGTGGTGCCCTCTGACGTCGCGCCGCTGATCGGGCGGGTGCTCGATCCGGCGCTGTTCAACGTGACGACGTTGATTCGCAATGGCGACGACGATGCGCATCGCGCCTCTCTGCCGTTGATCATCCAAGGTCACCCATCCGGTCTGGTCGCGTTGCCCGAGCTTGCGCGCGGGCCCGTGCTTGGCAGCATCAGCGCGATCGCGGCCACCGAGCCTAGGAGGACCGCGGTCAAAGTAGGCGGCGTGCTGGCCGCGATGGCCTCGGCTGTGACGCGCGCCGGGCCGGTCAGGCCGCAGGCGACCGGCGGGATCAGCTACCTCTGGCTCGACCGGACGATTCACGTCACCGACGCCGTCTCTCCTCGCGTGCTCGCTGACCTGGCCTCCGGTCGAGTAGTGCTCGATCACAACCTCGTGCAGATCGGAGCGCCGGTGGCGTGGCGGGTCGGCGACACAGGAAAGGGCGTCAAGGTTGCGGTGCTCGACACGGGCGTGGACGCCGCGTTCCCCGATCTGCGCGGTCAGATCGTGGCCGAGCGGAACTTCACGAGCAAGCAAGTCAATGCGGTCGACGACCGGGTTGGCCACGGCACGTTCGTCGCCGCGCTGATCGCGGGGACCGGGCGCGCGTCCGCCGGAGCCCGGCGCGGCGTGGCGTTCGGGGCGCGCCTGGTGATCGGCAAAGTGCTCAACGATCAAGGTTCCGGCACGGAATCACAGGCGATCGCCGGAATGCAGTGGGCGGCCGCTCGCGCGCGGATCGTCAACCTGAGCTTCGACGCCGGCCCGTCGGCTGGCTTCGACCCGCAGTCCGAAGCGATCAACCACCTCACCACCGTCGATCACGTGCTGTTCGTAGCCGCCGCTGGCAACTCCGGCCCGTCCGGTGAAACCGTCGGATCTCCGGCCTCGGCCAAGGCCGCGCTGGCGGTCGGCGCGGTGGACGGCCGCGATCGGCTGGTCTCCTTTTCCAGCCGGGGACCGGTCCTGACCAGCTTCGCGATCAAGCCGGAAGTCACCGCGCCTGGTCTTAACATCACCGGCGCCCGTGCCGCCGGCACCAGCCTGGGCTTGCCGATCGACCCCGACTACACGGTCGGGTCGGGTACGTCGTTCGCGGCGCCCGAGGTCGCCGGGGCAGCGGCAATCCTGGCTGCGCTGCACCCGACCTGGAGCCCGGCCCGGCTCAAGGCCGACATCGTCTCCACCTCGGCCGCGGCGACCGGCGGTGACTTCTACGAAGCGGGCGGCGGGCGAGTGGACATCGGCGCCGAGATATCGCATCCGGTCACGGCCATCACGGCGATCGCCGATCTGGGCGCGGCCGGGACCTCGACAAAGCTCGTCCGGACGACTGTGAGCTGGGGAAACACCTCCCGCCACGCCGTCCGGCTTAGCCTGTCGGTCCGGCTGACCCAGCGCTTCGCGCATCGCGCGCCGAGTCGGTCATACCGGCTGACCGCGACCAGCGTCCGGGTCCCCGCGTACGGCACCGCCTCCATGGACCTCCTTGTCCGGCCTCGGCTGCTCGCCGGGGGACCTGGCCTGTACGAAGGTGAGGTCATCGCGCGGTACGGGAAGATCAAGATCAGGACGCCGATCAGCTTCTACCTGCGTCCCCCGACCCACACCCTGATCGTCAAAGCCACTGCGCTGCCGGGCACCACGCCGAGCAATTTTTACTCCTTCGGATCGATTTTCGATGTCAGCGACCCCGATTTCGTCCAGCAGTTTCCGGTGACGTTCACCTGGCCGGCGGGCAAGGTCAAGCAGGTCAAGCTGTCCGTTCCGGACGGCCATTACTGGATCATGGGCGTCATCGAAGACAACGGCCCGTCCGGTCGGCAGGCGATCGCCGGGTATCCCGAGCTGAACATCTCGCGGAACACGAGCCTGGTGCTCGACGGAGCGTCCGCTTTGCCGGCGACGGCGACGGTGACCGGGCGCTCGACGCTCATCGACAATGAAGGAGTTCATGTCGAGCGCGCGTTCGCCGGGCAGGTCGACGGGCTTGACGAGTTCTATTACCCCGGTCTGAGCGGCCCGCCGGTCACCTCGTCGCCGCTGTTCGTGCGGTTCTCCGGGGTGGCGCACACCGGCACGTTCCGTGCTTACTCATGGTTCCGGCTGTCCAATCCACCCAGCAGCAAGTCCTTCTTCGCTTACGACCTGTACCACTCGATCAACCCAGCCAAGCCCGCCACCGACGCCTATACGGTAACCCCGGCCGAGCAAGCCAAGCTGGCGAAAGTAACCGTGCACTTCTACGGCCTTGACGGCAACACCGCGCTGGTGCAGGACAGCAGGTACGGGCTGACTCCGGCCGGATTCCTCGCGGTGCAGAACGTGGGCGCGTCGGTGCCAGGCGGCTCAACCCGCATCGACTACGTGTCCACCGGGCCGCAGATCCTCTGGGACGACGAGGCCGTGCCGCCGCTCACCTTCCAGGGCCAGGACGACCAGGGCCTCTGGGTCACCGAAGTGCCGGGTTTCACCGCCTACACCCCGCGCAGCCAGCACGTGCTCGACTGGGTGCGGCAGCCGTTCGTGCCCGGGCCGTACTCGGGGACGAAGTTGTCGGTGAGCGGTTGCACGCCGCTGCCTACTACCAGGGTGCGGACGTACATCCAGGTCGACCTCGTCGAGTTGCAAGACCTGCCGGACGGCTTCGACTGCCTGGGCAGCTTCGGCACCCCCAACGCCATGCACCTGTATCTGGGGAACCATCCGATCACCGACGGGCATCCTAAGTCCGGTCTGTTCCGGGTGCCGGTGAAAACCGGTACCTACCGGCTTACGTTCACCGACGACTGGTCGAAGGTGTTTACGGTTTCGGTGAAGACCAGCACGACATGGACGTTCCGGTCGGGGGCCCCGGCTGGTTCGGCCCAGGTGCAGATCCCGCTGCTGCTGGTGCGTTACCACCTGCCGCTCAACCTGCTCAACCACCCGGACGGGAGCACCGCGATCCTGACCGTGACGCGGGTGGCCGGGACGCCCAGGTCCACGGTGACCGGCTTCCGGGTGTGGACGTCGACCGACGGCGGCAAGATCTGGAAGCTAGCGGCGGCGCGCGCGCTCGGCGGTGGCCAGTTCGCCGTCACGATGCCGCACGTATCGGTCGGCCAGGGAGTATCGCTGCACGTCCGGGCTAGCGACGCGGGCGGCAGCAAGATCGACCAGACCATCATCGCCGCCTACAACGGCTGACGGTGACGGCTTAGGTCCGGTTTAACAGCAACGCCGGGCCGACGATGCTGCCCTGCCAGCAACGTCGGCCCGGCGTTGCTGCCCAGGCCGCGTCTGGGATTGGTCGGCCCCTAAGGCAGGGCCGGGTGAAGCAGGACGCCGACCTGCAGTCCGAGCACTGTCGAGATGCCGACCGGCTTCGAGGTCCGGGTCACCGAGACAAGGATCGCCTCAAGCACGCTGCCACCTGGCGGGATCCCGTGCGGCCCGGCCGAGATGACTTTGCCGATGATGGCTAGCAGGCGGGCCGGTAGCGATCTGCTGAAGTGACTCGCGCTGCGTACCGGCAAGATGATAGTGAAGCCGAACCTTGGAGCTGGCTTCTGGCCTCGGATTGAAGCCGGTGATGGTATCGGCTTCAGGGACAGGAGCATCGCCGGATGCTTGAAGCCAATCCGCGTCCCGCCGGAGAACGTAGCCGACAGCGGCTTGATCTTGCCCTTGGGCTCGACCTGGTACCTGAACTTCAGCGTGAGGTGACCGACGGACGACGACGTGCTGCTGGTCAGCGTCACCACCTGCGGGGACGCTGGGGTGGCGGGCGACGCCGCGGCGCCGCTAGCCGTTGCGGTCAGGACGAGGGCTGCGGTGATCCCAGCTGCCGACAACCCGGTGAGATATTTGCGCATGACAAACCTCCGGCGATTCAGGCCGCTGCGATGTGGCGGCATCGCGGCCATCCTGCCGGCCAAACCTCACGACCTCGCGCGGAGCACGTGTGAGTTCTGTGTGAATAGCCCGGGTTATGCGGCCGGCCGACGTCGCAGGTTGCCGCGCAGCACCCGCAGCAGCCGGTCCGGTCGCATGAGTCCCAGCGGATTATCCTTCAGGCCGAAAACCAGAATCAGGGCCGTGGCAAGCTTGAAGTCGTGTGCGGCAGCGGCGCACAGCCTGGGCATATAAGCGTTGATCATTCGCACCTTGGCCGTGCGCTGACCTTCCACGCCGGGAAACGCCAGATCCGCGCCGACCGCGATGTCCCACGGATTGTTGACTGTGCGGGCGATGGCCTTGAAATAACGCAGCGGCTGATCTATCGCGCCCGCCTGGAGTATCTGGCGCAAGGTCAGTGCCTCCATGGCCGCGACTGTCATGCCCTGACCGTAGATCGGGTTGAACGAGCACACCGCGTCACCGATCACGATGAGCCCGGTGGGGAAGTCGCGCAGTCGCTCGTAGCGTTTCCGCACGCTGGCCGGGAACCGGAAGGGCACCGGGTCATCGAGTGGCTCGGCGCCCTTGAGCGCGAGCGGAATGTCGTCGAATGGCAGCGTGGTGGTGAACTCATCGAACTCGGCCGGATCGACGGGCGGGAAATCACCGAGGATGCCGGCGAGCGTGAGGATGTGCCGCCCGCCCTCGATCGAGGCTAGGATCCCGGTGCGCGGGATCGCGGGCGTGCCGGCTGACAGGACGGCCGCGTCACCGTTGAGCGCGTCTGGGCGCAGTCGGTAGTGCCTGGTCGAATAGCCAATGCCGACACTGACGTGGTCTTCGGCCGGTGCCTGGTAGCCGAGGCTAGTGAGCCAGGCGGCTGCGCGCGAACCCCGGCCGGTGGCGTCGACAATCAGGTCAGCGGTCATGACGTCGGATTTGCCACCTGGGCCGTCGACCTGGACTCCGGTGATCCGGCGCCGGTCATCGCTCGCGGTCAGGTTCGCGGCGGAATGGCCGTAGAGCACGTTCACGTTGGGGATGTCATTCACGAGCTCGCGGATGTGGCCCTCGAGGAACGGCCGGCCGAAGAGCAGTGCCGGCAGCCCGATCGGCGCCTGGAAGAGCTGATGGCCCCAGAGTTGGAATCGCAAGTCGTTGACTATGTCGCAGCGCACCGCGCCCTCGGCGACCATCTTGTCGGTGAACCCAGGAAACAGCTCGTCTAAAATTTCGCGTCCGCGCGGATGCAAGCCGTGCAGGTGCTTGCCGTGCGGTACGCCTTTCCTGTGCTCTCCGAAGTCAGGCAGCGGATCCCGTTCGATCAAGGTGACTCGCTGATAATGGTCGGCCAGTACCCGCACCGCGAGCAGCCCGGCTATGCTCCCGCCAAGGACAACGGCATGATCTTGAGGACTGCTCATAAAGGGCTCCCTAAGTAATCCCACGCAACCTAATTCGCCCGGACAACTCGTGTCAATACCAGAATTAAATGATGGACGGAATGCCAGGGCGTCGCGCTCGCCTGGGGCGTTGGCTGGGATGATGGACGGCATGATCGGACGGATGCACCACGTGGTTCTGGATTGCCCTGACCCCGGCGCCCTCGCCGACTTCTATTCAGCGCTGCTCGGGCTGCCGGTTACCTACCGCGGCGATGACTGGGTCGTGGTGGCTGTCAGCGATACGTCATCCGGGCTCGCGTTCCAGCGTGCGCCCGACCATGTGCCACCCACGTGGCCCGATGCGAGCATGCCGCAGCAGTTCCACCTCGACATCATGGTCGAGGACGTGGCGGCGGCGGACCCGCGAGTCCTTGCGCTTGGCGCGGTCAAGCTGGGTGGCCAGGGCGTCTACGCCGACCCGGCCGGCCACCCGTTCTGCTTGATACCGCGACCACGCTGGGCCCCGCCAATCCCCGCCGAAAGCTAACCGACAGTGTTTCAGGCCCAGCGCGGCGGCCCGGCGAGCCGAGTGATCGTGACTACTTTCTGACCTTGACCTTGTGCTTGATCGTGGCGCGGAAACCGTGGCTGTCTCGCACGGTGAGCGAGACCGTATAGGTTCCGGCCCTGGCGTAGGCGTGGCTGACCTTCTTGCCCCTGGCTTTGCCGCCGTCGCCGAACGTCCAGGTAAAGGACACGATCGAGCCGCGGGTCTCCCAGCTCTTCGACGCGTTGAAGCTCACCTTGGCATGCGCCGCCGGGCTGGCCGGCGCGAAGCTGAACACCGCGTGCGGGAAGAACAGGCCGGGCTGATGCGGGGTGGCCGCGCCGGGCTGTTCGCTGCCCGCCGAGAAGAACGGCTCGTAGCCGCCTGGGATCAGCAGATGCGGCGTGATGCTCGCGCAGCTCGCCGGGTTGGCTACCGAGGCTTCCTCGACGCCGCGGTTGTCGCCCCAGATCAGCTCGCTCCCGTCGGGCGAGAAGCTCGGGTGCAGGTCTTGCGGCACGGAGGTCTGCGTCGCGCTGAGCTTGACATCACATCGCTCGTTCCAGTTGGTCGGCACGTTCTTGCCGGTGAACAGCCACAACCGCAACGAGCGCGGCTTGCCGTCGGTCCAGGACGCCGCGTCGTCCTCCAACACCGCCATCTTGTCCCCGGCTCGGGTGATCACCGCCTGCGCGCCAGTGCCGGTCATCGCCGCCCAGTTCCAGCCTTTGTAGCCGGTGTCGTCGGCCTGAGTGACGCCGTGGGTGTACCAGCGGGCATCGTCATCGGAGACTGGCAGGCCGAAGTGGGAGACGACGAACGTCGAATTGTTCACCCAGTGGGGTTCGAAAAAATCAACCTGGCCGTCGACCTGGTGGGGGAAGTCGAGCTTGGTCGCGGTCGCCGGGGTCCACAGCGCGGTGAACTGCGGATCGCCGCACAGGAAGTCGCCGTAGGCGATCTTCGAGGCGTCGGGTGAGACCTCGACCGATGTCGGCGCGATGGTCGGGCAGGCCAGGGAGGAGTAGGTGCCCCAGGTCGGGATCGGGCCGCCGATCTGATTGCCGTTGGGCGCGAACCGGTAGATTTCCGCTCCTGGCACCGACTCGATGCCGTTGGCGGTCGTGTCCAGGCCGCCCGCGACCACGATCGTGCCGTTGTCGGATTCCGAAGGCGACGCCCAGTTGTACTTGGCGAAAGTGAATTGGCGGGCGTGCGTTCCGTCGGCGTGGGCGATCCAGACGTTGCCATTTTTCAAATAAACGATCGAGCCGGTGACCGCGGCGCTGGCCGGCGGGGCGGCCACCACGCCGACCGCGGCCACGGCCGTGAGCAGCCCCGCCGACAGCGCGCTCATGCTCCGGCCGATTCGCAGGCTAACCCCTAGCAATGCTTTCCCCTATCGTCGTCGAGCAAGATGAGAGCAGCGTAGGAACGGGCTCCCCGCCTGCTCATCGCACATTTGCGCCAACTTGCGACGCCCCGGCAAGGGGCTAAGCGGGTGGGTGCGGTGGGCGCAGGCCGGTCTGAACCGCGATCGCGAGCGCTTCGGCCGTGGTGGCCGCGCCGAGGGTCCGCCGGGCCGATGCGAGCCTGCGGTCGGCGGTTCGCCTGGACAGGTGCAGCGCCTTGGCCGCCTCGCCGAGCGAGTCGCCGGCCAGCAGGCGCTCGACCAGGGCGCGTTCGGCTGGGGTGAGTCTGCGCTCAGCGGACTGCTCAGGGGCCAGGCGGTGATCGAGGACGCCCAGCCGGCGCAGGTCCTCGCACAGCATGTCGATCACCTCGCGCGTGGCGCAGGCCAGCACGACCAAGTGGGCGCCGGCCAGCGCGGCGAGCACCGCGTGCTGCGCGGTCCGGCTGTCGCGCACCTCGGCGGCGCACGCCATCCCCGGCGCAGCGTCTTCGAACGCCGGACTGACCGTGAGCCCTCGCGCAGCCAGGTCGGCGCGGACGTGATCGAAGTCGGCGTGCCCGGCGGCTTCGAGCACGATGAACGACTGCGTGCTCACGTCACTGCCTGGCGGCCAGCGTGGCTGCGTGGCTGCGGTTGGCCGCGCCAAGCTCGGCGACGGCCGAACTGATCAGCGCGACGACTGTGCGCTGCGTGATCCCGAGCCTCGTCCCGATCTGAGCGTTCGTCAGGCCTTTGCTGACCAGTTCAAGCACCTGCCGTTCCCGGTCGGTCAGCCCGCCGCGCCGTCCTGACCTTGGTGCCGAACGGCGCTGTCCAGCCGCTCGCAGCGATCGGCGAACCCGTGCGAGTAGCAGCGCGGCCGACATCTGCGCGGCGAGCGACTCGGCCAGTTCAAGCTGGCTGACCGCGGCCGGCAGGTCGCCCGCTAGCCGTAGCGCCTCCCCGGCCGCCCAGGAGCAGCGCAGTTCGCCGCGCCGGTGATAAGGCGCCCAGAAACCGGCCGCTTGCCGGAAAGGCTCGACGGCAGCGGCGTAATCACCGAGATGAAAGAGCCGGAGCGCCTCGGTCTCCGGGCGGGCCCCGAGCAGCATAGGCCGCTCGTGCGGCGGGACCGGCGGGCCGGGATCCTGGCCGGCTTCGACGCGGGCCCAAGCTCTGGTCACCAGTCCGAGCATGCGGTTGGGGTCATCCGCCGGGCCGTCAAAGAAGGCGTCGAGCAACTCGATCGCGCGATCAGGGCGCCCGCTCCAGAGCGAGGCCTCGGCCAGCACCCACAGCAACTGCCCGTGGCCGCGGTAGTCGGCGCTGACGGTGGACCGTTCGGCCTCCAGGCGCCTGATCGCTTCGTCGGTGCGGCCCAGGTCGGTGAGCGCCAGCCCGAGGCACTCGACCAGCATGTCCCTCGTGCGGGCCTCGAGTGGCTGGCCGAGCAGTTCCTCAGCGGCGTCGATGACCTGGTGGTAGGCGCCGGCGTGGGCGTCCAGGTTCACCACGGTCGCCCGCATCGCCGATTCCCAGTAGCCGAGGCCAAGCTCGGCGGCCCGGCCGATCATGTCCAGTGCGACCGCGCGCGCCTGCTGCTGCGAGCCGGCCGACTCCTGGTGGCTGATTAGGTTGTTCGCGGCAACGAACTCGGTGGGCACGTCTCCGGCCTTCCTGGCAGCGGCCAGCGCCGCGGCCAGGTGCTCGCCGCCACCTGGTTCGTCGGCGACCGCGAGCGCGGTGCCGAGCAGGTACTCAGCCCGCGGTACGTCGACGCCGGTTCGCCGGGCGAGGCTGAACGCCGCCCTGGCCATCGCAAGGCCTTCGGCCAGATCGCAGTCAATGAAGATCGGCAGCCGGGACTGCTCGATCCGGAGCTTGACTTCGACCTCGCTGCCTGTTCCCGCCACCAGATCGAGTCCTTGGGTCAAGGCGGTTCGCAGGGCGTCCAGGTCGCCCGCCGCCCAGGCTCCGCGCGCGAGCAGCAACTGGCTCCAGGCCCTTAGTTCTGGGTCGGGGCTGGTCAGCGTGCCGAGAACGGCCTTCACTCCGGCGCAGTCGTGCGCTTCGTCGAGCGCGTGGGCGGCGCGCAGCCGAAGTTCGTCGGCCCGAGGTCCGGCGGCGACCGACGCGGCGAGTGCCAGGTGGCTAGCGCGCTCGCCCGGCCTAGTCGCCTGGTCCGCCGCCCTGAGCGCGGCGGCGAGCGCGCGGTCGTCGGCACCAGCCTGCGCGAAGTGCCTTGCCGCCTCGCCTTGGGCGGTCGCAACCTCGGCGAGCCTGGCGTGCAGCGCGCGTTGCTCGGCTGGATCGAGCATCTCGATGGCGACCTCGGCAAGGAGGGCGTGTCGCAAGGAGAACACGGCTGATGGTTCGGTGGGTTCGGTGGGTTTGGTGTGCTCGGTGGGTTCGGTGTGCACGGTGGGTTCGGCGGACTGGGCTACGGGGTGGGCGGGTTGGGCTACGGGGATCGCCAGGTCGGCGTCGAGCAGGTCTGCGATGCCTGCCTGCCCAAGTACCTCGACCGGCAGCGGGCGGCCGGCCAGCGCCAGCAAGCCGAACGCGTCCCGGCCGACCCGGCTCAGCAACCGCAGCCTGGCCGCGAGCAGCAACCGCAGGCTCGGCGACGGCTGCGGCGTCCTGGCCAATTCGAGCAACAGCAACGGGTTGCCGCCAGCGCGCTCGACCAGCCTGGTCACGGCGGCGAGCGACAGGTCGGGCCGCAGGTCCCTGACGAGGTCCGCTGACTGATCAGCGGGCAGCGGCGCTAGGTCTACCTGCAGGAAGCCAGCGTCCAGGACCCGGTCGAGCACCGCGCGGGTACCCGGGTCGCCGCGACGCACCGCGGTCAGCAGACCGCAGTGACCGCCGAGCAGCGCGGTCGCCTCAACGGTCACGGCGTCGGACCAGTGCAGGTCATCGAGCAGCAAGACGCCGTCCTTGACCAGCCGCTGAACCTGGGTCGCGACCGCGGCCGCGTCCGCCGCGGTCAGCGAGTCACCGACCGCCCGGCGCAGCGGCAGGCACTCCATCCATGACAGCGTCGACAGCCCGCCGCCTTCGAAAACCTTCCGTCCAGTCGCGGCCGCCACGGCTCGCAGCGCGGTCGTCTTGCCGACGCCAGCTTCGCCGACCAGCACGGCTGGACGGCCCTCAGCCAGGCAGTCGGCCAGCAACGTAAGCTCATGCACCCGCCCGACCAGCACCGGAACATCATTCCATGCCTGATAGGGCTTTTTGTCACAATCGCCCGGATGAGCGCGATGTGCCGGTGTTTCTGGGGCTGTGGCCGGTCGGTGCGTCCTCCCTGTCGTCCCGGAGTTGCTGCGGGAACAGCAACTCCGGGCCGACGTAGCGGTTGGAAACGCCGGTGAGCGACAACTCAGGGACGACGTAGCGGGTCTTCAAGATCAACTCATGCTGAGCGGCATTGTGCCGTTGGTGCGGCTCCTTTGGAGTGAGCGCTCCGAATGAGCGGCGCCCACGGCCCAGCGCTGTCGCCGGACAGGGCTGATAACTACAGCAACGGCCGGTCGCTGTGGTTCGGGGCGCAGTGGCCAACTACAGCAACCGTTGGTGCCGGCGGGTCGGTGTTGGTGCGGAGGGGTAAATGTCGCGGGGTTGCCCGCCGTGTGGCGCTGGGGTGGTTCTGGAGTGGCTGGGTGGCTGGTGCCGGGGCGTCGGCCGGTGCGATGGATTCGGGCATTCATCGCGTCCGAGGCGTCGGCCGGTGCGATGGATTCGGCAATCCAGTCGGGAAAACAGGGGTGAATTCGGCAATCCATCGCGGCCCTTGACCAGCCTTTGACCTGCTGGAGCCGATGGATCCGGGAATCCATCCAGAACTCACCCAGAACATTTACCCCGATACGGGACTGATTGCGTGGAATGTTCGGTTAACCGGACTGCTTCGCCTGGCTAGGGTTCACTTCTCAGATAGTTGTTTCTTGAGTTTCTCTGTTTCTCGCTCCAGGCGCCGGATATCTCTTGTGATCCGCGCTTTCATTGAATCGGCGATAGTGCGGCTGAGTTCTAGGCGCAGGTTGTTCAGAGCTTTCTCGTTGCTTTCCAACATTACCTTGGGATCCCCGGATGGGGCGAGGGTGTAGACACCGATGCTCTCCAGCGTAAGCGCGACGGCTCGGGCTAGATTCGCCATGGCGGTTTGCACGGTGGAGTTATATACGTTGTAACCAGCCGCCTGGGCCAATCGCACAGCTCTAAGCGACTCGTCCCTGATCCTCATGATGAGACCCGGGGTCCGGTAGCCGCCGCCTAGCTTGCCCGCGGTCAACAGCGCCCCGGCATAGTCGCTGCCCAGGACGTCGCGGTACTCCTGGGCGTAAGTTCAGTTAGCTCCTCTGAGAGCTTTGGTGTTTCCTTATCTGACTTGGCTCCCATTTCAGTGGCCTCTCGGCATCGAGTTCGGTCTGGAGGTGGTTGATGAGCGCGTCGAACCCATCCGCCAGGCCGTTCGTTGCTTCTTCGACGTTCGCTAGCTCTTGCCAGTACTCATAGGGTTGCCATTCATTCGGCAGGCCGAATTCATGGTGCCCGTAGAGGTAGGTTTCGCCCTGGAGGAGGTAGTACTCGGTGCCAGGCAGAACGGAACTTCCGTAGGGATAACCGCGCAGCCTGCCGTCGTCCGGCACGGCCGATCCTGTCGCTGCCGCGTGGTCGTCGTAACGGTCTTCCAGTGCCTTCCACTGGTCGGCGGAAGCGTCCGCGGTGGCCGCGTACAGGTACTCGTTGTCCTGGTATTTGTAGAATTCGGTGCCTGGTATCTGGTCCGGCGCGTAGTGCGGGTTCGCGATGCCGAGCAGCAGATGATCGCCACCGTCGCCGTGGCCGTCCGCCGCGATCGTGCCGGACTCGGCAGCCCTCCAGCCATCCACCAATTGCTCGACCCAGATGAGAAACTCAGCCGGCGCAAAGCTGGCGACGAGGTCAAAGTCGCTGGCGGTGTCATCATCGAGCCAGGCGTCGAGTGTGTCCTCGATCCTCCTGGCGTCGTAGTCGAACCACCGGCTGTCTTCAAAGACTAGCCATCCGAGGCTCTCGCTCACCCGGTTGATATCGGCTTCCATCGACTCGGGCCGATCGTCGTCGGCGTTCACGCCGACCGGGAGGGTCAGCAAGCTGATCAGCTTGTCGACGGTATCTGCCTGCAACCGCGCCACTACCGTGTCCGTTCTTCGGCAATCATGACGCCTAGCCTGATATGCGGGAGAAAAACACGCTTGCCTGATGAGGCGGCAACTGACGCATCGTTAGCTGCGCGAAGTCATCGGCGGCCGGTGAGAGAAAGCACCGCCAGGCTCGACGGCATGGTCGTGGCGGAACGACCGGAAAACGCGTGACCGCGGTCGAGATCACGGTTTGTACCGACGTAGCCGGCTTCGCGCCGCCAGAGTTCGGCCAGGCCAGGACCGTGCAACCGATCGCCAGGCAGGTGACCACGACGGCGAGCACGGCGGGCCGGGCCGGTCGGCTATCGCCAGGAACCCAGGTCACCGCCATCGCTGTTCCGCCCCTCAGTTCAGCATGGGCCGGGCCGACCTGTCGTAATCGCGACCGGGTTGGGTCCAGCTTTCTCGCCTCAAAAGACGCCGGACCTAGCGCATCGGTTTACAAAGCCTGCGGACATTGACCGAAAACATGGCGATGTCGGCGGGGAGGGGTCACCATGGTCGGGGGAATGCCGCGACTTGGAGGTCGGTCGGATGGCTGTCGGGCGGGTAACCATACCGAATCGGGTGCTGGCAGCGGCGGCGGCCGCCATCGTGACGGCGGGACTCACTGGCACCGGGCCGGCCCTCGGCGCCACGCCGGCCCTCGGCGCCACGCCGGCCCTCGGCGCAACGTCGGCCGTCGGTGGTGCGCGGGCTCCTAGCTGGCACGTGGTGAAGACGTTCTCGACGCACAACACGTTTCTTGACGACGTCGTCGGCTTGCGAGGCGGCGTCGCCTGGGCGGCCGGCGAGTCTTCCGCGCAGACCCCGGTGCTGTACCACCTGACCGGCGGGACCTGGCACTCGGTGGGCTTGCCGGGATTGCCAGGCACATTCGTTCCCAGCCTCAGCGCCACCTCGGCCACCAACGTGTGGGCGGCCCTGGCCAACGAGCCACTGGTGGCGCGCTTGACCAGCAAGGGCTGGGTGACCAAGTCGTTCGCGCACGGCACCGATGAGGTCGCGACCGACAACATCGTGACGATCGGGCCGAAGAACACCTGGGTCCTCAGCTATGACTTCGCCACCAATAGCCCGTTCGCCGAGCACTTCACCGGCTCGTCGTGGGCTAGATCACCGCTGCCGGCGCTGGTGGACTGCGACTGCGGGACCCACGCGGTGAGCGCGTCCGGGCCGGACAACATCTGGGCTTGGGTGTTCGTCGCCAAGCTCAAGAGCTTCGCGACCATGCGGTGGAACGGCCACCAGTGGCGGATCATCAAACTCCCATCTCACCTGGTGCCCGCCGGCCAGCACGTGGGCGCGCTGCAGATGCTCGCCGAATCTCCCAGCAACGTCTGGGCGACCGCCGACAACGAGATGGGGATCGGCTCGATTCTCTTGCTGCACTGGAACGGCCGCGCGTGGGGCAAGGTCGGCGGCAGGCTGCCGTTGGGCCAGCTAGCCGGGCCGATCGCCGCTGACGGCAGCGGCGGGCTGTGGCTCATCGGCCGGACCCGGACCTTCTCCCAGTCCATCCTGCACTACGCGCGCGCACGCTGGACGAGGTCCGCCCTGCCGACCGATCACGCTGGCGTGGTGTCGGTGGACGCGCTCAGGCTGATCGGCGGCACCAAGACTGTGCTCGGTGTTGGCGACATCAACCCCAATCCTGGCGGTGACTCCGGCGCCGTGGTCATCGAGTTCGGCCGGTAGCGCTCAGGAGGCTTGCTCGGCGACCATCCTTGCCAGTTGCACGCGCGAGCTGATGTCGAGCTTGTCGAAGATGTGGCGCAGGTGAAACGCGACCGTGTGCGCGCTCAGGAATAGCTGACTAGCGACTTCCCGGTTGCTCAGGCCCTGGGCGACCAGGTCCGCGATCTGGCGTTCGGTGTCGGTGAGGCTGTCCCAGCCGAAGGCTGGCCGCTGCGCTCGGCGCCAATGCCTGACTCGGACGCCGGCCTGCCGAAGCTGGGCCCTGACCCGGGCCATCCCCTCGGTGCAGCCTTGCTTGTCGTATTGCTGGTAGGCCTGGCGCAGCCTGGTCACGGCGTTACCACGATCACCAGAGGACGCCAAGGCCAGTCCCGCGTCCTCCGTCGCCTGGGCGCGGGCCAGCGGCGCGGCGTAGGCATAGGCCGCGTGATCGAGCATGGCGCAATCGCGCTCAAGCAAACCGCGCGTGTGGGTCGCTGCGGCCGCCATATTCTGGTCTTCTGGCCTGGTCTGGGCCAGGTTCGCCGTCGCGTTCGCGATCTCCGCTGCCCTGGCGTAATCACCGTCGGCCAGAGCACCTCGGACCAGCAGTACCGCGCCTTGCGACCTCGCCGAGTTGTCTGCCTCGAACACCATCTGCCGTAGATGTTCCTCGAGGTTCTGGATGTAGCTGCGCAGGTCCACTTCCCGACACCCCCGAACGTGCACCGATCCCCACGTTCCACCGTGCCCCGCGAATCGCCTCGCCAGTCTGCCGAAGGACTGTCAGGTTGGTGGATGTGCCCGCGCCGAAGTCGCGGCAACGTGAGGCTGAACGGCCCCGAGGTCAGTTCGGCGCACTTACAGGAGGCAGCGATGCCGATAGCAGTCGGGATCGATCTTGGCACTACGAACTCGGTGATCGCGACCACCGAGGCAGGCAAGCCGACCGTGATTCCCAACGCCGAAGGGTCGCGCACCACGCCGTCCGTCGTCGCGTTCACCGCGCAAGGTGAGCGACTCGTCGGTCAACTCGCGCGCCGCCAGGCGATCTTGAACCCGAAGGGCACCATCTACTCGGCCAAGCGCTTCATCGGGCGCAGATACGACGAGGTCACCAGCGAGCAGACCGCCGTCTCGTTCGACGTCGTCGCAGGACCAGATGGCACGGCGCGGTTCGAGGTGAACGGCAGGCAGTACGCCCCTGAGGAAATCTCCGCGCTCGTGCTCCGCAAGCTCGCCGAGGACGCGTCGAAGTTCGTGGGGGAGAAGGTGACCGAGGCGGTCATCACGGTGCCGGCTTACTTCAACGACGCCCAGCGGCAAGCGACCAAGGACGCAGGCAAGATCGCCGGACTTGAGGTACTCCGCATCATCAACGAACCGACCGCAGCGGCGCTGGCGTACGGTCTTGATAAGAAGAAAAATGAGACGGTGCTGGTCTTCGACCTCGGCGGCGGCACGTTCGACGTCAGTGTGCTGGACATCGGTGACGGCGTGGTCGAGGTACGCGCTACCGCTGGTGACACCCACCTCGGCGGTGACGACTTCGACCGGCGCCTGGTCGACTTCCTGGCCGATGAGTTCAACCGGGACAACGGCATCGACCTGCGCGATGACCCGCAGGCGCTGCAGCGGTTGTTCGAGGCCGCTGAGAAGGCCAAGGTCGAGCTGTCATCGGTGACCCAGACCTCGGTCAGCCTGCCGTTCATCACCGCCGACGCGTCTGGACCTAAGCACCTGAACACCACGGTGATGCGGTCGACGTTCGATCAGATCACCGCCGACCTGGTGGAGCGCACCATCGACCCGGTGAAGCAGGCGATGGCCGACGCCAAGCTCACCGCCGCCGACATCGACGAAGTGATCCTGGTCGGCGGGGCGACCCGGATGCCGTCGGTGCAGAACCAGGTGCGCAGGCTGACCGGCGGCAAGGACCCGAACATGACCGTGAACCCGGACGAGGTCGTCGCGCTCGGCGCCGCCGTCCAGGCCGCGGTCATGAAGGGCGAGGTCAAGGACGTGCTGCTGCTCGACGTCACGCCGCTGTCGCTCGGCCTCGAGACGCTCGGCGGCGTGATGACCAAGATCATCGAGCGGAATACGACGATCCCGGCCCGCCGCACCGAGGTGTTCAGCACCGCCGCCGACAATCAGCAGGCCGTCGATGTGGTGGTGTTGCAGGGCGAGCGTGAGCGGGCGGCCGACAACCGGGTGATCGGCCGGTTCCGGCTGGAGAACATCCGGCCCGCGCCGCGAGGCGAGCCGCAGATCGAGGTCACCCTCGACATCGACGCCAACGGCATCCTCAATGTCTCGGCTAAAGACAAAGACACTGGCGCCGAGCAGCGGATCACGATCAGCGAAAGCTCCAACCTGGATCAGTCCGAGGTCGAGCGGATGGTCGCGGACGCCGAGCGGCACCGGGATGAAGACAAGCGGCTGCGCGAGGCAGCGGACGCGCGCAACGAACTCGACGCCAGCGCCTACGCGGTCGAGCACCTGCTGGCCGAGCGTGGCGACGCGGTGCCCGTGCACGAGAAGGCGCGGGCGGACACCCTGGTCGCCGACGCGCGGCAGGCGCTCAAAGACCAGGTGCCAGCCGACCGGCTCAGAGCCCTCACCACCGAGTTGCAGCAGGTCTACCAGAGCCTGGCGGCAGGCGGCGCGGTGCCGCCGCCTCGCGACGAGGGCGCCGGCCAGCCCCAGGCCACCGGCGACGACGACGTCATCGACGCGGAGTTCACCACCCATGAGTGACTCGGGGCGGCCCCGGGAGGCGAGCGGGGAGGAAACACAGCGCCTGGAGTCGAGTGGGGCTGAAAGAATTGCCGAGCTTGAGGATCAGCGATTGCGGGCGCTGGCCGACCTGGACAACTTGCGCAAGCGATGCGCGACGCAGGTCAGCCGGGCACGGGCGGAGGCCAGCGCCGCCGTGGCCTTGCAGTGGCTGCCCGTCGTCGACAACCTGGACCGGGCGCTGTCGCACTCCGACGCCGAGCCCGACGCGATCATCGAGGGCGTCAAGGCGGTGCGGGATCAGGCGCTGGCCGTACTGGCCGGGCTCGGCTTCGGCCGGCGCGTGGACGCGGGAGCGGTGTTCGACCCGGCCAAGCACGAGGCGATCGCGGCCCGGCCCGACCCGGACGCGGAAGCCGGGACCGTGATCGAGGTGGTTCGGGCCGGCTACGGCGAAGGCGATCACCAGCTACGGCCGGCCCAGGTGGTCGTAGCTGAGGCAGCCAATGGCGGCTGATGCGGATTTCTACGAGATCCTGGGGGTCGGGCGGGACGCTAGCCAGGACGATATCCAGCGCGCCTACCGCAAGCTCGCCCGGCAGTATCATCCCGACGTCAACTCCGACCCGGCGGCCGAGGAACGGTTCAAGGACGTCTCGCAGGCCTATGACGTGCTGTCCGATCCGCAGATGAGAAGGCGGTACGACGCGTTCGGTGCCGACTTCCGTCAGGTTCCGCCCGACGTCGATCCGGACGCTTTCCGCCGCGCCCGGGCCACCGCCGGAGCGGGCGCCGGCCCAGGCCGCTCGGCGGCCGGCGGCTCTGCGGCGCGTGGTGGGCCAGGCGGGTTCGGTTTCGGCCAAGGCGACGTCGATATCGACGACCTTTTCGGGGGCTTCTTTGGCGGGCGGTCAGGGCGCGGCTGGGGCCCGATCCCGGGGGCCGACACCGAAGCCGAGTTGCCGCTGTCCGTCGAGGAAGCCTACCGCGGCGGTCACAGATCGGTCACGCTCAGCGGCCCGGACGGTACCCGCTCGTTCGAGGTCAACGTGCCAGCCGGGACGACCGACGGCCAGCGAATCAGGCTGGCCGGCCAGGGCGGCCAGGGGAGCGACGGCGCTCCGCCCGGCGACCTGTACCTAGTCGTCCGGCTCAGACCGCATCCTGGCTACCGAGTGCAGGGCCGCGATATTTATGCAGAATTGCGCCTTTCGCCGTGGGAGGCCGCTCTCGGTACCTCCGTCGCCATCGACACCCCGGGCGGCGAGGCGAAGGTGACCGTCCCCGCAGGAACCTCGAGCGGTAAGCGGCTGCGGCTGCGCGGTCGCGGCCTGCCGAACCAGGGCGGCGGGAGAGGCCGGCGACCTGTTCGCCGAGACCAAGATCATGGTCCCGGCCCGGCTGTCCGACGCGGAGCGGGGGCTCTTCGAGCAACTCGCCGCGACGTCCGGCTTCGACCCGAGGAGGCGGCGATGAGCCACGCGTTGATCCGGTCGGTTCGATCGGCCGACCAGCGATTGAGCCTGGACGCCTTCGCCCGCGCCACCGGCACCCACCCCGACCTGGTCAGGCGACTGGTGACGCTCGGCGTCGTCGACGCCGAGCGCGACCGGGCAGGCGAGCTGTGGTTCGCCCCCGATGAGGTCGGCGCGTTGGCGCGGGTCCAGCGCCTGCGCGCAGGCTTCGCCCTCAACTACGCGGCCGTCGGCCTCGTCACCGACTTGCTCGACCGGATCGCCGTCCTGCAGGCCGCGTTGCGCGGTTCCCGACGGTCAGGAGGATAACCATGGACCCGGCTCGCCTCACCCAGAAGTCCACCGAGGCGCTGCACGACGCCCAGACGAAGGCGCTGCGCCACGGTCACCTCGAAGTAGACGGGGAGCACCTGCTGCTCGCCCTGCTCGATCAAGCCGGCGGCATCGCGCCCCGGCTGCTCGCCCAGGCTGGTGCCGACACCGACCGGCTGCGGGCGGGCCTGGAGGCCGAGCTGGCCCGCAGGCCCAAGGTCAGCGGTCCCGGCGTGACGCCCGGTCAGGTCAGCGTCACTCAGCGGCTGTCCCGGCTGCTCGACGTCGCCGAGCGTGAAGCCCGCCGGCTCAAGGACGACTACGTCTCAGTCGAGCACCTGCTGGTAGCGCTGCTGGATGAGGGTCAGTCCGCCGCTTCCGGGCGGCTGCCGCACGCCGAGGGGTTGTCCATCGACTCCTTCCTGCAGGCGCTGACCAGCATCAGGGGCAACCAGCGGGTCACCTCGGCCATGCCTGAGTCGGCGTACGAGGCGCTGGAGAAGTACGGCACCGACCTAGTCGCCGACGCGGCGTCCGGTCGGCTCGACCCGGTCATTGGCCGGGATGGCGAGATCCGCCGAGTCACCCAGATCCTGTCGAGGAAGACCAAGAACAACCCGGTGCTGATCGGCGATCCCGGCGTCGGCAAGACGGCGATCGTCGAGGGGCTGGCGCAGCGGATCACCAGGGGAGACGTGCCGGAGGGGCTGCGCGACAAGGCGATCTTCAGCCTGGACATCAGCGCGCTGGTGGCCGGAGCCAAGTACCGGGGTGAGTTCGAAGAGCGGCTCAAGGCCGTGCTCGCCGAGGTCAAGGCGGCGGCTGGGCGGATCTTGCTGTTCGTCGATGAGCTGCACACGGTCGTCGGTGCGGGCGCCGCCGAAGGCGCGGTGGACGCGGGCAACATGCTCAAGCCGATGCTGGCGCGCGGCGAACTGCACATGATCGGCGCAACCACGCTGGATGAGTACCGCAAGCAGATCGAGAAGGACGCCGCCCTCGAGCGCCGGTTCCAGCCGGTCATGGTCGACGAGCCGTCGGTGGAGGACGCGGTGTCGATCCTGCGCGGCTTGCGCGAGCGACTTGAGGTCTTCCACGGGGTGAAGATCGCTGACAGCGCGATCGTGGCGGCTGTGACGATGAGCCATCGGTACATCTCCGACCGGTTCCTGCCGGACAAGGCGATCGATCTGGTCGACGAGGCGTGCGCTGTGATCAGGACCGAGATCGACTCGATGCCGGCCGAACTTGACGAGCTGACTCGTCGGGTGATGCGGCTTGAGATCGAGGAGGCGGCGCTGGCCAAGGAGGACGACGAGGCCAGCCGGCAGCGACTCGAGGATCTCCGCTTCGACCTGGCCGACCTGCGAGCCGAGGCTGACGCGCTGCGCGCGCAGTGGGAGGCCGAGAGGCACGCGCTCCGTCGGGTGCAAGCGCTACGCGAGGAAATGGAGCAGGTCAGGCAGGACGCCGAGATCGCCGAACGCAACTACGACCTCGACAAGGCCGCCGAACTGCGCCTGGGCAGGCTGCCCGAACTGGCGCGCAAGCTCGCCGCCGAAGAAGAGAACCTGGCTGGTCGGCAAGGCGGCAGGCGGATGCTCCGCGAGGTGGTCACCGACGAGGAGGTCGCGGCGATCGTGTCCACCTGGACCGGCATACCGGTCAGTCGGCTGGCTGAGGGTGAGCGGGACAAGCTGCTGCGCCTCGATCAAGTGCTGCATGAACGGGTCGTCGGCCAGGACGAGGCGGTCCAGCTCGTGACCGACGCCATCATCAGGGCACGGTCGGGAATCAAGGACCCGCGACGGCCGATCGGATCTTTCGTATTCCTGGGCCCTACCGGAGTCGGCAAGACCGAGTTGGCCAAGTCGCTCGCGACCGCGCTGTTCGACAGCGACGAAGCGATGGTCCGGGTCGACATGACCGAGTATCAGGAGCGGCACTCGGTCTCCCGGCTTGTCGGCGCGCCGCCCGGCTACGTCGGCTACGAGGAGGGCGGCCAGCTCACCGAGGCGGTCAGGCGCAGGCCGTACTCGGTGGTGCTGTTCGACGAGATCGAGAAGGCGCACCCGGACGTGTTCAACGCGCTGCTCGGTGTGCTCGACGACGGCCGGCTCACCGACGGCCAGGGCCGCACCGTCGACTTCCGGAACACCGTCATCATCATGACCTCGAACATTGGCTCGGAGTATCTGGTCGACGACGCGACCGCCGACGGGGAAATCAAGCCAGACGCCCGGGATCGCGTGATCGCGAGCATGCGGGGATACTTCCGGCCCGAGTTCCTCAATCGGCTTGATGACATTGTGCTGTTCAAACCGCTTACTGAGGCGGAAATAGAGCAGATCGTCGAGCTGATGTTCGATGAACTGCGGTCGCGCCTGGCCGAGCGACAGATGCGGCTCGAACTGACCGAGGCGGCTCGGCGGCATATCGCCGAGCAGGGGTTCGACCCCGTGTACGGTGCCCGTCCGCTGCGCAGATTCATCGCCAGGGAGGTCGAGACCAGGATCGGGCGCGCGCTGCTGGCTGGTGAGGCCGCCGAGGGCGCCGTGATCCAGGTCGGCTACGCCGGCGGTGAGCTGGCGATAACCTACGCCGCCGGTTAACGACCGCGATTGGATTGTGCAACCTTTTAGGCGGGTGAGACTGTCCAGGGTGGTGAGCCATCTTATGGAGGCATGCCATGGGCGGATCGGACCGGCCGGAGTTCGAGGAGTTTGTCGGCGCTCGCAGCGACGCGCTGCAGCGGTTCGGCTACCTGCTCACCGGTGACTGGGCGCTGGCAGAAGATCTGCTGCAAACCGCCCTGGCCCGGGCTTACCAGCGGTGGTCGCGAATCCACAGCGACAACCCGGAAGGGTACGTCAAGAAGATCATGGTGAATACCTGGTCGTCTTGGTGGCGGCGGCGCTGGCGGGCTGAAGTGCCGACCGATCTGGTGCCGGAGATCCCGGCCAGGGATCAGTACTCAGACGTCGACCGACGGGAACTGGTCCGCGCGGCGCTGGCGAAGTTGCCGTCGCGGCAGCGGGCGGTGCTGATCCTGCGCTACCACGAGGACCTGACCGAGCATCAGATAGCCGCGCTGCTCGGCGTCACAACGGGAACGGTGAAGAGTCAGGCGGCCAGGGCGCTGGCCAGATTGCGCGCGGACGGCGCGTTCGAGAAGCATGAACTGGGGCAGACATGACTACCGACGAACTCGCGCTGCGTCAGGCTCTCCAGGATCTGACGGCTGGCCAGCCACCGGCGCCGCCCGGGCGGCACGAGGCTGTGCGCAGACGCATAGTTCGCCACCGCTGGGCCCAGGCGGCGGCCGGGAGCGCGGCGCTGGCGGCGATCGGGACGGCAGCGGTCGTCGTCGCGGCCGTGCTGCCCCCGCCGACGGGTGGTGCCGTGAGCGGGTCGCGAACGGTTCCCGGGTGGGCGCTTCCGTGGTCGGATCACCGCGACGGCAGCGTGTCGCAGCGAGTGCTCGATGGAGCGGTGAACGCCTGGCGGAACCTTCGCGGCGTCACCAACGGGACGTCGCCGCTCGACGTCCGGAAGGTGATCTGGTACGTCGGGCAGACCGCGGCCAAAGGTCATGACGTCATCGTGACCTTCGAGGCCAGCACGTCGGCGGGCAAGTACCTGGTCGCCGGCTTCGCCGCGGCCTCCCAGGTCACGCACGGCCAGCCGGGGTGGTCGCAGGGCAGCGATAGTTCTCCTTGGGTGCTCTACGCCGCGCCGGCGCCGCGCCGGCGTGGCGACCTGGTGATTGGCCTGAACCTGGCGGTCCCGTCGGCTAAGAGCGCGAATCCCGACAACTGGATCATGGTGCTGACGGCGCCGGACGTGCGGACGCTCGCCTGGAGCGCGCCGGTGAGCAGCGAAGTTACCGGCCAAGTAGCCAGCGGAACAGGCGCCGAAGGCGTCGCGACCACCAATCACGGCCTGGTGATCGCGAACATCGGCCGGCTGATCGGCCGAGTGCAAGTGACCGACTTGATCGTTGGTCACCGCAGCATCCTTAAGTCAACTACGTACGTGGGCGTTCCCGGCAGTGTGGCAATGCGAGGTTCGCAAGGCAGCGACGTTCCCGCGCTGGCGGCACCGCCACGGCTGAAGCCTCCGTCAGGGTTCGGTTCCGTCCTGGCCGGCGACTCTGGCCAGGGCAGCTCGCAGGTCCTCCTGCGGAACGAGATCGTTTCGCGCAGGCCAGCAGTTGTGGTTCGGTGCTACGGCCCCGACCCGCTGCGCGTCTACCTGGGCTCGCGGCTCCTTGGTGTGATCCGATGCGACAACGTCCAGCGTGAAGTGGTCGCCCGCGCCCGCACCCGGTCCGCGGTCAACGTGCTCTTCAGGACCGGTTTCCTGACGGCCTGGCGGGTTGACATCGGCTCCGTGCGCTAGGGGCGGATTCGGGGCCAGCGGCGGCCGTCCGGACGGCACCCGCCCTGCAGGCCGGCGACGGCCAGTTTCCGCGATCATGGAACTGCGGTTACCGCGGAGTCTCAGCCGCGGCGTTCCTCGCCCCGAGTCCTGCGGCCGCGGCGGAACACGGGACATATCGACTCCGAGTCGGGTGAGCCGGTCGTGAATGAGAGCGTACGAGAGCGAGCAAAGCGGTGGTTGCGGGAAAGGACGCAAAAACAGCGCGGCGAGGCGGGCCTGCTAGCCCTCTCACGCGGAGGTAACGTCGCGGGCGTTGGCCTGTTGACTGGCTGACGCTGGACGGACACAGGGAGCCGAAGATGTCGAAAGTTCGAGTTCACAACTTCGCTGTTTCGCTGGACGGGTACGGCGCTGGCGAAGGGCAACGTCTCGACGCGCCCTTCGGGCACGCGAATAGTCGCTTGGTTGAATGGTTCTTCGCTACGCGTACGTTCCACGCGATGCACGGCGAGCCTGGAGGCGGGACCGGCGTCGACGAATCTTTCGTAAGCAACTGGGGACCGGGTATCGGCGCGGAGATCATGGGACGCAACAAGTTCGGGCCCCAGCGCGGCCCATGGGCCGATGAGGAGTGGAAAGGATGGTGGGGCGACAATCCCGTCTTCCACACGCCGGTGTTCGTGCTCACTCATCACCTCAGGCCTTCGATCGAGATGGACGGCGGCACCACGTTCCACTTCATCGACGCGAGCCCGGCGCAGGCACTGGAAGCCGCCAGGAAGGCAGCGGGCGGCCTTGACATCCGCATCGGTGGCGGGCCATCGACGATTCGGCAATTTCTGGCCGCTGACCTGATCGACTACATGCACATCGTGATAGTGCCCATTCTTCTCGGCCGCGGCGAGGCGCTCTGGAGCGGGTTCGAAGGACTCGAGCAGCGCTTCGACGTCGAGTCGGTGAGTTCCCCGAGCGGCGTCACCCATCTCACGTTCACGCGCCGATAGCCGGCCCGTTGACCGGAGCGAGCACGCCTGTGCTTGTCATCGGCGGTGGCCCCGCTGGGCTGGCGGCCGCCGCCGAACTCAGCCTGCATCGCGTGCCGTGCATTGTGGTCGAACCGAGGCTGGCGGTGTCGCATCGGCGGCCGCGCGCGAAGACCACCAGCATCCGGACGATGGAGCACATGCGGCGGTGGGGCGTCGCGGATCGGCTTAGGGCGGCCGCGCCGTTGCCGGTCGCCTGGTCGCAGCGGGTGACGTTCTGCGAGTCGCTGGCCGGGCGACGGATTACCGACTTCGACGGCGCCTTCGGCCTGACCACGCGGCGGTCCGACCTATCCGCCGAGCCTGGTCAGCAAGTGCCCCAGCCTGTGGTCGAGGAAGTGCTGCGGGCCCATCTGGCCGCCGTGCCCGGCGTTGAGCTGCGGTTCGGCCACATCGCGACTGGGCTCGCGCAAGACGACGACGGCGTCCAGGTCACGGTTCGCGACGATTGCGGAGCCGAGTATCTGATTCAAGCCCGCTGGGTGCTGGGCTGCGATGGGTGCAGCGGCGTGGTCCGTGACCAGATCGGCGTGCACTACGTAGGCCGGGCCGATCCTCGGCCGAACTTCAACGTCGTCTTCCGCGCTCCAGCTCTGGACCCGCATCTAGGCCCGGCTGTGCAGTACTGGGTGGTCGGCGGGCAGACGACTGGGCTGGTCGGGCGGCTGGACCTCGCTGGCCTTTGGTGGGCGATCATTCCCGGCGTCGACGCGGATTATGGCAGCGCCCACGCCGATGAGTTGATTGCCGGGCTGATCGGCGCGCCAGTCGATCATGAGGTGCTCGCGACCGATCCGTGGACGGCCCGGATGCTCGTCGGCAATGCTTTCGGCCGCGATCGCGTGTTCCTGGTTGGGGAGGCCGCGCATGTCAACCCTCCGTGGGGCGGTCATGGCTTTAACACCAGCGTTGGCGATGCCGTGAATATCGCCTGGAAACTGGCTGCGATCGAGCACGGCTGGGCGTCGGAGGGATTGCTGGCGAGCTATGAGCAGGAACGGAGGGCCGTGGTCGAGCAGACCGTCGCCAGCGCGGAGTCGAATATGGGTGCGATGGCCGGTGACCTGCCTGCGGACGAGGCCGTCATTCAGCGGGTCAAGCGCGCCGAGTTCTATAGCCTTGGCCTGGTTCTCGGGTACTCGTACGCGGGAAGCCCGGTGATTCAGCCAGTGACCCGTCCCGCAGCCGGGGCCGGGGACGTGGCCGTGGACGTGGACGTGGCCGATACGACTACGTACACGCCGACCGCCGAGCCTGGTGCCCGGCTGCCCCATGCCTGGCTGCCGGATGGCAGTTCGCTCTACGACTGGCTCGGCCCCGGCTTCACGCTAGTCGGGCCACCCGACAGGGAGGCCGGGCCGCTGAGTGAGTCGCTGGCTGAGCGGGCGCGTCAGCGCGGGGTCCCGCTGACGATGATTGAGGCGCCGGCCGACTATCCGTGGCGCGATGAGTTCCTGCTCGTCCGGCCCGATCAGCACATCGCCTGGCGTACCCGCGACCCGGACAGCATCGACCTGGACATAGTGACCGGGGCCGGACACCCTGGCTAAGCTTGGTACCGACACGGAGCTTCAGCGTGGCGGCGGAGGGCACACCATGGCGGTGGGCGCAGGCGATGGCGTGGTCCCGGCCGGTTACGGTGCCATGCGCGCATCCACGGCCGATCGCGAACGCGCCGTCGACGTCCTCAAGGCGGCATTCGCCGAAGGGCGCCTCGACCAAATCGAATACGCCGACCGAGTCGGTGTCGCGTACTCCTCGCGCACCTACGCTGAGCTGCCCGCGCTGACCGCGGATCTTCCGATAGGCCCGCTCGGGACCGTGCTGTCGGTCCCAGCTCAGGCCATGGCCGGGCAGCCCGTTGCGCTCTTCGTGCCAGCGCCCCCAGTGCCGCGAGGGCAGCCCGCGTGGTATCCGAACAATATGGCGTTCGCTGCCTTCCTGCTCGGACTCGGCGCTTTTGTGACGTCAGGATTGACAGGGCCGATGGCTATCGTGCTGGCGATCGGGGCAGGCGTCCAGATGCACCGCACTGGCGAGCCTGGCGCTGTCCTCGCTACTGCCGCGGTCGTCCTGGCCATCGCGCAACTAGTGTTCTTCCATTCAATTTGGTTCTCATAGCGCGGAGTTGCCGAGTTGCCATTTGAGAAATCGGTGTTCGTACCGCAGCACACTGCCGACACTTTCTCGCTGATCACAGCGCCGGACGGGCTGCGTCGATGGCTGGCCATCACCGCGCGCGTCGACCTTTCGCCGGGCGGTGCGTACCGGTGGACTATCGGCCCCGGCGAGTCGGTGCGCGGTAGCTACGTCGAGGTCGAGTCCGGCGATCGGGTGGTCTTCACCTTGGGTTGGGAGGGCGAGTCCAAGCGGCCGACGTCCACTGTGACGATCACGCTTGAGCCCGTCGAAGGCGGTACCACGGTCCGCCTAGCGCACGACGGACCGTCTTGGGAGCTAATCGCGGGTAATGGCGATGGCTGGGCTCACTACCTGACCCGGCTCGCCGAAGCGGGGGCGCGCGGGGATGCCGGGTTCGACGACTGGGCGGCCGTCCCGCCGGACGTCGACGCGATCACATGCGCCGAGGCGGCATTGGCGATCTGCCAGCGAGTTCTGCGCGATGTCCCGGGAGGCGAATTCGCGAGGCCCACGCCCTGCACGGAGTACAACGTGCAGCAACTGGCAGATCATCTGGTCCGCTCGATAATGTTCTTCGGCGGGGCGGCGGGTGCCGAGTATCCGGCTGAGCAGGCAGGCGATGCTGCCGGGCTGGAAACCCAGATCGCCAATGCGGCGCAGGTCGCGCTTGAGGCGTGGACTGCACGCGGCCTGGGCGGCTCGATCCGGGTGCGCGGAAAGGACACTCCGGCCGATCTCGCGCTGGGCATTATGCCGATCGAGTTGCTTGTGCATGCCTGGGACTTCGGCCGCGCCCTTGGCCGGGACATCGTTGTCTCTGACCGACTCGCCGACTCGGTCCTGGGCTTCGCGCGCCGGATTATCAGCACCGACCTGCGCGCGGGCGGCAGCTATGCCGATGTCGTTCCGGTAGGTGCGGACATGCCGGTCTTTGATCAGCTAATCGCCTTCACCGGACGGGTCGGCTGACGGTCGGATGGTGGCGTGGCCGGGTGATCCGCTGGTCCTAGGTCCGGCAGGGACATCTATGCCGGTTTAACCCACGGCAACGCCGCCAGCATTGCGGTTGTGCGCTGCCTGGTGGTCAAAACGCGGGCGGGTTCAGGGGGTCGTCGCGGTTTTTGTTCCGTGATCATGCTTTGGGTCATGATCGCGGAGCCTGGCTGCCGCATATCGCGGCTGAGATTCCGTGGTAACCGCAGTTTCATGATCACGGAGACTCGCCGTCACCCGCCCGCAGGGCGGGCGACGCCCGGACGGCCGTCGCTGCGCCGGCCCGGGCGATACAACTATCCCAGATGGGACATTCCGGCTTCCGGGCGGTCCGATGCTGCTGCCGGGGTCGCCGGCCCACGTCACCTCAACACCATCAACCTCGCCACCGGAGAACTCACCCCGGCCTGAACCGGCGCTGCCGGGCCGATTCGCGCGCCGCTTTGTCGTGGCCGGCTGGTAGCCTCTTGCCCTCGTGAGCAAGCATGCCGTGGAGCCATTCGCTGGTCCGGTCGTGGTGCCGCCCAAGCCCTTCCCGCCGAAGTCCTTCCCGCCCAAGGCCTTCCTGGCCATGACCGGCAGGGGCTGGATGGCGGCCAGGCACCGGCGCGAATTGACCTGCTGCCGGGCCTGCGAGGCTGGCAGCGGGACGCGTGGACGGCCTACTTCCGACAGCCCCGCCGCGACTTCCTGCTGGCGGCCACGCCGGGTGCGGGTAAGACGCTCTGGGCGCTGACGATCGCGGCGGAATTGCTCGCGCGGCGGGAGATAATGGCCATTTGCGTGATCACTCCGACCGAGCACCTGAAATACCAGTGGGCGCAGGCCGCCTCCCGGATGGGCATCGCGCTGGACCCCGCTTACCGGAACGGGCAGGGGAGGGCCAGCGCGGATTTCACCGGAGTGGTGGTGACCTATGCTCAGGTCGCGACTCACCCGGCCCTGCATCGGCAGCGCACCGAGTCCCGCTCCACCTTGGTGATCTTCGATGAGATCCACCACGCTGGTGACTCGCTGTCGTGGGGCGAGGCAGTCCGCGAGGCGTTCGTGCCCGCCAAGAAACGGCTGGCGATGACCGGAACCCCTTTTCGCAGCGATACCAATCCGATTCCGTTCGTGACCTATCAGGTCGAGCCAGACGGAAGCAGGCGCAGCGCGGCGGACTACTCCTACGGCTACGGCCCGGCCCTGCGCGAAGGGGTCGTGCGGCCGGTCATCTTCCTGGCTTATTCCGGCCAGATGCGCTGGCGGACACGCGCGGGCGAGGAACTGGCGGTCACGCTTGGCGAACCGCTGACGGCCGACCTGACGGCGCAGGCGCTGCGGACCGCGCTCGATCCGCGGGGCGAGTGGGTGGCCAGGGTAATCGAGGCCGCCGATCGGCGGCTGTCCGAGATCCGCAAGGGAATGCCTGATGCGGCCGGATTGGTGATCGCGAGCGATCATGCCGACGCTCGTGCCTACGCGGCGTTGTTGCGGAAGATCACCGGCAAGTCGGCCGTGGTAGTGCTCTCGGACGACCCGTCAGCGAGCAAGAAGATCGGCGCGTTCGCAATTTCAGCTGATAAATGGATGGTCGCCGTCCGCATGGTCTCCGAGGGGGTAGACATTCCGCGGCTGGCGGTCGGTGTCTACGCCACGAGCGTGAGCACGGCGATGTTCTTCGCTCAGGCGGTCGGCCGGTTTGTCCGCGCGAGGCGTCGCGGCGAGACCGCGTCGGTTTTCCTGCCGTCGGTTCCGGTCCTGCTCGGCTATGCGGCCGAGCTCGAGGCCGAGCGTGATCACATACTCAAGATCCGGCCCGGCGAACAGGACGAAGACCTGGCGATCGCCCGCGCCCAGGAACGCCGTGATCACCCAGGCGCGGACGAGGAGGCTCCGTTCCTGGCCTTGGCGGCCACGGCGCATTTCGACCGGGTGCTGTACGACGGCGGGGAGTTCGGCGCCTCGCCTGAGGACGAGGACTTCATCGGCCTGCCGGGTTTGCTCGAACCCGAGCAGGTCGCGCAGTTGCTGCGGCAGCGCCACGCCGACCAGGTCAGGAAGCAACGGTCGGAACCGACCGTGAACCCGGTGCCGGCCTCGGCGCGCGAGACGCTCACCGGGCTTCGCAAGGAACTGAACAGCCTCGTCGCCGCCTGGCACCATCGGACCGGCCAGCCTCACGGCGTGATCCACGCCGAACTGCGCCGAGCCTGCGGAGGCCCGGCGGTCCCGCAGGCTACCTCGGCTCAGATCGGCGCAAGGATCGACACACTCCGGCGCTGGAGCGCCTCCTAGGCAGCGCCCCGTCGCCGCTGTTCGGAACCGAAAGGGCGCGGGCGAGCATAAGCTCGGCCCGCGCCCTCCCGTTAGGGTACGGTCGCTACCTTGGCCTCAGCCGCCATGTAGGTGCGCGTCGATGCCCGTGACCGTTCCGTTCGCCGATACCGTGATGACCGTGGCGTCCGAGGCTGAGCTGGCGTGGCGCCACCATTGCGTGCGGAAGCCGGTGTCGCCGCAACCGACTGAGAACTTCACCGTGTACTTCCCTGGCAGCAAGCCCACCAGCGCGTACGTACCGTGCGCGACGGTCACGCCGATGACGGGGTCAAGCACTGAATCGAGTAGCGGGTCAGCCACCGGATCGACCGGTGTGGCGGTCACGCACTCGCCGGCAACCCGCCGTGAATGGCTGGTAACGGTTCCTGTGATCGCGCCGTCGGATCCCAGCGTCGCCGTGACGGCGCTGGTGTTATGGCCTGAAGTCACCGTCACGGTGGTGGCGGTGGCTTGCGAAGCCTGGTCGTTGAACCACTGCGGCGCGTAGTTGGATCCCGCGAAGAAGCAGAACGGGTCGCCGAAGTTGACCTGGTACTTCCCTGGGGCCAAGCCCGTCAGCCGGTAACCGCCGTTCGAGCTCGTTTGCGTAGAGTCAATGCTGGTGTTCGGGCTGACGGGCACCGCTACGACGCAGGCACCGGCTTGCAACGTGGCGCCGGCTTCGCCCCGTACGAGACCTGAGATCGATCCGGCCGGGAACAGCTTCTCGTTGACCCCGGTCACCGCGTGCGGTGCGCTGACCGTGACCAACCCCGGCCTCGTAGCGGTGCCGAGCGCTGTGTGGTGCCTGCCGAAGCCGCAATCGGAGAACGTGACCTGATAGGCGCCGCTACTCAGGTCGCCGACCGTGTAGCGGCCATGGCTATTGGTCTCCGCGAAGCCCGAGAAGTTGTCGGCGACATCTTCCACTGAGACGCAGACTCGGCTCTGCGCTTTGTTCGCGCCAGTTGTCACCTCGCCCGAGATCGATCCGGCCGCGGTCAGCGTCGCGTTGATCCCGGTGGTCGTCGTGCTGTTGGAGACCGGGACGGGCTTCGCGGACGCCCGGGACGTTGTGTTCCGGTACCACTGGGACGCGTTCCTGCCTCCGAAGCAGCTGAACTGGACGTCGTAACTCGTCGCGGCGAGTGGGCCGATGCGGTACACGCCATGGGAATTGGTGAAGGCGAGCGAGCGGTTGAAGAAGAAGCCCGCCGACGGCATCGGACTGGCGTGCGGCGTGACCTCGACGCATTGTCCGGACAAGGGTTTGCCCGCGCTATTGGTCACTGTTCCCGTGATGAACCCGCCGCGCTTCATGACCGCGCTGATCCCCGAGGCGATGAGACCGGCGGGGGCCGAGACGAAATCGGCGAGGCCGGAGCCGGGCTGACCCATGAACCACTGGCTGGCGAAGTCACCCGAGCCGAAGAAGCAGCCGAAGTTCACCGCGTACACGCCGGGTTCCAGGTTGCGCGCGGCGTAGGCGCCGTTCTTGCCGGTGAAATCGAGGTAGTACGGATACCCGAACTCCGTCAGCCCGGGGGGCTCAAGTGCGACGCAGGCGCGGTTCACTGGTTTCCCGCTGCTGTCGGTGAGCACTCCGGAGATCGTCCCGCCCGGCTGCATAGCGGCGTTGATGCCTGCCGTGGTGCGTCCGGCGGTGGCGAGCACCGCGGTGGCGGAGGCGATGTTGTCCTGACCCTTGTAGAACTGCGGTGCGTAGCTGCCTGGGTTGCCGCAGCCGCCGGAGAAGTTCAGGGTGTAGTGACCCGTCGGCAGGGCGATGATCGAGTAAGTCCCGTCCTTCTTGGTCGTCGCCGCGCCGAATCCCCGGCCGCTTGAGGTCGACACGCAGATGCCGTGGACCGGCGTGCCACCGATGCCGGTCACCTTGCCGCTGATGATCGCCCCAAACGGCAGGACGGTGTCGAATCCCGATGTGGTGTGGCCTGCGACAACCGATAGAGTCCGGCGGACCGGCAGGAAGTTCCCGCTGTTGCCGCAGCCACGGCTGAAGAAGATCTGGTATTTGCCGGTGGTGAGGCCGCTCAGCTGGTAGCTGCCATTCTTGTTCGTTTGGGTGAAACCGTAGGTCGGGAATGACCCTTCATTGCCCGTCGGTTCGGCGTCCACGCAAATGCGCTTGAGCAGCGCTCCGTGCGGGCCTCCGCCCCGGACCACGCCGTTGATGATCGCTCCGGGACGCAGCGTGGCGTCTACCTTGCGAACAATCAGGCCGCGGGTGATCACGATCGTGACGGCGTGCTTCTGGTTCGGCGAGTTGCGCCACCACTGCGGTATGAAGTTTCCTGTACTGCCGCAGTCCCTTGGCACGAATACGACGGTGTACTTGCCGGGGAAGAGCGAGTGCAGGGCGTAGCTGCCGTCCTTGCCGGAGGTGACGAGGGTCTCGAAGAAGATTTTGCCAGCGCGGCCTTGCGCCAGGACGCACACCCGGGACACTGTCTTGCCGCCCTGGCTGCGCACCGTTCCTGAGATCTGGCCGCCAAGCTCCAATGCGGCATTGATGCCGTTGGTGGTGTGGCCCGCGGTCACTGGCACCCGGGTGGGCTGCTTGCGGATGACCGGGCCGTTGATGTTCTTGTAGTACTGAAAGAGCCAGTTGCCGCTGTTCTTGCCGCAGAAGTTTTGCGCGGTGTAGAAGACGATGTAGCGTCCTGGCCTCAGCTTGGTGATCTGGAACTTGCCAGCCTTCGAGGTCAGGGCGTGAGTGAAGCTTGGCCCCTCCGCAGCGACGCAGATGCCCTTGAGCGGCTTCCCGCCGCCGGTGACGCGCCCGGCGATCGCGCCGGTCTTGGCGCTGCTGGCTGACCCGCCCGCCGAAACGGTCAGGCTGGCCGCCCCCAGCCGGGCCGGTCCGCTGAGTCTTGCGGAGGCGGATATCAGCTTGGAGGCCGCTGCCGGAATCACGGCGGGAACGACCGGCGCGGTGGTGCGGAGCGTGACCGGCGCGAGCGCACGTGACTGCCCGTTAGCGACGCTCACGGTAGTGGCATTGACTGGCAATGAGGCACCGCCGGACCACTGGTCCACATATTGGCCGGCCACCGCGCAGCCGCTGTAATGCAGGGTGTACCCGCCGGGGCGAAGGCCGCCGAGGATGTACCGGCCGTCAGACCGGGTCACCGCTAGGCTGCTGCCGCCAGGTCCGGTCGCGATGACACAGACGCCCGTGAGGGGCCGACCGCCGACGCCGTCGACGACGCCGGAAATGACGCCAGTCGCGCTCCGAAGCGCGGCGGCTTGCGCGGCTCCGGCGAGGCTCGAAACAGGACGGACGGGATGTCCGATGTGAGCGCCGGACCTGCTGGCCTGCGCCGGTGCTGGAAACACCGCTGTCGCCAGGGCCGTACCCAAGATTGTGACCGTACTCGCTGCCCACAGGGCGCCGGACCGAAATCGCATGAGGCCACCGCTTCTCGTAGTTTTTTCCATCAGGTATAAGACGACATCGAGGCCGATTAGGTTGCGTGGTGCGGTATACGAAAAATGCGCATGAAAAGCGATGCTTATGGTAGCGCTCTGGTTGCTGTGCCGACGGGCTGATTGGTGGTCTAGGTCGGTCAGGCCGGGTCGGTCAGGCTGGGTCGGTCAGGCCGGGTCGAGCGCGCGCAGAGCTGGGGCGACTTCCTCGGCGAATCGCGTGAGCGAGGAACGGGCCTCCGCGTGAGTCAGCGAGCCGAACGCGAACGCACCGACGAAATGGTTGCAACCCGACGTCCGCATGATGCCGGTGAGCTGGTCCCGAACCGTGGCGGCCGAGCCTGCGATCACCAGGCCCTGATCGATGGCACGAGTGAAGTCTTGCGGCCCGGTGTAGCGGCTGTCGCCGTACCGCCGCCACAGAGCGCTGAATTGCTCGTAGAACACGTTCATCGCCGCGACCGCGCGGTCGGATGCGTCCTGATCGGACTCGCCGACGTAGATATTGCGCATGATCCCGAAGCGTGGTGTCGGCGCCCCCGCCCCACCCGTCGTTATCGGAGGGGACGCGGCCGCTACACCGGCGAAGTACTCATCGCGGCGACCTCGGGTCTCCTCGATTGTGGGCGATCTGAAACTGAACCCGAGAATGGTGTTGATCCCCTTCGCGCCCAGCAGTGGGACGCTCTGACTGTTGCTGCTCGGGTACCAGATCGGCGGGTGGGGCGCCTGCACGGTCCTGACGGGCAGTTTGTCGTCGTGGAGTAGCCCCAGGACCGAGGCGAAAGTCTCGTCATAAAGCCGCTGGGCCTGCGTCGGCTCGATCCCGTAGCCGAGCAGTTCGTAAGGGTTACCGCCTTTGCCGAACCCGACCTCAAGGCGTCCTTCGCTGAGCTGATCGAGCATGGCGATCTCTTCGGCCAGTCGGACCGGGTGATACAGCGGCAGCACGTAGACCAGCGGGCACAGCCGGATGCGCGTGGTGCGCACGGCCGCAGCGGCTATGAAGACGCTGGGGGATGGCACCAGGCCAAGCGGCGTGCCGTGGTGTTCGGCCAGATGATAGATGTCGAACCCGCAGGACTCGGCGTGCGCAAGCAGGTCGAGCCGCTCGCGGTACAACTGACCGGCCAGCCGGACGCCGTCCGCGTCAACCCAGTCGAACAGCCCGATGGTCGTCATCGGGCTTGGGGGAGCTTGACCTTGCCGCGTTTGGCTGGGGATGCGGACGGTGGCGGCACTACTGGCCCGATGTCGCCGTCCGGGGCCTGATCCAGGTCGACGATCACCGGGGCATGGTCGCTCGGGCCGGTGCCCTTGCGCGCCTGCCGGTCTACCCAAGCCGCCTTGACCCGGGTGGCTACCGGCCCGCTCGCTAGCACCAGGTCGATCCGCATCCCTAGGTCCTGGTGGAACATGCCGGCCCGGTAATCCCAGTAGCTGAAGACTCGCTGCGTCGGCCAGCGGTCCCGGACCACGTCGCGGAGGCCGACTCCCATCAGCTCCGCCAGCGCGGCTCGTTCCGGCCCGGTGACATGGGTCTGGCCGATGTAGGCCTCGGGATCGAACACGTCGGCGTCGGCGGGGGCGATGTTCATGTCACCGCAGACGACGACCGCTGGCGGGGCAGCAGCGGCCGCATCCCTGAGCGCGGCCAGCCAGGCCAGCTTGTATCGGTAGTGCTCGGAATCTGGTTCTCGCCCGTTGGGCACATACACCGAGTAGACCCTGACCCCGCCGCAGGTCGCGGCTATGGCCCGGGCCTCCGGGTGCGGGAACCCGGGCGCACCAGCCAGCCCCGCCTCCACGTCCTCCAGTCCGGCCCGGGAGAGTATGGCCACGCCGTTCCATTGAGGTTCGCCGTGCACCGCGACCTCGTAATCGCGGGCCGCCAGTTCCTCGCCGAGCAGCTTACGGAACGCGTCGTCGGCCAGCTTGGTCTCCTGCAGGCACACCACATCGGGCTTGCGCTGGTCCAGCCAGGGGAGCAGCCGGGGCAACCGCTGCTTGACCGAGTTCACGTTCCACGTCGCTATCCGCACCCGTCCAACGGTAGTCGCCGCACGGCAGTCGGAGCACGGCGGTCGCCGCAGGAGGAGCACTGCGACCAGGCCGGTGCGATGGGTTGCCGGATTCATCGGCTCCGGCAGGTCGAGGGCCGCGATGGGATGCCGAATTCATACCTGTTTTCCCGGCTGGATTGCCGAATCCACCGCACTGGCCGACGCCGTGGACGCGATGAATGCCCGAATCCACCGCAGGGTTCGGCGCCAGCGGCTAACGGGCTAGCCGGTGGTCAGTGTTGCCGGGAGGTGGCGGATGAAGAAGCGCTCTGAGCTGTCCAGCTCGAACGGGGGAACGTCGGCGTGGCCGCCTGGATTGGCGTGCAGGGTCTTCTCGCGCGAAGCGAAGGCGTCGAACAGCGCCAGGCCAGACTCGCGCGGCACCAGTTCGTCGTCCCACTGCAGCAGGAACTCAACCGGGATCGCGATATTGGCAGCGGCATCGGCTAATGCCTGATGCCCGGCGAGGCCGAAGACGGCTGCCTTGATCCTCGGTTCGGTCGCCGCGAACGGCAGGCCGAGCGCGGTGCCCATCGAAACGCCCCAATACCCCACCGGTCCGTCAGCGTCCACCCAGTCCAGTTTCTGGAGGGCATCGAGGGTGTCCCGCCACTGGAGAATCGCCTGCGCCGCTAGGTCGGAGTCTTGTTCGGCTTTGGGCCGGTCGCCGTGCCCGGGCGCATCGATGGCCGCGACGGCGAAGCCGCAATTGGTTACGTAGCGGCGGGCCCTGGCGACCAGGGCCGGGCTCTTCTTATGCTGGCCGCCGCCGTGACCGAGCAGCACCAGCGGAAGGTCTTTGGCGGGGCCGTCCGGTACCCAGATCGCGCCTGGGATGTCGCCGAGGGCGAAGAGACGCTCTCGCACGCCGTTGGACGTCGTGTCGGACGTTAAGTGCATCAATAGTGCGCCTTTCAGGCGAGATTGGCCGGCTGGTCAACGACGCTATACACACGCTGACAACCAAACGTATAGTTCAGCCAGGTTCCGCGCCAAACGAGGAGGTCTTCCGTGGCCAGGTTCCTAGTCATTCATCATGCCCCTGGGGTCACACCCGAACAGTTCAGGGAAAACGTGCCCGACATCCTCGCGAACAAGCATGCGACTTTCGTGCACTGCTACGCCAACATGGCGGGCGGAACCATTGTCAACATCTACGAGGCGGCCGACGCGGCCAGCGTGGAGCGGGAAATGGAGACGATCGGCTTCCCGTTCGACGAGATCGCGGCGATCCAGTTCGATGCGTCAGCAGACGACCTTCGGGCGATGATGTGACCGGGGGTGTTTGCGGCACGGGGCCGGCGTGGTTCGGCGACGCCAGCGAAGTCGCCGGCTCCCGAGTTGGAGAATTACCAGGTCTCGATCATCACGATCCGGATGAAGGACGCTGGCCCGCAGAACGAGGCCATGATGTTCCGGTGCGGCTCGTGCAACGAGGTCGTTTTCCGGCACGACCGCGATGTATACGCGGGGCCGCCGCACAAGTACTACCGCGAATTGCCTAATATCCGCTTGTATGCCGACGCGGTCGATGCTTTTAATGCCACGGACCGGATCTGCCCAGGATGCGGCGAGCAGCAGGAGAAGTTCCCGCAGGATATCGCGGGCTGGCGTCGATACGCTCAGCACGTCACGCTCGCCAACAAGGCCCGCCAGCAGATAGCCGACGCCGCCGAGCGCTCGATGCAGGGAGCGAACCGGTGAGAGAGTTCCCCGAACGTCGCAAGACCCTGAACGTGTTCAGGGAGGCGGCGCTGACGTGGGGATCATATGACGACTTCCCGGTCGCCCCGGCCGGAATCGATCGCGCCCGGACCGTCATGGGCGTGGCTCCCGGAGACGTGGTGTACGTGCCCGCCCGGATACCGGCGCGGATCGTGCCCCACGGTGAACTGCTCCAGGTTCGGCTCAAGGGCGATCCGCCGTTCACCGAAGCGGCCGCCTGGTACTGCGACACCTGCGACGCGTTCATGCACCGAGTCGAATTCACCAGCGACGTCCCGCAGCGTCAATAGTGGGACGCTGTGGCTGAGTACAACGCGGATGTGCGGCACCGGACCTGCTCGGTATGCGGGCAGGTCCACGACCCGGCCGAGCTTGGGGACATCGCCTGGAACGCCGTCGCGGACGCGCTTGATGCAGCGGAACTGGAATAGGATCAGCCATGGCAAGCAGTCGTCCGCTTGAGCCGCTGACCGCGGCGGATTTTCGTGATATCAAGGGCAGCCGGTTCCGGCTGGAAAGCCTTGAGTTCGAGGTGGCCGATGTCACAGAAGCGGCCGTCACAGAAACGGCTGTCACAGAAGCGGCCGCGAGTCCCTCCGCTACGTTCCGCACGCCGTTCTCGGTGCTATTCCACGGACCGATCGAACCGGTCCTGCGGCAGGGGATCTACCGGCTCGAGCACGACCAGTTCGGCGCGATCGACCTCTTCCTTGTCCCGATCGGCCCGGCCGAGGGGTCCGGGCCGGGGGACCGTCCGACCGCGATGCGTTACGAGGCGGTGTTCGGATAAGTCCATTCGAGAAGCAGGTAGATGCCCTGGTCTTCGATCTCGCGGAACCCTAGCCGGTCGTACAGGTGGCGGGCCGGGTTGAGGCTCTCGACGTGGATCTGGACCGGCTTGCCGGCCTCTGCCGCCCGCGCGAGGACCTGGCTGAGCAGCCGGGTGCCGATCCCGTTCCCCCGGTACCGCGGAAGCAACGCGATGTCGAGCACCAGCCACGCCTTTTCGCCGCGATCAAGGTAGAGCCGGCCGAGCACGTCGTCGCCGCTGACGATCAGGTCGTAGCTGGCGCGGCCGTAGTTCGCCCGGTAATAGGTGTCCTGAGCGTTGAACTGCATGCGCAGGAACGCCTCCTTGGTGGAGGCGTCCCACGGCACGACGGCGAGTTCCTCCTCGCGGGTGCTCGCGTAGATCTGGTACAGCACTTCGGCGTCGCCTCCGCCGGCTGGCCGAAGGCAGATTTCCGATGACGTAGTCATGTGCGGGGCGGGAAGACGCCTTGGAGCGCGATGCAGAAGTTCAGCGTGAGGTACGGCATCAGGTTGTTGTGCGGCTGGTCGCCTCCGCTCGGCGCGATGGTCTGGTCTGACATCGCCTGGACTGGCGGCGCGCCGGCAGGCAGCTTATAGAGCTTCTGCGGCGTCGTCCGCCCAAGGGCGTTGTTCGGGCTCGGGTCATTGAGGTTGGCGGTTCGTGCGTTCGCCTGCAGCGCGTGCGGATGAGACGGGATCTCCGATTCGAGCAGGGTCACCGTGTCCGAACCGCCGGTCTCGCCTAGGTCGTGCAGGCTGAGCCCTGGTCCCTGACCGGGGTGCATCGGCGCGTTGCCAGCCAGGTTGGGCAGGGCGAAGTTGGACTTTCCGTCGCCACCGTACGTGGTGCCGAGCAGCGAGAACAGCGCCGTGTTCTGGCTGAGCGGCAGGATCTGGCCGTCGCAGAATGCCCATCCCTTCGGAGCGAAGTTGAACGGGAAGATTCTGATCTCCGCGACAAACGGGTTTGACACCGAGAGCTCCCTTTCAGGTCTGGGACGGGAAGACGCCGAACAGCGAAATGATGAAATCGACGCACAGGTACGGCTGGAAGTTGTCGTGCGGCTGGCTGCCCCCGGTAGCGGTGATGGTCTGCGCGTTCAGCGCGGACGCGGAATCGGGCGGTTGCTGCACGTAGATGCTGCCGGCGGTGACGGTCGCCAGCACGTTGCCCGGCGGGTTCTTCGACGCGCCCGCGTCGTTCGAGCACAAGAACGAGTGAAAATGTCCGGGAATCTGGCCGGTGGTGAGCGTGACCGTCTCGACCCCGCCGGTCTCGGCCAAGGTGAAACCGTTGCCCTGGTGAATCGGCAGGCGCCCGCGCAGATCCGGCAACTGGAACGTCGACTGCCCGTCTCCGCCGTAGGTCGTCCCGATCAGGTTGAACAGGGTCTCGAACTCAGAGATCGGCAGCAACTGCCCTTCGCAGAACATCCAGCCGGCCGGCGCGAAGTTGCCCGCGAATATGCGGATTTCCCCGACAAAAGGTTGCGACACCGCGGCTCTCCTAGGTCTGGCTCGGGAATATGCCCTGCAGGGCGATGCAGAAAGTGAGGGTCAGGAACGGCTGCATGTTGAGATGCGCCTGGCTGCCGCCCACGGTCGAGACCGTCGCCGGGTTGAGCGAAGTCAGGTTCTGCGCCGAGGTGTAGGTGTTGTCGGCCTCGGAGAGGAAGTTCCCGGCTGGGATCGGGTCGTCACCGGCGATGGAGACGGCGTTCGCGGTATGCACGTGGGTGGGGATCTCGGAGATGCTCAGCGTGTGAGCCTGCTCGCCGCCCCGCTCTCCGAGCGTGTGCCCGCTGCCCATGTGCATCGGCGTCCGGCCCTGCAGGTCTGGCAAGCCGAAGTTGACCCGGCCGTCGCCGCCGTAGGTCGTTCCGAGCAGGGAGAACAGCGCCTGGTTCTGGTTGATCGGGAGCAACTGCCCGTCGCAGAAAGCCCAGCCCTTGGGCGGGAATCCGAATGACATGATCTTGATTTCCGACAGAAATGGTTCAGACACACCGTCTCCTATGGTGCTGGACAGCTAGCGCCGCCGGTGAATCCGCCGCCGGTGCCGCTAGTGGTGGTGATCCCGCTCGGGGTGCCGTTGCCGGTGTTGTTGCCCTGGATGAAGCTGACGACGGCGTTGTTGTCCTGCGGCCCGCCGGTATAGCCGGGCAGCTTGACCGTGGAGTTGAACTCCTGGTCGATTTCGAAGTCGGCGCCGCCCTGGCCCGGCTGGGCCGACCCCTTCATCGAGTTGCCCGAGATGGCGGCGCAGACGGTGCCGTTGTCCCCGGTCTGGGCGCCGGCCTCGCCGAGCAGGCCCCAGGACCCGAAGTCGCCCGGGTTGGCGATCGTGTTGCCGGTGATGGTCAGGTTCATGGTCGGGTTGCCCTCGCGGTCCAGGAAGTTGATCCCGGCCTCGTTGGCGTACTGGAACAGGTGGTTGTTGGTGATCGCGAGCGTCTCGGTGACCGAGCCCTCGGCGAAGATCCCGATGTCGTTGCCCTGGGAGCCCGAGTCCGTCGTCGCGGCGGTCCCGATCGTGTTGCCGTTGACCGTGCCGGACAGCGTGCCCGTCGAGCCGTCCTCGTCGATCGCGATGCCGGTGAACTGAGAGCCCTGGATGTTGTTGCCGTTGACGGTCATCGAGGTGTGGGAATTCCCGAACGGGCTGATCACCACACCGCCGCCGAGCACCCCGGAGGCGGTGGTGGTCAGCGTGTTGTTCGAGAACGTGACGCTGTTCGTGCCGGTGGAGGCCGCGTCGGAGGAGAACTGGAAGTGGTCGCCGAAGTTATCGGTGAACGTCGACCCGGTGACGCTGACGGTGGCGCTGGTCGACCCGTTGGCGTCGATGTGCAGGCCGTCGTTGCCCGTGGTGGAGTTGTCGCTGCTGAACGTGCTGCCGGTGACCGTCAGGTTCAGCGTCCCGCTGCTGTCGCTGATATCGGCGTTGTTGTCGGCCGAGCCGGTGATCGTTGAGTTTGAAATATTCACGGTGCCGGTCAGGCCGTCCGGAGACCCATCGCCGTTGGGCGAGAAGTCCAGCCCGTCATTGTTCTCGCCGGAGACATTGGCCTGCGTCCCGTTGCCCGAGACCGTGCTGCCGGCCAGTGTGAAGCCACCGCTGACCTGGGAGCCGTTGATTCCGTCGGCCGCGTTGTTCTTGACTACTACGTCGGTGAAGCTGGGCGAGGCGGTCGACGACAGCGTGATGCCGTTGCCGGCCGAGCCCTGGATGGTCCCGCCCGACCCAGCAGAACCGTTGCCGGCGACGGTCAGCCCGCCGGACGTGCCGGTGCTAGACAGGTCGATGCCAGGATTGGCGCCGTTGGACGAGATGCTCTGGAACGTCAGGCCGGTCGCGCCGATCGTGGTGCTCTGGACGTTGACCGCGGTGCCGGTGCTGGTGGTGATCGTGCTGCCCGAACCGGTGGCCGCGACCGTGCCGCCGCCGGTGGCCGTGAACGCCGGGCTCGACCCGGTGCTGAGCGTCAGCTTGCCGCCGAGGTCGATGGCGGCGCCGCTGTTGCCGGTCAGCGAGATGCCGGTGTGGCTGTCGGAGATCGCGCCGCCGATCAGGATGGTGCCGCCGGTGTGGCTGGCGATTGAGACCGAGTGACCGCCGCTGCCGGTCACGCTGACGCCGTTGAAGTCCAGGTTGGCGTTGCCGCCGCTGACGTGGACCCCGTCGCCGCCAGCACCCGAGATCGTGACCGTGCCAGTGGCCCCGACCGACGCGGCGTTGACATTGGATGCGGCGATGCCGTTGCCGGTCGGGTTTGTCACGTTGACGTCTTCGACGTCGACGCCCTGGGCGAGGTCGATGCCGTCGCCGCCGGAATTCGTGATCGTCGGGGTCGACCCGCCCGCGGCGACGAGCGCGAAGCCGTCGACGGTCAGGCCGAACGGCTGGCCGAACAGGTCCTCACCCGACTTCATGCTCACGCCGCCGGTGTAGTTGGCGCTGCCCTGGTACACGAAGATGATGCTGTTCGCGCCGGCCGCCGTGTTGGCGGCGGCCAGGTTATTGAACGGCGTGTTCGCCTGGCCGGTGCCGGCCGGGGTCATGGAGTTGTCGACGTACCAGACCACCGGCCCGACGTTGATCGTCACCGTCGCGGTGGCCGACTTCGGGTTGGCCGGGTCGTTGCTGTCGGTGATCGTGTAGGTGAAGGTGTCGGTGCCGGAGAAGCCCGCGTTCGGCAGGTAGGTGAACGTGCCGTCCGGGTTCATCGTGACTGTGCCGTGAGTCGGGCTGCTGTTGCTGGTCAGGCTGATCGGGTCGGACGAGTCCGAGTCGTGGTCGCCGGTCAGCACGGTGCCGGCCTGCGTGGCCGCCACCCCGGCCGGGGTGGTGCCGACTCCGAGCGGGGTGTTGCCGACCGCGGTGTAGCTCTGGTTGACCGCGACCGGTGGCTGGTTCGCCTCGGCGACGTTGATGGCCCGCTGAGCGGTGCTCGTGCTAGTGGCGCCCACCGAGTCGGTGACCGCGAACGAGACCGTGCGGGAGGCCGGGGTGGCGGAGTTGTCGCTGGTGAAGAACGTCACCGAGCGCAGCGCGGTCTCGTAGTTGGCGATGCTGGCGTTGCCGGTCAGGGTGAGCACGCCGGTGGCCGCGTTGTAGCTGCCGGTGATCCCGTTGGCGTTGGTGAACTGCAGGGAGTCGTTGGCGGCGCTGAACCCGGAGGTGATCGAGACGGTGGCGCTGCCCAACGCGCTGTCGTCGTCGTCGCTGATCGTCAGCGTGCTGGTGATCTGTTCGGCCGGGTCCTGGGCCCGGTAGCTGACCGCGGTGTTCTCGACGTTCGCGATCACTGGCGGGTCATTTACCCCGGTGATCGTCACCGTCACGGTCCCGGACGCGGTGTGGAAGCCGTCAGAGACCGTGTAGCCGAAGGTGTCGGTCGCGGTCTGGCCCGCGGCCAGGTCGTTGAACTGGCCGTTCGGGTCGTAGTGGACGGTGCTGTCGGGGTTGATCGACACCGTGCCAACCGTGCCGGAGGTGTTCACGCCGGTCAGCGTCACCGGGTCGCCGTCGGGGTCGCTGGCGCTGGCCAGCACGTTGATGTCGAACGCGGTGTGCTTGTCAGTCGTCGCGGAGACGGCGCCGGCGACTGGCGACGGGTTCGGGTTGACGTTGATCGTCCGCGATGCCACGTTGCTGAGGTTGTTGCTAGACAGGCCGTCATCGACGCCGAAGCTGATGACCCGGTTTCCGGTGGCGGGCGATGAGCCGTTCGAGTCGGAGTAGGTCACCGAGCGCAGCGCGGTCTGGTAGTCGGCGACGCTGGCCGGGCCGGACAGCGTCAGCACGCCGGTCGTCGCGTTGTAGCTGCCGGTGATCCCGTTTTGGTTGGTGAACGCCAGCGCGTCTTCGCTGGCGGCGAGTCCTGAGCTGATCGACACCGTCCCGCCCGCCAGCGTGGTGGTGTCCGGCGAGGTCACCGTCAGCGTCGTAGTGACCGGCACCGGCGGCGTGGCGGCGTCGTACTGGAGCGTTGTGTTCTCGATGTTCGCCAGGACCGGCGGCTGGTTGGCCTGCCCGACGTTGATGACGCGCTGCGCGGTGCCGGTGCTCGTCGCGCCCACCGAGTCGGTGACCGTGAACGAGATCGTCCGGGACGCGGGGGTCGCCGAGCTGTCGCTGGTGAAGAACGTCACCGAGCGCAGCGCGGTCTGGTAGTCGGCGATGCTGGCATTGCCGGAGAGGGTGAGCACCCCGGTGCTGGCGTCGTAGCTGCCGGTGATCCCGTTCTGATTGGTGAACGCCAGCGAGTCGCTGGCCGAGCCGAACCCGGACGTGATCGAGACCGTGGCGCTGCCCATCGTGGCGTCATCGTCGTCGCTGATCGTCAGCGCGGCTGTGATCTGGACGGCCGGGTCCTCGGCCTTGTAGCTCAGCGGGGTGGTCTCGATGTTCGAGATCACCGGCGCGTCGTTGACCCCGTTGATCGTGACCGTGACCGTGGCCGAGGTGGTGTGGAAGCCGTCGGAGACGGTGTAGCCGAAGGTGTCGGTAGCGGTCTGGCCGGCGGCCAGGCCGTCGAACTGGCCGTTCGGGTCGTAGTGAACCGTGTTGTCTGGGTTGATCGACACCGTCCCCTTGGTGGCGCTGGTGTCGACGCCGGTCAGCGTCACGGTGTCGCCGTCCGGATCGCTCGCGGACGACAGCACGTTGATGTCGATGGCCGTGTGCTTATCGGTCGAAGCCGAGACGGCGCCGGCGACCGGCGGGGGGTTCGGGTTGACGTTGATCGTCCGCGAAGCCACGTTGCTGAGGTTGTTGTTGGCCAGCCCGTCGTCGACCTGGAAGCTGATCACCCGGCTCCCGGTGGCGGGGGAGGTGCCATTCGAGTCGAAGTAGCTCACCGATCGCAGCGCGGTCTGGTAGTCGGCGACGCTGGCGGTGCCGGTCAGGGTGAGCACGCCGGTGGCGGCGTCGTAGCTGCCGGTGATGCCGTTGGCGGCGGTGAACGCCAGGTTGTCCTCGGACGATGCCAGCCCGGAGGTGATCGAGATCGTGGCGCCGGCCAGCGTGGTCGTGTTCGGTGAAGTCACCGTCAGGCTCCCGGTGACCGGCACCGGGGGCGTGGCGGCGTCGTACTGGAGCGTTGTGTTCTCGATGTTCGCCAGGACCGGGTGCTGGTTAGCCTCGGTGACGTCGATGACGCGCTGGGCGGGGCTGGCGCTGGTGGCGCCGACCGAGTCGGTCACGGTGAAGGAAACCGTCCGGGTGGCCGGGGTTGCCGAGTTGTCGCTGGTCGAGAACTGTACCGATCGCAACGCGGACTGGTAGTCGGCGATGCTGGCACTGCCGGAGAGCGTGAGCACGCCAGTGGCGGCGTTGTAGCTCCCGGTGATCCCATTCTGCGTCGTGAATGTCAGGGAATCCGTGCTGGCGCTGAACCCTGACGTGATCGAGACGGTGGCGCTGCTCATCGTGGCGTCGTCGTCGTCCGTGATCGTCAGCGTGTTCGTGATCTGGACGGCCGGCTGCTTGGACTGGTAGGTCAGCGGGCTGGTCTCGATGTTCGCGATGACCGGCGCGTCGCTGACGCCCTTGATCGTGACCGTGACGCTGGCCGAGGCGGTGTGGAAGCCGTCGGAGACCGTGTAGCGGAAGGTGTCGATCGCGGTCTGGCCCGCGTGCAGACCCTGGAACTGGCCGTTCGGGTCGTAGTGGACGGTGCCGTTCGGGTTGATCTTCACCGTGCCCTTGGTGCCGGCGGTGTTCACGGCGGTGACCTTGAGGGTGTCGCCGTCCCGGTCACTGGCGCTGGCCAGGACGTTGATGTCGATCGCGGTGTGCTTGTCGGTCGACGCGGAGACGTGACGGGCGACCGGCGGGAGGTTCGGGTCGACGTCGATGAGCCGCGAGACCACGTTGCTCAGGTTCTTGCGGGAGAGCCCGTCGTTGACCTGGAAACTGACCTGCCGGTCGCTGATGGAGGGGGAGGTGCCGTTGGGGTCGCTGTAGGTCACCGAGCGCAGCGCGCTCTGGTAGTGAGCGACGCTGGAGGTGCCGGTCAGGGTGAGCACGCCGGTGGCGGCGTTGTAGCTGCCGGTGATGCCGTGCTGCTTGGCGAGATTGAGTATGTCCTGGCCCTTGGCGAATCGGCCGCTGATCCGCACCGTGGCGCCCACCAGTTTGGTGGTGCTGGGAGAGGTGACGGTCAGCGTCGAGGTGATCTTGACCGGGGGCGCGCCGGCGAAGTATTGAAGCTTGCTCGTCTCGATGTGGGAAAGCACCGGTGGTTTGGGCCGTTTCGGCGTAGGAACGGCCGGAACTACCACCACGAAGTGCCCGAGGCCGCACAGTCGCGGGTTGGTGACATAAGTCAGGGTTTGGCTGTGGTTCGCCGCGCAGAAATAGACCGGGCTCTTCGACTGCGGCAACGTCAGCGCCGTCAGGTCGACGGTCCCGGGCTTGCAGTTGCTCAGCGTCGCGACCAGGAATACCCCATTGTTCTGGTGAACGCACACGAGCGTTGGGCCTGGCGCGATCCGCACAGATCGCTCGCCTTGCCCGCACTGAGGTGAGGACGCGAAGCTCAGCTGCCCGTTGCTCTTTGCCGCACAGGCGTTGCTCATTTGCTTGATGACCGGCAACGGTGAGGCTGTAGCCCTTAGGTTAAATGCAGTGACCAGGGTGACCGCTGTGACCGTGAGAACGACGGACAGCTTCCACAACCCCGCCATTCGGCGGGCCTCCCCCATGGTGGACCTCCTCGCCACACTGCCCCCCGAAACGCGCGGCGGCCGCGATCCATTACGACTGGAAATCGGTCTGACGGTACACCCCAAGCAGGCGCCATTCAAGGGAGACCCTTCGATAACTTTTACCGCGCAAAGGTAAAAATTAATCGGCGTGAGCTATTTATATGTTGACCTAACAATAGGGGTGAAACACGAAAAATATCGGATATTTAAATCTATATTACCCGTTAGGGAGTGTTGCCCGCCGCCCGGAAATCAGCGAGCAGGGCTGAGGTCGACCCAAAGCTCGCGGAGGGTCCGGGTGAAGTAGCCGGGGGCGAATTCAGGATCGTGACCGGCCGCTAGCCGGATGCCGGGCAGGGCGCGGAGCAGTTCTTCGAATAGGATTCGCAGCTCGAGCCTGGCCAGATGCGCGCCCAGGCAGAAATGGGTGCCGAAGCCGAACGCGACGTGGTGATTCGGCCGCCGGGTCACGTCGAAACGACCCGGATCGTCGAACTCCCGGTCGTCAGTGTTGGCGGCTCCGTACATGAGAAGGACCTGATCGCCTTCGCCTAGCCACTGCCCGTGCAGTTCGTGATCGACGGTCACGGTCCGGCGCATGTTGAGGACTGGCGTCGCGTACCGGATGAATTCCTCGACCGCGGTGGTCCCGATGATTGACGGGTCGTCCAGCAGAGTCTGGCGCTGGTCAGGGAAGCGGGCCAGATTCCAGATCGTCTGCCCGATGACCGATCGCGTCGTCTCAGCACCGCCGTCGAGCAGGAGCAGGCCTTCGTTGATGATCTCGCCGATGTCCATCGGCTGGCCGTCGATCATGCTGTGGGCCCAGATCGAGGTCAGGTCGTCGCGCGGGTCCGCTCGGCGGGCCTGGACAAGCGCGCTGAAGGCGGCCGCGAACTCGCTGATGGCCTGCGGTGATCCGGCCGGTTGGCGGGGATCGTCATCGCGGAAGCCGGCCGCGCTCATCGTTCGTTCCGACCACTCCATGGCTTTGGGCCACAACGCCCGGTCGAATCCCAGTAGTTCGGTGATCACCATGGCGGGCAGCGGCGCGGCCAGATCCTGGACGACTTCGACGGCCCCGTTGGCGGCGGATTTGGCTGCCGTCGCCGCGATCAGGTCGGTGACGATAGCGCGTACCCGATCGGTGTGCCGGCGCACCGCCCGGGGCAGGAACCGCCCGGACACCAGCTTGCGCTGCTTGATGTGCGCGGGGTCATCGGTGTTGATCATCGACGCGGTCATCTCGATGAACGGACGGCTACCCCGGGCCGAGCTGTAGCGGGCGGCGTCTCGTTCGACGCGCAGAACGTCCGCGTGCGGGGATACGCCCCAGATCTGGTTCACCGGATCCCAGTACACGGGTGCCTCGTCGCGCAGCCACTTGTACGTAGGTTCCGGGTCCCCGGCGTACAAGTACGGATCAAGGAGGTTGACCGGCGCGCCGCGATCTGAGGTCATCGGCAACGGCTCGGCGCTATGGCCCATAGCTGGGTCCTTCCGCTCTGCCACTATGGATCTTCGAGACGCGACGCGACGTGGAGCGGCGCCGTGAGTCAGGGAGCGACGGCTGCAGTGAACGAGATCGTCTCATTCATCGAGGGCATACCCAAGGCCGAGTTGCATGTGCATCTCGAGGGCACTCTCGAGCCTGAACTCAAATTCGAGCTCGCCACCCGCAACGGCGTGAAACGGGGAGTTACTGGCGTCGGGGCCCGAGGCGCCAGGGGTAGTCGTCCCACCGCATCTTACCGTTAAATCATCTTAAACTATGATCATCGTTGCGGAACACCGGCCGAGCTTCGAGCTCTTGTCAAACGAGCCCAATCGAGTAACGATTCGCTCAGCAAACGCAACCGTTTTCGCGAGCTAATTCCAGCAAGCCGGCCGAAAAGGAAGCACCAACCATGATCGCTGAGATCCGCCAGTTCGTGTTCGAGTCGCTGACGGACATGAACTACAGCGTCGACGACGTCGACGACGACTCCGTGCTCGGGCCAGCCGGCGCCGATGTCGAGTCGATCGCCCTCGCCGAGCTTGTGGTGCGGGTGGAGGACCGTTTCGGGGTGACATTCGACGACGACGAGAGCGACCGGCTCACGTCCATGACCGTCGGCGAGTTCTGCCACGACGTGCTGATGCGGATCCAGCCCGCGTCGGCGCGCTGACGTTAGCTGATCAAGTCCAGCCATGTTCGAGCAGACATCGCGGGGGGTTCCGGAGAGTCATCTTTCCGGGTCGATCGGCCGTGACCGGTTAATCGTTGAGTTCGCCGCAACGCAGGCGGGCACCGAGCCGTTGACCTGGGGTCAGAAGGCGATCTTCGGCGACATGACCGAGAGCGGCAACCAGTTCAACATGGGAGGAAGGTTCGAGCTGCCGGACGGCAGCACCGCCCAGGAGGCGGCGGCCCGGCTGAGCGGCCTGATGGCCCGGCATGCCGCGCTGCGAATGCGCTTGGGGACCGACAGCGCGGGGCGGCTGTGCCAGGACGTAGCGGGGTCTGGGCAGACGAGCCTTGAGATCCTGACGATCCCCGATGACGCCGATCGGGCCGATGTGGAGCGGTACGCGGCCGATCTCATGGATACCTGGCCGACCACGCGGTTCGACTTTCACAGCGACTGGCCGCTCCGGATGGCCGTGCTCAGGCACCGCGGCGCCTGCACGCACCTGGTCTGGGTCCTGTCCCATCTGGCCGCCGACGGCGGCGGGCACATGCTGCTTCTCGATGACTTGATCGCGGACGAGCGGGCTGGCCGGGGGGCCAATGACCCGCGGCACCCGGACGTCCTCGACGTTGCCCGCGGTGAGCGGGAGCCGCAGCTTCGGCAGCTCAGCAGCCGGGCGATGCGGTACTGGCAATCTCAGCTCAGGGACATCCCGGCGCAGACGTTCGCCGAGTCCGCCCGTTCGCCTGGCCAGACCGGGGCGGGGGAGCGATACCGGCAGGTCCGGTTCCGCTCGCCCGCGGCGCACCTGGCCATGCTGGCCATCGCCAGGCGCACCAGGACCGACGCTTCGCGGGTGACGCTCGCCGTCATCGCGACGGCCATCGGGCGCGCCACCGGGGTGCGTCCGCTGACGGTCAAGGTCATGGTGAACAACCGGTTCCGGCCGGGCTACGCTGACGCCATCGCTCCGATCGCGCAGAACTCGGTGGTCACCATCGACGTGGCGGAGACCACTATCGACGAGGTGGTGACGCGGGCCCGCAGCGGCTCCCTGACCGCCGGGATGCGTGCGTATTACGATCCGGACGATCTCGCCGAGGTCTCCGCGCGGCTAGACGCCGAACGCGGCTACTCGGCCAAAGTTACCTGCCGGCTCAACGATCAGCGGGCGATGGTCATGCGGGCCGAAGCGGACGCCAGCCTTGGCGAGGTGACGCCGGAGCAGGTCAAGCAGAGGCTGGCGGAGACTTCGCTGACTTGGCTGGGTCGCAGGGACAACATGGCTGAGCAGGCCAACATCCTGATCGAGAACCGGCCTGGCGTCCTGTCGCTGCACATGATGTGGGACCGGTGGTGCCTGTCCGACGGGCAGGTCGAGGAGCTCCTGCGCGCCGTCGAGGAGGTGGCCGTCGAGGCGGCCTTCGATCCGAGCGCGCCGACCAGGGTCTGCGCTGCCAGGGTGTCAGCTAACCACGGGCGCGAGGCAGAGGGGTCCTGTCCTTGAGCGACGCGGCCGAAGGGCCGGCGGCCCCGGTGCGCGCCCGAGCGGGCGGCGGGCTGGGCCTGGCCGAAGACCTCAAAACCCTCCGGCTTCGCCGCAAGGCCGCCCGGGCAGCGGGTGGCATTCTCGATCTGGTCATGCTGATGCGGTCGGGCACGGAGGGCCCTCCGCTGTTCTGCGCGCATCCGATGGTGGGCCTGTGCTGGTGCTATATGGCGCTGGTCCCGCATGTTGATGCCCGGTACCCGCTGTATGGCCTGCAGGCTCGTGGCCTGCGGCGACCGGAGCCGCTGCCGGCGAGCATGCGGGAGATGGCGCGGGATTACGCCGATCAGATCCGGATGATCCAGCCATCGGGTCCGGTCCACCTGCTCGGCATGTCCTTAGGCGGGAACGTCGCGTTCGCGATCGCGGAGGAACTCCAGGGCCGGGGCCAGGAGATCGGGCTGCTCGTCATCCTGGACGCGAACATGGTCAGCCTTGACGGGATCGAAGAGGAACCTTGGGCGATCTACAACCTGGTTCTCGCGCAGTTCGGGTATGTGCCCGCCGTGACGCCCGGCGAGCCTGATCCCGAGACCCGGATGCTTGAAGCGGTGCGCCGCCAGCCTGGCCTCGGACTACAGGAGTGGCCGGACCAGCGCTTGCGCGCGCTCCAGCGCGTGATCAGGAACAATGTCGCGCTGGCTCAGGCCTACCAGCCCGGCTGCGTGCACTGTCCATTGCTGTTCTTTTCTGCCGCCCGAAATGGGCCGAAGCTGGTCAGGAAGCTAGAAAACTGGGCAGCGTTCGTGGAGGGTCCCATCGACGCCGTCGAGCTGGATTGTGATCACCGGCAGATGCTGTTGCCCGAGCCGATGGCGCTGCTCGCGCCCGCGCTCTCGAACCGGATGGCGCGCGCCGCCGCGGCCGCCAAATCGCGGATGGTCTAGCCATGGCACGCGTGCTGTTCATCATGGGATTCAACCGCAGCGGGACGACGCTGGTCACCTCGGCCGTGACGCAGGCCGCGCACGCCAGGACGCTGACCGTGGGCGACCTGGCCAGGCACATGCCCAGCGTGCGGCGATTCTTAGCGGCTGCGAGTAAGCACGGGACGGTCATCGACCGTGGAGTCGACCGGCTGCCGGTCAGCGAGTCGACTCCAGAGGAGTACTGCTGGCTGCTGAACGCGGTGACCGGCGAATTCACCTTCGACCCGCAGGCGGAGCAGGCTCGCGTGCTGGACTCGCTGATCGACGAGCTGGCTGGCGATCAGGACACGACTGTCGTGCTCAAGAATCCCTGGGACACCGGGCGCGAGAAGATGCTGCTCGACTACTTCGCCGACTCACGCGTCCTGTTGATCCGCCGTGATCTCGGCGCGATCGAGGACAGCCAGAGCCGGGCCTGGAACCGGATGGCCACATCCAACCGGTACGTCCGGGCGCTGATCGGCGACCCCCATCGCCGGGCCGAGATGCTTGGCACGATCCTGAACCCGCAGGCCCGGCAGCGCATGATCGGTGACTTCAGGCGCCGGGTGCGCAAGACCGCCGTCCGGCTGGCACGCGACGCCTCGAAGCTTCCGCTCGACCGGGTCGCGTTCTTGTCCTACGACGAACTGCGCGCCGACCCGTGCGCCGGGGCGTCGTGGGCCGCGCACGTCATCGATCCGAGCGCGCTTGGCGAGGCCATCGCCGCCCACACGTTCCCTGAGTACAACCGGCCAAGCGCGCAAAGCGTGGTCACCAAGGTGATCGACTGGTACTGGGCCCGGGCCTGGCGGCGAGCCAGGGCCAGGCAGGTCAAGGCCGGCATCCTGGCCGTGCCAGCCCGATCGGGGGCACCGGCCAGGTAGGGCGGCACCCGCCGGCCTAGGTCAGTCGGCGGCTTTGTGGAAGATGCCGAAGATGTTTCCCACTGGGTCGCGGAACGCGACGGTATCGATGTCGTCGGCCGACCCGTAGAGCGCCGTGCGCGCGGCGTTCTTCAGCGCGGACACCTGCGGATCAATGAGACGAGATCCGCCGAGCTTTTCGACGCGGCGGAGCGTCTGGTCTATGTCGGGCACCGCCGCATAGACGATCGCCCAGCGGGATCGCACGCCGCCGCCGATACCGCCCTGGATGCCGCGGCCGGAGCCGGTCTTCACCGTCGCGTAGTCCGGGTACGCCGAGTTGTCGATCGTCCAGCCGAACAAGTCCGCGTAAAATTGCTGGGTAGCGGCCGCGTCCGACCCCAGGATCTCAAACCAGGTGACCGGCTCCCCGGAACCAGCGGACGGAACCGGCTCGTCGGGCTGGGAAGGCTCGGCGGTGCCTTTCACCAAGCCGATGAGCAGGCCATCCGGGTCGTTGAACATCGCTATGGTCGCGGCCCCGCCAAAGTCAGTGACCTTCATGACGGTCGTGCCGCCGAGCGAGTTCGCCTTGTCGAGCATCGTCTGGGGATCGTCGGTCTCGACGTAAAACGCCCCCCATGGCTCGCCGGTCTGGCTCTTGCCGATACCGCCATTGATCCCGGTGCCACCGCGAGTGTCGATCGTCGTGTAGCCGCCTCCGGAGAAACTTGTCAGGTTCCAGCCGAATACTCCTCCGTAAAACGCCACCAGTGGCCCGTCATCGGCGGCGCCAATCTCAAAGTGCACTACAGCGTTTACCATCGGGCTCTCTCCAAAGCGGTTAGGCAAAGATAACGCAGACTGGGATCGTAATCGGCGACCACCAGAAGGTCCGGGTTGCCCGCGTCGGCGGTGAGCTCGTCGACGAGTCCCCACCAGATGCCGGTCGACGGCTGGCCGGACGGTATCACACGCACCGGCCCGGTAGCGGCAGGCGCGGTCCATGCGGCGGCGAGCGGGTCGCTGATCACCAGGCCGACGGTGTGGTGGCCGGCCGCCATCTCGGCGAGGTCCTTCGCGGCAAGGTCGCCGACACCGCCGGGCGGGACGGCAGGATGCTGGCGCACGTCGGCGACCCGTGTCGGCGGTATCGCATTGTCACCGTCGAGAGCGGCACCGTCGAGCGTGACGCTGTACAGCATCGCGGCAGCCTGGTGTCGCGATGGCACCGTGACCGGGCAGTCGTAGGGGAGACTCGCCTGCTCGACGACAATCAGCAGCGCGCGCCGGACTCCGGCCGACGCCGCGTACTCGCGGGCGATCCGCAGGCCGCTGAATGCCGCTGCCGGGCCCTGGTCACAGATGGCGAAGGCCATCGGCTCGCCCGGGGTCACGTGGCTGAGATAGGCGGCGGTTTGCCGACCTGGCCGCAGGTCATGGATGGAGAAGGCTAGTACCAGCAGGTCGACCGGCTCATCCGCCGGCACGACCGCCCCGATTAGCGCGTGCGCCATCTCACCGTAGGAATGGCCGAGCGCGGCTGACATCGGTTCGCGGAAAAAGGCCTCCGATACCTCGATCGCGTAAGGCCTGGTCATGTCGGCCAGGTACTCGCCGACCCTGGCCCGGTTCTCCGGATCGGCGAGGAACTCGGCCGGCCCGGTAAAGATGCGGCGTCCGGCGCGCACCAAGTACAGGTCACGGCGTAGTGCCGGCCTGGCCGAGGGGCGCGCTGCGAACATGGCGGCTACGCGGGCTGACAGTGGCCGGCGACGAATGTCGCCATGTCGCCGACCGTCTTCATCTCATCTTGATCCATCATCTCGACGTCGATGAGGATCTCGAGCTGGTCTTCCAGCTCAAGAAGCAATTCGAGTCCGAGCGTGGAACTGAGCCCGAGTTCCTCCATCAGGCGCATGTCCTCGGTGACCGGCTCGGAGCGTTCCAGCAGCCGGCCCAGCACCGCGGCCATCGCATCAACCACCCGCTGCCGGAACTCACCATCCAGGCCAGTCTCTTGTGTTGTCATCTCGCGCCTCCTCGGCTTGCCCGTCAGTGCTCGAACACCATTGCCGCGAACGTCGCCCCGCCTCCGGCGCCGACGGCGGCGGCAAGGTAGCGGTCGCCCGGTCGCAGCAGGCCGCGATCGCACGCTGTCTTGTAGTTGACGAATACGTCCGCGCAGAAAACATGGCCGCTGGCCGGGATGTTGTCCAGAACTACCCGATCGACCGGGAATTTGAGTAGCGTACACATCCGCTGCCAGGTCACCACGTTGACGTTGTGGGGCAGTACAACTCCGATGTCCCCGAGCGCCAAACCGGCTTCATCCAGCGCTCGCCGAATCACCTCGGCCAGCGACGGGCGGTATTCCCGTTGCAGCCGCGCGTCGTTAGCGCCGGTCGCACTGTCGAACTCACCCCGCACGTTGGACGCGTACGCGAGCAGCCGATCCCGCGTGCCAAAGGCGCTGACCAGGCACGCGGCCGCACCCTCGCCGAACACAGTTGTGTTGGCGAACATCTGGGCCTCGCGGGTGAAGGCCTTCTCGCCGCAGAGGATGAGCGCGAGCGGATCTACGGCGAGCGCGGTATCGGCGGCGAGTAACCGGCCCGCCATGTCGATCGCCAGCAGGCCGGTGGCACACGATTGGTGCGTGATGGTAAAGGCGACAGCATGGTCAAGCCCGAGCGCGCGGCACACCTCGTGCAAGGGGTTGACCGGGTATGGCTCGACGACGGGCATTGTCCGCGCGTACAGCACGTAGCGGACGCGGTGTTCCTGGCCGCGCAGCGCGTCTAGCCCGGTAGCGGCTTTCATCAGCAGGCTATAAAGCGACGCGTCCGGATCGCGGCCGACTTCCCGGAGGCCGTGGAACCGCCGGAACAGCTTGACCTGCATGTCGGTCAGGCCGAATGATCCGGCCAGGCTCTCGATCGGAATACGGGCCGACGGCAGGTACACCGACACAGCCTCCAGCGCCGTCATGGTGCCACAGCATCAGGATGTGTCGCGAATGTCAATGTGTGCCACGATAATGGCATGGCCAGGTTCCTTTTCGTGGTCGTCCCGCTTGTCGCCCGACTCTGGCCCGCTGTCGCCATTAGCGAGGCGCTGGTCGCGGCGGGGCACGACGTGGCCTGGTGCGGACCCGAGAGCGACCTGCGGCCGCTGGTCGCGCCGGATGTCGTGATCTACCCGACGGGCAAGCGTTCCTACCGGCAGATCTTCCAGATGGGCACGGCGGCGGTGCCGGAGTTGTGGGACGAGTACGTCCTGCCGCTCAACCGCTTCATCTCCAGATCGGTCGACCGGGCCGTGGCGCGGTACCAGCCCGACGTGGTGTTCGCGGACCAGTACGCGCTGGCCGGCGCCTTAGCGGCGGTTAAGCACGGCGTACGGTGGGCGACTTTAGCCGCCGGGGTACTTGAGCTCACCCCGCCGGTTGATGATCCCGGCCTCCAGGAGTGGGTCCACTCGAAGCTGGCCCAAGTGCTCGCCGATGCCGGTCTGCCCGCTGATAACGGCCTTGACCTGCTCTTCTCGCCGCACTTGGTGATCGCGACGACTTCGAAAGCGCTGGTAGGCCCGGCGCCGATACCCGAGCATTGCGTGCTGATCGGAGCGGCGCTCGGCCCGCGGCGCACCGACCCAAGCTTCCCGTGGGACTGGTGGGACGCTGACCGACGGCACGTGCTGGTCACCGCCGGAACCTTGTCGGCGCATCTGGTCAACGGGTTCTTAGGGCGGATGATGGCGGCGCTTGAGCCAATGGCAGGCCGAGTACAGGTGGTGGTCAACGCCGCCGCCGATCTGGTACCGAGGCCGCGGCCGCCGAACGTCTTGGTCGCCCCGAGGGTCCCGATGCTCCAGCTCATGCCGCGCCTGCACGCGGTGGTCTGCCAGGCCGGGCAGAGCACCGTCAACGAGGCGCTCGTCCACGGCGTCCCGCTGGTTGTCGCGCCGATACGCCTCGGCGAGCTGGCCACGGCCGAGCAGGTAACGCGGGCGGGCGCTGGCATCACCGTCTCGTTCACGCACGCGTCCGCGGAGCAACTCGCGGCCGCGGTGACGGCCGTGCTCGACGAGCCTAGCTACAGCGCGAACGCGCGCCGGATCGCTGAGGAGTTCGCGGCGGCGGGGGGAACCGATGCCGCCGCCGCCCACCTGGCCGCGCTCGCTGCCATCTAGGCGGGCCCGTCGGCCTCGGTTAGCATCGAAATCGCCCCAATACCCCAGCCGGAGGCGCGGATGAACGACAACGGGCACCGTAGCTTGTGCGGCACGCCCGAACTGCCGCCCCACTGTGTCTCGCTGACCTTCGACGACGGCCCCGGCCCCCGGTCCGCCGAGTTGTCGCGTCTGCTGCGCGATGAGGGCATTCCGGGGACGTTCTTCGTGCTGGGCGAGAGTGTTGAACGACGCGCCCAGGTGCTGGATACCTACCGGGACTGCGGGCATGTAATCGGGCTGCACGGCGACCGGCACCACCCTTTCAGGTCGGCCGAGCACGCGGGCGCCGAACTTAGCCGCTGCGCGGAGCGGGTCAGCGCCCATTTAACCGACCCCGCGTGGTTCCGCCCGCCGTATGGCATCGGCGACTGGCCGGTTCCAGGGTTCGCCGGCCCGGTCGGCTGGCACGCGCAGGGGCGGGACTGGGACATCACCTACCGCCATGGGCAGACGGTGCGGGCTTGCGTGGAGACGATCACGCGTACTCTCGTCCGGCGCGATGGCGGGATCGTCCTCCTGCACGACTTCGCGGCGGCTACCGAGTTCACCCCGGCCGGCCTGACCGAGGCCGACCTGGACTTGCGGATCATCGAGATCGTGACGTCGCTGATCGAACGGTTGCGCGGCGCGGGCTTCTCGTTCGTCCCCTTGCCGGAGGCCGCGCGCACCGCGGCGCCGAAGCTGCCGGCCCCGGCGGGCGGCGAGCCCGTCACAGATGCGGCCCCGGCGCGCTCGCGAGCGGCCGGAGGCTTCGGCGCGGCGGATGACCTAAAGACCCTCCGGCTCTTCCGAGCGACCGCCAAGGCCGCGGGCGGCGACCTCGATCTGGTGATGCTGATGCGAGCCGACGGCGATGGCCCTCCGCTGTTTTGCGCGCATCCGCTGGTGGGTCTGAGCTGGTGCTATATGGCCATGCTCCCCTACATCGACGCCCGGTTCCCGCTGTATGGCCTGCAAGCTCGTGGCCTGCGGCGACCGGAGCCGCTGCCGACTAGCATGCAGGAAATGGCGCGGGATTACGCCGACCAGATCCGGGTGACCCAGCCATCGGGTCCATACCACTTGCTCGGCTGGTCGCTGGGCGGGAACATCGCATTCGCGATCGCCGAAGAACTTGAGCGCCGTGGTCAGAAGGTCGGGCTGCTCGTCATCCTGGACGCGAATATTGCCGACTTCGACGGGATCGAGTCGGACAACGAGCCCTGGATGATCTACAACCTGGTTCTCGCCCAGTTCGGGTACGTTCCCGCGCTGACCCCGGCCGAGCCCGATCCCGAGGCCCGCATGCTCGAACTGGTGCGCCGACGGCCGGGGCTGGGTCTTGATGAGTGGTCGGACCAGCGCCTGCGCACGCTGCAGCGGGTGATCACGAACAACATCGCCATCACCCTGTCCTACCAGCCTGGCCGGGTGCATTGCCCGATGCTGTTCTTCTCCGCCGCCCGGCACGAGCCAGCGCTGGCCGAGAAGGTCGAAAGCTGGGAGCCGTTCGTCGATGGCCCGATCGAGGCGGTCGAGCTGGATTGTGATCATCGGCAGATGCTGCTGCCTGAATCGATGGGGCGGCTCGGGCCAGCGCTCGGCGCCGGAATGGCGCGCGCCGAGACTGCCAGGGTCGCCAGCGAATCGCCCATTGTGCAACTAAGCTCGCCGGCTTAGCCTAGCGATTGTGAAATTACGTCGCTGCCCTGGGTTCCCGAGCGCGCCGGCTTTCGGCTGCGCTTGGCCTGCTCCCCGCACCAGGAAAATCGATGATTGAGGCCAGCGGGCTGCGCAAGTCATTCAAGACCAGGCGCAAGCGGAAGACCAGCAGCGTCGACGCGGTCCGCGGCGTGGACTTCGCGGTGCGGGAGGGTGAGATCTTCGGCTTCCTCGGTCCCAACGGAGCCGGGAAGACCACCACTCTGCGGATGCTGGCTACGCTGATTCGGCCGGACGGCGGTGACGCCACGATCGCCGGGGTGGACCTCCAGAAAGCTCCCGCGCAAGTACGAAAGCGCATCGGCTTCGTGGCGCAGACGAGCGGCACCTACGACAGGTCCACCGCACGGCGGGACCTAGTCCACCAGGCGCGTATGTACGGCGCGACGAAATCGGCCGCGAAAAGCAGTGCCGAAGAAGCCATCACGGCTTTCCAGCTTGAGGAGTTCGCCGATCGCCGGATCGGCACCTACTCCGGCGGGCAGCGCAGGCGCCTTGATGTCGCGCTCGGCGTCATCCACGTGCCTCAGGTCATTTTCCTGGATGAGCCGACATCCGGGCTCGACCCGATGAGCCGGGCTCGGATGTGGCAGGAGGTGCGCAGGCTGCGAGACAATGGAATGACGATCTTCCTCACCACCCACTACCTGGACGAGGCCGACGCGCTCTGTGACCGGATCTCCATCATCGATGCCGGGCTGATCGTCGCCGAAGGCACGCCATCGGATCTCAAGCGCGAGATCTCGGGTGACGTCATCATCGTTGACCTGGCCGCGTCTGACACGGCGGGCGCGCCGGAGCCCGCCATCATGCTCGATGCGTCCAAGATCCTCACCGAGCAGTCTTACGTGCAGTCCTGCGAGACCATCGAGCACACGCTGCGCCTCTACGTGGACGACGCCGCGACGGCCATCCCGCAGGTCATGCGCGCGCTGAGCAACAAGGGTATCGAGCCAGGAGCGATCGAATCCCGTCGGCCGAGCCTCGACGACGTGTTCCTGGCCAAGACGGGCCGCACTCTTGCCGACTGATCGGCAATTACCCCGCACGTCGCACAGGGAGGGAGACCGATCGGTGGGCGCGAGCAATCTTCGGACGATACTGGCCGGCGACTTAGAACTCGGTGCCGGCAACGCACTGCTCAGGCTCGCCGAGCACGGTGCCGACATGGACATGGCGCGCGTGACGTTCGACACCAACGTCGACGCGATCGCGGCGTGGACGCCGCTGTCGCTGCGCACGCTGACGGAACGAGTGGCCGCCCGGGCCGACTGGTTCGCCCGGCGCGGCATAGGACGGCGCGACCCGGTTGCGGTCTACGTGACGTCAGCGGCCGACGTGGTGCTGAACTACCTCGCCCTGACCTGGCTGGGGGCGATACCCGCCCTGATGAACGGCAGCATGCCGACCGAGATCGCCGCTCCGTACATACGGCGGCTGCGTGCCGCCGGCGTGCTCATCGACTCCGACCACGCCGAGGTCGCCAGCCACGACCTCGGCGCGCCGATTATCGGTGACGCGGCGCAGACCGGCACGGGGGATCCAGCCAGTGCGCCGGCGCACTACCGGCATCACCCCGACGATCCGGTAGCTATCACGCACTCGTCCGGCACGACCCGCATGCCGGCCGCTGTCGTGCACTCTCACCACAGCCTGTTCGCGGCCGTGCGGGCGGTCCGGCTGACCGAACCTCGCCAGCATGGCCCGGTGCGTGAACTGTCCGCGTTCCCGCAAGCCCATACGGCCGGGATCATCATCCTCAACGAGGCGCTCTGCAACGGGTACGAACTGCTATGCCTGTCGCAGCAGGGCGGTGCGTTCGCCCGCAGCGGCGAGGTGATCATCGATGCCATCGAGCGCTGGCGCCCGACCGCGGTCTACGGCTTCGCCGTCACGTGGTCCGAGCTGGCTCGCTATGACCTGACAACTCGTGATGTCAGTTCGGTGCGATTCTGGTCCAACAGCGGCGACTGCGCTCACGAAGCGCACATCCGTCGCCTCGTCGCCGTCGGCAGCCACCACGTGTTCGGCAAGGACGGCATCGTGAGCGTGCCCGGCTCCCGGTTCAACGACACGCTCGGCTCCACCGAGATGGGCTACGGCGGTTTCATGATCAGCCACCACTTCGGCAGCGAGCGCTACAACCGCTGCGTCGGCAAGCCGGTCCCGTTCGCCGAGATCATCGTGGTCGACCCACGAACTGGCCAGGAGGTTCCTACGGGCCAGGTGGGCATGATCGCGATGAAGTCGCCGACGCTGGCGCTCGGATACTGGAACGACTCGGTCAGCACCTTCCGCACCCGGCTGAACGGTTATTACCTGACCGGCGATCTGATGTATCGCGACGAGGACGGCTACTTCTACCACGTGGACCGAGCCAGCGATGCGGTCGACCTCGGCGACGGGAACTGGCTCTATACCGCGCTATCCGAGGAGCGCATACTCAAGCGCTGCCCGGACGTCCGCGACTGCACGATCCTGGCGGCCCGCGGGCCCGACGGCGTCCTCGTCATCGACGTGCTGCTCCTGCTCGCGCCCGACGCCGATCCCGCGCTCGATCGCGACGGTGAGGTCCGGGCCGCGCTCGGCGAAGTGGCGCAGGCGGTGCCTCGGCGGATCGTGGCCATCCCTGACGACGAATTCGTGATGGGTCCGACGGGCAAGGTGCGCAAGTTCCTCATGCGCGAACGGCTGCTGGCCACCGCCAGCGCGCCCTGATGCCGAAGGGAGTAGCTGATGTCTGATGCGCAGGAGACCCGGTTGCACCTGGTCGTGGTCAATGACGAAGAGCAGTACTCGATCTGGCCAAAGGGCCGGGACTTGCCAGCGGGCTGGCGGGCCGACGGATTCACGGGCACCGAGGACGAGTGCCTGGCCTATATCGACGAAACCTGGACCGACATGCGGCCGGCGTCGCTGCGTCGCTGGATGCGCGAGCACGAGCGGGTTGGCACCGATTGACCCGGCTGCCGATGCGAGCAGAGATTCCCGCGCTCGGGATCGCCCCGCCGGAGTGGCAGTCCGTGCTACCGGCGCAGCGCGGAATGATCTTGAACTACATGCGGTTCCCCGACGACGGCGTAGACATCATCCAATGCACCCTGGACTGGGCCGGCCCGCTGGAGCGGCAGCCGTTCGAAGCAGCCTGGCACACTGTCGTGCGGCGGCACTCGATCCTGCGCACGACGTTCCACCTGGGCGATGGCGACGGGCTGATCCAGGTCGTTGACCCCGACGCCTCGATTGATATCCGGTGGCTCGACTTGCCGGAGCCGCCGGCCGGCGGCCCTGACCACCCGTTCGAGTCTTTCCTGCTGGCCGACCGGCGGGAGCGACTCGACCTGACCCGCGGCCCGGTGGTACGGCTGACGGTCCTAGGTCGGGGTGGCCCGGCACTCCGCGCGGTGCTGACCTTCCATCACGCGCTGCTGGACGGTCGCTCCTTGCGGCTCCTGATCGACGAGGTGTCCGAGGCCTACGCTGCCAGCCGCGCAGGCCGCGCCGAGCCGGTCGGGCCGCGCCCGGAGTTTGGTGAGTTCGTGCGGTGGTGGCACATGACAGATGATCCATCCGCCTCTGAGCAATTCTGGACGGATTACCTGGCCGACACGGTGCTGCCGCGGCCGCTGCCCGGTTACCTCGGCGCGCCTGTGGCTGGCACCGCCGAGCCGATGACGGTGCAGACGGTGCTCTCGCTCGGCGACTCCGCACTGATCCGCGAAGCCGCCAGTGCCGTAGGCCTGAGTTCTAGCACCATGGTCAGCGCCGCGTGGGCGCTGCTGCGGGCGCGGTACGGCGGCGTCAGTGATGTCGTTATCGCGGTAACGCGATCGTGCCGGCGTGACAGCATCCCCGGCGCCGACGACATCATCGGGCTATTGATCAACACGGTGCCACTGCGCGTACGCGTCGACGACGACTGGACTGCAGCCGAACTGCTAACGGAGGTGAACGAAAGCATCCGCCGCATCAGGCACCACCAGCGCACGCCGATGGGGTCGGCCTTAACCTGGGCTGGCCTGTCGGCGGACACCGCGGTGGTGGACAGCCTAGTCATGTTCGACCGTCGTCGGCTGCAGCTCGGCGTGCTCGGCGGGGACGCAGCCCCTAGGGCGGCCAGGCTCGACCGGCTGCCATCGTATCCGCTGACCCTGATGGCGTTCGACGAGCCGCGGCTGCACCTTTCGCTCCTGTGGGATCGATGCCGCTTCGTCGACGGCGCCGTGGCTTGGATGCTTGAGCAACTGCGTGCCACGCTCATCGAGTTCGCGAGCAAGCTGACGGTGTCTGTGACGGACCTGGACCTGCACCGGACCGCCGAGATCGACACTCTGGCCGGGTGGAATCGCACTCGGGCGGCCCCGGCGGCCTCCGCGGTGCTGGCGAAGGGGGACGACCCCCTATCAACCCCCGCCTACCCAGCGGATGCCACGATCCCCGCGCTGTTCGCGGCCCAGGTTGCCAGGAACCCTGAAGCGACCGCGCTGATCTTCGGCACCGGTCTGCTGACCTACGCCGACCTCGACCGGCGCAGCAACGCGCTGGCGTGGCTACTGCGCCGCAGCGGCGTCGGCGCTGACGCTCCGGTCGCGGTAGCGATCGAGCGGGGCGCGGACCTCATCACCGCGCTAGTGGCCGTGCTGAAAGCCGGCGGGGCGTACCTGCCAATCGAAGTCGATAGCCCAGCGTCCCGCGTGGCCGCCATGATCACGGCCGCCGGCGCCCGGCTCGTGCTGGTCACGGCCCAGACTGCCGCGACTATGCCCGAGATGGCGGGTGTCGACGTAGTCAGCGTCGACACCGGTCCCGTGCTGGCCGCCGACGAGCGCGCGGCCCCGCCGGACATCTCGCATCCGCTGAGCCTGGCCTACATCAGTTTCACCTCAGGCTCGACGGGCGTGCCGAAAGGCGTCGCCGTACCGCAACGCGCTGTCGTCCGGCTCATCAGCGATCCGACCTTCGCCTCGCTCGGTCCCGGCGAGCGCTTGCTCCATCTGGCGCCAGTCGCGTTCGATGCCTCGACGCTGGAGATCTGGGGCGCGCTCCTCACCGGCGCTACGGTCGTGGTCGCGCCGCCCGGCCCGCTCGGGTTGCCGGAAATCGCTTCGCTGTTGCGCGCGTCGGACGTGACGGTCGCGTGGCTCACCGCCGGGCTGTTTCACCAGCTAGCCGAGGTGGACATGGACGCGATCGTCGGTATTCGCGTCGTCCTGGCCGGTGGCGACGTGCTCAATCCGCACGCGGTGCGCGCCGTGCTCAAGGCGCGCCGCGGCCTGCCGCTGGTCAACGGGTACGGCCCCACCGAGAACACCACCTTCACCGCCTGCTACGTCATGACCGACCCGAGCCAGGTAGGGCCGACGGTGCCGATCGGCCGCCCGATCCAGCACACCACCGTGCACATCCTGGATCAGCGCGGGCGGGCCGTTCCGATCGGCGTGGTCGGCGAACTGCATGCCGGCGGGGACGGCCTGGCCCGCGGCTACACCGGGAACCCGGCGGCCACGGCCCGGGCGTTCGTGCCCGATCCTTCCGGGCACGGCACGCGCCTGTACCGGACCGGCGACCTGGCCCGCTGGCGCGCGGACGGGACCATCGAGTTCGCCGGGCGCGTGGACGATCAGATCAAGATTCGCGGGTTCCGAGTCGAACCCGGCGAGGTGGCGGCGGTTCTGCGCACGCATCCGCAGGTGCGGGAGGCGGTCGTCATCGTGGCCGGCGAGGGCGCGGACCGGCACCTGGTCGGCTACGTGACCCCCGCCGACGGCGTGGACAGCCGCGCGTTGCTGCCGTCAACGCTGCGCGACTTCCTCGCCTACAGGCTGCCGGACTACCTGGTGCCGACCGGATTCAAGGCCACCGACCGGCTCCCGCTGAACGCCAACGGAAAGGTCGACCGGGCCGCGCTGCCCGAGCCTGAAAGCGTGAGCGGAGGATCAGCCACCCCGCCACGCGGCGCCACCGAGGAGCGACTCGCCGACATCTGGCGGCTGGTGCTGTCAGCGGACGGCGCCCGCGACGGAAATGTCGGCCGCGAGAACAGCTTCTTCGCGCTCGGCGGCAACTCGCTGCTGGCGGCGCGCTTGATGTTCCGGATCCGCGAGGCGTTCGACGTCGACCTGCGCATGGCCGCGTTCTACGAAGCACCGACCCTCGCCGCCTGTGCCGCCGCCATCGACGCGGCCCACGATGCGCCAGCACCGTCGGCCAACCAGGCCGTAGTCCGTGCGGTGCGCTCGGCGGCGACGCCGTCAGCCATCGGCCGCCGGGACCGGAATGCCTATCGCGTCGCCGCGAAGCCGGCGCCGGACCGGCCATCCAAGCTCGCGCCGCATCTGGTGCGCCTGAGTGATGACTGGGCGCTATGGCGAACGGTGTGCCTGCGCGCGGCTGGCTTCCCGTTCCAGCTGGTCGCCGCGCTCGGAGACGCTGACCTTGCCCGCGCTGCGGACGCCGCTCTCGCCGCGCGGGCCGCGTCCGCTGGGGATGCCTGCGACCCGGAGGAGCGGAGCCAGGCCGACGCCAGCTACGCCGCCGAGTTCACCGCCGCTGTCCGGCGCCTGTCCGCGGCCCTGCATGAAGCGGCTAGCCTGCCGGCGCTGCGGGAAGCGGTCGCGTGGCAGAACCGCCATGGGCTGAGCACCGGCATCGACCCGCTGGTACGGCGCGGGCCCGTGCCGCCGAAGCGTAACGGCCAGCATAGGCAGCACGAGGTGCTCGTCGCGAGCTATCTGCAGCGCTACGCCGCGAAAAACGACACTATCGGCTTCTTCGGGCCGGTGGGCTGGTCGCAGTTCGACGATGGCCTAGGCATCCGCGTCACCCACGCCGCACCGGGACACATCCTCGCCGAGCGCGTCACCTACCTGGAGGGCTGGGCCGTGCAGGCGGTCATGGCCGATCACGCCGCCGCGCTACGGCCCTGGCTTGTGCCGCGGCGGATGCCGTTCGTAGGCCTTGACGGCATGCTGCTGCGCCTGCCCCTGGCGCCGCCGGTGCCGCTGACGCCGGGTGAGGCGGCGGTGCTGCGGGCGTGTGACGGCATCCGAAACGCCAATGAGGTCGCGGCCGTAGTGCTCGCCGATCCCTTCGCCGGGTTCGGCGATGTAGCGGAAGTCTTCGCGCTAATGGAGCGGCTGGCTGACAGCCGCAGGCTAGCCTGGCGGGTCGAGGCAGCCCCGCAGGACACCTGGCCCGAGCGCACCATGCGAGCGCTCCTGTCGCGGGTCACCGACGACAGTGTCCGCGGCCCGGCCGAAAAGGCGCTCGACGAGCTGACCGCTGCCAAGGATGAGCTGGCTGGCGCCTGCGGGGACGCGGAGGGGGTGGCGGCGGCCATGGCCGGCCTAGAGGCGACATTTACCCGCCTGGCTGGCGCCCCGCCCACGCGACGCGCGGGAGAGCTCTACGCCGGCCGCACTTTGGCTTATGAGGAATGCCTTCGCGGCGACACCGTGCGGCTGGGCTCCGACGTGCTGGATGGCATCCGCGAGGCGCTGACGCTGGTGCTCGACAGCGCGCGATGGTTCACGACGACCATCGGGGAGCTGTACGCGCGGCACTTCGACGAGGTCTACCGGGAGCGGGTCGCCGCGCTCGGCACCGACGTCGTGCCGTTCGCCGACCTCTGGCTGCTCATCGGAGAGTCGCTGTTCGACCAGCCGCCGAAGATTCTCGACCCAGCGGTGGACGGGCTGACGCGGCGGTGGGCGGCGATCCTGGATCCGCCTCCGGGTGCCCGGCGGGTCCAGCTAAGAGCGGCTGACTTGAGGCAGCGGGTGAGCCGGGAGTTTCCAGCCGAGCCGCCGCCGTGGGCGATGGCTATGCACCACAGTCCCGACCTGATGATCGCGGGCGCGGACGCCGCCGCTGGCGGTCGGCTCACCTGGGTGCTCGGCGAGGTCCACCCCAGCATCGTCACCACGCGCTACGCCACGTGGCTGCAATTCGAGGGTGCCCCGGATGTCATCTACGACGCCATGCGGTACGACATGGGCGGGCGGGCGGTGTGGTTCGCCGAGACCGGCGAGAAGGGCGGCACAAACACGCGCCTGTCCAACCGGCTGCCATCGCCAGGGGACATCCGGCTCGTCTACGCGCACGACTCCTGCGGCTATGACCCCGCGACCACCGTGATGGTCGGTGACTGCGACGTGATCAGTTCTCCCACCGGGTTGCGGGTGCGACGTCGCGACGGAACGTTCGAGCGGGACCTGCTTGAGGTCGTAGGCGACCTGATCGTCGCCTTGATGTCGCATTGCCTGGAGATAATGCCACCGAGCGCGCACACCCCCCGCATCACCATTGATGATCTTGTGGTGAGCCGCGAGAGGTGGACGTTCGCCGCCACCGATCCCGCCTTCGCCGACACCACGGACGAGAGCGCCCGCTATCTGCAGGCCAGGGAGTGGGCCGCGAGCCATGGATTGCCACGACACGTGTTCCTGCGGTTCGCGGGGGAGCGCAAGCCGATCTACGCCGATCTGACCAGTCTCGCCTCGATCGACCTAATCGCCCGGTCGCTACGCCGCAGTCGCCGGAACGTCGGCGCCGACGCGACGGTGAACGTCGTTGAGATGGTGCCCGCCCCGGACGAGGCCTGGCTGACCGACAACCAGGGCCATCGCTACACGTCAGAGCTGAGGATGGTGGCGGCCGACCAGAAAACGGGTCACAAGCGACAGGAAGGCTGATCGTGGCCGTATACGAGTTCCCCACGTCATTCGGCCAGCGGCGGATGTGGCTGCTCGCCGAGATGGATCCCGGTGAACCCACTTACAACATCACCTGGGCATTGTGGCTGGATGGTCCGCTCGACGTCAGCACGCTGCAGCAGGCCTGGAACGCCGTGCTGATCAGGCACGAGGCGTTGCGCACCACCTTCAGAAACGAGTCCGGCGTGCCGGTGCAGGTGATCGAGGACGAGCCGGCGGCGCTTCCGCTGCAGGTTACCTCGGTCGAGCAGGTTGGCGAAGGCGAGCGGGAGCCGGCGGCGCTGGACCGGATCCGCCGCCTCGCCCGCATCCCCTTCGATCTCGCCACCGGGCCGCTCGCTCGCGCCGCCCTCGTGCGGCTGTCGCCGCAGACTCATGTGCTCGCCGTCGTAATGCACCACATCGTCGCCGACGGCTGGTCATTCCGGATCATGTTCGACGAGCTGTCAACGGACTACGAGGCAATCATCGCAGGCGGCGACCCGGTTGCCGCCGAACCGCCGATACAGTACGCCGACTTCGCCATCTGGCAGATCGAGCACGAGGAGGACGGTGGGTATGTGCCGGCCGGCCGGTTCTGGCGGGCCGAGCTAGCCGATGCTCCATCGGCGCTGTCGCTGCCGACGGATGAGCCGTACCAGGCCCGCCAGACGTTTGCCGCCGAGAGTATCGACGCCGCGCTTGACGGCAGCTTGGCCGACGCGCTCGCCGAACTCGCGGCCCGGCATGAGACCACGCTTTTCGCCGTGCTGCTCGCCGCGTACGCGGTCCTGCTCGCCCGGTTGACCGGCAGCGACGATCTGGTGATAGCGGTGCCGATGGCCGCCAGGACCCAGCCGGAGACCGAGTTGGTCGTCGGGCTGTTCATGAACACCGTGCCGATCCGGATCAAGATCAACCCCGATGGGACGGTCAGCGACCTGGTGCGAGCTGTCCACACCGCGACCGCGCGGGCGCTGGCGCATCAGGAACTGCAATTCGCCACCGTGGTGGAACTGGTCAAGCCCGACCGCGACCCGGCCCGCTTGCCACTGGCCCAGGTGATGTTCGCGATGGAGGAGTCCTGGGCGGTGCCGAACCGCGGCGGGCTGCGCTGGCGCCCGGAGCTGATCGAGAACGGCACCGCGAAGTTCGAGCTTGAGCTGACAGTCACCGATGAGCCGGCCGGACCGAGGGTGCGAGTCAACTACAACAGCGGTTTGTTCGCGCCGGCCACCGGCCGGCTCATTGCCGACGGCTTCGCCGCGACCCTGCGCTGCCTCGCCGACGATCCGATGAGGCTCGTCGGCGACGTGGACATCATGACGCCGGACGATCTCACGCTCGTGACAAGCGTGTGGCCGGACGGCGGCCCGGTCACCGACCCCGAGGCGACCGCCCTGGCCCAGTTGCGGGCGGCCTGCGCCGGCGACTCAGTCGTCGTCGTTGGCCCCGACGGCGAGCTGACCGGCGCCGACGTGGCTGCCCGGGCGGAGGGGATCGCCGCCGCCCTTAGCGAGCACGGAGTCGGCGTTGCCGACCGGGTCGCGATCCTGCTGCCAAGGGGCGCGCGCCTGCTGCCATCGATCCTCGGCGTCTGGTCGACAGGCGCGTCCTACGTCCCGCTCGACCCGATCTATCCAGCGCAGCGGCTGGCGGCCATGCTCAGCGACTCCGGCGCGGCCGCGATCATCGTCGACACCAGCACCGACAACGCCCCGACCCTCCCCCCCACCGCCAAGCCAATCCCGATCGTGGACCTGGCGGAGGTGCTCGATGTTGAGCGCGCGCTGTGTTGTTCCGGGGGGTGTCCCCCCGGGCAGATACAGCCCGACCTTCCACCCTCGGCAGTTGCGGTGACGATCTTTACCTCGGGCTCTACCGGGCGGCCTAAGGGGGTCAGCGTTACCCAGGGGGGTATCGGCACGTTGCTTAACGACTTGCGGGGCAAGCTTGAGCTCGGGCCCGGCGATCGGTTCCTCGCGGTGTCGACCTTTGCCTTCGACATTGCCCTGGTCGAGTTGCTCGCGCCGGTGCTGGCCGGCGGATGCGTCGTTGTCGCCAGCGCCGATCAGGTACTCGACGCGGCTCGGCTGCGCGATCTGCTGGCCGAGACCGGCACGACGGCGATGCAGGCGACGCCCGCTGGCTGGCGGATGCTCGTCGACGCCGGCGGGATCCCGGAGCAGGTGAAGCTGCGGATGACCGCCGGTGAGCCGCTGCCAAGAGACCTCGCCGACGCGATGGGTGCCGGCGCCGATGTGCGTCTGTGGAACCTGTACGGCCCGAGCGAGACCACGATCTACTCTGGCGGCGACGCCGTGGCGCCTTCGCCGGCCCGGATCGAGATCGGCTCAGTCATCGCGGGGACCCAGCTGTACATACTCGACACCAGGCTACGGCCGGTTCCTCCCGGTGTTTTCGGGGAGGTTTGCATCGGTGGCGCCGGGGTCGCTCACGGCTACCACGGCGCGCCCGCCCTGACCGCGAGCCGGTTCGTCCCTGACCCGTTCAGCGGCCGGCCCGGCGCGCGCCTGTACCGGACCGGCGATGTCGGCCGATGGCGTCGATCCGGGCGGATCGAGCTCGCCGGCCGCGCCGACCGGCAGATCAAGGTCCGCGGCTACCGGATCGAGAGTGGCGACGTCGAGGCGGCGCTACGGAGCCATGACGACATCGCGCAGGCAGTGGTGTCGCTGCGCGGCGGGGGTCACGATGTCCGCCTAGCCGCCTACGTCGTCACCCACTCAGGTGCCGACAGTCCGCCCGGGGATCTGCGTGATCACCTTGGCGAGGTGCTTCCTGACTACATGGTCCCGTCCGCGTTCGTGGTGTTGCCGGCGCTACCGCTCACCGGAAGCGGAAAGATCGACCACCGCGCCCTTCCCGAGCCGGACTGGGGCGTGGTCACCGGTCAGGCATCAGTGGCGCCGCGGACGCCGACCGAGTCGCGGCTCGCGTCGATCATGGCCGAACTCCTGGCGCTGCCAGCGCCAGTCGGCGTGAGCGACAACTTCTTCGCGCTCGGCGGCCACTCGCTGACCGCGACCAGGCTGATGGCGCGCATCCGCACGATTTACGGGGTCGACCTGCCCATCCGCACGCTCTTCGCCGATCCCACGGTCGCTGGCCTGGCCGCCGCGGTGACCGCCGCCGGCGGTGCGCACAACGGCGACGAGGCAAGGGCGCTCGTACCCGGTGACCGGAGGTAGAACTCATGCGCTACCCGGTGTCGTTCTCCCAGCAGCGGCTGTGGTTCCTCGATCAGCTTGAGCCCGGCGAACCGACCTACAACATGCCGTATATGGTCTGGCTCGACGGCCCGCTGGACACGGAGGCACTGCAGCGGGCGATGGATGCCATGGTCGCGCGCCACGCGGTACTCCGGACGAGCATCGTCGCCCTCGACGGCCTGCCCGAGCAAGTCGTTGCCGACACCGGCTCGGTCCCGATCGGTCGCATCGATCTCCCGGCGTCGCTGGAGGGCCGCGAGCGTACCGCGCGGGCCGAGTCCATCGCGAGGGAGCGAGCGCGCCAGCCGTTCGATCTGGCCGCTGGGCCGCTGATCCGCGCCGCACTAATCGTCGCCGGACCGGACCGGCACCTGCTGTCGCTGGTCATGCACCACATCATCAGCGACGGCCTTTCCACGAAAATCCTCATCAGCGAGCTGTCCGCCGCCTATCGGGCCGAGCTGACCGGCACGTCGGCGTCGCTGCCGCCGTTGATGATGGAGTACGGCGATTACGCCGTCTGGCAGCAAGACCGGATGCGCGGCGAGGAACTCGACCGCCAGCTTGCTTACTGGCGCGAGCAACTCCGCGGCGCGCCGGCCGTCCTCACGCTGCCGACCGACCGGCCCAGGCCCGCCCGTCAGTCCTCCCGTGGAGCGATGGCCAGGGTGACAGTCGATGCTGACACGACCCAGCGCCTAGCCGCGGTGGCCCGCGGTGCCAACGCCACCATGTTCATGCTGTTCATGACCGGTTTTGTGGCGACGCTATCGCGCTACGCGCGCCAGACTGACCTGGTCGTCGGCACCCAGGTGGCCGGCCGCACCCACGCCGAGCTCGATCCCATCGTCGGCATGTTCACGAACACGGTCCCGCTGCGGGTGTCGCTGGCCGGCGATCCGACCTTCACCGGTCTGCTCGCTCAGGTCAGGGACACCACCTTGGAAGCCGTATCGCACGAGCAGTTGCCTTTCGAGAATCTCGTCAAGGAGTTCGCGCCGGACCGTACCCTCGCCTACACGCCGCTCATACAAGCGCAGTTCGTGTACGGATCGCTTACCCCGGCCGCGCTCGACCTCCCCGGCATCACCGCGCGCGCGTCAGCGCTGCTCACCGGAACCGCCAAGCTCGACCTCACGATGTTCGCGGACACCCCCGAGGGTCAGGACACGACGCTCATCTTGGAATACAGCACGGACTTGTTCGACCCGCCTTGGGCGCAGCGGTTCCTGCGCGGCATGGCGCTCCTTCTATCCCGGGCGGCGGACGCTCCGGACACAGCGGTGGCCGACCTGCCGATGCTTTCGGCCCAAGAACTAGACGCGCTGATCATCGAGCGCAACTTCCAGCCGCTCTCATCAGAGCAGGAGGCCGCCGACGACAGCACGGACGTCCGACGCCTGCTCCAGGCGTCGACGTCCCGCGTCATCGATGGCGCCGAGGCCGTGGCGGTGAGCGATGTGTGCGATCGGGCCGCCCGGATCGCCCGGACTCTGGCCGACCGTGGCGTCGGTCCGGAGACGCTGGTCGGGCTCTGCATCGAACGTGGCATCGGCATGCTGACAGCACTGCTGGGCGTCTGGTGGGCCGGCGGGGCCTACGTCCCGCTCGACCCGGGTTTCCCGGAGGCGCGGCTGGCGGCGATGGCTCGCGGAGCCGACCTGCGGATCATCATCTCCGACTCGGCGAACCGTGATCTCGCCCGGTCGGTGATCGATGACGTCGATGTGATCTGCGTCGATGACCCGGCGGCGACGGCCGTGCCCCCGCTCGATCCCGTGCCCGTACCTGCTGACGCGCTCGCCTACGTGATCTTCACCTCCGGTTCGACCGGACAGCCCAAGGGGGTCGGAGTCGAGCGTCGAGCGGTGACCAATCTGCTCGCATCGTTCCGCCGGGCGTTCAAGCTCGGTGCCGACGACCGCTTCGTCGCCGTCACGACGCTGTCGTTCGACATCGCCCTCCTTGAGCTGCTGTTGCCGCTAGTCAGTGACGCCGACCTGGTAATCGCGACCGCCAATGAGGCCCGCGAGCCCGACCAGTTGCGGTTGCTGATCACGCGGACGGCCGCGACGGTGATGCAGGCGACCCCGCAGACGTGGCGCCTGCTGCAGTCAGCTGGCGGCGTGCCTCCTGGCCTGCGGCTGCGCCTGTGCGGCGGCGAGAGGCTGCCAGCTGACCTCGCCGACCAGCTAGTCGGCGCCGATGTCGTCCTGTGGAATCTTTACGGCCCGACCGAGACGACCGTCTGGTCGGCGGCGGGCGTCGTCACCGGCGGGGCTCAGGCGGGCGACGTCGGACCGCCGATCGAGCACACTCGCGTGTACGTTCTGGACGAGTACCTGACGCCGGTGCCGGTCGGGGTGATAGGCGAGGTATTCCTGGCCGGCCGGGGCGTCGCCCGCGGCTACCACGACCGGCCGCGGCTCACTGCGCGTTCGTTCAGGCCTGACCCGTGGAGCGATCAGCCAGGCGCGCGCATGTACCGGACCGGCGATCTGGGCCGCTGGCGGGAAGGCGCTGGCCTTGAGCTGATCGGCCGGAACGATTACCAGGTGAAGATCCGCGGCTTCCGGATCGAATGCGGCGAGATCGAAGCCGTGCTGCGGGGCCACAGGGACGTGCGCCAGGCGGCGGTAATCACCGCCACCAAAGCCGGCGAGCCCGTGCTGGTCGGATATATCGTGCCGCGCCGGGGCAGCGCGCTGGCCCAGCCCGACACCGACCTTCTTGAGGAACTACGACCGCACCTGCGCGCCGCGCTGCCCGACTACATGGTTCCGGCGTTCATCGTCGCGCTGCCCGCGCTGCCGCTGACGCCGAACGCGAAGGTCGACCGGGCCGCGTTGCCCGCCCCGCAGTGGGGTGCTCCGTCAACAACCGAACACGCCCCGCCCCGGAATCCGGTCGAGGCGACCCTCGCCCGGATCTGGAGCGACCTGCTCGGCAACGAGGCGAAGATCGGCGTGCACGACAACCTCTTCGCGCTTGGCGGTCATTCGCTGACCGCGACCAGATTCGTCGCGCGCGTCGGCGACGCCTACGGCGTGAGCCTGCCGGTACACCATGTCTTCGCCAGCCCGACAATCGCCGAACTGGCCGAGCTTGTCTCCGCCGACCCGAATTTCGGGGCCGCCCCGGCCTCGTCCCGGCACGCCGAGCTGGACGCGCTCAGCGACGAAGACCTAGAAGACCTGCTGAGAGCCGCGCTGGCCCAGCGCAACCGTCGCCAGGCGATATCAGGCGGCTCCGACTCCTAGACCCCAGCCCGATTCGGGCATTCAGCGCGTTTGCCTAGCAGCCGTCGTAGGCGGCCCATGGCTGCGTGCCGTACTGGGCGTAGAGCCGGTCGAAGGCTGCCTTCTGAAGGGCGACCGACGACTGGCCGGCCGTTCCGGCGTAGCCAAGGGAAGCCCACGTCGCCGGCAGGATCCCGAATAGGCCGGACGACGACGCGGTCGGGTTGTCGCCACTCTCGCGCCAGGCCACGCACTGCTCGAAAGCCGACATGCCGCTCGTCATCGACGGAGGCGACGTAGCTACTGGCCGCCGCGCCGGCGTGGCTGCCGCAGTGGCCCGCTTCGTCGGGCCTGCCGAGTGACCCGCCCGGTGAACAGCATGGCCCGGCCTGGCGTGACTGCCCGGGCGCGGCTCGGCAGCGGTGGTCGTCCGGTCCGGGCTGCCTGGCTTGCGGGTGCGTCGCGGTGTGACACCTCGCGTCTGGTGATGCTTGGGCCGCAGGGCCTGAGCCTGCGTGACGTGGCTGGTGGGTTGGCTGGTGGGCTGGTCGGTCGAGGCGTGGACGGTGGCCCAGCCCAGCAGGACGGTGCCGGCGACCGCGGTTGGTGCGAGCACGGCTGCTGCGATCTTCTTGATTTTCATCGGGGGTTAACCTGCCTCGTCCGCCCTCAGCGCTTCGCGGAGTGCCGCGACTAGCAGTTATCGGGCGTGACGTAGCTGTCGGGGGTCGCCACCTACAACTTCCGCGACGACCGGCGCGCATCCAGTCGGCGGCAGACTATGAGGTATCTCACTGCGTACCCGACGGGGGAATAGATGACCGCTGCAGCCGTATCCGCGATCGAACCGGAATCGACCGCCGTGCGGGTGCGCCGCCTGAAGGCCGCGCGCCGCCGGGCTACCGCTCTGCTGGCTGCGGTGGCGGCTCTGTTCCTGGCGGTGACCGCGGCAGGCGTCCACGGGACTGCCCTTGGCTACGTGCAGGCGGGTGCCGAGGCGGCCATGGTGGGAGGGATCGCGGACTGGTTCGCGGTAACGGCCCTGTTCCGCCGGCCGCTGGGCTTGCCGATCCCGCACACCGCGCTGATCGTCGAGCGCAAGGATCAGTTCGCGGCCACGCTTGGCCAGTTCGTGCAGGAAAATTTCCTGACCGCCGATGTCCTTGCCGAACGGATCGGCTCGTCCCGGCTTGTGCCCCGCCTGGGTACCTGGCTGGCCGACCAGGCTAACGCGGCCCGCTTCGCCGGGCATGCCGCCGATCTGGTCGTCCGGGCGGCCGAGGCACTCCGCGATGAGGACGTCCAGCAGATACTGACCGCCGGGCTGACTCAGGCGGCGGAAATGGTCGAGGTGGCGCCGCTGGCCGGACGGGTCCTGCGGATCATCCTCGCTGAGGACCGCCACGCCGGGCTGATGAGCGACGTTCTCTCGGCCGCCGATCGCTACCTCGGCAGTCACTACCTTGAGCTTCGGGACCGGTTCGAGGGCGAGACGCCCCGATGGGTGCCCGACGCGGTCTACCGGCGGCTCTTCGATCGCATGTACAGCCGGCTGCGTCAAAAGCTCGCGGCGATAGCCGCCGATCCCGGCGACGAAACCCGCAAGCAATTCGAGGAATGGATCGCCGGGCTCCCTGACCGACTTGAGACATCACCGGAGTTGCGCGAGCGCGGCGAGCAACTCAAGCGCGATGTTCTCGCCAGCGCCGGATTGCGTGACCTGTACTCGTCGCTGTGGACCAATGCCACCCAGGCGCTGCGCGCCCAGGCCGCCGACCCTGCCTCTGATCTGCGCCGCTGGCTTGCCGACGCGCTGGCGGCAGTCGGCCGCCGGGTCGAATCAGACCGTAGCTTGCAAGACAGCCTCCAGCACGCGGCGCAGGCAGGTGCCCGGGCTCTGGCCGATCAGTTCCACGGAGAGCTAGCCGACCTCGTCACCGGAACCATCCAGCGCTGGGACGCCGCGCAGACCTCCAGCCAGCTCGAACTGCTCCTAGGGCACGACCTGCAATACATCCGCATAAACGGCACAGTCGTCGGGGCCGGCGTCGGCTTGGCCTTGCACGCCATCGTCATTGCCCTGGCCTAGGAGTCCGCTAATCGTCGCTGCCGCCGGCGCCCCGCAGCTAGGGGCCCACGAGGTCGCCATGGCGACAGCTAGGGGCCCACGCTGTCCGGGCTTTTAGCGTCAGCGGCCGGTGAAAATCGGGTCGCGGCGCTCGACGAATGCTTTCGCGGCCTCGCGGTGGTCTTCGGTTAGGCCGGTGTGGACGTGGTGCGTGACCTCGATGTCCATGCAGTCGCCGAGTTCGCCAGCCACCGCGCGGTTGAGGTTTTCCTTCATATAGCGGTACGCCAGCCGCGGCCCTTGGGCGAGGCGCCGGGCGCGCTGCTTTACCTGGGCGTCGAAGTCGTCGGCCGGGAACACCGCGTTGACGATCCCTAGGCGCTCGGCGTCGGCCGCGGACAGCCGGTCAGAAAAGTAGTACAGCTCCTTGGCTTTGGCGCTGCCCACCAGGCGGGTGAGGAACCACGTACCGCCGTAATCGCCGCAGAAGGCTACCCGCGCGAACGCGGTCGTGAGCACAGCGTTATCGACGGCGTACCGCAGATCGCAGGCCAACGCTAGCGACAAGCCCGCGCCCGCGGCCGGTCCGCCGATCGCCGCGATCGTGGGCTTGGGCATGTGCCACAGTCGGCCGCTGGTGGCGCGCTGCCGGAGTCGCTGCCGGTGGATAGCGGCGTCGAGGGACTGTCTGCGGTCGGCGGCGGACCGCTCGGCCATGGCCTTGACGTCGCCGCCCGCGCAGAAGGCGCCGCCCGCTCCGGTGAGTACCACGCACCCGACGGCGTCGTCGACCTCGACATTGGCGAGGACCCGTTCCATGGCCGCCATCATGGCCTCGGACATGGCGTTACGCCGGTCTGGGCGGTTCATCGTGAGGACGGCGATGCCGTCCTCGACCTCGGCCAGCAGGTCCTCGGTTCCGGTGTCAAGCTGCGTCACGCCTCGCCTCCAGGTGCTGTCGTTGCCGAAACGAACCGCACGCCCGCGATCTCGACCGGCGGCATCTCACGCTCGGTGCTGAGCCTGACCTCGGTGATCCCTTCGCCGCGACCCGAGGCGGCCGGCCCGAAGCGGAGATCCTGACCGGCATCCGCTAGCTGGATCGTGGCTGTGCCGCCTGCGTCAGAGACGGCCAAGCCGAGCACTTGCGCCCACCGGGCGGCGGCGCCAGCCGGATCGGTCACCTCGATCGTGAGCCCAGACAGGCCTCCAGCCGGATGCTCAGGGACCCGCCCGGTCCACTGCGGGCCGGCCCAGCGCCACGACTGCGGTGGGTCGGCCCAGTCCAGCGACACGATCGCACCAGGCACGTCTTTGGGGTGCAGGTGGGTACCGGAGATGTCGGCGTGGTCAGCCGACCAGACCACGCGGACGCCGGCCGCGGCGACCCGGTGGCGGGCCTGGACCAGATCGGGCATCTGAAAGATCGCCATATAGCCGCTGTCGCCGCCGCGGCTCGCGAGGTAGCGGCCGGCGGTTGTCCCAGGCTGAACCGGCGCCACCACTTCGACGAAGGTGTCGCCCGCCGCGAACACGGCATTGGTGAGCCCGAAGTGACCCACACCCGGATCGTGGAAAGGGTCCGGCCAGCTGAAAGCTTCCTGCAGTTGCCGCGCCGTTTCCTCGCAATCGGCGGCAACGAGAGCAACCTGGCGTAGACGCGGCCCAGCGAGCATGCCTGAACAGTACCGCCAGAAAACAAAATGTCCCAGAACGAGACGTGCGGCAGAATGAGAGCCATGCCCAGCTTCGCCTCTTACGACGGGACCGAGATCGGCTACCACGTCCTTGGTGACGGCCCGCCGCTGGTGTGCCTGCCCGGCGGACCCGGCCGGGCCGCCGAGTACCTGGGTGACCTAGGCGGACTCAGCCGGTCCCGGCAGCTAGTTCTCTGGGACCCGCGAGGCGTGGGGTCGTCTGCGGACCCGGCGGACCCGGCGACCTTCCGCGTCGACCGGCTGGTCGAGGATGTGGAGTCGTTCCGCGTCCACCTGGGCCTGGACCGGCTGGATCTGCTCGGTCACTCGGCCGGTGCGATCCTGGCGACTCTGTACGCGGCCGTCTACCCCGAGCGACTGTCCAAGCTCGTGCTGCTCACCCCCGGCCTCGCGGCGGTGGGCGTCGACAGTACCGAAGAGCAAATACGCGCCAACCTCGCGCGCCGGGCGTCCGAGCCGTGGTATCCGACCGCGCTGGCCGCGCTTGAGAAGATCTATGCGGGCGACCGGTCGATGGAAGCTTTCCGCGAATCTAGGCCTTTCTATTACGGTCGCTGGGACGAGACGGCCCAGGCGAACTCGACCGCGGGGGTCAGCGAGCGGCATCAGGCCGCGCGGGTGGGATTCTTCGCCGACTTCACCCTTGACGTCGCCGCGACCCGGGCGGCCCTGGAGAAGCTCGCGGCGCCCGTCCTGCTGTACGCGGGGGACTTGGACCCGATGGTGACACCCGCGCTTGTGCGGGAGGCGGCACCCCTCTTCTGCGACGCGACCGTGGTCGTCCAGCCTGCCGCCTCCCACTTCCCGTGGATCGACGACCCGGCCGCCTTCACCACCGCTATCACGCCGTTCCTAAGCTGAGCGCACATCCCTCAGGCGGAAAAATGCGCCCGGGTTAAATGCCGCAGCTCAGACGATCCATGCCATTGCCGTCAATGGTGTTCGGGGGAGCGGGTTTGGGTTCGCGAGTGTTACGCTCCGCCCGAGGAGGCCGGCACGAAGCAGTGCTGGGGCAAGCCCAGCCGGTGACCGGCTCGCCGCGGGAGGGTGTCTATGAGACTCATACGGCTAATGGCGATCCTTGGAAGCACGTTAATGGTTGGGGCAACGCTGGTAGCAGCCAGTGCGGCGCCGACCGTAGCAGCGCCGACCACAATGACCTCGCGGACCGTTCACACGGCCAACTTGAACCAGCACATGGCGATCAACTGCGAGTACAGCAGCCTGTGCGCGGAGGTGGCCAACCCAGCTGAGGTCTTCGGCCGCCATTATGTCGGTCACGATGAGCCGTCAAACCTCTTCTACTCCAACGTCCCCGGCGCAGGGAACCACCTGCAGTACTCGCTGAGGTTGCCGCATGACCCGTCGCCGGCCAACCCGAACAGCAAGTCCTACCAGTTCGAGCTGAACGGGGCCTTCTGGTTCGGCATGGCTCTCTGCGCGACCCAGTCGTACCCGAACACGGTGTCCACCTGTACCCCGGACAGCGACAGCAACATCGTCGACCCGGCGGTCTCGCCCAACCATCCCGGTACCGCTTTCCTTGAACTGCAGTTCTACCCGCCGGGCTGGATCCCGTGGCCGACGTGGGCGGTCGCCGTCGGCGCCAGTGGCTGCGACCCGACCAGGTGGTGTGTCGCGATGAACATCTTCAGCCTGGCCGAGAACCCAGTCGCCGGCACCACGCTGAACGCGACCTGCGCCTCGAAGGTCGGCCTGGAGTACTTCAACTTCGCGTTCCTTACGAAGAACGGCGTCTCCCAGGCCCCGGCGAACCCGATCGATTCCACCTTGGCCACCTTTACTCCGGACCTGAGCAAGGACCTGCTCATGAACTCAGGCGACAACCTGAAGGTCCGTTTGCACGACACGCCGAATGGGCTCAAGGCGGTCGTCCGCGATGAGACGACCGGTACGACCGGGTCCATGACCGCGAGCCCGGCCAACGGCTTCGGCCAGGTCCAGTACGACCCGACCGGCACGAGCTGCGTTGGGCTTCCCTACGCGTTCCACCCGATGTACTCCACCTCGTCCGAGCAGACCCGGGTCATTTGGGCGGCGCACAGCTACAACGTCGCGTTCGCCGACGAGATCGGGCACTTCGAGAACTGCAACGGACCCAACCCCATCCCGGCGAGCCCGTTCGGCCTCGACAGCAGCGGCAACCCCATTACCTGCCCGGCTGGCGACACCGAGGGAACCGGGAGCAACGCATCGCCGACCGACGGCGATGACGACTTCTGCTTCCCGGCGAGCGAAGCGATACGTATCCATATCAACGGCTGCACGGATTCCAATACGGGCTTCGACGGCCTCGCCTACCAGCCCGTGTGGCCGGACGGCAACACGAGGCTGCACACCGAGCCGATCCTGTTCTCCAGCCCGCTCACAGGGCGCCATTACAACATCCAGTACTCACGAACAGCGTTCGAGGCGAACCTGCCGAGAATCGAGCCTGGGTGCAACCGGACCACCGGCGCGGGATGCAGCCTGTTCCCGACCACCGACAAGGGAACGCCGGTGGCGTTCTACCCGTTCTACAGCGCATTCGGCCACGGAGTCCGGGATGAGCACGGCATCCGGGGCGAGCATGGCAACAACGGGTGCATGTGGGGGTTCGGTAACCGCCTGCCCGGAGCGACCTCCGACTTCGGCCAGAACGCTCAGTACGGGACGCTGCTGACCAGCGACTACCTGGTCTTCGGCGGAGGCGGCAAGGTCCAGAACCTCATCAACAACTTCCGTCAGATCATGCCCAACCCGTGCCGCGCCGGGAAGCACGGGCGGCACTAGTCATCTAGCCATTTCTAGTTATTTCGCCCTCGTCGGCCTAGGAGGTCATCCCGCCTAGGCCGACGAGGCATCTAGCGGGCCTGCCGAGGCCGCCGGTCGGTGAGCCAGGAGATACTGGCTGGATGAGCGAGCACGTTCATCAGGCTGGTCAGGTCTTCGGCGCGGAGTTCTGGGACGAACGGTACCGCTCCGCGGATCGGCTCTGGAGCGGTAACCCGAACCCGCAACTGGTCGCCGAGGTGGCCGGCCGGGAGCCTGGCCGGGCGCTGGACGTAGGCTGCGGCGAGGGAGCCGACGCGATCTGGCTGGCCTCGCGGGGATGGGCGGTCGTCGCGGCCGACATCTCCCAAGTCGCGCTGGATCGGGCGGCTCGGCACGCCCGCGAGACCGACCCGGCAGCGGCCGCGCGTATCACCTGGTGGCGGGCGGACCTGCTTGAGCAGGTGCCTTCGCCGGACTCTTTCGACCTGGTCTCGGCACAGTTCATGCATCTGCCGCCAGAGCCTCGCGCCAGGCTGTTCGCCTCGCTGGCCGCCGCGGTCCGCGTCGGCGGCATGCTGCTGGTAGTTGCCCACCACCCTTCCGACCTAGACACGGGAGTACCCCGCCCGCCAACGCCCGAGCGGTTCTATACAGCGGACGACATCGCCGGTCTGCTCGACGACTCCTGGGCAGTCGAGGTCAGCGAGGCCCGCCCGCGCGGCGCCCGCACCCCGACCGGAGCCGAGGCCACCATTCACGACACGATCCTGGCCGCCACCCGCACCTAAAGGCTTCCCGGCCTTTCTGCCGTTGTGGCGAAAAATCGGAGCAGGAAGGGGAGCTTTCGTCGTCATTGGTACTCCGGCCGGGCTAACGCGATTATTCTTATTCGCATATAGGCGGCATTGCGAGCGGGTTAGATATCGCTGGTTAAGTGACAATTCTCTGCACCCAGATTTGCTGCGGCTTGGGCAGAAAGGACGGATAACCAGCATGTCAAGCGATCGCTTATCGTTACCGGAGTCAGGCGAAGGCGACATCATCTTTTTCGGTGGGCATATTGTGACGGTTGCTGCCGACCGGGCTGAGCCAGAGGCCGTTGCCGTCAAGGACGGCGTCATCGTATTCGTTGGCCGCCGTCAGGACGCGCTGCGCCTGTGGCGGGGCCCGCGGACACGCCTGCGCGATCTGCGCGGCCAGGCGCTGCTGCCTGGTTTCATCGATGCGCACGGGCATCTGGGCGGCATTGGCCTGCAAGCGACGATCGCCAGCCTGCTCGCCGAGCCTGACGGCCACGTCAGCGATATCGCCTCGCTGCAGGAGGAATTGCGGGCGTTCGCGGACGGCCCGGTGGGTTCGCTGTCGGCGTGGATCATCGGGTTTGGCTACGACGACGCGATGCTAGCCGAGGGCCGCCATCCGACCCGCGACGACCTGGACGCGGTGTCCGTGACAAGGCCGGTGCTCGCCATCCACCAGTCCTTCCACTTAGGGGCGGTGAACAGCGCGGGGCTGGCCGAGCTTGGCTATAGCGCGGCTACAGAGGACCCGCCCGGAGGGGTAATCCGACGTGGGCCAGACGGTGAACCCAACGGCGTCCTTGAGGAGACCGCGTTCACTCCCGCCTCCGGCGCGGCGATGGCAGGCTTGCCGGAGGCCGCGCTGATCGGGCTGTTCCCTAACGGGGCAGCCACGGCGGCCAGCTTCGGTTTCACCACCGTGCAAGAAGGGGGCGCCACGCTGGAGAACCTGGGCTTCCTGCGGAGCCTGGCGGCCCAGCATCCGTTCCCGGTCGATGTGGTCGCCTACGCCCAGGCCAGCGAGGCTACAGGGGCGCCGGATGACGACCCGGTCGGTGCCAGTCCGCAGTACCAGGGAGGCGTGCGCGCGGCCGGAGTGAAGATGTACCTGGACGGCTCGCCGCAGGGCCGGACAGCGTGGCTCACCGAGCCATACCTCACGCCGCCGGAGGGAGCGCCGGCTGACTACAGTGGCTATCCCGCCATCGAAGACGACCAAATCGTGCTTGACCAGGTGCGCACGGCTTTCAGCAAAGGTTGGCAGGTTCTGGCGCACGTCAACGGGGATGCCGCGATCGATCAGCTGATCAGGGCGGTAGAGGCTGCCAACGGCGAAGCCGGGCCCGCGGACCGGCGGATCGTGGCGGTGCACGCCCAGACGGCCCGCGAGGACCAGATCGAGGCCTTCCGGCGGCTCGGCATCATCCCGTCGTTCTTCTCCATGCACACCTTCTACTGGGGTGACTGGTATCACAACACGGTGCTCGGCCCGCGCCGGGCGGCGGTCATCTCGCCGGCCGGCTGGGCGTTGGACCGGGAGATGATCTACACCTCGCACCACGACGCGCCGGTGGCGCTGCCCAACTCGATCGCCATCTTGTCCAGCCAGGTCACCCGCATGACCCGCAGCGGCAGAACCCTAGGGCCCGAGCAGCGGGTACCGGCGCTGGATGCGGTCAAGTCGATCACGATCAATGCGGCCTACCAGTACTTCGAACAGGACCGCAAGGGCAGCATCGAAGTCGGCAAGCTGGCCGACCTGGTGATACTCAGCGCGAACCCCCTGACGATTCCGCCCGAGCAGATCAAGAACATCACGGTCACCGAAACCATCAAGCAGGGCACGACCATTTACCCCGGCCGCAGCGGGGCATCGAGCAGCGGGCCTGCGGCGCCTGTCAGCTATCTGTGGCACGGCTGCTGCTAATCCTGCCGCAGGCGCGACGAGCCAGCCGAACAGCGATCCTATGGAGGAGCGATGAGCACGATCCCGCCGTTCGCCGACCCACCGGAGAACGCTCCGGAAGGAGAGGACTTCTACACCCCGCCGGAGGAGCTTCCGTTAGGGCAACCCGGTGATCCGATCTACCAGCGGAAGCTGGATAATCCCACGGCGAAGTTAACCCACGGCCGAAACTGGCTGGTGCTGTACCTATCGCAGGACGCGCACGACAACCCGATCGCGGTCTCCGGCATCATCGTGCTGCCCGATCAGCCGCCCCGGGCGGGCGGCTACCCGCTCGTCAGCTGGGCCCATGGCACTGTCGGCGTCGCTCACAAATACGCGCCATCGCGTGACTTCGAAGACAGCGACACGCACCCTATGAACGCGTACCCGCAACCCCTGCTTAACGGTTTCCTCGACCGGGGCTGGGCGGTGGCGATGACGGACTATGAGGGCCTGGGCGTCACCGTAGGTCGGCACCCCTACCTGCTCGGCAAGTCCGAGGCGAACGGAGTGCTTGACATCGTGCACACCGCGCACCGCCTGTTTCCCGGGCAGATCTCCGACCGCTACGCGATCGCCGGGCACTCCCAGGGCGGCCAGGCGGCGCTGTTCGCAGCACGCTACGCCCCTGAACGGACCGAAGGTCTCGTCGGAGTGGCCGCCATCGCCCCGGCCAACCACGCGCTTGACCTGATTAAGGCAAGCGCGAAGGGTTTGGGCCCGAGCGAGGGCTACGCGTTCACACCGCTGTTCCTGGCCGGTGCCATCGGTGGCGACGACAGGATCGAGCCGGCGGAGGTCTTGTCACCTGAGGCCCTCGAGCTCTGGCCCGAGGTGGACGACAAGAGCCGGGCCGGCCTGAGCAAGGGCGATTGGGGGACCAAGATCTGGGGCAACCAGCAATTCAAGCGCAATGGGGCGTTGCCGAGCTACCCGAGCGACCCGAACCCCGCTCAGATATTGTTCAGCGCGCAGCTCGATGACATGAACCCCGACCTGCCCATCGACGCGCCGATTCGCATTTCACAGTCCGATGCCGACGAGCGGGTCAGGGCCGCGACGGTCGACGTCCTCGGGATCAGAATTCGCGGCACCAACGTGCTCGTTCATGACGAGCTGATGTTCACCAACCAGGGCAGCGAGCACGAGCTGATCTACAAGCTCTACCCGAAGACTGGCGATGACAAAGTCGTTGTCCCGAACCCCGACCCAGGCGGCCTTGGCGTGCATTTCGCGACGATCAACCATGACCGCCCAGCCCTCACCACCTGGCTCAGCGGCTTCTTCGATCACACCGAGTAGAGGTTTCCCGGACAGCGTGGGCCCCGCGCTGTCGCTCTGGCAGCAGCCAGGGGCCCACGCTGCGGGGCAGCGGCCTTCGATTTCATCGCGACCGCAGGCCGCGATACGCCAGGGGTGCCGTTCGGGTGAGGATTGCCTAACCTGGACGTAAGGCTGGGAGTACCCTGTGCGTGCATCAGTTGCGAATTCCTATCTCAGTGCCTGGTGCGCTTTGCGTCGTCGCCGTGAAGGATGCGCACGTGGACACATTGGCCAACGGTCATGGCTCGTTCGGCGACGCGCTGCGTCGGAGGCGATCCGAGCTCGGGCTCACTCAAGAAGAACTCGCCGCGCGGACGGGGCTCAGCGTACGGACCATCAGTGACATCGAGCGCGGACGCACTCCTCGGCCGCGCCGGAGCTCGACCAGCTTGCTCGCGCGCGTGCTCGGGGTGGACGAGTCGATGCTGGCTGACTGTGCGTCCGCACCGCCCGGCAACCTCGCCGAAGTCGATCACGCACCCGTCCAGGTAGTACCGAGGCAGCTACCGATCATGAGCTCCCAGTTCGTCGGCCGGGCTGCGGAGATCGAAGATCTGAATGAGTTGCTCGCACAGCTTGAAGCGGGCGGCCAGCCGGCGGCAGTGGCGGCGATCAGCGGAACCGCCGGGGTCGGCAAGACGGCTTTAGCCATTCGGTGGGCCCACCAGGTGGCCGACAGGTTCCCCGATGGCCAGCTCTATCTGGACCTGCGCGGGTTCGGTCCGGCCAGTCCGGTCGAACAGGCTGAGGCAATGTGCGGCTTCCTCGAAGCGCTCGGTGTCCTGCCGGCCAGAATCCCGGTTCAAGCCGAAGCCCGCGTCGGCCTGTACCGCAGCCTGCTGGCGAGTCGGCGCATGCTGGTGCTGCTCGACAACGCCAGTGATGCCGATCACGTGCTCTCGCTGCTTCCGGGTAGTCCGGGCAGCCTGGCCTTGGTCACCAGCCGTAACCCGCTCACTGGGCTGGCGGTAGCACATGGCGCGCGCTCGGTGTCACTGGACGTGCTGACTGCAGGCGACGCGCGCGGCCTGCTGGTGGCCCGGTTGGGGGCCGAACGCGTCTCGTGTGAACCCGCAGCTGCCGATGCGCTGGTCGAACTGACCGCTGGGCTGCCGCTCGCGCTGAGCATTGCCGCGGCCCGGGCGACCGCGCATCCTAAGTTCCCGCTGGCGGCTTTGGCTGCGGAAGCTCCGGGATGCGCGCGGTCGGCTGGAAGCCCTGGCGGGCGGTGGCCCGTCGGCCGACGTCCGCGCCGCCATCTCCTGGTCCTACCAGCGCCTCAGCGAGCCAGCGGCGTGGACGTTCCGGCTGCTTGGCATCCATCCTGGACCCGATATGACGGCCGCGGCAGTCGCCAGCCTCAGCGGTGCGACGAGGACCGCGACCCGGCGGGCGCTCGCTGAGCTGGTGGCCAGCGGCCTGGTAACCGAACACGCGCCTGGACGATTCGCCTGCCATGACCTGCTGCGGGCCTACGCGCTTGAGCTGGGCCAGGAATGCGACCCAGGCACTGACAGGCAGCAGTCCCTCGCCCGGGTGCTCGATCACTACCTGCATACCGCGAATGCCGCCATGATGATCATTCATGCGGCCACCGAGCCGCTGCCGCTCGCGCCGCAGTCGTCCGGCGTGCAAACCGAGGATGTCGCCACGATCGCGGAGGCGATCGCCTGGTTTCGCGCCGAGCATGAGGTGCTGCTGTCCGCCTGCGGTGCCGCGGCGCAGGCCGGTTTCGACAGCCACGCCTGGCAGCTTCCGCTGGTCATCGTGCCGTACCTGAGCCGCGGCGGGCACTGGCTCGACTGGATGAGCACGTTGCGAATCGGCTTGGTCGCGGCGCGGCGGATGCGCGACGAGCGGGCCCAAGCCTGGATGCACCGTCGCCTCGGCCAGACCTACGCGTTCATCGGGAACTACGAGGCAGCGACGTCGAGCCTGCGAGCGGCGCTGCGCACGTTCTGCCTCCTCGGCGACCGGATGTCGCTGGCGTATACCTACACGGCCGTTGCCGTGATGCGGGAGAAGCAGCAATGTTTCCGAGAGTTGCTCAGCCCTGCCCAGCGTGCGCTCGTCCTGTTCCGCGCCTGCGGTCACCAGCTCGGCGAAGCCTTGGCTTTGAACATGATTGGCTGGGCTCAGATCCAGCTTCGAGACTGCGAGGCGGCGCTCGCGACTTCCGCCGAAGCCCTGCGGCTGTGCCGGGATCTTGGCGATCGGACGCTGACGGCCGCGGTCTGGGACAGCCTTGGCCTGACACACTTTCGTCTCGGCCAGCGTGCCGACGCGATCTCGTGCTACGAGCACGCCATCGCCGAGTACCTGGCGAGCGGACAGTTGCCCGACACAGCCGCCACGTGGGAACGCCTCGGTGACATGCATCGGGAACTCGGCGACCTGACTGCGGCCGCCGATGCCTGGCGGCGGGCGGCGAAGATCCTGACCGACTTGCAGCACCCCGACTCCGACAGCCCGAAGGCTAAGCTCCGGTCCGTCGAATCTGCTGGCCTGCTAGGGCGATAAGCCCGGCGTGGACCGAGATGAACCCGCAGGCCTGGAAGTAGAAGCCGGTCAGGTGGTCGTCGAAGTCGACGTGCAGCCATTCGCACCCGGCCGCTCGGGCGTGCTCGGCCGCGACCGCGACCAGCCTGGTGCCGATGCCCTGGTGCCGGGCCCGACTGGCGACGAGGGTGTCGAGGATGAAGGCGTGGACGCCGCCGTCCCAGGCCACGTTCACGAACCCGATGAGATCGCCGTCTTGGGTGGCGCAGACCCAGCCGAGGCTGTGCCGGTGAAGTTGGGTGTGCCAGTTAATGTCCAGGTAAGCGTGCTCGAACCCGTCGGCGTGCAGGGTGCTGAGGGCGGCATTGTCGACTTCGCCGCGCCACTGATAAGTAATCGTCACCGGGCGATTGTGGGGGATGCGTGCCTGGCGCGGCAAGGGCGATCGGCTCGTCGTTAGGAGGTTCCGCGGACGCGAACCGTCATTGTGCGGCCTCGTATCACGACGACTACTTGCGGTATTGGGCGATTGACTCCTCCTGGCCTGATATCGGGCGAATAGCCATCGGCGGTCAGCGCCCAGTCCAAGCCGACGAGCACCCGGTATCGGTCGTCGTTATTAGAAGTGGAAACCGACAAGGCGAGGGCCGATCGACTGGGCAGTGACCGCTCGATCCTGGGCAGGGCGGCGCTCACCTGCAGTGAGTTCGTTTGTTCGCCCCCATAGCCCGCCGCCTGTCCGACCGCGCCCGGCAGCACGATCACCAAGACGAGCAGTGCCGCTCCCGCGCGAACCGGCAGTGGCACAGCGAACCTGCCCGCCCGCTGATGCCTGCCGGACGCTCGCCCTCCCGCCGCGCTCGCCCGGCCGCGCCGGTCTGCGACCAGCTTGAGGCACGCCAGGACGATGACCGAGCTCACGGTCAGCCACGCGAGCAGGACGGCAATGAACATGATGATGATGAGGTAGGACAACCGGTCGAGGTCCCGCGCCTGCGCGGGAATGAGGGCGAACGTGGTGGCGGCTGTCGCGGCGACCAGAAGGCTGATGGCAGCTAGGCCGGCGAGTTCGCGAGACCGGAGCCAGCGCACGGCTACGAGCAGGCTCGCCGCGGTGATGGCGAGGATTAGGAGGCCGAAAAACTCCGGGCTCAAATCGAGCAGTCGGTAGAGATCGTGTCCCTGGTTTATGTTCTGTTGCCACCACAGTCGCGATGGGGCGGCGAGAGAGGCCATGGCCTTCATGGCGAACGCGAAGCCCGCGTGCCGGCCCGCGTTGCCAGCGTGGAGCAGCACCGACATGTTCCCCTGCGGGCTGGTGAACTGCTGGTCCAGCGGTCCCATCCAGCAGACTATCCCGCCGACCAGGCCGGCGAATAGCCACGAATAGCCCGTCCTGACGCGGAATTCGCCTGCTAGTCCTATGACGACTCCCATAAGGACCAGTCCAACGGAAGCGGATGCGAACATCAGATGCGCCTGCGCTGCTATCGACGCCGAGACAACAAGCACGGGCCACCATTTTCGCCGACCGGATATGACCGCCAGACAGGCCGAGAGCGCGGTAATAAAGAACATCACTCCGAAATACGGATTCCAGTACGGCCTGATAGCGAGTCCCGGCAACCAAACCACGGTGGCGATAACTATTCCACTGGCCAGCAAGCCGCCGATCTCGCCAACAGCCGAATACGCCGCTTCTACCGCCAGCGACGCGGCGAGCATAGACAGCAATGCCGCACCCCAGAGCACTCCACGAGCCGGGTCAATATGCACAGGTATCGCCAGTAGCCAGTACTCCATTGGCCCTAGATCGTGCGGACCATGAGGTAGCTCGTTGGGCTGTCCTAGCAGGGGAATGCGGGTGCTGAGCGTCGCCCAGGACTGGGACGCGATCTGCGCGCCGTCTCCGACGACGCGCCAGGCACCGCGCCACGAATCAGCGGCAGAGGTAATGAATGGGATCCAGCATGCTATATGAATGGCAGCCCGAATTATTCTTTTAGCGTTGATCAGTCGGATAAGCCGAATCCCGCTGCGTGTCTCGACGGCGTTCTCTGGCGCCAGCGTCGTGACTGATCTCGCGGGCAGGAGACTTTCTGGAAAGCGCATGAGCTGGAATGGTAATAGACAACGCGGAGTGACAGTTCCGGCCGGACCTTAAAAGACGTTTTGCGAAATTTCGAATTGCGATCATAAACGGCGCGGCGATTTGTCCCGTTGTTTCTCGCACTGGCCGGTCAATCCGGAGTCCACCAGGAAGTCAGGGCAGCAATTGGACCGGCAGAACCGCCGGTCCGGTTAGGCCGTACTTTTAGCCTCGTACTTTTGACCCGGCTGCGTAGACGGCGCGGACGTTCGCCTTGAGGTTCGTCAGGTCGAAGGGGTCGCCTGCGAGGACGATCAGGTCCGCGCGTTTGCCGGGCATGATCGTGCCGGTCTCGTCGCCTATCTGCAGCAGCTCGGCCGCCGACTTGGTGGTCGCGCTCAGCACCTCCGCCGGGGTCATCCCGCCGGCGGCCATCAGCGGCAGCTCGTCAAGGTTGGTGCCGTGCGGCCCGACGCCGCAGTCGGTGCCCATCGCGATCTTGACTCCGGCTGCTGCCGCGCGCGCGAAAGCGCTCGCATGTGCGGCTATCACGTCCTGCGCCTTCGTCACCACGCCGTCGGGTAGCTGGCTGCCCGCGCTAGCGGCGTTCAGCACGGCATGCGGCGCGATCAGGGTCGGAACGAGCCAGGCGCCGTTACGGAGCATCATGTCGATGGCCTCGTCGTCAAGGTAGATCCCGTGCTCGATGGACCTGACCCCGGCGCGGAGCGCGTTCTTGATTCCGTCGGTTGCCTGCGCGTGCGCCATCACCGGCAGGCCGGCCGCCGTCGCCTCGGCCATCAGCGCGGCGAGTTCGTCCGGCCGGAACTGGGCGTGCTTCGGGTTATCGCGCGGTGACAGCACACCGCCCGAGGTGTGCACCTTGATGACGTTGGCGCCCGCGCGGATGATCTCCCGGACCCGCTTGCGCACTTCCTCAGGCCCGTCGGCCAGGCCCGGCGGGCGCCCTGGGTGCGAAGACATGAGGAAAGTCGTCACCCCTGACGGCAGCCAGCCGTCGCCGTGGCCACCGGTCTGGCTCAGCGCGCTGATCGCGATCTGCATCCGCGGCCCGTCGATGAGGCCGTCCTCGACCGCGCGCTGCACGCCGAGGTCTGCGCCACCCGCGTCGCGCACCGTCGTGATGCCGCAATCTAGCGTTGCCGCGAGGTTGCGCGCTGCCTGGAAAAACTGGTAGGAGAAGGGGCGCTGCAGCCGCCGCACCAGGTCGATCCCTGACACCATCACGTGCACATGACAGTCGAAGAGGCCTGGCAGCACAGTCAGACCGCGAACGTCGACTTGCTCGTCTCCGTCTAGCCCGATGCCAACGTCGACGATCTTCCCATCGCAGATCACGACGTCCGCGTCGGCAACGGCGCTGCCTGTGCCGTCAAAGACCCGCCCGCCGCTCAGTACCGTTCTGGTCATAGCTCCCGCCGTCTTGTGTCGGTAACCGTGCGGTTTGCTAGCACCCGCCCGCTCCGCACCCAATGCCATCATTGCGTATCTTTGCTCCAGCGCACGCAGCGGTCTGGCCGCTGCGCCGAACCGCAGCGGCGGCGGCCGCGATGGATTCCCGGATTCATCGGCTCCGGCAGGTCGAGGGCCGCGATGGGATGCCGAATTCATACCTGTTTTCCCGGCTGGATTGCCGAATTCACCGCGCCGGATGACGCCGCGGACGCGATGGATTCCCGGATTCATCGCGCCGGATGACGCCGCCGTACCAGCCACCCAGAACCACTCGCCGGCACCAATGGTTGGTGTAGTTGTGCGGGCTGCCATCGCCGAGGAGCCGCACCGTGTGTCATCACTGGGGTTCGCGGCTGGTTCGGGGCGTCCCGCCGCACCCCACGTCGTTGCCCCGCGCCCACCCGCATCACCAGGCCACCGGGCCACCAGCCCCGCCGGCAGCATCAGCGCCGCCCGCCGCCCGCCGCCCGCCGGCCGCCGCCCGCCGCCCGCCGGTCGCGGGCGGCCGGCCTATCATGCTGACATGAATTCCGGTGCTGGCATGGTTGTGTGCCCGAACTGCGGCGCTCCGCTGGCTCTTGATGCCGCCGTGGCGGGGCGGTGTCAATCCTGTCGCGGTGAGGTCAGGTTCGCTGAACGGTCAAAACCGTCATTCACGCATCGGACCGCTGACGTCGGCCTGGTACCGCGGGGCCTGGACTACGAGGTTGTGGCCCCGTTCATCTACCTGGCGTTGTCGACGCTCGGCCTGCTGTCGGGCGATTCGGTTGTGCAGCAGTACGCCAGCGCGCAGCCTGAGGCCCAGCACGCGATCGGTGAGTTGTGCCGGGCGGTCGCCGCCGCGGGCACCCGGGTCCGCGATACGGGCCAGATGCGGGACTCTTTCGACGAGAACCTGCGGTACTACACCGCCGAGGAAATCTGGCTGTTCGATCTGGCCATCGACGTGATCGCTATGCTCGGCACGCTGGGCGGTCTGCCGCCTGGCACTCGCGCCCGCGTGATCGACGATCTCAAGCTGCTGGACAACAACGTGCACAGCCATCACTGGAAGAAGGAGGTGCGTCAGGCCGGAGACGGCCCGGCGCAGTTCCGCGAGCTGCGCGCTCATGTTCCGCATCACCAGCCTCACCCGAGCCGGTAGGCCCGAGGCAGCCAAGACACGCACTGTTGGCTCGTCGGGGTGATAATCGAAGTCGCGCACCGGCCATCTAGTCATCTGCGCCATCATCCCCATGCCGAAGGGACGCGTGATGATCGAGCCCTATCAGGCCATCGGCCTGGTACCCACCATGCGTGGCATTCGCCACCGGTCCGATATCAGGGTCAACCTCGAGCACCTGTCGCACTTGATCAAGGCCGCATCCTGGCTGTCCAGCCTGGATCTGCCGGTTCGGCTGATCGCGGTGCCAGAGGGCGCGCTGCAGGGTTTCAACGACGAGGTGCTCGACCTCGACCACGAGGAGTTCGCCCGCGAGTGCGCCATTGACATTCCTGGCCCGGAGACCGATTACCTCGGGGCGCTCGCCCGGCAGTGGAACGCGTTCATCATGGCCCAGGCTAAGGCCAGGCACCCGGAGTTCCCCGGACGATTTTTCAATGTCGGCTTCGTGCTGGATCCGGACGGCGAGATCATCCTTCGGCACCACAAGGTCGTGCCGCTGCTTCCGGTGGAGCACTCGGTCACCCCCCACAATGTCTGGGACAAGTGGATCGAGCTGTACGGGCGCGGTCTCGACGCGTTCTACCCGGTCGCCGATACCGCGATCGGCCGGCTCGGCTTCCTGATGGCGAACGAAGGCTCTTATCCTGAAAACGCGCGCGGGCTGGCCATGAACGGCGCGGAGGTCGTCTACCGGGGTCCGTACCCGCATCCGCACACTGGTAACGGGTTGTTCGAGGTGCAGAACCGGGCCCGGGCCCTTGACAACAACCTGTACCTGATCGCCTGCAACGTCGGCACCTACTACCTGGACTCCGAGTCCACCGTCCCGATCGACACCTTCGGCGGCGGTTCGGTGGTCGTCGACTTCCGCGGTCAGATCATCGGGCGGCACGACTACAGCGGCGGGTCCTCGTGGGTGGCCGGCACAATCGACGTCCAGGCGCTGCGCTCGTTCCGGGCGAGCGCGCAGTGGGACAACTGGCTTAAGGACCTGACCACCGAGCAATACCAGGTCATCTACGAACAGCCGGTCTACCCCAAGAACCTCTATCTCGACCGCAAGCCTTACGATCACGCTGAGTACCGCCGTGAGGTGGTTGACCGGCAGATCCGGCTGATGCACGAGCGCAATATATGGGTGAAGCCTGCCCGGCCGCGCGACAATGCAGGTGAGGCGGAGGGAGCCAGATGAGCATTTTGGGCACCAGAGTGGTCCGCACCGAGGATCCTCGGCTGCTGACGGTTGGCGGCACGTACGTGGACGACCTCAGGGTGCCGGAGCTGAAAGGGGCGGCGCGGGTTACGTTTGTCCGCAGCCCGATCGCGCACGCGCTGATCACCGGGATAGACGTCACCGCGGCGCTGCAGGCACCGGGGGTGATCGCCGTGCTTACGGTCGCGGACATGGACGATCTAGGGCCACCGCCCCCTCCGGCCGAAGGCGGCGGAAGCGAGGCCGCGCCGCTGCCGCTCGGCGGGCCATGGGCCGAGCCGTTGCTGGCGGTCGACCGGGTGCGCTATGTCGGCGAGCCAGTCGCGATCGTGATCTCGCGGGACAGCTACTCCGGTGCGGACGCGGCCGACTTGGTCAGCGTGGACTACGAACCGCTTCCTCCGGTGGTGACCATCGACGATGCCATAGCGGGTAGCACGCTGATCTTTCCGGACGCTGGCTCCAACGTCGCCGTCGCGACCGATGGCCCAGCCGACGCCGATCCCTTCGCCGACTGCGAGGTCGTGGTCGAGCGGACGATCGTGAACCAGCGGGTCGCGCCGTTGCCGATGGAGGGCCGCGCGGTGGCGGCCTGCTGGGTGGACGGGAAGCTGACGGTCTGGGTCAGCACGCAGAACGCGCAGATTTCCAGGTTCATCCTGGCGGGCGTGCTCGGTCTCGACCCAGCTAGCATCCGCGTCGTCGCGCCGGACGTCGGCGGGGGATTCGGCGCCAAGATCGGAATTGACCGCGACGGGTTGGTGGTGGCCTGGGCCGCCAAGCACATCAGCCGCGCGCTGCGCTGGACGGAAACCCGCAGCGAGAACCTTGTCGGCATGACCCACGGCCGGGCTCAGCGGCACCACATTAAGGTCGGCGGCAGCCGGGACGGCCGTATCCACGCCTACCGTAACGATGTCGTACAGGACACCGGCGCGTTCCCGCGGCTTGGCGGGTTCTTGCCGTTCCTGACCAAGTTGATGGCGGCGGGTCCGTACGACATCAAGCACGTGCAGGCCGCCTCTCGAACCGTGGTAACCAACACCACTCCGATCAACGCTTACCGCGGCGCCGGACGGCCGGAGGCGACGGCCGCGATCGAGCGGGCTGTGGACCTGTTCGCCACGGAGATCGGCATGGATCCGGCCGAGGTCCGCCGTATCAACCTCGTAGCGTCTGACCGGTTCCCGTTTCAGTCTCCCTCAGGTCCGCTGTACGACAGCGGCGACTACGTGAGCGCGCTCGACACGGTGCTGGCCGGGGCTGGCTATCTCCAGTTGCGGGCCGAGCAGGCGGCTAGGCGCGAGCGGGGCGATACGGTTCAGCTCGGCCTTGGCCTGTCGTCTTACGTCGAGATCACGGCGGCTGACGCCGACGGCGGTGAAACGGGCAGGCTGGATGTGCACGGAGACGGTACCGCCACCGTCTACACCGGCAGTTCGGCGCACGGGCAGGGCCACCACACGACCTGGGCCATGCTGGTCGAGGCTGAACTCGGCATTCCCATGGCCGACGTGACCGTCATTCACGGCGACACCGACCTGATCCCATTGGGCGTCGGCACATACGGGTCAAGGTCGCTGCAACTCGGCGGCGTGGCCGTGTACAGGGCCGCGGGGGAGGTCAAGGATCAGGCGCGGCTGGTAGCCGCCGCGATGCTGGAAGCCAGCGAAGCGGACCTCGAACTAGACACCGAGCGCGGCCTCTGGCACGTGCGCGGCGACCCGGCCACCGCCAAGACCTGGGCGGACGTTGCCAGTCACGCCGGCCCTGAGGGCCTCACGGCCTCGGTGAACTACACCGAGGGTCAGGCGACTTTCCCGTTCGGCGCTCACCTGGCGGTTGTCGAATTGGACACCGACACCGGCAAGGTGCGGCTGATCCGGCACGTGACGGTCGACGACGCCGGGACCATCGTCAGCCCGGTGCAGGCCGAGGGCCAGCGGCACGGCGGCATCGCCCAGGGTGTGGCTCAGGCCCTGCTCGAAGAGGTGGTCTACGACAGTCAGGGGAATCCGCAGACCGGCACGCTCGTCGACTACGCGGCCATCAGCGCGGCTGAGCTTCCGAGCTTCGAGTTGCTGTCGAGCGAGACTCCTACGACCATCAACCCGTTGGGAGCAAAGGGGATCGGCGAAGCCGGGACGATCGGCGCTACGCCCGCCGTGCAGAACGCGGTAATCGACGCGGTCAGCCATCTCGGTGTCCGGCATATTGACATGCCGACGACACCCACTCGGGTCTGGGCCGCGATCAACACAGCTAGGGAGGGTTGATGAAGGTCACGCTGACCGTCAACGGGAGCGAGGTCACCGCCGAGGTGGAGGACCGGACCTTGCTGGTGCACCTCTTGCGTGAGCACCTCGACCTGACCGCGACCAAGATCGGCTGCGACACCAGTTCGTGTGGTGCGTGCACCGTCTTGCTCGACGGGCAGTCAGTCAAGTCATGCACCGTGCTCGCCGCCCAGGCCGACGAGCGCAGCGTGACCACGATCGAGGGCCTGGCCGACGGGCCAGATGACCTACATGTCGTGCAGCGGGCGTTCCGCGCCGAGCACGGTTTGCAATGCGGCTTCTGCACGCCCGGCATGGTGATGGCGTCGGTCAGCTTCCTCGCCGAGAACGGCACGCCAACCGAGGACGAAGTCAGGGCCGGGCTTGAGGGCAACCTTTGCCGGTGCACCGGCTACCACAACATTGTTAGAGCCGTGCTGGCGGCCGCTAGCGACGGGGGACCACAGTGATCCCGACATCTTTCAGCTATAAGCGGGCCCGGTCCGTTGACGAGGCACTTGAGCTGGTAGCCGAAGGCGGGGAGGAGGCTCGATACCTGGCCGGTGGGCAGTCGTTGCTGCCGCTGATGAAGCTGCGCCTCGCCACGCCGGAGACTCTGGTTGATATCGGTCGGCTGGGTGGGCTCAGCTACATCCGCGACGAGGGCAGCCACATCGCGGTTGGCGCTCTGACCAGCCATCATGTGCTCGCCACCTCCGAACTGCTGGCGCGCGACCTGCCGCTCTTGGCGCACGCCGCCGGACAGGTCGGTGACCCGCAAGTCCGGCACTGCGGCACCATCGGTGGCTCGCTTGCTCACGCTGATCCAGCGGCTGACCTGCCGGCGGTAGTACTCGCCATGGACGCCACGCTGCTGGCGCAGGGGCCGGCCGGGAATCGGGAGATCGCCGCGCGCGAATTCTTCCTCGGCCTGTTCGAGACCGCGCTGCGGCCAGGTGAGTTGCTCACCGAGGTTCGCCTGCCCAAGGCAGCGGCGGTCGGCTGGTCGTATCAGAAGTTCACCAAGAGGGCTATCGACTGGGCCATCGTGGGTGTCGCGGTGCAAGGCGGCAACGTCGCGCTCGTGAACATGGGCCAGACTCCCGTGCGTGCTGGCCTGGTCGAGCAAGCGCTGGCGGCAGGTTCTGACCCGGCGGAGGCGGCGGCGCACGCCGCCGACGGGACCAGTCCCTCCGACGACATCAACGGCAGCAGTGCCTTTCGCGCGCACCTGGCCAGGGTGCTGGTGCGGCGCGCGATCGAGGAGGCCCGCGGCCGCCCGGCGTAACCAGCGCGAGGTAGCTGCGCTTAAAGTGGTTTATGGCGAAGCTCCGCCGTGACCAAGCCACTGGTAGAGGGTCCGCCCTGACTTGAGCGAACGGCAGCATGAAGTGACGGACGCTGACATCGTCAGGGGCTGACCAAGTTCAACCCTGTCGCCGGCCAGGGCGGTGCGGTGGATTCGGGCATTCATCGCGTCCGGGCTGCCGGGCGTGCGGTGGATTCGGCAATCCAGCCGGGAAAACAGGTATGGATCTGGCAATCCATCGCACCCGCGGGCGGCCAGGCCGCGACGAGTCCGGGAATCCATCGCAGCCCACCCACTGTCCAACGCTCCACACCCAACTACAGAAACTGTCCAACGCTGTAGTCCGGTCACGAGCTCCAACTACAGCAACTTTCCAAGGCGGTAGTTGGGCATGGGCAGACTTAGCGCGCAACTCTAGCGCTGGGGCGGGCGGGGCCAGTGCCGGCGCCGGTGATGTTGATCGCGGTGGCTAGCTCATCGAGGTCGGTGTCGCCGAGATGGAGGGTGCTTGCGGCCATCCAGTCCTGTAGCTGTCCGGGTCGCCTGGCTCCGACGATGGCGCCGGTCAGGCCGGGCCAGGCCAGCACCCAGGCGATGGCCACGGCGGCCGGGGTGGTGCCGTGTCGTTCGGCGACCGGGCGCAGCCGCTGCGATAGGGCGAGGTTGCGGCCGAGCTGTTCTCCGGTGAACTCGGGGTTGCGGGCCCGCCAGTCGTCGGCGGGCATGGCGGCCACCCGTTCGGGGGTCATCGCCCCCGACAGTAGTCCGGCCTGGAGCGGGCTGTAGGCGATAACGCCAGCCTGGTGCGCCGCGCACCAGGGGATCTCGGCCGCTGCCGCGTCCCTGCGGATCATCGAGAACGGCGGCTGCAGGCTATCGATGTGTCCGACCTGCTCTGCCGCTTCGAGCTGGCTGACGCTGTGGTTGGACAACCCGGCTGCCCGGATCTTGCCCTGCTCGCGCAGCCGGACCAGCGCGCCCCAGTACTCACTGGCCGGCGTGCCGTCCACGGGTGGCCAGTGCACCTGCAGCAGGTCGATGCGCTCGGTCCGCAACCGCCGCAGCGAGTCCTCGACCTCGCGCCGGATCGAGGTCGCGGTCAGCTCGGTGCGCAACGGAGCCATCGGGTGAGCCGGATCCCAGCGCCGCCCTAGTTTGGTGAAGACATAAGGCCGGTCCGCATCCGACATGCCAGCCGTGACGGCGCCGACGACTTCCTCGGCGTGGCCGTGCCCGTAGGCCGGAGCGGTGTCGATCCAGTTGATCCCGGCCCGCACGGCCGCGCGGATCGCCGCCTCGGACTCGCGGTCATCCTGCGGCCCCCACCCGAAGGCCCAACCGCCACCGCCCTGCGCCCACGTACCCAGCCCGATCCGGGACAGAATCATCCCAGTCCGGCCAAGCTCGGCTGTCCGCTGCTGGCTGGCTGCTCGCTGCCGCGGCAATGGCTGCACGGGAACGTCAGCCGATGGTGCGGTGCACGTTTTCCGCTTTCGACGGCCCCAGCTCGACGGTGGAGATCCAGGGCCCTGGTATCGACGGGTCGATGACGCCGTCTTCCAGCCACGTAAAGCTGCCACCGAGGATGCGCTTGGCGCTCTGCGAGTCGGCGGCGTCGCTGTTGTTCCACAGCTGGTCGAACAGTTCCTCGACGCGCAGCCGGGCCTGGGTACAGAACAGGTCGGCAAGGTCGCGCGCTGTCGCACCGCGCTCGGTCCCGGCGCCATCGGTCCAGTCCATTTGGGCCCGGACGCACGTGGCGCTGATGGCGAAGAGCTCGGCGCCGATGTCCACGATCCGGCCGAGGAAGCCCTGCTTGTGCTCCAGCTTGCCCTGCCACCGGGTCATCGCGTAAAACGTCGATCTGGCCAGCTTCCTGCTCGCCCGCTCCACGTACCGCAGGTGCGGCGCGAGCTGGCCGAACTCGCCGTACGACCCCGGCTTCTGCCCTTCGCCGGTCATCAGCGTGGGCAGCCATTTGGCGTAGAACTCGCCCGCCTTCGCCGCCGCGCGTGCGCGCTGCTTGGCCGGCAGCCGCGGATCGATCAGCTCGCCGGCCGCGGACAGGTGAGCGTCGGTCGCCTCGCGGGCGATGAACAGCCGCATGATCTCCGAGGATCCTTCGAAGATCCGGTTGATCCGCATGTCCCGGACCAACTGCTCGGCGGGAATGCCGCGCTCGCCGCGGGCGGCCAGGGACTCGGCGGTCTCGTAGCCGCGGCCGCCACGGACCTGGACTAGCTCGTCGACGATGTCGCAGCCCATCTCGGAGCAGTACAGTTTGGCGAGCGCCGCCTCGATGCGGATGTCGTTCCGCTTGTCGTCGGCGAGCTGGCTGGACAATTCGACCACGGCCTCAAGGGCGTAGGTAGTGGCCGCGATAAAGGAAACCTTCTTGGCGACCGCCTCGTGCTCGCCGACCGGTCGTCCCCACTGCACTCGCTCCCGCGACCACTCCCGGGCGAACTTCGTTGCCAGTTTCGCGGCCGTCAGGCAGCTAGCAGGCAGCGACAGCCGGCCAGTGTTCAGCGTCGTAAGCGCGATCTTGAGGCCCTGGCCTTCTTTTCCGATTCGATCGGTGGCGGGGACCTTGACCTCGTGGAATCGGGTCACGCCGTTTTCCAGGCCGCGCAGGCCCATAAAAGCGTTCCGCCGCTCGACGGTGACGCCCTCGGCGCCCGCTTCCACGACGAATGCGGTGATGCCGCCCCGGTGACCGTCGCTCGCCGGAACCCGGGCCATCACGACGAGCAGGTTCGCGACGACCCCGTTTGTCGTCCACAGCTTCACACCGTCGAGCACGTACTCCGAGCCGTCCGGCGACGGCGTCGCCGTCATGCTCAGCCGGGCAGGGTCCGATCCGACATCTGGCTCGGTCAGCAGGAACGCGCTGATCTCGCCGCGCGCGCAACGCGGAAGGTACCGCTGCTTCTGCTCGTCCGTCCCGAACAGCGCCAGCGGCTGCGGCACGCCGATCGACTGGTGCGCTGACAGCATCGCGGCAATGGCCGCCGAAGCAGACCCGGCGATCATGAGGGCGCGGTTGTAGTACAGGTTGGTCAGGCCAAGCCCGCCGTACTCAGGCGCGATCTTCATGCCGAATGCGCCAAGCGCCGCCATGCCCTTGACCACCTCATCAGGTATCAGGGCATCGCGTTCGATCTGAGCGCCGTCGACCGAGGTTTCGCAGTATTCCCGCAGCCGAGCGCAGAACTCCTCGCCGCGCTGGCTCGCTTCTTCACTCGGGCGCGGATGCGGATGGATCAGGTCAAGCCGGAAATCACCGAGGAACAGCTGCTTGCCGAAACTAGGCCGGTGCCACGCGACCTCGCGGGCTTCCTCCGCCACCTGGCGAGACTCTCGTTCACCGACACTGCGGGCACGATCTTGCTGCTGAGCGGTCATGGCCAGTCCGTTCGTCGGTTGTTCCCTAGATTCTGCCCATTCCTACCCGTCAGTAACAGGTGCTGAGGCAGCGGGACCGGGTCGTCCGCGCTGCCTCAGTCTTACCCTGGTTATCCCGCTCTAGTGGGTGTCGTCGATGGCGTCCTTGCTGAAGGCCTGCTCGACGCGCACCAGTTGACGGGTGTCGGCGTGGAGGGTTTTGACGTCTTGCCTGATCGTTGCCCGCGACGCGCCGGAACTGCTGTCACTGGCGAGTTGCTGCACGTCAAGCTGAACGACGTCCAGGTTGGCTTGCACCCACTGCGCCTGCGCCGGTCCCTCGGGTGTGCCGGCGGCGGCGGTTGTCAGCGCGCCGAACAGGCCGTGCGACTCGTCAAAGATGCCAGCGGTGAAGTACACGGTGTCAGTGGTGCCTCCGGCCCCGCCGTTACCGACCTGAAGTGCCCATAGCCTGTCGATCTGAATGGGTTCGCCATCGGCGTCCTTGAGGTGGCCGAGGTGTGAGCCGTTAGTGGCGTCGAATGCGTTGATAAGCCCGTTTTTGAAGTTGCCGACGAGCAGCACCGGGTCGTTGCCGGGCGCGTGGAGGCCGGCGAAGTTCTGCGGTGCGATCGCCAGGCCCCAGGGCGAGTCGAGCGATCCGCGCGAGATCAGCCGGACCTGCCCCCTGGCGAGGCCGGGCGTGCCGTCAAGGTTGAAGACGTCGACAAAACCGTGGCCAGGGCCGCCCACATCGTCGTGGCGGGTGGCGTCCTGCTTGGCGTAGGTCACGTAGACCTTGCCGCTCAGTACCTGGACGTTGAACGGGGCATAGCGGGCGGGTAGCCGGCGGTCCCTGAACGCGCCTGCTGGCAGCGTCGTGACCCGGGTGAATTGCGAGTCGTAGACCTCGACAGTCCCGGCGCGGAAGTTGGTCGCGTACAGCACGGTCGTGCTATTGGCGTCGCTGGCGATGATCGGAGTGCTGGCCGTGGCGATCGCCAGGCCTTTGTAGACAGCGCCGGTCTGCTTGGCGGGGTCGGGGTTGGTGAAGTTGTTCCCTGAGTTGTCGACGGCTATGACGGTCTGTTCACTCGCGCCGCCTGGGCCGGAGAACTGCTGGCTCGGATCTATGCCGGGATTCCATCCGGTGATCGTCCCGTCCTCGGTCGCGAACAGGAAAACTGCCGGCGCGGACGTTTTCTGCCCGGTCTTGTTCGGGCCCGTGATCGGCAAGGCTCCGCCCGCCGAGCCGCTGTTGAACACAGTCCCGTTTGGCGTGCCGCCGGTCAAGCTGACCGGGGTCGGGATATTCACGGCCAGCGGATTGACCGTGACCGGCGTGTTGGCGGCGCCCGGCACCTGATAGAGGGTCGACAGGCCGGAGTTGTTGTCGGAGATCCAGAACGGGCTCCCGCCGCTCTCGGATATGCCCCACGGATTGACCAGGTTGGGGTCGGTGACACCGGCAGCGCCCGGCAAGTCGGACACCAGGTTCGTCTGCAGGACCGTTCCGCCGCTGGCTGGTCTCGACGCGGTCGCGCCGGCAGCTGCGCCGAGCGGACCGAGTGCGCCGGCGGCAGCTAATGCCGATGCCGCGAGCAGCGTGCCACTTACCCATCGCACGGTCAGTTTCCGTTGTCTCATGCCTAAGCCTTCCTGTCATCGAGTGCCTGATACCCGGCACTACCCAGGTCTGGCGACTTATGCGGCCGGGCGCGCAACTGTCGCCAGAAGCGTCCAGCCTCCTAGGCTAGGCCCGCATGACCTGGTAGGACAAAAGGGTGCGTCTGTACTTGTCGTCCTACCATGTTGGGGAATTCGCCGAACGGCTGCTAGCCATGACCGCCGGCCGCCGGGCCGCTCTTGTGCTCAACGCCCTGGACGGGCTGCCCGCCAGCGTCCGCAGCGTCAGCAGGCAGCTTGATGTCGCCGACCTATCCCTGCTTGGCCTGGAAGTATGCGAGGTCGATCTGCGTGATCGGGACGCGGCCGAGCGGCTGGCCGGCTCCGACATCGTCTGGGTTCGGGGCGGCAATACCTTCGTGCTGAGGCGTGTCATGGCTGACACCGGGACCGATCAGGTGCTGACCGATCTCCTCCGGCGGGACGCGATCGTCTATGGCGGCTACAGCGCGGGCGCGTGTGTGCTCGGACCAGACCTGATCGGGCTGGAGGAAGTCGACGACATCACGGCCGTGGCCGAACCGGTGATGACCGGGCTTGGCGTGCTCGACCGGCCATTCGTTCCCCACGTCGGCACGCCCTGGCACCCCGAAGCGATTGCCTGCGACGCGCTCGCCGCCCGGTACCGGGCGGCCGGGCAGGCTCACTGGGCCGTACGCGACGGCGACGTTCTTGTCATCGACGGCGACACCACAGAACTGCTGCGCGACGATAGGCCGGACGGAAGTGAGTACGTCCTACGCCGGGGATCCGGCGAAGCGGGTGCTAGTGCCCGATAGCGGGCTTGATGGCTGTCCGGGATGGCCGAGCCGGGATATCAGCCATTGAAGCGCCTGCGGCAGCTCGTGGCTCCAGACGCCGAAGTTATGGCCGCCGACGGGATGGATGAGGGCGTACACGTGCATTGGCGGCCGGATCAGGCGAAGGAATCTGAGCGTCCCCAGATAGGTGTTCTCCCCCACTTTGCTGCTGGTGACCAGCAGGGAGACCGGCGGTGCCGGAAGATGGCGCAGCCGCCAGTCGAGGTTGTTCTCATTCTGGTAGGCGCTGCTGCTGCCGTAGAGGTTGCCGGTCGTCCAGTCGTGTAGCGCGGTGTAGTAACCGGCGATGGAAACCGCGGTCGAGAACGTGTCGGGATACAGCATGGTCAGTTTCGCCGCGCAGTAGCCACCGGTGGAATAGCCGAGCGTTCCCCAGCCCGCGCGGCTGGCGGTGACGTGGAACGTCTGCTCGATGGCCAGCGGGACATCGACGGCGAAGAAGGTGGCGACCTGCGGGCCGGCCGGGACGTTTGTGCATTCGGTGTCACGGGGAAACGCCGGGGACACGTTGAGCATCACGTATACGACAGGCCGGCCGCGCCCTGCCGCGGCAAGCCGGGCCGCCGTGACGGGCAAGTCGAGCCTGTCGATGATGCTTTTCGCCCCGCCCGGGTAGCCGGTGAGCGCCAGGACGGCGGGGAACCTTTTATCGGCGAAGGCCCGCTGGAAATATTGTGGCGGCAGATAAACGTAGCTGCTGCTGGCGGTCAGGCCGGAGCGGAGGCCTTTGACCTGGACCCGGGCGATCATGCCGTAGCGGGCCGCTCCAGGGAGCCTGATCAGCCGGCGGACGCCGGGACCGTCAGCATGCGGTGGCAGGCCAGGCTGGCCGCGGCCCGGTCCTAATCCGAACCCGTAGAACAGCACGGATACAGCGCGTCGGCGTGAGGGTCGGCCGGCGGGCGGCGTCACGCCCGCGGTGTTCAAGCCGGGATCGGCCGGCCTGACCGCCTTTGCTGGTGCCGCGCTCTTCACCGGCGGACCGTGGCCGACAAGCTGTGACCAGGAGTTATAGAACGCGAAATAACTGTTCAGCCAGACCAGGACGGCCACCAGGACCAGCACCTGGCTGCCGACGAGCATTCCCGCCCGCCCGGCCAGGCGGGCGGCGAGCACGCCTGGGATTGGTCCGCCAGATCGCGGGCCTGATCGCCGGGCCAGGTGCGGCCACACCAGTACGGTCGCGGCGATCCAGCCGGCCGCTGCCGCGATCATCGCGACAAGGAACCAGCCGCTGGTCAGTCCCATCGAGCCACTCCCGCGGTCACGGCTGAATTCCCAGCAATCGGCCGATCCGGTCAAGGACTAGAGCAAGCGGCCACCTGCCTGCTCCCAGCGGGGCGATGGCCACCCGCATCGGCGGCCGAGCCAGTGCACCGATGGGCGACCTGGCCGCCGATCCGCTGGTGAGCAGCACCGACACCGGCTGCATGGGCTCGTGCTTGAGCAGGTAGATCAGGTTCTCCTGGTGGCGCAGCGGGCCGGTCGGGCCGACGTCGCCGGGAGATGCCGGAGGCGTGTAGTAGCCGGGCGGTGCGGCGGCGACCGAGTAGCTGGCCGAGTTAGTCAGCGCGAGCTGCAGGGCGCAGTACCCTCCGGTGGCGTCTCCCGCGACCGCCCACAGGGCCGGGTTCCTGCTGGCCGGGAAGCCCGACCTGATGAGCGGCGGCAGGTCTTGGGTGAAGAACGTGGCCGCTTGCGGGCCGCCGGGCACATTCAGGCAGCTCCGGCCGGCTCCGGGTGCGATGCTCGCCGGGAGCATGACGATCAGGGCTGGCCGCAGCCGACCGGATGCGATTTCCAGAGCAGCGGTGCTCGCGATCCGCCGGGCGGAAAACGTCGCGGCGCTCGCGCCGAGCTGGTCGGAGATGACGACGATCACCGGGAGATCGGGGTGCCGCCTGGCCGCGCGCGACCCCGCTTGCGGAACGTAGAGGTAGCCGCTTGCCGTGATGCCCGACACCGGGCCAGTCATGGCGACGGTGAGCAGCCGGCCGCCGCGCGTCCGCGGATGCCCGGGCACGGCCACCGCGAGCCTGGTCGTGACGGCGAGCTGGCCAACGCGTGCGTGCAGGCTGCGCGTATCCACCGGCCCCCGGTTCAGCGCGACGACCTTTCCCGACAGGTGCTCGGTTCCGAACAGCTCAGACCATGACGCGTAAAAGCCGCCCGCCCTATTGGCGACCGCGAATATCAGGCCCAAAACGACGACGTCAAGCACGCAGATCACGATGATCCGGCTGACCACTCCGGTGATGCCCGGCCGGGCGAACCTGCCCCAGAAACAGAGCACACCGACCATGAGCGACCCGGCCAGCACCGCGAGCAGCGCGATCAGGCCCAGACTTGTCGGGCCCACCGATACCGCCATTCGGCTGTGCTCCCGCCGCGACTCCAGCGTCGGCGACCTAAGAACCTCACATATGCGGAACGTCCGATAGACGGCCTAGGTTCCGTCGTCAGGCTTAGCGAGGGAACGATATGGAAGGTGCGTCGACGTGCGGCATCACGTCGCTGGCGAGGCGCTCCATCTGCTCAAGCTGGTCGAACACCGTCGTGAACAGGATCAGTTCCGCGCCGGCCGCGGCGACGGCATTGACCTCGCGGACACAGTCCGCTGCCGGGCCGGCTACTGCTGCGGCCTCGATCGAGGGGACGCGGCGTCCGTAGATCCGGGCTATGGCGTCATTGATCCGCGTCCGGGCCCGCCCGGCGTTGTCATCGACCGCGATGTAGATCCGTTTCGCTATCGGGAACGAGCCGGGTTCCCTGCCCAGCTCCGTGAGCGCCTGGCGCACGATCTGGACCTGGCCGGCGAAGCTGGCCGTCGGGGATGACCCGGCGCCGAAGAACCCATCGCCCAGCTTCACCGCGCGCCGCAAGGCTGGCTCGGTGCTCGCGCCGAACCAGACGGGCGGGTGTGGTTTCTGAGCCGGCTTGGGCTCCATGGCAGCATCCTTGAGCTGCCAGAACTCCCCGTCGAAGGTAACGCGGGGCTGCGTCCACAATGCCTTCATCAGCGCGAGACCCTCGGTAAATCGCGCCACGTAGCGGTCCGGGCGGAGGCCGAACGCCGCGAACGGCCTCGCCTTCCCGCCCGTTCCGACGCCGACCTCAAGCCGCCCGCGGCTGAGCTGATCCAGCGTGCTCAGGTTCTTGGCCAGATGCACTGGGCTGTGTAGCGGCGTGACGAATACCGCGCAGCCCAGGCGGAGCCGGCTGGTGCACGCCGCCGCATAGGTCATCGTCTCGAGCGGTGCGAGCTGCGCGCCGGTGCCGAGCACGGACTCCTGTGTCCACGCGCTCTCGAAGCCGAGTTCCTCGGCGCGACCCAGATAGGCCCGGAACCGCGGAGGCTCGAACTCGCCATCCGCATAGAACTGAGGTATGGCGATCGCGAAGCGCATATGCGGCATCGTAGCCTTGGATGCCCAAGGCGGGGCACGCTCATCTACGAGGTAGCTGGTCGAGCTTCCGAATGACTGCGAGGCCGCAGAGACCGCCATTTGCGCTGGGCGGCGAGGAGAAGAGCTTCGATCAGCGCTCCGGGCTCCGGGGGATCGCCGGGGGCGTGCGCGATTACCGCGTCTTGCATTGCCTGCGGCAGAGCGACCAGGGCGTATGAGTTCCGGAACGCCGCTGCCAGATTGGCCGGGCGGCCGGCGTGTTCGCGCTGAGGATCTGGAGCAGCCCAGTCGCCGACCGTCACGATGGCCTTCGGCTCCGGCATCACGGCGAAGGCGGCGAGGGCTGGCCCCAGCATGTTTCTCGTGAGCGGGCCGGTGAGAAGCAACACGTCAGCGTGGCTTGGTGAGGAGACAAAGCGTATGCCATAGCCCGCGAGGTTGTAGTTAGGGCCGGTCAGCGAGACGAGCTCGGCCTCAGCGACGTTACTGGAGCCGCCGTCCACATGACGAACGAAGAGGGATCGCGCAGCGCCGCTGGCCACCCGGTCGCCATAGAGAAGACCCGGCAGTAGCAGCCGAGGCAGCGCTCGCCAGCCCACGGTCATGTCGTACCGCCTGTCATAGGTCGTTGCCAGCGTAAGAAAGGCTGAAGCTCTTGTTGAGCAGGGGAAAATCCGCCACGAGCGTCTCCGTCCGGCCGTCATCGGTGGTTCCGGGCAATGCGCACTGGCGCAGAGCTGGCCAGTTCAACATCGAAGGATCACGGACTTTGCACCTGTAAATCCCGTTCATTTTGTCTTGCATGAGCCAGTACACAACGTCTCCACGACACGCCTCGGCCTGGCCGATCGCGGATGTGTAGTTGTTCTCAGGCCGGATCCGGGGTTTGGTGACCAGCCTGGCTCGGTCCGCCCCATTCAGTTCGGCCCAGTGGGCGACCAGCCATTCGATCAGTTCGCGGCTGACCAGCACTTCACGCGCGCGGACCAGGGTGCGAGCCAAGATGTCGCCAGCGACCGCCTCGTTGTCGTCCCCCAGGACATGTCGGGGCGCACGGAGGATCTGCCCGACGTCGCGGTAGGCACCCACCGGATGGCGCAGACGGCTGTCGCGAGGGACGCCGCTGGCCCGGGCGACAAGCCCGGTGACGCCAAGTCTGAGCGCTTGGTCGCGGGTAAGAACGCCCACCCGGGTAGTCCGGTCCCTGAACCCACTGCGAGCGATCAGCAGCCTGGCAAGTTCTTCGAAGGCGCCGATCCACTTTTCCAGGACTCCGGTCACGTCGGCCGGGTCAAGCGAGCCTGCCACCTGGACGCCGCCAACTCGGTTGATCCCGCGAAGGTATCGGTGCCCGGTCAGCCGCTTATTGAGGCGCAGTATTTCCTCACGCACAACGGCGAACTCGGAGGCGAACTGGTCCATTCCGACGTCTTCGGCGAGGCCGGCCACGTCGGCGACGTGATTGTGGATGCGCTCAAGCTCAAGGAACATGGCTCGAAGAGCCTTGGCGGCGAGCGGCACGTTCGTGTCGGTCAGCACTTCGGCCGCTCGGCAGTAGGCCACTGAATGGGCGAACGACGTGTCACCGGACACCTGTTCGGCAAGGCACCAGCCGTCGATGAGGTTCATGTAGGACTGGAACATCCGCTCGACGCCGCGGTGCGTATACCCGAGCCGCAGGCGCAAGTCCTCGATTGCCTCGCCGGCGGTCGTGATCCAGAACTGCCCTGACTCGATGATGCCGGCATGGATGGGGCCGACCGGAAACGTCATTCCCGGGATCCCGCTCTGCGGCACGCTGACCGCGCCTGATGCCAGTCCGGCCGACGATCTGGCCTGGGCATCGGCGGCTGCTCGTCCGAGTAGCTGAACGGCCGTGTCCGTTCTCCTCAGCGGATACAGGTCGCGCGGGTAAGCGTCGTGCAGCCAGGAGCCGTGCGGCACCGAACGGCCCGCCGCCGCAGAATTCGCCTTCCCATCTGGGAAGAGCCCGACCATGTCGCGGATCTCCCGTTCGAACGGGTCGACGGCCGGAAATAGGTCATGGATCGAGCAATAGCTGACCGAGCTGTGGCCCAGGAGGTACTCAATGGTCACGAATAGGTCGACGGAGGGATGCGAGAAGACGTAATAGATCTTGTACTGGCGGTCTTCGAGTTCTCTTTCGTCGTTGGCCGCCATCGTCACGAGGTAATAGTTTTCTGCTTTGAATCGTCTCGCCACCTCGCGCAGCAACGCGTCGGACTCGATCTGGACCTGTACCTGCTGATTCACCGGGGTGTTCAGCAAAGCACCGCAGCCAGCAAGCATCTCGTAGAGCGTTGCCAAGGCGGACTCAACCGATATCACCGGCAACTCCCTGGGCAGATGTTGGTGACGGCCTGGTGGAGTAGCCGGCTCAGGTTCAGCGGCCCGATGGTTGGCACTGTGACGCCTAGCACTATTACAAGGACGAGCAATAGGATCAGCGGAAGGATCCGCCGGACAGTCTCCTTTTCCGCACGTGCGCGCGGCTCGCCAAGCAGCATGCGGAAAAGGTGCCGTATGAGGCCGCCGAAGATCAGGGTTATCGAAGTGACAAACACGGCGATCGACGCGACGAGCCACCCGCCAGACCCGTGTATCACTCGGTAAATGCCGCCCCATAGGATGATGAACTCGCTCAGGAAGATGCTGAACGGCGGAGATCCGACGAGGGCCAGGCCGCCAAGGGCGAGCATCCAGCCGGTCTTCGGCATCGCGCGGATTACCCCGACGAAGTCCTCTTCTCCGTCCGGCTCGCTCACCGACTCGGCCTCCGCGCTGGTACTTCGTAAGGGGTAGCTGTCCTGGACATTGCCGTAGGCGAGGAACATCAATGATTTGGTCACGCCGTGGTTGAGCACATGCAGAAGCGCGCCGAACAGGGCTATTGGGCCGCCGATGCCAATGCCGACGGTGATAATGCCCATGTGCTCGAGGCTGTGATAGGCCAGCGTGCGTTTGAAGCGGGTGCGTTTGAGTATCAGCGGCGTGGCGACAACGAGCGACATCAGCCCGGCGATGAGCATCACGGTGGATGTGAACGTCGTGCTGCCGAGGCTGGCGTTCGTAATCGTGAGGAACCGAAGGATCACGTAGAGCGCGGACTTGAGCAGCACGCCAGACAACAAGGCGCTCACCGGGTAGGCCGCCTCACCGTGGGCGTCGGGCAGCCACGTGTGCATAGGTGCTAAGCCCGCCTTCGTGCCGTAGCCGATGAGGACGAATAGGAAAGACAGTCGGACGAGCGGTTGCGAGAGCCCATGGGCGATGAGCAAGAGGTCAGGAAAGGCCATGGATCGGTGCAGCGTTCCGGCATGATGCGCGGATCCCGGCGACTGGATGGCACTAGCCAGGAACAACGTACCTAGGAGCGCGAAAATGATGCCCGTAGAGGTGATGACGATGTACTTCCAGGCCGCTTCGAAATGCTTGCGGCTGCCTTCCACAACGAGGAGCGCTGTCGAAGTTACCGTCGTGAGTTCGATGCCAATCCACAAGATAACCAGGTTCGAGACCATGGGCACCAGGACCATGGTCAGGTGGAAGAGATTGAAGAGGGAGTAAAACAGCGCCTGACGCGCAATCTTGCCCTCGTGATGACAACTGAGGTAGGGCCCGATGTAGAACGAGGCCATCGTGGTCACTAGGCCGACGAGGAGCAGAAAGTAAATGCTCAGGGAATCCAGGTACATGCTGATGAACAGCACGGGAAAACTGTGGTGTCCGCTGGCTGTCGCGGCGAGTACCAGGGTCAGCGCGGTCGATATCACCGAGGTACCGGTGGTTGTGTAGTCCTGCAATCGGTTGGGCGACCTCGTTGGCCTTTGCGTCTGCGCGCTGCTTCGCAGCCGCCGGAGCACCGGCAGCCACACCAACGCCGCGGCGGACAATGGCAGGAACAGCAGTAGTTCGGCAAGAAAACTGGGCGACAATCGCATGGCTACCCCCTGAGCTCCGCGTTGCCGATGACCTCGATGCTTGAGGAGGTCCGGTGCAGGCCGGGCAAGACCGACAGCAAGATGATCAACGTCACCAGTACGTAAAGGAACAAGCTGATCACGAACAGATAAGCCAGTTCCTTAGGCGCTACGCGGACCGCAGCGAGGAATAGGCCCTGGTCGACGACGAGCAGCCCGATGATCTGGCTGATGATGTCGTTCTTGTTGACCATCGTGAACAGTCCCTGGAGCAGCAGCGCGATCGATACCGCGAGGCTTGGCGCTACCTGGGTTAAGCCGCCTCCGGGAATCCGGTACGCGACCAGTACCGCGGTCGCGATCAGGAACATGTCGATCGCCGCGGATAGGCTCACCGGCAGTCGTGAGCCACCGTGTTGCAGCCAGATCTGCTGGGCTTCTCGCAACGCTTGACGTTGTCCGGCGAACCATCGGCGCAGCCACCCGGCTTGAGTGCTGTCGCCCCCAGGCCTGGTGACGCGGCCGTCAAGGGTGGCTCGGGCGAGGAGAGGCGGCACGATCACTGCGAGTGCGAGCGGCAGGATCGCCACGAGGCCCAGCGCAAACAGCGTGCGGCCAGGTTCGAGGGCGGTTAGGAACACCACGATCGTCAAGACGAAAGATTGTGTCTGGTAGAGCCGCACCATCAGGGTCAGCGTCCTGGTCGCCGAGATCCACAGCGCGACGATGATCAGGAGGTATGACATGACGATCGCGATCTGGTCCAAAGCCGCGTTCATCGATCACCCGCCTGACTGAATATCGATGAGGATGAGAGAGGCGACGGTAAACAAGAGCACGCCAGCGGCCAGCATCAACTGAGGCAGAATCGCGCGCAGCCGCATCTTGCTGCGCGCCGTCTCCCACAGCGCCAGCATCAGCACCAGCGCACCGAGTTTGGCCAGGTAGAAGACCACAGCTAGGGCCAGTCGGCCCGGAGGGCTCGCCACGCTTATGGGCGGTAGCGCGAGGAACGCCGTCAGCGAAAGCACGAACGTCAGCTTCATCGCGTAGCCCCACGACATCAGGGCCAGCGCACGACCGCTGTACTCGAGCGTGATCCCTTCCTCGATCATTGTCAGCTCGAGATGAGAGCCGGGACGATCAAAGGGCAGTCGCCCGGCCTCGGCGAGTAGGACGAACAGGAGCGCGCCGAGCGCGATGGAGTCGGTGGGGTGGCTGACAAGCAGGCTGCGGGCGGGCCGGGAGATGAGGTGCGAAACGTCCGTAGTCCCGTCGCTCAGCGCGAATATGTAAGCCGTCACGATCAGCGCCGGCTCGGCGAGTACCTGGATGAACCACTGGCGGCCGGCGCTCATTGGCCCGAAAGGAGATCCGGCGTCAAAGGCCGCAAGCGTGGCGACGAACTTCGCCAGGCTGATGAGTCCGATGACGAGCAGGAAGTCCATGCTGGGACCGGCCGAGATGACAATCGTCGGGAGCGCCAGACCGAGCAGCGCATAGCTCGTGAACACCACGGCCGGCGCGAGAAGGAAGACTGGGGACGCCGACTCAGGCCGGGTCGGCTGGATATGCAGGAGCTTCCGTAGGTCCCGGTAGACCTGGAGCGGGCCCGGACCTCTCCGGCCCTGCAGGCGGGCCTTGAGCCACTGAACTACCCCTACTGACAACGGCGCGACCATGACATATATGACGGCTTGCATCGCTGTCAGCACATCGCGAGTCAGTGCGGCAGGCATCATTGAGCGACCGCCAGCAGGGTGAGTACCAGCAGGAGGATCACGAGCATGTAGAGCAGGTAGCTGCGGACATCTCCGTTCTGGAGCCGCTCGCCGGACCGGTAGGACGACGTGATGATCCGAGAGATCAGCCGGTTGTGGAGATAGTTAGCCAGTTCCGGTAGCGACCGCCCGGGCGAAAGGCGCAGTTCCTCCTGGTAGGGCATCGCCGGACCGCGGTCTTCCTGCGTCGGCCTGTCTTCAGGGACCACGGGCACTGCGGACGGATTCGAAGGCTTGCGCCGCGATAGCGGCTCCCACAACAGCGCCGACAGCGCATTGCCGGAGTACTGCATGGTCGCCGGGTCGAGCTTCGCCCCGCCGACCCAGACCGGCCGTCGCGTCCAGCGCCAGGCCCGAAGCAGCCCAGTCAATCCGATGACGGACCCGACGAGCAGCAACAGCGGCATTATCGGCAGGGTGGCGTGATACGCGGGTGTTCCCTGAGCCGCTGGAATACTGATGGCCAGTCGCGCTGGCGTGGCCACGAGTCCGGACATGCGGTAGTTCAGCGACGACAGCGCTGCGGACAACCAGGGCACGAGCAACCACGGCTGGAGCCCAAGCAGCAGGCACGATCCGGCCAGCGCCGTCATGATCGCCCGCATCGGCCAAGGCTCGCGGCCGGAAGCTGGTGCGCCGCGGGTCTCGCCGAGCAGCGATTGACCGGCGATCTTCACGAAAGCCAGCGCAGTAGCGCTGAACGCCAATGCGAGGGCCACCAGCGTGACGATGACCGCCGGCATGATGAACAGCGCTGTCGATCCCTGTTTGTGGTAGACGGCCTGGCCGCCGAACAGCGCTTGGAGCGTAAGCCAGCCGCTCACGAAACCGTTGAGCGGTGGCAGCTCAGCGATCGCCGCCGCGCCGACGAGGAACGTGAACGCGGTCCACGGAATGCTGCGGCACAGGCCGCCAAGCCGACGCAGCTCGACGGTACCGGTCTGCCGTTCGATGCTGCCAACGCAGAGGAACAGCAGCGACTTGAACAAGCCATGGTTGATGACGTGGTACAGGCTCGCCAGCAAGGCCAGCGCGGCTGCGTCACGGAGCGCCGGCATGTGCGCGAAACGCTGGGCGCTGAACAGCAGTCCCAATCCGAGGCCGGCGAGAATGATGCCAACGTTCTCGACGCTGTGATAGGCGAGCGCGACCTTGAGGTCGGCTGTGAGCATGGCGTAAAACACGGTAACGAGAGCCGTGAGGCCGGCCAGCACCAGCACCACAACCCCCCACCACCACTGAACTGGGCCGACGATGCCGCCGATGAAGAAACGCAGCATGAGGTAGATGGGGATCTTGAGCATGACCGCCGACACCATCGCATGGGTGTTCGTCGGCAGCTGCGGATGCACGACTGGCACCCAGAAATGGAATGGCGTCACCCCTGCGCGGATCGCCAGCCCAAGGAGGACGAAGCCGAAGCTGAAGCCTGGTACTGGGGACACGCTGGAAGCGCTGAGCATTGTCATGTTCAGCGTCCCGTTTTTTACCAGGATGGGAAGCAGCCCGATCACCAGGCTCATCAGCGCGACGTGGCTCACGATCAGGTAGGTGCGCACCGCCGTGCGGGACTCGGCCACCGGGCCTCCGCTAGCGCCCCGATAGCGGACCAGGTCGCCCGAACAGAATGTCATCAGCTCCAGCGCGATGAACAGCCAGAACACGCTGTTGACGACGACCACGAGAACCATCGCGAGCAGGAAAAGGCTGAACGAGCCGGCGACCCGATTGCGCAGAGGGTCCTTCCGCAGCCAGCCGACGGAGTACACCGCGATGCACGCGCCGCACGTTCCGATAAGGAGGAGGAAGAGCGCGGCCATGGCGTCGAGCCGCAGCGTCAGGTCGAGCGCGGGAAATCTGGCCACAGGCGAGTGCAGAGCCAGAACCCTGATCGGCCGTGAGCATACGGTCCCGCTGCCACATGCCATCAGCCGGCCGATGGCCACGACGACCAGCCCAATGGCCGCGACGGCGGCTGCGGTCAGCGGCCCGCGCGTACCCCACGTAGTGGCGCGGTCGTCGCCGGGACCAAACCGGTAGGTGACATGCCCGGAAATCCCGCCTAGCAGCAGGAGCAGGCAGACCAGGCCGAAGAGTTCAGTCACTACTGGCCGCCTTTACAGACGTGGCGAGTTCTTCGATGGTCGCTACCTCGAGGTCGGTGCGCTCAGCCTTACGCACCAGTAGGCGGCGGAAAATCGGTACGCCGAACGCGTACCCGGCCCCGGGAACATGCCGGACCGCGTCGACGTATTCCAGCTTCGTCAGGCTGTCGTCAAACTGCGTGAGCAGGACACCAACCAGATCGGCGCGCTCGCGGTTCTCCAGCAGCTGCCGCGTCGCGGCCCTCAGCTCATCGTGCGCCATTGCTATGTCGCGATGCATGAGCGTGAGCAGAAGCAGCCTGCCGGTTGGGCTCGCCCCCCGCCACATGTAGTCGAAGGCAAGGTCGGCGGCGCCACCCTCGACTATCATCCGCCGGTCGACGACATGCTGGACTGTGCTGAACCGCACCTGATTGGACTGTGCGGCGTTAACGAAGTTCACGACTTCGCTGCACAGCATTTGAATGAAATAGGGGTAATTCCCCGCCTCGTCGAGTATCGCGTAAACGGCGTCAGGGAGAATATTCAGCGTCGCGTCGGCCAGGCTGCCGCCCGGCTCCCAAGGGCTGGTCACCAGTTTTTTGGCGGCTTCGGTGTCCATCCGGCCCATGGTGACAATCTTGAAAATGTTGAACAGCGGCGACGCGTAGTCGCGGATCTCCTTGTACAGGCCGAGGGCGCTCACGACGATCCAGGTGACACCTTGGACGCCAGCGACGAAGGTCCGCAACGCGCTATAGAAGGCGGCTTTGTCGGCCATCGTGTCCAGAACGTCGAACTCGTCCAGGAGTATCACGGGTCGGCGCCCGCCGGCGGCATCGAGAAGCTCTCTCATTGCCTTGGCGAACTGCGGGTAGAGGATGGAGGGCTGCTTGAGCAACCGATCGCAGAACGATCCGCGCAGGCCCGCGTCGCGGAGCGCGCCGAGAATCGCGCCGTAGAACGCCATCGGCGTCGCGTCTTTCTGCAGTGCCTCGACGCCTTGCAGGTTAAGCAGCACTGGCACGGTGTCATTTAGGTTGGCATCCCAGCTTGGCGGCACGTCGAACCAGTCGCGGACGCCAGCGCAGCGGTCCACGTCAGCCAGGACGGCCTTGACCATGTACAGCAGCGAGGTCTTTCCCGCCCGCCTGGGCGCGCGTATCAGGACGTTCTGAGGTCCGCCATGAGCCAGGTGCCCGAGCAGTTCGTCAAGCTCGGTCTGCCGGCCAAAGAAACGCCGGAAGTCCTGTACGTGCACGCCGAAGACGTAGGGGTTTGGCTTCTTCTTAAATGGCTGTGGCTCGAGGGCGTGAGTGCTGATCATGAAGTCCTGGGTCACCTGCTGGCGGTCCGTCAGCTCGCTGGGCCGGTCACCGGGCTCCGGCTTGTCGTGAGACCAGGACACGACGCAGCGGATGCGAAAGTCGTGCGCTTCCGTCGCGCAGCGGATGCGGAACAAGAAAACGCGCTCCTCCTCTGGCGCCAGCCGAAGCAGCGACTGTTTGAAGGTCATATCCAGCAGCTCGAATGCTTCGGCGTCTGCCAGTTCCAGCTCCACGTCGCGGGCCGGCAAGCTGCCAACGTTGCGGACCGAGAACCGCAGGATGCTCTCCTGCTCCATCTCCACCCACCGGTTCTGCAGCTTCAGCTCGACGGCCGTGCCGCCTCGGAGCTGAGAGATGAACTCGCCGGTCGCCATCAGCGCTTTGGCTAGGAGGACCTGCAGGATGCGCGCCTCGTGCTGGGGTGCGAATATGAGGCGTTGGCACTGGTCAAGCTGGGTAGCAAGTTCGTCCAGGCGCTCGGCCTTGTCGCGGACTCCCATGGCCATGGTCTTGAGCCGGCGGATGCGTTCTTGCAGGCCCGCGTACTCGCGGAAGCTGCTGCCGAATGGCACGGAAAGCAGGTTCAACGGCTCGGCCATGTCGGTCGCATGTCGTACAAATTGCGGGATGCTCTCCACCTGGGGTGCGTTGAGTGTGGGGTAGGCCTCGGCGCGAGCGCCACCGCTCATGAGCTGCCGCAGCGGCAAGGCGACGCTCTTGAGCCGCTCGACGTCCTCCCCGAGGTGGGGCGCAGCGTCGGCTGTCGCCGGAGTCCCGCAGCGAGCGAGGTGATCTACGACTTCGTTCAGTGCGGTCTCAACAGCCTCGTCGTTCATCTCCAGCGCGCATGCATACCATTTCTCCAGCGCTGCGTAATATCCGAGATACGGGTCGGAGGAATGTTCCTCCTGCAGGATCCGGATGACTCGGATGAGTGTCCGGTATGACGCTTGTACCCATTCGTCGCGACGGCCTTGCCGAGTTCGCCATGGGTCAGTCAGGCTGAATATGACGCAGCAGCGCATCATGGTCTCGTACAGGCTCTTGGTAGTGATCCCAGGCCGGAGCCGGCCACTTTCCCGCTTCTCGATCAAGTCCTCGACGAGCAGCCACGCATTGCGCGCGAGGATTTCGGTGCGCACGATTTTTCGAAGTGGCGGTCCGAGATCGCACCAGCTTTGCCCAGAACCGCACAGAGTCCGCAATGGAAGAAGCGAGAATACGACCGGTGCTTCCAGATTAGCGAGATCGTCGATGATGTCGTCCAGGTGCCGGTTGCGGATCGCCGCGTCTTCGGCACCATCGCGGCCCTCAAGCGGCCGGCGATAGACGTATATTCCCGATCCTTCAGCTAGAAAATGCTCGAAGTCGGCACTCGGAACAACGGCAATGAGGTCGTCCACGTCACGGTGGGCTAGGCGGCTTTCGAGCGCGATCGCGTACGCCCGCTCAAGGTCGCCTGTGTCTCCTCGCATCTGCCATCGGACATGAAACGCCTCCGACAGGCGGCGCCGCGTCTGGTCAAGCTCCTGGTCAACCTTTCCGCGCCGCAGGACAGTGCGCAGTTCAATCGGGTAGCGATCGCAGAGCCGCGAATTGAATGCCGCATCGATGAGCGGCCGAACTTCCTCGAAGGTAATGACGCCTTGTTCCAGGCCCATGTGTAGCCGTGACAGATCGTCCAGCGGATGTCCATCGCGCGCCAGTTCGTCCAGGCAGATGGCCTCACCCGTACTGTGAAGGAAGATGACCATGCTCTGGCGGCGTTCCGCTGACAGGTCGGCGATCATCGCGGGCGCCTGGATCGCCGCGATCTCGGCTATCGCCCTTCGCCTGGTTTCCTCATCGGTGTCATCGCCCTGCGCTGCGATGAGGTAGTCGCCGAGCGCGGTCCACGTTCGGCGGAGCAGTTCAACGCGACCGTGCCGACGGAGAATCCGATCGAGACGAGCGAAGTCCTGTCCTTTGGTACCTATGTCCGGGCGAATGTGATCGATCGCCGCCAGCCCGATGGTAGGTCCGTCATAGTCGGTGAGTACCTCGTCACGTAGCTGATCCGCGGTGATAACTCGCATCCGAGGACGGGTCGGATGTGGTGTGGCGCTGATGTAGACCAGTAGAAGATCCTGGCTGAACGCTCGGCTCAGCACGGCGATCAAGCCGGGGAGCAAGTAGTCGGCGGCGAACAGTTCCCTGGTGATTCGCTTCACCTGTTCGAATGGTCCCTGGTCCATCCCTAGCTGCCTTTCGGGACGCTTGCGTCGACCCGCGAGCCGCGCTCCACCCGCAGGAAGCGGGTAGCGACGTACTCCACGACGAGTGGGATCAGGAAGATGACCAGCACAGTGCCGGCGATCTTCTGGATCTGCTGCAAGCGGGAGATCGGTGCGATGACGATGGACCAGTCGTGGGTCTGGCAGGCCTGGCCAGCGCTCACGCTGAGTTCCGCCCGTACTGGCGAGCTTCGCGCCGTCGCGGTGAACGTGACGTCCATCGGCGCCTGTTCGGCCGGGTGCAGCCCGAAGGGGATTCCGTTCGCGCCGTCGACGAGAGCCTGGCCAGCAGTGAAGCTGACGAGCGCCGATCCTTGCGCGTCGGTCTGACCGTTATTCACTACGACAACGTGGATCTGCTGACTGTCGCCGACGGAGGCGAACGCGGGGTAGGTCACGTGGATCGTCAGCCTCGCGCCCGATACGCCGCATGGATGCTCGATGAAGGTTCGTTCGGGCGCGAGGTACGCGGTGGTGACCAGCAGTGCCAGGAGCGGGCCCGCGAGCGCGAGGAACAATATGTAGGATGTCGCCCGCTGGCGGCGGACTCGACGGACCGCCCGGCCGATGCGGCGGAGCACTGGCACATGGTGTGAGGTGTTCGGAGTGGCCGCTCGCCATTCCCGCCACAGGCCAAGCCGGAGCAGGTAGCGGTCGCCCTGCTGGCGCAGCAAGCCGTCAGTCTGCAGGCTGCCAAGGGACTGGCCCGCCGACGGCAGGTCGCTGAGATTTCGGGCGGTAACGCCGGCGGGGTTGTTGCCAGCCCGGTCAAGTATCGCAACGGCGTCGGCGGAGATATGAGCACTGACAAGGTTCCTGAGTGACAGGTTCACCTCGGGTGATCGGACCGCTTGCCGAACCACCGCCGCGACGTTCGCCGCCGTCAGCTGCCCAGAGCCCGAGGGATGCGCGAGTCCGGCGAGCACGGCGTTGAGCACGGCTTTGGTGAAGTACGGATGACCGCCGGCGGCTGCGAACAGCGCTGCCGACGCGGCCTCATCGAACACAAGCCGGTCGCCGACCAGCCATTCGACGAACTGGGCCGCCTCATCGGCGTCCCATGGCTCCAAGGTGACGATCTTCGACTGGTTGAGGATTGGGCTGCGGAAAGAATTCAGTAGCAGGTCTGGCACGGTGGACATGGTCAGCAAGAAGCGGAGCGGCAGATTGGGCATCGTGTCGAGATGTGCCATGAGTTCTAGCACCAGGCGGGCCTCATGTTCGTCCCAGTTCTTAATCAAGCTGTCGAACTCGTCGACGCACAGCAGAAACATGACGTCGGTTGCCCGGCCGGCGAGTGTCGCGATCCGCTGGCAGAACTGGGCGACAGTGCCCACGGGTTGCTGGGGCGCAATTGGGCGGTCCGCAGTGGTGCTCGGCCGGCGAATAGCCACCCGGCCGCGCTTGCGGCCAGGTGCGAGCATCCGCAGCGAGTCCCGGTGATGCTCGTCAACCCACTGGTGAACGCTGTCCAGGATCTCGGCCATGAACGCGACGCGCGAGTCTGTTGGCGCGAGCCTGATGATGGCGAACTCGCCCTGCTCCTCCGCCGACCGCGCCACGACGTTCAGCAATGACGTCTTGCCGATCAAGCGTGCGCCCAGGACAACGGTGGTTCGGTGCCTGACCGAGTCCAGTACGTCGGCAAGAGCAGGAATCCGGTCGTAGAGGTTGGCACGGTCCGGAACCGGGTCGGGAAAGCAGAGGGGCCTCGACGTGATCATTCCGAGCCTCCAGGGATGCGTTCCACGTTCTGCGCCACGGCCGAGAAACCGAAACCACGGTAGGTCTCGATGTATTTGGCGTCTTTGTCGTCGTCTGCGAGCACCATCCGAAGGCGATGAACGAGTTGAGACAGTCGGCTATCGCGGCCACCGTCGAAACCGGACTCATTGGGCCATACAGCAGCGGCGAGGTCCGCCCGGTCGACGACCGTTCCGATCTCAGCCAGCAGGCGCTGAAGGAACCGGTACTCTTGCGCGCTCAACTGGATCTTGCGGGCGCCTAGGAAGACGCGTCGGCGGTTTTCGTCTACCAGCAACTTGGGAATTGCCGGGCCGGTCGCGTGTCCCTCACCGGTAGCCAGATCACCGGTGGTGGATGCTTGCGCGAGCAGCCACCGGCCGAGCAGTCCGAAGGCAAGGATGTACCCGTCCCCGGCGGGACGGACGTAATGCCGTCGGCGCAACTCGCTGAATGCCGACATTGTCGAAGCGAAATTATTGGCCGTCAGCGGCTCAGACGCAGTGGCCAGCCGCCGCAGTACCAGCGTCTCGTCGGCCGAGATGTGCACGTTGACGATGTTTTTCAGGGTGAGGTGTACCTCGGGGGAGGCCAGTGCTTCCGCCAGCCCGGCGCTTACCTGCTCCGCCGAAATCACGTCTCCCGGGATGCCTGGACCAGTTCCGTCGACAACCCGATGGAGGATTGCCTTCGTGAGATATGGATGGCCGCCACCTTCGGCGAAAAGCAGTTCATGCGCGGACTCGTCGGCGGTCAGCGTGGGGGAAATCAGCCAGTCGATGAACTCCCGGGTCTGGTCTTTAGGCCACGGAGCGAGATCAGCGATGCGCGCGGCGGTAATGAATGGGGTCGCGTCAGCGCGCATGATCTGCGGAGTAGCCCGGGAGAGCGTGAACACGAATCTGATCGGCAGGTTCGTGTTGTTGATGTACATGATGAAATCCAGAATCTCGGTAGCAGACCGATCATCCGGGCAGTTGACCAGCATGCTGTCGAGTTCGTCGAGGCAGACGAGGAAGGTCTGTTTGGCCCGCGCGCTCAATTCGGCTGCGACGGTACTGAATCCCACCATCGTGGACCGGGTAAATCTGCCGGTACCGTCGCGGTAACCGAGTTCATACAGGCTCGTGTCGGTCTCGCTCGCCATTCCTTCGAGGATTTCCTCCATTAGCTTGCTCCGCGCGTCTACGGGCGCCAGCCTCAGCACGGCTAGGCGAGGCTTGGCGTCGGCCCACATCTGCACGACATTGAGCAGCGAGGTCTTTCCGGTGACGCGTTCGCCCATGATGACGGCAATTCGGCGGGCGGGTGATTCGACCGTCTGGCGGACCAACTCAAGCTCCGCATCTCGGTCGAAAAGGTCCACTGATCTCTCGACCGGATTGGGGAAGTTGAGTTCCAGCCGGAGTGCCACGGGGTCACGACGCCTTTCGCGCAGGGTGCTGATCAATTACCAACGATCGTGACACAGGCCGCGGCGAGAACGCCATGACACATACATGACAAGTCCTCTACGACTATCTGACAAATGTGACATGTCTGCCGGGTGGGGTTGCGACCTGATCTACTTGGCCGGGCCGTTCGACTACCTCAATGACTGCACAGCACGCACGGCCAGCATCCGGCTGGGCGAAGCACTCGCCCCGGGCGGCCAGGCGCTGATCGGCAACTTCGGCCCTGCGAACCCGACCCGCCCATTCATGGAACTGGTCCTCGACTGGACGCTTGTTCACCGGAGCGCCGACGATCTGCGCCGCCTCTTCGGCGACATCGGTACCGGCATCGCCTAATGCCGGCGGGCGCGGTGGCTGCGGGGGCGGCCGGGAGCAGTGATCTTGGAAGATTGAGTCCGGTATGCACTCAATCTTCCAAGATCATTGCAACGCCGCCGGCGGTCGGCTGGCTGCCGCCTCGACTGGGCTCTAGGACGGGCGGTGAACCCGCGAAATTTTCAGGCTGAAATTTCTCCCGGGGTCATCGCGCCGCCTTAGGGATTCGGCGGGCCTGAGGGACCATAAACGGCGCTTGGCGTGGTATTGGTTACGAACGAGCAGCTTCCCGAACTGGGGGGACCGGTCACGCAGTCGTCCATGAGGTCTCCGAACGTTCCCGAGTCGGACGTCACGTCGTTGCCGCCCTGGCTGTCTGGTGTGTTCTTGGCCTCCTGCCAGGTCTGCCAGTAGTCGGCGTGCAGGGTCTCCCACCCGAAGGGATAGGTGCCGACGAAGCAGTGGCCGCCGACGGAGCCGCAGCCGGTGGTCGAGCTGGGAATGCCGATATCGGTGGTGCAGTTCGCGTCGCCGCCGAGGCTCTTGGACGTGCAGGCGAACGAGGGCTCCGTGGCCGTGGAACTGGGATTAGGCGCGCTGAGCGGCGTCGGGCATTTATGGCTGCCCCAGATCGCTACCCCGCCGCTTGTCGTGCCCACCTTGACGGTGGCGTCGCCGTCGTTGTTGGGCTTACCTTCGTACGTTTCCTTGGTGTCCGAGGGAGTGGTGCCGCCGCTGGCGCTGTTCTCGACGTTGGCGGTGCTGTTCCAGTCGATGCCGGCGTCGCCGGTGCAGGTGGACGGGTCGCCTAGCCCTTGCCCGGCGTAATTGATCAGGTGCAGCCGTTCCTGGAGCTGGACGGTTGTCTGGTCGCCCGCTGCGCAGCCGCCCGCGCCCGGGTAGCTGAAATCGTTGACTGGCCTGGACGTCAACCCTGGGTAGGCCTGCCACGCGGTGTAATTAATCCAAGGGGCCACGTATCCGGGCACCATGGAGGTGGGCAGGCCCGTCTGCTTGTTCACCGGGCTGTTCGGGGCCGGGAAGTCGCTCTGACCGTCCCAGCAGTACGGGAAGTTGACGAAGGCCACCATTCCGTCGAAGAAGTTGTCGTCGGCGTCCACGTACTTGGTGCAGTCGTAGGGCCAGGCCGAGTGCGGCGTGGCGAGGCCATCACCGGAGTCGGCACCGCAGGAGTACTGGACGATGCTCAGGTCGTTCGGGAACGAGTTGCCGTTTCCGCAGCCGTGACCGGTGACGCCCACGCAGCCGGTCGGGAACCCGGCGATCATGAACGTCCCGTCAGGGATCTCCACGTTGGTGGCGTAGTTGCCGTGCGGAATGTAGTAGTCCCGCATGTACAGGTGCGTAGCCGGGGAGCAGCCCGTGGTCGTGCAGCCGCCGCCCGGCAGGAACGGGGTCGGTTTGGCCGTCGGCGTGGATTGCGTAAAGGGCTCTGGGACCCAGTAACCGGCCGTGTCCTTGCTGTCCTGGCAGTTGGTCGCCGGGCTGAGGCCGTTGTTCTCCATCGTTCCCGCGCTGCCGTCGTCGCCGGAGGTGATGCCGGGGAACGGCACCTGGGTGCTGCCGTTCTTGGCAGCGGCGCCTGAGGCCATGTTCCCGAAGAAGGCGTGCAGGTGGTCGGTGTTGGAGCTGCCGGTCGGGTCCGCGATGGCCGATGCATCGAGGGGGTCCTCGGTCGCGACGTTCCCGTTGTAGAAACAGCGGATGATGAAGTCGCCGCTGTTGTCGGCGGCGGCGGCCGAGCTGGAGGCGCTGCCGTGCTGGCTGAAAGCCAGGGAAAGCGCTGCCGCCATCCCCACCGCGACGGTGAGTCTGGACCACGAAGGTATGCGCACGCTATCTCTCCTCGAAGCCGGATGAGCCTGACGGGACGACGGAATGATTGTCGGTTCCGATGACAGGTCAGACCAGGCAGTTCCGGCTGCAGTTAACCGGCGGAACTGCCGGTCGAAGGCCACCGAGCCCGGACTCGACGTAAAGAGCGGCGGCGGCGAATCGTCCTACCCGTTTAGTAATTGGGCAGTTACGGTATCGCTGCGCCGATCTGGTCTAGATGGCGGGCGGTTCTTGCGCCGCGGGATCGTCCGGGCCGCGTCGGAATCATGGATCCGCAGGGAGCACGCCGTGCCGAGCAGCGCGGTCGCCGCCGCTACTCCGAATGCGATCCGGTAAGCGGTCAGGTTAGCCACCGGATGACCGCCGACTAGGTGAATTGGCCCGACTGTCACGATCGCCGTGGTCAGCAGCGCGACTCCGATCGCGCCGCCGAGCTGGCGGACCGCGTTGAACATCGTCGAGGCCCGGCCCGTTGCCTGCGGCGTGATCGTGGCGAAGGCGGCGGCCTGCACCGGCACGAATACCTGCGCCATCGCCAGGCCCAGGGTCAGCATCAGCAGCCGAGCCCACCACAGGCTCGTTCCCGGCCCGAGCAGTCCGAGCAGGCCGATCGAGACCGCGACCCCGGCCAGCCCGCCGGTGATGTGCCGGCGCGGGCCGAACATCGGATACAGCCAGCGCGTCGCGACCTGAGCCCCGCCCATCACGCCGAGCGCCTCGGGGAACGTGCTCAGCCCCGAGCCCAGCGCGCTCAGCCCCCGGCCGTCCTGGTAATACAGCGAGATCGCGTACAGAGTTCCTAGGAACGCTAGCGAGCCGAGCACCATCACGCCGTTGCTTGAGCGGAATAGCCGGTTGCCCAGCAGCCGGAGGTCCACCATCGGCTCGACCGTGCGCAGCTCGACGATCACCATCGCTGCCAGCAGCACTGTGCCGGCCGCGATCGCGGCCAGCACGTCCCCGGAGCGCCAGCCCTGCACCGGGCCTTCGGAGACTCCGTACATCGCCAGCCCGAGGCCGAAGCCAGATAGCAGGAACCCGGGCAGGTCGAATCGCCCCGGACGAGGCTGGCGGCCTTCCCGCACGAACAGCGCCCCGAATCCGAAGGCCGCGACGCCGATCGGCACGTTCACGTAGAAAACCCAGCGCCAGGACTCCTCGGTGGTCAGCAGCCCGCCAAGCACGGGGCCGAGCGCGGGCGCCAGCGTGGTCGGCACGGTGAGGACAGCCGCGGCCCGGATCCGCTCCTCGGGCGGGAACACGCGGTACAGCATGGCCATGCCGACCGGTGCGAGCATGCCGCCGGCAGCGCCCTGCAGGATGCGGAACGCCACTAGCTCGCCCAGACTGGTGGCGATGCCGCACAGCGCAGACGCCCCGGTGAACACCACGATCGCGATCAGCAGCACCCGCTTGCCGCCGAACCGGTCACCAAGCCAAGCCGAGGCTGGAATGAACACCGCTAGGCTGACCAGGAACGAGATCGAGATGGAGTCAATTGCCGTCGGGCTGACACCGAATTCGCGCCCGATCGTCGGCAGCGCGACGTTAACGATGGTGGCGTCCATGATCGACATGAACATGGCCGCGACGAAGACGACGCCAACCGCTGCCTTCTGGCTGATCCGCTCCACGCCATCCTCGCTCGGTGACACTTCGGGCCACCGTTACAAGGCACTGCGAGCCGCGGAAAATTCCGGTAACACCACGCCGCCGCGCTAGCGGTCCATCTGTCACAATGGCCTGCGTCACGATCTGCGCTTCGCTGATAGACCCGCTGATCCGGACGGAAGGGCGCTCAGGCGCAGCTCTGGTCTGTCTCCTTCCTTAGGTGAGGAGGCAGCTCGTGAGTGATCGAGCTTCGTGACGCTGAATGGCTAGCGACAGACTCCGGCGGATCGTGGCCGCACTCTCCTCTGAAGGAGCCTCGTGGTCATCCGCCCGGCTGTGCGAGGTGTGCCGACGGCTCACCGGGGTGAGCGGTGCCGGAATCATGCTCATGTCGGGTGACATACCGGGCGGGTCCTTGTGCAGCACCAATGATGTGAGCCACCTGATCGAGGAGCTGCAGTACACACTCGGCGAAGGTCCGTGCGTGGATGCGTACCGGCAGGACAAGATCGTGATCGAGCCTGACCTGGCGGATCCGGTCTCACGCAGGTGGCCGGCTTTCACTACGCCGGCGCTTGAGGCTGGTGTGCGGGCCGTATTCGGGTTCCCGTTGCGGGTCGGCGTAATACGCCTCGGCGCCCTGGACCTTTACCGTGATTCCGCCGGCCCGCTGAGCGATGATCAGCACGCTGACGCCATGCTCCTGGCTCGCGTGGCTGCCCGCTGGGTACTTGATTCACAGGCCGGAGCCGTACCTGGTGCTATAGCTGCCGGCCTGGAAGTAGGCGCCGACTTCCACTACATCGTGCACAACGCCGCTGGCATTGTCTCGGTGCAGGAAGAGATCACGGTCACCGAGGCGCTCATCCGGCTGCGCGCGTTCGCTTTCAGCAATGATCGCCTGCTCGCCGACGTGGCCGGAGATGTCGTCGCACGCAAGCTCCGCCTAGGCTGAGATTGCCGCTAACAGCCGCTAACATAGGTGATTCGTCTCGTGCGTGGTCTTGTGCCCGCTGATGGTGCTGGCTTCGGCGCTCAGGAGGGTAAGCGTCATGACCCGGGAAGCCGACGTGGTCAGGTCACTGGTTGACATGGCCGACACCCTCGTCGAGGATTACGACGTCATCGAGTTGCTGACCGGGCTCGCGGACAAGTGCGTCAAGATACTCGGCGCGTCCGCTGCGGGGGTGATGCTGGCGTCCCCGGGGGGCAGCCTGGAGCTGGCGGCGTCGTCAAGTGAAGCGATGCGCCTGCTGGAGCTGTTCGAGCTTCAGGAGCAGGAAGGCCCTTGCCTGGACGCCTTTCGCACCGGCAACCTGGTCGCGCATGAGAGCTTGGAGGCCGGGACTGGCCGCTGGCCTGTGTTCGCGGCTGCCGCGCTAGAAACGGGCTTCCGCTCGGTGTTGGCTCTGCCGATGCGGTGGAGGGAAAACAGCCTCGGCGCGCTGAACTTGTTCAGTGTCACCCCTGCACTGATGAGCGATGCGGACATAGTGGTCGCGCGGGCCTTCGCGGACCTAGCCACAGTCAGCATCCTGCAGCATCGCGCCAGCGCCGAGGCTCAGCGCCTGAACGAAGAGCTTTCGGCCGCCCTCAACAGCCGTGTCGTGATCGAGCAGGCCAAAGGCGTGCTCTCCGAGCGCGCCGGCGTCGACCTGGCTGAGGCTTTCTCCCGGCTGCGCAGCTACGCACGCAACAATAATCGCCGCCTGACCGATGTCGCCCAGGCCGCCATCGACGGCAGCCTTGAGCCGGTCGCCTGGACTTCGCCAGTCCGCCGGGAACCGTCCTGACCATCGGTTGTTGTCCAGATGCGGAGTAAACTCTGCGTCTTCCGCGTGTCACTCGGCGTGTCGATCTTGCGCGTATTTGCCGGACATCGTTAACTGTACTGGCGGTTGGGCTGGTCCGGACCCTGCGCTTGCTTGCCGCTCGTCGTCCGGTGCGTACGGAGATCTCGATGAGCGACCCAGGTGGTCACGGTCAGCGGTTGCGTCGCAACTGGATATCTGTCGGGCGTCGAACGAGCCCGGCCAGGCCGACTCTGACCATGGTCGGAGGGGTACATCAGCAGGCGCACGATAGCCTGCCCCGGTTGCGTATCGCAATGGTCACCCCGCTCTATCGCGGCGCTCTGTCGGTCGCTGACGCCGGCATCGAAACCGTGATCGCCGACCTGGTTGACGCACTGGTTGGCCGCGGGCACGAGGTGACGCTCATCGGTACCTGGCGGCACGCCACGATCGCGCAGCGGTTCATCGCCACCTACCAGACCGTGACCGCTGACCAGCAGGGCGCCCTGGTGCCCGAACTGGTACACGCGGCCAACGTTGCCGCTATTCTCCGCTCCCTGGACGTGGATGTGATTCACGACCACTCTGTGACGGGTCCGCTGCAGGCCAACGGGAGCCCGATACCCACCGTAGTAACAGCCCACGGCCCGGTCGACGGCGAGCGCGGCGAGTTCTACCGGACGCTGGGCAGCACCGTCCGGCTCGTTGCGATCTCCGATGTGCAGCGGTCCGCGGCGCCTGACTTACTGTGGAGCGCGACTATCCGCAATGCGATCCGGGCCGAGATGTTCCCGTCTTGGGCGGACACGCAGGACTACGCGCTCTTCCTCGGCCCGTTCCATCCCGAGAAGGCACCGCACCTGGCGATTGATGCCGCCCGTGCTGCCGGGGTGCCGATCGTCCTGGCGGGCAAATGTTCCGAACCGGTCGAGCACACTTATTTCAGGCGTGAGATCGAGCCAAGGATCGATGCGGGTGTCACGATCTTTGGCCGCGCCGATTCGAGAGCCAAGCGCATGCTGCTATCGCGGGCCGCCTGCCTGCTGTTGCCGGCTGCCCAGGACGAGCCGTTCGGCCCGGTCGTGATCGAGGCGATGGTCTGCGGCACGCCGGTAGTCGCCCTTCGTCGGCGCGCCGTTCCGGAACCGATCGTTCACGGCCAGACCGGGATAGTCATCGACGATCCCGTTGACCTGGCGGACGGCATCACGCAGGCAAGGCAACTCGACCGCGCTCTGTGCCGCCAGCATGTGGAAAGCTTCACGATCGAGGTGATGGCGGCCAGTTACGAAGCGCTGTACCGCCAAGCCCTGTCCGCCGCTACCTGGACGAGCTAGCGTCGGAGTCACTGACGAGGTGGCCGCGGGTCGCCGAGTGCGGGGCGGTGTTGCGCAGCCGGGAACCGCTGAACTCTACGGTCGAGTTCGTGACCTGCCGCCAGAACGGCCAGATAGACGGCGTTATCCGAAGCTCGATGCCAGCGCTGGCCTGCCTGCCCGCGAGGTCGTCGATGACCACTTGATCGATCGCGTCCACCTGTTCGTCGGCGACCCAGTAACCTCCGACCTCGTGCGGCCGGAACAGGTCGCTTGGCAGCCGGTAGGCGTACAGGCGGCAATCCCGCATGCGCCTGATCCAGCCGGCCTCCATGACATGAATCCGGCTCGCCGCACTTTGCCCGAAGAAACGCATCCGATCTTCGTGCGTCGTCGCCGGCGCTGGCCAGATGCAACCTCTCGGGCAATCCCACGGGAACCACTCAGGCACTATCTCAGCGGGCAGCGCCGCGCGATGTCATGGTTCGTTATAACGGACGCGGAACGTCCGCAATCACGTCTACCGTTGCGGCATGGATTACATGGTCAGACCACTCGCTCCTGACACGTGGGACGCATTCGCTGGACTCGCTGAGCGGCACAACGGTGTTTGGAATGCGGTCCACGGTTCCTGCTGGGCGGGAGGTGCTGGCTGCTGGTGCATGCGGTTCCAGCGATCATGCGCCCCGAGACAGGCAGGCGAGGGCAACCGAGCTCGCAAGGAGCGACTGGTCAACGAAGGCCGGGCTCATGCCGCCCTGGTGTTCGATGGTGATGCGGCGGTGGCCTGGTGCGAATACGGGACCCCGGAGGAACTGCCGGACATCTACCACCGCAGGGAGTACGAGGCCAGCCTTGACATTGCGCCGGACTACCGGCTCACCTGCCTGTTCGTGGATAAGAAGTACCGGCGCAACGGACTGGCGGACGTCGCGCTACGTGGTGCGCTCGACTTGATCGCGCAGGCCGGCGGTGGCGTCGTGGAAGCGTACCCGCAGGACACCGACGGCCAGCAGGTATCAGCGTCGTCTCTCTACAACGGAACGCGAAACCTGTTCGAGCAGGCTGGCTTCAGCTACGTCCGGCCGAAGGGCAAGTACCACTGCGTGATGCGCATAGTGGTGTGAGGGAGAACCGCGTCATCACCCCAGCGCCTACATCCCTCCATTTAAATATATAGCGCATAGGGGGGCTTGCGGCAAGACCCGGGTCGTGCCGCATAATCGCAGGCCGAGGCTAGAACCTGCGGAAATGGGGGTCGCTAGGTGCGTGTGTTGTTGTCGGCGTTCGGGACGAGCCAGGATCTCAGATCGGAGCTGACGCCGTGAATCCCTTGACTACCAGCGCGTTTGACCTTCGCGGCAACCTCGCCGTCAAGGCCGACCCGGCGCTGATCGCCGGCGACGAGAAGCACTTCGCGGCGATCGCGGAGAGCCTTGAGCAGGCGATCGCCGACCTGTCCGGCCGCCTCGACGCCGAACTCAAGGCGCCCGGCGGCATAGGGCAGGAGGCAATGGACCGGGACATGGAGATCCACCGGCTGGCCGCTCGCCTGCGCGTCCTGCGCCGGTTCGGCTTGGACTTGTGCCTCGGGCACATGGTCAGCGCCGACAACTCCGAGCCCGCGTACGTCGGGCGACTCGGCCTCACCGACAGCGCGGGTCGCCGGCTGCTGCTCGACTGGCGCTCCCCTGCGGCTGAGCCGTTCTTCGGCGCGACCCACGCCAATCCGATGGGCCTGGCCAGCCGCCGCAGGTATCGCTGGACCCGTGGCCGAGTGAGCGACTACTGGGACGAGGTGTTCACCCCGGAAGGCATTGAAGGGCACGCCGCGCTCGACGACCAATCCGCCTTCATCGCCAGCCTCGGCAGCAGCCGGTCGGCCCGGATGCGAGATGTGCTCGGTACCATCCAGGCCGACCAGGATGCCATCATCCGGGCGGGATCCCGCGGGGCTCTCGTTGTCGACGGCGGTCCAGGTACGGGCAAGACCGTCGTCGCCCTGCACCGCTCCGCTTATCTGCTCTACTCCGACCCTCGCCTCGGCCACCGTCGGGGCGGCGTGTTGTTCGTCGGTCCGCACCAGCCCTACCTCGCCTACGTCGCCGATGTTCTCCCCAGCCTCGGCGAGGAGGGCGTGCACACAGCCACTCTGCGGGACCTTGTCCCCGAGGGAGCCGCGGCAGCGATCGAGGCCGACCCGGACGTGGCCCGCCTGAAGTCTTCCGCGGACCTGGTGAAAGCCATCGAGCCGGCCGTGCGGTTCTACGAGAATCCGCCCACCGAGCCGATGACAGTGCAGACCCACTGGTCCGACATCAGGCTGAGCGCCGCCGACTGGGCCGAGGCCTTCGAAGCACCGGCCCCCGGTACTCCGCATAACGAGGCGCGCGACCAGATCTGGGAGGAACTGCTCACGATCCTGATGGACAGCCATGACGGGGAGGCCCCGGCTGACCTGCTCCGCCGGTCGCTGTTGCAAAACAGGGAACTGCTCACGACTCTCAACCGCGCGTGGCCGCTGATCGATGCGGCTGATCTCGTCGGAGATCTGTGGTCGGTACCCGCCTACCTGCGGATGTGCGCTCCCTGGCTCAGCCCCGATGACGTTGAGAAGCTGCGGCGCGAGGACGCCCAGGCCTGGACCGTGTCCGACCTGCCGCTCCTGGACGCGGCCCGGCAGCGGCTCGGCGACCCGGAAACGTCACGACGTAAGCGCCGGAATGAGGCCATTGTCGCCGCCGAACGCGAGGGCATGGCCAGCGTTGTCGACAATCTGATCGCGGCCGGGGGAGATGCGTACGGCGAGGGCCTGGTGTCGATGCTGCGCGGCGAAGACTTCCACGACGCCTTGGTCGACGAGGCCGCACTGCAAAGCACCGACCCGGACCTGCTCGCTGGCCCGTTCGCGCACATCGTCGTCGACGAGGCTCAGGAACTGACCGACGCCGAGTGGCAAATGCTGCTGGCGCGTTGCCCGTCCCGGAGCTTCACGATCGTCGGCGACCGCGCCCAGGCCAGGCACGGGTTCACGGAGTCGTGGCAGGAACGGCTCGAGCGGATCGGGCTCGACCGGATCAACCTGGCGTCCCTCAGCATCAACTACCGGACGCCGGAAGAGGTCATGGCCGAAGCCGAGCCGGTCATCCGGGCTGTGCTCCCGGACGCCAACGTGCCGACCTCCATCCGCACCACCGGCGTCCCTGTCCTGCACCGAGCCGCCCGCGAACTGGACTCGATCCTCGACACCTGGCTCGCAGCGCATGCCGACGGGATCGCCTGCGTCATCGGCGATTCCACGTTCCGGGCAACGCCCCGCGTCCGGTCGCTGACGCCGGAGCTTTCCAAGGGGCTTGAGTTCGACCTGGTCGTCCTCGTCGACCCGGAGGCGTTCGGCAAGGACATCGAAGGAACGGTCGACCGCTACGTCGCCATGACCCGAGCGACGCAGCAGCTTGTCATCCTCACCAGCTCCTGACTCCGGCCAAGCCCGGCGCAAGTCAGCTCCTGAAGGTGACGGGGGGTCTTGCGGAGGCGTGGACAATTAGGTAACTTTCCTAACTAGTTTCTCCGGTCTGCCATCTGGTGCAGCATCACCGGCTTCGGAGGTTTCCCGATGAAATCCTTTGCCCGCATCTGGATCGTGGCGGGTGTTATGAGCCTGTCCGCGATCGGCCTGGTCGCGGTCAGCAGCCCGAGCGGCGCTAGCCGTCTCGCCGCCCATCCGAGTGCCGCCGTCGTCAAGAAGCCGAAGGCGGTCCAGGTCTACGCGACGTATTACGGCTGGTTCGACAACACTCCGCCTGGATGCGCCACCGCCTACTCGGGCTGCGCCCGCGGTATCGGCACCTTCCAGCGCCCGATCACGTTCGCCAGCGACAAGCATGAGTTCCCGGTCGGGACGATCCTGTATTACCCCACGCTCGAGAAGTACGTCAGGATGGGCGATGACTGCCAGGAATGTGATGAAGACTGGTCGGGCAAGGGCCCGGACGGCGGACCGCGATTCCACCACCTCGACATCTGGATCGGTGGCAAGGGCGGCAACGAGTTCGACGTCATCAACTGTGAGGACGGGCTGACACAAGGATTGCCCGATGGCGCGCCGCTGCAGACGCCGTTCATCGTCAACCCGCCATCGAACTTGCCGGTGAGTACCGAGCCGCTGTTCAACTCGCGCATCAATCACTGCTTCGGCGGGGCGACGACATCCACCAGCCACGGGCGGTACAAGAACGTGAAGTCCGGCAAGTGCCTTGAGGATCCCGGTTTCAGCGCCAAGTCCGGCGTGCGAGCCGAACTCGGGCGGTGCGGCACCAGCGCGGCCGAGAAGATCGCGTTCGATGGCGCATTCTTCGTGATCCACAAGCTCTGCCTGCAAACCCAGAGCGGCAGATCCGGCGCTTCCATCAGGTTCACGACTTGCAACGGCAATGACCGGCAGCAGTGGGAGATCAATCCCAACGGCACGATCGCCTGGATCCAGTTCGCTATGTGCATCGCCGACGTGTCTGGAAAGGTCGAGCTAGCTAAGTGCACCCATACGGCGGCCGATCATTGGGATTTCACCTCAGAAACCCCCTAGCGGTATCAAAGCGGCATACGACCTGGACAGGGCCTGTCGGCCGCCGCCATCCTCAGCTCTGGCGGCGGCTGGCAACGTCTGGGTAGCTTCGGCGGCCGACCTAGTGGTGAGACGCCGACTTATCATCAGTTTTGGTTGTTAATCTGACCGTTTTGATACAGTTTGCGGCGCACAAACTGATGATAAGTCGTCCTGAGCACCGACTTGCGACAGGTTGAGGCGGTGCCAATGGGCGTTTTCGGTCATTTGTAACAACGGTTAGTCGGCTTACCCCGCAGGGCGCAGTCGACCGAAAGGCAAATATCCTATTTGGGGCGGTTGTCACGGTTGGTGAGCCGCTGGGGGCGGGGGAGAGCTTGGAGTGGCACCGCCGGCGCGTGCGGTACACCGAGGCCGAACTCCGGCGCAGCCGTGGCACCGGTCAGGCCGAGACCGCGTTCCTGCCCACCGGGCTCGGTACCTCCGCGTTGCGGATCGCGGACCTAATCCGGAGCCGATCTGGCCCGTGAGCTGGGCGGGGAGTCCGCCGACGCGATGGGCCACCAGGCCGGGCCGAATCAGGGCTGGGCGGATCGGCGTTCGGTGGGTACTGTAGTTCCTATCGGAGAGCAGACGGAATGGAGACACGTGACCAATCCGTTCGAAGACGAAGATGGCTCCTACTTTGCCCTCGTGAATGACGAGGGTCAGTATTCACTCTGGCCAGTATTCGCTGGCGTTCCGGGCGGGTGGACTGTCGCGTTCGGCGAGGACACCCGTGCGGCCTGCCTTAATTTCATCGAAGAAAACTGGACTGACATGCGCCCGAAGAGCCTGATTAGAGAAATGGAGGAGCACGCCAAAGCCAATGAGAACCCAGGCTGACGAATTTGACGTGGTAGTTGTCGGAGGAGGGCCTGGCGGTTCGACATTGGCGTCACTCGTGGCCGTGCGCGGACACCGGGTCTTAGTTCTAGAAAAGGAGAAATTTCCGCGCTACCAGATCGGCGAGTCGCTGCTGCCGTCGACGGTGCACGGAGTTTGCCGTCTCACTGGCGCCGCCGATGGCTTGGCTGAGGCGGGCTTTACCAGGAAGCTCGGCGGAACGTTCCGATGGGGTGCCAGGCAGGAGCCGTGGACGTTCTCCTTCTCGGTTTCGCCCAACATGGCCCGGGCGACGTCGTTCGCTTATCAGGTCGAGCGGACGAAATTCGATCAGATCTTGCTTGACAATGCTCGTCGCCACGGCGCCGAAGTGCGCGAGGAATGCACGGTGTCAGACGTCTTGCGCTATGGCGGTCGAGTGGCTGGGGTGGTCTATTCCGATCGCGATCGGAACGAGCACGAGGTGCGGGCCAAGTACGTGGTCGACGCATCCGGCCACAAGAGCCGGATATATAAGCGGGTCGGCGGGAAACGCGAATACTCACAGTTCTTCCAGAGTCTCGCGCTGTTCGGCTACTACGAGGGCGGGAAACGGTTGCCAGAACCCTCCTCAGGAAATATCCTTTCCGCTGCCTTCGACGATGGCTGGTTCTGGTACATTCCGCTGAGAAATACGCTGACCAGCGTCGGAGTTGTTGTCCGCAGGGACATGGCAAGCAAGCTACAAGGCGATCCGGAGAAGGCATTGGAGGCTCTTATCCTCCAATGCCCAATGATCCGCGACTACCTAGCCGATGCCAGACGGGTTAGAACCGGAGAGTACGGCCAACTTCGGGTGCGTAAGGATTACTCGTACCACAACACCAGGTTCTGGGCACCCGGGCTGGTCCTCATCGGGGATGCCGCCTGCTTCGTCGACCCGGTGTTCTCGTCCGGGGTCCACCTGGCGACCTATAGCGCGCTGCTGGCCGCCCGGTCGGTCAACAGCGCCCTGGCTGGCCTGGTCAGCGAGGAAGCCGCATTCGGAGAATTTGAGAAGCGCTATCGCCGCGAGTACGGCGTGTTCTATGAGTTCCTCATGGCCTTCTACGACATGAACGTCAGCGAGGACTCCTACTTCTGGTCGGCCAAGAAGATCACCAGCAACAGTCACGAGGAGATGGAGTCGTTCGTGGATCTCGTGGGCGGCATATCGTCGGGTGAGACCAGCCTGGTGAATGCCGGTGCTGCCGCCGAGCAGGTCAAGGCCAGGGCCGCGGAGTTCGCCGTGGCCATCGATCAGCTTGACGGCGGCGAAGGCGGCATGGTGCCGTTGCTGAAGTCTTCTGTGGTCAGCCGGGCAATGCAGGAAGGCGCGCAGGTCCAGGTTCGTGCGCGGCTCGGCGCGGACGCGGGCGAGGAGGATCCGCTGTTTCCCGGCGGGCTGGTGCCGTCGGGGGACGGCATGTTGTGGCTGACGCCTTAAGGCGTCATCATGACTGCTCGATCCGCCGCGGCCCGCCGGGCTAGTCTGGCTGAGCTGTTCGAGGCGCAGGCGGCAGCCACGCCTGAAGCGGTCGCGGTGACCGCGGGACCGGAAAATCTGAGCTACGCGCAGCTGGACCTAGCTGCCGATGAGCTGGCGGGCAGGCTGGCCGCGGCCGGAGCGGGCCCCGGGCAGATTGTCGCGGTGGCGCTGCCGCGATGCGCGGAGCTGATCGTGGCGCTGCTGGCCGTGACCAAGGCCGGGGCCGCGTACCTGCCTGTGGATCCCGGTTATCCGGCCGAGCGGATCGCGTTCATGCTGGACGACGCCCGCCCCGCCTGCGTGATTACGTCGAGCGAGATCGCGCCTGGGCTGCCAGCGGCGACCCGCCTGATGCGGCGGCTGCTTGCCCATGACGTGGCTGCTCACGGCGAGCGGCCGGGCCTGGACAGACGGTCGCGGTCAGTCTTGAACCCGGCCTACATCATGTACACATCCGGCTCGACTGGCCACCCCAAGGGTGTGGTCGTCACCCACGCCAACGTCATCGAGCTGTTCGAGGCGACTAGGCCGCGTTTCGCTTTCAGCCCTGGCGATGTCTGGACGATGTTCCACTCGGCGTCGTTCGACTTTTCGGTCTGGGAGATGTGGGGCGCCCTGCTGCACGGGGGTCGGCTCGTGGTCGTGGAGCGCCTGGTCAGCCGGGATACGTCCCGGTTCCTTGAGCTGCTGGCCACCGAGCGGGTGACGATGCTGAGCCAGACGCCGGCCGCGTTCTACGAGCTGGACCGGGTGTGCCGTGAACGGCCCGAACTGGAGCGGCGCCTGGCCCTGCGCCTAGTCGTCTTCGGCGGGGACGTGCTCGACCTGCGAGCGCTGAGCGCGTGGTGTCAGCGTCACCGCGGCGGGCCGCGGCTGGTGAACATGTATGGCATCACCGAGACGACCGTGCACGTCACCCAGCTGGAGATCGATCCGGAGTTTGCTGGTCGCGCCGACCAGAGCCTGGTCGGCCAGGGCCTGGAGCACGCGCGGTGCTACGTGCTTGACACCTCGCTGCGGCCAGTCCCGCCGGGGGTGACCGGTGAGCTCTACGTAGCCGGTTCCGGGGTCGCGCGGAGTTACCTGGGCCGCCCCGGCCTGACCGCCGAACGGTTCGTGGCCGACCCGTTCTCGGCCGATGGATCGCGGATGTACCGGACCGGGGACCGGATGCGGCGCACAGCCGACGGGCTACTGGCGTTCGCTGGGCGATCCGATGACCAGGTGAAGATCCGCGGGTTCCGGGTGGAGCCTGGGGAAGTGTCGGCGGCACTGGCCCGGGCGCCGGGGGTAGCCCAGTCAGTGGTGGTTGCCGGCGCGGACAGCTCGGGGAGCCGCCGTCTGGTGGGATACGTGGTTCCGGCGCCAGGACGGGCCCTGAATGGTAGCCGGGTACGCGACTGGCTGGCCGGAGTGCTGCCGGACTACATGATTCCGGCCGTGGTCATGGTGCTGGGCCGGCTGCCGCTGACGGTCAACGAAAAGGTGGACAAGGCCGCGCTGCCCGCGCTCGAAGTAACGGCAGGGCTGGGGCTGGCCCCGCGCGGCCCGGACGAGGCGATTGTGTGCCAGTTGTTCGCCGAGTTGCTGGGCGTAACCGAGGTCACGATCGATGACAGCTTCTTCGACCTGGGTGGTCATTCGCTGCTGGCCACCAGGCTGGTCTCGAGAATCCGGACGGAGCTGGGTGCTGAACTGAGCATCGGGGACCTATTTCTGGCGCCGACGGTGGCCCGTCTGGCCGAGGTGATTCGCGGCGCGGCCTCGGCCCGCCCGCCGCTGGTGGCTGGCCCTCGTCCGGGCCGGATCCCGCTCTCCTTCGCACAACAGCGGTTGTGGTTCCTTGCCCGGCTGGAAGGATCGTCGGCGACGTACAACCTGCCGTTCGCGTTCCGGTTGACCGGTTCGTTGAACGCCGAGGCGCTGGACGCGGCGTTAGCCGATGTGGCAGGCCGGCATGAGAGTCTGCGCACGGTGTTCGATGAGGCGGACGAGGTGCCGTTCCAGCGGGTACTTGAGCGCCGGCCCCGGCTGGAGGTGATCGAGGCTCCGGCCGGCGACGGGGTGGGTGAGCTGGCGCAGGCGGCTGGCCGGCCGTTCGACCTGGCCGCAGACGTCCCGCTGCGGGGATTGCTGGTGCGTCGGGAACGACCGGATCCGGGCGAGCATCAGCATTTCCTGCTGGTGCTGCACCACATCGCTGCCGACGGCTGGTCTATGGGCCCGCTGTTGCGCGATCTGTCAGTGGCGTACGCGGCGAGGTGCGCCGGGCAGCCGCCGGCCTGGCCGCCGCTGCCGGTCCAGTACGCCGACTACGCGCTGTGGCAGCGGGAGCTGCTCGGTGAAGCCGGTGACCCGGCAAGTGAGCAGGCCAGGCAGCTTGAGTTCTGGCGGGGGGCGCTGGCGGGGGTGCCGGAGGAGCTGGTGCTGCCGTGGGATCGTGCGCGTCCGGCGGTGGCGAGTTACCGGGGCGGGGTGGTGGAGTTCGCGGTGCCGGCTGGGGTGCATGCGGCGCTGGCGGGGCTGGCGCGGCGGCGTGGGGTGACGTTGTTCATGGTGGTGCAGGCGGCTTTGGCGGTGCTGCTGGCGCGGCTGGGGGCGGGGGAGGATATTCCGCTGGGGACGGCGGTGGCGGGGCGGACCGATGAGGTGCTGGATGACCTGGTCGGGTTTTTCGTGAACACGCTGGTGCTGCGGGTGGATGTGTCGGGTGATCCGGGTTTCGGTGAGTTGCTGGGCCGGGTCCGGGCGGTGGATCTGGCTGCTTTCGCTCATCAGGATGTGCCGTTCGAGCGGCTGGTGGAGGCGCTGAACCCGCCGCGGCTGCTGGGCCGTCATCCGCTGTGCCAGGTGATGCTGGCCTTTCAGAACCTGGCTCCGGCCGAGCTGTCGCTGGGCCCAGACGTGGCGGTTGCTACCGCGCCGGTGGCCACTGACACGGCGAAGTTCGACCTGTCCTTTTCCTTGACCGAGCGCTATGACCCGGTCGGCCAGGCCGCCGGGATGTCGGGCGAGGCGGAATACGCTAGCGACTTGTTCGACGAAGCCACCGTGGCGACGCTGGCGGAAAAGCTAGTCGCGGTCCTGGCGGCGGTGGCCGCGGACCCGGCCGCCGCGATCGGCTCGCTGGAGGTCGTCACTGCCGCTGAGCGGCGGGCACTGGCCGCCGGGAACGACACGGGGGTTCCGATGCCCCCGGCCGGTCCGGCCGAGCTGTTCGCGGTGCAGGCGGCAGCGACCCCGGATGCGGTCGCGGTGACCGCCGGGAATGTGCGGCTCAGCTACGCCGCCATAGACGTGGCCTCGCGGCGGCTGGCTCGGCGGCTGACCGCGGCCGGCGTGGGGCCGGAGACCATGGTCGCGGTGCTGATGGAGCGGTCAGCGGACCTGATCGTCGCGATCGTGGCCATCATGAAGGCGGGCGGGGTGTACGTGCCGCTGCACCCAGACTGGCCGGCCGCCCGGCTGGCGCACATACTCACTGACATTGCCGCCCCGGTCATCGTTGTCGGCCCAGCGCAGGCTGCCCTGTTGCCGGCCGGTAGCCAGGCCGAGGTCGTTGTCACCGGCGACCTGGATGCGGTGGGTGTGCCAGCCGCTCGGGACGGTCTTGATCCCGGCCCGGCCGAACCCCCGGTCGGTGACAGAAGCGGCCTGGCGTACGTGATGTACACCTCCGGGTCTACCGGGTCGCCCAAGGGGGTGATGATCACCCGGCGGAATCTGGTGGCCTTGGCGGCGGACCGGTGCTGGCGTGATGGCCGTCATCGGCGGGTGTTGTTCCATTCGTCGCATGTGTTTGATGCCTCGGTGTTTGAGGTGTGGGTACCGCTGCTGTCGGGCGGGGAGGTGGTAGTCGCTCCGGCGGGTGAGTTTGACGCGGGCGGGCTGGCGGGGCTGGTCGGGGGCGGCGGGGTGGACTCGGTGTTCTTGACGACGGCGGTGTTCAATCTGCTGGCGGAAGAACGGGCGGATTGTCTAGCCGGAGTGGCGGAGGTGCAGACGGGGGGTGAGGCGTGCTCTCCGGAGGCGATGGCGGCGGTGCTAGAGGCGTGTCCGGGGACGGCGGTGGTGCATTGTTACGGGCCAACCGAGATGACGGTGTTCGCGACCCGGTTCCGGGTTCCGGCCGCCGCGGCCGCGGCGGAGCAGACGGTGCCGATCGGGCGGCCGATGGAGAACACGCGGGTGTATTTGCTGGACGGGCGGCTGCGGCTGGTGGCGCCGGGGGTGACGGGGGAGTTGTACGTGGCGGGGGCGGGGGTGGCGCGGGGATATGTGAGACAGGCGGTCCTGACCGGGGAGCGGTTTGTGGCGGATCCGTTCGCCGGTGACGGGTCGCGGATGTACCGGACTGGGGATCTGGCGCGGTGGACGCGAGCCGGGGAGCTGGTGTTCACCGGGCGGGCTGATGACCAGGTGAAGATCCGGGGGTTCCGGGTGGAGCCGGGTGAGGTGGCGGCGGTTCTGGGGCGGGCGCCGGGGGTGGCCCAGGCCGTCGTCATAACCCGGGAGGATGTGCCGGGAGAACTGCGGCTGGTGGGGTACGTGGTGCCGGCCCGCGAAGCCACCGCGGACGGGGCCTGGCTGCGGGAGTGGCTGGGCGGGATCCTGCCGGGCTACCTGGTGCCTTCGGTGATCGTGGTGATCGCAGAGCTGCCGCTGACCGGGAACGGGAAGGTGGACAAGGCCGCACTGCCCGCCCCGCAGTGGTCGGGGGACGGGCAGGGGCGAGGGCCGCGCAGCCCGGTGGAGGAGGTTCTGTGCGGCTTGTTCGCCGATGTGCTGGGAGTGCCGGGGGTCACGATCGACGACAGCTTCTTCGACCTGGGCGGTCATTCGCTGCTGGCGACTCGGCTGATCAGCCGGGTGCGGGCGGCGCTGGGGGTGGAGGTGGAGATCCGGTCGTTGTTTGAGGCTCCGACGGTGGCGGGGTTGGCGGGGGTGGTGCGGGGCGGGGCGGGAGCGGCGCGGCCGGTGGTGTCGGGTGGGGTGCGGCCGGGGGTGGTGCCGTTGTCGTTTGCGCAGCAGCGGTTGTGGTTTCTTGATCGTTTGGAGGGGCGGTCGGCGACGTATAACGTGCCGCTGGCGTTCCGGTTGCGGGGGCGGCTGGTGGTGGGGGCGTTGCGGGGGGCTTTGGGGGATGTGGCGGGTCGTCATGAGAGTTTGCGGACGGTGCTGGTGGAGGTGGACGGGCGGGGGTGTCAGCGGGTGCTGGAGGGCGGGGGCGGGGTGCCGGGGCTGGCTGAGGGCGGGGTGGTGACGGAGGCGGGGCTGGCGGGGGTGCTGACGGAGGCGGCGGTGCGGCCGTTTGACCTGGCTGGTGAGGTGCCGGTGCGGGCGGTGGTGTGGCGGCTGGGCGCGGATGAGCATGTGCTGCTGGTGGTGCTGCATCATAGTGCGGCTGATGGGTGGTCGCTGGGGCCGTTGTGCCGGGATCTGGGTGCGGCGTATGCGGCGCGGCTGGGCGGGCGGGCGCCGGGGTGGGTTCCGTTGCGGGTGCAGTACGCGGATTATGCGGTCTGGCAGCGGGAGCTGCTGGGATCGGCTGAGGATCCGGGGAGCCTGGCGGCGGTGCAGCTTGAGTTCTGGCGGGGGGCGCTGGCGGGGGTGCCGGAGGAGCTGGTGCTGCCGTGGGATCGTCCGCGTCCGGCGGTGGCGAGTTACCGGGGCGGGGTGGTGGAGTTCGCGGTGCCGGCTGGGGTGCATGCGGCGCTGGCGGGGCTGGCGCGGCGGCGTGGGGTGACGTTGTTCATGGTGGTGCAGGCGGCTTTGGCGGTGCTGCTGGCGCGGCTGGGGGCGGGGGAGGATATTCCGCTGGGGACGGCGGTGGCGGGGCGGACCGATGAGGTGCTGGATGACCTGGTCGGGTTTTTCGTGAACACGCTGGTGCTGCGGGTGGATGTGTCGGGTGATCCGGGTTTCGGTGAGTTGCTGGGCCGGGTCCGGGCGGTGGATCTGGCTGCTTTCGCTCATCAGGATGTGCCGTTCGAGCGGCTGGTGGAGGCGCTGAACCCGCCGCGGCTGCTGGGCCGTCATCCGCTGTGCCAGGTGATGCTGGCTTTCCAGAATCAGCCTGGCGGGGGGCTGGGGCTGGCCGGGCTGGATGTCAGTCCGGTGCCGGTGTCGACGGGGGTGGCCAAGTTCGACCTGACGTTCTCGTTCGCTGAGCGTTTCGGCGGGGCGGGCGGGCCGGCCGGGCTGGCGGGTGCGGTGGAGTACGCGCGTGACCTGTTCGACGCGGTGACCGCGGAGGCGCTGGCTGGCCGGCTGGTCGCGGTGCTGGCCGCGGTCAGCGCCGACGCCGGGCTGGCTGTGGGCGGCGTGGAGGTTCTGACCGCGGGTGAGCGGGAGTTGCTGGCGGGGTGGAACGATACCGCCGCGGCGGTGCCGGGGGTGGGGCTGGCGGAGTTGTTCGGGGCTCGGGTGGCGGAGGACCCGGCGGCGCCGGCGGTGTCGGCGGGGGGTGTGCGGCTGAGTTACGGGGAGCTGGATGCGGCTGCGGGGGTGCTGGCGGGGCGGCTGGCTGGGGCGGGGGTGGGGCCGGGGTCGCTGGTAGCGGTCTTGATGGAACGGTCGGCGGGGCTGATAGTGGCGATGCTGGCGGTGATCAAGGCGGGCGGCGCGTATGTGCCGCTGCACCCGGAGTGGCCGGCCGAGCGGGTTGGGTTCGTGCTGGCCGATACCCGGGCCGGGGTGGTGATCGCGGGCCGGGGGTTGGCGGGCCGGCTGCTGGCCGGTCACCGCGCCCGCGTGATAGTGGCGGGGGAGGCAGGCGAGCCGGCGGTCCACAGCCAGGCGGCGGTCCCCGGCGGGCCGGCGGTCATGCCGGGCGGGCGGCCCGACGACCTGGCCTACGTGATGTACACGTCAGGGTCGACCGGGCAGCCCAAGGGAGTGGCGGTCACCCAGCAGAACGTGGTGGCGCTCGCCGCGGACCGGTGCTGGCGCGATGACAGCCAGCGGCGGGTGCTGTTCCATGCGGCGCACGCGTTCGACGCGGCGACGTATGAGGTGTGGGTGCCGCTGCTATCAGGCGGGGAAGTGGTGGTGGCTCCGCCCGGCCCGGTCGGGCCGGCTGCGCTAGCCGAGCTGATCGGCGGGCACGCGCTGACCGCGGTGCACCTGACAGCGGCGATGTTCGAGATGGTAGCGCGGGAGGATCCAAGATGCCTGGCCGGGACGGGGCTGGTGCAGACCGGCGGTGAAGGGGTATCCGCCTGGGCGGCGGCCGCTGTCCTGAAGGCTTGCCCGCAGACGCGGGTGGTGCATTGTTACGGGCCGACGGAGATGACGGTGTTCGCGACCCGGTTCCCGGTTCCGGCTGCGGCGACCGGGACCGGAGGCGGGCTGCCGATCGGGTCAGCGATGCGGAACACGCGGGTGCATGTGCTGGACCGGCGGCTGTGCCTGGTGCCGCCCGGGGTGACCGGGGAGCTGTACCTGGCGGGGGCGGGGGTGGCGCGCGGGTATCTGGGGCGGGCGGGCCTGACCGGGGAGCGTTTCGTGGCCGACCCGTTCGCCGCAGACGGGTCGCGGATGTACCGGACCGGCGACCTGGCGCGGTGGACTCCCGGCGGGGACCTGGTGTTCGCGGGACGGGCTGACGACCAAGTCAAGATCCGCGGGTACCGGGTCGAGCCCGGCGAGGTCGCGGCGGTTCTGGGGCAGGCACCAGGGATAGCCCACGCGGTCGTGATAACCCGCGAAGACGCGCCCGGCGAACGGAGGCTGGTCGGGTACGTGGTCCCGGCCCGGGACGCGGCGGCCGATGGGACCCGGCTGCGGGAGTGGCTGAACGAGCTCCTGCCCGACTACCAGGTGCCGTCGGCGATCGTGGTGATGACAGAGCTGCCGCTCACGGTCAACGGGAAGGTCGACAAGGCCGCGCTGCCCGTCCCGGGCAAGGCCGCGCGGGCGGGCCGGACACCGCGCACCCCGGTCGAGGAAATCCTGTGCGCCCTGTTCGCCGACGTCCTGAACGTGCCCGCGGTCACCATTGACGACAGCTTCTTCGAGCTCGGCGGCGACAGCATCATCTCCATCCAGCTCGTCTCCCGCGCCCGCAAAACAGGACTCATCTTCACGATCGCCGACATCTTTGAGGCTCCGACGGTGGCGGGGTTGGCGGGGGTGGTGCGGGGCGGGGCGGGAGCGGCGCGGCCGGTGGTGTCGGGTGGGGTGCGGCCGGGGGTGGTGCCGTTGTCGTTTGCGCAGCAGCGGTTGTGGTTTCTTGATCGTTTGGAGGGGCGGTCGGCGACGTATAACGTGCCGCTGGCGTTCCGGTTGCGGGGGCGGCTGGTGGTGGGGGCGTTGCGGGGGGCTTTGGGGGATGTGGCGGGTCGTCATGAGAGTTTGCGGACGGTGCTGGTGGAGGTGGACGGGCGGGGGTGTCAGCGGGTGCTGGAGGGCGGGGGCGGGGTGCCGGGGCTGGCTGAGGGCGGGGTGGTGACGGAGGCGGGGCTGGCGGGGGTGCTGACGGAGGCGGCGGTGCGGCCGTTTGACCTGGCTGGTGAGGTGCCGGTGCGGGCGGTGGTGTGGCGGCTGGGCGCGGATGAGCATGTGCTGCTGGTGGTGCTGCATCATAGTGCGGCTGATGGGTGGTCGCTGGGGCCGTTGTGCCGGGATCTGGGTGCGGCGTATGCGGCGCGGCTGGGCGGGCGGGCGCCGGGGTGGGTTCCGTTGCGGGTGCAGTACGCGGATTATGCGGTCTGGCAGCGGGAGCTGCTGGGATCGGCTGAGGATCCGGGGAGCCTGGCGGCGGTGCAGCTTGAGTTCTGGCGGGGGGCGCTGGCGGGGGTGCCGGAGGAGCTGGTGCTGCCGTGGGATCGTCCGCGTCCGGCGGTGGCGAGTTACCGGGGCGGGGTGGTGGAGTTCGCGGTGCCGGCTGGGGTGCATGCGGCGCTGGCGGGGCTGGCGCGGCGGCGTGGGGTGACGTTGTTCATGGTGGTGCAGGCGGCTTTGGCGGTGCTGCTGGCGCGGCTGGGGGCGGGGGAGGATATTCCGCTGGGGACGGCGGTGGCGGGGCGGACCGATGAGGTGCTGGATGACCTGGTCGGGTTTTTCGTGAACACGCTGGTGCTGCGGGTGGATGTGTCGGGTGATCCGGGTTTCGGTGAGTTGCTGGGCCGGGTCCGGGCGGTGGATCTGGCTGCTTTCGCTCATCAGGATGTGCCGTTCGAGCGGCTGGTGGAGGCGCTGAACCCGCCGCGGCTGCTGGGCCGTCATCCGCTGTGCCAGGTGATGCTGGCTTTCCAGAATCAGCCTGGCGGGGGGCTGGGGCTGGCCGGGCTGGATGTCAGTCCGGTGCCGGTGTCGACGGGGGTGGCCAAGTTCGACCTGACGTTCTCGTTCGCTGAGCGTTTCGGCGGGGCGGGCGGGCCGGCCGGGCTGGCGGGTGCGGTGGAGTACGCGCGTGACCTGTTCGACGCGGTGACCGCGGAGGCGCTGGCTGGCCGGCTGGTCGCGGTGCTGGCCGCGGTCAGCGCCGACGCCGGGCTGGCTGTGGGCGGCGTGGAGGTTCTGACCGCGGGTGAGCGGGAGTTGCTGGCGGGGTGGAACGATACCGCCGCGGCGGTGCCGGGGGTGGGGCTGGCGGAGTTGTTCGGGGCTCGGGTGGCGGAGGACCCGGCGGCGCCGGCGGTGTCGGCGGGGGGTGTGCGGCTGAGTTACGGGGAGCTGGATGCGGCTGCGGGGGTGCTGGCGGGGCGGCTGGCTGGGGCGGGGGTGGGGCCGGGGTCGCTGGTAGCGGTCTTGATGGAACGGTCGGCGGGGCTGATAGTGGCGATGCTGGCGGTGATCAAGGCGGGCGGCGCGTATGTGCCGCTGCACCCGGAGTGGCCGGCCGAGCGGGTTGGGTTCGTGCTGGCCGATACCCGGGCCGGGGTGGTGATCGCGGGCCGGGGGTTGGCGGGCCGGCTGCTGGCCGGTCACCGCGCCCGCGTGATAGTGGCGGGGGAGGCAGGCGAGCCGGCGGTCCACAGCCAGGCGGCGGTCCCCGGCGGGCCGGCGGTCATGCCGGGCGGGCGGCCCGACGACCTGGCCTACGTGATGTACACGTCAGGGTCGACCGGGCAGCCCAAGGGAGTGGCGGTCACCCAGCAGAACGTGGTGGCGCTCGCCGCGGACCGGTGCTGGCGCGGCGGCCACCACGCCCGGGTACTCCTGCACACGGCGCATGCGTTCGACGTGGCGATGTACGAGATATGGGTGCCGCTGCTGCACGGAGGCGAGATCGTCGTCGCGCCACCAGGTGAGGATGAACTGCACACGCTGCAACAAATCATCCGGGACAGCGGGATCACCGCGACCTTTTTTACCCCCGCGCTGTTCAATCTCATTGCCGCGGAGTCTCCTGGCCTTCTGGGCGGGCTCCGGGAAGTCTGGGTAGGCGGCGAGGCGGTATCTGCCGCTGCGTTCCGGCAGGCGCTGGCTGAGTGCCCGCATTTGGTCGTGACGAATGGTTACGGCCCGACGGAGACGACGGTGTTCTCGGTCTGCCGCCCAGTGCGGGGGATGCGGGAGATCGGCGACGTGGTGCCGATCGGGCGGCCGATGGAGAACACGCGGGTGTATGTGCTGGATGGGTGGCTGCGTTTGGTGGCGCCGGGGGTGGCGGGGGAGTTGTATGTGGCGGGGTTGGGGGTGGCGCGGGGGTATCTGGGGCGGGCGGGTTTGACGGGGGAGCGGTTTGTGGCGGATCCGTTTGCTGGTGATGGGTCGCGGATGTACCGGACGGGGGATCTGGTGCGGTGGAGCCGGGGCGGGGAGCTGGTGTTCGGGGGGCGGGTTGATGATCAGGTGAAGGTGCGGGGGTTCCGGGTGGAGCCGGGTGAGGTGGCGGCGGTTCTGGGGCGGGCGCCGGGGGTGGCGCAGGCGGTGGTGATGGCCCGGGAGGATGTGCCGGGGGAGCGGCGGCTGGCCGGGTACGTCGTGCCGGCGAAGGGTGCGGCGGCGGACGGGGGCTGGCTGCGGGAGTGGCTGGGCGGGATCCTGCCCGGTTACATGGTGCCGGCGGCGGTCGTGGTCTTGCCTGAGCTGCCGCTCACCGTCAACGGGAAGGTCGACAAGGCGGCGCTGCCCGCTCCGGGCGTGGCCGCGCGGGCGGGCCGGGCGCCGCGCACTCCGGTCGAGGAAGTCCTGTGCGCCCTGTTCGCCGACGTCCTGAACGTGCCCGCGGTCAGCATCGACGACAGCTTCTTCGAGCTCGGCGGCGACAGCATCGTCTCCATCCAGCTCGTCTCCCGCGCCCGCGACACCGGACTCACCTTCACCGTGCGTCAGGTGTTCCAGGCTCCGACACCGGCGGCCCTTGCCCTCATCGCACGCCAGGAGAGAGTCGGCTTCATCCCCTCGGGGGCGCCCCTTGTCTCGCTCTCGCAGGAGGAAATGAGCGTCGTCGCGGCGGCCATGCCTGGGGCGGCGGACGTTCTCCCGCTGTCACCATTGCAGGAGGGCCTCCTGTTCCACGCTCTGTACGAGGAGACGGGAACAGATGTCTACGTCGCCTCGATGGTGGTCGAACTCGAGGGACCGCTGGATGGCGCGGCGTTGCGGAACGCGACGGACGGGCTGTTGGCTCGGCACGCGAACCTGCGGGCCGGATTCTTGGTGGACGGGCTGACCAGGCCCGTCGCGGTGATTCCCGGTCAGGCGCAAGCTCTCTGGACACAGGTGGATCTGTCCGGCCTGGAGGAGACGGAACGGGCGGCGGAGTTCGGGCGGTGGCTGAACGCCTACCGGGAACGCCGGTTCGACTTCAGCCAGCCCCCTCTGGTGCGGTGGGCTCTGGTGCGGCTGGAGGCTGAGCGTCATGCGCTGGTGATGGTGAATCACCACATCTTGCTTGACGGCTGGTCGATGCCGACCCTGCTGCGCGAGCTGCTCGCGCTGCTCGCGCTGTACACGGCGGGGAGTGCTGGCGCGAGCCTTCCGCCGGTGACGCCATATCGCGACTATCTGGCCTGGCTGGTGTCGCAGGACCGGGGCGCGGCGGAGAAGGCCTGGCGGCAGGCGCTGGCCGGAGTCGTGCCGACCCTGGTGGCGGGCGCACAGCCCGGTCGGGACGTGGTGCTGCCTGAGCAGCTGACGGTGCACTTGCCCGCCGAGGCCACCGCGGCCTTGGCCGGGTGGGCCCGCGCGCGTGACCTGACAGTGAACACGGTCGTGCAGGGAGCGTGGGGCTGGCTGCTTGGGGTGATGACAGGGAGCTCGGACGTCGTGTTCGGGGTGACGGTGTCTGGGCGGCCGCCGGAGGTGGCGGGCGTGGAGTCGATGGTGGGATTCTTCATCAACACGGTGCCGATGCGCGTGGCGGTGCGGCCCCGTGAGCGACTGGAAGAGTTCTTCACCCGGCTGCAACACGAACAGTCGGCGCTTGGCCCGTATCAGTTCCTCGGACTGCCCGCGATTCAGTCGCTGGCAGGTGCTGGCGAGCTGTTCGATACCACGGTCGTGTTCGAGAACTACCCCTTCGACTCCGAACCCCTGACAACGGCCGGACCGCGGGTGGTCAGCATCGGCGGTCAGGACGCTACGCACTATCCGATGACCCTGGGTGCCGTCCTGGAGGAGCGACTGACCCTGCGCCTGCAGTACCGAGCCGACCTTTTCGAGGCCGCCGCCGTGAACGCCCTGGCTGGTCGGCTGCTGGCCTTCCTCGGGACGGTGGCGAGTACACCCGCCGTGGCGGTGGGTGGTGTGGAGGTGCTGTCGGCGGGTGAGCGGGGGTTGCTGGCGGGGTGGAACGATACCGCCGCGGCGGTGCCGGGGGTGGGGCTGGCGGAGTTGTTCGGGGCTCGGGTGGCGGAGGACCCGGCGGCGCCGGCGGTGTCGGCGGGGGGTGTGCGGCTGAGTTACGGGGAGCTGGATGCGGCTGCGGGGGTGCTGGCGGGGCGGCTGGCTGGGGCGGGGGTGGGGCCGGGGTCGCTGGTAGCGGTCTTGATGGAACGGTCGGCGGGGCTGATAGTGGCGATGCTGGCGGTGATCAAGGCGGGCGGCGCGTATGTGCCGCTGCACCCGGAGTGGCCGGCCGAGCGGGTTGGGTTCGTGCTGGCCGATACCCGGGCCGGGGTGGTGATCGCGGGCCGGGGGTTGGCGGGCCTGCTGCCGGCCGGTCATGGCGCGTGCGTGATCGAGCCGCCGGTCCCGGGCGTGCCGCCGGTCCCGGGCGAGGCGGTCCCGGGCGGACCGCCGGTCCCGGGCGGGCTGGCGTATGTGATGTACACGTCGGGGTCGACCGGGCGGCCCAAGGGGGTGGCGGTCACCCAGCAGAACGTGATGGCGCTGACGGCGGACCGGTGCTGGGGGGACGGCAGTCAGCGGCGGGTGCTGTTTCATGCGGCGCACGCGTTCGACGCGGCGACCTATGAGATATGGGTGCCGTTGCTGTCGGGCGGGGAAATCGTGGTCGCTCCACCTGGGCCGGTGGAGCCGGCGGTGCTGGCGGGGCTGATCGGCGGGCATGGGCTGAGCGCGGTGCATCTGACGGCGGCGTTGTTCGAGGTGGTGGCGCGGGAGGATCCGGGGTGCCTGGCTGGGGTGGGGCTGGTGCTGACGGGGGGTGAGGGGGTGTCGGCCGCGGCTGCGGCCGCGGTGCTGGGGGCGTGTCCGGGGACGGCGGTGGTGCATTGTTACGGGCCGACGGAGACGACGGTGTTCGCGACCCGGTTTGCGGTGGGCGCGGACGCGGCGGCGGGGGGCTGGCTGCCGATCGGGCGGCCGATGGAGAACACGCGGGTGTACGTGCTGGACGGGTGGCTGCGGCTGGCGCCGCCGGGAGTGACCGGAGAGCTGTACATCGCCGGGGCGGGAGTGGCGCGGGGATATCTGGGGCGGGCGGGTTTGACCGGGGAGCGGTTCGTGGCTGATCCGTTCGCCGGTGATGGGTCGCGGATGTACCGGACCGGGGATCTGGCGCGGTGGACCCGGGGCGGGGAGCTGGTGTTCGCCGGGCGGGCTGATGATCAGGTGAAGATCCGGGGATTCCGGGTCGAGCCGGGTGAGGTGGCGGAGGTTTTGGGGCGGGCGCCCGGGGTGGCGCAGGCGGTGGTCATGGCCCGCGAGGACAGGCCGGGGGAGCGGCGGCTGGTCGCGTACGTGGTGCCGGCCAGGGGGTCGGTGTTGGACAGCGCGGTGGTGCGGGGGTTCGCGGAGGGGGTGCTGCCGGATTATCTGGTGCCGTCGATGGTGATGGTCGTGCCGGAGCTGCCGCTCACCGTCAACGGGAAGGTCGACAAGGCGGCGCTGCCTGTCCCGGGCGTGGCCGCGCGGGCGGGCCGGGCACCGCGCACCCCGGTCGAGGAAGTCCTGTGCGCCCTGTTCGCCGACGTGCTGGGCGTGCCCGCGGTGACCATTGACGACAGCTTCTTCGAGCTCGGCGGCGACAGCATCATCTCCATCCAGCTCGTCTCCCGCGCCCGCGACACCGGGCTCACCTTCACCGTGCGCCAGGTGTTCCAGGCGAAGACCGTGGCGGCGCTGGCCGCGATCGCGGGCCAGGCCGGGTCGGCGCCAGAGCGACGCGGGGATGGCGTGGGCCGGGTTCCGCTGACACCGATCATGGTGTGGATGCTGGCAGGCGGCGGACGTATCGAGAGGATCCACCAGTCGACGCTCGTGCAGGTTCCCGAGGACCTGCGGTGGGAGCACCTGGTGGCGGGGTTGCGGGCGGTGATCGATTGGCACGATGCGCTGCGGGCGCGGCTGCATCGGGCGGGCCGGAACGCGGACTCCTGGCTTGCGATCCCGGTGGCAGGCACCGTCGATGTCGAGGCACTGTGCCAGCGGGTGGATGTTGCTGGCCTGGGTGCGGCCGAGCGGGCGGAGGTAGTAGCGCGGGAGTCGGCGGCGGCGGTGGAACGGCTCGATCCCGAGGGTGGGGTGATGCTGCAGGCGGTGTGGCTGGACGCAGGGGATGGCGTGGCCGGGCGATTGCTGCTGACGGTGCACCACCTCGTGATTGACGGGGTCTCGTGGCGGATCCTGCTGCCGGATCTCGCGGCCGCGTGCGTGGCGGCGGCGCAGGGACGGAAGGCGGATCTAGCGCCGGTGGGGACGTCGTTCCGGCACTGGGTCGGCTTGCTGGCGGAGGATGCCGGCTCGCAGGCGCGGCGAGCCGAGCTCGATTGGTGGCTGACGATAGTGAGTCAGCCGGACACGGTGCTCGGCGGCATCGATCTGGAGCAAGAACGGGACGTGGCGGCGACGGTTCGCACACATACGGTAACTTTGCCGCCGGAGCTGACGCTGCCGCTGCTGACCAGCGTGCCCGCGGTGTTCCGCGGCGGGATCAACGACGTGCTGTTGACTGCCCTGACCGGCGCGCTCATCGGGTGGGACGCGGCCGGAACCGGCTCGGCTGTGCTGGTCGACCTGGAGGGTCATGGCCGGGAAGAGGAGTTGTTCGGTGGTGAGTTGATCGCCAGTACTGACCTGTCACGGACCGTGGGGTGGTTTACCAGCCTGTTCCCAGTGCGGCTGGATCCAGGGCCGTTCGATGCCCGGAAGTTCTTCGCCGGTGGTGCGGTGGTGGGTGACGTGGTCAAGCGGGTGAAGGAGCAGTTGCGGACGGTTCCCCGGCAGGGGATCGGCTACGGGCAGCTGAGGTACCTTAACCCGGGCGGCGCCGCGGCGCTCGCCGCTTGGCCGCCTGCGCGGATCGCGTTCAATTACCTGGGCCGGTTCTCGGTACGGGAGGCGACGCACTGGGATCTGGCCCCGGAAGAGATACCGGCTGCCGCCCCGGATCCGGAGGACCCGACGCCGGTGTCTCATGCGATCACGGTGAACGCCGTGACCGAGGACGGCGCGGACGGTCCCCGGCTGCGTGCGGTCTGGTCGTGGCCGGGCGCTGCGCTGCCGCCCGGCGCGGTAGCGGAGCTGGCCTCCAGATGGCGGCGGGCGCTGGAGGCGCTGGTCACGTACGCGGCCCGTCCTGATGCGGGCGGGTTCACCCCGTCCGATGTACCGCTGCTCGCGCTGTCCCAGGAGGAGATCGACCAAATCGAGGCCGAGTGGCTGAGCCCCGAGTGAGTCGAGGGATCGCGGACCTCCTTCCGCTGTCGCCGTTGCAGGAAGGGCTACTGTTCCACGCCCTTTACGACGAGACCGGGGTGGATGTCTACGTCGTGCAGATAACGATCGAACTGGCGGGACCGCTGGACGCGGGAGCGCTGCGGGCCGCGGCGGCCGGGCTGCTGCGGCGGCACGCGAATTTGCGGGCGGGCTTCCGGCACAAGGGACTGACGCGGCCGGTGGCGGTGATCCCCGCGGAGGTCAAGGTCCCGTGGTCGGAGGTCGACCTGTCCGGGCTGGACGCAGGCGAACGGAACGCGGAATTCGGGCGATGGCTGGATGATGACCGGACGCGCCGGTTCGATCCGGCCCGCCCGCCGTTGATGCGGTGGACCCTGATCCGGCTGGAGGCCGGACGGCACACGCTGGTGGTGAGTCATCACCATCTGCTGCTGGACGGCTGGTCCACATCGGTCCTGATCAGCGAGTTGCTCGCGCTGCGGGAGACCGGCGGTGACGACAGCGGCCTTGCGCCGGTGACACCGTACCGGGACTACCTGGCTTGGCTGGCGTCGCGGGACCGGGATGCCGCGCGGCAGGCCTGGCGGCAGGCCCTGGCCGGGGCCGAGCCAACGCACGTGGCCACGCCCGAACCGGGGCGTCCGGCCATTTTCCCTGAGTACCTGACCGTGGAGGTATCGCAGGAGACAACCGGACGGCTGGTGTCGTGGGCACGGGCTCACGATCTGACCATGAACACGTTGGTGCAGGGTGCGTGGGGGTGGCTGCTTGGGGCGATGACGGGCAGCGCCGATGTGGTGTTCGGGGTCACGGTGTCGGGGCGGCCGCCGGAGATTCCCGGCGTGGAGGGCATGGCCGGCTTGTTCATCAATACAGTGCCAGTGCGGGTGGCGCTGCGGCTGGGCGAGCGCGTCCGCGGCTTTTTCGCCCGCTTGCAAGAGGAGCAGTCCGTGCTCGGGCCGCATCAGCACCTGGGATTGACGGAAATCCAGGCGCTGGTCGACGGGCTTGACCTGTTCGACACCTCGATGGTGTTCGAGAACTTCCCCTTCGATGAGGAGGCGCTGACCGCGCACCGGCCGGCTACGGCCGGGCCGCGGATAGCCAGCCTTGGGATCCGGGACGCGGCGCACTACTCCTTAAGCCTGGGTGCCGTCCTAGGAGAGCGGCTAAGCCTTCGGCTGGAATACCGGCCGGACCTATTCGACCCGGAGGCGGCGGAAAGGCTCCTCGACCGGCTGCTTGGCTTCTTTCTGGCGGTCGCCGATACCCCGGATGGCCCGGTCGAGCGGGTCGGGACGCTGACACCGATGGAGCGGGAGCAACTGGCCGGGTGGAACGAAACAGCGGCGCCGGTTCCCGCGATGGGGATCGCCGAGTTGTTCGAGGCCCAGGTGGCGGCAAGGCCGGAGGCGCTGGCGGTGGCGGCGGGGGATGCGGACCTGACTTATGCGCAGCTGAACGCGGCCGCCGACCTGGTAGCGGCGCGGCTCGCCGGACTGGGTGTTGGGCCGGAGAAGGTCGTTGCCGTGGCGCTAGATCGGTCGGCGGGACTGATCGTGGCGTTGCTAGGAGTACTGAAGGCGGGCGCCGCCTACTTGCTGCTCGACCCCGGGTATCCGGCGGAGCGGCTGGCGTTCATGCTGACCGACGCCAGCCCGGCCTGCCTGGTGACCTCGGATGCGGTCGCTGCCGGGCTCCCGGCGGCGGCGAGGGACCTGCCTCGGCTGGCCGTGGACGAGCAGGCCGATGCCGCGCCGGTGGCGGCTTGCCGCCGGGTCGGCGTGCTGGGAGCGGCGTATGTGCTGTACACGTCGGGGTCGACGGGATGGCCGAAGGGGGTGGTCGTCTCACATGCGGGATTCGGGAGTCTGCGTGCGGGCCATCTAGGGCTGCTCGGAGTCGGGCCGGCGGCCCGGGTGGCGCAGTTCGCGTCGCAGAGTTTCGACACCTTCGGCTGGGAGTGGTCGATGGCGTTGCTGTCGGGGGCAGCCCTGGTGGTGGTGCCGTCGGAGCGGCGGCTAGGCGAAGATCTGGCCCGCTTCCTGACGGAGGGCGGGGTCACGCATGTCACGCTGCCGCCGGCGGCGCTTGAGACAGTGCCGGAAGGGGCTATCGGGCCGGCGGTGACAGTGATCGTGGCGGGAGATGCGTGCCCGCTGGATGTCATGACCCGGTGGGCGCCTGGGCGGGCGATGTTCAACTCGTATGGACCGACGGAGACGACTGTCGATGCGACGTTGTGGCGATGCGCGGCCGAGGCGGGCGAGGTGAGCATCGGCTCGCCGGTGGTGAATTCGCGGGTGTATGTGCTGGACGGGTGGCTGCGTTTGGTGGCGCCCGGGGTGACGGGGGAGCTGTATGTGGCGGGGGCGGGCGTGGCGCGAGGATACCTGGGACAGGCGGGGATGACGGGCGAGCGGTTCGTGGCGGACCCGTTCGCTGGTGACGGGTCGCGGATGTACCGGACGGGGGATCTGGCGCGATGGAGCCGGGGCGGGGAACTGGTGTTCGCGGGCCGGGCTGATGATCAGGTCAAGATCCGAGGGTTCCGGGTGGAGCCGGGTGAGGTAGCGGCGGTGCTGGGGCGGGCACCGGGGGTGGCCCAGGCGGTGGTGGTGGCGCGGGAGGATGTGCCGGGGGAGCGGCGGCTGGTCGGATACGTGGTGCCGGCTGACGGCGAGGTGGTGGACGGGGCCCGGTCGCGGCAGTGGCTGGGCGGAGTGCTGCCGGGTCACCTGGTGCCCTCAGTGGTAGTGGTGATGCCCGAGCTGCCGCTGACGGTGAACGGGAAGGTGGACCGGGCGGCGCTGCCGGCGCCGGAGTTGCCGGCCGGGCGGGGACGGGGACCGCGGACCCCGGTGGAGGAAGTGCTGTGCGGTCTGTTCGCTGAGGTACTGGGCGTGCCCGCGGTGAGCGCGCAGGAGAGTTTCTTCGATCTGGGTGGCCATTCGCTGCTGGCGACGCGGCTGATCAGCCGGGTGCGGGCGGCGCTCGGAGCGGAAGTCGGGATCCGGGCACTGTTCGCGGCTCCGACACCAGCAGGCCTGGCCGGGGTGGTAGCGGGCGGCGGGGCAGCACGGCCGGCGGTAGCACGGCGGGTGCGGCCAGGACGGGTGCCGTTGTCATTCGCGCAGCGGCGGTTGTGGTTCCTGGACCGGCTGGAAGGACCGAGCCCGGTCTATAACCTGCCGGTCGCCGTCCGGTTGCGGGGCACGGTGGACGCGGCGGCGCTGCGGGCAGCACTGGCGGATGTGGTCGGCCGGCATGAAAGCTTGCGGACGGTATTCGCGGAGACGGGCGGGGAGGTGTTCCAGCGGGTAGTGCCGGCTGGCGAGGCGGTGCCCGGGTGGCAGGCGGCTGCGGTCGGGGAGGCGGGCCTGGCGGCGGCGGTGGACGCGGCCGCACGGCGGTGCTTCGACCTGGCCGAGGAACTGCCGGTGCGGTGGTGGCTGTTCGGGGTGACGCCCGGCGAGCATGTGCTGTTGCTGTTGTTCCATCACAGCGCGGCGGACGGGTGGTCGCTGGGGCCGTTGTGGCGGGATCTGGCGGCAGCGTACCGGGCGCGGGTCACGGGAAATGCGCCGTCGTGGCCGGAGCTGCCGGTCCAGTATGCCGACTACGTGATGTGGCAGCGGGAGGTGCTGGGAGACGAGGCAGATCCGTCGAGCGTGATTGCCGGGCAGGTGCGGTACTGGCGGGACGTGCTGGTCGGGATTCCGGAAGAAGTGGCGTTGCCGGCGGATCGGGGCCGCCCGGCGGCGGCGAGCTACCAGGGTGGGGTGGCGGACTTCGTCGTGCCCGCCGGGGTGCACGAACGGCTGCTCGGCCTGGCGCGGGCACATCAGGCGACGTTGTTCATGGTGGTCGTGGCCGCGGTGGCGGCGTTGCTGTCACGGCTGGGTGCGGGGGAGGACATCCCGCTGGGAACAGTGGCGGCAGGACGGCCCGACGAAGTGCTCGATGATCTGGTCGGATTTTTCGTGAACACGCTGGTGCTGCGGACGGATGTGTCGGGGAACCCGCGGTTCGGCGAGCTGGTGGCACGGGTGCGGGAGACCGCGCTCGAAGCGTTCGCTCATCAGGATGTGCCGTTCGAGCGGGTAGTAGAGGTAATCGGGCCGGCCCGGTCGCTGGCGCGTCATCCGCTGTTCCAGGTGATGGTCGCTGTGCAGAACAACTTGGAACAAGACGCGGGACTGCCGGGGGTGGAGGTGTCGGGGGAGCCGGCCGGTGCCGGGGCGGCGAAGTTTGACCTGTCGTTCATGCTGGCTGAGCGGCAGGATCCGGCCGGGACACCGGGCGGGATCTGGATAGGGATCGAGTTCGCGACGGACCTGTTCGACCGGCCGGGGGTGGAGGTTCTGGGGCGGCGCCTGGCCGGGGTGCTTGAGGCGGTGGCGGGTGATCCGCGCATCCGGGTGGGGGAGCTGGAGGTGCTGACGCCCGGGGAGCGGGGGCTGGTGCTGGGGGAGTGGGGTGGGGCGATGGCGCCGGCCGGGCCGGAGGTGGGGCCGGGGCGGGGGGTGGGGCTGGAGGAGCTGTTCGAGCGGGTGGCGGCGGGCCGTCCGGGTGCGGTGGCGGTGGAGTGCGGGGCGGAGCGTTGGAGTTACGCGGAGCTGGATGCGGCGGCGGATCGGGTAGCGGGTGCGCTGGCGGAGGCGGGGGTGCGGGCGGAAGACCGGGTCGGGGTGTTCATGGAGCGGTCGGCTGGGCTGGTCGCGGTGTTGCTGGGGGTGCTCAAGGCCGGGGGCGCCTACGTGCCGCTGGATACCGGAGCGCCGGCGGGCCGGGTGCGGTGGGTTCTGGCTGATGCCAGAGTGCGGGTGGTGGCCGCCGATCCTGGTTGTGCGGTGCCGGGCGATCCAGCCGTGGTGCTGACCGTCGATGAAGCGTTGCTGCGGACCGGGCCGCCCGCCACTCGCCCAAAGCTCGGATACGAGCCTGACCAGCTTGCTTACGTCATCTATACGTCGGGATCGACCGGCACTCCCAAGGGAGTAGCGGTCACCCGCCGCAACATCACCGAGCTTGCCGTCGACCGCTGCTGGCGCAACGGTCGCCACACCCGCGTCCTGTTCCATTCAGCCCAGGTCTTCGACGCTGCCACCTACGAGATATGGGTGCCGCTGCTGTCGGGCGGGGCGGTGGTGGTGGCGCCGCCGGAGGATCTGGATCTGCTGACGCTTGGGAGGGTTATCCGGGACAGCGGGATCACCGCGACCTTTTTTACCCCCGCGCTGTTCAATCTCATTGCCGCGGAGTCTCCTGGCCTTCTGGGCGGGCTCCGGGAAGTCTGGGTAGGCGGCGAGGCGGTATCTGCCGCTGCGTTCCGGCAGGCGCTGGCTGAGTGCCCGCATTTGGTCGTGACGAATGGTTACGGCCCGACGGAGACGACGGTGTTCTCGGTCTGCCGCCCAGTGCGGGGGATGCGGGAGATCGGCGACGTGGTGCCGATCGGGCGGCCGATGGAGAACACGCGGGTGTATGTGCTGGATGGGTGGCTGCGTTTGGTGGCGCCGGGGGTGGCGGGGGAGTTGTATGTGGCGGGGTTGGGGGTGGCGCGGGGGTATCTGGGGCGGGCGGGTTTGACGGGGGAGCGGTTTGTGGCGGATCCGTTTGCTGGTGATGGGTCGCGGATGTACCGGACGGGGGATCTGGTGCGGTGGAGCCGGGGCGGGGAGCTGGTGTTCGGGGGGCGGGTTGATGATCAGGTGAAGGTGCGGGGGTTCCGGGTGGAGCCGGGTGAGGTGGCGGCGGTTCTGGGGCGGGCGCCGGGGGTGGCGCAGGCGGTGGTGATAGCCCGGGAAGATGTGCCGGGGGAGCGGCGGCTGGTCGGGTATGTGGTGCCGGCCAGGGGGTCGGTGTTGGACAGCGCGGTGGTGCGGGGGTTCGCGGAGGGGGTGCTGCCGGATTATCTGGTGCCGTCGGTGGTGCTGGTCGTGCCGGAACTGCCGTTGACGGTGAACGGGAAGGTGGACCGGGCGGCGTTGCCGGTGCCGGAGTTGCCGGCGGGCGAGGGGCGGCGGCCGCGGACCCCGGTCGAGGAGGTGCTGTGCGGGCTGTTCGCCGACCTCCTCAGCGTCCCCGCGGTGAGCATCGACGACAGCTTCTTCGAGCTCGGCGGCGACAGCATCATCTCCATCCAGCTCGTATCTAGGGCGAGGAAAGCCGGAATTGTCATAAGCCCCCGCGACGTGTTCCAGTGCAAATCTGTGGCCGCGCTTGCGGCAGTCGCGGGATCCACAGAATCTGCCGATGATCCGTTAGCTCCAAGGGATGCGGCGGACGCGGGGATAGGACAGATCCCGCTGACGCCGATCATGGTCTGGCTGCGGGATGGCGGCGGGCCTGTTGACCACTTCAGCCAGTCCATGGTGGTGCGGGTCCGGCCGGAGCTGCGGCTGCGGCATCTGGTCCGCGGGGTTCAGGCGCTCCTGGATCATCATGACTCGCTGCGCATGCGGCTGACGCGGCGTGATGCGAAATGGGCGCTTGATATTCTCCCGCCGGGTGCGGTCGAAGCCGGGGCCTGTGTCCGCACGCGGATGGTGGCGGGTGAGGGTTCGCTTGACGAAGCGATCGCCGAGGCTGCCAAGATGGCAAGCCACCGGCTGGCGCCCGCAGCGGGCCGAATGCTGGAGGCCGAGTGGCTTGATGCCGGCGAGGACCGGTCAGGCTGGCTGCTTCTTGTCATTCATCATTTAGCGGTTGACGGCATTTCCTGGCGCATCCTCCTGGCCGATCTGCGGGACGCTGTCGAGGCGGCTGGCAGGGGAGAAGAGCCTCGTCTTGAACCGGTGGGCACGTCGTTCCGCCTGTGGGCGAAGCGGCTGGAAGAGGAGGCGGGCAAGCCTGGACGCGTGGCCGAACTGGCGCTCTGGACCCAGCTGCTGGCCAGCCACGGCGCCCTGGTCAGCCGGGAGGAGCTGGATCGTCACCGAGATGTGGCGGCCGCGGCCAGCACGTTGTCGATGACCTTGCCGCCCGATCGAACGCATCCCCTCCTGACGACCGTGCCCTCAGCGTTTTACGCGGGCGTCAACGATGTGCTGCTGGCTGGCCTGGCTATGGCCGTACGGGCATGGCTGGGAACTTCGGAGCCGCTGCTGATCGACTTGGAAGGTCATGGGCGGCAGGAGTTGTCTGACCGCGTCGACCTGTCACGGACAGTGGGCTGGTTCACCAGCTTGCACCCGGTTCGCCTCGACTTGGATCAGGTTGACGGGGCTGACTATTTCCGCGGCGGCAAGACGGCGGGCCACGTACTCAAGCGAGTAAAAGAACAGCTTCGGGCGGTTCCGGATAATGGCATCGGCTATGGCTTGCTGCGTTATCTCAACCCGTCAACAGCGGCGGTCCTGTCCGGCCTGCCTGGCCCCCAGATCTCATTTAATTACCTAGGCCGGTTCCCGGCCGGAGACGGCGGGTCGGCCTGGATGCCTGCTATGGAGGCGATGGCGCTTGCCAGTGCCGTTGATCCGTCGACTCCCCTGACCCATGTGGTGGAGATCAACGCTTTCGTCGAGGACCGGCACGACGGCCCCTGCCTTCACGCCGAATGGACCTGGCCCGGCGCCCTGCTATCCCAAGATGCTGCCCGGCAGCTAGCCGGACGCTGGTTCGAGGCCCTGCAGGCCTTGGTCGAGCACAGTCGGTCGGCCGGCGCGGGCGGGCACACACCTACTGATTTCCCGCTGGTATCGGTGACCGAAGAGGAGATCGGCCGGCTGGAGGCTTCCGGGCCGATCGGGGACTTGTGGCCACTCACGCCTCTCCAGGAAGGGCTGCTGTTTCACGCCCTTCTCGATAGGGCGGGCCGGGATGTTTATACCTCTCAGATGAGCTTCGAGCTGCTGGGGCCGGTAATTCCTCAGGCGATGAGAGCGGCGGCTTCGTCCTTGCTTCGCCGCTATCCCAACCTGGGCGCCGGGTTCGCGCACGAAGGGCTGGCGCAGCCGGTCCAGCTAGTTCCGCAAGAGATCAGCCTTGACTGGCAGGACATCGACCTCGCCGGAATCGATCCCGACTCGGCCGCGCGGGAACTGGCGGCCCTGGTGCATTCGGAAATGGCGCACCGCTTTGATCCCGCCCGCCCGCCGCTTATCCGGTTCCGCCTGGTCAAGCTCGGTGCCGAAAGCTACCGGCTGGTAATCACCAATCACCATCTCATACTGGACGGCTGGTCGGTGCCGTTGCTGATCGCTGAGCTATTCGCCCTGTACGCCAGCAGCGGCGAGGACGGCTCGCTCCCCGCTCCGCCCTCATATCGTGCCTACCTAGAGTGGCTCGGCCGCCAGGACATCGAGGCAGCGACGGTGGCATGGACGCAGGCGCTGGGCACTCTGGAATCGCCGACTTTGCTCGCCGGGGGGATCTTGGCCAGGCAGCCGGTTGCGCCGCAGCGGCTGAGCGTCGAGCTGCCGGACGCGCTTGCCACGCGCCTTGGCGATCTCGCCCGCGCGCACGACCTGACAGTGAACACAGTCATTCAGGGAGTCTTCGCGGTTCTGCTGGCGGGCATGTCGGGGCGCCCTGATGTCGTCTTCGGCGCTACGGTGGCCGGCCGGCCACCCGACGTGGTCGGCATTGAGTCCATGGTCGGGTTGTTCATCAATACGCTTCCGGTGCGCGCCCGGCTCAGGCCGGAGGAGACCGCAGCGGCTTTCCTCGCGCGACTGCAATCCGAGCAGTCCCGCCTTAGTCCATATCAGCACCTCAGCCTGGCGGCCATCCAGCAGGCGCTCGGCCTGGGCGAACTGTTCGATACCTCGATGGTGTTTGAGAACTACCCGCACGGCGGCACCGGCCCGGCGCGGGCGGTGCGGGGCGTGCGCATCGGCTCGGCCGAGGGAACGGACGCGTCGCACTACGCGGTGAGCCTGATCGTCCTGGCCGGCGAGAACATCAGGATGGAGCTTGAATACCGCCCGGATCTGTTTGACCGGCCGGGGGTGGAGGTTCTGGGGCGGCGGCTGGCGGGGTTGCTGGAGGCGGTGGCGGTTGATCCGGGGTGCCGGGTGGGGGATTTGGAGGTGCTGTCGGCGGGGGAGCGGCGCCGGGTGCTGGGGGAGTGGGGCGGTGCGGTGGTGCCGGCCGGGCGGGGCGGGGGCTGGGGCTGGTTGAACTGTTTGAGGGGGTGGTGGCGGGCGGGCCGGATGTGGTGGCGGTGGTGTGCGGGGCGGAGCGGTGGAGTTACGCGGATTTGGATGCGGCGGCGGGCCGGGTGGCGGGTGCGCTGGCCGGGGCGGGGGTGGGGGCGGAGGACCGGGTCGGGGTGTATATGCGGCGGTCGGCTGGGCTGGTGGCCGCGTTGCTTGGGGTGCTCAAGGCTGGCGGTGCCTACGTGCCGCTGGATCCCGATTATCCCGCGGACCGGGTCAGGTTCATGGTGGAGGACTCCCAGCCGCGCTGCGTGGTAGCGAGCGAGGCGGTGGCGGCGGCGTTCCCGGTGGCGGGGCCAGCGTTGCTGGTATTCGAGCAGGTCATGGCTTGCGGGGCGGACACGGAGGCCAGAAAGGGCGGACCCGAGCGTGATCCCGGTGCCGTGCGTCTGGTGAGGGCTCGCTCACTCCGAAACCTGGCCTATGTGATCTATACCTCGGGTTCTACCGGGGTTCCCAAAGGCGTGATGGTCACCCATTCAGGCCTGGCGAGCTTGTCTGCTCATCAGCGGGCCAGCCTCGCGGTCGGGCCGGGGAGCCGGGTACTCCAGTTCGCGTCGGCGAGCTTCGACACCTCCATCTGGGAACTGTGCATGGCGCTGACCTCAGGAGCCTGCCTGGTCATCGTCCCCAGCGAGCAGCGCCTAGGCGAGGATCTCGCGGCGTTCATAAGGCAAGAGGCCATTACGCACACGACGCTGCCGCCCGCCGTGCTCTCGGCGCTGGCAGCCGGTTCTCTCCCGTCGGTGTCGACGTTGATCGTGGCCGGTGAGGCCTGCTCCTACGAGGTGATGAAGCAGTGGGCGGCCGGGCGTCGGCTGGTCAACTCGTACGGGCCGACGGAGATGACCGTCGCCGTGACCGCGTGGCAGTGGCGTGAGGGGGCCACCGAGGTCCTCGTCGGGCGGCCGATGGAGAACACGCGGGTGTATGTGCTGGATGGGTGGTTGCGTTTGGTGGCGCCGGGGGTGGCGGGGGAGTTGTATGTGGCGGGGTTGGGGGTGGCGCGGGGGTATCTGGGGCGGGCGGGTTTGACGGGGGAGCGGTTTGTGGCGGATCCGTTTGCTGGTGATGGGTCGCGGATGTACCGGACGGGGGATCTGGTGCGGTGGAGCCGGGGCGGGGAGCTGGTGTTCGGGGGGCGGGTTGATGATCAGGTGAAGGTGCGGGGGTTCCGGGTGGAGCCGGGTGAGGTGGCGGCGGTTCTGGGGCGGGCGCCGGGGGTGGCGCAGGCGGTGGTGGTGGTTCGGGAGGACAGGCCGGGGGAGCGGCGGCTGGTCGGGTATGTGGTGCCGGCCAGGGGGTCGGTGTTGGACAGCGCGGTGGTGCGGGGGTTCGCGGAGGGGGTGCTGCCGGATTATCTGGTGCCGTCGGTGGTGCTGGTCGTGCCGGAACTGCCGTTGACGGTGAACGGGAAGGTGGACCGGGCGGCGTTGCCGGTGCCGGAGTTGCCGGCGGGCGAGGGGCGGCGGCCGCGGACCCCGGTCGAGGAGGTGCTGTGCGGGCTGTTCGCTGATGTGCTGGGCGTGCCCGAGGTGGGTGTTGATGACAGCTTCTTCGATGTGGGTGGTCACTCACTGCTGGCGACGCGGCTGATCAGCCGGGTGCGGGCGGTACTGAGGGTGGAGGTGGGGATCCGGGTGTTGTTTGAGGCTCCGACGGTGGCGGAGCTGGCGAGGGCGGTGTCGGCTGGGGTAGGGAAAGTGCGGCCGGGGGCGGTCCGGCTGGGGGTGGTGCGGCGGGTGCGGCCGGGGCGGGTGCCGTTGTCGTTCGGGCAGCGGCGGTTGTGGTTTCTTGATCGGCTGGAAGGGCCGAGCCCGGCTTACAACATGCCGGTGGCGGTGCGGTTGCGGGGTGGGGTGGATCCGGAGGCGTTGCGGGCCGCGCTGGGCGACGTGATCGGTCGGCATGAGAGTTTGCGGACGGTGTTCGCGGAGGCGGACGGGGAGGTGTTCGGAAGGGTCGCGCCGGCGCAAGAGGTGGTGCCGGGGTGGGAGGTGACTGTGGTGGGGGAGACGGGGCTGGCGGCGGCGGTGGGGACGGCGGCGCGGCGGTGTTTCGACTTGGCGGGGGAGCTGCCGGTGCGAGGGTGGCTATTCGGGGTGGGGCCTGATGAGCATGTGCTGTTGCTGTTGTTCCACCACAGCGCGGTGGACGGGTGGTCACTGGGCCCGTTGTGGCGGGATCTGGCGGAGGCGTACGGAGCGCGGGTGGCGGGGGGTGCGCCATCGTGGCCCGGGCTGGCGGTGCGGTACGCGGATTACGTGGTGTGGCAGCGGGAGGTGCTGGGGGAGGAGGGGGATCCGGGGAGCGTGATCGCGGGGCAGGTGCGGTACTGGCGGGAGGTGCTGGCAGGGGTGCCGCAGGAGGTGGCGCTGCCGGCGGATCGAGGTCGTCCGGCGGTGGCGAGTTACCGGGGCGGCGTGGTGGGTTTCGTGGTGCCGGCTGGGGTGCATGAGCGGTTGCTGGGGGTGGCGCGGCGGTCTCAGGCGACGTTGTTCATGGTGGTGGTGGCGGGGGTAGCGGCGTTGCTGTCGCGGCTGGGTGCGGGGGAGGACATCCCGCTTGGGACGGTGGCGGCGGGGCGGCCTGATGAGGTGCTGGATGATCTGGTCGGGTTTTTCGTGAACACGCTGGTACTGCGGGTGGATGTGTCGGGGGATCCGCGGTTCGGTGAGCTGGTGGGCCGGGTGCGGGAGGTGGCGCTGGGGGCGTTCGCTCATCAGGATGTGCCGTTCGAGCGGGTGGTGGAGGTGGTGAATCCGGTCCGGTCGCTGGCGCGTCATCCGCTGTTCCAGGTGATGGTGGCTGTGCAGAACAGCCTGGAACAGGAGGCGGGGCTTCCGGGGGTGGAGGTGTCAGGGGAGCCGGCTGGTGCGGGGGCGGCGAAGTTCGACTTGTCGTTCATGCTGGGTGAGCGGCGCGGTGCGGGCGGGGTGCCGGGCGGGATCTGGGTGACGATCGAGTTCGCGGCGGATCTGTTTGACCGCCCGGGGGTGGAGGTTCTGGGGCGGCGGCTGGCGGGGTTGCTGGAGGCGGTGGCGGTTGATCCGGGGTGCCGGGTGGGGGATTTGGAGGTGCTGTCGGCGGGGGAGCGGCGTCGGGTGCTGGGGGAGTGGGGCGGTGCGGTGGTGCCGGCCGGGCCGGGGCGGGGGCCGGAGGTGGGGCTGGTTGAACTGTTTGAGGGGGTGGTGGCGGGCGGGCCGGATGTGGTGGCGGTGGTGTGCGGGGCGGAGCGGTGGAGTTACGCGGATTTGGATGCGGCGGCGGGCCGGGTGGCGGGTGCGCTGGCCGGGGCGGGGGTGGGGGCGGAGGACCGGGTCGGGGTGTATATGCGGCGGTCGGCTGGGCTGGTGGCCGCGTTGCTTGGGGTGCTCAAGGCTGGCGGTGCCTACGTGCCCCTGGATACCGAGGCGCCGGCGGCCAGGGTGCGGTCGATGATCTCCGATGCCGGGGTCCGGGTGGTGCTGGCTGATCCCGGCTGCCTGGTACCGGGAGAGGCGGCCGCGGTGCTCACCGTCGATGACGTCCTGCTGCGAGCCGGCCCGGTCGCATTCGGTCCCCGGCCCGCGTCCTGGCCGGGCCAGCTCGCCTACGTCATCTACACCTCGGGATCAACCGGCGAGCCCAAAGGAGTCGCGGTCACCCGCCGCGACATCACCGACCTCGCCGCCGACCAAAGCTGGAAAGACGGCCGTCATCGGCGGGTGTTGTTCCATTCGTCGCATGTGTTTGATGCCTCGGTGTTTGAGGTGTGGGTGCCGTTGTTGTCGGGGGGGACGGTGGTGGTGGCACCGGGTGGTGAGTTTGATGTGGCTGGGCTGGCGGACCTGGTCGGGGGCGGTGAGGTGGATTCGGTGTTCTTGACGACGGCAGTCTTCAATCTGCTGGCGGAGGAGCGGGCGGGTTGTCTAGCGGGGGTGGCGGTGGTGCAGACGGGGGGTGAGGCGTGTTCGGCGGAGGCGATGGCTGCCGTGCTGGGGGCGTGTCCGGGGACGTCGGTGGTGCATTGTTACGGGCCGACGGAGACGACGGTGTTCGCGACGCGGTTCGGGGTTTCGGCGGCGGTGGCTGCGGCGGGGGGTGTGGTGCCGATCGGGCGGCCGATGGAGAACAGGCGGGTGTATGTGCTGGATGGGTGGCTGCGTTTGGTGGCGCCGGGGGTGGTGGGGGAGTTGTATGTGGCGGGGTTGGGGGTGGCGCGGGGGTATCTGGGGCGGGCGGGTTTGACGGGGGAGCGGTTTGTGGCGGATCCGTTTGCTGGTGATGGGTCGCGGATGTACCGGACGGGGGATCTGGTGCGGTGGAGCCGGGGCGGGGAGCTGGTGTTCGCCGGGCGGGTTGATGATCAGGTGAAGGTGCGGGGGTTCCGGGTGGAGCCGGGTGAGGTGGCGGCGGTTCTGGGGCGGGCACCGGGGGTGGCCCAGGCAGTCGTGATAGCCCGCGAGGACACTCCCGGGGAAAGGCGGCTGGCCGGGTACGTGGTGCCGGTGCCGGGTGCGGCGGTGGACGGCAGGGCGGTTCGCGGGTTCGCGGCAGGGGTGCTGCCAGAGTTCATGGTGCCGTCGATGGTGATGGTCGTGCCGGAACTGCCGTTGACGGTGAACGGGAAGGTGGACCGGGCGGCGTTGCCGGTGCCGGAGCGGGCGGCGGGGCGGGGGCGCGGGCCGCGGACCCCGGTCGAGGAGGTGCTGTGCGGGCTGTTCGCCGACCTCCTCAACGTCCCCGCGGTCAGCCTCGATGACAGCTTCTTCGATCTGGGTGGACATTCGCTCCTGGCGACGCGGTTGATCAGCCGGGTCCGGGCGGTGCTGGGCGCCGAAGTGTCGATCGCGTCGCTGTTCAAGGCCCCGACGGTGGCCGGCCTGGCCGGAACGCTCGGCGTGGACGAGTCCGATGACGCTCTCGTCCCGATGTTGTCGCTGCGAGCGCACGGCCGTAGCCCCGCGCTGTACTGCATTCACCCTGGAGGCGGGCTGAGCTGGTGCTACTCCGGTCTCATCCGCTACCTGGACCCGAGCACCCCGATATACGGGCTACAGGCCCGGGCGCTGACGGATGCCGGGCCGCTCCCCGGCAGCATTGCCGAGATGGCCGCGGACTACGCCGAGCAGATCCGCAGCCTCCAGCCTGACGGGCCGTATCACCTTCTCGGCTGGTCCTTTGGCGGCACGGTAGCGCACGCGGTCGCGACGCGGCTCGCCGAACTCGGCGCCGACGTCGGCCTGCTGGCGCTGCTGGACTGCAGTCCCCTGGCGCGAGGCGACGCCAGCCTGGACGCCGAGCTCGCCAACCCCGGGCGGATGCTGATGGCGATCTTCGACGGCATCGAATTCGATGACGAAGACGGGGTGGCCACCGACATAGCTCAGATTCTCGGGTTGCTTCGCAAGCAGGGCAGCGCGTTCAGCAGCCTGCGGGAAGAGACGATCATGAAGATGATCGACATCTTCCGCAACAATGTCTCTTTGCTGCGAACGCATACCCCGGGCCGCTTCGACGGGAACGTGGTCCATTTCACCGCGACGCTCGGCCGGCCAGCCGCACTCGCCGACGCCCAAACCGCCTGGCAGCCCTTCGTGCTGGGCACCGTCGAAGATCATCTAATCGACTGCGCCCACGGCGGGATGATGCAGGTAGAGCCGCTTTCCCGGATAGCCCAAGTGGTAGCCGACCAGATCGCTCACGAGTCCGGCTGATGAACTACTGGCCTGCGCCCTTCCGCGGGATTCGCTCCCGCACAGCGTGGGCCCCGCGCTGTTGCTATGACAGCAGCTAGGGGCCCACGCTGCGGGCAGCCCGCCGGGCAGCCCGCCGTGCTGGCGCTGCTGGGTGCTGGTCGGTGACTAGCATCTGGGACAAGTGGGGTAGTTCCAGCAATTTTAATAATGCAAAATCAGTAAAGACGCGGTCCAGGAGCTGCCGGCTGGGTACAGATGGTAGGCCGGAGCTTGCGGAGGGGGCATACTGGAGATTGATGAGCAAGTTCCGCGCCGCGCCCCGGCGCCATCTGCCCGGTAGTCCCTTCAATGCTCCGCCTCAGGCCGAGCCTGTGGAGACGTTCGCCGTCGATGATCAGGTAATCCACGACAAATACGGGCTCGGAGTAGTACTCGGCGTCGAGGAAGACATCGCCGTCCTCGTGGACTTCCGTCCACGTAGGATGCGGATCCCGGCCCCGTACACGAAGATGACCAAGTTGTGACCTGTGGCGGTGACCACGGCTGACGTCCGCGACGGCCGAAGGTGGTGACGACAGATCTGTCGTCCCACCTTCGGCCGTCTGTGGCGCGCGTCGAACTGAGCTTGTGGAACCGAGCTTAGAGCGGCACTACCTGCTCGGCCTGCGGGCCCTTCGGCCCCCGCGCCGCGGTGAACTCGACCCGCTGGCTCTCCGCGAGGCTGCGATAGCCGTCAGTCTGGATGGCGGAGTGGTGCACAAACACGTCGTCGCCGCCGTCGTCCGGGGCGATAAAGCCGAATCCCTTGTCGGGGTTGAACCACTTCACAGTGCCCTGAGGCATGCGTTCCTCCTGCTAGAACGATCTACGGGAGGCACGTGCGCGCATCCCGGGTTGTCGCGATCGCCTGCCGGGAACGTGGCTTTGGCTTGCTGTGGCGCCCGCTGTCAGAATTCGCAGGCGCTGGGTACACGAGCGCGAACTTCGACTACAACCACGTTAAGTAAACACCATCGCTGGCACCCACTGGTCACCGACGGGCGAACAGGGGATCACGGTCGTCGGCGCGGCCGGAAGCCCGCTGTCACGGCGGTCGTATACGATAGATGACGATGGTGGCGGGAACGCCGCTTTCGCCGCGGGCAGCGAGCCCGCGTGGTCGGTTGTGTGAGCAGTCCGTATTCGGCGAGTTCTGGTTTCGCCGATCTCGTTGACGTCTCGTGGCATGACGCGGCCCATGAGACTACAGACGGAGCTAATTCTTGTCGCCGAATTCCGGCCGCCCTCGGGCTGCCTCAAACCAGCGCCGCAATCCCGCTCGCAGGACCTCATCCAGCCGCGTCCGGCCTCAGTCGGCCAGGCGGCCCAGGGTCGTGGTGGAGACGGCCGATCAGCGGAGCGCGCTGAACCTGGACCTGGCGCTGCAGGCCGCGCTGGCCGCGCCCGCGCCATCGCTGACGACATTCAGCGCGCTCGGCGTGCCACCGTCACTGGTCGCGGAGCTGGCAACCCGAGGCATTCGCGAGCCGTTCGCCATCCAGGCTCGGGCGCTGCCCGACGCGTTGGCCGGACGTGACGTGCTCGGCCGCGCACAGACCGGATCTGGCAAGACACTGGCTTTTGGCCTGCCCATGCTGGCCAGGCTGGCCGACCTCGCTGCCGCGTCACCACGTCGTATGGCGAAAGCCCCGCGCGGCCTGGTGCTGGTCCCGACGCGGGAACTGGCCGTGCAAGTGGCCGACGTGCTTGTACCGCTCGGTCGGTCGCTCGGGATCAGCAGCATGACTGTCTACGGCGGTGTCCCGCTCGGCCGCCAGATCGACCGGCTCAGCCGCGGCGTCGATATCGTCGTGGCCACGCCAGGCCGGTTGCTCGACCTGATGGAGCGACGCGCGTGCACGCTCGACCAGGTGTCGATCACGGTACTTGACGAGGCGGACCACATGGCTGATCTCGGCTTCCTGCCGTCGGTCACCCGGATACTCGACGCGACGCCGGAGGGTGGCCAGCGAATGCTGTTCTCGGCCACGCTAGATCGCGATGTGGCCAGGCTGGTGACCCGCTACCTGTCCGATCCGGCCATGCACGCCATCGCCCCGGTACCGACCCCGAATGACACCGAACACCAGGTCTTCGTGCTGCCGGCGGCCGACAAGCTGGCGATCGCGACCGAGATCGCTGGCCGGGACGGCCGCACCCTGTTCTTCGTGCGCACCAAGCACGGCGCGGACCGGCTGGCCAAGCAGCTCAGCAAGGCCGGAGTCGATGCGGCGGCCATTCACGGCAACCTGAATCAGAACCAGCGCCAGCGAGCTCTGGCAGCGTTCGCTGGTGGCCGGCCCCGAGTCCTCGTCGCGACCGACGTGGCCGCGCGCGGCATCCACGTCGATGATGTCGGGCTGGTCGTCCACTACGACCCGCCCAACGATCACAAGGACTACCTGCACCGCTCGGGCCGCACGGCCCGCGCTGGAGCCGTCGGTGCCGTCGTCGCGCTGGTCGAACCCGGACAGGTGCTCCACGTCGGCAAGATTCACGACACCGCCGGGGTCAGCTCCGTCAGCCATCGGGTTGGGCCTGGTCATGTGGCGGTGCGGGAGCTAGCGGAATCCGGCACGCCGATCCCGCCGGCTCAGATCCGGGCGTATCAGGCCCGGGCCCAGCCGGCTCGATCGGCCCGGCCTTCCAGGCGCGCGCGACCGCGCCGCGCGGCGAGCTGACCGGCCGCTGCTGCTTGCTCAGCGCTAGCGCCTGTCCGGACGACCGGGTAATCTCAGACCGAGCGATTGCTCGCGCAGCCTGAACGAGTTCCCGATCAGGTCTAGACCACGTGCCGGTCTTGAGATCCGCCTTGCTGCAATTCCTTCTCTCGCAAGGCTGAGTGATGACCGTGACCGCAGCTGTGGCCACTGAACGTTACGAGGGCACAGGCGCATTTCCCGCTGTCGACGTCCTTGTCCAGTCCCGGTCGATGCGGGCCGTGCAACTGGCTGTGGCTGGCCTGATAGTGGTCGGCCCTTTCGCCGGCCTGATCGCCGCGGTGTGGCTGTTGTGGGGTCCGGGTGTTGGCCTGGCTGACATTGGGCTCGCAGTTTTCTTCTATTTGGTAACCGGGTTCGGGGTGACTGTGGGCTTCCACCGGTGCCTGACCCACCGGAGCTTCACCGCCCGGCCCGCGCTGCGTGTCGCCTTGGCTGTCGCCGGATCGATGAGCTTCCAGGGCGACGTGTTGGGGTGGGTGGCTACGCACCGGCGGCACCACGCGTTCACCGATCGGCCGGGCGACCCGCATTCGCCGTACCGGTTCGGCACCGGGCCGGGCGGCCAGGTGCGGGGCGCGTTGTACGCCCATGTTGGCTGGCTGTTCACCAGTGATCCAACGTCGCAACAGCGCTATGCCCCCGACCTGCTGGCCGATCGGTCGATGCGGGCGGTGTCGCGAGCCTTTCCCGCCTTGTGCGTAGCGTCGCTGGCCCTGCCCGCTGGCATCGGCTGGATCCTGGGCGGCTTCAGCGGTCATGCCGCCCTGCTGGCGCTGCTCTGGGCCGGGCTGGTCCGCATCTTCTTGCTTCAGCATGTGACCTGGAGCGTGAACTCGTTGTGCCACCTGATCGGTGACAGGCCATTCATCACCCGCCGGCATGACCGGGCTACTAACTTTTGGCCGCTCGCGGCGCTGTCTTTGGGTGAAAGCTGGCATAACATGCATCACTCGGATCCGGCCTGCGCGCGGCACGGGGTAGATCGCCGTCAGCTTGACTTGTCGGCTGAGGTGATCCGGGTATTCGAACGGGCGGGTTGGGTGAGAGACGTTCGCTGGGCGAGCCCAGCCCGACTGGCCCAGCGTCGGCGCACGATCGGCCCAGCCGCATAGGTGATGGCGCATAGCGCCACGCGAGGCAGGCTATGGCCCCGGCGGGGATGGGCACCAGGTAGGTGACAGCCCGGTACAGCAGCACAGCCGCTGTTATCTGCCCGGCGGCTTTGTGGCCGGCGCCGGCGGCGAGTATGCCCACGAGCCCTAGCTCGGTAACGCCAGCGCCGCCCGGCGTGATCGGCAGGACAGTCAGCAGCCGGACGAACGCGAAGGCCGCGAGGGATGTCTGCCATGGCAATTGAGCCTGAGACAAACCCATGCCGCGGATGCTTGCCAGGAGAACTAGCCACAAAGCCAGGTTGCTGGCGGCCGTGGCGGCGGTGATCCACCAGGCCCGCGCGGCCAGGAGTCCTGCCGCCCGGTCGCGAAAGCCCACCAGCGATCCGGCGCCGCCGGACGGCGGCGGCCTGCGCGCCAGGCGGCACACGAGAGCTAGCGCGGGCTGGAGCGCCTTATCTGCCCGGTGAGCGAACGACGCGCTGCGCAGCAGCACACCGAATCCCGCGGCGATGGCGACAAGGACGGCTAGGCCGGCGACCGCGCCGATCATCAGGCCGCTCCCGGGACGCTCGGCTATGGCGATGATCAGCAGGGCGATGACCGGCAGGCCGAGTCTGACAAAGACGTTCCAGATGCCAGATACCAAGGTGTAGAGAACGTAGTCGGCCGCGTTGATTCCCCAGCCCGAGAGCATTGCCCAGCTAACGCCCATGGCCAGAACGCCGCCAGCGGGAAGCGTGTTCGCCACCGCGGTAGAGCCCAGGTTGACCACTGCCGCCTGGCGGAGCCGTATCGCTGGCAGTACTGAACAGATCACGAACCAGCTTGCGACGAAGCTCGCGCCGGCCGCGGCAGCGACCACCAGGGCTTGGGCCCACGTCATCACTTCGATGCTGGCCCACACGCTGCGGTAAGAAGCCAGGCGCGGAAGCCCGAAGCCGAAAATGGCAGCGACAACGCCAGCCGAGGCCGCCATGCTGATCACCTTCCGGCTGATGACCTTCCGGCTTCGCCGGAACCGATCCTCGGTGGTTATGCCTGGACGTTTCAACAATGGCCCTCGGCTTCGGCCCGCGGTTCGGAGTCGGGCCCGTCCGCACGCCAAAAACTCCGGGCCTAGGCTGCCTCGCATCTGTGCGGTGCAGCTGCCGGGGTCCGGAGCAACGTTCTGAGGCTATCTCATGGTCGGCGATCCTGCGGTACCTAGGCTGCGGTGTCGTATGTCACCGAGCTTGCGGCTGGCGACGTGACCTGCTCGCGCTGAGCCCGGTGAGGGTGTCAGATCCGTCAACAAATGCCTGGGCTAGCTCAGACAGGCGGAGATTGCGGTCGCGCGCGCAATCGCGCAGGAGGCGGAATGCCTGGTCCATGTCCAGGCTGAGGCGCTCGGCGAGCTTGCCCTTGGCCTGCTCGATGATGACGCGGCTGTTCAGCGCGGTCTGGAGCTGCTCGTTCAGGGTGTCGCTGTGGCGCATGCTGCGTTCGTGCAGCAGCCCGATGGTGGCCACGTCCGCCAGGGCCTGCCCCACCCGGATATCCGCCGCCGAGAAGGCACCCGGGCTGGCGCGGAAGAGGTTCAGCGCTCCGACGACCTGCTCGCGCAGCCGCATCGGCAGGGCCTGAACGGCAGCGAAGCCGGCCCGCCGGGCAGGTGCGGTGAACCGCGGCCAGAGCGACTCCGCGTCGGTCAGGTCCTCGGCCTGCACGGGCTCGCCCGTCCGGAAGCAATCAAGGCACGGACCCTGATCGTTCTGGATCTGGAAAAGCTCAAGCAGCCGGGCGGCCTCGCTGGAGGCGGCCACCACGCGCAGCTCCCCGCGCGGATCAGCCAGCAGCAGCCCGGCCGCGGAAACGTCAAGCAGCTGGACGCTGCGGTCAGTCAGGATGTGCAGGAAGTCGATCACGTCGAAATCGGCGACCATCGTGTCGGTCAGCTCGACGAACGTCTCCGCTAGCAGTTCTCCGTCCATACCGTCACTTTCTCAGGCGGGCCAATAGAATCTGCGGCGCATCTCAAGGGACGCACGCCGCCGCGATTGCGGGAGGTTCACCCACCGCCGTCCATGGATGGGTCCGGGTCGGGGGACAGCCTGAGGCGGCGCGTCACGATGTCGCTGGCCAGATCGCTCAGCCGCCTGTCATGAGCATAGGCGTACGCGCGCAACCGAACGAAGGCCTCTGCGATGTCAACGCCGAGTTGCTCGGTGAGCATCCCGGTCGCCTGATCGATCTCCGCGCGGTGGCTGGCAAAGTCGGGGAGCTGGCCGTTCGGGCCGGACTCGGTCGCCAGAGTGGCTTGACCCTGGCGCTCGAGCAGCAGCAGAGTCGCGGCGTCAGCGAGGACCAGCGCGTCACCGAGATGGAAGGGGCTGAGCGGGCCGCGCCTGTCCCGGTACATGCCCATTACCCCGGTCCGGATCGCCCCGATCCGAAGTGGAAACGCGAACATCGCTGAAGCGCCGGCCAGGCATGCGGCCGGGGCGAACACCGGCCAGCGGCGAGCGGATTCGGCCCCGGCCAGATCCGATGCCAGTACCGGTCCGCCGGACGCCGAAGCATCCCGGCACGGGCCCTCACCGAAGGTCAAATGAAGCTCAGCGAGTTGCTCGCCGACGTCATCGGTCACCTCGATCAGGTGATCCGACCCTGCGTCGATCCCGGCCATCAACCAGGTGCCAGTGACCCCGACAATGGCCACTGCTGCCGTGCATGCGTCGCCGGCTGACACCCGACCAGCATGGCTGGCCGCCTGCTCGGCAATCAGGCCCCAGATCCTGCCTGGTCGGCTACTGGTCATGTCCCGGTTAGCGCGGACGCGAGTTCGCGATAAGAACGTGCCACAGCCGGCCACAGCAACCGCGGCGCGAGATCCGCTGAGAACTTGCTCATCCGTGCTGATACGCCGGGTTCGGTGAGCACCCACCGCAGGGCTTCCGCGAGACCGGCCGGGTCATGCCGCTCGACTAGAAGTCCCGCACCGAGAAGCTCGACCGCATGCGGGAACCGCGTCGACACTACCGGCTTACCCGCGGTGATCGCCTCTATCAAGACCCCTGATGTGACCTGCTCCAGCGAGTCATACGGCAACAGCACAACGTCGGCAGTGCTGATCAGCTTGCCCAAGGCGGCCGCCGGAAGGAATCTGTCATCGAAATGCACGCGATCCTTCACGCCTCCGGCACACGCACGGGCCGCAAGTGCCCGCCGGTAGCCCTCGCCGTCGCGCCTATGCTCCCGCGGATGAGTCTGGCCGGCTATCCGATAGTCGACATGCAGCCCGTGATCGCGAAGCAACATCATCGCGTCGATCGCGTGCTCGATGCCCTTGCGTGGCGCAAGCAGTCCCCAAGTCAGTATCTTGGGGCGGCCGGGGCTGCCGTTCGATGCCGCGGTGACCCGATTGTCGGCAGCACCGTGCGGTATGACGAGAACTTTCGCTGGGTCGGTGCCATAGGCGTCGAGCACTCGCGATCGGGCTGTCAGCGTCATCGTGACGATCGCGTCTGCGGCGGCAATAACCCGGCGGAGGATCTTGCGCTGCCTGGGCGTCGGCTGCGCCAAAACCGTGTGTAGGACAACGATGGTCGGCACGTGCAGCGCCTCTAGCACAGACAAGACTTCCTGGCCGTCGGGACCGCCATAGATGCCGTATTCGTGCTGCACAATCACGACATCGAAGCCGTTGAGCACGGCCGCGGTGGCTGACGCGCTTTCGGCGGAGCCGGCCATAAGGTCATGCACGACCTCCTCGAACGCGACCTCGTCGGCCTCGTCGGCCTCGTCGGCGCAGCGGGAGGCTGACTCGTCGATCACGCGCACGACGGCAACCTGATCGCCTGGCTTAGGTAGATGCGCGAGCAACGCCGCAGCGAATGTCGCGAGCCCGCATTGAGTTGGCGGATAGGTGCTGAGCAGGGCATAACTCGTGGGCATTAAATTCCCGGGGCCTGAGGCTGGATAAGAAGGCCTCGCGTGCCCGCGACGTCCCGAGCAGTGGCTGAGCGTCCTCCGCGGCCTCGCGTAGTGAACGCAGTGTCAGGATAGCCCAGACACGCAGTGACCAGTGACTGTCGGTCAAGGTTCGGGGTATCGTTAGCTAGAACCTGCATGGGCAATGCCCACGGCTGCCGCTCAGGACCCTGGCGGCATATCACAGTTCTGTCCTCGATGTGCAACCCAGGAGTCCTTCGCTATGCGATCCCGTGGGACTGCGGCCGACGTGGCCGTACAACTCTCCGAGCCATCAGATCCGTCGCGGGGCAGCGACTATGCCCAGCTATCGCGTCAGGTCCGGCAGGCCGGCCTGATGGAGCGGCGTCCTAGGCATTACGCGGGGCGGATCGCCGCGACCGTGCTGCTCCTGGCGGCCGGCTGGACCGCGTTCGTCATCGTGGGTAACTCGTGGTGGCAGCTAGCAGTAGCGGCGTTCCTGGCTGTCATATTCACCCAACTCGGCTTCCTCGGTCATGACGCTGGCCACCGGCAGATCTCCGGGTCCAGGCGGGTCAGCAATATCCTGGGCCTCCTGGTTGGGAACCTCGGCATTGGCATGAGCTATGACTGGTGGATCAGTAAGCACAATCGGCATCACGCCCACCCCAATACCGAGGGCGCCGACCCCGACATCTCAGTCGGCGCGCTGGTGTTCACGCCCCGCCAGGCGGCTAACAGCCGGGGCCTGGCCAGCATCCTGTTTCGCTGCCAGGCCTACCTGTTCTTTCCGCTGTTGCTCGGCGAGGCGGCTAACCTGCACGTAGCCAGCATCCGTGCTCTGGCCAGCAGGTCCACCCGGAACCGGGTGGCCGAGATAGCCTTGCTCGCCGCTCACGTTGCCGGTTACCTGACCATCGTGTTCCTGGTGCTCCCGCCGGTTAAGGCTGCCGTCTTCATCGTGGTCAATCAGGGACTTTTCGGACTTTACCTGGGTATCTCGTTCGCACCCAACCACAAAGGCATGCCCCTCCTAGACGGTGACGACCAGAGCGATTTCCTGCGGCGGCAGGCACTCACCTCCCGCAACGTCACCGGCGGCTGGCTGACCGACCTGGCCCTAGGCGGCCTCAACTACCAGATCGAGCACCACCTGTTTCCCTCCATGCCTCGCCCGAACCTGCGCAAAGCCCAGCCCCTGATCAGGGAGTTCTGCAGACAGCGAGAACTGTCCTACTGCCAGACCAGCCTCACCGATTCCTACGCCCAAGCCTTGCGCCACCTGAACAGCATGGGCAAGGCCGCCCGCCAGCGCGACCGTGCGGGCGGAGTCGGCGTCGGCCCGGCGCCACCCGCCCGGTCTACGACGTAGCGAGTTCTCGCCGCCGCCGCGAGGCGGATTCACGCATTCACCTCAGCGTGGGTTCAAACGGCTGTGCTGGCGCTTGGCGTATAGGGGAGTTTGCGGGGTCGGGAAAGCCGAGGGTGGTGTAGCCCAGTGGGGGTGAGCGGGAGGTAGTCGCGATCCTCATGCCGGGTGCCCTTGCGCCACCCGCCGCGCACCGCCGGGACCCAGCCGCGCTTTCCCGTGCGCGGGTTATCGAACCTGGTCGCGTATACGTCTGTACGCGCGGCGAACAGCGCCGCGTAGAACGCCACCTTCTCCCGCGGCGCCGACCCGTCATCGACCAGTCCAGGACGCGCATCGAAATATCCGGCCTGCGTGGGGCCGGGCGCGGCAGCCTGCTGCGAGGTGAGCTTTAGAAGGCGAAGCAGCCGTGCGTTCTCCGCCCGCAGCAACGCCAGCTCAGCCTCAGCCGCCATCGGGATCCCAGCCACGCAAACACGCTATCCGCACGTGATCAGCGCCGGCGACATCGCCAACAGCGAACGATCACGGACGACATGGACGAATTGGTGGCTGAACCTATTGCGGCGCTCAAGTAGTGGTTTTCTTACGACGGGTCAAGCTGACCGGAGGTGCCGTGAGGGCTGACGCCACTGATTTCGCTGGTTTCGTAGAGGCGCGCGAGCGGGCGCTGCAGCGGACGGCTTGGCTGCTGACCGGGGACTGGGCGCTGGCTGAGGACCTGGTGCAGACGGCATTGGCTCGGACGTGGCCGCGGTGGGAGCGGATCACGCAGCGCGATGACCCTGAGATCTACGTACGCAAGGTGATGCTGAACACCTGGTCGACTTGGCGGCGGCGCCGCTGGCGAGGCGAAGAAGCGTCAGAACTGCTGCCAGACGGCCCGGCCCCCGGCGATTTCGCAGCTGACATAGCCACGCGAATGGCGATCGGCCAGGCGCTGGGAAAGCTGACCGATCGGCAGCGAACCGTGCTGGTACTCAGAGTGTTCGACGACCTGTCTGAGGCGCAGGTCGCTCAGGTGCTTGATTGCGCGATCGGGACGGTCAAGAGCACGTTGTCGCAGGTACTGGCCAAGCTCCGGAGTGAGCCGAAGATCGCTGAGCTGATGGAACTGGAAACAAGATGAACGAAACGGAGATGATGCAATTGAGCAGGCTGCTGAATGCCCTCGTCGGCGAGCCGCCGAACCAGGTGACGACGGGCGCGGTGCACCGCAAGGTGTTGTTGCGCCGGGTCATGAAAGGAGTCACAGCGACTGCCGCCGCGGCCATTGCCGCAAGCGCCGGCGTCGCCATCGCGGCACACGCCGTAGGCCAGCGGCCGCTGGTGACGGCGAGCCCGCACGCCAGCGAGCCACGCTACTACTTCGAAGAGGTCACCCGTCCGCGATCCGGTCAGCTGCAGGACCTCGTGCGGTCCACATCCACCGGCGCGGTGACAGCGAGGCCGCACTGCCCGGGCCGAAATGATCCTTACCTCTCCGCGGTCGCCACCGCTGGCCACGAAACGTTCTTCATAGCGTGCCTGCAAACCGTGCGGCAAGGCACTAATAGCGCATTGACCGGCACCCGGATCTACCGCTTCGCCCTCACCAGGTCGGGCCGGGTCAGCGAGTTCAGGCCCCTGCCAGGCGGGAATCTCAGCGGCCTGCGCGGCGCTGCCCTCGCGGCGTCGCCCGACGGAGCGGAACTGGCCGTCGCGGTAGCACCGGCTAAGTCAGGCGCCCTAACAGACGTGCTCATCATCAATACCAAGACTGGCGCGCGCACCGTCTGGCATGCCGGCCGCCTGCCCGGTGGCCTACGGTTCAACGTTCAGGACCTGTCCTTCGCCAGCAACGGACGCATGCTCGCGGTCTTCGGCTGGGGGCGGTGTCTCAAGACAGCCGCCGCATGCAAGTCCCCCGGCCAGGAAATGTTGGTCGTGAACCATCCGTCACGGGGCGGCCGGCTAGCGAGCGGCCGGGTGATCTTCACCCTGCCCAAGCTCACCTCCGACCGGAACGCATGGATCAACGATGCCTTCATCAGGCCCGACGGCTTGACAGCGATAGCGGTAGTCTCCAGCGTCACCAACTCGGTCGTCCAGGTCTCCGTAGCTACCGGAAAGTCGTCAGGCATCCTGTATCAGGTCCAAGGCAACCTCTTCATCAGGCCCGATCCGTCAGGACAGTTCGTGATCGTCGAGGGACCTGGGCAGGTTGACCAGATCTTCGGCTGGATTCATCACGGAAGGCTAATTCCGCTCAAGCCCGGAGGACAGCACGTCTACCTTGCGGACTGGTGAAGCCCTGACCGGAAGCTAGCCGCCGCCGGGGTGTCCCGGCGGCCTTGTGGCCGCGACCGTCGAGTCCGCGCGGGATCCGGCTGGAAGCGGCCATGGTCCGGCAGCGCGGGCCCCTTGCTGTCGTTGCCCACCCCGCTCACCCCGCAGCGTGGGCCCCAGGCTGTCGCCATGGCAGCAGCGCGGGCCCCTTGCTGTCGTTGTCCACCCCGCTCGCCCTGCGGCGTGGGGGCCGGGCTGCTGCTGGGGGCGGGTGCCGACCGCACTGACTGTTGTGCTGCTGTTTCGTAGAGCTTCCGTCAGTGGTGCGCGACCTGGGCTCGGCGCTCGGGTTTTACGACAGTAACGGGCCCACCATCTAGGTGAGAGTGCGAATCCACCACGGCCAGCGGGAAAGAGGAAACGGCAAAGAATGATCGAGATTCACGGTTCGTTGGTTGATGAGCAGACGCGATGCGTTCACTACAATACGCCGCTGGACGTGGTCGCCATTAAGTTCAAATGTTGCGGACGTTATTATGCTTGTTATTTGTGTCATGCGAAATCAGAACTACACGATGTGACCTGCTGGAATATTGCCGATTATGCACGGCAGGCCATTTTCTGCGGGGTTTGCAAGGTCTTGCTTACCATTGAGGAGTATCTCAGCTGCGGGTTCTCATGCCCTTCGTGCCGGTCCTCGTTCAACTCGGGCTGCGCCAAGCACTACGATATCTATTTCGAACTCGCGAGGTCTTTACCGCTCCGCCGCCAGCCGGGGTGGCCGGATTCGATCCCGGCCACCCCCGCGACGCTTTGCGTGATCGGTTACTTGGTGAAGGTGACGTTGGCTACTTCACCGTCGAAGAAGTTGCGGTAACCGGTATTTCCGCTTTGCTGGTAATGGATCTCATTCTTCCAGTTGCCGCCGATGTATCCGGCGCCGATGGTGAAGTTGTTGGGGCTGGCGAATGCGAGGTTGGGGGTCCCGGTGGCGGTGCCCTGGAGCACGCCGTCGAGATAGAAGGATTCGGTGCCGCCGCTGGCGACGATGCGGGCCTGGTGCCATAGGCCGTCGTCCACGGCTGCGATGGACGCGATCACGCTGGAGTCCGGCCACCATTCCGCGTACATCTTGCCGTCGGTGCCGACGTACAGCACGGGGTCGTACCCGCTGGCGACGGTGTTACCGACAGACAGTGCCTGGCTTTGGAGTGAGATCAGGACGCCGCCGGCCGTGCTGGTGTTGAACCAGACGGAGACGCCGGGAGTCGTGTCGGTAGTCGGGACTGTCGTGTTGGGGGGGACGACGTAGCTAGTACTTCCGTCGAGGCTCAGTACGGTGTCGAAGGTGTTGTCGCACGTCCAGCTGTAGCTGCCGGCGAGAGTGGCTCCGATTCCGGTGACGGTGTCGGTCGCTGTGGTTGGGGCGGTTCCTGGACAGTTGCTCTGGCCGTCGGTAAGAGGCCAGTCGTCGGTCGGGGCGGTGACGGAAGAACCGGTTCCTTCCTGAGCGAGGGTGGTGCCGCTCAGGGTATCGGCGGTGGCTGTGCGGCCAGTCAGGGTCCACACCTCGGTCTGGCCGGCGTGGTTGATGTCGGCTGAGACCAAGGTCGGCGGGGTGCTTCCCCATGGCACGCTGATCTGGGTCCAGGTCGATGCGGTGGATCCGATGATCGAGCAGGTCGACTGGCTCGGGTTGGTGACGCAGTCTTCGCCGGTTGGCGGGTTGGCCAGGTTGGGGTTGGTTGATTCCCAGAGCTGGCCATTGGTGGTGTCGAGGGCTAGTAGGACGGCGGCGCTGGCGTTGCCGCCCGGCTGGACGGTGGCGAGGGCGAAATTGTTCCAGGCCGTGCCGTCCGGGCCTGGGCCTGGTGACAGCACCTGGAGGAGGCCGTAGCTTCCAGGCCCGCCTGGGTTGGCGGTGTACAGGTTGAGTTCGTAGCCGTTGGCGGAATCGCCGTACGCGCCGATCAGGTCGGTCACGCCCGTGCCGGTCTGGCTGGCGTTGCCCGCGGCGACCAGCGTCGCTGGCACGTCGCTGGGGTTGGCGAAGTTCCCGTCGCTCCAGGCGACCGATGGTATTTCGGTGATGTTGGTGGGTTCTGACTGCAAGGTGGCGTCGATGCCGATCCCGGGGATGAGTTCGCCGGTTCCGCTGGCGGCGTAGTAGGCGATGACGTCTTGAACCAGGTGACCGGTGAAATCACCGTGCAGCACCTGGGCGCCGGTCCAGTCGGCAGGTCCATCGGGCGTGCCGATGCCGGTGCCGATCGAGCCGATGTCGACCGGGGTGCCCAAGGTGCCGTTGCCTGTGCCAGGCGAGACCCAAAGGCTGGGTTTGCTGCCCGTGCCGACAGTGAGCAACTCGGGGTAGGTGCCGCCGGAGAAGTACCCGTCGGAGTAGGCGGTGCCGGGCTCGGTTCCGGTGACGCCCGCGGTCTCGGTGCCGCCGGGATTGCCTGCGGAGATCCCGGCGACGCTGATGGTAATCGGCCCTACCTGGGTGACGGTGATCGCGACTGGGCAGGATGAGGTGGTGCAAGTGCCGGTCCCGACGGTTACCGTGCTGGGCTTGGCCGCTCCGACCTGGTAGCTGTAGCTGGTCGGGCAAGGGCTGCCGGTGGGGCTGCATCCGGGTGGCGGGGTGATGGTGGCGGTGACCTGCTGGCCGAGGGCCGCGGTGGCCGGCGTCACGGTCACGCCAGGCGATGCCGGGCCGAGTGGGTTGTAGCTGAAGTAGCAGTACCCCGTGAAGCCGCTAGTGAGCGAGAACTCGTCTTCGGTATCGGCTTTGACGTGGTAGGTGTAGGCCTTGGTCGCGCCATCAGAATGAAATGCCTGGATGACGGACCGCAGCAGCACGAGGGAGGCGGTGGCGTTGTCGCCGGTGACCGGTGACGTGCTCTTGGCCGAGGAGTCATAGGCGGTGGTGCCGTCGGAGTTGTAGATGATGAACCTAGTCGTCAGGCTGTTGTCGCCATCTCTGTCGGACGCCTTAGCGCTGATCGTGACGTCGTCGTTGCCGATGATGCTCGGGGCGGTGCTGCTGCCGCAGGCGCTGTTGGCGGCCAGGCCCGTCGGGGTGCTGGGGGTGTAGTTGTACTCGGTCGAGATCTGGATGTTGCTGGCGCCGCTGTCGAATTGCTTCCAGAACGCGTCGCTCGACTCGCTGCCTGCTCGCATACCGAATGTCTGGCTGGACGTGTGGCCGGCGTTGGCCTTCACGGTGTTGGTGACCGTCCAGGTGACATCCTTGGCGAACGCCTTGCAGCTTGAGGATTCCCCAAAAGCGAAGGACAGGCTTTGGACCGGGGAACTGCTAAAGCTGGGCTGGTGGTCCCAGTTGGTGCCCGAACTGATCCCTCCGGTCGTGTACAGGTTGACCGATTCGTGGGTGCAGGAATCAGCCCAGACATCGGTCATGTAGATGTGTGACCAGTCGAGATCGGCGCCGGCTAGGGCGGAGGAGATCGGCAGGGCGAAGAAGTCCCTGACGACCCCTAGGCCATTGCAGCTGGAGAAGTCGCACAGGCCAAGCTGCAGGTCGCTGCTTTCCTTCCAATAGCTAGTGGTGGGGAATCCGGAATCGACCTGGGTCCAGCTTGAGGCGTTGCCGCCGATGTTGTTGTGGAAGGTCGGGTCGACGTAGACCGGGAAGGCGAACCGGTGCTCGCGCAGGGCGCTCACCGACGGGCTCATGATGATGGTGGTCCCACGTACGCGCAGCGGCACGCGGGCGATATGGGCGCCGGCGCCGGGGCCGGCCAGGGAGGAGTAGGCAGGCAGGCCGGTGCGGGCGCTGAGGATCTGGCCGCGTGGCCCGGTCGTGGTCTTCAGCCCGGCGGGGGGCGGGGCGGAGTCCCACATCAGCGGGGCCTGGGCGGTGAACGCCGGCTGGGCCTTGCCGCCTGCCGTGACGATCATGTTGCCCGCGGCGTCGGCGGTCAGGTGCAGGCCCTTGCTGGCCTTGGCGGTGAGCCTGAGTGTCCGCAGCGCGGAGTTGGCGGCTGCGGCGGCGGTACGGATGATCAGGGTGTCCGAAATGCCGCCCTGGTTGTCCGCGGTGACCGCGAGGTCAACACCAGGCAGCACGTTGCGGTAGGTCGCGGTCGCACCGGAGACGACCGGAGTGGGCAGCCGCTTGGGCCAGTACAGCGCCAGTGACCGGCCGGAGTTGCTCATGACCGCGAGCGGGCCAGCGCCGCCGCCGGACAGCGACAGCGGGGCCGAGGTGGCGGCCGGGTCCAGTCGCCGCCCTGAGCGGTGAAGCCGCGCGCTGAGCGCGGTCCACCGGCCGTGCCGCAGCACGCGGGTCGGCAGGAGGCTCTGGGTCAAGATGTACGTGCCATTAGGGTTCGCCGTGGTCTGCGACGTCGGCGTCGTCTTCGAGGACACGATCACCGGCCGCCCGGTGGCTTGCGCCCTGTCCATCGCCTGAGCCGAAGTCAGGCCCGACGGACCCCCAGCCCGCCGCGCTGGGCCCGCCGCGGACTTGCTAACAGAAACGGAAGCGGCGGAAGTCGCTTGGCTGGCTGCGGCGACCCCGCTGCCAGCCAAGGTAAGCAGAGCACAGAAGGCGACCGTGCGCCGGGCACGGCCGGGGTGAATACGCATGACGAGCCGCCTTCCTAACGGGAAATGACCACGCGGCTATTAGCAGCCAGGGCGTGATCCGGAGTTGCCAGTTTCTGGCGTTGAGTGACGTTTGTCCAGACCCAATACCGGTCAGCACCCTTACCTGGCGAAATTACTGAGCGTAATGGGATGTTACTGATTTCGGATGGCGAAAATGGCTTCGTGTGGCTGCCCAGCCGGAGAGAAACTCCGTTTGAGTGGGAGAACGGGCGTTGTTTCTGTCGAGTGCTGTTACCGGAAGACGTCGCAGAAAAAGTAAAACGCAGCCGATTGCGGTCAGCTTTCCTTGACAGTCGTGTTGGGATGCGGACTGGTACGCACATTGATGCTAGCTATTGGAGTGATCTGGTGGAATTATGAGCTAGCTCACTGTAGCCCGGATCGGGGCTGCTCATGGTGTTTTGTCGGCTGAGGTGACTATGTCCGTCTGGCGAGTGCGGCGGGTGCGGCGGGTGCTGGGTGCGCGGCGGTGGGCTGCGGGAGCAGCCGGCGTCGGGTTGGCTGCCGGGTTGCTGGTATCGGGCGGACCGCCAGCGGGGGCCGCGTTGCGGCCGGGTCCGCGGCCGGCGATGCCACGGGTGACGGCTGCGCGAGGTGTGGGAGTACTCGGCGTCCGCAAGGTGCGAATGCGTGATCAGGCGGCGTCGGTGGCGCGGCCGACCGGGACGGAGTGGCCGAGGGCGGCGTCGGGGCTGGTAAGCCTGGCGGGTGCCGAGCCGCCGCTCAAGCCGGGGGCGCCGTTGCCGGTGTCGTCGGTGCTGGAGGGACGAGCCCCGGTTGCGGGCCTGGCCGGGGTGGCTGGGGTGCCCGTGGTGGCTGGACGCGCGGGGCTAGGGCGCGGGCCGTCGGCGGTGGCGGTGGCGGTAGCCGGGCATCGGCAGGCGGTTGCGGCTGGGGTCCGGGGAGTGGTGTTCACCGCCCGCGCCGCGGCGACGACTGGCGGCCTGGTGCGCTTGGGGGTGAATTACTCGGGGTTCGGACAGGTATCGGGCGGTAACTACGGGCTGAGCCTGGACGTGGAGGTCTTGCCGGGGTGCGCGCTGACGACGCCGCGATTGGCGAAGTGCCGGAAGGGCCGGCCGCTAGCGTCGGTGAATGACGCGAGAACCCGGACAGTGTCGGCACTGGTGGCTCTGCCGGGCGCAGGGCTCGTGGTGCTAGCGGCGACCCCAGGAAATACCGATGGGGGCGGGGCGGCCGGGACATATAACGCGACGACGTTGCGGGCGTCGGGCACATGGACCGCGGGCGGTTCGGCGGGATCGTTCACGTACGCGTATCCGATGACAGTGCCGCCGGCCGCGGGCGGGCTGGTCCCGGCTGTGGGACTGAATTATGACTCCGGGTCAGTCGACGGGCAGACGGCGTCGACGCAGGCTCAGGCGTCGTGGGCAGGAGACGGGTGGTCGACGCCGCAGGCGTTCGTGGAGCAGTCGTTTACGTCCTGCCAGGACAACCCGGAGGGCACCGCGTCGCCGCAGTCGACGCCGGATGAGTGTTATGACGGCCCGGTGATGACGTTGTCGCTGGCCGGGTCATCGACGCCGTTGGTGTGCCCGGTGCCGTTTAGTTACACGACGACGAGCACCTGCACGACATCAACCGATAACGGCGAGGTGGTGACGCATCATGTGTCATCGAATAACGGACAGGGGACGAAGTTCACTGATTACTGGACGGTGACCGAGCGGAACGGGACGACGTATTCGTTCGGGCTGAATCAGTTGCCGGGGTGGGCAGGCGGGGACCCGGAGACGAATTCGGTGGATTCGGTGCCGGTGTTCTCGGCGCATAGCGGGGATCCGTGTTATGACAGCACGTGGTCGTCGTCGGTGTGCGTGATGGCGTACCGGTGGAACCTGGATTATGTCAAGGACCTGCACGGCGACGCGATGGCGTATTACTACAAGCAGGACTCGAACGCGTATGCCGAGAACGGCAAGACGACGAGCGCGGTGTCGTATATCCGGGATTCTCATCTGGATCATATTGATTACGGGTTCGCTGACGGGAACGCCTATAACGGGCATGCGCCGGATCAAGTGAGCTTTGCTACGGGTGACCGGTGTTTTACCGGAACGTGTGATCCGCTGAACTCGGCGAACGCGAAGAACTGGCTGGACGTGCCGTACACGGCGGATAACTGCGCGGCGGGGGCCTCGTGCCAGACCACGGCGCCGTCGTTCTGGTCAACGCTGCGGCTGGCGTCGGTGACGGCGTCGCAGTGGAACGGGTCGGCGTACGTGGCTGTGGACACCTGGGCGCTGGCGCAGCATTTCCCGGCGACCGGCGACGGGACGAGCCCGGCGCTATGGCTGGACTCGGTGACCCGTACCGGCTCCGACACCACGGCGGGCGGCTCCGCGGTCACGCTGCCGAAGCTGAGCTTGGCCGGGTCGCAGCTTGGGAACCGGACGAATCCAGGGAACAACCCGGCGCTTGACCGATACCGGATCACCCAGGTCAGCACCGAGACCGGCGCGGTCATCTCGGTCACGTACGAGCAGGTCAATGCCTGCACGCCGGGCGGGCCGTACCCGTCGCCGTCGGACAACCACACGAGTTGCTTCCCGGTGTACTGGGGGGCGTTCACGCCCGGGAACCTGGGTGAGGACTGGTTCAACAAGTACGCGGTGCAGTCTGTGAGCGTATCGGATCCGGCAGGCGGGTCGCCGGGCACGTTCACCTCCTATACCTATACCAAGCCGGCCTGGCATTACGACGACAACGAGGTGGTCAAGACCAAGTACCGGACCTGGGGCCAATGGCGCGGCTACCAGGATGTGATCTCCTACAACGGGACTGGGACCGATCCGAAGACCGAGACCGAGACCACGTACTACCAGGGCATGTCCGATGACAACAACACCACCGAGGTCGACCTGCCCGACTCGCAGGCCAAGACCCACGACGACATCAACCAGCTCGCCGGTGACGTGCTCGAGTCCACCGCCTATACCTACCCGGGCGGGCCGGTGGACAATTCGACGATTGACTCGTACTGGGTGTCGCCGGCGGCGGCCACCAGGACGCGGACGGCCCAAGGGCTGCCGGCCCTGACCGCGAACTTCGCCGGTCAGGTCGAGGACTGGACCCGGCAGGCGATTACCGACGCCTCCACCACCTGGCGGGAAACCGAGACCGACACCAGCTACGACACGAACCTGACCAGCCCGACCGCGGGCCTGCCTTTGTTCGTCTTCGCGCACGGCGACCTGAACGACACCTCGCAGCAGCGGTGTACCTATACGACCTACGCTCCAGCGAACGTAGGGGAAAACCTGACCGGCTTGGCGGCCGAGACCGAGACCGACGCGCTGCCCTGCGGCGGATCCAACCCGAACGGGTCATCGGCGCCCGGCAGCGGGCAGGTGAACGCGCTGACCGCGCCGTCGGGACGGGCCCAGTCCACTATCGTCTCCGATACCCGCACGTTCTACGACAACCCGACGCTGGCCACGACCTGGCCGCAGCCCGCATCCCCGGCCTGGCCGCAAACCACCCCCACGCTGGGCGACGTGTCGGTTGTGCGGGAGGCGACCGGGTTCTCCGGCGGGACATTCACCTACAAGACCACGTCCGCGGCGGTCTATGACTCATACGGCCGGATGATCAAGGCATATGACGGCAACGGCGGGTACAACGGCAGCGCTTACACTCCGACCGTCACTAGTTACACGATGACTAATGGCAACACGACTGGTGAGACCGTCACCAACCCGCTCGGTCACGTCGTGACGACCGGCCTGGACCCGGCGCGGAGCCTGCCCGTCCAGACCACCGATGTCAACGGCATCGTGACGAACATGCACTACGACGGGCTCGGCCGGCTTGTCGGGGTATGGGAGAACGGTCGGGCCACCAGCACGGCGGCGAGCCTGGTCTACTCCTACGCGCTGTCGAACAGCGGGCCATCGGTAGTGACCACGCAGCGGCTGAACGACTCGGGCAATTACCTCACTTCCACCGCGCTGTATGACTCGCTGCTGCGGCTACGCCAAACGCAGGTGCCAACCCCGCAGGGCGGGATGCTGGTCACCGATAATTTCTATGACAGCCGGGGTTTTCAGTGGAAGACCAATACAAACTGGTGGGACCAAGGCGCGAACCCGGGCTCGACAATCGTGACGGTGCCAGACAGTCAGGTCCCGAACCAGACCTATACCCAGTTCGACGGGCTCGGCCGGCCGGTCATCGTCACCTCCTATGACAACTCCGCGGTCAACTCGATCGCCTACAGCGCGTACACCGGGGACAAGGTCACCATCGTTCCGCCGGCCGGTGGCACCCCGACCACCGTTACCACCGACGCGGTCGGCCGGCAGACCGAGCTGGACTCCTACACCACCGCCCCGACGGTGACCACGGGCACCAACGCGGGAGGTTTCGCCACGGTCAGCCTGGCCGGCGGGGCTTCGCAGGCGACCACGTACTCCTATGAAGCCCGAGGCTGGCTTTCGGCCATCAAGGACGTGTCCACCGGCGAGCAGTGGACCCGCACCTACAACTCCCTTGGCCAGGCGATCACGACGACCACACCGAATGCCGGCACCACGACGATGAGCTACGACGCGGACGGTAACCTGACGTCCGCCACCGACGCGCTCGGGCACGCCATCACTTACACCTACGATCCGCTGAGCCGCAGGACAGGGGAGTACGACGGTACGTCGACGAGCTCGCCGCAGATCGCGTCGTGGACGTATGACAATTCCAACAACGCGGTGCCCGGGATGACTAACCCGGTCGGTCAGGTGACCACCGAGACCTCGACCTATAACGGGAACACTTACACGTTCCAGCAGACCGGATTCAATGCGTTCGGCGAGTCGCTGGGGGAGAAGGTCACGATCCCGTCGGCGGAGGGGAACCTGGCCGGCAGTTACACGCTGTCCCACAGCTACACCGCCACCACGGGGCTGCCATTCCGTGACACCTACCCCGCCTCCCCGAACGGCGGGGCGCTGCCGGCCGAGACAGTGACTCATGGCTACATCGCCTCGTTCGACCTGCCATCCACGTTGTCCTCCGGCCTGGCCACCTACACCCAGCCGACCGTCTACACCGCGTTCTCTCAGGTGGCGCAGGAAGAGATCGGCTCAAGTACGAACAACGCCTACGTCACCAACACCTACGACCCGCACACCGGCATGCTGGCCGAATCCAAGGTCGCCAACACCGCGATCACTTCCACTCCGTATGACGACACCTCTTACGCCTATGACGCGTCCGGGAACATCACCTCCCAGCAAGACGTCAGGAATGGCAGCGCTACCGAGCTGCAGTGCTTCGGCTACGACCTGCTGCAGCGGCTGACCCAAGCCTGGACCACCGACGGCTCTCATCCCTGCACGGCGGGGCCGTCCACGGGAACCGGCGGAACCGTGGGCGACGGGATCACCGCGGGCGCGTACTGGACGTCCTGGACCTACAACCCGCTTGGAGACGAGCAGAGCCAGACCCAGCACTCGGTGACCGGCGGCACCGACACCCTCGCGACTTATGCCTACAACGGCAACAGCAAGAACCAGCCTGACACCCTGACCTCCGCGTTCACCACCGGCCCGGGCGCGGGCACCTCGACCTACAGTTACGACGCCGACGGGAACACCCTGGCCAGGAACCTGCCGTCAGGGAACCAGACCCTTGCCTGGTATGACAACGGCAAGCTCAAGTCCGATACCACCTCGGCGGGGACCACGAACTACGTCTACGACGCGGAAGGCAACCTCCTGCTGCAGAAGGATCCGGGCCAGAGCACCCTGTTCATCTTCGGCGAGCAGTTGGTCCTGAACACTGCGAGTGGCGCGGTGACCGGTACCAGGTTCCTGGCTTTGCCAGGTGGCGGCACCGCTGTGCGCACTGGCGCCGGCAACGCCTATAGCTTCGAGCTCACCGACACCCGCGGCACCAGCCTGCTCGTCCTGGACTACACCTGCCAGAATCCGGTCTGGCGCGAGGAAACCCCGTTCGGCGCCTCGCGCGGCACCGCGACAGGGACCTGGCCCGACACCAACGGGTTCCTCGGCAAGCCCACCGACACCAACACGGGCCTGGTCATCGTCGGGGCCAGGAACTACGACGCCAGTCTCGGCCGGTTCATTTCTGTCGACGCCATCGTGGAAACCGCTGCACCGCAACAGCTCAACGGCTACGCCTACGCCGGCGACAACCCGGTCAGCGCGACCGACCCGTCCGGCCTGATGCCGTGCATCGCGGGCGGACCCTGCGGCTCCTTCCAGTTCCTCGAACACTGGTCATCACAACAGACCCACGCCGCTCCTACGCCCATTTGCTACTACTGCTACGCGCCTCCCATCCACAGCGCTCCGAGCCTGAGCCTCACCATCGTTGTCATTCAGGCGATGAATATCCCGCAGCGCCGAGTGTGGATCACGTCGGTCCTGAACTACTACGGGCCGGCTTTCCAGATCAATTCGACATTCGACCGAAATATCTCTGGCGTCCTTGCTTTCTTCGAAGACGACAAGCTGGGCACCAACGGCAGCTGGTCGTCCTGGACGGACTCAACGATCCTGAACGGCATCGAGCGCGGTCTAGCTATGGCCAGGGGGTCCACAGACAGTCAAGGCAACCCTGGCGCGGTCAAATGGGCGGCGTTCTTCCAGGACACCAAACGAGAGGGCCTTGTCTTCAATGACACTCAGCGCAAGCTGTGGAGTCACGCGGAAGACACCTCAACCTGGTACGGGATGACGAACGTCGGCCCTGCTCACGGCGCGTACCCGACCCCGCAAGAACTCAGCATTGGCGTAGGCGCTCAGGTCTACCGATGGGCGCTACGCCATCAGCCTGGCGTCGATACGGTCGCCAACGCCATCTGCGGCCAGATCTGCGTGCGACTTGCCAATGACGCAACTGACCCGCGCTTTTTCGACCCGACCTACGACGGGGCCCACATCCTGTCCGGAATCACCCAAACAGGTGTGGGGTGGTTTACTGGGAACTACAACGAAGCGGCCTCGGGCGCGGTGGAGGCAGGTCGCTACGCCGTGAAGGGGGTCCGGGACTTGGTTGGCTGGCTGACCGGATGAGCGAAGGCAGACGCCTGGTCGCGCGGATCGCTGCGATCCTGGCGTTGATGTCAGCGGCTCTTTCTGGCTGCGCGACCGCCAGCGGATTCTCCTCGCAGCCTAACGGCGTGCGGCTAAACGCCCCGACTGACGGTGCGCTGGCTTCGCCCGTGTGGATGCCAGACGGCTATCTGTACTTCATCTTCCTGCCGAATACCGCACAGCCTGGCCATGCGTTGACGGACTCGCTGTGGCGGGTGAGACCGGGAGGCAAGGCGCAGCGGATGCGCTGGAAGCCGTCTGGCGTGTGCCCGCGCGCGGACTACGGATCTTTGACCAGCTTGCCGGACGGGCGTCTCGGTCTTGACCGAACGTGCCGTCCGGGCGGAACGGCGCCTCTAGTCGATGACCTCGTGGCGCTGAACACCAAGACGCGCGTGGAGTCGGTCCTAGCCAGGTTCCCTGAGCTTCCATCTATCAACCTCTATGCCTGGAAACCCGGACTGGCCGACGGTTTCGTGTCCGATGAGAACGGGGAGTGCGGCGCTATCTGGCCTGTAGTTCACCGGGCACTTGGTCAGTTTCCCAAGCCGGTGACGATCGATGGACACTCGTGGCGGCTAGACCAGGGAATGGGGCAGGCGTTGCACCAGGGTCTAGGAACGTGTCCCGCGTACGGGAAGGCCACGGCGCCGGTTGTGATGGCCGACGGAGAACTCATGTTCGTCGCTTCAGGGGCGGTGCAGGGTATTTCTGATGGGGTAACCCGTGAGGACGCGCCCTGGGGGCTGTATCGGTGGGATCTGGCTGGCCAGCCTCGTAAGGTAATCGGTGGTATCAGGCACCTGACCGGATATGCCCTGTCCCGTGATCAGCGGACGGTGGTGATCGGCGGCAACATCAGGGGCACGCTCGGACTTTGGCTAGTCGATTTGGCTACCGGCAAAGCCCGGCAGGTTGGCGGGGCAGGCGTGGAATGCGTGGAGCCGACATTCAATGCTTCGGGTACCAAGGTCGTATGTTCCTGGCAGAAGAGCGAGACCGAAGGCGAACTCTGGATGATCAATGCCAGCGCCACCAACCGATGAGCACCTTTGACTTCGACGTCGACCCTGTTCGGTAGGCCCCGGCTTATGTGACACCCCGGCCGGCACTGTCGCTCTGGCAGGCCAGGCTGCGGCGTCAGCCGGTGCGATGGATTCGGGCATTCATCGCGTGCGCGGCGTCAGCCGGTGCGATGGATTCGGCAATTCAGTCGGGAAAACAAGTATGAATTCGGCATCCCATCGCGGCCCATGATCTGCCGGAGCCGATGGATCCGGGAATCCATCGCGGCCGCCGGGTTCCCGCCAACCCCACCCATGTCCCGGCCAGCGAACGGCGGCCCGCGGGTGGCGGCTGCATCACCCCGTTTGGGTGAAGCGTTCACGCCGACTGCCCGGCAATCTTGTCTTGCTCCCGGTCGTGCTGGCCGCCGGGGCCAACGCCCAGAGCCAGGAGAGTGTGGTGACGACTCCTTCCGATCCGCTTGCTCTGCTGCGTTCCCGTAACTACGTGGCTCTTTTGATCCTCGCGGCGATTATCGGCGCGCCGGTATCGGTGATCGCGTACTTCTTCCTGGCTTTGGTCAGCGAGCTGCAAGGGTGGATTTTCACTGATCTTCCCCGGAGTCTGGGTTTTCACGGAGAGCCGTTGTGGTGGCCGATCCCGCCGCTGCTGCTGTCCGGTGTGCTGGTCAGCCTCGCCATCCGGTTCCTGCCCGGCACGGGTGGTCACTCGCCTGCCGACGGCTTCAAAGTCGGTGCGGGGCCACCGACGCCGATCGAGCTTCCGGGTATCGTGTTCGCGGCGCTGGCGACGCTGAGCCTGGGGGTGGTGCTCGGTCCCGAGGCGCCGCTGATCGCCCTCGGCGGCGGCCTCGGCGTCTGCGCGGTCCGCCTCGTGAAACGGGACGCTCTGCCCCGCACCAGCACGGTGGTGGCAGCCGCTGGGAGTTTCGCCGCGGTCAGCACGCTGCTCGGCTCGCCGTTGCTGGGGGCGTTCTTGCTGATGGAGGCCTCAGGGCTAAGCGGGGGCATGCTTGAGCTTGTGCTGGTGCCTGGCCTGCTGGCCGCCGGTTTGGGTGCACTGGTGTTCACTGGCCTGGGTACCTGGACTGGCCTGGGGACCTTTTCGCTAGCAATCCCACGCTTGCCCCATGTGGGATCGCCTACGGTAGTGGAGTTCTTGTGGGCGCTGGCAGTAGGGGTTATGGCAGCGCTGGTCGGGCCGGCGATCCGCTGGCTGGGGCTGTTCCTGCGGCCTCATGTCGAGCGCCGGATGCTGCTGATCACGCCGGCGGCGGGTCTAGCGGTCGCGGGCCTGGCGATCGCGTTCGCCGCCGCCACCGGCAAGGGTTCATCGGAGGTATTGTTCTCCGGGCAATCGGCACTCGGACCGTTCATTGACCACAGCGCCAGCTACACAGTGGGAGCGCTGGTGCTCTTGCTGGCATGCAAGGGGATCGCCTACGGCGTGTCGCTGAGCGGATTCCGCGGTGGTCCTACTTTCCCGGCCATGTTCCTCGGCGCGGCGGGCGGGGTCGCGTTGTCTCACCTTCCGGGCCTGCCCCTAGTCGACGGCGTGGCCATGGGCATAGGCGCGATGGCCGCGGTGATGCTGCGACTGCCGCTGACCGCGGTTTTGCTGGCCACCTTGCTGCTGGCGTCGGACGGGCTCGCGGTGATGCCGCTTGCCATCGTCGCGGTCGTGGTGGCCTACGTCTTGTCGGCCAGGCTGACGTCGGACACGGGACGCCCAGCGCGAGGTGATCATGACTGATGCAGATGCCGGTGGCCAGGATGCGCAGCGCGATGCCGCACTTAGGCGGCGTTACCTGATCCGGTTCGATGAGGACACGCTCAAGCAGCGGCCGCTGTGGATCAGGGTGATTATCGAGTTCGCCGGGACCTTCCTGCTGGTGACCGTGGCCGCTGGGTCGGGAGTGATCAATCGTTACGCCGGGGGCGGCCCGATCAGCCGGGCGGCGGCGGTGATCGCGCCAGGCGCGCTGGTGATGGCGCTGATCTATGCTTGGGGCCCGCTGTCCGGACTCCATATCAATCCTGCGGTGACCGCCGCGTTCGCTGGCCGCCGGGTGTTCCCGCGGATCTGGGTTCTGCCGTACTGGGCGGCTCAGTTCGCTGGCGCTATCGGTGCCGCGTTGTTCCTGCAAATCGTGTTCGGCCATGTCAGCGCGGGCGGGAACTACCCGATCGCCAAGCCCGGCGGAGACTGGCGGGCGTTCGTCATGGAGATCGTCCTGACAGCGATTCTCGTCAGCGTGATCCTCCATACGGCGACGGGAGGGCGGAGCATCGGCCACAACGCCGCCATCGCGGTCGGTTCGACGGTCGCGCTGCTCGGGCTGTTCGCCAGCCCCATCAGCGGCTCGTCCATGAATCCCGCCCGGACCCTCGGACCTGACATCATCGGCGCTGACCTGACGGGCTGGTGGGTGTATGTTTTCGGCGACCTCATCGGCGCCGCCATCGCCGTGGCACTGATAGGCTTGGTCCGCGGCCTGCCGGATAAGGAAGAGACGGCGGCGGCCGAAGGCAACCTGCGGCGGTGAAGCGGGCCGGCGTTGTCGCTGCCTCTGCGCTTTCCCGGCCTAGCCAGTTCCAGCGACTCGATCAGCGGGTTCCGGTTCCTGATGCTCGGCCGGGACGCAAAGTTCACCGGAGCATTTGACGTGGTGTTCGGCTCCGGGAGCGTCGGCGACAACGCCGAACGCTTCGCCCGCACCGGCCGCGACGGCAGGTGGCTGTCCCCATACTTGGGCATTTCGCTGAGCTATACGGGCGGCATAGGTATTGCGGCGCTTTTGCTGACGGTACACGTAAGGCACAGACTCAGGCAGGCCATTCTGTGATGAGGACCGCTCGCGAGGCGTTGTCTTCAGCGCCTTGATCGTCATGATCTCTTCTCCTAAGCGGTGCTGCTCGCCCTGACCGCATGAGTTGAGTACGATCCTGCGAGTCTCCCGCGAGTCATGGACCCTGATCCTCGGCCGAACCTCCGGGCGGGTCTCTGGTGACTCGGAGTACTCGCCCCCAGTGTACTTCAGATATTCACGCAGCTCAGTTCAAGATCAGTGTTACGGTCCGTAGGCCCAGGACCGTGGTGGTGCCCTGCCAAGACCATGAGGGTCTTCCGGCTTCGGCCGAGCCAGCCGTCTACGCCAGCGATCACCAGCCCCTAAACAACGACCTCGTCACCGCTTAGAGACCAAGCCGCGTGACACTGGCCGACCCGCCGCGGGTGGTCATGATGCCGTGACGCCAGCGACCGCAGAAATATATGACTTACGGCCAGGAAATGGCAATCGCCGAAAAAACTGCCTAGCTCTGGCAATTAACACAGGCCGGAATCCGGCGTAGTGTGATCGCCATAGGTTAGTGAATTCAGCTGCCGGGCCTGGACCTCGCCTTGCTGCACTCGCGGGAGGGTGCCGTCGATGTTCAGCGTGGATCTGGTAGTCCGTGAATGCGCCAATCATCTCATCGTCGCGCTGCGCGGCGAGCTCGACCTGGCAGACGCCGCGGAAGTAGCCGTCGCGCTTGAGGCGGCGGCAGGCAGCCGGAGGAAGATGGTCGTCGACCTGGCTGACCTGGCATTTATCGACTGCAGGGGCGCGGCAGCGCTCGCGCGAGCGCAGCGGCGGGTTCGGCAGGCCGGCGGTGACCTGCTGCTCGCCGCCCCGCGGCCGCTGGTACAGCGCGTTTTCGTGCTGAGCCGCCTGATCGACGTAGTCCGCGTTCACGCCAGTGTGGAACAGGCGATCGGCGTCGGCGAGAAACCTGATAATCCGGCTAAGAATGCGCAATGTTATTGCACCGGCACGATGGCCTTCGGCACCGCCCAGGCTGGGATGTGAGTCGGCTGAGATTTGTTCACGCTCGGCTTTGTTTTTACTTCCATATTGATTGATACTGGCATATTGCCGGTTAGGCATGCCCTATTTTATTCTGGCAATCCGTGCTTAGGTTATAAATTCACCTATGCACAGGAGGGTATATGCCCGCGCGGGCTCCTCTCCCGCTGCGGCCGAACTGCTACACCGACTTCGCGATGATCTCATCCGCTACCCACCGCGCGACGCCGGGTGGGTAAGGCTTGGCTGGCAGGCCGAGTGTGATGTGCCGGAAGCCCGCGTCAAGCGCTTCGCTGATGGCGTTCCGGGTGGTGTCGGGCTGGTCGTAGGACGCGTGCAGATGGATCGAGCGGGTGATGGCGGCGGGATCGCGGCCGATCTCGGTGCAGTAGCGGTCCAGCAGCGCGCTGCGCTGGGCGGCGTCGGCGGTGTCGCCGCCCGGGATGTTCCATAGGTCCGCGTGTTCGGCGGCCACGCGGAGCACTGCGGCCGAGCGGCCGGCGACGAGGATTGGCGGGTGCGGGTGCTGGACAGGCTTCGGGTTGCCGAACGCGCCGGTGAGGTCGATGTGGGTGCCATGGAAGTCGAATGGCTCGGTTTGCGTCCACAGCCGCCGGATGATTATGCAGGCGTCGGCGAGGTCCTGCACGGAGTGCTGGAAATCGTGGAAGGGCAGGCCATGTGCCTCGTACTCGCGGCGGGCCAGTGGGTGGCTGGGGCGCGACCCCGCGCCAATGCCGAAGTCGAGCCGTCCGCCGGAGACGATATCGACGGTCGTGGCGATCTTGGCCAGCATCGCGGGCGGCCGGAACCTGTTGCTGGTGACCAGCAGTCCTAGGCGCAGTCGCTCAGTCTGGGCGGCGAGGGCCGACAGCAGGGTCCAGCCCTCGAAGATCGGACCGTTGGGGTCGCCGGCGATCGGCATGAGGTGATCGAACAGCCATGCGTGTTCGATTTCCGGTATGGCGTCGGCTTCGCGCCACACCCGCAAGATGTCCTGGTAGCTGACCTGCATCGGGGCGGTCGTGATTCCGAAACTCGGCGCAGGTGCGTGCGGCATGGGGTTCTCCGTGAGGTGAGGCGAGCCTGGGATGCGCGACTTGGCGCCGGCTGGCCGGATCTGGCATGCTCAGAAAACGGAACCGTGTTCCGATAGCAACGATACGGAACCTTGTTCCGTTTGACAAGCCGGGTGATGGAGGTAACTGGGCGGTGGCCGACGGCCAGGGCGGATCGGGGGCGGCGGCACCGCGGAAGCGGGCCGATGCCCGGCGGAACGAGGCGACGCTGCTGGACGCGGCCGCTGCCGCGTTTGTCGAGTCCGGCGTCAACGTGCCAGTGCGGGACATCGCGGCCAGGGCCGGCGTCGGCGTCGGCACGATCTACCGGCACTTCCCAACCCGAGCCGACCTGATCGTCGCCGTATACCGGCACCAAATCGAGGCGTGCGCGCAGGCGGGCCCTGTCCTGCTGGCCGAGCGCGACAGACCGCACGATGCGCTGGCCAGCTGGATCGGCATGTTCGTCGACTTTCTGGTCACCAAGCACGGTCTGGCGGAAGTTCTGCGGTCCGACGCCGCCGCCTTCCAGGCGCTGCACGCCTACTTCATCGACCGCCTGGTCCCCGTGTGCGGGCAACTCCTTGAGGCCGCCGCTGCGGCGGGCGAGATCCGCCTCGGCCTCGATGCCTACGAACTGCTCCGCGGCGTCGGGAATCTCTGCGCCGGAGCTGGCAATGACCCTCGGTACGACCCCCGCCACCTGGTCGAGCTTCTCATCGCCGGACTGCTCATCCAGTAGGGGACTGCTTTGGGCTGTCCGTGTCACGTTCGACAGCAGCTTTTTAGAACAGGCTGGCAACCACGTTGATCGCCACCGCGAGAATGACCGCGCCGAAGAAGAAAGACAGCAGAGCGTGACGTAGTGCGATCCACCTGATCCGTTTTGATGTGATGTTTGTATCTGAAACCTGAAAAGTCATTCCGATTGTGAACGAAAGGTACGCGAAGTCCAGGTAGTTCGGCGGCTCGTGCTCGTTGAAATCAACCCCGCCGGCTGGCCGGGTGTAATAGCTGCGTCCGTAGCGCAGCATAAATACGGTGTGCACGACCGCCCAGGACACCGCGACGCTGATCACGCCCAGCCCGATCAGGAAGGCCTTCATCGCTCCAGTCGCCTCGCCTGCACGGAGCAGAGCGAAGCCGACGGCCACGAGCATGAAAGTACCCGCGCCAAGTATCGCCAGCTCGGCAACCGTCCGGCTCGGGTCTTCCCGTTTCGCCAGATGCTCGGTCAGTCCGGCGTCCAGGTTCCAGACCGCGCCAAGCGTCCAGGCCAGGAAGATCAGGGCGGCCACGTCCCAGCCGATCAGAATCGCCGCCACCGGCAGCATGAACGGCGCGGCGACCGCTCCAGCCGCGACGCCGCCAGCCATGGCGCAGGTCACGCGCATCCCCGCGGACGTTGTGCGCATCCGCCCTGGATCGTGCGATGCCGTGGTCATGCGGATCTTATTGCCATCCGGCCGACGCCGAACGACTAAGCCTCAGCCGTTCTGCTTGTCTCGCCATTCGATCCAGGAACGCAGCTCACCGAGGTCGTAGACGGGTCCGTTGACGCCAACGGTGAACAGGGTCACTCCCAGGTCAACCAGCTTTGGCCCGGCCTCGTCTGGTGCCCCAAGCTCGCTGCCCACGCCCACTGAGCGCTCGATCTCGGCAGGATCGCGGCCGACGTCGGCGCAGTGCTGAGCAAGGATCGCCGACTTGCGCTCAAGCGCCTCGAAGTCGGCGAACGAGTGCCAGATGTCGGCGTGCTTGGCCACCAGCCTGAGGGTCTTCTTTTCCCCACCGCCGCCGATCAGGACCGGGATGTCCCTGGTTGGTGCCGGGTTAAGCCGCCCGAGGCGCTTCTCAATTCGTGGCAGCGCCTCGGCGAGGTCATTGAGGCGGCCGCCAGCGGTCCCGAACTCATAGCCGTACTCGTCGTAGTCCCGCTCGAACCAGCCAGAGCCGATCCCCAGGATCAGCCGTCCGCCGCTGATGTGGTCGACCGTGCGGGCCATGTCGGCGAGCAGTTCGGGGTTGCGGTAGCTGTTACAGGTGACAAGCGCGCCGATCTGCACCCTGGATGTGGCTTCGGCCCAGGCGCCGAGCATTGTCCAGCACTCGAAGTGCTTGCCGTTGGCCTCACCATACAAGGGATAGAAATGATCCCAGTTGAACACGATGTCGGCGCCCAGGTCCTCGGCCTGCGCTGCGGCGCGCCGGATCGACGCGTAGTCGGCGTGCTGCGGGTGGATCTGGAGGCCGACACGGATAGGGCGTTGAATCTCATTAGTCACCAGCGCACTCTATCCAGGAGCAGCAACAGCGCCTCCGACGGCGGTCAAGTCCGGGATCCTCGGAGCTGCCGTGCGTGCCTGCAAACCCGCCACTCGATCGCCTAGGCGCACCATTTTGCCGCGCTCGCAGGGATCTGCGAGCGTTACCACCGCTGCTGGGTGCTGGGGTGCGGCCGACGACAGCAAGGGTCCCACGCTGCTGCCATAGCGACAACGAGGGTCCCACGCTGTTGGCGGGGGAGGGCGAACTGCCACCGGTGTCTCGCGCGCTGGGCTAGGTTGCGGGCTATGGGACTCTTTGACCGGCTTGGCGCCCAGGGCGCACACGACCATGTCTATGGCGGCGGGGCACCGCACCACAACATCACGCACGAGCTGCTGGCGGGCGCGGCTGGCTTCGAGGCGATGCGGATGTATGAACACCACCGCGAGCGCGAGGGCGTCGACGAGCACCACGCGCTCGCCAAGGAATTGCTGGCCGGCTTCGCCGTTGCCGAGATTGACAAACACTTCGAGAGCGGACGTTTCGGCCACCTGGACCGCGAGCAGGCCAGGCAGCAGGCCCAACAGCAAGCGCACCATCTATGGGACCAGCAATACGGCCGGTACTGAACCTGCGACGAATTGCGCGATCGCACGTCCTGCAGTGGCGCTCGGCATCGTTCTCACGGCGGGCCTCGTCTATCGCGGGCGCGAGCCTGTCAAAACGGTCCCCCCGGCAACTGCCGTTGAGCGGCGGCAAGAATGGCAGCGCCATGGTGGTCGGCGGTGGCGGCGGTCTTCGCGCTAGCGTGAGGGAGTGGCCCAGACGCAGGCGAGATATGACGAGTTCGCGGAATGGTACGAGCAGTGGGCAGGTGACGGCCCCGGCCTCATCGCTGAGTATCTGGAACTGCTGCCGCCCGTCGCAGGCAGCCGGGTACTCGACGTGGCGTGCGGTCAGGGGCGGCTGACCAGGCGCCTGGCGGGCGCCGGAGCGATCGCGGTTGGCCTGGACCTGTCCTCCGCGATGCTCGACAAGGCCCGCGCCCGCGGCTGTGAAGGCATCGAGTATGTCTGCGCGGACGTCACCGGGCCTCCCGCCTGGTGGGACGGGCAGCCGTTCGACGGCTGCACTTGCGACCTCGCGCTCATGGACATCGACGACCTCGCGGGTACGCTCGCGACCATCGCGGCCGTGCTGCGGCCGGGCGGCTGGCTGGTGGCATCCGTCGTGCACCCGTGCTTTCCCGGCAACGGCGTGGGACGGAGCAGTTGGCCTGCCGGCGGCTACGAGGCGGAGGGCTGGTGGACCTCGCCGGACCACAGCCCCGGCGGTGTCCGGATCCGAGTCGGGGCGACCCATCGCAAGCTCTCCACGATCCTGAACGGACTGCTCGACGCCGGCCTGCAGCCTGATCGGTTCCTTGAGCCGCCGGCCGCGGTTCCGACCTACCTGCTGTGGCGGTGCCGACGCCGATAATCGCGATGCAGGCCGACGGCGGCGCGGCAGCATCGAGCCGTCCCGAGGAGCTGACCACGGATCACCGACGATCTGTTGTGCAGGCAGTTCACAGGTGCTCGCGGAACCAGTCCAGGATCAGGTTGGCGCGCATGATCCGGTGCTTTGGTGACCCGCCTCGGCTGAGCTCGTGATTCTCGGCCGGGAACCTCACCATCACCGGTTCGCGGCCTAGCATCCGCAAGGCGACGAACAGTTCTTCTGCCTGGGCGATCGGGCAGCGCAGATCATCTTCGGCGTGAAGGATCAGCAGCGGAGTCGTCATGTCTTTGACGTAGGTGACCGGTGAGTGCCGGGCGTAGGCCTCCGGAGCCGAGAGATGATCACGCCCGACATAGCTGCGCATGAACCCGGCGATGTCGGCGCTATGCTCCATCGTGGTCAGGTTGTTGCAGGCCCGTTCCGAGCATGCCGCCTTGAACCGGTCGGTGTGTCCGACCGCCCAGGAGGTCATGTAACCGCCGTAGGAGCCGCCGAGGATGCCCAGCCGGGCCGGGTCAATCCAGTCGAAACGTTCGCAGGCGGTATCGACGCAGGCCATCACGTCGTCGAAGTCGACGCTGCCCCAACCGGTGCCAGGATCGCTCTCGCACTCGGGCCACCGCACTGCCCGGCCCCACTGCTCGCTGTACCCGGAACTTCCGCGCGGGTTGGAGTACAGGACGCCGAAGCCGGCGGCGGCCTCGAGCTGGAACTCATCGGAGAACCGGTTGCCGTACTGAGTGAACGGTCCGCCGTGAACGTTCAGCAGCGCCGGGTACTTTTCGCCAGGGCGTGCTCCGGCGGGCGGAATTGCCCAGCACTCCACCTCGCTGCCGTCAGCGGAGCGGGCAATGAACCGCTCGGGAAAGCCGAGGCTGACCGCGTCAGCGAATGGCTGGGTCAGCCTGGTGAGCCGGTGCTCTTGGATTTGCCCGTTCTGCGGGTTATCCGCGCTGAGGCTCTTGACGAACAGTTCGCCCGTGCTGGTGGGCGTGGCAGCGATGAACGCTAGCGTTCCGGCGGCCCAGTTCCACTCAGACATCCAGAGGTCGCCGCCAACGATGAGTTCCGGCTTCTCGGTACCGTCGGCCTTCGCCTGATAGAGGCGGACGTTGCCGCTGTCTTCGGCCAGGAACAGCAGATGATCCCCGATCCAGGACGGAGCGACGAGCAGGCCAAGTGTCTGGCAGTTTCGGTCGAGGCTCGCGGTCAGGACCTGGTGCTGTCGCGAACTGAGCTCAAGGACGCCGACTTGACGGTGACGAGGGTGCTCCAGCGGGGTGGGGTTGAAGTAGTAAGCCAGCCGCCGCCCATCCGGCGACCAGGACGGACGCGCGTACACCGATCCGGCGTTAGTCAGGCGCTCCGGCTCGGACGTCCCGTCGACCCGCGCGACCCAGAGATCGTTGGCGAGATCGAGGTCCCAGGTGTCGTGGCGCGCGGACGTGAAAGCGATCTTGCTGCTATCGGGCGACCAGGCCAGGCCATCCGCCTGGAATGGCCCCGGTGTCACGGTGCGTGGCGCGGAGGAGCCGTCAGCCGCCACCACGAAGATCCGGTTCGGGCGGTCGAACGTCCAGCCGGCCGCGTTCAGGCGATAAATCAGGCGCGTCACCCGGCGGGGCGGCATGTCTTTGGCTTCCCGCGGCTGCCCCGGCTTGCCGTACTGCTCCACGTCGGGGTCGCGCGCCACGAATGCGAGCCGGCTGCCATCGGGTGACCAGGCCAGTTCGGTGATCGGGCCGTGCCAGGAGCACACAACCATGCGCTCGCCCGCGGTGGCGACCGGCAGTACGCAGATCTCCGACGGACCATTCCCTGGCGGGGCGGAGACGAAGGCCAGCCGCCGGCCGTCAGGTGACCACCGGGGCAGCGCTTCGTGCCCCTGGCCGGTGAAGGGGTGCGGCTGGCCCTCCGCCGAGTCGGTCGGGGCCAGCCAGATCCGGCGTCGGTAGGTGTTCGACTCGATATCGGGGTCACTGACGGTGAAAGCGATAGCCGATCCCGTCGGCGACACCTGCGCGTCCGACACCTGGCGAAGTCTGGCGATGTCTTCGGGAATCATCAGTGCTGGCGTGCTCGTCGTGTCTGTCGTCATGTGCCGCCTCCCGCGTCTGCCGGATGAGTGGACTCGCGCCGCCCCGCTACCGCACCGAGTACCGGTCATGAGCCCAGATATGTCCTCATATGAACATAGACCTCCTCGGCGTGGCACCCAAGCCCGCTAGGGGGTCGAACGTTCCTGACGCCCGCCCGACGACTGACCGGAAAATATAGGACCTCAGCTGGGCGCGCGGCAGCGCCGGCGGAGCCGGCTCTTGCGCGGCTCGCCGGTGATGCGGGGTTCGTGTCCGGCTAGGCGGCTGCGGTGAGGGTGACGGTGTAGCCGAGGGCTTCGAGCTGGCGGACGTGGTTGCGGGTTTTCTTGTGCTTGTCGGTCCGGTTCTGGTAGTGGTCCGGGCCGAGTTCGCGGTAGCGGGCGTCGCGGTCGTGCAGGAGGTGCCAGATGATGACGGCGATGGATCTGGCGGTGGCGGCCTGGGCTATGGCCGGGCCGCGGCGGCGGGCGATGCGGGCGTGCCGCTCGCCGAGGAAGGTGGCGGTGCCGGCGGCGCCGGCGGCGGCCTGGCCGAGGTAGCCGCGCAGGCAGGTGTTCCCGGGTTTCTTGCCGTACCGGGTGCGGGTGCCGGACTGGATGGTGCGGGGGCACCACCCGATCCAGGACACCAGGTGATCGGGGCTGGGGAACCGGGTCATGTCCAGGCCGGTCTCGGAGATGATCGAGCGGGCCAGTTCCACGGTGATGCCGGGGACCTCATCCAGGCGGGCATCGGCGGGCAGCGCGGCCGCGCCGGGGCTGGTGCCGGCGGCCGGGCCGGTGACGCCGTCGCTGTCAGCTCCCCAGGCTTCGGGGATCGAGGCGAGCTGCTCGCTGATCAGGATGTCCAGCCGGGTGACCTGCCGGTCCAGGAAGTCGATCTGGTCCAGCAGCATCCGGGCGATCTCGCCGTGATGATCCTGGAACCGGCCGTCCAGCGCCGCGACGAGGGCGTCGTGCTTGGCCCGCATCCGGGTGCGGGCCAGCCTGGCCAGGACCTGCGGGTCCCGCTCCCCGCCGATCAGGGCCTCGAGCATGTCCCGCACCGATCTGGTGGTCATCTTCGACGCCACCGCCGAGACCTTGATCAGGGCGTCCTCGAGGAGTTTCTCCAGCCGCTGCCAGTACCGGGTCCGGTCCTGCACCAGCCGGGTCCGGGTCCGGGCGTACTGCCGCAGCGCCCGGATCCCCTCGGGCGGCACGAAACTAGCGCGGAGCAGCCCCATCTCGGTCAGCCGGGCCAGCCAGATCGCGTCCAGCTTGTCCGTCTTCGGCCGGCCGGGCAGGTTCTTCGCCTGGCTCGCGTTCACCAGCTGCACGTCCAGCCCGGCCGCCTCGAACAGGTAGAACCAGATCCGCCAGTAATCCGACGTCGACTCCAAAGTCACCTTCTCGATCCCCAGGCCGGCCAGCTCGGCGGCCAGCGCCATCACCGCGCCCGCCGTCGCCGCCACCGTCCAGCACCTGGACAGCCGCCGGCCGGACCGGTCCGGCAGCCGGGTGCACACCACCCCGTCCTTCTTCGCCACGTCCACAGCGGCCACCCGCTCATAAACCCGTTCATGCACTTCATCTGCGATCACCTGCGGCTTGCCCACCGCGGCCTCCTACACTCGAACCGAAGGGATAACCAGCGGGCTGCCCGGGGGCCCCGGTCATCTGGCTGCAATCGCCGGAATACTGACCGTCGTGCTCAAGGCAACAAGAAACGACCCTCAGGTCAAGGCCCCGGCGCCAGGCTTATCAACGGGCTCGCGTCCCAAAGTGCGCCGGCGTCACGGGCAGCCCGCCCCCATCCTCCCGCCCCCGCCCGCACCCCCGCACCCGCACCCGCCACCACGACGCAGTCACCCCGCACCCGCCCGCACCCGGCCCCATTTTCCCGCAGCGCGACTATCCCCCCGGATGAGACGGCTTATCATCAGTTTGTGCGGAACAAAACCTGGCAAATCTGGCATATTGACCACCAAAAGTGATGATATGTCGGCGGCCGGTGCGATCCTGGGCAGCGTGCCACAACGTCAGTCGGCAAGGGGCAGCGGACCGCCGTGGCCAGGCAGGCCCCGGTCGGCCGGGATTGGCTCCTCGGCCACCGCGTCGGTGGTGATGCCGTGGCCGCGGGTCTGCTGGGCGAGACGCTGATAGTAAGCCGAGACCGCGGCGAGCGCTTCATGCGCCGCGGTCAGCAGCGTGGCTCCCGCCTGCTCGACGACGTCGGCCTCGTGAATCTCGAACGCCCGGACTCCTTCGAGCACAGCGGTTTTCAGGTCGCGCAGTAGCTGGACGTCGGCGTGGCTGTAGAGGCGGCACAGCGCCGTGACCCGCCGGAAGTCATCCCCGGCGAGCAGCAGTTCCTTGACCGCGGTTGCGGAACCGCGGATCAGTCCGGCATCGGCGTGCGCTGACATGGCGGCGAGATCGGTGTCGAAGGACCGGATGTCGGTGCGGCTGTCGCAGAAGCCGACAGTACGCTGCCACAGGGTGCGCAGATCCTCATGCACCAGCCCGTTCAGATAACTAATCAGGAACCGCCGGTGCGCCTCGAGGACGTACTGCGCCTTGAAGGGCGTCAGCTCCAGGGGATTTTCGCCCGAGGTGCTGATCGATGTGGTGAATCCGTAGTCGGCGGTCAGCGCATTTTCCATGCCGACCAGCAGGTACACGAACCGTACCCAGGTCCGGAACAGTTCCTCAAGCGGCAGTGCGTGCAGACCGTCCTCGGTAAGCACCACGCCCCAGCGGGCGCCGAACCGCAGCCGGCGCAGATGGCCGATCTGGTACATCGCGAGCTGAGAGTCGATCTCGGCGTGCGCGTGGTGCAGCACTTGCCGGTACGCCGCGGTCGCGTCGAGCCCGACGTGATCGCGGATGATGTGCGGCCCGCCGATGTGCAGGTGAAGAAATTCGCTGACGTCGAATACCGCGCCGCCGATCGCCATCCAGTAGCCCGCATCGGCGGTGTTGTGCTGCGCCAGATCCGACACCTCGAAGCGGGGTCCCTGCTGCGCGTGGCCTAGATAGGTGGTGAAGACGTCTTCGGCCAGACGCCCGTCGGCTACCAGCTGGCGGATGAATTCGCGGCCGTCGCCAGGCACGATGTCGGTCAGCGCCTGGCGAATGGATGCGGCGAACGTGGCGCTGCCGCACACGTAGCCGAATGCGCCGCGGCCGCCGTCGTCGGTGGACCTCAGCAGCTCCCAGAGTGCGTCCGCCTCGGCGCGGATCACGTCGTCGACCCGGCGTCGCTGTCCGGCCTCGACGACATGGCGTCGGCCGTCGAATCTGATCGCGGAATCGGCGCGGGAGAACGCGACGGAGAGTTCGCCAGCCCGCGGTTGCCGCCGCGTCCAGGTCTGCGCGCTCGACGAATGCTTCCGGCGTCCGGATCCCCAGATAAAGACGGTTCTGGCCGGACCCGGTGCGCGCGGCGACGAACCCCAGGAACGGGGCGATCCCCGAGCCGGCCGCGAACATGACAACGGGCCGGTCAGGGTCAGCCGGCAGCCGGAACCGAGGCGTGGAGACGATCTGCAGCGACAGCCGGTGCTGACCCTCGGCGCTCACCCGGCGCAGGAAGTGCGATGCCGTGCCTTGGCGTTCCCGCGGGTACGACCATGGCGTCTGCGCGGAGGTGTAGTCCAGGCCAGCGACCACTAGCCGCAGCGTGGTGGCGGGCTTGCCGGGCGGCGGCGCCGAGGCGATCGAATACAGGCGGAATGGTTCGGGCGGAATTACCGCGCAGAAAGCATCGTCGTGGCTTGGATCGGCCTTCCAGAGCCGAGTGACGTCATATCCGCCCGCGTACAGCAGGTTCAAGGTGTCCCACAGCTCCCACTGGTCCTCCATCCGGGCGTCGACCACGCGCTGCCACGCACCGACGGCTGTCAGTTTCAGCAGCCGTTTCGCCACCTCCCGCCCGATCGGCCTGAGCCGGGCGAAGCGCAGCAAGGTCCGCAGCGGCAGTACGTCCACCTCGTCATAGCCTTCCCGGCAGGCCACCGCCGCTCGCCAGGCCGGGGTGAGCCGCACCAGTTCGTCGCCCGTCGCCTGCAGGGCGACGACGGTGCGGCGAACCAGGTCGTCATCGTTCTCGGCCAGCACGCCGACCCGGTCACCGGGCAAATGGTGTACGCCCTGCCCGGTGACGTCCACCTCCAGATAGCAGGTCCAGCGGCCCGACTCCGCGGTCACGACACGACCGCGACGGGCCGTTCCGAATACCACTGGAGGACCAACCGGCGGGCGGCGTTCGTCGCGGACGACGGCTAGCTCGCGGTCCACCTTGTCCCAGGTCCGGTCCTTAAACAACCCGGTGAACCGGGCGCCGGTCGTCACCTGCCGACCAACCTTGAACGATATTTCCAAAAATCCGTAAGCCTTGACGCGGTGCAGCCCCATCCAGCCCCGGTCGCCGAGGTAAGCGTCGAGCACGGCGTTGTAGATGCCGCGCAAGCTGGCATTGCGGGTGTCCTCGACGTACTGCCGCACCGAGACCTCACGCAACGCGGCCACCAGTTCGGTCCAGTGCCGCGGGAAGAACCCGGCGAGGTAGGTGCTTTGCTGCCCGACTAGCGAGCCGTAGTCCTGGCGCTCGAGAAACGCGTCAAGCGCGTGGATCTGCGGCTGAGCGGTGCCGCTCGGGCTGGGTGCACCGTCGAAGATCGGGACGCCCGCGGTGCCGACCGTCTTGGCCCACAGCACCTGGTCGAGCGGATGCCGCCCGCGGGGGTTGGGGTCGATCTGCGGGTAGATGGCCTGGGTGACGTGCTGCAGCCGGTGAAGGATCACCAGGAGCGCGTTCTCCAGGGCGGCCGGATCGTCAGCGGCGACGGCATCCTGGGCATCCAGCATGGCACCAAGCACTGGCGTCAGACCCATCGCGAACTCGGTGGTGACCAGGTAAAACACCCGCTCTGCCGCGTTGTTCCACGTCGGCACGAGCAGGTCCATATTGTCCAGCACCCGCGGCCCGGCCGGATCGCGCAGCCGCCAGTTGTAGAAGAACAGATCGATGTAGGAGACGGCTGGGACCTTCTTGCCCAGTCGGCGCGAGACCGTGGTCCACGGTCGCAGCAGCGATTCGGGCAGAGCGGCCGGCGGGTCGATTGCCATGTACTGATAGGCGTGGGCGAACACGCCGAGCAAAGTCGAGGCCCGCAGCAGGTACTCCTCGGGCAACGCCTCGGGCCGGGCGTCGAGCACCGGCATCGCATTGAACGCCTGGCGCAGCGACAGCCGGCGGAACAACTCGGGAAGCCGGTCGGTCATGTCGTCCCAGGCACGGTGCGATTCACCGAAGGCCAGCAGCGGCGGCTCGGCCGGCAGGAACCCGTGCGCCAGCGACAGGAATCCGTCGAGCTCGTGCCCGACCCGCCGGTTGTGCGCCTGCGCGGCCTCCACAACGCGTCGTGCGGCGACTTGCTGCGGCGCGATCGGCCGCAATGCCGTCAACTGATTCCGATTGACGGCCACAGTCGCGCGGGCGTCCAGGAACATCCAGGTCAGCTCGTATCGGCCGATGCGCATTTGATCCCCGGGCACGAGTACCCGGCGCGTCACCTTCGCGTCGTTGACGTAGGTTCCGTTGGTGCTGCCGAGATCGGTGAGCACAACCTGGTCGTCGATGACTTCAAGCCGGGCGTGGCGTCGCGAGACGTCGGGGTCGTCCAGTACCACCGCCGCCGCACCGCCGTCCCGGCCGAGAGTTGCCGGTAGCGCGCACACCCGCTGGCTAATCTCCTGGGTGTGCCGATCGGTGAGGGTCAGCCGGAGTTCAGGAATGGTAGATCACCGCACGGCACAGGTCGGCCCGGGACAGCGTTCCTACGAGCGCCCCATCGTCGACCACGGGAAGCCTCCGGATCCCGCGGTCGATCATCACGATCGCCGCCCGGGCAAGCTCGTCAGTCGATCGGACCGTCGCCCCATCGCGCAGGACGAGGGGGTCGATGACGCGGTCGGCAAGGGAGCGGCCGCGCTCAAGGAAGGCCCGGAACGCATCAGCGAGCGTGCCGCCAGCAGCGGTCACATCATCAAAGCCAGGCAGAATGGCCCGCACTAGATCCTCCTCGGACACCGACCCGACGAACCGGCCGTCGTGGTCAATGACCATCAGCTGGCCGACCTCCGACACGCTGACCATCTCGGCCGCCCGCCGGACGGTCGCGCCGAGCCGGATGTAGGCCGGGAACGCCGTCATGACGTCGCTGACTAGCACGCCACCTCCCCGGTCCGCCACTTTTGTCATCTGCACCCCCAAGTCGTCCTGGTCGGAGCCCTTTATGCTAGATGAGCCGATGCCTCGGGAGCTAGATGGCCGAAGGCCGAGCAGGCAGGCTGAGAACCCGGCAGCAGCTAGGGGCCCGCGCTGCTGCTATAACGACAGCAAGGGTCCCACGCTGTTCCGGGCAGCCAGGGCCGTACCGTTGGGATCACCTGCCATGACGAAAGCCCTGATTGTCGGCGGAGGAATCACCGGACTTGCCACCGCGATTGTCCTGTCGCGGCAGGGCATTGAGGTCGACCTTGTCGAAAGGCAGGCGCACGTCAGCACGCTTGGCAGCGGCATCACGCTGATCGGCGCGGCGCTGCGGGCGCTGGACCGGCTCGGAGTGTACGAGGAATGCCTCGCGAGCGGTTACAGCGTGACCCACATGGAAACCTACGAAGTTAACGGCACGCTGGCCAATCGCTCCGAATTGCCTTCGCCGGTCGGCACAGGCCAGCCGGGCATGCTCGGAATGATGCGTCCCACCCTGCACAGGATTCTCCTGCGCCACGCGGCGAAGGAAGGCACCGAGGTACGAACGGCTACCTTACCGGCGCACATCGAGCAGCAGGCTGGCGCGACGACCGTCACCTTCAGCACAGGCGAGCGTCGCGACTACGATCTCGTGGTCGGAGCTGACGGCCTGAGATCCACGGTGCGGGACCTTATCCTGGGCCCGATGCGTCCCGATTTCCGGGGACAGGGGACCTTCCGGGTGATCCTGCCGCGGCCCGCTGAGGTAACCGCGCATGCTCAGTTCCGCGGCTACGGCGATGTGGCCGTGGGGCTTACGCCCACCGCACCCGACTGGATGTACCTGTACTGCCTGTTCCCGGTGGTCGAGGACTACCGGCCGGCCGAAGCTGACACCGTCGGCCTCGCCCGGGCGAGGGTTGAGCCTTTCGGCGGCGTAGTCGCGAAGCTCCGCGACGAGATCCGCGAGCCGAGCCAGATTCACTACACCAAGTTCGAGACCATGCTGGCGCCAGACCCGTGGTATCGCGGTCGGGTCGTTGTCATCGGCGATGCCGCGCACTGCACCACCCCGCACCTGGCCGCGGGTGCCGCCATGTGCCTGGAGGATGCGGTCGCGCTGGGCCAGGAACTAGCCGCCGCACCTACCGTTGAGGACGCGCTGGACGCCTTTTGCAAGCGCCGCTTTGACCGATGCGAGTACGTGGTCAAGACGGCGTCGCAGCTCAGCTACTGGCAGACCCATCCGGGGACTCCAGGCGCCGACCACCAGCGGGTCACCGCGGAGGCCTTCCGGCGGCTCGCCGGACCGTTCTGATGTGGCTGCCGTCGACAAAGGCGAGCAGCCCTATCACCGACGCCGTACGCCACACCGCGGGCTACCAGGCGGCGCTGTAGACGACGCCGGGGCCGCTCGGCCGGGGGACGAACATCCCTCCGGAGAGAATGCCGAACCTCGGGGCGTAGACGAGGGCGTACCGGCCGCTCGCGTCCACGCCGAACACCGCAAGGGAATTATCTGCCTGGCTGCGGGCACTGGCGGTGCGATAGCGGACCGTACGCGTGGCGAACACCTTGATCACCTTGCCGGTGGCCGCAGAGATGGACTCGAGCCGGACAACGGCCGTTCCGCGTGCGCCGACGAAAGGCACGTTCCGGTAGACCGAGGCAATGATCTGGCTGGGGTCGTGAGCGAGGTAGGCGGAATCGAACAAGAACCCGTGCGGACCGCTCGCTGTCGCGAGGACCCGGGATGACAGCACGTTGTGGCCGGGGGCGCTGGTGTCGAGCAGGCGCTCTTGAGTTCGGGCCGCGTAGTAGCTGTTTGCCTTTTCCACCTTGAGGCGGTCGTTCCATAGGAACGCCAGGCTCGTCTCGCTGACCCACACCGGACCGGCCGTGTCGGCCGGGTGGCTGGGCGCGGCCCACACCCGGGCGGGCCCGCCGTGCAGCGGGAAGACCATGATCTCGCCGACTGGGACCGGGCTGGTTCCGCGGAAATCCGCGATCGTGGCCGCGAGCCTTGAGCCGTTCGGCGATACCGCGATCCCGGTGACGCCGACGAGGTCTTTGCCGCCGGAGATCAGCAGGGTCTTCGCCGACAGATGCCAGTGGCCGCTGGCCGACAAACTCACCCGGTACAAGAAGCTATCCGGGTTCGTTGATGGGCCTGGTTCGATTATGGCGAGGAAGAACACCCGGTCGGACGGAGCCGCGGCTTCGGTCGCGAGCTCGCTATCTTTCGGAAGGCTTATCGACGCCAGCGTCCGCCCAGTCCGGGTGCTGCGCACGATCGCCTTGGCGTGCGGCGGCAGGCCGTTGATCGTGAGGTAGTAGCGCGGCATGGCTGGCACCGACGGCGTGACGGCGCCGTGGCGCGCGGGCGCCGCTGCCCCGGCCACAGCCAGGCTTACGAGCACCGCGGCAACGGCTAGCCCGGAAAGCACCGGCGCCGCCACCCGCCAGGTGATCGTGCGCGTCCGGCCCGTGCCGTCGGAGCCGTCGGGCCTGACGAAGGTGCGGGAAGGGTGGTCGGGCTGGTAGCTGACCGGTTCGGCGGAGCGAAGCATGGTGAGCCGCGCGGCTATCTCGTTCACGGCGCGCGGGTCATCGTCGTAGGCGCCCGCCGGCACTGGATTCACCGCGGCCATAATCACGCGGGTCTGGTCGGCGAGGTTCCGCTTGAACATTCTGCTACCTCACATTCACGAGAACTCGGACTGCACGATCGACTGGCTGAGGGATGGCAACGGGTGCTCGCCGCCGTCTATCGTTCGCAGCGCCCGGCGCATCCTGCGTCTGGCTCGATGCACCCGCACGGTCATGGCCGACAGCGAACAGCCCATCGCGACCGCGGCCCCAGCGATGCTGAGCTCCTCCCAACCCATCAGGCGGAGCACTTCCTGATCCAGTTCGGACAGTTGACCGAGCGCCTGGCAGATACGCTGCCGCTCCGAAATCGCCGCGGCCGGGTCGGGCACCTGGTCGTCGTGGCCCTCGTCCCACAGCCGAGCGGCCAACCGCAACGTCCGCTGAGTGGAACGATCGACGTTGGCGAGCACCCGCCTGGCTACGCCGTACAACCAGGGCTCAGCCTGGGCGGGATCGACCGGCACGGCGGCAAGCTTGCGCCAGGCGACCAGGAAGGTCTCGGCGACCACATCCCGGGCAGTATCGGGATCGGTGCGGCGGCAGGCGTACCGCAGCACTGCCGTAGCGTGGGTACGGTACAGGGCGTTGAACCGCTCATTGGCGTCCACGTCGCGCTGCCTCCCGCCTGCCTAGCCGACTCTTGTGTATGTCCGGCTGCGACCAGATGCTTACGGGTCTGGTGAATTCACCCCTAGGTTGGCAGCACCCAGCACCGGAGGATCATGATGGCGACTTTGCCGGCCGAGCTTTACTACGCCGAGATCGAGGCGAGCACGGCCACGCTCGCGGCCTTGGCTGACGCCACGGATCCGAGCCTGCCGATACCGACATGCCCTGACTGGACGCTGCGGCAGCTCGCCACCCACGTGGGCAGAGCCCAGCGATGGGCAGGCCAGATCGTGTCGGCCAGATCGGCTGAGTTCATCGAGTTCCGCGCGGTGCCAGACGGCAGGCTTCCCGACGACAGTGCCGCCCGCGGACGCTGGCTGACCGCTGGCGCGGCTCGGCTCGTCGGCGCGTTGCGCGAGGCGGGCGATGATCTGGTGTGGGCGTTCGGCTCGATGCTTCCCGCCAGTTTCTGGGCGCGGCGGATGTCACACGAATCCATGGTGCATTGCGCGGACGTCCAGCTAGCCGCAGGCGACGAGGTCGCCATGACGGCCGAGCTCGCGGCCGACGCCATCGATGAGTGGCTGTATGTCATGAGCGGGCCGGACCTGGGGCAGCCCGACCGCAGGGAGACCGTCCTGGCACCGGGCCGCACGCTGCACGTCCACGCGACCGACCCCGAACTTGGCGGCGCGGGCGAATGGCTGGTGACTCACTCCAGCGACGGGGTACGGGTTACCGGCGGGCACGGCAGGGGCGATGTCGCGCTGTCGGGCCCGGCCGCTGATCTCCTGCTCGTACTGCTGGGCCGCAAGCCCGCCACTCAGGAGCCGGTCAAGGTGTTCGGTGATCACGACCTGCTCGATGCGTGGCTGACCGCCGTCATGTTCTAGCGAACCCGCGAAGCAGACCGGGCCGGACCGGCGGGCGCCGAACGCATGGTGTTGTAGGGTTCCAGCCAGCCAAGTCCGGCCAGCCCGCGCTATCGAGGTTCACCCTAAGCTAGGATTCATTATCGTATTGACATAATTGGCCATTTATTCCAAACTTGCCTCCAGGCTGTCAACCGGTAGAAGGCAGGCCTCAGGTTGAGGGCGGGGTTCTCGAACTCGGCCGCGTGGGGCGTTGCCGAATGCTGCCAATGGCTCAGTTCGGTTAGAACAACTAAAGGAGGAATAATGGCTCGAAACACCCGAAAAGCACTCGGCGTGGTAGCCACGGTGGGCGCGATTTTCTCGGTGATGGGGCCAGCGTTCGCCGGATCCTTCACTTCTAGCCTTACAGACGTCCTGGCTGGATTCAGCTCGCGAACCTGGACTCATCCAACTGGCGACCACGCTGCGACGACCATCACTATTAAGCCATGCAGCGTCGGCGGTCAGGGCGCACCACAGAATGCCAAAATTCAGCTCACCCAGGAGCAGCCGTTCCCCTTGCCTGATATAAATCGCGGACAGAAGACGTACAACTGTCCGGCAGGCGGAACCGGCAACTGGGGCACGCAGGCAGCCGCGAACTTCCACTTTACGGTAGTCACGGTCGGCGGCCAGACGGGCAGTCTGTACGATTTGTCCTCCTCCTTCGTCAAGGTCGTCTGGTAGACGCCGCTGGAACGGGCATCTCTCATCTGGTAATTTTCGTGATCAGAGATGCCGTGCCATCTTGATCACTAAGGGATGATGGCAAGCGGTAGAGGGGTAGATCAGGATTTGCTCAAGTTCTCGGATGTGTCGTTCGGGTATAGAAGATCTCGGCCGGTCATCAAAGGTTTCAGCTATGACGTTGAGCCGGGCGTAACCGTGGTGCTAGGCCCGAACGGCGCGGGGAAGTCGACCCTCTTGGGGCTAGCTGCGTCAGCCCTGACGCCATGGTCAGGAAAGGTGCTGGCGGGAAAGCTTGACAGCGCGCGGCGTGGCGACCGCAGTTCTTACCGGGCCGCGGTCGGCTGGATGCCTCAGCACGTGCAGGTCATTCCCGCATTCACCGTCCGCGAGCAGGTCGCTTACGTCGGCTGGCTAAAAGGGCTCGGGCGCTCGGACGCCTGGGACCGGGCCCGGGCAGCGCTGGGTCGCCTGCAATTGCTTGACTTGGCTGACACCCGTGTCAGCCGGATCTCTGGCGGGCAACTACGGCGTGTTGGAGTCGCCCAGGCCCTGGTGCACGACGCCAGTGTGATCTTGATGGACGAACCGACAGCCGGACTCGACCCTGCCCAGCGCGCCAACTTCCGGCAACTGGTTCAAGACGTCAGCGCGATCGCCGATATCGTAATTTCCACGCACCAGACCGAAGACCTGGCCGAAATCGCCGAATCCGTGATGCTGCTTGCTGACGGGACGATCATCTGGCACGGGCCAGTTGCTAGCTTCCTCGGCATGAGCCCGGTCGGAACCGCTGACAGTGCCCGAGCGGAGGCCGTTTACACCGGACTGCTCGGTGAGAGCCAGTGAGCGCGTCGGCACTGCCTGGTACCCGCTTCGTCAGCGTCGCTTGGTGGCCTCAGATCCGGTCGGCGTTCCGGAGAAACGCCGTGGTGAAAGTCACCCCAATCGTGGTGGTGCTGGCCTACGCGTGGGCCACGTCGGCGACCATCTCGCAGGGGATCGACGGCTACGGGCTGACGGCCAGTATGCGGGCCATCTCCGTCCTGCCGTTCGTCGCGCCGATCTGTGCAGCGTGCGCAGCGTGGGAAGTTGGTCGGCTCCGCCGCGGCATGGTCTATGACATGACCGGATCTCGCAGCAACATGACGATCACAGTCCGCCGGATGATTCCGGTGGCAGCCGTCGGGATGATTGCGATGGCCGAGTCCGCGGTGCTGGTGTGGCAGCACATGGCGCCAGAAGGCACTGGCCCGAGCCCGGCGGTCTTTGCCATGGGCTTGCTTGTCCTTGCGGGCCATATCGCTTTCGGGGTTATCTTGGGCCGCAGCATGCCCCCTGTCGTCGCCACCCCGAGCAGTTTCGCGCTCAGCTACGCCTGGCTCGTGTACCCGCCTGCCCTGACTACTCCGTGGGTTCGGCACCTGACCGGATTCAACGATTCATGCTGCCTGAACAGCGATCAGCTAACCCTGGGAGCGATCGTAGGGCCATCGATCCTGGCATTGTCGCTGGTCGTCGCTGCCGCCCTCGTCGTCAGCCTTCGGCGCCGAGTGCTGGCACTCGGCATCAGTGCGGTCTTGGTCGCAGGCATATTCGTTGTCGCGGCGTCATTGGTCAGCAATCTGGGCTTTGATCCGGTGCAACCCCGCACTGGGGTTATGGTCTGCGCTGGCACGTCGCCCAGAGTATGTGTGTGGCCCGAGCACTCCTCCCGTCTGGCCGAAGCGTCGGCAGATGCGGCTCGAATGGCATCGATCATGGAGAACTCTGAGCTGAGGGCACCAGCTCTCGCCACTGAGTCAACCGCCCCGCGCCACGGGCCGGAATGGACTTTCAGCACCAGTGACCTCAGCACTGCAGCCCAGCTCCGCACAGAAACGGCGGTGGGCTTGGTGCCTAACGGGCCCCCGCCAGGTTGCGCGCAGTTCACGACATGGCCCGGAGCGGATGCCCTGTCCGCGCTACAAGTGTGGTTGGTGGCTAAGGCAGGTCTAGGCATGAACGCCGCGAGCAGTTGGGCGACCACCCCGGTCGTGATCACGACCGTGCGAGCAGAACTCGGCAAGCCCATCGATGACCAGGCGTCCTGGTTCCGCACGAACCTGCGGGTCGCCACTACCTGCGGCGTGCCGCCCGGATCCGGGCAGCAGTGAGCAATCACGTCGGGCGTGCCTTGCGGCTCAGCCGGTCGCTGCGGTGAAATTCTGGTGGCGCGCTAGGGGCGCCATAAGAGATGTGCTGACACTTTTGGTGATGTTGGTCTCGCTATTCTTGGCGGGGCAGGACACTATCCCGATCCCGACGCTCTCTGGCGTCGCAACGCCCACCCCGGTGGCCGTGTTCGCGCCCCTCATGCTGGCCATTAGCGTCGGCTTCGGCCTTAGCCGCCGCATCGACGCCGAATTTGTTGCCGCGCGCCCAATCCAGCTACTCGACGGCGCCTGGATCGCCGCATTGGTCGTCATCGCCGTCGCAGCAGCGACCGTCCTGGACACCAGCGGACCGCAGCAACTGGGCCTCATCGCCGCGCGCGACACCGTCGGCTATATCGGACTTACCTTGATCGGCTGGCGCATCCTCGGAAACCATGCCAGCGCCATCGTCAGCGTCGGATACGCCATCGCCGCCGCGCTGCTCGGCTACGGTGCGGCAGGAAAGACCGCACCCTGGGCATGGCCTGTCGCCGGCCCCCGTGACTCATTGGCAATGGTCATCGCGATCGCCATAGGATGCGCTGGAATCGCGACTCTTGCAAACACGAGTTCCCTGAAAGCCTTCCATGCCTGACCCAGGGCGGACGCCGAAGTCGGCGTTGTTATCGGGATTGATGCGCTCTGTCGGCTATCGCGATGAGCTGCCGGGTGGTCAGCAGCTGGTGAGAATCCTGCGGGTCCGGCACGCCACTTAGGATGTAGTCGGTCAGCCCTTCCTCGCGCCAGGTGATCCCGTCGCTGATAGCGCTGTGACGGGCGAGGCCGGTGTGTCCGCGTACCCGGATCGGGGTTCCGCCAGCCCCGCCCAGTCCAGGTTGTCGCAACGGACCCGCGGTCTGGATGATCTCCAGCGCGGCCGGTGCGTTCGGCGGCTGGTAGAACTGCGTGCATCCAGCCGGGCCCGGGCTTTGCGCCTGGGCAAGGTCGACCGCCGGGATCAGATGAACCAGTCGGTATCCCCGCGGGAGCAGAGTGGGCCGCAGGATGAGCTGAGCGCTGATCCACGCCGTCGCCCTGTCGGTGCCGCCTTCGACCAGCTTTCGGCTCCCCAGCGGCGCGCGCAACCTGACCGCCTGTGCGGGAATCCTGCCTGCCGCAGCGTTCGGAGGGCAGGAAGGGGGGTGACGGGGGGTCGAGAACCGCAAGAACAGCGCGACCTTGCTAACGCTCTCCCGCGCCACTGCGCTGACCTTGGTCGGGCACGACGTCCCGAACTCGCCGACTGTGATTGTCCGGCCGTCTGCGCTGACGATCGCTGTCCCGGCATACCCCTGGTAGGTCACCACCTGACCGGCCGGACCGCTGCCGAGCACGCCGCACCCCGATGACAGCGCCGCAACGCAGCCCAGAACTGCCAGTGCTGCCGTCTGCCGCATCGACCGGCTCCTTAAACCCCAGAATTTGGACGCCCGCGAGCAGCCCGCGGTTCCCTGCTTCTGTTCGATCAGCACCGCGAGGTCAAGTCGCGTCGCTCGCGCGATCGGCGCGAGGCCCTGAGGTCATGCTGGCGGCATGGCGCTGTGCGGCAGCAGTGGCGTGTTCGGGTCGGCGCGCAGCCAGGCCGGCACCCAGGCCAGCCAGTTCAGGCCGTGCGTTATGCGCATCGCGCGGTCGGCGGTGCCGGTGGCTCTGATCGGCGCCCCCGGTGGCGGCGGCAGTTCGACCTGGTTCGATTTGGGTGATTCGAGTGTCCCGTTAGCGGCGGTGATCGCGTACACGCCGGGCTCAAGCGAGCCGTTCCAGTTGCACGGCACCTCCAGGGGCAGCCGGGTCCAGGTTATCGGGTTGCCCAGGACTTGGGTGCCTGAGTAGACCCAGTAGCCGGTGGCGGATGGCACGCATTGCCAGGTCAGCTCGGTGTCCGAGGCGGCCGAGATGGCCGGGGCGGCCGGTGCGCCCTGGCCGGCGAATGCGGCGGGGGCTCCGCCCCAGGCGCCGACGCCGGCTGCGTTGACCGAGGCGACCGCCAGGTCGTACTGGTGTCCGCTGACCAGGCCGGTGATGGTGTAGCTGGTGGCGCTCGTCTGGGCTTCGCTCGGGACCGCGACCGGGCAGGGCGCGTTCGCGTCGAACCAGAACACCTCATAGCCGGAGATGCCGCTGTCGTTCGGGCCACCTGATGGCGGGGACCAGCTCAAAGAGATCGAGCTGGTTCCCTGCGCAGGGGTGACGGTGATGCCGGCCGGCGGGTCAGCTGTCGGCTCGCTGGTCGGCATCGTGATCGTCGCCGGGCTGGACGGGCTCGTCTCGGTGGTGCCGCGAGCCGCGGCGACCTCGTACTGGTAGGTGTGGCCCACCGTCCCCCAGCCGGAATACCAGTGATCGCCAGGCAACGGCAGCGGAAGCTCGGAGAAGGCGGGCAGCGGGCTGAGATTGCCCGTGATGTCCCGCTCGAAGATCTTGTAGCCGCTCGCGCCGTAGACCCGGCTCCACTGCAGCAGCACCCCGGTACTGGCGATGCTGGTGCTCATCGTGGCGGGCGTGGTCAAGGTGATCCCCGGCACGCTGCCGGGCGGCGGACCCGGCACGCTGCCGAATCCGAAGTCGCTGGCCAGGGCGGTGGAGAACGCGTCGGCGATCTCGTACTCGCCGAGCCCGTTGGGGTGCAGCCCGTCATAGGTCATGGTGTTCGGGTCATAGCCGCTGCTGATATCGGCGAGCCGTACCGGGGACTTCGAGGTTGACCAGCCAGGGACCGCGGCGGCCAGGTCGCTGTTGTAGGTGGCGATGGCGGAGTTGAGGTTGTCGAAGCCGCACAGCGGAGTACGGGTCACGACGTTGGCGATCAGGATCTTCACCGTCGGGTCGACCGCGCGCGCGTTGTCGATCAGTGTCTTGGCGTCCGCGACCGTGCCGGACGGGGTATTGAGGAACGCCAGGTCATTGAACCCGAGCTCGATCAGCAGGTAATTGGGCAGGTAAGCCGACACGTCCGCGGCGATGTGGTTCTTGGCCACGCTGTAGGACCAGCCCCACAGCGCGTCGTGAGCGCAGCGGCCAAGGCTGCAGGCGCCGTTGATGTTGCTGTTGTAATAGCCGTCGGTCGGATTGCCGTAGTTATCGGCCGGCGGCTGCTGCCCGTTGACGGTGGCGAGGTCAGCCGGATCGTCATAGATGTTCTCAGTCCCGGTCCGGTGGCCGACGAACTGCACAGTCGTGTTGCTGGCAGCGAGGTTCTCGCCCAGCCGGTACCGCCAGGTGTAATCGCCCAGCATGCCATTGCTGATCGAGTCCCCGACAACCAGGACCTTCGACCCCAACCCGGGGAAGGGAGGGTTGGTGACGATGGCGTGGCTCATCTCGCAACCCCCCTTGCCCTTGTTCGCGTCGTTAGCCCAAGTCGGCTGCACGGCGAAGGTGCCAGTCGACAGCGTGAGGTTTGATCCACCGTGGTGGTGGAGAGCCCGCACTTGTCGCCGTTCTCGTCATCGCCGGCGGCATTGCCCCACCACCCGGCGTCATCGAAGGCGTCGGTGACCGTCTCGGCATACTCGTGACTGGCGTTGATGGAGACACCGTCAAGAGTCCCGCTCTGGCCGTTGACGAGGCCCATTCCGCATTGGCCGCCGGCGTCCGGAATGTAGGGCATGTTGGTGTAGGCGACGTCGTCGCCGGTCCAGCTCAGGTTCGTGGTGTCGCTGTGATAGGCGCAGTCATTGTTTTTGAAGACATTATCCGGGTCGGTCCCGGTTGGCGAGGTGATGATGTACTGGTTGTCAAGATTGGCGCGAGCAGAGTTATTACCGAAATGGATGGCCGCCGCCACGGCCTCCTGCTGAATCTGGTCGAACGTGGCAGTAGCTGGCGCCGCCGCAGAGTCGTCGTACCAGACTCCTGCCAGGGTTCCGCCGCTCGGATATGCCACGTGGTTTGCGTTAGTTGCGGGGCAGCTCTTGGCCCCGCTGGTGACGCCGTCGCAATACTGCGTCATGACGGCCGACCATACCTCACCGTCTGTGCCAAGGCCCTTGTAGAACTCCTGCAGATAAGGGGCCATCTTGTCAGAATCGCCGGCAAAGGTATAATCACCATTAGAATTCGATGACGCCTTTCCCCACTGACTGCCCCAGAAAACGACGTATACTCGGGGGCTTTTCTGTGTTACGCCGCCATATGTACCGCCGCCGTGATAAGTCAGCTCACCAGTCGTCGTCGTAAACGGGGTGGCAGATTGGCCCCTCCCGAGCATGCGGGCGATGCCGTTGCGGACGTCATCGCGGTGCCCTGGGGACGGAGGCGCCGTCGACCAAAGGGCATGATCCCGATGGGGACCTAAAACCGCAGCCGCGCGAACCTGAGTAGACGTTACGGCCACATTCACAACCAAAACCGCAGCAACCGCCGGAACGAAGAACCCCCAGTTAAATGAGCGCACGAAAACTACCTCTTTCGTAGGGACGCAAATAGACAAACAAGACTCTGGGGATTGCGTGGGAATTTCGCTGCGGTTCTGCCTCCTGGTGGTGGATATCGTGACCGGATGAGCAGATGGTCTTGGTTGCGAAGTTACACTGGCTAGTGCGTGACAGCAAGATATAAGCCCGTGGCGTGACGGCCCGGAATCTGACTCCGAAGTACGCGTGCCTGGTACATCATCGCGGCGAGTCCGGCCCGGCCGCCCAGCCGCTCGATCTGGGCTGCGGCTGTCGGCTTGGGGCTATGGCAGTTCCTTGCGCATGAGGGTGCATACCGTTTCGTAGCGGGCTAGGGATCCGTCCGCAGCCTCGGTGTCCCACGAGGCGGGTTCGCGGCCGTAGGCGGTGTAGCCGAGCCGTTCATACAGTGCGCGGGCCCGCGGGTTGCGCTCCTCTACTTTCAGCTCGGCCCGGTGCAGACCGTGGGCACGGATCCGCTGCTCCGCGGCCTGGATGAGGAGCGTGCCGATCCCGCACGACCGCAGCGCGGCGTGCACCTCCAGATGCTGCAGCCTTCCGGCACCGGGGGCTTTGGTGTAATCGACGCCGCCGAGGGCCACCGGCAGGTCAGAGGGCGTGCAGACCGCGAGGTAGTCCGCCTCGCCGCGCTGGGCCCGTTCCAGTGCGCTGGCGACGTCCGCGAGATAGGGTGCCGATCCGAGCCAGGTACACGACGGCAGGTCCTGCGCCGTCAGGTCCCGGATGGTCAGCGGAACCACAATATCTGGCATGGGCGCCACCTTTTGTCAGGCTCGGTTCACGTTATCGCCAGGCGGCTGCCGCCGGGGTAGTCGTCCCGCTGCCGGTGCCAGGGATCACCCTCCCGTGCCAGCCGCAACAGGCAGGATCGGCCCCATGACCAACGGCGGCAGCACCCATGACGTGACCTTTGACCGTGCACGCGGAGTCGTGGTCAAGAAGTTCCGGTCGGCCGAACGCGGAGAGTCGGCCCGCGAATGGGCTGCGCTGACTCTTCTGGCCAGGTACGCACCCGGGCTCGCTCCCGCTCCGGTCCGCGCCGATCTGGACGCTTCACCTGCGATGATCGAGATGACATTGCTGCCCGGCACGCAGCTACGCGGGCCAGTTGTGACACCGGCGCAGACCCGGGCGCTGGTCGCAGCGCTCGGCCGGATGTGGAGGTCAGTGCCGTCGGTCTGGCAGGTATACCCCGTTGATACCGCACCGAATGCCGCGATCCTGGCAACCCGGGCGCGCAGGATTCTCGCAGGCGAGCGCAGGGACGGCGATGACCCCGCAGTGGCCCACGCCTATTCCGCCGCGGCGGACTGGCTGGACAGCTGCCCGCTGGACGGCACCCCGGCCGGACTGCCCGCGGTCCTCGGACAAGGAGACCCGAACCTGGCCAACTTCTTGTGGGATGGCAGCCAGATTCGCGTCGTCGACTTCGAGGACTCCGGCCCGAGCGACCGCGCTTTCGAGCTGGCCATCCTCACCGAGCACATCTCAGTCTGGTCGGAGGCTGGCCTGGATGCCGATGACTTCATCGCCCTGTTCAACCTGAGCAGCGCCGAAGCAGCCAGGATGCGCGACGCCCGGTGCCTGGCCGCCTTGTTCTGGCTGCTCCTGCTGCGGCCCGGCAGTCCGAGCAGCACCCGCAACCCGCCCGGCACGCTGCAAAGACAAGCCGCCCGATTCCTCACGCTGCTCAGCTGACCGGCCCTGCTCTCCAAAGAAGACATCCCAGCCTTGCCTCGTGCGAGATATACCTGCTGGACTTGGCGCGAGCTGAGGCGATCATCGACGAGCAGATTGGGCGGGTGCTGGTGACCGAAGACGGCAATGGTCAGGGTGCCTACTGGGACAGCGTCACCGCCTGGCGGACGCCAGCAGACCGCATCGAGGCCGTGGCGAGATGGCGCACCCCGGAACTCGATCTGCACGGCTGCGACCTGCGAGCTATTCCCGAGCAGGTCTGGACTATGACCCATCTCAAAGAACTGCACCTGTACAACAACCAGCTCACCGCCCTGCCAGAAACCGTCGCTAGCCTCACCGAGCTCACCTGGCTCAGCCTGGCCGGCAACGAATTGCGTGCGCTGCCCGACAGCATCGGCACGCTGACCAGGCTCACCCGGCTCGACTTGCAGGACAACCAGTTCGCCGAAATTCCCGGCGGCCTGGCCAAGCTCGGCGGGCTGACCACGCTTTTCCTGTCCGGCAACCGCATCCGCGGGCTGCCTGCCTGGCTCGCCGAAATGCCTAGGCTCACCACTGTCCACGCCGACGGCAACCCCCTCACCGACGTGCCGCCGCGGGTAGCCCAGCGCTACGGAATCCGCCCGCCGGGCAGCCACTGAGTACCGCCCAGCTGGCAGGAGCCGGCACTTGCGACTGCGCGGAGCCGTCGGCGCGGGCTACCGTCTGGGCATGGTGACGACGAGACGGCCGGCTCCTGATGACGCGATCAGCGCTCGCAGAATTCTGCTAAGCGGGCTTGCCCGGGGGGCTGCCCTCCCGGAGTTGGCAGACGAGCTAGAGCCGCTGCATCCGCGCAACGACACCTTTCCCGGCGAGGTGTTCCTCCGCATTGCAGCGGGTGCGCTGGCCTGGTGCGGAGCGAGCCAGGCCAATCCGGTGAGCTTGGAAGATTTCCGGGAACGGTTCTTGCCCGAATGGTCCAGGCGGGGCCGGGACAGGCAGAAACTGCAGTACGCGGTGCTGGCAGCTGCCGCGCTGCATGGTGGAGTCGAGCCTGAGCTGCTCGATGAGGTCATATGGTGGCAAACCGATGACTTCTGGCACTACGCCATGCTGGCAGCGGTCGCCTACATCCGCGCCGCCGCTGACCGGGCCGGCGTACCGGCGCGCCAAGTCTGCGAGGAACTGGCCAAACTCTTCAGCTAGCCGCCCGGCAGGCGGTCAGTTTCCACGATCATGCAACCGCGATTACCACGGAACCTCAGCCGATATACGACAGCCAGACTCCACGATCATGACCAGAACCATGATCACGGAAACAAAACCGCGGCGACCGGCTGCGAGCAAATGAGAGACGCCTTTAGTGCACGATTACCGGAACGGCCTCGGATTTCTCGTCATCCAGCAGGTGTGATACCTCGCGCTTGCGGGGAAGGAACAGGGCCGCGACGATGGTCACCCCGACGAGCGCGAAGGCCACCCAGTAGGTGTGGGCGAACGCGTTGGCGGCCTGGGATAGGCCCTCGCTGATGCCCGCCTTGCCGAGCTGCGCGGCGATCTGCGGGTTATGCCTGGCCGCGATCGCCGGGTAGGCGAGCCTGGCGTCTTTCAAGCCGTTGGTCAAGATCACCGACATCACCGCAACGCCGACCGAGCTGGCGATCTGCTGGGTGATGTTGAGCAGCGTCGAACCGCGGGCGACCTCGGCCGCGCGCAGCGTCTTGAGTGCCGAGGTAAAGATCGGCATCATCGTGCCGCCCATTCCCAGGCCCATGATGAACAGGAGTCCGAGCAGCACAGGGTAGGAAATGGTCGAGCTGATCTGCGTCAGGCCGGCCATGCCGACCGCGATGAAGGCTAGGCCGAAAGGCACGATCCGACCGACCGGAAACTTGTCGGTCAGAGCGCCGGCGATAGGCATGGTCAGCATCGCGCCGATGCCCTGCGGCGCCACCAGCAGGCCGGCCTTGAGCACCGACTCGCCGCGGATCTGCTGGAAGTAGGTGGGTACCAGCAACAGGCCGCCGAAGAATGCCACCGCGAACAGGAACATCGTGATGATGCTCACCGCGAGGTCGCGGTTGCGGAACAGTCGGAGGTCCAACAGCGGGAACTTCGGTTTGAAGGAGTACAGAACGAAGGTGACGACCAGAGCCAGACCGATCAGCGCGGGGACGAGCACCTTGGGCGTCCCGACCTTGCCCTCCACAGGGATCGAGGAGACGCCGTACAGGAACAGGGCCAGGCCCGGGGACATCATCAGCATGCCGAGGAAGTCGAAGGACTCCGACGGGCGCGGTGAGTCCTTCGGCAATGCTGCGAGCCCGTAGACCAGCGCGATCACGCCGATCGGGACGTTGATGAGGAAGATCCAGTGCCAGCTGGCACTGTCGATCAGCCAGCCGCCGAGGATCGGGCCGCCGATCGGTCCGAGCAGCATCGGCACGCCGAGGATCGCCATGAGGCGGCCCATCCGCTTCGGGCCGGCCGCCTTGGTAATGATCGTCATGCCGAGCGGCATCAGCATCCCGCCGCCAAGGCCCTGCAGCACCCGGAAGCCGATCAGCATATTGATGCTGGAGGCCAAAGAGCACAGCGCGGAGCCAGCGGTGAACAACGCGATCGCGGTCATGTAGAGGCGCTTGGTGCCGAACCGGTCGGCGGCCCAGCCCGTGACCGGGATGACGGTGGCCAGCGCGAGCGTGTAGCCGGTGACCGTCCACGCCACCGTGGAGTAGGCGAGCGGGTGACCGGCCGACCCGAATGTGGTCTGGAACGTTGGAAGGGCGACGTTGACGACCGTGATATCGATGATCGACATGATGGCGCCGAGGACAACGACCCCCGCGATCTTGAGGATCTCGCCGGTTATCCTGTCGCTGTCCGCGGCAGTAGCAATGTCGGTCATGACCTGCCCAACCACCAGGGAACGTCGTACATTCCTTATGTCATCCCGCGTCGGGAAGTGCGGCGGTCTGACTGCCGCGGCACTCGCTCAAGCTGTCCATCAGGCCGAGCAGGCCGCCGGGCACCGGGAAGACCGAGACCATCCCGGCGGCAGGCCGTGTTCAGCGCGGGAGTGGGCCGGTCAGCGCGATCAGCCCCGCGCCGTTTCCCCGGACGTTGATGCTGCCGACGCCCCAGACCGACCCGGAACGCGGCACGTGTGCCATGGATTCCGGCGCAGACCCGTGCAGTGGCCGCAGTGATGCTTGCCGCCAGCGGCCATGCGTGTAGTGCCACAGCCTCGGCAGGGAGGCTACGAAACTGGATGCTGCGATAGCCCACAAGCCGCCCGTGCCGTCCGGCGCCATGACGCTCATCACCCTGAAGCTTTTCGTGGCCGACATCGACATCGGCGTTACGGTCCACCGGTGACCGTTCCAATGACCGACTGCTTCGGTCAAGCCTTTCCCGGCGTTCGCCATCCCGCTGCCTACCCACACATCGGAGTCGCTGCGCGCCACGATCGAACTCAGGTTGGAACTCAACGACTTCGGGATGGGCACTGAGCGCCACTTGCCGCCGCTCCAGTGCGCCAAGCTCCCAGGCGTGCCGCCTTCAATGGGCGAAAAGCCAGATAGCGCCCATATGTCGTTTGCGGAAACCGCGCTCGCCGCCACTATTTCATGCGCGCCCGGCACGCTGACCGTGACCCACTTCGCACCGTTGAAATGGGCGGCGTACGGCACGGCACTATCGCTGCCCAGCCGGAACCCGAACGCCCACACGTCACGCGCGCTGAGTACCAGCGCGGCATCGACACGGACGGTCGGCCTTGACCTCGGCAGCCGGCCGAATGTCCATCGGGCACCGTTCCAGTGCAGCCATACGCCCACCAAGCCGAACGCCCAGACGTTCCTCGGCGAGGAAGCCCCCACGGCGTAGAACGGGCCGTCATCGCTCAGTTCCGTCACCGCGGCGGCGGGCAGCACGACCCGGTGCCAGGAGAACCCGTTCCAGTGCTCCACCAGCGGGACGTCCGCTCCCGCGCCTTTGACCCAGGAGCCGACGGCCCAGGCGTCGTTCCTGGCGTCTGCCGCGACACGACTCAGCGCGACGTCTTTGCCCTTCATCACGATCGTCGTCTGCACCCGCCAGCCCGGCGTTCCGGCAGCCACAGCTGGGAGCACGCCGGACGCCAGCCCCAGCGCCCCCGCGAGGACGATGACCATAGCCCGCCGCAAACTCCGGACAAACATGAGCCACCTCCCGGGGCATAGTGATCGGCGCTGCCACCTCAGCGGACGCGACGACCGGCAGTAGACATAATTTCACATAAACACAACAAATTTCACCTACGACGAGTTGGTGAGCTGAGCCCGCACCTTTCCAGGGCGGTGCGCACCAGCGACGGCAAGCTAGGCGAATGTGGTCTTGATTGCGTCGAGGCCGCTGACGACGGGTGTGGTAAGCGTGCCGATGTCGCTGATGTCGATCCGCACGATATCGCCATGCTGAAGGCTGAACGGCATGGGCGGCACGAGACAGGTCCCCGTCGACAAGATCACGCCGTCAGGGTGGACATCGGAGTGCAGGAGGCAGCTGACGAGCTCGTCGTAGGTCCGATGCAGCTGGGAGGTGCTCGCCGTGCCGCTCCAGACCACCTGTCCGCCGCGGGAGATGCTGAGCCCGATCGTCAGATCGTAGGGGTCAGCGACTTCCCAGGCCGGCCGGATGGACGGGCCGAGGGCGCAGCCGCCCAGAAATATCTTCGCCTGCGGCAGGTAGAGCGGGTTTTCGCCTTCGATCGAGCGTGAGGAGACATCGTCGCAGACTGTGTAGCCAGCGATCTCGCCGAAGGCATTGACGACCAGCGCGACCTCGGGCTCGGGCACGTCAAGGGTCGAGTCGCTGCGAATGGCGATGGCCTGGCCGTCCCCGACAACTCGCCAGGCGGCGGACTTGTAAAACAGCTCAGGGCGCGGCGCGTTGTAGACCCGCTGGTAAACGTCCTCTGACTGCTCGCTTTCCTCTATCCGTGCCTGTTGCGAGATCTCGTACGTCACACCGCAGGCCCAGACCTCGGTCCGGCCATCGATTGGCGGCAGCATCGCGACTTCAGAGAGCGCGAGCTCGCCGTCACCGTCGACTGAGCAGAGTAGCTCCTTGAGGTCGTCCAATCGCAGAGCCCACAGCGCGGTGAGTCCGCCAAGGTCCTTGAGCTCATGGACGCGGTCGCCGATGAGCACGCCCACTCGCGCGGTGCGCGATCCGCCTGACCGGTACCTGATGATGTGCACTATCGTTCCCCGCCATTTCCATCAGCTGAGGCGAACTCAAAGAGCTGCCTTTCAGCGAATTCGCAGGCGAGCCGTACAGCCCCAAGTGCTACGGCCTCAGAGCCAAGAGAGGACAAGACCAGCCGGGGAGGGGATGGCAGGATCTTGCCCAGGTGGCGATTGAGCGGCTCGATGAGAGAATCGCCAGCGCGGGAGAGCCCGCCGCCGATAATGATGACGGCAGGGTCGAGCAGGACAGCAGCGGTGGCGATGCCGCGCGCGAGAGTAGCGGTGAGTGTCTCTACGATCCGGCTAGCGGCAGGATCGCCCTGCTGCACGGCGGCGAAAACGACCTCTGCATCCACGGCGGCAGGATTTCCTCCCGCCAGCTTCCGCAAGAGGGCGCCCTCCTCGGTAGCAGCGACCTCCGCGCCCAGCCGTGCGTGCGCGTTGCCGCCGACGGCAGCCTCAAACGGCCCTGGGTCGTTTTGGGTAACACGGGATTCGGGGAAGATAGGCATGTAGCCGATCTCGCCGGCCGCACCAGTGGCTCCCCCGTAGGCCTCGCCCTTGATGAGGAGCGCGGCCCCAACTCCCACCCCGAGCTGGATGTAGAGGGCATCGTCGATGCCGCGTGCCGATCCCTGCCACCGTTCCGCCAGCACGGACAGATGCGCTTCGTTCTTGACTAGGACCGGACAGGGAAGTGACGGGTCAAGTTCTTCGCTTAGGTTGATGCCCTCCCAGCCCCCGAGCTGAGGAGCCAGTCTGATCAGACCCGAGTCAACGACTCCAGGCGTGCCGACCGCGACCGCCTTGAGGCTGGCCCTGCTGACGTGCGCCTTTCTCAAGGCGCTGGCCATGGCCAGGCGGACTTCATCGAGGATCTCGACCGGCTTCGTGCCACTCGTCTGCCGCCGGGCCGAGCCGACGACGTGTCCGGCCATGTCAGCTACCAGCGCGACGATCTTGTCAGCGCCAACGTCGACGCCTAGGACATGGCCGATGTCAGCGCAGAAAGTGAACAGCCGGGGAACCGGGCCACGTGGCCTTGTTCGATCCTGCTCGGTCGGGTTGTAGTCCCTGATGAAGCCCTCATTCAGCAAGAACTCCGTCACGTCGTTCACGGTCTTGTTGGAGAGGCCGACCTCCTTGGCCAGGTGCGTGCGCGAGATCGGTCCCAGGTCCCTGATCGTCTGGAGAACGACAGTCGCGTTCCACTGACGCAGCAGGCTCGGGGATCCAGCTGGAGTCTTCGTGGTGTCCTCCTTGACCGCATCTGTCTAATATGCTAGAAACTTTCTAAAAGAAAAGCAAGTACTGCAGAGCACTTCACACACAGTTGGGCCGCCGGGGAGCTGGCGGGTTCAGCGAAGCTCGCAGACGGCTGAGCAGGACAAAGGGACCGCGCATCGGTATGGGCGAGGCGGTCTGTCACTCCCAGATTCTGCGTGCGTAGCCCGGCGAGAGCCTGCCGGGTTGTGTTTGTCATTCCGGTCTCCGCATGGTTCGCGAGAGGAGCGCATGATGGCACGGCCGATGACCTCGTCTACTGGGCAGTGGGCGGATCTACGACCGCGCGCCGCCACCATGCGGGAACTCGACCGGACGGTAAATCCCGGCCATTCGACCACTAGCAGACTACCCCCGGTCTTGGCGATCGACGGCGCGAATGGCCTCCGCTGTACCTTCCGAGCGCAAAGCGTTCCGCCCGACCCCTTAAAGGCTCCAGAAGATGGAATACGGCTGGATCGACGGCGTCGTCGCCAATCCGCCCCTGTAACTCTGCGTTCCGGGTCTCTCGCCCGGGGCCCAGACCAGTCCTCGAGACGTGCCCGTCTTCTGCGCCTGCAAGGGTCGAGACCCGAAGGCAGCAGATACGGGAAACTAAAAGATTAGGGACGGGATTTACCGTGAAACGACCTCGGCTCAGAACATGTCTGGCTGTTCCGATCGGCTTGTTGTCTATAGTGCTGGCTGCTTGCTCATCGTCGACAAGCTCCCCGCAAACGACGCATGGTGCGTCGGGACCTTCTGGATCGCTCACTATCGATAACGAGGAGGGCGCCCTTTGGACATGCGGCTTCAACCCATTCAACCCATCAGTCAGCGGGACCGCGAACGGCTTTGTCTATGAGCCGCTCATTTACGTCAACACCCTGGAAAGCGGTAAGACCACACCCTGGCTAGCCTCGTCTTTCGCTTGGAGCGACGCGAACAAGGTTCTCACGTTCACGATCCGCAACGGCGTGAAATGGAATGACGGAAAGCCGCTCACTGCCGCTGACGTGGAGTTCACGTTCCAGTTGATGAAGAAGTTCCCGGCTCTCGATCTGAACGCCCTGTGGTCGGTGCTTTCGAGCGTCGTGCAGAAGGGCAACCAGGTCGTGCTGACGTTCAAGACGGCTGGCGTGCCGTATTTCTACTATGTAGCCGATCAGACCTTCATTGTGCCCCAGCACGTCTGGTCGCCAATCAGCAACCCGGTGACCTTCGCCAACCCCAAGCCTGTCGGATCCGGGCCGTACGAGATCGGCAATTGCACGCCTCAGAACATCTCGTACTCGGCGAACCCGCACTACTGGCAGCAAGGGCTGCCGAAGATCGCCAAGGTCGAGTTCCCGGCGTTCACCTCGAACGACGCGGCGAACACGTACCTGGCGACTGGCCAGGCGCAGTGGGCCGGGCAGTTCGTCCCGAACGTCCAGACCTTCTACCTTGCGAAGAGTCCGGAGAACCAGTTCTGGGCACCGCCGATCGCCGACCTCTCGCTGTTCCTCAACCAGACGGTGGCGCCGCTGAACGACGTCGCCGTGCGGCAGGCGATCGCTTACGGGATCGACCGCGCCAAGGTCGCCAAGATCGGAGAGTACGGCTATCAGCCTGCTTCCAACCAGGCTGGCATCGTGACTCCGACGTTCGCGTCCTGGCTCGACAGCTCGGCGCTCGCGAAGTATGACTACGGCTACAACCCGAGCAAGGTCGCCTCGATCCTGGAAAAGGACGGTTATCGGAAGGGTGCCGACGGCATCTTCGCCAAGGGCGGCAAGCCGCTTGCGTTCACGATCATCAACGAGGGTGGTAACACCGACTGGGTCGCCGACCTTCAGATCATTCAGCACGAGCTGGCCTCGGTCGGCATCAAGATTACCGTCGATAACCTCGCGACCAGCGACTTCCTTAACGACCTCTACAAGGGCAACTACCAGATCGCCTACAACTTCGAATCTGGCGGTCCTGGTCCCTACTACGAGCTCAGGCAGGCGCTCTACAGCAGCAACTCGGCCCCGATCGGCAAGACCGCGGCCTCGGACTGGGAGCGCTGGCAGAACCCGGCTACGGACAAGCTCATCAGCGAGTACGCGACGACCACCAGCTCATCGACGCAGCAGCAGATAGTCGATCAGCTGCAGCAGATTATGCTCGCCGATGTGCCGATTATCCCGATCACCGCCTTCGTCGACTGGTACGAGCACAACACGAGCCAGTTCTCCGGCTGGCCCACGCCGGCAGACCCGTACGCCCAGCCAGCTCCGTACAACACGCCGGACGACGAGGTCGTCCTTCTCCACCTGACACCGAAATGACGCCGGCTAGCGATTGTGAGTAACCGAGAAACCGCAGAGCCGGGCGGCGCGGGAGGTCCTTCATGAAGTACGTCCTGCGCCGTCTCGGTTTCTTCGTAGTCACGCTCTGGGCGTGCCTGACGATCAATTTCGTGGTGCCACGTCTCATGCCAGGGAACCCCGCCATCGCCATGATGGCGAGGTTCCGCGGCAGGGTGAACGGGAGCGTGCTCCAGGCACTGGAGATAGCTTTCGGCGTCAACACCAAGCAGAGCGAGATCTCGCAGTATTTCAGTTACCTGGGCAATACCTTCACCGGACACTTCGGCGTCTCGCTGACCTTCTTTCCCGAGACGGTCGCCCAGGTCGTGCGATCGGCGATCCTGTGGACTCTCGGACTGGTCGGGCTCACGACCGTGCTCGCGTTCGTCCTCGGCACGCTGATCGGAATGATCAGCGGCTGGCGCAGAGGCAGCATGATCGACAGCATCCTGCCGCCGATCTTCGTGATCACCTCGGCCTTTCCCTACTTCTTCGTGGCGTTGCTTAGCCTCCTGCTGTTCTCAATCACCTGGCACTGGCTACCACCAGGCTTCGGTTACGACAACACCGACACGATCGGGTGGACGTGGTCGTATATTTCGGACGTCTTGGTGCATGCCATCCTGCCTGCCCTCACCATCCTCGTGACCTCGATCGGGGGATGGATCCTCACCATGCGAAACAACATGATCTCGACGCTGGCCGAGGACTATGTCCAGATGGCGCAAGGCAAGGGGCTGTCACCCCTGCGGGTCATGCTCAACTACGCGGGTCGCAACGCGATCCTGCCCAATCTCACCGGGTTCGCGATGTCACTCGGCTTCGTGGTGAGCGGCGCGATCCTGGTGGAATTCGTATTTTCCTATCCGGGACTTGGCTACATGCTCCTTGAAGGAGTACAGAACGAGGACTACGCGCTGATGCAGACTCTCTTCCTCCTCATCACGGTCGCAGTGCTCGTAGCGGTCCTGGCGGTCGACTTCGTGACGCTGGCCCTCGATCCTCGTACCAGGTCACAGGCATGAGCTGGCGCGCCGGCCTCGACCGGCTGATGGCCGGTACCTCGGGCAATCTCCTGCGGGCGGTAGTCGGCAACAAGAAGGCGCTTACCGGGCTGACGCTGCTCCTGATCTTCGCGGTCATGGCGATCTTTCCCGGGCTGCTCGCCCATGACAATCCGAACGCCGAGATCTACCCGCGCTCGGCGGCTCCGTCGGCTTCGCACCTGCTCGGCACGACTTCCTACGGGCAGGACATTTTCTCTCAATGGGTCTTCGGTACCAGGGAGTCGCTCTTCCTCGCCCTAGTGGTGGGTGGCCTCGCCACGGTGCTCTCCGTGCTCATCGGAGTCACTGCCGCTTATCGCGGCGGGGTCGTCGATGGCGCATTGTCGTTGTTTACCGACGTGTTCCTCGTGATCCCGGCCTTCCCCCTGGTCGTCGTCATCGCCGCGTACTCGAAGAACGGCGGCAACTCGATCCTGATCGCGGTACTCGTGGTCACCGGCTGGTCTTATGGCGCTAGGCAGCTCCGCTCTCAGGCTCTCTCGCTCCGCAATCGCGACTTTCTGGCCGCGGCGCGGGTTCGCGGCGAACGACAGTGGCGGATCATCGTCTTCGAGATCCTCCCGACAATGACCTCGCTCATTGTCGCCAACTTCCTGGGCGCGGCGGTCTACGCCGTGCTCGCCGCCGCCGGGCTTCAGTTCATCGGCCTCGGCAATCCGGATGGCATGAGCTGGGGGACGATGCTCTTCTGGGCTGAGAACAACGAGGCGCTGCAGGCGGGCTCACCGCTGTGGGCCATCATGCCGGGAATCGCCATAGCGCTGCTGGGCGGCGCTTTCGCGCTGCTGAACTACGCGTTCGACGAGATCGGCAATCCATCGCTCCGCCCGGTCCGGAGGGCACGTGGTTAGCCCGATCCTTGACGTGCGCGAGATCAGCGTCGAGTACCGGTCTCGCGGCGAGCCGGCGAGGGCCGTGGATCAGGTGAGCTTCGAGCTGATGCCCGGCGAATTCCTCGGAGTCGTCGGCGAATCCGGCTGCGGCAAGTCGACGCTGCTGTTCGCCATCGTTCAGCTGCTGCGGGCGCCGGCGGTGATCACGGGCGGCGAGATCATCTTCAAGGGCACGAACATGGTGCAGATGTCGGAAAAGGTCCTGCGGGCGATCCGCTGGAGGGACTACTCGATCGTCATGCAGAGCGCCATGAACGCGCTAAACCCGGTGACGACCATAGGCGCTCAGTACGCGGACGCGCTGCGAGCCCACCAGAAGATTTCCAAGGAAGCCATCTTGGACAGGTCGCGACAGGTATTCGCGCTTGTCGGAATCGATCCGGTTCACCTGGGCAGCTTCCCCCATCAGCTCTCGGGCGGGATGCGGCAGCGCGCGATGATCGCGATGGCGCTGCTCTTTTCCCCCAGCTCATCGTGATGGACGAGCCCACTTCGGCGCTCGATGTAGTGGCGCAGCGCGCCCTCATGGTCCAGATCAAGGAACTACAGCGTGAACTCGGGTTCGCGGTCATATTCGTCACCCACGACATGTCGCTGGTGAGCCATTTCTCTGACCGGCTGGCCGTGATGTACGCCGGGCAGTTCGCCGAACTCGGGCCCACTTCGTCGGTATTCGCCGACCCGATGCATCCGTACACGGTCGGGCTTCTCGACGCTTTCCCCTCGGTCTACGGCCCGAAGGTCTATCTCGACGGGATCCCGGGGGCGCCGCCTGATCTGGTCAACCCTCCCAAGACCTGCCGGTTCCACCCGAGGTGCCCGAAGGCGATGCCGGTGTGCGCCGGCCCTCCGCCAGAGTTCTACGAGCTCGCTGACCGCAGGGTCCGGTGCTTCCGCCATGGTCCGGCAGGAGGCAGCGATGGCTGAACCAGGCGCCGCGGCACCGCTTCTGGAGACGACGGGTCTCACCCGGCACTTCAGGATCGGCGGGTTGCGTGGTCGTGTGCTCCATGCGGTCGACTCCGTCGACCTCCGGATCGATGAGCGCGAGATCGTCGCCCTAGTCGGTGAGAGCGGGAGCGGGAAGAGCACCATCGCCCGGCTGCTGGCGATGTTGTACAAGCCTACGAGTGGCACAATTCGGTTTCGCGGTTCGCCGGTCGCTGACCTGAAAGCGCGGCGCGACGTGCTTGCCTATCGCGGTCAGGTCCCGATGGTGTTCCAGGATCCCTTTAGCTCGCTGAACCCGGCGCACACTGTCAGCTACGCGATGATGCGCGGCCTGAAGCTGCATCAGCCCGCGCTCACCCGGAGAGAGCGGGAGGCTGAGGCCGAGCGGATGCTGGAAACCGTCGGGCTCGTGCCAGCCCGGCAATCGCTGGTGAAATATCCGCACGAGATGAGCGGCGGGCAGCGCCAGCGGGTGAACTTCGCTCAGGCGCTCTCCTACCGGCCGAAGCTCGTCCTAGCTGACGAGCCGGTTTCCATGCTCGACGTGTCGATCCGGGTCGGGCTGCTCAACCTGATGGCTCGTCTTCGCGACGACGAAGGTGTGTCGGTGCTCTTTATCACCCACGACATCGCGAGCGCTCGTTACGTATCCGACCGGGTAGTCGTGATGTACGCCGGGCATGTGGTGGAGACCGGGCCAACCGATGAGGTGCTGCACAGCCCGGTGCACCCCTACACTCAGCTGCTGCTCTCGGCCGTGCCCGATCCGCGTGCGCCAATCACGATCTCGTCAGCGGATGCCGGTGGCCCCCCTCGGGTCATCGATCCAGGTGAGGGGTGCCGATTCCGCTGGCGCTGCCCGCTTGCGGTGCAGGCGTGCTCGCAGGTAACGCCGCGCCTGCGACCTTCGTCCGCTGGCCATGAAGCGGCGTGCCATGTGACGGTTCCATGACCGCCGCCGGCCAGGCGCAGCTGATCGTCGGTACCTACACCGAGCGGCTGCCGCACGTGAACGGAACGGCGCCGGGCATCCTGGCCTGTGCTTACGATGACGGCACCGCCGGTGCTCCGACGCTGCTGGCAGAGGCACGAAACCCGTCCTGGCTAGTGGTCACAGCGTCCGGGCACAACGTCTACGCGATCCACGAGACCGCCGATTTCGGTGGTGAGGCCGCGGGCGGGGTCACGGCGTACGCGCGCAACGACCGTACCGGCGCGCTCAGCGAGATCAACAGCACTTCTTCGGCCGGGCTGGCGCCAGCGCACGTCGCGCTTTACGGCGAAGAAAGGCGCGTGCTTGTGGCCAACTATGAATCCGGCTCGATCGCTAACTTCTCCGTCGATGAGCGAGGCGGGCTAGGCTCCCTGGTCGGCCACCGTCAGCATGTCGGGTCAAGTGTCGATCCGGCCAGGCAAACAGGGCCGCATGCGCACATGATCTGCGTCGACCCCGTGACCGATCGGGTGCTGGTGCCTGATCTGGGTCTAGACGCTGTGCTGAGCTACGAGGTCAGCGAGACGGGCGAGCTTGTCGAGCGGGTGGGGGAGCGCATCGTCACCAGGCCAGGCGCAGGCCCGCGGCATCTTGCCTTCCATCCCGGCCGGCAGTTCTTGTTCCTGCTCAACGAGATCAACAGCACTCTCGTCACGCTGCGACGTCACGGGATGAGTTTCGTCGAGACCGACATCAAGTCAACGCTGCCGGAATCTTGTACCGATCACAGCGAAGCCGCGGCCGTGCGCGTCTCCGCATCAGGCCGTTACGTATTCGCCTCCAATCGCGGTTACGACAGCATCGCGATGTTCAGGCTGGACGAGGCGGCGGGAGCCCTGTCCCTGGAGCACGTGGAGCCGACCCAGGGCCGCGAGCCCAGGGACTTCTGCCAGACGCCGGACGGAAAGTACTTGCTCGTCGCGAATCAGGACAGTGACTCCATTGTGTCGTTCGCTATCGACGAAGAGGAGCCGACGTTGCGGCCGGTCTCCGCCACCAGAGTGCCGAGTCCTGTTTGTCTTGTCTTCGCTCCCTGATAGGTAGATCCGTCAGCCGAACACCTGGTTTCGCATCTCGGTAATGTCGATGGACTGGCCGGCTGCGGCAGATTGCTGCGCGGCGAGCGCGACCAGTGCCGCGTCGATCCCTTCGCGGAGTCCGGCCCGGGACGGGGCGGCCTGGTTCGCGGCGGTTCGCCAGAAGGCGTGGGCGAGCACGCCATCGCCGCCGTGGTGATTGTGCTTCTCAGCCGCGATCGGGATTTCCTTGCGGTCCCAGCCGTTGTCGCGGGCGTGCGGCCGGTGGACCACGATGCGCGAGTCATCGATGTTGCCCTCCAGCTCGCCGTTGGTGCCGAAGATCCGGATTCGCCGAGTCGTACGGGGCTGGCCCATACAGGCCACGAAGGTGCACAGTGCACCGGAGGCGAAGTCGAGGATTACGGCGGCGTGATCGGGCGAGTCGGAGGGGGAGTCGTACGGCGAGCCTTCTAGCGGCATCGCGAAGGCAGCGTTAATGTCCTGGTCGCCGAAGTCGGCGCCGTCGAGCTGGCCCATGACCTCTGGGTCGAACCGGCTTTGCCGGTCCTCGGTATTGCCGGGCACGAAATGGGTGCGCTTGCCGATCGCGTAGGCCCGGTCCGGGGCCGAGCCGATCAGCCAGTTAAGGATGTCGAAGTCGTGGCAGCACTTCTCTACCAGGAACCCGCCGGACAGGTCGTCGCGGCGTCGCCAGCTCTTGTGGAACAGGCCAGTCAGTTCGGTGCCGAGGTTCTCGTCAGCGTCGATCGCGAGGATCGTGCCGAGTTCGCCGGAAGCGACAATCTCCTGGATCCGGCTGTAGAACGCCGTGTATCGCAGCACGAATCCGACCATGATGCTGGCCTCGCGGCCGGCCGCCTGCGCGGCCTGCCACACTTGCTGGCATTCGATCGTGCTGGTCGCGACCGGCTTCTCCAGCAGGACGTGAGCGCCTGCCGCAAACGCGAGCTGAGCATGGCGAGCGTGGTAGGAGTTGGGTGAGGCGATGATGACCGCGTCGGGGTTCTCGCGCGCCAGCATGTCGTCGCCGTCGCCGTACTGGCGAGTTCGGCGGCTGTCAGCGAACAGCCGCTGGAACGCCTCGCGATTTGGCTCGCTCGGGTCCGCGATGGCGATCAGCCGTATCAGTGGGCGCAGATCGTCGGGCACGTATCTGAAATATTGGGCCGCCCTACGGCCTGCGCCCACGACGGCGACGTTGATCAGTTCAGGCATCGGCGGCGTCCGCCGACGGGAATTCCAGGCCGAGCCGCAGGCTCCAGTGCGGTGGCAGGTTCGGGATCTCGCGGAAGCCCATGCGGTGGTAGAAGCCGATCGCCCGGGTGTTGGCCGGTGGCACGCCCAGGAAGATCCCCCTTGAGCCGGCGTCCTGTAGCGCGGCGAAGAGAGCCTCTAGCAGCAGTTTCCCGTAGCCGCGACCCTGCGCGGGCGGCATCAGGTTAATGTGCAGGTGGGATGGGTAGACGTCGAGCACCTCATCGGGCGCCAGGATCGGCTGGTGGATCGCATGGAGCAACCGCTGCTCCGGCGTGTGGTGCTCGGGTGGCACATTAACCGGATCCGGGTAGCGCTCGCGCAGAGGTGGCCACCACAGTTGCTCGGATTTGTCGTAGAACGCGCCAGTATCCACCGCGCCGACGACGTACCCCACCGGGGCGTCAGTATCAGCGGTCAGGACGAAAGCGAACCTTGGCTCCAGGGTGAGGTTCGCGCCGAGCGCGAGGTGGCCGGGCAACTCTGGGTAGGTTGGATAGAGCAGCGTGCCGTCGTTACCCGCGTCCACTGTCCGCAGGCAGATCTCGTACAGCGCGTCGGTATCGTCGGGACGGAACTCGCGAATGTTCATCTGATGCCACCTCCGGCCGCGCCCCAGGTCCGAATAACGCTTATGTCCCCTTCGCACCAGACTGGACGCTTTGCAGGCTTGTAACTAATCATTAGTTATGGCATGGTGTCAAGCGTGCACGAGACCATGGCCCGCAACGGCTCTCCCGCGTTGATGCGACGCATCAACGCGGCTCGAGTACTGCATGAGATCCGGGCGTCAGGACCAGTGTCCCGGGCGGATTTGACCAGAATAACCGGTTTGTCGGCACCGACCGTTACCAACGTCGTGAAATATCTGTGGGATTCGGGGCACGTCCGCCCATTGGCAACGGAACTCCGACGATCGGACGGCCGCCGTCCAACGTTGTATGAGTTCTGCGCTGACAGCCGCAGTGTGCTCGGCGTGGACATTGGTGCGGACAAGCTGATGATCGTCCTCGCTGACCTGGACGGGCAAGTCCTCGGCATGCGCCGGCGAGATACGTCCCGACTCCGCAAGCTCGGCCCGGACGAATTGTTGAAGCTGGTCCGTGAGACTGCGGTTGAGCTGATGGCCGAGCATGCGGTTGCCGACAGTGACCTGCTCGCCGTCGGCGTCGGCACTCCTGGAGTTGTTTCCACGGGAGGCGTTGTCACGATCGCACCTCAGCTTGACGGCTGGGAGGGTCTGGACCTACGCGCCCGGCTGGCGGAACTGTTCGGATGCCGGGTGCACGTCGAGCGCGAAGTGATCCTGTCGTTGCTGGCCGAGCAGTGGATCGGCGTTGCGCAGAACCTCGACGACGCGCTCTTCATCCAACTCGGCATTGGAGTCGGTGCCGCACTGCTGCTCAACGGCAACGCGTATCGCGGTGCCGATGGAGGTGCCGGCGAGATCGGCCTGATGCCGCTGCGCGGTGCTGGGTACCCGCGACTTATCGCCGGGTACGGGCCGTTCGAGTCCGTCACCGGCGGTGCAGCGCTGGCTCGGGAGGGCGCCGCTGCTGCCCGGACCGCCGACGGCGCGGCGATGCTTGCGATCGCCGGCGGCGACGGGGCCGCTGTCAGCGCCGCTGTCGTGTTCGAGGCCGCGGCCGCCGGTGACCACGCCGCGTCGATGATCGTGAACGCGGCGCTGACAATACTGGCTCAGGGCATCGCAAGCCTGGTCTGTGCGCTCAACCCCCGTGCGGTCATCCTCAGCGGTGGCATGTCCCGGGCCGACGACCAGTTGCTCCGCCGTCCACTGGAGGCGAAGGTAGCCGCTTTGGTACCGTTTGCGCCGATATTTCTCACCTCAACGGTCGGCGAGGAAGCGGTTGCGCTCGGTGCGATCCGCCGCGTCACGCAGACCTTGGAACAGGATCTGATCCTTCCAGACCTGCAAGGGGCTCGATGAGAGTGCTCGCGGTCGGTGCTCACCCCGACGATCTGGAAATGTTGTGCGGAGGTACGCTCGCACGCTACGTCCGCGAGGGGCATCAGGTCACGATGTGCCACGTGGCACTCGGCGACCGGGGCAGTTTCGTGCACACATCCGAGGAGATCGCTCGGACTCGTCTGGACGAGGCGAAAGCGGCGGCGACCATGGTCGGTGCCGAGCACCGCACCCTCGGCATCTCCGACGGCGAGGTCAACGCGGCCGACCCGGTCCAGCGGGATCTAGTCCTTGACCTGATCCGGACGACCCGACCGCAGGTGATCCTGACCCACTGGCCGCACGACTACATGGCCGACCACAATGAAGTGAGCAAGCTGCTGCTGGACGCCAGCCACATCGCCACGCTTCCGCTCAAAAAGACCGAGCACCCGGCGCACGACATCGTTCCAGCGGTGTACTACATCGACACCCTCGCCGGCGTGGGATTCACCCCGACCGAGTATGTCGACATCTCCGCCGACATTGACACGAAGCTCGCCGCGCTGCGCTGCCACGCCAGCCAACTGGACTGGCTACGCGACCACGACGGGGTTGACATCATCGAGCAGACCCGGGTCTGCAGCCAGTACCGCGGATACCAATCCGGCGTGTCACACGCCGAGGGATTCACCGCGTGCCTCACCTGGCTGCGAGCCAGAACCAACCGTCTTCTACCGTGAGGGGTCACCCGCGCACATGGTTACGGCAAGCAGCACCACCGAGTTCACCTACAAACTCGCGAACATCTGCACGTTCCGCGATCGGGAGTCGTGCGAACGGGTCCGGCTGATCCGCCGCGAGGACATCACCACGCATCCCAACCCGGATTTCAGCGTCGGCGTTATCGATCATCACGATGCGTTTTACCAGGCGTTCGCCAACGACCTCATCAACCGTATCGTCGCCGCGCGGGAGACGGATGAGCAACTTGTCGCGATCCTGCCGGTCGGCCCGGTGCCGCAGTACGCGATCGCTGCCCGGACGATCAACGAGCGCCGAATCTCGCTGGCGCATGTGCACACCTTCAACATGGACGAGTATGCCGACGAGGACGGAAAGACCGCACCCGTGTCCTGGGTCGGATCGTTCCAGCGTGCCATGTGGGACAACTTCCTCGGCCGCATCGACTCAGAGTTGCGTCCCCCGGACCGCCAGATCCATTTCCCCACCAGCGACGAAATCGCGACTTATAGTGCTCAAATCGAGGACGCCGGTGGCGCCGACGTCTGCTATGGCGGCATCGGCTGGGGCGGTCACATCGCGTTCTGGGAACCGCATCTCGGATTTGAATTCGCCGGCGACCTGAGCGCGTACCGCGCCGCCGGCGCTCGGCTGGTGGAACTGCACCCCATGACGGTCATGCAAAATGCGCTCCACTCGTTTGGCGGCGACTGGTCCTGGGTGCCACCGATGGCTAACACGATCGGACCGCGCGACATCCTCGGTGCCCGGCACCGCAGCTTCTGGCTTGACGGGGACCTCGGCGGTGGGTACTCCTGGCAACGGTTCATCGCGCGGTTGGTGGCGCATGGCCCGGTTTCCGAGTTCGTGCCCGGCAGCATGCTGCAGCAATCCCGTACCGACTTCACGATGCTAGGCGGAGTCGCCGCTGACCTCGAAGTCTCGATGGCCTGAGACGTCATCGGCAGCAACTCCCGCGGCTGAGGTTCCGCGGTAACGGCGGCTTCATGATCGTGGAATCTGGCTGTCACCGGTGACCGGTCCGAGCGGACCGAAGATGCAGCAAGACGATCCCGGCGGGTCCAGGAAACGTTGAACTGGGGCTGAAGCCAGTTCGTAGGACCATCTGGGGATCGACTCGGCCCGCTAGGAAGGACGGCACTCCGAATGACTTACACCAGCACGCCAATGTCTACCCGTCACGTAGTCGCGGTTGGCGGGCCACGCGCCGGCCAGCACGGCACAGCACCAGTTGCGCAGATGCGCCGTTCCGCATTACTGACTATCGTCGCAGCCGATCGGCCCTGGGCTCTCCCGGCTGGATGCCAGGTCACCTGGGACGACAGCATTACCACCAGCTACCCTGTCGGCTGGCTTCGCCCCCTGTGAGTACGCTGCCGCAGCGACAACGTCGCGAGTCTTCAAGATCCTTCAAGGTTAAGTGGCACTGCGCCAGGATGCGGGAACCTGGCTGGGTCTATTGATCGGCGGCATAGTGGAGCAAGCGGAGGAGTAACCACCGATATGACCGAGGAGAAGCCGGTGAAACGACGTCAGCGCGTTGATGATCTGGCCGCACTCGCGGTGCCGGAACAGCCTGCGCTGAGTCCGGACGCCAGCCAGATCGTCTACGTGCTTCGCACCATCGACGTCGATGCGGACCGCAGCGTGCGATCGCTCTGGCGCGTCGGCGCACATGCCGGAGAACCCCGCCAGCTGACCCGGGGCCGGGCGGACACCGCACCTGCCTGGTCTCCGGACGGCACGAGGGTTGCCTTCCTGCGCGCGGAGGACGGGCCGTCGCAACTGTGGCTCCTTCCGGCGGGCGGCGGGGAAGCAGAGCAGCTGACCACGCTGCCTGTCGGTGCCGGTATCCCGGTGTGGAGCCCAGACGGCTCGAAGATCGCGTTCGCTGCTGCGGTGGACAGCCGCGCCGCCGCCGGCGAGGACGACAAGGCCCGCGCCAGTCGCGCGTTGGCGCCGATCGTGACAGACCGGCTTGACTACCAGGCTGACGGCGCTGGACTGCTGCGCACCGTGCGCCAGCACGTGCACGTGCTCGACCTTGCGACTAAGCAGTGCCGCCAGGTGACGAGCGGCAACTGGAACGCGAGCGGGCCGACCTGGTCGCCTGACTCAGCGAAGCTCGCGTTCTCCGCGGCTACCGGGCCTGATGCGGACCTGACGTTTCAGGCACCCGTCTACGGGCTGGATGTCGCCGACGTCGCCGCGACGCCTGAGCTGGTCGGCCTTCCGGATGGGCAGGGTGATCCGGTCACCTGGCTCGCCGACGGCTCGGCGCTTCTCGTGGTCGGCACGGAAGGTCCACCTACCGACCATGCTGGCCTGCTCCGCGTGCCGCTGAGCGGTGGCGCGGTCGTGGATCTGGCGGCTCCGCTTGACCGGAACGTCATGCCTGGCGGTCCGGGGTATCCGGGCGCGCTACCGCAGCTCGGTGAGGACGGGCGCAGCGTGCTGTTCTGCGTCAGGGATCGTGGCTGCACCCACGCGTACATGGTGGCGACCGATGGCGGTGATCCCCGCCCGCTCGTGACGGGTGCAGGTCGCAATGTGACCGGTATGTCGGTTGCGAGCGGCGCCGCGGCGCTCGTGCTGGCCACGCCGATCTCTTATGGCGAGATCGTGCTTGTCGATATCGGCACCGGCAATGAGACGGTGCGGACTGAGCACGGCGCGAACATGACCGACACCGAACTGTTCGTTCGCGAGGAGCGGACGTTCACCATCTCCGACGGCACTGTCGTGCCCGGCTGGCTGATTCGCGACCCTGCCGCCGAGGGACCGCAGCCGCTTCTGCTTGACGTCCACGGCGGTCCGCACAACGCGTGGAACGGCGCAGCCGATCAAGTGCATCTGTATCACCAGGAACTGGCGTCCCGGGGCTGGACCATCTTGCTTGTCAACCCGCGTGCCAGCGATGGCTACGGCAAGCAGTTCTTCACTGCCGCCACGGGTGCCTGGGGGGAAGCCGACGCTAACGATTTCCTTGAGCCAATCGACCAGCTCGTCGCGGCCGGGATCGCCGACGCCCGTCGGCTGGCGGTGACCGGCTATAGCTACGGCGGCTTCACGACCTGCTACCTGACCAGCCGCGATGACCGGTTCGCGGCCGCCGTGGCTGGCGGTGTGGTGAGCGACCTGCACAGCATGGCGGGCAGCTCCGACGCTGGTCACTTCCTCAGCGAGTACGAGCTGGCGGGCCCGTCCTGGGACGACAACGGCCGATACAACGCCATGTCCCCGATGGCGCAGGTAGCACGCGTACGTACGCCGACCCTGATCGTGCACGGAGCCGCTGACTTGCGCTGCCCGGTCGACCAGGCGAAGCAGTGGCACACCGCGCTGCGCGAACTGGGCGTGCCAACCCGGCTTGTGCTGTATCCGGACGCGTCGCACCTGTTCATACTCAACGGCAAGCCCTCGCACCGGCTTGACTTCAACCGCAGGGTTCTCGACTGGGTCGAGCAGTACGCTGGCGACGCGACGGGCCCGCGTCGTCCCCGCATCGATGCCGAGCACTGGCAGCGACGCCTGGCCGCCCTCGCAGAGCGGCACGACGTGCCAGGAGCCGTCCTTGGCATTCTGCGGGTCAGGCAAGGACACCAGGACGAGCTGGTGGAGGCTGCCTTCGGAATCTTGAACAAGGACACCGGCGTCGAGGTGACGAAGGACACGGTATTCCAGATCGGGTCTATCACGAAGGTCTGGACAACGACAGTCCTCATGCAGCTCGTTGACGAGGGCCTGCTTGACCTAGATGCCCCGGTTGTCGAGATACTCCCTGAGCTGCGACTTGCCGACGCGGACGTCACCAAGCAGGTAACCGTGCGCCATCTGCTCACCCATACCAGCGGTATCGACGGCGACGTGTTCGCCGATACCGGTCGCGGCGATGACTGCATCGAGAGATACGTGGCCGGGCTCAACGAGGTCGCGCAGAATCATCCGCTGGGTGTCACCTGGTCTTACTGCAACTCTGGCTTCGTGCTGGCGGGTCGCGTGATCGAGAAGCTGACCGGCGGCACGTGGGATAGTGCGATTACCGAACGGATTTTCGCCCCGCTTGGCCTTGAGCGCACGATCACCCTGCCCGAAGAGGCGCTGCTGCACCGGACGGCTGTGGGGCATCTCAGCGAGGGAACAGAAGAGCCGTCGAGGGCCCCGGTCTGGATGCTGCCGCGGTCGTTGGGCCCGGCTGGTCTCATTGGCTCTACCGCCGCCGATCTGCTGGGATTCGCGCGGATGCACTTGACCGGGGGCGTTGGTCCCGACGGCACCAGGTTGCTCGGCGCGGCGAGCGCGGAAGCCATGACACAGCCGCAAGCGGAACTGCCAGACAAGTACACCCTCGGCGACTCGTGGGGCATCGGCTGGACTCGGTTCGGCTGGAACGGACGCCGGCTGATCGGGCACGACGGCAACACGATCGGCCAGTCGGCGTTCCTGCGGCTGCTACCCGAAGACGGGCTGGCGGTGGCGCTGCTCACCAACGGCGGCAACACCCGCGACCTCTACCAGGACCTCTACCGTGAGATCTTCGCCGAGCTTGCCGACATCGACATGCCGCCGCCGCTGTCCCCGCCCGCCAAGCCGGTGTCGGTGGACATCCAGCCTCATCTCGGCACGTACGAGCGGGCCAGTTCGCGGATCGAGGTGCTGATTGGGGACGACGGTCCAGTCCTTCGAACCACGGTTACCGGCCCGCTGGCCAAACTCATGCGCGATCCGGTTACCGAGTACGCGATGGTTCCGATCGAGCAGAACCTGTTTGTGGTCAGAGAGCCAAGGGCGCGGACATGGACCCCCGTAACGTTCTACCAGCTGCGGACCGGCGAGAAGTACCTGCACTTCGGCGTGCGAGCAACGCCCAAGGTTGCCGATGGGAACCAAGTCCACTCGCTCCGATGACTCCGCCCACTGCCCCACCCAACAGTCCTACCAGAACCGGGTTGCTAATCGGGACGGCCAACCCGAGGTTTTCGGTGCCGACCGCGCCTCCCATCACCGCACCGACCAGTACCCCAGTAATTCCACCGAGGGCTGCGGCAGGCGTACGCCGGCTCCCGTGAGCGGATAGGGAGAATGGCGTCAGTACTTAGAATCGGCCGGTCCGATGTTGCGGAACAGGCAGACGCCGATGGTAATGCCGTTGACCTTCTAAGTGTGCGCACAACTCGCCCCGCCAGAGACCTCGGCGGGTGAGATGCCCGCGTTGAGGCAGCCGCTGAGGGGGCTTCGGGCTCGGCGATTTCGTCGAGCGCGTGCTCGATGCGCCGATTGATGAAGGCCTCCTGGTTGTCCAGCAACCAGCCTAGCGACAGAGCAGGATTTTGACGGAGTTCCCGGCGCGCACAACCAATGAGACCCAAGCCAATCCACGAGGCGGCGCGCGCTGAGGCAACTCGCGCGTGGCGACACGGGGGACTGCGCGGAACGGGCCTGGGCTGGCCGCTACTCCTCGGATTGTGATCGGCTTGCCTCCATCACTGCGTGCGCCAGTTTGTCGTACTCCTCGTCTGTGATCTCGCCCAGACTGTATGCGCTGGCGACCTCATCAAAGGAGTTCTCCTGGATCGGCTCCGGGTCCTCCATCTCCCGCTGCCATGCTTCCCGGGCGGTCCGCGGAGAAGGGCGGCGCGGCGGCCAGGTTCGCTCCTGGAACCGCCGCGCGAGTTCTTCAAGTGTCAGCTCACCCTTCCGGTATGCGGTGAGCAACTCAGTGATTTCGCTCATACCTTCTCTCTCTCACGCCCGCCCGCTGCCACTAGGACAGGGCTCCGGCCATCGACACTGTTGTCGAAGGTCATCCAGCGGTCGAAGTAGGGCTTCAGCGATTCGAATACCTCGCGGTTGAGGGTCTGGCCATCGGCCGTCTGCTGGCGCAAGATGAGGTCCGGCGCCAGATGTCGGCCGCCTTGACCCCGGCCGTTGCGGTGCTCCTCCAGTCCGTGCCGGTGCCGACTCGTGGCGCGCTCGACGCTTTTCTCCACATGAATATCGACGAATACTCCCACGATCTCGGTGTAACCAGCCTCGCGGAGATCACCGATTCTCTTGACCGCCGATTCCATCCTCGACATGGTGATATCCCAGATCAAATTCCGGCCATCCGCATAAGCCCGGCTCGCCAGGTCCGATGCCGCCTGAGATGATTCTTCGTGGACGAGTCCCGACCGTTCCATGGGGGACAGGCCATCGACGCCTGGGATCATTCGCCGCTCCGCCATCTTCTCCTTGACCTCGTCGGGGTTGACGGTCAGGTATTGTGAGCGGTCGATCCCCGCGAAGCTTTCGAGCACTGTCGTCTTGCCTGCGCCGGCTATCCCGCCTGCAATCACGGCTCGGCCGTCAGACGGTACGTCATCACTGGCGTGATACATGTCTTCGGTTAATCGCCCTCGCTCAGCAAGCCGGTCCTTGCTCCAGATCTTGTTATCTGGATCGATGGTGTAGAGCACTTCACTCGACATGCCCGCGCGCTCGGCGGCGTCTAAACGTTCTTCCACCATCCGCACATGTGCCTCATAGGCCGCGTCGTCTAACGGGGTTAGGTCACCTTCTAGGGGGCGATATGAGGCCTCCCGTGCCGTCTCCTTCGTCTCGCTCGCCACGTCGGGCATTCCTTCACGGCCACAGCCGGGATCGGCGGATCGACCCGCATTCTCCATCACCGAGACAGCTGCGTCGTCAGCTCGCTCACCGCCACGTGGGCGCCTGGTGTCACCACCCGGATAGCGCGGCGAGGACGGGTGATTGGCCGGAAGCGCCTCCAGTCGCGCCGCCAGGCTATGCGTACCGCCATCCGCCGGAGTGTCGATGCGGTTGGGTCGGTCCGCCGGCTTGGGCACCTGGCCATGATGTTCGTTTTGCTCTACACGTGCAACATGAGCTTCTTGCAAACCGACGCTCCAGCCAGCCCGTCTCAACGGGCCGCCACGGGCTTTAGGGCGGAAAGGTTTGAGACTTGATCATGCTCCGGTCACGATGGGTTTATTTTCCCTGGCTGGTGGCGTGTTGTAGCGGTTGCGGGCGAGGCTCCTGCGGAAAGGTCGCCTGCCGGGTGGCTTGGGCCGGGTGCTAGCGGGGGGTGAGGACGGGCCGGAGCCTGCGGTGCGCGGGCTGGTGAGGGTGATGGCGGCGATGCCGGCGGCCTCGTCGGGGCTCCTTTGCTAGTGGCCCGTCCTGCCGGTAGCGGTTGATGTTTCTGCGCTTTCGCTTTCAGCTCCCTGATCACCCTCACCACGCTCTCGGCGTCGTCGGAGCCAAGCGGTCCCGAGTACGAGCGTCCCAGGAGGCGAGACCTCGGTTAGGCGTTCCGTGATGGCGTCTAGGTCCGCCTGGCGACCTCCACTTCCCCGTAACTCCTGGTCAAGGCTCTGTGCTGCCCCGAGCAGGATGTCGGCCGAAAGAGTGGGGCCTGTCGTCTTAGCATCCGGTGCCGAGCTGGCCGGGTCCGAGCTGGTGGCCAACGCTGCCCAGCACACTACCGGAACGCCGATCAGGCTGACTTTCGCCAGGAGGTCTCAGCGGGCGGGCCACGGATGCTTTCGCGTCACACAGGCCCTTGGAGCAGACGATGACAAGCAAACCCTACGCTGAACGCCACCCACCCTGGCGTGCTAGAACCAGCTAGATCACGCACCCACGCCGCGTAACATCACAGCCCGCCGTGACTTCCTATCCGCCGCGCGCAGCGCGATTCCGGGCGCTGGCCTGGCGGTAGCGTCTCCAGGTTCACCAGTGCTTGTGCAGAGCCGCTGGTTAGGTGCCGTGCGTGATGAACAGAGCCCGGCAGCCTGCATACTGGTGGTCCGTGAGAGACGTACACATCATCCTGGAAACACCCCGACTGGTCCTGCGCCAGTTCACCGAGGACGACGTCGGCAACCTGTTCAACCTGAACAGCCCGGAAGTGATGCGATACCTCACCGGCGGCAGGCCACCGCCCCGCGAGGAGATCCGGGACCAGGTCATCCCCTTCCATCTGGCCGTCTACGACCAGTTCGACAGGCTCGGTACCTGGGCGGCCGAGTCCACCGCCACCGGGGAGTTCCTGGGCTGGTTCCACTTCCGCCCTGGCCACGGCACCGACACCGACACCGACACCACCAACATCGACCTGGGCTACCGGCTGCGCAGATCCGCGTGGAACAAGGGCTACGTCACCGAGGGGTCGCGTGCCCTGATCAGGATGGGATTCACCGAACTTGGCGTCGAGCGCGTATTCGCGCACACCATGACAGTCAACACCGCGTCGCGACGTGTAATGGAAAAATGCGGGCTGACGCTGGTTCACGCAACCCAGTACGAGGGACCCGACATCATTGAAGGCGCGCCGAGCACGGCGAGGTCGAGTACGCGCTAACCAGCACCGTTACCACCACCTCCAGGTCGGTGCTGTCACCTTCCAGGTGCCGAATGGCGTCAAGGTCTCTGGGATTCAGTGGAGCGCCACAGGCGGCCTTGAGGGAACTCCCGCGACGTGGAAAGTCGGCTAGACGCGCCCCTCCTGCCGGTGCGTGACTTGGCGTGGGACGTCCAGCAGTTGCGGGCCTGACAGCAGCTTGAGCGGGTCAGGCTTCGGCTTTCTCGGATGGGATGCATGCGGCCACTAGCATGCCCAGGCCAAGCCCGAACCCGAATCCCGCAGCCACGATGGCGGCACTAGCGTTCTGAACCAAAGTCTCTATGCCAGCGCCCAGCGCCCAGCCGGCAATACCGCCGCCCACGATCGCGAGCACACGCCGCCAAATTGCCATAGAACTCATCATCGCAGACCGTGGCGCGGCCTTCGGCCATGGGACTTGAGGGCGATCCTGGCCAACACGGGACGCCGGGTTGATCACTGGTTGACGAACTCGGGATTCACCAGGTGTGCGGATACCGGTGCAAGAGCACGGGGGCGATCATCGGCCCGCCGCGCAGCCTCAAGACCGCGTTGCTGACCCGGCTGATCGCGATGAACTCGATACACGCCCGGCCGCCGTCACCCAGCTGGCCCCGCAGTCGCGGGACCGCTTGTACCTGACGTACTGGTTCGCTTCGCTCGGCCGCGATCCGGCGTCAGCGGGCCACCGAAGCCAGCCATCGCGACCCCGGAGGACGCGGGCAGGGCGATCGGGCTTCCCGTGAGCGGATAGGGAGAATGGCGTCAGTACTTAGAATCGGCCGGTCCGGTGTTGCGGAACAGGTAGACACCGATGGTAATGCCGTTGACGGCGGTGGCTTCCCCGGTGGCGAACATCCGGTCGCTGCTGGACTCGCTGGTGATCATGAAGTAGTAGCCGGCGTGCTCTAGGTGCCAGCCGAGCTTTTCTATCTCGCCGAGCGTGGCGGCCGAACTCGACGTGGTGCGGCGCCCTTCGGCGGTGCCGAAGTTGGCGCTGCCGGTGTGCTTGCCGAGTTCGAGCTGCACCTCGAAGAAAGACCTCGGCGGGTGAGACGCCCGCGTTGAGCCAGGCGCTGAGAGGGGCTTCGGGCTCGGCGATTTCGTCGAGCCCGTGCTCGATGCGCCGGTTGATGAAGTCCTCCTGGTTGTCCAGGCAACCAGCCTAGTGACAGAGCAGGATTTGACGGAGTTCCCGGCGCGCACAACCAATGAGACCCAAGCCAATCCCCGATGCGGCGCGCGCTGAGGCTACTCGCCGCGTGGCGACCGGCCGGCTGCTGGGTGGTCGCGCCGGCTCCGGGGATTCCGGATCGAACCCACACGAGGATTGAGTCAGCCATGAACACCGAGGAATCCGTCAACTCCCGGATCGTCGACCCGGCCCGCCTCCCGTTCGCGTACGAGGACGCGCTCAACGCCGGGGACGCAGAGGCCGTCCTCGCGCTGTTCCACCAGGACGCGACGATGCGCACCTTCACCGGCGAAGTCCTCACCGACCGAGAGGCGCTGCGCGCTGAGACGGTCCACACGATCGCGGCTCAGGCGCGTCTGACCAACAAGCCCAGGTTCACCCAGATCGGGAGCGACACGGCCCTGATCATCGTCGATTGGAACCTCGAGGCGACGTTGCCGGACGGCACCCGGATCTCGCCGACCGGAACGACGGCGGCCGTCGCCCGCCGGTCGGCCGACGGGTCGTGGCAGTTCGCCGTCCTCAACTGTCAAGGGACAGTTGGATCTCCCCAGTGGCGGACAACAGAACTCCCCGCTGGTGGACGGTAGAAGTCCCCAGGAGGTCAGCGGTTCTCCCCAGTGGCCGGGGTCAATTCAGGGGGACGACGCCGCGTCCTGTAGCGGCTTCGGCGAGCCGGTGGCTGTCGCCCTTGGGCGATCGCTGCGCTGTCGCTGCTTCGATAGATCAGCCGATCCCCGACGATCGTGCCCACATACTTGCCATCTGGACCGTAGGCCTTGTGGCCGCTAACGCGGTCGACATGCTTACCGGATCTGCAGATGAGGTCCTTGCCCGAGATTTTGAGCGGTCGGCCGTTCTTCGTATACAGCTTGTCCAATGTGGGCCCCCCTGATGGAGAAATAGTGACCGATTAACGGTCCATTAGTTCGTTGCTGCGAATATCTGTGCAGCTACTCTTTCGGCCAGCAGCGGTGGGACTGCGTTGCCAAGTTGCGCCTGAATGCTTGGCCGTGTGCCGACCAACTCAAACTCGTCCGGAAAGGTGAAGAGCCGCTTAATCTCACCGACGCGCAGTCGACGATTGTCCCAGTGGAACGGCCCGACGTTGGGGCCGGGCTGCGCCTGGATCGTGGGTGAGGGTCGGTTGGGGTCGAGCTTCAACAGGAACGACCAGTAGCGGCTACGCCACTTGAACTCGGGATCAGGGTGGCCGCGCTCGGCCGTGTAATGCAAATAATTCTCGCCCGGCGGGATACCCGGCAGCAGGTGAGCGTACTGACCACCGATGACCTCGCCAGGTTCGGGCTCGCAGGTCAGACCGGCCAGCGCTTGGCCAGATGTGACGTGGGGCGTAGTTCCGCTCCCTGACAGGCGCCGTTCCCACATCCCGGTATGGCTCGGCTCCGGCAGATCGGGGAGCCGGGAGCCCTTGGGGACCCCGACGATGAACAGTCGCGGCCTGACCTGGGGCACGCCGTAGTCGGCGGCATTGAGGACTTTAGTGTCCAAGCTGTAACCCGCCTCGTAGATCTCGCGCAACAGCCGCTCGTAGGCCGGTCGACTGGCCCGGTTGTTGTAGGTCAGGGCATAGACGTTCTCCAAGATGAAGGCCCGGGGTTTGGCTTCGGCTAGGACGCGGGTGTAGGCCTGCAACAAGCTGGCGTCTGGATCGAGACCGGCCCGCTTCCACTCCAGCCAGAACCCGGACTTCGAGAACGGTGTGCAGGGCGGTCCACCGACGAGCAGGTTTGGGCGTTGACCAGCCCTTAGGTCTGCCCGCTCCAAAATCTCGCGTGTCGGTGTTTCGAGGATGTCTTTGCGGATGACAGGCGAAGCCAGGTGATGAAAGTTCTTCTCCATGGTGAGAGCGGCATCACGGTCATGCTCCACAGCGGCCGCTACTCGGTACCCAGCGGCCTCGACGCCAAGGTCGAGACCACCCGCGCCTGAGAAGAGGGAGATCGCCACCGGTCCGTCTGCCATGCCAGCCAGGATGGCATGCCCCAGTGACAGGCGTGCCCCGACGCACCGAACGGGACGAAGGTGACGGGCTAGCCTTGCGCTGACCCGTGGCTTTGCTGGGCCAGGAGCTTGTTGAGCTGGTTGCGCACGGTGCCGCCGATGCGGAAGTTGTAAGCCCGCCAGAACTTATAGAAGTCGTCAGCGCTCTTGAACTCGCCGCGACCCTGCCGAAGATCTTCAAGCCCCTGCACGGCACCGATGTACTCACGCGTCGTGGACGAACGCTTGCGGCTCCCAATCTTCCACGGCTCCTGGACGATGAGTTCGAGATCGTCGACACGAGAGGCGCTGTCCCGGTTCAACGTGTAGATCCCTATAACATCGAGATGCTGAGCGTAATGAGCAAAGGGCCGGAAGGTTCCTGGCCAGTGGAGCGTCGGGTAGGCGAAATACGTGTTGCCAGTGTAGAGCGTAATCCGGCTCTGTGTTTGCGTCGATGAGCCCCGCCGGGGGACCTTGCGCTGGGCAACCTTGATGTCAACGGCATAGAAAGCACCGCCTACCCCTGGCCCCGAGATCTCAAGATCCGGATAGAAGCGCTCACCGCCCCTGGTTGCGGTGAGCGCGCCGTCCGATGCAGTGACCCGATCCAGCAGGAAGTCGACGATGCTGACTTCGAGCACGTTGGCGAGGGCCGCCGGCTCCTTCGGTAGTGGCAGCAGGTGGCCGTGGTCTTTGAGTTGCGCTTCAAGGTCAGTTGCATCGTCCGCGGTGAGGGGCCACTGGGTACTCCCAGCCACCCGAAAGACTCCCCGCAGGTCATACACGTACTCCTGACAATGCAGGACGAGCCACTGCTGGAGATTGACGGCAGTCATGGCCCAATCCAGGCATCTGGCTGCTGACTACTCGTACCTCTACCTCGCACGTCGAAGCATGCTACAGGTAGAGCAACGGCAAATATTTACTAACGGCTACAATGGGAAAGCTCGACCAGAGATCTGCCCTGGGCCCTGGGTCATGATGACTCGTGTGGCGTCAAGCACTTACGTCTTGACCACACTGCCCATTGACACGGAACGCGGCTAAGCGGTGACTGCGAGCCGCTCGTCTGCGAGCTGCTCACTTATGTCAAACTCACTGGCCTTCACACCGAGGATGAAGGCGGTCATCTCACAGCCGTGAAGCGGTGGCGGGTCTTCTGACCGGTCACGCTCCATACGAAGCGACCTGCCCACCGACCGGTGTGCATCAGCTCGATGCTGAGGCTGGTTCATGTTACTGCCAGTTGGCTTGCTCCAAATGCTTATTAAGAAGCTCGTAATTGACTGACTCGATGCCGAGATCTCAGTAGATTTTCCTTATTGTCTTCTTGAAGTAACGATGAGGGCCGTGAGATCCGCGTCGTCGTCGTTGACCCCGAACGTGCACCGCTCATCGCCTGGACCTTCGAGGCCTATGCCACCGGAGAGTGGACTATACGGTCGCTCACTGAGGCGCTTGCCGCCAAGGGCTTGCGCACGTTGTTGTCCTGACGCGGCACCGTCCCTGGCCCGCTGCAGTTCTTCCACGTCGCCGCGATCTTGTCGAACCGGTACTACCTCGGTTACATCACCTTGCAGGGCACTGGATATCAGGGCCGTCACCAGCCGCTCATCCCCCTTGTCGGCAAGTGTGATGAGGTCTACCGCCGAGGCGGCCCGCAGGTCCGCCGGCTATCCAACCAGTTCTTCTTCGAGAAGCTGCTAATAGCCGAAGACACCGAAAACGGCGCTCAAGTCGCCGGGGCCGTCCTGCAAGAGCCCTAGGCCACCTTCGTCTCCGAAGACTTCCACACTTCCATGATCCGTAGTACGACAAACCCCGGACATGATCTTTGGGTCCGAGGTTCGAAAATGAATGCTTTGGCGCCCCCAGCAGGATTCGAACCTGCGCACACGGCTCCGGAGAGGGTTGCTGTGCAGGCCGTTGACCTGGGAAAACACCTCGGAGCAGGGCTTGTCCGGTCACTTCTCGGGCACGGCATCAATGGCTTCCTGGGATCTCACCGTTCAGTGATCACACGGAGGTGGAGGCGTACTTGCACGGTATTTCGACGCGCAAGGTCGATGACCTGGTTAGGGCCATCGGCGCGGACACCGGGATCTCCAAGTCTGAAGGTGCCGCGGATCTGCGCGGGCTTGGACGTCGAGGTGGCGGTGTTCCGGGATCGGCTGGGTGCTTTTCGGCGGCAACATCAAGCGCTGTCCGACGCCGGATCTTCGCGAGGCGCCGCCTTAGCGACGGCAGCCATCTCGCGCTCGGTCGCCGAGTTCGGCGCGATCCCGGGCTTCAGCCTTGGCGCTGCGGGGAGCCCCGTACGGCAATGAGGATCTAGTACCTGATGCGCGGGCCCGGTGAGATGATCAGGGCATGGGCGGCGCGAATGCGAGCTCGGCTACGCTCCTTGAGCGAGCCTTTGAGCTGGCTCTGCTCGAGGAGGCGATTGCCGCGACTGTCGCGGGCGCGCCGCGCGATCGACGACGTGCACTGGTCCGATGCGACGTCACTGCGCTTCCTCGGTTACCTCGCACGCCGCCTTGACGATCTGCCCGTCCTTCTCGCGCTTGCCCAGCCGGCCAAACCGCTTCGCGCCCGCATGCGCCGCCCTATCCAAAAAGTGGGGTGCCTACCCCCATGCCATCCGCGCGGCCGGTCGGCATTATCGGCCTAGGCCTTAACGTCGCCCCGGGATTCCAGCCTCGCCGCGTCTCAATGGCCCGTTGCCAACGCGCGGCTAGCTGAACGCATGGGAGCAGGCGATGGCCGGGCCGTCCCGCAATGGTCGTGTCTTCTACAAGAAAGGGATACGGAGGATGCGCGCACGTCTTTATCGCCAGTGCATTGTGACAGCGCTCGCCGCTGCGCTGGTCCCGGCCGCCATGCTCACGGGGCTCGAGCCGGCCGAAGCCCAGGCAGGGACCTGCGAAAGCTGGTCTGGTGCGCAGCCACCGAGCCCCGGTACGTCGGATAACTCGCTGTTCGGTGCGGCTGTGCTCTCGCCCTGCGACGCCTGGGCGGTCGGCTTCCAATTCAGCGGCGGAGCGGACCAGAACCTGATCGAGCATTGGAACGGCTCGGCATGGAAGTCGGTTCCCAGCCCTGATCCAGGCAGCGCCGACAATACACTGGTCGGCATCCGCGCCGTCTCGGCCGCCAATATCTGGGCGGTGGGCAGCTTCTCCGACGGCGCCGTGAGCGAGGCCCTCATCCTGCACTGGGATGGGCACTCCTGGACGCAGTTCGAGAACCCAGACCCAGGCAGCACCGCCAACGACCTCAGCGGCGTGCGCGCTGTGTCCGCATCCGACGTCTGGGCGGTCGGCAGCTTCAGCAACGGGACCGCGGACCGGACCCTCATCCTGCACTGGAACGGCGCCGGATGGAAGCAGGTGGCAAGCCCTCATCCAGGGAACGACAGCGTCTTGCTCGGCGTCGCTGCCACCTCCCGCAGCAACGCCTGGGCGGTAGGCAACTTTTCCGGTTCCGGCCGGGAAAGGAACCTGATTTTGCACTGGAACGGCGCCCATTGGAACCAGGTGGCAAGCCCAGATCCGGGAATGTTTGACTCGCTTAGCGGCATCGGTGTCACGTCGGCAGCGAACGCGTGGGCGGTCGGCTTTTCAGCGAACGGCACTGCGGACCAGACGCTCATCCTGCGCTGGAATGGCCGGAAATGGCTGCACGTGGCCAGCCCTGACCAGGGGGGTCGAAGGAACGATAACTTTCTTAGCGGAGTGGCCGCAACCTCTGACCGTAACGCGTGGGCGGTGGGCGCCGCCGCCAGCGGACTTGTGAACAAGACCCTTATCCTGCGGTGGAACGGTACCCGCTGGGTTCACGTGGCCAGCCCTAATCCTGGTTCCAGCAATGACCTGCTTGGGGTGGCCGCTAGCTCGTCCAGCAACGCATGGGCAGTTGGCACGTTCGACGGCGCCACTCGCCAGGCCCTGGCCATTCACTGCTGCTAATCCAGCAATAGGAGCGCACCGATGCTCAGCTTTGGCAAGGGACTCATGGCCGGGGCGGCAGGAACCGCTATCCTGCTCGCGATCACCGCCGCCGCTAGCGGTCATGGCCCCGGAGCGCTGTTCAATCTCGGCCGGACCCTTGGCCGTGATCGCTCACGCCGGGCCATGAGCAACTTCTGAGGCGGCTGCGGCCCGCTGACCGACAGCGATGGTCGGTCCGGGGGCAGCTCGCTGTCCCGTACCCAGATCAGGTTCCCGCCGGCTCGGCGCAGTCCGGGCTGCCGCCACCCACGGAGCTCGCCCGTCGACCCGATGACCTTGCTTATCAACCGCCACATCGAGCGCGAACTAGTCAGGCTCATCCGCAAGCACATCAAGCGACTCTAGGTGCCCGCTGACCGGCAGACTGCCGATCAGCTGCTGCCTTACGCCGTCCTCGTCCCCAAGCTCGTGGCTGCCGGAGGGCCAGATCGTGTGCAGCCTGGCCAGGTGATCGGCGTCCGCGAGCGACAGGGCTCAGGCCTGGGGTAGCAGACTCGCGCAATGCGTTATGCCGAAAATGTCAGCTACAACGGCGACGGCGTCTCGGCTTTTCGGGCTTGGGCCGCCGGGGCCCGGGGGGCCTGGAAGCCGACGGATGCGGAGCCGTCGGCAGCGTGAGCGGATAAGGAGAATGGCGTCAGTACTTAGAATCGGCCGGTCCGGTGTTGCGGAACAGGTAGACGCCGATGGTAATGCCGTTGACGGCGGTGGCTTCCCCGGTGGCGAACATCCGGTCGCTGCTGGACTCGCTGGTGATCATGAAGTAGTAGCCGGCGTGCTCTAGGTGCCAGCCGAGCTTTTCTATCTCGCCGAGCGTGGCGGCCGAACTCGACGTGGTGCGGCGTCCTTCGGCGGTGCCGAAGCTGGCGCTGCCGGTGTGCTTGCCGAGTTCGAGCTGCACCTCGAAGAATGTCTGCCCTGCTTCCTTGGCCGTCAGGGCCTGGCCAACGGGTGATGCGAGAAACTTCGCCCGCTCCCGCTCTTCCTGAGCGGCTTTGGCCTGCTCGGCCCGAGCTTCCTCGGCGCGGGTTTGCTCAGCCGTCCGCTCTCGTCGCTTGGCATCTCGCTCATCAGCGCTTCTAAACACATCGGCTCCGCTCGACGACTTCACGGCAGATCGTACCTGTGGTTCGCGGCCTAACTGGGTGGCACCCGACGGTCAGCCGGGTAGCCTTTCCAGCGCGCGAGCCAGGCTCAGGTCGGCAGCGCTGGCCAGCACTAGGTCTGCGGCACCGAGTCGCTCCACGGCGACGTGCGGATTAGGAATCCCGATGCATCGCACGCCGGCCGCTCTGGCCGCCGCCACGCCGTGCGGCGAGTCTTCCACCGCCACCGCCTCTGCGGCGATGACACCGAGGCGGCGCAGGGCAAGCAAATACACCTCCGGTGACGGCTTAGGCTGGGCCACCTCGTCGCCGCAGGCAAACGCCTCGAAGTAACGGTCCTTTCCGATGCCTGCTAGCAATGACAGCACCCACGCTGTCGGCGAACTGCTGGCCACCGCCAGCCGCAACCCGGCTCGGCAGCCGTTTTCTAGCCAGGCACCGATGCCTGGGCGCAGGTCCAGGCGCCGATTCAGATCGTCCCGATAGGCCGTTCGCCGGGCGTGACTTGCGTCGCGGTCATACGACGAACCCACGGCCGCCGCCAGCTGACGGTACCGATCCTCGGTCACATCACCGCCGTGATTAACCCAGAACCCCGTAACATCCAGGTCCAGGCCGTGCTGACGCCATTCATACCGCCAGCTCGCCAGCATCACGCTTTCGGTGTCCATCAGCAGACCATCAAAATCGAACACCACAGCCGCGACCCTCACCTGTCCATTATCTGTCCAGGACCCGAGGTCGGCTATTCGTGGCCGGCCATGCCCGCCGCAATGCGTTCAATCCTGCGGGTTGGCTCGGATGATCGGGCTGGCATCTTCTCGCGGTCCTGGAGCGCTGAAACTGCCGGTAAGTCGCCGCCGAAACTGCCTGGCCTGCGCCTGCCCATGGTCACAATGATGACGGCCATCGGCCGTCCCGGGATGGGCGGACGCGACCGCGTTTCCTTGAGGAGGAAGACTCATGCCCAAGCTGCTCACCGGCATTTTCGCCGCCACCGGCCTGGTCCTGGCCGCCGTGGCGCCAGCGCAGGCGGCGAATCCCCCGCAGCACGTGGTGTCAGGGTCCGCCCAGTTGATATGCGACGGGGACGGCCTGGGCTCCTGCAAGTCGCTGCCCATAGGAGGCGTCGTCATGGACCTCGGGCCGATCTTCGCCGTCAACGGGAACGGCGCCTGGCGGTGGGACGTGTCCCGGGTGGGGACCGTCACCAGCAGCACGTTCAGCTACACGCCGATTGACAACCAGCTGGCCGGTCAGCCGATCTTGAAGATTGCGCTGCACTTCGACAACTTCTTCTGCAACGGCAACTCCGGGGGAAGCGACCTTCTCAAGGTCTGCGACGGATCGGCGTCCGAGCTGTGGGTGGCCGACCCGGGCAACGCCTACCTGGTGAACGTCGGCCGATCGAACGACCAGGACAACTGGGAAGTCCTGTGCAACCCGGGCGGCGGCGGCCAGCTCGTCATCGGCACCCGCGACTCCTGCACGACCTATCACGAGCAATGGGCCAGCGCCTAACCGGGTGACCGCGGCACTGGTCAACTGGCGGGTCGGCTCGACGGGCTGGGTGTGAAGGGCCGGGCAGCGGGTCTGTGGTGCTGCGTCCGTCCGCGCTTGGTGATGCCGCTGGCGTGGTGGTGACTTTGATGCGAGTCCCGCGGGAGAGCCGTTTAATTCCCTCGAAGCGCAGCCGCAGGCCGGTGCCATTGCGTTCGGCGTGGATGTGAAGGTGTGGTTCGGTGGAGTTTCCTGAGTTCCCCACCTGCCCGATGACCTGGCCACGGCGGACGAGGTCGCCGCGGGCGACCTGGACACTGCCGGGGCGCAGATGCGCGAGCAAGACCTCCTCGGTGCCGGTGCCGGTGCCGATGCGGACGTGGTTCCCGGCCGCGGGTCCGGGCCATGGCTGGAACGGGATCTGGTCGGGGTAGCCGTCCACTGCCCGCAGCACTGTGCCGTCGCAGGGCGCTACGACGGTGCAGCCGTGGGCCGCGAACGCACGGACGTCAGAAGGGAACCAGCTGGTGGCCCGCGCGCCGTTCTTGCTGGCACGGACGATGTCCAGTGCGCCGCGCTGCTCGGCAGTAGCCGCGTGGTGGTTGAGAAATCCGCGGCCTCCTCCCACGGCGACCTGCCAGGTGCCCTCGGCCAAGGGGAAGATCATCACGGCCCGCACTGTCTCCAGCGGCCAGTCATACCGGACCCACGCCAGCTCGATCATGGCCAGCACAAGGAACAACACGCCTACGGCGGCCGTCCACCAAGTCCCGGCGGGCAGTGTCACTACCCGGACCGCGGATGCGGCAGCCGTCACGCCGACAGCTCCCGCAGCCAGCCGGACGTGGCGGGGGATCAGGAGAGGGTCCGGGATGGCCAAGCCGTACATCAGCACTCCCAGGGCGGCGGCCACGGCGGCGTAGCCCAGCCACGCTCTAGCCAGGAGGCTTCGGCGGCGGCGCGGAACGAGCGACGTCCGTGCTCATGACGGGCCTAGCCTTGCTGGCGGCGGCGCTCCTCTTCCTCTATGCGGAGCAACTCGAGAATCTCCGGGTCAGTCAGCCGCCATTAACCCCTTATAGCCGAAAATTGCGCCGCGCTAGTCACGCTCCACAAGGCCAGCGGCGCGCAAGGTACTCGGCTAAATATTGCCGGGTCGGATGTCTGATGTGATACTCGGTGTGGCGGTCCGGCGGGGCTGGCTTTCCGGTCTTCGGTAATTCATGAGGGCATCGGAATTCTCGTGACGCGGGCCCGTGGGCGGGACGGGAGGGGCGGGTTGCGGATAAGCGTGATCACTGCGGTCAAGGGCGGGATGGACGATCATCTCGGCGAGTTATATAAGTCGTTGCGGGTGCAGGCGATGCCGCCGGGCTGGGAGTGGCTGTGGGTGCTGCAGGAAGACGGCGAGACCGGTGAACCGGCCGGGATGCTGCCGCCGGACCGGCGGATCAGTGCGGGCATGGCACCCTGGGGAGGCGCGGCGCGAGCCCGGACGTTGGCGCTGAGCCGTGCCGATGGCGATTTGATCCGCGCGGTCGACGCCGATGATGTGCTGACGGACGGGGCGCTCTTCCGTGATATCGAGGTGCTGACCAGGTATCCGGAGCTGGGGTGGTGCGTGTCGCCTGCCTTAGATCTGCTGGAAGATGGCTCAACCAGACCCGGGCCGCGTGATCCGGCGCCGGGGTGGCTGGCGCCGGGGCTGCTCGAAGACGGCGAGCGGGCGGGGCTGATGCCCGTCTTGGGGGTGACGATGTGCGCGCACACCGGGCTGTTCTGCGTACTTGGCGGCTGGCCGCCCCATCATGCTATGGAGGATGCCGCGCTGCTGCTGGCGGCCGCGGCGGTCGCACCGGGCTGGATGCACGCCGAGCCGGGGCTGCTGTATCGCCGCTGGCCCAAAGCGACCGGGTACCGGCTCAACAAGCAGGTCGCTACGCCAGATACCCCGGACCGGGCGGTGATGCTTGCCCGAGCCGCGGCGCTGCGGGCCGCTGGCTGGCGGTGGAGGCCCCAGCCGCTGTCGTCGCGGGTGGCCTAGCGATGTTTAACGCGCGGAAGGCCGCGGGCAACGTTGGCGAGGTCGGTCGGCCAACATCGGTACGGGACTGCGATGCCCACGACGGGGCTACGGAGGAAATGCTCCGCTTTCTCTCGGGGCGCGGCCGGATGCCCGTGGAAGGTTCCTCCCCGCCGCAGCAGCAGAACTATCTGCGATCGCTGGCCAGGCAACTACATGCCCGGATGGTCGGCGAGGTAGGGTTCAACGCCGGATTTTCCAGCTTGGCGTTCCTGGGTGCAGACCCAAAGGTGAAAGTTGTGAGCTTCGATATCGGCGACCACGATGTCATCCGTGACGCCAAAGCCTTCATCGACCTCCGGTATCCGGGCCGTCATGAACTCGTCATCGGTGATTCAAAGCTGACGCTTTCACGGTACAAGGAACGGCATCCCGATGTTTTCTTCGATCTTGTATTCATCGATGGCGGCCATGATCTAAAGACAGCCCGGTCCGACATCGCTAGCTTCAGGTTGCTGTGCCAACCCGGAGCTGATGTCGTCATCGACGACCTCATGCCCTGGCGCCCGTTCGGCGTCGGGCCGACGAAAGCGTGGAACGAGGCCATCAGCCAGGGAACGATAGTCCCGATCGAGATACTCAAGGACGGGCAGAGGGTTGGGGTCGTAAGGCCTCCAGCCGACCGGGCATGGGGACGAGGACGATACCGCGAGCACTCGGTGCCGAGCTAGGTGCCCGCTGTCTCCCAGCCGCGGGCGAGGATTTCTGCGGGCACGCAGGTTCGGGTAGGTACTGGCTGTTTGCGGATCATTCTTTCGATTGCTCCCACGGCGGCCTCGGCTACTTTGTACGAGTCCTATGGACCCGCTCGGGTAATACAGCCCGTTCAGCAGGGAGGATAAGCGGACCGAGGTGAACCGTGTCACGATGGGAGGGCTGGCCTGCGGGCTGGCCCTCCTCCTGACTGCCGCCTGCGGCAGCACCGGCGGCAAGCTGTCCGCGAACGGGCCTTTCGGCAACGGCGGCCCGAACTCGGGGACGACCTGCGCGTGGACGACACCAGGCGAGGTGCGACATGGCTGATGTCAGGCGTGTTCTGGCTCGGCAAACGGCGGTTCGGCCGACGACGCGCGGTTCGGTGAGTCTCGCCTGCGGTGCCGTGACGGCAGTGCGGCCCTTGGGCTCGGGAACTCGTCTGAGCAGAGTTGCGGATAACACTGCCACGACGAATCCGGGCGAGTGGAGTACCACATGGCGGCGGGCTGTCACGCGCTCGGCCTAGCCGGAACCGGGGTTGCCGCGACCCATCTGTCTGACGGTCGGCTTGATTTCGGAGTTTGTCTTCGTCCGCTGACTCAGCGATCGCCAAACCTGGCGTTGGCTATTTCTGGCCGGTCATGCCAACCGCAATGCGTCCAATCCTGAGGTTCGTTGCCTCGATTTGTTTCTTATCTTGCTGTTCCTGGAGCCGACCACCCAAGTCGGGATTCGCCGCAGCTTGCCGTAATTCTGACGGTTGATTCGCTTGCCGGTCATGCTCCAGGCGGGGTCCTATCGCCGCGTCGGCCGGCCGTTCGAGAGTCAGGGTCACGCTCTTAGTCTGCCTGGCCCGCACCCTGCGTGGCCGGGGCTCTCGGCATAGTCCTTGTCGTCGACCAGTGCAGCTCCGCGCCCGCCGCCCCCAGTACGGCTCCACGCCTGCGTGGTCGGCCGGCTCCGCGGCTCCGTGCGACGTTCCCGGAACAGTCGCACGGCTTGCGGGTGCGTTTGCCGCCACACCCGGATGCACGCCTGAGTTCTGCTCGCTGCCCGACGCGCTGATTCAGCGGTTCCTGTTGCTGCGGGGTGGGTTAAATTCCGAGGTGCTTCAACCCCCCGCGCACGATGCTGGCGCCGAGTGCGCCAGCGGCGCCAGTAATCACTCCCTTCGTCATCATCGTCCCATGCTCGGCGCCGAAATCTTTGGCGGCTCTCATGATAGGACCTGCCGCTGAATTGAACCCTTCATTGAAAGCCCCGTTATCAGTAGAGGCATCATAGGCGCCTTTGGCGACTCCGGCGGCAATCGCCACTGGAGATACAGCGACCAGGCTAACATTCGCCCAGAACCCGTTTGTATTCTCCACTTGCTATTCCTCTCCAATGAGACTTTAGAAACGCTGCGTGCAGGGGTGTCAGTTCGGGCATCGCAGCCCGCGCACGCCCCAGTCACATCCCAGTATGCATCCAGCGCCGGCCCTCCTTCACCTACCGGCAGATGAGACCGGCGGCGTACCTGGCGGGCGGGTAGCCGGGGCCGCATCGGCGGTAAGCCTGGCCTGCCGGTAACCGCCGGACAGCAAAGTCCGTGCCCTTGAGGCCGAACAGGGGAAGGAGGCGGGCACGCAGCAGAGATGGCGAGCAGCCCGTACCCCAGCGAACCAGGATCGGTGCTGCCGGTCAGCGACACATCGATCCGCCCGGCCAGGCCCGGACGGTGAACTCGATCCGCAGGCGGATTGGGTGTGGGCGCAGTGGGGCTGGTTTCGCGGTCGTGACACGGGGGTTGGGGCCGTCGAGCGGTATTATGTCTAGACAGGGCTAGACAGGGTTAGGCGGGTTTCAGGGAGGCGTTCATGTCGTCGGCGGTTCCGGATCACTGGCAGATCCAGGATGCTAAGCAGCGTTTCAGTGAGATGATCCGCGCGGTGGCGAGCGAGGGGCCGCAGGTTATTACCCGGCATGGCGAGGATGTCGCTGTCGTGGTGGGTATCGAGGAGTACCGCAGGCTGACGCGCCCGGTGGTGGATCTGGCTGGCGTCTTGCTCGGTGGTCCGAAGGTCGATGACGGCGCCGCTGATGTCTTTGCGGAGGTCGAGGCCGAGCGTAAGGCCGATTTCGGGCGCGTGATCGGCTTCGAGGCGGGCGCGTGACGTACCTGCTGGACACGAACGTGCTGTCGGAGACGCGCAAGCGGCGCCCGGCGGCAGCGGTAGCCGGCTGGATCGCGGCGACACCGCCTGACAGGTTGCATGTCTCGGTTCTGACTCTCGGCGAGATCGGGCAGGGCATCGCGAGGATACGGGGACGGGGAGACGGGCAGCAGGCTTCAGCTCTCGAGCGCTGGCTCAGCGAGGTCGAGGCGGGGTTCGAGGACAGGGTCCTCCCGGTCACTCTTCCGGTCGCCGCTGCCTGGGGTCGCCAGCAGCACGGGCAGCCGGTCCCGGTGATCGACGCGCTCATCGCGGCCACGGCACGGGTTCACAGCTTGACCGTGGTCACCCGCAACGTCAAAGACTTCGAACTGGCCGGAGCCGACGTGCTTAACCCTTTCGACGAGTAGCCGGCCATCAAAGCTTCCGCCCGCACCCGCGTAAACGCACGCAGGCAATGGCGAGGAGCATGTAATCATCCCAAATTTGAGTGAGTTTGCGGTGTGTCGGAAATCCCTTTGTGGTACGCGGGGTGGTGCGGACGAGGACCGCCTCCAGGCTCATTTTCGCGATGACTCCCGTCCCTGGAACTGCTTGCCGCATTAAGTCCGCCCGCGCCCTATTATTTCTTTTGACGACGTGGTGAGGTAGCGACACGCTGCCGCAAGGCACAGATGTCACCGAGCCCGGCGAGGGCGCTGGCCTGACGGCGCCTGGGTAGTGCCAGAACTCAGTTTCAGCACCCAGCGCGGCGCGGGCACGCGCCGCGCACATTGCCGCAAGCGCGCCGGTCGCGGTCAGCACCAACGGGGTGCTGGCTGGCAAGAGCCTTGTCCAGATCACTACCCGTGACGCGGCGCGCTTTCGCTTACCGGCGCAGGGCGGCGTCGATCCCTCCGACGGTGGCGAACCCGACGGTTATTACCTTCGCCGACCTACCCGACGTGGCGTTGTCCCACCACTGGGTCGCATAACCCGTGGCGCCGCAGCCGACGGTGAACTCGGCCTTGTATCGCCCGGGCGGCAGGTCGGCCAGGGCGTATCGGCCGCTGCTGGTGGTAACCGCGACCTCGGCGGCCTGGAGGATCCCGCCGAAGGGGTCGACCCGTGGGGCAACTGGGATGGCGGTCACGCACTCGCCCGACACGCCTGCGCGCGCCTGGTTAGTGACGGTGCCGGTAATGCCGCCGTACGGCTTAAGGGCGGCATCTATGCCGGTGGTGGTGTGGCCCGCAGCTACCGTGATGCTGGCGGCGCGGGCTTCGGTCGGCTGCCCGTTGTACCACTGCGGCGCGGGCCCGGCCGCGGCAGAGCAGAAGGGGTCGTTGAAATAGGCCTGGTATTTCCCTGGCGCCAGATCAGACGCCAGGTAGCGGCCGTTGTCGCGGGTGAACGCCAAGCCGTCGCCATTATTGGGATCGACCGGTAGCAGCAGTACGCAGATGCCGCTGCCCAGGGGCGACGGCGGCGCGGCGCTGGTGACCTTGCCCGACACGGAGCCACCCGGCTCGAGCTTGACGTCGACGCCGGTCACCGTCTTCGGCGCGATCACGGTCACCATGCCCGGTCGGCTGACCGAACCGAGATTCGGCCGACGCTGCTGGCAAGGGGCGAAGCTGAGGGAGTAGCGGCCGGTGGCCAGGCCGGTGAACGCGTAGCGCCCTTGCCGGTTGGTCTGGGCGGAGCTGGAAGTCTGCGCGGGCGCGTCGAGCGCCTCGACGCAGATCCGGCGAAGTGGCTTACCGGTTGGGCCAGTGACAAGGCCGGAGATGGATCCGCCGACGGGCAGAGCCGCGTTGACTCCCGAAGTCGCCCGGCCTGCCTTGACCGTCACCGGCGTGGCGAACACCGCCGTTGCCTTGTTCCGGTACCACTGCGAGGCATAGCGGGGCTTGCCGAGACAGGGACTGAACTGCACCAGGTACCGGCCGGGCATCAGGCCGTCGATCTCGTACCGTCCGGGCGCCGCGGTGGCGGTGTCGCCGCTGAGGCCAAAGTAGTCCGGCAGGCTGACTTTCCTGGCATTGTCCACGCCGACGCACACCCCATGCAGCGGGTGTCCCGTCCTGCTGGTAACCGTTCCGGCGATGCTGCCCGCTAGGCCGAGCGTGGTGTTGAGCGTCGTGATTACTCCCGGATTGACCGACAACAGTTCAGCAGTGGTCGAGTCGGGCTGTGCCTTAAACCACGGGCTGGTGTATCGGTTGCCCCCGTCGCAATTGAACTCGATCTGATAGGGCCCGGGAGCGAGATTCCTCAGGAAGTAGCGGCCGCCGCGGAACGTCTCTTCGACATCCGCGACATCCCCGCTGGCGAATTGGGATTCCGTTCCCGCTGCGACACAGATGCCATCGAGCCCGCGTCCGGCGGCGCCGGTCACCACGCCTGCAACCGTGCCGCCTGGACGCATGACCGCGTCGATATTCGTCGTGGTCTTTCCGCTCTTGAAGCTGACCTGGTTAGCCGCGAACGGGTCCGATTGGTCGTTGTAGGACTGCGGTGCCAGGCTGCCGGTGTTGCCGCACCCGCCGAAGAACCCGACGCTGTAAGAGCCGGGTGGGATGCCGATGATGGAGTAGGCGCCGTTCGTGTCCGTCATGGTGAGGTCCCCGTCGGGGTCGTCTACTTGCACGCAGACGGATCCGAGCGGGCGGCCGCTGGTGTTAGTCACCTTGCCGGACAAGATGGCCCCCGGCACCAGGTCGGCGTTGAAGCCCGATATGGCCTTGCCCGCCGTGACGGTGATAGATCGCGTGCGCCCTACGTAGTTGATCGGCGAGGGGGGCATTCCGCAGGTCGGATCGAACGTGATCTGGTACCGGGCGCCGGCCAGGCCGTCCAGTCGGTAGTGGCCGCCGGGCCCGGTAATCGCATCAGCGCCAATTCCGTCGCTGTCATTGGCGTAGACGCACACTCCGGAAAGTGGCGGGCCAGCGGCCGAGCGCCCGCGGACCGTCCCGGTAACGGCCGCCCCAGGGCCGAGCACCGGATCGATGTTCCTGATTATCTGGCGGCCCGTGATGTGGATCAAGGTCGCGCGTGATTGGCTGGTAGCGCCATTCCACCACTGGAACGCGTAGTTGCCGGTTGATCCGCAGCCGATAGTGAATAGCAGCGTGTACTGGCCAGGGAACAGGCCGTGCCCCGAGAAGAAACCGCCATTGTTAGTAATAAAAAAGGTGTCGATCTGGCCATTCAAGCCAGTGGGCGGGAATATCGCGGTAACATTTACGCAAATACCCCTCAACCTCCTGCCCGAGCGGGAGCGGGCCATTCCGGCGAGCTCGCTACCGAGCTTGAGTTTGCCGTCGATCCCGCCGATGCCCTGGCCGGCGCGGACGTTGAGTTGAGTCCCTTGGGGCCCGAACGGCGTATTGATGCCCGGGTACCACTGTGACAGCCAGTTCACGGCGCCGGTGTTGCAGGCCTGGTCTGCGAATCCCACCTGGTAGGGGCCGCGTGGCAGGTGACTGATCCGGTATCGTCCCGTCTTGGACGTCGTGGCCTGCCCGATAAAGCCGCCGTTGACCGGGTCCGCTTCCACGCAGATACCGCGCAGCGGCCGGCCGTGGCCCGTGACCAGTCCTGAGATGCTGCCGGTCTTGGACCTGGCGCTTGCACTGGCCGGCACTAGCTCTGGCCGCGCCCGGTTGCGCTGCGCGATCGTAACCGGCGGGAGCGTCGCTATTCGCCCAGCTCGCACTGCGACCAAGGCCGGCAGCCCGGGCCACAAGCCGACCGCCCCAGCGCCCCTGGCAGCTGCCCCGGCTGCCGGGCAAGGCACAACCCGGAGCGCATAACGACCGGGGCGCAGGCCTGACAGCAGGTACCGGCCGTCGGCCGTGGTCTCGGCGCTCGCGCCGCCTGCCTCTCCGGCCGCCGTGACGCAAGCACCGGCGAACGGCTTGCCTGTCATGGACCTGACGACGCCAGTGAGCACGCCGGTCCGGGCGTCCGTGTTCAGCTGGGCGGTGCCCGCAAAGCCTGCGGCCGGAATATCGGCGGCAATGGGGCGGACCCCGGCCGCCCTGCCCAGGCTGCCGGGCACCCGGCTAGTCGCCGCGGGCCTAGAGGCGGAATGACGCTCGGCCGCCTGGCTCCCCGACGGCAGCATCGGCGCCAGGCCAGCAGCAGCCAAAGTGGCGGTCGTCGCCGCGAGCGCTATCGAGCGCCGTAAAATTGTCATATAGCGCATCATCGCAGACTGCGGCCGACCGATCACCGTCACGCCGGAAAACGCAAGCAGCGCCAGGCGCCGGACTGACGACGGACTGGCCAGCGATCAAGGGACGCCGAGGGACTTACGGGACGTCGCTGTGCTACGCGACCAGCTATGTCATCCTTCATGGCGCGATCGGCAGAGGTGGCGGTGTTGATCAATCCCCGGAGTCTGATGGTCCTGATCCGCGATCGCGGGGCAAGTCAGGTTAGAGACCGGACGTTAGACGTATCGGAGGTCCAATCCATAGGTCAGTGGGTCAAAGTCGTATTCATTAACGGCAATAAGCCTTTCGAGTACGGGCGCGACCGGGTGATGATTCTCGGCGATCCCAAGCGCCACGCGCTGAGGGAAGGCGAGCGGATCGAAGTCGAAGGGACGGCCTGGGACAGCGCGACCGAAGTCCTGACCTTTACCGGCGCTGGTGGTGCATGGTCTCGAATCTTCTACCGAACGCAGGTGGGGGAAGCTTGTACGACTTACCCCGCATCCCAGGTACGTGTCATTACATCGGCGACGCAGACCCCCGCAGTAGCAGGTGTGCTCGACTACTGGCGCGCTGTCGTATCCGCTCTCCCCGTCGGCGATTCCCTGCGAATCGGATACGAAAGACTCGCCTTCGTTCACCCCGATAGCGCACTCAACTCTTTCCTGAGTGGGTTGCCGATCGAGTCACCAGCTCAGGGCATTGCCCCCATTTTTCCTTTCCGCTGCAATCTTAGTCAGCGCGCGGCCGTGGAGAAAGCTCTGACCTGCTCGATCTCGGTCATCGAAGGCCCGCCGGGCACAGGCAAGACCGAGACCATTTTGAACTTGATCGCAAACATCGTCGCGGTTCGGAAGATGACCGTGGGCATCGTCTCGTTCGGCAACGCCGCCGTCGACAATGTCCGCGACAAGCTTGATGAGCTAGGGTTCGGGTACGTGGTCATCTTCACCACGGTCCTGGACGAGACCTGGCGCGGCCGGACGGGACTAGTGTTCGTGGACGATCCGCAGCTGATCAACGTCGCGGTCTCGCGGGCGATTCAGCGGTTTATCTTGGTGACCAACAACGACATGCTGCTCACGAGCCGCCACATCCGGGACCTGGTTGGTTACATTCGCTACCACAACCCCGGCGAAGATGTCGTGGACAGCACGGTGGTCTCCGTGTTCGACCTGCTCTACCGCGCGTATTCGCAGCGGCTGCGACCGCTGGCCGCCCGGCTGAGAAAGGAACTCAAGTACCCGTCCGAAGACATCATCTGGACTGTGTTGCAGGACATCATCGCTGAGGAGCGCTATGCGCATCTGACAGTGATCTCCCAGGTTCTGCTGCGGAACCTGCTCCCCGACCTCAGCGGGCTGACTCCGGCTCAGCGGGCCTACGTGCAGCACCGAGCGTCTGTTGACTTCGTCGTGTACAACCGGGTAACCAACCAGCCCTTGCTGGCCATCGAAGTCGACGGCTTCGCCTTCCACGAGAACAACCCGGACCAGCGGGCACGAGACGCCCTCAAGGACGAGATCCTGGCTACTCACGAGATACCGCTGCTGCGGCTGCCAACCACCGGCAGCGGCGAACACCAGCGAATTAGGGAGGCACTGGATGACGCCGAGGCCCGCCACTCTGTCTAGACAGGGCTAGACAGAGTTGAGCGAGCCTGAGGGAGATTCTGATGTCGTCGGCGGTCCCAAATCGATGGCAAGTTCAGGATGCTAAGCAGCGTTTCAGTGAGATGATCCGCGCGGTGACCGGCGACGGGCCACAGGTCATCACGCGGCACGGCGAGGATGTCGCGGTAGTGGTGGGAATCGAGGAGTATCGGAGGCTGACGCGGCCTGTGTCCGATCTGGCGGGCATTCCGCTGGGCGGCCCAAAGGTCGATGACAATTCCGCTGATGTCTTCGCGGAAGTTGAGGCCGAGCGTAAGGCCGATTTCGGGCGTGCGGTCGCCTTGGAGGTAACGGGACGAGGGGACAGCAGCACGCGCAGCCGGTCCCGGTGATCGACGCGCTCATCGCTGCCACAGCGCGGGTTCACGGCCTGATCGTGGTCACCCGCAACGTCAAGAACTTCGATGTGACCGGAGCCGACGTGTTCAATCCGTTCGATTGTGGGCGCTGGTGATCTTGTCTGGCTGAGTCCAGGAGTGTCTCATGAGGTCGTCTGGCTGCAGTCACGAACGTATCTCGCTTTGACCGATGACCGTCAGGTCAGCTAGTGTCATCTGTGACAGGTACACTACCTGTGACATGTACAGTGGGTAGCCCATGGAAATTCTCGAGACCGCGAACATCCCTGTTGAACAACTCGATGCGCTTGAGCAGTATGCGCGCGCTAGCCTCGGCCCCGAGCTACGCGATGTGCTGCTAGGCCTCAGCCGCTGCGTCCGCGATGGCGCGGAGCTCGCAGTCATCGACGGATCTGTCGTGCTCACTCCAGGTCAGGCCGCTGAACGTCTTGGCATGAGCCGTACGCACTTGTACAAACTCCTGGATCGTGGGGAGATCATGTCCTACCGCGTAGGTCGTGATCGTCGCATCGAATTCAAAGACCTAGCAGCTTTTGAGTCGCAGCGCCAGCGCGACCGCCGTGAGCTCGCCGAACGCTTCGCGACGCAGCAGCAGACTCTGGCCCGAGCGATTGACGAAGTCGCGGACAGCCTCTAATTAGGGATGGTTCGTGGGTTCCACACCGCTTCGGCATCATTAGCTGAATGCATAGTCGTCGCGCGCGACCGACCCTCCGCCTGATCGAGGAAGATCTGACCGTCGGCTGGGAGTCTCCCCGACCACTGAGGCTCCTAGCCGACGGCACCCTTGAGGCATTGCATCCGCTCAGCGAGCTGCAGCACTCGATCGTCGCGAAGGCAACGGCGTCGTTCGGGCTGGACGCGACCAATGACAATTATGCCGGCCCGATCGCTGCCAGCACGCAGTTGCGCTTGATGGAAATCAAGGCTCGCCAGTGGCGAGGCGGCGTCTGGAAAGATCCGGACACGGGCGTTCACTGGCTAGTGGTGGCCGGGCTAGCGAAGGGTGGGCACCAAGATCACGACGACTTCTACGAGATGGTCAAGCGTGAGAACGATCGCGGCGACCCAGGGCGGTGGTTGCCAACAGCGGCCGATCACCGGCTGCTTAAGCGCGAGACGGCTGCGCGGCTCGTAGCCGAGTGGGAACTCGGCGTCCAAGAGCAGGCCCTCGATGCGCTGAGAGAAGTCCAATCGGGCGGTTCGGCCAATATCGTGATCCAGCATCCGGTGCCGGATAAGGGCCCGCTAGCTGAGATCACGCTTGTCGTCACCGAAGTCCGTGAAGACGGCTACGAGGCTGACGAGATTGAGGCGAAGATCATCCCGGTCTCTTCTCACGCGGGGAGTGACCAGGGTGGCGACTTGCAATCCGGACCCTCATCTCCCTGAGTCCGCCCGAACAGGGTTGGGATCGTTACCAAAACTCCTATACGAACATCGCCGAGCCAGGCTGGTGGGCCAAACGTGTCGCTGAACTGGAATCCCTTGTCGCCGGGCGTGAACTCGCCGAATCCGAGCCAGGCAGGCACAGCCACTACACACACCGTGAGCATCTCGCTGGAAGTACGATCGAAGGCAAAGCCGTTCGGGCTATCTGCGGCGTCTTCTTCGTGCCTACGCAAGACCACAATGCGCTCCCGACCTGCCCGATCTGCCAGGAACGGTACGACGCGCTTCCCATGTAGCAGCCTGACATCGGACCTACCTCAGTGACAGGCACGGGAGTTCTGGCTCGACGTGCATGGGCCATGCATATTGAACCTTATCGGCCGATCAAATGGGTCGCCCGGTTGCGCCGATTTTGCGAATGATTAGCGATGCGCACTGCTGCTCCTGCTCAATGCCGACAATGGTCAGACTCGCACCTGTTCGCTCGGCTCTGGCGTTGTCGGCCACGATAAGGCCGACGACCGTCCGGGCATATGGATTGCGCCACCAGCATGGGAGGCAACCGGACGACTGGTGATCTTGGCGAAGAGGGGAGCAGCAGCTACCGGCAAGCCCGTATCGGCTGTTCTTAGCGCCATGGCACGATCGGTGCATCACGTCCTGATCAACGAACTCTGTTAGTGATACTCGTCCAAAAGCTAGGATTAACGGTAACGCCGTCGGCGATCTGCTGGCGTACCTCAACACCGAGTCTGTACTCCTTCAGGAGGTCGCAAAGCCAATCGCCTCAATCAACTCGACGGGAGGGCACGCCGTCGCAGTCGCCTCGGCCTGCGCGGCGCGTGTAAACGATCTGGTCGTTATGAGCAGTCCCTTCTCGCCGCGACCCGCCATCGCGCAGCCCATCCCCTTTTAGGTACGTCCGCGCCCAGCGAAGCCTGTACTCGACCTTGCTCATCCGGCCGTCTTCGGCATGCGGATCGGGCCGCTGCTCCTCGGTGATGCCAGCTGATGCCATGGCACGCTCGTTCATCTCGCTCACCGTCGCTGAGCCGCCGAGACTCTTCGTCGCCTGTTAGGCCGGCCACATCAGCTCGTGATATTGAGGAACCTTCGGCGAACTCATTCCGTTATAGAGTCTCATCTGCCGGGGTGGCTGAATCTTTTGTAAGTCCTTTCGCCTGCCGCATGTCGTAACGCAGGAGGGCTATGTCACCGATGGGGTCGAGCCAGGATCTGAAAGGTGCTGCATGCGTCCTCTAGACAGGCCCGGTCACAGCGGGCGGGTCGGCGCGGATACCCTGCGGGAGCGCTTGGACGCATTGCCGGCGAACCACCCGTCCTCGCCGCGGTTCGCGGATGACTTGGCTCATGTGGACGTCCCAGCCCAGACGGAAGCCGGCGGACCGGATGGCGGGCGGGCCCGGGGACCAGGTGCCAGCGACTCGGGCCGGGCGGTAGAGCGGCACGGGGACGGGTTCATCGATCAGCGTGCGCGGGTCTTTCAGCCCGCTGAGCGGGCGATCGCCGAGGCGCTCGCTTTGCGCGGTGCTACGGTGACCGCGCTTGCCGAGGACCACAGCCTGCGTCAGCGGCAGCCGGACGCTCTGGTAGACGGCCGGGTCACCGAATTCAAGAGCATCCGGCCGGGAGCGACCGATGCGACCATCAAGAACCAGTTGCGGGCCGCCCAAGGCCAGGCACCTAACGTGGTAATCGACGCGCGCAACAGCGGCCTGGACGAGAACTCCGCCGCATTAGGAGCGCGGCGTTTCGTGGGCAGCCCGTGGGCGCAAGGTCGCTATACGACAATCCTGATTCTCGGCGACGGTTACATGATCGAGACCGCTAGTCCCAAGGAGCCGCACAATGACGCAGCATGACGTCTTCGTCGCGACCGATTACCCAGTTGCGGTTGTGCGCGCGGTCATCGAGGCAGCGCTGGGCAACGCCTTCCAGCCCAGCCAGGACCCCGAACCCGTTCCGGCTTTGACGATCGGCCCGACCAAGGTGTTCTTGCACGACAGGCACCCTTTCGAGGACGACGCGGACTTTGCCGTGTCCCGGTACCGCTACTGGGTGAACGTCGAGGACTCAGCCAGAGACCAGCAACGCCAACTTGAGATCGCGCAGCGGGTGTTTGACGCTGTGAAGGCAGCGGGCTGGCCGGCGATGCTTTCCTTCGGCCTTCAGGGCCACCTCGCTGTCTACCCCTGAAGCAGTCCTAGGCTGATGGCGCAAAGCCGGATGCGCGACGCTAGCGTCCCGAAGGCGTGGAGATTGGAATAACGCAGCCAGGGCCACGCGGCGACCGTCGTCACGGATCGCTGCAGCGTTGAGGGTGAGGATATCTTGTCGGGCAGTGCGAGCCGCGTGGCGTTGGTGCTGGGCTGCGCCGCGGACGGACGTTTCCGGGCCGGGCTTGTCTGCGGACAAGGAGCATGGCGTTAAGGTCGCGGTTACCGAAAGTGCCACGGTCTGATCTGCCGTTCTCCGTTCGGTCGGCCAGTTGCGGCTACCAGCATGAACACGGCGGGCGCCGCTGCGGATGCGGAATCTCTCTCGCCTCTCTATCGTGAACAGCGGGACTCGCTCGGCTGGCGTTCACATCAGCGCCGACGACAGCGACGATGTCGCCAGCGACGATCAGGTCACGGTAAGGAAACCCAGACCCACGCGGTGACTGCCGCGAGTCCGAAGACGGCAATGCCGGCGGGTTGCCTCGTGCACCGCATTCGGCGACAGGAGACGGATTCAGCAAGTTGATCTTGTTTGGCTGAGTCTCATCGACTCTCGCCTTGGACCCAAGGAGGAAGTCGCTATCTGACGCCGTCAGGTAGCGCGACGGCGACGCAGCCCGCGTTGCACTTATCCTGCTACCGCCAGCACAGCGCTGCGGGCGTATACCGTTCAGCTGGCAGATAGGCGGCTAGATGGCGCCTTCGGGTCTGGGTCATCCCGGCCGGCGTCCGTCCTGGCCTGCACGGTGCGGTTAGCGGCAGCGCTCTATGCCGCTGGCGCTGCGGGCCTGCCTGTCCGTCGAGTCGGAGACGTCGGCCGCTCGGTCCTCGCGCCTGGCCTGTGCCCGGCGGGGCCAGGACGCAAACCGCTCGCGTAGCTCCGCGACATTTTCCCGGCTCAGTCCAAGCCCAGCGAACGCCCGGTCGGGTAGCTGGTCAAGGCGCTGCGCGGCTTCGGCGAAGTCCTGCCCCTCTAGGCCAGGGTCCAGACGGCGGGCAAAGCTGATCAGCTCCTCTGGGGCATACCGCTCCAGCAGGGCGGCTGTGTCTGCGAAGTCGCGCTCGTAAGCGCGGCTGGCCAGGGCGCAAACCTTGCCGCCGGCCACGTCCTGGAGATTGAGAACAGGGCCGAATTCCATGACCACCGGCTCCTGCGCCCGGTCGAAATAGGCCATCTGCAACGCCATCTGCCTGCCTCCGGGCGCGGAGATGATCCACTCGGCGAGTCCTTCGCCCATGCCCTAGAAGATGTCGGACAGCCCGGCGGTCTTGTCCTGGCGCTCGGCGGTGAAGCCAGCCTCTGTCAGCGCCGCCTGCACAGCGCCCGCGGCCGCGGCCACGCCGTGTTCGTCGTTGCTGAACAGGTCGACGTCCTCGGTGGGCCGCGTGATAATGCCGTGCACGATAAGGGCGTTCCCGCCGCCGAGGGCAAAGCCGTGGCCTGCGGCGGCGCGCAGCGCAACCGCCGCCACCTGCTGATGCAGCTCGTCGATCGGCATCACGCCGCCGCCACAGCACGGAGCTGCGGGTGGTAGTCCTCCCACGCCCGGCGCACGCCTTTGGGAAGCCAGAGCTGCGGCCAGACCTCGGCCAGCTTGTCGCCACTCAGCCACGTCGCGAGCTCATCGGAGTGGATAGACTCCTGCAGCACAACCTCGTACACCGTCCGCAGCATGTACGGATCATCCAGGTCGAACACCCGGCCGGCCGGGCTCCAGTACAGCCGCAGCGGCAGAACTACAGTGCCGCGGACCGGGCCGCGCAGGCTTGCCAGATTAGTGGCCACGAGCACGCGCCGCCCCGGACGGGCCTGATATGGCGCCCAGACTGCGGCCGCTGCCTTGGTCATGAATACAGCCTAACCCCCATGTCCGCCGCCCGCCCCTTACCGCGAGCGCCGCCGCAGTCGGCGATTGCTACGTCAGCGTGAGCAGGCCAGGGGCGCGCATCGATCTCAGCGTGCCCGGAGGGTCGCCGACACGAGTTAGCGGTACTCCTGATAGGCAACGGGAGCTGGCTGGGCAGGATGGGATTCGGCCAGGCACGGATGGTTGCTGTTTGAGCTGGGCGGTGTACCTGAGCAGGATCCTTCCGGGAAAGGCCACAGAACTGCGCGACTTTCTCTCGCGTGTCTATCGTGATCATGGTTTCGCCGCATCGCGCACGCCGGTCTCTGTCGCGACCAAAGGCCTCGTGACCAGGCGTTTCTCGCCTGGGTGATCGGCTCAGTAAATAAAGAGCACTACTTGTTCGAAAAACGGTCTCTACCAGCACTGTCAATGGCGCCCCCAGCAGGATTCGAACCTGCGCACACGGCTCCGGAGACCATGCGCCGCTGACCGGCGGCACCCACTGTGAGCTGCACAAACATGCGACCGGCCCGCGCTAGGGCTGATCTTCTATCGTGATTCTCTCGCGGTCCCGGGCGCCTCAGCCGCACTCGACGCGATTCCGCAGGTCGGTGGGAGGCGAGAGATCTTGGCCGGACGTGCTGGCAGTTGATCTTGTCCAGTCATGTCCAGTTGCGTCCTGGCTGATGGACCGGCTGGCAGCAGTCTCCGCAAGCAGACCCCCGCCAACCGCCCGACGTCACCTTGGCGGCCCAATGCGTCCACGAAGTAGCCGACTCTATGATCGGGAGTTTGTCGCCTGATGGTGTGGGGCTTGTAGCGGTGAGGTGCGCGGAGCGTCCGGTCCGCTCGGCTCTTGGCAGCTAGGCTGAGCGGAGGATAGGGGCGATCTGCGCGACTGCGCGGAGCTGTTCCTCATCGTGTTGTGCCTTGTACAGATCGACGGCGAGTTGGCCGTTCAGCCAGAACTCTGGCGTGGTCCCGAAGGCCCTCGCCAGCCGGAGTGCCGTAGCAGGCGTGACGCTGCGTCGGCCATTGACGATCTCGTTCACTGCGACGCGGGACATTCCTAGCTTCTCGGCCAGGGCGCCCTGAGTGAGGCCAAGCGGCTTGATGAACTCCTCAAGCAGCATCTCACCGGGAGAAGTGGGCATCCGGTCAGTAGGTACGATTCTCATAGGGTTCCTTTTCTCAGTGATAGTCAACTATCTCGACATTAGTCGCGCCAGCGTCAGTCCAGGTGAAGCAGACTCTGTATTGATCATTAATCCTGATCGAATGCTGGCCTTTGCGATCGTGCGCTAGCTTCTCCAGATGGTTGGCGGGCGGTGCCCGAAGGTCGGTCAGCTCAACGGCCTGGTTTAGCTGGTCTAGCTTTCTTCTGGCGACTTTCAGGACGCTTGTCGGACAGGTCTTCCGGGCATCCTTGGAGTTCGTCCCGTGGAAGACATCACTGGTGCCGTCGTCCTTGAAGGAGACGATCATGACTCAAGTGTAATGTGTAAGGTTACACATGTCAACGGGTGCGGACTCGTGCTGCTTGTCCGGTCGTTCGCCCGCATTCGTGGCGCTCGCAACACCCTCGAGTACCCAGCCCGCCGACACCATCGTGAGGGTAGGACATCCTCAGCAGCTCAGATGCGGCTATTACTGCGCTGGACTCGCCTGAGAGCCGGTCGTTGGGGCTGTCTGCGCCGCTAGGCTTCCCAGCGTTGCTGGCCGATGGCACCGTAGTCGGCGAGCACCTGGCCGAGCGGAGCGAGTCGTGTGGACCCGGTCACAGCCTCGCGAGTGGGTCGGCGTGTTCGACGCGGCCGCGGCCGAGCCAGACGAGGTCACACCCGGGAGGCGGGTGGCGGTAGAGCGAGCGGGCCGCTGCGTGGATCCTTGCCAGGTCGGTGTCCGAGCAGTTCTCGTTCGCCAGTTGTCCCAGCACGTCACCGTGGTCGGAGTTCCTGCTAGACCAACGGGCTACCAGCGGAGGGGCTGGCAGCAGGTCGCTCTTCGGAGCCAATGCAGGCGGCGTCGGCCAGGACGAGGTTCTCAACAGCATCGATGGCAGGCGGAGTCGTTCAGACCGCACAGGTGACGGTGCAAGTCCCCTTATGCCGTTGCTGCGCGAACCGATGTGGTGGTGCTCGATGAAGCGGACCGATTGGACTTCGGTCTGGCACGGGTGCTGGTCGCGGCTAGCGATGGGCGGGCTCGCCGCTCTTGACCGACGTACATCTATGATCATAAAGACGTCTGGCAAGTCCGGTAAGGTTGGTTGAACAAATACACAGCGTAACGCTAATGACCGAGTTGCCACTAAATCTCCTAGGTGAGGCCCGGATGAGAAGTACGCCCCCCAAAGTGCCGTGTAATAATGGCTCCATCTTTGAAAAATGTGCCACGAGATTGGCGGTCCGTAGTTACAACAGAACGTAGATGTCGTCCAATGCATGACACGTTCGAACAGACGTCTCTATGGCGGCGCACGCTGGCTGGCCAACCTGACGATCCATACGCTAGGCCGAGACGGGTTCTGCGCTCGGTCTACCTTCAGCTCCGCCGAACGGCTTCTGAGCTAGCAGGCGAAATAGCGATATCTATGCCGATGTTTACTGATCATACTATTGCGCATATTGATGCGCTATGGGACACTGCCGGACTCGTCGCTGGAAGCGACTTTCCTATCAATGCCGCCGAGGCATTCGTTCTTGGCGGTGCGTTCCTACTGCATGATCTTGGGATGGGCCTCGCGTCGTTCCCGGGAGGTCTCGCTGACCTAGAGCCGGACCCGTCATTTGCTGACTTGATCACCAGTGCCAGCGAGCGTCTGTCGCGAGCGGACCCGTCTGCCGCAAACGACCTGATAGAACGCGTCGCGCGAGAACAGACGATCGCAGAGCTGCTGAGGCTGCGTCATGCGGCTCAGGCGGAGAGGCTGATAACTACGGCGTTTCGAACCTCAGACGGGGAAAGCTTCTACCTACTCGAAGACACCGTGTTGAGACAGACATTCGGCTCGCTTATCGGACGCATAGCTGCCAGTCACTGGTGGTCCGTATCTGACCTAGCGGCTCTTTCGCAACCGCAAGGTTCGTGCGCAGACCATCCGATCGAATGGGAAGTTGACCCTCTCAAGGTTGCTTGTGTACTACGGCTCGGCGCGGGCTGGCGTTCCTGCTGGACTGGCTGGAGGAACAGCCGGGCACGACGTGGCAGGAACGCTGGCTGGCCAGCGGGTCCGACATGGCCGGGACCGCATGGCGCGGCAAGCCGGCAGCGTGGCTGCGGGACAGGGCCATGACGGCTGACTGGCGACTGGACGCGCTCGGCTCGTCGCTCCTGACCCTGATCAGCGCTGATGTCGTGCGCCCCGCCCTGAGCTGGCTGGCGGTGAAGCCAACCGGCCCGGGCAGCCTGGTGCGCCACCTGGCCCGCGCCCGTGATCCCGGGGGGTTCGCCGCGCTCCGGGCGCTCTGCGAGGAGGACCCGCACGTGTCCGCGGTGTCCGGCAGCCACACGCTCTACCGTGCCGCGGAGATCGCCGCGGCCAAGGGAGGCGGGATCGCGGCTGGACGCCACTTTTTGTTCCCCCGTCGTCTCGCGTGCCGCGCGAGTTTTCACGACAGGAATGAGTTGCCGGAAAGCGCCGGGATAAACCGGCCTGGAGGAGGAGATGGAAGAGTTCTACGTCGAAGGGCTAGCGACCCGCGGCGGCCCTCGGCCATGCGTCGAGGTCCCGCGAGGGCGTGGCGAAGCGTTGGCATGGGCACGCGCAGGGCGGGCTGTTGAGCCGCGAAGTCAACGTTCCGGGGTGCCGGCACCGTCGGCAAGGTGGAAGGCGATACCGCTGGCGGCGCTATGCGCGAGCCGCCGGGGGGCCCCGCGCGGTCTTGGAACCATGGCATGTGCGGAACCTCCAGGCGCGAGAACCGGGAGATCCCGCGTCTCGCCCGTCCGGCTGATCACCGGGCGGGCCGTCCAGGGAACGCTGGGGCGGTAAGCCTGGGATGAACGAGCGCGGGAAGCCGGACGGTCCCGTAGTACCTGCGAACCTGCTGAACAAGGCTGCGGCTGCGGAGGCGGGGGAGGAAAGGGGACCGGCCAGGGGGAACACGGACGGTGAAGCATGTCCCGGACGCAGTGCCGGGCCTGGCGTGTCTAGTGGGCTGGACCGTGTGCGTGAGGTAGCGCGAAGGGTTAAGGACGCGCGGTTCACCGCGCTTTTGCGCCATGTCACCTTGGAGCGCCTGCGGCGGGCCTGCCAGTCGCTGAGCCCGGTGGCCGCGCCGGGGGCCGACGGGGTGAGGCGGGAGGACTACGGGAAGGACCTGGAGGCTAACCTGCGGGACTTGCATGAGCGGGTCCAGGGCGGGGGTTTCCGGGCAAAGCCGTCGCGGCGGGTGTACATCCCGGAGGCGGACGGGCGGCTGCGGCCGCTCGGCATCGCTTCGCTGGAAGGCAAGATCGTCCAGCGGGCCGTCGCCGGGGTGCTGAACGCTGTGTACGAGACGGATTTCCTGGGGTTCTCCTACGGGTTCCGGCCCGGGCGAGGCCAGCATGATGCGCTGGACGCGCTGACGGCCGGGATCGAGCGGAAGAAGGTGAACTGGGTGCCAGCCGCGGATATCCGCGACTTTTCCGGCCAGCTTGACCGGGACTGGCCAGGGAAGTTCCCCCGGCACCGGATCGCGGATGAGCGGGTCCTGCGGCTGGCCGGCAAGTGGCTGGCTGCGGGGGTCATGGAAGAGGAGGCCTGGAGCGAGAGCACCGGAGCACCGCAGGGGGCATTATGTTCAGCTGAACATAATGCCCCTTATGAACAGTGCTGGGTTATGCGCAGCACTGTGGTGCTGGCCCTGGTGACGGCGATACCGGCGGTTGAGCACTGCGCATAATGCGCCCGAGGCTTCTGATCAGGCGGTTCGGCATGGTGCCGAACCCTGATGATCAGGAGGTCGGCGTGATGACGAGTGTGTCTGCGCTGGTGTCGGGTCTGGATGCGGAGTTGCGGCGCCTGGGCTATGAGGACTCGACGATGAAGTGGTACCGGGGCGCCTGGCGGCGGATGGGGAGGTACTTCGCTGCCCGTGGCGTGCAGGAGTTCTCCCTGGACGTGGCGATGGAGTGGGTCGACGAGGCGTGCGGCTTCTTCGCCAAGGAGCAGGCCGGCACGCTGAAGCAGACCGACGTGTACTTGTTCAGGGTCGCCCAGATGCTGGAGGACTACGCGGTCCACGGGGCGGTGCTGCGCCGCTACAACCGGTCGGTGAGCAAGCTGGACGGGCCCGGCGCCGAGGTTATCGCCCGGTTCCAGGCGCACCTGCGTGCGGAGAACCGCGCCGTGTCGACGGTGAAGACGTACGGGATCCTGGCCGGGGAGTTCGTCGCGTTTACCGGCACTCGCGGCGGGCTGGCCCGCTGCGACGCCGCCATGATCGGGGCGTTCGTCGCGACGCTGGCCGGATACCAGTTCAAGACCGTCGAGCAGAAACTGTGCGCGGTGCGGTCGTTCCTGCGGTTCGCGTCCGCCGCGGGCCTGGCCGACGCCGGCTGCCTGGACGCGGTCCCGGCAGTACGCTCCGGCAAGCGAGCCAGGATCCCGTCGGTGTGGGATCCCGGGCAGGTGGCCAGGATCGTGGAGGCAATCGACCGGGGCAACCCGTGCGGGAAGCGGGACTACGCGATCATCCTGCTGGTCAGCAGGCTCGGGCTGCGCGGAGTCGACATCCGGCGGCTGGAGTTCGCCGACTTCGACTGGGCCGGGAACCGGCTGGCGGTGACGCAGGCCAAGACTGGTCACAAGGTGCAGTTGCCGCTGCTGAAAGAGGTCGGCTGGGCGGTGATCGACTACGTCCGTCACGGCCGGCCCGGCAGCGACTGCCCGCAGGTGTTCCTGCGGCACCTGGCCCCGATCGGCCCGTTCTCCGACGACGACCACCTGCACCAGATCCTGGTCAAGCACGCCCGGGTGGCACGCGTCCCGCTCAGCGGCAAGCGCAGGCACGGCATGCACTCGCTGCGCCACACGCTGGCGACCCGGCTGATGGAAGGCGGCACGCCGGTCGAGCAGATCGCCAGCATCCTGGGCCACCAGTCGGTCGAGTCGACCGGCGTCTACCTGAAAACCTCCCTCGGGCTGCTGGAAAAATGCGCCCTCGACCCGGACGAGCCGGGGCAGGAGGTGACCCGGTGAGCGCCGCCATCACCCTGGACGACGCGGTCACGGCCCTGGTCGCCGAGAAACGAGCCGTCGGGTACAAGTACGACGCCGAGGAGAAGGTGCTGGCCCGTTTCGCTGCGTTCTGCCGCGCCGAGTTCCCTGCTGCCGAAGCCCCGGACCGGGCTTGCGTCGAGGCGTGGATCGCGGCGGCGCGGCGGCGCGGGGTCAAGCCGGCGACACTGCAGGGCCTGGCCGCGCCGGTCAGGGAGCTGGCCCGCTGGCTGGGCCGGCGGGGCGTGAGCGCCTACATCCTGCCGCCGCGGACGCTGCCCAGGCCCGCCCGTTACGTCCCGCACATCTACACCGGCCAGGAACTGGCGGCCCTGTTCGCCCAGGCCGACCGGTGCCGGTACTGCTCGCAGGTCCCGTTCCGGCACCTGGTCATGCCGGTGCTGTTCCGCGTGATCTACGCCTGCGGCCTGCGGGCCTCCGAAGCCCGGCTGCTGCGCTTCGGCGACGTTGACCTCGCTGCCGGGGTGCTGCGGATCCGGGGCAAGGGCGGCAAGGACCGGCTGGTACCCGTCAGCGCGACGCTGCGCCGAAGGCTCGCTGAATACCACGCCCTGGTCGCCGGGCGCACCGGCGGTGACTGGTTCTTCCCCGGCGGCAACGGGCAGCCGCTGACGCTCATGAACATCTACAGGAACTTCCGCCGGTTCCTGTGGCAGGCCCGGATCTCCCACGGCGGCAAGGGCCACGGCCCTCGCGTCCACGATCTTCGTCACTCGTTTGCGGTCCGCAATGTGCGGTCGTGGTTCGCCAGCGGCGAGGACGTCGGCGCGCTGCTGCCGGTCCTGCAGGCCTACATGGGTCACGACTCGATCGCCGACACCGACTACTACCTGCGGCTGACCGCCGAGTCATACCCCCACATCATGGCCCAGGTCAAGGCCGTCATCGGCGACGTCGTCCCGGCCGTGGCCGAAGGGGCGGGCCATGGCGACTGACCTGGCGGTCTTCCTGCACCGGTTCCTCACCTCGCACCTGGCCGGGGTGCGCGGCTGCTCGCCGAACACGATCGCGTCCTACCGCGACACGTTCAAGATCCTGATCGGCTGGTTCGCCGGCCACCGGTCGGTCCCGCCGGAAAAACTCACCCTCGACCACGTCGATGCCGCCGCGGTCACCGACTTCCTGGGCTGGCTGGAGACCGGCAGGCGCAACAGCGCCTCCACCCGCAACCAGCGGCTGGCCGCGATCACCTCGTTCTTCCGGTGGCTGCAGTCCCAGGATCCTGCCCGGATGGCCGCCTGCCAGGAAGTCCTCGCCATACCCGCCAAGGCAAAGGCCCAGCCGGGCGTCCCCCACCTCACCGTCGCCCAGACCCGCCAGCTGCTCGCCGCGCCCGACCGGTCCACCCAGCGCGGCCGCCGCGACGCGACCCTGCTGGCCACCCTCTACGAGACCGCGGCCAGGGTCTCCGAGCTCGCCGGCCTGGCCGTCCGCGACATCCGGCTCGAACCCCCGCCGCTGGCCGTGCTGACCGGCAAGGGCCGCAAGACCCGCCAGGTCCCGCTCGGCGCCGCCGCCGCCGCGCTGCTGGGCGCCTACCTCGCCGAGAACGGCCTCGACAAGCCAGGCCGCGACGACCACCCGCTGTTCTACGGCCAGCACGGCACCAGGCTCAGCCGCGGCGGGATCGCGTGGATCACCGCCAAGCACCACGCCCAGGCCGGCAGCCCGGCACCCGCCGGCACCTGTCACCCGCACATACTCCGACATAGCAGGGCCATGCACCTAATGGAATCAGGCGTGCCGCTGCCCTACATCCGCGACCTCCTGGGACACACCGACCTGTCCACCACCGAGATCTACGCCCGCGCCTCCACCGAAGCCAAACGCAAGGCCCTCGAAGCCGCCAGCACCGACATAGTCACCGACGACCTGCCCGAATGGAACCACGACCCCGAACTGCTCACCTGGCTCGCCAGCCTGTGAGCCCCCGCAGCTGACAAAAGTTATGCGCAGTGCTCAACCGCCGGTATCGCCGTCACCAGGGCCAGCACCACAGTGCTGCGCATAACCCAGCACTGTTCATAAGGGGCATCGGCATCGCCGCTGCTCGCTAACGTGTACCTGCATTACGTTCTGGATCTTCGGGCCGGGTGGTGGCGGAAGAAGCACGCGCGCGGTGATGTGATCATCGTGAGGTTCGCCGGCGACTTCGCCTGCGGCTTCCAGCATCTGGGCGATGCCAGGCAGTTCCTGCGTGACCTGCGCGAGCGGGTCGCGAAGTTCGGCCTGGAGCTGCACCCGGGCAAGACCCGGCTGACCGGGTCCGGGCGGTTCGCCGCCTCGAACCGGGCAGGCCGGGGGCTGGGCAAGCCGGAAACGTCCGGCTTCCCGGGGTTCACCCATATCTGCGGGGAAACCAGGAGCGGGCGGTTCCAGGTAAAGCGCGTCACCATCGCCCAGCGGCTGCGGGCGTCGCTGAGCCGGGTCAAGGACCAGCTCAGGCACCGCATGCACCTGCCGGTACCGGAACAGGGCCGCTGGCTTGCCGCCGTGGTGCGCGGGCATATGGCGTACTACGCGGTGCCCGGCAACATCCGGGCGGTGGCGGCTTTCCGCAGCCAGGTGATCCGGCACTGGTACAAGGCGCTGCGGCGCCGCAGCCAGCGCACCACGGCCGGCTGGGCGCGGATGAACCGGATACAGGCCCGATGGCTACCGCGAGCCCGCATCATGCACCCCTACCCAGACGCGCGCCTCGACGCCAGAACCCAAGGCAGGAGCCCGGTGCGGTAATCCCGCACGCCGGGATCTGCGCGGGGGCCGGCCGCAAGGCCGGTCCCTACCGCGACGGCCGCTGTCCGATCCGGATTGTTAACTGAGTGTCGCCGGTAATGCCCGATTGCTAAGACCGGTTGTGATCAAGCGTGGCCGCGGTCACCAGATACGCACAACAGCTCGGCACGCCCGACTTCGTGGCCCCGATGGACAGCATGTGCGAGCCGTTCATCATTGAGCGCACCGGGCTCAGCGTGGTCGCGCACTACCACCAGACGGTGGAGAACTACCTGGAGTTGCGGCAGCTCGCACCGCACCTGCCGATCATCCCGGTGCTGCAAGGCTGGCGCCTGGCCGACTACCTGGCCTGCCGTGAGCTGTACCGGTCCGCAGGCGTCGACTTGGCTGCGTTGCCGAGGGTCGGGCTCGGCTCGGTCTGCCGACGTCAGTCCACCGCCGAAATCGCCGGTCGGGACAACCTGTAGGCGCCAGGGACTTGCTAGCCCAGCTGATACCTGAGGTGGAACGAGAGCTCAGTGTACATCACTCCAAGACTGTCACTGCCCGCTGCAACCTGGCCCACTAGACGCGCCGGCGCCCAGCTCATCCAGGACCTGCACCCCGGCGACCGCGGCCCCCACGGCACTTTCCACGGCGCGATCATCTCCAACGGCAACCTCTGCTGCCCCGCCACCCCGACGGCCCTCCTCCAGCTCGGGCCCCTGCCCCGCAACGCCACCGAGCACGAAACCGCCGCCCACGACACCAAGACCGCCGAGACCGCCCGCTACAAGCTCGGGAAGATCACCAGCGACGACGCCGACGGATACCACCGCGTCATGTGCCCCGCAGCCCTCGGCAAGATCCGATGCCCCCTCCGCCCGCAATCAATGACCCTGGACCGGCAGCGACCCGAGATCCTCACCCCGCCGCCCGAGCCGCCCGCCTGCTGCACCCAGCAGACCATCACCGTCCCCCCGGAAACCCACGCCAAGACCGCCCAGAAACACGACTACCCGTCAAAAGCACACCGAAAGTCCTACGCCCGGCGCAGCTCCGCCGAACGATCCTTCTCCACCATCAAAGACCCCGCCAGCAACGACATCAGCCGCGGCTGGTGCCGCCTCATGGGACTGACCGCCATCACCATGTTCACCGCCGCCTTGATCGTCATCCGCAACCTGCGGATACTCACCGCGTGGAATAACCGCCAGCAAGACGACGCCCGCCGCGCCGCCGCCGGCCTGCCACCCAGAACCCGCCGCCGGCGCCGCAAGACACTCACCACCCTCGCCGCCGCGGCACCATAACCAGCCACCCGGACCCGGACACGCGGCCACCAAAGCCGTCACCACCAGCACCAGCACCATCGGCATGCGCCCAGCCACCCGAACCAGCACCACACACCAGCCACCTCACGCCTAGCGGCGCCACCCAGCCTGCCGCCAGCCAGAACCCAGCCCCCATCAGCCAAGCGCAGCGAAATGTCAGACCCAAACGTGAAGATAAAGCAAGGTCAAACGTGAAGACCTCCTTGCGCCCCCAGTAGGATTCGAACCTGCGCACACGGCTCCGGAGACCAGTTCTGGCCGCAAGGCTGCACATGCTCTGAGCTGGGATAACGTGGTGCTGCGAGCGCTTCTTGCTGGTCTTCTATCGTGATTCTCTCGCAGGTTCGGCGGCATGGCAGAGGGCCGACGCTACAGCACAGGTCAGCGCACTGACAGCGACAGCGGTACTTCTAAGTGCCAGTTGATCTTGTCCGGTTGAGTCCAGTGCTTTCTCGTCTGCGGGCTTCCTGGCACGGTGACGGTTCGTCAGGCGGCGGCGGTTGCTGTCCTGGTGACGGGGAGCCGGATTGTCTTGTCGCCGAAGTCGGCAACGAGGTCTAGCCGTCCGCCGAGGGCCTCGATGTATCGGGCGATGACCTCGAAGGACGAGACTTCGCCGTGCTCGATCTGCGAGACGCGGGCGACGCTGACGCCCATGGCGGCGGCGATCTCCTTCTGCCCCAGCCGGAGCTGCTTGCGGGTCTCGGCGAGCTGGTGCCCCCGCGCCCGGGCAAGCATCTCCCGTGCCCCGGCCTCGATTTCCTCGGGAGAGACCCCGGCGACGTGCAGTTCGTGTTCCAGGTCTTCCCAGTCAATCGGCGTGCGCTTGGGCATCGCGGCTACTCCTCCTCGGTCGCGTACTCCAGGTACAGCCTCTCGGCGACCGGGATATTGTCCCGGTACCACCGCTGCCAGTTTCCAGCCTTGTCCCCGCCCAGCAGAAGCAACGCTGACCTCGTCGGGTCGAACGCGAAGATGACCCTGATCTCGGACCGACCGGTCGAGCCGGGACGAAGTTCCTTGAGGTAATGCAGTTTGCTGCCCTTGATCCGGTCAACCAGCGGACGCCCCAGACTGGGACCTTCCTCCCGCAGAGCGCCCACCGCCTGCGCGACCTGGGTCGCCGAAGCCAGATCTTCCTTGATCAAGGTGGTGAACCATGCCGCATACTCCTCAGTGACCTTCACCTGCCACGCCACACGACCTCCGAGTTAAGGCTACGCTTAATTCTCAAGTCTAGTCGTGCGCTGGCAGGTAGGCAACCACGCCTCGGGAGTTGGGGACCGTGGGTGTCCGATCACGGCAGCGCGGCTAGGGCGACGGTCCCGCTTCTAGTTTCATCGGTCAGCTCAACTCGAATTCAAGGCTCTGGCAGGGCAAGCGTTGTCGGGCATCGTATGTTTTGGCAGCATTGGCGTAAGTTCTGGTAGTTCCTGCGGCTAAGGTTGCGGGGTGCGCTGCCCTGACCGGCCCGAGGGTATCTGGCGTAGTGAGCTGGTTTCGTTGCGCGAGCGATTGGATGCCTTACCGGCGAACCATCCGGCGTCACCGGACTTTGCGGTCGATGCGGCCCTGGCGGACGGCTCTGGCCAAGAGGAAGCTGCCGGAGAGCATGACCGGCCGGAGCCGGATGGCGGGGATGTGGACCCGGACGCGTCCGGGTCCGTCGATCAGGGTGCTCGGGCCTTTCTGCCGACGGAGCTGGCGATCGCCGAGGCGCTCGCGGATCGGGGCGCAGCGGTCGTTGCCTTAGCGGAGGACCCGGAATGAGCATGACGTGTTTGTCTCAGACGAGGCTTCCGCTGATGTACTGCGCACGGTCATCGAGTCGGCGCTTGCTGCCGCTTTCAGGCCTAGCCAGGAGCCTGAACCAGTCCCGGTCCTGAATGCTGGCGCCGCGAAGGTGTTCTTCCACGACCATCCCTTCGAGGACGACGCGGGCTTTGCGGTGTCGCGGTACCGGTACTGGGTCAGCGTTGAGGATTCGGGCAGAAACGAAGAACGTCAGTTGGCCGTCGCGAGGAAGATCTTTGATGCGGTCAAGACGGCGGGCTGGCCCGCGATGCTCTCGTACGGGCTCCAGGGCAACCTCGCCATCTATCCGTGAGGATCGCGTGCACCAGTTCCCGCCGAGTACGAACTGGCGGGCGACTCGGGGTCCCGGCTAGTCGGGCTAGCCGGGCAATCCAGTACGTATAGCCGCACGAGCTCGTCGACCTAGGGCGGCGGCCTTGCCGTGCTTCCTCTGAAGTCGAGGTAGGACCGGCGTGGCGGCGGTCGCGCGGGTGGGACTCGCTGCAGCAGCACTGCGACTGCCTGGCGAGGCCGATCAGGGCAGCCAGTCTCATCTGTAGGGGTACCCGGAAGGATTTCCTTCCTGTGGCGGGTATGCGGGCAGGCGAACCTTTGGTGGGCTTAGTGGTCTGGTTCGTAAGTTCTTCGGGGTTGTCACGCGGCCTGTGGCAGAGCGGGCCCCGCGCTGCTGCTCGGGCGGGCCAGCCCACGACAGCAAGGGGCCCGGCCTCGGCCGCCCCTCAAGCCCGGCTGCAGCTAGGGGCCCACGACGTCGCTATGACGACAGCACGGGGCCCACGCTGCGCGCGGGCCGGGCGGCCAGCGACAGCAAGGGGCCCGCGACGTGCTCGGTCTCGTACCGCAGCACGCAGAGCACCGGGCCGAAGATCTCCTCGCGCGCGATGGTCATGCCGGGCGTCACGCCGGCGAACACCGGCTTGACGTAGCGCGACTTCGATGCGGCGATGCCCGCTTTGATGATCTCGCCGGCCACTACGAGAACCAGATCCTGCCCACCAGCCTGCCTGCGGGGACCCCGCATCAAGCTCTCGACTGCGCCAGCGACCTCTACCTCGGCCACTGACAAAGATCAACCCCCGAAGAACTTACGGCGCGGACCACTTAGCTCGCCGCGCCGCGCCGCCTCCAGCCAGTGCTGGCTGGTGGGCTGTTCTCAGATGCCCGCGCGGCCGAAGACGGCAACTGCGCTCGCCGGTCTGAAAGAGCCACGGCAGTGCCCGCCGTTCGGCATTCTGCAGCCCTGTCACGGTGACCTGCGCGAAAGCGACTGGCACAGCTGCGACTGAGGAATCTCTCTCGCGTCTCTATCGTGGGCAGCGGGATTCAGTTCTCTGAGATGTTGGCGGCCGGGCCGCCCTGACTGGCATATTGCCTGGTCAGAGACAGATTGACGGTACAGGGAGAGTTCAAGATGCCAAATTGCGCAGCCTGATCGTCCGACTATTCGAAAAGCCGTTTCTACCAGCACTTACAGCGGCGCCCCCAGCAGGATTCGAACCTGCGCACACGGCTCCGGAGGCCGTTGCTCTATCCCCTGAGCTATGGGGGCTGGCGCACTGACCCCTGTCGGTCGGCCGAACCAAGCCGCCGGCGGGGACTGAGCAAGGCTACCAGTCACAAGGTTCTGAGTGACACGTGCTCGTTCTGCGGGCGCGAGAGCGATCTGGCCGGTAGCCTCACGCCGTGACACAGGGACTGGGGCGAGTACTGGTTGTCGATGACGATGAGGTCATCAGGCAACTTATCGCCGTGAACCTGACGCTTGAGGGTTTCGAGGTATTTACAGCCGTAGATGGGCAGGATTGCCTCGATAAGGTTGTTGAGTTGCAACCCGACGTGATCACGCTCGACGTCATGATGCCGAGGCTGGACGGCTGGGTGACCGCGACGCAGCTTCGCCGCAACCCGGCTACCTCCAGCATCAAGGTTGTCCTTATCACCGCGCGCGCGCAGGAGGACGACCGGGACCGCGGTCGCCAGGTGGGTGTCGACGCTTACCTGACCAAGCCGTTCGACCCAGCCGAGATGATCCGCGTGGTTCGCGAGCTCGCGGGCGCTCCGAGCAGCGCGTTCGACTGACCCCAGGTCGACTGACCCAGCCAAGAGCCGGCCATGATCCCCGGTGACCTCACCTCCGAACTCGCCCGCCTGCTCGCCGCGCAAACCGCGGCCGGCGCCCTGCCACCGGCCGCCGCGACCCTGACCGCCAACGGCACCTGGCGTCAGCCGCGCGCCGCAGCCGCTGCCGGTCCTGGCAGCTACTCCACCTCCCTCCCACTCGAACTAGCCAGCCTCGCCCAACGTCCGCCCGGGGCCATCGCCGCCCAACTCGCCGAACAACTCGCCCGCCTTCCTTGGATCAGCATCGCGCACGCCACCGACAATTACCTGACCGTCACCGTCACGCGATCCCACCTCGGCGGGCTCCCGGCGCGGATCCTGTCGGCCGGGCCAGCCTCGGCGCAGAGCGACGCGCTCATCGGCCGCGCGCTCACCGCCCCGCACCCGCCCGACCTCGCGACCACGTCGAGCTGGACGCAGGCCTGGCGATCGCAGCATGCGGCACTTGTCGGCAGGTTCGGGCAGGCCGCCGGGGCTCAAGTTCACTTTTTTCAGGCCGAAAGAAATGCGGTGGCTAAATCGCCCCCTAAGACCAATGTCGGCGCGCCGTCAGCCGCGGTCGCCTATTTCGGAGTCGACGCCGTGCGCTTCGCGCTGGCTGCCGCAGCTGGGCCTCGTCCTGCGGCGATCGGCCGCCAGCTCACCCAGCCGCTCGACCTGACCAACCCCTTCGTTATGGTCAGGTATGCGCACGCCGACGCCGCGTCAACGCTGCGGTGGGCGGCCGATCTCGGCCTCGCTCCGGACGGCCACGTACCTAAGGCCAGCCCCGCGATGGTGGCGGCCGTTCTGGATCCGGTCGAATGCAAGCTCATAGACGCCATGTCCTGGCTACCAGAACGCGTCGCCGCCGCCCACCGCAGCCATCGCCCAGCCGGTCTCGTGGCGTACCTCGAGGACCTGGCGCGGGCCTGGCTCGATTGCTCGGAGCCCTGCTCCGCCCTGCCGTTCCGTGGGCTGGCCGCCGCCACGGACCAGGTGACCACGGCGGCCCGACTGGAGCTTGCCGAGGCCGCGAGCACGACGTTGGCGGCGGGTCTGGGGTTGCTCGGGATAGCCGCGCCGGCCATGATGTGACAACGCCACACGTCGGCGACCCCATGAAATCCCGCCGACGGCTGAGCGTGATCTTGTCGGTAACTCCTGGTTAATGTAGTTTCAGACTGATATTAATCCGCTACTTACGGCGACAGTGTTTTGCCGGCCAAGGTTCAAGGGTCAGCGAAGCGGGTATCGCATGGCGTGTAAGCCCCCAAGACGTCGACGATATCGGCGTAGCTCAACCCCCATAGGCCAAGGCCGTAACCAGCCGACCAGGCGGTCGGCCAGCGCCTCTCCGGAGTCGAAACGTTCGCAGCTTGGGCAGTCTCCTTCGCCGCTGGCATCGGCGGCAGTAGTGCTCGGGCGAGTCCAGAGGTCCAGAAGGAATGTCGTGGCCCCTGTAGGTGTTAGACTGGTCGAGGCACCGGATGCCCCGTCCAGGGGCGAGGTGCGCATCCGCATCCCGTCAGGCCAGTGCATTAGCCGGCGACAGCGGGTTGCTCTCGGTGACATCCATCGGTCGGGAGACGCTCAAAGCCTGCATGTGGCTACCTCAGGGCACAGGGTTATCTCAGGGCACAGATGGATTGCGCATGCGGCAATCGGCCAAATGCGGGCAGCTACGGGGATGGCGGAATGTACGACAACCGGCCTGATAGGTCAGGTCGGCGGCGATAGCGGGAGCCGTGTGGCCGGGAAGACTAGGCAATCGTGCCCAGGCGATCCTGCATCTTGGAAGGACCCCTTGTGACAGAAACCACCGATCTGTTCTCCGGCTCATCGGAGCCGTCGTCGACCAATGAGACACGCGCGGCTGACGCGGCCGCCGAGCATGGTCGCATGTCTGGTAGTGCCGGGACTTCCCTAGAACAGAGCGGCACAGTACGCTCCTGGGTTGGTGGTCAAGACGCCGAGGCCGCGCAGGGGACACCAGGGGCTCAGCGGTTGGCGACGATGCTGATGCCTGAGTTGCAGCGGCTGGCGCAGTCACTCGGCATTACGGGAACTGGCCGAATGCGTAAGGGTCAAGTCATCGCAGCGATCGAAGAACGACAGCAGCGCACTAATTCTGCCGGTGCCAACAATCCCGGTGGCAGCAATCCCGGTGGCAGCAATCCCGGTGGCAGCAATCAGGGCGAACTTAACGGGAATACAGTCGCGCGGAATGCGCCCGCGGGAGCTGGCGCGAACCGCCCCTTTGAGCAGGACGCCATGGAATCAGAAGAATCAGGGCAGCTCAGCATGGCCAGTGAGTTCACAGCCGGGCTTGGTGAGCCCGGTACCAGCGACCCAGGGAACCCGACCGCTACGGTCGCGCAGCCCAGCGGCTCAGCGACCGCCGAGGTGCGCGCCGAGGCGTCGAGGGCCGCACCGACCGAGGTCCCCACTCAGGTTGAAGTGCCCGCGCGGGTTGAGACAGCCGGTTCTGCATCCGGCGCGTCCGGTGCCGCTGAGAGCGGGGGAGTAGCCCAGACCAGCACGGACGTGGCTCATGTCGCGGTCGGCGGCGCGAACGGGCACGACCTGGGACCTGCCGAGTCAGTGCCGGTGGCCCAGACGCCGCCGGTGAGCGTGGCTAGCGCTGTCGCTGAGGTCGGCCAAGCTGAGGTCGGCCAAGCTGAGGTCGGCCAAGCTGAGCCTGGCCAAGCCGGGCCCGGCCCGAGCGCCGAGATCGCCGACGTGCGAGCGAGCGTGGACGCTGGCCAGACCAGCGACGCGGGACAGGCCGTCGAGGCCGGCCAGAGCGCTGGCCAGCCCGCCGAAGTCTCCCAGCCCGCCGAAGTCTCCCAGGACGGCGACCAGGGCAGCGCCCGGCGCTCCAACGGCCAGGCCGGCGACGGCGGCTCGCGCCGCGACAGCCAGCGCGGTGACCGCCGCAGCCGGACCAGCAACGGGCGGCGGGATGACCAGAGCCGCTCGGGTGACGGGGCCGACCAGCCCAACGGCGCTGGCCGGGGCGACCAGCAGAACGGTCGCGACCAGCAGGGTGGCCGGGACCAGCGCGACTCCGGCCAGGGCCGGGACCAGCAGGGTCGCGGCGACCAGCAGAGCCACCGGGACCAGAACGGCCGCGACGACGACCGCGATGGCCAGAGCCGTCGCGGACGCGACCGTGACCGGTTCCGGAATAGGAACCAGCAAGGCACCAACCGGCGACGCGAACGTGGCACGAGCGAGTCAGAGCCGGTCATCGCCGAAGATGACGTGCTGATTCCGATCGCCGGCATTCTCGACGTGCTCGACAACTACGGCTTCGTGCGGACCACCGGCTACCTGCCGGGCGCGAACGACGTATACGTCTCGCTGTCCCAGGTACGCCGCTACGGCCTGCGCAAGGGCGACGTGATCGAAGGTGCGATCAGGCAGCCCCGCGAGGGCGAGCGGCGGGAGAAGTTCAACGCGCTCGTGCGGCTCGACAAGGTCAACGGGCTTGACCCGGAGGAGTCGAAGGGTCGGCCGGACTTCGGCAAGCTCGTGCCGCTCTACCCGCAGCAGCGGCTGCGCCTGGAGTCTGACCCGACGATCATGACCACTAGGATCGTCGACCTGGTCTGCCCGATCGGCAAGGGTCAGCGCGGCCTCATCGTCTCCCCGCCCAAGGCCGGCAAGACGATGATCCTGCAGGCGATCGCCAACGCGATCACGAAGAACAACCCGGAATGCCACCTCATGGTCGTCCTGGTGGACGAGCGCCCTGAGGAAGTCACGGACATGCAGCGCTCGGTCAAGGGCGAGGTCATCCACTCGACGTTCGACCGCCCAGCTGAAGACCACACGATGGTCGCAGAGTTGGCCATTGAGCGAGCCAAGAGACTCGTCGAGATGGGGCACGACGTGGTCGTGCTGCTCGACTCGATCACCAGGCTGGGCCGGGCCTACAACCTGGCCGCGCCGGCCAGTGGCCGGATCATGTCCGGTGGCGTGGACTCTACGGCGCTGTACCCGCCGAAGCGGTTCTTCGGCGCCGCGCGGAACATCGAGCACGGCGGATCGCTCACGATACTGGCGACCGCCCTGATCGAGACCGGTTCGCGCGCCGACGAGGTCATCTTCGAAGAGTTCAAGGGCACCGGCAACATGGAACTGCGGCTGCGCCGCGAGCTTGCCGACAAGCGGATCTTCCCCGCCATCGACGTTGACGCGTCGGGCACTAGAAAGGAAGAGCTGCTGATGACCCCGGAGGAACTCAAGATCGTCTGGCAGCTTCGCCGGGTATTGCACGCGCTTGAGCCACAGCAGGCTCTCGAAGTGCTCATGGAGCGGATGAAGGAAACCAAGAGCAACGCCGAGTTCCTGCTGCACGTCCAGAAGACGACCGTCGCCTCCTAGTCGGGCGGGAATGACGGCACGCGGCTTGTAGTTGACGCAGGGGCACACTTGGGTGCCGATAGCGCGGTACCGGTTCACGTCCGCGAGCGCGACAGCGCACGCGCGGCGACCCGGCGACCGCCGGAAACCAGGAGAGAACATGAAGCGCGACATTCACCCGCAGTACGTGGTCACGACCGTGACCTGCACCTGCGGCAACAGCTTTACGACCCGGAGCACGGCGCGGAATGGCGAGATACACGCCGATGTCTGCTCGAACTGCCATCCGTTCTACACCGGGAAGCAGAAGATCCTCGACACCGGCGGCCGCGTCGCCAGGTTCGAGCGCCGCTTCGGCAAGCAGGGCAGCGGTCAGTCCAAGTAGCCACCCGTTCAGCGGGGTCCTCCCCGGGCCAGCACAGGAAGGTAAGCAATGCTTGAGCGGCTTGCCGACCTCGCGACCGAGCACGCTCAGCTAGAGCGCGACCTCGCCGACCCTGCCGTGCACGCTGACCAGGACCGGGCCAGGGTGCTCGGCAGGCGGTACAGCGAACTGATGCCGATCATCCACGCCTACACCCAGTGGCTGGCCGTCAGCGCCGACGAGACAACGGCGCGTGAACTGGCGGGCGAGGACGCCTCGTTCGCGCAGGAGGCAGAGCAGCTAGCGGGCCGCAAGGCCGAGCTTGAGCAGCGGCTTGAGCATCTGCTCGTGCCGCGCGACGCGCTCGACGCCAAGGACGTCATCCTCGAGGTCAAGGCCGGGGAGGGCGGCGAGGAGTCGGCGCTGTTCGCGTCCGACCTGCTGCGGATGTACCTGCGGTTCGCCGAGCGGCAGGGCTGGAAGACCGAGATCCTGGATTCCACGATCACCGGGCTCGGCGGGTACAAGGACGTCACAGTCGCGGTCAAGGCCGCCGGCCGGGGCAGCCTGGCCGGCACCTCGGACGGTGCCTGGTCGCAGCTCAAGTACGAAGGCGGCGTGCACCGGGTGCAGCGAGTGCCGGTGACCGAGTCGCAGGGCCGGATCCACACCTCGGCGGCCGGCGTGCTCGTGATGCCGGAGGCCGACCCGGTTGAGGTCAGCATCGACCCGAACGACCTGCGCATCGACGTGTTCCGGTCATCGGGACCTGGCGGGCAGAGCGTCAACACCACCGACTCGGCCGTGCGGATCACGCACAACCCGAGCGGGATCGTCGTCTCCTGCCAGAACGAGAAGAGCCAGCTTCAGAACAAGGAAGCCGCGATGCGGGTGCTGCGAGCCAGGCTGCTCGCCGCCGCGCAAGAGGAGGCCGAGGCGCTGGCCGCGGCCGAGCGCCGCAGCCAGGTGGTAACGGTGGACCGGTCGCAACGAGTACGCACCTACAACTACCCGGAGAACCGGATCTCGGACCACCGGGTCGGCTACAAGGCCTACAACCTCGACCACGTGCTCGACGGCGACCTCGACGCGGTAATCGCCGCGCTGATCGACGCCGACCGAGCCGACAAGATGGCCGCGGCTAGGTAACCGCGCCTGCGACTACGATGAGCCTGCTGATGTCGGAAATCGGCGCGGCCGTGACCCGGCTCGCCGAGGCCGGAGTCGAATCGCCGCGCGCGGACGCCGAACTTCTGGCCGCGCACCGGCACGGGGTGCCAAGGAGCAAGCTGCACCTGGTGCCCGACACCGACTTCGACCCCAGGTTCTGGGACGACGTCGGGCGCCGCGAGAGCCGGGAGCCCCTGCAGCACATCACCGGCATCGCGTATTTCCGGTACCTCGACCTTGAGGTCGGCCCTGGCGTGTTCGTACCGAGGCCGGAGACCGAGGTGATGACCGGCTGGGCGATCGACCGGCTAACCGAGATGGACGTCGCCGAGCCTTTGGTGGCCGACCTGGGCACTGGCTCAGGCGCGATCGCGCTGGCGATCGTTCAGGAAGTGCCGAGGGCCCGGGTGCACGCGGTCGAGGGCGACCCGATCGCCAGGCCGTGGACTGAGCGCAACATCGCCCGGTGTGCCGCCGCCGCCCCGCACACCTCCGGCCGGGTAGAGCTGCACGGCGGCGATTTCGAAACCGAATTGACAGAACTGAACGGCAGCGTCGACCTGGTCATCAGCAACCCGCCGTACATACCGGTCGACGCGCATGTGCCGCCCGAGGTCGGCGACTACGAACCAACCGCGGCGCTGTACTCGGGCAGCGACGGCCTCGACGCGATCCGGGTGGTGGAGCGGGTCGCCAGGCGCCTGCTGCGACCAGGCGGCAGCGTCGCGGTAGAGCACGGGTCGCCCCAGGGCGCCGCGGTGTACTGGGTGTTCTGCGAGGAGAGCGGCTGGAAGCACACCAGGAACCACGCCGATCTCGCCGGACTTGACCGGTTCGTGACCGCGACCTGGTCATGACCAGGTGATGGTGTGGTACCAGCGTTTTCCCCTGGCCAGGTGCCATAGAGTTATCGTGATGCCTGACGATTTCCCTGCGTGGTGATTCGCAGTGCGCGAATACGAGTACTTCCTGACGCTGCTGGTGACCGCGGCGGTCACCTATCTCCTGACGCCGCTGGTACGTAAGCTGGCCATCAGGATCGGTGCCGTCCCGGCCGCGCGTGACCGTGATGTGCACGCTGAGCCGATCCCGCGGATGGGCGGCCTGGCCATGTACTTCGGCGTGGCGGCCGGCCTGCTCGCGGCGACCGAGATTGTCCCGTTCCGTAACGTGATCAGCGGCACCGGCCTGGTCAACGGCCTGCTGCTGGCCGGCGGACTGATCGTGGTGGTCGGGCTGATCGACGACCGGTGGGGGATCGGCGCACTCGGCAAGCTAGCCGGCCAGGTCGCCGCCGCCGGGGTGCTCGTCGCTAGCGGCGTCCAGATTTCCAGCATTCCGCTGCCCAGGGACGGGGTGTTCACCCCCACTCAGAACGAGAGCGTCGTGGTGACGATCCTGGTCGTGGTCGCCACCATCAACGCGGTGAACTTCATCGACGGGCTCGACGGTCTCGCTGCCGGCATCGTCTGCATCGCGGGGATCTCGTTCTTCATCTACTACTACTCGCTTACCAAGGTCGCTGGCCTGAAGCTGGCGGTGCCCGGCGAGGCGGGGCCGGCGCTGGCCGCGGTGGTGCTGGCGGGAGCGTGTATCGGGTTCCTGCCGCACAATTTCCATCCGGCCCGGATCTTCATGGGCGACACCGGGTCAATGCTGCTCGGCCTGCTGCTTGCCTACGTGCCGATCTCCGCGATCTCCCAGCTTGACTTCACCAACCTGGCCCACACGGCCAACCGGTACCCCCAGATTTTGCCGCTGCTGCTGCCCGCCGCGGTCATGGTGATCCCGTACACCGATACGCTCCGCGCCGTCATCAGGCGGATGCGAGCGGGCCAGTCGCCGTTCGCCGCCGACAACAAGCACCTGCATCACCGGATGCTGGAGATCGGCCACTCCCACCGGTCGAGCGTGCTGATCTTGTACGCGTGGGCTGCGCTGTTCGCCGCCACGGTCGTCGGCCTGTCGATCGTGACCGCCCCGCTGGCGGTGCTGGCTGGCACCACGCTGGCCGCCGTGCTCGTGCTCGCGCTGCTCTCAATCCCGAGACTCCGCTGGTGGGAACGGCGCCGGGGGCCGGTGGCTGAACACCCGGCCGAGCTAGCCGATTTCCGCCCGCCCCATCATGCACCGGCTAATGGCAGTACAACCTCACACCGCGTAGCAGAAAGCAGCGCGGTACCACCCTCCCCTGCGCAGCAGGCCAGTCCCGCCCACACGGATCAAGCAGACGCCACCGCCGCCATGCCCGTAACCAGGCGAGCCTCCGGCTCGATCATCCCCTAGCCAGAAGCGCTGTCCCGCCGAACAGCGTGGGCCCCTAGCTGCTGCTCTAGCGACAGCAAGGGGCCCACGCTGTTTCGTTGGTGTTGGCTTGCTGAGCGCTGGGCGAGGGCATATGGGCAGGTTTCGTCACGGTCGGTGACCTGGTGGGGTCAAGGTCGGAGAGCTTGTGATATCTTTCACGAGCAGGCGCACTTAGGCGGCTGCTCGGCCCGTGATACGTTTCGCTCGCCTGATAGCGCAGGAGCTATTGCCTGCGCGACCGGGTGAACGTATGTGTCACCGACACCTACTTACTGACGTGCCCGGTCGGCCGTTGTGGCCGGCGGCGAAGTTCCTCCGGAGTTTGACAACGATGCTGGCGAATTACGCCCAGATCACGCGACGGTCGACCGTGACGACGGCGGCGGTGGGCGCGATCATGGCTGTCATCAGCGTTGCCGTCGGCGGATCGAAGGGCTTGATTGGCGCGGTGCTCGGGATCGCTCTCGTCGCCGCCTTCTTCGGGATCAGCGTCTTTGCCGTGGGCCGCGCCGCGCGCAAGAGCCCGCAGGCGATGATGATCACCGCGATGACAACGTACATCGTCAAGATTGTTCTGCTGCTGTTCTTCGTGGTCAGGTTCGCCGGAACCACCGCGTTCAACTCGAGGCTGTTCGGCCTGACCGCGCTGGTGTGCATCCTGGCCTGGTCGGCTTCGCAGGTCGTCTGGTCAATGCGACTCAAGACGCCCTACGTCGAGCCTTCACGGCGGTGACCGGCCATGCGGGGCAGTATTTGCCGGAGCGCGCTCGTCGGACAAGCCGCCGCGCGGCCGCTCGATGCAGGTGAGGCGAGACGTGATGGCGGACAACTCGTCGAACGCAGGCTGGATGATCTTCGGCTACCTGATCTCCGGCATGGTTTTCTACGGTGCCCTTGGCTGGCTGATCAGCCACTGGACGCATCTGACGCTGATCTTCCCGATCGGGATGCTGGTCGGGCTGGGCATCGGCGTGTTCGCCGTGATCTACAAGTACGGGCGGCAATAACCGTTTCATCTCAACCCAACCCCGCTGCAAGCGGCGGCATGACGTCCAGTTACGCTCTCGTGACCACCACGCCCCCGCCACGCGCTGCGCGGCCGGGACGGGGCCACGCGCACCAGTCAGGAGGAAACCGAGTTGGCCGCTAGTATCCTGGCGTTCTCCGCGTCCAACTGCGCGGACGAAACCGCGCGGCACCTCGGCTCCGGCTGTGGTTACCCGGCACCAGGTTACCCCTCCAGCTTCACCTACGGGCCACTGTTCCGTATCGGTTCGTTCACTTTCAACAAGCCGATGCTGCTAGCGGTAATCTGCGCGGCGATCGTCTGCGTGTTCTTCTGGAGCGCGTTCGCCAAGCCGAAGCTAGTGCCTAAGGGCGCCCAAAATCTGGGTGAACTCGGCGTTCTGTTCGTTCGCGACGAGATCCTGCGCCCGATGATGGGCAAGAAGGGCGACGGCTTCCTGCCGTTCCTCGTCGCGCTGTTCTTCTTCATCTGGATCATGAACATCATGGAGATCATCCCGGTCGCGCAATTCCCGGCGAACTCCGAGTTCGCGTTCCCGGTCGCGCTGATGCTGATGGTCTACGGCACGTACAACTACCTTGGCATCAAGTACCAAGGGTTCGGTGGCTACTTCCGGAACATGATTCCCAAGGGCGTACCTTTCGGGATCCTGCTGATCCTGGCCCCGGTCGAGATCTTGCAGTACATCATCGTGCGGCCGTTCACGCTCGCGGTCCGGCTCTTCGCGAACATGTTCGCTGGCCACATCCTGCTGCTGGTGTTCACGCTGGCGACCTGGTATCTGCTGAGCGCGAGTATCGGGCTGCTGTGGAGCGTCACCTCTTTTGCCCTGACCGTGGTGCTTACCGCGTTCGAGTTGCTGATCCAGGCTCTGCAGGCCTACATCTTCACGATCCTCACCGCGCAGTACATCGGCGGCGCTCTTGAAGCGGAGCACTGAAATGGTTTACTACCCGCCGGGGGGACGTCCGCCGGCATCGCCCGAATCGAACACTGACGAAAAGGAAAGCGCACATGCTTGACCTCGTTCATCACGTGCTTGCGGCTGCCAATAACAACACCGTAATCAGCATTAACATTGGTGCCGTAGCCTACGGCCTCGCCGCGATCGGCCCAGGCATCGGCATCGGCCTGATCTTCGGCCACGGCGTCGAGGCGATGGCCCGGCAGCCAGAGGCGGCCGGCATGATCCGGTCCAACATGTACATCGGCTTCGCGCTGACCGAGGCGCTGGCGCTGATCGGAATCGTGATCCCGTACATCTTCCACTACTCGCCCCTCAAATAGTCGGCCCGGCACGTAGCGAGCGAGGTAGAGATGTCGGCACAAATCGCCGCCGCGGCGGCGCCTAACCCGCTGATCCCGCACTGGCCCGAGCTGATCATCGGGACGATCGCGTTCCTGATCGTGTTCGTGTTGCTCGCGCGGGTGCTGATGCCGCGAATCAGCAAGACGCTTGCGGAGCGCACCGATGCGATCGAAGGCGGCCTCAAGCGCGCCGACGACGCCCAGGATGAGGCCAAACGAGTGCTCGCCGAGTACAGGGCACAGCTTGCCGAGGCCAGGCACGAGGCGTCCAGACTGCGCGAGCAGGCCGGGGAAGAGGCCGCGCAGATCGTCGCGCAGGGCCGGGCTGAGGGAGTCGCCGAGCGCGAGCGCATCATCGCGAGCGCGGCCGCTCAGGTCGACGCCGACCGGCAGCAGGCGCTGACCGCGCTGCGGGCCGAAGTCGGCGCGCTCGCGGTCGATCTGGCCAGCAAGATCGTCGGCGAGTCGCTGGCCGACGAGGCCCGGCAGTCCCGCATGGTCGACCGGTTCCTTGCCGAGCTTGACGCCGAGACAGCCGGAGGGGTAGCAGCCCGATGAGGGGAGTGAGCAGGGCGTCGCTGGCCGCGGCCAAGGACCGGCTCACCGTGGCGCTGGCCGATGCCAGCGCCGCGCAGGCCAGTGAGCTCGGCGAGGCGTTGTTCGCTGTCGTCGGCCTACTTGACCGCGAGCCTGCGCTGCGCCGAAGCGTGTCCGATCCCGCGACCGAAGCCAGCGCGCGCACCGGGCTCGCCGACGCGCTTTTGCGCGGAAAGATTTCGCCCGCCGCTCTCGCCCAGGTCACAGGCGTCGCAGGCGAGCGGTGGTCAGAGTCCGCCGACCTGCCTGACGCGGTCGAGCAGCTAGCTGTGCTCGCGCTCTGCACCGCCGCCGACCTGGTCGGTCAGCTTGACGAGCTTGAGGACGAGTTGTTCAGGTTCGGCCGCATCGTCGGCGGCGACCCCAGCTTGCGGTACGCGCTGTCGAATCTGTTCGTGCCCGGGCAAGGGCGCCGCAGCCTGGTGGTCGACTTGCTTGAAGGCAAGGTCACCGGTCCGGGGCTGCGGCTGATCAGCCAGGCGGCGGCGCATCCGCGCGGTCGCAGCATGGACGCCAACCTGGAGTCCTATGCCGGTCTCGCCGCCGATCTGCGCGAGCGTCTTGTCGCCGAGGTGCACGTGGCTGTTCCGCTGAGTGCCGAGCAGCGGTCAAGGCTCGCCGCTGTGCTCGCCGCGATTTACTCCCGCGACGTGCACCTGAATGTCGTGGTCGACCCGCAGCTGATCGGGGGCATGACAGTAAGGATCGGCGATGAGCTGATCAACGGCAGCGTCGCCAGCAGGCTCGCCGAGCTGCAGCGCGACTTGGCCGCGTAACCGGTGACCGCCCAGCGCCCCGACGCAGAACCACCAGACGAGAAAGACGCGAGGAAGATGACGGAGCTGACTATTCGGCCCGAGGAGATCAAGGACGCGCTCACCAGGTTCGTCGAGCAGTACGAGCCAGCCGGTGCCGCCAAGGAGGAAGTGGGCATCGTCACCGAGTGCGGTGACGGCATCGCCAGGGTCGAAGGCCTGCCCTCGGCGATGGCCAACGAGTTGCTCGAGTTCGAGGACGGCACCCGCGGCCTAGCGCTGAACCTCGACATCCGCGAGATCGGTGTCGTCATCCTCGGCGACTTCAGCAAGATCGAGGAAGGTCAGCGGGTCAAGCGGACCGGAGAGATCCTCTCTGTCCCCGTCGGCGACTCGTTCCTCGGCCGCGTGGTCGGACCGCTCGGTGAACCGCTCGATGGCCAGGGTCCGATCGAGAACACCGAGCTTCGCGCGCTCGAACTGCAGGCGCCTAGCGTCGTGCAGCGCCAGCCGGTGAAGGAGCCATTGCAGACCGGTATCAAGGCGATCGACGCGATGACGCCGATCGGCCGAGGCCAGCGCCAGCTCATCATCGGCGACCGGCAGACCGGCAAGACCGCGATCGCGATCGACACGATCATCAACCAGAAGGGCAACTGGGAGTCAGGCGATCCGGCTCGGCAAGTCCGCTGCGTCTACGTCGCTATCGGCCAGAAGGGTACGACGATCGCGCAGGTGCGCCAGTCGCTTGAGGATGCCGGCGCGATGGCCTACACCACGATCGTGGCCGCTCCGGCCTCCGATCCGGCTGGCTACAAGTACATCTCCCCCTACACCGGCTCGGCCATCGGCCAGCACTGGATGTACCAGGGCAAGCACGCGCTGATCATCTTCGATGACCTCACCAAGCAGGCCGAGGCGTACCGCGCGATCTCGCTGCTGCTGCGCCGGCCGCCTGGTCGCGAGGCCTACCCGGGCGATGTTTTCTACCTGCATTCGCGGTTGCTGGAGCGCTGCGCCAAGCTTTCTGACGACCTTGGCGGTGGCTCGCTGACCGGCCTTCCGATCATCGAGACCAAGGGCAACGACGTCTCGGCGTATATCCCGACCAACGTTATCTCGATCACCGACGGTCAGATCTACCTTCAGACGGACCTGTTCAACTCTGGTGTGCGGCCCGCTATCAACGTCGGCATCTCGGTCTCCCGGGTGGGCGGCAACGCCCAGATCAGGGCGATGCGGAAGGTCGCCGGCACGCTGAAGCTCGGCTTGTCCCAGTTCCGCGACCTCGAAGCGTTCGCGGCGTTCGCCTCCGACCTGGACGCGGCGTCGCGAGCGCAGCTTGACCGCGGCGCCAGGCTGGTCGAACTGCTCAAGCAGGGCCAGTACTCGCCGTTCCCGGTGGAGCGGCAGGTCGTGTCGGTCTGGGCCGGAACCTCCGGTCAGCTCGACGACGTGCCGGTGGCCGACATCGGCCGGTTCGAGACTGGCTTCCTTGAAGCCATCCAGCGCGACCGGCCCGGAATCTACGCCGCGATCAAGGAAAGCAACGATTTGTCGGAGGACACGGCCAGCGCGCTCAAGGACGCGATCGACGAGTTCCGGCGCGGATTCGAGACCAGCGACGGGCAACTGCTTGTCACCGACGACCCGGCGACGCCCGCCGAAGACTCCGACATAGCCAAGGAGGGCGTGCCCAGGCACGTGCCCAAGGTCGAACAGACGGAAGCGAACTAGCCAATGGGAGCACAGCTTCGCGCGGTCAGGCGGCGGATCGCCACGGTCAAGTCCACCGCCAAGATCACGAAAGCGCAGGAGCTCATCGCGTCTTCTCGCATCATCAAGGCGCAGCAGCGGGCGCGCGCCGCCGAGCCGTACGCGCGGGAGATCACGGCCGCGGTCGAGGCGGTGGTGAGCCGGTCGGCCAGCATCATCCACCCGCTGACCACCGAGCCGGACAATCCGACTAGGGCCGCGGTCCTGATCCTGACCAGCGACCGCGGCTTCTGCGGCGGATTCAACGCCAGCGTGCTGCGCGAAGCGCAGTCGCTGAACGCTAGGCTGAAAGAGCGCCAGATCGAGGCGGTTCCCTTCGTCGCTGGCCGCAAGGGCATCGGCTGGCATAAGTTCAGGGACCGGGAGATGGCGGCGCAGTGGAGCGGGTTTTCCGACACCCCGGGTCACTCCAACGCCACCGAGATCACCAACGCCCTGCTCATGGCTTTCGCGCAGTCGGCTCTTGAGGGCGGGGTCGACGAGATCTACATGGTTTACACCGAGTTCGTGTCGATGCTGACCCAGCGGCCGGTGATCCACCGGCTCCTGCCGCTGACGATCACCGACGTGGCCGACCGTCCGGCCGGACCGATCCCGATCTATGAGTTCGAGCCGTCGCCGCAGCAGGTGCTTGACGCGCTGTTGCCGTGGTACGTGGAGAGCCGGATCTTCCACGCGCTGCTCGACTCGGCCGCCGCCGAGATCGCCGCGCGACGCCGGGCGATGAAGTCGGCCACGGACAACGCCAACGAACTGCTTGAGCAGCTGACCAGAGACGCCAACAAGGCCCGGCAGGCCGAGATTACCCAGGAAATCAGCGAGATTGTCGGCGGTGCGAACGCGCTAGCCGAGACGATCGGGAGTAAGTGAGATCATGACCGCAACCGCAGAGCACGCAGCCGCCGGACCGGCAGCAGGCGAAGGCACTGGCCGGGTCGCACGGGTGATCGGGCCGGTGGTGGACGTCGAGTTCGCCGTCGACACCATGCCAGAGATCTACAACGCGCTGCACGTGGACATCACGATCGGCGACCGGACCCACACCCTGACGCTAGAGGTCGAGCAGCACATCGGCGACAACACGGTTCGGGCGATCTCGATGCAGCCGACCGACGGCCTCGTCCGTGGCGCGCAGGTGACCGACACCGGCGGCCCGATCTCGGTGCCGGTCGGCAACGTCACCAAGGGCCACGTGTTCAACGCCCTGGGCGAGACGCTCGACGTGGCGACCTCCTCGCTTGACATTACTGAGCGCTGGCCGATCCACCGGCCCGCGCCGCCGCTCGACCAGCTTGAGCCGAAGACCGAGATGTTCGTCACCGGCATCAAGGTCATCGACTTGCTGACGCCGTATGTGTCCGGCGGCAAGGTCGGCCTGTTCGGCGGCGCCGGCGTGGGCAAGACGGTGCTGATCCAGGAGATGATCCGCCGGGTCGCGAAGAACTTCGGCGGCGTGTCGGTCTTCGCCGGTGTCGGCGAGCGCACCCGCGAGGGCAATGACCTGTACCTGGAGATGGAAGACACCGGCGTGCTGCAGGACACCGCGCTGGTCTTCGGCCAGATGGACGAGCCGCCCGGTACCAGGCTGCGGGTCGGCCTGTCCGCGCTGACCATGGCCGAGTACTTCCGGGACGTCCTGAAGCAGGATGTGCTGCTGTTCATCGACAACATCTTCCGCTTCACCCAGGCCGGCTCGGAGGTGTCCACACTGCTCGGCCGGATGCCCTCGGCCGTGGGTTACCAGCCGACGCTGGCGGACGAGATGGGCCAGTTGCAGGAGCGGATCACCTCGACCCGCGGCCACTCGATCACCTCGATGCAGGCGATTTACGTGCCAGCCGACGACATCACCGACCCGGCGCCGCACACCACGTTCGCCCACCTCGACGCGACGACGGTGCTGAGCCGGTCAATTACCGAAAAGGGCATCTACCCCGCGGTCGACCCGCTCGACTCGGCCTCGCGGATCCTCGATCCGAAGTACATCGGTCAGGAGCACTACAACGTGGCCCGCGAGGTGCAGCGGATCCTGCAGCGGTACAACGAACTGCAGGACATCATCGCGATCCTCGGCATCGACGAACTGTCCGAGGAGGACAAGGTCACGGTGCAGCGGGCTCGGCGGATCGAGCGTTTCTTGTCCCAGCCGATGTTCGTGGCCGAGCAGTTCACCGGCATCGAAGGCGCGTTTGTCCCGATCGAGGAGACCATCTCCTCGTTCAAGGCCATCACCGAGGGCAAGTACGACCATATCCCCGAGCAGGCGTTCTTCATGTGCGGCGGCATCGAGGATCTTGAGCGCAAGGCCAGGGAGCTTGAGCGGTGAGCCTGCGAGTCAAGCTGGTCGTCCCGGAGGGCGAGATCTGGGCCGGTGCCGCCGACCGCGTGATCGCCAAGACACTGGACGGTGATATCGGCATTCTGGGCGGTCACACGCCCGTGCTCGGTATCCTCGCTCCAGGCAGTGTCGTGCGGATACTGCCGGAGAACTCCTCGGCCGGCGACTGGATCCACGCCGCCGTCGGCGACGGGTTCTTGTCCGTGGCCGATGACCGGGTGTCGATATTGGCAAGGCAGGCGATGTTGGGCTCCGAAGTTGACAAGGCGGCGACCCGAGCCGAGCTTGAGTCGACCATGGGCGCGACGCAGTCCGGCCAGGACGAGCCTGCTGTAGCCGGATACCTGCGGGCCCAGTTGCGGGCAGCGGGCGACGAGGCCTGACGAAACCAGCACTGACGAGCCAGCCGGGGGACAGCGGACTTGAAACAGGATCTGGCTCTTATCGACTGGATCCTGATCGCGTCTGTGCTGACCCCGGCGCTGTACATGACTGTGCTGGCGACCCGCCGGATGGCGATCCGCCGTCCCGGCGGCGCGGTTGACTGCAGCCTGCGCCAGGACGGTGAGGAGCGGTGGCGACGCGGGGTCGCCGCGTACCGTACCGACCAGTTGTACTGGTTCCGCAGTCACGGCGTCGGCCTGCGACCCGCCGCCGCGTTCGACCGGCGTGCCTTGCAGCTAGTGTCCAGGCCCGACGGCGGCGGCGGCGACGCCGGCCAGACCGTCGTCGTTCGGTTCGAGACCGGCGCCGGCAACGAACTGGTCTGGCTGGCGATGAGCAGGGACGCCCTGACCGGCATGCTCGCCTGGCTAGAAGCCGGCCCCCAATACTGGCTCAACTAGCGCTGGGCTACCGGTCGCCGCCCGGTTTCCACAAGACGTCGCCGGTGGGCTCGTTGGCGGCTCTGGCGAGGATGAACAGCAAGTCGGACAGCCGGTTCAGGTACTTGGCGGCTAGCGGGTTCATGGTGTCGCCGTTTTGGGCGAGGGCGGCCCAGGCGGTGCGTTCGGCCCGGCGTACGGCTGTCCTCGCCACGTGCAGCAACGCCGCTCCTGGGGTGCCACCCGGCAAGATGAAGCTGCGCAATGTGGGCAGCGCGGCGTTGAAGCTGTCGCAGTCGTGCTCGAGCGCGGTCAGGTAGCTCTCGTCGATCCGCAGGGGCTGATACGGCGGGTCCGGCTGCACCGGGTTACAGAAATCGGCACCGACGTCGAACAATTCGTTCTGAATTCTGGTCAGTACCGTGATGATCTCCTCGGTCAGTCCGCCCATGGTCACGGCCACCCCGACGGCGCTGTTGGCCTCGTCCACGTCGGCGTAAGCCGCCAGTCGCAGGTCAGTCTTGGCCGCGCGGCTGCCATCGCCGAGTGCGGTCGTCCCGTCGTCGCCGACCCTCGTATAAATGCTGGACAGGACGACGGGGGTATCGCGGTTCTGCTTCGGCATGCCACCCACCGTACCGGGGAGATCGGCGGTCGCCGGCGCTGATGGTGGTTGGCCCTCGACGGCACTGCCACGGTCGTGGCGGTTCCTAGTAGGGTTTGTTCAAATATCCGGACCTGGTCTGGGAGTCGGAATGTACGACTATGTCATCGTGGGCGCGGGCAGTGCTGGATGCGTGCTTGCCGCCCGGCTCACCGAAAACCCGTCGGTGCGCGTGCTGCTGCTGGAAGCCGGACCGCCGGACGACGCCGATGAGATTCACATCCCGGCTGCCGTCAACTTGCTGTTCCAGAGCAGCTACGACTGGGGGTTCCGCACCGTGCCGCAGGACCGCGCGGCCGGGCAGTCGGTCTACTGGCCGCGCGGCAAGGTTGTCGGTGGCTCGTCGTCGATCAACGCGATGATCTACATCCGCGGGCACAAGTACGACTACAACACCTGGCGTGACGAGTACGGCTGCGACGGCTGGGGCTTCAACGACGTGCTGCCTTACTTCATCCGGGCCGAGGCCAACTCGCGGGGCGCATCTGCCTACCACGGCTCGGCCGGTCCGCTCAGCGTCGTCGACCCCAAGTTCAAGTCACCGCTGGCCGGGGCGTTTGTCCAGTCGGCGATCAACTCGGGCAGCACGGCCAACGACGACTTCAATGGGACGAGCCAGGACGGGGTCGGGTTCTACCAGCTAACGCAGCGCGATGGCAGGCGCTGTTCGGCCGCCGACGCGTACCTGCACCCGGCGCAGGACCGGCCCAACCTCACGGTGCAGACCGACGCGCTCGCCACGTCGGTGATGATCGAAGCCGGGCGTGCGGTCGGTGTTCGCTATCTGCACCGTGGCACCGAGCACGTGGCCAGGGTCGAGGGCGAGGTCATCTTGTCGGGCGGAGCGATCAACAGCCCGCAGCTGCTGATGCTGTCCGGCATCGGGCCGGCTGACCAGCTACGCGACCTGGGCATCGTGGTCCAGGCCGACAGTCCAGGGGTTGGCGCGAACCTGTCCGATCACCCGATCGTCACCGCGCTGTGGTCCACCCCGGGCGCCAAGAGCCTGGCGGAGCTGGCTGGGCCGAAGAACCTGTTCCGCTGGCAGCTCATGCACTCGGGGCCGATGACGACGAACATCGCACAGTCGGGCGGGTTCGTCAGGAGCGAGACTGGCCTGCCTGCGCCTGACATCCAGTGGCATGTGCTGCCCGTTCCGTTCCGCAACGGCGGCCTGGCCGACCCATCCGACCGGGGCATGTCTGTGCTGGTCACGCTCGTGGACGTGGGCAGCCGGGGCAGGATCACGCTGCGCACGGCTGATCCGCGGCACAAGCCGGTGATCGATCCCGGCTACCTGTCCGACCGGGCTGACCTTGAGGCGCTAGTCAGAGGGATCGGCCTGGTCAGGGACATAGCCGACGCCAAGCCGATGCGCAAGCTCTGCAAGGCCGAGCTTGCGCCGGGGCCGGACGTTCGCACCGACTCTGAGCTGCGCGACTTCGTGCGGCGAGACGTCACGACGGTCTACCACCCCGTGGGCACCTGCGCGATGAGCGGGCAGTCGCAGCTCGACGCGAGCCGGAATCCGGGTGTGGTCGACACCGAGTTGAGGGTGCGAGGCGTGGACGGGCTGCGGGTGGTCGACGCCTCGGTGATGCCGACTGTGCCGCGCGGCAACACCAATGCCCCGACGATCGCGATCGCCGAGCGGGCAGCCGACCTGATCTCCGGGCGGGCGCCGCTGGCCGCCGTCGAGCCAGCGGAGCTTGTCCTCACCGGCGCGAGGTAAGCGGCCCACGCGGCTACTTGTAGCGCTTGCCGTGCAGGATTGTGGCCAGGGTCAGGATCTTCTTCATGTCCTTGTCGGTCCTGGTGAAGGACGTCAGGTTCACCATCGGCTTCATCCGCTGCCTGGTGATCGCCTTGGCCTTGGCGAACTCGCGAAGGCCGTCGGCGCCGTGAATCCGGCCGAAGCCTGACTCGCCCGAACCGCCGAACGGCAGCGCTGGCACGCTCGCGAACGCAATCACCGAGTTGATCGAGGTCATGCCGGAGTTCAGCGCCCGGGCCGCCTCCATCGCGGCCCGCTTGTTCTTGGCGAAGACGCTGCCGCCTAGGCCGTACCGGCCGGCATTGGCCAGCTTGACGCCTTCGGTCAGGTTCGCCACGGGGGTGACCGTCATCGTCGGGCCGAAGGTCTCTTCGGTGACCGCCGCGCTCGACTCGGGGACGTCGGCGAGGATCACCGGGCCCACGTACGGCTTGCGTATGCTGCCGAGACCGCCCACGACCGCACGGCCACCGCAGGCAATCGCGTCGGCGATGTGCTGTTCGATCACCTCGACCTGACCGGGCATGGTCATCGGCCCGTAGTCCGCTTCGCGGTCATCGCCGGGCCGCAGGCCGCTGACCCGGTCGGCTAGTTTCTCGACGAACGTGTGGTAAATGTCCTGGGCTACATAGATGCGCTCGACGCCGATGCAGGTCTGGCCCGCGTTGGACAGCGCCCCCCACACGGCCGCGTCGGCGGCGGCGTCAAGGTCAGCGTCGGCCGACACCAGCAGCGCGTCCTTGCCGCCGCACTCGGCGACCATCGGCGTCAGGTTTTCGGCGCAGGCCGCCATGACCTTCTTGGCCGTCTTGGTCGAGCCAGTGAACGCGATCTTGTCTACCCCGCTGCGGGCCAGATGGCTGCCGGTCTCGCCGAAGCCCGTCACGAGCTGGAGCACCGGGTACTCGGGTACTACTTCGGAGAAAGAACTCACCAGCCAGCCGCCCACCGCCGGGGTGAACTCGCTCGGCTTGAACACCACCGCGTTGCCAGCCGCCAGCGCATAGGCAATCGAGCCCATTGGGGTGAACACTGGGTAGTTCCACGGGCCGATCACGCCGACCACGCCGAGCGGCTGGTACTCGACGGTGGCGGCCTGGTTGATCGCCACGATGCCGGGTCGTACCTTGTGCGGCCCGAGTACCTTGCGCGCGTTTTTGGCTGCCCAGTCGATGTGCACGACGGCCAGCAAGATCTCGAGCTGTGCGTCCGGCACCGGCTTGCCGGTCTCGGCGTGCACCGTCTCGGCCAGTCGCATGATGTACCTGGTCAGGTACGACTTCCAGGCCAGCAGCTTGGTCATGCGGTCATTGGCGGGCAGTGCCGACCACCACGCGGCGGCCTCGCGCGCCCGGGCCACGGTCTCGGCGACCTCGTGCTCGCCGAATATCGGGAAGGTGGCGACCGGCTCCGATGTCGCTGGGTTCAGCGAGTCGAACGTCTTGACCGTGCCGGACCCCGCCGACGCACGTACTGTCGTGACCATCGCCGTGCACCCATCCCCTTGGTGAGTAAATCCTTGGGAGCAAGTAAATCACTGGGGAGCGGCAGGAAGGTACTGTCGGGTAGTGGCCATCAGCACCGGCAGCAACAGCGCTGACACCCACTGGCTGGCCGAGGCGATCGAGCTATCCAAGGGCTGCCCGCCAACCAACTCGGCGTTCTGCGTCGGTGCGATCCTGGTGTCGGAATCGGGCCAGGTCATCGCTCAGGGCTACTCACGGCAGTCCGACCCGAAGGACCACGCGGAGGAAGCCGTGCTGGCCGAAGCCGGGGGCGTCCTGTTGGGGGCGCACCTTCGCGAGGCGACAATCTACACCTCGCTTGAGCCATGCCTGCGGCGGGAGTCGCGACCGGTCTCGTGCGCTGAGTTGATCCTGCGCAGCGGCGTGCGGCGGGTGGTCTACGCCTGGCGCGAGCCGCCCACGTTCCAGCCGGGCGGGGGAGCCGCGTGGCTAGACGATCAAGGCGTTGTGGTCATCGAAGTACCGGCCCTGGCTCCCGCCGCCCAAGCCGTGAACAGCGCGCTACTAGCGAAACACGGGCGTCGCCAGGATCTTCCAGGCTGAGCCGTTCCAGAGTTCGGCGAGTGGCTGCTTGGTGCCCTTGACCGTCCGGAAGCCCACGGCCACGCAGTCCGCGCCGGTACAGGCCAGCGTGGCCAGAAGTGACCCGCGCCCGGCGGACACCGTGGGGGCTGAGCGCCACCTGGTGCCGTTCCAGTGCAGGTTGCCGTGACTGAAAGTGAACGCCATGCAGTTCGTGGCGCTGCCGCAGGCTAGCAGCCGGGTCCAAGAACAGGTGACGAAACCGGTGCAGATCACGCCCAAGTTCGGCGAGACGTCGCGCCAGGACTGCTTCGTGGAGTTCCAGGCTCCGGCCGTGGCGACGTCACCGGCCTGGGCATCGGCGTAGGCCCCGCCGACCGCCATGCAGAACGTGCCCGCGCAGGCGACCGCGTTGGCCGCCGCCGTCTCGGTGTTGCCTGGTACTGCCAGGCCGATCCACTTCTTGCCGTTCCAGAAAACGCCGATAGCTCCTTTGCCGCCCTCGGTATTGAAGCTGGCCGTGCCGACGGCGACGCAGTTGGCACCGTTGCCGCAGGCGATGTCGGCGAGCCCGCACACGGCGCCAGGCGGACCCCCGACGCAAACGCTGGTGTCCTGGAACCAGGTGCGCCAGTTCCGGCCGTTCCAGCTTTCCGCGACGGCGCCGCTGTGGCTATTGCCCGCGCTGATGACCATGCACAGCGTGCGCGTGCCGCACGATGGCGCCGTCACGGCGTCCTTCGGACCGGTCATGGTCAGCCAGGTCTTGCCGTTCCATCGCTCGGCGCCGGTCGGCCCTCCGCTCGCCATGCAGAAACTGGCAGAAGAGCAAGACACGCTGGTCAGGCCGCGGCCAGGCGGACTTTTCAGAACTCGCCAGATCTTGCCGTTCCACGTCTGGGCCAGGGCGTGGGTCTGTCCGTGCGCATCGATCATGCTGCCGACCGCCATGCAGAAAGATTGCTGGCAGGAGACATCGTCCAGAGTGGCCCCCGGGTGTGCGCTCGGTGTACTGGCATGAGTCGTCGCGGCCAGGGCAGGCGGCAGGACCGCGGGCGCGCCAAGCAGGCTGATCGCCAGAAGCGTCCCGGCCGCTGCTGCGCGATGCGAAATGGTCATATGAACCTCACCAGCGAGTTGGTCAACAAGACACTACGGTCACTCGCCAGTAATGTGAACGCGCGTCGGCGCGAAGAGTCCGGCCGGGTACACGAGGTCTGGCCGCGCAGCGAGGGCTGATCAGCTTTCCTGTGACTCTGCTGTGACTCTCTGGCGCGTCCTTGACCTGTTCGTCGTCTTTCATCCAGACTCGGAGCGAAGATCAGGGGAGGAGCCGTCGTGTCCCGTTTTGCCGCGCGTTATCGTTCCGCCATCAGCCTCGCGGTGGCTCTCCCCGTCGTGGTGACCCTCGCGGTCGCGGGCGTGGGCGTCGCTGGCGCTCAGGTAGCCCGGCCTGCGCATCCAGCCAAGTCGACGACGAAGTGGACGAAGATCTCGACGAACACTGACCTCGGGATCGTGTCGCCTGGCCTGTTCCGCACTGGAGACGGACGCCTGCACGTGATCTGGCCAAGAAAAGACGGCAGCTTCTATTCGCTGCACTACTCGACCGTCGGCGGTGCCACGAAGCTGCTCGCGACCGGCACGATCCTGAGCCACTGGGGCGCCATCGCGATGTCGCCCAGGCTGGTGCCAGGAAAGCACGGCGGCCTGCAGTTGCTCATCGACGGCGCGAACGGCGTCAGCGGCAGCCCGTACAACACCGGCTCGGTCTACCTCGCGACAAGCAACGAGACCGGGAAGTCGTGGGCGCTGGCACCCGGATCGCTCGCGCACACCGGTTTCGTCCCGCTGACCGACACGGCCGCGGCGGCAGAGCCCAACGGCACGCCGGTCGCCGCGTGGTCGGAGGTCGCTTCGCTCGCGTACCACGTCGGAGTCGATCCCACCAGCCCGGCGACGGCACCGGATCACCATCTCGGCATCGGAGTGGCTGGCGGACTCAGCAATCCCACCTTGATCACGACCACCACCGGCAAGATCCTGGCCGCGTGGTTCAACAATTCGGGCAACGCTAACGCGGGCTACTGGGCCGCTCAGATCTGGCCCGGGCCGCCCGGTCCCAAGATCAAGGCGCCGAACTCGGGCGGTACGAAGCAGACCAACGGCCAGCCGTTCGCACCGGTCGCGCTGGTAGCGCATCCGGGCGGTGGAAGCTACCTGGCCTACTGCGTGCCGACCAAGGTGATGCATTGCGGCCACATCGCGTTGTGGCGGGTCGGAGCGGCCAAGACGCTGACCGTACCGGGCTCGTCGTCTGGCCAGGCGACGTTCGTGACGATGGTCGCCGGGCACGGCGGCCACTTGTGGATCTCCTGGTTCGACACCGGGACCAGCAAGATCAGCGTCGTGCGCACCAACAAAGCCGCTAACCGCTTTGGCGAGGTGCGGACGATCAGCGCGCCGTCGCCGCTGACCGACTTCCAGGGACTGTTCTCCGAGGGAGGCTCCGGCCCGCTCGACGTCATCGCGCTCGCCACGCTCAACCACCAGGGCGCCACGACCGCGTACTTCGACACCGAGTTGTTCCCAGCGCTGCGGATACACGCCTCCAAGGCCAGCGTTTCCAACAAGCAGTCGACCACTATCACGTTTACCGTGACGGACTCCGGTGACGGAGTACCCGGGGTGACCGTGAAGTTCCTCGGCCAGAGCGCGAAGTCGAACTCCAAGGGCGTGGTGAAGTTCACCGTCAAAAAGGGCACAGCCAAAGGCAAGCACACCGCCGTCGCGACCAAGACCGGCTACGCCTCCGCCACCTTCACCGTCAAGGTGACCTAGCCAGCCCCGGGGTGGTGATCATGTCGGTGTCGGATCTGGAGGCGTTGGAAGAGACCCTGGACCTGCTGTCCACGCCGGGTGCACTGGATGACATCCGGGCGGCAGAGGCGGAGATCGCCCGCGACAACGCCGTCGGTGCCGGAGAGTTGCGGCGGTTGATGGAACAGCGCATGCGAGCTGAGCAGGGCGGCGAGTGAGCGACGAAGCGTACACCCTGTCGCTGGCGTCCTCAGGTCGTCGCGTCCTTGTAGAGGGGCCGCCTCGCGGTCTAGGGTCGCGCCGCCACCCCCAGCAGCCCGGGGCCCACGACGTCGCCATAACGACAGCCAGGGTCCCACGCTGCTCCGGTCAGCCAGAGCCCGGCAGCATCCAGGGGACAACGCTGCTCCGCCGCCCGCCCGGCCAGGCCAGCCGGAAGCCCGCGCGGACGCTAAGACGAGCGCCGGCGGTGGCTCAGAACAGTCGCAATGCCGCGTCGTCTACGCCGCGCAGCGCGTCGTAGTCCAGCGTCACGCATCGGATGCCCCGGTCCTGGGCGAGCACCCGGGCCTGCGGTTTGATCTCCTGGGCGGCGAACACGCCTTGCACGGGAGCCAGCAGCGGATCGCGGTTCAGCAACTCCAGATAGCGAGTAAGCTGCTCGACCCCGTCAATATCCCCGCGCCTTTTCACCTCGATAGCGACACTAATTCCGAGCGCATCCCGGCACATGATGTCGACTGGCCCGATCGCGGTGGGAAACTCGCGCCGAACCAGTCGCCAGCCTTCGCCGAGCACGTGCGGCTGAGCGGCGAGCAACTCCTGCAGATGCGCCTCGACGCCGTCCTTGCGCAGCCCGGGGTCCTCGCCGAGCGGGTACGAGCTGTCGCTGATGACCTCTTCGATCTGCACGGTCAGCGTCTCGCCGGATTTTCCTGTGACCACCCAAGTCGAGTCCGACTCGGCGAGGCGGCAGGGCGGTGACATCCAGTTCAGCGGCTTGTAACTGCCGCCGTCGCTGTGAACGAGAACCGAGCCGTCGGCCTTGACCATGATCAGCCGGGTGGCTAGCGGCAGGTGGGCCGACAGCCGTCCGGCGTAGTCCACGCTGCATTTCGCGATGACAAGGCGCACGGGAACACCTTAGGGCGTCAGCCCCGTCCAATGAACGGCATCGTCGTGGCCGTGATCGTAATGAACTGGACGTTGGCGTCGAGCGGCAGCGACGCCATGTAGAGCACGGCATCGGCGACGTGGCTGGCGTCGAACGTCGGCTCGCGCCGCACCGACCCGTCGGCCTGCGTCGCGCCTTGGCTGATTGCCTGGGTCAACTCCGTGGCGGCATTGCCGATATCGATCTGACCGCAGGCGATGCCATGCTTTCTGCCATCTAGCGAGATCGACTTGGTCAGGCCGGTTATAGCGTGCTTGGTCGCCGTGTAGCCGACGGCGTTCGGGCGCGGGGTGTGCGCCGAGATCGAGCCGTTGTTGATGATCCGCCCGCCGCGCGGATCCTGGGTCTTCATCATCCGCACCGCATGATGGGCGCACAGGAACGCTCCGGTGAGGTTCACGTCGACGATGTTCTGCCACTGCTGCGGCGTCGTGTCGTCGACCGCGCCGCCTGGGCCGGTCACGCCAGCGTTGTTGACGAGCAGGTCGAGCCGCCCCCACCGCTCGCCGACCGCGCCGAACAACGCCGCGACGGAATCGGGGTTCGCGACGTCGGCCGCGACGGCGAAGCCAGCATCCGCCGGCCAGGCATCGCCGCTCACCGTCTCGTGCAACAGATGCTCGCGCCGTCCGGCCACCGCGACCTTCCAGCCTGCGGTCAGCAGCGATCGGGTTATGGCCCGGCCGAGACCGGATCCCCCGCCGGTGACTATCGCTACTCCGGTCATGGGACGCTCCTCTCGGCCAGGTGCATCGCGATCACGTCATCGAAGCTTTCGTCCGGCGTCAGGCCGAGGCCAGCCGCCCGGCCGGCGCTGATCCGGGCCGGCCAGGTGGCGAACAACCTGGATATCAGCGGGTCGGACACCCAGTCGATCAGGGCGCTGACGTCGGGTCCGGCCACGCGTTCGAGCGCGGCGACCATCCCGGCGACCGTGGTGGTGAGCGCGGGCATCGTCACGGCGGTCCGGCCGCCCCAGTCCTCGTCCGTCGCTGCCGCGGCGCATAGCAAGGCGCCAATGGCCTTGGCCGGCGACGCGAGCGCCACCTCGGTACCAGGGTCGACCGGGCACGTCGCCCGCAGGCCGGCGACCGGCTCGCGAACGATGCCCGACAGGAAGCCAGAGGCCGCCTTGTTCGGCGCTCCGGGCCGGACGCTCACCGTCATCAGCCGCATCGCCCGGCCGCGCAGGAAGCCCTTGCGGGTGTAATCGGCCAGCATCTGCTCGCAGATGAACTTCTGAATCCCGTAGCTGGACTGCGGATTGGGCAGCGTGTGGTCTTCGATGACGGCTGGCATCGGGTGCTCCGGCGAGGTGCCGAACACCGCGACCGAACTGGAGAACACCACGACTGGGTTGGTGCCGGACGCCCGGCACGCCTCGAGCAGCGCCTCGGTGGCGTGGACGTTCGCCCCCATGCCGAGGTCGAAGTCGGCCTCGCACTCCCCGCTGACCGCCGCCGCCAGGTGGAACACCACGTCGGCTTGAGCTAGCGCCCCGCGGCCGGCGCCGCCCGGGCCGACCATCTCGGCCAGTTCCCCGCGCAGAGCCGTGACCCGGTCATCCGCCGCCAGGCCGGCTGGGGTCGGCACCTGATCGATCAGCGTCAGGCGCGACACCCGCTGCGGCTCGCCCCCGGCTAGGCCAAGCGCGCCACTCGCGAGCACGCTCCTGGCCAGCCGCGATCCAAGGAACCCGGCACCCCCAGTGACCACGACGTTGAGCACAAGTGCCTCCTGCCCTGCATCATCGACGCGCGAGCGATAGTGGACTAACCTGTTAGCTAAGGAGGTGGTCATGTCGAGCGATGCGGCCGCGCAGTTCAACATTCATGAGGCCAAAACTAACCTGTCGCGAATAATCGAGCGGGTCGAGTCAGGCGAAGAGATCGTTATCAGCCGTGCCGGTCATCCCGTGGCCAAAGTCGTTCCGTTGCGCCGCAACGTCGCCAGGACCGGACGTGGGTCGCTGCGCGGGAGGCTCGTGGTCGCCGCGGATTGGGATTCCGATGAAGTGAACGAGCAGATCGCCGCTGACTTCGGCCTAGGACAATGAGCCTGCTGCTCGACACTCACGTGGTGCTGTGGTGGCTCGCCGATGATGCCACGTTGGCTGACGACGTCAAGTCCAGGATCGACGTCGAGCCGGACATCTATGTCAGTTCAGCGACCATCTGGGAGATCGCCATCAAGCAGGCGATCGGCAAGATCTCGCGGCCGGCAGATCTGCCGGACCTCGTTCGGAGCAGCGGGTTCCGCGAAATGCGGATCAGTTTCGAGCATGCGATCGCCGCGGGCCGGTTGCCGCTGCTGCATCGCGATCCCTTCGACCGGATGCTGGTCGCGCAGGCGAAATGCGAGAACCTGACGCTGGTGACGAGGGATGCGCACTGCCAGAAATACGAGGTCGACATACTGGCGGTGTGATCCGCGCCCAGATATGCGGCCGGGGCGCGCGGATCGGTAGTGTCGCGGTATGGAGATTCGCGCGGTGGGGGTCATCGGGCTCGGCACGATGGGCGCTGGCATCGCCGAAGTCTTCGCGCGCGGCGGCTTCCCTGTGACCGCGGTTGAGGCCGATCCTGACGCGCTGGCCCGCGGGATGGCGACGATCGACCGTTCCCTGGCCAAGTCGGTGACCAGGGGCAGGCTTACCGAAGACGAGCGCGTCGCGATCATCGGCCGGGTCAATCCCGGCGCCAAGCTGGCTGACCTGTCCGGCGTCGACCTGGTCGTCGAGGTAGTGCCGGAGCAACTCGCCATCAAGCGCCAGATCCTGGCCGAGCTTGATCAGATCTGCCGGCCCGACTCGATCATCGCCACGAACACCTCCTCCCTGTCAGTCACCGCCATTGCTGGCGGCTCGGCGAACCCGAGCCGCGTCGTCGGCATGCACTTTTTCAACCCGGCGCCGCTGATGCGCCTGGTCGAGGTCGTGACCACGGTGCTGACCGACCCGGCCGTCGCCTCGGCGGTCACCGGCTTGGCCAGTCGGCTCGGCAAGACTCCCGTGCAGATCACCGACCGGGCTGGATTCATCGCCAACGCGCTGTTGCTGCCCTACCTCAACCACGCGGTCGCGCTGCTCGAGACCGGATACGCCAGCCGCGAGGACATCGACGCCGCCGCCACCGAGGGCATCGGCTTGCCGATGGGCCCGCTAGCGCTGCTCGACCTGATCGGCCTGGACACCTCGCTTGCCGTCCTTGAGGTGCTGCAGCGCGAGTTCGGCGGCACCAGGTACACCCCGGCGCCGCTGCTTCGCCGCCTGAGCGATGCTGGCCGGGTCGGGCGCAAGAGCGGCCACGGGTTCTACGAGTACCGGGACAAGGGCTCGCCAGCGAGCGATTCGCCCGATTCTGGGAACGAAATCCAGCCACGTACTCCGGGTACCGTGACGCTGATCGATCCGGCCGGACCCGAGTCCGTGACGCGCGACGATGCCGGCCGATCAGCCGAGTTGGCCAGCTTGCTCGCCGCCGCTGGCGTCAACGTCACCCGGAACCCAGCGCACCAGACCGAGCTCGCGATCGTGGCGATCGGCCCTGAAGGCGGAGTCCTGGGACCGGCGCTAGCGGCAGGCCGGGCTGCTGACACCGTCGGACTGCACCTGGCGACGGCCAAGCTGGCCGAACTGGCGCCGAGCCTGGTGACGTCGACCGCCGCCGTCCGGGCCGCCCAGGCACTGGCCGCCAAGCTCGACCTGCGCGCCGTGGTGACCGCGGACCGGCCTGGCTTGCTGGTCGGCGCGCTGTTGTATCCGCATCTGCGGGACGCCGTCGTGATGGTCGGGGACGGCTACGCGACCCCCGGCGACATAGCCACCGCGATGACGCTGGGCTGCGGTTACCCCTGCGGGCCGATGCGGATGCTGGCGGCGGCGGGCCCGGCCCGCGTCGCCGAGGTACTCGCCGCGATGCACGCGGCCTACGGAGATCCCGCGTTCTCGCCTCCGCCGTTGCTGACCGACCTCGCGCGGGCTGGCGTGTCGGTTGAGGGGCTGGGCAAGGGTCAGCTAGCGCGTCACCAGATAGCACGGGAATGAGCCCGCGGAAGGCGCGCCGCCTTCCAGCAGACCTGCCGCGCCGCCCTCGCAAGGCTGGCCGGACCGCGGCGGGAGGGCAGAAGGCCGCTGATGATGATGACTCACCGGCGAGGCTAGGGCCGCCGCGTACCGAAGAGTGGCCCGACGGCGACTGGATCGTCAGGCAGATCCCGGGCGCCGCGGCGGCCAAGATTTACCGGTGCCCTGGCTGCGATCAGGAGATCAAGCCCGGTGTCGCTCACGTGGTCGTATGGCCGGCCGAGACGCCCGGTCTCACTCAGCGCAGGCACTGGCACAGTTCATGCTGGCAGCGCCGCCCGCGTCGGCCGATCTACCGGTGAGGAGATCATGAACGAGACCGCGGCCACCGAGATCCGGGCAAGCACTGTATTGCCCGCCCGTCGCGAGGACATCGTGCTGCGCACCGCCGACGGGCTCGACCTGGTCGGTGAACTGGCGTTGCCACCGCACCACGCCCCTGTCGCCACTCTCATCTGCCTGCATCCGCTGCCGACGCACGGCGGGATGATGGACAGCCACCTGCTGCGCAAGGCGTCGTATCGACTGCCCGCGCTGGCCGACCTCGCGGTGCTGCGGTTCAACACCAGGGGGACTTCGTCGGATCGAGGCACTAGCGACGGCGAGTTCGGCGGTGGCGGGCCAGAGCGGATGGACGTGGCGGCGGCGATCGAGTTCGGCCAGAACGCTGGCTTGCCGAGGCTGTGGTTGCTTGGCTGGTCGTTCGGCACCGAACTGGCGTTGCTCTGGGGCAACGTCGCTCCGGTCGAAGGCGCCATCCTGCTCTCGCCGCCGCTGCGCCGGGTCGGCGACGCCGAACTTGACCAGTGGGCGGCGAGCGGCCGGTCGCTGACCGCGCTGATTCCTGAATTCGACGACTACCTGCGCCCGGCGGAAGCCCGGCGGCGGTTCGCCCGGGTGCCGCAGGCGCGAGTCATAGCGGGCGACAACGCGAAACACCTGTGGGTGGGGGAGGCTCAAGTCCGTATCGTGCTGAATGAGATAGTGCGGCTAGTTAATCCTGCTGCCTGGCCACTTCCTACTGAATGGAAAGAGCTGCCGTGAGCCTGTTTGATCTAACCGGCAAGACCGCGTTTGTCACCGGAGCTTCGCGCGGCATCGGCCGCTCGATCGCGGTCGCGCTGGCCCAGGCGGGTGCTGACGTCGCTCTGGTCGCCCGGACAGCTGAAGGGCTCGCCGACGTGGCCGACGACGTCACGGCCGCAGGCAGGAAGGCCGTCGTGATCCCGGCCGACGTCACCGACCAAGCAAGCGTGGCCGACGCGGCGACCGCCGCCATCGATCAGCTTGGTCACATCGACGTGGTCGTCAACAACGCCGGCGGGTCGAACTTCATGGTGCCGTTCCGCGACCTGCGGCTATCCGGCTGGGACAAGCTGATCAAGCTGAACCTCACCTCGGCGGTCTACGTCTGCCAGGCGTTCGCGTCGCACCTGCTCAACCGGAGCGCTGGCTCAGTGATCAACGTAGCCTCGGTGGCCGGCGTCGCCTCAGCGCCGCTGATCAGCCCCTATGGCGCGGCCAAGGCCGGATTGATCTCGCTGACCAAGACGCTGGCGGTCGAATGGGCACCGGATGGAGTCCGGGTCAACGCGCTCTGCCCTGGCTGGACCGCCACCGACCTGAACCGCAATCTGTGGGATGACCCGGTCAGCGGCCCGGCGACGGTGGCAACCGTGCCGATGAAGCGATGGGCGAGCGCGCAGGAGATGGCAGGGCCTGCTGTGTTCCTAGCCAGCGACGCCTCGTCCTACATGACCGGTCAGACGATCATCGTCGACGGCGGCCAGACGGTCAACGCGTAGTTAGAGGCCCCTGGCGCGGTTCGCGGCAGGGGCCTCTAACTTGCGAGATGGACTACTCGGTCCACCACTCCTCGTCGCCGTCGCCCGGCTTGCCGCCTGGCTTCTGGTCTGTCTTGGCAGCGTGCGCGCGGGTGTTTGACCCGCCCCCGCCGTTGGCGGGAGCGGCGACCGCGCGGGACGGGGCTGCTTGCAGCGCCGGGGCCGGGGCTGACGCCAGGCTGGCAGCGCCTGGGCCGAGCAGCTGGCTGATCTGAGCCAGGTGCGCCTGCACCGTCTCGTACTGCTTGTTCGCCGCCTCAACGCGCTGCTGCGCGGCGCTCGCGTGCCGGTCGGCCTCCGACTTCGCCTCGGCGAGGAACTGGTCGGCCTGCGACTTGGCCTGGGCGAGTATGTCGTCAGCGTTCTTCTTGGCGCTGCTCACGAGCTGCTTGGCGTGGTCGTCGGCGTCCCTGCGGGTCTGCTCGGCCTGGGCGCTGGCCTTAGTGGCGCGCTGCTCGGCGGTCGACGCCCGCTGCTCGGCCTCGGAGACCAGGCGCTGGGTGGCGGCCTGGGCGGCCGCGAGGCGTTCGGCTTCCTGACGCTCGGCCTCTTCGCGGCGGGACGCGAGCTGGATGTCGAACTCGGCCTCGGCCTGAGCGCGCTGGGCTTCGCTCTCCTCCAGGATCCGCTGCGCCTGGCTGCGCATCTCGTCGGCCTGGCGCTTGGAAGTGGTGAGAATCTCGTCGCGCTCGCGCTTGGACGAGGCCTTCATCTGAGCGACCTCGCGCTCGGTCGTCGTGCGCAGCTTGGCAATCTCACGCTCGACAGCGGCGCGCTTCTCGGCGACCTCGTGGTCGACCATCGCCCGCATCTTGGCGACCTCGCGCTCGGTGGTCGAGGTCAGCTCGTCGGACTCGCGGCGCGCGCTGGTGCGGATGCTGTCGGCCTCCCGCTCGGCCGAGCCGCGCAGGTCGTCGGTCTCACGCTTGGCGTTCGCGCGCAGTTCAGCCGTCTCGTTCTCGGCCCCGGCCCTCAGCTCGGCGGCGTCAACCTTGGCCGACGCCAGCACCTGACTCGCCTCGGTCCTGGCTTCCTGCAAGATTTCGTCCCGCTGCTCCTCAGCGAGGCGCAAGAGCTGCTCAATCCTGGAGCCAAGGCCCGAATAGGTCGGGCGCTCCTGCTCCTGCATCTGCCGATGCGCATAGGCAAGTTCCTGCTTGAGCGCCTGCTCATTCTCGCGAACGGCGCGAAGCTCGGTGTCCTTCTTCCGGAGGTAGGTCTCTACTTCCTCCTGGTCATAGCCGCGCATTTTCTGCGAGAAACGGGGCGGCTGTTCATCGTCGAAGAACGTACCGAGCTGGGCGTTTATATCGGGCTGCATATCGCCTAGTCCTGAGTTGCCGGGGGGTTTATTGCGTGCTAAGCCTGCCAGTCCCGGTACCCGTGGCCGACGCAGCTTGCCTTCTGCCAGTTGACAGGCTCCCGCCGCCCCCACCAGCCGCCTGGGCCGCAGCCCTCAGACCAGTTCACGTTTCCCGGTGTCTGGCAGCGTACTCCGGCACGCGTCGGTTGGGGGCGAGTTCGCGGCTGCTCGTGGCCTAGCTCACGAATTAATTAGAGTTGCCCGCGTTGCCCGCCGAGCGTTCTGATACGGGCAGTGCCGACTGGACCAGTTCGGTAAGCACGCCGCCGACGTCACGCGGGTGGACGAATGCGATCGATGCGCCCATCGAACCGTGCCGGGGCCTTCGGTCGAGCAGCCTGAGGCCTGCCGCCTGGACGCTCGCCATTGCCGCCTCGATGTCGGTCACGCCGTAGCCCACGTGGTGCACGCCTTCGCCGCGTTTTTCGATGAACTTGCCCACCGGCGTGTCCGGCCCGAGCGGCTCGAGCAGTTGCAGGTACGACACGCCGGGATCTGGGGCCCCTTCGGTGACCGCGAGCATGGCCTCTTTGACACCTTGCTCTTCGTTGGTCTCCATGCTGACGACGGTAAGCCCGAAGACGGACTCATAGAACACGACCTGGGCGGCCAGGTCACGGCAGGCGATTCCGACGTGGTCAAGGCGGGTAAGCACGGCCAGCAGTTCCTTCCATCGGCGCCGCGCGCAGCGCGGACCTGGGCAAGTCTTTCCGCATCTGTATCGTTGCAGTCATGGGTGAAGCAGTAATCGTCGGCGGTGCCAGGACGCCGATCGGGCGCCTGCTCGGGTCGCTGAGCGGTTTCAGCGCGGCAGATCTTGGCGGCATCGCGATCAAGGCAGCGCTTGAGCGGGCCGGCGTGGCCGCTGACCAGGTCGACTACGTGATCATGGGCCAGGTTTTGCAGGCTGGCGCCGGTCAGATTCCGTCCAGGCAGGCCGCCGTTGCCGCTGGCATCCCGATGACCGTGCCGTCGCTGACGATCAACAAAGTCTGCCTCTCCGGGCTCGACGCGATCGCGTTGGCCGGACAGCTCATCAGGGCGGGGGAGTTTGACGTCGTCGTGGCTGGCGGCATGGAGTCGATGACGCAGGCGCCGCACTTGCTGCCCGGGTCGCGCAAGGGGTTCAAGTACGGCTCGGTCGAGTTGATCGACGCGATGGCGCATGACGGGCTGACCGACGCGTTCGACCACGTGTCGATGGGAGAGTCAACCGAGCGCCACAACACCAGGCTCGGGATCGGGCGGGTGGAGCAGGATGAGTTCGCCGCGAGGTCGCATCAGCTTGCGGCTGCGGCGATCAAGAACGGGCTGCTCGCCGAGGAGATCGTGCCGGTGTCGGTGCCTCAGCGGCGCGGGGATCCGGTGATCTTCGACACCGACGAGGGGGTTAGGGGCGACACCAGCGCGGAGACGCTTGGCCGGCTGCGGCCTTCGTTCGCGGCGGACGGGACTATCACAGCCGGGTCGGCGTCCCAGATCTCGGACGGGGCGTGCGCGGTTGTGGTGATGTCTGCTTCGGCGGCTGCTGCCGCTGGCGCGACTGTCCTCGCTGAGGTGGGCGCGCATGGAGTGGTGGCCGGGCCGGACAACTCATTGCACTCCCAGCCGTCGCGAGCGATCTCGCGGGCGCTGGAGAAAGCTGGCTTGTCCGTGTCCGACCTGGATCTGATCGAGATCAATGAGGCATTTGCCGCCGTGGCGATTCAGTCGATGCGGGATCTTGAGGTGTCGCCGGAGATCGTCAACGTGAACGGGGGTGCGATCGCGCTCGGTCATCCGATCGGGATGTCGGGCGCTCGGCTCGCGCTCACGCTGGCCTATGAATTGCGCCGGCGGGGTGGCGGCCTCGGGGCCGCTGCGCTCTGCGGTGGCGGGGGGCAGGGCGACGCGCTGTTGTTGCGGGTGCCTGCGCCTTCGCTGGCTTGACGCTGGTGCTTGACTCCGCGGCCGACGCGCTAATTGGAGCGGCACGGGCGGGCGACGCGCGTTCGCTCGCTAGGTTGATCTCGCTGGTCGAGGACGGTGCCGCTACGCCCGGATCCGAGGTATTGCGGTCAGTGTTGCGTGCGGTCGCGCCGCACTCCGGGACGGCTCGGGTGATCGGGCTGACCGGCTCGCCGGGGGTCGGCAAGTCGACGGTGACTGATCGGCTCGTGCACGTGTTCCGGGCGGCGGGGCAGCGGGTCGCGGTGCTCGCGGTCGACCCGACGTCGCCGTTCAGCGGTGGTGCGTTGCTCGGCGATCGGGTCAGGATGAGCGACCACGCTACGGACTCTGGCGTGTTCATCAGGTCGATGGCCACCCGTGGCCACCTGGGCGGACTGTCCTGGGCAGCACCGCAGGCGCTGCGCGTGCTGGACGCGGCCGGGTTCGACGTGATCTGCGTGGAGACCGTGGGCGTCGGGCAGGCGGAGGTCGAGATTGCTGGGCTGGCTGATTCCACCTTGGTGGTGATGGCGCCTGGGCTGGGGGACTCGATCCAGACCGCGAAGGCGGGCATCTTGGAAATTGCCGACATCTTCGTGGTGAACAAGTCCGACCGGCCGGGCGCGCAGGATGTCGTCAGGGATCTGCGGACGATGCTGGCGATGGCTGGGCCGGGAGCCGGTGGGGGAGGCGGTGCGGGAGCCGGTGCGGGAGCCGGGGTCAAGGGCTGGAAGCCGCCGATCGTGTCGGTGACGGCTACGACTGGCGAGGGGATAGACGAGCTGGTGTCCAAGCTGGACGGGCACTGGTCTTGGCTCAAAGAGTCGGGGTTGCGGCAGGAACGCCAGGTCAGACGAGCACGCGAGGAGATTACGGCGATCGCTGTCGCGGAGATCCGGCGCAAGATCGGAGGTTTGCCAGGGGAGTCGCGGCTCGATGAGCTGGCCGGCTTGGTGGCCTGCGGAAAGCTCGACCCGTACTCGGCTGCCGACGAATTGATCGCGGGCTGACCTAGTCAGAGCCGTCGGCGGCATCACGGAGGCAAAACCGCGGGTTCGGGTCGGGTCGGGGTCGCGCCGTTCGATGCCATTCGTCAATCGCGTAGGGCCTGGTGCTTGGCCAGGGTGCGGTCGAAGACGCTGCTGACGGCCTGGCCGGCGCCTGCGCCGATCAGGGCGCCAGCGACCGTGTCGCCGGGATAGTGGACGCCGGTGTGCACCCGCGAGTAGGCCACGCCGCCGGCTAGGAACTGGATCACGATCGCTAGCCATGGGTTGTCCCGGCTCACGGCCGTGGCGAAGGCGAACGCCGACGCCGAGTGGCCGGATGGGAACGATGTCGAGGACGGCATCGAGACGTGTCGCTCGTCGGGGACGCCCGCGCCGTCGCGGTCTGGCCTGCGCCTGGTCGAGAGAGGTTTCACGCCGAGGTTCACCAGGGCGGACGTGACGCCGATCGAGAGCAGGCCGCGCGCGGCGGCGCGCCTGCCGGATGGGCCGGTCAGGCTCAGCCCGGAGGCGACGGCGAGCCAGATCAGCGAACGGTTGGCAGAGTTGGACAGGCGACGCATGGCTACGTCGAGTGCTGGGGTGGGCACCTTGGCGATGGTCGCATAGACCGCCCGGTCCACGTCTCCGGCCTGGTGCAACACGGCCGCGACTCGCTGCCTGGCTGGCTCGAGCCGGCCAAGCCTGCCCATCCCGCCGATTCGTTTCGCGAGGCGATCGGCCACCGGGTCGAGATCGGGCGGCGCGGTCTGCTGACTGGCCATCGCCGCATGCTAACACCGGCCTCGGGTAGCAGAGGTGGCGGCAATCGACGCTGGCGGCAATCGACAATAGCTTGACATCAAGAGATCTGGCTAGCTAGGCTCGGAAAGTACCTTGACGTCAAGATATCTGCGTGAAGTCGAGGCGGGCCGGGGAGCGATGATAGGTCTTGGCTACGGCAGGATGGCGGCTAGGACTCGACGCTCCGGCGGGCAGACAGGGTGCGCAGGCAAGGTCGGCCACGGCAGCAGGAGGGCAGCACAAGTGACAGCGAACAGTTTTGGCGCTCAGGGCACGCTCACGGTTGGCGGTACTGACTACCAGATTCATCGGCTTGACGCCGTGCCGGGCGCTGCCGACTTGCCGTTCAGCTTGAAGATCTTGCTGGAGAACCTGCTGCGGACCGAGGACGGCGCGAACGTGACCGCCGACCATATCAACGCGCTCGCACGCTGGGATCCGACGGGTGAGCCGGACACCGAGATTCAGTTCAGCCCGGCGCGGGTGATCATGCAAGACCTGACCGGCGTGCCCGCCGTCGTGGACCTGGCGACGATGCGGGAGGCGATGCAGGCGCTTGGCGGCGACCCAGCCAAGATCAACCCGCTCGTCCCGGCCGAGCTAGTGATCGACCACTCCGTGATCGCGGACGTCTTCGGTCGGCCGGACGCGTTCGAGCGAAATGTGGAGCTTGAGTTCGAGCGCAACTCCGAGCGGTTCGCGTTCCTGCGCTGGGGGCAGCAGGCGCTGCGCCAGTTCCGGGTCGTCCCGCCCGGTACGGGCATCGTGCACCAGGTCAACATCGAGCACCTGGCCCGCGTCGTGATGGCGCTCAGGGCTGCTAACAACGGGGGCCTTGCCGCGTACCCGGACACCTGCGTCGGCACCGACTCGCACACCACGATGGAGAACGGTCTCGGGGTGCTCGGCTGGGGCGTGGGCGGCATCGAGGCCGAGGCCGCGATGCTCGGCCAGCCGATCTCGATGCTGATTCCTAAGGTCGTCGGGTTCAAGCTGACCGGACAGTTGCCGTCCGGCGCGACCGCCACCGACCTGGTGCTGACGATCACCGAGCTGCTGCGCAAGCACGGCGTCGTGGGCAAGTTCGTCGAGTTCCACGGCGAAGGGGTGGCCGCCGTTCCGGTCGCCAACCGCGCCACGATCGGCAACATGAGTCCGGAGTTCGGTTCGACCTGCGCGATCTTCCCGATCGACGAGGAGACCCTCACCTACCTCCGGCTCACCGGCCGCCAGCCAGAGCAGATCGCGCTCGTCGAGGCCTACGCCAAGGACCAGGGCCTATGGCACGAGCCCAGCGGGTCCGATCAGACCAGGTACTCCCAGAGGCTCGAACTCGACCTCGGCACCGTAGTGCCGTCGCTGGCGGGACCGAAACGGCCGCAGGACCGGGTGGCCCTGGCCGACGCCAAGAACAGCTTCCGCGAGGCCCTCGGCGCCTACGTACACGCGCCGAGCCTGGACAACGGCATCGCGGCGACCTTCCCGGCGTCGGACCCGGTCTCTGGCGGGCTTGATGACCGGCCGTCATCGCCGACCAAGGTCACGCTGGACGACGGCAGCGAGACCAGCGTCGACCACGGCTCGGTCGTGATCGCCGCGATCACCTCGTGCACCAACACGTCCAACCCGTTCGTCATGGTCGGCGCCGCGCTGCTGGCGCGCAACGCCGTCAACGCCGGGCTGACCCGCAAGCCATGGGTCAAGACGACGCTGGCGCCCGGGTCCAAGGTGGTCATGGATTACTACGAGCGGGCGGGCCTGACCCCGTACCTGGAAAAGCTTGGCTTCAACCTGGTCGGCTACGGCTGCACCACCTGCATCGGCAACTCAGGCCCGCTGCCCGAGTCGATCAGCGCGGCGGTCGCCAGCAGCGACCTCGCCGTCGTGTCGGTGCTGTCCGGCAACAGGAACTTCGAGGGCCGGATCAACCCCGATGTGAAGATGAACTACCTGGCCTCGCCGCCACTGGTCGTCGCTTACGCGCTCGCCGGGACCATGGACATCGACCTGGTCACCGAGCCGCTCGCGACCGGCGCCGACGGCAAGCCGGTCTACCTAGCGGACATCTGGCCGTCGCCGGCCGAGGTCGAGGAGGTCGTGGCCTCCTCGGTCCTGCCTGAGATGTTCAGCCGGGACTACGCGGACGTATTCGCCGGCAGCGAGCGCTGGCAGGAGCTCGACGTGCCGGAGGGCGACGTGTTCGCCTGGGACGACGACTCCACCTACGTCAGGAAGCCGCCCTACTTCGACGGCATGCCGGCCGAGCCCGCCCCCGTCACTGACATCCACGGCGCGCGCGTGCTCGCGACGCTGGGCGACTCGGTGACCACCGACCACATCTCCCCGGCGGGCGCCATCAAGACCGACAGCCCGGCCGGTCAGTACCTAACCAGCCACGGGATCGAGCGGCGTGACTTCAACACCTACGGTTCGCGGCGGGGCAACCACGAGGTGATGATTCGCGGCACGTTCGCCAACATAAGGCTGCGCAACCAGCTAGCACCGGGCACCGAGGGCGGCGTGACGCTCAAGCTGCCTGAAGGTACCCAGACTTCGATCTACGAGGCCTCGCGCGACTATATCGCCGAGGGCACCCCGCTGATCTTGCTCGGCGGCAAGGAGTACGGCTCTGGCTCGTCGCGGGACTGGGCGGCCAAGGGCACCGCGTTGCTCGGCGTCCGGGCCGTGCTGGTCGAGTCGTTCGAGCGGATCCACCGGTCGAACCTGATCGGCATGGGCGTACTGCCGCTGCAATTCCTTCCGGGCGAAAATATCTCATCGCTCGGACTGACCGGCCACGAGCTATTCGACGTCACCGGAATCGAGGCCATCAACTCCGGGCCGACGCCGCGCGAAGTGACGGTCACCGCGGACGGCAAGGAGTTCAAGGCGATCGTGCGGATCGACACCCCTGGTGAGGCTGATTACTACCGGCACGGCGGGATCATGCAGTACGTGCTTCGCTCCCTGCTCGCTCGCGGTGGTGCTAGCCCGGGGGGACGACCCCCCGGAACCCCCAGCGATTGAGCCGCACTCGTGGCAGGGGCGTGAGGTTCGCCGGGCCCAAGACGGCTGGACTGGCGGTCGGCGGTGCGCTGCTCACCGGCGGCATACTCGCCGTCGCCTTCAACATGCGCGGGTCGATCACCGGCGTGCTGCCGCTCTTTCCCCAGTTGTCCAAGGTGGCCGGCCTGTCGTCGGCCACCTTGGCGGTGCTGGCCGCCGTGCCCGTGCTCGGTTTTGGTGTCTTCTCAGGCGTCGCACCGGTCGTGGCACGCAAGCTCGGGGAAGAACGCTCGCTCGGCCTTTCCCTCGCCCTGCTTGTCATCGGCCTCGGGCTGCGCTCGGCGGCCCCCCAGGTGCTGCTCTTTCCTGGGACGATCCTCGCGAGTTGCGGGATCGCCTTCATAAACGTCTTGCTGCCCAGCCTGATCAAGCGCCGCCAGCCTGAGCGGGCCGGGCTGCTGATCGGCATGTATCTCCTGGCGCTGACCGGCGGAGCGGTGGTTGGCGCGGTGATCGCCGTGCCGGTGTTCAACGCCGCTGGCGGGTCGGCCGGAGCGGTACGGCTGACGCTGGGCCTATGGGCGCTGCCAGCGGCGGTCGCGTTGGCCGTGTGGATGCCGCAACTTAGGTTCCGCTGTGCTCGCCCGGGGGACGACCCCCGGTTCCCCCCTGGCGCGCCTCCGGCACGACGTTGGCCTGGCGCGCCTCCGGCACGACGTTGGCCTGGCGCGCCTCCGGCACGACGTTGGCCTGGCGCGCCTCCGGCACGACGCGGCGTTATCGCGATGAGCAGGCACGCGCTCGCCTGGCAGGTCACGCTTTTCATGGGCCTGCAGAGCCTGTCGTACTACGCGACGATCTCCTGGTTCCCGACCATGTTCATCGATCACGGCATAGGAGCCGCGTCCGCCGGTAACCTGCTCGCGCTCATGAACGTTGGCAACGCGGCGACTGGTCTGGTCGTGCCGGCGCTCGCGCAGCGGATGCGAGATCAGCGGCTGCTCGCGGCGGTAGCGGTGGTAGCGATCATGATCGGCACCATCGGATCGGTGTTCGCTCCTAACACCGTCGTCGTGGTCTTCGTCGGCCTGCTCGGCCTCGGCCAGGGCGCCTCGCTCGGACTGGCCGTGTTCATGTTCACGGCGAGAACGACTGACGGACAGAGCGCGGCCGCGTTGTCGGGGTTCGCTCAGGGAGTCGGCTACCTCATCGCGAGCGCGGGCCCGCTGCTACTCGGCTTTCTGCATACGACAACCGGTGGCTGGACCGTGCCGGCCATCATGTTGCTCGCCGTCGCTGCCGTCCAGCTTGTAGCCGGCCTCCAAGGCGGACGAGCGCTGACGATCGGCACCGGCTTAGGCGGCGCGGGATCAGGCGGAGCCGGTTTACGGTATGTCAGTCAGCCAGGCCGGTGAGCTTGGCGCTGACTTCCCACAGTCGCCTGGCCAGGTCGTCGTCGCGGGCGGATGGCGACGGTCGGCGCAGCTTGCCGTTCACGTAGTAGCCGCCCGTTTGCCCGTCGACGGCGGCCGAACTGGCCAGGTAGACGACGGTCCTGCCGCCAGCTTCAGGCGACCCCATCATCGGCGCGGCGATACGCACGCCGAGTCGCAGCCACGGACTGCCGGACTGGCCGAACTTCGTGCTGACCGTGCCTGGGTGCAGGCAGTTGGCGGTGACCGGGCCGTCGCCGAGCCGCCGGGCGAGTTCTCTGGTGAACAGGATGTTCGCGAGCTTGCTGTTCCCGTAGGCGAGCATCGGCACGTAGATCTTCGGCAGCGCCGCCTGTTCCGGGTCCAGCCTGGCCCACCTGTGGGCCGTCGAAGCGACGGTCACGACCCGCCCCGATGGACCCGCCGTGAGCTTGTTCGCGATCAGGTTGGTGAGCAGGAACGGTGCCAGGTGGTTCACTGCGAACGTGCGCTCGATGCCGTCGCTCGTGTACTCCCCGCGTCCTACCACCAGCCCAGCGTTGTTGATCAGGACGTCGATGACCGGAAGGTCGCTGAGGCGCTGCGCGAGGCTTCTGACCTGCTCTTGCAGCGCCAGATCGGCGAGTTCGAGGCTGGGCTCGGCGCCGGTAGCCGCCGCGCTGACCTCGGCGAGCGCAGTCTCGCCCCGCCTGGAGTCCCTGGCGACTAGGACCATCGTCGCGCCAAGGCCGGCCAGCGCGATGCTGGCGGCTTTGCCGATGCCTGAGCTCGCGCCGGTCAGGACGCAAACTCGCCCGGCCATCGGATGATCGGTCATGGGGCTTATTCCTCTGATTACGGCACTTTGCCGAAGCCGAACACCGCGGCGGCGGTGCCCTGCGGGGCCGATACCTTGCCAACCCCCCAGGTCGCGGTGCTCCGAGGCACCAGCGCACAGCCGAGCACTTCGTTGGCCGATGTCGAGCTAACCGGCGCCGATGTCCAGATGCCCTTGGCCGACCGGTCGAGCACGACGGACGGGCCGAAGCCTGAGTTCGCGATCACCCAAAGGCCGCCCCGGCCGTCCCGGCACATCGACGAGGCCTGGGAGAAGCCGGGCATGGACAGCGCGGTCCAGCCGCGGCCGTTGTAATGGCCAAGCTCAGGCGATCCGGCCACGGACCCGGCCACCCAGACACTGCGCGGCCCGAGCGCCAGCACGAACGAATAGTGAAAGCCGGCCAATGATGAGGGGGTTTCGACTACCCACTTGCCCGCCTTGAAGCGGAGCAGCGCGTTCATCGAGCCGCCGTGAATGCCGCCGATGCCCCACATGTCGGCGGACGACACCGGGCTTGCCCTCGCGATGTCGGCGGCCATGCCCCGGGCCTCGGCCCACTTCGTGCCGGACAGGTGCCAGGTGCCGGCACCGCGATGCTTAATGCCCCGGGCGCCGAACAGCCAGACGTTATGTAGTCCCAGCGCGAGGATGCCGGTGAACTGGGCTTTGAGACTCCAGCGGCCTCTGGGCACGACCGACCAGGTGGCACCGTTCCAGTGCACCACCGTGCCGTCAAGGAAGGTGACGGCCCAGATGTCGTTGGCCGACACCGCGCTCGCTCCGGTGAACCAGCTATGCAGTCGCGGTGGCAGCGTCTGCGCACGCCACCGGCCGTTCACGTTCTCCTCGACCTCGGGTTTCCCGTTGCCGTTGAAGTTGGAACCGCCGAAGAACCACGCGGTGCGGCCATTCACCAGGGCCGTGTCGTACTGGCTATGGTTCGAACCGGGCGGCAGATACTGGATCGCCAGCTTGAGCACCCAGCCCTGGTGCGGCGAGTGGGCCATGGCCAGAGTGCTGGCGATGAGCGCGACCGCGGTCGCCGCCGTGGCGACCTGCCTGGTGACTTTTCCTAGGAGCATTGTTGCCTCCGCGGTGATCGCTGCCAGCTTGGGTAAGGTTTAGCTCTGTACCTTGTGCGCGGTACCTTGTGCGTGAGTATCGTCCTCGCGTCGCAAGATTAGCCAGAGGGTCAGATGTTCAGGTAGTCATGGTGGTCAGTCAGAACCGGCCACGTGCCGCACACGCCACACCGAACGCGAAATAGACTCGGGTAGGTTCGCACCCGTGGGGTGAAGTGCGATGCCGGGGCGTCGTCAGCGACAACTGTGATCAACGTCGACTGTGAGGAGCGCATAAGATGACATTGCTCGAATCGGTCAAAAGCCCGCGAGATGTCAAGGCGCTCAGGCCAGAGGATCTGCCCACGCTCGCGACCGAGATCCGCGACTTCCTGATCGAGGCCGTCTCGCGCAACGGCGGTCACCTCGGCCCGAACCTCGGCGTGGTGGAACTGACCATCGCGCTGCACCGGGTGTTCGACTCACCAGCCGACCAGATCATCTGGGACACCGGGCATCAGTCCTACGTGCACAAGCTGCTCACCGGCCGGATGGGCGGCTTCGGCCAGCTGCGGCAGCGCGGCGGGGTGTCCGGCTATCCGAACCGGGCCGAGTCTCCGCACGACTTCGTGGAGAACTCGCACGCATCGACCAGCCTGTCCTATGCCGACGGACTGGCCAAGGCGATGCGGCTGCGCGGCGACAAGCAGCACAGGGTGGTCGCGATCATCGGCGACGGCGCGCTGACCGGCGGCATGGCCTGGGAGGCGCTCAACAACATCGCGGCGGCCAAGGACCGGCCAGTAGTGATCGTGGTCAACGACAACGGCCGTTCCTACCAGCGCACGATCGGCGGGATCGCCGATCATCTCGCCGCCGTGCGGGTGTCGCAGCGCTACGAGCAGGTACTCGACCTGGTCAAGACCACGCTGTCGAATACGCCGCTGGTCGGCCCGCCGCTGTTCGAGACGCTGCACGGGATCAAGAAGGGCCTCAAGGACTTCCTGCAGCCGCAGGTGCTCTTCGAAGATCTCGGCCTCAAGTACCTGGGCCCGATCGACGGTCACGACGAATTGGCCACCGAGCACGCGCTGAGCCGGGCGCGGGACTTCGGCGGGCCGGTGCTGGTGCACGTGATCACCCAGAAGGGCCGCGGCTACGCGCTCGCCGAAGAGAACGACGAGGACTGCCTGCATCAGGTCAAGCCGGGCGCGGCCGTGCACCTCAACGGGTCGTCCAAGGCCAAGGCCAAGGCGACGGCGACGGCCGGCAAGGCAGCCAAGCGCGACTGGACCAGCTTCTTCACCGAGGAACTGCTGGCGATCGGCGCGCGTCGGCCCGATGTCGTGGCGATCACGGCGGCAATGCTGCACCCGACCGGGCTGGCGTCGTTCGCCGAGGCTTATCCCGACCGGGTGTTCGACGTTGGCATCGCCGAGCAGCACGCGGTGACCAGCGCGGCCGGGCTTGCCATGGGCGGCCTGCACCCGGTCGTCGCCATCTACGCGACGTTCCTGAACCGCGCGTTCGACCAGGTATTGATGGACGTCGCGATGCACCGGCTGCCGGTCACGTTCGTGCTCGACCGGGCCGGGGTCACCGGGCCCTGACGGCGCCAGCCACCACGGCATGTGGGACGGTTCGCTGCTCCAGATCGTGCCGGGCATCAAGGTGGCGGTGCCCAGAGACGGCACCAGGCTGACCGAACTGCTCAGGGAGGCGGTCGCCGTCAGCGATGGCCCGACGGCGATCAGGTTCCCGCGTGGCTCGGTGTCGCAGGACATCCCGGCGATCGGCAGCCTGGGCGGCATGGACGTGCTCGCCAGGCCGGCCGACGGCCAGGACAGCGGCGAGTCGGACACCGATGGGCCGATCGCTGACGTGCTGCTGGTCGCGGCTGGCCCGATGGCCGCAGTCGCGCTCGACGCGGCCGGTCGGCTGACCGACCAGGGCTTCAGCGTGACCGTGGTCGACCCGCGCTGGGTCAAGCCAATCGACCAGGCGCTGGCCCCGGCCGCGGCCGCGCACCGACTCGTCGTCACCGTGGAGGACAACGGCACGGTGGGCGGGTTCGGCGACGCGGTCGCCCGGCTGCTCCGCGAGCACGACATCGACGTGCCGATCAGGACGTTCGGACTGCCGCAGAACTTCATCGCGCACGGCGATCGACCGGAGATACTCGCCGACTCCGGCCTTTCCCCGCAAAGCCTGGCTCTGTCGATCACCGAGGCAGTGGCCCGCCTAGACCCCGACCTAGTCCCCGACCGCTAACCCAGGATCCGCGCCGCACCCTCCCCGCCGCATCCCCGCGCCGCATCCTCCCGCGCCGCATCCCCGCGCCGCAGCTGGCGCGATGGATTCGGCAATCCATCGCGCCTTGCGCCTCAACCCCGCGATGGATTCGGCAATCCAGTCGGGAACTCGGGTATGAACTTCGGCGATTCCATTCGCGCAATCCAGGTCGGCTGAAATTGCGTATGGATTCGGCATTTCATCGCGCCGGCAGGCGGCTGGTCCGGGCGCGCTCCGTTCTCCGGATGCTCGGCTTAGCGGTCTATGGCTCGGGTGACTCGGGCAGCGATCGCGCTCAGGTGCTCGATCAGTTCGGGTGGCTCAAGCACCGTGAACTCGACGCCGAGGGCCAGCAGGTGATACGTGATCGCCAGTAGCGAGTCCGACCCGGTGCTCAGCACGCAGCGGTCATCGCCATCCGGGGTGAGGACGCCGGTCGTAGGCGCGACCCGGCCGGCTAGTGCCTGGGTTGGGGCGTGCAGCAGAACGCGCGCCTGGTAGCGGTACGGCGCCATGGTGATCGCCGCGCCAACGAAGCTGGCGGGATCCGGTGGGTCGCGGGGTGCGAACCGGCCGACCACCGCAGGCTCGCTGATCCGGTCGACGCGAAACGTCCGCCAGTCGTCCCTGTCGTCGTCGAACGCCATCAGGTACCACCGGTACCCTCCGGTGACCAGCCGGTACGGTTCCACGAGCCGGACAGACTCGGTGCCGCCGAAGTCGGTGTAACGCATCCGCACCCGTTGATGCTGGCGGCACGCCGCGGCCAGCGCGGTCAGCAGCGCCGGATCGATCGCTGGGGTCGGCCCGGTCAGCGGGACGGTGGCCTGCTGCAGCGCCGAGGTCCGCTCCCTGAGCCTGGCTGGTAGCACCTGATCGATTTTGGCTAGTGCGCTCACCGACGCCTCACCCAGGCCGGTCACCGTGTGGCTGGTCGCGCTCCGCAAGCTCACGACGACCGCGATCGCCTCGTCGTCGTCGAGTTGCAGCGGCGGCAGCGCGGCACCGGATCCGAGCCGGTACCCGCCGGCCACCCCAGGCATCGAATGCACCGGATAATCAAGATCGCGTAGCCGCTGCACGTCCCTGCGCAACGTACGCGGCGTCACCTCAAGACGCGCCGCCAGATCGGCCCCAGACCACTCCGGGCGTGCCTGCAACAGGGAAAGCAAGCGCAGCAGCCGGGCCGACGTATCGAGCACACCTCAAGTATCCCGCCCATTGAGGACCGATTCTGTCCGCAATGCGCTCTAGTGTGGCTGTCATGACTACCGAAACCTCCACCCAACCCAAGGCCATCGATCGGAACGCCGAGCTTGTCGACCAGCTCGACTGGTGGTGGCAGAACCACATACGGGCCAAGCTCGAGGGGCTGACCGACGACGAGTACTTCTGGGAGCCGGTCACGGGCTGCTGGAGCATCCGCCCGCGCAACGCGCCCAGCACCGTCGAACCCAAAGACAGGCTCGGTTCAGGTCAGTTCGTGCTCGAGTACGGCAGCCCCGAGCCGAAGCCCCCGCCGGTGACGACGATTGCATGGCGGCTCGGCCACATGATTGTCGGTTGCATCGGCGCGCGGAACGCGTCGCATTTCGGCGGGCCCCCGATGGACTGGGACAGCGCCTCTTACGCCGGAACTGCGGCTGAGGCGCTGTCCCAGTTGGATAGTTGCTACTCCACCTGGGTCAAGGGCGTACGCGAGCTCGGCGCTGACGGTTTGGCCCGGCCGTGCGGCCCGACCGAGGGACCATACGCGGAGTACCCACTGGCCGCGCTCGTCCTGCACATCAACCGCGAGATGCTGCACCACGCCGCGGAGATCTTGCTGCTCCGAGACCTGTACCGAGCGAAGGGAAGCAACACCGATGGCATATGAATTCCAGGTCGTCATCGACTCGCAGCGGCCGCACGAACTAGCCGAATGGTGGGCGGAAACGCTCGGCTGGAACGTCGAGCCGCAAGATGAGGCGTTCATCAAGCGGATGATCGCCGAGGGCCACGCCACCGAGGACGACACGATTACCTACAACGGCGAGCTTCGCTGGCAAGACGGCGTCGCGCTGCGGCACCCGGACGACCAGGCCACGGGCGTCGGGACCAGACCGCGGGTGCTGTTCCAGCTCGTACCCGAGTCCAAGACGGTGAAGAACCGGCTGCACCTGGATCTGCGCCTGGGCGGAGACGACGCCGCCGCGGTGGTGGCCAGGCTGGCCGGGCGCGGCGCGACCGTGCTGCGCACCGGTAATCAGGGACCGCACACCTGGACCACGATGGCCGACCCGGAGGGCAACGAGTTCTGCGTGTCCTAAGCGGCCCGGCGGCCTGGCAGAATCGCGTGTTATGAAGACCCTCACCGTTGCCGTGGTCGGATCGGGGCCAGCTGGCCTGTACACCGCCGAGGCGCTGATTAAGCAGGGATCGGCGATCGACCCGCCGTGCGCCATCCGGGTTGACGTTATCGACCGGCTGCCCACTCCCTACGGATTGGTCAGGTACGGCGTGGCGCCGGACCACAAGTCGATCAAGTCGATCGCCGAATACCTGCGCGGCGTTCTTGAGCATGACGGCGTCAGGTTCGTCGGCGCCGTGCACCTCGGCGACGAGGTCACCCGGGCCGACCTGCTGTCCTGTTACGACGCGATCGTGTACGCGACCGGCGCGATGCGCGACCGGCGTCTGGCCATACCGGGTGAGAACCTGCCCGGCAGCTATGCGGCGACCGACTTCGTGAACTGGTACTGCGGGCATCCAGACGTTGACCCGGACAGGTTCACCCTCGATGTGGAGTCGGTCGCCGTGATCGGGGTCGGCAACGTGGCCGTCGACGTCGCGCGGATCCTGATCCGCGACCCGGCCGAACTGCGCGAGACCGACGTCAGCCAGCCGGTGCTTGACGCGCTTACCGCGAGCAAGGTGCGCGAAGTGCACATGATCGGGCGGCGCGGACCGGCCCAGGCCAAGTTCACCACAAAGGAGCTCCGTGAACTCGGCGAGCTAGTCGGTGTCGACGTCGTCGTTGGGGACGGCGAGGCCGACCTGGATGCGTTCGACGCGAGCGGCGAGAGCGCGAAGCTGGCGACGACCGACCGGCACGTGCGCGGCAACTACAAAGTGATCAGCGACTGGGCATCCCGTGGCCCGGCCGGTGCCGCGCGCAGGCTGACTGTGCGTTTCTGGCTGAGCCCGGTAGAAATTCTTGGGGCAGAAAAGGTCGAGGGGCTGACCGTCGAGCGAACGAGCCTGGACGCCGACGGGCGGCTCAACGGGACCGGGCAGTTCGAGACCGTCAATGTCCAGATGGTGCTGCGCAGCGTCGGGTATCAGAGCGTGCCGTTGCCGGGAGTGCCGTTCGACGACCGCTCGCACATCGTGCCGAACGCCGAGGGCCGCGTACTCGGTCCCGATGGCCAGCCACTGCCGCGGGAGTACGTAGCCGGCTGGCTCAAGCGCGGCCCGACCGGCGTGATCGGCACCAACAAGTCCGACGCGGCCCAGACCGTTCGAGCGCTGCTCGCCGACCTGGCCGGCGGCCCGGGCGCCGGCGACGTTCAGTTGCCGCGTCCGGGGCTGCTGCGGTTGCCCGAGACCGCGGGGTCCGGAGGCGCGGGGTCCGGAGGCGCTGGGTCCGGAGGCGCTGGGTCCGGAGGCGCTGGGTCCGGAGGCGCTGGGTCTGAGGGCGCGGGGTCCGGAGGCGCGGGGTCTGAGGGGATGGAGCCGGGCGATGGGGCCGGGCCGGACGAGCCGTGGTCGGCCAGCTTCGCCGCCCTGCTCGCCGAACGCGGCATCAAGCCGATCAGCTACGCCGACTGGCTCAAGATCGAGACCGCCGAGAAGGATCTAGCCGCCGCGCTCGGCCGGGGCGCGCGGGTCAAGCTTGCCAGCCGAGCCGACATCCACGCCGCCTGCGGCTTGACCGCTCGCTGAATCCCTCCGTACCAGGGTCAAGATCTCGCTCACGGAACTCTGCAACCCGTCGAGACGCCCGTCCATCAGGTCGAAACCGCCCTCGACACGCGTGAGGCGTTCGTCGATTCTCATGACGCGAAAATTCTGATCCCGGACGGCATGCAGAATCTCGGAGACCGTGCCACTGAGAGCCCGGATGTCTTCTTTCAATGAGCCGAACTGCTCTTGGGTTGCCGTCATGAAGGGCAGCGTAGCCGGGTGGTCTGACAAAGGCGGGCGTTCCGTCGCGGGAGTTCGAAATTGATCGCCTTCAGTCCTGTTACGACAGTTGGGCGACGGTGAAGAGTTGCCAGTTGCCCGCCGCCGAGCTAATCCGATGGTCAGAAACAGGATCGGGATGGGTGACAGCCAGATACGGTGGGACACGTGCTGATGTGTCCGCCCGGTCGGCGACCGCTCGCGGCAACTGCTCTGGTCTGCATGCTGGCGCTAGTCATGGCCGGGTGCGCTGGGGTCGGCGCCGCGGCTTCCGGCCCCGCCAAGCCCGCCGTCGTGGCTCGGGTCAAGACCGCGCCAGTGACCAGCGCCGACCCTTCGTCGAGCGCCGCCAAGCCTAAGCCGCGCAAGGTCACTGAGATGATCACGGTGACGGCCAGCTCGCAGTCTTCGACGTACGCCAAGTTCGTCGCCTACCGTTGGTCGCACCGGCACTGGGTCAAAGCCTTCGGGCCGTGGACAGCCCGGGTCGGCTATAACGGCATCGCCCGCCCAGGGCACAAGCATGAAGGCGACGGCAAAACCCCGTCGGGATCTTTCGGCTTCGGATTTGACTTTGGGGTGCTGGCCAATCCCGGTGTTGCGGTCACCTACCGGCGCGCCCGAAGTTACGACGTATGGGATGACGACCCGTCGAGTCCCAACTACAACGAGTGGGTCGACACGCGTTATCGTAACCCTGGCCAGGCCGCCGAGCCTATGGACAATCGGCCCGCCTACAACTACGGCGCGGTGATCGCGTACAACACGGCTCGGGTGCCGGGGCTGGGCAGCGCGATCTTCCTGCACGTGGGCACTGGTTCCTCGACGGCAGGCTGCGTGTCGTTGCCGCAACGCAAGCTGCTGGCCGTGCTGCGCTGGCTGCGCCCGGCCGACCACCCGAGGATCACGATCTCGGCCAAGTAACGGCTAGCCGGATATGAGGCGTTTGAGCAGGTCTCTGGTGCGCTGCCGATCGCTGCCCGATGCGAACTCGAGGGCGAGGAAGTCGGTCACGCCGCAGTCGGCGAGCGCGGTGATCTGGCTCGCCACGGAGTCCTCATCGCCGACGATCGCGACGTCCGCCGGGCCCGCGGCACCCTCGCGGTCGAGCATGGCCCGGTAGGACGGCAAGTGGCCGTAGATCTCGAATACCTTGGCGGCCCGCGCCTTGGCGGCGTCCGGGTCGTCGGTGACGCAGACGGGGAGCTGGCAGATCACCCGTGGCGCTGGCCGCCCGGCTGCCTCCGCCGCCGCGTTGATCGTCGGCACGATGTAGTCCTTGACCGTCGCGGGTCCGGTCATCCACAGGATCGTCCCGTCGGTGCGCTGGCCGCACAGCTTGAGCATCGCCGGGCCCATCGCGGCCAGCAGCACGGGTACCTTGCCGAGCCGGGGCGCGGACAGCCCGATCGCGGCGCGCATGGTCCTGCCGGTGAAATTGACCTGCTCGCCGTCGAGGGCTGGCTGCAGGATCGACAGGTACTCGGCCATGTGGGTGGCTGGGCCGTCGAAGCTGTACCCGTACATGTCTTCGATCACGATCTTGTGCGAGAGTCCGATGCCGAGCGCGAGCTGTCCGTTCAGGGCCAGCGCGGTGGTCAGCGCTTGCTGGGCGAGCGCGGCGGGATGACGGGGATAGGTGGGTACGACCGCCGTGCCAATCTCGATGCCGCCGATCCCGCTGCCGGCCACGGCCAGGGCGGTGAGCGCGTCGAGCCCGAAGATGTTGGCCATCCAGACGGACGAGAATCCGTCGTCGGCGGCCCTGGAGAGGTTGTCGCGCAGCAGGCTGAGCGCCTGCGGCCCTTCGGTCTCGGGCAGCAACGTTCCGATGTGCATCTGATGTTCTCCGTCCAGTGTTCGCTGTTTGGGCGAATGCTCGAAATTTTGACCGGTTAGCCTGCATTGCCGCAACCGCGCCCGGCCCGGGTATTTGGATCACTGCTGGCTTGGGGAGGATAGCAACATGGACACGGGGCACGACATCACCACCGAAAGCGGCGGATCGGAACACGAAGCCGAGGCGAGCGAGCGGCATCAGGCCACCGAGAGCGGTGAGGAACTGACGGCAGCGCTGGCCGGCATCGGCGAAGATGCCCCGACAAGCGACCAGCGCCAGAGACTGGCGGCCGACCTTCCCGCCGACCGGTACCTGGACCGGGAGGAAAGCTGGCTGCGGTTCAGCCAGCGGGTGCTTGAGCTGGCCGAAGACCCCCGCGTGCCGCTGCTCGAACGGGTCAGGTTCGAGTCCATATTCGCCAGCGCGCTCGACGAGTTCTTCATGGTGCGTGTCGCTGGCCGAATCCGGCGGATGGCCACTGGGCTGCCGGTGGAGAGCGTGACCGGCAAGGCGCCCGACCAGATACTTGAGAACACCCTGGACATGGCCAGGGACCTCGCTGACAAGCACGCGCTGTGCTTCAGCAAGCAGCTAGTACCAGCGCTCGCCGAAGCAGGGATAGAAATACTGCGGTGGAAGGAGTTGCTTCCCGACGAGCAGGCCAGGCTGCAGCGGCTGTTCAAAGAGCGGATCTACCCGGTACTCACGCCGCTGGCGGTCGACCCGGCTCACCCGTTCCCGTTCATCTCTGGGCTGACGCTTAGCCTCGCGGTCATAGTCACCGACCCTAGGTCGGGCCTGGCGTTGTTTGCCCGGGTCAAAGTACCGCCGTTGCTGCCGCGCTTCCTTACCGTGTCGGCCAGCAGATTCGTCCCGCTTGAGGACGTCATCGCCGCTCACCTCGATGAGTTGTTCGCGGGCCTGGACGTGATCGAGCACCACGCGTTCCGCGTCACGAGGTTCCGCGACCTCGAAATTGATGAGGACGTCACTGAGAACCTGCTCCAGTCGCTCGAACGAGAGCTGGCCCGCACCAGGTTCGGCCAGGCGGTCAGGCTCGAGGTCGAAGAGTCGATTTCCAGCGATGTCCTCGAGAAGCTAGTGACCGAGCTTGGCGTGGACCATCGGGCCGTGTACCGGTTGCCGGGCCCGCTCGATCTCACCGGTCTGTCCGCCATCGCCGACCTGGATCTACGCAAACTCAAGTACCCGGCGTTCGTCCCGGCTGAGGGCGCGTTGCCGCAGGACCGCAGCGTATTCTCCACCTTGTCTGAGCGAGATGTGCTGGTGCACCTGCCGTATGACTCGTTCACCGCCAGCGTGCAGAGGCTCGTCGTGTCGGCGGCCGCGGACCCGCGCGTGCTGGCGATCAAGCACACGTTGTACCGGACTAGCGGCGACTCGGAGATCGTCGACGCGCTGATCGACGCCGCGCAAGGCCGGCAAGCAAGTGGTGGTCGCCGTCGAAATCAAGGCGCGTGGCGACGAGGAAGCCAACATCGGCTGGGTGCACAAGCTGGAGGAAGCCGGCTGTCACGTGGTCTACGGGTTCGTCGGACTCAAGACTCACTGCAAGATGGTGCTGGTGGTTCGCGAGGGGTCGGACGGGTCACTGCGCCGGTTCTGCCACATCGGAACCGGTAACTACCACCCGAAGACCGCGAGGCTGTATGAGGACTACGGGCTGCTGACATCCGATCGGCAGGTCGGCGAAGACATCACCGACCTGTTCAACCACTTGACCGGATACAGCCGACGGACCGAGTACCAGCGCCTGCTAGTGGCGCCGGCGGGTTTGCGATCCGGACTGATCAAGCGGATCGAGGAGCAGGTTCGCCTGGTGAGGGAAGGCAAGCCGGCCAGGATCAGGATGAAGTGCAACGCCATCATCGACGAGGCGATCATCGATTCGCTGTACCGGGCGTCGATCGAAGGCGTGCCGATCGACTTGTGGGTTCGTGGCATCTGCTCGCTGCGGCCAGGCGTGCCTGGCCTGTCGGAGACGATCAACGTGCGCAGCGTGGTGGGTCGCTTCCTTGAGCACTCGAGGATCTACGCGTTCGGCGCGGTTGCCGGGGACGGCGCCGCCGGAGAGGGCGCCGATGAAGTGTGGATTGGCAGCGCCGATCTGATGCACAGGAACCTGGACCGGCGGGTCGAACTGCTCGTCCGGGTCACCGACGCCGCCCAAAAGCGCGAGCTGCGTACCCTGATCGACCTGGCGATGGACCCAGGCACCGCGTCGTGGTGGCTCGGCCCTGACGGCAACTGGACCAGGCATCACCTAGACGAATCAGGCGCGCCGCTGATGGATCTGCAAGATCACCTGATCAGGTTCAGGCAGAGCCGATCGGCTGACGCTGAGATGGCCGCTACCAAGAGTCGGCCACGCCCGGAGCGTCTGGCGCGTGGCTAGCGCTCCGCTGGACGACCCGATCCGTGCGGCCGGGGCCGTCGTGTGGCGTCCGGGATCGGATGGCCCTGGCCCTGGCGCTAGCTCTGGCCCGCGGATAGCGCTCGTGCATCGGCCGAAGTACGACGACTGGTCGTTTCCGAAGGGTAAGCGCGAGCCCGGTGAGCACGTGCTGCTCACCGCGACCAGGGAAGTGGCCGAGGAGGCAGCCGTCCGGGTCGTGCTCGGCCGCCGCCTCAAGCCGTCCGAATACGAAGTCGACGGCAGGCCAAAGATGGTCAGCTACTGGGCGGCGCGGTGCGTCGAGGCGTTCGACTTCGTACCTAATCACGAGGTCGACGACCTTGCCTGGATAGACCTGCCGCACGTGGCCGAACGGCTCTCCTACGACCGCGACCGCATCTTGATCGAGGAATTCGCGGCCGGTCCGCTGAGCACGATCCCGCTCATATTGCTCAGGCACGCGCAGGCTGGCACGAGGTCGCAGGACGGTCTGTTCACCGATCTGGCCAGACCGCTTGACAGCCACGGCACCCAGGACGCGCAACTGCTCGCGGAGTTGCTGGTCAGCTACGGGCCCTGCCGGGTGATCACCTCGGCGGCGGAACGTTGCATAGCGACCGTGCGACCATACGCCGAGGCCGTTGGCATGCCCGTGGAGTTGGAGCCCGACTTCACCGCCACCGGGGAGGATCCTGACCTGGGTACCGCTTACTTGCCCGCTGCTAGGCGGGCGGTCGCGCTGGCGGCGCAGCGGCAGCCCACGCTGATCTGCGCGCACCGGGAGAACCTGCCCGTCATTATCAACGCCGCCCGAACTGAACTTGGCGCCGATCTTGGCGCGAAACGCGGCGCGGGTTTTGGCGCGGAATGTGGTGCGGATCTTGGTGCGGATCTTGGTGCGGGCGAGAATGCCCTTGCTGAGCAGTCGCTCGGCAAGGGCTCATTCGTGGTGCTGCAGTCGGCCGACGGCGTCCTCGTCTCGTCAGAGCGGCATGACCTGACTGACTTAGGCACAGCGAAGCGCGGTGCCGCGCGAGTCGGCCGCTGGGTGATCAGCGCCCTGGCGTCCCGAAGTGGCCGGGCCATCATCGCGGAAGCTGACGTCACGAAAAGCGATGTGGGGCGCGGTGAGCGATGCCCGGAACGCTACGACCGGGCTGCTCCAATCCGGTCCAATCCGGCAGTGCGATCGATTCGGGAATTCATCGCTGCGCTGGACGGGCCGGAGCCGATGAATTCGGGGATTCATCGCGTTTCCGCCGTCCTGGGCCACGATGGATGTGGCAATTCATACCCGATTTCCCGGATGGATTGCCACATTCATCGTAGGGGATGGGCTGGGCGGCAGGATGGATTGCCGTATCCACCGCACGGGCGAGCGGTGCGCGTGAGGGTTGGCCAGCCCGGGAATGTCGTAGCCATGCGATAAGAATCAGCTGACCTGATCGGCCAATAGAAAGGAGCAGGGGATGGCCGACGACATGTCAGCAGAGGTGTGGGACGATCTCGCCAATCTCGCGGACAAGTTAACCGCGCCGGGGGATTCCGAGTGCCTGCGCTGTTTCCTGCTTCGCATGATCACCGAGTTTGGGTGCGACGGCACCTATAGGTGGACGATCAGATGGCGGGACATGCGCGCGACTCAGCCCGGTGGGCTGCTGCGCCAGCTTGAGTTGCGGGGTGGCTGTTGCGACTGCGAGATCCTGCTCAATGTCTTTCCTGACTACCCGCCTGCGGTGACGCCGTTGCCGTGCGCGGGGGTCAATCGCCCAGGATCGTCCAAGCCGTGCGATCTAGGCGTGCTACGCCGCATCGCCTAACCCCACGACACCCGGCAAGCGCTCCGGACGCCCGTCGGCGGCGGCCCCGGCGGCAGGGCCCAGCGGCAGGGGCCGGCGGCAGGGGCCCGGCGGCGAGGGCGGCGGCGAGGGCGCGGCGGCGAGGGCCGGGGAGCGCTGGGGTGGGGGTTGCTCAGGCTTCGCCCTTTTCGATCAGCCTGATCAAGGCCATCGCGATCGGGACTGCGGTGATCTCGATTTGCCACGGCCTTGCGCCGTAGCGGCGTAGTTCCTCGGTGACTGATTCGGGGCTGATTGGTTCTGGAGGCTGCCAGGCCAGCCGGCGCACGGTGTCGGGCGCTAGCAGGTTCTCGGCGGGCAGGCGGCCGGCGTCGGCGAGTGCGGCGACGGCGGCGCGGGCGGCGGCGAGCCTGCTCGCCGCCGCAGGGTCGCGTTCGGACCAGCGGTGGGCAGGCGGGGGGCCGTCGGTCGGCGCAGCCGACGGCTCGGGCAGGTGCTCGTCTGGGAGCACTTTTGCCCGTCGGATGGCGCGTAGCCAGCTAGCGCCGTAGCGGCGGGCGCCGCGTCCGGTGAACCCGGTGATCTTGCCGAGTTCGTCGGAGGAGCCCGGGGCCGCTCTGGCGGCGTCGACGATCGCCGAGTCCGGCAAGATCCTGGTCGGGGATATGTCGCGGTGACGGGCAATGCGGTCACGCTCAAGCCAGAGTTCGCGGACGATCGCCAGGCTGCGGCGGCTTCTGACCCGGTGGATGCCTGACGTCCGGCGCCAAGGATCGGGGCGAGGCGGGGCTGGCCTGGCACCGAGGACGGCCGCGAACTCCTGCTCGGCCCAGTCGGTTTTGCCCTGCTCGGCAAGCTGCTCGGCTAGCGCGTCGCGCAGTTCGATCAGCACCTCGACGTCGAGTGCGGCGTACCTGAGCCATTCCTCCGGCAGTGGCCTCGTCGACCAGTCCGCTGCCGAGTGTGTCTTTTCCAGCGTCAGGCCGAGAACCTCAGAAACCAGCGTGCCGAGCCCGACTCTGGGGTAACCGAGCAGTCGCCCGGCAAGCTCGGTGTCGAACAGCCGCGTGGGCCGGAATCCGAGCTCGGTCAGGCACGGCAGATCCTGTCCGGCGGCATGCAGCACCGCTTCGACGGACGCAAGCGCCCCGTCGATTTCCGACAGATCGGGGCAGGCGACGGGGTCGATGAGAACGGTACCAGCGCCTTCGCGACGGAACTGGACCAGGAACGCGCGGTGTCCATAGCGGAAGCCGGAGGCGCGTTCGGCATCGACGGCCACCGGTCCGGTCCCTGCCTTAAGCCTGCTTGTCGCCTCGGCGAGCGCTTGGACCGTGCTCACCAGGGGAGGCAGCCCGTCTCTGGGCTCCAGCAGGGGAACGCTCACGGGCGGTGCCTTGGCCGGGTCGGCCCTTGATGAAGCGTACGGAGTTGCGGTGACCCGGGTGGCGATGGCCGGAGTTGCGGGGGTGGTAGCTGGGCCACGTCCGGTCCCGCCGACGGCATTCCGCAGGCGACGCACAGGGCGTCAGCCCAGGCGGCTACATGCCGGTCAAGTGCGTAGCTGTCGCGGCTCTGGCCGACCGGCGACCACGACGCCCGCATTTCGAACTCGGTGGTCACCGGCTGATCTGCTTTCATGCCGAAGCCCTCGGTGACTACCCGGGTGACCGAACCACTCGGCGCGGCATACCCTGCCCGCATGGTGTCCAGCGATTCGAGCAGCCAACTCCAGCCGACCTGGCCGATCAGCGGGTCCGCCGCGATCTCTGGCTCTAGCTCGGCTCTGAGGTAGGCGATCACTCGAAAGGGTCCGGCCCATCCCTCCTGACCCGCAGGGTCATAAAGCAACACGAACCGTCCGGCGCCGATCTCGTCCTCGCCGACTTCGACGGCCGCCGCCACCGCCATCGCCTCGGGCGCCAGCCTGCGTGGCGCCGGTTCGCTGTCGAAGCTGACCTCGGGCCGGACAGCCCTGGACGCCTCGATCCCGGCCGCCACCTCGGCCATCGCCACACGAAAAACCGAAGCACCCGCAGGGTGCCCGTCATCGGGCACTGCCGCGGGCCTCAGCGCGCGAGGCGGTGGCATGGCATCCTCATGCCACCCGGTCAAGCGATCCCATTGAAGCGCCTGTGCGGGCGGCGGCAATGTCCAGGCTAACCGGGAGCAGTTCGACCATCAAACCGGTACCGCAGTCAGTGCAGAACCACTCAGGGCACCGCCCGCTCGGAACATCAGGACAACGCTCAGGATCGGGATGCACCTGAGCGAACTCATACGGGAACCCGCAGCTTGGGCAGTCACGAACCGCGCTAATCATCTGCCGCTCCTTGCACTTCACGCCCCGGACAAGTCGATGCTGACACGGACCTGACCGCATTCCGGGGATCTGGAACGGCGTGTCATCTGGACGTTTCGCTGCCAAACGCGCCAACTAGCGGCGGACGACCCGCACCCGCTCTCGCCGGAGAAGCGCTCTGACCAGCCGCGATCAACACCAAGGCGGCAACTATGAGACGATCGGCGGCGTGGATAGCCAGCCAATCGACTCAGCGTTCATCCGGGCGTGTCGCAGGCAGCCGGTGTCGCACGCGCCAGTCTGGTACATGCGCCAGGCTGGCCGGTCACTTCCCGAGTACCGGGCGACACGCGCCGGAGTCGCGATGCTCGAAGCCTGCACGCATCCCGAGATGATCACCGAGATCACCCTGCAGCCAGTGCGGCGGTACGGGGTGGACGCCGCGATCTTGTTCAGCGACATTGTCGTGCCGCTTCGCGCGGTCGGCGTCGGCGTCGAGATCAAGCCTGGCGTTGGGCCGGTGATCGAGAAGCCTGTGCGCAGCGAATCTGACATCGCGATGCTGCGTGATCTTGAGCCAACCGACGTCCCGTTTGTGAGCGAGGCGATCGGCCTGCTGACCGCGGAACTGGGCGGCACGCCGCTGATCGGTTTCGCTGGCGGCCCGTTCACGCTGGCCTGCTACCTGGTCGAGGGCGGCCCATCGAAGAACTTCGACCGGACCAGGGCGCTGATGTACGGCCACCCCGAGTTGTGGCGCTCGCTGCTCGACCGGCTCGCGGACATCACGGTCTCGATCCTCAAGGTCCAGATCGCGGCCGGCGTCTCGGCGATCCAGTTGTTCGACTCCTGGGTCGGCATCGTGAGCGCGCAGGACTACTCCAAGAGCGTGCTGCCGTACAGCGCCCGTATCTTCGACGCCGTCCGCGAGACCGGCGTGCCTTCGATTCATTTCGGGGTTGGCACCGGGGAACTGCTCGGGCTGCTCGGAGAGGCGGGCGCCGACGTCGTAGGCGTCGACTGGCGGGTGCCGCTCGACGAGGCGATCCACCGGGTCACGCCGGGCAAAGCGCTACAGGGAAATCTCGACCCAGCGGTGCTGTTCGCGCCGTGGCCGACGATCGAGGAGCGGGCGAGGGACGTGCTGGCGAAAGGCCGGATGGCCGAGAGCCACATCTTCAACTTGGGCCACGGCGTTCTGCCGGACACCGATCCTGACATGCTCGCCCGGCTCACCGACTTGGTGCACTCGGTACCCACCGGGTCGGCCGGCTAGCCGGCGCCTTGGCGGCCGGCCAACCCGGTGGGTCACGAATCTCGTTACGAGGTCGCGGCCGGAGGCGCGGCCGCTGGCGGGGTGCGGCGCCGGGTGACCCGGCGTCGGCCGACATACACGATCGCGCCGATGACCACGACCGAGATCGCGAACGGGAGTAGCGTCCCGATCGCGGTGAGCAGCCAGACCACGAGGATCTTGAACGCACGCCACCCGGTGCTAAGGCCGGCGATGAGCCCGTGACTGACCTTCTTGTGCTTCTTCTTGTGCGCCACGGCATGGTGACCAAGCACGGTGAGGTAGACGGTCGCGTAGCTGGTCTCGTGGGCAAGTGCCTGCTGCTGGGCGATCAGCGACTCGAGCGCGGACTCCTGCGAGTTGATCTCGTCTTGCACCGACAGCAGTTGGCCGACGTCGCCGGCCCGGCTCAGCAACTGGCGCAGCTGCTTGATCGCCGCCTCCGCCGACACAACCCGGCTGCTCACATCGGCGACCTGCTGGGTGACATCCTGTGCTTGCTGATTGAAAATCAGGTGCTTGCCGAGCCCGGCCAAGTCGGCGAGCGTCTGGCTGTAGGCGGCCGCCGGGATCTTTAGCGTCAGGTCCACCTCGCCGGCGTTGCCGCGGCCGGTCGCCTGGGTCTGCTGTTCGCTGGAGATGTAGCCGCCGACCGCTGTCACGGCACTGGTCGCGGATGTGGCCGCGGCAGCGACATCCGTGACGCGCAAGGTGAGATTCGCCGTGTAGATGACGTTCCTGTTCGGTGTCAGCTTGGTCAGATTGGTGGCCTTGCTCGGCGCGCTCTGACCGGCGCCGTTCGCGCTGAATGGCGCGGCCGGGGCGTTGGCGGCCGCCCGCTTCGCCGATCCCGCTGACGACGAGACTGCCGAACTTGAGCAGGCAGCGACGAGCAAGCCGGAGCCAGCGCAGATCGAGGCCACGACGATCAAGCCGCGCAACGGTCTGGTGCCGCCGGAGTGAGCTCCGCCGAGACGGAGCTTGATGCGATGGTGCGCAAATGAGATCGGCGCCGCCGATGCGACTGCGCTGGCGCCTGTACTGCGGAGGGAACGACTCATGCTGCTCGGACGCAGCCGGTCGCTCTCAGGTTTCATTGCTGCGATATCGCAGGCCGACAGTTACCAAAGCGTTGTTGGTTTGACAGCCCCAACTGCGGGCTTCGGCAATCGCGCATCGGAAGATGGAGCCCGTGAGCTATCCGAAAATTGAGTTGCATGTTCATCTTGAAGGGACGGTGCGGCCCGCGGCGTTGCTGCAGATCGCCCGGCGAAACGACATCGCCCTTCCGGCCGATTCGGTGCAGGAGCTGGCCAGGCTGTATGAGTTCCGCGACTTCATGCATTTCCTCAAGGTATGGGCGCTGACCACCGCGGCACTGCGCACCGAGCAGGACTTCCGGCAGATCGTGGTCGACTACGCGGCCCAGGCGGCCGCCTTCGGCGCCGTCTACCTTGAGGGCATCTGCAGCCCGGCCGAGCCCGCCGGGCGCGGCGTGGCGTGGGAAGAGATCCTCGCCGGGTACTGCGACGGCGTGGCCGAGGCCCGCGAACTGCACGGCGTGCGAGTCGGATTGACGCTCGACATTCCGCGCGACTACCCGATGGAAGCGGCCGAACTGACCGTCACCCACGGACTGGCGAACGCGCACCGAGGCGTCGTCGGCATCGGCCTTGGCGGGTCGGAGACGCACCCACCTGACCCGTTCGAGCGGGTGTTCGCGCGGGCCAAGGACGGCGGGCTCGGCTCGGTCCCGCACGCGGGGGAATCGATGGGTCCGGAGTCGGTTCGGGGCGCGCTCGACGCGCTTGGTGCCGACCGGATCAGGCACGGCATCCGCTCGATCGAGGACCCTGAACTGGTGCGGGAGCTAGCCGACCGCGGGATCGTGCTCGATGTCTGCCCGTCGTCGAACGTGCGCACCGGCGTCGTGCGATCGCTGGCCGACCACCCGCTCCCGGTTTTGCTCGCCGCAGGAGTCCAGTGCACGATCAACACGGACGATCCGGCGATGTTCGGTATCGACCTCGGCGGTGAACACGAGACCGCGAGAAGCCTGGGCGCCTCGCCGCAAGCCAGCTACGAGGCCGGGGCGGCTGGCGCGCTCTGCGATGAAGCGACTCGGTCCGAGCTTCGCAGCATCGGCGACAGCTTCGACTGGGGGGCGGCGTCATGACCGGGATCGTGCCAGCCGGGGCAGGGCACCTGCTGACCGCGCGCGGCAGCGTGATGGCCTTCAAGGCGGTGGCAGCGCAGACCGGCGGCGACTTCTCCCTGATGGAACGCACCCTGCCGCCCGCCAGCCGGACGCCGCCCGCCCACCGGCACACCAACTGCTCAGAGGCGTTCTTCGTGCTCGACGGTGAGATCGCATTCTGGCTCGACGGCGAACAGGTCACCGGTACTCCCGGCGACTTCCTGCTCGTGCCGCGGGGCCAGGCGCACACCTTCGGCAACGCCTCCGAGGAAACGGCCCGACTGCTCGTGTTGCACGCACCAGCTGCGGACGATTATTTCGAAAAATTGCACGAGCTCTGGTCGGGTGACCGGACGCCGGAGCGCGAGGAGGAACTCGAACTCATGCGCCGGCACGGCATGGAGCCCGCCTGACTAGCCGCCTAGCCGCCCGGCGGTTCCCGGGATCCGCCTGGCCAGCCAGCGCCGCAGCGAGGGGGATCCGCGAATCCACCTCACCGAGCCAGCCAGGGTGTGAGGTGGATGCGCTAATTCATTTCGCCGAGCGGTCGGGCCTCGCGGGGCTGGGCCGGCTTTGACACGGGGCTGGGGCTGGGGCTGTTGCAAATGCCGCAAAACGCCCGCCGACACGACTTTGACCCCTGGTATGTCGATGTTCAGGATGACTTATCATCAGTTTTGGCCTCGCAAATCGGGTCGAAACGGTCAGATTAGCGACCAAAAACGATGATAAGTCGGTCGACGGGGGGTTGACGGCGGTGCAGTTGTGGCTTGGCACCACCAGACTGACCCCAGCCGAGGCCCTAAGGATCATCTAGCCCCTGGGCCAACCCTCCCGCGAGCGGTAAAAATGGGGCCCCGCGAGCCGAAGGGGCGCGGCGCTGCCTGGACTGAGGAACGAGGGAGCATAGCGACTGAGCGACGAGGGAAGGCAGTGCCTAATTTGCGCCCGGAGGCGAGTGGGGTAAAAAGTACTGTGCGGGTCGTGATTGTGGGCGGCGGCATCGCCGGGTTGGCTGCCGCCTATTTCCTGCGTGACCGGGTCGAAGCGGTCACCCTCTTGGAGGGGTCGCCGGGGCTCGGCGGCAAGCTGGCCATCAGCGAGGTAGCCGGTCTGGCCGTTGACTCGGGCGCGGAGGCCTTGCTGGCCCGCCGACCCGAGGGCGTCGACTTGATCCGCGAGCTGGGCTTGGCCGACCAACTCGTGTATCCGGGCACGACGGCGGCGCGGATTTGGACGAGGGGTGAGTTCAGGTCGCTGCCGAGACGCCAGTTCATGGGCGTTCCTGGTGACTTCGATGAACTGGGGCGTACCCGGATCGTGTCGCAGGCCGGTGTCGCGCGGGCACGTGAGGACGCCGTGCTGGCACCGACTCGCAGGGAAGGCGACGTGGCTGTCGCGGAGTTCGTCGGCGCGCGGCTTGGCGCTGAGGTAGTCGACCGGCTGGTCGAACCGCTGCTCGGCGGCGTTTACGCCGGGCGGCCCGATCAGCTCTCGTACGAGGCGACTTTGCCCGCGCTCGCGCAGGCCTCGGTCGGGCATCGCTCCCTAGCCGCGGCGGTGAACGCCCTGCTCGGCCCCGCGCCACAGCCGCAGGCCAGTGCCGCTCCGTCGCCGGTGTTCACCACGCTCGCGGGCGGCCTCGGCACGTTGCCGCCAGCGCTGGCCCAGGCCAGCGGCGCGCTGGTACGTACCAGGGCGACGGTCAGGGAACTGGCCAGGACGCCGGATGGCTGGCGGCTGACCATCGGGCCGACGATTTCACCCGAGTACGTGAACGCGGATGCGGTGATACTCGCCCTGCCTGCCCGGCCGGCTAGTCGGCTCGTCGGTCAGGTCGACGGCGCTGGCTCGGTGGCGGCCGATCTCGCGGCCATCGAATACGCCAGCATGGCGATCGTCACGCTCGCCTACCCGGTCTCGGCGTTCGGCCGGCCGCTGGAAGGTAGTGGCTACCTGGTGCCTGCCGTGGATGGGCGGCCGGTCAAGGCCGCGACGTTCAGCACCGTGAAGTGGCCGCATCTGAGGACGGGTCCAGTGCACGTGGTGCGCTGCTCGGTCGGCCGGATCGGCGAGGAGGCCGTGCTGCAGCGTGATGACGCCGACCTCATCGCGGTTGCCGCCGCGGACTTCGCCGCGGCAACCGGGGTGACCGGCGCTCCGGTGGACTCCAGGGTGACCAGGTGGGGCGGAGGGCTGCCGCAGTACACGGTTGGCCATCTGGACCGCGTCGCCCGGATTCGGGCCGGCGTCGATGCTCTGGGCAGGCTGGCGGTCTGCGGTGCCGCCTACGATGGCATCGGCGTGCCTGCCTGCATTGCTTCGGCCCGGCTGGCAGCCGACCGTATCGCTGACCACGCGCGTGCGGCCACCGGCGCGAGTACCGGAGAATAGGACCATGACAGAACATCACGGGGCGGACCATGACGGGGCGGATCGGCCAGGGCGACCGAAGGCCAGGGACCTGAACCAGTTGATCAGGTACACGATGTGGTCGGTGTTCAGGGTCGCTGACCGCGCCGCCATTGACCTAGCGAGTCGCGAGGCGCTCGCGCACGAGGTCACTGACCTCTGCGAGCAGGCGGCCGGCAAGGACGTGGTCACCCGGGGCTGTTACGACCTGCAGGGCATGCGCGCGGACGCCGACCTGATGTTCTGGTGGATCGCCCCAAGCTCGGATGATCTGCAGGAGATGTATGCCAGGTTCCGCCGTACCAGGCTGGGCCGAGCCTGCGAGCCGGTCTGGTCGGCGATGGCGCTGCACCGGCCCGCGGAGTTCAACAAGAGCCACGTGCCTGCTTTCCTAGCCGGCGAAGAGCCCAAGAACTATGTCTGTGTCTACCCGTTCGTCCGCTCGTACGAGTGGTACCTGCTCGATGACGGTGAGCGGCGGGCCATGCTGGCCGAGCACGGCCAGATGGCGCGGGACTATCCCGACGTGCGGGCCAACACGGTGGCCAGCTTCGCGCTGAACGACTACGAGTGGATGCTTGCGTTCGAAGCCGACGAACTGCACCGGATCGTGGATTTGATGCGGCACCTGCGCGCCGCTACCGCGCGCCGACACACCCGCATCGAGATCCCGTTTTACACCGGCAGGCGCAAGGCCCTTGGCGAGCTGGTCGCCAGCCTGGCATGACCGGTCCGGTTCACCCGGCCGGTCCAGACGACGCTGCCGGTTCGGTCGCGCTGTTCTGCCGGGAGCGGTTCACCGCTGAGATCGACTGGGCCGCTATCGGGCCGCTGCTGCCCGGCTGGACGATCAGGACCTGCCCGCGCGGGGACGTGATCTCTTATGTCGAGGGCGTCGATGTGGTGTGCCCGTTCGGCGCCGCGATCGATGCCGCTGTGCTTGAGGCCGGCTCGTTCGGGCTTGTCCACCAGTACGGGGTCGGCGTCGAGAAGGTGGACATCAAGCGGGCCACCGAACTTGGCATCTGGGTTGCCCGGGTGCCCGGTGACCTCAGCGGCAACGCGGCCAGCGTGGCCGAACTCGCGGTGCTCCAACTGCTCGCGCTGCTGCGCAAGCTTGACGACGCGCGAGCTTGTGCTCTTTCTGTCGGCCGGTGGGACTCCCGGCCGACGGGAAGCTCGCTGCTCGGCTCGACGGTCGTCATCGTTGGCCTCGGCGCGATCGGTTCGGCGCTCGCGGTCCGGCTGGCCCCGTTCGGCACCCGGCTGCTCGGCGTTCGGGCGCATCCGGAACTGGGCGGCCCGCCGGTGCTTGAGCGGGTCGTCGGACCAGGTCAGATGCATGACGTGCTGGCGCAGGCCGACGCCGTCGTGTGCTGCGCGATGTTCGACGGCACGAACGGACCGATGTTCGACGCGCCTGCTTTCGCCGCGATGAATCCCGGCGCGATCTTCGTCAACGTCGCCCGAGGCGGGCTGGTCGATGAGGCTGCGTTGCTCGCCGGGCTCGAGTCCGGTCAGGTCGCCGGTGCTGGCCTCGACGTGCACGCGGTCGAGCCGGCCGACCCAGACTCGGCGCTGCTGCGCCACCCGGGCGTGCTGGCAACCCCGCACCTAGGCGGCCTCACCCACGTGATGTTCGAGCGGACGGCCGCCCTATTCGCCGAGAACGTCCTCCGCTGGGCCGCAGGCGAACCGCCGCTGTGGGCGGCGAACCATCCGGCGGCAGACCGGCTCGCTAGCCGGTGCTGATCAAGGCCGGCGAAGACGCACATCAGGTCGGCCGGATCGCCAAGACCGGACGGCGGGCAGGGAGCGGTCGCAGCGCCCATTTCGTGGCCGGGCCAGCACTGGCCTAACGCCGAACTCGCCTCCTAGGCAGGTTTGGAGATGAAGTTGACCAGGCGGGCTAGGGGCCAGGTGTTGATTACGTCGTCGGGGGCTAGCCAGCCGCGCTGAGCGGTTCCGACGCCGAAGCGGAGTAGGTCGAGCGCGCCGACGGCGTGTGCGTCGGTGTCGATGGCGAATTTGACGCCGGCGTCCCTGGCCGCCTTGATGTAGTCCGATGGCAGGTCGAGTCGTTGGGGCTGGGAGTTGATCTCCAGGGCCGTGCCGGTCTGCGCGCACACGCGGAACAGTTCGCCGAAGTCCACGTCGACCGGGCCGCGCTTGCCTAGTCGCCGGGCGGTCGGGTGGCCGATGACGTGCACGTGCGGGTTCTCGCAGGCTCGGATGAATCGCCGGGTCATCTCCGCTTTCGGCTGGTCGAAGTGCGAATGCACCGACGCGACGCAGATGTCGAACCCGGCGAGTATGTCGGCGGGCCAGTCGACCGTGCCGTCGGCGGCGATGTTCAGCTCGGTGCCGTGCAACAGGATCCGGCCCGCCGTCTTCGGCCAGTCCAGCTTCCTGACCTGCTCCCGCTGCTCAAGCATCTTGTCGAGGGTCATGCGCTGCATGAACAGGTTCGGCGCGTGGTCGGTGACCGCGAAGTACGTATCCGGGCGGGCGCTGCACCATCTCCTCTAGCGTGGCGACGCCGTCGGTCAGGTTGGTGTGCGAGTGCAGGTCGCCCTGATGTCGCTGACCTGGATCAGCTGGCAGCTGTGCCTGCGCGGCTTGCACTCCTGTCCTCGCGCATCGGCGGGGGCACCCAGTCCAGGCCGAGCCGGTGGTACACCTCTTCCTCGGTCTGGCTCGCGATCATGTTCCCGGTCTCGACCTCGAACAGGCCGTACTCAGAAAGCTTGAGCTTCTTGCGGACGGCGATTTCGCGGGTCGCGACGTTGTGCGCCTGCGAGCCGGTGAAGTACTGCAGCGCGGCCCCCCAGCTTTCCAGCGGGATCACCCGGAGGTCCACCTGGATGCTGCCGCCCTGCCCGGCGTGCTCGGTGCTCACTCGCACCGACGTCTTCGTCTCGCCCCGGGCGACGACCGCGACTACTTCCGGCATGTCGACCAGCGCCTGCATGAGCGGGCCAGAGTCCTTCGCGGCGGCGAGTATGTCGACGTCGCCGACTGTCTCCCTGAATCGGCGCAGCGAGCCCGCGTACTCGCATCGCTCGCAGCCGCCCACAGCTTTGACCAGCGCGACGATACGGTCGGCGATTTCGGCGGCCACGTTCAGCGGTGCCCGGGTGTCGAGTCCGCGGAGAAGCTCGATCCCCTTGCTGATCTTCTCCTCGCTTCGGGCTCCAAAGCCCTTGAGGTCGCGCAGCTTGCCTTCCTCGATGGCGTCGGCCAGTTCGTCCACCGAAATGATGCCGAGGTCGTTGTAAAGCTGGACGGCGCGCTTGGGGCCGAGCGCGGGGATCTTGGTCATCGCCCGGACGCCCTCGGGAATCTTCGCCCGCAGCTCGTCTAGCTGGCTGATCGTGCCGGTCTGCTGGAATTGGACGATCTTCGTGGCTATCGACTTGCCGACGCCGGGGATTTTCTGCAGGCCAGCTTCGTCGAGATCCCCGACGTCGCCGCTGTGGCCGGCGATGGACTTCGCGGCCTTCTCGTAATTTCGCGCACGGAAGGCATCACCACCGGTGATAAGGAGCAAATCGGCATACTCTTGGAGCATCTCCGCGACCGTGTCATTGGCCCTTGGCATGATGGCATTGTCTCCTGCGGCACGGTGCCCGCTGTGCGGCGTCACCGGAATCGGAAGGTAGCCGAATGAGACAGGATGGTCCCGCCGGCTACTGGGTGAGCGACGATCGGTCGCTGATCGACGTCGACCGCGTGCACACATGGATCAGCGAGCAGAGCTACTGGGCTCGCGGGCGGCCGTATGCCACGATGGTCGCGGCGATCGAGAACTCGCTAGTGTTCGGTCTCTATGCGGCGGACGGGAGCCAGGCCGGGTTCGCCAGGCACGTAACCGACCGGGCCACGTTCGCCTGGCTCTGCGATGTCTTCGTCGACAGGGTGCACCGCGGGCGCGGCCTCGGCTCGTTCCTCGTACGGGTGGCGACAGGACACCCCGACGTCGCCGCGCTCAGGCAGGTGCTCAGCACAGCGCCGGACCGCACGCTGTACCGGCAGTTCGGATTCGACAGCCTGGCCGCGCCGGAGCGGTGGATGGAGCGACGCCCGGCACCGACCTCTCATTAGACGCCTGCTGTCAGCCGAGCGCGACCTCGATTTCGTCCCGGTGAATGTCGGCGTGCCGGTCCGCAATGATCGCGAACCTGCGCATTCGGCCTTCGCCTAGGTCGAGCTGGGCGGGCTGGAGGTTCTTAATCATTTCAATCAGCGCGTCGCCTGAGGTCTTCAGGTGACCGGCCACGTGGGCCGGGGTGATCGAGGCGGTGCCGGAACCGGTCGCGTGCTCGGCGTTGAGGTCGTCGACGAGTTCGGAGTTCACCTCGGGCGACCCGCCGGCGAGCATCTCGCCGATCCAGCCCGCTATGTACTCATACGCGTGGGCGACATGGTCGGTGATGACGCCGACCGGGCGTGGGTCGCCTTCGATGGGGGCCGACTGCCACTGCTCGTCGGTGCATCGCAGGACGAAGTCGGACAGCCGCTGACGTGACTCCTCGACGGCGGCGGCAAGCTGGCTTGGGCTCAGATCATCGCTCATGGAGCGAGCCTAGGACGAGGCACTGACATTCGGGGGAGTGGTCCGCACGCCATCTTGAGCCGGATTACAGGCTGTCGACGTTGACGACGATGGCTTCCTGGGTGGAGCGGGCGATCACGACGATCGCCTCGGTGTCGGACGAGGGGTTCTCCTCGCGGTGGCGAACGTGCGGCGGTACCCAGATGTAGTCGCCTGGCTGGGCTTCGAGCCTGACCAGATCGCCGGTAGCTGGGTCGCGGAACACGAAGACGGGGCCGCCGGAGACTACGTAGATCCCCGTCTCGGAGTTGCCATGGTGGTGATCGCCTGAGGTGACCCCGGTGGGCAGTATCGTGCGGCCCATCCACAAGGACCGCGCGCCGACTAGGTCACCAGAGATAGCCGCGGCCCTCGCCATGCCGGCGGTCTGCGCGGTTGCGCCGGACAGATCCGCTTCCTTGATCAAGGCCAGCCGGTCGCCGGGTGCGGCGTCAGGCACTGTCGGCTGGCTTGAGTGTCAGCGAGACCGAGTTGATGCACCACCGCTGGTCGGTTGGCACGTCGTAACCCTCTCCCTCGAACACGTGCCCGAGATGTGAGTCACAGTTGGCGCACCGAACTTCGGTCCTGACCCGGCCGAGCGAGCTGTCCTCAAGTAGCACGACGGCGTCGCCCTCGGACGGCTGGTAGAAGCTCGGCCAGCCACAGTGCGACTCGAACTTAGCGTCGGAGGAGAACAATTCGGCACCGCAAGCACGGCACTTGTAGACGCCGCGGGTCTTGGTGTCCGTGTACTCGCCGGTGAATGGCGCCTCCGTGCCTGCCTGGCGGAGTACGTGGTACTCCTCCGGGCTCAGCCGCTGGCGCCATTCATCCTCTGAAAACTGCTGGTTGCCCATGACGCTGAAGACTACCCGCCAGGGCGCGAACGCCTAGCTAGGCGGCCAGGCTCGGATTCGGCGGCCGGCCTGCTCAGAGAGATCTTGGGCAGCTTCGGCAGCGTCCCGCCGGTGGTGTCGTGAGGATTGAGGTACCGGAACGCGATCGCCGCGACGGCTGCGCCGAGCAGGTTCGCGATCAGGTAGATCCAGAAGTCGGTCCAGTTGATCAGGCCCATCAGCATCGCCCCGAACGCGACCGCGGGGTTAAACGCGCCGCCGCTGACGCTGCCAACCGCTGCCGCACCGGCGAACACCGTGAAGCCGATGGCCAGGCCGAAGAAGTGGTTGTTCGGCTGGTCCTTGCTGGTCGCCACGTTGAGGACGACGTAGACCAGTGCGAACGTGAATATGAACTCGGCGAGCAGCGCCGCGATTATCTTGTGGGCCGAGCCCAGCGAGAGCGTCGCGACCCCGGCGGGGTTGACGATGAATCGGGCGAGCCAGGCCGCGATGAACGCCCCGGCCAGTTGCGACACCCAGTACGGCAGCACGTCTTCGCTCGGCATCCCGCCGCGCAGCAGCACCCCCAGCGTCACCGCGGGGTTGTAGTGCCCCCCGGAGATGTGGCCGCCCGCGTACACCATCACCATAAGAACCGCACCGATCGCGAGCGGAGCGAGCCCCGAATTGCTCATCACCGCGGCCCCGACGGTGAACACCAGAGCGAAGGTTCCGATGAACTCGGTCACGTACTTGCGCATCGCAGCTCCTCAGCCGATTTCTGGCCCCTCAGTGGTAAAGATCAGCATTGATCTACCGACAGGAGCATAGCGACGCCGGCCCGCCGCTAGAAGATCACCGTGAAATCGAGGTGGGTAGTGTCAGCTTCGGCCAGCTCTACTTTCGCGACATGACCAGCGGCAAGCACGTCCGGCATCACCTCAGAAAGCAACGCCAGCTCCCGCAGTGGCCCCCTGACAGCCAGCCGCGCGACCTCGGCCTTCTGCGCGAGCCGCGCCTGTGACTTGGCCTTCCGAATCGCCCCGATGGCCGCAGCCGCGGCGTCAAGTTCGGCGCCATTGCGCGACGCGCTGATGACGCCAGCCTCAGGCCAGGGCGCGCGGTGGATTGACCTCTCGTTCCACCACGACCAGGCCTCCTCGGTGACGAACGGCAGCACCGGCGCGAGCAGTCGCAGCAGCACCGAGAGCGCAAGGCGCAGCGCCGTCACCGCCGATCCAGCGGCCGCCGCGTCGTGGTCGGCCCGGTAGGCCCGGGGCTTCACCAGTTCCAGGTAGTCATCGCAGAATTGCCAGAAAAATTGCTCGGCGAACTCAAGCGCCAACGCGTGATCGTAGTTCTCGAACGCGGTCGTGCAGCGCCCGATCAGGTCGTCGAGCTTGGCGAGCATGGCCAGGTCGAGCGGCTCGGCGATCGCCGCGTCGGCGTCGGCCGGCTGGCCGAACCCGAGCACGAACCGGGTGGCGTTCAGCACCTTGATGGCCAGGCGCCGGCCAATCTTGAGCTGGGCCAGGTCGAACGTGGTGTCCACGCCCAGGCGGGCGCTCGCCGACCAGTACCTGATCGCGTCGGTGCCGTATTCGCGCAGCAAGTCGGCGGGCGTCAGGACGTTGCCGGTCGACTTCGACATCTTCTTGCGGTCCGGGTCGATGATCCAGCCAGAGATCGCGGCGTGCTGCCACGGCAGCACGTCCTCCAGCACCTGCGACCGCAGCACGGTGTAGAACAGCCAGGTTCTGATGATCTCGTGCGCCTGAGGCCTCAGGTCCATCGGGTAGACCCGGGTGAACAGGTCTTCATCGGTGGTCCAGCCGCCGCCGATCTGCGGCGTCAGCGACGATGTCGCCCAGGTGTCCATCACGTCCCGGTCGGCGGTGAAGCCACCTGGCTGATCACGCTGGCCGGGTTCGAAGCCTGGCGGGGTCTGCGCGACCGGGTCCACCGGCAGCGTGTTGTCGGCGGGCAGGATCGGGTCGTCGTGGTCGGGCGTGCCGTCGGGACGGACCCGGTACCAGACCGGTATCGGCACGCCGAAGTACCGCTGGCGGCTCACCAGCCAGTCACCAGTCAGGCCGCCGACCCAGTCCTCGTACCGGGCGCGCATGTGCGGCGGATGCCAGGACAGCTCCCGGCCGCGGTCGAACAGTCGCTGCCGGAGCGCCGGGTCACTGCTGCCATTGCGCACGTACCACTGGCGCGCGGAGATGATTTCCAGCGGCGCGTCGCCCTTTTCATAGAACTTAACCGGGTGAGTAACCGGCTCCGCGTCGCCGCGCAGCGCACCGATCGCGGCGAGCGAAGCGGCGACGCGGTTCCTTGCCGACTTGGCCGGGTAGCCGGCTAGCTGGGCGTACCCGGTTCGGCCTTCTTCGGCCGTGATCCAGTCCGGCGTGTCGGCGAGCAGCCGTCCGTCGGGCCCGATCACCGGCCTGGTCGGCAGTCCGAGGTCGCGCCACCAGGTGACGTCGGTGGTGTCGCCGAACGTGCAGACCATCGCGATCCCGGTGCCCTTGCCGGGATCGGCCAGGTGGTGTGCGAGGATCGGCACGCTGACCCCGAACAGCGGGGTGACGGCGCTTGCGCCGAACAGCGGCTGGTACCGCTCATCGGCCGGATGCGCGACCAGCGCCACGCAGGCGGGAAGCAGCTCAGGCCTGGTCGTGGCGATGACGAGCTCGCCGCCGGCGTTTTCGGCCAGGCCGAACGCGAGCCGCCAGTAAGTCCCGGAGACTTCCCTGTCCTCGATCTCGGCTTGCGCGACCGCCGTTTTGAACGTCACGTCCCAGAGCACAGGTGCCAGCGCCTGATAGGCGTCGCCTTCGGCGATCGAGCGCAGGAACGCCCGCTGCGAAAGCTCGGCCGGATGGTCGTTGATCGTCCGGTAACTCATCGACCAGTCCACCGACAGGCCAAGCTGACGCCAAGTGTGCTCGTAGGCGGCTTCGTCGATTTCGGTCAGCTGGCGGCACAGTTCGATGAAGTTGCGCCTGGACACTTGGATAAGCGCGGCTTGCTTGGGCCGGTCTGGGCCGGGCGGCACGAAGTCCGGCTGGTAGGCCAGCGAAGGATCGCAGGTGATCCCGTAGTAGTTCTGCACCCGCCGCTCGGTAGCCAGGCCGTTATCGTCCCAGCCGATCGGGTAAAAGACTTCCTTGCCTCGCATGCGGTGGAACCGCGCGATCACATCAGTTTGGGTGTAGGAGAAGGCGTGGCCGATGTGCAGTGATCCGCTAGCGGTCAGCGGCGGGGTGTCGATCGAGTAGATCTCGCCGCGACTCTTGGTGCGATCAAACTTGTACTACACACTCCTTGTCCCACACGCGCGTCCACTTGTCCTCGACACCGTCGAGGGTGGGCTTAGCTGGCACGGGGTTAGCTGGCACGGGCGTGTTCATGGCCCGATCATAGCGAGCCGCTGCCTCCGCCGCGAAAACAAAACCCCAGCGGGGTTCACTGTGAGAGTGACGTGTCCCGTTGGCGGTGAAAGCTCGCCCATGTGTCCTGCTCGTCAGCGACAATCTGATTTACTCGCTGCACCAACGCGCGCCGCGTGTCAGCGATGGGCTCTTGCTCCGGAGCGAGCCGGTAGAGGGCGATCGCAGCTTGGAGTTCTCGCAGCGCCACCGTTCGGGCGACCATCAGCCGGTTCCAGCTGAAGGCGCCCCGCGCGCCGGTCAGGACGAACGAGGACGCAGCTAGACAAGCCGTGACTGGCGGACATCGCTGCCAAGCTGCTTCGGCAGGCCCGGCGGAAGGCCAGCGCGGCCGGGGCGAAGGGAAACTCCACTTCATCTTGAGCCGTGGGCTGCGAAGTGAGGCGCCTAGCGGGCGTACCGTACCGTCGACAAACCCGCGCCAGTTCAACCCGATCACCCCCTGCCTGACGGGCCGGACCGCTGACATACCCCGCTCAGGGCTGCTTCAGGCCGTTCGGCCGACCCGTTACTGATCCGGGCTAGCCGCAGGCTTCAATCGGCTCTCACATGAGAGGCTCAGCTTGAGTGTGAGAGTATTCGCACATAGCCAGTTGTGGAGATATTCTCACAACGGGGATGTGTGGATATTCTCACCAGATCAAAGGTGATGATCATGACCCGCAGGACGATCGAGGTGCGCAAGCCGCGCGACATCGGTGACGCGATCCGCGTCGTGCGCGAAGCGCGGGGCATCTCGCAGGAGGATCTCGCGTTGGCGAACGCGTACGACAGGTTTTATCTCAACGGCTTGGAGTCCGGCCGGAGCACTCTCTACATCACCCGGCTGCTGCGCACGCTGAAGTCGCTCGGCATTACTCTCAGCGTCACTTTTGACACATCTGCCGACAGCAACTGCCGCTCTGATGGCTGATCGACTTGAGGCGCGCCTTCACGGCCAGCGGGTCGGCTGGATAACTCGGAGCTCGAGGCGAGAGCGCATCGAGTTCGAGTGGGTTAGCGGATACATGCCCGGTTCTGTTACTTTGACGGAGGCTTTCGGGTCTGTCCGGTCGAAGGCGCCGACGGCTCCAGCGAGCAGCTTCTTCGGGGGATATGCGCTTGAGGGCCGTCAGCGCGAGCAACTCACCCGACGCCGCGGTATCAGAGACCCGACCGACCTCTACGCGATGCTGCGCGAGTTCGGCAGTTCGATCGCGGGTGCCGTCACCATTGCTGATCCGGACGCAACGAGCCGGACAGAGCCGCGCTACGAGCCGATCAGCGAGCAAGAGATCACCCGCCGTCTTCACCGGGCCGCATCGGACGGCGATCTCGGCTCGGACGACCAGAGCCGCTCGATGCTTGCCGGATACCAGCCGAAGCTGCTGCTCACCCGGTTCGGTGACCAGTGGTACCTGCCTCGGGGCCGGGCACATTCGACGCATATTCTCAAGCCGCGGCTGTCCGGACGTCCCGACGGGCTAGCTCGGGAGTACTACGGGCACGCCCTCGCTACCGAGCTCGGGCTCGCTCATTACCGCACTGAACTCGTTGGAAACAGTGCACGCCAATATCTCGTCATCGAGCGCTACGACCGTGTTGTACACGGCGAGACGGTGACGCTCATACACCAGGAGGACGCTGCGCAGGCCCTTGGCCTCGACTGGGTCGATGAGCATGCGAAGTTTCAGAACCCTGAGCTGCCGCGTGACTCCCGCCGACTGAGCGCTTACCGGATCGCGGAACTCCTCGGCTCGCTCCAAGGCGAGGGGCACCCGGCTGCCGACTTCCTCCGTAGGCTCACGTTCGCTGTTCTTCTTGGCGACAACGACGCCCACGCAAAAAACGTCGGCATCCTGCACCTTCCTGGCCGCAGCGTGCTCGCAGACGTCTACGACGCCGTCCCTAATCTCTTCCAGCAAGGCCGGATCAACCACGACCTTGCCCTGGCAGTTGACGGCAGCTTCGACCATCGGTGCATCAGCGCTGCACATCTTGTCCGCGAAGCCGAGCGGTGGAATGTGCTCGGTGCCGGTGAGGCAGAGCGCATCGTCACGGCGACTTTGGCCGATTTCGCTACAGCGCTCGATCATGTGACGGTCCCCCGGGGTGTCCACGCGGAGGTTGTGACCCAGCTTGCCTGGAACGTCGAACGCCTGCAGTCGGGCGGGGAGATCGGCGACCGGCCCAGAGGCTACAGGCGTCGACGTCGCTAAAGCCAAGCTCGGCTTTCGTCCGGTTTGCCCGCTCAGTAGCTGGCAGGCCGAACAGGATTGCAGGGAGCCGCACCGGACCACAGCGATCACTGTGAGCGGCAGGCCGACAGCGACCCGGCCGACGTGGCCCTGAACCCCAAAATTCAACAGCATCGCCGGGCCGGCGTTGTCGCTCTATCGGCAACGCCGGCCCGACGTAGCTGCTGGGAAAGAGGCTACTTCGTCCTGAACGGATTGGTCAGCGACGGGCAGTTCGCCGTGACTTCCGGATTGGCGATTGGCTTCGGCGTGATCATCGTGCCGCCGAACTGGGCGATGTCGGAGACTCCGTACTGGCCGTCTTTGCCAAGGTTGTTCGTGGTGATACCGGGGTTCGTGTCGCCGAAGTTCCACACGCAGGCGTGCCGGCGGAACAACCCGCCGATGCCTTGCCTGTTGGTCAGCGTCCAGTACGGGTAGAACGCGGCGGCCAGCGGCGGCGCGTCGCAGTTCAGGCCGTTGAAGACGTTGCAGAGGAACTCCGAGCCAGCGGCGTCGGTCTCGAACTGGATCTTCGGATAGGTTTTGCCTGCCTTGGTGAATGGCCCGGCGTATCTGAACGAGGTTGGATTGTTGGGCGAGCCGTTCGGCCACTTGCCGGCCTGGTAGGGAATCCCGTCGAAGTCCAGGTCGCCGTTCTCGAACCGGTTGTCCTGGCAGAAGTTGACCGGCGAGGTTTCTGTGCTGGCCACTCCGTTGAGCGTCACCGGCCTGGTGCCCTGCGGCATGCAGGCGCCGTCGGCGAACTCGCACAGCTGGCCGCTGGCGAAGTTATTACTCGGACAGGCGATCGGCCCTGTTGTTCCTTCCGTTGACGCGTTCTGACACACGCCGGTATTGCCGTTACACGGTCCTTCACCGGGGTCGGTGGTGCCGCCCTCGCTGCCGCCCACGCAGGTGTCAAAGACGTGGCTGTCGACCACGCCGTCGGCGGTCTCGGGATCGGAGTTGGCGAGCGAGGTGCAGACCTCTGAGTGCCCGGTCTCCTGCTGCATTAGCACGCCGCCCTCAAGCGCTGCCCAGGGAACCTCGTTGTTCTTCGACGCGGTGTTGTATTCGGCGTGGAAGGTATGCGGCGTCCCCGCGCAGGTCTTGAAGTTGGTGTTCTTGAAGCCGTTGTGGGCGCTGGCCGTCATCGTGCCGCTTCGCCCGGTGGTCAGGTCATTGATCGTGGTGGTGAACCCGCGCTTCGGGTCGGAGATCGAGACCCGGAGCACGTCGCCGAAGTGGATGCGTAGCGTGTGCGCGTTCGGCGTGAACGTGTGGAAGTTGGTCAGTTGCGGGCTCGGCGGGCCGGTCGGCACGCCGTTGTTCTGCAGGAAGGCGAAGTTCACCGGCTCAGCGCAGTTGTTGTTGATGTTGGCGAAGTTGAACTGCGACTCAAGGCTGTCGATGGTCACGGCCGCGCACCAGAACGTGGCGCTGCAGCTCACGTCGTCGGCGAACGGGGCGAAGCCCGGCGCGTAGAACTGCAGTTCCATGAAGGCCGAGCCAGCCGACTTAGGCACGTTCAGGCCGATGTTCTTGTCGCTGTCTGGCTTGCAGCCGTTCTGCGGATAGGACTTCGGGTCGCAAAGCGGCAGGCCGAACCACGGTGCCGGGCTGAGTTCGGCGTAGTGGACGACGGTGCCGGCGTTGTTCGCTGGTGCGACCGGGTCCACCGGCATCTTCATGAAGTACCAGCGGAGGCTGGGGCCAGGAGGTCGAGCAGGCCCGCGGCGCGGTCGGCCGCGGCCTCCGGGTCGACGTCCGGCGAGCCGATCAGCGGGTCCCAGTTCAGGTCGAAGAAGACCTCGGTGACACCGGCCTGCGCCAGCCAGTCCACGTCGGCGCGGATCTGGGTTTCGCTGCCGGACAGCAGCAGGCGGCCATCGGCGCCATTCACCGGATCACCGGACCGGACGACGCCTCGGCAGATGATTCGCAGCGCGCCGGGATCGCGGCCAGCCTCGCCGGCCGCTGACCGCACGATCGCGATGCTCTCACCGATCTTGGACAAGTCCGCCCGGCTTGAGGTCACCCAGCCATCGGAGAGCTGTCCGACCCGGCGCAGCGCCCGCGGTGCCGTGCCGCCGAGCAAGATCGGCGGGCCGCCCGCCTGGACCGGCACCGGCAAGATCGATCCACGCGGTACCGAGTAGAACTCGCCGCTGAACTCGGCCGGCTGCGGACCCCAGATGGTGCGGAGCACCCGGACGTACTCGGCGGTGCGCGCGCCGCGCCGCTCCATCGGCGCGCCGGTCGCCGCGAACTCCTGCGGCATCCAGCCGAGGCCGACGCCGAGGTCATGCCGGCCGCCGCTGAGCACATCCAGGCTGGCGGCCTGCTTGGCGAGGTAGATGGGGGAAATGAACGGGGCGTTGATCACCGCGACGGCCAGCCTGATGCGCTTGGTAGCCGCGGCGGCGAACGCCATCGCCACCATCGGGTCGAGCACGCTTTGATAGACCGGGTCCATACCTGAACCCTCCGGCACGAGCAGTCGCTGAAAGGTCCACAGCGACGCGTAACCGGCCTTCTCCGCCTGGGCGGCGAACGATGCGATGTTGGCCGGGGTCGCCCACGCCCCGGACACTGGCAGCCCGAATCCGATCCTCATTCGACCTAGCCTACGAATCGCGGAAGCTTGCTGCCGGTCGCCCCGTGACCCAGCCCGATGGATTCGGCATTCCATCGCGCCGCCCGGCCCGCCGGAGGCCGATGGGGGGTTGTCGCAGGGTCAGCGAGCTTGCGGTTAATCTGCCAGACTGGGGCAAGTTGAATGAATGCTCAACCTTCCGGGCAGAACGGAGCCGACGATGGAGTCCAACCCCCGAGTCTGGATCGCCACGCTACGCCAGTCTCATGACCGGCTGCTGGGTTTGGTCGGGCCGCTCAGCCCCGAGAAGATCAGCGGGCCGTCCTACTGCAAGGACTGGAGCATCGCGCAGGTGCTGTCCCACCTCGGCAGCGGTGCCGAGATCGCGATGATGATGCTCCCGTCGGCGCTCGGGCAAGCCGAGCCCGTCGACCGAGCGGCGTTCCAGCCGATCTGGGACCGGTGGAACGCGATGACCCCCGATGAGCAGGCGGCCGCCGGGCTGATGACAGACGCGCAGCATGTCCAGACGCTCGATCAGCTAAGCGATGAGGACCTGGCGTCGGTCAGTTACCAGTTCATGGGCCTGACCCTGGACGCGGTCGGCCTGATCAGGCTGCGGCTCAGCGAGCACTCCCTGCACACCTGGGACGTGGCGGTGACGCTCGACCCGGCCGCCGAGGTCGCGCCCGACGCGGTGAACCTGCTGATCGACAACGTCCCCGGCTTCCTCGCCCCGCGCCTCGGCAAGCCGGCCGACCCGCCGTTCCGTGCCAGGATCAGGACCACCGAACCGGCCCGCGACTACCTGCTGTCCGCGTCGGACTCGGTCAGCATGGTCGACTGGCCCGGCGCCGAGCAGGCCGGAGAAAGTCCGGCGATCGCCGACCTGTCGATGCCCGCCGAGGCGCTGCTCCGGCTGTCCTACGGCCGGATGGACGCGGATCACACCCCGGCTAGCGTCATCGCTGACGTCGCTGTCCTGGACCGGCTCAGGGCGACATTCCCTGGCTTCTAGCCGAGTAGCGCGACGACCGCGTCCTTAACCGCTAGAGCACAACCCCAGGACAGCGTGACGCCAGAGCCGCCATGGCCGTAGTTGTGCACTACGTGCCGACCGTCTGGCAACGGCTCCGACTCCAGCCGGACTCGCGGACGCACCGGCCGGCGCCCGACCCGGTGGGCCAGTACGGGAGCCTGCGCCAGCCTTGGTTCGACGGCGGCGCAGTTGCGGACGATGTGCTCGGCGAGCGCCAGATCGACGTCGGTGCTGGCGTTGGCGTGCTGCTCGACGCCGCCCAGCACGACGGTCGCGCCGTGCGGGAAGAAGTAGGTGATCTCGTCAGGAACTTCGCGCTCGCCGACGAAGAACTCGCTCAGCCCGGGGTTCGCCACCACCACGACCTGGCCGCGGACCGGGACAACGTCGAGGTCCGGCGTGAGCGCTCGCGCGCCGATTCCGGCGCAGTTCACCAGCACCGCCGCTGACGAACTGGCCACCATCTCGGCCAGGTCGCCCATGGGCAGGCCGAACCGAAGCGAGCCGCCGCCCGCGATCACCTGGTCGACCAGGTAGTCCAGATAGAGCGGCATGTCGATGACCGGGGCGCTGTAGCGCAGACCAGACCGGTAGCCGGCTGGCAGCCCGGCCGGGTCGGCCGGGACGAGGCCGGTCAGGCCGACGGTGAACTCCGGCACCTCCGGCTCAGCCGACAAGAACGCCGCGAGCCCGCGCATCTCCCGCACGCCCGTGACCGGATCGGCCCGCGCCGCCAGTTCGCGAAGCCGCCCGAGGGTCACCGCGGCCCACTGACCGACCCGGTCTTCGACCCCCACCAGATGCGCGCCCCAGAGCGCCCCGGCCGCCGCCGATGTCGTCCGGTGCGGCAGGTCGGCCGCGTACACCGCAACCTCCAGCCCGCTATCGAGCAGGGCGAGCGCGGTGCTCAGCCCGCTGACACCGGCTCCGAGCACGAAGACGTCCGGACTTGCGCTAGTCATGCGCGCACCGTACCGGCCGCGAACTCTGATAGGAAATGGTGGCCAAGCCGCATATGCTGAGCAATGCCGTTATGAGGAGGCCGTCATGGGCAGCTTTGGCATCATCTTGATCGCAGTAGTCGGGATCATGGTTTTGCTGGCGCTGATCAGGCTGGGCCTGAGCATTAAGAGCACGCGCCGCATGACGACCAGCACCGACCACTGGTCCACCGAAGGCGCGGAGATGGCGAATCCCGGCGGTCTTGGGACCCATGGCACCCATCACATCGCCGGCCACCACAACATCGCCGGTCATCACAACGCGACCGGTGGTCACCATAACGTGGGCGGCCACAACGCCGGTGGCCACAACATCGGCGGCCACGACGCCGGTGGCGGCGGCATGGTTGGCGGCGGCCACCACGGCTAGATCCGCCGCTTCGCTACGAGGGCGTTGACCGGGCCAGCAGGAACTCGGCGATCCGGGGGATGGCGACCCCGATCGGCTCGGTGATCACCTCGGTGGCGATGTCGTCGTAGGGTGTCGGGTCGCGGTTGACAACGACGAGCGACGCGCCGAACTCGACGGCAACCGCGCACAGCGACGCCGCGGGCTCAACCGTTAGCGTGCTGCCGATCGCCAGCATCAGGTCGCACTCCTGCGCGACCCGGGCCGCCTTGGCGAGCAGGGTTGGATCGAGGGTCTGGCCGAACATCACCGTCGCGGACTTGAGTATGCCGCCGCATCGCAGGCACGCCGGGTCGTCCTCGCCGTTCCTGACCCGGTCAAGCGCCGTCGCCATCTCGGTCCGGTCACCACAGCCGACGCACACCGCGCCGTACATCGTCCCGTGCAACTCCAGCACCCGCTCGGCCGGACTTCCGCCGCGTTGATGCAGGCCGTCGATGTTCTGGGTGATCACCCAGGTGTCGGTGACCTCGCCGATTCTCGCCAGCGCCTGGTGCGCGTCGTTGGGCGCAGCCGACCAGATCGGGTGCTCTAGCCTCGCCCGCCAGGATCGGCGCCGCACCTCCGGGTCGGTGACGTAGACGGAGAACGTGGCCAGCCGTTCGGCCGACGGATTGCGGGTCCATAGGCCGTTGGGCCCGCGAAAGTCCGGTATGCCGGAGTCGGTGGAGATGCCGGCGCCAGTCAGCGCGGCCAGCTTGGTAACCCCGTTCGTCCAGAAGGGCGCGTCCCCGCTCACCCGGCCATCGTCGCTAATCGGCGGGCCTAGCGCAAACGCGCCCGATCCAGGCTCCCGCGAACGCTCAGGGTCCAGCCGTCACGCGGTCTAGGATGCCTCGCCGCCAGTCCGGTCCCGGCCAGGCTGTCTCGATAAACCAGGTAGCACCAGCCTCGGTATAGGAATCGGCTATCTCAGCCACCTCAGCCGGCGACTTGGCCACTGGCGACCACACGACCATGTCGTAGCTGTCCATGTTCGGCCGCATGGCCGCGATCTGAGCCGTGGCCTTACTGAACTCCTCTGCCTGCGGTCGGATCGACCCGTCGCCGCCCGCGCGGATCGGCACGAACCCGTCCCATCGCGCGGCCCGGGCGATCGGGCGCCGGTTGGGCAGCATGCCCGCCACCCAGATCGGTATCCGGGGTCGCTGCACCGGCGTCGGCGTGAACCGAACCGAATCGATCTTGAAGTGCTCACCCGCGTAGCTGAACCGCTCCCCGCTCCACAGCCCGTCCAGCACCGCGAGGCCCTCATCGAGCTGGTCGCCTCGCGTCCGCTCATCGGTGGCGTCGCCGAAGATGCCGAAGTCCCCGTAGCTGGGTACGCCGATGCCGACCCCGAGCACCGCCCGCCCGCCGCTGAGCCGGTCGAGCGTGGTGGTCTCCCGCGCAAGCTGCCACGGGCGGCGGCGGGGAACCGGCGTCACGACCGTGCCGATCCTGATCCGGCTGGTTTTGGCCGCGACCACCGCCAGGACCACCCACGGGTCGAGGATTTCCGGCCCATCGCCGGTGTCGGACCAGACCATGTGGTCCCACAAGAAGAAGCCGTCAAAGCCAGCCTCCTCGACGGCAACGCCAAGGTCGGCCAGCCCGGCTGGGTCATCGCCGAAACAGGGCACCGCGATGCCGCGCTGCAGTTTTCGCATTATGAAAGCTCCTTCTTCGGTCCGGCAGCGTTTTCTGAGGTGATCAAGACACTCTGCTGATCGCGGAGAACTCGCCGCGGCTAGCAAGCAGGCGCTTGCACGCGGCCGGTCCGCCTGCCCGCACGGCCAGGTGCGTCTGCGCAAGCTGACGTTGCGCCGCGCCGTCGCCGCCGAACGCCAGCGCGCAGCGCTCGGGCTCGACGTTGGCGATCGCGAGGATGGCCCCGGCGCCGCCCATCGGCCCGGCCAGCGCGAGCAGTGCGGACGACCCGACGTAGGTCGCGCCGTCGTAGTGCGCGAGTTCGTCGAGCAACCGGTCGGCGCTGCCGGATGAGTCCTTGATCCCGGCTATCGGCAGCCCGGGCAGGGCATCGACCGGGACGCCTGGCGCCGAAACCCACGGAACGTGATAGGCGAGCACCGGCCGCCCGTCCGCCGCGGTCGAGACCGCGGCGAAGAACGCGCACAGTTCAGGCCGCTCGCAATTCGGCGGAGGATAGGCGAGCAGCATGTCAGCGCCGGCGTCAGCCGCCGCGGTTGTGAGGTCAACCGCTGCCTCGGTGGACGCCGCCCCGGTGCCCGCGATCACTGGAACTTGCGCCGGGACGGCCTTGCGCACCGCCTCGATGATCGTGATCCGCTCGGCGTCGGTGAGCGTTCCCGCCTCGCCGGTCGTCCCGTTCACCAGGACGGCCCGCATCCCGCGTAGCGCCAGGTTTTCGGCGTGCCGCGCGGTCGCCTCGGCGTCCACGCCGCCGCCGGCGTCAAAGATCGTGACCAGCGCCACGCCAACCCCGCTGAAATATTCCATCTCAGTCCGCTTTCTACGCCGAGCACCTGGTCAGTATCATCTCGCACCTCTATACTACATTTGGTCGACAATCGACAATAATTGGGTATGGGGCGTTCGGCGGGAAGCTGAGGCGCGGGTGAGCGACACGAGCGCCCAGTCGCGATTGTGACCGGTAGGTCCAACGGCATAGGGCGGGCCATCACCCAGGCCATGATCGACGCCGGGGGGTCGGTTGTAGTGTGCGACCTGGCCGACTCCAGCTACTTCGCCGGGCACTCGCCCGTGCTGACGCTCACTGGCGATGTCGCCGAGCCTGGTCTGGCGCAGGCGGCCGTGCGGGCGGCGGTCGAGCGGTTTGGCCGGGTCGACATCCTGGTCAACGACGCGGCGAGCCGCAATTGCTCACCCTGGCCGACAACCGGTTGGTCGCCTGCCACTTGCACGACAAGGAACTCATGGGTACGGCATCCTGCTAGTCGAAGCCCTCTAGGTAGTGGTCGCGGATCGCCGTGCGCAAGTGCTCGACGTCGCCGGTCTCGACGGCGTCGAGCAGGATCCGGTGCCGGTCGACCGCGTCGTCGAGGCTGATGCCCTGCCGCTCGATCGATGAACGCATGAGCGCGCCCATCTGGCTGTTCAGCATCGACCACAGATCCTTGAGCCTGCGGCGGCCGGAAACGTCGACGAGCAGTGCGTGGAACTTGGTGTCGCTGTCGACCACCGCGTCGAGGTCGTCGGCGCGTGCTCCAGCCTCCATCTCCTCGAGCGCTTTGCGCAGGCCAGCCGCGAGTTCCTCGCGATTTGGCAAGCCGCTGACCACGCTGGCGTCTTCGAGCACGTAACGGGCATAGCAGACGTCCTCGGCGTCCTCGGCGGACATCCGGGTCACGATGCTGTACCGGCGCGGAACGATCGCGATCAGCCCTTCGGACTGCAGGCTGCGCATCGCGTCGCGAATGGTGCCTCGGCTTACGCCGAATTCCGCCGCGAGATTCGCCTCAACGAGCCGGGTATCAGCGGGAAGCTCATTATTAAGAATGCGGTGCCGAAGCGCTCGGCCCACTGCTTCGGGCAGTGATACATGCTCAAGAATGGTGTCCAGCCCCCTTCCGCTGTGTAGCTAGTGTTAACTGCCCGGTTACTGCAGGTTCAGCATAGAGGCGGTTAAACCGCTGTGACCAGCACCGTCCTCAATCGGGCGCAATGCCGATGCCGGACCAGTCGCAATAACCGTCATCCCAGGCCCGCGCCCGGGGAGCGGGCTCGCTGCGTGCACGATAACTCCGATAGTCAGCCAGTCACGCCGGTATCCCATGTTGAACCGAGCGTCGATATCGGTGATCGCGACCAGGTCGCCGAGCAGCACTTGGTGATGGCCCCGGCTGGTCAACTGCAGGTCCATATCCCATGAAGCGGCAGGCCGGCCCAGTCCGTTACCGGCAACCCGGGCAGGAAGCACCGATCTGACGCTTACCTGTATGGGACGGTCGGGGCCTTCGTTTGGTTCGGTCAGGAACGCGGGCAGCAGATCAGGGTCGAGGTTCATCACGGCGACGTCGTTAAGCAGCCACGATGGAGCGGCACCTTGGCCAACGCTAGGCACGGCAACGTGGTCACCCGGGCGCATCCTGGCCAGGTCATGGTCGGCGAAGCCGACAATGACCCGTCCGCCTTGCCCGCGCTTGCCGAGCACGGCGCCGGCCGCGCCCGCCGCGCCTCCGGTCCTGACCACCGCTTGGTTGCCGATGCACGAATAGAGCGCGAGCGCGTGCCGCGCCGCCTCGTCCGGGTGGATCAGGCACGCGCCGGGAGCGACGTGATCACCACCGACGCCCAACACCGGATCGCCGAGTCGCACGCCCAGCACCAGCCCGCCGTCGCCGACGGAGCGAACGCCTCGGCCGGGCCGCTGAGCAGCGAGCTTGGTCCGGGTCCGTGGCCGAACAGCACGCACTGCCCGGTCGAGATCACCCCGATGGTCAGGTACCCGGGACGGTAACCCCGGCCATACCTATGGTCTTGGTCGGCCGATCACGTGGCCGGTCTCGCCGGAGGCCGGGCCCGATACGACCGTGACCTGGTTGCCGACGCCGTGCCGGTCGGCCAGCGGCGGCCACACCTCGCCGATCAGCACCTGGCTGATCAGGCTGGCGGCGTTGGTGGCGGCCTTCATAGGGTTGCGGATTCGGCGAGCGGGAAGTCGACCCACGCGCGTCGTCGGAATGAGGCATCGAATGCGTTAATCGTCTCCTGCACGAGGGCCGCCTGGGCGAAGTCACCCTGGCAGGCCGGCCCGTTGCCGTTCGCTGAGTCGCCGGTGACCTCGGAGATGAAGTCGGCGATCAGGTTGGAGTAGAAGAGGTACTCCCACGGCTCACCGGAGTGCCCGCCAGCAGGGAAAAACTCGGCCGGGATCTCCCGCTCGGTGAACTCGACCGCGTGCTTGGTCGCGGTCTTGATCGTCTGGCAGATGCCGAACTCGTCGACAAGCCTGGCGATGATCGCGCCCTCGGACCCGTAGATCCGGGCCTCGATGCCGGGGTAGTTGCCGACGGTCACGTAGGACGACTGGATCGAGGCCAAGGCCTGGCCAGCGAATTCGGCGATCCACATGTCGCCGTCATCGATATTCGCCCTGGTCATCAGTCCGGTGTCGCGGATCATGCGGACCGGGACGAAGTTCCGCATGGTGCCGACGACCGACTTTAGCGGCCGGTCGAGCCACCAGTGCATGATGTCGATGATCGGAGCGCCGTAGCCTTCGATCGACGAGACCGTGATCGTCTCGGGGTCGGCCGTCGGGTCGACTTGGCGGAGCGGCGTGGCTGGATCGATCCACTGGCTGTTCTGCTCGTAGCCGTTGAAGATGTACGGCTCGCCGACGAACCCCGCGTCGATCAGTGACTTCGCGTACTGGATCGCCGGGCTGTACCGGAACGTGAAGCCGACCTTGGTCTTCCGGCCCTTGGCGGCGGCTAGATCGGCGGCTTCCCTGGTCTTGCGGTAGTCCGGATGGACCGGCTTCTCGCACAGAACGTGCTTGCCCGCCCCCAGCGCCGCGCAGGAGATCTCGTAGTGCGGCCGGTTGCCGGTCACCACGTCGACCACGTCAATCGACGGGTCATCGAGCAGTTCGCGGTAGTCGGAGACGGTGCGCCGGACGCCGAACTTCGCTGCGGTCTCGGCCAGCGCGTCCGCGTCGATGTCGGCCAGTGCCACCACTTCGGCCCGCCCGTCGCGCTGCCAGCCGGGAATGTGCGCCCGCTGCGCCCAGCGCCCGGTGCCTACCACGGCGACCGCGAGCTTGCTTGTTGCCATCGAGTTGCCCTGCCTTGTCTCAGTAGCCGGCGTTGACGTCGAAGGTGTTGCGGAGCGGCTGACCGGCCAGCCAGCGCCCGAGGTTGTCGATGAACAGGTCGGTGAGCAGCCGGTTCTCGGCCGATACGGTGGAGGCCGAGTGCGGCGAGATCAGCACGTTCGGCAGCGCCCAGAGCGGTGAGGACTCCGGCAGGGGTTCGGTGTCGAACACGTCGAGGCAGGCGCCGCCGAGGTGCCCGGACGCTAGGTGCTCGACCAGCGCCGCCTCGTCGACGACCTGGCCGCGCGAAATGTTTACCACCACGGCGCCCGGTGGCAGCAGGCCAAGCTCGGTTCGGCCGATCAAGCCGCGGGTGCGCTCGGTCAGCGGGCAGGCCAAGATCAGCGCGTCCGCCGTCGGCAGCACGGCGGCTAGCTGGGTGTCGTCGACGCCGGAGGTGACGCCAGGCACCTGGTAGCTGTGGCCGGGTCGGCCGACGCCGGTCACCCGTACCCCAGCCGCCGCCAGCAACGCGTGCCAGTCGAAGTCGAAGCTGACATCGGCGAGAGCTCGCAGTTCAGCCCACCGGCTGAGGTCGGCCGCGTCGGGGTCGCGCTTGACCCCGACATGGTCGCAGGCGTAACGCGGCAGCGGCAGCAGGTCGGGTTCGTACAGCAAGCGGACCCGGGGATCGCTAGCGGCGATGCGGTCAGCGTGCTCCGCCTCCAGCGGCGAGGCGATCAGCACGTGCACGGCATCAGATGCCACCTGACCGCCTCTCCGTTCCCTAAAATCACGTGATTGTCGACAGTCAACGAATATCGCAGTAAGGTCCAGCGCTCGTCAAGGTGCCCCGCGGGGCGGCGGGGTGAGTTCTTCGGTGGCGGGGTTGATGGTGTCGATGGTGACGTGGTAGCGGGGGTGTTCGGGACTGCGGATGTGGTTGCGGGTCTGGCGAGCGGGTCCGCGGGGTCGTGGTAGTCCGGTCCGGGGCGGCGGCGGCCGCCCGGGCGGCATCCGCCCCGCGAGCGGGCGACGGCGAGGCTCCACGATCATGAAATTCCGGTTACCGCGGAAGCTCAGCCGCTATATGCGACAGCCACGCTCCACGATCATGACCCGAAGCTTGATCACGGAACCAAAACCGCGCTCGCCGCCTTGGGGCCCAGCCCGCCAACCGGTCAGGTGGGGCGGCAGGGCACGGGCTGGGTGGCGGGGCACGGGCGGGGTGGCGGGGCACGGGCGGGGTGGCGGGGCACGGGCGGGGTGGCGGGGCACGGGCTGGAGCTGCGCCGGGGTGATATCGGGCTATTGACCTTGCACCGGTACCTACCTACAGTTAGACCGCACTGTCGACAATCGACACTGTGTTGCCGAAGACATTGGGGGCGGTGGAAATCTCGCATCACGAGCGGCGCTGGGTCAGCCTGCCCCTCGATGTCCCCGTCCCGTAGGTTTGGGCCATGGCGACCACCTCACCGCTGCGCTGGGGCATCATCGGCACCGCGAACATCGCTAGGACCGCGTTCCTGCCCGCTCTGCGTGTCGCTGGCGGGGTAGCGGAGGCCGTGGCCGGCCGAGACGAGGAACGGACCCGGCACTGGGCGGCCGAGCACGGCGCGCGGCGTGCGATCACCGGCTACCAGAACCTGATCGACGACCCTGACGTCGACGTGCTGTACAACGCGCTGCCGAACTCGCTGCACGCGCGGTGGACGATCGCCGCGCTCCGGGCAGGCAAGCCTGTGCTGTGCGAGAAGCCGCTGTGCGGCACGCTGGCCGACACCGAGCTTGTCCTTGAAGTCGCCCAGGAGACCGGCACGCTGCTCTGGGAAGCGTTCGTGTTCCCGTTCAACGAGCAGATGGATCGGCTCAGGTCGCTGGTCGCCGACGGTGCGATCGGCGAGCTTCGCGAGGTGCAGTCGGACTTCCACTTCACCGTGAGCAGGCCGGACAACATCAGGCTGTCGGCCGCCCTGGAAGGCGGCGCGCTGCGCGACGTTGGCTGCTATCCGGTTCGGCTGGCGCAGGAGTTCTTCGGCGAGCACGAGGGCGCCTGGGCGACGCGGGTCGTGGCCGGCGGTGCTGGACAGGAGGCGGGGGGCGTTGACATCGAGACCTGGGGGTCGCTCGGGTACTCGGGCGGGCGGCGGCTGCTGCTGTCGTGCGGCATGCGGCGCGGCGTCGAGACGTTCTCCCGCCTGCTCGGCGACAAGGGCCAGATCCACGTGAGCAACCTGTTCCATCCCCGGGCCGGCGACGCCGTCGTGCTTCACCCGACCGGCGGCGAGACCGTCACGTTCCCGCCGACTGTGGTGGAGCCCGCGTTCACCGCCGCGCTGCGGCATTTCAACGCGGCGATCGCGGGGGAGGAGGAGCCACGGCTGCTCGCCGTGGAAACTTCGCTCGCCACGGCCCGAGCCCTGCACGACCTAGCCTCTGCCTGATCCAGGACGCCGCGAGCTCGGCCATAGACGCACAAAGAGCCCGCCGAAGCGGGCTCTGAGGCTGTGCAGGAAGCCCGAAAGCTATCCCGCATCAACGGAATAGCAGGCAGGGACGGGTACCTACAACCAGCTGTCCGCCTCCGCCACCAGGCTTACGGATACGGTCGTTAGCAGCGAGCCACCGTCATCGACGGCGCGATTCCGACCACCTCGGTGTGCTGGTTGTGCTGACGATCGCGATGGTGGTCCTAGCCATCATCATCATCGCCGCTAAGGACAAGGCGCAGTCAGGTGCGGCCTGGCCAGGTCGGGAGGATCTACAAGCCGAGTGAGACGTCCCGCGGCTTCGCTCCCACAAGTACTGGCTCAACACGCACGTGCCCATATCGATCCACTAGAAGCCCGAGTGCGGTCTTCGCCTCGTCTGAGGTGAGGGCATCGATTACGTGATACACCGACGTCTTGCCCGGAAGACCGCGGCTGGGCTGTACCGACTCATTGACCAACTCGTCGACGGCCTCCTGCCCGAAGCCCGTTACTGCCGCCGTCAGGGCCTGCTTCGCCTCATTCGCCTGCAGACCCGCGATCGTCCGCATCGCATCGCTGTCGTTCGTAAACATGCTCGTGCATTTCCTCCGTGTCGGCGAGCTTGGCGCGGACCTGGTCGGCGTCTGGGTGGTGCAGCGAGTCGAGCCTGGTGAGCGCTCGTTCCCAGTCACGGCCCGCCTGGGCGAGGTCGCCGTCCGCGGCGTGAGCGTCACCGAGGTGATCGAGTACGACGGCCTCGTGGTACGGCTCGTGCAGTTCGACCACCATCTCGAGTGTCTCGTTGTAGTACCTGACCGCGGCTTCGTGGTTGCCGAGGTGATGGTAGGCGTAGCCGATGCTGTCGAGGGCGGCGGCCTGACCGTGCTGGTCGCCAAGCTCGACGCTAATTTCTAGTGCCTGCTTGCAACTCGTGAGTGCTTCCGCGTAGCTGCCGAGGTGCGCCTGATACCAGCCGAGCCGGTTGAGTGCCGCCGCTTGTTGCTTACGCTGACCGGTCGCGATGAAGATGCTGAGGGCGACCCGGCCGTGATGCAGCGCTTGGATGAGATCTCCCTTGAGCTCGAACACCCACGAGAGGTCGACATGACATATCGCCTTCCCTTCCAGGTCGCCAAGCTCGTCCCGCATGGCCAGTGCTTGCGTTAGGTCACGGTAGGCCTCCTCGGGCCGACCGAGGCGGCCCTTCGCCTCGCCCAGGTAGCGCAGCATGCGCGCCTGGGCCGCGTGGTCGCCGAGCCGGCGGGCCGCGGTCACGGATGCTTCGTAGGCACTGGCTGCCTCGGCCCAGTGACCATGGCGGTCGAGGTAGTCGGTGAGCGCGAGCGGAATCTGCCAGACGTAGCTGTCCAGTTTCCAGGTCGCCGCCAGCCTTGCCGCCGCGAGCAGCGCCTGGCGTTCGGTTCGCAGCCAGGCCAGGGCTTGTCCGCTGTCGGGAAAGTGCTCGGCCTCGGTGCCTGGCCGCTCCGGAGGCAGGCTGAACGGGCACCGGGTCGGGTCGAGCGCCTGGGCCGCCCGGTGCGCGCTATGCAGGTAGTAGTCGAGCATCCGGCCCACCGCTGCGCGCCGATCGGCTGGACCGTCGCAGCGGGCCGTCTGCTCGGCGGCGTAGGCGCGGAGCAGGTCATGGCAGGTGAATCGTCCCGGCGCGTGCTCGGCGAGCACCTGGGATGCGGTCAGTTCGGCCAGCAGCCGCCTGGCCTGCTGCCTGGTCTGCCCGGCCAGAGCGGCCGCCGCGGCGACCGCGATGTCAGGGCCGGAATGCAGGCCGAGCAGCCGGAACATCCGTGCGGCCTGGCCGCTCAGCTCCTGGTAGGACCAGGACAGCACGGTGCGCAGGCTGGTAGCGGCCTCGCCAGTGTCCAGCGCGTCCAGCCTCGGGGCCTCTGCTCGCAGGTCACCGGCCAGGTGCCGCAGCGTCAGCGCCGGGTTAGCGGCGGCCCGGCCGGCCACGATGGCGAGGGCGAGGGGCAGCCGGGCGCAGAGCGTGACCAGGTCAAGTGCCGCCTGCGGGTCGGCCGCTAGCCGCTGCGACCCGAGCCGGCGGGTCAGCAGCTCCAAACCGTCGGCCGGAGTCAGCACGTTCAGATGCAGCGGCCGCGCGTTGTCGGCAGCCATCAGCCCGATCATCTGACTGCGGCTGGTGATAACCACGACGCAGGTGGGGCTTCCTGGCAGCAGCGGACGCACCTGGTCCGCATCGCGGGCGTTGTCGAGCACGATCAGCATGCTCCGCCGCGCTAGGACGCTGCGATACAACGCGCCTTGCGCGCTCTCGGCGGCGGGCACCCGGTCCGCCGGCACGCCAAGGGCGTTGAGGAAGCCGCGTAAGGCCTCCCCGGGCCGCATCGGCGGTCCAGACGGGCCGAAGCCACGCAGGTTCACATAGAGCTGCCCGTCGGCGAACCGGTCAGCGACCCGATGGGCCCAGTGCAACGCGAGCGCTGTCTTGCCGATCCCGGCCGTACCGCCGATCACCGAGATCAGTACAGTTCTGGCGGGAGACGCTCGGTCATCGAGCAGGCGGGCAAGCGCGGCTAGCTCGCCGGACCGGCCCGCGAAATGCGACGGCGCGGCCGGTAGCTGGCGCGGTACTACGGCGGGCGCAACCATCGCGGACGCAACCACCGCGGGCGCGACCCGGCCGTTGGCTAGCTGACGGGACGCGCGGTCCAGCAGGTCCCGATCGGGCTGGGTCAGCCTCAGCGCATCGGCCAGCGACAGCACCGAGCGCCGGTGCGGCCTGCTGATCCGGCCGTGCTCGATGTTGGCGATCGTCCGGACGCTGACACCGGCCTTCTCGGCTAGCTCCTCCTGACTTAGCCCAACTGCCTGACGGTGTCCCCGCAGCAGTTGGCCGAGCATGCCACCTGGTGCGGTCTGGTGTTCGCTCACGGGTCCTCCACCCACCGACAGCCGCGACCGGCTCTGGTGCTGATTCTGGCATGTGTGCGGGTGAGCGTGGCTTGTGTGTCATCGATGTGCTTGCTGGTACCTTGCGGTACGTCATCAAACCCTGCTTGGTTACGGTTCAGCCACAATGGAGCGCTGCGGTTGCGTGCTAGCTGTTCGCCCGTGAATCGTGTCGTTGAAAAGTTTTCGCATTCCCAGTGCAAGGATTGGTTGCCCATTGGGTCATGACTCCTTGGACGTCAGGGGTCTCGTCGTCAAGTTCGAGAGCCTGACCGCGCTCGATAATGTCTCGCTGACTGCCGCTCCAGCCGGGGTGACCGGAATCATCGGACCGAATGGTGCAGGCAAGACCACTTTGCTGAACGCGATCTGCGGGTTCGTCAAGCCGCAGGCTGGCGAGATCTCGTTCGAGGGCAAGAACCTGGCCCGGGTCCGCTCTGACCAGCTTGCCGGTCTCGGGATCGGTCGCACGCTGCAATCGGTGGGCTTGTTCAGCGGGTTGACCGTGGCCGAGAACGTCATGGTCGGAGCCGGCGTCCGGGCCAAAGCCGGGTTCTGGGCCGCGCTCGGGGGACTGCCGAGATCCGACCGTGACGAGCGCAGGCTGCGCGAAACGGCGATGGCCGCGCTCGATCGGGTCGGTGTCGCCGACCTGGCCGACCGGATGCCAGGCACGCTGCCGCACGGTTCCCGCAAGCGGGTGGCACTCGCGCGAGCGCTGGCCGGGGCGCCCCGGTTGCTGCTGCTCGACGAGCCGGCCAGCGGCCTGGCCGAAGACGAGCTACCCGAGCTTGGCGAGCTGATCACCGAGATCGCCAGGGACGCGGGCGTGCTGGTGATCGAGCACCGGATGGACCTGATGATGTCGGTCTGCGATCACATCTTCGTGCTCGACTTCGGCGTGCTGATCGCCCAGGGAAGTCCGGCCGAAGTTCAGGCCGATCCGCTGGTCACCGAGGCCTATCTGGGAGCGCTGCATGAGTAGCTGCGAGCCTCCCTCGAAGTCCGCGAAGTGTCGGCCGGATACGGTGCCGTACGCGTGCTGCGCAGCGTGTCGATCACCGCCCCGGCCGGCACGATTACCGCCGTGCTCGGCGCCAACGGCGCGGGCAAGACCACGCTGCTGCGCGCGATCGACGGCTCGATCAAGCCGAGCCAGGGTCAGATCCGGCTGGACGACACCAACTTGGCCGGGCAACGACCAGAGGAGGTCAGCCGGGCCGGAGTCGCGCACGTGCCCGAAGGTCAGGGCGTGATCACCGAGTTGACCGTGGCCGAGAACCTGCAGCTAGGACTGTTGCTCAGGCGACGCGCGGAGCGCGCCGCCGCCCTGGCTGACCTCTACGAGCGGTTCCGCGTCCTGGCGGACCGTAAGAACCTCGCGGCCGGGACGCTGTCCGGCGGCGAGCGGCAGATGCTGGTGATCGCGAGGGCGCTCGCCACCGACCCCCGGGTGCTGCTGCTCGATGAACCGTCGCTTGGCCTCGCGCCGAAAATCGTGCGCGACGTGCTCGACTTGATCAGGCGGCTCAAGGACGACACCAACCTGACGATCATCCTGGTCGAGCAGAACGCCAGGAGCGCGCTCGCGATCGCCGACACCGGCGTCGTGCTTAACCTTGGCGCCGTGGTCGCCACGGCCCCGGCTGGCCAGCTTGCGGCCGACGAGGCGCTTCGACGGCACTACCTGGGCTTTTAAAGGAAGGACTGGATGGTCGAGTTCCTTAACTTCACGCTCGAAGGACTGAGCGCGGGGATGATCTACGCGGCGATCGCGCTGTCGCTCGTGCTGATCTGGCGCGGCACCCGGGTGCTGAACTACTCCCAAGGCGCGATGGCGATGCTGACCTCGTTCGTCGCGCTCGAGGTCGTCTACGCCACGGGGAACTACTGGCTGGCGTTCGTCGTGGCGCTGATATCCGGGCTCGCGCTCGGCGCCGTGGTCGAGCGCGTCGTCGTCCGCCAGGTGACCGGCAAGCCGCCGCTGAACGCGGTGATCGTCACCATCGGCCTGCTGATCGGCATCGAAGGTGTGGCGGGGCTGTTCTTTGGCGGCAACAACCGCTCGTTTCCTGAGCCGTACTCGCCCAACGGCCTTTCGATCAACAAGGTCGCGCTCGGCATCACCTGGAACGACGTCTTCACCGGCGTGGCCGTGCTGGCCGCGGCCGGCCTGCTCGCCGCGGTGTTCCGGTACACCTCGATCGGGCTGCGGCTGCGCGCCACCGCGTTCAACTCGCCGGTGGCCAGGTTGCTCGGGGTCAGGGTCGGCCGGATGCTCACGCTCGGCTGGGCGCTGGCCGGCCTGCTCGGCGCGCTGGCCGGGATGCTGGTCAGCCCCTCGACGCTGCTCAGCCCGAACAGCATGGACACGATCTTCGTGCTCGGTTTCACCGCAGCCGTGATCGGCGGCCTGGAGAGCCCGGTCGGCGCGGTCGCGGGCGGCCTGATCCTCGGCGTGGTGCTCAGCTACGCCGGCGGTTACCTAGGCAGCGACGTCTTCAACCTGTTCGGGCTGGCCGCGCTGCTGGTCGTGCTGATGTTGAGACCTAGCGGCCTGTTCTCCTCGGCGCCGGTTAGGCGGGTGTGACCGCTATGGCTAGCACTCCTCCGACTGAGCAGATAGTCGTCACCCCCGGCATCCGGGCCTGGCCCTGGCTGCGCAGGTCGACACTGCTCAGGCACAGCGTGATCGCGCTGGTCGGCGCGGTGGTGATCGTCGGCCTCTCAACTAGCATCAGCAGTTTCCGCGACTTCGAGCTGGCGTTCGTGGCGGCGTACGTGGTCGCGGTCGCGGGATTGACCGTGTTGATCGGTCTGTCCGGCCAGATCTCGATCGGCAACGGTGCCTTCATGGCCGTCGGCGGCTACATGGGGGCGGTGCTCTTCATTCATCTGCACTGGCCGCTGGCCGCCATCATCGTTGTCGCGGCGCTTGCGGCGGCGGCGGCTGGCGCCCTATTCGGCGTCGCGGCGGCTCGGCTCCGCGGGCCTTATCTGGCGGGCGCGACGCTCATGCTCGCCGTTGCCCTGCCGGACTTGGCGACTAGGTTCGAGAGCTTTCTGGGCGGCGACCAGGGCCTTGGCTTCTTCATCACCACGCCGGCCTTCCTCGGCGTTAATTTCTCGCCGCAGCGCTGGCAGGCCTGGCTGAACTGCGGGTGCGCGCTCATCGCGCTTGTGCTGCTGGCCAACTTGGTGCGCAGCCGGGTGGGCCGGTCATGGCGGGCGATCAGGGATGACGAGGTAGCCGCGGCCCTGTCCGGGCTCAACGTGGCGAGGCTGCAGATACTCGCTTTCATCGTCAGCGCGGCCTGCGCGGGCCTTGGCGGCGTCCTGCTCGCGGCCGTCAACGGCACAGTCTCGCCCGGGTTGTTCTCGCTCGGCCTGTCGATCCAGCTCTTGACCGCCGCCGTGCTGGGCGGGCTCGGCAGCCTGGGTGGCGCGATCTGGGGTGCCGCGCTGCTCTACCTCGCGCCTATCTACCTGGAAGATGTCGTGACGAGCCACGGCATCGCGAGCCAGACGACGAGCCAGTTCATCCCGATCATCGGTCTATGGCGTTGTGCTGATCGTCGTGATGCTGCTTTTCCCGCGCGGCATCCAAGGCGGGCTGACCAGGCTGGTTGGCCCACTGGTCCGCGGGGGCGAGAACGCGGTCACCGGCCCGCCACCCGATTCGTCGGCAAACGCACTGACCTCGTGGCGTCGGCGATCGCCGACGGCAGACCGCAAGGAGAAAGGGAGAAGATGATCAGATCGCATTCGGCGAGACTGGCGGCGGTAGTCGCCGGACTCGCCGCCTTGAGCCTGGCGGCCGCCGCCTGTAGCTCGTCGTCATCAAATGGCAAGTCGAACGGCGGCAGCGCCGCGCTGACGAACTCGGCCCCTGGCATCTCTAAGACGACGATCACGATCGGCAGCCACCAGCCGCTCACCGGCATCGCCGCACCTGGCTACAGCGAGATCGCGCCGTCCGCCAACGCGTACTTCCAGTACGTGAACGCGCACGGCGGCATCTTTGGCCGCAAGATCGTGTACAAGTATCTGAACGACCAGTACAACCCGTCGCTCACCTCGACGGTGGTGCACCAGCTCATCTTGCAGGACAACGTCTACGCCATTTTCAACGGACTGGGCACGCCGACCCACCTGGCCGTCGCCCAGTTCATCAACAGCGAGCACGTGCCCGACGTGTTCGTCGCTTCAGGCTGCGAGTGCTGGAACGCCCCGTCCACGCTGCCTGACACGTTCGGCTGGCAGCTTGACTACGTCCGTGAGGGCAAGATCCTCGGCAGCTACATCGAGCAGCACTTCAAGGGCAAGAAGATCGGGTTCTTCTACCAGAACGACGAATTCGGCCAGGATGGCGTCAAGGGCCTGTCCTACGAGATCCCGAAGTCTCAGATCGTGGCCAAGGAGAATTACGTCCCGACGAACATCAAGATCGGGCCGCAGATCGCCGCCCTCAAGGCCGCGGGAGCCCAGGTCGTCGTGTCGTTCACCGTCCCCGCGTTCACCGCGCTGATGAAGCTCACCATGCTCGGGCTTAAGTACAACCCGCAGCTTGTGGTCAGCGACGTCGGTTCCGACCCGATCACGCTGGCCGGCCTGCTCGCCTCGTTCGCCAAGAACAAGACCGCCGGGTTCGGCAACGCGCTGACGCAGGGCATCATCACCGACGGCTACCTGCCGTCGACCGCAGAGACGTCAAACAGCTGGATCCAGCTCTGGACCAAGATCCACGCCCAGTACCTGACCAAGTACCCGCTGGACGGCAACGTGCTGTACGGCCTCTCGACCGGCTACACGTTCGTCCAGGCGATGTTCAAGGCAGGCCGCAACCCGACCCGGCAGGATCTGATCAACGCGATCAACGCCGGCCTGCCGGAGGACGTCGCCGTGGCGCCGTTCGCGTACTCAGCCACCGACCACAACGGCGTCACCGGCGCCTACATGGGTGTTATCAAGAACGGGATGCTCGTGCCGACGGGCGCCGTGTTCATTACCGATGACACACCGACGGGCGCGATCACTGCGGTGACCACGCCTCAGCCCGACGCTCCGGCCAGCGGGATTCCGTCGCCGTAGCGAACTCCGACTACCAGCCATTCGCTGTGGCCGGCCTGCATCCGCGGGTCGGCCGCAGTCGGCCTTATGGTTCAGCCATGATCGATGACAACGCTTTTGGCACCTCCGTTCTGGGCTACAGCGGCACGATCCCGCGGCTGATCAACCGGGCCGCGCAGCGAGATCCCGACGGGATCTGGCTGCGCACCGACGAGGTGACGCTGACGTTCGGCCAGGTGGCCGGCAAGGTGGCGGCGATGGCCACCGCGCTCATTGAGACCGGGATCGGCTCCAGCGACATGGTCCTGCTGACCGCCCGGAACAGACCCGCCTACCTGCTGAGCTGGCTCGCGCTGGCGTCGATCGGGGCCATCTGCGTACCCGTTAACCCGGGCAGCCGTCTCGCCGAGATCACCGGGCTTATCGGGCAAGTTGAGCCGCTTGCGGTGCTGACCGACGCCGAACTCGAACCGGTGATCACCGAGGCGGTGCGCCAGGCCGGGGACGGTGGCCGGCGGGTGCGATTCGTTATGAATGTAAATCGACTTGATGACGAGGCTGGTCGAGCCGAGCCCGCTGGCCTGCCGCGCGCCAATGTGCGGCCGGATGACTTGGCCGTGCTGATCCCGACCTCAGGCACGACGGGGCGGTCCAAGCTGGTCATGCAGACGCACCGGGCGTACGTGATGGCGGCAGAGGGCTTTCCGTTCTGGATGGGTTTGACCGCGCAGGACCGGCTGATGACGTCGTTGCCGCTGTTCCACATCAACGCGCCGATTTACTCGGTGCTCGGGTCGCTGTCGTGCGGTGCAGGGCTCGTGTTGCTGCCACGGTTCGCGGCCAGTGGGTTCATCGACGAGGCTCGGCGGCACGGCGCGACGGAGTTCAACGCGATCGGAGCGATGCTGGAGATCCTGATGCGACAGCCCGAGCGGCCGGACGACGCCGACAACCCGCTGCGGCTGTGCTACACCGGGCCGGCGCCCGAGCGAGCCAGGCAGGAGGAGATGGAGCGCAGGTTCGGTATCCAGATCGTGGTCGGCTACGCGATGTCGGAGTCGCCGTACGGGCTGATCTGGCCGCGAGGCTCGCGACCATACGGCACGCTCGGGGCGGTCAGGCAGCATCCGTACCTCGGGACGATCAACGAGGCCAAGGTGGTCGCGGTCGATGCGGTCGATGCGGTCGGTGATGGTCCCGAGGTCAAGTCGCAGATGGTGGAGGTCGATGTCGGCCGAGACCGGGGAGATGCTGCTGCGGAACCCGGTGGTCACACCCGGTTACCTCGGCATGCCAGAGGAAACGGCTGCCGTGCTGACGCCGGACGGCTGGCTGCGGACCGGCGACCTCGTGACGGTCCACGCCGATGGCACCTACACGTTTGTGGGCCGGCGCAAGGAGGTGTTGCGCCGCCGGGGGGAGAACCTGTCGCCGCTTGAAGTCGAGGAGGTGCTGGACGCTCACCCGGCTGTGCTTGAGTCGGCCGTTGTGGGCGTGGCCTCGGATCTGACCGAGGAGGAGATCAAGGCGTTCGTGGTGGTGGCGCCGGGGGCGGATCTCGATCTTGCCGGGTTGCGGGGATACGCGGCGGAGAGGCTGTCGGGGTTCAAGGTACCGAGGTTCTGGCAGGTGATCGATGAACTGCCGCGCACGCCGACCGCGCGCATCGCTAAGCACCGGCTCCCGGCCGGTCACCAGCCAGGTGAGTACGACGCGGAGGCCGGCGGGTAGCGCCCCGCTCCGTTCGGGGCAACCGGCCAGTCGCAGCGTGGGCCCCAAGCTGTCGCTATACCAGCAGTAAGGGGCCCACGCTGCGACGGGCAGCCCGCGCCCGACGAACAGCTAGGGGCCCACGACGTCGCTATAGCGGCAGCTTGGGGCCCACGCTGTTCGGGGATTGCGGTTAGATCCGGTAGAAGAGGTTGAGGAAGCGGTTGGCTAGGGCCGTGTCGCCGCTCGCGGTGCCGCCGTTGATGCGGCCGAACGCGGTGAGGACTAGGGCCGCCGGGTCGAACTCGATGACGGCGGGCAAGTCGCTGATGTCACCGGCCTCGTAGGTCATGCCCGACTCGCTGACCGTGACCCGGGTGTCGCCGCCGTTGCGGCCGCTGACCCGGACCCCGATCGTGAACGGCGAGGTGTCCGAGTCGGGGTGGATCGTCGACTGCCAGATGATGAACATGAACGGCACGAGCAGGTCGGCGGCGTCGGCGTCGAGGGCGTGTGGCCTGCCGCTACCCTCACGAATGTCCCAGGTGTGCACGCCGTAGTCCATGAGCTGGCCGGCCGCGTAGATGAACGCGGGCACCGGGCCCATGTAGAAGTGCGGCACGATCATCGACGTCCACTCTTCTTCGCTGAGCGGCTCGAGAATGCCCATCATCTTGTCGAGGTCGGCGCGGACCCGGGTCATCATTTCCTGCTGTGACAGGTGGCGGAAGGCGCGCGCATGGTCACCCGCCCGCTCGTGCATGCCGAGCAGACCGTAGGCGTTTTCTGCCGAGGCGCCTGACCTGGCTACCTCGAACGCCTTGAAATAGCCCTCCATGGTGTCGACGAGATGTCCGATGACATCCCTGACTTCCCAGCTCTCGCAGGCGGTCTTGGCTTCCCAGGCGTCGGGCTGGTCGGCCAGCGTGAACATCTGATTGGCCTGGTCCCGCACCACGCGAAGGATGGTGGGTTTGCCCTCGTATGTCATCGCGTTCCACTCGGACATGCAGATTCCCCTTTGCCGAACGTGTTGACGCGGTCGCAGAATGCGGCCAGCGTAATCCAGATGATCGAAGGAGGCTCGTCCCGGTGCTAGCAGTCGGTCCTTGATCGATCGGTACTGATCGATCAGTACTGATCGATCGGGCCGCTCTGCTAGAGCGCCGCCGGGATGCGCACGATTGTTACCTCAGCGCACAACTGGCAGGTCTGTCAATGGCTGGCGACGCTGATCCGTGCCAGACGCCTCGCCATAGCGGACAGCGACGAGTTGCGCGACGGCGGGGTGGGCTCGCAGCGGCGCCGCACAGGGCGCGTCAATGGCCGAACTGATCTGGGTAAGCTCGTTCGGATCGGTCTCCGGGCCGATCAGGCAGGGCGCGATCGCCGGGTGGCTTGCCCCGGCTTCGCTGAGCCTTTCGAGCGCGCCCCTGATGCTGTTCGTGTCGCCGAGGGAGGCGGGAACGACCGGAACCGCCAGCCGGGCCGCTAGCAGGACGGCGGTGACGCCGGCGTCGTTGATTGCTTGTGGCCCGCGGTCGGCGATAAGGAGCACGCCGTTCGACCCCGCGGCGATGTTCAGGCCGCGCGCTCGGCTGGCCCGGGCCAGGCCAACCTCGGAGAGTCGATCGTGCAAGGCGCCAGCTAGCAGCGGATGCGGCCCGAGGTGGGTTGCCAGCATCACCGGCGCGGCTGTCCGCGAGAGGGTCGCCGCGATCTGCATGTCAAACGCCGGGTGCGGGCCGGCGAGCAGCGGCACTACCACGGCCTTCGGGGTGGACGCTCGGCCGCCATTTGGCGACGTCCAGGAAAGCGCGCTCGCCAGGCTGTCCTCCGTGCCGCTGAGGTAGCCGATCCTTATGTCCACGCCCGGGCAGGACTCGGCGGCTGACTCGGCGATGCGGTCGGCGAGTTCGGTGGCCGCTTCGGTGCCTTGTCCTGGTATCGCTAGTACTAGAGCGGGCGCATCCGACGCCACGCTGATCCGGTGCGTACTGCGGTGCCTGCCGACTCGCCGTACGGCGCTCGTCCTGCGCGGTAGTCCGAGTCCGGAGCCGCCGGGACCGCCCGGGCTGCCCGGGCTGCCCGGGCTGCCGGAGCCAGGGGAGCCGCCGGGGCCGCCGTCTTGGGGCGGCCGACGCTGAGGCAGCGGTGCTGCCGCCGGGCTCTGATCGGTCACGCTGATGTATCGTAATGCTCCCGCTGCGCACACGCCTACACTTCGTGATGTTCGCACCGATAAGTCTGTGTCAGGGCGATATTTGACACGGCCGGGGATACGGGTCAATCGCTGCCGAGCATGCTCCGGTAGACCGAGATGAGGGCTGACTTTTGTTGCTCGGATAGCCGGTAGTCGCCGCTGATCGCGTCTTCGACCGCGGGGGTCGGCGGGTCGTTCTTGCCGGTGCCGTCCTCGCCGTGGTGCAGCAGTCCGGCCTGGGTCAGCAGCGTCTCAGCGGAGACGTTCAACGCATCGGCGATCAGCTTGATGACGCGCATTGATGGCTGATGCAGACCCCGCTCGATCTGGCTCAGGTACGGGTTGGACAGCCTCGTCTTCTCCGCTAGCTGACGCAGCGACAGATTGGCTTGCTTGCGCTGCTTGCGAATGAAGCCGCCGAGCGCCTCCATCTGAGCATCCCAGGGTTCTTTCACACCGTTTCCTCGCGTCTGTGAGCCCTCGACAGTGATCGCCTAGATAGTGATCGCCTAGATAGTGATCGCCTAGACAGTGATCGCCTCGATCGAGATGGTAAGGCGCGGCCGACACTGTTGCTGTGTCGACCGCGCCCAGCCGCGTTCTCCGCTGCGGGTTTACTTGTCCGCCGGCTTGGTCCTTGGCTTCCCGGCTGCCGAGGTCGACCGCGTCTTGGACGTGGCCGCGTCGCCGTCCTTGGCCTTATCGGCCTTGGCCTTATCGGCCTTGGCGGTGTCGGCCTTGGCGGTGTCGGCCTTGTCATCCTTGGCCACGGTCACTTCGCTGACCCTCGTCGTCGTCTTGGTGTTGACCGAAGGCGCGGGCTTCGCGTCGGGCGTGCCGAGCTGTGACAGCCTCGATGCGGCCTGGTGCGCCAGCGGGGTGGCGACGGTGCGTACCTGGTCAACGACGCGGCGCTGGACGGTGCGCGCGTGGCCGGCCAATTCCTGCGCGCCAGCCCTCAGCTGGTCGGGGCTCGGCAGTTTGGTCTGCAGCCTGCCGGGCAACTTAGCGACGAGCGCTGGTGCCTTCTCGCGGAGCTGCGCCTGCCCGGGCAGCGCCGAGAGGTTCAACGTGGGCTTAGGCAAGTTGGCCAGCTGTGGCCTGATGTGCTGCGCGGCGGCCGTCACGTTCTTGACCGTGCTTGCCATCCGCTGCTGGCCCTTGCGGGCGGCGGCTAGGACCTGGCCCTGCAGTTCCTGCCCGGCTGCGCGGTAGTCGTTCATCGGGATCCTCCCTGTGTTATCTGTAGCTAACTATAGTTAGCAAGCACGATATATGTCAAGCGCAGTGGGTCGTCGTGGGGGGGCGGGTCGTCCCGTGATCTTGGAAGATTGCCTCCGCATACCGGACCGAAACTTCCAAGATCATTAGTGAGACGGGCCGGGGGAGCCCAGACGGGGACGCGGCGGGTCAGCAGGCCCGGGTCAGCTCCAGGTCAGCTGGAGCCGCGGGCCTTTACTAGGCCGGTCTCGTAGGCGAATACGACTGCTTGCACCCGGTCGCGCAGGCCTAGCTTGGAGAGCACCCGGCCGACGTGGGTCTTCACAGTCGCCTCGGAGACGAACAGCCGGTCGGCGATCTCGGTGTTCGACAGGCCCTGCGCGATCAGCGCGAGCACCTCACGTTCCCGGCTGGTCAAGCCGGCCAGGTCGGGCTCGGCGTCGCCCGCCCCGCTCGGCAGCATGGGCGCGAACCTGTCGATCAGCCGCCGTGTCGTCGACGGGGCCACCACCGCGTCGCCGGAGTGCACTGCCCTGATGCCGAACAGCAGCTCCTCCGGCGGCACGTCCTTGAGCAAGAATCCGCTTGCCCCCGCTTTCAGCGCGGCGAACGCGTACTCGTCGAGGTCGAAGGTCGTCAGCATGAGCACCCTGGGCCGGTCACCCGCCTGGCAGATCCGCCTGGTCGTCTCGATGCCGTCTAGCCTGGGCATCCGCACGTCCATCACGACGACGTCGGCGGGCGTGCAGCGCAGCGCGGCGACGGCGGCTATGCCGTCGCCGGCCTCGCCGACGACGGTCATGTCCGGCTGAGCATCGAGCACCATGCGAAAGCCGACTCGCACCAGTTCCTGGTCGTCAACCAGCAGGATGCGGATGGTCATGCTGCACCCGTTGTCGGACCGCACTCGTCATGCGAGCCCGCGTGCACTTCCGCGATCGGCAGAGTGGCCGTGACCTCGAAGCCGCCGCCGGGTCGCGGCCCGGCTTGTACGGAGCCGCCGTACATCGCGGCCCGCTCGCTCATCCCGGTCAGGCCGTGGCCCGCACCGTCGCAGGCGGCGGTGGCGCCGATTCCGTTGTCGGTGATCGCTAGCTCGATCGCGGTGTCGGTATAACGCAGGACGACATCAGCGCACGCCATGCCGCCGGCATGCTTGCGGATGTTGGTCAGCGATTCCTGGATGATCCGGTACGCGGTCAGCGCTGTGCCAGCGACGAGTGGCCTGACCCTGCCCTCGATCGAGCAGGTGACCGGCAACCCGGCTGCCCTGGCCTGATCGAGCAGTTCGTCGAGCTGGCCCAGTCCGGGCATCGGCGCGAGCACGGCGAGCCCGCCGTCGTCGCCGCGGCGCAGCACGCCGAGCAGCGCCCGCATCTCGGTCAGCGCCTGACGTCCGGTCGCCGAGATCGCGGCGAGCGCCTGGCGGGTCCGCACCGGGTCGGTCCCGAGCGCGTAGGCGGCGCCGTCGGCCTGCACCACCATCACGCTGACGTTGTGCGCGACCACGTCGTGCAGCTCTCGCGCGATCCTGGCCCGCTCGGCGGCGGCGGCGATCTGGGCGTGCGCGTCCCTTTCCCGCTCAAGCCTGGCCGCCCGCTCTTCCAGGTTGGTGTAGTAGGCGCGGCGGTACCTGGTCGAGTCGCCGAGCACCCAGGCGATCATGCATGGACCGGCGAACATCAGATAGCCGAAGATCAGCCATTCCCACTGGGCGATCAGGCGAGGAAGTTGCAGCTCGAATAGCTCGACTGCCGACCCGGACAAGCAGACGGCGAGCCCGATCACCGAGTTGCGCCTAGTCGAATACGCGGCCAGCGTGTACAGCAAAATGACGATGGCGATGTCCGAGACCACCGGCCGGCCCCCGACGATTATGACCTGGGCCAACCCGGCAACAATCGCCGTGGCAAACGCGCCGACCGGGTGCGACCGGCGCACCACGATGGGGATCGTCAGCCCGAGCGAGATGAGAATGAGAACGAAGCGCTGCAAGGCGACCCCGGTCGCGATGCCGCCCAGCCCGATCGGCACGGCGAGCACACCGTCCACCAGCCGGGGGTGGCGACGCAGCCACGCATACACCGCTGACACGGCACCAGGGTAGCCGCGAGATCCGATCGCTTCGTCATCCTGCGGGCTTGAGTTGCCGTCAGCCAAACGGATGACAGCAGACTGCCGGTCCGGGCGACGCGGTGCTGCGGGCCCCCGGCCGAGCATCAAGGTATGGCACACACAATTGGCGGGCCTGCCCATGCGGCTATTCAAGTTCGCGGCCTGCGCAAGCAGTACCGGGGCAAGGTGGCGGTGGACGGCATCGACCTCGACATCGAGCGCGGCGAAGTGTTCGCGCTGCTTGGCCCCAACGGGGCCGGCAAGACCACGACGGTGGAGATACTCGAAGGGCACCGGCGCCGGGACGGCGGCGACGTTAGCGTGCTCGGCATCGACCCGGCTGCTGGCGACCGGGCCTGGCGGGCCAGGATCGGCATAGTGCCGCAGTCGGACTCGGCGACCGGCGAGTTGACCGTGCGCGAGATGGTCACCCAGTACGGCGCGTACTTCCCCAGGCCGCGCGACCCCGACGAGGTGATCGCCGCCGTCGGCATGACCGAGCAGGCCGGCCAGCGGCTGCGCCGGCTCTCTGGCGGGCAGCGTCGCCGGGTCGACGTGGCGATCGGGATCGTGGGCCGGCCGGAGCTACTGTTTCTCGACGAGCCGACGACCGGCTTCGACCCGCAAGCCCGCCGCCAGTTCTGGGAGTTGATCTCCGCGCTGTCCCATGACGGCACGACAATCCTGCTGACCACGCATTACCTTGATGAGGCCGAGGCGCTAGCGGGCCGGGTCGCGGTGCTGGCTGGCGGCCGGGTCGCCGCCCTCGGCCCGCCATCCGATCTTGGTCGCAGAGACGACGAGGCGACGATTAGCTGGCTGGCCCCGGACGGGATGCGATCGGTGCGGACGACCACGCCCACGCGATTCGTTATGCAACTTGCTGGCAATTCCGACGCGGAGATTCCCGGCCTTTCGGTCACTAGGGCCTCGCTGGAAGACAGGTATCTCGAGCTGATCGCCAAGGCCGACGGGCACGAGCCCGAGCCGACGGCCGCGACCACGCAGATTGGAGCACTCCGATGATCGCGACAGCGCCGGAGGCTGGCCGCATCCAGCCAGAACCTACCGCAGGCCGGCTCCCGTCACTGCTGAGGCAGTCCGCCGTGCGCGGGCTGGTCGAGATAAAACTATTTTTTCGGCAAAGGGAGTCCGTGGTTTTCACGTTTGCTCTTCCGATTATCTTGCTGGTGCTATTCGGCCAGATCTTCCACGGCAAGATCGGGAATACCGGAGTCGATTTCCGGCAGTACTTCATCGCCGGAATCATCGCCAGCGGGCTGATGTCGGCGACCTTCGTTAATCTTGGCGTCAGCATTGCCGCCGATCGTGACGACGGCACGCTGGGCAGGCTCGCGGGCACGCCACTGTCGCCGGTCGGCTATTTCGCCGGAAAGGCGATTCTCGCCTTCGTGGTGTGCTTTCTGGAGGTTGCCGCGCTGCTCGCGGCCGGAGTGGGGCTGCTCGGGTTGCACCTGCCACAGACGGCGGGCCGGTGGCTGACGCTCGCCTGGGTACTGGTGCTCGGCGCGGCTACCTGCTCCCTGCTCGGGATCGCGCTGAGTTGCCTGGTCAGGGCCTCGACACGCAGTGCGGTCGCCGTGATGAACCTGCCGTACCTCGTGCTGTCGTTCATCTCCGGGGTCTACTTCGTGTTCAGCCAGCTACCGGCCGGGCTGCAGCGGGTCGCCGCGTTCTTCCCGCTCAAGTGGATCTGCCAAGGGCTCCGTTCGGCGTTCCTGCCGGACTCGCTGCTGGCGAGCGAGCCAGCCCATGGCTGGGAGCACGGCCGGGTCGCTCTGGTGCTCGGGGCCTGGCTGGTCGCAAGCTTGGTGATATGCATCAGGACGTTCCGCTGGCAGGGCATGGACCGCCGATGACCGATCAGGCGAAGGTCGCGCCCTCCGCGCCCGCAGGGGAGTCGGCCCGGCCGGGTAACGCCGCGGCGGCCGACGCCTGGATTGGCGGCGAACGAAGGTGGGACATCTACTTCGCGGTCGTGCTGATCGCCGTACTGGGTATCGTGCAGGTCGCCGGTCCGGCCGCTGAGCCGGGCCGGCTGCTTGCCAGCGCGGCGCTGGTCGCGATGGTGCCGTGGTACATGTTGCTCGGGCGGCCGGCCATGTTCGCCGACCACGACCTGGTGTGGCGCGGAACGATCTACCTGGCCGGCCTGCTGCCCCTGCTCGTCGTTGCGCAGAGTTTCACCAGTGCCGACACGTTCATCTTGCTGGCACTGTGCCCGCAATGTTTCATGACGCTGCCGTTCCGGCGAGCGGTCGTCGCCGTCGTCGCGCTGAGCCTGACCCAGCCGATCGTCGGTCTGTTTCAGGGTGACCCGGCGCCTGAGGTCGAGTCGCTGCTTGCGGTCGCCGTGGCTGGGGTCGCGTTCTCGGTGGCCTTCGGCACCTGGATCATGCGGATCATCAGCCAGAGTGCCGAGCGGGCCGAACTGATCGCCCAGCTTGATCAGACTCGCGCCGAGCTTGCCGAGGCCAACCGGGAAGCGGGCGTGCTAGCCGAGCGCGAGCGGCTAGCCTGCGAGATTCATGACACGATTGCGCAGGGGTTCACCAGCATCGTGATGCTTGTGCAGGCGGCGGAGGCCGTGATTGAGTCCGACCCGGCGCAGGCCAGGAAGCAGCTTGGATTGGCTGACCGCACCGCACGAGAGAACCTGGCCGAGGCCCGGGCGCTAGTGGCGGGCCTGACGCCGACCGCGCTCGCCTCGGCGACGTTGTCCGACGCGCTCATGAGGCTGACCGACCAGGCCGGGCAGGAGCTTGGCATCTCGGCGCGGTACTCGGTGACCGGTCAGCCGGCCTCGCTCGGCACCGGCACCGAGGTGGTATTGCTCAGGGTCTGCCAAGAGGCGCTGTCGAACGTGCGCAAGCACGCCAAGGCGGGTTCGGTGCGAGTTCGCCTGCGCTATCAGGGCGATGGCGCCAGGCTCGAAATCGCCGATGAGGGGATCGGGTTCGACTCGGCTCTGGTCAGTGAGGGTTTCGGGCTGCGGGGCATGCGGGCCAGGGTCGCCGAGGTTGGCGGCAAGCTGACCGTGCGAAGCACCCATGGTGAGGGCACGACGGTGATCGCGGAGGTGGCGTGAACGGCGCGGGCGTGGCTGGTGCGGGCGTGGCTGGTGTCGGCGGGGCTGGCGTCGGCCGGATCAGGTTGCTGCTCGCTGATGATCATCCGGTGGTTCGTGAGGGCCTACGGGGGATGCTAGCGGCCGAGGCTGACATCGACGTGGTGGCTGAGGCCGGTTCGGGTGCCGAGGCCGTGGCGCTAGCGGCCGCGCACGGTCCTGACGTCATTTTGATGGATCTGCGGATGCCACACGGCGACGGCGTGGAGGCGATCGGCCGGCTGCGGTCCGATGGCAACGCCGCCCGGATCATCGTGCTCACCACCTACGACACCGACTCCGACATCATCAGGGCAGTCGAGGCCGGGGCGACCGGCTACCTGCTAAAGGACACCCCTCGGGCTGATCTTGTTCAGGCGGTCCGGGCGGCGGCCAGGGGCGAGACCGTGCTCGCGCCCGTGGTCGCCGGGCGGCTCGTCACCAGGGTCAGGCGAGGCAGTCCCGAGCCGGATGCGCTGTCCGCGCGGGAGACCGAGGTGCTGACGTTGGTCGCGCGCGGGCTGACCAACCTGCAGATCGGGCGCGCGCTCTTCGTCAGCGAAGCGACCGTGAAGACCCACCTGACCCGAGCCTGCACCAAGCTTGGGGTGGCCGGCCGGACCGCCGCTGTGACCAAGGCGATGGAGATAGGCGCGCTACCGCCGCCCGGCACGCGGGCCTAGACACTGTCTTGCGCTGTCGTTCGCGACTAGCCTCGATCATGTTGGCATGAGGCTCGACGCGTCGAACGGGGAAGGAACATAGTCATGGCTGACGAGCACGCCCACCACGGTCCCGGCGGTGAAGGCCACGAGCACCATCATGACCCCACGTTCTACCGGTCGCCTCGGGACGCAGCCGCCGGGCCGCCGGAGAAGCTCGCCTACGTGGCCGCGTTTTCACGCCCGGCCGACCAGCCAGACGCGATCGCGGTGATCGACACCGATCCGGACTCGGTCAGCTACGCGTCGGTGGTCGGCTTCACCGAGTTGCCGCACCTCGGTGACGAACTGCACCACTTCGGCTGGAACGCCTGCTCAAGCGCGCTCTGCCCGACCGGCGACCACAACCACGGCGACCGGCGCTACCTCGTGGTTCCCGGCATCCGCTCGTCACGGATCTACATACTCGATACCTTGGACTCCCCGACCCAGCCGACGGTAACCAAGGTGCTCGACGCCTCCGAGCTTGGCAAGCGGGCCAGCTACTCCCGCCCGCACACCGTGCACTGCGGTCCTGGGTACTTGTACGTGTCCTGCCTCGGCGGCGCGGACGGCGCGGAGGGCCCTGGTGGCGTGGCGCTGCTTGACCACTCGTCATTCGACGTGATCGGCCAGTTCGAGCAGGACCGCGGTGACCAGTACCTGGCCTACGACGTCTGGTGGCACATCAACGACAACGTGCTGGTCACCTCGGAATGGGCGACGCCCTCGATGATCGAGGACGGGATCGTGCCCGACCTGCTGCTCGGCCGTAAGTACGGGCATCGGCTGCACTTCTGGGACATGCAGAGCCGCCGCCACGTCCAGACCGTCGACCTCGGTGACCAGCATCAGATGGCCCTTGAGCTCCGCCCGGCGCACGATCCCGCGAAGAAGTACGGGTTCGTCGGTGTCGTGATCAGCGTCGAAGACCTGTCCGCGTCGATCTGGCTCTGGCATCCCGATGAGCAGAACCCCGGGCAATGGGCCGCCACCAAGGTCATCTCGATCCCGGCCGAACCAGCACCAGCCGAGCAGCTCCCGCCGCTGCTGCAGGGCTTCGGAGCGGTCCCGCCGCTAATCACCGACCTGGCGCTGTCCGTTGACGACCAGTATCTGTACGTGTCCTGCTGGGGGACCGGTGAGCTGAAGCAGTACGACGTCAGCGACCCGTTCCACCCGCGCGAGACCGGGTCGGTGCGGATCGGCGGCATCGTGGGACGGGTGGCGCATCCGACTCGGCCCGACCAGCCGCTGGCAGGCGGCCCGCAGATGGTCGAAGTCAGCCGCGACGGCAAGCGGGTCTACTTCTCCAACTCGCTCTACGGGGCCTGGGACGAGCAGTTCTATCCGGACGGCGTCGGTGCCTGGCTCACCAAGCTTGACGCGGCCGATGGCGGCGGGCTGAGCTTCGACGAGCGGTTCTTCCTTGAGGGAGATGTATTCAGGGGCCGACGGGTACACCAGATCAGGTTGGAGGGTGGCGACGCGTCGAGCGACTCTTACTGCTACTCGTGATGGTCTGATGTCGTGATGGGGACCTGGCTCTCACCTGAGCTGGCCACGCTTACCAAGGCCAGGTTCTCCGACCCCGCGTGGATGTACGAGCGGAAGTTCGACGGGGAGCGTTGCCTGACCTACCGGACCAGCGGCGAGGTCGCGCTGATGACCAGGAACCAGATCGACGTCAGCGCGACCTACCCGGAGCTACATGACGCACTGGCCCGTCAGTCGTCGGCCGACTTCGTGGTCGACGGCGAAATTGTGGCCTTCGACGGCGATGCGACCAGCTTCGGCAAGCTGCAGCAGCGGCTCGGCGTTCGCGATCCCGATGCCGACCTGCTGCGGCGGGTGCCCGTCGTCTACTACCTATTCGATGTGCTCACGATCGGCGACCGCGACGTTCGGTCGCTGCCACTCCGCGAGCGAAAGCCGCTGCTGCGTCAGTTGCTGTCGTTCTCCGAGCCGGTGAGGTTTGCCGAGCACATGGACGGTAACGGCGAGCCGTTCTGGGATGAGGCCTGCCGCAAGGGCTGGGAGGGTCTGATCGCCAAGCGGTCGGCGTCGCCGTACCAGGCTGGACGGAGCAAGGACTGGCTGAAGTTCAAGTGCCTTAGCAGCCAGGAGTTTGTGATCGGCGGCTACACGGACCCGCAAGGCACGCGCACGGGTTTCGGCGCGCTGGTGATCGGCTACTACGACGGCGCTGGCCGCCTCGTTTCGGCCGGCAAGGTGGGTACCGGCTTCAATGCGGCGACGCTGGCCAGTCTCGCCGGCTTGCTGCGGCGGCTGGAGTCGGCCCGCGACGCTTCGCCCTTCCAAGCCGGTCCGGTGCCTAGGTCGGGCGTGCACTGGGTAAAGCCGGAGCTAGTGGCCCAGATCGGATTCTCGGAATGGACGTCGGCGGGCCAGCTCAGGCATCCGCGTTACGAAGGCTTGCGCCAGGACAAGGACCCCGCAACCGTGGTACGGGAGGTTCCTGAGTAACCCGCCCGTCACCTCGGTAACATTGCGGCCTGCGGCCTTCGGTGGACACCCGCGAAGGTGCCCCGGATGTGCCCACCCCCCGCCCTCGCACGCGGAAGGTGAGTAGTGTCAGTTGAACGCTGGCCGGTCGAGTGGGTGGGCAAACATGCGATCGTGACGTTCCCCGCCGAGGTCGACGCGAACAACGCGCATCACGCGCGCGACCGCCTCGTCGGCCTTATCGAGCAGGACGGTGCGAGGATCGTGGTGGCCGACTTGTCGCAGACGACGTTCTGCGACTCGGCCGGCATCACGGCGCTGGCCACAGCGCGCAGGAAGGCCGTCGCCCATGGAGCGGTCTTCTGCCTAGTCTGCTCGTCTCCGCAAGTCCTGCGGATTCTGGAGCTGACCGGTCTCGATGAGATGCTGCCGCGGTTCGCGACCCTGGACGATGCGCTCGGTTAAGCGAATTCCGGCACCAGTCACCCCGGCACCAGTCACCCCGGCACCAGTCACCCCGGCACCAGTCACCCCGGCACCAGTCACCCCGGCACCAGTCACCCCGGCACCAGTCACCCCGGCACCAGTCACCCCGGCACCAGTCACCCCGGCACCAGTCACCCCGGCACCAGTCACCCCGGCACCAGTCACCCCGGCACCGGTCACCTCGGCAGGGGCCGCGGTTTTGTTTCCGTGATCAAGGTTCGGCTCATGATCGTGGAGTCTGGCTGTCGCATATCGCGGCTGAGCTTCCGCGGTAATCGCGATTCCATGATCGCGGAAGCTGGCCGTCACCGGCTGTCCTGGCGGGTGCCCGCCCGGCCGGGCGTCACGGCGCCGGGCCGCCGCGCTGAGCCGAATCGAAGTCGCCGGTACCGTCGGCGGCGCCTTCCTCAGACCGTTGCGGATAAGCGGTGCGCCCGTGTGCCGGAACCATCTCAGGGTGCATGTGCTGCGCCGAGACCTGTTTGATCTTCAGGTAGCGCTTGATGTCGGGCCAGCCCACCTTGACGGCCGCTCCTACCGCCAGCGCGAGCGCCAGTCCGAGTGACTTCTTGATCATGACGATCTACTTTCCCTGCTCGCGAACACCGAACCGCGTCCGGTCGGAGGCCAGCCGGCGGCGAGGGGCAGGACACCGCCGACTGGCCTGGCACCGATCCGCTAGGCGGCGTGTCCGCCGACCGGGACGAGTGTTTGAGCCGCGCGGGCAGGTCGACGACCCCCGGTCCGGTGCTGGGCAGGTTGGCTAGCGGCCGGACCTTCGGCGGGCCGGATCGTAATCGTCCGCGCCGAGGCTGGCTGGCTCGCGACTGGCTGGCTCGCGGCTGGCGGCGTGGGCGCCACCTGCTCGCGTTCGGGTGCGCTGGCGATGAAGCGCTCGTAGACGGTGATGGTTTCCCGGGCAACGCGGTCCCACGAATACCGGGACTTGGCGCGGTCAGCAGCGGCGATGCCGAAGGCAGCCAGCCGCATCGGACTGGCGAGCAGGTCGCGCAGTCTCCTGGCCAGCATGTCCGGTCGCCCCGGAGGCACGAGTACGCCCGACGTGCCGTCGATGACGGCGTCCTTGTAATAGCCGACGGACGTCGCGACCACGGGGACGCCGCACGCCATCGCCCGGATCGAGCAGATGCCGGCGGGCTCGTACCGCGCCGCGCTCACCAGCAGGTCAGAAGACCTGAGCAGGGCAGGCAAGTCGTTATCGGCGACGTGCCCGGTGAACTGAACGCGGTCGGCGACACCTAGGTGGGCGGCCAGTTTGGCGAGTATCCGGTAGCCGTGATCGGAGTCGAGGTCGTCGGCTGACGGACCGCCCGCGATGACCAGTTCGGCTTCTCGCAGCTCAGCGAGGCACCTGAGCAAGCTGTCGAGTCCTCGGTATTCGGCAAGCGAACCGACGGCGATCAGCCTGGGCCGGTGCTTCCGCTTGGCGATCAGCCCTGAGGGAGAAAACCTGCTGGTGTCCACACCCGTCGGGACCAGACTGACGCGCGCGTTCGGCACACCCAGCCTGGACAGTTCGGCCACCTCATCTGTGGTTGTGGCGAGCACTGCCGCTGCTGCCTTAGCTACGCACGGTTCCATCCGGGTGCGCACGCTTGTCGTCTCACCGGCGATGTGGTGGCGTCGCTCGGCCGAAGCGAGTGAACCGAAGCTGGCGACTACGGGTACCGGATGCTCGCGGGCGGCGCCGAGCGCGGCTAGCGCACTAGTCCAGTGAAAGGCGTGCACGACGTCGGGAGTGTTCTTCTTCCAGCGCGCGGCGAGGTAAGCGGCGATGTCCTTGGCGTACGGCGGAAGCTGATCGGCGCTCACAGGTGCCTGCGGCCCGGCCGTGATGAACTCGGCCTTCAGCCTTGGCGCGATCGACATCTGGTCCGGCAGCGCCGGCGAGTCCTTGCGCGCGTAGATGACGACGTCGTGACCTTGCGCGGCGAGCGCCTTGGCAAGCCCATTGACATGCGCAGCCTGGTCAGCCGAGTAAGGGTCCAGAGCGTGGGTAGGCGGTGTGGCGTGGCGAGCGACGAGGGCGATCTTCATCCCTGGGCCTCCTTGGAGTTCCGGCTGTAATCACAGCGGTCGCAAGGTGGCCGGCGTCGGCAGCGATGGTCGCTACAACAAATAAGGCACACCCAGCAAAGTCACGCCGTGACTATTGGGGTGTGCCTGCGTCGTAAGCACTACCCGTTACCATACCGCAACCTAGCCATGGGTGTCCACCTACCCGGCCGTTCCGGGCCTCGGCTTGGCTGGGATTGCGCGTTTGAACAGGCACTCCGCGGGCAGCGATAACCCGCCAAATCGCAGAGGAGGTCCAGATGTCGGGCGGGACCATCGCAGCGATCTTTGTGATCATTATCCTTGTATTGACTCCTATAGCGGTACTGACCCGCCAGGTGACTCGACGACGGCGGCTGAAAGAGCGGTTCGGTCCCGAGTACGACAAGGTCGTCGGCGAGCGGCAGAGTCGCCAGAGCGCCGAAGCCGAGTTGGCCGCACGCGAGCGCCGGGTGCGCGAGTTCGGGCTGCGCGCTCTCACGGACGCGACGCGGGAAAAGTACGAGGCGCAGTGGATCGAGGCCCAGGAGCACTTCGTCGACGACCCTTCAGAGGCGATCGCCGATGCCCAGGCGCTCGTCGAGTCCGTGATGCGGGAGCGCGGCTACCCGGTCGCCGATTATCAGCAGACGCTCGCCGACCTATCGGTAGCGCACGCGCGGATGCTCAACCGGTTCCGCTCAGCCCATGAGGTCAGCGAGCGGACGGTCGCCGGCCAGGCGACGACGGAAGAACTCCGCATTGCACTGCTCGATTACCGCGAGCTATTCGGTGATCTGCTTGGCGTAGTGATGACGGGAGAGGCCAATGTCGGAGCAGCGTGACATCGATGGCGCGGCGAGCGAGGGTGCCGCGAAGGGGTCGGCGCGGGCTGGTTCGATGGATGAGGCCGATCGGCCCGATCCCGCTGAGTCGGAAGAGGCAGTAGGTGCAGCGCCTCGGGATCAACCTGGCAATGCCTGGTCCGGCAGGGCGGTCGGGCCACTGAGTCGCTTGCTGCCGGGCGGTTCGGTAGACCCGCTCATCGGCGATGAGCCGGTCCAGGCCGCAGATGGCGATCCTGAGCCGGCAGGGCAGCGTCCGGCAGATGCTCAAGCGTCCGCCGAACCGGGCTCGGCTGCTCAGAGCGAGCCAGCTCCAGGCACCGCATCTGCTGAAGGTCAACCGGACGACGCCTCTGAGATGCCTGAGCCGGACGAAACCGCTGGCGTGACTGAGGCCGGTGAACCGCTTGTGGCAGTCACTGCTGCCGAGGCTAGTGAGCCGTTTGAGGCAGTCGTGGTCGCCGAGACCGGTCGGACCAGTGCGGAGGACCGCTGGCACGGGGTACTTGCCGGTTTCGTAGACGATCCGCGCGGTTCAGTGGAAGCGGCGAGCGCTCTCATCGACGAGGACATCGCCCGGCACTTCGCGCTGCTCGCCCAGCGCAAGGAGATCATGCATTCCTGGCGTGCCGACGTCGACGCGGACACCGAAGCCCTCAGAATTTCTCTTGTGAACTACCGGGACCTGCGCAAACGGCTCGCCGACGTCGCGACGGTGCTATCACGCTAACCAGGTCAGCGTTTGCGCGTCGGGCGCAGATGCCAGGAAGTTAGTGCAAATGAACTAGTTGGACGTGGGGGTGGTGGCCGCGATGGATTCCCGGATCCATCGGCTCCGGCAGGTCAAGGGCCCCGATGGGTTGCCGTATTCACCCCTGTTTTCCCGGCTGGATTGCCGAATCCATCGCGCCGGCTGAGGCCCCGGACGCGATGAATGCCCGAATCCATCGCGCCGGCTGAGGCCGCGGCACCAGCCACCCGGCCACCCCGAGCTGTGGTCCGGTATACGGCGCTGAACCGTTGCTGTCATTGGCCGTGCGCTCCGGAGCGGGCTGGGCGTCGCTAGCGGTTTATGCGCATGTGCAGGCGTATGACTGTGCCGTCACGTCCGGTGCGGAGTTCGACTAGGTCGCAGACTTGGTTGACGAGCCAAAGACCCTGGCCTCCGGGATGGTCTCGGTCCGGTGACCTGCGTCCCGCGAGTGGATCGGCGATATGGCCCGCGTCGGCTAGCTGGCAGATTAGCTCGCCGTCGACGTGCCACAAGCTGATGCTGCCCCCCGCCGATGTATGCCGCAGTGTGTTGGCGGCCACCTCGCTGACGGCGAGCACGAGGTCGACGGCGCGAGGGTGCGGCAGCCCGGCATCTCGGGCTGCTTCCCCGATCAGGGTCCGTACTGCCCGCAGGTCCTGCGCATAGGACTCGACTTTGGCCTCGGCTGGCACATCCGGCAACGGGTCATCGCATCCGGGCAGCAGGCCGTCCGGCCCGGCGAAAATGTGGCTGAGCTTTATCTGGCCCCGGCTGATCAGGGTTGGGTGCGTGCGGCAAGCGTCGGCGATGACGGCTGGCGGCAGATCGGCGGTGTCGTAGGGGCACAGTATCGTGGCACTGGTTGTCGCGAAAGCCAGGTTGATCAGCGCTTCGTGCCTGGTTGCCTCGCATATCTCGGCGGCGCTCCGGCCTGGCCAGATCGGCTCACCGACGAATCGGACCGGCTCGCCGGCGGCGTCGTCGATGAAGGACTGGATCACGGGCATGATCCGCGCTGGGTTGCGGCCGAGTTCGGTCATGTCGGCGAACAGCGTCGGAGCGGCGGGCCGCGTGGCGGTGATGCTCGCCGTTGCTGCGCGGGGGCGGGGGCGGGGGCGGGGCCGACCGATCGCGCTGACGGTCGCAGCAGCCAACGCACCGCCAGCACCATCAGCACCGCCAGCGCCATCAGCACCGCCAGCGCCATCAGCACCGCCAGCGCCATCAGCACCGCCAGCGCCATCAGCACCGCCAGCGCCATCAGCACCGCCAGCGCCATCAGTACCTCCAGCGCCATCAGTACCTCCAGCGTCGCCAGCACCGCCAGCATGCTGGTCGATCGCCAGGCGCAACCGGTCGTGCTTTACTCCCGGCACCGCAACCAGCCCGGGCTCGCCCGCAGCGGCTCCAGCCTGTAGGAAGTCGGCGATCGCGAGGGCGTAGTCGTCCAGGTCGCGGTAGAAGAGCGCGAGGTGCCGCAGCCCCTTGTCGGTACTGCCAGCCACATCCATCCACATCCCACCCACACCGCTGCCGCGACCAAGCCGCCGGCCGCTGATGCCCTGGCCCGTGCTCTTCCCCCAACCGCAGGCGACAATCCCACACTGGACGTCCTGCTGCTCTCCGTCTCACGATATACATATCGGGTGCGTGTCGCCCGCAAGGGCTGCGGCACGGTGCGTAACATGTCGCGTGCGGCAACAGATCCGGGCATCTTTCCTGTGGGGTGCAGCTTGGAGGAATTCCAGCTCTCGTGGCAGGCTCACGGTGGCGTTTGCGTCGTCAAGCCTGTTGGTGACCTGGACGTCGTGACGAGCCGTCAACTCGATGACGGCTTGGCAAAGGTGCGCAAGGCACACAAGCAGATCGTGCTCGACCTCTCGGCGGTCGACTTCATGGACACCAGTTCGCTCGCCGTTATCGTCGGGCACTGGAAGGGCGCTGAAGAGGCTGGCGGATCACTGGCGCTGGCCGGTGCCAGGTACCAGAGCACGAAGTCACTGTGGATTACTGGACTAGCCGACCGCATTCCGCTCTACGAAAACGTTGAGCTAGCCATCGATGCCGCCGAGTCTGTGGCTGGCGGCGGCTAACCGCAGCGTCACCGCCACCAGGCAGGCGTCATCGTCGGTGTCCGAGGCCAACTCTGCCACCAGCAGGTCGGCGTAGCTGTCGACGTCGTCCACCGGCCTGCTCGCGACCTTGAGCAGCGCGCTGATCGACTCATCTATGGACTGATCGCGGCGTTCGATCAAGCCGTCGGTGAACAGCAGCAGCGTGTCGCCGGGCCGCAGCGCGGTCGTCGCCTCCTGGTAATGGGCGTCGGCGTCGGCGCCGAGCAGCACACCGTGCGGCTGCGACAGCGGCCGCGCCTTGGCGTTCCTGACCAGGACGGCCGGCAGATGACCGGCGCGCGCCCAGCGCAGCACTCCTTGCACGGGGTCGTAGATGCCGCAGATCGCCGTGCCGAAGGTGTCCTCGTATAGATGGCAGGCCACGCTGTTCAGCCAGGTGAGCAGCGACGCTGGCCCGGCTCCGGTGATCGCCAGCCCGCGCAGGCAGTTGCGCAGCGCCACCATGCCGGTCACGGCCTCAATGCCATGCCCGGCGACGTCGCCCACCACCAGCATGACCTGCTTGGTCGGCAGCAGGACGGTGTCGTACCAGTCCCCGCTGACCAGGTGCCCTTTGCCGGCGGGCCGGTACCTGGCCGCGACGTCCAATCCCGCTGCCTGCCCCAGGTGTGACGACTGCGGCGTTATCGCCCGCTGCAGCCGCAGGGCGAGGCGATGCTCTTCTTCCGCGCGTTCTTGGGTATCGGAAAGCAAATCGCGGGTTGCTGCCAGCGCCAGTTCGGTGTGGTAGTGCGTAGAAACGTCCTGATAGACGCCGCGCAGTGCGATCAGTTCGCCGTAATTGTCAGTCACGGGTTCGGCGAACGCGCGGACCTGGCGGACGCTCCCGTCATCCCGTCGGATCACCCGGAACAACGCCGCGGCCGCGACCTTGTCGTGCACCAGCCTGTTCCTGAACGACTCGACGACGCCACTGTCATCGAGCGCGACCCTGTGCTCAAGCTCAGCCAGCCTGACCGGCGGCCCAGACGGTATGCCGAACAACGAGAACATCGGTTCGGTCCAGTGCACCGTCCCGGTCGCCAGGTTCTCTTCCCAGCCGCCGAACCGGCCGAGCCGCTGGGCGTGGCCAAGCAGCGCGGCGAGTCGATCGGTTTCGGCGGCGTGCCGCCAGGTGATCACCACGCCGTCTAGCAGCCTGGCGAGCCGTACGCTCGCGATCGCGACCTGGCCGGAACTCGTCACCGCGCCGATCACCTCGCCGGAGACGTGCTGCGGCGCACCGGTGGCTAGAACTTCAAGCGCGCGGCGATACAGGCCGCCCGGCATCGCGGCGTCTGGATACGCCTCGATCAGCGACTGGCCGACCAGGTCGGTCGCCGACCGTCCGGCTGGATCACGGAAGCCAGGGCTGACGTGCACGATGCGGAAGTCGGCAGGCTCGCCCGCCTGCTCGCGCAGGGCGTGCGCGAACAGCACCGATTCGTGCAGCCCATCGAGCAGCCCGAGTACCCACGACGTCCGGTGCGGAAGCGCCTGGCCGTCGTCCTGGCGTAGGCCAAGGGCCTGTACAGTCAGCCCGGCGAGCGCGCTGACCTGGCGGCGGAGTGCGGCCGGGAACTCGCCAAGCACGGTCGGCCAGCAGACCTCAAGCGAGCCAATGGCCCGGCCGCCGCCGGTTAGCAAGGGCACGACCGCGCGGGCACCGCAGTCCCAGCTGCCGATCAGCGGTGTCCGGTCGCCTATCGGCCGCCCGGCAGGCCACCAGAACTCGATGCCGGACACCGCAGCCCGCTCGGCCAGCGCGGAAACCCCCGGTGGCATACGCCGCCAGCGGCTCGCCTCGCTTGGCCCGAAGCCGGCCTGACCAGCCAGTTCGATCGCGCCGTCCGGTGCCATCAGCCAGATCGCGATCGCGATGACGCCCGTCGCTGCCAGTGTCTGGGTCAGCATTGCCTCAGCGAGATCTGAGCCGTCGCCGGCCATTTCCATCGCCGCTCCGGCGAGCGCGGCGGACGCTAGCCACGGCTCCGGTCCCCGCTCTTCCTCCGCATCGGCGGATCGGTCGCGAGCGTCGGTCGCAGGCAGGCCGACGATCTCGCTGGCCAGTTCGACGAGCGGCGTGCCCGACTCGTCGGCTATCTTGACCAACTGACCGCTCGCCTGCGCTGGCGTACAGCCGAGCCGCTCGATCAGGACACCCCGGGCAAGGTCCACGACGGAACGCGCCGCGGCGTCGGCGTGCAGGCTGTCGAGTTCTCGCCGCTGGCGCGCGACAACCGCGGTCAGGCGCGCGACATGCGCGTCGTCGTTGGCTGTCACATCTCTAGCCTTCCCTGACTATCGTCCCCGCGTCGACCGGAATCGTCGCAACCGGCAAATCGCCTGTGGTTTTGTCGGGCAAGATTGGATTACCGCTTCATCGCGTTCCCCTGCCGACGCGGTCGCTGTGGTAGCCGCTAGGAGGACTGACAAATGCCCACCGCCGCCAGAAATAGTCGTCAGCCAGCAGACTCGCGGCTTTCTCAGCTGCTCGCCGGCCTGACAGCGGTTCGTGGCGGGGATTTCAGTACCAGGCTGCCGCTGGCGGGCGACCCGCTGATGGACGAGATCGCGACCGTATTCAACGGCATGAACGATCAGCTAGCGCTGTTCACGTCAGAAGTCACCCGGGTGGCCAGAGAGGTCGGCACCGAAGGGAAACTCGGCGGCCAGGCCGAGGTGCCCGGGGTCGCCGGCTCGTGGCAGGACCTAACCGACTCGGTGAACGCGATGGCGGGCAACCTGACCGGGCAGGTCAGGAGCATCGCACAGGTGACGACCGCGGTCGCCAAGGGCGATCTTAGCCAGAAGATCACCGTCGAGGCGAAGGGTGAGGTCGCGGCGCTCGCCGACACGATCAACGGCATGGTCGACACGCTGTCGTCGTTCGCCGCTGAGGTGACGCGGGTAGCGCGCGAGGTCGGCACCGAAGGAAAGCTCGGCGGTCAGGCAGACGTCCAGGGCGTGTCCGGCACTTGGAAAGATCTCACCGAGTCGGTCAACGTGATGGGCGCGAACCTGACCGATCAGGTACGCGCGATCGCGGCGGTCACCACCGCCGTGGCCAAGGGCGACCTGACCCAGAAGATCCGGGTGGACGCGCGCGGCGAGATCCTTGAGCTCAAGGAGACCATCAATACGATGGTCGAGCAGTTGTCCGCCTTCGCCGACGAGGTGACCAGGGTCGCCGGTGACGTCGGAACGCACGGCAAGCTTGGCGGTCAGGCCATCGTCCGCGGCGTGTCGGGCACCTGGAAAGACCTCACCGATAACGTCAACGTGATGGCGTCGAACCTGACCGACCAGGTCCGGTCAATCGCGCAGGTCGCGACCGCGGTCGCCAAGGGTGATCTGAGCCAGAAGATCACAGTCGAGGCGAAGGGTGAGGTCGCGGGGCTCGCCGACACGATCAACGGGATGGTCGACACGCTCGGCGCGTTCGCCGGCGAAGTAACCCGAGTCGCCCGGGAGGTCGGCACCGAGGGCATGCTCGGCGGCCAGGCCACGGTGCCGAACGTGGCAGGCACCTGGAAGGACCTGACCGACAACGTCAACTCGATGGCGGGCAACCTGACCGACCAGGTGCGCAACATCGCGCAGGTGACCACCGCCGTCGCCCAGGGTGACCTGTCGAAAAAGATCGACGTCGACGCCCGCGGCGAGATTCTCGAGCTGAAGACCACGATCAACACGATGGTCGATCAGTTGTCGTCGTTCGCGGCTGAGGTCACCCGGGTGGCCCGCGAGGTTGGCAGCCAGGGCAGGCTCGGCGGGCAGGCCGAGGTCGAAGGCGTATCCGGCACCTGGAAGCGGCTCACCGAGAACGTCAACGAACTAGCCGGAAACCTGACCAGGCAGGTGCGGGCGATCGCCGAAGTGACGAGCGCGGTGGCGACCGGCGACCTGACCCGGTCGATTTCGGTCGAGGCCGAAGGCGAGGTGGCCGAGCTCAAGGACAACATCAACGCGATGGTGCAATCGCTGCGCGAGACCACCGAGGCGAACACGCAGCAAGGCTGGCTGCAGACAAGCCTGGCCACGATCAGCAGGCTGATGCAGGGCCAGCGTCATCTCACCGCCGTCGCCGAGCTGATCATGGACGAGCTGATTCCGCTGGTCGGCGCCCAGCATGGGACCTTCTTCCTCGCCGAGGGCAGCGGCGCCGACAGGCGCCTGCGGCTCATCGCGGGCTACGGCTTGCGCGCTGATACCGAGGCGCCGCGCCAGATAAGGCTCGGTCAGTCGCTGATCGGCCAGGTCGCCAAGACCAAGAAGCCCATCGTGCTCACCGACGTGCCGGTCGGCTACGTGCGGATTTCTTCTGGGATCGGTGACGCCGCGCCGCTGAATCTGATCGTGCTGCCGATCGTCTTCGAGGGCCAAGTACTCGGCGTCATCGAGGCCGGGTCATTCTTCCCGTTCACTCAGGTGCATAGGGATTTCCTTGAGCAGATGATGGAGACCATCGGTATCAACATGAACACGATCCTGGCCAACGGGCGCACCGACGCGCTGCTGGCCGAGTCGCAGCGGCTGGCGGGCGAGTTGCAGGCCCGTACGAGCGAACTGCAGGTCAGGCAGGACGAATTGCAGCGCTCCAACTCCGACCTCGAGGCCCAGGCGGCCCAGCTCGCGCGGCAGAACCGGGACATCGAGCTGAAGAACGAGCAGATCGAGCTAGCCAGGCAGGAAATCGAAGAGCGGGCCAGGCAACTTGACCAGGCATCGCGTTACAAGTCGCAGTTCCTCGCCAACATGTCACACGAGCTGCGCACGCCGTTGAACAGCCTGCTCGTCCTGGCCCGGCTGCTGGCCCAGAACCCCGACCGCAACCTGTTGCCCAAGCAGGTCGAATATGCCAACGTGATCCACTCGTCTGGCTCTGACCTGCTTGGTCTGATCAACGACATACTTGATTTGTCGAAGGTCGAGGCCGGCAAGATGGACAAGCACCTTGAGCGGTTCGCGCTCAGCGGCCTCGCCGACGAGCTCGAAGCGATTTTCCTGCCGCTGACCGCGGAGAAGCGCCTGGACTTCTCGATCGGTATCGAGCCGGGCGTGCCTGCCGAGATCTACACCGACAAGCAGCGGCTGCGTCAGATTCTGCACAACCTGCTCTCCAACGCGGTCAAGTTCACCGGACGCGGCAGCGTGGACATGCGGATCTCGTTCACCCCAGGTCAAAATGGCGACGGCCAGGCGTGCGTCGAGTTCGCGGTCACAGACACTGGGATCGGTATCGCCGAGGAGAGCCTGACCACCATCTTCGGTGCGTTCCAGCAGGGCGACGGCACTACCAGCCGCCAGTACGGCGGCACCGGTCTTGGGCTAGCCATCTGCCGCGAGGTCGCGGCCCAGCTTGGCGGCCGGATCACCGTATGCAGCACGCTGGGCTCAGGAAGCACGTTTACCCTCTATCTTCCTTTCTCCTCCGATGGTGTCGCCGAGGCGATGGGCGAGCCGGTCGTCTCATCGCAGAACGTCGTCGCCCGCGCCCGCCGGCCGGCCGGCTCCGCCGGAGCCGATGGCGACGGCGCGTCAGCGGTCATCCGGCCCGTGGCCATGGCCGGAGGTCACGAGAGCCTGCGCGGCCGGCGGGTGCTGATCGTCGACGACGATCCGCGCAACGTGTTCGCGCTGACCGGCGTGCTCGAGCTCTACGGGCTCACGGTGATCCACGCCGACAACGGCGAGCACGGGATCGAGACGCTCAAGCGCGACGACATCGACCTTGTGCTGATGGATGTGATGATGCCGCAGCTAGACGGGCATGCGACCACGCGGGCGATTCGCGAGATGCCGCAATTCGCTGACCTGCCGGTTATCGCCGTGACGGCGCGGGCGATGGCCGAGGACAGGGATAAGAGCATCGCGGCCGGTGCCAGTGATTACGTGACCAAGCCAGTGGACACCGAGCAGTTGCTTTCGTGCATGGAGCGCTGGCTGAGTCGCTGAGCGAGTCGCTGACAAGCTAGCGCGGGCGTGCTTTACCCGCCCGGAAGTGGCACGATTAGGTCATGGCTGCGGACCTGACTGACCTGCTCGACATCGCCGCGGCGTCCGATGCCCGGTCAGTCAACCAGCTAGCCACCGCCGCCTCGCAGTCCGTTCCTGGCTGCTCGGCCGCGAACGTGGTGATGTGGCGTCATCGTGAGCCGGTGCTGATCGCCTCGTCGCATCCCGATCTGCCCAGGCTCGCGCAGGTGGAATTCGAGTCGGGCCGCGGGCCGGTCTTCGTCGCGCTTGACCGCCCGGGCGAGCCCGTCGGATGCACTGACACGCTCGCCGAGGAGAGGTGGCCGGAGTACGCGGCCGCCGCGCTGCTGGCCGGTGCCCGCTGCTCGCTGACCTTCGGTTATCTGGCCGAAACCCACGCCGTGTCGCTGACGCTGTTCGGCGCGCGGCCGCGGTCGATTGACCCGAGGCGCGCTGCGCCGGCCGAACTTCTCGGCGCGCTCGGCGGGGCGGTGCTCGGCGCGGTTTCGGTGTACGACGACGCGCGGCGCACGGCCAGCCAGCTTCGGGACGCGGCCGCCAGCCGGGCGGTGGTCGACCAGGCCAAGGGCATATTGATGCACGCGCTTGGCTGCAGTGCCGACGAGGCACTTGAGCACATGCGCCAGAACTCCCAGCAGCGCAACGTACGTGCCATCGACGTGGCCAAGGAGATCGTCGAGTCAGGCGGCCGAAAGCAGGCACCTGCGCGCAGCCGCAGTAAACCGCCGGTCAAGTCGCGATCTTGACCTATTCGAGTCGGCGGTAGCCTGTCGTTCGGAACTAGGGAGTGCTCTTTTTGGCCACACGCCACCGTAGCGACGCATCCGAGCAAGCGAGCGATGCCACTGGTCTCAAGATCCGCGTCGGCGCGTTGCGGCAGGCGGCGGGGATGCCGGAGGCTGAACCGCGATCGCTGCTCGACGCCGCCCTCGCCGAACTCGACGCCGCCGTCAGCGCGATCGAGGAGGCGGGCGCGGCCGATTCGCCCGAGGGCGACGCTGGCGGCCCGCACGGGCCGGCCTCGGACCGGCGGCTTTTGCAGGCGATCTTCCAGCAGGTTCCGGTCGCGCTGTTCTTGCTCGGTGCGGACGGGGCGGTCAGGCGGGCCAACTCGGCGGCCGCCGAGCTTGTCGGCGCGATGCCTGGCTACGCGACCGGCAAGGCGTTCGCGGCGCTCGTCGAGCCCGGCCAGCGGGCGGCGGTGCGCTCCCAGCTAGCCGCGGTGGCGCGGACCGGGGTGCAGCAGGTGCTGAACTGCGGGCTTTACGGCTCGGCTGGGGTACGCCCGTGCCAGGTGATGATCCGCCCGGTCAGTGTCCGCGGCGAGGATGACAAACTCCTGGTCGTCGCCTCGCTGCGAAGCGGAGGCCGGGCCGTCGACGCCCCGGCCGGAGGGGCAGGATCGCCACCCACAGCCGACACCGCGCCCGCCGATACCGCGGCTCACCGGGCGGTGGCGACGATGACCAGCCGGATCGACGTTGTCTCCGCAGTCAACAAGCTGCTGCTCGAAAACGTCACGTCCAGCGAGGGCCAGTTGCTGCAGCGGCTTGGCCGGCTGCTCGCCGACCGCGTCGCGACCTGGGTGATCATCGACGTAGTGCAGGCGGGCAGGCTGGAGCGGCACTCCGTCGCCGGGCCTGACGAGGAGGCTTCGGCAGGCCGCGCTCAGGCGGTGATGGCCACGGCGCCGTCGGGGGAGTCCGCGCCGTCGTTGGTCACGCTGTCCGGCAGCGCGATGGTGCTGGCTCATCCCGACGACGAGGCGATACTCGGGGCGACCGAGGCTGGCGTGCCGCTGCTGTTGCTACTCGGCGGTGCGTCGGTGCTGTCCGCGCCGGTCACCGCGGCGGGTGTTTGCTACGGCGCGCTGACCCTGGTCAGGAACGCGGCGGCCGGCACCTTCGGCATCGCCGACGTGGGCATCGCCGAGGACGCGGCCGAGCAGCTGGCCAGGACGCTCGCGGTCCAGCGGACCATGCGCCAGCGCACCGACGCCGCCGAAGCGCTGCAAGGCAGCCTCCTGCCGCGCGAACTGAAGCCGGTACCGGGAGTCGAAATAGCCGCCGCGCACCTGCCTGCCACCCAAGGACGGGCCGTCGGCGGCGACTTCTACGATATTTATCCGACCCCCGATGGCTGGGGGATCGCGATCGGCGATGTCACCGGCAAGGGCCAGGACGCCGCGGTGACGGCCGCGGCCAGGCACGCCATCCGGGTGCTCGCGCACTGGAACGCCGATCCGGCGGGGGTGCTGCGCGGCGCCAACGAAATCATGCTGGCCGAGGCATTCGGCGGCCGGTTCGTCACCGCTGACGCTGCCCACTTGTCCTGGCAAGACGGTGACCTGCGGGTGGTGCTCGGCAGCGCTGGCCATCCTGGGCCCGTGCTGGTCAAGCAGGACGGCCGGACCCAGACGATCGAGGGCGGCGGCGAGCCGCTCGGCATCTTTCCCGACGGCGAAGCCGAGCGGAAGGAACTCACGCTCAGCCACGGCGACGTCCTGTTCTTCTGCACCGACGGCCTCATCGGCGCCCGCAGCCCCGACCTCGGCTACTTCGGCGAGCGGCTAGCCGACGCGCTAGCCGGGCTCTGCGGCCAGCCGCCCGCCGATATCGTGGCTGGCATGCAGCGGATGCTCGTCGACTTCTGCGATGGCGTGTTGCTCGACGACGTGACGATGCTCGCGCTTCGGGTGGGCGATGCACCCGGGTCGGTCTAGCCGAGGCGCTCCGGCGATCTAGACTTACTCCGCGTTCTCGAGCATCCGCTCCCGAAGGTAGGACAGCGCGTGCGCGAGCAGCCTGGAGACGTGCATCTGCGAGACGCCGAGTTCGTCGCCAATTTCGGTCTGGGTCATATTTCCGTAAAAGCGCATGAGCAGCAGGTTCTGCTCGCGCTCGGGCAGCTCGCCCAGGTGCCCCCAGACGGCGTCCATCTCCAGGGTGGTCTGGATGCGGCTGTCCTCGTAGCCGAGTATGTCGCCGAGAGTGCCTGAGTCGTTGCTCTCCGACAGCGGGGCGTCGAGCGACGAGGCCTGGAACGCCAGGTCAGCGCGCTGCGCGTCGAGCAGATCAGCGGCGCTGAGACCCAGGTGCTCGGCAAGCTCGGCATCTGTCGGAGTCCTGGAAAGCTGCTGAGCAAGCTCGCCCCTCGTCTTGCGAATTTCGAGCCGCAGTTCCTGCGCCGACCTGCGCACGTGGACCTGCCAGCGCTTGTCGCGGAAATGGCGCTTGATCTCGCCGCTGACGCATGGCTGCGCATAGGCGGCGAGGCTGCCGCCGATCGCCGGATCGAAATTGTTGATCGCCTTGAGCAATCCCACGTACCCAACCTGCATCAGTTCTTCGATCGGTTCGGGGCTGTCGCGGTATCGGAGCACGCAAGACTTGACCAGCGCCTGGTACCGCTCGACGAGCATCGCGCAGGCTGCCTCCCTAGTCTGGCTGCCCTGCGGCTGCGAGTGGACCAACGTGAGCAGTTCGGTGTCCGAACAGTCAGCAACCTGGTCCGCCGGGGGTTCCGTCGTGGTTGTCGGTGATGCCTGCGATGTCATGGTTAGTCGTCTCCGTCCTAAGGTAGGCCTAGGTATGCCCGTGGTGCGGGGTCTAAACATGTCAGTGCGGAAATCACAGGCCGTGGCGGCGTTTTGGGCTGCGGGCCGCATGCGATTATCGGAGCATGGTCTCCTCCTCGGGCCGTGACAAGGCCGAGCGCCTGGCTCGGTATCAGGCCAAGCGGGACTTCGCGAAGACACCGGAGCCCGCCGGAGCCACCGCGCTCGCTGCCGATGGCGGCCGGCGGAGATTCGTGGTGCAACGGCACCGGGCTCGCAGGCTGCACTATGACCTTCGATTCGAGATCGAGGGAGTGCTGGTGAGTTGGGCCGTGCCGAACGGCCCGACGCTCGATCCGGCGGTCAGGCGACTCGCGGTGCACGTGGAAGACCACCCGATCGAGTACCTGGACTTCGAAGGCGTGATCCCGCGCGGCGAGTATGGCGCCGGCGATGTGATCGTCTGGGACCTCGGCACTTGGGCGCCGCGTACCGGTGAGGACCCGATGGCCGCCCTGGCCAGCGGAACCTTTCACGCTGAGGTCACCGGCAGCAAGCTGCGCGGCCAGTTCGTACTGGTACGCAGTGCTAGCAACAACAGCGGATATGGCGGCGGCTACGGCACAGAAAGCGGCCAGGAGCAATGGCTGCTGCTGCACAAGGACGACGAGTTCGCCGTGGCCGGCTGGGATCCAGAGGACCACCCGACCTCGGTGGTCAGCGGGCGCACCAACGACGAGGTGAAAGCCGATCCCGACCGGATGTGGCGCTCCGACCTGCCCCCCGACCAAGCGTCGATCCAGCTCAGGGCGCCTTCGGTCAGCTATCGCGAGGTTACCGAGGATGAGCTGGCCGCGCTCGACGGTCTTGGCAACGGCGGTCGGTGGGATATTTTCGGCCGCCAGCTAAAGTTGTCCAACCTGGACAAAGAGTTGTTCCCGGCTCGCCCAGGTGAGCCAGCGGTCACCAAGCGGGAACTGATCAGATACTCCGCCCAGATCGCGCCGGTGATCCTGCCGTACCTGGCCGGGCGTGCGCTCAACATGAACCGTTTCCCCGGCGGTGCCAGCAAGCCTGGGTTCTGGCACAAGCAACTGCCTGAGCATGCGCCCGACTGGGTGCCGCGGTGGGACAACCCTGACGCGAAGGAAGGCAGGACCACCACCTACCTGGTGGTCGACGAGGGTGCCGCGCTGGTCTGGGCGGCGAACTTCGGCGCGCTCGAATGGCACGCGTGGACGGCTCCGGTCGGCGACCCGGGCCATCCCAGCTACGCGCTGATCGACATCGACCCCGGGCCTGCTACCTCGTGGGACGACGTGCTCGTGCTCGCCAGGCTGCACAGGACCGCGCTCGAGCACGTGGGGGTGCGGGCACAGCCGAAGGTGACCGGCAGGCGCGGTATCCAGATCTGGATACCGGTCGTGTCCGGCCTCACCTACTCCGACACCAGGGTGTGGGTCGAACAGCTATCCAAGACGATCGGCTCGGTGGTGCCTGATCTCGTGAGCTGGAAATGGGACGTGCGCTCGCGTGAGGGCCTGGCCCGGCTCGACTACACGCAGAACGTGTCGAACAAGACCCTGGTCGCCCCCTACAGCCCGAGACCGGCGCCGGGGGCGCCGGTCTCCGCGCCGATCGCCTGGGCGGAGCTCGACGATCCGGCGCTAGCGCCCGACGGGTTCACGATCTCCTCGGTGCTCGACCGGGTTGCCAAGCAAGGCGACCTCTTCCGTCCCGTTCTCGGTCCAGGCCAGGCTCTCCCACCGCTCGCCTAGGCTCTCACCTAGACTGTGGGCCGGCTGCGGGGCGCGCATCTCGTCGAGCCTTACCAAGGCGACGCCGGCCAGGATCAGCGCGCCGCCGGCGAACTGCGACTCGGTCGGTAGCTGGCCAAGCAGCAACCAGGCGAACACGATCGCGAACAGCACCTCGGCCAGTCCGATGAACGAGGCCAGCTTGGCGCCGAGCCGGCGGGCCGCGCCGATGCCAGTCACGTACGGGATCGCGGCAGCGACCACGGCGAGCCCGAGCACGGGCACTATCCAGCTAGCCCGGTGACCGGCGAACGTCACGTCGGTCGTCTTCCAGGTCAGCGGCAGCACCCGCAGCAAGCCCAGCGCGCCGATCGCCGTCCCGGCGACGCACATGGCCGTCCAGGTCATCACCACGGGCGGCAGCGCCTCTTCGTCATCGGCCGCCGACATCACGAAGTAAGTGGCCAGGCCCACCGCGGCCAGCAGCCCCCACATCACGCCCAGCAGGCTGATGGCTGTCGATCCGGTCAGGTCGAGCACCAGCGCGAGCCCGGCCAGCGCGGCCACGCCGCCAGCCACCGTTAGGCGCCTCGGCCGCTGACCACGGCTGAGCCACAGCCAGCCGACTACGAGCACGATGCCGAGGTACTCAAGCAGCAGGGCGACTCCTACTGGCACCCGCTCGATCGCGTTGAAGTAGCACAGTTGCGCGCCGGCGACGGCGATCAGGCCGAAGGCCGCTGCCCGCCCGATGCCGCGGCGCAGCATCTTCCACCGGCCGCGGAGCTGGATCAGGGCGGGGATGGTCAGCAGCAGAGCTGCCAGCGAGATGCGCGCGAGCACGGCGGCGCCGGCGCTCCAGCCAGCGGCGATCAGCGACGAAGCGAACACGCCCGAGGTGGCGAACGTCGCTGCCGTGAGGATCGCTAGGGTCAGGCCAATGCCGCCGACACTCGTTCGGCTGGCAGTGGCGCGCGTGGTGGTCATGACGGCCTCCGTGCTGCCGCGACCTGCTAGTCGCGAGGGCTTGTAAGTAGTAAAATTGATTACGCTAGTTACGCTATCCGCTGGGCCCGAAAGGAGTCAAGGTGCTTTTTGCCCATGACACCGAGGAGGCGCTGGCCGGGGCGGCTGCCTTGGTGAACACCGGACGCGGCGGCGTCGAACTGCTGCCCGACGTGGCCGCGCTCGACGAATTCGTGCAGGAGCTGGGCTGGACGGGAGGGCGCACGCACGACGAGGCCGAGCTTGATTCGGTCCGGCGGCTGCGGCCAAGGCTTGAGCGGCTGTGGGAGATGGACGAGGACGACGCGGCCGATCTGGTGAACACCCTGCTGCGGGAGTCGAACGCGCTGCCGCAACTGGTCAAGCACGACATCTGGGACTACCACCTGCACGCCACCCCGAGCGACGCGCCGCTCGCTGACCGGCTGGCGGTCGAGGCGGCCATGGCCTTCACCGATGTGATCAGGACGGGCCAGCTTGACCGGCTGCGGCTGTGCGCTGCCGAAGACTGCCAGAGCGTGCACGTCGACCTGTCGAAGAACCGGTCGCGGCGGTTTTGCAGTACGTCGTGCTCGAACCGCACCAACGTCGCCGCGTACCGGACCAGGCAGGCGGCCAAGCCGCAGTTAGCCAAGCCCCAGCTAGCCAAGCAGCAAGGGCACGACAAGAACTAGAACACGTTACAGTTTGCCTTGTGGCGAGATCTGGCCCTGCGACGACGGATGGCGCTTGGGACCTTGAGGCTGACGTGGTCGTCATCGGCTTCGGAGCGGCAGGCTCGGCCGCGGCGATCGAGGCGGCGCAGGCGGGTGCTGATGTGCTCGTGCTCGACAGGTTCAGCGGCGGCGGCGCTACCGAGCTATCAGGTGGCGTCGTCTACGCCGGCGGTGGCACGATCCAGCAGATCGCGGCTGGCGCGCCTGACTCGCCGGAGGCGATGTTCGGCTACCTGAGCCTGGAGGTCGGGGACGCGGTCAGCCCGCGCACGCTGCGTGAGTTCTGCGACGGCAGCGCCCGGATGCTCGCCTGGCTGGTCCGGCACGGCGTGCCGTTCGAGGGCAGCCTGTGCCCGGAAAAGACGTCGTACCCGACGAACAGCCACTATCTCTACTACTCAGGCAGCGAACTGTCCCATCCCGATGTCGCAACGCCGGCGCCGCGTGGTCACCGCGCTGTCGGCCGGGGTACCTCTGGCGCTGTGCTGTACGCGGCGCTGGCCAGCGCCGTCGCGGCATCCGGCGCGCGAGTGGTGCCGCAGACCAGGGCGACGAAGCTGATCACCGACGACGGTGGCCGGGTCGTCGGCGTGACCTGCCTTAGCTTGCGCTCGGCCCCGGGCTGGGCCAGGAACGCGCACCGGATGCTGCACAAGCTGGGCAAGAAGCCGTTCCTCTACGCGGGCGGCCTCGGCCGGCGCCTGCACTGGCCCGTCGCCTGGCTCGAAACCCGGTACGCCCGGCCGCTGCGGGTCGGCGCCCGGCACGGCGTGGTGATCGCCGCCGGCGGGTTCATCGCCAACCGGGCAATGGTCCGCGAGCACGCTCCCGCCTATCGAGGCGGCTTGGCGCTTGGCACCGTCGCCGACGACGGGAGCGGCATCGCCCTCGGCGTCGAGGTAGGGGGCGCGACCAAGTTCCTTGACCGCGTCTCCTGCTGGCGGTTCATCACCCCGCCGTCCGCGTTCCTCAGCGGGATAATCGTCGACCAGAGCGGCCAGCGAATCTGCGACGAGTCCAGGTACGGTGCCGCGATCGGCGAGGCGATGGTGACCAAGCACGACCGGCGCGGCTGGCTGCTGCTCGACCAGCCGATCCTGGCCGATGCTCGGCACAAGCTGCGGTCCAAGACGCTGTGGTTCCAGCTTCTCCAGGCGATGTACCTGCTGAACCGGGCTCGGGTCAACGCGCCCACGATCGAAGCAGTGGCCGCCAAGGCCGGCGTCGACAGCGGCGGCCTCGCGGCTACCTTGGCCGCTTACAACAAGGTCGCCGCCGACAAGCAACCTGACCCGCTCGGCAAGCCGGCCGACCTGATCCAAGAACTCCGGACGCCGCCGTACTCGCTGATTGACCTCTCGATCCGGCCGAGACCGGCCTACCCGGCCCCAATGCTGACGCTAGGCGGACTCGCTGTCGACGAGGCCACCGGGCGGGTGCGGAGAGCCGACGGCACCGCGATCGATGGCCTGTACGCCGCTGGCCGCAGCGCCGTCGGCGTTTGTTCCAATTCCTACGTCAGCGGCCTGTCCCTGGCCGATTGCATATTCTCCGGCCGCCGCGCCGGGGCTGTGCTGACCCGGGGCGACACTCTGCCCGGGTCATGATCGTGGAGTGTGGCTGTCGTATATCGCGGCTGAGACTCCGCGGTAATCGCGGTTCCATGATCACGGAAACTGGCCGCCTCCGGTGGCCGGGCGCTAGATTTTGTTGTTCAGGAAATCCTGGCCCATCTTCAGCACCTCCTTAAATGTATAGCCGGCCTGGGCAAGAGCGATCTTAACTGCGCGGTCCTGCGTAGCCCAGTCGCTATTACTGCGATATGCGCGTGCGTTTCGCGAGTCATATCCATGAGGGTTTTGGAGTGTGTAATAGGCGACGGTGACATGAAAACCCATATCCTTGAAGTAACCCGGTTTAGGCGCGTCCCCCCGCTTGATAAGTCGCGTAAGTTTTTCGTCAAAGTTACTTGTTTCGACGCTTACATGCATTGGAATACTGAGTTTATTTCCATCGGTCCATCTAACGTCTTTTAGTGAAGCGAGATCCGCATACATATACTGCGTGCCTGTATCCCGATCCACGCCACCAGACGACCACTTTGTGAGCAGTGCTTTCGCTTGAGCTAGGTAGCGGTCCGGATCAGCAACGACGGACCCGAATGCGGTGAACCGCCACCTGTCATCCAAAGAGCAGGGCTCGCCGTCGTAGGTTAGGGCTAGGTTGTCGTAGGCGAACTTCCCGGCGTCGGGACCGACAATATCGTCGAAGTTTTGACCATCGCGGACCTGGACCCGGTAGGCACCGCCTTTGGCCACGACCTGGCCGCCACCTTGGACGGTCACCAGTTCTCCGTTCACCCTGACTTGACTCCAGCCGCAGCCGAGTATGCCGTTGCTGAGTTCAACGGGGTACTCTCCGCCGGGTATCTTGCCTGTCGCCTTCACTTCCATTGGCTCGTAATCGACGTCGTCGCACTCGTCTTTCGCGGGGTCGTAAACACGAAGCTTTTCCGGTTTGAGGATAAGGGGAAGCGCTGCTCCGGTCTGTCCTTCTTGGAACCCGTTCCAGTTTGTGTCAACCGCGACCAATTCCTGTCGGCCGCCCGGCTTGTCGCGCAAGAAAAAGAGCAAGGAACGCTTGTCTGGCAACTCCGACTGGTCGTAGGCCCATTTGATCCGGTCATCCGCGCTCGTGGCGCTCGGCGGGAAGTCGAAAGCGTCGCCGGAGCGAGCAATCTTCTGGCTCAGCTTTTTCGCTACCACCGGAACGCTGGCGGGCTGGGGAGCGGGCGTTTTCTTCGTCTCTACGACCTCGCCCGATAGCCTGTCCGTGAAACCCGACAACGACAACGTTGCCTTGAACCCTTGCGCTTTCAGAGCGCTGATCAAGTTCTCAAGTTCGGCCTCTCCGTCAGCATGTCCTTTCAGAATAAGAGATGCCAGGCTCTTGGGAGTAAGGAGTCTTGGTTTTTCGGCTTTTTGGCGGTACTCGAGGATCGCCGCGGTAAAGTCTTTGTTGACCGTCGCCACCAGTGTGGCTGCCGCTTGCGAATTCTGATTCTTCCAGGTCTCGCGTCCAGTCTTTCTTACGGAAGCTGACAAGAGCCTTTTGACGAGCTCCTCGTATACTACTGGATCTCCCTTTGGCGGCATTTTTACCAAGCTCCTCTGTCGTCATGCTGACGTTTCGTTGATGAATTCTTGAATGACGCTCTCGATTTCTTCCTGGCTCAAGGTCTCAAGAATGCTCGCGATTCTTGGGTCTTCCTGGTTGCCGAGAACCTGAGCGAGGAGCGCCTGCGTGCGCTGATCGTCGCCGGCGCGCGGCGACGCTTCTTCGGGTGACTGATAGTCGGCTTGCCATTTCGAGTCGTCATCGATGACCTCGGGTGAAGGGCGGCCGCCGAGATCGGAGTTCTTGGGTCGGTACCTCCAGGCGGGCGGGTCCTGGCGAGCATCGATTCGTCCCCACCAGCCTCGGTAGGCTGGACCGAAGTCGATCTCCATGTCCACCAGCGTGTATGGACTAGCCGCTTCGGCAGGCGTCTGGAGGACTTCGATCGGCCTGGGGTCGTCCGTCTGCCAATCGCCCCAGCTGCCGTCGCTGTACTTCTGGATGAACGACGTGGATCCGTCTGGCCAGGTTTTGTAGTGCCAGCCCGCAGGGGCGCCGGGCAGAGGAGTGGGGTCTGGCTCGGTTTCCGGTAGCGGGGCAGGCACCTCCGCGGGTGCGTAGGTGGTCGCGTCGTAGAACGGATTCCACAGTGTCGCGTCGCCCCACAAAGCCTGGAATAGATCGGCGTCGCTTTCCTTGTAGTGCTCTTTCGCGACGGCCTTCTTTAGGCTGTTGAGGTTGTTCTTCTTGGGCTGTTCGCTGTCCTTCTCAGGAGGTCCGGTAATGTCGTCAGAAAGGCCGGGAGGCGAATTATAATTGATCCAGTTTTCCAGTTCGAGCCAGGTACCCCCAGTCGCATAATCGAAGATGGAATCCTGATTCTGGTAGAGCCATTGGAGCAGCTCCTGGTATTCGCTGGCATCTATCATGAAATGTCCTACAGTTAAGTCGGCCACGGATCTGCCGAACGCGATGGGCCGTTGTGAGCTGGTTCCAGGGTCGCTCGGCTAGAGGGTTGAGTGCAATATGTCCGAGCCTCGTCCTGGTAAGTGCGCGGTCCACCGCAGGATCTTCGGCGACAGGGGTTACGCTCGCCTGGCAGCACCTCGACGCCGCCCGCAACATGGCGACCTCTGCCGTCATCATGCGCGGCGACGCGGCCCCGATGCGCAAGATGCTCGACGAACTCGTCCAAGAACGCTAACCCCGCAGCAGCCGGACCAGGTTCTCTCATTGGTGACAACGTGGGCCTGGGAAGTCGTTCCGTCTGCTTGGTCATGGTCATCGCGCCTTCGTGTGGAAGGTCTTCTTCTCGGCGGCGGTCATGTCGCGGGCGGTCACGATGAACGCCTCCCCGCCCACCCTGGTCTGGACCGCACCCCACCGCCGCAGCTACACAGTCCAACCCGACCGGTACCCGGTCTAGCGTGCGGGACAATGACGGCATGGCTCTGCTTCGTGACATAGTCATCGACTGCTCCCACCCGGCTTCACTGGCGCGGTTCTGGGCTGCTGCGCTCGATGGGTATGCAGTGGCACCTTACGACAGCGAGGAGATCGAACGTCTGCGCTCGCTCGGGATCACTGACCTCGAAGATGACCCGACGGTGATTGTCGAGGGATTGGGCCCGCGCTTGTTCCTGCAACGAGTGCCCGAGACCAAACGAGTCAAGAACCGTGTTCATCTCGACCTGACAGCCGTGCGCGCCGAAGATGAGCTGGACCGGCTCGTGACCATCGGTGCGACGCTGGTCGAGCGATTCGAGTCGCATCTGCTGCTAGCCGATCCCCAGGGCAACGAATTCTGCCTGATGCTGCCTCGTGGTTAAACGACCGGGTGTTCCAGCAGTATCTCGGCTACCGGCCGCCACTGCCAGGATAGGCCGACCTGAGTTTGCGCGACCAGGCTGACTGATCTGATAGTGATCTCGGTTCGCGGGAGCCACCGGCCAAGCGCCGCGATGATCGGCGCGGTGGGGATGTGGGCGTTGCTATAGGCGATAGAGATGTGAGGTAGCCACGGGCTGGTGTCAGTGTGACCTTCGCGGCCTGCCGCGCGCGTTGCTTCGCGGACGGCGTGGAGGATCGGGGTCAGGGCACCAAGCGGTTCCGCGGGCAGCGCGATCGCCTCGATGGCGTATCCGACCCGCCCCAGAGACACCTGAATCGGCGCGATCTCAGAAAGTCGCCGCCGCGCGTCAGCGGTCATTTCCGCGATGACAGAGTCGGCGACCTCATCGGCGAAGCCTACGACGTAGGTCGTCAGGTGCAGTCCCGCCTCGTCCGCACGTCACCCGCAACTGTTGCCGAACAGGACGGTGTACTGTCGTACGTAGTCGATAATATTAGCGAATAACCCATCTGATCTTGTCGGAGGTAGCCGATGGCGTTCTCGCTGGTGACTAACCCGTTGACGTGGCCGACACGGCTTGTTCGCTGGCTGGGATGCGATCGGAATCCCATGCGCCGGACCTCGGACCGGATAGAGGCGCGGGTAGTGCTCCTGGCGGTCGTCGGCTACATACCGCTGGCGATGCTGGTCGCCAGCTATGCCAGCCATCGGATGTATGAGGCCGGCGTGCGAGCTCAGCACGTCATTCACGCACGGCAGGTGGCGGCGGTCGTGCTCACTGCGGCGGTATCGACAAAGCCGACGGCGACAGCATGGGTGCCGATCCGGTGGACCATCGACAGCCGGACTCATACGGGCACGGCGCCTGTTCCTTACGGCGTCCCCGGGGGTGCGACGGTTCGGGTATGGGTGGACCGAAGTGGCCGCGTCACGACGCCACCGCCGACGACCGTGCAACTGAAGGATCAGGTCCTGACGATTAAGGTGCTCACGCCGTTGCTACTGGCTCAGCTTCTGGTGCTGTCGTTGTGCGCGCTCCGTTGGTACCTGGACAGGCAGCGGTTCGCCAGATGGGACTCCGAGTGGGGGTTGATCAATCCACGCTGATCGATCACCTGTTCGCCGAGATCTGGACCCGGCCCGGCCTGACCCTGCGCGACCGGCAAACTGCTGCTGATCGGCCTGCTCACCGGACTGGGCCAGGACGACGTAGTAGAGATTAAGATCGGCGCGGCGCTGCGGCGGCCGAGTTGGACGCCGACCAGTTGCGCGTAATCGTCATCTTCCTCACCCGCTACGCTGGCTGGCTGACCGGTGCGAAGCTGAGCATGGCTGTCGAGAAGCTGATCGCCCAGGCGGATAGCGCCAAGAATTCTGATGCGGAAAGAATTGCGGGGGATTGAATGCCGCAGGCCGATGACATCGACTGGGAACCGACCGAAGAGCGTCGCGCGCTCGGCGAGGCGCTCCGCCGACTGCTCGACGTGGTCGTGCAAACCGGGGCGCCGTCCGAGGAGTTGCGCGCGGCCGCGGCGACGATCGACGAGATGACAGCCGACCTGTCGACGTCGACGGTGCGGGCCGACAGGTCGGTGGCGGCTAGTTCGTACCGGGCGCACATGAGCCTGGTTGGTGGCCTGTCCCACCCGATCGCGCCGCAGTTGCAGATGGAGGTGAACGGCGACGAGGGCCGGGGCGAGGTCGTGGTCGGACCGGTGTTCCAGGGTGGACCGGGGCTGGTGCACGGGGGAGTGCTTGCCCTGCTTATCGATCACGCGATGGGCTGCGTGGCAGCAGCCCCGGAACGCCCGGCGATGACGGCCAGTCTCACGATGCATTACCGCAAGCCCACTCCGCTCGGCGTGCCGCTCGCCGTCTCGGTGCGGCTCGACCGGATCGAGGGCCGAAAGCTCCACCTGTCGGCCGAGATCGTTGCGGCTGGCCAGGTCACGGTTGCGGCCGAGGCGGTGTTTCTCAAGCTGACCGCGAGGAACCTGGCAACGGTCTTCGGCGGCCCGAAATAACTCCGCCCCGACAGCAACGCCGGCCCGACGATGTTGTCGAAGGGGTGTTGGACGGGAGGGCTCGGCGGGTGGGGAGGCTCGGCGGGTGGGGAGGCTCGGCGGGTGGGGAGGCTCGGCGGGTCGGGAGGTTATGCGGGTCGGGAGGTTATGCGGGGTGGGGGGATGGCTAGGCGGGCGGCTAGTTTGGCGATGTAGGTCGCTACGTCGTCGGCGGAACGGTCGGGGAGGCCGAACAGGACTTCGGTGACGCCGGCCTCGGCCCAACTGGTCAGTTCGTCGAGGTCGGGTCGCCCGGCGAGGGCGGTGACGGCTGGCAGGCCGTCGCGGCCCGCCTCGCGCCAGACTTGGTGCAGCAACGCCACCTGTCGCTCGATCTCGGTGTCGTTCGGCGTGGTGATCCAGCCGTCGGCGGACCGTGCGATCCAGCGGAACGTCCGTTCGGTTCCGCCCGCGCCGAGGAGCACGGGGAGTCCGGTCGCCAACTGCTGCGGCGGCTTTGGCCAGGCCCAGGACGCGCCGAAGCTGACGAACTCGCCCTCGTAGCTGGCCTCCTGCGCCGACCACAGCGCGCGCATCGCTTCGAGGTACTCGCGCAGCACCGTGCGCCGCCGGCCGGCGGGAACGCCGTGATCGGCTAGCTCATCGGTATTCCAGCCGAACCCGATCCCTAGCGTCACCCGCCCGCCCGATACGTGATCGAGCGAGGCAATGGTCTTCGCTAGAGCGATCGGATCGTGCTCGGCGGGCAACGCGACTACGGTGCTGAGCCGGATCGTGCTTGTCACCGACGCCGCGGTGGCGAGCGCTACCCATGGGTCGAGCGTCCGCATGTACCGGTCGTCGGGCAGCGAGTTGCCACCGGTGCGCGGGTGCGGCGCCTCGCGTCGCACCGGGATGTGGGTGTGCTCGGGTACGGCGAACGTGTCGAACCCGGCCGATTCGGCAACCTGGGCGGCGCGAGCCGGCGTGATGCCGCGATCGCTGGTGAACAGCACGACGCCGTATTTCACCGCTCCAAACTAGAACGTGTTCCAGTCCGAGGCAATCAGTGCTAGCTACCGAGGAACCCAATGCGCTTGCCACCGAGGAACTCGGTGCTAGCTGCCGAGGAACTCGGTGCTAGCTGCCGAGGAAACTCGGTGCTAGCTGCCGAGGAAACTCGGATGCTAGCTGCCGAGGAGCTTGGACTTGGCGGTGGCGAACTCGGCGTCGCTGAGCGAGCCCTGCTTGTGCAGGGTGCTGAGCTGGGCGAGTTGGTCAGACACCGATGGCGTGGCGGACTCCTGGCCTAGGTCACCTCCCTGCTGCGGCACCTGCTGCTGCGGCACCTGTTGCTGGGTGGGCTGTTGCTGCGTCGACTGCTGATCCGACCGCTGCGCGCTGCGCTTGCCAGCAATGTATGCCCCGCCACCGACAGCGGCGGCGCGCAGCAAAGGGCGCCTTCTGACGAACATCGCTACACGTCCTGCTCGGTCGGCAGCGACAGGCCGAGGGCCACCATGATTTCTGGTGCGGCCGAGATTGTCTTCGGCCCGCCTACCTGCGGTGCGACGGCGCGCAGCACGCCGAGGATGTCCTTGGGCGTCGCTCCCGCCTCGATCGCGTTGGCGACTTGCCACAGGTACGAGGCCGGCGGTGAGTCGAGCGCCACCAGCGCGGCGATCTTTACCAGAGCGTAGCTACGCGGGTCGAGGCCGGTGTTTTCGCGCGCTGCCTCACGCAGTTCGAGTGCTTCTCCGAGTACCTCGATGTCGCCCAGCGCGAGTCCAGACAGCGCGTTGCTGGTCTCGGTATCGACATCAACGGGCGTGATCATGCTCATGTCGCGGCTCCCTCCCCTGACTCCGGTTGACGCCTCCAAGGTCTCTCCTTCGTGGGCGGGCCGCACCACCCCCAGCGGGTGATAGCCGAGGTCTGTCACAATCGCTACCGACTAGCTGGCGAGAGAAAGGTGCTGGCCGATGGGCCGAGAGCAATTCGGCGGGGTCGCTGACTTCGCGCCTGTCGCCGCGATGGCGTTCGGCGCTGGCCGTCGACTGACCGAGGTACGCCGACTGCGCGGCTCCAGCAAGAAGGGTGTTTACCTGCTGGATTTCGACGACGGAACCGCGGTCGTCGGCTACGTCTGGAGCGAGGCGGAAAATTACTGGGCCGCGGCACCGCACTCAGAGGCTGGCGGGCCGACCAGCCCATTCTCGGATGCGACCGGCTCCGAGCTGTTCGCCGCCGCCCACTCGCTGCTGAAGTCGCTCGGTGTCCGGGTGCCAGAACTGTATTTACTCGATCAGAGCCGCAACGTGTTCCCAGGGGACGTCGCGCTGGTCGAGTGGGTAGCCGGAGCGTCCCTTGAGGCGCGACTGGACAGCGGAGCGGCCGGGGCTCGTGACGTAGTGCGGCGCCTCAGGGAGTCGCTCGACGTGATGCACGGGCATCGCCACCCGCGCTTTGGCAAGATCGGTTTCCCTAGCGCGGGCGGGTCATGCGAGCAGGTTGTGCTCGGCCGGGCGCTCCGGCACCTGGTGGAGGCAGCCGATCGATTGCCGCGAATCAGCGCCGCCAGTCCCAGGCTGGAGGAGAAGCTGACGGAATTCGCCGCCGCGATCTCGCCGAGGTCCGAGTACGGGCTGATTCATGGCGAACTCGGCCCCGATCACGTGCTTGTCGATACCGTCGGCCGGCCGGTGCTGATGGATATCGAAGGGCTCATGTACTTCGATGTCGAATGGGAGCATGTGTTCCTTGAAATGCGGTTCAAGCGCGACTATGAGCTGCTGAGGGCAGGCAAGCTCGACGAGCGGAGGCTGCGACTTTACCGCCTTGCTGAACACCTCTCGCTCATTGCTGGACCGCTCCGGCTAGCCGACACCGACTTTCCCGAACGCGACTTCATGGCGGAGATCGCGATGGCGCACGCCGACCGGGCGCTCGGGTACGTTCAGGCGCCGTAAGGCCGTGTGATGATCTCCATCAGGTGACCGTCGGGGTCTTCGAAATACAGGCCGCGGCCGCCGTCCCTGGTGTTGATCACATCGCGTTTGGTCCGGCTAGGGTCGGCCCAGTACGGCAGACCCTGATCCTTGATCCGGGCGAACGAAGCGTCGAACTCCTCCTCGCCGACCAGGAACGCGTAGTGCTGGGCTTTGATATCGCCGCTGGTCTCGCTGTAATCCAGTGACACGCCGTTGTCCGCTTCGACGACAAGGAAATGGCTGAACCTGGTCGCCGCCGGCAGGCCCAGTATCCCGGTGAGGAACGATGCGGACCGCTGCTGGTCTCGGCAGGAGACGATGGTGTGGTTGAGTTGTACGCTCACGGGTGTGATTGTGCCCGGCTCTGAGCACGTTGAACTGCTCCCGGCTGGCCGCGTGACAAGCGGGATCGTCAGGCCCGGTGACCGGGTATACCAGGAGCATCGATCTAATCGACGAGCCCGTGCAGCCTGGCGATCCGCAGCGCCGCCTCGCCGACGCGAGCGCGTAGTTCCGGCGGGTCTGTGACCTCGGCCTCGCCACCGAGGGCGAGCACGTCAGTCACAGTGTCGTCGGCAGACTCGACCGGTATCCAGGCTTGGACCCAGCCCATAGCCCGGCCTTGCGGAGCGGCGCTCCTGCGTACCCGGACCCCGGCGGGTCGGCCGAGAAGCACGGCCAGGCGGCGCCCGCGCGGCGACAGCCAGATCGTGGCGCGGCTGCCTCTCGCGGCCGGCGCTGGCGGAGGCGGGCGCAGCCGGCTGAATGGTAGGTCGCTGGTGAATCCCTCGATCAGCTCGAACCCGCCGAGCTTGCCCCGAACGCCGTAGACCGGGATGCCGGCCGAACCCAGCGCCTCGATGTCGCGCAACACGGTGCGCTGCGACACCTCAAGTTCGGCCGCGAGTTGCGAAGCGGTCATCCGGCCCCTGGTTTGCAGCAAGCCCAGCAGCCTGACCAGTCGGCTGGCGCGCACAGCCACAAGATTAGCCGGGAATCATGACACGAGATGTCATGTACAGGCTGGCATAATCGCCAAGTCCGCCAAGCGAGGAGACGGGTAAGGGAGGAGACAGCTAATGAGTGCTGACGTTGCTGGAGCAGGAACGCCGAAGGATCCGTGGATCTTGACCACGCCACCTGGCAAGTCTGAATTTGAGGCCTACCGAGACGAAGAGGCAGATCCGCCCGCGCTGATCGTCCAGGTCGGCACCACCCAGTTGCGCTACCACCTGCGGTGCATCGATGATCTGCACGACATGCTTGTCGAGCGAGGCGACTGGGTGCCGCTCGGCAACGCCGACGAGCAGAAGCCCGTGCAGGATGGGACCGTCGAGGCCTGGGGGCGTTCGCCGGACAACCCGGTTGGCGGCTGGTACGGCATGAAGAAGGGGTTGCGCGGGCGCTTCGGCAACTATCTGCCGCCGGTTCTCGAAGTACTCGGCCTGGCCGAAGTCGAGCACAACGCCCGGAACAACCGCATGCGCGCCCGGTAGCGCAGCCCTCTACCGCTGGGAGCCCTCATTCGACACTTCCGCACCCGCTGCTCCGGGCCGCGTCCCGTCGGCAACAGCAACCATCCCGCGCTGTCGCCATAGCGACAGCAACGAAGCCACGCTGTCTCGGCCCGCCGCCCGCCGGTGACAGCAAGGCCCCAGGCTCGCGAGGTTAGCCCCGTCGGCTCGACGCGGCACTTGGCCAGCATCATTCCTGGTTCGCCGCTCCCGGCATACAGTGGATGCCTATGACCGTCTTGCCTGGGTCGCCACAATTAAGGCGGGAGCGACTGCGATGCACGAAGTCAGGGATGCGGCAGGTGGCACCGACGGAATCCCGTCGGGTCCGGCCGCCAGGTTCTTCCTGACCGAGCCAGCGCGCGGACTGGCCGACTTCGGGATGCTGCTGGCCGCGCCGTGGCTGGCGGCGGCGCCGCGCGGCGACGGGCACGGGGTGCTGGTGCTGCCCGGCTTCTACGCGACCGACACGAGCACCGCGTTGTTGCGCCGGTTTCTGCGCCGGCTCGGCTACCACGTGCGCGGCTGGGAGCTTGGCCGCAACCTAGGCCCGACCGAGCGAGTGCTCGATCAGCTTCCGCGATCCGTGACCGCGCTCGCGAACTGGACGGGCAGGCCGGTGTCAATCGTCGGCTGGAGCCTCGGCGGGGTGTACGCGCGGGAGCTGGCCCGGCAGGACGCCGAGCACGTCCGCCAGGTGATCACGCTCGGCAGCCCGTTCGCCAGTACCGACCCTGCGCAGAGCAGGGCGGACGCTCTTTACCGGCGGCGCGCGCACCTGCACGCGGGGGACCGCGTGCCGACCCCTGAGCAGGTCATGCGGCCGATCCCGGTCCCTTCCACGGCGGTCTACTCGCGGCGCGACGGCATCGTAGCCTGGCAGACCTGCACCGGGCCGCGGACCGAGCTGCACGACAACGTCGAGGTGCTGTGCAGCCACCTCGGCTTCGGTGTCGATCCTGCGACGCTCTGGTTGATCGCGGACCGGCTGGCGCTGCCGGCTGGGGTCCAGCCTAGGTTCACTCCGCCGGCGCGCAAGGGTTCTCTCTACCCCGGTCGGTAACAAGGCTGGCCGTCACGACTGGAGGAACGCGTATGCGACAGCTCACCGGCCTGGACGCGGCGTTCCTCGCGCTGGAGACGTCCAACGCGACCGGCCACGTGGGCGGCGTGTGCGTGCTGGATCCCAAGGACGCTCCGAAGCCGGTGACGCTGGCCCGGCTGACCGAGGTGCTGGCCGAACGGCTGCCGATGGTACCCGTGTTGCGCAGGAAACTGCTGAACGTGCCGCTCGGCCTTGACCAGCCGTACTGGATCGATGACGCCGACTTCGACATCGAGTACCACATCCGCGAACTGGCGCTGCCGCGCCCGGGTTCATACGACCAACTCACCGAGCAGATCAGCCGGCTGCACGCCCGGCCCCTGGACCGAAGCAGGCCGCTGTGGGAGATCTACCTGATCACCGGCCTCGCCAAGCGGCGCATCGCCGTTTATACGAAAATTCACCACGCGGCCATCGACGGCGTGTCGGGCGCTGAGTTGCTCACCGTGCTGCTCGACCTGGTTCCTGAGGGACGCGAGATGCCGCCGGGCACGCCGTTCGAGCCCGAACCGCCTCCTAACCCAGTCACGCTCGCCGCGCACGCGGCGGCCCGGCTGGTCTGGCGTCCGGTGCAAACGGCCGTGCTCGCGAATGAGGTCATCAAGGTGGCCCCGACGCTGGCCCCGGCGTTCAGCACGTTTGTCGGCGGGATGCTCGGGCTGAATCGCGGCGACGGCAGCGTGATCTCGACGTCCATGGGCCGCGCGCCGGCGACCCCGTTCAACCGCCCGATCACGCCGCACCGGAGGTTCGCGTTCCGGAGCGTGGACCTTGACGCGGTCAAGATGGTCAAGAACACGTTCGGGATCTCGGTCAACGACGTCGTGATGGCGATGTGCGCCGGAGCGCTGCGGCGCTGGCTCGCCGAGCGCGACGCGCTGCCGAACATGCCGCTGATCGCCATGATCCCGGTCTCGGTGCGCGACCCGGCGAGCAAGGGCGCGCTCGGGAACAAGGTCTCGGCGATGCTCGCTGTGCTGCCCACCAACCTCGGCGATCCGGTCGAGCGGCTGACGGCCGCGCACGCCGCGACCCAAGTCGCCAAGGCCCAGCAGGCCGCGGTGCCGCAGGGACTGGTCGACCAGATCAGCGATTTCGCGCCGCCGGCGCTGACCGCCCGTGCGGCCCGGGTGGTGTTCGCGACCGGCTTGCTGCACCGGCTGCCGCCGTTCAACATCACGATTTCGAACGTGCCTGGCCCCAACATTCCGGTCTATTTGTGCGGGGCCAAGCTGCTCGCGCACTATCCGGTCTCGGTCATTACCAACGGCCAGGGCTTGAATATCACGGTGATCGGCTACCTCGGCCAGCTTCACTTTGGATTGCTGTCGTGTCGCGAGCTTGTGCCGGATATCGACAGCATGGCCGGCTATCTTGTTGACGAACTCGAGCTGCTCATCAAGGCGGCCGAGCAGCGTACGCGGGCCTCGTGACAATCACGGATCCGTTCAACGTCCAAGACATCTGGGGGGCTAGATATGAGTGACCGCGCGCCTTCTACCGGCCCCATTTCTCCCGATCTTCAGGCGGTTCCGCGCCGGGGCGTTCCCTCGGCGGCCGGAAGCCCTCCCGTGGACTCCAACTTCGGCTATCAGGGCGGCCCGATCATCGCCGACCCGCAGGTCTACGCCACGTTCTGGGGCGCGGCCTGGGTCGCCGCCGACCATGCCCAGCGCAGGTCCAATCTCGTCCAGTTCGCGCAAGATCTGCTGGCGAGCGACTACATGAACATCTTGAGCCAGTATGGCGTCGGGCAAGGCGCCGCGAAAGCTGGAACTTGGATGGGTGACTCAAATCTGGCTACAGTCTCAGGCCAGATCAGCGACACGGGCATTCACGCCAAAATTCAGTCGCTCATCGACGCGGGCACGCTGCCCGAGCCCAGTTCGCCGTCGAATATGGCGCTGATGATCTTCATGGATGAGAGCATCGAAATCAGCGATGACACGATTGGCGTCAAAATGTGTGAGCCCCAGGGCGACAACGCGTTCGGCTACCACAATTTCTTCACTACGAATGCGGGTCACCAGTTCTACTACGCCGTCATACCCTCGCTGACCGATGACTGCCTGAAGTCGAGTTGCCCGCAGGACAGCACCTGCTCGCTGCGCTTGGCGCAGACGCAGGAGCAGCGCCAGACGCAGGTGGCGAGCCACGAATTCTCCGAGATGGTGACCGACCCTGAGATTAGCGCCTGGCGCGACCCGAACTCCGGCAACGAGAACGGCGACAACTGTAACGGACAGAACGGCACGATCACCGTCAACGGGCGCACGTGGACGGTCCAGCGCATGTACAGCCTTGTCGATGACCAGGCTGGTCGCGAGGCCTGCGTGCTCGGCCCGAGCAACCCGATTCCTTCGCAGCTGAGTTAGGCCCGGCCTTCCTGGCCTAGTCGCGACATATCTTGAATGGCGAGCGGCGGTGTGCTATTTTGCTCCCACTGGCAGCGCATCGCCTGCCCGCTTCCGAGCTACCGACTGGCCCGCGCCACCCGGCAGCGACGAGGACAAGGGTCTACGACTCGCGGGCTAGTCCTTTCGTCAGGTCATGAACCTAGGCGAGCAGACGCGGGCCGCCTCGCCGAGGAAGAGCTGACATGACCAGCGAAAAAGCCAAGAAGACCGCTATCCGTCTGCGCATGGCCGAAACTGGCGAGCCCTACAGCGTGGCCCGAAGAGCCGTCGATGGCGGGCCAGGCGATTCGCTCGGGGACTCCATCGACCAGCCGGGTGGCGAGTCCCACGAAGATCGGTACATTCGCGAGGCCGAGGAAGCCGGTGCCGCCGGGCCCGACGTGGAAGCGCTGCGAGCAGTCCATGAGGCTGAAGCACTCGTCGGCAGGCTGCGAAGAGCGTCCCAGGAAGCCAGGGAACTGGCCGACGAGGCGGAAGAAGCCGCGTGCAGAGCGGAGGAGCGGGCTGAGCTCGCCCAGGAATCAGCGGAGTTGGCTGAGGAGTGGGCGGAGGAGGATGAGGTACGGCTCGCGCAAGAGCGCGCCGGCGCGATGCGGCAGCGAGCCGAGGACGCCCGCGTGCGGGCCGACCGGGCCGAAGAGGCGGCGCAAGAGGCTGAGGAACGCGCCGACGAGACCGGGGACTGGGCCGAGGACTGGGCCGAGGAGGGCAGGGAATTTGCCCGCGAGCGCGGCGGGTTCGACGAGGAGTTCGGGCCCCGGAATGGTCCGCAGCGCGGCGGGTTCAACCCCCGGTTTCCGCGCCCGCCTCGCCCGCCCCGGCCTCCGCGTCCGCCTCGCCCGCCGCACATGCCTCGGCTGCCGCGGCTGCCGTTCTAAGCGGCGAGCTTGCGGGCCCGGATCGCGAGTATCACTGGGACGGGCCGTTCGCCTGGCTCGGCCACGTGCTCGATCCGCAGCCCGGCGGCGACGAATGCGTTGAGGAGTTCGGAAAGCGGGTGATGGCGCATGCCAACCCGCCTGCGGACGAACGTACCCCACCATGCCGCCTCCTGGTGCCAGCCAGCGAGGCGGTAGGTGGGGTGCGCGAGAACCCCGCCATCGTCCATCCACTGCGAATGCGGTCCGTTGAAGCAAGGATGAGCGCCGTAGAAAACCAGCAGGCCTCCCGGCGTCAGCACCCGAGCTGCTTCGGTGAGCACCGCCGTGAAGTCGTTGACATCGGTCGATATCCACATCATCGCGACGGTGCCGAAGGTGCCCTCGGCGAACGGCAGGGCGGTCGCGTCGCCTCGCACAATCTGGCCTGACCGGGTGCGAGCGATACGCAACTGGTCGGCTGATTGATCGAGGCCGACAATGGTGCGCCCGGTGGAGGCCAGGACGTCGAAGTACAGCCCGCCGCCGCAGCCGAGGTCAAGGCACAGCCCGTCACCATAGCCAAGCAGTTGCGCAATCTCGGGTGCGTTGCGCTCGGCGTTCGGCTTGTTCCAGTTGTCATACCAATCGGCGTGTCCGTCGTAGCGCGATCTGGTGAGCTGCATCGGGTCGACTCCGGCTAGGCGCTGCTGCTGCGTCCGACGCTACCGTCCGGGCCGGGTGGCTTCCAGGACCGGCCCGGTTCAGCACGGCGCAGCCGGACGCCACCAAGCCCGCTGAAATTTGATCATCACTAATGTCCGGCGAATTCGATTGCATTGGCCGCGCCCGGCCTTTATTTCAGCAATCGGCCTGTCCGGCTGCACGTGCAGATGCACAATGGTGCCGGATGACACGGATCGTGAGGCGGAGGTCACCGCCGTGAACCGGAACCTGGTCGATGAGGCGGCAGCGCTGCTGAGCCGCCAGCTGCGAACGTGGCTGCCTGACCCACGGGGAGAACGAGGATCGGATGACGGTCTGGTCTTCGTCGTGTGCTCGTTCGACCCGGACATGGATCCGGTGTTCGACGCCGTGTCTTGTGCGGCGGCCGCCTACGGGCTTCGGGCCGTGCGGGTCAAGGATTACCACGGTGATTACCGGATAACCGATAAGATCCTGACTCTCGTTCGAGAGGCTCGTCTGGTCGTAGCCGATCTCAGCCACGAAAAGCCGAATGTCTACTTTGAACTCGGCTACGCGCGGGGACTCGGCAAGACAGTGATCACGATTCTTAAAGCCGGAACGGTCGCTCACTTTGATGTGCACGACTGGCCTTATATCGAATACATAGACTCTCGTCCTTTGGAGCGGCAGCTTCGGGAGCGGTTCCGATTCGAGATGGGCAGCGCGCGCGGTAGCTGGAGTCAGGCCACCGATGAGTTTCGTAGCCTAGGTTCGTCGTAGTAGGTGACGCACTCGTGGATGGACGTAAAGGAGACGAGATGACCGGTATGCCGGAGGTTGTGTCAGCCGATCGGTGGCAGCAGGAGCGCGACGAACTGCTCGTGGCGGAGAAGGAGGCCACTCGCGCGCTTGACGCGCTCGCTGCGCGGCGTCGGCGGCTTCCGATGGTCAAGTTCGACAGCAGCAAATACCTGTTCGCCGGGCCTTCCGGCGACAAGACGCTGCTTGACCTGTTCGGCGAGCGGCGTCAGCTCGTCGTCTACCAGTTCATGGACAACGGGCCGGACGCCTACTGCCCTGGCTGCACCAACTTCACCAACAACGTCGTCAACATCGCCGCGCTCGCGGAGTCGGACGTGAGCTGGGTAACTGTGTCGAACATGCCGCTCGATCAGATCGAGGGCTACAAGGCGCGGATGGGCTGGACCGTTCCGTTCCTGTCGTCGCACGACACGACGTTCTCAGCCGACTGCGGTGCCGACGGCGGCTTCAGGCTGAGCGTGTTCTTGCGCGATGGCGAGGACGTCTACCTGACCTACGGCACCACGGCCCGGGGCGTTGACCGGCTCATGTTCGTGACCAACATTCTCGATATCACCCCGTACGGACGCCAGGAGGACTGGGAGGACTCCCCGGCCGGCTGGCCGCAGCACCCAACCTACGGCTAAGGGGCGCCGGCCGGGCCAAGGCCGCGCCAGAGCCGCGCCAAGGCCGGGCCAGAGCCGGGCCAGGGCCGCGCGTCGGTACCACCCGCGCGATGGATTCCCGAATTCATCGGCTCCGGCCAGCCGAACGGCGCGATGGATTCCCGAATTCATACCCGATTTCCCGGATGGATTGCCACATCCATCGCAGGGGTCGGGCTGGCCGGCGCGGTGGATTGCCGAATTCATCGCACTCACGACCGGGCGATCCGGGCGGCCGGGCGATCCGGGCGATCCGGGCGCGGGGTCTGCGACTACGTCGGCGCCGGTCACTTATAGGCCTGCGCTTGGATCTGGTAGAGCTCGCAGTAGTGCCCGCCCCGGGCCATGAGTTCGGAATGACTGCCAACCTCGGCGATCCGCGCGTTGTCGAGCACGACGATGATGTCCGCCATCCGGACCGTGCTGAACCGGTGCGACACCAAGATGGTGATGCATCCGTCGCTGCCCCGCTCGCGGGCCCGGCGAGCGTACTGCTCGAAGAGTTCGTGCTCCGTCTCGGCGTCGAGCGCGGCGGTCGGCTCATCCAGCGCCACGATCAATGGCTCGTCGCGCATGAATCCGCGGGCGAGCGCGAGCTTTTGCCACTGGCCGAACGACAGGTCGGTGCCTTCGGGCCAGGTTGGTCCCAGCTGGCTGCGCAACCCGGCTGGCAACGCCTCGATCACCGACCTGGCGCCGGCTCGGTCGGCCGCCGACATCAGCGCGGGCTCGACGTCGATCCTGGGCAGGTCGCCGAGTCCGATGGTCTGGCCGGCCTGGAACTCGAAGCGGAAGAAGTCCTGGAACGCCCCGGCCAGCCGCTCGCGCCACGCCTGCGGCTCGATCCTGGCCAGGTCCACGTCGTCGATCAAGATCCGGCCGCGATTGGGGGAGTAGAGCTTGGCGAGTAGCTTGACCAGCGTGGACTTGCCCGCACCGTTCTCGCCGACGACCGCGATCACCGAGCCAGCCGGAAGGAACAGGTCCACATCATCGAGCGCCGGAGCTCGAGCGCCCGGGTAGCTGAACGTCACTGCCTCAAAGTGAATACCCCTGGCGACGCGGTCCGGAGCGGGCAGATCCGCCTCCCGGGCCGCGCTCGCGGCGTAGTCCTCGAGCCAGGCCAGCCGGCGCGAGCCGTCCATCCAGATGCCGCGCAGGAAGCCGATCTCGCTGACCGTCGCGCCCACGTACGAGGACAACCTCGAACCGGCGGCGAGCACGAGAACGGCCGATGACACCGACGCGTGCCGCCCGGTCGCGACCAGCACGATCGCGCCCACGTACGCTAGGGCGAAAATCGCCCAGCCCGCCGCGTACCACACCGACGAGCGCGTCCTTGCGACGGCGACCGGGCCGTACCACTGCTCCCACGAACTACGACGGCGGCTGGCGAGGTCCCGGCCGGTGCCGAGCACCCTGACCTCCTTGCCGGGCGCCGCGTTCGTGCTGAGCGTGAACAGGTGCCTAGCCAGGCGGTCGGCCTGACCGCCGCGTTCTTGCGCGGCCCGCTCGACCCCCGGCCGCCATGAGGTGGCCGCGACCGTGGGGATCGCGAAGAGCGCGAGCGTGATGAGCACGGGGTTGACGGTCGCCAGCAGTGCCACGGTGACCGCCAGCCGCAGGATCCAGCCCGCGGTCGCGAACACCGACATGTACATGTGGTCGAGGGTGAAGATCTGCTCGCGCAGCACCGACAGCCGGTCGAGGTATTCGGGCCGCTCCTGATGCGCGATCGTCGAGATGGTGGCTTGCAGCCTGGCCACGTGCGACTCAAGCGCGATCGTCACCTTGTCTCTGAACCGTCGTTGCAGCCTGGTCGACACCGTCTGCAGAAACCAGGTCGCCACGGCGGACACGCCGAGCCCGGCGGCCGCGACGATGAGCAGACCCGATCGGTGCTGCAGCAACCCCTCGCTGAGCAGTTTGAACCACAAGGCGAGCAGCGCGTCCGGCAACGCCGCGAGCAACGTGAGCACGAACGCGACGCCCATGAGCGCCGGCTCGTAGGAGAAGCCGAGGCGGCACAGCCGCCACATCGACCGGAGCGCGGGCGGCAGGTCGTCGATGGCAGGCGCGGGATCGGCCGTCGCGTCGGAAGTCGCAGTCTCAGCGCAGGACATCGAAGACCACCTCCTCCTCGCCTTCCTCGGGCGTGCCGGTCGCGAATCGCTGTGCCTGCAGCGAGAACATCGTCTGGTACCGGCCGCCAAGCTCCATGAGTTCCGTGTGGCTGCCGAGCTCGACGACCACGCCATCCTCAATGACGGCGATCTGATCGGCCTGCCGCACGGTCGAGAACCGGTGCGAGATGAGGATCGTCGTGCAGTCCCTGGTCGCGGCCAGGACGCGCTCGAAGATCTCGGCCTCGCCGCGGACGTCGAGCTGCGCGGTCGGCTCGTCGAGCAGGACAAGCCCGGCTCCCAGCCGTACCGCCGACAGCGCCCGGGCCAGCGCGATGCGCTGCCACTGCCCGCCGGACAGGTCGGTCCCGCCCGAGTATCCCTTCGCGAGCACCGTGTCCAGTTCGGCTAGCCCTTGAGCCCCGGCATCTGACAGCGCCGCCGATACCTCGCAATCCGGCGCGCCGCGCGGAGCCACGTTTTCGCGCAGCGTTAGTTCGAAGCGGACGAAGTCCTGGAAGACCGCGCTGATCCGGCGCCGCCACGAGGCGAGGTCAAAGTCCACCAGGTCGATGCCGTCGACCTCGATGGTCCCCGCGGTCGGGTCGTACAGCCGGCACAGCAGCTTGGCTAGGGTCGTCTTGCCGGCTCCGTTCTGCCCGACGATCGCGAGCGAAGTGCCCGCCGGTATCACCAAGTTCAGTCCGCGCAAGACGGGCCGAGACGGCGTGGCCGGGTAGGCGAACGTCACGCCGGAGAACCTGATCTCGGCGGCCGGCGTGCCGTCAGCAGGCACCGAACCCGTATCGGCGACCGTCCGCTTGCTCGCCATCGCGATCTTCAGCCTGCCAACCGCCGCGACTGGCGCTGCGGCGCCGTCGAGCGCCCAGTTGAGGCCGCCAAACGCGATCATCGAAGTGCTGACGGTGGCCTGGGCGTACACGATCAGGGCGCCGAGGCTGAGATGGTGGCCGAACGCCGCATCCGCGAGGCTCCACAAGACCAGGCCGGTGGCCGCGAGCACCAGCGCCAGGCTGGTCAGCACCGAGCGCTCCCGCATCCTCGTGGCCTGGTATTGAAGCTGATGCAGCCGCCGCCTGCGCGCGATGAACCGGTCGAGCACCCAGTCGGATAGGCCGAATACTCGCAGTTCCTTGGCAGCGGGCGGGTCGACCGCCAGCCGGTAGGAGTAGTCCGCATCGCGCTGCGCCTGCCGCACCTCCTCGGTGTTCCTGTCCTTCCAGACCGCACTCTCCCTGAGCAGCCAGTGCGTGGCCAGCCAGGCGCCGGCCAGCACCGGCGGCGCCCAGATCGCGTAGCCGAACAGCACGGCGGCCTGGGCCAGTCCGGCCACCATGTCGAGCAGGCCGGTGGCGATGAAGTCAACCGACAACGACAGCGGCGGCCCGGTCATGCCGCGATCGAAATCCCGGGCGACCTGGAGGTCGGCGGCTAGTTCCGGATCTTCGAGATGGCCGATGCCAGGTACCGCCGCGCAGGCGTCGGTGAGTTCGTCGTACAGCCAGGCCGCCGTCCGGTCGCCGAGGTTCGCGCTCAGCGCGGTCTGTACCGGCCCAAGCACAGCCAGCAGCACGAACACCACGCCGACGGCCACCAGCGGCGCGACCAGGTCCGAGCGATGCTGGATCGACGCGACCAGCACGCCGGTCGCGATCGCGAACGTCGCAGGCAGCAGCCCGCGCAGCGTCAGCAGGAACCACCAGCCAGCCGCCATCGACCGGTCGGCGCGCCAGACCGCGCCAGCCAGCCGCAGTTCCTGCCGGGTGCGCAGCCGGGCGAGCGGAGAGCGCCTGGCCTGCGCCGGCCCGGAACCGCCGGCTGACCCGCCCCGATCATCCGATACCGACACCATCGCCACGCTATCGACTCCGTCCACCCGACTATGGTGCACCTCGCATCACATCCGAACACGCCGGACATGAGCAGCCCATGGTCGCGAAGATTGCATCCACCCTTTTTCAGCCGAAAAATTGCCCAGCTCCCGCCGTTGCCAGATCAACTGTCGGCAGCCGGGCTGAGCGCGGCCCGATGTCAGGTCACGATGATCAGCTTGACGCCGACGGCGTCATAGGTGCCGCGTGCTCGGGCGTCCCGAGTCGCGAGGGCCGCGCCGTGCTCTTTGGCGGCCAACGCTACAAGCGCGTCATAGACGGCGCCGCCGGCGATGCCGAGCCTGCTAAGTGTTGCTGGCAGGCTGCGTGCGCGCCGGTTGCTTAGCACGAGTGGCGCGGAGAAGCGGGCGTCGAGCAGCCGGGTCGCGTCGGCGGCTGCTAGTCGCGCGTCTCCCGGCAGTCTGGTGAGGACGGAGTAGGTTTCCGCGAGGGCGTGGCCGCTCAGAGCGAGTTCCTGCCCGTCCCACCATCGCACCACGGCCGCGTGGTCGTGGTGCGAGCGGACGAGCAACGGAACACCGACGCTAGTGTCGACCGCTATGGTCACTTGCGACCAGCGTCGATGAGGGCGTAGATCACGTCATCGTCGACCGGCGTCTCGCCGGCTGCGACGAGCACGCCGTTTTCTTCCACCAATTGTGCCGTCCGGCCCGCGGGCAGGATCTGCGCGCCCGCGCCGTACGCGGAGATGTCAACCTTCGTGCCGGGAAGCAAGCCCAAAGCGTCACGGATGGGCTTGGGCAACACGACCCGACCCGCCTGGTCGATGACAGCATCCATGGGAAAACGATACCATCGCAATCCCGTAGCGTCCGAACAGTCGGAGCCGGTCCGTTGCTTCCTATCAGCTATGTGCCGCGGAATCGCCTGCGCGGTCGAAGGGTTGGCCTAGGTATGGCTACTGGACACAAGATCACGATCGCTCCGGCTGACGCGCACGTAGAGGTGCGACTCGGCGGCCAGACGATTGCCGAATCCGACCGGGCAATCCTCCTGGAGGAGACGGGGTCGCCCGCGCGCTACTACCTTCCTCGCGACGACGTCCGGGCCGACCTGCTGCAGGCGTCCGCGCAGCGTTCGACGTGCCCGTTCAAAGGTGAGGCGTCTTACTGGTCGGTCAAGCTGGGTGATGACGTCTACGAGAACGTCGTGTGGAGCTACGAAACCCCGATCGCCGATGCGGCCGACATCGCTGGCCTGCTGTGCTTCTACAACGAGCGGGTCGACCTGAAGGTGAACTAGCGCGGGCGAGAGCGCTCAACGCCACGCTGGTGACCTGCGACGAGAAGTTCGCCCGCAGCGCGGGTGTCAGCTGCGGGATCGAGACGATCACTTGATCGAGGCAGGCAGCTAGCCGGATACCTCGCCCGTGGTCGGGCAGATCGCGATGAGTGCCAGCGCGTCGATCAGCCGCCAGCAGTCCGCCTCGGCGAGCTCGGAGTGAAACGCCATGGCGATCGCAACGCTCCCGAGAACGTGAGAAGCGAAGTCGCGAGGATCGATGTGCAGCTTGTCGGCAGCCATCTCGGTTATCACCCGAAATCGCTTCGTTCGGCCCAGCCGGACCAGGGCCGGGGGTATTTCCGCCGCCTTGGGCGAGGCGCTGTCGCTCTGATCATCTTCCGGTTCAAGGGCAATAGTCAGCTTCATGCCCAGCGCTGACGCAAGTCGGCTGAGCGCGCTCACCGTCGGATTGCCGCGGCCGTTTTCCAGGTTCGCGACATAAGGAACGGACAGGCCCGCATCCATGGCGACGGAGGCCACCGTGCGCCCGGCGGCCGCGCGCCTCCCGCGCAGCTGTCCTCCGATCTCCTGCGCGTCCATCGCCGCTCCTATCTTGACAGAATGATAATCATGCGACACTGTCTCATCAGAATACTAACGGGCTGCAGGCCGCCACGGGACGGCTCGGCCGCTGGTCGGAGGTCGCATGTTCAAGGCGCTGCGAATACGTGACTTCCGGCTGCTGTGGGCTGGCGGGACGATCAGCTATCTCGGCTCGTGGCTGCTCGTGCTGGCGGTGCCCGCGCATGTCTACTTAGTGACGAGATCGGTCGGCGCTACCGGTCTGACTCTAGCCGCCGAGTACCTGCCGCTCTTGGTCCTTGGCCCGGTCGCCGGCGTGCTCGCCGACCGCTGGAACCGGCGATGGGCGCTGATAGTCATTAACCTCTTCCGTGCTCTGGCAGTCGCCGGCATGCTGCTCGGACTTGGACCCGGCCGCTACTGGGTCTTCTACGTCGCGTTGGCCGCCGAGAGCAGCGGCACCGCTCTGGCCACCCCGGCTGCGAGCGCTCGCACACCGGCAATCGTCGGCACTGGCGCGATGCTGAACAGCGCCAACTCGCTGAACGCCCTCAGCAGCGGGATCGTCCGGCTCATCGGCGGCCCTCTCGGCGGCATCCTGTTCGTCGCCCTGGGCATCCGGGTGCTGGTAGTCGCCGATGTGCTCAGCTATGTGGTCGCCGCGACAGCGATCATGATGACGGCGCGCGAAACGGGTCGAGAATCACCGGACGGCGGCGCGGTCCGGGCGGTCGCCCGCGAACTGCGCGAGGGGCTGACGATCCTGCTCAATGATCCTGTGGCTCGCGGGCTGCTGCCGGTCTCAGTGATCTTCCTGACCGCTAACGCCTCACTAACCGCGGTCGTCGTCGCCTTCGGGATCACTCACCTGGGCGGCAGCAGGCCTACCGGGTTCCTGTACGCGGCGCTCGGGGCCGGGTTTCTGATCGGTGCGCCGATTCTCCGGCTGACGCTTGATCGCTTCTCGGCCAGGTATTTGCTGTGCTTCGCGCTGGCCGCTTGTGCCGCAAGCTATTCGGCGCTTTTCCATTCGTCGTCGTTGTACACCGCCTTGCCAGCCGCGGTTGCCGTCGGCATGTTCGGCTCCATTGCACTTGTCGTCCCGCAGACGGCCGTGCAGCGGGTGATTCCCAACGCGGCGCTTGGTCGCATCAGCGCCGTCTTCCTCACCGGCGAGGCTGCCGCCAGCTTGGCGGGAGCCGCGGCGGGACCGGCGTTGACACAGGTCATTCACATCGGCGGTCTCGCGGCCGTTGCCAGCCTGACTACCGCCGCCGCCGCCGTTCTCACGATCGTGCTGGTGCCGCCGCTCGCGCCCGGCTCCAGACGGGCCGACGAAGAGGCAGGCGTCGTTTAGGGGCGTTTAGGGGCGGCGGATCGAGGTTTAGATCGAAAACAGGCTTTAGCAACTGGACCGGACTTGTAATAGAGTCTCGGCGGGAGAAATGCTGGGTCGTGTCCAGAAATAGGACGTAGCTGCTTCCTGCGAGACGGCGGCGAGATTTCCATATACCTATTCGGCTTATGCGCGCGGCCTCGTGACGATACGCTCAAGCGCCCCGCCGCCTGTGGGCGGCGACCAGGACCGGCGCGAGCCCGACAGCGAGCGATGAGCGCGGTGGCGATCGCTCCCGCCGGCGGCTTGCTGGCCACCGGCGGCGACGCGACGGTGCTGGGCCCCGTGAAGGCAAGCGACTCATGCCGTTTTGACCGGCTGACGCCTGCCAAGTGGCGTGTGTTGTACCGCTGCTGAGTGCTAGACGTCCGTTGCGGCCTGGAACTTGACCACCAGCTCTGCTGGTATGCGGCCACGCTCCTTGACCTCAAGGCCTTGGCTCTTGGCCCAATCGCGCACCTCGGATGAACTCGGCCCGCTGCTCGTGCTGGTACGGCGAGCACTGCCGCGGGTTGAGCGCCGAGCACCGCTGCTGACCTTGCGCCCGGCTTCGATATAGCGCTCCGCGGTCTTCCTGAACTCGTCGGCGTGAGTGGTGTTCAGGTCAATTTCAAAGTCACTGCCATCCAGGCCGAAGCGGATGGTTATATCGGCCTTGCTGCCATCGAGGTCGTCGATGAAGACGGTCTCTACCTTCTGGGCCACGCGTACTCCGTTCGTGGGCTGATGATTAGTAGTAGTCATCGTAGTCGATCGGCGTGGTTGCTCGTCTCACGGGTCGTTGAACCAAGGAAAGCGACCGCATAGCAGATACTCAGAAACGCTCTCATTTTCTTCTTGGCTTACTCAGACGGCATGCGGTGAGGGTCGCTATTGACCGGGCACAGTGGCAGATACCGCTATTATTCTTGATTCCTGAGGACGGTATTGGGGTTGAACCTATGGCTTCTTCCGTGTTAGGCCAAGCCAACCAGTCCGTGAGAACGCCGCATAGCGTCTGAGCAGCCAGAACGCTAACTCGCGGCAGCTTCGGCTAGCGGTCGCCAGCGCACACGAGCACTGTTATGCCCCCCGATCTGCCCCGGGACCGTATGCCTTCAGACGGGCCGAGTGAGCGCCTGTCGTTTTCGGACGATCACGACGCTACGGCGTGCACTTAATGTTCGCATTCCAGGCGAGGCAGACGATCATCCGGATTCGTGCGTAGCGATCCTTGGTCGCTAGCTTCTGGATTTGGTGTCAAGTTTTCACGCGGCGCGGCTGAGGCCCGCCGTCCCGCAAACCAGCGCGGCATGAACAGTCTTCCCCTGGCCAGCGGCCAGGCGCGAGGTCGCCCGGTTTTGCCGCCGCCACCTCCTGACCGGGGTTGCACGGGGCGGCCGGGAACGCGCGAAGGATGAGTGCAAGGCCGCGAATCGCGGTCATCGATCTAGTGTGACTCGGACGCGGCAATCGCACTGCGAACAGCCTGGACTGCCCAGTGGCTCTTGGCTATCTGACGCAGGCGAACGCGGACGGCGCGGTTCTGCCTGCCCGGGTAAAGCGACCGGGCGATTCCGGTCACCTGCACCATTCCCGCCAGCACGGTCTGCGCGGAGCTGAGGTCCGCAGCGCCGAACGCGACCGCGTCCAGCGGTGCGCGTGCCGTCGCCAGCCTGGACTGGTCGATGACCGGCCACCGCTGCCGGAACCACCGCCCGCCCTGGTGCTGGACGAACCCGGCGGCACTGAGCCTGGCCAGATAGCTGTTCACAACGTCGGGGCGATGCCTGCCGACGAAGGCCCGCGGCCGCGGTGGCTCCGAGCACGAGGCAAGCCGGGCCAGCGTAGCGTCCAGGCCGGGGTCACCGGTCGTCATCGCGGCTGGCCCGGTCACCTCGATCCGGCCGCCGGACACCTCGATCCGGCCGGCTTGCTGAAGCTGGGCCAGCTCCGTGCCCGTCAGCGCGATGTTCAGCCGGCTCCAGTTGCGGACCACGCCGCTGGCCGGGTCGATCGCGAGCAGCAGTAAGTCCTCGGACAGCGATTCCATGATGCCGACGGTACGGGAACGCTCCCCAGGCTGCTCGGTCCATAGGACCGCCGCCGACCGACGCCACGCCCGCGGTGACCTGGTGGCTTTCAGCGTGGTCAGGGAAAGCTGCGCTTGCCGGACTGGAGGAGGGCGAGCTGGCGGCGTGCGTACGAGGGTTCGACGATCCAGCCGTTGGCGGCTTCCCATGCGGTGGCGGCTGTGCGGGCTGCGGCCAGGCGGTGGGCGGGCAGGTCGCTGCCGGGGAGTTCGGCGAGGTCGAGGTCGGTATGGTCGACGCGAGACTCATCCCAGTCCAGTAGGCCTGGCCCGGTGGGCGTGATGCGGATGTTAGCCGGGCCGGGGTCGCCGTGCACAACCGCTTGAGGGGTACCGGCCAGGGCGGTCCAGGCCCGGCGGCAGGCGGCAACGGCATCGGCAGGCATCTGGGTGAGGTCGACGTCGCCGCCCCGGTCGGCAGTGAGCAGTTCGAGCGTGGAGGCGAAGCCGGGCCGCTGAGGCCAGGTTGCGGTCAGCGCGTGCAGGGTGCGCAGGGTGGCGGCGACGGCGGGCCAGTCACCGCGCCGCGGCGGCCTGCCCTCAAGCCAGGTCTGCACCACGATGCCGTCGATGTGACGGCGCCCGTCGAGGGCGGGCACTGCCACCGGCACGCGCAGGCCGTGGCTTGCGAGGTGATCCAGCAGCGTGATTTCCCAGTCCAAGCTGGCCGGGCCGCGTCGGGATCGTCGGGCTGCCAGCCGCCGCCGCCCGATCCGGATCTCCAGGACCATGTTGCGGTTCCCGCCGCCCGCCTGGCGGATCACCTCTGCCCGGCCCCACTGGGCCAGAACCTCGTCCATCTCATCATCGTGCGGCTGGCTAGCCGCTGTGACCCGGTCTTCCGCCACTACTCATTCACCTTTCACGCCATCGCTCGCGTCTAGTCCGGGCTTGGATCGCAGCCAAGGCTGTTGGCTCGGGCTGGGATGACCCAGCTTGGCGGTCGGCGGTTTGAGGTCAGGAGCCCGCGGTGCAGCTGTTTGAGCCTGGCCGCTGCGCTCGGCGTTGCCCTGGCCGTCAGCTTGCCTCCAGCCGAGCGCGGGTCGGCCGGACAGCGGCGGGCACAGCGGGAGGAGGTCATTGGTAGTCGGCGGCGTCGGCGTTCTCGACGAGGCGGCGGTATCCGAAGTCGAATTCGGTCCGGCCGGTGTGCAATACCGGCGCGAGAGTGCGGAAGACCGCGGCGATCTTGTCGCCGGTGAATTCGTTGATGGTGGGCGTGGCGCGGAGCCAGACTGACCCGTCCGGTAGCTCGCTCACATCGCAGAACGCGCCGCTGCGGCGGAGCGCGCTGGCACCGCCTAGCCGGCGGGTCAGTTCGGCCGGGATAATCGTGGCCCAGCAGTAGTCCTGCAGCACGTGCCGGGACCTGATGATCGAGGCGTCCGGGTTCTCGGTCCGGGGTCCGGACCCGAGTCGCCGGATCGCCAGCGACAACGTTTCGCCCGCTGGTCCGGTATCGGTCATGAATCCTGTGCATGCCCCGATCCGCGCCGCCTGGTCCGGCAGCAGCTGCGCCCACCGGTCCTGCATGTCTGGTGACCCGGGCGGATCTGCGCGACCAGGTCCGCGCTCATAGCTCGCAGCACAACAGCCCCTTCAACAGCCCGCTAGCTGCGCCACACTAGCCGACACAGCCACCCACGCCATCGGGTCCCTTCCGGGCCGCAAAACCCCGGAAACCAGAATGCTGAGCTATCGGATGGTGATCAAAGAGGCCAGTCCCGGAACCCGGAAACTGGCCTCTGACCTGGAATAACATCGTGGGCGGTACTGGGATTGAACCAGTGGCTTCTTCCGTGTCAGGGAAGCGCTCTCCCGCTGAGCTAACCGCCCGCGAGGCGGAAGCGGGAATCGAACCCGCGTACAGGGCTTTGCAGGCCCTTGCCTAAGCCACTCGGCCATTCCGCCACCCGTCGCCGCCCCCACCGGGTAGCGGGGTCGGCCTAGGTGCACAGAGCCGCGCGGACTTCGACCGTGCTGCAATACACGCGGGACGGCGTCCGGCACCTCCGAGCGGACGACGGGATTCGAACCCGCGACCCTCACCTTGGCAAGGTGATGCTCTACCAGCTGAGCCACGTCCGCGCTATGAGCCGCTCGGGAGCGGCTGCCGCCCGCCCGGGGGTTCCCTGCAACCGGTCGGCGTGCGAACAGAACTGTAGCCCATCCGCGCCCGGCCGCCAATTCGCCCCGGCGAACAGCGTCACCCAGCTTATCGCAGATTCGTCACGTCCGGTTGCGCCTCGGGCCGGAGCCAGCAGCAACGCTCCAAAGGTGCGGCTCTAAGGAGTGGGCGCGGTGAGGTGGTAGCTGGTTTGGGGGTGGTTGCGGTGATATTGGCGGTGGGGTGATGGTCCGGTTGGTGTCGAAGTCGTCGTTGGCGTGGACGGCGCGGAGTTGGGGATGGCTTCGCGGGCGGGTGACGAGAGCGGAGCGAGCGGTCAGCCTGCCCGCGCCCGAGGGTGCGGTGCATTGCCGAATTCATACCTGTTTTCCCAGCTGGATGTGGCAATTCATCGCGCGGCCGGCGCGCGGGCGCCGGGTGGATGCGGCAATCCATCGCACAGGGTCGCGGGGACCGGCATTTACCGCGGCCCGGTTTCTGTGGTAATTAGCCGTTCCGTGATCGCGGAAGCTCGCCGTCACTCACGCGTTGTTGGGTGTTTGGACGCTAGCGACAGGCCCGTCCTCCTGGCCGGGTGCGGCCTCGCCGCTGCCGCTCGCCGCCGCTGCCGCTCGCCGCCGCTGCCTCCTGCCGCTGGCGCAGGCGTACGCGGACCGGGTCGGCGAGCGCGGGACGGGCGGGTTCTGCCGTGCGGGACGGCGCGCGGGCACGGGGGAGCGCCGTACGTGGCAGGCTTGGCTGCCATGCGAACAGTGATCGTCAGCGGTGACCCTCTGACCGTGCAAGATGTGGTAGATGTCGCGATCGGGGCCGCGAACGCGGAACTTGGCGCGCAGGTCCGGTCGAGGATGGCGGCCAGCCTCAACGTGGTAAACGCCGCGCTCAAGGGCACAGCCGCCGTCTACGGGGTCAACACCGGGTTCGGCGCGCTCGCGGACACCCGAGTCGATGAGGGCGACCTCGCGAACCTCCAGCGCGCCATCATCTTGTCCCACGCCGCCGCGACCGGCGAACCGCTGAACGACGAGACCGTGCGCGCGATGCTCCTGCTCAGGGCAAGGACGCTCGCGGCCGGCTATTCCGGGGTGCGCGCTGAGCTGCCCGCCCGCCTGATCGAGTTGCTGAACCTCGGCTTGCTGCCAGTCGTGCCCGGCAAAGGCTCGGTCGGCGCGTCCGGTGACCTCGCGCAGCTTGCGCACCTGGCTCAGCCGCTGATCGGCACCGGCCGGCTGCGCGGCCCGGGCGACGACAAGCGTGGGCGGCCGGCCGCCGAGGTGCTGGCCGAGCACGGGCTCGAACCGCTGGTCCTCGCGCCGAAGGAGGGCCTCTCGCTGGTCAACGGCACCGAGCCGATGCAGGCCCTGCTCGCGTTCTCCGTGCACGACACCGAGCTGCTCGCCCGCGCCGCCGACGTGGCCTGCGCGTTGTCGGTGGAGGCGCTGCTGGCCACCAGCCGGCCGTACGACGAGCGAGTCCAAGTGATCAGGCCGCATCCCGGCCAGCTCGTGAGCGCGGCTAATCTCCGGGCGCTTCTTTCGAAATCGGCGTTGATGGCCAGTCACCGGGAGAGCACGCATGCGGTGCAGGACGCGTACTGCCTGCGCTGCGCGCCGCAGGTGCACGGGGCCGTGCGGGATGTGCTCGGCTTCGCCCGGTCCATCATCGACACCGAGCTTGGCGCCGTGGTGGACAACCCGGTCATTGTGCCCGACGGCGAGGTCATGACCACGGGGAACTTCCACGGCGAGCCGCTCGCCTTCGCCGCCGACATGCTCGCGATGGCGATTTCCGAGTTCGCCAGCATCAGCGAGCGCCGGGTGGACAGGATGCTGGACCCGGCGTTCAGTCGCGGGCTGCCGCCGTTCCTCGCGCCGGCGGCTGGCACGAACTCGGGCTACATGCTGGCGCAGTACACGGCCGCGTCGCTGGTCAGCGAGAACAAAGTGCTCGCCCACCCGTCGAGCGTGGACACCATCCCGACGTCCGGCAAACAGGAAGACCATGTGTCGATGGGGTGGACTTCAGTGCGGAAATTGCGCGAAGTGGTCGTGAACGTCCGCACATGCCTCGCAGTCGAGATTTTGTGCGCAACGCAAGGCATCGGGCTCAGGTCTGACATGCCAGAGCCGAGTGCCCCGGTGGCGGCTGTTCGCGACCTTGTCCGGAGCGTTGTCCCGGCGATGGATACCGATAGGGAGGTCAGTGAGCAGATCATGGCGGTCGAGCGGTTGATTCCCGATATCTGCTCGGCGGCCGCGGCTGCGTGCGGTGGCTTGCGTTAGCGAATAGGCGGGATGAACTCGCGCCCGCCCCCGCGACCGACTAGCGTCAAGATCGTGACGGTATGGATTAACGGGGAGTTGCTCCCCGATGACGATGCACGAGTCTCTGTGTTCGACCACGGGCTAGTGGTCGGCGACGGAGTCTTCGAAACGATAAAGATCGCCGCTGGCGTGCCATTCGCGATGACTCGCCATCTGCAACGGTTGCGCCGCTCGGCGCTCGGTCTTGGGCTGCCTGAGCCCGATCTAGAGCACATCAGGGCCGGTGCCGTGGCGGTGGTTGCCGAATCTGGCGCGCCGCCGCTCGCGCGGATGCGGATCACCTACACCGCTGGCAAGGCACCGCTCGGCTCAGAGCGCGGGAACTCACCGGCGACCTCGATCGTGGCGATGGCCGAGCAGCCGTTCCCCGCCGCGGCCGTAGACGTGGTGACGGTACCGTGGCCGCGCAACGAGCGCGGCGCGCTGTCCGGGCTGAAGACGACTTCTTATGGTGAAAACGTGCGCGCGCTGGCCTACGCAGCCGAGCGCGGTGGCAGCGAGGCGATCTTCGGCAACACGATCGGCCAGTTGTGCGAGGGCACCGGAACGAATGTGTTCGTGGTGCGAGGCGGTCGGCTGCTGACGCCGCCGCTATCGTCCGGGTGCCTGGCCGGAGTCACCAGGGCCCTGGTCATCGAGTGGGCCGACGCGGTCGAGGAGGACATGCCACTCGACGCGCTCGCCAGCGCCGACGAGGCGTTCCTGTCCGGTACCACCAGGGACGTGCAGTCGATCAGAAACGTCGACGGCAAGGCGCTTTCGGCCGCTCCCGGGCCGGTGACAAGGAAGGCCGGGGAGATCTTCAAGCAGCGCGCCGCGGAAACTCTCGATCCCTGACCGAATGTCGTGGCGGGCTGGTGTTCGCCACGCAGCGTGGGCCCCTTGCTGTCGCTAGAGCGGCAGCCAGGGGCCCACGCTGTTGGCAATGGGTCGGCTCATGCTTGCCAGAGCATGTCGTCTAGTTCGGTGTCGACGTCGATGAAGTCGCTCTCGGTTCCGGACGGCACGATGCCGTAGGTGCTCTTGAGGAACTCGGCGGTGTCGCTGAGCGGTGCCTCGAAGTGGGCCTCGCCGAACGGAGACGACAACGCGATGTTCAAGATGTCCGCACCGTCGGCGTCGTCAGGCCAGACCTGAACGTCACCTTCGCCAACCGGACCCTCGAGGCCGGCCGCCAGTAGTTCTCGCCCGAAAATCCACTCAACCGGCTCGTCCGCACCGACATGAAATGCCATCTTGATCGCATAAGGATCGTCGGCGCAGTAGTCGAGACTGGCCACCAGGGGAACGGCTCCGTGCTCGGGGACGACCAGGCTGAGGCCCAGCTCAGCGGAGACCGTAACGCTGTTCATCATGGGGTTCTGACCTTTGCCTTATGCATGACGGAATACCGTCATGCGTAATTGGTGCGGTTGCCATCACATTTGATGGCACTGGTTTCGCGGAATAATTGCCTTGGGGGGTAGGTTCCGCGTTCCCGGCCGCTCGTAACCTCGGTCACTGATCATCAAAACACTTGTGACCTGGGCAAACGCTTCACGACTCAGAACGCTGAAATTCACCTTGAGTGTTCCTGTGACCTGCCCTAACTCGGTGTGACGTTCGTCTCACTCAGCGTGCTGTAAAACCTTGGTACAGGTTTCGTGTGCAGGCGGCGGGTCAGCGTGCCGGCTGGCGCTAGCGGCCGCGCCGGCGCGGTGATCTCGGATGCCGACCGGAGCGCGGATGCGCTAGGCTGTGAGGGCCCCCGCGGAGCACGATCAAGGCTGCGGGCGCGGGCGATTGGCTCAGCGGGAGAGCGCCTCGTTCACACCGAGGAAGTCACTGGTTCGATCCCAGTATCGCCCACTCGCTGTAGTGGAAGGCTAGGCTTTCGGCAGGGGTGTTGTTCATGCCGGGCTGGTTTCCTCAGTTTTTGTCGGGTCACCACATCGGGCGCGGCTGGCAGGCCCTGGTCTTGCTGCTTGTGGCGGCTTCGCTGCTTGAGGTGGCCGCCTGTGCGGGACTGGCTTATGTGGCCGGGTTCGCCCACCTGAGGATGGCACTCGCGCACTTTCGCTGGCAGTGGCTGCTCGTGCCGCTTGCCGCCTGGTCGCTTTCCTACGTTGGCTACTTCTTCGCCTACAGTGGCATCTTCCGCGTTCTAGCGGGACCGGAGTTGCGCAAGCGGATCGTAGCGGCCGTGGCGCTCGCCGGTTTCGGGGGATTTCTTGCCTATCGCGGCGGTTCGCTCGACGGATACGCGCTGCGAACGGCGGGTGCCGCAGACTCTGACGCGAAGGTTAGGGTCGCTGCGCTCGCCGCGCTTGAGCAAGGTGCCCTCGGGATAGTCGGGTGCGGCGTTTCCATCGCCGTGTTGCTCGCGCGAGTGCCCGGCGTGCCCGCGAGTGCGACCATCCCTTGGGTGGTAGCGCCAGTTCCAGGTTTCCTGATCGCTTTCTGGCTCGCTGAGCGGTATATGGACCGATTTACCGGACCAAGCCGGTGGCGTGCCGTGACCGGCACCCTGCTCAGTTCGGTGCGGATGATCAGGGAACTTTTCGCCCATCCGCTCCGCTGGGGTCCGGCGATCGTCGGGATGGTCGTGTTCTGGGTGGCGGACGCGGTCGCTGCCTGGGCCGGCCTTGCCTCATTCGGTTTCCACATGAACGTGGCCGCGCTCTTTATCGGCTTCGCGAGCGGAATGCTGTTCACCCGGCGCACAGGTCCGATGGCCGGTGCGGGCATCCTCGCGTTGCTGCTGCCGCTGACGATCAGCTATTGCGGCGCGCCACTGGCCACAGCGGTAGCTGGGGTGTTCGTCTACCGGCTGCTATCGATCTGGCTGCCGGCACCCGCCAGCTTGGCGATCCTTCCCACGCTGCGGAAGATCGGTGACCGCCGGCACCAGCCCGATGCTCACGCGACTGCGGATGTCAACAGCGCTCGCATCAGTACGAGGCCGGGGTCGACGTCGGCGGCGGAGGGGAGGACGGCTGCATCATGAGCCTATGGAGCGACTAGACGGCAGGCATTTCCTGCAGATCCCCGGACCAACGAACGTTCCTGACCGAGTGCTGCGGGCGATGGCAGCGCCCACCATCGACCATCGCGGACCCGAGTTCGCCGAGTTGGCCCGGCATGTTCTGGCCGGCCTCGCTGAGCTGTCCGGCACGAGCAGGCCGGTGGCACTTTACCCATCCTCGGCCACTGGCGCCTGGGAAGCCGCCCTCGTCAATACTCTGTCGCCGGGCGATACCGTGCTTGCCTTCGACACCGGCCACTTCGCGACGCTCTGGGGGGCTATGGCCGGGCGGCTGGGGCTGGCTGTCGAAGCGGCCGATGCGGACTGGCGGCGCGGTATCCGGGCGGGCATGGTCGCCGACCGGCTCGCTGCCGATCGCGAGCATCGCATCAAGGCGGTCATGGTCGTGCACAACGAGACCTCCACGGGCGTGACCAGCGCGATTCCGCCACTGCGAGCCGCGATCGACGAGGTCGGCCATCCAGCCTTGCTGCTGGTCGACACGGTGTCCTCGCTCGGCTCGATGGACTACCAGCACGACGCGTGGGGCGTGGACGTCACGATCTGGGGCTCCCAGAAGGGAATGATGCTGCCACCCGGGCTTGGGATGAACGCCGTCAGCGCGAAGGCACTCCAGGCCGCCGAGACCGCAAGGCTGCCGCGCAGCTACTGGGACTGGCGGCCTGTGCTCGCCGCCGCGCGGACCGGTCGGTTTCCGTACACTCCAGCAACTAACCTGCTATTCGGGCTGCGAGAGGCGCTCGCCATCGCGGGCGAGCGGGGGCTGCCGGCGATCTTCGCGCGGCATCGTCGGCACGCGGAAGCCACCAGGCGTGCCGTCCGTGGGTGGGGGCTGCAGATTTGGTGCCAGGATCTCGACGCCTGCTCATCCACGCTCACGGCGGTGCTGCTGCCCGACGGCTACGATGCCGACCTAGTACGCGAGGAGATCCTGTCGCGGTTCAACATCTCGCTCGGCGCGGGGCTCGGCCAACTGGCTGGCCGCGCGTTCCGCATCGGTCACCTTGGCGACCTCAACGACGTCATGCTCGCCGGCGCACTGTGCGGGGTGGAGATGGGACTGGCCGGCGCCGGAGTCCCGCTATCTGGAAGCGGCGTCCTTGCTGCCCTTGCCTACCTTGGATCGTCCTAGGACGCGGAGCGCTCGCCCGGGGAGCACCGGGCCACCGCCAACGCGGCGGCCCGGCGCTCTGCGCGGTCTGGCTGACTACGGGGTAGCGGCAGCCAGCTGCGCCGCCGACATCACCGTCACCTGCACCTCGGTGCCGCTAGGGCTGGATACGAACGCGCCGTAGGGCCCGAACGTGTTGTTGAACTGGTTGTAGTCCAGGCTCCCGCTCGCCCCTTCGTAGTTGATTTTCTTGCCGGCCTTGAGCAGCGCCAGGCAACTCGCGTACGTGAAGCACGCCGTCCCCGGCGGGTTGGTGACCTTGGTCATGTCCTTAGCCACTGTGGTGCCGTCGGTGGTCTTGGCGTAGTCGTCGGCCAGCGCGAGCGAGATGACAGCGTCGTAGGCGTAGTTGGCGTTCGCGAGCGGTCCCGCGCTCTTCTGAGACGGGAACAGGACGTTGAACTCGTTGAGGAACCCGGAGCTCGCCTGGCCGCTCACCGAAGTACCGAAGACCGACGTCAGGTGGGCATGAGCGGTCTGGTAGCCGATCGCCTTGAGGAAGTCGCTGCCGCTGGTCACATCGGTGCCGATCCACGGGATGTTCTGGCCGCCTAGCTGCTTGAACTCGCGGAACAGCACAGCGGCGGTAGGCGGGTCCTCCTGGGTGAAGATCACTTGCGGGTGGGTCGCGAGGACCTGCCTTACCTGGCTGAGGTACGAAGTCTGATCCGGCGTGACGTTGACGGTGGTCAGCACCGTGCCACCGAGCTTCTGCCAGGTTGCCGTGATCGGCTTGATGAAGGTCTGCGCCGCCGGGTCGGTGTAGAACAGCAGCGCGGCTTTCTTGTAGCCCTTCATTTGGCCGTACAGCGCCATCGCGACGCCAAGCTGGCTGTCCGACGGGCTGTCACGGAAGAAGAGCGGGTCGGCCTGGTGATCCCGCGCGGTGTCGCCGCCCTGGAACTCATCGACGATGTGCTGGGCGTCCAGGATCGGCTCCACGCCGTTGATCTCCTGGGTTTCCGGGCCGATCACGCCGCTGACGTTCTTGGTGATCATCTGGCTCGTCGCGGTGACGCCGTCGGCGACATCGCAACTCGTGTCACCGGTGACCAGCTTGATCTGCTGGCCGTTGACCCCGCCGGCCTTGTTGATCACGGCCTTCGCTACCTGGCTCCCCTGCAGCATGGCCTGGCCGAGGCTGGCGAGCCGACCGGTAAAACAGGAGAGCACGCCGTAGGTGATGGGGCCTGAGCTTGGAGCGCCCGAGGACCCGCTAGATGAGGCACAAGCGGCGAGCAGCACAGCTCCCGCGCCCGCGCCGATGACCGTGCAAACTCTCGACAATTTCATGAGGGGTTCTCCTTGCTAGTTCATTCGCCCGATATACAGATCCACCACCGTTTCGTCCGTGAGCAATTCGGCGGCAGGGCCGTCCAGCCGGTTTCTGCCGAGTACGAGGATGTAGCCCCAGTGGGCGTGCCTGAGCGTCAGACGGGTGTTCTGCTCGACTACGCAAACTCCCACCCCGGTCTCGGCGACCCTCTCGATCTGAGCCCACAATCTGTCGCCGAGGATCGGCGAAAGGCCGGCGCTCGGCTCGTCGAGCAGCATGACCGCCGGGTCGAGCATCAGGCCCCTGGCCATCGCGAGCATGCTGCGCTGGCCGCCGCTCAGCAGGCCAGCCCGGCGCCGCAGCGCCGACCCCAGGTCGGGAAACAGGTCGCACATCGCGTCGATGCGGGTCTTGACGCCGGACCGCCGGAGGTACCCGCCCATCTCCAGGTTCTCCCTGACGGTGAGCCCGGGGAAGACGTTGGAGACCTGAGGGACGTAGGCGAGCTTGCGCCTGACCAGTCGCTCTGGCGAAAGATTTGTCGTCCGCTCGCCGAGCACGTACACGTGGCCGCTGGTAACCTTGAGCACTCCGCTGATCGCCTTGAGTAGCGTCGATTTGCCCGCGCCATTCGGGCCGACAATCGCGGTAATCTTCCCGGCCGCTACGGAAATAGATATGCCCTCGATGATCGGCGCTCCGCCATAGCCGGCGGTGAGGTCGACGACCCTGAGCACTTCGGCGTCGGGCGGGCCGGGCGGGTTACTCATGGCTCTGATCCATGCCAAGGTAGGCGTCGACTACCCTGGGATTGCCGCGCAGGCTGGCGAACGGGCCTTGCGCTATGACCTCGCCGGTGTCCATCACGACCACCTCGTCGCAGATCCTCTCGATGAACGGCAGGTTGTGCTCTACGACGATCACGGTGTGGCCCTCGTCGGCGAAGTTCCTGACCGCCTCGCCGATCCGAGCACCGAGCACCGGATTGACACCGCCCATCGGCTCGTCGAGGATGACCAGCCGCGGATCGGCTGCGGCGATGCGAGCGAACTCCAGCAGCCGCTTCTGGCCCCCGGACAGTTCGCCGGCCCGTAGGTCACGCAGGCTGCCTAGCTGGTAGCGGTCGAGGATTTCAGCGGCCTTGAGCTGGTCGGCCATCTCGGCGCGGCGAATCCCGCGGGCGCCCACGATGGTGCGCAGTAGTGACTCGCGCGAGTAAGCGCAGCTAGCAACCAGCACGTTCTGCTGCACGGTGAGCTGACGCCATTCCCTCGGCGTCTGGAAAGTGCGGATGAGGCCGAGACGCGCGATTCGGTCTGGCCGCTTTCCTGTGATCGCCATTCCGGCGAAGCTGATCTGTCCGGCATCCGGCCGCCCGAAACCAGAGACTAGGTCGACCACCGTGCTCTTGCCCGCGCCGTTCGGGCCGATCAGGCCGAGCACCGTGCCCTCCGTCACCGAGAAGGTGCAGCCGCGGACGGCGGCGACGCCGCCGAACGACTTGGTGAGGTTCTCGATCCGCAGGATCTCGGTGTTCATTCGCGTACCTCCGGCACGCGCCTTAGTCCGCCGCGCCTTAGTCCGCCGCCGGTGCGTTCGGCGAAGATCCCTTCCGGGCGGAACCTGAGCATCAGGATGATCAGCAGGCCGATGAGTACCTGCCGAACGGCGGGCGCGAACTCCGGCCGCGATGCGGGCGACGGCAGGTAGCGGGTCAGTTCGATGAAGCCCACGTAGACCACGAAGACCCCGACGATTACGCCACGCGGGTTGCCCCTGCCGCCTACCAGGATCGCCGCGTAGATGACGAGCAACTCCTGTGGCGCCCAGGCGGACGGGTTGAACGCGCTGATGTACGCGGCGAACAGCCCGCCAGCCAGGCCAGCTAGAGCGGCGCCGAAAAGGTAGGCGCGGTACTTCGCGAAGAAGATGCCACGGCCGTACGCTGCCGCGGCACGCTCGTCTTCCCTGACGGCGCGGAGCAGGCGGCCGAACGGGCTCCTAGACAAGCGCTGTACGACTAGGTAGGCAAGAGCCAGGATGACGAGCACGATCACCATGAAGACCTGGCGGTATCCGTTATAGGTCAAGCCGAGCGTCGCCTGGCCGGGATTGATCAGGCCGAAGAGGCCGTTGAAGCCGTCGAACAGCGGGGTGTAGACCTGCACGATCAGGTAGAGCACGCTGACCGCCCCTAGGGTTGTGACCGCGAAGTAGATCTCGCGCAGGTTACGCAAGGCGATCGCCCCGATAATGGCCGCGAGCGCGACCACCACCACGTCCGCCACCACGACCGCCAGCGGGTAGGGCAGCCTGAGGCCCAGGATGTACTGGGTGGGCGGGATTGGCTTACCGATAGACAGCACCATCGTCATGTAGCTGCCAAGCGCCAGATAGCCGTAAAAGGCGAGGTCGAAGTCGCCGCACCAGCCCCAGACCATGTCGAGTCCGAGCGCCAGGATGGCGAATATACCGGCCTCGGTGATGACGCTGATCCAGTACATCATGCCCGCACCGCCAGCGATCCGCGGCCAACGAAGAGCCCGTTGGGCCGCAGCAGCATGAGAACCACCAGCAGGCCGAAGCCGTACGCGAGCTTGTAGGAGGAACTCGTGTAGTCACCGGCTAGCTCGACAGCTATGCCCACCACGAGGGCGCCGCCCAGCGTCGCGTACGGTCGGCCGATCCCTCCGGCCACGCTCGCCGTGATCGTGAGCAGCAGGAAGCCGAATCCGAGGCCGGGCCCGAACGTGCCAATGGTTTCGGCGAGCGCGAACCCGGCGAAGCCCGCCAAGGCCCCGGCCAGCGCCCAGGTCTGCATCACGACGCGGCGGGCCGGGATGCCGCTGATCTGGGCGAGGACCCGGTCCTGCGAGACCGCCCTGACCGCCTTGCCGAAGGTGGTGTGCTGCAAGAGCAGGTAGATCAGCCCGGCGATGACGAGCGCGGACCCGATCACCTCGATGTCGGAGGTCGTCCAGAGAAACGGGCCTACGTGATGCAGGTTGCCCTGGCTGAAGCCGTAGGACACGTTGGCGGCGCCATAGATGATCATCAAGACGTTCTGGATGATCAAGGACGCCCCGAGAGTGGCGATGAAGACCGTGATGACGTTCCGGCCCCTGAATTGCTCGATGAGGCCCGCGTTCAGCGCGAGGCCGCCCAGTGCTCCCGCTGCGACCGCCATCACCGCCGCGCCCACGATGCTCTGGTGGAAGAAGGCACGCCCAGAATAGGCGGCGTACGCGCCGATCGTGAGCAGCTCACCGTGAGCGAAATTGGCTATCCGGCTCACCGCGTATTCGAGGGTGAAAGCAACGGCCGACAGCGCCAGAATCGACGCCGTCGCTAGTCCAATCCCAAGGTTGATCAGGAAGGTGCTCATTCGATCCCGGACATATCGACATGACGTGCCGCAACCTTTGCTGGCACTGAACGGGCGATGCTTTGGTGGACTAGTGGCTAGGCTGGTAGTCCAGAACGATATGATGTGGCACTCTTTAAGTCAACGGGGATCATTCAACTGTTTTGGCACTATATCCGATACTCGCTGCAATCGAATGCATGCACCCTGGCATCGACGCTGCACAGGAGTGGTGCGGCCACTGCTGGCTGGACCCAAGGTTCGCGGGACTCGGGGTTCGCCACGGTGACGGCATCGACGTTCGCGCGTGACCTTGTGGCACCTAAGCTCTCAGCTGGAATGTAGAACATGCGCAGTTGCATGAGCTTGGCGTCGGGTGGAGCGTCCTGGGCGGTGAACTCGTACCTCTGGATCAGGGCGATGTACTCATCGAACAATGCGTCCAGCCCGTCGGCGGTGCGTTGGCCAGCACCCTCAGGTGATACCTGGTGGTGCCGGTGTTCTGGCCGAGCGCGTGGGCGATGGTCGTGGCGGTGGCCGCGTCCTGCGCGGCGAGGTGCTCGAGGATCTCCCGGCGCAGCGGGTTCGACATCGCCTTCCGGCGCGAGGCATCGCCGGTCACGCGGCGCGGTGTGGTGGCCATCCCTGCCGGTCGCGGCGGCGCCTACCCGGTTCATTCGGCGCGGACGGCTGGTCGCGCTGGCTGTCGGCGCATTCCTGCTGCCATGGTGCGTCGTCCTCTGGGCGACATTGTCGGCGTTGGCGGAAGCGCGCCACTGGTGGCTGGCCTGGGTCGGCCTCGACGGCGCCGAGGCCGTCATGGCGCTCACGACGACGGTGTTGCTGACGCGCCGCGATGTGCGGGCGAGCCTGACTGCGGCGGCTGGCGCCGCGTTGCTGCTGTGCGATGCCTGGTTTGACGTGTGCACGTCGGCGCCCGGCCTCGGTCAGGCGCTGGCCATAACCGAGGCCGTTCTTGCCGAGCTGCCCCTGGCGGTCGCGGCGGCGTGGCTAGCCACCCGGCTGCTTGCGGCAAACAGGGGCCGGCGAGAACGGGACTGGCCGGTTCGGCCGCTGACCGGTTCGGCCGCTAACCACTGCTCGCAGCGGTCGCCGCTCGCCGGTTTCGGCGGGCTAGGCCTGGCGAAACACCTGCTGACCTCGGCGTCGAGTTCACCGTGCTCGAGCCGCCCGAACTGATCGAGCACCCGGGTGCGATCGCCGCCCGCCTTCGCCGATCCATGGACCGCGCCGGCAGCCCGGGAATGGAGCCCGCTGAACAGCGAGCCCGGCGAGAACTGTTGGGGCCCAGGGCGAGGATGGGCGGCCAGTCAGGGCGAGCCAGGCTATCGGGGCGGGTGGCGACGGCGCTGACCGCGTTGTCGTTCGCGCCGTGGTGGTACTTCTTGTTCAGGTTCGCCACGGGGTTCGGGCTCGGCGGTTAGTACGTAGTCATCCCAAATTTAAATGAGTTTGCGGTGTGTCGGGGACGCGACGGTGAAGCAGAGCACTTATCATTATTTTCGGTCATGACTTTGCCCGGTTTACCCGAGTTTGCCGGATACTGGAACGACCAAAACTGATGATAAGTCATCCAGTTGCGGCCCCATCGCTGCCAGCGCGCCCTCATTCACCGCTACGGCACAATCCTGCCGCCGATCCGCCGAAAACTCATGTTAATTCGCTCTCCGGCGGGCTGCTGCCTGGTCGGTGGTGCTGCTTCTTCGAGTCGGCCGGCGCGAGCGCGGCGTGCCTGACCGTCAATGAGGTCTTCCCGATGGAGACGAGGGCGCTGGCCATCGCGTTCTTCTACGCGAGCGACTGACGCGCAGGTGATCGTGCTCGCCTCCGGAATCGGCGGCTCGAAGCTTGCCGGCGCGGTTCCAGGCGCGGTGAGCCAGTACGTGCTCGGCAACGCACCCTGCCCGGTCCTCATCGTGCTAGCAGGCAGCGGCCGGCTGATTGGCGGGGTCACTCCCTCAGCGCCCACATATGATCCATTATTGATACGATCATCCGTTGGGGGAGGTTTCAAATGAGCGAATCAGATCCTGCCGTACCTGGTGACCGTTTCCGTGTATTCCGGCAGCGTCTCCTTATTCTCCTGTCAAGCTTTGTCGCAACTATCGGAATAAGTATGATTGTTGTCGGTCAGTACGTCACCGGCAACTTGCACGAAGCTCTGGTCGGCGTTGGCGCGGCCCTCTTCGCCACCGGTCCCATCACCGTGATGGTCTGGTGGGTGACGGATGAGATGTACCGGGGAGCGCTCAGGACCGCGCTTCGAGATGTGGTCATTCCCGCGCTGGACAACTCAACGACGTCGGTATTTGCCCAGATCAATGACTCCCGGTCGAAACTTGAGCATCAGCTGAAGGAGTCGAATTCGATAGCGCGCGATTGCGCGGAGCTAGGTATCACCCAGGTGCACCTCACCCGCGCGGACGCGCTAAGCCGCTTTAGCGCGCATATCCAGGAAGAAATAAGACGGGCCGAGCATGGGCAGCACGCGTTTCTCTGGTTCGTATGCACCAACCTGAGGGGCTTCCTGGACATCGAGACCAACAGGTTCAATCCCAAAGCGCTGCTGAGAGCCGCATGCGCCCAGCCGAACCTTGACCTGCGGATCTTGATGGCCGATCCTGAGTACAGCGCTGCCCGGTCAGAAACAGGGACTGATTCCGACGATCGCCGTCGGCGTTCCTACGCACTTATCGCCCAATTGCAGAAGGATTATGGAATTAAGGCGGCATCGATACGCCTCTACGCCTTCAAGCCCAGCGTCTTCGCCATAGCTAGTTCACGCTACATGCTGCTGAATCCGTACCCGCACCAGGAAGAAGCCAGCCGGTGCATGACTCTAGTAGTCGCCAAGACTTCGACGAACGAGGACGATGAACGGTACGGGGATATCTATCACCAGTATCTGCGATCTCACTTCATAGATACCTGGACCGCGGCCACCACGCGGGGTATTGAGGATCCGCCTCCCCTGGTTTCCCAGGTCAGTCTCTCTGCGGACATTGCCGCCACGAACACCTTGCTGATCAAGGAAGCAGCCGAACGCCCGCCTCGTGACGCGGATCTCATCGAGTTCAGCGGTGACAGCGTCCGGGCGTTGCTCACAGAACTCGCCGCGGCAGGCACAAGGGTACGGCTGCTGCTCAAACACCCGGATTCAGTCGGGAAGGCCCAGCGAACCAAGATCGTGGCAACGTACTGGTACCTGAAGGACTATGTTTTCCACGGCGATCAGGACGCCTTCCAGGTTCGGTTTTACCGAGTTCCCGCGACCCTGCGCGGACGCCGGCTCGACACCCGCTTGATTAATATCGGCTGGTATACCCCCGATATCGCAACCGGCGGGCAGATCTCAGACTGGGAGATAATCGGTCACCTCAACCCGACCATTACGAGCGATCCTCAGACGTCGGAGGGATATTCGCTCAATCTCATGTTCAGCAGAACCTTCGACAGCCTATGGGGGAGTTCCGTCACCTCGGCTCAGGTGGATCACTACCTCCAAAGACAGCCAGGTGACCTGCTGGACCACGAACAGCCAACCGCTGAGCCGGCTGAGTGAGGCTTCCGGGTCAGCGCGCTGCCGTTCGCATGCCGGTGAGGTGAATGTCCAGGAAACGCTGCCAGGCGTCCGGCGCGACGGTCCCCGTCGGCTGAACCAGGCCGCGCATGGCCGAGATCAGTGCCATCACGTCGGCGGTCGTGATACCGGGATTGACCGCGCCGGCGTTGATCGCCCGCGCCGTCAGGTCGCTGATTGCCTGTCTGATGGACTGCTGGACGGCGGGGTCGGGCTGGCGTTCCAGCAGCAGGTTGGCGTATCGGGCATGGTCGGCCAGGGACTGGCCGAACGCCCTCACCAGATCTTCGAGGCCGCGGCCGTCGGTTCGGGCCAGGGCATGCCCGGCAGCGGTGACAAGTTCGTCAAGCGCCAGCCGCAGAAGCTCGTCGATGAGGGCATCCTTGCTGGCGAACCGCCGGTAGACGGTGCCGACGCCGACGCCTGCCCGCGCGGCTATCTCCTCCATGCAGGCGTCTGCGCCCGACTCGCCGAAGACGTCGCGGGCCGCGTCGAGAATGCGCTCATAGTTGCGCATGGCGTCGCCACGCACGGTCCGCCTCCTTGGTCGGTCTCTTAATCGATCTCCTGCCCGGCGATCGTGCCGCCGGCCACCATCGCCATCTCGGCGTGCGGACGCTCGGTTGTCGGCTTGCCGAGGGTTCGCGCCGACGGCATGAGCAGTGCGGCTAGCGCGGCGAGCACGAGCCCGCACGCCATGACCGCGAAGCCCGTGGTGTAACCAGCCTGGATCGGCAGGCCCGACGGTGCGAGCCGGGAGGTGACGATGCTGGCCATCACGGCCGAGCCGATGCTGCCGCCGATCGTGCGGATGTTGGCGTTCATGCCGGTCGCGACGCCGGTCTGGGAGACCGGCACCGCGGCGACGATCAGCGCCGACATTGCCGAGAAGGCCAGGCCGAAGCCGATCCCCATCAGCCCGCTCGACACGTAGATCTCCCAGGCGAAGTGGTGCGCGAACGCGAGCATCGCCATCGCCGCGCAGCCGACCAGGCAGCCGGCAATGACCAGGACCTTGCCCCCGAGCCTGCCGGCCAGGCGGCCAGCGAACATTCCAGTTACGAACATCGTGATAGCTGAGGGCAGCAGCATGAGCCCCGACCGGGTAATGCTCGCGCCGAATCCGTAGCCGGCCGCCGCGGGCGTCTGCACGAACTCGGGCAAGAACGCGAACGTCGCGTACATCCCTACCCCGATGAGCAGCGCGACCAGGTTGTTGGTCCAGACCGCGGTCCGCCGCATCATCTTCATGTCGATCAACGGCGAGGTCGTGCGCAACTCGGCCAGAACCCAGCCCGCGGCCAGCGCGATCGCCACGGCCAGCAGCCCGAGCACCCGGCTTGACTTCCACCCCCAGGTTGGCGCCTCGCTGAGCGCGACCAGCAGCGCGACCAGCCAGCCGGACAGCAGCACCGCGGGCAACCAGCTAATCCGGCCGGGACTGCGCACCGGGGACTCGGGGACAGCCAGCAACGCCGAAACCGCGGCGATGACCGTCAGTATCAGCGGCAGCCAGAACAGCCAGCGGTATCCCAGAGCGTCGACGATCGGGCCCGCGAGGACGATCCCGAGGCCAGCACCCACCGCCGTCAACGCGGCGATCGTCCCTACCGCGCCAGCGACCTTCTCGGCCGGGAACTCGTCGCGGATGATGCCGAACGCGACCGGCAGCATGCCGCCGGCGAATCCCTGGATCACCCGCGCCACGATCATGACAGAGATGGACGAGGCGACCGCTGCCAGCAGCGAGCCGACGGCGAGCGCGGCGAGCGTGGCAACGAAGACGCGCCGCTTACCTATCATGTCGCCGACTCGCCCCAGGATCGGCGTCATGATCGAAGCCGAAAGCAAGTACGCGGTCAGCACCCACGTCACCGCGCTCTGCGATGTGCCGAGCTGATGCTGAACCGTCGTCAGTACCGGGATCACTAGCGATTGCAGCAACGCGAACGCGCCGATCCCAAGCGCCAGGACCGCGAACGTCACCGAAGGTCGGCCGCGTAGCGTCAGCCCGGTCATCGACACCTCCTAAACGGAACCTTCATTCCGGTACTGGAGTCTAACAAACCGGAATGAAGGTTCCGCAAAGTGGCAGGTTCGCCGCCGACGACCGGGCAATGTGGCGAATACGAAGTTATGGGGCAGACTGGCCCAGTGGGTGAAGCGGCGGCTCGCGATGAATCGGTACGGCTGGTCGAGGCAGCCGGGGTGCTGTCTTTAGCGACCGATCTGGCGATGGGTCAGCCACTTGAGCACGGTGTGCGGACGGCCGTGCTTGGCGTGCGTCTGGCCCAGGCGATGGGCCTGGCGGAGGACACGCAGGTCAGTGTTTTCTATACCGGCCTGCTGCATTTCGCGGGTTGTACCGCTGACAGCGAGGTAGACGCCAGGTTCTTCGGCGACGAACTCGCGGTGCGGCCAGGGATGATGGCGGCCTTCCTCGGGTCCCGGCTTGAGCTAGTGGGCTCAGCGGTGCGCCTGGCGCACAGCCAGGAGCCGCCGCTGACCAGGGCGATGGCGATGACCAGGTCAGCGATGGGCGGTATCGGAGAGTTCCGGCGCTGGTCGGCAGCGCATTGCGAAGTCGCCCGGCTGCTCGCCGCCCGGATGGGGCTGCCCGACGAGGTGCAGGTTGCGCTGCGTCACTTCTACGAGCGGTGGGACGGCAAAGGGCTGCCCGGCGTGCTCCGAGGGCAGCAGGTGCCGACGCCGGTCCGCCTCGTACACGTCGCGCAGGATGCGGACATGGCCTGGCAGCGCGGTGGCACCGCCCTGGCCGGTCGGCTCATAGCCGCACGGGCCGGGGTCGGTCTTGACCCAGCCGCGGCGGCCGCGTTCTTGTCGATGGGTGAGCAGGCCTACGTCGGACTGGATGAACCGTCCATATGGGATGTCGCCCTGCGGCTCGAACCAGGGCCACAGCCGGTGATCGGCGGCCAGCGACTCGACGCGTGCTTGTCGGGCATCGCTGACTTCGTGGACATGAAGAGCATGTGGACGATCGGCCATTCGCGCCGCGTCGCTGACCTGGCAGCGGACGCCGGGACCGCGGCCGGGTTGTCGGGTCCTGAGGTAGCGGTCCTGCACCGAGCCGGGCTGGTGCACGACATCGGCCGGGTCGCTGTGCCCTATCAGGTGTGGGCCAAGCCAGGCCCGCTGACCCGGGACGAGCGTGAACGGGTGCGGCTGCACGCCTACCACAGCGAACGCGTGCTCGACGTGGCGGAGGGACTGCGTCCGCTCGCCCGGCTGGCCGGTTCACACGGTGAGCGCTGCGACGGCTCCGGGTATCACCGCGGCAGCCGCAAGGCCGAGCTGCCGTTCGGCACGTGGCTGCTGGCCGCCGCGGACTGCTACCAGGCCATGTGCGAACCCAGGGCCTACCGGCCCGCGCTGTCGGCGCAGGAGGCGGCCAGCGAGCTTCGCCGCGACGCCGAAGCGGGAAAACTGGCGCCAGACGCTGTGAACGCGGTACTCAAGGCGGCCGGCCAGGACTACGAGCCCGCCCGCCGCCCGGCCGGGCTGTCCGAGCGCGAATGCGACGTGCTGAGCCTGCTCGCCGGCGGCCTGGCCACCAAGCAGATCGCCGGCCGGCTCGGCATATCCCCGAAGACGTGCGATCACCACATCCAGCGGCTCTACCGCAAGCTCGGCGTTTCCACCCGCACCGGAGCAACGCTGTTCGCCCTCGACCACGGACTGCTCCGGCGCGCCTGACGGCCGGCCGGTCGCCGATAGGGAGAATTCCCTATTTCCACGGCCTCATCGGCGGCATTAACTTTGCCAAAGTATTGTCAGGTTACTGGAGGCTTGGATTCGGGTGACGCAGCCAAGGCGTCCGGCCGCGTACGTTCGTGTCGATTCGGGCAAAGACCCGGTGTCGCAGGCAGCGCGGCAAGGTACGATCGCCGACCTCGCTCGTCGTAACGGCTGGCCCGAGCCGATGATCTACCTCGATCAGGATCAGCCGGAACACCGCGCCGACGCCTCGGCCCTGGTCGAACTGGCCGCCGCCGTCAACGCAGGCCAGCACAGCGCCGTGCTGCTCGTCGGCCCACGGGCGATCCACGGTTGCCCGACACACTTGCTGCACGGACTATTCCGAAGCTGCAGCCGCCACGGCATCAGCGTCGACTTCCTGCTCCCAGGCGGCTCCTGATCAGCCAATTTTGCTTGCTTTATTAAGCTGGGCGAGCGTGGACGCTCATCCGCAACGACTGTCCTTCGAGCAGGCGGTCGCGCTGGTTGCTGAGGTGGCTAAGCGCGCGGGAAAGGTCGCAGCCGGGCTGCGCGCACTGCGCGAACCCGAAGCGGCCGCTATGGTGGCTCGACTCGCGCAAGACGCCGACCGGGCGGGCGCGGCGCTCCGTGCTCTGCTTGAACCCGTGCGGAAGGACACCGACTGGTACGAGGTGCACAGGGACATGTGGATCAAGTACGGCGATCCCGGCGACCTGACCGCGATGAAAGAAAACGTCATCGAGCGGGATTAGCCTGGACCAGGAAGGACCGGAACGAGATGACATTCAGGATCATGCCGCATGGCCGGCTCCAGGAGTGGGTCGCCGACGAGAAGGGTTACTTCACGGCCGAAGGGCTCGAATACAGCTTTATCGGTGACAGCGACTACGGCATACACCAGATCAGCCGGGATGACGCTGGCGAGGTCAAGACCGGTGCGTTCGAGACGTTCGAGGCCGGACGCGACGGCGCCAACGTAAGCTGCGCGTGCCACTGGGCCACCAGTGCCGCCGCGAGCGCCCGCTTCGGCCAGCTTGTGACCACCGCCTACTCGGTCGCGCCCTGCGGGATCATGGTGCCGCCACAGTCGCCGGTCCGGCGTCCCGAGGACCTCGCCGGGGTCGCCGTCGGCGTCGGCTATCACTCGGGCAGCCACTTCGCCGCGCTGCAAGCCCTTGAGGCTGTGCTTGAGCCTGACCAGGTCAACCTGACCTTCCAGGGCCCCCCCAACGAGCGGCTCGACACGCTGCTTGAGCACAGGGTCGACGCGGCCGTCATGTGGGGCGTTCCGCTGTACATCGCCGAGGCGCTCGGCTTCCGCAAGATCGTCGACGCCACGTTCATGATCGGGTTCCTGGTCACCGGAACCGACGTCAACATGGCCGATGTGGACAAGTACCTGGCCGGCCTGCGCCGGGCGCAAATGGAGATCGACCTGCGTCCGGAACTGTACAAGCACTACCACCTGCGCGCCGTGCCGGAGAAGTACGCCGATCAAGTCGACGTGCGGACGTTCGGCACTGGCGAGCGGATCGTGTTCCTCCCCTATACCAGCGAGACGCTCGCCGCGACCCAGGAGTGGACGCAGGCCCACCAACTGCTTACCGGGCTGTCGGTTTAGCTGCCCGCTCCGCTCCAGCGGCCATCGCTTGCTGGATTCGCACCAGTAGCGTCGGGCGGGTGAACGGCTTGGCGATCACCTCGATACCGCCCTCCGGCCAGCCCGGGGCCTCGTCGGGCCGTTCATAGCCGGACATGAATAGCACCCGGATGGCCGGGCGCAGTTCCTTGGCCCTGCTGAGGAACTCCTGGGCGGTGATCCCTGGCATCACCACGTCAGCCAGGAGTATGTCGGCCGCCACAGCGGGGTCAGCGAGCAACGTCAGCGCGTCGGGTCCGTTCGCCGCCGTCACCACCCGGTAGCCGGCGCTGGTCAGCACCCGGTGCGCGACGTCCCTGATGGCGGGCTCGTCGTCGACGACCACGATCGTGCCGATGGACCGCTCCTGGCCGGTGCCGGCCAGTGGCTTGGTCGTGGTGGAGCCGGGTGCGGTCGGCACCATCAACGTGACCGTGGTGCCGTGACCGGCCTGCGACGTCAGCCAGGCCCGGCCGCCTGAGCGGGCCGCGAATCTCCGCACGGCGCTCAAGCCGAGCCCGGCCGCGTCGTCATCGCTCTTGGTAGTGAAAAACGGCTCGAAGGCTCGTTCGGCGATGACCGGATCCATCCCGACGCCGGTGTCGCTGATCCGGATAAGCACGTACCGGCCGGGCAGCAACTCGGCGAACTCGGCCAGGTCGGTCTGGCTGTAGGCGCTGTGCAGGTCAGTGGTCGCCGTGTCGAGATTGTCGACCGTGATGTCGATCTGACCGCCGGCGGGCATGGCGTCCCTGGCGTTGAGCGCGATGTTGATGATCGCCTGCTTGAACATGCCGGGATCCACCCGGACTTGCCACAAGGCCCGGCCTGGCCGGGCCGAGATCGCGATGTGGTCGCCGAGCACCTCGTCCAGCAGGCCGGTCGCATCGGCGATCTGGTCACCGGGGTCGGCGATGACTGGCTCGGCCTCTTCCCGCCTAGTGAACGCCATCAGGTGCTTGACCAGGCGCTTGGCCCGGTCCGCCGCCTCCTCGATCTGCCGCACGTCCCAGCGCACCGGGCCCCACCTGGAGGTGCCCTGGCTCGCTTCGGCGACGGTGATCTCGTCATGGACCAGGCTGGAGTAGCTGGAGATGACAGTTAGCAGGTTGTTGAAGTCATGGGCGATGCCCTCGGTTAGCTGTCCCAGGCTCTCCCAGCGTCGCGACTGCGCGAGCTCGTCTTCAAGCTGGCGCAATTCGGCCTGCGTCCGCGCCGTCGCGGTCATGTCCTGCCAGAACATCGCCAGGTACCGCGTCCCGTCCGGCTGCGCGATCGCGTCACCGGTGACGCGGTTCACCAGCTCGTTGCCGTCTCTGTCCACGATCCGCACGTCGGTGCTGATCCGGTCGGCCGAACCGGCGGCGATGGAGTCAACCTGTTCGTCGAGGGCCGGCTGGTCCTGCGGATGAACGATGCCGAGGAAGTCCTTGCCGTTCAGTTCCATCCAGGAATACCCAGTTTGCTGGCAGAACGAGTCGTTGACCGCCAGATACCGGCTTGGCTCGCCAGCGTCCAGGCTGGTGGTCACCACGCCAATGGGCGCATTGCCGAAATGGCCGGCGAACTGCTCCTGATAGGCCCGGAGCGTCTCGCCAAGCCGCCCTTCGTTCGTTGCCATAAGTTGCCCCTTCGCTAGGCGGTCAAGGCTACATTACTCTGAGTAATTGATCGTAACGCTGAGTACAATGGAGGTAGGTCATGCTCACGCCGATGGCGCGGTCATCCAGGAGGCGGGCCAGTGGCCTGGTCTTGCTCGGTGCCTTGGTGGTGGCCACGCAGGCAGTCCTGGCCGGGCTTTCCCCGGCGGCCTCGGGTGCCGTGCGGTCGCATCATGGGTCGAGTTCGACTCCGGCCTATTGCGGGACTGGCGGCCAGAAGCTATGGGACAACCTGGCCGTTTGTGGCTGGCCAGGCCGCGAGAACACCGGTCCGGTGCTGTCCAACTGCGCTGGAGGAAAGCTGGTGCCGCGCGGCGACGGCACCACCCCGATCGTTCTCAACACGCCGAACCAGGTCATTAGCTGTGCTGATCTGCGCGGCCCGGTGGTCATCAAGGCCGCCAACGTCACGATCACGAACTCGACGGTGGAGACGAAGCACGGCACGGGCGCCAATGGCAGCGCCTCGATCCTCGTCGATCTGGATGCCAGTGCGACGATCACCCACGTGACCGTCGATGGTGGCAACAGCGTGCACGCGTGCATCTGGCACAAGGGCACCCGACTCACCGTCACCGCGGTGAACTGCTCGGGGATGAACGACGGGGTGTTCACCTGGGCAGCCACCAGTCATTCGCCGACAGCGGGCGACGATTTCACGATTACCGACAGCTACTTTCACGGCTTCACCCAGGAAACTTCCAACGGTCACGATGACGGCTACCAGACCGAGGGGGCCAGTTACGGCTTGATCGAGCACAACACCTGGGAGATGAACCGCAACGCCAACGCCGCGATCGCGATCTGGAACTCGCTCAAGTCCTCCGAGGCCATCACCGTGGCCGACAACCTGATCAGGGGCGGCGGCTTTGCTGTCTACGCCGAGGACTACAACCCGGGCACAGGCGCGCCGGGCGCACCGTCCGCCGCCGGCGGATTCACCGTGACCGGCATCTGGTTCGTCGACAACGTCTTCAGCACGGTTGTATCGGACTGCGTGGGCAACTACGGTGTCTGGTTCGACCGGCCAAGCTGGGTCCCGTACAAGGGCGGACCCACCGACGGCTGGCATCGCTCGGGCAACATCGTGCTGGAGACCGGCGAGAACATCGACAACCACAACCCGCACGTTAAAGGTCAGCTGTGCCTTTAGCGGGGCCGATGATTAATAGCGTCCTTTTTGCGGGATTGCCTCATAATGCACGCTGCGCCCACTTTTAATTTAGGGCGTTATTCGGTTCAGTTATCAAGCAACCACGTTTCGAGCGTGACATACTTTCAGCCAATTGGCAGAAAGGGCTGTGGTAACGCTGAATGCGCGCATCGTTTCCGTGGGAATCGCACTGGTCGCCGTCGCCATCGTGGCCGTCGTGCTGGTCAGCCTGCCTGGGCGGCAACCAGCCCCGCCGCGGGCGCGGGCCTCGCCTGGGCCGGCTGGGCCGCGGCATCAGTCAGGATTCCCCGACGCCTCCGACGCCGGCGTCCCGGTCGGCAAGACCTTGCGGACGGTGCCAAAACAGGTGTCGAGCGGGCCTGGGTGGAAGTTCGACCATCGCGGATTCGTGCAGGTGTACGGCAAGGGAGCCGTGCTGGACGGCCTCTACATCCCCTACAACGTCGACGTCGCCGCATCCGATGTGACGATTTCCGACGTCAGGGTGGTGACCGGCGGGCGCAGCACGTTCGGGATAAGCCTGCGGCATACCCATGACGTCACGATCGAGGACTCGACGATCAGCGGCGTTAACACCGGCAGTGGCCGGGTAATGGCAGGCATCAAGGACATCTTCGGTGACTCGACTGGCCTGCGCGTTCTCGACAACAACATCTCCAAGTTCGAGACCGGCATCCAGCTAGAGATCGGTTACGTGGCCGGCAACTACATCCATGACCCTGGCTTCATTGTCGGCGATCATACGAATGGGATCATGTCCAACGGCGGCAATACGGGACGTCTGACCATTACCCACAACACCGTGTTGATCAACCGTGGCCAGACTGACGCGATCGGCTTGTTCGAGGATTTCGGAGTGCAGCAAAACCGCCGCATCACCAACAACCTGCTCGCCGGCGGCGGCTATGCGATCTATGCCGGACAAAAGCGCGGCGGTCCGCCGACGAGCGACATCGTAATCAGCGGTAATCAGATCAGCACCATGTACTACGCGAGAGGCGGGTATTACGGATGTGCCGCGCATTTCTACACCGGAGGCAGCGACAACATCTGGTCCGGTAACAGGCGGAACTCCACCGCCATCGCCAGCTATAGCGACTGCGACTAATCCTAGATTGCTTACAAATGCCAACAGACCTTGCAGCAGTAATCGTCACCCACAACAGCGCCCACGTCATCGGTAATCTGCTTGACTCGCTGCCGGCCGCGCTCGACGGACTCGCCGCGGACGTGATCGTCGTCGACAACTCCTCAAGCGACGGAACCGCCGAGCTTGTGGCCGCTCGCGGCGACTGCCGTCTGGTGCGTTCGGCCAACGTCGGCTACGCGGCGGGCATCAACAAGGGCGTCGCCGCGGCGCCTGCCGCGCGGGCCATTTTCGTGCTCAACCCGGACGTGCGGCTGCATAGCAAGTGCGTGCCGCCGTTGCTGGCCGCGCTGCGGCAGCCTGGCGTCGGCATAGTCGCGCCCCAGGTGCGGTCGGCGCAAGGCTCGCTTGAGCTGTCGCTGCGGCGTGAGCCGACGATCCTGCGGGCGATCGGGCTGACCCGGACCCGGCTGCCGGTGTTCTCCGAGTACGTCGCCAAGCGCGCGGAGTACGGTAAGCCGCGCACCGTTGACTGGGCGGTCGGTGCGGCCCTGCTCATGTCGCGAGCCTGCTTTGACGCGATCGGCGGGTGGGATGAGTCGTTCTTCCTGTACTCAGAGGAAACCGACCTCTCGCTTCGCGCTCGCGACGCTGGCCTGCTGACCAGGTACGAGCCGACCGCCGTGGTCACGCACATCGGCGGCCAGTCGGGCCGGAACGCCACGACGCACGCGATGCTAGTGGTCAACCGGGTGCGGCTGTACCGGCGCCGCCATCAGCCGGCCGCATCGTGGTGCTATTTCGCGCTGTCGGTCGCCAGCGAGCTGACCAGGATCCCGCGCGGACACCAGGGGTCGTGGTCAGCGGTCGTGGCCCTGCTCAGGCCGGCCAGGCGGCCTGCCTGCCTTGGCTGCTCAGATCGACTAGTCCCACGCTGACGGCCGCCGTTGGCTCCGACCGGCCGACCGGAGCCAGACGTCGTGACCGGCTGGCGGGCTGGATCCCTGATGCCGCCGCGGTTTTGTTTCCGTGATCATGCTTCTGGTCATGATCACGGAGCCTGGCTGTCGAATATCGCGGCTGAGATTCCGCGGTAATCGCGTTTTCATGATCACGGAAGCTCGCCGCTGTCCGCCCGCAGGGCGGAGGCCGCCCCGGCCGCCGCCGGTGCACCGGACTAGGCGGTACAACAATCCCAGCTTCGAACATCCCGCCCGCCAGGCCCGCAACCACATCCGCAGCCTCCAACGCCTCGGCTGCCGCCGAACGCCAACCTCCACCTGAGGCCTCTTCACAGACAAACCGGCCGACGCTGTAGCGGGGAGCGCGTGCCCGCTGGCGTCAAGGACGATGGGAGTATCTCGATGCGGCCGCTGCCTTGCGGGCTCGCTCAAGCGCGCGCAGGGCGGCGCCGGCTGGACCGCTGACGCACGACGTTACTGGTAGCCCGAACGCCCGGGCCGAGAACCGGCCCGACCGCAGGGCGCGCTGGACCGTGGTGATCGACGGGCTGGCGTCCAGTTCCAGGGCCAGGGTCAGCGGGAAGAGCTGGCGGCGGGTGTGGAAGTCGAGCGCCACTGTCGTCGCAAGCCCTTCCCGGCGTGCCAGCGCGACCGAGTCCAGGCTGGGTGCGATCCCGTCGTACTTCCTGTTCCACACCTCTACCGCGGTGAGGTAGCCGGACCAGGACGGATCGAAGCGTCGCCAGGCCTCACGCCGCCAGGGATGGGCCCACATCGCGGTTCCGCCCGCCTCGCTCACCGCCGCCAGCAGCTTGCCGATCGACTGCCCATCGCCAAAGAACGGCAGCTCTCCCCAGACTGGCACGTGGATCACGTCGTCCTGATCTCCGTACTCGATCCCAGGGACAAGCGTGATCCGGTCGGTGCTCGCCTCGGCGCAGGCCCGGCGATACTCCTGCCACTTCGTCTCGGTGAATCCCCGGCTGTGCTCCGACATCAGCACGACGTGGCAGTGGAGCCGGGTGAACGTCGCCGCTATCCGCGACAGCGTCCATGACGCGTCGTCCGACCATTGTGAATGCACGTGCGAGACGGCCCGGACTAGGCGGGGCTCGCGGCCAGGCGGCCTAGTCATTCGGCCCCGTCCTTCACTGCCCCGCACCCCGGCTCAGCCGCCGGGTCACCTGATCGCGGACGGTCGCCCAGCTATCGGCCGCGAACACCCGCGCTTCGCCCCGTCGGTAGTTGTACCAGCGGTCCCCGCGGCGCACCCGGAGCACCGCCCGGGCGGTCGCGATCCTTGGGACGTCCCCTCGGGCCAGGACCATCCCCAGGTGAACGATCTCCCGGCCGAGGTGGCGGGCGGTCACCTCAGCCGGTGGCGCCGGCGGGATCGGCGGGATCGGCGGGATCGGCGGACGGAATCGCGGGTCGAGCGCGGCCCTGACCGCCCAGCTTGGATAGCGATAGCCCTTGTACCTGGCTAGGGCCATGCTGCCCCAGGCCCGGCCGTTCAGTTCCATGAACCAGGGCACCCCAGCGCCGTCGCGCAGCAACTCGATCATGAACAGGCCATCCCAGCCCGAGATGGCGATGAGGTCGCGTACCGGCCCGGTCAGTTCTCCAGCGACGGGGATCGACTGGCAGGCGCTCGAACCCGACCCGCGCGGGTTCATCATGCGCACCCGGCGATGAGCGCTCAGCGCGGTCGCGGTTCCACGGCAGGCGAGTCCGAAGATGCCTTCACCGACACCGTCGATCAGCGGCTGCACGATAGCCGGACCGCCGATCCCAGCGCTGAGCTGCCCGACCTGGCCGAGGCTGGCCGCGATCGCGGCCGTGGGGCGGTGCAGCCTGCGACCGCGCAGTTCGACGGCGAACGCGGGCTTGACCATACACCGCCCACCGGCTGGGTGGGCGTCGGCTGGAGTCAGCGGAACCGCGAATCCCGATGCCTCGGCGAGCTTGAGCTGATCGCGCTTGTCGAGCGCGAGTACGGCCCGATCCCCGGTCGGCCCGGCGACCGTCAGCGGGGCGTCAGCGGCGGCGCGGTCGCACAGCCATACCGCGTGGTCATCGAGCGGAAGCACCGCTATCGCGCCGATCTGGCGCGCGGCCGCCGCTATCTCGGCAGCGCACTGGTAAGCGTCCTGTTCAGGCGGCGTGACGTCGATGATCCGCACCCGCCTGGTGGCTGCCAGCGCTGGCCGGCGCCCGCGCCGGGCGAATGCGGTCACCTCGAACCCGTCGTCGGCTAGGCACCAGGTCGACTCGATCGCGGCGAGCGCGTCGGCAAAGCCGATCAGGACCGGAGTGCTCATCGGGCAGCACGCTTTCATCGGCAGGATTTCAGCCACCCTTTGACTGGGCCAGCAACCCGATCGCGCACCGACGGCTCGGCGAGGATCTGTTCGCGCACCGACTCCAGGCTGTCGCCGCCGCCGACGCAGTAGCGGGGTTGCAGCCAGGCACCGGCGCGAGCCCGGCGCCGGTCGCTGGTGTAGACCGTGCGATATCCGTGCGACCGCAGCGCGGCGAGCGCGGCGCGGTCATACTCGCCGAACGGGAAGGCGGCCTCGTCGATCGGGGCGCCGACCGCAGCGGACAGCACGCGCCGCGCCTCGACGAGTTCCTCGCGGACGTCGCAGGCGCTCATCCGCCGCCAGGAGCGGTGCCGCATGCCGTGTGAGCCGAGCTTCATGCCAGCGCGGGCAAGCTCGCGTATGCCGCCAGAGTCCAGGTACCCGGGCACCCCGAGGCGGCCGGCCAGCGGGAAAAACCGGGCGGAGAGCCCGCGGTCGACGAGGGCCGGCAGCGCCACGTCGACGTCTGAGGCGTAACCGTCGTCGAAGCTGATCGAGATGAACGGCAGGTCACGTATTTCATCGAGCACAGCCAGCAGCAGATCACGGCTGACAAAGTACGGTCGGTCGGACTCCGCTACATTCGGGCCAGGAGTGCCGATGCCGTGAAAAAGCAGGTGCACGCGGACGGATCCGCCCTGCATTATCGTGGTCATTTATATCCTCTCGCCAGCGACGATAATCCGCGCGCTATCAATTCGTGATTGTAGACTACGGAAAATGCGAGCGACTGTGCTGAGCGGAATACAGCGAATTGACGCGGTTGCGGTGCTGAGCTGCTATACGTTCGCGCTGATGGTTGTGCCATCCGCGCTTATCGTCGGTGCGTTCGGGGCGGCCGGCGCTGGCGACGCTGCTCGCCGCCGCCATGCTCGGCTGGTACCTGCTGGTCAGGCAGCATCCCGCGATCGAACTCGACCGGGATCGGCAGCCAGTAAGGACGGCGGCGATCGGGCTGTGCTTCGCCGTGCTTGCTTCCTACGTCTCCGTGAGCCGGTCGGCCATGTCCACCGAGGCGGTCAATGCCGCCGACCGTGGCCTCATCCTGCTGGCCGGCTGGCTCGGCGTGATGCTGTTCGCCGCGGACGGGATCACCGATTTCGGCCGGCTGGCCGTGCTGCTTCGCCGTGTCGTGATGTGCGCGACGGTGATGGCTGCCCTCGGCATCGCCGAGTTCGCTACCGGCACTGACCTCACCAAGTACGTGGCGATTCCCGGCCTGACCCAGCACCTCCAGGTCACCGATCTGATGGTGCGCGCAGGACTGGTACGGGCGAACTCAACGGCCGCCCAGCCGCTTGAGTTCTCCGCCGTGCTCACGATGGCCCTGCCGCTCGCCATCCACAAGGCCAGGTTCGCGGTCGGCCGATGGCGGCGCAGCCGTTCTTGGTCGCAGGTCGCGCTGATCGGCGGGACCATTCCGATGGCGGTGTCGAGGTCCGCCCTCCTCGGGTTGGCGGTGATCGCGCTGATGCTCGTCCCCACCTGGCCAGCCGGCCAGCGCCGCTGGGCCTACCTGGCTCTGCTCGCCGTCCCTGGCGCCCTCTGGCTGCTCGCGCCGAGCTTGCTTGGCCGCTTCGGCTCCACGTTCGGGCAACTGGGCACCGACACCAGCACGACGTCCCGGGCCAGCGCGATCTCGCTGGCTGGGGGGCTGATCGGAGCCCATCCATGGCTCGGACGCGGGCTGGCGACATTCAACCCGCAGCAATTTTTCTTTGTCGATGATCAGTTCGTGACCTCGATGATCGAGACCGGGGTTATCGGCCTGCTGGCGCTGGCCGCCGTCTTCGCGGCTGGCTGGTACGTCACGCGCGGCCTTCGGCTGACAGCGACCAACCAGGCGGCCAAGGACCTGGCTAGGTGCCTCATGGCGTCGCTCGCCGCCGCGGCCATCTTCTTCGGCACGTTCGACGTGCTGTCGTTTTCGATCGCCTCTGGCCTGTTCTTCCTGCTGGTTGGCTGCGCCGGGGCAGCGTGGCGGCTGGCAGGCTCGCGGGCGGCGGCCGGGTCCGCCCGGCCCATGGCGGAGTTGCGGCCGGTCAGCTAATGCCGATGCTGCTCCAGCCATCGGCGAGTTGACCTACCCGGTCGGAGGGCGCCGCGGGCGCCGCCGGGCGGGCGATCGCACGGCGGCGACGGGTTCCGTCGAGCACAATCGGGATGGCGAGGGCGGCGAGCAAGCCAACGATCAGCGCTATCACGTCTGGGCGCGCCGTCGCACTGGCGGCGAGCGTCGCCTGCGGGCTGAGCGCGAGCACGGCGACCGTGATCCGGTTCCTGGGCGGCAGGTGTCCCTGAATCTGCGCCAGCGCGACTTTGACCTGGGCTATGACGGCGTGCAGGGTGCGTTCGACGCCGACCTGGTTATGCCCGGTCACGGTGGCGAGCAGCACCGACCCGGTGGTGGTCGTGGTGTAGGTGGGCGGCGCGACCGTGTAGGAACCGAGGAACCCGCGGTGCGCTAGGCCCGCGCTGGTTGCGGGGGCCATCAGCGCCCGGCTGACGACGTCAGCGGTCAGCGACAGGGACGGGGTGAAGCTCAGGTAGGGGTTGCCACCCGTTTGCCTGGCCGCCGATCGCGACGCCAGCAGCACGACTGACGCCTGGGCCTGATAAGTGCTGGGAAACCAGGAGAACACCGCGGCGAAGCCGGCAATCGCGATCACGACAAGGGCCGCGGTGAGTTTGGCCCGCCGCCGCCAGATCCGGACTATCTCAGCAAAACCCATCCTATTTCCGCCCCCAAAATAATCGGTGCATTGATCATAGGCATTATGGCCGGCCGGAGACGGCGAGACAGCCTTACCTGCTACCGTTTTCAGCATGCGCTACGGTGCCAAGATTATATCGAGCATTTTGGTGCTGTTGCCGACCGCGGTCGCTGGTTTGTTGATAATGCGAACTCGGCCTGATTTTGCCGAATCGGCGACCGTGCTCTTCTCTATGCCGTTTAAGGAAAGCGCGGCGGTTTACACCCTGCGGGCGGATTCGCTGATTGCCACCGGGTCGGTGATCAGCCAGATCGTGATGAGCGGGCGGACCAGGGACCGGATCGCCGCGGCGGGCGGCACCGCGAGCTACGACGTGGCGCTAGTCAACCTCTTCAACCAGGACTACCCCGACTTCAGCTACCCGGAGGCCACGCTCACGGTGACCTCGCCTGACCCGGCCGCGACCCAGCGGACATACCTGGTCGTGAAGCACACGCTGACCGCGGTCTTGGCTCGGTGGCAGCGCCAGGCCGGTGCGAGGCCCGCCGGCGCGATCCGCGCCCGCTTCATCGACGACTCCGGTCTGGTTGTCCAGAAGGGCTCGCGCAAGCGGGCGCTGGCCGGATTGCTGGCGATCGCCCTCCTGGCCTACGGGACGACGGTCAGCGTCATCACGCGCGTCACGACGAGCCGACGCGGTCAGGGCCGACGCGGTCAGGGCCGACGCGGGCGCTGACGCGGGCGGCGCCGGCCTCGTCGACGAGGTGACCGGCGATCCGCTGTCCCGCGCGGCCGTCCCACAGAGCGGGGCGTCGTGGCGGCGGCGGTTGGCGCAGCACCGCGCGGGCGGCGTCGAGGATCGTCTCCGGATCGGTACCGACTAGCTGGTTCGTGCCTTCGGTGACCGTGATCGGCCGCTCGGTGTTCTCCCGCAACGTCAGGCAGGGAACGCCGAGCACCGTGGTCTCCTCCTGCACACCGCCTGAATCGGTCAGCACCAGCAGGGCCGACGCCTGAAGCGCGATGAACTCCAGGTAGCCCGCGGCCGGCACAATCCTGAGCCGCTCCGACGCGCTCGCCTGGTCTAGCTGGGCGGCTAGCCTCGGATGCGCGGGGAGCACCAGCGGGCACAGCGTGGTGGCCACTTGATCGAGCGCCGACATCAGGCGGCTGAGCGTGACTGGGTCGTCGACGTTCGCCGGCCGATGCAGCGTCACCAGGCCGTAGCCGGACTTGGTCAATCCGAGCCTGGCCAGCGTGTCGGTGGCCAGCGCCCGGTCGAGGTTGGCGAGCAGGGTGTCCACCATGACGTTGCCGACCAGGTGAATCTGGCTGTCCTGGCATCCCTCGGCGCGCAGATGAGCGACGGCGTCGGGTGACGGCGCGAACAGCAGATCGCTCACCCGGTCGGTCACCACCCGGTTGACCTCCTCGGGCATCGACCAGTCGCCGCTGCGCAGGCCGGCCTCGACGTGCCCGAGCATGATCGGAGACTTCGCCGTGACCAGCGAGCAGGCCAGCGTCGAGTTCACGTCGCCGACCACGACGACCGCGTCCGGCGCCACGGCCTCGAGCACGGGCTCGAAGGCAAGCATGACCTTCGACGTCTGGGTCGCGTGGCTGCCAGAACCGACGGCCAGATGGTGATCGGGCCTGCGCAGACCGAGGTCGGCGAAGAATACATCGCTCATCGCGGCGTCGTAGTGCTGGCCGGTGTGCACGAGCACCACGTCGGCGCCGGCCACCGCAAGCGCGTCCATGACGGGCTTGACCTTCATGTAGTTAGGCCGGGCCCCGACGACGCAAAGGACTCGCATTGACCTGGCACCTCTCGACAGGGGGTAGGCGTAAGAGGGTTTCGACGTTGGCGCCGGACAGGACGTTCCGGCAGTCGAGTACGTAGCTCGCGTTCTGCGCGATCGCAGGCAGGTCGAACTCGTCGTGGTCGGTCAGCATGACGGCCGCGTCAGCGCTGGCGATTTCGGCGGCCGTCGGATCCACCCGTGCCACCTGGGTGTGGATCAGTCCGGACTCGCTCACGTGCGGGTCCGCGGCCACCACCTGCGCCCCGAGGCCAAGCAGCAACGATGCGATCCTGGCCGCGGGTGACTCGCGAGCGTCGCCGACGTTCTTCTTGTACGCGAGCCCGAGCAGCAGGATCCGCGAACCGCTCACCGCCTTGCCCCGGCTGTTGAGCCCCAGCATCAGGCGGCGGACCACGTAGTCGGGCATGTGATTGTTGATGTCGTTGGCCAGCTCGACAAACCTGAAGGACTGGCCGAGCGCGCGTTCCACCCGCCAGGACAGGTACGAGGGGTCGATTGGCAGGCAATGTCCGCCGACCCCCGGACCGGGCCTGAATGGCATGAACCCAAACGGCTTCGACGACGCGGCGCCGATGGCCTCCCAGACGTCGATGCCGAGCCCGCTCGCGCACATCGCCAGCTCGTTGATCAGCGCGATGTTCACGTGCCTGAACGTGTTCTCGATGATCTTGGCCAGCTCGGCCTCGGCCGGCGTGGAGACCGGGACGGTCTGCTCGACGATGTCGGCGTAGAAGGCCTGGACGGCTGCGAGCGATGCCGCGTCGATGCCGGAGACGATCTTCGGGGTGTTGGCCAGCGTCCAGGTCTTGTTGCCAGGGTCGATCCGCTCCGGGCTGTAACCGAGGTGAAAGTCGGTGCCGGCGATCAGCCCAGAGGACTCCTCGAGCCAGGGCAGCACCTTCTCGGTGGTCGTGCCGGGCCAGGTCGTCGACTCGATGATCACGGTCGCCCCCGGTCGCAGGTACCGGGCCAGGGTGTGGCACGCCGACTCGATGTGCGCCAGGTCGGGCAGCCCCTCGCGCAGCGGTGTCGGTACCGACACCACGGCTACCTCGAAGCCCGCGCAGGCTCTGGCCTCGAACGACGGCCGGAACGCGCCGCCGTCGATGACCTTGGCGAGCCGCGCAGGCTCGACGTCCTCGATGTAGGACCCGGTCTCGAGCAGCTTCACCCTGCTGGCGTCGGTGTCGTAGCCGACGACGCGATGCCCGGCCTCCGCGGCCCGGATGGCAAGCGGCAACCCCACGTACCCGAGGCCGACCACTAGCACGTTGCTCATCGCAGACCTCCTCGAACGCGTAGCCGTCCGCCGATCCGGCGGGCCAGGGCGTCGGCCACGAGCGCGATAAAGACCAGGTTCGTGGCCAGATAGCGGCGGCCGAGCCGGATGGGTTCCTGCGACGCCCGGTATAGCCACTCAAGGCCGTGCCGCTGCCACCACGCCGGCGCCCGCTTGGTGATCCCGGCCATGATGTCGAACGACCCGCCGACTCCGTGCACGACCTTGGCGCCGGTGAGCTGACCCCAGCGGGCCCCGAATAGCTCCTTGCGCGGCGTCGACATCCCGATGAACAGCACGTCGGGGCTAGCCTGCCGGATCTCCTCGGCGACCTGCCGATCCTGCCCGGCGCTGAAGTAGCCGTCGTGGCTCCCAGCCACCACCAGGCCTGGGAACCTCCGGGTGATCTCGGCAACGCAACTGGCGAGCACCTCGGACCGGGCGCCGAGCAGGTAGACGCGGTAGCCGCGGCGCGACGCCTCGCCCAGCAGTTCGGTGAACAGGTCGATGCCTGCCACCCGTTCCGGCAGCGGCGCGCCGAGCAGCGCGGAAGCCCACACCACGGCTTGCCCGTCCGCCAGCACCATGCCGCAGCGGCGCAACGCCCCGCCCAGCGATTCGTTCTTGCGCATCGCGACGAACTTGGCCGCGTTGACCATGCCGATCAGCAGGTAACCGCCGGCTTCGATCACGTCGACGACGCGCGTCACCGCCTGCCTCATGTTGAGCGCGTCCATGCTGATCCCGGGGAGCCCGGCCGGGGCGCCGTCGGCGTGCATCATGACTGGGTCCCGTTCGCGTGCAGCCACGCGTACAGCAACCAGCCGAGTTCGTAGGGCCGGCACTCGCGATCGATGACCGTGGGCGGGAACAGGCGTCCGATCGCCGCACTGGACGTGCCCGGCCAGATGGCGGTGCGGGCCGCGGCCACGCCTCGGACGACTTTGCCGGGATCATTGCGCGCGACCTTGCGCCAGATGACGGGCAGATTGTCGTCGACGAGGTGCTCGCCTACCTCGGACGGGGCCGCCAGCCAGCGCAGCCCTTCGCAGATCGCCTCAAGATGGCAGGCACCGCCCGCGTCGGCCAGGTCGAGCAGCACCATCGGCGCCATCGCGTGCTGGTGCACGCTGTAGACCGGATAGTGCTCGACGACATCGCCACGGCGGGCGTCGTAGTGCCACCACCACTGCCCGTCCCGCCCTTGCGCCCGGCAAAGCCGGGCAGCCACCTGATCGGCGGCCTGGAGCGCGACCGGGTCGTCGCCGCTGGCGTGCAGCCTGGCCAGCGCCTGCACCGGGTAGATCTGATCGGCGAAGCTTCCGACGTGCGCGCGATACCACGACTGCCGGCCGCCGATGAGGTGCGGGAACAGGGTGCCCCGGGCGGACAGCAGCCGTCGTCGCGCCGCGGCCAGGTGCTGCTCGACGTCGACCGTCGCCCGGGCGGCCACCAGCGCGGTCACAACCCACGCGGCCGAGGTCACGTCAATCTGGACGTCGGCACCCGATCGGCTGGCCAGCAGATGGTGGTCAAGCGCCCTCAGCCGGTCGATCGCGTGCGGCAGCTCGCTGTGCCTGGCCTGCGCCGCCGCCAGGCAGATCATCGCGACGTCGCCGACCCCGGTCATCTCGTCGAGTCGCTTGGCCAGCAACCCGAGCACGTCATCGCAGTTGTCGCCGCCGAGGGCTTCGCGCTGGTCGGCCTCGGCCAGGCAACGCAAGCCGAGCACAGCGATCGCCGAGTAGCGGATGCTGGTGCCCCGCGGCAGCAGCGCCGCGCGGGCTGGCCGCAGCGTGAAGGCGAATTCGCCGCCCAGATAGGCCTGCGGCATGGCCCGGACGCCAATCCCCAGCAGGCGCCTGACCAGATCGGCGCAAGCAGGGTCACGCGTGGCTAGCAGCCTGATGCGGGCGCTGTCAGGCGGTCGCCATCGAGTCATGCAGATAATTCCTTTCTGGCGTGATTGATTAACGGAACGTCGCCGTCGATTACTTCGGTAAGACGCTAGCGAAAAAGTGCCCGGCCGGCCTACTGTTTTCCCATGAAACCTCTTGACGTGGAAGGCGCATGGTCATTTACTCCCCGTATTCATGCAGATCGGCGCGGAAGTTTCCATGAATGGATGCGTAATGACGAATTGGAAGCGGTGATCGGGCGGCGCCTGGATACCGCCCAGGCCAACTGCTCGACCTCGGCGCGTGGCGTGATACGCGGAATTCACTTCAGCGACGTGCCGCCCGGGCAGGCGAAATACATTACCTGCACAAGCGGGAGCATTCTTGACGTGATCGTCGATATACGGCGTGGCTCGCCCAGTTTCGGGCAATGGACGGCGGTACTGCTCAATGCGGAAAATAAGATGGCGGTCTTCATCGAGGAGGGCCTAGGGCACGCCTTTGCCGCGCTGACCGACGAGGCCACAGTTTTCTACCTGTGCTCGACTCCGTTCGATCCGGGCCGTGAGCATGGTGTGCACCCGCTCGACCCCGACGTTGGTATCGAATGGCCCGCGGACATCGCGCCGACGCTATCGGACCGTGATGCCGCCGCGCCCGGGCTGGCCGTGGCGGAGAGCCACGGGCTGCTTCCCGATTACGCGGCGTGCAGGGAGTTCGTCGACAGCTTGCGCATCGCCGGCCGCTCGCCCGGCCGGCACGCCAGTGCCCAGGCCTCACTCGGAGGTCGATAGCGTCGGCCAGGCCCGGCGCAGCGCCTTGCGCCAGTCCTCAATTGGCTTGACCGGGCCGCCGCGGTACCGGCCATGCCCGAGCACGCTGTAAGCGGGCCGCATCGCGGGGCGGCGATGGGCTTCGCTCGTTGTCGGGCGTATCCGCGTCGGATCGGCGCCGAGCAGGCTAAACACCTCGATGGCCAGGTCGAACCAGGTTGCCTCGCCCGAGCTGGTCGCGTGGTAGATGCCGGCGATGCTCGCCTCCGCCAGCGCGATCAGCTGCTGCGCCACGTCGACGGTCCAGGTTGGCTGGCCGCGCTGGTCGGCCACCACGTCGACGCCGGCCTTGGTGGCCGCCAGCCGCATCATCGTGTGCACGAAGCTTGGTCCGGTCCCGCCGTAGAGCCACGCCGTGCGCACGATCAGGCTGTCCGCTGGCAGCACCCTCAGCACGGCCTGCTCGCCCGCGAGCTTGGTGCGACCGTACGCGGTCCTGGGCGCTGGCCAGTCGTGCTCGGCGTAGGGCCGGTCGGCGTCACCGGCGAACACGTAGTCGGTCGAGATCTGCACCAACCGGGCGCCGGCCGCCTGGCAGGCCTCGGCGAGATTCCTGGGCCCCCGGCCGTTCACGGCCAGCGCGGAAGTCTCGTCCGCCTCGGCCGCGTCGACGGCCGTCCAGGCGGCGCAGTTGACCACGATAGCCGGGCGGTAGTCGCTGATCATCGCAGCGACGGCCGCCCCGTCGCTGACGTCGAGCCCGCTGCGCGGCACCCCGAGCACCGCTTCCTGCCGGGCGCGCAGACTGGCCGTCACGTCGCGGCCGAGCATGCCGCCAGCGCCGGTGACCAGCCATCTGGTCATGGCTGCCGCTGCGGCGCGACGGCGCCGGTGCTCACGCGCAGTCGCGCATTCGTCGCGTCCTTGAGCGGCTGCCACCAATCCCGATGCTCGGTGTACCAGCGCACGGTGGCGGTGAGCCCAGGGCCGAACGAGATGCCCGGAGCGTAGCCAAGCCCGCGCAACTTGGAGTCGTCGAGGCTGTACCGGAAGTCGTGACCCTTCCGGTCGGCCACGTACCTGACCATCCGCCAGCCCGCGCCGCACCGATCGAGCACCATCCGAGTCAGCTCGATGTTGCTCAGCTCAACGTCACCGGCGATGTGGTACACCTCGCCCGGATGACCGTTGCGGAGCGCGAGCTGGATGCCGCGGCAGTGATCGTCGACGTGCAGCCAGGTACGGACGTTCTTGCCATCGCCGTACAACGGCACGTTGACGCCATCGAGCAAGTTGGTGACGAAGAGCGGTATCACCTTCTCCGGGTACTGATACGGGCCGTAGGTGTTGGCGCCCCTGGTGACACGCACGTCGAGCCCGTGCGTCCTGGCGTAGGCCAGGGCCAGCAGGTCACCCCCCGCCTTGCTCGCGGCGTAGGGGGAGTTCGGCGCCATCGGTGCGTCCTCGGCCCACGATCCGGATGCGACGCTGCCGTACACCTCATCGGTGGAGACCTGAACGAACCGCTTGATCCCGGCGTCCAGGCAGGCCTGGGCGATCGCCTGGACGCCAGTGACGTTGGCGTCGACGAACGCTTGGGCCGAGTCGATCGACCTGTCCACGTGCGTCTCGGCCGCGAAGTTGACCACGTAGTCGTGCCCGGGCATGATGTCGGCGAGCAACTCGGCGTCGCAGATGTCGCCGCGGATGAACCTAAGCCCGCCGTCCTGGGCGACCGGGTCGAGGTTGTCGAGGTTGCCCGCGTAGCTGAGCTTGTCGAGCACGGTCACCTGCGCGTCCTCGAAGCCGGGGTAGCCGCCGGCAAGCATAGTGCGCACGTAGTGCGAGCCGATGAACCCGGCGCCGCCGGTTACTAGCACCCTCATGAGCTGATCTGCACTTTGCTATGGTCGCCGAGCACAAGACGGTGCGCTCTGGGCACCGCGAGCGCGGGCGTGACCTCGACGCCCTGGCCGATCAGCGATGCCTCGATCCGCCTAACGCCGCGGATCGAGGCCCCGCGCAGCACGATCGAGTACTCAACCTCGCTGTCGGCGATCGCGCAGTCCTGGCCGACCGAGGTGAACGGGCCGATGTAGGAACGCTCGATCACGGCGTCGGCGCCGATGATGACCGGCCCGACTATCCGGGATCCGCGTACCTGGGCGCCTCGTTCGAGTACGACCCGGCCGATCAGCTCGGTGTCGGTGTCGGAGTTGGCATCGCCGTCGCGCCGAGCGGTCACCCCTTCGAGCACCATCCGGTTGACCTCGAGCATGTCGGTGACATTGCCGGTGTCTTTCCAGTAGCCGGAGATCATCGTGGACCTGACCTTCAACCCGTTGTCGATGAGCCATTGCAGGGCCTCGGTGATCTCAAGCTCACCGCGACCGGATGGTACAAGCCGCCGTACCGCCTCGTGGACGGCCGGAGTGAAGATGTAAACCCCGACTAGAGCGAGATCGCTCCGCGGTCGGGCTGGCTTTTCTTCCAGGCTGACCACGTCGCCCGCGCCGTCGAGTTCGACGACGCCGAACTGGCGCGGATCAGAGACGTGAGTCAGCATGATCTGCGCGTCGGGGCGGCCGGCCATGAATTCGTCGATAAGCGATGTAATACCGCCGATAATGAAATTGTCACCGAGGTACATGACGAAGTCGTCATCGCCGAGATACTCCTGCGCCACCAGTACCGCGTGCGCGAGGCCAAGCGGCGCCGTCTGCCTGATGTACGTGACATCGAGGCCGAATTTCCAGCCGTCGCCGACGGCGGCGTGGATCGACGGCGCGGAGTCGCCAACCACGATGCCGACGTCCTGGATGCCAGCGGCCGCGATCGCTTCGAGGCCATAGAAGAGCACCGGTTTATTCGCGACCGGAACCAATTGCTTGGCTGACGTGTACGTAATCGGCCGGAGCCGGCTGCCCGATCCGCCGGCTAGCACCAGTGCCTTCATGTGTGAGAAAGCTACCGCGCTGCCATGGCAGTCTGCTGGAGGCTTACGAGAATTCACGAATAAACTGCGGCCAGTTACCAAACATTTGGCACGTGATAGCGATAGTCGGTCATTTACCGCCAGGCCACCCGAACGATCAGGCCGTCAGAACAGCCGGGCAAGTCCTGACCGGCCAGCCACCCAGCGTGACGACATCGCACCTGGTAAGTTACGCAGAGTAATTGATCTTGTCTCGGAATCACACCGTCTCGCCTCGGGGGTGCTGTGCCCGCCGCGCCTGGCCAGGAGGAGCGAGCGCCTGGAATGCCCGGCCGGCTGCAGCAGTGGTGGCTGGATCGGTCGGTACGCGCCAAGGCGCTGATCGTGCTCGCCGTGCCGCTGATCGCGCTGATCGGCATCGCCTCGGCCAGCCTGGCGGTGCAGAGCACGGAACGGAACGAGCGCGGTGTCGCCACCGCCGAGTTCAACCTGATCAACTCGGCCAATCGGGTGCTCGCGGACGCCGTCAACGGGGAGACGGGCGTGCGCGCCTACGCCGCGACCCGCGATCGGCAGTTCCTTGGCCCGTACAACCTCGCGCTGGGCCGGGTCAGAGCGGACCGTCGGGCGTTCACCGGCGCCGCGATACTCGCCGGTGAGGTCAGCCAGCAGGATGTCGTCGACGACACGGCGGCCGTGGCGCTGGCCGAACTCGCACGGATGAGATCCGCCGTCGGTCACGGGATCTCGCCCCACGGCCTGACGCTACTGCTCCTGCACGACAAGGCGACCATGGACACGTTGCGTGACCAGGTTGCCGACTTGGTTCAGGGCCCGGCGGCCCACTTGGTCGCGCGCCGCCGATCTATCACGCACCTGGAAAACGCGATAGGCGCGCTCGACATCGCTGGCTTCGCGCTCGGGCTGGCCGCCGCGCTCCTCGGGGTTGTCCTGTTCACCTCGGGGATATCCCGCCGGGTCGCCACCGCGGCGGTGAATGCCGACCGGCTTGGCGAAGGCCAGCCGCTGCGGCCGGTGCCCCCGGCGAAGGACGAGGTCGGGCGGCTCGCTAAGTCGCTCGTACGCGCGGAGAAAGTACTGGCCAGCCGTGAGGCCGCCTTGACCGAGGCGCGGGACGAGGCCGTGCTGGCCAACCAGGCCAAGAACGCGTTCTTGTCGAGCACGAGTCATGAGCTGCGGACACCGCTGAATTCCATCATCGGCTTCGCCCAGCTCCTTGAGATGTCCGACCTCGACGCCGAGGACCACGACGGTGTCCAGCGCATACTCGGCGCTGGCCGGCATCTGCTCGCGCTGATCAACGAGCTCATCGACATCGCCCGCATCGAGTCGGGCGACCTGAGCCTGTCGCTAGAATCCGTCGCGGTCGTGCCGCTGATCGACGATGCGGCCAAGCTCATGGAGCCGCTGGCCGCTGGGCGGTCGGTGCGGATCGCGACCGAGTGCACCAACCCGGCGCTGGCAGCCCGGGCCGACCGGCAGCGGTTGTCCCAGGTCCTGGTCAACCTGGTCTCCAACGCCGTCAAGTACAACCGGGTCGGCGGCTCGATCACGATCACCTGCGGTGACGCTGACCCCGAGTGGGCTAGCGTCACCGTGACCGACACCGGTCGCGGCATCTCACCGGGAGACCTCGAGCGCATCTTCGCTCCGTTCGAGCGGCTCGGCCTCGAGCAGAATGGTGTCGAGGGCACCGGCATCGGCCTGCCGCTCGCCAAGGCGCTCGCCGAGGCCATGAATGGCCGGCTGACCGTCTCGAGCGTCGTCGGCGAAGGTTCGGCGTTCACCGTGACCGTCCCGCGCTCGGCTGACGTCGTTCCGGCCGAATCCGAGGAGCCAGCCGAATCGCCGTCGCTGCCGACGGCGGTGCCGTTTGGGCCCGGTCTCGCGTCGCTGAACATGATGTACATCGAGGACAACCCGGCCAATGTCGAGGTCGTCTCCCGATTCCTGCGCGGACGGCTCAACATTCTGCTCAAGCCGTTCCCGACCGGCCGCGAGGGCCTCGAATACGCGACCACGAACTACCCGGACATCATCTTGCTTGACTTGCACCTGCCGGATATTCACGGCGAGCGGGTGCTCAAGGAACTCAAGGCCGACTCAGCCACCGCCGACATCCCGGTGGTGATCCTGTCCGCCGACGCGACCCAACGCATGATCAAGCGCCTGCTCACGGGCGGCGCGCTTGCTTATCTCACCAAGCCGCTCGATCTCGCCGAGCTTGGCCGGGTGCTCGACTCGATCATCGGCTCTCGGCCCGACCAAAGCACCAGTCCGGAGGGACGGTCCAGTGACTAGCGCGTTGCTCTATATCGAAGACGGTCCCGACAACGTGCGCCTGGTCGCACGAATCCTCCAGCGCCGGCCCGAGGTAGAGCTGCGGGTCGCGAACACCGGCCAGGAAGGCGTCCAGACCGCGATCGAAAGCCCGCCAGCGTTGATCTTGCTCGACAACCGCCTCCCCGACGCCACCGGCCTCGACGTCCTCCGACAGCTGGGTGCCGCGCCCGCCACCGCCACGATCCCGGTGATCATCATCAGTGGCGACACCGGCGGCGCGGTGACCAGCGAACTAGCGGCGGCCGGCGCCGCCGGCTTCATACCCAAGCCATTCGACATCCACCACTTCCTAGCCGAAATCGACAAACACCTCCCCTAACCCCGACTCCCGCGCAGCATCGGATCGCCCAGGAAGCCGGAATGTCGCATCTGGGATAGTCTTACCGCCCGGTCCGGGACAACGGCGGCGCTCGGACGGCATCCGCCCCGCAGGCGGGCGACGGCGAGACTCCACGATCATGAAATCGCGATTACCACGGAAGCGCAGCCGCGATATACGACAGCCAGACTCCGTGATCATGACCAAAACCATTACTACGGAGACAAAACCGCGATCGCCCCGCGGCACTTGCACCACGGCACCAGCGACGGCCTGCCGGCACCAGTGGTTGCTGTCGAAATGACGACAGCGTGGACCTTGCTGTTGTCGGCTGGAGACGGCGCGGCTGACAACTAGTCGTTGGGGGAGTTGGCGGCCGTGCGGCGGGATTCGATGCTGGGGAGGTCAGCTACCTTGCGGCGGGGGAGTGCTGGGTTGCCGAAGGCGACCACGCCTGCCGGGATGTCCCTGGTGACCACCGAGCCGGCGCCAATGAGGCTGCCCGCGCCGATCTGGACGTACGGCAAGATCGTGACGTTGACGCCGATCTGGGCACCCGGGCCGATCGTCGGTCCGCGCATCACCTCGGCCGAGCGTTCGTTGCCGGGGTAGAGGTCGTTGGCGATGGTCACGCCCGGGGCGAGGAACGCGTCGTCGGCTATCTCGGTGAACTGGGCGACATAGCAGTTGCAGTGGATCTTGACCCTGGCGCCGATCCGGCATCCGTAGTCGACCACGCTGTTGCTCCAGATGCAGACGTCATCGCCGATCTCGCAACCCTCGCGCACCACGACGTTGTGGCCGGTCTGCAGGCCCCGCCCGATGACCGAGCCGTCATACAGCGTGGTGCCCGAGCGTAGCCGGGCGCCGGCGGCGATCACGAGCGGCGCCGCGCTGGCGCGGGACACCGGATAGCCGACGATCACGCCTGGGTCGGCATCCACGGCTCAGCGCACCTTGCGCAGCCAGAGCGAGCCGGGCTGCTCCCTGGCCAAGTGGGCCGGGACGCGATCGAGGTGGCATCGCCAGAACCACGAGGCGAAAAAAAGAATCTCCCAGCTGTCGTTTCCTGACAAGAACGCGTGCACGAGGTAGGCCTCGGTCCAGTCCCGGCGCTCGGCCAGCCAGGCAGCCGGGTACTCGAACGGCCAGAAGATGTCGTGCACGTGCACGACGACGCCGGGCGCGAGCCGCGGCAGGACCCGCAGGAAGAGCCAGCCGACATCCGAGCCCGCCTTCACCACGTGGGTCGAGTCGATGAACAGCACATCGCCGGCCCGTAGCTGGTCGAAGACCGGCAGGTCGACGTCCTGAACGGGGGAGCGCATCAGCGTCAGCCTGGTCATGTCGCCGACTCTGAGCAGGCCGAGCAGGCGCTGCGGGAACGGCTCGACGCAGGTGATCCGCAGGCCGTCAAGTTCGGGTGCGGCTTGCGCCTCATCGAGCGCGATAGCGGTCGAGTAGCCCGACCCGATCTCGAGGATCGCGCTCGGCCGCAGCAGCCTCAGCATCGCCCGGTAAACGCAGGCGTCGCCGGGCCCGAACATCGGGTTGCCGGGTACATAACGTGGTCCGGGGGCAGGCTCGGCCAGCACGGACGCGAGATCGGCCGCGAGCGCGAGCTGGCGCTGCTCGCCGATGTCGACACCGGGCGCGGACGAGGTCGCCTGCCGCAGCGCGCGGGCAAGGTCGCCTTCGGCGGTCTGCGGCGAGTAGAAGTGCCCAGGCGGCACGAACGGCGGCCGGACAACGACCGAGCCGATGGCCCGGGCGGTGACCGCCGCGCGGTGGATCGCTGACTTAGTACGCACCAGTTCCTCCGATCACGGCCGAGCAGGTCTTCCACAGGATCTGCAGGTCGAGCGCGAACGACCAGTTCTCCACGTACCGCATATCGAGGCGCACCGCCTCATCGGCTGACAGGTCGGACCGGCCGCTGACCTGCCAAAGGCCAGTGATTCCCGGCTTGACCGCCAGCCTGCGGCGCATCTGGTCGCAGTAGTGCTCGGCTTCCTCCGGTAGCGCCGGCCGCGGTCCGACCAGCGACATGTCACCGGTCAGCACGTTGCCAAGCTGCGGCAGTTCGTCCAGCGACCAGCGGCGCAGCCAGCGGCCCACTCCAGTCACCCGGGGATCGCGGCGCAGCTTGAACAGCACGCCGCTGCCTTCGTTGGCCGCGACGTACTGCGCCTTCTTGCGCTCGGCGTCGACTGTCATCGTGCGGAACTTATACACGGTGAAGTCCCGGCCGTCCCGGCCGACCCTAGTCTGCCGGAAGAAAACCGGCCCGTCGTCGGCGGCTTTGATCGCCAGGGCAATCACCGCGAACACCGGAGCGAGCAGCAGGAGCGCTCCCGCCGCCACCGTCTTGTCGAACACGCCCTTGATGACCTGCCTGATGCCGAGAAGGTCCGGGTGGTCCACGTAGAGCAGCGGCAGCCCAGCCACCGGCCTGATCGTGGTGCGCGGGCCGGCCACATCGAGCAGGATCGGGGCGACGCACAGGCCAGTCCCGGTCTTCTCAAGCGTCCACGCCAGTGCGCGCAGCCGGTCGGTGTCCATCTCGGGGCAGGCAAGCAGGGCGACCGTGTCCGCGTCGAACGCGTCCACGGCCGCCGACAGGTCATCAAGCGTGCCTGTGACCGGAATGCCAGCGAGCTGATCAGCGCCGAACTCGCCGGTCAGGCACGCGGCCACGACCGACAAGCCGTGGTAGCCGTCCCGGCGCAACGTCGTCACCAGGTCGGCGACCGCCGTCGGATGGCCGGCCGCTACGACTCGCTGGCAGCAGGCGCCGTTGCGGCGCAGTGCGTGCAGGTGCTTGCGGAGCAGGTACCGGCACGCCAGGTCTGTCATCGAGGCCCACGGTATGGCGATCGCCACGTAGACCCGGGAGAGGTCCAGCCGCGTCACGTAGGAGGTGATGATGACGACGACCGCGACACTGCCAGCGGCATTGATAACACGGCGGAATTCATCTGAGCCCAGCCCGATTACCTTGATGTCATATCCGCCTGCCAGCAGCATGGAAGTGCACCAGAGCAGTGGCGTGGCGATGATGAGGAACACGTACACGCTCTGTATGTGACCGTAGCCGCCGAATCGGATGTGTGCGGCGAATAGCCCGCCGCCGAGCGCGCACGCCAAATCGGCTAGCATAGCCCGGCGCAGGTAGGACGACGCCCATGATCGTGACGTCGATCTGCTCGCAGAACTTGGATTATCCGACTGGACGTGCGTACCGACAGCCTGCTCGGTCACACTCATACCGTGCCACTACTCCTTGGTTCTTGCCTTCACATTGAGGCATCCTATTGGCATTGGCGGCTGACGCCAGTGCACTACCTGAATTGAGCGTCCGAGTCGCGGCGATAGCGTTCTGATTTAAACGACAACGCGTCATGATCGCCTGATAGATATGATCGGCCCGGCAATCCCAGCTATGCGCGGCGGCGAACGCTCGGCGCCGCGCGACAATCTGCGGTGTCCGGTTCGCCCCGGCAAGCCGGTCGGCCTGATCGGCGAAGTCCGCTGGTCCGGCCGCCACGCACACCAGATCGGTCGCCAGCCACCGGGCGGCTGGCAGGTCGGTGGTGACAACCGCGCGGGCGGCGGCGAGGTACTCCAGGATCTTGAGCGGGAAACTGCCCCGGTTGAACGCGGTATCCGCGTACGGCACGATCCCGACGTCGATCAGCCGCAAGTATCCAGGCAGCGCCGAGAACGGCTGCTGGCCGACCCAGGCCACGTTCGGCCGGTCCGTCAGCGCGGCGAACCGAGCCGACTCAAACGCGGCGTCCTTGGGCCCGACCAGCAGCAGCGACCGGCCGCGGCCGGCGATCCGCTCAAGCAGGCCTAGATCGATCCGGCGGTTGATCTGGCCGACGAAGCCAACGACCGGGCTCGGCAGGTTTACGTCCGGCGGCAGCGGCGCGGTGTCCACGTCGGCATAGGCTTGCGCGTCGGCGCCGAAGGGCACCAGCAGCGGGTCAAGGCCTCGATCCCGCCAGCTAGCGGCCACCAGCGGGTTGGCGGCGACCACCAGGTCGGCGGCCGTTGCGATACGCCGTTCGCGAGCCTGGATCAGGTTCTTGTTCTCGCCGATCAGGTCGGCGCCGCCGACGAAGTCGTCCTTGGCCCAGTACACGGTGACCGCCTCCCGGCAGGCGCCGTGTACCGAGTAGAGCGGTGAGCCGCTGATCACGGCCCGCACTCCGCCACCCAGCCTGGCGACGCCGCGGCGCAGGTGATGCCGGGTCAGCGCGGTGGCCAGGTTGATCATCGGTGGCCTGGACGGACACGGCTGGACGACCGGCGTGAGCCGGGCCAGACCGGGGCGCAGCACCGTCAGCCGGGGCCTAGCCAGCGCGTCGGCGGAGTCGGGATGCCGCCGCGGTGTCAGTCGTGACATCGGCGGGTCGACGAACAGCACGGGCGCCAGCCGGGCAAGCGCGTTGGCCAGGTGCCAGTCACCCATCGGGATGCCGTCATACCTCGATGTCGCGCAGAGCACGATCATGTCGTCCCAGCTAGCGTTCCGCGTGGTCAGCGCCGTCATGCCGAGCGCCGTTCCGTCGCCTGACCGGTCGCCGTCCGCGCGGCGCCTCGGCGGCTGCTCTCGTCTCGCAGCCAGGTCGAGTAGTCGCCCCTGGCCACCGCCCGGCGGGCGCCCAGCCGGGCGGTCACCGTCACCGCCATGAACAGCGCCACCTTGGGCGCGAGGGCTGGCCGGGCCCGGAGGATCGCCAGCAGATCGGCCGGGCTGGTTCGGGCCGTCGACGCCGGTGCCTGCGACGTGCGCTCGATCTGCGCTACGCCGGTCACTGCCCTGATCCGCCGGCGCAGCAGGTCGGCGACCGTTCTGGGCGGATGATAGATCACGCTCGCCGCGGTCGTGATGCTCCGCTCGGTCGGCCCGAACGACAAGGAGGCCGCCAGGTCATCGGCCAGCAACGGCGGCAGCCCGGCGAGTCGACGGTGACCAGCCTCGCTGACCGCGATCACGCCGCGTCCGAACAAGCCGGCGCGTACCTCAGGCAGCCGCGACCAGATGTCGTAGTACCAGCGAACCGGCCACGAGCAGCCGTCCAGCCGGATCACCCGGTCGGGCGCCGTGGCCAGTATTCCGGGCTTGCGCAATTCGGCTTCGATCGCCCTGACATCCGCGAGGCCAAGCTCCATGTCGGCGTCGACATACAGTCGCGGAAAGCTCGTCGCGGCGCGATCTCCGGCCGCCAGGGCAAGTCGCTTGGAGGCCGTGGGAAGGCAGAGCACGCGCACCTGGCGTCCGAGGGAACGCGCAATGTCAGCCGTATTGTCCGTGCAACCATTGGCAACGACAATAATGCTCAGATCGGATGCCGATTCGGCCGGAATTAGCTGGTTGAGCAGCCTTCCTAGGACCATGTCTTCGTTGTGAGCGGGGATAACGACAGTAACCACGGTCGTGCAGTATGAATGACCACCGGGGTCGCCCATCGGGAATTTTTCAAAATGAAGATGGAAATTATTTGTCGCGCTAGACTTCTCGATCTGGAAACGAATCAATAGGGGGATGAAATCCGACAGTCCGCCGAAGAATCGCCTATCGGGATCGCTGTGGTCGGGGCTGGCTATTGGGGGCCGAATCTGATCAGGACGGCGCTCGCCACCGATTCTTTCCAGCTCAGATGGCTGTGCGATCTGGACCTCGAACGCGCCAGCCAGGGTGCTCGGGCGGCAGACGTCGGCGGTCGCGACGGCAAGCTACGACGACCTGCTCGACGACGCGGGGGTGGCGGCGATCGCGATCGCCACGCCAGCAGCCACGCACTACGAACTCATCTGCTCCGCACTGGACGCCGGCAAGCACGTCCTGGTGGAAAAGCCGCTGACGTCCTGCGCCGCTGAGGCGGCGAAGGTGGTGGCGCACGCCGCTGAGGCCGGGCTGACGCTGATGTGCGACCACACCTACTGCTACACCCCGGCGGTCGCCCGGGTCAGGCAGGCGATCAGGGGCGGGGAGCTTGGCGATCTCCGGTTCATCGACTCGGTCAGAATCAACCTGGGGTTGGTCCAGCCGGATGTGGACGTGCTGTGGGACCTGGCGCCGCACGACCTGTCGATACTCGACTTCGTGCTGCCCGACGGGGTGGTCCCGGTGGCCGTCGCCGCCCACGCGAGCGATCCGCTTGGCACCGGGCGGGCCGCCATGGCCTACCTGTCGGTGTGGTTGTCCGACGGCGCGCTCGCTCACCTGCACGTCAACTGGCTCAGTCCGATCAAGGTCAGGAAGACGATCTTCAGCGGCTCACGCCGCATGATCGTCTGGGACGACCTGAACCCGGCCGCCCGCCTGATGTTTCACGATCGGGGCGTCGACCGGCTGCCCGAGGCGTCGGCCGACCCCGACCAGCTCCGGCAGCAGCTTGTGTCCTACCGGATCGGCGACATGGTCGTGCCCGCGCTGCCCGAACGCGAGGCGCTGCTCGGCGTGATGGCCGAGTTCGCGGACGCGATCAGACATCGCCGGCCGCCAGTCACCGACGGTTACAGCGGCCTGCGGGTTCTCGGCCTGCTCGAGGCGGCTTCGCTCAGCGCTGAGCGGGACGGCGTCAGGATCGAGGTCGACGCCGAATCCCACCGCGTGAGCACCGGTGGTCCTGGGCGCCGATGAGCGGCAGGCACAGGAAGACCCGCTCGCTGCCCGGCCTCGCCTCGCGAGCGCTCGGCTGGAGCTTCGCGAGCAACCTGTTCGCGCGGGTTGGCACGCTGCCGATCGGCATCGTGCTGGCTCGGCTGCTGGGCCCGCACGCGTTCGGCACGTTCGCCGTCGCGCTGGTCGCGCTGGTCGCGTTGCTCAGCTTCAACGACTTGTCGGTGAGCCTCGCGATCGTGCGCTGGGAAGGCGACCCGGCGCGGATCGCGCCGACCGTCGCCACCTTGTCGGTGGCGGCAAGCGTCGTCATCTACGCCGCGTGCTACGTCGGCGCGCCCGCGTTCTCCTGGGCGATGGGCGCGCCGGCGGCGACTGGCGTGATCCGGGTGCTCTCGCTCAACGTGCTGGTCGACGGGCTCGTGGCGACCCCGGCGGCGTTGCTGCAGCGGCAGTTCCGCCAGGACCGCAAGATGATCGCCGACCAGGTCAACAACTGGCTCGGCGCCGTCGTCTCGATCGCTTTGGCCTGGCAGGGTGTCGGGGCGATGAGCCTGGCGCTCGGCCGCATCAGCGGAGGCGCGGCGTCCGTGGTGCTGTTCTGGACGTTCGCGCCGGTCCGTTTCGGCTTCGACTGGTCGGCGGCGAAGGCGTTGCTTAAGTTCGGCCTGCCGCTCGCTGGGTCGAGCATCGTGGTGTTCGCGGTCGGCAACGCCGACCAGCTCGTCATCGGCCACCTGCTCGGCGCCACCGCGCTGGGCTACTACGCGCTCGCGGTCAACCTGGCGGGCTGGCCGGTCAGCATGTTCTCGCTGCCGACCAGGAGCGTGGCCCCGGCGGTGTTCTCCCGGCTGCAGCACGACAAGCCGTCAATGCGCAACGGGTTTCTGTGCGTCGCCGGGCTGCTCGGCGCCGTGATCCTGCCGGTCTGCCTGCTGCTGTCCGGTGCGGCCGTGCCGCTGGTCGGCCTGGTGTACGGGCAGCGCTGGGTACCTGCCGCCGCCGCGCTCGTCGGGCTCGGCGTGCTGAGCGCGCTGCGGATCGGATTCGAGCTTTGCTACGACTTCCTGGTCGTGCTCGCCAAGTCGCGCGTGCTACTCATCGTCCAGATTGTCTGGCTGGCGAGCCTGATTCCGAGCCTGGTGGTCGGCACCCGGGCCGACGGCATCGCGGGAGCGGCCGTAGCGCAGGCGGTAGTCGCCGGCTGCCTGGTGCTGCCCGTGCTACCTCGTCTCGCTGGCCAGGGTCGGGATCCGGACCGTCGACCTGGCCAGGCGGCTCTGGCTGCCGGTCGCGGTGGCCGCTGCCGTCGCCGTGGTGGCGGCCGTCGCCGCCCGGCTGATCCTGACCGACCTGGCCGCGCTCGCCGTGGCCGGGGCCGCCGCGCTTGCCGGGTTCGGGCTGCTGGCCAGCCAGATGCGGCCGGCGCTCGCCGAGTTGCGGCTGAACCTACTGCCGAGAGGAGCGTTATGAAGGTGCTCGTCTACCCGCACGCGACCGGCATCGGCGGCTCCCAGCTCAACGCCGTCGAGATCGCCGCCGCGGTCCGTGACCGCGGTCATCAGATGCTGGTCGTGAGCAGGCCGGGGCCGCTGGTCGAGGAGATCAAGCGGCTCGGACTGCCGCACGTCATGCTGGACGCCAGGGCCAGCCGCCGTCCTTCAGCGCTGGCCGCGGCGCAGCTCACCGAGCTGGCCAGGCAGCGGCGCTGCGATCTCGTGCACGGTTACGAATGGCCGCCGGGGGTGGAGGCGTTCGCCGGGCCTCGGCTGCGGCTCGGCCTGCCGGTCGTGTGCACGGTGATGTCGACGGCGGTGGCGCCGTTCCTGCCCCGCACCATGCCGCTGATCGTGAGCAGCAGCCAGATCAAGAGCCGGGCGATAGCGGCAGGCCACCACGACGTGACGCTGCTTGAGCCGCCGGTCGACGTGCGGGCGAACGCACCGGATTTCTTGGCCGGTTCTTTCGCCCGCGACCTGAATCTCCGGCCGGGCGTGCCGCTCGCCGTGATCGTCAGCCGGCTGGCGACGGAGCTGAAGCTTGAATCGTTGCTCGCCGCTTGCGACACGGCCGGGAGCCTGGCGGCATCGGGCCTAGCGCTGCAGCTTGTGATCGTCGGCGACGGGCAGGCGCGGCCCCTGGTGGAGGCCGCCGCCGCTGCCGCCAACGCGCGGGCCGGGCATCGGGTGGTCACGCTGGCTGGGCTCATGACCGACCCTAGGCCCGCCTACGCGGCGGCGGACATCGTGCTCGGCATGGGCGGCTCGGCCCTGCGCGGCATGGCGTTCGGCAAGCCGGTCGTGATTCAGGGCCAGCACGGGTTCTGCGAGCTGGTCACGCCGCAGTCGGCGGCGATGTTCGGCCAGCAGGGCTTGTTCGGCCTCGGCCCGGAGCACCATGGCCGCGCCGAGGCCGCAGCCAAGCTCGGCGTGATCTTGCGCGGGCTGATCGGGGATACCGAACGACTGGCCACGCTCGGCGAGTACGCCCGGTCGCTGGTGGTGGGCCGGTACAGCCTGGACCGGGCGGCGCAGACGCAGGTTGACGCCTACAGCCGCGCGATCGCTGTCTGTTCCGGCACGTCGAGGGTGAGCCTCGCCGCCGACGCCACCAGGTCGGGGCTCGGCGTCGCGCGCTACAAGGTGATCAGGAAGTGGCAGCGGTGGCGGGGCACCGCCGCTGTCGACGACTTCAACACTGTGGCCCGGATGCGCGGCTGATCCGGCCGCCGGACAGTCGCAAGGACAGGAGCAGCGATGACCGAGATTCCGCTGGTGGACCTCGCCGCACAGCACGCGGAGGTGGCCGAGACGATAGCTCAAGGCTGGCAGGAGGTGCTGAGCGCCACGGCGTTCATCGGCGGTCCAGCCGTGGCCCAGTTCGAGCGCGAGTTCGCCGCGTTCTGCGGCGTGCGCGACTGCGTTGCCGTGGCCAACGGCACCGACGCGATCGAGATCCTGCTGCGCGCGCTCGGCATCGGCACCGGCGACGAGGTGATCTTGCCGGCCAACTCGTTCGTCGCCACCGCCGAGGCCGTCTGCCGGGTCGGCGCGACGCCGGTGCTGGTCGACTGCGCCGACGACGACACCTACTTGATGGACGCCGACGCCGCCATCGCGGCGGTGACGCCGCGGACGCGGGCGTTCATCGGTGTCCACTTGTACGGGCAGGTCGCCCCGGTCGAGCGGCTGACCCAGGTGGCGAACGACATCGGCGCCTGGATCATCGAGGACGCGGCGCAGTCGCACGGCGCGCTCCGGCACGGGAAAGGCGCCGGGTCGCTCGGCCACGCCGCCGCGACCAGCTTCTATCCAGGCAAAAACCTCGGCGCCTACGGCGATGGCGGCGCGGTGCTGACCGATGCCGCCGATATCGCGAGGCTGAGCAGGCTGATCTCCGATCACGGCGCGACGCGCAAGTACGACCACGAGGTGCTCGGGTTCAACAGCCGGTTGGACACGCTGCAGGCGGTGGTGCTGTCGGCCAAGCTAGCCCGCCTCGCCGAGTGGAACGAGGCCAGGCGCCACGCCGCTGCCCGCTACGACGCGGCTCTGGCCGATTTGACCGAGGTAGTCAGGCCACGGACGCTGGAAGGGAACGTCCATGTCTGGCACCTGTACGTGATCCGGGTGCCCGACCGGGACCGGGTGCTCGCGCGGATGCGGGACGCGGGCATCGGCGCCGGCATTCACTACCCGGCGCCGATCCACCGGACGCGGGCGTTTGCCAGTCTCGGCGCGCATACGGACTCGGGATCCAAGCAGGTTTTCCCCGTGGCCGAACGGCTCGCGCCGGAGCTGCTCAGCCTGCCGATCTATCCGCAGATCACCCCCAGCCAGCAGGAACGGGTGGTCGAAGTGCTGGTAAAGGCACTGCGATGATGGGCGGGCGGATGGGCGCGATCCTGGTGGGCGCCATGTTGATCGCGGGCATCGGGCCCGTGGACGCGGCCAGGGCGTCATCCACGGTTCCGGTGCCGTGCCGCGTCGGCGCGCTGAGACTGGCGATGAGCAGGGCTAGTAGCGGCGAGCGTCTCAGCCTGGCTCCGAACTGCACCTACGTGCTGGCGCGCGGGCTTCCGACAGTGACGTCGGATCTGACCGTCCTGGGGAACGGCGCGACGCTGGAACGCAGTTACGCGGCTGGCACGCCCGCGTTCACCATTCTCGAATCACAGTGTTGCGGGGCCTTGACCGTCGAGAACCTGAACTTCCGTCACGGCGACAACGCCATCACCGTCGACGGAGGTTCGCTGACCGTGACCGGCGGGACCTTCACCGGGAACACCGGTGCCGACGGAGGCGCGATCTCTGATCCCAGCACGGGCCTGAACGGACCTATCGTCAGCGACGCGGCCTTCATCGCGAACCGGGCGACTGAGTTCGGCGGCGCGATTTACAATAACAGCGCGCTTGACGGCGTCTCGGTGACGAACTGTGAATTCAGCGGAAACCTGGCCGCGAGCGCGGGTGGCGCGATCTACGATTTCGCCGTCGGGAACGACACGATCTCGGGCTCGATGTTCCGCGGGAACAGCGCGGCAGCGGCCGGCGCCCTCTTTCTTGATCCGCTGTCCGGGTCGTTGTCGAATGACGTGATCGAAGGCAACACCTCGACCTCGACCGCGGGTGGCGTTTACGGCGTGTTCGACCTGAGGATCGATAACAGCAAGATCATCGGCAACCAGGCCGGCGGCGAGGGCGGCGGGCTGTACGCCGACTTCCAAGGTTTTAGCGATTCGATCAGCGGCACAACGTTCTACGGAAACAGCGCCTCGGACGGCGGAGCCATTTACAACACACTCCAGGGCGTAGGCGTCGGCCTGACTAATGTAATTATCTCCGGTAATCGCGCCAGCGCACATGGGGGAGGCATCTACAACCAGGGTGCTGTGGGCGCGCTGCGCACTCAGATCTTCGGCAACACCGCGATGAGCGGGGGCGGCGGCATTTACGACGATGATTCCCAGTTCGGCGGGACGACAACGCTAACGAAATCCATCGTGCGCGTCAACGAACCAGACAACTGCGAGCCAGCGCGCTCGATCACAGGGTGCGCTGGCTAATGCCGATCGGCCTCCCGGGATGAGCGATACCAGGAACGCCAGATGAGGCGGTGCACCGGGATCAGGCGAGGGATGTCGCGCAGGCCTGGGATGAACGGGATGAGCAGCAGCAGGATCGTGCCGATTCCGGTCAGGTAGACCGCCCAGATGTCGACGCTGGCCGAGCTGGCGAACGGGGAGACGTGGTACCAGAGCTGGAATAGCCACAGCCACGGCTGACCGGGATAGCTTCCGGTCTCGTTCATGACGCCCCACTGGTCGCCAGTCAGGTGCATGTTCGACGCCAGGGTGTCGTAGTAGCCGCCGTCGGCGATGAAGAGCAGCGGCTTGGTGAAGTTGGTGCCGTAGAACTGCCGCTGTGCGAGCAGGTCAGAGTCCAGCCCTCCGCTCTTGGCCATCGCGAGTTCGGCTGCCATCATCACCGGTACCGGCCCGGCGGCCGGCAGATTCAGGTTCCCGCCGTTGAACGGCACCTTCTTGGCGTCCGGGGCGGTCGCGGCGTCGTATGCGGACGCCCATTTCTGCTGCTGGGCCGGCGGGGCGCTGTTGTAGGTGCTCAGCGCACTGGCCAGGGCCGGGCTGGTACTGGCGAGCCCGGATAGCGGACTCAGCACGAAGTCCCGGGCCGCGTTGACGGGCTGGGTGATGCCAGCCAGCTTTTGCCAGTTGACGGGGCCGACCTGCTGCACCGACCCGGATTGGCTGTTGTAGGGCGGTCCGTAGCTTGCGGCGCCGCCGGTTCCGTCCAGTTCGGTGGCCGCTGTGTTGACGAAGCCGACCTGGTCGATCCTGGCCCAGGTCTGGACGGTGACCGGCGGCACGTCCGGCGAAGACAGCAGCCCGGACATCAGCAGTACCAGGGCCGTCACGATCAGCGTGGCGATCGTGCCTTCTTTGAGGATGTCGTAGCGGCGGTTCGGCCCGCGCCACGGTCCGGCATCGTCTGCGGCCGCCGCCGTGCGGGCGGCCCGGCCGCGCAGCGCGGTGCGGCGCTGCGGCAGCGGGTGGCTGACGCCGCGGACCCGGACGAGCAGCACGTGGGCGCCGACGATGGCGACCAGGACGATCGGGATCAGCACGATGTGCCACATCAGCATCTGGCCGAAGTTCAGCACGTTGAAGAACGCGCCGACGCCCATCGCGTTGAGCGCGTCCTTGCCGTTGGTGGCGATCCACTGCGAGTCGAAGTTCTGCTGGGATAGATAGCCGGTGAAGCACTCCACGATCGAGGCGAGGAAGGCGACCATTCCGGTGATCCAGGTCAGCGCGCGGCGCCCGCGCCAGGCCGCCATCCAGAACTTCCCCCACAGGTGGATTACCAACAGCGCCATAAACAGCTCGACGCTCCACAGATGCGTGCTGTTGAAGAAATGGCCAGCCGGGTTGTAGTGCCACCAGTCGGGCCCGCCGATAGCGAGGGCGAAACCCGAGATGATCGCCAGGCCCAGCGCGACCAGCGAGGCCACGCCGAAGACGTAGACCCAGGAGGCCACGTACGCGGGCTGCCGGTCGGGCAGCAGCTTCCTCGGCGGCAGCAGCCTGGTAGCCGTAGTCCGCACCCTGGCGGTCCACATGTCCTCGTCGCCCGGCTCGGCCGCCGCCGCGACGGTGGCCGGGTCGGTACCAGCCTCATCGCGGTCAGCGGCGTCTGCTGGAGCGGTGAGGTTTTTGCCAGCGTGGAAGGGGATCAGAAGGGCCGCACCGAAGACGACGACCATCACCGCGATCACAATCAGGTTCGCGACGGTGATATCAAAGATGCCCCAGCTAAGGAGCTTGCCTGGCTGATTCAGATTGCCGGCCAGTGGAATCACGTGCGAAAGCGGGAGCGCAATCATCTCGGCGTCCCTTTCAGCTGCAGGGATGGTGACTTGATCGCGTCACCAAGGTCCGGAGTGACGATCTGGCATCGTATTTGCGTTTCGGCACGCGCCGGCAACCCGAGGATGCGGCAGCTGTGGTGCACAACAGGTTACACTGCCGCGCCGTCGGCCCGCGCATCAAGGACTTTAGGCCCGTCGAAGTAGGGCCCGTGAGCCCTGTCAGGGTAGAAGGCGGGCGGTCACTCTTGAGGTTGTAAGGCACTTGAGAATCAGGTCCTAAAGGGAGGCACCGAAATGCGCAGGAGAACTTTTGACGCGATAGCGGTCGTGGCCGGGCTCGTGATCGCCGCGGTGATGATCGTGGCGGGCGTGCTGCTGACCTGGGGCCAGTCTTTCGTGACCAGCGAGGTGCACACCCAGCTTGCCGCGCAGAAGATCGTCTTCCCGGCCGCGAACAGCCCGGCGATCGCCGCGCTGCCCAAGGCCGACGCGGCCGCGATGAGCAAGTACGCGGGCCAGCTGATGACCACCGGGGCGCAGGCTGAGACCTACGCTGACCACTTCATCGCCGTGCACTTGGTCAAGATCGGCGGCGGCCAGACCTACTCCCAGCTGTCGGGCAAGGCACTGGCCGACCCGAAGAACGCCGGCCTCGCGGCCCAGGTCCAGACGGTGTTCCGCGGCGAGACGCTGCGCGGGCTGCTGCTGAACGCCTACGGATTCGGGAAGATGGCCCAGATCATGCTGGTCGCGGCGTTCGTCGCCTTCGCGGCCGCCGCCCTGATGCTGCTCTTGTCCGCCTTCGGCATCGCGCACCTGCGCCGGGTCGCCCCCGAGGCAGAAATCCTGCCCAAGCTCGCCACCCGCCCCACCCAGCTCCAGAACGCCTAACCACAAGACCGTCAACCAAGACGAACTCGCCCGGCCACAAGGCCGGGCGAGTTCCGCGTTTCGTCCTAGTGCTGGGTGGTGGAACCGCCCGGGCGGCATTAGCCAGGACACGATGTGATCGAGCCGCGAGGTTCGCAGTTGTCGGGTATGTTCGCGAGAACGTTCGAGTCTGTCAACGTGACCGCGGCCGCGGGGCCATCGTTGTAAATACCGCCGCCGGCCAGGGCTGCGTTGGCAACGATCGATGTGCGCACCGCCGCCACATCTGCCTGGTTGTAGATGCCGCCGCCGCGCCAGCCGGCGTAGTTTTGCCTGATTGCGGTGTCCGCAAAAGTCGTACTCGACAAGTTGAACCTAGAACCTGCGGCGTACGCTCCGCCACCGTCGATCCTTGCGTGGTTACCTGCGATCAGGGTTCTGGTGAGCTTGACATCTCCGGAATGCAGGTAGAGCCCACCGCCGTAATCCGCGTTGTTCCCAAGAATGTAGCTACTGAGTACCGACGACGACGCGAAGCTGGTGTCGACCAGCCCTCCGCCGTGTCCTCCGGCATGGTTGCCCGAAATCACGCTGTCCGAGATGCTCCAGAAGTTGGTCACCGCTAGGATGCCGCCACCGTCGGCGGTGGCGTAGTTGCCAGCGACCAGGATGTGGGATGCGCTTCCTCCGGTAATCGCGTTGAATACGAGCGCACCGCCCGAGTTGGCCTTGTTTTGGATAAATTTAGAATCGCTCAACGAGGAGCCGTCGAAACCGAAATCATAGAAAGCTCCTCCCTGACCGGCGGTGTTTCCGATGAAAGCCGAATTCTTGACGACGACACCATTCAGGCCGCCGTCGTAGATGGCGCCTCCGGCGTCGGCGGCGCTGTTGCCAATGAATGTGGTGCCGTTTACCCGAGCTGCGTTCGCGGACATGTCGTCAATGGCGCCGCCATCGGTAGCTGTATTCTCCGCGAAAACCCCACCATTGACCGTGAGTACACCCGGACCACGGACAACGATCGCGCCATTGCCGTGGCGGAAATTCAGGTCGGTGACGGTGAGCGCGGCGTCCACGGTCAGGATGGTGAATGCCGCGGTGCCGGGCGCGTAGCTGCGTACCAGAGTCGCCCCGTTGCCCATCACGGTGAGATTTTGGCCGACCGCGGGCAGTGCGTCGGTCAGCGAGTAGCGGCAGCGGGGCGTCAGTCTTAGCGTGGCACCGGGGGAAGCAGTCGTGATGGCGGTAGCGAGCGCGCTCGTGTTGCACGGTACCTGAAAGGTCGCCTGGGCAGCTTGCGTCGCCTGAGCCGGCCCGAGCGCCGCTATCAGCGCTGTCGCGCCTGAGGCCCCCCGCGCCATCCTTGCTGCCAGTCTGGACCGCATGCTCTCGTCCCTCCCTCTTATCTGAGCACCTGTCCGCACTCCAGCGCCCGCACGCGAAGCGGCACGGTGCCGCCTTCCAGGCACTCACCGGTGAAGGCGTCCCATCTCCAGTGATGACGCGGGCACTCGATCACGCCGTCGCGGATCGTGGCGAACGTCAGGTCCTCGCCCGCGTGCGGACACCAGCGCTGCATCCGCAGCCCGTCCCGGTCGATCGTCTCGCTGCTTTGCCGTTCTCGGACGAGCTGCAGTGTCTGGGCTGGGTGATCGCCGTAACGCAGCAGCGACATGAGGGTCAGGTCGAACACGTCAGGCTCTCGTTTCAGGGTCAGCCGCATCGACAGCAGGGCCTCCTCCCATCCAGTTCGACCGTCGATGACCGCGCGGATCACCCGCGGCGGGACGTGCAGTGTGTAAGCCGGGTCGGCGGGGTCGTCCTCCAGCACGGCCCCCTCCGAGAGCAGGCCGAGCCGCACGCTCCAACTCACGCTCCCGGTCACCAGCCGGATGTCCTTGCGGTAGCCATGCAGGAAGCGGGCATTCCAGCGCTGCAGCCGTCGGAAGTAGGCTTCCATCTCCGCTGAGCTGACGGGATCAGCGGGCTGCTCGTAGTAGGCGAGCCATTCGTCCTTGCGCCTTGCCCGGTAAGCGGCCAGATAGCTGTCCGGGTCGCTCGGCCACGCCTGGTCGTCGCCGGAAATGACCTGCGGCACGGCGCCGGGGGTGAGCCCTCGCAGTTCGCCACCCGGCGCTAGCGTCAGCACCTCCGTGCCCGGACAGGCCGCCGTGAACGCCCCGCCGACATCAGGCCACAACGGGAAGATCGTTTCCTGCCGGTTGTTATGGTGCTCAAGCGCCGGGTCCAGGAAACACGCCGGGCCGGCTGACGGAAGGTACGCCCGCGCACCGGTGAGCCTGGCCTTGCGGATCAGCGTCTCCGTCATGCCCTCCCGCACCGCCGCGGTCTTTGCCGCCATCACGGCTGGCGGGTAGTCGTAGCACCCCGGGTACCACTGGGCGCCAGAATACTGGGCGGCCAGCAGGTCTATCTCTCCGGGCAGTTCTGACATACGCGGATTGCAGTCGTTGAGATCAAGGAACTTGAAGCCGTCGAGGTCAAGCAGCAGGCCGCTGTCCTCTTTGTGGCTGGTGTCAAGCAACATTGTCGCGGTGAAGCCCGGCGCCAGCTCGTGCCGCTCCTTGTGATGCAGGACGATCAGGTTACGAAATCCCATCGACGTGAATTTGCGCACCATCACTTTGGAGCGGTAGCGAGGAACCAGGACCGCGGTGTCCCGGTCCAGCAGGTTTAGTACGCGCTCGTCCAGGTGGTCCTCATGGGCGTGTGAAACGTACAGGTAGTCAAAGTTTCCCCGTGTCACCTGATCCAGCAGGTGCCGGTTGCTCGGATAAGGGAACCACGCGCCGAGGAATGCGGGGTAGAACCACGGGTCGATCAGCAGCCGTTTCCCCGCGCTCTGGACAATGAACCCAGCGTGGCCAAGGTACCGGATGCGGTCTGCCATCAAGGCGCCCCCCAGGCGGACACCCCAGAGGCGTTCGCGGTGAACAGCCAGCCTTCGGCGAACGTCGACTGAGCGAAATCCAGTCCCTTTGTGAGGACGGTGATAATTTGCCCTGTCGCGGCGTTAAGGAGATATGTGTCGTTGGCCGGACCGCCGTTGTCGAAGGTTCCGACCGCGATGACTCCGCCGCCGTCGATCGACGCGCTCCCGGTGACTCCTTCTGGCAGCCCGGTTTGCCATGCCAGCTTTCCTGATGGGGTCAGCGCCTCGATGTTGCCGCGGTACGCCTGGCCGTTGATGGTGGCTCCGGTGGCGCCGATGAAGAGGTGGTTGACGTTATAGGCAGCCGATCCCGCGCAGATAGCGATGCCAACGGGGCTAGCCGTGGTCCCAACCCTGGCCTCCCAGGCAAGGGTCATCGTCGAACGGTTCAGTGCATAGAATATGCCGTTCTTGTTGCAGGCACCTACGTACGACCCTCCGAAGAGCGTCGGTGAAGCGCCGAAGTCGCCATCAGCGATATGTTCGGATTGGGGTACCTGCCATTGTCCGAGTGGCTGCAGATTGGGGCTCAGCTTGATAATTGACTGAGAATAGGACAGCTCCGTCAGGCCCGCCGGTCCATTGCCGGTGGTCGCGTAGACGGCGCCATCGGCTTCCACGGCGACGCTCGACCAGACGGACCCGCCGACGTCGCCCTGGGGCACGGTGTAGAACGAGGCGAACTGCTGGCCCGTTGCCTGATTGAATCCGAGAATCCCGCCGCGGATCAGCGGATCATCGCAGTTCGAAGCCAGGCCAATGTAGATCTTGCCGTTCGCCACGGTCGGTGATGCCCACTCGAAGTAATCGTTGACCTTCGTCGAAGGCGCGGCGATCAGGGACTTCCACTTCAGCGTCAGGTCGGCGGCGCTGAGCGCATAGAGGTAACCGTCCGGACCGCCCACGTAGACCGTCGGATCGCCGGTGACCGGGTCAGGAGCCACCGTTGCGGTGTCTATTACGCCCATCGGAGGATTGCACGTCAGTTTCGGCTGGTATCCGATGAAGACCTGATCCAGGACGGCGCCGGTGGTCTCGTCCAGCTTATAGAACCAGCCTGTATTGGAGCCGATGAACACCGCACCGTCGGCCACGGTCGGGCTGGCGAAATAGCCTGGGGGTGGTTGCCCAGGCATGTTTCCGGCCGGTCCGAGGAAGTGCCATTTCTGGACCAGCGCGGGAGCGGTGACCGGGGTGATGGCGTTCTCGCTAGCCGCGTAGGACCAGTGGGCCGGGTTATTAAGGAATCCTGTCCAGTCAGCAGTATTGCCGCTAGTGGCCGCGGATACGGTAGCGGGAGCCATAATCGGTAGCGCGGCGGCAAGTGCCACCATGACAGCGAGGCGCCTGGCTTTCGTCATTATCTTCCCTTTCATTCTCAAAGGGAGGCTGCTAGGACGCCCAGCTTTTCACTCCCCGAGGGAACTCTAGTACACCCCGGCGCCGGACGCTTAAGTTTTTCTTAGTGACCCCATGAAAGCGCCAGAATGGCGGCTTGGCGAATGGCAGATGCGTCCGGAAAGGACATCCAGTGTGATAGTGGATGGACAGGTAAACTCGGCCGGAATGTCACCGCGTCAAGGTGGGACATTAGCTATGAAACGAGTTTGAATTTAGGCTACCTCGGCTTGGAGTTGCTGTTCCCGCACAATGCCAGGAACTTAGGGAAGCTGACTTGATGTGGTGATGGACGGCCCGGGGGCGTAGCGCGGGATGGCCTGGTCATGATCCAATGCCCTGTACCGGGCTGCGTCCCAGGCCCTGCGCGAGCGGCTGCCCCGGTCACCCCTGACCAGCGACCGCGCGCGGCAGCGGTCCGTGATCGGCTGGCCCGCGGAATCTCATCCCGGGCCCCGGGGTGGTCACCGAGAGGCGCGGCTTTGCTTCCGTGATCAAGGTTCCGGTCATGATCGCGGAGTCTGGCTGTCCTATGTCGCGGCTGAGACTCCGCGGTAACCGGCTTTTCATGATCGCGGAGCCTGGCCGTCATCTGTGCGCGCGGCCTGATGCGGCCGGACGGCTGGCACTGCGCCGGACCGGCGGATGAAAACGTCCGGGATGGACCGGGCCGGCCCGGCGCGGACGACCCGGCCAGCCCGGCCCGGCCACCTGCACGCACCACCGCTGACCAGCCCGAACACGCCGGAAACCAGCCACCCAGCCCGCCTTAAGTTCCCGGCATTGCGCCATGGCGACGGCCAGGGGCCCACGCTGCGAGCTCGGGGAGGAGGCCGACGACAGCAAGGGGCCCGCGCTGCTGCCAGAGCGACAGTTAGGGGCCCACGCTGCTCCGGGCAGCCACAGCCCGGCAGCAGCCAGGGGACCGCGCTGCTCCGCGGTCTTTACGCCGGGCCGGGCCAGGAGCTCACGCGGTCACCAGGGCGGGGCACCGGCCGCCGCCACGGCCCGGAAGGCACGCCCCGCAAGCGAAAACCCGCGTGGCGATAACCTGCGCGCCTGTCAGCAGGGCCGGGCCGGCGCTGTCGTTCGAGCCGGGAGTTGGCGGCATCGCCGGGCCGGCGTTGCCGCCGTGACACGCCAGCGAGTTATTTTCAGGCGCGTGCATATCCTAAAAGGAGCTTGAAGATCCGCAACGGTGTCCCTGCGTTGCTGCTCAGCCTCCGGCCAGGGACGAACTCCGCGAGGCTGGCCGCAGTCTCGGATTCAAGCTCATTTGAGGAGAGCCGCAGAGACTGTCATCGGAGCACAAGCTCGCGCGGCTCTCGCGCTGGCGCCGGAGGCTGTGCCCCAGCAGGAATCTCCTCGTTTGTGCTGGTCAGCGGCCTGCTGGACTGGCTTGAGCGTGCTACGTGCGAGTTCTTCGAAATCGCAGCCACCGCGACAATAAAGATCGCCAGCAGAATCGCGCTTCCCGCTGCGATGCCGAGACCCGCCATGGCCATGTTGATGAGATGGGTGTCAATCATTTCGTCCGCCTCCCGAATTGGCAGCGCTGGTTACGTACACTTCCATAATCGCCGCATCAGGTGGTTGATGTTCCTGGCCATTAGTCCCGAATGCCCGGGCCGTAGGTCTCCTTTAGTCAGAAGTCAGACGCTGGGGGCTTGCATCGGCGCGGTAGCCAGAAGCTCACGCACATGGTTCACCCTGGCTGCATTGGCGATCCGGATGATCACCTGGTCGCCGAGCGCGCGCATCTCGGCTTCGGCATGCCGGCAGTGGGCGGCGAAGTAGAGTTCGCCCATCGGTGACCCCAGTGTCCGCGCCCAGTAGCTGACGGCCATGGGCTTCATCACGGGGCTGTGCAGTGTCGCCAGGTTGCGCGGCAGGCCACGGACGCCGGCCTTGCGCAGCGCAGCGAAGGCTTCTGTGATGGCCGTGCACATGAGCCTGACGGTTGCGCGGTCGGCGGCCAGCCGGCCAGCATCGGTGCCGCACCGGTACAGCGCGGCAGCGATGCAGGCCACGAAGGCGGCATGATAGGCGAGCCAGCCGTCCATATCGGCAATCCGCTGGACGGCGAACCCGCGCTGGCCGAGCACTCGCGCGAACTCAGCGAGCCTGGTGTCGTCCCCGGTCTGCAGCGCGGTGGGTTGTGGCTTGATGCGGACATAATCCGCGGTCCCGTCGTTCAGCACACCGCCGATCCCCGGGAAGCCGAGCAGGATATCCCCTGGTACCTCATCGCTGATCGCCGACCTGCCAGCCGGGTTGTTCCCGAAGAACACCACTGCGGGCGAGCCGGACAGGCCCGCCAGCCGGGCGCATGCCGCCTTGAGCTGATCGCCCCGAACAGCGACAAGCACTAGGTCGAACGCAATAGCCGCAGCGTCGGTCACGACATCCGCGCTTGCGTCCGTGGCGCTGCCCAGAAGCACGTCGTGCGCCTTGAGTCCGGCCTGCTGAATGTCGTCGGTCCGCGGCGGGTGACTCAGAACCTTGACCTGATGCCCGGCGGCGCCAAGGTGCGCGCCGTACACCGTACCGACAACTCCGGCACCAACTATCAGAATCTTCATGAGGCGCTCCGTATTAGTGCGATGGATTCCGCGCTCGCTCTACCCGTGCAGTATTAAGACTCCATGACGAGCCGCGGTCTGTCAGCGGCGCGCTGCGGGAAAGGGCCAAATGCTCGGTTCGATGTGACCTTGGGCCCTAAGGCTGGCCGCTGCCCTCGATAGATCCTGACTGCATTGACGGTTAGCAGAACGAGGAGGCGTCATGTACGAGGAAGCGGGCCTTCCACAGCGCAAGGGCTTAACGCTAGACCAGCCGCCGCAGGGCCAGCACTCAGCCGGCCACGAGCCCATTGCCATTGTCGGCATCGGATGCCGGTTCCCAGGAGGCGTGGACGGTCCCGACTCGTACTGGGACTTGCTCAGCGCGGGCCGGGACGCTCTCGTGGACGTCCCCGGCGACCGCTGGCAGGTCGAGAAGTTCTACGACCCCGATCTTGGCCCGGGGACAAGCCGGGTCCGCCGCGGCGGGTTCCTGACCTGTCCGATTGACGAGTTCGACGCCGCGTTCTTCGGGATCTCCCCGCGCGAGGCCGACCACATTGACCCGCAGCAGCGGCTGTTGCTCGAAGTCGCCTGGGAGGCGCTGGAAAACGCGGGGACCCCGCTTGAACGGCTGGCGGGATCGGACACCGGTGTCTTTATCGGCGGGTTCACGCTCGACTACAGCCAGCTGCAGTTCGCCGGGACAGACCGGTCCAACGTGGCGCCACACACCGCGACCGGCGTGGTCATGACCATGCTGGCCAACCGGATTTCACACGCGTTCAACTTCGTCGGGCCGAGCATGGCGCTGGACACCGCCTGTTCGTCCTCGCTCGTCGCTGTCCACCTTGCCTGTCACTCTCTCTGGTCGGGCGAGAGCAGCACAGCCTTGGCCGGCGGCGTGAACCTGATGTTGACACCGAACTTTACGATCGCGGCCTCGCAGGGCGGTTTCCTATCCCCGACGAGCCGCTCGCGTGCGTTCGACGCACGAGCCGACGGCTACGTACGCGGCGAAGGCGCTGGGGTGGTGGTACTCAAGCCACTGGCGGCCGCGCTCCGCGATGGCGACCAGGTCTACGCGGTCATCCGCGGGACAGCGGTATCGCAGGATGGCCACACAAACGGGATCACCGTGCCGAACGGCGAGAGCCAGAAGCTGGCGATGCGCAGAGCGCTGGCCGAGGCCAGGGTGCCCGCCTCGTCTGTCGGCTATGTCGAGGCGCACGGCACCGGCACGCCGGTCGGCGACCCGATCGAGGCCAATGCGATCGGCGAGGTCTACGGCAGCGGTGCCGGTCGGCCAGCCGATGACAGCTGCCTGATCGCTTCGGTCAAGACCAACATCGGGCACCTTGAGGCGGCAGCCGGAGCGGCGGCCCTGATCAAGGCGGCCTTGTGCCTGCGCCACGGCCTGGTGCCACCGCACCTGAACCTGACCAATCTGAACCCGGCGATCGACCTGACCGCCCTGCGGCTGCGGATACCAGCGGACGCCGAGCCCATCCCCGAGCACGACGGGGTACTGCGGGCGGCGGTCAACTCGTTCGGTTTCGGCGGCACCAATGCCCACGTAGTGCTGGAAGGTGCGCCAGTTCCTGCCGACTCCGCTAGCGCGACGGCGCACAGCGAAGCCCCTCGCCCGGCCGATGGGCTGCCGTCGGTGTTCCCGCTGTCCGCGCGTAGTTCAGGGGCGCTGGCGGAGCTCGCTGGCCGCTACGCCGAGGTGATGCACAGCCCCGAGCAGATCGGCTTGGTCGCGTCGGCGGCCGCGCACCGCCGTACGCATCACCGGCAGGCCAGGCTCGCCGTGATTGCCGCGGATGTGCGGGGGCTGAGGGATGGCCTGGAATGCGTCAGCGCCGGTCAGCCGCACCCCGCCGTGCACGTCTCGGCAGGCCTGCCAGTGGACTCGCCTCTCGCCTTCGTGTACACGGGAATGGGTCCGCAATGGTGGGGGATGGGCCGCGAACTGTTCAATAGCAGCCCGGTCTTCCGTGCCGCGATAGAGCGCTGCGACGCCACGCTGGGCGCTATGGCCGACTGGTCGCTGATCGATGAGCTGCTGGTCGGCGAGGCGGACTCCCGTATGGATCAGACCGCGATCGCCCAGCCGGCCAATTTTGCGCTCCAGGTCGCGCTGACCGAGCTGTGGGCAAGCCTTGGAATCAGGCCAGACGCGATCGTGGGGCACAGCGCGGGCGAGATCGCGGCCGCCTATGTGGCAGGCGCGCTTACCTTCGACGACGCTGCCACCGTCATCTACCATCGCGCCAGGCTCCAGCACAAGACCACGGGCCAGGGTCGGCTCATCGCGGCGTCCATCACTCCCGATCGCGCCCGCGAGCTGCCGGCGGTTGACAAAGGACTGGTCAGCCTCGCCGCTGTCAACAGCCCTGAGTCGATCGCGCTGGTCGGCGAGGTTAGGCACCTAGAGGAAGTCAAGGCAGTGCTCGACGCCGAAGACATCTTCTGCCGTTTCGTCGACGGGTCAGTGCCGTTCCACAGCCCGATGATGGATCCGCTCGAGGCCGAGCTGAGGCAGTGCCTGGCCGGGCTCGCGCCGATGGCGCCGGCCAAGCCGATCTATTCGACGGTGACCGGCCGCAAGGTCGGCGGTGCCGAGCATGACGCCGGCTACTGGTGGGGCAATGTGCGGGATCCGGTCAGGTTCGGCGACGCGGCGCTGGCCATGATCGAGGATGGCATTACCGCGTTCGTCGAGGTTGGCCCGCATCCGGTGCTACAACGTGCGCTCAAGGACTGCCTCGCGGCCCGCAACCGCAACGGCCTGGCCGTGCCGTCGCTCAAGCGCGGCCAGGAGGAGCCTGCGACAATCGCGCACTCATGCGCCGAGCTGTATGTCGCGGGTTACACGCCCGACTGGGATGCCTTCTATCCGAGCGACGCCTTCCAGCAGCTACCTAGCTACCCATGGCAGCGGGAGCGGTTCTGGAAGGAAGCCGACGCGGCCCGCCGCGATCGGCTTGGAGAGCTTGACCACTCGTTCCTTGGCTCAAGCCGCGATTTGCCGCTGCCAGCCTGGCGCAGGTACCTGGATCGCAGTCTGCCAACCTACCTCGCCGACCACCGGGTCATGGACACCAACCTGTTCCCTGGCGCCGGATACGTGGAGATGGCACTGGCCGCTGGCCGGGCCCTGTTCGGGGCGCCCCGCTGCATCGCCGAGCGGATCAGGTTCGAGGCACCGGTGGTGCTCGGCGGCGGCGCGTATGTGCTTGACACGACCGTCGACCGGGAAACCGGCCGAGTCGCGATCTACGGTCGTCAGCCTGGCGGCAGGCACTGGGTGCGCCACGCATCAGCCGTGCTCGCACCCGCCGCCGTGTCCGTGCCGGTACTTGACCTCGACGCGATCCGCGCCCGGTGCGCGACGGAGCAGGAAGGCTCATCCTTCTACGAGTCCGTCCGCGAGCATGGGTTCGACTACGGGCCCGCCTTCCAGCCGATCGACCGGCTGTGGATCGGCGACGGAGAAGCGCTGGGCAAGTTCGGGCCTGACGCGCTGGCGCCAAGCGCTGCCGATGATCTGATTCTCGACCCGGTCGCTCTCGACGGCTGCTTCCAGATGTTGCTTCCTCTGATCAGCTCGACGGTGGGAGAGCACACCGCGCTGCTGCCGGTCGGCGTCGACAAGATCATCGTCCACGACCGTTCCGCCGGGCCGCTCTGGGTGCATGCGGTGGCGACCAGCGGAGTCGGCGGCGACCTGACCGGTGACGCGGTGCTGCTGGCCGCCGATGGCCGCGCGGTCATCGAAGTGCGCGGATTCAGGGCCCGGCTCGTCGGAGCCGAGCAGCAGGTTCTGGCCAGGCTAGGCAACCGCTGGCTGCACGAGGTGACCTGGGAGCAAGCTGATCTGCCCGACAGCGAGAGCGTGCCGCAAGGGCGCTGGCTGGTGTTCGCGGACAACGGCGGGGTAGCCGATGAGATCGCCCGCGAGCTGATCGCTGCCGGTCACTCCGTCGTGGTGTCGCGCCAGGGACCAGCATTCGTCCCGGTAAGCGATAGCGAGTTCGTGATCCGTCCGCAGGAACGCCAGGACATCGACCATGTTGTCCGCTCCGTCGCGGCCTGCTCGGATCAGCCGGTCCGTGGCGTCATCTACCTCTCGCCCGCTGACCTCGGCCGTAATCTGGCCGGCGATGCCATGGCAGCCGCGGTGAACGACGGCCTCAAGCCGATCCTGCATCTGGTGCAGGCGCTCGACGCGGCCGGACTCGAATGGCCGCTGACCGTCATGACGGTCGGTGCCCAGCCGGCCGATGGTGAGCTGACGGCGCCTGGCCTGCTCCAGGCACCCCTGTGGGGCCTGACGCGGGTGCTACATCAGGAGTCGCTGGCGCTGCGCGCCCGCGTGCTCGACCTGGATCCGGTACGGCAAGCTGGCGACATCGCGGCGGCCGTCACCGAGATCCTGCGAACCGCCCCCGATGAGGACCAGGTGGCCTGGCGCGGCGGCGTGCGCATGGTCACCAGGCTCCAGCCATCGCGACGAGACACCGGCTCGGTACCGCGTGCGCTTCGCTCCGACGCCAGCTACCTGATCACCGGTGGTCTGGGAAGCCTCGGCCTGCTGTTCGCCAGATGGCTGGCCGCCCGTGGCGCCCGCCGGATCGTGCTGCTAGCCAGATCGCCGCTGCCGCGCAGGAACGAGTGGGATCAGCTGCCAGCCGACGACGCGCGGGTCGGGGCGATCGAGGCGATCAAGCAGATCGAGAAGCTCGGTGCGATCGTCGAGACAGCCAGCGTCGACGTTGCGGATGCCGCTAGCCTGCGTGCCTTTGTCAGCCAGCGCCAAGCTGACGGGCTGCCCCCGGTGCGCGGGATCATCCACTCCGCCGGATCCGTCCATGACCAGGTCATGGTCAGGATGACTGACGACCAGCTCGATCAGGTGCTGCGGCCTAAGGTGGCCGGCGGCTGGGCGCTGCACGAGGCGTTCGCCGGCGAGCAACTCGACTTCTTCGTGCTGTTCTCCTCGGTGAGCTCGGTGCTGGTGACGGCCGGGCAAGGCAACTACGCGGCAGGCAACGCCTTCCTTGACGGGCTCGCGCACTACCGCCGCGCCCGCGGCCTGCCCGCGCTGTCGATCAACTGGGGTCCGTGGAACGCCGGGATGATCGCTCAGCTCCAGCTCCAGCCGTTCTACCAGCGGCGCGGTATCGACCTGATCGGCGAGGACGTCGGTCTGGAGATCTTCGAAGAGCTGTTTGGCTCCTCGGAGACCGAGCAGGTCGTCGTGTCAGCGCACTGGCCGACACTGATCGCGAGCTATCCGATCGTGCCCAGGCTGATCGAGCATCTCGGCCACGAGGACGATCGCGGCGACAATGACTCCTGCGGTGCGAAATCGGTGGCCGACCGGCTCGCGGCCGCGTCACCAGAAGAGTTTCCCGCCGTCGTCGAGGACTGCTGCGCCGAGGTTATCGGCGCCGTGCTCCGGCTGCGGCTCGACAACCTGCCGCGTGAGGTCCCCCTCAGCCAGCTCGGGCTCGACTCGATGATCGCGGTCGAGGTGCGCATCCGGCTAGAGCAGGCGTTCGGCATCGCGCCGAAGGTCGTGTTCTTGCTGCAGGGCACCACGGTCAGCGGAGTCGCCGCCTACATCGAAGAGAAATGCGTGCCACCGTCCGATGACACGCAGACGGCGGATCTGACCTCGCTTCTTGCCGATCTGTCGCCAGATGCCGTGCAAGCTCTGCTCACGCAGGTGCAGCAGCCAACGATGAAGGGATCGGACCAGTGAATAACCTGGCCGCGCAGATCGCGCAACTCTCACCTGAGCAGCGAGCTGAACTGACGACCCTGCTCCGGCGGCCAGCCGCCGGAATCACCCCAGCCGCCGGAATCACCCCAGCCGCCGGAATCACGCCGGTCCCTCGGCACGGTGACGCATTCCCGCTCTCGTTCACCCAGGAGCGGATCTGGTTCCTTGAGCAGTTCAACCCCGGGACACCGTTCCACAACATGTCAGGAGTGGCCCGTATCCCGGTACCAGTGGATCCCGCCATCTTCAGCGACTGCATCGATCAGGTAGTGGCCAGGCACGAGATCTTGCGCACCCGGTTCGTGATGCGTGACGGCGAGCCGGCCGGGATCGTGGACGGCAAGGTTGCCGTGCCGGTGCTCGAACTCGGTGAGCTGCCAGCAGCGCAGCGCGAGCGCTTGTTCAAGCTTGACGCCACCCGCCCGTTCGACCTGCGGGAAGCGCCGCTGCTTCGGGTCACGATCGCGCCGGACGGCGGCGGCACGTTGGTGCAGCTGACGATGCATCACATCGTTTCCGACGGGTTCTCCACCGGAATTTTCTTCGCCGAACTCGGGGAGCTCTACCGGTTGCGGCTGGCCGGGATACTGGCCGGGCTGCCACCGCTGCCTTTCCAGTTCGCCGATGTCGCCGCCTGGGAACGACGGCAGGCCGACGACGAGCAGTACACGCGGTCGCTGCGGTACTGGTCCGAGCAGCTCCGGGGCGCGCCGCAGCAGCTCACCTTGCCCGCTGACCACCCCCGCCCGGCCAGGATGACCGAGCGCGGCGGCCGCCTTCCTCTCAACCTGCCCGCCGACCTGGCCGAGCAGGTCAGGCACCTGAGCCAGCGCTACGGCGTGACCCCGTTCGTCATCACGCTTGCCGCTTTCGTTGTCACGTTGTCCAGATGCGCTGCCCAGGATGACGTCATCATCGGCGTGCCGGTGGCGAACCGGGAACAGCGCGGTGTCGAGCGGCTGATCGGCCCGTTCATCAACACGCTGGCGCTGCGCTTCGATCTCAGCTCGGCGCCGACCTTCGCTGAGCTTTGCCGGCAGGTCAACCGCACCTTCCTGGCCGGCCTTGACCACCAGGAGGTCCCGTTTGAGCGCGTGCTTCAGCAGGTACTGGTCAGCCGCGATCCCGGCCGCAGCGCGTTGTTCCAGGTGGTATTCAACTTCCAGGCCGATCAGTCGGCGGCGGGCACGCCGGGATCGCAACTGCGCGACCTGCCCAACGGCGGTTGCGCCTTCGACCTGCTGTTCAACATCGTGTCCGGGCCCGCGGGCCTGACCGGCCACATCGACTACTACGCCGACGTCTACGACGAGGCGAGCATCTTCAGGTTCGCTGACGCGTTCCGGGCGGTGCTGCGGGCGGTGGCCTGCGACGAGGTTCCGGTCACCGAAATGCCGCTGGTCCCGGCCGACGCCTACCAGGACATCGCCGTGCGGGCATCAGGCACCGTGATGGACTACGACCGGGACCGCCGCCTGGACGAGCTCGTGCTCGCCCAGGCCGAGATCGATCCCGGCCGGGCCGCTTTGATCGAGGGCGACCGGATTGTCAGCTACGGCGACATCCGTGACCGCGCGACCGCGGTGGCCGCCGAGCTATCGGCGAAGGCCTCCGCTTCGCCGGCCGCCCACGTCGCGATCTGCCTGCCCCGGTCGGCCGACATGATCATCGCGATACTCGGCGTGCTCAAGGCGGGACTGAGCTACGTGCCGCTCGACCCGCAGTACCCAGCCGACAGGCTCAGCTATATCTGCGGCGACGCTGACGTCGTCGCCGTGGTCACCCGCGGAGATCTCGGCGAGGTGCTCGGGCCGGTGAGCGTGCCCGTCATCGATCTCGACCAGGTCACTCCTGGCGCGGTGCCACTGGCCGCCAATGTCGCGGCGGCGTCGGCCAGCCAGTGCGCATACACGATCTACACCTCAGGTTCGACCGGTCGGCCCAAGGGGGTCCAGGTAAGCCACCGCAACGTCGTCAACTTCCTGCTGTCGATGCGCGAGTGTCCTGGCCTGCGCCCCGAGGACGTACTGCTCGCGGTGACCAGCCCGTCGTTCGACATCGCCGTGCTCGAAATGTTCGGCCCGCTTGTCGTCGGCGCGCGCACCGTGATCGCCTCGCCGACGGACGTCGCCGACGGCCGCCGCCTGGCCGAATTGCTCGATCAGCACAACGTGACCGTGATGCAGGCGACGCCGGCCACCTGGCAGCTCCTGCTGGAGACGGGCTGGCACGGCCGCCCTGGCCTGCGCGCGCTCTGCGGTGGCGAGGCTTTCCCGCCCGCCCTGGCTGATGCGCTCGTGGCCCGGTGCGAGCAGGTGTGGAACATGTACGGGCCGACCGAAACCACGATCTGGTCGACGATCCACCGAGTCACAGCTGATGACCTGTCCGGAGTCTGCATCCCCATCGGCCGACCGATCGCCAACACCACAGCCTTCGTGCTCGACGCCGGGCTGAACCCGGTGCCCGCAGGCGTGCTCGGCGAGCTCTGCCTCGGCGGCGACGGCGTCTGCATCGGTTACTACCAGCGCCAGGACCTCACCGCAGCGAGGTTCGTCGAACCGCCGTGCCTGCCCGGGCAGCACGTATACCGCACCGGTGACATCGTCAGAGCCCGCGCCGACGGGACGCTTGAGTTCGCCGGGCGGAACGATCATCAAGTCAAGCTGCGCGGCTACCGGATCGAGCTCGGCGAGATCGAGGCCGTGCTCGGCTCGCATCCGCAAGTGGCTCGCGCCGTCGCGGTGGCGTGTGCCACCGGTGCGGCCGACAAGTCGATCATCGCGTACGCGGAGCTGTCCGCTTCACCTGGCGGGGACGGCGCGGCCGTCCCGGTCGGCGATGTCCCGTCCGGGACTGAACTCCAGGCTTTCATAGCCAAGCGGCTGCCCGAGTACATGGTTCCCGCCCGGGTCATCATCCTGGCCGAACTCCCGCTCACGCCCAACGGCAAGATTGACCGCAACAACCTGCCAAACCCGGACCTGTGCTCGCAGGCCGATTCTGACCGGTCCGCGCAGGCACGCAGCTTCGTCGCACCGCGTACGGAATCTGAGCAGGCCATCGCGGCGATCTGGCAGGACCTGCTTGGCCTGCCCGAGGTTGGGGTGCGGGAGAGCTTCTTCGAGCTCGGCGGACATTCACTGCTGGTGACCAAGATGGTCTTCCGCATTCGCGACGTGCTCGGCGCTGACCTTCCGCTCAACGCCCTGTTCGAAGGCGAGCCGACCATCGAGAGGCTGGCGGCGCTGGTGACCGAAGGGCCCGCCAGCATGACCTCTGACGACCAAGATCTCGACCTGGCTGCGGAAGCCTGCCTGGCCGATGACATTCGCCCGGCGCCAGCAGCTCACGTGCACTCGGTACGGCATCCGCAGCACGTGCTCCTGACAGGAGCGACTGGCTTCGTCGGCGCCTTCCTGCTCGCCGAGTTGCTGAAAAAGACTGAGGCCACGATTTTCTGCCTTGTCCGCGCGGCCTCGGCCGCCGACGGCCAGGAGCGGATCCGCGACGCCATGGCCGAGTACGGAATCTGGGAGCCCGCCTACCGCGACCGCATCATGCCGGTGCTCGGCACGCTGAGCCAGGCCAGGCTCGGGCTCAGCCGCCCGCAGTGGCAGCATCTGGCCGCGATGATCGATGTCATCTACCACTGCGGAGCCGAAGTTAACTTCCTGCAGAAGTACCAAGCGCTTAAGCCGGCGAACGTGCTCGGCACCGAGGAGATACTCAGGCTGGCTTGTGACGGGACGGTCAAGCCCGTGCATTTCGTCTCCACCATTTATGTCTACTCGCGCTTTAGCTACCCGCCGGGCACCGAGTTCATGGAGGACATGGCACCGGTGCACGACCTGAACTACACGTTCGGCTACACCCAGAGCAAGTGGGTCAGCGAGCAGATGGTCTTCGAGGCCGGTCGGCGCGGGCTGCCCGTGTTCATCTACCGGCTCGGCCGGGTCGCCGGGCACAGCACGACCGGTGCCTGCCAGACCTACGACTTCGTCTGGCAGGTCACCAAGGTGGGCGTCGAAATGGCGGCCGCGCCGATCATGGACATGACCTTGGACGTCACGCCCGTCGACTATGTCGCCGCCGCGCTCGTTCACCTGTCATTGCAGCCCGAGCTGAGGGGAAGAACGTTCCACTTGCTCTCGCCCAAGCAGATTACTGAGCTTGAGTTCGTCACCTGGCTCGAGCGATACGGATACCACGGCGAGCGGACCACCTTCACCGAATGGTGCGACCGGGTGGTCAGGCGCGCAGCCGATCTGTCCGACCGCACCGCAGGCGCGCTCGCGCCGTTCCTGTCGGGCACGCTGCCTCTCGACCGGATGCCTGCCGCGCATTTCGACCAGAGCAACGTCGAGTTCGGCCTGGCGGGCAGCGGGATCACCTGCGCACCAATGACCGAAGCCCTGCTTCGCACCTACCTGGACTACTTCACAGAAAGCGGATACCTCCCCACGCCGCCCGAGCCCGCATTCGCCGGGGCCCGCCCAGGGGCACAAGCAGACACCACATTGGTGGTCGGAAAGGATTCACGATGAAAGCAATTCGCATGCACGAGACCGGCAGCCCAGAGGTACTCAAGGTCGACGAGATCGAGGTCCCTGTTCCCGGCGCTGGCCAAGTCCTCATCCGGGTCGGCGTGGCCGGGGTCAATTTCACCGACGTCATGGCCAGGCAAGGCGTGTACATCAGTAAGGACGCGGCGCCAGCGCTACCGGCCATCCTGGGCACCGAGGTCGCCGGCGTCATAGCCGCCATAGGTCCCGGAGTGCCGGCTGAACTGGCAGGCCAGCGCGTCGTAGCCTTCGTGCGCGGTGGCTACGCCGAATACGCGATCGCCCCGGCCGCGCTGGCCACGACCCTGCCCGCCAGCGTGGACCTCGCCGAGGCCACCGCGTTCCTCGTCCAGGGCGTCAGCGCATGGCAGTTGCTCAAGGACTGCGCCAGGATCGAACCGGGACAGTCGGTTCTCGTGCACTCGGCGGCGGGAGGCGTCGGCACCATAGCCGTGCAGCTCGCCAAGGCCTTCGGCGCATCGACGGTCATTGCGACCGCCGGCTCGGCCGACAAGCGCAAGCTCGCCAGTGAACTCGGCGCTGACTTCGAAGTCGACTACACCTTGCCCGACTGGGCCGACGTGGTGCTCGGATCGACCGGCGGGCGCGGCGTCGACGTTGTGCTTGACGCCGTCGGCGGAGATGTCGGCGAGCAGAGCCTCACCTGCCTGGCCCCGTTCGGCAGGCTCGTCGTGTACGGCGTGTCAAGCAAGCGGATTTCTCCGTTCGCCGGGTCGCAGCTCATGCACAAGAACCAGTCGGTGATCGGCTACTGGCTGACCGGCCGCCTGGAGCGGGACGGCCAAGCCATCGCGGACATCGTCGCCGACTTGCTCAAGCTGGCCGCCAGCGGCCAGGTCAGGGGAGTCGTGAGACACGCGTTCCCGCTTGAAGACGCGGCCGGAGCGCACCGGGCCATCAGCGACCGCCGCACCGTCGGCAAGGTCGCGCTGACCACCTAAGCAGATTCACCCAGAAAGGAAAGTGTCATGGCCGCGCCAGGGATCAAGGCGACTCAGCTAGCGATGGCGCACAGACGCAGGTGGCTGATCCTCGCCACCTTGTGCCTCAGCGTACTGCTGGTCGCCATCGACAACACCATCGTTAACGTGGCATTGCCCACTTTGAACCGGCGGCTTGGCGCAACGACGTCGCAGCTTCAGTGGGTCGTCGACATCTACCCGGTCTGCTTCGCCGGCCTGCTGTTGTTCTTCGGCCATATCGGCGACAGATTCGGCCGCAAGCGGATACTTCAGATCGGCCTCCTGCTGTTCGCGCTGGCTTCCTTCGGCGCGGCGCGAGCGGGGTCGATCAGCCACCTGGTCGCTGCCCGGGCGGCCATGGGCGTCGCCGTGGCGCTCATCTACCCGAGCACCCTGGCGCTGCTTGCTGCCGTCTTCACGAACCGTCAGGAGAAGGCCATCGCTGTGGGGGTGTGGTCAGGAGTCTCCGGCCTTGCGGTGGCGCTAGGCCCGGTGGCCGGCGGCGCGCTGCTCGAGCACTTCTGGTGGGGCTCCATCTTCATGGTCAATCTCCCCGTCATCGTCGCGGCGCTGCTGCTCGGCGCGGTGCTTTTGCCCGAATCCCGGGACCCGGCTCCTGGCCGCTTCGATGCGCTCGGCGGGCTGCTGTCCATCGCGCTGGTCAGCCTGCTGATCTGGACGATCATCGAAGCACCAAGCCACGGCTGGACCAGTCATCCGATCGTCACGGGCTTCGCGGGCACGGCGGTTCTGCTCGGGGTGTTCTGCTGGTGGGAAGGAAACTGCGCCAACCCACTGCTCGACATCCGGCTCTTCCGCAACCCCCGGTTCTCAGCCGGAAGCGCGGTCATCTCCCTGGCGTTCTTCGGCCTCTTCGGCTTCATTTTCATGATCACGATGTACTTTCAGCTTGTCCGGGGTTACAGCACACTCAAGGCGGGCGCGGCCACGCTGCCATTCGCGGCGGTCATGGGCGGGCTGTCGCCAACGGCGATCCTCATCATGAAGAAGACCGGCACCAAGGTGGTCGTCACGGTCGGCATGCTGCTGATGGCGTGCGGGTTCGGCATCGTCGCGAGAGCGCCGGTTGACGCCGACTACTGGCGGGTCGTGGTGGTCTCCATGTGCCTGATGGCGGCCGGCCTCGCGCTCGCCACCGGACCGGCGACCGACGCGATCCTGGCCGCGCTGCCCACCGCCAAGGCCGGCGTCGGGTCGGCGGTCAACGACACGACGCGTGAACTGGGCGGCGCGCTTGGGGTGGCCATCGCCGGATCGGTGCTGAGCTGGATCTTCGGCAACCGCCTCGCGGCTTCCTGGACCCATCTCGGGCTGCCGCACGCCGTCGTGAAGGCCGGCCAGGCCTCACTCGGCTCGGCGCTCGCGGCGAGCCATCATGCTTCCGCCGCCGCCCAGGCCGCCCGCGCCGCCCGGGTTTCCTTCATGAGCGGGTTGCACGGCGGCTCGGTGACCGTCGGCGCCGCGGCGCTCGCCGCGGCGCTGATAGCGCTGATCTTCCTGCCCTCGCGAGACAAACCGCAGATCGAACCGCAGGAATCGCCGAGCGAGCTCGTGAAGGCAGGCTGAGCGTCATGATTACGTTACGCGACTTCCCGACCGTGCTGGACGGCTTCCTCAGCCAGGCTGACCAGCATCCGCGACGGGTAGCGATCATCGACGGGACGCGGCGGATACGCTACGGCGATCTCGCCCGAGCGGCCGAGATCGTGCGCAGAGATCTCATCGCGGCTGGCGTCGCACCAGGCGACCATGTCGGCATCTCGATGAGGCGGTCCTGGCGGGTCATCGCCGCGATCATCGGAACGCTGGCCACCGGCGCTCGCTACGTCCCCCTCGACCCTGGCTACCCGCGACCCCGCCTGGAATTCATGATCGCGGACAGCGGCGCGTCGGTGATCTGCCGCGACCCTGACCACCCGGCCGGCCCCGGCGCCGGACTGACCCAGATCCCGGTATCTGGTGACTTCGCTGACGCGCCGGTGGCGGCCGATGCGGCCGGGTCGTCGGGGTATGTCATCTACACTTCCGGCTCGACCGGCCGACCCAAAGGCGTGATCATCCCGCAGCGCCACGTCATCGAATTGTTCGCCGGCGCCTGTGACTCGCGCTTCTCATTCGGCTGCGAGGATGTGTGGACGTTCCTGCACAGCTACAGCTTCGACTTCTCCGTGTGGGAGATCTGGGGAGCGCTGCTTTTCGGCGGAACCCTGGTCGTCGTCGACGACCAGGCAAAACGGGATCCTGGCCGGCTGCTCGGCCTTATCGCTGAGCACAGGGTTTCCGTGCTCAGCCAGGTGCCGAGCCCGTTCAAGTACCTGACGCTCGGATATCAGGCACACCCGCGCCCGCTCAAGTCACTGCGTTACATCGTCTTCGGCGGCGAGGCGCTGGACAAGTCGTCGGTCCGCACCTGGCTGTCGCTCAGGGACGGCCCAGAGAAGCTGATCAACATGTACGGCATCACCGAGACCACCGTGCACGTCACCGCCACAGTCATCACGGCCGGCGACGTCGCCGACGACGCAACTCCCGCCACCATCGGTGTGCCGTTGCCGCACCTCGACGTCGCTTTGGTCGGTCCCGGCGGCTCGCCGGCCGGGTCGGGCCAGGCGGGCGAGATGTGGGTGGCAGGCAGCACGCTGAGCCCCGGGTACGTGGGGAATCCCGTGCTCACCGCCGAGAAGTTCGTCACTCGCGACCTCGGCGACGGCCCGCGCCGCTGGTATCGCAGCGGCGACCTGGCCCATCGGCGGCGCGACGGGAACCTGGTGTATCTGGGTCGCCTGGACTCCCAGGTCAACCTGCGCGGCTTTCGTATCGAACTGGGTGAGATCGAAGCGGCCCTGTGCCGCTGCGGCAGCGTACTCGACGCCGCTGCCACCGTCGCGGAACTCCCGGGAGACGAAAGCACTCTGGTCGCCGCCGTCGTGCCGGCCGTCGGCGCGACCTCGCTCACAAGCCAGTCGCTGCGGGAGCTTTGTCATGACCAGTTGCCCGCCTACATGATCCCCGACCGGGTCATGATCCTTCCGAAGATCCCGGTCAGCCCGGGCGGGGAGAAGATCGACCGCAGGGCGATCGCTGCCATCGCCGCCGGTAGCCGAGCCGGTAAATGAGAGGCAGGTCGCGATGAACATCAGCCACAACCAGGACAGCGTTCGGGGCATCGACCTTCGCGACCCTCTGTGCCGATTGTCCAGCCTGCTCGACCACGACTCGATGACAGCGCTGCACGACGTCGACGACACGGCCGCGAGCGCGGTCCGCGGGAGTATCGACGGCAGCAAGGTCTTCGCCTACTGCACCGATGCGAGGAGGAGCGGCGGCGCGATGACCGCGCTCGGCTGCCAGCACGTCGTCGATGCGATCGACATGGCATGCCTGGAGGGCAAGCCGGTGGTCGGCCTGTGGCACTCGGGCGGCGCGAAGCTGACTGAGGGCGTAGCGGCCCTGGACGGCGTGGGAAGCATCTTCGCCGCGATCGTCCGCGCCTCGGGCCGGGTACCGCAGATCTCAGTGGTGCTCGGCCCGGCGGCTGGCGGTGCCGCCTACGGCCCTGCTCTGACCGACGTAGTGCTCATGTCGGGCGAAGGCAGGGTATTCGTCACGGGTCCTTCCGTGGTGAAGGCCGTCACCGGCGAGGAGATAGACATGGCCGGGCTTGGCGGACCCGATGCGCACAGCCGCAGGTCCGGCGTGGCGCACATGGTCGGCAGTTGCGAGGCCGACACGCTGGCGCGGGCACGGCGGCTAACCTCCCTGTTCTCCCGGCGCGACCTCGCCAGCCCGGGCGCCGCCGTCGGACCGGAGGACCTGCGGTGCCTGCTGCCAGCTGAGCCCAGGCGGGCCTACGACGTGCACCTGCTGATCAACCGGATAATGGACGACACGGCGGACGGTAATCGGTTCGAGGAGTTCCAGCCGCGCTGGGCGCCGAACATGGTGATCGGCATGGGACGGCTGGCCGGAGGCACCGTCGGCGTCGTCGCCAACAATCCGCTTCGCAAGGCCGGATGCCTGGACTCGCTCAGCGCCGAGAAGGCGGCCAGGTTTGTGCGCATGTGCGATTCGTTTGGCATACCGCTGCTCGTCATCGCTGACGTCCCCGGCTACCTGCCCGGCGTACAGCAGGAATGGGACGGCGTTGTTCGGCGCGGCGCCAAACTGCTGCACGCCTTCGCCGCTTGCAGCGTCCCGAGGGTCACGCTGATCACCAGGAAGGCGTACGGCGGCGCCTACATCGCGATGAACTCCCACGCACTCGGCGCCTCAGCCGTCTACGCCTGGCCGGAGGCGGAGATCGCCGTGATGGGACCAGAAGCCGCCGTCGACATCTTGCACGCCAAGCGACTGGCCGGGGTCGCCGAAGAGGGCAGAGATCTGCTCAAGGCGCAGTTGATCGCCGAACAGCGGCAAGCAGCCGGCGGCGTCGAACGCGCTGTCGAGCTGGGTATCGTCGATGAGGTTATTCAGCCGGCCGAAACGCGTCGCAAACTCGCCGAAGCGCTCGCCGGGGCCCCAACCCGGCGAGGCAGGCACGACAACATCCCCCTCTGAGCGGCAGCAGGCGCCCCAGATCCTTCGGCCAGCTCTCTCGTGAATACTCTCCGTGATCATACGAGTCGCGCTACGTAGTTGTCCTCTCGCCGGCGGGAGTGGCGGGGCGGGTGTTGTTGTCGATGGCGCGGCGGACTCGGGTGAGCAGGGTGGACTTGGTGAATGGCTTTTCCAGGAGGTCGATCTGGCTGGTGAAGGTGCCGTGGGTGTCCAGGACGGGCTGGGCGTATCCGGACATGTACAGGACGGGCAGGTCAGGGCGGATGGCATGGATGTGCCTGGCGACTTCTTTGCCGAGCATCTCGGGCATGACGACGTCGGTGAGCAGCAGGTCGATGGGCTGCGTGGTGTCGCTGGCGATTTCGGGTGCTTCTAGCGCCGTGCGGGCGGCGCGGACCTGGTATCCGTTGCGGGTCAGGATGCGGCTGGCCAGTTCTTGCAGGCTGGCTTCGTCTTCGACGAGCAGGATCGTCTCGCCGTGGCCGCGGGGGGCTGCGGCCTGCGGCCCGGCGGATGTGGTGGCTTGCTGGCCGGTGGCGGGCAGCAGGCCGGCGATCGTGGTGCCGATCCCGGGCTCGGAGTAGATCTGGGCGTATCCGCCGGCTCCGGTGATGATGCCGTAGAAGGTCGCGAGGCCGAGGCCGGTGCCTTGGCCTTTCGGCTTGGTCGTGAAGAACGGCTCGAACACGCGGGCGACCACGTCGGGCGGCATGCCCATGCCGGTGTCGGAGACCCGCAGCCGGACGTACCGGCCTGGCTTGAGGCCGGGCCGGCTGTCTGCGTAGGCCTCGTCGACGTCGATGTTGGCGGTGTCGATGGTGAGCTTGCCGCCGCCGGGCATGGCGTCGCGGGCGTTGACCGCGAGGTTGACCAGGACCTGCTCGAGCTGGCCGGCGTCGGCCATGACCGGCCACAGGCCGTCGGCAGGGGCGATGTTCAGGTCGATGTGCTCGCCGAGGGTGCGGCGCAGCAGGTGCTCCAGGCCGCTGACGATGTCGTTGAGGACGAGCGCTTCGGGGTGCACGACGTCGCTGCGGGCGAAGATCAGCAGCTGGCGGGTGAGCCTGATCGCCCGCTGCGCCGCGCCGCGGACCTGCTCGACGTCGCCAAGCACGCTTTCCAGCCGGACGTCCTGGCCGGCCAGGCCTGTTATCTCTTCGGCGAGCATGTCGCCAAAGCCGGTGATCACGTTCAGCAGGTTGTTGAAGTCGTGCGCGATACCGCCGACTAGCTGGCCGAGGCTTTCCATCCGCTCGGCCTGCCGGAGCCGGTCCTGCGCGGAGGCCCGCTCCGCATCAGCGCGCACTACATCGCCCATCAGCTGGGCGTTGTAGATGGCCTGGGCGCCACGCTCAGCCAGGTCGGCGCAGAGCTGCAGGTCGGTTTCGTCGTACGGTTCCTCGGACACATCACGGAAGACAAGGAGCACCCCGAGTGCCGTGCCAGCCGCGATCAGCGGCGCAATGATCAAACTGCGTATTTCGGTGCGGGCGGCTATATAGCCCCGGTCATCCGTCAGCCCGGAGCCAGCGGGATCGAACCGTGCCATCAAGGTCGCCCCACCGGTTCGCAGCGCTCTCCCGGAAAGTGACCCGGATACGGACGCCGGACGCCCGTGCACGGAATCTTTGTACTCTTGGGCACGGAGGGGATCGTTGTGGTGCATCGCGGTGGGCAGCAGGAACTCGCCCGACTCGTCGAGCAGGCGTATCTGACAGCAGTCACCCAGGGCGTGCGCCGTCTTCGTCGCTACCTGGTCGAGGACCACGTCCAAGTCCAGGCTGGAGCCGAACAGCTTGCCGGCCTCGGCGATCATCGTGAGCCGTCGGTGCTCGGTGACGGCCACGGCCAGCGCCTCGCCCAGCGCGTGCTGATCGCTGTCGCTGCCGGGCCGGTGCGACAGCCACAAGATCCCGGCACCGCGCTCCAGTAGCACCCGCAGCCCGGTCGCCTGGAGCAGGAACTCCGAGCCGCCCCGCCTCTGGTAGAGCAGCGGGCCCGACCAGCCCCCCTCCTTGGCTATCACCTGGGCGAGGCCTTCACGGCTCAGGCCTTTCACGGTGCGGGGCTCGCCCGCGACGTCCGTCACCTGCTGCCCCAGCGCTCTCGCGGCAGGCACGCCGAACAGGTCGGCCGCCGCATCATTCCAGGACATGATCTTCTGGTTCTCGTCGACCAGGACCACCGACAGCCCGCGCGGGCCAGAGATCGCCCCGATGTCGACCGAGTACCCGCTCCCCCCCGGGATCATGATCCCAGCCTTGCACACCATCGAGCCGCGATCGGAGCCCACCGCCCGCGGCACGCCGGCCGCACGAGGTGGCTGTAACCTGTTAGTGATCGGCTAAGCACTTTAAGTAATGTCAAAGATGGGATGTGCCAGCTGAAATCAGGTCAGGCCAGACCAGCGCGACCTGAGGCAGGCGCTCGAGAAGGAGCCCTGATGAGCCAGGCCCTGCTTTACATCGAAGACGACGAGAGCAACGTCGCCTTGGTTCAAGCCCTGCTCAGGCGCCGTCCTGAGATCGCGTTGCATGTGGCTATGAACGGCCGTGACGGCGTCAGCGCCGCCACGGACGTGCGGCCGGGCCTCATCCTGCTCGACAATCGCCTCCCCGACGCGACCGGCAGCGAGATCCTGCAAGAACTCGCGTCCGCATCAGATACGGCTGCGATCCCCGTAGTTGTCCTCAGCGGCGACTCCGATGAGCTCATCGATGAGCTGCTAGCCCAAGGAGCCGCCGAGGCGGTCCCGAAGCCGTTCAATATGCACCAGTTCATCGACATAATCGACCGCTACCTGCCATGACGAGACAGGCCCCTGCGCAGGGCGGGAGCGCGATCGCTGCCGCTTCGTCCGACTCGACCGGAATTGTCTCGTCGTCGATGTCTACCTCGGTGGGCTGACCTATAGGCAGCGTGAAAACGATCGGATACGCCAACCGACGGAATAACGAACTAATCCCTATCAGGCGGCAAGCCCATTGCGGCAGAATTTAGGGAGCCCGCAGCTGGGTGTAGTGTAGAGAGATAGGGATAGTCTGCGGAGCTTCATTAGTCCGGAATCACCGGCGGAAGCGCAGCTGTCGGCATCGGGGGATAGCCATGGCTCAGACGACGATTCAGAACAATTTGCCCACCGGTAGCGGGATTCCTGCCCAGCTATTTGCGGCACTGATCAGCTCGTCTGATGATGCTATAGTCGTCAAGTCACTCGACGGGGTGATGTGGACCTGGAATCAGGGCGCGAAGCACATATACGGGTACACGCCTGACGAGGCGATCGGCCAGCCGATGACGATGCTCTGCACGCCAGGTCGAGCCGGGGAGATCGCGGACGTCCTGGCTAAGATCAGAAACGGCGAGCGCGTCTCACAATACGAAACCACACGGCAGCGTAAGGACGGCACCACCTTCCTCGCGTCGGTGTCGGTGTCTCCCGTTAACGACGAGTATGGGCGAACGGTCGCCGCGGCCTCCATCGTCCGTGACATCACCGAGAGGGGCCAGGCCCGCGGGGCTGTCGCACTTGCCTCCCGGAACATCGAAATCGAGTTGGACAACCAGAACCTGACGAGCTTCACCTATTCGGTCTCCCATGATCTGCGCTCTCCCCTCCGGGCGCTTTCTGGTTACAGCGCAATGCTGCTGGAAGAATGCGCAGATGCTCTCGGCGAGCACGGCCGAGGTTACGCCGAGCGAATTGCCGCGGCCAGCGAACACATGGCCACGCTCATCGAGAACCTGCTGAATCTCTCCCGCTCCACCCGTGCCCCCATGCATTTCCAGGCCGTCGACCTCAGCGCTGAGATCGACGACATCGCCGGGCAACTCCAGCGCCAGGAGCCAGACCGAAACGTCCACTTCAATATCCAGCGCCTAGTCCAGGTCCAGGCAGATCCCGCCCTCATCCGCACGGTCTTGCAGAATCTGGTAGAGAACGCCTGGAAGTTCACCTCTCACCGGGACAGTGCGCTCATCGAGTTCGGCACGACGCCGACAGAAGGCGCCGAAGTCTGCTGCTACGTGCGCGACAACGGCGCCGGCTTTGACCCCGATGATCTGGGCAAGCTGTTCCAGCCATTCCAGCGGTTGCACTCGACCGGCGAGTTTCCCGGCACGGGCATCGGTCTCGCTAGCGTCAGGCAGATCGTGGAACGTCACGGTGGCCGCGCCTGGGCTGACGGCAAAGTAGGGGAAGGCGCGGCCATCTACTTCACCCTCAACGCCGCAGAAATAGATCGGCTAACGAGGTCAGCCGGGCCAGCCGGTCCCGCGGGACCAGCTGGTCCAGCCGGGCAGGCCGGGGAAACCGGAGCAGCCGGGGAAACCGGAGCAGCCGGGGAGACTGGGGCGGCTGGGCTTGCCGGGGCGGCCGGGCAGACTGGGGCAGCTGGAGAGACTGGGCAGGCCGGGGAGACCGGGGCAGCCGGGGAGACCGGGGAGACCGGGGCAGCCGGAGAGACGGGAGCGGCTGGGCAGGTCGGGGAGACCGGGGCCGCCAGGGAGACCGGGGAAACCGGGGCCGCCAGGGAGACCGGAGCGTCCGCGGACGGTGATCGGCGGTGAATCACAGTCGTGCCGGTGTTTCTGGGACGTGAGCCCGTGGATTAGCCTCGCGACTTGAGAGTCATGAACTGGCGCCTGGAGCACGTCGGCCAGAATTTCGGTTCCCGACCGGGGTAAAGGCTGCGGCAGTCGCACCGCGGTGCGCAGAGCTAGCAGGCAGCACCAGGCCTGCCGGCCCGACCGCGCGCTGGCCGAGGAATTGCTCAAGGCCCAGCCCGGTATCCAGCGCAACGCCCAGGCTAACCGGGCCCTCATGCGGCGGGCGGTATGCGCGGTGGCGGCGGACGGGGTCGGCCAGTTTCCTCGACATCGGCACCGGGCTGCCGACCGCGGACAACGTGCACCAGGTCGCCCGGTCCGTCGTTCCCGGCGCCCGGGTGGCGTACGTCGACAAACGACGCCGAGGCTGCGGCTATCATCCGGGCGCTGGTCACGCCTATGGCGGCGGGCAGTCACCTGGTGATCTCGCAGTGGCAGTACGACCCCGCCGAGGAGAACCCCGATCACCCGCCTGACCATCGCGTGGGGCGGGGATTCAGGTCAAGGCGCTCACCTGACCTGAGCTCCGGTCAGATCGCGCCCGGAGGCGGCGGGCTGCTGTCGGGGCAGCATGATCCGCGTCCGCCAGTCATGGCCGCCCGGCTCGGCGAACGCCCTGCCGCCGAGCGCCCTCGCCAGTCCGTCGAGCGCGGTCAGCTCGGCGTCGAGGTCGCTGGCGTCAAGTCCGTCCGCTGCCTCGTAGCGGATCGCGAGGTCGATCGCCATGACGCTCTCGTCGCTGGTCACAGTTACCTGGGCCGGCACCCGCCGGGGCGCGACGACCGTGAGCAGCAATTCGACGACGGTCACGATCGCCGCGGCTTCGTCCGATTCGACCGGAACCGTCCCGTCGTCGGTTTCTACCTCGGCGGGCTGACCCAGCATGAGCGTTGTCTGCTGCCGCAACGCTTCGGCGAGATTGGCCCGCCCCGTCAGGACCTGCGCACGTGCTTCCGACAGTCGGCGCAACGACGCGGCGGCCGAAGTGATCGAACCCAGGATCTCTTGGAGCCGATCGCGCAGGTCGGCGGGCGCCGAGCGGCTGGCGAGCTCAAGCGCGAGCATTGCCGCGCACAGATCCTGAGCCGGGCCGTTGTGCAGCTCTTCGGCCACCTCACCGAGGTCGTGCGCCCTGAGCCGGTGTATCAGGCTGATCAGCTGCCTGGTACGGGCGGGTTCCGCCCATCCAAGCAAGCCGGAGCCGACATCAGGTGCCGCCCGCCTGGGCGCTGGGTAGGTCGCATGGGCGTGCGGCGCCGGAGCGGTGGGCGCCGATACTGCGACCGGCACCGCGCGCACCGCCTCGATCAGGGTAGCGATCTCGAACGGCTTGGTCAGGACGGCAGTTCCGGCCGGGATCTCGATAGTCGGGTCGCCGGTCATGACGACGCAGCGCCTGGCGGCGGCTGGATCCTCGGCGGTAACCTCGGCGATCAGGTCGGTTCCGAGCTCAGGGCCTAGATGCGCGTCTATCAGGAGCACGTCGTAGGCGGCTGGGTGCGTGCTGCGGGCCTGGTCGAGCGTGGCCGCCACGTCAACCGCGCAATCGCTGCCACCTAGCGCGCGCCTGACGAGCGCGCGTATCGCAGCCACATCGTCCACGACGAGAACTCGCATGGCATGCACCTCACCGGGGCACCTACCCCAATTTTGCAACTAACGGTACAGTGATGATCACGTACTGTAGTCATTGCACCATGACGGGGTACCGAAACCGGCAGGCAGACACGGCACGCGGTTCGTCCATCGGGAATATCCGCCTCACACCGTTGGAGGCATGACATGCCCACTGCCACGAATGAAAACGAACAAATCGATGTATTCCTTCTTGACGATCACGAGATCGTCAGGCGGGGACTGCGAGATCTTCTGGCCGCTGAGCCGGACATCGACGTCGTCGGCGAGGCGGGAACCGTGACCGCGGCGCTGCCCGCCGTCCTTGACCTGCGACCGGATGTCGCGGTGCTTGACGTGCGACTGCCGGACGGCGATGGCATCTCGCTCTGCCGGGAGATCAGGTCAGATCTGCCCGAGACCGAATGCCTCATGCTGACGTCCTTCAATGATGACGAGGCGATGGTCGGCTCGATCCTCGCCGGTGCGGCCGGATACGTGCTCAAAACGTCCAGCGCCGCTGACCTGGTCGATGCGATACGCGCGAGCGCCGCCGGGAAGTCGGTGATCGACCGCCGCGCCACGCGGGAGGTCATCGAGCGGCTGCGCGGGCAGAAGGTCAACGGAGCCGATCATCACGCCGCCCTGACCCCGCAGGAGCAGCGGGTACTTGACCACGTCGGCGAAGGACTGACCAACCGGCAGATCGCGCAGGAACTCTCGCTCTCGGAGAAGACCGTCAAGAACTACGTAGCGTCATTGCTTACCAAACTCGGCATGCAGCGCCGGAGTCAGGCCGCTGCCTACATAGCCCGACGCGGGGCGACCCACCAGATCAGTGGATGAGGGTGGCGGCGAATCCGATGATGGCCAGGGCGACCAACAGCAGCGCGATCGTGAGGGTGACATAGCGCCCGACCTTGCGGAGGCTGATCTTCGCCAGCCGGTCGGATTCGGCGGCGCTGCCTTCCGCCTTCCACGCCGACTGGGCGGCACGCACGGCGGCCTCGGCGGCGGCCCCGGCACCGGTCTGGAGCTGGGCCTGCTTCTGGAGCGCGGCGGCGATATCGGCTTCGACGCCGGCCGCAGCAGCCTCGATCCGCTCCAGGGTGGCGACGCCCGAGGCGGCCGCCTGCCAGGAGGCCGCCTCCGCGGCGGCTGGGGCGGCCGGCGCGGGCACTGCGGCTTGGCCGGGGGCTGTGGCCTGTCGATCGGCGCTAGCGGCTGACGCATCGTGCAGAAAGCTCGTTACGGCTTCCTTGGCCACATCGCCGAGATCAAGCGGGCGGACGCCGGTGCCGGTCTTGGTGCGGGACGCAGTCTTCATATCCGCTCCCGTGGTCATTAGCTTGGGTCATCTCCTCACTACTCTGTATTACCCGCGTTGCCGCAGGTAGAGCGCAAGGTCCTGGAGTTCTGGGTGAACTTGGCCCGGGCCGAGTGGCCTGGGCCGCTTGTCATTCATGGGGCGTCCTTCGGGTTGAGGGTGAAGTAGATGGTGGCGCCGCTGTCGATGGAGCTTTCGGCCCAGATCCTGCCGCCGTGGCGTTCGATGATGCGATGGACGCTGGCCAGGCCGATGCCAGTGCCTGGGAACTCGTCGGCGTCGTGGAGCCGCTGGAACGGCTGGAACAGCTTGGCGGCGTGGAGGGGGTCGAAGCCGACCCCGTTATCGCGCACGTAGCAGCAGAGGGGGGCGTCGTCGACGGGTACGGTCGCGAACTCGATGGAGGTGTCGTCGCTGCGGGCGGTGAACTTCCAGGCGTTATCGAGCAGGCTCTCCAGCACGGTCAGGATCAATGACCGGTCCGCGGTGGCCCGGACGCCTTCTTGCACGGTCACCCGGACAGCTCGGCCGGGGTCACGGGCGCGAAGCTGGTCGCAGATGGCGGTGACCTCGGCACTGAGGTCGACGTCCTGAAGGTTCATAGTGGTCTGCGTCACCCGAGACAGGTGCAGCAGGCTATCGGTGAGGGTGGCCATACGCGTGCAGCCTGCCTGAATGCGTGCGGTGTACTCGCGGCCTAGTTCGTCGAGCCGGTCGCCGTAGTCATCCGCGAGGACCTCGGCGAACCCGCTTATCCCCCGCAGCGGTGTTCGCAGGTCGTGGGCGATGGAGTAGGTGAAGTCCTCCATGTTCCTGTTGGCCCGCTCCAGGTTAAGGGTGCGCTCCTGCACCCGTTGTTCCAGGCTCGCGTTCAGTGCTTGGATCTCCTGGGTTGCCCGGCGCAGGTGGCGACGAAGACCGATAAGGGCACCCACAGCAACGACGCCCAGGATCGTTGCCAGGATGGCGAAGGCGGTTAGCTGGGTTCGCAGGTCCGATCGCCGCGCCGCGCCCGCCGCGTTCGCGGCGTGCTGGAGGCGGCCGATCACCCTCCGTGCCTGGTCCATGACACGCTTGCCCTCGTTGCTGTCCACGATCCGCAGCGCCCGGGCGTGGTCACCGACGCGCTGCAGGTTGACGGTCTCGGCCAGCTCCGTCACCTTCGCCGCGACCAGGGTATTGAGCCGAACGGCGTCCTGCCGGCCGCCAGGGACCGTTGAGACCAGCGTGCCGAGACGCTGCTGGTCGGGTGGGACCGCCGAGAGCGCATTATCGTAGGGTTGAAGATAGATGGGCTTGCCGGTCAGCAAAAAGCCGCGCTGGCCAGTCTCGGCGTTGAGCAACTCGATCAACAGTTTGTTGCTCGCATTGACGACGCCCGAGGTGACGGAGTTAGCAGTCCCGTAGAGCACATAGGCCCGCACCGAGAGGGCTGCGCTGCCAGCGAACAGGATCAGGAACAACGCCAATGCGAGCGCGAGCGCCCGGGGAGTGGCTACGAGGCGCGCCATACCCCTGCTCGCGGTGTCAGCCACGGTCGGCTGCTTGATCCCGGACGCACCACCCGTCACTGAGGTTCCGCTGCTCGCAGGGTGAATGAGAACGTCGCACCGGCGCCGACCGCACCCTGCGCCCACGCACGACCGCCGTGGAGTTCCACGATCTGCCGCACGCTTGCGAGGCCTACGCCGGCGCCCGCGAATTCACTCGTGGTGTGCAGCCGCTCGAAGAGCGTGAATAGCTTGTCGACGTAAGCGGGATCAAAGCCAACGCCGTTGTCGCGCACGTAGCAGCAGACGCGGTCATCCTCGGCCGGTGTCATCCCGAACTCGATCGAGGCATCGTCCCGGCCGGAGGTGAATTTCCAGGCGTTATCCAGCAGGTTTTGCAGCGCCGTGCGGATGAGCGCGCGGTCAGCCAGCACCCAGGCTGGCTGGGCGATGGTAAGCCGAACGTGCCGATCCGGGTCCTGCCGCTGAAGTTCCTCGACGATCCTGGCTACCTCGGAGCCGAGATCAATCTGCTGGCATTCAAGCCTTGCCCGTGCGAACAAGGACATCTGCAGCACAGCGTCGAGAACCTGACCCATCTGCTCGCCGGCAGCCTCGATCCGTTCGGCGTAGTCGCGGCCGTCATTCCCGAGGCCATCCGCGCAATCTTCCCTGAGCAAGACGCTGTAACCGGCGACCGCGCGCAACGGCGTGCGCAGGTCGTGCGCGAGGGAATAGGCGAACGATTTCAGATTTCTATTGGTCCGTTCAAGGTCCGCGTTGCGCGTCTGGAGCGTACGGTTCGCCTCCATGAATCCTCGGTGGGCCATTTCGAGGGGAGCGAGGCATTCGATCAGAAAGGCGCTTGAACGCACAAAGCTGGCGGCCTGGCTGGCACCGAGTACGGACTTCAGTGCTTCGGCGTGGACTCTGACGATATCGATAGCCCCGGTGCCGTCGGCCATGGCGACGCGGCCTAGTTCGTAGGCAGCCTCGAGCGCGGCCTCGTCCGCTTTTGCCAGATATGCGCGCAGGGCGGCTGCGTAGTCAAGCCGCAGCCGGGAGCTCATTCTCGGTCGCCGTCGTAGCGGGCGGCTAGGACGAGCGCGTCGTCGTTGCCTCGGCCGCTCTTCTGCAGGATGGCCGAGGAGATGACATCGGGAGCAAGGGTCGGGTCGATGGAGCTGGCGAAGTCGGCCCGGATCCCATCGGTCGCCATGACGAGCAAGTCACCGGCGTCCAGGCGAGAGTCGCGCAGGCGAAGAGACGGCAGCCGCCAGCCGACGACGCCACCGCGGGCCAGCACTCCCTCGTGTTGGTTCGGTAGGGCAGGGCGCACCACGATCGCCTCGACGTTGCCGACGCCTAGCCACTCCATCCGGCCGTCCTCGGCGATCGACGCGATGGTCATCACCACCCCCCTAGTGCGATGCAGCGCCTCGTTGCAGGTCTCGAACAAGGTTGGGAGTGGCGCGTCAGGGATCTGGGCGATGGTCGCGATGGCCGCGTTCGAAGCCTCGTGAGCCTCAGGTCCGTGCCCCAGGCCGTCCATGACGGCTATGACGGTTCGTAGTTCCCGCGGGAGGACGAGGTACCCGTCGCCCGAGCTGGTTTCGCCAGGGATAGGAGCGCCGGCCGCTGCCCACGCGATCCAGGCGGTCACGCCGGTGGTGAGGGTCATGTCGGACGCACCCACCGTGCTGTGGTGACGACCGTTCCACTCCCGACCTCGGAGACCAGATCAAAGTCATCCATCAATCGTTTCGTTCCCGGCAGGCCGAGCCCAAGTCCTCGGCCGGTCGAGAACCCATCGGTCATCGCCAGCGCCACATCGGCTATGCCAGGTCCCTCGTCGGACGCGACGATCGTGATACCCCCGGCTCCGTTCTTGGTTGCCGGCCGGAGCAGGAGTTCTCCGCTGCGTGCGTACTTCAGAATGTTGCGCGCCAGTTCCGAGATGGCGGTCGCAATTAGCGTCTGACTAGTGGCGTCAAAGCCGAGACCAGCCGCGAGTTCACGCGCGTGCATGCGGGCCTGCAGGATGTCGGATTCTTCGTTGATCTGGACTCGCGTTTCACCGTCCACGATCAGCTCTCCCCTGCGGTCTCGCCCGCAGGTAGGCGAGGCCCTCGTCGAGATCCAGCGCCGTGCGGACGTCCAGGATGCTCACTCCCAGTTCCGCCATCGCTATCGCCACGCTGGGCTGGACTCCCACGATGACTGTCTCGACGCCGCGAAGCCGAAGCATGATGGCCATGCTCTGCAATGTGCGCACCGAAAACGAATCGATCACGTCGAGGGATGTCACGTCCACTACGACCCCCTGACTGCGGCGCTTTTGGGCCTCCATGAGCAGGTCGTTTTGGAGCCCGACAAGATCGGCGTCGGTCAGAGCGTCTTGCACTGACGCGATCAGATACGGTGCTTGCGCGAGGATTGGGACAGGCATGGCCGAGTTACGCGATGCTCGACGAATCAGCCGGGGTCGCGCCTGGCTCCTCACGGACGACTCTAAAGCCGAGCATCCGGTCGGCGAGGTCGATACCGCCCTGCAAGTCTCCGACCGTATGTATACGGGACAGGTCGACGCCCACAGTGACGATCGTTTGGGCGACAGCGGGTGACACGCCAGTCATGATGACGTCCGTTCCGAGCAGCCGCGCCGCGTCCACCGTCTGAATCAGGTGATTCGCGACCTTTGAGTCGACCGCGCCGACGCCGGTGATGTCCATCACGACAACCATGGCACGGAACTCCCTGATCGCCGTGAGCAACTGCTCAGTCAGCTGCCTGGCCCGGTCAGTGTCGATCAGGCCGACAATCGGCAGGATCAGGAGCTGATCACGGACCCGCATTACCGGAGTCGAAAGCTCCCGGATCGCCTCTTGCTGCTGCCGCATCACCCTCTCCCTCTCCGCTCCGAACGCCATCGCCACCATGACAAGGATCTTGTTGGAGACAGGCTCGAAAACCTTGAGGGCAGCAATGAGCCGATCGGGATCCTCAAGGTAGTAACGGGACAGGCTGCGCCAGTACCCGTCTCGCAACGCGAGCATCGCACCGAGGATCCCCTCGGGGCTAGTCACGCCTCGGGCCGCCTGCGTCGCCATCCGCTCTGCGTTCTCCGTCGCGCGTCGGTAGTTCGCGGTATCGAGGGAGTCGACCCAGGTGTCGCAGATCGTCGCCGACTGCGATTCCTGTTCCGCTGGCGTCGCGCCCAGCCACTGGCCGCCATCGGCGACGACGGCTTGCGCCCATTCCCTGCGCAGCTTCTCCCGGTCTTGACGCAGGTACGCGACCATCTCGTCCTTCAGAGTCTCTGACGATGTCGCCTTGGTGCCCCCATTCGAGCCGACTCTGACCTTGGCCTTAGCAGTCGATGTCACTGACTTTCTCCCCCCGGGTCCTGTCTAGTCACCGAACGTTACTAAAACTTACTGTGAGTATCCTGTTTGCCTTCCCTCGCGTCTCGCGCTAATCCAGTTGCCCGCGGGGTTCCGCTGCCGGAAGGGTGAAGAAGAACGTTGCGCCCTGGCCGCGAGCGCCATCGGCCCAGGTGCGGCCACCGTGGCGGTCCACTATCTGGCGCACGCTCGCGAGACCAACGCCAGTGCCAGGAAACTCCTGCGTGGTATGCAGGCGCTGGAATGGCGTGAATAGCTTGTGCACGTAGGCGGAGTCGAAGCCTGCCCCGTTGTCCCTTACATAGGCGCAGACACGCCCGTCCGCGATTGGGTCCAGGCCAAACTCTATGGAGGCGTCCTCGCGACCTGTGGTGAACTTCCAGGCGTTATCCAGTAGGTGACGCAGTACTTCGCGGATAAGGGCGCGGTCGGCCAGCGCTTGAGCTGGCTGCTGGATAGTGAAGCGAACGCTGCGGCCGGGGTCCTGATGCTGGATTTCCGCTGCGATGCTGGCTGCCTCGGCACCGAGATCAACCTGCGCAAGGGTGACCTCAGTCCGATAAACGCTGGACAGGTGCAGCAGGTCATCGAGGATCTGCCCCATATGTTTGCTAGCGTCCTCGATCCGCTGAAGGTAGTCGCGGCCATCCTGGCCGAGTTTGTCGGCGTAATCCTCGATGAGGGCGGTGCTGAACCCGGCCAGCGAACGGATCGGGGTCCGCAGGTCGTGCGCTAGGGAGTACGAGAACGATTGCAGGTTCTGGTTGGTCCGCACGAGATCGTCGCGCGCTTGCTTCTGCTGGGTGATGTCGCGGATGGCGGCGGAGATGAGAAGGCCCTGGTCGGTGTCGAGGGCGGACAGGGCGATCTCGGCCGGGAAGGTAGAACCATCCCGGCGCCGCGCGGACAGCTCCAGGCCCGCGCCCATCTGCCGGGGCCGGGGAGCCGCCGCGTATCCGGCGCGCAGGTCCGGATGCCTGGCTCTGACCGCGTCGGGGACCAGCATCTCGACCGGCTGACCGGCCAGCTCCTCCCGCGGATACCCGAACAGCCGTTCGGCCTGCGCGTTCACCAGCACGATCAGTCCGCTCTGGTCCACGCACACCGTCGCGTCCGGTGCCGCCTCCATCAGCCCCCGGAACCGAGCCTCAGCCTCTTCCTGGGCGCTGATGTCCCGCGACACCCCGGACATGCCGATGATCCGTCCCTGCCGGTCCGTGATCGGGGACAAGGTGACCGATACCGCAACCCTGGTTCCGTCCTTGCGAAGCTGCTGGGTCTGATACGGCTCAAGCTGCTCCCCGCGGACAATGGCCTGCCCATTCTCGCGCTCGGCGACGAGATGCTCGCCGGGCGTCAGCTTGTAGGCGGACGCGCCGATCATCTCGGCCTCGCAATAGCCATAGAGCCGCTCCGCCGCCGGATTCCAGGTCGTGATCACCCGGTCGAGCGTCTGCCCGATCACCGCATCATTCGAGGACTCGACGATCGATGCCAGCCGCGACTGAGCCAGCGCGGCCTGCTGCTGCTGGGTGATGTCGCGGATGGCGGCTGACACGAGGAGGCCCTGGTCGGTGTCGAGGGCGGATAGGGCGATCTCGGCGGGGAAGGTAGTGCCATCCCGGCGTCGCGCGGACAGTTCCAGGCCCGCCCCCATCTGCCGGGGCTGCGGGTCGGCCGCGTACCCGGCGCGCAGGCCGGGATGCCTGGCCTCGACCGCGTCGGGAACCAGCATCTCCACCGGCTGACCGACCAGCTCCCCGCGCGGATACCCGAACAATCGCTCGGCCTGCGCGTTCACCAGCACGATCAGGCCGCCGGAGTCCACGCACACCATGGCGTCCGGTGCCGCCTCCAGCAACCCGGTAAATCGAGCCTCGGCTCGTTGCCGCTCGGTCAAATCACGGGCCACGGTAGCGATTCCGATGATCTTTCCGAGCGCATCGGTAATAGGCGACAACGTCAGCGAGACTGTGAGTACCGACCCATCCTTGCGGATCCGCTGGGTCTTGTGCTCGTCGACCCGCTCACCGCGGACGACCGCGGTCAGCATCCGATTCTCCCGTTCCCGCTCCGCCTCCGGGAACAAGATCTGGACTTGCTGGCCGATCATCTCGCTCGCGGTGTACCCGTACAGCCGCTCCGCAGCCGGGTTCCAGCTAGTCACAACCTGGTCGAGCGTCTTGCCGATCACCGCGTCGTGCGATGACTGAATGATTGATGCCAGCCGTGACTGAGCCAGCGCGGCCTGCTGCTGCTGGGTGATGTCGCGGATGGCGGCTGACACGAGGAGGCCCTGGTCGGTGTCGAGGGCGGATAGGGCGATCTCGGCGGGGAAGGTAGTGCCATCCCGGCGTCGCGCGGACAGTTCCAGGCCCGCCCCCATCTGCCGGGGCTGCGGGTCGGCCGCGTACCCGGCGCGCAGGCCGGGATGCCTGGCCTCGACCGCGTCGGGAACCAGCATCTCCACCGGCTGACCGACCAGCTCCCCGCGCGGATACCCGAACAATCGCTCGGCCTGCGCGTTCACCAGCACGATCAGGCCGCCGGAGTCCACGCACACCATGGCGTCCGGTGCCGCCTCCAGCAACCCGGTAAATCGAGCCTCGGCTCGTTGCCGCTCGGTCAAATCACGGGCCACGGTAGCGATTCCGATGATCTTTCCGAGCGCATCGGTAATAGGCGACAACGTCAGCGAGACTGTGAGTACCGACCCATCCTTGCGGATCCGCTGGGTCTTGTGCTCGTCGACCCGCTCACCGCGGACGACCGCGGTCAGCATCCGATTCTCCCGTTCCCGCTCCGCCTCCGGGAACAAGATCTGGACTTGCTGGCCGATCATCTCGCTCGCGGTGTACCCGTACAGCCGCTCCGCAGCCGGGTTCCAGCTAGTCACAACCTGGTCGAGCGTCTTGCCGATCACCGCGTCGTGCGATGACTGAATGATTGATGCCAGCCGTGACTGAGCCAGCGCGGCCTGCTGCTGCTGGGTGATGTCGCGGATGGCGGCTGACACGAGGAGGCCCTGGTCGGTGTCGAGGGCGGATAGGGCGATCTCGGCGGGGAAGGTAGTGCCATCCCGGCGCCGCGCGGACAGTTCCAGGCCCGCCCCCATCTGCCGGGGCTGCGGGTCGGCCGCGTATCCGGCGCGCAGGTCCGGATGCCTGGCTCTGACCGCGTCGGGAACCAGCATCTCCACCGGCTGACCGACCAGCTCCCCGCGCGGATACCCGAACAGCCGCTCGGCCTGCGCGTTCACCAGCACGATCAGGCCGCTGGAGTCCACGCATACGGTGGCGTCCGGTGCCGCCTCCAGCAACCCGGCATAGATGGGATCGGTGAACTGTCGCATGTCCGTCGCTTTCCGTACCGTGACACCACTGTCACTGACAGTGACATCGCTAATCCTGGCTAGGCGGTCAGGGATCTGGAGTATCCGCCGGATCCATCGCCTCTTCGCGGGCTGCGGCGAGCATCTGCCGGGTGAGGTTCATCGCCTCCTCAGCGGCCCCCAGGTGGCCGAGACTGGCCAGGCGTTGAGCCTCAAGCAGCTGTACCTCGAGCTGAGCTAGCCTCGCCCGCTGCGCGGCATCCCCGAGTGCCCGCTTGATCGCGTCCGGCAATCGCGCGGGCCGGTCCTTCAGTACGAAGTCCGTCGCGCCCTTCTTGATGAGCCCGACCGCTGCTTCGTCTCCCAGGACACCGGACCAGAAGATGAACGGCACCTGCGGACACTGCTCTTGCGCGATCTTGAGCGCGGTCTCACCAGAGAAGCCTGGAAGGTGGTAGTCGGAAAGAATCGCATCTGGCCGAAAGGAAGTGAGCTGCTCGGTGAAGGACGGTCCGTCATCGACGACAACCGCCGTGAAGGCAAGGCCGGCGCCAGTCAGGAGGCGCTGCGCCTGCTCGGCATCCCAGGGTTCATCCTCCACGATCAGGATGCGCGCCGCACGCTCCGGGCGCCTTTCCGTCTCCGCCCCACCGCGCAGGTCTCCCGCGGTCATGATTCCCCCTTCGCTGGCCATGGTTCATTGAGCAAGAGCCAGAAGATTCCGAGCGTCCGCACCGCATCGGTGAACTCGCTGAAACTCACTGGCTTGCGCACAAAGGCGTTCGCGCCGCCGCGGTAGGCGGAGGCGATGTCCTCTTCCAGCTTGGAGCTGGTCAGGACGATCACGGGGATGAATTGGGTCCGGTCGCTGGCCCGAAGCCTGCGCAGAACCTCAAGCCCGTCGATCTTAGGCAGGTTGAGGTCGAGCAGGATAAGGCCAGGCGGCGCTTCGTCAGCGGAGCCGTCAGCCAGAAGGAGATCGAGGGCTTCCGCGCCATCGCGGGCTACGCTGACCTCGTGAGGAAAATTATTCTTCCGCAGCGCTCTGAGCGTCAGCGCGACGTCGTCGGGATTGTCCTCGACCAGCAGGATGTGCTCAGTAGTCATTGGTCGCCTGCCTCGTTGAGAGAAAAATAGAAGCACGCACCTTGGCCGACGGCGCCTTCCGCCCGAACCTGACCACCGTGGCGTTCAACGATCTGCTGGACGCTGGCCAGGCCGAGGCCGGTTCCGGCGAAGTCGTTCGCCGCATGGAGCCGCTGGAACGGGATGAAAAGCTTGTCAGCGTAGGCGGCGTCAAAGCCCGCTCCGTTGTCGCGGACGTAAAAACACTGCCTGCCGTTTTCGGCGGGGCACGTACCGAAGGCGATCGAGGCGTCATCGGAGTGCGCAGTGAACTTCCACGCGTTGCCTAGCAGATTCTGCAAGACCGTACGGAGTAGTTCGCGGTCTGCTCGTACCTGAGCAGGGCGCTGGATGGCGAACCGAACCCGCCGATCAGGGTCCTGGCGCTGGAGTTCGTCGGCGATATCCGAGGCCATGGTCCCGAGGTCGACCGGTTGCGGGCTCAGCTCGGCTCGCGCGATCCGGGATAGATGCAGCAGGCTGTCGATGAGCGTCGCCATCTGCTCGCTGGCGGCCCCGATCCTCTCGGCATAGCCCTTACCGTTATCGTCGAGCACGTCCGCGTAGTCCTCAAGCAACGCGAGGCTGTAGCCGCTGAGCGCGCGCAGCGGGGCCCGCAGATCGTGGGCCACCGAGTAGGTGAAGCTCTCCAGCTTCTGGTTGGCCGTCTTGAGGTCGTCCGCGCGCCGAAGTTGCTCCCGGGCGGCTCTGAGATGCTGCTGTTCGGTCATGTCCCTGGCGATGGACGAGGCGCCCACCAGCCTGCCCGTTTCGTCGTGAATAGGGGAAACGGTGACTGAGGCAGCGAACGTCGTGCCGTCTCTCCGCTGGCGCACTGTCTCGAAATGCGAGATGCGCTCGTTATTGCGTATCTTCGCTAGGAAAGCCCGCACCTCGCCTGCCCGGTCCGGCGGGCAGAGCACAGTCATCGGCTGACCTATTATCTCCTGCGCCGAATACCCGTATATCTGCTCGGCACCCCGATTCCAGGCTGTGATCAGCCCGTCGAGAGTCTTCGCGACGATGGCGTCATCCGACGATTCGACTAGCGAGTCGGCCAGTTGAGTGCGTATCAAGTCGCGACTGGCCTGGGCATCCGAATGCGGCGGCTTAGTCACGATTACCCTCCCTGCGACGGAACGATCGACCATGGCAGTGCATTAAATCTGTGCCCCGACGAGCCTGTTTTAGTCAACGTACATCTGTCGCAGCTCGTAAAAATTCATTTAGGCACCCCGGGCGTGGCATTAAGCTAGCTTTAATTGTTTATCCCGCCGCGCTTAGTACGGACTTGGCCAAGAATCTGCTGCGGCTAGCGGGCACCGGTCGCGGTCAGTCCGATAGCGAGAAGGGTGATAATCAGGAGCGCTATCGTGATGGTGACGTACCGCGCGACCTTGCGGAGGCTGATCTTCGCTTGCCGGTCGGATTCGGCGGCCGCGGCGGCCGCGTTCCACGATGACTGGGCCGCGTGGATGGCAGCCTCGGCGGCGGCTCCCGCGCCGGCCTCCAGTTCGACCTGTGTCTGGAGAGCGGCGGCGATGTCGGCCTCTACCTTGGCTGCTAGGGCCTCGATGCGCTGGAGCGCAGCGGCGCCTGCGGCGCCCGCCTGAGTCCCGGCGCCCCCGGCGGCGAGGGCACCTCTACCGGCCTGCCGCTGGGCGGTTGAGGACGATGCCTCGTGCAGGAAGCTGACGACGGCTTCTCTGGCCATGGCGCCCAGGTCAGGCTGGCGGGTGGCAGTGCCTCGATCGCCGCCGCGGTTCGTAGTTCGGGATGCAGTAGTCATGCCCGCCCCCTGAATGCTCAGCTTGAGTCACCTGTTCACTACTCTGCGTGACTTCCCCGGGTCCCGGCTAGGGCACGATGTCCTGTCCGCAGTGGTTACTCCGGCCCGGGCCAAAGGGCCTAGGTCAGCTACCCCAGGCCAAGCGGACGCTGGTCGCCCGTCTGGGCGGGTTGCCATTGGGCATGCGTTCGGAGCGCGCTCCAGCCGAGACGGCCGGTCACCCGGTCGAGCGCCGCCCCGATTTCGAGGCCGCGATCGGTGATGGTGACCCTGCTCAGGGTCATGGCATGTGCTCTGCTGCGCATTTTGGCGACGTACGCGGCGCGGCCTATCTGGGATTCATCTTCGATGTAGCGCAGGTCGATGACGTTGTCGAAGAGAAACAGCAGTTCCTCCTGCGAGTGGCCAAGGCTCCCGTGGCTGCTGGTTTCGCTGGTGAGGAGCAAGGAACTGCCTGCAGCGCGGACGAGCCCGACGAGACTGCGCATGTAGGCGGGGAAGCGTTCCTCTTCGCGGGCGGCGAACGCCAGTTCGGACAGGCTGTCGATGACCACCCGCCTGATCGAATGCTGTGAGATTTCGGAGCGCACGGACGTGGCCAGGGCGTCGAGGTCCAGGTCGCCCATCGGGACGTAGGAGATCACAAGCTGGCCGGTGTCGCGGTAGGTCGGCAGGTCCCAGCCGAATCCGATGGCCACGCTGGCGAGCTGAGCGGCGGTGTCCTGGAACGTGACGTACAGGCCGCCGTCTCCGTGTTCCAGCCCGTGGACCAGCCAGCGAAGCCCGAAGATCGTCTTGCCGACGCCGGAGGGTCCGGTGAGGAGGTTGGCGTCGCCGTGCCGTGCTCCGCCGCCCATCAGCTCATCCAGGCCCGGGATGCCGCTGGGGACCTGGCCTGCCAGCGGCGCCTCCTCTTGGGGAAGGAGTGTCTCGATGCGCGGGAACAACTCAAAGCCGGCCGGGCCGATCCGGAAGGTATGCTTGCCCGACCGGTGGCTGGAGCCGCGCATTTTCGTGATCCTGAGCCACCGCCGGTCGATCGGCTCGCGCGCCTCGTTTGCCAGCTCGATGATGCCGTCCGCCAGGGAGAAAACGATCTCGCTCTGCAGCTCCTCAGGCGTGTACTCGCCGACAAGGATTAGCACCGCGCCGGTCCGGGAAATCCGGCCGGCCAGGTCAAACAGCGCGCGGCGCAACTCGCGCTCGTCGGCGAAGTCGCCCAGCATCTTGGTGCTGTCGATCACCACGATCGCGGGCTCTTCGTCCAGCGTCTTTCGGACGATCTCCGATACCAAAGACTCCAGCCCGCCCATTCGCTCAGTCGGCAGGAAGTCACCCACGTGGATGTACTCGACCATCGGCCCCAGGGCCCGCGGGTCGAAGAAGGCGAACTGCTCCAAGTGCTTGACCAGCTTGGCATGGGGCTCGGACATGGTCGTGTAGTAGACGCATTTGTGCTCGGCGGTTGCCTTAGCGAAGCACAGTTGCTGAGCAAGGATCGTCTTCCCGGTGCCCGGAGCACCGGCCACGACCACGACCGATCCGGGTTCCAGTCCGCCGTTGAGCACCAGGTCAAGCCCATCAATGCTGGTAGCCAGTTGCCTCAACGCCCGCTACTTCCTTTCTCCAGCAAGGCAGTTACTATCTCGACAAGCTGATGGTTCTCGTACGGCTTGGCAAGGACCGCGTCAGCGGCTCCGGCGAGACGGGGATCCCCGCTCGCCGCCAGGAGCGGGATCGCCGCGGTGACAGGATCGCCACGCAGCCGTCGGATCAGCTCGACGCCGTCCATCACCGGCATCATGATGTCGGTCACCACCAGGTCGGGCGGGCATTCCCGCACGGCCTCTAGCGCCGCGGCGCCGTTGCCCGCAACGGTCACCTCATGCCCCTCCCGCCGGAGGACCCTTCCCACCAGGAACCGCTCGTCTGGCTCGTCGTCGACCACAAGAATCCTGGCCATCTTGACTGACGATCCCTCCAATGTCCCTACGATCAGTAGCGGTGAAGCTACCCATTGTGCCCGTCTCTAGTCTTTCAGCCACCGGCGATCAGCAGCGCCGCCCGCCTGCGTCTGGCGGGTGGCACTGCCGCTGTCCGCGGGACGTGACGTAGGTCTACGGCGATGGAATGCTCAGACGGCTGGTGTCCCAGGTGTTGTTCGACCAGGTGTTACCCTTCCCGGACGAGTCGAAGTAGGCGATCGGCCCGTATGCGCCGCCCTTGGCGAAGAACTGGGTGGCGAAGCGGTTGCCGGTGATGGCGATGTTCGACGTCGGCTCGCTGGTCTTGGTCGCGCCCCCGTAGATGCTGTAGGCGCCGCCCGCCACGAGGTTGTCGCTGATGGTGCGGTTGGCCTGGGGGGAGAAGTCCTCGAACAGGGCGATCGCGTCGGCTTGCCCGAAGTTGTTGAACACGGTGTTGTGCGTGATGGTCAGCGGGACAGTGCCGCCGTTGGACATGATGCCGTTGGTGTGGTCGGCGGCGATGAACCCTGGGTTGTGGATGTAGTTGTCCTTGACCAGTCCGGACTCGAGCTGGACCCCGGTCTCGAACATGGAGATGTCGTTGCTGGTGATCTGGATGCCGGTGGAGTCACCGAAGATGTCCTTGACGCCGGCCAGGATGCGGCCACTGCCGGTGTCCGTCCCCATGATGGTGCAGTGGGTGATCGTGACGCCGCTGGTGTGGCGCAGGCTGACGCCGATGGCGTTCCCCCCGTTGGCGACGATCTTGTCGTTAGACAGCGTGACGTTGTTTGCGACGATGTTGACGCCGCCGACGATCGACAGGCCGGTCAGGTTGGCGCCGTTGCCGTCGACTTGGACGAAGCCGCGGGAGTCGTAGTGCCAGCCGGTGCCGGAGGACACCTGGGACGGAACCGACTTGAGCGTCGTCCCGGCGGGGACGCCGCTGTTAGAAGCGTCGGGGTACCCGCACGAACTGGGTGAGTCCGCGCATCCGGTGGTGGCGGCGCCCGCGTGCTGGCCGTGGCCAGCCACGAGGCTGATGGCGGCAGCGCCGCCAGCCAGCACCACCACGGCCCCGGCGATTACCAGCAGCCTGGTGCGGCGGCGGCGTGAACGGTCGGCCTTGGCGTCGGGCGCTGGGGTCGAGGTGCGCCGTGGCTTGGTGGACATGGCTGCCTCTTCTTCCTAGTGATTGCTAATTTTTAAGCTCACCTCCACGATTGCTTTTTTTGACCACTGCCGCGTAGGGCCGGAATACCTGTCTTCCCGGGGTTCCGTAACTGTCCTTTCGGCCCGGTGAATGTGGCCCAGTTATTTCAGCCAGATCATTTGTGCCCGGTCGCGGCAAGGTATCTTGACTCTAAGAATTGCTACGACAATACGACTATACGACAAAGTAGTATATTTCAGTAGATGGTTGCTCGGTGACGACAGTGCGGCGGTACTGCGTCGCCCGCCCCAACTACAGCAACGGCCGCGGAGCACTGAGGCTAGGGTGCCCAGGCGGACACCCCAGAGTCGTTCGCAGTGAACAGCCAGCCGTCGGCAAAGGTCGACTGAGCGAAATCCAGTCCCTTCGTGAGGACCTTCATGATCAAAGGTTCCGACCGCGACGATTCCGCCGCCGTCGACGGACGGGCACGCGGGGGCTCAGCTTGATAATGGACTGAGAATAGGACAGCTCCGGCAACTCGCCGCGTTATAGAGGAATCCCGGCCAGTCATCATCATTGCTGCCACTGGCCGCGGATATGGTAGCCGGTACCATAATCGGCAGCGTGGCGGCAAGAGCGCATTCTCCCGCCCCGAGGGGACTCTATTACAATTCCGAGTTGCTACTGTGACCAGCGCGAGTTTGTGTCACGCTCTGTAGCGTGACAAGAACTCTAAGTAGTCAGAGCGTGCTTCGCGCAGGCGGCCTCGCGATGACCACGACCCTGCTGGCCACCACCTTGCTGACCACGGCGATCGCGCTGCCTGCGCTCTACGGTGCCACCAGCGCGCGAGCCGCTGATCTGGCGAGTCACCCGAGTAGGACCGCGCGGTCGACGCCCGCTGTGACTCGCCGGACCCATCTGCCCGCCGTGCCCGGCCTGACTATCAGCATCATTGACGGAAGGCACCAGGCTCAACCTGGTGATCTGCTGCGTTACACGGTCCAGGTCAGGAACGGCGGGACGGAGCGGGCAAGCAACCTCAAGATCACGCTGACATTTCCTGCCTACCTGACGTTCATCGCGGCGACCCCGCGTAGTCACGCGACCCACGGCATAGTCACCTGGCAGGCCAGCCTGAGCCCCGGCGGGGCGGCAACGTTCCTCATGAGTGCCCGGCTGAAGACACTGCCACGCGGGGTGGCCAGGTTGGCGGCCGTCGCGTGTGCCATCGGCGGCAAGACGACCGTCTGTGCCGCCCACCTCGACAGGGTGCCGGGGTACGCCAGCGCCGGACAACCAGCCGGCGCCAGCCCGGTCGCCGGCACTCGTCGAGGCGATCTCACGGGGTTCGCCCTGGCCGGCTTGGCGGTGGCCCTGACCGCCGTGCTCGCGGCGTTGACAGCGCGTCGGATAAGGACACGGCGACCCAGGGGACTGCGCCACAGGCACTCGGGTTGAGGTCATGAGACCGACTAGCCGGGGGGTCGATAGGGCAGAGGCGAGCCTTCTCTGTCCCTCGCGTATGTCGTCACAGCCAGATTTTGGAATCGGCCAATAAATTTCATAGAACCGCGAGTTCTTGTCGGTCGCCTTCTGGTCATCGTTGTAGAGTCTCGCCACAGAAGTTAGCCAGATGGAAGGACGCAGCCACCTGGACTGGTCGCATAACCCCAGGTCAGACTGGTCACCCGAATCGGGTTGCTAAATGCGTTCTTCGCAAACGTGGCGCTCTCACTTAACGGTCGTGTAAGCGTATGCGCTGCCGGGTGCGGAGCTAAGTATTTTGACACCTGCCGGACTTGTCGATGGCGTTTAGCCCGGGAATCAGGTCAGTCGGAATGAGTCGGGGGGAACCGATTCCGCATGGTATTGAGAGCTGATCATCTCGGCGGCCGAGTGAGGATCCTAACCGCTGCTGGTGCGCTTGCCTGCGTCGTGGGCGTCGTGAGCATCCTCCAGTCCGGGGGCAATCCGGATCCGAGGCTGGCTGCTACTGCCCTGCTCACCTCGGGTACCGACTTCGGCCTTTCCGGCACTGTGGGCGACCTCGCCCCAGGGCTCTCATCCCGGCTGATCCTTAGGGCAACCAACCCGGGCAGGAGGGCGATCACGCTCAGGAAGGTGACGATCGTCGTATCGGCGGTCCCGGCCCGATGCCCGGTCGCGGGCCTGACTATCGACGCAGAGGCCTTCGCGGGGTCCCCGCCCGCGTTGACCATCACCGGCCTGCGCGCACTGGTGCCAGCCCGCGCCTCGGCGACGGTTTCACTGGCCATACGCCTCGCGCGCCGGGTCGGCGATCGATGCCAGCGGGCCAGGTTCCCGCTCAGCTACTCAGGCGAAGCGACCACCGGGAACCCTGGCACGGCGACCTCCGTTCACCTGACCTCCTTTCCCAACCCGTCGGAGGCCGACCTGCCGGTGGTCTTCCGCGCGACCGTCGAGGTGCGCCGCCTAGTGCGGGCTCAGCCGGCTGGCGACGTGACTTTTTACTTGTGCATCGATCCGCGCCGCTTGCCGTCAGGCTCACCAGCCTCGGCCTGCATCAAGTCGGCTCGTCTTGGCCCGCCCGTGGATACCCGCCACGGTAAGTCGGCATCCCTGATCGTCACGAGCCTGCGGCCAGGATCGCACGCTATTTTCGCGAAGTTCACGCCGGATGTACCAGGCTTTTCGCCCAGCGCTTCGACCACCGTCACCCAGCGTGTCATCTTCTTCGAGCCGCTGCGCGGCCGAGCCTCGGTCCGGGGAGCGCGGAGGCGATGAATTCCCTGGTGACTCTGGTCAGCCGCGGTGCAGCCCGGGTGGGCAGGCGCTGGCGCTGGCGGGTTCTGTACACCGTCGGGCTGATCACGGGCATCAGCGGGATGCTGACCGGCTTCGTCGTAGCCGCGCAGATCCTCACCGGCTCTGGCCACGGCTTTGCCTCGGCCGGCACCGTGACGATGCGCGTCAACGGCTCGGGCACGCAGGTGTGCGACTACGGTCTCCTGGCTCCCGGTGACCTCACCGGCTCAGTGACCTGCACCTTGTCGGTGACCTACCGGGGCTCCATCCCCGCCCACCTGGCGCTCACCGTAATTGTCAGATCGAGAGCCGGGTCAGGCGGGACGCTGCTCTATGACGGGACGAATACCGCTGGCCTGACCATGACACTGACCGACGGTCACCACAAGTTCACTGTCCCGACGGGACCCGGCAGCACGGGCAAGAACTGCCCGGCCGGGTTCACCTGCTGGACCGAGCAGGACGATCTAGCTGCACCGCACGGCCGCTCTGGTCGCCTCGTCTTCCGCCGCGGTGACACGGTCACGTTCACCCTCAGGCCGCTCTTTGTCGCGGCGGCCGGCAATCCCTATCAGGGCGGGGAGGCGAAGGTAGCCCTGATCGCGCAAGCGGTTCAGGCACCGGCCGATCCGCTACCCGCGACCTGCAACGCAAGGACAATCGGACACCCGTGCCCGGCGAGTGGCACTTTCACCTGGAGATGACGACATGCTGACGATCGACACGAACGGTGCATCCGGGCGTATGCCGGGTCACGCGCTACCCAAGCCGGCCCGCACCAGGCGCTGGCGCAAGGTGCTTGAGATCTTTTCGACCGGCATGACGGTGCTGATCGCCATGCTCGCTGCGGCGGCGATCGTCGTGGCGATCGCCAGCCACATGTCATCGCAGGGCCAGTACATGGCGTTCGGGCATCCGGTGATGACCGTGGTCTCCGGGTCAATGGCACCGGTCATCGATACCGGAGACGTGATCATCGATAGCCAGGTCACGCCGTCGGAAACCAGGCACCTGCACGTGGGCCAGATCATCAGCTTCCGTGAGGCGCTGGGCAGCGCGGTGATCATTACTCACCGGATCGTCGGCATCAAGGTAAAAAAGCACCGTGTCGGTTACTACACCAAAGGCGACGCCAACCAAGGCCAGGATCTCATTCTGCGGCCGGCCAAGAACGTTGTCGGGGTCTATCAGTATTCGATCCGCGACGGCGGTTACCTCCTGAGCGCGTTGCATCAGCCGTTGATCATGGGCCTGCTGCTGGTCTCCGTCATCTTGTTCTTCGCCGCCGGGCCGCTGTTCCGGATGGCCAGGAAGCTGGACAAGCGCGCGAGCGCCGACTCCGGCTCGCACCGCCGGAACGCCGAGGCCTGAGCGCGATGCCGGACACGACTCCGATCGTGCCACGAGCCCGGCCGCCGCCACCGGCCACGCTAGGCATCAGATCGGCAGGAACTACTCGCACTATTCAGGGGGAAAAGGAAATGAGATCAGCAGCAAAGAGACGGCTGGCGCTCGTGGCCGCCACGGCGACGACACTGGGGGCGGTGGCGACGCTGGCCACGAGCTTCACCTTCGGCCTGTTCAGCGCCAGTGTGACCAGCTCTCCCAACACCTTCTCGACGGGGACAGTCACTCTGGGGACGCCTACCCAGGTCAGGTGCCAAATTGCCGGCATTGTGCCAGGCAACTCGTCAGCCAACGCGCCGATAGGCGACACTTCACTCGGTAGCTGCTCCTACGCGGTTACCTACACCGGTAGCGTCAACGCGTATCTCGCCGTTGACATATCAGTATATAACCCAAACGCCGGGACCGGGCCGTCGCTGTACGACGGAAGCGGAACCGGGCTCCAGCTCTACCTAGTGGACCCAAATGGAGCCGGAACCGGAACCCCGCTCACCTACGTGAGCGGCGACACCCCAGATGCACTGACGAAGGGAACGACGTTCCTGGCCGACACCGCAACCACCGCGGTGTCGACGACATTGCCGCTCAACGATCCTCCGGCGACCGGCCCCATCTACAACAACACGGCGGACCTGCTCGCGACCGCCACGCCTGTGGGTTCCGGCAAAACCGTCACGCTCAACCTCGACTATGCCCTACCGGCGGGTTCTGCGGCCACCGGCAACGCCGATGTGGTGCTGACCATCCATGCCGTCCAGGACACGGCCGCCAACGTGCTGAAGTGCTCGACCATCACCACGCCCGTCATCGGCGCTCAGTGCCTGGCCGGCACCGGATTCGGCTGGAGTTAGACGGCCAATGCGCGGCCTTGGGGTAGCGGTCGCGCGGCGGGGTGCGGTGCGGGCACAGGCCCGCACCGCACCCTCGGGTCATCCGGCCGCTTAGTGAGCTATCTATTCACATCATCAGGACAGAACATGCGTCGCAAGCGCAAGACATCGGCCAAAAGCGGAATCGTGCGTAGGCTTGGAGGCAGCGCGGGTTTCCTGGCGCTCGTCGTCGCTCTCTCCTTTACCGCTACCGCCGTCACCCTGGCGCTGTTCTCCGTCGCACGGGCGAGCGATGCCAATTCGTTCGCCGCCGGGAAAGTGACACTGGCCAACAGCGCCATCACGACCTGCCCGGTGTCCGGCCTGCTTCCCGGCGCCTCGCCGCAGACCTGCACGTTCACCGCCACCTACTCCGGATCAGTGTCGGCTTATCTCGCAGCCGACGTTCTTATCGAGACCCAGGCGGGAGCGGGCGGCACGAAGCTCTACAACCCTGGTGACTCAGCGAACGACCTCACGGTCACGATCACGTCGTCCAGCCCGTCGGTCACCTATACAGCGCCCACTTCGTCAACGACGTGCCCGGGCAGCGCCCCAAGCGGTTCCACCTGCTACGAGCTCGACAACGAACTTGTGGCCACGACCGCGTTCTCCAGCGCGACGGTCACCTTCAGCATCGCGGCGGCTGTACCGGCGACCTCGACCACGGGATACCAGGGCGGGGCAGCGCAGATCATCCTGACCACCCATGCCGTGCAGTCCGGTGGCGGCAACGCCTTGTCCTGCACGACCACGCCGGCGGCTGGATCGCCGTGCACGCCGAGCGGCTCGTTCAACTGGAGCTGAGATGACACCGAAGCAACATCGCAGGCTCGCCTCCGTGGGCGCGACGATAGTGGCGTCCGTGGCGCTGGCGACGCCAAGCGTGGCGTTCGCTCTCTTCTCAAGTACTCCGGCGTCCCGGCAGGCTGGTATGACCGCTGCCACGATCGCCACCCCGACCACCTTCACGGCCACGGCGACAGGGCAGTCGACCGCGAGCTTGTCGTGGGCCGCTCCATTCAATCGGACTGGCTACACCCTGTCCCAGTCGCCCGGGACGCTCGCTGGCTGCTCGGCCACCCCGACGTCAGGTGCGACGTCCTGCACGGCCACCGGGCTCCTGGCAGGCACCTCCTACACCTGGACGCTGCACGCCGTCTACGACAACTGGGCGAGCCCGCAGGCTCAGGCCAACACCACCACCGACCCCTTTGCGACTGACATCGGCAGCGGCACGGCGACGTGCAGCATCCTCACCTGCACCGGGCCGGACGCGACGACAACCTCTGGCCGCGGCGAACTGATCTTCGTCTATGTGTCGGCGCTGACCGGGGGCACCGTCAGCGCCGTCAGCGGCCCGTTCACCAGCGTCACGCAGGTCGCCAGCGAGACCTACCCGACCGCTTTGAGTACCAGCTTTCTCTACGTCTTCAAGGCAACCGGCAACGGCGCCGGGCCGACCCCGGTCACCGTGAGCTTCGTCGCCCTTGGCACCGCGACGGTATGGCTGGATGCCGTCGAACTCGCGGCGGGCGAGTCGGTGCTGAGCTGCTCAAGCTGCACCGGCCGTGGTACGGCCGGGCCAGCCACGGCGGGGCTCACCGTTCAGACCAGCACCGACAAGGAGATCGCCTTCCTCGGGTCAAGCAATGGCGGAAGCTTTGTCACTCCGACCGGGATCGCGGTCCTGGCCGGCGGTGGCACCGCGCATTTCGGGACCTATACAAACGCGGTGGTTCACGCCAGTACGAGCTTCACCATGAGTCCGGGAGGAAACTGGGCAAACATCAGCTTGGAGGTCAGTCCTTGATTCTCCAGCTGACCCTTATATTCAACGGCAAGAATCCGTCAGTTAACTTCTCGGCGTGTCGCCGCTAAGAATAGCTATCGAGTGTTTATGGTCATCCACTAAGGGTAACTCATTGCCCGGACGTCGCCTTAGGCGAGCAATCGTCTTTCGTCATCGGCCGAGCAAACGCCCGGCCGCTACTTGGGGGATTCATGCGAAGGTCAATGGCAATAATGCTCAGTTCCGCGGCGGTCGCGGGGATTCTGCTGGTACCGGCCGCCGCTTTCGCCGCAACGCACGGCTCGGGGGCCGGCGGACAGGCGCACCCGATGCGCGGGGGGCATTCCCATCATGCCGGGAACGCTCAGGCCGGGACCGACCCCGACACGACGGTGACCTTCGCGGTGACCAGCGGTGAGCTTACGATCTCGGCGCCGACCGCGGCGAATCTCGGCTCTGGCGCACCGGGCACCAACCTGACTGGCAACATCGGCACCGTTTCTGTCAACGACCAACGGGCACTGCTGTCCGCGGCCTGGACGGTGACCGCGTCGTCCTCGGACTTCATCACAGGCACGGGGCTGCCCGCCCAGACAATACCGGCGGGCGATGTCAACTATGATCCCGGTTTCATCACGAAAACCGGCAATGTCACGGTCACCGGAGACGACGTTACTTTGTCGAGCAGTTCGCAGCCGGTCGTCGTCGCGTCGTCCGGGGTCGGGGATAACTCGGCCTCGTGGAATCCGGCGCTTACGGTCAGCATTCCTGACGCCGCGGTGTTCGGCACCTACACCGCGACGCTCGCCCACTCCATATCCTAAGGCCCGCATCAGAACTAGCCATTACGAAACAGTCAGGAGAACGATCGTGCGCCGAGTGCTCGGCGTGATCATGCTGACGGCGGTGGCCGGGACAATTGTCCCGGCTACCGCCGTCGCGGCGACCACGCTTTCGACAAGCCAGAGCCCGCAGCGGTTCGGCGTCCGCCTCGTGGACGTACCTGTCTCCGAGGCGCACAATCCCCGAGGTTTGCGTTACATCATTGATTTCCTTCGTCCTGGCATGGTCATCAGCCGCCGGATCCTGGTCATGAACCAGGAATCGAAACAAGCTCACCTGTCCGTCTATCCAGACGCCGCTCACATCAAGCACGGATACTTCATCGGCGACGCCGGGCATGCCCGCAGCGAGCTGACCGGCTGGATCACCGTGCAGCATCCGAGCGTCAACCTCCGCCCAGGGGCGTCGATCATGGACCGGGTCACCATCCGGGTGCCCCGTCTGGCGACGCGGGGCGAGCACTACGGGGTGATCTGGGTACAGCAAATCGCGCGGGTGCACGGACGCGGCGTCGGCGTCACCGAGGTGGCCCGGGCAGGCATCAGGATTTATCTGGCGATCGGTCGAGGCGGCGCGCCGCCCACCAAGTTCGCCGTCAACTCCATTGCCGGCCACCGCTCGCCGAAGGGCCGCCTGTACCTCACCGCCCTGGTGCACAACACCGGCGGCCGGGCGGTTGACGTGTCCGGCACCATGCGCCTGACCAACGGGCCTGGCGGCACCACCGCGGGCCCGTTTTCCGCCCAGCAGGTCATCACGCTGGCACCAGGCCAGTCGGACTCGATGACTTTCGTGCCGTCCAAGCGGCTGCCGATCGGTCCCTGGCGGGCCGAGATCAAGCTCGTGAGCGGGCTTACGGTGGAGCGCGGTTCGGCCACTATCATCTTCGCCAATCACCCGCCATCGACAAGCTGGCTACAACCGGTCACTCTGATCTGGGTGAGCGGCACCGTAGCCCTCCTGCTCCTCGTGGGGTGGTTGACACTGCGACTGTGGCGGCCTCGGGGGATGCGTGCCATCCCCATGCGCCCGCTCAGGGCCCGCTAGGGGCTGGTCGCTGTGCTGTGGTCTTGGAACAGCGCCCTGACGCGGTCGGCGTGCTCCGATCCGATCCGCTCGTAGATCGCGAGAGCCTGGTCCAGCGCGGTGTGGGCGCTGACGGAGTCGCCCGCCATCAGCTGGCATTGGCCGATCCCCTCGAGCGCCCGGGCCTCGTCTGGGGCCGAGGCTATCGCGGAGGCGATCGCAAGCGCTTGCTGATGGTGGCCGAGCGCCTCGGCCACGGTCCGGTACTTCAGCGCAAGCTCACCAGCGGCGTTGAGTACCTGGGCTTCCCCGATCCCGTTCCCGATCATGCGGTGCAGCGCAAGCGAGCGGGTCAAGCTGGCCGTCGCGGCTGCGTCGTCGCCACCGGCTTGCTGGACGTAGTTCAGGTAAGCGAGCGCGGTCGCTTCACCGAGCTGGTCGCCGTTTGCCCGGTGCAAGCCGAGCGCGGTGGTGAGGTGTTCCATGGCGGCGATGTCGTTCCCGGCGAGGTGCTCGGCGTAGCCGAGTATGGCAAGGGCGTTCGCCTCCCCCAGGGAGTTGCCGTGCGCGCGATGCAGGCCGATGGCGCGGCTGAGGCTCTCAATCGCTGCCGCGTAGTCGCTGCTCAGAAGCTGGATGTCGCCGAGGTCGGTGAGCGCGTTGGCTTCGCCCCTATGATCCTGCGCGCTCCTGGCGGTCTGGATCGCGGCGTCGTGCAGGGTGACGACCTGGTCCCAGCGGCCCTGGTGGCGCAGGTAGCTATGCATGACGGCGGGAATGGCGATCGCATAGCTTGAGCGGCTACTAGCCGCGTACATGCTGAGGGCATAGAGGTTGACGCGTTCGGCGTCGAGCCAGCGGATGGCGTCGACGTCGGTGAGCAGAACGGGTGCGTGGGCAGGCGCGGGCGCCTCGACGCTTAGCGGGCCAGCCCGGGTTCGACGGGCCAGGTGGCGGCTAGCCGAGGCGGAGGTGTGCAGGTAGTACCCAAGCAGCCGATCGATGGCGGCATCACGGTCGCTCGCGTGATCAGCGGCCGAAAGCGCGCGGGCGTGCTCGCCCAGCAAGTCGTGGACCAGGTACCGGCCGGGAGTCGGCTCGTCTGCGAGGTAATGATCGTAAAGGTCGTTCAGGTGCCGCGCGGTCACGCCGAGATCCGCGCCGTCGAGGGCTGCCGCCGCATAAGCGTCGATGTCGGTGCCCGGATGGAGTCCAAGGCGGCGGAACAGCCGCTGCGGACCCGGATCAAGGTCGTAGTAGGAAAGGTCGAACGCGGCGGCGACGGACAGATTTTCCGCGTGCATTAGACCGAGCCGGTCCTGGGCCTCGGTCAGGCTCGTGGCCAGCCCGGTCACCGTCCAGGACCGGTGGTGGTGAAGCTGACGCGCCAGCATGCCGACGGCCAGCGGCAGGTAGCCGCACATCCTGGTGATATCGGCCACCGCCGGGTCCGCCGCCCGTACGTCCGGCCGGGCTCCGAGCTTGACCATCAGTTCGGCCGCCTCGGCGGGCGGCAGCACGTCGAGGCTAATCGCCTGGGCGTCCTCGAGCGCGGTCAGATGCCGTCGGCTAGTTATCAGCACCAGGCTGCCAGCCGTCCCCGGTAGCAGCGGCCGCACCTGATCGTGCCCAACCGCGTCGTCAAGCACGATCAGGAACCGTCGCCCGGCCAGATAGTCACGCCACAGCCGGACCCGGGTCTCCAAACCCTGCGGAACGTGCTCGACAGCTACGCCCGCGCTCTGCAGCAGGCTGGCGAGCGCCTGTTCGGGCTCGATTGGCGCCTGACCGGGGGTGTGCCCGTGCAGCGGCAAGAAAATCTGGCCGTCGGGGAACCGTGGCGCCAGCAGATGGGCGGCATGGACGGCAAGTGCGGTCTTGCCGATGCCGGCCATGCCGCCCACAGCGCAGATGGTAAGGGCGTTGCTGGCCCGCAGGTTTGCCGCTGACGCGCCGAGCAGCCGTCGTAGCTCGGGCTCGCGGCCAGTAAACGAGGCGACGTCACGTGGCAGCGTTCTGGTCGCAGCCGCCACCCCAGCATCTGGCTTGGGAGTCCGGGCCCGAGGACTGCTCGCTGTCATCTTCCGCCGCGCCGCGGCCTCGAACTGCTCGCGCGGCGTTCCAGCCAGTCCGAGGGCATCAGCCAGCAGCCGCGCGGTGTCCCTGCGTGGGGTTAGGTTGATCCCGCGCTCCAGATCGCTCACAGCTCGGGAGCTGAGTCCTGCCGCCTGCGCTAGTTCCTCTTGAGTCATCCCGGCGGCAACGCGCAGTCGCCGCAAGAACGCGGCGAACGATTCCGTTCCTAAAGAGATATCTGGTAACGACACGGCGAGCCTTACGGACGCGGCCAGTATTGCGCAATGCGTTCAGAATAAACGCCGCTCATGCCTGGGCAACTTTATCTGGCTCGCGAACGCAGCGCCCTGCCTGCGTGGTGATGGCCGTACAGCCCTGACGGCACCGCATCCCATGCAGCTCCGGATGACACGCAGCGGGCCAGGGCCGGGTTCCCTGACCCGACGCAGCAGCAACGCCGGCCCGGCGTTGCTGCTCCCGCGCTGCCCGCAGCGACATGAACCCGAAATGGGAAATTGGGTGGAATGTCCAGTTAACCGGAAGCTCGGTCCTTGGCACTGGCTGGTAGGGCTGTGTTCCCGGCTCGCCTCCGGGCGCTCTGTCTCAAACCGCTCGCCTCCGGGCGCCTTACAGGTGCCGCCTTCCCTCGTCGCTCGGCCGCTGCGCTCCCTCTCTCCTCAGTCCAGGCGGCACCGCGCCCTTCGGCTCGCGGGGGCTCATGGGGGTATACCGGGGTCGATGTCGACGCATGAGTTCGGGCTTATCTTGCTTGTCGGTGCCGTGGTGGTGCTTGCCGCGATTGTCGCGGCCCGGGTGGCGCACGGAGTTGGCCTGCCGAGCCTGCTGTTGTTCCTGGGACTTGGCCTGGCGCTGGGGGAGGCCGGTCTTGGCGTGCGGTTCGACAACGCCAGCCTGGCCCAGACGCTCGGGTTGGGGGCGCTGATCCTGATCCTGGCCGAAGGCGGCCTCACGACCAACTGGGTGCACGCCCGGGCCGCGGCGCCGGCGGCATTGACGCTGGCCACCATCGGCTTCGCGGTCAGCGTGATCGTCGTCGCCTCGGTGACCCGGTGGCTCCTGCACCTGGGCTGGCGGGAGGCGCTGTTGCTCGGCGCCGTGCTGGCGCCGACCGACTCCGCCGCGGTGTTCTCCGTGCTCCGCAAGCTGCCGTTGCCGCCGGCGCTGGCCGGGATCCTCGAAGCCGAATCCGGGCTGAACGACCCGCCCGCGGTGCTCGCCGTGACATTGCTGAGCAACGTCGGCAAGGCGCCAGCGGCGGTGCTGATCGGCGGAGAGGTCATCTACCAGCTCGGTGCGGGGGCGGCGATCGGGCTAGTGGCGGGATTGGTCGGCGCGCAGGCCTTGCGGCGGATCGCGCTGCCCGCATCTGGCCTGTACCCGATCGCGATCCTGGCGTTCATCGTCGCCAGCTACGGTGCGGCGTCGCTGGCCCGCGCCAGCGGGTTCCTCGCCGTCTACGTGTCCGCGCTGGTGCTCGGCAATGCCCGGCTGCCGCACGGCCCAGCCATCCGCGGCTTCGCCGAAGGCGTCGCCTGGCTCGCTCAGATCGGGCTGTTCGTGATGCTGGGCCTGCTCGCCTCGCCCGCCCGGCTGCCCGCCCAGATCCTTCCCGCGCTCGCGGTCGGCGCGGTGCTCGCGCTGGTGGGCAGGCCCGTGGCCGTGCTCGCGGCGACGCTGCCGCTCCGGCTGCCCTGGCGGCGGCAGGCGTTCCTATCCTGGGCCGGGCTGCGCGGCGCGGTGCCGATCGTGCTGGCCACCATCGGCGTCAGCGCCCGCGTTCCCGGCGCGACCCGGCTGTTCGACATCGTGTTCATCGTCGTGGCGGTCAACACGTTGCTCCAGGGGCCGACGCTGCCGTGGGTTGCCCGGCGGCTGGCCGTGATCGAGCCAGCCGAGCCGCTCGACGTCGATGTCGAGGCCGCACCGCTTGAGGCGCTGCACGCCGACCTCTTGCAGGCGCAGATCCCGCCGGGCTCGCGACTGCACGGCGTGGAGATCTTCGAACTGCGGCTGCCCGCCCGCGCCAACCTGGCTCTCATCGTTCGTGACGGCAAAGGGTTCGTGCCCGGTCCGACCACCACGCTGCGGTCAGGCGACCGGCTCCTGATCGTCGCCGCGGCGGCCGTGCGGGAGCAGACAGAACGACGCCTGCGCGCGGTCAGCCGGGCCGGAAAGCTCGCCGGGTGGTTCGGAGAGCACGGCCTTTAAGCCTTGACCAACCGGATTGCGCTGGCACCAAGGTCGGTGCCTCGCCGAACTTCATCTTCCCGTACCCGCCGGCCACGAACAGCGATGGCTACAACGTCAACCTCACCGAGGGCCACCTCCGCCGTTCACCGACTGGGGCACGATGCTGACGGGTGGGGTCAACAACCTGTTCAACGGCTACTGGTGGCAGGTCTACCCGCGCCGGTCGAGGCGGTTTGGCTGGCTCCCCTTGCTCACCGCATCGGCTAGCGTCCTGGTAGTGAGTACTGGACATGGCGGTGCGGTCGGCTCGGGACTGCGGTCTGCGACGCCGGCGGGCGTCCGAGCCAGGTTCCGGGCCGGGCTGCGGATGCCGACCGCTGGCTGCGCGGCCGGGTTCAGCCAGGCCAACCTGGTCGTAGTGCCGCAGGACGCTTCGGTTGAGTTCGGGCAGTTCGTCCGCCGCAATCCCAAGCCGTGTCCGCTGCTCGACGTCACCGCTGCTGGCAGTCCGGTGACCCGGCTGGCGCCCGGCGCCGACCTGCGCACCGACCTGCCCGCCTATCGGATCTGGGAGCACGGCCAGTGCGTCGCCGAGCCGGGCGACATCACCGGCTACTGGCGCGGCGACCTGGTCGCTTTCCTGCTCGGCTGCAGTTTCACGTTCGAGCGGGCGCTGCTGGCCGCCGGGGTGCCGGTGCGTCATATCGAGCAAGGGCGGAACGTGCCGATGTTCGTCACGAACCGGCAGTGCGAGCCGGACGGGAGGTTCGCTGGTCCGCTGGTCGTGTCGATGCGGCCGGTGCCGGCTGACCTGGTCGCGACGGCGGTTGAGGTGACGGCTGGCTGCCCCGCGGCGCATGGCGCTCCCGTCCAGGTCGGTGACCCGGCGCAGATTGGCATCGCCGACCTGTCGACTCCTGACTTCGGTGATCCGGTGCTGGCGCAGGCCGGCGACGTGCCGGTCTTCTGGGCCTGCGGCGTCACCCCGCAGATGGCGCTCACGAACGCGGGTCTGCCTTTCGCGATCACCCACGCACCCGGCCACATGTTCATCACCGACGTCCCCGACACGGCACCCGGCGAGCACAACAGCAAGGGGCCCGCGCTGTCGCCATAGCGACAGCAACGAGGCCACGCTGTTCTGGCCGCCACCCCCGAAGAGCAGCTAGGTTCCCACGCTGTCCCGCCGGCGGGGGGTAAGGGTTTACCCGGGCGGTAGGTGCTCGCGGGGGCGGCTCGGGTACATGGGCGTGACACAGGGTAGTCACGGCGATACGGTCTGCTCGGTGACAGCGTGGCGGGCCGTGCGTGGACGGGGGAGACGGCGTGCTCGGAGAGCAGCAGTCCGGCGGGGGCGACGAAACACGGGGACAGAACGACGGGACAGCGGTGCCTGGTCGGGACGGGGCGCAGCCGCCTGAGACCGCGGCGCAGATCCTGCGACATGGCGACCCAGGGCGGCGTCGGCCGCGGGGTGCCGCCCGGGTCGGGCTGACCGTCGCGGTAATACTGGGCGTCGGCGTCGCGGCGGGAGTCGCCGGGCTGTCGCTCCTTGCCAATACAGGCGCCAGCCACCGCGCCGGTGACATGCGGTCCGACGCCGCTCCGGCCGGTGCGTCCGGGGCGCCGCTGCGGGTGGTGGCCGTGTTGCCCTCGGCTAGGTCGACCGGGGTAAGTGGCGACACCAGCGTGATGATCGCGTTCTCCGCCCGGCTGGCGTCGACCTCGGTAGTGCCGACGTTCCGCCCGGCGGTGGCCGGGCAGTGGCAGGCGTCCGGCAGCGAGCTGAGCTTCACGCCGAGCGTTCCGTTCGCGCCGTCGACCAGGTACACGCTGGCGATTCCTGGCGGCAAGCCGGGTCTGCGGTCAGCGGGCGGAGGGTTGATCGTCAAGCCCGTGTTCGTGCGATTCCGGACCGCCGCCTATTCGCGGGTCAGGCTCGCCGAGGCGCTCAGCCAGCTCGGCTACCTGCCGTTGTCATGGCAGCCGACCGGCAGCGATCGGATGGTCGGCGGGCCGGCCACCGGGGGCGTGGTCGGCCAGGAGCAGATGGCCTTCAGCCCGCGCTGGCTCGTTCACCTGGGACAGCGGCTACCCGGCCAGCCTGCGCGCACAATGGCGGCCAGGGCGGCCCAACGTCGTCGAGCGCGGCGCTGTCATGGCGTTCCAGGCGCAGCATCGGATGGCTGTCAACGGCGAGTTGAGCAAGAAGCTCTGGCACAAGCTGTTCATCGCGGCGGCCAGTTCAGAGCGCAACAGCCTTGGCTACAGCTACGCGATCGCGAACAAGGGGTCCCCGGAAACGCTGACGATCTGGCACAACGGTCATCAGGTGCTACGCAGCCTCGCCAATACCGGCATTTCGATTGATCCGACCGCCTCCGGTACTTACCCGGTCTACCTGCGATTCCGGTTCCAGATCATGCAGGGGACTAACCCGGATGGCAGTCATTACGCCGACCCGGTGAGTTTCGTGTCGTACTTCGACGGGGGAGACGCGGTGCACTACTTCCCGCGAGGCTCCTACGGCTCGCCGCAGAGCCTTGGCTGCGTCGAGCTGCCGTACAACGACGCTCAGCGAGCCTGGCCCTACCTCACCTACGGAAGCCTGGTGACTGTCACGGGTTGACCGCTTCGCCATCCGGTGCGAGCTAGTTCACCAAGTGCTCACGTCGGTGCCCTGATCCGGTTATTGTGCTCGTTTCTTCACCCGATCTACCGACCCGTTACCGCCTGCGGTATCTACACTCGCTGGTGGGAAAGAGGTGGTACAGATCGGGGCACATAGCAGGCGACTCGGCCCAGATGCCGGGGACGCGCAAACGGGCGGAGACAGCGAGTCTCTCGGAGCTGATGGCGGTCGGGTTGGCGGGCACCGTGGTGCTGAGCCCCGCGCGCCGCTGAGCCCGTCCGGGACGTACCTGCCGGACGCAGCAGCCAGCGAGCCGACCGGGCCGCCTGGCACTGTGCTCGGTACACCGAGCGCCGCGGGGTCGTGGTTCACGCCTAAGGCGAAGGTCCAGGACGTGCCGGCCCCGGAACCGACAGCCGCAGAACCGACAGCCGCAGAACCGACAGCCGCAGAACCGACAGCCGCAGAACCGACAGCCCCAGAACCGACAGCCCCAGAACCGACAGCCCCAGAACCGACAGCCACCGGGGTGTCGGCACCAGAGTCACCGGCGTCGGAGTCACCGGCGTCGGAGTCACCGACGCCGGAGGCCGCCATCGCGGGACCGGCGTGGACGGCCGATCCGCTCAGCCCGTCTGGCTCGGTGTTCAAGCTCAGGCCGTCGGCCGATCCGCTCGATACATCAGGCACCACCTGGCTGGCCGACAGGCGAAGCCAGCCAAGCTTTCCGGCGAACGACGATCAGGTTGACTCGACGCGTCCCATGCCGAAGGCCGGCCCAGCCGATGATCCGGCTACTCCCGGCGAGGTCGGCCGAGGCGATGCGGGCCGAGGCGATGCGGCGGACCCAGGCGATGCGCCGGACCCCGGCTTCACCGCCGCACCGGCCGCGTGGTCGGCCTCGTCGCTCGGCAGCACCCACTCCCTCGGCACCCCGTCTTTCGGCACCCCGTCAGCACATGACCCAGGTGCGGGATTCGGCGGAGCCAGCGGATCTGGCGGCGGCTCGGGTGGGTCGGGCGGCTCGGGTGGGTCGGGCGGCTGGAGCGGCGGTCCGGGCGATCCGGGTGATCCATACAGCCAGGCGGGATCGGCTGGCCGGCCGAACCGGCGCAAGATGGGATCGATCGTCGGCATCGCCGCCGCGCTCGCCGTGCTGGTCGGCGCGGGCGGCATCTACTACTACACGAGTTCCGCCAAGGGCAGCACCGCCCACGCGGCCAGTAACTCCAAGGCGAAGCGCAAGATCGTCACCACCATCGCGCGGGGACCAGAACACGTGGTGTCGGTGACCCCGGCCGCCGGGGCTACCGGTGTTAACGGCGGTGCCGCTATCGCCGTGGAATTCTCCGAGCCGCTCAGCCCGACCTCGCCAATGCCTGCGCTGCATCCCAAGATCAGCGGAAGCTGGCATGTCGTTGGTGACAAGGCCGAGTTCGTGCCGACCAAGGGCTACTGGCAGCACGCGAGGGTCAAGCTGACGATCCCGGCCGGTGCTGCCGGCGTCCAATCGAATGGCGGCGGCCAGCTTGCCACCGCGGTCACCGAGCGCTTCACTACCGGCTCGTTCAGCCTGGTCCGGCTTGAACAGGATTTGGCTCAGCTTGGCTACTTGCCGCTCACCTGGGCACCGACGACGGGAAGCCCGGCGGCGCTGACCGATCTGAACGCGCAGTACAGCGCCGCGTACGACCCGCCGGAGGGCAACTACACCTGGCAGGCGGGGTACCCGTCCAGGCTGATGGGCATGTGGCGACCGGACGCGTCGAGCAACGTCCTGCGCGGCGCCGTGGCAGCCTTCCTGGCCGACCAGGGCCAGGTGCTTGACATGATCGCCGAGAACCAGGACGGGCTGATCGTCACCGGCCCAATCGGCCACGACCTGTGGGTCGCGATGTTCAAGGCGCTCGCGAGCGGCGATATGAACAAGCACGGCTACACCTACGCCGTGGCCAGCCAGCACTCTCCGGAAACGCTGACGGTGTGGCATAACGGCCAGGTGATCTTCCACCATCTGGCGAACACCGGCATCCCGGTGTCGCCGACGTCGGTGCGGACCGATCCGGTTTACATCAGGTACCAGAGCCAGATCATGAAGGGCACCAACCCGGACGGATCGAAGTACGCCGACCAGGTCTACTGGGTCGCTTACTTCCACGAAGGCGAGGCGGTGCATTACTTCCCGCGCTACACCTACGGCTCACAGCAGAGCCTTGGTTGCGTGGAACTGCCCTACGGCCAGGCCAAGCGGATCTGGCCTTACCTCACGTACGGGACGCTGGTGACGGTCACGAAGGCGTAGCCACCCCACCGGTCGGGCCGGGCGCACGCCAGGGAATAACCGGCGTGCGCCCGCTGCTGTTAGCCCGCTAGCATCGAGTTTTGCAGTAACCACGAAGGTCCGATCGGTCCAAGCTAATCCAGCCAAACGCAAATTAGGAGTCAGCCGTGCCAGCCGACAAGCTTCACATCACACTCGCCGGACGCGAGCACGTGGTGGAAGCTGGCACGACGGCCGGCGAGGCACTGCACGCGAACGGCGACCCGCCCGGCGAGATCGGCGAGGTTATCGCGGCCAAGGTCAACGCCGTGCCGCGGGATCTGGCGCACCGCCTAGCCGATGGCGACAGGGTCGAGCCGATCGGCATCAAGTCAGCCGACGGGCTGGCGATCATGCGGCACTCCACCGCGCACGTGCTCGCTCAGGCTGTGCAGGAACTGCACGCCGAAGCCAGGCTCGGGATCGGCCCGCCGGTCGAGAATGGCTTTTATTACGACTTTGATGTGGAAGATCCTTTCAGCCCGGAAGATCTTAAAGCGCTCGAACAGAAGATGCGCCAGATCATCAAGACCGGACAGCGATTCAGCCGCCGGGTGGTGTCGGACGACGAGGCACGAGCAGAGCTCGCGGCCGAGCCCTACAAACTCGAGCTGATCGAGATGAAAGGTGCCGCTGGCTCGGCCGCCGCCTCCGAGGAGGAGTCGGTCGAGGTCGGCGGCAGCGAGCTGACCATCTACGACAATCTGGACGCGGGCAGCGGGCGGACGTGCTGGAAGGATCTGTGCCGAGGGCCGCACCTGCCCACCACCAGGTACATCCCCGCGTTCAAACTGATGCGCACCGGGGGTGCTTACTGGCGCGGCAGCGAGAAGAATCCGCAGCTCCAGCGGATCTACGGCACCGCGTGGCCATCGCGCGAGGCGCAGGACGCATACCTGAAGATGCTCGCGGAGGCCGAACGGCGGGACCACCGCAAGCTGGGCGCCGAGCTCGACCTGTTCTCGTTCCCGACCGAGATCGGCAGCGGGCTGGCGGTGTTCCATCCCAAGGGCGGGACCATCCGGCGAGTGCTAGAGGACTACTCACGGCGTCGCCACGAGGAGGCCGGGTACGAGTTCGTCACCACCCCGCACATCACAAAGTCGACCCTGTTCGAGACCTCGGGACATCTCGACTGGTACGCCGACGGTATGTACCCGCCCATGGAGATGGAGGGCGCCAAGTACTACCCGAAGCCGATGAACTGCCCGATGCACATCCTGATCTACGCATCACGCGGGCGGTCCTATCGGGAACTGCCGTTGCGGCTGTTCGAATTCGGGACCGTGTATCGGTTCGAGAAGTCGGGCGTGGTGCACGGCCTGACCCGGGCCCGTGGGTTCACCCAGGACGACTCGCATATCTTCTGCCGGCCCGACCAGCTAGCGGAGGAACTGGCGAGCCTGCTCGACTTCGTGGTCGGGCTGCTGCGTGACTACGGGCTGACCGAGTTCGAGGCCGAGTTGTCGACTAGGCCGGAGAAGTTCGTCGGTGAGATCTCCGAGTGGGAAATCGCGGAGGCGGCGCTCAAGCACGCGCTCGATCAGTCCGGGCTGTCGTACGTTGTCGCCGAGGGCGAGGGTGCCTTCTACGCGCCGAAGATCGACGTGCACGTCCGGGACGCTATCGGTCGCCGGTGGCAGCTCTCCACCTTGCAAGTGGACTTCCAGGAACCGGGCCGGTTCGGGATCGAATACACCGCCGCCGACGGCACCAGGCAGCGGCCGCAGATGATCCACCGGGCGCTGTTCGGGTCGATCGAACGGTTCTTCGGGATCCTGGTCGAGCACTACGCCGGGGCTTTCCCGCCCTGGCTGGCACCGGTTCAAGTGGTCGGCATCCCGATCGCGGATCACCACGTGCCCTACCTTGAGGACGTGGCGGCCCGGCTGCGGCGGCGAGGCGTGCGGGTGGCGGTCGACTCGGGGTCCGATCGGATGCAGAAAAAGATCAGGACGGCTCAACAGCAGAAGGTGCCGTACATGCTGCTGGCCGGTGACGACGACGTGGCCGCCGGAGCGGTGTCGTTCAGGTACCGCAGCGGCGAGCAGCGCAACGGCGTGCCAATCGATGAGGCGATCGAAGAGATCGTCGGCGCGATCGAGCAGCGAATCCAGGTCTAGGCGGGTTTTGGCGGTTCTTGGCGGCGGGTGCCCGGCCGGGCGGCTCATGGCTGTCTCGGCGGGGCACCTTATGCTGCATTCCATGACGCACAGCGGAGCCGGCCGAGCTGAATCGGGAGAGATCGAACTGGTCCACCAGGACGGCGCCGGCGTCCCCGATGGCTTCCAGCGGCTCTGGATGCCGCATCGGATGGCGTACATCAAGGGGGAAAACAAGCCGGTCGGGCATGGTCCGGGTGACGGCTGCCCGTTCTGCCACATTCAAGAGCTGTCCGACGCTGAGGGCTTGATCGTGGCGCGGGGCACGCTGGTCTACGTCGTGCTGAACCTCTACCCCTACAACAGCGGTCACCTGATGGTCTGCCCCAACCGGCACGTCGCCGACTACACCGACCTCGACGAGCCGGAGACCGGCGAACTGGCTGCGTTCACCAAAACGGCGATGAGCGTGCTGAGGTCGGTGTCCGGCGCCCAGGGTTTCAACATCGGCATGAACATGGGCGGCGTGGCCGGCGCCGGCATCGCCGCCCACCTGCACCAGCACGTGGTGCCCCGGTGGGGCGGCGATTCCAACTTCATGCCGGTGATCGGCCAGACCAAGGTCCTGCCGCAACTCCTGGCCGACACCCGCGACATGCTAGCCAAATCCTGGCCGGCTAGCTGATTTGAGCCGCCCGGGCCCGTTTCCGTTGTCGTCGCCAACGCAGCTAGGGGCCCACGACGCTGCCCTAGCGACAGCTAGGGGCCCAGGACGCGGGCTCGAACAGCAGTGTCGGGCCGACGTTGCTGTTCGAGCCCCCTGGAAAGCGCAGCCGATCGTGCCGACTAGCCCTGCTTGGACTCCGAGGTTACTTTTTCGGCTAGGTGGGACGGGAGTGGTTCGTAGCGCAGGTAGGAACGGGAGAACGACCCGGTCCCTTGCGACATCGACCGCAGGTCGATCGAGTACCTGACTAGTTCCAGCTCCGGAATCTCGGCCTTGACCAAGGTGCGGCCGCCCGCCACCGGCTCGGTGCCGAGCACTCGCCCGCGCCGCGACGACAGGTCCGACATCACCGCGCCGACGTAGTCGTCACCGATCAGCACCGATACCTCGTCGACGGGTTCGAGCAACTGAGGCGTGGCCTTATCGGCCGCGTCCCGCAGCGCCGCCCGGCCGGCCTTCTGGAAGGCCATGTCCGAGGAGTCGACCGAGTGCGCCTTACCGTCGAACAAGGTGACCTTGATGTCGACCATCGGATACCCGGCGACCACGCCCTGCTCCATCTGGGTGCGGACGCCCTTCTCGACCGACGGGATGAACTGCCTGGGCACCACGCCACCGACGATCTTGTCGACGAACTCAAGGCCACTTCCGGACGGCAGCGGCTCCAGCTCGATGTGGCAGATCGCGAACTCGCCGTGGCCGCCGGTCTGCTTGACGTTGCGGCCAAGCCCGGACGCCTTGCTCGCGACCGTCTCGCGCAGCGGTACCCGCAGCGGCGTCGTCTCTACGGCTACCCCGTAACGGCTGGAAAGGCGGTCGAGCATCAAGTCGGCATGGGCTTCGCCCATGCACCAGAGCACCAGCTGGTGGGTTTCGGCGTTGTTCTCCAGGCGCAACGTCGAGTCCTCGGCCACAAGCCGCGCCAGGGCCTGCGACATCTTGTCCTCGTCGGCCTTGGACTTCGCGGTGATCGCGATCGGCAGCAGCGGCTCTGGCATCGTCCAGGACTCCACCAGCAGCGGCTGCTCCTTGTCCGACAGCGTGTCACCGGTTTCCGCGCTGGTCAGCTTGGCCACCGCGCAGATGTCGCCGGCCGCGCACGAGGAGATGGTGCGCTGGGTTTTGCCCAGCGGAGAGGTGAGCGCGCCGATCCGCTCGTCGGAGTCGTGGTCGGGGTGCCCGCTCGCGGCCCGGCCGTGGCCGGACACGTGCACAGTCACATCGGGCCGCAGCGTCCCTGAGAACACCCGTACCAGGCTGATCCGGCCGACGTACGGGTCCGAGGTCGTCTTGACGACCTCGGCGAGCAGCGGGCCGCTCGGGTCGGACTTGATGCCGTTCACGACCTTGCCGTCCGGGCTGGTCACGGTCGGAAGCGGGTGCTCGTCCGGGGCGGGGAACGCCTGCGTCACCAGCTCGAGCACTTCGGCGAGGCCGATGCCGTGCTGGGCGGCGGCCGGTATGACCGGATAGAAGCTACCCCGAGCGACTGCCTTCTCCAGGTCATCGATCAGCACCTTCTGATCGATCACCTCGCCGGACAGGTACCTGTCCATCAGGCTCTCGTCTTCGCTCTCCTCGATCACGGACTCGATCAGCGCGCCCCTTGCCTCGGCGAGCCGGTCAAGATCGCCGGCGTCCGGGTCGCGCTCGGTCCGCTTGCCGTCTGAGTACTCGAAGTACCGCTCGGACAGCAGCCCGATCAGGCCGTTGAGTGTGCCTTGTCCGTCGCTAACCGGCAGGTAGAGCGGCGCGACCGAGTTTCCGAAAGCCTCCCGGCAGGCATCGAGTGCCTCGTCGAAGCTGCCGCGCTGGTGGTCGAGCTTAGTGATCACGACCGCGCGCGGCGTGCCGGCAGTCGCGCACTCGTCCCACAGCATCTTCGTCAGGCCGTCAACACCATCGGCGGCTGACACGGCGAACAGCGCGGCGTCGGCCGCGCGGAGCCCGGCCCGCAGGTCGCCCATGAAGTCGGCGTAGCCAGGCGTGTCGAGCAGATTGACCTTGACGCCAGCGTGCGTGAACGGCGCCAACGTGAGGTTGACCGAGCGCTGCTGCCTGATCTCGACCTCGTCGAAATCGCTGACGGTGGTGCCGTCCTCGACCCGGCCCATCCGCTGGATCGTTCCCGTAGACGCCAGCAGCGCCTCGACCAGAGTCGTCTTACCTGCTCCAGAGTGGCCGACCAGCACGACATTGCGCACGCTATCGGGCTGGCCGGCCGCCGGGGCCCTGCCGGCGGCGCCCGATGTTGCCTTCTCCGCCATACCACCGCCTCCTTGTATTCACGTTGGCTGCTGCTGTTGCCAGCCTTTACCCAAGTCGGGGCCACCCACAAGCCCTCCGCGCGAATCTAGGAGCGCGCCCCAACGGCGCGGCGCGGTGGTGAACTGGATTGAACACCCGCCAGTAAGATCAAACGGACATGCTGAAGGTACTCAGGCCTGGCCTTGGCCGGCTGCTCGAGCCTGCGGGCCGAGCGCTGGCGCGCACTCCGGTCACCCCGAACATGCTGACTGTTATCGGGGCGATCGGAATGACCGCCGGCGCATTGACGTTGTTTCCCACCGGGCACCTGTTCGCCGGCACGATGGTGTGCACCGGCTTCGTGCTCGCCGACATGCTGGACGGGGTGCTGGCCAGGCTCCAGGGGAGTACAGGCACCTTCGGCGCGTTCCTTGACTCGACCCTGGACCGGGTCGGCGACGCCGCGGTGTTCGGCGGGCTGGCGATCTGGCTGGTGACCGGCGGGCACGACCGGACGCTGGCGGCGGTCGCGCTGTTCTGCCTGGTGGCCGGCTTGCTGGTGTCGTACGCGCGGGCGCGGGCGGAGGGGCTTGGCATCAAGGCGGACGTTGGCATCGCCGAGCGGACTGAACGGCTGCTGATCGGTCTAGTAGGCACTGGACTATCCGGACTTGGCGTACCGTATGTCCTTTCTATCGGTCTATGGATCGTGGCCGTGCTCAGCGCGATCACATTCGGGCAGCGCGTATATGCGGTACGTAAGGCAACGACCGCTGCGATACCTCTGAGCGATAAGTCTGAATCGAAAGGTTTACGGTGGCGGGTATGAAGGCCAGGCTCACCGCCATCGCCTACGCGCTAGGCTGGTCGGCGCTGTGCCGCGTGCCGGAGTCGTGGGCAGCCGCGATGTTCCGGCTGATCGCGGACATCGCCTGGCGCAGGCAGGGCAAAGGCGTGCAGGTACTCGAAGGTAACTTGCTGCGCGTGCTCGGCCCGGACGCCACGGGCAAGGAACTGCGCACGCTGTCGCGCGAGGCGATGCGGTCCTACGCGCGCTACTGGCTGGAGATCTTCCGGCTTCCGGTCATACCCAAAGATCTTGTGGTGAAAGAAACGCATGAGGTCGGTCACGCCGATGACCTGATCGCCACGCTTGAGTCCGGCCGCGGGGTCGTTGTCCCGCTGCCGCACATGGGCAACTGGGATGCCGCCGCGGTCTGGGTAATCGGGCGCGGCGCGGGGTCGTTCACGACCGTCATGGAACGCCTTGAGCCAGAATCGGTCTACGAGCGGTTCCTCGCGTTCCGGCAGGGTCTCGGCATGGAGGTGCTGCCAGCCTCGGGCGGAGCTAGCCCGTTCGGCGTGCTCGCGCAGCGGTTGCGGCACGGCAAGCTTGTGGTGCTCCCGTCTGACCGCGACGTTACCGGCGGGGGCGTTGAAGTGGACTTCTTCGGGGAAAGAGCGCTGATGATGGGCGGATCGGCAGCGCTGTGCGTGCAGACCGGCGCGGCGTTGATGCCGGCGACGATCTGGTTCGAAGGTGACCGCTGGGGTGTTGAGATCCACGCGGAGATTCCGGTTCCCGCGCAGGGTGACCGATGGCAAAAGGCCGCCGTGATGACCCAGGAGGTCGCGAACGCCTTCGAGCGGGGAATCAGGGAGCACCCGGCCGACTGGCACATGCTGCAGCGCGTCTTTGTCTCCGATCTTGATCCTGACCGGCTGGCAGCCGCCAGGGCCAAGGTGGCGGCCAGGGAGCGGGCCGCGCAAAGGAACGGCGCCCGGCGCAATCGCGCCGTTGGTCAGCACGCGGAGCATGACGGTGTTGGTCAGCACGCGGAGCATGACGGTGTTGGTCAGCACGCGGAGCATGACGGTGTTGGTCAGCACGCGGAGCATGACGGTGGTGCGACGTGACACCGATGCGGATCGGTCTGGTCTGCCCGTACTCCTGGGACGTGCCCGGCGGCGTTCAGGAGCACATCAGGGACCTGGCCGAGGCGCTTATCGACCTAGGCCACGAGGTATCGGTGATCTCCCCGGCGGACGAAGAGCACGAACTGCCGAGCTATGTGGTGCCCGCTGGCCGGGCGGTGGCCGTTCCTTACAACGGGGCGGTCGCCAGGCTCTCGTTCGGCCCCCTGTCGGCGAACCGGGTGCGCAGGTGGGTCAAGGACGGTCTGTTCGACGTGCTGCATGTGCACGAACCGGCAGCGCCCAGCCTGTCCTTGCTGGCTTGCTGGGTCGCCGACATCCCGATCGTGGCGACCGTGCACGGTGCGACGCCGCGCTCTCGGGTGCTGCACGTCGCCGAGCCGATGATCCGCTCGGCCCTTGAGAAGATCAACGGCTGGATCGCGGTCTCCGAGGCGGCCAGAACCACGCTGGTGCGCCACCTCGGCGGTGACGCCGTGCTGATTCCCAACGGGGTGACGATCAGCAGGTACGAGAAGGCCGAACCGCTGCTGGGCTGGCCGGGCGAGGGCGGCGCCATCGGGTTCCTCGGCCGGATAGACGAACCGCGCAAGGGGTTGCCGGTGCTGCTGCGCGCCTTCGAGATCATCGGCACCGAGCGGCCCGACCTGCGGTTGCTGATCGCCGGACCAGGCGATGTGGTCGAGGTAGCCAGCAAGGTGCCCGCGCCGCTGCGCGATCGGGTGGTGTTGCTCGGCCAGGTCAGCGAGGCCACCAAGGTGGCTGTGTACCACTCGGTCGATGTGTTCTGCGCGCCGAACACCGGTGGCGAGAGCTTCGGCATCGTCTTGGCCGAGGCCATGGCGGCTGGTGCCCCGATCGTTGCCAGCGATCTGGACGCGTTCCGCCGGGTGCTGCGCGGCGGCCGGGCGGGGGAGTTGTTCGACAACGGCAACGCTGATGACCTGGCGGCGGCGATCGGCCGGCTGCTGGATGACCCGGAGCGGCGGGCCACGCTGTCGGCCGCGGCGTCAGCGGCGGTGCGCGACTACGACTGGCCAAAGATCGCGCGCGACGTCGTGAAGGTCTACGAGGCCGTGCTCCCCGCGGTGCTGGCCCGGGGGGACGACCCCCCAGAACCCCCCGCGGTGCTGGCCCGGGGGGACGACCCCCCAGAACCCCCCGCGGTGCCGGGACCGCCGGATGAGGGGGCTTCGACGACGGTGGCGATGGCCTTATGACTCCGTGGATCTCGATCGTCATCCTGGCTGCGGTCGCGATGACTGGCGTCTACGTCTCGTGGCGGGCAGGCCGCCTCGACCGGCTACACACCCGGCTGGAGACCGCACGCGCGTCGCTCGACGCCGCGCTGGTCAGGCGCAGTTCGGTCGCGCTTGAGCTTGCCTCGTCCGGCCTGCTCGACCCGGCCACGAGCCTGCTGCTGGCTGATCTCGCGCACAACGCGAGATCCGCCCAGACCGGCCGCGAGCTAGCGGAAAGCGAGTTGACCCGGACCCTGCGCACGGTGCTCAGTCAGCCCGACTTCCGTGCGTTCCTCGCCGGGAAGGATGGCGCGGACGAGTTGCTCGGCGAACTTGAGTCGACGGCGCATCAGGTGTTCCTGGCTCGAAAGTTTTACAACGACGCGGTCGCGACCACGGTCGCCGCTAGGCGGCGCTGGCTGGCCCGGGTGTTCAGGTTGGCGGGCGGTGCTCCGATGCCGGAATTTTTCGAAATAGAGGACACGATCTCGCCGAGCGAGATGGACGCCACGGGGACAGACATGCCGCGCCTGGCAAGCTGACTGGTTGTTCAGTTCCAGTCTGCTGCACCTACCATAGGAGGGACAGCAGGCTACGAAGGTAAGGGAATTCCGTGTCAGTCGAGAGCACGTCAGTCGAAAGCATAGCGACGGCAGCGCACGCCACCGGCACCCAGCGCGTCAAGCGCGGCATGGCCGACATGCTCAAGGGCGGCGTGATCATGGATGTCGTCACGCCGGAGCAGGCGAAGATCGCGGAGGACGCCGGCGCCGTCGCGGTCATGGCGCTCGAGCGAGTGCCGGCCGACATCCGGGTGCAGGGCGGCGTGGCGCGGATGAGCGATCCTGACATGATCGACGGGATCATTGCCGCGGTCTCGATCCCGGTGATGGCCAAATGCCGGATCGGCCACTTCGTCGAGGCTCAGGTGTTGCAGGCGATCGGCGTGGATTACATCGATGAGTCCGAGGTGCTCACACCGGCCGACGAAGCACATCACGTGGACAAGTGGCCGTTCACCGTGCCATTCGTCTGCGGGGCAACCAACCTGGGCGAGGCGCTGCGGCGGATCACTGAGGGCGCGGCGATGATCCGCTCCAAGGGCGAGGCGGGCACAGGCAACGTTGTCGAGGCCACCAGGCACATGCGCAACATCAGGGCCGAGATCCGCCGGCTGGCGGCCCTGTCCGAAGAGGAGCTGTACTCGGCGGCAAAGGATCTGCAGGCGCCCTACGAACTGGTCACCGAGATCGCGGCGGCCGGCAAGCTACCGGTCGTGCTGTTCACCGCGGGCGGCCTAGCGACCCCGGCCGACGCCGCGATGATGATGCAGCTTGGCGCCGACGGCGTGTTCGTGGGTTCTGGCATTTTCAAGTCGGGCGACCCGGCGGCGCGAGCGGCGGCGATCGTCAAGGCGACCACGTTCTACGACGACGCCGATGTGGTCGCGAAGGTATCCCGAGGCCTCGGCGAGCCGATGGTGGGCATCAACCTCGACACGCTGGCCCCCCAAGACCGCTACGCCGGCCGCGGCTGGTAACCGCTGGAGTCTGGCGCCCCGAGGACGGCGGCGAGCACGGCCGCGGTGTCGCCTAGGTCAGGGAGCACGGCGTGGGCACCGGCCGCCACGAGGTCGGTCGCTGGTGAACGGCCGGTCGCGACGCCGACCGCGCGGGCGCCGGTCGTGAGCGCGGCCTCGACGTCGAGCGGCGTGTCGCCGACCAGCACGGTGGCCCGGCCGCCGTAGTCATGCCCGTACGCGGCGAACGCCCGCTCCCTGGCCAGTCCCACCAAATCCGCTCGAACGTCGCTCTCGTCCCCGTACGCGCCGATGTCAAGGTCAAGGTGGGCGGTCAGGCCGAATGGCGTCAGCTTGACCTCGGCCATCGCCCTGACGTTGCCGGTCAGCACCGACTGGCGCACCGGTCCGCTGGCCGCCAGCGCCGCCAGCGCCGCGGCCGCCCCGGGAAGCGCGATGCCCCGCTCGGTGACCATGTCGGCGAGGCTGGGCGCTAGCCTGGACAGCGTGGCCTCGAACCTGGCCACCTGTCCGGGCGGGTCGGGTATCCCGCACCGCGTGAGCACGTCGAGCGCGATGGCTCGGTCGGTGCGTCCGGCCATGCTGGCGTTCGCGGGCTCGGCAGGCAGATCCCGGCCGTACAACTCGGCGAACGCGAGCCGGTAGAGCTGAACGCCGACGCCGAGCGTGTTCACCAGCGTGAAGTCGACATCCCAGAGCACCAGAAACCGTGACACGCCCGCGAGGCTATCAGGGCCATGTCAGCTCGCGGCACGGTCTAAACTCGCGGAAGCTAGGGGAGGTGCATGTGCCAGGCCGAATTCGCGATGACGACCTCCAACTCGTGCGTTCTCGCTCGCCGATCGCTGAGGTTGTCGGTGAATACCTGCAGCTTCGCAACGCCGGCGGCGGCTCGCTCAAGGGCCTGTGTCCGTTCCACGAGGAGAAGACCCCGTCGTTCAACGTGACCCCGGCCCGCGGCCTGTGGTATTGCTTCTCCTGCGCGGAGGGCGGCGACGTGATCGCGTTCGTCCGCAAGATCGACAACCTTGGCTTCACCGAGGCCGTCGAGCGCCTGGCGGCCAGGGCCAGCATCGAACTGCGCTACGAGCAGGGCGGCCACGTGCCTGGTCAGGAGCAGTCGAAGCGGCGCAGGCTGATCGAGGCCCACCGGGCCGCCGCGGATTTTTATGCGGAAAAATTGCTCGGCGCCAGTGCCGGCCCGGCGCGGGACTTCCTATCGTCGCGCGGGTTCGAGATCGCCGACGCGCAGCGATTCGGCGTCGGGTACGCGCCCGACGACTGGGAAGTGACGACCAGGCACCTGCGCGGGCGCGGTTTCACCGAAGATGAGCTCCTGACCGGAGGGCTCGCCGGTCGCGGCCGGCATGGGCTCGTCGACAAGTTCCGCGGCCGGCTGATCTGGCCGATCAGGGACTTGGCTGGGGACGTGCTCGCGTTCGGCGCGCGCAAGCTGAGCGCCGATGACAACGGCCCTAAGTACCTGAACACCCCAGAGACCCCGATCTTCAAGAAGAGTTCCGTGCTGTACGGCGCCGACTTGGCCAAGCGCGACATCGCGCAGCGGCGCCAGGCGGTGATCGTCGAGGGCTACACCGACGTGATGGCCTGCCACCTAGCCGGAGTCACCACCGCGGTCGCGACCAGCGGAACCTCGTTCGGCGAAGGGCACATCGCGATACTGCGCCGGCTGATCATGGATGACCGGCAGCTATGGGGCGAGGTGATCTTCACGTTCGACGGTGACGCCGCCGGACGGCGTGCGGCCCTGCGAGCTTTCGGCCTGGAGGAGAAGTTCAAGACCCAGACGTTCATCGCCGTGCAGCCGGACGGCATGGACCCGTGTGACCTGCGAGTCAAAGAGGGCGACACAGCGGTGAAGCAACTGGTCGCCGGGAGGGTCCCGCTCTATGAGTTCGCCGTGCGCGGCGCCATGAGCGACTTCGACCTTGAGTCAGGCGAGGGGCGGATTGGCGCACTTGATGCGGCGGCGAAGATTGTCGCCTCGATCAAGGACATCGGTCTTCGCAAGGTGTACGCGGGAAGGATCGACCGATGGCTCGGGTTGATGGACGAGACGCTGGTGCTTAACCGGATTGGCGCGTACATCCCCGGCGGTGCCGGGTCGGGGGCCGACGGTGGCCGTGGGAGGCCGACGGTCGCGCGGCAGCGCACGCAGGACGCCGGGGGGCAGACGCCTAATCGCCCGGCACCGGCTAGCTACGACCCGCACGACCCGGTCATCAACCTGGAGCGGCAGGCGCTGAAGCTAGCGATCCAGCGACCGGCGTTGCTTGGGCCCGCGTTCGATGGGCTCGCTACCGACGTGTTCTCCGCCTCGGCGCATCAGGCTGTGCGCGAACTGATCGGCGACTGCGGCGGGGTGGCGGCCGCGGGCCCGGCGCGGGAGTGGGTCGATCGGTTGCTTGACTCCGCCCCGCACGACAACGCCAGGATGTTCCTGACCAGGCTCGCGGTCGAGCCGGTCGAGGCGCCGGGTGCGGCGGGCGAACCAGATGATCGGTACGCGGATTATGTGCTGTCGCGGCTCGAAGAACTTGCGGTCTCCCGTCGGATCGCTCAGCTCAAGTCGCGGCTGCAGCGCATGAACCCAGTTACCGAGCAACCGGAGTACGCCCAGACGTTCGGTGACCTCGTAGCGCTTGAGCAGCGGAAGAAGTTGTTGATCGACCGGTCGGGCGCTGCCTGAGCCAAAGGACCCGGGAGTGTTTCACTACCTACTTGAGGGCGGCTCGAAACTCACTCTCAGGTGACAATTTTACATCCCCGCGACGGAGCGTAACTGCCGCAGACTGTTGTCCATGACAACAGTGCTTGCTCCAACGACGGATCAGGTTACCGACCTCATCTCGCGTGCTCGAGAAAACGGGACGGTAGCGCTGCCTGATCTCAACGCGGCCTTCGAGCGCTCCGAACTCCTGCCCGACGCGATCGACGACATCATGCGAGTGCTCGCTGAGGACGGCGTCGAGATCGTCGACGCGGGTTCGGACGATGCGGACGACCAGCGGCTGGTCGGAGGAGCTGACCGAGCGCGGCGGGCAGGCACTAGCGACCTGGTGCGCATCTACCTGAGGGAAATCGGCAAGGTGCCGTTGTTGACTGCGCAGGACGAGGTAGAGCTGGCCAAGGCGATCGAGGCCGGGCTGTTCGCTCTGGAGATGCTGCATGCCAGACGCGGGGCGGCAGTCGGCGGCGGACCGACCGAGTACGAGCTAGACCTTGTCGCCGAGGAAGGAATCCGGGCCAGACAGCGGCTGATCGAGGCCAACCTGCGGCTCGTGGTGTCGATAGCCAAGCGTTATATCGGGCGCGGCATGGTGTTCCTCGACCTCATCCAGGAGGGCAACCTGGGCCTGATCAGGGCCGTGGAGAAGTTCGACTACACGAAGGGCTACAAGTTCTCTACGTACGCCACCTGGTGGATCAGGCAGGCGATCACCCGCGCGATCGCCGATCAGGCTCGTACGATCAGGATTCCGGTGCACATGGTTGAGACCATCAACAAGATGGCCCGGGTGCAGCGCCAGCTCCACCAGGACCTGGGCCGCGAGCCGACTCCCGCCGAGGTCGCCATCGAGATGGGCATGGCAGCCGACCGGGTCGCGGAGATTCAGCGGATCGCCCAGGAGCCGGTGTCGCTGCAGGCGCCGATCGGCGAGGAGGACTCCGACCTCGGCGACTTTATTGAGGACGCGGACGCGGTCGTGCCGATCGAGGCGGCCGCGTTCATGATGCTGCAGGACCAGCTTGAGCAGGTGCTCGACACGCTCTCGCCGCGGGAGCAGCGGGTGATCCAGCTACGGTTCGGCCTGATCGACGGTCACCCGCGGACGCTCGAGGAGGTCGGCCGGGACTTTGGCGTGACCAGGGAACGGATCAGGCAGATCGAGTCGAAGACGCTCATCAAGCTGCGCCATCCTGGCCGCGCGCAAATGCTGCGCGAGTACCTCGCGACCTGAGACGCGGGCCGGTCGGTCGGCGGGTCGGTCCGGCGGGCCGGTCCGAGCGGTCCGGTCCGAGCGGTCCGGTCCGAGCGGTCAGAGCGGTCAGAGCGTGTCGTGTTCGCCGAAGTTACCGTTGACCGGGACGAAAGGGCGGTCGCCGTCGCTTCCCGCGGTGCGCGGCGTGGTGCCGTTACCCGAGACCGATTCTGCCGCCCGGCCCGACCGGCTGGCTGCTGACCGCTTGCTCGCGACCTTGGACGCGCTCTTACGCACCCCGGTCGCGGCCTTGTCCTTCGCTGACTTGGCTGTCGCGCTCGCCTGGGCTTGCAGCGCACCTGCGGTCTGCTGCATGGCAGGGCTCTCGGTCGCCTTGCGCGCGAGCCGCTTGAGTTGCTCGTACCGCTCACGGCCGGCCTGGGCGCCTAGTACGTACCCAATGGCCAGGCCGCCGACGAACGTGACTCGATAAAAGCGCATCTGGGCCTCTCCTTGATCGTCCGTGCCCGCGCCACCGCTGTAACCCCGTGGTACCGCACCGCGTGGCTGGGCTCCCGCTGTTCTGCCCGCCCAGCAGATTGTTATGCGCATGCGACCAGTACAGCACTGGGTGAGGCGCGCGCAGTCGCGCCAGTGCGCTAACCTTGTGCCCGTTGTGCCTGCGGCGCGACTTACCTGCTCAAGGTGGTTTGCGGCGCACGGTCCCGCGTAGCTCAATCGGCAGAGCGTCCGGCTGTTAACCGGCAGGTTATAGGTTCGAGTCCTATCGCGGGAGCCCAGACGGTGTGCGAGCGTCAGCTCTCTTGCCTGCGGAAACGCAGGAAATGAGTGAGTTCGGATGACGCAGGCAGCGACCGCGATCTTCAAGATCCCCACAAAATCCCCACAACCGGCCCGTGGCGGAGGCGTCCGTCCGGCCCGGCGAGCGAAGCCTGGCGGCGCGGCGTCCCGCCTGGACCTCGTGAACGCAACCGGGCGTGCGGCAGCCCGCAGTGGCGGCGAGGTCATCGAATTGGAGTCCGGCATCACGGTGTACCCGGCGCGCGAGGAGCACGGCCGCTGGCGTGCGGTCTGGCATGAGAATGGCGAGCGGCAGCAGCGCTAGGCGATGATGAAGCGGCCCGGCGCGGACCTGATCGCGCACTACCTGGACCCTGTCCGCCTCCCCGTAGATGAGCGGTGGTCCCGCAAGCACGCGCACACCCAGCGACGGTTGTGCGAGCGGTTCGCCGCTGTAGACATCCTGAATTAACGTAAGTTTTCGGCGTGTCGGTGGCAGGATTGTGCGTCGCGGCGAATGGGGGCGCGCTGGCGGCGATGGGTCCGCAGCCGGATGACTTATCATCAGTTTTGGTTACTCCAGTCCCTGGCAAACTTGGGTAAACCGGACAAAGCCATCACCAAAAGTGATGATAAGTGCCCTGCTTCACCGTCGAGCCGGACTGAACCGGCATCGCCGCTACCAGCCGGTCCTCGTAGGCACCACCCCGCATACCACAAAGGGATTTTCGACACACCGCAAACTCACTCAAATTTGGGATGATTACCTCCGGTCATCGATTCGGTCATTTGCCAAGACATCAAGACCGAGCACATGCAGATGATCGTCAACGCCGCCCCCACACCCGGGGAAGGCGCGCGCGTCAGGGGGATGATCTCGGCCGTGGTCAGCGCTGGGCTGGACGGCGGGTACCTGGCCAACCCGCGGCTGGCGAAGGGTGCACTGGCAGGCCGCCGGCCGGCATGGCGAGCGGGATGAGCTGATGGCCTGGACTGCGGCATGCAGCGGGCTGCGGTGGGGTGAGCTGACCGCGCGGACCGTCGCCCAGGTCGACCCGGCAGTCAGGGTGATCGCGGTAGATCGCAAGGTGGTCGAGGTCGCCGGGCATCTCTACCTGCGAGATGAGAACGGCGACGGCCGATGGACGTGGCACAGCCTGCGGCAGGTGTTCTGCACGACGGCCCTGTTCACCTGGAAACTCGACGCCACCGACGTGTCCCGCATGGCTGGCCACGCGAACTACCGGATAACGACATGTACGTTGCGCCGCTGCGTCCCGCACCCGAGCCGATGACATACTGTGATCGGCCTGCCTCCGCCGACGTGCACGCCGACGGCTCGATCTGGCGCTGGGTCAGGTCGTGATGCTGGAAATAACGCCGCGACGGAATAGAAGTTCTGGGCGAACCCTTGAGCATGGGTTCAATGCTGGCGTTCGATGCTTGGTAAGCACGCCGTTTCACTCGGCCATGCAACGCTTTGGCCGGCTGGCTCGCACGCCCGCCAGCGTTTGCCGCCATTGATACGCCGATCCAGTACTTACCCGCAGCAGTTAGGTAATCTGCTGTCGGCGCAAGGCGCGGTTTGCTTTGTGGTACAAATTAGTTCTTCGGTGAGTCGCTCTGGGATTGGCGGGCCATTCACCGGGGTGACGTTGTGCTGACATGGCCTTATGCTGGTCCGTTATGGGAGATCCGGACGTTGCGGCCGGTCATGTGTTCTTGTGCTACGCGCGGGAGGACTCGGCCCGGGTTGACGAGCTGGAAGGGCTGCTGCGTTCGGGCGGGATGCGGGTGTGGCGGGATACCGAACAGTTGTGGCCAGGGCAGGACTGGCGGGTTCATATCCGCCGGGCGATCGCTGACGGGGCTTTAGCGTTTCTGGCGTGCTTCTCTCGGGCCGGGATGTCCCGGGAGGCGCGGTATCAGAACATGGAGCTGGTCCTAGCGGCAGAGCAATTGCGGCTGCGCGCGGCGGACGTTACGTGGCTGATCCCGGTCCGGCTCGACGACTGCGACATTCCTGACCTGGACCTGGACCTGGGCGGCGGGCGAACATTGGCGGGCCTGCACTCGGCGGATTTGTTCGGCCCCGGGGCGCATAAGTCGGGCGACCGGCTAGTCGAGGCGGTGCGCCGGATCGTCCGGACCGCGGCCGCCGCCGGCGTCACAACGCCAGCGGGCGAAGCTGCGAGCACAGTCCTACCGCCACCCGACCCGGCCGGAGACGGCGACCGACATCAGGCTGAGCCCTCAGCTGCCAGGGAGATCATCAGGCTTGCCCGCAGGACGACGTTTCGGCTGGCAACTTCCAGGCCGCGGCCACCGCGCCCGATGGACTAGCCGCGCTGTCTCTGCCGCCGATTCGGCGGGTGTCGGCATGCTCGACGAGGAATGGGCGCACCACGGCTTCTGCGTGCGCGACCTAGACCTGCTCGCGGGGTGACTTTCGTCTTCCGGCAGGCCGGAAGACGAAACCCGTTTCAGTTAAGGCCTGGTGTCTTCCCGGCCTGGCTGTAACCCGGCGTTCCTGGGAACCGCATGGTCAACGCAGCTGGCAGGCCATTTCCGCATTGTTAAGCAATAACATGAATCATCGCCAATAAAGATGCTCTCCGGTGCGGGCGTTTTCTCGTGGCTTGTCCTGGTCGATTTCAGCTGTCATTGTTTACCTGTGAACGGGTCTTAAGGCGGACACGGGATGGCTGGGGGGATCGCTATGGGGATAAGCCGTATCGTGCGGCTGGGCGGGCTGGCGCACGCGTCGCTGCGGGCGGCGGCTGTGGCGGCGCTGGCCGTGGGCCTGGGCGCGGCTGGCCAGGTCGCGGCAGCGGCGTCGCCGGCCGGGGCACCGCGGGTGCAGGCGGCGCCGGCGCTGGGCGAGGCCCGGGTCATGCCTGCTCCAGTCCAGGACGGCGGGCCGCGCTTGCCTGGCAGCGAGCCGGAGTGCTTCTACGTGTTCCCCGACTGCTCAAGCACCGATCCGGCGGTGACAGACAGGATCGTCAGCTCGGGGGACACCAGTTCGTGCACCTTCGAGTTCACCGTTGACTGGGGCGACGGGCACAGCGACACGCAGACGTTCCCTGGCTCGGCTAGCGACGGGCCTATCGCGACGTTCACTCATGCCTACGGCAGCAAGCCGGGCAGTTACAAGGTCGTGGTGACCGGGAAGGTTCTGTCGAACACTGATCCGTCCGTCACCTGCACGGCTACCGGCGCGAACCTGAAGTTTAACCTGACCCCCGCGGTCGGCCTGGCCGCGTTGCGGTTCGCGGCGGCGGACGCGAGCAACCTGAACACGCCGGGCCTGCCGGTGATCAAGGATGACGGCCCGCACCTGACCATGGATCGCGGCTGGAGACCGCAGCCATGCGACGGGGTCGGCGATCCGGGCAGCTTCGACTACCTCAATTGCGCGTCGCCGGTGCCGCAGGGAGGCGCGCCCGATAAGAACTGGCCGGTTATCTTCGTCGCGGATACTCCGCTCACGATCAGCAAGGTCGTGTTCGTTGCCAGCGGCAAGGTCACTGATCCCGAGCTCACCGCGGACGCCTCGGTCAGGTGCGACAGCGGAGCGTTCAGCTTCCCTGTCCTTGATACCAGGGCGATGACGGAGAAGAAGGCCGGCGGCGGGTACCAGTTCGCTGCCATCAAGCTGGTCTTTACCGGGGCCAGGCTGCCGGCCGGGGCCGGGCAGTGCGCTGTGTACGTCGCCTGGACCGTCACCGAGCCGGGCACCGGGGCCACTATCACCGCCGGCCAGGACTTCCACATCGTGTACCTGACCGCGGCGCCCTATGAGCCGCCCAACGGCTTCCAGTCCGATCAGGTGATCGAGCCGTACGAGTCGCTGGTGCAGATCGGGTCGGTTGCCGCGGCCGGGAAGTCCGGTCAGAAGGAAGTGTTCGACGCGATCTGGAAGAAATTCGCCAGCCGCGAGATCGCCCACCCCATCCTGCGCCCGGCGACCGGCCAGGTGACGGACGGGCCGGCCTTCAAGTACTACAACAACAACTACCCCAAGATCGAGGACGCGTTCAACCACGACTCCGGGTCCTGCCCGATGTTCGCCGGGTTCCTGGCTTCTGACTCCGGTCACTGCGGGAACTTCGCGGCTTTCCTCGCCGGGGTGCTGGCCTGGCAGGGCATCGCCTCGCGCGCCATCAAGATCGGCGACCTGGGAAAGACCTTCAACCCCGGCCCGGACCCCGAGCCCGGGAAAGGCGCGTACCCGTACGCGTACATGCTGGTCGGCCCTGGCCTATGGTCGTTCGGTCACAAGAACGCATCCGGCAAATACCCGTACCGCGACCTGATCAAGGTCCACGGCCGCCAGATCACGATCACCGGCAAGGCCGTCACCTACAAATCAGGCAAGCCGATCGCGCAAGGCCCCGTGTCCGACCCGCCCATGCTGTTCGGAGACGGTGATCACGCCGTCGTGAACGTGCTGTTCAAGGACGCGGGAAATACCGCGCAGGTCGTCGATCCCTCCTACGGCAACCCGAAGAATCCGGCCCCTTACACCAGCTTCGCCGCCTACGAGAAATCCGCCCTCGCCGGATTCGCCGTTATCTACAAGGCTGTCACCAAGAACGGCAAGACCACCGTCACGGTTCTTTCCAAAGCCGCTGCGGTAGCCGCCGACTGCAACCCCGCGCCCCGGCCACGGGAACGCGTGACCTGCTACTTCCAGGCCGTGCCTTACAAGTAACGCACACAGGTTCGCGGGCCGGGAAGTACGCTGACTGACCGCGGGACAGCACATGCAGGTGCCGGAGCCATCAGGCCAGCCCGCCGGCGAGGTGACCGGCCTCGTCCTGGACGATCCTGATCGCGGCGCCGCCGCCGGCCTGCACCGGCTCGCCCGCTAGGACCGCGATACGGATCGCCGCCGATCACGATGCCCGTGCCGACGCCGGTGCCAGTGAAGGCGAACACGAATTGCCGCGCCAGCGCCGGCCCCGTGCGCCTGCTCGGCCAGGGCCGCAAGGCTGACGTCATCGTGGTCTTCAACAGCCCGGTCTCGGCCATCAGTTGCGAAGCCGAAACCGGGTGCAGCTACCTGACCTGCTCGTACACCGCTCGCTCGTTGATCATCTGGACAACAGCGGTGATTGCGGCGACCTCGCCAGCCAGCGAGGACGCGGTGCCGGGGGGCAGGCTGGCGGTGGTGCGGGCGCTGACGTCGCTGTTCTGGGTGTCGAACGGCGACGGGGTCCGGATCTTGCTGGCGACCATCCCGGCCCCGGTTGGCGGCGGTGAGCCGTGAGGGCGGGAGTTCTCCGGCCGCGTGGGCGGGGCCGCCCGGCGAGCCAAGCGATTGGTTCAGTGAACTGATGACCTTTGCCGCAATAGAATCCGGTAGTTCGTCCAGGCCGTCAAGTACTGGCAAAATACATCCGCGTGCAACGAGGGATTTGGCCGTATTAGCCTGGTATCGATTGCCTCGGAGAGAGGGATAGTCGCCTGGCCGGGCGCTTTGCCTGCGGCCTAGCTTGCGGGCGCGGTCGACGAACGGTGTCATGAGACTGCGGAACAGGTAAGTACTCCCCATATCACCCTGTGACCGGCGTAGCTATGTTTGCGACCTTCCGATTGTGAGTAATACGTGCCGAAAAATCGGCGTTACCACACGTGGCATTCACTGCGGGTCATGACTCGGCGAACGCATAAATGACTGGCGTCGCGTTATACTCAGATTCACTGAGCCAAACAAAATACGCGGCTCATTCTCGCCAATAACCTCTTGGGGCAAATCAACTTAATTGCTTCCGTCGGCCGAGGCGCGGGATAGAAAGGATCTGATAGGTGAGCTTTACGGTTTGCACCAGGCCCGGCGGAGGGTCACATGGGACCGGGCGCCGCGCGGGCGCGGCGATATCAGGGGCGCTGGCCGCGGTATGCGTCCTGACCCTGGCTGCAGCTGCCCCGGCGGGCGGGGCAGGTTCGCGCCGTCGGCAGCTACCAGTCCTCGTCGGCGCCGGCCGGAGTCGTGAACCAGGGCATGATCTACCTCGGCCCGCTGAACGGAACGGGCGGATCATGGACATCCATCAACGTGCCCGCCAACGGCGCGCACACGACCGGGCACGTGCGCGCCTGCCCTAGGCACCGGCCTCGCTGTTTCGTGATGGACACCATCGCGCACAGCACCATGGGGAACCTGGTGGTGGGCAACTACGACCTCAATCCGCCCGTGCCGGGCAGGGTGGCCTCGGGCAACGCCTTCATCTACAACATGACAAGGCGCCAGTGGACGCTGCTCCGCCTCGGCGGCAGCTTGTCTGACCTGACCACGCTCTACGGCATCTGGCAGGACGGCGGGAGCGCAAGCCCGCGCTACACCCTGGCCGGCGGCTCGTCGGACAGGGGAAACCAGCGGGCGTTCCTCATGACCTACAACGAACGGACAGGGACCTTCGGAAAGCCGAAGTACTACAGCTACGGCAACGCCCCGGCGCTGTTCACGCACTTCGACGGAATCACCGCTGTCCGGGGCGGCTTTGACCTCGTGGCCATAAGCTCCGCCCAGGCTTCATCGATGGCCTTCATACCCGTCACAGCCGACGGAAGAAGGTTCGGCACAGCACAATGGCATCCGATCCCCGTCGCGGCAAGCCAGCTTTGCTCCGGCGGCTGCAAAAAGGTGACCGGGAATACCGTCTACCGGAACCGCGTGATGGGAATCTACCTCCGAACTGGCTCTGCTGCCATCAATTCCTACCTCGCCACCGTCCCGAGGCCAACTGCTGCCGGGTGATCGCGCTTGGCGCCAGCACCCATTTCGCCCCGTTCCACGGCGCTATCAGGGTTCGCGGACTGTAAGCTACTGACGGGTAACAAATTGGGCGGCGGAGAGAGGCGCTATGACGCCGAGCATGGCGCAGGCACAGGTTCCCCGGCAGGACCACGCGCCCGGGCGCGATCAAGCTCCCCGGTTGCGCGGAGTCCTGCACGCCGTGACGTTCCCGCTGGCGATCGTGGCGGGCATCACGCTAGTCATCCTCGCGCCGACGCCGCTGGCTAGGCTCGCCGCCGCCGTGTACGCCGCCGCGTCCGCGCTGCTGTTCGGGGTGTCTGCGGCCTACCACCGGGGACCGTGGCGAGGCCGCGCCAGGGACGTGCTGCACCGCCTTGACCATGCCAACATCTACCTGATCATCGCGGGCACGTACACCCCGCTGGCGCTGCTGGCTCTGCGCGGGGATACCCGGATCGCAGTGCTGGCGGTGATTTGGGTTGGCGCTGCCGCCGGGGTCGGGTTCCGGGTCGCGTGGCTGCGCGCGCCGCGTTGGTTGTATACCGGCCTGTACGTCGTGCTGGGCTGGACCGCGGTGTTCGTGCTGCCGCAGCTGCTGCGCGGCGGTGGAGTCGCCGCGCTGGTGCTCGTGCTGTCCGGGGGCGTCCTGTACAGCCTGGGCGGACTGGTCTACGGCACCCGGCGGCCCGACCCGTCTCCCCGCTGGTTCGGGTTCCACGAGGTGTTCCACGCGTGTACAGTCGCCGCCTACATCCTGCAGTACATAGCGGTCTCGCTTGTGATCTACCACGTCACCTAGGCCCCCTGCGGCGGGCCGGCTGCCCGGGCGTTGCCACGGGACGTTGCAGCAACGCTGTACAGGGTACTGGCGCACGAGCTGCTCGGGCTGGTCGCTCGTCGCCACCTGGCCCGAGATCGTGCAGAGCGAGCTTGCCGCGGGGAACGCGCCGCGGACTGGGCGGCAAGAGAAATACTTCACCGCCAGGTTCTCTGAGCCTGCTGACGGATGCTCGCGTTTAGAAAGGTGCCGTTCAGAAGTCTCGCACGGGTACTTCCGGCAGCAGTGCCCCGTAGGTCCGCTCTGTATCGCTAGGGTACTTTCCATGCCGGGCGCCCTCCCCTCTACCGTTCATCAGCTGAAGATCAGCCTCCAGGGAGCAGCGCCGCCGCTGTGGCGGAGGATCCAGATTCCGTCGGCTGCGAGCCTGGGCTTCCTGCACGACGTCATCCAGGTGGCGTTCGGCTGGGAGGACTATCACCTGCATCGGTTCCGAGACGGTCGCGGCCGCGAGTGGGCTGAGCCCCCCGTCTTGGACGGCGAAGGGTACCTGGCGGCGACCTTCGCTGACGAGGAAGAGGCCGACATCGGCAAGGTCCTGCGCGCTGAGGGCGCCATGCTGGAGTACGTCTACGACTTCGGCGACAGCTGGCACCACCGGATCGAGGCCGAGAAGATCATGCCGCCCGATCCCGGCGTGAAGTACCCGAGGTGCACGGGCGGTCGCCGCGCCGGGTCCCCGGCGGAGGACATCGGGGGGATCTGGGGACTGGAGGAGGTTGTCTACCTGGTCACGCATCCGGAGGCGGATGCTCCCGAGCATTTCGAAGATCTCGTTTCCCGCTTGCGTGAGAAGGGTTATGACCCGGCCGCGTTCGATCCCGCGGAACTGACCGCCAGGCTGTCTGGCCTGACCGTGCGGACGGCAGCCACGGCCACCAGGACGCGGACTAGAACCCAACGCAGGATCCAGCGGCTCACCCGCGAAGACCTTGAGTTCTGCACGTGCGGCCAGTGCCAGGCAGGTGACCCTGTCCGGTCCGTCGATGGCAGCTCCTCACCGACGAAGTCTCCGGCGATGCGGAGGTGCTTCCGGTGATCACGCTGCCGCCGCCCGCCGAGCTGGCGGCACAGGCACGGCGGGTGCCGCTCATCGATGATGCCTTGCGCCTGGCCGGATGGTGCGCTCCCGGCAGGCAGGTGACGGCCAAGGGCGTGCTCAGGCCGCCGGTGGCCCGGCAGGCCGTCGAGGAACTCCGGCTGTGGCAACGAGATGACACCCTGGCCGACGCCTGTACCAGGTCGGATGCCCTGCGCGGACGTCGCCGGATCTGGCACGTCGATCGGGGACGTTTTCATCATCGCGAGCACGGCCCGGCTGATGACGATCCTGTCCGACTTCGGAGCCGCCGACGCGGACTGGGGAATCACCCAATGGCGCAGCGATGACGCTGCCGCCCAAACGCTTCTCACCGGCATCCCGTCCGCAAAGCCCGACTACCGGATGCGGCTGACACCGCTGGGTCGGCACGGCATCCGTAACATCCTGACCAGGGAGGGTCACACTGCCCGCGCCACCGGAGACCTAGCGACCGCCAGTGCGGTGACGCTGCTAGACGGGCTGCCGGACTACGACCCCGCGGGTTTCGACGCCGAGCTCAACGGATGGCTGGCCGACCGTGATGAAGCAAGCGCGGTCACTCAGCTGCTCGAGGCAGTGACCGGAACCGACCCCGGCCTCGCGGGGCGCCGTGTCGCCGCGATCGCCGTCCTGACCAAAGTCAAGCCAGACGATGCCCGGACAATCCTGCGTGACACGGCCGCGAACGGAGCGGACGGACGCGGTCACGTCGCGGCGGGCGTGCTAGCCAATCTCGGCGAAGAACCGCCGCTCTACCGGGAGACAACGCAGCAATGGCTGCTCATCGACCTGCTAACCGCGCTAAGCGCCGGTAACCTGGGCGAAAGCCTGACCCAGAGCATGATGGAAGCTGTCAGGTTGCATGCCGACGACCTGTGGCGCAGCGGTCACCCGGCTACAGCCAGCACCATCGAAGCGACCGCAGCCGCGATACGCGACACCGACAAGCCACTGGCGAAGCGACTACGCCGTTCCGCGCACAAGGCACGCACACGCATGTGACTGAAGGTGATCGCAGAACCCCATAGCAGTGAGGTCAGCTCTCATGAAGCGCGGCAACATGTCCTCGAACGCGTCGCAGGCGGCGCCGATGATGGCGGGCAGGTCACGCACCAGCGGGCGGGCTGGGAAAGGGGCAGGTCATGGGAGCTTCGGGTGGGGACAGGCACGAGTACAGCGCGGTCGGCGCGCGGCTGTACGGGTCGATCGGGATCGAGGGAACGACGTACGAGATCGGTTTCGATGCCGTCGGGGAGATGCTGGGTGACCTCAGCGACAAGACCTTCCTGGATTTTGGCTGCGGGGCCGGTCGCAGCACCGCCTTCCTGATCGAGCTGGGGGCCGGGCACGTCTACGGGGTGGACCATGACTCGAACATGCTCGCGGTGGCCCAGTCCCGCGGGATCGCCGGGGCGACGTTCCTGCCCGGCGGTGATGAGATCCCGCTGCCAGACGCCTCGGTCGACGGGGCGGTCAGCCTGAATGTCTTCGTGGAAATCCGCACGGCGGGCCAGATGGCGCGGGTCTGCGCGGAGGTCGCCAGGGTGCTGCGGCCCGGCGCCCCTTTCATCATGGAATCGTCGAGCCCGATGGCGTTCGGGCATTCTTTCCGCAGTTACCGCTACCCGCAGGCCGAGGGCCTGCGCAGCGGCTCCCGTACCCCGTGCATCGTCACCGCGAGCGAGGGCGAGATCGTCATCGAGGACACCTACTGGACCGAGGCTGACTACGTGCGTGCCCTGGCGCACGCGGGCTTGGCCGTCGCTGCCGTCGGCTACCCGATGCCGCGCGACCCGTCCGCCTGGTCGACCGACGAGGCCATCGTCTCGCCATGCGTCGTCATCCAGGCCGTCAAACCCCGCTAGCAGGCCAAGCACTGCGGCGGGAACACGGTCCCTTTATCTGCCGCAGTGAGATCCTGCCTGCCGTGCCGCCACCGTCATCGGCTTCGGCAGCTCGGTCGCGGCCGTCTTCGGCCGGGTAATTGGTCGGTGGCCCGCGCGTTGACTATCTCACGGTCGCGATTCGCATTGCTGGGCAATACTGGGATGTTTCCGGCGTTAACATCAAATGCCCGCCGGTTGCTTGACGATTTGCTGCGAACTCGGCAGCGAGCCGAGGCTTGTCAATGTTTGGCGCTTGTACTGGTTTCGACCCGCTGTCATCCGCTCGCCAATGCCCTGCGCACGGAAGGGCAGGAAGACCCGGGTAGACAGGTGCGGGCGGAACTCACCGCAGCTAGCTGGCGAGGGCCCGCTCGACCAGGGCACGGTAGTCGTCTACCAGGCCGGGCAGCGGCCGCAGGTGAACGATCGTGCCATCTCCGGCCGGGACAAGGTCGATGACCTGGCAGACCGCTGCGGCGTCTTCGTCACCGGCCACGACCAGGGCGCCCGGCGTGATCTGGCGCGGGGTCTGTGGCCTCGTCAAGGAACGTCCACAGGTAACCAGTGTGATCCTCGTCATTGAGGTCGGCGGTGATATCGACCCGGTACATCTCAGCCCTCCGCTCGCCAGACATCAGTCCTAGCGTACTGGGGATTGGGCCGGGCGGGCCCGAGCGCAGCCAGCGGTCTCCCTAGCTCCCGGTCATCGGCCCGCTCAAGCCGCACCGTGAAATGGGGCCGCTGCGCGCTGGCCAAATAACTCGAACTCGTGCTGGGCCAGCTCGTCTGCGGTCGGCAGATAGATCGTGCGGAAGCTGGCGAAACGGCGCCGAAGCAGGATCTCCAGCGGCATGCCGAGAACTGCGAAGACCGAGATACCCAGCATCGGCAGTCCGTCCAGCGACCAGGCCCGGGCCGTCCGCTCAGCATGAACGCGCAGCTTGTCAACAGTGTCGCGACCGCCACGAACCACCAACGTTGTGTCCGCGGGCGGCTGCTCCGAACGCAGCAAGGCCCGCTGCTCAATACGGCCACCTGACATACCCGCCAGGCTATCGATCGCCACCGTCATCCTCCGGGACCCGACCGGCCCAGGCACCGACCGTGCCTGGCAGCCGACAGAGCCTCCCCGCCGGGCACCGGCCCGCAACCCGTGGAATGCCGATCCGTTGCAGGTATCCGCGAGGTTGGTCAGATGCGCGACCACTCAGGTCACAAAGCGACAGCACGTTACCAGGGCTGCTGCGCCGACAGCTGCAAGCGGTTCTGCAGCAGGGAGGTGAGGGCGCGAGTGCGGGCGACATCCACCTGGTACAGCCCGGCGACCTTGTCATGCGTGACACCCGCCTCGCCTGCCCGGTAGCCGACCATCCGATGGACCGTGGCTGCCAGCTCGCTTGGCCGGTGCGCTGCGAGCAGCGCGTCCGCGTCGCCGATCCGCCACCACGCGGTCAGGCAGCGCAAGGTGAGCGGCAGCCCGTGCTCCGGCACGACCCGGCGCCACAGCCGGAGCGCGACCGGGTCGAGCTCGGCGTCCGGCTTGGGCAGGCCGCCGAACAGGCGTGCCCCGGCCTGGCCGGGCAGCCACCGAGCCGATGGCAGCGACCCGTGCAGCATGGTCTCGAACGGCAGTATCTCGATGGCTTGCCGTGTCCCGACCTGCCATCGCAACAGGTAGGGATAGCTGCACGAACTCGTCATCAGGCGGCCGCCGGTACAGGCGACCTCCCCGCGCCCGGGCGCAAAGGTAACGGAGGTCAGGCTCTCGGGCTGGTCGCCTAGGGCAAGTCCGACCGCCCTGGCCGGGCCGGCCAGGGCGAACAGCCTGATCGCGGCTCCGGCCGGCGAGTCCGGGGCGCACATCCGCCGCAGTGCGCGCAGATTCTGCTGGGCGGCCGTCGACCACAGGTCCATTGCCAGCCTCTGGCCCAACCTGTTCAGTGCCTGCGTGCCGGGCATCGCAGGCATCGCGGGCTGTACGGTCCGCACGGGCGCCTGCGCCGACCTGGGTTTGGGTGCCGACCTGGGCTTGGTTACCAGCTCTGGCCCGGTGGCCGGCTTTGGCGGGGGATCTGGGACTGCGGGCGGCCGGGGCGTGAGCGAGACCGCGGCGTGACCGGGCAGGCAGCCCGCGCAGCCAAGGTGCGTCTTGGCGACGACGAGCGGTCGCTGCGCGCTGTCGGTGCCGCACGCTGGGCAGCGCACGGGCGCGAACCCGCCTGCTGGCAGCAGCCAGTCGAGGGTCAGCGGGAACCGGCGCGCGCCGCGCAGCACATCGACGTCCAGGCGGAGGGCGGGGACGCGCAGCAGATGCAACCGGTACGGGCGGATCTCGTGCCGGGGCGAGTATTTCTCCCTGATCTCGGCCAGCCGCCGTCGTTCCTCCGCCCGGACGCCTTCCATCCGCGCGGAGAGCATCTCCCGGCGGTCAGCCGCAGCGCTGGCCTGGCGCCGGGCGAGCGACGCCAGCTGCTCCGCGTAATACCGCTGGGCTCGCTCCAGTTCCGCCTGGGCCGCCTCGCGCACGGTCCCGGCAGCGAGTGCCTCGCACCGCCTGGCCGCCGCCCGTTCCAGCAACCGGTGCGCCTCCACCAAGGCCAGCGGCACCTGGTCCAGATCCGTCGGCACCGCGGCGAGACTGGCACCGGCCACAGCCGCCGCGGCCCGGTGCAGCCGGGCAGAGACCTGCCCGGCCAGCTCAAGCCGGGACGACACGTCCACCCAGCACTCGGCCCGCTCGTGGAACCGGTCGTCGGCGGAGGCGGAGTACGAGATTAGCGCACCAACCCGCAGTACCTGCCGCATAACCCGACTCGCCGGACCCCTGGCGTCGATCCGCCCGTGATCGACAGGAAAGCTGTCTCGGGCCCGCTCCAACAGGCGTCCGTCATCCGGCCGCTGCGTGCTGGGCTCAGCCAGCGTCAGCAGTCCGGCGTCCGCCGCCCGCAAGGCGTCTTCCGCCGCGGCGGTCAGCAGCGGGTGACCGGTGGTCAGCAAAACGGCCCCGTCCTCACGGGCAACGTCAGGATGCTCGGTGACGGTGAGTTCCTCCGGCAGACCGAACGTGCGCTGGAGCGCGGGCGGCACCATGACAAGAGCGCGGGCCGTTGACTGCTCCCACAGGCCGCCATGGGTCTCCACGTAGCCAAGCCAGAACGCCAGCCCGCCCTCGACGGTCGCGGTGTTCATTGCTGGGACCCGATAAGTTCGTCGGCGTTGGCTCGGTCGCGCAGGTATTCGGTCCTGGCCAGCGCCAGGTCATCGCCGATCTGCGCCAGCCGTTCGGCGAACTCCTCGTCGTCGCGGGCCCCGACGTAGGCGTCGAATACCGACGACTCGAAATCGAAGTCGTCGTCTACCCGGCCGAGGATCATGTCGAGTTCGCCCACCACCAGCTCGAACAAGTTGATCTTGGCCTCCAGCACATGCAGGATGCGCTGCTCTATCGTGCCGCGGGCGACGAGGTTGGTAAGCAGCACGTCGTGGTCCTGGCCCACCCGGTGCAGGCGGCCGAGCCGCTGCTCGATCTGCATCGGATTCCACGGCAGGTCGACGTTCATCATCACGTGACAGAACTGCAGGTTCCTGCCCTCGCCGGCCGACTCGGTGCTGAGCAGGACCGGTACGTCGTCGCGGAACGCTTCGATGGCCTTTTCCTTGTCCGCGCGCGCGAGGCTCCCGTGATAGACCGCGAACGGGATGTCGTGCGCGCGCAGCTCGCGGGCAAGTGCTGCCTGAGTCTGGCGGAAGGCGGTGAACACGAGCACCTTCTCGCCACCGATCCGGCGCAGCCGAGCCGCGACCTCGGCTGCCTTGCTGGAGTCGGTGATCGAGGCTGCGCGCGTGGCGAGATCCGGCCAGCCGACCTTCGCCAGGGTCGGCGCCGCCGCGGCCGTGCTCGAGCCCGCCTGCCTGGCCAGGCTGCGCAGCGCAAGCCGCCTGGACTGCGTTGCGCCCTGTGCCTCCCGCCTGATCCTGGCGGCAATGTCGGCGTACAGCGCAGCCTCCGGTGCCGACGGTGTCACCAGCACCGTCTCGGCCAGCCGCTGCGGCAGCATCAGGCTGACTTCGCTGCGCCGGTGCCGCACCATCACCTCCCTGGTCCGGATCCGCAGAGCGGCGACATTGCGCGGCGCGACCGGCGCGCCCGCTCCGTGCTCAGCACGGAACTGCGCCAGCGTGCCTAGCAGACCGGGCGCGACCAAGCTGACTAGCTCGTACAAATCTTGCAGCCGGTTCTCCACAGGCGTCGCCGTAAGCAGCAGCATGTACCGCGCGCTCAACGCTCGCGCCAGCCGGCCCGACGCGCTGCGCGCATTGCGCAGCCGGTGCGCCTCGTCCATGATGACGATGTCCCAGGGCTGGCGGGTCAGCGCGGCGGCCAGCGGGTCGCGGCGAGCCGTCGCCAGCGAGGCGATCACGACCGGCTGGTGGCGATAGGCGACTTCGTCCAGTCCGCCCCTAGAGGTGATGATCGTCGGCAGCGCAAACTTCCGCTCCAGCTCCTCCTGCCACTGCCGGGTAAGGCCAGCCGGCACGACCACCAGCGACCGATCGGCCAGGCCGCGCATCCGAAGCTCGGATAGCACAAGCCCTGCCTCGATCGTCTTGCCGAGCCCGACCTCGTCGGCGAGTATCGCCCGGCCCCGCATCCTTCGCAGCACCGTCTGCGCCGTCTGGAGCTGGTAGTCGAAGGGTTCGAAGCCGAGCTTTGGCCGGGACAGGAAGGTGTCGAAACCCGGCCTGCTCCACACATCTGCGGCAGCCTCCACCAGCCTGGAGCGCGCATCGTCGACCGGCGCGCCCTGTCGCAGCACGCCAAGCAGGGACAGGAAGGGACCGAGTTCGGCAAGTAGCTCATCCGCCGGCACCAGATCCGGCTTTGTCAGGGCGGCCGTCGTCACCCGCAGAACGCTAGCGGACGGTGCCCAGCCAGACCTGGACATCTGGCCGTGTCGGCGGGACCGATCCACGGCGGCTGGACGCGGCTTGGCGGACGCCATCGCCTGGGCGCGGTATGACGTCCGCGGCGTCAGCGGGTTGTTGGCGGGGCTGGCCTGGCCATGACGCGGTCCTTGAAGCCGGCGCTGACCAGGATCAGCGCACGTAGCGGGCTCGGCAGGCCGAAGCTGAGGAACTAGCGCTGGATGCCGATCAGCATGGCGGCAGGCTGAAACATCTGCGTGACCAGTACCGGACCTCGATGTCGGCGCGCATCGTGACGGCTTCCTCCTCGGAGAGGTCGCAGATGAACACCGAGTACTGGATCCGCTCACCGTATCCCTCCACGCACGCGGCCACGTTCCGCAGCCGGCGGTCCTCGCGGATGTCGTAGGCGACCAGGTAGCGGCGGCGGGCCATGGCTGTTACCTGGTGACCAGCGGCTCGTAGGCCGGCAGTTCGCCGGTCAGGTATGCCGCCAGGATCCGGGCTTGCAGCCCGGCGGCCCGCCGGTAGCTGACCGCGTACCCGAACATCGGGTGCCGCAGCTCAGTCCGCATCCGCCGTTCCCACGCCCGGATCACCGCCTTGCGGCCGTCCGGGGTCAGCGCCACCGCGCCAGCCCGCACCACGAAGTCGGTGCCGGCGACCTCGCGGTTGTTGATCAGCGTGAGGACGGTCGAGTCGGCGAGCAGCGGCCGAAACTCCTCCGCCAGGTCAAGCGCGAGCGCCGGCCGTCCGAACCGGGGCCGGTGGAACAGCCCGATGTAGGGGTCGAAGCCGACGGCCAGGCAGGCCGCGAGCACTTCCTTGGTCAGCAGCCCGTAGCAGAAAGAAAGCAGGCAGCCGGCCGCGTCGGCAGGCGGACGCCGGTTCCGCAGACCCGAGAACGCCGGACCGGGCAGCTCCCCGGCCCGGACCGCGAGCTGCGGGAACGCGCCGAAGTACAGCCTGGCCGCCGCTCCCTCGATCCCGAGCAGCTCCGCTGCCCCGCCGGCCTTCTCAGCGCGGCCGGCCAGTTCGCCAAGCTGGCCGACGACGCGGGTGGCCGGCTCGCCGACGTTGCGGCGCAGCAGCACCCGGCAGTTCCTGATCTTCCCGGCGATCATCTGCCTCGGCGCTTCGAGCTGGCCGCGGGCTGCCGCCGTGGTCTGCCTGATCCTCAGCATTACGTTCTTGCTCGGCAGACCCGTGCTCAGCCCGATCAGCCAGCCGCCGTAAGAAAAGTGGAACACGTCGATGTCCCGCTCGAACAAGCTCCGCATCGCCTGCGCGCTGACCTGGACGTTGCCGAACGCGCACACGTGCTGGCGTGCGTGATCAACCCGTGTTCCGGCTGGTTCAGGTCCGGTCATGGCTGGAAGCCGGCCGGTGCGCCGGTTTGACGTCACCGGGGGTGCAGGACCGACGATGTGCGGGTGGACGTCGGGCGTATTTCTGTTGATCACCGGATCATGGGCGGTGTCCCGTGCGTGGCCGGTACACGTATCCCCGTATCGACCGTGGTTGGGCTGGTGGCCAACGGGCTGAGCGCCGGTGAGATCGTGGCCGAGTACCCCCAGCTTGCTATCGAGGATGTCCGGGCGTGCCTGGAATACGCCGCGCGGGCGGTAGATGAGCGTGAGCTTCCGGTTCGCTTGACCGCATGAGGTTCCTGCTGGATGAGTGCCTTGCTCCGGGCATGGCAGCTTTGCTGCGGGTGGCGGGTCATTCGGCGAGCTGCTGGCCACGGCGCCCGTCTTGGCGCCGAGCGTGATCTTGCTCCGGCGCACTGATAAGCGTCCTGCCTCGCTCGCTGCCGTGATCATCGCCAATCTCGGTCAGATCGAGGGTGACCTGATCGCTGGCGCGCTCGTAGTGATTTCGCTATGCACCAGCGGCCTGGCCAACCGGCAACGTCGGCCATGCGACGCGGTTAACCTGGATCACCGTCGCGTAACGGCGCTTCCTCGCTCAGGGGGCATTGGGCACTGTACCTGGAAGGCTGAGGAAAGAGGCGGCAGGTCATGGGATCTCTTGACGATACTGGGATCTTTCCGGCGTTAACGTCTATGCCCGCAGATTGCTGTGACGATTCGCCGCGAACATTCCCGTGCGGCTATGTGGTTGAATGATCCGCTGTTCCGTTCACGAGCTGCGGTTTGGCGACTTCGCATCCGGTGATCGGCTGGTTGCGTTACGCTTCCGGGCATTCCGGTGTGTTAGCTGCGGGAGATGAATGGACAGGCTGAATACGCGGCACTGGGTCTTGATCGAGACTGGTAGTAATCAGGCATATATCTTCGGCACGAACCGGCTCAGGCATGTGGTCGGGGCCTCGCATCTTATTCGGGAACTGGGGACTGTCTGGGTGCGGGAGGCCGTCGCGCCGCGTGACGTTGAGGTGGTGGCGATCTCGGGCAAGGCGCTGCTGCTGGTCGATGACGTCGGTGCCGGGCGGGCGGTGATCGGCGCGGTGAGCGCTCGGGCGCTGGCTGAGGCGCCGGGGCTTGATGTCGCTGGTGTGGTCGGGCCGCCATTCGATCCGGCGGTGCCGTGGCGGCCTGCGAATGGTGACCCGGATGGTGGGCGGGATGCGCCGGTTACTCATGTGGAGGCGCTGGAACGCACGTACGAGCTGCTGGACGAGGCCAGGATGGAGCGGCCGTCGCCGTTGCTGCGTGATCCGGTGCTGCCGTGGTTCGAGGTGTGCCGGGAGAGCGGTTTTCCGGTGGCGGGAATCGAGGACCATCCGGATGGCGGCCCGGTGGCTGCGGCCGTCCTGGTCAAGGCCAACGCCCGGCATCCTGCCCGGCGCCTGATGCGGGATTTGCTGGGTGACCAGCCTGGCGTGGTGCTCACCGGCTTGGCGACTGACCTGCGCTGACGCGGTCGGCTACGACCGGCTGCCAGGACTGTGGCGCCCAGTGCCTCTGTCGAGTTGTCAAGATGCGAATCTAGCCAGCTCATCCAGCGGGCGTTCGGCGGCCTTGGCGGCGGTGTCCAGGTCGTACGCGGACGATAGATCGCCGCCGCCCAGACGGACAAGGCAGCGGCGCAGCTTTGGCAGTCGGGCAATCCGAGTGCTAACTGCACCGGTAGGCTGCTTCCATCTTTGTAACTGCATATGGTCCATTTCGATACGGGGAAGGTTCGGTACGGCTTACCGACCCATCTATGATGGGCTGGGCGAAGCTCGGTAATCAGTGGACGGATTGCGGACTGCTCGGGAGGGCCGTGATGGAGCTGCTTTCGTTCACGATAACCTCGGTCGGTGACTACTCTTTGGGCATGCGCGGACTGAAGATACGCGGGAAGCCGTTAGCGGTCGTAGCCCTGGCTGCGCTGGTGACTGCACTGGGCGGTTGTGGTGGTGGTGACCCAGCCACGGACGGCCCACTGAGCAGCGGCACTAGCATGCACGGCCCGATCCCGAGAGGTTCGATTTGCACGCCCGGTGGCCGCCGTCAGACATTCGGCTTTCAGCTGTTCACCAACTACGGTCACACCACCGCGATTTTGGACCGCGTCGTCCTCCTGCAGCCGCACAACGAGCGACTGATCGGTTCTTACGCCGTGCCAGGAGACCTGATCATCGGCGCGCCGCGCGGTTGGCCGCCCAAGTATGCCGGAATACCGAGCACGTGGAAGGACCGCCAGCCCGTACATGGCTTCCGGCTAGCGCCAGGCAAGTCGTTTAACATGGTGCTCGGCGTGGAAGCCATCACCCCCCGCCGCGCGACTTCGCAGGGCATGCTGGTCTACTACCACGACTCCTCGGGCACCTACTTGGCCAAGAACTACTTCGCGAACATCATAGTGCCGACCGTGGGTAGCTGTTAAGCAGTACTCCAGTCGCAGATTGCGATTTTTATATTCAATTGCCAGCAACCGGCATGCGCAAGTGGCGGAGCGGTAGGGCCGAGGCTTTTGCCATAGGGGTCCAGCCTAGGCTGAAAAATGGCGTCGTCGTCGGCCGGGCCGGAGGAGTTGTGGTGGCGCATGGCTCGCCTGCTGTCGAGGGCGGATGAGGATGGGCGCTTGGGCAATAACCGGGTAGTCTGCTAAACCTCGCAATGCCGACGGCCGATGGGTCTAGGCCCAATGCCACTTACCGTAAATTGATCATGCTGCGAGGCTGAGGCGGCCGAGGTTCGCGAGTGTGATGGCCGGAGGCCCGGAATGGCGGATGCCGTGGTCGCCGGGCCGTTTGACGCGGTAGGAGTTGTGGCGGGCGCGCTTGACGACACGGGGATAGGTCCGGTGGCGGCGCTCGGGGTTGAGGTTCTGCTTGCGGCTGATGCTGGCCCTGATGGCCGCGAGGATGTGCTGCCGCTGGTCAGGGGGGAAAGGCCGCCGGGCCTGTGGCGCGGCGGACGATGCGGACGGTGCGGGTGAATTTGACCCGGTCGGGGTCGATGTCGGCTTCGGTGGCGGCCTGGCAGATCAGGGCGGATATGGCGTGGTGGGTGAGCAGGTAGCCGTAGATCTCCTGGCGGACCATGTCCGGGCTTTTGGATCTGAGCACCCGGCCGGGGCCGCGCAGGTGGGTCTTGAGCTGGTCGTTGCCGGTCTCGTGCTCCCAGCGCTCGTGGTAGGCCTGCGCGAGCAGCGGCGCCGGGGCTGCGGTGAACCCGGTGATGGTGGTGAGCAGGGCGATCAGCTCGCCCTTGCCGTCGCCGTCGCGGTCGGGGACCTCGTACTCGACCACCCGGACCAGCGCGGCCTTGTCCTGATCAAGTTCGTCCCCGGCGCGGGCGGCGTCAGTGAGCAGCTGCCGGGCCTTGCCCCTGATCTTGGGGCTGACCAGGACCGACAGGTAGGAGCCGTCGGGCAGGATCTGGAGCACCGGCAGCGTCAGGTCCGATTTCACCCGCCACAGCAGGTCCGCTCCCGAGGCCGCCGCGGCCCGCCAGTCCGCCCAGTTATAGAAGTTACGATCGGCGATAACAAGCCAGCCCTCGTCCAGCCGCCGGTAAAGCTCGCGGGCCAGCGACTGCTCCCCGGCGCCCTTGCCCGCGACGCCGCCGATCTCCGCGTCCACGACCGCGTGCGAACCGCACTCGCTGACCGTCACGACCCGTACCTTCGGGAAAGCCGGCCGATCCGCTTCGCGCGGATCCTTGCCGGCGTACCCGAATGCCGCCGCGTTGCCTGGCGTGTCCGGCGCGTCCCACTCGAACCCGTCGATGGCCATCAGCCGCCAGGCACCCAGGAACGCGCCCCTGGTCAGCATGTCAGCCACCGGCACCGCCACCCGGGCGAAGATGTCCCGCAGCGGCTCAAACCCCAAACGCTCCCGCGCCCGGGTGATCCCGCCCGACGTCGGCGCCCCCCACCTCGCGTCCCAGCACCCCCACGAACCCAGCGTCCCGGCCAGCCGGGCCGCGACCTCCTCATAATCCTCATCGGTTATCTCCAGCCTCCGCCGGGTTGTCTTTAACGTCTAGCGCGAGCCGTTTTCGGTGCCCGGTTGGCGTTCCGGCGTGGTTATCTCCTGCCTTGTCCATGACGTGGATCAAGGAGGAGACGATGCTCGTGCAGCCGGTGGTGATCCCGAGTTCGGGGACGCTGTCGTGGACCGTGCTCGGGGACGACGAGGTGCCGGTCGTCCCGGTGGAGCGGTTCCTGGCCTATCTGACCGATATCAGCAGGTCACCGAACACGGTGAGGGCGTACGCCCATGACCTGAAGGACTTCTGGGACTTCCTCGGTTTCCGTGGCCTGGACTGGCGGGAAGCCCGGCTGGAGGACATCGGGGAGTTCGTCGCGTGGCTGCGGCTGCCGCGGGCGGGCCGTTGCGGAACGGTTGCCGTGTTTCCTTCGGCGGTCCCGGAGGTCAGCGCTTCGACGGTGAACCGGAAGCTCGCCGCGGTGAGCGCGTTCTATGCGCATCAGGCGCGTAACGGCGCGGAGGTCGGCGACCTGCTGGCCTCGTGGAAGACGGGCGGGCGGGGCGGCTGGAAGCCGTTCTTGCATCATGTCAGCAAGGGCAAGCCATATCGCGGCCGCGCTGTCTCGCTGAAGGCGCCGGTGAAGCTGCCGCGGATCCTGACCGCCGCGGAGATGCAGGCGATCCTGGACGCCTGCACCAGGCTGCGGGACCGGTTCTTCTTCGCTGTCTTGCACGAGACAGGCTTCCGGGCAGGGGAAGCCCTCGGGCTGCGCCATGAAGACATCGCCGCCGCCGAGCGGGAGATCAGTGTCGTGCCCCGGGAGAACGCGAACGGCGCCCGCGCCAAGTCCGGTGGCCGGACAGTCCCCGCCGGCGGTGAGCTGATCCGGCTGTATGCCGATTACCTGCACCTTGAATACGGCAGTATCGGCAGCGACTACGTGTTCATCAACTTGTGGGCGGAGCCGCGCGGCCAGGCATGGTCGTATCCCGCGGCCTATGACCTTGTCATCCGGCTGCGGGCGAAGACCGGGGTCGCGTTCGACCCGCACTGGTTCCGGCACTCCGCGGCCACCCGGTGGCTGCGCGACGGCGTGCCCATCGAAGTCGTTTCCAAGTTGCTGGGTCACTCGTCGGTGGCCACGACGTCCGCGGTCTATGGCCACCTGACGGCCGAGGACGCCCGCGCGGCGCTGGAGAAGGCCGGCTGGCTCACCGGGAAGGAAGTGTCCTGGTGAGCGGCGGCTGGATCACCCCGGCCGACCGGGCCCGGTGGCAGCTGCGGGCCGCCCGCGAACTGGCCGCGATCCTGGATGGCTGCGGCGACCTGCCCCTGATCACGTGGACGGTCGCCGCTGGCGGCGGCGTGCTGGCCGGGCAGGTGAACGGGCTGGCCCCGGCCAGGCAGGTGCGGGCCGCGCACGCCGCGTGGCGGGAGGCCCTCGCCCTGGCGGACTACCGGGAATGGGCTGGCGGCGGCACGGTGCGGCTGCACGCCTGCGGGAGGCGAGGCGAGGTGCGGGTGCGGATCTCCGCGACCGTCTTCGAGGAGTCATGGTGAGCCGCCCTTCCGCGCCGCCGCCGGGCGGCGCCGTCCTCCGGGAGCCGATCACCCGGCCGCATGGGCTGCTGGAGAGGCTGCTCGCGTCCGTGCGGCCGGAATTCCGCGCTGACGTGCTGGTTTTCGACCCGGCTAACCCGGTGTTCGGCGGAGACCTGTGCCTTGCCGGCGGGTGCGGCCGGACGGCCCGGGACGCAGGAATGTGCTACGGGCATCATCAGCGCTGGGTTGCCGCCGGGCGGCCGGAACAGCTCCCGGCCTCCGGGGACCGGCCGTGGTACGGCCACGCGCCCTTGCTGTCATGCCGGGCGCCGGGCTGCGGCTTCGGCGTCATGGCCCGGCGGCTCTGCCCCCGGCACGTGCGCTCCTGGCAGCGCTCGGGTGCCCCTGACACCGATGCCTGGCTCGCTGGGCTGGAGCCTGCCGGGCGGCCCGGGGATGCCGTTGCCTGCCGGATCGGGTACTGCCAGCTATGGGCGCACCCCGGAGCCGCACTGTGCTATTCGCATCACCGCCGCTGGAAGCAGCGAGGATGCCCGGACCTGGAGGAATTCGCCCGGGCCTGCGAGGTGCCCGTCGCTGAGCGCGAGCGGGCTGACCTGAGGCCGCTGCCCCGGCAGCTCCGGCTGGAACTCCAGCACGCCCTGCAATGCCGGCATGACGACAACATGATCAAGACCAGGCCGACGGTAATCCGGTCCGCGGCCCGGTGGCTTGCCGGCAGCGGCGTCAGCTCAGTGCTGGCCTGGGACGAGCAGGCATGGCGTACCTGGTGCGCACCCAGGAACCACCCGCCCGTGACCGGGCTGATCATCTACGCGCACCGCACGGCCACCACGCTGGCCGAAGGACAGGGCTGGGAAAACGAGTACCCCCGCGACACCTGGCGGCTGCGCCGCCTGGGCATCGACTCCGCGCACGCCACCCTTCGGTTCGCCGGCATCAGCCAGCCATGGCTGAAGGACCTCGCCAAGCGGTGGACCAGGTGGCGGCTCAGCACCGGGCTCAGCGCCGGCGCCTGCTACCAGGGCGTCCAGGCAGTCGCGCGGTTCGGAGCGTTCCTGGAGCAGGCCGGCATCCAGTCACCGGACCAGGTCAGCCGCGACGTGCTGGAACGCTACCTCGCCGTCCTGCACGCCGAGCTGACGGGCAAGCGGACTCACCGCTCCTATATCGGGCTGCTGAACACGTTCTTGCAGGCAGCCCGCCGGCACGGCTGGGCCGGCTCGCTGCCGCCGTCCGCCATGTTCTTCCCCGAGGACTACCCCAAGGGCGGCGAGAAGCTGCCCAGGGCACTCGCCGAGCACGTGATGACCCAGGTCGAGGATCCCGCCAACCTCGCCCGCCAGGCCAACCCCGCCTACCGGCTCATCACCATCATCTTGATGCGGTGCGGGCTGCGGATATCCGACGCCACCGGCCTCCCCTTCGACTGCGTCGTCCAGGACGCCGACGGGGCGCCCTACCTCCGCTACTACAACCGCAAGATGAAGCGAGAGGCACTGGTCCCCATCGACGAAGAGCTCCAGGCGCTGATCACCGCCCAGCAGGACCGGGCCAGGGAACGCTGGCCCGACGGCATCCCGGTCCTCTTCCCCCGCCCGACCACGAACATTGACGGACACCGCCCGATCGGCTACCCGAGCTACCGGGACGCCCTCTACCGGTGGCTCGAAGACTGCGACATCCGCGACGAGCACGGCCAGCCCGCCCGCCTGACCCCGCACCAGTGGCGCCACACCCTCGGCACCAGGCTGATCAACCGCGACGTCCCGCAGCACGTCGTGCAGAAGATCCTCGACCACGACTCGGCCGAGATGACCGCCCACTACGCCCGCCTGTCTGACACGACCGTCCGCGAGCACTGGGAGAAGGCCCGCAAGGTCAGCGCGAGCGGGCAGCCCGTCCAGGTCAGCCCCGACGGCCCGCTCGGGGATGCCGCCTGGGCCAAGCACCGGCTATCGCGCGCGACCCAGGCCCTCCCGAACGGCTACTGCCAGCTGCCGGCCGTGAAGACCTGCCCGCACGCCAACTCGTGCCTGACCTGCCCGATGTTCGTCACGACTGCCGAGTTCCTGCCTCAGCACCACGTCCAGCGGCAGGCCACCCTGCAGATCATCACCGCCGCCGAAGCAGCCGGCCACACCCGCGTCGCCGAGATGAACAAGCAGGTCGCCGCCAACCTCGGCAAGATCATCACCGCCCTCGAAGCCGACGGCGCAGCCGAGCGGGAGGAAACAGCCAGTGCATCCTGACCCCCTCGCCGAAGCCGCGGCGCGGCGGCACGAGCTGACCCGCTCCAAAGCCATCCAGGCACTGCGCGAGCTCGACCGCGCCAGCGCACCTGTCACCTTCGCCTCCGTCGCCGCGGCAGCCGGGATCTCCCGGTCCTGGCTCTATACCCAGCCCGACATCAGCGACCTGGTCCGCAGGCTCCGCAGTGCCACCCGCGAGCGCGACCCGGCCAGCGCCGTCCCAGCCGGCCAGCGGGCGACCGACGCCTCGCTGCGCAGCCGGCTCACCGCAGCCCTCCAGCGCAACCAGGCGCTCGCCGGCGAGAACGCCAGGCTCCGCCGCCAGCTCGCCCGCGCGCTCGGCGACCAGCGCTCATCACGGACCCGATCAGGTAACGATCCAGAGGAGTGAAACAGCCGGAATCAGGCTGCGAGCGTCCCGTCGGCGACACTGTCCACGACGGGACTCCGCAGGTCACAGGCCTGGCTGACACGAAAGCTCAAGATAACATCGGCGAACAGCGCCATCGCCATCGCGAACTGCACCATCACATGCGGCGGCAGCTTCCCGTCCGACCTCTTCGCGCCCCGGCCATACGACTCGACCGCGTCATCGACAACATCGCGCGGCACCGAAGACGCCAGCACACCCAGCGACACCTGGTCCGACCAGCGGCCCTCACCAGCCACCCCAGCATTCTGCGTCATAAGCCGCGATCATGCCGGCCAGCGGCCACAACGCCAGGCACCGACACGCCACCATCATGATCAACTTACGGTAAGTGGCATTGGGTGATGAGCCGGCGAGTCTTTCAGCTAGCCTCTTCCTCCAGCGCGGCCATGTGAAAGGCAAGCTGCAGCACGATCGCGCGGATCACGCTGGCGCGGTCATGGTATATCGTGCCGTCCCGGCGCTCGACGCTGATCGCGCCAGCGGTCCCCACCGCGGCGAACCGTTCCCTGAGCCAGTCCCGGTCGGCCCGCCGACCCTCTTCTGAGCCCGTGCAGTCCCGGCGCTGGGTCATGACCGGTCCGCTCTGGACGGGCCGGACTGTCGTAGGCTCTCGGCATGCTTGCCGCCCCGTCCGGCGACGCCGCGGCCTGAATTGAGGAGGCCTATGGCTGTCCGATACCAGCTCGTCATCAACTGCGTCGGCCACCCCGAGCCGCTGGCCCGCTTCTGGGCCGAGGCCCTGGGCTACGTGCTGGAGCAGCCGCCGGCCGACTTCGCCACCTGGGATGACTGGCGGCGCGACATCGGACTGCCCGAGTCCTGGCTCGGCCGGGGGACGGATTGCATCATCGATCCGGATGGCGCCGGACCCCGCATCTGGATCCAGGTCGTGCCCGACCGCAAGACCACTTGCAATCGGCTTCACATCGATGTCCACGCCAGCGGCGGGCGAGACCTCCCGATCGAGACGCGCAAGAAGCGCGTGGATGCGGAGGCCCTGCGGTTGTGTGATCTCGGCGCCACGCTGCTCAGCGACCTGAGCGAGGAACTCGAGGACGGCGTGGACCACTACGCGGTCGCGCTGAAGGACCCCGAGGGCAACGAGTTCGACATCAACTGACGGTCGCCCCGGCGCTATCGCCGCCCTTTCCCGGGCTCGGGGTCCGGGCCGGGGTTGAAGGTTGCCTGCCCTGCGGCACCGGCGACGCGCAATTGAGGTAGCCGAAGCTGTCCGGATCGCCGACCCCGTCGCATGGCTGCGGTCTCCAGCCGCGATCCATACGGCCAGCGCCGCTGCCGGGTCAGTCAAGGCCGGCTGAACCTTGCGTGCGCCGGTTGCGTACCTCCATGCGAATTCGGGACAGCTAAGCGCAAGAGGGTGGTGGCTGGATTGGTCATGCGGCGGGTGGCCGGGGTGGTGTGCGCGGGGGTGGTGCCAGTGCTGGGCGGGCAGGCCGCGCTAGCGGCGGTGCCCTAACACGATCGCGGGGACCACAACCCACCGGGTGCACGTGGGCAGCGCCGGCGGGGTCACCGTGCCCCCCCAGAGCGTGGTCATCTGCGCGGTCTGCAAGTGAGTACCCAAAGCACGAGATTTACGACGGCATATTTCTGCAGCCAAATGACAAGCCGGTGAGGTGATCGTTTCATGGGCGACAGAGACATCCCGGCCGCGCCGCCGCGCGCGACCGACATCTACGCTCTGGGCCGGGACCGTGAAGAAAGCATGCGGTTGCGTCAGCAGACCGCGGAACTGCGGCCCTACAGCAGCAGGCTGCTCGACCGGACAGGGCTATGCGGCGGCCAGGCCGCGATCGATCTGCGCTGCGGGCCGAGCGGCATCATCGACCTGCTCGCCGGGCGGATCGCCCCCGGTGGCCGGGTCGTCGGCCTGGACGCTGACCCGGTGCACGTGACCATGGCCCGGCAGTTCGCCGCTGAGCGCGGGCTGGGCAACGTCGAAGTCGTGGAGGGCGACGACGCCAGGCACACCGGGCTGCCACCAGATTCCTTTGACCTCGTGCACGCCCGCACCCTGCTCGTAACCATCCGCGACCCCGCCGAAGTCGTCGCCGAGATGACGCGGCTGGCCAGGCCAGGCGGCTGGGTGGCCGGTCTAGAGGCCGACGGCGAGCACTCGCTGTGTTATCCGGCGCATCCGGCCTGGGATCGGCTGTGCGAGATCTTCCGCGCCGCGTTCAGCCGCAGCGAACACCTCGCTGATCCAGCCACGCTGGTAATGCCGTTCATCTACTTCCTGACCTGGGGCCGCAAGCCCGGCAAATAGCCACACGCACCTCATCCACAAGATGCAACCCCCGCTGCCCCGGCGCAGGCGTCTTGCGGCCACAGCACCGCGACCTAACGATGAGGCGAAGCTGAGGCGAACTAACCTGGCAGGCCGAGCGCGCTGGCCGCGACGGTGAGCGCCGCGATGTGGCCGTCCGCGCCCCCGAGCCGGGCACCCATCGTGTTGACGGTGACGTGCGAGGCCCCGGCCGCCTGCCAGCGCCCGGCGTCATCGGCGAGGCCGTCCGCGCGGTCCTCGCCCCATCTCACGCTTCCTTCCATGCCGATCCGGGCCGGGTCGCGGCCCGCCTCCTTCGCGGCCTGGCCGATGATCTCCCTGGCCTCCTCCAGCCGCGGGCCGGGCGGCACCTGCGGGAACCAGCCGTCGCCCAGCTGGCCGACTCTGACGTAGGCGGGCCGCGACTGGGCGCCGAACCAGACCGGGATCGGCCGCTGCACGGGCAGCGGCGACAAGCCCGCGCCCGTCACCTTCTCATAGCTGCCCGCGAACGTGACCGACTGCTCGGTCCACAGCCGCCGCAGCAGCGCCACCTGCTCACTCATCCGGCGCCCGCGGTCGCCGAAGTCCTTGCCCAGCGCCTCATACTCCACGGCGTTCCAGCCGAGCCCGACGCCGAGCCGGAACTTGCCGCCGGTTAGCAAGTCCACCTCGGCCGCTTGCTTCGCCACCAGCGCAGTCTGCCGCTGAGGCAAGATTATGACGCCGGTGACCAGCTCCAGCGACGTTAGCGCCGCCAGATAGCCGAAGAGCACAAACGGCTCGTGGAAAGTCGTTGCGACGTCATAAGGACCGTCCCAGTCCCTGTGCACCGCCGGATCAGCGCCTAGCACGTGATCATAGGCAAGCACATGGGAGAATCCGAGCCCGTCAACCGCCAGCGCATAAGCACGGACAGCGCCGACATCACCGCCGATCTCGGTCTGCGGGAACACGACGCCGATATCCACGCCCGGCAGCCTACCGCGACAAGCCCGCCATGCAGCCTCGCCCAGCCCGCGAGGCCAGAAGCCCGGCCAGCCCGTGCATCACTGCCGGCTGCCGCCGTTTCGCGAGGAGTTACTGGCTTGCTGCATCCCGCCGGGCGGATGCGGCGAGCCGGCTGGCGAGCGCGGCGACGAGGTCGCGGAGCTGGTCAGGCCGCTGGACGGCGAACGGCAGGTCGAGCGAGGCGAGCAGCGGGGGCAGCCAGTCGACCCGTTCCGCGTGCAGCTCGACGCGGAACCAGCGGCCGGTCTGCGGGTCGGGGCCGCCCGCCGCCGGCATTTCCTCGACGGTTGCGACGCTGGCGGGGAGCCGGGCGCGGATCTGCTCGATCGTGCCTTGGATGGTCAGGGTCACTTTATGCCGGTACGCGGTCGTGGCCAGCGCGGACAGGACGTGCTGCGCCGGGTCGAATCCGATGGGCGGCTCGAACGAGCCGGGCAGGGTCCTGGCGTCGGCGATGCGATCGAGCCGCAGCGTCCGGTCCTCGCCGATGCCGGGATCCGCGCCGGTCACGTACCAGCGGCCGGAGTGGGCGACGAGCCCGTACGGGTGCAGGGTGCGTTCGCTGCGCCGGCCGTCGCGAGCGGTGTACCGGATCGAGATCGGCCGGTGATGGTGCACTGCGTCGGCGACCGAGAGCAGGACCCCGGTGTCGGGGGCCGGAGCCTGGCCGGGCGGGGTGGTGAAGGCGAGCGAACCGAGCACGGCGTCGAGCCCATGAGGGGCGGCATCCGGTAGCCGGAGCCGAGCCGGTACCTGCCGTAGCGGCCCCGCACCGACTCGACCGGCACGTCGAGGTCGATCAGGTGGTCCGCGTACGCCGCACCGTGCGCTCGTCGACGCCGAGCGGCCGGCCAGCTCGGCCACCGTCCGGACGCCGCCGGACTGCAGCAGCTCCACCCCGACCGGCACGGTGACCGTGAAATCGGGCAGCACAACAGGCTTTCGCATTTCAGGGAGGTGGTCAGAGGCAGGACCCGGGGTCCTGGCCGCCGTCTCCGATGATCTCGAAGAGCATGCGCCGAAGGGTCTGGGTGTTCTCCCGGCTGAAACCGGTCAGTGCCGCCGCCTCAGCGCGCGCACACGCGGTGGCGACTTTCTTGCGCAGGTCGCTCCCGGCTTCGGTTATCTCCGGAATGCGGGCACGCCGGTCGCCTGGGTCGCCGCGCCGGATGATCAGGCCCTGCCGCTCAAGCCGGTCCAGTCCGCTCATCAAGGTGGTCTTGTCCAGGCCGAGCGACCGTCCCAGCTCGATCTGGGTTAGCCCGGGGTTAAGGGCGAGAGCGCTCAGGATGATGTAGTCGCGCAGCTGGATTCCGTGTTTGTCTGCTTGCTCGCTGGTCGCGTTCCGCATGCGTTGCGCTGCGCGGTGCAGCAGCCACGTGATCCCGGAGTCCGCCGAGGGCGCGAAGAGGGCCACGTCCGTGCCTTCAGCGCGTGTTCCCGGCGAGCCCGGATACCGGGGAGGCTGCGGGCCGGGCAGGCAGCACGGGAATCCCGTCGTAGGCACTCACGTCGTGAGCGGGGACGACCTGCATCAGGCCCGCGAGGGACGCGACCCGGAGCAGGCCCTGGCGTACCTGGCCGGGGTCGGTGTCGGCCAGCTTGCGCATTAGCAGCGGCCGCTCGGCCAGCTGGCGGACGCCCTCGAGCTGCCAGGTCAGGTCGCCGATGAAGGCGTAGCGCTTGCCGCCCGGCGGCGTGACGAAGACGATCACCGAGCCTGTCGTGTGCCCCCCGGCCAGGGCAACGACCACCGACCCGTCTCCGTGCACGTCGTAGGTCGACGGGAAGCCGAGATAGGGCGCCTCGCGGAATTCGTACCGCCGGATCTCGTGGCCTTCTGAGACGGTCCGGAACACGGCGCCGTCACGGGCTTGTGCCGCATGCTGAAGCTCGCCCGCGTTAGTCCAGATGGGCACCTGCAGCTGGTCCAGGCCGCTCACGTGATCCCAGTGGGAATGGGTGATCAGCACTCCGCGCAGCCTGCCGCGGTCATAGCCACTGGCGTCGAGTTGCTCGCTTGCCGTGCCGGCCGCCTGGTACGGAGTTCGCGCGAACCAGGGCTGCGCGCGAACATGAGCTGCGACATCGGAGCCGAAGCCCGCATCGATCAGCAGGTCACCTTGCGGATGCGTGACCAGGATCGCCGTCGCGGCGAAGCGGCGCTTGTCGCGGAACGAGCCGCCCTTGAACGCGAAGACCGCCCTGGTCTCGTAGGTGCCCGTCGGCAGCTGCCAGATCGCCATGCCCGGCGGTGGCGCTGCCCCCGGGAGCGGTCCCTGCCAGGCAGCGGGCATGCTGAGAGCGCCCATGGCTCGGATCGTATGGTGTCAGATAATCTGAGTCAAGACGATCGAATCGCGGAGATCGGCAACTGTGTGATTCAACCGGCCGATCACCGGACCCATCCCTGCCTCGCTGGCCATCCCCGCCAGCGCCGCCCGCGCCGTCAGCAACGACATCCCGCATGCTCTTTTCCTTATTGTCCTTTCGGGCTCCGGTTAGCCATCCGATTCAAGAACCTACCCATGGCGGCCGTGCCGCGCGGACTGTGCTGACGACGTGGGCGCCGAGGCTAGCCCTTGGGCGGGTCCGCCGGGATTATGGCTACGTCGGCCAGTGCTACCTCGTTACCCCGGCTATCGACATAGCCAACGTGTACCGGCAGGTCAGTACCGCGGGTCCGGCGCAGTACGCTCGGACCATCGGGGTGTGGCAGGTACTTGTCGCCCCACTGCTGCAGGGCGCTGAGGACCACCCGGAGTTCCATTCCGGCTGGGGTGAGCCGGTAGGAGAACCGCGGCCTCGCACCGGGCTCCTGGTAGGGCTCGCGTTCCATCACCCCGTACTCCACCAGCGTTGACAGCCGGTCCGAAAGCATGTCCGGGGCGACGCCCAGCCGGTCACGGAATTCCGCGAACTTCGTCGCGCCCAGGAACGCGTCGCGCAGGATAAGGAAAGTCCACCGTTCGCCGAGCACGCCGAGGCTTCGCGCGATCGAGCAATCGGAGTCCGGAACCTTCCCCATGTCTTCATCCTACCCTGCATTGTTTTTTCCTACTCAGCTATGCTAGGTTGTGAAAACCTACTCAGGAAGACGCACGGAACAGCATGGTCGCCGCTACCAGCATCAATGGGCAGTCACAGGCAACGGCACGGCTATTTCTGCGGAGCTATCGCAACGGCAGCAGAACCGCCGCCCGGGGCATCCGGGGCACTGACCCGAGATAACTACGATTTTAGGGAGCCTGCATGACCGTCTCGTTTCATCTCAGCCCGGAGCAGGAGCAGCTCAAGCTCGGTGCCCGCCAGTTCGCCGAAGAGCACCTGCGCCCGCTAGCCGCCGAGGTCCGCAAGGAACCCGACCCGCTCAGGAGGGCACTGTTAGCGCGTCCAGTGTTCGAAAGGGCGGTCGCTGCGGGATTCCTTAAGGGACTCATCCCAGTGCCGTTCGGCGGCGCGGCCGCCGGCGGAGTCGAGGCCGGCATTCTCATCGAAGAGTGGGCCTGCCACAGCCCTGACTTCGTGATTTCGCTAGCCGGACCGCTGCTCGCGCTCGCGCCTGTCTACGAAGCGGGCACGCCGGAGCAGATCCGGCGCTTTACCGCCCCGTTCCTGGCCGACCACGGCGCTCCGGTTGCCGCCATGGCGTTCAGCGAACCCGACGGCACCGCCAACTTCGCCGCGCCGCCGCCGGCCCAGGGCCTGCGCACGACCGCGGTGCCCGACGGCGATTGGTGGGTCATCAACGGCCGCAAGGCATGGGCATCCCATCTGGCCGGCTGGGATGGCAACGGCCCCGACGTGATGACGATCATCTGCCGCACCCCTGGCGGGGTGTCTGTTCTCGTGGCCGAACGCGAGCACCTGGCCGGCCATATCGAGGTGGAAGAGCACTATGACCTCGCCGGCCTGAAAGGCTGCATGACCTCGCGGATCGGCCTGCACGATGTGCGCGTCCCGCGGTCGAACATCCTGGGCGCCGAGGGGCAGGGCATCCAGCTCACCTACAACGCGTTCTGGGCCAGCGGCGCGTCGATCGGCATTTTCGCTGTCGCGGCGATGCGGCAGGCGTTCGACGTGGCCTATAACTATGCGCTGACCGAGAAACGGGGCGGCGCGGTGCCGATCATCGCCCACCAGTCCGTGGCCGATGCTCTCGCCGACGCCAAGAGCCGGATCGAGGCCGTCAGGCTTCTCGCCTGGCGTGCGCTTGATGCCGTGATCGCGCAGGAGGCGGCGGGCCCAGAACTGGCCCTGCACGCGAAGGTCTTCGGCTCGGAAATGGGAGTCGAGGTCATCACCCGGCTCATGAACGTCGTCGGCGTCCAGGCCTACGACACCAGCTTCCCGCTGATGGCCTGCCTGTCCGATGCTCTGGCTTATCCGGTTATCGAGGGCAGCAATACCGGCATCCGCCGCCGCCAGCTCCAGGACCTGTTCAGCACCCCCGGATACAACCCGCTCAGCGCCTCCGGAATGGCCTGAGCAGCAGGTTGCAGGTCGGCGGCTTCACAAGCCTCGCTGGTACTAACTCAGCGCTCGTTCATAAAAGCTTGGCAGCTTCCTTGTACTTGTCCCAGACCCGCTGCCCCAGCCTGCTCACCCTGACCCGCACGGAAACGACGCTAGACGATGAAAGGAGGCATGGCAGATGCTGAGTGAATATTTACGGCAGATGATGACGGATGCGCAGGCGGTTCGCTGCGCTGCCCGCTATGACGATACGTTGCGTGTTCTCGCGGGAATACCTTGCGCGGCCGATATCCGGTCCCTCCTGGTAGACGGCGTCGGGATCGTCGCCCGCGACGCGCGGTCTGTCGATCATTCCCGGCACCCTGTTCCCGCTGACGGGCTATCACCTCGCCCTGGCGGGGGCGGAAGCTTCCGCATGCCAGGCTATAGGAGTGCGTATCCTGCGGTCGCGGGAGCCGCGGCCGGGCGGCAGTCTCACGCTCTGGCCAGATTATGCCCTGAACCCCGGGGCCGGCGTTCTGCCAGGCCTATGACGAGAGTTCTGGGGGCCCGCGATCTGGAGGGCTGGATCTGTGGGCAAGGTGCGATGATTTCGACCCGGCCCTGTCCTGGTGCGAGAGCCCGGCTGCCTATTGCCTGCCCGCGCTCCTTCCATCGGCCGGTGCATCGGCTGACGAGAATCCGTCAGCGGAATCTTCCGGCTATGTTCGCAAGGCCGATCTGATCAGAAGGCTCTCGGACCTGGCGGGCGAGGCCGGTTATGAGCCGCGGCCAGCAGGCGTAGGCCTTTCTTTTATCAGGCAGGCTCATCTGACTGGTTCCGGGAGTGAGCTGTGGCGGAAGGCAGCTCGTGAATGGCGCATGCGGGGCCGCCTGTCGGAGCAGGTGCTGATGATGTCAGCGCTGGCGATGCGGCCTGCGATCCATCATCGCGAGGCTGCCACGCTGCTGGACGACATCTGGACCTTGCGCGGGTACTACGGTGACATGGGAGCCGGGGAGATCACCGCGCAGGCCAGCGGGATTCCCGGGGCGCAGGCCCTCGCTGAGACGCCGGCGGCAGGCGAAATTGATTGCGTCTGGCGGAGGCGTACGCTGGCGAACGGGATTGCCATAGGCTTCTGGAATCTCCTGCGGACAGCGTCGATGAATCTGGAGTGCGGTTCAGGGCGGGAAGTTATGAGGGTGGTCAGCATGGACGACCGGACGGCCGTCCGGTTCCTGTCGCTTGATACCTGCGTACCGTTCCTTGTCAGGCCTGACGTGGCTTGCCGGGATATGGCGGACTCGGCGCTGTCGCAGGTCCTTGGCGGTACAGGTGATGTGGCGGACGATGTCTGGTCAGGCGAATGGGCCAACGGGTTGCTGGTAGCGCTCGGGTCATCGGCACCCGAATTCGGCGTGAAGTCGATCAGGCCGGTCTTAGCGGATATCGATACCCGGTACCTGGAGTGCCTGATCCGGCGGCGTTATGCTCCGCTTGCGCAGATGGCTCTGTGCGTACCTGTCTGGCAGGCTCTGAACGGCAGGCATATGCTCATCGAGCGAGCCGCGCTCCAGGGTGCGGGCCCTGACTGGGCGTGGCCTGATGAGCTAATCAAGCTTGCCGTCGGCGAGATCAGGGATGTTGCCGGGTGTAAATCCTTCAAGCGGTCCAGGGAATATTCCAGGGAACTGCTTGATGATGCAACCTTCATGCAGCTTGCCGAAGATCCTGTCTGTCACGCGCTGATTGATGCCGAGCGTTACGACAAACGTCTCATGCTCCGGCTGCTGGGGTATCTATTGCAGAATGCGGATGTTCCGCTGGGCAGAAGTGCCAGCTGCACGACCCGCGCAGCCTTGCGTGCAGCGACGCCGCCGGAGCGTATGCGCTGATATGCAGTCGCCTGGGCCTCGGTAAACCACTTATGGCGTTGAATTCGTGGCTGAGCGCAGTAATCTTCCTGAAGCGGCGCTCAACGTACCGCGCTATGTCTTACGGGGTGCATGCGGGAAAGAACTCCGGACGCGACCTCCAGTAGAAAAGCCGCGCAGAGCCTTCTTCGAGGTACAACGCCGCCGGCGATGAGCGGCTGCGCGGCGGTGCGGGTCGCGGTGTGCTATGACCGCTGCTCCTACCAGCACGCCGCCCGGCACTTCGCCTCGCCGGCAAGAAGGCAGCGCAGAGCGAACAGCCCGGCCGCTCAGCAGCCCGGGACCTGGCCTGGCAGCGCGGGCTAGATTTTTGTGGTGAGGCGGCCCAGCGTTGTTCCCGGGAGCTCGAGAGCACGGCTTGGCCGCTCATCCAGCGTTTTCGCCGAGACCGCCGCGATTGTCGCCGTCGGCGACCGCGGGTCAACTAACCCGCGGCGTGGCACGGATCGGCGGTACCGTGGAATTGTCTGTGGCAGGTGCCGGCCTGCCAGCCGCAACCGGCCGCCAGGGTCTGCTGCGGCGCTCAGCAAGGAGACGTCTGGTGATCATCGATGTGCACGCGCACTATTACCCGCGGCGGTACCTCGAACTGATCGGCCGGCCTGACCTCCCACCGGCGATGGCCGCGGCGCTGGGCGCCCAGAGCATCGGCGAACGGCTTGCCCTGCTCGACCGGACCGGCATCGACACCCAGGTGCTGTCGGTGTCGCAAGCCCAGCCCTACCTGCCCGGCCCGGCCGCCGCGGCCGAGGCGGCCCGGGTGGGCAACGACCTGTTCGAAGAGCTGTGCGCGGAGCACCCGGGCCGGTTCCTGACCTTCGCCACGCTCCCGCTGCCGCACGTGGACCAGTCGCTCGCCGAGATCGCCAGGGTCGCCGACGCCGCGACCGTCGCCGGCTTCACCATCGGCTGCAGCGTGGCCGATCATCAGCTCGATGACCCGCTGCTCGGCCCGGTGCTCGCCGAACTGGCCGGCGCTGGGCAGTGGTATTACTGCACCCGGTAGGCCAGGCCGACACCCCCTGGCTGGCCGGCCACAACCTGGCCTGGCTGGTCGGCGCGCCATTCGAGGACACCGCAGCCGCGCTGCGGCTGATCCTGGCCGGCATACCCGGCCGGTACCCCGGCCTCCGGTTCATCATCCCGCACCTGGGCGGCACGATCCCGTTCCTGCTCGAGCGGCTGACCCGCAAGAGCGCCGATCAGATCATCCAGGGACTGCGCGGCATGTACTACGACACCGTGTCCGGATCACCCGAAGCGCTGGCCAGCGCCTGCCGGACCTTCGGCACCAGCCAGATACTCCTCGGCACCGACTACCCCTACTGCGATGAAACCCAGTTCCGGCACCACCTGTCCTACCTCAGTGATGCCGGGCTCGGCGAAGACGACGTCAGGCTGATCACCAGCACCACCGCCGCCGCGCTCCTCAACCTGCGGCCAGCAGATTGACCACTACGACGGGCTTACCTGGTCAGCGCTAACCGGCAGCCAGGATCATCCCGGTAAGCTCCGCATGCCGTCCAATACCATGATCCGCTCTGGCGACCGTGCCTCTCTAATACGCGGGGATTCTTTCAGCCGGCGCACTGGCGTTGCCACAGTCAGGGTTATAACTCGCTGCGCCTCCGCTGCGCTGTTGTCAGCCGGGGTGACGGTCAAGACGAATCCGCCTTGCCCGAGCTGAACGGTTTTGACCAGCATCTCATGGTTGTACTCAGGCACGATGATCACGTCGCCCGCGTTCAGGTCGCCCGGCAGGACTAAGCCCAGCACATAGGTAACGCTATCGTCCGTCAGCCGCCGCGTCACCCGCTGGCCAGCTCGTATTCATTCTGCCCGGGACTGGGTGCGGGCCGCGCCGGTGCCCCGGCCTGCGGGAAGGACGTCGGCTGCGGCCTGGGAACAGCACCGGCATATCCGGGCCAGCACGACATCGGACTCGGTTACGGGAAGGCCCGCTCCGCGCCAACCACCGCAGGCACCCCCATCACCCGAGCTGCCACTCGATCGAGAACCCATCTCGCGGACCGTCGATACTTGGGAAGGTGACTATTACCTTGATCACCGGTGCAAACAAGGGACTCGGGCGCGAGACGGCGCGCCGTCTGCTGGAACTCGGCCACACCGTCCTGGTCGGCGCGCGTGACGCCGGGCGCGGGCGGGCGGCGGCTGGCGAGTTCGGGACCGTCTTCCTGGAGATCGACCCCGCCAGGACCCCAGCGTCGCGGCAGCGGCGGAACGGGTCAGCAGCCAGTACGGGCGGCTCGACGTGCTCATACAACGCCGGCACCGCCGAGCGCGCGTTAGCGCAGCCGACCTCACCGCC
>CAVYKS010000009.1:0-705685 GCA_963769145.1 uncultured Actinomycetota bacterium
CCCACCGGCCGCGGCGCCGCAACCGCCGGCCTGGCTCCCGCACCAGGTACCCCGACCCCGCCAGCCGCAGCGCCACGCCCTCAACCGCACTGCGGGACAAGAACGCCAGCCACGCGCCCACCTCGTGCCGGTCCCGTTCGCCCAGCAGCAACCCGACCACATTGCACGCCAGCTCATCCCGGGGCAGCGCCCGGTCGACCACCACCACATCAGGGACGACCCGGACCCGGCCGGCCAGCACCAGCTCAGCCAGCAGCCCGCCCGCCAGCCCGAGCCCCAGCGCCCGCGGCTGCAAGAACGGCCGGCCGGAAACGTCATCATGCGCCAGCAGATACAAGGCATCGGCCAGCAACCCAGTCCCGGCAAGCTGGATCATGACCCATCCGATCCGCTGCGCGCTCCGGGGTTAGTCCATCGGAGTTCGAAGTAGACGCAGCGCCCGTATTCGTCGCCGCGCTGACCCCAGCGGTGCGCCAGGCAGGCGACGATCTCCAGGCCTCGCCCGTCTTCTGAGCAGGTGTCGAACTGATTGCGGGACGGGTGTGCTGGCAGAGCCTTCGTCACGAACCTCGATCCGCAGCGAGCAGGGCCAGCGGTAAACGGTGACCTCGAACGCGCCGCCGTTCCCGGACTGCGAGTGCTGCAGGGCGTTGGTGCACAGCTCGGAGGTCAGCAGGACGGCTTCGTCGAGTTGCGGGCAGCAGTCGCCGAGGATGTCCTTGACGAACGCGCGAGCGCAGGAAACCTGGTCGACACGGCCGGGGAACCTGCGCCTGACCGGCTGGGTCACTGGTCATTACCAGCCGCTTCGATCAACGCGAGGTAGACGAAGTTCGCCGTGATCGCGTCCCGGCACACGACCTGGAGCAGCGCCTGGGCCAGATCCTCGCCCGCGTTCTCGGCCAGCCACCGGGCCGCGGCGTCGATGACCGCGATCGCCTGGACGGGCGTGATACCGGGCTCGCGCTCGCGCAGCACGCTCAAGGCGGCGAGCCGTTGCGCCGCTGACGGCGCACCGGGGCGGCTGTGCGGGCAATGCCCGGCGTCGGCGTCGCCGAGCGCGGCGGCGCCGTTCTCGAGCGTCCAGGCCAGGGCGCGTTCGATTACCTCGGCCGACCGCAATGTCGCGAACACGAGCGCGACGCGGCACCAGTCGTCAAGGACATGGGCGAGGGTGTGGGCTCGGGCTGGGGTCATCCGCAGCAGGACGGCCGGGACCTGGCTGTCGGTGGCCGGGTCCGCGACCGTGCTGCCGTCGGCTTCGACGATCTGCCCGTTATCGAGTTCTGCCCGGAACACGGGGTCCGGGTGCGGCTGGGTAGGGTTCGCCATGGGTCTTCGCCCTTCTGCGTAAGGGTGAGGATCAAGGCTCGGGTCGGTGTTGGCGCACCGGCCCGGGCCGCCTGACTGTCAATCCTGGCGACAAGGCTGGCCGGCCGGAAGGTCCGCGAGGCAGTCTGGTTTTGCCTCGGTCTGCTAGTCCGCTGGCTAGTCCCGCCGCTGGTTAAGGTGCTGTTCGCGCTCCTTTCTGCCTGTTTTCTGATGCAGAAAGATTGCTTCCGGCCTGCCTCAGCTCATCGCCGGCCTCTGGGCTGTCGTGCTCAGCGGACCTCTGCACGCCCGCGTCGAAGGAACCGGCAGGCTTAGGCATCCATCCGTCCGATGCCAGAGCGGATCACCTCGTCCCGCCAGTCCGCGCCAGCGGCCATCGTGTGCCTGGCCACACCGTCAGCGACGGCAATGGCTTGTCCGATGCCCAGGGCCGACCGCTGATCAGGCTCAGCGTTGTCACGCTGGCTTTCGGCGACTATCTGGTCGAGTTGCTCGTCGATGCGGCGGGCGCGGTCGCGGGCCTCGGCGAGCTGCTCGGCTTGGGGGAATGGCTGGCCGATACTCGCGCGTGCGTGGGCGATCTCGCTGCGGGCGCGCTCGATGCCGTCGAGGGCTTCCTGCTTGCTGGTTTCGAGGCGGTGAAGCCGGTTCTCAAGCCGGGTGACCAGCCCGGCCGGGTCGGCGGCGCGCACGTCGGCGGCCGACAGCTGGAGGGTTCCGCCCGGAACACCGTCCAGGCTGATCGTCACTTTCGTGCTGCCCAGCGACTGCTCGGCGACGGTCATGAGCGCGAAGCCGCCGAGCGAGCCGGGATGGGCGGCGCGGGTGCGCAGGCCCGCCAGTTCGGCGATCTCGCGCGCCAGCAGTTCCTTCAGGTGCTGGCCGGCGTCCGCCCGCTTGCGATGCTCAGTGTCCTCGACGATCATTCTGAAGGCGTCTCCGCGAGTGTCGACCCGGCGGCTGATCGCGAGGTCGATGTCGGCCGCCCGCAAGGTCAGCGTCCTTGATGCCGCTGCTCGTTATCGGTCATCGCGTGCCTGAGCGTGTCCTGGTTGCGGAGCCAGGCGCGTTCGGCGCGCTGCAACCGGGACGAGGCTGGCGTCGGCTTCGGCCTTGTCCATGAGCAGCGGGTTGCCGGTCGCCAGCGCCTTGACCTCACTGAACGACAGCGCGGTGTCGCCGATGTCGCTGATCTCCCGGGAATCAAGACGGCCGTGCATGACCTGGCCGATGAAGGTGGCCTTGCGTTCCAGCGTCTGCCACGAGTAACCGTCGAACGACCGCGCGGTGCAGTACCGCATGATCTGGATCTCAGGGTTCAGGTTGCCCTGCCGCAGAACGCGGCCTTCGCGCTGGGCGACATCGGCGGGCCGCCACGGCGCGTCGAGGTGGTGCAGGGCGACCGCGCGGTCCTGGACGTTGGTGCCGACGCCCATCTTCTCGGTGGACCCGACCAGGACGGCGACCCGCCCGGCACGGCAGGCGGCGAAGAGCTGCGCCTTGTCCCGGTCGGACTTCGCCTCGTGGATGAACCGGACCGACTCCCGGGGAAGGCCGCGCGTCACGAGCTGCTGACGCAGGTCCTCGTATACGTTCCACCCGGGGCCGGGGGTGCCGAGATCGCAGAACACGAGCTGAAGCGACCCGCGCACCGGATACGAAGTCCCGTCGGGTGCCCGGTACTCGTGGTCGCTGGTGATCACGCCAGATCGCGGCGATCCGCTCGGCCGCGACCGCTGCCTTGCCAGGTGTCTGCTGCTCAAGCCCGACCAGCCGCAGGTCGAGCGCCGCCCGGCGGCCGTCACCGCTGATCTTCAGCATGTTGTCCTCGTCCGGGCCGACCGCGCGGCTGCGCACCTCTCTCGGCGCGCTCGCCGAGCTGGGCGACGTAGTCCAGCAGCGCCTCCGATGGCTCGACGGTCACCACCTCCGGCACCCGCCGGCCGTCCTCGCGGGCGGTGATCGCCGGGACCGGCAGGTTCAGGTCCTCGGCGGTCTTGATGTCGGCGGCGACGTGGAGCATGCGGAGCATCTCGGGGGTATTGGCGAACCGGGCGAACCGGGATTTGATCCGGAAGTTGTCGCCTCCCTCCGGTGCCAGCTCTACCTGGGTGACGACCTGGCCGAACGTCGCGGCCCAGGAGTCGAACACCGCGATGCCCGCGTCCTGGAGCAGGTCCGGGCGCAGGTACCGCTGCATCACGTAGGCCTCGGTGACCGAGTTCGCGATCGGGGTGGCAGTAGCGAAGGTCACGACCCGCTTGCCGTTGCGGCGCCGCAGGTAACCAATTTTCATATCCAGATCAGAAGCCCGCTGCGAACCGTCGATCGCCGCATCTGATATATTTGATGCCGTTCTGAGGTTTTTATACCCATGTGCTTCGTCGATCGTCAGGTAGTCAATCCCCGTCGCCTCAAACGTGATGCCTGGGTCCTTCGCCGAATCGAGCTTGGCCTTCAGCCGCTCCTCCGCCCGCAGCAGCGCGCCCTCCAGCCGCTTGACGGTGAACCCGCCGCCCTTCTTCGCGACGGCGAGCCATTCGCGCAGGTCCGCTAGCTCGCGGTCCAGGTAGGCGCGCTGCTCGGCGGCCGACAGCGGGATGCGCTCGAACGCGGACCGGGACATCACGACGCCGTCCCAGTTGCCGGTCGCGCACCGGGCGACGAACCGGCGCCTGCCGTCGCCGGTCAGGTCGTCCCGCCCGGCGACCAGGATGCGGGCCGAGGGGTAGGTCTGCAGCCACTCGCGGGCGAACTGCTCCAGCATGTGGTTCGGGATGACGATCGCGGGCTTGCGGACCAGGCCCAGCCGCCGCAGCTCGGTGACTCCGATGATCATCTCGGCGGTCTTGCCGGCGCCGACCTCGTGCGCGAGCAGGACCGCGGGCTCGCCGATCATCCGGGCGACCGCGGCGACCTGGTGCGGGACGCGGCTTGAACGTGACCGCCAGGCCCGGCAGCGACAGCTGGGCGTGGTCGTAGCTGCGCAGCACCAGGTTGTTGAACCGGTCGTTATAGGCGCGGGCCAGCTCCCGGGCGCGGCCAGGGTCCTCCCACGCCCACTCGGAGAACCGCTCGGCCAGCTCGGCCGCCTTCTCCTGGGCGGCGACGGTCGCGTCCAGGTTCAGGACCCGCCGCTCGCCGTCGGCGGTCTTGACCAGGTCGCGGACCTCGATCTTGCGCTGCTCCAGGATCGCCTGGGCCAGCGCGGGCGCCGGGTAACGGCCGGTTCCCCAGGTCGACGTGGCCAGCACCGAGTGGCCGTTGCCGCGCACCGCCCACACCTGCCCGCCCGGATGCTCGACCTCCAGGCCGCGGTCATCGAGCGTCTCGCGCAGGAACTGCTCGACGTAGTGGTCGGTGATCCAGGACGCGCCCAGCCGGGCGTCGATCTCAGCGGGTGTCAGGTCACGGGGGATGACCTTGCGCAGCTCGGCCACGTTGACGGCGAACCGGGCGTCGTCCTGACTGGCCTGCTCCGCCGTGCGCAGCTTGTCCCGGACGTTTCCCGACAGGTACTCCGCCGCCGGGACCAGCCGCCCGGTCTGCGGGTCGTCGAAGACCAGCGTGCCGAGCTGGGCGCGGGCCTCGTTTTCGCTGGTGCCGAGCAGCCGGGCGATCTCGGGAAGGCGGACCTCGCCGCAGGCGTCCAGGCAGATCGCCAGCGCGTCAGCGGCGGTGTCCGCGCCCAGGCGGGCCGCCCGGGGCGCGACCACCCGCTCCCGGAAGATCGCGGCCTTGGCGGCCCGCTGCCCGACCGGGTCGAACTCCTCCAGGGCCTGCACCAGCGGCGCGAACGGATCATCGCGGAACCCGCCCCGCGACCGGCTGGATGCGCGCCATCACCGGCTCGCCGGTAACCGGATCGACCCGGCCGGTGCGGCGCAGCGTGTACCGGTTCAGCGGCCCGTAGCGTGCGCAGGTAGCCGTCGTATGACCTGGTTCAGCGTGGCCCGCAGCTGCTCGATCCGCGGGCTGTCGTCGCGCGATGCGGCCTCGGCATCGAGCAAGGCGCGGACGACATCGCGCAGGCCGATCAGGTGCCGCAGCTCGGCAGCCTGGGAGCGGGGCACGTCGTGCCGCACCTCAGTGCCTTGCTCGACCCGGGTGAAGACGCCGTCCGCGCGAGCGCGCAGGAACCCGTCCGGCTCCGCCGACCGGCGGACAGGACCGGGTTCCTGCAGCCGGGCGCGAGATGGCTCTGGTTGCCGGGGTCCAGGTCAGCCCGGCGGCGCGGGCCTCGGTGGCGATACCGTCGAGCGTCCGGCCGAGCGCGGCGGCCAGCCCGTCTGCCGTGTCCACGCCGGTGGCCGGGCGGACCACCAGGTCGTCGGCCCGGTAGACACCGTGCGCGGTCGCCAGCTCGCCGAGCACATGCTCCGGGTGGTCCAGGAAGTACTGGTTAACCGGTACCTCGACGCCGTCCAGCTCGACCATCCGGGCCTGCTCCCAGGCCGCGCCGCCGGGGTCGCGGCCAGGCTCGCGGCGGCGCAGGATCAGCAGGTCCGTCACCACGCCCGTGCCCGCCGCCCGCTGGTGCGCGCCGCTGGGCAGCCGCACCGCCGCCACCAGGTCAGCAAGCCCGGCGATCTCGCGGCGGGCGGCCGGATTGCGGGCATCCATGGTGTACCGCGAGGTCAGCACGGCAACCAGGCCGCCTGGACGGACCAGGTTCAGCGACTTCACGATGAAGTGGTTATGGATCGCGTGCCCGCCAGAGTTGTAGCTCTTGTCCCGGAGCACGGCCTTGCCGAACGGCACGTTGCCGATCGCCAGGTCGTAAGTCGCCTCGGCGTCGCGGGTATCGGCGAACGACTCGGCCCGGATATCGGCGTCCGGATGCAGGGCCTGCGGCGATGCCCGCCGTCACCGGATCAAGCTCGATCCCCGTCACGCTCGCGCCAGGCGGGGCGAACGCGATGAAGTTGCCCGACCCGCATCCCGGCTCAAGCACCCGGCCGCCCGTGAAACCCAGCGACCGGACACCCTGCCAGATCGCCTGCACCAGGGCCGCATCGGTGTAATGAGCGTTCAGCGTCGTCCGCCTGGCCGCCGCCAGCTCCGCATCCGACATCAGCCCGGCAAGCTGCTCACGCACCCAGGCGTACTCGCCGCGCGCCTCGTCGAACACCTCCGGAACCGCGCCCCACCCCGACCACCGGCCAAGAACAGCCTGCTCATCCGCCGTCGCCACGCGGCCGCTGCGCCGAAGGTCACGCAGCAGCGCCAGCGCCGCCAGGTTGGCGCGGATCCGGCTAACCGGGCCAGACGGCGCCAGGTCAGCCTGCCCGGCCGGGCGGAACGACGCTAGCTGCCCTGGTCCTGGTCCTCGTCGGCTCCCGGTTCCGGTTCGAGCAGGATCATCTCGTGCAGGACGATCTCCTCGGCCTGCCGCCGCGCCTGGCCGAGCCTGCCCACCCGGTCCAGGTACTCCTCGCCCGGCGGCTGATCGCCCGCGAACCGGTCCGCCAGCTCGGCGATCCGGTCCGACGCCTGGTCCCCAAGGTCCGAGAAGAAGCTGTCCGGATTCTCGATCATCGCGTACCGGCTCGGCAGCCACCTCGCCCAATGCCGCTGGGCCATCGACCCGTAGTGATTCATCTGCCGCTCCCGGCTGTTCCTCGAACCACGGCAACATCCCCTGCACATACTCGGAATCCGCCGCACTGCCCTGCCCCGGCAGGCTAGCGGCCTTCCGCGGACGACGGGCCCGGCGCGGAGCACGACCAGCCTGCCGGGCAACCGAGTCGGCGAACAGCCGCTGGTCCTCCTGCCACCAGTCCTCGCCGAACAACGGCTCGCCAACCGCGTCCCACTTCCTCCGCCGCGCCATCAGCGGCCCCTGCTCAGCGACCAGCACCCAGCCCGCTCGACAATCGATCCCTGCACGGCTGCATCCGATCTCATACACTTGACGGTGATCTGCATCACCGTTATATAGTACTGAACCAAGGAACGAATGCCAATGGCACGTGGACCGACAGCAGCCGCTTCGCTGACGCACGGAGGGCCGAATGAGAAGCTCACCCTCGCCGAGGTGTGCGCCGAGTTGCGGATCGAGCGCTCGACCTTCTACGACTGGCGAGCCAAGGGCCGGGCACCCAGGTGCCTAAAGCTGCCCAACGGGGAGATCCGCATCACCCGTCGCGACCTGGACGCGTGGCTAGAAACGCGCCTGGCGTAGCAGCCGACGCAGCCGATTCCCCGGCAACCGCATCCGACGCTAACGCGGTCGGCTCGCGGGAGTCGTTTGCGGTGAGGTTCTGGAAGATCCGCGCCTACAAGGGAAAACGTGGTCGCACCTACTCAGTTCGCTGGATCGTTGCAGGTCATGAGTTCCACCAGACGTACGGCACCAGCACCCTGGCCGAAAGCCGACTTGCCGAACTGCGGACCTTCGCGCGCAACGGCGTGGCATTCGACGTGGCGACCGGCTTCCCTGTGCCAGAGATCAGGCAGACCCAAGCACAGGCCGAAGTCGCTAAACCGCACGAGGTGAGCTGGTACGAGCACGCCGTCAGGTACGTGGCCAGGCGATGGGACGGCCTATCGCCCAACTCCCGGCGATCGATAGCCGAAACACTCGCGACCATCACCCCCCTGCTAGTCGTGCCAGATAGAGGACAGCCAAGTGACGAGGCGCTACGGCACGCGCTGTACATGTGGGCGTTCCGGAACCAGCCTGACCCGCCAGAACAGGCCGCCAGCATCCTTTCCTGGGTTGCCGAGCACTCATTGCCGCTCTCCGTCCTGACCGATGACGACATCGTGCTCGACGTGCTCGGCGCGATAGCGCGCAAGCTCGACGGAAGCCGCGCTGCCGCCAACACCATCGCCAGGAAACGAGCCGTCCTCAGCAACGTCCTTGACTACGCGGTAGGCCGCGGCCTGGACGCCAACCCGCTGCCCCGAGTCACCGGGATGTGGACCAGCCCGAAGACCACGGAAGGCGTCGTCGACCCTCAAGTCGTCGTGAACCGGCGTCAAGCCGATGAACTTCTGATCGCTGTCAGCTACCACGGGCGGATCGGCCCCCGGCTCGTCGCCTTCTTCGCTTGCCTGTACTTCGCCGGCCTACGCCCCAGCGAAGCCGTCGAACTTCGCATCGACCGCAGCCTCGACCTCCCCAACGACGATGGCTGGGGAACGCTCTACCTCCGAGAGTCAGCACCAACAGTGGGCTCCGCATGGTCAGCGTCTGGCCGCCGCCGCGATCCGCGGCAGCTCAAGCACCGCGCGGAGGAAGAAGTCCGACCCGTTCCGTGCCACCCAGTACTGACCGGCTACATCCACCGGCACATCGAGCAGTTCGGTACGGCTCCCGATGGCCGTCTCTTCTGCGGCGAACGCGGCGGCGATCTATCCGAGAGCGTCTACGGCCGAGCCTGGCAAGGCGCCCGCCTGCTGGCCTTCATCCCACCGGTTGCGAACTCTTCTCTGGCCCGGCGCCCGTACGACCTGCGCCACGCCTGCCTCTCCACCTGGCTCAACGGCGGCGTCGAACCGACCCAGGTCGCCGAATGGGCCGGCAACAGCGTCCAAGTCCTCCTCCGCGTCTACGCCAAGTGCATCGCCGGCCGCGACGAGATCAACCGCCGCCGCATCGAAGAAGCCTTCCGCTACGATCGACTCGACAGCTGAGCACGAAGACAGTCCGTCGTGCATAGGGCAACCAAGCAGATCGAACCATCCAATACAGTGGACTAGCGGCTTCCGGCTGATCCGAATCTTAGCGAAGCGGCGATAAATGGGCTTATGCCAGCTCAGCTGGTCTATCGATAACAAACGGCTTCACTCATACTGGACATTACCATGGCAGCAGGCGAAACAAACAGAAGCTTCGATGGTTATAAGGTTATAGACAGAGCCTTTCCGGACTCGTTCGTACGGCGAGACTTCATGACAGCTAGTGATGCGCGCGCATATGACGGTGCGCTAGCTGCCGCCACGGACGAGTATGTGATGCAGCATTTCCTTGAAGCCCATCCATGCTTTCTTGTGCAGAATCTTGCGGGAGGGGCTGGAGCATGGGTAATTCCTCAAGCGCGACTCGGCGCCGATTTTGTAACTGATTTTCTTATCGCAGAAATTGACTACGGTCGACCCGTATGGTACGTAGTCGAACTTGAGAGGCCGCAATCCAGGATATTCACCAAGAAGGGCGATCCCTCTTCTGCTCTGACGCACGCAGTGAGGCAGATCGAAGATTGGAGAAATTGGCTTTCTCGAAACCTTGACTACGCTTCACGACCACGACATCAGGCGGGCCTCGGCCTCGCAGAAATCGAGCCTGGAGTCGAGGGTCTGATTATCATGGGACGCGAGCATGACATTGACGCAACGAATAACGACTTTCGCAGACTATCTCTTGAACGCGCTCACGGGGTGAAGATACGAACTTATGATTGGCTGGCCGACCTAGCCGAGAAGAATCTCGCGGGCTTGCGAGCAAGGCCAGACATGGTTATTCCCAGTCAGAGAAACCCTTTTGACGACATAATGGGTGGCCTCGGCACCACGCATCGGCAATTGGATCTTACAACGCTGGCCATCAACAATTCGTTTGGCGGAATCTTTTCGACGTGGGCGAATCCTAGCGCAGTGCGGGAAATCGAGTATGAAGGAATAACCTTCTCCCTTTACGGCAACTCAGACGAGGTCAATGTTCCCCTGAGCACCGTCAGAGCACACCCAACCGGCCAACCGCTTGAGCTTTCCGATTGGAGAGACTGGGTCGACCACGTCACCCGGGATATCGGAACCGACTTTAGCTTGCTCGTCAGTGAACGGTTGCCTGCCGAGGCTCTCCAGAATGCACTGACGCAAGAACGTGACGGGGTCTGGCGCGAAGTCAATAATCTCGATGCACACGCGTCCGGGCAGGAGCAGTCATGGTTCGGGCGGTTTGACGTACTAGTTCATGTTTCCTTCGACGGCAGCTATACAGATAGAGTAAACAGACTAAGAGGCGCACGGGAGATCTTCCATCAACACATCGCCCTACAACATGACAGCGCGCTTGATCGCGAAGCGGAAGTCCAAGTTAGAATAGCTTCGCTCGCTATTTCTCAAGGCGACATCGTAACCCATGCAGCCTTTGGCACCGGGACCGTCTTGTCAATTTCCGGTTCCGGATCCAACACGAGCGCCATTATCGATTTCGGAATAGAATATGGCACCAAGAACCTCGCTCTTGGTTACGCGCCAATTAAGAAGAAGCTATAGCCTGTCCGCGCCTCAACACTGATCTTCTTGGTCGGCTAAGCCGCAGAAACTCTGCTCCAGTTTCATCATCCCGCAGCGGCGACCTCGCCGATAACGCAGCAGGGCCGCCATTATCCACCCGCCTTCACGCCATCGGGCACTGCATCTATTTTTGCACATCAGCTCCATGGACATACCCGCCGACACGCCAGAAAGCGCAGGTCAGCCAAGAAATAAGAAATAATCCGCCCGCCCTATGTCAGGAATCCTGAACCCAGGTCGCCGAATGGGCCCGGCAACAGCGCCCAGGTCCTCCTCAAGGTCTACGCCAAATGCATCGCCGACCAAGTCAACCGCCGCCGAATCAAAGAGGGCTTCGCGACGACATCAGCTAGCGATCCTCGCGGGAATTCGCCGCCTTACGGAAGTGCCGGGAATCCACCAGCATAGAATGGCTTTCTAGCACCTATTTAAGCGATTTGTTCACAGCAGCTATCAAAGTCTTCCATTGCGTCTGCTCGTCGACACTCAAGTCAGATGCGCTGTGGCTGCGCGTCCAGCGTAGATATGCCTTTGCCAAGCGGTATTTCGAGAAGTCTGCAATTTCCTGGACGAAGATGTCGACGATCGGCCGCTGACGCTGGGTTGCTGCGTGTTGCTCGATATCCCAGCCAAGCTCGGACTTAGCCACGCCGATCAATGTCTCTCGGAGCATGTCCTCGATCTCGGGTTTACCTACTGGGCCGGTGTAGGCGTCCTTAGTTCGGAGGATGTTCTTGTTCCCGAGGGTGTGGACGAGTATCTCCTGATCAGCCGCGTGATCCCCTGAGGCGTCGGAATCGAGCAGTGCCGCGACCTTGAGGTGGTTGGCGTGCAAGATGGTCGCGTAGTAAACAACCTTGCCGGCGCCGACCGCTGGCAGCAGGGCGATCCGGTCACTGAGATCCGCAATACCTGCATCGCGGAGAAGTTGCGCCGTACCGTCTACGTACCAGTAGTCGGTCAGACCCTCAAGGACGAGGTTACGCCGTTGCGCGAAAAGGCTCTGCGCGAGGTCATATCCGAGCGCTTCTTGAAGAGGCAGTAGCGAGGCCGAATCGGTAGCCGTAACCGTTGTATGCACGCAGGTGCCGACCCTCCGGTCAGTCATCTCGATCACCCGCACAAGATCGAGTTCGTCAGGACCGACGAGGAATGGTGAGTGCGTCGTGTAGATCGTCTGGTTTTTCTCCGAAAGCTTGCTGATGGTAGAGCGGAACTCACGCTGCTTGAGACCATGCAGGCTTAGCCCAGGCTCGTCCAGGAGCAGGATGGCATTCTCGTGCTTGCCCATCGCTTCGGCGAAAAATACGACGAAGAACGATACTGTCCACTGGAATCCTTCAGAACGCTGATTGAGTTCGATCTCGACGCCGATGTCGTCTTCTACCACGACCTTAAGGTATTGGCCGTCGGCCAGGACGCGTAGCCGGTCAGCTTCGGCCCGGTTACCGTCAGGTTGCCAGACGCCCCGGATCTCGTCGGTGAGCCGGACGCTCGCCGCATTGAGCTGATACGACCTGGTGTCGAGCTGATCTCGGTAGGTTTTAAGCGCGTTTGCATCCGAGGCTGGCGGCTCGACCGCCTTGCCGAGGTCAGACAAGTTCCGGGGGGTGAACCCGAGCAGCTTCAGCAGGCAATGGTTGCCATAGTCGTACTGGTCGTCGTCGAGCACGGCAGTGTCGATCCGGTCGGCGAGATGCTGAAGGTGAATGAGCGGATGAACACGGAAGTAGTTATTGAATAGGACGAACACCGGCGTGCGTTCATCAAGAATCCTGAGGGTCTCGCTTCTCCGCGCCGGTTCTCCGGACAGTTCTACCAGTCGATCGTGACGCGTCTCCTCAGTGATATCCGTCTCATCAACAAGGGCGGCGATGCCGTCTAGCCATGCCCTCAACGCAACTCCCTGCTCCGGGGAGAGGTACGCGTTCTCCTTCCACCCCGCTGTCACTGAGGATAGAATCGCCGACGGCGCGCTACTTGCTTCGCCCGAATACTGCTTGTCGACGTGCGCAGCCATCCGCGCCAGGTTCTTCTTCAGACCAGGATCGATCACAGCCCGGCCAGGACCGCCCTCCAACCGGTGCTTCTGTCTGTTATTCAAATAAGTCGAAGATACGTAAATCACGTCGTCGTAGCCAAGCGGTAGTAGGGCGATGTCGTCCTCGTCGAGAGTGAACTTGGCTGAGACGACCTCCACGTTCTGCGGATCGATTGCTCCCGTTGTGATGTCGTTGTACTCAGATCGCGGGTAGTCGCGCAAGGCGTCGAACCCGCCTACGCCACCAGGGCGATTGATCTGCTGGAGTGCTTGAAGCAGGGCAGATTTGCCGGCTTCGTTCGGACCCACGAGGATCGTCTTACCTGGCTCTATGTCGAACCAGTCGGTGTCCTTGATCGAGCGGTACTTCTGCACTCGCGCAGACTTGAGTCGCATGCCTGAGCCGTTCTATGAAATGAGAATCGATCTGACATAGTACGTAGTAAGTAGGATGTCAGCATGCCTTCAAGCCATTGGCGTTGGGATAACACTCAGCCTCAGGCGGCATCCGTCGTCACCAACTACCACAATCCGTACCAAGACGGCTAATTCGACGGCGACGTGGAACGGCCTGCAATGACCAAGCGACGCTGCACACGGTCGAGATGGCGCATCAGGGCACTTGCGACTGCGACTGCCTCGACAGCGTCCGCCTCATCCTCGTAGACGACAGCTGTATGGCCGGCGGGGTTGCGGAACATGGCGAACGCGCCTGAGAACAGGGACCTCGGACCGTCATTGTGCTTGCCATTTGCGAGGGGAGGATCGGCGAGCGGGCCACCTGCACTAAATGCTCTATTCATGAGGTCTAGTCCGTATAGCTCTTCGAGTCCAGAAAGATCGCGGACACGAATCTCAACCGCTTTCATAGCTGCGAACACGGCCTGATCAGGCTGACGAATAAGGAACTGTGGCCGGGCGACTGCTTCTATCAACGAGTGCGGGTGCCAGGAGTGAAGCGGAGGGGCCGCCACCGGCGTGCCGCGAACGGGATCGGCAGCGACGAGTACCGAATCTGAGTCGCGTATCCGCCAACCCTGACGCAACAACTGCCCGACCAGCGACGCTCTCCGTTCGGCATCAGGCCCAGTGATCAGTCGCTCATCCAGCCATCGACCTAGGAAGCAGCGGACCAGTTGGCGACCCAACGACGAGGCCCGCCAAGTTGCGGCCAGAACAGCGTGTACGTCATCTAGCGCAACCCCATCGGGCAACTGCAGCCATTCAGGTGGTATGCCCTCCTCAGCTAGGAACGTCACGCGCTGGTCAGATGCATACTCGCGCGCAATGATCGCTGCGGCCTGCTGAATGACTAGGTCGCTCAGGTCGTGCCCGTCGTCTTCCCCGGGAACAGGATCGGGCCGCTCGATCATCTGGCCACGCGCGCGGTCCTGGCCCTCAGTCGTCAGGGCTATGTCTTGGATTTGCTGCAGATAGTAGTTTGCGTCATCAGGTCTGGCAGCTTGGCCGACCGGTCGCCAGGTGAGGTGGCCTGCAGCCCTAGCGACGAACAGTTCCTGGAGAAATCCCGGCATCAACCGGGGATCAGCAGCGTACGTCCCGCACACATCGTTCAGCAACTGATGGGCGTTGATCGATAGCGGGCGTCCGTCTGACTGCCGCTGGCGCTCGTCGATGGCCTTGAGAATCGTGAGATTGCCGATGTAGCCAGTCATCCAAGTCCTAAGTGCGCTGGAGCGCTGTGCTGCCACGTTGCAGCACGCGCACGGTTGATCTCCAACGTGTCCAATCGGGCACGCGCAGAACGAGAAACTTCTCCGCGTATTCTCCGCAGACAGCCGTAGAAGGCCGGTCCTGGCCGGACGCGACCGGACAGACCAAGACCAGCGCCAGAACACGATCAGCGCTGGTCAACGGGCATTCCCGCTGGTAGTGGCAGGTGATGGGTTCGAACCATCGTAGGCTTAGCCGACGGTTTTACAGACCGCTCCCTTTGGCCACTCGGGCAACCTGCCTTGATCCGCCCGCGAGGACGGCACGATGAAGGATAGCGGAACCCGCCGCCCCACGTCACATTGACAACTGGAGACGACCGGAGACCAACCACAGAGACCAACCACAGAGACCGACCACAGTCCTCCGCCTAAGTCGTCAGCGGGCGTGATCAGCCCATACTGCCCGTCATATCGGTGGTAGAGCAGGTTCCCCCGACCAGTCTGAGAGTTCACGAAGAACACGAACGGCTGTCCTCCATGCTCCAGGCCCATGGCCTCCAGCCGAGCCTGTGCCTGCGCCAGTTCGAGTCGCGGGGCCCGAACATCGCTCACCCTCACCGCCGCCCCCAAAGGCTCAAGCTCAAGCAGGTCAGGCCGCGGGTCCGCCTGCGCGATCCGATACCCGTCCTCAGCCACATACACCACGCTGTCGCTATCCGAAGCGCGCTCGGTGAACAGGTGGAACTCGTAGTCGAGCAGCTCTAGATCCGCGATCGCCTCATCGGGTGTCAGCCGGGCCAAACCATACGACTTGTGCCTGACCACGCTCGGTACCTCGGCCGACTGCCTCGGACGCGGCAGCCATTGACCCACACGCCGGCTCGGTCCAGCACCGTCGGCACCACCGGCCTCGGCAACATCAGCCTCGGCCGCCCGATCAAGCTGCACCTTCAGCTTGTCACACATCAAGTCAATCGCCGCTCGCAAGTTCTCGGCGACGGCCTGGGCCCGGACCCGCCGACCGTTGAGGTCGATGGCTACCTGGGCGATGGCAGGCCAACCGGCATCGGAATCGGCAGCCATGGCCAGCTTGACTCTCGCGAACAGCACCGGTTCGTGGGCCGACCGAAGTTCGGCTCGCACCCGCAGTACGGCCAGGTCCATCGCATCCTCTGGTACCGCCCCGCGAGTGATCGTCTGAACCTGCAGCGCCTGCGTATCGGACATTACGGCTACCTTCCCCCCGTTCGGTGGGAGACCTACCCGCGCCCTCGATGGCCTATGCCGCATCCGTTCGGAGCGAGCGCCGTAGCTAGGCAGGAATTTGGGTATATCAAACGGCGAAGTGTAGCCCTGTCTGAACCTCGCGCGCGGCCCGTCCCACCCGGGCCAGCAATCCCACGCGCATGCAGAACAACAGGGGGTAACCGGTGCGATTCAGCGACCGGGCCGACGCCGGGCGGCGCCTGGCCACGCGGCTTGAGTATCTTCGCGGCGGAGACAACGTCGTGCTGGGCCTACCCCGAGGCGGTGTGCCGGTCGCCTTCGAAGTGGCGAGGGCGCTTGGCGCCCCTCTCGACGTGATCGTCGTCCGCAAGCTCGGCGTGCCGTTCCAGCCCGAACTCGCCATGGGCGCCATCGGCGAGGACGGCGTCAAGGTCGTCAACGATGAGGTAATTCGCCGCTCAGGTGTCACTGAGTCCGAATTCGCCACGGTCGAGCGGCGCGAACTCGCCGACCTGCAAAGGCAAGCCGAGCGATTCCGAGCCGGACGACCGCACGTCGACATCGTCGGCCGCACCGTGATCGTCGTCGATGACGGAATCGCGACCGGCTCGACGGCGAGCGCCGCGTGCCAGGTGGCACGCCGCCACGGGGCGGCGAAGGTGATCATGGCTGCGCCGGTTGGCGCGCCCGAGTCGATCAGCGCCCTGCGCGGCGTCTGCGACGATGTGGTCTGCCTCGACGCGCCGCCGTTCTTCGCCGCCGTCGGTACCTGGTACGACGACTTCCGGCACGTACCCGACGCGGATGTGACGAACCTGCTCGAACGCGCCGCCGCGGCGGTACCCACGGGTACCGCGGCGACTGCCGAACCAGCCCCAGCCCCAAGGTCAAACCGACCTTCAGGCAGAAAGCAGAGCTCCGCCCCCAGTCCCGGTCGCCCAGAGCGGGACGAGCCTGTGGAGGTTCGAGCGGACTCGGTCCAGCTCGCCGGGCACCTCAAGATCCCGGCCCAGGCCACCGGAATCGTGGTCTTCGTGCACGGCAGCGGAAGCAGCAGGCATAGCCCGCGCAACCGCTACGTGGCCGGTCAGCTTAACGACGCCGGGTTCGGCACGCTGCTATTCGACCTGCTCACCCCCCAAGAAGAACTCAACCGGGTCAACGTCTTCGACGTCGAGACGCTCGCCAGCCGCCTGACCGCCGTCACCGACTGGCTGCGCGGCCAGCTAGCTGGTGGGCGGGTACCGCTGGGCTACTTCGGCGCGAGCACCGGAGCCGCCGCCGCCTTGTGGGCCACTGCAACGTCTACCTCTGACGTCTTCGCGGTAGTCTCTCGCGGCGGCCGTCCCGACCTCGCTGAGGCAAGACTCGCCGCGGTCCGCTCGCCGACGCTGCTGATCGTCGGCGGCCGCGACGAAGTCGCGCTGGGCCTCAACCGCGAGGCCCAGCAGTGGCTTCGCTGCGAGAACCGGCTCGCGATCGTGCCTGGGGCTGGTCATCTGTTCGAGGAGCCAGGCGCTTTGCAGACGGTAACCAGGCTGGCCAGGGAGTGGTTCGGCAAGTGGTTCACCGCCAGTGGCAAGAACGCCAGCTTCACCCAAGGCGGCATTGCCTAACTGTGTTTCCCGCTCGGCGTCCGCCCCGGCCGAACTCAGCGCAGCGCGACGGTCTCCCCGGTGCGAGCGAAGTCGAGCTGGCGAGCCCCGCCGAGCGCCGTGGCCAGTTCGGCGAACACGCGAGCGCGGTCGGCGTCCCTGGCGTGCTCGGCGCACAACCCGCTCGCCCGGCTGGTGCAGTCCCAGCAGCCGGCCGACGCCGCTCCGGAGGTCCGATACTCGAGCGCGTCGAGCAGCGCTGACCGCACGACGTCGAGTTGCGACGGGGTGAGCGCCGCCTCCCTGCGCCCCCGCCGCCGGGCCCGTGAGACGAGCGACGCGACCATGGTGGCGTTGCGTTTGTCCCACTGGCTGAGCCTGGCCAGAAACCGCCGGTCGGTCGCGTTCAGCTCGATACCGCTCAAGGCGGCGTCAAGAACTGCTCGCGCCGCCGCTCTTCCCGAGTCTCGCCCGGCTGACACCGCGCCTCCTCTCCGTGGACCAGATGACGCGAGTATGTCGCTTGAGCACGGCGAGTGGTTGACACACTCCGTGATCGAAACCGAGTCGCAACGCTACCGTCGGTTACATGAGCCGCAGAAAGGGCCCTGTGGAGTCCCCTAACCTGTCGGCGTAGCCCCTATCCATACGGCGTCATGGCTGTTCGCGACGGCCACGGGTACTAAGATGCAGCGAGGCGAGCGGTCAGCCGGCTCCGCCCGGGGCAGCCGTAGCTGCTCTGAAGGCATAGATTCGGGCGTAATAACGTTTTAGCGAAATGATAGATGCCGGGATCATAGTGAGAAGCGCCCCGCCGACGTGGCGCCGCGCCCAAGCTAATACGTCGTCGCCGCAGAATTGGGCGGCCTCGGCGCACAGAGGAGGCACTCCGCTGTGACCAAGCAAATCCAGCAGCTTGATCGCGTGATCATTAGATTCGCCGGCGATTCCGGCGATGGCATGCAGCTCGCGGGTGACAGGTTCACCCAGGAGACAGCCACGTTTGGGAACGACCTGTCCACATTGCCCAACTTCCCCGCAGAGATCCGTGCCCCAGCAGGAACCCTGCCCGGAGTATCCAGTTTTCAGCTGCACTTCGCTGATCACGACATCCTGACGCCCGGTGATGCGCCCGACGTGCTCGTCGCGATGAATCCAGCGGCGCTCAAGGCCAACATCGACGACCTGCCGCGGGGCGCTGACATCATCGCGAACACCGACGAGTTCACCAAGCGCAATCTCGTCAAGGTCGGCTACGAGAGCAACCCGATCGAGGACGGCTCGCTCGACGGCTATCAGCTGCACGCGATCCCGATCACCTCGGTGACCGTCAAGGCGCTTGAGGGCTTCGACATCAGCAAGAAGGACGCCGAGCGCGCTAAGAACATGTTTTCGCTCGGCATGCTCTGCTGGCTCTACAACCGCCCGGCGGACGGCACGCTGCGTTTCCTTGAGTCCAAGTTCGCTTCCAAGCCCGAGATCATGAAGGCCAACATCGCGGCCTTCCAAGCCGGCTGGAACTACGGCGAGACGACGGAGGAGTTCTCCGTCCAATACGAGATCAAGCCCGCCGCGCTCCCGCCGGGTGCGTACCGCAATATCACTGGCAACACCGCGCTGGCCATCGGCTTGGTGGCAGCGTCCACGCTGTCCGGATTGCCGATCTTCCTGGGCTCATACCCGATAACTCCGGCTTCCGACATCCTGCACGAGCTTTCCAAGCACAAGCGATTCGGTGTGCGAACGTTCCAGGCCGAGGACGAGATCAGCGGAGTCGGCGCCGCTCTTGGCGCGGCGTTTGGCGGCGCGCTGGGCGTGACCACGACGTCGGGCCCTGGCATGTGTCTCAAGGCCGAGACGATCGGGCTCGCCGTCGCCGTCGAGTTGCCGCTGATCGTCTGCGACATCCAGCGGGCCGGCCCGTCAACCGGCATGCCAACCAAGACCGAGCAGGCCGATCTGCTGATGGCGCTGTACGGCCGCAACGGTGAGTCGCCGGTCGTGGTGCTGGCGCCGTCGACGCCAGGCGACTGCTTCTCGACCGCGATCGAGGCGGCCAGGATCGCGATCAAGTACCGGGTGCCGGTCATCATCTTGTCCGACGGTTACCTGGCGAACGGCTCTGAGCCGTGGCGGATCCCCGACGTCAGCGAACTGCCTGACTTGGCCGCCGACTTCGCGTTCGCGCCAGCCGCGCCAGCCGATGGCGAGGCGACGGAGGCATTCATGCCGTTCCGGCGCGACCCGCGGACCCTGGCTAGGCCGTGGGCGATTCCGGGGACCCGCGGTCTTGAGCACAGGATCGGTGGCATCGAAAAGGCCGATGTCAGCGGCTCGATTTCGTACGACCCTGATAACCACGACAAGATGGTCAGGCTCAGGCAGGCCAAAGTCGACGGGATCGCTGCCGACATCCCGCCGCTTGAAGTCGACGATCCTGACGGCGATGCCCGGGTTCTCGTGCTCGGCTGGGGCTCTACGTTCGGCTCGATCGGCGCCGCGGCGCGGCGGGTCCGGCTGGCTGGCGGCTCGGTCGCCCAGGCCCACCTCCGGCACCTGTCGCCGTTCCCCGCCAACCTCGCCGACGTGCTCAAGCGCTACGACAAGGTGCTCGTGCCGGAGATCAACCTCGGGCAGCTAGCCCTGATCCTGCGTGGCCGTTACCTCACCGATGTGATCTCTTACAACCGAGTACGCGGACTGCCGTTCCTTTCTTCCGAGCTGGCCGGCGTCATCCAGGAAGTGATCGCGAATGCCTGATCCAATGAAGTCGCTAACGCTCGTGCCGCACACAAGCGAGCGCCAGACCATGAAGAACTTCAAGTCGGACCAAGAGGTCCGCTGGTGCCCCGGCTGCGGCGACTACGCGATACTCGCCGCGTTCCAGGCGTTCCTGCCCGAGCTTGAGATTCCCAGGGAGAACCTGGTCATCATCTCTGGCATCGGATGCTCGTCCCGGCTGCCGTATTACGTCGACAGTTACGGGCTGCACTCGATCCACGGGCGCGCCCCGGCCGTCGCCACAGGTCTCGCGGCGTCGCGGCAAGACCTGTCGGTCTGGGTGATCACCGGCGACGGGGACGCGCTCTCGATCGGCGGCAACCACCTGATCCACGCCCTCCGCCGGAACGTCAACATCAAGATCCTTCTGTTCAACAACAGGATCTACGGACTCACCAAGGGCCAGTACTCGCCCACGTCGGAGCAGGGCAAGGTGACCAAGTCGACGCCGTTCGGCTCGCTGGACACTCCATTCAACCCGCTGTCGCTCGCCCTCGGCGCCGAAGCCAGCTTCGTCGCCAGGACGATCGACTCCGACCGCAAGCACCTGACCAGCGTGCTGCGGGCCGCGGCCAACCACCGAGGGGCCGCGTTCATCGAGATCTACCAGAACTGCCCGATCTTCAACGACGATGCGTTCCTGCCGGTCACCGAGCCAGGATCGCGTGAGCAGAACGTTATCCGGCTGGAGCACGGCGAGCCGGTCAGGTACGGCGCTCAAAGCGAAAACGCCTTGCGGTTCGGCAAGCTGGGCTCACTCGAAGCCGTCAGCGTCGACGAGGCCGATCCCGACTCGCTGCTCGTGCACGACGCCCACGCGGCCGATCCGTCCTATGCCTTCGCGTTGTCGAGGCTGGACAACATCGACTTCGCGCATACGCCGATCGGCGTGTTCCGAAGTGTTGAGCGGGCGACCTACGACGACCGGATGTCCGAGCAGATCTCTGACGTGCAGGCGAAGCAAGGGGAAGGCGATCTGGCCGCGTTGCTGGCTGGGTCGGATACGTGGCGGGTGTCGTAGGTTAAACCTTGCTCGTAGCTGAAGCTGGGCGGCATACACCGTGATGCCATCTGCTGCGCAACGATTGGCATCACGGGCATGCCGTCCAGCTTTGTGAATGGCTACCTCATGGGGTGGGAGGAGCTGGGTGTCCGTGCCTGCCAGCGCCCTCACGGAAGCTGGTCAGGCCCGTGGCTAGTGCCGGGTCGTTGAGGCTTTGTTGGCCGTGGGCGAATTCGGCGGCTAGGGCCGCCTCTTCGGTTTGGGATACTGAATCTAGGGCTGACTGGCGGTCGTTGCGTAGGCAGGTCTGGGGCAAGGCGGCTAGGTCGGCCGCTAGGTGCTCGGCGGCTTCGCGGGCCTTGCCCTTCGGTACCACGCGGTTGACCAGGCCCATCGACAGGGCCTCCTCGGCACCGACAGGTCGGCCGGTCAGGATCAGGTCTAGGGCTCGGCTTAGGCCGATTAGGGTGGGGAGACGGACGGTGCCGCCGTCGATGAGGGGGACGCCCCAGCGGCGGCAGAAGACGCCGAAGGTGGCGTCCTCCTCGGCGACTCGGAGGTCACACCACAAGGCCAGCTCTAGGCCTCCCGCCACGGCGTAGCCCGCCACCGCTGCTATGACCGGCTTGGATAGGCGCATGCGCGTCGGACCCATCGGCCCATCACCGTCGGCCTCGGCCCGGTTGCCGGCCGGTGTTCCGATCGCACGGAGGTCAGCTCCCGAACAGAACGTCCCGCCAGCCCCGAACAGCACGGCTACAGACGCCTCGGGGTCGGTGTCGAACTCGCGAAAAGCCTGAGCGAGCTCGGCGGCTGTCGTCCCATCAACGGCATTCCGCACCCCAGGCCGGTCAAGCACGACCGTGGTAACTGGTCCAGCGCGCTCAACGCGCACAACCATAGAGCCTCCTGCGTAGTCCTAGTGCTGTGGCCAAACGTAACTCAGACGGGCGGCATGGGCGCGATGTCAATCGTTGCGCAGCAGATGACATCGCGTTCATGCCGTCCGTCTCTCTCCGTTGCGAGGTCTAACACTCCGTGTTCACAACACCAGTGACAACAGATGCGGATACGCTTTATCGACTTCGGTGAGTTAAGGCAGGTTGAATGATGCTAGATCGGCGATTGTTGTCTCAAGGTCTGGTTCTAATACTCTGCGTGGCGCTGGCGCTGGTCGCGGTGCCGTCCAGCCGGGCGACCGCGGTCGTGCGTGCGCGCAGGTCGGGCGTTCAATGCGTGTCGGGTAGCCGCGCATACGCTCCGCTGGCCAAGCGGATGGCTAAGGACCTGGACAGTCGACTGGACGACAGGGACAGCGACGACGGGCTCAACCTGACCGACAGCAAGACCAAGGTGACCTGCTGGTACCACTCGACCAGGCATTTCATCGCCGCCAGCGTGATCAAGGTGACGATACTCGCCGCCTTGCTGCGCAAGGCGCAGCAACAGCACCGGCGGCTCACGACAGCGGAGACTAAAACCGCGTGGCTGATGATCACCCAGTCGGACAACGACGCCGCCAACACGCTCTGGTTCGACGTCGGGTTGCCGTTCATGCAGCACTTCCTCGATCTGGCCAGGATGCGTCAGACCAAGCTCAACTTCCATTGGGGCCTGACGTTGATCACCGCGCACGACGAGCTGACGTTGCTTTCGCTGATATCGAGCCCGAACAAGGTGCTGACCAAGACTTCGCGGATCTACGCGCGCTATCTGATGGCTCACGTCACCGCCGGACAACGCTGGGGCGTGCCGGCCGGCGCTCCGCGCGGCGTGCTCGTGCACGTCAAGAACGGCTGGCTGCCCTACCCCGGCAGCTTGTGGGAGATCAACAGCCTCGGCACGTTCACCACGACCACTCGGCTGTACAAGATCGTCATGCTGACCTACAACAACCCCTCGATGGCCTACGGCATCGACACGATCGAAGGAGCGGCGGAGGTCATCCACGCCCGCCTGAACCCAGGCAAGCGCGCGGCCGTGGCCCCATCGGTGCCGAGCCCGGCCTGGGGCGTTCCCGACGAGCCCATCGTCGGGCGATGACGTCGGGCGTGCGGGGCTAGCGGAGGGCCTTGGTCCAGTGCGCGGCGAGATACCGCGTCGCGTCGGCGACCTGGCCCGGCGACAAGAACGTGGCTAGCCCGTCGACCGCTGGGTAGGCCCTGGCCATCGCCGAGTCGATGCTGCGGTCCGCCGTCATCGCCGCTTGCTCGACCGGCCGGACGTCACCTTTGAGCCAGAGGTTCTGCCCGCCATTGGGCCCTTGCGAATACAGGTATTCCTCCCACAGCCGGGCGGCGGCCGGGTGCGGCGCGCCGGAGTTAATCCCCTGGGCGTAAAAGCTGCCGAGTGCGGCACCGGCCGGGATGAAAATTTTCCAAGCCGACGAAGACCGCCCTACCACTGGAGCGGTGTTCAGGTAATCCCAGTTGATGACGACAGGGGTTGTTCCAGATTTGATCGTCAGCGGTGTCGTGGCGGGCACCGACACCAGATTGCCGGCCGCGGCGAGTTTGCGGAAGAAACTGACGCCGGTCGCGATGTTGCCCGGTGTGCCGCCGAGCGCGAGGTTGGCCATCATTACGCCGTAGAGCGCCGAGGTAGCCTGCGTCGGGTTGCCGTCGAGCGCTATCGCGCTGGCGAACTTGTGGCTGAGCAACTGCCGCAGCGAGGTGATCGTGCCGAACCTAGTCGGGTCGTAGCCGACCGACATGTAGCCGCCGTAGTCCTGGACCCAGGCACCGTTCGGCGCCTTCTGACCTGCGGGTATCGCCGACCAGGTCGCCACCTCGTACGGCGCGAACAAGCTAGCGCCGGCGACCGCCACCGGGGCCTGCACGTCGACGACGTCGGCCGCACCAGCGCCTTTGGTCCGCTCGATCTGGCTGATCTCCTGCTGGCTGGTGACGTTCGGCTGGAGCTGGTTGATCTTGATGCCGTAGAGCTCGCTGAACGTGCGCAGAATGGCGCCGTAATTCGCGAACGTCGGCGGCAGCGCGATCACGTTCAACGTGCCTTCCTGCTTCGCCGCCGCGATGAGCGCGCTCATGCCGCCGCCCGCCACCGCTGATGTGGCGACTGCCCAGCTCTCGGGCTTGGCCGGGGTGAAGGCTCCCGTGACCGGCGAGCGCGAGGCCGAGTCTGCGGGTGCGGGAGGTTTGCTGGCCGATGGCGTTCGGGCGGACGATGACGAGCATCCGGCGACGACTAATGCCAGCGCTAGGGCGCCGGCCCAGGCATATCCACGGGGCACGCTTATAACTGTTTCCACTACAGGCGCACCTCATACTCCCGCCGAGGCGTAGACCAATCTCAGTCCTGCGGAGACAGGGTGACCATCCCGGCCTCGTTGGCGGCACCGAGCAGGCGATCGTCATAGCTGACGACAGCGTCGAGTTCTTCGCCCAGGATGCGTGCCGTGGCCAGATGAATAGCGTCCAACGACCGCAGGCCGCGATCGGGCTCGCTCATCGCTCCTTCGACTATCTCCTCATAGATGGTGATGCAGGAGAAGGCGAGCAGCAACTCGCGGGCGTCGGGCATCAGAGTCGGCCTGACTCGGGCGACGGTCCTGGCGACCTCGATCCGTAGCAAGTCCGAGCTAACCCATTCGGCGTCAGCGTGAGCGTCATAAAAGGTGGCAAAAGCCTTGGAATGGCTTTCATCTACTAGAAGCTTGATCACAGCAGAGGTATCTGCGTAGTAGAGGCTCACCAGCGTTCCTCATCACGCAGCGCCGCAAGCGCCTCCGAGAGCGCGTCCGTACCGTCTGCTGGCCGCATCCGTGGACGGTAGCCTGGGCGTCGCGCAAGAGTCGCCCGACCGGCTGCGACCAAACGAGCCAGGACTGGCGCAGGCTGGCGTTCTTCGACTGGAACGATTCGTGCGATCAGCCGTCCATGCTCAGTAACATCGATCGTCTCGCCATGGCGCACGCGGGCCAGTACCTCGCTCGTGTGATGCCGCAACTCCCGCAGACCTACCGCATGAGCTTCTGCTGTCATGCCATGAATGTAACACAAATTTGTGGCATCACATTTCTCGGGCTTCGCTAGGCACTTCGCTATTCGTGTCGGACAGACTACTCAACGTGAATCGACTTCGACTTGGGTTCGGGCGGCCGCTGTTGGGTCGGGTGGCGCGAGGGTGGGCTAGCTGGACGCTGGGCTGCTGCGCGGCTCTTGTGGCGTTGCTTGGTGTGTTGTTCGCACACGAAACCACGGCGGACTCCTTCGATCACGCGGTCGATGCGCCGATCATCGCGTTGTTCGGCGGGCATTGGGATCTCGCGTTCCGGCTTAGCGCCCCGGGCACGCTCGTGCCGGCAGCAGTGCTGAGCGGGCTCATCGTGGTGATCTGCTTGCTCACCGGCCGGCTAAACGGGGCTGTGCTCGCCGCGACCGCGGTTCCAGCCGCCGAGGGACTAGTGGAAGGGGCGCTCAAGCCCCTAGTCCATCGCACCTACCTGGGCCTACTGGCGTACCCAAGCGGGCACACGACCGCCACGTTCGCGGTCGCGGCCACGGTAGCTGTCTTGCTGGTCGCTCCGCCCCAGCCGGAGCGGGCACGGGCCGTGGGCGTGCTGATCACGGCGATCGCGTTCCTGATGGCGGGCCTGGTCGCTCTCGCCGTGATCGCGCTCCGGTGGCACTACTTCACCGACACCGTGGCCGGTGCCGCCGTCGCTATCGGCACGGTGTGCGGGCTGGCCCTGATCTTGGACCTGATCCTTAATCGCTTTGTCGCTCAATACGCGATAGACCCCGCCGTACCATAAACTCTACGGCTTCATTCATATTTATGGGTATAACGGTCTTACCAGGGTTGGCCGCAGGCCAGACGCGCATCAACTCGTCCACAAAACCTTGACCGACATCTGTCACGCCCGCGAAGTCTACTTCTACGGTGTCGAAATCTTCCTCAAGTCCGTCCAGCAGCCTTCTAGCCTCGCTGCGCGACACGAATACCGTGCCAATCTCGAAGAGCTTGACGACAGGACGCGTCCGAACAAAAGCGTGGTCCTCGGTGAACTCCTGGAACATCGCAGCGAGCGCGCGGTCGGTCAGCGGATCGATCTGACACACCACAGACGTCCCGTCGGTAGCAGGCACCAAGCCCAGCGCCGTGTCATGACGGAGGTTGTCGACCGTCCACCGAATACCAGACGATGTCAGACGGAAAAGGTCCACAGCCTTCGAAGTGAAGAAAATGCCTTCGCCGGTGTGTTGACGCCGGTCAGTTGTCCGCTTTCCCTTCGACAACTCTTGGACCGCCTCGAAATCACTTCCTAGATTCAAACCCTGCCGAAGTTTCGGGAAGGCGCCGATACCGAAATCTCTGATCTCAAAGGTCCACTGACCTGAATCCATCCACCAAGTGATCAGTACGTTCTCGCTCCCCGAGTGATCGATGGCATTGTTCAGCATCTCCGTGAAGGCATAACTGAGGATTCGTCCGGCGAGGATAGTTTTATCTATATTTAGGTCACTAACCACCCGGCTCCAGACCACATCCTCTGAAAGACCGAGCAGCGTTAGCTCGCGCTGCCAGGACGGCTCGGCCGATAGGGCGGCAGTCAGTGGGTCCTGGGGAAGCGTACGGCGGGCCACGGCCGCACGGACGGCCCCCAAGTCGAAGAGCCTGTGACCCCCAGCAGTTCTTGACGATGGAATAACCCCAGCGTCTGCCAGCTGCCGGATCCTTGTCTGTGATAGACCAAGCTCACTAGCAACGTCAGCGATCTTCACTAGCCCATCGGCCGCCTCGCCCATCTCGACCACCTAGAAAACCTAAACTTACACTGCAGATTCATTCTAACAACCTACAGTGTAGGTGTAGATTTTGTTCTCGGCTGCGGGACCGGGAAACCGGCTGAGTCTTAGCTCTTGGCCTTGACTACGCCTATGGGGCAGGACACTCCGGTGCCGTGGTCTGGGCAGTAGCCGTACGGGTTCTTGTTCTCCGACAGGTACTGCTGGTGGTAGGGCTCGGCGAAGTAGAAGTCTGATGCCTTGGTGATCTCCGTGGAGATCTTGCCGTAGCCGGCCTTGTTCAGTTCCTCCTGGTATGACGCCTCGGACTCCTGCGCCGCAGCCTTCTGTTCGGGTGAGTTCCAGAAGATCGCTGAGCGGTACTGGGTGCCGGAGTCGTTGCCCTGGCGCATGCCCTGGGTCGGATCGTGTGACTCCCAGAACACCTTGAGCAGGTCGCGGTAGGACACGACCTTCGGGTCGAAGACGACCCTGACCGCCTCGGCGTGCCCGGTGCCGCCGCTGCAGACCTCTTCGTAGGTCGGGTTCGGCGTGAAACCGCCCTCGTAGCCGACCGAGGTTGAGAGCACCCCTGGCGTCTGCCAGTACGTCCGCTCGGCGCCCCAGAAGCAGCCAAGAGCGAATTCGGCTACCTCGCTGCCCTCTGGATACGGCGGCAGCAGCGACGTGCCGAGGGCTTCGTGCGTCGCGGGAACGCGCATCTGCTCTGATCGTCCACGCAGCGCCTGCTCAGGTGCGACCATCCGAGTCTTGTTGGTACCAAAAAGTCCCACGACTATCTCCTCCCCGCCCGGCGCGGCAAGCACTCACGGGCGTGTCGCTTGTGGGGGCGGCTCATGGCACAGTCGCCGGCGCTCCGCCACCCGCAGCGGTACAGCGTTCTGGCGGCTGCGGTTGTTCCCACCCGCCGACGGTCGCTCACCGCGAGGTCGATGCGCGGATCCACTTGGGGCAGCCAACCCGGAGGGCGAGGTGGATACGCGAATCCACCCCCGCCAGCCAGCCCAGGCGTGAGGTGGATGCGCGAATCCACCCACGAATACGGGGGTCGATGCGCGAATCCACCTAGCCCCACCCGACCGAAGGCGAGGTGGATGCGCGAATCCATCTCCGGTGTCACCTCCGGCTCGCGCCGCCACCTCCGGCTCGCGCCGCCACCTCCGGCTCGCGCCGCCACCTCCGGCTCGCGGCGGCTCGCGGCGGCTGGCGCGACGGCTTTAGCTGGTGCGGTCGACCATGAAGTCGCACAGTTCGGCGAACGCGGCCTGGGCTGGGACGTCTGGCAGCGCGGCGATGTGCTCCCTGGCCAGGTTGGCCCAGTGGCGGACGTCGGCCCTGGCCAGGTCCATGCCGGGGTGCTTGCGCAGCAGGCCGAGCGCCTCCTCGAGCAGGACCGGATCGCTCAGATCGCTGCTCAGCAACTCGACCAGCCGGGCGTCGCCGGGGCCAGCCGTCGCCAGAGCGTGCAGCACCGGCAGCGACCGGACACCCTCACGCAGGTCGGTGCCCGGGGTCTTGCCCGACTGGAGCGACTCGCTGGTCACGTCGAGGATGTCGTCGGAAAGCTGGAACGCGACCCCTAGCGCCGCGCAGGCTGGCCGCATGCTCCGCATGACCGCGGGCGGCGCGCCGGAGAACATCGCTCCGAAGTGCCCGGCCGTGGCGATCAGCGCCTCCGTCTTGCCGGTGACCACGCTCATGTAGTGCTCGACCGCGTCCTGGCCCGGCTGCGGGCCGACGGTTTCGAGAATCTGGCCGACCACCAGGCGGCGGAACGTCTCCGCTTGGATCCGGACCGCTTCGGGACCCAGGTCGGCCAGGATCAGGGAGGCCCGGGCGAAGAGGTAATCGCCGGTCAGGATCGCCACCGAGTTGGTCCACCGGGAGTTGGCGCTCTGGCTGCCTCGCCTGACCTCAGCCTCGTCCATCACGTCGTCGTGGTAGAGCGTGGCCACGTGGGTCAGTTCGAGCGCGACCGCCGCCGGGATGATCCGGGGGTCGCGCGGGTTACCGAACTGAGCGGCCAGTAGCACCAGTGTGGCGCGGAACCGCTTGCCGCCGGCGTCGATCAGGTAGCCGGACGTCTCATCGAGCAGGTCGTGCTGCGCCCGGGCAGCTTCCCGGAGCGCGTCTTCAACCTGGGCCAAGCCAGCGTTCAGGTCGGCCGCGAGAGTGGTGTCAGAAAGCGCGACGGGAACGAGATTGATCACGTCATCCCCTATCGCTTCGCCTGCTGCCGGTAAACACCACGATAAAGGCAGCTAGCCATCCGGCGGATGCCGGCCGGCCACCTCGCGGCTGACAACTGCGGCATTAGCGGACAAACAGCTGCGTGGCCGCGTCGTGAGCAAGTCTCAGCAGCGGTTCCGGAACGATTCCGAGTACGAGGGTCGCCAGCACGCCGATCCCGACCGCGCTCGCGGTGAACGCGCTCGGCCGGACCACGACGGGACCGCCAACGGCCGGTTCGGAAAAGAACATCAGCACGATCACGCGGACGTAAGGGAAGGCGAGAATGGCGCTGGACAGCGCTCCGATCACGACCAGCGGCACGGCGCCACCGCCGATCGCCGCCTGGAAGACGGCGAACTTGCCGATGAAACCGCTGGTCAGCGGTATGCCAGCGAAGGCGATCAGGAAGAGCGCGAAAGTCCCGGCGATGAGCGGTGAGCGCTTGCCGAGCCCGGCCCAGCTCGACAGGTGCCCGGCCTCGCCGCCGTGGTCGCGGATCAGCGTCACGACGGCGAACGCGCCGATCGTGGCGAACCCGTAGGCGGCTAGGTAGAACAGGCTGCTCGACAGGCCAGCGGGGGTAGCTGCGATCACCCCGGTCAGGATGTAGCCGGCCTGGGCGATCGATGAGTAGGCGAGCAGGCGCTTCACATCGGTCTGGGTAATCGCGACGATCGCGCCGCCGAGCATGGTCAAGATCGCGACGCCCCACATCATCGGACGCCAGTCCCAGGTGAGTTGCCCGAAGGCGACGTAGAACACCCGCAGCAACGCGCCAAAGGCGGCGACCAGCGTGCACGAGGCCATCAGCGCGGTGACCGGGGTGGGCGAACCCTGATAGACGTCGGGCTTCCACGCCTGGAACGGCACGGCACCGATCTTGAACAGCAGCCCGACACCGAGCAACGCGATGCCCGCGTAGAGCAGGACGGCGCTGCCGGTGTTGCCGCTTGCCGCCGCGGCGATCGCCGACAGCCGGACCGAGCCGGAAAAACCGTACAGCATCGCGACGCCGAACAGGAAGAACGCCGAGGAGAAGGCACCGAGCAGGAAGTACTTCATCGCGGCTTCCTGCGACAGCAGCCTGCGTCGCCGGGCGAGGCCGCACAGCAGGTACAGCGGCAGCGACAGCACCTCAAGCGCCACGAACATCGTGAGCAGGTCATTCGACGCCGGGAACAGCAACATGCCACCGACGGCGAACAGGGTCAGCGGGTAGACCTCGGTGTGGCTGATGCCAGCGAGCAGACCCTCGCGCTCCTCGGCGCTGCCTGGCACCGCGGCCGCCTGCGCCGCGAACGCGCTGACCTCGTGGCTGGACTCGGCGATCAGCAGCACGCTGATGAACGCCAGCACCAAGATCGTGCCCTGGATGAACAGCGTCGGCCGGTCAACGGCGACGGCGCCTACAGCGGCGAGCCGGCCGGGCGATCCGTTGCCGAAAAGGGAACTGTCCATGGCCACGGCGATGGTCAGGGCGAACGCGCCGGCTAGGCCACCGAGCGTGATCGCCAGGTGCAGGCTGCGGCGAAGCGGACGCGCGACGAACGCCTCGACGAGCACCCCGGCGACGGCCGCGCCGAAGACGAGCAGCATCGGAGAGAGCAGCCCGTATTCGATGTGCGGCGTGGGAATGTCCGCCGCCGCCAAGCTCGATATCACGGCTGGCTCCCATTTGAAGTAAGGGTGGGGGTCCTGGTAATCGGAATGAAGACCTCATCGTTGGCCGGCGCGGGGTGGGCCGGGACCGGATTGGTCGAGTGCGCCTGCGTCAGCGTGGCGTGCACGGCTGGGTTGATCACGTCGATCACCGGCTTGGGATACACCCCGAGCACGATGATCAGGGCGATCAGCGGTGCCACCGCCCAAAGCTCGCGCGCCCCCAGGTCCGGCATCGTCGACACCTCCGGGCGCACCGGGCCGGTCATCGTTCGCTGATACATCCACAGGATGTAGATCGCGGCCAGGATGATGCCGACCGTCGCCAGGATCGCCGCGACCTCGTACCTGGTGAACGTGCCGATCAGCACGAGAAACTCGCTGATGAAGGTGGAAAGGCCAGGCAGCGACAGCCCGGCGAGGCCAGCCACGAGGAACAGCCCGGCCAGGACCGGCGCGACCTTCTGCACGCCACCGTAGTCGGCGATGAGCTGCGAGCGCCGTCGGGCGATCATGAAGCCCGCGATCAGGAACAGCGCTCCGGTGGCGAACCCGTGGTTGACCATGTAGAACGTGGCACCGACCTGGCCTTGGCTGGTCATCGCGAAGATCCCCAGCGTGATCAGGCCCATGTGCGACACCGAGGTGTAGGCGATCAGGCGCTTGAGGTCGGCCTGGCCGATCGCCACGACCGCGCCGTACAGCACCCCGATCACCGACAGCGCGATGATCAGCGGCGTGAAGTAGTGCGCCGCGCCAGGGAACAGGTCGATGCAGTACCTGATCATGCCGAAGGTGCCGACCTTGTCGAGCACGCCGACGAGCACCACGGCGGCGCCAGGTTGCGCGGCCGTGGCCGCGTCCGGCAGCCAAGTGTGGAACGGCCACAGCGGCGCCTTGATCGCGAACGCGACGAAGAAGCCAGCGAACAGCCACTTCTGCACGAGCGGGCTCAGCACCAGATGGGCGAGCGGGCCGAACAGGAACGTACCCGGCCGGCCGCCGTGCGTCGAGTAGACGTACAGCGCGATCACCGCGACGAGCATCAGCAGCCCGCCGAGCAGGCTGTAGAGCAGGAACTTGACCGCCGCGTACTGCCGCTGACCGACGCCGAAGCTGCCGATCATGAAGTACATCGGAATGAGCATCGCCTCGAAGAAGACGTAGAACAAGAACACGTCGGTAGCCGCGAAAACCCCGATCATCATCGTCTCGAGCACGAGCATCAAGATGAAATAGGTCTTGACGCTCCGTCGCGGCGGAGGTGATCCGGCGGGACTAGCCAGCCCCTCGGCGTCGTTCCACGACGCGAGCACGACGACCGGCATCAGGACCGTGGTCATCAAGATCAGCACCAGCGCGATGCCGTCCGCGCCCACCGCGTAGTGCACGCCGAACTGCGGTATCCACTGATAGGTCTGCGTGAACTGGAACCTCGGGCCGCCGATCTTGAAGTTCACCGCCATCGCGAGCGTGACCGCGAGCGTGATCAGCGTGACGACCAGCGTGATCCGCTTGACCAGCAGGTCGCGTGCCTTCTTGTCGGCCTCGCTACCGGGAGCCGATTGCCCCGGGGTGAGCCCGACGGCGATGGCCCCGGCCAGCGGTATCACGCCGGCGACGGTGAGCCAGGGGAAGTTGCTCATTTCGAAATCAGCGCCTCATCGCGGTTCATTAGAGCCGTACCAGAATCAGGGCACCTACCACGAGCACGGCGCCAACGAGCATGGAAAGTGCGTACGAGCGGACGAACCCGGTCTGCACCCGCCGTAGTCGGCCAGAGCCTCCGCCCATCGTCGCGGCGATCGTATTGACGATGCCGTCCACCCCGCGGTTGTCGAAGTACACCGACAGCCTGGCCAGCCACTGGCCTGGCCGCATGAGAACCGACTCGTTGAACGCGTCGCCGTACAGGTCCTTGCGCGCCGCGATGGTGGCGAAGTTGCCGCGCGGCGCGGTGACCGCCACCTCGCGACGTCCGTACATGGCCCAGGCGACCGCCGCCCCGGCGACCACGACCACCAGCGCGATGTCGCTGACTGGCGCGAAGAAGCCGTGCGAAAGCGGCGGGGTGCCGACCACCGGCGCCAGGAAGTTAATCAGCCGGTTCGAGATCATCAGGAAGCCGCCAGCACCCAGCGACCCGACCGCGAGGATCACCATCGGCGAGGTCATCACCGGCGGGGCCTCGTGCGGGTGGGCCCCATCTTCCCACCGTTTCCGGCCAGCGAACGTCATGAACATCACCCGGGTCATGTAGAACGCGGTGATGCCGGCGCCGATCATCGCGGCGGTTCCGAGAATGGCCCCTGAGGTGCCGCCCTTGGCGAACGCTGCTTCGATGATCGGATCTTTCGTAAAGAAGCCAGAGAACGGCGGGATGCCGATGATCGCCAGGTAGCCGAACGCGAACGTCACGAAGGTGATTTTCATCACCGTGGCGAGGCCGCCGAACCGGCGCATGTCGACTTCGTCGTTCATCTCGTGTTTGACCGCGCCAGCGCCAAGGAACAGCCCGGCCTTGAAGAAGCCGTGCGAAAGGAGGTGCGCGATCGCGAGCGCGTACCCGACCGGGCCGAGGCCAGCGGCGAGCATCATGTAGCCGATCTGGCTCATCGTCGAGCCGGCCAGCGCCTTCTTGATGTCGTCCTTGGCGCACCCGATCAGCGCGCCGAACAGCAGCGTAGCCGCGCCCACGATCGTGACGACCAGCCTGGCATTGGCCGACAGGTTGAAGATCGGCGCCGACCTGACGATCAGGTAGACACCGGCGGTCACCATCGTCGCGGCGTGAATCAGCGCGGAAACCGGCGTCGGGCCCTCCATCGCGTCGAGCAGCCAGGACTGCAGGGGTAGCTGCGCGGACTTGCCGCAGGCACCGAGCAGCAGCAGCAGGCCGAGCGCGGTCACGACCCCCGGCTTGGCGCTGTGCACCTGACTGAATACGCCGGCGAAGCTCACCGAGCCGAACTGAGCGAACATCAGCATGATCGCCAGCGACAAGCCGGCGTCGCCGACCCGGTTGGCGATGAAGGCCTTCTTAGCCGCGACCGGCGGGGCCGGGTTGTAGAACCAGAACCCGATCAGCAGGTAGGACGCGAGACCCACGCCCTCCCAGCCGACGTAGAGAGCCACATAGTTGTCGGCTACGACGAGCAGCAGCATCGCCGCGATGAACAGGTTCAGGTAGCCGAAGAACCGGCGCCGCGCTGGGTCCTTCGCCATGTAGCCGACCGCGTAGATCAAGATGAGCGAGCCGACCCCGGTGATCAGCAGCACGAAGCAGATCGAAAGCTGGTCGATCAGCAGCCCGATCGGGACGTGGAACCGGCCGATCCCCGGAATCCAGGTGAAGACGTGGTCGTCCCGGCTTCGCTCGCCGACCCGCGTGCCGAGCATCTGGGCGAGCAGCACGACTCCGTAGACGAACGACGCCAGCGACATCGTCACACCAAGCCAGTGCCCCCAGGCGTTGGTGCGCCTGCCGCCGAGCAGCAAGACGGCCGCCCCAGCCGAGGGAAACGCGAGCAGCAGCCAGGCCGCGTGCGCCGCGCCGACCGCGGGCAGCGTAAGCTCCGGCGAGGTCAACGTCACTGCGTACTCCTGTCGAGATCAGTTCTTCAGCAAGTTGGCGTCGTCCACCGACGCCGACTTACGGGCACGGAAAATCGATGTCAGGATCGCCAAGCCGACCACCACCTCGGCCGCCGCGACCACCATCACGAAGAACGCGATCACCTGCCCGTCAAGGCCGCCGTGCAGCCTGGCGAACGCGATGAACGCCAGATTGACCGCGTTCAGCATCAACTCGACGCACATGAACATCACCAGTGCGTTCCTGCGGATAAGCACGCCGACGCCGCCGATCACAAAGAGGATCACCGCGAGCGCCACATAATGCGCCGGGCTAATCACTTGTCCTCCAGGCTGGTCTCGTGCTCTTCGTGAACGGACTCGGCGGGCATGTCGGCGTCGACCGGCTCGCCCGGTTCAAGCACCTCGGCGGTGATCGCCGCCCTCCCGCGAGGCGGAAGCGGCGCGGAGCGCCCTGACCGTTCGGCCTCAAGCGCCCGGTTCGCGAGCACGCCGCTGACCGACAGCCGCGACGGGCTGCCGTCGGGCAGCAGCGCCGGCATGTCGACCGCGTTGTGCCGCGCGTAGGTACCCGGGCCCGGCAGCGGTGCCGGATGCCCGCCCGCGACCCGCTGCCGCGAGAGCAGGCGCTGGGTCGGCTTCGGCTCGGTCCGCTCCCTGTGCGCGAGCACCATCGCGCCGACAGCGGCGGTGATCAGCAATGCGCTGGTCACCTCAAAGGGAAAGACATAGGTGGTGAAAATTAGCCGGGCTAGACCTTCGATGTTGCCCGAACTGTTGCGCGGGCCTGATGGGGCGGCAGGCCCGATCGCGGCGTGTCCGACCACCAGAGCTAGCAGCACGAACAGCGCGATCCCAGCCAGCCCGGCCCACAGCCGTTGTCCCCTGATCGTCTCGATGATCGAGTCGGCCGCGCTGATGCCGACGATCATCATGACGAACAAGAACAGCATGAGCACGGCGCCGGTGTAGACGATCACCTGGACGAACGCGAGGAACGGCGCGCCTTGCATCGCGTACATCGCCGCGAGAATCAGCATGACGACGGCGAGCAGGACCGCACAGTGAACGGCCCGCCTGGTCAAGATCATGCCGATCGCCGATCCCACGGCGACGATCGCCAGCAGCCAGAAGGCCGCCAGTTCGGCACTGTTGCTGCCGGGCGAGGCGAGGATAAGCGCGTGGCTCATTCCTGATCACCCGCCTCCCGCATCATCGTGCCGAGCACGTCGGAAGACTGGGCTGTGCTAGCCGACTGGCCGGAGGCGAACGTGGGACCGAGCCGGTAGTAATCTTCCTCTTCTTCGCCGAGTCGCATCGGGTGCGGCGGCGCTTCCATGCCAGCCGTCAGCGGTGCGACCAACTGCTCCTTAGTCCAGATCAGGCTTTCCCTGCTGTCATCGGCAAGCTCGTAGTCGTTGGTCATCGTCAGCGCCCTGGTCGGGCAGGCTTCGACGCAAAGACCGCAGAGGATGCAGCGCAGGTAATTGATCTGGTAGACGGCACCGTACCGCTCACCGGGCGAGTAGCGCTCCTCCTCGGTGTTGCTGCCGCCTTCGACGTAGATGGCGTCGGCCGGGCAGGCCCACGCGCACAACTCGCAGCCGATGCACTTCTCTAGCCCGTCCGGCCACCGGTTGAGCTGGTGTCTGCCGTGGAAGCGGGGCGCGGTCGGCAGCTTTACTTCCGGGTATTCCACGGTGTCGACCTTGCGGAACATCTGCCTGAACGTGACAGCGAAACCCTTGACCGGGTTGAGAAAGTCAAGCACCGGTAACCTCCGAAACGCTGGCCGGCGTAGTATCTCGGTCCCCGGCGCTCAGTTCGCCGGGCAGCGAACCTTCGGCCAGGATGCCGTGATAGTGCGGCAGATCCATGGGCGGCACAGGGAACGTCTCACCGAGCTGCTCGGTCAGGTCGGCATCGGCGACCTCCTGCTGCTGCGCCCTGCGCTCGGCGGCGAGATCGACGGCGAACAACCAGACCAGAACGGCGGCGATGATCGCACCTCCGGTGATGTAGACCACGGCGCCGCCGCCGTGCCGCCGGTAGACCCGCAGCGTGGCGATCAGCAGCGTCCAGGCCAGCGAGCCTGGGATCAGCACCTTCCAGCCGAACGACATGAGCTGGTCGTACCTGATCCTGGGCAGCGAGCCGCGCAGCCAGATGAACCCGAACAGCAAGATGGAAATCTTCGCGAGGAACCAGAGCACCGGCCACCAGCCTGAGTTGGCGCCGGACCAGACCGAGATCGGCCAGACCGCGTGCCAGCCGCCGAGGAACAACGTGGTAGCCAAGGCCGACACAGTGATCATGCTGACGTATTCGGCCAGGTAGAACAGCGCGAACTTCAGCGAGGAGTACTCCGTGTGGTAACCAGCGACAAGCTCACCCTCGCCCTCGGGAAGGTCGAACGGCAGCCGGTTGGTCTCGCCGACCATCGTGATCAAGTAGATCGCGAACGAGGGCAGCAGCAAAATCGCGAACCACGACGGGTAATGCAGCACCGCGCCGAACAAATGGAACGTCGCACCATTGGCCTGGGCATGCACGATCGCCGACGTGGACAGCGAACCGGCGTAAAGGAACACCGGCACAAACGACAGGCCCATCGCGATCTCATAGCTGATCACCTGGGCCGATGACCGCAGCCCGCCGAGCAGCGAGTACGGCGAGGTGGACGACCAGCCGGCGAGCACAATTCCGTAGACGCCCATCGAGCTCATCGCGAGCACCAGCAGGACGGCGACCGGGAGGTCGGCGAGTTGCAACGGGGTGTGATGGCCGAAGATCGAGACCGTCGGGCCGACCGGGATGATCGCGAAGCTGATGAACGCGGGGATCGCCGCGAGCGCGGGGGCAATGACGAAAAGCAGCTTGTCCACGCCCCGCGGGATGATGTCCTCTTTCAGCGGCAGCTTGATGCCGTCCATCAAGGACTGGAGCAGGCCGAACTTGCCTGCCCGGTTCGGGCCTGGACGCTGCTGCATCCGACCGATCACCCGGCGTTCGGCCCAGATCATGAACAAGGTCGTCAGCATCAAGAAGAGGAAGACGATCAGTACCTTGATCGCGGTCAGCCACCACGGGTCGTTATCGATCAACGCCGAAGTCGCCGCGCTCCCCACAGCGAGCTGGGAGATCATTCCGCGCTCCTCACCGTCACTAGGGAGCCGTGGCCTGCGCCGAGCTGACTTCGCACGGCGCAGCCGTCTGAATTCGACGGCAGCCAGACCACTCGATCGAGCATCGTAATGATCTCGACAGGCACGGTGATCGCTCCGTTGCCGGTGCTGACCGTCACCTTCCCGCCGGCTGCGACACCAGCTTCGGCGGCGGTAGCGGCCGACATCTTTGCCACGGCGACCCTTGCCGTGCCGGCCAGGTGCGGCTCACCGTCCTGCATACGGCCCGCGTCGAGCAGATTATGCCAGGTTGCGAGAAGGGTATTGGCTCGGGGGGAGGTATCTGTATCTGCTCGGGGGGAGGTAGAGGTATCTGCACGTCGGGGCGCTGTGTTAGCCCGGGGGGACACCCCCCGGAGCCCCCCAATTGTCGGGGCGCTTTTAGGCGCCGCCTTCCCTCCTCGCTCGGTCGCTGCGCTCCCTCGCTCGTCAGTCCAGGCGGCACCGCGCCCCGACGGAAGATCAGGACCAACCCCTAGGGCCGTTAGTTCTCGGCGGGCTGAGGCTACGTCGGGGAGGCCTAGGTGGATGTCCATTGCGTCGGCGATGGAGTGCAGTACTTGCAGGTCGCTTCGCGCGGCTGGGAGCGAGAGCGCGGGGGGGAACGTGCCTGGTCTGCCTTCCCAGTTCACGAACGTGCCGGGCTTCTCGGCTACGGCGGCGACCGGGAAGACGACGTCGGCGCGGTCGGTCACGGCGCTGGCCCTGAGCTCGAGGCTCACCACGAAAGTGGCCCGCTCGATCGCCGCGAGCGCAGCGCGCGGGTCGGGCAGGTCCGCTGGGTCTACCCCGGCCACCAGCAGCGCGTAAGGCTCGTCGGCGGCGGCCGCCGCCAGCATCTCGCCGGTGTCCTTGCCGGGCTCGGCGGGCAGCGAGGACGTCGTCCACGCCCTGGCCACCTCGGCCCGGGCGTCGGCGTCGCCGACCTGGCGGCCGCCTGGCAGCAGGACGGGCAGCGCCCCGGCTTCGATCGCGCCCCGCTCGCCCGCCCGACGGGGCACCCAGGCCAGCTTCGCGCCGGTCCGGTCCGCTAGTCGCACAGCCGCCGACAAGGCGCCAGGGACCTCGGCTAGCCGTTCGCCGACGAGGATGACCGACCCTGGCTTGGCGAGGGCCGCGCTGGCCGGGTCGGCGAGTTGGTCGAGCGTCTCCGCCTCACCACCGGGCAGGGTCGGCAGCAGCGTGCCGGACAGCTTTTCGATGCCAGCGCTGGCGAACGCGGCGACCGAGTAAACCTGCTGACCGTGTTTCCTGACCGCCTTGCGCAGCCGCAGGAAGATGATCGGCGTCTCGTCCTGCGGCTCGAAGCCGGCCAGCAGCACCGCGGGCGCGTGCTCAAGCGTGGTGTAGGTCACGTCGGCGTCCTTGCCCGCGACGCTGTCGGAGAGGAAGTAGGTTTCTTCGGCGCTATGCGGCCTGGCCCTCATGTCGATGTCATTGGTGCCGAGCGCGAGCCGGGCGAATTTCGCGTACCCGTAGGCATCTTCGAGCGTGAGCCGGCCGCCGGTGAGAACGCCCGCCTGGCCGCGGGCCGCGGCCAAGCCGCGCGCCGCCGTGTCGAGGGCCTCTGGCCATGAGGCCGGCCGCAGCACCCCGGACGAGTCCCTGACCAGCGGAGAGATCAGCCGGTTCGGTTCGGTGGCGTAGGTGAAGGCCCAGCGGCCCTTATCGCAGTTCCACTCCTCGTTCACCTCAGGCGCGTTCCCGGCCAGCCGCCTGGTGACGGCGCCGCGACGGTGATCGGTGCGCTGCAGGCAGCCGGCCGCGCAGTGCTCGCAGACGCTCGGGGTCGAAACCGTGTCGAAAGGCCGCGCGCGGAACCGGTAGGACGCGCCGGTCAGCGCGCCGACCGGGCATATCTGGACGGTGTTGCCTGAGAAGTACGAGTCGAACGGGACGCCGTCAGCGACGCCGACCTGCTCATCCGGTCCGCGCTCAAGCAACTCGATAAGCGGATCGCCAGCGACCTGATCGGCGAACCTGGTGCATCGGGCGCACTGGACGCAGCGTTCCCGGTCGAGCAGCACCTGCGTCGACAGCGCGACCGGCTTGGCGAACTTGCGCTTGGCGCCGGTGAACCTGGACTCGCCCGCACCGGCCGACATGGCCTGGTTCTGCAGCGGGCACTCGCCGCCCTTGTCGCACATCGGGCAGTCGAGCGGGTGGTTGATCAGCAGCATCTCCATGATGCCGCGCTGGGCCTTTTCCGCCACCGGCGACGTCATCTGGGTGCGCACGACCATGCCTTCTGTGCAGACCGTGGTACACGAGGCCGGCGGCTTCGGCTGGCCCTCGACATGCACGAGGCACTGGCGGCAAGCACCGATCGGATCGAGCAGCGGGTGGTCGCAGAACCTCGGCACCTGGATGCCGAGCATTTCGGCGGCCCTGATGATCAGCGTGCCCTTGGGCACCGCGATCTCGAACCCGTCAATGGTGACGTGCACCAAGTCGGTGCTGGCGGGCTGCACCGTCATCGCGTCCTCCACGATTCGCCGAAGAGGGTCGACGCGGCCGGGTCGAACGGGCAGCCGCCGCGCTTGCCGTGCTCGAGGAACTCGTCTCTGAAGTACTTGATCGATGACACCGCCGGGCTGACCGCGGTGTCGCCGAACGGGCAGAACGAGCGGCCCACGATGTTGTCGCTGATGTCGAGCAGCTTGTCCAGGTCGGCGTCGCTGCCTCCACCACGTTCCAGCTCGGTCAGGATTTGCACCATCCAGTACGTGCCCTCCCGGCACGGGGTGCACTTGCCGCACGACTCATGCCGGTAAAACTCGGTCCACCGGAGCGCGGCTCGGACCACGCAGGTAGTTTCGTCGAAGATCTGCAGCCCGCGGGTGCCCAGCATCGTGCCCGCCGCCGATGTGCCCTCGAAATCCAGCGGCACGTCGAGGTGCTCATGGGTCAGGATCGGCGTCGATGAGCCGCCTGGGGTCCAGAACTTGAGCCGGTGACCGGCCCTGACGCCACCAGCGATCGACAGCAGTTCGCGCAGCGTGACGCCGAGCGGCGCCTCGTACTGGCCGGGCGTGGTGACGTGCCCGGACAGCGAGAAGATGCCGAACCCTTTGGACTTCTCAGTCCCGAGCGCGCTGAACGAGCCTGCGCCGCGCTCGATGATGAAAGGCACGCTGGCGATCGACTCGACGTTGTTGACCACGGTCGGGCAGGCGTACAGGCCCTCGATCGCCGGGAACGGCGGCTTGAGCCGAGGCTGGCCGCGTTTGCCTTCGAGCGAGTCGAGCAGCGCGGTCTCTTCACCGCACTCATAGGCACCGGCGCCGGCGTGTACGACGATGTCCAGGTCGAAGCCCGAGCCGAGGATGTCCTTGCCTAGATAACCGGCTTCGTAGGCCTCGGCGACCGCAAGGTGCAGCCGCCTGATCACGTGCAGCACTTCGCCGCGCACGTAAATGAAGGCCTTGTTGGACCGGATCGCGTAGGCGGCGATGATCGCGCCTTCGACGAGGACGTGCGGGTTGGCCAGCATGGTCGGCATGTCTTTGCAGGTGCCGGGCTCGGACTCGTCGGCGTTGACCACCAGGTAGTGCGGCTTGCCATCGCCCTGAGGTATGAACCCCCACTTGACGCCGGTCGGGAAGCCCGCGCCGCCACGACCGCGTAGACCGGATTCTTTGACGGTCGCGATAACGCTGTCTTGGGTCATGGCCAGTGCTTTAGGCAGCGCCTGGTACCCGCCGGCCCGGCGGTAGCCGGCCAGCGTGAACGAGTCAGCGTCATCCCAGTGCGCGGTGAGCTCGGGGGTAAGCACCGTTGTCACTCTTGTGCTCCACTTCGCGGGGGTGCGGTCCAGCCGTTTTCTTTGGCGATCCGAAGTCCCGCCAGGGTGGGCTGGCCGCGAGTGTCGCCGGCGGCGGCCTGGTCGTCGGGGTAGCCAGCCAGGATCATGGCCGCCTCCTTCCAGTTGACCAGCTTGGGGGCGCCCCGGCTGGGCGCGACGTCGGCACCCGCGCGCAGCCCGTCGACCAGTTCCCTGGCCGACTCCGGGGTCATGTTGTCGAAGAACTCCCAGTTGACCATGACGACGGGCGCGTAGTCGCAGCCCGCGTTGCACTCGATATGCTCCAGGCTGACCTTGCCATCCGCCGTCGCGTCGTCGCCTTCGGTGCCGAGGTAACCGCGCAGGTCGGAGTAGATCGCGTCGCCGCCCATGATCGCGCACAGCGTGTTCGTGCAGACGCCGACGTGGTACTCGCCGACCGGCTTGCGCTTGTACATCGTGTAGTACGTCACGACACCGGTGACGTCGGCCTCGGACAGGCCAAGCTGCTCGGCGCAATACGCGATGCCGTCGCCCGACACGTATCCCTCGTGGGCTTGCACGAGATGCAGGAGCGGCAGCAGCGCCGACCTCGCCTTGGGATATCTGGCGATGATCTGCCCGGCCCGCTCGTCCAAAGCGGCTCTGACCTGCTCGGTATAGGTCATTACCTGTCCACCCCTCCCATCACCGGGTCGATGCTGGCCACCGCCGCGATCACGTCGGCGACCATGCCGCCTTCGGCCATCGCCGAGACGGACTGCAGGTTCGTGAACGACGGATCACGGAAGTGCGTCCGGTACGGCCGGGTGCCGCCGTCACTGACCGCGTGGCAGCCTAGCTCACCGCGCGGCGACTCTACCGCCGCGTATACCTGTCCGGCGGGCACCCGGAATCCTTCGGTCACCAGCTTGAAGTGGTGAATCAGCGCTTCCATCGACTGGCTCATGATGTGCGCGATGTGATCAGCGGAGTTGCCCAGTCCGTCCGGGCCAACCGCGAGCTGCGCTGGCCAGCCGATCTTCGCGTTGGCGATCATGATGGGATCCTCGGCTGGCCGCGCCGCCGCCAGCCGGTCGACGCACTGCTCGATGATGCGCAGTGACTGATCCATCTCATCCATCCGGACTATGTACCTGCCGTAGACGTCGCAACTGCTCCGCGTCGGGACGTCGAACTCATAGGTCTCGTAGCCGCAGTACGGCTGGCTCTTGCGCAGGTCCCACGGCAGGCCAGCGGCACGCAGGATCGGACCGGTGACGCCGAGCGCCATGCAGCCGGTCAGGTCGAGGTACGCGATGTTCTTGGTCCTGGCGAGGTAGATCGGCGCGGCGTCGAGCAGCGCGCGTATCTCGCCGAGCTGGTGCGGCATCACGCCGAGGAACTCGCGCAGCTTCTCGATGGCGCCAGCCGGCAAGTCCTGGGAGACCCCGCCGGGCCGGATGTACGCGTGGTTCATCCGCAGCCCGCTGATCAGCTCGAACAAGTCGAGCACTTTCTCCCGCTCGCGCATGCCGTAGAGAAAGATCGTGGTGGCGCCCACCTCAAGGCCGAAGGTGCCGACCGCGGTCAGGTGCGACGCGATCCTGTTGAGTTCCATCATCAAGACCCGGAGCACAGTGGCACGCTCGGGTATCTGGTCGGTGATGCCGAGCAGTTTTTCGACGGCAAGGCAGTAGGCAGTCTCGTTGAACAGCGGGGAGAGGTAATCCATCCTGGTGCAGAACGTGACGCCCTGCGTCCAGGTGCGGAACTCCATGTTCTTCTCGATGCCGGTGTGCAGGTACCCGATCACCGGCCGCAGTTCGGTCACGGTCTCGCCGTCCAGCGTCAGGATCAGCCTGAGCACTCCGTGCGTCGACGGGTGCTGCGGCCCCATGTTGACGATCAGGTGTTCCTGCGTGCCGTCGTCCGTTACGTCGTCGGCGGCCGCGACGATCTCATCCCAGTCCTGCCCGCCAACGTTGTAGACGCGATCGGTGCTGGTCATTCGTACGATCTCCGCTCATCAGGCGGCGGGACGGTGGCGCCGCGGTACTCCACCGGGATGCCACCGAGCGGGTAATCCTTGCGCTGGGGGTGGCCCTTCCAGTCGTCCGGCATCTCGATTCTGGTCAGCGCCGGGTGGCCGTCGAAGATGATGCCGAAGAAGTCCCAGGTCTCCCGCTCATGCCAGTCACAGGTCGGGAAAACGTCGACAACCGACGGAATGTGCGGGTCGGCGTCCGGCGCCGACACCTCCACCCGCAGCCGCCGGTTGTGCGTAACCGAGAGCAGGTGATAGACGGCGTGCAGCTCACTGCCCGCCAGCGTCGGGTAGTGCACGCCAGAGACACCAAGGCATAGCTGGAAAGCAAGCACGGGCTCGTCGCGCAGCTTCCGCATCACCTCAAGCAGGTGCTCGCGGCGTACGTACAGGGTCAGTTCGCCGTTCGCGACCAGCACTCGCTCGACCGCGTCGCCGAAGCTCATTTCCGAGGTTTCCAGCGCCCCGCCGAGCGCGTCGGCGACCTCGTCGAAGTAGGAGCCGTACGGCCGCGGCGTCGACGGCGACGGCGGCTGCCTGACCATGAGACCGCCGTAACCAGACGTGTCGCCACTGGTCTGGGTACCGAACATGCCGGTGCGCAGGACGGGCTCGGAGATCCGCTCATCGCCCTTGGCCGCCGCCGGGTCCTCGGTCGGCTGCTCGTCGGGGCCGACCCCGTTGGGCCCGGTCACTTCTGCGCCCCTTGGTCAAGCTCAGCTGGCTGCTGTGCTAGCCCGGGGGGACGACCCCCGGATCCCCCCGCAGAGAGGGCAGCAGCGGCAGGCGGCGCAGCCTGGCCTGCTTCCAGCTCGGTGATCTCCTTCTCCCGGTTCGCCCCGAGCTTCATGTTCTGGATCTTGTCGTGCAGCTTGACGATCGCGTCGATCAGCATCTCCGGCCTCGGCGGGCAACCGGGCAGGTAGATGTCGACGGGCACGATGTGGTCGACGCCCTGCACGATCGCGTAGTTGTTGAACATTCCGCCGCTCGACGCGCAGACGCCCATCGAGATCACCCACTTGGGGTCGGACATCTGGTCGTAGATCTGGCGGAGTACCGGCGCCATCTTCTGACTGACCCGCCCGGCCACGATCATCAGGTCGGCCTGCCTCGGCGTGTTCGACGCTCGCTCCATCCCGAACCTGGCCAGGTCATGACGCGGGCCGCCGGTCGCCATCAGCTCGATCGCGCAGCAGGCAAGGCCGAACGTCGCTGGCCACACCGACGACTTGCGCGCGTAGCCGGCCAGCTTCTCGACCGATGTCAGCAGGATGCCGCTCGGCAGTTTTTCTTCTATTCCCATTGGTTAATCCCATTCCAAGCCGCCGCGCCGCCACACGTAGACGTACGCGACAAGCACGGTAGCGACGAACGTGACCATCTCTACCAGGCCAAACGCGCCGAGGTGGTCGAAAGCGACCGCCCACGGGTAGAGGAAGATGATCTCGATGTCGAAGACGATGAACAGCATCGCCGTCAGGTAGTACTTGACAGGGAATCTGATCCCGGCCGGCTGGCGGGTCGGCTCGATGCCGCATTCGTAGGCTTCGAGCTTGGCCCGGTTCCACCGTTTCGGACCGGCGGCCGCTCCGGCCACCAGCGAGAAGATGGCGAACACCGCGGACAGAGCGCCGAGCACGACGATGGGCACGTAGTAGCTCATCGGCTCCGTCACCCCCTTGTCTCATCCTTGTCTCGTCGCGCTGCCAAGGCCTCGCGACTCCGTTGACCGACCTGTGGGCGTTATGCCGCCGGCGCAATCTTAGACAGCGCGTTAATCACCCGATCCACCGCATCGCCACCGCGAGGCTCGGTCAGGTTGCCTAGCAATTTCATCGTCATCCGCATCACGGCCGGGCGCTTGATCCCGTGCCTCGTGGCGAACTTCATGAAGGCGGGGTTGCCGATCATCTTCACGAATGTCCGGCCCAGAGTGTAGTAGCCGCCGTAGTTCTCCTTGAGCGCCGACCGGGTAGCCCTGCAGCACTCGCTCGGTGCCCGCCGCCGTGGGCCGGGCGAGCGCCTGGACGATCGTGCGGGCGGCGATCTCGCCTGATTCCATCGCGTACGCGATGCCTTCGCCGTTAAACGGGTTCACCATCCCGCCGGCGTCGCCGACGAGCACCAGCCCCTTGGTGTAGTGAGGTGTCCGGTTGAATCCCATCGGCAGCGCGGCACCGCGAATCGGCTCGGTCCGGTTCTCCTCGGAAAATCCCCACTCGGCTGGCATCGCACCGAGCCAACGGCGCAGCAGCGCCCGGTAGTCGATGTGGCCGAAGGCGTCCGAGGTGTTCAGCAAGCCGAGCCCGACGTTGGACGTGCCGTCACCCATGCCGAAAATCCACCCGTAACCGGGCAGCAGGGCCTTGCCGTCCCACAGGTCGAGCCAGGCCTCAAGGTAGTCATCGTCGTGCCTCGGACTGGTGTAGTACGTCCGCACGGCCACGCCAAGCGGCCGGTCGTCCCGCTTGTGCAGGCCCATCGCTACCGACAGCCGTGAGGAGTTGCCGTCGGCTGCGATGACGAGGCGGGCGCCGTACCTTTTTTCTGCTTCGTCATGGTTTTTTGCTCGTGCGGACCACGCCCGTGACGCGACCCGTTCGCTCGTCGAGCGCCGGCCCGGTGACCGTGACGTTCTCCAGGAGGCGGGCGCCCGACTTCTGGGCATGCCGAGCCAGGATCTGGTCGAAGTCGGTCCGGGTCCTGACCGTGCCGTAGCCGGGGAAAGCCGACAGGTCCGGCCAGGCCAATTCGATGCGGCCGCCGCCGCCGATGATGCGCAGGCCGTTGTTCCGCAGCCAGCCGTCCTCGTCGGTCGGGATGCCCATCGTGGTCAGCGCCTTGACCGCACGCGGCGTAAGCCCGTCGCCGCAGACCTTCTCCCTGGGGAAGCTGGTCTTCTCCAGCATCAGCACGTCAAGCCCGGCCGTAGCTAGGTGGTAGGCGGCCGCTCGACCCGGCCGGCCCAGCCCCGACAATGATCACGTCAGCGGTATCAGCCGAGTCGACCACGGCTTTGCTGGTTCTTGCCTGATCCGGGTGGCTAGCCGGGGGGTTCTGCTCGGTCACTGACCCGTCCCGCCAATCTTGTGAACACCTTCACAAGTACAGATGGGCATAGTCTACCGCCAGCTACGCTCTCGACCCCACCCACCACACCTTGCCAAGGTCGCCAAGCCCAGCCAAGCTATGCGATCACGCCCCGAGCCAGCCCCGGGCCCGCCTGCCGGCGGCAGCCCCAGCCCTGCGGCTACCCCGGCCCTGGCGGCGACCCAAGCCCTGCGGCTACCCCGGCCCTGGCGGCGACCCAAGCCCCGCCCCGGCCCCCGCGATGAATTCGGGAATCCATCGCATATGTCGGCTCAATCCCTGCGATCGATGTGGCAATCCACCCGGGAAAACGGGTGTGAATTCAGCAATTCATCGCACCCGCCGACGGCCGGACCGCGATGGATTCGGGAATTCATCGCGCTCGCCGGGCCTGGGGCTGGCCTGGGCCCGCGATGGATTCGGGAATCCAACTCGCGGGTGGTCACCCCGCGGGGGGCGGCGGGCTACGTGGAGGGCTACGATCCCGCCGGTTAGGTTGCGCCAGGTGACTTTCGACCAGCCGGCTGCCTCGATCCGTTCCGCCAACTCGGCCTGGGCGGGCCAGTCCTTGATCGACTCGGCCAGGTACTCATACGCGCCGGGATTGGGCGAGATTCGCTTGGCGATCATGGGCAGCGCCGCGGCCAGGTAGCGCTGGTAGGCAACGTCGAGAGGCCGGGCCGGGAGGTGGCTGAACTCGCAGATCACCAGCAGGCCGCCGGGCCTGGTTACCCGGAGCATCTCGGCGAGCGCGACGTCGGTGTCGGCTACGTTGCGCAGCCCGAATGAGATCGTCACCATGTCGAACGCCCGGTCGTTGAACGGCAGCGCCAGCGCGTCCCCGGCCACGAACGTGACCCGCCCCCCGGGCTTGCGGGCCGCGCCGGCGCGGAGCATCCCGAGTGAGAAGTCACACGCCACGCACCGCGCACCCGCGTTGGTGAACGCGAGCGAAGAAGTGCCAGTGCCGGCGGCGATGTCGAGCACCAGGTCACCGGCTTTGGCCGCGACCAGACGGGCCACGATCGACCGCCACCGTCTGTCCTGACCTAGCGACAGGATGTCGTTGAGCAGGTCGTAACGCTCGGCGACGGCGTCGAACATCGCCGAGACGTCGACCGGCCGCTTGTCGAGCTGGGCGCGGGTCATGGCACTCAGCGTGACACACCCCGATCAGCCGACCGATCCAAGGGCTGGCCCGGGCTAGCCCTGGGGACGCTTCCGCATAAGACCGGCCGAGAAACTACTTAATCATATTTGACTATTAATAAATGGCCCGAATATCATTCGCTCAGATTTCTTTGCAATTCTTGTAAACCGTCTCGCCCGGCTCCGCGTCAAGCAACTGCCGCGTCAAAATAAAGGCGCGGAAAGGGTACAAGTATTGCCGTCAGGGCTGGTCAACCCTCAAATAGCCAGACCTGGCCAAAACAAGGAGAGATCATGCGCAAAATGTTCATGGCGCTGAGCGCCGCCGCTATTTCGCTGACGCTCGGGGCGACCGCGGCGCAGGCTTCAGTGCATCCGGTCTCCCCGAACGCCACCCCGGCGTGCGGGGGAGGCTGCTTCGACCTGTCCAGCCTCGTGCTCGGCCGGCAGCAGATCCAGAACGCCTACATTTTCGGCGACAATGGCACTGGCGGTCAGGTCGGTCAGTTCGTCAACCTCAAGACGGCCAGCAACACGCGTCCGAACGAGGACTTCGCGGGCGCCAATGTGGGCGACCTGGCCGACTACTGTGGAGGCCTCATCTCGATCGAGTCCTACGTATGCATCAACTACCCGCCGACCTACCCGGTGTTCGAGTCGAACTGGGCGCCGTTCGGCAACGACAGCGGGCTCTGCGCTGGCCTCGCCATCGCCAACCTCAACAACGAGGCGGTCACGCTGCAGAACTGCGGCGTCTCAGCCAAGACCCTGTGGGTCGGTGACCTGGCGAACAGCACCGTGGTGCACGGCCACCTGTACACCCCGTGGGTGAACGCGTCCGACCCCAACTTCAGCCACCCGCTGGTGCTGACGGTTGGCGGGCCAACGGGTCGTCCGGCCAACCAGCTTAGGGTCGACCGGCTCAACGTTCTCACCGGCAACACAGTGCCCGACACTCAGGAATTCACCCTCAAGCTGGGTCCGGCCGCCTGAAATAGCCGACGACTCCAGAGAAGTTTGCACGGGCGGGCGGGTCCGATACAGGCGGACCCGCCCTGTCCGATACAGGCGGACCCGCCCTGCTAGACCTGACTTATCATCACTTCCGGACCTCCCGACGCCCGGTTTGAGGGTGTTTTGCGGGTCGGAAAGTGATGATAAGTGCCCCTGGCGTCGTAATAGCGCCTTCGTGCTCGCCTGCTCGCCTACTCCGAGCCCGCGGTAGGTCCAGCCGGCTTCCTGCCAGCTCTTCGGGTGCAGCGCGTTGCGCGCGTCGATGATGTTCTTCCGGCTGACAATTCCGGCGAGGTCGGCGGGCTGAAGCGCGGCGAACTGCGGCCACTCGGTGAGCAGCAGCACGACGCACGCGTCCTGCGCGGCGGTGCCGACGCTGTCCGCGTAGGTCAGCTCAGGGCAGGCTCGGGCTGCGCTGGCGCCAGCCACCGGATCGTAGACGGTCACAAGCGCGCCGAGTCCGTGCAGGATCTGGGCCACGTCCAGGGCCGGTGAATCCCGCACGTCATCAGAGCCCGGCTTGAACGCCGCGCCGAGCACGCACACGGCCACGCCGGCTAGGTCGCCGCCCGCCAGCTCAAGGGCCAAGTCCGCGGTCCGTGACCGGCGCCGAAGGTTGATCTTGTCGACTTCCCGCAGCAAGTCAACCGCCGACTGCACGCCAAGCTCGGCCGCGCGCGACATGAACCCCCTGATGTCCTTGGGCAGGCAGCCGCCGCCGAAGCCGAGCCCGGCTTGCAGGAACTTGTTTCCGATCCTAGGGTCCGCGCCAAGGATCGCCGACAGCTCGCGCACGTTAGCGCCCGAGGCCTCGCACACCTCAGCCATAGCGTTGATGAAGGAGATCTTCGTCGCCAGGAAGGCATTCGCCGCCACCTTCGCTAGCTCGGCCGTCTCCAGCGTGGTCGAGAAGAACGCGGACCCGGCGGTCAGCAGCGGCGCGTAGACCTGCCGGAGAACGTCTTCGGCCCGCTGGGACGTCACCCCGGCGACGATCCGGTCGGGCGCGAGCGTGTCCTTGACGGCAGTGCCTTCGCGCAGGAATTCAGGATTCCAGGCCAGTTCGGCGGGCTGGCCGATGTCGGCGAGAGAGCCGGCTAGGGCCCGCGCCGTCCCGACCGGCACCGTCGACTTCCCGACCAACAGTGAATCCGGGGCCAGCAGCGGCGCCAGCGTCATGACGGCCGACCGCACCTGGCTGAGGTCGGCGGCGCCGCCGCCGGGAAGCTGCGGCGTACCCGTGCAGATGAAGTGCACGTCGCCAAAGGCGGCCGCGTCTTCGTAAGACGTGGTGAACCGCAGCCGCCCGCTGGCAAGCTCGGCCTTGAGCAGTTCGGGCAGGCCGGGCTCGTAGATCGGCACCAGCCCGGCAGAGAGCTTGCGCACCTTGGCCGCGTCGGTGTCAACACCGAGCACTTCGTAGCCGAGGCTGGCCATGCAGGCCGCATGGGTTATGCCGAGGTATCCGGTTCCGACGACGGTCAGGCGCGGCTCAGCCGAAGAGCTTGGCGCAGGCACTGATCGCCACCGCACCCTTCCTGCCTTCGAACACCGACACCGCCTTGGACGGTTCCGTAGGGTTATCGGCCAGATTTACCTTGAAAAAAAAGACGGCGCGCATGTGGAAACGAGCGACGGTCTTGCACGCGGCGGTGAACCAGCGCACCTGTATCGCCTGGTCGACGCGACCTGGCGTATTGAGGTTCGGCGGGTTCCGGTAAGCGCCAGCCCGGGCGGAAATGCCTTCCTCATCGAGCGCGGTCCGGGCCAGCACGGCGGCCGGCACGCCCTTGAAGGAGGACTCCCACGCGGCAGTTAGCTTCGCCTGGCTCGCGTTGCCATTGAGCGGAAACGACTTGTACATGTCCATGCCGTAGAGCCGGACCGGCAGCAGGTGGCCGGTCGGCTTGAAGTAGTCACGGAAGAAGGCCGCGTACGAGACGACGCCGTGGTAGGTCTTGCCAACCCGCTTAAAGAACGACTTCCACAGCCTGCTGCCGTTAAGCCCGTGCATCTCGGTCTGGGTGACGAACTCGCTGATATGCAGCTTCTGGGCCGCCCTGATGTACGGCCACAGCACGCTGAAGTAGCTGTTGAGGAACTTCTGCTGGTTGGGCGGCTTGAGCATGCCCTCCCACGGGTTGACCGGGTGGGACGGGATGAAGAGGAGCGGCCGGTACTCGACCTGCAGGCCGAAGCGTTTGGCGATCCTGGTCAGCGTCATGACGTCGGCGACCGTCAGCGTGCCCTGCTTGGTCGCCCGCACGACGTTGGTGGTACGGCTGGGCGAGTAGTAATCCCACAGGATGCCGACGGCCTTGGCGTGCAGAACCTTCTTGATGTAGCTGATCGTGCGCAGGCCGAACGCGTACGTCTGGGCCTGGGTGTAGTTGCGGGGCGCGTACAGATCTACGCCGAGGACAGGCCGCTTCACCGTGTACGGGCCGACCGGCGCCGACAGGTACGACGCCGCCGGCCGGGTGATCTTGGCCGGCGGCTTCAGGTCGGCCGCCGGGATCAGCGGATGACCGCAGCCCGCGGCAAGCACGCCGGCGACGGCCAGCGGCACGACAAAGCGTTTTATCATTACGTCCCCTCGAGTTTCCAGATGGTCGCGGTTCCCACGGGACCGCTGAAGGACTTGACCTTGACCGCCCCATTCATCAGTGCATGGAAGGCGGCGTGACCTTGGGTGAAGCTCGACTGCAGGTAAGTGGTCCAGGTGATGGCGTACTTCGCCGTGTTCAGGCATGGCGCGGCGAACTCGACCGTGCACCAGGGCTGGCTGATCAGGTCGCCGATGCTCTGCTCGGTGATCACGGTGTCACCGGTTGGAATATGGGTCTGGGCGTACTGCTGGGTGAGTTGCAGGGTGTTGTACTTGTACGCGGGCACCGTGAGCGCGAAGCAGCCCACGCTGGCGACGACCGCGACAGCGGCCACCGACGCCTTCCGCGCTGCCCCGCTCCAGTCCCACCGCGCCACCTCGGTCCACAGGTAGCAGTAAGCGGGAATGAGGATCAGCGCGAAGTACTGCGGGAACTTCAGCGAGCTGAATCCAAAGATCACCACGCCAGCGGCCATCCAGCTGAACAAGAGGGCGTTCGGCTGGGCGGGGAGCCAGTTCCTGGCCCGGTAGCACTGCACCAGCCGGCGTACCGCGACAACGAGCGCTGACAACCCGACAAGCGCGCTCGGCACGAAGTACCGGTACTGGGCGGCGAGCAAATGCACCAGCGCGCTGGGTGAGCCGAGCGTGCCGCCGCTCTGCTGCAGGCCGAGCACCCGGCGAAGCTGGACCAGCGACTGCTGGGTGAACCAAGGCCGGCCGGGCAGGTCATACATCCGGTGCATGGCGAGGATGTAGGCAAAGACGACCGCGACGGCCACGCCGAGCAGCACTAGGTGTTCCTTGTGCGCGCGGCGCACGATCAGCCAGCAGAGCAGCACTGCGAAGATGCCGTAGGCCCCGGTCTGCTTGAAGATGGCAGCGCCCGCCAGGGCAACCCCGGCCAGCGCGAACCGGTGCCACGACGGCCGTTCGAGGGCGCGCTGATAGAGCAGGAAGGCGATCACGATGATCAGCAGCAGCACGTTCTCGATGTAGGAGACCCGCTGGATGTAGATCAGCCAGCCGTCGAAGATCACCGGGATGATCGCGAACAGCGCGATCCTGGGCCCGTGAATCTTCCATAGCAGCCGGAAGGCGCCGGTGAACACAAGGGCGATCGAGATGACTCCTAGCACCCTGGCGTGGAAGATCGTGGCCCCGGTCAGGTCAAACCAGCCGGCCAGCAGGAGTGCGTAAAACGGCGGCTGGTACAAAAACGGCTCCCACGCCACACCGGTGAGCGGGTGCTCGGCCAGCATTCCGTGCTGCACGTTGACCGCGACGCGCCAGTAGACGGCCTCATCCCACTGCCAGGCCGGCGATGTGCCGAGCTTCCATAGCCGTAGCGCCGTGCCAGCCAGCAGCACGACGATGAACAACCCGGCGACCGTAGCGGCCCTAAGCCCGCGACGGTCTTGCCTGCCTTGCCCCCGTGCCTGCTGATCTGGTTTGACCGCGGTGGTGGTCATGGATTACCCACCCGCTTCCAGATCGCGAATACCCCGTAGTTGTGCGTTCCTGTGATGTTCGTTATGTCGTAAGGACCGGAACTCACAAGCTTGTACCGTCGGCTCCGTTCGAGCGCCTCGGTGAGCTGGCCGACCCCGGGCTCATCCGAGTTGGCGCTGACCAGTGTGAGCAGCAGTCGCTGAGTCACCTTGCCGTTCGCGATCACGTTTCCTGGCAGGGCCGACGAGTTGGTGAACGTGGTGCTGTAGAACAGCGCCAGAACCCCGTAGGGCCCGCGAGCGACCTGCGAGGCGTAGTAGGAGCCCCATTTGGCTCTCGGCACCGGCTTCGGCAAGCTCGCCGGGTTGAGCGCGAGCTGGGCGTTCCAGCGCCGCCAGTCCGCGCCCTGCGCCGGTATGTAGTACTGAGCCACATTGGCCTCGTGGCCCGGCACGTAGATCTGCCCGGGAGTGCTGCTGATCACCGGCCGCAACGCCGTGACGAACGCGCCGGCGTTGGGCCACAGGTGATAGCGCTGCCACGCGGCGGAGAATCCGTAGACCGCTGGATAGAGGAGCGCCACCGCGCAGCCAGCCACGATCAACCTGGTCCTCGCGCCCGCGGGCCAGCCGAGCACCTTGGCGCACCCGTACGCCGCCGCCATGGCGGCGAACCAGAAACCGTAGGCCACGTGCTTGTCAGCCGACCACGCCGTGCCGTAGTGGAACTGAGCGACCGGGGCCGCGAAAACCGCACAGCCAGCCAATGTGACCAAGATGGCGCGCTGCCTGCTCTCCAGCTTGAACGCGATCAGCGCACCGAGCAGCGCCAGCGCCATGAGGAAACCGGAGTACCCCCAGATCTCGTTCAGCACCAACGTGACGCTCTCGTGGTCCTGGGTCTGCCGGTCGAAGATGCTCTGCGTCCCGGCCCATGAGCCGGTCCCGATCATGATGACCGCGAAGCTTGCGACCAGCCCGGCGGCGAACGACGCGGTGTAGGCCAGCGCACGACCCGCCTTCATGACCGGCCACCAGACGCAGAACGCGAACGCGATCACGATCGGGTCGATCACTATCCCCGAATAGGCCGTCGCGTTGGCAAGGCCGAGCACGACCGCGGCGAGGGCGCCATCGACGATCTGGCCTCGGGTCCGCTGATGATAGGCAGACCGCACGATGAGCCAGGCCGAAAGGGTCGTGAGAAAGACCGACAGCGGGTCGTAGGTGGCGTAGGTCAGCCGCAACGCCGGCTCGCTGAGGGCCCAGAGCGCGGCGGCGATGACGGCGGCGCTCCGGCCGAAGAGCTTCGACGTCGCCAGGTACAGCAGGATCGTCGCACCCAGCATGAACAGCATTGACAATGCGCGCGCGCCGGCGAGGCCGGCCAGGCTGTCGGCAACAGCGCCGATCGGCGGGTAGATCACCGGAGAACCGGACAGCATGCTCTTGACCAGAACGGCCGGCCACGGAGCACCGTGCAGCCAGTTCCTGATCACAAGATGGCCGACCCACAGATAGTCGGCCTCGTCAATGTAGGCCGTGTTGCTCCACACCAGCGCCAGCGAGAGCGCGGCCTGCACGGCGCAGATCGCCGTCAGCGGATGCCACAGGCGGCGCGCGCTCGCACTCAGCCGACCTGCGACCCCGATGGCGACGACGTCCGGCGGGACGGGACGATCGCCGAGCACCGCCTCGTCGGGCGTGATCGCGGTCACTTCGTCGCCTCCTTCCGCCAGATCACGTAGACGCCGTGATTGTTAGCGTTGTCGAACGGCCCGGTGCCTGCTGGGTGATATGCCGGATCTTCTTGCAGTGCTTCGGTCAGTTCACTGAGCCCTGACTCACCGGGGTCGCTGATCGAGCCGAGCACTTGCTGCGACTTGCCAGACGAGCCTGCTCCGGTGAGGAGGCCGGGAGGGAGGTTGCCATTGGTAAACGAGGTCGAGTAAAAGAGCGCGACGACGCCGTAGTCCGCGTGACCAAGCAGGCGCTTGTAGTAGGCGACCGTCGGCTTGGTCGGCGGGTTGAGTGACAGCCCTTCGGATTTCCAGCGGGTCCAGTCGTCACCTGCCTTGGTGTAGTACTCGGCGACGTGCTCTTGGTCGCCGACAAAGAGCAGGCCCTGGCTCTGACCCGCCACCTTGGTGAACGAGGCGACGAAGGCTCGGGAGTTCGGCCAGCCGTGGTAAACGCCGGCCGCCGACTTCCATGCGGCAAGGCCGAGGTAGCTGGCGATGATGACACAGGCCGCGACGGTCAGCGACCGCCCGGCTGCCGGCAGCCACCGAACAAGTTTCGCGCAACCGTAACCGGCCGCGATGGCCGCGAACCAGAGCCCATAGCCGACTCGCCGGTCAAGCAGGTCGGCGCTGGCGTTGGCTAGCTGCACGATCGGCACGATCAGCGCGGCGCCGCCAAGCACAACGACCAGCCCGGTCAGCCGGCGGTCATGAGCACCGCCAGCGACTACCGCGCCGATGAGGCCCAGCACCACCACCAGGCCGGCGTAAGCCCAGATGTCGGTCAGGACGAGCACCGGATTCTCGTGACTCGACGTGCCGTTACTCGCCACCGCGGCGGTGAAGCCGGTCCAGCTTCGCGAGAACGTGAGCAGCCCGCTGAGGAAGACCACCCAGGCGCCAGCGAACCATGCCGTCGAGAACGCCGCCTGTTGCCTGCCCAGCCTGGGCACCCAGACTAGGAACGCGAACGCGACAAGGACAGGATCGATGATCATACCGGTGTAGGCGGTGACGTTCGCCAACGCGAGGGCACCGGCCGCGGCGGCAACGAACTCTCCGTGCCTGCGCCGCTCGGCCGCGGCCACGATCAGCCAGGCCGCGAGCGCGGTGAGGAAGATGGACAGCGGCTCGGCGGTGGCGAACGCCAGCCTGATCACCGGTTCGGTGAGCACGAAGGCCGCGGCGGCGAAGGTCGCCGCCGCCCGGCCGACCAGCTTGGATGCGGTGCTATAAAGCAGCACGGTGGCGCCGAGCATGAATATCAGCGAGGCGACGCGCGCCCCGGCGAGGCCGCCGATGCTGTCGGCCACCGCTCCGATCGGCGGATAGACCAACGGCGAGCCCGGCAGGATCTTCTCTCCATAAGACGCGGGCCATGATCTGCCGTGCAGCCAGCTACCTAGCACGAGGCGGCCGATCCACAGGTAGTCGGCCTCATCGGTGAAGGCCGTGTTACTCCAGATCAGCGTCAGCGACAGCGCTGCCTGGATGGCAAGGATCGCGGTCAGCGGGTGCAGCAGCCGCGCCAGCCCCCGCCGGGGCGACGAGGCGAGGTCCGCGACCGGCAGGAACGACGCGGTTTCGGCCGGGACGTCCACCAGGCTGGTCTGTACCACTGCGGACTGGTTTGCGGGGGCGGCGGCAGACTGCCTTGTCGCCGCGTGCCGCCCACGCGTCCGCGCCCGGCGCGGGAACGTCGACACGTCCTGATGCGAAGTCATCGCGGCATCACCATGGCCATCTCGAATAGCCCAAATAACTAGTAATGACAATGACGCATAGGCCGCGATGTAGGTTTACAGACGCTGTCACGGCGATCTTCTCCCAGACGGGTTCAATTTCCAGATCGCGTACACGCCGTAATCAAGACTGCCCGCCAGGCTGGCGGTGTTGAACGGGCCGACACTGACCAATTCGTACTGCTTGTTCTTCTCAAGGGCCAAAGTCAGCACCGGCAGGCCCGGCTGGCCGGAGTTACTGCCGACTAGGGTCACCAGCTTTTGGTAACGCCGCGCGACATGGGACTTCAGTATGAGATTGCCTGACAGCGCGGGCGCGGCCGAAAACGTGGTGTGGTAGAAGACCGCGATGACGGAGTAGCTGCCCGCGTTGAGCGTCGTGGCGTAGTACCTGGGCCACGACGCCCTGGGCAATGCCGGATTCAGCGACAGGCCGGCGGCTGACCACTCGTGCCACTGGTCGCCCTGCGGGGTGTAATACTCGGCGACGTGCTGCTGTCCTGACGCGTAGATCAGCCCGTTGCTTCCCGCGGCGGCCTGCCTGAACGCTTTGATGAATGACGAGCCGTTGGCCCAGTTGTGGAACTGGCCCCAGGCCAGTTGCCAGCTGCTGACCGCGGGGAACGTCAGGGCGAGCACGGCGCAGGCCACGACCAGGCGCTTCCCCCCTCCCGGCAGCCACCGCACCAGCACCGCACAGCCATAACCGGCCGCGATCGCGGCGAACCAGATTCCGTAGGCCAGGTGCTTGTCGAGCGCCCATCCGGTCTGGAAATAGAACTGAGCCGCTGGGACCAGCAGGATCGAGCAGCCTAGGAAGGTGAGCAGAATGGCCTGGCGGCGATCCTCGTTGAGCAAGGCCACGCCGCCGCCGATGATGGCGAGCACGATGATCAGGCCGGAGAACTTCCAGACGTCACCCGCCACAAGCAGCAAGCTCTGGTGGTCGCTGTGAGAGCGGTGAAAGATCGAGGACATCCCGGCGGTGGAGTGCGCGACGATCAGCGCCACCGGGAAGCCGACCGCCAGCAAGCCACCGAACAACGCGGTGTCGCGAGCCGCGCGCAGCGGGCCCGCCTCTAGCTGCCAGACCAAGAACGCGAACCCGATCACCGCTGGATCGATGACCACGCCCGAATAGGCCGTCGCGTTGGCAAGCGCGAGCGCGAGCGCGGCCGCCAGCACGAGGAGAATCCGACGGCGTCTATACGCCGCTTGCACAATCAGATAGCCGGACAACGTGGTCAGGAACACCGACATTGGGTCGAACGTGGCGAAGGCACCGCGCATGACCGGCTCGCTGAGCGCCCAGATGACTGCGGCGCAGAGCGCACCGGACCGGCCGATCAGCCGGGACGCGGCCAGGTAAAGCAGGACGGTAGCCGCGAGCATGAACGCCAGCGAAAGAATTCGGGCGGCGGCGAGCCCGCCCAGATAGCTGACGGCCGCGCCTAGCGGGGGGTAGATGAACGCCGAACCGGAGATGTGTTCTTCCTGGGTCGGCCAGGGCGCGCCGTGCAGCCAGTGACCAATGGCAAGCCGGCCAAGCCACAAGTACCACGCCTCGTCGCCGAAGGCCGTGTTGCTCCAGACCAGCGAGAGCGACAACCCGGCTTGCAGCGCGCAGATAGCGGCGACCGGACGCCACGCCTTGGCGAAGATCACACCGGAGCGGCGAGCGGGCGACGGCGGCGCGTCCGTGACGAAGCCAGCGGGCGCGACGTGATCACGCCGCGCGGCCGGGATCGGTGTCGTCGCGGTCATTGAGCGCCCGGGCTCGGGCCGACGCGCTTCCAGATCGCGAAGATCGCATGATTGTGCGCGCTGTTGTACGGGCCGGTGCGGACCAGCCGGTACGCCCCGTCGTGCTCGAGCGCGACCGTCAGGGCCGGCAGTCCTGGATCTTCTGAGTCGGCGCCGACGAGGTTGAGCAGCTTGCCGGAGAACTTGTTGCCTTGCGGCGAGGTCAAGATCTCGCCGGGAAGATTCGCCGAAGAGAACGACGTGGAGTAGAACAGCACGACCAGGCCGTAACGCGCGGTTTCCAGGCGCTTGGTGTAGTCGGCGACCGTCCGCGTGGCGGCGTCAGGATCGAGTGGCAGGTCAACGTCCCAGCGAGTCCAGTCGGCGATCTTCGGCGAGTAGTACTGGGCGATGTGCTCCTGGCCGGCGACGAAGATCAGTCCGTGGGAACGAGCGGCGGCTGGCTGGAACGCGGCGTCGAACGCCGCCGAGTTCGGCCAGCCCTCCCACGCGCTTGACGCGGCTTGCCAGCCGGCGATGGCCGGATAGATCATGGCAATGGCGAAAAAGGCGACGGCGAGCTGCCTCCTGGCTGAGTGCACCCATCGGATCGTTTTGGACAGCCCGTAACCGACCGCCATCGAGGCGAACCAGATTCCGTAGGCAAGGTGTTTGTCGAGCGACCAGTCGGTGTGGTAATAGAGCTGAGCCACCGGGACGAGGAACGCCGCGACGCCCGCCACGGCGATCAGCCCAGCGCGCTGCCTGGCCTCGGTTCGCAAGCCGATCAGCCCGCCGATGGCGGCGAGGACGACGATCAGGCCTGTGTAGCTCCACATCTCGACGAGCACGAGCGCATATGCCTGCCGGTCGGGCAGGTTTCGCGCGAAAACCGTATAGACGATGCCGATCCAAGATCGCGACACCGTCAGCAAGACGGCGAAAACGATCGCGACCGCGCCGGAGAACCAGGCGGCCGACACGGTGGCCTGCCTCCGGCCGAGTCTTTGCCGCCAGGTAACACAGGCGAAGGCGAGAACAATCGGGTCGATAATGACCATCGAGTACGCGGCGGCGTTGGCCAGCGCGAGCGCGACGGCGGCGACCGCGACCAGCTCGCCGTGCCTGCGCCGGAAGCTTGCCTGCACGATGAGCCAGGCGCTCAGCGCGGTGAGCATGATCGACAGCGGGTCGTAAGTGGCGAAGGCCAGCCGGATGACCGGTTCGCTTAGCACCCAGATCGCGCAGGCGAAGATCGCGACGGTCCGGCCGAGCAACCGCGTCGCCGTCAGGTACAGCAGCACGGTGGCGCACAGCATGAAGCAAAGCGACAGCAGCCTGGCGCCGACCAAGCCGCCGACGCTGTTAGCGAGCGCACCTATCGGCGGATAGATGAGCGGTGAGCCGGACAGCACCCGCTCGCCGTAGGCCGCTGGCCAGGACGTGCCGTGCAGCCAGTGGGCAAGCAGCAGCCGGCCGACCCACAAGTAGTCGGCCTCGTCGGTGAAGGCGGTGTTGCTCCGTATAAGGCTCAGCGACAAGGCGGCCTGGATCGCGCAGATCGCGCCGAGCGGCAGGGCCCGCCAGCGGGGGTGGCGCGGCTCGGCCCCGGGCCCGCTCACTGGCTCGCTCACTGGCTGGCGGGCGGGCCGGCTGACCGGGAGGGCGACGGTGCGGGACTTGATCAGGTGGGTGATCAGGCCGGTGGTAAAAACCACTCCAAGGACGAGTCCGGTGACCGGGTAAGTGACGCTTTCCAGCCGCCGGGACTGGACAACCTGATCGGCCGCGATGCCCACCGCGCCGGCGAGCGCGAGCGTGCCCAGCATCCAGCCGTAGCCAGTCGCCAGCGCCGCGCCCGCGACAATGAGCGCGACGAGCGCGACGAGCGGCAGGACGATCGCTTGCAGCAGCCGGCGCTTGGACAGCGGGGAGTCCATGTGGGCCCGGACGAAATAGGCACATCCGCGCGAAGATCGCCGGTACTCCTTGATCAGCGGCTTGATCCCGCGCCGGTGGTGGTGCCAGCCGAACAGATCCTCGCTGACGAGAACCGAATAGCCCGCGCTGGCCACCCGCCAGAACCACTCGTAATCTTCGTAGCTGCCGTGGGACCAGGTCGCGTCGATCGGGCACCCGGCGTACATTTCCGGGGTGAACAGGGTGTTCGCGGTGATCGGCGGTTTCAGCCCGCCCGCTCCGAAGTTGGCCCTGGTCACCAGGTACGAGGTCTCGATCCTCGGCGTCTTCGCGCCGACCCTGGTGCTGTCGGTATACCGGCCCCAGTAGGTGTCGTGGATCGATCGCATGCCGCCGGTCACGCAGTTCGCGCCGCTGCTCGCAAGGGCGGCCACGGCCCGGCTCATCCAGTCGGGCGGGAGCACGATGTCGCTGTCGACCAGCGAGATCAAGTCGCCGGTAGCGCCCCTGATCCCGGCGTTGCGCTTGAAGTTCGCGTCCCGCAGACCGGGCGGAGTCTCGATCTCCAACGTCACCAGCCGCCGGTCGGCGATGCCCGCCAGGCCCTCCCAGGTCGTATCGCCGGGTGAGCCGACCAAGATGATCTGCGCCAGTCCTGGATAGTCCTGATCGAGCAGCGACCGTACCGCCGCGCCGATCGTCTTCTCGTTGGCCCGGCATGGGATGACGACGCTCACCAGCGGACAGGTCCCCGGCTCGGGTGGGGCTGGGTCGGGCGGGGCTGCCTTAGGCGGGGCTGGCTCGGGCGGCCTGAGGATTGCCAGCGCCGGCCCGTCCTTAACCCGTCCGGCGAGCTTGCTCCCGGCCGGGACGAATACGAAACGGTCGCCAGCGACAAAGTTGATCACGGTGAACAGCGCTGTCAGCACGACGTTGGCGACCAGGTAGTTCATCCCTAGCCACAGCAGGCCGCCGTATAGCGCCAGGTTCAGCGCGACGGTCACCGTCTTCTGCGCGTTGAACCGGGCGAACGCCTGCCAAAGCGGAGTGTCGCGGTCCCTCCAGGTCAGCCACCGGTTGAGCACAAAGCTTGCTTCGATCGATAGCACGGCTTGCGCGAGGTAGGACACCACGGCGTTGACGTGCAGGCCGCTCGTCAGCCACGCCTGCAGCCCGAATCCGAGCAGGAAGACGAATCCGCCGATCGCGCTGAAGAGCAGGAAGCGCGATCCGTCGAAGACGCGAGGCAGCACCGACTGCTTCGGTGCCGCGTGCCGCCCGCGTGACGGCGCGACGGCGGCGCGCGGGCCAGAGAATTGCCCGGCGACCCGTTCGCCGACCCGCCGAACTCCGGCGAAGTCGGGTACCACCACCGCGGGCAGCGGCAGCGTCGCAACCAGCTGGCCGGAGGCTGGCCAGTCCTGCTGGGTCGTCATCGCGGAGAGACCCGCGGTCGCACTGTCCCCCGACAGCCTGGCCAGTTCCGTCGCCGGCACAGGCACAAACCCCCGTAGCCCTTCAAGGAACCTCCGGTCTCAGGGATCAGGCTGGCCGGCGCCGCGTCGTTGCGGCCGGCGAAGTTGTCAGCGAACGGACGCGGCTTAGCCCACCTAATGGGATCGATGGCTCAGATCACTAGTTGTGGCGCATACGCCACAACTCAAGGTGTTAGACGCTATCACGGCTCTCTAGGTTTACACGGCGCGAGTAAGTCACTCAGTAACCAGATCGTGACAGGCCAGCATCGAGCCAGCTGAACGAGCGAATGCGAATGCCGCCGTAACCTCAAGAACCTGCGATATCGCTAGAGAAGCTGCGGGCGCTGCCACTCCTCACCCAGCACATGCTCGGCGAGGAAGGCCAGCACAGTTTCATACCAAACTATGATATCTCCGGGCTTGAGTATCCAATGGTTCTCGTCGGGGAAATACAAAAATTTCACCTGCTGGCCCCGGCCTATTAGGTCTGAGTACATCCGGAGCGCCTCGCCTACCGGCACCCGGTAGTCCTTGTCGCCGTGGATTATCAGGATCGGCGTCTTGATCGCTGACGCGTGCAGATGCGGGGAGTTCGCCACGTAGCGTTCCGGCTGCGTCTCCGGGTGGCCGAACTCCCGGCGCCAGTAGTGCGGGCCATCGGTCGTGCCGAACATCTGGTCGAGCGCCCACAGTCCCGCGTGGCTGACGATCGCGGAGAACCTGTCCGTGTGACCGGCGATCCAGTTCGCCATGTAGCCGCCGAACGAACCGCCCATCATGGCTGTCCGGTTGCCGTCGATTTCAGGAAGCGCGGTGACCACGTCCGTGATCATCATGATGTCGGTGAACGGCGTGTCGCCCCAGATCCCATGCCCCCGGGCCAGGAAGGCCTGGCCATACCCGGTAGACAGCGCCGGGTCCGGCAGCAGCACCGCGTAGCCGCGAACCGCCATCAGCCAGGGATTCCAGCGCCAAGACCAGGTGTTCCAGCTACCGACGGGCCCGCCGTGCACCCAGAGCAGCAACGGCGCCTTGGACTGCGCTGACGCGCCCGGCGGCAGCACGAGCCAGCCACGCACGGTGCTGCCGTCGGCGACAGTCGCGGATACTTCCCTAACCTCGCCTGGTAGCTCTGACCGCTCAGCCGGGCCAGGCAGCCGCACCGGCCCAGCGCCCACCTCGCCGACGTCGACGCGAACCGGTGTCGGCGGCTCGGCGATGGCCGATCTGAGCGCGTAGATCGCCTGCCCGTCAGGTGCTGGGCACAGGCTGTTGTACGCCCCGTCGTCGGTAGTGATCTGCCGCACCTGCCCGCCGGCAATGTCGACAGCGAAGATCGGGCACCTGCCATTGTCGTCGGCGGTGAAATAGACCGTGCCGGAGTCGGCGCTGAACACTGCGGAGTTCGGCCGCCGGTCAAAGCTGGCCAGCAGGTCACGATGGTCGCCACCGCCTTCGGCGAGCGGAGCGGCGACGAGGGTCACGTCACCCGGTCGCTCGTAAGTGTCGTGCTCGAACCTCGACGCGATCACTAGCTTGCCGTCAGGCGAGATCACCGGCCCTTCGAAGTCGTAGCCTTCGCCCGACATGAGCGTCCGGCGCCGCCCGGTGCTGACGTCAACGACCACGACTTCAGTCCGCGTCCCACCTGGCCCGTAGGGCACCCGCCAGCCGGTGACGACCAGCGTTCCGTCCGGCGATAGGCAGAAAGACTGCTCGTCGAGCGCTCGGCCCGCATCGGGAGTCACGTCGCTCGGGCTCGCCAGGTCACCGCCGGACTGGCCGTTGGCGGCGACTTGACCCGCGAGCAACCGCGGGTTTTCCGGGCCGAGATCGCTGTCCCAGTACCTGACCGTGTCGCCTACATGCAAAATGGCGCTGACCCCGGCGTCGGTCCTGGCCTTTCTCTTAGCCTCGTCCTGCGCTGCGTCCTTGGTGCCATGGAAGACCTGGGCGGCCAGGACGTAGGACCGCGCGCTCTTGGCGGTCACCAGGCCAGCCACGCCGCCTGACGGCGCGGCGACCCGGTGGGCCTCGCCTCTATCGGCCGGGAGTGACCAGAGCGCGGGCTTATCACTGACACCGGAGTTGTCTTCGGCCGGCTTGGCCGACGGATCAGGCCGGCTGGAGACAAACAGCAGTGATCCGTCGGGCAGGAAGGCGGGATTGCCCTCGCCCTCGACCGACCTGGTGAGCCGCTGCGCCGCCGCACCCCCAGGGTCGATGCGCCAGATGCTGCTGACGTACTTCTTCCTGTCCGCCGACAGCGTCGCGACCGCCGCGGCAAGCCATTGCCCATCAGGCGACAGCTGCAGCGATGTCAACCTGGGAATCGCGATGTACTCACTTAGGTCACTGAACTCGGTCACCAGATCTCCTCGGGATCGTGCCGCGCATCGTCGCGCCGCCCAGTGGTTCACCTATTGCCCAGTCTGACGGAAGATGTCCATAACGCGTGATTACACATCGGTCACAATGAGTCCCAACTGTGATCTGATGTGGCAAGCTGCCCGTTCATGTGCTGTCGCCGCGTCGCCGTTGCCCTGCTCGCTGTCGTGATCACCAGCCTCGGCGTAGCACAGGCAGCGGCTTCGTCGCCGCATCTGGCCGATCTGATCGGTCAGGGCCCGGTGACGTGGACGCCCAACATCTCGGCGGGCACCACGGTCGGCCAGTCCACCTGCGACGGCACCTACTTCGGCGGCGGTTCCCTGAACTGTCAGTCCGAGGTGTACGACACGGCCTACGTCAACGGCGACGTGGTGGTCGCCGGCGCCTTCACCCACGCGTGCCAGCCGGGAACGCTGGCGCAGGGACTGTGCAAGCCGGGTACGCAGGTGACCAGGAATGACATCTTCGCCTACCAGGCCAGTACCGGCCAGATCGATCCTAATTTCACCCCGCAACTCGACAAGGGACCCGCCTGGAGCGTGATTCCCGGTCCTGCTGGCAGCCACACCGTCTTCGTCGGCGGGTCGTTCACCACCGTCAACGGGACGACCAGAAAAGGCGTCGTGCAGCTAAACGTGAACCCGGGCGTCACCACGGGTCCGGCCGCTGACGGCTCGATCGTGACCGGGTTCAAGGCCAACGTCAGCAACATGGTGCGCGACCTCGCGCTCAGCCCTGACGGCACCGCACTGTATGCGGGAGGGCAATTCACTTCGGTCAACAGCGTCACCGAGAGCGGGCTGGTCCGGGTCAACGCGAAGACGGGCGCCGTCGACCCTTCGTTCAAGTTCACACTCGGCGATCCGATCAGCGGTCTGCCCATCAAGATCGAGGCGATGGACCTGACCTCAAGCGGCAACCTGCTGGCATTCTCCGGAACGGCGCTGACTGTCAACGGCCAGTCCCGGCCGCGGCTCGCGATCGTCTCTACCGGCGGAACGCTGGGCAAGGCTGCCACACTGACCGACTTCACCGCGCCGATCCTGGCCAACAACTGCTCGGTCGAGCACGACTACGTGCGGGCGCTGAGCTTCGCCCCGGACGGCTCGTTCCTGGTTGTCGCTGACACTGGGTTCCTGAACGACGGGAGCATGCCTTACAGCGCGTGCGACGCCGTGGCCAAGTTCAACGTCGGCGCCGCTGGGTCCACCACAACTGGCACGGCGGTCAATGTTGCTCCTTCGTGGATCAACTACGCCGGCGGTGACTCCTTCTACTCGGTCACGATCGCGGGCAGCGTCGTCTACGCGGGCGGACACAACCGGTGGGTCAACAACTACTGCGGCGCCGACTCCCTGTGCGAGCAGAACGCGCTTTACCAGGGCGGCCTGTCCGCGCTCGACGCCAACACCGGCGTAGCGCTCGCCTGGTGGCACCCGATCACCCTGCGCGGCGCGGGCACCATGTACCTCAACACGTTCGGCACCGGGACCTACGACGGAACGCACTCGGGTCTGGCGGTCGGCATGGACGATGACGTCATCGCCGGCACCTATCACGCCGAGGACGCCCTGCTCCCCGTGATGGCGGCCACCACCAAGACGCCGTTCGGCGTCATCCCATCCGGCCTGTTCAACGAAGAGGGCGGCGTCAACACCGGCGTTCCGATGTGCCTGGACGACCCCGGCAACGCCGCGACGGCCGGTGCCGCGGTGGCGATCGCGAACTGCCTGAACCAGGCCGAGCAGAACTGGACCGTGCCAGCCACCGGGAAGACCGGGCCGATTCAGATCAACGGCCTGTGCCTGGACACCGCCGGCGGCGGGACCACTGGCGGCACCGGCGTGGTGCTGGCTACCTGCTCGTCGCCGACCGCGACCCAGCAGTGGACGCAAGGGCCAGGGAACACTGTGATCAACCAGGGCGCCACCACCGCTCAGGGCGGCCCGATGTGCCTGGATGACCCGTCGGGCAGCACGACCAGCGGCACGGCCCTCGACATCGCGAATTGCTCAAGCGGACAGAACCAGATCTGGCCGCTCCCGACGGCACCGGGTCCGGCCGCCGGGCCGCCGTCGGGACCAGTGTTCCCGCAGGAGACCCAGTCGAATTCGCAGCAGCCCTGCCTGGACGACGCGAACGATCGGACCACCGCGGGGAACAAGGTCCAGCTCTGGACTTGCCAGGGCGACGCCTCCCAGACCTGGCTGGCCGAACCAGACGGCACGGTCCGGATCGGCGCGGGAGCGTGCCTCGACAGCGCGGGCGGCGGAACGGCTCACGGGACCGCGATTGTGCTCGATCCGTGCAACGGCAGCAACAGCCAGATCTGGACGACCGGGGCGAGCGACTCGCTCATTCAGCAGTCTTCGGGCCTATGCCTGGACGATCCGAACTTCAGCACAACGAACGGGACGCAGCTGCAGATCTGGGACTGCAACGGTGGCCCGAACCAGGCCTGGCGGCTGCCCGGCTGGTAGAACGCGCCGGTTCGGACGCCCTTCACCGCCTATGCTCTTGTTGCAGTTCCTCGTGAGGGAGTGCAACGGATGACCATGCAGCAAGGCTCGGACTACTTCGAGCTGGCCGACTATTTTGGCGTGCTGCGCCGCCGCTGGCTCATGGTGCTCGCGCTGACGCTGGCTGGCGTCGCGGCCGCTGGCGCCTTTTACTACATCGCGCCGCGCACCTACGCCGCGACCGTGCTCGTTCAGGTCAACGCGCTGCAGAACAACGCCAACGCACTGGGCGGCCGGACCAGCGGCCCGGTCAACATGGACAACGAAGGTCAGATCGCCCAGTCGGCTACGGTCGGGGCGATCGCGAAGTCCCAGCTGAAGAGCCCGCTGACGGTGACCGGCCTGCTCAAGGACGTGAAGGTCACCGTGCCGCCGAACACCACGTTCTTGCAGATCAGCTGCAGCGCCGGCACGGCCGACCTGGCTGAGCGGTGCGCGAACGCGTTCGGCCGGGCGTATCTGTACAACCGGCGGGCGACCGCGCTTGGCCTGATCACCTCGGGCATCACGGCGCTCAACGCGCAGGCGGCCACCCTTGAGACCAGCATCGAGCAGCTCAAGGTCAAGGTGGGAAAGCATGGGCTGCCGGCGGGCTCAGCCGCACGCGGTGTCGCCGAGCTTCAGCTCGCCGCCAAGCTGGCCCGGCTGTCGACGATCCAATCAAAGATCAACTCCGCGACTCCGCTCGAGGCCAACCTGAGCTCGAAGAACACGGCTGTAGGCGAGGTCGTCACGCCCGCGGTCAAGCCGTTCGCACCGGTGAGCCCCAAAAAGAAGTTGCTGCTGCCGAGCGGCCTGGCGGCTGGTCTGCTGCTCGGGCTCGCGGGAGCGTTTTTCTGGGACTGGCGGCGGCCACGCATTCACACGGCCCGCGATGTGCAGCGCCGGGCCGATTTGCCCACGGTCTTTGATCTGACCGAGGCGAAAGGCGGCGCGCATACCGTCTTCGCGCCACCCAGGTCGCGTACCGGGCAACTGTTCACCGAGCTAGCGCAGTACGTCGGCGCGGCGCTCGGCGACGGTCACCACGTTCTGCTCGTGGCCGGCGCGGGAGCCGAGTCAGGTGGCGGTCCGGTGGCGGCCAATCTGGCCAGCGCGCTGGCCCGATCGCGCGGCGAGACGGTGCTGATCTGCGCCGACCCTCACGGAAAGGCGATCCCCCGGCTACTGGGAACGATCGACGGGCGCGGTTTCGCCGAACTGCTCGGCGGTTCGGCGACGGTGGCCGACGTCACCCGCCGCACCGCGGACCTGCCGTTGCTGAGGGTCATCACGCCAGGGCTCGACGCGGCCGGCGCGGTCTATGACATGCAGCACGACCGGGTCCAGCGAATCATGCGAGACCTGCGCAGGGAAGTTCGCTACGTGGTCATCGACGTCCCGCCGCCCAGCGTCGATGCCGACACATTCAGCGTGGCCGAGTTCGCCGACGCGGCGGTGCTGGCCGTTCAGTCAGGCACCGCTCACCCGAGCGAGGTCACCGACTGCGTCGAGCGGCTTGAGCGGATGCGGACGGCGGTACTCGCAGCCGTGTTGCTTCCGCCCGCGGGCCGCTCGGCCGCTGGCAGGGGGGCGCGCGCCGAGGTCACGGAGCCAGCCGAGCCGCGTCCGCCGCAGTCGCGCCCGATCCAGCCAGCCTCCCAGGCCCAGCCGCCTTACCCCTCCAGATCGCATCAGTCCCAGCCGCCACCTAGGGACGAGATCGGTGGCGCGAGCCAGCCTGTGATCAGGCCGGTGGCGAGCCGGCGGCCGGCCGGCTCGCCCGCACCATCCAATGGGGGAAGCAAACACGCCGCCTCCGGCCGCCACAGCGATCCGGTGCAGGCCAATGACCTGGGTTCGTCGTCCCCCCGGACCGACAGCCCGCTGCGCGGTGCCTGGACTCCGCGCAGCGTCAGTGAGACCTGGCCGCTCCCGCAGACCGCGCTGACCGATCAGGACGAGGAGGCGGGCACTTCCGATCCGCTGATCGGGAACTAGCCATGCCGACTTCGGTAGCGGTTCACCCTGGCTCTGCCCCCCACCCGAACTCTGCCCCCCGCCTGAACTCCGCTGCCCGGCCAGGACGTCTCGCGCGCGGTCGCGGCTTCGCCGCTCGGCACCCGGCCTGGCCGGTCACCACGATGCTGATCGGCTACCCGCTGTGGTGGGCGCTCGGCCTAGCGGACTTCATGTGGATCATCTTGGCGGCGCCGATGATCTCGCAGATGGTGGCCTGGCAGGCACGGGGCGACCGACGGCTGAAGCTGCCGCCAAAGTTCGGATTCTGGCTGCTTTTCCTGATCGTCGCCGCGGCCGGCCTGGCCACGATCAGCCTGACGGCGCCAGGCACCGTGCCGAGCCCGGTCTCGCACCGGGTTCTGTCCTACGCCAACCGGCTCGCCTCTTACGGCGGCGTGACGGTTCTGCTGCTCTACGCGGGCAACCTGACCGAGCAAGAGCTGCAGCAGGCGGCGGCTGGCCTGGCTGCTCGGCCTCGTCGGCGTGTACACCGTCGCGGGCGGACTCGCTGGGATGGTCATGCCGCACCTGCAGTTCGCCTCGCCGCTGCTGCACCTGCTGCCGAAGAGCGCCCGGGTCAATCCCTACATCCAGGCGTCGATGGAACCCGGCCTATCGCAGGTGCAGAACGTACTCGGCAGCGCGGCGGGCCGCCCTAAGGCTCCCTTTGATTACACGAACACGTGGAGTGACTGCCTGACGATCTTGCTGCCGTTCCTGTTCGTCGGCTGGTGGAGCGGCACCAGCCGACGGCACCGGCTCGCCGTGGTCGGGATCGCGCTGATCGCGCTCGCGCCGTTGCTTTACTCGCTCAACCGCGGCGCGTGGATTGGCGTCGGGGTATCGGTCGGGTATCTGGCGATCAGGTTCGCGTTGCGCGGAAAGACCGCGCTGCTCGCGGGCCTGGCCGCGGTCATCGCGATCAGCGCGCTGCTCGTGCTGGCCACTCCGCTGAAAGGGGTGATCACCGGGCGGCTGCACAATGGCAAGAGCAACAACCTGCGCGCGAACCTGTCCGGGTTGGCCATCACCGACGGGCTAGCCTCGCCGATCATCGGCTTCGGCGACACCAGGCAAGAGCGGGGCAGCCCGCGCTCGATCGCGATCGGCCCGTCGCTGAAGTGCCCGACCTGCGGCCAGCTCGAAGTAGGCAGTACCGGGCAGCTATGGCTGCTGCTGGTCGTCGGACGGGGTGCTCGGTGCCGGCTTGTACCTAGCCTTCTTCGCCAGCGGCATCTGGTACTACCGGCGCGATCCCAGCCCGGAGGCGATGGTCGGGATTTTGGTATTGCTGCTGTCCTTCGTCTACATGTTCACCTACGACGCCGTCCCCGCGCCGCTTGGCTTCACCATGCTCGCCTACGCTCTGATGTGGAAGAACGGCATGTATCAGCGACAGCGGGCCGCGACCGCCGATCAGTGAACCGCCCAGACGGCGATGCGCTCGCCTATCTCGCCGAGACCTTGCCGCTGCCCGCCATCGACTTGGCCGCGTTCGAGGCAGCGACCGGTCAGCCTGAGCCGCCCGCCGAACTCGCGCGAGTCGCCCGAGGCGGCGTGCTGAACCTGGGCGGTGCGCTGTTCTCGGCGATCGCCAGCCTCGGCCTCACGGTGGTCGTCACCCAGAATTTCTCCAAGCCGGTGGCCGGCGCCTTCTTCATCGCGATGTCGTTGTTCCTCATCGTCGAAGGGGTCGCCAATCTGGGTGCCTACAACGGCACCATCTACTTCATCGCCAGGCTGCGGGCACTGCACGCCGACCGCAGGATCCCCGCGATCATGCGGGCGACCGTGATCCCGGTGCTGTTTTCTTCTATTGTCGGCGCGATCGCGGTGATCGTTTTCGCCCACCCGCTGGCCAAGTTGCTGATCGACGGTCAGTCGGCGGGCGGCGTCGAGCGCGGTGAACGTCGCGGCCTCGCTGCGGGCACTGGCCGTCGCGCTGCCGTTCGCCGCGCTGGCAGACACCTTGCTCGGTGCCGCCCGCGGCTACCAGAACATGCGGCCCACGGTGCTCGTCGACCGGATCGGGCGCGGCAGGACTGCAGGCGATCGGGGTGATCGCCGCCGCGCTGGCTGGCAGTTCGGTGTTGCTCGCTCCGCTGTGGGCGGCGCCCTACCTCGGCGCCAGCCTCGCCGCCCTGATCTGCCTGCGCCGGATCATGCGGCCGGCACCACCGGCAGCTCACGGCGGCCAAGATCACCGTTCCGGCCCGCCGCCTGGCCACTAACCAGCCAATCGTGCGACAATCGGCACGGCAAGCCGAACGCGAAAGGGTTCTGGCGGTTCACCGGCGCCGCGATCGCTGGCCAGCGTCGCGCAGATCGTCATCCAGCGGCTTGACATCGTGCTCGTCGGGATCCTGCGCGGACCGGTTGACGCCGCGGTCTATACGGCCGCCACCCGGTTTCTCGTCGCGGGCCAGCTCGGCAACGCCGCGATCAGCATGGCGGCGCAGCCGCAACTGACCAAGCTGTTCGCGCTCGGTGACCGGGCCGGCGCCAACGCCGTCTACCAGGCGACCACCGGCTGGCTGATCCTGCTCACCTGGCCGCTCTATCTGCTGGCGGCGATCTTCGGCCCCGACGTGCTCGCGATCTTCGGCCGGACCTATCACACCGGCAGCACGGTGATGCTGATACTCGCGCTGGCCATGCTCGTCGCGACCGCGTGCGGTCAGGTGGACACGGTGCTGATCACGACCGGGCGGAGCAGCTGGAGCCTGGCCAACGGACTGCTCGCGATGGGCGTCAACGTCGGCGTCGACCTGGCGCTCATACCGAGGTTCGGGATCACCGGCGCCGCGATCGGCTGGGCGGCCGCGATCGGCATCACCAACCTGGTGCCGCTCGTGCAAGTCGCCTGGGCGGCTCGCGTCCATCCGTTCGGTTCTGGCACCGCGGCCGCGGTGCTGCTCACCTCGCTGAGTTTCGCGATCATCCCGCTGGCGGCCCGCATCTGGGCCGGCAGCACGGTCACAGTCACCATCACCGCGATAGGGATAGGTTGCGCGGTTATGGCGGCCGGACTATGGCAGCTTCGCTGGACCCTCCAGCTGCCCGTAATACGGGATATAGTCCGATCGAACATAGGGGGTGAACAGTGCTTAGGTACCTGGTCGCGTTGGTGTGGCCACTCGGCCTGGCGATACTCGCCGGGGCCGCGTACCTGCTCATTACCAGGGATGCGGCAGCCCGGGTAACGCCGCTGGCATCGGCTGCCCCGCACGGCGGTGGCAGCCACAAGGCGTCGGGTATGGCCGCTGGCCTGACCGACGCGGCGTGGGAGTCGGCCAGGTTCGGCGCGGTCGCCGCGGCAGGCACGCTCGTCGTCTTCGGCGTGATGTGCGCGCTCGGCCTCGTCGTGGTTCATCACGGCCTCGCGATCGACAAGCCAATCTTCGGCTGGATGAGCAAGCACCAGGTCCACGTCATGGCCGCGCTGATGAAGCGGCTCACCAAGCTCGGCGACACGTGGACCACTTGGGGCGCCGCGCTCGCGGCGGCGGCCTGCCTCGCGGTGACGTGGCGGCAGCGCAAGTGGCTGCCACCGGTGGTGCTGGCGACAACCATCGTGGCCGACCACTTCACGACGCTGGCGCTGCGGCACGTCTTCCACCGTCTTGGCCCGCCGACCAGCCCGCTCGGCACCTATCCTTCGGGCGGGTGCGACCGGGTCATCTTGTTCTACGGCCTGATCGCATACTTGCTCTGGCGCGAGTTCAGCGGCCAGCGCCGAACCGCGATCGCGATCGCGGCAGCCGTCGGCGCGCTTGGCTTCAATGAGGCATACAGCCGGGTGTACCTGTCTCTGCATTGGTTCACCGACGCTCTGAGCGGCCTGCTGTACGGCACATTGCTGCTGGCAATTTTCATAATCGCGGTGCATTTTGTTGCCGGACGGCCCAACCCGCTGAGAGCTCAGCTTCCCGCTCAGCTTCCTGCCATGGCAATTCCTCGGTGAACCACCGGCGACGGTCACGTTCCCGATGGCGACTGGCCGCGCTGGCCGCGGTGCCGACCGCGATTCTGGCGATCGGCGTGCCGGTTGGGATCGGGATCGCCGCGAGTCACAAGCCGCAGCCCACCGCCGATCACCCGGCTGACCACGGCCGGAGCCAGCCTTCGGCGGCGAGTCGGGTCACCGGGCCCCTGGTACCGGCGTCTGGCGCCTACCTCGGCGCCTACGTTCAGCCGACCGGCTATTCCTCGCCCGCCCAGGTCGCGGCCGTGCGGTCGTTCCAGCAGCAGATCGACCGGCCGCTCGAGCTGATTCACACCTACCATCCGTGGACCCAGCCGTTCCCCAGCCAGGCCGATCGCAGCTTCGTCGACGCGGGGAAGGTGCTGTTGCTCACCTGGGGTGGCACGCCCGATACGAAGGCGATCATCGCGGGCCGCTACGACCAGATGATCATGGCGAGGGCCAAGGCCATCAAGGGACTGCACCGGCCGATCTTGATGGAGTTCCGGCACGAGATGGACCGGCCTAACCTGCAATGGGCCATCCACGGGCCGGCCGCCTACATCGGCGCGTGGGATCACATCAGGGCGATCTTCCGCCAGGCGGGCGCCCGCAATGTCGGCTGGGTCTGGTGCCCGACCGGATACGGCTTCGGCAACGGTCGCGCGCAGCCGTTCTACCCGGGCAACGCCGAGGTCGACTGGGTGTGCGCGGACGTCTACTCGTTCTCACCGCTCCAGTCGTTGCAGCAGGCCGCCGCGCCGTTCCTTGCCTTCGCGGCGCACACCAAGAAGCCGGTGATCATCGGCGAGTTCGCGGTCAACGGACCGGCCTCGGCCTGGCCCGCGTGGCTGACCGCCGCCGGGCGTTTCGCCGAAAGGCATAGCCAGATCAAGGCGATCGCTTATTTCGACGCGAACGGCGATGACAGCAACGGCAACCCGTTCTCTTACTGGCTCGGTAACCATAAGCAGGCGCTGAGATCGTTCGCACGGCTGGCGGCAAACCTGTACTTCCGGCCCGCGATTCCGCGGGAGCCGCAATGACGGCTCCGGCGCTCGGTGCCAGGATGGGGTCGGCGGACTACCTCACCGAGGTCGGTCGGCTGTTGTGGCCGCCGCCCGCGAGCGCCGTGCTGACGAGCCGGCGGTCTGCTCGTGGCGGGGCGGAGGGCGGGCCGGGCGGGCGCGAACTCCTCGTGCTGCCGGGCGCCGGGCGACCTAAGCTGGTCGTTCCGGCCGGGCGCAAAGCGGCGACGGCGGCCGTGCGCCGGTACGGCGAGCCCGCGTCGGTGAAAGCCAGGGTGGCGACCAGGGTCCTCGCGATCATGCTGGCAGCCGGGCTGCGGCCGGTACTGGGCGATCGGCTGATTATTAGCGTTCCCGATGGCGGCGAGACCATCGGCTCGTATCTGGCCGAACTGGCCGGACGGCCGGAGCCGATGGAGGTTAGCCTGCACGTGGGTGCACCGCGAGCGAACCGCAAGCCGGTGCTGCAACTGCTGACGCCGGCCGGTGACACGATCGGGTTCGCGAAGATCGGCATCAACCCGCTGACCGCTGACCTGGTGCGGGGCGAGCAGCTGGCATTGAAGCGGCTCAGCGAGGTCAAGCTCACCGCGCTGCGGCCGCCGACCGTTCTGGGCCACGGGACCTGGAACGGCCTTCCGGTGCTACTGCTCGACGCTTTGCCGACCTGGCTCGGCCGCACCAAGCTCACCGATGTCCAGCTGACCGCGGCGATGGTCGAGGTGGCTGGTTCGGTCGGCCTGTCATCGGCGACGCTGCCGGATAGCGGCTATCTCACGGGACTGCTTGACCGGCTCGCGCGGGCGGCGGACGAGGGCGGACTCGATGCCGAGGCGCTGCGGGCACTGATCATCCGGCTGGCTGGCGCCGCGGGTTCGACCAGCCTGGTCTTCGGCTGCTGGCATGGCGACCTGACCCCGTGGAACCTGGCCTGCACCAGCGCTGGCCTGCTCGTATGGGACTGGGAACGGTTCGCGGCCGACGTCCCGGTCGGCTTCGACGCGCTGCACTACTGGCTGCAAGCCCGGGTTGTCCGGCCGCGCTGTGACCCCGCTGCCGCCGCTGCCCAGTGTGTCGGGGTCGCGCCGGAACTGCTCGCGCCATTCGATCTGTCGCCGGCCCAAGCCCGCCTGACCGCGCTGGCCTATCTGAGCGAGCTATCGGTCCGGTACATCGCCGATCGGCAGGCGGACGCCGGCGCGCGGCTCGGTGCGGTCGGCCGCTGGCTGATTCCGGCGATCGAGTCAGGCGTGGGTGCGCTGTGAGCAGGTCAGTGTCGCCGAATAGGTCAGTGTCGCCGCCGGCCAAGCGGGCAGCGCACGCGATATCGGTGACTGCCGGGCTGGTGACCGCTCCGCTGCGGATGCTCCCCGGTTTCCTGATCGTCGGGGCACAGCGCTGCGGTACCACCTCGATGTACCGCGCGCTCGCCGCCCATCCCGGCGTGCGCAAGGCGGTACTGCACAAGGGCGTGCACTACTTCGACATGAACTACGACCGCGGCATCGGCTGGTACCGCGCGCACTTCCCGCTCGCGGGTCACCGAGGACTTTTGACGTTCGAGTCGAGCCCCTACTACCTGTTCCACCCGCTCGCAGCCGAACGCATAGCCTCCGACCTGCCCGGCGTGAAGCTGATCGTGCTGGTGCGCGATCCGGTAGAGCGGGCGTACTCCGCCTACGCGCACGAGCTTGCCCGCGGGTTCGAAAACGAGTCGTTCGAGCGAGCCATCGAACTTGAGGCCGAGCGGCTGAACGGCGAGGCCGAGCGCATTGTTGCCGAGCCCGGCTATCTCAGCCATAGTCACCAGCACCACGGTTATCGGGCGCGCGGCGAGTACGCGGAGCAGCTCGGGCGGCTGGAACGACTGTTCGGCCGGGACCAGATCCACGTGGTGGACAGCGGAGACTTCTTCGCCAAGCCCGAGCCAGTGTACGACGCCGTGCTCGACTTCCTCGGTCTAGCTCAGCTCGGTGACCTAGCCGGGCCTGGTGGGCCTGGTGGGCCTGGTGGGCCTGGTGGGCTGGCTTACCCGGCCTTTGAGCGGCACAATGCCCGGCCCAGATCACCGATCCCGGAAGCGCTCAGAGCCAAGCTCGACGAGCACTTCATCCCGTTCGACGAGCACTTGATTCCCTGGCTCAACGCCATCCCCAGCTGGCGCCGCTAGCCCCGCTCCCGCACCCCCGCCTCTTGCCCGCGCCCGGCTGCGCGCTGGCGATACCCAGGCCGATGATCACGACACCTGGCCCGTCAAGGCGCGGCTTTGTTTCCGTGATCAAGGTTCCGGTCATGATCGCGGAGTCTGGCTGTCATATATCGCGGCTGCGCTTCCGTGGTAATCGCGTTTCCATGATCGCGGAGTCTCGCCGCCACCCACCGCCCTGTGGATGCCGTCCAGACCGATCGCCACTGTCCCGAGCCCGGAATAAACGCTCTATCACCTATGGGCCAAGAGCCGCACCCCGCACAGCGCCGTTGGTCCGTTGCTGTTGTTACCGGCGCACCTGGCTGCGGCGTCGTCGACCCTGCCAGGCTGATCGGATCAGCAGCCGGAGCGCGAACGGCAGGTCTCGGCCCAGGTACCGGCCGACCAGCCGCTGCGGCTCACTGATCAGGCGAAACACCCATTCAAGGCCGCAGCGTTGCATCCACTCGGGCGCCCGTCGCAGTTCGCCTGCCGCGTAAGGGATGGCGGCACCGCACCCCGCGAACCAGGCATCCGGCAGGCACTGAGCCAGCCGCGCGATCAACTGTTCTTGCTTAGGGAACCCCAGCCCGACGAACACGATCTTCGGCTCGGTCTCGACCAGATCCTTGCCCAGCACCTCGACATCGTCGGTCTCCGCATCAAACCGGACGGGCGGGGCGTAAGCGCCGACAACCTCAAGCCCGGCGTTCAAAACCTGGAGCCGGTCAGCGGCCAACGACGCCGCTGACCGCCGCCCATCGGCACCCGGCAGCCCGCCCACCAAGTACACCGGCCACCCGTTAGCCGCTGCGGCGGCGGAGAGCGAGTAAATCAGGTCGGCGCCGGTAATCCGCTCGACCAAGGGCCTCCCGGCTAGCCGCGCCGCCCACAGGAGCGGCATGCCGTCGGGCACAACCAGCGACGCCGAGCGCACGAACATCCGACTAGCCGCGTCCCGGCTGATCCGGTGGCAGATGTCGATGTTCGGGGTCACGATCGTTCCGCCCGTGCCAGCACGAATGGCGGCGACCACGTGGTCAATGAGGTCGGCGTGGCAAAGCAGATCGAAGTCGGCACCGGCAACGCTGACACGAGCAGCCATGCTCAGATCCCGTGCCCGCGCGCGTGCAGCGTTCGCAGCACACGCTCTGGCGAAACAGCGCCCGACGCTACCGCGACCACGAACGGTAGCCGACGTTCGTGCCAGTTGCTTCGCATCGCCTTGGCCGCCCACCGGCACGACTCGCCTCGCCTGCCCAGGCAGGCATAGCCAAACGCGATCTGGGCGTAGACCCGCGCAGCGCCGGGCTTGGACGCGGCGATGTCCGGGTGATGCGCGAGCATCCAGCGCAGGCTAGCAACCTTGGCTTCCCATTGTCGCGAGAAGTAGGAACTGGCTCCCCATGTGACCTGGACAAGCGGCTCATCGACGTTGACGATCGGCCGACGCCGAGCGGCGCGCAGGGCGAGGTCCCAGTCCTCGTTCTGGCTCTCAGGGATGGACTCGTCGACAAGCCCGATCCCGCCGTCGCCGGTGCCCTCGACTAGCGCCGATCGCCAGATCAGGTACGTCGATGCGTGCACCATCACCAGCCGCGAACGCAACAACTCGGCGTAAGTCACCTCGGCCTGGCCAACGGTGCGAGGAATAATCCGCCCGCCAAAGCGCACGCTGATGCCGCAGCTAGCGAACTCCGCACCCGAACAGCCGATCAGAGCGGCGACCTGGCGGGTGAGCTTGCCCGGCAGCCACTCGTCATCGTCGTCGCAGAACGCCACCAGGTCGGAATCCAGCGCCAGGATCCCGGTGTTGCGGGCACCAGCGAGCCCAGGTGACCGGTCGTTGACTCGCACCCGAACCCGGTCCCCGTCAGCGAGCGCGAGGTCCGGCTCGCATCGGTCGTACACGACGACGACGCTGAGTGCGCCCGGGTAGTCCTGGGCGTGTATGGCGGCGAGCGCCGCGCGAAGCGACGCGGGACGGTCGCGCGTGGGCACGACGACGCCAACCGACGGCCACGCGGTCACCAGGCGCCGCCCATATAGCCGTAATGCCGAAGCAGAGGAAGGGTCAACGCGGTGACCGTTCGACGCTGCGGGCCAGGCATAGCCGTCTGCCAGCGATCGTCAGCCCGGATGCTGATCTTTCCGGTGGTGAACCGCATCGGGTTACCCGCCGCCGAATGCCCCTGCCCAAGCTCGGCCCACTGTCCCTGCTCCCCGCCGTCCTCCCCGTTGCCGATAAAGGCCAGACCCGGCTCGTCGACGCTCAGCCCGGCGAACTGGGCGATCCGCAGCAACGTCGGCTTCACGCCGGCGACCAGGTCCTCGTACCGCACCCGCAGCACCGGCGTCTGGCCGCGCGCGAGCAACTGGAGCGCCCCGTTCTGCAGGTTCCATTCGCGAGCCGCCCGTACCGGCGAGTACCTCGTCATGTAGCTCTGCGCCTGCGCCTCTGGCCGCCGCACCCGAGTGGTCCACGAGTAAGCCACGGCCCGGCTGTCCCGCACCACGTGAATCACCCGCATGTCCAGATCGCCGCGACGGCTCAGGCAGAACGCGAGCGAGGCGTGCTTGCTCGAGTCCACCACGGTCCGGCAGCCGCTGACCTCGGCGATCGCCTGGTAGAGGGAGCGGTAGTAGCCGGTGTACTCGCCCAGGTCCGCGCGCACCCGCTCCGGCGCCGCCCGCCGGGCGAGCACGGGGATGAATCTGGTCCGATCGACGCGGGCCCGCAGGTCCGCGATCCGCCCCAGGTCGACCTTCGACCAACCGCCGAACGCCGCCTGCGCCACCGCCGACCAGAACTCACAGCGGCCGAACGGAGCCCCGCAGCCGCACCGCTCGTTGCCGGCGACGCCCCGCTGCCACAGATGTACAAGCTCGCCAGCCATGCACACACCTGGAAGCTCGCCGAGCAGCCGTTCAGCCAGCGTGCTGCCGCTTCGTCCCATGCCGCCGAGGTAAATGACCCGGAAGTCACCGAACGTCATAACACCAGCCCTGCGTCGAAACGGATCTGCCCCTACCCGAAAGCAGCCATTCTGCCTGGCTAAGACGCTTCTTTACTGTGACATCACAAAAGTGACCGTAAGTGACAGGAGGCTACGATGAGTGAAAGGAGCTGATCAGCGGGTCGTCCAGTGATGACCAGCCCGTTCCCGCCAGGTGCCCGTTGACAGACTCGGCGCTAGAGTGCCGCTGGTGGATACCGCCGACTGGCTGGCCGACACGCGGGCTTCCTACGACACTGTCGCTGGCAGTTACGCGGAACTGACGCGCGCGGGTCTGGCTGGGGAGCCGTACCTGCGGGCGGCGCTGGCCTTGTTCGCCGGGCTGGTCCGCGAGGCCGGAGGCGGGCCGGTGGCGGACGTGGGCTGCGGCCCCGGGACACGTCACGGCCCATCTGCGCGACGAGGGCCTGGATGCCTTCGGCATTGACCTGTCGCCGGTGATGATCGACATTGCCCGGCGCGAGCATCCCGGGCTGCGGTTTGAGGTCGGCTCCATGACCGACCTGCCCCTGGGCGATGCCTCGGTCGCGGGAGCGGCCCGCACTGCCCGAGGCCGGCTTCGCGGTCGAGGCCGAGCTGGTGATCGACCCGGACGGGAACGGACCGGAGCGGTCCTGTTCGCACGGCGCCCGTCCGACCACGCCCGCCGAGGAGCGCGGCTATCACCGATACGGCAGGAAGCAGATGCCGGATAGGTCGTTTACCTTGCCGCACATCTGGCTGCCCCGGTAGTTGTCGCTGGCGATCCACAGGCCGGCGCTGGTCACGAGCAGGTCATCGGCGCCGAGGCCGCGCGAGCGAGTGGGGTTGAACGTCAGCCTTCCAGTGCGCGGCGACAGTCCTTCGAAGCCGGGCGCGAAGATCGCGTGCGGATCGTGCTTAAAGTCCTTGCAGCCGTTCGGACTCTGCGACCACAGCTCGTGGCCAGCGAAGTAGGCGGTCCGGCTGTCGGCAGCCACCGAATACAGCGAGTAACAGCCGTCGTAGTTGATCCACTTCAGCGACGCGAAATGCTGGTTGGCCGTGAACGCCGCCGCCATGTCGCACAACCCCATGAGCGGGAAGCGGTTCCGGTAGTTCCAGGGCCGGTAGCCGGTGCTCGCCACGTACACGGTGTCGTCGTCCGGCGACCACGCCGCCGCCCGGATGTAGAACGGCTCGGCGTCGCTGCAGTTGTAGTAGTGACCGCGCGGCGGGTAACCGCTACCGCCGTCGAAGCGCGGCGACGACCAGCCGGTGACTGTCGCGTGCGGCTTGCTCGCGAGATTCAGCATGAAAATCTGCCGGCGCTGCTGCCCGCCGACCAAGGTGAAATCACCCTCGACCAGATCGAGTATGCCGCTGTGGCTGATCTGCTGGTTGAAGATCCGGGTGCCGTTGGACGCCACGCCCGGATAGACGTAGTGACCGCTGATGTGCAGCCGTAACAGCCGGTCGTCGTGGCCGGTGCGCGGGTTCAGGCTGGCCATGTACTGGTCGGCCGAACTGCCGTTGATCGTGGTGAAGTAGCCGCCAGCCAGGATGTGCTGGCGATAGCTCGCCAGCGTCTCGACCGGCCTGTTGGCGACGTGGCCGAACGCGGGAACGAGAGCACCGGTGCCGACCGCGCTGACCTCGGCGATATCGACAGCCTTACGGCCGCCGACCGAGCTGAACTTGCCCCCGATGTAGGCGAAGCCGCAGTGCCCGGCCAGGAACGTGATCGAGTTGACCTCGCCAGCGACGTCGGGGTTCCACCTGGTCAGCGTGAACGGCCGGGAGGCACGGAAGCTGAACGCGTCGTGCCTGACATAACTGTGCCCGCCCTGCTCGATGACGGAGAAATTGCCGACCGCGTACATGATGCCACCGCACTGCACTAGCTGCCTGATCTGCTCCGCGGTCGGCGTCCTGACCGGGAAGTGCGGGGTGCCGACATCCGGCCTGGAGTCCAGTGTCCGGGCAGTCGGCCCGGCGGGACCGCCGCGGGTGTCACCGCGCGCGGCCGACGCGGTCAGGCTTAAGCAGGCCGCGCCGAGCAGTGCGCTGGCGATCACCACCGTGGCCCGTCGAAACGCTCGTCCTGCGGCTGCGTCTAGCATTGGTCCGGCTCACCTGCTCTCGCCTAGGCGGTGCAGGCTCCTACTGTGCGCGCCACCCTGTGTGGGTCGGTGTGACAGCGGCGCTCACCTGAGCGGCTCAGCCCGCATCTGTGATCATCGCGGCGCCTACGGTCGCGCTCGTTGCCTCATCGATCAATATCAATCCGCCGCTGACCCTATTCCGGCCGTAGGGATCGCAGAAGATCGGCTGGGTCAGCCGCAACCCCACCCGGCCGATCTCGTTAAGCCCGAGACGCTGCGCCGATTCGTCCCTGTGCAGCGTGTTGACGTCGAGCCGGTAGGCGATGTCCTTGACCAGGGCCTTGACCGTTCTCGTGGTGTGCTTGACGACTACCCGGCTTCGCGGGGTCAGTATGGGCGAGTCGGCCATCCAGCACACCATCGCCTGGACATCTTGGGTCACATGCGGCTGGTTGTGCGGTCTGCAGATCATGTCACCGCGCGAGATGTCCATGTCGTCAGCGAGCAGCAAGGTCACCGACATCGGCGGGTAGGCCTCGTCGATCGGGCCGGACGGGCCGTCGATCCGCTTGATCACCGAGGTCAGCCCAGACGGCAGGTGCATGACCTCGTCACCGGGCTTGAGCACGCCGCCGGCCACCTGACCCGCGTAGCCGCGGTAGTCGTGCAGTTCGGGGTCGGTCGCCTGGTGCGGCCTGATCACGTACTGCACGGGGAACCTGACGTCGATCAGGTTGCGGTCGGAGGCGATGTGCACGTGCTCAAGGTGATGCAACAGCGACGGGCCGTTGTACCAGGGCATATTCGAGCGAGCGTTCGACGACGTTGTCGCCATGCAGCGCCGAGATCGGGATGAACGTGAGGTCGCCGATGTCGAGCTTGGTGGCGAACGCGGTGAACTCGTCGGCGATCAGCTGGAACGCCGCCGAGTCGTAGCCGACCAGGTCCATCTTGTTGACCGCCAGCACCAGGTGCGGGACCTTGAGCAAGGTGGTCAGGAAGGCGTGCCGCCTGCTCTGCTCGGTCAGCCCATTCCTCGCGTCGACGAGCACGATCGCCAGGTCAGCGGTGGATGCCCCGGTGACCATGTTCCTCGTGTACTGGGTGTGGCCCGGGGTGTCGGCGATGATGAACTTCCGGCGAGGCGTGGCGAAGTACCGGTAGGCGACGTCGATCGTGATGCCTTGCTCGCGCTCCGCGCGCAGGCCGTCGGTGAGCAGGGCCAGGTTCGTGTACTCCTCACCGCGCTCCTTGCTCGTCCGCTCGACCGAGGCAAGCTGGTCTTCGAAGATCGCCTTGGAGTCGTAGAGCAGCCGCCCGATGAGCGTGGATTTGCCGTCATCGACCGAGCCGGCGGTGGCTAGCCGCAGAATGTCCATCTAGAAGTAACCTTCCCGCTTGCGGTCTTCCATCGCGGCTTCGCTGGTACGGTCATCGGCCCGGGTCTGGCCGCGCTCGGTGATCCTGGTCGCGGCGATTTCAGTGATGACTTCGGTGAGCGTCGCCGCGGTGGACTCGACCGCCCCAGTGCAGCTAATGTCGCCGACCGTGCGGTACCTGACCATCGTCTCGAACGGCGCCTCGTTGTCAGCCTTGTTCGCGAACGGGTGGTTGGCGAGCAGGATGCCGTCGCGCTCGAACACCGAGCGGTGGTGCGCGAAATAGATCGACGGGATTTCCAGCTCTTGCCTTTCGATGTAGTGCCAGATGTCCAGCTCGGTCCAGTTGGACAGCGGGAACACCCGGATGTGCTCACCCCGGCGCATTCTGGTGTTGTACAGGCTCCACAGCTCTGGCCGCTGGTTCTTCGGGTCCCACTGGCCGAATTCGTCGCGGAACGAGAACACCCGCTCCTTGGCTCTGGCCTTCTCCTCGTCCCGTCTGGCGCCACCGAAGACGGCGTCGAAGCGGTGGTCAAAGATGGCGTCGAGCAGCGTGGTGGTCTGCAGCCGGTTCCTGCTCGCCCACCGGCCGGTCTCCTCGGCCACCCGGCCGGCGTCGATGGACTCCTGCACGGAAGCGACGATCAGCCTGACGCCGAGTTCGGCCGCCCGCCGGTCCCTGAAGGCGAGCACCTCATCGAAGTTGTGCCCGGTGTCCACGTGCATGATCGGGAAGGGGATCTTGGCTGGCCGGAACGCGCGTTCGGCGAGCGCTAGCATCACGATCGAGTCCTTACCGCCGGAAAACAGCAGGACCGGTCGCTCGAATTCGGCGGCAACCTCTCGCATTACATGTATCGATTCGGCTTCCAGCACATCAAGCTGCGACAGCTGGTAATCAGAGCGTGGCACTGTCATCTGGCGAACTCCGCGTTTGCTCCTATGGCGTACCCGACTGCACCGCGCTGATCGCGTTCAGCAGCAGGCCGGCCAGTGGGACGGGACAGATTAGGATATCCGGCATCCATGGCTGCTCGGAGTTGTAGCCAAGTCTGGAGCCGTCAATCCTCGATGTATGCAGCCCCGCCGCCACGGCTACGGCGACCGGCGCTGCCGTGTCCCATTCATACTGGCCGCCAGCGTGCACGTAGGCATCAACCTCGCCGGTAATCACGGCCGCGGCCTTAGCACCAGCCGAGCCGAGTGGGACAAGTTCAGCGCCGATGTGCCCAGCTAGCCGAGTTATAAACTCGGGCGGCCTAGATCGGCTGACAATGATCCGCAGCGGCGCGGTAGAAGTCGGCTTAGGCGTTGGCGGTGGCTCAGCCGTGCTGAGCACCGTCCCCTGGGCGGGCAGTGCCACCGCTCCCGCGGTGAGTTCGCCGCGTTCCCAGAGCGCGACGTGCACGGCCCAGTCCACCCGGCCGTCCTCCCCGAACTCTCTGGTGCCATCCAGCGGGTCGATGATCCACACCCGGTCGGCGTTCAGCCTCGCCTTGTCGTCGGCCGCCTCTTCAGAGAGCACCGCGTCGTCGGGCCGAAGCCTGGCCAGCTCAGCCGCGATGTACTCCTGCGAACCGAGATCACCGGCCCGCCTGCGCTCGTCATCACCCGTCGCCTGGGCGCGAATAGCCAGCAGCCGCTCTCCCGCCGAGGCGGCGAGATCACGAGCAAAACGGTCATCGGAAGGGAAAACCACGTGCGCTCCAGTATGCCTCGGGCTAGCTGCTTCAATACGCGCCTGAGCCGCGAGCCACAGCGGCCCAGGTTTTCCAGAGGATCTGCAGGTCGAGCATCAGCGACCAATTCTCCACATAGCGCAAATCCAGCCGCACCGACTCGTCCCAGGAAAGGTCGGACCGGCCATTGATTTGCCACAGGCCAGTCATGCCTGGCTTGACGGCCAGCCGGCGCCTGACGTAATCACCATACATCGCGGCCTCTTGCGGCAGGGCGGGCCGCGGGCCGACCAGCGACATCTCGCCGGTCAGCACGTTGAGAAGCTGCGGAAGCTCGTCGAGCGACCAGCGCCGCAGCCATGCGCCGAGCCTGGTCATCCTGGGATCACGCCTGATCTTGAACAGCGGCCATTGCTGCTGGTTCTGTCCAGTCAGGCTCGCCTTCCGCTGCTCAGCGTCGGGCACCATGGTGCGAAATTTGTACACCGAGAACGCGCGCCCGTCTTTGCCCACCCTGGTCTGCTTGAACAAGGCCGGACCACCGTCATCTAGCTTGATCGCGAGCGCCAGAAGGGCGAACAACGGCGCGAATACAACGAGCGCGACAAGCGCGAAGACCTTGTCGAAACCGGACTTGATAATCAGCCGGGCGCCGCTGAACTCCGGATGATCCATGTGCAGCAGCGGCAACCCGGCCGTGGGCCTGATCGTGGTACGCGGCCCGGCCACGTCGAGCAGTGCCGGTGCCACGCACAACTCGGTGCCGGACTTCTCCAGGTCCCAAGCGAGGTCCCTGAGCCTGGCCCCCGCCATCTCGGGGCAGGCGAGCACGGCGACCGTGTCGGCCTCGTACTGCCCGACCACCTCGGCGACCCCGTCGAGCCCGGGCGTCACCGGGATGTCATCGAGCAGGCCAGGTGGAACGGTGTCGGCCACGCAGGCCGCGACGACCGACAGTCCGTGATAGGTCTCCCTGCGCAACACCGTGACGATGTCGGCGACCACGTAGGCGTGCCCGACCACGACGACCTTGCGCATGCAGAAGCCGTGGCTGCGGGCCCGGTGCAACTGTTTGCGTAGCGCGTACCTGGCGAGCAGGTCGAACAGCGTCAGGCAGGGTAGCGCGATGACCACGTACCCCCGGGCCAGGTTGGCCTTGGAGGCGTACGACAAGATCGCGACGGCGGCGATCAGGAACGTCCCCGCGTTGAGGACTCGCCGGAACTCATCGGTCCCGACGCCGATGAAGCGCGCGTCGAACGCACCGGCCAGCACCAGGGTCAGCAGCCAGACAAGCGGCAGCGTCAGGCTCAGCGCCAGGTACTCACCAGGATGGTGACCGGAGTCGTCGAACCTAATCTGGTAGGCGAGCAATCCGGCGGCGAGGCCGCAGCAGGCGTCGGCCAGCCCGGCCAGGAGCAGGTAGCGCGCTGTCCACGGACCGGTGCCGATGGCGGCCAGGCCAGCCTGGACCCTGGCGGAGGTGCTAGTGACGGCGTGTCCCGACACCAGAACCTCCCTCCTCGGCCACCCAATACCCACCCGTCTAGGACATGATCGATTAGATCACGCCTTATCGAGGCTGATCAGGACCTTAGCGAAGTCGGTGTGACACTTTGTGTGCCAGTCTGCGAGGACCCGCTGTTCACCTGGGTGACGCGTGGAATTCGTTCTGCGCGGCCTCCAGCCCGCGCTCAAGGAGAGCCTCGACCGCGTCAGCGGAGCGCTCGATCAGCAGCGGCAGTTCCTTGCGCTCGGCCTTGCTGAAGTCACCGAGCACGTGGTTCGCGGCCTCTCGGCTGCCGGGCGGGCGGCCGACCCCGATCCTGACCCGGTTGAAATCACTGGTACGCAGAGCCGACGTGACCGACTTGACCCCGTTGTGCCCGCCGTCGCCGCCACCGCACTTCAGCCTGATCCGCCCGAACGGCAGGTCGATCTCGTCGTGGACGATGATGATCTGCTCGGCGGGGATCTTGAGGTAACCAGCGAGCGCTGACACCGGTCCCCCGGACAGATTCATGTACGACATGGGCTTAGCCACGATCACGGCGTGACTGGCCAGCTTTCCCGAGGCCGCGAGCATCCGCTGACGGTTCCGCCGAAAGCCGTCGCCCATCCGCTCGGCGAGCAGGTCAGCGACCATGAAGCCCGCGTTGTGGCGACTGGAGGCGTAGTCCGAGCCTGGATTGCCGAGACCGACGATGAGCCAGCGCGCGTCCGAACCGGCCGGATCAGACCCCCGGAACCAGCCGAGCTTGGGCACCCGGTACCGGGCCGGTTACTCAGCAGGCGGCGGCGCGGCCTCCGGCGCGGGCTCAACCGCCTCAGGAGCCTCGGCGACCTCGCCAAGGTCGGCCTCGATCTGGGCCGCCGTCGGCGCCGCGATCACGTGCAGCACCAGCAGGTCAGGCTCCATAGCCAGAGTGACGCCGGGCGGCAAGGTCAGGTCACGGGCCGTGACCGACGTGCCGACCGTCATGCCTTCGACGTTGATCTCGATGCCCGGCGGGATGTTGGTCGCCTCGGCATCGACAGCTACCTGGACTAGTTGCTGATCGAGCAGGCCGTCAGCGGCCACCTCACCGATCACCGTCACCGGCACCTCGACCGTGACCTTCTCACCCTGCCTGACCAGGATCAGGTCGACATGCTGGACCGTACCCTTGATCGGGTTGCGCTGGATTGCCTTGGGCAGGGCAAGCTCGCTCCCGCCCTTGAGGCCGTCAATCCGGATCAGCACGTTCGCCGTGCGCAACGCGAGCAGTACGTCGTGACCAGGCAACGACAGGTGCCTCGGCTCGGTGCCGTGTCCGTAGAGCACCGCCGGCACGAGGCCAGCCCGCCGATCACGCCGGGCGGCACCCTTGCCGAGGTCGGTCCGCACGATCGCGGACATGTGTACTTCGGGCACGACGCGCTCCTGTTGAGACGGGCGGGAATGGCGGAATTCTTTGGCAGAGTCTAGCCGACGAAGAGTCTAGCCCACGATCAGCGCACTCAACTCTGGCCGTCGAACAGGCTTGTCACCGAGCCCTGCGAGAAAACCTCGGTGATGGCCCGGGCGATCAGCGGAGCGATCGACAGCACGGTCAGCTTATCGAACTGCTTGTCCGGCAGGATCGGCAGCGTGTTGGTGACGACGACCTCGCCGACCGATGAGTTCTTCAGCAGGTCGACCGCCTGGCCGGACAGCACGCCGTGGGTAGCGGTCACGATCACCTGGGCGGCGCCCTGCGCGAACAGGATTTCAGCGGCGTTCGCGATCGTCGCGCCCGTGTCGATCATGTCGTCCACCAGAATGCACGTCCGCCCGGCCACCTGGCCGACGACCTCAAGCACCTTGACCTGGTTCGCGACGTCGGGATCACGACGCTTGTGGATGATCGCCAGCGGGCAGCCAATCCGGTCCGTCCACCGCTCGCAGACCCGCACCCGGCCCGCGTCCGGCGCGACGACGGTGACCTGCGAAAGGTCGAGCTTGTCCTCCAGGTACGAGGCCAGGATCGGCAGCGCGAACAGGTGGTCAACCGGCCCGTCGAAGAACCCCTGGATTTGCGCGGTGTGCAAGTCGACGGCCATCAGCCGGTCAGCGCCAGCCGCGGTGAACAGGTCGGCCATCAGCCTGGCCGATATCGGCTCCCGGCCACGGCTTTTCTTATCCTGCCTGGCATAGCCGAAAAATGGCGTGACGACTGTGATCCGCTTGGCCGACGCGCGTTTCAGCGCGTCAACCATGATCAGTTGTTCCATGATCCACTGGTTGATCGGAGCGGTGTGGCTCTGCAGCACGAACGCGTCGCAGCCTCTGACCGACTCAAGGAACCGCACGAAGATCTCGCCGTTGGCGAAGTCGAACAAGGTGGTAGGAGTCGGCTGGATCCCCAGGTAATCGCCGATCTCCCGGCCAAGTTCCTGATGCGCTCGGCCGCAGAAGAGCATCATCCTCTTGTCATTTGTACCGGCGCTGACCGTCACCAGATTTCTACTTTCTCTGTGCTGGCTTTCTGCCGTCCACTGGCTTTCTGCCGCCTACCGGTTCCCTAGCGTCCACCCTGGTACCAGGCATCAGGTGCGCGAACGGCCCGACGTGCACGCCGTCGCCGATCACCGCGGATTCGCACACCGACTGGATCACCGTCGCGCCGGCACCGACGACGGTGTCGCGCAGCAGGCAACCGGGCCCGACGCTCGCCCCGGCGGCCACCGTCGTGCTGCCCTCAAGCTGAGTCGCTGGCCCGATGTAGGCGCCAGCGGCGAGGCCGACGCTGACGTCGATCCAGGTGGTGTCAGGGTCGGCGACCCTGACACCGGTGCGCATGGCCGACTCAAGCAACCTGGTGTTCATCACCCTGTTCACGTGAGCAAGCTGGGTAAGGTCATTGACGCCCTGAATTTCTTCAAAATCAGGGCAGTTAACGGTGACCACCGGGTGACCGTCGCCGCGGAGCACGCAGACCGCGTCGGTGAGATATTCCTCACCTTGCGCGTTGTCGGTCCTGACCAGCTTCAACGCGCCGGGTAGCGAGGCACCGTCGAAGGCGTACATGCCCGTGTTGATCTCGTTGATCGCGCGCTGGTCGGCCGTGGCGTCGGCTTGCTCGACGATCGACGGCGAATGCGCCATCGGTGGTCCCTGATGATCCGGCCGTACCCGGTCGGGTCCGGAGCGTGAGCGGTCAGCACGGCAACCGCCGCGTCCGACCGGTCGCGCTCATCGGCAAGTCTCGCGAGCGTGCGCCCCGCGCAGCAGCGGGGTGTCCGCGTAGGTCACGATCACGGTGCCCGCGAAAAGAGCCGACGGTCTCGAGCACAACCCTGACCGCGTGCCCGGTGCCGCCCAGGTAGTCCTGCACGACGATGACCGCGTCCGGCACCTGCTGCCGGGCGTGCTCGGCCACCCGGTCAGCGCCGTGGCCGACGACGACGATCAGCCGCTCTGGCTAGAGTTCGGCGGCGGCGGCGAGGCAGTGGCCGAGCATCGTCTGCCCGCAGACCCGCTGCAGCGCCTTCGGGATGGCCGACTTCATCCTGGTACCCTCGCCCGCCGCGAGCACGATGACGGCGGCAGGACGCGATGCGCTCACTCGGTTTGACTCCCTGATGTCGCTGACGCTCGCGGAACGTGCGGAAACCTACCCCCGACTTCAGCAGAATACCTGCACAGATCTCGGGGCAGGTCCGCTACCAGTCATTTTGGCCGGTACCAGACAAGCTCGGCACCCGACGCCTGGCATCTCGCTTTGAGGGACATGAATTTTGCGACACTGGGGTGTGGCGCTATGGGTGTTGCACGTCGACCTCGACCAGTTCATCGCGGCTGTCGAGGTACTGCGCAAGCCGGAGCTGCGCGGCCTGCCCGATCGTGGTCGGCGGCGACGGCGACCCGACCAAGCGCGGCGTCGTCAGCACCGCCTCCTACGAAGCTCGCGCCTACGGCGTGCATTCCGGGGTGGCTCTGCGGACGGCGGCCAGCGGTGCCCGCAGGCGGTGTTCCTGCCGGTGGACCGCGCCGCCTACGAGGCGGTGTCGGCCGTGGTCATGGCGACGCTGCGGGGCTCGCCGCGGTGGTCGAGGTGATGGGGTGGGACGAGGCGTTCCTGGCGGTGGAGACCGACGATCCGATGAGCTTCGCCCGGTTGGTACAGCAACAGGTCAAGGCGGCGACGCAGCTTGACTGCAGCGTCGGCATCGGGCAGAACAAGCTGCAGGCAAAGATCGCGACCGGCTTCGGCAAGCCGGCCGGTGTGTTCAGGATCACCAGCCAGACCTGGCTCGCGACCCTCGGCGATAAGCCGACGGACGCGCTGTGGGGCGTCGGATCGAGAACCGCCAAGCGCCTGGCCGAGCTGTCGATCACGACGGTCGCAGAACTGGCGTCGGCCTCTCCGCGCGCGCTGGCACCGCATTTCGGTCCGACGATCGGTCCCTGGCTCGTGCAGCTAGCCCACGGCATCGACCTGTCCAAGGTCACCGACGAGCCGTACGTGCCCCGATCACGTAGCCGAGAGGTCACATTCCAGCAGAATCTCGCCGACTGGGACCAAATCAGGATCGAAGTCGCTCGGATCGCGGCCACTGTCAGCGACGACGTGGCCGCCGAGGGACGGCCGGCGGCGAGGATCGTGGTAAAGGTGCGCTACGCGCCGTTCTTCACTAAGACGCACGGTCGCCCGCTCGCCGAGCCGACCGCGGACCCGGCGGCAATCGAGGCGGCCGCGCTCACCGCGTTCGACGGGTTCACCAGGCGGGACCCGGTTCGCCTGCTCGGCGTCCGCGCCGAGTTCGCCGAAACGCCCTGAGCCGCCGGGCAGTTGCCGCCCGGGCGGCAAACTGCCCGCAGCGTGGGCTCCTAGCTGCTGCTATAGCGACAGCCCGGGGCCCACGCTGTCTGGGAAGAGCTCCCGGGCGAGGATTCGAACCTCGGTTAAGGGCACCAAAAACCCTGGTCCTGCCGGTTAGACGACCCGGGAAGGGTTAGTGACTGTAGGACACTGTACCGGCGCCAGCTATGTCATGTGTCACATGGATGGCGAGCTGCCCCCGGCCGCGTCAACGTTTCATCGTCGATCACGACTGAGCGGGCGCGATTTGGGTAGCCACTAGCCTCATGCGCTGGTCACGTGCAGTGAACACCACAGGTGCGGAGGCTGAATTCTGTGGAACATGTCTCTAGGGCACCCGGGAAACCTACGGTACCGTAAGCTACGGTTACGTAAGCGTATTCGCGTCGGCCCATGACCTCGGTTATGCGATCGCTCTTCCGACCGGCCCCTTCGAGCCAACGAGGAACCGTGATGACCGCCACTACCGACTTCCATCGCGCCCAGACCAGACGGCCGAGCCGACGCCGGCCGGGCGCGATGCACCGACGTCCGGAAGTCGAGCCACTAGCAAGTTCCACAGCCCATCGCACCGCCGTCGCGATCTTCACCGGCGTGCCGATGCTCGCGCTGGTCGCCGCCATACCGGTCGCCTGGATCTGGGGCTTCCTGAACTGGCAGACCGTCCTGGTCGGAATCGTCGTTCTACCTGTTGTCCGGGCTCGGGATCGCGATGGGCTTCCATCGCTACTTCACCCACGGCTCGTTCAAGGCAACCGGGCCTTCAAGATCGTGCTCGGCGTAGCCGGCTCGCTGGCCATCGAGGGACCGATACTGGACTGGGTCTCCGACCACCGCCGGCACCACAAGTACAGCGACAAGGAAGGCGACCCGCACTCGCCCTGGCGGTTCGGCGACGACTGCAAGGCCCTCACCAAGGGCCTGGTCTGGGCGCACATGGGCTGGCTGTTCGACCGCGACGTCCACCTCACACCAGAAGTTCTCCCCGGACTGGCTGGCCGACGGCGACATCGGCGCGGTGAACAAGCTGTTCCCCGTCCTGGTCGCCGTGACCCTGCTCGCCCCGGCCCTGATCGTCGGGCTCTGGACGATGTCCTGGCAGGGCGCGCGTGATCGCGTTCTTCTGGGCCGGCCTGGTGCGGGTCTCGTTCCTGCACCACGTCACCTGGTCGATCAACTCGATCTGCCACACGTTCGGCAAGCGCGAGTTCGAAGCCAGGGACAAGTCCAGGAACGTGGCCTGGCTGGCCGTGCTCTCGTTCGGCGAGTCCTGGCACAACCTGCACCACGCCGACCCGACCTGCGCCCGGCACGGCGTGTTCAAGGGGCAGATCGACATCGCCGCCCGCGGCATCTGGCTGGCGGAAAAGCTCGGCTGGGTGTCGAATGTTCGCTGGCCAGATGCCGACCGCCTGACCGGCAAGAAGGTGGGCGCGGCCCGCGAACTCGGCTCGATGACCAAGCGGGGCGCGGCGAATCCGATTAGCTGATCGGTCGCGTATGCCTGCATGATGGGGCAGTGACCAGCCAACCCCCGGCGTCCGGCCGTAAGCGAATGACCGGCAAGGAGCGGCGCGAGCAACTCCTTGACATCGGCCGCCGCCTGTTCGCTGAGCGCGGCCTGGACGGCACCTCTATCGAGGAGATCGCCGCCCAGGCCGGCGTCTCCAAGCCCGTCGTCTACGAGCACTTCGGCGGCAAGGAAGGGCTTTACGCGGTCGTCGTCGATCGCGAGGTCGACCGGTTTCTCGGGATGGCGACCGACGCTGCTGAGCGGCGAAGACACCATGGAGAAGTTCGAGGTAGCCGCCGTCGCGCTGCTGCGCTACATCGAGGACAACAGCGACGGTTTCCGCATCCTGGTCCGCGATTCGCACCCGGCCTCGGGTTCAGGCACCTTCGCGAGCCTGATCAGCGACATCGCCGGCCAGGTCGAGTACATCCTGGCCGACGTGTTCAAGGAGCGCGGCTATGACCCCAAGCTGGCCCCGATGTACGCCCAGATGCTGGTCGGCATGGTCGCGTTCACCGGCCAGTGGTGGCTGGACGTACGCAAGCCCAAGCTTGAGGAGATGGCCGCCCACCTGGTGAACCTGGCCTGGAACGGCATGTCGCAGCTCGACCCCAAGCCAAAGATCTCGCCCCAAGCCGTTCGCATCCTCCGCGAGCGCCCCAAGCCCTGGTAACCCCCGCCTGCCCCGCACCCTGTCCCCTCTCGGAGAGCTAGGGCTTGTGGGCCACTACGAAGACGCGGCGGAACGGGAAAACCGTGCCATAAGGTGACGCTGGGTACGCTTCGCGAAGAATCGCCCCGTACTCGGCTAGAAACTCCTCCCGCTGGGCGTCGTTCAGCGTGGTGATGACTGGGCGCAGGCCGGTGCCGCTGATCCAGCGGAGCACCGGGTTTTCGCCGGTCAGCACGTGCAGATAGGTGGTCTCCCAGGCATCGACCACGCAGCCTGTCGCGGCTAGCAGACCTAGGTAGTCGGCCGGGTCGGCCCCCTGCCTAGTTAGTGCCACATCGCTGAGCTGGTTACGCCAGCGGTCGGTGGCCGCGAGTTCGCGCAGCAGCCGGTGAGTTGGCTCGTCGTGATTGGCCGGCACCTGGAAGGCTAGCCAGCCGCCGTCGGATAGATAGTCAACCCACTTGACCAGCGAGCGATTCGTTGTCGGGTACCCACTGGAGCATCGCGTTGGACAGGATCACGTCGACCGGCTCATCCGGCTTCCACTCACGCGCGTCCATGTGCTCGAACCGCAACCGCAGGCCGACGGTGCCAGCCCGGGGGGACGACCCCCCAGAACCCCCCGCGCCAGCGAGCACCCCGTTGGCCGCGGCGATCATCTCAGCTGAGCTGTCAACGCCGAGCACGTCGGCATCCGGCCAGCGTCGGCACAGGTCAGCCGTCAGCTCGCCCGGACCGCAGCCAATGTCGGCGACCGAATGCGGGTCGCTGGCGCCGATCCGGTTGACCAGCTCGTAGAACGGCCGGGACCGCTCGTCGCCAAACTGCCGGTACTGGTTCGGATCCCACATCGCCGGTCTCCTTCCAACGTTGCCCGCCGTCGAGTCAGCTACCTGGCACGGTCGACAGTATCTTGATATCGAGATTCTTTCTCAACTTCTACCGGGGCTAACTCTCGATGTCAAGAGATATGCTGCGTCAGTGGATGCGATCGCTTCTGACGTGCGCGAACCGCGCGAGCCGCGGGAGCCGCGCGAGCAAGGCGAGTTGCGCGACGAGGTCGATGACCTGGTGGCTGGCTGGCACGCCGAGCGACCCGACCTTGACCTTGAGCCGATGCAGGTGCTGAGCCGGGTGTCGCGGCTCGCTAGGCACCTGGACATAGCCAGGCGGGCCGCCTTCTCCGGCCACGGGCTGGAGACCTGGGAGTTCGACGTGCTGTCGGCCCTGCGCAGGCAAGGGCCGCCGTATCAGCTCAGCCCGGGAGCGCTGCTGCACGCGACGCTCGTCACGTCCGGAACGATGACCAACCGGATCGACAGGCTGGCCGATGCCGGCCTGGTCGCCAGGCATCCAGATCCGAACGACCGGCGCGGTGTGCTCGTTCGGCTGACCGATCTGGGCAGGGATCGTCGCCGACGCCGCGCTGACCGATCTGCTCGCCCATGAGCGGGAGCTGCTCGCCGGTCTTGACGCTGGTCAGCGCGCGGCGCTGGCCGTCGCTGTTGCGGGTGCTGCTGACCCCGTTCGACAACCACGGCAAGCCGTGACGGTGGTGCCGTCGACGCCGCGCGGGCGCCAAGTCAGTGCCGAGGCGACAGTAAACTGCCCGCGATGCGTGGGAACGCCAGAGGTGTCCTGACTGCTGGTGCGGTGGCCGGCTTGCTGCTAGCCGGGTGCACCCACGGCTCAACCGGGCCAGCCAAGCACGGCCAGGTGGCCGCCCTCCCCGCCCCTGGCCTTGCTGCCCTCTACGCTGGGCTCAGCCATCGCGGCGTCAAGCCCGCTTATTACCTCTCGCTTGGTGACTCGTTGGCGCAAGGGGTACAGCCTGGGCCGACTGGGCGCGACGGGTCGACCAACCAGGGCTATCCCGACCAGCTCGAAACGATGTTGCGAGCCAGCATCCCAGCGCTGCGGCTGGTCAAGCTCGGCTGCTCGGGCGAGACGACGGCGACGATGGTCTACGGCGGCCGCTGCCGTTATGCGAGCGGGCAACCAGCTTGCCGAAGCCACCGGGTTCCTGCGGAGCCACCAGGGCCGGGTCGCGCTGGTCACCATCGACATCGGTGCGAACGACCCCAACTCGTGCGTGCTCGGCCAGCCCGCGTCACATATCTTCGGCTGCCTTTCTGGCCGGATCACTCAGACCGAGCGCAACGTCGCCACGATCATGGCGAAACTAAGGAAGGCCGCGGGCAAGCGAGTACTGATCGTGGGCATGACCTACTACGTTCCCGAGCTTGGCCTGTGGCGGAGCAGCCAGGTCGGCAAGGAACTCGCGCTGCTCACCGAGGGATTCGCGGCCGGAGTCAACCATATTCTGGCCGCTCGCTATCACCGCTTCGGCGCGCGGGTGGCTGACGTGTTCGGCGCGTTCAGAAGCGCGGACTTTTCTGGGGCGGTTGGACGCCGACGCCAGCCAGCCGGGAGCGACATCACCCCGCCCAACGTGCTCTCGGTGTGCTCGCTGACCTGGATGTGCGCACCGCGGCCACGCGGGCCGAACGAGCACGCCAATGACGCCGGCTACCACGTAATCGCCGAGGCATTCTGGCACGCCATCATCGGCTAGCGTCCTGTGGCCTGGGATCGCTGTGATCGGTGTGACGACTGTGATCTGGGTTACGTTCCCCGTCATGTGCGCTGCCGCTGTGGCAAGGGTTGGCCGCCGCCCAGACCCGATGGATTCCCGAATCCATCGCAGCCGGGCCGCCCGCCGGCGCGATGGATTGCCGAATTCATACCTGTTTTCCCGGCTGGATGCGGCAATTCATCGCGGGGGATGTGGGGTGAGTCGGCTGAATGTGGCGGGATCGCGGGGTCGCGGGGTCGGGGTCGGGTCGCGGGGTGGCGGGGTCGGGGGTGGCGGGGTCGGGGGTCGCGGGGTCGGGTCGCGGGGTCGGGGTCGGGGGTCGCGGGGTCGGGGGTCGCGGGGTCGGGGTGGCGTGGACCATGATCGCGGAATTAGCCGGCGGTCTCTTCGGCTAGGGCTAGCCACCGGTCTTCGACCTCGGCCTTCTCGGCTTCGACCGTGCGCAGTTCGTCGCCGAGCTTGACCAGCTTGGCGTAGTCGGTCGCGGCGTTGGCCAGCGCGTCGTGCAACTCGGTCTCGCGGTCGGCCAGCCGGGCGAGTTGCCGGTCGAGCCGAGCCAGTTCCTTCTTCGCCTCACGGAGCCTGGCCGGGGAAGATTGACGGTGACGCCGACCCGGCCTTCGGTGACTGGGCGGCGGACGAAGCGGCAACGGTCGCAGCCGCCCGGCGATCTAGGTACTCCTGCACCCCACCCGGCAGGAACGCTAGCTTCTCATCCACGATCGCGAGCACGTGATCGGTCACCCGCTCCAGGAAGTACCGGTCGTGGCTCACCACGACGACTGAGCCGGGGAACCCATCGAGCAGGTCTTCCAGCTCGGTGAGCGTCTCGATGTCCAGGTCGTTGGTCGGCTCGTCGAGCAGCAGCACGTTCGGCTCGGCCATGAGCACCATCTGAAGCTGCAGCCTGCGTCGCTCGCCGCCGGACAGCTCGGCGACCGGCGTCCACTGCCGGTCGGCGCGCAGACCGAGCCGATCGAGCAACTGGCTGGCCGACAGCTCACCCTTGCCGATCTTGACGCTGCTCCGTACTTGCTCGGCCGCCTCAAGCGCGCGCAGCCCGGGCTCGACACTGGCCGGCTCCTGGGTCAGATACCCGAGCCGCACAGTCTTTCCCCGCACGACGGTGCCAGCCACCAACCAAAAACCAGCCCTGTCGGCCAGCACTTGCAGCAACGTGGTCTTGCCGCTGCCGTTGACTCCGACGACGCCGACCCGGTCGCCAGGACCGAGCTGCCAGGTGACGTCGTCGAGCAAGGTCCGGTCACCGAAGCCGACGGTGACGTCGGTCACGTCGATCACGGTCTTGCCGAGCCTGGCCGCGGCGAGTCGCGACAGCTCCACCCCGTCTCGCGGTGGCAGGTTCGTCGGCGATCAGCGCGGTCGCGGCTTCGATCCGGAACTTCGGCTTGCTTGTTCGCGCCGGCGGCCCGCGCCGCAGCCAGGCAAGCTCCTTGCGCAGCAGGTTGCGGCGGCGCTGGTCCGGTCGCCGCGGCGAGCCTGGCCCGCTCGGCCTTGGCGAGCACGTAGGCCGAGTAACCGCCCTCGTAGGAGTGCACCTGACCGTCGGCGACCTCCCAGGTGCGGTCGCAGACCGCGTCGAGGAACCAGCGGTCGTGGGTGACCACCACGAACGCCTTGGCATACGTCGTCAAGTAGCTGGCCAGCCAGCCGATCGCCTCGATGTCGAGGTGGTTGGTCGGCTCGTCGAGCAGCAGCAGGTCGTGGTCACGGCGCAGCAAGGCGGCGAGCGCGACCCGGCGGCGCTCACCGCCGGACAGCCGCTCGGCGCAGGCGTCCAGCGTCGATATCGGCGATCAGCGCGGCCGAGCAGCCCGCGGCCCCTGCGCGTCGGCTGCCCATTCGTGCTCGGGCAGGTCGCCGAACACGATTTCCCGCACCGACCCGCCCAGCTGCTCCGACTGGGGCAGATAGCCGATCGCGACGTCCCGCACCCTCGTCGAGCGGCCAGAGTTCAGGTCGGCGGCGCCGGCCAGCGCCGCCAGCAGCGTGGTCTTGCCCGAGCCGTTGCGCCCGACCACGCCGATCCGGTCACCAGCCGCGACACCGAGCGAGACGCCGTCGAGCAGCCGCTGCGTGCCGTAGGCCTTGACCGCTGCTTCGAGGTTGACCAGATTCACGTCACCGTCACCGGGTTCACGTCACCGTCAGCGGGTCAACCAGGCTCGCGCCCGGCACCGGGCCGGTGACCTGGACGACCGCGCGGCAGACGCCGGCACCCGGTGATCGCGACGGCGAGGTCGCTAGCCGCGTCGGGGTCACTGGCGAGGAAGGCGCAGGTCGGTCCCGAGCCAGAGACGATCGCCCCTAGCGCACCGTGCTCGCGGCCGGCCGCGAGGGCCCGGCGCAGCAGAGGCTGCAAGCGACAGCGCGGCGGGCTGCAGGTCGTTGATGAGCAGCGGGCCGACCGCTGCGGGGTCGCCCGGATCGCAGCGCGGCCATCAACTCGGTGTTCAGCTGCCGGCGCCTTGACGTGAGCCTTCCGTCCATCGCCTGGCCCGGGCAGCCCTGAGCCGGTCGCAGGCGGCGTAAACGTCCGGGCGTGGCCAGACCGCTGGCACCGAAGGCCAGCACCCAGTGGTAGCTGCCGGACACCAGCGCCCGGGTGAGCTGCTCGCCCCGGCCAAGGCCGACCGCCGTGCCGCCGGCCAGCGCGAACGGCACATCGCTGCCGAGTCTGCGCGCCGATGCTCACCAAGCTCGGCGCCGCTGCACCCGCTCCCCACAGCTCGTTGCAGGCGACCAGGGCGGCCGCCGCGTCGGCGCTGCCGCCAGCGAGCCCGGCCGCGACCGGGATACGCTTGCGGATCTCGATCCGCACCCCGACCGGGCCGCGCCCACGCCTCCCGGTCGCCTTCGCCAGGGCGGCGACGGCCTTGACGGCAAGGTTGGCCTGCCCGAGCGGAACTTCGCCAGTCGCCCTCGCCGCTCACCACCACGCTGGTCCGGTCCGCGTGGGTCACCGTGACCTCGTCGAACAGCGAGACCGCGTGAAAGACGCGTTACCAAGTCGTGGTAACCGTCCGCCGCGCAAGGACCCGACAGAAAGCTGCAGGTTGATCTTGGCGGGCACCCGCACGGTGACGTAGTCCCCGCCCGTCTGGTGATCTGTGTCACGTGCGCCACGATTCGATGATGCTACGCGCAGAGGCCGCTGCTTGCGGCAATCCGGATGTATTGCGTCACGTCTATCGTCTCGCCGCGCAACGCCGGGTCGATACCGGCCGCCTCGAGCACCCGCTGCGGCCGCGTCAGCCGATCCGGCCCATGACGCCAGCGCCGCCCGCAGCGTCTTGCGCCGCTGCGCGAACGCGGCGTCGATCACCTCGAACACCGCCGGTACGGCTGACCACGGGGCGGCTCACCACGGGCTCAGCGCCCACGGCCGCCGCGCGCGAAACGCGACTAGCGCCGAGTCGACGTTCGGCACGGGCCAGAACACGGTCCTGCAGACCGTCCCGACCCGCCGCGCGGTCCCGTACCAGGCCAGCTTGACCGACGGCATCCCGTAGGTCCGGCTGCCGGGCGGCGCGCAGATCCGGTCGGCGACCTCGGCCTGCACCATGACCAGCGCGCGCTGGATCGACGGCAACACTTCGAGCAGGTTGAGCAAGACGGGCACGGCGACGTTGTACGGCAGGTTCGCCACGAGCGTGGTCGGCTGACCGCCGGGCAACGTCGCTAAGCGTGACCGCGTCCGCCTGTCACCACGGTCGAGCCGATCGGCCAGCGCGGCCGCCCGCGCCGCGACCGTCGCTGGCAGTTCGGCCGCCAGCACCGGGTCGATCTCGACGGCGACCACCTGGCCAGCCGCTTCAGCAGGCCGAGCGTCAGCGAACCCAGACCTGGCCCGACCTCAAGCACGACATCGTCCGGCTCTCAGTTCGGCTAGCGCGACGATGCGGCGGATCGTGCCCGCGTCGATGACGAAGTTCTGGCCGAGGCGCTTGCCGGGCTGCACGTCTAGCCTGGCGGCGAGCTGCCTGATATCGGCCGGACCGAGCAAGCGCTGACCGGTCGGCTTCGGCCGCGCTGGCCACTGGGGCTGGTCCACTGGGCACACGCTAACCGAGCTCGGCTTGGCGGTCACCAGCAGTGACCGGCCAGGCTCGACGCCCGGTGCCGAGATCGGCCGCGTCGGCCGAGCGGTCGACCAGCCAACCCGCCCTGGCCAGCAGCGACGACCTGGGCGCTCAGCCGGCAGGATGGTCAGCCACGGCTCGGCGCTGGCCGTCCGCCGCCGCGCGTTCGCACGAGCCAGAACCAGCGCCGAGTCGAGCCCGTCGGCATGAACCGACAGGCTGGCGGCCAGCACGCTCCCCGAGCCCGCGACCGCCCGGGCCCCGCCGAGCAGGCCCACCGTGGCCTGCTCGTCCAGGTAGACCAGCAGCCCCTCGCACAGGAACAGGCTCGGCCGCACCTGGTCATGACCCGCCGCGGCGAGCACGACGGCAGCGTCGTCGTGCCTGAAGTCGGCGGCGACCAGGACCGGCCGGCCGACCCGCCGGATCGCGGAAAGCCGGGCCCGCTTGTCGGCCTGGGTATCGGGGTGATCAACCTCGAAGAACGTCACGCCCGCGCGTGCGGAACCGCAGCGCCCGGTCGTCGTAACCCGCCCCGAGCACCACGACCTGCCTGATCCCGGCCGCGATCGCGGCGGCTACCTGCCCGTCGAAGAAGATGGTCCGCGCCTCCAGCCTGGCCCGCATGTGATCGAGCACAACCGACCGCATGCCCGCGCAGAGCTTGCGCTGGGCGTCGGGATCACCGGCCGCGCTGTGCGGCCGGGCGAACCCGGCCCTGGTCACCGCGACCGCCTGGCTGGTCCGTGACAAGCCCATCCTTACCGTGCCAACCCGGGGGACGCCCCTCCGGCTCCCCCCGCCAGGCCCCGAAAACTCGCTCGCCGGTGGCCATCACAGCCGCGCACAACTCGGCCACGTCCATCCCCTTCACCTCGGCTATCGCTCGCAGCGTGTGGGCGACCTGGGCGGGTGCGTTCTGCCTGCCCGCGGTTGGGTACCGGGGTGAGGAACGGCGCGTCGGTCTCGACCAGGATCAGATCGGCCGGGGCGACCGCCGCCGCCTCGCGCAGGCCGCCGCGCTGGGGAACGTCACGTTGCCGGCGAAGCTCATCACGTAGCCAGCCTCGGCGCAGCGCTTGGCGAGTTCCGCGTCGCCGGAGAAGCAATGGAAGATCACATGCTCTGGCGGGTTGCTTTCGGCCAAAATGTCGAGCACGTCATCGTGGGCTTCGCGATCGTGGATCATCAGCGCCTTGCCGGTCGCCTTGGCGATCTCGATGTGGGCGCGGAACCACTCCCGCTGCAACGCTCGGCGGCGCGATGGTCGCGGTAGTAGTCCAGGCCAGTCTCGCCGACCGCGCGCACCGTCGGGCAGCGCCGCCAGTTCGGCGATCTCGGCGAGCACGGCGTCCCGGCTCAGGTCTCGGCGCGGGCGATGTCGTTCGGGTGGATCGCCACCGCGGCGTAGACCCGCGCGTACTCAGCCGCCTGCGCCGCCGCCCACCGGGACGACTCCACGTCGCAGCCCACGGTCACCATCGCGGTGATGCCAGCCGCGACCGCCGCCGCGACCACCTGATCGACCGGCGCCGTGATCATGTCCAGGTGGGTGTGCGAGTCGAACGCTGGCGCGGGGAGCGGCTCGGGAGCCGGGGCAAGCGGAGCGTCAGTGATCATGAACCGGGCTCGCCGGACTCGGTGTCGTAGCCGCGCAGCCTGGCCAGCTCATCGTCGGCTACGGCCGGGTCGATCTTGGCGAACAGCGGCGTCGGCGGCGCCAGCGGACTACCCGGCTTGATCGGCGCCGACCCCCAGGTCGCCTGGCCGTCGTAAGTGCCGGTGATCACCGGATACGGGCGGCCTTCGTCCTCGGCGACCTCGTCGATCCGCGGCATGTCGGCCCAGCTTCCCTGCCCGCCGAGCATCTCGAACACCTTCTGCGACGACCTCGGCAGGAACGGGGTCAGCAGCGTCTTGCCGTCATCCACAAGCTGGAGCGCCACGTGGCAGATCGTCTTCATCCGCTCAGGGTCGGACTCGCGCAGCTTCCAGGGCGCCTGGTCGGACAGGTACTTGTTCGCCTCCGCGAGCGTGCGCATCGTCTCGGTGATCGCGTTCTTGAACCTCGACCGGGACAAGGACTCGCCGATTATTCGCGAAAGAATTGCGGGAGCGCTCAAGTATCGCAAGGTCGGTGTCGTTCAGCTCGACCCGGGTCCGGGATCGAGCCGATGTTGCGGGCGGCGAACGAGACGCTGCGGTTCACCAGGTTGCCCCAGTTGGCGACCAGCTCGTCGTTGTTGCGCCGGATGAACTCGCTCCAGGTGAAGTCCGTGTCCTGGGTCTCCGGGCCGGCCACGGCCACGTAGTAGCGCAGCGCGTCCACGTCGTAGCGGGACAGGAAATCGCGCACGTAGATCACGACTGACCTGGATGAGGAGAACTTACGTCCCTCCATCGTCAGGTACTCAGACGAGACGACCTCGGTCGGCAGGTTCAGCTCGCCGAGCGAGCCGGCCTTGCTCGGCTGGTTTTCGCCAGCACGGCCGCCCTTACCGCCGTAGCCGAGCAGCATCGCGGGCCAGATCTCGGAGTGAAAGACGATGTTGTCCTTGCCCATGAAGTAGTACGACTCGGCGTCGGGCGACTGCCACCAGGCCCGCCAGGCGTCCGGGTCGCCGGACCGCTTAGCCCACTCGATCGAGGCGGACAAATACCCGATTACCGCGTCGAACCACACGTAGATCCGCTTGTCGGCCCGATCCAGCCAGCCTTCGAGCGGGATCGGCACGCCCCAGTCCAGGTCCCTGGTGATCGCGCGGGGCTGCAGGTCGCCGAGCAGGTTGAGGGAGAACTTGAGCACGTTCGGCCGCCACTGACCGCTCTTGGATTGCAGCCAGGTGCCGAGCACGTCGGCGAACGCGGGCAGGTCGAGGAAGAACTGCTCGGTCTCGATGAAGACCGGCGTCTCTCCGTTGATCTTGGACCTGCGGGTTGATCAGGTCCACCGGATCGAGCTGGTTCTGGCAGTTGTCGCACTGGTCGCCACGAGCCGAGTCGTAGCCGCAGATCGGGCAGGTGCCCTCGATGTAGCGGTCGGGAAGGGTCCGGCCGGTGGATGGGGAGACCGCGCCGAGCGTGGATCTTGCCGAAGATGTAGCCGTTGTCGTACAGGCCCTTGAAGATCTCCTGGGTGACCGCGTAATGGTTCAGCGTGGTGGTCCTGGTGAACAGGTCGTAGGACATGCCCAAGCCCGGTCAGGTCTTCGGCGATCACCCGGTTATAGCGGTCGGCCAGTTCGCGCGCGGTCACGCCTTCGGCGTCGGCCTGCACCTGGATCGGGGTGCCGTGTTCGTCGGTGCCGCTGACCATCAGCACGTTGTCGCCAGCCATCCGGTGGTACCTGGAGAACATGTCGCAGGGCAGCCCGAATCCGGAGACGTGCCCAATATGACGCGGACCATTGGCATATGGCCAGGCCGGCGCGGCCAGGATGTGACGTTCGGCTGGATGACATGGACTCAAGCCTAGAGCCAATCTCGCTGCGCTAGCGGCCAGAGGTCAGCGCTAGCCGCTATAGGCCAGCGCTAGCCGCTATAGGCCAGCGCTCGGGACCGGGTAAGTCAACGCGAGCGGCCAGTGCCGTCCGCCCGGAAATCCCCGTTTCCGAAATTCGGATATCGGACTATCTGATTTGGGAATTTCCGATATTGGGGTTGACAACCGCGTTGTAGACGTCGCGTCTTCGCAGACCGAGTCTGGCCGCGACGGCTGATATGGCGTCAGATCGGGAGTTTCCCGCCTGCTGGGTGGCGGCGACCTCGGCGAGGATCTCTTCGACCGACAGCGCGCTGACCTTGGCGGGGGCGCCGGCGACGACCAGGGTGATCTCGCCGAGAACGTCGGCCTTGGCCCACTGGGCTAGCTCATCGAGCGTTCCCCGGATGATTTCCTCGTGGGTTTTGGTCAGCTCGCGGCAGACGACCGCGCTTCGGTCGGCGCCGAAGGCGCCGGACAGTTCGGACAGCGTTGTCGCTAGCCTCCTCGGGGACTCGAAGAAGACCATGGTCCTGCGTTCGGAGGCCAGGTCGGCGAAGCGCCGGGCCCGCTCGCCGGCCTTGCGCGGCGGGAACCCTTCGAAGCAGAATCGGTCGGTCGGCAGACCCGACACCGCCAGAGCGGCGGTCACCGCTGACGGTCCGGGTAGCACCGTGATGTCGATCCCGGCCGCCACCGCGGCGTTGACCAGTCGATAGCCGGGGTCGCTGATGCCCGGCATTCCAGCGTCGGTGATCAGCAACACATCGTAGCCGCCGGTCAGCTGGTCGATCAGGCCTCCGACGCGCTCCGCTTCGACGTTGTCGTAGTACGAGACCAGCCTGCCGGTGAAAGTTACGCCGAGCGACGCCGCCAGGCGGCGCAGCCTGCGAGTGTCTTCGGCGGCGATCACCTCGGCCGCGCGCAACTGCGCCACCAGCGCGGCCGACGCGTCTTGCGGCCGCCCGATCGGCGCCGCCGCGAGAATCAGCCGGCCGCTTCGCTCGCCCGTCCCATCGTTCATCGTGTCCACGCTATTGCCTGACGGCTCTACGATGACTGCGATGAGTGCTTTCGGGTACGCGCCGACGGTTGAGGCGGCGGAGACGTCGAATCGGGAGCAGGGCGGTTCGTTGCGGAACCGGCTGGTGCCGCCGATGCCGCCATCGTCGGTGTGGGGCTGGCTCGGTCCGTTGCTCGTGACGGTGTTCGGCGGGTTCCTGCGGTTCTACCGGCTAAGCACACCGCACGCCGTGACGTTCGACGAGACCTACTACGTGCCCGATGCCTACGGCATCCTCAAACATGGCGTGGAGATCAACGCCATCGACAGCGCCAAGAACCGGAACGTCGTCGACCACCTGCTCGCGCACGGCGGGACGCACATTCTCGCGAACACCGGTGAGTATGTCGTGCACCCCCCGCTCGGCAAGATCATGATCGCGGTCGGCGAGTGGCTGTTCGGGCTGACGCCGTTCGGCTGGCGCTTCGCGGTGGCCGCGGTCGGCACTCTGTCCATCTTCATGATCGCCAGGATTACCAGGCGGATGACCAGGTCCACGCTGCTCGGCTGCGTGGCCGGCCTGCTGATGTCGATGGACGGGCTCGAGCTCGTGCTCAGCCGCACCGCGATCCTCGACATCTTCGTGATGTTCTGGGTGCTCGCGGCCTTCGGGATGCTCGTGCTCGACCGAGACCACATGAGGGGGAAGATCGCTGACGCGGCCCTGGCTAGCATGGCGGCGGGCGGGCCTGGCGTCCCCGGCGCGGATCTGCCCGGCGGCGGACCGAATCTGGGCATCCGGTGGCGACGGGCGCTGGCCGGCGTGTTCCTCGGCTGCGCGGTCGCGTCCAAGTGGAACGGGATCTGGTTTCTGCTGGCGTTCGGCGTGATGGCGATCGCCTGGGATCTGGGCGCCCGCAGGGCGGCCGGCTATCGCGACCGCCTAGTTGGCGTGCTGCGCAGCGATGTCGCCTGGCTGCCGGTGTCGTTCCTGGCCATCCCGTTCGTGACCTACGCCGCGACCTGGTCGGGCTGGTTCACCAGCAGCCTCGGCTACGACCGGAACTGGGCCGCGCTTAACGGCAACCACCTGCCGATCTGGTCGACGCTGGACTCCTGGTATCAGTACCAGAGGTCCATGTTGAGCTTTGGCCTCGGCCTGAGCTCTCATCAGGGTTATGTGTCTGAGCCGTGGAGCTGGCTGATCCTCGGCCGGCCGGTCTCCTTCTTCTACACGGCGCCCAAAGGCTGCGGGTCAACCTCGTGCTCGCAAGAGGTGCTCGCGATCGGGACCCCAGCGATCTGGTGGGCCTCGATCCTCGCCCTCCTGTTCTGCCTCGGCTGGTGGATCAGCCGCAGGGACTGGCGAGCCGGGGCGGTGCTGGTTGGCGTGGGTGCCGGCTGGCTGCCGTGGTTCTGGTTCGCGCTGCACGACCAGCGCACTGAGTACTACTTCTACGCGATCGCGTTCCTGCCGTTCCTCGTGATAGCGATCACGCTGTGTATTGGCCACATCATTGGCCCGGTGAACGCGCCCTCGGGCCGACGTGCCATTGGCGCGGTGATTGCCGGCGGCTACCTGCTGTTGGTGCTCGCCAACTTCGCGTTCATGTACCCCGTGCTCGCGGCGCAGGTACTGCCGTACGCGTTCTGGCACCAGCGAATGTGGTTCAGTAGCTGGATCTGACCACCCGTGGGCGGGCCAACGCTGGGCTAGCGCCTGACCTGCGGCTTTTGGGAGGGTCATAACCTGGCCGTGATATGTTAATTGGTTGATGGGCCGATCAGGGTCGGCGGTCACCGGGGGTGATGTTCATTAGCGACGAGGCGAAGGACGCGATGACCGCCGCAGCACAGGGGCCGGACAACCGCGCCCACTTCGAAGAGCAGGTGCGGCCATACCTAGGCCAGCTCTATCAGGCGGCGTTGCGGATGACGCGCAACACGACCGACGCCGAAGACCTGGTCCAGGAGACGCTGGCGAAGGCGTACGTCGCGTTCAACCAGTTCACGCAGGGAACGAACCTGCGGGCCTGGCTGCACAGAATCCTGTCGAACAGCTTCGTCAACAGCTACCGCAAGACACGCCGGGAACCGGCGCTCGCCGCCGCACCCGAGTTCCCTGAGAGCTGGCAGCAGGGGGACGACGCGTTCGCCCCGGTGGTACGGTCCGCTGAGGCGGAGGCTCTCGACCGCCTCGGCGATTCAGAGGTGCTCAGGGCCCTGCGCGACCTGCCTACGGACTTCCGCACCGCCGTCTACCTAGCCGACATCGAGGGCTACCCCTACCGCGAAGTCGCGGCGATGATGGGCACCCCGATCGGCACGGTCATGTCCAGGTTGCACCGCGGCCGCGACCGCCTGCGCCGCGCCCTAGCCGCCTACGGGCCCCCAGGCCGATCCGCCCCCGCCCCGGCCTAACTTCCCCGCCCAACTCCCCCGGCCTCCAGACCCCCCGACCTCCGGGCGTCCATGATCAGCAGCCTCTCTCGTCACAACACTCGCTCGGAAGCACTGGCGTAACACCAGTCACAGCTGGTCCTGCTGAGTGAATAGTGCTGACGACAACGTCGTCCCTGAGTTGCTGTTGGCTCCCTTTTTGAACCGCAACGTCGGCCCGCTGTTGTCGTTGGAACAGCAGCTCAGGGACGGCGTTGCGGTTGGATTCTGGTCGCCGACAGCAACGTCGGGACGACGTTGGTGTCAGCGGGTTTAGCTGGCTCGGGCTTAGCGGCCTCGGAAAATCTTGCGGATCGCGTCGGCGGGGTGGAGGTCGCCGCTGGGCAGGTCGCTCGGGTCGGGCCAGCATCCGCGCCTGTCCTTGGCGTCGCCGGGGCGGGCGTCCGATCGGTCGTCTTCGCCAGGCCAGCAACCACGGCCGCCGGTTGGCCGCCCGGCCGCCAGGCCGAGCAGCGAGCCCAGGTCAGCAGGGACCTTACCGCTTGTCCAAGCCACTTTCGCCTCCAGGTCAAGCTCGACTCACCTTCGACCGTAGCTCACCTTTCAGACATCAGGCAAATATCCGCAGGTCATAGTTGCCGAAGGCAAAGTCGAGTGAACCAGAACGCTGGTCGCAGCGTCCCTGAAGGTATGGAGAACGTTTTAGGACGGTGTGTAGCTGGCGTGTAACCCAGATCACGAATCCTACGAGCCCGCTGCGACGTCTTAGTAGATGACCGAGTACGAGGGAGCCCCAGCCAAGGAGCAAACGTTCGCATGACTGCCGCCGCAACAGCACCAGCCACTACACCCGCGCTGGCCACCGTGCCTGCCGTGGCTGCAACCACGGGGGGTTGCGAAGCGATGTCTTTCGACCAGGAGATCCGGCCGTACCTCGACCAGCTATACCCCGCCGCGCTGCGCATGACGCGCAACCCGGCAGACGCCGAGGATCTCGTCCAGGAGACGCTGACCAAGGCGTACACCGCTTACCACCAGTTCACGCCGGGCACGAACCTGCGGGCGTGGCTGTACCGGATCCTTGCCAACACCTTCATCAACAACTACCGCAAGACCAAGCGCGAGCCGACCATATCCCATGGTGCCGACCCGAACCAGGACTGGCAGCTTGGCAACGACCCATTGGCTGGCCCGGCGAAGTCGGCCGAGGCCGAAGCGCTGGACAAGATGACGGACTCAGCCGTGCTCGCCGCGCTGCGTGAACTGCCTGACGACTTCAAGACGACCATCTGGCTGGCTGACGTGGAAGGTTACCCTTACCGTGAGGTCGCCGCCATGATGGGCACCCCGATCGGAACCGTCATGTCCAGGCTGCACCGCGGCCGGGGCAAGCTGCGCCAGCAGCTTGCGGCCCGCGCTCCGCGCGTGACCGCTGGCTCGCGGTAGGAGGCTGGCTGGCCGACCCCCTCCCGGTCAGCCAGCGAACACAAGGGTGGATACGCGACCGACGACCGGATCCGCTGATTCCACTTGCTCGTGCCCCGCCACCTGACTGCCGCTAGGTGGCGGGCACCTTGTACGTCAACCTCGCGTGTAGAGGCTGAGCAGCACCGAAGCGATGCGCCAGCGGCGGACCAAGCGCAGGCCGCTTGCTGTGACCAGGCCCGTGCGCACCGCGCCTGCCGATGGCAGCGCGGGGAACCATTGAACGGTCCACGCCCTCGACACACCACGCAACCTGGCCGACAGCACGCTCGGAGTGACCGGCAACCCGCGGAGCGTCGCCGAGGCGACCGGCGACTGGCGCAGGCCGATGTCGCGCAGCTTGGCGTAAGCGCTGGGATAAGCGTCGCCGATGACCGCCGTATCCCACGGCAGGTAGACGATCGCGTCTTCGGGCCGCTCGTTGGAGGCCAAGACGGCCGCGACGGCGCGCAAATTGTCCGCGCGGGCCGACGGCAGCCTGATCGCCCGCTGCGGACCGATCAGCGCGGCGATGATGGCGGCGGCCAGCAGCGCAGAGGGCAGGACCGCAAGCAGTCGCGTGCTGCCCGTGGCGATGCCGCGTGCCGTGGCGGCCTGGCCGGTCAGCTTCGTCAGCCAGACCAGGCCAGCGGCAACCAGCAGCGACAGCGCCGGCAGGCAAAATACTACGTAGCGCTCAACGTAGAGCGGGTCGGCGAGCGAGATCGCGAGCAGCAGCACCGGAGGAACGACCAGCCAGGGCAGCGTCACAACCGCGAGCGTCATCCCCCGGCCACGCTGGATGCCGACTCCGGCCACGCAGCCCAGCACACCAAGCAGCACCACGACCGGGATCACCACCGTGGTGCCGGAGAAGTCCCTGATCAAGGTGGCTACCGTCGACGGATCGGGACGAGTCACCCAATTGAGCTGGCCCGATTGGCTGATACTCAGCACCGCGAGCGGTACGAGCAGAACGCCGGCGGTCATGGCTGCGATCAGCCACCGTCTGAGGGGCATTCGCGCCGCGAGCAGGCTTACGCCGTGGGCGACGATAAGCAACACGGCGAAGAGGTTGAGCAACCCGGTCAGCGTCAGCGCCGCGGCGTATCCGGCCCACCACGGCCAGCGCCCGCCAGCGGACGCCCGAACCAGCAGGTACGTGGCGAGCACAGCGAAGAGGGTTGTCAGCGCGTACGGCCTGGCCTCTTGCGCATACCTGGTGGTCAGCGGCACGACCACGTAGAGCAGCCCGGCAAGCAGTCCGGTGAGCTTCGGCGCCGGTGACCCGGAGGTTTCGGCCAGCCGCTCGCCCAGCGCGGCGATCAGCCCGGCGGCCAGGCAGGTCGCGATCTCCGATGGCAACCGCAATGCCGTCTCCGCGCTGCCGCCCACCGCGATCACGGCGTGGATGAGCAAGTAGTAGACACCGTGGACGGCATCCTGGTGCAACGTCAGCGCCATGATCGCCGACAGCGGGCGCTGCGAGCCCGAGATGGTGGCCGCTTCGTCTCGCCAGAACGAAGGTCCGCTGATCCGGTAGCCACCCACGACCAAGGCGGCAAGCACCGGTATGGCGATTGTGATCCAGCCGGGCAACCGCTCTGATCTGGTCAGGTTGCCTGGGTTAGAGCCTGGGTCCTGCTCACCCACTGACAGCCGCCCCGCCGTCGGCGGGGCCGCGGTGACGGCCTCTCCCGAGCCTGCGGCACCGGCCCAAGGGCCACGCATTCGAACCCCTCTCCTGCCAGCGCCGGCCCAAGCCAGCGAGATTGACCCACGTGCAATGCGTTATGCCATATATCGGAGATACCAAACAGGCAGCTTAACTCTTGAAAGGCCGCAGGCGCGGGGGGTGCGGGGGCCCGCGGGGCAGCACTGCGTCCCCCCGCGGGCCAGCACTGAATATCCGATCACAGGCCCGCGTTGCGGCCTTCCCGTCGTCCAGCGGGCAGAACCTCGCCGTGAACTCCGCGTGCGCCTGCTTGTAGCGAGCCGCGACCGTGTCGATGTCGGCAAGCGCGGCGATTACCTCGTCGGAGGTGGCAAGCAGTGGCCCGGGCGCGGCCGCCTCGAAGTCGAAGTAGAAGCCGCGCACCTGGTCCCGGTACTGCTCGAGGTCGTAGGTGAAAAACAGCATGGGCCGGTCGATTGGCGCGAAGTCGAACATGACGGAGGAGTAGTCGGTGATCAGCACGTCGGTCACGCCGAGCAAGTCGTTGATGTCCGGGTAGCCGGTGACGTCGAAGGCGAAACCGGGTTCGGCGGCGGCGAGTTCCCACCCGGCCATGAGGTGGTGGCCTCTGACCAGCAGCACGTAGTCGTCGGCGAGGCGGCGCCGCGCCGCCGCCAGATCAAGCTGAAATTCCAGCCGGTACACCGAGCCGTTGTGCTGGTTGTCGCGCCAGGTCGGTACGTAAGTCGCGACGCGCTTGTCCGCCGGCAGGCCGATCCGGCGCCTGGTCATGGCTGTCTTGGCTGGTGTCTGGCCGGTCAGGAGGCCGTCGTCGCGCGGGTAGCCGGTCTCGCTGATCTCACCGGTGTACTTGAAGGCGGCGCGCATGATGGGGGTGCTGAACGGGTTCGGGGAGATCAGCAGATCCCATTGCGCGACGTCGCCGGCCATGAAGTCGTAAAACCGGCTGCCGCTGGCGAACGTCGGGGAGATGATGTCGTAGCCGAGGCGCTTGAGCGGGGTGCCGTGCCAGGTCTGCACGTAGCGCTGGCCCGAGCGGTTGCGATGCGGCCCCGCCATGTGGTCGCTGGCGATCAGGAAACGCGACCGGCCGAGCGCGGCGAAGTAGTCCGCGGTGCCGATGAGCACGGAACTGGCGCCGGCTGGGACCGGTACCGAGCGGTCACGCACGGCCCAGATCTGCTCACGTTGGTCGCCGCGACGACGCAGTTCGCCGGCGATGGCCAGCGGGCTATCGGTGCAAGAGCTGCCGTCGAAGCTGACGAAGAGGATCGACTCACGCAGCGGCAGCCTTCGCTGGAGGGGGTAATAAAGGTCGCGGAGGAGACGGCGCCTGATCCGGCCGCGTTCGATTGCCCGGAGCACGGGGCCGACGTGGAGTACGAGACCGGCTTGGGGATCGGCTGAGCAGCGGTAGGTCTTGCCGCCGATGCTGATCTCGCGACTGTCGGCAGCGGTCGGTACTGTCATCAGGTGCAGGTCGCCCGGCTGATCCGTGGCGCGACGGAGCGCGATCGACCACCGGCCATCGCGGAGCGGGACGCGATCGCCGAAGACGTCCATGGCGGCTACCGGCACCTCGACGCGGAAGTCGCCACGCTCGGCCGACTCGATCGCGGCGGGCCGAGCGGTCGCGGCGGGCCGAGCGGTCGCGGCGGGCCGAGCGGTCGCGGCGGGCCGAGCGGTCGCGGCGGGGATTGGCACGACATGCCTGGCCCAGCCGTCGATGTGGCGCAGCATGATTTCGTATGCGGACCCGTCGGCTGCCGACTCCGGCAACGGTCCGCGCAGGGCGAGCTTGCCGTCAGCGGTCCAGGTTTGCTCGACCGTGGCTTCTGGTCGGCTGCCGGGCTCGGCGAGCCGGTCGGGCTCGGGTCGGCTGCCGGGCTCGGCGGCGGTCGGCGGCTTGCGGGACAGGCGTAGGCGCAGTCGTCGGCCGACCCAGTGGGCACCGAGGCTCACTCCGGGGGCGACATCGACCGGCCGCGGGTGCTCGGCCTCCGGACCGGGCGTATGCAGTCTGGCTGGTCGCCACACCGCCCGACCCCGGACGAGTACGTAGCAGTCCCACTCACCAGTAAGCCAGCGGCCACCCAGGCCAAACCAGCGTGGGCTCACCCGGCAGCTAAAGCCAGCCCAGTCGTAGTTGTAGCGGTTCTGACCGGATGCCTGGGTGATGTCGGGCCTGCGCACCGATCGGGCGGGCAGCAGGACCGGCGGGCGGCCGCGCGTTCGGGGCATGAGCAGTATGAGCTTGCTGGCGTTCCGGCGGCTGGCGATGTCCATGGACGGCACGTACGCGCTGCCCTCGATTACCAGCGACCGGTCCCGCCAGGAGATCGAGTCGACCCGAACCTGGGGGTCAAGCTCGCGCCGCTGAGGAAGGAACACGCTGGCCGGCACTCGGCTGCCGGCCTCGCGCGGACGCCGCAGCGGCAGGTCAGCCCGCAGCCGGCCGAACGCGCGCACCATCGGCGGAGTCCTACCTGGGTTCGCCGCCAGCCAGTTCGCGTATTCGACGAGGTCGGCTTGCCGGTCCTGAGCGATTAGGTAATAGGCCAGCTTGCGGGTCGTCGGCTGCGCCGAGATCACTCGCCGGTCCACCTGGCGCAGGTAGCTGCCCGCCAGCGTGACGAACTCGCGCTGGTACTCACCACCGGTCTGGGGCAGGTCGCGCACGTACAGCCACAGGTCGTTGACCAGCGCTTTGTGCTGGTGATGCCGCAGCAGGGCCGGGGTCGCCCGCTCGCGCAGAAAGTCGTCGATCAGGCCGAGCGCGGTGATGCGGTCGCGGAAGTTGGCGATTGCTGTACGTGACTGCGTGATCGACGGCGCGCCCTTGTCCCGGTCCCGCCAGTGGTAGATGGGGTCGGTGATCACGTCCACGGACCGCGCCAGGACGTGCGCCTTCGTCATCGCGACTAGGTCTTCCCACAGCATCCCCTCCGGGAAGCTGAGCCCAGCATCGTCCCAGAACGACCGGCGGAACACCTTGTTCCACACCGAGATGTCGTAGCAGAGCTCGGGTGCGCGGCTGATGTGGGTGGCGAGCTTTCTGGTCTTGATCGCCTGGTCGTGCAACCCGGACGGGACCAGCCCGGCCGTGGTCAGCCGGAGCACTCCGCCGCAGACAAAGTCCGACGTTCCCTGGTCGAGCGCGCCGAGCAGGCTGGCATACGCGTCGGGCGGCAGCAGGTCATCGGCGTCCACGAAGGCGAGGAACTCACCGGTCGCGGCCGCGACGCCGCGATTGCGCGCTGAGCCCGGCCCACCGTTGGGCACGCGCAGCAGGCTGAACCTATCGTCGTCCGCCGCCCGGCCCGCCGCGATGTCGGCGCTGCCGTCGGTCGAGCCGTCATCGACCATGATCACCGCGAGGTCGGACATGGTCTGCGCGGCGATCGAGGCCAGGCAGTCGCCAAGCTGATCAGCGTTGTTGTAGAACGGCACAACGACACTGAGCCGCGGGAAGGTCCGAGGGGTCGTCGCTACTCGCCCCGCCACACGGGCGGCCGCTTTTCGGCGAACGCCATCGCGCCCTCCATCGCGTCCTTCGACCCGAAGATCGGACCGATGATCTTGCTCTGCTTGCCGAACGCCTCACCGGTAGGCCAGTCAGCCGACTCGACGATTACGCGCTTGGTCGCCGCCAGCGCCAGCGGCGCGCCGAGCGCGACCTTGTGCGCGAGTTCCTTCGCGGCTGACAGCGCCTGTCCGGCCGGCACCAGCTTGTTGACTAGGCCCGCCTCCGCGAGCCTCGCGGCGCTGAAGTGCTCGCCGGTCAGCGCGATCTCCATGGCCAGGTGGTACGGGATTCGGCTGGGCAGCCTGAGCAGCCCGCCGGCTCCGGCCACGAGGCCACGCCTGACCTCAGGCAGCCCGAATTTGGCCTCCTCGCTCGCGACCACGAGGTCACAGGCAAGCACCAACTCGAAACCGCCCGCCAGCGCGTACCCCTCGACGGCGGCGATCACCGGCTTCGCCGGCGGCCGTTCCACGATTCCGCCGAAACCGCGGCCAGCCGCCATCGGGGCATCTCCAGCCAGAAAACCCTTAAGATCCATTCCGGCGCTGAAATATCCCCCGGCGCCGGTGAGCACCAAGACGCTGACGTCGCCGCGGCTATCGAAATCCTCGATCGCGGCAGCCATGCCGCGGGCGACGTCGCCGTTTATCGCGTTGCGTGCCTGCGGCCGGTCGATCGTGATGACAGCGACGCTGTCAGCTACCTCGGTGCGAATCGCGTCAGCCATTGCGGCGCCTCCCAGTTACTTGGGCTGGAATCTGATGCCGCCATCGAACCTGATCACCTCGGCGTTCATGTAGTCGTTGTCGATCAGCGACCTGACTAGCTGCGCGAACTCGGCGGCCGTACCCATTCGCTTGGGGAACACCACCGGGGCGATCAGTTTGGCCTTGAAATCATCGCTGGCCGGGCCAGAACCATAGATCGGCGTGTCGATGATCCCTGGGCAGATGGTGTTGACCCTGACCCCGATCGCGGCGAGGTCGCGCGCGGCGGGAACGGTCATCCCGATGATGCCACCCTTGGAGGCCGAATAGGCGATCTGACCGGTCTGGCCTTCGAGCCCGGCGATCGACGCCGTGTTGATCACGACTCCGCGCTGCCCGTCGGCGTCGGCCGGCTCAGTCTTGGCAATGGCCGAAGCGGCGATGCGCATGACATTGAACGTGCCGATCAGGTTGATGTCGATGACCTTGCGGTACACGCCGAGATCGTGCGGCGTCCCGTCCCGGCCCACGGTGCGAGCCGCCCAGCCGATGCCGGCGCAACTGACCGCGACGCGCAGCGGAGCACCGAACGCTTCGGCAGCGGCCACGGCTTCGGTGACCGAGGCCTCATCGGCGACATCGGTCCTGGCGAAAACGCCGCCGACCGAGTCGGCGACCGCCTTCCCGCGCTCCTCATTGAGGTCAGCGACTACTACCTTGCATCCGGCCGCGGCCAGATCACGGACCGTCGCCTCACCGAGGCCACTGGCCCCACCTGAGACAATCGCAGCGACACCGTTCAAGTTCATGGCCGGAGCATACTGTGCTCGCGTTCCGCGCTTAAGCCCGGCCGGACCCAGAGCGGTCAGCGCGCTGTCGGTATATGGCCATAACATCAAGCTAGTGGAGTTGCGGCAGGCCCAGGTCGCAGCAAGCACAGGTAGCAGCAAACGCTATCGGCACAGCTGGTATCCGTGGCACGCCGAGAGCTAGAAGGGTTAGGGATCGTGAGTAAGTACCGCGGCAATCCGTGGGTCGTGCTGATCGTCGTCTCGCTCGGGTTCCTCATGACCCTGCTTGACCTGACGATCGTGAACATCGCGATCCCGAACATGATCGCGAAGCTGCATGCTTCGCTTGATGGAGTCCTGTGGGTGATCAACGCCTACGCACTGGTGCTCGCCGTGCTGCTGATCACCGCAGGCCGACTCGGTGACCTGCGAGGTCAGCGCAAGCTGTTCATCATTGGCGTGGCACTTTTCACCGCCGCGTCGGCGGCTTGCGGGTTCTCGCCGACGGTCGGCTGGCTGATCGCGTTCCGCGCCGTGCAGGGAGTCGGCGCCGCGTTGCTGATGCCCCAGACGCTGGCGATCCTCACGATGGTGTTCCCGGCCGAGCGGCGGGGCGCAGCCTTCGGCATCTGGGGTGCTGTGGCCGGCGTGGCCACCATCGCCGGGCCTACGCTCGGCGGACTGCTGGTCACGGCGTTCGACTGGCGGTACATCTTCTTCATCAACGTGCCGATCGGCCTCGCCGTCATCGTCCTCGGCATCGTCCTGATTCCCGACCTGCGCACCGGCACGGAGCACAGGCTGGACATCCCTGGCGTGGCGCTGGCCACACTGGCGCTGCTCGCGATCTGCTATGGCCTGGTCGAGGGCCAGAGGTACAACTGGGGCAAGATCACGTCGATCATCTCGATTCCGCTCGTGATCGGCCTCGGCGTCGTGCTGCTTGCCGTCTTCCTGTTCGTGCAGGCGAGGACGCAGGACCAGGAGCCGCTGGTGCCGTTCGGACTGTTCCGTGACCGGAACTTCAGCCTGATGAACTGGATGTCGGGCGCGATCGCTATCGGCATGATGGGCATCTTCTTGCCGCTGACCATTTACTTGCAGTCGGCGCTCGGATTCTCGGCGCTCAAGGCCGGTCTGGCGATGTCGCCCGCCTCGCTGGTCTCGATGTTCGTCGCGCCAGTGGCCGGGCGGCTCACCGACCGGATCGGCGGCAAGTTCATCTTGTTCACCGGCCTGGTGATGTTCGCTGGCGGGATGGGCTGGGTCGCCGCGATCGCCACACCGCACTCGACCTGGCCGGACTTCGTGCTGCCGCTCGCCATCGCCGGTTTCGGCATGGGCTGCACGTTCGCGCCGATGACCACCACGGCGATGCGCAGCGTTCAGCCGCGCCTGGCTGGCGCCGCGTCCGGCATGATCAACACAACCAGGCAGGTCGGAGCGGTGATCGGCACCGCCGCCGTGGGGGCGCTACTGCAGAACCGGCTGGCCGTCTCACTGCCGGCGGCGGCGCGGGTCAGGGACGGCGTGCTGCCGCCGCAGGCGCGGAGCCAGTTCGTCACCGGCTTCGCGAAGGCTGCGCAGAACGGCGCGGTCGTCGGCCAGGGCGGCAGCCACGTCAAGCTGCCACCTGGGACACCGCCGTCGGTCATCGCTGAGATCGGCCGGATCGCGCGTGAGGCGTTCTCATTTGGGTACGTGACCGCGATGCATCAAACGATGATCATGCCGATTGCCGTGCTCGGGGTCGCCGCGCTCAGTTGCCTGGCGATCAAGCGCGTGGTGACCGCCACCCGGCCGGCGCCGGCACAGGACGCACCGCAGCCGGAGGCCTCTCAGGCGCCAGCTTGACCGCGGAGGGTACCGGGGGGTCGTCCCCCCGGGCCAGCTTGACCGCGGGGGCGTCCCCCCGGGCCAGCACCGCCGTTGCGACCGACGGCCCACCCGGTCAAGGTGCGCAGAACCTCGCCAGCGAGCCAGGTCCCGGCGCTCAGATCGAGCCGGGCAGGATAGCCGCTCCGAACGGCCATCCTGGCGCGCAGGCCAGAGCGCCACAGCCCGTCATCGCCGTCGACGCGATGGGCGGCGATCACGCTCCGAACGAGATTGTGGCTGGCGCGATCGAGGCGTTCCGCAAGTGGGGCACCCGCGTTGTGCTGATCGGCAGGCCGGGCCAGGTCAGGCCGCTGCTTGCCGAGCACGGCCTGCTCGGCCAGATCAGGCTCGTCACTGCGGAGGACTCCGTGGCGATGAACGAGGGGGCGCTGGCGAGCTGGCGGCGGCCCCGGTCGAGCATCGCGGTGGCGTGCCAGCTTGTGCATCTAGGCCAGGCCACGGCCCTGATGTCGGCTGGCTCGACCGCTGCGATCGTCGCCGTGGCCAGGCTGCGGCTACGCAACCTGCCCGGGGTGATGAGGCCGGCGCTCGCGGTCGCGTTGCCTACCTACCCCACACCAACGCTGCTGATCGACGCCGGGGCGATCGCCGATCCGAAGCCCGAGATGCTCGCCCAGTTCGCCCAGCTCGGCTCAGCGTACGCCGAGGTGGCGTTCGGCATCATCAAGCCCAGGGTCGGCTTGCTGTCCATCGGCGCCGAACCAAGCAAGGGAAACAAGCTGGCCAGGCGCGCGCATGAGTTGCTCAACACCGAGCCAGCGCACGGCGCCATGCCGATTAACTTCGTGGGCAACGTGGAAGGAGGTGACCTGCTCGCTGGGAAGGTCGATGTGGTCGTCACCGACGGCTTCTCAGGGAACATCGCGCTCAAAACCCTCGAAGGCACCGCGGCATTCACCGCCACGCAGTTGAGATCGGCGCTCGGCGGCTCACGCAGCGCCCGGTTCGGCGCCATGCTTGCCCGCAAGGAACTCCGCGAACTGCACGGCCGGTTCGACCCCGAGACGTACGGCGGTGCCGCGCTGCTCGGCCTAGAAGGCACGGTCGTCATCGCCCACGGCGCGGCAACCCAACGCGGCGCTGCCGCCGCCTGCAAACTGGCCGGCGAGATCACCAGCGGCCAGATCGCCGAACGAATCAAAGAACGCCTGGGTCCGCAACGCCAAGTCCACTTCCTCCGCCGCTCCGACCGCCACTGACAGCCTGACCACGCTCGCGCGGTGGCTGCGCGGTGGCTGCGCGGAGGTTCCGCGCCTCCGGGGCCAGGATGGATGATCCAGATCATGGACAAGGCTCCGGCCAGGTCTCATTTCCCAGCCGGCCGAAGCCAACGCCGCGTGGGTTGGCGGACCCATCCGATCGATTCCCGATTTCATACCCGATTTCCCGGATGAATTGCCGCATCCATCGCGGGCGCGGGGCTGGGCGGTGCGGTGGATTGCCGCATCCATCCATCGCGGGCTCGGGGCTGGGCGGTGCGGCGGACCACGCCAGGGGGATTCGCGCATCCACCTGGTCTCTGGGCTCGGGGCGGGGTCGGGCCGCGGGCGGAGGGCCTGAGGAGCGATGGGGGCGGGGTTAGCAGAGGGGGCGGGGTTAGCAGAGGGGGCGGGGTTAGCAGAGGGGGCGGGGCTAGCAGGGGGGGCGGGGTTAGCAGAGGGGGCGGGGCTAGCAGAGGGGGGCGGGGTTAGGAGAGGGCGGCGGCGGCGCGTCGGGTCGTCAAATGCCTTGCCTGGCATCGATAGGCTTTCTTCATGGCAGATCCGCAGGCCGCGCTCGCGGCGCAGGTGAGCGCGGCGCTCAGCGCCGAGTTCGGACCCGAGTTCGCCGACGCCGATCCGGTGATCCGGCCATCGGCGTTCGCCGACTTTCAGTCCAACGTCGCGCTGTCGCTCGGCAAGCGGATCGGGCTGCCTCCCCGTGCGGTCGCAGGACGGCTGATCGGGCACCTTGCGAGCTCGCCCGTGGTCGGGAGCGCGGAGGTCAGCGGGCCCGGGTTCATCAACATCACGCTCAGCGACGAATGGATCGCTGAACAGGCCAACGCGCAGCTCGCCGACCCGCGGCTGGGCGTCTCGCGCACCGAGCAGCCGCAGCGCGTGGTTGTTGACTACTCAGCGCCGAATGTCGCCAAGGAGATGCACGTCGGTCACCTGAGGACGACGGTCGTGGGCGACGCGTTCGTGCGGGTGCTCGAATACCTTGGTAACCATGTGATCCGGGCCAATCACATCGGCGACTGGGGCACCCAGTTCGGCCTGCTGCTCGAGCACCTCATCGACGTCGGTGAAGAGGCCGCCTACGCGCAACTCGCGGCCGGCGAGATCAACGCGTTCTACCAGGCGGCTAAGGCGAGCTTTGACTCCGATCCCGCCTTCGCGGACCGGTCGAGGCGCAGGGTCGTGGCGTTGCAGGCAGGCGAACCGGAGTCGCTGCGCCTGTGGGAGATGCTGATCAACGACTCCAAGCAGTACTACAACGCGATCTACCGCAGGCTCGGAGTCACGCTCACCGATGCGGACCTCGATCCAGAGAGCTTCTACAACCCGATGCTCGACCAGGTATGCCGCGATCTGGAGGCGGCTGGCGTCGCCACGATCAGCGACGGCGCGCTCTGCGCGTTCCCGCCGGGATTCACCAGCAGGGACGGCAATCCGCTGCCGCTGATATTGCGCAAGAGCGATGGCGGCTACGGCTACGGCACCACCGACATGGCGGCGATCCGCTACCGGGTCGATGACCTGCACGCCGACCGGATGACCTATGTGGTCGGTTCCGAGCAGGCACAGCACTTCGCCATGGTGTTCGCGGTCGCCCGGCAAGCGGGCTGGCTGCCGGACTCGGTCCGGGCCGAGCACGCCGTCATCGGCATGGTCACCGGCGCGGATAGGAAGCGCTTCCGGTCCAGGACCGGCGCGGCGGTCAAGCTGATCGACCTCATCGACGAGGCCATCGCGCGGGCCGAAGAGGTCATCAAGGACAGGTACGACGAACCCGAGCTTCGGGCCCAGATCGCCGAGGCCGTGGGCATCGGCGCGCTCAAGTACGCCGACTTGTCGGTGGCCAGGGACTCCAGCTACGTGCTCGACTTCGACCGGATGCTGACGCTGACCGGGAACACCGGGCCTTACCTGCAGTACGCGACGGCCAGGATAAGGTCCATCTTTGCCCGGGCGGGCCTGCGTCCCGATCAGGCGAGCGGCCCGATCGCGGGAGTCCAACAGGCGGAACGGGCGCTCGCGCTGCGGTTGCTCGGGTACGAGGCCGCGCTCACCCAGACGGCGGACACGGCTGAGCCGCACCGCCTGGCCGCCTTCCTGTTCGACTTGGCGAGCGACTTCACCACGTTCTACGAGCAGTGCCCCGTGCTGAAGGCCGAGCGACCCTGCCGTTAAGCAGTCAAGGCTTGCGCTCGCGGCACTGACCTTGGCTGTGCTGCTGAACGGTCTCGACTTGCTCGGCATCCCGGTGCCCGACCGCATGTAGCGCTCAGGCACGTGCGCGTACAAATGCACATCTGCCTGTGAGCGTTCACAGTGAAATCTCAGCTTTCACCCCTGATTGTCCCAGCCGCGCATGGCAAGGTGCTGCTTGTGCGCGACGTGAGGCCGGTACGGGTCAGCCGGACCATCCGCTGGATGGTTGGCCTTGCCGTCGCCGCGTTGCTCGTCGGCGGAGGTATCGCGCTCGGAGCGAACCTGACGGCCAGCGGCCGTTCGGAGGCCAGCCTGAAGCTGGTCAGCAGCCAGGCCATCACCGGCAGTGCCGTCACCAGCGGAATTCTGAAGCAAGACCTGGCTGGGTTGCGCAAGTGCCTCGCCGCCGCCAGGCACCTTGCGAAGACGGGTCACCACGCGGCCGCCAGGGCCAAGCGGCGCGCCTGCCTGCGTCAGCATCACGTCGGCCGGCTGCTGTTGCTGCGCCGCCTGCTCCGCAGCCGCGCCGAACACGGTCAGGTCACGTTCAAGACCAAGAAGGGTACGAGGACGGTCGCGTTCGAACGCGGCCTCGTCCAAAGCGCCACATCAAGCTCCGTCGTCGTCAAGGCGGCCGACGGCACCACCTGGACCTGGAACCTGGTCAGCAAGACCGTGGTCGCCCAGGCCAAGGACCGCGCAGTGACCCGCGCGAGCGCTTCGGCGCTCGCCGCTGGCCAGCGGGTGTTCGTTGTCGGCGCCGTGGTGGGCGGAGCCGACAAGGCCAGGCTGATTATCATCCGCGGCTAGCCGGAATACTGCCTGGCTCGGACAACCCGCTACAGACGCCGGCAGCTCGAATGAACCCGCGAGCTGCCGGCGTCGCTATTTCCTCCCGGCTTCACCGGCTATCATTTACGCTCCTTACCAGGACAGCGCAGCGCTTTTCGACCCACCGAACAGTGAGCCGGGCCACAGTATGACCGACGCCGATCGAATCCCACGCGTGCTCGTCGTAGACGACGAGCCGAACATACGCGAGCTTGTGCAGGTGGCGCTTAAGTTCCACGGCTGCGCCGTCAGCACGGCTGCGAACGGCAACGACGCCATGCGACAAGCCGAGGCCACCAAGCCGGACCTGATAGTTCTCGACGTGATGCTGCCCGACTTCGACGGGTTCGAGGTTTGCCGCAGGCTCAGGGCCGCCGGCAACGAGGTGCCCGTCATCTTCCTCACCGCCCGTGACACCTCGTCGGACACGGTGACCGGGCTGGCGATCGGCGGCGACGACTACGTCACCAAGCCGTTCTCGGTCGAAGCGCTGGTCGCACGTGTTCGGGCCGTACTGCGCAGGGCAGCGAGGTCCGCGCCGCCGGAGGAGCCAGGCATCGTTGACGGCACGCTCCGGGCTGGCGATCTGGAACTCGATGAGGCGATGTGGACAGTCCGCCGGGCGGGTTCCCCCGTCGAGCTATCGCCGACCGAATTCCGGCTGCTCGCCTACCTGATGCGCCACCAAGGCCGAGTGCTGACCCGCGCCCAGCTACTCGAGAACGTCTGGGGCTGGGATTACGCGGGCGAGTCGCAGATCGTCGAGACCTACGTGAGCTATCTGCGCCGGAAGCTCGATCCACTCGGCCCACCGCTGATCCACACCCAGCGCGGCGTCGGTTACAGCCTCAGGCTGCCCGAGCAGGTGGCCGCGCACCGGGCTCACCAGGCCGAACAACGCTGGCAGGCGGAGCCTGGCGGCCAATGAAACGCCGAAGGCGCCGGGGGCGCGGGGGGTGCTCCCCCCGCGGGCCAGCATGAAAGGTTACCGCGGACTATCGCTTCGCACCCGGCTGCAGCTCCTGATGCTCGTAGTAGCAGCCTTCTTCCTGCTGGTGCTCGGCGTCGTCAGCACAAAGCTGTTCGCGGAGAGCCTCACCAATCAGTTCCACACCGTCGTCCTTGACGACAGCGCGCGAAGTCCGCTGGACATCGAGGATCATCCGTCGCCACAGTTGTCGGCCGTCGTGGTCTTGCTGAGCCCGTTCACGGTCATCAAGCAGGACACTGGCAAGCCGCCCGAGGACCACGCGCTGGTCAGGGCCATCACGAGAATGGGGAAAAGCAGGGTCTACCAGCTCGCACTGGCCAACACGCTGTTCCAGGTGCCGCGGACCGGGCCGGTCGACTACAACCTGACCGCTGTCGCCCGGAAAATCCCGTCGACAGAGAATCGGCTTAATCAGGTCGAAGTGCTCGTCGTGGCCGAACGGCCCACCGACGAAAACAAGCTCCTGCACCGCCTGATCATGGCCGAGATGATCACGGGAGGCGGCCTGATCGCGCTGCTCGCCATCGGAGGTCGCTGGCTGATCGCGCGAGGGCTGCAGCCACTCGACCGGATGGCGAAGACCGCTAACGACATCACCACCAGGGGCGACCTGACCGAGCGGATGTCGGGCCCAGATGACCGGACCGAGGTCGGCCAGCTCCGGGCGGCCATTAACACCATGCTCGACCGGATCCAGCAGGCGTTCGGCGCGAGGCTGAACTCAGAACGCAAGGTGCGCGAGTTCGCCGCCGACGCCTCGCACGAGCTGCGTACGCCGCTGACCACCATCCGCGGCTACGCCGAGTTGTACCGGCAGGGCGCGCTCGGCCCCGATCAGCTTCCTGGCGCCATGCGCCGGATCGAGGAAGAGGCGCACCGGATGTCCACGCTGGTCGCCGAGTTGCTCGAACTGGCCCGGCTGGACCGCACGTCCTCGCTCGACCTGACCGAGACCGACCTCGCCACCGTAGTGCGTGACGCGGTCGCCGACGCCACCGCGGTCGAGCCAGACCGGCCAATCAGCGCGCAAGCCCCGCCCAGGCTGATCGCCGTCGTCGACGAACGCAGGGTCAGGCAGGTGCTGTCGAACCTGCTCGGCAACGTACGGTCGCACACCATGCGCACCGACCCGGTGGCCGTCCGGCTCGGCCGGGTGCAAGGCGGGGTGCTGATCGAGGTCGCCGACTCAGGACCTGGCATGACCGAAGCGGACGCGGCCAGGGCGTTCGACCGGTTCCACCGGGCGTCAGAACGGGCCGCCGAAGAGGCCGAGTCCAACGGCAACGGCCCGGCCATACCGGACTTCTCGGCCGGCGGCGGCAGCGGGCTCGGTCTGTCGATCGTGCAGGCGATCGCGACCGCCCACGGCGGCCAGGCGACGCTCGAGTCGTGGGTTGGGCACGGCACCAGGGTCAGGATCTGGCTGCCCAACCGGTCGACGGCCAACGGCTCAGGAGTCTGACTCCGCAGGCGTCTTGGCCGCCCGTCGCCGCGGATCAGGCAAGTGCTCGAAGAAGTAGTAGACGGCGATCAGGCCGTACATCGCCATAGCGACGCCCGGCGAGTAGAACGACACGCCCGCGGCCAGCGCGTAGCCGCCCAGCCCGGCGGTGAACCGAAGGGTCTTCAGCCGTTCCGGCGGCCGGTCCGGCTGGTGCGCCACCACCGCCGCGTGCCTGCCGATATAGACCCACATCGCCGAGTACGCGGTCGAGATGGCAAGCAGCACCACCCCGTAGGTGACCGTAGCCGCCTCGCCGCCCTTCACCCCCGGGCCGGTCAAATGGTCGGCGACCAGCGTGGTCGGCCACGGCACCGCCACGACACCCATGAGCAGGAACAAGTTCATGATCAGCAGCGGCCGGTTGACCACGCGCAACTGGGCGATCAGCGCGTGGTGGTTCAGCCACATGATGCCGATCGTCAGGAAGCTGGTCACGTAGGCCACGTACTGCGGCCACCCGCTGACGAGCTGGTGGGCGAGGGTGACCTTGGTGTCATGGCTGGCCCCGATCGGCAGCAGCCCGAAGACGAGCACGGTGATCGCGACCGCGAACACCCCGTCGCTGAAGGCCTCGGTCCGCCTGGTATCCATCGTGTAGCCGAGCGGCCCGCGAACCCCGGCTAGTCCTGCGCCGCTGGCTCGGCTGGCGTCGTCGGCGCCACCGACCTGGCTAGTAGCTGGGCTACGTCGACGACCTCAAGCGACTCCTTCGCCTCGCCGGAACTCTTCTTCGCCGCGATCGCGTCGCCGAGCATGACCAGGCAGTACGGGCAGCCGGTCGAGATCGTGTCCGGGTCGGTGCCCAGCGCTTCTTCGATCCGCTCGGTGTTGATCCGCTTGCCGATCCGCTCCTCCATCCACATCCTGGCCCCGCCCGCTCCGCAGCAGAACCCGCGCTCCTTGCACCTGTGCATCTCCTGAGCCTTGACGCCCGGCACCTTCTCCATGATGTGCCGAGGTGGCGTGAACACCCGGTTATGCCTTCCGAGGAAGCACGGGTCGTGATAGGTGATCTTCTCGTCGATCGGGTTGACCGGCTTGAGCTTGCCCTCGTCGACAAGACGAGACAGCAACTGGGTGTGGTGGATCACCTCGTAGTTGCCGCCTAGCTGGGGGTACTCGTTCGCGATCGTGTTGAAGCAATGCGGGCAGCTCGCGATGACCTTCCTGACTCCGGCGTCGTTCAGCGTCTCGATGTTCTGCTGCGCGAGCATCGAGTAGACAAACTCGTTCCCCATCCGCCGCGCCGGGTCGCCTGTGCACGTCTCGGCGGGCCCGAGTACCGCGAACGAAACCCCGGCCGTGTGCAGGAGCTGGGCGATCGCCTTGGTGGTCTTCTTGGCCCTGTCCTCCAAGCGCGCCGGCGCAGCCGACCCAGAACAGGTACTCCACGTCGTCGCCAATCGTGCCGTCGACCACCGGCACCTCGAAGTCAAGGTCGGCCATCCACTCGGTGCGCTTGGACTCGCCCATCCCCCACGGGTCGCCCTTGTTCTCCAGGTTCTTGAGCATCCCGGACGCTTCGGCGGGGAACTGCGACTCGATCAGGACCTGATGCCTGCGCATGCCAGCGATGTGGTCGATGTGCTCGATGTCGACCGGGCACTCGTGCACGCACGCGCCGCAGTTGGTGCACGACCACAGCACGTCCGGATCGATCACGCCATTGGCGTCGGCGGTTCCCACCAGCGGTCTTTCCGCCTCATGCTTGACGGCATCGGGCAGCGCGGCCCTGGCCTCATCGGACGACGCGAGCAGGTAAGGCGCCTTGGCGAACGCGTGGTCGCGCAGGTCGAGTATCAGCATCTTGGGCGAGAGCGGCTTGTCGGTCAACCACGCCGGGCACTGCGACTGGCAGCGGCCGCACTCGGTGCACGTGCCCAAGTCGAGCATGCCCTTCCATGTCAAGTCCTCGATCTTGCCGATGCCGAAGACGTCGGTATCCGGGTCAGCCTCCTCGAAATCGAGCACCTTGCCGTTGCTGCGCATCGGCTCGAGGGCGCGCAGGCCGTTCGGGCGGCGCGAGAACAGCACGTTCAGCGGCGCGATCGCGATGTGCAGGTGCTTGGAATGAACCAGGAATGCCAGGAACGCGAGAACCATCCCGAGCTGGGCCAGCACGAACGTGGTCTCGATCGCCATGTTGGCGCCGTGGCTGAGCGGCGATAGCCAGTGGCCGACGATTTGCGAGGCGAACGCGCCGTGGGCGTAAGGGAAGTCGCCGGTGTTGATCTGCGCGCCCCGGTAGATCAGCAGCGTCGCGATCACTCCGAAGATCATTAGCAGAACGAACCAGGCGGCGCCGGTGTGCGAGCCCGAGAAGCGGGACGCCCGTCCTTGCATCTTCGGGTTGTTGCGCAGCCTGATCACCGCGAACGCAGCGATTCCCGCGAGCACGGCGACAGCGAACAGGTCCTCGACGAAGCCGATGAACGTCCAATGACCGATGCCCGGGATCGCGAACGTCTTGCTGAACAAGTCCCCGTACGCCTCCAGGATCGTCAGCAGCAGGATGACGAATCCCCAGAAGGTAAGGAAGTGGGCGATTCCAGGAACCGTCCACTGCAGCAGCTTGCGCTGGCCGAATACCTCGGTCACCTGTGTTTCCGCGCCCTTGCCCGGGTGGGTCTTGAGCGCCTCGATCCGCTCAGGGGCTGGCTGACCTGTCATCGCAAGCCGGTACAGCCACCAAAGACGCCTGCCTGCGATCGCGAACGCGATCAAGGTCAGGCCCAGTCCGATGATGATCCGCAGCGCCAAATCGACCTCCGGGGACGGCGTTGGGTGCCAGCGTACGCCGACCGAGCAGAGTGCCTGCTGCCGCCCGTTCTCCCATTACGCTTGTCTTCGATGACAGCCATAGCGGAACGATCAGTCGACCAGGTCAGACCGGTCGCGTGGCTGCGTCGGCAGTTCGGCCGGTTGTCGCCGAGTGACCGCGCCGCGCTCGGCATCTGGCTGGTCACCCGGGCGGCCGTGCTCGCCCTTTCCTGGCCGGCCGCTTTCATCTTCAGGGGCCCGGCGAAGGCGCCGCAAGGCTGGCTCGCGCTGTGGCAGAACTGGGACGCGGTCAGGCTGGCCGACATCGCCCAGTACGGGTACTTCAGCCCGGCGACGCGGCTGTATCCGAACCAGATCGCGTTCTTCCCCGGATTTCCGATCGTGCTCGACGTGGCTCACGCCGTGGTCAGGCAGTGGACGGTGTCCGGGCTGGTCGTGTCGTTCATCGCGGGCGCGGTCGCCGTTGTCGCCGTCAACCGGATCGCCGAACGAGACTCTATAGCCCGGGGGGGCGACCCCCCGGAACCCCCCGATTGTCGGGGCGCTATGGGCGCCGCCTTCCCTCCTCGCTCAGTCGCTGCGCTCCATCGCTCGTCAGTCCAGGCGGCACCGCGCCCCGACGGGGTTTCCCGGGGCGGTGACCCTCCCAAACCCTGGGTCGGTAATCGCGCGGTGCTGTTCCTTGTGGTCTCGCCGGCGGCGATCTTCCTGGCGGCTGGGTATACCGAGGCGCTGTTTCTCGCGTTGGCCGCTACCAGTTGGCTGTCGGTCCGCAATGAGCACTGGGCGCGGGCCGTGCTGCTGGCCGGGGCGGCGAGCGTGGTCAGGATCAACGGCTTGTTCTTGTGCGCCGCGCTGGTTGTCGAGATCTGCCGCCGAGCCGGGACCGCACGACTGCGCTCCCTGCTCGTGTTCGTTCCGGCGCTTGTGCCGGTCGCGTGCTACGAGTTCTACCTGCGGGTGCGCACTGGTAGCTGGCTGGCGTGGAAGCACGCCGAGCAGGCTGGCTGGCAGCGTCAGATCACCAACCCGATCGATACGTTCAAAACCACGTGGACAGCCGGCTTCGGACACGAGTTCACCGCGCCGATAAATTTCGTATTCCAGCTTGAGATTTTTGCTGTAGTCGCGGGCGTGATCGCGACCGTCGCGCTGCTGATCTGCCGGCGCTGGCCGGAAGCGATCTACGTTGGGCTGACGATCGTGGCGCTAGCGACGTCGATCTGGTACGAGTCGGTGCCGAGGTCGCTGCTCACGCTCTGGCCGATTTGGTGCGGCCTCGCCTTGCTCGCCGCGCGGCGACCTTGGGTGGGCCAGCTTTACCTGGCGGTGTCGATTCCAATCAGCGCGTCGATCGCGCTGCTGTTCATGTCGGGCAATTGGGCCGGTTAGGATCTGGGCAGCCGCCAGGCTAGGACGCTGCCCGCGGCGGCCGTTGGCCTGCCGCACAACTTGGTTAGGTAGCTGGCCAGCGCCGAGCCGCGCGAGGTGACCGCGAGGATGGCGGCGAGGTGCCAGGCCGCTAGATCGCCATGCACTTGGCTCGCGGCGGGTGGAGCGGTCGGCGCGCCGAAGGTCAATCCCGTCGTCAACGCGGCTAGCGCCGAGCCTGGCGGCAGCCCGGCGGCCCATAGCTGATTCAGGTAGGTCGAGGTCGCGGTAGGGCCGTTGCCGTCGACGTAGGCCTTGCCGTTCCAGGCTGGACCGATGAAGTAGCCGCCGACGAGCGCGTACTGCCTGGCCGAATCCGCCTCCCACCGCATCGCCGCGGTCAGGTGCACCTCGGGCACCGGGACGACGAGCACCCGCGCTCCGGACGGCAGGTGCAATCGGCTGAGCACGGTAAGCCAGCCGGTCGGCAGCGGCGTCGTGGCGGCCGCTGGCAACGGCAGCGGTATGAGCGGCAGGCACGCCAGCACCGCTACGGCGCCGGCGATCACGCGGGTGCGGCGAGGCAACCCGGTCGGCGCCCGCAGGCGGGTCCGAAGGCGGGCCCGCACCAAGTCGAGCGTGACCGCGAGCAGCGCGGCAACCAGCCCGTCGATCAGGACTGACAGCCGGTCAGGTAGCACCGAGCCGGCCAGCGGCAGATCCTCCAGCCAATGCCAGGGCAACAGCAACGAGGTATGGCTGGCTCCAGAGAACAACAGGTAACCGCCCAGCGATAGCAGCGCGAGGATCGCCGCGGTGCCGCCGAGCGCGCGGACAACGGGATTGAGCCAGAACACGGCCGCGGCCACCGCGAGCACGATGATCAACGGCCAGCCCAGGTAGGCCAGGTACTCGGGTGACTGGCCCCGGAACAGTCCCGCGGTCGCGGCGCTCGCCTGGGTGTGAAACAGCAGGTAGCCGGACGGGGTGACGAAGCCGCTCAAGTCGTTCTCGTAGAAGTCGCGGGTGAACGGGCTGCCGGACTGGGTCAGCGGGCCGAAGAACTGCACCCACAGCGCCCAGCCGGCCAGCAGCAACGTCGTACCCGCGGCGACGGCCAGTCCGGCAGCGACCGGCTTCACCTGACGGATGGCCCGCCGAGGGTAACCCGATGCCAGGCACGCGACCAGCAACAGGCCGGTCACAGTCGTCGTGAGCGCCAGTTCCTCGCTAATGAAAAGCTGTGCGGCAATGAGGGCGCCGAGCGCGAGCCCGGTCCGCACCCGTGCCGGTGACGCGGGTGACCCGGTGGCCAATCGCAGCATAGTGCCGACTATCAGCGGCGGCAGGACGGCAAACTGCAGGTCGTAGTGGCCGATCGCGGACTGGAGCAGCGCCGGAGAGAAGCCGTAGAGCGCACCCGCTAGCGCCGATGCTGAGGTGCTGACCTGCCAGCGACGCAGGACCACGAACATGGCCGCAGCCGACCCCGCGAACCCGACCGTGCTCAAGATCGAGAGGCTGGCCTGCGGGCCGAACAGCAGCGTGACCGGCGCCATCACCGCGCCGGGCAGCAGCAGTGAGGAATTCCACATTAGATTGACGCCAGCCGGGACGTTAAGCGCCGACGTCACCAACGCCGGCAGCCGACCGTGCGCGACCGCCGTAGCCGCGTAACGCATATACCAGGCGAACAAGTCCGCGTCGCCAGGGTTGCCCGCCACCGCGCGCGAGGCCGGATCGATCCAGAGCCGCCAGGTCACGACCACAGCCGCGAGCAGGTAGCTTGCCAGCGTCAGCCAGGTCTGCCAGCTAGCTGTCCACCCCCGCGGCGCCGCGACCGCGGCATCCGGCTCGGCGGCATCCGGCCCGGCGTTAGCATCCGGCTCGGCGTTAGCCGAAGGCCACAAGCTCCACCACTCAATGTCTCGGCAATTATTCGGTGGCTTACCGTATAAAATCTGGCGACGTTTCTGCCATCACGACATCGCTTTGTTATGCCAAGATCCGATCTTTGTCCGGCCCGGACCCGGTTCCGGCAGCATCGTGGGGCCGGCGTTGTCGTTCGCGCCGGGCAACGTGCGTCTCGCATCCGCCGGCGTCCGAGGAATGATTCGGGACGGTTCGGTCTTACATGGCTGGGCGAGAACTCCTAGCTTCGGGACGGCCGGCATCCTGGTCAGCGCCCTACTCCGGGCGCGGGTCCGCCGCTACCAAGAAAGTTGAGTCGTAGAGGCTCAACTTTATTTGACTTGAGCAGATCTCAATGGCAAACTTGCGTCGGACAGACTCAAGCTTCAGGTATCCAACGACAACCCAAGGACTGACACATGGCACGAGCGGTAGGCATCGACCTGGGGACGACCAACTCGGTCGTCGCCGTTCTGGAGGGCGGCGAGCCCGCTGTCATCGCGAACGCGGAAGGCTCTCGGACCACGCCGTCGGTGGTGGCTTTCGCGAAGAACGGTGAGGTGCTCGTCGGCGAGGTCGCCAAGCGCCAGGCTGTGACCAATGTCGACCGGACGATCAGGTCGGTCAAGCGGCAGATGGGCACTGACTGGTCGGTCGCGATCGACGGGAAGAAGTTCAACGCGCAGCAGATCAGCGCGTTCATTCTGCAGAAGCTCAAGCGGGACGCCGAGGCCTACCTGAGCGAGACCGTGACCGACGCGGTGATCACGGTGCCGGCGTACTTCAACGACGCTCAGCGGCAGGCCACCAAGGAGGCCGGGCAGATCGCCGGGCTGAACGTGCTGCGCATCATCAACGAGCCGACGTCGGCGGCGCTGGCGTACCACCTGGACAAGGCGGGCGAGGCCACGATTTTGGTGTTCGACCTGGGCGGCGGCACGTTCGACGTCTCGTTGCTAGAGGTCGGCGAGGGCGTGGTTGAGGTCAAGGCGACCAGCGGCGATAACCACCTGGGCGGCGATGACTGGGATCAGCGGATCGTTGACTGGCTGGTGAAGAACTTCAAGAACAGCTACGGCATCGACCTGGGCAGCGACAAGATGGCGCTGCAGCGGCTGCGGGAGACGGCGGAGAAGACCAAGATCGAGCTGTCGTCCTCGACCGAGTCGCAGATCAACCTGCCCTATATCACGCACAGCGAGCAGGGGCCGCTGCACCTAGATACCAAGCTGTCCAGGGCGGAGTTCCAGAAGATGACCTCTGACCTGCTTGACCGGTGCAAGAACCCGTTCCAGCAGGTGATCAAGGACGCCGGGGTCAGCCTTTCCAGCATCGATCACGTGGTGCTGGTCGGCGGCTCGACCCGGATGCCCGCGGTGGTTGACCTGGTCAAGGACCTGACGGGCGGCAAGGAGCCGAACAAGGGCGTGAACCCGGACGAGGTCGTCGCGGTCGGCGCGTGCCTGCAGGCCGGCGTGCTCAAGGGCGAGGTTAAGGACGTCCTGCTGCTGGACGTGACCCCGCTGTCGCTGGGCATCGAGACCAAGGGCGGCATCTTCACCAAGCTGATCGAGCGGAACACTACGATCCCGACCAAGCGGTCCGAGATCTTCACCACCGCCGATGACAACCAGCCGTCGGTGCAGATCCAGGTGTTCCAGGGCGAGCGCGAGATCGCCGCGTACAACAAGAAGCTCGGCATGTTCGAGCTGGCCGGCATTGCCCCGGCGCCGCGCGGGATGCCACAGATCGAGGTCACCTTCGACATCGACGCGAACGGCATCGTGAACGTGTCGGCTAAGGATCTCGGCACGGGCAAGCAGCAGTCGGTGACGATCTCTGGCGGTTCGGCGTTGTCCAAGGACGACATCGAAAAGATGATGGCCGACGCCGAGAAGTACGCCGAAGAGGACCGCCAGCGCCGCGAGGAGGCCGAGGTTCGCAACCGGGCCGAGACGCTCACCTACACGACGGAGAAGTTCCTTTCCGAGAACGAGGACAAGGTCCCCGATGACGTGAAGTCCGAGGTCAACTCGGCGATCGCGGACCTGAAGAAGGCGCTGGAAGGCACCGACACCGAGACGATCCGCACCGCCACCGAGAAGGCCGCGCAAGCCAGCCAGAAGATGGGCACGGCGATCTACGCCCAGGCCCAGCAGGACAGCGGCCCGCAGGACGCCGGCAGCCCGACCGACCAAGCGGCCGACGACGAAGTCGTCGACGCCGAGATTGTCGAGGACGAGAAGCCGGGCTCGGGAGGTGACAAGGCCTGATGTCGGCTTCTGAGCAGGAGAGCCAAGGACCGGTGATCCGGGATCGGCGGCGCATCGATCCCGTCACCGGCCAGCCTCGGCAGCCGGCCCAGTCTGAGCGCGCACGGTCTGAGCAAGCGCGGTCAGGCGATGGCTCGGCTGGTCAGACCTCGCGCGGGGCCGGGCAGAGCAGGCCTGGCAAGCATGCGGTGTCCAAGCCCGGCAGCCTCCGGACTGAGGCTGCCGGGGCTGGCGCGGCCAGCACACAGGGCGGATCGGATCAGCCAGAGTCGGCTGGCCCGGGCGACTCGACTGGCCAATCCGGTGCCGCCAGCCAGGCCGGCGCCGCCAACCAATCCGGCGCTACCAACCAGGCCGACGCTACTAACCAGCAGAGCGGAGGACCCGACGTGGCGGCCATGCTGGCCGAGCGAACCGCGGACCTGCAGCGAGTCCAGGCCGAGTACGCCAACTACCGCAAGCGAGTCGAGCGGGATCGGGTCGCGGTTCGCGAGCACGCGCTAGCCAGCGTCGTTGCGGAACTGCTGCCCGTGCTCGACGACATCGGCCGGGCCCGCGAGCACGACGAACTGACCGGTGGCTTCAAGGCCATCGCCGAGTCGCTCGAAGCCGCGGCGAGCAAGCTGGGCCTGACGACGTTCGGTGAGGCGGGCGAGTCGTTCGATCCGAACGTGCACGAGGCCCTCATGCACTCGTACTCGCCGGACGTGACCGAGCCGACCTGCGTCCAGATCCTCCAGCCGGGCTACAAGGTCGGCGAACGGATCCTTCGTCCCGCCCGGGTAGCGGTAGCCGAGCCGACCGACCCGTCGGGCGCGAGGCCGGCCGGGGACGACGACGACAACAACGACGCTGACCAAGACGGCATCGCAGGCCAGGCGGGCAGCGACGACGAACCAGACGAATCTAATTAACCGCCGAGCAGGAGAGGCCTGTTGAGTACCAAGGACTTCCTCGAGAAGGACTATTACAAGGCTCTCGGCGTCTCCAAGGGCGCGTCAGCTGAGGAAATCAAGAAGTCGTACCGCAAGCTCGCTCGTAAGTACCATCCCGACGCCAATAAGGGTGACTCAGCGTCCGAAGAGCGGTTCAAGGAGATTTCAGAGGCGTACAACGTGCTGTCCGATGCGAAGCGGCGCGCGGAGTACGACGAGGCCCGATCCCTGTTCGGCGCGGGCAGCGCCAGGATGCCTGGCGGCGCTGGCGGCCAGTTCGGCACCTTCGACCTCGGCGACATCTTCGGATCGACCGGCTCAGGCGGTCGACTCGGCGACCTGCTCGGCGGGATGTTCGGCGGCGGGCGGAACACGCAGCAAGCCCGGCCGCGTCGCGGCACCGACGTCGAGACCGAAGCGTCGCTGTCGTTCAGCGACGCGATCGACGGTGCGACAGTGTCGCTGCGGCTGACCGACGAGGGCCCGTGCAAAGTGTGCCGCGGCACCGGGGCCAAGGCCGGGACGGTGCCGAAGGTGTGCCCGACCTGCGAGGGCACCGGCCAGTCGAGCCGCGACCTCGGCAGCTTCGCGTTCTCCGAACCGTGCACCACCTGCCGCGGTCGCGGGCTCGTGGTCGATGACCCGTGCACCGTGTGCGGCGGCAGTGGCCGGGCGATGAGTTCGCGGACGATCCAGGCGCGGATACCCGCCGGGGTTGCCGACGGGCAGCGCATAAAGATCAAAGGCAAGGGCGCTCCAGGTGAGCGGGGCGGACCGGCGGGAGATCTCTACGTCAGGGTGCACGTCGCCGGGCACCCGGTATTCGGTCGCAACGGTCACAACCTGACCGTCGCCGTGCCGGTGACGTTCGCCGAGGCCGCCCTTGGCGCCGAGATCAAGGTGCCGGCCCACCGCGGCATGCCGGTGACCGTGCGCATCCCACCTGGCACGCCGAACGGCCGGACGTTCCGCGTGCGCGGCAAGGGCGTGCGCCGAGCCGACGCGACGCTGGGAGACCTGCTCGTCACCGTTGACGTCCAGGTACCGACCGAGCTAACCGACACCGCTCGCAACGCGCTGGAGAAGTTCAGGGAGGCGACGGCCGGCGCGGACCCGCGCGACGAACTCTTGCGCAAAGGCCGAACGTAATGCCGAAGACGGGGCGGGCAAATCTGGAGATGACATGTCGCACGAATTCGAGCTAACGGACGACACCCCGGTTTACGTCATCTCCGTGGCCGCGCAGCTTTCCGGCTTGCATCCGCAGACGCTGCGCACCTATGACCGGATGGGCCTCGTGTCACCAGGCCGGACAGCTGGCCGGGGTAGGCGGTACTCGCTGCGCGACATTGTGATCCTGCGTGAGGTGCAGCGGCTGTCCCAACAGGACGGTGTCAACCTGTCAGGTATCAAGCGGATTTTGGAACTAGAGAGCGAATGGCAGCGCAGCAGGATAATGCTCGCCGAGATGCACGCCGAGATCAGCCAGCTACGCGCTGAGCTTGAGTCCACCCGGGCGGTCGCCGCCCGGCTCGCCGCGCTGCTGCGCAACCAGACCGAAGGCGGCGCGCTCGTGCCGGTGCACAGCGACGGCGCGCGACGAGCCGGGCAGGTCACGCCGGGCGCCGCTGGTTCGGATACGCGTTAGTAGACACGCGTTAGTAACGGAGGAGTTAGGTGGACGACAAGCTGACCCGCAAGAGCCAGGAGGCTCTGAGCGAAGCGCTGCAGCGCGCTTCGGCGGCCGGCAACCCGAACGTGGACGGACTGCACCTGCTGGCGGCTTTGGTCGACCAGGAAGGCGGGATCGCCGTCCCGCTACTGCGTGCCGCTGGCGCCGACCCCGCGATGGTGGCGAGCCGAACTAAGGAACTACTGGGACGGCTGCCGCAGGTCTCGGGCGCGACGGCCAATGCGCCAGAGACTTCGCGCCAGCTACTCGCGGCGCTGGCCGCCGCCGCCAAGCGAGCCCGAGAGATGTCCGATGAGTACGTCTCGACCGAGCACCTGCTGGTGGGCCTCGCGACCGAGGGCGGCCAAGTGGCGATGGTGCTACGCGATGCCGGTGCGACGCCAGAGGCACTGCTGGCCGCATTCGAGCAGGTGCGCGGGCACACCCGGGTCACCTCGCCGGACCCGGAGAGCACGTATCAGGCTCTTGAGAAGTTTGGGATCGACCTGACTAGGAGCGCACGGGAGGGCAAACTCGATCCGGTCATCGGCCGGGACGCCGAGATCCGCCGGGTGATCCAGGTGCTGTCGCGGCGCACGAAAAACAATCCGGTACTGATCGGCGAGCCCGGCGTAGGCAAGACCGCCGTGGTCGAAGGCCTAGCCCAGCGGATCGTGGCTGGCGATGTGCCCGAGTCGCTGCGCGGCAAGCGGCTGGTGGCACTTGACCTCGGCGCGATGGTAGCTGGCGCTAAGTACCGCGGCGAGTTCGAAGAGCGGCTCAAGGCCGTGCTGAACGAAATCAAGCAAAGTGACGGCCAGATCATCACGTTCATCGACGAACTGCACACCGTCGTGGGCGCCGGCGCCGCCGAAGGCGCGATGGACGCCGGCAATATGCTCAAGCCGATGCTGGCCAGGGGCGAGCTTCGGATGGTGGGCGCGACGACGCTCGATGAGTTCAGGGAGCGGATCGAGAAAGATGCCGCGCTCGAGCGCCGGTTCCAGCAGGTCTTCGTCAACGAGCCGTCGGTCGAGGACACGATCGCGATCTTGCGCGGCCTCAAGGGCCGCTACGAAGCCCATCACCAGGTGCAGATCTCAGACGCGGCGCTCGTGGCGGCCGCGGGATTGTCCGACCGGTACATCACCGGACGGTTCCTGCCCGACAAGGCGATCGACCTGGTCGACGAGGCGGCGTCCAGGCTGAGAATGGAAATCGACTCCCGTCCGGTCGAGATCGACGAACTACAGCGCGCCGTCGACCGGATGAAAATGGAAGAGCTAGCGCTCGCCAAGCAGGAAGACGCGGCCAGCAAGGATCGCCTCGAACGGCTGCGTGCGGACCTGGCCGACCGCCAGGAGCAGCTCACTGGGCTCGTTGCTCGCTGGGAGCGTGAGAAGTCGAGCCTGAACAAGGTTGGCGAGCTGAAGAAGCAGCTTGACGAGCTGAACGGGCAGATCGAGCGGGCGCAGCGAGACGCCGACTACGACAGGGCGTCGAGGCTGATGTACGGCGAGAAGCCCGCGCTCGAAGCGGAACTGGCCCGGGCCTCAGCCGTGGCGGGGGAAGACGTCGCCCGCTCAGCCGAGGCCGGCGATGGGATCCGGGGGGTCACGAAGTCCGGTGTTGCGAGCGCGCCGATGGTGAAGGAAGAGGTCGGCCCCGACGACGTCGCCGATGTCGTCTCGGCGTGGACCGGCATCCCAGCCGGGCGGCTGCTCGAAGGCGAGACCGGCAAGCTGCTGCGGATGGAGGAGGAACTCGGTCATCGCATCGTCGGCCAGGCGCGAGCCGTGCAAGCCGTCTCCGACGCGGTCAGAAGGTCCCGGGCGGGCATCTCCGATCCCGACCGGCCATCTGGTTCGTTCCTGTTCCTCGGGCCGACCGGCGTTGGCAAGACGGAGCTAGCCAAGGGATTGGCCGAGTTCCTGTTCGACGACGAGCGGGCCATGGTCAGAATCGACATGAGCGAGTACTCCGAGCGGCACTCCGTCGCGAGACTCGTCGGCGCACCGCCGGGCTATGTCGGGTACGAGGAGGGCGGTCAGCTCACCGAGACGGTGCGGCGCAGGCCTTACTGCGTTGTCCTGCTCGACGAGGTGGAAAAGGCCCACCCCGAGGTGTTCAACATCCTCCTTCAGGTTCTCGACGACGGCAGGCTGACTGACGGTCAGGGTCACACGGTGGACTTCAGGAACACGATCTTGATCATGACGTCCAACCTCGGCTCGTCGTTCATCGCCGACCCGGCGCTCGATGACGCGGCGAAGAAGGACGCGGTGATGTCAGTCGTCCGGTCGACGTTCAAGCCCGAGTTCCTCAACCGGCTTGATGACATCATCTTGTTCGATCCTCTTTCGACGGAGGAACTGACCAAGATCGTCGACCTGCAGATAGCCAGGCTGTCGCGCAGGCTGTCTGACCGCAGGCTGACGCTCACGGTGTCCCCGGCCGCCAAGGAGTGGCTGGCGGTCACTGGGTTCGATCCGGTCTTCGGCGCCCGGCCACTGCGGAGGCTAATCCAGTCAGCCATCGGCGATCAGCTAGCGCGCAACCTGCTGGCCGGCGAGATCGCCGACGGCGATACAGTCACGGTCGACCTGGATGAAGAGTCCGACGCACTCAAGATCACCGCGCAGCGCGGCACGGCACTCGTCCGCTAGCCACGGGGTCGACGGACCTGCAGGCTAGTCGCTGGCAGTTCTCGTCAGCTACCGAGCATCTCGTCGTACTCATCCTCCGGCAAGCGCAGGTCGTTGCGTATCCGGTAGCGCAACCTAAGCAGGTCCCGCAGCCCCGACTGGGCCGCACCATCGACCATGCCGTTACCCGGCGATCCATCGGTAGCCAACCCATCTGTGCGGTCGGCGTCGCGAAGCATCAGCTTCACGCCGACCGTCGCCCAGTCGAGCGCGGCGGGCAAGTCGGACTGTTCGATCAGCAGTTCGGTGAGCATGTCGCAGGCACGTGCGTTGGCCATGCCCTCCGATCGCAGGTCCGCGATCAGCGCGTAGGCCTCGTCACAATTGCCGAGCAAGAACAACGCGCGGCACAGCGGCACCCGGGGATCTACGTCGACTGATCCGCCGTCAGCTATCGCCCTGCGAAAGCCATTTGCCGCCGCACCAGGGTCGTCCGCAAGCAGCCATTGCTCGCCAACGCGGACAAAGGCCTCGGCCCGCGGCATCGACTCGGTCTGCGTCCCGGTAACCGCCAATTCGTTCATCCGCAGGGCAGCCGCCTCGTGGTCGCCCGTCAGAGCCGCTTCGAATTCGATAGCGTCAAATTCTTCGCGAGTCAGCACAGGCACATCACCAACGTACCCAACGGCTGGCCGGTTCCAACCCGGAGAGGAGACAAGGGCACGCGTCTATCGCCGGGCGCTTTCGAGCGCGTCCCAGAACCCGCGCCGCAAAGAATGGCGAACCTCGTCATGCAGCAACGAATCGATTGGCAGCACCGATCCTTGCAGCAGCCGGGCCTCCAGGTCAGACGGCATTCTCGGCTTGCGAGCGAGCACGGCTTCCAGCCATAGGCCGGGGGCGTCCCTGCCTACGGACTCACCGAAGTTGAAGCCCTCGGCATGCGCGGCCTTGACCGCGTCAGGTAGCGCGATCGCGACTGGCTGCTGCACGCGCACCGCGGGCAGCGGGGGTCCAGCCTGCAGCGGGGGTCCAGCCTGCTGCGGCATCTGATATTGCGGTTGATAGACCGCGCCGCCATCAGGACCCTGGTGCGCGCCGGGCGCCTGCCCGAACGCTGGGCGCTGCGATTGATCCTGACCCTGGCCGCCCGGCTGGCCAGGCATCTGTCCAGGCACCTGGCCCGGTGCCTGGCCCGGCACGAAGCTCCCATCGGGAGCGCCATAGCCGTACTGGGCCGCGGACTGCGGCTGCGACTCGGGCCCACCCGGCGGCATCGATGGCGGGATGCCCGGACCGTACGGATCGCGGCTTCGCGGATCTGGCTGAGCAACTCCCATCTGAATACCACCCGGTTGGCCTCCGGCCTGCTGGTAACTCACCTGCTGGCCGCCCACGTGCTGGCCGCCCACGTGCTGGCCGCCCACGTGCTGGCCGCCCACGTGCTGGCCGCCGGCCTGCTGGTAACCGCCGGGGAGCGCACCGCCTCGCAGACCGTTCTGCGGTCCGCCGCCGTGGCCAAGCTGATAGCCGACCTGCGATGGCCCGCTTTGCGGCTGAACCTGCTGGACACCCTGACCACCATGACCGTGCTGGCCAGGTTGAGCCTGAGCCTGGCCGGGCTGATGCTGGCCGGGCTGATGCTGGCCGGGCTGCGGCTGACCTAGCCCACCGCCGTTGGCACCCTGGCCAGCGCCGCCCTGGTTGGGCATGGCCTGGCCGGGTCCGGATGGCTGGAAGGACGACGGATTGCTACCAGGAGCAACGCCCTGCTGACCGGCTGGGTAGCCAAACTGGGCAGCACCATTCTGGCCGGGCGCTTGATAGCTGAGGCCGTTCTGGCCGGTGGATCCGTTCTGGCCGGTGGATCCGTTCAGGCTGGCCGATCCGTTCTGGCCGGCCGATCCATTCTGACCAAGGCCGTTCGGCTCGATTCCGCTCTGGCCTGGCCCACGCTGGTAGGCATTCTGCTGCTGGAAGCCAACCGCCGCTAGATTGTTCAGCCCTGGATCGCTGGGGAACGCGGGCGGTTGGCCGGACCTGCCTGAGCCGTTCTCCGGCATGCCGTTCGGCCCGACACCGCTTTGCCCGACACTGCTTTGGCCGAAACTGCTCTGACCAGCACTGCCTTGACCAGCACTGCCTTGACCAGCACTGCTCTGACCGGCGCTAGCCTGACCGGCACCGGCACTGCTCTGGCCAACGCCATTTTGACCGTTTTGCGGCGCTCCGTTCGGCCCGGTGCTGTTCTGCGAAGCACTGCCTTGCGCGGCACTCCCTGGCGCGTCGCCGACGCTGTGGCTGGTCCGGCTTGGCCTGTCGGGACCGGGGGCCGCGCCGACATAGTCGCTGCCGTTCTGGGCAGTTCCGGCCTGACCGGCGCCATCGCGGCCAACCCCATGCGGACCCGCGCCAGCGCCGATCGACATCTGGACACCCTGGTAACCAGTCGTGTTGTCCGGGTAGCCAACCCCAACGTCGCTCTGGTAGCCGCCAGCGGTCTGGTAGCTGCCTCCAGCGTCGCCTTGGCGTCCGATCGAGTCCTGGTAACTCGGCCCTGCCTGGTAAGGCGGAGTTCCTGACGCGGCTGACGATCCAGTCGGCTGCAGGCCGTTGACGGCACTCTGGGACTGGCCACCGGAGTGGGATAGCTCGTGCGGCTGCGGCTCGTGCGGTGGGGCCGACAGATACTGCGGAAGTCCTGCCTGCTGGGCCGACGCTCCGGCAGCGTGCCCGGCCAGATAATCGGCGGAAACCCTAGGCTCGGCCAGATTAGGGCTGTCAGAGCTGCCGAATCTAGCGCTGTCCTGCCGATGCTCGCTGGCATCCGCGACATGATAAACAGCGGCGGGCGCGGGAAGCGCCGCCGCTGGAAGTCCGTGGTGGGTGACGGCGCCGACCGGTGCGCTCTTGTACCGCTCATCGGATCCGGTCGGCTCGGCCCTGATCAGGTCAACGTACGACCTGAGGTGGACGCCAGAAATCTCGACGATGTCGTCGCATTCCTGCCGGAGCGGCAACGGTATGGTCCAGCCACTGTCGGATGCGATGTGCAGGATCACCACGCGCAGGCCAAGATCCTGAACCTCGGCCACGATCTCGGCGATGTGCTCGTTCGCGCTGGCGATAAAGGCGTCGCTAATCGCGCCACTCTTTGCCAAAGTCACCAGATCCCGCCGAAGCTGGCTCTCGATACCTTCGCGCCGACCCGGCAAGGCGTTCACCAGCCGGAGCTTGAGCCCAGGCATCTCGGCAAGCGCGTCATGCTCGGCCGTCCTGCGGCCTTCAGCGGCGGTCTCGTACCAATAGCAACGCAACACCGGCAGGCCTGTTCGGTCCCTGGCCAGGCCAGCGAGCAGCTTCAGCAGGCCAGCATGATCCCAGGAAACGGAATCCCTGCGGCGTGTGCCATGAACGGCCATGGCGCCGTCTGCAAGGGCATAGCCTGCATCAACGAATAGCGCGCAGCGATCCACCCGACACCGTCCTTTCCCCTGAGCCGAGACGTTACCAGCGCCTAGCGGCCTTCGTGACCCATAGCGCAGATCACAGGCCTAGTGGTCGGGCTAGGCGAGGCGCCCCACCAGCGGCGAAACTCGATGACACGCGGGCTTGGCTTCCTGGCCTCAAGCCGTCTGCCAGGTAGGCTGACCAAGCACATCGACCCGACCCTGCCCACCCGACCCTGCCCACCCTGATCCTGCGCTGCGCCCATGGGGGCACAGATTTGACCGACCGAGCTGCGCTGCTCGCCGAAATACTGGCCAAGGCCGTTATTCACGGCGAGGTCACTCTTTCGTCCGGGCAACGCGCCAATTGGTATATCGATCTACGACGAGTACTGCTCGACGGCGTGGCCGCGCCTATCGCCGGCCGGGTCATGCTCGACGTGACCAGGGAACTGACCTATTCCGCGGTTGGCGGCCTCACCCTGGGCGCCGATCCGGTCGCGGCGGCGATGATGCACGCCGCCGCCGGGCGCGGCCAGGCGCTCAATGCTTTTGTCGTGCGCAAGGCCGACAAGGCTCACGGCCTGCAACGCAGGATCGAAGGACCGGATGTCGCGGGCCAGCCTGTGCTCGCCGTCGAGGACACCTCGACCACGGGCGCCTCCGTTCTGGCAGCCGTCGACGCGCTGACCGAAGCCGGCGCCCAGGTCGTCGGAGTAGCGGTGGTTGTCGATCGTGGCGCCCGCGCCGAGGTCGAACGCCGCGGCCTTCGCTACCTGGCCGCCTTTGAACTGGTCGACCTTGGTCTGAGCTGAACGTTCCTCGCGGTCCGGGTGCTAGGGCAGCGGGATAGTCCAGTCCGCCCCGAGGGATACTAAGGTGCGCACGCCTGACGAGAGGGAGCGACTGTTATGCCTATCGCGACAGCCGAGATTTACGCCCAGATGCTCGATCGCGCCAAGGAGCACGGCTTCGCCTATCCGGCGATCAACGTGACCTCAAGCCAGACGCTCAACGCTGCCCTGCGCGGGTTCGCCGAGGCGGACAGCGACGGCATCGTCCAAGTGTCGACCGGAGGAGCGGATTATCTATCTGGCTCAACGGTCAAAGACATGGCAACCGGTGCCGCCGCGCTCGCCAGCTACGCCAGGATCGTCGCGGACAAGTACCCGGTGCACATTGCCTTGCACACCGATCACTGCCCGAAGGACAAGCTCGACGGACTCATGCGACCGTTGCTGGCGATTTCCAAAGAGCGGGTGGCCGCAGGAGAGGAACCGCTATTCCAGTCCCATATGTGGGACGGCTCGGCGGTGCCACTGGAGGAGAACCTGCAGATCGCCACCGAACTGCTCAAAGACTGCGCGGCCGCCCGGACGGTGATGGAGCTTGAGATCGGCGTTGTCGGCGGCGAGGAGGACGGCGTCACCGGCGAGATGAACGAGAAGCTCTACAGCACGCCGAAGGACGCGCTCGAAACGGCCGAGGCGCTTGGCTTGGGCGAGCACGGGCGGTACATACTCGCGGCCACGTTCGGCAACGTGCACGGCGTCTACAAGCCGGGCCACGTCAAGCTCCGGCCGTCGATCCTGAACGAGATCCAGCAGGCCGTCGGCGCGGCTTACGGCAAGGAGAAGCCGTTCGACCTAGTCTTCCACGGCGGTTCTGGCTCTGCGCTCGAGGAGATCAGGGAGGCCATCTCCTACGGCGTAATCAAGATGAACGTCGACACCGACACCCAGTACGCGTTCACCAGGCCCGTGGCCGGCCACATGTTCACCAACTATGACGGCGTGCTCAAGATCGATGGCGACGTGGGCAACAAGAAGGCCTACGACCCGCGCGCGTGGGGCAAGTCGGCCGAGACCTCCATGGCCGCCCGAGTTGTCCAGGCCTGCGAAGACCTGCTGTCGGCCGGCAAGCGGATGTCCTAGCGCACAGATGGTCTGGCTCGGATGGCCGAGAAGGGCAGATGCTGATAGCCGTCCTTTCTGACATCCACGGCGTGCTCCCAGCGCTCGAGGCGGTGCTCGCCGAACCGGACGTGGCCGCGGCCGACTACATCGTGCTGACCGGCGATCTCGCCTCAGGACCGCAGCCGGTCGAGACGCTCGACATGCTCAGCGCGCTCGGCGACCGCGCGGTCTGGGTACGCGGCAACGCTGACCGGGAGCTTGTGAACTGCCGGCGCGGCCCGTCTTCGCTGCCACCGGACTCGGTCACGCCGTGGGCGGCCGAGCAGTTGCGGGCCGATCAGGTTGAGTTGCTGGCCGGGCTGCCGCTGTCGGCCACGCTGGAGGTGGACGGACTCGGCCCAGTGCTGTTCTGCCATGCGACCCCGCGTGATGACGAAGAGGTCGTTGTCGTCGACTCCCGTCTGGACCGGTGGGCCGAAGTCTTCGCCGGTCTCGACGACGGTGTCAGGGCGGTCGTCTGCGGCCACACCCACATGCCGTTCGCACGCCTGGCCCACCGTCGCCTGGTTGTCAATCCCGGGAGCGTTGGCATGCCGTACGGCGGCGCCGGCGCCCACTGGGCGCTGCTCGGCCCCGGCGTCCAGTTGCGGGTCACCGAGTTCGATCTGGACCGGGCTTGCGCCCAGATCAAGGCCGAGTCGAGCTTTCCCGAGGTTGGCGACTGGGCCGACTACTTCGTCAGGTCGGTCGCCAGCGACGCCGACGCCCTCCAGACGTTCGGCCCGCGCGACGGCCGGTGACCGTCAGCGCGACCGAGGGGCGGCCTCGCCCCGGCGGAGGGCGACGTTACGCCGGAACGCGGCTCTGATCGACCTCAGCACTTGGTCGGGATTGATGTGCAACTCCTGCCAGGTGAAGTGGACGACCTCGAACCCGGCGTCACGCAACTCCGCGTCTCGCTGGAGCTGCAGCTTGGCTCGCTCGGGGTCGGCGTACTTGATAGCGCCATCGGCCTCGGCGATCGTCGCGTACTGACGCCACAGAAAGTCCACCCGCGCGATGACCCGTCCGTCAGCGCCGACTTGTACCTGAAGTTCGGGTGGAGGTAACCCGCCTTCGGCGAACACAACCCGCGCGATCGACTCGAACGCGGACTCCGACCGCGCGTCGCTGAACTCGATCACCTTCCGTGCCCTCGTGATGCCGGGCCAGCGATCACACGCTCCGATGACCGCACACAACTCGGGCTTGGTCGTCTGCTCACGGTGCAGCGCGGAGTCGGCGACCACCACCCCCTCCCGGAAGGTCGCAGTGCGAGCGAGGTCCACCACCGTTCTGGCCGCTGAAGTGACCGGCGCGCCAAGCCGGACAGTCCGTTGTTCAAGCGGGAGCTGGGCTATGTGCAGCTGAATACCTGGCCGACCAGTGCGTCGACCAGGTGCTCCAGGCGGACGTGTCACGGCAATCACCTCCGACCCCGTCCGCCCGAGCAGGTCGAGACCATGGATAGTCGCCGCCGTGCGATGGCTTCCCACCGCCCCTGGACCCGCCGCGACAATCGCCGCAGTGACGGCTAACGCGCTCGACCCTCCAGGTAGGGCGGTTAGCCGTCGTGCGTCAGCGCCTACTACATAAACACCCCTGGCAAGTCGCACTAAGGCGCCTCGCTCCACCATGGAGCGCAGCTTTCGCTCTGTAATCCCGGCCTGAGCTAGTTGCGGTGGGCTGAAAGTCCTGGTCGATTTGTTTGTTTGATCCGTTCTCACGCCGGTCAGCATGCCATCGACCACCGACATATCATCGCTTTCCGTCGCCCAAACGTCCGATTCACCCTGTTTTAGGGTGTAGCAAACTGGTGATAAGTCGATCTGAAGACCGACACCAGGCCGGCCTCAGGTACCCGAAATCAGCTCAAACTGGGCGTCTGTCAACTCAAGAGACGCCGCGCCGACGTTTTCTTCCAGATGCGCGACCGAGCTCGTACCAGGAATCGGGATCATCACCGGTGATCGCCGTAGCAACCAAGCGAGCGCGACCTGGGCCGGGGTCGCGTCGATTTCGTCGGCCACCGCGCCCAACCGTCCGCCGGGCTTGGCCAGGTCGCCGGCACCGACCGGGAACCACGGGATGAAGCCCAGCCCTTCGCGTTCGGCGTAGTCAAGGACCGACTCCCACCGCCGGTGCCCGACGTTGAACCGGTTCTGAACGGACGCGATCGGCGTAACCAGCCGCGCTTGCACCATCTGGTCGACGTCGACCTCAGAAAGCCCGATCAGCTCGATCTTCCCCTCCTTACGCATATCGGCCAGCAGGCCAATCTGGTCGGCCAACGGCACGTCGGGGTCGACCCAGTGCAGCTGATACAGCCCGATCGTCTCGACGCCCAGCCTGCGCAGGCTCATTTCCACGCAGTGCCTGAGGTACTCGGGCTTGCCAATCGAGTGCCACTGGTCAGGACCGGTACGCACGAGGCCGCCCTTGGTGGCGATCACCACCCCGTCGTAGGGGTGCAGCGCCTGCCTGATCAGGTCCTCGCTGACAAAAGGTCCGTAGGAGTCGGCGGTATCGATGAAGTCGACGCCAAGCTCGACCGCGCGGCGCAGCACCCTGATCGCTTCGGCCGGATCGGCCGGGTCGCCCCAGATGCCGGGACCAGTGATCCGCATCGCCCCGTAACCGAGCCTGGTCACCGGGGTCGAGCCGCCCAGTGAGAAGACGCCGCTCAGGACCGCGTTGGGGACGACGGCTGTCATGTGGTGAACATATCTGTTCGTCGCGTCCTGACGCCAACCGGGCCTAATGCGACAGGCGACATCGACACCGCCCGACGCTCACCCGACCGCGCGCAAACCGCCGCCCGAGCCAGACGGCAGGATGGACCCATGACGCACCAGAACCTGATGGCGGGTCCCACCCCGCCGCCCACTCATCTGCCTGAGAACGAAGAGGCGGCCGCCGCCTTGCGCGGAGGCGAAGACCCAAAGGCCGTCGCCGCCAGATTCCCCGCGTACTGCGCCGCCTGGGCTGACCTGGCCGAAGCCGTGCTGTCAGATGACCCGGTCACGGCCTACGCCTACGCCAGGACCGGTTACCACCGCGGGCTTGACCAGCTTCGCCGGGCCGGATGGCATGGCCACGGCCCGATTCCGTGGGAGCACGAGCCGAACCAGGGATTCTTGCGCGTGCTGAACCTGCTCGGCGCCGCCTCAGCCGCCATAGGCGAGGACGACGAGGTCATCAGGATCAGCGAGTTCCTGCATGACTCAAGCCCGGCCGCGTTCGCCGCGCTGCCTCGAATCACCTGACCGGGAGGACCCGGACCGTGACCCGATAATCTATCGCTATGCCCGCCATCGTGGTCGTCGGCGCCCAGTGGGGCGACGAGGGTAAGGGCAAGGCGACCGACTTGCTCGGCGACAGCGTTGACTACGTCGTCAGGTATCAAGGTGGCAACAACGCCGGCCATACAGTCGTCGTCGGCGACGAGAGCTACGCGCTGCACCTGCTGCCGTCCGGCGTGCTGTCCAAGCACTCCATACCGGTCATCGGCAACGGCGTGGTTGTGGACCCCGCGGTCCTGCTCAAGGAAATCGACGACATCCAGGCGCGCGGGGTCTCCTGCCACCGGCTGCTGATCTCGGCCAACGCGCACCTGATCATGCCGCACCAGGTCGCGCTCGATAAGGTCACCGAACGCTACCTCGGCCAGGCCAGGATCGGCACGACCGGGCGGGGTATCGGGCCAACCTACGCCGACAAGGCGGCCAGGATGGGCATCAGGGTGCAGGACCTGTTCGACCCAGCGATCTTGAACCAGAAGCTCGAACTGGTGCTGCGCGAGAAGAACCAGGTGCTCACCAAGGTCTACAATCGGCGCGGCATCGACGCCGCCACCGTGGCCGATCAGTACATCGAGTACGGCAAGCGACTTGCCCGTTACGTGGCCGACACCGGCCTGGTCCTCAACCAGGCGCTCGATGACGGCAAGGTCGTGCTGCTCGAAGGCGCCCAGGCGACCCTGCTGGACGTGGATCACGGCACCTACCCGTTCGTGACCTCGTCGTCGCCGACGGCGGGCGGCGCCTGCGTGGGTTCTGGCCTCGGCCCGACCAGGATCACCAAGGTGCTCGGCATACTCAAGGCGTATACGACCAGGGTCGGAGCGGGCCCGTTCCCCACCGAGCTGACCGACGCGCAGGGCGAATGGCTGCGCAAGACCGGCGGCGAATACGGAGTCACCACCGGGCGCGAACGCAGGACCGGCTGGTTCGACGCCGTCATCGCCAGGTATGCGACCAGGGTCAACGGGATCACCGACTACTTCCTCACCAAGCTCGACGTCCTGTCTGGCCTGGAGAAGGTGCCGGTGTGCGTCTCCTATAAGACCGAAGGGATCGTCAGCAGCGAAGTCCCGATGACGCAAACCGAGTTCCACCACGCCAAGCCGGTCTATGAGTACTTCGATGGCTGGTGGGAGGACATCTCGGCGGCCAGGGAACTGTCCCAGCTTCCGCCCAACGCACGCGCGTACGTGCTCGCGCTCCAGGACATGATCGGCGCCCCGGTCGCCGCGATCGGCGTCGGCCCCAGGCGCGACCAGACGATCCAGCTACGCCCGCTGCTCTAATGCGCATCCTGCTTCTTGGGTCAGGTGGCCGCGAGCACGCGCTGGCTCGTGCCCTGGCGCGCGACGGCGAGGTCGCCAGCTTGCACGCCGCGCCGGGCAACCCGGGCATCGCCCAAGTCGCGGAAATACACCCGGCGAACCCAACCGATGCCGGCGAAGTGACGGCGCTAGCGGCCAAGATCGCCGTCGACCTGGTCGTGGTCGGCCCGGAGGCGCCGCTGATAGTCGGCGTCGCCGACGCCGTGCGCGCGGGCGGCTGGCCCTGCTTCGGCCCCAGCCGGGCCGCCGCCATGATCGAGGGCTCCAAGTCGTTCGCCAAAGAACTCATGCGTGCGGCCGACATACCAACGGCGGCGGCCCGGACTTGCGCCACCGAAGCCGACGTAGCCGCCGCGCTCGACGAGTTCGGCCCGCCGTACGTGGTCAAGGCCGACGGCCTGGCGGCAGGCAAAGGCGTCGTGGTGACCACCGACCGTACGACGGCAGCCGCGCACGCCGCCGACTGCGGGCGGGTCGTGATCGAGGAGTACCTAGCCGGCCCCGAGGTCTCGGTCTTCGCGCTGGCCGACGGCGAGCACGCGATCGCGCTGCTGCCCGCGCAGGACTACAAGCGCGCGGGCGACGGCGACACCGGCCCGAACACCGGTGGCATGGGCGCCTACGCCCCCCTGCCCTGGGCCCCGGCCGATCTCGCCGCCCGCACACTGACCCAGGTGATCGAGCCGGCCCTCGCCGAACTCCGCCGCCGCGGCACCCCCTATCAGGGCCTGCTCTACGCCGGGCTGGCGCTGACCGAGGCCGGCCTCAAGGTGATCGAGTTCAACGCCAGGTTCGGCGACCCCGAGACCCAGGTCATAGTCGACCGCCTGGCTACCCCACTCGGCGGGCTGCTCGCGGCCACCGCCGCAGGCGACCTGGCCAGCGCGGGCCGACCGCGATGGACGGAAGGAGCAGCCGTCACGGTGGTGATCGCCTCGCCGGGCTACCCCGCCCAGCCGCTAATCGGCGAAGAGATAAAAAATCTTCACAGCGCAGGAAAAATTCCAGGGGCTTACATCCTGCACGCCGGAACGACTCTTCGCGGACGGACTCTGACGTCAAACGGCGGCCGGGTGCTCAACGTCGTAGGAACGGGCCCCGACCTGGCGCGGGCCAGGGCCGCGGCCTACGGGGCCGCCGCCCTGATCGACCTACCCGGCAGCTGGTACCGCACCGACATCGCCGATCTGCGTCCATGACGAACCAGCCCGCCAACCCGGCCAACGTGGGCCAGGACGCTCGCGCGGCAAACGCCGGGCAAGACGCCAGGGGCGGGGTAAAGACACTGGGGGAGAATAACACTATGATCAACCGCTACACGCTGCCTGAGATGGGCCGGGTCTGGAGCGAGGCGCACAAGTACGAGCTGTGGTGCCAGGTGGAGACGCACGTTCTCGAAGCGCAAGCCGAGGCCGGGCTGGTGCCCGCCGAGGCGGTGGCGCCGGTCCGGGCAGCGGCGCCGCCGACTCCGGAGGCGGTCGCCGCGATCGAGGCAGTCACCAATCACGACGTGATCGCGTTCCTGAGTGCCTGGGCGGACAACACCAGCCCGCGCGACGCGGCGGCATACGTCCATTTCGGCATGACGTCGTCGGACTTGCTCGACACCGCGCTCGCTCTCCAACTCACCCAGGCCACCGACCTGCTGATCGACCGGACGGTCACGCTTACCGCGGCGCTGCGCGAGCACGCGCTCGCGCACCGGGACACGTTGCGCGTTGGCCGGACGCACGGCGTGCACGCCGAGCCCGACGTCTGGGGGCATCGGGTCGCGGACTTCGCGTTCGGCTTGGCGAGGTGCACCCGGCGGTTGCGCCGAGCCAGGGACGCCGTGGCCGTCGGCAAGCTGTCCGGGCCGGTCGGCACCTATTCGAGCATTGATCCGTCGGTCGAGGCGATCGTGCTGGCCAGGCTCGGGCTGCGGCCGGCCGATGTGTCGACGCAGGTCGTGCTCAGGGACGGGGTCGCCGAATGGGTGAGCACGCTCGCGATCGCCGCGACCGTCTGCGAGGCGGTGGCGCTCGAAGTCAGACACGGGCAGCGAACCGAGGTCAGAGAACTCGCTGAGGCCTTCACCACCGGTCAGAAGGGCTCCTCGTCGATGCCGCACAAGCGGAACCCGGTGAGGTCCGAGCGGATCAGCGGGCTGGCGAGGATCGTCCGCGCCCAGATAGTGCCGGTGCTTGAGGGCATTCCCCTCTGGCACGAACGGGACATCTCGCATAGCTCGACCGAGCGGATGGCGCTGCCAGACGCGGCGATCACCACCGACTACCTCCTGGCACAGACGACCGGGCTGGTCGACGGGCTCGTCGTGGACGCCGTTCGGATGCGGGCCAACCTTGAATCGACCGGCGGCCTGATCTACTCATCGGCCGTGCTGCTCGAACTGGTCGACGCCGGGATGTCGCGTGAGGACGCCTACGCGCTCGTCCAGGCGGCCGCGATGCGGACCTGGAAGACCGGGGAGCCGTTCCGCTCGACGCTGCGGTCGGTCGCGACTGACCAAGACCAGGCACTCGACGAGGCTCGGCTCGACGAGGTGTGCCGACCCGAGCGGTACGTGCGCAGGCTTGCTGCGGTGTTCGACCGGCTGACCGAGCTTGACCCCGAGCAGAAGCTAGCCGAATGATCACCCATCTGTACTCGGGCAAGGTCCGTGAGCTGTACCGGGCCGACGACGGCACGCTGCTGCTCGTCGCGAGCGACCGGATTTCGGCGTTCGACTACGTGCTCGACACGCCGATCCCCGACAAAGGCAAAATCCTGACCCAGTTGTCGTTGTGGTGGTTCTCGAAGCTGTCCGATGTGGTGCCCAACCACCTCGTCGAGGTCCCGGTGCCAGCGGAGTTTCGCGGCCGGGCGATGGCGTGCAGGCCGCTTTCGATGATCCCGGCCGAGTGCGTCGCTCGCGGCTACCTGGCGGGCTCTGGGCTCGCGGAGTACCGGCGCGGCGGTCAAGTTTGCGGGGTGGGCCTGCCGCCCGGTCTTACCGAGGGTTCGCGCCTGCCTGATCCGATCTTTACCCCGGCCACCAAGGCGCCGCGCGGCGCTCACGACGAGAACATCAGCGCTGGTCAGCTTGCCGACTTGGTGGGCGAGGAACTGGCCGCGGACCTCGCCAGGCTCACGTTGGCTGTCTACTCGCGCGGGGCCGAGATCGCAGCCGATCGGGGCCTGATCGTGGCCGACACCAAGCTCGAATTCGGGCTTGACGCCGATGGCACCCTGCGGCTCGGCGACGAACTGCTCACCCCGGACTCGTCCCGGTTCTGGCCAGCCGACCAATGGCAGCCGGGCCGCGGCCAGCCTTCGCTGGACAAACAACCCGTGCGGGACTGGCTGACTTCGGCAGAATCAGGCTGGCATCCGGACACCGGGCAACCTCCGCCGCCGCTTCCCAGTCATATAGTGCGACGAATCAGGGAAGCCTATCTGGCGGTGTACCACCGGATCACGGGCCTGACCTGGGAGGATCCTGGCTAATCCGGAGCGGTGATAGCAATCTGTCCCGCCGGTGACACCTCGTGTGCAACCGGCTACCTTATGTATCGGCGTCGTTCTTAGTCCCTGGGGGTCAACGAGCAGTGGAATACTTGGCTACGCGCGAGATGGATCGAACCATGACATCCGATCTGGCTCCGATAACGCCAGAGCCGGCCACCGCAGACATCGCAAGCCGGGATAATGATGTCCCAACCCCCAGGGACAGGAGTTCCAGCATTATGAGCAGCGGTCACCAGACCCGCTACCGAGTCAAGGGCGGCAACTCACTGCAAGGAACGGTCTTCGTCCAGGGTGCCAAGAACTCAGCCCTGAAGATGATTGCCGCGTCGCTGCTGGCCGCGAAGGGCCGGACAGTGCTGCGCAACGTCCCGGTGATCGAAGACGTTCGCCGCGCGGTTGAGCTGGCCCAGGCCGTCGGGGCGACCGTAAAGTTCCACGAGGTGGAACGGACCCTGGTGGTCGACGCCTGCGAACTGTCCAGTCCGGTGCTGCCCGCCGAGATCACGCGGCAGTTCCGCGGATCGGTGCTGTTCGTTCCCGCTCTCCTGCACCGCCTCGGCGAGGCGGTGCTTGAGGAAGTCGGCGGCTGCAACCTCGGCAACCGCCTTCTCGACTTCCATTACCGAGGTTTTGCCAGGCTCGGCGCCACGGTTGACGAAGGCGAGAACGAGATCAGGGTCAAGGCCGACGGCCTGCGCGGGGCTCATCTGTACCTGGATACGCCCTCACACACCGGCACCGAGAACCTGATCATGGCCGCCTCGATGGCCCCGGGCACGACTGTTATTGACAACACAGCGCAGGAGCCGGAAGTACAAGACGTCATCGCGTTCCTCACCAAAATGGGCGCTCAGATCAGCGGCGGCGGTACCGGCTTTATCACCGTCGAAGGAGTCAAGGAACTGACCGCGGTTGAGCACACGGTCATGCCAGACCGGCTCGACTCTGGCATCTTCGCTATGGCGGCCGCGATCACCGGCGGCGAAGTGAGTCTGGTGGGCGCCTCGCTCGACCACCTCGGAGTGGCTCGTTGGAAGCTCGAGCAGATGGGCGTGGAGTTCGCCACCCAGGGCGCGATCGTCCAGGTGCGCAGGGACCACCCGTTGCGGCCGATCAACGTGATCACCAGCCCGTTCCCCGGTTTCGCCACCGACCTGCAATCGCCGATCATGGCGCTGAGCTGCCTCGCGGACGGCACCAGCTACATCAGGGAGACGATCTTCGACGGCCGGTATCTGATGGCTGAGGAGCTGAACAAGATGGGTGCCAAGATCGACGTCTCTGACGTGGCGGTCGTGCACGCGCCCACGCCCCTGCACGGAGCCGAGGTCACCGCTCACGACCTGCGCACCGGCATCGCGCTCGTGCTCGCTGGCCTCGCCGCCGAGGGCGAGACCGTGGTCTCACCTGGCTACCTGATTAACCGCGGCCACGCCTCGGTGGCGGCCCGCCTGACCGCTCTCGGCGCCGACGTCATCGAAGAACAGGTCTAGGGTCTGGATCTGGCCGAGTTCACCTGTAGCGCCTGATCACGTCGGCGCCGAACCTGGCCATTTCGCGGCGCTGCGGTGAAAACTGGAGCAACAGCAGGTCGACGCCAGCGGCCTCGTAGGCGCGGATGCGCTCGATGATTTGATCGGGCGTTCCGATCAGACCGCTGCGCAGGCCTCGGTTGGAGACGCTGTACTCCTCGATCGAGACCTGTGATTCGAGCTGCGAGCCCTCGATGAAGTCACGGTAGGAGGCGTACGCCTCCGGCGAGGCCCTGACGTTGAGTATCCGCATCAGTTCGGCCTGGGCCTCCTCCTGCGTGTCGCGGCAGATCACGTAGCCAGACACGCCAAAGTGCAGCGGCGGCCGGTCCGCCGCGGCGCGGAGCGCGGAAAGCTCGGCTACCTTTGCCGCGATCACCTCGGGAGCGTCGCCGTGCATCACGTAGGCGTCCGCCTGCGCGGCGATGATCTCCTTGGCCTTCGGCGACTCGCCACCCATGTACACAAACGGCGGGCTGGCCGGCTTGGGCTCGAGGATGGTGCCGTCGAGTTGGTACAGGCCGCCGGAATGGTTGACGGTATCCTCGCGCAGTAGCCGGCCGACCACGTCGAGCCATTCCGAGGTTCTCGCGTACCTCGCGTCGTGCACGTCGAACGGCGCGCCGTACTGCGCGGCCTCGTCCTTCCACCAGGACGAGACCACGTTGAGCGATGTCCGGCCCGGAGCGATCACGTCCAGCGTGGACAGCGACTTGGCGGTGAGCGCGGGCGAGTGGTAGTTCGGCCGGACGGCGAGCATCAGCTCAAGAGTGCTCGTCACGGCCGCGATCGCGGGGGCGAGCGTCCAGCAGTCCAGCGAGGGCGCGCGATGGCCCTTGATGTCGTTGAGGTTGAGCTCGGCGATCAGGGACAGCTCAAACCCGTGCTGCTCGCTTTCGACCGCCAGGTCCCGCATGTAGGCCCAGTCGATCGACATCTCCTCGTCGGCCACGTTTCGCAGCCAGCCGCCGAAGATTGGCATCCAGTATCCGAACCGCATGCAGCTCACGCCGCCCTTCCCATCTCTTCATTGAGCAAATTGCCAAGGAAGGCAGCGACGGCGCGCTGAGCTGAGCGCGGCGCCACGGCCTCGATTCCCGGGTTGTAGTTCGTGTTGGTGTTGATGTCGTAGGTGACGAGCCTGCCGTCGCGGGTCTCGATGAACTCGAAGCCGGCGATCTCGATGCCGTGCCAGCTCGCGAAGTCCAGGTACTTGCCGATGATCGGATGGTCAAATCCGGTCCGCAGCGCGAACAGGCTCCGCTCAGAGGCGGCACCGGGCTCTTGCCCGGCCGGGGCGTCGCCCACGGCGCAGGCGTCGGCCGGGCACAGCTGAAAGCCGCCTAGTTCGGTGTCGGCCGTGATCGCGTAGATGAACTCGCCGCCGACGACCTCCGCCCTGGTGATGCGGGGCTGCGACGCGCGCAGGTACTCCTGGAGCAGCGTGATGCCGTCGGCGGGAAATTCGAAGTCATCCGAGCTGGCGTAGGCGTCGAACTCCTCGTGGCTGGCGAAAAGCCGTACCCCGAGACCCTTCCCACCCTGGTTGTGCTTGCTGATGAACGGTGCGGGCAACTTGCGCGCGGCGGCGGCGAGCCTGCTCGTTCCGGCCACTGCGATGGTCCTCGGCACGTCGAAGCCCGCGGCGCGCAGTGCCGCGTGCTGCTCGACCTTGCTCATCTCAATCTCGATCACGCGGCGGCCGTTGACAACCCGGCGACCGCGCAGTTCGAGCCAGCTCAGCACGCCTCTGGCCTGGTCCTTGGCATACGGGTGGTCGCGCGTGTGCGACGACGCGCTCATCCGGGACCAGAACACACCAGCGGGCGGCTCGGAGTCCAGGTCGATTACCTCGTCGCCGAGCAGCCATTGCTCATGCGGTACGCCGAGGGCGTCGAACGCCTCGGCGATAGGCGGGTACCAGTCTGGATTTTCGTGTAGGACATAGACCTTCATCGGCTCGCTACCCAGGTGGCAGCGACCTCGAGGAACGCGTCGTTGGCTTCCTTCTCGCCGATCGAGACCCGCGCGCCTTCGCCGCCGAACGGCCTGATGCTGATCCCCGCGCTGTCACAGGCGTTGGCGAAGTCCGCGGTGTCGGCACCGAGCCTCAACCAAACGAAGTTCGCCTCGGTCGCCGGTACCAGCCAGCCCATGGCCAGCAGCTCCGACCTGACCCTGTCTCGTTCGGCGACCACCAGCTCGACGCGGTCGAGCAGTTCGCCTTCGGCCGCCAGCGACGCCACGGCCGCCGCTTGGGCGACGGCGTTAACCGAGAACGTGAGCATCGTCTTGCGCGCGGCCGCGGCCACTGGCTCGTGGCCGATCAGGAAGCCGACCCTGAGCCCGGCGAGCCCGTACGCCTTGGAGAATGTCCGCAGGACGGCTACGTTGGGCCGGTCGCGGTAGAGCTTGACGCCGTCGACCACCGCGGGATCGCGCACGTACTGCACATACGCCTCGTCGAGCACGACCAGGCAGTCGCCTGGCACGTTGTCGATGAACCTGACCAGCTCGTCGGTGCGCACCCCGGTGCCGGTCGGGTTGTTCGGGCTGCAGATAAAAATAAGCCTGGTGGCGTCCGTGACCGCGGCGGCCATGGCGTCCAGATCATGCTCCTCATCACGCAGCGGCACCTGCACCGACCTCGCTCCGGCGAGATCAGCGAGGTACGGGTAAGCCTCGAACGACCGCCAGGCGTACAGAACTTCGGCGCCTGGATCGGCGACCGCCTCAAGCATCTGCTGAACGACGCCGACCGAGCCGCAGCCGACGGCGACGTGCGACATCGGTACTCCGTACCTGGTCGCGATCGCTTCGGTAAGCTCGACGGCACCATTGTCCGGGTACCGGTTGACGTCGCTGGCCGCTTCGGCGATGACCTCGACAACCGAGGGCAGCGGGCCGAAGGGCGACTCGTTAGACGACAGCTTGAAGCTGCGTCCGGCGATAATGGCGGGCGGCTTGCCCGGCTGATAAGGAGCGAACTGCTCAAGCACGGGCCGGAATCGTGGCGTCTGTGGCGTGTCCGTGGACATCGTCGTCCTCCAGGGCTGATGAGGTCCGGGTATCTTCACATCAGGGCGGGTCTACGTCACTGGTGGCCATGCTCCCCTCTGGTCTGGGCAATATACGCTCATCGGCGAGCGTGCGAATCCGGCGGCCTGAGCATCGGCGGATGAAGCATCTCGGCTTCGCCGCGCCGGTAGAGCTGCGCGGGCCTGCCGCCGGAGGAGCTCGCCGAGCCGGTCTCGACCAGAAACCCGTCGGCACCAGTCACCTTGCGGTGGAAGTTACGCGGATCGAGCGGCGTGTCCCAGACAATCTCGTACACCCGGCGCAAGTCGGCGACCGTGAACTCGTCCCGGCAGAACGCCGCGCCGAGCGGGGTGTACTCAAGCTTCGCCCTAGCCCGCTCGACGCCGTCTTGCAGGATCCTGCGATGGTCGAAAGCCAGCTCGGCCAGGCTCGCGACCGGCTGCCAGCTCATCCTCGGCTGCTCAGGCGCGGGCAGGTCCGGTGCGATTCCGAGGTAGGCGACCGAGACCACCCGCTGCCGGGGATCGCGGTCCGGGTAGCCATAGGTCTGCAGTTGCTCCAGATGGACGTGGGCGTCCGGCAAGCCCGCTCGCTCGGCCAGCACACGACCCGCGGTGCACGGCAGGTCCTCATCTCCCCTGATAAAACCGCCGGGAAGCGCCCACAGGCCGGTGTGCGGCTCGGCGTTCCGACGCCACACGAGCGCGGAAAGCTCGCTCGCACGCACCGTAAGGATCACCAGATCAACTGTGACCGCGACCCGTGGCACGTCCATATTTGCAAGGTAGCGCGGACCGGCCCAGTTGGCTAAACGCGTCGCGTCGCTACCGTCCATACCGGCTGTAGCTTTCGATCTATTGTCGCTTATTGTGATTCTATGAACCGGCTGGGAGAGCTAGAGCGGGCGATCATGGAGGTTCTCTGGGAGTCGAGCGATCCGATGACCGTGCGGCAGGTCGGGATCTGTCTTACCGACCGGGACCTGGCCCACACGACGGTTATGACGGTGCTCGACCGCCTCGCCAAGAAGGGATTCGTGCGCCGTCAGCGCGTCGGCCGCGCCTGGCTTTACCGGCCGGCCGAGAGCCGCGAGGCCTACGTCGCTGAGCTGATGCTGACCGCGCTCGACCAGACCGGCGACAGGCAGGCCGCCCTCACCAGATTCGCGCACAGCGTCTCCGGCACCGAAGCCGCCGCCCTCAAAGCCGCCCTAGAAGCCCTCAGCGGAACCGGTGCGTCCGGAGCGAAGGGGTCGGCGCCCATGGGCGCCCCGACACCGGGGGGCTCCGGGGGGTCGCCCCCCCGGGTAGATACAGCCTGATTGTCATGCCAGCCACCGTTGTCTTGCTTGGCGCCTTCGCGGTCGCGTGCGTCCTGGCCGCGCAATTGCTGGCCGCCGCCGACTGGCCGCGCCGCTGCCCGGTCGCGGCGATCGCGCTCTGGCAGTCGCTCGGACTTAGCTGGGGCCTGGCCGCGGTCGGCGCGCTCGCCGCCTTCGGACTGTCCGGCCTGACGGCACCCGGCCGGGACGACTTTCGGCGCTGGGGTCCGTTTATCGTGCTGCACCTGCTGTCGCTGGCCGCCAGCGCCGCCTTGCTGACGTTGCTGTGCTGGATACTTGCCGCGGCGGTGACCGCCGTACTGCGGGCCAGGCACCGGCAGCGGGCGCTGCTTGGACTGCTCGCGCACGACGACCCCAAGGTTCCGGGCGCGCTTGTCGTCGACCACCCCGCGGCCGCGGCCTACTGCGTGCCCGGCTTGCGGTCCGCGATCGTGGTGAGTGCGGGAGCGCTCAACCTGCTGGACACCGACGAGCTCGCCGCGGTGCTGGCGCACGAGCGAGCGCACCTGCGGGCACGGCACGACCTGGTGCTGCTGCCGTTCACCGCGCTGCTGCGGGCATTCCGCTGGTCGGCGACGGCCAGAGCGGCCAACGCCGAGGTGGCGTTGCTCGTCGAAATGCTCGCCGACGATCGCGCCCGCCGACGGCGACCGGCCAGGGAGCTGGCGACCGCGCTGCTACGGGTCGGCGCATCGGGCGGCGGCCTCGCTCCCGCTGGCGCGCTCGCGGCGACCGGAACGACGCTCGATGGTGAACTCGCGGCCAGGGTGGCTAGGCTGCTCAGACCGCCGCCGGGCCTTCCCGTTCCGGCCATTGTGGGCATCGGAGTGCTCACCGCACTAATCGTGCTGGCCCCAGCCACCGTCTTCCTCACGGTCTAACCGAGGCCCCTGCCTTCCGCGCCAAGCCCTAGTCCGCGACGCGGATGCGAAGGCGGCGGAAGCCTCTGCCTTTGTTCTCGATCTTGACGACCTCGATGCGTCCGATCTGCGCCGTGGTAGCCACGTGCGTACCGCCGTCGGCTTGCTGGTCAAGGCCGACGATGTCCACGATCCGCACCTCTTTGACTTCCGGCGGGACCAGGTTGGTCGCGGTGCGGATGATGTCGGGAATCGCGAACGCGTCGTCGCGCGGCAGCACCCGCACGTCGATCCGGCGCCCGGCGACTATCTCGGCGTTGCACGCGGCCTGCACCGCGTCCCTGAAGCCTTCGGGCAGTTCAGGCAGGTCAAAGTCCATGCGAGCCAGATAGGGCTCCATATTGCCGCCGGTCACTAGCGAACCGTAGTCGCGGTACACCACGCCGCACAGCACGTGCAGCCCGGAGTGGGTGCGCATCAGCGCGGTCCGGCGATCGTCGGAGATCGCGCCGCTCACGGCGGTACCCGGCGGCGGTATCGGGTCACCTTCGGCCGGGATCAGGTACAGGTCGTCGCCCTTGCGCGCGCCCACGATGGCCGTCTGCACGCCGCCCCAGAGCAGCACGCCGTGGTCCGGTGGCTGACCGCCGCCGCCCGGGTAGAACGCGGACCGGTCGAGCACGATGCCGTCCGGTTCGGCCGCCAGCACGACAGCCTCCCATTCGCGCAAGCTCTGATCGTCAAGCTCCAGCCGGTGCGTACGCCAGTTTGTCTCGGGCACGGTGGGCTACCAGGGTCCGTAGGGGCCTTGGTGCGAGCCGCCACCGCGGCCGATCTCGCGCACCTTCGGGCGCACGTCGGTCAGGTAGATCGCCGCCGCGATGAACGCGGCGACCGGCAAGATGCTAATCACGACGCCGATTCCGGACGATCCGTTCGCGGCGCTGTACAGCCCAACGGCAGCGGCCACACCGAGGATGATCAGCCAGAGTGGCTTGGTCTGCTTGCCTGCTGCGGGGAAGGCGGCGGTCGGCCGGCGCACGGCGTCGACGAACGCCCACACCTCGACGATCAGCGCGGCGACTGCCAGCGCCCAGAAGAACCAGTTGAGCGGCGTGAATGCGGACACGGTACAAACCTATCTGCTCTGCGTCGATCTGCTCGACTGCTGCTCAGGATCTAGGTCACTCCAGGCGCCGACTTCGGCCTGCGCCGCGGCCTCCGCCTCAGCCTCAACCTCTGGGTCGGCGCGGACGACCGGTTCGGTGTCGGCGATGGCCTCCACCTTCGCGTGGGCAATCTCGTGCGCTTGCTCGGCGTCCTCGGCGTCGCCGCCGTCGCCATCGTCGCCGTCTGCATCGGCTTCCTCGCTCGGCCCCAGCGCGGCGGCCCGCGCCTCGGCATCGGCCCTGACCTCCCGGCGGAACGACTCGTAGATATCGATCAGCATCTGCTTCTGCCGCTCGGTGATCTCGGCGTCGGCCATGATCGCGTCGGTCACGGTCTGCTCGGCCGGCTTGTCGTCGAGAATCCCGGCCTGGACATACAACGCCTCAGCGGAAATCCGCAGGCCCTTCGCGATCTGTTGCAGGATGTCGGCGCTCGGCCGTCTAAGGCCTCGTTCGACCTGGCTGAGGTACGGGTTGGAAACGCCGGCCGCTTGAGCGAGCTGCCGGATCGAGATCTTCGCCTGCTCGCGTTGCTCGCGGATGTACGAACCGATGCTGCCGACGTTGACCGGACTCATGTTTTCAGTCTCGTCGGCAACGCTTGCAATTGCAAATCTGCTTGCAAGCACCGCTGGCTCCGTGGCCGGACCCTCGCCTGACCACCGAACCCCCTCGCCTGACCGAGGTCCGGAGGCGCGCCGGAGGCCGCCGGTGCGATGGATTCGGGAATCCATCGCAGCCCAGCCGCCGACTGGCGCGATGGATTGCCATATTCACACCTACTTTCCCAGGTGGATTGCCATATCCATCGCACGGGCTGAGGGCGCGGACGCGATGGATCCCGGAATCCATCGCACCGAGGACATGACCAAAAGCGGCGCTACGCTAGGGCAGCGGCGGCAGCAAAGGCCGGATCTCACCTACCGGCTGGCCGCCGCCCAGAACAGGCGCATGAACGACCTCGTCAAGCGCGTCGATGTCGGTGCCGACGACCTCGCGATCCGAGATCATCGCGCGCAGCAGCGCGGCCATCACCGGCGCGACCGCTCGCTGCGCGCCGTCGTCGATCTTGACGGCGGCGGCCCGCCCGTCGGCCAGCGCGAACGCGCAGACCCCATCAGCTCCCGGCTTCATCAGCATCCCGGGCACGGCGTTCATCAACGCCGCCTCGTACCGGCGGGTACCCGACATCCACGCCGGATAGGTCCGCATCGCGTCGGCCACGCGCAACTCGGGCGAACCGTCAGGTGACCCCACGATCGTGGCGAACGCCCGGGCCAGGCCGGTCAGCGTCAGCGCCATCAGCGGCGCTCCGCAGCCATCAACCCCGATCGCCGTCACCAGCTCGGCCGCCAGCCGCTCGATTGTGGCCTTGATCCGCTGCTGCAGCCGATGCTCTGGGTCGCGGTAGTTGTCCGTCGGCCAGCCCGCCGCGACGCAGGTCGCCAGCATCGCGGCGTGCTTACCCGAGCAGTTCATGTGCACCCGGTCCCGCTTGCCGCCGGCGCGCAGCAGGTCCGACTTGGCCTCGTCATCGAGCGGCAGGTCAGGCGGGCACTGCAAGTCGGTTTCGCCGAGACCGGCGGCGGCCAGGATCTCGCGCACGCCGCCGACGTGAAAACCCTCGCCCGAGTGGCTCGCGGCGGCCAGCGCCAGCAGCCTGTCACCGGCCAGGTCGAGACCGCAGCCGAGCATCGCCGTCGCCTGCATCGGCTTGTTCGACGACCTCGGGAACATCGGCCGGTCGGTGACGCCGGCCGACACCACCACGCTGCCGTCGGCGTGGAGTACGACGAGCGACCCCCGGTGCCAGGACTCGACGCGGCCCGACCGGATCACCTCGGCGAGCACGGGGTTCACCCCGCCGCGCTCACCACCGCCCGCCGCGTCACTGCCCGCCGCGTCACCACCCACCGCGCTACCCACGCCGGTCGGGCACGCCCAGCAGTGCCCGGGCGGCATCGGGCGTCATCGCCGGCCGCTGCGCTAGCTCAGCCAGGGTTGCCGCGCGCTCGACCAACTCGGCATTGCTCTCCACCGGACGTCCGCGCGCGAACGTGATCGTGTCCTCCATGCCGACCCTGAGCTGCCCGCCCGCGGCCAGAGCCGCGAACATCACCGGCACCGCCGTGCGGCCTACCCCCGTCGCTGACCAGGTCGCTCCCGCCGGCAACGCGGCAACGGCCTGCACGAGAGTGGCAGCGTCTCCAGCCATGCCGCCAGGAACTCCCATCACCAGATCGCAGTGCACATGCCCGCCGAACGGCGGCCCGAACTTATCCAGCAGCCTATGCAACGCGGCCACGTGCCCGAAATCGAAGAGCTCGAACTCCGGTACCACGCCAAGCCCCTGCGTCTTGACGTAGAGCTCGCACATGAACGGCCACGGGTTCATGAAGACGCCGTCGCCGAAGTTAACCGTCCCGCAGGTGAGCGAGCAGCCGTCGGGTGCGGCGTCGAGCACGGCCAGCCGCCGCTCGTACGGATCGGTCACCGCTCCGCCGGTGGATAGCTGCACGATCAGGTCGGTCGCCTCGCGCAGCGCGTGCACTGTATCTTTCAGCCTCGCGATGTCGAGCGTCGGATTCGCGTCGCCGTCCCTGATGTGCACGTGGATCATCGCCGCGCCAGCCTGCCGGCACTCTTTCGCCGTGGTCACGAGTTCTTCGAGCGTCACCGGGAGCGCGGGCACCGCCGACTTGTCAAGCTCGGCGCCGGTGGGCGCAACCGTGATCACAGTCCCTGTGCTCGCCATGGTAGATCGCCTTCCCGGACGCTCCTGAACTGGAGAAACAGGTTCAAGGAGGTCCTATGAACGGACAAAGAGTAGCGGACAATATGCGGGCGGCAGCCGCGAGCCGGCCCGAGTGACGACGACAGCACCATCCCTACGCATTGTCCAGGGCGGCACTTGGGCCAGGATCCAGAGGCACCGGGGACTAGCCAGGGTTCGTCTACCGGGTTCGTCTAGCTGGGCTTGCATGGAAGAATGCCTTCCCGTGCGAGCCGTGGTTCAACGCGCTAGTGAAGCGAACGTAGCGGTATCGGGTTCGGTCGTCGCCAAGCTGCCCGCGCCTGGCCTGCTGGTACTCGTCGGCGTGACGCACGATGACACCGACCGGGCGGCCGCCACCCTCGCCAGCAAGATCTACTACCTGCGGATCCTGGCTGGCGAGAAGTCGTGCGCGGATACCGGGGCGCCGCTGCTCGTGGTGAGCCAGTTCACGCTGTATGCCAAGACCGACAAGGGCAGACGGCCGTCTTGGCAGGCGGCCGCGCCGCGCGAGATTGCCGAACCGTTGGTGATGGCCTTCGCTGACGCGCTGCGCTCGCTCGGCGCCGATGTGCGGACGGGCGTCTTCGGCGCTGACATGGCGGTAGCCCTAGTCAACGACGGCCCGGTCACGCTCATTCTCGAAGCGGAAAATTAGCTCGAGCGACTCACCCGCGCCGAAGGCAGATAGGCCTTAGCGAACCGCAGGGACTCGGCCAGGTCGTCGTAGCGCTCCTTAGCGGTCTGCGCCCGGCGAGTGCTGATCTCCACCACCACCACGCCGACGAATCCGAGACCAGGCAGCAACTCAAGCAGTTCGCGGCACGGCTGGCTGCCCCGGCCAGGCACCAGGTGTTCGTCGGGCAACCCGGCCTTGGTCCCATCGGTCAGGTGCACGTGCCCCAGCCGCGAACCTAGCTGCTTCGCCATATCGATCGCATCCGAGTCGGACACGGCGGTGTGGGACAGGTCGAGCGTCGCCTGCGCGACGTCAAGCTCGACCGGGTTCCAGTGCGGCGCGAAGCCGGTCACCTCGGCTGAGCCCGCTCGCAGCGGATAGAGGTTCTCCACCGCGAACGTCATGCCAGTCTGCGACTCCGCCTTCGCCAGGCCAGTCTCGAAGTCCCTGACGTAGTCGCGCTGCCAGCGAAACGGGGGATGCACGACCACCACCTTGGCGCCGAGCTTGTGGGCCATGTCGGCCGATCTTTCCAGCTTGGCCCAGGGTTCCCGACCCCAGACTCGCTGCGTGATCAGCAGGCAGGGCGAATGGACGGCCATGACCGGAACGTCGTGGTAGTCCGACAGCCGCTGCAGAATGTCGGCATCCTGGCTCACGGGATCGGCGGTCACCATCACCTCGACGCCGTCGTAGCCAAGCCTGCCCGCCAGTTCGAACGCATCGGCGGCGCGCTCAGGAAACACCGATGCCGTCGACAGCGCGACGGGAATTTCGCGAGCGGCGTGTCTGGTGGCTGCCTCCCCCACGGCATCCCTTTCGCTGGGTGTCATACTCGCTGCCCCACCTCGTAAGCGGCAAACCGAGCAGCGGCCTGGCGCATCAATAATCCTGGCGCAACATCGGGCGCCGCGCCTTTACCCGGTCTCAGCTTATTAGCTCGCACCCTGGATGCGCCCGGAGGCGAGCGGTGTTTGCGGCACTGTCGGCACCCGGCGGTACGTTGCCGGCATGGGGAAGAGTTCGGCGGGCGCGCTCTATCAGTGCTCCGACTGCGGATGGCAGAGCGCTAAGTGGGCCGGCCGATGCGGGGAATGCCAGGCGTGGGGGACGCTGACCGAGAGCGCCGCCACGGCGGGCGCGGCCAGGTCGGGTCGCGCTCTGCTGCGCGGCCTGCCCACGGTCCGTCCAGGTGCTCCGGCCCTTCCCATCAGCCAGATCGACGCGGCGGGCGCGGCGGCCAAGCCGACTGGTATGGACGAGCTTGACCGGGTGCTCGGCGGCGGCCTGGTGCCTGGGACCGTTGCGCTGCTGGCCGGCGAGCCAGGTGTCGGCAAGTCGACGCTGCTGCTGGAGGCCGGAGCGCTCGCCGCCGACCGCTCGATCGTGCTGTACGTCACCGGCGAGGAGTCGGCAGCGCAGGTACGCCAGCGAGCCGACCGGATCGGCGCGGTCAGCGAGAAACTCTTCCTCGCCGCGGAGACCGATCTGGCGGCACTGCTGGCCCACGTCGACGCGGTGAGCCCGGCGCTGCTGATCGTGGACTCGGTCCAGACGATCTCAGCGGCCGGAATCGAAGGCGTACCCGGCGGCGTGACGCAGGTACGCGAGATTACCTCCGCACTGGTCAGCCTGGCCAAGCAGCGAACGTTGACCACCGTGCTGGTCGGCCACGTCACCAAGGACGGCTCGATCGCCGGTCCGCGCTCGCTTGAGCACCTAGTCGATGTGGTGCTGCACTTCGAGGGCGACAGCCGCGGACGGCTGCGGATGATCCGCGCGCTCAAGAACAGGTTCGGACCGACCGACGAGGTCGGCTGCTTCGAACTCGGAGAGTTCGGGCTCATTGGCCTGGCCGACCCCAGCGGGCTGTTCCTTTCCAGGCAGCACAAGCCGGTGTCCGGGACGTGCGTGACCGTGACGCTCGAAGGCCGCCGACCGCTGGTGGCCGAGGTGCAGACGCTGGTCTGCCCGGTCGGCGGCAACGATCCGCCCCGCCGGATCACGTCCGGCCTTGACTACGCCAGGGTGGGCATGGCCGTCGCGGTACTAGAGCGCCGGGCGAACGTCGCCCTCGGCCGTTGCGACATTTACGCCGCTACGGTAGGCGGCGTGAAACTGACCGAGCCCGCGGTCGACCTCGCCGTCGCGCTTGCCTTGGCTGGCGGCAGGGCGGATATCAGCTTGCCGTCCGATACCGTCGCTTTCGGCGAGGTTGGCCTGGCCGGCGAGATTCGCAGCGTGGCCGGGCTTAGCCGACGCTTGGCTGAGGCGAGCCGGATGGGGTTTCGCCGCGCGATTGTGCCTGTCGGCAGCGACGCGGTCCCCGCCGACTCGACCATAGACGTCCGAGAGGTCGCCGACATCGCGGGCGCGATCGCAGCGGGATTTGGCGGACATTGAGGACGGGCTGCTGACTCGGTGCCGCTCACCTAGGCCTCCACGCCCGGTGCTCGACTACGAACGTCATCCCTGCCGACCCGCTCCAACCAACCACCGGTCAGAACTGTCCGGCACCCGGTTGGAGCGGGCATCGGTCAGACAGGGTCGAATTCCCCGTCCTTAACTCCGGCAATGAACGCATCCCATTCTGGGGTGGTGAAGGCGAGCTTCGGACCGCTCGGGTCCTTAGAGTCGCGCAACAGGTACAGCAGGTCTTCGTCGGCCTTATGCGGCACGCTGGCCGTGTCATTAGTCGCGGAGACTTCGACGCAACCGCCGCCGTTGCCGCCGCTATAACTTGCCTTGCGCCACACGCCGACCTCGACGCATCCGCCGCCGTTGCCGCCGCTATAACTTGCCTTGCGCCACCTCACTTGTGTGAGGTCCATGTCTTTGCTGCTTCCTCCAGTCTCGTGATAGAGGCCCTCCTTGGTAGCGCCTCGGTGCCCAACGTAGTCCATTTGGCCATCAGACGCGCGACATGTTTGGCCTCTTGCACAATCTGCCCTTGTACTGCGGACTCTTGGTAAGCGACGCTAGGCGCGTCCGGGAAGTCCGCTATGGCAAATCCGCCCCCATATAGGCCCTCATGTGCACCCGTATCGGCAGGAACGAGTTCGAACACGATGTTTGGGCGCTGTGCTGCCTCAATGAGCTTATTAACCTGTTCGAGCATGACGTGCTGATTGCCAACGGGGCGTCTCAGCACCCATTCATCCAAGATCACCCAGAGGGTCGGTGGGTTCTGGCTCCTGAGCACCTCTTGACGCTTAAGCCGAGCTGACACCAGTTCGTCGATCTCATCTTCGGTGACGCCGATCCTGGTGGCGAACAGAGCGCGGGCGTACATGTCCGTCTGGAGCAGCCCTGGCACGAGTAACGGCTCGAACCACCGCAGCGTGGACGCGGCGGCTTCCTTCTCGGGCCAGTCCTGGAACCAGTCCGGATAAACCTGGTAATTCATCCCGTCTTCGAACTGATCCCACAGTTCGGTGAGCGCGCCGTGGGTGTTCAGCGCCTCCACCGCGTCTATATCGACCGTGGTCGGCCGGGTGGGCACCCGCCAGCCATTCTCGTAGGCGCTGATCAACTTGCCGGACACATGCGCAAGCCCGCCAACTTGATCTTGGGTCAGGCTAGCCCGCATACGGTAGTGACGCAGCATTGCCCCGAATACCGCCCGCGGTGTCCCTTTCAGCGGATTCGGCTCAAGTGCTGGCATCTGCCATCCCTTTCTCAGCGGCTCTACAAAAACGCGAACCGAATCTACGGCGCGCGAGCTTGCGCTACATCAGGGCTGTTCAGCGCTGTTCTATTACCAAGCTAGCTGGCTTCCGCCACAGTGTTAAGCAAATTGCGGATGCTCAGCGAGGAAAAGGGACGATAAATGGTGAGCACCAGCCTAGACCACAGGGCAATCACCCTCGCGAGCATGATCGCCACGGGCGAGGAGCGGATACTCGCCCGCCGCACCTTCTCCGGCCGACCTGACCAGGTGCGCGTAGCCCGCCGCTGGCTGGCTCAGATAGTCGACGGCTTCGCCGCCGTCGAAGAGGTCCTGCTCGCCTGCTCAGAACTGGCCTCCAACGCCATCATGCACAGCGAATCCGGCCGACCTGGCGGCTATTTCACGGTGCGGCTCGCGATCAGGCAGGACATCGTCAGGGTAGAGGTGCTCGACCAAGGCGGTCCCTGGTCACGCGGGCACGGTACGTCGGCCTATACAAATGCCCAAGATGAGGAGGACGTCAGCCAGTGCGGGCGCGGCCTTGCCATCGTGGCTGCCATCACCAACGCCTGGGGCATAGCCGGCGACGACGCCGGCCGGACAGCCTGGTGCGAGATTCGCTCCGAGTAACGCCAGAAGCGTCGCTCGGAATTCTCAAGCCCCGGGGAACCCCCGGCATCACGTCGCTCGGAATTTCTAAGCCTCGGGAACCCGGTATCATTTGATGGTATTCTATTTATCGATATTAGAGAAATACCGCCATCTAATTCACGCCGTTCACAGGATCTCAGCACTCCACGGGGACTTTCTTCGCGTCGACAATCAACTGCGTTCGCCCGATAGGCGACTGAGGCCTGATCGGCTTAGACTGCCCGGTCACCAACCGGCCGCTCCAGCATTCACTCGCCCAGGGTGCAACAGCGTGGGCCCCTTGCTGCCGTTATGGCGACGTCGTGGGCCCCTAGCTGTTGGTGGGGACACGGGGTAGGCGGCATACGGTCGGCGGGCGGCGGGACTGGCGCAGAAGTGGCTCCCCCGCGCTGTCGCCCGGGCAGGCCAGACAATTACAGCAACCCCATCGGTGCCGGCGGACCGGCGCTGATGCGGGGGTGTAGATGTCGCGGGTTTGGCCGCCGGGTGGCGCTGGGGTGGTTCGGGGTGGCTGGTGCCGCGGGGTCAGCCGGTGCGGTGGATTCGGGCATTCATCGCGTCGCGGGGTCAGCCGGTGCGGTGGATTCGGGCATTCATCGCGTCCGCGGCCTCAGCCGATGCGATGAATCCGGCAACTCGTCCCGCCGAACAGCCCAACCTCTGCGATGGATCCGGCAATCCATCCGGGAAACCGGGTATGAATTCGGGGATCCATCGCGGCCCTTGACCTGCCAGAGCCGATGGATCCGGGAATCCATCGCGGCCGCCGCCAGCACCACGCCGTCCGCACCACGCTCCGCCAGCTAACCCCCAAACCAGCCCCCGCCTGAGGTCTATTTGCGGCCAATGACCCGATGCGGCAATGCGAACGCGGTGGCCAACTACTTACAGCAACTGCCCCAGCGCTGTTGCTGGCCCGACCTGATTCCGAGGCAACTGGGTTCCGGGCGGCCAGGAGCTGGGTGTGAGGCGGGGCGGGCTAGGCCAGGCGGATGGTTACTGGGGCGCTGGCTACGGGGCCGTCTACGGCGTAGGCCGTGTAAGTGCCTGGCGGAACGTTCCTCGTGCGGACTGAGCAACCTGGTGCCGATGTCTGGCGTTGCCAGGTGAACGTCAGGACGGTGGGCACGCCGCGCTTGAGTGCGGCTATGAGGCCACCGGTGCCTGCCGCGCAGTCGGCCGAACTCCAGATTCGCGCTGGGCCCTCCCTGATTACCAGCGTCAGGTGCTGAGAGCCGACGTTGAACGAGCATTCGGCCTGCTGGGTTGAGACCACGTTCACGTCGAAGACCGGCTGCTGTCGATGGCTGTACTGAGTCTGGCTCGTAAAGAGGCTGAGCACGATATCGCGGCGGGCGCAGAACGCCGGGAAGATGCTGCCATGGCCGTTGGCTTGGCCCGCGCCCGCGCCCGCGGCCTTCCCGGCCCGACTCGACTGCCTTCGACCTGACACATGTGCCCGGCTGGCGCGCGGCCGATGGGACCGCCGCGTACTGGCCGGCCGGGTTGGCGTCGACCTGGGCTGAGACCGGCCGGCTCGGTCTGACCTGCTACTGGCGGACGTTCCTGCCCTGGCGCTGCCGTGCTTGTGAGTGGCTGGCGACCGGTTCTGCCTGCTCTGGCCGGCCTGACGTTGGCCGACCGCCAGCGCGCTGGACAACCCCCAGGCGGCGAGCCCGAAGACCGTAAGCCCGGCGACGAGCATAAGGAACCTGCGACGCCAGTAAGTGCTGGCAGGCACGCCGAACGTGTTTCCCCCCATGCGCGCCCAGTATGCAAGTCCCGCGAGCAGGGGCCGGGTTGCCCCGCCGATCTTGGCGAAGCACGTTTCCGCAGGTAGATGGGTTGTACAGGGCTTGCCCGCGTTGGGTAGGCGGTGCCGAGTGACGGCGGGCATGGCAGGATCGATCCCGTCATGACCGCACCCATCGCACCGACCGGGCCCACCGAAAAGACCGGGCCCATCGAAAAGACCGGGCCCATCGAAGAACTGATCATCGCCTGGTACGCCAGCAACGGCCGGGATCTGCCTTGGCGCCGACAAGGTGTCGGAGCCTGGCCGATCATGGTCAGTGAGTTCATGCTGCAGCAAACACCCGTCTCGCGGGTGCTCCCGGCCTACCAGGCCTGGCTCGAACGCTGGCCAACCCCTGCCGCGCTGGCCGCGGCCACGCCAGCCGACGCCGTCCGCCAATGGGACCGCCTAGGCTACCCCCGCCGGGCCCTCCGACTCCACGAGTCCGCGGTGATCATCACGACGAAGCACGAAGGACGAGTGCCGGAGGAGGTCGCCGACCTCAGGGCTCTCCCTGGCGTTGGCTCCTACACCGCCGCCGCGATCGCGAGCTTCGCCTACGCTCAGCGTCACCCGGTCCTCGACACCAACGTCCGCCGCGTCCTGTCGAGACTGATCTCCGGCAAGCAGTACCCGCCAACTTCCCAGAGCGTCGCCGAGCAGGCCCTAGCCGCGTCCTTGCTTCCGCCCGAACAAGATCGCCGCGCTGCCACTTGGTCCGTCGCCCTGATGGAGCTAGGCGCCCTGATCTGCACCTCAGCCCGCCCGCTATGCGACACCTGCCCCGTAGCAGGTAACTGCGCCTGGCTGCACGACGGCCGCCCAGCGAGCCAGAACCCGCGCCGGCCTCAACCTTTCGAGGGCAGCGACCGGCAGCTCAGGGGACGACTCCTATCCGTACTACGCACAGCCACAACCCCCGTCCCACAGTCAGCTTTCAGCAACATCTGCCCCGAGCAACGTCAGCTCCAGCGAATCCTAGGGGGCTTGATCACCGACGGCCTGGCGACCCGCCTACCCAACGGTCTCATAGCACTACCGGGTGACTCATGAAAAAAGCCGGGCGGGTCATCCATCCGAGCCGGTGCGTTCGAGCACAGGCTCGGATGGCATGCCCGTCCGGCCTCATTCCAAGAAGGCTTACCCTTCGGCAGCCCTGCGGTCAGACACCTCTCCGCGGGCACCAGCCGCCTCGGCGAGTTCAGCCGGCGGTGCGTCAGGAACCGCCTCGGGCTTCGGCACTCCCTTGAAGGTAAATTTCCCTTCCTTGCCTGTGCCTTCCGAGTCGACCATGATGATCTGTCCGGCCTTGACTTCGCCGAACAAGATCTTCTCCGACAGATGGTCCTCGATCTCGCGCTGGATCGTCCGGCGCAGCGGCCGCGCACCCAGAACCGGGTCGTAACCGCGCTCGCCGAGCAATTCCTTGGCCGACTGCGTGAGCTCGATACCCATGTCGCGGTCCTTAAGCCGCTCTTCCACCTTGGCGATCATCAGGTCGACGATCTGGAAGATCTCGTCCCTGGTGAGCTGGTGGAACACGATCACATCATCGACGCGGTTGAGGAACTCAGGCCGGAAGTGCTGCTTTAGCTCATCCTGCACCCGGTTGGTCATCCGCTCGTAAGACCCCGTGGACTCACCAGCCGACGCGAACCCTACCGACACACCCTTGGAGATATCTTTCGTGCCCAGGTTCGTGGTCATGATGATCACAGTGTTCTTGAAGTCGATGACCCGGCCCTGAGCGTCGGTCAGGCGGCCGTCTTCAAGTATCTGCAGCAACGAGTTGAAGATGTCCTGATGTGCCTTCTCGATTTCGTCGAACAGCACCACGGAGAACGGCCGACGCCGCACCTTCTCGGTGAGCTGTCCGCCCTCCTCGTAGCCGACATAGCCGGGCGGTGAGCCGAACAGCCTGGAGACCGTGTGCTTCTCCATGTACTCGCTCATGTCCAGCTGGATCAGCGAATCCTCATCGCCGAACAAGAAGGCGGCGAGTGTCTTGGAGAGCTCGGTCTTGCCGACACCGGACGGCCCGGCGAAGATGAAAGATCCGCCCGGGCGCTTCGGGTCCTTCAGGCCGGCTCTGGTCCGGCGGATAGCCTGAGACAGCGCCTTGATCGCGTCGTTCTGGCCGATGACCCGCTTGTGCAGTTCATCTTCCATCCGCAGCAGCCGGGCGGACTCAGCCTCGGTGAGCTTGAACACCGGGATACCGGTCGCGGTGGCGAGCACCTCGGCGATGAGGTCTTCGTTCACCTCTGCGGGCAGATCCATGTCGCCCGCCTTCCACTCCTTCTCCCTGGCGTCCTTGCGCTCGATCAGTTGCTTCTCGGTGTCCCTGAGCGCAGCGGCCTTCTCGAAGTCCTGACTGTCGATCGCCGACTCCTTGTCCCGGCGGACATCGGCGATCTTCTCGTCGAACTCCCGCAGGTCCGGCGGCGCGGTCATCCGGCGGATCCGCATCCGCGAGCCCGCCTCGTCGATGAGGTCAATGGCCTTGTCGGGCAGGAACCTGTCACTGATGTAACGGTCGGCCATCTGGGCAGCGGCCACCAGCGCGTCATCGGTGATCGTCACCCGATGGTGCGCCTCGTACCGGTCGCGCAGGCCCTTGAGGATCTCGATGGTGTGCGAAATCGTCGGCTCGGCGACCTGAATGGGCTGGAACCTGCGCTCGAGCGCGGCGTCCTTCTCCAGGTGCTTGCGGTACTCATCGAGCGTGGTCGCGCCTATGGTCTGCAACTCGCCCCGGGCCAGCATCGGCTTCAGGATCGAGGCCGCGTCGATCGCGCCCTCCGCGGCACCGGCCCCCACCAGCGTGTGGATCTCGTCAATGAACAAGATGATGTCACCGCGGGTGCGGATCTCCTTGAGCACCTTCTTGAGCCGCTCTTCGAAATCACCGCGGTACCGCGAGCCAGCCACCAGCGCGCCCAGATCCAAGGTATAGAGCTGCTTGTCCTTCAGCGTCTCGGGCACCTCACCCTTGACGATCCGCTGCGCCAGCCCTTCGACCACGGCCGTCTTGCCCACGCCCGGCTCGCCAACCAGCACCGGGTTGTTCTTAGTCCGGCGGGACAGCACCTGCATGACCCGCTCGACTTCCTTCTCCCGGCCGATCACCGGATCCAGCTTGCCCTCCCGGGCCGCCGCCGTCAGATTCCGGCCGAACTGGTCAAGCACCAGCGACGTCGACGGCGTGCTCTCCGACGACGCGCCGGCCGCCGCCGGCTCCTTGCCCTGATAGCCGTGCAGCAACTGAATCACCTGCTGGCGCACCCGGTTCAGATCCGCGCCAAGCCGCACAAGCACCTGCGCAGCGACACCCTCGCCCTCCCGGATCAGCCCGAGCAGGATGTGCTCCGTGCCGATGTAATTATGACCGAGCTGCAGCGCCTCGCGCAGCGACAGCTCAAGCACCTTCTTGGCACGCGGCGTGAACGGGATATGGCCAGACGGCGCCTGCTGGCCCTGTCCGATGATCTCCTCAACCTGCTGGCGCACCGCCTCCAGGCTGATGCCAAGCGACTCAAGCGCCTTAGCCGCGACGCCCTCGCCCTCATGAATCAACCCAAGCAGGATGTGCTCGGTACCGATGTAGTTGTGATTGAGCATCCTGGCCTCTTCCTGAGCCAGAACCACAACCCGCCGCGCCCGGTCGGTAAACCTCTCGAACATTATCGTCGCTCCCTCACCAAAGCGGTGGGGACGGCGACCGCGATGGCCCGTCCCTTCCGCGCACCAGCCCGCGTACCGGGCAGGGCTCCCGCCACGATGGTCCGTTCACGCAAGACATTCGCTTACTCAAACGGTCCGCCGCTCCAGTAGAGCCTTCCCCGCCAACGGGGCCTTCACCCACATCCAACCGGCGGCAAGGGGGCAGTGTTCCCAGCTACGCCGGGAGCGAACGCTAGCGGCTGACGGCACACCCTGGAATCTACCGATATGGTATGCCGTCAGCCGCTTCGTGGACCGGCAGCACTCACCGGCCCCCGATGCGGCTTGGTGGGAAAGCACATCCGCGGGGTTCCCGGGGTAGCCCGGGGGGCGGCACTGCGGGGGTTTCGGGGCTCGCCCCCCGAGGTAGTACTGCGGGGGTTTCGGGGGTCGCCCCCCGAGGTAGCACTGCGGGGGTTTCGGGGGTCGCCCCCCGAGGTAGCACTGCGGGGCTTCGGGGGTCGCCCCCCGGAGGTAGCACTGCGGGGCCAGGATCGAATTTCCAGTTGGCACTGACGGGAGTCCGGATGGGGGTCGTCCCCCCGAATCAGCACCGCACGGGTCTCCGACCGGCTGTCCACTGAGCACTGGTGTCGGTTAGTGGGCTGCCTCGTATTCGGCGATGATCGAGGCCGGAATGCGGCCACGCTCGCTGACCTTGTGTCCGTGCTGCCGGGCCCAGTCCCGAATCTCAGAACTGCGCTCACGACCCGGACCGGTACGAGTCTTGCGACGACGGCCAGCGCCGGTAACCCTGCGAGCGTGATCAGCGAATGCCCCAACCTTCTCGCGGAGTTCCTTGCTGTGCGTCTCACATAGATCGATCTCGTACGCGTTGCCATCAAAGCCGAACGAAACAGACTCTGTTCCTTCGATCTCCCCGTCGTGCGGGAGATCGCAGACCACTGTGACTACGGTCTTCTGTGCCATGCTGGTTAGCCTTTCTCTTACCACTGACTATTTAAGTAGCTTAACCTATACCAGCAAGCCTGTGGTTGACAATTCGCATCGTGCGGAATCGTGGCGCAGTTGCGCGAGTAGTGGTCGTGAACAAACCGAATGAGCCCGGTAACTCTGCGTAATCGTCCTGTATCAAGGAGCGGAGTATCAAGGAGCGGATCCTGAACCACGATCTCCGATCTGGCCAGTAGCGCTTGGTTCATCAACTTCGTCGCCTTGCTCAGTGGGGTGCTTCTTCGCCGCGCGCATCTCGTGTCTGACGAATGCACCCACCGCGATCAAGAACGCGGCAGCGACCAAAAAAGGGGGAGTCAATGCCGCCAGGTCGGATAGCACGCCACTCGCCTCCATCTCAAGGCTTCGCGCTCCCTGCCCGGCCAGTTCGCCGCCGCCTGTTCGAAGGTCGGCCGATGAGGTCCCGTACCAGGTCAGAGGGCATATTTGATTCGCTGAGGGCCGCGCCTGACCGGCTAGGTGCGGCCCAGCGACCAGCCTGAACCGGACCCGCGGACGTCGCGGATCACGCCGCGACCCGCGGTCTGTCGCTAGCAAGCGTACGCCAACTAACGGCCAGGACCGGCCGCCGGTCGGCCCGATTTCTGGCTCACCACTGCGACCACCAAATGTCGGTGGCGAGCGCGGATTGCCGCTTGCCGGCTCTGTGTCCTGACCGCTGACTAGGTAGTCAAAGAGCTGATAGCCCATGCCAGATCTAACCCGGCCACGGGCTCGGAGCGCATTCGCTGCTCGTTAGCCGACCCGCTCATCGACCACGGTCCGTAGCGCCGCCGGTGTCTTACAAGAAACGGCGGTGGCGCTTCCTGGATGGGAGTTCGGCGGTCAGGCATCGACGACTTCCCGGCGCGTCTGCGGCTCGCGTTAGAATCGGGCTGCAGATACGCACGGGCGCGAGCAAGGGATAGAAATACGAGACGCGCTGGATCGTATCGCCATACCGAACAAAGCTGAGGATGCGCTGAGATCAGTTTAGGCGTAGCCGAACGATGAAAATTGCAGTGTGATGCCCAGAGAGAACCGTACCTAGGCTCCTAACTAGGGGAACCGCGCGGCGAGGTTACTAGTAGGACAAGCAAAACTCCCTCCACGCAATCACCTCGTGTCGCGCAGTTACCGGCGGCAGCCTAACGACGCACATCGCCCATTGCCGCACAGTGAGTTACTACTCAGTCACTGACCGCTTGGCATGTCGCAAGAACGCCACATCACAGATCACGGCTACATCACGGGTTCATCACAAGGTCCACGATACCGTCAGAACATGCCGTCTGACCTGGGCAAAGACCGGTGATGCCGGTCGCCACAAGACGGCCGAGCACTATGGATTCGATGAGCTAGACCGCTGATCGCAGCAAATCAGGGCCGATCGAAACGGTCGCAGACGGAACTTTTGTCATCAGCGGTGCACAAGGGAGTTCGGTCCGTTAATGTCCTTCGCTGATACCTCGTTCCCGTTCGTGCCCCTGCCCGAACCGCGCAGCGGCCCGGCCCAGGAAAGGAGCGCGACAGTGGAGCGCTCGCCCGACGGTAGGCACTCCAGACTCCCTGCGACCTCCGGACTCTCTGCGATCAAGCAGAGGACAAGGCGGGGTCGTAATGCACGGCTCGTCCTGGCGGCGAGCCGCCTAGCAACCGCGTTCGCTGTCGCGACCACCGTTGGCCTGGTCCTCCCCAGTTCATCCGCAGGAGCCGCGGGTGGCGCTGACCCATCGCCGAGCCTCAAGGTGCTACTGGCTCGCGCGGCCAAGATCTCCAACGAGATCGACATACTGAGCCAGGAGTACGACGCCCTTAAGATCCAGCTTGCTGCGGCCCACGCCCAGCTCAAGGTCGCTCGGCTGACGCTGAGCCGGGACAAGCGCCTGCTGGCCGCCGATCAGTCGTCCGTCGCCGACATCGCGGCGGCCGGGTACATGGCCGGCGGAATCAACCCGACTCTGCAGTTGCTGGAGAGCACCAACCCGCAGGCGATGCTTGACCGGGCCTCGATCCTCAGCGAACTACAGCAGCAAAACGGCACCAAGATGAGCCTCGTGACGGCCGCCAACGATGCGGCGAAGCGAGCCAGCCTGATGGCCGTACAGCAGGCCAGGCAAGCCGCGATCCTGTCCGCCGAGATGGCCGCCAAGGTGAGCAAGATCGAGGCCAAGGAAAGCGTCCTCAACGGAGCGGTGTACTCCAAAGCGCTGGAGATCTACCAGCAGACCGGGCACTACCCGGTGCACCTGAACGGCGACTCTATCGGCGTACAGGCGCTCCGCGCGGCGCTGACCAAGGTTGGGGACCCATACGTGTGGGGTGCCGCGGGGCCGAGCGCATTCGACTGCTCCGGCTTGGTGGTGTGGGCCTACAGCCAGATCGGCATCAGCCTTGAGCATTTCACCGGCGATCTGTGGAACGAGGGCGAGCACATCTCACGCTCCCAGCTTGAGCCGGGCGACCTAGTGTTCTTCTTCCCAGACATCGGCCACGTCGGTATCTACGTCGGCAACGGAATGATGCTGGACGCTCCTACGTTCGGCCAGCCCGTGCAGGTGCAGGCAGTCTTCTGGAACGCCTACGTAGGCGCCGTCAGGATCGCCTGAGCCCGTACGGCCGCCAGCGGGCGGGCCTGGGAACCCCGCGCATGTGCCTTGAGACCGCTCAACAAAGGCAGACTGGGACGGGAAGAGCGCCGACGAGGGCTGTCGGCGCCGTGGTGAGTCATGCCTGCGCGGCTTTCGCGAAAGGGACGGCGACCTTGCTACTAGGCCTGTGACGGCTGGTCCAACTCAATCCCGATAACTCGTGCCACACGGTCGAGATCGACGTCGCGGGCGAGGATGGCGGCTTGCTGCCGCCAGGCGACGGCGGCGATCATGCAGTCAATCAGGCCTCTGGGGGTTACCCCAACCTGCCGGCACCTCCGGTAGATTCGCGTGGCACCGTCGAAGTCGATGGCTGCGTCGAAGTGGCAGAGCTGGAACCTGAGCAAGAGACGGCGCAGATCGGCCCCGCGGGAGTCGCTGCGTGCGCCCGCGAGCACTTCCATGATCACTGGTTCGGTGACGGCGATCGGCCCTTCGGCCGCGATGAGTTCTGAGAGGCGCCGGTCGGTCGCGCTGCCGGTGGCCCGGTCGAATTCGACCCAGGCTGAGGTGTCGGCCAGGATCACGCAGCACTCTGGGGGTGGGTGTCTTCGGGGACCTCCGCGATGGCGTGGGCGCCGCGCATCGCCAGAGCCTCGTCCCGTGTCATGGGCTGTCCGGCCAGGTGCCGCAAGGCGAACTCCACGGCCTCAGTTTTGGTATGCAAGCCGTAGCGGTCCATGACGGCATGGAGATAGGTGTCCTCGATCTCGATGTTCGTGCGGACTCTACTCATACACCTACTCTACACCTCAGGTGCATGGAACGTGTATCAGATGCTTGTAGGGCGCGGGCCAGGGCGCAGATCCGGGCCATCGCGGCGGTCGACTTTCCTCGGTGCGCGCTGGCGTTCGGCGCGGCCCTTGGTGGAAGTCGCCGTCTTATCATCGTTTAGCTACGCATCGCCGACCGGCGATAAGTCCGATACAGGATAGATTGCCTGGAATGTCAGTCGGGCGCGCAGCTTAAGTTCCTGGCATTGCGCTAGAACTGCGAGCCCGGACCGCAACGTCGTCCCGGAGCCGTCGCACCACGGGCTGTTGCGGGATTGGGTGGCGGGGCGGGGCGGTGGCGGGCTTGGGTTTGGGCTTGTTTCGGGGCGGTGGGTGGCTGGGGCCAGGGGCCGGGCGTGGCCGGGCTGGTTCAGAGGGCGGTGAGTGCCTGGGTGGTGAGCTGGCAGGCGCTGATGGCGGTCAGGAGGTTGTGGACGCTGGTGATGAGGTTCCATTCGGCGGTGACTTTGGGTGTGCCGCGGAGGCTGAACTGGCGGAAGCCGAGGTTGTGCTTGATGTTGCCGTGGGGGGTTTCGGCGATGTGGCCGCGCTGGCGGTAGGCGGTGATGCCTTCGGGGGTTTTGAGGCGTTCGGCCATGGCGGCGGTGGCGGGGCCGTCGGGTTCGCCGGGCCCGGCGGGGGCGCCGGGGTCGCGGGCGGCGTGTTCGAGGTCGCGGTGCTTGCCGACGGCGATGAGCCGGTCCGGTCCGGGGCAGGTCATGTTGTGCTCGGATTTGTAGCCGGCGTCGGTGAGGAACAGGCGGATGAGGCACCGGCCGCAGGTGCCGCACGTGCAGCCGGTGCTGTCGCTGCTGCTGGTGGCGGGTGCGGCGGTGCCGGTGCTGCCGGTGCCGGGTGCTGCGGCGGTGCTGCCGGTGCCGGGTGCGGTGGTGCCGCATGTGCAGCTGGTGCCGGGTGCGGCGGTGCTGGTGGTGTCGCTGCTGGTGGTGTCGGGTGCGGTGGTGGCGGGGGGCTGGCGGGCGGCGATGTATTCGGCGGCGGCTTCTGCCTTGGCGGCCATGGGCTCGAACCAGGTGACGTCGCCGGGGGTGCCGGTGACTTCGGTGGCGATGATCAGGCCGTCTTCGCTGGTGACGTTCTGGGTGTTGTAGCCCTGGATGAACCCGCCGCCGCGGACGGGCATGAGCCGGGAGTCAGGGTCGGTGATGTTCCGGGACCGGGTTGCGCGCTGGGCGTCGCGGGCGGCCTGGCGGGCGGCGTCCCGGTCGCGGGCGGCGTCCCGTTCGGCTTCGGCTTCCGGACCCGGCAGTACCCGGCGGCCGGGGCCGGGGGCGGGCCGGTCATCTTCTTCTGCCCGGCGGCGGCGCGGGCGGCCTGGCGGGCGTGCCAGTCATCGATCCTGGCCTGCTGCCTGGCGATCTCGGCATCGACTTTCTCCTGCGCCAGCCCGGCCTCGGACCCGGCCGGGGCGCGGCCGGTCGGCTGCCCGGCCGCTTTGCGCTCCCGGAACGTCCCGGTCTTGGCGGCCTGCTCCTCCCGCTCGGCTTTCTCCCCGGCCTCGGCTTCGGCTTCCATCTCGGCCAGCGCCCGGGCTATCCGCCGGCCCTGGCCTTCCGGCCGGCCCGCGACTGCGGGCTGGCCACCTGCCCGGGCACCTCGTCGCCGCGCCGCCCGGCCCCGTACGCCGCGTCCTCGGCCGCGTCGGCGGCCGCGTGCTCGGCCACCGTCTCGGCGGCCAGGTCCCGCAGCCGGGCCAGCGACCGGTTCGCCGACTTCGACGCGGAAGCGGCGACCTTGGTGCCGTCCAGGGCCACCACGCCCAGCTTGCCCATGCCCAGCCGCGCGCACAGCCCCAGCACCTCAGCGAACAGCCCGGCCATCGCCGTCCCGGCCTGCGCCCGGAACCGGGCGATCGTCACGTGATCCGGGTGGTTCCCCGCGCAGATCACCATGAACGCCGCGTCGGTCTGGCACAGCTGCTCGATCCGCCGCGACGACGTCACCCGGTTCGCGTACGCCCACACCAGCAGCGTCACCAGCATGTCCGGGTCATACCCCGCCGCCCCCGCCCCGCCGGTCCGCCGGAACGCGTGGAACGCGCTGGTGTCCAGGTGGTCCGTCACCACGGTGATCACCAGCCAGACCGGATGATCGGCCGCAAGCCAGTCCCGCCGGTCCGGCGGCAGCAGGTACAGCTGGTCCCGCGGCACTTCCCGGTACCCTTTCGCCATACCATAATTATGACAGATAACCACGAACACGCACAAAAGACACACCGCGTACCCGCGCCCGATTCTGCAACAGCCCGACCAGCAACAACACAGGGCCGACGTTGTCGCTCAGAACCGGGACCCGCAGCAACAACGGGACGACGTTGCTGCCCGCCGCGCCAACCGCCCCGGATGCCGCCCATCCCTTAGGTCTCCCAACTAAGTTAGCGCGCTCGCGTTGGAAATCCACCTTGGGCCGTGCGAGGCGGGGCGATCAGGCAGCCACGACGCTGGATGTGCGGGTATCGGCCATTCCGCGACGGCGGCGCGATTGCTCAGCGAGGCCTACAACGGCTTGACGATCGGGAACAGGATCGTGTCCCTGATCGACGCTCCGGTGAGCATGATCAGCACGCGGTCGATGCCCATGCCCATGCCGCCGCTTGGCGGCATGCCGTACTCGAGCGCCCGCAGGAAGTCCTCATCGAGGACCATGGCGTCTGGGTCGCCGCCCGCCGCTAGCAACGACTGGGCGGTTAGCCTGGCCCGTTGCTCGATCGGATCGACGAGCTCGGAGTAGCCGGTGCCGATTTCGGCGCCGAACGCGACCAGGTCCCACCTCTCGGCCACCCGAGGGTCGGTCCGGTGCGCTCTAGTGAGCGGCGACACCTCGACGGGGAAGTCGCGGTAGAACGTGGGCTGTACGGTCTGCCCCTCGACTAGGTGTTCGTAAAGCTCAAGCACGACCTGGCCGACGTTCCAGGACGGCTCGACGGCGATGTTGGCTTGCTCGGCCAGCTTGCGCAGCTGATCTAGCTGCGTGTCGGGGGTGACCTCTTCACCGAGCGCGCTCGACACCGCGTCGTGAACGCCGATCCACGGCCACTCACCGCCAATGTCGTGCTCAGAACCGTCCTTCCCGCGCACGATCGTGCCACCGATGCCCGCTTTGGCAGCGCGCAAGATCATCTCTCTCGTCAGCGCACCGATTGTGTGGTAGTCGCCGTAGGCCTCGTAGGCCTCCAGCATGGTGAACTCAGGATTGTGGGTCGCGTCGGCGCCCTCGTTCCTGAAGTTGCGGCCAAGCTCGTAGACCTTCTCGATGCCGCCGACCACGAGCCTCTTCAGGTAAAGCTCAAGCGCGATGCGGAGGTACAACTGCATGTCGTAGGCGTTGATGTGGGTGACGAACGGCCTTGCGTTGGCGCCGCCGTGCAACGTCTGCAACATCGGCGTCTCTGCCTCGAGGAACCCTTGGCTGTGCAGTTCCTCGCGGATCGCCCTGGTCACGGCCGCCCGGAGCTCGGCGAGCTGTCGCGCGGCCGGATTGACGATCAGATCCAGATAACGCATCCTGACCCGGGACTCTGGGTCGGTTAGCCCAGCGTGCTTGTCAGGCAGCGGCCGCAGCGACTTGGCCGTGATCGCGAAAGAGTCGGCGAGGACCGACAGTTCGCCGCTGCGCGAGGTGATCACTTCGCCGGTAACCCCGATCTGATCACCGAGGTCCACGTCGGACTTCCAGGCCGCCAGCGCCTCCGCGCCGGCCCGGTCCAGCGAGATCATGACCTGGAGCTCACCGGTGCCGTCCTTGATGGTGGCGAAGCAGAGCTTTCCGCCGGTTCGATAGAGCATGACCCGGCCGGTGACGCCGACGCGGTCGCCAGTGGCGGTGTCCGCGGGCAGGTCGGCGTGCCGCGCCCGAACCTGTTCGATCGTGTCGGTGCGCGGGTAACCGATCGGGTAGGGATCGATCCCGGCCGCCCTGAGTCGCTCCAGCTTGGCCAGCCTGATCTTTTCCTGTTCGGAAAGCTCCGCTAGCGGCCCGGCTTCGTGCGATGACGACTCGTCGCTCATCTGCCAGAGGTTACCGGCGTCGCCTATGCGGTAGCGAACGAGATTCGGCTAGCCGACCGCGTTGCGCTCAAAGACCAGGCGCAAGCCGATCAAGGTCAGCCACGGCTCGTAGGCGTCGACGTTCTTGACCTCGTCGATGACCAGCGGCGCGAGGCCACCGGTGGCGATGATCGTGACCGCGCTCGGGTCATCTGGCGATAGCTCGACGGCCATCCGGCGCGCGATGCCCTCCACCTGGCCGGCGAAGCCGAAGATGATCCCCGACTGCAGCGCTTCGACGGTGTTCTTGCCGATGACCCGTGCGGGCCTGGTCAGCTCGACCTTGAGCAGTTGAGCCGCCCTCCTGGACAACGCGTCAACGGAAATCTCGATGCCAGGCGCCAGCGCGCCGCCGACGAACTCGCCCTTGGCGCTCACCGCGTCAAAGTTGGTCGAGGTGCCGAAGTCCACCACGATCGCCGGTCCACCGTACAAGTGCACCGCGGCGACGGTGTTCATGATCCGGTCGGTGCCCACTTCCTTGGGGTTGTCCATCCGCACCGACACGCCGGTTTTGACGCCAGGCTCCACGATCAGCGCTGGTACGTTCTGGTGGTAGCGGCCGAGCATCTCTCGCATCTCGTGCAGCACGGAGGGCACCGTGGAGCACACGACGATCCCGTCCAGCCCGTGCTTGGCCAGCAGCGGACTCTGGGTCAGCAGTCCGCGCAGCGTCACCGCCAGCTCGTCAGCGGTCCGCACCGGGTCGGTAGCTGTCCGCCAGTGGTCCACGACCCGATCCCCGTCGAACACGCCCAGCACCGTGTTCGTGTTCCCGACGTCAATAGCGAGCAGCATCTAACCGGCCTTCACCAGGTCAAGTCCGATGTCCAGAGCAGGCGCCGAATGCGTCAGCGCGCCTACAGCCAGATAATCAACACCGGTAGCGGCGACTTCAGCGGCCATCTCAAGCCGCAACCCGCCACTGGCCTCAAGCAGCACCCGTCCGCCAATGAGATCCACGGCCCGGCGCATGTCATCGAGTCCGAAGTTGTCAAGCAGGATCAGATCCGCCCCAGCGCCCACCGCCTCAGCGACCTGCTCCAAGCTGTCACACTCCACCTCGACGACCACCTCGGGCGCGAGTTCCCTGACAGCCCGGTAAGCCGCCGCCACGGACCCGGCCGCCGCCACGTGGTTGTCCTTGATCAGCGCGGCATCCCCGAGCGACATCCGATGGTTCACCCCACCGCCGCACCGGACCGCATACTTCTCAAGCGAACGCAACCCGGGCAGCGTCTTCCGCGTATCCCGGACCCGAGCCCCGCCCGGAGCCACCGCATCAGCCCACAACCGCGTCAGCGAGGCGATCCCTGACATATGGGTAACCAAGTTCAAAGCCGTCCGCTCAGCCGTCAGAATCGCTCTAAGCGGCCCAGAGACGGTCAAGAGAACGTCGCCAGGGCTAACCCTGTCCCCGTCTGCAGATCGATGCACGACAGACACTGGCCCGGTTCGGCCGGAAAGGACGACCACATCGAATACGGCCTCAGCCACGTAAAGACCAGCAACTACACCCGGGGCGCGGGCGACGAGATTAGCTTCCCCCCTCAGCCCAGCGGGGATCGTGGCCAGTGTGGTCACATCAGGACCGAAAGAAAGATCTTCAGCTAGCGCCGTCCGGACGACTCGTCGCTACCTCAGCCGGATCCACCCCGGACAACATCAGCTTTTCACTAACCCCCGCCGAGAGTCCTGTCATGCCTGTTCCTGCCGTTGGGGGTTTATGTCTGGAACGAATGTGACCGTGATGCCGTCGACTGTGCGAGCCGGATGGGGACCGATCCGAGCCGATGCGTTCAGCAACGGCTCGGATTGCGTGCCCGTCCGGCCCTCCGCCCACGCGAGGTTTACCAGCAGATGCCCCAGCCAAGAGTCCGATGACAACGGGTAGTCCTCCCGCCAATGGCTCCCCCGCGTCTCAGTCCGCATCGTCGCCGACGCCACGAGAGCCGTTGCCAGGAGGTGGAGGTTGGTCGCCTCCCAGGCGGCTAGCTCTGGTTTGTCGGACTGGTCGGTGCCAATTTTCCGCAAACTATCGGCAGCGGCTGCTAGGCCGTCGCCTGATCGCAAGACGCCCGCCCGGTCGGTCATGAGCCGCTGGATCTTGTCGGTCGCGGCCGGGTCCACGAGGCCGGGCACCCGGGTGTCGGGGGCCGGATCGGCCGCTGGCGGAAGGCCGCGCGCGAGGTCGGCGGCTATGTACTCGGCGAAGACCAAGCCTTCGGTGAGGGAATTCGATGCCAGCCGGTTCGCGCCGTGCACGCCGGTGCAAGCGGTCTCACCGCAGGCGTACAGGCCAGCAATGCTGGTGCGGCCGCGAAGGTCGGTCTTGATGCCGCCGCTAGCGTAGTGGGCGGCCGGGACAACCGGGATCGGCTGAGTCACCGGGTCGATACCGTGTTCGAGGCAGTTGGCCCGGATCGTGGGGAACCGGTGTTCCCAGACTGCCTCGCCCAATCCGGTGCCGTCCAGGTAGACGTGATCGGTGCCGCTGGCCATCATCACGTTCATGATCGCCTTGGCGACCACGTCGCGCGGCGCCAGGTCGGCCAGCCGATGACGGCCGGTCATGAACCTGTTCCCCGCTCCGTCGATCAGGAAGGCGCCTTCGCCGCGCACCGCTTCGGAGATGAGCGGCTGACGCCCGCGAGCACCGGCGCCTAGCCACAACACCGTGGGGTGGAACTGGACGAACTCAAGGTCGGCGGCTTCCGCGCCGCCACGCAGCGCGAGCGCGACGCCGTCGCCGGTGGAGACGCGCGGGTTGGTGGTGGCCGAGTAGATCTGCCCGATCCCGCCGGTCGCCAAGATCACGGCCGGCGCGTACACGGCGCCCACGCCGTCCTGCTGGCCTTCGCCGATGACATGCAGGGTCAGCCCGGCGGCGCGGCCGTCTGCCGTCAGCAACAGGTCAAGCGACATCGCGTGGTCGATCACATCCACGCCGGGACTCTGCGGACAGCCGCCCGCCTCCTTCAGCGCGAAAAGGAGCGCACGGGAAATCTCCGCCCCGGTAGCGTCACCGCCAGCGTGGGCGATCCTGCTCCGCAGGTGCCCGCCTTCCCTGGTCAGCGCGAGCGGCCCGCCTGGCTCGGAGTCGAACCTCGCCCCAAGCGCGATCAGCCGCCTGACCGCGTCGGGCCCGTCGGTGACCAAGGCCCTGACCGCGTCGACGTCGCACAGCCCGGCGCCGGCAGTCAGGGTGTCGGCTAGATGCTGCTCGGGCGAGTCGCCTGGGCCGAGGGCGGCGGCGATCCCGCCTTGCGCCCACCTGGTAGAACCGTCGTCGAGCACGGACTTGGTCACCAGCAGCACGGTGCGACCAGGCAGCGAGGCGTGCGCGGTCAGCGCGGCGGTCACCCCGGCGATCCCTGACCCGACCACCACGACGTCGGCTCGCCTGATCCAGCCTGGCGGCGGGGCCAGCAACCGCTGGGCGATCACGGCGCGCTCCGCACCGTCAGCAGGGCGTTGTCGATCAGCCTGGTCTTGCCGACCGTGCCGGCCACCAGCAGTCGCGCGGGTCCGGTGTAGGCCGAGTCCACCGAGGCGAACGTGGCCGGGTCGACCATCTCCAGGTAATCGGTTAGCAATGGCGGGTCGGCCGACGCTGCCGTGGCGAGTTCGGATCGAGCGGCCGCCAGCGCGGCTTCCTGGCCACGCGTACCGGCCGCCGAGGCGGCTCGCAGGGCCTTGCTGAGGGCCAGCGCCGTGGTTCGCTCGGCGGGCGATAGGTAGCTGTTCCTGCTCGAGGCGGCGAGGCCGTCGGGGTCACGCACGGTGTCGACCGCCGCGATGTCGATGTCCAGGTTCAACTCCGCCACCATCCGCCGCACGAGGAATAGTTGCTGCGCGTCCTTCTGCCCGAAGACCGCGGCATCCGGCCTGACCAGGTTGAAGATCTTCAGTACCACAGTCAGCACTCCAGCGAAGAATCCTGGCCGGAACGCCCCTTCGAGCACTTCACCGGCCGGACCCGGATTGACCATGATTTCCTGATCGTGGGGGTACATCTGGCCAGCAAGCGGGGCGAATACTCCGGTCACGCCTTCCTCGGCGCAGACGGCGACGTCGCTGGCGAGCGTGCGCGGGTAACGGTCCAGGTCCGTCCCAGCGCCGAACTGCAGCGGGTTCACGAAGACCGACACCACGACCGATCCATCCATTCCCGCGATCTGCCTGGCGTACCGCAGCAGCGCCCGGTGCCCGCCGTGCAGCGCCCCCAGGGTCGGGACCAGCACGACCGGGGAGGGCATCGTCGCCCTGGCCGCGGTCATCCCGGCCGTGGTTCTCACCACCATCGGGATCATGCGCTGGGCTCGATCATGCTGAACTCGATCATGCTGGGCTCGATCATGCTGGGCTCGATCACGCTGTAGGCCCGGAGAGCACGCCGAGGAGTCGTTCCGCGTCGTCGGCGGCGAGCGTGCGCGCCGCTAGGGCGCGGTCGGCGGTCAGCCGGGCCAGTGCCAGGTAGGCGCCAAGCGCCTCAGGGGCCGCGCTCTTGATCGCCGCGATGTGGGCCGCGACGGTTTCCGCGTCGCCCCGGGCGACCGGGCCGGTCAGCGCCGCTGGGCCGAGCGACAGCGAGTTCTCCAGCGACGCGGCCAGCAACGGGCCCAGCATGCTCGCCGGGTCGGCCACGCCCGCTTCGTGCAGCATGTCCGTTGCCTCGACGACGAGCGTGACCAGATAGTTGGCGGCGGTGGCAAGCGCAGCGTGGTAGATACCCCGCTTGTCGTCGTCGATGAACACGGGTTCGCCGCCCATCTCGACCACCAGCAGCTCGGCTACGGGCCGCAACGCCGCTGGCGCGGTCACGCCGAACCTGATGCCTGCCATCTTGGCGACGTCCTCCGGCTTCCCGGTGAACGTCATCACCGGGTGCAGCGCGAACGGCAGGGCGCCCCTTGTGACCAAGGGCTCGAGGACGGCGAGTCCGTGCCTGCCGCTGGCGTGGGCCATGAGCCTGCCCTCCATCGGCACCTCGGTCGCCGCCAGGCCAGCGACTAGGCCCGGCAGAGCGTCGTCCGGAACGGTGAGCAGCACCAGATCGGCGCGCTGCGCCACCTGCTCGGGTCGCAGTACCGGGACCCAGGGCAGGCTGGCGGCAACCCGGCTAAGTGAGGCCTGCGAGACCGCTGATGCGGCAACCACGCGGTGACCAGCCCTGGCCAGCGCCGCCGCCATCGCGGTGCCTGCTCGGCCGGCGCCGATGACACCGACCGCTAGCTGAGCAGGGTGCGGGTCAGCCGAGCCGTCACCGGGACGCACGTCGTCATCTCGCATAGTGATCCAGTTCGCTAGTGGTGCCCGCGCTGTCCATTCGGGTAGGGCAAGTCGTCGTCGGCGTCGTCGGGCGGTTCGGGAGACCGACAGCAGCGCTCCAGGTACAGCGCGGCCGCCAGCAACGCGAGCGCCGCCGCCACGGTGAACGCGCTCACGAGCGCGTCGTGCCTTGGCACCGGCTTGGCCAAAGAGGCGAGCGTGTAAATGCAGAATCCGGCCGCGAGCCCGCCGAACACCGCGGCCGCCATCGAGCTAGCCTTAGCGAGCGCGACCACCCGGGGCACGGCCAGCGGGTCGATCGGCCGTACCCCAGGACGCGCTCTCCCGGGCATCCTGGAACGCAGGTTCCGAGCGAACAGCAGTTCGCCGAAGGCCAGCAACGCGAGCGCGGGCACGGCGGTCCACGGCAGCGGCGGCAGGCTCGCGAAGCTGATCAGAGCGACCAGCCAGGCGATCGCGGCGCAGATGATCGCCACTACGACGAGCGACCACGACTTAGTCGGCTGCATAGTCTGCTGTCACTCCTGGGCTGGGACAACTTCAAGGGTCGCGCCGACGAGCCGGCTAATCCCGGTCCTGTCGGCCTTCGCCAGCAGGTCCGCGACCGACCCGAAGCCGACAAGCTGAGCTTCTGGATCGACATCGAGCCACGGTGCGAGCACGAACGCGCGCAGGTGCGCGCGCGGGTGCGGCAACGTCAGCTCAGCGTCGCTGCTCACCTCGTCGTCACAGGCGATGAGATCGACGTCCAGCGTACGCGGCCCCCAGCGCTCGTTGCGTACCCGGCGGGCGGCGCGCTCGGCCGCCTGGCAGTGGCTGAGAATGGATCTTGCGGGCAGATCGCTGTCGCCGATTAGGACGGCATTGAGGTAGTCAGGCTGGGCCGGACCGCCGACAGGCGCCGTCTCGAACACCGCGGAGACGGCGGTCAGCCGCAACCCGGGCGCCGCTGCCAGGTGATCGATCCCAGCCTGGAGATTCGCCAGCCGGTCACCAGTGTTGCCGCCGAGCGCGAAGACAATCCGGCGCGAGGTTCCGCTCACTGGCGGCGCCGCCGGATGACGACGCTGACGTCGTCGAGCAGCCCAGAGACCGGCGCGTGCGGCTTGTGCACGGTGATCTCGACGTCGCTGACCAGTCGGTTGTCGAGGCACGCGGCGGCGAGACGCTCGGCCAGCGTCTCGATGAGGGCGACCGGCTCGCCGCTGATGATCTCGCCCAGCCGGCTGAGACAAGGCGCCGTAGTCAACCGTGCGCGCCAGGTCATCGGCCGCCGCCGCCGCGCTGGTGTCGAGCCAGACCACCGCGTCGACGACGAACTCCTGCCCGATCGCGCGCTCGTGCGGCAGCACCCCGTGCCGGCCGAACGCGCGGAGCCCGGTGAGGCAGATCCGGTCGGTGCTGGCCGGCGGGGGGGCGACCCCCCGCACGCCCCGCGCCTGCGGCGATTCGCTCATACAGAAAACTCCTGTTGCCAGCGGGAGGCGATCCTTACCGCGTCCGCGTTACCTGGTACGGCGTGCACACGGACACACCACGCGCCCGTGGTCGCTGCGAGCGCGGTCAGCGCGATCGTAGCGTCGTCGCACTCATCAAAAGGCCGAGGATCCCCAGCCGGCGATGCGAGCAGACGGCCGATGAAACGCTTGCGCGACGCTCCGACCAGCAGCGGAAAAGGGGCGCCCGGACAGGGTAGCCGCGAGATCTCGGCCAACCGGGCGAGCAGTGTCCAGTTGTGTGCTGGGAGCTTGGCGAAGCCCAGACCCGGATCGACGATCAGCAACTCGGGATCGACGCCCGCCGCTATCAGCATGCGTATCCGCTCGGTCAGTTCAGCGACGACCTCACCGACTACGTCGGCGTAGACTGCTCTGCTCTGCATGTCCGCGCTCTGGCCGCGCCAGTGCATGACCACGTACGGCACCCTGGCGCTGGCGATCAGCGCGGCCATGCCGTGATCGGCCAGTCCGCCACTCACGTCGTTGACTAGCTTGGCGCCCGCGCTAATCGCGACTTCGGCGACCGGAGCGCGCATGGTATCGATGCTGACCACGAGTCCGGCCCGCGCCAGCGCCGTCACCACCGGCACGATCCGGCGAAGCTCCTCGTCCTGGCTGATCCGCACGGCCCCAGGCCTGGTCGACTCGCCGCCCACGTCGATGATGTCGGCGCCGCTGCGGGCCAACTCGATGCCGTGCGCGATCGCATCCTGCTCGCAGAACCACTGGCCGCCGTCCGAGAACGAATCGGGCGTGACGTTGATCACACCCATCACTAGGCACCTGTCCGCTACCGGCAGGCCGGGCGGACGCGCAGCTTGACCGGCCATGGGCGGCACTGTAACAAGCGGCCAGGCCGACCGGGCCGACCGGGCCGAAGACCTACTCGGCTGGACCGGCCGAAGGCGCGACGGCTCGCTTACGCGGCCGGACGGCACTACGGACCTTGCGCCGCAGCCTGCGCACCTCAATCGTGGGCCAGACAAGGAACGCTTCGGCTTCCAGGGCGGCCAGCCCGACCCTGATCGCGTCGCGCGGGCCGGTGAAGATCATGAACCTCGGCACCCAGACGGGTGCGAACTTCGCGTTGAACTTGTACAGCGATTCGATCTGGAACCATCGTGACAGGAAGAGCAGGAATCGCCGCCACGCCCGGGTGATCGGGCCGGCGCCGATCCGCTCGCCCCGTTCAAGCGCCGCCCTGAACGCGGCGAAGTTGAGCGAGATCTGCTTAACGCCCAAGTCCTGCGCCGCTTTGATCATCTCCACGATCATGAAGTCGTTCAAGCCCGGCTGCGCCGACCGATCCCGACGCATCAGGTCGAGCGAGAGGCCGTCGCTTCCCCACGGGACGAAGTGCAGCAGGGCCTTCAGCACGCCGTCCTGGGTCGCGGTGGCGATCATGCACCGCTCGTCGCCGGGGCCGCCGATCCGGCCGAGCGCCATCGAGAAGCCGCGCTCGGTGGGAGTGCCCCGCCAGGAGTCGGCCTGCCTCATGATCCGGGCGAGTTCGTCGGGTGGCACGTCGCCGACCCTTCTGATCTGCGCCGTGTAGCCGGCCCGGCAGACCCTGGTGACCATCTGCCTGACGTTGCGCATCGGCCGGCCTTGCAGCGAGAAGTCAGCGACCCGCACCACCGCTTCGTCGCCAAGCTCAAGCGCGGTCAGGTCACCAGTCCGGCACCAGATCTCGGCGCCAAGCTCGCTGCAGCCAAGCACCGCGGGCGCCCAGGCGTGCCTGGCGGCTAGGTCAAGGAACTCGTTGATCGCCCCTGGCCAGGCCTCAGGGTCTCCAAGCGGATCGCCGCTCGCGAGCATCACGCCGGACTGAACCCGGTAGCCAATGCAGGATTTGCCGGTCGGCGACCAGATCACGCTCTTGTCATCGCGCAGTGCGAAGTACCCCAGGGAGTCGGCGTCGCCGTAGCGGTCGAGAAGGCCCCTGATCCGTTCGGCGTCCGCCGGGCCTAGCCGTCCCTGCGGTTCGGCCGGGCGCAGGAACAGGTAGGCGGTCATCGCCACGGTGATCAGCCCGAGCGCTCCGGTCAGCACCTGAAAGAAGTCGCCGCGAATGTCCTGGACGAAGTAGATCTTCGTCGGCGGGCTGGCGCCGACCATTCCGTACAAAACGGCCGTCACCCGCTCGGGGACGGTATAGGGCCTGGTCAGGCCCCGGACCGCGAAATAGGACAGGCCGATCGCCAGGTCAGCGCCCAGTATCCAGACAAAGACTCCGAGGGCACGCCACCGGGTGCGCGGATCCCCGAGCGCGTAGAACTCGCGCCCGTAGTAAAAGCCAAGCCCGACGAGCGCGGCGGTGATGCAGAACCCGGTCAGCATCGCGGTCAGGCCGTACGTGCTGGCGAGGTGTTTGAGCCGGACGAGGTTGAGCCCGGCGGCGAGGATCAGCAGCGTCATGACCGCCTGCCAGGACCGGTGCTTGCGGCGGATCAGCCCATGGCAGAGCATCAGCAGCAGCAGGCCGATGACGATCAGCGCGGTCCTGGTGAACGTCAGGGTCAGGGTGAGCGCGCCCGGCGTGCTTTCCGCTACTCGATGAAGCCTGCTGTGGACGTGATGCAGCGAATGGTAGAGCCCTGAGTTCACGCCGACGACGATGAAGCTGACCCCGAGTATCAGCACGATCCAGCCGGCCAGTCTCGGCACCCAGCGCTTTTGCTGGCGACGGTCTATCGGACGTTGTTCGGATCGCCCAGCCGACAAGAACGGAGCAGGCGGCCTGTTCGGCCTCTGCTCGGTTCCGGATCTTGGCTCTGCCGGTCCTGGCTCGATAAGGTCCGTCATCTCCGACACAATGGTGCGGCCCCGGCTCACGGGGCTCAGCGTAGTCATAAATAGGACGGCTGCGTGGGCAAATGCCGTCCAGCCGACTAGTGGCGGGCCATCAGCAGGCTCATGGCTTCCGCCCTTGTGCTATCCGAACTGCGAAAGCAGCCGCGGACCGCTGAGGTTACGGTCTTGGCGCCGGGCTTGCGCACGCCGCGCATCGCCATGCACAGATGCTCGGCCTCGACAACTACGATAACGCCTCTTGGCTCAAGCACCTCCATCAACGAGTCGGCGATCTGACTGGTCATCCTCTCCTGAACCTGCGGACGCCGGGCGTACATGTCGACCAGCCTCGCGAGCTTGGACAGGCCAGTTATCTGCCCTTTCTCGTTCGGTATATACCCGACATGGGCGAATCCGAAGAACGGCGTCAGATGATGCTCGCACGTTGAGAACATCTCGATGTCACGGACAAGCACCATCTCGTCATGATCGGCGTCGAACACTGTCGTGAGCACATCGGCAGCCGATTGGTGCAACCCGGCGAATTGCTCGGCGAGCGCTCGCGCTACCCGCCGAGGGGTGTCCCTGATCCCATCCCGCGCCGGGTCCTCGCCGATCGCGAGCAGGATCTCGAGTACGGCGTTCTCGATTCGCTCAAGATCGATCTCCTGCTCGTTCAACTCTGACCCGCGGGGGGGCGACACCCCGCGCCTTCGGCTTTCAATTCTGACCCGCGGGGGGCGACACCCCGCACCCCCCCGCGCCTTCGGCTTTCAACTCCGATGGCCGTGCGGGCCGTCGTCGCCCTGGCCCTGACCTGGTTGCTCGGTGCCGTACGGATCAACGCTACGCGGATCAAACCCGAACGGGTTGCTCATCGGCCCGTTTCCGATCGCGTCCGAGTAGCCCTGATCGGAGTACCCCTGGTCCGAATAGCCCTGGTCGGAGTAGCCCTGGTGCAAGGCCGACGCCTGGCCGTTGCCGCCGCGTTGTAGCTCCTTGCCGTCAGAGGCGGCGGTGAGCGCCAGTTCCTTAGGAGTAAGCACTGGCGGCCGATCCGACGGCATCCGCTTGCCGTAGCCGGTGTAAGAGCCGCGCGTCGGCCGCTTCTGAATCGGCGCGAAGATCTCAAGCACCTGAGTCCTGGCAAGGGTCTCGTGCTCCATGAGCTGCAGCACAAGCGCGTCGAGCACGTCACGATACTGGACCAGCACGGTCCAGGCCTCGTCGTGCGCCGACTCGATCAGGCGCCGAACCTCGTCGTCGATCGCCGACGCGATCTCCTCGGAGTAGTCCCTGGCGTGCGACATCTCGCGGCCGAGGAACGGCTCGCCGTCCCCGGTGCCGAACTTGCGCGCGCCCAGCCGCTCGCTCATGCCGTACTCAGTTACCATGCCGCGCGCGATCGAGGACGCCTTCTCGATGTCGTTAGCCGCGCCGGTCGTCGGCTCGTGGAAGACAAGTTCTTCCGCGGCCCGGCCGCCAAGCAGCATCGCCAGTTGGTCCATCATCTCGGCCCGGCTGACCAGGAACTTGTCTTCCGACGGGGCCGCGGCGGTATAGCCGAGCGCGCGACCGCGCGGGATGATGGTGATCTTGTGCACCGGGTCGGCGTGCGGCATCGCGTGCCCTACGAGCGCGTGTCCGCCCTCGTGGTAGGCGATGATCTTCCGCTCCTTTTCCGACAGCAGCACGCTCTTGCGCTTCGGACCCGCAGTCACCCGGTCGATGGCCTCTTCGAGGTTGGCCATCGAGATCTGGGTCTGGTTAAAGCGCGCGGTGAGCAGCGCGCCTTCGTTGATGACGTTCGCCAGGTCGGCACCGGTGAAACCGGGAGTGCGGCGGGCGATGATGTCGAGGTCGACGTCGGGCGCGAACGGCTTGCCGCGGGCGTGTACCCGAAGGATGCCCTTGCGTCCAGCCAGGTCGGGCTGGGCCACGACGATCTGCCGGTCGAATCGGCCTGGTCGCAGCAGCGCCGGGTCGAGGATGTCGGGCCGGTTGGTCGCGGCGATCACGATCACGCCGCCCTTGGTGTCGAAGCCGTCGAGTTCGACGAGCAACTGGTTCAGCGTCTGCTCGCGCTCGTCGTGTCCGCCGCCGAAGCCCGCGCCGCGGTGTCGCCCGACCGCGTCGATCTCGTCGACGAAGACGATCGCCGGCGCGTTGGCCTTGGCCTGCTCGAACAGGTCGCGAACGCGGGAGGCGCCGACGCCGACGAACATCTCGACGAAGTCAGAACCTGAGATCGAGTAGAACGGCACGCCTGCCTCGCCGGCCACCGCCCTGGCGAGCAAGGTCTTGCCGGTACCGGGCGGGCCGTAGAGCAGCACGCCCTTGGGAATCTTGGCGCCGATCGCCTGGAACTTGGCGGGCGTCTGCAAGAACTCCTTGATCTCCTCAAGTTCCTCGATCGCCTCGTCGGCGCCAGCGACGTCGGCGAACGTCGTCTTAGGCGTGTCCTTGGTGATCAGCTTGGCGCGCGACTTGCCGAAGTTCATCACCCGCGAGCCGCCGCCTTGCATCTGGTTCATGAAGACGAAGAACAGCAGGAAGATCACGATGAACGGCAGCCAGCCGAGCAGCACGCTCAGCAGCGAGTTCCCTTGCGGGTTGTCGACGATGTAGCTGACCTTGCTGCGGGGCGTGTCGCTGGCCCTTTGCAGCGCCGAGGTGAGCTGATTGACCTGGTTGCCAGCCCAGGCGGCCTCGAACTGACCGCCCTTGAAGGTGGTGACCTGGATCTCTTGAGTCGGCACCGTGAGCGTGGCGGTCCTGACCTGGCCAGCCTCGACGAGGTGAACGACCTGCGAAGTGGCGACCTTCTGATACTGGCTTGAGCCAGTGAACTTCAGCACCACGATGAGCAGCACGAAGACCAGCAGGATGGCGAGCATCCAGCCCCGGAAAATGCGCTTCAGATCCATCGATTAGCGGCTCCGGCAGAGCCGGGCCGGACCTCCTGCCGAGCCTCGTGTCCCGCCGCCTGCCGGCAGGAGCGCAGTACGTCTGAGCTTCCCATGCGCGGTATTCCCTCTCTTGCGCGCACGACGCGAGAAAACGAAGGTACACCGCGACGGCTTGCACCGACACGTAGGCGGCACTTGCGCGAAGCCGCGTTACCTATTCTCCGCCTCTACCCAAGTAAACGCGATTCAACTTCCGATGTGTTCCCGTGTTAGGTGGCAGTCAGCTCGTGTACAGGTGGGGCGCGAGCGTGCCGATGAACGGGAGGTTGCGATAGCGCTCGTCAAAGTCCAGGCCGTAGCCGATCACGAAGTCGTCAGCGATCTCGAAGCCCGTGTAGTTCACCACGACGGGCATCTGAGCCGCCGCCCGCTTGCGCAGCAGCACGCACACCGCGACCGAGGCCGGATCGCGCGACTGGAGGTTATGTACCAGGTAGGACAGGGTCAGGCCGGAGTCCACGATGTCCTCGACCACGAGCACGTGCTTGCCACTGATGTCGGCGTCGAGGTCCTTGAGTATCCGCACCACGCCAGAGGAGCTGGTCGCCGAGCCATAGGAAGAAATCGCCATCCAGTCCATGCTCACCGGCAGGTGCATGGCGCGGGCCAGATCGGCCATCACCATCACCGCGCCCTTAAGCACGCCGACGAGAAGTAGTTCGCGGCCAGCGTAATCCGCGTCGATCTCAGCGGCTAGCTCGACGACCCTGGCCTGCAGCCGGTCCTGCGTGATCAGCACATCAAGCAAGTCGGCGCCGACGTCGCTGGCATCCACCTAAACCTCCGCCTCGTGTTGCCCGATGGAATCTTGTCCGGTGGAATCTTGTCCGGTGAAGTGCAGCCTGCCATATCGCCGCAGACACCTCACGCCGCCGGGCAGGTCTAGCCAGCGCTGGCCGTGCCAGTCGGTGATCAGCGCGTCAAGCTCGGCGACGTGAATCGCGGTCACCGACCCGGCCGGAACTCCAGCCGCGATGGCGGCCCGCTTGAGCAGCCTGGTCCTGATCGCGGCTGGCAGTTCAGCCAGTGAGGTGACGGGCACCGACCGCATCCCGCCCTGCCGAACCGGCCGCCAGTCGCACAGCAACCGCTGCCCGGCGGAAGCCGCGATGTCGTCGAGCGCCTCGGCGTCCGACCTGACCAGGTCGGCGGTGCGCGCGAGCGCCTCGGTGACGCCTGGCCCGATCAGCTCTTCCATCAGCGGCAGGATCCGCGATCTGACCCGCGTTCTGGTGAACGCCTGGTCGGTGTTCTGCGGGTCCTGCCACGGCTGTAGGCCGAGCGCGGCGCAGGCGGCGGTCGTCTGATGCCGGCGCAGGGCCAGCAGCGGCCGCAAGTAGCAGCCGCGAGCGGGTGCCATCCCGGCGATCGATCTGGCTCCTGACCCGCGGGTGAGCCCGAGCAGCACGGTCTCAGCCTGGTCGTCCATCGTGTGGCCAAGCAAGATCGCGCTCGCTCCCGACTGCTCGCGGACCGCCTCGAACGCCGCGTACCTGGCCTGCCTCGCCGCGGCCTCCGGTCCGGGGTATCGGTGTTTGTCGCCCCGGCCGACGACGTCGGCGGTGATCACGATGACTGGATCCATTCCAAGCTCGCGCAGCGTCGCTTGCACTCCGGTGGCCTGGCCAGCCGACCCGGCTTGCAGTGCGTGATCGACCGTGACCGCTCCGGCGCGAAGCCCGAGCTTCGGCGCCTCGAACGCGACGGCAGCGGCGAGCGCGAGCGAATCTGGCCCGCCCGAACAACCCACCAGAACAACCGATTCGGCCGCGATTGCGTCATCGAGAGCCGCCTTCAGCGCCCGCCTGACCGCCAGCCTGACCGCGGCTACCGCCGGATGCGGCCGTCCCGATGCGGCGGGCACCTCATGCCACGCCGGGATTCAGCTCGCGACCTTGGGTGGTTCCGCCCACCCGTTCAAGCCACTTGGCCGGGTCGGTGAGTTCTTCCTTGCTTGGCAGCGTCTGGGGCGAGGTCCACACCAGGTTGAATGTCTCCATCCCAGCGGCTTCGACGACCGCTCGCACGAACGCCGAACCCTGCTGGTACTGCCGCATCTTGAGGTCGATGCCAAGGATTCGGCGGATCGACTGCTCGATCCGGTTTCCCGATGATCGCCTGGCATTGAACTTGGACCTGATCTGGTCCACGCTCGGGACCACAGCTGGCCCCACCGCGTCCATCACGTAGTCGCCGTGGCCTTCAACCAGCGTCATCACCGACGTCAGCCGGTCGAGTATCTCGCGCTGGCGCTGGCTTTGCATCGCCTCGATCAGGCTCTCGCCGTCCCCGCCCCTGACCGCCCCGGTCACGGCATCGGCCGCCGCCCGCAGCCGGTTCAGAATCGACGCGGGATCGAGGTCTGAAGCCAGCAGGAACTCCGTCATCTGCTGCTGCACGTAGGGCCGCAGCCAGGGTACCGACGTGAACTGCGTCCGGTGCGTCTCCTCGTGCAGGCAAACCCAGCGGCGGAAATCACTCGGGTCGACCCCAAGCTCGCGCTCGACCATCATGATGTTGGGCGCGACGAGCGTGAGGCGCCCAGGCGGGGCCTGCGTCGACGGCACATCTGGGTCAGGCGGCAAGAACAGCTCGTACTGGCCGAGCACCCGGCTGGCCAGGTACGCCAAAATCAGGCCTGCCTGCATGCCGGTCACCCTGGAGCCGACCGCCGTCAGCACCGATCCGCCCGCGGGTACGGCACCGATCTCCTGCATGTGCGCGACCAGCGGATCGAGCACCACCTCGAAGCCGCTGATATTGGCCTTGATCCAGCCCGGCCTATCGACGATCGCGACCTTCCCGCCGTCATCGTCCCCAGGCAGTCCGGTGACCTGGCGCACCGGTTCGGCTACCAGGGCGGCCTGCGTCCGCAGTTCGGCCACCACTCGGCGGGCCTCGCTAAGGCTGACTTGGGGACCAGGCCTAACCCAGCGGGTGGCGGTCGAAGAGGCGACGTTCCAGTCGATCATCTGCGAGCTACTCACCCCTACACCGTACGTGCTGTATCTACCCAGGGGGACGACCCCCTGGAACCCCCGACGTCGCTGGCCCCGCGTCCTAACAGCAGCGTGGGCCCGTTGCTGCTGCTACCTGCCCTCCTTCGCCAGCAGCGTGGACCCCTCGCTGTCGCTATGGCAGCAGCCTGGGACCCTTGCTGTCGTTGGCCGCACCCAGCGCCAGCCGCCCGCCAACCCGATTCAGCGGCAGCCGCAGCCGGCCAGGATGGTCGCCAGTTCGCTCAGGGTGGACTCGGGTTGCAGGCCCAGTTTCTTGCCGATGCCGTTGCCCATGAAAGCGAACGCGAGCAGCGTCCCGTCCCGGGCGTAGGCGAGGCCGGCCATCGTCGCTACGCCGGTGAGGTTGCCGGTCTTGGCCCTGACGGTGCCAAGGGCAGCGGGCCCGAACGGGCCGAAGAAGCTGCCGCGGCCTAGCGTGCCCGAGAAGCCAGCGACCGGCAGGCCGGTGATCACCGATCGAAGTCCAGGCAGCTGCTGGCTGCCAGCGGCTAGTTCGACGAGTTTCACGAGCGCTCGCGGCGAGATCAGGTCAAGCGGCGACAGGCCACTGCCGTCGTTCAGGTGGATGCCGTGCACCCCCAGCTTGGCGTCGACCGCCATCACCGCCTGCCCCGCGCCGGCGAACGTGGCGGGCCGGCCCGTGGCGATCGCGACGTGCCTGGCCAGGGTCTCGGCGATGACGTTGTTGCTCTCTTCCAGCATCCACTGCACCATCTGCGTCAGCGTGGCCGATTTGACCCTGGCGATGACCTGGCCGCCCGACCCGCCCGACCCAGGCCGGGTCCGCGCCGGTGTGTTGCCGATCGTGATCCCGTCCTTGCGCAGGAACCGGGCGAACGCCATCGCCGCGTCAAGCCCGGGCGTCACCGACCGGGGCAGCAAGTTCGTGGAGACATCGGCGTCCTGGGGTCGGCCGGCTGAGGTGAGCCTGCCTTGGTCCACTTCGAGACCGGTAATCGGCGCGACGTTGCCCGACGAGATGTAGTTGTCAGGACTGCCGAAACCCGGCCAGCCGAGGGCCAGCGTTGGGCCGGTGAACAGGGTGTTGTCATAGCTCAGCCGCACCGAGTTGATGCCCTTAGCCCGTAGCGCGCGCGCCGTCTGCGCCGCCAGCGCGATAAGGCTCGCTGGCTGCGGATAGAAGCCAGCCGGATACCGGCCGGCCGATAGCGTTGGGTCACCGCCGCCAACCAGCAGGATGCCGTGACCGTCTGTGGTCAGCCTGACCGTGGTGCTGAACCGGGCGGACGGACCGAGCGTGCCGATCGCCGCCACGGCTGTGGCGACCTTGGTCGTCGATGCCGGAGTGAAGCCTCCGTCTGGGTTCAGCGCGTAGAGGACATGGCCCGTCGAATAGTTGATCACGAGCGCGCCGACCTGCTGGCCGAGCTTGCCGGTGTCGATCAGCGCGGAGAGTTCCGCTGAGACGGCGGCGGGCACCGGTGACCTCGTCGTGCCGTCACCAGCGCTTGGATCGGTGACCGAGTGCAGCGTCTTTTCGGCGGCGACGGGGCTGGTCCCTGAGATCGCGGGCAGCTGGAACAGCGCGAGCCTGGCTGGCAGCAGATGCGCGATGGTCACGCCCGCACCGATCGTGAACAGGCAGAGCAGCGCCAACGTCAGAGCCATCATTCGCGCCAGCCGGTTCAACCTCTGCCCTCTCATCGCTCGCGGCTTCGGCGGCTAGCCTGCCACCTCACCCGCGCCAGCGGCCGTGTTTCCTCCGCACTTCGACAGGCGGCCGACACCGAGGGTATACATCACAACTGAAGTACACGCCGACACAATGCGGCAATCACCTGCCGGGTAGGGAGAGCGGACCGTGGAATTCGATGTTGTCATCGAGATCCCGAAGGGTCAGCGCAATAAGTACGAGATGGACCACGAGACCGGACGAATCCGGCTCGACCGGATGCTCTTCACTTCTACCCGGTACCCGGCGGACTACGGTTACATCGAGCACACGCTGGCCGACGACGGCGATCCGCTCGACGCGCTGGTTCTTCTCGAAGAGCCGACGTTTCCTGGCTGCCTGATCAAGTGCCGAGCGATCGGGATGTTCCGGATGCGGGATGAGAAAGGCGGCGACGACAAGGTGCTTTGCGTGCCCGCCACCGACCCGCGAGTAGCCCACCTTCGCGACATCACCGATGTGTCGGAATTCGACCAGCTTGAGATCCAGCATTTCTTCGAGGTGTACAAGGCGCTGGAGCCAGGCAAGGTAGTGGAAGCGGCGCGCTGGGTCGGCAAGGAGGCCGCCGACGACGAGATCGAGGCCTGCAGGAAGCGGCTAGCCGAGGGCGAAGATGGGCAAGGTGTCTCACGTGGGGGCTAGAGACAAGCCCTGGACAAAGCCGAGGAGGCCCGGGTGACCGAGCCTGAAACAGGGGTGCGCCAGTCGCCTGCGGGGGTTTCGGGGGGGCGCGCCCCTGGGCACCCACAGCGCGCCGAGTTCACCCACGAAGATGCCCAGACGCTGGGCAAGACGCCGTTGCTGCGAGAGCTTTCCGACGCGGACACCGCGGCGATCAGGCCGCACACGCATGTAGTCACGCTGCGGCGCGGTGACCGACTGTACGACGAAGGCGACATCGACGACCAGCTTTACGTCGTCATCGAGGGCAAGGTCAAGCTGACCAGGACCTCATCGGATGGCCGGGAGGTACTGGTCCGAGTGCAGGGGCCCGGCGACATGTTCGGCGAACTGGCGATGTTCGACCCTACGTACCGCACCTCCAACGCGAGCGCGGTCACCGACGCCCGGCTGGCCGCCATAGCCCACGACGACCTGCGCAAAGTACTGCACGACCGGCCCGCGATCGCCTTGTTGCTGCTGCGCGAACTAGCTCAGCGGCTGCGCATCATCACCGACGCCAACACGAACCTGATCTTCACCGACGTTCCCGGCCGGGTCGCCAAGGCACTGCTCGAACTGGCCGACAAGTTCGGCACCCAGCAAGAGGACGGGACGCTGGTCACCCACGACCTGACGCAGGAGGAGCTGGCCCAGCTGGTCGGTGCCTCCCGGGAGACCGTCAACAAGGCGCTCGCCGACTTCGCCGCCAGAGGCTGGATCCAGCTCTCGGCGAAGTCTGTACTGCTCATCGACCCCGATCGCCTCCGCCGCCGGGCGAGATAGCCCGCCGGGGCCGCGCCCGAACGCGGGCCGATTCACCCGCCCGTTGGATCCATACCGGCAGGTAGGTCGCCGCGATCCGCTAGATAAGCAAGCTGCGCTCGAACGGAAAGCTCGGCGGCTGGCCACAGCTTCCTATCGACCTCCGCGTAGACCCTGGCCACGATCTCCGCTCTGGTCCGGTCACCCGGCGGCCAGAGCCGCTCTGATCTCAGCGAGCCGCTCCGCGCGATGCGTTATGTAAAAATCAAGGACTGCCATCGGATCGCTGAGCAGCGGGCCGTGGCCGGGTAGCAACGCACGCAACTCAGTGGAGCCGGCGAGCGCGCGAAGCTGGCCGAGCGAGCCGAGATAGTCGCCGAGGTCGCCGTCGTCCGCGATCACGGTCGTACCGCGGCCGAGCACGGTGTCCCCGGTCAGCACCGCCTGGTCGGCGCGCAGGTACAGGCACACTGAGTCACCGGTGTGCCCGGGCGTGGCGATCACCTCGATTTCGCAGCCGCCCTCGCTGAGCACTGATCCTGGCGGCAGGCCTTCGCCGCCGAGCCGGAACGCCGGGTCGACGGCGCGGACTCCGGCGCCGGTCAGGTCGGCTAGACCGCGGGCCCCAGCCGAGTGGTCGGGGTGACCGTGGGTCAGCACGATCATGGCGATTCGGAGGCCGGCTTGCTCGGCGGCCGAGCAGATCCGGCGCAGGTGGGCCGGGCTCGTCCGGACCTGGATCGACTACCACGCCTACCTTCGCGCCAGGCTCGGCGATCAGCCAGGTGTTGGTGCCATCCAGCGTCATCGGCGACGGGTTGGGCGCGAGCAGGCAACGCGCCCGCTCCGTACCGGAACCTTCGATCCGCGTCACAGCGGGTACTCCCGGCTGCCCGGCACCGACAGCCAGGTGGCTCCGTCGGCCCGGAACAGTTCTGGCAGCAGCGGCTTGATCTCTCGCGGTGCGCTGAGCACGCTGGCCACGTCGGCATGATCGGCAAGTTCGGCGAGCGTCATCGCCGTTGGCAGCCACAACTCGATCTGCCTGGCCCGGCCGGCGTCGAGCGCCGCCGCCGGCGCGATCCATTGCACGGCCGAGGCCTCACCGCCAACATCCCTCGTCCGCTGTCCGGGCGGCAGCGCGGCAGCGAAGAACCTGGCGTCGAACCGGCGCGGTTCGGCGGCCGGCGTGATCCACCTCGACCATGGCCGCAGCAGGTCAGAGCGCAGGATCAGGTCCCGCCGCGCGAGCAGCTCGGCGAGCGACAGCGAGCGATCGAGCAAGCACCGCCGGTCTGCCTCCCAGTCGTCGCCCGTAGTGTCAGCGACCACGGCGTCCGGCGTGGACCCGGCGAGCAGCACGCCTGACTCCTCGAACGTCTCCCTGACCGCGGCGCAGACCAGCGCCCTGGCTAGTTGCGGCTCGACGCCGAGTACCTGACCCCACCAGGCCACGTCGGGGCCCGCCCAGGCGACTTCTTCGTCGGCGTCGCGCAGGTCGACCGATCCGCCGGGGAAAACGTACGCTCCCGGCGCGAATGCCATCGTCGGCTTGCGCCGCAGCATGTACACCTCGAAGCCGTAGCCGGTGCCAGCCGCGGCCGCCTGCGCCGGTCGCAGCAGCATCACCGTGGCGGCGTCGCGTGGGGTAACCGGTGTCACTATGCCCTCGATGATCGGCCGAACAAGCTCAGCCAGAGACTCGGGAAGCTGTACCTGACCTGCCACGTAGTCGCTCGCCCTTAGCCCGCTGGCCGGCCGGTCACGAGTTCGGCGATCAGCTCGAGTTCCACCGGGGTGTCGAGCGGCAGCACCGCCATCCCGACCGCGCTTCTCGCATGCCTGCCGGCCTCGCCGAACACTTCGATCAGCAACTCGCTCGCGCCGTTGATTACCTGCGCCTGCCCAGTGAAGTCCGGCGCGCTAGCCACGAAGCCAGTGACCTTCACGATCCGGCTGATCGCGGACAGCGAGCCTGCCACCGACGCCGCCGCAGCGAGCGCGTTCAGCGCGCACGTCCTGGCCATGGCGGCCGCCTCGGCGACGCCTACGTCGGCGCCGACCTTGCCGGTGGCGAGCAACTTGCCGTCGACAAAGGGAAGCTGGCCCGACGTGTAGACGAAGCCGCCCGAGGCGACGGCCGGCACGTAGGCGGCCAGCGGCTTGGCCACGGCCGGGAGACTCAGGCCGAGCGCGGCTAGCCGCTGCTCGGGTGACCGGTCGTCGACGCCAGTCATGACTTGGCCCGCTTCATGTAGGCAACGAGCTGTTCTGGGTTCGGGCCCGGTACGACGGCGACGAGTTCCCAGCCGTCGTCGCCCCAGTTGTCCAGAATCTGCTTGGTCGCGTGCACGAGCAACGGCACCGTCGCGTACTCCCACTTCTGCATGGGCGATACTGTATCTGCCCAGGGGGGCGACCCCCTGGAACCCCCGCTGCCGGGGCGCCTTACGGTGCCGCCTTCCCTCGTCACTCAGTCGCTGCGCTCCCTCGCTCCTCAGTCCAGGCGACACCGCGCCCCGGCCGGCCCAGGGGGGCGACCCCCTGGAACCCCCGCTGCCGGGGCGCCTTACGGCGTCAGCTGCCGGGTTGTGGGACTGGCGGGATCGTCAGGTCCTCGATCTCTGGCGCCTCGATGGGGACTTCGGGTATGGGTATGTCGGTGACCGGCGGGATCGCAAGCTGGCTCTCGCTGCCGATCGCTGGTTGCTCTTCGCTGACCGGCCTGTGCTCGATCGCCGCCTCCGCGGCTGCTACTTCCGCTTCGCCGGTGTCCTCTGGCTCCTCGCCGGCGTGCGAGACCTGGCCCGAGCCCCGGTCGAAGAACCGGAGCAGTTCCACCGGGATCGGCATCACCAGCGTGCTGTTCTTCTCGGCGGCGACTTCGACCACGGTCTGCAGCAGGCGGAGCTGGAGGGCAGCGGGGTCGCGGGCCATCACGTTGGCGGCGGCGGCAAGGCGCTTGGACGCCTGGTACTCACCGTCGGCCACGATGATGCGGGCGCGCCGCTCACGCTCGGCCTCGGCCTGGCGCGCGATCGAGCGCTTCATGCCCTCGGGCAGCGAGACGTCCTTGATCTCGACCCGCTCGACCTTGACGCCCCACGGCCCTTCGGTCGGCTCGTCGATGATCCGGCAAAGTTGCCTGTTCACCCGGTCCCGGTCGGACAGCAACTCGTCCATCTCGGACTGGCCGATTATCGACCGAAGCGAGGTCTGCGCCTGCTGCGAGACGGCGAACATGTAGTTCTGCACGTTGATGGTCGCCTTGATCGGGTCGACCACCTTGAAGTAGACGACCGCGTCGACGCGGACGCTGATGTTGTCCCTGGTGATGCCATCCTGGGCGGGCACCGCCATCGCGATGATCTGCTTGTTGACCTTCTGCAGCCGGTCGCCGATCGGGCGGATGAAGATAAGGCCCGGCTTGCGGGTCTGCGGCAGTACCCGTCCGAACCGGAAGACGATGCCTTCTTCGAACTGCTGCACCTGCTTCACGCTGCGGCCCAGCAAGATCAGACCGCCTGCGGCGACAAAAGCCACGAAACCGATCAAGGCATCCATAGCCGACACCTTCTCATCCAGTTAGTCCGGACAAAGGATCTGCCCGCTGTGCTACGTAGTTAGCCTAGTCACCGTTGGCAGCGCTCGCGTTAACGGCTTGGTGACGCTGTTGTTCCGCTCGCCTTAGGGCGCGCTCGACGCACTGGCCACGATACGGACGGCTCGCTGGTCCGGATAGCCTCGTGCTCGTGAGCGTGCGTGATACCGACTGGGACGGCGTACGGCTGCACGTGGTCACCGGCAAGGGCGGCACGGGCAAGACCACGGTCGCAGCGGCGCTCGCGCTCGCGCTGGCGTCCAACGGCAAGCCAGTCCTGCTGATGGAAGTCGAAGGCAGGCAGGGCATCGCGCAGCTATTCGACGTGCCGCCGCTGCCTTACGAGGAACGCCGCGTAGCCGTCGCGCCCGCGGATGACGGCAGGCCGGGCGGCGACCTGTTCGCGCTCGCGGTCGACCCGCAGTCCGCGCTGATCGAGTACCTGGAGATGTTCTACAACATGCGCCAGGCTGGGCGGGCCCTCACCCGGCTGGGCGTGGTCGACTTCGCCACCACGATCGCGTCCGGGCCTTGCCGACGTACTGCTGACCGGCAAGGCGGCCGAGGCGGTCCGGCGCAAGGCGAACGGCAGCCCGGTCTACGGCGCGGTAGTGATGGACGCGCCACCAACGGGCCGGATCAGCCGGTTCCTCAACATCTCCTCCGAGATCTCTGGCCTGGCCAAGGTCGGGCCGATCCGCAGCCACGCGGACACCGTGCAGAAGGTGATCAGGTCGGCGCAGACCGTGGTGCACTTCGTCACCTTGCTCGAGGAGATGCCGGTGCAGGAGACACTCGACGGCATCGCTGAGCTCTCCGATGTCGCCAGCGGCGGCATCCAGCCCGGCGGAATCATGGTGAATATGGTCCGACGCAGCTGGCAATGACCTGGGCGATGACGGGGACATCGACGGTCATGAGCAGTCGCTTGAGGTCGCGCTCAAGGCGGTGGGTCTCGGCGAGGACGCGAACCTGGCGGCCGACCTGTCCGCCGAACTCGCCGACGAGGCCAGGACTGAGCGGACGCAGTCGGCGCGGCGGCGGGCACTCGACGCGGCCGGTCAGCCGTGCTACGAGCTTCCGCTGATCACTGACGGGCATCGATCTGGCTGCGCTCTACCGGCTCGCCAAGGCACTGCGCGAGCAGGGTGCCGCATGACAGCGAAACAAGCCCCTGCTCAGCGTCGACAAGCTGATCGATGACCGGCGGACCAGGATCATCGTCTGCTGCGGTTCGGGCGGCGTCGGCAAGACGACGATCGCGGCGGCGATCGGATTGCGCGCCGCCGAACGCGGACGGCACGTGGTCGTGCTGACCGTCGATCCGGCGCGGCGCCTCGCCCAGTCGATGGGGCTGACCGTGCTCGACAACACGCCCCGGCTGGTGCCGGGGGTCAAGACGGCCAGTTCGGAGGGGTCGGCGGACGGATCTGAACCCGATCCGCCGGGAAGCATGCACGCCATGATGCTCGACATGAAGCGGACGTTCGACGAGATCGTCGAGGCGCACGCCGATCCCGATCGGGCCGCGCAGATCCTCGCGAACCCGTTTTACCAGTCGCTGTCATCTAGCTTCGCTGGCACGCAGGAGTACATGGCCATGGAAAAGCTTGGCCAGCTGCGCCGCGCGGACGAGTGGGACCTGATCGTCGTCGACACGCCACCGAGCAGGTCGGCGCTCGACTTTCTCGACGCCCCGCAGCGGCTCGGCCGGTTCCTGGACGGGCGACTGCTCAGGTTGCTCGTCGCGCCGGCGAAACTGGGCGGCCGGACCGGCCTGCGGGTGCTGAACGCCGGCTTCGGCATGGTGACCGGTGTCATCACCAAGATCATCGGCAGTCAGGTGCTACGAGACGTGCAGACGTTCGTGTCGGCGATGGACACCATGTTCGGAGGGTTCAGGGAGCGCGCCGAGTACACCTACCGGCTGCTTGCATACCCCGGGTACGGCGTTCCTTGTCATCGCGGCGCCAGAGCACGACGCGCTGCGCGAGGCGTCCTACTTCGTGGAGCGACTCGATCGCGACGGCATGCCGCTGGCCGGCCTGGTGCTCAACCGGATGCATTCGTCGCCAGCGGCGAGACTGTCGGCGGCTAGAAGCCTCGCGGCCGTAGAGACCCTGCAGGGACTGCCAGAAAGCGACTCGTCCACGCTGGCGATCACCGCGTTGCGGCTGCACGCCGAGCGGATGCGGCAGTCCGCGGCGGAACGGCGGATGGCTGAAGGATTCACGGCCGCCCATCCGCTCGTTCCAGTGGCCCGGATCCCAGCTCAGCCAGAGGACGTGCACGACCTCGATGGGCTGCGCCTGATTGGCGCAGCTTTCGGCGACTGACCTCGCGCAGAGATCCCCGTTCGACTAACACAGATCCCCGTGCGACTAACACCATGCGGATTGACACCGCTTTGGTGCATAAAAATTGCGCGGGCCTGGTGCCGACCGGCCGGAAGATGGCTAGCTCGCCACTAGCTCACTGGTGACGCTCTCGTACTTGTCGCGAGCGCTCTCCAGCAGTTCGCGCCAGGAGATGACGTCAGACCTGCGGCGGAGCAGTGCGCGCCGCTCGCGCTCGGTCATGCCGCCCCAGACGCCAAACTCGATCCTGTTGTCCAGCGCGTCGGCGAGACATTCAGTTCGGACGGGGCAGCCCCGGCAGATCAGCTTGGCCCGGTTCTGCGCCGCCCCCTGAACAAACAACTCGTCAGGGTCCGTTCCCTTGCACGCGGCGCGGGCGGTCCAATCGGTGATCCACATGTGGCCCAACTCCTCCTGATCGTCACGCCCGTGAGCGGGTCGTCACGCCGGGTGGCGCTTTGCTGAGACGCTTGAGGGGCGCGGCCAGCGAGCAGCTCCCCGTGATGGTTGCGAAAGAGTAACTTACGGAACTCCGGCCCGAAGCGCTAGTCCCCGGTCGACCCATTTCCTATATAGCCCTGATGGGCTATACGCGTTAGCGGTAAGTAGTCGCTCCGCAACCGGGAGCTACAAACTCGGCGCTGGAACCGTACCGAAGGCCGCGATTTCTCCCCGTTTCGATGTCCTCCTCTGACTAGTCCGTCCGGGCAGCGTAACCTGTTTGCGTGTACAGACTTGGTCGCCACGCCGGCGTTAAGGCCATCGGCACGCTTGCCGTCCTGTCGCTCATTGCCGGTCTGCTTACCGCAGTGGCCTTGCTCCCAGTCGTCGGTGTGGCTGGGGTCGCGGTCCGCGACGCGGCGAAGACCTTCAACAACATGCCGGTGGCGGGCCTTGGCCAGGTGCCGTCCAGATCCGAGTTGCTTGACTCCCGCGGCCGTCTGCTCGCGTACTACTACCCGGGCTACCCGCACCCGATCTACCGGGTGCCGGTGCGGTTCGGCCAGATCTCGCCAGTGATGCGGCACGCGATCGTGGCGATCGAGGACGCGCGGTTCTGGCAGCACGGCGCGCTGGACTTGCGCGGAACGATCAGAGCAATCGCACTCGACGCCGGCGGACAAGCCGTGCAGGGCGGGTCTGACCTGGCGCAGCAATACGTGAAGAACGCGTGCATCCTGACCGCTAAAACCAAGTCGCAGCAGAACCAGTGCATCTCGCACACGCTCGCGCGCAAGCTGACCGAACTGCGGATCGCCTCGGTCATCGAACACGAGATGACCAAGGCACAACTACTGACCGCTTACCTGAACGCCGCTTACTTCGAAAACCAGGCGTACGGAATCCAGGTCGCCGCGCAGCGTTACTTCACTACCTCGGCCCAGCATCTGAGCCTGACCCAGTCAGCGCTGCTAGCCGGGCTAGTCGAGAACCCGGTCGGCTACGACCCATTGACGAACCCGTCCGCCGCACTCGACCGGCGCGCGACCGTGCTGCAGCAGATGGCCAAGTTCGGATACATCTCTCAGGCGGCCGCGAATCGGGCCAGCAAAACCCCGCTCGGCCTGCACCTGTCGGGCGTGCCGCTGCAAACCGGCTGCACGAGCCCGAGGGTCGCGAAGGCGGCGTTCTTCTGTGACTACGTGATCGCCGTCATGGCCCACGACAAGGCCTACAGCAAGGCTTACACCGAGCTGACCACGACCGGTGGCCTGAAGATCTATACGACCTTGAGCAAGCAGGACCAGACCGCTGCCGACAACGCCGCGTTCTACGTGCTGCCGAACAACGACTCCGCCAACCCGAACCACGACGTCGACACCGAAGTGATGATCCAGCCGGGTACCGGCGACATTAGAGCCATCGCGGTGAACCGCCACTACGGCTACAACCATGGCCAGGACAGCATCGACTACGCCGTCAACACCCCCTACGACGGAGGGGCAGGAGTTCAGACCGGTTCTTCGTCCAAGCTGTTCACCCTGGTGACAGCCTTGAAGCAAGGCCTGCCGTTCGGATTCACCTTGAAGGTCAAGGACGGGGAGTTCGCGGGTCCGCTCCGTAGCTGCAGCGGCGAATACGTGAAGCCGTGGCAGGTACATAACGCCGACGGCAACGAAGGCGGCGCGATCCCGCTCTATTTCGGCACGGTCGCCTCGATCAACGCCTTCTACGCATCGCTTGAGGCGAAGGTCGGCCTGTGCAACGTCGTGAAGACGGCCATCAGCATGGGCCTGACCAGAGCCAACGGCCACTCGCTGCTGTCCTGGATCGGCAAGCCCGGCCCGAGCAACCTGAACATTCCCGCCGACGATCTAGGTTCTTTCACATTGGGCGCGCTCAATGTTTCCCCGATGAACATGGCTGGTGCCTACGCGACCGTGGCCTCGGGCGGCATCTACTGCCACCCGATCGCGATTACGACGATCACCGATCCGAATGGCAAGAACCTGCCGGTCGAGCCGGCTCGATGCCATCGTGTCCTGTCTCAGGGTGTGGCTAACGCCGCGAATTACGTGCTCACAGGCGTGCTGGGCCCGACCGGCACCGCAGGTGACCGCAGCATCGGCCGCCCGGCTGCCGCTAAGACGGGAACAGCGAACAGCGGCTACTACGCCGCGTTCGCCGGCTACACGCCGACCCTCGTCGGATACGTATCGGTGTTCAACCCAAGCGATCCGACCACCATTCACTACGACGGCAAGCCCGGCGCGATGCTGAACTGCCCGGAAGCGACCTATCGCGCTTATCCCGGCGGTGTGGTCTGCAATTTCCAGATGTTCGGCGACATGGCGCCGGGCTCGACCTGGGAGTTGAGCTTCCTCCGCGCGGCGCTCGGGCCGGCCGAGGCATTCGGGCCCGTGCCTGGTTACTTCTTCTCACTCGGCAGCGGTGCCTCACCGCCTCCGCCCCCCAAGAAGAGCAAAGGCCCCGGCAAGGGCGGCAACGGAGGCGGCGGCAATGGCGGGGGCGGCAATGGCGGGGGCGGCGGCGGTCACTAGGCTCAGCCAGCGGCGGTGAGCTGGCGGCGAACTTCGGCCGCCACCCGCGAACCTTCCGATCGGCCTGCCACCTTCGGGGTCACCGCCTTCATGACCTGACCCATCGCGCCCGGCCCGGTCGCCCCGGTTTCGGCGATCGCCGCGGCGACAAGGTCGACCAGTTCAGCGTCATCGAGTTGCGTCGGCAAGTACTCGGCGAGCACGTCACCTTCGGCTCGCTCCGCAGCCGCCTGGTCGGCCCTGCCCGCACCCTGGAACGCCTCAGCGGCCTCGCGACGCCGCTTGGCCTCTCGGGCGAGTACTCGCTGTACCTCACCGTCGTCTAGCTCGCGGGCTGCCGCACCGGAGACCTCCTCCTTGGAGATTTCGGTCAGCACCATTCGCAGCGTCCGCGTCCTTACCTCGTCGCGATCCTTCATCGACGCGGTCAGATCAGCGCGGATCTTGTCCTTCAGCTCAGCCATGAGGTTAATCCTGCCGTCCGCGCGCTCACCTGTCCGACCGGGACCGGCTAGTACCCCGGCCGTGGCACCATATGGGCATGCGTCCACATGTCATGCTCGGGGCCGCCGCAGCGGCGGGCACCGCCGTGTTCGGCTACGCCTCGGTGGTCGAACGCAACTGGTTCGCGCTACGCCGCTACGAGGTCCCAGTGCTACCGGTCGGCTCGAAACCGCTGCGTATCTTGCACATTTCCGATGTGCACCTGACCCCGGGCCGACACCGGCTGCTGTCGTTCCTGCGCACGCTCGACGCACTTGAGCCCGACCTAGTCGTCAATACCGGCGACTCAATCGCGCACAAGAAGGCGGTAACACCCCTGCTCGAGGCGCTGGGACCACTGCTCGACCGGCCGGGCGTCTTTGTGTTCGGCTCAAATGACCTGTACTCCCCGGTGCCGAAGAACCCGGCGCGGTACATCTGGCGTACCAGCGCGGAGGAGCACCGTCGGCATGTGCCCGACCTGCCGTGGACCGAGCTTGGCGCGGGCATGGAAGCGGCAGGCTGGATGAACGCGAACAACAACCGCGGCCGGATCAAGGTCGGCGACTTCGACATCGAGGTCGCCGGAGTGCACGATTCCCACATCGCCCGCGACCGCTATGACCGGATCGCCGGACCCACCGACGAAACAGCCGACCTGCGCCTGGGCGTGATGCATTCACCCGAGCCGTCGGTCATGGACGGGTTCGTCGCGGACGGCTTCGACCTGCTGCTAGCCGGCCACACCCACGGTGGCCAGATCTGCCTTCCCGGCTACGGCACGCTGGTCACCAACTGCGGCATCGAGCCACAGCGCGCCAAGGGCCTTCATCAGCACCCGTCCGGCCCAGGCCCGCGCCAGCGCGCCTTCCTCCACGTCTCCGCTGGCCTCGGGACGTCACCGTACGCTCCGGTGCGGTTCTGCTGCCGCCCGGAGACCACCCTGCTCACACTGGTGCCGCGAATCGGCTAGACTTCCTACGCGGTCGGCGGGGTGTAGCGCAGCTTGGCAGCGCGCTTCGTTCGGGACGAAGAAGTCGCCGGTTCAAATCCGGCCACCCCGACCAGTTCAGAGGCCACATCCAGCCTCCTAGGGTGTGGCTGCGGCGTGTCAGCGGAAATCTGGCTGCTCCGACCACCCGACAGACTCGGCGGCCTCAAGGCTAATCTGCCCAGCCCGCCTCTTGCCACGCTTCCGGAACTCACCGCCAGGAGCTTCAGATCGCGGATCAGGAGCTATCGGGCCCTGAATACATGCCAACGTCAGACCGGGCACGGTCGCCTGAAAATCGCTCGCGGCAGCAGTGCGGGCACGTTAGGTTCTTGGCTCGTGGATGATCCAGACGGGTACTTCGGGAAGAGGGTCGCAGCGAGCTACGACGACCCGGCCGACCGGATGTTCCAGCCAGAGGCTATTGACCCAGCGGTGAGCCTGCTCGCCGACCTAGCGGGCAACGGGCCTGCCCTAGAGCTGGCCATCGGCACCGGCCGCATCGGGCTGCCGCTATCTCAGAGTGGCGTACTGGTGCATGGAATCGAGCTATCCAAGGCGATGGCGGCCCGGCTTCGCAGCAAACCAGGCGGCGACGCTATCGCCGTAACTATCGGCGACATGGCCACCACCAGGGTGGACGGGGAGTTCACGCTGGCCTACCTGGTGTTCAATACGATCAACAACCTCACCAGCCAGGAAGCCCAGCTCGCCTGCTTTCGCAACGTCGCCAGGCACCTCGTCCCGGGTGGCCGATTCGTGATCGAGACATCCGTTCCGCCCCTGCGCCACCTGCCGCCCGGCCAGGACATCCTCGGATACCGCGCGGGCACGGGCCGGCTCGTTTCGTACAGCTTTGACCACGCCACCCAGCAGTACCGCGGCCACTACGCCGAGTTCACCGACGGCATGGCCGAGTACCGCACTATCCCATTCCGCTACGCCTGGCCGTCCGAGCTCGACCTGATGGCACAGCTCGCCGGGCTCCATCTGCGTGACCGCTGGGCCGACTGGAACCGCGAGCCCTTCACGACCGATAGCCGCTCACACGTCTCGGTATGGGAGAAGCCGACCGCCTGATCCACGGGCTGAGCCGTGGCCTGCGCAATTTGGCTATGGCGGCCGGGCAGTGGCCGATGCAAGTTTCGGGGATCAATCTGATCGTCAGACCTCCCACACCCCATGTCTGAAGTTGGGAGCGGAATGGGAGCGGCGGTCCGACGGCAGATGGGCCCAGGCGCGGCGACCTTTTCGGAATGTCGCCTTGGTGGCCTTATGGGAAGATGTAGCCATGACCGAAGGCAGAGGCTCGGAGACCGATATCGCCCCGAGCGTGCGATGGAACCCCGAATTCATACCCGTTTTCCCAGATGGATCCCCGAATCCATCGAGGTCGGCGGCGTCACCCGCCCGATGGATCCGCGAATCCATCGCAGAGCTCGATGCTCAAGTGCGATGAATGCCCGAATCCATCGCAGGGCCGACCGGCGGGGGCGACGTTGCTACTTTGGCGCCCCCGCTTCCGCGAGAAGCGCGAGCGCTTGGCGCCTTTCTGGCGGCCCTGCACGTGCCGGCACCCGCAGACGTTGCGCCCAATCCCGCCCGCGGTCCTCTCGCGTCGCGTCAAGCGGCTGTGGCGATGTGGGCTGAGCAGTCGCTGACGAGCGGAGACGAGTCCTTGATTGCCGAAGCAGCAGGTCTGTTTAAGGCCGGACTCCTGGCAGCGACCGCGACCGAGCGAGTCTGGATCCATGGTGACCTCCATCCACGTAACGTGCTGGTCAACCGGGGGAGCCTCTGCGCTGTGTTGGACTGGGGTGACGTGACCGCTGGGGACGCAGCCGTTGATCTTGCCGCTTTGTGGTGGCTGTTTGACCTCGATGTTCATGGCGAGTTCTGGTCCGCCTACCGTCAGGTGTCTCCCGCCATGTGGCATCGAGCACGAGCCTGGGCGGCTCTGTTCGGTCTCTCTTTCCTGAGCTTCGGGCTTCCAGACGACCCGACGACCCCTGATACCCAGGCACACGAACTTGGGCGACGCCAACTCCGTCGCGTTGTAGCAGAACAACGACCTCCGTGACGGCCCTCACCTCGACCATGGGTCGATGCGGGCTTCTTGTTCACGCCACGATATTGGCTCCGGGAGGGTATTCTCCCAAGGCTCGTCTCTGCAAACCCAATCTAAGATTCTGCCCCGCCGTGTACTCGGCAGTCGAATGCGCAGTCCCCGATTGCGTTCAACGAGGCCTTCGGAGAAGACACCCAGGCCATGAAAGAGGTCACTATTTGCTTCGCGAAGCTATGCGGGACCGCAATATTTCCAATGTGCGCTCAAGTGCACTGACACCTGACACTTCGATGTTCGTGTCCGTATCACACTGCTGCGGATCGGGTTGACTTCCGCCAGCGCATACGGCATTGGCTGCCATCGCAGCAGCAGTTAGATCTTTGAAAGGCTTGGCGATCGCCTGACGGTAAGCCTCTTCACCGCTCGCTCCGTCGTTGCCGACATGGACGGAAACCGCGCAACCCGCACAGAGGACTGAGATCGCAGCCACGAGCATCCGCCTTGGCAAGGCGAGCGCATTCATGCCAGCACACTCATCCCGGCAAGTCGGGAGGTATAGTAGCGTTCGCGCATTGACCGGCCTAAGCCGGGAAGGAGCCTATATCTTGATTACTGGGCAAGTAGTTGGCGGCATTGGTGCGGGAGCATTGTGCGCCGGGTTTTATGTATTCGCAAGATGGCTGGGCAACGACCGTCGCATACGGCGAATGGCAGAAAGCAGATGGTGGCTGGACCGGCACCTCGTGCGGAAGGTGCGACGCGGGGAGATGTCGAAGGAAGAGTGGTTCAGTCGTTTCGCAAAACAGTATCAGGGTGTTGTCAAATGGGTATTCACGCCATTCACCGTACTGGTGCTCGCCGCCTGTGTAGCTACCGTCGTTCATAGCCTCACTAACCGATAGCCGGGTACCGCTAACTATCGAGCTAGCCTTTCTACCATCTAAACGGCCAGGTGGCTATACGGAAAGCATATGACCAGGTCAAGCTCGCACCCGGCGTTCCGCCACCGATTCCGGCTTCCGTAGCGAAGTTGTTACTGGCGCCCCGCTCGAACATGTGCAGCGGGTTATTGGGGTTACGCCATGTTTCGGCCCCGCCAGCGAGGAAAGGCCCCGGCTTTCGCCGGAAAGAGTGAAGGAATTTCGGTGAATGAAGCTGTCTGTCGCCTTAGCGCCGACGCCTCCCTTACCCCACGGTCCGCCGATCCATCCGGCGCCAACATTCCACTACCACCCGGGAACCCAATTCCAAGCTGCGGTCCAAAGTAGAGGTGACGCTGGCGCGTCAGGGTGAAGGTCACGCCGCCTCCGGCCCCAAAAGAGGCTGACAGGTCAAGGGAAATGTAATCCGGCAGATGGAAGCACCAATGGAAGATGCTGCAATTACTACTGGTCTTTTACCTGGACGGATTGCTGCACGACGGCCGGGTGCAAATGCGGCGCGGGGCCTGGAAGATGGGGTGATAGGTGGCCGCATACCCAGCGCTCTGAACCACGCGAAGCCGTATCAGCACGCCAATTAGCTAAGAATAGCCTTAGCCGCCCAAACCGTACCTGCACGCCATCTCGCCACCACTATCGGATTGCCCCTCTGATCGCGGGCGCACACCGCGCCCGTAATGAGGCGGCCGCGCTCTGCGTCCTCGCCCCGTCATCGCGACCTCTTCGATTCACCTACTGCGACACGCACGTCACCCGGATCGCGGTAGGCGCGGGTAAGTTGGTACGGATCAGCGAGGGCGAGGGGAGAATGTCATGGCCGCGCTTCCAGCCCATTCCGACCTCCTCATCGCCGACGCACACCTCATCGACCGGCAATACGCGGACCGGCCGCAGCTACGGCCTATCCTCGACGCGGTGCTTGCGGTAGCGCCTTCTCTTGGCCCGGTCATCGTGCAGGCCCGGGGCACCCTCGTGTCGCTCGTGTCGCCCCGCCGCACGTTCGCCGTGGTGCGGCCGACCACAAAGAACCGGGTGGATCTGGGATTCCGGCTCGCGAACGTGCAACCCGGAGGGCGACTGCTGGAGGCGCGCGACGTCGGCCAGGCGACGGTCCGAGTGCCGCTGGGCGCACCCGGCGAGGTTGATGAAGAGGTCATCGGCTGGCTCCGCCAGGCTTACGCGGAAAACACTGGGCAACCATCGCCGCGACGGCCAGCTAAGCGCCCGGCGCCTAAGCTCGGGGCGCTGACCGTGGTGATCGAGGGCTCCGAACTGCCTGGCCTTAGCTGCCACCCGGACCGCGACCTGAACGTACACAGCAACATTCATGTGGCGCTGTGCGGGGCCAGCAAGGACCGGCCGTCGCTGACCATGCCCGGCCGTCCCCTGCTGGCCATTGAACCGGTGGCCGGCGATTCGCCGGCGGCGCGGTGGCAGGTCGCCGTGACCGTCCGGCGCGACGAGGCAGGTTACGACTTCAGCGGCTCGTTCGTCCGCGGTGCCCGCGATGACCGTCATCTCGGCTTGGCCTGGGGTGACGTGCCAGGGGATGGGACCCTGCGGCTCTTTCGCGGCGCCAAGCTCCGGCTGGCCGATGTGCCGCCCGGCCTCATCGCCGAGGCCATGCGCCCAGGTCACGCGCTCGTCGCCCACGTGCGACTCACCGATGCCAAGGGCAACCCGATTTGCGCCAGAATCCAGCCGCCTTACATCACTTGGTCCGCCGAGGTTGAGACCTCTAGGGGGAATCCCCCGGCCGAGGTTGAGCGCTAGCTGGCTGCCGCCAACCGGTGCCGCTCCGTCGCTGGCTGCCTCAGCCGGTGAGCACCAGGCTGTCGATGAGCCCGGTGGTTTGCGATATGGGCGTGCCCAGCAGGCATCCCACGACACTGCCGAAGTAGCTGATCCCTGAGGTGACTTTCGCGGCGGTGTCGCCGGTGTAGAGCCCGGCGGTCACCTCGTGCCCGGCCAGGCCCGGCGCCCACGCCACGGACGTCGCACCCAGCAGAATCCCGGTCAGGAGCAGCGACCGCCAGCGGCGGCCGACGACGACGGGCGAGAGTGGGGGAAGCATCGGATCCTCGATCCTGCCGGCTGACGGGCCGGCACTAGGGCTGGCTGTAGTGGGCGGCGGGCTCCCCGCCTGGTCAGGCGGACGGGATCGTGGCGACCAGGGTGCCGGACTGGCTGGTGACTCCTGTGGTCAGGCACAGCAGGGGGTCGGGCACCGTGTAGACCCAGACGAAGGTGCCGGTGGCGCCGAGGAACTCACCGGAGGTGACGGTGCCGATGCCGGTGACGTTCTCGACGCCCGCGACGATGGTGTCGGTGTAGGTCAGGTCGAAGGTGCTGTCCTGGCCGTTGTTCCAGGCGATGGTGTAGCCGGGGTCCTCCGCCAGGGTCAGCGGGCTCAGGCAGGAGAAGGCACCGGTGGCGGTGCTGGTCGAGATACCCGAGGTCAGTGCCGGATCGGAGGAGGTGCACGAGCTGAAGGAGTCGGTCTCGGTGTAGGTGATCGTCCGGGCCGTGAACGTCAGCCCCGGCGTGTAGGTGATCGGGGAGGTTCCCGTGCAGCTAACCGCCACCACAGCCGCCTGGGCGGCCGGTCCGGCCGGGATTGCCACCGCGGCGCAGGCTAGCGGAGGCGCCGTCACCAGCAGGCTTCTGCGTAAACGAGTAAAACGGCTCACATAGGTATGCGCGGACACCGACGTCTCCTTCGCGATTCTCTTCGCCAGGCCTAACTTCACGGGCAGGCCAAGCATCTGCGGGAGTCAGCCAGCACTGTTCCGCATGCGGCTGATCCGTGGCCATTAGCACAGCATTCACTACCAGATGAGCGTGACGCAACCAAATACAGCAGCCATTTCTAAATTCGCTCTCGAAAAGGCGACCGCATGGATCTTTGACGGTAGATCATACAATTCTTCATGACTTGACCGACGCGCTGGCCAGCGTGTCATGATGATGATCGGTGGCACAGGCACGCAAATTTACTTCGACATTTGGGTGAGTTAGTGCCGTCGCGGTCCGGTCGTCCTCGACCGGCTAGGCGTCTATCGACAGGAGCCGGGCCAGGGCCTTGACGAGGCCATAGAGTGGCCGAGACCCAGGCATCGCTGGTGATGTGCGAGGTGTCCGCACTTCCTCCGGCAGACTTTTGTGGTGACCGATCACTATGCCGATGGAACTTACCGATGGTGGCATCTGTCCGGTCCGTCGCCGGACCTGCTGCGCACCCCGCAACAATCGGGGACGCTGGATGCGTGCCTTGACCGCGGCTGCTTCCAGTACCTGGCCAGACAGGACCGGCCGGGATACGCGGCCGAGCTGTGCCGCGTGCTGAAGCCAGGCGGCAAGCTGCTGCTCCGGGCTTTGCTCCGTGCGGCCGGCCTGCGGAACAACATCGACGAGAACGCCATGCACGACACTTTCTCCGCCTGGCAAAATCGACGAGCTGGAACGGGCCGAGATTCCCAGCGACACGCGCACCCTTGAGGTGCTCCTAGTACGGCTGACGAGGTGACGGACGGCGCGCGTCAGTGCTCAACCGCACGGTCAATGACTCACATCAGTTTGGCGGCCCGTTGTGGCGGGCGTCTTATCGATCAGGTGCGTGTAAATCCAGCGCAGCGGAAACTAGACGCCGACCTGTCGCTTGACGACTTGCGCGAGGCCATCAAGGCGATCGACAAGGCCAGCCTGCCTGTGGACTAAATTGAGCCGACTCGGGTCATAGGGCAATGCCGCTTAGCCTAAAAGGATTTTGAAGATCCGCGACGTCGTCTCGGCGTTGCTGCTCAGCCCCGATTCCAGCTACGTCGGCCCGGAGCTGCTGCTCCAAGCGCGCGCAGATTATCAACACGCGGGTTTCGTTATGCGGCACCTGCCTTTCCGGACCGCAGCGGCGGCCCGATGCTCGTCCCGACGACCGCGTGGCTCCTGGCTGGCCTGGCCTGCCGGGCGGCGGAGCAGCGTGGGCCCCTAGCTGCCGCCGGGCTCTCGCCGCCCGGAACAGCTTGGGACCCTTGCTGTCGCCATAGCAGCAGCGTGGGCCCCTCGCTGTTGCCGGGTGCGGCGAGGAGCATGGAATCCCAGCCCGGGGTGACCAGGAGGCAGTCATCGGCCAGCCACCCCACGGCCGGGTACTCCGAGGCCGCCGGGACCGCGTGGCGGTTCAGCTTGGGAGTCAGCCAGGCCCTGCGTGGCCCGGCTGGGTCGATGCGAAAGCATCCAGGAAAGTCTCCGGGCGTGCTCTCCTCCACCTGGGCGGCACGATGATCAGCAGGTCAGACCGCACGTGCCCGCCTGATGATCTCGCTGGTGGACATCGGCATGCCCTGGACGTAGGGGACGTAGGCGACGATGATTCGGCGCATGTCGAGCCAGTCTTGGGTCACGCCGATCTGGTGGTAGTAGGGCTTCCTGGCCCAGTCCGACCCGACCGCCAGGACGTCCGGGCGCACTTTGTCGATCAGCTCCCGGCCGGGGCCGTCGTTCAGGGTCACGTCGTACCCGAGCTGCTCCAGGGCGTGGACCCGCTCGGCCTGCGTCATGACCGGGACGCGCTTGAACTCAGCGGTGAATCGGTCGGTATTCACCCCTACCAGCAGGCTGCTGCCCAGCTTCCCGCACTGACCCAGGAATGCCACCTGGCCGAAATGCAGGATGTCAAACGTCCCCAGCGTCAGTACTTTCATTTCCTCATCCGCCTGGACGGCCCGGTAAGGAGGCAATAACCGCATGCGGCCCTTCCGGAGGCGGACCATCGAATGGCACTCGTGGCACCACGCCGTCCGGTGATCGTGCTGCGCGAAGAAACGATGGTGACGGCACTCCGGGTAACCGTGCGGGTGCTTCGTCCGCCTTGACAGGAAGCCCACGCTGATATAGTAGCCGCAAGGCCTCGAAGCCCGTTCAGACCACGGCGTCGGGGTTTTGGCCTGAACAGGCCACGGGCCCAACTCAGGTCCTCTCCAATCTCGGCGACCACCAGGTGGCTCACGTGCTTGTCGCGCACGTGCGGCTCACCGATGCCTGGGCAACCCGAGCCGCGCCAGACTTCCGACCGCCCTGCCGCCTGGGGGCAATCCCCCCGGCCGAAGTTGGGCGCTAGCTGGCTGCCTCCAGCCGGTGCGGCTCCGTAGCTTCTTCATACATGCGGATGAAATTTCTAGCGGGCCGAGGCCGGCTGCGACTGGCAGCTGTCCTGGTACTAGTCGCCGGGTTGAGTGCGTCGCTGGCGTCGTACGACACGAACGCCCACGACTCGGCGTGAACCGGACCGGCTACATCACGATCTCCGGTGGCATCAAGCTGTGTTCTACTGTCAAACTGTGGCAATCCAGACCGAGACCGAGCGGGAGCGCGAGAACCGGCGTTACCGGCGAACCCTGTTCGACGGCGTCGCTGAGCTTTACGACACATCCAGGCGCGGCTACCCGAGCCAGATCGTCGAGGTCGCCGCTACGACCGCCGGACTCCATCCCGGTAGCGCCGTGCTTGAGGTCGGCTGCGGCACCGGCCAGCTCACCGAAAGCCTGGCTCGCCTCGGCGTCGACCTTACTGCCATCGACATCGGCCCGTCGATGGTGCAGGCCGCTGGGCGTCGGCTAGCTGACTGCGGCGTCTGTTTCAAGACGGCTTCCTTCGAGGAATTCGCCGCGCCGGAAGGCTCGTTCGACCTGATCATTTCCGGCACGGCATTTCACTGGATCGACCCCGAGGTCAAGTTCAGCAAATCCCTCCGGCTGCTGCGACCCGGCGGCTGGCTCGCCCTCCTCACCACCTCCGAGCGTTATGACGATCCATTCGGTGCGGCGCTGCGCGACATGTGGGTTGCCCGCAGCGAGGACGGCGGATCTTGGCTAAAGCGACCCGCGCCTTCAAACGCCGAGCTAATCACCAGCAGCGGATTGTTCGAGTGGCCTGTTCGCTCCACCGACCACGAGCGAATAACCCTGCCGGTTGAGACCGTCATTGGAGTAGAAAACACCAGGGCGACGTCACTGAGCTGGTCAAAGGATGCCCGCGAGCGGTTCACCGAGGAAATGCGTCGTCATCTGCGCTATCAGCCCGAAGTGCACCTTACCCAGGTGACTTCGCTCACGATGGCACGCGCTGGTATCAACGCGAACATGTCGTCGCGCGATTAGCTGGTCGGTTTAATTTGCGCAAATAAAGCGACTCTGGAATCGCCGCGCCGACGAACTGGTAAAACGCGGAATATCAACGTGCCGGTGATAACTTTACGACCGCCTGACCACCAGGCCATCAGGGGTAGGGCCGACTCCCCGCCGTCGCGCCGTGCTGCCCCTTGATTCACGATCCCTGACCGTGCAGGAGGCGCGGCGTGACTCGCAAGCGATCGGGCGGGATGGCACTACGCGTAGCAAGTCGCGTGGCGCTCACGGTAGTTCTCGCGTGCGCGGCCGAGACCGTGGTGACAATGGCGGCGCCGAGCGCGCTCGCGGTCGGCACCACGCTCTTCAACCAGCCGTTCCACGACCGGACTGTTGACGGCTCGGCTGGGGCGGTGTCCGTGCCGACGGCACCGACAGGCACCAACACCGCCTGCCTGAGCGCATCCGGCAACTCCACGGCTAACCCACTGGCTAGCTGCAGTTCGTCCACCGACGCCCAGGGCTCGGGCAAGCTCCGCTTCACCAGCGCCACGACGACCCAGGAAGGCGGCATCTTCGCGGCCACGAGCGTGCCCACCTCGCAGGGCCTGGATGTCACGTTCAACCTGTATCAGTACGGCGGCGGCGGCGCCGACGGCACGGCGTTCGTGCTGGCAGCGGTCAACCCGGCCAACCCGAAGACGCCGACCAGCATCGGACAGTCCGGCGGCGCACTGGGCTACTCCTCGAATGGCCTCGGCCAGGCTGGACTCGTCGACGGATACCTGGGTATCGGTTTCGACACCTTCGGCAACTTCAGCAACAAGTACGAGGGCACCGGTTGTGTCGACCCGTCGAATATCTCATCACGCATGGCGGGTCAGGTAGTAGTTCGCGGTCCGGGGAACGGCACCGTTGGATACTGCCCGCTGCAAAGCAGCGCGGCAACGGCGACATCGGCGCAGCTCACGTTGCGCGCCACCACGAGAGCCGCTTCCGTTGTTCCCGTCGAAGTCGTGTTCAATCCTGGCTCGTCATCGGTGACCACCCCGTCTGGCCTGGTGGTACCCGCCGGCGACTACGACGTCACGTTCACCCCGGTAGGCGGAACCGCGCGGAGCCTGGTCGGCCCGCTGCCGACGGTGCCGTCGGGGCTGTACCCGTCGAGCTGGCTGACCTCGGCCAACCTGCCCAAGCAGCTAGCGTTCGGCTGGGTCGCGTCGACCGGCTCGGTGACCGACTTCCATGAGATCGACAACGTGGTGGTGAACTCGATCAACCCGGTGCCGCAGCTCGCGGTCTCGCAGACCAGCTATTCGCCCACGACTCCCGTCGTCGGCGGGTCGGTCACCTACACGGTGAGCGCCAGTTCGTCGGGTGCGACCGAGTCGAACCCGGTGACGGTGACCGAGACACTGCCCAGCGGGGTAGTACCGGTGGCGGCCTCGGGGACGGGCTGGTCCTGCGCGACGCCGGTCGGGCAGCAGATCTCGTGCACGAGCACGACCAGCCCGTTCACCAGCGGCAGCCTGACGATCAACGCGATCGTGACGTCGTCGAGCGTGACGCAGAGCACGATCCAGACGGCGTCGACGGTCTTGGTCTCTTCGTCGGACGGGAACCCGGCGACATCGTCGAGCGCGCCGGGCGGGACGTTGCCGGCCGCGCCGGTGGTGACCGGGGTGAGCCCGGCTAATGGCGCGGCGGGGGGCGGCAATGACGTGGTTGTCAGCGGGACGGGGCTGGGCGCGGCGACCGTGATCGAGATCGGCACGGCCGCTGAGTTCACCGCGGGGACGCCGACGACGCTGGTCAAGTGCGCGAGCTCGGGGCCGGGGTGCTTCACGTTCGCCAGCGACACGCTGGACATCTCATCGATGCCCGCGCACGCCGCGGGGGCGGTCACGATCCGGGTGGTCACCCTCAGCGTCTCCGGCAGCGCGTCCTACACCTATAACACCGGGCCCGCGCTGTTGTTCGGCGTGCCGCCGAGCGGCGAGGTGAACGTCGCCTACACCGACCAGCTCACCGTGAACGGCGGGACCAGCCCGTTCACCTGGTCGGTCAGCAGCGGGTCACTGCCGCCCGGGGTGACCCTGAACGCGTCGACCGGGCTGCTGTCGGGCACCCCGACTACCGCGGGCACGTTCAGCTTCACGGTCAAGGTCACCGACCACGCCGGGCTGACCGACACCAAGGACACCTCGATCACGATCGTCCCGGCGCCGTCGCTGAGCTTCCCGGCCCCGCCCAGCGGCTGGACCAACACCGTCTACCTGGACACGCTGACCGAATCGGGCGGCGTCAGCCCGTTCACCTGGTCGCTGGCCAGCGGGTCGCTGCCGCCCGGGATCTCGCTCACGTCCAGCGGGAACCTGTCCGGCACCGCTACGGCGACCGGGACCTACAGCTTCACCGTGAAGGTGACCGACGCGAACGGGCAGGCCGCGACCCAGGCGACGAGCCTGACCATCAATGCCGGGGTGACGGCGAACTTCTCCCCGCCCCCGGCCGCGGCGGTGAACGTGGCGTACAGCGACACGCTGACCGCGACCGGGGGCACCACGCCGTATACCTGGTCGGTGAACGCGGGGACGCTCCCGCCAGGAATCACGCTCAGCCCGGCCGGGGTGCTGTCAGGCACTCCGACAGCGACTGGGTCCTTCAGTTTCTCGGTGAACGTGATCGACGCGAACAACGGCGTCTCGACCGCCTCGGTCACCCTGGTGGTGAGCACTTCATCGCTGACGATCACCTCGACGGCGAGCACCGGCACGGTCACCCCGGGCGGCACGGTGTCCTACACGATCACCGCGACCAACTCCGGGCAGCTCGCCTACACCGGGGCGACGTTCACCGACTCGCTGGCCGGGCTGACCGACGACGCCGCCTACAACGCCAACGCCGCCGCGTCGTCCGGCACGGTGACCTTCACCTCCCCGAACCTGACCTGGACCGGGAACCTGGCGGCCGGCGCGACCGCGACGATCACGTTCTCGGTCACGGTGAAGAACCCCGACACCGGCGACAAGGTGCTGACCACCGCGGTCACCTCGACCACGGCAGGCGCCAACTGCGCGGCCGGGAACACCGACTCCCGGTGCGGCAACAGCGTCACCGTGCTGGTGCCGGGGCTGACGATCACGGCGTCGGCGGACAACGCCACCACGACGCCGGGGGCGGTGGTGCATTACACGGTGACGGTGACGAACTCCGGGCAGACCAGCTATACCGGGGCGACGTTCACCGACCCGCTGTCCGACGTGCTGGACGACGCTGCCTACAACGCCGACGCCTCCGCCACCGCCGGGACCGTCACGTTCTCCAGCCCGAACCTGACCTGGACCGGGAACCTGGCGGCCGGGGCGGCCGCGACGATCACGTTCTCGGTCACGGTCAAGAAACCCGATACCGGCAACGACGTGCTCGCCTCCACGATCACCTCGGCGACCACGGGCAGCAACTGCGGCAGCGGCAGCGCCGACACCCGGTGCACGGCCGCGGTCAAGGTCGCGATCCTGACGATCACCAACAGCTCGAACGTGGGCAGCACCACCCCGGGCGGGGTGGTGCGGTTCACCGCGACGTTCACCAACGCCGGGCAGGTGCCCTACAGCGGGATCACCATCGCCACCGACGCCAGCGACGTGTTCGACGACGCGGTCAGCAACGGGGATCAGACCGCGACGTCGGGGACCTTGTCGGTGACCGGGACCGGGGTGTCATGGACCGGCGACATCCCGGTCGGCGGCAGCGTGACGGTGACCGGGACGGTGACGGTGAAGAACCCCGACCCCGGGAACAAGCTGCTCGCCTCCACCATCACCACCAGCGCGACCGGATCCAACTGCCCGGCGGGCACCACCGACCCCAGGTGCTCGGTCAGCGTCCCCGTGCTGGTCCCGGGCATGTCCATCACCCAGACCGCCGACACATCGGCAGCGGTGCCCGGTCAGAAGGTCACCTTCACGGTGACCGTGGCCAATACCGGGCAGACCCCGTACACGGGGACCAGCGTGGCCGACAGCTTCGCCGCTTCCCTGGACGACGCCGCCTACAACACCGACGCCGCCGCCACGGCGGGGTCGGTGAGCGTGGCCAGCGGGGTGCTGACGTGGACCGGGAACCTGGCCGTCGGGGCCACCGTGACCATCACCTACTCGCTGACGGTGAACAGCCCCGATAACGGGGACAAGCTGCTGGTCTCCAAGCTCACCCCCCGGCGGCCGGGTCGAACTGCCCGGCCGACGGATCGAACCCGGCCTGCCAGCTCACCTTGGCGGTGCTCACGCCCGGGCTGGACATCGCGATGACCGCGTCGCCGTCCCCGGCCACCCCCGGCCAGGTCGTGTCCTACAGCGTGAAGATCACCGACTCCGGGCAGACCAGCTACACCAACACCACCACTACGATCGGGCTGGCCGGCACGGTGGACGACGCCTCCTACAACAACAACGCGGCCGCCACCGCCGGCAGCGTGTCGTTCGCCTCCCCGAACCTGACCTGGACCGGTAGCCTTGCCCCAGGCAACTCCACGACTGTCACCTTCACCGTGACCGTGAGCAACCCCGACACCGGCAACCGCACGCTGACCGTCACCGCGCTGACCCCGGCCCAGGGTGGGGCATGCCAGACCGGCAGCACCGACCCGGCCTGCAGCAACACCGTCCCCGTCGTCAACGCCGCCACCCTGACCTTCACCAACGCCGCCGATGTCAGCTCGGTCACCGCCGGCGGAGTTGTGCACTACACCATCACCGCCGCCAATAGCGGCCTGATCCCCTTCCCCGGCGCCGCCGTCACCGAATCCCTGGCCGGCATCACCGACGACGCCACCTACAACAACGACATCACCGCCACCGCCGGCACCGCGACGGTCAGCGGCGGCACCCTGTCCTGGACCGGGAACGTGCCAGCCACCGGCACCGTCACCATCACGTTCTCCGTCACCGTCAAGAACCCCGACACCGGCAACGGCATCCTCGCCGCCACCTTGTCCTCCGCCTCGATCGGCAACAACTGCACCTCGGGCAGCACCGACCCACGGTGCGCCACCGGAGTCACCGTATCCAGCCTGCTGATCACCAACACCGCCAACGTCGTCTCCACGACCCCCGGCAGCGTGGTGCGGTTCACCGCCACGTTCACCAACACCGGGCAGACCTCCTACGACGGCATCACGATCGCCACTAACGCCAGCAACGTGTTCGACGACGCCACCCCGAACGGCGACCAGACCGCCACCTCCGGCACCCTGACCGTCTCCGGTACCGGGGTCACCTGGATCGGCGACCTCCCCGTCGGCGGCACCGTCACCGTCACCGGCACGGTCACCGTCGACAACCCCGACCCCGGGAACAAGCTCCTGGCCTCCACGATCACCACCACCGCCGCTGGCAGCAACTGCCCGTCCGGCACCACTGACTCCAGGTGCTCGGTCAGCGTCCCGGTCCTGGTCCCGGCCCTGTCCATCACCCAGACCGCCGATGCGGCGGCAGCCGTGCCGGGGCAGAAAGTCACCTTCACCGTCACGATCAGCAACACCGGGCAGACCCCCTACACCGGCGCCGTCGTCACCGCCACCTTCGACGACTCCCTTGACGACGCCGCCTACGACAACGACGCCGCCGCCACCACCGGCACCGTCACCATCGCCGCCGCCGTCATCACCTGGACCGGCAACCTGACCCCCGGCCAGTCCGCCGTCCTGACCTACTCCCTGACCGTGAACAACCCCGACAGCGGCGACAAGCAACTCCTTAGCGAGCTCAACTCCGCCACCACCGGCTCCACCTGCCCGCCCAGCGCCACCTGCCAGCTCATCGTCCCCATCCTCACCCCCGAACTCGACATCGCCACCACCCCCAGCCCCGCGACAGCGACGCTGGGCAGCACCCAGACCTACACCGTCACGATCACCGACTCCGGCCAGACCCCCTACCCCGCACTATCGGTCACGATCGGGCTGGCCGGCGCGCTCGACGACGCCGCCTACAACCACGACGCCTCCGCCACCGCCGGCGCTGTCGCCTTCAGCAGCCCCACCCTGACCTGGACCGGGAACCTCGCCCCCGGCGGGACCGCCACCGTCACGTTCACGATAACCGTGCACAACCCCGACACCAGCGACCACATTCTCACCATTGTCACCACCACCACCGCCAGCGGCAGCGACTGCAACCCCGGCAGCACCGACCCCGACTGCACCACCAACACCCCCGTCGCCGAACTCGACATCACGAACACCGCCGACGCCGCCACCGCCACCCCCGGCACCACCGTCGGCTACACCATCCGCATCACCAACGCCGGGCAGACCACCTACACCGACGCCACCATCACCGACGATCTCACCGACACCCTCGACGACGCCACCTTCAACAACGACGCCGCCGTCACTACCGGCAGCGTTACGTTCATCAGTCCCAAGCTCGCCTGGACCGGCACGCTCGCCCCCACCCAGTCCGCCGTCATCACTTTCACCGTCACCCTCATCGTCCCGATCACCGGTGCCGGCGACCAGATCATGAAGAGCACCACCACCACGACCGCACAAGGAAGCACCTGCCCGGTCGCAAGCCCAGCCGCCGCCTGCACCGCCACCGTCACCGTCATCCCCGGGATCCTGACGATCACCGTCCCCGCCACCGCCAGCCTCGGCAGCGGCCTGCCCGGCACCACGATCAGCGGCAACCTTGGCACCGTCCAGGTCACCGACAACCGCGGACTCGGCCAGAACTGGACCGCCACCGTCTCATCGAGCGCGTTCACCACCGGACCGGGCGGCACCGGGCGCACGATTCCAGCCGGCGACCTGAACTACGAGATCACCGCGCTCGTCCAGACCACCGGCCCAGCGTCCTTCGACTTCAACCCCTCGGTCACGCTCAGCGCCACCCCGCAAGGCGTCGTCAATGCCACCAACGTCACCGGCAATACCGCTGCCTCCTGGAACCCGCTGATCAACGTCGACGTCCCGCTCAACGTCACTTCCGGCACCTACACCGGGGTGATCACCGAGTCGGTCTCGTGAGGGGCGTCAGGGCCCGGCCAGGTCAGGGCTGCCCGTGACCGGCCCGGAGTCGACCTGCGCCGACATCGGGAAGGCGGCGGCGAGCTGGTCTAGCTCAGCGCGCCAGTAACGGTGCACGTTCAGCCGGGTCGGCTTGCCGCCGTCAGGGAACTGCAGGTAGAACTTGCTCCACACGGCCGCCCGGTTGAACTTCGACGCAGGGAACGCGTCTTTGGGGAACACGGCCACGACGGCGCCGGGCCGGTTGGTGAAGCGATTCGCCGCGTTCACGACGACGGACGTGTTGGTCAGCGTGAAGAAGTAGAACTTGCGGCTGAGCTGGACGACGAGACCCACGAGCGGGATCTCGTCGAGCAGGGCGCCGAGCCAGGGACTGGGCCCGGTCTCGGCGTGCACGCAGGCGATGAATTGCTCGCCGGCTGGTGCGCTGCTCGATAGCTTCGCGATGACCTGCGCCTTCTGCTTCGCTCGACGAATTGCCATGTCCGTGCTCCGTGCCTATAGGGGGTAGCGGCGCCCTTTAGGCGCCATGCTTGGGAATCGACCCGAAATTACCAGGTAGAACGGGAATTCGCTGAAACTAACCAAGCATCGGTTGACGATATACCGGAAGCCGAGCTAGAATGCGCGCCATGAGCAGGTCGCACGGCAGTAGCGGGTCTGACGCACTCGACACCCTCGGCCGGTCCTCGGGTCCGGCCAGCCTGATCCTGTCGAGCCTGGCCGACGGCGCCAAGCACGGTTACGCGCTGACCAAGGACATCGAGTCGTTCGCCGGGGTTAGGCTCGCGCCCGGCACGCTGTACGAGGCGCTCAGCCGGCTGGAAGCACACGGCCTGATCGAGGCGCTGGAGAGCCAGGATCGGCGACGGCCCTACCGGCTAACCGCCGCTGGCGCCACCGCGCTCAACAGCTATCTCAAGGCCCAGCGCGACGTCGCCGAGGTCGGGCTTCGCCGCCTGGCGAGCACCTGGGCCCAAATAGGACTAGCACAGTCGTGAGCGACGCACACGGCGCGGGCGACCCGGCTGCTGATGTGGTACCCGCGGGCCTGGCGGGCCAGATACGGCGACGAGTTCGCCGAACTGCTCGCCGCCGAACTGACCGAGCAGCCCCGCAGCCTCCGGCGCACGGCTAACGTCGTGGCCATCGGCTTGCGGGCCAGGCTCGCCGATGCTGGCGTGACCAGTCATCCACTGGACCAGGCGTCGGCGGTCCGAGCTGGCCTGGCAACCCTGGCCTGCTGCGGCGCGCTGTTCGCGACGTTCGGCGCGGCGATGTGGTCGCAGCTAGCGACTGGATTGCAATGGGCTGTTCCCGATAATCGTGGCGTAACGCAAGCCTTGGACCTCATGTCGCTGGCATTGCTGACGTTCTGCGTAGTGACGGTGCTGGGCCTGGCCGCGCTGATCCGCGCCGCCATCGTGGCCGTTGCCCGGCGCCAAGGCGGCAAGCTGCTCGGGCCGGCCGCCGTCGCCGTGACGTGCACGGCCGTGTTGTTCTTCGGCGGACGGCATTTCGCGAACGCCTGGCCGGGCACGGGCGGTCACCTGCTCACCGCGCAGGGCTCGGTGCCCGCCGGGATCGCGGCGTTCGGCTGGGCGCTCACGATGTGGATCACCTCATACTGGGCGCATCCGGCGATGCTAGCCGCGTTCCCGGCGACACAGGTCGCTTGGATGGCGCTGACCCCGCTGGCCGCCTGTGGCCTGATGATCAGCGTGGCGCGACTCATCCGGCGGCTTGATCGATCACCCCGAGCGCTTAGTTACGAAACGTGGTTGGGTCGCGTCGCGGGCGGCGGGATGCTGGCATTCCTCGCCGGCGGCCTGCGCTGGCTGTCATCGGTGGCGGCGGGGCCGCGGCTCGCGTTTCACGTCGGCTCGATCGACGTCGTCGGGCTGACGCTGCTGGTGCTCATCGTCGCGACCGGCCTTCGGGCAGTGCAGCGGGCCGGGCTCGCCCGAGCGGCTATGGCCGGCCGGTGAGCCTGTCCCGCCGGGGCGTGCTCAAGGCTGGCCTGGGCGGGCTCGCGGGCGTCGCGATCGCTGGCGCTGGCGGCCTGGAGCTGATCGCCCACGACGTGCTCCCCGGCAAGCAGTACCTCGATCGGGTCGACGGAGCGTGCGCGGTCCCGGTGCCGCCGCTGGTATTCGCGCCAACCGGACCGTCGTTCTCCGGCACGTTCTACTCGTCCGCTCGGCGGCGTACCGTCGGATACACGCTCGCGTACCCGCCTGGGCACCGGCCCGGTGACGAGTTGCCGCTGATCGTCGCGCTCCATGCCTACGGCGGCGACCACCGGCGCGTGCTCACCCGGATGTCGCTCGCGCAAGCGCTGGCCCTGCGAGTCGGCGGCCGGCCGCTGCCGCCGATGGCGATTGTGGCCGCCGACGGCGGAGGCGGGTACTGGAACAGCCATCCTGACGACGATCCGCTCGGCATGGTCACGGGCGAGCTGATCCCGCGCTGCCGGGCCCGCGGGCTCGGGTCTGGGACGGGGCGGATCGGCACGCTGGGCATCTCGATGGGCGGCTACGGCGCGATCTTGCTCGCCGAGAAGCACCCGGAGCTGGTCGGCGCGGCGGCGGCGATCGCCCCGGCGATCTGGACCACCTACGCGCAGGCCCGGGCGGTCAACGCTGGGGCGTACGCATCGGCGGCGGCGTTCGCCTCGGCCGACGCGGTGACACACGCTCGCGCGCTGGCGGGGGTCGCCGTGCGGGTGGCGTCGGGGGCGGACGACCCGTTTCACCCTGGGGTCGAGGCGCTGGTCAAGGTACTGCCGCCGGGCGCGGTCGTGGACATCTCGCCCGGCTGCCACACGCTGTCTTTCTTCGCCCAGCAGGAGCCGCCGTCGCTGGAGTTCCTGGGTCGGCACCTATCGGCGTAAGCACTACGGGGCCGCAGGCGCTCCGCGCCAGTTAGCGACCAGGAGTTCGGCGATCTGGGCGGCGTTGAGGGCGGCGCCCTTGCGCAGGTTGTCGCCGCAGACGAACAGGTCGAGCGCGTGGGCGTCGTCCTTGCTTCGCCTGATCCGGCCGACCAGGGTCGGGTCGGTGCCCGCGACGTCGACCGGCGTCGGGAACTCGCCCGCCTCCGGCCGGTCGACCACCACGACTCCCGGTGCGTCGCTGAGCAGCTTGACCGCCTCGTCGCGGTCCACCTCGGCGTCGAACACCGCGTGCAGCGCCAGCGAATGACCGGTGATGACGGGCACCCGCACGCAGGTCGCCGAGATCTTGATGTCGTCGGTGCCGAGGATCTTGCGGGTCTCGTCCCTGATCTTGAGTTCTTCCGACGACCAGCCGTCGGGACGCAGCGAGCCTGCCCACGGCACGACGTTCAGGGCGAGGGGCGCGGGGAACGGGTCGGCGGCCGACCCGACGGCCGCGCGGACATCGCCGGAGCGCTGGCCGAGGGTGCGGTCGCCGGCCACCGCCTCGAGCTGGGCGTACAGGGAGTCCGTTCCGGCCTTTCCGGCGCCGGAGGCGGCCTGGTAGGAGGCGGCGACAAGCTCGCGCAGCCGGTAGGCCCGGTGCAGCACTCCGATAACGACGATCATCGATAGCGTCGTGCAGTTCGGGACCGCGATGATCCCCTTGGGCCGGTTGTGCTGCTCGACGGCGCCTGGGTTGACTTCGGGCACCACGAGCGGCACCCGCGGGTCCATCCGGAACGCGCCGGATTTGTCGATCACGACTACGCCCCGGGCGGCGGCCTGCGGCGCCCACTGCGCTGACACCTCGTCGGGCACGTCGAACATCGCGAGGTCGACGCCGTCGAACACCTCGGGTGAGATCTCTTCGACCCGCACGTCTTCGCCGCGAACCGGAAGGATCTTCCCGGCCGACCGCGCCGAGGCGATGAGCCTAATCTCCCCCCACACGTCCGGCCTAGTCGAGATCACCTCGCGCATGACCGTGCCGACCGCGCCGGTCGCCCCGACGATCGCCAATACCGGCCGCCGTGCCGCCCCGGGGGGGCTCATCGGCCCGTCCCTCCGTACACAACCGCCGCGGCCGAGCCGTCGTCCAGCCCGAACGCACGGTGCGTTGAGATCACCGCCGCATCGAGGTCGGCGGCGTCGACGACCGCCGAGATCCTGATTTCTGATGTCGAGATCATCCTGATGTTGATGCCCGAGTCGGCCAGTGCGCCGAAGAAGTCGGCGCTGACCCCGGGATGCGAGCGCATGCCCGCGCCGATCAGCGAGATCTTGCCGATCCGGTCGTCGAAGACCAGCGACTCGAACCCGACCTCGTTCCTAATGGCGTGCAGTGCGGTCACGGCGGCCTGGCCGTCCTGGCGCGGCAGCGTGAACGAGATGTCCGCTCGGCCGGTCGACCTGGAGGTGCTCTGCACGATCATGTCGATGTTGATGCTGGCCCCGGCGATGGTACGGAAGATCCTGGCGGCTACGCCCACCTTGTCGGGGATGCCGGACACCGTGATCGTGGCTTCGCTCCGGTCGTGCGCGACTCCGGTGATGATCGGCTGGTCCATTCCGTCGCCTTCCTGGCGCGATTCGGGCGCGTCAACTACCCAGGTACCTTGCCTGCGGCTGAAGGATGAGCGCACGTGAATTCGCATCTTGTAGTGCTTGGCGTACTCCACACAGCGCAGATGCAGCACCTTGGCGCCGCAGGCGGCCATCTCGAGCATTTCCTCGTAGCTGATCTTCGGGATCCGCCTGGCGGTCGGCACGATCCTCGGGTCGGCGGTGTAGATGCCGTCCACGTCGGTGTAGATCTCGCACATGTCCGCGCCGAGGGCGGCCGCGACCGCGACCGCCGTCGTGTCGGAACCGCCGCGACCAAGCGTGGTGATGTCCTTGCTGCCGGCCGAGACGCCCTGGAAGCCGGCCACGATCGGGATCGCGCCGTCGTCGAGCGCCCCGGAGATCCGGCCGGGCGTCACGTCGATGATGCGCGCCTTGCCGTGGGATGAGTCGGTGATCACCCCGGCCTGCGACCCGGTGAACGAGCGCGCCTCGAACCCGAGGTTGGCGATCGCCATCGCGACCAGCGCCATCGAGATTCGTTCGCCGGCGGTCAGCAGCATGTCAAGTTCGCGCCCGGGCGGTAGCGGGCTCACCTGCAGGGCTAGGTCGTGCAACTCGTCGGTGGTGTCACCCATGGCGGAAACGACGACCACCACGCCGTTACCCGCCTTGCGCGTCGCCACGATCCGCTGCGCGACTCGCTTGATTCCGTCGGCGTCAGCGAGCGAAGAGCCGCCGTACTTCTGCACGACCAGAGTCACGGCGCGGCGCTCCTGTCGATCCTCATGCGCGTCACTATATCGGATGTCGATATAGAACGGGGTTTGGCCTGGGCTAGATCTGCTCGTCGGCGACGTCGAGACGGGCGTGGGCGACCACGGCGTGCAGGGCTCGCAGCGCCGCGCCGCCGTGCGTTCCCCAGTGGTTCACGTAGGAGTACTGCCACCACCACAGCGCCTCGCCCGCGCGGCCAGCCTGGTAATGCCGCAGCCCGTGGATCAGGTCGGCGGCGACCGCGGCCAAGTCGTCGGAGAGCCGGAACGCCGTCGGCATTGTGTCTGCATAGGGATCGAATAGCTCGGCGTAGTCGTCGCAGCCAGCGAGTCGTTCGGCCAGGCCGGTGCGCAAGCCGTCGAGGTCGGGGTCCGCCCCGACGTCAGGTTCGGCGTTTCCCGAGGGGATCACGTCGCGGCTGGCGCCTAGCTGGGCGCCGGCCAGCATTACCTGGGCGACCTCAAGCAGCAGCAGCGGAACTACCTCACCGGATCCCTGGCCGCGCCCGACCGCGGCGAGAGCGTCGAGGAAGTCGCCGGCGTGTTTGGCGACCTGATCCGCTAAGGGCCGCCAGTCGCCGTCGCCGTGATCAGACTGGTTGTGATTCGACCGATTGAGATTGAACCGGTTGTTATCAGACATCAAGTGCTCGTCGTCCTTCGAACGCGCGGCCAAGAGTCACCTCGTCAGCGTATTCGAGTTCGCCTCCGACCGGCAGACCGCTAGCCGGCCTGGTTACCTTGATGCCGAGCGGCTTGACCAATCTGGCCAGGTATGTGGCGGTCGCCTCGCCTTCAAGGTTCGGATCGGTCGCCAGGATCAATTCGGTAATCGCGTTGTCGGCGAGCCTGGCCATCAGTTCGGCGATCCGCAGGTTTTCTGGACCCACTCCGTCGATCGGGCTTATCGCGCCGCCGAGCACGTGGTACCGGCCGCGGAATTCGCGGATCTTCTCGATCGCCGCGACGTCCTTAGGCTCTTCGACCACGCAGATGATCGACAGGTCGCGACGCCCATCCAGGCAGATGCGGCACTCGTCGTTCTCCGAGACGTTGCCGCAAGTGCCGCAGAACTTGACCTTCTCGGTGACCTCGATCAACGTGGCCGCGAGCCTGCGGACATCGGCCGGGTCGGCGGTCAGCAGATGGAACGCGATTCGCTGAGCACCCTTCGGCCCCACGCCGGGCAGCAGCCCAAGCTCGTCGATCAAGTCCTGCACTACTCCCTCGTACACGTCAGTGCTCGCCCTACCCCGCCTGATCGCCGGGGCCGTCGGTGTCGGCCCGGGAGGACGACCCCCCGGGTCCCCCCGCGGCCGGCGGGAAGCCGGGCAGACCCGGAATGCCGGGCAGCCCAGCGCCGCCACCGAGATCGCCGAGGCCGCCAAGTCCGCCTGCTAGCGGACCCATCATCTCCGCCTGCAGGTCGCCAAGCTCTTCGTAGGCGTCACGACTAGCGGCGAGCACGAGGTCAGCGATCGTCTGCGCGGTCTCCTCGGGGTCGCTCGGGTCGATCGCATCCTTGCCGATCGTGACGTCGACAAGCTCTCCCTGGCCGTTCAGCTTCACCTTCACCAGGCCGCCGCCGGCGCTGCCCTCGACCTCGGTCTCGGCTAGACGCTGCTGCGCGCTGACGATCTGGCTCTGCATCTGCGCCGCGGCAGCGAAGAGTTGCTGCATGTCAAGCTGTCCGCCTGGTTCCATGCCGCTCACCTATATCTCTCTGCGATGGCTCGGGATTCCATCCGCCTTCTGGCTGCCGGCAGTCCCGCCGCAGTTTCTTTCCGTATCAGTAATTGAGAGCCTACGGCCCGGCCAGACCTTTGGTGCCCTGGGCCGGCAGCGACGCCACGGGGATTGGACGCCACCGGTTTGCTAGTCCTCGCCGCTCTCTTCGATGACGGTGCCGCCAAGTTCGCGCAGGATCAGGTCGCTGCCGGTGAGGTTGTCGGCCGAGCCGGGCTGATCGGGGTCGGTGTGCAGCCTGGGGTCGTCCGCCGAACTCATTGCCGGATCGGGCCGGGGGGACGGCCTAGCCGATCTCGGCCTCGGCGTGTCCCGTTCCGCCGCGACTGGGCGGGCGGGTTCGGCGGGTGTGTCCGGTTTGACGCTGGCGGTGGTGCGTCGGCTGCGCTCGGAGGCTGGGTCATCGGAGGCTGGGCTGTCTGCGCGTGCTGTGTCAGCCCGGGCCGTGTCAGCCCGGGCCGTGTCGGCGCCCGCGGTGTCGGCCCGCGGCCTGCTCTGGCGCGGCGGGCCGACGTCGCTCGCAGCGGCACGGCCGGGCGCCGACACCACCGGCTTGATGATCGGGCGGGCGCCGAACATGCGGTCGAGCACGTCGGCCAGGTCCTGATCGCAACCGCTGCTGGCGAATCCCTTGGCGTCGCCTTCTCTCGCGAATGCCAGCGTCAGGACGCTGCCGTCGACAGATTCCACCGACGCGCTGCTGAGCAGGATCCACGCGACCTTGCGCACCTCGCGGATCGCGTCGAGAACGTCCGGCCAGCGGTTGGTCACAATCGCCGCGTCGAGGGTCGCTGGTCCGGTCCGGTCGTCTCTGGTCACCTCGGCCGGGCGATTCCTCGTTTCCGGTGGCGGCGCGCTTGGCCTGGCCTGATCTCGGTCGGGCTGACGTTCCGGCGGGCGCTCGGACTGGCGCTCGGGTTGTCTCTCGGGCTGACGCGCGGCGGCCCGGGGCGCGGCGGCCGGCTCGGCTGATGCTCTGGCTAGGCGGTCGAGGGCGGAGATGAGTTCGCGCTCAAGGCGTTGCACCCGCGCGTCGAGATCGGGTTCGGCCAGGCTCACTTCGTTCAGCCCCGACGGCTGCGGCGTTCCGCCGGGCAGCAGCACCTGGGCGCACATCAGCTCGAGCAGCAGCCTGGGCGACGTGGCGCCGCGCATCTCGACGAGCCCATTGCTGATCGTCTCCGCGGCTCGCACGAGTCGTTCCTGGCCGAAATTCTTCGCCTGCTGCCGCATCCGGTCGAGCCGGTCTTCCGGCACGTCGAGCAGTTCGGCCGCGCTGACGTCGGGCACCGCCGCGAGGACGATCAGATCCCGCAGCCGGTCGAGCAGGTCCATCGCGAAGCGACGCGGGTCGTGACCGCCCTGCACCACGTGGTCGATCGCGCGGAAGACCAGCGCCCCGTCACCGGCGGCGAAGGCCTCGGCCGTTTCGTCGAGCAACGCGTCGTCGGTGTACCCGAGCAGCGCTATCGCCCGGTCGTAGCGCAGGCCGTTGTCATCGGCCCCGGCGATGAGCTGGTCGAGCACCGACAGCGAGTCCCGCGCCGAGCCGGCGCCTGCCCGGATAACCACCGGCAGCACGGCCGGCTCGAATTCGATCTTCTCCGCCGAGAGGATCTCTTCGAGCAACTCACGCAGCACAGCGGGCGGGACAAGGCGGAACGGGTAGTGATGCGTTCGCGACCGGATGGTGGGGATGACCTTCTCGGGTTCGGTCGTCGCGAATACGAACTTCAAATGCGGCGGCGGCTCCTCAACGAGCTTGAGCAGCGCGTTGAAGCCCGCGCCGGTCACCATGTGCGCCTCGTCGATGATGTAGATCTTGTACCTGGCGGCGACCGGCGAGTAGAACGCCCGTTCCCGCAGGTCCCGTGCGTCGTCGATACCTCCGTGGGAGGCCGCGTCGATCTCGATCACGTCGATGCTGCCAGGGCCTGACGGCGCGAGGTCCACGCACGATTGGCATTCACCGCACGGGTCGGGCGTCGGCCCGAGTTCGCAGTTCAGCGACCGGGCCAGAATCCTGGCGCTCGAAGTCTTGCCGCAGCCGCGCGGTCCGGAGAATAGGTACGCATGATTAATCCGGCCGCTTCGCAGCGCCTGTCGCAACGGCTCGGTGACGTGGTCCTGGCCCTTCAGCTCCGAGAAGGTGGCTGGCCGGTAGCGCCGGTAAAGCGCGAGCGGGGCGGCGGCTGTCCGGCCGGTTTCGGCGTGTGTGGGCCGCGTTCGGCCCTGTCGTGTTCGGAGGCGTGGGCTGTCATGACCTCATCCTCGCCGGGGAGGGGAAGGACCCCTCGCACACCCGCCAGAGCCCGCGTACCCTTGCTGCCTTCCGGCCCTGGGGGAGTTGGCGGGAGTAACGCCGTGCGAGGGGTCTGCCGCCTAGTCTAGCCAGCCTCTCAGACAGCCGACGCCCGGATAGCCCGAGCCGACCCGGCCGACCCGGCCGACCCGGCGGACCCGGCGGACAAGGGTCAGTACTTGAAGTCGATGTACAGGCGGCCTTTCAGCTCGCCGACTCGAACGCTGGTCTTGGCGTGCAGTCCGATGCCGATGCTAACGACGCCTTCGAAGTCTCCGGCGAGCACCCAGGCCCTGAGCATCGGGTCACGGACGGCCTGAACCTTCGTGGGCAGGGTGCTGGCACCCGAGCTCTTGTGGGCCTGCGCCGGGCGCAGCGTGATCAGCAGGAATCGCTTGCCCGGCAGCTTGATCGGCTTGCCCGACCCATCGGCGATGATCTGCTTGACGTACTGGATCTGGTAGCCGGGGTGCCTGCCGCTGATGTCGAGCACAAGCCGGTCGAAGTGACAGGCGGGGTGCTTGGCGGTGCGGACGGCCTTGATCACCGGAGTCGGCGGTACGTGGAAGTGCCTGGTGACGGTGATCGGCGGCTTGTGCCAGCGCGCGGCCGGGCACGCTGCGGCCGAACGAGTCGAACTTGGGTTGGCGTGCGTGGACGCGGTGGCAGCCGCCGAGATGCCCAGGCCGGACGCGGTGACCGCCAGCGTCCCGGCGATGATGGCGGCTCGAGCCAGATGGCCGGATCGTTGCATTGGTACTTCCCCACATGGTCGAGGCGGCCAGATGTGGGCCTGGTGACGCCAGTCTAGAAACCCGTACACTCAGGGTGACATAACGGGGACAGTCCGCAACATAGGTGCGGGCTGTGGATTTGCTCAAGGATTGTCTAACTCTGGTTCAGATATTAGGAAATACCCGATCTCCCTCGAACGATCAGCCGCTGCTTATCCGGCGCCAGGCCAGGCGGGCGCCGGGGTTCAGCGCCGAGATGTGCTCGGCGAGATCGCGCTTCGCGGCTAGCAGCCGATCGTCACCTAGTTCGGCGAGACCGTCGAGTATGAAAACGGCGCGGGTTGTCGAGTGCGTTATTCGGGTGCGAACGCATTGCCGCCAGTTCCATGCCCGGCAGGTGACGCCAGCGTCGTCACGCCAGATCACCTCACCGGGCTCGGGGTGATCGACGACCGGCTGCCCATCGCGCATGGCGTCGAACGGCTCGTCGCCGACTGCTCGCACCAGACGGGCAGGCCCGCTGTACCTGTCGAGGTCTTCACCACCGACGGGCAGCAAGTGCCGCACCGACATCGCGTTGTAGATGTCGGTGAGGCGATCGATTCTCGGCAGACCGTCATCGACGCGGCGCAGCAGCGCTTCGACGCTCGGCCGGGTTCGGCTCGGCTTGGCCCCGAAGGACTGGTAGGCCCGCCGCCACCCCGCGACCGGCGGAAGGTCGGCAGCGGTCCCGCCCGCGAGCGTCTTGCGCGCCTCGACCTCGGCGTCGGCCAGCAGCGCGTCGCTGGCGTCGTCAGTAGGGCCGGGGACCAGTCCTTCCGCGACGATGATCACCAGGGTGTAGTCCGGGCGAAGATCCATGACCGCCGGGTCGACAAAAGCCCGATCGAGCCAGTCCTGAGTATCCATAGCGTCCGTCATTCTAAAATTCTGGATCGTTCGACGTCTCTGGATCGTTCGACGTCTCTGTTCTTCTACTCCTGCGTTCCCGTCACGGAGTTCAGCCCGACCTGGCCCAAGGGCGTCCCCGTGCAGATCCCCGGCATCGACAAGGGCCCGTATTTCGTCGAGGAGGGCGACATCGACGCCGCCCGCGCGCTAGCAGCCCCGCCGGGTTGACCCGTGCGATGGATGCCCGAATTCATACCCGATTTCCCGGATGAATTGCCGGATCCATCGCAGGGGCGGGGCTGAGCGGCGCTGAGCGGCGCGATGAATTGCCGGATCCATCGCGCTCGCGACCGGGTGCAGCGGTCGCCACGTCGCCGACCAAGGCTCTTTGTCCTCTAAGCCTGGCCCAGAGCCCGGCCGCCGCTAAGCGCGTCGGGGTTTACGACGTTGATCGGCTGGCCGACGTCGAAGGCGTTGATTTGATCGAAGATGCCGGTGAACTGGACCTCCCACTCGTCGCGGGTCACGTACCCGAGGTGCGGCGTGCAGAGCGCGTTGCCGACGGTGAGCAGCGGGTGGCTCGGATCGGTCACTGGCTCGGATTCGAACACGTCGACAGCGGCCATACCAGGCCGGCCAGCGCGCAGCGCGTGCTCAAGCGCACCTGGCTCGATCAATCCCGCCCGGCTGGTGTTCACGAGCAGCGAGTCCAGCTTCATCTGGGCTAGATCGGCGGCTGTCACCATGCCGCGAGTAGCGTCGACCAAGCGCAAGTGCAGCGAAATGACATCGCACGACCGGAAGAACTCTTCCTTCGAGCCAGCCAAGGCCAGTCCGTCGGCGGCGACCTTATCTCGTGATTGCTCCCTGGCCCACACGAGTACCTTCATCCCGAACGCCTGCCCATACCCGGCGACCACCTTGCCGATGCGCCCGTAGCCGTAGATGCCGAGCGTCTGGGACCGCAACGTGCGGCCCATGGCCGTCTGCCACTTGCCCGCCTTCAGATCGTTCACCTGCTGCGGGATGTGCCGAGTGGAGGCCAGGATCAGCGCCCAGGTGAGTTCAGCGGTCGAATAGGACGGCGAGCCGACGTGCAGATCGGAACAGACCACGACGCCGAGCCGTGTACAAGCCTCGATGTCGATGTGCGGGTACACGCTGCGCTGGCTGATAAGCCTTAGCCGGGGAAGCCGCTCAAGCAGCGCGCCAGTGATCCGGGTCCGCTCTCGGATCAGCACCACCGCGTCGAATCCCTCCAGGCGCTCAGCCAAGGCGAGGGTGTCCTGGACGTGGTTGGTGAAGACGGTGACCTCGTGACCGTCGAGCTTTCGGAAGCAGTCGAGCGTACGGAGCGTGTCGAAGTAGTCGTCCAGGATCGCCACTTTCATGTCTCTAGGCCGCGTCTAGGGTGATGACCGCCGCTCCGACCGTCGCCGGGTTCGGTATGGGCAGACCGTCTTCTCGCAGGCCCGCTAGGTGAAGCTCGATCGCCTTGCGCATCTCCGCCAGCGCCTCGGACTCAGTGTCAGCCAGGGCGACGCATCCGGGCAGGTCCGGGCACCATACGCCGTAGCCACCATCGTCGGCGCGCTCAATCACGACGGCGTACCTGGTCACGGTGTCCTCCTCAGTCCTGCTTGTCTCAGGATGCTGCGCTCAGTCCCAGGCGGCAAGTCATCGCTCGGCTGACGGCCTAACCCAACCCGCGCCAGGCCAGCCGCAAGATGGCGGCGAGCTGATCTTTGAGATCGGCCGCGTGCGGGAGTCGCACCGCAGGCCCATGACGACCGGTGTCTGGGTCGTGCCAGGTCACTCCCCGGTCGGCGAAGACGTACAGCGACGCCAGCGTGCGCACTCGGCCCTGGTCAGCACGGATGCCAGCGCGTAGGCGATGCGATCGTCTTCGCCGTGCGCGTACAGGTAGCCATGATCGGTGAGCAGCCGGTCCACTACCAACTCAAGCAGGTCGCACAACTGCGGCGCCGCCAGCCGCGGCGATCGGCCAAACGCCCGTAGCGCGTCGGCGCCATGGGCGACCGCGTGCAGCCAGCCGAACCGCGCATCCCAGCCGCGCAGCTCGGTCTCTTGCGGCCACCACTCGCCGAACGCGGCCAGCCAGCGCAGCACTCGCCCGTCATCGAGCTCACCGGTCCTGGCATCGCGGAGCACCACCCAAGACAGGCTGATCGCCGCGAACGTGCGCCGGTAGATGGGACCGTCCTGGATCTGGGCGATCAGCTGGTCACCAAGTTCGGCCAGGTGACCGTCCAGCACGCCGCGCCCCGTCCAGACGGCCAGCACCGGGTAGGCCGTGTCATCGCGGACCCTAGGATCCGGCGACCCGAGCATGACGCACAGTTCGGCGGCCAGTTCACCCACTGGCCGCCGAGCCGGCACCAAGAAATCGCGTGCGAGAACCTCGCCCCAGTCAGTCACCGCGCCATTCTGCACGAACAGCACTTTCTAACCACGCGGCGCCGTATTCGTCCAGCCAAGCTTCGTGAAGATGACCCATTCGGCCACCATGCCTGGATACCACGGGCGGCCGTAGAGGCCGGGGTGGTAGGTGCTGCCGATGTCGTACCACGACTGGCGCACCCACCCGGCCGGACTGGTGAGGATACGGCGGGTGGCGAGCAACTGGCCAGTCGCCCGGCTGATGATGAACTCCACTGTTGCCTGGTGCCCGAACCGTAGGGCCAGGGCGTAGCCGGCTCGGCCGAGCGGATCACGGACCTTAGCGATCAGCGCCGTCCCGGGATACTCCGCGAGCAGCCGCAGAGCTGCGGCATCGGTTTGCGGGCGTACCGGGTCGGTCAGGATCTGATAGGCCCCGTTGGCGATCCATTCCGCCTCGGTCAGCCCGGTGCTGCCGACCGGCGTGCCGCGGACGTACTGCTCGGCGTATGGCCGCAGCACCGCGCGCAGGCCAGCCGCCGTCCGCGGCAGGCGCAGGCACCGCGCCACCGTGAACGCTATCTGGTAGACATGCCCGTCGCCGAGAACGCACGCTTTCTGCCCCTTGCCAGAGCTGGTGTAGGCGGTGCCAGGTACAGGCTTAGTCTGTGACCAGGTTCCGGGCCAGCCGTACGGTATGACCCACTTGGACGGGTGACCGGCTGCCCGCCAGGCGGCCGTGTCGGCTGCAGTCGCGAGCCGCGCGGTCAGGTACTGGCTGGTAAAGACATCGCGGCCGTGCGGCGCGGCCGACTCCCAGGTGCCATAGCCTCGGCGGAGGAACAGGTCGTACGGGTGCGCCTTGGTTCCCCCAGGGTAGAGCTGGTCATCGAACTCGCGGACCACCCAGAACGCGCCGGTGGCCTGGCTGCTGGTGACCTGCCGGGCCGCGGCGAGCAGCACCGTGCGCGCGGTCAGATTACGACCGCCGGTCGGGCCGACCGGGCCGGTGCCCGGACTGGAACTAGCCGCGAAGACGGCGAACGCGGCAGCCGCCGCAGCCACTACGGACACGCCGGCCATCCAGCCCGCGGTTATCACCTTCCGGTTGCGCGGCCAGCCGGCCCGGCGACCTGGCGGCCGACCGGGAACAGCCGCAGCCAGGATCACGGCGGCCAGGCGGGCGTGGGCAGACTGCACGGCCTCAGCGGCCGGGGGTTCGGGAGCCGGCAACAGCTCCGCGATCATGCTCAGCTCGTCCATCTGTCAGCCCTCCGCAATCGGCATTGATGTCATTGATGTCTTCCTGGGATCGGCCTGATCGTCCGATCCGGGTTCACCTCGGCGCGCGAATCCGGCCCCCTCCCGGATAATCCGGCTCGCCCAGTGCGCGCAATCGCCGCGCGACGACCGACGCAGCCCGATGCGCACCAAGGCCGAAAAGCATGTCCAGCGCCCGGCGAAGCGCCACCCGATCGCCAGAACCAGCGAGCGACAGGGCCGCTTCGTAGGTCCAGTTACCCCGCGCCGCAGTAAGTCACGATCGGCATGACGGCAACTCTTGACGCCGCGATCACAGTCCGGTGAGCGGTGACGCTGCCAAATTACGGTACCGATTTAGTGCACACATTTACTTGCTATCGACCGTGAACATGCAGGTCAGCGCGGTGCAGCCTTCGAAAGTCCACGACCGTGAGCCAAGTCAGGTTCAACGCCGCGGTCCGGCCCAGGATGCAACTACAGCCTCAGCCGTTACCGGATTGGTCAACGCGAGCGGAGGATAGGAGATTCGAACTCCTGAGGGGTTGCCCCCAACACGCTTTCCAAGCGTGCGCCCTAGGCCACTAGGCGAATCCTCCGTCGGCAAGCCTACCGAGTCTGAACACCGCTGCCGAACGGGATCGGATTGTCCGCGCGCCCATGCTCAGCCAGGCCGAGCCGGGCACAACCCGTCAGGGTCTTGTCTCGCAGCCCGACCGAATCATGTTCGGCAGAGATTTGCGGCTTTTGTCACACAACGCGGTGGCGAGGTGCCGACTTATCATCAGTTTTGGTGGCTAAATTGACCGTTTTAATCCAGTTTGCGGGGGCACAAACTGATGATAAGTCAAATCTGACTGTCGACTTAGTACGGGTTGAGGTTGTTCCGGTAAACGTTTTGCGGCATTTGCAACATTCCCTAACCCTGAGGTAAGTCGGCTTAGCTCCCTGCTGGCCGACGTTGCTTGCGACCCGCCGACGGGATCGAGTTTGTCCGGCTCGTCACTGCTCGGCCAGGATCGCCTCCAACTCGGCCAGCGGGTCACGGACCACCGGCCCGCGCGTCTCGACCACGGCCCGCAGGATCGTCCCCTCGAAGCGGAACGGCGCCTCGTACCCAGTCCCGACCGCAGGCCCCCACTCGTATCCGCAGGTCAACCCAACCCCGACCGCGTTGAACCCGGACGGCGTGAACCGCCCGATCACTCCCCTCCCAACCTCAACCCCATCGCACCGCAGCAGCCCAACCCCACCCAGCCCCGAGTCCTTCACGAACTCATACTCGATCCGGTGCGAACCCACCCCGAGCACCGACCGCGACGACCGGCGCCACCACATGCCGTTCCTTGCCGTACAGATTGTGGACATAGCGAACCTTGCCGTCGAGCACGTGCAACGACCAGCCGCCGAGCGCCGAGCCCAGCGCGATCAGCACTCCGTCAGTCCGGCCGGGATCGCTGACCTCGATGTCGACGACTAGCGCGTGCGAGCGGTTCCGAATATTGACCGCGACCGATTCGGGGACGGGAGCACCGCCGGGAAAGTACCGGTACACCTCACGCAGCCTGCGGTGATCCGGCTTCGGGTGCACCAGCGCCCACAACGCCCGGTTATCCAGCGGCAGAACTTGATTCCGCCGCGCCTCCCGCCACCACAGCTCGATCAGCGCCTCAAGGAGTTCGGGGCGGTCGCGCGCGCGGTCCCGGGTCTCGGAGAGGTCATCGGCAACGTGGTACAACTCCCAGACATCATCGTCGAAAGAATCGTTGGGGTTCTGGTCGTCGTACAGAGGTCCGACTGGGTGGAACGTCACCGCTTTCCACCCGTTGTGGTAGATCGCCCGCGACCCGAACATCTCGAAGTACTGGGTTTCATGCCGCCCAGGTTCGCCCGCCGCGTCGCTGCCAAGCAGGTAGCCGAAGCTGGCGCCGTCGACGGCTGACTGCGATACACCGTCGATCTGGTCGGGAAGGGCGACGCCAGCCAGTTCGGCCACCGTCGGCAGCACGTCGATCGCATGCGCGAACTGATGCCGGATGCCGCCGCCGCCAAACGTCCCGCCCGCCCACGCGATGATGCACGGGTCGGCGACCCCGCCCTCGTGCACCTCCCGTTTCCAGCCCAGATCGAATCGGCCCCGGTAGTGCTCGCGCCACCGAGGCGGTGGCTGGTGCGGTGAGTGACACGCCCCGGTCGCGAAGTACAGGAAGAACGGCTTGTCCGCGTCGACCGCCCGCAGGTCACCGATGAACTCGATCGCATGGTTGGCCAAATCCTCGGTCAGGTGATACCCCTCGCGCCCAGACCCCGACGCTCCGGCCCGGACGGCATGGTTGTCCGAATACAGCGCCGGCCTGAACTGCTGGGTCTCGCCGCCGTGGAACCCATACCATCGCTCGAACCCCCGGCCCAGAGGCCAGGTCGCCCGGGACGCCGCCATGTTGGTCTCGTCCTCCGGCGACAGGTGCCACTTGCCCACCGCGTAGGTGGCATAGCCAGTCGCCCGCAAGATCTCCGAGAGGTAGCCGTTCTCGCGCGGCGGCTTGCCCCAGTACCCGGGGAACCCCACCGCCAGGTCGGCCACCCGACCCATCCCGCTGCGGTGATGGTTCCGGCCGGTCAGCAGGCAAGCGCGAGTCGGAGAGCAGAGCGAGGTGGTGTGGAAGTTGGCCAGCCTGACGCCACGGGCGGCCAAGCCGTCGAGCACGGGGGTCTCGATGTCGGAGCCGTAACAGCCAAGTTGCGCGTAGCCGACGTCGTCGAGCACGACCAGCAGCACGTTGGGCGCCCCGTCCGGCGGCTGCGGCTCGGGGGGCCACCACGGCTCCGAGTCACGCCAGTCCCGGCCGATACGCCCGCCGAAGTCCTGTCCCAACCTGTCAGCCCCTTTCGCGCGCTACTCGATACCTTTGACCCGTGGCGGACGACCCCCCCGCGCCCTCCTGCACCACCGAGTGCTACGGCGTACGGAGTCGCGCAGGTCGCTGGCTCGCTCCCGGTCGTGCCTGGAGGGATTGGGATTATCGAGGGCAGTCTTGCGGTAATTCTGATGGAGTACGGCGCGGGGCGCGTTCCGGCGCTGTCGGCCGCGCTGGTCTACCGCTTGATCAGTTTCTGGCTCGTTATCGCGATCGGGTGGATAGCCTTCGGCGTGATCGCGCGCCACCCCCAGAGTAAGGAGCCTTGATGTCTTCGCCCGACGGACCGGCCTCACCAACACCGCCAACCCACCTGAACAACCACCACAGGAACACGCTGCGGCAGATATTCGAGCACCCTGTCAGCCACAACATTGAGTGGCACTCCATCGTCTCCTTGCTTGGTGCGGTCGGCTCCGTCGAGCGCTACCACGATGGGAAGGTAGCGGTGACTCTCGGGCCGCACACCACGGTGTTCGATCCGCCTTCGCAGAAGGACGCCAGCGTGTCCACAGTGGCCGCCGTGCGGAAGATACTCGCCGACGCCGGCTACGGCCCAGAAGAGGCCAGGAACCACTAACCGGGCGACCAACCCGCTAAGGGCAGCCGACGCAGCGTGGGCCCCTAGCTGTCGCTATGGCAGCAGCGCGGGCCCCTAGCTGCGCGCGGCGGCGGCTGAGAGGGCGGGAGTGGGCCGTGCGCCCAGCCCTAGCCAGGAATGCGCATGTGCAGACGGGTCGTCGTGCCAGCGGGACTCGTTCGCCGTTCGACCAAGTCGCAGACGAGGTTCACCAGCCACAACCCGTGCCCTCCAGCGGCGTCCGGCGGCCGCTGGCGGCGGCCGGCCAACGGGTCAGGGATGAACCCAGAGTCCTCGATCTGGCACATGAGCTCGCCGTCGGCACACCACGCCTTGATCACCCCGCCATCCGCGTAGCTCACGGCGTTGGCGGCGATCTCGCTGACCGCGAGTATCAGGTCCCGTGACCGGGACTGACTCAATCCGGCCGCCGCCGCATGCCGCGCCACGAACTCGCGCACCGACCCAAGCTGATCGGCAAAGCTCAGGGACTCGACCTCGGCACCAGCGGACGGCAGCGGCAGCGGCTCGTCGCAGCGGGCCGGCAAGCCGCCGGGACCGAGATAGCCAGCGCTCGACCAGCGCCGTCCACCCGAGATCACGATCGGATGAGTTTGTTCGACTTCGGCGACGAGTTCGGCGCCGAGGCGAGTGGTGTCATACAGACACAAGACGGTCATTGCCCCTTCGCCGAACGCCAGGTTGCACAACCCCTCGTGCCTGCCAACCTCACGTCGCTCAGCCGCCGAACGTCCCGCCCAGGCCGGCTCCCACAGGCAGTAGACATGCTCCCCAGGATGGTCATCGGCGAACGCCTGCCCGACCGGGATGAGGCGCGCCGGGTTGCGGCCGACGTCGGCCATGTCGTCGAGCGCCACCCGCAGCGGCAGCGCGGCCAGCGCGGCTAGCACCCTTCGAGCGAGGCGAACGCGCTCCCAGGGCAGCATCATCTGCAGCGGGGCGCCGGCGGTCGCAGCGGTCTTGACGAACTCCGCCAGCCCGGCCTGATACTCCTCATCGTCACCGTAGAGCAGCGCGGTATGGCTCAGAACACCGGCGCGGGCGGGACTCACGCGACGGTCCGTCAGCTGCTGGGTGACGCCGGTCAAGTGCCCGGCCATCACTTCTGGCCCATCCATGGCACCTCTTCCTTTCCCACGCTTCACCCGAGCATGCAATTTCGCATCCTGTATCGGGCAGAGTTTGCCTGGTGATCAACGCAGTCGTATTCGATCTCGACGGAGTCCTGATCGACTCAGAGCCAGTGTGGGAACTCGTTCGCCGCCAAGTCGTCGCCGACCACGGCGGCGGTTGGCGGCCTGACACCCAAAGCAGACTCATGGGCATGAGCACCAAGGAGTGGGCCAGATACCTGAGCGAGGACCTAGGCGTCGGGCTGCCGCCTGATCAAGTCGCCGACCTGGTGATCACCGCGATGGCGGCGAGATACTCCGAGCATCTGCCGCTCATGCCCGACGCGGTTGCCGCGGTGCGGCGTCTCGCCGACCGGTGGCCGCTCGGCCTGGGCAGCTCAGCGCCGACCACCCTCATCGAGTCAGTGCTGGAGGCCGCCGGTCTGCGCGAGTCGTTCGCGGTCGTGATGTCCACCGAACAGGTCCCGCAAGGCAAGCCCGCGCCCGACATCTACCTGGCCGTCACCGCGCGGCTGGGCATCCCGCCGGGCGAGTGCGCCGCGGTCGAGGACTCGACCAACGGGCTCCGTTCAGCCGCCGCCGCTGGCCTCGCCGTGATCGCGGTGCCGCATCCGGTGTACCCGCCTGACCCCGCTGCGCTCGCCCAGGCCAAGCTCGTACTCACCGGCCTGGAGGGACTGACAGTCAGCGCCGTCAATTCTTTGGGCTGAAAATTTGCAGTGGCTTTAACGCCGCGTCCAAACGTCAGTTCAGGTGCGAGCGCCAGTCAGCGGGAACGCGCCCAGCGGGGCCTGGCACCGGCTGGGAGACCGGATGATGCTCCGGCGGCGCCAACTCCGGGCCGCCGCTGTAATAATCCTGAGTCTCGAAGCTCCAGAACCAGTCCTCGCCTGGCTCGAAGCTCCTCACGATCGGGTGGCCGGCCGCAGCCGCGTGGGCGCTGGCGTGCTGCGACGGCGAAGTGTCGCAGCAGCCGATGTGCCCGCACTGGGTGCACCGGCGCAAGTGCACCCACCACCCGCCGGCGGCGTCGCACTCCACGCAGCCCGTACCACTCGGCGGTACTGCCGGGTCAATCCCTGGTATCCCAGTCACGCTCACCCCTCCTCTGGGCCAGCACTGGTCAGCGGCAGCCGCACGAGGAAGTGCGTGTCGCCGGGTTCGGATTCCACTCGCAGGTCACCGTGATGCCTGCTCACCACGATCCGCCAGGAGATATCGAGGCCGAGCCCGGTGCCCTGCCCCACCGGCTTGGTGGTGAAGAACGGCTCGAAGATCCTGTCCTTGATCTCCGGCGGAACTCCCTTGCCAGTATCAACGAACTCCACCAGCAGATGATCGCGATCAAGCGATGTCCTGACCGTGAGCGTGCCGGTGCCGTCCATCGCGGCGACCGCGTTGTCGATGAGGTTCGTCCACACTTGGTTGAGTTCGCCCGGGTAGACCGGGATCCGCGGCAGCGACTTGTCGTAGTCCTTGACTACCTTGATCCCGCTGCCGATCTTGCTGGCCAGCATCACCAGCGTGCTGTCGAGCAGTTCGTGCACGTTGACGACCTGGTAAGGGGCCCGGTCGAGCTGTGAGTACTGCTTGGCGGCGCCAACCAGCGAGGAGATCCTGGTGACCGAGTCGGCGATCTCGCTCATCAGCAACTCGGTCTCGATCGTGTAGCCGAGCCAGTGCAGCGCGCCTTGCAGCGACGCCTCGGCGCTGACCCAGGGGGCCGACCCCCGAGAACCCCCCGCGGTGCTGGCCCGGGGGGACGACCCCCCAGAACCCCCCGCGGTGCTGGCCCCCGCCTCGCTGGTAGCGGCGATCTTGTCGAGCCAGTCGATGTCCACGCCCCCCTGCGCGAAAACGGGAGCTAGCTCCCAGGCGTTCGCGATCTCGTGATCGTCGAGCCAGTCGGTGATCTCATCCTCTCGATCAGAGGCCTCCAGCGGGCTCAGCTGCTCAGCGGCGCACACCCGCTGCACAGCCTCATCCTGGAGCGCGATCAGGCTGGACAGCGCGGCGCGGTCGATCGAGCCTGAGGCGATCAAGCTGAGCTTGGCGCGCATGCCGGCGACCCGCCCGCGCAACGCGGAGGTGGCGCTCATGGCGGCGGCCGCCGGGTTGTTCAGCTCGTGGGTGAGCCCAGCGGACAGCGAACCGAGCGCCAGCAGTCGCTCGCGTTGCCCGATCGCCTCCTGCGCGCTCTTCTGCCCGAAGAACAACCCTTCGAGCAGATGCACAGCCATCGGGAACCAGTCGTTCATCAGCGCGGCGAACTGACCGGCGTCGAGCACGAAGAAGCGGGACGGCGCGGTCACCCGCACCGAGTTCATGTACACCTGCGGAACCCGGTTGCCGAGGTAGGCGTTGAATGCCCCGGCATACACCCCGCGCTCCGATGTCCGCGACGTCTCCACGTCGTCGTCTCCGAGCCGGCGTGACATCACCAGCGATCCGTCGAGCAGCACGTAGAAGCACGTCGCCGGGTCGCCTTCGGCGTACAGCGGGCCCGGTTCGACCTGAACAACGTGGCCCTGCTCGCATAGCCAGGCGAGCTGGTCGTCGGACAGCTTCTCGAACAGGAACAGGTCGCGGAGGTCAGCCGGGCTGCAGTGCTTGCCCGAGCTCGGCACATCCGTCGTCACAGCTTCTCCAAGTACCGGTGTACGAGCATGACCGCCATGGCGCCCTCGCCGACGGCCGAGGCGACCCGCTTCGCCGATTCGGCCCTGACATCGCCGGCTACGAATACGCCAGGCACGCTGGTCTCTAGGTGATACGGCGGCCGGTCGAGCGGCCAGCCTTTGGGTCGGGTCCCGGCGAGCGGCAGGTCGGGACCGGTGAGGATAAACCCGCGCCGATCGCGAACCACGACGCCGTCCAGCCAGTCGGTCAGCGGCGCGGCGCCGATGAAGACGAACAGCCAGTGGGCGTCGACGGTCTCCGAGCTGTCTGCGTTGGCGTCGAACAACGTCAACTGCTGCAGGCGTCCGTCCCCGTGCGCCTGCCTGACCTCCGTGCAGACCCGCACCTTGATGCTGGGTATCGCCTCGATCTGCTGGATCAGGTAGTGCGACATCGACTTGCGCAGCGACGGGCCGCGCACCAGGATCGTCACCGACCTCGCTGCCCTTGACAGGTAGACCGCGGCCTGGCCGGCCGAGTTGGCCCCGCCGACGATGAACACGTCGTTATCGGCGCAGCTAACCGCTTCGGTGAGCGCGGACCCGTAGAACACGCCGGTCCCGGTCAGCGTGTCCACGCCGGGCGCGCCTAGCTGCCGGTAACTTACCCCGGTCGCGAGGATAACGGTGTGCGCGCCTGTGGCTGTCCCGTCGGAGAACCTGACGGTGCGGGCCGACCCGTTCACCTCAAGGCCGACCACGTCGCGGGTGGTCAGGATTTCCGCGCCGAACTTGGCGGCCTGTCGCCTGGCCCGGCTCGTAAGCTGCGCGCCGGATACACCGTCGGGGAAGCCGAGGTAGTTCTCGATCCTGGAACTTTGGCCAGCCTGGCCGCCGGTTGCGAGGCGCTCGACCATGAGCGTCCGCAGCCCCTCTGACGCCCCGTACACCGCGGAACCGAGGCCGGCCGGGCCGCCGCCCACCACCACCAGGTCGTAGAAGTCGGTAGAGGGCGTGGTCGCCAGCCCGACCCGGTCGGCGATGTCGCCATCGGGCGGATCGATCAGCACCTCGCCGTCCGGAGTGATGACCACCGGCAGCGTGAGTCCGTCGGTCTGGGCGGCGGCGAGGAGCCTGCGCCCTTCATCCTCGTCGGCCGCGTACCAGCGGTATGGCACCTGGTTGCGGGCCAGGAACTCGCGCACCGCGGACGACCGTGCCGACCAGCGGTGCCCGATCACCTTGAGCTCGGGAACCGGGCGGTGATCTGAGGACAGCCAGGCGTCGAGCAGCGCGTCGACGACCGGGTAGAGCTTCTCCTCGGGCGGGTCCCAAGGCTTGAGCAGGTAATAGTCGAGGTCGACGACGTTGATCGCCTCAATGGCCGCGCCGGTGTCCGCGTACGCGGTCAGCAGCGCGCGGCGCGCGCCCGGATACACGTCCATCGCCCGTTCGAGGAACTCGATGCCGTTCATCTCCGGCATCCGGTAGTCGGCGAGGATCACGGCTGTCTGCTCGCCGCGCAGCTTCATCTCGGTGAGCGCCTCAAGCGCGCTGGCTCCAGACTCGGCTCGCACGATCCTGTACTGCTCCCCGTAGTGTCGCCGCAAGTCGCGGGCCACGGCCCGGGAGACGCCAGGATCGTCGTCAACCGTCACGATCGCCGTGCGCCCTCTGGAGCTAGGACTAGTCATCAACCCATCGTACGAGTCTGACCGAAGGCGGCTAGCCGGGCTAGCTTGATCAGGCTCAGCGGTGATCGCCGCGGGAGCGCGGCCGGGCGGTTCCTAGGCACGACAACGCGGAGGGCGCCGGGCCGGATCGAGCACTGCACCGGCGTTGGCAAAAGGACGGTCTCGCCATCGATGCCGACCGGGATTTCGGGCTGGGGCGCGTCGATAGTGACCTTGCGCGACCTGGCCGCTATCAGGCCGCTGCCCCGGCCGGCCCGGACTAGGCCGATCGCCTGCGCGGCGTTGTCGACCTTGATCGCGATGACGCCGAGCTTGCCGCCGTCCAGGCGGTCACGCCGGCCGAGACCCGCGATATCGGTCAGGTCATAGCTGTTGTTGCTGACCAGTACCGCCTGCGGTGCCTCGATCCTCTTGCCGCTCACGTAGACCGCGAGCTTGTGTCGTTCGCCGTCCCCCCTCAGCAGGTCAGGCAGCATCTGCAGGGTGGTGCCGCGCTTGTCATCGCGGTAGGCGGGACTTTGCACGATTTCGGCATAAACCCCAAAGGATGCGTTATTCACAAAGGTACGGTCGCCGATCAAGCCGAGATCGATTCTGCGCTCGACGCCGTCGCGCAACGCGTCTAGGCACGTCGCCGGGTCGTCACGATCCAAGCCGAGATCCATCGCGAAGTGGTTGCGCGTGCCCGCGCTGATACACAAGAACGGCAGGCCGTGCGCCGCCGCGATACCAGCCACCAGCGCCTGGGTGCCATCTCCGCCAGCGACGCCGAGCAGGTCGGCGCCATCGGCAACGGCCTGTTCGGCCAGGGCGTAGACGTCGACGTAGCCGGGTCCGGTCAGCATGGCTACTTGGGCGCCGAGTGATTCGGCTTTCTGCTCTAGGCCGAACTTTTCGACCTTGCCGCCGCCCGATCGCGGGTTCATGATCAGGAAGGCGTGCTCTGGCCGTTTAGCCCTGTGTTCTCTGGGCGCTGACACGTTCGCCGGTCCCATCGCGCCTCTGGCGGCCGCCCCGGCGGCGAGCAGCATGGCGATGACGACGATGGCCACCCAGAGCACGTCGTGCCTGGCGAAGATCGCCGCTACCCCGACCGGAGCAAGCACGGCAAGCGCGAGGGCGGCCCACCGGACCACGCCGCGATGCGCGAGAAACCAGTAGCCACCGGCCAGCGTCAGGCAGATCCCAGCCGCGGTGAACCCGATCAGGCCGAGGCTACGCAAACCGGCGAACACCACAAGCACGACCACCGCGCCTGCTGCCAGCGCGATCGAAAGCCGGGCCAGCCAGCGCTCCTTGGTCACCGCAAGACCGCATGGTGCAGGTGCCTAAGCCGCCTGTTCCGCGCCTCGTTTAGCAGCACATTGGCGGCCAGCCTGGACGTCATCCATTCGAGCATCGGGGAGATGAGCGCCCGCCAGGTGGACATGGTGTGGCCGCCACCAGGGATCAGCCTGAGCTGGACTGCTGGCTGGCGGACAGCCAGCAGTTGCTTGAACATCCCCGCGGCCTTGACGTCGGCCGGATCGGTGCCAGACCCGATCCAGAACTGGGGTATCAGCGCTCCCGGTGCGAGCTTGAGCAGTTCCAGCGTGGGCGTGTTCTGAATTCGTAGCCGCTTGTCGCGCCCGAATGGGTTGACCGCCCTAGGCGGGTGCCCCGCTTGATTGTCCGACGGCTGGAAATATCCGCTGAGCACACCGGCCAGCCCGAACACCGACCCGTATTGGAGGCCGAGGTTCGCCGCGCAGAACCCGCCTTCTGAATAACCCGCGATACCCCAGGTCCGTCCGGGCGACCAGACCCGAAGCACGCGACTTATGTAGCCGGGCAGGTCCCTGGCCAGGTACGTGGCGTCCTGGGGCCCGCCGACCTGGTTCAGGCACTGGAGCGAGACACCTCTGGCGCCGTTGGCATCTGGCATCACCAGGACGGCGGGCCTCGCCACCCCGCGCTCGACCAGCCGAGCCAACGTCGTGGTGACGTCGAGCAAGGTGATCCAGTCCTGCGGTGCGCCTGGGTAGCCGTGGAGCAGTTCGATGGCGGGAAACCGATAGCGCCGGTAACGCGGCTGGAAGTACTGCGGCGGCAGGTAGACATAGACGGTCCTGGTGAGATCGCTCAGGCTGCCATGGACGGTCAGTTGCAGCGTGAAGCCATGAGCCCGCGCCAGCTTGGTGTAGACGTCGCCGCCGAGCAACTCGCTGATGCCAGCGTCGGCCCGGGCGACGTGCAGCACCGAGGGCCCGCCGCCGGACACGCCCTGCCCGGTGACGTCGGTTATCGCTGAACTCCAGCTTTGGTAATAGTCGTAGTACTTGTTCACCGCCGCGATCCCGAAGGTCAGCGCGGGAATGAAGGCTAGGCACGCGGCGAGCACCCGGATGACTAGGTGCCTTGTCAGCACTAGCCAGCAGATCAGCGCCGCGAACGCCACCATGAGCAGCAAGAAGAAAGCCGTGCTCTGCGGCTGCAACATGCGGACTCCCCCAGACTCATCCGACTAGCCAGGCCCCCCAGGCAGTCAGATTGGCGGTGGAGGTGGGATTTGAACCCACGGAAGGGTTGCCCCTTCACACGCTTTCGAGGCGTGCGCCCTCGGCCACTAGGCGACTCCACCGCCGATGAGCCTACCCGAGCCGGACCTCAGCCGCTCGCCCTAGGGCGATGAGGCCGGGCTCCCGTTGCCGGGCGCGCGCAATCGCTCGAAGAAAGCGGTCAGGAGTTGGCCGCACTCGTCGGCCAGCACGCCTGCGATCACCTCGACCGGCGGGCCCAGCCTGCGGTCGCGCAGGAGATCCCAAAGCGAGCCAGCGGCGCCGGCCCTCGGATCGGTGGCCCCGTACACCACCCGCCGGATCCTCGCCGCGTGCACGGCGCCCGCACACATCGTGCACGGCTCAAGGGTCACGACAAGAGTGCAGTCGTCGAGGCGCCAAGAACCTATCGAGGTGGCGGCTTGCCTGATCGCCACGATTTCGGCGTGCGCGGTCGGGTCGGTGCTCGCCAGGCAAAGATTGTGGCCGCGTCCGACAACCGCCCCGTCTGGCCCGAGCACGACGGCCCCAACCGGCACGTCCGCCGCCGGTCCGGCCTCAGCTAGCTGCCGTGCCAGGTCAAGCGCGATCCGCATGCTCGGTTCATGTGCGGTCACGTAACCCGACGGTACGCCGCCGGCGATCTTCACTGTCCGGTGGCTTCATCCACCGCCCGATCAAAGGCCGGGCCGAACCCGATCCGCCTGGCCAGGCTGGCAAGCACTTCGTCGGGGAACAAGTCGAGGTCGCCGGACAACGCGCACAACTCCATCTCGTCGATGCCGAGATCGGCGAGTATGGACAGGTCACCGGCAGGTAGTACCTGGTCGAGATCCTCGTCGTACGGCACGTCGATGTCGAGGTGCTCTAGCACTTCCCGCGCCAGTGGCCAGTCAACTGACGCGGTCAGATCGGAGACGAACAGCGAAACCTGACTGCCGACGATGCGGGCGATCAGGAAGAAGTCGTCGCCTACCGCGATTAGCCCGATGACGACCCCGATGCTCGGCAGTTGCCGCAGCGCGCCGATGACCGCGTCCAGGCTCTCGGTGACGGCGACCGGCAGCGCCTGCGCCTCCCAGACGTCGTCTTCGCGGTAGATGGCAATGCAGAAGTCACTGCTTGTCACCTCGGTCATAGTCACTCCACGATCTGGCGCCAGGAACTCAGCGAGTCTAGTAAGGGGTCGCCGAGCGCCTCGTCCCTCGACCACGCGCGCGCCGCAGCAAGAACAGTAACGGCTTTCAGCCGAGAATCGGCGTGGATGCGCTGCGCTGCCCGCGCTGGCAGTTAGGGTTGGGCCCAACGGCCGACGACCATTGGTCTTCATTGGTTGCTGGGTTATGATCGGGTCAGCGGCGGTAAGTACGTCAGAGCACGTGGCAGGGAGGTGAAACGCCGTGTTGCGTAAGGTCCTGACCTGGGGTGCCGTCGCGTTCGTGATCTACTATCTCGCCACCTCGCCGCAGGGCGCAGCGAATGTGGTCACAGGAGCCATCGACTGGCTCAAGTCAGCGGGCAACTCCCTGGCTTCGTTCCTCAACCACATTAAGCTGTGACCGATGAGCCGAGCGGCAACGACCAGGCACGAGCCAGCTTCCGTCGACAGGTATTTGCTTCCGCGGGAAGTTCGCGTGGCGACGGTGCGGAGACATCCTGCAGTACTACTCGTACCTAGCGCTCAGGCCGTTGGCGGGTTGCTTGTAGCTGCCGTCCTTTCCGCTACGTTGCTACGCGGCCACACGCTGTTCGCTGGCATCGTCTGGGCTGGCTGGGTCGTGCTGCTGGTCAACCTGATTTGGAAGGCGATCAACTGGGCGGTCGATTACTTCGTCATTACATCGGAACGGATCCTGCTGACCTCGGGTGTGTTCACCCGCAGCGTCGCCATGATGCCGCTGTCTAAGGTCACCGACATGAGCTTCCACCGGTCATTTGCCGGCCGGTTGCTCGGTTTTGGCGAGTTTGTTGTCGAGTCGGCCGGACAGGATCAGGCCCTTCGCAAGATCGACCATATTCCGTATCCTGAGCAACTTTACCGGGTTGTCTGTGCCAAAATCTTTAAGGACAGCGCGGGACAAGATGACGGGACTGGCAGCGTCGTCGGGGTTCCTGAGCAATACGAAGCCGACGACACCTATGTGATCGAGAGCGACCCCGACGTGCCGATCGAGGAGCTCTGACTCCTGCCCCGGCTGCCCTGCCCTTCCCCGAGGTTCGTGCAGCCGGAGGCTGTTAGCGTCCGGCTGCACGATCCTGCCGCGGGCTAGTGGCCGCGCACGGGCTAGTGGCCGCGTGGGCTAGAAGAGCAGCCTCAGCGTGTTCACCGCGTCGTCCACGTAGTAGACGCCGCGTCCGAAGGGCGCGACCGCGAGGCCGAACAGCGCTCCCGCGCCCGGCGGGATACCGCTGCTGTCGAGGAGACGGCTGTCGACTTGGGCCCCGAACGGCGAGGTTTCCACGATCTTGCCGTCGCCGCCGTTGACGGTGAGAATGTTGCCGTTAGGCGCGATAGCAAGCCCAAGCGGTCCGTTCAGCAGCCCTCCGCTCGTGACGACAAAGCCCGTGCCGCCGGACGTTGGCCTGGTCAGCGCATTCTTGATCACCGTAATCCGGTTCTGGCCGGTGTCGGCGACGTAGAGCGACCCATCGCGACCGATCCCGAGTCCCGTCGGCCCGATCACGAACGCGTTCGGATCGGTCCGCTCGGAAAAACCCGACCCGACGACGGTGAACCCGGTGAGCATCGGCTTCTGATCGGGGTCGGAGAAGAACCTGAGCGACAGCCGCAGGACTGTGCCTTTGTTGACGACGTTGCCGTTCGCGGCGACCGTGCCGTTGAGCACGTTCGAGACGAACAGCTGGGCGTTCGACCCCTGGGTGACCGCCGTGGCGTCCCACGGTCCGTTGATTCCGCGGCCGAAGAAGGTTTCCCTTACCCGGCCGTGGTTGTCGAGCACGAGCAGGCACCCGGCCTTGGCCGTCGACGCCTGCCCGTTGGCCGACGGAGTGCTGCCCACGATGACCCAGTCATGAATGATCACCAGCGCTGTGGTGAGGCCGATACCGCCAGGGCAGAGGCCAGGCAGCCGACGCGACGATATCTGCGCGAACAGGCTCACGTTCCCCCGAGGGCTGATCTGCACGATCGTCGATCCGGCGCCCTGGAGGTTATTCGAGTTGTTGAAGTTGCTGACGAGAATATTGCCTCGGTGTAGCCGCCCACGGCTGTGCTGGATCACGGCCACGCCGTACGGATTCACGTCGCCGTTCCCCGGGACCGTCGACGCGATCAGCTTCGTCTTGTTGAAATGTGAGAGGAACGTAGGACCTGCGTGCGGAGAGGCCGAGGCGGGCGTCATCGCCGTGAGCCCCGCCCAGGCCAAGACGGTCGTACCGACCGCTGCTAGGGCAAAGCAGCGAGTAAATTGCATGAGTCTGCTCCTTCTGCATCGACAACTGGCCGCTACACTCTGACACGAATGACTACTCTCCGTGGTCAACTCGAATCTCGACGAACTTCGTGTTATGTCGATTGAGGCGAACTGATTACCAAAACTCCCGCAACGGACCGCGTACCGTCCCTGGGTACAGTCGAAGCGATGACGGTTGGAGGGATCAAATGGGCAAAACTCGCAATGTGCGGATTCGCAGGATCTACGAAGCGCCATCACCACAGGACGGCACCCGGATCCTGGTCGACCGGCTGTGGCCGCGAGGCGTCTCTAAGCAGGCGGCCCAGATCGACGAGTGGCTCAAGGCGGTGGCGCCGTCGACCGACCTGCGCCGCTGGTACGGGCACGAGCCCGCCAAGTTCAGCGAGTTCAAGCAGCGCTACGCCGACGAACTGCGCGACTCCGAGCGCGAGCAGGCCTGGGAGCGCCTAGTCAATGAGGCCGGCAAGGGCCCGATCACGCTGCTCACCGCGACCAAGGACCTCGAACGCAGCGAGGCCGCCGTGCTAGCAGAATGGTTGACCAAGGCATGAACGAGACACGGCGGGACGATGCGCCCGAATCACTCGAAGACGATCTGCCTGGCGACCCAGTCTGCCTGCTCAGGCGCGTCTGCCAGCGCTGCGGTTCGGTCGCCGACCACGACCCGCCGACGACCTGCCCCACCTGCCACGCCGACATGCCAGCCGACTAGCGCCTGCCACGAGCCGCGGCTGCGTTAGGATACGCCGCGAGCCATGAGTCATCCCTGGCTCAGCCGACTGGCGAGGAGTTCGGCGAGGTGCATTCCTCGCCGGCCCAGGTGACCGGCAGCGATCTGGGTGCGGCAGGAAAACCCGTCGGCCAGTATCGCCGTGTCAGGCGAAGCGTCTCTGACGGCTGGCCACCGGCCGTGCTCGGCGCAGGCGGCGGACACCTCGTAGTGCCCGCGTTCGAAGCCGAAGTTTCCCGCCAGCCCGCAGCAGCCTGAGTCGAGCACGTCGAGCTGAACTCCGGCCGCTTCCAGGATCTGCCGGTCGGCGTCGAATCCCATGATGGCGTGCTGGTGACAGTGCACCTGCGCGATGGCGGACGGGCCCGCCCCGCCAGCCAGACCGGTAGCCCGGCCGCCGGCCAGACCGTCGGCACGCGGCGGCTGCCAGCCTGTGCACGCACCCATGGCCGAAGTGACCGTACAGCGAAGCGCCCTCATACCCGCCTACACCGTGACCGGTGAGCGCATCCCGGATGAGCGGGCGTTGCGATTGCCCGGATACCCGGGCGGCACCGCCGTCGCTGGGAACAGGGTGCGCGATCAGTTCCAGCTTGACTGCCTGGGTGAGATTCTCCAGGTCATGGCCGCGGCGGCCCGGCACGACATGCTCACCGCCGAGAACTGGCGGGCGGCCGAAATCGCCGCGGCGGCGATCAGCGAACGCTTGCCCGAGGCTGAGGCCGGGCTCTGGGAACTCGACGACCGGCACTGGACGCACTCCAGGCTCGCCCGCGTTGCCGGGCTCAAGTCCGTCGCGGCGGTCGCCGGTGGCGCTCCGGATGGTTACGGGTTCCGCCGGGCCGCGGACTGGAGCGCGCTGGCCGACAAGATCCTGGGTAGCCTCGGTGACTGCGTGCACACCACAGGACGCTGGCAGCGCTCGCCGGACGATGACCGGGTCGACGCCTCGCTGCTGCTTCCTACGACCCGGGGCGCGGTAGCAGCGGAGGATCCGCGAAGCCGGGCCACTCTCCGCGCGATCACCGATGAACTGGTCGAAGACGGGTACCTGTACCGCTTCCGGCATGACGACAGGCCACTGCATAAGGCGGAAGGCGCGTTCTTGCTATGCGGGTTCTGGATGGCGCAGGCCATGCACCTCTACGGCGAACGGGCGGCCGCCGGCCGCTGGTTCGAGCGGAATAGGGCGGCGTGCGGCGCGGCCGGCCTGTACACCGAGGAATACGATGTCCACCAGCGGCAAATGCGCGGGAACCTGCCCCAGGCTTTCGTCCACGCGGCCTTGCTCGAATGCGCGGTGACCCTTGCCGCTGACCGGAACGCACACGAGGACTGGCGAGGGTAACCATGCGACCGGACGCCGCTGACCCGCGCGATGAAACGCCCGAGCAGCGCGATGACCGGAACCTGATCGAGCTGCTGCAGGAACTGCGGGTAGCCGGGCTCGGCATCCAGGTGCTGTTCGGCTTCCTGCTCGCGCTGCCGTTCACCACCCGTTTCGTGCAGCTTCACCCCTGGCAGAGTGACCTGTATACCGCGATCCTGGTGACGTCAGCCGTGGCGACCGCTCTGCTTCTCGGGCCGGTGGCTTATCACCGGCTGGTGTTCCGCCGCCGGCAGAAGGAGCACCTGGTCAGGGCCGCGAACGCGATGGCGATCGGCGGACTGGCCGCCGTGGCGCTGGCGGTATCGGGCACCGTGCTGCTCGTCGTCAGCTACGTCGACAAAACCGTGACCGGGCTGGTCATCGGCGGATGCGCGGGCGGCCTGTTCGCTGGCCTGTGGTTCGCCTACCCGCTCACCCGCCGCGAGCGCGCCGAGCGGAACTCACCTACGACTTGAGGACCCGGTCGCGGTCTACCTCCGCGTCGGCAACGGTGAGCGGCTGGGCGATGTCCTCCAGGCTCTTGCGCTCAGCCTTGACGCCAAGGAACACCTCGACCAGGCCCGCCGCGATCATCAGCACGGCGCCGATCGTGAACGCGAGCACCGTCTGGCTGACCTTGCCGCTGGACACCAGCGAGGAAAACAGCAGCGGCCCGGTGATCCCGCCGGCCGCGGTCCCGATCGCGTAGAAGAAAGCGATAGCCAGCGCCCTGGTCTCCATCGGGAAGACCTCGCTGACCGTCAGGTAGGCCGAACTCGCGCCGGCCGAGGCGAAGAACAGCACCACCGACCAGCATGCGGTCATCGTGACCGCGCTCAGCATGCCTTGGTCGAACAGCCAGGCGGTCAGCAGCAGCAGCCCGCCGGATAGCAGGTAGGTTCCCGCGATCATGACTTTGCGGCCGAGCACGTCAAATAGCCGCCCGAGCAGCAGCGGTCCGAGCAGGTTGCCGACCGCGATCACCGCGAAGTAGTAGCCGGGGTCGGCCTTGATGTGGAAGAAGACCGTCAGGATCTGCGCGAACCCGAAGGTGATCGCGTTGTACAAGAACGCCTGCCCGATGAACAGCGAGATCCCCAGGATGGTACGCCGCGGGTACTGCTGGAACATGGTCCTGGCAATGGTGCCGAACCCGATGGTCTTGCGCTGTCTGATCGTGATCGAGTGGCCCGGCTCGGCGAGCTGAGTACCAGTCTCATCGGTGACCTGGCGCTCGATGCCGTCAACCAGGTCCTCGGCGGCCTTGGCGTGCCCGTGGATGAACAGCCACCGCGGGCTCTCCGGCACGTTGCGCCGGACCAGCAAGATCACCACGCCGAGCACGACGCCCAGGCCGAAACACACCCGCCACCCCACGCCGACCGGCAAGTCGTTGGTGGCCGGGACGGTCAGCAGCGCGCCGAAAGCGGCCCCGGCCCAGTACGTCCCGTTGATCGCTATGTCGATCATGCCGCGGTGCCGACTCGGGATCAGCTCATCGATCGCGGAGTTGATCGCCGCGTACTCACCGCCGATGCCGAACCCCGTCATGAACCTGAACAGGAAGAACCACCACGGCGCGAACGACAGCGCGGTCAACGCCGTCGCCGCCAGGTAGGTGCCCAGCGTTATCATGAACAGCTTCTTCCGGCCGAACCGGTCGGTCAGCCAGCCGAAGAACAGCGCCCCCACGCACGCACCCGCCACGTACATCGCCGCTGCGAAGCCCGTCACCTGGGCCTGGGTGATGTGCAGCCCGCTGCCGGGCTTGGCTAGCTGAGCCGAGATGTTGCCGACGATGGTGACTTCCAGGCCGTCCAGGATCCACACCGCGCCCAGGCCGATCACGATCATCCAGTGCCACCGGGACCACGGCAGCCGGTCCAGCCTGGCCGGCACCTTCGTCGTCACCGTCCCGCTCTGAACACTCATGATGATCGCCTCCCTCGGCGGAACTAGCCGAACGGCCTGCTACCCGGGGCAGGCGACGCTACGCATTCAGAACCGATAGCGGCGTTGTTTGCGCTAAGGCCGAGCGGGTAGCCGCTCTACTTCGCCGGTAGCGCCGCCTGAGCGCCTCCCGGCTCGCCTTAAGGGGAATGCGCAGTGGCTCAGACAGCGATGGCTCAGACCGTGGTCATCACCGGGGCAAGCGCGGGCATCGGCCGCGCGGCCGCTCGCCTCTTCGCCGAACGCGGCGATCGAATCGGGCTGATCGCGCGGGGCAGCGCGGGATTAAACGCGGCCGCCGACGAGGTCAAGCACGCGGGCGGGATCCCCTGCCAGGTTGAGGCCGACTTGGCGGACTTCGGGCAGGTAGAGGCGGCCGCTCGTGCGATCGAAGGGCAACTCGGCCCCGTGAATGTGTGGGTGAACTGCGGGTTTACCTCGGTGTTCGCGCCGTTCGGTGAGATCACTCCCGAGGAGTTCCGGCGGGTGACCGAAGTCAGCTACCTCGGCTTCGTGCACGGCACGATGGCCGCACTGAACCTGATGCGGCCACGCGACGCGGGCGCCATCGTCCAAGTCGGGTCTGCGCTCGGCGAGCGCAGCATCCCGCTGCAGTCGGCCTACTGCGGCGCCAAGCACGCGATCTGCGGCTTCACCTCATCGCTGCGCTGCGAACTGCTGCATGAGCGGTCAGGGATTCAGATCACGCTGGTGCAGATGCCCGCGGTGAACACCCCACAGTTCTCCTGGGTCCGGTCCAAGCTTCCGCGCCATCCGCAGCCAGTGCCGCCAATCTACGAGCCGGAGGTCGCCGCTCGCGGCATCGTCTACGCCGCCGATCACCCGGGCCGGAAGCAGTACTGGGTAGGCGGCACCACCGCGGCTACGCTCATCGCCAACCGCGTCGCGCCAGCGCTATTAGACCGGTACCTGGCCAGGACAGGCTATGACTCACAGCAGACCGACGCGATTGCGGCGGAAGGCCGGCCGGACAACCTGTTCGCGCCTGCCGACGGACCCGACGGCCATGACTTCGGCGCCAGGGGCGACTTCGGCGACCGGTCGCACGACCGTTCGGTGCAGATGTGGATATCCCAGCACGCGCCGCTGGTCTCCAAGCTGGCCCTAGGCAAGGCATCAAGGGAAGCGCGATGAAGCCATCGCAAATTCCGGTCGAGGAAGTGGCCAGCGCTGTCTACGTCGTTCCGACAGACAGTCCCGAGTCCGATGGCACGCTGGCGTGGGACTCGACGACGATGGTCGTGGTCACGGCCCAGGCGGCCGGGGTGGCCGGTCTGGGCTGGACCTACGGCTCACCGGCCGTGGGCGAAGTCATCGCTGATCACCTCGCGCCCGAGGTGATCAGCGGCGATGTGATGAACGTACCCGCCGCCGCTGAGCGGATGAGCAGGGCGGTCAGAAACGTCGGACGCGAGGGCGTCACGGCGATGGCCATCTCCGCGGTGGACATCGCGTTGTGGGATTTGAAGGCCCGCATACTCGACGTCTCCCTCGCCAGCCTGCTCGGCCAGGTTCGCGATGACGTGCCGATCTATGGCAGTGGCGGTTTTATCAGCTACGACGAAGCCCAGACCCGCGATCAACTCACCGGGTGGGTGCGCGACAAGCTGATACCTCGCGTGAAGATCAAGATCGGCGAGTGCTGGGGCCGCAACGAGCGCCGGGACCTGGCCCGGGTCTCCCTGGCGAGGGATTGCATAGGTCCGGACGCCGACCTGTATGTCGACGCCAACGGCGCCTACCGGACCGGGCAAGCGGTCAGGGTCGGCACATGGCTCCGCGACTACGGCGTGAGCTGGTTCGAGGAACCAGTGTCAAGCCAGGATCTTGCCGGGCTAGCGCAGGTACGTCAGGAGATCGAGCCGGATGTGGCTGCCGGGGAGTACAGCTGGACGCTGGCTGACTCGGCCCGTTTGATCAACGCAGGCTCGGTCGATTGCCTGCAACTCGACGTGACCAGGTGCGGGGGGATTACCGGCTTTCTCCGCGCGGCGGCCCTCGCTGAAGCGCACAGCATGGATATATCCGCGCACTGCGCTCCCCACGTCCACGCTCACGTCGGCGCGACCGCACCTAACCTGCGCCACATCGAGTATTTCCACGACCACCAGCGCATCGAACGAATGTTCCTCGACGGCACGCTCGACCCTGTCGGCGGCGCGCTGATACCAGACTTGGGCGCGCCGGGGCTCGGCGTCGAATTCCGCGAGCAAGACGCCGCCGCCTACCGCCGGAGTTAGCCATGCTCGGGGTCTTGCTGCTCACCGGTCTCATCTCCGCGCCGCTCGGCTCGGCGGCCGCTGACCAGGCGGTGGAGACCTGTGGAGATCTGCGACGCGCTCGGGACGGAGAACTGGCGTCGGCGAGTATCAGAAACACCGATGACGAGCGGCTGTGGCGACGCCTACCTGATGGCCAGCGCGAGCACGCCACCCAGGCATGCGACGCCAAGCGCGACCCAAGTGACGTAGTCGTTCACCACACCGCTCTGGAAACGCCGGATCGGGCGGACCAGCCCGGTGCCGGGCTCAAATCCGCGCCGCAGCACCGGCAGCCGACGCCAGTACAGTGCCGCCAACGCGAGCAGCACCGCGCCGACCCCTGAACCGGTCCCGGTCAGCAGGTCCGCGGCCGTCACCCCGGCTGCCGGAGGGGCGAACGGCACCGCCGGGTGGCTGACGTTCGAAGCTGACAGCACCGCGGCGTTGTAAGCACCCTGGTCCTGGAACCGGATGGCAGCCGTTTCCACCGCGTGCCCGAGATGCGGCAGCACGCCGACCGCGAGCGCAGCCAGCAGTAGGGCCACAGCCGGGACGATCATGGATAGCGGCGTGCGGCGCTTGGCCAGGTTGGTCTCGCTGGTCTCCTCCGATGCCTCGCTGGCCATCTCAGCGTCCTCGCTCGGCGGATCGCCGAGCCCGTAGAAAACGCCGCCGGCAACCCGGAGCACCGCGCCGCCGACCAGGATCGAGCAGCCGACGAACACGACCGTGAGCCACACCTTGCCTTGCGACGTCGCGCTGTCCTCGATCCAGCCCTTCCCGAGGTAGGTGGCGAACACCGGAAGGTCGGCCAGCCCGAACGCGGCCAGCGTGAAGACCACACCGGTCAGCCGCAGCCGACGCCCGGCGCCGTGGAGGGCCGTCTCGTTCACCGAGCCGAGCCGGTGCAGCACGATGCCGACGCAGAGGAACAGCGCCGCCTTGACAAGCGCGTGGCCGGTCACGTAGACCATTGCCCCGGCTAGCCCGAGCGGAGACAGTAGCCCGATACCGGCGAGGAACATGCCCGCGTGACTCACCGTGGAGAACGCGAGCAGCCGCTTGATATGGCGCTCACGGAAGCAGAACAGGGCGCCGACGACGGCCGTGAGCAGACCGAGGGTCAGGAAGATAGCGCTCATCGTCGCCCGGTGCCCGAGCACGTCCGCGAACACCGACCAGTACACCCGCGCGATCCCGTAAAGCCCAAGTTCCACCATCACGCCGGAGAAGAGCACGCAGACCGGCGTCGGGGCGACAGCGTGGGCATCGGCCAGCCAGAAATGGAAAGGCACGATCGCGCCCTTGACCAGCAAGCCCGTGATGATCAGGACGAAAGAAACCACCACGAGACCGTCGGGCCGATGCCCATGCAGGTCGCGGCCGATCTGGGCCATGTTGAGTGCGCCGGTCCGCCCATAGATCACGGCGATCCCGGATAGGGACAGATAAGCGCCGACGCTGTTGGTAATCGCGAAGTTCAGCGCGCCCTGCAGCGGGCCCCGTTCCTCGGGCCGGTACGCGGTCAACGCGTAGGCGGAGACGCCCATCAGCTCGAACCAGACGAACAGGTCGAAGATGTCGCCCGTCAGGCAGAACCCGGCCATTCCTGCGAGGAACGTGAGCATCAGCGCGTGGTAATAGGTGCCGACGCGCTCGAAGTACCGCCAGGAGAAGACCATCGCGACGGTCACCAGCACGGCGGCCAGGCCCGCCAGGCCGGCGCCGATCGGGTCAGCGGCGAAATCTATCCCAAGGGCAATGTGGTGCAACGGCCGGAAGCCAGCGAACCAGTAGACGACCTCGCCGCGCGCCGTCCGGTAGGTAATGACCGCGAGTATGACGGCTGTTACCGCGCTCGCGACGATCGCGATGCCGTCGAGGAGCCTGCGCCGGTCGCGCAGCAACGGGGTGAGCGCGGCTGTCGCGGCCGCCACGAGCAGCGGTATCACGACCGGCAGCGGCACAAGCTGGTCCATGGCTTGGCACCTCAGCCCTTGAACTGGACAAGTTCTTGCGGGTCAAGGGTGCCGAACCGTTTATGCGCCTGGATGGCGAATGCGAGCAGCAGCGCGGTGACAGCGGCTTCCACCACCACGTCGGTTAGCGCCAGCGCCTGGACCACCGGATCGACGGCAGGAGTGCGCACCGGGATGTCGGAGAAGTACGGAGCGACAGCGCCACGGCGGTAGCCGACCGCGAGCAGCAGCACATAGGTGGATGACTGCACCACGATCAGGCACATGATCTGGTGCACCAGATCGCGGCTGGTGACGACGCCGTACAGTCCCACGGCCAGAACCCAGACCACTACCAGGTAGGGGATGATGCTCACCGGCCGACCTCCCGCTGCACGAGCAGCGTCTGCTCAAGCATCTCGCCGACGATCAGCACGAACGCGGCGGCTACCTCGATGCCGACGAAGAAACTGATGAGCGCGATGGTGCCCGATGAACTCACGGCGCCCGGCCTGGTGCCAAGAGGCAGGTAGTTGTCCAGGTAAGGAAGGCCCATCAACACCGCCGCGACCCCGACGGCCGCGAACCCGCCCGCACCCGCGGCCTCCACCGCGTCGGTCAGGTCGACCGGGCTTATCCGCCGGAAGGTCAGCAGTCCGCCCGACAGGTAGATCAAGATGAAGGCGGTCGCGAGCACGATGCCGCCCTGGAAGCCGCCGGACGGGCTGGTCTGCGCGTGCGATGCCAGAAACCAGCCCATCACCACAACGGGTCCGACGAAGACCAGCGCGGCCTGCCTGACGGCGTCAGAGGGCGAGGGCTCGTCCGCCCCGAGCCCGGACTCGAGATCCGGCCGCTCGCACTCGCCTCGAAGGTGACGTAGCACGACGCTCACCCCGCAAGCAGCCACGAACAGGATGAACTCCTCGCCGACCGTGTCGAACCCGCGGTACTCGAAGTTGACGGCCGACACCACACCGGTGGCATTGGTCTGGCCGATCGCGAGCTTGTTGATGAGGAACCCGTACGGGCCTGGGTAGTTGCCGAAACCCGGTAGGCCGACCAAGCCCCATAGATAGAAAGCCGCCAAGCCGGCGATGGCGGCCAGGAACACCCAGCGCCGCTGGGCCTGGCTCACTTGTCGTGCTCCTTGTCGCGCTCCCTGACCTTTGCCAAGGTGAGCAGCAGCAGGATCGGCAAGGCCACAGCGCCGACGGTGAGCTCTGACAGCGTCACGTCGGGGGCCTGGAAGACCAGGAACAACAGCGCGAGCACCAGTCCGTACATGCTGAGGGCGACCACCTGGCGGACTGGCGTCCTGATCAGCACCACCCCGACCGCCCCGGCCGCGACCAGCACGAGGACCGTAACCTGCAGCGCGTCCATGACGATCATCGCGGGTCCCCGGCCTGATCCGCCTGGTCGGGCCGGGCCAGCCGCCAGTCACCGGTCGCCCTGATGCGCGCGGCGCGAATCGTGGCATGGCTGAGGAAGGGGCTGGCGATCAGCATGAACCCGATCGCCAGCCACGTCTGCGCGCTGCGGCTTGACCACCCGGACGTGATCAGGATCGCGATCCCCACCGCGACAGGTGCTACCAGCGAGATCGGCGTGACGTAGTGCACCCGGTCGTAGACGTTCCGCATGACAAGGATGCCGATGGAGGAAATGATAACCACTGCTGCGCTGAGACCAAGGAATATGTCGGCCGCGATCGCCCGCATCGTCACAGTCCCCGCTCCATGAACCGCACGAATACGAGTCCGCTGCCATAGATCAGAACCGCGCCCAGAACCGGCAGCTCGAATTCCCCGGTCCTGTTGAGGCCTTCGGCGACCAGCATCAGAATTATTACGACGATGGACGCGATGGCTTCGAATGCCACCACCGCGTCCATCGCGCTGTCTTTAAGCACCACAATGCCGCACGGGATGAGCGCGATCAGCATGACGATGGCGGTAATCAAGTAGGCGTTCACCCGGTTGTCTCCTGCTCCCTCGTCGCCAGTTCGTGTACGATCATGACCCCGCGGTCGCTGTCCAGGCCGAGCACGAACCTGGCGGGTGCCACCGAGAGCCCGCCGATGAGCAGGGACCTGCGTGTCCTTCCTTCGGCTGTGTCCGGGCCGAAACGCACGGGTTGCTCCCGGAACCCGCTTCGCGGCTCACGTCCAAGCACTAGGCAACGCCACAACTCCAGAAATATCAGGCCGGTATCGCGAATGGCCTGCCACGGCAGGCTCATGGCCGGAACGAGCCACTCGATCCGGACACGCACCTGGCTGGCCGCCTGAGAGGTCGCGAGTTCGGCGAGGAACGCACCAAGCGCGGCGGCACCGGCGCCGGCCAGCAATTCATCGGCATCAATGGAATCATCGAGTATCACCCAGAAAGACATGAGCAATACCCACCACAAGAGCCACGCGCCCATGCGGCGAGCTATTCGCGATCTTTTCACGATGACGCGCGGTTGTTCAGGACTGTTCGCCGTGGTGCGGCAGGAACTCCTGCACCTTGGTCATGACTCCTTCCCTGATGACGCCGAGGCGGTTCGGATCTCCCTTTAGCATGGCTTTCGCGGCGTCTTTGATCTGCTCGAATGTGGCGTGCGGCGGCACGGGCGGTACGTCCGGGTCGGTGCGCACGTCGAGCACCACTGGCCGGTCGGCGGACAGCGCGCGATCCCAGGCTGTGCCTACCTGATCTGGCTTGTCGACCTCGATGCCGATGAGTCCGAGACTGCTGGCGAAGGATGCGTAGGCAACGTCAGGCAACTGCTGGGACTCGGTGAACTTTGGTGCGCCCTCCATCGCCCGCATTTCCCAGGTGACCTGGTTCAGGTCGTTGTTGTGCAGGACGGCGACGATCAGCCGAGGGTTGGCCCATTCCTGCCAGTAGTGCTTGATCGTGATCAGCTCGGCGAGGCCGTTCATCTGCATGGCGCCGTCGCCGGCGAAGACGATGACTGGCCGGCCCGGGTTTCCGAACTTGGCGCCGATGCCGTAAGGGACCCCAGGTCCCATCGTCGCCAGGTTGCCAGAAAGCGAGCCGCGCATCTCGCCGCTGAACCTGAGCTGCCTGGCGTACCAGTTCGCCGAGGACCCAGAATCCGCGGTCACGATGGCGTCCTGCGGCAGCCGGTCGGAGAGCTCGCGGAACAGCAGCATCGGGTTGATCGGGTCAGCCTCCACGTGCGCTTCCATGGCCATGGTCTCCCACCAGCGCTGCACGCCGGCTTCGATGGCCTCCCGCCAGCTCCGATCCTCCTTGCGCCGCAAGTGCGGGATCAGGGCACGAAGGGTGGCGGCCGCGTCCCCGACGAGGTTGACCTCGTACGGGTACCGCATGCCGATGAACTTGCCGTCGATGTCGATCTGCACGGCACGGGCCTGGTCGAAGGCGGGCAGGAATTGCGTGTAGGGGAAGCTGGACCCGACGGTCAGCAGTGTGTCGCAGTGCATCATCAGCTCGTAGCTTGGACGGGTGCCGAGCAGGCCGATGGAGCCGGTCACGTACGGCAGCTCGTCGGAAAGCACGTCCTTGCCGAGCAGCGGCTTCGCGACCCCGGCGCCCAGCAGTTCGGCGACCTGCTCAAGCTCGCGCCTCGCGCCGCGGGCGCCCTGCCCGGCCAGGATCGCCACTTTCGCGCCGGCGTTGAGTACCTCCGCCGCCCGCCGGATCGCGTCATCGGCTGGCGACGTCGTCGGCCAGTCGGTGCCGATCGAGGAAGGCACCATCTTGAACGCGTGACTAGGCGCCGAATAGGGGAGTTCCTGCACATCCGACGGGATGATGATCGCCGTCGGGGCGCGCTCGGCCATCGCGATCCTGATCGCACGGTCCAGGACGTTGGGTAGCTGCTCGGGCACCGTGACCATCTGAACGTAGTCGCTCGCGACATCCTTGAACAGCGAGAGCAGGTCGACCTCTTGCTGGTACGAACCGCCCATCGCGCTGCGGCTCGTCTGGCCGACGATGGCGACCACGGGCACGTGGTCAAGCTTGGCGTCGTAAAGACCGTTCAGCAGGTGGATCGCCCCTGGGCCAGAGGTGGCCATGCAAACCCCCACCTGGCCAGTGAACTTCGCGTAACCGACCGCCTCGAAGGCGGCCATCTCCTCATGCCGCGCCTGGATGAACTTCGGCTTGTTTTCGGCCCGGCCCCAGGCGGCAAGAATGCCGTTGATGCCGTCGCCCGCGTAGGCGAAGACGTGCTCGACGTCCCAAGCGCGCAGGCGCTCGAGCAGGAAATCAGCAACTGTTGCTGCCACGACGTTCCTCCTTGGTAAGTGCGACGGTCAGCCGGTACCGCTGCGCGCGGATGAGATCAGGTGATCGGCGGTGCGCGCGGCCACGGCCATGATCGTGAGAGCCGGGTTAGCGCTGCCCTGGGTGGGCAGCACGCTGCCGTCGGTGATGTACAGATTGGGCACCGCGAAGGCCCTGCAGTTGCTATCCACGACCCCGTGCCTGGCGTCCTTGGCCATCCGGGCGCCACCGACCAGGTGGGCGTAGCGCTTGATCGTGACCACCTCGTCGGCGCCAGCGGCCTTCAAGATGTCTTCCATGACCTGCTGGGCCGCCTTGACCAGCGCCACGTCGTTGTCGCACTGCGTGTAGGAGAACCGCGCGACCGGGAGGCCGTACACGTCCTTCTCATCAGCGAGAGACACCCTGTTCCCGGGCAGCGGCAGAAACTCGCACAAGGCACCCAGGCAGGCCCAGTGCACGTAGTCGCTCATGTAGTCGCGCAGTGCCCGGCCCCAGTGCCCTTGGGCCGCGACATGCTCGGCCCACGTGATCGGCAGCGGCGAGACCGTCTGCACGGAGAAGCCGCGCTGATAGGGCTTGCCTGGGTCGGTCTCGTAGAACTCCTCGGTGCTGACCTCGGGCGGCGGCGCCTTGTACATCCGGACCTCGGCGTCGAACCGGCCGGCGGTCTGCGGTGCGCCCTGCACCATCAGGTAGCGGCCAACCTGATCGAATTCGTTGCACAGGCCGTCAGGGAAACGCCTGGAAGCCGAGTTCAGCAGCAGCCGCGGCGTCTCGATCGAGTACCCGGCGACCGCGACCATGGCCGCGCGCTGAAACCGGCTGACGCCGCCCTTGACGTAGTGCACCCCAGTCACCTGGCCACTACGGTCACTGACCTCGATCCGCGTGACCATGCAGTCGGCCCGGATCTCCGCACCGCGGGCGAGGGCGTCGGGGATGTGGGTAACTAGCGGCGAGGCCTTGGCGTTTACCTTGCAGCCCTGCAGGCAGAAGCCCCGGTAGATGCAGTGCGGCCGGTTGCCGAACCTGCCGTTGGCGATCGCCACCGGGCCGACCTTCGCGGTGATGCCGAGCTTGCGCGCTCCGCGCAGGAACAACTCGCCGTTGCCGCCCACTGGATGGGGCCGGTGCGGGTAACCATGCGGATCGCCCCACGGCCACCTCTCGCCGGCGACCGGCAGCTCGGCTTCGATCGCGGAGTAATACGGCCGCAGCTCGGAGTACCCGATCGGCCAGTCGGCGCCGACGCCGTCATTGGTCAGGGTGGCGAAGTCGCTCGGGTGGAACCGCGGCGCGTAGCCCGCGTAGTGAATCATTGAGCCGCCGACGCCGCGACCTGAGTTGTTCGAGCCCAGCGGCACTGGGTCCTTGCCTGTGATCACGCGCGGGTCGGTCCAGTACAGGTGGTGCGACCCGGCCTCGTCGCTGACCCAGTCGGCGTCCGGATCCCAAAACGGTCCCGCGTCCAGTGCGACCACGCGCCAGCCCGACCGGGCGAGGCGCTGCGCGAGCACCGAGCCGCCGGCCCCGCAGCCGACGATGACCAGGTCGACCTCGTCGTCATCAGCGAATCTCCGCATGTCCCGACGGAGCTGGTGGCTGGTCCTCGAGCCGTCATTCGGCAGCAGCCACGCCGACTCGTTCCGTGCCCGGACGGCGCTGCTGCCTGCCACGGGGTCTGCCATCACAGCCGCTCCCTGACCGGGTCATCGGCGGGTTTGGCGTCCTTGACCTCGAAGGGCTCACGCGTGTCGACGCCCAGGTTCTTGTAACCGCGCGGGTAGGCAGGGCCGGAGAAGCCGATCTCGTCCCACGCCGCTGGATGGGCGTACAGCGCGGTGCAGGCGTACCTGGTCCACAGGCTCCAGACTCTCGCCGCTGGCAGGCCGTGCCAGGGCGACGATCCGAGGTCCTGGACGGCCTGGATCACGCGGGCTTGCTCGTCGCGCTGGCAGGACGCGAAACCGGCGCCGAACTGCTCCTTCGCGTCCCGGTCCAGGTACACGAGGGTGTCGCGCCAAGCCTGGCCGTCTTCTGGCATGTCCTCGTACCGCCAGCCGTCGGTCTGGCCGTCAGCCAGCCTGGCGTCGATCATCAACATCACCGGCACGCCCAGGTCGTCCTGTGGCTGGTCGAGCAGCTGGCCCACCAGTGCCTGAGCGGCCGACTGTTCCGCCGCGGTGAAGAACCGCGGTGCTGGCTGTTCGGCGACCCGGGCCCTGATCAGGTCCGCGGTCACGTCATCCCAGTGCCGCTCCTGGCTCATCACGTGCAAGCCGGGGAATCGACCTCGTGGCGATGGTGCGGCGGGTGTGCTCATTGCTCCCGCCGGAGGACCGCGGCGAGCAGGCCCATCCCGCCCACCATGGTGACCAGCAAGGGAGCCAGGACAGGCGGCCCCATTTCCATGTTGTACCTGGCGTTGGACCATCCGCCCGGCTTCTGGGCGATGCCTCTGGCGTGCAGGTAAGTACCCTGCAGTCCGTTAGCGACGATCGCGGCCGAGGCGATCGGCAACGCTGTCTTAGCCATTCGCTTGCTGAAAAATCCGGCGACCCCGGCCGCGGCTCCGACCGGGCCGAGCGCTACGGGGATCCACATCATTTTGTTGCCGAAGCTTGCGCTGTCGTGCTCGAAGAAGATCTCCGCCGCGGTCACGACCGATCCGGCGGCCATGAGCGCGGAGAGGCTGCGCTCGAACCGGCCGGTCTCGATGTTGCCGATCATCCGGTCAATGCCATGCGCGACCTCACCGGAGGGCCGGGTCCGCATCCAGGGCAACGTCGCCATGTCACCGCACTACCCGGGTGAGGTGCGGCAAACATCTGCGACCGGGATGGATGCGTCACCCGAATCAGAACAGGGCGATCGGATTCACCGGCGACCCAGTGCCATCAGTCAGCCGCAGCGGGGCGACCACGCACAGAAAGGACCAGCGGCCGGCGGATTGGCAGGCCGTCGCCAGATCTTCCAGCGCCAGGTAGTCGAGCAGCGGCAGTCCAAGCGCGCGGATCGCGAGCACGTGCACCGGGAAATCGACGCCATCAGTCATACTCGGCGCGGTGTCGTTGTTGCCGTCGCTGCCAAGCAGGGCAACCTGCCACTGGGCGAGCAACTCCACCGCCTGCGGGTGCAGCCCGGCACGAGCGGCAGCCACGTCCCATGGACCCAGTTCCTGACGGCGCCTACGGTGGCCGACCCTGACGAACAGCAGATCGCCTGTCCCCACCTCGACGCCTTGCGATTTTTTCTGCTTCAGCCAAGTCGGTAGCGGTGACGTGATCGCCGGGCTCCAGCCAGTCGATTCCGCGCAGCCTCGGTATGTCGAGCAGGACCCCGCGCCCGGCGATCCCGTGCGCGGCAACTACGTCGACGGACAACTCGGCCGCACCGGAGCGGTCGGCCGGGCGGTCGTTGTAGAACGTGCCGTCATAGGACACATGGCACAAAGCGTCGAAATGGCTATCGGCGTTTCCGTGGACGTTCAGGGCCACCGAGTCCGTCGCGAAATGCAGACCGCACGACCCGCCGTCACGTTGCGGGAGGCTGAGGTCGTGCAGACATGGCTGGGGGTTATCCGTTGCTGGTCCATGCTCGATCGGCCCGGCCAGCGAGACAGCCTGGCCCTTCGACACGCTGCGCGCCGCCGCCGCGACCTGCGCCGGGTTGATGTGATTCAGCGCGCCGAGGCAGTCCTGCTCACCCCATTCGGCGCCGTATCGTAGCCGGTCGTAGAGTTCGGCGAAGCCGGACGCGCTGATCGAAAGCCCCATCCCTGGCCGGAACCCGGCGAACGGTTGTGATCGCCGGTCTAGCGAACCTGTCGGTCACGCTGATTAAGATCGTCGCCGGCGTGTTGACCGGTTCAAGCGCGATCCTGGCCGAGGCAGCACACTCGGCGGCAGACACCCTCAACCAGGGATTCCTGCTGACGTCGCTGAAACGGGGCAGCAAGCCAGCCGACGCTGAGCACCCGTTCGGCTACGGGCAAGAGCGCTATTTCTGGTCGCTGCTCGCGGCGTTCGGCATCTTTGTCGCTGGTGCCGGATTTTCGGTATTCGAGGGCATCCTGGCACTCGGCCGCACCGCGAATTCTCACGACACCGCGGGGCCCCGAGGAGCTGGCGTCACCGACCTGGTCGACTTGCGGACCATGCACCTCGGCCCTGACCGTCTCATCGTCGCCGCCCGCGTTTCGCTCGACGGCAACATCGACGGCGACGATGCGGAGAACCTGGCCGACCGGCTCGATCGCCGGCTGGCCGAGATTCTGCCGCTAACGCCGCTCGTCTTCATCGACCCGACGCAGCGGACGACGTACTAGCGCCTGTCGATCGGGTGCCTACGACGCGGAGCTTGCCTGGGTCGCGAGCAACTGATCGAAGAGCTCGCGGTAGTAGAGCATGGCGGTCCGCAGATCCTCAGTCCCGACCTGACCGGAGGCCGCCCGCTCGCTGATGGCATGGGCCGAGCGGAACCGGTCAAGCACTCGGGCGTGCTCGACTGACAGGTCAGCGACTGTCTGGTCATAGTCCATGACCGGATAGCCTCGCTCGCGCATGACCGTCTCGACCAGCGATTGCGCCTCAGCGACCGCCTCGGACGGCGCCTCGACGAACCGCTCCTGAACGCGAGTCCAGTGCTCCGCGTACCGCTCCCGGTCCTCGTCGCTGAGTTCCAGCAGGGAAAGTTCTTGGACCCGCTGCTCTCGACGGCCCAGTTCCGCCTCGCCCAGCCTGCGGCTCTGACGCTCGGCGACGACCCTGTCGTACTCGGGCCCGAAACGCTCACGCAGCTTGCGACGCCGCCCCGCGATGCCGAGCGTGGTACCACCGACGGCAACAACCGCGATGACGATCACGATGATCAGGATTATCGACAAGGCAGACATCATCTTCTCCTTCGTAACGAGTGCATCGATCTGCGGTTAGCGGCTGCGGCCCGCCATCTTTGCCTCGCCAGATCTGGCGCGCTCTTGCTCGTATTCCGTTCCGCTTCGGATGGCCGGCGAAATCAGCTAACGACTCTCGTGCTCGCAGCCAATTGCCTGCTGATGTCGCGGTAGGTCATCACGGCCTGACGCATCTGTTCGGTCTTGGCGTCGGTCTCACCGGGGGAGGCATCGTGCATGCTCTCCCGCCGACGGCTCACCAGCGCCGCGAACGTAGATAGGTCGTCCTCGACCAGGTCCGTCGCCGCCTGAACGCAGCCACGCGGATCGTCGACGAAACGGCCGAGTATCTCCTGCCAGCGCCGATCGTCATCCGCCCGCGTCTGCGAAACTGAGGCGTCAGCGGGCTCGACGTCCGGCGTCAGTTCGTCCGCGGGCTCGACGTCCGGCGTCGGTGCGTCAGCGTCCGGAATGTCGGTTATGACGCCGGCCGGTTCCATCTCGTCTTCTGATACCACCCGGATGCCAAGCTCTTCGCCGGGCACCGGTTCCCCGGATAGGGTCGGCTCGTTAGCAGCGTCCGTGTGCATGTCGTTCCATGTTGACACTGTGACTCCTCGTCGTATTGGACTCCTCGTCGTATTGCCGTCGCGTCGCCCACATGGATGTGGCCCGCTTGGGCCCTGCGACTATTGCGGCTGCCCGTACTTATGGCGCTCAAACACGATCCACCGAGCGCTCGGGCTAAGGAGGATTGACCGTACCCGTGCACAATGCCGTTTAGAGCACGCAGATTACTAACCGCCGGTTCCTCATCCAGCCCGGCCTCGCTTTCGTTTTGCGGGACGTGCCATTCCGGACCGCAGCGGCGGCCGGTGCTCGTCCTGGCGTCCGCGCGGGCTCCCAGCTGGCCTGGCCTGCCGGGCGGAGCAGCGTGGTCCCCTGGCTGCTGCCGGGCTCTGCCTGCCCGGAGCAGCGTGGGACCCTGGCTGTCGTTATGGCGACGTCGTGGGCCCCGAGCTGCCGGGGTGGCGGTGGAGGCGGAGGCAGGGGCGGGCCGGTTGCTGTCGCTATGGCAGCCGCGCGGGCCGGCGGCCGTACCTAGTTGCCGGGATCTGGGGCCGAGGAGGTGACGACCAGGCCCGGCAGCACGATCGGCGTGACGAACAGCTTGTCGGCGATCGTCCCCTCGATCGACCACGCGACCCAGCCAGTGCCGCGCGGGGTGGTGGCGAGTTGCGGGGGCCCACCAGCGAACGTGCCGCGCACCGGGAACCTCGTGACCACGGCGTGCCTGGTATCGGAAAGGTTTGCGATGGCCACGTCCGAGCATTCCTCTGACGCGTCGGCGACCCGGCCGCTGGCGTCGGAGACCAAGTCGTGGCTACTCGGCGCGCAGTTGTTGAGGTCTCCGGTCAGCGTCGGCTGGCCGAAGCCGCTGCCGCCCCAGCTCCAGCTCTCCGGGTGGTAGGTGGCGTTGTCCACGCTGGTGATCATCCGGATTCCTGAGGTCGTCGCGGTCAGCCCGATCACCGCGCCCGCCGTCCAGGTGTCCGCGACCTCGCTGAAGCCAGAGAAGTCGCCGTTGCGGAAGCTGCCCGCGTCGACCGGCGTCCCGATAGAGCCGGCCTTCTGAATCACCAGAACCCCGGTTCCGTCGGAGAACCGCAGCCTGGCGCCGCCGACACCATAGGGGGTGTGCAGGTTGACGAAGGGGCCAGACAGGCCCTCCCTGACCTGGATACCGCCAGCGGAGGAGCGCTCGGTCACGACCCAGATGCTGTCGTTCGGGCCGAACGTCGCGTCAAACATCGTGCCGAAGCTCGGCGCCGTCGCCACGTCGGTCGGCTTGGACAGCGGGCCGCCGCGCTGGGAGGTGGCCGTGGCGATCTCGTCCGCCTGCGGGCCATTCTCCGCCGCGAAGGTGTCGTGCATCCAGACCAGCGTCACCTTGCCACCAGGGGTCGCGAGCACCTGCAGTGCCGTGGCCGAGTCGCTGGTAGCCGGGGACAGAACGGTCTGGATGCCGCCAGCGCACTGCTTAGCACCTGGCGGCAGCGTGCATAGATGGATCTTGCGCCCGCTGTTCCGGTCGGAGATCCAGCCGACGTAGGCGCGCCCGGACGCGTCGATCGCCACGTCATAACCGAACAGCTCGGCGTCGCTGTCGAGCATGATCGCCGTGCCGGCCAGCCCCGGCTTGACTGCCGGCGCCGACGTTGCCGGGGTTGTCGGTCCCTGGTCGATTCCCGAGCCCGAGCCGTGGGCGCCGTGAGCACTTCCGCCGCCGGCAGCCGGGCCCGGTGAGGCGAGGACCGAGCAGCCAGCCGAGAGCGGCAGGGCAACCGCGGCAGCGGTTGCCACCGCCACGGTCATGAGTTTGAACGAGGGGGACATGGTGCCTCCAAGCAGGGTCTGCCTGGAGTACAGCCGGGCGACGTAACGTCTGTGTAATCAGACCCCGTTCCGCAGAGCTGACCCCGGCGCGTCCGCGCGCTCACGTAGCTCGGGACTAGACTGCTGCCGGTTCGGTCCGCTCGCCTCTTCCAGCAAGAGGTTTGGGAGGAGGCAAATGATGTCTTTAGCTCATGGGAAGTCGCCCGGTGGCCGGGAGCCGGATGCTCCCGCGGGGATTGATGTCAGCGTCCCTCATTCGGCCCGGATCTGGAACTACTGGCTCGGCGGCAAGGACAACTTCGCAGTCGACCGTGTCGTCGGCGAACAGGTCCGGTCCATGTTCCCGGAAATCGCGCTGGTTGCCCGCGTGCAGCGCGAGTTTCTGGTCCGGGCGGTCGGTTACCTGGCTGGCACCCCGGGCATCCGGCAGTTCCTGGACATCGGCACCGGACTGCCGTCGGCGGACAACACCCATCAGGTCGCGCATCGGACCGCCCCGGCCTCCAGGATCGTGTACGTCGACAACGATCCGGTCGTGCTAGCGCATGCCCGCGCCTTGCTGACCGCCCGGTCCCGCCGCGCTACCGCCTACGTACAGGCCGACGTGCGCGACTGCGACGCTATCCTGACCGCCGCCGCCCAGACACTCGACCTGACCCAGCCGGTGGCCTTGATGCTGCTGGGGATCTTGGGCCACATCGCCGACGACGATGAGGCAGCCTCGATCGTCAGGGCGCTGCTGGCCGGCGTGACCACGGGCAGCTATCTAGTGATCGCCGACGGCGTGAACACCAGCGAAGCCGGCAACGAGGCGCAGGCTCGCTACAACGAGCGAAACCCGGTGCCGTACCGGCTGCGAAGCCCGGAACAGATTGCCGCCTTCTTCGATGGCCTTCAGCTCGTCGAGCCCGGAGTGGTTTCCTGTTCCAGTTGGCGTCCCGAACCACCGCCTGCCGCTAACCCGCCAGCAACGGCTGTGTACTGCGGCATGGCCGTCAAATAGCGGCCGACATATATCGGCAGCCAGATCGCGAATACACAGGGGTTTCGTCTGTCGGACGAAACCCCTGTATCAGCTGGCGGAGGCTCGGGGATTTGAACCCCGGATGGGCGCGAACCCAAACCGCATTAGCAGTGCGGCGCCATAGACCGGACTAGGCGAAGCCTCCTCGGCCCTCTGTGGGAGGAACCGCTGACCTAGGGTACCGGCAGCGGGCGGACCGCTGCAAAGCGATCCCGGCTTCCGGCACCGCGTCGGCTAGCGCGCCTCGATCACCTCGTAGTCGCCGCGCGCGTACGCGTCCCTGATCTTCGTCTTCGCGAATTTGCCGACGCTGGTCTTGGGTACCTCGGCGATGAACGACCAGCGTTCAGGCAACTGCCAGCGGGGCACTTGCCCGGAAAGGAACTCACGCAGGTCCGCCGCGGTCGCGGTCGCGCCGCTGCCGAGGACGACGGTCGCGAGCGGCCGTTCGCCCCAGCGTTCATCCGCGACCCCGATCACCGCCGCTTCGAGTACGTCGGGATGGGCCATCAGGGCGTTCTCTAGTTCCATCGACGAGATCCACTCGCCGCCCGACTTGATCACGTCCTTCGCCCGATCGGTCAGCGTGACGTAGCCGAGCCGGTCGATCGTTCCCACATCACCGGTGCGCAGCCAGCCGTCCCTGAACTTCTCAGGGTCGTCGTCCTTGTAGTAAGCGCCCGTGATCCACGGCCCCCTGACCTCCACCTCGCCGACCGCGACGCCGTCGTGCGGCAGCGGCACCCCGGCGTCGCCGACTAGGCGGGCTTCGACATCACAGATCAGCCGTCCCTGGGTGTCACGGTAGCTCCAGGCCTCGTCCTGCGTGACCCCGGCCGGCGGGCGGGCGACGCTGCCGAGCGGCGAAGTTTCCGTCATGCCCCAGGCCTGCAGGATCGTGACGCCCTGTTCCTTCTCGTAGGCCTCCATCAGCGAGTGCGGCACCGCCGAACCGCCGCACGGGACCACGCGCAGCGAGCTTAGGTCTCCGCCGTGCTCCCTGACGTGCTGCAGCAGACCGTTCCAGATCGTCGGCACCGCACCGGCTATCGTCGGCCGCTCGGCTTCGATCAGCTCCACCAGCGGCGCGGGCTGCAAGAACCGGTCGGGCATGATCAGGCTCGCGCCCGCCATGACCGCCGCGTAGGGCAGGCCCCAGGCGTTGGCGTGGAACATCGGAACGACCGGCAGCACGCGATCAGGCTCGGAGATCCCGAACACTTGCGCCGTGCAGACCGCCATCGAATGCAAGTGCATTGACCGGTGGCTGTAGACGACACCCTTCGGGTGCCCGGTCGTGCCGCTGGTGTAGCACATGGCGGCGGCGGAACGTTCGTCCACCGCGGGCCAGTCGAAGGTGGACGGCTGATCGGCGATCAAGGCTTCGTAGAAATGCACCGAGCGGCTCGCGCCCGAAAGGTGCTCGAGTGCCTCGCTCGATATTTCTGCCTCCTGACCTGCGATGATCACGTGCCTGATTGTCTGCGCATGCGGCAGCACCGGCGTCAGCAGCGGAACCAGGCTCGAGTCCACGATCACGACGTCGTCGCCGGCGTGCGTGGCGATGTAGCCGATAATTTCCGGCTCAAGCCGCAGGTTCAGCGTGTGCAGCACCGCGCCCATCGAGGGGATGGCGAGGTAAGCCTCAAGATGCTCGGCGTTGTTCCACATCAGCGTCGCGACCCGCTGGTCGCCGTCGACCCCGAGCGAGCGCAGCGCGTTCGCCAGCTTCGCCACCCGGACGCCGGTTTCCGCGTAGGTCTGGCGCCGGGTCCCGCCAGTCCCGTAGGTCACCACTTCACGGTCGCCGAACACAGCGGTGCCGTACTGCATGATCCTCGTCACGGTCAGCGGAACATCCATCATCGTGCTGCGCACGGTAACCTCCTGCGTCCTGCCTCATTCTTATGTCGGAGCCTAACCGTCACCGGGTCGGGTCGGACAGCCGGCGATTTCACTCCGCAAGCAGGTCCGCGTCGCTGCGTAGCTTGGCGACCGCGCGGGAGACTGTGCTCTTGACCGTGCCCTGGCTGACGCCGAGCACGTCGGCCACCTCGGCCTCGGTCATGTCCTCGAAGAACCTCAGCACGACCGCCGCCCGCATTCGGTGCGGCAGCCGGTCGATCGCGCGCCGCAGCGAGTCGTGGATCTCGCTGCTGGCCGAGGAGTCGGCTACTGGCTGGTCAGGGAGGTCGTCGGTCGGATACTCGTCCACCTTGCGGCGCCGCCACCAGGAAATATGCGTATTCACTATCGCTCGCCGAACGTAGCCATCGAGCGCGTTGCGGTCCTCGATCCTGCCCCAGGCCTGATAGGTCTTGGCGAGCGCGGACTGCACGAGATCCTCGGCGTCCGCCAGGTTGCCGGTGAGCAGGTAGGCCGAGTGCAGCAGGGACCGGCCGCGGGACTCGACGAATTCGCGGAACTCGACGTCCACATCGGCGGCCTTGGGATGCGTGGGCGGGTCCGCGGTCCGGCTGGTGCCGTTGCGCGCAGTTGATGCCGTCCTGGGCTTCGGCGGTGCCGGGTTAGCCCGGACGATCGGGCGGACCCGCGCCGCGGGCACCTGGTTCTGGACAGGCACCTGGTTCTGGACAGGCACCTGGTTCTGGGCAGGCACCTGGTTCTGGGCAGGCTTAAGTCCGGTCGGTCCGGTTTGCTCGTCGTCGCGACCGCGCTGGCCCCCGTGATCGCCCCCCACGCTCACCCATCAACGGTACCCACGACACCCCGTCGATGTTCCACTACCCTGCGTAACGCGACGCCGGTCAGTACTGTATCCCCGTAACGCGAGGACTCGACCTGCTCTGCCCCAAAGGTGTCTCCGTCAGACTTAGCGTCCAGAAGATCATTGAAACCGCTTGACTGAGGCCTGATAGCTAAGCATCGTCGAAACGCTGGATTGAAACTCGCACAGGAAGGTCGGGTGCCCGGGTGACATCGGCTACGGTGTGCTGCGACCGGTGCCCAGGTGCCACTACGGCCGACACCAGCCACTTTGCCCGCCGTCGGCTACTTAAGGCCGCTGTGTTCCAGCCACAGCCCGGACCAGCCAGTCTCGCCGGGGTGAGCGGGCCATTGAGCAACCGGAGCGTGACCGCCCTTGCCGCCACACCTTCGGAGGCCAACGCGCCCGGCCGCCACGTCTATCGAGCGGTCACCGGCACAATAACCGACATCAGCCCGCATTTCATTACTATCGGTCACGCCGCTGGTGAGCGACGATTCGCGCTCACGGCCGACGCCACCGCCTGGCGCGGCGAGCCACTTGAGCCGTCGGCGCTCACACCAGGTGACGAAGCGGTCATCAGGATCGTGCCGTCCCAGTCCGCGATCGCCGACCGGGTCTGGGCAAACATCGGACGAGTATGCGGCACCATCCTGGCAAGCGACACCGAGCGCCTGGTGGTGTCCGAGTGCGCGATGCGGGCACCGCAGTCCGTCGTGATCTCGCCGCTCGCCAGCGTCCGGATCAAGGTCAAGCTGCCGAACCTGCGGCCCGGATACCTGGTCGACATCATCGGCGTCCGGCACCGCGGCGTGCTGCACGGGCTCATCGCGACCAGCCCTCAGCCGCCATACCGCAGTGATCATCTGCCACCGCACGCGCAGATCGGCGGCCGGCTGCCCGACGCGATCACCGGATCAGCGGTCTGGCACGACTCGGCCGACGAGCCGTACGGCGTGCTCGGCGTCTTCTACCCAGCGGTCGACCCTGCCACTGGCTGCGCCGAGGACGAGGCCGCGAACATCGTCCCCGGCCAAGCTCAGACCTATCGTGAGCTGCCGTATCTGGCGATCGGTTCGGCCTTGCACGTCAGGAACGAGTGCACGAACATTGGCTGGACGCTACCGGTCACCGGATGCGCGCCGACCGCCAGGCTGTTCAACGACCATTGCATCGCCTGCAAGACCTCGCCGCGCGGCCGGATCGCCGACCTGACGCTCGCCAGCTTCGTCGCGCTGGGCGGCGAACTTGAGCAGGGTTGCTTCAACGCGACGCTGACGATAGGCCGCTGAGATGCTGACCCTACTCGGCGATGTGCAGATACCGCTGCTGGCGGCGTTGCTGCTCGGTGGCTGCCTGGCCAAGGCCATCAAGGTCGTCCAGGCCAGAACGGTCCTCGCCGGGCTCGGGCCGACCGCGCTGTTCCCGCTCAATCTGCGCGCGCCGCTCGCCGTGTTCATGTGCGCCACCGAGTTCGCCCTGGCTCTTGCGCTGATAGCGACGTCGAGCAGGTTCGGCGCGGGTGCCGCGGCTGGCCTAGTGCGGCTTGGCACCGGGTTGTTGTTCCTGGTCGCCACGTTCGCGTTGATCGAGTTGCGCAGCGTGCGGCCGGACGTGGGGTGTGGCTGTTTCGGTGAGTTCAGCCGGACGCCGGTGACCGGGCGCACGATCGCGAGGTCAGCGTTGCTCGCTGTCGCGGCCATCGCGACGATGAAACTGCCGCCGATCAAGCTGCCAAGCTGGCCCGGTCAGGGGATCGCGCTGCTCCTGATGCTGGTGGCCGAGCTAATCGTGCTCGGGCTGCTGTCGCCGGAGATACGCGAGGTGCTGGTGAGGATCGGCTATTCGGCGCCTTGCGAGCTGCGGGTGGTGAACCCAGAGCAGTCACTGGCGGCGTTGCACCGCAGCGCGCAATGGCGCAGGCACGCTTCGCTGATCGCCAGTCACAAACCGTCCGACGTATGGCGCGAGTTGTGCTGGCGGTATGTCGCGTATGCGAGTAAGTGCGAGGGCAAGGACGCCGAGCTTGTGTTCGCCGTGCGGCTGGAGCACCGTCGGCCGGTCGTGTTGTCCGCCTTGGTCGATACCGCGACCGGTGCGCTGCTGCCGTGGCCAGCCGACCTATCGCGGCCGGTCCGAGCCGGGCGGCGGCGGGCGACGCGGTCGCGGTCGCGGCTGGCGCATCGCGGCGACCCGGTGCCTGGTACCGACCCACCGGCCTCTGCCGGTATCTAGGCATTTCTAGGTTGTGCGCTAGATAGCCGTAGAGAACCTTAGCCTTAGCTGGGCTGGGCGCGAAGGAAGCGGCCGAAGTGCGGGACGGTGAACGCGATCAGACCGCGCTCTGAGCTGTAGATCAGGCCCTTCTTGATCAGGCTGTCCCTGGCCGGCGACACGCTGGACGGCTTCCGTCCGAGTTCATCAGCCACCTGGGCGGTCGGCACCGGATCGTCGCCGAGCAACGCCATCGCCCGCATGTATTCGCGCTCGGCCGGGGTGGCGCGCTCATATCGGCTGCCGAAAAATCCCACGGCGAGCTCGCCAGCCGCAAGCGGCGCGGCCACGGCGACATCTCCGACCGTGACCAGGTTTGTTGCCGCCACATCCCAGGTGACCTTTCCGTACGCCTGAACGAAATAGGGGTAGCCATCAGCCGCCGCGTACAGCGCGTCGAGCGCGGCCGACTGGAAATCGGCGCCCTCCCGCCTGGCCGGCGCGAGCAAGGCGATGTCGGCGGCCGATCTGTCGAGACGGTCAATAGCTACATATCGAAACAATCGCTCGGAGTAGCTCTTGCTCGCCGACAGAACCGACGGCAAGTGCGGCAACCCGGCCCCGACCACGATCAGCGGGCCGCCGTTTTGCGACAGTTCGTGGCAGGCGGCGCACAGCGCCGAGATGTCGGGTGCCGGTATGTCCTGCATTTCGTCGATGAACAGCGCGATGCCGACAGCCAGGTCCGAGGCGATCGTGGCGGCGTCGGTCAGCAGTTCGGTCAGGTCGATCTCAAGATCGCCCGAGTCCGCCCGGCCCCGGGCCATCGGCACATCGATGCCGATATGGCTAAGCGGACTGCCTTTAGCCGCTTTGGGATCGCGCGCCATGAAGGCCTTGAGCACGCCGAGGAACTCATCGATCCGGTCGGGCGCGCGGTGCCTGGGAGCGAGTTCGCGCACGGCCATGTGCAGCGCTCCGGCGATCGGCCGACGAATCGACTGGTCCGGTCTGGCCTCGATCTTGCCGGTCCCCCAGAGCCGATGAATCGCCATCGAGCGGAACGCGTTGAGCAGCACGGTCTTGCCGACGCCGCGCAGACCGGTCAGCACCATGCTGCGTTCGGGCTTGCCCTTGGCCACGCGTTCGAGCACCACTTCGAACTGGGCGAGTTCTCTATCCCGCCCGGCGAGTTCGGGCGGGCGCTGGCCAGCGCCTGGAGCGTACGGATTTCGCACCGGATCCACGGCATAGCAGCCTATGGCGCGATCTAGCGAGTTCCCTAGATTGCGCTAGATACTGCTAGCCGGCGTGTCGCGCTGTCGGGGTGTCGCGGGTGTCGGGGTGTCGGGGTGTCGGGGTGTCGGGGTGTCGGGGTGTCGCGCATTCGGGAGGCGGCCCGGCCGTGGGAATCCGCGCGGCGGTAGCTGAAGCCAGTTTCATGATCATGTGGTTTGTTTCGTAGCGGGCCCTGGGTGACCGCTGGGGCCGCCGGGCAGTGCGGGCCAGGCCGTCCGGGGGCGGGTGGCGGGGCTGCGGACAGCAACGTCGTGGCGGAACGCTGACGCTTAGGGTCGTGGTTGCTGGGGTTGCTACTGCCTGCCTGTCTCGTTGAGGCGGTTCAGGTACGCGTTGTAGGCGACAAGCTGTTCGTCATCGTCGTCGATATCCGCAGCCGACGCGACCGATGCCGGGGCTACGGTCGCGCGCCGGGCGGCTTCCAGCCAGCCTCGTTTGCGTGACGAGGCGCTGTTGTCTGTGCTCCACATCAAGAACACGACCATCATCAGCGCGAACATGATCGCGTCCCCGCCGACCCACATCACCGCGCCGCCAGCGTGCAGGTCGCCGAGCGCCGAGCCAGCCCAGGCCGGCCTCGGTCCGATCGGCAGGCCAGGCGTGCCACGGTTGCCGTAGCTGATGACCAGCCCGGTGAAGGTATCTACCGGCATCACGAGGAACAGCAGGACCAGCTTGGTGGGGTACGACAGCCGCCACTTGATCGGTTCGGACCCAATGATCGGCAGGAAGAACAGGTAGCCGATGACCAGGAAAGCTATGTGTTCGGCTTCGTGGGCGGCCTGGTTGCGCGCGGTCAGATTAGCCAGGCCCGTCAGGTGCGCGACCACGATCGCCGCCGCGTAGGCGGCGAAGCCGAACACCGGCCAGGTCAGGAAACTAGCCGCCGTCGAGCGCACCACCCGCTTGACCCAGGTATGGAGCGGATTCTTGCTGGCGTGCATGAGCAGCGTGATCGGCTGGCCGAGGATCAGCAACGGCGGCGCGGCCATGACCAGCAACAGATGCTGGATCATGTGATCCCACAACAGCACGTCGTCATAGCTGCCGATCCCGCTCTGCAAGGCGAGCACGACGATCGCGAGGCCGCCGAGGAACATCCCGGTCCGCCAGACCGGCCACGGTTTGACGGGATGCCGACGTGCCACCCTGACGACGCCCCACAGGTACAGGCCGGCGGCGACAACAGCGGACGCCGTGACAACAGGTGCGGATTGCCACTGGGTAAGCACCGCTTGCCAGCCGAACGCGGGAAGCATGCGACCTCCTTTTGCAGCGAGCCTACCTAGTGCCGTACCAGGCAGCGTTCGCCCCCGCAGGTCGCGCGCGCGTCGGTCTGAGTCCGCAGTCGGCTGCCGCGATCGACTGCCGCGATCGGCGGCTCCAGAAAACGGTTCGACGGTTTTGCGGGGTCCTGGCACAGTGGCGCACTATGACGAACTTCGAGCTTGTGACCGCCGCGGACGTGCAGCTCATGCAGGGCCTGGCGCAGCGTGTCACCGCCACCCGCCTGGACCTGGTGAACGCCGAAGCGACGTTCGGCGAGCTGGCCTGGAACTGGGGCAAGGGGCACGCCGCCAACGGCGCAGGCTGGCCGCGTCGGCTGTGGTTCAGTGACGGGAATCTAGTGGCGTGGGGCTGGGCCTGGCTTCCGCACCAGGTCAGGCGCAGCGACGGGTCGGTGAAGGACGTTACCGGCGCCGCTTTGACGTATCAGGTCCATCCCGACCACGCCGGGCTGGTTGACGAGGTGATCGACTGGTACGACGGCCTTGCGGCGGGCATCGAGCGCACGGTGGTGCCGAGCGCCGCCGATGAGTTCGGCCTGAGGCGATGGGCGGCGCACGGCTATGAGACCGACCTGGCCGCGCTCGGCGACGACGGGTCCTGGCACCAGCTCAACGAGCGGGATCTAACCGACGTGGAACAGCCGGTGCTGCCGGGCGGATTCCGGTTCCGCACCGCCGCCGAGGCCGGGCCGGAGGCCGCGGTCCAGGCCCATCTGGACGCCTGGGCTCCCTCGACGTACACCGCCGAGGGCTACCAGGGCGTCCGGCAGACGGCGGGGTACCGCGGCGACCTGCACATCCTGGTGCAGGCACCGGACGGAACGATGGCATCCTCGACGATCATGTGGCTCGACGAAGCGAACAAGACCGCTGAGTTCGAGCCGGTCGGGACCCATCCGGGCTACCGGCGCCTGGGGCTGGCAAGGGCGATGCTGCTGCACGCGATGCATGAGGCGCGGGCGGCCGGCGCCACTCACGCGACCGTCGCCTGCCTGGGTGCGCCAGGGCATCCCAAAGCGCGCGGGCTGTACTACAGCATCGGGTTCCGGGAACTCTCGCGGGACGCGCCGCTCATCAAAACCAAGACCGTGAGCTGAGGACTGATCGTTCGGGTAGTCGCTGGTCAGGCACCTTGGCTCGGGCGACGGCATGGCGTGGGCAGTGTCGTCGGCGTGGCGGCTTCGGTTGCTCAGCGCGTCCGGTCCGCGCCGCACGGCCTACAGCGCGCGCTTCGCTGCGCGGCGCCCGCTATGGTTGTCGGCGGAGGGTTCGCCTAGTGGCCGATGGCGGCGGTCTTGAAAACCGCTATGGGGCGTGAGCTTCATCGTGGGTTCGAATCCCACACCCTCCGCTGATGAACAGCTGCCCGTCCGCACGATATTCGACACACAGACCACACGCACGCTCGCCTGCCAGACTGTCAGCATCGATCCGGGCTTGGGCTACCCGTTTCCGTTCACGCGAACGCACCTACGATGTCCTCGGGGAGCCAGCAAAGTGCAAGGCCGGTGGCCGCTGAGTCTGTGAAGCCTGTGCAAGACACGCCGATCAGCGCGGTCTCACGGAGGTCGAACCCGGGCACCTGCAGGGCGCCGCGCTGTAGTTCGGCCAGGTCCCGGCTACCGAAAGGATGATCGAGCCACTTGACGGAGCCGACGTACCAGAGCTTCCTGGCCACAGGTCCGCGGTCGGCTCCTACCAGGTCGATCTCCGGGTCGAACGCACGGTTCCACCAGCCGCCGACGGCGGTCGCCTCTGGCCAGGGCAGATCAGCGGCCGCGAGTGACAGCGCGTCCCTGATGGCGGGTTCCACAGCACGACCGCGCCACGATGGCCATCTGCGAAGGACCAGGTCTGCCGCCGCTTCGGCCCGGCCGCGTTTGCTGAGGTCGTGGGCCGTTCTTCCGATCGCCAGGTAGAAGCGCAGGCTGCTGTCGGCGACGCGGTAGAGCGCCGGCTTGGTTGCCCGCAGCGACAGCGGCTCGTCAATGGCGAGTACGTGCTTGTCCCCGACCAGCCTGTGCAGTACCGGGGTCAGCGTCCCTGACGGGATCGCTCCGGTCCGGCTGCCGGCTTCGGACGCGATATTGGCATGGGTCCGGTTGCCGCCTCCCACCGCCTCGATCACCCTGCGGGTGACGTCAGGTGCCGGAAATTCCGCGAGCAGCGCGGCCTCGGGGACACCGAACAGCGGAGATGCCGGATCCGCGCACTCGCGTTCGGCGAACTCGAGTGCCGGGACGCCATCCGGCCAGGCGCGCAGAATGCCGGGCAGCCCACCGGACAGGAGGTACGCGTCAATGGCGTCCGCTGCCGCCAGATTCAGCGCTTCGCCCACCTCAGCGGGATTCAGCGGACCGAGCAGGAGGTTGTCGGCCCGGCCGAAGAAAGGCCGGTCATAGGCCGTCAGTCGTTCCATCATGTGCAGGTCACTGCCGAGCAGGAGGAGCAGCACGGGACGTCGTGACAGCAGCCGGTCCCACGCGGTCTGCAAGGCACCGTCGAATATCTCGTCTTGCTCGGCCAGCCATGGCAGCTCGTCGAGCACGATGGCAACGGGAGAGTCCGGAAGGACCGCCGCGAGCGCCCGGAACGCATCAGGCCAGCTCGCCGTCGGTTCAGCAGGCACCAGACCCCGATCGCGAGGCACGCTCGAATCGCTCAGCTCAGCCAGGAACGCCGTAATCGCCTCGACCGGCGACGCGCCCTTGGTCGCCGTGTAAAACAGGTACGGCACCCCGGCACGGTCGCAGAACTCCTGCGCGAGGCGTGACTTTCCGACCTGCCGCCGCCCTCTGATGACCAGCGCGGTGCCAGCGCCGCTCGCTGATACCCCGGCGAGCCGCTTGTGCAACAGAGCGAGTTCCGTCTTCCTGCCGGCGAATCCATCCTCCATGTAGCTCCTATCTACATAGATCTGATCTACATAGACCTACGGTACCCGAAGGGTGTCATGCGGGACGTGCCAGGCGGCAGGGCCGGGTGGCAGCGGCAGCACCAGCCGCAGGTCCCCGGCGGCGGGCAGTTCCTCGTTCACCGCGGCCACGACCGGGGCGCCGGCGGCCAGCTCGGCCAGCGGCAGATCGAGCGCCTCGGCTAGGGATTCGAGCACGGACATCCGGTCGATCCGCCGCACCCCGCGCTCGACCTGGGACAATCAGGCCACCGACCGGCCGAGCAGCCGAGCCAGCTCAGGCTGCGACAGCCCGCGCCGGTGTCGTTCGGCGGCGATCTTCCGGCCGAGGGCCTGCTGGTAGTCGGGGTGCTCAACCGCTGGTCCCCTTGCCGGCCTGGAGGGTGAGCCAGTCCACTTCGGTCGACGCCAAGCCTTGATCTGCCCGATGGTCTCGGCGACCAGCTTGTCGTAGGCGCCCGACGTGCAGCTCGCCGTACACGCAGCCTGCGACCACGCAGTACGCGGCCTTCTCGCCGACATCATCGGACACCTCGGCCACAGCCTGGCGAAACGACACCGGCCGCCTTCCCGCGCCATGCCAGCACGGCCGCCAGCCCGGGCGGCCCGCTCCCCGCCGCAGAGAGTCAGCCATCAGGAATCGATCGATCAAGCGTGCAAGGGTCTGCTTATACCTTGTTATGTCACGAATTTGTAACAGTATCGACGTGCTATGCGGCTAACTCGCGAGATTTCACAGGCTACCCTGGGGGCCGACTCGCAGCACCGAGAAAGGGTGACACGTTCATCCTCACGACTCACAAGCACTCTTCTCCGTCAGGATACGACCACACCCCGCGAACGCGACAGCTTCAGGGCTAGGTGACTGGTGTCAGGCGGTTGTCAGGATAATCCGAGGCCGAGTCCGCTCTGGCGAAACCGCGATTTCCTCCTCCTGTGGACTGGGCAGGTCGTATCGACGATTGGCACCCGGGTCAGCGGTCTCGCGTACCCGCTGATCGTGCTGGCCATCACGGGCTCGGCGGCGCAGGCCGGCCTGGTGGCTGCCGCGCAGACGGCCCCGTTCCTGATCTGGTTCCTGCCGGCCGGTGCCCTCGTTGACCGCTGGCCCCGCAAGCGGATCATGCTCGCCGCCGACGCCGGGCGGGCGGTGGCCCTGGCATCAGTCGCGGTAGCCGTCCTGCTCGGACGGATCATGATCGGTTACCTCATTGTCGTGGCGTTCGTCGAGGGGACGTTGTACGTCTTCTTCCTGCTCGCAGAGACCGCCGCCCTGCCATACGTGGTGCCCAGACCGCAGTTGCCAGCGGCGGTCGCCCAGAACCAGGCCCGCGATCAGGGCGCCAGCCTGATCGGCCAGCCCTTAGGAGGCTTCCTGTTCGGGCTGGGCCACGCCATGCCGTTCGCGGTCGACGCCGTGTCATACCTGGTGGGCGTCGCCATGACCGCCCCGATCCGGCGGAGCTTGGAGGAGGAACGGCCGCCGGAGCGTCGCCACCTGCTGGCGGAAATCTCCGAGGGCGTGCGCTGGCTGTGGGACCAGCATCTCCTTCGCGCGCTCGTAGCGATCGCGGCGGTCGGCAATCTCGCCTTTAGCGCCCTTAGCCTGACCATCATCGTGCGCGCCAAAGACCTCGGAGCGTCCCCGGCCTCCATCGGCGTTCTCCTCGGCCTCTTCGGCGCGGGCGCGATCGCCGGCGCCCTGGCGGCCCCGGCGGTGCAGCGCCTCGTCCCCCCGAACGTGATCCTGCTCGGCGCTCTTTGGTGGTGGGTCGCGCAAATGGTGGCGCTCGCCCTAGCCCCGACCGTGTTCCTGCTGGGCGCGGTCTACACGGTCGGCGCCCTGATGGGCCCAATCTTCCAGACAACCAGTGCCGCCTACCGCTATGCCCTGACCCCCGACCGCCTCCAGGGCCGCGTCTACGGAGTCTCACGAATGATCGGCTGGTGCACCGTCCCCTTAGGCGCCTTCCTCGGCGGCATATCCCTGCAAACCCTGGGCGCGGTGCCAACCTTCGCCGCCCTGGCGACGTGCCTGGCAATCGTCGCGGCCGCGTCGACGGCGAGCCAGCAGATCAGACGGGCCTCAAAGCCGGAACGCCCACATACCTGAGAACGGCCTCACCTTCGACCGCGTCCGCGGCGGGTTCAGGCGATGAGCAGGCGCTCGCCGAGCTCGGCCGCGTCGAGACCGACGAGGTCGCGGTTGCGTTCGGCCCACCGGCCGGAGGCGAGGTCATCACGGAGGCTGTGCACTGCCCGCTGCTCGGCGGCCGGTCCGACTCTGGCCCAGATCGACATTCCGCGGCGGACATGCTCATCCAGGTATGCCTCGGGCCGACGCCAGTAGGCTTCGTAGAAGCCGTCTGCGCAGTCCCACGGAATCAGCACCGGCTCCGTGCGGGCCCCGATCGTGCGCGCTAGCTCGGTCAGCGAGGGTCGCCCGGCCTGCAGATCGAAGTACTCGGGCAGGTAGTCGCGATTGAACCAGAACAGATCGTGGTCACTGAAGTCCTTCGTGAAAACCACCACTCGGCGGGCGACCCGCTGCATCTCGCGGAGCCCCGCGACCGGGTCCTGCCAGTGGTCGATGGTGGCGAAAGCCATCGCGGCGTCGAAGGACTGGTCCTCGAACGGCAGGCTCTCGGCGGTGGCAGCCACGCACGGCGCGGCACCTGCGGGGCGCTGCGCGCGCATGACCGCCGACGGCTCCACCGCGGTGACGTCACGGTCGGGAGGCTCGTAGGAGCCGGTCCCAGCGCCGACGTTCAGCACCGTGCGCGCGTCGCCGAGCGCGGCCCAGACCTGGGCGGCGATCCGTGGCTCAGTGCGCCGCGTCACGGTGTAAGTGGCCCCGATGGTGTCATACAACTGCGCGCTGGACATTGCGTTGCTCCATGTATCGTACCGATATATCAGCTTGATACATTGACACGATATGAGATGTCGCGTCATGCCGAAAGTCTGGACATGACGGTCGACAGCTCAAATATGGTGCGCTTCGATCAGATGAGCGGGTCGAACATGAATTCCCGGACCTCTTGCGCGCAGCGGCAGGCGGCCGCGATCTTTGCGGCCCACGCAAGGGCAGCCTCCCGTGTGGGCACGTCGACGACGGTGACGCCTCCCCACTGCTCCTTGGTCTGGGGGTAGGTGCCTTCGGTGACCGTCCCGTCAGCGGCGACCATTACAGGCGCCACGTCCTCGTCCAGCCCGCCGGTGAAGAGGTACACACCGGCGTCTTTGGCTTCGTCGATGACCGCGTGCGCGGCCCTGGCCACCTCCGGCATCTGCTCCTCGGGGATGTAGTCCATCGCGTCGCCGGGGAACGAAATCAGGTATCGCGTCATCCAAGACTCCTTTCTGCCTCGTCGGCCTCCTCGGGCCGCCTGTCACGTCTGCCACTGTGCGGCACTCGGCAGATTAGCGCCCGGCATCTTGGGCCGCCGCGCTTGAATGGTGCTGGAGGTACGTAAGACATGGCGAATCCGCATTTCGCGAACCTTGGTGATGTCTGGAAGCACCTGCTGCTCACCGAAGTCATCAGCTGGCTGCGCCCCGAGCACTACGTCGAGACCCACGCCGGGTCGGCCAGCTACAGGCTCGTCGACGACGTCGAGCGCGGCTTTGGCGCGGAGATGTTCCTCAGCGCGTCCTCGGAAATCGAGCCCTTGCGCAGCAGCCCCTACCGGCGGCACATCCTTGAGTTCGCTCGCGGCGCCGAGCCGTCGTACCCAGGTTCGGCGGCACTGGCGATGGTGCTGCTTGGCCGTGCCTGCCGATATGACTTTTGTGACACGGATCCGGCCAGCGTCGCTGACCTGCGAGCCGCGGGGGAACGCTTCGGGCTGCGGGACAAGGTCCGGGTGACCCACGGCGACGGCCTCGCTCAGACAGCGACGCTGCTGCGAGCCCACGCCATCGACGCGGCCAGTCTGGTACACGTCGACCCGTTTGACTTCCGTGCGGCTGCTCCGGGTGTCGTCAGCGCGCTCGAACTGGTTACATGCCTCGCCGCTGCCAGTATCCCGACGTTCGCCTGGTACGGGCTGACAGCGTCATCAGCAGCGCACGAGCTATTCCGTGAGGTGACCGTCGCGGCGCCTGCGGCTCGAGCCTGGTGTGCCGAACTGCGGGTCGGCGGACGGCGAGCGGACGCGGCTGGCATCGGCTCGGGCTGCGGCGTCCTGTTCATAGCTGAGGACCTGGCTCCGGTCGGGTCGATGCGGCGAGCCGCCGACGCCTACGTTCGCACGTTCAATGAGCAGCGCGTCGCAGCCGACGCCGGCGTACATGTCACGGCCAGCTTCGTCATGTCCGCATCGGGCACCGGCTGAGGAATTCAGGCCCTGCTAGCCTCGCGCGGCGAACGCGTTGGCCGCGCCTTGAACCTGGGCAAGGTACTCCTGCCAGGTGGCTTCGTCGATGGCGTCCTGGTCAGGGCCGCCTTTCCCATCGATGAGTTCCCTGACGATGTCCGCGTGGCCAGCGTGCTGGGCTGTTTCAGCGACCATCCGGATAAGCAGGACGCCCAGGTTCGTGTCCCGCCGGTCCTCGGGCCAGTGCGCCACGCGCCCCGGCGCCTCCAGGTCGAGCGCGGCTATGACGCCGTCGGCATGGGCGCAGGCGCGCCGGTACAGACCGATGATGTACTCGCTGGACTCGTCGGGCTTGGCCCACATGTCGGCGGCCTGCCAGATCGAGCCATCCTCGATCCATGACATGCTCTCCGGAGCCGGGCGGCCCAACGCGTCACCCAGGTATCCATACTCAAGTCCGGCCAAGTGCTTAACCAGGCCGAGCAGATTCGTGCCGGTCGGTGTCATCGGGCGGCGAAGATCATATTCGCTCAGGTTGTCGACCTTGGACAACAGCGCGGCCCGGCTGGCTTGGAGCTTGCGGTGGAGCTCCTCCTTCACCTCAGACACGACAATCACCTCTTATCCGCTTATCCGCTGGATCCAGGCCACGATGCTACCGGGCTGGCCCCGCCGCCGGGCTGCGCTGCCCTCGAAGCGATCTACATGCCGGTCACGCCGTCGGCTATCTCGCGCAGCAGGTCGATGTGGCCGTTGTGGCGGGCGGTCTCTTCGATCAAGTAGAAGAGAATCCAGCGCAGCGTGACCGGTTCGGTGCGCCACTCAAAACCCTTGGACTGGGTATCCAGATCGAGTGGTCAGGATCGTGCGCTCGTCCCAGGTGGCCGGGATGTCGTCGGCCCGTTTAACTGGCTGCGGGCGCCCAGGCAACTCAGATGTCATTTCATTCCTCTGCTTGGCAGAGGCGCGACCGGACCGGTTAGCTGACGGTCTGCGGAGGCGCCTGATTACCGGTAAACATCGCTGCGCCTCCTTCCCTGGTCGAGTGTGCCGCGCTCGCGGCCTCAGATTCACCTTATTGACCTAGACGCCGGGCGCAACCAAATATGGCGGCCAACGGTACTTATGGTGACGGCCGCGGATAGCGGCAGGCAGCACCGGGGTCACAAGGAGGCGGAACCGTAGTGGACCGCGACGAGTTCACCAGCTTCTACACCGCCACATTTCATCGCCTCGTCGGCCAGCTTTACGCGATGACCGGAGATCAGGCCGATGCTCAGGACGCCGTGCAGGAAGCCTTCGTCCGAGCCTGGGCCCGCCACGGAAGGCTCGATAGGGACGGATCGCCCGAGACCTGGATCCGCGTGACGGCCTGGCGGATAGCCGTGTCCAGATGGCGGCGAAGCCGCGATGGCAAGCGGTTGCTCCAGCTAGCCGCACAACGCGAGTCCGTCACCGGGCCCACTCCAGACCGGATCGCATTCGTCGAAGCGCTTCGCAAGGTGCCAGCCGAACAGCGCAGGGCGCTGGTCCTGTATCACGTGTGCGACCTGACCGTCGAGCAGATCGCCACGGAGACCGGCGTGCCGACAGGGACCGTCAAGGCCAGGCTCGCCCGCGGCCGGACTGCGGTCGCGCCTCACCTGCGGGAACCAGCTCACCAGTGACAATCACGGCCAATTAGGAGGATTCGGTGTCTGATCTCAACGGCGAACTGCTGCATATGGTGGCAGATGGAGCCGACCAGGCAAGGCCGCTGACCGTGGCCGAGGTTATCCGCAGAGGCAACCGCAGGCGCGCTCGAACGATCGGCCAGCGATCGCTCGGTGGCTTGTCCGTGCTCAGCGTCGGCGCGGCCATCGTGATGACCGGCGCGGCCCACGGCCCGGCGGGAAGCCCGGCCGGAAGCCCGACGGCAAGCACGTCGAGCAGCATCCTCACTCTCACCGGGACCAGTTCGTCCACGGCAGGGACGATGACGGTCACCGTCAAGTACCGCGACGAGCCGCGCAACAAGATCGAGGTGCTCTCGGTGAGCTACTCAGCCCACACTCGCGCGCTCATTAAGCACGGGGGGGTCCTTGTCGGGTTCGGCCCGTCGTTTCCCTCGCTGGAAGGCCGCTCGCGCCGATCTGGCAGCCAACGGGTTCTGCTCTTCGGACTGCTGACGCCAGCCGGATCTGGATCGCACAACTTCTCCGGGTCGCTATCGAGGAGCGTACTGGCCCCCACGCGTAAGGGCGGCGGGCTTTCTAGCGACGAAGCGCTCAGAGTCGCGCTTACCATCTCGAAGCAGACAAAAGACGGATCGACAACCATCGGCGGGAACACGCACGGGCTGCCGTCGGTCGGCCTCGTGCTCACCCGCTGAGCCGCCACCTCGTCGGTGAGCCGGTGAAGTCGGCCGAGTCCAGACCGATTACCTTCGTCGGCCGCACCTTGAAGCAGGTGTTCAGCGCGGGATCGAGCATCTCCATCCCATAGTCGGTGCCGTACTTGGCGTTCTCGGCATCGAGCAGGTTGCGCAATTCGCCGAGATCCGCCACGACCTCGGCGATGCCCTGCACAACCACCGGCGCCGTGGCGTCATCGGTCGCCAGCGAGCACCGGCCGTCCGCGCGCAGGTTGCGGGTCTTTCGCGAATCGTTGCCGCAACTGAACCACAGCGCATCAGCCATCCACACGGCCCAGACCGGCATTAGGTGCGGCTCACCGTCTGGCCTTGCCGTGGCCAGCCAGTAGTCGTGCGAATTGACCAGCCGCTCGATCGCCCAGGTCCACGGGAGCAGGCCCGTGCCCTCATCCGCCGCGCGGATCCCGTAGCCGGGCATGTGCGGCCGGTCAGCGCTCGGCGTGGAGGTCATGTGCTTCGCCTCTCCCTCGCCCGGCGCTTGCCTTCGTGCATGGCTTGCACCCGCGCGATGGGAATCGCGTGGCCTTCCTGGATCAGATCGGCGGGGAGCGGCTTGGCCTCGGGCATCAGGTCGGCCCACGGATCGCGGTCGCCGACTTGCCGGACGACCGTGCGCACAGTGAAATCGGCTGGCGTGACGTTGTCCAATTCGTGCCACGGTACGGGGAAGGACACCGGCGCGCCTGGCCTGATCCGAGGACTGTACGCGGCAGCGACCGTCGCACCGCCGGCTCTGGTCGAGTCGATGAAAACCTTGCCGTGCCGGTCTTCCTTGATAAAGGCGGTCGTCGCCAGGTCCGGGTCGATCCGCTCGGCCCGAACAGCCAGCGCCCGGGTGGCCGCAGCGGTGTCCTCGATGGTCTGCTGACCGTTCAGTGGCACGAACACGTGCACGCCTTTGGCGCCGCTGGTCTTGACGGCACCGGCCAACCCGACCTCAGCGAGTGCCTGGCGGACGAGGTGAGCCGCACCGACCGCTAGCTCGAATGCGTCGGCCTTGGGCGGGTCGATGTCGAGCACCAGCCAGGTCGGCCGGTCTAGATGATCGACGAGCCCCAGCATCGGGTGATATTCAACGGCGCGCTGGTTGGCGAACCACAGCAGCGTGCGACGGTCGTTGCACAAGGCGTAGGAGACCTCACGCTTGGACGCCTCCGCCCACATCTGTGTCGTGCGCACCCACTCCGGTGTGTATTTGGGCACGTTCTTCTGCATGAACGGGTCCTGGCCGCGGAGCACCCTGATCACCGAGAGCGGCCGGTCGGTCAGTACGGGCACGATCCGATCCGACATCGCGTCGAGATAGTCGACCAGATCGCGCTTCGTCGCATCAGCGCCGCCGAACAACGGCTGATCGAGGTTGGTCAGCGAGACGCCGTCTCGCTCCTCTGGCTTCGCTCCGCTAGCCGCCATAGTCGAAGAGTAGAGCCAGGGCGTCGTCAAGCTTGCGCAGCGTGCCCGCTGAGACCTTGCCAATTGGGTCGGCACCGAGCCGGTCCCGCCTGACCCTGACCACAGAGTATGACTCAAGATGCCCGCTGACCTGGTCGGCGCTCGTTAGCGCGACGACATAGGGAGTCTCGGTCAAGTCCGGTCGATCACTGACCCTGACGACCACCGGATGGCCGGTCACAGCGCTGAAGCCGTCGTTGCTGACGATGACGACGAACCCCGCGCGGCTTAGTCCTTTGTGAGAGAAGACATCGCCGCGATTCACGCAGCGCCCTTCCCCGCCTCCGGATTAAAGTCCTGCTCGCTCGCCTCGGTCCACGCGACCCAGGCGTGGCCGCTGCCCGCGTCAAGCTCGGCGACAGATACAGCCGCGTCGCGTTGCACCTTCTCCTTGGCCGACCGGGACATCCAGGCCGACATCGGCAGCCCGGCTCGTTCGGCGGCCGCCTTGGCCTGCCGGTAGGTGCGCTCGTCCATGCTGATGCTGATGGTCTTCACAGCCACGTCACTAACAGTATCAACATCACCACTGCCGGCCCAGCATCTGATCGGTGCCGTCTGCTGCCGCACCGATCAGCGATATAGCAGACAATAGACCGCATGCGCGCGATCACGATCGAATCCCCGGGCGGACCAGAGATGCTCCGGCTCACCGACGTCACCGACCCGGTCCCGGCTGCCGGTGAAGTGGTCATCGCCAACGTCGCGGCTGGCGTCAATCGCGCCGACCTGATGCAGCGCCAAGGTTTCTACCCGCCCCCACCGGGCGCACCGCCGTACCCAGGGCTTGAGTGCGCCGGGCGTGTCATCGCACTCGGCGACGGCGTCGTTGGCTGGCAAGTCGGCGACGAGGTATGCGCGCTGCTGGCGGGCGGCGGTTATGCCGAGCAGGTGGCGATTCCGGCTGGCCAGGTGCTGCCGCTGCCCAGCGGGACGACGGTGACGCAGGCGGCCAGCCTGCCCGAGGTCGCTTGCACGGTCTACTCGAACGTGGTGCAGCTAGCCGGACTCACCCGAGGCGAGACGCTGCTGGTGCACGGCGGGGCGAGCGGCATCGGGACGTTCGCGATCCAGTTGGGCGTCGCCCTCGGGGCCAGGGTCGCGTGCACCGCCGGGTCGCCGGCCAAGCTGGACCGCTGCCGCGAGCTTGGGGCAGAACTAGCGATCCCCTATCGGGATGAGGATTTCGTCGAGGCGATCGACCGGTTCACCGACGGGCAGGGCGCGGACGTGATTCTCGACATCATGGGGGCCTCGTACCTGCAGCGGAACCTAGCCGCGCTCGCTATCAACGGACGACTGGCGATCATCGGACTCCAAGGCGGCGCCAAGACCGAAGTTGACCTCAGCCTGATGCTGCGCAAGCGCGCGACCGTCCGGGCGACCACACTACGGGCCAGGCCGACGCACGAGAAGGCAGCCATCGTTGCCGGGGTCAACGAGATCGTCTGGCCATTGGTCAGTGACGGCCAGATCCGGCCTGTCATCGACACCATTTTCCCGCTGGCGCAGGCCGCCGACGCACATAAGCTGATGGAGGCCGACACGCACGTGGGAAAGATCCTGCTAGCGACCTGACACCTCACCCCGATGATGCGGCGCGAGGCCACGACCGACAGACTAGGGCCATGACCGACGACGACGACAGAGAGCCTGACACACCGACACCCACGAAGATCGTGGTGGTAGGACCAGACGGCGTCGCCGTCGAGACCGACGCGGATGAGGCGGGCGGCGAGCGGCCAATCACCGAGATGGTCGAGCAGCCGGCCAAGGTCATGCGGATCGGCAGCATGATCAGGCAACTGCTCGACGAGGTCAAGGCCGCGCCGCTGGACGAGAAGAGCCGGGCCAGGCTCAAGGAGATTCACACCAGTTCGATCAAGGAACTCGAAGATGGCCTGGCACCTGAGCTAGTGGACGAGCTCGAGCGGCTGTCCCTGCCGTTCGCCGAAGGGGAAATCCCCAGCGAAGCCGAGCTGAGAGTCGCGCAGGCGCAGCTTGTCGGCTGGCTCGAAGGCCTGTTCCACGGCATCCAGACCACCCTGTTCGCGCAGCAGATGGCCGCCCGCGCGCAACTCGAGCAAATGCGCCGGGCACTGCCGCCCGGCATGTTGCCGCCACAAGAGGACTCCCAGCAGCGCGCCTCTGGTCCGTACCTCTAGTCGCCCCGGCCGGACCTAATCTCCTCCAGCCACGCGGCCGCCGCCATGAACCTGTCGTCAGCCGCGCCGTCCTCCGGCCCAGCAGGGGCAACGCTTGCCACCACCCCGCCATCACCAGGCGGCGGCGCGGCGCACGCGTAGCTGCCCAGGAAGCGCACGTCGCTGCAGGTGCGGCGCAGGCCCAGCAGGGCCTCGCCGACGCTGGGCCGCGCGATATGCCCCTCGCAGTCGATGAAGAAGCAGTATCTACCGATCCCCTCGCCGGTCGGCCGCGACTCAATCCGGCTAAGGTTCACTCCGCGGACGGCGAATTGGCCCAGTATGTCCATCAGCGCTCCCGGATGATCATCGGCCAGGTAGGCGATCACCGACGTTCGGTCCGCGCCCGTCGGCGCTGGCAGCGGACCAGGCCCCGCTAGCTCGACAAACCTGGTGACGGCTCCGTCCCGGTCGTGAACCGCCGGGGTAAGCACCGCGAGCCGATAGTGCTTGGCCGCGAAGCTTCCGGCCAGAGCGGCGTCCAGCTCGCCGTCGGCTACTTGCCGGGCCGCGTCGGCATTGGAGAGCGCGGGCCGCCACTGCGCGTCGGCCAGGTGCCCGGCGAGCCAGTGCCTGCACTGCGGTTGCGCCGCCGGATGCCCGCCTACGACCTTGATGTCGGCGAGCGTGGTGCCGGGCCGAACCAGCAGCGCGAACTCGACCGGGACGTTGACCTCGGCCTTGATCAGCAAGGGAGTGCCTGCGGTGAGCTCGTCCAAAGTGGCGTTCACGCCCCCTTCGACCGAACTCTCGATCGGCACAACCGCCCGCTCCGCCAGGTCGGTGCGGACCGCGTCGATCGCGGAACCGATCGTCGGGTAGGCGACCGGTTCGAAGTCGCCAGCCTCATACAGGGCGCTGACCGCCTGCTCGCAGAACGTGCCGCGTGGTCCCAGATACGCGCACTTGCCGCGCGCCGCCCGCCGCCTAGCCCCAGCCCCAGCCGCAGCCGTCACGACGTCACCAGCCTCATCCGTCCGGTCGGCCACAACCAGACGACCGCGAGCACCACGACGACTAGCAGCGCAGCCGGCGTGATCGCCGTCCTGACCACCGTTTCGAGCCAGCCAAGTCCCGTTGGCAGCGCTATGCCCCGCGCGGGCAGGTAGCCGACCGCCAGAGCCGTCGTCCTGGCCAGCATCAGCCAGTCGAACCGGGACGCGGGGAGCGCGGCGATCAGCGCCCAGCCGAATCCGTCGTACCAGGGCAGGACGTACGGCCAGGCGAGCAGCCAGGCAAAGACGAAAGCGAACGCGCCCGCGACGAGCAACTGGCCGCCATTGGCCCTGAAGTACCTGAGCAGCAAGACCAGCAGCAGCGCCGCGAGTACCAGAGCGCCCGCCTTGATCACATCCTCGGCCGCGTGCTCGCCGATCAGCAGCCGGAGCCCGCTCCTGACCGCCCGCCACGGCGACCCGATCGAGGTAAGGCTGCCCGCGCGCAGCGCCGGGCCGAACATGCCGGTCCCCCACGGAATCAGCGCCACCAGCGCGGCGACGCAGAACCCGCCAGCCAGCCCGCCGAGCGCCGCTCCCACCGAGACGCCAGATGAATTGCCGAATTCACCCTCGTTTTCGGGGATGAATTGCCGAATCCATCGACCACGCCGCTCGGCTCGCTGAGGCTGCTGGGACGGCTGAGGCTGCTGGGACGGCTGGGATCGAGCGGGCAAGCCGACGGCCAGAAGACCAACCGCGATCCCCGCGCCGACCAGAGCGGTAGTCACCTTGATCGCGAAACCAAGCCCGACCAGCGCCCCCGCCCCCGCCCCGGCAACCACCACCCGCCCGACCCCACCACGCCCGACCCCACCACGCCCGACCCCACCACGCCCGACCGCACCCCACCCCAAAGTCGCCGCGACAACGGCCGCGACCCCGAACACGATCGCCTGAGCATCAATGTGCGCACCGGCCACCAGGATCATCAGCATCAGCGGATTCGCCGTCCACAGCAGCGCCGCCCGCAACTGCCGTCCAGCGTCTCCTCGCCCGAGCCAGTGCAGCAGCAACCCGGTCACCGCGAACGCGAGCACGTTCACAAGCGACAGCACGAACACGATCAGCCGCACCGACGTCCCGCCAACCCACGCGGCGAACGCCTGAACCCCCACCCCCACCGACCCATAGACCGATGGGCTCGTCCGCCAGTCCTGGACCGCCCTGGCCACCGGGTCGCCCAGCCGGGCGAGGTCTGCCGGAGTAGTCGTGAACGGGTTGTGGCCGGTAATCGCCATCCGCCCGTACGCCGCATAGCTGAGGTGATCAGATGAGCCGAACGGCGGCACGAACGCCAGCACGGCGGCCCCGACGATGCCCACAAGCAAGACCAGCCTCGCGGGGATCGACCAGCCACGCCGGATTGCGTTCATGATCAAAAGCAGTCCGCCAGCCCCGGCGACGATAGCCGCGCCACTGAGCGCAACGGCCAGCCCAGGCGGCGGATGGGCGGTGACCGACCACGGTGGCTGCGACGCCGCGCCAGGCAGATCAGGCTCCATGAGCGACGGTCCGAGCACCGCGACTGTCAAAGTCAAGACAAAACTGATCGCTGTGGCGCAAAGACCTGCGGCGCCCAGTCGCCGCACCCGAGGTGTCTGCCCGGGGGGGCGACCCGCCGGAACCCCACGAGGGTCGGGGCGCTTAACGATGCCGCCTTCCCTCCTCACTCGTCCCTGACGCTCCTCACTCGTCAGTCCAGGCGACATCGCGCCCCGACTCTCCGGAACCGCCGGGTGTCGGCTCATGGGGGCGGCTGGCGCCAGGGCTTGCGGGTGGCTAGGGCGCGGGCTACGTCGGCTAGCTGATGGGCCCGATGTAGCTGGGCGGCCAGGTCCTTGCCAGTGGCTCGGTGCGCGAGCGGAACTCGCACCTCAGTAATTCGCATCCCCTGACGCAGCAGGTCAATGATGAGTCCGGTCTCCGCGCCCCAGCCGCCAGCGAGCGGCCGGGCGGCCTCGAACGCGGCCCTGGTCATGCAGCGCTGGCCGTTGAGCGGCTCGGCGGGCCGCCAGCCGGTCGTCCGCTCGATCCCGGCGCCGGCCAGCCCGAGCACTAGGCCGTGCCCGCCGCGCTTTTCCCTGTTAGCGAAGACCGCGATCGTCACGTCAGCCTGTCCGGCCAGAACCGGCTCGGTCAGCGGGCCGGCGTTCGCCGCGGTGTCGGCCAGATCCGCATCGAGGAACAGCAGGTGGCGCGGGTTTTGGTAGCGGCCAGTGCCAGCTTGCGCCGCCTGCTGTGACTCGATCGCCTTGACCGCCTCGGCACCGGTCTCCATCGCGGCTGCCTTGCCGCGGTTGCGAGCGTGCCGCGCGACGACCGCCCCAGCGTGGGCGGCCTCGGCGCCGGTGCCGTCCACCGACCCGTCGTCTACCACGACGACGATGTCCACGCCAGGGATGCTCGACGCGGCCTGCACCGTCGCGCTAATCCGATCGGATTCGTTCCTGGCTGGGATGACGACGGCCAGGTCGCCGCGTGCCGACATGGCTGCGAGCTTAATAGCCCCTCAGATGGCGTGAGCAGGATTGTCGATCACGGTGAACACCGTCTCAAGGCCGGTCACCTGCAAAATCTTCCTGACCGCCGGCCTTGGCGCGGCCAATTCGAGGTCGCCGCCCTTCTCGCGGGCCTGACGGTGCGCCGCGAGCAGCACGTTGACCCCGGTCGAGTCGCAGAAGTCCACGCCAGACAGGTCAACCACCAAGCGGACCGGGTCACCAGAAGCGAGCACGTTAGCCAGCTCGCGCTGCAGCTTGGGCACGGTGTACAAGTCGATCTCGCCGTGGACCGACATGACAACGTATTCCCCTTGGGGCCGGCTTGTGACCTTAAGCTCCACGAGCCGCACATTACTCGCCCAGGATGGGATGCACCACAAGCAGGCCGGCTATCAGCGGCAGATCCCGCGTACTCTGGGAGTCATGATGCGCACGATCGCACTCGTAGTCGGGGCAGCGGTGCTGCTGGTCGTTCTGTGGTGGCTGTTCGCCGCACTCGTCCACACGCTGATCCTCGCCTTCTGGGTTGTTCTCGTGCTGCTGCTCGGCGTCGGCCTCTTTAGGGTGAGCCGCTGGTCGAGCCGCAGATCGCGATGACAACCAGCAAGCGTCGCTAAGCCTGTCCGCCGGACGCGAGCGGGACTAGCGCCGGGCGATCCGCGGTTGGCGGTCGCTGAGCCGGCGGCTGGCCGCTGAGGGCCGGTCGGCTTCGGTCGCGGTCGGATGGCGTCCGGTCGGATATGGCCTCGGGCGTTCTGAGCATCGGCACGCACATGGCGCGCGGGCCGCCGCGCACGCCGCCAAGTTCTCCGCAGGGCACCGTGATCACCTCGAAGCCTGCCGCCGCCAGCCTGGCGTTGGTCTCGGTGTTCCGCTCGTCGCAGATGATCGTGCGGCCGCCGACCGCTAGCGCGTTGCCGTCGTCTTCCCACTGGCCCGACAGGCTGGAGACCGAGTCAATCCCTGTGTCGATGACGGTCAGCTTGTCGATCTCCATCGCTCGCGCCGCGGCCTCGAGGAACGGCCTGGGACGGGACACCCGCAACTGGCCGGTTCGCATCGTGATCGTCAGCGCTGTCATGGTGAACGCGACCGCCGGCGCCATCAGCACGACTCCGTGGTCGAGTACCGTGCAGACGGTGTCCAGGTGCCGCGCCGCACCGCCGCGTTCCTGGCTGCCGCACCGGGCCAGCGGCGCGACGAGCACGGTCTGCGCGATCCCGGCCTCCAGGAGGTGCCCGGCCAGCAACTCGGCGCCGGCTGGCGTACTGCCGACGCCCACCCCGACGACGACTACCCCGGGCGCGAGCAACAGCAAGTCACCGCAGTCCAGACGGCTGCGGTTCGCTTGGTAGGGCGGTTTTACCCCGATGAACCGTGGATGGTGGCTGTAGACGACGCCGAGGAGGTCGCTCTCCCGTCGGCGCGGTCCAGGCAGCGCGCCGACAACGACCTGGTCGCCGATCACGGCGCTGGCATCCCGGCTGAACACGAGGTTCGGCAGTGGGTCGATGACGAAGTCATGCGGGTCGAGCAGGTCGTAGACGAGCCCGTGGCCGGTGCGCAACTCGGTCGCGCCGAGACCAGCGATGAGCACCGACGCCAGATCCTCCGGCTGCAGTGCCTCAAGGTATCTCCTGACGACGGGCTTAAGTTCACCGCCGAGTTCGGAGCTCGCCAGCGCGGAGTCGATCGCCGCCTCGCGCGCTTTCGCGTACTCAAGCACGTCATGCAGCAGTTCGGTGAGATAGATCACCTCGGCGCCCAGTCCGGCGAGCACATCCGTGAGCACGTCGTGCTCTCGCTGAGCCCTCGCGACCCAGGGCAGGCCGTCGAACCCAAGCGACTGCCTGGTGCGGGGGGTAACGCGGCGAAGTTCGCGTCCTGGCCGGTGCATGAGGGCCGTTCGCAGGCAGCCGACTTCGCTGTCAGCGCCGATGCCGTGACCCAACGATGCCCCCGAGATTCCCTGCCTGCCGCGCCTCACGCGGTGGCCCCATCGGGAGTATCACCAGTCCCGTTGCGATTACGCCTGCGTGCCGTGCAGCATCGTCACTCGGCTGGCGTCGGGGTCGCGGTCGGCAGCGGCAGGGTCGGCGGCAAACTGACAAGTCGGCCGTTCGGCCTTCCCGTTCTGACTCGGCGCGGGCAGGATTGCCCACACGGTCAACCCGACGTCGTCGGCCCTGACCCCCCAGGTCTGGCAAATGTGCGCGACGATCGCCAGGCCCCGGCCGCTGACCGATGCCACGGTCGGATGCCCGGCCTGCGGCATCGTCGCGCTACCGCCATCGCTAACCGCCACTTCGAGCCAGCCACCGTCCATCACCCAGGCGACCTTGAGCCGCTCACCCGGAAGCGGGTAAGCGTGCAAGATCGCGTTGCTGACGAGTTCGCTGACGACAAGGGCCGCGTCACCTACCGCATGATCGAAGACGCCCGCCGCCTTGAGATCGTCGGCTAGGGCACGCCTAGCGAACGCCACGCTCGCCGGGGCACAAGGCAAGTGCACCACGCTCGACGCTCTCACCTCCTAGGGACACCAGCCCGTGACACTGCGAAGCGATGGCTTTACGTTGCGGACGATGAATGCCCAAGCTGACCGCACCGGAAACCGGTGTGACAGCAGGTGATCTCGCGCTCTGGGGTCACTGTGAGGCACTGACCAGGCCCGTCAGGCAGGTGGCGGCAAGCTGGCCAGGGGATTGCGCGCCATTGATCAGTGGCATACCTGACCGGCGCAGTTATCAAATCGTTACACACACATCGGCGGGCCGAACGGCGCGCAGGACTCCATCGTCGCGTCTCGGGTACAGTCGGCGCCGTGATGATCGCCCGCCTGCCGCCTGAGGCTGAACCTGGCCAGGGCGATGAGTCGCTGGCGGCGCTAGCCAGGCGGTACGGACTCAAGCCGAGCGCCCAGCGCGCGCCGATCGGGCTGTACCTGCGCGAGCTCGCGCACCGGTGGAACTTCATCATGGGTTTCGCCACGGCCCGCAACATCGCGATGTACACCGAGGCCAAGCTCGGACAGCTCTGGCAGGTGCTCGCGCCGCTGCTCAACGCGGGCGTGTACTTCCTGATCTTCGGCGTGATCATCAAGAATGTCAGCCGCGGCGTACCGGACTATCTGGCTTTCTTGGTGACCGGCGTGTTCGTCTTCAGCTTCACCCAGCGGACGTTCATCTCCACGTCGAAGGTGATCACCGACAGCCTGCCACTGATCAGGGCGCTGCAGTTCCCCCGAGCCTCGCTGCCGCTCGCGTACGTCATGATCGAACTGCAGCAGATGCTGCTGTCGATGGTCGTGCTGTTCGTGCTCGTGCTGGTCCGCGGCGAGCCGCCGACCTGGCAGTGGCTGCTGGTCGTGCCCGCGCTCGCGCTGCTGACCATGTTCAACGCCGGGATCGGCCTGTTCGCCGCCAGGACCGGTGCTCGGGTGAACGACTTCGCCCAGTTGCTGCCGTTCCTGATGCGGACCTGGCTGTATATCTCCGGCGTCATTTACAGCGTGCAGCAGTTCGTCGTCGAGCACGGCCAGCACTACGGCTGGGCGACGACCCTTCTTCAGCTGAATCCTGCCGCGATCTACATCACGCTAGTGCGCAACGCGCTGCTGAGCTCGCAACGGCAAAGTGCGTTCGGCGCGCAGCCCTACGACGCGGCCAAATGCGCCGCCTGGGCCAGGAACAGCATCTTCGCCGCATCGCATCCCTACTACAGCGCGTACTGTCATCCGACTTTCATCTCCACCCACCTGTGGCAAATCGGGGTCGGCTGGGCAGTTTTCGCGCTGCTGTTCGGCTTTTGGTTCTTCTGGCGGAAGGAGGTGTTCTACGGCCGTGGCTGAAATGCCGGAGGCGCAGGAGGCGCAGGAGATCGTCCCCCCGCGGGCTGGCACTGAGCCGACCGTGATTGTCGATGACCTGCACGTCGTCTATCGCGTCTACGGCGCGGGCGGTGACCGTGGCACCGCGTCGACCGCCTTGTTCCGCATTATCGGCCGCAAGACCAGGCCCGCCATCCGCGAGGTGCACGCGATCCGCGGTATGTCGTTCGTCGCCTACCGAGGCGACGCGATCGGCATCATCGGCCGGAACGGCTCAGGCAAGTCAACCCTGCTGCGCGCGATCGCCGGCCTGCTGCCGCCCGAGCACGGCACCGTCTACACGACCTGCGACGCCTCCCTCCTCGGCGTCAACGCGGCGCTGCTCGAGGACCTCACCGGCAAGCGCAACGTCGAACTCGGATGCCTCGCGATGGGAATGACGAAGAAGGAGATCAAGGCCAAGTACCCCGGAATCGTGGACTTCTCCGGGGTCGGTGAGTTCATCAACTATCCGATGAAGACCTACTCCTCCGGCATGGGATCGCGGCTGCGGTTCGCGATCGCGGCTGCGAAGGACTACGAGATCCTGCTGATCGACGAGGCGCTGGCCACCGGCGACGCCGAGTTCCGGGTCAAGAGCCACGCCCGGATCGACGAGCTGAGAAACAGAGCGGGCACCGTGTTCCTCGTTGCCCACGACCTCGAAGAGGTCGAGGAAACCTGCAACCGGGTGATCTGGCTGGACGCGGGCGAAATCGTCGATCAGGGCGAAGACGTGATCGGCATCATCGACAAGTACATAGAGACCTCAGGCGGCGAAAAGATCACCAGGGACCCAGCCACCGGCAAGCGCATCAGCGCCCCGGAACCCGCCTCGGCGTAGCCGCCCGATCGCAACGTCGGCCCGGAGTTGTCGTTGGGGCAGCAACTCAGGGCCGACGTTGCGGTTGGGTTCGGGTTTGCAACAGCAACGGAGGGACGACGTTGCTGTTGGCGGCTGGCGCGCCGAGGGCGGGGGTCCGGGGCGGGGGTCCGGGAGCGCTGCGGGTTAGGCCGGGGGGGTGGGGTTTGGCGGGGTGTCTTGGTCGTCCGCGGGTCTTCTCGGGTGCGGCAGGATCGGCCATGTTAGGGAGGACCAGGGCAGCATCGGGCGGGGCAGCATCGGGCGGGGCAGCCTGGCCGGGCGCACGGGCTGCGACGGCGGAGCGGGGTCGTCCGGTCCAGCGTCGGCCGCGTGGTCGGCGTGGCCGTTGGCGGCCGAAGCGGACGACCTAGCCGCCGCAGCCGAGCTAGCCGAACCCACCGAGCTAGCCGAGGCGACCTTCGCAGCTGCCGCCCCGTCATGACCGTTCTGGTCGGCCCTGGCCGTGCCATTGGTGCCGTCTGCCCCATTAGTGCCGTCGGTCGCGTTAGCGCTCGGTCCTGCCTCGGCGGCACCCGGCTGGGACGAGCTTGCGCAGCGGAGGGTCAGCGTCATCACCGTGCCGCCGCCAGCCCGACGGGCCGCGGCTACCTCGCCGCCTTGCGCTCTGGCCAGTTGCCGCACGATGTACAACCCGAGGCCGATTCCGCCGAACCGCCTGCGGTCGCCAGCGTCGCCCTGGACGAACCGGTCGAACACCCGCTCAAGGTCGGCGGCGGCGATCCCGATGCCCTCGTCCTGCACCGTGACCACGATCTGCCCCGCGCCAGGCGCGGCGTCGTCAGCGCTCGGGTCGACCCGAGCGCTGATCTTGATCGAACCGCCATCGGGTGAGTACTTGAGCGCGTTCTCAAGCAATTGGCTGACGATGCTGTCGGTCGCCGCCGCGTCGCCGTGGGCGGCGGGCAGGTCGTCGGGGATGTCGGTGACCAACGCGTGCTTGTCCGACAGCGGCCGGAACACCGCCGCCGCGTCGAGCAGGACACGGGCAAGATCGAACGGCTCGAGGGTGACGGTCAGCCGGTTGGCCCCTGCCCGCGAACCGAGCAGCAACTGGTCGACTAGGCGCCCGAGCGACTCGGCGCGCTCGGCGATCGTCTTGACCGCGCCGCGCCGATCCACGTCGAGCATCCGGTCCCAGCGGTTGGCCAGCGTGCTCGCGAACCCCTGGACCACGGTGATCGGGGTGCGCAACTCGTGACTGGTCGTGGCCAGAAACAGGTCCTTGGCGTCCTCAAGTTCCTTCGCCGCGGTGACGTCGCGAAAGTCGATGACCTGCTCGTCCCGGCCGTCGAGCACCGTGCAGAGCACATCGATCCAGCGACTGTTAGGCAACTGATACGTCACCGTTGCGCCGGGCTCGGGCAGCGGGAACGGCGGCGGCTTGCCGGTCGCCTGAGCCGCCGACACGCCGGTCAGCGCGTGCGCGGCCCTGTTCCATTGCCGGACCAGGCCGCTCTCGTCCAGCACGGCGATGCCGTCCGCGCTGCCGTCGATGACCGCACGCTCATGCGCGCGCTGCCTGACCACCTCGGAGAACGCGGTCGCGTTCGACAGCGCCACGCTGGCGTGACCGGCGAGCAGTTCGAGCAGTTCGAGCTCGACGTGGCCGACCTTGCGCCTGCTGTACAGCGCGTAGAGCGCGCCGTAGGGCTTGCCGGCCACATGGGACAGGCTCAACGTGATCGTGTGCAGCCCGGGCAGCGCTGACCAGATCAGTTCGTCGAACTCACCCGACTCGCCGGTGCGCATCAGCACCGACTTGCCCGACCGCATCAGCTCACCAACCAGGCTGGTCTGCAGGTCAGCGACCCGGCCGCGCAAGTCGGCGGGCAGCCCGTCCATCGAGACCAGCCGGAGCCGGTCGCCTTCGACGAGCACGAAGCCGCCGGCGTCCGCCCGGGTCAGCTCTCGCAGGCTGGCCGCGATCCGATCGAGCACCGACTCCAGGTCAAGCTCGGCGTTCATGTCGGCGACCACGTCGCCAAGCCGCCTCACCAGGCGCGCTCGCTCGGCCATGTAGTGCCGCACCGTGGCGTCCTCACCACTGCGGTGGCAAACGCTCAGCCAGCCGAGCCGGTCGCCGGCCTCGCCCACCAGATCGCTCGTGTCGATCCGCACGTCGATGACTTCGCCGGCCTTACAGATCCGCCTGGTGGCGAGCGAGACGTTGCCGCCGTTCGCGACTCGCTCAAGCACCGCGTTGTACTCGGCGCGCAGTTCCCTCGGGATGATCGGCGGCTCGAGCCCGAGCACTTCGGCCGCCGTCCAGCCAAACATCCGTTCCGCCGCTGGGTTCCACAGGCAGACGGTCTTGTCCTTGCCGAGCGCGATAATCGGATCGGCGGCGCAGTCGATGACCGCGCGTGCCGTGGCATCGATGCGTGCCTGACCCGGCTTTGTGGTAGCCTCCCGCCTTCGCCGCACGTCATCTATGGTCCCACAGGTAAAGGCAGCGACATCGGAGATCAGGCAGCACGCCCGGCCAGCCCGGCGCGGGGCTAGCTGTCGATGCCTTATGGAACCAGCGCTAGGTAGTGGCACGTCCAATGGCTGTGATTAACCTCGGAACTAGGGCCCGGCTAGACCGTAAGCCCTTGCTGCTCACCACCGCTGTTGTCGGTGTGATCGCAGCCGCCGGCTGACTGGTCGGCTGCGGCACCGCTGCGGCACCAAACGCCGGAAGCGCGGGCTCGACCGGGTCACACGCGCCCGCTGCGAAGGCCACGCTCAGCATCAGTGTCATCAACCGTGGTCATGGCAAGACCACGCGCTGGACGCTGCGCTGTGACCCGGTTGGCGGCACCGCACCCAACCCAGCCGCCCTGTGCAAGACGCTGTTCGGCAACAAGGAGACCTTGATCCTGCCCAGGCGCCACATCATGTGCCCGATGATCCTCATCAGCGGTGAGCAGATCATCGTGGATGGCACCTGGTTCGGCAAGCAGGTGCACCGAACCATCATCGACGGCGGCTGCGACTTGCCAGTCTTCAACAACCTGGCCAAGACATTCGGCAACCACCCCAGAATCTTCAACTGATCTGTGGCTGGACTGGCGGCTATTTGAGCAGTTTGGACAGGCGGCGGTCGGCCAGTGGCTTGCCGCCAGTCTGGCAGGTAGCGCAGTACTGCAACGCCGAGTCGGCGAACGACACTTCGCGAACGATGTCGCCGCACACCGGGCAGGGCTGGCCGGCCCGGCCGTGAACGGCCAGGCCGGCCTTCTTCTCGGCCTTGAGTTTCGAGGCGGCAAGACCGGCCGACCGCTCGATCGCCGTTCGCAGGGTAGTAGTGATGACCCGGTGCAGTTCGGCGACGTCGTCGGCGGTCAGGCTGGACGCGAGCTTGAACGGTGACATCTTGGCCGCATGCAGTACCTCGTCCGAGTACGCGTTGCCAATGCCCGCGATGATCTTCTGATCCCGCAGCACCCCTTTGATCTGCGTCCTGCGGCTCGCGAGCAGGTCAGCGAGCACATCGACGGTGAATTCAGGCGCCAGCGGGTCGGGGCCTAGCGACGCGATGCCAGGAACCGCCATCGGGTCGGTCACCAGGTAGACGGCCAGACGCTTACGGGTGCCGGCTTCGGTCAGATCGAAACCGGCCCCGTCGTCGAATCTGAGCCGGAACGCGAGCGGACCCTTGCTCGGCCTCGGCGGCTCGGCGGGGAGTTGGTCGCGCCAGCGGAGCCAGCCCGCCCTGGCCAGGTGCGTGATCAGGTGCAGTTGAGTGCCGCCCGCAGGCAGGTCGACGATCAGATCAAGGAACTTGCCGTATCTAGCCACCCCGGTGATGGTTCCGCCGGCCAACGCGGTGAGCGGCGGTTCGTAGGTCTTAAGTACTGAAAATTCCGCGATATCAGCACGATCGATCACGCAACCGACCGCTCGCTCACGCAAGTCCGCCGCAAGCGACTCCACTTCAGGAAGTTCCGGCACGATAATGATTCTGCCGTGTCCGCGTCGGTGCCGCGTCCGCTCCGCCGCTGCCGCATGGCACAAGTGCGAGTCCGCATAAAGCCACGCGGCACGGGCAGAGAGGGCGAACAATGCGCGTGCGGGTCTTGAATCCGGATGCTACGCCGACTTTGTGGGCGAGGAGGGATTTGAACCCTCACGTCCTCTCGGACACACGGACCTGAACCGTGCGCGTCTGCCGTTCCGCCACCCGCCCCGGGCGTCAGACAGGTTAGCACGCCACGAGCTATGCCTAGCCGCCGATACCATCGAATGCGAACGGGAGAGGAGGTGCATGGTGGGAGTGCTGCAGCGCTTCGAGCACCGGCTCCAGGGAATGTACGACGGCGGATTCGCACGCGCGTTCAAGTCCGACCTGCAGCCAACCGAGATCGCGGGGGCAGTCCAGCGCGAGATGGACGACCGAGCCGCGATCGTGGCGCAGGGCCGGACGCTTGTGCCGAACGACTTCGTCGCCGAGATTGCCCAGGCCGACTACGACAGGCTTGAGGTCTTCGCCGACAACCTCGGCATAGAACTCGCCACCCTGGCTCGGGATCACGCGAGGGAACAGGGTTACTCGTTCGTCGGCCCGGTCCGGATCAGGTTCGAAGGCGCGCCAGACCTCACAATCGGCACCTTCCGCCTGCGGTCTGGAGTGATCCGGGGCACCACCGTGGAAGACGGTGAGATCCGCAGGCCCGCCACTGACCTGCCGCGACCGCAGGAAGGCTTCCCAGGCTCGCCCCGGCTGCTCGTTTCCACCGCCGACCCGGGCGCCGGCGGTGCCACCCAGCGCACTTTCCCGCTCACCTCTCCGCTCACGATTCTGGGGCGTGGCACTGATTGCGACCTCCGACTCGTTGACCAAGGTGTGTCGCGACATCATGCCGAGATCCGAGTGGAGGACGACGATGTCGTCCTCGTGGACCTTGGATCGACGAACGGAACTTTCGTCAACGGACAGCCGATCCGGCGGGTATCGCTCACGGATGGCACTCGCGTTACCCTTGGCCGCACTACCTTGGTTTTCCGTAGGGACGGTACGTACTGAACGAGCAGCGAGCAGCGAGAGCAACGGCCGCTCTCGGCTAGCTAAGGACGCAAACCGATGAACCCGCTCACCCTCGACCTGATCAAGCTGGCGTTCCTCGCCGTGCTGTGGCTGTTTGTCATCGCTGCCGTCGGGGTGGTCCGTACCGACCTATTCGACCAGCCCGCGTCGCAGCGACGGCAACGACGCGCCGCCAGGCAAAATGCTCGTCGCGGTCCTCCGCCGCCCCCAAGGCCCGCCGCCCGGCAGAGCGGTAGATCCCGGACTTCACCTCGGCAGGTTGTGGTAACAGGTGGCAACCTCGCAGGAACTACGATTACGCTCGCCGATCAACAGATCACGATTGGCCGGGCCGCGGACGCGACGCTCGTGCTCACCGACGACTACGCCTCGACCAGGCATGCGAGGCTCTTCCCGCAGAACGGTGAGTGGATTGTCGAGGATCTCGGCTCGACCAACGGCACATATCTCGACAGGCAGAAAGTGACCCAGCCGATCCCGGTCCCGGTAGGCGTGCCCATCCGCATCGGCAAGACCGTCCTGGAGCTGCGCAGATGACGATAGCCCTGCGCTACACGGTACGGTCCGACGTGGGCTTGCTCCGCGAGGGCAACGAGGACTCCGCCTACGCCGGACCGCACCTGCTCGCGATCGCCGACGGCATGGGCGGCCACGCGGCCGGCGAGGTAGCGAGCGCGGTCGCGATCAAGACACTGGCGCCGCTTGACACCAAGTTCAGCAGCGACGACATGCTGCGCGTGCTGGGTGAGGCGATCGTGGACGCGAACAGGGCGCTCCGGCAGATCACCCTGGACGATCCGGCAACCGAAGGGATGGGCACGACCCTTACCGCGTTGCTGTGGTCAGGGGACGAGGCCGCGCTCTGCCACATCGGCGACTCCCGCGCTTACATGCTGCGCGACGGCACGCTCCAGCAGATCTCCCACGACCACACCCTCGTCCAGTCGCTGGTCGATGAGGGCAGGCTGACTCCGGAGGCTGCGGCATCCCATCCGCAGCGGTCGCTGGTCATGCGCGCGCTGCAGAGCAGCATCCCGGCCGATCCCGACCTCGCGATGCTCAAGGCCAAGGTCGGCGACCGGTTCCTGCTTTGCTCAGATGGCCTGACCGACGTCGTCAGCGACGAGACGCTGCAAGCGACCCTGCTGCAACTAACCGACTTGGACGCTGCCGTCGAGCAGCTCGTCGACCTGGCGATCCGCAGCGGCGGCCCCGACAACATCACCTGTGTGCTCGCCGACGTCGTCGACACCGACGCCGGGCAGGACGCGAGCGAACAGATCATCGTCGTCGGTGCGCTGGCGACCGACTCGCCGCCAGACAGCGAGCCGACTCGCAGCGACACACCGGCGGCTCGGGCCCATCTGCTGGCGCAGAGCACCCAGCAGGCCGACACCGAGCCTCCTCCACCGACCGCGACCAGGCAAGGCAAGGCGGCGGCCTACCGGACGCCGAGCCTGGTCGCGGCGCCAACCGCGACCAGCGCACCGACAACGCCCGCGGGCGGAGTCGCCACCGCCGTTGCCCTCGCGGCCGCCCCAAGCAACGCCCCGGGTGCCTTGGCGCTTGATGTCGACGACTATGGCGAAGAGGAAGACGAGGATGAACCCACCGGCGCCGGCCGACGCCGGTGGCCGGTGGTCACTTGTGTCCTGATACTGCTTGTCGGCGTGGTCAGCGCGGCCGGCTACTACGGATGGCGTCTCACCCAGAACCAGTACTACGTCGGAACCTCCGACGGCCGGGTAGTGGTTTTCCGCGGCTTGAGCCAGGACATAGCGGGCGTCAGCATGTCAACCGTCGTGCAGCGAACCAACATCCCGCTGTCCGCCCTGCCGTCGAGCGAAGTCAGCTCCATCAAGTCGACGATCGGCCCGGAATCCAACCTCAAGCAAGCTCAGCGAATCGTCTCGCAGTTCCAGCACGACTACCGGTGCGCGGTCGCGACCGCGAATATCACCAGGTGGGTGGCCAACCGGCCGAAGCCGCCGCCCCCGCACAAGAAGCAGACGGCGGCCAAGCACGGCAAGACCACACCCAAGCGCAAGCCATCGGGCACGCCGACCAAGACCCCCGCGCACTCGGGTACCACGCACAAGAACACCCCGGTGCACACGAACACCACGGGCACGTCTCACCCAGGCACAACGCCCGCCAAGCACCAGGCCGCACCGCAACGCCGCACCGTCACCCGGGCGACCTACCCGCCCAAGCCGGTGATGCCGAGATACTGCCCGGCTTATTCGGGGGTCTCGGGATGAGCGTCGTGCCGGAGGTGCGCAGATGAGCGTCGTGCCGGAGGTGCGCAGATGAGCGTCGTGCCGGAGGTGCGCAGATGAGCGTCGTGCCGGAGGTGCGCAGATGAGCGTCGTGCCGGAGGTGCGCAGATGAGCGTCGTGCCGGAGGTGCGCAGATGAGCGCGGTGCCGCATTCACTCGCCGATACGGCTCCGCCGCACGGCGGATTGCGGCCAGTGTCGCTGCCGCGTGGCCGCCGTAGCACCGAATTGGCCATGCTCGGCTTCGCGATAGCCATCATGGCGTTCGCCTACGCGAGCGTCGGCTTCGGCCTGAACGGCCACCTGCCGTCCGGATTGGTGACCTACGTCGTCGGCTTCGGCGTGCTGGTGCTCGGCGCTCACCTAGCCGTGCGGTGGCTCGCCCCGTACGCCGACCCGCTGTTGCTGCCGCTCGCCGCGCTGCTCAACGGGCTCGGGATCGTCATGATCTACCGGCTCCAGGAATCTGGTCGCGGCAACAACCCAGGGGGCGTCATCTCGACGCTGACCACGCACGCCGCCTTCACGCAGCTTGCCTACACCGCGATCGGCGTCGTGGCCTTCATCGTCACGCTCGCGTTGGTCAAGGAGCCGAGAAAGCTACAGCGCTACACCTACACGCTAGGCACGGCCGGCCTGATCCTGCTCGCCATCCCCGCCCTGCTGCCCGCAAGCCACAGCGCCATCAACGGCGCCAAGGCGTGGATCATCTTCGGCGGCGTCCAGGTCGAGCCCGGTGAGTTCGCCAAGATCCTGCTCGCCATCTTCTTCGCCGGTTACCTGGTCACCAAGCGCGATGTGCTGTCGCTGGCCGGCCGGAGAATACTCGGCATCGACTTGCCTCGCGGTCGCGACATGGGCCCGGTGCTCGTGGTCTGGGCGGCGAGCCTGCTCATCCTGGTGTTCGAGTCCGACATCGGCACCTCAGCGCTGTTCTTCGGGCTGTTCCTCGCCATGCTCTACATCGCCACCGCGAGGACCTCATGGCTGCTGATCGGGCTTCTGCTGTTCCTCTTCGGAACCGGGGTCACCAGCGTGCTGTTCCACCACGTCGGTGAGCGGTTCACCGTCTGGCTGCATCCGTTCGCGCACGGCAACGAGTATGGAATCGCCTTCCAGCCCGTCCAGGCTCTTGAGGGGATGGCGTTCGGCGGCATCTTCGGCACCGGCTTCGGCCAAGGCGAGCCGTTCCACACCCCGCTGGTGCAAAGCGACTTCATCCTCAGCGCGTTCGGCGAGGAACTCGGGCTGACCGGCCTGATGGCCATCCTGCTGATCTTCGCCCTCCTCGTCCAGCGCAGCCTGCGCGCCGCCATCGCGGTCCGCGACCCGTTCGCCAAGCTGCTGGCCGGCGGGCTGGCGTTCGTGCTTGCCTTGCAGGTCTTCATCATCGTCGGCGGCGTCACTCAGCTCATCCCGCTCACCGGCATAACGACCCCGTTCCTATCCCAAGGTGGCTCGTCGCTGCTCGCGAGCTGGATCGTCATCGCATTGCTCATGCGCGTCAGCGACACGGCCAGGAAACCCGCGCCCCAGCCGATCCAGGATGAAGGGCTTACCCAGGTGGTGCGGGCCGGATGAACCGATCACTTCGCCGCCTGTCCATCGCCTGCCTCGTGATGTTCGTGCTACTCCTAGCCTGGGACAACTACCTGCAAGTGTTCAGGGTCAATTCGCTGGCGAGCGAACCGGGGAATAGCAGGGTTTTCAACGAGCAGTTCAAGAACCAGCGAGGGGAAATAATCGCGGCCGGCGGTCGCCAGGACAAGGTCATCGCTGAGTCCAAACTGGTCAAGGGCGGCGTCTACCAGCGGTCCTACCCTGCCCCGATGGTTTACGCGCCGGTCACCGGCTATGACTCCGTCCTCGGCACGACCTCGCCGTTCGGCCTGACGGGCATTGAGAAGGCGGAGGACAAGTTCCTCGCGGGCACCGCCTCCGGCCTCGCCGTGTACAACTTGAAGGGCCTGTTCACCGGGAAGTCCAAGCAAGGCGCGAGCGTCTACCTGACGATCAATCCCGCCGCCCAGGCGGCGGCCTACGCCGCGCTCGTGGCGATGGGCAAACCCGCCGCGGCGGTCGCCATAAACCCGAGCACCGGCGCCATCCTCGCGCTGGCGTCTTACCCCACGTTCGATCCGAACAAATACGCCACGCTGGACACAACCAAGCTAGCTAGAATCGACGCCGCCTACCGGGCGGATCCGAACCGCCCGCTGGACAACCGGGCTCTGGACGACACATTCCCGCCGGGCTCTACGTTCAAAATAATTACGAGCACCGCGGGATTCGACACGGGGCGAGTCTCTTCGCAGACGGCGACCATCCCGGCGCCGCAGTTCTACCGCCTGCCGGGTAGTACCCACGTGCTGACCAACGACGGCGACGCCCCGTGCGGTGACGGGCATCCGCAGATCATCCTCGCGTTCACGCTGTCCTGCAACACGGCGTTCGGCAAGCTAGGCGCGACACTCGGTGGCCCGACGCTGGTCAAGTACGCTCAGAACTTCGGCTTCAACAACTTCGGCCAGGGTGTGACCGCGGCCCCGCTCACGATCCCGCTCCCGGTCACCCCCAGTTTCATCCCGAAGGGCCTCAGGGACCCAGCTGAGAGCGCTAACTCCGCGATCGGGCAGTTCGACGATGCGGTGACTCCGATACAGGAAGCGATGATGGCGGCGACAGTCGCCAACGGCGGCGTGCTGATGCGGCCTTACCTGGTCCAGGAGATCAGGGCGCCGGATCAGGAAGTTGTGCAGAACACCCAGCCGACCGTGCTCGGGCACGTCATCTCAAGCCAGGAAGCTGGCTTCCTCAGCAAGATGATGGAGAGCGTCACCCACAATCCCCAGGGCACCGCTTTCGCCACCGCCGGCCCCAACGCAACGGGGATCGATATCGCCGGCAAGACCGGCACAGCTCAAAATGGCCGCAACAACACGCTCCTCAACGACGCGGTGTTCACCTGTTTTGCCCCCGGCAACAACATCGCCGTTGCCGTCATCGTCAAGGGCGGCGGGTTCGGCGCCGACGCGGCCGCCCCGATCGCCGTGAAGATCATCGAGGCGTATCTGGGACGGCACTAATGCCGGGAACATTTGGCACCATAATTTCAGAACGGCCCGGGCGGGCTAATCCCACCATTGCCGCCGGGTCGGCCGAGCCAAGACGACGCAGGACGGTAACGTAAGTGCGAGACATGACCCAGCCCAGGCTGCTCGGCGGCCGTTATGAACTCGACGGAGTCGTCGGGCGCGGTGGCATGGCCGAGGTCTACCGGGCGCGCGATCTACGCCTAGACCGCATCGTGGCGGTCAAGACCCTGCGCGAGGATCTGGCGAGGGACCAGACGTTCCAGGCCAGGTTCCGGCGCGAGGCCCAGTCGGCCGCTTCGCTTAACCACCCATCGATCGTCGCGGTCTACGACACCGGCGAGGACACCACCGCCACCTCGCATGTCCCGTTCATCGTGATGGAATACGTCGACGGCCGGACGATCAGGGACCTGCTGCGCGATGACCGGCGACTGCTGCCCGAGCGTGCGCTGGAGATCACCGACGGCGTGCTGCGGGCGCTTGACTACAGCCACCGCAACGGCATCGTGCACCGGGACATCAAGCCGGGCAACGTCATGCTGAACCGGCAGGGCGAGATCAAGGTGATGGACTTCGGCATCGCCCGCGCCGTCTCCGATGCCCAGGCGACGATGACCCAGACCGCCCAGGTGATCGGCACCGCCCAGTACCTGTCGCCTGAGCAGGCGAGGGGTGAGCGGGTCGACGCGCGTTCTGACCTGTACTCGGTCGGCTGCCTGCTGTATGAGCTGCTGACCGGCCGGCCGCCGTTCACCGGCGACTCCCCGGTCGCGATCGCCTACCAGCACGTGCGGGAGAACCCGATCCCGCCCTCACGCGTCGATCCTGAGCTGCCGGGCTGGGCGGACCCGATCACGCTGCGCGCTATGGCCAAGGACCCGGCGGACCGGTACCAGAGCGCGGCCGAGATGCGCAGCGACATCCAGCGTGCGCTTTCCGGCTATCCGGTCGGCGCGCAGATGCATCCCACCAGCGCTTACGCCGCCGCTGGCCCCGGGACTCGGCGGATGGACCCGCTCGCCGCGACCCAGCTTCAAGGATCGACCGGGGGGATACCGCCCTACCAGTACGGTCCGCCAGACACCGGACCGCGGGCTTCCCGTCGCCGCAGGCGCCCGGTCTGGCCGTGGGTGACCGCGGTGGTCGCGCTCGCCGTGATCGCGGCGATCGTGCTCGCCTATATGGCGCTCACCGGGCACAGCACGCCGCCCGGCATCCCGGTGCCGACCGTGACGGGTGACACGCTTACCAAGGCCGAGCAGGCGCTGCAGCACGATGGCTTCCAGGTCGACGCGATCGCACGGCCCTCGGCCAACGGCGCGCCCAACGTCGTGACCTCGACGAACCCGGCTGGCGGCGAGAGCGCGCGCCGGGGCAGCACCGTGAAGGTGTTCTACAACGCGCCGCCAGGGGCAAAGCCCATACCCAACGTGAGCGGCCTGAGCCAGAGCGCCGCTGAGGCCGCACTGAACGCGGCCGGCTTCAAGACCTTCACCACCAACGGCCCGAAGGCTAGCTTGCTCGCATCAGGCAAAGTGGTCAGCACTACGCCAGCGGCGGGGACCAAGGTGTCGACCACCACCACGATCGTGCTGAACATATCGGGTGGCGGGGTCAAGGTACCCTACGTGAACTACGAGCAAGCGAGCGACGCCGAGGCCGCGATCCAGCGGGCCGGACTGATCCCGGTCGTCACGAAAACGCCTGGCCCACCCGGTGCCGCTCCTGGCTCGGTCTGGCAGACCAAGCCTGGTGCCAACACGCTGGTCCTGCCGGGATCAACCATTCAGCTCTTCGTGGTGCCGGGGTCGGCCTCGCCGTCATCGACTCCGTCAAGCCCCTCGGCGAGCCCATCAAGCCCGTCTCCGACGTCGCCGCCGCCATCAGGGTCGCCGTCAGGGTCGCCGCCTCCCCCGGCGAAACAGCAAGGCTGAGAGGACCCAGCCTGTGATGATGACCAACTACGCTTACGAGCAAGCGCCACGCCCTAGCCGCGCGCGGCATGAGTTTGTTCAGGAGACCACCCGTGCCTAAGTCCCGTGTCAGGAAGAAGGCGGTCTACACCCCGCCGCCGCGTTCGAGCAAGTCCAAGGTCAGTCCCGCCTGGCTGGTGCCGACTATGCTCGCGTGCCTGCTCGTCGGCCTAGCCTGGATCGCCACCTTCTACATCAGCGGCCAGACCCTGCCGATCAAGGCGATCGCCCAGTGGAACCTGGTCGTAGGGTTCGCGCTGATCGTGGGCGGCGTCATGCTAGCCACGAGGTGGCAATAAGAGGTCAGGTACGAGAAAGCGGCCACCATGCCCTGGCGGCCGCCTTCTCGCGCTTACAGCCTGAAAATCACCGTATGGACGAGGTTTTCGTCCCGGAGGATCACTCCGACGACGATCAGCGCGAAGATCCCGATCGTGGCGGCGACCTGGATGAGAGTCCGGTTCGCCCGAGGAGCGTACACGTAGGCGGCAGTCAGGGCTGCCCCAGCGATCAGGCCACCGACGTGGTCCTGCCAGGCGATCCCGTGCACGACGAACGTGATACCTAGGTTCAGGACGATCAGCAGCACCACTTGCCTGACATCGAGCCGAAGCCGCTTGGCCAGCACGAACCAGGCACCGAACAACCCGAAGATGGCCCCGGACGCGCCGATCGCCGGGTTGTTCGGCTGCGCCAGCAGGTAGTACAGCACCGATCCGGCCAGGGCGCTCACCAGGTACACGGCGATGAACCTGACCCGGCCGAGCATGCGCTCCAGCGACGGTCCGACCACGATCAGCGCCCACATGTTGAAGATGATGTGGGTCAGGCCGATCCCCGAGCCGGGCGGCTCGTGCAGGAACGCGCTGGTCAGCAGCCGGTACCAGTCGCCAACGGCGACGCCGATCACCGCGTGGATCGCTGGATCGGGCAAGAGGCCGATCATCGCGCCGTAGTCGATGATGTTCCCGTAGGCGAGTTCGACGATGTACGCCAGCACGCAGAGCCCCACCAGCGTGTAGGTCACTACCGGCGTGTTGCTGACCGTGCCGCCGAAGCGCCCGACCGCCTGCCGTGAGCCCCGGTTGCCCTCTCTGACGCAATCGACGCACTGCTGCCCGACTGCCGCTGACCGGAGGCAGTCGGGGCAAGCGTGCCGACCGCACCTGACGCAGGAGACATAGGTCTCCCGGCCTGGATGCCGGTAGCACGTCGGGGTCGAACTAGGCGCCGGGCCACCGGCGTCTGGGCCCGGCACGTCCGAACGGGGAGCATCTGAGCCGGTGCCCGGGGGGTAAGCCATGAACTCTGTCCGTCCTAACCAGATGTGCCGCTATCGCCGCCACGCTCGATCACGACGGACTCGAGCACCACGTCGGTGACCGGCCGGTCGTTCCTGCCGGTACGGACGTTGCTGATCGCGTCGACGATCTCACTGCCAGAGATAACTTCGCCGAAGATCGTGTGCCTGCCGTTCAGGTGGTGCGTAGGCACGGTGGTGATGAAGAACTGAGAGCCGTTCGTGCCAGGCCCCGCGTTCGCCATCGCGAGCAGGTAAGGCCGGTCGAAGACCAGGTCGGGATGGATCTCGTCAGCGAACTTGTACCCGGGGCCTCCGGTTCCGGTGCCAAGCGGGTCGCCGCCCTGGATCATGAACTTCGGGATCACTCGGTGGAAGACCGTCCCGTCGTAGAGCTTGGCGCTGGTCTTCTTGCGGCTCTCCGGGTCAGTCCACTGTCGTGACCCCTCCGCCAGTTCGACGAAGTTCTGCACCGTCTTGGGCGCGTGGTCAGGGAAGAGGTTGAGCACGATCGTCCCCTGACTGGTCCGCAGCGTCGCGGTAAGCGTGTTAGTCATAGCCGAAATCCTGTCACGCCAGGCGTCAGCGCGGAGGGTCCTGGGAAGCCTGCCCCCCAGCACCGCCGTTTGGCCGCACCACCTGGCTGGGCCACTTTGCAACTTCTCGGCCAGCATATGCGCGTCATTGAGTCATCAGCCTTCCCCGACGGGATTGACCAGGTCACTGCGGGGAAGTTCCACGTGGGGATTATCCACGGGGGAGGACATTGTGTCAGTAACCGCATCGAAGCAGTCAGCAATGCCTGCGGCGGACATGCAGTGGCGAGCCAGGAAGATTGCCATGCAGGCCTCGAAGCTCGCCGATCAGGCTCGCCCGATGACCAAGAGGGCTGCGATCACGGCCAGGCGGCGAGCAACAGGAGCGGCCGGCTGGGCGCGACCACGAGTCGGCCGGGTCCGGGCCTGGATGGCGGTCAGGGCGGCGCGCGGCAGCGTCTCGGTGCAGGAGAACGTGGCACCCAGGCTTTCGTCTGTGCTCGCGGCCACGGCCCGCAGGCTCGACCCGCCGAAGCCACAGGCCCGCCGCTGGCCTAAGGTACTGGCCGGCACCGCGTTGCTGGCCGCCGGAGCCGCCGCCGCGACCGCCATGGCGATGCGAAAGAAGGCACGCTCGAAGCCACCGCCAATGCCGGTCCGCCAGCCGTCCAGGGGCGCCTCCGACCAGCGCTCGAAGGTGCTCAACCCAAGCGCCGAAGCCGACCGCGCCATGGCCGACACCAACGGCATGTCAAGGACCCACTAGGGCCCCGGGACCCCGCGAGCCGAAGGGCGCACCTGGAAGCGCCCGGAGGCGAGCGGGGATACTTACACCGTGCTGCTGCGCGAGTTGGTCGATACCTCAGCGAAGGTCGCGGGATCGCCTGGACGGAAGGCAAAGATCAGCGCGATCGCCGAACTGCTGGCCAAGGTTCCGCCCGACGAGGTTCCAATCGCCGTCGCGTTCTTGTCTGGTGAGCTGACCCAGCGACAGATCGGAGTCGGGTACGCGGCGCTGATGGACCTTAGGCCGCAGCCGCGGACCGGGCAAGGCGACGAGGCCGAGTCCACTTCGGCGGGTCAGGACGCGGCCACGTCCAGGCTCACGCTCGCTGACACCGACGCTGCGTTTGAGGCGATCGGAGCGATGCTCGGGCCCGGTTCGCAGGCGCAGCGACGGGCCATGCTCGCGACGCTGATTGGCCGGGCGACCGAGACCGAGCGAAATTTCCTCTTCAGGCTCATCGCCGGCGATCTGGGCCAGGGCGCGCTCGAAGGGGTGATGACCGAGGCCGTCGCGCTGGCGGCCGGCGTTCCCGCCCAGGCGGTGCGCCGCGCCAATCAGCTACGCGGCTCGTTGCCGCAAGTCGCCAGGGCGGCGCTGGCGGCCGCCGCTGAGGGCGCGGACAGCCCGGGCGTCATGTCCGTGCTGCAGGCCTTCACCTTGCGGGTCGGCCGGCCGATCAGGCCGATGCTCGCGGCCTCGGCTCCTACCATCGACGCCGCCCTTGCCAAGATCAGTTCGGCCGCCTTGGACTGGAAGATCGACGGCATCAGGATCCAGATTCATCGCCAGGGTCCGCAAGTGTGGGTCTTCACCAGGACGCTCGACGACATCACCGAGCGTGTGCCTGAGATCGTCGAGATCGCGTTGGCGCTCAACATCGAGTCGGCCGTGATCGACGGCGAGGCGATAGCGCTCCGGCAGGACATGCGGCCGTACCCGTTCCAGGTGACCTCCGCCCGAGTTGCCACCCAGTCAGCCACGGCGGGCACCGAAGCGGAGGCAGCCCGGTCGGTGCCGCTGACCGCGTTTCTCTTTGACCTGCTGCATGTCGACGGCCAGGATCTGATCGATCAGCCGGCTGGCGACCGGTTCGGCCGGCTTGCCTCGATCGTGCCTGGTCGCCTGCTCATCCCGCGCATCGTCACTTCCGACGCGGCGCAGGCGACCGAGTTCTTCGCGGACGTGATTGCCAGGGGGCACGAGGGCGTCGTCGTCAAGTCGGTCGACGCGCCGTATCAGACGGGCCGCCGGGGCAGCGACTGGATCAAGGTGAAACCCCGCACCACGCTCGACCTGGTGATCTTGGGCGTCGAGTGGGGTCATGGTCGCCGGACCGGCCTGCTGTCCAACCTGCACCTCGGGGCACGCGATCCCGAGACCGAGAAGTTCGTCATGCTCGGCAAGACCTTCAAGGGCCTGACCGACAAGATGCTGAACTGGCAGACCGAGCACCTGCTCACCCTCGCCGACCCGCCCGACCAGCGGTCAGTCCAACCTGCCAGCGACCCGAGCCAGCCGTGGCGCTACGGCGTAGTCCGGGTTCGCCCGGAACTGGTCGTCGAGATCGCCTTCGACGGCGTCCAGGCAAGTAAGCGCTACCCAGGCGGCATCGCTCTGCGGTTCGCCCGGGTAATCCGATACCGCACCGACAAACGCCCCGAAGAGGCCGACACCATCGACACCGTCCGCGCCCTCTGGCAAGAGCCCGCCGCCGACTAGCCCACCCGCCCCGCCCCCAGCCCCCACCCAGCAGCCCCAGCCCCAGCCAGCAACCCCAGCCAGCAGCCAGCAACCCCAGCCAGCAACCCCAGCCCAGCCCAGCCCCAGCCAGCAGCCAGCAGCCAGCAGCGATGAATTCGGCAATCCATCGCGTCGAACCAGTCGAGCAGTGCGATGGATGTGGCAATCCAACTGGGAAATCGGGTATGAATTCGGCAATCCATCGCACTCGGTCTTGCTGCCCCCCGCGATCAATGCCCGAATTCATCCCGTCGCGGGCTCGAACCGCAAGGTGGATTGCGGAATCCAGGGGCCGGTGTGGCCAGTATTGTCAATGTGGCCAGTGTGGCAATAACTGGTAGAGCCGAAAGCCGGGCCAACGCGCTGCTGAACCGCCGTTACTCCTCCTCAGCGGGGCGCGGTCAGCTCGAGCGCACCTGATCCCACGCCAGCCCCGGGCGTGGCCGGACCGCATCTCGGCGAGCGGCCTTTCTTCGCCAAGCTTGCTAGCTGGCTACCAGGGAATCGAGTTGGGGGAACAGGATCGCGGCCAGGGACCGGGTGTCGTCGAACATGTTCAGGTCGGCTAGTTCGGGCTGCTGGTGCCAGCTGAAAGGGTGGGCCGGGTGCGTGAGCGGCTCGGCGACGCTGGCCAGGCCCACATAGATGTGGTCAATGTGGAAGTGCGGCCCGGCCACGTGGTTGTCGCTGTTCACCGGCTGCTCAAGGATCCACCACGGCGGGCTGACCACCTTCCGGGTGGCAATCACGTCGTCGGGGACGACAGGGGTCAGCGCGGGCAGGAAGCGCACCGCGAGCCCGGTCTCCTCGGCGACTTCGCGCAGCGCCGCCTCGGGCGCCGTCTCGCCCGGCTCGATGTGACCGCCGGGGATCATGAGCTTGCCAAACAGCGGATGCAGGATCAGCCCGAGCCGCCACTTGTCGTCGAGTTTGCTGAAGACCAGCGTGCTAGCGGTTGGGTGCTTGATTGTCACCTAGCCATACTGCACTAGCACCTTGCCGACCATCGCCAGGCCCGACGAAGTGGGAATATGGCATGGTCTTGACATCCGGGCAGATGCGAAAACCTGGGCGAAAGGGCCATGATGCGAACGTTGTGGCTAGATGAGGACGGCACGTGGCACACCAAGCTGCGCGGCCGCCAGATCCTGTCCGACCCGAGGCTGAACCGAGGCACCGCGTTCAGCTACGCCCAGCGGCATAACCTCGGCCTGACTGGCCTCATACCGCCCGCCCACGTGACACTCGACCAGCAAGTGGCCAGGGTCTACGCGCAGTACCTACGCCAGCCAACCGATCTGGCGAAGAACGTCCTGCTCACCGAGATCCACGACCGGAACGAGGTGCTGTTTTACCGGCTGCTGATCGACCCATCTGACCGAGATGCTGCCGATTGTCTACACCCCGACGATCGGCCAGGCGATCAAGAGCTACAGCCACGAGTACCGCCGGCCGCGTGGCGTCTACCTGTCGGTCGACCATCCCGAGTTGATCGAGGAGTCGCTGCTTGCCACCGACCTCATGGGCTCCGACGTCGACCTGATCGTGGCGACCGACGCGGGCGCGATCTTGGGCATCGGCGACTGGGGCGTCGGTGGCATCCACATCGCGGTCGGCAAGCTGGCCGTGTACACGGCAGCTGGCGGCATCGACCCCCACCGCGCGCTGCCGGTGATGCTCGATGTCGGGACCGACCGCCAGAGCCTGCTCGAAGATCCGCTGTACATCGGCAACCGGCGGCACCGGGTGGCGACCGACGAGTACGACAGCTTCCTCGACGCCTTCGTCGACGTAGCGAGCAGGCTGTTTCCCAAGGCGATGCTGCACTGGGAGGATATCGGGCTCGCCAACGCCCGTAGGCTGCTCGACCGGTATAGGGATCGGCTGCTCACGTTCAATGACGACATCCAGGGCACCGGCGCGGTGAACCTGGCCGCCGTGCTCGCCGCCGTCCGCGCGACCGGCACCGAGCTGAAGGACCACAGGATCGTCATCTTCGGCGCCGGCACGGCGGGCACCGGAATCGCCGACCAACTTCGGGCTCAGATGCGCGCCGACGGTATGTCCGAGCAGGAGGCGATCGCCAGGTTCTGGGCTCTCGACCGGCCCGGTCTGCTCACCGCCGACATGGCCGACCTCAGCCAGTCGCAGCAGCACTGTGCCAGAGACCGTGCCGAAGTCGCCGGGTGGCGGCGCGACGAGCGCGGCCGGATCGGCCTAGCCGAGGTGGTCGCCGAAGTCGAGCCGACGATCCTGATCGGCACGTCGACGATGCCCGGCGCGTTCACGCAGGACATTGTCCGGCAGATGGCCGCACGGGTAGCCAGGCCGGTGATACTCCCGATGTCCAACCCGACCGAGCTAGCCGAGGCGACCCCGGCCGACCTGATCAGCCTGGACGCAAGGGCGCGCGCTCGTCGCGACCGGGAGCCCATTCAAACCCGTCCACTTCGGCGGCACGCGATACGTGATCGGTCAGGCGAACAACGCTCTGGTTTTCCCCGGCATCGGCCTGGGCGTAATCGCCGCGCGAGGCTACCCGAGTGACCAACGGCATGCTGACGGCAGCGGCGCACGCGGTCGCCAACCTCACCGACCCATCGGTTCCCGGAGCAGCGCTATTGCCGCCGGTTGAGGAACTGCGCGATACATCGGTCGCCGTGGCCACCGCGGTCGCCTCAGCTGCCTGGGCCGATGGAGTTGCTACTGCCATCCCGCCAGCGGATCTAATGCAGCACGTCAGAAGCCTTATGTGGGCGCCGAGCTACCGGCCGATCGTGGCCGAGTAGACGAAACCACCCAAGATCGGGAAATAGCGGCTGACGCCAGCCGAACAATAGCTGGATTAGATGCGCATTAGGCTCCCACCTGGGCGGTAACCAACTACGATGCGCCTCAACCGCTTGTGCGATGTTTCGTCTGGCCAGGAGAGCAGTGATTATCAGGAGGATGTACTCGATCCCCGAGAACATCACCATGTTCAGCGCGGGCGCGGCTGCGATCGGCGCGGTCTACCCGATGATCATGGCACACACCGGTGGGCACGGGCTGCCGTGCCCGCTCCGCAGTCTGACCGGCGTGCCATGCCCATTTTGTGGTCTGACCACCGCAACCGTGGCGCTGACGCACGGTGAGTTGCTGACAGCGGCGAAGACCAGTCCCCTGGCCTACCTCGTCGCCATCCTGGCGGTCGGAACGGCACCGGTCTTGGTTGCTCGAGTGTTCGGCTTGGCTCGGCCACCGCGGCGAGCCTCGGATCTTACCCGGCGGCGCATTTCCAGGGTCATGATTGTGATCGTCGCGCTAAGCTGGCTGTTTCAGCTACATCGGTACGGATTCATATAGAAAAAACCGAACTTCCCGGTAAATCCAGGATATCCAGTTATAGTACTGTCTGCCGTATTCGGTCGGCAGGCGTATCACGAAAGGTACCCCCCAATGGCATATCAGGGCACTCCGTCATACTCAGGCGCCCCTGCCGCGCAGTACTCTGACTGGATCCACCGGGTTGGTGCGTATCTAGTCGAGACTCTGCCGGCTCTGATCGTCTTCTACATCTTCGTCTTCGCCGTCCATAGCGTCATCCTCGACTTCATCGTTTACCTTGCGTTCCTTGCCTATGTCATCTACAACCGCTGGATCCTGGGCGGGCAAGGGCAGAGCATCGGCAAGAAGGTGCTAGGCATGACGCTCCTAAGCGAGGAGACTGGCCAGCCAATCGGCACGCTCAACGCTTTCCTGCGCGACATCTGCCACATTGTCGACAGCATCATCTGCTACGTCGGCTACCTGTTCCCGTTGTGGGACCCGAAGCGCCAGACGATTGCCGACAAGATCATGAAGACGGTTGTGGTCCCAGTCGGCCAGTAGGCAGGCCGGCCTGCGCTGAACTCAAGAACCCCGCGAGCGGCTTGCCGCTCGCGGGGTTCTGATTACCTGGCCTGCTTTCGTTACGCATAAGGATTGTCGGGTTTCGGGTTTTGCCGGGGTTTGCGTCTGATCGAGACGCCACCCATGATCGTAATGCCGCTCAGGTGCAGGACCGGGGCGTCTTGACGCTTGGATTCCTCGGTTTCTGGTGGCACTTCGATCCCGCCCATGATCGCCCACGCGCTGTCGATCACCCGCATCTCCGGCGGGACGATGATGTCGATGCCGGCCATCACGCAGGTGGCCCTCAGCCTGATCTCGCCGGGCGGCAGCACGGCGTCGCGGAAGTCGAGATCACCGCCGGCCATCACGGTAACCGCCGACATCGCCTGGGGAACCTGCCAGACGCCCTTCCTGCTGAACGCACCCATGAGAGCGACCATCCGGGTGCGCTTGCCCTTGGTCGCGACCGCGCTGGCGCCGGGCTGGACCAGCGCGCCGCCAGCCTGGGCTAGGGCGGCCGCGTTCGGGATGTCGCTGATCAGCGGGGCGATGTCGGCTTGCGTCTTGGCCGCGAAGATCGCGTCGAGGCGTTCGGAGTGCTCTTCCGGGGTCAGGCGGCCCTCCGCCAGCGCGTTGCCAAGCACGGACGCGGCCCGGTCTCGGTCGGCGTCCGAGATCCGCATCCGCGAAATATCGCTGGGGTTATCGAGGCTCACCCGGATATTGTCAGGCAGGCGGCCGGTCCGGCGGTAGCCGGGCGTCGAGATGCCGGGTTTGTCATAGATGACTGGGGGTGCCGACGTGGGCCATGTCGAGGTGGCACATTTGTCGCACGCACTGCCTGATGGACGCGAGCTGCTGGAGGACGTGTCGTTCCGCGCCGGAGATGGCAGCGTCGTCGCGCTCGTCGGTCCCAACGGCGCCGGCAAGACCACGCTAATGCGGATCATCGCTGGCGACGTACCCGCGCAGTCCGGCACGGTCACCAGCAGCGGCGGCCTCGGCGTGATGCGGCAATTTGTCGGCGGGATCAGGGACGAGACGTCGGTGCGCGACCTGCTGCTGTCTATCGCGGCGCAGCGAGTCAGGGACGCGGCGTCCAGGCTCGATACCGCCGAGCTAGTCATGATGGAGCGCGACGACGAGCCCGCCCAGTTGCGTTATGCCGCCGCGCTGGCCGAGTGGGGCGACGCGGGCGGCTATGACTTCGAGGTGCACGCGGACGCGTGTACGGTCGCCGCGCTCGGGGTGCCGTTCGAACGTTGCCAGTATCGCGAGGTCAGGACCCTGTCCGGAGGCGAGCAGAAACGGCTCGTGCTTGAGTCGCTGCTGCGCGGCAAGCCTGAGGTGCTGCTGCTTGACGAGCCGGACAACTATCTGGACGTACCCGCCAAGCTCTGGCTTGAGCAGCAGCTTGTCGCGACGCCGAAGACGGTGCTGATGGTCAGCCACGATCGCGAGTTGCTGGCCGGCTGCGCGCAGCGGATCGTCACAGTCGAAGACGGCAACGTCTGGACGCACGGCGGCGGCTTCGCGACCTATGCCCAAGCGCGCCGGGATCGGATCGAGCGGCTTGACGAGTTGCGCCGCCGCTGGGATGAGGAACACGAGAAGCTCAGGCAGCTCATGCTGATGTACAAGCAGAAGGCCAGCTACAACTCCGGGATGGCATCGCGCTATCAGGCGGCGGTCACCAGGCTCCACAGATTTGAGGAGGCCGGGCCGCCCGAGGAATCCCCGAGAGAGCAGAACGTGCGCATGCGGCTTCGTGGCGGCCGCACCGGCAAGCGAGCGGTGATCTGCGAGAGCCTTGAGCTCACGGGGCTGATGCAGCCGTTCGACCTCGAAGTCTGGTACGGCGAACGGGTGGCCGTGCTCGGCTCGAACGGGTCGGGCAAGTCACACTTCCTGCGCCTGCTCGACGGCGAGCCGGTCACGCACACCGGTGAGTGCCGGCTCGGTGCCCGGGTGGTGCCTGGGATCTTCGCACAGACCCACGCTCGCCCCGACCTGGCTGACCGGACGCCGCTCGAGCTACTGATGACCGAGCACGCCATGCTGATCAACGAGGCCATGTCGGCGCTGTCCAGGTACGAGTTGCAGTCGTGCGCGCGGCAGCGGTTCGGGAGCCTGTCCGGCGGCCAGCAGGCTCGGTTGCAGATCTTGCTGCTTGAGCTGGCTGGATCCACGTTGCTGCTGCTCGATGAGCCGACTGACAACCTGGACCTGGCCAGCGCCGAGGCGCTGCAGGAGGGGCTCGAGCAATATTCGGGTACGGTGCTGGCGGTCACCCATGACCGGTGGTTCGCCAAGTCGTTCGACCGGTTCATGATCTTCGGTGAGTCGGGTGAGGTCTACGAGGCACCCGAGCCAGTCTGGGATTCCAGGCGCGTAGATCGGCAGCGCTGAAGCGACCTTGCTAGGCTGTCGTGGTTGATTTGCCGGAGGCGCCAATCAGTGGTGGACTCTGGGGTCTGGATGTTCCAGGTAGCTGCGGCCCGTTCGTGGCAGAAGAGGCAGGGAAGTTACCGTGGCGAAGAAGTTGATCATGCTGGCCGTAGTCGCGCTCGGCGTGGCAGCGGTCTGGCGCAAGGTGCAGGCCGACCGGGCTGAGCTTGACCTGTGGACTGAGGCGACGACCACAGAGACAGAGGAGTGAGGCTGTCGCGGCGGCGCGGCGCGGGTCGGGGCGACTCGGGCTAGGACGTCTTCCAGGACTTGCCGTTCCAGCGAACGATCAGGGTCTGGGCCTCGTCGTTGAAGTTGTTGCCCACCGCCCACGCGTTCGTGCCGGATGTAGCGACGACGCTGACCAGCAGGGCACCGCCGTTGTCCCCATCGCTGGGGCTCGGTACGCGCTTCCACGCTGTGCCCTTCCACTGGAAGATCAGCGTCCTGGAGACGCCAAGCCTGGTCCGGCCGCCGCTGCCCACGGCCCAGGCACTCCGGGCGGACCGGATTGCCACGCCCGACATCTCGTTCGTGGCACCCGTGGCCGGGACGCGCGCCCGCTACCTCCCGCCTGTCAACCACCGCTAACCCTCTCCGGCATTCCCGCGCGCCCGCCAGCCGGGAAATTTCGAGCTTGCCAGCCGGACAGCGCGCGTCGGCGTATGAGGTGGTGCCGGCCGTGGCCCGGCTGCTCAAGACGGCTAGGCCGCTGACGTCTGCGAGATCCGCACCAGGTTCCCCGAGGGATCGCGGAACGCGCAGTCGCGTGGCCCCCAGGGCTGATCCATGGGCTCCTGAAGCACCTCGGTGCCAGGAGCTACCCGCACCTTCTCGAAGGCCGCGTCGAGATCGTCTACGCGGAAGACGACATTCGGCAGGACGCCTTTGGTGAGCAGTTCCTGCAGGGTGTCCCCGTCGGCCTGGGACCGGCCGGCGTGCGGCTCAGAGAGCACGATCTCAAGGCCCGGCTGATCCGGGCTGCCGAGAGTGACCCAGCGGAATCCGCCCGAAGCGACGTCGTTGCGCACCTCAAGGCCGAGCGCATCGCGGTAGAAGCTGAGCGACTCGTCCAGGTCGTTGACGGTGATGTTGCAATACTGGAGTGCGATGGTCATGGGACCAAGGCTAGGCGGGCGGCTTCCTGGGCCGCTTCTCCGTTCCTGACTGGCCTACCTGGCGTGCCCGGCCTCTTCCGGGCCGGCCGGGTGGTCACTTTCGCCACGCACGCGGGCATCGCGGTCACGGCGCTGTGCTCGCGGCTGCGATACGCGCTCGGCGTCTCCCCGGCGATCTCGGTGAAGCGCGAGCTGAACGAGCCGAGTGAGGTACAGCCGACCGTCATGCACGCCTCAGTCACGCTCATCCCACCGCGCAGCAGCGCCATCGCGCGCTCGATCCGGCGGGTCATGAGGTAGCCGTACGGCGTCTCACCGTAGGCCGCCCGGAACTGTCGCGAGAAGTGAGCCGGCGACATAAGAGCGCGCTGAGCCATAGTCGGCACATCGAGCGGACGTGCGTACTCCCGGTCGATCAGATCCCGTGCCCGGCGCAAATACGCGAGGTTGGCGAGCTCTTGCGGGTTCATGCCGCGACGCTACCATCCGCCTCTGCGCTGGGATGACTCGCCGAGCTGACTTTGGTAACTGGCGGCTTGCGGTGACGGCGGCGTCGATGCTCCGGTACACCGCCAGCGCGTCCTGCACCTGCAGGAGTTCCAGCACCCGCCGCAACGGACTATCGGGCGTGAGCACGATCAGCAGCTCGGCCTTCGCCGCATGAGCTTTCTGATTTGTCGAGAGCAAGGTATTGAAGCCAACCGAATCACAAAATGTCGTAGGTGTGCAGTCCGCGACCACAGCCATGGCACCCTGCGCGAAGGCCGCGTCCAAGGCGTCGCCTACGGCACTTGCGTTGCCGGCGTCGATTGCCTCGGGCATCGTCACGATCACCGGCCACTGCGGAACAAGATCATCGGACATGACTGTGCCCCTTCAGCAGGTGCCCGGAGGACCTGAGCTGACCATGCCGGTTCGACACGGCCAGATTGCCTTAGCCTCTGATAGCTTAGCCGGGCCGCTGACCCGGGATTCAGCCATGCCATGGCAGGCGGCGAACACCGGCCGGATTAGTCTCGTGAGATGAGCAGCGTTCCGGCTGACTTGCGGATGGCAGCCTCACTGGGTGGCGAGATGGGCAGCCGGATCCTGTCATTCGACTGGGAGGCCCACCCGCTGGGCGATCCCGCGCAGTGGTCCGCCGCCGTGCGGACGACAGCCGCCACCGCGCTGGCGTGCCGCTTCCCAACTGTCTTGTGGCTGGGCGACCAGCTGAGGCTGATCTACAACGATGCTTATATCCCGATGCTCGGCGATAAGCACCCTGCGGCCTTGGGCTCTGCAGGCGCGGACGTGTGGTGGGATATCTGGGATGTCATCTGCCCGCTTCTGGATGGCGTCGTGACCACGGGCAAGGCAACGTGGTCCGATGACCTGAAGCTGATGCTGGTGAACGATGGCCGTCGCCGGGAGCGCTACTTCACGTTCACCTACAGCCCGATCATCGGGGCAGGCGGCGCGGTCGAAGGTGTGTTCTGCGCCGTTGCCGAGACGACCGAGCGGGTGCTGAGCGAGCGGAGGCTTCGGACGCTGAGCACGTTGGCAGCCGCACTGATGGACGCCCAGTCGGTGGAGGCGGCGCTGGACACCGCGATCGATGTGTGCGCGCATCACCTGGCCGATCTTCCGTTCGCGGCGGTGTACGCCAGCGACGAGGCGGACAGCGTTTTGCGCCTGCGCGGTGCCACTCCGGGCGCGGCTGCCGTCATGCCGCAGTTGCTCGGGTCTTTGACAGATCGCGGCTCTGTCGAGGCAGATGGCCTGCGGCTCGTGCCTGAGCTGCCGGCGCTCCTCCCTGCGCTCGCCACCGGCCTGGGCAAGGACTGCCCAGAGCAGGCGCTGGTGGTCACTCTGAGCGGCACGGCCGATGCCGTGACCGATAGTTCTTCAACGGCTGCGCTGGTGCTGGGCTTGAGCCGCTACAGGCCCCTTGATGACCAGTACCGGGGATTCTGCCGCCTGGTCGCTGATCAGGTGTCGGCCACGATGGCTAATGCCACGGCGTACCAAGGCGAACGACGTCGGGCGGAGTCCCTGGCGCAGCTTGACCAGGCTAAGACGACGTTCCTTGCCAACGTCAGCCATGAGTTCCGCACGCCCCTGACGCTGATGCTCGGGCCTGTCGATGATGCCCTCGCGTCGCTGAGCGGCGACGACGCGCTGGCAGAGCAGTTGCAGATTGTGCGGCGTAATGGCCGGCGTCTGCTGCGGCTGGTTAACTCGATGCTGGATTTCTCGCGCATTGAGGCAGGTCAGAGCCAGCCGCAGTTGGCTGTCGTAGACCTCGGCGCACTGACGGCCGGGATCGCATCGTCGTTCGCCGAAGTGTGCAGGATCGCTGGTATCGACCTGGTGCTCGATTGCCGGGCTGCTTGGGCCGAGGCGGACGCGGCGATGTGGGAGACGATCGTGCTGAACCTCGTGTCCAACGCGTTCAAGTACACCCTGACCGGGTCGATCGCCGTGACGGCCGGGCCGGGCCGTGACGGCGGGGCTGCGATTACGGTGTCTGATACCGGAACGGGCATTGCCGCCGAGCATCTGCCCCGGTTGTTCGATCGGTTCTACCGCCCGGCGGACACCGGCGGCCGCACAGCTGAGGGTAGCGGGATCGGGCTGGCGCTGGTGCGCAGCCTGGTGGAGATGCATCACGGGACCATCGACGTCGATAGCACCCCAGGCCAGGGCACCACCGTGCGGGTCAGCCTGCCGGCCGCGCATGCCGGACCTTCGGCGAGCGCCGCTGACAGCATCGCGGGGTCGGCCAAAGCGAACGACTATGCCGACGAGGCCCTGGGGTGGCTCGGTGCTGATTCAGATGCTGAGCAGGTGTTCTCCTCACGGCAGGTCGTGCTGGTGGCTGACGACAATGCGGACATGCGCCGTCACCTGGCGACGGTGCTCGGCAGCCGGTGGGACGTAGTCGTGGCCGGTGACGGTCGGCAGGCGCTGGAACTGGCGCGGCGCTGTCAGCCGGATCTGCTGATTACCGATGTGATGATGCCGGAGCTGGACGGTTTCGGGCTGATCGGCGCCATCCGCGCCGACGCTAGCCTTGCCTCCCTGCCAGTGATCATGTTGTCGGCTCGCGCCGGGCCGGAGGCTGTCGGCGACGGCCTGGCCGCCGGGGCTGACAACTACCTGGTCAAGCCGTTCACCTCAGCGGACCTGATCAGCCATGTCGCCGCCCGGCTCGAGGCGGCGGCGCGGGACCGTTCCCGTCCGCCCGGCGAAGGGGTCTCGCAGCGGGAACGAGCTCTGGCGAGCCTGACCGCGGATATGGGAGCGGCAAAGTCCCTCGGCCAGGCGCTTGACGTGCTGCTGAGGTCGCCGGTCGGCTGCCTGCGAGCTACCGCGGCGGCTGTCGGGCTACTGGACGAGACGGGCAGCAAGCTCCGCATCACCTACGCCGGCGACCTGACGCGCGAGGTCACCGACCGGTACCACCTGGTAGGCATCAACTCCCCCGTGCTGCTGGCGGAGACCGCCCGCACGGACCAGCGCATAGTGGTTCCCGACACCGCCGCGCTAGATGCGCGGTTCCTCGCAGAAGCTGCTGACGCGACGCGGGCCATTCGAGCCAGCATCCTGGAGCCACTGCACGCCGACGATGGCGCGGTGCTCGGCGCCGTGGGCCTGGGCTGGCCCACCCCGCGCGAGATAAGTCCGGCCGACACGGACCTGACCAGGCGGGTCGCCGCAATCCTTGCCCGCGCCGTCGCGCGCATTTCGGTGGCCGAGCGGGAGCATCAGATCGCGATGTCGCTGCAGGAGCGCCTGCTAGGCCTCGGGGTGATCTCCCCGGCCGCTGCCGTATCGGCCGCTTATCAGCCGGCCGGCGAGGTCATGCGAGTGGGCGGTGACTGGTACACGGCGACCCCGCTCGGCCCGTCCCGCATCGGCATCTCAGCCGGAGACGTGGTCGGCCATGGCCTGGCTGCCGCAACAGTCATGAGCCAGCTGCGCAGCGCGCTCGGAGCCGCAGCCCTGGCGACCAACGATCCGGCCGCCGTGATCGACCTGCTCGACCGTTACGCCCGAACGCTGGACGACGCCGCGTTCGCGACTGTCGCCTACGCGATCATCGACGTCGCGGCCGGCACCGTCAGATATGCCTGCGCTGGGCACCCCTACCCGCTTGTTGTCGGCCCGGAGGGAACGGTGACCTGGCTCCAAGACGGCAGGCGCCCGCCGCTGGCGGTCAGGTCCTTCGCACCTCGGCTGGATGCGCCGACCGGCGGCGCCGCCCTACTGCCAGGCTCGCTCCTGCTCCTGTACACCGACGGCCTCATCGAGCGCCGGTCCGAGCCGCTAGAAGACGGTTTCGCCAGACTGACAGCTGCGGCCGCAGGCTGCGCGAAGCTGCCGGCTGGGCAGGCGTGCAGGGCACTCATCAGCCAGATGACCCCCGGCCAAGGCTACGCCGATGACGTCGCCATCATCGCAGTGCGCCCAGCCGGAACCACGGCCACCAGCCATGTCGACGCGATGCCAGCCAGCCTCAGCGAGCTCGGCCCGGCCCGGGACCGGATGCGGGGCTGGCTCGCACATCTCGGTACCAGCCCTGCCACCACGCACGATGTTCTGCTCGGCACCGGGGAGGCACTATGCAATGCCATCGAGCATGGAAGCGACATAGATCCCCGCCGCACCGTCAGCGTCGAAGCCTTCGCAGGCGGGGATGAGATATCAGTGACCGTCACCGACTCGGGCCGCTGGCTGAAAGACTCCGCGGCTAGCCGGGCCCAACAGCGCGGACGCGGCCTCAAGCTGATTCACGGCCTTGCGGAACATTCCCAGACCGAACGCACGATCCTCGGCACCCAAGTCACGATGACCTACCGCCTTGGACGCACGGCGCGATAAGGAAGGGACGGCACAAATGAACTTCCAGCTGCGGCCAGTCGGCCCGCCCGCAGGTTCCGGTGGCACGGTGCCCGCTGTCGAGATCCATGGCGACGTTGACGCGACCAACTCAACCGACCTCAGCGACGCTTTGCGCGAGCTGGCCTCCCCGGCACTGATTATCGACCTCAGCCTCGTCGACTACTTCGACAGCGCCGGGTTCGCGATGATCGACCGACTGCTCGACGACGCCCCGGTCGTAGTGGTGATCTCTCCAGGCAGCGTGGTGCGCACCGCCGCCGAACTGATAAACCTGCCGTTTCATGACAGCCTCACCGAGGCGCGCGTGTCGATGCAGCCCCGCTGAACCAGCACCGGCACCGACGACGGACTCTCGATCGTCAACGGCCAGATGGCCTTAGACGCTGACCCCGGGGGTGGAGGCGGTCGCATCGCAGCCGATGATGCCAGATATGGCGATGGTTCTCAACAGCAACCATGGACAAGGGCAAACATCATCGTCGCGGGTACGCCGCGTATTCCCCATGACCCGGCGACCGAGGTAGTGATCGCGCGACCAGCAGGCAATCAGACCTTGGCGGTCATCCCGGCGTAAGCGGCAGCGAGGCCGTCCCGGTTCGCGGCTGGCGCGTCGGATCCACGCTCGATGCCGCGCTCGATGCGTGAGGAGAAGTAGATCGCGTTGGCCAGCCAGCGCGCCTTGACCAGGCAATCCAGGTGAGGCAGCTGCGAGCCGATCTCCGGCATTTGCGCGGCGTACCCCTCAGTGAACCACCGTGCCACGTGCGGGCCGGCCGTCCTGGTGATGACCGCGAAGCATGCCAGGTCGTACAGCAGCGGGCCGCGCAGCGTGGTTGCCCAGTCGATGAGCGCGTCCTGTGCGCTGTCTCCGCCGAGCAGGAAGCCGTCGGGACCGGGGTCGGCGTGAATGACCGAGACCGGCAGCTGATGCTCGGTGACGGTGCGGACAATCTCCGGCCAGATACGCCGCGCCGCCGCGTTCACGTGTTCCGGCATGGCGATGGTATCCAGGCACCGGGCGACCCATTCCCAGGGCCAGCGGTAGCGGGGGTCGGCGCCGACGGGGAAGTCGCGTAGCGCTTGATGTGCGCGGGCCAGCATCCGTCCGGCGCGCCAGATTTGACCTGCTACCGACAGGTCCGGCGGGGTGCCCGGCTCGTGCCGCAGCAGCGCGAGCGTGCCCTCTGGCAGCGGGACCGCCAGTTCGCCGTCGCGGGTGCGGGCGGGGGCGCCGCAGGCCAGGCCGCGTGCCGCGAGGAATTCCGCGATCCGCAGGCCGCTGACCAGCCCGGGGGCATCGAGATCGTCGACCAGCTTAGCCACGTACCGCCCCTGCGCCGTGACAACCAACCAGGTCGCAGAGTTCCACCCCCCAGGCAGCGGCGTGACCGACTCGACGCGGTGCGGCCAGGCGCTGAGCGCCGCCCCGACGTTCCCTGCGGGTATCACGGCGACATGATAGCCACCGCGCCGCGTCATCGGCCGAACCGTGCTTGCGCGGCCATGCTGGCAGGATGGCGCTGGCCCGGAACGCGGGCTTACAGCCTGTCGCCGGGCGCGAGCCGGGAATGGGCTTGCCGGGCGCGTTCTGCCGCCAGTTCACCTGCGTAGTGCTCGATCATCGTCGGCGTCTTCCAGCCCGCGATCCTCATGCCGTCGGCCTCAGAACCGCCGGCGTTGAGCCAATCGTGAGCGAACGTGCGCCGGAACCAGTGCGGGCTGATCTTGCCGAGTCCAGCCTCCTTGCCGCGCCGTGCGATCATGTCCTGTATCCCGGCCGCGCCGAAGTGCCCTGTATCTCTGCCGCTGGTGCCCAGCCACAACCATGGCGACTCGCTGCGCGGGTGTCGCGCCCGAATCCTGACGTACCGGTCTACCGCCACTGCTGCCTTGCGCCCGAGCGGTATGACGTGCTCATCACCGCCCTTGAGGAGGACCCTGATCGTCTTCGCGCGCAGGTTAACGTCGTCAAGCAGCATGCCTCCGAGCCCGCTCACGCGCACCCCGCTGTCGATCAGCACCCGCATGATGGCGGTATCGCGGCGGCACTCAAGCGTGGTGCCCTCGGCCGTCTTGAGCAACTTTACGAGGTCGTCCTCGCTCAACATCGGCTTGATCTTCCCGGTCACCTTGGGCGCCTGCACCCGCGGCATGGGGTCAGGACCAGTGCGCTCGCCCTCTCTTACTAGCCATTTAAATAGAACCCGCAAGTTGCGGAAGTGCTGGTGCGCCGACGCCGACGACGTCCGCGCGATCTCCGCGGCAAGGAACGCGCGGACGTGCGGCGCATCGACACCCTCCGTGTCCCTGGGCAGCCCGTGCTCGGCGAGGTAGGCGGTGAACTGGGTGAGGGTACGCTGGTAAGCCTCTACGGTTCGGCTGGACAGGCCGCGCTCCTCCAGACTCAACTCGAAGGACGCGGCGAGGGTGGTGAGAAGTGGACCGGTGGTCATGATGACTCCTGATAATCAGGTCGTCTTCCACCGATGCAGCGCACATGCTAATGTAACTCATATCAGCCAAACCGCAGGTCACAAGTACATATCCGAGGGGCTATAGCTCAGCTGGAAGAGCACCTGCTTTGCAAGCAGGGGGTCAGGAGTTCGAGTCTCCTTAGCTCCACCAGGCACAACGTCTCCTAGATGATCTTGGCCGACGGTCGTCGTGCCATTAGCTTCCTGGACTCGGCTGTCGCCGGCCGGTGCGTGAGCCCGTGATCCGCTTGTCGATCGCTTCCGCGATGGCCTGGTCGGCCTCGGTGGTCGCGCGCTGGTAGATCAGTGCGGCGCGAGCGCTGTCGTGGCCCATCCGGGCGTTCAGATCGGCGAGGCTGGTACCAGGAGCCGCCTCGAGCACGCCCGCACCTGGTTCACCTCCATCTGGGACACCGTCAGCTACGAGTACCCGGCATGACCCTGCCCTCGCCGGCAGGCAAGTCCGTCCACCAGATCATCGCCCGCACTCGCTGCCTGCTGCTGGACTTCGACGGCCTCGGCCAGCGTCAGCAACGACCCGCCGTGCAATCAACTGTGGGCCAGAGTGTGGGCCATGCCGTTGCCGAATTGAGCCGTATCTGATCAAGGCGGCGCGCTTCGGCGCGCCGCTGGCCCGGCGTCAGCGGCGGGCTCAGCCTTGGGAGGGCCGCCCGCCGCACGCCGGGCCGCAGTGGGGGCGAATAGGAACGTAGGGGGCAGCGTTACACGGCATCGTGCGAAGGCCAGGGCGGACCCTCTCGCAGAGCGTTGAGGAATGCCACTTGACGCGTGGCTCGACTCGAGGGTCGAGTCCAGCAACCGGGCTGTCGTTCTCTGCGAGCCGTTTCGCAACTTCAACTTCCGTCGCCAACCTCGCTTGATACGCCTCCCCGCTGAGCCAACTCGCCCTGGCAGTCACGGGTGCCAGAGCCTCTGGAGGCGTAATCCGCGCAACGACATCGCATGGCACCAGGCGGACGACAAGGCGGTTGGAGTCGTTGAGAACTACCGCGGCGTCGACCGGCAAGTCGAACGTCGAGGCGGTCGACCGCGATCGCAGCCCGCTCTGCTGATCACCACTGACTGCATGGTCACAGCGGTGTTCAGGAAGCTGATTGCCCTACCGGGCGATGCCGGGCGATGCCGGGCGCCGACTGGGCGCTCCGGCCTGAGGCGACGGGTAAGCACCAGGGCGCATGCGGTGGCCGCGATCAACACGAGCAGGGTGAGCACGTAGTAGTTGCCGGCGATCAACTCCAGCCCACGCCAGGTGAACTCGACTGTCGCCGGGCTATTGCCGCGGTTCGGCGCGAGAAGCAGCAACCCGCGCGGCCGCAGCTGGGCCTTAGGGTCGTAGCCGCCCCGGTTGCCAATAGGCAAGGGCCACCAGCCAAACAAGCCCACCACCAGCGCGGCGCCGAGGATCCGGTAGCCAAGGCGCCGTGGACCATACGCGGCGAGGACAAGTGCCGGTACCACGTAAACGTAGTGGTGCGACCAGGTGACCGGGGATACCAGCAGGCCGGTCGCGGCGCACGCGACCAAGCCGAGTAGCTCGTGGCCACGCCGGCTCGCCAGTATCGAGGTGGCAAGCCCGGCGATGCCGACGACGACCGCCGCGAGCAGCCAGTACGCGTGCGCGTCGGGCCCGGCGTGGGTAAGGCGCAGTATGACGCCGTTAAGGGACTGGTTGTCCAGGTGGAAGGCTTTCCTACCCGGCCGGGTGATCTGCCCGCCCCAGTAGACCGCGGAGGCGTGGGGCAGCAGCGCGAACCCAAGTCCTACCGTGACCGCGAAAGTCAGCGCGCTGACCGCCGCGGCCTTGACTCGCCGCGTGAACAGCAGGTACGGAATGAAGATCAACGGCGTGAGCTTGATCCCCGCCGCCAGCCCGATTCCGATGCCCTTACCCTTGATGCGGTCCGGCAGCGCGAGATCGCCCACCACCAGGGCCAGCAGCACGAGGTTGATCTGCCCGAAGAACAATGTCATCGCAACCGGTTCGAGCCAGAGGCCCACCGCGGCGATCGCAAACGCCGCCGCCGCCCTGGCCAGGCCGGCGGGCCGCCCCGCGAGTCCCAGGGAAAGGTACGCCACCACCGGCAGCAGGCCTATCGTGAGCACCGCCAACCCGACCTGCCAGGTCGCGAACGACGCACCGCTACCGGCGGCGAACAGGAGCGCGGCGAACGGCGTGTAGGTGAACGGCAGTTTCGCCGCCCCGAGTCCCAGCGCGTAAAGCATCGCTGGCTGGTTCCGGACAGCGATGCCGCCAGCCCGGTATACGCCCGTGTCGATCTGCGCCCAGTAGTACTGCGGAGACGCGTGGACGAGCAGGGCATAACCGGCCACGGCCAGCAGGAACAGTGCGACCGCGGCCATGAGCCAGGCGGCTGGCCGTATTCGAGTCACCGCTCCGTCTTCCTCAGCCTTGAACCGGCCTCGTCATGTTCGCTGACCATGATGTCAAACCGGGCCGATTGCGTGCCGACCTGGGACCTGGCCGTGATACAACAGGACGTCGACCAGCTGGCTGACCAGGAAACTGGCTCTGCTGGCCGGAGGTACCCGCCACGGCGAGCGAGTGCTCTCGCGGCCGACGGTGACGCTGATGACCAGCGACCACCTGACGCCGGCGCAGAAGGCAGTCTCCGGGTTTCAGCCGGGGTACGGGCGCGCACCTCGGACCCTGGGCAGTCTCGTACCCTCCGCTGGCCTCGGCCGGCAGTTACGGATGGCCCGGCATTTACGGCACCGGCTGGTACAACGACCCCGCCGAGGACCTGACGACAATCCTCATGATCCAGCGGGCGCCCGCGCCGCCCGGGCTGCCGATCCTGTTCGACTTCTGGACAGCCGCCTACCCGGCAATCGACGACTGACTTGGCGAGATCCACTGCCGTCGATGTCCGTGAAGATGGTTCGGCAGCGTCGGTCCCGTAGATGAATATTTTGTACATCACCCGGCTCAGCTGGCTAGGGAGCTGGTGACTTGCCTAGTGACGTACTGGCCGCCCGCATCCCCGTGCTTGTACCGGCCGGGCCGTGCATCCTCGTCTGGTCAAACTCGGGCTGAGATTAGTGCGCAACTTCGCCGGGACCGATCGGCAATCTTGCGACCCGGCCGAAGCCAGACGAACGGGTAGTCTAGTTGAATGACCGAGTATCCCCTGAGCTTTGGCGCTGACGTCGGAGACCATCAGGTGATCACCCGCGCGGGCCAGGTCGAGGCCGTCGTGGTTCCCCTGGAGGAGTACCGCGCACTCAAGGAAGTAGAGCAGCGTGAGGCTGAGCTCGATGGATGCGCTGCTGGCAGACCTCGACCTGCCGGAATGAAATACGTCCGCACCGCCGGGTTGGCGCGAACTACTCGATGACTTGGAGCTTTGCCTCACCGGACGGTCGGGCACTGTTCCGGCTGGCCGAGGTCAACGGAGAGACTGTCGTCGTGTGGCTCCGTGTCGGAAACCATTCGATCTATAATTCGTGAATAAGCGCTGCTAAGGTCCACCAGGCAAAACGGGGCGGGGCGGGTCGGCGACTTCTTTACCTCACCCATCGAATCGCGCGCCACTCGCCGGTAGCGGGGTCGCGATTGAACTCAAGCGGTACGTCAGAACGTTCGTCGAGTGTGGGCGCCTGGCCCCATCCCGTTGCGGCTGGGTGGCGTCGGCCGTTCAGCCACAGCAGCAAGGGCCACCTGGGGCGGTGTTCATCCTGACCGGGATGGGAGTGCTCGATCACGAGCCGGCACAATTCTTCGGGAGGCTCGTAGGGCAATTCCAGCCCGCAGGTGATGTCGTAAGTGTGGACGAGCAGTTCCTCGCATGCCATCGCGAGGAACTGCTCGGCGTTCCGCATCCCGCTCACGTGGAAGCCCAAGGCGTCCTGCGGTGCCGCAGCCGCAACGCCGGCAAGCGCTGCAGCGCAACCTTCGATGGCCTCGAGACGTTCCTGCCGCGTCGCGTCTACCGCGGGCATCACGCTTACTGCGACGTAGCGAGTGGAACGACTTGAGAGATACAAGGCGTACTTGGCAGGAGCCCCGGTCATATGCGCGATCGTCCGGTCGACGCTCCACTCAAGGTCGCCCGCTCTCACAGACCAGTCCGCATCGACGCCAGGCTGCAACGCCTCAACGACGACCGCAGCCGCAGCCTCTACACAATCCGGCCGGATAGTCACGAACCATTGTCGCTCAGTCATGTGTCGGCCCAGCAGTTTACTAGCTGTTGCTCGCATTCTGGTCAGATAATGACAATAGCGATATCCGTGTCTCCTGCGACCCGCCGCATGTCTCGTGGGTCGCTGGTGACAATGGCGATCTCTGTCGCTGGGGTCAACTGCATGACAGCGCCAAGATGCGCGTCCGCGACCGAGACGCCATTGCGGATCTTCACAGTTGCGGCCTTGCTGGCATGCGGGGTATCGAGAGGCACGTCGATGATTCGCAGCCGATTCGGGAAAGCCCAGGTTGGCGACGTGCGATCCCATCCAGCTTCGACCCGTACGGCGGTAGGCACAGCCACACTGATCGCCTCGGCACGGCGCTTGCGGTCGGCGATGACCTGAACGTGGCTGACCACCTTGCGGTGCTTGGGGTGCGACGGATCCCGCAGCGCCTGGACAGCCTCATTGTCTAGCAGCACCAGCCTGCTCATGCTGCCGCGAAGCCCCGAGCCTCGGCCCAGAGCAGCACATCTTCCGGGGTAGCACCGGGATGCCGCACAGAGATCTCCGCCGCCGCCGAGCGCAGACGCTCCGGCTTGTCGGCCAGCGGATGCCCATCGATCTCCGCAGCCGCTACGGCCAGATCAGCAAGGTCGGGCCGGGCCTGCGGGTGCTGCCGATAGTGATCGTCGAGGACTGCCTGGATCACAACCGCCTCAAGAGTCGCGCGCAGCGCGGCGGTTGTCAGTGCAGTGGCCGACGTCGCCACGCCTAGTTGCTTGACAGCGAGCGAGGCGGCATCTCTCAACGTGGTCGGAATCCTCATCGAGGTATTCGACGTCTCCCGCATCCCCTCGTCGAGCAGCGCGCTGATCTGGTCGATAGCTGTCGCAGCATCCATGATGCCAAATGTACCACGCATCTGTGGTACAAGGAATCGAGGTAGTGCCGCGTGGCGGCACCACTGCCGCACGTGACCACGACTAGGGTTGTCGCCCGCGACCATGGCATGGCGATCGCACGCACGAGCTTGAACGGAGGCCGATGAATGACGCGGCTACCAGAATCTGCCGCACGTCACTACGGCAAGGTTTTTGATGAGATCGCGGCTGAGTACAACCGCCGCCGGCCGACTTATCCCGACGAACTCGTCGACCAAGCTTGCCAGGTCGCGGGGATCGGGAGCGGCGATCATGTGTTTGAGGTCGGGTGCGGAAGCGGCCAGCTGACGCGCAGCCTTGTCGCTCGGGGCCTCCACGTCACAGCACTCGAACCCGGCAACAACCTCATAGCACTGGCCAGGCACAACCTGGAAGGCACCGTAGCGGTGGAATTTGTCAACGCCCAGTTCGAGGACGCGTTGCTTCCCCGCGAACAATTTCAGGCTCTGTTCTCGGCATCAGCGTTTCACTGGGTTGACCCAAAGGTGAGCTGGCAGAGAGCCGCTGACGTGCTTGTTCCCGGTGGAACCGTCGCCCTCGTGCAATACTTCGGGCTTGAGGAGCCGCGCAGCAAACTAGATCAGGAAGCAGTGCTCGCTGCCCTGAAAAAGGTCGCCCCGGACATTGCCGCTAATTGGCCGGTCTACAGGGATCTCGACGCCACTCTCGCTGGGATGATGCAACGCCGTGGCAACGTCTCGGAGGTATGGTCCTGGCTCGGCAGCTATGAAATAGGCCAAGATTATGCCGAGCGGTTGTTCGGTGATGTTCAGGCAGCCGTCATACCAAGGCTCATCGAGCACGCTCCTGACGAGCTCAATGCTCTCGTTCGTACGATGTCGTTTTACGCCCGGCTTTCACCGGGCCAACGTCAAGCCCTCGAACGCGAGCACCAGGCCATTTACGAAGGACTCGAGCGACCGATTCGCGCTAGCACGGTCGCGGTTCTCGTCACGGCACGGCGCAGGGATCCGGCCATCCCAGCCTGAGGTCGGGCTACAGCGGCTCGCTGACCCACCGCCAACCATGTGCCTCATCGTGCACGGGACGCACCAGGTGGGCGCCGGAGGAATCGGCTAGCTGGGCGACTGCGTGGAGTAGCTCCCGATGAAAGTCCGTGGGCCTGTGCTCGTCTTGATGCGATCGGGCGCTGACGAGCGTGACAACCGCGACTTCTCCGCCGGCCAGCCGTGCTGTAACGGCGCCGTTGTAGTCGAGGCTCACCGCGGCGATTTCTCGCGCTCGGAGGATCTCAGTCCCGTCATCCTTGGCGACCCAGACCTCTGGCGCATCCATAACTTCCCCCCGCTCTCAAAGCTATCGCAGGCCGGTCACCCGCCTGCGGCCAAGTCACCAGCCCGTCTGCTCATATGCCGCGTTTCGGAATTGAGTGGCGCCGACTCGGTAACCTGAAGATCATGGCACGTGACGAGCGCAGCGTTCCCCCGCAGAGCCAGGACTTCTCGGCCTGGTACAACGACGTGGTCTTCCGCGCCGAACTAGTAGACCGGGGGCCGGTCCGCGGGAGCATGGTGATCCGGCCGTACGGCTACCGGATCTGGGAGTTGCTGCAGGCGGACCTGGACGGGCGGATCAAGGCCACCGGGCATCAGAACGCATACTTCCCGCTACTCATCCCGCAGAGCTATATGCAGCGTGAGGCCGAGCACGTCGAGGGGTTCGCGCCTGAGCTGTTCACGGTCACCCACGCGGGCGGCAAGGAACTGGAAGAGCCCCTGGTCATCCGGCCGACGTCGGAGACGATCATCGGGGAAATGATGGCCAAGTGGATCAGCTCGCACCGTGACCTGCCGCTGCTGCTGAACCAGTGGGCCAACGTACTCCGGTGGGAGATGCGGCCTCGGATGTTTCTTCGCACCAGCGAGTTCCTGTGGCAGGAAGGCCACACCGCGCATGCCACCGCGGCCGACGCGCTCGCGGAGACGATGCTGGCGCTAGGTTTTTACCAGGACGTGGCCGACGAAGCCGCGGCTCTTGCCACCGTGCCGGGCGAGAAGACGCCGGGTGAACGGTTCGCCGGGGCCGAACGCACGTTCACGATCGAGGGCATGATGCGGGACGGGCGCGCCCTGCAATCTGGCACCTCGCACTACATGGGGACGAACTTCGCTTCAGCCTTCGGGATCACCTATACCGGCGAGAGCGGCGTGGCCGAGCTGTGCCACACCACCTCCTGGGGCATGAGCACCAGGATGATCGGCGGCGTGATCATGACCCACGGTGACGACAAGGGTCTCGTACTGCCGCCGGCCTTGGCTCCCTACCAGGTCGTCATCGTCCCGATCGGGCGCGGGGAGCAGGCCGAGACAACGTCGTCCGCGGCGGCCGAATTGGCCGCAACGCTACAGCGCGCGGGCATCAGAACTCATGTGGACGACCGGCCGCAAGCCTCGCCTGGATTCAAGTTCAATGACTGGGAGATGCGCGGAGTGCCCATCCGGCTTGAGCTTGGCCCGCGGGATCTGGCCGCCGGTACCGCGCTGATGTCCCGCCGCCTGAATTACCAGCAACCGAACGCCGCGAAGCAGGCCATCCCGCTCGACGCGGCGCCAGACCTGCTGACCGCCGAGCTGACCGCGTTCCAGGCGATGCTCTTGCGGCGGGCCGCCGACTTCCGCGACGACCACACAGCCGTTGTCAATTCCTGGCCTGATTTCACCGCCGCCGTGGCGGTCGGCTGGGCGCTGGCTCTGCACTGTGGCGAGCAGGCTTGTGAAGACGAGATCAAGACGGAAACCACGGCCACTCCCCGTTGCGTCCCGCTGGCAGGTGAGCCCGAGCAGGGCATGTGCGTTCGCTGTGGCAAGGCATCCGCCTACGGCAAGCGGGTGATCTTCGCCCGCGCCTACTGACTGGTTAGCGGAAAGAACGGGGTCAGTACTCCTATTTGCTGAAATTCTACTGTACATTCGAGCTGGCTTTCGGATTCAGCACGGCGGTCGTAGGAGAACCATGAAACTCACCCGTTTGGCTGTTCTCGCGGCCACCGTCGGTGTAGTCGCTGGCACGGGTGCGATGCCCGCGCTAGCGGGCACGAACCAGGACACCTGCACAATCTGCGTCTCTAACATCTTCTCGCCGTGGGACAACGCGGGCCTGCTGACCATGTTCGTGCAGGATTCGGGCCAACAGGGGGAGGGCGCCAACGTCACCAGCATCACCGCGCACATCATGAACGGCAGCACGGATGTGCTCGACCTCAGCGACTTCGTCAATTCGGCTGGCGACGCGCAGAGCGGGACCTGGGAAGTAGCCACCCCGATCAAGCAGAGCCAGCTCCCGCTCGGCGCCTACTCGGTGATCGTCGACATAGCCGATAACGAGGGGACTACGGCTACCATTTCCGGGGTCGGCGGGCTTGACTTTACGGTTCATCCCACGATCACCTTGACCGCGAGCCGGAAGGTCTTTACTTACCTGCACCAAACCGCGCAGCTATCAGGGACCGTGACCGGGCTCTGGCCAGACGGGACGACGATGCCCCTTTCAGCCTTCTCGGTGTACGTAGCGGACGAGTTCGGAGCCGCACCCCCGAATCCGCCCATACTCGTTGGAACTACGAACAGCAGCGGCCACTACAGCGGTGGATTCGCGCCTGACTTCCAGACCCAGACGGACTCGCCCGACTTCTACTTCACCTACGTCACGTCTACTTCCACGCTGACCGGCAACCAGTCTGCGGGCCTGCCGCTCGTGACCAAGACCGATCCGGTGACCGTGACAGCGAAGATCACCCCGAATCGCATCAGGTACGGGGCCAAGGCGACGATCAGCGGAAACGTAGTGTTCCACGAGGGCTCGTCGAGCGGTCCGGTGCCCGGGGACGCCATCATCATGACCGACGAGTTCGGCGATCACACCGCGACCGCCACGACAAATAAGAACGGTCACTTCAGCGCCACGCTGCCGCACACGGCGAGCACCACCTGGCATCTGGAGGCCCAAGGTCACAGTGGCGCCGCGCTGATCTGGTTCGATAACGGGCTCGCGCAGTCCGCTATCACGGTCGCGTTGCCGGTAACCTTCAGATCGTTCAAGGCCCGGCTGACCCCTCTCGGCTTTGTCGCGGTGACCGCCTGCCTCCGGACCAACGTGTCCAACATGCCCAACCTTGCCGGGCCCCATCCGAAGCTCACCATCCAGTACTCGCGGAGCCCGCACGGCCCCTGGTCGAAGCTGGGTCCGACGTCGTCCGCACTCGGGTCATCGACTTTCTGCTCGGGCCCGCAGCTCAGCTATGAGTCGTTCAGCCTGCCCGGCCGCCTGATCAACGCTTACTACCGAGCGGTCATCTTCGCCACCGCCTTCTACGAGGCCAAGGTCAGCCCGGTGGTTCACTCCTCGCTGCTGGCAACCAGGATCACGAACACGTCGGTCTCGCCAACGTCGGTGAGCAACGGTGGCCACGCCACGATCACCGGCCGCCTATGGCGGCAAGTCGGCCGGCACTGGGTCGGCTACCGCGGTCGCACGGTGGCGATCATCTACCGGATAGCGGGCAAGAAGACCTGGTTCCTGCTCGGCAGAACCAAGACGAGCGGCAGCGGCAGGTTCCGCCTGAGGTTTACCGACAATGGCGTGAACGCCATCCTGAGGGCCCTCTACCTGGGCGACAAGACGCACTTGTGGTCGCAGGGCTCGACCGCCAGCATCACCTCCGCGGTGGCCGGGCTGCTTCCTGGCCTGAGAATGGCCGACTCGGGTAAGGCATCCGCGCCCTGGCAACAATTTCTGCCCCAACTTCTGGATTAGGCGGCGCAGTTCGGCATCAGCTGGTCGAATCGGCGATCAAGCCTGCGGCCTCGGCGACGGTGACTCCATCGGTGTCGATTCGGATCATCCCGAGGTCGGCGCGCTCTAGGGCATCGGCATCGGAGATCGCCTGTTCGGCCACACCGAGCAGGTACTCGGCAGGCTGTCCGCGCAGCGGATCGCCCGGCTGAGGCCAGCTGCCGCCTTCGCCACGAGACAGGACTCGCTGCGTCAGTTCGGAAGGCCCGGCGTGTAGCCGGCACACGGTCACACTTGCGGCCGCCAGGGCGTGCAGATAAGTCTGGACCGCCGCTTCGCTGTCGATTGGTCCGGTCGCGACGAGGTGCGTGGCCCCGGCGGCTTGGTAGGTGCGCCACATGGCGACAAGATTGCCGGCCTTGAGCCGGTGATTGCCGGGATCGCTAGCTGAGCCAGGCCGGATGAATCCGATCTGGTCGAGATCGACGTAACCGGCCGTGCGGCCATCGCGCACGTAGCGGACATATAGCTCGAAGCCAACGGTGGACTTGCCGACGCCAGTAGGCCCGCAGATCAGCAGAATTGTCCCGCCGAGGTCGACCGCGTCACTAGTCGCATCGACATCGTCGCCACCATTTTTCAAGAACGATCCGCTAAATCCCGGCCAGTCACGACAGCTATCCCGCACGAGCCTGCCTACCTCGGCTGCCGCCACGCCAGTGGTGTCGACACAAACATCGGCGAAGGCGCTGGCGTCCATCGCGTCTGCCTCGCCGAGTGTTTCCTTGATCAGATCGTCGCTCGCCGCCGCCCCCCTGCTGACATACCGCCGCACGACCTCGTCTCGGTCAGCCCGCAGCCGGCAGACGGTCACCTCAGCCTGCGGCATCAGGTCCGAATACAGACCGCGAAGGGGATCAAGGCAACCATTGACGATCACGTAGTGTGCGCCGGCCGCACGGTATCTAGGAACCAGTGCGCCGACGTTCTGCGCCTTGATGCGCTCGCGGGTCGGGTCGCCAGGCGGTGCCGGGTAGCACATACAGAACTGATCAGCATCGGCAAAGGCGAGGGGTTCCCCCGCTTCGGCTAGCTCAGTGAAGATCTGCCACGAAACCGTCGACTTGCCCACGCCAGCCGGGCCAGTGATCCACAGGATAGGCACGCGCTCAGCGGACTCCACGGCGATGATCCTCACCAGAAGCCTCCCGGCGGTCAACCGAATTACGCGCAAGCAGACGCATCAGGCTGCGGGGCGGCATTAGCTAGCTGCGAGCGCACCAGCGAGAACCTTGGCCACCATCGCGGCGACGGCCTCGTCTTCCGAGGGAGCGGCCTTTCGGTCGGCGAACAGCAGGTGCCCAGTCCCGATTAACATGGGCGCGAGCATGTCAACCTCGGCGTCCACCGCGATGCGGCCCAGTTCTCGCTCCGCGCTGAGATAGGTGGCGATCATGGTCACGGCCTCAGTCAGGACCGGAACGCCGGCGGGCCCGGTGCGCGTTGAGCCGATGACCGACGCCCACGCGGATGCCGTGCTTGCCATCTACCAGGCCGGAATCGACGAGGGAGACGCGACCTTCGAGACGCGAGCACCTGACTGGGCTAAGTTCACCGCGACGAGGCTGCCCGCCCACCGGTACGTCGCCATCGGCCAATCGGGCGTCCTTGGCTGGGTCGCGGCGTGCGCGATCTCCGAACGCCCCGCCTACCGCGGGGTGGTCGAGCACTCCGTCTACGTCCACGCCGACGCCCGTGGCCAGGGCGTCGGCGGCTTGCTACTCGACAGGTTGATCGCCTCGACCGAAGCGGCCGGGATCTGGACCATCCAGTCCGGCGTCTTTCCGGAGAACACAGCCAGTCTCGCACTGCACGAGCGCGCCGGATTTCGCGTGGTCGGCACCCGTGAGCGGCTTGGCCAGCACCACGGCCGCTGGCGCAATGTCGTGCTGATAGAACGCCGCAGCCGCGCGATCTGATGCGTAGCCCGCCCGATGCCGGGTAACAGTGCACGAGTCCGTCCGGCGAGGCCGGCTCGGCAGGGAGGTGCGGGGAAGTGGCGGCCAAGGACGATCAGCCGATAACCGATCAAGTCATGCTCAGCGACGTCGACGCGCAGGTCTATGAGGCGATCGCGACGCTTGAGTTCATCGGATACCAGGTCAAGGCCACGGATATCGTGACCGCCTCCGACCTGGACGAAGACACAGTGCGCCAGACGTTGCGGGCGCTTACTCAGCGCGGCGTGCTGGTCACCAAGAAACAGGGCTCAGAGGATGTCTACGCGCCCGCCCACCGGGGCTGGAGCGCAGCTCCCCACCAGGGGGCCAACCCAAACCGCTGAATCCAGCTCAGGCGTTACGGACAGCGGGGTGTGCCCGAACCCATCAACCGTAAGCAGCCGGGCCCGACCCAGATCCCGTGCCATCGCGACCGAGTTCTGGTACGCGGTCGTCGGATCGCCGGTGACAGCGAACCGCCGAGTAGCCCGGCGCAGATGACGCCTAGCGCGGCGGCCCCCAGACGCGCAATTCTTTCCCACACGTAATTAGTCCTTTTCATGTCATCACGCGCGAGCGTGAGTCGATTACAGGGAGCGCAGCGCCACACCGGGCTGGATCCTCGTCGCGCGGCGCAGGGACGGGCGGATGACCAGCAGGGTGATCACCAGCATCGCGGCGAGCGCCACCGGGACGCTGGCGGCAGGGAAGACGACCGGCACGGAAACGTCGATGTCGTGGCCGACGAGCATCAGTACGAGGCGGGCGATCAGCGCGGCTAGTGGCACGCCGAGCGCCCAGCCAGCTATGGCTAGCACGACTCCCTCGGCGCTGAAAACCCGCCGGACCTGGCGAGCCTTCGCGCCGAGGCAGCGGAGCACGCCGACCTCGCGGGTTCGGTCGATCACGCTCATCGTGAGGGCGTTGACCAGGCCGATCAGTGTGATCGCTACGACAAGCAGCCCGAGGAACTCGATGATCGAGATGAACGCGTTGTCCTGCGACTGGATGTTCGCTTCTTGCCGGTAGCGTTCCTGTGCGGTGATCGAGTAACCGGCCGCCGTCAGGCGGTTCTGCACCGCCGTGGTGGCCCGGTCGACGCCGAGCGGGCGGGCGCTGGCAGTAGTCAGCCACAGGGCGTTGACGGCGTCGCCCAGGCCGGACAGGCGCTGCAACACCGCGAGCGGGAAGTAGATGTCGCGGCCGGCGTTGCTTTGACCGGTGTCGATGCCGATGACGCGGAACCGGCCCGACCCGGCCGGCGTGGTCAGGGTGACGACCTGGCCGACCCAAGCCCCGATCGCGTGCGCTGCGCCTGGGCCGAGCACGACCGGCGGCGGGCCGGTTCCGGCCCCGGCCCCGGCGTCGGCTGCGGTGAACCATCGGCCCGCACTGAGCCGGTACGCGTACATCGGGCGGGCGGCTAGGCCCACGCCGGGAACCCGGCGCCTTGGTAGGTGACCTGGCCCTCCACCAGCGGTTCGGCCCTGGTGACACCTGGGGTCGCGGCGGCGATCGCGGCGGCGTGGCGGCCTAGCGCCGAGCCGTTGTTCGCGTCGACCTCGATCGTGTAGCGGAAGTAGCGGTAGCCGTTGCTGACGAACGCGGCGACCGACTGCCCGCCGGCGAATAGCGCGACCGCGAGGCCAGTCGCAACGGCGATCTGCGCGACGGTCGCCGCGCTGCGACGCTTGCTTCGCAGCACGTTGCGAACGCCCATCCGCGCCGGTCCCGGCAGCAGGGTGCTCCGCGCGACCAGCCGGTCGAGCCAGCCAGCCCCGTACCCGCCAGCACCGTACCCGCCAGCGCTTCGGTCGGCCAGAGTCTGCACCACGGGCCGGCGGAGCGTGCGGCGCAGGCCGGGCAACGACGCGAGCACGGCCAGGGCCGGACCAAGCACCAGGCTCGCGACGACGACCGGCACCGAGATCGCGAACCGGCCCGCAGGTTGTAGAAGCTCGACGCGAAATAGCTGGTCAGCACGTACGCAAGGGCAATGCCCAGCGCGGTGCCGAACAGCGCGCCGATCCCTCCGAGCAACGCGGCCGCCCGCAGCACGATGCTGGCGATCTGACGCCGTTTCGCGCCGAGCGTCTTGAGCACGGCGATCTCGGCGGCCTGCTCGGCAAGATGCGTGTTCATCGTGGTGACGACCAGGAAGAGACCGCTGAGCAGCGCCAGCGCCGTAATTACATTGAGGAAAAATATGACCTGGTTGAATCCCGCCTGGTCGGGCCAGTCGCCTCGGCGCGGGTCACCGGAAGCGCAACGAACGGCTCGAACTCGGTCTGCGACACGAGGTAGCCGTGTATCGCGGCAATGGCTGCCGTCTCCGCTCTCGGGTTGTTTCGGGCCAATCGGAACGCGAGGTAGTTGACGCCATGAATGCCCGCCAGCGACCTGACCGTCGCCTCACTCGCGTAGAAGACCGGACCGCCCGCGCCGTTGTTCGCGCTCGGGCTGGTGGCCAGGCTGTGCGCGGTCCCGCTCACGCGCAGGTTGCGCGGCCCGGCGGCGGTGCGTACGCCGACGCTGGCCCCGACCGGCGTCACCGCGCCGGTGGCGGCCTGGTTGCCCGGCTCGGCGAGGAGTTGACTGGGCTCGCCAGGCGGTGGCGTGGTGCCGGTGAGGATGTCGATGGCATCGACGGGCGCCGACGCGAAGTCCAGTCCCCAGATCGTCGCGCTTTGCCGCTGGCCGCCGACGGTCACCTCGGTCGGGTACTCAACGCTGGCGGCAAACCCGGCCACGTTCGGCAGGTGCCCAAGCGCGCGCAGCCGCGCCGGACTGAGCACGAGGTCGCGAGTCGCCACGGCGACGTCGTACAGCCTGGCGGCCCGCACCTGCTGGGCCATCACGCGATCCATCAGCCCGGGTATGGCCGCGATGGCAAGGCTGGACAAGGCCAGGCTGAGCGTGCAGGCGGTCAGCACGGCGCGAAACCGACGCCGGGCCAGGTCCCCGATCGCCTTCCGGCCGATCGCGCTCACCCGCCCGCCCCGGATGCAGCAGGCTCTCCGGGCCGACCGGCGAAACGGCCTCATCAGCCACCCGCCCGTCCCGCAGGAACACCACCCGGTCGGCCCAGGCGGCGTGCCGTACGTCGTGGGTCACCAGCACGACCGCGCAGCCCGCCGCGCACCGCTGCGTGAGCAGTTTCATCACCGACTCTCCGCTGAGCGAATCGAGCGCACCGGTCGGCTCGTCGGCCAGCAGCAGCGACCGGCCCCCGACCACGGCCCGGGCGATCGCTACCCGTTGCTGCTCGCCACCGGACAGTCCGTCCGGGAAGCGGTCGGCGACTCCCAGCAGCCCGACGCCTTCGAGTACGCCTCTGGCCGTCGACATGGCTTTCCTCGGCCGCACTCCGTCGAGTTCGAGCGGGAGCGCCACGTTCTCGGCGGCGGTCAACGAACCGAGCAGGTTCAGGCTCTGGAACACGAAGCCGATCTGATGCCTGAGCACCTGGGCCAGGCTGGTCGCGCGCATGCCCGCCAGGTCGCGGCCACCGATCATGACCCGGCCCGTGGTGGGCCGATCGAGGCCGCCGGCCAGGTGCAGCAGAGTCGATTTGCCAGATCCGCTCGGACCCATGATCGCGACGAACTCTCCTGGCTCGACGCTGAGCGACACGTTGTCGAGCGCGACTATCCGCACTTGCCCAGCGCCGAAAACCTTTCCGGCCCGGTCGATGTCGAGGATCGCCATCAGTTGCTCCGCTCAGGGGTCGGTTCCGGGGCTGGTGTGCTCGCTGATGTGCTCGCGCCCGCCGGACGGCGACGCCGGGCGGGTTCGGGCGCGCTCGGCCGCTAGTCTCGCCTCGCACAGGTCGAGCCAGCGGGCCTCGGATTCGGCTTGGAACACGAACGCGTCGAGCATCAGCAGCCAGGCGAGGTCCCCGTCAGTCTCTGCGGCTGCCTTCAGCCTGGTGAACTCCTGCAACGACTTGATCGTCGCGACTCGCTGGCGCTGCACGACCTCGGACACCATCGCCGAACCCGACCGCATCGCGAACACAAGCTTGATCGCGAGCTCCTGCCTGGGCACCACCTCGCGCGCTACCGAAGTGTCGAACCACCGCCGCAGCTCATCCCGGCCTGTCTCAGTGATCGCGTATGTCTTCTGGCCTTCGGCGTGCAGCAGTGGCCGTGACCAAGCCGTCTCGCTCAAGCCGACCCAGCGTGGTGTACACCTGACCGACGTTCAGCGGCCACACGTCACCGGTCGCCGCCTCGAACTCGGTCTTCAGCCCGTACCCGTGCATCGGGCCGGAGTCGAGCAGCGCGAGCAAACTGTGCCGAACCGACATCAAGCACCTCCATACTGAGTATGCCATACTCAGTATGGTCATCGATTTGGCTCAACCGTAAGCAGCCGGGCCCGACCCAGATCCCGTGCCATCGCGACCGAGTTCTGGTACGCGGTCGTCGGATCGCCGATGCCCGCCAGCGACCTGACCGTCGCCTCGCTCGCGTAGAAGACCGGACCGCCCGCGCCGTTGTTCGCGCTCGGGCTGGTGGCCAGGCTGTGCGCGGTCCCGCTCACGCGCAGGTTGCGCGGCCCGGCGGCGGTGCGTACGGCGACGCTGGCCCCGACCGGCGTCACCGCGCCGGTGGCGGCCTGGTTGCCGGCATCGGCGAGGAGTTGACTGGGCTCGCCAGGCGGTGGCGTGGTGCCGGTGAGGATGTCGATGGCATCGACGGGCGCCGACAAGAAGTCCAGTCCCCAGATCGTCGTCTGTTAAGTGATTCGTCAACCTAGCCGCAGCGAGCACCCAAGAACCCGCCGAAATCTAGCCTTGGCCGAACGAGTCCCGCGGTGGATTGCGGAATCCACCTCGTTTCCAGAGCGGACCGGCAAGGTGGATTGCGGAATCCACCCACGAATCCGGGGGTGGATACGCGGATCCACCTAAGGCCGGTCGGCCAGAACGGGGGTGGATACGCGGATCCACCTCCGGCCGCGATCAAGGATCTGAGGCCAGTGTGGCTAATGAGTCCTGAGGGACCGGGCACGTCAGATTTTCCGCTTGTCGGAGCGAGCGAGCCGGGCGATGTGAACTGGGCGCGGGGGCTTGCTGGGCGGTAGGGTCGGCGGTCGTGCGGATTCTTGTGCTGGGCGGTACATCTTTCGTTGGTCGCGCGATCGTCGAAGACGCGCTCCGTACTGGCGCCGACGTGACGCTATTCGGCCGGGGCAAGACCGGCACCGACCTCTTCCCCGACCTGAACCGGCTCATCGGCGACCGGGACACCGGCGACTACGGGGCGCTGCGCGACACCGGTAGCTGGGACGCCGTCGTGGATGTCAGCGGCTATCTGCCCCGGCACGTCGGACAGGCCATGGACGCGCTCGGCGACCGGGTCGGTCGTTACCTCTTCATTTCCAGCCACGCGGTGTACCGGCGTGACGTCGGACCGGGCGCGGCCGAGGACGCACCTCGGCGACCGCCGGTCAGGGACGTCCAGCACACCGATGACCTGGACGAGGAAACCTACGGTCCGAGCAAGGTTGCCTGCGAGGACGACGTGACCGGCCGGTACGGCGACCGATCGACGATAGTCCGGCCCGGTAAGGTCGCCGGACCGCATGACCCGTCGGACATGTTCACCTACTGGGTGCGGCGGACGGCGCGCGGCGGACGGGTGGCCCTGCCCGGCGATCCAGCCCAGCCCAGCCAGGTGATCGACTCGCGCGACGTGGCCCGCTTGGTCATGCGACTGCTCACTGACGATCGCCGCGGCGCGTTCCACGCGATCGGCCCGGCCGAACCGGTGACGCTCGGCGGCCTGATCGAAACCTGCGCCAAGGTGGCCGGCACGGAGGTTGAGATCGTGCCGGTGCCGCCGGAGACCGCGACGCCGCTGTTCCCGCTAGTCCGGGCGAATTGGGCGTCCCAGCAACGCGACCCCGCTCGGGCCAGGGCGGCAGGCATGCCGGCCACCCCCCTCGAAGTCACCGCGGCCGATGTGCTGGCGTGGGATCGCGAGCGCGGCGAACCGCCGCTGGGGCGCGGGTTCTCACTCAAGCAAGAGCAGGCGCTGCTTGCGCATCACTCGGCCGGGGTCAGTCAGTAACCAATTCCGGCAGCTTGATCTTCGCGAACAGGGCTCGATGATCGGTGCCGCGTACCGGGTGCACGGAGGTGCCCAGCACCGCGCACCGGTCATCGGCCAGCACATGATCGATCGCCAGCAGCGCGAACCTTCCTCCCGGCGGGAGTCCCCAGGTGGGCACCAGGCCGTTCCCGGCCTGAACCGCAGCGTCGACGAGCCCGTAGCCGAGCACCCGCCGGAACTCGGCGTGGTCGACGGTGCTGTTGAAATCGCCGGCCACGATCAGCGGCAGGTCCGCCGGCCTGGTGGGGATCGGCAGCATCGACAGCGCGGCCAGGTCAGCCCGCCATCTAGCGACGCCTGCGGCTGACCACGGATGTTTCGGCGTAGACAGGTGCACGCACGCCAAATGAACTTGCGCATCTGGAAGCTTGAGCGTGACCACCGGCTGGATCGACGATGTCGGCATGACCTGCGGGCACGCACCGAGCGGATGGCGCGCGTAGATCCCGTTCCCGCGTGGTTCGGGCCAGTCAAGATCGGTGATCGCGTAGGGCAGCAGCCGGTCAAGGCCGGCCGAGTTGAAGTTTGCCGCGGCTTGACCGCTCAGTTCCTGCACGACGAGCACGTCAGCGGCCGTGTTTCGAACCAGGTCGACGACCTCGCCCGCAGCGGCCCGGCCAGCCAGCAGGTTGGACGTCAGCACCCGAAGTTCCGGGCCAGTCGCGGTCGGCTGGCTGCGGGCCACGACCCGGGGCCCGACCACCGCCGTGAGCGCCGCCGCCGCCGTCGCGGTGACGACGGACGCGCGTTCGTCGGCCAGCAACAGCGCGGACAGCCACGCCGCCACGGCGGCTTGAGGTGTGAACGGGAGCAACGAGGTTGCCGGGACTCCGATCAGCGCAGACCGGTCGGCTGCCATCAGCCGGGCGAGGGCGTATCCGGCGAATCCGCTGGTAACCGCCCAGCTCAGGCGTCGTGCTGAAGTCACCTAGCCAAGGGTAGCCAGGAGTGCCAGGACCAGGGCGCGGCTTTGTTTCCGTGATCACGCTTCCGGTCATGATCGCGGAGTCTGGCTGTCATATACCGCGGCTGAGCTTCCGCGGTAATCGCAGTTCCATGATCGTGGAGACTGGCCGTCGTCTGCCCGCGGGGCGGGTGCCGTCCGGACGGCCGTCACTGCTCCGGACCAACTTCAAAACTATCCCAGATTGGACATTTTCTTCGCTACGATGCGGCAGCCGCACCCAGGGTCCGACGCTGTAGCTGGCAGATCAGATCCGGGGATAAGGGAACCCTTAATCGGGCGTGCCGACGGGTGCGGGCGGGGAACTACAGTCGGAGTAGTGCGGTGGGCACGGCGACCGCTGGGAGATGAGCGCAGTGCTGAGCTGGGAGATGGGGCAAGGGCGGACCGCTGGGCGGGACCGCGAGCCGGACGACGCCGTCGAGGTGCTTCGCGAGGTGTGGTCGGCAAAAGGGCAGACCGCGGCTGATCTTGAGGAAGCGTTCGGCTCGGCGAAGTCCTGCAAGCGGATGCAGGACGTGGGCTTCGAGGATATGGCCAGCGGCGACGGCGACATGCGGGCGGCGTGGCGGGCCACGCTGGAGCGCGAGGGCAAGCTCGACGCGAGCGCGGGTAGCGTGCGGGACCTAGTGCTCGAACCGCCGGATTCGTCGGGCTGAATGGACTCACCACAGACTGTCGGTCAGCTCACCGACACGCTGCGGCAAGGCGGCTACGTCGCGGACCGCGGCCTGGCTACATCGCTGTTCGTCGCGATGTCGCTGAGTCGCCCGATCTTGCTCGAAGGCGAGGTCGGCGTCGGCAAGACCGAGGTCGCCAAGGTACTTGCCACCGCGTTCGGACGCCGGCTGATCCGGTTGCAGTGCTATGAGGGAATCGACACCAACCAGGCCCTGTACGAGTGGGACTACGCGCGGCAGATGCTGTACATCAGGGCACTGTCGGAACACCAGCTGGCCGACGCGGATGCGGTCGACCGGCTCTTTGGCCCGAAGTTCCTGATCGAACGGCCGCTGCTGGACGCGGTCAGGACCGGTGACCGCGCGGTCCTGCTGATCGACGAGGTCGATCGGGCCGACGACGAGTTCGAGGCGTTCCTGCTCGAGGTGCTTTCCGACTTCCAGATCAGCATTCCGGAGATCGGCACGATCAAGGCCGAAAGCAAGCCGCTGGTGATCTTGACCTCGAACCGCACCCGCGAGTTGCACGACGCCTTGAAGCGGCGTTGCCTGTACCACTGGATCGGTTATCCGCCTGCCGAGCGCGAGGTGGAAATCGTGCTGATCCGCGAGCCCGGCATCTCCGAGCAGCTCACCAGGAAAGTGGTCGCGGCCGTCAATCGGCTGCGCGAGCTTGATCTAGCCAAGCCGCCGGGCGTGGCCGAGACGATCGACTGGGCTAAGACGCTCAGCTTCCTTGGCGAAACCGACCTGGACACAAGTGTCGCGGCCGACACGCTCGGCGCGGTGGTGAAGGAGCGCGACGATCTGGAGTTGGTCAAGGACAACCTAGCCGCGATCACCTCCGGTGCCTGAACCCGCGCCTGCGCCTGGAGATCAGCCCGGTCAGACGCCGGCTCGCGGGGCGTTCACGAGCATGCTGGTTGCTTTCTGCCATGAACTACGCGGCGCTGGCATCACAGTTGGCTCTGGTGACGTCATGACCTACTGCGCGGCCGCCGGCCTGCTCGATCCGACCGATCTCGTCGACCTCTACTGGGCTGGGCGCAGCACCCTTGTCACCAGGCGGGACCAGATCGGGACCTACGACCGGGTGTTTCGCAGTTTCTTCCTCGGCGCGAGCAACCCGGTCGCCGAACTGCTGAAGCTCGCGCCGAACGCTGCGGCGCAGGCCCAGGCGGCGTTGCAGATTCCGGCTACCGAGGACCTCGGCGAGGAACTCGGCGACCAGGCGGTGCTGGGCCTGATGGCGTCGGATGCGCAGGCGCTGAGGCACAAGTCGTTCGCGGCGTGCACACCGGAGGAACTCGCCGCGGTGCGCCGGATCATGGCGAGGATCAGGCTCACTCCGCCCCGCCGACGTACCCGGCGCACCACCTCCGCCTCCCACGGCACCCGTCCTGACCTGCGCAGGACCGTCAGGGAGGCGATGCGCATGCACGGCGAGCCCGCTGAGCTTTACTGGCGGCGGCGCAAGGTCAAGCTGCGGCCGCTGATCTTGATACTCGACGTCTCCGGTTCGATGGCCGACTACTCCAGGAATCTGCTGCAGTTCGCGTACTCGGCCAAGCGAGCCACCAGCCGCGTCGAGGTCTTTTGTTTCGGCACCAGGCTCACACCGATCACCAGGGCGCTTGACCACCGCAGGCCAGACGAAGCGCTGCGGCTTGCCGCCGACGCGGTCTTCGACTGGGAGGGCGGCACCAAGATCGGCGCCTGCCTCGATCACTTCGTTCGGGACTGGGGCCGCCGGGGCTTGTGCCGGGGCGGAATCGTGGTGATCTGCTCCGACGGACTTGATCGAGGCGACCCGGCCGTGCTCTCCGCCGCGATGGAACGGCTGGCCAGGCTTAGCTACAAGATCGTGTGGATGAACCCGCACAAGGGCGACAACGCTAGCTTCCGCCCCAGCACGCTCGGCATGATGATCGCCGCTCCGCACATCGACACGCTGCTGTCCGGCCACGACCTGCGCAGTCTGGAAGAACTCGCAGGGCTGCTCCCGGCGCTGAACTAGCCCAGCCGTGACTCGGGCATAAAGCCGTTTAGCCTGGGCAGTCAATAGCAGTGAACCGCGCCGCTGTGGTGGTCAACCCGATCAAATTCGACGATCTGGAGATATTCAAGAAGGACGTGGGCGCGGCGTTGGCTGCCCAGGGATGGGACGAGCCAATGTGGCTGGAGACCACGCAAGCCGATCCCGGCCGGGGCCAGGCGACCGAGGCCGTCCGGGCTGGCGTCGATCTCGTGATGGCCGCTGGCGGCGACGGCACCATTACCGCTTGCGCGGCTGGCCTTGCGGGCCAGCTCGTTCCGCTGGCAATCCTGCCGAGCGGGACAGGAAATGTGCTCGCTGTCAATCTCGGCATTCCGCTCGACCTAGCGCAGGCACTCGACGTCGCGCTCACCGGAGTCGATCGCAAGATTGACCTTGGCGTCGCGAATGACCGGCCTTTTGTGGCCATGGCCGGCCTGGGCCTTGACGCCAACATGCTGCGGAGCACGAGCGAAGAGGCGAAGAGGCGCTTTGGGTACGCCGCCTACGTCGTGTCAGTGCTGCGTCACTTGCGTGACCGGCCGCTGCGGATCGTTGCCCGTGTCGATGGCGGCCGGTCACGCACGCACCGGGCCACTGGCGTCATCGTCGGCAATGTCGGGTGGCTACACGGTGGAATCAGGCTGCTGCCGCAGGCCCGACCCGACGACGGCCTCCTTGACGTCGTGATGCTCGACGCCCAGGGCATGATGAGCTCGATCGCGCTCGGGCTGCGAATCCTCCTGCGTCGCGAAGGCAACCGGATCTTCCGCAGCACGTTCCGCAGCCTGCGCATCGGCACCGATCGCCCGCAGGCATGGGAAGTCGACGGGGAAGTTATCGGAACGACCAGAGAGCTGAGGGTCGGCATCCACGACGACAAGCTCGTGCTACGGGTGCCAGCTGAGCTGAGTTAGGCCTGTTGCCGCCGCGACTGCCGGTGCCTGCGCCGCAGCCGCAGCCGCGGTCGGCGGAGCAGGACGATCTCGTGCTCGACGATATGCACGGTGTGGTAGCTCAGCCAGAGGCACAAGGCCGCCAGCGGAAGTTCGACCACGGCAGCCAACACGATCGACTCAAGACGCTGGGCCGCTGGCGTGGTCACGACGTCGAACCAGGCATCCACTACGAGCAAGGCCGCGGTCGCGGTCGCGGCGGTTGACAAGAACATGGATCTGCGGATCGTGAAATAGGCGGTGCAGGCAAGCGCCACGCACTCCATCGTGTCGAACCCGGCCCAGGCTACGTCGTAGTGCGGTGACAGTTGCCTCGACGGCAACGTCAAGGCGAGAAAGACGATCCACGGCACCAAGACCACTGAGAAGACCGCGAACGCCGGCCCGGCCAGGCGGACGACCGGAGATCTGTCGGGCACTTCAACGTCCTGCTCCTGGACGTCCAAGCTAGGCATCTGGTCAGCGTTCGGCAAGCAGTCCCCAGCGTCCTGGCTAGCTGTCACATCCACACCCCATCATTCGGCAAAGAACCCGCATTTCAATTACCTGCTGACGCGCCGTTTACACCATTTCATTCCGAGCACGTTCATTGATCTGCCGTGACGCGCGGTCGACTGTTTGTCGGTAGCCGGGCCGGGGGAAACCGGCTAGCGGTCACTGTCATGCGGGGGGAAGCAATGCGCTTTATCAAGGCCGCCATCGTGGCGACGGGTATCAGCGCTGCCGTCCTGTCAGCGATGGTTCCGGGGATGTCAGCGGCCAGCGCGGAGTTGTCCGCCTCCGCCGCCTTCGCCGGGGGCCGGCCGGCCGGGTGACGCCTGATCCTTCGGCTCCGGGGACGGTCACCACATTCGACGTGTTCTGCGGGCACAACGCGATCTCAGCGACCTTGTTCGGCGTCACGCTCGGCCTGGCCGACCTGATTTTGATGCGCTCCACAGCCAGCACGATGCCGGGCGAGTTCGTGGTCACGGTCTCGCTACCGGGCAACATCGCGCCCGGCAGTTATCGCCCGGGCTTCGACTGCTCGAACGGCAACGCCGGCACGGTGCCGTTCACCGTCAACCCGGTGCCAGCACGGGCGCCTGAGACCGGCGACGGGGCGACGGTCACGCAGACCGGCACGCCGCTCGCCTCGCTCGGGTACGGGCTGATTGGGCTCGGCGCTCTGACCGGGGCCGGGGTGGTGGCGCTGCGCCGGCGGGGGGCGGCGCAGCGCCACTAATGTTTCGATTCGCCAGGAACTGGCTGATCGGGCTGAGCATCGCCTTGATCATCGCCGGAGCGCTCAGTTCCTACGCCGGCAGGCACCAGCACCGCTGGAGCGCACCGCCCGTGCCACCCGCTTGGGAAGCCCGGGCCAGCGCGCACGGCAGCGTCGCGGTGACCACGGCCAGGCCTTTGACCCGCTCGGTGCCCAGGCTCATCTGGATTCCCAAGATCAAGGTGTGGGCGCAGGTAGAAGCTCGCGGCTTGCGACCGAACGGAGCCGCCCGCCTGCCCTCGCTCAGCCATCCCTTCTTCGCTAGCTGGTTCGACCGCGGGCCAGCGCCCGGCCAGCGCGGCACCGCGGCGATCTTCGGCCACGTGGACAGCCAGAAGGTCGGCCCGGCGGTGTTCTATAAGCTCGGCCTGCTCCGGCCGGGCGACCTCGTCTACGTCACGCTGGACGACCGGGCGGTCGCGATCTTCCGCGTCTACGCGCTGGCGATGTACCGGAAGGCGTCGTTCCCCACCGCGGTCGTGTACCGATACACGCGGTGGCCGACGCTGCGGCTGATCACCTGCGGCGGCCCGTTCGACCAGCGAACCCACCACTACCTGAGCAACGTGGTGGCGTTCGCCTCCTACGTCGGCGCGCGACGGTTAGTTCCCAGGCGAACCGGGGTTAAATGGAGTCGTGAGATGGAGCGTGGGTATACAAGCCGAAGCCGACCGGACGCTGTCCCGTGAGGAAGTGGTCGAACTCGCCGATGCCGTCGCTGCCTACGACGGCATCGCCACCGGCATCGGCAGCAGCCGGTACGGCGCCCAGCTTGTCGTCCAGGCCGGCACCAGAGAAGAGGCGATCGAGAAGGCGACGGCACAGTTCGCCAGTGCGGTCGAGCAGGCCCGGTTGCCCGATGGCCCGATCGTGCGGACCGAGGCCATCAGCGAAGAAGACGACGAGGGCCTGACCGAATGATCCGTCTGGGCTCGGCCGCCGGCTACCCGTTCGAGGGTCCTCGGCTACTCGGAGGCTGGACGGCGCCGCCGCAACCAGCCGTCTACGCGATCTTGTACAAGCCCGACCCCGAGCACAAGCCGGACCGGTACGCGGTCATCTTCGTCGGCCACAGCGACGACCTGACCACCGAGCGGTTCCCGTTCAGGCATCCGAGCGCGCCGTGCTGGATCAAGCGGGCCACAGATCGCTGGAAGGTCTACATCGCGATCTACGAAGTGCCCGGCGGCAAGCGCCCGCACCGGGAGCAGATCGCACAAGAGCTGACAGCTACCTACCGTCCGGGCTGCAACGCCCAGCAGTACGACCGGGCCTGGAAGGACGAGTGGATCGGCGACTACACGGCCCCGACTACCAGCTCAGTCACCAGGCGAGGCCCAGACAAAGCCTGACTCGGGCGATGGATTCGGCAAGTCATCGCGCCGGCCCGTCCCACCCTCGCGATGAATCCGGCAATTCATCCGGGAATCCGGGTATGAATTCGGGCATCCATCGCACCGGCCAGGCCAGCGCGGCAACGACACCAGCCGGCAACGGCGGCACCTACTCGATCCCGGCCACTGCCCCACCCCGGCAAAAGCCGTAAAACACCCTCAAAGAGCGACCGCGCCCTGCGACAGCAACCTTCCACGATTACCGGCCCGACCATGATCATGGATAGCTGCCGTCACGCCGACGCCCGACCGGCCCGCTCGCACGGTTCGGTCGGTTTGGTCGGCTCGCGCGGCCTGCCCACGCCCGGCTTTTTCCCGTAACCCGCTACTCGGAGGTGAAGCCGACGGCGTCTAGCAGGCGGGAGCGGCGGCGGCCGGAGGCTGGGCGGGCGGGTTCTGGTACCTCGGGCGACTGCTGGCGGGGCGTGACGTCGGCCACGATGTCCTCGGCCATGCCGTAGAGCAGCGGGAGCGCGCCGGCTACCACGCCGCCGGTCCGGTTGATGTGCTCGACACCGGGTCCGATCAACTTAGCGTCAGCGACGATTCCTCCGGCTGTCGCCAGGCTCTCTTCGAGGTTGCCGGCGATCCGGTTCAGCAACGTGCCCGCCCAGAACAGGTAGAACGCCAGCCCGGCGATAAGCACGACGATGACGACGACCGTCAGGACTACCAGCGCGGTCATGACTTCACCTTTCCTAGCACCCGGCCGAGGAACAGGTGGTGCTGCAGGCCCTCGGCCAGCACCAAGTCCACGCCGTCGGCGACCTGCGGGATGAGGACCGTGTCGGCCGTGTTCGCCTTCGCGGCCTTGAGCGTGTCCCTGACCTCTACCACCCGGGTATCGATCCGCTTGATCAGCCAGATCAGCAGGCTCAGCAAAGCCGCGACGGCGACGACAACGACGAAGCCGACGATGATCGCCCAGACCCAGTACGTGTGCTCGCTGGACGACACTGCGGCGAGCGGTGCGCTGGCCAGATTCCGCATAGCTATCCTCCTAGCCTGGCGCGGCCGCGCTGCAGGCCGCCGATGATTGTCACGGCGTACTCGATCGTGGTGCGCAACCCGCCGAGCGCGGACGTGTTGTGCACCGCCTTGGCGAGCTCGCCGTTGATCTTCGGCGCCTCGTCACCGATCGACTTGGCCAGCAGCAAGATCGGCACGACTAGCGCGACCACCACGAGGACGATGACACCGCCGATCGTGAAGCCGAGTATCCAGCCGAAGCTGCTGAAGCTCGCTGGTGCCGCAAAGGTGTGCGTATTCATGTCCGTATCTCCCTCGCTGGGCTCATAACCACCGGGCTCAGACCGTCTCGCAGAAGTCCCTGACCGGCTTCAGGCTGGCGTTGACCGAGGTCAGCCGGTCGGGCACGGTGCTGGTGAGCTGCGCGACAGCACCCACGCCGCCGGTGACCTGGCGCAACGTCGCCAAGATGGCCCTGAGGTGAAATATGACGCGCAGCAAGCCAATCGCGGTGATGGCGATGATTAGCGCGGAGATGATCAGCGTGCCCCAGGCAGCTGCAGGCATGTCTCGTGCTCCTTTCGCTCAGCCGAGCAGGCGTGCGACGGACCCGGCGTACCTGACCGCACCGACCGACACGGCGCTGATCGTGGTATCGGTCGTGGCCAGCGCCTCAGGCACGCCGTCGAGTTCGCCGACCAGGGCGACGCCGCCCGCGAGTATGTTGTCCGCTGCCGCCCTGATCCGCTCCAGCGCCGCGAGCACCCGGTTAAGCAGGGCGATCACAACCGGCAAGACCGCGACGAGCAGCAGCGCGTTGCCAATCCACCACAAGACCATTGGTCAGCTCCTTAGCTCGCGGCCTGATAGGGAAGGAAAAACCGGCGGTACACCCGGCCCAGCGCCATAAGCGCGGCGCGCAGGCCGATCGCGAAGCCCCCGGCCGGAGCGGAGGCCTGCACCGCCGCCTCGCCCCGCTCGGCCGCTGCGATCTGGTTCGCTAGGTTCACCGAGAAGTCGCGCATCAGCACAGCGGTGACGTCGGCGATCATGCCCCGGCCATACTGGGCGGCGGCACCGGCTAGCTGCAGATCCTGGGTGACCGCGACCTTGGTGCCGCGACCCGCCTGCGACAGCGTGGCGCTCACGACCATGCTCGCCTGGCCCCGGCCGCGCTGCTCAGCGCCTGAGGCGTTGACGACAATGCGCTTGGCGGCATCGTCCCGCTCGGTGATCTCGGCGGTCCCGGCGAACAGCAGCTTGACCGGGCCCATCCTGACCGCGACCTGGCCGCCGTACTTGTCATCGCCCAGGTTCTCGGTGAGCGTCGCGCCCGGCAGGCAGGCGGCGACCCGGGGGATATCGCGGAAGAAGTCCCAGACCGCTCCGACCGGCTCAGCGACCTCGAAGTCGTTGTTGATCAGCATCTGGTCTCATTCCTCGCGTAAGAAGCTGGATCGGATTCAAACTGGTGCCGGCAGCCCGGACCGCAGAAGTAATAGGTGACGCCGTCGCGGGTGAGCGGCCTGCCTGCCTGGGCAGCCGCGACCGTCATTCCGCACACCGGATCGACCGCCTCAGCGATCTCGGCTTGCGCCTGGGCCGCGACCACAGGTATCTGCCCAGCGGCGCGTAGCCGCACAAGCTCGGCCAGGATCGAGACGGCGATCTCGGAGTGGGTAGTCCGACCCAGATCTAGGCCGGCCGGTACCTTCACCCGGTCGAGCTGTTCGGACGGCACGCCTCGTTCGGCCAGATAACCGAGCACCGCGCGGCCGCGTTTGCGCGAGCCGACGAGCCCGACATAGGCGGGCCGCCCGGCGACCGCCTGTTCGATCGCCTCTTCGTCGCCGTGCCCCTGCGTCGCGACCACGACCATGGATTGCTCGGTCACCGCCGCTGCGCCAAACTCGGTCCAGTCCCGCAGCTCAGCCCGCCAGCCGAGCACCCGGGCCAGGTCGGTCAGCGTGTGAGCCATCGGGGAGCGGCCGACGACGACCAGGTGCGGGGCGGGGAGCACAGGCTCGATGTAGACCTCGAGCGCGCCTTCGCTCTGGCAGGCGATCGGAACGACGGTCATCCCCTCCGGGATCGCGCCGCCGAACTGGTCCGTGGTGCCCAGCAGGAGCAGGCGCGGCTGGCCTTCGGTGATGACCTGCTGCGCCTGCCTGATGACCGATGGCTCGGCGCAAGCGCCGCCGATCCAGCCGAACACCTCACCCGACGCGGTGATGATCGCGCGCGCGCCAAGCTGGCTGGAGGACGGACCCTGGCGCCAGACCACGGTCGCGAGCGCGAACGGCTCACCACGCCGTTCAAGCTCCGCGGCCTGCTCCATCACCTGCCAGCCATGCATGTGACCGCCCCCGTTAGTCATCGGTGCGCACGGGCGGGGCGCCAGAGACATCGCGACGGTAAGTGATCGCCTCCCACACCCGGTCGGGCAGCAGCGGCATGTCGATGTTGCGCACGCCAGTCCCGTCGAGCGCGTCGATCACCGCGTTCACGAAGGCCGCCGGGCCGCCGACGGCGGCGCACTCGCCGATGCCCTTGGCGCCGATCGGGTGGTGGGGGCACGGCGTGACGACTTCGCTGTGCAGTTCGAAGCCCGGGGTCTCCCAAGCGCTCGGCAGCAGGTAGTCCATGTAGTTCGAGCCGACGCAGTTGCCCTCGGCGTCGAAAGTGATGAACTGCATGCTGGCCATCGCGTAGGCCTCGGTCAGGCCGCCCATGATCTGGCCCTCGACGATCATCGGGTTGATCCGGACCCCGCAGTCGTCAACCGCGACCATGTTGAGCACGTCCCACACGCCGGTCTGCGGGTCCACCTCGACCGTGACGATGTAGACCGCGAACGGCCAGGTCAGGTTCGGCGGGTCGTAGTAGGCGGTGTTCTCCAGGCCGGGCTCCATGCCGTCCGGCATGTTGCTGTAGGCGGCCATCGCGCACTCCTGGATGGTCACCCCACGGTCGGGCGCGCTGCGCACGTAGAAGCGGCCAAGCTCCCACTCAATGTCTTCCTCGGAAACCTCAAGCAAATGTGCGGCGAGCTTGCGGGCCTTGGCCCTGATCTTGCGGGACACCATCGCGACCGCCGCGCCGGCCACCGGGGTCGACCGGGAGGCGTAGGTGCCCATGCCGAACGGCGCCGTGTCGGTATCGCCCTCCTCGACCACGATGTCCTCAGCCGGGATGCCGAGTTCGTGGCTGACGATCTGGGCCCAGGTGGTCTCGTGTCCCTGCCCCTGGGATTTCGCGCCGGTCCGCACGATGGCCTTGCCCGTCATGTGCACCTTGAGGTCAGCCGAGTCGAACATCTTGATGCCGAGGATGTCGTACTCGCGGCTGTTTCCCGCGCCGAGCGGCTCGGTCATCGTGGAGATGCCCAAGCCGAGCAGCTTGCCGCGCTTGCGAGCCTCCGCCTGCTTGGCCCGGAAGTCTTCGTAGCCGACGGCGCGCAGGCCGACATCCAGGCACTTGCTGTACTGGCCGGAGTCGGTAAGGAAGCCGAATGGGGTGCGGTGCGGGAAGTCCTCGTCGCGGACGAAGTTCATCCGCCGGAAGGCGGCCTGGTCCACGCCCAGGTCGGTGGCGGCGGCTTGCATCATCCGCTCCTGGAAGAACATCGCCTCGGTGACGCGGAACGAGCACCGGTAGGCGACCCCGCCGGGCGCCTTGTTGCTGTAGGTGCCGCGAGCCGTCAGGTGCGCGGCCGGTATGTCGTAGGCGGCGAACGCGGAGTGCATCAAGCCGATCTTGAATTTGCTCGGCTGCGCGTCGGAGAAGAACGCGCCGTGGTCGGCGTCGGTGTGCATCCGGACGCCGAGTATCTTGCCGTCCTTACGCAGCGCCATCTCGCCCTTGAGGTACACGTCGCGGGCGAACCCGGTCGAGATCAGGTTGCCTGACTTGTCCTCGATCCACTTCACAGGCCGCTCAAGCAGGATGGACGCGAGGATCGAGCAGACGTAGCCGGGATAGACCGGCACCTTGTTGCCGAACCCGCCGCCGATGTCGGGCGAGATGATCCTGATCATGTGCTCGGGGAGTTCGGCCACCAGGGCGACCGCCGCCCTGATGATGTGCGGCGCCTGGCTGGTCATGTAGACCGTCAGCTTCGACGTGGCGCGATTGAAGTCGGCGATCGACCCGCAGCACTCGATCGGGCTCGGGTGCGACCTCGGGTAGTGCAGCTCAAGCTTGGAGACCACGTCGGCCTGCTCGAACGCGGCATCGGTGCCGGTCTTGTCGCCGACTTCCCAGTTGTAGATGACGTTGTCCGGCTGGTTTTCCTTATCGTCGCGGATCACCGGGGCGCCGTCGGCGACGGCCTGCCAGGGGTTGACGATGGCGGGCAGTGGCTCGTACTCGACGTCGATAACCTCACAGGCGTCCTTGGCGATGTACGGGTCGTCGGCGATGACGCACGCGACCTCCTGGCCTTGGAAGCGCACCTTGTCGGTGGCGAGCACGGCCTGGGTGTCGTAGGAGAGCGTGGGCATCCAGGCGAGGTTGCGCGTGGCCATCATCTCGCCGGTCAGCACGAGGTGGACGCCAGGAATCTCCCAGGCCCGGCTGGTGTCGATCGACTTGATCCGCGCGTGCGCGAGCGGGCTGCGCAGTATCTCCATGTGCAGCATGCCTGGCAGCGTGATGTCGTCGGTGTAGTTCCCCTTGCCACGGATGAACCGGTCGTCCTCGACCCGCTTGCGGCTCGAGCCGAGACCGCCGATCTTGATCTCATCTAGTGCCTGCGTCACGTCCCTGCCCCGTCCTTCCTGAGCTTCTCGGCGGCCCACAGCACGGACTTCACGATGTTCTGATAGCCGGTGCATCGGCATAGATTGCCGGAAAGCGCCCAGCGCACCTCGTCCTCGGTCGGGTCCGGGTTCTCAGCTAGCAGCGCCTTGGCGGTCATCATCATGCCGGGCGTGCAGAAGCCGCACTGCAGTCCGTGCTCTTCCTTGAAACCCTCCTGCAACGGGTGCAGTTCGCTTTGCCCGGACAGCCCTTCCACCGTGCTGATCTCGTGGCCGTCGGCCTGGACGGCCAGCATGGTGCACGACTTCATCGGGCTGCCGTCGACCAGGACCGTGCACGCGCCGCAGTTCGTCGTGTCGCAGCCCATGTGCGTGCCGGTCAACTGCAGACCACGCCTGATCAGGTGGGACAGCAGAAGCCGCGGCTCGACCTCGGCGATCATCTTCTTGCCGTTGATGGTGAACTTGATCCGGCGCACGGGCACGTCGGCCGAGGTGTCGTCACCGCGATCTTCATAGACGATCGTCATCTCAGGCCGCCCTTTCCTCGGCTGTGCCATCAGCACGGGCCCCGGCACCGTCGACCCGCCCGAGTATCCGGACCACGAATGTACGCACCATGTGCCGTTTGTACTCAGCGCTGCCTCGGTGGTCTGTCCTCGGGTTCGACGCCTGCGCGGCGAGGTCGGCGGCCCGCTCGATACTCTCCGCGCCGAGCGGAACGCCCACCAGCGCGCTGGCCGCTTCGGCGGCGTTGATCGTCGATCCGCCGACTCCCGTCAGCGCGATGCCAGCCCGGCTCACCAGGCCGCCCGTGGTCTCGATCGCGACCGCGACGCCAACCGTGGCGAAGTCGCCGACTCGCCGCTCGAGCTTCAGGTAGCCGCCGGCCGGGGTACCCTTCGGCGCTGGGATCACCGCCTCGATCGCGACCTCGTCGGGCGCGAGCGCGTTCTGGAACGGGCCGGTGACGAAGCTAGCCATTCCGATCGTGCGCTTCCCCGCTGGTCCCTGGGCCACGATGTGGCCACCTAGGGCGGTGACGACCGAAGCCCAGTCGCCTTGCGGGTCGGCGTGGCACAGGGAGCCGACAAGCGTGCCGCGGTTCCTGACGATGGGGTCGGCGATCAGCGGCGCCGCGGCGGCCATCACCGGCTGCTTGCCCTGGAGCAAGGCCGACCGCTCCAGGTGCGCGTGCCGGCACAGCGCGCCGATCCGCAGTGTCCCGTCGGCGTCTTCGCGGTGATAGTCAAGACCCGGGATGTTGTTGATGTCGACGACTAGCTCAGGCGAGGCGAAGCGCAGCTTCATCAGCGGCACCAAGCTCTGGCCGCCGGCCAGCACCTTCGCGTCCTCCCCGCCGTCGTGCAGCAGCGAGATGGCTTCGCTCAGCGAGCGCGGCGCCTCGTAGCTGAACCGAGACGGATACATTCGATCCTCCAGTGCTAGACCGACGGGTCAGGATTTTCTGCTTCATGGGTGTCGGCGACCGCGACCGGCAGGGTGTCCTCTTCGGGGTCCGGCCGCGGCTCCTGGTGCGGCGGCCATGGACCGGCCACGGGCTGGCCGGCGACCTTCAGGTAGTCGATGAGCTCGGGCCAGGCCCAGACGGTCGGGCTCTTGCCAGTCTTCGGCGCGTGCTCGATCAGCTCGTACAGGCGCGGATTCCCATGGCTATGCCCGTCGGACTCAATTCGCATGGCACGCTCCCGACGTTGACGGGCCGCGCAGCGCGCAGCGCTCCGATACTTCTCCCTGGCGAGGTGTCCTGCAACGGACGAATAACCTCTTGCTTAATGCACCTTGTACCCGGCCTTGCGGGTTGACTTACTTAGGCTACGGGCTAATTATTAGTCACATGGCTAATCAAACTGTCATCTGCACCTACCGGGTCAGGCCCGAAGCGGAGGAGGAGTTCAGAAAGCTGCTCGCGCGGCACTGGCACACCCTGCATGACCTTGGGTTCGTCACCGACGAGGAGTCTTTGGTGTTCAGGGAGATCGACGCCGAGCCGACCTACGTGGAGATCTTCACGTGGGTCGCCGGCGGGTTCGAACGGGCCCACGAGCACCCGGACGTAGTCGCGATCTGGGAGCCGATGGAACCGCTGCTCGAAGATAGGGAGGGGCTGGGCAAGTGGGAGTTCCCCCACTATGAGCGGGTCGCGCTCGGACGATGAGACCGGCGCCGCCGAGTTGCCGAGGGGGCTGGCCGAGCTGGCCGACCTCAACGCGGTGTTCGGCGCGCTCGCGCACCAGGCCCGGCGCACCATCTTGTCGGTGCTGCGCGCGCGCGGCGGCCAGATGACCTCGGGCGCCATAGCCGCGCGGTTCGAGCACTCGTGGCCGACGACGTCGGCGCACCTGCGCGTGCTGGAGAAGGCCGGTCTGGTCACGATCTCGCTGCGCGGCCGGGAACGGATCTACCATCTCGATGCCGATCGGCTGCGCGCGGTGGCCGGCGGCTGGATCGACCGGTTCACGCCGGAGCCGCCGGGCTGACTAGCTCCAGATCGTGACGTAGACCGGGGGACGGAACCGGGAGGGCGGGACCCCCGCGGCGGGCGAGCGCATGAGCTGCATCGCCTCCGGTGTGCTCAGGAAACGGCGCAGCGAGCTTGCCACCGTGCTGCGCTGCTGTCGATCGAGCATGGTCACGTACCAGCAGCCCTGCCAGGGCGAGCCTGGCACCTCGATCAGCGACAACTCGCCCCGGCGCAACTGCTGGGCGGCCAGGTGCTCGACGGCGACCGAGACGCCCGCGCCGTCAGCGGCCGCCGCCCACGCGGCCGTGTGGCTCTGGTAAACGCCGATGCGCTCCTCAGGTATCCGCAGCCTGGCCAGGAATTGCGCGACATCGCTGTCCGGGTCGGTCGCCGACGGGCCTACCAGCCATCGCCACTGATGCGCCCCGCCAGGCGGCTTCGTGTGGCCAGATCCCACTACTACGAAGCGGTATTTGAAGATCGGTTCGCTCACCACGGGCAGTCCTTGATCGGCTGCCACATCGGCTCCGATGGCAACGTCGGCCAGCCGGTTGGCGACCAGTACGGCCATCTCCTTGGTAACCGCGACACCGGTGGAAACCTCGAGTCCGGCAGCGAACCGCTTGGTGAACGCCTCGACCAGCGGCGAGGTGACGAATTCCGCCACGGTCGAGCTGGCGACGACCCTGAGCTGCTCAGGTGCACCCTGCGCGGCCCGGACAGCCGCGTGCGCCTCGGCCCCGAGCACGACGATCTGCGAGGCAGTCGCGAGCAGCCGCGAACCGCCAGCGGTAAGCGTCATGCCGGTCGGCCCGCGGCTCACTAGCTGGTCACCCAGGTGCGTCCGCAGCGCGGCCAGCGCCTGCGACACGGCCGGCTCGCTGACGCCGAGCGCGTTCGCCGCGGCGGTGACCGAGCCGAGCCTGGCCACGAGCACGAACGCGTTCAGCTGGGTGAGTGTCATAACCCTTCCGATTATCACGCAGCCGGGCAGTTGATGCCGACCTCGTACACTGTGCTGGGCCCGGGGGGCGACCCCCGGAACCCCGCCAGCGCCTGGGAGGGACGCATGCAGGTTCCGGCGTATGTCGAGTACGAGAAGGCCACGAGCGTTGATCACGCGCTCCGGCTGCTGGCCAGGTTCGGACCCGAGGCGAGGATCCTGGCGGGAGGGCACAGCCTGATTCCGATGATGAAGCTCAGGCTGGTTCAGCCCGAGACGCTGATCGACATCAACCCGCTGACCGAGCTTCGCTACCTCAAGGTCACCGGCGGCGAACTGAGGATCGGCGCGATGACCAGGCACGCGGACCTGCTCAGTTCCACGCTGGCCGGACGGCACTTCGCGATCTTGCATGACGCCGAGCGGGTCATCGCCGACCCGATCGTGCGACTGTGGGGCACGGTCGGCGGTTCGCTGTGCCAGGCCGACCCGTCCGAAGACCTGTCGGCCGCGTTCGCCGCGCTCAAGGCGACGATGGTGATCGCCAGCCTCGACGGGACCAGGACGGTGCCGGCCAGGGGGTTTCACGTCGGGCCGTACGAGACTGTGGTCGGACCCGGGGAGATGCTGACCGAGATCAAGATCGCGATCGAGCCCGGTGGCGGCAGCGCGTACGAGAAGGTCGGCCGGCGAGTCGGGGACTGGCCGGTTGGAGCGGCAGGCGCGGCTGTCTGGCTGGACGGGACTGGCGCGATCAAGCAGGCGCGGATCGGCCTGACGGCGGTCGGCGCCGAGCACTTTTCGGCGGCGGCGGCCGAGGAGTTCCTGAGCGGCGCGCCCGCCACCGACGAAAGCTACGCCCGGGCGGGACAGATCGCGGCCGAGCACTGCCGCCCGGTCTCGGACCAGCGCGGCCCAGCCGAGTACAAGCGCCACCTGGCCAGCGAGCTAACCATCCGCGCGCTGCGGCGAGCGGTCGGCCGGGCGACCGGGGTGGCGTGACGTGCAGATCACTGTCAATGTCAACGGCACCGAGTATGCCCGGGTCATCGAGCCGAGACTGCTGCTCATCCACTTCATCCGCGACGAACTCCGTCTGACCGGCTCGCACTGGGGTTGCGACACGTCGAACTGCGGCGCCTGCGTGGTCTGGCTCGACGAGACCCCGGTGAAGTCGTGCACGGTGCTGGCCGCCATGACGGACGGGCGCCGGATCATGACCGTCGAGGGGCTCGGTGCCGGCGGTCGGCTCGACCCCGTACAGGAGGCGTTTGCCCAGTGCCATGGGTTGCAGTGCGGCTTTTGCACCCCGGGCATGATGCTCACGGCCAAGTGGCTGCTCGACCACCGCCCCGACCCCTCCGATGATGAGATCCGCGAGGCGCTGTCGGGCCAGATCTGCCGGTGCACCGGCTATGAGAACATCATTCGTTCGGTCCGCCGGGCCGCCGAAACAGCAAGAGGCGATCAAGCATGACCGGCGGTGTTGATTTCATGCCGAAAGAAGCGTACGGGCCGGTCGCCCGCAAGGAGGACGCTCGCTTCGTTCGCGGCAAGGGCACCTTCGTCGACGACATCGCGCTACCAGGCATGCTGCACGGCGCGATCCTGCGCAGTCCCCTCGCGCACGCCAAGGTTGTCTCGATCGACGTGGCGGCGGCGGTCGCGCACCCGATGGTGGAGGCCGTGATCACCGGCGAGATGCTCGCCGAACGCGGCCTGGCCTGGATGCCCACGCTGTCCGCCGACGTGCAGGCGGTTCTGGCCACCGACAAGGTGCGGTTCCAGGGCCAGGAGGTCGCCTTCGTGGTGGCCAGGGACAGGTACTCGGCGCGCGACGCGCTCGAACTGATCAACGTCGACTACGAACCGCTTCCAGTCGTCATCGACGCGACCCGCGCTCTCGACCCCGACACGCCGGTCATCCGCGACGACCTGACCGGCCGAGCCGACAACAGGATCTTCGACTGGTCGGCGGGCGACAAGGCCGCCACCGACGCTGTGTTTTCACGCGCCGACGTGGTGGTCGCGCAGGAGATGCTGTATCCGAGGTCGCACCCGGCGCCGCTGGAAACGTGCGGCGTGGTCGCCGACATGGACCAGGTCACCGGCAAGCTCACCATCTGGGCGACATCCCAGGCGCCGCACGCGCACCGAACGCTGTTCGCGATGGTGACCGGGCTGCCCGAGCACAAGATCCGGGTGATCTCACCGGACATCGGCGGCGGGTTCGGCAACAAGGCTCCGATCTACCCTGGTTACCTCTGCGCGATCATGGGGTCGATCATCACCGGCCAGCCGGTCAAGTGGGTCGAGGACCGGTCCGAGAACCTCATGTCCACCTCCTTCGCCCGCGATTACCACATGCGAGGCGAGATCGCGGCGACCAGCGACGGCGAGATTCTCGCGCTGCGCGCCACCGTGCTCGCCGACCACGGGGCCTTTAACGGCGCCGCTCAGCCCACCAAGTTCCCCGCCGGGTTCTTCCATATCTTCACGGGTTCGTATAATTTGCGCGCCGCGTACTGCGAGGTCACCGGCGTCTACACGAACAAGGCACCCGGCGGCGTCGCCTACTCGTGCTCGTTCCGCATCACCGAGGCGGTCTACCTGGTCGAGCGCATGGTTGACCTGCTGGCCCGCGAGCTTGGGATGGACCCGGTCGAACTGCGGATGAGGAACTTGCTGCGGCCAGAACAGTTCCCGTACACCTGCCCGACCGGCCTTGAGTACGACTCCGGCGACTATCCGAGAGCGCTGCGGGCCGCGACAGACATGGCGGGCTACGCCAAGCTGCGCGAAGAACAAGCCGAAAAGCGCGAGCGCGGCGAGTACATGGGCATAGGCATCAGCTTCTTCACCGAGGGCGTCGGCGCCGGGCCCAAGCATCAGATGGACATTCTCGGGCTCGGCATGGCCGACGGCGCCGACCTGCGCATCCACCCAACCGGCAAGGCGGTGCTCGCCGTCTCCTGCCAGACCCAGGGTCAAGGTCACGAGACCACGTTCGCCCAGCTCGTGGCGGCCGAACTCGGCCTGTCACCCGACGACGTCGAGGTGGTGCACGGCGACACCGACCGGACCCCGTTCGGGCTCGGAACCTACGGATCCAGGTCGACCGCCGTATCAGGCGCCGCCGCCGTCGTGGCGGCGCGGAAGGTGCGTGAGCGAGCCAGGCTGGTAGCGGCCGCGATGATGGAGGCGTCGCCTGATGACCTGGAGTGGGCCGACGGCGCGTGGCGGATCAAGGGCGACCCCGACCAGGCGCGCGGGATCGCCGAGATCGCTATGGCCGCGCACTCCAGCCTCGACCTCGGCGCCGACATCGAGGGCCACCTCGACGCGATGACCGTGTACAACCCGCCGAACCTGACGTTCCCGTTTGGGGCGTACATCTGTGTCACCGACGTGGATCCCGGTACCGGCGAGGTCACCGTGCGCAGGTTCATCGCGGTCGATGACTGCGGCGTGCGGATCAACCCGACGATCGTCGACGGTCAGGTGCACCGAGGCCTGGCCGACGGTGTGGGCATGGCGCTCATGCAGATCATCGCCTTTGATGAGGACGGCAACTGCCTGGCCGGTTCCTTCATGGACTACTTGCTGCCGACCGCCGTCGAGTGCCCCTCGCCCGAGCTTGGCGCGACGGTCACCCCATCACCGCACCACCCGATCGGCGCCAAGGGCATCGGCGAGTCAGCGACGGTCGGTTCGCCGGCCGCGGTGGTCAACTCAGTGATCGACGCCCTCGCTCCGTTCAACGTCAAGCACGCCGATATGCCACTAACCCCAGCAGCCGTCTGGTGCGCGATCCAAGCCGGCGCCAGCCACTAGCCCTCCTGCCCCCGCGCCCCCGCGGCCCTCGCGCCGGTCACCCCGGGCGGCGCGGTTTTGCTTCCGTGATCAAGGTTCCGGTCATGATCGCGGAGTCTGGCTGTCATATATCGCGGCTGCGCTTCCGTGGTAATCGCGTTTCCATGATCGTGGAAGCTCGCCGTCACCTGTACGCCTTGCGGATGCCGCCTGGGCGACCGACGCAGCGCCGGACCGGCGATCACTAATTCGCCGATGAACGAATAGCCGCATAATCACGCCCTAAATGGATCATGGTGGGTCACTTTATGACCTTGACGGCACTTAACTCAGGCTGCGACACTCGCCGTGCGCCGGGTTAAGCGGCCACGCTGTACCGCCGGAGCGCCAGAGCCGCGCAGGGAGAATCGAGCGATGCATGGCCGATCTGGAAAGCCCCAACTCGGAAAATCCCACCTCCGAAAACCCGATCCCGGATAATCCGAGATCCGATATTTCCAATTCCGAAATTCCGATTTCGGAATACCGGGGCTCGGAATACCGGGGCTCGGAATACCGGGGCTCGGGGGACCGGAACTCGGGGGGTTGGGGCTCGGGGGAAGGGGCCGGAGCGGTTCAGCCGGAGGGGCACCCGGTTGATCGGCGGACGGTGCTGAAGGCGCTGAGCGGGACGGCGGCGTTCGCGGTGGTGGCGCCGGCGTTCGCTATACCGCCGGCCTCGCGGGCTAGCTCGCGCCAGGAGCTTGTGGCGCGGACCGCGAGACCGGACTCGCCGGCGGTGAAGTTCGGGTTCCAGGCGGTTCGCACGCTGGACATGCTCTATCTGGGGTTCGAGTTCTACGACTGCAAACGGGTCGTCCAGCACGGCCAGACGTTCGTCGTACCGCTCCACCCGGCCACACCGGCCCTGATGGTGGTCATCTTCCAGCCGCAACACATCGGCGAGGAGTCGATCGAGTTCAGCGACCCGATGCGGACCTGGCCATTCCCGCCGAGGCGCGGGGCTCTGGCCGGCAATAGCTGGCTCGCCTTCGAGCTACCCAAGCACGCGGCCATTCCGCTGACCATCGATGGCCTGCTCACGTGGACCGGTTTGACCCCGCAACTCGTCCCCGTCGTGGCCAACCCTTCGAAAGGCAAGCCGGCTCCTCCCGACCCTGTGCACTCCGCCCTGGAGCTGCCTTGGTCGCTGTGGCTCTCACCACCGAAGAACGCTCTCTGGCAGCACTCGACCATGCCAGTTTCGTCCGGCGGGCGGACTGAGTTGTGGCACACCCGCCTCGGGGTGCATGGTGTCTCGTCACCGCATCCCCCGCCCAAGATCAAGGCCTTCTGGTCGAGCACGTCGCCTGACCCGTTCTTCATGCCGCTCTCAGCGACCGACCGGGCTGACATCGTCTCGCTGACCTGCTCGGTCGTGAAGGGTGGAGCGCCCGCCGAGGCTGATCTCCTCGCCTTGTCAGCGCTCGGAGCCACCTTCAGCATCCGCGGCTCGTGGAACCCTGACCCGCACAGTGGCGTCTCGCTCCAATCGTGGATCCACCGGGCGTCGATCGGCCGGGACAGCTACGTGCGGGTTGTGAACCTCGGGCACCTGTATCCGTTCAGCATCAAGGCCGTCAAAATCAAGATCACTGACCGCGAGTTCCAGGCCGATCCGAACGGCGACGTGGTGGCCTACCTGGTGACGCGGGAGTTCATTGTCGTCACAGAACCCATCACCAGTTTCAATGGCGACCCGAATGAGCCGTTCAGCGGCCGGGGTAACCCGATGCGTCAGGTCGTCGCCAAGACCGTCTCGACGCCGCCGATCGACTTCGACCCCATCGCCGATCCGGGTATCACGGTTGGCAGCATTGACCCGAGCGTCGCGCTCTGGGTCAGAAGCGGCGGCACCGACGTGCCGTTCTCATTCACGGTGACCGACATCGAGGGCCGCAACGTCGACATCACCACAAGCGTGATCTGGGTGGATGCCACGCTGAACGATCCAGACAGCGTCGACTCGATCGCAACGGTCTACGACTCGGCCGGCCCGGCCAGGAACACGCCGACCTTCGGCGGCGCGCTCTTCGCGTTCGCCGACACCAGGGGCGCGCCGGTCGGGTCCACCGCCCACCATGTCGACAGCTACACGCTGACAGGGACGTTCGCGACCAACAACGGCTCGAACTTCTACCCGCTGCTGAACACCGCTCAGGTCCGGCTGCCTGGCGCCGAACAGCTTGTCGGCGCGGGCTCCGCCCAGAACGCCGGGCAACTTGTCGGCGCTGACATCACGCAGTTGCCCGCGCCACTGGTGGCCATCCACGACCACTACAAGACGAACGGGTTCGTTTCCGGCGTCACCGAGGTCTACATGGCCATCGTCAATAACGCGCCGAGTCTCGGCTTCCCCGTCAATCTGGTCGGCGGCCTGGCCCCGCCCAACTTCGACGTCAGCGGCCTCGCCAGGGACATCGGTCCGGTGGCAGGCGACCTGACCAAGCTCCTGGCCGGCACGTTCGACCCGACCCAGTACTTCTCCGTCCTGTCCGGCGGCATCGGCAAGCTCCTCGGCGCGATTCCGATAACCGAGATCATCTCGGCGATCGACCCAGACTCTGCGGCCACGAACGCCCAAGCCCCGCAGATCTCTAACAACCTCATCTACCCGAACAACGACAAGACCAAGCTGCCGACCGGGCTCGACACCAAGCTCACGTGGCAGCCCAAGGTCCAGGCCGACCCGTTCGGCCTCTTCAAGCCGAACAACTCCAAGCTGCTGATCACCGCCGAGATCATGGTGCCGATCGCGCAGCCGACCCAGGCCACTTACAAGATCCACGGCGAGCTGAACGACTTCGAGCTTGTGCTGTTCGGCAGCGATGCCCCGTTCATTGGCATCACGTTCACCTCGCTGACGTTCGACTCGGGCACCGGGGCCAAGACCTCGATCCAGCCCAAGATCGACTCGGTGACGTTCCTCGGCCCGCTCACGTTCATCCAAGATCTCGAGCAATTGCTGGCCTCGATCGGCGGGCCGTCGATCGACGTGTCGGCCTCCGGCATCAACGCCAGCTACTCGCTCGCCCTGCCGGATGTCACGGTCGGGGTCTTCTCGCTCAGCAACCTGTCGATCAACGCCGGGCTGAACATCCCGTTCGACGGCTCGCCCGTCCGGGTCCGGTTCGGCCTGTGCACCCAGGACAACCCGTTCCTGCTCACGGTCTGGATCTTCGGCGGCGGCGGTTTCTTCTCGCTCGCACTCGGCGCCGACGGGATCGAGCAACTCCAGGTACAGCTTGAGTTCGGGGCGGCGGTCTCGATCGACCTCGGCGTCGCCAGCGGCGGCGTCTCGATCATGGCGGGCATCTACTTCTCGCTCCAGACCACGCCGACCAAGCTGGTGCAGCTCACCGGCTTCCTGCGGGCGGACGGCAATTTGTCGGTCCTCGGGATCATTACGATCTCGATGGAGTTCTACCTGGCGCTCACCTACCTCAACCCGGGGCAGGCCTACGGCGAGGCGACCGTCAAGCTCAGCATCTCCGTCCTGTTCTTTTCGGTTTCGGTCAGCGCCACCATGCGCAAGACGCTCGGCGGCGGGAGCGACCCGGACTTTAGGCAAGCGATCTCCCAGTCAGACTGGGACACCTACTGCGAGGCATTCGCGTGAGCACTCAGCGTTTGATCTGGACCGCATGCCCGAATGGGGTCGCCAAGGACGGCAAACTCCGCATCTCGGTAGCCATCGGGCCGCAGCTATTCGCGTCCAAGGCTCCAGGAACGCTGGCGCAATTCCCCGACTTCGAGGACTGGCCCGCCACCAAGATCACCTGGAAAGCCAGGATCGGCAGCCACGTCGTCACCGCCAAGGTGGTGAGCGCGGCGCCGTCGCAGGCCCTGTACAAGGCGCTGTTCCACGCCACCACGCCGGTCGATACCTACGAGTACGCCAGTCCGTCGGCGAATTCGATGGTCAGCTACCCGGCGTCGTTCATGCACAACTTCCACCTGGGCACCTACCAGGGCCTGGCTCACAACATCCCGGAAGACGGCGGCCTGCACTCGGTGACCCACCTGCTGCACGACTCGCCGCTCAGCCAGCTTCCGCAGAACAGCCGCGAGCTGAACGACATCATGCAGGGAGTGCTCGACACCTTGCCCGAGGGAGGCGGCCCGATCCCGGTCGACCACACCCAGAACGTCCCGACCGCCGTCGGGCTGGCCACCGTGTTCCTGACCCCGCCACCGCCGCCAGCCGAACTGGGCGACGGCGAGGTACCCGCGGAACTACCCAAGCCCACGGTGCCGAAGTTCGACTTCCACAACGCCTACTCCCTGCTGCAACGCCACCCGGCTCTGCTGCGGCTGTTCGGATTCGTCGTCGACCTGGAAGTGCCGCGCCCCAAGGGCCTGCCGCAGACCGTGGGCCTGTCCGTCACGGCGACGTGGCATCCCAAGCTAGGCGCCGCCAAGACCACCAACGTCTTCCCGGTCACGATGACAACCTCGGCGAACTGGCTGGCCGCCCCGCGCCCGACTGACCCTGAGATCGCCGACGGCCTGTTCCGGCTGTCGGACAAGGGCAAATACGACGTGCTCGAGATGGATGTCGACGGAGCGACGTTCAAGACGCTCAACTTCGTCCAGGCGGTGTCCAACGCGCACGGTCCGCGCAAGTCGGCGGACACCCCGACCGCTTACGGTGCGCCGGCGCTTCGCTCGGCTGGGTTGTCCCTGTCGAAAATTGGCCACGGCGACTCGATGTTCCAGAACTGGGTCAACAACGACGCGTTCAACGGCGCCGTCAGCGCCACGCCGCCGGGACCGGTCACCCTGTTCGCCGAGGACATCGCGCAGGGGTACCGGGTCGACGTGTGGGAACGTTCGCGCGGCCGGTGGTTCCAGCTTTGCGCCCGGTCCGCGGCGCCGAAACCGGTCGGCATCGGCGGCTACGGCATCGGAAAGCCGCGGCACGTCGTTCCGGTCCCGCACGGGGACGAAGGCTGGCTCGAACCAGTTCCGACGCGCACGCCAAGGAACGATCCCTTCCCGCTCATCTACCTGCCTGAGACCTTGCTCCGGTGGGCCGGCTGGAGCCTGATCGCCTCCCGGCCCGGCAAGCACCTGACCGACGACTCCAGCGGCCACCTCGCTGACCAATCCGGCAACGCGCCGCCGGCCGATGCGCACTTCCAGTTGCAGATCGAGTACTCGGCTACGCCGGGAACGCTGCCGACGCTCCGGTTCGGTGACGGATACCGGTTCAGGGCCCGGGTTGTCGACCTGGCGGGCAACAGCATCCCGTTCGAGCCGCACGGGTCATTCGCGCACACCACGCCGCAAACGGTCTACGGCCGGTTCGAGCCGCTCGCGTCCCCGGTGATCATCCCGTGCGCGCGGCGGACCCCCGGCGAGAGCCTGGAACGCCTGGTGCTCCGCTCCAACTTCGACATCCCCGACGACAGCCCGCTGATCGGGCCCTGCGAACGGCACCTAGCCCCGCCGGCCGCCGCCGAGGAGATTCTCGAGACCCACGGCGCTCTCGACAACGCGGGCGGCGGGCCCCGCAAGGACGCGTACGCGCTGCTGGCCGAGCGGGACGGGCTGAGCTATAAGGCTCACTCGGTGCTCGACCAGTACGGCGGCAAGATCGAGATGCTCAACGCGCACAACGAGTGGATCTACTACCCGCCCGGTGAGCGGCATCATCCGCCGCTCGGCGTCCCCTACCTGCCCGATGTGCTCAGCCATGGGGTCGCGTTGCACGGGCTGCCCGGCGCCGGTTCGCAGCGCCTGCTCGTACCGAACAGCCTCGGCCAGTGGCCGAACCGGCGCGCCGTGCGCCTGGTGGTCAAGGCAGGCGGGAAGCACCCCTCGCTGCCGCCGGCGGGCGTTGCTGACGGACCGATCACGGTCTACGCGCCGAAGGCCTCGGTGACCACGGTGCGGCTCAGCTCGTATTTCGGGGCCAATCAACTCGGCTCGATGAAGCTGTGGCAACTGCTCGAGTCGGCCGGACTCGGCAAGCCGAAGCTCAAGGACCTGATCATGGCCGGCGGGCACTACATGTTCACCCCGTTCCGCGAGCTGGTGATCGTGCACGCGGTCCGCCAGCCGCTGACCGCCCCGCAGGTGCACCAGCTAGCGTCCAGCCGGGGCCAGCACGCGACCTACACGCTGCTCACCGGAAAGCTGGGGGCGAACCCGCCGAGCACCCAGCGCGTCGACATGCTGTCGGTGTACACCGATCCGTTCGACGACGGCACGAGCAAGCAAGGCTCAGTGCCGATGACCAGCAAGGCCCGGGTCGCCGAATTCCCGCTCGACAGCCATCACAGCGACGTGATCGACTTCACCAAACTGCGCCAGGACTTCGGTGATACCAAGCATCACGAGGTCTTCTACCATCTGCTCGCCACGACCAGGTTCGCCGAGTACTTCACGCAGACCGCCACCGTGAAGCTCGCCGGGACGACGCCGGTCGTCGTCTCGCACAAGGGTTTCGCCGCCGGAACGGTCGTCGTCACGGGTACAGGCCGGCACGCGTCGACCACCTACATGGCCGGCAAGGACTTCCACGAGAACGACGCGCATGGCATGATCACCCGGATCGCTAAGGGGTCGATAGCGAACGGCGCCGAAGTCGAGGTCCAGTTCGTCGCCCCGCCGATCACCCGGTCAAGCCTGGAGTCGGTGGCCCGTCCGCCGACGTCGGCCGGCTTCCGGCTGTCCATCCCAAGCTCGGCCCGCCCGCCCGCGCCGGACGTCCGCTACCTGATTCCGGCGTTCGGCTGGGCTCGCAAGGACTTGACGAAGTCGAAGGTGTCGGCAAGGCACGGCAACCTGCTGCGGGCCTACCTCGGCCGGCCATGGTTCGACACGGGCAGCGGCGAGTTGCTTGGCGTGGTCATCGGCGCGCCGCCGGGGGGCCGCCACCTGCCGGCGAACCTGACGCCGTTCGCCACCGGCTACGGTTCGGACCCGATCTTCGCCGAGGCCCCGGTGCACACGACCCCCAAGGCCAGCGACTTCAAGCTGGCGGTGCACCACGGCCGGGGACTGATGCTCGCCGAGCACGCGGGCGGGCTACCTTGGTTCGATGTCGTAGGCCACGAGGTCTCGTTCGACCCCGACCGCAAGCTGTGGTTCTCCGACATCGAAGTCGACCTCGGCGGGTCGTACTTCCCGTTCGTCAAGCTCGCGCTGGTCCGCTACCAGCCGAGTTCGCTGCCCGGGGTAGAGATCTCCCGGGTAGTCCAGGCCGACTTCATCCAGGTCGCCCCGGATCGGACGCTGACGCTGACCTTCCCGGCCGATAACAAGGTGCGCGTAGTCGTGACCGGCCCGGGCTATCTCGCCACGTCCAACACCGGCACGGACGACACCATGCGTGCCTACGTGCAGGAACAGCTTGTCAAGACTTCAGACGAAAATTTGCGCTGGCAGAACGTGTCACCGAACGGCACTGCCCTGAAGCTGACGGTCAAGTCGGCGTCGTTCTTCTCCTGGGAAGGCACGCTGACGCTGCCAACGCCGAGGTCCGCCAGGAAATACCGGATCTACGTGGCCGAGTCCGAGCAGCACAAGGTCGTCCACGCAGGCGACGACCGCGCCCGCGTCACCTACCTAGACGCGATCGAAATCTGACAGAACTCCGCCGGCCGCGCGTCCGCTGACAGTTAGGGGCCCACGATGTCGCCATAGCGGCAGCAAGGGTCCCACGCTGCACGGATACCGGTGATCCCCCTGCCCGGGCATTGACGTCTGTGCACGATGATGGAGTGAGAGCTTTCTTTCCGCATCAAAGGGGGCAGCAGACCGGATGAGCGAACTTTCCGAGCAGCTTCCTGACGTGGCAACCCTGCTTGCCGCGCTCGACAACGTCAGCTATCTAGCCGACGAGGCGCTCGGCACGGCGCTGTTCCTAGCCGCGCGCATGGGTCAGCCGATCCTGCTCGAGGGCGAACCTGGGGTGGGGAAGACCGAGGCCGCCAAGGCGCTGGCCGCCGTGCTTGATACCCCGCTGATCAGGTTGCAGTGCTATGAGGGACTGACGTCGGCCGAAGCGCTCTACGAATGGAACTATCCGCGCCAGTTGCTCGCGATCAGGCTCGCTGAGGCTCGCGGCGAGTCGCCCCGCGAAGCGGACTTGTTCAGCGACGAGTACCTGCTTGAACGTCCGTTGCTCGCCGCGCTCGACCATCCCGGACCCCGGCCCGCCGTGTTGCTGATCGACGAGGTCGACCGTGGGGACGATGAGTTCGAGGCGTTCTTGTTCGAGTTGCTGGCCGAGTCGGCGGTGACTATTCCTGAGCTTGGCACCAGGCGCGCCGCCTACCCACCGGTGGTGGTGCTGACCTCCAACCGGACCCGCGACCTCCATGACGCGCTCAAACGGCGGTGCCTGTACCACTGGATCGACTATCCGAATGTGGCGCGGGTGGCGGCGATCATCAGGCGCCGCGTGCCCGACGCCGCCGACCCACTGGTCGACCAGGTCGCGAACGGTGTCGCCAAGCTTCGCCAGCTCGATCTGGCCAAGCCGCCTGGCGTGGCCGAGGCGATTAGCTGGGCCAACGCGCTCCATGTGCTTGGCGCTACCGAGTTGGACGCAGCGGGCGCACAGCGCACGGCTGGCGCGGTGCTGAAGTACTCAGAAGACCTGATCGCGGTCCGCCGGGAAGGCTTCGCGACGCTCGTCGATCTCGATGGCTGACTCTCCCTCCGATCTCGCTGAGGTCAGCGCTCGGTTTGGCGCCGCGCTGCGGCTGGCTGGGCTGCCGGTCGGGCCCGGGCGCTGCGAGCGGTTCGCCGCGGCGGTGGCGGTCGCCAAGCCCTTCAGCCAGCGAGCGCTGTACCAGTGCGCGCTGGCAACGCTTGTATCGAGCAAAGAACACGCGGTGATCTTGCGAGCCGTGTTCAGCCAGGTGTTCGGTGACCTCGCCGAGTCGGCCGGTCAGCAGACCGGGCTCCAGGCTCCCGGGCTGGTCGACCAGCGGGCAACCTCGACCGAGGATTTGCTGGCGCGGGCAGCCACAGCCGCCCGGATGCATGCGTCAGCGGGACACGACGCGTTGCCGTCTGAGGTGGACACCAGCCAGGACGGCGATTCCGACGCCGACGCTGCCGACGGGCCGGAGGTGGAGCATAACTACCTGGGCACCAGCGCCGAGCGGCTGGCCAGCAAGGATTTCGCTGATCTATCTGACGCTGAACTCGTCTCGGTGGTCACGCTGATGCGAAGGCTCACGCTCGCTGTGCCTGAACGGATTTCGCGACGGCATCGGCGCAGGCCGGGCGGTCGGCGGACCGACATGCGCGCGACCTTGCGGCAGGCGCGGCGAACCGGTGGACACGCGTTCAGGCTGATCGGCCGCACGCCGGCCACCAGGCCCCGGCGTCTCGTGGTGCTGTGCGATATTTCCGGGTCGATGGAGCCATATGCCCGGGCGATGATCCAACTGCTGTATTGCGCCGCTGGTGGGGCAGGCGCCGAGGTGTTCACGTTCGCCACGAGGCTGACCAGGCTGACTCCGGTGCTCGGCCGGAAGCCGCCGGGGCAGGCGCTACGGGAAGCTGGTCAGGCCGCACCGGACTGGCTCGGCGGCACCAAGATCGGCTTGGCGCTGAAGGAGTTCAACGACACCTACGGCCGGCGCGGCATGGCGCGCGGCGCGGTCGTGGTGATCATCTCCGACGGCTGGGAGACCGGCGACGTCGAACTGCTGCGCCGGGAGATGGAACGGCTTTCGCTGGTCGCGTTCCGGATCGTCTGGGTCAATCCGCGTACCAAGAGCGCGGCTTACCAGCCGCTGGCCGCGGGCATGGCGGCAGCCTGGCCGCACTGCGACGCCGTGGTCAGCGCGCACACTGTGCGTGCGCTCGAACAACTCGCGGCGGCGGTGGCCGATCCCGTGCGGCGCCGGGCGGCCGTACGCCCAGCGCTACTTACGCACGAGAGCATATAGCACTGCAAGAGCGACGAACAGTACTAAAAGTGCGACACTCCCATTGTGAGATCGGGCGCGCTTGAGTCCGGAGATCTTCTTCACCGTCCCGCCGACGTCACCGTGAGCGATCCAGGCCTTACAGGCGTACCAACCGACGATCAGGCCGACTGTCGCGAAGACGGCGACCTCCATAGCAGTCGAATGACTCATATGACTAACTATGATGCGACGGTTAATTCTGCGCTTGGATTTATGGCGGACACGCCAGGGGCAATTCGGCCACCGTGTGCCAGGAGCCGACATCGTCGCATCCCTGGATCAGCGCTATCCGATCCACCCGTATGCTGATCGGTAGGCTCTGCTCGATGACCTGCGCGGCTGCCCTCATCTCTTTCAAGCCGCCATTTTGGCCAATCGTCAGATGTGGCACTATTTCATCATGAATTCCGCCATAGGGCGGACAGTCGGGGAACCGCGCGAAGACCAAGTCAGTGAGCGCGCGAAAACGATCGGATGGCTCCGGTGCGAGCCAGACAACCGAGTCGGAGAACCAGGACACCCGGCTGAACGTCGCGTCGAACGCACTGACCGAGCCCACCGTTTCGGTGAGCACCGCGAGCACATCACGATCGATGTGCCCGGGTGCCACGAACGGCGAGATGACGGTCACGTGCGCGGGGACTCCGAGCCGCGCGGCCGGATCAAGTTCGGCGCGGAACCTGGCGACGACGCTGTCCGCCGCCGGGACCGGCACGATCACCGCGCTCTCGGTCGGCGTGCTCACGCTCCCGGCGAGTCACCATTGGGCGACTCACCCGCGGTGATGCCTGGCCCGGCAGTCGAGGCGGCTTCAGATTCGCCGTTCAGGCCCTTCTTCACCGAGTCGAGTATGGTCAGGCCCTGCGCGACGAGCCCGGCCGCGATCTCGCTCAGGCCGTCGGCGCCGTTCAGCACGCTGAGGTTCGCTCCGGCTAGGCCTGCGGCGGCCTCCTTGACGATCTGCGGAAGCTGCTCGATGAGCATCCGGTCCAGCGCGACCCGGTTGTGCGACGCCGCCGCCTCAGCCTGCAACGTGACCCGCTGAGCGTCCGCCTTCGCCAGGATCCCGACCTTCGCTGCCTCTGCCTCGGCCGGCTTGATTACCTCGGCCACGAGCTGCCGCTCCCGCAGTTCGGCCTGGCGCCTGGCGAGATCGGCCTGCGCGGAGAGCACCTCCATCGTCGCCTGTGCCTGCGCCAGCGGGCCGGCCTGCGCTGCCTGCGCCTGCGCCCGGTCGACCTCGGCCTTGTACTGCGCCTGGACGACCGCGGTCTGCCTGCCGTACTCGGCCTGCGCCCGCTGCGACTGCTGCTGCGCCTCAACAGAGGCCTGATTCGCCTGAGCCTGGGCGATCTGAGCCTGCCGCTGGATCGCCGCGTTGTGCGGCGCCGCCATCGCGTCGATGTAACCGGTGTTCATGTCATCGATGGACTGGATCTGCAAGGAGTCTACGGTCAGGCCGATCTTGGCCATCTCGGCCTTGGAACCGTCGAGTACCTCGGTGGCCAGCTTCTGCCGCTCGGTGACGATCTCCTCGACCGTCATCGAGCCGATGATGGAGCGCAGGTGGCCGGCGAAGATCCGGCCGGTCAGCGTCGACATCTGGTCCTGGTCCGACAGGAACCGCTGCCCGGCGTTCACGATGCTCTCCTGGTCGTTGCCGACCTTGAAGGCGATGACAGCCCTGACGTTCAGCGCGATGCCCTGTTTCGTGACGCATTGCTCGGAGACCTCGGACTCGCACATCGACAAGGTCAGGAAATTCGTCTTCCTGACGAACGGCAGGACGAAGGCACCATGGCCGGTCACGACCCGGAACGGCGCTCCGGCCATTCCGTGCTTTCCACCAGAAATCAGCATGGCCTCGTCGGGCCTGGGAACTCGGTAACCGAGCATCTGTCATCTCCACACGGTCGAATGCGGCCGAATGCCAGCCGCTAGTCAGAAGGCCTATCGATGGGGGTCAAGCGTGTCAAATGGGTCGAGTGGGTCGGTCCAGGCGCTGACATCGACGGTCCTGGCACCACGTTCCTCGATCACCAGGACGGTCGTTCCTTTAGCTAGCGGTTCAGGCGACCAGGCGATGAACGCCTCAGAACCGCCACGGATCTTGACCAGCACCTCACCCGGTCCGGCACTTCCGCGGGTCGCAACCGTAATCACGCCTACGCAGCCGATGGCCGAGACGTTCGCAACCATGTCGGGCCGCTCCTATACCGCAGGAACCTGCTTGTCGCAACAACCCTCAATTCACAGCGTATCCCCGCCCAGGAGGCGTCGGTACCGCCACCTCAGCACCGAGGCGGCGGGACAAGATGCTGGACAGGATGGTGGAATACCTCGGCGCCGGGTCGCGTTTGAAGGAGCGTCGGTGTGTTGTGTCCCCCGGGCCTAAACCATCGCCTTCGCGGACTACCGTTCGGCTGGAGCCGCGTTGTGCCTTTCGCCGTGAGGCGACCACACACCGGCCTTGGCTACGCCCTCGAGAGCAGCTATGCAGCGTGCTTCGGGGGCGTTGTCGCGTCCGGGCCCCAGCGTGGCGTGCTGCGCCACTGGGTAACTGTGCGGATGTGAGCGGACCGCCGGATGACCAGGAGTTCGACAGCCCGCGGAGCGCTCGCATTCAAGGCCGGTTCGAGCGCCTGCTAGCACTGTCTCGCCTGCTCACGCTGATCCCCGTGATCTTCCTGTTGCTCGACGCGGCCGGCTCGTTCGTTTACGGCTCGGACATCCTGATCAGAACCGCCGACGGCGACATCGGGGAACCGTCCCGCATCGGCGGCAGGCTCGGCATCTTCCTGATCGTGATGGACACGTTCCTGGTCGGGGCGACGCTCATGATCGCGGCGTTCGGCTTCTACGAACTGTTCGTGATCAGGAAGGAGCGCGCCCGGCACAAGTACTGGCTGCCGAGCTGGCTGAAGATGCGCGACCTCGAAGACCTCAAGGCCAGAGTCGTCTCGATGCTGATCCTGGTCGCCGCGATCACGTTCGTCGACATCGCCGTCGAGTCGCACGACGAGCGCGGCATCCTCTTCCTCGGCCTCGGCATCGCCGTCGTGATCATCGCCCTTACCGCGTTCCTCAGATTCGGCCGCCGCCCCGACGCCGTCACCGACCCGACGTCGGCATCCGCGCCGCCCGCACCACCGCCGCCAGCCGCGCCGCCCGCACCGCCGCCGTTAGCCGTCCAAACTCCACCAACCGCCACGCAGATCCCACCAGCAGCACAGTCACCACCACCCACACAGTCCCCGCCGCCCGATGGCGGCTAGTCCCGGCCCGGCGCGATGAATTGCCGAATTCATCGCGAGACCGGGACGGGCCGGCGCGATGAATTGCCGAATTCATACCCGTTTTCCTGGGTGGATTGCCACATCCATCGCACGGCTCGGCCGGCTCATTGCGGTGGATTGCCGGATCGATCGCACTCGCGGCCGAAAAGTGGGGGCTCATGGTTGGGCGTGGTGAGGTGGCGGCCGAGGTCGCGAGTCTGGAAACTAATGAATTGTTTAGTTAAAGCCTTTCATCCATTGCGAATGGAATTGAAAGTATGAGATCGAGCTTCAACCTATAAATCTGAGGGCTAGTTCAAAGAAAAAACCTTGGAAGTGGTTAAGAATTGGAAAAGCCATCTGATAGCCGAGTCTTTGCTGGTAAAGACTGTGCTTGGCATCGAGTGATCTCGATCCTCAGCTTTCAAGGAAGGTACGTTGAGACTGAATTTCAGAGTTAAGGCCGCCGGTGCGGTGGCGGCGGGCGCGCTGACCGCGCTCACATTCGCCAGTGCCCCTATGGCGCTGGCAAGCACCGCGATAGGCAGTACGCACGAATCGTCCGGTCCGGCCGTCATCAGCGGGCCGGCGCGACTCACCCCCGCGGTGGCCGCGATGGTGAAGGGCACCGGGCTAGCCGCGAGGGAGAGCGCGCTTGCGCGCTTCTGGACCCCCGCCCGGATGAAGGCAGCCAAGCCGGACTCGCAACTGCCAGGTCTCACGGGGCCGCCAGCCGGGCGCCGACTGTACCGGTCCACAGCCACAGCTCGCCGCGTCAATGATGACCGTCGTGACCCTGAGCGAACCTCTGGGTGCCCGTCAGATCCGCGACGGATTCTAAGTGAGACCGGTTATACCCTGTATTACTAGGATAATACCTACTATTCCGATGGCCGCCGTCAGCACGGCTTTGCCGTGGCGTTTGAGCCAGGCGTCGAAGGTTCGCAGCGTCCTGATCGTGCGGGCCGGGGCGATCAGGTAGGCCACGAGGGGCAGCCAGGCGAACGCGACAGTCAGCACGATGATCATCGCCATCGCGCCGATCGTATCGGCAAGGCTGGTCTTCGCCGTGGCCACGACCTGGACCGCCGCGATGAACGTCAGCGACGGGCCAAACATGACGGCACCGACGGCGAACGCGGCCAGTGGCTTGGGGTGCGCGGTCAGGCGCTGGATCAGGTTCGGCTTCTTCGGCTTGGCCGGGCTGGCCGGGCTGGACGGGCTGGACGGGCTGGACGGGCTGGACGGGCTGGACGGGCTGGACGGCGCTGGCGCGGGGGACCGGCGGCGATAGAGCACTAGCGATGCGACGATCGCGGCCACGCCGAGTCCGAGTCGCAGGCCGTATCTGGTCTTATGGTGGCCGATGTGGCTCAGTCCGCCTGCTCTGATCGCGATCAGCACGGCGATCCCGACCACGGTTACCACAACGAGTCCGCCGACCACGTACAGAACCGTGGACCGGCCGGGCCGCTCCGAACCCAGGTAGAGCGCCGCGACCAGCATCGCGGGCGGGTAGATCGCGGCGAGCAGCGCTAGCCCCGCCGCCTGCTCGAACAGCGACCCCGCGTTCACGCCCGCAACGTGAACGGCGGATAACGGTCGGTGACGAGAACGAGAGCGTAGGCGTACACGCGATTGTGCCACCGGATCACGCCCTCGATGAAGTCGAACGCGGCCTTCGGATAGCGCCCGGTGAACAAGATCGCGAACCAGGCGACGATCACCGTCACGAGCGCACCGATGTCCAGGAAGAACAGCACGATGTAGTGCGGGATCGCGAGCAGCCACTTGACCAGCGGGAGCAGCCGGTGCAGTTCGACGGACGCGTCCGGGTACCGGTAGTCGAGGTGCACGGACTGGTGCTCGTCGGTTGACGGGTACGTGTCGTCCATCAGCGCCAGATAAATGCCGACGCGGTTGCTGAACCGCTGCAACTCCAGGTTCCAGTCGAACCACCACCGCGGATACTTCCGCCTGAACAAGATCATCAGCAGCGGGCCGAAGAACAGCAGCCCGCCCGCCCCGGCCGCCACCTCCCGGCCAGACCCCGACTGCCAGGTCGCCTGGCCGGACATCGTGCCGAGCACGATCGCGATCGGGATCACCGTGAAGATGCGGAAGAACGTCGTGACCCGGTTCAGCGGCCGGTCAGGGTAATCGACCGAGAATTGGACCGGGTATGCCGCCGCTGGATACTGGCCGGCTCCATAAGCGGGCACCCGCGAGCGTCGGCTCGAGCACGCCAGCCCCGTGATCGAGCTGGTAGTCCAGGTTGATCGCGGCGCCGATGAGCGCTAGGTGGCTGAACGCCTGCGGGAAGTTGCCGAGTTGCTCGCCGGTCTGGCCGATCTCCTCGGAGTACAGGCCGAGATGGTTAGCGTAGGTGTGCATCTTCTCGAAGCAGAGCGCGGCGTCATCGAGCCGACCCGCCCGGGCGAGCGCGTCGACGTACCAGAACGTGCACAGCGAGAACGTTCCCTCGCTGCCGCGCAGGCCGTCGGACGTAATCGACGGGTTGTACCGGTAGACCAGGCTGTCCGAGACCAGCGTCTCGTCCATCGCGCGCAGCGTAGACAGCCAGAGCGGGTCCCTTGGCGCGATGAACCCCTGCAGCGGCATGAGCAGCAGCGACGAGTCGAGCACGTCGGTGTCGTAGTGCTGGGTGAACGCCTTAACCTTCGGGTTCCAGCCCCGGTCCATGATCTGGTTGTAGATCCGGTCCCGCTCGATCGCCCACTCGGCCACGTTGGCTGGCCGGCCGTGCCGCTCGGCCAGCCTGATCGCCCGGTCAAGCGCGATCCAGCACTGGAACCGGCCGTAGGTGAAGTCCTTGCGGCCGCCCCTGGTCTCCCAGATGCCCTCTTCCGGCCGGTCCCAGTGCTCGGCGACCCAGTCGATCATCCCGGCGAGCGCGATCCAACCCTCATGGGCGACCTCAAACCCGTTCTGGTCGGCCAGGAACGCGGCATCGAGCGCCTCACCGTAGATATCGAGCTGCAGTTGGTCGGCGGCCCCATTGCCGATCCTGACCGGCTTGGCACCGCGCCAGCCTTCGAAGTGGCGCAGCGTTTCCTCGGTGAGATCGGAGCTGCCGTCCACCCGGTACATGATCTTCAGCGGCCCCGACTCGTTGCCCTTGCTCTCGGCTATCCGGTCCCTGAGCCAGACGCCGAACCGGGCCGCCTCTTCGGTGTATCCGAGGCCGAGCAGGGCGTAGATGGAGAACGATCCGTCCCTGATCCAGGTGTACCGGTAGTCCCAGTTGCGCTCGCCGCCTGGGTCTTCGGGCAGGCCGGCCGTCGCCGCGGCCACTGGTGCGCCGGTCGGCCCATAGGTGAGCAGCTTGAGCGTGATCGCCGAGCGGGTCACGACCTCCCGCCACCGGCCCGTGTAAGTGCTTTGGTGCACCCAGTTACGCCAGAACTGCGCGGTCTCGTCCATCAGCCGGTTCAGCTCGCCGATCTGCAACCGCCGGGGAGCGCCGGCCATCGACTCGACCATGACGCCGGCGCTCTCGCCCTCGCGCAACGTCCACGACGCCCGGATGCCGTTGCCCTGACGCTGGACCGCGTTGCCGTTCTTCCCGCTGCCGCCGCTGCCGCTGCTCCGAGCCATGTGCACCGTCAGCCGGCAGTCGTCGGACCGCAGCACGGCGCCGTGCTCGGATAGCTCGGTCTTGTGCTTGGCCCGGGCATAGTCGAACTTCGGCTGCATGGTCATCGTGAATTGCATGATCCCTCGCGGCACCCGCATCAGCCGGACGATCCGGTGCCGGTCGGTGGCCCGGCCGGTCAGCACCGGCATGAAGTCGACGAGCTCGCCGACGCCATCCGCGGTCATGAACCTGGTGATGAGAATCGCGCTGTCCGGAAAGTACAGCTGCCTGGTGACGTAGTCGGTGTTCTCCGGCGCGATCTGGAAGTGGCCGCCCTTGTCGGCATCGAGCAGCGAAGCGAAGATGCTCGGCGAGTCGAAGCGCGGGCAGCAGAACCAGTCGATGGTCCCGTTGGTGCAAACCAATGCCGCCGTCTGCAGATCACCTATCAGTCCGTGATCAGCGATGTTCGGATAGCGGTCCACGATAAGGTTCCCTCCTGCTTATGGATGCCGTCCTGCACCTACCCCGCGAAACCGAAACGCCAGCTATGGAGTTGGTCATCTTCCCGCAAGGCGATCGGCCAGGTGGTCGGCGACCCGGATGGCGTTGGCCATGACCGTGAGCGCGGGATTGACGGCACCGATACTCGGAAAGATGCTCGCGTCGGCGAAATAGAGGTTGTCTAGCTCATGTGCCTTGCAGTTGATGTCGGCAACAGAAGCAAAGACTTTTCAGTTCCGAAACGACACGTGCCGGCCTGGTGCGCCACCCCGGCGATCGGGATCTTCATATCCATATAGAAATTCTTGTGGAGCACGTGGTGCGCCGCGAGGCCGGTCTTGTTCAGGATCGTCTTGAACTCGCAGTACAGGCCATCGACCTCGGCGGCGTTGGTGTAGCTGTAGGCCAGCCGCAGGCGACCGTCGCGATCGACCGTCACCCGGTTCTCGGGTCTGGGCAGGTCTTCGGTCGTCAGCCAGAAATCCACGCTGTGCCGGGCGACCTCATCCAGGCTCCAGTGCGGCGCGAGCTTGGTCAGCGTGCGGTTCCTCGCCCTTCATCGCGCCCGCGTTGGACTTGCCGAGCATCTGGATATTGCCCAGTGGCCCGCGGGTGTCGTCAGCCAGGTAGAAGTCATTGATCGCCAGAGTCTTCTGGTAGATCGTGTCGTTCGGCTCCTCGCCTAGAGCGGCGACCGCCTTGCTGTTGTGGAACATGTAGTTGCGCCCGACCTGATCTGATCCATTGGCCAGGCCGTTTGGATGCTGGTCGGAGGCCGAGTTGAACAAGATCTTGGCGGTGTTGACCGCCCCGGCCGCCAGCACCACGAGGTCGGCGGCATAGCTCTCGTCCTGACCGGCCCGGCGTACCACGACCTCGGTGACCACCCGGCCGCTCGGATCAGTCCGCAGGCGGGTGACCTCCGCGCCGGTAAGCAGCGTGACGTTCGGCCGGCCGAGCATCGGCCGGACCGCGATCACTTCGGCATCGGACTTGGCGTGCACCAGGCACGGATAGCCGTCGCACCAGGCACACCTGATGCAGGTGCTGGCCGGGCGACGAGCCTCGTCGAGCATGATCCCGCACGGCGCGTGGAACGGGTGGTACCCCGACGATGCCAGTTGGTCGGAGATCTGCTGAATTCGCGGCTCATGCGAGACGGCAGGCCACGGGTACTGCTTGGACGCCGGGCCCTCGGTCGGGTCCTCGCCGTGATCGCCGTGCACCTGGTACAGCCATTCGGCTCTGGTGTAGTACGGCTCAAGGTCCCCGTAGCCGATTGGCCAACCCGGCGACACGCCGTCGGAGAACTTGATCTCGCCGAAATCGGCTGGCCGCAGCCGGTAGAGCGCCGCGCCGTACATCTTGGTGGCGCCGCCGACGAAGTAGTGCACCTGCGGCTGGAACGGCTTGCCGTCGATGTCGTACCAAGTGTCCGGCGAGATGTACCGGCCGTCGACGAACACTTCGGCTGGATCCCAGTTGGCCATCTCGCGGGGCAGGAAATCGCCGCGTTCCAGCAGCAGAATCTTTTTCCCTGTCTGGGCGCAGCGTGTGCGCCAGGGTGCCGCCGCCTGCGCCGGTGCCGATGACGATGACATCGAACCGATCGGTCATGGGCTTACAACTGCCCGCTGTTCCCGATCTACACATCACCCACGGCGGGTGGTGCCAGCGGCCCGGACGCCAGGGAATCGTGCTTCCCGAGAGGAGTGTGGATGACGCTTGACCTGGCCCGATGGCAGTTCGCACTGACGTCGATCAACCACTTCTTCTTCGTCCCGATCACGATCGGCCTCGCCTTCCTCGTCGCGATGCTGCAAACGGCGTGGCACCGCACCGGCAGGCCAGAATTCCTCCGCCTGACCAGGTTTTTCGGGACGCTGCTGGTGATCAACGTCGCCGTTGGCGTGGTGACCGGGCTGGTGCAAGAGTTCGAGTTCGGCATGAACTGGTCGGCTTACTCGCGGATGGTTGGCGACGTGTTCGGCGCGCCGCTCGCGATGGAAGGGCTCGCGGCCTTCTTCCTCGAATCGACGTTCCTCGGCCTGTGGATTTTCGGCTGGGACAAGCTGTCGCGGCGGGTGCACCTGCTGACGATCTGGCTGGTCTTTCTCGGCACGATCTTGTCAGCGGCGTTCATCTTGATGGCCAACTCGTGGATGCAGCACCCGGTCGGCTACAAGCTGGTCCACGGCCAGCCGCAGCTCACGAACATCTGGGCGGTGATGACCAACCCGGTGTTCCTGTGGGGTTACATCCACGTGGTGCTCGCCTCGGTGGTCACCGGGTCGGCCGTCATGCTGGCCGTCTCCGCCTGGCAGTTGCGTAGCAACCCCGGCGGGAGCAGCCCATTTGGCCACAGTCTGCGGATGGCGCTGGCCATTTTCGTGCCGGCGCTGCTGCTCAACATGTTCGTCGGCAGCGAGCTTGGCGTGATCGAGACCAGATATCAGCCGATGAAGATCGCGGCATCCGAGGCGCAGTGGACCACCTGCCAGCCCTGCTCGTTCTCGCTGTTCCAGATCGGCGGTGGCAACAACGACCACACGCCCACCCAGATCTTCGCGATCCCGCATTTGCTGTCTTTGCTGGCCACGAACACCTGGAACGGCAAGGTCATTGGGCTCGGTCGGTTGCAGGCCCAGTACTCGGCCAAGTACGGGCCTGGCTACTACGTACCGAACGTCTTCATCCAGTACTGGTCGATGCGGGTAATGGCCTACCTGGCCGGACTGCTGCTGCTGGTCGGCGTCTGGGGTCTGCTGCTCATGCGCAAGAAAAGGACTCTGCTGGCTCGCGGGGGGACGACCCCCCGCACCCCCCGCACCTTCGGCCGTTCAGAACGCTGGTTCCTGCTCGCCGCCACCTGGGCGGTCATCGCGCCGTTCTTGATGAATACGGCCGGCTGGCTGCTCACCGAGAGCGGCAGGCAGCCGTGGGTGGTACAGGGGATCTTGCTGACCAGGCATGGAGTATCCCCGTCGGTTAGCTTCACCGACCTGGTGATCAGCATGGTCGCGTTCGGCCTGCTCTACACCGCGCTCGCGGTGCTCGACGCGGTGCTGATGATCAAGTACTCGCGTCGGGAGCTGACCGCCCAATGACTTTGGCGCAGATCTGGTTCTTGATCATCGCGATCTTGTGGACCGGCTTCTTCGTACTCGAGGGCTTCGATTTCGGGGTCGGCATGCTGCACGGGATCATCGGGGCCGGCGAGGCGGGCCGGAGCACCGCGATCGACACGATCGGGCCGCTCTGGGACGGCAATGAGGTTTGGCTGATCGTCGCCGGGGCGGCGATGTTCGCCGCGTTTCCCGGCTGGTACGCGACCTTGTTCTCCGGCTTCTACCTGGCTCTGGTGCTGCTGCTCGGGGCGCTGATGGCACGCGGCACCTCGTTCGAATTTCGCGGCAAGAAAGACAGCGACCGGTGGCGCCGCACCTGGAGCGGCCTGTTGATGGCCTGCAGCCTGATCGCGCCGTTGCTGCTCGGCATCGCGCTTGGCGACCTCCTGCGCGGCTTGCCGATCAACGCCAGCCACGAGTACACCGGCGGCTTCTGGACGCTGCTCCAGCCGTACGGCCTGTACACCGGCATCACGCTGGTGGTGCTCTGCGTCGTACACGGCGCGACCTTCATCGCGCTCAAGACCAGCGGCGATCTTAGGCTCCGGGCAGCGCGGTTCGGCCGGATGACCGCGATACCAGCGGCCCTTGTCTTGCTGGCGTTCGTGATCTGGACCCATTCGATCGCGGGCAAGGGACTGCTGCCTAACCCGGTCGAGATCGCTGGGGCGCTCGCGATGCTCGCGGCCGCGTGGCTGGTCGGCGACGGCAGGGAAGGCTGGGGGTTCGCGGCGACCACGATCGCGGTGGCGCTGACCGTGCTGTCGATCTTCAGCGAGCTTTATCCGCGGGTGATGGTGTCGAGCACGAACCCCGCCTACGACCTCACGATCGACAACACCGCGTCGGCGAATTACGCGCTCAAGGTGATGACCGTCGTTGTACTGATCGCGCTGCCGGTGGTGCTCGCCTACACGGCGTGGACCTACTACGTGTTTAGACGCCGGCTCAGCGACAAGGACGTATCGGCATACCGCAGTAGCTAGGAGGACCCAATGACTACGCCGACGCAGCATGCTGATGCGCTGGTGATCTTCGGCGCGACCGGCGACCTGGCCAAGCTGGAGACGTTTCCTGCCCTCGTCGGCCTCGTCGAGCGCGGCGTGCTCAACATGCCGGTGATCGGCGTCGCCAAGAGCGGGTGGGGTCTTGACCAGTTTCGTGACTACGCCTCAGCGTCGCTGACCCGCAACGGCATCGACCCGAAGTCGCCCGCCGCGACGAAGATGCTCGGCTTGCTCCGCTACATCGACGGAGACCTGGATTCCAGCGCGACCTACGACGAGATCGCCAAGCAGGTCGGCTCGGGCCAGAAGATTTTGTTCTACCTGGAAGTGCCGCCGGCGCTGTTCGGGCGGATCGCCGGCGGGATCGCGGCAGCGGGACTGGCTTCTGGCTCGCGGGTGATGGTGGAAAAGCCGTTCGGCCACGACCTGGCGAGCGCCCAGTCGCTGAGCAATACCATGCACCAGCATTTCGCCGAGGACGACATCTACCGGGTTGACCACTGGCTCGGTCTCGACCCGGTGGAGAACATGTTGTTCGTCCGGTTCGCCAACTCGATGATCGAGCCACTGCTCAACCGCAACCACGTGCAGTGCATTCAGATCACGATGGCCGAGGCGTTCGACGTGGCCGACCGGGGCGCGTTCTATGACAAGACGGGCGCGATCAGGGATGTGCTGCAGAACCACTTGCTGCAAGTCTTGGCTTCCGTGCTGGCCGAGCCACCGGATGGCCGCGGCATGGACGTCTGGCGGTCCTCGAAGTCCGAGGTGGTTGGCGCGCTGTCCGAACTGACGCCGGAGACCACGGTGCGCGGCCAGTACGAGGGTTACCACAAGGTGGCCGGAGTCGACCCGAACTCCACCGTAGAGACCTTCGTCGCGGTGCGGCTGAGCCTGGACTCCTGGCGCTGGGCCGGCGTGCCGATCCTGATCAGGGCGGGCAAGTGCTTGCCGATCACGGCCACCGAGGTCACCATCAGGTTCCATCATCCGCCGCACGATATTTTCGGCATCCAACTAGGCAGTGCGGCCAAGAACGCGCTGCGCTTCCGGGTCAACCCAGCGGCCCGGGTCAGCATCACAGTGTCTGGCAAGAAGCCGGGATCGGGCTGGGTGCCGCAGCCGGAGACGCTGACGTTCGCCGAGCAGCCCACGTCGGATATGCGGCCGTATGACCGGCTGATCGGGGCAGCCCTGGCGGGTGACCGCGGGCTGTTCGCCCGGCAGGACACGGTCGAGTCGGCGTGGCAGGTCGTCGACCCCGTGCTTGGCGACATAGTTCCGGTGCACAGCTATCCGAAGGGAAGCTGGGGACCGAAAGACGCCGACGCTCTGCTGCCGGACGGCGAGACCTGGGACGACCCGGAACCGTGACTGCCGGGAAGGTAGTGGTGATCGGCGGCGGGTTCGCCGGGCTGTTCGCGGTACGCGAGCTCGCGCGCGGGCCGTTCGACATCACGCTGATCGACCAAAGCGAGCACCACTTGTTTCAGCCGCTGCTCTATCAGTGCGCGACTGGGATCTTGTCGGAGGGGCAGATCACCACGCCGCTGCGGCGGGTGCTGCGCAAGTACTCCAACGTCACCTGCGAGATGGCCAAAGTCGTCGATGTCGACGTGGCCGAGCGCAAGGTTAGGTGCGTACGGCCGCTCGGCGAAGAGTTCGACGTGGGCTATGACCACCTGGTCGTGGCGGCCGGGGTCGAGCAGTCGTACTTCGGGCACGACGAGTTCGCGGCCTGGGCCCCGGGGATGAAGAACATCTCGGACGCGCTGACGATCAGGCGCCGGGTGTTCGGGGCGTTCGAGATGGCCGAGACCGCGACCGATCCGGCCGAGCGGCGGCGGCGGCTAACGTTCGCGCTGGTCGGCGCTGGGCCGACCGGAGTCGAGCTAGCCGGGCAGATCCGCGAACTGGCGACCAAGACGCTCCGGGACGAGTTCAGGCACGTACGGCCGGAGTATGCCCGAGTGCTGCTGTTCGACGGCGGGGCCGCGCCACTGGCATCCTTTGGGGCTGAGCTGTCGCGGCGGGCCGCGAGTTCGCTGGCCAAGCTTGGCGTCGAAATGCACATGCACACCCAGGTCATCAAGGTCGACGAGAGCGGCCTGAACGTCCGCGGCGCCGACGGGACGGAGACCCGCTTCGACGCGGCCACCGTCTTGTGGACGGCCGGCGTGGCCGCGCCGCCGCTGGCCGCCGCGCTGGCGAAGGCGACCGGCGCCGAGCAAGATCACGCTGGCCGGATACTCGTGCGGGACGATCTGACCGTTCCCGGTCACCCGGAGATCTCCGTGGTGGGCGACGTGATGAGCTTGCGCAAGCTGCCTGGGGTGGCCGAGGTGGCGATGCAGTCCGGTGTCTACGCCGGACGCCGGATCAGGCGGGAGGCGGCGGGTCAGGCCGTCAAGCCGTTCAAGTACCGCGACCTCGGCTCGGCGGCCTACATCGCACGCGGCAACGCGGTCGTGTCGGCCGGCCCGCTGAAGCTCAGCGGGTTCCCTGGCTGGGTGGTCTGGTTGTTCATCCACCTCGCGTTCCTCACCGGCTTCCGTAACCGGGTCGGCGCGATCTTGACCTGGTGGGTCGCGTTCACGCTGGACGCCAGGCGTGAGCGCGTGTTCACCGCCAGGCCGGTCGGGCTGCTGCGGAAGATCTACGCGCCGATGGACGGGCAGGCCGACCGGCCATCCGCGGGTGAGCACTAGGGACCGGCTGCGCCGCCTCCTAGCCGAGGCGACGCAGGCTCGGCGTTACTTGCTGGTCGCGCTGGCGTGCGAACTCGTGGTGACCGGGCTGATTCTGGCCCAGGCTGGACTGCTCGCCCACCTATTGGCGGGCGGAGGGATCGGGGGCGGGTCAGGGGCGTTCGGCGGGTTGCTCGCCGTCGTAGTGGGCCGGGCTGGCTTGTGTTACGGCGGGGAGGTGGCCGCGCAGCGGGCGGCCATCGTCGTCAAGGAGCGACTGCGGTCCAGGCTGCTATCTCAAGTACTCGATCTTGGACCTGGCTGGCTCAGCAGGCAGCGTTCCGGTGAGATCACGACGCTGGCTACAACCGGGCTTGACTCGCTTGACTCCTACTTCGCCCAGTATCTGCCGCAATTGGTGCTCGCGGTCGCGGTGCCGGTGGCGGTGGTTAGCGCCGTCGCGGCCGCAGACTGGATCTCAGCGCTGATCGTCGCGGTGACGCTGCCGGTGATACCGGTATTCGCGGTGCTGATCGGCTGGCACACCAGCGCGCGGACCAGGCAGAGCTGGCGGCTGCTGGCCAGGCTGAGCGGTCACTTCCTCGACGTGGTGCAAGGGCTGCCGACGCTCAAGATCTTCGGGCGGGCTAAGGCGCAGGAAAAGGTCATCGCCGAGATTACCGAGGAGTACCGGACCAGCGTGATGGCGACGCTGCGGGTCGCGTTCCTCTCCGCGCTGGTGCTCGAGCTAGCGGCGGCTGTGGCAACCGCGCTGGTCGCGGTCGAGGTCGGGCTCAGGTTGCTGTACGGGCACATGGAGTACGCCACGGCGTTGTTCGTGCTGCTGCTGACCCCTGAGGCGTTCTTGCCGGTGCGCAACGCGGCCGCGCGGTTCCATGCCAGCGCGGACGGCACGGCGGCGGCGGGTCAAGTTTTCGAGATTGCCGATGCTGGGCGGCCGACTGGTCGCCGGTGTCGGGGCGTGGTTCCTGACTTGGGGTCAGACGTCGTCAGGTTTGATGAGGTGGCGGTGCGATATCCGGATCGGGACGAGCCGGCGATCAGCCGCTGCGATCTGATCATCAGGCCGGGCGACCAGATCACGCTGATCGGTGACAATGGCGCGGGCAAGAGCACGCTGCTCGCTGTGCTGCTCAAGTTCGTCGAGCCCGCGCGAGGGCGCGTGCTGGCCGGTGAGGTGGCGCTGTCTGAGGTTCCGCCGGACGAGTGGCGCCATCAGATCGGCTGGCTGCCGCAGCATCCGGCGATGTTCGGGTGGTCGGTCGCTGAGAACATCGCGCTCGGGCGGCCGGGGGCGGCGCGAGCCGAAGTCGAGCGGGCGGCGGCGCGAGCGGGAGCCGCCGAGTTCATTGCCGCGCTGCCAGAGGGGTACGACACCGTGCTCGATGAGCGGGGGCTGCGTCTATCCGCCGGGGAGCGGCAGAAGATCGCGCTCGCCCGGCTGTTCTGCAAGGACGCGCGGATGATCCTGCTCGACGAGCCTACGGCGCACCTGGACCAGGCCAGCGCGAGCGATGTGACGGCCGCGATCAGCGAGTTGTCGGCTGGGCGGACGGTCGTCGTGGTGACCCACCGGCTCGATGGGCTGGCCGATCCCGGTCGGGTGCTGAGAGTCGCCGATGGCCGGTTGCGCGACTTGGGCCAGTCGGCCGGGGTCACCGAGGTCGCGGGGGCGGGCTGGTGACCTCGGGGCCGGTTGGGGCGGAGCGATCCGGCGCCAGGTCGCTACTGCGGCTGTTCGGGCTGGCCAGGCCGCTGATCGGGCGGATGCTGATCGCCGCCGGAGCCGGAGCGCTGGCGACGGGTTGCGGTGTCGCGTTGCTGGCGCTGAGCGGGTTCTTGCTGGCCCGGGCGTCTGCTCATCCGAACATCGTCGCGCTTTCAGTGGCTGTCGTGGCCGTGCGTGCGCTCAGCGTCGGGCGGGGGGTGTTCCGGTACGGCGAGCGACTGGCCTCACACGACGTCGCGTTCCGGGTACTCGCCAGGGTCAGGGTCGCGATCTGGCGACGGCTTGAGTCGCTGGCACCGGCCGGACTTCCCCAGTTCCACTCCGGTGACCTTCTCACCCGGCTGGTCGGCGACGTCGATGGGGTGCAGGACCTCTTTATCCGTGGCACCACGCCCGTGATAGCCGCCCTCGTGGTCGGGTGCGGCGCCGTTCTCGCGTGCGTTGGCCTCGTCGGGCCGGCCGGTCTCCTGCTGGCGGCCGGGCTGCTGACGGGAGCGGCCGCCGTGCCGGTGACCTGCCTGGCCTTCGCCCGCATCGCGGCGCAGCGGACAGCGCCGGCCAGGGGACGGCTCGGCTCGGCGGTGGTCGACGTGCTGGCCGGGGCGCCGGATGTGATCGCGTTCGGCGCGCAGGACGTCGCGCTCGGGCGGGCCGAGTCAGCGAACCGTGAGTTGTCTGCGCATTCGCGCCGGGCCGCGGCCGCGTCAGGCTTGAGCGCCGGGCTTTGCGTGCTGGTCGCCGGGCTGACGGTCTGGGGCGTGCTGCTGCTCGGAGTCGCAGCCGTCGGCGACGGTCCGGCCGGGCGGGTGCCGCTGGCGGCGGCGACACTGACCGCGCTCGCGTCGTTCGAGGCGGTCGGCGTGCTGCCTGGAGCGGCGATCGCGCTGAGCCAGGCTAGTGCGGGCGCACGCCGGGTCAGTTCCGTGCTCGACGCGCCCGACCCGGTGAGCGAACCCGCGCGACCGCTGTACTGGCCAGGGGGGACGACCCCCCTTACCCCCCCGGCACGCTGGCCAGGGGGGCCGATCGCGCTGCGGCTTCGCGAGGTGCGGGTTCGCTATCAGCCCGATGGACCGTTCGCGCTGGACGGCGTAAGCCTTGACCTGACGCCTGGCCGGCGAGTTGCCCTGATCGGCACCAACGGTGCGGGAAAGTCGACCGTCGCCGCGGTTTTGTTGCGCTTCCTAGATCTGGCCAGCGGTTCGGTGAGCCTTGAGTCGGCCGAGTTGCCGACCGACCGAGCGCCGGGGCAGCGGAGCGACTTGGAGGATTCGCATGAGTTGTCCGAGTACTCGACCGATGACGTGCGGATGCTGATCGGCGGATACCCGCAGGACCCGCACTTGTTCAACGCCTCCATCGGCGACAACCTGCGGATCGCGTTGCCCGCGGACGTGACTGGTCAGGCTGATGATGAGCGCCTGGCTGCGGTTCTGGACCAAGTCGGGCTGACCAGTTGGATCGCGTCGCTCCCCGCTGGCCTGGACAGCCGCGTCGGGCAGGATGGGACGGCTGTCTCGGGCGGCCAGCGGCAGCGGATCGCGCTTGCCCGCGCGCTCCTGGCGGACCCTCAGGTACTGATTCTTGACGAGCCGACGGCACATCTTGACCCGGCCACTCGCCGGATGCTGATGTCCGACCTGCTGACCGCTACCGCAGGCCGATCGACGTTGCTGATCACGCACGATCTTGACGGGCTCGACCAGGTCGACGAGATAGTCGTGCTTGATCACGGGAGGGTAGTCGAGCGTGGTACCCACGCCGGACTGCTGGCGGCCGGCGGTCACTACGCGCAGATGTGGCGGCGGACGGTCGTTTCGGCCTTGTCAGGCTTACCCTGACACTGTAAGGTCGGTCCTGACAATCTGTCAGGGTTGGCCTGACAGCTACCTGCGGTGGAGGTTCTCATGACCGGTATCGAAGAGGCGACCAAGGAACGGCGGAGGACCGCGATCAACTGCTCGTTCTGCCAGAAGACGGCGGCGGCGGTCGCCTCAATGATCGCCGGACCAGGCGTCTTCATCTGCGATGAGTGCGTGACACTGTGCGTCGAGATACTCAAGAGCAAGCCTGAGAAGGACGGCGGGCCGCAGGACATGCCGGCCATGCCAAGCTGGCAGGAGCGTGCGTCCGACGAGGACTTGCTCGCCACGCTGCCGAAGGTGGCGGCGCTCAGCTCGCAGGTGGATGAACAGCTCGCCTTCTCGGTGACCCAGGCCAGAACTCGTGGCATCACCTGGACCAGGATCGGCGCCGCGCTGGGCACCACCCGCCAGTCAGCGTGGGAACGCTTCTCCGGCGAGGAGTAGCCAGTCTCGCGGGAGCATTATGCTCGAATCTGCCATCGGAGCTAGTCCGCCACCGCGCCAGGAGCTTGCCGCAGATGACTCAGGTGCAGCCGACACGGTCTATGCCATTCCTTACCCGGTCCTGGCCCGCAGGGGTCACCGGATGGATCGTCATTTTTGGCGCGGTGGTCTTTGAGCTGGTCGCTGGCATCGTCGTCAACACGATGTCGATGGCGGTCGCCGCACCAGTGCTGATCGCACCGGCGGCGATCGCTGTTGGCTTCGGCATCACGCAGTGGTGGCAGGCGCGTTCGGTCAAGGCCGAACCGGTGAGCTGGTGGCACCTGGGCGCGATCCCGCTTGCCTTGTTCACCTGGGTGGCATGGCCGGTGACACCGTCATCCCTGCTGCCGATCCACAATGCGCATGACGCGTGCACGCTGGTCTACACCGCGACACCGTCGTGCGTCGCCCGGGCGATGAGCGCGATGAGCGCCAGCCATATCACCTGGTGGGTGACCGGCGCCTTGATCGTGGCCATGGCACCGCTGGCCAGACGCTCGCGAATCGCACCGTGGGCGGCGATTCCCGTTGCTTTCGCCGGCTGCCAGCTTGCCGCGCACTTCCTTGAGCTGTTGTTGCTGCACTACCACTTCAACGGGGCGTAGCGGGGCAGACGCCCAGGTCCTGGCCCGCGCGAGTAATCCAGTGGACAGCGATCGCTCGCTGGTTGAAGAGTCGTCGCCATGAATGTTCGCATCCAGTGCTTGTGCATCGACACGACGGACCCGGCCAAGCTCGCCGGATTCTGGCAGGAGGCGCTCGGCTGGCGCCGGACCTATGACGAGCCTGATCAGATTGTGCTTGAGCCGCCGGAGGGAAGCCCGGAGGACGGGGTCGTACCTGACTTGCTATTCCTGCGCGTGCCCGAAGAGGTCGCGACGAAGAACCGGCTGCATCTGGATCTGCGTCCGCAAGACCAAGCCGCGGAAGTTGCCCGGCTTGAGGCGCTCGGCGCGGAACGGGCTGATGTCGGACAGGGCCGCGATGTCGACTGGGTCGTGATGAAGGACCCGGACGGCAACTACTTCGACGTGCTGCGCGCGTTTACTCCGCAGGAGATCGCTTCACTCTGAGCGGGCGTCTAATCTCTCGGGTTGCCAGCCGCTTTTGCGGGCTTGGCTTCGGCAAGCCAGGTGATCGGCCATCCGTAGGCCTTCGTCGATCAACCGTTGCGCCCAGCTGATCCGCGGACTGTCGGTGGGCGGGTCTAGCGTAGGTGGACACATTGAGTCCGGAACGAGCAAGGGATAGTCATGACGACACTCAGTAACCGGCCGAACACCGCGCTGCTCGTGGTCGACGTGCAGAACGACGTCGTCGAGCGAGGCCACGAACGCGACGCGGTCGTGGCGAACGTCGCCAGCCTCGTCGAGCGAGCCCGGCGCGAAGAGATCCCCGTGGTGTGGGTGCGGCATTCGGATTCCGAGCTTGCGAAAGGCAGCGACGGCTGGCAGATCGTTCCCGAACTCGCCCCAAGCGACGCCGAGCCGCTAGTCGACAAGAATTACGGCGACTCTTTTGAGGACACAACGCTCGAGTCCGTATTGTCAGACCTTAGCGTCGGACGCTTGGTCGTAGTCGGAGCGCAGACGGACGCCTGCATCCGCTCCACGCTCCACGGCGCGATGGTCAGGGGTTACGACGCGACCCTGGTCGGCGACGCGCACACGACCGATGACCAGTCCGAATGGGGAGCACCGCCCCCTGGGCAGGTCATCGCGCACACGAACCTCTACTGGAAGTACCAGTCAGCACCTGGGCGCAAGGGCGGGACAGTCGAGACCAAGGACGTCGACTTCGGCGGCGAATCCTGACGCGACCGCCCGCGCGCTGGATCGAGTGCGCAGCGTGGCCCCCTTGCTGTCGCTATGGCAGCAGCGGGGGCCCCTTGCTGTCGTCGGCCGACTGACATGAAACTCACAAAAAGATCATGCGAATTCCTAAGCGCCGCTGTGGAGGGTGGGATGCACATCCGCTGCTGAGGCGTTGTGCCGGTTCTTCCGATGTCTTAGCGGCGGGCAGACATCGGAGGATCTAGTGACACAACTAGGCACCCCAGCCATGGCGAGCGGTCACGACGGTGGCCGCAGGCAGGCGGTGCGCGGGTCGCGGCTTACCCGGCGGCGTCGCGCGCTGCTCGGCGTGGGTGTCGGGGCGGCCTTGCTGGCCGTCGGAGGACTGATCGGCGCCTCCTTCGTCAAGTCGCCGCAGCAGTTGGCCGCGGACACCGCCGCACCACCCCCTACGGCGACGACGGCGACGGTCGTCTCCCAGGTTCTCACCTCCTCGGTTCAGATGCGCGGCGTGATCTTCCCGTCGACGGAGTACGACGTGTTCGCGAGCGCCCCATCGTCTAGTTCGCCTTCATTGCCGGGGTCATCGGGGACCGGCGGGAACGGGGCGGCCTACATCTCAAGGCTGCGGGTCGCCGCTGACGACACGATCTCCAACGGTGAGCAGCTCGCGGAGATCGACGGTGAGCCATTGTTCGTGCTGACTGGACTGGTGCCAGCTTGGCGGGACCTGGCGCCGGGCGAGAGCGGGCCAGATGTGGCCGAACTGCAGAAAGCCCTCGGCGCGCTTGGTTACTACGGTTATGGCGACACGCCTGGCTACTTCGGTTCGGCGACCGGATATGCCGTGTCGTTGTACTACGAGCACCTGGGCTATACCGCGCCGTCCTCTGGCGGCATGCCGATGACCGACGTCGTGTTCCTGCCATCGCTGCCAGCGACGGTCGTCGCGGTGAATGGCGCTGCTGGCGGACAGCCCGGTCAGCCGTTCCTTGAGCTCGCGCCTCGCGGGTCGCTGGCGCTGACTGGTGAGCTACCGCCCGCCTACGCCGCTCAGGTGAAGTCCGGCCTCAAGGTATCGATCTACGACGAGGTCACAGGAATACATGCCACCGGGACCGTGACAGACCTGGGAACGGCGACAACCATCGCGCCGATCGGAACGGTGGTGGATGTCGGAGGTGCCGCCGGTTCGGCCGGGGCCGCCGGGTCAGGTTCGGTGTCCACCGGCGCGGGGTCAAGCGGGACAAGCGGATCGGGCGGAGCCAACGGGTCGAGTGGCGGAGGCGGGGCGACACCGTTCGTCCCCCTGACCGTGCATCCATCCAAGCCGCTGGCTTCGGCGCTGAACGGTGAGAATGTGCTGGTCACCGTGGAGACAGGGCAGACTGAGGGCCCGGTACTCACGGTGCCGGTCGCCGCGATCGTCAGCATCGCGTCTGGCAAGAGTTACGTCACCATCGTGGGCGAACACGGTAAACAGACCGAGGTCCCCGTTACGCCAGGCCTTTCCGAGAACGGCTACGTCCAGGTGACCCCGGCGACCTCCGGGACGCTGGTGGCTGGGGACCGCGTGATGGTGAGCGGTTGATGCCCGCACCCGCGATCGAGTTGCGCGGCCTGGCTCGCACCTACCCAGGTCCGCCACCGGTGACGGCATTGCGCCCGGCCGACCTGGTGATAGAGGCGGGCGACTACGTCGCGGTCACCGGGCCGTCCGGCTCAGGTAAGTCGACGCTGCTGCACCTGCTCGGCCTGCTGGACTCACCGACGGCGGGCAGTTACCTGCTGGACGGCCTCAACACTTCCGCCTTGGGCGACAAGGACCGGTCCGCGTTGCGCGGCAGGCGCATCGGCTTCGTATTCCAGGCATTCCACCTGCTGCCCTACCGGACGGCCCTGGAGAACGTGTTGCTGGCCGAGCTTTACAACCAAACCCCGCGAGCTGGCAGGCTCCGGGCGGCCGCGGAGGCCCTCGACGCGGTGGGTCTTGGGCACCGGATGGACGCGCTACCCACGACGTTGTCCGGAGGGGAGAGTCAACGGGTCGCGATAGCACGGGCCCTGGTGAACCAGCCGAGTCTGATGTTGTGCGATGAGCCGACTGGAAACCTAGACTCGCGCAACGCCGCGGCCCTCATGGAATTGCTCGACCGTCTGAACGCCGCCGGTTTCACGATCGTGGTGATCACGCATGATCCAGGAGTCGCGCGGCACGCCAGCCGGACGATTGCCATCAGCGACGGGGTGCTGACCGAACGAGTCGAGTCTGGCCGTGCGTAACCCAGCCACCGATCTGCCAGCACCTCAGCTCACCGTGCGAGACGCGGCCGCCGAGGCGATCGCGGGCATCGTGCAGCGGCCCGGCCGCACCGTGCTGACGATGCTCGGCACGATCCTCGGCGTCGGCGCGTTCGTCGCCGTGCTCGGGCTGACGGCAACCGGCGCTGGTCAGATCTCGCGCCAGTTCACGGTCCTCGAAGACACCACCGTGACCGTCGAAGACAATGGCCCGGCTAACAATGTCGCGCCGCCGGGCAGCAATCCCGCCATAGGTTTCGCGGCTGACGCGGACGCTGTCGCCGACCATATCCGCGGAGTAGTCGCCGCCGGTGTCTGGTGGCCGGTCGCGCTGCCGGACGGCACGGACTTCACCAGCTCTCAGGCGCTTTCGGCTGCCGCATCGCAAACGGTGAACCTGCTGGCCGCGTCTCCGGGCGCGGTGCGGGCGATGGGCCTGTCGATGGTCGCCGGATCGCCGTTGAGCAGGTACGAGAACGACACGAGGCAGCACGTCGCGATGATCGACACCACCACGGCAGCTGCGCTCGGCCTTTCGCCAACCCGCCTGCCCAGCCATCCGGCGGTGTTCGTTGACGGCATCGCGTACACGGTCATCGGCGTCTACGGCTCCGCGCAGCGCGTCGTGAGCCAGGAGAGCGCGATGTTGATCCCCGAGAACACGGCGCTGGCCGACTACGGCAATCCTGAGCCCGGCATCGGGAGCCAGCAGGAGGCGCAGATGGTCATCTCGACCAAGACCGGAGCCGCGCAAACGGTGGCGCATCAGATCGCGGCGGCCGAACTGCCCACGGACCCGCGACGGCTGGTCGTGACCTCGCCACCCAATCCGCAGAACTTGCAAGGCGAGGTGAGTGCCGACCTGGAAGGGCTGTACCTGATCCTGGCATTGATCAGCCTGCTTATCGGCGCGGTCGGCATCGCGAACACCACACTGGTCGCCGTGCTCGAGCGCACCGAGGAGATCGGCCTGCGGCGCGCCGTCGGTGCCCGGCGCAGGCACATCGCCGCGCAGTTCCTGGCGGAGTCCACCACGCTCGGCACGCTGGGAGGTCTGATCGGCACGTGCGTGGCAGTCGGGATCGTAGTGATCTTCGCGGCGGCCAAGGACTGGACTGCCGTGCTGAATCCGGTCTATACACTGCCCGCCCCGCTGATCGGCAGCGCCGTTGGCCTGCTGGCCGGCGCGTATCCGGCCCTGCGGGCAGCACGAACCAGCCCGCTTGCGGCGCTGCGGCGCGCGTGAGCGCGACACTGTGAAGGGACGCGGCCACATGCGCATCCGTACCGGCGTTGTGCTCCTGATCTGCTGCTGCACGGCGCTTGCCGGTTGCACCGCCACCGGACCCAAGGGACCCGACGCGAACGTGACGGTACCCGCGGTCGGTCGGCCAGCGGCCCCGGCCTCCGCCCAGGCGGCGCTGTCCAGCGAGGCATTCACGCCCTACGCCGGCCTCGGCGCCAGCGTCGACGACGGGCTAGCACCTGGTGAAACCTATGCGGCCCTGCACACCGCGTGCATGAACGCGGCGGGCTACGGCCAGTACGCGGCGAGCGCGCCATTCGGGGTTCGGGCGAACCGAGGCCTGGCGTTCCCGCTGGCGTACGGACCCTGGGGTTTCGTGGGAACCGCGCTGGCCGCGCAGTACGGCTTCAACGTGCCGGAAACCGACCCCGACGGTACACCCGCCAGCCCGCCACTCGGTGACCCGCCACCCGGCCCGGGGAGCATGCCCGCCGGGGCATGGGCCGCGGCGGGCAAGTGCCTCAACATCGTCGCGGCGTTCAACGATGCCATGTTCACCACGGCTCTGGCCATCATCGAAACGATGAACAACGACATTAGCAACGATGTGATTCAGGACCCTGATTTGAAGAAGGCGACGACGGCGTGGGCGAGGTGCATGGGTAAGAACGGGTACGTGACCGCCGACGCTGACGCGTTCGCGCAACAGCAACAGGTGAACCTTGGCTTGCGGCCAGGTCCCGGAGCGACGAGCCCGCCAGGCCCACCGACCGCCGCCCAGAACAAGGCGGAGATCGCGATGGCGGTGACCGACGCCGCCTGCACGCAGTCGACTGACCTGGGCGGCATCTACTTCGCTGTCCAAGCCAGCTACGAGCAGCAGTTCGTCACCGCCAACCAGCAGTCGCTCAACGTCGCCGTTCGCCAGTACAAGGCTGACTTCGCCAAGGAACTGGGCAAGCTCCCCGCGTTGCTGCGCACGGCCTCCGCGACGCCTCAATTCGGCCGACCCGTACATGGCGGACCAGGCCGCCACCCAGGCAGGCCCAGCGCGACCCCTTCCCGGTCAGCGGGCTAGCTTACGCGGCGCTTCTCAGCTGGCGCTTTCAATTTATACATAAATTACCGGCCTATGCGCATAAGAATATCGGGCTGGATCTGAGGGGCGTCAATGCGGGGCAACTCAGCCGACCATTCGGCGCTTGTCGGCCTCACGACGGTGTATACCAGCAAGGACGAAGATCGTCGGCCAGCTATTCCCGCTAAGCCCATCGCATGACAAGTTCGTCACGGCACTTGCCGGTCGTCCTCGCGCACAGCGCCGTGCCCACGCTCTCGAATCCGACGCGAAGATAACATCTGCGTGCCCGCTCGTTGCGCTCGTCGACGAAGAGCGCGATCGCCGGCGCGAGCCGCTGTGCGAGCCCGATCACCGAGGCGACAGCGCTAGCCGATCTGCCTTGTCCCCGATGATCGGGTGCCATCCAGACGCTGTGCAGCAGGCACAGATCAGGTGAGACGGGATGGACTTCGGCGGTAAACACGACGTCGCGGCCATCGCGCCCGACGAAGCACAGACCGGCAGCCACCGCGTCGACCGTCGTGCTGTAGCGCGCGAGCTGGGGCAGCGGCCCGCCGACCAGGGTTCCCGTCTCCTCCGCCGCCATGACCTTGGCGGCGAGCAAGTCCTCAATGTCCTCACTCTGGGCGACCCGTACCAGCGGGTCCGGCCAGGTCTTCGTCGCGGAATTCTTCGCTCTGCACCATCTGCGAAGCCGTCCGCGTGGCCTTGACCGCCGTCGCGTAGACGGCGTGGGGCTCCGATTTGAGCCATCCTTCGAAGTCAGTGTCGTAGAAATCCGATTGAATTTTGCCACCGGTATCTCGCTGATGCTGTGGAGGACTTCGGTCGCGCTGCTGTCAGAAAGGAGTTCGCCGAGCGTCTCGCAGGTTTCGTAGTTCATGGCCACCCATTGCTTTCCGCTGCCGGTCACTTACGGCATACCTGCCATAGCAGGCATCTACGAATCTAACGACGACTGCTGGGCAAGGCGTTGCGCGAATAAGCAGAGATCCGAACACTTCGCGGCGTCCTATGACGCACGGCGGTGCTGAGAACCAGTGCCTAGTCGCAGCCATTGCGCGGGTTCCGACCCCCGGCGGTTTGGTGGGAGTCGGTTGCTCGCTGCATGACTGGCGACATGCGGCAAGCAGGCTCCGCTGATCCCGGCTGGCGATGGGATGTGGCACTGTCATTCGCCGGCGCTCAGCGTGCTTACGTTGAGCAGGTTGCGGCAGAGCTCGTCTCTCTGAGAGTGCGTTGCTTCTACGATGCCGATCAGCAGGTTCGCTTGTGGGGACGGCCACTGGCCGAAGAGCTCGCTCGGGTGTATGCCGATGAATCTGCGGCGGTGGTGGTCTTTGCGTCGGCTGAGTACGCGGCCGGTGACCCCCGGATGCGACTTTCTCGACTTGCGCGCTGTGGAGCCGCGGCAACTTGCTGAGATGATCATTCGTAAGCTGGCGGCGCTGGGCATCATCGAGCCGCCAGAGGCTGGCGTCCTCTGTCACCTCCGGAGGTTCGATGAGGCCATCACCGCCTGCCGGGAAGCCGCCGCGCTCTACCAGGAGACCAACGACGTCGGCGGCGAGCGCAACGCCAAAAGCGAGCTAAACGTCGCTCAACGGCGAAGCTCAATATGAGCAGAAATACATCACAAGCATAAGTGGACGTGCGGGATCCGACCTGATTCCTTTTGGAATGCCCTTAAACCCTTGACAATATGGACAAATGTGATATATTATGAATCATTGTCTAGGACACATCAGGTGGCTTAGAACGCATCGAAATCCAGGAGGCTGAATGATGATGCCGCGATTTCTCCTCTCCCAACTGATCACGAGCGAGGATCTTCTGTCCCTCGACTCAGCCGAACTGCGAGACATGCTGGCCGAACTCGACGCCCAGGTCATCTCCAGCGAAGACGCGGTCGAGGTTTAGTCCTCCTCCTAAGTCATCAAGTGTTCCAGTAGGCGCGCTCCCAGTCGCCCTTGATTGGTGGTTGGGGGCGCGCCGCAGGTGGCCAGCAGGCAAAAATGTGCAATCGCTGGTCAGCAATCCATCTGCCGCCGCGAGGTCGCGGATGAACTCCAGCCCGAACCGACGGGCGAAACGGGCGGGGCCATTAGGCCGCGGCGGCTGGTGGCGGGCTGTGACTGTGCAGGGTGCGGCCGTGGGGGCAGCGGGCGGTGGTGGTGCCGTCGGCGTTGAGGGTGATGGTCCAGCCCCACCGGTGCACGCAAGCCATTTCTCGAAGTAGGCATCTTGAACCGAGGTCTGCGCGACGGCGCCCTTCTAGTATGGCGCGATGCGCGTACACGTGAAGCGCCGAGTCCGGCCGGCCCCAGGTTCGATTTCCGCGGCTTTGGACAGCTTTCGGGCTGAGGTGCGGTTCTACCGGGAGATTGCGCCGGTCAGTGGCGTGCGGGTGCCAGCTTGTTATCAGGCCGAGGACACCGGCGAAGGCACCGTCTTGGTGCTGGAGGACTTGTCGTCATGGCAGCCGGGTGCCGATCCGTTGGCCGCCGCCCGCGTGCTGTCGGGTATGCACGGGAAGTGGACGGGTCAAGCGCCAGAGCGCTGGCCGTGGCTGCGTCCAGTCGGCGCTGCGGTGGACCTGGTGGAGGAGCTGTTTGCCCGGGTCTGGCCGGAGTTGGCGGCCCGCGCCGACCTGACACCGCCGGTACGTGCGCTGGGAGAGCGCTTGGTGGGGAAAGTGGCCGAGAGCGAGCGAGCAATCAGCCTCGCGGGTCCGGTCACGCTGGCGCATGGAGATGCCACGCTGCTGAACATGCGGACCGGCCCGGGCGGCGTAGTGGCGCTGCTGGACTGGGAGGATGTGTCGGCCGCACCCGGAGTCGTTGATCTGGCGTGGCTGCTGGTGTCGTCGGTAGAGCCTGCGCAATGGGATGCGGTTATCGCCGCCTACGGCCGGGCCGCTGGCCTGCCGCGGGTGCTGCCCGCGGTCGCAGTTCAGGGCCTGCTGAGCCTGTCCGGGATCTTTGCTGGGTCGACGGAGGCGACCGGATGGATTCGCCGCCTGGAGGCGGCTGCTCACCGGCTGGAGGCGGCAGAGGCTTGACCGGCCCGAGGGCAGGCGACTCAAAAGACAGACCCCGCGCCGCCGCTAGGCGGCGGCAGTGCCGGGTGGGCTATGGCTGTGGAGGATGCGGCCTTGGGGGCTGCGGGCGGTGGTGGTGCCGTCCGGGTTGAGGGTGATGGTCCAGCCCCATTTGTGCACCAGGATCAGGTGGCAGAAGGCGCACAGCAAGATCATCCCGGTCAGCTTGGTGGGGCCGCCCTGGCTGCGTGGGATCAGGTGGTGCACCTGGCAGCCTGCGGCGGGAACCTGGCAGCCGGGACCGCGGCAGTGCTTGTCGCGCAGGATGACGGCGCGGCGCAGGTGCGGGGGGACGGTGTCGGTGGCGGCGCCGACGTCCAGGGGCAGGCTGATGCTCGCGGCGGGTGGCGGGAGGGTGCCGGTGCGGAGCACGGAGGCGATCTGCCCGGGGCCCGAGAGCAGGGCGATGGCGTTGGCCAGGATCAGGTCCCGGACCTTGTCCCGGCCGCGGCTGCCGTCGGCTGACGTTTCGAACGCGGGCCGCTGGGACCACGGGGTGCTGCCCTTGAGCTGGGCGGTCAGCTTGTCGAGCAGGTCGTTGTCGACCCGGCCGGTGACGACGGGGATGATGGTGGCGTCGCATTCGTAGCCGGGCGGGGCGGCGGGCCAGGGCACCAGGTCAGGCGGCGGCGTGGTGCTCTGACCGGGGGTGAGGTGGGGCCACAGCCGGCTCGCCAGGTCCGGCTCGCCGGGGTTGTTGACTGCGGGGGTGCCGGTCAGGCGCCGGGTGAGCTCTTCGAGGCTGATATGCAATTGGATCCGGCTGGGCTGCCCGGCCCGGTCCGGCAGGTTATTGCTGGCGATCAGCCGCCTGCAGGCTTCCTCAAGTGCATCGTGCAGGCGCTGCCCGGGGGTGCGGGTGTCGTGGGGCCCGGCTTTCTTGCCCAGCGCGTCGAGCACCGTCTGCATGGCAGCCGCGCAGCTAGGGGTCAGATCGCCGTCGAGCTTGCCGGCGCCGCCGATGGTGGTGCCTAGCCGCAGCCGCCGCTGATCGAACCCGTCATCCGGACCGTCCTCGTCGGGGCGGGCGAGCGTGGCCCGCATCTGCTCGACCAGGCGTGCCAGGTCAGCCAGTTCCGCGCCGCCGGCGGCGGCGGCGAGCAGGATGGTGTCGGCATCGGCCCGGGCGGACTCGGGCAGCAGGTCGCTCCACTCGCAGATCTGCCGGGCCCATGATTCCGAGACCGCACCCTTGCGGAGCGCTGTGGCGACGCCCGGGTGGGCTCGCAGCCTGCGCATCCACCCCACCGCACCGGCGGCGGCGCCGGAGGTGACCTGGGTCTGCCACCGCAGCCAGGTCCGGGAGGTGCCCTGCCCGTCGTCGGTGTAGCAGCCGTCATGGTCGAACGCGGACAGCACGGCGGCGTGCGCGGCGGTCTGCACCGAGCGGGCTCGTTCCAGCTGCCGCAGGCACTCGGCCCGGATCCCGGCGGGCATACCGACTAGGTCCGCGTCGGCCAGCCACCCGAACCCGGCCATCACCATGCCCAGCGCCTCGTCAGCCGACTGCGGCACCCCAGCCCACTGGGGCACGCCAGCCGGGGAGGTGCCCGGCTGCGGGTCAGGCTGCAGGCCAGGATCGCACATCAGGACATCACCTCCCTGAGCGGAGAAACGCGGGACGTCAGGCGGGCCGGCGCGGCACGCGGCGCTGGCTGTGATTGGGCTCAGGAAACGGAGGGCCGCTCAAACGGGATTCGTACTCAAGTGGCGGCTAGCCGCCTATTCGGAACCGAACTCCACATTAATCCCGGTGATGCCATCTCTCTAGAACATCTACTCGTAATCTACCACACACCACGGACAATGGCCAACGACACGTTACCGATCGGAAGGTTTGAAAATGCAAAAGATTGAGAACCGAAGGAGTAGCCCTCGCCTACAGGCCGCCGCTCTCGCAGTCGTCGCGCAGGGGACCGAGCGGCCATTCGCGGGGGTGTCGGGTGCGACCGCTGTCTCGCTGATGACCAGGATCCGGAAGCCGACCGCAGTGAACGCGTCGGACATCGCGCGCAGCGGCCAGGCCCAGAAACTCAGCAACGCAGTCTGGCCGCCCACGGTCCACTCATCGGTGAAGTTGCAGGTCGCGAGATAGTCGGACGTGCGGCCTTCCTCAAGGTGCGCCGCCTTGCGTGGGCCTGCGAGGACTTGAACCTCGGACTTCTTCCTTATCAGGGAAGCGCTCTAACCGCCTGAGCTACAGGCCCCACTTGTTACGCACTGGCCTCCGAATACTCCCGCGACCGGGAACGAGCACCGCCGCGACACGACACCAGCTGCCTAACTACCAACGCCCATCGGTCTGACTGGGCGTGCCGAGATAGGTTATCGCACCGAGCCGCCATGCGCTAAACGGGTTACCGATCAGCGCCGAACTCGCCGCTAGTCAGCTTCGCGGAGGGTTACCTCTACGCCGCCAGACAAGTGCGTCACCAGGTTGTACACCACGGCACCGACGGTTGCCAGGGCGGTGAACAGCACCACGTTGATCGCGCCGACCAGCATCGTGTAGCCGAGCACAGTCGATGCCGAGAACCAGCTTGTCGCGTCGCTGCCTGCGTGACCCTTGGACGAGGTGACTGTGACGACGGTCTGCTCCAGGTAGTGGAACACGCCGAAAGCGCGGAGTGCGTAGTAGAGCAGGGCGATCGCGACGAACAGCACGATCCAGGCGACGAGAGAAACGATGAAGGTGAACTTCATGACCGACCAAGGCTCAACCCTGGATAGCACGAGTTGAGCGTCGCGTCGGGAGTCGGGCCCTTGCTGGCGAGCGCTCTGAGCCGACAGCGAACCAGCGGTGTTCCGCGTCGCACTTGGCTTGGTCTTCAACGCCGTCGCGACACCGGCCGTCGCGGTGCCGACTGCCGCGGCACCCACGGTCAGCGCACTTGATTGTCTTCCCGTTTGGGACGGCTTGCGCTTCTTGGTGGAGGTCGTGCCAAACGGCGATCTGGACTTGGACTTGACCTCATCCGGGCTTGGCGGGGCGGCCGTCGTAGGCGGCGGCTTGCTAGCGACTATCCGGCCGGGCATCTGGGTGGTCGAGCCATGGCCGCCAGTCGGCATGGCACCCGCGCCAGCGGTGGCAGCACCAGTCGCGGCTGCGGCGCCGGCGCTTCCGGCGCCGAACGTCGAGTCGGATGGGCCGGTGCCGGAGGGCGAGTATGGCGACTTGGCCGACGGCTCTTGACTCGTCCAGATCGAGGACGGCCGCGGGCCAGCCGACGAGGAGCTAGCCGAGGACGAGTCAGCCGACGAGGACGGCAAGGGTGAAGTCGGCGTGAAGCTACCAGACGCCGAGCGTGTCGACTCATCGCTCGGCGGATATCCAGCCGTCGCCGACCGGGAGCTAGCCGCGCCAGCCGAGTCGACCGACCCGACCGACCCGACCGACCCAGAGAGACCGGTCGAAGGTGTGTCGGTGAAAGAAGAGGACGGAGTCGATGGGGTTGTCCACACCGAGTCCCGCGAGCTTGGCTCCTTAGACGCCGAGTAGCTGGTGGGCGTGTAGTCGGTGAACCCCGACGGGGTGTAAGCGGAGTTCGGCGGATCGCTCGCCAGCGCGGCCGCGGCCAAAGTCGCCGCTGCGCTGACATCCGGATCTTGGTCCGCCTTGCTCGAAGACTGATCCGTCCCAAACGGAGCGCCCGCCGAAGGTACGGGCTCAGGCTCAGGGGCGGGCGCTACCACCGGCCTCACCGCGCCATCTGAGCTATCCGCCGCGGCTGGCTTCTCAGCCGCTGGCTTCTCAGCCGCTGGCTTGGCGTCAACCTTGCCCGGCGTCGCCGCGATGACGGTCGTGTCGCTCGCTATCGAGGTGACAGCGGGAGACTTCACAGCGCGCGGCAACGTCACGCTCGAGTCTTTCGGCCCGGCGGAGACTGGCCCGGCGGAGACTGGCCCGGCGGACGCTGGGGTCGAAGACTTGCCGGACTCGCCGTTGGCGCTTCCAGGCGATGGCCATTTCGGGCTAGTCGGGGTAGAACCTGACGACGATCGCTTCTTATTGTCAGACTCCGCGGTGTCCGAACCCGACGAGGAGCCAAGCGCCGCTGCGACCGTCAGATCGGAGGACTCGCCCTTGCCGTCCGGAGCGTCGCCGTTTTTACTGTCTGATTCCGGCTTAGGCTCGACTCTCTTCCGGACGACAGTGTCCGGCTGAGCAGCAACGCTGCCGGCCGCAGCGGCCGAAGCCGCTACTGGATCCACCCTGTCGCCCACCCGTCCTCCCGCCTGTGTGCTACCTCGACATTATCCGCCACCGGAAGTGCCCGCGCCGCAGATAGCCGTATCGTCACGATCGCGACACAACTCATGACGTCGCAGCGTGGCAAATAGTTGCGTTGCCATCCCGTTGCGGTCCAAGTCCTTCTGACCAGGAAAGCTTCTGTCAGCCTCTCTTCTCGCGTAGAGATTATTCCGCTCTGTCACTCATCGAAATCATCGGCGGCGTCGGTGATCTCGGCGCCCTCATCAAGATCGACTTCGACCCCCACGTCGTCCCCGGATTCGGGCTCGGGCTCGACTCCGGTCTCTAGGCCATCTTCCCCATCCAGATCGTCATCAGCCTCCTGACCAGCGTCATCTTGCACGGCCAGCTCAGCGTTGCGCGCGATCGCGACGAGCGTCTGGCCCGCGGTCAGGTTGACCAGCCTGACGCCCATAGTCTGGCGGCCCGACTGCTTGATCTCAGCGGCGGTCGTTCTGATCACACCGCCAGCCGAGGTGATCGCGAAGACCTCGTCCTCGGGGCCGACCATCAGCGCGCCAATAATCTCACCGCGCGCCTCGACGATCCTGGCGGTGACCACGCCCAGGCCGCCCCGGCCCTGCACCGGATACTGGTCGGCAGGCGTCCGCTTCGCGAACCCGCCTCCGGTAGCTACGAGCACGTCGGCGTCGGTGTCGGCCTCGACCACGTGCATGCCCAGCAACTGATCACCGTTGCTGAACCTCATGCCGATAACTCCGGACGTAGCGCGGCCCATCGGCCGCAACGCCTCGTCGCTCGCTCGGAACCTGATCGCCTGCGCATGCCGGCTCACTAGCAGCAAGTCCTGATCGGGCGAGACCAGCCTGGCCGCGATCACCTCATCGTCCTCGCGCAGGTGGATCGCGATGATGCCGCCGGCCCGAGAGGAGTCGAACTCGCTCAGCCGCGACTTCTTGACAAGCCCGGACGCCGTGGCGAGCACCAGGTACGGCGCCACCTCGTAGTCGCGCAGCGCGAGCACCTCGGCGATCCGCTCATCAGGCTGGAACGCCAGCAGGTTCGCCACGTGCTGACCCCTGGCGTCGCGCGCCGCATCAGGCAGTTCATAACCCTTGGCCCGGTACACCCGACCCTTATTCGTGAAGAAAAGAATCCAGTGGTGCGTTGACGTCACGAAGAAGTGCTCGACGATGTCGTCGGTGCGCAGTTGCGCGCCGCGGACGCCCTTGCCACCGCGCCGCTGCGCTCGGTACAGACCGGTCTTGGTGCGCTTCGCGTAGCCGCCGCGGGTGATCGTGACGACCACATCCTCCTCGGCGATCAGGTCGGCCTCGGAGACATCGCCATCCCAGGCGACGAGCTCGGTACGCCGGGCGTCGCCGAACTTCGCCGTGATCTCGGCCAGCTCGGTGCCGACGATCTCACGCTGCCGTTCCGCTGACGCCAGGATCGCCTCGTACTCGGCGATCTGCTCCATCAGCTCGTTGTACTCATCCACAAGCTGCTGCCGTTCGAGCGCGGCCAGCCTGCGCAACTGCATGTCCAGGATCGCCCGCGCCTGGATCTCGTCGATGTCGAGCAGTTCCATCAAGCCCTGTTGGGCCACGGTGGCCGACGCGCTCGCCCGAATCAGCGCGATCACCGCGTCGATCTGGTCGATGGCCTTGAGCAGGGCACTCAGGATGTGCGCGCGCTCCTGAGCCTTCCTGAGTAGGTACCTGGTACGCCGGACGATGACCTCGATCTGGTGGGTGACCCAATACCGGATCATCTGGTCGAGCCGCAGCGTCCGCGGCACCCCGTCGACCAGGGCAAGCATGTTCGCGCCGAACGTGTCCTGCAACTGCGTGTGCTTGTACAGGTTGTTGAGCACGACCTTGGCCACCGCGTCGCGCTTCAGCACGATCACCAGCCGCTGGCCGGTCCGGCCGCTGCTCTCGTCGTTCACCGCCGAGATGCCGGCGACCCTGCCGTCCTTGGCCAGCTCGTCGATCTTGGCTGCCAGGTTGTCGGGGTTGACCTGGTAAGGAAGCTGGGTGACGACCAGGCAGGTGCGGCCCCGGCGGTCTTCCTCCACGTTGACGACCGCCCGCATGGTGATCGAGCCGCGGCCGGTGCGATAGGCGTCGCGTATGCCGCGACGGCCGACGATCTGACCGTAGGTGGGGAAATCAGGGCCATGGATCCGCTCGATCAAGGCCTCAAGCAACTCGTCGTCGGTGGCGTCGAAATGCTCTAGGTACCACTGCACGCCCTCGGTGATCTCGCGCAGGTTGTGGGGCGGGATCTTGGTCGCCATCCCGACGGCGATGCCCTCGGACCCGTTCACCAGCAGGTTGGGGAACCTAGCCGGAAGCACCACCGGCTCGGCTGACCGGCCATCGTAGTTCGGGCGGAAATCGACAGTCTCCTTGTCGATGTCCCGCAGCATCTCCATCGCGAGCTGGGCGAGACGGCACTCGGTGTACCGCATCGCGGCGGGCGGGTCATTGCCCGGGGAGCCGAAGTTGCCCTGCCCGTCGACCAGCGGCATCCGCATTGACCACGGCTGGGCAAGCCTGACTAGGGTGTCGTAGATGGCCGAGTCGCCGTGCGGGTGATACTGGCCCATCACATCGCCGACTACCCGCGAGCACTTGGACCGGCCTCGGTCTGGCCGGTAACCGCCGTCGTACATCGCGTAAAGGACCCGGACGTGCACGGGCTTGAGTCCGTCGCGAACGTCGGGGAGGGCACGGCCGACGATGACCGACATCGCGTAGTCGACGTAGCTGCGCTGCATCTCGACCTGGATGTCGACCGGCTCGAGCCGGCCGCCCGGATCGTCGGTGCCGCCGGGACCGCCCGGCTCGTCCGGGCCGCCCGGACCACCAGAGCCCGAGCCCGAGCCGCCATCGGCCGGGCCGGACATACCCGGTGGGTCCTGCGGCCCGGTTTCGGTCTCTGGCGTGTCCACGCTCATGCGGATCTCTCCTTCGAGCACAATCAAGTAAAACGGTCAGCCGCGGGATGAACCGGCAGCTAGATGTCCAGGAAGCGGACGTCCTTGGCGTTGCGCTGGATGAAAGCGCGCCTAGCCTCCACGTCCTCGCCCATCAAAACGCTGAACAGCTCGTCGGCCTGCGCCGCGTCGTCGAGCGTGATCAGCTTCAGCACCCGCCTGGCCGGGTCCATGGTCGTGTCCCACAGCTCGTGGGCGTCCATCTCACCGAGACCCTTGTACCGCTGGATGCCGTCGCGCGGCCTCGGGTCCCTCTTGCCCTCGGCCATGCCCGCTTCGATGATCGCGTCCCGCTCCTTGTCGGAGTAGGCATAGCTCGGGGTCACGTTCCGCCCCTCCCACTTGATCTTGTAGAGCGGCGGCTGAGCCAGATACATGTGGCCCGCATCGATCAGCGGCTTCATGAACCTGAACATCAACGTGAGCAGCAGCGTGGTGATGTGCTGGCCGTCCACGTCGGCGTCCGCCATCAAGATGATCTTGTGGTACCTCAGCTTTGAGATGTCGAACTCGTCGTAGATGCCGGTTCCGAGCGCGGTGATCAGCGACTGCACCTCGTTGTTCTTCAGCGCCCGGTCGATCCTGGCCTTCTCGACGTTCAGGATCTTGCCGCGAATCGGCAGGATCGCCTGGAACATAGGGTCGCGGCCGCCCTTGGCCGAACCGCCGGCCGAGTCACCCTCGACGACGTAGATCTCGCACTGGGCCGGGTCACCTGACTGGCAGTCGGACAGCTTGCCCGGCAACCCGGACCCGCCGGACAGGCCCTTCCTGGTCAGATCGCGAGCCTGGCGAGCCGCTATCCGGGCTCTGGCGGCCTGAGTGGCCTTGATCACGATCGACTTGGCTTCGCCTGGATTGCGCTCGAACCAGTCGCGCAGATGGTCGTTGCACGTCTTCTGCACGAACGACTTGGCCTCGGTGTTGCCAAGCTTGGTCTTGGTCTGCCCTTCGAACTGGGGCTCGGCGAGTTTGACGTGGATGATCGCGGTCAGGCCTTCGCGGACGTCGTCGCCGGTCAGCGGCTCGTCCTTTTCCCTGACCAGCTTCTGCTCGCGCGCGTACCTGTTCACGATCGAGGTCAGCGCGGACCTGAACCCCTCCTCGTGGGTACCGCCCTCGGCCGTGTTGATCGTGTTCGCGAAGGTGTGCACCGATTCGGAGTACGCACCGCTCCACTGCATCGCGATATCGGCGGAGATCCCCGGCGCTTCCTCGCCGAACTCGATCACCGAGTCGTGCACGGCTTCCTTGGACTTGTTGATGTAGCGCACGAAGTCCGCGATGCCGCCGTCGTAGCAGTACGCCACCTCGACCAGTTGCTCAGTGTCAGGATCATGCGGCCGCTGATCGATCAGCGTGATGGACAGTCCCCGGTTGAGGAACGCCATCTCCTGCAACCGCCGCGCCAGCGTCTCGAAGGCCCACGTCGTGGTCTCGAACACCCGGTCGTCGGGCCAGAACGTGATGATCGTCCCGGTCTCGTCGGTCTGCTCGCCCTTTTCAAGCGGGCCGGTCGGGTCGCCAGCCGAGTAGGACTGCCGCCAGACGTTCCCGTCTTTGCGAATCTCGACATCGAGCCTGATGGACAGCGCGTTGACGACCGAGACGCCGACGCCGTGCAGGCCACCGGAGACCGCGTAGGACTTCCGGTCGAACTTGCCGCCGGCGTGCAGCGTGGTCATCACGACCTCGACGGCCGGCCGGTTCTCTACCGGGTGGTTGTCCACCGGGATGCCACGGCCGTTGTCCCACACGCGGACACCGCCATCGCCGAGCAGTGTCACCTCGATCCGGTCGCAATACCCTTCCAGCGCTTCGTCGACGGCGTTATCCACGACCTCTTGGACCAGATGGTGCAGTCCGCGCTCGCCCGTCGAGCCGATGTACATGCCTGGGCGCTTGCGAACCGCCTCAAGGCCTTCGAGAACCGTGATTGAGCGTGCGTCATAGGACAAACGATTCGCTCCTGTCAGAAAGCGGGACATGCGCACCGGATCTGCCGCCGCTCTTCCCCGATTGCGGCTGTCCCGGTACGCTTACCTATTTTACCTGGTTGCGGCGCTAGCCTCAGCCGCATGCGATTGCGGGTCAGCCGTACGTGTCGCGGTCGCCGCGGCTGCCCTTGACGCGCCACTGACCCGGACGTTTTGTCCCGTATCCAGGCCCGCGCACCTGCACCCGGCGCACGGTGCCGTCGCCGAGCTCGACGTTCAGCCTGCGGACGAGCTGGGCTGCCAGCAGCCTGAGCTGGGTGGCCCAGGCGGTGGAGTCCGCGGTCACAATCAGCTCTCCGTCGGCGAGCCGCTCAGGCGTGGTGTGCGAGGCAAGGTCCGGACCGACGATCTGCGCCCAGCGGCCGAACACCGACCCGGTCGCCACGGCCAATTCCCAGCCGGACTCGGCGACCAGGCCGTCGATCGCGGCATCGAGCGGTGCCGGGTCGTCGCGGCGGGCGCGCACGCTTGGCTGGCCTGCTCCTGCTGATGATGGAGTGCTGGCATTACGTTTCGAAAATTTATCCGGGGTCGGTCCGGCCGGGCGACCGCCTCTGGCCAGCGCGGCGGCCTTCGCTTGCGCGAGCGCTGTGTTAGCCCGGGGGAGCGACCCCCCGGAACCCCCCGCTTGTCGGGGGAGCGACCCGTCGGTCTGCCCGCCCGGGGGCTGACCCCGGTGGCCCCGGACGCCCCATTCCCCGCTGGCTCATCAGTCGACACGCTCGATCACCCCGCTGGTTACGGTATAGGAGGAGCCGGTCTCGGCGAGGCGTGATGGGACATCGGCGGTGACCGCGGCCGTGACCAGAACCTGCTCGGCGTCGCTGGCCAGCTCGGCCAGGCGGTCTCGGCGGCCGGTGTCAAGCTCGGCGAAGACGTCGTCGAGCATCAGCACGGGATCTTCGCCGTCGGCGCGCAGCAGGCCGAACGCGGCGAGCCGGAGCGCGAGCGCGAGCGACCACGACTCGCCGTGGCTGGCGTAACCGCGGGCGGGCAATTCTCCGACCCGCAACTCAAGCTCGTCCCGGTGCGGGCCGACCAGGCAAACCGCGCGCTCGAGCTCGGCCCGCCGCAGCCGCTCAAGCGATTCGCGCATCGCGGCGGCAAGCTTGTCCTGATCCGGCTCGGGGTCGAACACCGCCGACCGCTCCGACCCCTGCCGGTAGCTGATCGAGGTGCCGCGCTGGTCGGCCGAGACGTCGGCGTAGCACGAGGTGATGAGCGGACGGAGCGCCGCCGCGAGCTTGAGCCGACCCGCCGTGAGTTCGGCGCCCTTGTGGACAAGCTGGTCGTCCCAGACGTCGAGGCCGGGCGGCTGGCTGCGGCCTGCTGTTCGGGCTGATTTGAGCAGTGCGGTCCGCTGCTTGACTACGCGTTCGTAGTCGGCGCGGACGCCCGCGTACCTGGGACGGCTGGCCACTAGGAGGTCATCGAGGTAACGCCGCCGTTCGGAAGGGTCGCCCTTGACGATCGCCAGGTCCTCGGGCGCGAACAGAACGCACCGCAGCGTGCCGATCGCGTCCCTCGGCCTGGTCAGCGGCACCCGGTTGAGCCTGACCCGGTTGGCCCGCCCGGCGTTGAGCTCGATCTCGACCAGGCTGTCGCGCGCGGCTGAGCGAATCGCCGCTCGCATGATGGCCCGCTCGGCACCGGCCCGGATCATGGCGGCGTCGGAGGAGACGCGGTGGCTGCCAAACGTGGCGACGTAACAGGCGGCCTCGATGAGGTTCGTCTTGCCCGCGCCGTTGGGACCAGTGAACGTCGTGACGCCCGGCCCCAGCGTGACGTCGGCTGTTTCATAGGACCGGAAGTCGGTCAGCGCGAGCCGAGCAAGATGCACGCTTGACCCTACCCTTCGCACCTGCCGCCCCCGCGCAACAGCGTGGTCGGCGCAGGGCTAGGAGTTCAGGCGGAATGGCATCAGGAGGTAGCGGTAGTCGGGGGTGCCGTCTGGGCCTGGCTTGCCGGTCAGCAGGGCGGGCTTGCCTGGTTCGGTGAACGCGATCCGCGTGGTGTCGCAGTCCATCGCGGTCAGGCCGTCGAGCAGGTAGTTCGGGTTGAACGCGATCGACAGTTCTTCGCCTTCGAACCCCGCCTCGATGACCTCGTCGGCCTGCGCCTCGTCGCCGGTGCCGGCTTCGAGCGTGAGCTGCCCCTGGCTGAACGTGAGCCGGACGGCGGTGTTGCGTTCAGCGACGAGCGCGACCCGGCGGACAGACTCGATCAACGGGCTTGTGGAAATCTCGGCGTTAGAAGTCACCGCGGACGGCAGCAGCGCGCGGTACCTGGGAAACTCGCCGCTGAGGAGCCTGGTGGTAGTGCGGCGGCCACCAGCCTCGAAACCGATCATGCCGTCGCCACCGTGCTGGCCTGCGATGGCATCGTCACCGGGCAGCGCGAGCGCGATGGAAACCTCGGCGGCGGTGGTCAGAGAGCGCGCGGTGTCGGTCAGCGCCTTGGCCGGGACGAGCACCGCGGCGGAGATGTCTGGCCGCGTCGGCGTCCACCGAAGCTCGCGCACCGCGAGCCGGTACCGATCGGTGGAAATCAGCGTGAGCGTGTCGCCTTCGATCTCGATCCGCACGCCAGTCAGCGAGGGCAGCGTGTCGTCGCGGCCGGCCGCGACTGCGGTCTGCATGACCGCGGTCGCGAACGCGTCGCTGCCAACCGTCCCGGCCGCTGGAGGCATTTCCGGCAGCGCGGGGTACTCGTCGTCGGGCATGGTCAGCAGGTTGAACGTGGCGCTGCCGCAGGTCAGCACCGCGCGACCGCTGTCCGAGTTGATCTGGACGGGGCGGCCGGGCAGGTTCCTGCTGATCTCGGCGAGCAGTCGGCCGGAGACCAGCGCGCTGCCGGCGGTCTGCGTGTCGACCGGGAGCTTGGCCTGGGCTGAGACGTCGTAGTCGAAGCTGGACAGCGTGAGTTCGTCCGTCGTCCGCGTGCAGTCGCATGCCCGCGAGGACGGGGACCGTGGGCCTGGCCGGAAGCGCGCGGGCCGTCCAAGCGACCGCATCGGCGAAGAGATCGCGTTCGACGAGGATCTGCACGGCAAGCCGCCTTTCCTGCTCGCTCCGCGGCGGCACGAGCGAGTGAAATCCTAGCCTGGACCGGGCTTGCAGGCGGGCTTCCCTGGCATGAACGTGCTGCTTGGTTCGCTCTCCGATGCCACGCGACTTGGTTCTTGTTTCCTTCGAATAACTAGAGAAAGTAGTCGTCATAGCGAGGGTGGATTCTGGGGATACCGACGTTTGCCCAGGTCAGCACTATGATTCGATGCACAGCGGCGGTGGATAAGTGTGCGTCGGCGGACTGCTGCTGTGGACGCGGCTGGTATGGAGCGCGAGTGGCGGGCGTAGTTATCCCTAGCAAGTCCCAGCGGGCACTGACGTATCCAGAGGTTCATCCACAGGTTCATCCACAGCCTGTGTGTACGGATAGTGATGGCCAGCGCCGTTGCGTTAGTAGTCGATTACAGTACGTATCAGCGCGCTTTCTGCGGGTCTAAATCACGACAGATGACTGACCGGGCAGTGACCGGGCGATGGCGCCAAGGTGATTTGGGTGGCAGGACGGTGATCGTGGACTTGTCGGTTCGCCGGGCGGGCGGTGGATAACCGGATCGACCTCACGCCGGTCCTTGACCGCGCGTCAGCCGAGCCGACCGGGCAGGGCTAGGTCGGACGCAGTCAAGTCGGGAGAGCTTGCTGCTTGATCTTGTTAGTTAGCTCGGTGACCTGGTTGTAGATCGAGCGGCGCTCGGCCATCAGTGACCTTATCTTGCGGTCGGCGTGCATAACCGTGGTGTGGTCGCGGCCGCCGAACTGCTGGCCGATCTTCGGCAGCGACAGGTCGGTGAGTTCGCGGCACAGGTACATGGCGATCTGCCTGGCCGTGACCAGCACCCTGGATCTGGACGTGCCGCACAGGTCGTCGATGGACAGCCCGAAGTAGGACGCGGTCTGGCCCATGATCGTGGCCGCGGTGATTTCGGGACCTTGAGACTCCGGAATGAGGTCCTTGAGCACGAACTCGGCGAGCTGCAGATCTACGGACTGGCGGTTGAGGCTGGCGAACGCGCTAACCCTGATCAGCGCGCCCTCAAGTTCTCTGATGTTGGTGGAGATCCGGCTGGCGATGTACTCGAGTGCCTCGGGCGGCGCGTTCAGCCTGTCTTGCACTGCCTTCTTACGCAGGATCGCGATCCTCGTCTCGAGCTCGGGCGGCTGGATGTCGGTCAGCAGGCCCCACTCGAACCGGCTCCGCAGCCGGTCTTCGAGCGTCACCAGCCGTTTCGGGGCCCGGTCGCTGGAGATCACGATCTGCTTAGTGGCGTTGTGCAGCGTGTTGAACGTGTGGAAGAACTCTTCCTGCGTTCCTTCCTTGTTCTCCAGGAACTGGATGTCATCAACCAGCAGCACGTCCACGTCGCGGTAGCGGCGCCGGAAACCGTCCTGCTTGCCGTCCCTGATCATGTTGATGAAGTCGTTGGTGAACTCTTCCGAGCTGACGTACCGGACCCGCACCCCCTGGTAGAGGCTTTGCGCGTAGTGCCCGATGGCATGGAGCAGGTGAGTCTTGCCAAGGCCGGAGTCGCCGTAGATGAACAGCGGGTTGTAGGCCTTGGCTGGCGCCTCGGCGACCGCGACGGCCGCGGCGTGGGCGAACCTGTTACTCGAGCCGATGACGAACGTTTCGAAGGTGTACTTGGGGTTGAGCCTGGTCTGGGTTGGCCTGGCGACGCCTGGTAGCTGGCCACCTGAATGCATCGAAGGCCTGCCGTCGGCTGGGCGGCGCGAATCTTGCTGACCCGGTGCGCGGTGCTGGCCTCCGCGACGCTGCTCGTCGGGGTCGCGCAGGTCGGCCGACTGGTCGGCGGATCGCTGGGCAGGCAGATGGGGCAGCCCGGCCGGACCCGGCTGCAGGGGAAAATGCCCGGTTGGCATGCCATAGCCGGGAGTCCCAGGCTGGCGGGACATCGGCTGCCCGTTCATCCCCGACGAGGCCGCACCGTCCCAAGACACGTCCGTCCCTGGTCGGATGCCCTGGTGGCCGTCCGACCGCAGTCGCAGGAAGTCGTCGTCGATGCCAGAGTCTGTGGATGTGCCGAACGGAATCCTGATGCCAAGCGGCTCAGGCGGGGCCTGCGGGTCCTCGGCGGGAGGGAGGGCGGACGTGGCGACTGGGTCGATAATCACCGCAAGCTGGATGTTGCGGCCAAGCTCGCGGGACAGCGCGTTCGTGATCAGGACCCTAAGCCGGTTCTCAAGCTGATCCTTGGCAAACTCGTTCGGCGTTGCGATCAGCGCGGTGTTCTCCACCAGGCCGAGCGGTCTGGTCAGTTGCAGCCAGGCGCGCTGGTAGGGCTCGATCTGCATGTCAGCGAGGTCATTCAGCGACCTGGCCCAGATTTCGGCGAGGTCTGGTTCGCTCATCGGACGATCACCTCGCGCCCCCAAACGTGTTCAACAGGTTTTTCCACAGCATGTGCAATGCCGCAGCCCGGCTTGGGGCTCGTCCCCAGCCGATGAAGCCTCAGCGACGAAGCCTCACCCGCGCAAGCCCAGCCGCGGCTTGCTAGCTGTCCCGGTCCACACCGGCCCACCGAGCTTTCCACAGCCTAGGCGTGCCGGGGGAAGTACGTTAGGGAAACGGTGAGTGTCGGTGCTTTGCGTGGGCCCGGAGACCGGCTTGACTGGACTGGGATCGAAGCGTAGCGTTCGGTGGTCTGGCTTTGTACGCCGCCTGTGATGCGACGCTGCCCGAATACGGTGTTTGCGTACGCGCTAACCTGGTCCCAACGGTTGGTCACGCCGTGGTGGCGACGCCTGATGGCCGGCGCCGATGATCTATGACGCGTATCAGGAGTTTCTGTGAGCAAGCGCACGTTCCAGCCGAATAATCGCCGTCGCGCGAAGACGCACGGGTTCAGGCTGCGCATGCGCAGCCGCGCCGGGCGCGCCATTCTCGCGGCACGGCGCCGTAAGGGCCGTGCGCGGGTCAGCGTTTGAGCTGCCCTGCGCCGTCTGGGTGACGGTGGCCTGCGATGCTGCCCGCGGCCGCGCGGATGCGCCGCAGCACGGACTTCGCTGTCGCGATCCGCGGCGGAGGCCGGGTCGGCCGGCCACTGCTGGTTGGGCACCTAGCGGTGCGGCAGGACGCCGATGAGCCGCCGAAGGTTGGTTTCATCGTGAGCCGCGCCGTCGGCCAGGCCGTGGTGCGCAATCGGGTTCGCCGGAGGCTCCGCCACTTGGTGGCGGGGTATCTGCATTCACTTCCTAGAGGTAGCCTGCTTGTGTTGCGCGCTAATCCTCAGGCCGCGACTGCAGGACAGGCGGACTTGGCTGCCGAGCTGGGCGTAGTAGTACGAGCACTGCTCCGGCGGCAGGGTGGTGCGGTGTGACTGATCGTAGCGGGGCCGACCAGAGCCGTGGCACAGCCGGCGGAATATCGCCGACGGCGCGGGTGCTGGTCGGCGCTGGTTGCGGGCTACCGGAGATTCGTCAGCCCGTTGTTGATGGAGCGCTGCCGGTTTTACCCCTCGTGCAGCGCCTACGCGCTTGAAGCGATCCAGGTCCACGGTGCGGGCCGAGGTAGCTGGCTGGCAGTTCGCCGGCTGAGCCGGTGTCATCCGTTTCATCCTGGCGGCCTTGACCCGGTACCGCCAGCCAGGGGCGATGGCGCTACGCAGCCGCAGAAGGCTGGCGCCGGTCGCGCGGCGAATGCTAGAGCAAGGGAACTAACGCATTGAGCATCTTGAACCCGATCAACGACCTGGTCGCCTGGGTCATCATGCACATCTACAACGTGCTTGGCCCGGTGTTCGGCGCGACCAGCGGCGTGACCTGGGTGCTTTCGATCGCCGCACTTGTCGTGGCGATGCGGCTGATCATGCTTCCGTTGTTCATCAAGCAGATGCACACGCAACGGGCGATGACCGCGTTGACGCCGAAGATCGCCGAGCTTCGCAAGAAGTACAAGGGCGACAAAGAGACTCTCAACGCGGAGACGATGAAGCTGTACCAGGAGGCGGGGGTCAACCCGCTGATGGGTTGCTTGCCAGTCGTACTCCAGATGCCGCTTTTCTTTGCATTGTTCAGCGTACTGCGCAACATTGCGGAGTACGCCCCACCGAAAGTGCCGCTGAAGTACCACCTGACGCAGGCGTTCGTTACCAATGTCGGCAAGGCCGAGATTTTCGGTGTCAAGATCAAGGACACGTTCCTGCACGGAACGTCGCTGCACGTACATGTGGTCGTGGTGCTTGTGGTCCTGGTCAGCATGGGAACCACCTACCTGACCGTCCGGCAGAGCATGAAGCGCGGCATGATGCCGACCGGTTCGGACAGTCCGATGGGTCAGTCCCAGAAGCTGATGGCCTACGTCATGCCACTGTTCGCCCTGACCGGCTTGTACTGGCCGTTCGGTCTTGTCCTGTACTGGGTCATGACCAACCTGTGGACACTCGGCCAGCAGTACGTGCTGTTGCGCAAGTACCCGGTTGGCGCTGCTGCGGCGGCGACCGGCGGGAACATGCCGATCGGCAAGTCGGGCACGAAGCCAGCGACCGCGCTCGGATTGTCGAGTGGCTCGGGTCGGCCGCGACCGGGTACGGGGAGCGGCGGCGGGTCGTCTGGGTCGTCTGGGTCGTCTGGGTCGTCCGATAAGCGAGGCGGTTCGGCGGACGCTAACGGAGCTGTTGCCGACGCCGTGGACGGGAGCGCGATAAGCGCCAATGGTCACGCGAGTTCGGGCGACAAGCGGCCGAGCGATGCGAAGCCGGCGAAGCCAGGCACAGGATCGCGGAGCGGGACTGCCCGGCCCGGGAGCGCGTCAGCTGCACCGTCGGCGAATGGCGGGCGCGCGGCGCGCAATACCCCTGTAGGCCGGGGCGCCAAGGAGTCGGCCAACGGGCACCAGCCTGCGGAGGACAGCGGTGGCGTGCTGCGAAGGTTCGCCAGAAACCGTCCCGAGCCAGAGCCGCCCGCGCCCGTCGAGCCGGAGGCTAAGATCGTCAGGAATCAGCCTCAGCGGCAGTCCCGCAGTAAGCGGTCGGGCAAGCGCTAAGTTCGGGAGAGCATACTCGCCTGAGAACCTGGCTGAAACGCGTGTACTCACTAGGAGGAAGTCGTCGTGGGCCAAGGGGAGAACGTCCTTGCTGACTCTGAGGAGTTGGCACCCGATGAGCTTGCGGACACCGACATCGAAGATTCGGCGGGTCTTGATAAGCCGGCCGACGGTGATGAGGCTGACGATGACGAGCCGGAACTGGCCGATCTGGAGCTAGAAGGCGAGATCGCCGCCGACTACATCGAAGGCCTGCTTGACGTCGCGGATCTCGACGGCGACATCGACATGGATGTCGAAGGAGATCGGGCGGTCGTGTCGGTCGTCGGCGCCACGCTGGATGAGCTAGTCGGCTCGCGCGGCGAAGTTCTCGACGCGCTGCAAGAGCTAACCAGGCTGGCGGTGCACCGGCAAGCCGGCGGGCGCACCAGGCTCATGCTGGACATCGGCGGATACCGCGCTCAGCGTCGGGCTGAGCTGACTGAGCTTGGCACGAGCGTCGCCGAGGAAGTTAAGCGCAGTGGCGAGGCGAAGGCGCTAGCCGCGATGAACGCGTTCGAGCGCAAGATCGTCCACGATGCGATCGCGGCCGCGGGCCTGCGGAGCGAGTCTGAGGGCATCGACCCGAATCGTAGGGTGGTTGTCCTCCCTGTCGGCTGACGAGCCGGCGGACCGTACGGCTGGGTCGGCCGGTGAGCAAATGCCAGCGCCGCCCGAGGTGGCGAGGCTGATCTTTGGAGCCGCGTTGCCGACGGTGCAGGCGTACGCGCAGTTGCTAGTCGGTCCGGGCGTCGAACGTGGGCTGATCGGACCGGCTGAGACACAACGAATCTGGGACCGCCATCTGCTCAACAGCGCGGTGGTCGCCGAGTTGGTGCCGCCGATCGGGAGTCTGGTCGACATAGGCTCAGGTGCCGGTCTTCCCGGCGTGGTGCTTGCGATGCTGCTGCCGGAGGTCCACGTCATCCTGGTGGAACCGATGGCGCGCCGGACGACGTTCCTAGCCGAGTGCGTGAGGATCTTGGGGCTCAGCAATGTCGAGGTCAGACGAGCGCGGGCAGAGGAGTTGGCGGGTCGGCTTAGAGCTGACGTGGTAACGGCGCGGGCGGTGGCGCGGCTCGACCGGCTGGCCGGGCTGGCGGCGGGCGTGGCCAAGCCAGGTGGGCTGGTCCTTGCTCTCAAGGGTGCCACGGCCGCCGAGGAGCTTGAGGAGGCCGGACCGGTGCTGAGGCGGCTGGGTGTCGGCAAGGTCGAGATCGTCACCGCCGGAGCGGCGGTGCTGAGCCAACCGACGACCGTGGTGCGGTTCCGGACTAGCCGCGTTGGCGCTCGGCAGGCGGGGCGTTCAAAGAGACGCGATGGATCTGCTGTCGTGCCTGGGGTGCCTGGGGTGCCTGGGGCATTGTGAGGGCGGCGGTGCTGCGCGTGCCCGGCGAGGGTCGGCGGGCGGGAGATGATCTCCGAGCGAGATGGCTGGCTAGGCTGGCAAGGTGGATCTTCGAGCCATCAAGGCCGCAAGCAGAGCCGAGCTGTCCGCGTGCGCTTTCGCCGCCGCGCGCAACGTGCTAGGTCTGCTGCAAGACGCCGAGACGCTGGCAGGCTCGGGTTCTGTGGCGCGGGCCTACTCCTTGGCTGCGCTCGCGGTCGAGGAGTCCGGCAAGGCAGTCTGCCTGGTCGCGCTGGCGGTCCTGCCGAAGAGGCTGCGAACGCGGGCACCCGTCGGCCGGATGCTGGAGTGGCACCAGCTCAAGCAGGTTGGAGGACTGCTGGTCGCTGCGGTGCCGATCGATCCGCCCGGGCTGGCGGCCAAGCTCGCGGGCATGCCCGCCGCGCAAGCCACGCAGATCCTGAGTACCCTGAGCGCGTCGGCCGAGGAGGCGGATCGCCTCAAGCGACGCGGCCTGTACGTGGACATGGACCATGCCGGCCGGGTCTGCGAGCCGTCAGAGATCACCAGCACGGAGTTCGCCAGTCAGCTCGCCCGAGCCCGGCAGGCCGCCGCCTCAGCCGCCCTGGTGCTCGGTCCTGAGGTGCAGGCCCGTCTCGCCAATCCACCCGCCGAGGTGATCGAGCTCGCATCCGCTTTGGTCACCGCTCTCACCCAAGCGGGAAATACCCGGACGCCCGAGGCCGCCGCGGCCATCATGCTGAACACGGTCAGCCACCTCCGGGACAGCATGACAATCAGGCGCGAGCACCGCACGCCACCAGCGCCGAAGCCGTGACAACGCCGGTGCGCGCTGGTCTGGGTCAAGTCCTGTGCCAGACCGTCCCGCCGGCCAGAGCTCCGTGCAAGGTCGCTCACCGGGGGCCCGTCAGCTTAGGCTAAGGCTGATCTGACCGGTCGGCGATGGCTGCCCGGAGAGCCATGCATACTGTCCGAGGTGCCAACTGGCGAGGGGACGCAGTTGATGACGGCCGCTCGATCTGGTCTGGGATGGCCGGAGTCCGGTTCGAACTTCGGCGCTGAGTCTAGAGAAGCAAGAATTGGGTGGCCGCGGGCCACGTGGGCGACTGACGCCCTGCGGGATGGCGAGGCGACGGCCGGGCAGGGAAGGCACGCACGAGCCGATGTCGCTACTCCGCGATCTGCGCGGTGGGAGGCGGCTGCAGGGCTAGGTGTCGGTGGGGTGGCTGAGGCCGTCTCGGCGGAAGCGGTCCGGCGAAGGGTGGTTCTGAGCGAGAAAATCCCGGGTGATGAGGTCGCCCGGCGGGCACGACCGCCGGAGGGGGCGAACGGGCATGAGTGGCGGGGCGACCGCAGATCTGAGGTAAAGGGGGCGACTGTCTTGTGGGGGACTCGAAGCGCACCGTCGGGCCTTGGGTGGCCAGCGGCGGATGCGTCACAGGACGCGGATGTTGCGTTCTCGGGCGACGGATTCGCGAATGGGCACGGCTTGGGATGGCCGTCACTGAGGTCCGGCCGACCAGAGGATCGAGCGACGGCGCCCTCTTCGTTTGTTTCACGTGAAACCGAACAGCCAGCTAGCCCAGAGCCGGTTGAGTGGCCCGCAAGTGAGATGGCTGCACGGGCGGCAGATGTCGCTGGTGGCTATGTCGGAGCGCGGCGTCCGGAATATTGGCAGCGGTCCGACGTCGAAGTGGCGGTCGAGGAAGAGGCTAGCGGCCGGCCATGGGTCTCGCCGGATGAGCCAGGGCTGGGCGAGGCGACGCGCTGGCCGACGGAGCCGGACGCGGGGCACGTCGGGTCGGTCGGAGGGGTGTCCTCGCTTGGATGGCCGGAGCCGGAGTCCGGGCACGTCGGGTCGGTCGGAGGAGCGCTGAACGCGTCGAGGTCAGCGGAGCCGGACCGAGGACCGCTGGGATCGGTCGGGTGGGTGTCAGGCTGGGCGGGGCGGGATGCGCCGGATCGCGGACGGCTGGGATCGAGTCGATGGAAGACCGGCTCGTCGGAGTCGGGTGGAGCCGAGCCGGGGCGGTTCGAGTCGGGCGGTTCTGAGCCGACCGGCTTCGAGTCGGGTCCGGTTGAGTCGGCCGAGTCCGAGTCTGCTCGGTCCGAGTCTGCTCGGTCCGGGTCTGCTCGGTCCGGGTCGGCCGGGGTCGGGTCGGCAGGCGCTGAGCTAGGTGGCCTTGAGCACGGTGGAGCTGAGTCGGCAGGGCTCGGGTGGGGCGAGTTGGGGCATGACCGGTCGGAATCGGCTCGTTCTGGCCCGGACGAGTTCGAGCCCGGCGGATTTGGTGCGACACAGGAGCCAGGAGTCGGCGCGATTTCGAGTAGCGAGCGGGCCGAAGAGCCCGCGCCTCGTTATGAACGCGACGACGGGATGCCCGCATGGGGTGAGCCCGAGTTGGGCGAGCACGAGTCGCGGAAATGGTCGCCAGCGACGCCCCGGCACGGCCGACCGCTTAGCTGGCGGCAGTCGGGACCTGATGAATTCGGCACCGCCGAAGCGACAGGCGAGCAGGTGAGGGAATTTAGTTCGGCGGAGCTCAGAACGGATTATCCTGCAGCTTTTCCATCCGCCGAGCACTCCGTTCTCGGCGGGCTGCAACCCCAGGCCGAAGACGGGCCTATTATCGCGGGTACGTACTCTGGCGCGGAAAGCGCTCAGGATGAGAGTGAGGCCGAGGTGGTAGTTCCTGTAGCGCCGGATGCGTCGGCGGATACGCCGATCGCACGGGCTGCTCAAGCCGCGATGAACGCGCGGGCAAGCAGCAAGCCGTGGCCGCGTCCGCGAGCGTGCCGGATCCTCACGATCGCCAACCAGAAAGGCGGCGTCGGCAAGACGACAACGGCTGTCAACCTCGCGGCGAGTCTCGCGATGCACGGCTCAAAGGTTTTGGTCGTGGACCTCGATCCGCAAGGTAACGCGTCAACGGCGCTTGACGTGGAACACCGATCGGGCACATCGTCGATTTACAACGTGCTCGTCGACGGGCTAGCGCTTACCGACGTGATCAAGCAGGTCCAAGGATTTCCGTTGCTGCACTGCGCTCCGGCGACCATCGATCTGGCAGGCGCGGAGATAGAACTGGTTCCCTTGGTCGCCAGGGAGTCGAGACTGTCGAGGGCCGTCTCGGAGTACGACGCATCGAGCCTGGATTACATCTTCATCGACTGCCCGCCATCGCTCGGCCTGTTGACGGTCAACGCGCTCGTGGCGGCTCCCGAAGTCCTGATTCCGATCCAGTGCGAGTACTACGCGCTCGAGGGCTTGGAGCAACTGCTCAGAACCGTCGAGCTCGTCAAGAACCATCTCAACCAAGGCCTCAAGGTCAGCACGATCCTGCTCACGATGTTCGACAGCAGGACCAGACTGGCATCTCAAGTCGCTGATGAAGTCCGGAGCCATTTTGGCGACCTAGTCCTCCAGTCGGTGATCCCGCGCAGCGTCCGCGTTTCCGAAGCACCGAGCTACGGTCAATCAGTCATGACCTACGATCCAGGCTCAAGCGGCGCGCTCGCCTACCTAGAAGCGGCTAGAGAATTGGCCCATAGCAACTCCAAAGCCGCCACCGCCTGATAGGCGGTTCTCGGCTCTCGGAGAGCGCCACGACTCCGAAGTCCCGCAGCCACATGCGAACAGCCCGACCACGGAACGGTGGGTAGCCCTGCGGTAGTTGATCATGGCGCGCCGGACCGACGAAAGACAGGAGCGGTCTCCCAGTCCGTCCACGTTGGGCCGCGCTCACCTCGATTGTGGAGGGGACGCGAAGGCTGCGCGTTCCGTCTCCCTGCGCGGTCATTTGCGGACGAGCATCACTTCGGTGTCACCGGGCCAGTCCCAGAAAACGCCTTCGGGAGCTCGCTCCCTCAGCAACTCTCGAACCTCGCCGGCGAATTCTTCGAGTCGGTCGCCAAACAGGTGCGGCGCGACAAAAGACATGGAGAAGTAATTGGACAGGACGCCCTCGACATCCTGCACGTGGTCAGGGATGCCGGGGGCGAAGATCACCCGGGGCGCGCCGAACCGGGTACTGGCAAGGGCGTCCTGGAGGCTGAGGGCCTGAACCGGCGCGGTGCTCTGGCCCGCTCGCCTCGTCGATCCGAGATACTTCCGCACCAGTTCCCTGATCTCATCGTGCGGAATCCGCGGCGGCCCGGGGCTCGGTGGGACGGCCCGCCCCTCGGCCTTATGCCCGACAAGGGCTAGGGCTCCGCCCGGCTCCACCATGTCGTACACCGCCTCGGCCACCGGAACCTCGTCGGTCCAGTAGAACGACTGGCCGAACGTGACGAGCTGGTACGGCCCGGGCGCCACCTCGGGAAGCTCCTCGGCCCGGCCCTGGATCCAGGTGATGTTCGCTATGTCACGCTCCCGGGCGGCCCGGCGACCCTCGGCGATCATCGCCGGATCGGGGTCGATGCCGATGGCGGTCTCAAAGAGGTAGGCCAGTCGTACGGTGAGGATGCCGGGACCGCACCCGACGTCCAGGAGCCTTCCGCTGCGATCCAGTCCGAGTTCCTCAGCGAGCAGAGCCTCAAGCTGGGGCGAGTACGGGGGTCTGCCGCACCGGTAGTGGATGGCCGCGCCGTCATAGAACGAAGGGTCGTATCGCACCGCAGAACACTACCGGGCTAGGCTCCGTCCTCATCTGGGGAGTCAATCTGGGGAGTCCTTAGCAGCGGGTCCGGAGGAATTATCCACAGGGGGTGGGTGGATCTGGAACGTGCGGCTGGTTGGCCTGGCAGGATGGAGACAGGCTCGGTCGGTGAGCTGGCCGTGTGGCGGGAGTTCGGCAGGGAGAGGTTATGGCGCAACAGAAGCGGGGGCTGGGTAAGGGTCTGGGTGCTCTGATCCCGACTACTCCGATCGGCCTGGCGGATGCACCGGCTTCGGCTTCGAGCGGATCAGCAGAGTCGGCCCCAGTGGATCTTGGTGCCATACCCGGAGCCTATTTTGACGAGATACCGGTCTCGTCGATCTCGCCGAACCCACGCCAGCCCCGGCAGATCTTTGACGAAGAGACACTTGCGGAGCTTGCGGCCTCGATTAAGGTCGTGGGGCTCCTGCAACCGGTTGTAGTCAGGAAGATCGTCGGCGGCGACTATCAGATCGTCATGGGCGAGCGCAGGTGGCGGGCGTGTCAGCTGGCCGACCTGGATGTGATTCCCGCCATTGTGCGAGAGACCTCGGACGGCGACCTCCTGCGGGACGCGCTCATCGAGAACCTGCACCGCCAGCAATTGAACGCCCTCGAGGAGGCGGCCGCTTACCAGCAACTGCTGGACGACTTCGAGGCCACCCACGAGGAACTCGCTCGCAGGATTGGCCGGTCGCGCCCGCACATCACTAACACGATCCGGCTGCTGAACCTCCCGCCCGGGGTGCAGAGGCGAGTAGCGGCTGGTGTGCTGAGTGCGGGGCACGCCCGAGCCCTACTCGGAATTGCGGACGCGACCGCGCAAGAACAGCTAGCCCATCGCATCGTGGCCGAAGGCCTCTCTGTGCGGGCTGTCGAGGAGATCGTCGCGATGGGCGGCGGCACGGCCAAGCCAGCTCGACAGCAGGCGCGAAAGCAACCCGTCGCCCCCAGGCTGGCTGACCTCGCTGGTCGGCTGTCTGATGTGCTCGACACGCGAGTGAAGGTTGAGCTGGGCCAGCGCAAGGGCAAGATTGTCGTGGAGTTCGCCTCCCTTGATGACCTGGATCGCATTGTCAAGACGATTTCGCCGGACTTCACTCCCGGCCAGCCAGCCCCGCCATCAGCCAGTTAGACGCACCGCTGCCGCGTCGAAAACTCGGTTTCACGTGAAACAGAGTTACACCGTGCCGCTCGCCCTGATGGCATCCAGGAACGCGTCCACGTCTTCCTCGCTCGTATCGAACGCTGTCATCCAGCGAACGACGCTCTCGTTCTCGTCCCACATGTAGAAGGTCCATTCCTGTTGCAGCGCCGCGATGCGCTCGGCGCTCAACACCGCGAAAACCGCGTTGGACTGGACCGGGTACCGAATGGAGACGCCGGGGACATCCGCGACTCCGGCCGCCAGCCTGGCGGCCATGGCGTTCGCGTGCTGGGCGCTGCGCAGCCACAGCTTGTCCTCCATCAGAGCCGCGAACTGAGCAGCCATGAATCGCATCTTCGAGGCCAACTGCATATGCTGCTTCCGGCTAAACGGGCCACCTATGACCAGTTCGTCCCGCATCACGAGCACGGCCTCGGCGGCTAGCGCCCCGTTTTTGGTGCCTCCGAAGCTCAAGACGTCGGCGGCGGCGGCCAGGTCCGCAAGCTCGCAGCCAAGGTAGGCCGCCGCATTGGCCAGCCGAGCCCCGTCGACATGCAGGTATAGTCCCTCTGCGCTGCACAACTTTCTAAGCTGAGTCAGTTCATCAAGCGAGTAGCAGGTACCCAACTCCGTCACCTGAGCGATCTGTACGACGCGCGGCTGCGCTCTGTGCACGTCACCCCGCCCGGACAACCTAGACCTCACCAGGTCGGGTGTGAGCTTGCCGTCCATAGTGGGTACCGTCAGCAACTTGTTGCCGAGCACCCGCTCCGTCGCGCCGCACTCGTCGACGTTGAGGTGCGACGACTCGGCGCAGATGATCGCCTCGTATGGCTGCAGCAGGAGACTAATGCCCAGCACGTTGGCGGCTGTACCGTTGAATACCAGCAGCGAGCCCCTGGCGCCGAACGCCGCGGCCAACTCGGAGGTGACGCGCCGCGTCCACTCGTCATCGCCGTAGGGATCGGTGTCGCCGACGTTGGCGTCCGCCATCGCGCGCAGGATCTCAGGATGCGCACCTGCTTGATTGTCGCTACCGAAGCTCTTGCGTCCAGTGGTCATCGGCAAAGGTTATCGGGAGCACGTGAAGACTCGGAGACAGGATCAGTCCCGTTTTTGCACCTGAAGCTTTCGCCCAGGAAGCCGTAGGTGGCGCCGACGATCACGGTACGATAGGCAATGCCGGAACGGACGCCAGCGACGTTCGAAGCCGCTATGGGGGGCATGTGGGCGCCGGCGATGCTAGCCATCCGAATTCGGGTAACAGAGGTGCCATGTGTCGCGCCGTCTCGCCAGTATTACGCTGGACAACCTTGACGACCTCCCGTCTCGGTGCCGACGCTGCGTGTTCTGGGAACTCGACCCAGTGAGTCAGGCGCGCGCGATCGAGGAAGGCGATACGGCTCTTGAGAAGGAGTCCTGGGTTTCCAACGTCCTCCTCCAATGGGGCAGTTGCGGGAAGATCGTCTATGTCGACGGGGTCGCCGCCGGTTATGTGCTCTTCGCGCCGCCGCAGTACGTGCCGCGGTCGGTCGCATTCCCGACTAGCCCGGTGAGCGCGGACGCGGTCTTGATGATGAACGCCCACATCCTCGCCGAATTCTCTGGCGGCGGCCTTGGCCGGATGCTGATCCAAGGCCTGGTCAAGGATCTGACCAGGCGGAACATTCGGGCGGTCGAGGCCTTCGGCGACCTTAAACCCGATGGCCTAAGCTGCGTCACCCCCGCCGACTACCTGCTCGCAGTGGGCTTCAAGACCGTGCGCCCGCATCTGCGGTACCCCCGGCTGAGGCTCGAAGTCAAGACCGCGATGTCCTGGCGTGAGGACGTCGAGGTTGCCCTGGAGCGGCTACTTGGTTCGATGACCCCGGAACGCCCTCTACGCCTGGCCTGACCCGCGCCCAGGTCATAGCGGCCAAAATTGAGATCCTTCTTTATTGGCAAAAATCATATGCTGAGTTGATTCACCCCACGCTAGCCGAGTGCCCGCGGATGGTGCGGTCGTGGTTCCCGAACGACAACGTCGGCCCGCTGTTGTTGCTACCGCGCAACGCCGCTTAGCGTATTTTGATCATGCTTGTGACCTGCCTGTTCGTGCTCGCAGGCAACCGGAGGTGACCGTTTGCCCGGCCCGGTCCGGCAGCGGGTCAGCTCCGGGAAGCGGGTCAGCTCCGGGACGACGGCCCGCGGCCGGGAGCGGTATCGGAGCAGCAGCTCCGGGACGACGTTGCTGCTAGGACGCTCTTCCCGGCAACAACGTCGGCCCTGCGTTGTCGTTGGAGCAGCAGCTCCGGGCCGACGTAGCTGTTGGGACGCGCTTAGAAATAACTCGCTGGCGTGTCGCGGCCGTCCCGGGCATCAACCAGCACCGCCGGCCCGGCACCGCCGCCCTGGCCGGCGGCGCGGGCACTGCCCGCCCTCCTGGCCGCAGCGCGGGAACCTTGCTGCTGTCCGGGGAGCTGCCGGCCAGACAGCGCGGCCTCGCCGCTGCCGTCATAGCGACAGCGCGGGATAGTCGCTGTTCCCGGCCCGGGACAGGCCACCACAGCCCGGGAACCGTGCTGCTGCCTGCCAGCGGCTGCGATCAGCTCAAGCCAACCGGCATCGTGACAGGGCAGCACCATCGTGACAAGGCAGCAACGTCGGCCCGGCGAAGCTGCCCGGGACAGGGCAGAGCCAGCGTCTGCCACATAGCAGCTGGCCAGGTTGAGAACCTACGTGCTACTTCTACACGGGCACATGCACCAGCTCCGGGACGACGTAGCTGCTGGAATCGGGGCTGAGCGGCAACGCCGGGGCACCGTCGCAGATCTTCAAGATCCTTTAGGCTAAGCGGCATTGTGCTACCGCGACAGCTCCGGAGCGACGTTGCGGTCCGGGCCAATGCCAGGAACCTGTGCGATGAGCTGGCCGGGCACTCGTTGCTGTACCGGGTTCTTGATCTTGGAGGATTAGTCGGGAAGGCCGCGGCCGGGTCGCGATGCTCAAGCGGATCCTCCCGCGAAAACGTGGAACGCGCCATCACCGCCCTGGAGGAGTAACCAGCCCCCAGGCGCCGCGCGCCCAGGCCGCGCCAAACAGCAAGGGGCCCACGAGTCCGCCATAGCGACAGCGCGGGGCCCACGCTGCACGCGCGCCCGGGCCCGCATCAACAGCAAGGGGCCCACGGTGCGTAGCCGGGCCCCGCGGGTTGGGCCACGGTAGGGCCACGGTGGGTCCACTGCGGGTCCACGGTGGCGGCAGAGCGGAAGCGGACCGGACTTGGGACTGTCTAGACGAGGAACTCCTCAAGTTCGTGTAGCAATGCTGACTTCGGCTTGGCGCCGACGATCTCCTTGACGACCTGCCCGTCCTTGAAGACCGTTAGCGTAGGGATGTTCATGATGCCGTAGGTCTTAACGACCTGCGGATTCTGGTCAACATTAAGCTTCACGATGTCGATCTTGCTGCTGTACTCCGCGGCGATCTCTTCGAGTACCGGGGCTACCTGCCGGCACGGACCACACCACTCCGCCCAGTAATCGACTAGGACGGGCTTGGTGTTCTGCAGCACGTCCCCTTCGAAGGTCGCGTCGGTCACTGCCCTGGTTGCTTCGCCCACTGTATGGACTTCCTCTCATTTCCGATGGCGTCTGCGGGCCGCTGGGTGGCCGCAGGAGGTGAAGATCTCTCAGGCGTCCTGATCGGCGAGCCATCGCTCAGCGTCGATCGCGGCCGCGCAACCGGTGCCCGCCGCGGTGACGGCCTGGCGGTAGTTCCGGTCGACTACGTCTCCTGACGCGAACACGCCCGGTATCGCCGTCCGCGTCGATGGTTGCTCGACAAGCAGGTAACCATCAGCGTCCGTAGCTAGCTGATCGCGGAAGATGTCGCTGCGTGGGTCGTGTCCGATCGCGATGAACACGCCGGTGACCAGCAGCACGCTCTCGTCACCGGTCTTGAGACTCCGCAGCCGCAAGCCGGTCAGCCTGTCTTCGCCCACCATCTCGACGACCTCGCTGTCCCAGGCGAACCGGATCTTCGGATCCGACATCGCCCGGTCCTGCATGATCTTCGAAGCGCGCAGGCTGTCCCGGCGGTGCACGATGGTCACCGACCGCGCGAACCTGGTAAGGAACGTCGCCTCCTCCATAGCCGAGTCCCCGCCGCCGACGACCGCTATGTCTTGCTCGCGGAAGAAGAAACCGTCACACGTCGCGCACCAGGAGACTCCGTGCCCGGCAAGCCGCTTCTCGCCGGGGACGCCAAGCTCACGGTAGCTGGAGCCGCTAGCGATAATCACCGCGCGACCATGATGCGCGCCGTCCACGGTCGTTACCAGCTTGGGGTTGGCCGTCAGGTCCACCTCGACAACATCGTCGGCGATAAGCTCGGCGCCGAACCGCTCGGCCTGTTTGCGGATCGAGTCCATCAGGTCAGGGCCAAGGATTCCGTCAGGGAAACCTGGGAAGTTCTCCACTTCCGTGGTGTTCATCAGCGCGCCACCCGCGGTGACCGAGCCCTCGAAGACCAGCGGGCTCAGCTTTGCCCTCGCCGCGTACAGCGCCGCCGTGTACCCCGCCGGGCCCGAGCCGATAATGATGACATCGCGAGTGTCAGTCACGTGCCTTTGCTCCTTTAATCGAACCGCACCGGCATCAACCGAGCAGCAGCTCGCGAGATTCCCGAGTAGTGCGGGGCCTACTCCTTCGGGACCGTCAACCTGGTGATGACGTTCTGACCCGACGGGCCGCATGCCTGGCCAACCACTATCACATCGAATACGTTGTTGACTGGCTTCAAGACGATGATCGTGGCCGGCTTGCCTAGGTAGTGCGCTACATCGACGAGCTGCACCAAGTGGCCGGTCGTCACTGCGGCCAGGCAGGACTCAAGCTGGCTGATCACGCCGCTATTGAGCCCACGATGGCTCGTTGACGGGGCGGCGCCGCTTGGCGCGATCCCCGGTGCTGGGCTGGCGACCTGGGCCGAGGCCTTCACCTCGTCGCGGACGCCAGCAGGAAGGCTCGCCTTCGTATAGTTCGCGTCCGATCTCACGGCGTTCGCGTATTCGAGCTGCCCGGCGTGCCGATATCGCAGCGGAGTGGCCGCGCCCGACCCCACGATGGCCGCTGACGGCCGATTCCTAGCCGGCCTGGATGCCGGCTCACTGCCCGCCGTGTTCCGCGTCTGCGCACCGCGCCCGTTGGCGAGCAGGATACCGCCGCCTACCAGCAGCACCAGAACTCCGGCCGCGGCCAGGCTGCGCAGCGCCAGCGGTGACGACCAGACCCTCGCGCGCGGGCGGTGCGCCCGCCGTCGCCCGGTCCGCTCCGGCAGGTCGGGACGGCCGGGGATCATCGTCGAAGCAGGTTCCCCGGCGACGCCAGGATCGGAAGCACTGCGCGCTGGCATAGTCGTTCCCGCGCTGCGCATGGCCGCTTCATTGGAGATCACGGCCTGCAGCCGCGACGTTAGCTGCTCTGGCATCGCCGGAACGGGGATGCTCGACAGCATCGCGGACACATCGGCAAGTCCTGAGTCGACATCCGCGCACCGAGTGCAGCTAGAAAGGTGCGCAGCGATTCTGGCTGCCCTGCCGTCACTCACCGTCCCGGCGCGGTAGCTAGCCAGTTCGTCCGCACTGAAATGACCGATCAATGCGCCTCGTCACTCCCCTCCTGCGCAGGTAGGACGGATCTGGCGTCCAATCGGTTCCCGGTCTGGCGCAGGTGGGCGAGTCTCGGCAGCAACCTAGCCCGCCCGCGAGCACAGCGACTCTTGACGGTGCCTTGAGCGACGCCGAGAATCTCGGCGGCCTCGGCGACTGGAAAGTCGAGCATGTCCACCAGCACCAAGGCGGCTCGCTGGTCATACGGCAGTTGTCTGAGCGCGCCCGCGACCTCAAGCGAGACCTCGCTGCCAGCCGCCGGGTCAAGACCAGGATCACCTACGGCCATCGTCTCAAGCAGCCGGTCGTCGCCGCCGCTGACCTCGGGACGCGCGGTCCGCCTGCGCATCTTGTCCAGGCAAGCGTTAACCACGATCCGATGCAGCCAGGTGGTCACCGCCGCGTCGCCTCGGAAGCTATTCGCCCGTCTGAAGGCCGAAATCATCGCGTCTTGCAGGGCATCGGCGGCATCCTCAGGATCGGACAGCGTCCTGAGCGCGACTGCCCACAACCGGTCCTTGTGCCGGAGGAATAGCTCGCCGAAAGCATCGGGGTTGCCATCAACGTGCCTGGCCAGCAACTCTGCGTCCGAGACCGGTCCGCTGGGTTCAGGAGCGACGCGCTGTGCAGGCAAGGACCGACCCGATCCCGTACCGCCAGACTCCTGCGATTTCGTCGCGTCTCCCGATGTGCGTCGAGCTGATCTGCCAGTGATGCGCTCTACCGCCGTCAGATCCCGCATCGGCTGACCCACTTGCAGGTAGCTTAACCCGCAGGGGTAGCGCCTCGGCGACGGCGCGTCACCGAGCTATCCCAAAGCACGCTGACCAGCGGAAAGTGTGATCAGCCGACGCCGTGCACCACGACGTTGTACACCGCGGCCATGAACAAGTGGCCGCTGCCCGGCTTCGGCGGGAGCTTGGTGAACCAGATCACGAGGAACTGGCCGGTCGTAGCGCTGCTGATGCGGAAGGTCGTCTGTCCGCTGACGTCGCTTGCCGAGGCGACCGTTGTCATCGAGCCCAGATTCGCCGCGCTGCGGACCGCCGAGTTGCCGACGAGCAGCTTCACGTTGGCGCCAGGGACCGAACCGAACGTCACCACGACTGAACGGAAGGTCACCGACTTGCCCATGTCGAGCAGGAGGCCAGCGCCCGCCTTGAGACCGCCGAACTCGTCCGTCGCGTACCACTGCGAGTCCCACGCCGATCGCAGGTCTGAATCGATCGCATACGCCGCATACTGCGTGTTCTCGTTGTTGCGATCTTCCTTGACGCTCCGCAACGGGTCGAATCCAGTCGCCCGGACCGGCACCAACGTGGCAGCCGACGCCGATGGAGTCGTCTTCTTGACCCGGTGATGGCCGGTCGTCTGCGGCCGAGCGCTGCTGCCGGGCCACAACGCCACGGTCGCGACGACGGCGACTACAACTAGTGCGCCTGCCGCCGCGGCCATCTTGACCGGCAGCTTTGTCGAGCCGAGCAACGGCACCGCGCGCTGACCACGCCGACCGCGGCCCATCCACCCCGACTGGTTCGACTGATCGCGGCCTCCCGGACTGCCTCGGTGCCCCCGGCGCTCGGCACCCCGAAGGCCATCAGCACCGGCGAACTCGCCGTCGGCGTACCGGGACCAATCAGGTTCTGGACGGGCCTGATCTTCGTGCTGCCAGCCACCTGTCTGACGCCCGTCGTATCCGCCCCAGCCACCGGTCCGGTCGACGCCGGACCGATCACGACCCGGCCAATAGGGGTCATCCGATGGATCCTGGCCGAATTCGGCGCGTCGGTCCCGCCTGGCCGGTGGCGGTGGCGCGGAGGGAATCGGTGCCGGCGGCAGGGCGGCCATGAGCGCATGAGAAAGCTCACCCGGCGTCACCACGGGCGGGCTGCCTTCCCGTGACTGCAGGTGCATGGCCCGGCAGGCGAGATCGGAGAACGTTATCGGAATCCCGGCGACGACCTGGCGCGGGCTGCGCGGCTCGCCATCGGCGACTGGCGCCGACGGCAGCGAAGGGTAGTCGGTCCCTGGCCAGCAGCCAGTCAGCGCCGCGTACAGCAGTTGGCCAAGGCCGCGAGTGTCGGCAAGGACCGGATCTTCAGCCGTGATCCCCGACAGCGCCGCGTCGATGCCGAGCCCGACGACCTTGACCTCGCCCGTCTGACTCCACCTGACCGAGCCGGGGGACAGGCACATGTGCGCGACACCCGCTGCGTGTGCCGACGACAGCGCCGCCGCCGCTTCGGCGATCATCCGGGCACCGCGTACAGGCTCAAGCGGGCCTGCCGCCAGCAAGTCGTCGAGGGTCTCCCCGGCGGCCCACTCCAGCACAATGTAAGCACGGTCCCAGGCGTCCTCGACGTCGAAGACTTGAGCCACCCGGGGGTCTGTCAGCCTGCTGGCGGCCCGTGCGGCGGTCACCACGTCGGCGATCCGAGGGAACCCTTGCGCGAATGTGAACACCGTCACCGCGCGAGCCAGCGTCTCGTCGATGGCCTTCCAGGCAGCCCACCCAGAACCAGCGGCGATCCGGTCTTCTAGCCGGTAACGCCCACCGAGTTTGGTACCTGGCTCTGACGTGTACGTGGTCATGCGGTCGCTGCGCCGAGTCAGGTCAGGCTCTCGACGCTTCCTCCTGGTGCCGGAAGCTGATCGGCGGGTCGGGACAATTCAATGATGCGGCACAACATGCCCTGGTGTTCCGCAGCCACCTTACCGCGTCGCAAACCGTTACCAGGCGGAGACCTTGATGCAGCGTGCTTTAACGCCGGATCCTGGACTTCACTATGGCAATCAAGTCGGTGACCTCCGCCAGGCGCATGGCCCGCGCCGCACCCACGTAGCACAGCAAGGCACCGGCGCCGCCGACAACTACGATGAGGAAAGCTCCGCTCCGCGCGGTCGAGAGCACGACAGTCACAACGACGGCGACGGCCAGTGCGAAGATCGCGGCGGGAAGCGCGGCGACGTGCATTCGGACAAGGCTTCGCCCGATCTCCCGGCCCGCCAGGCCGCCTAGCCGGTTGCTCAGCACCCGCCACGCGATGACCGCGCCGATCAGGTTGGCCAGCCCGAATCCCGCGCCGAGCGCGACCACCCGCACGGTCGGCGGGAAAATCGCCGCGGCGAGCAGGTTGGCAGCGGCGTTGGCGACCATCGTCACCACGCCGATCAAGGCAGGCGTCTTGCTGTCGTGCAAGGCGTAAAACACCCGCAGCATCAACTGGAACAGCATGTACGGCATCAGGCCGACCGAGAACACGGCGAACACCACGCCGAGATAGCGTGCGTGCACCACGTTGTTGTTGCCATAGCTGAGCAGCAACTCAGCGAGCGACGGTCCGAGCACGGCGAGTACCAGCGCCGCCGGCGCGACGATCACCGATCCGAGCCGGACGCCGTTGGAGAAGTCCGATCGCACTAGGTCATAGCGGCCGTCGGAGGCGTTAGCGCTCATCCTCGGCAGCAGCGCCGTGATCACCGAGATGGCTATCACGGCGTATGGAAGCTGGAATAGCAGCCAGGCGTAGCTATAGGCAGAGAACCCCGCGCCAACCGACTGCGCTTGCTTGGACTTCTCCGCATAACTCAGCACGATCGCGGTGACCAGGTAGGCGACCTGGGTTGTCAGCACGTAGCAGAACATCCAGCCGGACATCCGGCCGATTTCCGCGACCTCCGCACGCTGGAAGTCAAATCTCGGCCGCCACCTGAACCCGACCCGGCGCAGGGCCGGAACGAGCGCGACGGTCTGCGCGACGATTCCAAGCGTGGTGCCAATACCGAGGAACGCCACGTCGAACGAGGAGATCGAGCCGGCCGTCTGGTGTGTGCCGGCGAACACCATGAACGCGACCGTGACGGCGATGACCACGACGTTGTTGACCACGGGCGTCCACATCGGCGCGGCGAAGTGACCGCGCGCGTTCAGGATCGCCCCGGCCAGCGACGTGACGCCGTAGAAGAAGATCTGCGGCACGAAGAAGTAGGCGAAGATGACCAGGATGTGGCCGGCCGCCGCGCTGCCGGGTTTCGGGTCATACAGCCTGGCGATCGGCGCTGCCGCCAGCATGGCGACCAGGGTGATGAGGAACAGGAAACCCGTCACAAGGGTGAACAGCCGCTGATCGTACTTCTCGCCGCGATCCGAATCGCGCTTGGCCGCGTTCACCAAGAGCGGCACGATCACCGATGTGAGAATCCCGCCGATGGCCAGGTTGTAGACGGTGTTCGGCAGCGTGTTGGCGTAGTTGTAGGAGTCGGCGAGCGCTATCTGGCCGATAGCCGGTACCAGCACGAGGGTGCGGAGCAGCCCCGTAACCCGCGACGCCAGCGTGCCAATTGCCATCACGCTGCTCGATCGCACTAGGTTCGGGGCGGCGGTTCCTCCCGGTGGAGGGCCTCCGGCGCTGCGGTGCTGGCCGTGATCCGCCGTCCTGTGATGATCGGCGACAGGGCGCGGCGGGGCGCTGCGGCTCACGTCAGCCCGGGCTCGGTGCGCGCCAGGCGCCCGATGACGCCCGGCACCGTTAGCCGGGGTCGGCGCGCGCCGTTGACCAGGTTGCGCCCCCGACCCCCCGCCAGTCCAGGTTGGCCCGCTATCTGGCGCAGGCGAGCTCATCGACTCTCCTTTGTAGGACGGCGGCCGACTGAACTCAGTTCGGATCGCTCACCAAAGACGTTATCGGTTCGATCCGGCGAAGCGCGCGGTTCCGGCGCATCTTCGCCGGGCAGCCACCCTGCCGTGTCGACGGACTCGGCACCAGACCGCTCAGTCTCGGCATCCTCCTTCTCATCCCGGCGCGTCTCAAACCTCGCGGCCTCGTCGCCGCCTGGTCCGCCATCGGAAGCCGGATCCACCGGCACCGGCGATTGCGATGTCCCGGGGCGGCCGCGCCTGATCGCCTGGGCAGCAGACGCGATCACGAATATGGCGAGCGCGGCCGCGAAAATGACCAGCGCCACGGTGCCAAGGTTCGTCGCGCTAATTTTCATGATCAATGGTTTGTCTGGCGGGTTGGGCAGCAAGATGCCAGTCGGGGACTCAAGACTGACCTTGATCCTCGCCTTTCCCGTCTGGGTCGCGTTCACGCTCAGCTTGATTCCACTGCTGCTGCTGTGCGGGCCGACTTCATAGAACTTGTGCCGCTGAGTCACCGCCACCGTGTTGTTACTGCTCGTCACCCGAAGCCGGACTTGGACGGGATAGTCGAGCGCGTTGCGAATGGTAACGGTCACCGATCCGACCCGGCCGCCAAGCGTGACGTTGATCACGCGCTGCCCGCCGACCGACAAGCCGCCGAACTGGCTCGTAACGTACTGACTGGTGGCGTTGAGCAACGCCCGGGCCCGGCTCGCGCCGGCGCCTGCCCAGCCCGCCGACTCGATGTCATACACGGCCCGGCTTAGCCGGTCGTCCTTGGGTTTCATGATCGACTGCAGCAGCGCGACGCGATGATCGAGCTTGTTTAGCTGGCGTAGCAGCTTGCCTGGGAGTTCGCCCCGGGCGTCCGGCCGTACCAGCGAGGACGGATAGGGCTGCTCGGGCTGAGCGGCCATCTGGTTGATGTTCATCGGACGCAGCCATGGTGCGCTGGCAGTGTCGCCGAGCAGATCAGAGGCCAGCGTGCTCGCGGGATCCCAGCGCCTCGGCGGTGTCACCACCATCGGCCGTTGCGTGGCGGGTAGCTCGGCCACGATCATCGCTGTCTCGGCCAGGAAAAGCTGACTGACATTGAATATCGTGCCCGGCCGCCGCGAATTCGTGGCTTTCAAGGCCAGGAGGTTGCTCAGTGAGTAGTCGCCGAGCAGTACCTTCAGTTTGTTCCCGACGCCACCGACGCCGTCGATGGTGCTGGTGACCGCTCCAGGGGTGTAATTAAGCTGCGACCGCGGCATAGCCAGGATGACCGTGCCGATCTTCATCGCGCCAAGGTTCTCAAGCACGGTGGGGCTAGGCAGTCCGCCCGCGGGCCAGGCGACGGCCGACAGCCTTTTCGACGCGGCCGGGAGCGCTGCGGGAACGCGATCGCGGCGGAGAATCGGCGCGGCGAGCCGTTGGCCGTCGGCGAATGCGTTCTTAAGGTCGGCGTTGTCGCCGTACTGGGCGAGCCCGGCCACGTCGACGTCGGCGTATGGGGTGACGAAGACAGGTTGGCCGGTGGTCGCGCTGCCGACTTTGCTGAGCCAGGCCCGCGCGTTCCGATCGAATGCGTGCACGGTCGGATTAGCACAGGACGCCGACCCGGCGACCTGGTAGGACTGGGTCATCGTCGCTGCGTCGTCGAGCAGAGCGGGGTCGATCGCCCAGGTCAGTCTGGCCGTAGCGGCATAGCTGGTGCCGACCGAGAGCAGGTCGTACAGCCGCCCGCCCGGGGCGAGGCTGGCGGCTAGCGAGTTGTCGCGCAAGCCGGGGCAGGCGCCCTGATGCGGGCTGTCGATGAGCGGCCAGATCCATGAGATCGCGAACGGAGTCGGCCGGGTGGCAGTCGAGCAGCTATTCGGCTTGTTCGGCCAAAATGGCAGCGGCACTGGGTCGCTGGCGGTGAACGTCCCGGTAGCGTCGGTCACCTTGACGGTGAGTGGATACACGCCGAAACAACTTAGCCGCAGCGCGCTGACTGGCAGGTCGATGGTCCAGCCGACGCCATGTTGGCCCCGGAGCTTGCTGATCCGATGCGTCGCTCCGGCGACCTGTGACCCGCCGACCGGCGCCGTGTCAGCCGCGAATCCTTGGAGGGCGGTCTCCGATGTGAACGCCTGGGTTGAGGAGTAAAGCTGTACCGACAGGCCGGTGATCGACGAGTGACCGCCGTTCCACACCCGGCCTTTGAGCTTGATGGCGTGATTGGGCGTCGCGTACGACGGGTTGACCGAGGTGACGCTTAGCGTCAGCCCGGACGCCTGCGCCCGCGTTGCCGTGTGTGCGGAACTCGCTGCCATGCTCATCGCCGGGCCCACGGCCATGGGGAGCGCGGCGGCCGCGATCGCGGTGCCGGCGACAGCGCACATGGTTGTGAGCGTGCGCTTACGGCCCGCTGTTGGCCTGGCGACATGGGAGCTTGCCATGGCGCTCATGGTATTGCGGCTTCGGTGTTCCGTTGGCGGTGCGCACTCGCACGGGCGAGGTTGGATGTCAACTAAAGACCGCCTAATCTAAAGGCCCGTGCACCATCCCACTTCACTGACGCCAGAGCAGCGCCGCGCGGCGACTGCGTTTCTGGCTGAAATTCCTCCGGTTGCTGACGAACTCGGCCGCCTGTTCGCCCGTCATGGTCACCAACTTGCGCTCGTCGGCGGGCCGGTGCGGGACATATTCCTGCGCCGCGGCGGCGGCGACCTCGATCTGACCACCGACGCGCACCCTGAACGCGTGATCGAGATCACGTCGAAGTGGGCCGACACCACCTGGTCGGTGGGGATCGCGTACGGCACCGTCGGCATGCGCAAGGGCAAGATGATCTTCGAGATCACCACCTACCGTCGCGAGCGATACGACCGGGGGTCGCGCAAGCCTGCGGTCAGCTACGGCACGTCGCTTCCCGATGACTTGGTACGCAGGGACTTCACGGTAAACGCGATGGCGGTGACGCTGCCCGCGCACGAGCTTGTAGATCCGTTTGGCGGCATCGCGGACTTGCGTGACAAGGTGCTGCGCACGCCCGGTCCGGCTGAGGAGTCGTTCGACGATGACCCGCTGCGGATCTTGCGCGCCGCCAGGTTCGTCGCCGAACTGGGCTTTTCCCTGACCGAGCCGGTGAAGACGGCGATGACCCAGATCGCACCTCGTCTGGAGATCATCTCGGCCGAGCGGATCTCCGCCGAGTTCACCAAGTTGCTACTGGCCACCCGCCCTGGCGGGCCGTCGGCTGGCATCGACCTGCTCGTCTCGACCGGCGCGGCCGAGTACTTCCTGCCCGAAGTTCCGAAGCTCCGGCTGGAAGTGGACGAGCATCACCGGCACAAGGACGTTTACCGGCACTCCTTGACCGTGCTTGATCAGGCCATCGAGCTTGAGCGGCGGTACGATCTTGATCAGGACCTGCGGTTGCGGCTCGCCGCTCTGCTGCACGACATCGGCAAGCCGAAGACCAGATCGCTGCTGCCGGACGGCCGGGTCGCCTTCCACCATCACGACATCGTGGGCGCGAAGCTGGCCAAGACCAGGCTCAAGGCGCTGCGTTTCCCCGCCGACGTTATTTCTGATGTAGCCGACTTGATCGGCCTGCACTTGCGGTTCCACGGCTTCGGCAGCGGCGATTGGACCGACTCGGCGGTGCGCCGCTACGTGACCGATGCCGGGATGCAGCTGACCAGGCTGCACGCGTTGACCAGGGCCGACTGCACCACCCGCAACCGGGCCAAAGCGCAGCGACTGGCGAAGGACTACGACCAACTCGAACGGCGGATCGCCGAGCTGGCCGATCAGGAAGAACTCGCTGCCATCAGGCCCGACCTGGATGGTCACGAGATCATGCGGCTACTGGGGGTCGAGCAGGGACCGATCGTCGGCCGAGCCTGGGCGCACATGCGCGAACTGCGCCTTGAGCACGGTCCGATGGACCACGACAAAGCCGTTCAGGAACTGCTTCGCTGGGCGGCCGAATCGGGCATCGGCTCAGCGGGCTCGGCCGGCGCTGACTGATTAGTGATCAGCCGGTAGCCGACCGCGGCGACTACGTAGCCGACGCCCGCCACGAGCAGCATAGGAACCGACCGCCCTGAGTTGGGCATGAACGTCGCGCTGACCACGGCGCCAAGCACGAAGCTGACGTTGTAGAGCATGTCGTTGACGGAGAACACCCGGCCTCGGAAGTCGTCGGCCGTCTCCTGCTGCAAGATCGTGGTGGTCGAGATCGCGATGCCCTGAGCGACGACCCCGAGTGCGAAGCCGATCGCGACGAACTCGGGTTGCCCGAAGCTGAGCCCGAGCACACCGGTGACCACGCCGCCGATGGCCAGCAGCCAGGTGATCCAGGCCGTGTTCGTCATCCGGTGGGTCGCCAGCGGGGTCAGCCAGGCGGCCGCCCCGTAGCCTACGGCCGAGCTGATCACCACCGGCAGGTAATGACCGAGCGCGGTGTTGCCGCTGCTGCCGTGGTAGAAGTAGTTGCGGTAGAGCAAGATCGACATGAGCAGCAAGATGCCGTAGAGGAACCGGTGGACGCCGGTAGCGGCCAGTGCCGCCCGGGCTGGTGCCCGGTGCCAGACATGCCGCAGCCCCGACAGCAGCCCGGCCGCGACGTTCTCCAGGTCCGAGCCCATGCTGACCCGGTCGTCAGCATCGGCGGGAAGCGGCCCGAGTGAATGCCGGGCCATGCGAGTCGCGGCGAGGCTAGCGGCGACGTAGCACGCCCCGGCGATCAGGATCGTGATCGCTGATCCGACCGGTCCGCCACCGGTGACCAGATGGACTCCGGTGGCGATGATGCCCCCGGCGAACGCCACGACCGTGCCAGAAGTCGGGCCCACCGAGTTCGCCATGACTAGTTCGTCACCGGCGACCACGTGCGGCAGCGCGGCCGACAACGCGGACAGGAAGAACCTGTTGACGCCGAAGACGACGAGCGCGGCCAGCCAGACTGGCGGGCCAAGAGTGCCGGTGGCGATGAACAGCGCGGCGAGCACCACGAACAGGGCCCGCGCCAGCGCCGACCAGACCATGATCTGGCGGCGCGACCAGCGGTCGATGAACACCCCGGCGAAGGGCCCGACCAGCGAGTACGGCAAGTAGAGCACGGCGAAGGAAATCGCCGCGGCCGTCGGGTTAGGGAACGTATTGACGTTGAAAAAAACATAGGTGCCCAGCCCGGCGGTGAAGATCCCGTCGCCCGCCTGGGAGATCAACCTGGTCGCGAACAGCTTGCGAAAGCCCGCACTGGCCAGCACTGTGCGCAGATCGCCGATGAACGACGACCGGGCCGCCGGTTCGCTGATCACCAGACCAGAGTACGGCGTGACCAAGGGGGGCGGTCGATGTCCGACCGCCCCCCTATCGCTCGCTCGTGCTAGGCGTCTACCTCGCCGGTGATGAACTTCTCCACCTGCTGGTGCGCGATGTCATCGCTGTACTGCACCGGCGGCGACTTCATGAAGTAGGACGACGCCGAGACAATCGGACCGGCGATGCCGCGGTCCTTGGCGATCTTCGCCGCCCGGACGGCGTCGATGATCACGCCAGCCGAGTTCGGCGAGTCCCAGACCTCAAGCTTGTACTCCAGGTTGAGCGGCACGTCGCCGAAGGCCTTGCCTTCGAGCCTGACGTAGGCCAGCTTGCGGTCATCGAGCCACGGCACGTGATCCGACGGGCCGATGTGGACGGAGGCGCGCTCCATCTCGTGCGGGATCTGCGAGGTCACGGACTGGGTCTTGGAGATCTTCTTGGACTGCAGGCGCTTGCGCTCCAGCATGTTCATGAAGTCCATGTTCCCGCCGACGTTGAGCTGGTAAGTCCGCATCAGTTCGACACCGCGGTCCTCGAACAACTTGGCCAGGACCCGATGCGTGATCGTGGCGCCAACCTGGGACTTGATGTCGTCGCCGATGATCGGCACGCCCGCGGCGGTGAACTTGGCGGCCCACTCCGGGTCAGATGCGATAAAGACTGGCAGCGCGTTGACGAACGCGACCCCGGCGTCGATCGCGCACTGGGCGTAGAACTTGTCAGCCTCGTCCGAACCGACGGGCAGGTAGGAGACCAGCACGTCAGCACCCGACTCCCGGAGCGCGGCCGCGACGTCGACCGGGTCCTCGTCCGACTCGGTGATGATCTCGCGGTAGTACTCGCCAAGCCCGTCGAACGTGGGCCCGCGCTGCACGGTCACGCCGGTCGGCGGCACGTCGCAGATCATGATGGTGTTGTTCTCGCTCGCCACGATGGCCTCTGCGATGTCCCGGCCGACCTTCTTGGCATCGACATCGAACGCGGCGACAAACTCGATGTCCCTGACGTGATAGGGGCCGAACTGGACGTGCATGAGGCCCGGCACCCGGCTAGCCGGGTCGGCGTCCTTGTAGTACTCCACGCCCTGGACGAGGGAACTAGCGCAGTTCCCGACGCCCACGATGGCTACCCGTACCGAACCCATGAGGATTGCTCCCTTTCTTCCATAACCTCAGTGACTGCTCTGCGCCTCATCGGCCTGAGCGGCACTGCTCCTGGTGACACCTTCGAGCTGACCAGCGGAGTTAGTGTTCTCCGCCCGTCGCTCGGAGGCGATCAGCTCATTTAGCCAGCGAACCTCGCGCTCTACCGACTCCAGTCCGTGGCGCTGCAACTCCAGGGTGTAGCTGTCGACCCTTTCCCTGGTGCGGGCGAGCCCGGCCCGGAAGGACTCGACCCGTTCCTCGAGGCGGCTCCGGCGGCCCTCGAGGATCCGCATCCTGACGTCTGCCCTAGTCAGTCCGAAGAAGGCAAACCGGACGCCGAACCCGTCGTCTTCCCACGATGCAGGCCCGGCCTGCGCGAGCAGATCCTGCAAGTACTCCTTGCCGTCCGCGGTTAGCCGATAGACGATCTTGGATCGGCGTCCGGCCAGCGGCTTAACCTGGTCGGGCACCGTGTCCTCGGCGATCAGGCCGCGCGCGGTTAGATCCTTCAAACACGGATACAACGAGCCGTATCCGAAAGCGCGGAACGCTCCGAGCACGGAGTTGAGCCGCTTACGCAACTCGTAGCCGTGCATTGGGGTTTCGTGCAGCAATCCAAGGACAGCAAGCTCAAGCACGCCGGTTCGCTGGCTCATATCGGCTCGTGCCTCCTGCCCCGTGGTGCGTACAGCGCGGTTGCCCGTTGCGGTGCTTACGCTCCCGGACCCTGTGACCCGATCTGGCCCGGTATCGGGGCAACCGTCTCTCCGTGGCGTATCGGCCCGATGTATCGAGTCGATACATCGAGAAGATATGTCAGATGGGGCGGGAAAGCAAGTTGGGCGCCCGTCGGCCTGCCTAGAGCCCGGTCGTCGTCCCTTTACTGCGCTGCTAGCGAACGTCTGGGTAGCTGCTGGGGTATCGGCGCAGCAGCGAATCCGTCGTAACCTGTCGGTCATGAGGCGATCGATCGTCGACTACGCGCTAGCGCGGCGCGCGACGCTCGCGTCCGTACTGTCCGGTCGCACCACCGTGACCGACGTGTGTGACGCGCACCCCTATCTGCTGCGGGCGGCCAAGTTCCACGGCGAGCCTACCGAGACCAGGTGCCCGATCTGCCGAAAGGTCAAGCTGACGCACGTCACGTATGTGTACGGTGACGAGCTTGGTCAGTACGAGGGACGGGTCAAGCGGGGCAGGGAGCTTGACGAAATGGCGGCCGAATACGGCGAGTTCACGGTCTACGTTGTCGAGGTCTGCCAGAGTTGCGGGTGGAATCATCTGGCGTCGTCTTACGTGCTAGGAACTGGCGAGCCGTCGGTCAGGCGCCGGCGCCGTGCCCGCGCCGGAGACTGACGATCTATCGGGCACCTTTTGATAACCGCCAGGCGTTGGAGCGATTGGCCCGCGCAACTGCGGATGAAAGCGCAGACTAGAGATCGTACCGGGACAGTAGGTGCAGCCGGGTAGCGTGGTTGCCCAGCGGAACGCCTCCCGCTCCGCTGAAGACTGCCTAAGTGCCGACCAGCGAGGATCAGGTGAGTAGTCAAGACTTCCCCGGACCGTCCTGGCAGGATAGGCCGGTAAGCCAGGACGGCCGCCAGCAGCCGGGTACGGCTGGACGATCGGGATCAAGCTACGGCAACGGATCAGCGGGCTACGCCGGGAGCAACGGGGCATCCGGCCATCGAAATGGCAACGGATACTCCGGCTACCCGAGCGGCAACGGGTCGCCGTATCCGGCCGATCATCAAGCGGAGCCGGGTGACCGCAGCGTGCCGGGCGGCCGCAAGGTCGCTACTGGAAAGCACAGCAGCGGCCGCGGGCCAGACGACTATCGCACGCCCGCGCCGGACGACACGGGAGCGTGGTACCGCCCCCGCTCCACCGCCCGGCCTGACGCGACTGGCTACGCCACGACCGCGCGGCGGTCGGCGACGCGGGGATCGGCCAGGCCCGGCTACTACAACCCGAAAGAGGACCCAGTCGGATTCGGCGACCGCACCGGACGCACTGGCGGTCCGCGGCGCGGCGGCGAGCGTGACCCGCGCGGGATGGTCGATCCCGGCGACGGTCCGGGTTCGCCGGTCAAGAAGATCCTGCGGCGACTGTGGTACGGCCGATGGTGGCGGCACTGGTCGGTTAAGAAAGTGGCGCTGCTGTTCGGAGCGCTCGCGGCGACGATGGCACTGGTACTCGTCGCCTCGTTCTTTGTGGTGCTCCACTCCACCAAGGTGCCGATCGTCGCGCTCAGCCAACCGCTCCAGCAGTCGTCGATCGTGTATTTCTCCAACGGGAAGGAAGTCGGATGCTTCTGCACCGCCGACCGCACCGTGCTCACTCAGGATCAGATCAACAAGTCGAAGTACCTAGTCGCCGCCGTGCTCGCCGCCGAGGACCGCGGTTTTTTCACTGAAGGCGGCATCTCGCTGACCGGCTTGCTCCGCGCGATCAAGAATGACGTGTCTGGCGGCTCCCTTCAGGGCGGCTCGACGATCACTGAGCAATACGTCAAGCGCTACTACGACACGAGTGGCGGCAACCTCAGCTATCGGACGAAGATCAAGGAGATCTTCGTAGCGATCAAGCTGGCCAAGATGGAGCCCAAGCCGTGGATACTCTCCCACTACCTGAACGCCATCCCACTCGGTGCGGGCGCCAACGGCGTGGAGGCCGCGGCGGAGACTTATTTCCACCGCAAAGCCTGGCAGCTCACGGTCGCCCAGGCCGCCATGATCGCCGCCATGATCCAGGCGCCGTACGGCTACGATCCGGAGAACCCGACCGCTGTGCCGTCGGGATTGAACAACTCGCTGCTTCAGCGCTGGATTTACGTGCTGACGAACATGGTCAGGGACGGCGCGATAAATCAGTCGACGTTCAACGGCCTGGTAGTGGATTCTTCGAACACCGGCTCGAAGGCTAACCTGAAACACTTTCCGCGGGTCAAGCCCCCCTCACCGCAGGCGAACTGGCCTGGTTACCGCGGCTACGTCATGCAGCTGGTCGCGCACGAGCTGCGGGATAACTACCACCTGAACTTCTCGACCGCCCAATTCGGCAACCTCGGCCTGCAGATCCACACCACGATCAGCGAGCGGCTGATGAACGCGCTCTACAGCGCCATCCGCCAAGAAAAGCGGCATATGACGGCTCTTGGCGTATCGCTGCCTTCCTATGTAAACATCAGCGCGGTGCTCGAAAAGCCGGGTACCGGCAGGATCCTAGCCTTTTACGGGGGTCTGGGCTACGGTGTCAAGCACTGCGTCCGGGTCCACTGCAGCTACAACACGATCCTCGCCGGTGAACCGGTCGGTTCGTCGTTCAAGCCCTATGTGCTCGCGACCGCGATCTCTCAGGGTATGGACGTACGCAAGAGCGTGCTGAACAGCCACGCGCCGCTGTGCATACCGCCGGACTTTCCGCCGTACCAGTACCAGCTCTCGAAGCAGACCAAAAATTGCCAAAATGGCTTTTGGCCGTTCACCGAGTCGAGCGAGAACTACGCGACGAACCTGAACCCGTGGGAAGCCACGGCCGTGTCCAACGACCCGGCGTTCGAAGACCTCATCCATCGGACCGGCGTGCAGAATGTCATCAACATGGCACAGACGCTCGGTGTCAGCTCGGGCAGCGTCCAGGGCCTTAACGATCTGTTCGGCGACCATTGCCGCAGGCACCATCCGACCTGCTTCCCCGGAGCCGTCAACGCGGCGCTTGGTGAGGGTGACTTGACGGCTGTCGACCAGGCCAACACCCTTGCCGTCCTGGTGTCCGGCGGCAGGCTCGTCACCCCGCACATCATCAGCTCCGTCTCGCAGAACGGAGTGCGACTGACGGCCAATCTTGTGCACGCGCAAGCGATTCCGCCCGCCGTGGCCGCGGACACTGACTACGGTCTCTCCTTCGACACGTCGCAGACGCCCGTAGGCTCCGGCACCGGGGTGCCCAACGCGGTGTGGAACCGGCCGATGATCGCGAAGACGGGGACGCTCGGTCAGACCACTGTCGCGAGCCAGGCGTGGTTCGTTGGGGCGATACCGCAGTACTCACTGGCCGTCGGCATGTTCACCGACAAGCCGAATGCGAACCCGCCGGAAATACTCGACGGACTGCCGACGATAGGCGGCTGGACGGGCGGCTACGGCGGAGCATGGCCAGCGACCATCTGGCATACGTTCATGACCGAGCAGTTCAACAACATCCCCGTCCGCCAGTTGCCGACGCCGAGCTTTGCCGGGACCGACCCGACCTTCACCAAGTGGGTTCTGGCGCTGCCACCCAAGAAAAAGAAGAAGCGCTGCCGGCTACCGGGGCAGGGCCATCATCACCACTTCTTCTTCGGGCAGGGCAATGGCCAGTGCCAGGGGGGCGGTGGCCCGACGGGTCCGCCGACCCCGCCGAATCCCAAGGGTTCGCCGACCCCGAACCCGACCGGTTCGCCGAGTCCCTCAGTGAGCCCGACCCCGAACCCGTCGTCGTCAAGCCCTAACCCATCAGGCTCGCCGAGCACGGCGCCGGGAATCGCTCCATTCCAGGTGCCGCATCGGCCCCGGGTACCGACCCAGGCGTCGGAAGTGGCGAGCTTGACGGCGCTCGCGACGCTGCCTGGCCAGGTCCTTCGAAGGCCAGCGTCGATAGTGACTTCTGGCCTGGGGTAAGGCTGAGGGGGGCTTGGATGCGCGTCGGCGTGGCGGCGCGGTCAGGCGATACCGGGGCCGGTGATCGCCTGGCCCGGCGGTTCGGGGCGCAGGGGCGCGGTTTTGTTTCCGTGATCAAGGTTCGGGCCATGATCGTGGAGTCTGGCTGTCGTATATCGCGGCTGGGATTCCGCGGTAACCGTGATTCCATGATCGCGGAAGCTGGCCGTGCTGGGACGTGAAGTTTAGCTGCCGAGCTGGGCGCGTAGCCAGCGGGCGTCGGTGCCGGGGTCGGGCGTCTCGCAGATGACCGGGGCGCCCGCGGCTTGGACGACTGACACGATCACCGCCGGGTCGATCGTCCCTCCGGTGAGCCCGGCGTGCCGGTCCCGGCCAGAGTTGAACTCGTCGCGCGAGTTGTTGCAATGGATTAGGTCGATCCGGCCGGTGATCGCCTTCACCCGGTCGACAATGCCGGCTAGGTCCTCGCCCGCAGAGTTGGCGTGGCAGGTATCCAAGCAGAAGCCGACATCATCGCCGCCGCCGTCGTTGATCGCCTCCCACAGCCTGGCGATGTTCTCCAGGCTGCGCGCCATCGCGCCGTCGCCGCCCGCGGTGTTCTCGATCAGCATCGGCAGTGGCCGGTCGATCCGCTCGATCGCCTTGCGCCAGCTGTCGTAGCCTTCGGCTGGGTCGGTCCCGGCCGTCACGTGCCCGCCGTGCACGATCAACGCGGCGGCGCCGATCGCCGCTGCCGCGTTGAGTTGCTGCTCGAGTATCTTGCGGCTGGGGATCCTGATGCGGTTGTTGGGCGAAGCCACATTGACCAGATAAGGCGCGTGCACGTACGCGGCCATGTCGGCCCCGGCGAACTCCGACCGGATCTGGTCTGGTTCGCGGCCGCCGGGGAAGGACGGGGCTTTCCAGTCCTGTGGGTCGCCGAGGAAGAACTGGACGGCGTTGACGCCCATCGCGATCGCTACCGGCAGCGGGTCGCCGTCGTGCAGGTGTGCTCCGATTCTGGTCATCCCACGAGCCTAGCGGCGGGGGTTCCAGGGGGTCGCCCCCCTGGGTCAGCACAGCGGCGGGGGTTCCAGGGGGTCGCCCCCCTGGGGTCAGCACAGCGGCGGGGGTTCCAGGGGGTCGCCCCCCTGGGGTCAGCACAGCGGCGGGGGTTCCAGGGGGTCGCCCCCCTGGGGTCAGCACAGCGGCGGGGGTTCCAGGGGGTCGCCCCCCTGGGGTCAGCACAGCGGCGGGGGTTCCAGGGGGTCGCCCCCCTGGGGTCAGCACAGCGGCGGGGGTTCCAGGGGGTCGCCCCCCTGGGTCAGCACAGCGGCGGGTTCTAACTGAAGCCACCGTGTGCGATGCCGAGGCCCATTCCGACGAAGGCGGCGACGACGCCGCAAACGATGAGCATTCGCTGATCCCTGGTGGTGGACATCATCTGCGCTCCCAGGCCGACGAGGAACGCGCTGACGCCCAGCACGCTGCCGACGACGTGCGCGACGCTGATCAAGCCAAGGACCATCGAGGTGACCCCGGCGAGTACCGCGTAGGCGGCCGCGCTGTTGATGACGGGATGGCGCTGGCCATCGGAGTTCAAGTTGATGCGCGAACGCGATCGAGACTGGACCTCGGCCTCGGACAAGGCCGTCACCTCCAACGAGACGCAAACCTAAGGATGGGCGGGCACCAACGCAATTCTTTCAAAATAATCTTCGCTGACGCCTAATCTCTCACCGACCTCGGCGCGTGGGCTAGCCGGACTCTGGCTCAGTGTTTGCCGGTAACTCGGTGCTTCCCGGTGCTCGGTCCGGTATGCACCCCTTGGTAGGCCGCATCGGGACCGCGCTGACAGTAGTGGCTGGTACGCTTGCTGCTCTGCGTGGTCCTGTGTTAGACACGCGGATCCTCCTGTCACGGAAAGACCGTGACCGCTGAGTCCGAAGGAGGCATGGTCGGCATGCGCCGCTACGAGATGATGATCATTCTTGACCCCTCGCTGGAGGAGCGGACTGTCCAGCCCTCGCTTGACCAGTTCCTCAGGGTCGTGACCACGGCCGGAGGCACTATCGACAAGGTTGACATCTGGGGCAGGCGACGGCTCGCCTATGACATCGACAAGAAGTCCGAGGGGATCTACACGGTCGTTGACCTAGTCGCTGAGCCTGACACGGTCAAGGAGCTTGACCGTCAGCTCAACCTTAACGAAGCAGTGATGCGGACGAAGATCTTGCGCCCCGACGCGCACTAGCACTGATTTCGTCTTCAACCAAACACCCGATTGACCGGGAGTACCCGATGGCAGCAGGCGACACCCAGATCACCATCGTCGGCAACCTCGTTGACGATCCACAGCTCCGCTACACCCCAACCGGGCAGGCGGTAGCCAACTTCCGAGTGGCATCGACTCCTCGGTTCCTCGACCGGCAGACCAACGAGTGGAAGGACGGCGACTCGCTATTCCTGTCGTGCAACGTGTGGCGGCAGGTCGCCGAGAACGTGGCCGAAAGCTTGCAGCGGGGTATGCGGGTGATCGTCTCCGGGCGGTTGCGCCAGCGGTCCTATGAGACCAAGGAAGGCGAGAAGCGCACCGTCTACGAGATTGAGGTCGACGAGGTCGGCCCGTCGCTGCGCAACGCGTCGGCGAAGGTCGTCAGGTCCAGCCGGGCGACTGGCGGGCAGGGTTCGGGCGGCCAGGGCTCCGGTGGCCAAGGCGGGTACGGCAGTTCGGGCGGTTCGGGCGGTTCGGGCGGCGGCCGCGCGAACGACGACCCGTGGAGTTCCGAGCCCGCGGATAGCGGGTTCAGCGACGAGCCGCCGTTCTAACTAGATCTAGCCAGATCAATCCAGCCCCGCTCGGCAGCCGAGCGGGGGACCATCCCCGTCGCAGGCGGGGCTCTGCTAAGGAGCACCACGATGGCCAAGCCACCAATTCGCAAGCCTAAGAAGAAGGTTTGCCTTTTTTGCCAGGAGAAGGTCGCCAGGGTCGACTACAAGGACACCGCGACACTTCGCAAGTTCATCTCCGACCGCGGCAAGATCAGGGCGCGTCGGGTTTCCGGCAACTGCACCAGGCACCAACGTGACGTCGCCACGGCGATCAAGAACGCACGTGAGATGGCGCTGCTGCCGTACACCAGCACGGCTCGCTGAGGCCGAGGGAGGTTAGGACGCGATGAGCGGTTCACCGATGAAGCTCATCTTGACCCAGGAGGTCACTGGGCTGGGTTCCCCCGGCGATGTGGTCGAGGTCGCCGGCGGCTACGGAAGGAACTACCTGGTTCCGCGCGGGCTAGCGATGCGCTGGAGTCGGGGCACGGAGAAGCAGATCGAATTGATCAAGCGCGCCCGAGCGGCCAGGGAGATTCGCAGCGTCGAGGACGCTCGCACCGCGGCGGCACGGCTCGCCGGCATGCGGGTCAAGCTCCAGACGCGGGCGGGTAGCGGCGGTCGACTGTTCGGCTCAGTGTCGACGTCGGATATCGCGGCGGCGGTCAAGCGAGCAGGCGGTCCAGAGCTTGACCGGCGCAAGATCGAGATCGGTAACCCGATCAAGACCATCGGGGCCCACCAGGTGTCTGTGCGGCTGCACCCGGACGTCAGCGCCATGCTTGAGGTCGAAATCATCGGCAACTGAGCGTCGGCGGCGGCCGGTGGGCCCACCGGGTGATGCTGTGACGTGGACGGGCCTTCCCTGCGGACAGGCAGCGCAGGGAAGGCCCTCCACTGGCGGCCGGATCGCTAAATTCCGGTCGTCAGCCGGTTGGCCTGCGTTCGTGCAATCGGTTGCGGGGCCATCGCCGGGGTCGGTAGGAGCGGATAGCTTTTGATAGCCGACTAGGCGTCTGGCGACCTCCGGGTCGAGTTCAGCCAGCAGCGTCCACAGTTCGGCGACCCTAGCGACGATCGGGTCGGTCCCCTGCGGTGTGGACCCGGCACCTGCTTCACCGTTGGACGCGAGGTCGTCTATGGCCTTGCCGATCTCGGCGATGCGCTGTGCGGCTATCGAACACATAATCGAACCCTACCTACTGGCACTGTCACCCGCAGCCGAATCGGCTGGATTTGCCGTCGCCGTGTTAGGGCCAATCCGCGGCATTATCGCCACCGCCAAACAGCAGGTCAGCAGCGCGCGTCTGACGTCCGACCGCAGGTCCCGTGTGTGGATAACTCTGGCCGCTCTAAGCGCTTTCCCAAGCTGCCGACTTTCTTCTACGCACACCCCGTGGATAACGTCTCCGCAGGTCAAGGCCATGATGTTCACGCAAAACGCTGGGCTTCCACAGCATGATCCACAAGTAGCGCACAGTCCGCACGGCGTGTCTGCACAGGCTATCCACAGGGCTGTGCACAGCACGATTGGACGTAGCCCGGCCCTCGCTGAACACTTCATAGGTAACGCCGTCAGCCGATTGTCAGAACCGTTCGATAGAACAGTTCCAAGACGGGGCCAAACAGGGGGTGGAGCCTGGTGAGCGTCGCGGAGATAGCGCCGCGGGAGGACTTCGAGCGGACGCCACCGCACGACATCCCCGCCGAGCAGTGCGTACTTGGCGGGATGTTGCTATCCAAGGACGCGATCTCCGACGTTCTCGACGTGATCAAGGCGAACGATCACTACCGGCCAGCGCACCAGATCGTGCACGAGACGATTCTCGACCTGTACGGTCGCGGCGAGCCCGCGGACGCGATCACCGTCGCCGCTGAGTTGACCAAACACGGCGACATCGCCAAGGTAGGCGGCGCCCCTTATCTGCACACGCTCATCGCGTCGGTGCCTACCGCCGCCAACGCTGGTTACTACGCACGGATCGTCAGGGAGCGGGCGATCCTGCGCCGCCTGGTCGAGGTCGGGACCAGGATCGTCCAGCTTGGCTACGCCGGGGACGCCGACGCCGACGAGCTTGTCGACCGGGCGCAGGCCGAAGTCTACGGGGTCACCGAGCGCCGGGGTTCCGACGATTACGTGCCGCTCTCCGAGATAATGCCGGCCGCCCTGCTTGAGATCGAATCGATCGGCACTCGCGGCGGCAAGATGACCGGCGTGCCGACCGGTTTCGCCGACTTGGACGCGCTCACCAACGGCCTGCACTCCGGGCAGATGATCGTCATCGCGGCGCGGCAGGCGCTCGGCAAGAGCACGATGGCCCTCGACCTTGCCCGGGCCGCGTCGATCAAGCACGGCCTGGCTTCGGTGATCTTCAGCCTGGAGATGAGCAGGAACGAGATCACGATGCGCTTGCTGTCCGCTGAAGCGCGGGTGTCGCTGCAGTCCATGCGCACAGGCCAGATGAACGAGGATGACTGGACCAGGCTCGCGCGCCGGATGAGCGAAGTCGCGCACGCGCCGATGTTCATCGACGACTCACCGAACATGTCGATGATGGAGATCAGGGCCAAGTGCCGTCGTCTCAAGCAGCAGCACGACTTGCGCCTGGTGATCATCGACTACCTGCAGCTCATGAGCTCACCGAAGCGGGTGGAAAACCGCCAGCAGGAGGTCTCAGAGCTTTCGAGGTCGCTCAAGTTGCTCGCCAAGGAGCTGGACGTCCCGGTCATCGCCGTAGCCCAGCTCAACCGCGGACCGGAGCAGCGCACGGACAAGCGCCCGATGCTGTCTGACTTGCGCGAATCAGGCAGCATTGAGCAGGACGCCGACGTCGTGATCTTGCTGCACCGGGAAGATGCGTACGAGAAGGAGTCGCCGCGTGCTGGTGAGGCGGACTTCATCGTGGCCAAGCACAGGAACGGGCCAACAACGACCGTCACCGTGGCGTTCCAGGGGCACTACAGCCGCTTCGTCGACATGGCCCGCATGTAAGTACTGACGCTCCGCACCGCACCCGGACATCGCGACCTCGAAATCTTCGGTATCATCGGTGAGGCTCAGCAACGCTGACCACGCGCTCGTAGCTCAACGGATAGAGCATCTGACTACGGATCAGAAGGTTGGGGGTTCGAGTCCCTCCGAGCGCGCCACATCTTTGCAGGTCAGGGTCACGCCCTCGGATTAGCGGGCCACACCATCGTCATGGCCTTGGCCTAGGAGTCCGCTGATCGTCGCTGCCACCGGCGGCGCCCCGCAGCCAGGGGCCCACGAGGTCGCCATAACGACAGCTAGGGGCCCACGCTGTCCGGGCTTCTAGCCTCAGCGGCTGAACAGCTTCCAGTGGCCCTCGGAGACGGCCGGACCGGTCAGGAATCGAGAAGCATCCTCTGGTTCGCTGTAGACATACTCCTGACGAGGCCTAGATCGCAGGGGGCGATGTTGGACCCCAAGAAAACACGAAGATAGGAGTAACCATGACTGGCACTCCCACCCAGGGAATCAAGACCGTACTGCATCCGGTGTCCGACCTGGAGAAGGCCAAGGCGGTGTACACCGCCCTGCTCGGCATCGAGCCGCAGGCGGATTCGTCCTACTACGTTGGTTACGACGCCGAAGGCCAGCACATCGGGTTGGTGCCAAATGGCGGACCGCAAGGCATGACCTCGCCTGTGGCCTACTGGCACGTGTCAGACATCGAAGCGAAGCTAGCCGAGGTAACCGCTGCGGGTGCCACCGTGAAAGACCCGCCGCGCGACGTTGGGGGCGGCCGCCTGGTGGCTACGTTCACCGACCCCGACGGCAATGTCCTCGGACTGCTTCAGGACCGATGAGTGCCGACCCCGCGACCGCGCCCGCCGCCCGGGCGCGGCGCGGGGCCGAGGCCGCCTAACAAGATGGAGACACGATGAGCATGGCCACGATGACGAACTCGCAGTCGCCTGAGCTGCACGTTGCCGACATCCACGACTTGATCCGCGTGCACGGTGCGCGCGTGAACAACCTTAAGGACGTCAGCCTCGAGATCCCTAAGCGTCGGCTGACGGTGTTTACCGGCGTCTCCGGTTCGGGCAAAAGCTCGCTGGTCTTCGACACGATCGCCGCGGAGTCGCAGCGGCTGATCAACGAGACCTACAGCACCTTCGTGCAGGGCTTCATGCCGACGCTAGCGCGGCCCGAGGTCGACGTGCTCGAAGGGCTGACGACGGCGATCATCGTCGACCAGCAGCGGATGGGTGCCGACCCCCGGTCCACGGTCGGTACCGCTACCGACGCCAACGCGATGCTGCGCATCTTGTTCAGTCGGCTTGGGAAGCCGCATATCGGCTCGCCCAACGCGTTTTCCTTCAACGTCCCATCGGTCCGAGCGAGCGGTGCGATCACGATCGAACGCGGTGGCGGCAAGACCGTGAAAGCGACCTTCAACCGCACCGGCGGTATGTGCCCGCGCTGCGAAGGCCGGGGCACGGTTACCGACATCGACCTCACCGAGCTCTTCGACGACTCTAAGTCGCTCGCCGAAGGCGCGATCGCCATCCCTGGCTATAAGACGGGCGGCTGGAGCTATCGGCTCTACAGCGCCTCAGGCTTCTACGACCCGAACAAGCCGATCCGCGACTTCACCATGACCGAGCTGCATGATTTCCTCCACCGCGAGCCGACCAGGATGAAGATCGAGGGTATCAACATGACCTACGAGGGGCTGATCCCCCGGGTCCAGAAGTCGATCCTCTCCAAGGACAAGCAGGCGATGCAGCCGCACATCCGTGCGTTCGTGGATCGGGCGGTCACCTTCACCACCTGTCCCGAGTGCGATGGCACTCGGCTGAGCGACGCAGCCCGGTCCTCGAAGCTCAAAGGGATCAACATCGCCGACGCGTGCGCGATGCAGATCAGCGATCTGGCCGAATGGGTACGCGGCCTGAACGAGCCGTCGGTGGCGCCGCTGCTGACGGCGCTGGGGGAGACGCTCGACTCGTTCGTCGAGATCGGACTCGGCTACCTCAGCCTGGACCGCCCGTCCGGCACGCTGTCCGGCGGTGAGGCGCAGCGCACGAAGATGATTCGCCACCTCGGATCATCGCTCACCGATGTGACCTACGTCTTCGACGAGCCGACGATCGGGCTGCACCCCCACGACATCCAGCGGATGAACGAGTTGCTGCTGCAACTGCGTGACAAAGGCAACACCGTCCTAGTCGTGGAGCACAAGCCCGAGGTCATCGCCATCGCCGACCACGTCGTCGACCTCGGCCCGGGTGCCGGTACGGCGGGTGGCACCGTCTGCTTCGAGGGCACCGTTCAGGGGCTGCGGGCCAGCGGCACGCTGACGGGGCGGCACCTGGACGACCGGGCCCGCGTTAAGCCGTCGGTGCGGACGTCGTCGGGGGCGCTGGAAGTGCGCGGGGCCAGCCTCCACAACTTGCGGGCCGTCGACGTCGACATCCCGCTCGGCGTGCTGGTCGTCATCACCGGCGTGGCGGGCTCGGGCAAGAGCTCGCTGATCCGCGACTCGGTGTCCGGGCGCGAGGGAGTGGTGACGGTCGACCAAACCTCGATCCGTGGTTCGCGGCGAAGCAACCCGGCGACCTACACCGGGCTGCTCGACCCGATCCGCACCGCGTTCGCAAAGGCTAACGGCGTGAAGCCGGCCCTTTTCAGCGCGAACTCCGAGGGCGCCTGCCCGAACTGCAACGGGCCGGCGTCATCTACACCGACCTGGCGATCATGACCAGCGTCGCCACCACCTGCGAGGAGTGCGAGGGGAAGCGGTTCGATGCCTCGGTGCTGGAATACCACCTCGGCGGGCTGGACATCAGCGAGGTGCTTGCGATGTCGGTGACGCAGGCCAGGGAGTTCTTCGGGCCGGCCAGGCGCGCACTCCGGCCGCGCACGCCATCCTCGGCCGGCTGGCCGACGTCGGGCTCGGCTACCTCAGCCTCGGTCAGCCGCTCACCACTCTGTCCGGCGGCGAACGCCAGCGGCTCAAGCTGGCCACCCACATGGCTGGCAAGGGCGGTGTATACATACTCGACGAACCGACTACCGGCCTGCACCTCGCTGACGTCGAGCATCTGCTGGGCCTGCTTGACCGGCTCGTCGACTCCGGTAAGTCGGTCATCGTCATTGAGCACCACCAGGCGGTAATGGCGCACGCCGACTGGATTATCGACCTCGGCCCTGGCGCCGGCCACGACGGCGGCCGGATCGTCTTCGAGGGCACGCCCGCTGACCTCGCCGCCGCCCGCTCGACGCTCACTGGCGAACACCTCGCGGCCTACGTTGGCGGATCGTGATCGGCGAGGAGGATGGGCACGGCATGGCAGAACCACGCGACACCGAACACCGCAAGAACGACACCCTGACCCGGCTCGCTTCGGACGTGGACGCCTGGATCGCAACTGCCGACGCCGCTGCGGGTAGTCGATGATCACCAGGCGCAAGTCGTGCTGCTGCTTAAGACGACGGCACTTGGCCCTGATCTCCATCATCGACATGTCCCCAGATGTTGGTGAGCTGGCTGGCGGCGATGGGCCGACCGCAGCCGATGACTTATCATCAGTTTTGGTCACTCCAGTCCCTGGCAAACTAGGGTAAACCGGGCAAAATTCCAACCAAAAGTGATGACAAGTGCCCTGCTTCACCGTCGAGCCGGCGCAAGCTGACGGTCAGGGAAGGTGGCGACGGTAACCCAGTGTCTCGTGCCGCTTCATAAAGCCGAGCGACTCGTACAGCTTCCGTGCCGAAGTATTGTCGGCCAGGTGATTAACCGTCACGATGGTCAGACCTAGTTCTCGCATCTGCCTCATCGCGTGCAGCATCACTGCCCTCGCTAGGCCCCTTCGCTGGAAGCCGCTGTGGGTGCCAACCGGTTCGAAGTGTCCGGTCTTATTCAGGTGGTCCAGCCAGTAAACAGCGAACGCGGCGATCCGTCCGTCAACTGCCTCTGCGACGACTTCCCGCTCCGGATCGTAACCTGGCTTCTCCATCACCTCGGCTCGGTATCGCTCGCCGCTCCAATTCTCGCCGAAGCAGTCGTTGCGAGCGATGGCGAGCTGGTCGGCATCCTCGAACCGGGCACTGCGCAGCACGAAGCCGCCGGTGCCGGTGCCGAAATCCATCGCGGTCAGGTCGCACTCGCGCACATGCTCCCAGTTACGAAAGTGCTCAAAGCCCAGGTCACTGAGCAGCCTGATCCGATCGGCGTCGCAATCGAAGACATCGGTGAGAACGAAGGGCTCGCCGGTGCCACTCATGAGACGAGCGGTGGTATCGAACGCGGCCCGCAGCATTTCTCGCTCGGCTACTCCGCCCCGGTGTCTCGGGGCGGCGAACACATCGAAGGCGACTCCGAAGCGCATGGTGATCACGATGCCAGCCAAACCTTCGGCGTCGTCCCACAGGTGCACTACGTCACCGACCGGCCAGCGGCCGCGAAGGTTCTCGTAAATCCGATGGGGTAGCTCTCCGACGTGGTCGTAACCGCACCTGCCCGCGACCGAGATCCAGTTGGCCACGGTCTGTTGCAGCAGCGGCAGGTCCGGGTCCGCGTACGGCCGGGCGCGGATGCCGCTCACGGGAAGACTCTCTCAACCGTCATGATCTTGAGTATGGCCGGTCTCCGACGAGGATCGCGAATACTTAGAGCGACCTCAGTAAGGCACTGAACCCCTAGAGTTTTCGGCAAAAGAAGTCGGCCAACTCCGGGCGCGGAAGGTCATGGCACGCGCGGGTCGCGAAAGGCGCGAGAAGAGGTGCCGTTGAAGACCTCAGGTCAAGTCTCGCCGGACAAGCTGCGAGGCGGCTTCTACACGCCGCCGGGACTGGTGCGGGTCTGCCTTGACCGGATCGGCGAGCTAGTCGCCGATAGGCATGAGCTGGCAGTTCTGGAACCCAGTTCTGGCGACGGCGCCTTCGTTCGAGGGCTGTCCGCGCATCGACTGGCCGCCCAGGTCAGCACAGTCACAGCCGTCGAAGTAGTCCGCGAGGAGGCCGAGAAATGCCGTCGCCAGGCGCCAACCGCCGCGTTCGGCCTCGATGTGATCACCGGCAGCGCGCTTAGCGGCGAGATCTGGCGGGACGGCGCGTACGACGTCGCGATAGGTAACCCGCCGTTCGTCCGATTTCAGTTCGTGACGCCGGACGATGTAGCCGCCGCGGCTGGACTGGCCCGGCACCTGGGGCTTTCGTTCGCGGGCGTGTCGAACCTCTGGCTGCCGGTGTTCTTGGCGGCGCTTTCGGCGCTCAAGGACGGTGGCGCGTTCGCGTTCGTCGTCCCGGCCGAGTTCTTTACCGGCATCTCGGCGGGCGTCGGTCGGCTCTGGCTGACCGAGCACGTGCGACAACTGCGAGTCGACCTGTTCCCGGTCGGCTCGTTCCCCGCCGTCACGCAAGAGGTGGTCGTGGTCAGCGGCCGCACCCGCGACGCCGCCGGAGGCGCGCGGCTCCTGCTTGAGGAACACGGTTCGGCCGGTCCCCTGCGTCACTGGAGCCACGACCTCAGCCGTTCGGCCACCACCTGGACCGGCTATCTGCTGAAACCGGAGCAACTCAGGCTGCTTGAGGACGTCCGTGCCCTGGCCGAGGTGGTGGCGCTCGGTAGCCTCGCCAGGTTCGAGGTCGCGACCGTCACCGGTTCCAACGAGTTTTTCACGGTGGATGACGCGACGCTTGAGGAGTACGACCTGCGTCCGTGGGCGCTGCCGCTGCTGCCTCGGGTCCGCCACAGCCCAGGATTGCGGTTCACCGACGCCGACTACGCCGCCTTGAAGGACGCGGGCGCGCGGGCCTACCTGCTCGATTTCGCCGCGGACCGCCCGCCGCCGACGACCGCCCAACATCCGGCGCGCTACCTCGACGAGGGCGAACGTCTCGGCCTGCCGGAGCGATACAAGTGCCGGATCCGGAGCCCCTGGTACCGGGTACCGGTCGTGGCGGCCGGAAGCATGCTGCTGTCGAAGCGATCCCACCGGTACCCGAGAGTGATCCTGAACGGCGCGAACGCTTATACGACCGACACGATCTACCGAGGTCGCCTGCTCCCGGCTTGCTCCCGAGACCCCGCCGACTTTGTCGCGTCTTTTCACAACTCGCTGACGCTACTGACCGCCGAGATCGAAGGCCGTAGCTTCGGCGGCGGTGTGCTTGAACTGGTGCCATCCGAGGTATCCAGGCTGCTGGTGCCGGTACCCGACCGGTTCGGCGACGAGCTTCCGCGGCTTGACTCGATCGCCCGGTCTAGCTATCCGGGCAGCGAAGAGTCGCTGGTGCAGGAGACGGACCGGCTGCTGGTCAAGCACGTCGATGGGCTCGACAGCGCGACCATGGAGCAACTGTCGCAGGCTCGGCTGCTGCTGCAGGGCCGTCGAATGGAACGCAACGCCGTCGGCTGAGGCAGGACGCTAGCCAGTCACCTCAGCGGCCTCGCCGCCACGATCGGCGAACAGCACGAAGTGAAAGATCAGGAACCGGATCGCGAACGTGACCCCGTTCGCGGCCAGGTACAGGCCCTGCAGGAAGATCGCGCGCTCGGCGCCATGCAGGCTGAGCACGGTCGCCTCTCGATACGCGAAGTGGCTGGCCTCGGTGAGCACCGCGCCGACTACCAGCGAGATCGCCACGAACGGCAGCGTTTCCTTCAGCAGGTTCGGCTTGCCCCGCCGCTCCCACGCCCACCGGCTCACGCCGTAGCTGACCACGGCCCCGGCCAGCCAGCCCGCTGCCCCTGAGACCCGGCCGGTCGAGTTCAGCACGTTGGCGAAGAAGAAGTACACGACCTGGGTGGCAGCCAGCGCCAGCAGCGCCGCGGGCGCGAACCTCAGCAGCCGTTTGCCTCCATCGGGACCCAGGCGCCGGCGCACCGGCTCGGGAACCACCCGCCACGCCTTCGCGGCGAGTCTGCTCAGTGATAGGGGCATGATGATCCTTTGCTGCGCGGGCACGGCTGCCGCGGAGATGGGCTGCTTCGCAAAGCCATCTTCACCGTACGCGAACCGGGCGTATCGGTTGGCTGGAACGCTAAATGTGCAGCAGCAAGCGGCTGAGGTGCTCTTTGATCGCCGGGCGGGTGGCGAACACCAGCAGGAACACGGCCTCACGGGCCAGTCGCTGAGCGTGGCTGTTCGCCAGGATCGACCGGCTCCCGCTGGCTACGACGAGTGCGGACGCCGCCCGGACGGCCAGTTCGGCGGCGGTGGCCCTGGCCGCTGGCATCGCCGCCGTCGTGGCCACGTCCAGCGCCTCCCGGGCGCGAGCCAGTTCGTCGTCAAGCGGACCCGGCCCGATCAGCGCGCAGCACCGGCTGGCCACGCCGAGCGCGAGCGAGCCGTTGGAGCGCAAGCCAGCCGCGTCCCTGACCTGCCATTCGCTGAACGGCATCGAATTCGCCACGCGGTCAGCAGGAACAAAATAGCTCTGGAAATTTGCCTCGACGGTCTGACTTGCCATGACCGCGACCATCTGGAGTGGCTCAACCGACAGCGCCCCTGGGGCGTGAGCGTCGAGCAGTCCCCACACGACGTTGTCTTCTTGATCCCTGGCCGCGGCGTACAACGTGTCGATCAGGCCCCAGCCGGTCACCCAGGGCGACGTGCCGTCGAAGACGTAGCCGCCGCTAACGGCCTGTGCGCGCAGCATCGGCGGCCCGGGCATCGCACCTGCGAGCGCCAGGCCGGCCCGGCGCTCGCCCGAGCACAGCGGCCCGAGCCAGCGGTCACGCAGACCAGCGTTGGCGTTCTCGGCGATCGCGCGCACCGCGCCATGGTGCTGCAACAGCACGAACGCAGTCGACAAGCATCCGCCTGCCATGATCTCGAGCACATGCCAGCCGGCCGCCCGGTTCAGGCCGGTCCCGCCGGCCTCGCGCGGTCCAGCCATGCCGTAGAAGCCTTTAGCCGCTAGCAGGTCAAAGTGGCTGCCAGGAATGACGCCGCTGGACTCCACCGCGATCGCGCTCGGAAACAGCACTTCGTCCGCGACAGCCCTGGCCACTTCGATGATCGAGTCAACCTCGTCCATCGTGAACTCCCGCAGGTCAGGCCCGGTCAGCCCCGGTGCCTGTAGGCGAAGTAGATCCGGTCGGAGTCGTCGGCGGCGGCCGCTGTTTCCTGGTCGGTCTCATCCAGCAGGTCGAAGTTCACCTCAAGCGTCCCGTGGATTCGTTTAAGCGGCACCCCAAGTTCGAAGATCTTCTCGTGATGCAACCGGAACTGGTCGCCCTCAATGTGCTCGAAGATCTTGACCTCCCAGAGCCACACATCGCCGTCGGTCGGAGTGATGTTCATGATCAATGTGTGCTCGCCGAAATCCTGGACGTAAGGCTGCTGATGGCCAAGTGCGCGCAGCCTGCCGATAGTGTTCACGTCGAAGATAAACAGGCCGCCCTCGACCAGGTGCTCGCGTACCCGGTCGAACACCTCAAGCCAGCCCTCAAAGCTCGCCACGTGGTTGAGCGTGTCGAACATGCAGATCACGACGTCGAACCGGGTGCCGAGCGAGAACTTCGTGATGTCCCCTGGTACGAGCGTCGCGGCGGGAACGTTCTGCGCCGCGAGCGCCAGCATCTCGGGCGACTGATCGACGCCGGTTACCGTCAACTGGTCGGCCAGCCCCGCGAGCAGCGCGCCAGTGCCGCAGCCAAGCTCAAGCAGGGAGGTAGCGGTCGGGAGGAACCGGACAATGTAGTTGCGGACAAGATCGATATCGGGCGACCGATCTCCCATTATTTCATCATAGAACGCCGCAAATTTGGTGTAATTAATCACACAGCCATCATGCCAGCCTGGTCCGTGGTGGCGTGGCTGGAGTGGCGCGGTTCGAAGAAGCGATATATCTTGAGTGGGAGGACCTAGTCAAGCACGGGAGTCACCATGTCGGTACCACTGCGCGACAACGAGCCGAACCTGACTCGACGAGACCAAATGACTGTCTCGACCGGGGCGATGAGCGAAGTGCCGTGGGGCCCGGCGGTCGCCGCTGGCGTGGTCGTGACCGGCGCCGATCTGCTGCTGCACCTGACGACTGGGCATATTGCCCCAGGCAGTGCGATGTCGGCGGGCGCGGTAGCCCTGTTCGCCGTCGCAGGCGGCGGCGTGGTCTTGCGCGGCAAGGGAAGCCGCGCGGTCCGGTGGGCGCGACGCAACCCGTGGCAGTTCGCGGTGCTTCCCGGTGTCGCGACCGCGGCCATCGTGTTCGTGCTCTCCGTCATCTTCGGCAACGGTCTGTTCGGTGACGTGTTCACCGCGCTGTGGCACGGCGCGATCGCCTATGGCGTGACCGGCGCGGCCGGCGTGTTCAGCGGTCGGCGCGACAAATCCCGCTGACCTGAGCGGAATCACTCGCGCGGGGTGATGCCCGTCCGGCGTCACTGCCATGAGCCTGGTAGCAGGAGTTCCGCGACCGCCGCACTGCCACGCGGCGTAGGAGGGGATGACCAGCATGTCCAGGTCGGATGGCACATTCATTCTTGTGGCCACGTATCCGGACGAGCTCACGGCGCGTGATGACTACGAGTCGGTCAAGGACGCGCACTCGATGGGCCTAGTCGGGTCTTACGACGCCGCAGTCATCACCAAGGATGCCGGCGGCAAGATTCACGAGAGCAAGCACGAGAGCGCCACCAGGCACGGTGCCTGGTGGGGCGTAGCCGCCGGGGCGGCGGTCGGAGTGCTCTTCCCGCCGTCGATCATCGGCGCGGCCGCCGTCGGCGGTGTCATCGGCGGTGTCGGCGGTCACCTGGCGAAGGGCATGTCCCGATCGCAGGCCAAGGAGCTCGGGGACTTCATCGATCCGGGCGAGGCAGGCCTGGTAGTGGTAGGCGAAAGCAAGATCGCCGAGCCACTCAAACGCGCCGTGACCAGGGCCGAGAAGCAGACCGCCAAGGAACTCGACGTCAGCCCGAAGGACGTGGACCGCATCCTCGAACAGTCCATTACCGACCTCTAACGCCGGTCGCCGGTCGCCGATAGGCGGGGCGGGCCGGCCGCTGAGCTGCCCGCCCCCGCCCGGTCCAGCCGAAGGCCCATCGTCGTCCCGAAGCTGGGGCTAGTGCGCCATCGTCGGCTCGACGCCGGGGTTGGCGTGGGTTAGTGGGATGAGGTGTAGGTGATGAAGGAGGCCGTCGTGGCGTGGGCGCCTGCGGCGTTGTAGCAGGCCACGTCCCTGACCGTCACTTGCGCCGATGCGGCGGAAGTAGCCCACAACGTCAGCAGGTTGCAGAATCCCGGGCCTACTTTGAACGGGCTTACTAGGACAGTGTTCGGCAGCACGCCGACCCGCGGGAACTGTACGAGACTGAGCCCGAGGCCAGCTCGCCGAACGGTGTTTGTGCCGCCGAGCGAGTTGAAGTTGACCGGCCCTGGCGTCGGAGCGTACGGCCCCGGGATCGACGGCTTGTTGTTGAAGGTGTAGGCGAACATCTTCGGTTGTCCGCCGAAGATCGAGCGGCCGCGCTGGTAGCTCAGCGTCCAGCCGGTCTTAAGCGGAGCCGAACCGCCGTTGAAGCAGCGGACGAGGAATCGCTGACCGCTCGCCGCCGCCGCCCAGCCGGCGATCTCGCACTTCGCTGGGCCACTGGGGTCGACAGCGGTCACCTGCACGTTGCCCGCCCAGGTTGATGAGCCAAGGCCGGGCATCCGCACCACCCATACACCGACCGGGCCAGGAGCCACCATGTTGGCCGCTCCTACCGAGTTGAAGGTGGCCACGATCCCGGCCGACGGCTGGAAGTGCACGTAGCCATAAGCCCGCCCGGCTGGGAACGGACCCTTCGTGCTGGTCGTGTACAAGACGGTGAACGGGGAGAAGACCGGCGCACCACCGGCTTTGTGGCAGCGGACGACCACGGCCTCGTTGGGCCCGGATGGTCCCCACTTCTCAGCCTGGCACCAAACCGGCCCGGCGTTCACGGCCGTCACATGGACGACGCCGCCCTTGGACGCGATGCGCGGGAAGGTGACGAGGACGCGGCCGACCGCGCCGGGTGCCGAGTGGACCTTGAAAGCCGCGGGCCAGCTGCCCGCCTGATGGGTCGGATCGGGGATACCGGGGACAGCGGGCTTGTTGACGAAGGCGAAGCCCCACTTGTTGGGTACGGCCGCTTGCGCTGGTCCCGCAGCCGTCGCCGCGAGCCCGGCAGCCACGCCGATGACACTAGCCACGGCCGCCAGTCGTCTTGTGATGATGCGAGACGCTTTCATTACGTCCCCTTTCTAGGCCAATGTCATGATCCGGCCTCTGGGCGCCACCCGAAAAGCGCTTGTGCATTTGTGCGCTAGGCTAACCGCCGAACGCTGGCCATGCACGCAGAACGGGCATCAGGGCACGACCGGCTAGAAAAGGGTCGGTGTCCGGTTCGACCGCAACGGTCGGCGTGCTAGCTAGTCGTCATTCCGGTCGACGATCAGGCTCAGCACCCAGCCGACCACGCCGACCAGCAGGGCGCCGAGCACGGCTGGAACGAAACCGGTGATGTGAAACGGAACTTTGAGCTTGCCCGCCACATAGCTCGTCAGCCAGAAAAGCAGGCCGTTCACCACAATGCTGATGAGGCCGAAGGTTATCGCGTAGGCAAGGCATCCGATAGTTTTGGCAATCGGCTTCAATACCGCATTGATAATACCGAAAATCAAGGCTACAACTACAAGTGTGCCGATCTTCCCTGACGCGCTGTGCGTGTGCAGGTGAATTCCTGGGATGACCAGGGTCGCGATCCAGACGGCCACGGCTGTGATCACGAGCTTGAGGAGAATCTTCATGGCGTCATCTTGCCATCCAAGCCAGGGCAGAGCGGTGGATCTACGGCGAAACGTACGCCGATCTGGTCGCCCGGATCGGCGTACGCCGCTGGACTGATCCGATCGGAGATGACAACATCGGTCGGGGACATCGGGGGACCGCCTAGCGCCATCGGCGCAGGGCGACGGGGAGAACTTGGTATCGGGGGATACTGGGATGCTACTTGCTTGGTTGCTGCCCAACAGCAGCGACGCGCTGCTGCACGACGGCTGGAAAAGACCGATTTATCAGCCCAAACACTGCAGACCACCACGGGTGGCGCGAGTCTGGCAGGCACTGGCCACCGCGTTCGCCGACGCCCGCGACCGCTACCTGGGCCTCGGCGAAGAAGAGGCCATGACAAGAACGCCGCGCCCGGCGTCCTAACCTGCGCCCCAGCGCCGCGGCCTGCGCCCAGCGCCGCGGCCTGCGCCAGGCCGCGAGCGCCAGCGCCGCGACCCGCGCCCGGTGTCGTGACCGTCGCGGGGTGGAGGGCGGTGCCCGATTTGTGCCAGCATGCTCGCTCACATCGGCCGATCCACCGCCGTCTGCCGCATCGACGTCTCGCTGACCGTGTCAGCAGATGCATCCGCAGGTCCGGGCTGCACGATTCAGCTTAGGAATCTTGATAATGTTGTGGGGTATTTCAATATCGAACGAAGCTCAAGGGGGCGAAGCGATGACAGATACCCTGATCGATTACAAGTCGGTATTTCAGAATTTGCCGACCCCTGTGGCGATCTTGAGTCCAGAATTCATCATGATTGACATGAACGAGGCTTATCGGCAACACTCCGGCAGGCCTCGCGAAGAACTGGTCGGCCGCAATATCTTTGAGGCGTTTCCCGATAATCCGGCCGAGCCGGGCGTCTCCGGCCCGAGCGCTCTAGGAGAATCCTTGCGCCGGGTCCTGGATACCGGTAGGCCGGACGCGATGGCGCTGCAGCGGTACGACGTCGAGGCCACCGACCAGCCGGGTGAGTTCTCCGAACGCTACTGGTGCCCGATCAACGTGCCAGTGCCCGCAGTCGGCGGCCAGGTCGCGTACATCATCCACGCGGTCGAGGAAGTCTCAGACCTGATCAGGAAGTTCGTGGAAGCCGAGGCAGCCAGCGCTTGACCCAGGCGAGGCACCAGCCCCCGCCCCGGTTACTTCCAGCGGAAGTGGATGAACACCCGGCCGAAGTTCTTCGAGTCCTTCTCGACCCGGTGGTACAGCGCCTTGATGTCCTTGCGCTCGAGGAACCTCAGCACGTGCTTTTTGAGCTGCCCAGAGCCCTTGCCCGGGATGATCTCGATCAGCGGTGCCTTGATCCTGACCGCCTCGTCGATGATGTCAGCCAGAGCCTTGTCGATGTCCCTGCCTTGGTTGTAGATGTCGTGCAGGTCGAGCTTGAGCTTCATCGGCTGCCTCTCCACTCTCCGCTCCGCTTCCTCCACGTTACGCTGCGGCTAGACAAAGCAGACAGGCAATTCGGGGTGGCGATGCGTTGGCGAGCGGGGTGATCTGCGTGCTCGGCGACGCGCACCTCGATGTGGTCGTCAGCGTCACTGGCCCGCGAGCGGCCGACACCGATACCCCAGCGTGCACCAGATTGTCGGTCGGCGGGCAGGCGGCCAACGTCGCGGCTTGGGTGATCGCTCTCGGTAGCCGGAGCAGGCTGATCGCGGCCACCGCCACCGACCTCGCCGCGAAACTCGTCACGAGCGAACTGACGAGCCGGGGGATCGATCTGGTCGGTCCCGTCATCGACGGCAGCACCGGGGTGATCGTCGCGCTGTCTGACGGCGGCAGCCAGCGATCAATGCTGACCGATCGCGGGGTCGGGCCGCTGCTGGCGGCAAGCCATCTGGACCGGGCCTGGCTGGACGGCTGCTCGTGGCTGCATCTGCCGGCCTACAGCCTCACGGCCCAGCCCGTGGCCTCGGCCGCGCTGGCCGCGGTAACCGCCGCCCGGGGGCAGAACGCCAGGATCAGCCTGGACCTGTCGTCGACGGCGGCGCTGTCGGCATTCGGGGTGTCGGCGTTCCGCGACTTGATCGGGCGCGTGCGACCAGATGTGGTGTTCGGTAACAAGGCGGAAACCGACCTGGTGGGCGAACTGCCCGGTGTCGAGGTGATCAGCAAGCTCGGGGCGGACGGGGTTATCGCGGGCGATCGCCGCTATCCCGCCGGGCCGACCGAGCCGGTGGACGCGACCGGCGCTGGAGACGCGTTCGCGGCCGGCTATCTTGTCGGCGGTGTCGCCCTTGGGCTGGCCGCCGCGGCCAGGGCAGTGGCGACGATCGGGGGAATGCCGTGACGCCAGCCTCGCCGGGGGTTCCGGGGGGTCGCCCTCCCGGAATAACACTGTTTAGCGAGGAGGTCGCGGCAGCGCTGGCGGATGGACGGGCCGTGGTGGCGCTGGAGACCACGCTTGTCTCTCACGGCTTCTCCGCTGGCCGCGGCCTCGACGCGGCGGTTGAGTCCGAGAAGCGGGTCAGGGACGCCGGGGCGGTGCCAGCGACTATCGGCCTGCTCGACGGCGAGATCAGGGTGGGCCTTGACCATGCCGAACTAGACCGGTTCGCTGCCGCCGGCCCGCAGGCACGCAAAGCGGGAGCCAGAGACATCGCCGCCTGCTTGGTCCAGGCGGCCATCGGCTCGACGACGGTCGGCGGCACGCTCGCGGTCTGCCGCCTGGCCGGGATCTCCTTCATGGCGACTGGCGGCATCGGTGGGGTGCACCGGGGATTCGCGCAGTCCCTTGACATTTCCGCCGACCTGCCGCAACTCGCCCGGACCCCGGTCCTGGTGGTGAGTTCAGGGGCGAAGTCGATACTCGACGTGCCGGCCACTTCTGAGGTGCTGGAAACGCTGGCGGTCCCCGTACTCGGCTGGCAGACCCCGACGCTCCCGCTTTTCTACACCGCCGCTGGCGGGCCCCCGGTGTCGGCGGTCGTGCGTACCACCGCCGAGGTCGCTAGCATCGCCAGGGCCCACTGGGCTCTGAACCCAGCGGGCGGGCTGCTGCTCGCCAGGCCGCCTGCCGGCGGGCTGGACATCGAGGATCTGATCGCGACGGCCGTACGGCAAGTCAGCGACCGCGGCATCACCGGCCAGGCGGTCACCCCAGCGGTGCTCACGCTGATCGAAGAACTGAGCGAGGGCCGCAGCGTCGAGGTCAACCGGGCTCTCATCGCCGACAACGCGGGCCTGGCGGCGCAGGTGGCGGTTGCTTACGCTGGTTACGCTGCCTAGCCGCCATCCAGCCGGTACAGCCGGATCCCGTTGTCCAGGTACGCACTTGCCTGGCCGCGCGCGACGAGGAGATCGAGGTGAGCCTCGGTCTCGCCGACGGCGAGCGTCTGGTTGATCAGGTCAAGGTCGGTGAGCTCGCGGTTTCTTGACGTCCAGCGGATGGCCGCCGCGACCTGGTAGGCCGTGCGCGGCCCGTCAGCCAGTTCGGCCGCGATCTGCCGCAGCCGCTGGTCGTGGTGGTCAATTAGCTCGTCAACCCGGGCATGAACGCTCGGCGCGACCGGCCCGTGCGCTGGCAGCAAAGTGAGGTCGGGCATCTGCCGGACCAGCCGCAGCGAGTCGAGGAAGTCGCCCAGCGGCAGCTCCTGCGGTGCCGCTTCCAGGCTGATCGACGGGGTGATGTGCGGGAGCACGTGATCCCCGGCGAACAGAAGCCCGGCCGCGTAGTCGGCGAACACCACGTGACCGTGCGTGTGGCCAGGCGTCGCGATCGCCTCCAGCGTCCGCGGGCCGAACTCAAACTTCTGGCCAGAGCTGATCCATTCGTCCGGCTCGTCATAGCCTTGATCGCCTTCTGGCCGCCGCATGCCGGCTTCGACCATCTTTTCGATCAGCGGCTGGGCGCCCGCGACGGCGAGCCGCTCCCCCCGCGCGGCCAGCAGCCCGAAGTCCCGGCCAAGCATCACGTCGAGTGACTTCTTCTCGCCATCACCCAACGCGACTTTCATGCCGAAAATTTTGCGCAGCGCGATCGCCTGCGTGTAGTGGTCTCGATGAATGTGGGTGATCAAGAACTTGCGTATGTCGCCGAGCCCGGCTCCGATTTTGGCCAGCGACCGCTCAAGCTGCTCTTTTGTCTCCTCCAGCACCCAGCCGGAGTCGATCATGATCAGGCCGCCATCGACCTCGATCGCGTAGGTGTTGACCGCGCGCAGCCCGTCGAAGGGCAGCGGCAACGGGATCCGGTAGACGCCGCGGGCCACCTCGTAAGCGCCCTCTTCGATCCACTGGTAGCGATCGTTCGCCGGAGTGCCTCGAGCGTCAGGTGGCGGCTGCATAAGGACCATTCTGGCATACCACTCAGAAGTCCCAGGTCACGGTGTTAGCCCGGGGGGACGACCCCCCGGAACCCCCCGCGTGTCGGGGCGCCCATGGGCGCCGCCTTCCCTCCTCGCTCAGTCGCTGCGCTCCCTCGCTCGTCAGTCCAGGCGGCACCGCGCCCCGACCTCCGGGCGGACGCACCCCGCGAGGCCCGCCACGCTGCGTGGGCCCCGCGCTGTCGCTATGGCGGACTCGTGGGCCCCTTGCTGTCTGGCGCGGGCCCGGGCGCGGCGCCTGGGGCTGGTTACTCCTCCAGGGCGGTGATGGCGCGTTCCACGTTTTCGCGGGGGATCCGCTCGAGCATCGCGACCCGGCCGCGGCCTTCCCGGACCGCGGACGCGAACTTCGTCGCCCAGCTGTTCTCCCATACGATCACCATCGCGGCCGATGACGGCTCGAGACCGCTCGCGATGTCGGTCAGGTCGGCCTCGCTGAGCAGGTCGAACTGCGAATCGGTGATTTGATCGAATGCCTCTGAGACGCTTTCGTCAGCGAGCTCGATGATGGAGGTGTTTCCATCGGCATCTTTGCGCACGAACGCCAAGTCGATGATCTGCACGGTCCCGCTGGATTGCAGTTCGGTCAGTGCCGGAGTCACGCCGGCGTCGAAGTCGCTGCCCTCGAATGCGATGACCGCGACATCGACGGGCCCGATCTTCTCCGATTGCAGAGTTCCAGACATCAGGGCGCACCCCCCAACACCTCGTGTGACAGCTAAGTCACACTACGTGTTCGTGATCATGCCCAGCGACCGCCGCGCCGATGCAACTACCTGGGAAGTTATCCTCTAGTGCGCCCGCCACACACCAACGAGGAATAGTTGCCGCGATGAGTCTGGAAGTAACAGTGCGGGGAACGACTATCCCGGCGGAGGAGCTGACCTGGCGGTTCTCGCGGTCCTCCGGGCCGGGCGGGCAATCGGTGAACACCGCTGACACCAGGGTCGAGCTTGGCTATGACCTGGCGGCCTCCGATGCGCTTCCTCCCGTGCTCAAGGATCGCGCGCTGCGCGCGTTTGCTGGCCGGCTCGCGAATGGCGTGATCACGGTCGTGTCGTCTGAGAATCGTTCGCAACTGCGCAATAGGGAGGCCGCAGCCGCCAGGCTGTCGCAACTGCTGACCGAGGCGACCGCGCCACCGGCGCCGCCGCGGCGGGCGACGAAGCCCACTCGGGGGTCGGTCGAGCGCAGGCTCGCCGCCAAACAACGCCGCGCCCGGACCAAACGGCTCCGCCGGTCGACGGAGGAGTAGCCGCTCCGGCCCGATTGACAGCTTCCCGGGAAAGGTTGACTGTGAAAGACGTGTGACCCTCAACTGAGGACAAGGTGGGATGGGAAGCAGCGTCGCGGTAGAGATGTCATGGCGGCGACTAGCGGCAAGGAGGCTCCCACCCCGGGTCGTGGTCGCATCGGCGCTGGTAGTCGCCGTTTCGCCGGCCGCTTTCGCGGCGACTGGGACTCGATCGGCGGGCTCCCATCATGCCGGCGCTGTCACCTCTGTGTCGCACACCTCTGTGTCGCAGCGCGTCAACGACCGGGTGATTGTGATCATGAAAGGTCAGCCTGGCGCGGAGCGGCCAGGCACCCGGGCCAATGCGACCCGGTCGGCCGCGATCGCGAGCAGCCAAGCCCCGCTGCTCGGTCAGCTGCGGCTTACCCACGCCTCGCATGTTCGCAGTTACCGCCTGGTCAATGCCTTCGCCGCGACGGTCTCGGCCGCTGAGGCGGCAAGCTTGAAGTCAAATCCCTCGGTAGCCGAAGTGGTGCCGGACGTCCTAATTCACAGCGGCGCACCTGACCCGGCGCTCACCTGGCCCGATCGCAAGGCGGCGGCTCGCGTGCGGCGGCCTGCCGGGGCCAACGATCCGCCTATGCACGTGATTCCGCATGCCTGCGGCAGCAACGGTCAGGTGATGCTCGATCCCGAGGCGCTGCAAACCACCCAGACGGCATCGGCGGACCCGGCCGCCCAGACTGCTCGTTCGCTCGGGATAACCGGTGCCGGCGTCAAGGTTGCCTACATCGCCGACGGGCTCGACCCGCACAACGTGAACTTCATCAGACCCGATGGCCGGTCTGTATTCAACCGGGCGTTCGGTGGTGACTACCAGGACTTCTCGGGGGACGGACCAGGTCAGCTGACTGTCGGTACCGAGGCGTTCATCGACGCTAACTCGATCGCCGGCCAGGGCCTTCACGTCTACGACGTGCGTAATTTCTCCGCTCAGCCAGATCCGTCCGCTTGCGACATCAAGATCGAAGGGATAGCGCCTGGCGCGGCCGTTGTCGGGCTCGACGTCTTCGGCACGTTCGAACTGACCCTTGAGTCGAACATCTTGGAGGCCATTAGCTACGCCGTCGAGACCGACCACGTGAACGTGCTTAATGAGTCGTTCGGCTCTGACCCGTTCCCGGACAGCGCGGCGCTCAGCGTCACCGAGGAGTTCAACGACGCCGCGGTCGCGGCGGGAACGACGGTGACGGTCGCGAGCGGCGACTCGGGGTTCTCCAACACGATCGCGTCGCCGGCGAGCGACCCGAAGGTGATCTCGGTCGGGGCATCCACGACCTTCCGGTTGTACGCCGAGACCAACTACGCGGCGGCGCGCTATTTCGCGTCCACGGGCTGGCTCGATGACAATGTCAGCGCGTTCAGTTCGGCGGGCATGACGCAAGCGGGCATCACGATCAGCCTGGTCGCGCCGGGGGATTTGGGGTTCGCTTCGTGCAGCACCGACGTCAACGTCTACCAGGGCTGCTTTGACCTGGCCAACAATCCGTCGCCGGTCGAGTTGAGCGGTGGCACCAGCGAGTCCGCGCCGTTCACCGCCGGGGCGGCCGCGCTGGTCATCCAGGCGTACCGGCGCACGCACCAGGGCAGCTCGCCGAGCCCCGCACTGGTCAAGCAGATACTGACCAGCACGGCTACCGACCTCGGTCTTCCGGCCAGCGAACAGGGCGCTGGGCTCCTCAACTCCTACAAAGCGGTCCAGCTCGCCGAGTCAGTTACGACGAAGGCGGGTGCGCCGGCAGCCACCGGCGACACGCTGCTGCTGTCCCGTAATCAGCTAGCCGCGACCGGCTGGCCGGGCAGCAAGAAGAACTGGCAGATCCGGGTGACGAACACTGGCGCCCACGGTCAGATAGTGACCGCGAGCGGCCAGGCGTTCGGCCCTGACGAGGAGGTCCAGACCGGTTCGGTCACGTTGGCCGACAACGCCAGCCCTGAGTTCACTGACTTCTCCGGGCTGCCAAACAACTTCGCGAAGTTCCACTTCACGGTCCGGCCGGGGGCCGACCGGCTTACCGCGTCGATTGCCTATCAAGGTGTGCCTGGCGGCGATCCGTTCGCGCCGATCAGGCTGATCCTGGTCGATCCGCGCGGCCGGATGGCAGCGGACTCGGCGCCGCAAGGCACGGGAAACTTCGGCGTCGTTGACGTCAGAGCGCCGACGCCGGGGGTGTGGACCGGAGTCGTGTTCGGCGTGGCCGGCTTCGACAACGGCACCGTCGGGACAATGCTGTGGCGAGTCGCGACGCAACGGTTCACTGGATTCGGCGATGTCAGGCCCGGTGCCTTCTTTCTGCAACCTGGGCAGAGCCAGATGCTGCACGTGACGGAGAAGATGCCGGCGCGCGCCGGTGACGCCGCCGGGTCAATTGTCATCGGCTCGAACCTGGGTGGTTCCGATCCGAACGTCGGCACCGAACGGGACTCGATCGGTGTGATCTTGCGCTCGATGGTCAACGTCGCCGCCGGCGGTGCCTTTAGCGGCGTACTGACCGGCGGGAACGGCCGCCCGCCCGCGGTCGGGCAGGTCGCCTACTTTGAGTTCCACGTCGGTCGAGGGCACGCCAGCATCACGGCGAACGTGTCGCTGGCGAATGACGCGACCAACAACGTGGGCGCCTACCTGGTGGCGCCGGACGGGCAGGCACTTGGGTTCGGCCAGAACGAGACATTGTTCTCGAGCGGCCGGTCGCTGACCGCGTACACGCTTAACCCGGTGCCCGGGATGTGGACCCTGGTCGTGGACTTCATGGGGCCGGTCGTCGGCAACGAGATGTTCGATCCGTTCTTTGGAAACATCACGCTCGACGGCACCAGGGCGACCGCCACCGGGCTGCCCGACAACCCCAAACGGCTGCTCAAACGTGGAACGACGCTCACCGTCCCGATCAAGATCACCAACACCGGAAAGGCCCCCGAGGGTTACTTCATCGACGCGCGCCTGGCCAAGAAGACCACCATCGAACTCGATTCCCTGGATGGCCAGACGTTCGTGCTGCCGCTGCAGGCGATTGTCCCGGAGTGGTTCGTGCCAACCGAGGCGTCGAGCGTGCGGGTGACGGCGCGGGCGACGCTCCCGGTCGAATTCGACTGGGGTCCCGCGCAGGGCGATCCCGACCTGATCGTGTCCCCGGCGGCCGGAAACAAGACGGCTGGGACGTTCGCCCCAGCCGGCGGCACCGTTCAGCCGGGTAACTGGCTTGCTGCTCCGGACGAGGTCGGGCCGTATCCGCATGGGGCCGTTCCCGGTTCAGTCACGGTGGCGATGAGCGTGACCGCTAAGGCGTTCGATCCCGCGGTGACTTCCGACACTGGCGATCTGTGGCTCTCGTCAGTCAATCCGACAATGGAGTTCTCGCCGCTCACGATCAATCCAGGCAAGTCGGCTGTCATCCACGTGAGCATCAAGCCATCCGGGCGGTCTGGCACGGTGGTGCGTGGCTGGCTCTACATCGACGATTTCGTCCCGGCGGTGCCGCCGTACGGCCAGACGACCGGCGACGAACTGGTCGCGATCCCGTACGCCTACACAATTAAGTAGTGGCTTAAGTAGTGGCTGGGCCGGTCGGGTCGGTTGTTGGGCGGGCCGCTTAGGGAATTAAGCCGCACTGCACCTTGGTCGATGACGCTCCCGTGGCCGACAGGCTGCCGCTGGTCGCGGTGGCGAGCACCGAGTCGCCGCACCCAGTCAAGTTCACGACCAGGACGTTGAACGACAGACTCGACGCGGCGCCCGCCCCGAGCGCACTATGCGAGCAGGTCTGCCCGGAACCGGTTGCCGAACACGACCAGGACGACGAGCCGGCGAGTCCGAGCAACGTGAGGCCGGAAGGCACCGTGATGTTCGCGTTCACCGGGCCGGTGGCGGCCGAGCCGGGATCGGACACGCTGACTGTCACCAGAGCGGTGACGCCGAGGTTGAGCAGGCCGGTCACCTGCACCGACACGCTGAGCTTGGCCTTGGCGGAGACGGTATGGGTCGGTGTCGGCGACGCGCTCGGTGATGAGGATGGCGATGTGCCCGGGCTGCCCGGTGCCGACGGCGTTGCCGACGTGGTCGGCTTGGGTGACCGCGACGACGATCCCGAGGGCTTAGGGGATGCGGATCCCGTGGCCGACGGCGTGGTCGACGCCCCCGGCGTGGCTGATGGCGTCGGGGAACTGGTCGGTCGGCCTGTCGGCGACCGTCCGGCTGCTCCGGCCTGACTGTGCCCGCGCGTCGTCCCGGGAACGGGGATGGCTCCCGAGTGCTCCCGAAGCGGATGAAGAAGGAACAGGCTGGGTACCGCGATCGAGGCGGCCGCAGCCGCGGTGGCCGCCGAGGCGATCGGGTGGTGGGTGATCAGATCGGTCACCCGGCGCGAAGCCAGCCGCAGGCTTCGCAGACCGGCTTGCCCGTGGACTACGTGGGCTGCACGGGCCAGGTGCGCCGTCGCGGCGGGCCCGGCGCCGCCGCCTACCGCGGTGCCCGGCGCCGGCCCGGCGGTCAGGTAGCCAGTCGCGGCCGCGCCCAGTACCACGGGCCCGAGCACCCCGCTCAGCGTCTCATTGATGGTGGCGAGGTCCGCGCGGGCCGATTCGCAGTCGGCGCAGCTCGCGAGGTGCTTTTCGATCTCCCTGAGCTGGCGCGCTGAGAGTCGGCCGCGCACGTAGCGACTGAGCTTGCCGACGATGGGCGAGCAGCTCGCGTTCGCCCGACTCGACAGGTGCAGTTGCAGGTAGGCCTCTTTGAGGCCCTCGTTAGCCCGGCGCCTGAGCACCGAGACGCCGTTGGCGGACAGGCCGAGCAGGGCCGCGACCTCGGCTGGCTTGGCTTGCTCTATTTCAAGGTGCCATAGGACAGCGGACCAGCGTTCAGGCAGCGATCTGAAGGCCTGGGTGATCAAGGACCGTTCGAGGTCGGCGACCATCGGGTCGATAAAAGGCGCACCCGGGTCAGGAAGGTCCGCGTGATCAGTGGGAATCTGGCGGCGCTGACCGTTGATCGTGTCGAAGGCTACCCTGCGGATCGCAGTGAGCAGATACGGCCGAAACGCTTCGACTGGGCCATTGCCGTTTTTCATCGCGTAGAGCACCCGGGTGAACGTTTCGGCGACGATGTCGTCGACATCCGCCGGGACCTTCACGATCTGGCGGGCGAGGCGGTGGGCGGCAGCGGCATGCCGCTCGTAAAGCAGGCCGTAGGCGACCTCGTCGCCAGCCCGCACGGCGACGATGAGGTCTGCGTCACTAGCCGACGATGTCAACATGAGGCGCTCAGTTTTCACCATTTCTACCAACGAGCGATCCATATTTGACGGATCAGGCGTCGATGGCGTAGTCATCGCTTACTATCCGGATCAGCGGAGGCAGTTCTTGTGAAATCAAGAGGAATCTTGCCTGGTTCCGCGTCATAGCAGGATGGCTTCAGCGTCATTCCCATTACGAGGCCAGGACTAGATGGAAGGCGGCCGGATGAGTGATCGCAATAGTGACGGGGTTCGCTCGCGCCGCGCTGGGCATGACGCAATAGTCGCGCTCGGAGTCCTGTGGTCGCCGACGGTCCCCAAACGCCGCCGTATCTCACCGCGGCTACTGTTGCCTGGTCACCGCCGCTTTGGCGTAGCTCGCCGACGCGGTCGGCACAGCGCGCAGCAGACGTCACCTGGCGCTGTCTCACCGTTCGCGGCGTACATCTTCGCCGCCAATGCGGCCTGTTCATGAGCTAAGTATGCGCTCGACAGATCCGGCCAGATCAATCACCTCCACCCCATCCTGGCCGGCTCTGTCGGCTATGGCAAAGCTTGTTGAACACGCTGCGTTATTTCTCCGCGAAGAAGTCGGTTGTCGACCAACTGGCTAGAGTCTGGTTTCTCCTTTCTCAATGAATGTGCAAATGCACAGTCGAGTTGGATTGCAATAAAGCAGCTCGGGCGGCGGGCCGTTTACCTGTGATTATTGTGCTGACCGGGCTTACGGCCGGGCCCGGGCGGTCCGGCGAATGCTTGGGCGATGCCAAGCCATTGGTCGGCGACCTGGCCATAAGCTTGAACGGCCGTGTCATCGCGGTGCCTCCGCTGCGTGACCAGCAGGCAGAAGTCGAGGGCCGGGCCGGAGACCAGATCGGTTGCGTCATCGGGTCCCCAGGCCCATATTTCGTGGCCCGAGCTGCCGCCTGGCGGGGTTAGCTCGACCTTGACCGGCCTGTCGGGCGGGGCGAGTCCGTTGACGACGAAGCTGAAGGGGAGCGCCCTGACCCCGATATGGGCGATGTGCTTGAGCCTGCTGGTCGGTTCCCTCGTCACGCCGAGCGCGTCGGCGACGTCCTGACCGTGGGCCCAGGTTTCCATGATCCGCGCGGTGACCGCCGACGCGGCGCTCATCGACGGCCCGAACCAGGGAAGTCGATCGGCCGGGTCGAGCCCGCCGAAGATCTCGATCAGCCGCCGGCGGGAGCCGTCGAACCAGGTAAGCAGTTCAGCGCCGGTCTGGTCGCGGTAGCGCGCCGCGACGTCATCGGTGCTGAGCTGGCCCGCATCCGCCGGGCCGGCCAGTTCGACGCCGAAGCGGTCCGGGTCGGTCGCTGACATGACCGCCGCGTCGTCGAAGAAGGCCAGGTGGCTGATCTGGTCAGCGATCGTCCAGCCGGCCGCCGGGGTGGGAGTCCGCCAGCCAGGCTCAGCCAAGTTGGCCACGATGATCCTGAGCTGGGCGGTCTCGGCCGCGAGATCGCCCAGTAGCTCGCGCATGTCGACGGGCATTTGTCCCTCCGTTCACAGCCTGCCTGAGCCAGGCCGGACTGCCTAGCTGACGAGGATCACTTCCAGGGTGCGGGGGCCGTGGACACCTTCGACGCGGTCCAGTTCGATGTCGCTGGTCGCCGACGGACCGCTGATCCAGGTGAGCGGGCGCTGCGGCGTCAGCATCGCGACCGCCTCCGGGACCAGGCCGACGACCTCGTGGCTGAACAGAACGCACAAGTGGTAGTCCGGAATCAGCGTGAGCGCGCGCCGGCCCTGACCAGCCGAACCGTCGAGCACGATCGTGCCCGTCTCGGCGATCGCCACGGTCGCGGTCGTGATCACGGCGTCGAAGTTGTCGAGGGCGTCAGGGCTGAGGCCGTCGTCGATGACCCACTCGCTCCCCTCGGCGGCATCGCCCGGGTTTGGCAGCGGCAGGTCAAGTCCGGGCGGCAGCACGACGCGCCGGGCGCCGCGCTCAGCGATCGCGGTCGCGATCGTCGCCCGCAAGTCGGCCGATACGCACCGACGGACCGAGCATCGGTAGTCGACCAGCCGGTCGGCGAGCAAGTCGAGCATCTCCTCCGTACTCAGATCGCCGTGGGAACGATAGGACGGCGGCTCCGCCGTCACCGAGCCAGAGGAGGAAGCCGCGAGCGCACCTCGAATCCGGGCGAGCACTGCCTCACGAGCGCTCATCGACACCTCCAGTGTGCTCACGCTCGCGCCGCCACCACTGCCTGAACGTTTCGCGCGGTGGTACCGGCGCGTCCCGCGCCCGAGTCCATCCGCTCAGCGGTGGCGGGAGCCGGCCTATGACACCGCGCCGTCCGAGCAGTCGGCCGAGCTGACCGGTCCGTTGCGCGGCGGCGAACCGGCCAGAAGACGACATCACCCACGAAGCAGCGGCCATCGTGGCGGCCTCAGGGCTTGGCAGCTTCGACTGTTCACGCGCTGCCTCGACGTGCCTGGCGCGCATGTGCACGAGGATCGACGGGATGTCGATCTTCACCGGGCAGACGTCGTAACAAGCCCCGCACAGCGACGACGCGTACGGCAGGCTCGCGTTGTCTTCGACACCGGTGAGCATCGGCGACAAGATCGCGCCGATCGGGCCTGGGTAGACCGATCCGTAAGCGTGCCCGCCGACGCGCTCGTAGACCGGGCACACGTTCAGGCACGCCGAGCACCTGATGCACGACAGGGCCGGCCGCCCGACCGGATCGGCCAGCGCCGCGGTCCTGCCATTGTCGAGCAGCACGAGATGAACCTGCCGCGGGCCGTCGCCCGGCGTCACCCCGGTCCACATCGACGTATAGGGGTTCATCCGCTCGCCGGTCGATGACCGAGGCAGCAACTGCAGGAAGACGCCAAGGTCAGCCCAGGTCGGGATGACCTTCTCGATCCCCATCACGGTGATCAGGGTGTCTGGCAGGGTCAGGCACATCCGGCCGTTGCCTTCGGATTCGACGACGCACAAGGTGCCCGTTTCGGCCACGGCGAAGTTCGCGCCGCTGATGCCAACCTTCGCCGCGAGGAACTTGCGCCGCAGGTGGAGCCTCGCTGCCTCGGCCAGCGCGGCCGGCCGGTCGGTCAGACCCGCGTCGACGTCGTCCATCTCGCGCAGGAAGATATCCCTGATCTCGGCCCGGTTCCGGTGGATGGCAGGCACCAGGATGTGCGAGGGCCGATCGTGCCCAAGCTGCACGATCAGCTCGGCCAGGTCGGTCTCGACCGCCGAGATGCCAGCCCCGGCCAACGCGTCGTTCAGCCCGATCTCGTCGGTGACGATGGACTTGACCTTGACTACCTCGGTGGCGCCGGTCGCCTGAACCAGGCCGGTTACGATCTGGTTGGCCTGCGTCGCGTCCTTCGCCCAGTGCACCGTGCCACCGCGCGCGGTGACCTCGCGTTCGAGTTGCTCAAGGTAGCCGTCGAGCCCGGCGAGTGTCCTGGCCTTGATCGCCCGGCCAGCCTCCCGCAGTTCCTCCCAGTCGGGCAGTTCGGCGACCACCCGCGCCCGCTTCGCCCTGATCGTGGTGGTCGCCTTCGCCAGGTTGCGCCGAAGCTGTCCGTTGGCCAGCGCCCGCCGCGCCGCCGCTGGGAACGGCTCATCCCCGCGCAGGTGACCGACTCCGCGCGGCGCGGTCGGCATACCAAGAAACGTGCTCACGGCCCATCCCTGGTGGCGGCGAGTATCTCCGCGAGGTGCATGGTCCTGGTCCCCGCTTTCAGCCTGGACAGCCCGCCGCCAATGTGCATCAGGCACGAGCTATCGCCGGCCGTGCACACCTGCGCCCCGGTGGCCAGCACGTTCCGCATCTTGTCGGCGAGTATGGCGGTGGACACGTCGGCGTTCTTCACCGCGAAAGTGCCGCCGAACCCGCAACACTGCTCGGCGTCCGGCAGCGCCACCAGATCGATTCCCGCCACATTGCGCAACAGCGTCAGCGGCCTCTCGCCCACCCTGAGCAGCCGCAGCGAGTGACAAGTCGGATGATAAACCACACGATGGGGGAAATATGCGCCCACATCAGTCACCCCCAATACGTCAACGAGTAGCTCGGACAACTCAAATGTCCTCGCCGCCACATCCTCGGCCAGCGCCGCCAGGTCGGGCTCGCCCAAGCGTCGGGCCACCATGGCGTGCTGGTGCCTGATCGAAGCGGTACACGACCCGGATGGCACCACGATCACGTCGAAGCCACCGAACGTGTCCACGTAGTGCCGGATCAGCGGCAGCGCCTCGCGCTGGTAGCCGGTGTTCACGTGCATCTGCCCGCAGCAGGTCTGCGCGTCAGGGAACACCACCTGATGGCCAAGTCGCTCGAGCAACCGCACGGTCGCCTGGCCCGCCTGTGGGTACAAGGTGTCGGCCAGGCAGGTCACGAAGAGGGCGATGCGCATCTAGGACACGGCCCCGGTTGCCGGCACTGCCGCCGCTGCGGCGAAGTCGGTGTCGTCGTAGCCCACGATCGCGATGCTGCCAGGAACTCGGATCTGACGCACTGTGCCCTCCTCGTCGCCAAGTGTCGAGCGTCCCTTTGGAACGTGTCAAACCGCGCATCCGTCACTGATGGTGAGGCAGCGCGGGCGCGTCATGGTGAGCAGCTAGGGGCCCACGCGTGCGTCGCGCCGGGGGAGCCGGTTGGGTCGTTGCTGCTGGTTTTTGGGGACACGCCCTAGTTGTCCCACTTCGCGATGTAGCCAAAGCCACCGTAAAGCACCTTGTCGCCGCCGACGTAGTTGACGTTGAGCTTCCATGTCGGGTAGGTGCCGACGGGCGGCGCGACCGCGCGGTCGCGCACCTTCGGAATCTGGGCTATAACTTCGCGGCCTCGCTGTAGTGGCTGAACACTTCGCACCGTTCAGTGATGTGCGCGATCAGATCTTGGTCGTCGGCAAGGGTGGCGTCGAGCCAGCCGAGCACCCGGCGGATGGCATCCGCGATCGGGCCGCTGGCGAGAGGGAGCAGTTCGTCGGCCCTGGCGTCGTTGACCGGAGCGCCAGCCCCGCGCAGGTGGCAGATCCAGGCCGCGAGCGCCAGCGTCGCGCCGGGTGGGAGGCGGCCGGTCTGGCGTTCGGCCCGGAGCACGGGGAGTATCCGGATCGGCAGCTTCTGCGACCCGTCGGCGGCGATCCGGTCAAGCCGGTCGCGCATCCTGGAGTTCTGGAACCGGCTGAGCAGGGCGGCCCGGTAGCGCGCGACCTCGTGGGCTGGCTGACGCAGATGCGCCGACGCTTCATCCCACCACTGGGTGAGCCAGGCAAAGCAGGTCTGGCTGGCGACGGCGTCGGCGACAGTCGCGTGGCCGGTGATCGAGCCTGCGTAGGCGAGCAGGGAGTGCGCTCCGTTAAGCAACCAGATCTTGCGTTCTTCGAACGGCAGTATGGCCGCGGTGAAGGACGCACCGGAATCTTGCCAGCGCGGCCGCCCGGCCGGGAAGTCGCCGCTCAGCACCCAGTCGCTGAACGGCTCGGTGATCACCGGGCAGTGGTCGTCGAGCCCGGTGAGTTCGGCGGCCGCGCGGCCGTCGGCGGCGGTGGCTCGCGGTGTGATCCTGTCCACCATCGTGCTCACGACGGTCACCGAGTCGGCGAGCCAGGCGGCGAGGCCGTCGTCGACCAGCTCGGCGAGGTCGAACAGGATGTGCCTGGTGAGCGGGCCGTTGGATGGCAGGTTGTCGCACGGCACGATGGCCAGCGGGCCGGCGTCGGCTCGGCGGCGCGCCGACAGGCCCGCGATGAGCCTGCCGGGGGCGGTGCGGGCTGGCGCCGTCGGCTCGGCCCGCAGCGCGGCGATGTCGCCAGCTATCTCTGGCCTGCCGGTGTCCAGCCTGCCGTCCGGCCGGCGAAGTAGCCGGCCTCGGTGACGGTGATCGTCACCGCGGCCAGCGCGGGCGATCGCAGGTAGCCGAGCCAATCCGCGTGGTCGGTCGCCGGATGGGCCGCCGACAAGCTGCTCACTACTTCGCACCGATCGCTGTCGGCGGCCCGGGTGGTCAGCGTGTACAGGCCGTCCTGCGCGGCCAGCGCGACGGCGAGGTCTGGGCTCCGGCCGGTGAACCCCGCGTAGCCCCAGTCGTCGGCGTCGTCGGCGTGCTCGGTGTACCAGGCCTGATGAGCGCGGAAGAAGTTCCCCAGCCCGAGGTGCACCAGCCGGACCGGCGCTGTGTTTCGCCCCGCCACCTACCTATAGTGACAGCCACCGTGTCACTCGACGGGTGCCGAACGCGGGCGAGGACCTGTACCGGCTAGCTACGACGATGTGATCGTGCGCAGCGCCGTCACAAGCTGATCCACCTCGGCGCAGGTGTTGTACATGGCCAGCGAAGGCCGGACGGCGCTTTCCAGTCCATAGCGGCGCAGGATCGGCTGGGCGCAGTGGTGCCCGGCCCGCACGGCGATTCCCTGCCGGTCGAGCGCGGTCCCGATGTCAGCTGGCCGGTGACCATCGAGCACGAACGTGAGCGTGCTCGCCCGCTCCGGCGCTGACCCGAGCATCCGGATGCCGGGAACGGTAGCGAGCTGCGAGGTCGCGTACTCGAGCAGACCGTGCTCGTAGCCGTTGATGCCGGGAATGCCCAGCTTGGTGACGTAATCCAGCGCGGCCGCGAGCCCGATCGCGTCGGCGATGTTGCCTGTGCCGGCTTCGAATTTGGCTGGCGCAGATTGGTATCTGGTGCGCTCGAACGTGACGTCGCTGATCATGTTCCCGCCGCCCTGCCACGGTGACATCTCAGCCAGGATTTCCGGCTTGGCGTACAGCGCGCCGATCCCGGTCGGCCCGAACACCTTGTGCCCTGAGAACGTGTAGAAGTCGGCGTCGAGCGCGCGCACGTCGACCGGAAGGTGCGCGACCGCCTGAGCGCCGTCGATCAGTACGAGCGCGCCGGCCTGGTGCGCGGCCGCGATCACCTGATCGACAGGAACGATCGTGCCGAGCACGTTGGAGACGTGGGCTATGGCCACCAGCTTGGTGCGCTCGCCGAGCAGCGCGAGGTAGCGGTCGACCATCAGCGCGCCGGTGTCGTCGACCGGGATTACCCGCAGCCGGGCGCCCGCCTGGTCGGCGAGTTGCTGCCAGGGCACGATGTTCGCGTGGTGCTCCAGTTGCGAGAGCACGACTTCATCGCCCGGTCCGATGTGTGCGCGTCCCCAGGTCTGCGCCACCAGGTTGATCGATTCGGTGGTACCCCGGGTGAACACGATGCCATCACTGGATGGCGCGCCGAGGAACTCAGCCACCTTGGTCCGGGCGTTCTCATAGGCATCGGTGGCCCGCGTCGCCAGAGTGTGCGCGCCCCGGTGAATGTTCGAGTTCTCGTGGCAGTAGAAGCTGGCCAGCCGGTCGATGACAGCGCGCGGTTTCTGGGTCGTGGCGGCGTTGTCGAGCCAAACCAGCGGCCGGCCGTTAACGCGCTCGCCGAGAAGAGGGAAGTCCGAACGCACCGCCTCGACGTTGAACGGGGTCGCAGTCGTCGGCCCCGCGGAGGCGGTCGACGGCTGCTCGATCTCGTCGATGAAGTAGTACGACGGCGATTCCAGGCGCGAGGGGACCTGGACCGGGCGGGCCAGAGCAGGCGCAGGAACAGGCACAGGAGCAGGCGGCGAGGAATCGAGCCCAGGCAGCACCTCGTCGGCCAGGTTAGCCAGCACGTCGCCAGCCAGCTTGGTAAGCGTCGCCTCATCCGGCATCCACGCCACCAGGTTGCTGAGGTGGTCAGCGTGGCCGTTACCGGTAGGTGTGGGCGTACTCATGGAACTTACCGACCTCCACGTTGTCCAGAATCGCCAGCGCATCGGGGGTGAGCACGGCCGCCGAGCAGTACAGGGAGACCAGGTAGGACGCGATCGCGTGCCGGTTGATCCCCATGAACCTGACTGCCAGGCCGGGCGAACGCTCCCCGGTCAGCCCTGGCTTGTAAAGGCCGACGACACCTTGCCGCTGCTCGCCGACGCGCATCAGCAACACCTTGGTCTTGCCGCCGGTGACCGGCATCTTGTCCGACGGGATCACCGGGATGCCGCGCCAGGTGATGAACTGCGACCCGAACAGGCTCACCGTTGGCGGCGGAACGCCCCGCCGCGTGCATTCCCGCCCGAACGCGGCGATGCCCAGCGGGTGGGTCAAGAAGAACGCGGGTTCCTTCCACACCTTGGTGATGAGCTGGTCGAAGTCGTCCGGGGTTGGCGCGCCGGTCATGGTCGTCATCCGCTGACCGGCGGCCGCGTTGGCGATCAGTCCGTAATCGGGGTTGTTGATCAGCTCGCTTTCCTGCCGCTCCTTCACCGTCTCGATGGTCAGCCTGAGCTGCTCTTCGATCTGGTCATAAGGGCTGCTGTACAGGTCGGACACCCGGGTGTGGATATCGACGACGGTCGCGACCGAGTTGAGGAAGATTTCCCTAGGCGACTCGTCGTAGCCCACGTACGTGGTGGGCAGTTCGGACTCATCCCGGGGCGGGCAGGCGACCAGCACCGACTCTGGGTTGGTGACGCGGTTGAGCCGATAGATGCCTGCCTCCACCGGCGTCCACGCGAGCATGCGGATCAGCCACCGCGGCGTGATGGTGCTGAGTTGCGCGCTCGTCTTGCTGGCGTTCGCCAGTTGACGGGCGGCGGCGTCCGTGAGCGCTAGCTGAGCTGGCGCTGCCGTAGGCACCTCGACGGTATTCGTCATCGATGAATCCTTCAGTAGCCGAGATTGACGACTGCGGCGTTTCCGGCTCCAAGCAAAGAGAAACAGCGGCCCGCGCCAACAAAGTGCCGGGAACCGGATCACTACACTCCGATGGCGGCCAGGTTGCTCCGGGTTTCGGGGGAGAGGTCGCGGGTTACGTCGAGTGCGGCGACGTTCGACCTGATCTGGTCGGGCCTGGTCGCGCCGAAGAGCACGGTCGTCACGGCCGGATTGCCGAGCGCGAACGCGAAGGCAAGCTGGGCCGGGTCGCGGCCAAGCTCGGCGGCAAGCCGCACGAGTTCCCGGCCGGCGGCGACGGCGGCCGAGTAGCGCGGGGTGTCGAGTAGCCCAGCGGCCCGGCCAGCCTGCGGGTCGAGGTCGTACTTCCCGGTGAGCACGCCGCCTGCCAGCGCGTACGAGGCGACGATCGCGATGTCCCGTTCGGAGGCGACCGCCTGCATCCGGGGGTCTTCCACCATGGCCCGGTTGACCAGGCTGTACGGCGGTTGCGTCGCTGCCGGACCGGGGACACCCGCCGCTTCGGCGATCTGCCAGGCCCGTTCCATCTCCTCGGGCGGCCAGTTCAGGGTGCCCCAGGCACGGGCGGCTCCAGCGCTGATCAGGCCGGTGATCATGCCGACGGCATCTTCCAGCGGCACGCCTTCGGGCGGCACCACGGAATAGATCAAGTCGATGTGGTCAAGACCCATCCGGCCGAGCGAGCCGGTCAGCTCCTGCGCCGGAGTCTCGTCCGGCCAGAACTCCCACCACAGCTTGTTCGACACCACGGTCTCATCCCGGCGCCAGCCGGCCGCCTTGAACAGTTCGCCGAACACGACCTCGGAGTAACCGGAAGGAATCGGCGCGCTGCCGGTTTCGTCGTTGTACCGGGCGTCGTCCAGCAACGTGATGCCGGCTTCGCGGGCCGCCACCATGACCGCGACGCCCTGTTCCTTGCTGATGCGCTCGTAGGTGCGCCACGAGCCAAGCGCCAGTCGGCTGACCATCAACCCGCTGCCGCCGAGCGGCACGATAGGAATGCTCACCAGTCCATTATTCGACCGGACTATTCGGTCGGCGGCCCCGCACCCTGACTCTGGGGGCGAATCAGTAACGTCGGGTCAGGCAGCTATACGAAGCAGTCGCATCGCGTTACCACCGAAGATCGCCGCGGTATCTGAGTCGGGCAGCCGGAGTGATTCGATGTCGGCGATAGTGTCGGCGACCACCGTCGGCCCGCCCAGTGGCATGTCGGTGCCGAACAGCACGTGGTCGGCGCCGAAGAAGTCCACCGCGCACCTGACCGCGTGGCTAGCGCCGAACATCGCCGTGTCGGCGTAGAACAGCCGGAAGTACTCCATCGGATCGCGCCGCAGGCCAGCCATGATCGCGGCGCGGTCGTCATCCTCGATCGGCGAGGCCAGCCGCCCGGCGAAGTGCGGCACCATCGCACCGGCGTGGTGGGTGATGACCTTAAGACCCGGATGCCGGTCAAAGCAGCCCGAGTACACGAGCCGCGCCATCGCGACTGACGTTTCGTATGGCCAGCCCAGCGACCACCAGATGCCGTACTTGGAGCGTTCTTCACTTGGATAGTCCGACCAGATCGGGCTGCGCGTCGGATGGATCCAAAGCATGCCGTCGTGGCTGGTCACGACCTGAAAGATGACGTCGAACTCGGGCAGGTCGAGCGGCGCGCCGCCGACGTTGCTGTGCACCTGGGTGCCGAGCGCGCCGAGTTGGCTCATCGCCCGGTCGAGTTCGGCGGCCGCTGCCTGCGGGTCGTTCATCGGCAGCGCCGCGGTGAAGCCGGCGAATCGGTCCGGGTGCCGGGCGACGAGTTCGGCGAGTTCGTCGTTGGCGGCCTGGGCTAGTTCGATGGCCAGAGCCGGACTGCCGAGTTCTTCGAGCGGCGGCACGGCGAGCGTCAGGATCTGGCGGTAGTCCCCGAACGGGTCGATGGTCCGCCAGCGCGCGTCCAGGTCGATCAGCGCGGGGTCCTCGTGAATCCACGGCCGGTAGCCGAGTATGCGGTCGCTGACCTGCGGACCTCCGGTAATCGACTCCATGCGCTCGGCGTATGCGGGCGGGAGTATGTGAGCGAAGGCGTCGATCTTCGTCACGGTGCCCCTTCCGGGGGACGGAGGCAGGGACTCGATGTCGGGATCGTATGGATACGAACGATAGGTGTCAAGGTCAAACCGATTCCGGGGCTCGTCGACCCGCCGAGGATGAGAGCAGCTTGACGTCCGTCAGTTCGGCACCGGCCTGATGGGCAGTACCTTCAGGCCGTTGGTGAAGTTTGACCTGACCCGGCGCGGCTCGCCCGCGAGCTCGAACCTGGCTACCCGCCGGGCCAGCGCGGTAAGCATCACCCGGATCTCAAGCCGGGCCAAGTGAGCGCCTAGGCACAAGTGCGGACCGCCCCGGCCGAAGCTGAGGTGCCGGTTCGGTGACCTGGCGATGTCAAACACCTCCGGGTGGGCGAACTCGGCGTCGTCCCTGTTGCCCGAGACGTACCAGAGCACGACCTTGTCACCGGGCTTGATGGCGGCACCGCCAAGCTCGGTGTCGACCATCGCTGTCCTGCGCATGAAGTGCGTCGGGCAGGTCCAGCGCAGGACCTCCTCGGTCGCGGTGTCGATCAGCCCGGGCTCGGCTCGCAGGCGATCCCACTGCTCGGGATGCTCGCAGAACGCGAGCACGCCCAGCGCGATCGCGATCCTCGTGGTCTCGTTGCCGGCGACCACCATGATGGAGAAAAAATTGTCGATGTCGGTCTCGCTCAGCCGGTCGCCATCGACCTCCGCGCGCAACAGGGTGGACAGCAGGTCATTTCCCGGCGAGCGCAGCTTGTCAGCCACGATCCGCCGCCCGAGGTCCCATAGCTGCTTGCCGTACGGGCTGCGGAACGGGAACAGGCGGTAGGCGTCGGTGTCGTCGCGTCCCCACACCACGTCGGTGACCTCGGGGTCGGTGTTGGCGATCAGCCGGTCGCCCAGGTCGATGAACAGCGGCAGGTCGCCGGTCGGCAGGCCCATGACCTTGGCGAGCACCCGGATCGGGACTTCTCTGGCGATCGCGTCGACGAAGTCGAACGGCTCGCTGTGTTGCCGACCACGGGGCAGCCCAGCGTCCAGCACCTCCTCGGTGAGGCCGGTCACGAAGTGTTCGTAGACCGCGACCGCGCGCTGGGTGAAGCTGCCCGAGCAGATCTTGCGCAGCTTCGTGTGGCTAGGTGGGTCGGTGTCGATGATCGTGCGCCTGGCCGCCATGTCCTCATCGGTCGGCTCTTCGAACGAGATGCCGCGCGCCGACGAATACGTGGTCACATCTCGTGACGCCGCGACGATGTCCGCGTATCGGTGCACCGACCAGAAGCCCGAGTTCGGCGGCTGCTCGGAAAACCAGGCCACTGGCGCGTCGCGCCTAAGCCGGGCAAACTCGCGGTAAGGGACACCGCGCACCCACATGTCCAGGTCAGTCAGATCGACGGGCGGGGTCATGACAGATAGTTTGGCACCAAACGACAAGCACGACAATCGGGAGAGCCGACCATGGCTGTGATCGTGATCCGGCATCACGCCGAGGACTCTCCTGGATTCGTCGCCGACGCGCTGATCGAGCGTGGCGCCGAGTTGCGTACGCACCTGTTCCCCGGTGACGGTGAGCTACCAGACCTGGAGGGCGTCGATCACGTGGTGGTGCTCGGGGCGATCCCGTCGGTCAAAGAAAGCGGTCCGCCGAGCTTGTGGATCAGGCAAGAACTGGACTGGCTGCGCCAAGCCGACGAGGCCGGCGTGCCTGTGCTGGGGATCTGTTTCGGCGCCCAGGCTCTGTGCGCGGCTTTCGGCGGCGAGATCGACGCCGCTCCGAGCCCGGAGATCGGCTGGAAGATGGTCGACTCGGTCGACCCTTCGCTGATTCCGGTCGGTCCGTGGCTGGAGTTCCACTACGACCGCTGCCTTCCGCCGTCCGGCGCGACGATCCTGGCGAGCAACGCGGCCGGGGTCCAGGCGTTCGCGATCGGCAGGCACCTCGCGGTGCAGTTCCACCCTGAGGTAGACGGTGCCCAGCTTGCGGCCTGGCTGGACTCCGGAGCGCGCGACGAGGTAGCGGCCGCCGGAGTGGATCCCGACGCATTCCTAGCCCAGACGACGGCGGAAGAGCCCGCCGCTAAGGCGCGGGCGGCTACCCTCGTCGACACCGCACTGAGGCTTGCCCGGCCGGGCTACTCTTCGATCGCCCCGCCGACGGTACGCAAATGATCTCGGAAGGTCAGCGCCGGGTTCTGCTCGCGGCGGGCTAGGTAGGCGGCGAATCGCACCTGGGTCCGCAAGCTGACCCCGGCCTTGATCAAGTCCGCCTGACCAGCCTCGGTGTTGCGAATGGCCAGCGCGATAGTCAAGACCTCCTCCGCTCGCGCGGCGGGGACGGCGATCACCCCGTCGGCGTCGGCGAAAATCAGATCGTCGCTGGTCACCGCCCAGTCCTCGACGTGGGCACGGGTCAGGGCATCGGCCGAGCGCGGGCCGGGGCGGATCGGTCCGGTCGGGCAGGAGCCGAGGCTGAACACGGGCAACCCGATCGCCTCGATGTCGGTGGTGTCGCGGTGCAACCCCCAGATCACGATGCCCGTGAGGCCAGCCTCCTGGGCTTCGAGCACCACCAGGTCACCCACGCACGCCTCGTCGGTGCGCCCGCCGTTGTCGACGACGAGCACATCTCCCGCCTCGGCGTGCTCGAACGCTTCGAGGAAGACATCCACGCTGCCGGCATGCCTCGCCGGCAGGGCCCGCCCAGCCAGACGGCGGCCAGGTTCGACCGGGCGCATGGCCAGGTGGCTGCAGCGCACCGGCACATCGGCGCGCATGCACGCGTCGGCCATATTGGCGGTCGACAGCCCATCGAATCGTCGCCGAATCTCTAGCCGATCCATGCCGAGCGTCCTTTCTCTCGATGCAATATCACTTGAGACTCGCCCGGTCACGGCCGGGGCGCGCCGATCGGGTTCGGCACCGGGAACACCCCGCAATCGGCAAGCTGCCGGCTGATCGGGATGGCCAGTCCGATCGCCCGGTTGACGCCAGTCTCACCGAGCCGCTCGACCGGCGCGGCGGCCAGTCGGTCGGTCAGGTCCTCGATCTCGCGGCGGAGGGCGCCGCCGGATTTGGTGAGCCGGCCGTCCCGGTCAAGCAGGCCGCGCGCCTGCAGGCGGCGCTGCGACTGCTGCCAGTCGTCGTCGGTCCAGCCTCTCGTGGGCTGGATGAGCTCCCTGCTGATCGCTCCGGTCGCCACGTGGGTCAAGGTGGCGTCAAGGCCGCCGAGGCCGGCGCAGACGGCGGCGAGCACGTGACCGTCACCTCGGTGCTCGCGCAGGATCGTGGTCGCGAGCCAGGTGGCGGCGACTGGGTCGGCCGGCCGGGGCACCGCCGACCAGGCGGCCGCGAGCGGCCTGCCGTCGAACCGGCAGCCGCCGATCGCCTGCCAGAGCAGGTCTGACAGCTCGGCGAGGGCGTCGCTAGCCGGCCGGTCAACGTGCTGCCGCAGCGCCGTGGCCGCGCTCGTGAGCCGCGCGTCGAGCACGGCGCCCGGGTCGGCGAACTTCCAGGCGTCGGGGATAGCCCGGCCGACCATCGCCGGTGCGAAACCGTAGGCCATCGCGCAGACCGCCGTCGGCGGCACCGGGCCGAGCGGTGCGACCCGGCCAGCGAAGTACCCCATCCAGAAGCCGCGCAGCCCCACCTCGCGAGCGGCCTGCGCTGGCCCGTCGGCGAAGTACACGACGGAGTGGATGGGCTCGATCGCCTCCCAGAAACGCCGGGCGAGCGTCCGTGTCGGTTCCATGGGATCACCTTGCCTTGCGCGCCCACCGCCGAGACAGTGCCAATATTGCGGAATGGACCATGATCTGTCGTGGTGGGCCGAGGTCGTGTTCGACGGCTGGCGCTCTCGGCCAGGTCCCCGCTACCAGCGGCTCGCGTCCGCGCTGCTCGACGCCGTGGACGCGGGGGTGCTGCGCGGCGGCGTCCGGGTGCCCGCCGAGCGGCCGCTCGCCGCCGCGGTCGGGGTGTCCAGAGGCACCGTCGTCGCCTGCTTCGAGCACCTGGTGGCGGCCGGAGTGCTGCGCCGCCGCCAAGGCGCCGGCACCTACGTCGTGGGCCGTCCCTCGTGGGCGGCGGCGCCGGCGTCGAGCAGCGTCGCGACGTTGCTGCTGCGCCGGATGGCCGGCGGCAGGCAGAGCATCGACCTATCCGTCTCCTGCCCGAGCGACCTGCGTCATCTGCCGCTGGTCGACCCGGCAGCGGCCTGGGCCGCGCTCGACGGCAACGGCCTGAACCCAGCCGGGCGGCCTGACCTGCGCGCCGAGGTGGCCAGGCACCTGACCGAGCAGCAGCAGCTTCCGACCGAGCCGGGTCAGATCATCATCACGGCGGGTTGCCAGGAGGCGCTCTGGCTGCTCAGCCAGGCAGTCCGGCCGCGAACGGGAATGCTGGTCACGACCTGCCCCACCTACCCAGGTCTGGCCGGCGCATTCAGTAGTTCGCGCCGTGACCTCGTGCTCGTGCCAGCCGACGCCGCTGGCGCCGACCCGAACGCGATCGGGCGGGCCAGTCGTGCGCCTGGCTCGATCGTCTATCTGATGCCCACCGGGCACAACCCCACCGGCACGGTCATGCCCATGGTGCGCCGGCAGTCGATCGCGGCGATCGCCGACGGTAGCCGGGCGACGATCGTCGAGGACTTGTCGCTCGCCGACCTCACTCTCGACGGCCGGCCTCCCCCGCCGATCGCGGCGCTGAGCACCCACGTGGTCGCGGTTGGATCGGCCTCCAAGCTGCTGTGGGGCGGCCTGCGCGTGGGCTGGATCCGCGCGGATGAACCGCTGCGCACCCAGATCCTAGCCCGCAAGGCCGCGCTCAACCTGGCGACCGCCGCGATCGACCAGACGCTCACGGCCCAACTGCTCGCGGGCGCCGGGCCAGCATGGCTGGCCACGCACCGCGCCGCGCTGGCCGAGCGGCGCGATCACCTCATTAACCTGATCGCCGCGTATCTGCCCGCCTGGCAGGTCAGCCCGCCGTCCGCCGGGCTGTCGCTATGGATCGAGTTGCCGCTCGAAGCGACCGACGCGTTCGCGCACGTCGCCGGCAGGTACGGCGTGACGATCGCCGCCGGCAGTGCGGCCTGCCTGGACGATCACCATCTCCGGTACATCAGGCTTTCGTTCACCGAGCAACAGGGAACGCTGGAACTAGCCGTGGAGCGGCTGGCCGCCGCGTGGGAGGCGCACACGGCGAACCTGGCCGCCGGGCTGGTCAGCTTTCCTCAACGGAACGGATGATCTTGCGAAGCAGCGTGGCGAGCTGATCCTTTTCCGCTTCGGACAGGCTCGCGCTGACCATTGCCTCACCCGCGTTGAATGCGGGGAACAGCCGTTCGATGACGGCGAGGCCCTTTGGTTCGAGGGCGACCAAAACCAGCCTGCCGTCCTCGGCGTGACCGCGCCGTTTGGCCAGCCCGCGCTTTTCGAGCGTCTTGAGCACGCCGGTCAGCGTGCCCTTGGTGACCCCGGCCTCGGCGGCAAGATGCCTGGTCTCCTGGTCACCCCAGATCCAGAGCACGAACAGCACAGTGAACGCCGCCCACGACAAATCCTCGTCGGCCAGAACCTTGCGCTCCATGTGGTTACGAATCACGTTCGCCGCACGGTAGATATTCGAAACGGCTGCCATCGCCGCGAAGTCGAGCGACTGATCGCCGATCCGGTTCCGGATGTCGCGCTCCGCGCGTACGAGCTCGCTTGCGCTGTCGGCGGCAAGTCGCAGTGACATGCCATGATGCTACGCGGTAGCTTTTAGGCGACCCTAACCAGCCAGTTCTTCGAGGCGGCTGTGCAGCCAGCGCACATAGGTCGCCGACTCAGGTTTCATCAGCACGCTGCGCAGGATCCTCGCCCGGTCGTGATCGGCGCTCACGTCCGGGTGCCTGCGGGCGAAGTCAGCGGCGGTCACGGTCAGCGTGCCGACAAAGACCGGCCGCTGCGGGTCGTTCATGCCGTCGGCGAGTATCCGCGCCGACGCCCGGTCGATTTCGCCCAGGCTGGCCGGTGAGGTCACCGGGTAGTAGCTGACAATGTCCAACTCGGGCCGCTGATACAGACACAGCAGATCGGAGTCCTGCAGCAGATCGGCCCAGTCGAGCGCGGCGGCCCGGCAAGCGGCCAGCACCTGACCGAGCCCGTCGAGCCGCAGCGGCAGCAATCGCAGCGTCAGCCACAGGGCCGCCGCCGCCGCCCCGGCCCGCGAGCACTCCAGGCTGATCTCGCCCAGGTGCAGTTCGCTGGACGTGAAGTAGGTATACGGCGAGTCGTGCGCGTAGAAACGCCCGACGGCCGGGTCGCCGAACAGCACCGCCCCGCACCCGTACGGCTGAAGCCCGTGCTTGTGCGGATCGACCACGACCGAGTCGCACTCGGCGATCGCCCGCCACGGCGCCGGGTCGAGCCCGGTCCGGTCACCGCTGCCGGCCAGCAACGTGAAGAACCCGCCGTACGCCGCGTCCACATGCACCCGGGTCCCATGCCGTCGCGCCACCGCCAGCACTTCGTGGACTGGGTCGATCGCGCCGAGCCCGGTGGTCCCGGCAGTCGCCACGACGGTCCCGATCTGTCCGCCCGCCAGCAATCGATCAAGCGCGTCGAGGTCGATCCGGCCGAGTCCGTCCGCCGGGACCGGCGTGCTAGCGACACCGAGCAGGCCGCACATCCGCGAGTGCGTGTAATGCGCCTCTTCGCTGTAGGCGACGCCACGGTCTGGGTGGAGTTCGCGCGCGACGTAGAGCGCCTCCAGGTTGGCGATCGTGCCGCTGCTGGTCAGGTGACCGAGGTGGGTGCGCAGTCCGAACATGGCCGCGAGCTCAGCAACCACCTCTTTTTCCAGCTCAGAGGTGACTTTCCCGCCGTCTAGAGCGTGGTTGTTGGGGTTGACCAGCATCGCGGCCAGGTAGCCGGCTACGGCGGCGGGATGCGGCGGCTTCAGCATCTGCCCGGCGTAGGACGGGTGGAAGTACGGATAGTTGCCGCGCATCCGCTCCGCGAACACCTCGAAGGCGGAACCGAACTCCTTGTCGCTGATCCGCAGTGACGGATGCGGTTCGAACGGCGGGTAGCTGGACTGCCATTCCGCCACCGAATCGACCGCAAGACGCAGCCACTCGTTCATGTTCACCGCGGAGGCCGGATGCCGCGGAACTCCCAGTCCCCGCCGAGCGCGGTCGAGAGCACCTGCTCGCTCGCGGTCGGCTGCGCGCCGTAGTCGGCGGGGACTGCCGCAGGTCCGGCCACCACATGATTGACCAGCCGGCCAAGCCCGTCGACCTCGACCTCGACCACGTCGCCGGGCTGCACCGGCCGCGAGTTCGCCGGCGTTCCGGACAGCAGCACGTCGCCCGGATACAACGTGATTGTCCGGGCGATGTCGGCCACCAGGTAGTGCATGTCCCAGGTCATCTCGTCGGTGCTGCCGTCCTGCGCTAGTTTGCCGTTGACATGCGTGCGGATCCGTTTGCCGCGGAAGTCCCAGCCGGTGACCAGGCCGGGCCCGAGCGGCGCCATCGTGTCGGAGCCCTTGACCCGCAGCATCGACCCCGCGTCGGTGTCGCGGAAGTCGTGCAATCCGAAGTCGTTGCCGATCGTGTAGCCGGCGATGTAGCCGGCGGCCTGCGAAGGCGGAACGCCCCGGCAGGCCCGGCCGATCACGATCGCGACCTCGCCCTCGTAGTTCAGGTACTGGCAGCCGGCCGGCCGGACCACCGCGCCGCCGTGCCCGACCAGCGCCGAGACCGGCTTGTGGAAGTACGTCGGCGCGGGTGGCAATTTGGCGCCGAACTCGATCACCCGGCTCCGGTGGTTCAGGTGGACCGCGATGATCTTGGTGGGCCGCACCGGGGGCAGGTGCACGGCGTCGGCCGCAGCGACCCGTCGGCCGTCCCCGGCGACCAGGTCATCACCCTCGCGCTGCACAGCCACCACCGCGCCGTCGAGCAAGATCCTGCGGTACTCAGCCAACTACTCGCCTCCCGACGTGACCCGCCTCTTGGCTACCCAGACCAGCCATCCGCAGGCCGTTCAAACCATAGGTGCATCTGGCCCGTGCCGACAGAATTTTCATAGAGGCTGAAAGATTTGCCCGGCGCGGTCACCGCCGGTCCGCCCAGCGCCGCCACCATCATCAGGTAGGGCGCGAACTTCGCCTCGGGTCGTACGGTGAGGAACTCGGGCATTCCGTCGATCACCCGGGCGTGGTCCCCGGCCAGCAGCCAGTTGACGCGGGCCAGGTCAGCCTCGCGCGCTCGCGCCGTCCGGATGTGCGCCGGGTCGCTCGCCTCGTGCGCCCGCAACTCGCGCAGCGGCCAGAACGTGTGTGACAGCGCACCCGACGCCACCAGCAGCACCTTGCGGTCGGTCGCCGCGATCGCCGCGCCGATCGCGTGGCCAGCGCGGGCGAAATCCTCGCCGTCGCCGGTCTGCGCGGTGGTGCTGATCGTGATCCACCGCCGGTCAAGGCCGCGGCCGAGGAACGTCCACAGGTTCACGGTGGCGTAATGCACCGGCAGGCACGGGTCGTCGATCGCGGTGATCCAGGTGCCGTGCGCCTCGCCTTGGGCGGCGATCGCGTGCGCCAGTTCCGGGTCGCCGCGCCACTCGTAGTGCAGCCGGGACATGCCGCGCGGAAGTTCGTCAGAAGTGAACAGGCCGGCTCGCGTCGGGTGGGCGGCGACGACGAACTCGACCGTGGTCTGCCAGTGCGAGTCGAGCACGATCACCGTGTCGTAGTCGAGGGGCTCGAAGACCTCGGCGCGAAGCTGGCGCAGGCCGGGGACGAGGCTGATCTCCTTGCCCTCGTTCAGTTCGAGGCGCTGTTCTTCTGGCAGCATGATCGTCGGGACGTGCGCGAGCAGGCCCGCGCCCAGGACCTCACCCACTGTGCTCACCCACCCGGTGCCACCCCTGTCCCGCGTAGACGGTGTTCTTCACGTCGCTGTAGAAGTCGAAGCTCCAGGTGCCGCCCTCGCGGCCGATGCCGGAGAGCCCGGCGCCGCCGAACGGAGCGCGCAGGTCGCGGACGAAGAAGCAGTTGACCCAGACCGTGCCGGCTTTGAGGCGGGCCGACACCCGTTCGGCCTTCGCCTCGTCATCGGTGAACATCGTCGCGGCGAGCCCGTAGCTGGTGTTGTTGGCCAGCGCCACCGCCTCGTCCTCGCCGCTGAAACTCTGCACGGTGAGCACGGGTCCGAACACTTCCTCGGTCAGGATTTCCGACCCGGGCGCCGCGCCGGCCAGCAGCGTTGGCTGATAGTAGAGGCCGCCGAGGTCGGGGTTGATGCCGCCGCCTAGGACCGGGCGGGCGCCGGCCGCGATCGCCCGCCGCACGAAGCCGTCTATCCGCATCTGGTGGGCGCGGGCGATGTTCGGCCCGATGTCGGTGGCTTCGTCACGCGGATCACCCTGGGTCAGTACGGCGGCTTGCTCGACGAACCGGTTGGTGAACTCCTCCGCGATCGGCTCTTCGACGAGGAGGCGGGTGCCGGCCAGGCAGACCTGCCCGGCGTTGTCGTACTGACCGACGGCGAGGCGGACCGCGAGGTCGAGGTCGGCGTCGGCGAACACCAGCAGCGGCGACTTGCCGCCGAGTTCGAGCGAGACCGGGGTGAGCTGTGCCCCCGCGGCAGCCGCGACCAGCCGGCCAGTCCTGACTGACCCGGTGAACGCCAGCCTTGCTAGGCCTGGGTGGCCGGCCAGCGCGGCGCCCGCCTCGGCGCCAAGGCCCTGGACCACGTTGAACACTCCGTCAGGCAGGCCGGCCTGCTTGGTGATGTCGGCGAGCAGGCTCGCGGTGAGCGGCGCCCACTCCGGCGGCTTGAGGACGACGGTGTTCCCGGCCGCGAGCGCGGGCGCGATCCGCCAGGTGGCCAGCATCAGCGGCGCGTTCCACGGCGTGATCACGGCGGTCACGCCGGATGGCGTCCAGGACACCTGCTCGCGGTGACCGTTGATCTCCAGGCCGCCGCCGTCAAGCTTGCCGAGCCAGTCGGCGAAGAATCTGAAGTTGTGCGCGACTCGCGGCATCACGCCGCGCCGGTGCGATCTCAGCAACGCCCCGTTGTCGGCGGTCTCGACCTGGGCGAGATCCTCGATCCGCGCCTCGATGCCATCGGCGATCGCGTGCAGAAGGGCGGCGCGGTCCGGCGGGGTCATGGATGCCCAGCCGGTGAACGCGTCGGTCGCGGCTGCTACGGCGGCGTCGACCTCGGCCGGGCCCCCGCGGCTGACCTCGGCGATCGGCTGCTCGTCGATAGGCGAAAGGTCGGTGAACGTCGCGGCCGTCGCCGTCGCCGTCGGGCCGGGCGCCCGTGCGACGCCGCCGGACGAGACCCTCCGTCCCCCAATCCAGTGCCGGGGATCGACGCTCACCCCCGCAACGGTCGCCCCGGTCACGCTCGCCCCCGTCACGCTCGCCCCCGTCACGCTCGCCCCCGTCACGCTCGCCTCATCGTCGACCCGCCTCCGGTCGTTTGGTTCCAAACTTTATGAAATCGCTGGCCGCGTGGTCAAATCCAGGTTCCCGGCCCGACACGTGCGATGGATGTGGCAATTCATCCAGGAAAACAGATGTGAATCCGGCATTTCATCGCGCGACCCAGCGGCACCCGCGCGATGGATTCGGCAATCCACCGCGCGGTCGCCTCAGCCGGTCGGCTTGGACCTGGCGTTGGCGGTCAGATTCGCCAGTACGACGCCTCCGTCCCAGGTCACGCCGACTTGGCGGTAGTAGCCGCCGATGATCTCGCCGACTTCGAGCGCGGCGAGTTCCTCGGTTGGTGAGGAGAACAGGTCAAGCCGTGCGTCGCCGCGCCAGGCGGGTCCGGCCTCGACGCTGGCGCTCCCGGAGAGCACCAGCTCGGCGAGCGCGTCGCCGCCGTCTTTGACGATCGATGGCATCCACCGGTGGTGCGCCATCGGGTGCGCGTTGACGAACCCGTTGGAGTCGGCCTCCTCCCCGAGCGTGACGACGGCCTCAGCCAGCCGCCGTCCGCCGGCCGACAGCGTCCCGGCGAACACCCCGCCGGGAGCGATCCTTGGCGCGGCTCGCCCGAACGGGTGCGGCCTGGTCTGGTGGATGCTGCCAAGCTTCTTCGGATACCCCTGCACGAGCCCTCGCGCCAGCGCGAAGTCGGTGTCCACCCAGATGAACGCGCACCGCGAGTACACTCGCCCGAGATGCGCGCACCGCACCACGACGAAGCACTCGCGGTACTGCGCGCGGACTGGATCGAGCAACTCCCCGCCGCTCGCCCCGCACGACTGCCAGTCCGCCCAGATCAGCGCGACGGCGCCCGGGTCGTCCGGTGCCAGTTCGAGCGGTGCCGGCAGTAGCGCGGCGACGTTGGCCGGGTCGGTGCGATATTCCACGGTGAGCAGGTCGCCGGAGTAGTACCAGGGCGGGGCCGGGAGCAGGGACGCCTGTCCGGTAGCGGTCCTCGGGTAATAGAAACCGGCCATCTCAGCCACGGCGCGCTCCTCTTTACTCTGGTATTGCCCGCGTCTTGGGTCCAAAGCTAGGCTTCCAGATCTGTGTCAGGGGTCACTGTGGGAGAGGGTTCGCATACTGATGTAGCGGCAATCTGTGAGCGACTGCGCGCGGAGTACGTCGACGTGGTGCGGGTGTCCTATCCGGACCTGATTGGCGTGGACCGGGGCCGGGACGTCCTGATCGACGAGCTCCCCGGGGCGGTTGAGCATGGCCTGGCGTTCTGCCGCGCGGTCTATCACACCTCGCCGATGGGGGATGTGGTCCCGGTGCGGGGTGGCCTCGACGCCGGCCTGCCGGACATTCTCATCCGGCCCGACCTGCGTACCCTGACCCCGTTGCCCTGGGAGCCGAACGCCGTCTGGTGCCTGGGCAACGCCTTCACCTCAGATGGCGAGCGGGCGCCAGAGTCCCCGCGTGTCGTCGCGGACCGGGTCGCCGAGCGGATCAGGGCGACCGGCCACACCTTGATCTGCGGGCCTGAGCTTGAATTCTTCGTCTGCGAGCAGGACGCAGCGGGCCGCTGGCAGCCGTACGCCAACGAGGTCGGCAACGTCTACGTCGTCGGCCGCAAGGGCGATCCGCGCGGGTTGCTGCTGCATATGCTCAGGCGCCTGCGCGATGCCGGGCTCAGGGTAACGGCGGCCAACCACGAGTTCTCGCCGGGCCAGTTCGAGATCAACCTCGCCCATTCCGACCTCGCCGACGCGGCCGACCGGTCTTTCCGGCTCAAGTCGGCCGTCCAGGAAATCGCCCGCCAGCAGGATCTGCTCGCCACGTTCATGGCCAAGCCATTCAACGACCAAGGCGGCTCGGGATTCCACGTGCACGTGTCGGTGAACGATGAGTCCGGCGCCAACGTCTTCGGCGATCCCGGCGGCCCAGACGGCCTCTCGCCGACCGGTCGCCACGCGATCGGTGGCGTGCTGACCCACGCCAAGGCGCTGAGCGCGCTGCTGAACCCGACGATCAACTCCTACAAGCGGTTCGGCCCCGACACGCTCGCGCCGTGGCTGATCGACTGGGGCCTGGACAACCGCAGCGCGATGGTGCGGATACCGCCCGAGCGCGGCCCGGCCGCGCGGATGGAAGTCAGGCTCGGCGACGCGACCGCGAACCCGTACTTGGCCATGGCGGCGGTCGGCGCCGCCGTTCATCTCGGCATCAAGAACCGGATCGAACCCGGTGACAAGCTCGAAGGGTACGGCTACGACCCAGCCAAGGCCGACCTGCTGCCCGTGCGGCTATCGGACGCGCTCGACGCGCTTCTGGCCGACGGTGAACTCAGCGAGGTGCTCGGCGACTACTTCGTCGAGTCGTTCGTGTCCTACAAGCGCAACGAGGTTGAGCGTTTGGAGCGCTTCGTCACCGACTGGGAATTCCGCGAATACGCCTACCACCTGTAGCCCTGGCCCAGCCCGGGCCGGGTTGTGCGGCCCGCGACGCGAATGTTCACAGGCGGTTTACCGGTGTGTGGCTGATTGGCCGTTTAGATCCTTCACGCTTTGGCGCGGCTCATCCTTCGACCCGGAGGTACACAACAGATGAAGACGCAGCGCCAGCGACGAAGGCTCACCGGATACTGGCGGATCGGCGCGGCGGCGTCGGTCGCGGTCGTAGCGGCGTCGATGGCCGCGGGTATATCGAGCGCGGACGAAGGGCACCATGGCTTCCGGGGGTTCCGCTCAGGCAACCTCGTGGTGAGCAGGTCGGTCTACGTCGGCAGCGCGGGCCTGATCACACCGGGCGTCACCGTACTGCCGCCTGGCTGCACCACTGGCTGCGCGCTCGCGAACAGCGACGGCTCCTACCCAGGAGTGTGGAACAACGACGCCGTCGACGGAAGCTTTGGCATCACCGCGCCGATCTTCCTCGACCAGATCACTCCGTCCGGGCGGCTCATCGACACGCTGCCGGTGCCGGCCGACCGGGCCGTGACCAGCTTCTCGTCCAAGTCCGAGATGGCGCTGAACCTGTCGACGACCGGTCGGCACCTGACGCTCATGGGCTATGTAGCCGCGCCCAACGCCATCGACGTGTCGAACTCCAATACCCCGGGCGTGGTCGACCCGACCAACCCGGTGCCGAGCGCCTTCTACCGGGTCGTCATCGGTGTCAACGGCGACGGCCGGTTCCACTTCACGCAGACCAACGCGTACAGCGGTAACAACGGCCGGGCCGCCATTCTCAATGACAGCCGCCACAACGACGTCATCTACATGGCCGGGAACGCCGGCAATGGCGGCAACCCGCAGCCAGACGGCATCATCACCGGGGCCGGCGCGCAGATCGCTGCCGCGCAGCGAGCACCGGAGTCCGAGCAGACGCCGGGAGCGCCGACGCCGTTCGGCAGCTTCAGCATCACCCAGCTGGGCGACAAGGCCGACAAGATCGGCAAGGACACGAACTTCCGCGGCCTGACGATCTTCCGCAACGTCGTGTACCTCACCAAGGGCAGCGGCGGCAACGGGGTGAACACGGTCTACTTCGTTGACACCACCGGAGCCGCGTGCCCGAACGGGACTGGCCTGCCCGCGCCGGGCGCGGCGCTGCCGACGTCCCCGATCGCGTTCGACCCGAGCTTGCTGCAGACCCAGGGCGTCACGCCGTACAACATGTGCATCCTGCAGGGCTTCCCGACCGCGCTGAAGTCGACCACGTCGTTCCCGTTCGGCCTGTGGTTCGCGAACCCCGACACCCTCTACGTGGCCGACGAAGGCAACGGAGACGCCACGTTCTCGGCCACGTCAGGCACCTATCTCAACGCGGCCGCGCAGACCACGGCCGGCTTGCAGAAGTGGGTGTTCAACGGCACAAGCTGGAGTCTGGCCTACACCCTGTCGAGCGGCCTGGACCTCGGCCAGCCCTACACCGTGCCTGGCTATCCGGCCGGCGATCAACCCGGCGACCGGGCTGCCGTGGGCACCAGCCACCGACGGGCTGCGGAACATCACCGGCCGGGTCAACCGGGACGGGAGCGTAACGATCTGGGCGATCACCTCGACGGTCAGCGGCAACGGCGACCAGGGTGCCGACCCGAACAAGCTCGTCGCGATCACCGACAAGCCCGCCGCGACAACGCCAGCGCCCGGTGAGAGCTTCTGGGTGGTCAGGTCGGCCGGGTTCGGCGAGGTGCTGCGCGGAGTGGCATTCACCCCTGGGAGCTGATCACCTTCAGCCGCAACGCCGACCAGGTGTCGTCGAGCGATACCTGACGAACTGGCTCCATCCCCGCGGATGGGGCCAGTTCGCGTATGACATCCCGGTTCAGGTCGGTACCAAGCTGGCGGGCCTTCGGATAGGCAACCCAGGCAAGCCCGCCCCGGCCAGCCACCTCCGCGAGCACGGCGAACCGCGCCCGCAGCTGACTGCCGTCCACCGCGAACGCCAGCACCGCGTCAGCGCCGTCCGGCCCCGTCGCTGTGGCGGCAATGTCGAGCACCGGTCCTTCGCCGACAATCGCGATGCTCTGGCCCGGCTTGAGCTGGAGCTTGGCGTCAAGCGTGGTCATCGGGCACACCTCCAGGGTCAAGCCGCACGGGCGTGGACAATGGTAACGGGAGTTTCGCCGAGCCGATGACCGCTGGAAGGCAGGACAGCATGACGCTGCTGGTGCCGCAGGCCGATGGGATCGCGCGGTACTGCGCGGAGCGGCTGCCGCAGGCCACCGTGCTGTCGTATGAAACCGTGCTGGCCGACGAGAAGGGCCGGCCCGACCAGCTTGGCGACGTGACCTTCTACTGCCTGCCCTACATGGGCGATGCCGCCAGCATCGCGCTGATCTCCGAACTCCCCGCGCTAGCGGTGATCCAGAGCCAGAGCAGCGGGGTCGACGAGGTGCTCGGCGCGGTACCGCCGACCGCGACATTGTGCAACGGCCGGGGTCTCGGGCACGAAGAGGGGACCGCCGAACTCGCTGTCGCGCTGGTGCTCGCCAGCCTGCGCCAGCTTCCCAGGTTCGCCGGTCAGCAATCTCAGCGAACCTGGCAGCACGTGCGGACCGAGTCGCTGTTCGGCAAGCGGGTGCTGCTCGTGGGCCACGGCGCCATCGGCTCGGCCATCGAGGACCGACTCGCCCCCTTCGGCGCTGCGATCGAAAAGACTTCTAGAACGCCGAAAGAAAGCGTGCGCTCGCTGTCGGACCTACCGGCACTCGCCGCGTCCGCTGATGTCCTCATCGTGTGCATCGCCCTGACTCCGCAGACCGCGGGCTTGATCGACGCCGACGTGCTCGCCGCGCTGCCCGACGACGCGCTCGTCGTCAACGTCGCGCGCGGCCCGGTGATTGACGCCGACGCGCTGGTCGGCGAGCTTGCCAGCGGTCGGCTGCGCGCTGCGCTGGACGTAACCGACGTCGAGCCGCTGCCGGCCGACCGGCCGGAGTGGGGCCTGCCCAACGTGTTGATCACCCCGCACATCGGCGGCGACACCTCCGACTTCGCCCGGCGAGCGCCGGTTTTCGTGGCCAGGCAGGCCGCCAGGCATCTCGCCGGCCAGCCGTTGGAGAACGTCGTCAGGGCGGCCGCCACGCCAGTCGTCGATTGATGACCAAGGCGTCAAAAGTTACGCTCAAGTCAACAGCGGTCTAAAACGAGGCCGCCACGAGCGAGAGGCAACCCCCGCTATGAGTCGTCGTCCAAGGTTACTGATCTTCTCCTTAGCGGCCTGCGTACCAGTGATAGGCCTGGTCGTCGCCGCCGTCCCGGCCGCGAGCGCGGCCAGCGCCGGACACCCGTCCGCGCGGGCCGAAGCCACGACACGGGCCCTTGACTTCCTGCGGCACCTCAAGATCGGGCAGCACGGCCCGAACCGGCAGGTGACGCGCCAGACGCGCGCGATCGATCGCCTGGCCCAGTTCCAGAGCACGAACTGGTCCGGTTACGCCGACGACAACACCAAGGGCAACACCTACGCCTCGGTCACGGCCAACTGGACCGAGCCGTCGGGTACCTGCACGTCCACGACCTCGCTCGCGGTCTTCTGGGTCGGGATCGACGGCTTCAGCAGCGGTTCGGTCGAGCAGGACGGCACGCTGATCGAATGCTCCGGCGGCAGTGCCTTCTACTTCACCTGGTGGGAGATGTTCCCGACCAACTCCATCCAGGTCGTCGGTCAGACGCTGCGCCCAGGTGACCACATCGCCGCGTCCGTTGTCAGGAGCGGCTCGAGCTACACGCTCAAGGTCACCGACTCAACCCGGTCAGGCGACAGCTTCACCACCACCCAGTCGTGCTCGACCTGCGTTAACACGAGTGCCGAGTGGATCGCCGAAGCGCCAAGCAACGGAAGCGGCGTGCTGCCGCTGACCAACTTCCACTCCTGGACCGCCTCGGGCGCGACCGTCAAGTCCGGGACGACCAACGGCGTGATCTCGACGTTCCCCGACGACGAGATCACCATGGTCAACGGCTCCGGCCAGGTCAAGGCGCAGCCAGGCCCGCTGGGCAGCGGCGGGAATAGTTTCACCGTGACGTTCGTGCGCAGCACCTGATCGACTCGATCGTCTAGGTGACCGGCCCCGGCCTCGCGCCGGGGCCGGCTGGGTCGGGAGTCAGATCCAGGTCTCGCTCAGCGCCCGATAAATATTTCTGCCTATGACGGCTTTTATCTCTTCGTCGGTGAAGCCGTTCCCGACCAGCCAGTCGCAGATGTTGCCGAAGTTCTCCGTCGGGTTCTCCAGCCCGTCCACGTATCCGACCGGCTCGAACTCAGGTCCGCGGGCGGCGCGGAGGCTGAGCAGGTGCGCGAAGATGCGGTGCAGCGCGACGTGATCTCCGTACAACGTGTCCGGGCCGAACGCGACGTGGTCGATACCGACTAGGTCGACGCAGTAGCGGAAGTGGTCCATCACCGACTCGATCGTGTGCTGCCGGTGCTCCTTGGACAGCGTTGTGTGCGGCGCGGCCGACATTCCGATCACTCCGCCGGTCTCCGCCACCGCACGCAGCACATCGTCGGGTTTCATCCGGGCCGTGCCCCAGATCGCGCGCGCTCCCGCGTGCGTGATGAACACCGGCCGGTCGCTGCTCTCGCAGGCATCGAGCGCGGTCCGATCCGATGAGTGCGACACGTCGATGGCCAAGCCGAGCCTGTTCATCCTGGTCACAGCCCGCCGCCCGAACGCCGTCAGCCCGCCGTCGGTGGTCTCGGACAGGCCGCTGCCGAGCGCGTTCGCGTCCGAGTACGCGATCCCGATCTGGCGCAGGCCAAGGCCATAGAGCACGTCGAGGCGGTCAATCTCGTTCTCGATCGGCGTGGCCGCCTCAAGTCCGAACACGAGCCCGACCCGGCCCGATCGATGCGCCTGGTCGATGTCTGCCACCGTGCGGATGGCCATCACGTCACTTTGGTGGGCCAGGTCGGCTTGGCGCATGCCGAGGTCGGTGATGATGTCGTTCCACCGCCACGGCGCGTTGCCGGTCACGCAGGCGGTGCCGTCCATCATGTTGTCGAACACCACGGTCATGCCCGACGCGGCTAGGCCGGCGTAGCCGGCGTGCTGGCGACCGGTGCGGTTGTACTCCGGTGTCTCCTCCATCCGCGCCGGGAACCGCACCGGGTGGTCATGCAGGCTGATCACCAGGCTCTCGTCGAGCAGGCGGCGAGCCCGGTCCCGCTGCTCGCCGGTCAGGTCAGCGGCATACGGCGGCACCCGGCCGAACTCCGGGGCGAGCTCGAACTGGCGGATGTCGCTAGCGGGCAGGTAGGAGTAGGCGGCGTAAGTGCCGGTGGCGTCGTCAGTCACTCGGGCTCTCCCTGGTGCGCAAACTTGGCCCACCAGCCGGGCACCTCCCGCCGGTAGGCCTGATAGTGCGCACCGTATCGCCTGGTCAGCGCGGACTGCTCGCACACCGCACAAACGCGGCAAAACCGGCGGCGACCCCGGCCGCGTAGCCGACCAGCACCGGCCGCTGAGCAGCACGCCGCCGCCGACCTCGACTGGGAGCGGGTAGTCAGGCCGCCCTCGTGCCAGGAGCGGGACGCGGCCTCTAGGATCTGTCGTCGATGATGTCTAGGTCGTAGAAAGCGGGCGGGCCCTTGGTCAGCTTCGCGTACTCCTCGGCCACTGCCTGAGTCTCCGGCAGGTTCGAGTTCACCATCGCGGACTCATAGGAGTCGAAGAACGCCAGGACGAAGTAGCGGTCGGGGTTGTTGTGGTCGCGGGCGACGACCCGGCGCCGCGCGGTGCGCTTGCCTTCGGTGGCGCGCTCCCAGGTTTCGCTGGCCGCCCGCATGGAGTCGATGTCCGAGGTCGTGAACTCGATGATCTGTACGAACGTCATGCCATACCCCCCGATCTGAAACGTCGCGCTGCGATGACATGGCTACGGTCTCGCACCCCTGTGGCGGCCATGTATCGCCGAGACGCAGACGGTTTGCAGGGCAACCCGATGCGGCAGGCCGGACCACGCGCAGCGTGGGGCCCTGGCTGTCGCCATGACGACCGCGTGGGCCCCTAGCTGTTGGGCGGCAGAGCGCTTGACTTCAAGTGCGCTTTAAGAATTAGCGTGGTAACCAGGGGCCACAAAAGGAGGCGAACGTGGGCGAGTGGGTGCGTGCGGTGGCAGTGGATGACATAGCCGACGGCGGGGGGAGGTCGTTCGCTTATCTGGACAAGCGGATCGCGCTGTTTCGTACTCCGCGCGGGGTCTTCGCTTGCGACAACCGTTGTCCGCATCAGGGGTACGCGCTCGTGCGCGGCGACGTCAAGGACGGGGTGCTGACCTGCGCCTGGCACAACTGGAAGTTCGAGCTTGGCTCCGGTACCTGCCGGTACGGCGGCGAGAACATCAGGACGTACCCGGTGCGAATTACCGACGGCCAGGTGTTCATCGACGTTGCCGACCCGCCGGCCGAGGTGATCAGGCCCGACCTGTTCCGCAGCCTCACCGCTGCCATGGACGACCTCGACATCGGCCGGCTGGCAAGGGACACCATGCGGCTGCACAAGATCGGCACGCCGCTGGCCGATGTGGTCGCCGAAGGCGTCAGGTACGCGGCGCCCCGCGCCGAGTACGGCTGGGACCACTCGCTGGCCACGCTCACCGACTGCCTGCGAATGAGCCAGTATTTCGCCGAGTCGCTGCGCGCGCTTCCCGTCATCCAAGGCCTGTCGGTGGCTGCCGAGGGCCAGGTCAGGCGACCGCTGCGGACCCGGCCAGAACCCATCGACCCGGTGGCTGCCTACGGGTCGGTCGCGGAAGCGCTGGCCGCGTACCCGGTGCTCGTGGACGCCGAGCGCACCGACGAGGCCGAAGGGCTATTTCGCGGGCTGATAGCCGCCGGCGCGCCGCGGGCCGCGCTGCGGCACACCTTGCTGACCGCGGTCACCGACCACTTCCTCGCATACGGGCACTCGATGATCTTCGTGCAGAAGGCGTTCGACCTGCTCGATCAGATCGGCTGGCAGGAGGCCGACGCCGTGCTGTCGCCGCTTGTTCCCGAGATGGCTCTCGGCACCAGATACGACAAGCTGCCGTACATGCGCAAGTTCCTGCGCGCCTGGGAGCAGGCGGCACCTGACCTCGACGCGCTGGTGCGTCGGCCAGCCACCGGCGAGTTCGACCAGGCCGGTTACCGGCGGGCGCTGACCGACGGGTCGCCGCACGAGGCCTTCGGCGCGCTGGTCCGTTCCCTCGAAGCGGGCACGCCGGTTACCGCCGTGATCGACGCCACCGGTCGCGCCGCGGCTCAGCGGCTGGCTCGGTTCGACATCAACCTCGACCTTGATGACACAAACGAGTTCGGCTGGCTCGACGTCACGCACACGCTGACATACCTCAACGCGCTGCGCTGGGCGTGGTCGGCCGATCCGTCACCGCAGGTGCTGCGGGGGCTGTTTCATGCCGCCTGGTTCGTGCAGTGGACCGGCCAGTTCGATCGCAGGGACGGCGCCGCGGGCAACCGCGAGCCGAAGCCACATGAGCACAGCGACGCCGGGCAAGTGCGAGCGGCAATCGTGCGCCGCGACCCGGACGCAGCCATGGCCCTGGTCGACGGCTACGACGGGCCGCGCGCCGAGCTTGAGCGGTCGCTGATCCAGGCCGCCGCCGAGGACCACTCGACCGCTCCGATCATGGTCGCCCATGTGGTGAAGACCGCTCAGGCGGCGGTCGAAGAGTCGCGTGCGCTCGGCGATACACCGGGCGCCACCGAGCCGATCGCGGCCGCGGCGCGGTTCCTGGCCAGCCCGAAGCGTGAGCGCTTCGTGCTGCAGTCCACGCTCGACGCGATCACGACCCTCCGGGGCATACCCAAGCCAGAGTCGGACCTGGTAAGGCCGCTGCCGAGCTAGTACGGCCGGAATGCGGCTACAGGCCACGGCGCATTCTTTATAATCCCGTACCAGGCGGCATGCCAGGTTCAATTGTGTATGCCCCGATGTTCATGGTCGCGGGAGGGGGTCGCTCTGGGGTGCGCTCATTCAGGTTCGCGCATCCGTTGCCGCTCATTGCCGCAGCCGCGCTCGCGCTCGCGACCCTCCTGGCGACCGTGGCACCGGCCGCCGCACGGGGCACGCCGGCCTGGTCCTACGGTGAGGCCGCGGCGACGCAGATCAGTCAGCTCCCTGATCTCGCGCCCACCACGGTGGCCGGCGGCCAGTCAAGCTTCGACCGCAACGACCTGGACCCCTGGCACGCCAAGGCCGACTTCAACAACTTCCTGGCCAAGGGTCGGCGCGGCAACGTCATGCTCGACCAGCGCGGTCCTGGCTGCGTCTACCGGATCTTCATGAGCAGCCTGCAGACATTCTTTCCGGGCGAATGGGTGAAGATCTACTTCGACGGCCAGTCGAAACCGGCGATCGACATGACGATACGCCGGATGTTCTCCGGCTCGAACGCGCCGTTCCTGGCGCCGCTCGTTCAGGACGACCAGCACTCGAGCGGCGGTTATGTGAGCTACGTGCCGCTGTGTTATCACAAGGCGATCGAGATCACCACCAACTTCGACCGGTACTACGACATCGGCTACCAGAGCTACCCGCCCAACGCCAACGTCAAGACCTGGTCGCCGGGCGACAGCACCGCGCAAATGCAGGCAGAGTGGGAGAACGCGACCGCCGATCCGATCAGGACCTCGGCGAACACCGTCGAATCAGGGACGGTATCGCTGCCGCCGGGTATTGCCCAGCCGCTGACCACCATCAACGGGTCAGACTCCATCCAGTCGATCAAGCTCAGCATTCCCGGCGTCACGGCCGCGGCGGGGGCCGCCGCGGCGACGTGGCTCAACCACATCTGGATCAGGGCTTACTGGGACGGCGCGACAACGCCGAACGTCGATGCCCCGGTTGGCTCGTTCTTCGCCATGGGCCAACTCGGCGCCTATCCCGCTCACGGCCTGGTCGCTGGCATGGACAGCAACAACACGCTGTACATGTACCTGCCGATGCCGTTCCAGCACAACGCGGTGATCCAGCTCATCGACGAGGGCCAGCAGACCATTCCCGGCATCAGCTACCAGATTCAGTACCGCCCGTTCCAGCCGCCCACCGGCGGCTTCCGTGACGTCGGCTACTTCACCACCAGCTACACCACGTCAAGCTCGGTCCGGTTGGGTCGGGACATCCCGATACTCGATACCGTCGGCAGCGGCAAGCTGGTCGGGGTGACCGCGACGCTCACCGGCGATCTTCGTCGGCTCTACCTCGAAGGCGACGAGCGCATCTATGTGGACGGCAGCCAGTCGCCTGCCTTCTACGGCAGTGGCACCGAGGACTTCTTCAACGGCGCCTTCGACTTCTATTACGGGCCCTACAGCCAGCCGATGGCTGGCAATACCGCGCACGTGATCACCAAGACCGCGGACGAGACCGCCGCCTACCGATTCTTTCTGCAAGACGCCGTCGGTTTTCGCCACGGCATCGTGGTCACGATCCAGCACGGCGCCTACGACAACATCCCGGACACGAGCGCGGCCGTGCTCGCCTACTACTACCAGCGCAAAAACGCCGAGCTTGCGCTGAGCGACCGGCTGAACGTGGGCAACGCGGCCAGCAAACGCGCACACCACTTCGTCGTGACCGGCCAGGACTGGTCGGGCACCCGCACCTACGCGTTCGAAGGCACCGCCGAGGCCAAGAAGATCACCGCGACCGGCCTTGGCTACAGCGGGTACAGCCAGTTCACCATGGCGATCTCGCCCGGCAACCAAGGCGTCGATCTGCGCCGGATGTATGACCAGGGCATTGCCAGCCAGCAGGCCGGGGTGTTCGTTGACGGTCACGTCGTCGGCACCTGGTACGTGGCCGGACGCAACATCTATCGCCGCTGGTCCGAGTCGGATTTCATGATCCCCGCCGGGTACACCAGGGGCAAGCACTCGATCGTGGTGCGGCTCAGGTACATCTCCGGCTCCCGGTACTTCACCGAGTACAAATACTGGGCCTATTCGCTGCTGCCGTAGCCCCGCCGGGTGCCCCGCTCCCTCGTTCGACAAGTTCTGCCGCGATGTTGAGATGCTCCTGGGAGTCCAGGCACCCTCCCGCATCACGCCCAGGTAAAGGTGTCTGTGCTTGTGACGCAGAACTCGTTTCCCTCGGGATCGACCATCACGGCCCACCGGTCCGGGTTGTCAAAAGACGAGGGGTCTTGCCGGATTTCGACCAGCTCCGCTCCGGCGTCGGTCAGCCGGGTGACCTCGGCTTCGAGCGGGCCATCGGTCAGCAGGTCCACGTGCAGCCGGTTTTTGCCCGTCTTGGGTTCAGGCACAGCCATGAAATACAGCGTCCCGCTGCCGTCGTCGTCGTCTCTGACGCCGAACTCGCCGGGATTACGCTGCAGCACCTGGGACCCGAGTGCCTCCGCCCAGAACTCTGCCTGGCTGCGCGGATCATGGCAGTCCACGATGACTGCCAGCAGGGACACCGACATCTCGACCACCCCCCGGATCGCCACGCCTACCCCCGGTTCTACCCGGACGGCTCCCGCTCCACCAGGGTTCAGCCCGATCTGGCGAGCCGCGTCGGCGACGGAGGCGCGTACGGCTAGGCTAGGTGGCGGGCTCGACGAGGGGTTCGTGCTTGACGGGAAAGTTTACCGAGTTGGCGATGAAGCACTTCGCCGACGCTTCGGCGTGCAGGCGCTTGGCCGCCTGGACCATGTCCGGGGTCGCGACGGTGACGCGGGGCCGGAGCGTCACTTCGGTGAAGCGGCCGCCGCCGTCGGCCGACTCCTCCATCGTCCCGCTGGCCCGGTCGGTGTAGCTCAGCACGGTGACGCCGGCCGTCGCGCACAGGTGCAGGTACCACAGCATGTGGCACTGGGACAGGGCGGCGGCGAGCTCAAGCTCGGGGTTCCATCTGGCCTGATCGCCGCGGAAGGCAGGATCGGAACTGGCAGCGATTGTCGGCGGACCGTCGGCGCTGACGTCGTGGTTCCTGCTGTAGTCCTGGTAACCGCTGGTGCCGGTGCCTTGATTTCCCGTCCAGGTGACCTGGACGGCATAGCTGTGCAGACGGGGAGGCATACAGCTAACGGTACGAAATTTAGCCTCCGATCGCCTCGGCAGCGGCGCGGACGACGTCGCTGACTGAGATGCCCGCGGCGTGCATGAGTTCGGTCGGCGTCCCAGAGCCGGGTAGGCCGCGGACCGCCAGGTGCTTGATCGTGATGGCGTGTCCGGCCTCGTTGAACGCCTCGAGTACGGCGCTGCCGATGCCGCCCGCCGGGTAGTGGTCCTCGACGACGACCATCCGCTCGCCGGTCGCTTCGGCTGCGGCCAGCAGAGTCGCGGTGTCGATGGGCCGCACCGAGTAAAGGTCGATCACCCGGGCGGGAATGCCACGGTCCGCTAGCTCATCGGCGGCGGCCAGGCAGTTGTGCAGCGTCACCCCAGCGCCGACCAAGGTCACCCGGTCGTCATCGCTGGCGCGGACGACTTTGGCGCCGCCGACGCGGAAGTCCTCGTCCGGCCCGTAGATCACCGGATAGGCGCCCCTGGTCGTGCGCATGTAGACGACGCCGTCTCGGTTGGCCATCGCCTGCACCAGGCTGGCCGTGCTCGTCGCGTCGCTCGGGTACAGGACGGTCGATCCGTGCACCGCTCGCATCATGGCCAGGTCTTCCAGCGCCATCTGGGACGGCCCGTCCGCGCCGATCTCCACGCCGGCGTGCGAGCCGCACAGCCGGATGTTCGCCTGCGAAATGGCCGACATCCTGATGAAGTCGTAAGCGCGGGTGAAGAACGCGGCGAAGGTGGCGGCGAACGGCACGTAGCCGCGCACCGACAGGCCAACGGCGGCCGCGATGAGCTGCTGCTCGGCGATGAACATTTCGAAGTACCGCTCTGGGTACGCCTTCGCGAACTCCTCCAGGTGGGTGGAGTTGCCGACCTCGCCGTCGAGCGCCACGACGTTCGACTTGGCGCCGACCGCGGCGAGCGCCTGGCCGAACGCCAGCCTGGTCGCGATCTTGGCGCCGATCTCGTACGTGGGCAGGCTCACCTCGCCGTCGGGCTGTCGGCGGGGCGTGCCGGGCTGCGGGCGCGTCCCCGTCACGGTCACGTGCCGTTCGCCGCCAAGTTCCGCGATCGCCCGCTGCGCCATCTCGGCCGGGAGCGGCCGGCCATGCCAGCCCTCCCGGTCCTCGATCTCCGAGAAGCCACGACCCTTGAGGGTGCGGGCCAAGATCACCGCGGGCCGGTCCGCGGTCGCGGCCTTGGCCAGGGCTTCGTCGATCTGACCCAGATCGTGCCCATCGATCGCGATCGGCTCGCAGCCGAAAGCCTCGACCCGCTTGGCGTACGCCCCGATATCCCAGCCAAGCTCGGTCGGCCCTCGCTGGCCAAGGCGGTTCACGTCGACGATCGCGGTCAGGTTGCTCAGGTGGTAGTAGGACGCCTTGTCGAACGCCTCCCAGATCGAGCCCTCAGCCAGTTCGCTGTCGCCGCAGAGTACCCAGACCCGGTACGGGAGGTCGTCCAGGTAGCGTCCGGCCAGCGCGACGCCGACCCCATCGGGCAGGCCCTGGCCGAGCGATCCGGTCGCGACATCAACCCACGGCAGCGCCGGGGTGGGATGTCCTTCGAGCGTGGACCCGAACCGCCGGTAGGTGTTCACAAGCTGCTCGTCCGATATCACGCCGGCGGCCTTGAACATCGAGTACAGCAGCGGCGACGCGTGCCCTTTGGAAAGGATCAGGTGGTCGTTGGCGGGATCGTCCGGGTGCTGCCAGTCGTAGCGAAAATGCCTGGTCAGCAGCACCGCCATGAGATCGGCGGCCGACATGGAAGACGTCGGATGGCCAGACCCGGCGCTAGTGCTGGCTCTGATCGAGTCGACCCGCAACTGCTGGGCCAAGTCGCGGACGTCATCCATGGTCAGGGTCTGCGCAGTCACGGGGATTAGCCTGCCCGGCAAGACCCCTCTGAACCATCCCGAGCGCCGCTGAGACAGGCATCATCGCCCAGGACTGGGTCCTCTCAGGGTAAAGGTGAATATCTGACATATCATCTACATCCACTACATCCCTTATCTTTCGGAATAGCTTCTGTCAAGACTCAGTGAGATTTCGTTTTTGCTGAATCGCGCTGGAAATCTCTTTGACGTTTTGTCGGACAGCGGCCGCAGGAGCAGCTACCGTACGGAATTGGCAGGCGTATTCCCGCCGCGTCAGGACTTGGACGTCCTTTCCCCGCGGGCATGCGCGCACATCGCGTGATCGGATGTTAATGTCCACGCTGAAACGCATGACGCTCGGCAAAATGGCAGCCGCGGCTATCCCCATCGGGATGGCGGCGGTTTTCGCATTCCAGACGTCAGCCAGCGCCGCCCCAGCCACCGCCGGACATCCGGTGAGCGCCGCGGTCAGGCTGGTCGCCGTGAAGCCAGCGGCACTTGCGCAGGCGCGCAAGCATCACAAGAAGAGCGTGCCCCGCAGGCTGCGCGCCTACTACTGGGCGCTGAGCAAGAAGGGCCACCCCTACGAGTGGGGCGGCACCGGGCCGGGCTACGACTGCTCGGGGCTGGTCATGATGGCGTATCGGCATGCTGGCATTCATCTGCCACGGACGACCTACGGGATGCTGGCCAGCGGGATGCTGGTCCGGGTCAGGCATCCGCACATCGGTGACCTGGCGTTCTACGGCTCAGGTCACGTCGAGCTGTTTAGGAAGTGGGGTTACACGTTCGGCGCGCACGACTTCGGTGAGCCGGTCAGCCTGGTGCGCTACGGGTGGGGCTGGAAGCCTACGGCGTTCTATCGGGTTCGAATGCGGCACCGGCACCGGCGGTGACCGGGATCGCCGACGCTGGGGCGGGTGGCTCCGGCGCTGGTGAGGTGAGCATTCGCGCTCCGATGAGCACGAGCGCCAGAACGAAGGCGCAATAGATCCAGAACGCGGGCGTCAGCCCGGAACTGATCGTCAGCCCGGCCTGGCTGGCCGATCCTGGCGTGATGCCGAGCTGCTGCGGCGATGCCGGCGTCTGGAGCTGAACCACCGCCGAGATGGCTTGCGCCAGCAACGGGATGCTCGCCCCGGCGATCAACGCCGCGGCGAGCTTGACCGGCTGCCACAACGCCGCGATGGCGACGACCGCAACGATCAAGGCCATGACCGCCACGTCTCCGACCATGATTGGCCACGGGTAGGCGAACGCATTGCCTTGGGTAATCGTCGTGTCGAGCCCGGTCGGGGTCCGCAGCGTGAAGCTGTCCCACGACGGCGCGAACGCGATCGCGGCGCCAGCCGCGGCGGCGACGGTCAGGATGAACGCGAGCACGGTCTCGCGTCCGGCGAGCTTGCGCGGCGATCCGGACCGTACGAACAAGATGGCGATCACCGAACCACAGGCGCACACCAGCCAGCCGATCAGGTTGAGCAGCAGCCCCGCGCCGAAGAGTTGCGATCCCCCCGCGAAGACGTTGCCGAGGTCGGCGAAGAACAGCCCGAACGTCACCGCACTGATGCCGACCGCGACCAGCGCGCCGACCGCGGGCCGCCAGCCGGTCCCGCGCCACAGCAGCAGCGCCGCGCTAGCCGCCCACCCGGCTAGGTAGATAAGGTGCGGCACGAGTTGGGCCGACTGCGCCGCGAGGCTCGCGCCGCCGAGATAGCTGGGGAACAGCCCGACGATGCCAACGACCACGCCAATGGCCAGCAGCCCGGCGGCGAGCAAGCGGACGCCCCCGGCGGCAGGAGCAGCAGGCGCCGCTGTCGTCGGCGCGGCGTCGCTGATACCGGATGGTGGCTTGGTGGCGCCGACCGGGACGATCGCGTCGGCGGCCTCGATGGTCGTGAATCGGGACCACGCCTGGTGCCAGCCTTCCGGTGACGGTGGCCACCACTCGGCTAGCTGCCGGTGCGCCCCAGGGGAGTCCCCGATGAGCCAGATTCCGTAGAAGCCGCGGCCACTGCCGATCTCGCACCTGTTTCCTCGGTGCGAGATAGTCACGCTCTCCTGCACGGTTTCGGCCTTTCTGCTGCTCAGCAAGTTCATCAGCCCATCGGAGTCTTAGCACATCATCGTCCGGTCCGCCGAGCATAGGAAGCCGACCTGAGAGTTGGCTGAAGACACCCTGGAGCCTTCCTCACCCCCTTGAGACCAGGCGAGGGCCTCGTGCCAGGATGACGGCATGGTGAGCGTGCGGGCCGGTCAGCCAGCGGCGGTGCAGGACTTGGTGGACGTAGCGAAGCTAGTCACCGCCTACTACGAACTGCATCCCGACCCATCCATGGCCGCCCAGCGGGTCTCGTTCGGCACATCGGGGCACCGGGGCTCGGCGCTGACGGTCACGTTCAACGAAGACCACATCGTCGCGGCGACCCAGGCAATCTGCGACTACCGGGTCGGCCACGGCATCGACGGGCCGCTCTACCTGGGTGCGGATACCCACGCTCTGTCCGAGCCGGCGACAGCTAGTGCGCTTGAGGTGCTCGCGGCGAACGGCGTGCGCGTGCTGCTCGACGCCCGCGGTGGCTACACGCCGACACCAGCGGTCTCCCGGGCCATCCTGGCTCACAACGCCGATCCGGACGGACCGCGCGCCGACGGGATCGTGGTCACCCCGTCGCACAACCCGCCATCCGACGGGGGGTTCAAGTACAACCCGCCCGATGGCGGGCCAGCGGATACCGAGGTGACCAGGGAGATCCAGAACCGGGCGAACGCCCTGCTCGCCGACGGACTGTCCGGGGCGCGCCGGATCCCCTACTCGCGAGCGATCGCCGCCGACTCGACCGGGCGGTTCGACTTCCTCGGCGGTTATGTGTCCGCGCTCGGGCAGGCCATCGACTTCGACCCGATTAAGTCGGCGGGCGTGCGCATCGGCGCTGACCCGCTTGGCGGCGCCAGCGTCGGCTACTGGGGCGAAATCGGCGCGCACTTCGGCATCGATGTCACGGTGGTCAACACCGAGGTGGACGCCACGTTCCGGTTCATGACGCTCGACGCCGACGGCAAGATCAGGATGGACTGCTCATCGCCGTACGCCATGGCGAGCCTGATCGCCCGGCAGCACGAGTTCACGGTCGCCACCGGCAACGACACCGACGCCGACCGGCACGGCATCGTCACCCCTGACGGCGGCCTGTTGAACCCGAACCACTACCTGGCCGTCGCGATCGATTACCTGTACGCCAATCGCGACGGCTGGCCCCGGGCGGCAGCGGTCGGCAAGACGCTAGTCAGCTCGTCGATGATCGACCGGGTGGCGAACGGCCTGGGCCGGACGCTGCTTGAGGTACCGGTCGGCTTCAAGTGGTTCGTGCCCGGCCTGCTGGACGGAACGGTTGCGTTCGGCGGCGAGGAGAGCGCCGGAGCGTCGTTCTTGCAGCGGGATGGGTCGGTCTGGACCACCGACAAGGACGGGATCATCCTGGCGCTGCTCGCCGCCGAGATCACTGCCGTCACCGGCCGCTCGCCGTCACAGCTCTACACCGAACTCACCGGCCGGTACGGCGATCCGGCCTACGCCAGGGTCGATACCCCCACAACCCCGCAGGAGAAAGCATCGCTCGCCGCACTCTCGCCTGCCCAGGTGACGGCCACGGAGCTAGCCGGCGAAAAGATCACCCGCATGCTCACCACCGCTCCAGGCAACGGCGCGCCGATCGGCGGCCTCAAGGTCGAGACCGCATCGGGCTGGTTCGCGGCGAGGCCATCGGGCACTGAGGACGTCTACAAGCTCTACGCCGAGTCGTTCCGTGGGCCAGATCACCTCGCCGCGATCCAGCAACAGGCCAGGGAAATCCTTGAGAGCGTTAATTCGGGTGGCTGATCGCCTTTAGTTCCGCTGGGGTCAGCTCAAGATCGGCAGCGGCTAGGTTGGCCTCGACGTGGTCGGCCGATCCGGTGCCTGGGATCGGCAGGATCTGGGCTGAGCGGGTGAGCAGCCAGGCGAGCGCGACCTGCCGTTCACTGACCCCGAGCCGGGTCGCGGCCCGAGCCACCGCTTCGTTGGCACCGGTGTCCTGGATCGGCGCCCAGGGCAGGAACACCATCTGCTCCTGATCGCACAGGTCGACCATCGACTCAGACGAGCGGTCGCCGGCGTTGTAGCGGTTTTGCACGGATACGATCGGCGTGAGCTGCTGGGCCTGCATGACTTGATGTTCTGAGACGTTGGACAGTCCGATGTGGCGGATCTTGCCCTCGTTCTTCAGCTCGATGAGCGCGCCGACCGAATCAGTGAACGGAACGTTGGGGTCGGGCCGGTGCAGTTGGTAGAGCGGAATCTGGTCGAGCTTGAGTCGGCGCAGGCTGCCTTCGCAGACTTCGCGCAGGTGCGCTGGCCGGCCGTCCGGTACCCACTGGCCCGGACCGGGTCGCAGCAGGCCGCCCTTGGTGGCGATGACCAGATCGTCAGCGTATGGGTGCAGCGCGGCGGCGATCAGTTCCTCGCTGACGTGCGGTCCGTACGAGTCCGCCGTGTCGATGAAGTTCACGCCTAGTTCGACCGCGCGCCGCAAGGTGGCGATCGCTTTATCTCGGTTGGGCGGGTCGCCCCAGATTCCCTGTCCGGTTACCCGCATCGCGCCGAATCCCATCCGGTTCACCGTCAGGTCGCCGCCGACATCGATCGTGCCAGCGGCGGCAGCAGTGACGTGCTCGTTCATCCAGTCCCCTCTGCTCGCGGATTAGGCCCTCAGATAAGGCTACGGCGAGCCGATCTGGTCGCCTGAGGCAGGTTGCGCGAGACTGGCGGAATGAGACAGGCACACGACACCGCTGTCACCGCCGAGCAAGATCCGTTTCTTTGGCTAGAAGACGTGGCCGGTCAGGCGGCGCTTGACTGGGTCAGGGCGCGCAACGCGGAGGCGCTCGCCGAGCTATCGGGCAGCCCGAGGTTCGCCGACCTGCGCGACGGGATCCGCCAGGTGCTCGACGCCGACGATCGGATTCCGTTCGTCACCAGACGCGGCGAGTACCTGTACAACTTCTGGCAGGACGCCGCCAAGCCCAAGGGATTGTGGCGACGCACCACGCTCGATGAGTACCGGCACGACCGGCCGGACTGGGAGATCTTGCTCGACGTGGACGAGCTCGCCGAGCAGGAGGACGAAAACTGGGTCTGGCAAGGGGCGACCGTGCTCCGGCCCGGCGGATACCGTCAGGCGCTCGTCCAGCTGTCCCGCGGCGGCGCCGACGCCAGTGTGGTGCGCGAGTTCGACGTCGAGCAGCGGCGGTTCGTCACCGATGGGTTCTATCTGCCCGAAGCCAAGAGCGACCTGGGCTGGATCGACGCCGACCGCGTCTACGTGGGCACCGACTTCGGGCCGGGGTCGCTGACCACATCTGGGTATCCGAGGCTGGCCAAGGAATGGCGCCGCGGCACCCCCCTAGCCGACGCTGAGACCGTCTACGAAGGCAAGTCCGAAGATGTCGGCGTGGGCGCCTTCCACGATCCGACGCCAGGGTTCGAGCGCGACTTCGTCTCGCGCATGATCGACTTCTTCCGCACCGAGCTTTACCTGCGCCGAGACGGTGGCGACCTGGTCAAAATCGACGTGCCTGAGGACGCCAACGTCGACATCCACCGCGAGTGGCTACTGATCAGGACGAGGTCGCCGTGGCAGGTCGGCGGGGCGACCTATCCGACCGGCGCGCTGCTCGCGGCCAGGTTCGACGCCTACCTGGCGGGCGAACGGGACCTGACCGTGCTCTTCGAGCCAGACCCGCACACCTCGCTCAGCTATTTCGCTTGGACGCGTGATCACCTGATCTTGGGCATGCTCCGCGATGTGCGGAGCCTGCTCGCGGTCCTGACCCCGGCGGATGGGACATGGGTGCGCGGCGAACTGCCCGGCGTGCCGGACTACGCGCAGGTCGACGTCGTCGAGGTAGATCCGGATGACTCCAACGAGTACATGCTCTACTCCAGCGGGTTCACCCAGCCGGGCACGCTCGGCTACGGGCACGTCGGCGGTGACTTCGAGTCGCTGAAGCAGGCGCCATCGTTCTTCGACGCCGCATCGGAGTCGGTGCGGCAGTTCTTCGCCACGTCGGCCGATGGCACGAAGGTGCCGTACTTCGTGGTGGGTTCATCGCAGGGACCCGGGCCGACCCTGCTCACCGGGTACGGCGGGTTCGAGATCTCGCTCACCCCGTCTTACAGCGGGGTCGTCGGCCGGGGCTGGCTCGCTCGCGGCGGCACGTACGTGGTGGCCAACCTGCGCGGAGGCGGTGAGTACGGGCCGCAGTGGCACAGGTCGGCGACCAAGGAGCATCGGCACCTGGTGTATGAAGACTTCGCGGCCGTGGCGAAGGACCTAGTCGAGCGCGGCATCACGACGCCTGACCGGCTCGGCATCGAGGGCGGCAGCAACGGCGGGCTGCTGATGGGCGTGATGCTGACCCGCTACCCGGAGCTGTTCGGCGCGATCGTCATCCAGGTGCCGCTGCTCGACATGCACCGCTACCACGAACTGCTGGCGGGCGCCTCGTGGATGGCCGAGTACGGTGACCCGCGCGAGCCGGCCGAATGGGACTACATGCGGCCGTACTCGCCCTACCAGAATGTGTCGGCCGACGCGGAGTACCCGCCGGTGCTGTTGATCACCTCGACTAGGGATGACCGGGTGCATCCAGGTCACGCGCGAAAGATGGCCGCGCTACTCGCCGAGCTTGGGCACGAGGTCAGCTACTACGAAAACATCGAGGGCGGGCATGGCGCCGCCGTCGACAACGAGCAGCGCGCGCTGAAAGCGGCCTTGGTCTATGAGTTCCTGTGGCGGAAGCTGTAGGAGGCCGCGGATGGGCTGCGAAGTGGCGTGGTTCTGCCCGTTGTGCGATGAGGATCACGAGTTCCTCGGCATTACCGAGCAGGGGTTGTTGTCGAGCTGGGAACACTGCCGCGGGATCGCGCTCGGTGCGCAGGAGGCGGGGTTCGACAACCTGCTGCTGCCGTCCAACTACCTGCCGGGAATCGACTCGCTGGCGTTCGCCGCTGGGCTCGCGCCGTTCCTGCGGCGGATGCAGTTGCTGATCGCGGTCCGGATGGGCGAGATGTGGCCGCCGCAGCTGGCCCGGCAACTCGCCACGATTGACGAGATGCTCGGCGGCCGGCTGACGATCAACATCATCTCCTCCGACTTGCCCGGACAGACGCTTCCGTCGGCGCCGAGATACCGGCGCACGCTGGAGATCATGCGGGTGTTGCGCGACCTGCTGGACGGCAGGCCGGTCGACCTGCGGGGCGAATTCATCAACCTGACGATCGACCCGCCCCGGATCTGCCCGACGGTCGGCGGCTGCCCGCCGTTCTACTTTGGCGGCCTGTCCGAGGCGGCTCGGGAGGTCGCGGCGCAGGCGGCCGATGTGTTCTTGATGTGGCCGGACACGATCGACGGGGTCAAGGCGGTCATCGCTGACATGCGAGAGCGCGCGGCTGCGCATGGCCGGACGCTGAGGTTCGGCTACCGGGTACACGTGATCGTCCGGGCGACCGAGGCGGAGGCCAGGGACGCGGCCCGGCGGCTGGTCAGTCGGCTCGACCCGGAGACCGGCGAACGGTTGCAACGCCACACACTGCATCCGACCTCGACCGGGCAGTTGCGGCAAGGTGAGATGCGGGATCTCGCCGACGCGGAGGGCTTCATCGAAGATCAGCTGTGGACCGGGATCGGTGCAGGCCGGGCCGGCGCGGGTGCGGCTATCGTCGGTGACCCCGACCAGGTGCTCGCCAAGCTACGCGGCTACGCGGAGCTCGGCATGGAGGCGTTCATCCTGTCCGGCTACCCACACGCGGCCGAGGGCGACCTGTTCGCCCGGCACGTGCTGCCGAAACTTGCGCACGGTCCGTTGTTGCCTCGGGCCTAAGCTCCCCACTGCAGGCCGTAACACAGGTACATGGTCGGGTTGTCGAAGCGCAGGTGGATTTCGCCGGCCTCGTCGAGCACGGTGAGGTCGTTGGCTGGCTCGGCCGCGTCGAGCATTCGGACGGTCTCGCCGTCGACCTGCCTGATCCAGGTCGGCCGTTCATCGGGCCCGAACCGGACCCGCAGGTCGAACACGTCGCAGGGGCATTCAGGACTGAAGATGTAGCGTGGCTTCATCGACACGCCCTCGGGTACCCGCAGCAGCAGCCCGTACTCGTGCTGATCGCCGGGCTGCAGCGGCATCGGAAGCTGAACGACGAAATGGAACCGGCTGCTCGACGGCTGTTCCTTCCGCTCCAGCTTGCCGCCGTAGAGCACTTCGACCGACATCGAGGAGCGGGACTGGCCGGGGCCGGGAGGCACGTCCATCCAGGCCATGACCTCGGTCAGGTCGCTGCGGGTGGCGGTTATGCGGCGATGCTCATGGGCCTCAGGAGTCGGCGTGTCCAGCCGGACCAGCGTTCTGAGCTCGTCAAGCTGCCAGCCGTTCGGCACGTTCACGATACGGTCGCGTCGGCGGATGAGCTCGTTCGCGATCTCCTCGGACAGGAGTTGCTCGGCCGTATCGATGCGCCGCAACGCCGTCCGGTATTCAAAGCCGAGATAGGAGGCGAGCCACGAGACCCTGTCCTTGAAGTAGGGCATCTGCCTGGTCTCTTTGGACAGCGCGAGACTGGCCGAAATCGCGGTCCGCAGATCGGCGGCCAGACGGGTGCTGCAGGTTGTGATCTCGCTGGTCAACCTGTTACGGCGGAGGACCTGGTCGGAGTTGCGCGCTCCGTTGGCTAGCTCGGTCAGCAGGGGACCGAGCCGTTGATCGAGGTCACCAGACTGCAGGCCGCGACCCTTGCGCAGGGACTTTATCTCGGCCGCGATCTGGTCCACCCGGCTAGGTATCTTCCCCCCAAAGCTTGTCATCTATCTGGCATCTCTAGCTTCGCGTGACATGTCAGCCTCACATTGTCATCTATCGCGTGTTCCAAAGACGTCTGTTGACTGGAAAGGTCGGGCATGACGGGGAACCATACTTGCCAGTAAGTCTCTCATATATCACCTAAGTCCCAGGTGAAGCGACGTGCATAGATGACCGCATCGCCCATTGCCCGAGTCGATATCAGCAAGCTCGCCATCGGGCCAGAGCTCGGCCGGGGCCGACATGCCAGGATCGCCGCGGTCAACGGTCTGCTGCTGCGGCGCAAGTGGGCCGCCGCGGTGAAGATCTACTGGCCAGACGTGCTCCGCGAGCTTGACGGCGCCGCGCTAGAGAAGATCATCGCCCTCCCTGGGACGCTCACCCTGCAGGACGGCCGCTGGATCGGGGAGAACACCACCTGGCCGGTCGTCCTCGCCGAGCGGGCTGGGGTGGTCTGCGGGTTCTTGATGCGCGCGGTACCAAGCGAGTACAGCTATCCAGGCGACTCCTATCTCGACGGGGAGCACGTCGGGATCGCCGATGCGGACCGGCTGAGGATGCTGCGAAGCCTGGCGATGGCGTTGGCGCGGTTGCACGACTTCGGAGCGGTTGTCGGTGACTTGTCGCCGAGGAACGTGCTGTTCAGCTACGGCTCGCCGGCCCGATGCCTGCTGATCGGCTGCGACGCTTTCCAGCTCAACGGGCAGACAGCGCTGAGCCAGGTCGAGGCGACCGGCTGGGAGGTCCCGGCCGGAGAGGCCAAAACCTCGATGGCCTCCGATGCCTACAAGTTTGGTTTGCTGGCCATCCGGTTGCTAGCCCGCGACCCGAAGGGTCGCGACGAGTCGGCGATCGCCAGTGTGTCGGCCGAGCTTGGGCAGCTCGCCCGGCTGAGCCAGCATCTCGACCCGATGCGGCGTCCGGCGCCCGGTGCGTGGATCGGGGCGCTCGAACTGGCTGCGCGATCAGTGGAGTTATACGGCCGCTGCGGGTAGCCGGTGCCGTGCTGGATTGGTGCGTTGGTCATCATGGAGTCGTGACGACGAGCAATGAGGTAGCGGCGGGTTCGTGCCCGTTCCGCGTCGACCGTCCGGTCATGCGGCAGCGATGGGATCGCCTGACATTCCTGCACTGGTCTTTCGAGCCGGCCGATGTCGCGCGACTGCTGCCGGAGGGCCTTGAACCCGACTTGTTCGATGGGCGAGCGTGGGTCGGTCTGGTGCCTTTCTTTATGCACGTCGCGACCGCGGGCGGCCGGATGCTGCCGTGGGTAAGCCGGTTCCCCGAGACCAACGTGCGGACCTATGTGCGCAACGCCGACGGCGTGACCGGCATCTGGTTCTTCTCGCTGGACGCCGCGCGACTCGGCGCCGTGGCTGTGGCCAGGTCGACGTACCGGCTGCCATACTTCTGGTCGTCGATGGACGTAGAAATCAGCGGGGGGATTCGGGGGGTCGTCCCCCCGGACCAGCACAGTGGCAGGGAGGTCTTTTATCGTTGCCAGCGTCGGCTACCGGATCCGCCGGCCGCAAGCGTGGCCAGGATCGTCATCGGCGAGCGGATCAGTTCGGCGCGGGTCGATGAGCGCGAGCACTTTCTGACCGCCCGGTGGGTCTTGTTCAGCGTCGTGGGTTCACGGCACCGGCTGGCGCGGGCCTTTCATGAACCATGGCCTTTGCACCGGGCGGAAGCCGCAGCTGTCAACGACGGGCTGCTCGTGGCGGCCGGTTTGCCCGCGCCCGCCGGGCCGCCGCTCGTGCACTACTCGCCAGGCGTCGATGTGGCGATCGGACGTCCGGAAAGATGTCGGTAACGGGAGGGTTTGCCGGTGCCGACCTGGTAGGTGGCCTGCTGGATACTTATTCCATGGATCATGGCTCAAGTCCGGTAGCTGGCGTACTCACCGGCCTGCGCGAGGCCGGCTACCTAGCCGACACCGCGATAGCGACGGTTGTCTACCTGGCGGCCGAGCTTGGCAAGCCGGTGCTGATCGAGGGGCCCGCCGGCACCGGCAAGACCCAGCTAGCCAAGAGCGCGGCGCTGGCGGCCGGCAAGCGGATGATCCGGCTCCAGTGCTACGAAGGGCTTGATGAATCCAAGGCCATCTACGAATGGGACTACCGGCGTCAGCTACTCCAGCTTCAGCTACAGCAGGGCACCTCGGTCGGGAACCTCACGGATGCGGGCATCTTCGGCGAGGAATTCCTGCTGAGTCGCCCGCTGCTCGCCGCGATCCGCTCGGATGAGCCGGTCGTCCTGCTGCTCGACGAGGTCGACCGGCTCGACATCGAAAGCGAGGCCCTGCTGCTTGAGGTGCTGTCCGAGTACCAGGTGTCAATACCTGAGCTTGGCACCATCACCGCGCGGCACATCCCGCAGGTCTTCCTGACCTCGAACAACAGCCGGGACCTGTCGGAAGCGCTCAAGCGCCGCTGCCTTTTCCTGCACCTGGGCTATCCAACCGTCGAGCGCGAAGCGGAGATCGTCCGCTTGCACGTGCCCGAGCTTGCGGCGCACCTGGCCGCCGAGATCGCCGAACTGGTCGCGCTGCTGCGCAAGGCCGACCTGAAGAAGCCGCCGTCCATCGCCGAGTCGATCGACTGGGCCCGGACCTTGCTCACGCTCGGCGCGACCGACCTGACCGACGACGTGATCAGGCAAACCTTGTCGGTGCTGCTCAAGTACGAGCGGGACATCGACACCGCGCTGGCCGACCTGCGGGGGGTTGAGGGGGTCGTCCCCCCAGGCCAGCACTGCGCTAGCCATGCAAGCCATGCTCGCCACGCTGGTCGACGAACTGAGGAACGTCGGCATCGGCGTCTCGGTCGGAGAGCACCTAGACGCCGCACGCGCTCTGTCCGCGATCTCGCTCGCCGACAAAGAAGTAGTAAGAGCCGCTATCCAGTCCGCTCTGGTAAAGCGGGCCGAGCACGCGGACACGTTCAACCTGCTGTTCGACCTCTATACCGGTGGCACCACCCAGCCAGGGGCAGAACTGCTCGCCTCGATGTCCGACGATGAGTTGCGGGCGACGCTGCGTGCGGTGCTCGAATCCGATGACCCGAACATCCGGCGGCTGCTCGCCGATGAGTATGTGCGCAGGTTCGGCGGCCTGGAGCCAGGCAGCCCGGTAGCCGGCGTGTTCGCCACGATCGCGGTCAATGAGGCGGCCAACCTCGGCCCGATCAGGGAGGAACTGGTCGCTGAGCAGGCGGGGGAGGGGTCGGGCTTTGGGTCGGGCTCTGGGTTTGGTGGGTCCGGGTCGGGGTCGAGTGGCGGTCTCGCGGACGGACTGCGGGCCCGGCTTGAGGCTGCCAGTGCCGACCGGGCGGTCACCGGTTTCCGCGCCGACCTGCAGGCCGCGGTGCGGCGCGCGCTAGTCGCGGACCGGGGTGCTCGCGCGGTGCGCGCCACCATGCGGGTCGGGCTGGCCGAAGACATCGACATCGCGAGCGCCTCGGCGACCGAGATCGAGGCCATGACCGCCGCGATCGGCCCGCTCGCGCAGCGACTCACCCACGTGCTCGCGCAGCTTGCCATCCACCGAAAGCGCCAGCTCAGCATCAGGGAAACCTTGCACAAGGCGATGGGCACCGGCGGCGTTCCGGTTCGCCTGGCCACCGAGCCGGCCCGGCCGCCGAAGCCGCAGATCATCGTGCTCGCCGACCTGTCGGGTTCGGTGGCCGCGTTCTCGAGGTTCACGCTCGACCTGCTGATCGCCCTGGACAGCCGGCTCAACCGGCTACGGGTGTTCTCATTCGTGGACGGACTCGCCGAGATCACCAACCTGGTCCGCGAAGCCAGGGCGGGAGGCCGTCGGCTGACCCAGCGAGAGGCCGCCCGCGACGCGATCCGGCTGAGCGGCAGTTCCGACTACGGGTACGTGATGCGCGAGTTCGCCAGCGAGTACGCGCACCAACTGACGAGGCGGTCGGTGGTGCTCGTGGTCGGCGATGCCAGGACCAACTACATCGACCCCGCCGAAGCCGCGTTCGCCGAGATATCCGACCGGGCTGGCCGCGTGTACTGGCTCAACCCCGAACCCCGCCGGTTCTGGGACGAAGGCGACTCCGTGATCAGCCGCTACGCCCCCTGGTGCGCCCAGGTCAGCGAGTGCCGCACCCTGCGGCAGATAGCCGACTTCATCCAGTCCCTGGCCGTCGGCACAACCGCACCCTCCCTCGGCCCCGCGACAGCCACCCGCCGCTGAAGGCTGGGTCGCTTCGCTGGGGGGCGACATCAGCGGACACCCCGCGGTTTTGTTTCCGTGATCATGCTGCTGGTCATGATCGTGGAGTCTGGCTGTCGTATATCGGCTAAGGTTCCGCGGTAACCGCGATTCCATGATCGCGGAAACTGGCCGTCGCCCGCCTGCGGAGACGACTGCCGCAGAGAGCAGGCGCCAGGCGGGAGCAATGAAAATGTTGACAGTCGGCCGTTGAGGGGTTACGACTTATTTTAAGTATTAGAAAAGGCTGCTGAGCTGGAACTCTCCGAGCGGGGGCGCGTCTCCGGGCGCGGTTGGACCTGAGCTGGGCGGCTCACAGGGAGCGGCGCGGTGGCCGGAGGTAGATCGATGACTCACCAGGCGATTGGGAGGACCAAGGTCGGCCGCTCTGGTCGGGCTAGCTGGTTAGGGCTTCGGAATGTTGCGACTGCGGCGGTATTGGCTGCTGGATGCCTGACCGGGGCCGTGGCGACGAGCCTGGTGGTCGGTAGCTCGCCGGCGCTCGCCGATACGGTGCCGCCCGCACCGGCGGGCTGGACAACGGTGTTCGGGGACAACTTCGCTGGCGCGGCTGGGTCGGTGCCGTCGTCGGCCAATTGGTTCTATGACATCGGCACTGGGTTTGGTACCGGTGAGACCGAGCAGACCACGAACTCGACGAGCAACGTCTTCCTGGACGGCAATGGCCACCTCGTCCTCAAGGCGATCGACAATGGCGGTTCCTGGACGTCGGCCAGGATCGAGAGCACACGTGAGGACTTCCAGGCACCGCCCGGCGGCGAGCTCGAGATGACCGCGTCGATCGAGCAGCCCAATCCGGCTAGCGGGCTTGGTTACTGGCCGGCCTTCTGGGCACTTGGGTCGCCGATGCGGGCCGGTGGTGGGTGGCCGACCTCGGGTGAGATCGACATGATGGAGGACGTCAACGGGTCGAACCAAGCCTCGCAGACGCTGCACGACGCGGCGAATAGCCCGGGCCACGCGCTGATCGCCTGCCCGGCAGCCGGGTCGGGCTGCCAAACCGGGTACCACACGTACTCGGTGATCGTCGATAGGACGAACACCAGTGCCGAGTCGCTGCAGTTCCTGATGGACGGCACCGTCGAGAGCACGATCACCGAGGCGTCGGTCGGTGCGACCGCCTGGCAGGAGGCCATCGACCACGGGTTCTTCATCATCTTCGACCTGGCCATGGGCGGCAACTACCCGAACGGGATCTGCAACTGCACCACACCGACCTCATCGACCACCTCGGGCGCGTCGATGAGCGTCGCCTACGTCGCTGTTTACGAGGAGGGTGGCAACTCGACCCCGACCGGGACGCCGACCGCGACCGGGCAGGTTCCCGGCCTCAATGGACTCTGCTTGTCCAACCAGAACTCGCTGAACACGGCCAGCAACCCGATCGCGGTCAGCGGCTGCAACGGCAGTGCCGGGCAGCAGTGGTCGCCGTACACCGACAACACGATGCGCGCCCAGGGCGGCTGCCTCGATGTGGTCAGCGCTGGCACCACCAGCGGCACGAACGTGGACTGGTATCCGTGTAACGGCACGGCCGCTCAAAACTGGACCCACCAGGCCAATGGCGAGCTGGTCAATCCCAACTCGGGCCTTTGCCTCACCGATCCAGGCGGCAACACCAGCGCCAGGCTGGACATCGAGACCTGCGCGGATTCAGCCGACCAGCAGTGGACGCTGCCGACTGGCAGTGGTGGCGGCAACACCGTCACGGTCTCCAACCCCGGCGGTCAGAACTCGACCGTAGGCACGGCGGCCAGCTTGCCGGTTCAGGCCAGCGACTCGGCGTCGGGTCAGACGCTCAGCTACAGCGCCACCGGCCTGCCCGCGGGTCTGTCGATCAACACCTCGACCGGGCTGATCTCCGGGACGCCGACCACGGCCGGAACGTCGAACGTCACCGTGACAGCGAAGGATTCCACCGGAGCTACCGGGTCGGCCTCGTTTAGCTGGACGGTTGCCGCCGGCGGGGGTAGTGGCTGCGGATCGGCGAACTTGGCGCTGAACGCGCCCACCACGGCATCATCGGTCCAGAGCACCTCGTTCCCGGCGGCGGCGGCCACCGACGGTAACACCGGGACGCGGTGGTCGAGTGCGTTCTCCGACCCGCAGTGGCTCGAAGTCGACCTCGGCTCGACCAGGTCCATCTGCCAGGTCGTGCTGGACTGGGAGAACGCATACGCGACCGCGTTCCAGGTCCAGACCTCCGCCGACGGCTCGACCTGGACGACCATCTTCTCCACCACTACCGGAGCCGGCGGCACTCAGACGCTGAACATCACCGGGTCAGGCCGGTACATCCGGATGCTCGGCACGACCCGCGCGACCCAGTACGGCTACTCACTGTGGGAATTCGAGGTCTTCGGCACTGGCACAAGCGGTGGTGGCTGCGGTTCGACCAACCTGGCGCTGAACGCGCCCACCACGGCATCGTCGGTCCAGAGCACCGCGCTCCCGGCGGCGGCGGCCACCGACGGTAACACCGGGACGCGGTGGTCGAGTGCGTTCTCCGACCCGCAGTGGCTCGAAGTCGACCTCGGCTCCACGAAGTCGATCTGCCAGGTGGTCCTGGACTGGGAGACGGCGTACGCGACCGCGTTCCAGATCCAGACGTCCGCCGACGGCTCGACCTGGACGACGATCTTCTCCACCACCACGGGAACCGGCGGCACTCAGACGCTGAACATCACCGGGTCAGGCCGGTACATCCGGATGCTCGGCACGACCCGCGCGACCCAGTTCGGCTACTCACTGTGGGAGTTCGAGGTCTTCGGGAGCTGAAGGGGCCGCGGGCGAGTACTTCGCCTGCAGCTGACGCAGGGTGGCCTCGATGCCGGCGACATTATGTTTCAGGCTGCCGAACCACTTCAGCCCGTTGACCTTGGCCCCGCCTAGCCGGCTGTAGTCGAACGTTTCGGTGACCAAACTCCTCTGGTCCGATAGCGGGGTCAGCTCCCAGCGCCAGCGATGGCCGAGCGGGTGCTGCCATTCCACGACGCGGTTATCCGCGAACTCGGTGACCTCGCTGGTGATGCGGTACGGAACGCCGTACTGCTTCATCTGGACCGAAAACTTGGCGCCGGAGCTCAGCCGCTCTGGTCCGTCAATCGTGTCAACCACAGTGCCCGACCCGTCAAGCTCGTGGTGCCTTCGTGGGTCGGCGACCATCGCGAAGATCTCGTCGGCGGGCGCGTTGACCTCGGCGGACCGGCTGATCTTGCGCGGACCGGCGTCGACAATGTTAACGGTCATAACACAAGGTTACTAGACAAAGGCCCGATTCGAGTTATAGTCTCCCTGACTAAAACATGGGAAGCGTGATCAACCCGAGATCAAGGGAGGCTGGCCTTGACGGTGCTGACGCATCTGCTTGCGCCGCTCAACACGGCGCTGTTCACGATGGGCAATGATCACGTGACCGTAGCCGAGTTGCTCGGCTTTGTTACCGGCGCGGCCGGCGTCTGGCTGACCGTGCTCGCGCGCATCAGCAATTTCCCCGTCGGCATCGCGAACAGCGCGTTCTTCCTGGTCCTGTTCGCCTCGGCCCGGCTGTTCGCTGATTCAGGCTTGCAGGTCGTCTACATCGTGCTTGGCTTGCTCGGCTGGTGGCAGTGGCTGCATGGCGGCGGCGAACGCGCCAGGCTGGTGGTGGCGAGGTCAGGCTGGCAGTTGCTGGCAGGCTGTGTCATCTTCACTGTTCTCGCTACCTGGGGCCTCTACGCGCCGCTCAGCGACGTCAAGGACATCGCGCCGTTCTGGGATGCGCTGACGACGGCCTTGTCGCTGGCCGCTCAGTTCCTCCTGAACTGCAAGCGGATCGAGAACTGGGCCTTCTGGATCGCCGCCGACCTGATTTACGTCCCGCTCTACGTCGTCAAGCGACTCGACCTGACCGCGATCGTGTACGTGATGTTCCTGGCCATGTGCGGCGCCGGCGTGGCGGCCTGGCGGCGCGCGCTCCGGTCAGGCGGCACAATCGAAACAGCCGCCGAGCCCGCCGCCGTGGCCGGGAGCGCGGCGTGACTCCGGCGGTCCACGGCTTGGTGGTCGGCAAGTTCTATCCGCCGCATGCCGGTCATCTGCATCTGATCAATTTTGCGGCAGAAAAATGTGCGCAGGTCAGTGTCCTGGTCATGGCGGCGCGGCGGGAGACGATATCGCTGACCGACCGGATCGACTGGCTCAGGGCGGCTTGCGCGAGCATTCCCGGGGTCGCTGTCATCGGCGTGGCCTGCGATGTTCCCGTCAATTTCGGTGACCCGCTGATCTGGGCGGCTCAGGTCGCCGTGATCCGGGCCGCCCTGAACGTCAACGCACGGCCGCCGGTACAGGCCGTCTTGTCCAGCGAGCCTTACGGTGACGAGCTTGCGGCGCGACTGAACGCGGCGCATGTGTCCGTTGACGCCCGACGCTCGACGGTGCCGGTCTCGGCGTCCGCGATCCGCGCGGACCTGGCCGGCGGCTGGGACGACCTGATCGAGCCGGCTAGGGCAGCGCTGGCCGCGCGTGTCGTCGTGGTCGGCGCCGAGTCGACCGGGACCACGACGATCGCCCGGCAGCTAGCCCGCTACTACCGTAAGCGCGGCGGCGCGTTCGCGAACACCCAGTGCGTGACCGAGGCTGGCCGGGACTACACGATTACCAAGTGGCGGCGGGCCAAGGCCGCGGCCGCCGCGGCTAGCCTGCCCGAGTTGCCGCTTGACGCGCTTGTCTGGACCGCGGCCGACTTCGACGCGGTGGCGGCTGAGCAGACCGCGCGCGAAAATCAGGCGGCGGCTGGTCGCTCACCCCTCGTGGTGTGCGACACCGACGCGTTCGCCACCTCGGTCTGGGAGCGCAGGTACCTGGGCGCGCTGGCCAGACCACCGCAGCCGTGGGCGACAACCTTGCTGCCGCGGCACGATATCTACCTGCTGACCTCGCACGTCGGCGTGCCGTGGCACGACGACGGCTTGCGCGAGGGCGACCTGGCGATCAGGGCAGCGATGACCGACTGGTTTGTCACGGCGCTGACAGCGGCCGGACATTCGTGGGTGCTGCTGACCGGCAGCATCGAAGAACGGCTGGCGCTCGCGGTCCGGGTGACCGACTCGGCGCTTGAGCAGCGGGCCAGGTTCGGGCCGGCGATTACCGACGTTCCCGCGATCGGCGCGGTGCCGGGATGAGCCCGCAAGACGTGCGCCCGGGCGAGCGTGAGTTCCTCCTCTCCTACCAGCCCGGTGCCTACCCGGCGTTCGCCGTTACGGTCGACCTGGCTGTCCTCACCATCAAGGCCGGCCAGCTCGCCGTGTTGCTCGTGCAGCGCAGCGAACGCCCCTATCTCGGTGACTGGGCGCTGCCAGGCGGTTTCGTCCGGGCGGACGAGAGCGCCGCCGATGCGGCCAGCCGCGAGTTGGCCGAAGAAACCGGCGTCGGGCCGTTCGGCGGCCATCTGGAGCAACTTCGCACGTACTCAGAACCTCGGCGCGACCCCCGGATGCGGGTGGTGTCGGTCGCCCACGTCGCGCTGGCACCTGACCTGCCCGATCCGCTGGCTGGCGGCGACGCGGCGCAGGCTCGCTGGTGGCCGGTCGAGGACATCGGCCTGGACCGCGCCGACCCAGATGCGCTGAGGCTCGCGTTCGACCACAGCCAGATACTCAGCGATGCCCTCGACCGGGTCCGGGCCAGGCTGGAGTACACCACGCTGGCGACGAGCTTTGTCGACGAGCCGTTCACGCTGGCCGATCTGCACCGCGTCTACGCCGCGGTCTGGGGAAAGGCGCCTGACCTCGGCAACTTCAGGCGCAAAGTGCTCGGCACCGAGGGGTTCGTGGTCGAGTGGCGCCGGTCGGATACCGCGGCAGCAGGCCCGGCCGGCGGCCGCCCGCCGCTGCTGTACCGCCGTGGCGACGCCACGATCTTGCAGCCACCTATGCTGCGGCCGCGATAGGGGTGGCCCCGCCCTTGTGGCTCAAAGGCGGGGCCAGTGCTTTTGATCAGCCGGTGGTGACCGCCGTGTCGTCGACGACGAACGAGGTCTGCAGCGAGCTGTCTTCGGTGCCCGTGAACTTCAGGGTCACCGAGGTGCCGGCGAAGCTGCCCAGCGAGAAGGTGTGCTGGAGGTAGCCGGTGATGTGGTTGAGGTTGGAGAAGGTGCCCAGCGTGGTGCTGCCGGCGGTGATGGTCAGCTTGTCAAAAGCTGTCGTGGTGGTGGTCTCGGCCGTGTCGATGTGCAGCCAGAAGCTGAACGTCGTATGCGTGCAGCCGGCCGGGATGCTCACCGTCTGGGACAGGGTGTCGGTGTGGGTGGTGCCGTAGCCGTCGAGCCAGGCGTACCAGGTGCCGCTGTGCGAGGTCTCGCCCGCGCCGTTGGGGTTGATGACCCCGGCGGTCGAGGTCCACGGTGCCGCCGATCCGGTTTCGAAGCCGGGGTTGCCCAGTAGCTGGGTGACGGTGCAGCCGCCGCCGCTGGTGCTGATCGTCCAGGTGAACGAGGCCGTTCCGCTGGCGCCGGTGGTGTCGGTGGCCTTGACGGTCACGCTGAAGGTGCCCGCGGTGCTCGGGGTACCGGAGATCAGGCCGGAGGAGGAGATGGACAGGCTGGTCGGGAGTCCGGTAGCCGACCAGGTCAGCGTCTGACCGGAGGCCGAGTCGCTGCCGCTTAGCTGCAGGCTGACCGCGGTGCCGACGGTGCCGGTCTGGTTACCTGGGTTGGTCACCGTGACCGTATTGCCGCCGCCGCCATTGCCGACGATCGCGTGGCTGAACTCGCAGTCGCCGCCGCCAGCGCCGTCATTGCCCCAGGTGGACTGCATCGCGAAGGTGCCAGTGGTCAGTGACAGGTTGGCCGCCGGAGCGCCCGGGCCCTGCGACCATGCGCACAGGTCGCCGTTCTCTTCGCCAGAGGCCGTGTTCGTCCAGCCGCCCGCCGGGTTCTGGTCGGTAACGGTCTCGGCGTACTCATGGCCGTTGACGATCGAGAAACCGTCGTCGGTGCCGGCGCTGCCGGCGTTGATGAAGTTCTGGCCGCAGGTGGTGCCGACGTCGGTGAGGTACGGCATGTTCGTGAACGCGATGTCGCCGACCGTCGAGGTGGAGCCGACGTCGCCGTTCCAGTCGTGCCAGGCGCAGAAGCCGCCGGTCTTGTAGTTGTCGGGGTTGGTACCGGGCGCCGAGACGATGTCGTACTGGGCCAGCCGGTTCGACGCCGCGGTGGTGTTGCCGAAGTGCGAAGCCGCGGCGACCGCCACGTTGCCAATCTGAGCCGGAGTCGCCGCCGAAGGCTCCGCCGAGCCGGTGTCCACCCACACGCCCGCCAGCGGCCCGCCGGTCGGGTAGCCGACGTGTTCGGTGTTGCCTGCCGGGCAGGTTTGAGTTCCGGCTGCGACGCCATCGCAGTACTGGGTCATGACGCCGGACCAGAGTTCACTGCCGGTGCCGAGGCCCTTGAACAGCTGTTGCAGATAAGGCGCAGCCCCGTTGGAGTCGTTGGACAACGTGATGTTGCCTTGCGAGTTGGTTCCCTGGGAGCCCCACTGAGAACCCCAGAAGACGATGTAAACCTTTTCCGGGCCATCGGTCACGCCGATCCCGTCCACATCGCCGCCGAACGACAGCGCCGACGAGTTCAAAGCGGGATTCGCACCTGGGTGCTTGAGCGCCCAGGCCCGCATCTTCACGAACTGACTCCTGGTCGGCAGCACGCCGTGCCGGTACGGGTGCTTGTACGCCGGGGAATACGGGTCGGCGGTCGAGTACATCCGGGCGATCACCGCGCGGGGTATCACCGTGTGACTGCTGGCACTCGGCCCATGGCTGTTCGTCGCCGCCGATGCTCCGGCTGCGAACTGGAGTCCGGCCGCTAGAGCGGTAGACGCTAAGACGGCTCCTGCGCCACGGAATGCCCATCGACGGGCGGCTGGCAGGCTCATGCATGCTCTCTTTCTGTCGCTGTCCCACCCGCGCGCACAACGTTGTGAGCGCAGGCTTAGGCGGCGGGTCGGTACGCCGCCTGGCCTGAACGTAACGAGCGGACTAATGATGGTCAATGCACGCAGAGCGTGGTAAGTGAAGAGTGTCCGAATCGCCAGATCGGGACTCGGGGCCCGAAGTCGGCGGGAGCGCCCGCCCGCTAGGGCGGAGGGATGCGCGGAGGCTTGCCTTTGCCGAAAGCCCAGCCCTCGACCCAGCCTGGTTTCGGGTGGTAGCTAGCGGCGCCCAGCTTGCTGTACATCCACTTGCCATGCGGCTTTGCGTGCCAGTAAGACCAGTAGGCCGTCGCGGGAGCGCCGTTGCATCTACTTGGCCGATGATCGATGGTGCAGATGAAGCCGGGCTGCCGAGGCACGAACGTGTACGTGAAGCCTGCTCGGTTCATGGCGACCAGGCCGTTGGCCGGTCGCTTGTGGTCGCAGCCGATCTTGACCTTGCCGCGCAACTTGGTGAAGTCGACGACGACCGTGATGCCGGTCTTGCCGGCACATCGTGCGGCGGCGGCGGCGTAACCGGGCGCCGCCCGCACCGTGACCACCATCGCGGCCGCCGCGGCGAGCAGCACGGCCAGCGTGGAGAGCGCAGCGGACCGGGCGGTCATGACGCACACGCCAGGTGAGGGGCACCAGCGCGGGCACCATGCGTACTCAGCTTCGTCAGCCCGATATCGGCGAGCCCGAGAATCCCCTGTGCGGTCGCGCTCACGGCCGTGCTCTGCGCGAATCCGGTCTTGTCGAAGGCGATGGCCCCACGGCGGTTGGCTTTGGCCGAGCATCCGACCCGGAGGCTGAGCAGGAACTTCTTGGCGAGCGCCGCCCGGTGGAGCCAGTGCGCCGCCGCCAGCGCCTCTCCGGCGAGTCCGCTGGTATTGGCGTTGGGTGCGGAACGGGCTGAGGTGGCGAAGCCACCGTTAGCGCGCTGCGCCCGAGCCAGCCAGTGCAGACCGCGTGCGGCCGCGATCGCCCGCCCGGCTGCTTGCAGCGCCTGGACGTCCATGGCGGTGGCGTCGGGATCACTGGCGCACGTCTTCTGGGCGAAGTTGAGCGGGAACCCGCCGTCCCTGCACTCGCTCCTGACCAGGAAGTTCACCGCGACAGCCGGCGCCTTGCCGTGTCGGCTAAGCGCGATGATGGCCAGTGACTGGCTGAAGGCGTTGCTGAAGTCGCCGAAGCTGGACTTGTCGGAGTAACGGCCAGAATTGGTCAGCAGTTTGGCGAGGCGGGCGAAGAGGTCGACCTTGCCGAAGCGGTCCGGGTTGAGGCCGGTTACCTCGGCCGCCAGCGCGACCTTGGCGGTCGCTCCCGCGAACGACCCGGTCTTGGCGTCGCCGATGTACCCAGAGAGCACGGAAGGCCGCTGCAGCCATGCGGTTGCCCGCGCGGCGTAGTCGCCGGCGCTAGCGGTGGCGGCGAACGCGAAGATCGCGTCTATGGTCAGCCCCTGGTTGGGGAAGCTGGTTCCCTGGAAGACCGTGACAAAGTGGCTGCGGCCGGTCATCTGCCGCGCGAGCCAGCCGGCGGCGGCCTGATCCTTGGCCGGCGCCGCCGCGATCGCGGTGGCGGGCACGGAAACGGCCGCGACACTGATCGCGAAAACTGACAGCGGCGCGGCGATGAACACTCTGGCGACAGACATAGGGCGACGGGTCATTCGGTAGCCCTTTCCGGTCCGGCTGTTTCCGGGACCGGGCCCGTTCAGAGCCCAGACTCCGGCCTGCGGACCACGACAGGTGGGGAGCGAAGTCGCGACGATCGTGGGTAACCGGGCTCGCCGCGACCACGTTCGGACCGCGTCTTACCGTTGCGGGTCAGCGCCGGGATCTCACCGGACTTCCCCCACCATCTCGCCTCTTTAGTTGTGCTGATAACGCCAGTGGTCACTTTCCCCCACCGTCCGTTGAGTGTCAATACCCACGTTGACCGCCGTGGATGGGGTGTGATCAGATAAAGCGTCAGCGCAACCAGGGGAAGCCGGTCAAACTCCGGCACTGGCCCGCAGCCGTGGGCCCGCATCGCGTGCGGGCGAGTCGGAGCACCTGGCGCGGTCGCAATATCGTGTTAGCGTCGTCGCGGATCACGGCGCGGAACGTTCAGGTTTCCCGACGGGCCGGGCGGATCTGGGGTTTCGCTGAGCCGGGCCGCCGTCTCGGGAGAGTCATGCTGCTCGCGCTGGCCAGTTGGCCGCCTTATCGACTCGTGGCCCTCATGACGGCGCTGGCCATCGCGGTCGCCGCTCCGCTGGCGTCAGCTCATGCTGCTTCTGCTAAGAGCTCACGCCCGAACCTGGGTCGAGGGTCGGCCTACCTGGCTTCTCCCGCCAATTTGATCGGCGGGAACTACTACGAATCGGTCGGCCGCGCCGCCGACTTCGGTCTGACCATTGATGGCGCACTCGCCCTCGCCGCCACCGGCGATGATAATTCGGCGCTGAAAAAAATCGTCGGCTTCATCGCCCACAACGGACGTGATCAATCAGGAAAGGCCGCCGATTACTGGACAGGCATCGGGACTAGGTTCGCCAGCGGCGGCGCTATCGGCAAGGAAGCGCTGCTAGCCGAGGTCGTGGGCGACGACCCACGTGCCTTCGGCGGTCATGACCTGATCGCCGCGCTCGACGCGACGGTGTGCGGCCACGCGTCGGCTGGTACGGGTAGCCCTTGCGCGGCGCAAGGAAATTACAGTTACGCCACTTCGGTATTCGACCAGGCGCTTGGCGTCATCGCCCAGGTGCGCGCTGGCCAACTCGCCCGCGCGCGGGCGCCGATCGCCTTTCTTCTGAACCTGCGAAACGCCGACGGCTCCTTTCCGAGCCTCATTCCCGACAGCCAAGACCGTGACGTCGACAGCACCGCCATCGCGGTCATGGCCCTGGCGCTTGTCCGCACTCCGCTAGCCCGAGCCGATGTCGCTTCAGGAATCGCCTGGATCGCCAGCCGGCAGGCACATGATGGGGGTTTCCGCGGGACCAGCGGGGTGTCGGTGAACTCGGCCGGCCTCGCGATCCAGGCGCTCACCTTGCGGGCCGCGCGGTACCGATCGCAGATTCGGCTGGCATTGGCGTTCCTGGCCGGCGAGCAGAACCGTGACGGCGGGTTCAACGCCGATGCCCAGGGTCAGAGTGGGTCCGATGTGCGGGCCAGCGCCCAGGCCATCAGCGGGGCGACCGGGCTCTCGTTCGGCACGCTGTCCTGGCACCAGCGGTCAAACTCAACCAGCAGGAATGGCGTTGCTGGCCAGCCCATCTGGCCGTGGCTGGTCACGACCGTAGTCATCGTCGTCACGGCTGCCCTGATCGCGCTGTGGCTGATACTGCGGCGACGCGAGTCACGAGGGCAAGGGCCGGGCGGTGCGACCAGGCGGGCGCGGGATCGGCTCGCTTCGTGACCGGCGCCGGACGCGGGCGATCAGCCATGCGCTCGGCGCGGCGGCTGGTGCACGCCGCGGCGGGCATCACAGTCGCTGGACTCGCACTCACCGCTGTGCCGGCGGGTTCGCCTGCCTCCGCTGCCGCCCGGCCGGTCACCGACTGCACGGCAGCGTCGGGCGCGACCGTAGTTGTCGACTTCGCCTACTGGGGCGGCCCGCTGCTGCGCGCCTGCGGCAGCACTCCTACGACCGGGTACGCGCTGCTCAACGAGGGTGGCTGGCACACAAGCGGAACCGAGCACGACGGGCCAGCCTTCATCTGCCGTATCGGCTACGCCGGTTACCACCATGGGATCCAGTACCCGACGCCCGCGCACGAGGCCTGCGTGAACACGCCGCCGGCGAGCGCCTACTGGACCTACTGGCAAGCCCGCCCCGGCCAGGACACCTGGAGCTACAGCCAGGCCGGTGCGCCGACCTATCACCCGCGGCCAGGAAGCATCAGCCTGTGGATCTTCGGCGGGACCAATATCAGCGGCACGGCAGGCTCGGCATTGCCGTCGATGAGTCCGGCGAGCCTCCGCCGGGCCACGACCGCTATCAACGCCCCGCCCGTGGATGTAAAACCGTCCCATAACCCAGGTTCGTACACCCCCGCGCTGGCGGCCGCCGCGATCGCGGCCGGCCTGACCGCGATCGGAGTCGTCGCGACGCGCCGCCGGCGAGAGCGGGTCATCCGGTGATCAGGCTTCCGCGGCAACTGCACCCGGTGGCGTGGTGGGTGTGGGCGATCGGCCTGGTCACGGCGGTCAGCCGGACGAGCAATCCATTGCTCCTGGTGCTGATACTCGCTGTTCTCGGCTTGGTCGTGGCGTTGCGGCGGCCGGAGGCACCATGGGCGCGTGGCTATCGCTTCTACCTTCTGATGGCTGGCCTGGTCATCGGCATCAGGATCGCCTTCAGCGTGATATTCGCTAGTGGCGTCGCGGCCGGCGACCACATTCTGTTCCGCCTCCCGGTTGTCCCCATGCCTAGCTGGTACACGGGAGTGCGGATCGGCGGGCCGATATCGGCCGACGCGGTGCTGTCAGCGGCCACAGACGGGCTGAGGCTGGCTTGTCTGCTGTGCTGCATCGGCGCCGCCAATACGCTGGCGAACCCGAAACGCGCGCTGCGCATGCTGCCGGGTGCGCTGTACGAACTCGGCGTCGCGGTGACCGTCGCGCTGTCAGTGGCACCGCAGCTCGTGGAAAGCGTGGCGCGGGTGCGCAACGCGCGGCGGCTGCGAGGTGCTGGCCAGAAGGGCAAGGCCGGGAGACGACTTGGGGTGCTGCGGGGCGTTGCGATCCCGGTCCTGCACGACGCGCTCGACCGCTCGCTGCGGCTCGCCGCTGCCATGGACGCACGCGGATATGGCCGCACCGGACCAGCCACGGCCGCCGCCCGGCGGACGACAGCAGCGCTCATGCTCACCGGCCTCGCTGGCCTGTGCCTCGGCGCGTACGAACTGTTTGACCCGACGGTGCCGAGCGCGGTCGGCGTCGGCGGTTTCGGCGCGGGAACGGCACTATGCGTCGCCGGGCTGGTGCTCGGCGGTCGCCGCGTCTCGCGCAGCAGGTACCGGCCAGATCCATGGCAGTGGCCGGAGTGGCTGGTCGCAGGCTCGGGCGTTGCCAGCGCGGTTGTGTTCTGCTTGCACCTCGGCTACCACGCTGCTGCCCTGAACCCGGTCGTCGGCTACCCGCTGCAGTGGCCGCCGCTGCCGGTGCTTCCCGCGGTGGCGAGCCTCGTTCCCGCGCTGGCTGCCATCGCGGCGCCGCCGGTGGTGCCCGTGGTGGCGACTGGTTCCTTGCCTAGCTCGCCGGGACCCAGGCTGGGCGCGGAGCCGAGCGGGGTGAGTCCGTGATCGAATTCGACGGGGTCGGGGTCTGGTACGACGGCGCCGTGGCACCGGCGCTTGCCAACGTCTGCATGCGGATCGACGAAGGTGAGCTGTGCCTGGTGATCGGGCACACAGGTAGCGGGAAGTCGACGCTGCTCGGCACCATCAACGGGCTCGTGCCGCACTTCACCGGAGGGACGCTGGCCGGCCGGGTACTGGTGGCTGGGCGGGACACCTCGGCGTTCCGACCCCGGGAACTAGCCGACCTGGTCGGGGTTGTCGGGCAGGATCCGCTGGCCGGATTCGTCACCGATACGGTAGAAGAAGAACTCGCTTACACCATGGAGCAGCTCGCGATCGACCCGGCGGCGATGCGGGCTCGGTGCGAAGAGACACTCGATCTGCTGGGCATCGCCGACCTGCGGCACCGGGCGCTGCGCACCTTGTCGGGCGGGCAGCAGCAGCGGGTCGCGATCGGTGCCGCGCTGACCGCGCATCCGAGCGTGCTCGTGCTCGACGAGCCGACTTCCGCTCTCGACCCGACCAGCGCCGAGGACGTGCTTGCCGCGATCACCCGCCTCGTGCACGACCTCGGCATCACGGTCGTGCTGGCCGAGCACCGGCTAGAGCGCGTGCTGCCCTACGCGGATAAAGTGATCTACCTGCCCGGGGACGGCACTGCCACGATCGGGGATCCGGCCGTCGTGATGAGCGATGCGGCTGTCTGCCCTCCGGTAGTCGAGCTCGCCAAGCTGGCCGGGTGGAACCCGCTGCCGCTGTCGGTGCGCGATGCCCGCCGTCAGGCGCCGGGGCTGCGCCACCGGCTGCCCGGTCAGCCTCCGGTCGACGGGCGGGCCCGGCTGAACGCGCAACGGACTGGCGGCGCCGAAGTCCGGCCTGTGCTCGTGGCTCGCGGCATCGTCGTGAGGTATGGATCGCTTATCGCCGTCCGGGGCGCCGAGCTCGCGCTGCACCGGGGCGAGATCACGGCGCTGATGGGTCGAAACGGCTCAGGCAAGTCGTCGTTGCTGTGGGCGATGCAGGGCTCGGGGCGGCGGGACTCCGGCTCCGTCAGCGTCGGGCCTGACGCCGTTGACCCGGCTCGGCTTCCGCCCGCCGCCGCCCGCCGGCTGGTCGGCCTCGTCCCTCAGACTTCAGCCGACCTGCTGTACCTCGACACCGTCAGAGCCGAGCTCGCCCAGGCTGACAGTGACGCCAGCCATAAGTCCCAGTCGGTGTCGGCGTCCGACGTTCTCGATGCGATCGCGCCGGGCATCTCGGCCGACGCGCACCCGAGGGATCTGTCGGCCGGAGAGCAACTGGCGCTGGTCCTGGCTATTCAGCTCGCGGCCGGACCGGTCGTGATCTGCCTGGACGAACCCACGCGCGGACTCGACTACCAGGCCAAGGCGACCCTGAGCGGAATCCTGGCCGGACTCGCCGCGCGTGGGCACGCGATCGTGATCGCGACCCATGATGTGGAGTTCGCGACCAGTACGTGCGACCGGGTGATGGTCATGGCCGAAGGGGAGATTGTCACCGACGGCCCGGCCGCCACCGTGCTCACCGCGTCACCCACATTCGCGCCGCAGGTCGCGAAGATACTGGCACCGTTGCCGTACCTGACGGTCAGGCAGGTCGCCGCCGCGCTGTCCGCTGCCCCGAGTCCGGCCAGCGGCCCGGGTGCGAGGCTATGAGCGGGCAGTCGCGCGCGTTGCGATCCGCGATCAGAGTTCGCCGGCGCTCCACGGTGGCCATCGTCATGGCCTCGTTCATCGGATTGATCGCCTTCGCCTGGCCGTTCGCCGTCGCGCCGGGCCGGTTTGCCTCTGGTCAGACCGCTCCGCTGATGTTCGGCGTGCTGCTGATCGTCGTGATCGCGGTCGTGTTCGCCGAGATCGCGGACGGCGGAATCGACGCCAAGGCTGTTGCCATGCTCGGGGTCTTGTCCGCGATCAACGCCGCGCTGCGACCGCTTGGCGGCGGCACCGCCGGGGTCGAGACCGTCTTCTTTCTCCTGGTGCTGGCCGGTCGGGTGTTCGGGGCCGGATTCGGGTTCGCGCTCGGCTGCACCTCATTGTTCGCCTCGGCCCTGCTGACCGGCGGTGTCGGCCCCTGGCTGCCGTACCAGATGTTCGGCTGCGCGTGGATCGGCATGCTGGCAGGACTGCTCCCGCCGCTGCGCGGCAAAGCCGAGCTCGCGATGCTGGCCGGCTTCGGAGCCGGCGCCGGCTACCTGTTCGGGTTCGCGCTCAACCTGAGTTTCTGGCCGTTCTCCGTCGATCCGGCCAGTTCCATCGCCTACCAGCCCGGCCTGCCTTTCATCGCCGAGCTCCACCGCTACCTGCTCTTTGACGCCAGCACCTCTCTCGGCTGGGACACCGGCCGTGCCGTCACCACCGCGCTCGCCATACTGATCGTCGGCCCGGCCGCGCTCGCCGCGTTCCGCCGGGCGGCACGCCGGGCGAACTTTCAGCCAACCGTCGTGTTCGTGCCAGCGGAACGCGAGCAAGAACGGTGAGCGCGGCACGCCCGGTTGGTGCCGTTTCTCGCACAGATTGCCCCCATTTTTGGCCGCTTCCTTAGCAACTTATTCGCGGCCCGTGGCGTCTTATCTATGCGGTCAGCAGCATCCTGATCAGCGGCAGCCACTGTGACCTCAGTCGGTGGCAGAATCGGCGTGAGGTTCTGGTGCCTATGTCTCGGTTTGGGTGGCAGCGTGAACGAAGTCATGGATAACCAGGGCAACCTCGGGGCGCTGTTGCGCCGCCGCAGGTCCGAGGCTGGGGTGACGCAAGAAGAACTGGCCGAGCGGTGCGGGCTCAGCGTGCGGGCGATCAGCGACATCGAGCGAGGGGTCACCGGCAAGCCCCGGCGTGCGTCCGTCGAGCTAATCGCAGACGCCCTCGGGCTCACCTCGGCCGATCTCGACGAGCTCGCCGTCGGGCGGCGGTTTTTCGGGCCAGGCGCAGACCACGAACCGCCGATACCACGCCAGCTTCCCGGCGCGGTACGGAACTTCGTCGGCCGGTCGGCGGAGCTGCGGATGCTGACCGGCATCTTCGAGTCTGACACCGCGACGGCCAACGCGGTGGTCATCACGGCGGTGAGCGGCACCGCCGGAGTGGGCAAGACCGCCCTCGCGCTGCATTGGGCGCACCAATCGGCCGAGCGCTTTCCTGGCGGCCAGCTCTATGTGAACTTGCGGGGCTTTGACGCCAGCCCGCCCATATCGCCCGCTGACGCGCTCGCCGGGTTCTTGCGCGCGCTCGGAGTTGACGGCGAGGAGATGCCAGCCGAGCTGGACGAGCGCGCGGCCAGGTTCAGGAGCTTGCTCGCCGGGCGCCGGGTCCTCGTGCTGCTCGACAACGCCGTCGATGTCAAGCAGGTCAGGCCGCTGCTCCCGGGCAACTCGACCTGCGCGGTGGTGGTGACCAGTCGCAATAGGCTGGCCGGCCTGGTCGCCAGGGAAGGCGCGAGGCGGCTTGAGGTTGACCTGCTACCACAGGGCGACGCGGTTGGCCTGCTCAAGTCGCTGATTGGCGAGCGCGTCGGCCTTGAGCCGGACGCGGCCATCACACTGGTCGGCCAGTGCTCGCGGCTGCCGCTCGCGCTCCGGGTGGCAGCCGAGCTAGCGACGTCCCGGCTGGCGAGCCCGCTGGCGGAACTGGTCAGCGAACTCGCCGATGAGCAGCGCCGGCTCGATCTGCTTGACGCCGAGGGCGACGCCGAGACCGCCGTGCGGGCGGTCTTCTCGTGGTCCTACCGGCACCTCGACCAAGCGGCCGCGCGGGCCTTCCGGCTGCTCGGCCCGCAACCGGGCGCGGACGTAGACATCTACGGTGCGGCTGCCCTCATCGGCGACACCGTCGAGCGGTCCAGCGGGCTGCTCGATCAGCTCGCCAAGGCCTATCTGATATATCAGTCCAGGCCAGGCCGGTGGGCCATGCACGATCTGCTGCGCGCCTACGCGGCCGACCGCGCTGGCCATCACGACGGCGAGACGAGTCGCCGCGACGCTCTGACCAGGTTGTTCGACTGCTACCTGGTGACGGCGACGGCGGCTGTCTACACCGCGTTCCCCTCGGAGAACCGGTTCCCGCTGCGAACCTCGCCCGCGCGGCCAAGCCACCTAAAGCCGCTCGCCGACCCGGCCGCCGCCCGCGCCTGGCTCGACAGCGAGCGGGCCAACCTGGTCGCCGTGGTCCGGTACGCGGCCGGGCGCGGCTGGCCAGACCATAGCCTCGACCTGGCGACCGTCTTGTTCAGGTATCTAGAGAGATGCAACCACTACACCGAGGCGCAGAGCATTTACACCCGGGCTCGGGGCGCGGCCAGGCAGGTCGGCGATCAGGTCGCCGAGTCCTCCGTGCTGACCAACCTGGGCGCCGTGGACGCGCGTCAGGGTCGCTATGCCCAGGCGATCGGGCATTTCAAGCTAGCGCTTGGGCTGTGCAGGCAAACCGGCGATCAGGTCGTCGAGGCGAGAGCGCTGACCAGTCTTGGCGTGATCAGCTGGCATCAGGGCAATTACGAGCAGGCGGCCGGGTACCAAGAGCGAGCCGCCGAGCTTTTCAGCCGGATAGCCTCACGGACCGGCCAGGCGTACGCGCTCGGCAACCTCGGACTCGCGTTGATGCGGCTGGGCCGATGCGAGGATGCGGCCGGGCATCTCGAAATGGCGCTCGGCCTGTTCGGCCAGGCTGGTGATCCCGGTGGTGAAGCCTGGGCGCTGGTCAACCTAGGCGACATCAACGTGCATCGCGGTCACTACCGGCTAGCGACCGGCAACCTTGAGAAGTCGCTCGCGCTGTTCCAGGGGCAGGGGAACTCCGCGGGCGAAGCCCACGCGCTCAGCAATCTAGGCGACGTGGCTAGGCTGGAGGGCGACTACCCGCGGGCAACCGGGCATCTGCGGCAGGCGCTGACGCTGTTCAGGACGATCGCCGACCGAGCCGGCCAAGCCGAGGCGCTCAACGGCCTCGGTGAGGTAGCGCTGGCCCGTGGCAAGTCCGATCACTCCCGAATCCAGCATGCCGCCGCGCTCGCCCTGGCCAGCCAGATCGGCGAACTGCACGAGCAGGCCCGGGCCCACCTCGGGCTCGCCGAGGCCCATCACGCCGACGGTGACGGCGACCAGGCCCGCCATCACTGGCAGCAAGCCCTCACGCTGTACACCGACCTCGGCGTGCCAGAAGCCGACCGGGTCCGCGACCAGCTGCTAGCCGACGTCTCATCCCTACCATCCGCCTTATAGGGTGGCTATCACTGAGGATGGCTGGCCTGGGCCGGCCAGCCAGCCAGCAGTGTGGCCGCGTCACGCGGACTTCTAAGACTTTGTCGGTCTGGCTCGCTACTATCGCCTCGAAGCCCGTGACACGTCTTGCTGCGTCCGAGCCGGCGCAGGCAACAGAGGAGCCACCGTGACGCACACAGACGGCTACCACGCCGACGTCTACAGGGACGTGCTGGAGCTTCTGTCACAGGACGTCGCCCATTACGACCTCCGCGTCATCAAGGACCACTCCACGATCGAGTCGCTCATCGAGGCGATCAAAGCCCGCGGCGACAAGGTAGTGCTCACCAGCGGGTCCTTCGACCTGATGCACCAGGGACACTCGATGTACCTGGAGGCGGCGAGGCAACTCGGTGACTTCCTCGTCGTAGGCGTCGACAGCGACGAGAAGATCCGCTGCCGCAAGGGTGTCACCAGGCCAGCCGTGCCCGAAGACGAGCGGCTCAGGATGGTGACCCACCAGCGCGGCGTCGGACTCGTTGCGCTCAAGAACGCCGACGACGAGCGCTGGGCTCTGATCCGGGCTGTGCGCCCCGACGTCCTGGTCGCCACCGAGGACACCTACACGCCGGAGGAGATCAGCGAGCTCGAGTCGCTGTACTGCGGCCGGGTGGAGGTGCTGCGGCGGATGGCCACGATCAGCACCTCGGCCCGGCTGAGACTCGTCTACCTGGACCTCGCCGCCACGCTGGCCGATCGGCTGCCGGCCTTCATCCGGGAGGTGGTCGGCGAGATGGCGGGGTCGCGGTGACTCAGGTTCTGATGTACCTGCCCGTGATCCACGCCGGCTATCACCGGTTCCTCGCCGAACACGGTCAGGACGCCGAGTTGCTGCTGATCGGCCGGGGCTTCGCCGATGACTACCCGGTGCTCAAGAAGGAGATCCGGGCACTGGATCCGCCGAGCGCGCTGCGGTACTTGCTATCGTCCGGCGCGGTAAGGTCCGGTCGTGTCATCGAGCCGTCCCACCTGCCCGATGTCGTCGGGCGCGGGGAGCTTGTCGTCCCGGATGAGGATGTGACCAGGGGCATCGTGCGGCAGTACGACCTGATGAACCGGGCTGACGTTCGGTTCCTGCCCACGTTCTTGCGCTGGGACAGGGAATGGAGCAAGGCGGGACGTCCGCCCGGGTACGACGGGAAGGTCTCCGCCGGCGAATACGCGCGCAAGATGCAGCGGCTGGCGCGGCGGACTTCGGGCCGCAGCTCGGACTGGTGGCGGCAGGTGGGAGCGCTGGCGGTCAAGGACGACGAGATTGTTGCCGAGGAGCACAACAGGCACCTGCCGACCGAGTACTCGCCGTACATCGACGGTGACCCGAGGAACAACTTCAGCCGCGGTATCGAGGCAGATCTGACGACGGCGCTGCATGCCGAAGCGGCTATTGTGGCTCGGGCGGCGCGCGAAGGCGTCAGTCTGCGTGACGCCGAGCTACACGTCACGACGTTCCCGTGCCCGAGCTGCGCCAGGCTGGTGGCCGAGGCCGGCTTCGCCCGCTGTTACTTCTCCGGCCCGTACTCCCTGCTCGACGGCGAGAACGTGCTGAGGCAGGCCGGCGTCGAGCTGTACTTCGTGGACATGAGTCACTCGCCGGGCCTAGAACTCAACCTGAGCCGGACCGGGAGGTAGTCGTCTGAGTCGACCTCGCCGACGATGAAATGGACGTGCGCGTGGGCGATCGTGCCGCCCGTATACGCGCAATCACCGCACCGCGCGCCTAGGCCGTAGAAGTCCAGCCGGTATGTGTCGCGCACCCAGCGAGCCGCCTCCCAGAACTCGCCCAGGGCTTCGCCGTCAAGATCGAGCAGATCGGTGACGTGTGCGCGCGGCACGAGCAGCAGGTGCAGCCTGGTGCCTTTGTACGGGTAGGCGTTCGGCCGGATCACCCAGTGGTCAAGGTGCCTCAGTACCTCGCCATCGGGATTATCTGGGGCGGGCGGGCAGAATATGCACGTTCCCTCGGCTTCCAGCCGCCGCATCTCGGCCAACTGCTCGGCCGAGCGGTGATTCCCGAGGTAGTACAGGTTCACCGGCCGCCAGCCCCCTCAGCACCAGCCTTTTCAGCGTCGGCTCGGTCGAAGCGGATGAAGCTGTAGTTAAGATCCGCCGCCGGGTCGATCGCGCGCTCCGCTGTCACCAGCGAGAATCCGTCGAGCCAGCCCGGCGGCATCGCGGTGTCGCCGGTGACGTGCGCATGCACCCTGGTGAGGTGGATGGTGTCGACGTAGGTCAGCATCTGCTGATAGACGCTCGCCCCGCCGATCACGAACCATTCGGTCTGCTCAAGGCGGGTGCCAAGCGACTCGGCCGCCGAGGCGGCCGCAGGCGGCGAGGGGACCCAGGTCACTGATTCGGCGTGTGGTCCTGGTCGCTGCGACAGCACGACGTTGTGCCTGCCTGGCAATGGCCGGCCGAGCTTGGCCACGATCGAGTCGTAGGTGACCCGGCCCATCACCACGGCGTGCCCTGACGTCAGCCGCGCGAACCTCCGCATGTCGGCGGGCAGCCGCCACGGGATCCGTCCCTCGTCGCCGATCACATCGTTCTCGGCCGCGGCGACCAGGAGGCAGACGGTCATGTAGCCACCGGGATGCCGCGGATCGCCGGGTTCGGATGGTAGTCGGAGAGTTCGAAGTGCTCGGCGCGGAAGTCGTGAATGTCGGCGACCGCGGCGCCTGCCTCGGAAAGCCGAATGGTCGGCAGCGGCCGTGGCTCGGTCGCGAGCATCTGCTCGACGAAGGGGATCTGGTCCTCGTACACGTGCGCGTCAGACAAAGTGTGGTAGTAGCTGGCGGCCCGATACCCGGTCAGATGCTCGAGCATGAGGGTCAGCGCGGCATATTGCACCATGTTCGCCGGAACGCCGATGGGCGCGTCGCCCGATCGCTGGAACATGTGCAGGTGCAGCCGGTCGTTGATGACCCGCACGTGTACCCAGCCGTGGCAGGGCGCGATCGTCGTGCGCGGCGTCTTGCCCTGGCCGCGCACCTGGTACTGCGGAATCCACGGCGTCACGAAATGGGTGCGGACATTGGGCAGTTCCCTAATCTGCTCGATCAGGTGAGCGAACTGGTCGAACGACGGTCCGTCGCTGGTCGGGAAGTCGTGAAACGCTCCGCCGTACGAGCCGGGGCCAATCGACCCGGCTGGCAGCCGCTTAGCGGCGGTTTTCTCGGGTGTCGCCCAGGCATCCCACCAGTCGCAGCCGAATGACTCAAGCTCGCGCAACGTCACGGCGCCGTTGATGAATGCGCACAATTCGCCGATCGGCTTGTGCCAGAAGGATCGCATGCTCCGCTCGGTGATCAGCGGGAATCCCTGGCTCAGGTCGAAGCTCATCGTCGCCTGCATGAGGGTCAGTGCACGCGGTCCCTGGCGTGTGCTAGTCAGCTCGCCGTCGGTCAGGATCCTGGCGAGGACGCTGCGGTACTCGGTGGAAGGAACCCGCTGTTCGAACGGCACATATTCCAAGATGGCGCTCCCGCCGGCTGAACGAGCACGGACCGAACCCCGTGAACTCATCTTTAGGCGAGTGTATCCGGATGCCTCCTGACCGGCCTGTTCATCGCGTCGTACTCATCGGGCGGGTCAGGCCGGGCGAGCCGGGCGCGGAGCACCGCTATGGTAAATGCCATCCACCAGATGCGGGATGGCGGACAGACCGGCAAGGTGGCCGTTTGGGGCGAGGGAAGCCATGGGTGGGGGACTAGAAGTCAGGGATTTTCTGATCTCTTATACAGCCGCCGATTTGAAATGGGCGCGGTGGGTTAACTGGGTACTCAAGGACTGCGGCTACACGACTTTCATTCAAGCCGACGACTTCACGCCCGGGCATGACCTCACGGCATGGATAAACGACGTGGTCATTCGCGCCGAGCGGACCATCGCGGTGCTCTCACCGGACTATCTCAATTCACGTTACGGCGCGCCCGAGTGGGGCTACGCCTGGGCCAGAGATCCTGACGGAACGCTGCGCAAGCTGATCCTGGTGAAGGTCGCCGCCTGCGATCCACGCGGCCTGCTAGAGCTCCGGCCCGGCCTGGACCTGGTCGGGATCACCGATGAGGCTGAGGCCAGGCGGATGCTCATCGCCGAGATCGAGCGGGTGCGAAACGGCGGGCCGGGTTCCCAGGCGCCACCGCCATTCCCCGCTGGCGGTCCTGCGAGTGATCGGCCGGTCTTTCCGCCAGCGCGAACCGGCGAACTCGACCCGCATTTTGACCGCGGCACCGCCTCGTTCGTCGGCCGCAGGCACGCATTGCTGAACCTATCGCGCTGGCTCAAGGATCCCTCCGACATCGACCCCAGAGTCGTGACCGGAGGTCCGGGGTCAGGGAAGACCGCGTTGCTTGGCTTGCTGGCCAGCTACGTCGGTGGCGGGCCTCGCCCGGCGACTCGCGACCTGCTTGATCTCACCGACGATGAACTACCGCCGGGCGAATCCATCGATGTCGCCATCTACGCCGGCGGCATGCAGGCGCACGAGATACTCGCGTCCCTGGCCTTGGCCGCAGGTGTCGGAACTGACCAGGTGAGCAGGATCAGGCACGGGTCGGTACCCGGCGAGGCCGGCCTCAGCGCGCTGCTGGCGTGCCTGCCGGAGCCGGAGCGGCCGCTCGTCGCGCTGATCGACGGGCTTGACGAAGCGGCGTTCCCTTCCCAGCTAACCGACGATGTGCTGAAGCCGCTGCTCGATGAGACCTATCACGGGCGCATCAGGCTATTGCTCGGCGCCCGCCCCAGCATCGCGGGCGCCCTTGGCTTCGGATCGGAAGCGGCGGTCGGCAACCACGACGACGACCGGATCGTCAATCTCGACCGGCCACCGTACGCTGATCTGAGGGCGCTGCACGCGGTAGTGCTGCGTACATTGCTCGGCGAGTCGGAAGAAGACCCGACCGACGACGCCGAATCCGTCTGGCCGAGCGCGCCAACCGCAGCCAAGAACAAGGCCGTCGAGGTCATCGTTGAGCTCTCCACGCCGTCGTTCTACCTCGCTCAGGCGGTTGCCGGCGCTCAGGCTCGAGTGCGCCAGTTGCCTGATCCCCACGATCCAGCCTGGCAGGCAGACCTGCCGCGCGGCAGCGTCGAGCCTATGCGCCGTGAACTCCAGGCCAGGCTCGGCGGCCAGGCTGACCGGGCGGCCGGCTTGCTGCTGCCGCTGGCATACGCGCGCGGCGACGGCTTGCCCAGGAGCTACCTTTGGTGGGACCTGGCGAACGCGCTCGCCGGCGGCCATTCTTACGGGCTGAATGATCTGAACTGGCTCTTGGAGAACACGGCGTCCTACCTGGTCGAAACGGAGACTGCGGCAGGGCACCGGGCCACCCGGCTTTATCACCAACTGCTTGCCGACTGCCTCAAGACCGGCCGCGACGGCAAGAACGACGAGCGCACCGTGGCGCGGGTCCTGTCGCGTCACGTCAAGCGAGACGACAAAGGCCAGCGAGAGTGGGCCAAGGCATCGCCGTACACGCGGCGTCACCTGATCGAGCACGCCGTGGCCGCCGACGTCGCCGACGAGCTCATCCAGGACCCCGGCTTTCTACTGCACGCCGGTTCCGCCGAGCTGCTCGCCAGCCTGGACAAGCTTGACGAAACTGGCAGGCTCAGCGCCCAGTCGCGGGCCGCTACCGACGCCTATCAGGATGCGCTGCCCGCGCTGCGAACCTGCTCGCCCGCCGAACGCCCGGCCTACCTGCAGCTTGCCGCCCGGTGCAGGCAGGCCGATGGGCTGGCCGCGCAGATCGGTCCGGACGGAATTGATGCGCCCTGGCCGACGATCTGGGCTTCGTGGCGCCGGCAGGTAGCGCACCGGCGAATCGTCGCCCACAAGCAGCGGGTGCGCGCCGTCGCCGTGGCTAAGCTCGACGGCGTCGATGTGGTCATCTCGGCCAGCGACGACGACGCCGTCAGGGTCATTACGCTGGCGACGGCAAAGGAGCAGGAGCCGCTGCGAGGATACGGCGCGGCGGTCGGGACGCTGGCGGTCGATCGGACGCCAGACGGCAAGACCCTCCTAGCCGCGGCCGGCGATGGCAACGCGGTCATCGTCTGGGACCTTGCCAGCAGGCAGCCGCACGGGGCGCCGTTCACCGAGCACAAAGACTGGGTTCGGGCTGTGGTCTTCGCTCGCTACGGCAACAGAACAGTGGCGATCTCCGGCGGCGACGACGCCGCTATCTGGGTCTGGGACCCGGAGACGGGCAGGCCCGTCGGCGACAAAGTCGAGGCGCACCGAGAGGCCGTCGTGGCCCTCGCGGTGGTACCACGGCGAGGAAACCCCGACGGTCCGCTGATCGTGTCGGCGAGCGAAGACGGAGAGGTGCTGGTCTGGTCACTCGGCGCTTACCAGGGCGAGCCACGGACGTATCTAGGGCATGGGCGCGCGGTTACCGCGCTGGCCGTCGGCGTTCTCAACGGCGCACCGGTAGTGGTGTCCGGCGGCGGCGACAGGACGATCCAGGTGTGGGATCCAACCACGCTTCGGCAGATCACCGGTCCGCTGACCGGCCACTCGGATGGGGTTCGGGCGCTGACCATCGCACGGGCGGGTGATCGCCCGGTCATCGTCTCAGGCGGCGACGACGCGACCTCGCGAGTATGGCATCTGGCGACCGGCCAGCCGCTCGGCGCGCCGATCACGGTGCACGCTGACGCCGTTCGCGCGCTCGCCACCGCGGAGCGTGACGGTCGGCATGTGGTGATTTCTGGCAGCGTCGACGGCACGGTACGCGAATGGGAGCTGGCGCCGAGTGGTGCCGTCGGCGAACCGTTCGCTGGCCATACCCGCCCGATTCGCGCGCTGGCCATGACCGACATTCGAGGCGAGCAGCGACTCATCTCGGGTGGCAGCGACGGCAAGGTGCGGCTCTGGGATCCGAGTAGCGGTTACTCGGTCGGGTCTGAGCTGACTGGTCATGCCAACTGGGTGGGTGCTGTCGGGGCGGCCTCCGTCGACAGGCAAGCCGCCATTGTGTCGGCAAGCGGAGACGCCACGGCCGTGGTCTGGGATCCAACAGGCAGCCAGCCGCCCAGGCCCGCCTATCACGCCAAGGCATGGATCGGCGCGCTGGCGATCGCGAAGCTGAACGGCACGGACGTCGTGATATCGGCCGGCGCCGACTACGACGAGCTTATGGACTCCGATGCCGCCGCAGGCACGGCCGGCCGGCGCTATGTCGCGCGGGTGTGGAATCCTGCCAACGGCGCTCCGATCGCCACCTACTCGGGACACTCAGGCTGGATACGGGCGCTCGCCGTCGCCGATGCCGGTGAGAAGCCGGTTGTCGTGTCGGCCGGAGATGATGGGTCGCTACATGCGTGGGACCCGGCTAGCGGAGAGCCCGAGCCGATTCAGCCCGCCACCCGGCACGACCGAGCGGTCAGGGCCATTGCCGTCAACGGTCGCAGCGTTATCTCGGCGGGCGACGACGACATGATCAGGGTCTGTGAGCTTGGCTCTCGCTCGCCCGGGCTGGTGTGGGAAGCGGGCTCGGACCGCGTCACCGCGCTCGCCGTCAGCAGCCCGCCCGATACCGATCCGGTTGTGATCTCGGCCGGGTCGGACGGCAGCGTGAGGTTCTGGAGCCTTGACGGCGGCCTGTCGCTTGGGTCACAGTCGGCGCACCAGGGGGCTGCCAGGGCGCTGGCGGTCGGAACTTTGCATGGCAGGCCAGCCGTATTCTCCGCTGGAGACGACGCGATGATCAGAGCCTGGGATGTCGCGCGGGGTACGTCGCTGATGAGCGTGCACAGCGACTGGGTGCGCTGCGTTGCCGTGGCCGAGTCGCCAGGGCATGAGCCGATGGTCATCTCGGGCAGCGACGACGCGACTATCGGGCTCTGGGACGGCCAGACCGGGACACCGCATCGCACCAGGCTCACCGGTCACCGAGGCGCGGTCCGCGCCGTGGCGACCGCGACGCTGGCTGGCGCGCCGGTCGCGATCTCGGGCGGCATCGACGGCACCATCAGGGTCTGGGACCTGGTGAACGGGAAGCCGTTGCTCCCGGTGCTGCGCGGGCACACCGACTGGGTCAGGTCGGTCGCGGTGGGCACCCTGCCCGATGATCGTCAGGTGATTGTCGCGTGCGGCGACGATGCCGCGATCACGATCTGGGACCTCGAAACCGGTGCCGAGCTGGGCGCTGTCCGGACCGGCCACACTCGCGGCGTGCGCGCCCTCGCGGTGAGCAATTCGCCGGGCGGGTCGATTGTCGTGTCTGGCGGCGCGGATGGAAGCGTCCGGCGGGCGCCGCTAACCCCTGGGTGGCCTGGCGAGGAACTGCTTGGCACCCACAGACGCGGTGTGAGTTCGATCGCCGCCGTCGAACTGGCCGGCCGATCGGCCGTGGTCTGTGGTGATGATGGCGGCGAAGTCGTCACCTGGGATCTATCGACCGGCGAGGTACTCGGTGCCGACTCGCACCCGACCGGTGAGATAGCGGCGGTTGCGACAGCCGCCGCGTCGCGTCGGCGAGACGTGACCGGCAGACCGCTGCTCGCCGTGGCCGCCGGAGCAACCGTCACGCTGTCGTCGTGGCATCCGGAGATTGGCTGGCGTCCGCTTGTCGCGCCCGCTCTCAACAGCGACATCCTCGCCGCCACGTTCGCCGCCGATGGTCGATGGGTCGTACTCGCCACCAAGCTAGGCATCGTGGTGATCGACTTTTCTGGTTACCGGGACGGCTGATCGCCCCGATTACACGTAACGGCCGCCCTGCCCGCCCATCGCGCCGAAGCCGAACGACAGATCGCGATAGTAGCGACGGTAGAGTTGCCCGGCGGGCAGCCTCGCCAGCCATTGCCGCGCCTCCGCGGTGATCGTAGGCGAGTTCGGATCCACCCGCCGGGCGGCGTGCTTGAATGCCGCCTCCGGCGTGGTGAAGAGCTCAGTTCCGGCGGTGATGTCCCACTCGTAGGCCGAGAACGCCCGGGCGTAGTAGGGCTGGACTGGGTCACCAAGCACGGCGACAGCGGCCGCGACCTCGCCATCGTTCCATACTCGCTGCACGACCCGGTGGTTTCCGTCGCACAGCACGAACTCCCCCGTCTTCCTGCTGACCTCGTCGTCCCCCAGTTCGTCGTCGAATTCCGAGTCGGCCGGGTGCAACTGCTCGACGATCGGCGGAGTGAGCGCCACTGGCTCGGCGAATCCGCCCCAGCTCGCACGCAGGAACCCCCAGGGATCGTCACCGAGCATCCTGGCCGTGAAGTCGTTGACTTCACGCGCACGCTCCAGGCCGGCCCGAAGGACGTATCGCTGCACCGGACGCAGATACCCGAGCGCCTTGCTATCCGCCTCCACCTTGTACCTCGATAGTTCCCTGCCGCGGCCGCCCATCTCCGTGGCGTCGAAGACCAAGATCACTTCCCGGCGCCTGTTGCGCCGGACCACGATACGCCGCACCAGCGCGACCCGGCGGATGTCATTGTGCTCGTAGGGATGCTGACCGCGCAGGTCATAGCTGTCCGAATACTGAACCCGCCGCAACGCCTCTACCGTCGAGCGGGCCGGCCCGGCCTGGGTGCCGGGGGCGGCATCGAACGGATACGGCCCGTCGAGCAGGGCGAATCCCTGCTCGACGGCAAACTGGCCCATCACCAGGTGGGGCAGGAACTGTCCGTTTGGCTGGCGGCGAGCCCGCAGTTCGCCATCGACCCAGCGCATGACGTCGGAGTTCCTCGCGACGATGGACGGGCACGACAGCCAGGGGCTCTCGTGCTCGTCGGTCTCCGGCAGCGGGAACCACACCGCGCCTGGCGGCAGCCGGCGTCGGCCTCGCTCGTTCCCGGCGATGTCGTCCGGATCGGACGGCGGCTCCCACCGCAGCCCGGCGCCGCCGGACATGACGGCCTCGATCGGCAGTGCCCGCGACCCCGCGAGCGATTCACCGGTGCGCCGGATACTGGGCAGCTCGTTGAGCCAATCGACGATCTTGCGTTCGTCCTGTATCCGCTGGTGATCGCGCTCTGCCGCCGCCGCTTGCACCTGAGCGGGCTTGCGCACGAACGGCATGAGCACCACCAGGTGGTACTCGTACTCGGTCACGTAGCCGTTCGTCGGTGAGATCTTGGCGCTCTTCGCGATGCCGACCTCACGTACCTGGTCCTGCCAGACGTCCTCTTCGGTGTTGCCGTCGTTGTCTAGTATCCGCTGGATCGCTTCCTCGAATTCCTTGGCGCTCGCGGCCTTCTCCATGTCTTCGGCTTGCTCGACGACCTGGCGTATGACGTCGTCGTGCAGTCGCTGCAGCAACGCGCGGATATTGGTGAATGCTGGAAGCAGCAGCGTGTCCCAGTCACCGATCGAGTTTGGCCGAAGCGGCGTGTGGCGGCTGAGCAGAATCTCGTACCGGCCGGCCTCGGCCTCCCTGAGCAGCAGCAGCAAGTTGTACCTGTGCGGGTTCGGGCCCTCGGACAGACGCGGGAGGCTCCCGTCGGGAAGGCAGAGCGGCACGTAGCCTTCCTGTTCCCAGGTCTGGGTGACGTGCTCGCTGAACTGCTCGATCATCGGCCGGTCGGGAGACTTTGTACGGCGATGCGCGACCGCGACCAGATCGCTCACCTTGGCGTGCAACCGGCGCTCGGGGACGCCTACCCTTGACGCCGATATCAGCGGGCGGGTGACCTGAATTGGCTTGCCCTGCTTGCCGTCCGGACCGCGATCGTAGGCGAACGCGGTCTCCATCTCACCCTTCCACAGGTCGAGCCGGACTCGCGCGATGCCAGAGGCTGGGTTGCCTTCTTCGAAGGTAGGCACCCCGATGACGGTCAGTTCGGCTGACTCCTGCCCCGGCACTATCGGCAGGCTGGTGATTGTCGATACTTCTCTGGCATGCATATGCCCGTGCAGCACCGCCGACACCCGGAGCTCTTGACAGTGGCGCATCAAGCCGGAGGCGTTCGAGGTTGTGCCGGCGGCGCCCCGCGCCAGCAGCGAAGTGGCTTCGCAGGCCGGCGACTCGGTGCCGATGTGCGGTTCGGGCCCGGCTTCGTCGCGCGTCATCAGCCTGTCTTCGATCGGCAGCAGGTTGTGATGGGTGACACCGATGACGAAAAGGGGCGCGTTGCGTGCGAGTCCTGACCGGAGGGTGGCCACGAGACGTCCGGAGGCAGCGAGCTGATCACCGCTGATCTGGCCGTAGTCGCGAAGGTCGTGCATGCGCATGGCGTCGTTGGAGTCGAACCCGACGACCGCGATGTAGGCGAGCGGGACGGCATCGGCCTGCGGGAACCGCGGCCAGCGCTGTTCCCGCCGCGCCCCCACGACGCGGAAGAGCGAGGCGACGGGATGCGACTGCGGAGCATCGGGCATCGCGACGCTCGCCAGCGCTGGGGCCAGGTAAGAGTAGTACGGCTCGGCCGCCGCTGGCCGCGTCTGAGCCTCGCCGCGGACGGGATGCCCAGGGAAGTAGATATCGTCGTTGCCGGGTATGGTCATGACGGCGATCTTGGAATCTGATCTGCCCCAGGCGAGTTCCGACGTGAAGGCCCGCGCGAAGACCTCAAGGTAGGCGGCCTGCACCCGCGCGGCATCCGCGTCCTCGTCCTGTCGCGCGGCTACCAGGTCTCCGCAGCAGATCAGCATGTGCGGTGGTCGGCTGGCCCCGAACGCCTTGCGCAAGGTCTTGACCCGCTGAGTGAACTCACCGCGCAGCCGCATCGCGTCATTCTGGCGATCAGCGTCGTCGGCGGCAGGCTTCGGGCCATCCAGTCGCACGTCGGAGATGACCTCGATGTCGAAGTACGGTCGCCCGACGTCCACGACCACGGTCGCGACGCCAAGGCCCGCGAGCGCCTCGTCGTCGGCCGTCTGCTCGCCCACGCGGGCAAGGCCCGCTAGGAAAGCCTCGTCGATAAAGCGCACGGCAGTCTCCCCCCGGCGTTCGTGGTGTCCGATACCCGGCGGGGTGCCGAGCAGATCAGTCGGATCTCACCAGCATCTAGATCGGTGATCGATGCCAGAGTCCTGGTCGGCGCCGGCAGCACTCCGCGCCGCACCCGGGCGATCGCGTCGGCCTGCCCCGGCGCTTGGTGCGGCACCCATATCGTGCCTAGGCCGAGCGCGATCGCAGGGGCCATGTCCTTGGTGTAGGAGTCTCCGACCATGACTGTCTCGTCCGGTCCGGCGCTCGCCCGGCGCATCGCGAGCCTGAACAACTCGGGCGCCGGTTTGGCGATACCTTCCAGGCAGGAGAACAGCTGCAGCTCAGCGGGAATGTGCTGGTCGAAGAGCGGACCGAAGTGCTGGCGCACAGAACGGAGGAACGGCGGCCAGATGTTGGAGAGTAATGCCAGCCGCAGCCCGTTTGCCGCCAGAGTGCCGAGCACCTCGGCCGCGCCGTCGATCGGCCGCGCTTCGGCTTCCTGCCTGGCCCAGACCTCGTCGACAGCCGCCCTCGTCCGCGTCCGGTCAAGGCCAAAGCGGTCGTGCAGGAAACCGCTGACGGCGGCCGGGCCGGCGAAGTTCGTGACCATCAGCGCGCGGGTGAGGGCGTCCTTGCGGGCGGGATCGAGCCCGACTCTCGCGGCGATCCTGGAAGCTGGTCCTTGGTCAGGCCCGTTCACCAGTGTCGACCCGACATCGAGGATCACTAGCGGCTCGCTCATCGGGGCTGCGCTGCCTTTTTCGCCAGCAACTCGGCTTCCTTGGCCATGAGTTCGCCGCCTAGCCACATGGCGTGGGACACCAGGCTGACCGCCATGTCGCCAATGATCTTTCGTTCGACCTTGGCCGCGCGGTCTCCGGTATACCGCTTGATCAGCAGCCCGCTGTACCAGTGCTCGGCGACGATCTGCCAGTCCTGCTCGTCGACGGTGACGCGGAAGTACCCGTTCGGGTCCTCGCGCAGCGAGTGCTTGCCGGTGGCCCGGTCCACGTCCTGGTCGGTTTTCCACCCCTCGCTGATCGCGTGAGCTATCTGGAAGTATGGGCTGCGCGGGTCGATGCCCAGAGAGTGGCTGATCACCGTGATCTGCCCCGGCGGCAGGCCGACCTGCTCGGCTGCGTAGTTCTGGATGGCCATCAGGCCATAGACATTCTCGAGCCAGGCGGTCAGCAGGTTGTGCGAGCGGTAGGTAGCGGTCAGCGTCAGGCGCTCGTCGACCTTGCGGAAGTAGAGCGTGACCAGGCACGGCAGCCCTGACTCCGCGTCCTGCTCGGCATGAGTCAGGTCGGCGCCGGTGTCCCAGAGCGAGATCAACGCCCGGCGCGACTCTGGGTTGGCGGTCAGGGCGTCAACGACCGTCGCCAGTGTGTCCTGGCCGCGCTTTCCCTGATCGAAGTAACCCCGAAGCCGGTTGCCGTACGTGTAGGAACGCTCCTGGTCGCCCATCGACAAGTCCCGCGGCAGTGCCGCATCGAACATCTTGAGCTGGTAGTCGCGGAACTGGCTGAGCGAGAAGCCGTACTTTGACAGCACATCGGCCGACTCCTCGGCGGGCTCGCTGATCACCGTCTTGACGTTGAGCAACTCAAGCCTCGGCCCGCTGCGCAACTTCACCCGGCGGCCGAAGCGCATGCAACGGGCGACCAGTTCCTCCCAGCAGTCGAGCGGGCGCGCCCGCTGCACCTGATGCGCGATCGGGTCCGATGGCATCATCGGCACATCGAGTTGCTGATCATCCACCTTGACGCGGCCGCCGGTCCAGCCGGGCTCCCTGGCGGGCAGGCTGTCGAGGTAACCGGGTAGCTCGGCGGTCGCGATTCCGCCGGAGAATTCGCCAAGGTAACGAAACGTCAGGTTCGACCGCAGCTGATCGACACCGAAATTGCCGGCCGCCGGGAACACCCGGTCGGTGCCGGAAATGCGCAGGACGCGCGCGCCGAGCAGCGTGGTTTCTTCGATCCCGTTGGCGAGAAGCGACTCGATCTCGGCGCAGGTCGGCACCTTGAGTTGCTCGCCGATAGCCACGATGTGGCGCACCTGAGGGTTGTACAGCAAATTGCACAGCATCGCGTAAAGGCCGTCGCCGTAGAGATTCGACACGACAGCGACCCGGCTCTGGCTTGGATCGAGAATGGCCGGGCAGGCGCGCCGCAAAATTCGCAACGCTGTGATCCGCGGCGTCCACAGCGTGACAATGCCGACGTCCCCCGCAGGGTTGATCAAATGCAGCAGCTCCGGATAATACAGCGGCTCAAACCGCATCTCAGCCAACCCGGACCTCCGGTATTGTACTAATTATATGCCTGCCGGGGCCGGCGGTGTCCACCTGTCTTTCTGCACGCCAGGGAATACTGCGTTGAAGTCGCGGTACAGAGCCCGGTAGTCGTCGGGAATCCGGTATTTTTTCCGAATTCTCCCCTTCGGCATGCGGTCGAGCAACTCAACCTCGCGCCATCCGGTCTGGAGCGCGAAGGCGTAGTACGGGTATTGCGCCGGGACCTCCCTGGCGACCACGACGGAGATCGGCAGGCCGGCTCGGCGGGCCGCGAATACCCGGTGCATTCCGTCGTTTATCAGAAGTACCTCGCGGTCTCCGGGCTCGTCCGACTGCTCGACGATCGGAGGTATCACAGGAATGGGCTCGTCCGGCGTCTCGGCGGTTGTGATCATGAGGCCGCCGTCTAGCGCGAAGATATCGTGGCCGAGCTGAAGAAGCTCTCTGCGGAGCACGTCGGCTACGGCGACCGAGGATTCCATCACATAATTCTGAGCGGGTGCGAGGAGATCGGTGTGGAGCGTCTCAACTGTTAGCTTAGCGTTCTCATAAGGTCGCGCGCCGTCGAAGCCTCGCAATCTTGTCTGCCGCAATGCGGCCAGCAGGTCGGCGCGCGCAATGGGCTCAACCGACTTTACCGTGATGGTCGGATAATCAGTCAGCATCACATCTCCTGACCGTTTCGTGGCGGTGACTATGGACAGCTTAATACGCGGTACTGACGTTCTTATCGACCGGCGAAGAAGTCGCGCGGGTTCGCTGTCAGCATCTGGTCGATCTGGTCATCGGAGACGCCCCGTTCCGCCAGGCCCGGCAGCACGCCCTGGTGAATGTAGGTGTAGTGCCAGTCCGGTAGCCCAAAGTCGCTCTCGGCCGCGGTGAACCAGTCCATGAACGAGGACTTGTCGTGCGACAGCATGATCCGGTCGGCGTAGCCGCGCTCGCACAGGCTGGCCAGGGTGTCTAGCTGGGCGTCCAGTGGCACGGTCACCTGCAGGCCGCAACGATCCCAGCCCAGGTATGACCCGGCCGCGATCAGCTCTTCGAGATACGACAGGTCGGTGCTCTCGTTCGAGTGCCCGATCATCACCCGGCCCAAGTCAACCCCGCGCGAGGCGAGCAATCGCTGCTGATCCAGCCCTCGCCGGCTCGGCGCGTGCGCGTGCGTGCAGATCGGCGCCCCGGTCCGGCCGTGCACGCTGGCCACCGCCAGCGTGAGCCGCTGCACGTCCTGCGTCAGGCCGGGCTCGTCCGTGACGATCTTGAGCACGGCGGCCCGCAGGCCGGTATCGCCGATCCCGACGGTCAGGTCGCGCTCGAACATCGACTCAAGCAGGCGATCATCGCCGTCCAGAACCTTGCCGGGACCACGCAGGTGGAACGGGAGCGGCAGGTGATCGTAGGTGTAGTAGCCGGTCGCGAACATGATCGCGAGGCCGGTTCCTTCGGCCGCCCGCGCGACCAGGGCCGGATCGCGACCAAGCCCGGGCACGGTCATGTCAAGGATCGCGCCGACACCGGCCTGCGCCAGTCCGCGAAGATGCTCCCGCGCGGCCGCCACCTCGGTCTCGGTGTCCCAGCCGCCGAAACCTGGCCATCCCCAAGCCAGCGCCTCGGTGCGGATGAACACATGCTCGTGCATGAAGACGACGCCGAGATCGTTGACGTCGATGTCACCGGCAGTCGTGGGAACGTAGGGCATGCTGACTCCTCGCCTGGACACGCGGCTCGGGCGAGCCGGTGCGCGCCTCCCACGATGCTTTCAAAATCTAAAGACATTTATTGCGGAAAAAGGGCAGGTCCGATCTCGTGACCGGACCTGCCCTCGGAACGGGGTGACTGTGACTGCCGCGTTCCTGGATGTCCCCCTTAGAGCTGCGGGCCTGGGTCGGTGGGTGTCGGAGTCGGGCAAGGCGCCGGTGGCGGCGAAGGCAGCGGCTTGAGGTGGTTGTAGAACCCGGCGCTGCCCGCCTTGTTGAGCGCTGCCTGATCGATGTAGAGGAACGTCTGGCTGGCCGAGCAGTCGAGCGTGGGCACCCCAGCGAGGATCTGGTACACCTTGCCGGTGTCGAAGCTCTCGACGATCGTGCCGTTGGCCGGCATGGCGGACAGGTGGTTCCAGTCGCCGCCGCTGCCGGCCTTGTCGATCGCCGCCTCGTCGACTGTGACGAATCCCCGCGCGCCGCCGATGTCCTCGAGGTCGGAGACGTAGATCGGCGCGCCTCCGGCGACGACGAAGTAGTTCGTGGCGTTTCCGGCGATCAGCGTGTTGTCGGCTGGCTTGAAGTTCAGGTGGTTGTAGAAGCCGCCGCTGCCGGCCTTGTCAAGCGCGACCTGGTCGACGAACACCGGCGTCTGGGTTGGTGAGCCGATGTTGGCCAGGCTGGATACCTCGAGTGGTGCGCCGCCGGCGATCACGAAGATGTGGCCGGTGCCGAAGCTCTCGATCAGCGTGTGGTCGGCTGGGGTGGCGTTCAGGTGGTTGAAGACGCCGCCGCTGCCGGCTTGGTTGATGGCGGTCTGATCAACGTTGGCCGACCCGCGGGCGCCGCCAATGTCCTCGAAGTTCGAGACGTAGATCGGAGCGCCTCCGGCGACAACGAAGATGCCGTTGATCTTGTCGGCGTTACCGGCCATGATCGTGCCGTCGGCCGGGGCCTGCCGCACGTGGTTGAACGGGCCGCCGCTGCCGGCGTTGTCGAGCGCGGTCTCGTCGACTGTGACCGGGTTGACCCCCGCTGGTGGCGTGCTTGGAGCCGGTCCGCCCAGGTGCGTCCAGTCGGTGATCGGGATCGGGGCGCCGCCGGCGAACGAGTAGCTCTGGACGAACGCGTTCCCGGCGCCGTCGCCGTTGACGTAGGTGCCGTCGGCCGGGGTCGGCAGCACGTGGTTGTACACGCCGCCGCTGCCGGCGTTGTCGAGCGCGGTCTGATCGATCGCGGCGATCGGGCCGTTCGGCTGCCCGCCGATGTGGCTCCAGTCGGTGATGTAGGTCGGGGCGCCACCGGCGAATACGTAGGCGTTGACGGTGGAGGTGCCTGGCACCGTGGCCGTGACAAACGTGCCGTCCGCCGGGATCTGACTGATGTGGTTGAACGCGCCGCCGGTCCCCGCGTTGTCGATGGCGGTCTGGTCGATCGCGATCGGGGTGGTGGCCGGCTGCCCGCCCACGTGGCTGAAGTCCGACACGAAGATCGGCGCGCCGCCGGCGAACTCGTAGTTGTTCTTAGTCGACGTTCCTGGCACGGTCGCGCTGACGAACGTGCCGTCGGGCGGGACGGTCAGCATGTTGTTGAACTGACCCTGGCTCAGCGTGCCCGTCGGCTGCGGGCCGCCGACGTGGCTCCAGTCGGTCACCGGGACCGATGCCCCGCCGACGGACTCGTACACCGTTCCGTCGCCGCCGGCGACCTTGAAGAAGTCGCCGCTGGCGATTGGATAGCCGTCGAGCGACTGGCTCGGAACGGTGATCGCTGGCAGCATGATCTGAGTTGGCGCGAACGGGATCAGCGCGCCCCCCGACACCGCGAAGATGGCGCCGGTGGTCGCGTCCTTTAGCAGCGTGCCGTCGGCCGGCTTGGCGCTGACCTGGGCTGCGATCTGGTTCGAAGGTTCGAGGATGATGTTGGTGCCGGCGTAGGCCGAACCGCTCAGGTCGGCTTGCTTGGCGAATGGGAACAGCGCGCCTCCGGCCGCGACGTAGACCTGGTCACCGCCCCGGTCGCCGACGAGCGTGCCGTCGGCTGGCACGCTCGCGCTGAAACCGGCCGTCCCGAAGAAGTTCTGGCGCATGTAGGAAGCGAGCATCCGCTGATGCCCGAGCGCGTTCGGGTGGAATGCACCTTGGGTATGGCCGAAGATTCCGCCCACGTCATCGACCGTGTTCATGCCACGTGGGTTGTCACAGATCGACGCGTTCTGCAGAGCCGTGCTGAAGTCGATGAAGTTGACCCCGGCGCCGGCCGCTGCCTGCCTGATCGCGTTGTCGACCAGCAGCGCGTCCTGATTGATCCATATCTGGTCGGCACGAGTGATGTGCGTCTGAGCCCAGCCGCAGGCCGGGGTGTTTCCGTCCGGGAAGAACTCTGGGTACGAGATGGCCTCGACGGTCGGGCCCGACGCGCCGTTCGCGCTTGACGGCACGTTGGCGGCCAGTTCATACAGCGTGGTCAGGCGCGAGATGAGGCCATTGACCTGATTCTGGAAGGCCGCGCTGGCCGGGTCTGGGATGCAGGTGTGGCCGCCGCTGGTCTTGTGGGTGTTGTCGTTTTGCCGGAAGACGCTGTAGGCGCAGGTCAGGTCCGGCCCGAAGTTCAGGTCGTCGCCGCCGGCCAGGATTTGCACGCGCGCTGTGTCGCTGCCGAGCCCGGCGAACTGGTTGTGGGTCACGTTGTCGTCGGTGGACCCGGCCACTATGGCTGAGTTGATCTCGTTGGTGGTGTCGTTGATAGTCGCTCCGGTGCAGGACCAGTTCTCGAACGGCTTGCTCGACCCGGTACCGAATATCGCGCCGACTGATCCGCCGGTCCCGTACGCCAGATTCGGCCACGCGTCGTTCGCCACGTCGCACCCGAGCCCTCCCGGTGCCGCGACGAACGGACCAACTCCTTCGCCGGAGATGAACGAGTCGCCGAATGCCACATCGGCAGCGCCGAACTGGGTCGGCGGAGCGGGCGGAATCGGCGGCGGCGGGCACAGGTCGTTGTACAGCGGATCCATGTCCGGGAATGGGTCGCTGGTCAGCGTGTCGGCGATGAAGTTGTCCTGGTTGAACAGGAACTGGGTGCCGTCGTCGGCAGGCGCACAGGTCGACGGGTCGATCGGGTCCTCGGTGATCGGATCGGGGCAGTCCCCCGTGGTCGTGCAGTCATCGGGTGGCGGTGGCGGCGGGTCCCCCGGCTGGTTGTCGATGCAGACGATCGTCCCGTCCGGCTTGATGATGATGATGCACTGCTTGTCGGGCGGGTTCTGGCCGTCCTGACAGGAACTGTCTGTGCACTGGTCCGACGGGTCGGGGTCGCCGCTCTGGCTTCCGTCACCGCACGAATCCCACAGGCAGTCGCCGTCGTCCAGGCCAGCCGACCCGCCGCCGGGGTCGCCCGGGCAGTCATCCCCGGACACGCAGCCCTCGACGTCCCAGGCGTGCGCCGGTGTCGCGCTGACGCTCATCACCACGAGGCTTGGCCCCGCGAGCACCATCGCGGCGGTCATCAGGCCGACCCATCGTTTCCTGCTTCGATTGCGCAAGGCCAAGGTCCTTTCCGCGTGATATACGACCCTGACCGAATGCTTTATCGACTAGTAAGTCGCTGTCATGCCCCCACTTTTGGGGACACGTTTTCGTAATGGCGGCGTCTCGATAAGCCCGAGCGCTGGCGTGGGCACACCCCGCCGGCGCAGTCGGTGCGCACCTGCTCGGCGAGTTCGAGCTTGGTGTACACCGGCAGGCCAGCGCTGTGGTATTTGGCCTTGATCCGCTTGAGGTAGGTCTTGGCGGTCTCCACGCTGATGCCGAGGTACCTGGCGGTCGACTCAAGCGTCCGGCCCGACGCGTACGCCATTAGCACCTCATGCTCGCGCTCAGAGAAAACCGGCCGCTCAGGGTGACCGTTGGGCTCAGCGGCCGTGGTCGGGCCAAGCGACCACGCGGTGCCACCAGCGGCGATCGAGCGCAGTGTCGACGCCAGCGCGGCGAGGTCGTGGTCCCGGGTGATATAGCCCTGCACCCCGGTCTGCATAGTCCGGGCGACCGAGCCCAGTTCGGGTGATCCGTCGATCACCAGAACCCGGTGCCCGGCGTCGATCAGCGCGCGTGCGTTCTCCGCGGTGTCGGGTTCGGCCCGAAGCGCGGCGTCCAGCAGCACGACGTCGATCGGGTCGCTGGCGTCGCTAACCGTGGCTCGGAGCAGGTCGGCGACCGTGTGGGTGACCGCTCTTAATTGGATGTCGGTGAAGCCGCTTGCCCACGCGCGCAAGCTGTCGACCATGATCAGGTTGTCCTCCACGGCCGCGACGTTGATCACAGGGCTCAATCCAAACTCACCCCAGACACCAGTGGCTCCAGCTTGTCAACCGCAGTCACGAACAACAGGGCGGCCCGGTTCACAGATCGCCCCTTTTCCGCTGTAGAACCGGCGCTGAACAGCCCCAGAACACCCCGCCCAGCCGAACCCCGCCCAGCCGAACCCCGATGGATTCCCGAATCCATCGCAGCCCGGCAACCTACTGGCGCGATGGATTACCGAATTCATACCCGTTTTCCCAGCTGGATGTGGCAATCCATCGCGGGGGGATGTGGGGTGAGCCGGCTGGATGTGGCAATCCATCGCGGGATCGGCGCGGCGTGGGATCATGATCGCGGAACCTCGCCGCAACTCTCGTCGGAACCGACGCCCATGCTCCGCGATCATCCGACAGGGTGCGCTACCCGCTACCCGCTACCCGCTACCCCATTCCGACCGCGCGCGGGTACTCACCGCCGGTCTCGTCACTGGGCGGGCTCTGCGTAGGCTGGGCCTTGGCGCTGTACTCGGTGATGATGCCAGCGAGTTCGCAAGCATCTCGGCCGGTGAACTGGCATTGGTCGGGCAGGGCCGACAGAGCCTGCAGAGTAATCATCCGCATGACGTGATCAATCTTGGTGGGATCCTCGGCGGCTATTTTCATGAGGATCTGCTGCATCTCATCACGGGCCACCCTGCTCTGCGCCTTGCTCTCGGCTTCGATCTGCTCTGCCGTGGCCTTGGCGCGCTTTTCGATGACCTCCGGTCGACGTTGGATGTAGCTGTCCACGCAGTTCGCTACGAGGCTTGCGACAACGGTGCCACCGACGGCAGCCACGTCGACGGGACTCATCTGGTGGGTGGCAACAGCGGTCACCGAGGCGCCGACCCCACCGATGGACAGGCCATACCCGGTGAGCTTGCTCTTGAAGGCCGAGTGCAGGCGCGTGGAAGCACTCGCCCACCCGGAGCTACGGGCTGACGTGTCGAACGGAGGCTTCGTGTGCTTGTGAAGCACACCGTCCTCTGAACCGTCCATGCTCGGAACTCTCACTCGAACGCTGTGTCGCAGCAGCGTCAGCTGCCCGACTCGGCCCTACTGTAACAGAGCTTAGCTTGATCTGCTGGACTAGAGCAATTATGCTCCAAAGTAGATCGAGCGAGGAGTGATTTCATGAGAGACGTCTTCCGAGTCGGTGTCTTAGTGTCATCTGAACGCAGAGTACACGCTCGAACACGGACAGCGTACGGACTCTTGTACCTGTCGGACAGGATGTCCAGGCGGCGCTGGGAGATGCTTCGTCCAGACCCAAGATTGTCGCGCGTGGTGGCTGCTATCATTGCTCCGATTCTGGATAATCCAAAGTGGAGCTATGATGAACCAGCCGGACTCGGGGTCAGGACGTGAGCAGACGTGACTGACCTAGAGACGCTCGCCGTGAAGCGGATGCGGATGCTTCGCCTGGGCGCGAGCATGACCGCGGAAGATCTCGCGCTGGCGTGTGCGAGAGAAGGTGTGAGCAGCCTCGATCGCGGCACGATCGCCAAGATCGAGAGCAATTCTCGCCGGATCAGGCCCAGCGAAGTAGAGGGCGTCGCTCATGTCTTCGGGCTAAACTCCGGCGACCTGCTAGATCCGGTTGGACCTGACGTGTTCCTGACGTACGCCGAGCAGGATGACGCTGTCGGCCAGGACGTATCGGACTGGCTCACCGACCACGGATTCCGGGTGCGGTCGCCGGACCGGGCTAGACCGGTTGACTCAGCCGGTCGCGGCCTGCTGGCCGCCATTGCCTCAGCGCAGGCGTTCGTCGCGCTGCTTTCTCCAGCCTTCCTGACCGCGCCCGCGTCGATGACGGAGCTGGACTTGGCCGCTCGGCGGCATCGGCAGATCCGGTCGGCTGGTTTCGTCCACCTGCTCCAGGTTGCCAATATCCCGGACCTCGATACCGCCGCCATCTATTCCTACCAGCCAATCGACCTGCCGCAGGCGAGTGCGAGAAAGCGGGAAGAGGCGCTCAGCAAGCTCGGCAGCGGGATCTTGCGTGGCGCTGGCGCGGACACGCGGGTCGGCCGAGCCACCGCCCGCGAGGATGACGGGCAGGAGTTCCTCGACCGCCGAGATGAGCTTGACCGAGTATGGGGCGGCCTTAATAGCCGCGTCGGCCCGCACTTCTGGCTCGTGACCGGACCTCCGGGAATGGCCAAGACCGCGTTCCTGACGCGGTTGAAAGCCATGGCCGATGAGCAAGCGGATCAGCACTGGATCACCAAGATGGTGGATTTGCGCGCGGACGCCGGCGGAGCCGACGCCGGCGCCATCATCGGCAAGTTCTTCGACTTCGGACGGTTCAGCAAGCCAGAGGATGATCTGCGCGCGGTCACGCGGGAGATCATCAGGTCTGGCCGTCCATACCTATGCCTCATCGACAGCGCAGAACTCGCGTCGCCTGCTGTGGTCGATCAGTTGCGGCGGTACCTCGGTCAGATCTACCGGGGAGTGCAGGACCGGGGGGATCCCAACCTGCGGTTGGCGCTCGTCGCCGCGAGTCGGAGCGATGACGGCTGGCGCGGCATCATGCCCAACCCCAGGCTGTCCAGGCTGCCGCTTGCTGAGTTTGACATTACGGCCGTGCAAGAGGCTGTGAGCGACCTGGCGTCCCGCATGAACCTGCCTCGGCCGCCGGCCGGGCTACGAGACGATGCGGCACTCGTCCACGATGCCACCGAAGGTGTGCCAGCACTGGTGCGGCGCAGCCTGCAGTGGATCCGCGCCGAGGAAGGGCTTGACATCGACCGGCTGAACAACCCGGACGTCTTCGACGCGATCATCAGGCCCTTCATCCAAAGTAAGTTGCTGGCGCCGGATAGCCTGCTGCCCGGCGATGCGACCCAATCCGATAGATCGGAAAGGCGGCTCCGAATAATGGAACGAGCTATCAGAAGGCTCGTTCCATATCGATTCTTCACATTGTCGCACCTACGTCGTCTTGCCGATGACGAGTCGTTCGCGACCGCTATGGATGAGGCGGACTGGTCAGACCTCGACCTCTGGCAGGCCATCGGCCGCTGCTCTTTGCTTGTCCGCCCGCTTGACGAGCCCTGGCAGGAGATTCATCCAGCGATCAGAAGATTGCTTTTCCGCCATTTTTACACGAAAACCGAAAGTGCTGGTGCGCACCGCGAAGCAGCCGAGTTCACAGAGCAATGGTCCGCCAACCAAAGCGGCCGAGAGCAGGTCATCGGCTTGATAGATTGCATATGGCACGAAGCGGCCAGACTGCGGCTGGACAATGCCGCGAAAATGAGTGATGATTTGACCGAATATGCTCGGAAGCGCGCGCAGGCTATCGGCGATTCGGGCGCATACACAGAAAATGAACTACGCGTGTATGCCGCCGACCGCATGAGAAGCGACGAGGAACTTCGTGGTGAGTTTGACGGCAAACCCGAGCTATTCGCGAGAATTGTCCGGATTGTTGAGGACGCCTCGGCTCACGGGGGAGTGACATGAACGACGCGAAACTGTTCCCTGGTTATATTCGGCGGCCGGAAGAGCAGGCGATCATCGAGGAAGCTCACCGGGTACGAGACGACGGCGGCAGTCGTGCGCTGCTGCTGTACGGCGGAGGAGGCACAGGAAAGACGCGGCTGGTACGGCAGTTGTCCGTGGCCGCCGACCGCGAGCAGAGCCTGGTCTGGCTCGATCCCATCGACGTCGACGACTCCCAGCACTGGCTGCTGTCGAACCTCGAGCGGAACGTCGCGCGTCAACTCGACGCAGACAACAGGTATTTCGAACCGTATATCAAATACCTGTTCGAGATTCCCCGGTATCTGGGCCAGCGGGTAACCAGCCGTGAGACTGTCTTGAGCCACCTCACCCAGATCAAGGCCGTGTTCGCGGACTGCTATCGCAACTACATCACCGAAACCGGCGCGACCGTCGTCATGACGTTCGACACCGTCGAAGCCATTCGCGGCATGTACGCGTCATACACGCTCACCCAATGGATAAAGACGCTCCCCGCCACGCTGTTCATCCTGGCTGGGCGTCCTCCGATGGGTGGGGCGGACGCGCCGGACTCGATCAGGGCCGAGCTAGCCGAGCCGCACAGCCGCCTGCCAGTGCGGCAGATCGATATCGGCGAGTTCAGCGTTGCCGAGGCTGAGGCGTACTTCGCGCAGAGCGGCGTCGCCGAGGCTCTCATTGACGACGCGGACGAGAAGGAAAAGCTGATCTGCCTCACCCGCGGTCATCCGCTGTGGCTGGCCTTCACGGTCGACTACCTCGCCAAGATCGGCGTACCCGATGAGGTCAAGAAGTCCTCGCTTGCGCAGCTAAGGCGGGACCTGCCGCTCGGCGGACAGGCCACCCACGCCGGCGAGGTACTGGCCGACGAGTTTAGGCGCCGCCTGGTCGCGCCCTACCGCGACACGGACTTCTGGCACGAGGCAATCCGGCGGCTCGCCGTCGTCCGCGAGAGCATCAGCAAGCCGGTCTGGTGTCAGCTCATGTCCGATATGGCGTGGCCTGACGACGCGCCCGACCCTGACCGGGCTTGGGACGCGCTGCAGCAGACCGAGTGGATCAGGCCGCGAGCCAACAAGCGATACGTCACGCTGCACGATGCCGTGGCCGAGGAACTCGCCCAACGCGTCATCCGGCTAGACGACGAGAACGAGTGGTGGCGGCACGACCTTTGGCGCCGGGCCGCGACGATCTATGCGGACCTGGCCGACCAGATGGACGCCCGGCTCGCCGACGAGACGGCCAGCTTGGACGCTCGGCTAGCCGAGTTCGTGCAGGCACGCCGGGAAGGCCACTCGGTGATCACGCCAGCGGAGGAGACCACGCTCATCCGCGACGTGACGGCTGTGGACAGCGAGCGGCAGGAAGTCAGCCACCTCAGGTCGGCGGAGGTCTTTTACCGGTTGCTGTCCGGATTCGCCGATGGAGCCCGGCATTTCCTGACGCTGCTGCGCGAGGCCAGGGATGAGCACAACCTTTTCTTCGAGGATTTGCTGACATTCCAGATGCAGCGCTTCTTGCCTGGCACGCAGGACGTGAGCCCGCTAGGCGACGCCGTCGCGGCCACGGCGCGCGAGTTCGGCGAGTGGCTGGAAGGCGACGGCCGTGAGATGCACGCCGACATCGGCCTGGACATGGCGGCCTTCCTGATCGACAGGGAACAGGCCGGTGCGGCCCTGGCTTTGCTTGACCGGCTGCCGGTGCGGCAGTCCGATCATCATCGCAATTACCGGCTGAATAACCTGCGCGGCAACGCGCGCATGCGCACGCAGGGTCAGGTACGAGACGCCGAGGCCGATTTCAAGCAGGCCTTGGACGACGTCGTCGAAAGCCAGGCCGACGATCACTTCAAGCTCGTCGCGCAGGGATACAAGGAGCTTGGCTACTACTACCGCAACGTCGGCCGGTGGGAACGGGCAGATGAGGCATACGGCTCTGCCCGGGACGCGATCGCGATGGCGCTGTCATCGCAGAGCCAAGACTCCGATCGCGAGGAACTGGCGTCGATCCAGACCAACTGGGGGTACCTCAAGGGCATCGGCGGTGACTATCGGGTCGCGATCAACCTGGTCGAAAGCGCCATCAACATACGGCGACGCATCGGGCGTCCCTACGAGGTCGCGATGTCGCTCAGCGCCAGCGGGGAGGTCTACCGATACCAGCGCTCGTTCGGCAAAGCCTGGTCGGCGTACGCCGAGGCCGAGCAGGTATTCCATGATCTCAATAACTGGTCCTGGCTCGGCCAGATCTACCAGGAGCAGGCGATCTGTCTGTTCCAGGCTTACCAGGAAGACACCATGCTGGTCGTGGATGCGAACCAAGTCGAGCGCGCCGAGGAACTGATAATGCGGTCGCTGGACCTGTGCCACGAACTGAACGCCCGCGCATATCCGTCGGCCCTGAATCGGGCCGGGCGCATATTCGGCACGCGGGACGCCGACTGCGGTCTTGACTATCTCATGAAGGGAGCCGATGCTGCGGAAGCGCTGTCCGACGGCTGGTTCTGGTTCGCCAGCTTGATAGAATATGCCGAGCTAAGCTACCGGGCCTGGTCAGAAACGGGAGTCGGGCGGTATATGGAGTTGATCGAAGCCGTGACCGCGCAGCTGACCCGTGTGACCGAAGAGTACGGTTTTCCTGAGCTTCGAGGAAGATGGGATGTCCTGCAGGGGCACGTGGGGCTTGAGAAAGCGCTCGCATCGAAAGATGAGGGCGATCTAGCTGAGGCGTTCGACTATTACAAGCGTGGTTTCCCGCTCATTACGCACGGATACGTCGCATCGTTCGGAGAGTCGGTTCTTCCCGCTGAAATTCAGCGCCTTGGTCGCCTCATCAGCGAACTGCCATCGGAGGCTCGTGAGCAGCGGCTCGCCGAACTGCGCGATAGCTGGCGCGGCGAAGACGTGTCGGCCACCGTGTTGCTCGCCCGGCTAGCTGAGCTGTTTTAGTCACCCAGGCGAACTTCGACGGCCAGAACGGCGGGACCTTGACTCAACCAGAACCGACGCGCCGTGCCATCGTGCTGTCGAGCTTCGATCTGCCCGACTCGGACCTGCCACTGCGGTATGGCTGCGAAGATTGCGCGTGCGCGGTGAGCGAGAGCTCACCGCCCCGCACATCGCTCCAATCGCGGGACTGGAAGGCTGGCAGCCGTCTGGTGCGCGGCCGTGAGGTCATCGAGATACCCCTGGCCCGTGACTGGCGCGTGCTGTTCAATCCACTGGGCCGTGGTGGTGCGATCGTCGTCAACGACCTGGCCCAGCGCGTGTTCTCGTGTTTTGAGCGACCCGCTGCGGTGGCCGAGGTCTTAGCCGCGAACCCCGACCTGGCCTCGGAGATCGACCAGGTAATCGGTGACCTGGCCGAACATGGGCTGATACATGCCGAAAGGCAGGCGCCGCAGCCGGAGTTCGCTGGCAGCCGGATGCTGACGGCCTGGCTGCACGTGACGAACGCCTGCAACTTGCGCTGCCCGTATTGCTACCTGCACAAGACACCGGAGGGCATGGACGAAACGATCGGCCGGGCCTCGATCGATGCGGTGATGAGATCCGCGGTCGCGCACCGCCTGCCCGCAGTCAAGCTCAAGTACGCGGGCGGCGAAGCCAGCCTGAACCACCGGCTTATGCTCGACCTGCACGACTACGCCAAGATAGCGGCCGAGCAGCATGGACTCGCGCTGCACTCGACACTGCTGAGCAACGGCGTCAAGCTGTCCGCAGCCCTCATCGGCGCGCTCAAGGCGCGGGACATCCGGGTGATGATCTCGCTCGATGGCCTCGGGGAGCATCACGACGTACAGCGGCCGTTTGTCAACGGGAAGCCTTCGTTCGGACACGTCGAGCGCACGATCGGGCTCTTGAGGGAGCACGGCCACGCGCCGCACCTGTCGATCACGGTGACCAACCTCAACTACGCCGGGCTGGCCGATGTGGTCAGATTCGCTTTGGAGAAAGACCTGACCTTCAGTCTAAATTTCTTCCGCGATAATGACTGCGCGGCGCGCTTCGCCGATCTGCGGTACGAGGAGCAGGCCATGATCGAGGCTTTGCTCAAGGCATTCGCCGTTATCGAGGAGCTGCTTCCGCGCTGGAGCGTGCTCGGATCGATACTCGACCGAGGCCAGTTGCTCGAGCCGCGTCAGCGATCGTGCGGTGTGGGCCAGGATTATGTCGTCATCGACCAGCGCGGCCGGATCGCTAAATGCCACATGGAAATCGAACGGACCATAGGCGACGTCTTCGTTGACGACCCCTTGCGCGCGGTCAGGCGTGATCTCACGCTGGTGCAAAACCTGCCGGTAGAGGAAAAGGAAGGCTGCCGCGACTGCACCTGGCGCTATTGGTGTTCAGGAGGGTGCGCGATGGCGACTTTCCGGGCGACCGGCCGGTACGACGTAAAATCGCCGAATTGCAATATCTACAAAGCCATCTACCCGCAGGCGCTAAGGCTCGAAGGACTGCGAATCTTGAAGCACGCGATCCACCGAGCTTGACACCCTCGCGCTAGGCGCGGCCTTTTGAGGACTCCACCGGGTATTTGACCGCGTTTTTAATGATTTTCTCGTGCACCGCGGTTTCCAGGTCAACGCCGAGGACGTCGCAAAGGCGCAGCAAGTAAGCGAACACGTCGGCGATCTCGTCGCGCACATGTTCAGCGCGTCCGGCCTCGCTCAGCACCGACATCGACTCGTCGGGAGTGAGCCACTGGAAAATCTCGACCAGTTCGCCGACCTCTGCCGCCAGAGCCATGACGAGGTTCTTGGGAGTGTGGAATTGCTCCCAGTCCCGCTCGGCCGCGAACTCCCTCAGCGCCTGCTGCACATCCGAAATCGCCATCCCCCAGGCATATCAGGGGACGGCCCACTGCTGGTTCGATCCGCCGTTGCAGTCCCAAATATCCAGTTGTGTACCGTTCGTAGTAGTGAACGCCGGATCGTCCAGGCACCGCCCTGACACCGGGTTGACCAGCATCCCGTTCACCGGCAACCACTGCTGGTTGCCGCCGCCGTTGCAGGTCCACAACTCGACCAAGGTGCCGTTCGCGGTTCCCGCGCCGGTGATGTCCATGCAGGAACCGTTGATCCGGATCGTGCCGTCGGACTCCATTGTCCAGTTCTGGGCGGCGGTGCCGTTGCAGTCCCATATCTGCACGTGGGTGCCGTTCGCGCTGGAGTCGTTGTTGTCGTCGACGCACTTAGCGGTGTTATCGCCGGCCACGATCGGCCCGGTCGGCGTAGCCGAGCCGGCCAAGGCCACCGACAGGTTGTCGAACTGATCGGTCTGGTAGCCGTTCACGCCGAGCCCGATCATGCCGCCGGAGAACGTCCTGTCGGTGACACTCCCGACCGTCGTGCCGTCGATCGCGCCGCTGATCGTCGAACCGTTCAGCGTCATCGAGAGGTGATGCCATGATCCCGTGCCGAGCGCGGCTGCCGTGCCACTGGCCAATGTGGTGATCGTTCCGCTCGTATTATTGCGGAAAATTGACCAGGCGCCGGTGTTCGCGACCTGGAAGTAATAGGCGCTGACGTCGGCCGGCGAGAAGCCTTTCTGGGTGCCGACCCGTCCCAGCAACTGCACCGCGCCCGCCTGCTGGAGCAGCACGTCGGCGGACACGGTGTAGTTGGCCCAGGAGAGGTTTCCGCCAATCGTGTAGGGGTTCGCGTTGTTGTCCCACTCGATCGGCTGGGAAGGCGCCTGCTGCTGTACGCACCGCCCGGACCGGCCGCCCGAGCAGGGCTCCACCTCGAACGCGCCCTGTTGCTGCGACAGCAACGGCGGTTGCTGATCGATCGCGTCCCCGTCGAAGTTGTCGGAGTACGGCAGCGACAACGTCCCCGGCCCCGGGCTGGCCGCGGTGCCCTTGCCCTGGCCGGTGGTGGTGGTCAGCGAGTACACGAAGCCCGGCTGGACCGTGAGCGAGAATGTGCCGTTGCTCGGGGTGATGTCAGCGGAATGCACGAACCAGGCCGACGGGCTCGCCGAATTCACGTTGGTACTCCACACGTGCACCGCGGCTGTGGACAGCCCGCCGGTGACGGTGAAGGTCACCGTCTGCGCCGCCGTGGCGTCCATTGTCTCGATGATCGAGCTCCAGTCCGACCCGTTCGGCGACTTGAGCGTCACGTAGCTGCCGTCGGCCCGGTTGCCCTGCAGGTAGCCGCTGGCGGAGTCGATGTAGGTCCAGCCCGGCGCCGTGAACTGGGTGGTCTGCGCGGTCACCCACGTTTGCTTGCCTACCGAGTACCAGCCGGACCAGGGCTGGTTGGCCACGATCAGCCCGTCGGTGTTGAACGGCAAGTTCGGGTAGATCGCGGCGACCAGCGGCCAGTTGATCGTCGCGGTCATCTTCCCGTCGATGTAGTCCCGGTTGTCGGCCCGCGCCATCGCGGCCGCGCCCGCGTTGAAATCCTGGGAGCCGTTCTCGCTGGCCCACAGCGGTTTGCCGGTGGCGATCGCGTTCGAGGTGCTCGGGCAGGACGACTCGCTGGACAGGTAGCCGCACGGGTAGTGCGCGCCGACGATCTGCACCGCGTTCGCGAACGCACTGTTCGACACCAGGTCGTTCGCGATCGTCCAGTCGGTATCGGCGCCGACGATCTGGACGCCGGTGTAGCCGGCGGTGTTCAGCATGGACCGCAGTTGCTCGTACCAGGAGATGTTGTAGCCGCGCTCGTTCCAGCCACCCAGGTAGCTGATCGCCAGGCCCTTCGACTTGGCGCAGTTCAGCCAGTTGACGATGTAGTTGATCATGTCGGTGGAGAAGAAAGTGCCGCCGCCGATCCAGCCCGGCGCTCCCCAGGCGAGCCCGTAGAACTTGATGTTCGGGTCGCGGGCCTGCGCCTGGAGCATTAGCCACCACTCGTAGCCGGTGTTGCAGTCCACCGCCCCGGAGGTGTGCATGTGGCTGGACTCGGACCCGTCCGTCGAGTTGGTGTCGCCGCCTATTTCGACCTTGAGTATCTGCAGGTCCGCGCCGTAGCCAGGCTTGAACAGGTAGTCCAGGATCTGCGACTGTTGGGCCGCCGGGTAGTCGGTCAGCAGGCGGGTATTGCCACCGCCTCCGCTGATCGCGCCGATCCCGTTGAACGTGCGCCCGCTCTGGGTGCCGTTCACCGTGATCGCCGTGGTGGCGGCCGCGGCCGGCTGGGCTGGCGACGCCGCCACCAGCCAGGTCACCGCGAGCGTCGCGGCCGTGGCGGTTGGCAGCAGGCCTTTCCGTAAACGGCCGAGTCGGGACGGGCGGAATGGGCGTCGGGGTGGGCGAGTCGGGCCCTCGGGCGGGCGAGTCGGGCCCTCGGGCGGGCGAGTCGGGCCCTCGGGCGGGCCGGTCGGGCCCCGCAAAGCAGCCATGGGTGAATCTCTTCCCTCACGCTCAATGGGCGTGTTAGCGCTCACATTAACTCGCGCCGCGACACCGGTCTAGAGGCTCGATCATTCGCTGGGGCCGGGTCGGCGGGCCTTGCGGCGGCGGAAGCGAGACAGCGTGGGCCCCTAACTGCGGCTATAGCGACAGCCCGGGGCCCACGCTGCCCGGGGAGCGCCGGTCATTGGTAGGAGATCATCACCGGCTGAGGCGTCCTTGCCATCGTCTGCGCTGGCGTCAGCATGGGATGGTCCTTGGTGAAGAAGTTCTTCCAGCCGAAGTGAACGTGTGGTGGCGCCGCGCCAGTGACGGCACCCCAGGTCTGCCGTTTGTTGCCGGGGATGCCTTGGCCATCCATATGGATGACGATCGCGAGATCGTCCCGCCCGGTGTCGATGCCGTGCTCATCGCCGAGCATCGACAGCTTGAACTGGTGCAGCACCAGTAGCTTTTGCGGCAGGTGACGCCGTGCGGTCAGGGCGGCGATCCAGTTCGCGACGCTATCGACCTGCTTACTGGTCACTGTGCCGATCTGCCGCAGCGGCAGTTCGTCTCGGGTGAGCTTCCATTCGGGATCAATGGCCAGGCCGACGTCGGGCAGTGCGAGTAGCGATTGGTAGTACCTGGCCTGAGCGAGCAGGCTCGCGCGGCCGGCTTGCAGATCAAGGATCACGTAGATCCCCGCTCTGGTGGCAGCAGTAACCCAAGGCTTTATTTCAGCTATGGGGGTTATGTACGAATAGGTACCGCCTTCCGGTTCGCTCGTTCCTTGAGCCACACTGGCGATGATCTCGAAGGCCGGAATCACGGGGACGCGGCTGAGTCCTCGGTAAAGCCTGGCCAACCGCCTGGCGCGGGCGATGCTTCCCGGCAGTGCCTGCTGGCCGAGCGCGCCGAGCGAGGGAGTACCCGGGTGGCCGTACAGAGCCACGAGCCGGCGCATGGGAAAAAGAACCTCGCCGCCACCGGGTAGCTGCACTCCGGTTGCCGCGACGGCGACCCGCGCCGCCAGCCTTAATGCCGGGCCGAAACTAGCGCCGAGCGCGAGCACCTCCCGAGGTCGGGCGGTCGCCAGCCGGGCGATCGCCGCCGGATCGGTTCGCGGGTCGAAGCCGCGCACGAAGATCACCTGAGCGCCCGCTGCCCGCGCCGTGGCGATGGCTGCGATCGCCCGAGCGCTGGCGTCGCGCAGGTGCACCAGCAGGACCGCCGACTGGAGCGGCGTTGGCGCCAATGTGCCGGGCAGCTTGGCTGGCTTGGTGACCACGTGGATTCCGCCAAGCGCGGCAGACAATGGTCCGACGGGAACGCCGACGGCTAGGACGGCCCGCGGGTGCAGCCTGGAGATGTCGGTCCGGGTAAGCGCCGATACCGGCGTGGTCCGCTTCGCTGGCTGCGAGGAGGTGAGGAGCACCGGTGCGTCAACAACTAGCGCGTCGATGGCCGCTACGGCTAGATCATGGCGGCTGTCGGCCCTGGCCACTATCACAACTGGTGACGAAGCGAACAAAGTCTGCGCTGCCTGCCCTGCTACCGCGTCAGCCGGTCCGGATAGCACTGACGTCGTTGCCGTCGGCGGGCGGGTGCGCGCGACAAGCGGGCCAGCGGCCGCTGCTTGGTGCCCGGTCTTGCCGCCACAGGAGGCACCGGTCAGGGCGACGGCCGAGAGCGCGATGATGACGACGCCGGTCTGACCCGGCTTGCGACGGCATGTAGCTGACACGGCGCAACCAATCCCTCGGGGATTACCACCACATCAGCTAGGACTGGGCGCGGAACCCTTAGGTTGCCTCGACCTTGGCACGCCCAACTTATGCGCTGGTGGCCGGGTCGGCCGGGCCTGAACTAGGGTCTCCTTGACCTTGACGCAACCGGATGGTTGCCATACGGTAGCAACCGTTCAGTTGCAAAATAGTGGAGGCTCTCATGGGATTTCCTGACCGCATCGAGCGGACGGTGCAGATCGCTCGCCCGCCCGCCGACGTGTGGGCGGCACTCACCACGGCCGAAGGGCTGTCCGCGTGGTTCGGCAACGAGGCGACGATCGACCTGCGCCCGGGCGGGTCAGCCCGGATGACCTGGACCGGCGGGGACAAGGCCGACATGCGGGTGGAACGGGTGGAGGAGCCGTCGGTGTTCGGCTTCACCTGGCACATCTACGGGCTACCCGAGGAAGACCCGCGCCGTACCTATGTCGAGTTCACGCTTGAGCCGGCTGGCACCGGCACCCGCCTGACCGTGGTCGAGTCCGGGTTCGCGCAGTTGCCGGAGGACGCGCACCGCGCGGCGTTCGACGGCAACACCAAGGGCTGGGCGAGCGAACTCGGTGAACTGGTCGACTACCTCGATGCCGCCTGACGTCGAGACGATCGCCGAGCAAGTGTTCGTCGCCTTGGCCGATCCGACCCGGCGGGCGATCCTGGCCGCGCTGGCCTCGGGAGGACCGGCCACGGCGACGGACCTTGCCGATCGACTGCCGATCACCCGGCAGGCGATCGCCAAGCACCTCGCGCTGCTGGCCGAGGTCGGCCTCGTGACGGCTGAGCCTGGCGAGAGACGGCGGGTACGGTACCGGTTGCGATCGGCGCCGATGCAGATAGCCCAGCAGTTCCTGGCCGCGCTGGCGCGCGACTGGGATGGCCAGCTTGAGGCGTTGCGAGTCCACCTCGACGGGTCTTGATCTCAACTGGCAGATCTCACTAGCAGGGGAGACAAAGCAATGATCACGATGAAGACACCTCCGATCGTCACGCCGCAGGCGTGGGAGGCGGCGCGGGAGCAGTTGCTCGTGAAGGAGAAGGAACTGACGTGGGCCAGGGACGCGCTCGCGGCCGAGCGGCGGCGGATGCCGTGGCTCGCCGTAGACAAGGAGTACGTGTTCGACGGGCCCGCTGGAAAGGCGAGTCTGCTCGACCTGTTCGAAGGGCGCCGGCAGCTCATCGTCTACCGCGCGTTCTTCGAACCGGGAGTGTACGGCTGGCCCGACCACGCCTGCCCGGGCTGCTCCCTGGTCGCCGACCAGGTCGCCCACGCCGCCCACCTGAACGCCCGCGACACCACACTCGTGTTCGCCTCGCGTGCCCCGCAGCCGCAGATCGCGCGCGTGAAGGCGCGGATGGGCTGGGAGATTCCCTGGTACACCATGATCGACGAGTTCGACGCCGACTTCGGAGTGGACGAATGGCACGGGACAAACGCGTTCATCCGCGACGGCGACCAGGTATACCGCACCTACTTCATTAACAACCGCGGCGACGAGACGATGGGCAGCACCTGGAGCTACCTGGATATCACCGCGCTCGGCCGCCAAGAGGAGTGGGAGGACTCACCGGAGGGCTATCCGCAAACCGCGCCGTACTCATGGTGGCGCTGGCACGACTCCTATGACTCGAGTTCGACTGAGTCGCCCACCACGACCGGGCCTGGCTCCACGGTCGAGCCGTAGACTCCGAGCCCGCCGCCGCGATCCTGGGCTATGGCGCGCAGGATCGCCGGATTCCGGTGCAGCGTCACTGGGTCAATGGTGACCATCACGCACCGCATGTCGCGCTTGTCCACCCGCATCCGCAGACCGCCGATTCGCAGGACGCGGCCGACCCAGGTGTCCTCGGGAAACTCACCCCCGCTGGCCTCCACCAGGAGGTTGGGCCGGAATCGAAGGGCGGTCAGGTTGGTGCTGGCGGGGTTGGTGCTGGGCGGGCCGGTGCTGGTCGGGTCGGTGCCGACCAGCCGGCCAAGATCGGTCAGGGATTGGGTGGTCAGCAGCGACAACGGCATCGTGTCGAAGATGCCACGGTACTGCTTCATGACGCGTACACCGGGCCCAAGCTCCGCCGCGAGCGCGGGGTCCGCCACGTCAAGCTCGACGCCAGAGGGCGTACGCACCAGGGTCACCGAGGCGTTGGGCTGATCCGGCTCGGCGAAACGGGGCCGGTAGCGGGCCATCTCGGGCCGCTGCCGGATCGTCAGCCACGGAAAGCCGTTGCGCACCTGCCCATCGCGGATGAACGCCCACCGGCGATCACCCGCGACGCCGTGCCACGAGACATCGGCACTGTCAAGCTCCTCGGCCGCCATAGATTTGACCGGATATCGCCATAGCGCAGCAACGCGACCCACCACGGGCATGACCGCCTCCATCGACTCGGAGGCGCCCTTTCCGATGAAAGCGGGTGTCGAGCGTGGCGGACCTAGTCCGTCGCAGCGCCCCTCGACCCCACTAGCGTGTCAGGTCTAACCTGCTTGAGCCACCCGTGGCCAGCGTCCGGCGCGGGGATCTCGGTGGTGGGTGGCGGCGCTGGGGGTGCGGAGGTCGGGGTGGCGGAGGTCGGGGGTGGCGGCACGGCACGCTGCTGGCCGTGTTGGGTGCGTGCGGTAGCCGGGGCAGGCGGAAAGGTTGCGGGATCATGGGCCCACCCTGCCGCCGTGGGAGCCCGCTGAAAGGGGGGTCTGGTGGTGGGGGGTCGGCCCCAGCCCCGGTCCTAGCCCCAGCGTTGGGACGACGATGGCGCGATAGGACGCGCTTAGAAATAACTCGCTGGCGTGTCGCGGCCGTCCCGGGCATCAACCAGCACCGCGGCCCGGCACCGCCGCCCTGGCCGGCGGCGCGGGCACTGCCCGCCCTCCTGGCCGCAGCGCGGGAACCTTGCTGCTGTCCGGGGAGCTGCCGGCCAGACAGCGCGGCCTCGCCGCTGCCGTCATAGCGACAGCGCGGGATAGTCGCTGTTCCCGGCCCGGGACAGGCCACCACAGCCCGGGAACCGTGCTGCTGCCTGCCAGCGGCTGCGATCAGCTCAAGCCAACCGGCATCGTGACAGGGCAGCACCATCGTGACAAGGCAGCAACGCCGGCCCGGCGAAGCTGCCCGGGACAGGGCAGAGCCAGCGTCTGCCACATAGCAGCTGGCCAGGTTGAGAACCTACGTGCTACTTCTACACGGGCACATGCACCAGCTTCGGGACGACGATGGGCCTGGCTGAGCCGGCCCGCTGGGAGGTGATGAGGCGGCCAGGTTCGCTGGCGCCTTGGCGGGTGAGCCGCATCTGGCCGAGAACATTTTGTCTGATGCCGCTAGCCGCTATCGAACGGCTCGCGAAGCTCCCAAGTCTGCGTAGAGCACATGCCTAAGCCGTTCCGTCTAACTTGACTCGGATTCGCGCAGAGTCCGGTCCGGGCTACGGAGTTCGGCGACGGACTCGACCAGGCCAGAGCGCTCCAGCCGGCCTAGGACGTCGTCAACTGTCATCGGCGGCCTGTTCGGATAGCAGCGGGGCTGCTGCGGGTGTCGGCTGAGTAATTCAGCTCAGCCGGGTTGAGTAATGGCGCGCTCCCGCGCAGGCGGTCACGGACCGACGATGAATATGCGGCTGCCGGGTTTGCGGCGGCCAGGTACATGAGGCTGCGGGAGAGGTGGATGCGGTGTCTGAGTCCATGTCGGGGTTGCGCGGGCAGTTGGATCGGTGGACGGAAGCGGGGATCATCGATGTCGGCCAGGCCGCGAGGATCGAGTCTGCTGAGCAGGCGCGGGCTGGCGCGGGCGAGGTGACGGCCAGGGCGCGCCGCGGGTTCCCGCTCATCGCCGAGGTGTTCGGCTACCTGGGCGCGGCGGTCGCGATCTCGGCTGGCTACGTCGCGGTCGAGCAGCTGTGGCCTCGGGTGCCGACGGCCGTGGCGCTGTCGTTCACGGCGGTCGTGGCGGTCGGCCTGATCGTGAGCGGCGGGGTGCTGCGGACGCGCGGCGAGCCCGCGTTTGCCCGGCTGAGAAGCGTGCTGTGGCTGCTAGCCACCGTGGCTGGGGCCGGGTTCGCCGAGATCTTGGCGAGCAAGGTGCTTCACCTGGGTGATCACGGCATCCTGCTGACATCCGCCGCGGTGTGGACTGGTCTGGCGATCGTGCTGTGGTGGCGCGGGGAGTCAGCGGTTCAGCACGTGGTGATGTTCGGCGGGCTGGTCGCGCTTTTCAGCGCAGTGCTTCACCAGGTGGATCCGGGCCTGGCCGTAACCGGATACGGCACCGGCATCTGGGTGCTGTCGGGGATCTGGGGCCTGGCCGCTTACCGCGGTTATCTCGCTCCGCCGGCGGCCGGGCTGGCGGCCGCGTCCAGCGGTGTCCTGGCCGGGGCCACGATGACGATGGGCAGCGCGGCGGGGCCGGCCCTGGCTGTACTGACCGTGGCCGGGCTGCTCGCCATCGGCGCGGTGATGCACCGGGTGATGTTCACCGGCTTCGGCGCCGCCGGCACGCTATGGGTGATACCAGTGACCGCGAACCGGTACTTGCCTGGATCGGTCGCCGCGCCATTGGCCGTCGCAGCTGTCGGCCTGGTCTTGCTCGCGGTCGCGCTGTGGCTGGCCAAGGCCCGAAAGAGGACGGCGTAACCCATCGGCCCCCGGGGCCCTGCGAGCCCGGACGGACTCAATTTGCTGGGCGGCGGAACTCGGCGCGCCAGCGGCGCGGCCATGGCATCTGCGGGTCGGTGAGATCTTCGATTTGGACCGGTTCCAGGCCGCCGTCGGCGAGGGCGTCGATCTCTGCCCGGGTCAGCGCCCACGGTGGCCCGTGGACCGGTTGCTCCGGCTCGCGGGCCCTGGCGATGACGATCAGCGTCCCGCCCGGCGCCACGAGGCCGCCAAGCCGGGCGATGGCATCGCGCCTGGGCGGGTCGGGCAGCGCCTGCAAGATCAGGCTCTCCACGACCAGGCCGAACGCCTGCTGAAATGCGGTCGGCGGGTTCAGCAGATCCGCGGTCTGGTAGTGGACCGCCGAGTCGGGGAACCGGCGTCGCGCGGTGGCGATCGCGGTAGGCGAGATGTCGAAGGCAGTGGTCTGGAAGCCGAGTTCGGCAATGAACTCCGCGTCGTCGCCGAGTCCGCAGCCGACGACCACGGCGCTATGGCCCGCGCCGCGCGGGGCGCGGGCCGTTAGCCATTGAGTGAGGTAGCGGCTTGGCGCTCCCCGGTCCCACGGCACCGCCGTCTCGCCCGCAGCCGCAGCCGCATACAACCGCTCGAACCAGCCGGTCGGATCGCCGGCGGCGATCGACTCTGCCGCCATCCGGCCGGCGACCTGTTCAGCGTCCTCTAGCCCAGTCACGTCTTCGATGGTAAACGTCAGCGAGTTTCTGTCAGGCCGGCTCCCACCGCCACCCGTCGTTGTCTTCGCACACGATTTTCTCGCCATCGCCAGCGAGCCCTGAAGCGCCGTGATCAGAGTCGCGGCAGAACTCGCCGGGCTCATAGCAGGTTCCCTCGTTGCTCAGCGGGTAACACGAGGCGGCTGTCGATGGCTGCGGGACCGGAGTCGGAGCTGGTGTGGCGCTGTGACGGGCGCGGGGCCGAGGTGTAGTGCTGTGACGGGCGCGCGGCCGTGGTCTGTGTGGGGCTCGGTGCCCGGGGCTCGTCTGTGGGGCTGGCTCCCCGGACAGCGTGGGCCCCCCGCTGTCGCTATAGCAGCAGCTAGGGGCCCACGCTGCGGGCAGACTGCCGTTGCCCCACCGCCCCCAGGTACGCACTAAGTCCCGCCAGTTCAGGTCGTTACTGGGAGCCCGCCGCTGCCGGTGAACTGATCTCAGAACTGTCTACCCGCGTAGTCCATGCGGTCACGCTATGCCGGACGTGGCCCCGAAGCGTCCCTGCGGCGGATCGTCACGCGGATATCACGCTTTGCTGATACCAATGGCCGCATGACTTCCACACCTGGCCCGGGCCCCTCAGCAACGGATGACCAGGTCATGGCAGCAGCGCAACGCTGCCTGCGTGCCCTGGCGGGCCAGCAGGCCAGCCTGCGCCCCGATCAGTGGAGCGCGATCAAGGCACTCGTGGTTGATCGTCGTCGGGCCCTAGTCGTGCAGCGCACCGGGTGGGGGAAGTCGGCTGTGTACTTTATCGCCACGGCCTTGCTGCGGGAGCGGGGCGAGGGTCCGACCGTCATCGTGTCGCCGCTGCTGGCGCTGATGCGCAACCAGATCGCTGCCGCCGAGCGAGCCGGGATCCGGGCGGCCACCATCAACTCGTCCAACAACGAGGATTGGGAGGAGATCTACGCCGAGATCCGGGCCGGCCAGGTCGACGTCCTGCTTGTCAGCCCCGAACGGCTCAACAACCCAAGCTTTCGTGACCTGATCCTGCCCCGCCTCGCCAACTCGGCTGGGATGATCGTCATCGACGAGGCGCATTGCATATCCGACTGGGGCCACGACTTCCGGCCTGACTACCGACGCCTGCGCGACGTGGTAGCGGGACTCCCGCACGGCGTGCCGGTGCTCGCCACCACCGCGACCGCCAACGCACGGGTCACCCGTGACGTGGCGGAACAGCTCGGCACCGGCCGGGGTGACCCATTGCCGACGCTGGTCCTGCGCGGTCCGCTTGACCGCGACAGCCTGCAGTTGTCCGTGCTGCGGCTACCGCAAGCGGCCTTGCGGCTGGGCTGGCTGGCTGACTACCTCGGCGGCCTGCCTGGCTCTGGCATCGTCTACACGCTGACCGTGGCCGCCGCCCATGAGGTGGCGGAATTCCTGCGGGACAGGGGATATGCGGTTGAGGCGTACACCGGCCAGACGGACCCGGCGCAGCGTCTGGACATAGAGGAAAGCCTGCTCACTAACAAACTCAAGGCCGTTGTGGCGACCAGCGCGCTTGGCATGGGATACGACAAGCCAGACCTCGGCTTCATCGTTCATCTGGGGGCGCCGCAGTCGCCGGTTGCCTACTACCAGCAGATCGGGCGGGCGGGCAGGGGCGTGGAACACGCCGAGGTGATCCTGCTGCCCGCCACTGAGGATCGTGACATCTGGGCATACTTCGCCAGCCTGGCTTTCCCGCCAGAACGTGTGGTCCGCGCCACCCTTGACGCACTAGCGGGGGCCAGCGGACCGCTCTCGCTGGCGGCGCTGGAGGCACAGGTCGACCTGGGGCGCAGTCGCCTAGAAGCCATGCTGAAGGTGCTCGACGTCGACGGCGCTGTCCGCCGGGTGGGACGCGGCTGGGAGGCGACCGGCGAGGACTGGGCCTACGACGCCGAACGTTACGCACGCGTGGCCGCCGAACGAGCGCGCGAACAGCAGGCCATGCTCGGCTACGTGGCGACCACCGGCTGTCGCATGGACTACCTGCGCCGCGAACTCGACGATCCGGCCGCTGCCCCCTGCGGCCGCTGCGACAACTGCACCGGCGACGCCCGCACGGCAACGGTCAGCCAGGCCAGCGAGGACACCGCCCGTACCCGGCTCCAGCGTCCAGGCGTAACGCTCCAGCCCCGGCGAATGTGGCCGTCAGGGATGTCGAAGCTCGGGGTAGCCGCCACTGGCCGCATATCCGCTGGGGAGGCAGCAGAGCCTGGTCGCAGCGTTGGGCGCCTGACAGACATCGGCTGGGGTGTAACGCTGCGCCGGTTGCTGGCCGATGGCGCACCCGACCAGGCCGTCCCCGACAATCTCTTCAACGCCGTGGTGCAGGTGCTCGCCGCCTGGGACTGGGACAGCCGCCCGATCGCGGTCGCAACCGTGCCGTCGCGCACCAGGCCCACCATGATCGCCGCCCTGGGTGAGCGGATCGCGGCCACCGGCAAGCTGACCCACCTCGGCAGCCTCGACTACCTGGGCGGCGAACCGCCAGGACGCCAGCACAACAGCGCCCAGCGGCTAGCCGCGCTAACGCGGACCCTCACGGTGCCCGACCCGCTTGCGGCCGCTTTGGCCAAGACCGACGGGCCGGTGCTGCTGGTGGATGACCGGGTCGACACCGGCTGGACCATGACGTTCGCCACCAAGCTCCTCCGCGACTGCGGTGCCCCGGCCGTGCTCCCGTTCGCGCTCGCGGTCACCAACTGACCACGGCGCCGACCGTTACGGCTTACGGGCGACTCCGACGAGGCCGCCGAAGCTAGCGGACGCCGGTAGCGGGGCGGAATCCGGGCGCCAGCGTGCCGGGGCGACGATCCCGGGCTCGATGAGGTCAAGGTCATCGAAGAAGCCCGCGAACGCGGCGGGGCTGCGCAGGTGATACGGGACCGCGCCGCTGTTCTTATACAACTCCATCGACCGTACGGCGTCTTCGTCGTCGTCGGTCCCGTCCGACAGGGCCAGGTAGCTGCCCGGCGACAAGGCGTCTACGAGTCGCCGCACGCACGCATGCGCCTCGTCGTCATCCTCGACGTGTCCCATGCTCCCGTTAAACATCAAGGCGACGGGCTTGGTGAAATCCAGCGTCCTGGCGGCCTCGGACACAATGCGGGCGGTGTCGTGCAGGTCCGCGTCGACAAAGTCGCAGGCACCCTCGGCGCTACTGGTCAGCAACTCCCGGGCGTGGATGATAACCAGGGGGTCCTTGTCCACGTAGACGATCCGGGACTCCGGCGCGATCCGCTGCGCCACCTGGTGCGTGTTGTCCGCGGCCGGCAGGCCGGCGCCAACGTCGAGGAACTGGCGGATTCCTGCCTCGCCCGCCAGGTAGCCGATGGCGCGGATCTGGTAGGCGCGGGAGATCCTGGCAGTATCGCGTATGTGCGGATCTAGCTGCGCGACCTGGTCCCCGACGACACGGTCGATCTCGTAGTTGTCCGTGCCGCCCAGCCAGTAGTTCCAAATCCTGGCCGAATGCGGAACCGTGACATCAATCTTGTCTAATGCCTCTTGGCTCACGCCGGAACGGTCATCAGCCGTCAGGAACACCTCGCTGTCGGCCAAATTTCGCGGATCTGAATACGATCCGCCTCCTTAGCCGCTAAACATAGCCCCGCCCGGTCAGGGTCGGGTCAGGGCCGCGCCTTTGAACACCTGTCGGCGGTGCCAGGCGACGTGCTCTATGGCCGGAACGCTGGTGCCAGGCCGAGGCGACAGCGGCCGTCCGTCCAGCTCGTACAGAGCCCGCCCGGCCGTAGTCCGCGCGGTGAACGCCGCCGAAACCTGGACCCGCCAGCCTGGGTCCAGGCCCAGTGCACCCAAGTCGAACAGCTTGTGATGCAGCACGCACAAGGCCAGGCCGTTTTCGAGCGTATCGGGGCCGCCGAACGCGAACCAGCGCACATGCGCGGCGTCCAACCCGGCCGTAGCACCAGCGAGTTGGCCGTCATACCCGCAGAACGCGCACTGCCGATCCCACGCCTGCAAAACCGCGGAACGCCAGCCCGCATCGCGGCGCCGCCCGGCCAGCGCCGGGTCATCCGCATCGGCGCCGGCTAGCACTAGACCAGGATCCAGGCCAGCAGCCGCGATTACGTCCGGCGCGACGGTCTCGGGAAAGTTCGACAACACCAACGAGCGGGCCACCGACAACAGCAGGGCCGGATCGGCGCGCAGAGCATTCTCCGCCGATCGCTCGAACCGCCCCGTCACGTGCCGCTCAGCTAGCGGGCGGACCAAGTCCATCGGCACGTCCTGATCGAGCACCCACACCCCGTCAGAGCGCAGCCTGGTGAATGGATATGCCGCGCTCTGTGTCCGGCCAGTCCGCGATGGAGGCCCGAACTCGCCTATCAGATCGGCCAGCGCTGGCTCGGCTACCGACCAGGGCAAACTGCTCGACCCGGTCTGCGCCAAGCGGGCCAATGCCAATAGCACCAGCAGCGGTTTGTGCGGAGAACGCTGCCCGCTCCGCTGGTGCTGGCGCAGCGCGGCGAACCGTTCCGGCACGCCAGCCGCCGCTGCTGTTGCTTCCGAGCCCACGTTCACAGCCTGACACAAACGCCGTTAAGCAGGCCCCTGCTCCGCCGGTGACCCGCTCACTCCTAGCTGTCCAGGGCCGCGAGCAGTTGCGCGCGGCTGGGCTGGGGAATCGGTGGTCTGCGACCTTCGGCTAGGACCGCTCTGGTGGCGGCGACCACGCGCGGGTCACCGTAGACCTGGTCGGGTCGGCTGATCATGCCGAGGAGCCGCCAGAACGCGCGGAACGCGACCGGGTCGACGGCGGCGGCCGTGCGCACCTGCGCGAACGTGACCCGGTCGCGGTTCTCGGGCGTCGGAACACGGTGTGCCTGAGCAAGGCCAGTCGCTCCGCGTCTATGGCGGCCTGGTCTTCGTAGTACGGCGCCACATGATCGGCGATCAGTTCATCGAGTGCCAGCGCTTGAGCTACCGGGTCGCATGGGTGCTCGGCCAGCGTGTCGGCGAGAGCGGCGGCCCCCTGAATGGCGAGAGTCAGGCCGCGTCCGAGTGTCGGGTTTGTGGTGCAGACCGAGTCGCCGATCGCGTGCAGACCGGTCACCACCGGCCCGTCCTCCACGACCAGGCGGCGCAGCGTGTTGTGCAGGCCAGCCATCGGGTAGACCGGGCTGATCGGGTCAAGGACGTCCAGCCAGGCGGCAAAAGCCGGAATGGTCCGCAGCAGGGCGGTGAACGCCTTTGGCTGCCTGACCGCCAGGAAGCGGCGATGGCGGCCAAGGGCGCTATCGCGAGCTGCATCACCGAGTTGTCGGCAGCGAACAGCACGGCGGTGAACTCGTCCAGACCAAGCACCAGCCGGGTCGCGATCGCACCAGGCAGATCCGCCGTCTGGCGCAGTCGATAGTGGGCGGCCGAAATATGCCAGGCCACACTCGGCTTGCCACCTAGCCGGCGGCCGTGCGCCGACCTCGACCAGCCACCGCCCGAGCGGGGACCGGCGGCCAGTCGCTTCAATCACGAAATCGGCATCAATGTCTCCGTGGCTGGTATGCAGGCCGGTCACCCGAGGCGGGTTGCCCGGCGCGGTGATCAGAACGACGACCCGCACCGGCGTTCGCAGCTCGACACCAGGCTCGCCGAGCACCGCGCGCAACAGCACCCAGTCCAGCGTCGACCGGCGAACTAGCAGCGGCGCCAGCCGGTCACCACCTGGCCAGGACGACCGGTCCGCCAGCGTCGGGAGCATGAAGGCCGACAGGGGGGCCTCGACCGCGCCGACGGCAAGGAGCCGGTCGTAGACGTCGGGCAACCGCTCCCGCATCAGTGCGGCACCGGGCCATGACGGCGTGCGGCTGGACGATGTGCGGCGCGGAGGCGCGGAACGCCGAGGCGGCCGCTGACTCGATGTCCAGCGAGGCATCAAAGCGCTCTTGGTCCACCACGAGTACGTCATGGCCGGCTCGCGCCAGCAACAGCGAGGCGAGCAAGCCGGCCGCGCTAGCCCCCGCGATAACGATCTTCATCGCATACACCTCCAATCGGCGCAATCCCGCCGCTAGTCGACCGATCGCGCGGAAGCAACTTCTACTTTAGAGTTTAACTCTAACAATGGAGTGTTACTCTATTGACGTGGATCAGCCGGTCGAGGCGCCGCCGGGACGGCGGCAGCGCAAGGCCCAGGCGACTCGACGCCGGGTGCTTGATGCGGCCGAAGCCCTTTTTCGGCGCGATGGTTATGCCGTCACCACGATCACCGCCATTGCCGAGGAAGCCGACGTGGCCACCCAGACGGTGTATGCCGTCTTCGGTGCGAAGCGGGCCATTCTGGCCGCGCTAGTGGCGGCCCGCGTCGTGGGCGACGACGACCCAGCCCCGCTCCGGGAGCGCGACGAGTGGCAGGCGATCGAGGCGCAGGCCGATCCGCGGCGGCAGGTCGAGCAGCTAGCCGCGACCGCTGCCCGGATTGGGGCTCGGATAGCCGATCTGTACGCGGTCATGGCGGCCGCCGCCGCCTCAGACCCCGACATCGCCGACACCTACCAGCGACAGCAGCAGGCCCGCTACGCCGACCAGCAGCGCGTAGCCCAGTCCCTGGCTGGCCGCGACGCCCTGCTACCGGGGCTCACCGACATCCAGGCGACTGACATCATCTGGACGCTCGCCAACCCGCATACATACCGGACGCTGGTCATCGAGCGCGGCTGGAGCGCCGACGACTACCAGCGGTGGCTCACCCGCGTGCTGGCAAGCTCGCTGCTCGCCCAGCCAGCCCCTCCGCTAGCTGCCGAATGACAGCATCTGTGCGAAGACGTGCTCGAAGTCAGGTGCGGGGCGAGAGACTGGGTGGTGTGGTACCGGAGGGATTTGCTCGGGCGCTTGATGGTTTCGAGGCCGTCGTAGCCGGCGTGCCGCCCGGCCGCTGGGATCTGCCGACGCCGTGCGAGGGATGGTGCGCCGCCGACATCGCGGGACATGTGATCATCGCCTTGCGGACGATTCAGTCGAACGCGATTGGAAGCACCGTCGCGGTGGGCGCGGCCGACCTGCGATCGGCTGCTGGCCCCGATCCCCTGGAGACCTGGCGTGGGGCGCGCGCTGACATGATGGCCGCACTTGATGACGCGGCTCTGGTTCGCATGGTGGAGTTGCCGTGGGGCAGCGCGATGCCTTTGCGCGAGTTCGTGGAGCGGTATCCGCTTGAGATCCTCGTCCACACGTGGGATCTGGCTCAGGCCACTGGCCAGGCTGTACAGGCAGATCCGGACGTGGTACGCGACGCATTGGACACCGCGCGGCAGTTTGCTCCTGCGGGTCGCGCCGCCGGGATGATCGGCCCGGAGCGAGCCGTGAGTGAGCATGCCGACGACCTGACCAGGCTGCTGGCCCTGTTCGGCCGAAGCGTTACCGGTGAGCAGCTTCAAAGTCATTGAAATTCAACGGCCGCGCGGCAAGCGGTAGGCCGGGCAGTAGAAGTCGATAGCTGTGCTCTGGAACGCCCCGGACATGTAGTAGCTCGGCGGTGAGGCACGAGCAGCCAACCGCCACGGTTGTTTCATATCGTCCGGCCTGATGAAGTGCCACCCGGATTAGCGACGCACAGGGCACCTGCCCTGGTGACACCCTCGTAGCCCGCTATCCGACGGATGTGGCAGTCTTCGCTAAGACACGACGACGCTTATTCCGGCCTCCCTTGTCATGCTGCCCATTGTGGCTGTGGCATGCAGGACTGCGCTGATGTTGGGTGTGTAGCTGGGCGGCGTTACTTGGAAAGTCGCGGTCGGGGCGGTGCCGGGCGCGACCGAGGTGAAGTCCGTCGGGCCAGCGGGCACCGCACTCCAGCCCGGCGGGAGTTGCAGCGCTAGCTGGACGTTCGCCAAGGTTTCGTCTCCGGACGCCGTTAGCTGTACCTGCACCGTCGCGGCCTGGCCCGGCCGCATCGTCGATGGCGCGGTGATGACGACCTGCCGGGCGGCGGGGGTGTCGGCCATGGTAAAGGTGCCCTGCAGCGGCAGGTTGGCCAGCGCGGATGAGTCCCCGAGGTAGACGGTGTACGTGCCTTCGGTCTGGGTCCAGCCGTTCGCTGTGTCGTTCCACCACGACATCTGCTGGGGTGTGATGGTGAAAGACACCTGGGTGGAGGCGCCCGGTGTGAGGTTCACCCGCTGGAATCCGGCAAGCTGGCGGGGCGGTTCGCCGGAAGCGGACGGGTCGCCCAGGTAAAGCTGCGTCACGTCGCTGCCGGTCACCTGGCCCGTGTTGGTAATTGTGGCGGTCACCTGCACGTTCTGCGTTCCGTCCACGGTGCTAGGGCTGACCTGCAGGTTACTGAACGCGAACTGGGTGTACGAGAGCCCGAACCCGAACGGGAACAGCGGCGTCAGGTTGTTCGCGTCGTACCAGCGGTAGCCGACGCCGGTGCCCTCTGAGTACTGCACGTCGGTGCCGTTCCCGGGGAACTGGGCAGTGGTGCTGGCTGGCACCTGGCTCAAGCCGACCGGGAACGTGACCGGGAGGTGCCCGCCGGGGTTGGTCTGCCCGAACAGGACGGCCGCAAGCGATGTCCCGCTGGTCTGGCCCGGGTACCAGGCATCGAGTACCGCGGCGACCTGGGACAGCCAGGGCATTGCGACCGGGGCGCCCGCGTCGATGACCACGATCGTGTGCGGGTTCGCCGCCGCCACCGCCTGGATGAGCTCGTCTTGGGCGGACGGCAGGCTCAGCGACGGCCGGTCGGCGGCCTCGGATTCGGTGTCGTCGGAAACGACGACCACGGCTGTGGACGCGGACTGGGCCGCGCTGACGGCCGCGTTGATGGTCGGCGCGAGCGCTGATGGAGTGCCCCAGAGCAGCTGCGAGGACTGGCCGCTGATCGACAGCGTGTAATGCTGGCCCGCGGTCAGGCTGACGGCGACCGAGTATGTGTGCACCGGCGGGGTGCCCGGGTTGTCCAGTATCTGCTGCCCGTTCAGCGACAGGTTCGTTGAGGTGTAACAGCTGCAGGGGTTGGTCAGCGCCAGTACGTAGGTTCCGGTCTGCGGGGCGGTCAGCGTGCCGGTGTAGCTGCCGCCGGACCCGGTGGATGAGTAGGCGGGGGATAGGCTGCCCGACGGGATAGACGGCAGCGAGGTGTCCGTCGGCAGGCCCTGCTGGTAGACGATGTTCGTGCCGGTGCCGGCCGCGGCCTGGATGCCCGCCATCGGGGTCACTGTGCCCGATGGGATCACATAGGCGCTGCCGCCGCCCGCGTAGGTCGGTGCGGCGGACGCTGACGGCCCGATGACGGCGATGGTACCGGCGTTCGCCCCCGGGAGCGGGAGGACGGAACCGGCGTTCTTCAGCAGCGTCGTGCCCTCTTCGGCGACCGTGGTGGCCACTCCTTGGTCGGCGGGCGTGGTCACGGTGGCCGAGGTCGAGCCTGACCGCGGCTGGTTGAACAGGTTGTACTGGAACATCTGGGTCAGGACCCGCTGCACCATGGTGTTCAGTGCGTTGCGCGGGACGCTTCCCCTCTGAATGGCGGTCTTGAGCGCCGATCCGTAGTAGGTGCTCTCCGGTTGCTCCATGTCGGTGCCCTCGACCGCGCCCTGCGTCGAGTGCAGCGCCGCGTAATCAGAGGTCACGAAGCCGCCGAAGCCCCACTGGTCGCGCAGCACGCCGGTCTCAAGGAACGAGTTGTTGCAGCTGAAGTTTCCGTTGGCGGACGAGTAGGCGCACATGACCGACGCGGCGTTACCCTGTGTCACCGCCGCGTCGAAGGATGGCATGTAGATCTCTTGCAGCGTGCGGTTGTCGGCGATGACGTTGTCGGCCGCGGTATTGCGGAACGTCTCCTGGTTGTAGGCCTCGAAGTGCTTGACCTGCGACATCACGCCCTGGCTCTGCACGCCCTGGATTTCGGGGACATCCAGTGTTGAGTTCAGGAACGGGTCTTCGGACAGCGCCTCGAACGATCGGCCCCAGCGCGGGTCCCGGTCGATGTTCACCGTCGGCCCGAGGTTCGCGCTGGCCCCCTTGCCGAATTCCTCTGTCCCGATCACCTGGCCGTACTGCTGAGCCACGGACGGGTCCCACGTCGCGGCCAGCGCCACGCCCGCCGGCAGCTGAGTCACGCCGGTCAGCCCGTCGGCCACCCCCGCCGGGCCGTCCTCAAGCCCGAACGCGGGGATGCACAAGGTGGAGATCGCCGGTGTGTAGAAGACGTACGGGTTCGAGGTTCCGTGGCCCTCCACCATGCTGATCTCCTGGCTCATCGACATCTGGGCCATGAGCTGCGCGACCCGTTGGGGGATCGGAGCGGTGGAGGTCACCCACGGGCACGAGGTGCTCGCCGCCTGGCCGACCGCGCTGGTCCTCGTCGCCTGGGCGGTCGCGGTCAGTCCGGCGATCAGCCCAACCAGGGCTGCGGCGACGGCAGCCGCAACTATTCGGCGCTGGCGGTATCTCCCCCAGTTCGCCACCCGCCGAACTTCCGCACCAAACATCCCGCTCGCCTCCACCACGCATACGCGCCAAGTGCACGTAATTCTTCACTTCTTCTTCGCACGAGCGCGTCGGCGTGCCAAGAGGGTGGCCTTTGATAATTTCCGGGATCCCGGTCCGGCGCAGCGGCCACCGTCCGAACGGCATCCGCCCTGCGGCCAGGCGACGGCCAGACTCCGCGATCATGAAACCGCCATTACCGCGGAAGCGCAGCCGCGATATCCGACAGCCACACTCCACGATCATGACCCCAACCTTGATCACGGAAACAAAACCGCGGCGGGTTCACCCGCCGCCACCGCGGTTCGCCACCTCGGGGTCAAACCCGCCAGTCGGCCACCACGCCAGCGGACGCACCGCGGCATCAGCCACCCTCCCCCCGGAACCACCCCACCGCCCCGCCGCGGAAACCCTCGCACCATTTACACCACCACACCAGCATCGGCCCGCTGACACCAGTGGTTGCTATCGTCGGCCAGCCCGCCCGAACAACGGCGCGTTGACGTTACGGAGACGCGGAGTTACTCTGACGCAAAGTAATAGATAAGTTTCTTTAGAGTTTCGTGGCCCCCTTTGTTCCGCCGACTGACCATGGCGAGCGCTGCGGCGCTCGCGGCCAGCACGCTCATGATCGCGCCGTCGGCTGCGGCAGCCACGCAGGTCCAGGTCTACGGAGCGTGGCTGTGCGGGACTGACGAATGCACCTGGGCGAGCGCGCCCAACATGACGACGTTCGACACCGACAACCACTGGCTGATCGACCGAGGCGACGGCATACCGTCGGTCAACCTGGTGGTGCTCGCGTTCGTCAACCCGCTCAAGCTCCTCGACCAGACCACCGACTCCGGCGATGTCAAAGGGGTCCCGGCGGGCATGACCAGCACGGTCGTGGACTACTACACGAGCCGTGGGGTCCGGGTCATGCTTTCGGTCGGCGGCGTGACCTATACCGGCGACTGGGATACGGCGTTGTCTGCGAACCCGGCGCAGCTCGGCCTCAACGCGGCCGCGGTCGCCAGTGCCGGTGCCCATGACCGCGCTGCGGCAGAGCTGAGATTCCGGCCGCGGCTGCCGACCGGTTCTCCGGTCTCATGTGCTCATGTCCAGGCGGGAGGTGAGCTCACTCACGATCTCCGCCGCTGACTGCGGCTGCCTGGCGAGCGCGACGCCCTGTCCGGCCCACATCGAGAGCGCTTCGATCTCCCCGGTCGTCCCGGTCATCGGTGGCGCAGGCTCGTAGCGAACGATTGATTCGCCAGAGGCGAAGTGCGCGATCACGTCGCCCTCTCCAGGCCGCTGCCCCGGTGCGGGGCGGCCCGCTGCCTCCCACGCCTTGGCCGTCGAGTTGCGGAGGGCGCGATGGGGAGAATCGGGCCACCCGACTTCGTAGAGGTTGGGGTACCACTGGGGATCGGTCTCTGTGGCGGCCATCAGCCGACGCCGGTAATCCTCGTGGATCGGCATCTCCTCGGCTAGCAGGAACCGCGTGCCCAGCCACGCGGCCTGCGCACCCAGGGCGAGCACGGCCGCGACTCCGCGAGCGTCAGCGATCCCGCCAGCCGCGATCACCGGCACCGGCGTCACCGCGTCCACCACGGCGGGCACCAGCGGCAATGTCGCGACGCTGCTCCACACGTGACCGCCGGCCTCCCAGCCTTGCGCGACGACTACGTCCACGCCGGACGCGACTGCCCGCCGTGCCTCCTGCGCGCTGCCGACCGTGTGCATAACGATGCCCCCGGCGTCGTGCACAGGCTGGACGTAGCCGCTGGGATCCCCCCACATAAACGAGACGATCCGCAAGCCGGCATCAAGGGCCTGGTCAAGGCGACGGTGATGATCTTCGGTGAGAACGAAGTTGCCGCCGAACGGCCGCGCGGTCAGCGCCGCCGTCTGACGAACAACCGCTCCAGCGTCATCGGACCAGGTCAGCGTCACCATGCCGAGCGCGCCGGCGTTCGACACCGCCGCGGCCAGCTGCGGAACCGCGGCCATAGGTGCCTGGACGATCGGCTGCTCAATCCCCAGCAACTCACACACTGGCGTACTCATGACAAAGCCCTATTGCTCATAGGACGTGGGCGTCGACTGGGGGCTACGCCGGTCCCATCCATGGAACTTCGAGTAGTCGCCGGCGTCCCAGGCCGCGCGCAGTCCCGGGCTGCTCAGGTCCCAGTCCGGCCGGATCTCGGCGGTGGCCGTACGCAGGTCGCGCCACAGGTCGTAGAACGACGGGCGGCCCCAGAACCAGTAGCCGTTATACACGCTGTGGATGACCAGTCCCGGCTTGAGCACGAGGGTGTGCGGGATCATCGGGTCATGCTCGGGGTCGGTGTATTCGGCGATGTTCAGATCTTTTTGGACAATCCGTCCTGGATCGGACAGAAACGGCCACTGGGCGCCGACCGAGCCGCGGAATTCCTGCAGCGCGTGATGGTCGTCGGTGGCGATCGTCGCCATCTGTGTGTATGCCACCGCGATCTCCGGATAGTGCTTGGCCAGCTCCAGGTGCTGGCGGTGCTCTTTCGGGCAGTAATTGCCGCGGGCGAGTGTCAGGATCAGCGGGTCCCGGCCCTGGAGTTCGCTCAGCGTGCGGACGGTGGCGGTGTGGTCGGGCAGCGCATAATCGGGGAAGGTGGCGCCGGGAACGATGTCGGAACGCACGAGATGACAGCCTCTCCTGTGGCGACCTGTGAGCGTGCCGGTAGGCGTGCCCGTCGGCGCTCATTCCCACACTTCTCTGGCCTGGCTCGGTACGCACCTGGCCGACCCGTTCTCACAGGTCGAGCGCGACGTCGCCGCGCGGCTGCGAGCAGCAGATGAGCACGTCACCATCGGCCGGATCGTCGACCGGGTCAGGCGCGTAGCCGACCTTCCCTGACACCAGGCCGGACTCGCAGGTATGGCACACGCCGGTACGGCAGGACCAGCGCACCGGCACGTCGCAGGCTTCCGCGAACTCGAGCAGGCTCGCGTAGCGCAGGTCCCAGCGGGCGGTCAGGCCGCTGCGCGCGAACGCGACTTCCGGACCGGTGCCCGGCGACCCGGAGGGCTGGTGCGGCCGCACCGCGGCCGCCGCTGCTATGCCGGGGGTAAGTGCCGGCCGCGCGCCGAAGATTTCGGTCATGATCTGGCCGCTGCCGAGACCGAGCTTGGCCAGCGCGGCCGCCACGTCGGTCATGAATCCGGCCGGCCCGCAGACATACGCCTCGGCGTCGCGCGACAGGTTCAGCTCTGCCAGCACTGCCGCCGACAGTCGGCCTGCCGACTGGTAGTCGCGGCCGAGCACGTCGTCAGCGCCAGGTCGGCTGTAGCAGACCTGCAGGTGCGCCCGCGGCAGCTTGGCCAGCAGTGACCTCGCCTCGGCCGCGAACGGTTCCTCGGCCCGGCTGCGCGCGCCGTGCAGCCACCACACCTCGCGGCCGGATCCCGCGTCGGCCAGCGCGTGCAGCATCGCCAGGACCGGCGTGGCGCCGACGCCCGCGCTGATCAGCAGCACCGGTGCCGCGCCCGTTCGCAAGATGAAGGTGCCGCGCGGCGCGGCGACCGCGAGTTGATCACCGGGCCGCACATGGTCGTGCACGAACTGGCTGGCCGCGCCGTGCTGCTCGCGCTTCACGCTAATCCGGTAAGACCCGGCATCCGGCGGTCCGGACAGCGAGTAGCTGCGTAGCAGCGGCGGCTGGTCCGGCTGCGGCTGCAGCCGGACGGTCAGGAACTGACCGGGGCTCGCGGTCGGCAGTGCCGCCCCGGCCGGGTCGGCCAGCCACAGTGAGATGACCGACCGGCTCTCCGGCTCGATCGTCGTCACCGCCAGCGGGCGGAACCCCCGCCAGGCGGGCGGCGGGCTCGCGGCGGCCAGTCCGGCGTTGCCCACGCCCTGGCCATCGTCCGGCTGGCTGGCCAGCTCGCGGAATGACGCCTTCCAGCCCTCCGACAGCGCCGGGATCCTCAGCGCCCTGCGCACCTGCTGCGCCGGGTGACCGGGCAGGTACAGCAGCGCGTCTATCTCGGCCACCGTCATGGTCTGCGGGCCGCGGGCCACCCGGACGATCTCATCTCCCGCCCGGACCGCGCCCTCGCGCAGCACCCGGAAGTAAAAGCCGGGCCGGTGATGCGAGACCAGCAATGCCGGGATCCGGGCGTCATTCATCCGGATGCCGACTCGGAAGCAGGTCACCCTCGGCTGCGTCACCTCGAAGAGCGCCTCGCCGATCTGGTACCGATCGCCGATGCAGACCTCGTCGTCGGCCAGCCCGCGTACGGTGAAGTTCTCGCCGAACTGGCCGAACTCGAAGTCGTCCCGCCCAAGCTGATGCTGCCAGTACTGGTACGCCTCGATCTGGTATACGAACACGGCGCGCTGCTCGCCGCCGTGGCCGGCCAGGTCACCCTGGCCGTCGCCATCGACGTTCAGCCGCCGGGCGAGCCGCGGGCCGTCGGTTGGCCGCTTCCACACCGCAGTGCGCACGGTTCGGCCCTGCCAGCTCACCTCGCGCGGCAGGCCCACATTCACCGAAAGCAGGCTGCCAGCCCGCCGGTCCATGGTCACCCCCGATAGCGCCCGCCAGGCGATCATTCTCTCAGGCGGCCCGGAGGTAGGTGTCAGGAAGCCACCGTGCCGGCAGCTTGAGGAACCAGGCCATGCGATCATGCTGGGACGCAGGCCACTGTCATCTGCAGAGAGAGGAACCGGCGTCGTGGACATGAAACTTGAGGTTGTGGTGCTGCCCGTCGCTGACGTCGAGCGGGCCAAGGACTTCTATACACGGCTCGGCTGGCGGCTCGACGCCGACTTCCCCTTCGATAACGGCTTCCGGGTCGTACAGTTCACACCTCCGGGCTCGGGCGGATCGATGCAATTCGGCACGAACATGACCTCAGCCGCACCCGGCTCGGCTCGGGGCCTGTACCTGATCGTCTCCGATATCGAGGGAGCGCGCCACGAGCTCGCTGCCCGCGGCGCCGAAGTCAGCGAGGTGTTCCACGCCGGGACGCCCGGCGCTCAGTTCCAGCCCGACGGGACGAGCGGCCGGGTCAGCGGACTTGCGCCGAATCACGAAAGCTACAGTTCCTTCGCTACGTTCAGCGACCCAGACGGCAACGGCTGGCTACTGCAAGAGGTCACGACGCGGCTTCCCGGCCGGGTCGACACCGCTCAGACGGCATTCGCGTCCGGGGCGGAGCTGGCGAGCGCGCTCCGGCGCGCGGAGGCCGCGCACGGCGAGCACGAGAAGCGCATCGGCGCGGCAGACCCGGACTGGCCCGACTGGTACGCGGCGTACATGAGGGCTGAGCAAGCCGGGACGGAACTGCCGACATGAGCAGCTATGACGTGATCGTTCTGGGCGGTGGTGCACCGGGCGAGCACTGCGCGGCGGCGCTGGCCGCGCGAGGGCTTCATGTCGCCATCGTTGAGCACGAGCTCGTCGGCGGCGAGTGCTCCTACTGGGCCTGTATTCCGTCGAAGTCGCTGCTGCGCCCGGGCGAGGCGGTGCACGGCGCGCGCGAGGCCGGCGCGAGCGCACAAGTTGATGTCCAGGCCGTGCTGGCCTGGCGCGACTTCATGGTGTCGAACTATTCCGACGCCGGCCAGCAGCGCTGGCTCGCCGACCGCGGCATTGACCTGCTGCGGGGCACGGGCCGGCTGGCCGGCCCAGGCGTGATCGACGTCGACGGCGTCCGCCACACCGCGGACCACGTTGTCATCGCGACCGGCTCCGCGCCGGCGGTGCCGCCGATTCCCGGACTCCGCGATCTTGACGGAGTTTGGGGCACCCGCGAGGCGACGAGCATGAAAGCCGTCCCGCGCCGCCTGCTCGTGCTCGGCGGCGGGCCCGCAGGCGTCGAACTGGCCCAGGTGGTGCGCCGTCTCGGCGGCGAGGCGGTGATCATCGAGGGCTCCGGTCGCGTTCTTTCCCGTGAGCCGGCGCCGCTGGGCGATGCGCTCGGCGAGGCCCTGCGCCGGGACGGGATTGAACTGGTGCTCGGCAAGCATGCCACCGCCGCCCGGCGGGACGGCGACGACTACGTCCTGCACCTTGATGACGGCAGGGACGTGCGGGGTGACCGGCTGCTGCTGGCGACCGGCCGGCGCCCGAGGGTCGATGGCATCGGCCTTGACACGGTAGGCGTCGAGGCAGGCCCGCACGGTATCCGGGTTGACGAGTACCTGCGCGCGGGCGAGCACCTGTGGGCCATCGGCGACGTCAACGGCATCTGGCCGCTAACGCACGTCGGCGAATACGAGGGCGACGTCGTCGCGGCGAACATCGCAGGCGATAAGCGCCCGGCGAACTACGAAGCCGTTCCCAGGGTCACCTACACCGATCCGCAAGCCGCGGCGGTGGGAGCGGTCGACGCGGAATACAGCGCCACCGCGCCGGTTTCAGAGGTGCCGAAGACCGCCACCTACACGCACGCCTACGCGGAATCCAACGGTTTCCTGACACTGCTCAGCGACGGCCGACGGCTGACTGGCGCGTACGCGCTCGGGCCCGAAGCCGGTGAGTGGATGCAGCAGGCCACGCTTGCCATCCGCGCACACGTCCCGCTCGAGGTCCTGAGCGACACGATCCAGCCCTTCCCGAGCTTCTCTGGCATCTACGACGCGGCGGTGACGGCGCTCCGCATGCGGATCGCGGACATGCCGCCGCCGACCCGTCCCATGGCCGCGCAGACAGCGAGGCTATCCCGCTGACTGGCCGAGCAGCCAGCGTCCCGGCGCGACGAGCTTGCTTGCGGTCGCCGGGCCCCAGGAACCGGCCGCGTAGGAGGCGATCTTCGGTGGGTTGTCGAGGAGCGGGCCGGCCACCTTCCACACCGCTGCCAGACCGTCGGGCCGGGTGAAGAGCGACCGGTCGCCCATCAGCACGTCGTGAATGAGGCGGACATACGGCGGCAGCGGGTCAGCGCCCTTGAGTCCCGACAGCGGGATGGCCGCCTTCGCCGGATCGAGGTCCAGCCCCGCGCCCGGCTTCTTCGCGACCAGCGAGAGGTCGATCTCGCCGGCGCCGGCCAGCGAGAACGACAGTACGTTTGAGTCGTCAGGTAGCCGCGCAGCCAGCGGGCCGTCGGGTTTGCGCAGGATGAGGCTGACGCGCTGCTGTGAGACCGCCAGCCGCTTGCCGGTGCGGAGGTAGAACGGCACGCCCCGCCAGCGCGGGTTGTCGATCCAAAGTCGGGCGGCGACGAAGGTGTTCTGCTGCGACCGCGCCGCCACGCCCGGCACATCCTTATAGCCGGAGAACTGTCCGAGCACGACCTCAGCCCGGTCCAGCGGGCGGAACGACCCTATGACCTTCTCGCGGGTCGCTTGCAGATCAGCTGCCTCCAGGCTGGCCGGCGGCTCCATCGCGACCTCGGCGGCCACCTGGAACAAGTGCGTGACGAGCATGTCGAGCACGGCGCCGGTGGCGTCGTAGAACACCGACCGGTCGGTGATGCCAAGCCGCTCCGGCACGTCGATCTGTACCGACTCGACATGCTGGCGGTCCCACATGCCGGCGAACAGGCCGTTGGCGAACCGCAGCACGTGCAGGTCCTGGGTCGCCTCCTTGCCGAGGAAATGGTCGATCCGGTATACCTGCTCCTCGGCCAGCACGGAGTGCACGGCCCGGTCCAACTCCCGGAACGCCTCCGGCGAGGTGCCGAACGGCTTCTCGTACACGACGCGTGCGCCCTTGGCCAGACCGTGCTGGCCGAGGGCCTTGGTGAGCTCGGCAAAGGCGACCGGCGGCACGGCGAGGTAGTGCACCAGCCGCGGGCTGGCGCCCAGCTCGCGTCCGGCCTTCCCGATGACGTCCAGCAGGCTGCCGGGGCTGTCGGTGGTGAAGCCGCCACCGGCGAACAGCACTCGCTGGGCGAACGCGTCCCAGGCCGGCTGCTCGGGCTTGGGCCCGAACTCGGTCAGCACCCCGTGGACGTGCCTGCGGAAGTCTTCGTGCGCGAGGTGGCCGCGGCCGTTCCCGATCAGCAGCCACTGCCGGGGCAGCAGGCCCTCAAGCGCGAGACGGTAGAACGCCGGGATGACCAGGCGCTTGGCCAGGTCCCCGGTCGCCCCGAAGAGAACGAAGATTGTCGGGGCGGGGGCCTCCGCGGCCGCGTGGTGCTTCATCGTCGCCATGACAGCCAAGCTACGTGGCCGGCGGACGATAGCGGTCTATGGGTTAGCTGGTAACCAGGTCTCTTCGCGACCGACCGGCTCGCCGAGCTTGGCCCGCATCCAGGGGTACGGGTCACGCAGTGGTACGCGCCGCGAGCGGCGGCGTTCCTGGATCTCACGGATTGGCTCGCCAGCGATGTAGTAGCGACCACGGCCGTTGCCTTGCGGGGTGAGGATGCCTTCTGACGCCAATGCGGCGAGGTCCCGCGTTGCGGTCTGCTCTGTGATGTCGGAGCGCTTTAGGTACAGGGCTCGGCGAACGCGGTAGCCGAGTACGGCGTCGAACATCACGTCCATCGTGCGCTCGGGCAGACCATGCTCGGTGACGACCTGGTCGAGCTCAGCCCAGGTCAGTCCGGCTTCATCAACCCGGCGGGCCACTGTCTGAGCTTGCATGTGGTGCGCGCGCAGGTTGAACGCTAGCCATAGATGGGCGTCATCGCGCGGCTGCCAGCTACCGTGCCCGGTGTGGGCCAGGACGCTGTAATAGTCCTCGATATTGGCCCCGAGCCATTCCTCGACGCTTGAGAATTCGGGCTCGCCGATATCCGAACGCGTAAGCACTGATGTCGCCAGCGCGCGGGCCATCCGGCCGTTGCCGTCACGGAACGGATGGATCATGACCAGGTTGAGGTGCGCCATCGCCGAACGTACGACGGGATCGAGGCTGATCTCGCTGTGAAGGCTCTCTACGAGGGCGCCCACCAGGACGGGGATCGTTGTGGCGTCCGGACCTTCGTAGACGACCTGGTCGCGGCGCTCGTCGCGGACGTAGATTGGTCCCTTGCGATAGCGGCCTGGCCTCGGCGACCTGGTATCCCTCGATACTGTTGGAGCCCTTGATCGCGCGGGCTAGTGCTGAGCGCCGCAGGCCTCCGTGCCATCGTGTCGGCGTTCGCAGGACATGCCGCAGGGCCTTACGCATTTGGTGTATTTCGCCCAGTACGGCGTCATCCTCATGCGTCAAGAGAGGCGCGGAGTAGACGATCGCCTGACGCGATGTTGTATTCATCTAGACAAAATAACGTCGCTGTGACTACTTAAACTAGTCATCGCAGCCGGGTCAGGTGACAAGTCTCAGCCAGGCAGGTCCTCGGGGCGCTTCGCGGCAAGCTTGCCGTGCAGGAGGCCGGTGGCCTGGCCGACTTCGATGAGGTATCCGTCCGGGTCCCGCATATAGCAGCGGATCTCGGCTCCGCGGTCGATGGGGGGCGTGACGAACTCGGCCCCCTTCTCCTTCCACGCCTCGTAACAGGCCTGGACATCGGCGACTCGCAAGTTCAGGAAAATCGAGGTGGTGTCACCAGGCTGGTAATCGACCACCGATATGCCTGGCTTGTCGGGAGTGGGCGGCCCGCCCGGGTTCATGAGAATCCACGAGTTGGACAGCCTGACGATGCACGGATTCTCGTCCAGGACGACCGTGCCGCCCAGCACACGCGAGTAGAAGTCCCGGGATCGCGCAACACTCCGGACGGCGATGAACAGCGTCGCCAGGACGCCGTCTTCGGGCGCGGGAAGGTTGGCGTAGTCAATGCGGGGCGCGGGTTCTGTCATGGTTGCTCCACTCCGGCGGTATGAGGGGTGGCGGCTCTTCGAGCGACGGTCCTGCTAGTCAACCCTTCCCAAGATGTGGCCTCTCAGACGTCTGAGCGGGCCGACTAGGACGGCAGCGCGCGCGACCGCAGCGCCTTCTCTGCCACGTCGCGGCCCTCGATCACCACCCGGGCGAGCGCCGGGTCGATGCCAGGCTCGGCCAGGAACTCCGCGATGCGGTCGAGCAGCTCGGGCGATGCCGCCGAGTACGGGAACAGCTCAGCGCCGATCAACCTGCGCAGCCAGCCGGTCCTGGTCGCCCAGATGACTGGCAGCTCGGCGAAGTATTTCTCCGCGTACGGCGCGATCAGCTGCGCGTGCTCGGCCATGTTGAAGCACCGGGCGACCTCGCGCGAGCCCTCCAGGCCAAGGTCGGCCGACTCGGCGGCCAGCCGCCACGCCGCCGCTTTGTGCTCGGCGTCAGGGATCCGCGCCCGGCAGCCCAGCGCGAAGCGGCGGCAGGCGTCGGTGGCGTCGCGGGCCAGCTCGGCGTCGATCTCCGCGTCCGCGGCCCGGCCGGTGGCGGCCAGCCGGTGCAGCAGCCGCCACCGCAGTTCGGTGCCGACCGCGAGGCCGGGCATGCTGGTGCTGCCGTCGAGCAGCCCGGCGACGAAGTCGAGCTGGCTGGGCGTCGTGGCGGTCCAGCCGAGCAGCCGCGCCCAGGCGAGCTGGAGGTCGCTGCCGGGCCCGGCGGCCGCCAGCAGCGCGATCCCCTCGGCCGCCAGCAGCGCGGTGCCCTCGGGCACAAAGGCAGGGTCCGCGGTCCGCTGGAGGAGCCAGGAGGTGGTTCTGTGCACGTTCGTCAGTACCGAGACCGACTGCTCGCGGCCCATCCCGGCCGCGACCATCCGGACGAAGGCGGGCACCGGCAGCTCGGCCTGGCTGGCCATGTCGGTCACGGCGTTCCAGCAGATCGTGCGCGCGAGGTCGTCATCAAACCGCCCGATCGACGCGGTCAGCGTCGCCAGCGAGCGCTTGTCGAACCTGACGATGGCGTAGTCCAGGTCATCGTCGTTGAGCAGAACCACGTCAGGCTGCGGCAGGCCAGCCAGGCCGGGTACATCGGTGCGCGGTCCACTCAGGTTGGCCTCGACCCGGCAGGTACGTACTAGCGCCCCGCCCCCGTCCCGGTTGTACAGGCCGATCGCGATGTGATGCGGGCGCAGCGTCGGGTGCGCCTCGGGTGCCTCCTGCAGGACCGCGAAGCTGGTGAACGTTCCGTCCGGGCCAACGCTGAACCCGGGGCGCAGCGTGTTCGGCCCGGCGGTCTCCAGCCACGCCTTGGACCAGCCCGCCAGGTTCCGGCCCGAGCTGGCGGCGAGGGCGGCGAGCAGGTCGGCCAGCGCCGCGTTCTGCCAGCCGTGCTCGGCGAAGTAGGCGCGGATGCCGGCGAAGAAGCTGTCCCGGCCGGTGTAGGCGACTAGCTGCTTGAGCACCGCCGCGCCCTTGTCGTAGCTGATCGCGTCGAAGTTGGACTCGGCCGCGCTGAGCGTCGAGACGTCAGCCGCGACCGGATGCGCGGACGGCTGCTGGTCCAGCAGGCAGGCGCCGGCCTTGCGGGTGCAGAACGTCGTCCAGGAACTGGTGAACCTGGTGGCCTCTGCGGCTGCCTGGAACCCGAGCAGCGTGGCGAACGACTCGTTCAGCCACAGGTCCTCCCACCACCGCATAGTGACCAGGTCGCCGAACCACTGATGCGCCATCTCGTGCAGGATCACATACGCCCGGAGTTCCCGCATCGCGTCGGTCACCTTGGACCGGAACAGCAGCGACTCGCTGATGATGACGCAGCCCGCGTTCTCCATCGCACCGGCGTTGTCCGGCACGAAGACCTGGCCGAACTTGGCGAACGGATAGGCGGCTCCGAACAGCCCGGTGAAGTAGTCAAGTCCCTGCCTGGTGATCGCGAGGAGTTCTTCGGACTCCAGGTACCCGGCCATCGACTGCCGGCACGCCAGCGCCAGCGGGATCACCTGGCCGCTGGGGGTGGTGTGCGACTGGTGCACCAGGTGGTACTCGCCGGCCGCGATCGCGGTGAGATAGGTCGAGATCCGCGGCGTCGGCTCGAAATGCCAGACCGCGGCCTCATCCCCGGCCGGCTCCGGCTCGGGCGCGGCCTGGTTCGACACCACGATCCAGTGCCGGGGCACTGTCACGTGGAACGCGAATGTCGCCTTGAGATCCGGCTGCTCGAAGTTCGCGAAGACCTGCCTGGCGTGCGCGGCCGCGAACTGGGTGAACGTGTAGATCCGACCGTCAGCCGAGTCCGCCGACCGCTGCAAACCGGCCCCGCCGGTGCCGTAGCCGCAGTCGGCGACCACGCGCAGCTCATTGCGGGCGGCCAGCCCGGCCAGCTCGATCCGGCCGGCCTGCCAGGCGCTCACCGGGTCGACCGCCGCGCCGTTGAGGGTGATCTCGTGCACGGTCTCGGCGATCAGGTCCGCATAGCTCACCGCGCCCGGTTCGGCGCAGCCGAAGCTGATCACCGAGGTAGACCGGAACGCTTCCGCGCCGCCGGTCAGGTCCAGCTCGATATCGTAACTGCGGACCCGAAGCAGCCTGGCCCGCACGGCGGTCTCGTCCCTGGTGATCTCGGCAACCCGCATAGTCGCAGCCCCGTTCGCTTGGTGCACCCACCCGGCGCGAATCGAGTAATAACGTAATACGTGATCTTGCCGGGGCGCAACGGGCCGTCGGCCGGTCGGGTCAGCTGAGCAGTTCCGCGACGGCGGCCATGGCGGGTTTGATGGTTCGCTCGCGGACGTTTCCGAAGCCCATCTGAAACGGAAAGGCAAGGAGCGCTGCTCCTTGCCACTTCCAAGCTATAGCACACCAGGGGGCTTGCGGCAAGACCCGGGTCATGCCGCATAATCGCAGGCCGGACCCGGAATCTACAGAAGAGGTAACGCGAAATGCGTGTGCTGTTGTCGACCTATGACTCGCGCGGGGGCGTTGAACCGCTGCTGGGACTCGCGGCCGGGTTGCAGGCACTGGGCGCGGAGGCGCTCGTGTGCGCGCCGCCTGACTGCGCGGGGCGGCTGGCCGAGGTCGGCGTGCCGCTGGTGCCAGTCGGCGAGCCGGTGCGCCAGTTGGTGCACGGGGTGAGGCCGCCCTCGGCGGCCGACGTGCCCCGGATCGTATCCGACTTGATGGCCGCCTGGTTCGATAAGGTCGCCGCGGCAGCCGACGGATGCGATGCGCTGGTGGCAAGCGGCCTGATACCGGCCGCCGCGGCCGCGCGGTCGGTGGCCGAGAAACTGGGCATTCATTCCGTGCACGTGAGCTACTTCCCGCTCGCCCTGCCGTCGCCGCAGCACCGGCCGCTCCCGCTGCCGGGCCGGCCATTCCCGCCGGATGTGACCGACAACCGGGCGCTGTGGGAACTTGATGCCCAGAGCTATAAGGCGCTGTACGGCCCGGCGCTCAACACCCATCGCGTGGCGAACGGCCTGCCGCCGGTGGACAACGTCCGCGGCTACATCCTGGGCGACCACCCGTGGCTGGCGGCGGACCCAGTCCTGGCGCCCTGGCAGGAGCCGGCCGACCTCGACGTGGTGCAGACCGGCGCGTGGATTCTGCCCGACCAACGGCCGCTCCTGGCCGAACTGGAGGGGTTCCTGGACGCCGGTCCGCCACCGGTGTACGTGAGCTTTGGCAGCATGCGCGCCCCGGCGGACATCGCCCGGGTGGCGATCGAGGCGATCCGCTCGCAGGGCCGCCGCGCGCTCATCGCCCGCGGCTGGGCCGGCTTGGCCCCGATTGACGACCAGAGCGACTGCCTCGCGGTCGGCGAGGTCAACCAGCAGGCACTGTTCAAACGGGTGGCCGCCGTCGTGCACCACGGTGGTGCGGGCACCACGACCACCGCCACCCGAGCCGGCGTCCCCCAGGTGGTGGTGCCGCAGTGGGGGGACCAGCCGTACTGGGCCAGCCGGGTGACTGACCTGGGAATCGGCGTGGCTCATGACGTGCAGGCTCCGACCACCGAGTCACTGACCGCCGCACTCAGGACGGTCCTGACCCCCCAGACCCGCGCACGAGCGACCGCCATAGCCGGCACGATCAGCGTCGACGGGGCGACGGAGGCCGCGAAACTGCTACTCGACGCTTGTCAGGCCGGTTCAGCCTGATGGTCGCCGCGTCCGCGCCCGCCGAGAGGTCTGCCAGCTAGGTCATCGATGCCCATGGATTCGGACTCAGCCATTATGACCAAAGATTTTTCCGCGGCGCCGACGACCCCGAGGTCGGCCCTGATGTGCAACTCAGCGGCCGTGATCAGGAGCGCGTCGACCGCGGCCGGCCCGTCGTCCCGGGCCTGGGCCAGGGCGTGCAGTTGCCTGAGCAGATGCGCTCGCTGCCGGCTGAGGACCCCAGCCAGCGTGTCCTGGTCGCCGGAGGGGCCGGCCTGGGCCTGGCGGGCGCGTCTGAATTCACCGGGCAGCATCCGGCTGGGCTCTATCTGATCGCAGTGGCCGCCGTAGCGGCAGGGGTCGTCGTGACGGCGTGCGCCGCGCTACTGCCAGCTCAGGCACTGCGACGTCTGCCGGCCGCGCATTTGCTGGCCGAGGAGTAGGCCCGGGGACAGCGCCAAGCGTCGCGGTGGGCTGGCTGAGCATGGCGTTCGCGGCTGGCTGGCAGGCGACGGACGGCGGCCGCCATCGCGACGGCGGTTGCGGTGGCTGCCGCGGCTGCGGCGATCACCGTCGTAGAAATCGGCGACAGCCAGGCCAGGCACGTTGCTACCGGACCCCGGCCGGTGGCGCACCACCCGCGACCGGTCAAGCTCACCACGGTGATGGTGCGCCGCGTCGCCCGGGCGTCCGACCTCGCCCTAGCGTCGGCCGGCCATGTGCTGGTTGCCTACGCCGATGTGGTCGGCTCGATCCCAGATGGATCGGGGACTTTGGATATTAGTTTTCCGGCCAGAATTTCAATAGCCTTTCGTGCTTGGGAGACTTTTCGTAAATGGGAGGCTGCCGCATAACTAGTGATCTTGTTTGTCAAGAGCGGTGGCCGGGGGGCGTCCGCCGGCCGCGGGGGCGCTGAGCGCGGGGAGCTGGCGCGGGGGCTCGCCGTGGCGGCTCGCGCCGGAGGCTGCGGTGGAATGCCGAATTCATACCTCTTTTCCCAGCTGGATGTGGCAATCCATCGCGCCGGGTCGCGGGGGACCGGCAGCGGCCTTCCGCGATCATGGCCCGGCGCGTGAACGAGTTACGCGACAGCCGCATAGAGCGGACAGCTCTCCCAGACCATGGAAACCGGGTCCCATGCGCGAGCCGTGACGATCTCGCTAAGCTCGCGTCACGGCATGATTCGCTGCTTCGTCGTCGCCGTAGTCGCGGGCAGCTTCGCTACGTTCTTTAGTTCAGGCGAGGCGAGTTGAGGCCGCCGATGTTGAGCGAACCGGCCGCGCCCGGCCGCTGGGCGGCCTCGGCTTGGATGATGTAGGTTCGCGGATCCTTGTCGACCGCCGGCACGCCGGCGTAGTTCCGCGCCTCGAAGGCCGCGGTTCGTCAGCTGCATGCATGGCCCTCAGGACACTCCCGCTAAGTGCAGTCGGGCCCCGATAGGGTGGCGTTGTGGTGGGTCACTTTGAGAGCTTCTTCATCACAAGCGCGGGAGCGTCCGCTGCCATCTTGGGGTTGCTAGTAGTCGCCGTATCGGTCGTCAATGCCGATGACGCGAACCCCACAACCCGAGAGCTGCGAACTGTGTTGGCCGGGAGCGCGTTTGTGTCCCTGGTAGACATCTTCATCGTCTCGATCGTGGCCTTGACCGGTGGCTCAGTCGTCTTCGGGCTATCGAGCCTCGCAATGGCAGCCGTCGGCCTGCTGGCGACCAGAGGGCTGATACCGAGGGCACAGCGGGCTGGGAATTTCTCCCGTAGCTCTCGAACCAGAACGCTGAATATCGCCTTCGCGTCGATTTCGGCTGGGAGCTACACACTCCAGCTCGGCCTCGCCGTAGCGCTCCTGGCGAACACCCAGAGTGCCGGGCTGCAGCATGCTTTGGTCCTCGTCCTGGTGGCTCTGTATTGCAGCGCCCTTGGTCGGGCATGGGTGGTCACCGGGATAACCCGTCGTGCGCCGGGCGACCCGGCCAAGGCTGAGCCCGTCGCCGACGCCGAGCCAGCGGCGCCGCTGGCGGCTCCGTCTTGACCTCGCCGTTTGTCCGTAGGCCGTCAGGTCGCCGTTTCTGGTCGCGAATAGCATGTGCCCGCCTGGTTGGCTCGGGTACGATTTTTAGTGATATCCGGTATGTGTAGTGGCAGGGACGGCACCGTGAAAAGGGCAGACGAGATGGGCGGAGGCCCGGCGGGCGGCGGAGGAGGGCAGATCGTGATAGCGCCCGCACGCCAGGACATCCGCCCGGGTCATGACGGCGACGTGATCTTCGAGGTCCGTGAGATTTCGGACGGCGGCCGGGCCTTGCCGGTCTTCACGACCGTCGGGCACCTGGTGGAGACGCTCGGCCCTGACCAGCCATGGGTCGCGGTGCCGCTGCGGAACATCCAGACGATCATGGGCGGCGCGGGCGTGGACAGAGTCGTGATTGACCCCGTGGCCCAGCCCGGCACGTGGCGGTGGCAGCCGAGCGACCTGCAGGCCCTGATCGGGAGGCAATAGTTGTGTTGCTAGCAGACGGTGGCGGTGGAGGCGGATTCCAGGTCGTGATGTCGGACCTGCTCGACGCGTCGGCCACGTTCCGGACCGAGGCCGCGACGTACAAGGCGATCATGCCCGACGACGGCCCGGCGTGCCCGGATGGCGGAGACGGCGCGTTCAACCAGAGCCTTCAGGCCGTGGTCCAGATGATCGGCGCCCTGCACCTTCAGGCCTCCGGCGTGATGGACGTCGATTCCGCGAAGCTGAAGAAGGCGCACGACAACTACGCGCACACCGAGGAGAGCCTGACCCAGCTCTGCAACCAGATCAGCTCCCCGCTCAAGATCAACTAACGTCAGCGAAGGACGAACCGTGTCTGGTACCGCTACCTTGCCGACGAGATCCCTCCTGCCGCTGGCGTCGTTCAGCTACAACTGGGTGGGCGGCGACATCCACGGGCTTGCTGCGTTCGCAGGCACGCTCTATGGCTACGTGCCCGAAATGGAATCCGTGGTCACCGCCCTGAACAAGAAGGTTGACCAGATCGTCACCGACGCGGGCTGGCGGGGTTCGGCGGCTCAGGCGTTCACCGGCAACTGGGAGAAGGTCTCGGCGGAGGTTAACGCCGTCGGGCTGGTAGTCATCCAGACCGGCAGCGTCGTCGACCAGCTCGCCTCGAACCTTTCCAAGATCGAGAATGCGCTAGAGAGCGCCGCTGGCAAGGCCGCGGCGCATGGCGTCCAGGTCGGCGCCGACGGGCAGCCACCCCAGGTCTGCTACAGCAACAAGACCCAGGAGGACTGGCGGGTCGGCTACGACTCGTTCTACCAGCAGTGCAAAGCCGACGCCGAGAATGCCCGGGTCGAGGCGGCGGGCGCACTGGTGAAGCTCGGCCAGGCGATCACGCCGGGCAAGCCCGGCGGCGACTCCGGCGGCACTCCGGCGAAAGTCGGCGAGGGAAACACGATCTCCGCCCTGCTGCTCGACCTGGTGGCATCGAAGACCGCCTACGCCAACAAGGTTGCCGACATGTTGGACGAGGTCACCGCCAAACTCGGAAAGGCGCAGGGGGCCTGGGAGGCGGCGCAGAAGGCTGCCCGGCAGGCAAGTGGCCGGTTCGGCGTGATGCCCGACGATGTCAAGGCCGAGCTGGCGGACGTCAAGGGCGAAGTCGCCTCGGTGGAAAAGACCCTGACCAACGCGCAGGCCGATGAGAACGCGATCTCCAAGCTGTTCGGCACCCGCCTGGATGACCTGCCGGGTCTCGGCAAGGTCGTCGACGGGCTCCCCGCCGGGCTCAGCGACGCCAAGCTGCTCTCCAAGGCGCTCGACCTCCCCGTGGTTGACGTCGTCGCCGGCGGCATCAGCACGGTACTCAACGCTCAGCAGGACATCAGCAAAGGTGTACCGGCTTGGGCGGCCTACCCGCTCGAAACTGGAGTCACGGTAGGCAGCATCGCCCTGGCCACGGCCGCCGGCGGGGCGGTCGCCGGGCTCGCCATCTTCGCCGGCGCGCCTGTGCTCGGCGTGGCGGCGGGCGTCGCCGCGGCCGGCGTGGTCGCCTACGGCGTGGGTGACTTTGCCCACAACTACATCGCCGACTTCGGCGAGCAGTGGAAGGAACACGGGGCGCTTGGCATCGTCACCGACTTCGGCGCCGCCGGGGTCGATACCTGGCACGACACCGAGCACCTGGCCTCCGACGTCGGTAGCCTGGCCAAGAGCGCGTGGCATGGCATCACGTCCCTGTTCTGAACCTGGAGGCGCCACGGGATGGGTTTGTTCGATCGCTCCCCAAGCAAGCTGTCGGGCAAGACCACGCTGCTGCTGACCGGCGACCCGGGCGGCGCGCTCGTTGACGCGGCGCGCCTGTACGACCCCGGTGCTCGTGCCTGGCGCGGCAGGCTGGTGTTCCGCAACGGGGTGCTGCTGTTCGGGCCGGTGACGCTGACCCCCGAGCTGGAGCAGCAGGCTGAGCTGCCGACCGGGATGGCAGTCGCCTACTACGCGGAGGCGGCCCTGCAAAGGCACAGGGACCGACGCAGCCTTGAGGCGAAGCAGCGCGACTGCGACCGCCTCGTTCGTGGCCTGGCGGACCGGTTCGGCGGGACCGTCAAGTACGCCGGCGCGCCGCCGGACCTAGCTCTAATCACGTCCGTGTACAGCGAGCAGGCCGTGGCCCCTGACCAGGTGATCGAGGTGCTGCGTCCTTACGGCGGTGACTTCAAGATCGAGGACCAGGATCAGGACACGTACAGCCTTAGCGGCAAGGGGACCTATTTCTATGTCGCCTACTGGTCCCCGCGGCTGTACCTCGAGTTTGACGCTCCGCCCGCCGTCCGCGCGACGGGCTCCCGGCCGCTGCATCACTGGGATCTGCACCCTGGCTCGGGCAGGAAGCACATCGCGCCCGAACTGGCCCGCAGGGTCGGTGAGGGGGCGCTCGCGCTCGCCGGGCGCTCTGGCGGCGTCGCGCTTGACGAGCTCAGGTTCCCCTTCACAAGCGCCGACGACCTCCTTCGACGTTAGCTACACGAATGAGCCGGATCGGTGTAGTGGTGCTTGGCGCGGTGCTTGCCACCATGGCGGTGGCACCCGTGACATCGGCTTGGGCGACGCCTAAGCCGACGCCCAAGCCGTCGCCCAAGCCAACGGTCGTCCGGCGGAAACCGGCCCGGCCGTCCCTGCCTGTGCCGGTGGCCACTATGCCCAGGCCTACGCAGAACTGCCCGGGCCTGCCTGCGGCCTCGCGGGTCACCAGGGAGCCGTGGGCTCAGCAGGCGCTGGAGTTCAGTGACGTGTGGCCGCTGACTCGGGGCCAGGGTGTCACGGTCGCGGTGGTGGATAGCGGAGTGGACTTCAGCAGGCAGCTCACCGGCCGGGTCACCGCCGTCGATCTCACCAAGACCGGGCTGGCCGACTGCGTAGGTCACGGCACGTCGGTGGCAGCGATCATCGCGGCCAGCGACATTCAGGCCCAGGGCATGCCATTCGAGGGCGTGGCGCCCGCCGCGCGGATCCTGTCGGTCAAGGTGTACAGCCAGAACAGCAATGCGCGCATCCTGGCCGACGGGATCCGCGACGCGGTTCTCCTTGGTGCCCAGGTCATCAACGTCTCGATCATCACGGCCAATACCCCCGGGCTCCGGTCGGCGGTGGACTTCGCGCTGCGCAAGAACGTCGTGATAGTGGCCGCGGGAGGAAACGACGGAACCACCACAGGCACCGGCCCGTTCTATCCCGCGAGCTATCCAGGCGTGCTGTCGGTCGGCGCGGTGGACTCCAGCGGTGCGCTGGCGACGTTCTCCGATCGGAAGTCGCACGCGGCGGTGACAGCGCCCGGCGTGAACGTCACCAGCGCGTTCCCCGGCGGTTACCAGCAGGACAGCCTGACCGGGACAAGCTTCGCCACGCCATTCGTGTCAGGGGTCGTCGCGCTGGTGCGATCGCGCTACCCGTGGCTTACCGCGCGGCAGGTCGTGGCCAGGATCGTGGCCACCGCGGACGGCGGGGCAGGTCAGGGAACCGGCAACGGGCTGGTCAACCCCGTCGAGGCGGTCACCGCGATCCTCGGCAGCGGGCCCGCGCGGAACTCGTCACCGTTGGCCACGGCGCCGGTCTCGGTGTCCAGGACACCGCCGCCGGACCGGACGGCCCGCTCAGCCATCGAGGCGACTGGTGGCTCGCTCGGCGCCGCGGCCCTAGTCGCCCTCGGCGCCATGGTCTGGCGAGCGGGCCGACGGCGCCGATGGCGCGCCGGGCTGGCGCGGGACGCTGCCGATGACAGCCTCGCCGACAGCACGTGGCCTTGACATCTCGATCGTGTGCGGTGTGCTGGACGCTGGCGGGCGTCGTCCGTCGTCGAGCAGCGCCACCTGGACCAGTCGGCTGCCCGTGCGGCGTTCGACGAAGAAGCCGCGGCCGGGCGGTTGAGCCTGTGCCTTGACGCCGCCGATCAGCGCACCCTCGTCCTTGGCCCCCGACATGATCACCCCAGGGGAGCCCATCTCGCGGGCACGCTGGATGATCGGGTCGAACATCGCGCGCCCGGCGCCACCCGCCGACCGGGCCAGAATCAGGTGCAGTCCGATGTCTCGGGCCTGCGGGACGAGGTCGGCGATCGGGAGCAGCGGGTTGGTGGCCCCGGCCACGAGGTCGTAGTCGTCGACGATCAGGAACAGATCAGAACCGTCCCACCAGGAGCGGCTGCGGAGCTGCTGGGGCGTCAGGTCGGGCGGCGGCAGCCGCTGGGTGAGCGCCTCGCGCACCTCGCCGATAATCGGCGCCGCGGCGGCCGAGGACGCGGCGTAGCCAAGCGTGAGCTCCGATTCCGTGCTGTCCAGCAGCGCCCGGCGGTAGTCGATGAAGATCAGCCGGGCCTGGTCGGGCGCGTACCGCTCGGTCACGCTCTCGGCGAGCAGGCGCAGCAGGTTCGACTTCCCGCACTCGGCATCGCCGAAGACCAGCAGGTGCGCGTCGGCGCCGAAGTCGAGCAGCACAGGCGACAGCGTGCTCTCGTCCACGCCGAACGCGATCTTCGTGCCGGTCTGCGCGGAGCCGGGCAGCGCGGTCACCGGGAAGGAGTCGGGCAGCAGCCGTACCCGCGGCGCGCGATCGGCGGGCCAGGCCATCGCTACCGTCTCGGCCAGCTTCTGCACTCCCTCGGCCAGGGTGTCGGGCGAGGGCTGGGAGTCGATGCGCGGCAACGCGGTCAGGAAGTGCAGGCCGTCGCGGGTGATGCCGCGGCCCGGCGAGGTCTCGGGCACGTTCGCCGCCAGCTTCCGGTCGATCTCGGATTCGTACGGGTCGCCCAGCCGCAGCTCAAGCCGGGTGCCGAACAGGTCACGGATCGCGGGGCGGAACTCCGTCCACTTGCCGGCCGACGCCACGACGTGCACGCCGTAGCCCAGGCCTCTGGCCGCGATGGCCGTGACCTCCTGCTCGAGGTCCTCGAAATCCTGGCGCAGCGTCAGCCAGTCGTCCACAACCAGGAACACGTCCCCGAACCCGTCGCCGGTGATCTTGCCGCTGGCGCGCATCGTCCGGTACGCGGAGATCGACTCGATGCCCTGCCCGGCAAACTCTTTCTCCCGGCGGGTGAGGACACCGCGCACCTCAGCGACCGTGCGCCGGACCTTGGTCGTGTCGAGCCGGGCGGCGACGCCGCCGACGTGCGGCAGCGCGCCCAGGCTGCCAAGCGATCCGCCGCCGAAGTCGAGGCAGTAGAACTGCGTCTCGGCCGGCGTGTGCAGCAGCGCCAGCGAGCAGATCAAGGTCCGCAGCATGGTGGACTTGCCACTGCGCGGCGCGCCGACGACCGCGGCGTGACCGGCAGCGGCGGAAAGGTCGACCCACAGCGGGTCACGGCGCTGCTCGAATGGCCGGTCGACGATCCCGGTGACCGCGCGCAACCCGCCCCGCAATTGCGAGTTGGGCACCGTGCACCCGTGCTGCTGGGTGATCATCAGCGAGGGAAGTAGCTCGCCCAGCGTGGGCGGCTGGCCAAGCGGCGGCAGCCAGATCTGGTGCGCGTCCGGCCCGTGCCCGGCGAGCTGCCCGACCACGATGTCGAGCAGGGTTTCCGCCCGGCCAGCCAGGCCCGCCTGGTCGGCCTGAACGGGCTCCTGGCCGTCCGGTGCCATCTCCGGCCGGATGTAGCCGGGACCGAACGGCACGATGGCCGGGCGCATCCGGGTCCGTTGGGTCCTGGCTGGCTCCGCAACGGCCGACCCCGAGACGTAGGCGGCCTTGAACCTGGTCATATCGTCGGTGCCGAACTTCAGGTACCCGCTGCCCGGCTGCGGCGGCAGCTCGTAGGCGTCGGGCACGCCGAGGACTACGCGCGACTCCATGGCAGAAAACGTGCGCAGGCCGATCCGGTAGGACAGGTGCGTGTCGAGGCCGCGTAGCTTGCCTTCCTCAAGACGCTGCGAGGCGAGCAGCAGGTGCACGCCGAGTGACCGGCCAAGCCGCCCGATCATCACGAACAGGTCGATGAAGTCCGGCCGGACGGACAGCAGCTCGGAGAACTCGTCGATGACCACGAACAAGGTGGGCACGGATGGCAGGTCGGCCCCTTGCTCGCGGGCCCTGGCGTAGTCACGAAGCGAGGCGTTGCCCGCCGCCCGCAGCAGCTCCTGTCTGCGAACCAGTTCGCCGTTCAGCGCGTCGCGCATCCGGTCGACCAACGGAAGCTCGTCCGCCAGGTTCGTGATCACGGCGGATACGTGGGTCAGCCGTTCAAGCCCGAGGAATGTGGCGCCGCCCTTGAAATCCACGAGAACGAAGTTGAGCGCATCGGAGGGGTGCGTCAGGGCCAGGCTCAGAACCAGCGTCCGCAGCAGCTCGGACTTGCCGGACCCGGTCGCGCCGATGACAAGGCCGTGCGGGCCCATGCCGCCCTGCGCAGCCTCCTTGATATCCAGCTCGACCGGCTGACCTTCGGCGTTGGTGCCGATCGGCACTCGCAGTCGGCCGCGCGGCGGCCGCGGCTGCCACAGGACCCCCAGATTGAGCGCGAACGGGCTGGCGATCCCGAGCAGCGACGTCAGCGTGGTGTCGGCCGCTAGCGGGTCGTCGGCCGCGCCGCTGCCGGGCCGCAGCGGCGCGAGCTGCCTGGCGAACGCCTCGGCTTCGGCAAGCGACATCGAGTCAGGTACGCCGATGGGCGAGCGCACCTCGGCACCGGTCCGGTCCCTGGTGATCATCTCGGTAACGCCCGAGGTGACGCTCAGGCGGAGAGCGGGGGCGGTCAGGGTCGACGGCACGGCGAGTGAGCCCTGGGTCAGATCGATGACAACGGCACCCTCGATACCGTCGGTGCCCAGGCGGGACTCCGCCACCTGGTAGCCGCCGTCGACGAGGACCACATGAAGGGGGAGAGCGCCCGACCGGCCGGGCGTAAATGGCGGCCGGGCGGCCAGCTCGGCGCCGATCAGTGCCTCAAGCTGTAGCAGGCCGAGCGCCATCAGGCGAACCGGTCCCGCCGCGTCGGCCTCGACCGGGTGCATGTTGTGCGGCAGCCACTTGATCCATTGCCACCACCCCATCCGATCCGGCGAGACGCACACGCTGATGTGCACGTCGTCCGGGGAATGGAAGATCGCAAGCTGCGCGATCATCGCCCGGACCATGCCGTAGACCGCCTCGGGCTCGCCGCTTACCGCGATCCGGGCGAACGCGCGCAGCGAGATCCCGATCGGCAGGTCGGAAACGCTGTTGTGGGCTCTGATGAACCGCCGCAGAGCTCCCGCGCAGAGCGGATCAAGATCCTCGACCGGCTTGGTTTCCGGCGACACGAGCTTGACCGCCAGCTGGTGCGTGCCGGTGCCGATCCGGACTTTGGCGAAGTCCTCGCCAGACGAGCGCCGCTCCCAGACCCGCCGTAGCTCGGGATCGATCAGCAGCGCGACAAGCGCACCCGGGTCGGGGCTGACCCACTCAAGCGCCTCCCGCTGGGCCGCGGCGGCCGCGCGTACCTTGCGCCGCACTTGGCCCAGGTAACGCAGGTAGTCCCGGCGCAGGCCGTTGAGCTTCAGGTTCCGCTCGCCGCGGCCGCGCCCCATCTGGGTGAGCATCATGCCGCCCATGCCCAGGGCCATCGCGCCGCCGCCCACATAGAGGATCTTGTTCGAGCTGTTCCCGGCGAACATCGAGCCCATCCCGACCATCATCGCGATCATCGGAAGGTACATCAGCGTCTGCCGGAAGCTGTCGGGCGCGGCCTCGGGGATCTCCGGCGGGGACTCGAGCAGGATCTCACCGCTGGGAAGCTCCGGCGGATCGTGCCGCTCGGTCCGGCGGACGACGACGGTGCTCACGGCCCGGCCTTCCTTTCCGCCGCTCTGGGCACGCGCAGCGCGATTCGGCCGGCTGGCCCTACGCTGAGTGTTAATATTTTACGGCTGTATTTCCGGACTGGCGGGCACAACGGATGTGTACAGGCGCCCGATCCGTGGAAGGGGTCAAATGGCGTCGGCAGCCGGATCGGACCTGTGCCGGGTGACCGTCGTCGGTCCATCCCGGCGGATTGACATCGCTTTCCCAGGCTATGTGACGTTCGCTGATCTGTTTCCCACGGTGGCTAAGCATGCGGGCCTCAGCGGACCCGACGTGGTGGGGGAGCAGGGCGGCTGGGTGTTGCAGCGCCTCGGCGAGGAGCCGTTCGCTCCGGCGATGACCCCGCAGCAGGCTGGCCTCCGCGACGGCGAGACGATCTATCTGCGGCCGCGCCGCGCCCAGATACCGCGGATGGCCTTCGACGACGTGGCCGACGTGATCGCGAGCGGACTGAGCGATCTGCCTGGCCGGTGGGCAGTTCGCCAGGCCCGCTGGGTGGCGCTGGGCGCGGCCCTGGCGGCGCTTGCCGCTGGAGCGGTGTTCATACTCCGCTCGGGACCGCCAGGGCCGGTTCCGGGGGTGGCGGCCGCGGCGGTCGCGGTCACGCTGCTACTCGCGGTCCTGTCGGTATCGAGAGCCGCGGGTGACTCGCGGGCCGGGGCGACGCTAGGTTACGCGGCGCTTCCCTACGCGTTCCTGGCCGGGCTGCTCGGGCCAGCGCGAGCGGTACCGCTCGCGCATCTCGGCGCCGTGCACATGCTGTCGGCGTTCGCGGCCGTGGCGCTGACCGCGGTGGTGGCCGCCGTGGCGTCGGCCGAGCTGTGGCTGTACTTCGGCGTCGTGGTCGCGTCGCTGCTCGCCGTCCTCGGCGCCTGGGTCGGGTATATGTTCGGCGTCGGCTTCGCCGCGGCGGCGGCCGTGGTCGCGGTTCTCGCCCTGGCCCTCACCCCGCTGATTCCCGCGGTGTCGTTCTGGCTGGCGCGGATGGCGCTTCCCCAGGTGCCGCGGCACGCCGACGACCTGAGGCAGGACACGCTTACCATCGATGGGTCCGAGGTGTTCGGCCGGACGGCCTCGGCCGACCAGTTCGTGACCGCCGCCGTGTCTGGCATCGGCCTGGTGGGGGCGGCAGCGGCGGTAGCGCTGGCCTTCACCCGGAGCTGGCTTGGCCTGGGTACCTGCGCCGTGCTTGCCTGCACGCTGCTGCTACGCGCCCGGCTTTTCCGCGGCCTGAGTCAGCGGCTATGGCTGCTGGTCCCCGGCTTCGGCGGCCTGGCGCTGCTCGCGATCGGCGAGGTCCACGGGTCCTCCCAGGCACAGCATCTGGCGCTCGCTCTTGGGCCGCTGGTCGCCGGCGTGGCCGTGGTCGTCGGCGTCGGCATGTGGCTGCCGAGTCACCGGCCCTCGCCGTTCTGGGGCCGGGTAGCCGACATCGCCGACACCGCGCTCAACATCGGCCTGATCCCGCTCGCCCTCGGCGTCGCCGGGGTCTTCGGCCAGGTCCGCGGCCTGGGCGGTTGACACCATGACTATGCAGAGCCGCAGGGATCTGTTCCGGGCCCACCGGCTGATGACTCAGCGGGCGTCGCTAGCGCTGCTGCGCGGCGAGCCCGATATCCCTGACCAGCCGTTGCGCCGCCTGAATGTAGCGGTGTTCTCCGGTGTGCTTGTCGGTGCGATCGTCATCGGGCTGTTCTTCATCTGGGGCCTGATCGGACACGGCGGTTCGCCGCTGCAGAACCAGCCGGGCACGCTGGTCATCGACAAGCAGACCGGTACGTCGTTTGTCTTCTGCCGGGGTGACGAGCTCTGCCCGGCGGTGAACTACGCGTCGGCCCGGCTAGCGCTGAACAGCACGTCGCTGAACCAGCAGACAGTGAGCCAGTCGGCGCTCGCGAAGTTCGCCCGCGGGCCGCTTATCGGCATTCCTGGGCTGCCCGAGCCGTTGCCCGACAGCAAGCTGCTGATCCGCCAGCCCTGGTCTGTGTGCACCGCTCAGACGACAACTCCCGTAGCAGGCAAGCAGACCGTTACCGTTTTGGCTGTCGGCATCCCCGTCACCGGTCAACCGCTGGGGAGTGGCGCGCTGGTGGCCAGGGCGCTTGGCCAGGACTGGGTGATCTGGAATGGCCAGCGCCTGGCGATACAAGCGGGCTTGCTCCCGGCGCTGCTGCGCGTCGGCCAGTCGGTCGTGGCGGTGCCGTCGGTCTGGCTCAATGCGCTGCCCCAGGGACCGGCGTTCGCGCCGCCGAAGATAGCGCACCGGGGCGCGAAGGTGGCCGGCCCGACCGGCGCGCTCGTGGCTGTCGGGCAGGTCTTCAGCGTGACCGCGGTGGCCGGCACGCAGTACTACGTGATGCTCAAGGGCGGCCTGGCTCAGATCACGCAGACCCAGGCGCAACTCTTGGGCTTCGAGCCGGGCGCGCCGGCCCGGGCCACGCTGAGCCCGCCTGAGGTCGACGGCCATCTCTCGGCGGTCAGGGTACCGGGCGGCGGGTTGCCGAGCAGCGTCCCCGCCGTCACGGCGCCCGCTCCAACCGTCCCGCTCTGCGTGGTGTACTCCGGCGCGGGCCGAAACCTGACCAGGCAGGTCGAGGCCGGAGGGCAGATGCCGCCCGGCGGAGTGCCGACCGGTGCACCGGGCGGCGTGGGCCGGGTGACGCTCCCGCCAGGTTCCGGTGCGCTGGTCGGGGCCGATCCCGGGACCGGCCCTGACCCCGGCGTGATCAGCTACTTCCTGGTGGCGGACGGCCGCAGGTTCGCCCTCGCGTCGACCAGGGTGGCCGGTATGCTCGGCTACGGCCTCTCGCAGGCCGTGCTCTTGCCCGCGGGCGTCGTTGACCTGATCCCATCTGGCCCCGCGCTCGACCCGGCAAGGGCAGCCAGACCGGTACCGTCCGGCCGGTAATGGGCGTCGGTATTTGCGGCGCACCTAACCGGTCATAACACCCAACAGCGGCCGAAGATCAAGAGGCGACCATAAATAGCCCGAACGTTTCGCGTATCGAATTGATAACAGCGCGTAGTTCCCCGTCCGGGTTGACGCAAATCCTAGTTTTAGCCAAAATTGGTCATGTTCCGTGGCGGGAGAGTTTCCTGGTCCTGCCCAGAGTTCACGGGAGGTGTGGGATGGCTGGACAGGTAACCGTAAACAGAGCGGCGATGGTGACCGCTGCCCAGCAGGTCGAGAGCGCGCTCGGAGAGATCCGCGCTCAGCAGACCCGGCTGGTCGGCACCCACGACACGCTGCAGGGTGGCTGGCAGGGCGAAGCGTCCACGGCGTTCACCAATGCCTTCAACGAGTTCAACAGCGACTTCGCCATCGTGATCAGCGCGCTCGACGGGATCCACTCCCGGCTCGTCAGCGGCCACGCCAACTACAACACCGTTGAGTCGGCCAACACGACGACGGCGGGCAAGATCGCAAGCGCACTGAACCGGTAGCAAGGCAAGGAGACGCGAAGATGAGCGAATACACCGCCGTACATTTCGGCGCGATGCAGACCGCGGAGGCTGACTTCGGCTCGACCTACCAGGCGCTGCAGAACACTCTGACCACGCTGGAGTCCCAGCTCCAGTCCAGCCTGAACCAGTGGACCGGTGAGGCTCAGACAGCGTATTACGCGGCTAAGAAGAAGTGGGACGCCGCTGCGGCCGACATGGCTCACGTGGTGTCCGCGCTCGGCCAGGTTGTCGGCGTCGCCAACGAGAATTACGCGAACGCCGAGCGGACCAACATGGCGATGTGGGAGTAACGCGGGTTCACGATGGGCGCGATTGGCGATCACATGGCGCTTTCGGATCAGGAAAAACTCGATCAGCAGACACCAGCGGGCAGCGGGCAGGGCGGGTACAACTCGGACGGGTCGGGAAAGGTCAACGACTTCAAGCCGTCGGGGTTGCCCACGTCGAACTGGCCCCCTGGTCTGAAAGCTGACGGACAGTTCAGCGTGCACAGGGACGCACTGACTCGGGTGGCCGGTCAGATGAATGCCGACCTGACCGAGTTGCAGAACACGCTGAGCACGCTGAACGGCGGCGGGGCCGGTGGCGCGACGCTCGGTGGCTGGGAAACCGCGGACGGGATGGGAAATAATGCCGGCCAGGCCTACTACGGGATCTCTACGTTCTACCAGTCACTCAACGACGTCTACGACCAGGTGATCGGTTACCTGCACCAGACGGTTACCAACTACGCCGACGCCGAGACCACCACGGCGACCGCGGCGAACAACGTGGGCACCGACGTCGCGCCGGGCCGCCCGAACGGCGGCTGAGGCTGCGGGAAGAGGAACCAGATGCTCATCGGAGGTGGCGGTGGGTGGGGTGCGGTCACCGGCAACACCTACCAGATCAAGACCATGGCGGTCCCGTCCGCTTCCGCTAGCGGTATGACGGCGTCGGAGATCGAGAAGCTGTTCTCATACCTCGACCCTTCTGCCGTGGCAGAGGCGGGAAAGGCGCATACGGCGGCGGCCAAGACGCTTCAGTCGATCGCGGATTCTCTGGTCACGCACGCGCAGGCGCTTGCCGACGGCTGGAACGGGACGACGGCGCAGGCATCGATCACCGCTTTGCAGCAACTCCACCAGACGGCTGTGCAGCTCTCGCATGCGTCTGCGCAGACCGGTCAGGTGCTGACCTGGCTGGGCGAGACGATCCTGCCCTACTACAAAAACTGGACGGCGCCCGGCAACGGGGTCATGGGCACCATCGAGAGCTTTTTCGGTAGCAATCCGCAGGATCATGCCGCGCAGCAGGTCATGCAGCGGCTCAACGACCGGCTCAGCCAGGCCAACGCTGCCCTGCCAGGCAGCGTCAGCATCAACCTGCCGAAGATCGGCAAGGCCGGCCACGCCCCCGCGACCACTGGCGGTTCAGGGTCCGGCCGGGGTGCCGGCGCGGCGGCCGGCGGCGTGGGCCTCACGAGCGCAGCCCGCGGCGCGGTCAGCCCGGCGACAGGCGGCAGCGGCGGTGTCGTCGGCGTCAAGCCTGGTGGTGCCGGTGTGAGCGGCGCTGGCTTTGGCGGCGGTCGCGGCGTGGTGCCGACCGGATCCGGCGGGCACGTTTCGCCACCTATCCATCTCGTAAACGTTAATCCGCCCGGCGGTACGCCGCCGAGCGTTGGCGGCGTCCCTGGCGGTCCGGGAGGCGTACCTGGCGGCGGCTTGTCCGGCGGGACCTCGCCCGGCGGCGGCGTAGCTGGCGGGCCGGGCCCCATCGGTCTCGGGCCGGGCCCGGGCACCGGTCAGGGAGCGGGCGGTGCACCAGGACTCGGCGGCGAGCCCCCCGGCGGAGTCGGTGTCTTGCCTGGGGAGCCCGGCGGAACCGGCGAGCCGGGCGGTGGCGTCGGCGGAGGTGCCTCGGGAAGCGCGGGCGCAGTCGGCGAGGACGTAGGGTCCTTGCCTGGCGAGAGCGCGATCGTGGGCTCCGACGGGATGATCGGCACCGGGCCGGGGATGGCCGAGGGCGAGGTCGGGTCTGGTAATACCGGGGCGACCGGCTTCCTCGGGGCCGATGACGCGGCGACCCAATCGGGTGGCGGGTTCCCGATGAGCGGCGGCTCAGGCGGCGGGGGGCGCGAGAGCGAGCGCTACCGGCAGGCCTGGATGGCCGAGGACCTCGATACCTGGGAAGGCCCGGCCGCACCGGCCCCATCGCTGATCGGCGAGTGACGATCAGCGGGTAACAGCCAGAGGCGGCCCCGGACGCTGTCCGGGGCCGCCTCCTGTTTGCTGAATCGGTCGGTGAGGGAGCTAACGCCCAAGTCCCTCCGTGCCCGGCAGGCATCCACCGCCGGACTCGAACAACGACTTGTTGCTGAACTCTAGCTGGGTAAGGTAGTGATGGCCGTTGATCACCTGGTTGAACAGCGCACCAGGCGTGCCAAACGTCGTGCCGAAACGGTAGGCGCACTCGTCGCCGTTTTCGTTGCCCTGAATGTCGAAATACCCGGAGTTGGTGTCCGGGTCGGTTCTTGCCTCATTGATCTCGTGGCTTGTGGGACTGATCTCAGTGTCGGCGTCAGGGTTGTTGTTCGGAGACTCGATGACTCCAGGGAAATTGATGTTGGTCCCGCAGGTGACCCCCGTGGCTGACAGGTAGACCGGGAACGGCATGTTCGCGTAGATCTCCTCGAACGGCGTGTTGCTGAACGAGAACCCTGGCATCACGAAGCTGTGGTACGCGCAGAAGGCCGCGGTCGGCTGGTTGTTGATGGTGCAGGCCTGACCGCCGGCGGTGCTGGTTGTCGAGCCTGGGTTGAAGCAGGACTCGACGTGCTTGGGCAGGAACACCACATAGATGTGAGAGAGATTCTCCGGCAGGCCGTTCGCGGTCGCTACGGAATGGGCCTCACCGTTGACCTGGGAATCGTCGAGGCAAGCGCTATATCCTGAGCCGTCCGCGTAGATCCCGGAGCCGTCCGTTGCGGCCACCGTGCAGCCGCTCGTAGGCAGTGGGTTGGTGTCGTTGACCGGGCTGCCCAGCTTGATGTCGTAACGAACCCGGCCGTCGGTCCCGAAATACTCGCTCGCGACCGAGAACACGTTGCCACCGGTGCCACTCGCATGGGCCACGTCCGATAGGTACTGGGTGATGAGTGCCTTGTAAGACGGATCCATCGAGAAGCCGGCCGGGTTCCAGAAGATGGGCGTGATGACCAGAGGCCCGGTTAGCTTCGTCCCCATCATCGCGCCGCCGTGCCAGATCAGCGGAGGCTGGCCGTTGGCGTCGACGCCGGCGTTCTTGCCCATGGCGTTCGACACCACACGGCCAGGATTCCTGGCCTTACAGCTACTGCTGACAGGCACCGCCGGCACGATGCCGGCCTTGTGGCCTACCCGAGTCCCAATCCTGGCCAGCGTGACGCAGGCGCTCCCTGAATGCGACGCGGGTTGCGCGAATGCTCCAGTGCTCGCCAACGCCAGCGGGGCGGCTCCCGCTGCTACAACCGCGAGGGTCACCCATAGACCCCGCTTGCCGAGTGATCTTGTCATAAGAGTCCTCCGCCGTTCGGTCGGTGCGCCCGGGCATACTGATGCAGCCCTTAGCTAAGCGCTCGACTTGACATACCGTTCCGCACGCGGACTTCTGATGTCAAGATGAAATTTGGCGTGTATCAGCCGATTTCACTTACGTTCGTAAGCGGGTCCTGGCTGGCTTCGTCGTCTGGCGTTGCGCCGGGTTCCCGCCAGCGGAGCGTGACCTCGAGATGGGCGCCGGCCTCGGCCGATGCGATCACGCCGCCGAGCTTGCCGTCGAGCGTGACGCCGAAGCTGATCTCGACCTCGGTGGGACGCTTTGCCGTCTCGCGGAAGCCGTCCATCACTTGCGCTGCGGCGGCGGTGACCGGTGCCAGCGCTTGACGCAGAGTCTTCTGCGCGACTTCGAGGCGATCGCTCAAACCCACAGCACCGCTGCCCGCCCTGGCGGCTGGTGCGACGGCGACGGTCGTACCGTCATCCAGGGTGAATTCGATGGCATCGAACATGGAGTTCCCTCGTACTTCTCGCATCACGGTTGGGCGCACGCGCTTTTCGCCAGAGCCGGTGGGGAGGAGCCAACCCCTTGCTGTGTCTGCTGCATGCCGTTCAGAAGCGTCGGCAGGGAGGCAGGAGTGTCAACGTAGTCGAGAACGGCCTGCTCGAATGCCGTGGTCATGTCGGGCAGCATCATGTCTTCGGCGCTGAAGCACAGCATGGAGTTGTCGGCTGGCTGAAGCAGTTTGGCTATCTGCTGTTGCACTCCCGCGGGATAGACACCGGGTTTCACTGCCTGATCGGCCGAGAACGCATACCCGCCAGGCTGCTGTACCCACAGCGTCTGCGCCCGGCGAGAGGCGAGGTAGGTGAGCAGTTTCTCGGCATTCGGATTGTCGGTGAACCGGCCCATGAAATCGCCGGAGACCAGGATCGGGGCCGCGGTACCGGCGATCGCGGGGAACCGCACGTAGTCGTACCCGGCGGTCGACTTCAGGCCCGTGGCCGAGAGCGCGCCGTGCTGGAGCTCACACCGCCCGGATTCAATCTCGGTGAACCCGGTTGTCAGCGCCGCCGGCGCTCCGCCATTGATCCCGGCACCGTTGCGCATGAGCTCGCCCCACGTGTTCCAGGCGTACGTGAGGTCGCGGGATGTCCAGAGCAGCTGGCCGTCGAGCCAGTTCTCGTACGTAGTGGCGTGGTACCTGGACAGCAGGATGTCTGCCACCCAGTCGGCACCCGGCCACCCGGACGTCGGGCCGGAAGCCAGCCCGAGGCACCATGGTGTGCCGTGACGGGAGAAGTTCTCCAGCGCCGCCCAGCTCGCTGGAGGCGACCGGAGAACGCGCCTTCGGTACCAGATCAGGCTCTTGACGTCGGCCTTGACGGGAACCGCGTACACCTTGCCAGTCCCAAGCTTGGCCAGGCCTTGCCAGGGCTGGCTGTAGGAACTCAGATCTATGGCGAGCGGCTTGAGGTCTCCCTCGTAGTTGTCTACCGCGGCCGGGCTCGTCAGGTCGACCAGATCCGGCGGGTCATCGGCCGCCAAGTCGGCGTCGAGCTGCTGAGTGAGCGCCCGGCTGGTCAAAATCTGGATATCGAACTCGCGCTCGAACGGCTCGACGACCTTTTGGAACGCTCTGTACTCAAGGGACTCCTGAGCCCAGGGAACCAGGATAGTCACCGTTTCACCTGGCGGCGTACCGCCGCATCCCGTTCCCGCTGCGCCCAGGCCGAGTGCCAGCAGGCACCATGCTGCCCGCGCCCTGACGCTGCTCATGAGGACTCGAATCGGTATTCGGCCAGCCGGGGACGGTAGGCGAGCTGCGCTAGCACGGCAGCCAGCAGGAACAGGAGCAGTGCACACGTCAGCGTGGCGGGATGCCCGGCCCACGGATCGCCGGACAGATGCCGCTCGTCGCTCCAGTTGAAGACTCCCACGGCTACCGCGGTCGCCGCGGTCACCAGCAGAGAACCCCACAGCCACCGGCTGACGTGACGCCGGAAGTAGCGCGTCAGCACGTGAGCCGTCGCCATGGAGAGCAGGACCATGGCGACCACCGGCCCGAGCAGCGCCCACCAGAACGCTCCGGGATCGAGCGGCCACGCGCGATCCTGTACGCCAAGCGCGTTCTGCTCGGTCCCCTTCAGCGCGCGGAGCGCTGTGACGAGATCCCCGTTGCTGCTCGACGCGTAGCCCTCGGCGGCCTCGCCGAGCTGCGGTCCTCCCGCGGCTTGGCCGTAGTCTCTAACCGCGTTCTCGCTGAGCAACAGGTAGGTCTGGAGCTGGGCTTGGACGTACTGGATACTGCTCGTCCCCTCCTTGCCAGCGCCGTTGTCCTCGGCAGCGAGGGTGAGGTCCTTGCTCACCTCGTCGATGTAGTCGACGTAGTCTGATCCGGTGCCGGTCAGCGTGACGTCCTCTGTGGTGAACACGGTCACAAGCGCCGTGTCGGCGTTCATCGCGGCTATTACCGCGCTCCCGATATCCGTAACAGCCGACTGGGTCCGGCCCGCGGCGCCGATGTCATTGCCCGCCTGAGTCGCGACCCATAGGTACAGCAACGCGGCGGCGAGCACGCACAGCAGCACGCCGTTCCTGAGCCACCTCAGCACGCTGGCTGGATGAGCGGCACGGAGCCGGCGGTACCGGTCGGCCGCATTGACGGTCATGACGCTCCCCTCTCGTCGAACGGCTCGCCGCATGCCTCGCAGTGCTTGGGATGCCATGTGTATGTCGTTTCACCACAAGCGCGACAGACACTCGCTTCGGCCGGCCGCCGGTCCACCTCGTCCTCACGGTTCGCTCCGGTGATCGAGGTGCCGGTCTTGGTCGAGTCGAGACCGAGCCGCTGCATCTCGCCGCGGGTGACGTCTGGGCGCACCCGGGTCCGGCCGTCCGTACCAATGACCGCGAGGCTCTCCACCAGCCGCAGCCGGACTGGGTCCGCGGCTACGCGGGCCAGACGGATGGCGTGGTCCAGTTCGTCGTCCGCCTCAGCGGTCCGCCCGTGCAGCCACGCGTCGGCGCAAGCCCGCATGGTCACGGCGAGCTCACGCTCTTTCTCGATCTGGGTGAGACTGTCGGGAATCCTGGTCTGGTAGCCGGGTGTGGCGTGTCGGCGGACGATCAGCGCCGCGTCGGCGCGCCGCTCGCGTTCGCCGTCGGCGATCTCCGTGAGCAGTTCGACGCGGGTGGCGCGCAGATCCTCTCCCGTGGGCAGCGTGTCGGGGGTAAAGCGCAACGTCAGCTGGTAGCACCTGGTCTCGGCCTCCCACGAACCAAGAGGGATGTCGATGACCGCGCCGTCGGCCGGCTGCCGGCGTTGCGTCAGGTCGACCCGGGCGGGGTGCGTCTGCGCAATGGAGTCGATCAGGAAGCGGTCGCTGGGGCACAGGCGCAGGTACGTCCTGGGCACCACCAGACGCCGCGCTCGGCGGATGAGCTGGGTGAAGTCGTCGGCGAGATCGGCGATCTGGAGCACGGCGGTGGCGTCGCCGTGCAGCGCTTCGGCGATGCGCAGTAACTCGTTGTAGTCCCAGTCGCCCCCGAGACCACGTACGTCACAGAGGAACTGGCCAGTGCAAGCGTTCAGCGCCGCGTCGAGCGCAGTCGGCGTCTCGTGCTCGTTCTTGCCATCGGTGTACAGCACGGCGTGACGCATGGTGCCCGCGGCCGACTGCGTCGCGAAGAGCTGGCTGGCGGCGGACAGCCACCGGCCGATCTCTGTACCGCCCGCAGGCCGCAGGCGCATCACCTGACGCTTGGCCGCTGCCCTGGTCTTGGCATCGATCGAGGCGAGCCCACCTGTAGACGGGAACACGGACTCGGCCTGACGGTTTCCCGCGATGATCCCGAGGAACGCGCCGTCGGGCAGCGCGTCTATAGCGGTGCAGGCCGCGCGCCGTGCTTCAGGCATCTTGTTCTCGTTCATCATGGATAGCGACCGGTCCATGATGAGAACTTCTGCGAGCCTCGCCGCGGGCGGGGCCAGCCCGGTGGGGCGTGCGGAAACCGTGACAAGCGCGTCGACGCGCGAAGTGCCGATTGCGAGGTCACGGGCCGCGTCAATCTCGATGTTGAAGTTCAGCTCACCTGCGGTCCCGCCGCTCACCGGCTCCGTCATCTCCTCCGGGACGGAAAATAACCACTCACTAACATGAAGTCAGCTTACGGGCTGACCGCAGGGCGATCACGCAGATGTAGAGCGCGTTGCCACCACCATTCGATCGGGGGCCGCAAACTGTTCGCCAGGTCGACTATGGCGATGAAGTCCGACCTGCTGACGGCGAGTTTCGCGAGCTCCGGGATCATCTCCGACAGGGCCAGCCAGTCGCCCGTGATGCTGGAACTTCCGTACTGAATCTCGGCGCGCAGCCCGAGCTTCAGATCGGCGCTCACCGAGAGCTCGTCGGTGAGTTCTCGGGCCCTCATCAGGTCCGCCTCGACTGGCGCGCACAAGTCCGTGACCGCGGCAAGCAGCCTCACGATTGCGATCCGGGCCTCACGCTCGAAGCGCACTTCCTGCACCTGGAGTTCCCCTGCCAGCCGTTCGGCCGCGGCCACTGCTTCGGCGCGCCGTCCGGCGAGCAGGTGCGTCCGAGCCAGCCCGAAGGCCGCTGCGCCGAGCGCCGGGGCGGTGTCGGCTACCGTCTCGTAGTGCAGGCGTGCCTGGCCCAGTTCGCCGCTGATCTCGGCGCACAGCGCCAGGGCAAGGAGGGGGATCAACTCGCCGGGCAGCGCGTCGCGGACAGTCCTGAAGTAGTCGTCGGCGGCGAAAGCGTCGCCACCGGCCAATGCGATCAGGCCGGAGTACCAGGCGCGGATCCAGAACCACCTAGGCAGGCGTGTCTGGCCGAGGATACGCTGCGCCTCCTCGGGGTCGCCGCGCCGCAGCGCTGTGCGACACGTGACGAGCGAGGCTCGGCAGGCTTGCGTCCTGGCCTGGTCATCGGGATCAGCCAACGGCGCCGGCAGTGCCGCCGCCACGTCGGCGGGTGCCGGCGTGGTGAACGGCGCGGCCATCGTGAACCCGCGGTCTTGCGGCAGGCGAGCCGTGATCCAGTGCTCGAGCGGGCGTGGCTCGCCAAGTCCGCCGTGCAGCGGCGCGGTCATCGAACCGAACAGCGCGGAGGGCCTGGTGATCCGTCTGCTGGCGGTGGGCGCCGCCACGACCTGCCGGATCACGCCGCTCAGCTGTTCCGCGAACTGGCGGGCCGATACGAACCTGCGCTCAGGCGTGCTGGTGTCGGTGGCACGTTTTAGCAGCCGGTCCAGCCCGACGACACCGGGCCCGGCCGGATCGCTGAGGTGGCGACGGCAGAGCACCTGCAAGGTCGAGCCAAGACAGAACAGGTCGAAGCCGACCGTGGGGAACATGTGTTCCCGGTCTGTCTTCGGAGGCGCGTACGCCTCCGTGTAGCTGGTGACTGGGCCTGGTTTCCCGAGCTTCCATACCGCTCCGAAGTCGATAAGTCGTACCCGGTCGCGCGGTCCGTCGGCGCCTTGCTCACCGAACCTGATGATGTTCTCCGGCTTTACGTCGATGTGAAGCAATCCTCTGGCGTGCAGGTAGTCGAGCGCCTGGAGGATCTGGAGTCCGTGCACGAGGATGACCTCGAGCCGGTCGTCGGCCCGAACAGACAGCGGCGTGCCACGCACGTACTCCAGGACGAGATAGGGCCCCTCGGGCTGGTAGCCGTAGATGCGCACGATGCTGTCGTGCCTGAGCCCGACGAGCGCGTCGCGCTCCAGTTGGGCGGTCTCGGCAACCGACTTGGTCAGATCCTTGAGGACCACGTCCGTCTCGAGGTTACGGTCGTAGGCCAGGAGCGCCGCCCCGAAGCTCCCGGCACCGAGCTTGCGCTTGATCTCGTAACGGCCGGCAACCAGTTCGCCGACGCGCGCGCGGGTGAAGTCGAACCGGCGGCCGCAGTCCGGGCAGAACCCCGTGACCCGGCCGGGAGTTCCGTCATGTCCGCGCCCGACCGGGAGCCGGCAGCCCGCGCAGAACCGGCGTTCCTCGGCGAGGGTCGTGTCGATGTCCGCGGGCTCGTCCACCGTCTCGGGTATGGCGTCGGCAGTCACGAGGCCCAGACCCCACCAAGGTTCCGAGCGAACCAGCGCGGCGCCTGCGACAACCGGGCCGGTCTCCGGTGCGGCAGCCCGCAGTGGCCTGCGGTCACACGCCGAGCAGAACCCCTGGTCGTCAATGTCGCCTCGGCCACAATCGGGGCGGTCGCACCTAGCCATGGTCCTTCTTGTCCTCGTCAATCTCGCCGATGCGGCGCTCGACCTCGGCGATATACCGTTCCACCGACATGCGCGCGGCGGTGACGTCGATCGGAGCTAGCCACACCGCGTCGTTGGCCTGGTCGTACAGGTCAGCAAGCGGTTGGTCCTCGGCGCCGAAGTAACGCGTCGCACGCTCCCGGTTCACCTCAAGCGCCTGCCGCAGATTCTCTAGGCACTCGTCCAGTTGCCTCGACTCCTGCGTGAACGATGAGATCTGGCCAAGCGCCGTGACAGCTAGCTCGCGGATGGCCGCGAGCTCGGTGTTGGGTTCCGTGACGCGGGCTACGGCAAGCCTTATGCGCAACGTAGGCGCGTGGGCGTGCGGCAGCGTAGGCGGCTCGCGGAACCGGCGTTCGTTCTGGCTGCTGAGCCGGGCAGCGTCATCCTCGGCGGCGGCGAGCTCGGCGACGGGCGCCTGCGCATCGGCACCGGTCACGCTGTGCTGGGAACGAGCGACGAGCGGTTCAGGGTCGAGCGCCACCTCGTACGCCAGCTTCCTGCGAGGGAGCGGCCCGTCGAATCCGAGCACGAGACGGACGCCGCGCGACCGGGCCGCAACAGTCAGCGGACGCAGCACCTCGCGCATGAGCGTATCGGGGGACTGTGCCCGGTCGACGCCGACGATGACCAGGCAGGCTGGCGGTACGCGCCGCAACAGCCGATAAACCAGATCAGGCTCGTCGGGGGGTAGCCCGAATCGTTCGGAAAGGTAATGCGTGATTTCGGAGAGCGACCGACCGCGGGCGTCATACGCGGCATCTATGGCCCCGAGCCCCAGGACAGTGTCCCGGGGCGCCTCCGCGAACTGTGCCTCTGAAGTCCCGGCGCGGGCCGCCGGATCGGCGGTGCGGACGAGCCGTACCAGCCACCCCGTACCCGTTCCGGCGCTGCCGCCAGGGAGCACCACCGTCCCCGCCCAGCCGCCGCTGAGCAGTCGCGTCAGCTCTCGCGTCAGGGCGACCCGCAAAGTATCGTCTCGCTCCAGCTCTGGTAGCCCGTCATCGGATAGTCCGCGAAGCGTGGGCTCGCCAGCAACGAATGGGGCGACGTCTGGCAGGTACTCGCGGATCGTCTCGGTTGGTATCATCCACGCGGCTCTGGCGTCGGCGTTATGGAAGTCCGCGACGACGATGCCGATCACCCGACCCGCGTGGTCGCCTTCGAGCATCATCACTCCGGCGCCGGAGTAACCGGGCTCGATCCACTGCCCGTCGGCTCGCACCCGGTTCAGCAAGCCGAGTTCGCCCCCGCGACCCCCATCGCCGGCGAGTTCCGCGTCGACCGAGATGCCGTACGGCTCCGCCCTCGGGAAGCCGTGCGCACGCACCCGGCCGCCGGAGATAGGGGCGCACCACAACTTGGTTTGTGCGTCGCACGGCGTCGCCTCGTCAAGCACGAGCAGTGCGACATCGCCGCGTCGAGTGTCGCCGCCTTGGTATGCCCGGGAGCCAGGAACCACGCGCGCGGTAATGCTCCACTCCGGTCGGCAGACAGCGCTTCGGACCGATACCGGCTCGTCCTCGTTCCCGGCCACATGAGCGCAAGTGAGCACGTGCCGTTCGTCGAGCAGCACCCCGGCACCACGGCTGCGCCCATCCACTCTGACCCGCCAGGCGTGCTCCGCATGGAGGTGCTTCTCCATGCCTCAACGGTACGGTGACGACGCAAGCGCCGCCATGGTGATTGACAGGCCTTACGCCGGATCGTTACGGGGGCTGGTTCCTCGATCCGGACGGGCAAAGGCATTAAAAACCGCGAAGAAGAGGAAATTATTCGGTAGCGAATGTATTTCAGGTTTGGCCGGTCCTGTAACCGGTTGCTGTTTCCCTTCGCCATGGGTCGCTGAATTAGTCGGCGTAGACCTGTTCAAGGTCGGCAAGATGAATTTCGTGGCTTGGGTCGGCTTGCAGTTCACGGTTGAAGCCTGCGCCTGAGTAGCAGCTGAGTACCGTGTCCCGGGTGTCGAATCCCTTAACGGCGAGTAGATCCCGCGCCCGGCGCAGGCGTTCGATGTGGCGGAGGTCCATGACCCGGTCCCATTTCGCCTCGCCCAGGGACAGGATCTTGCGCGGGTGCCCTGGCTCGGCCGGCGCGAGCACCACGACGTCAACCTCGATCTGCGGCCGGCTGCTGGCGATCGAGCGCAAGGCCGGCCGCGATCGCGTAGTCGCGGCAGATCGCTTCGAAATGCGGTCCTGTTACCTGCGACAGGAAGCGTGCACGGGCTCCGGGCCAGACCGCTGGCCCGCCGCCGAGTTCGAGGCGTGCCCATTGGCGGCTCATGATGGCCTGGTAGAAGGTGTTAAGCGGCTCAGCGATGCGGTACCTGGCCCGCCCCGACCTGAACAGGTCGGGCTCTTTGATCAGCAGCCGGCAGTCCTCGAGTACGCGGAGCGGATGCGCTATCTCGTTGGACTTCCTGCCGATGTAGCCGGCGATTCCGCTGGAGGTGTTGTTTCGGGCTTCCCGGAAGAGCGGGCTCTGCGGATTCAGCACGGTCCGGATTACCCAGGCGTCAAAGTCGGCGAGGTTTGCGGGGGTGTCCTCCCGCAGGAGTTCCCGGCGGTACGCGGGAGTTCCGCCTACTACTGAGTGCACGAGCACGGCCAGCCTGGGATCGGAGATCTCCCAGAATCGGGCGGCGTGCCCGGTAGCCGAAGGGGTGGACGATCAGCTCAAGACCTGCCCGCCCGCGAAGCGGTGCCCGCCCGGACAGCAGGCCGCCCATCACTGACATCGCCGAGCCGCAGAGCAGGAGCCGTGCCCGGCTCGCGGCTCCGCTCCCTCCCGGGCCGAGTTCCCGGGCGATGATTGATGGCAGGGCGGGCGCTGCGCGCTACCAGGGTTAGCCGGTAGCCGCCCACGGCGAAGCGACGTGCCACGGCCATTCCAAGGCCAGGCCCAGCGCCGACCAGCAGAAGGTGGCGGCTATCGACTGAGCCGGGACCTGCGCCTTCGGCGAGGTCAGCGATCATGCTTCCTCGGTTGCCAGGGTCGCCTGCTCGCTCGCTTGGCATGCGTACCGTTCCTTTCGCGTCGCCGCCCCGGAGAGCGGCTCGGGCTAGTGGCTCTGTCGCGCCCCTGACCTCGCGGAATCATTCAGATTGGCGCTGAGATGGCACTGTCCGAGGTGGCGTCACGCGGTCAGTGGTTGCAGGCCCGGGTTCGGCTGCTCAGGCGGGGAGAAAGAACACTGCCTCCCCGACGCGACTCGGCGAATCCGTCCGGGGTACCGGTGATGACCCAAACGCCATGAAGGAGATAACGGTGTCCAGGCTCCGGGTACATAATTTCGTCATCACGTTGGACGGCTACGCCACCGGTGAGGACCAGTCGACCGAGGCCGCATTCGGTACCGCCCAGTGATCGATGAGTTCCCTGATCGCGGTCTGCGTGCCGGGTACACGCGCCTGGAGCAGTTGGCGCGGGGTCGGCGAATCCGAGATCGAGAAACTGCACGGCATGGGCCGACCGCGATCACGGCCTGCGGGACGCCCTCGATGAGCGCGGACCCGCGTTCCGCAACTAGCGCAGGAGGTTTCAGATGGCCAGGCTGATCTATTCGGCGATCGCGTCGCTCGACGGCTACGTCGAGGACGAGCAGGGCAAATTTGACTGGGCGGCGCCGGATGAGGAGGTCTTCGCGTTCGTGAACGACCTTGAGCGGCCAATCGGCACCCATCTGTACGGGCGGCGCATGTACGAGACGATGGTCTACTGGGAGACCGTGTCGAGCGGCAACGATCAGGCGGCGGTGATTCGGGACTTCGCGGAGATCTGGTGGGCGGCCGAGAAGGTTGTCTACTCCCGGACGATGCCGACGGTGTCCAGCGAGAGGACCCGAATCGAGCGCGAGTTCGACGCCTCAGCGATCAGGCGGCTGAAGGAGAGCTCGCGATCCGACATCACGATCGGCGGGGCGGAGCTTGCCGGCCGGGCGATCGCTGAGGGGCTGGTCGACGAGTGCCATCTCTTCCTCGGGCCGGTACTAGTGGGCGGTGGCAAGCGCGCCCTGCCCGCCGGCGTCCATGCCGAGCTCGAGCTGCTGGACGAGCGCCGCTTTCGCAGCGGCGTCGTATACCTGCACTACCGTCTATGAGCAGACAGGAGCACGATGTCGACATCGCCGCAGGACTTCAGCGCCCAGATCATCGAGGAGTTCCCCGCCAACGGGGGACGGTTCGTGGCGGCGGGGAAGCGGCTCTGCATCGATCCGGGGTCATCGTCGGCGGCGTTATCCGGCACTACTTGCTAGCCGTCTTGGTCATCGCGGCGGCGCTCGGCGGCATTCGTGTCAAGCTGAATCACTGGTGATCACGGCACTTGGAGCGACTCCGGATTAGCCGGTTTGGTCATAGGCTACGCGAATGATTTTCAGGTCCGGTCAGTCCTGTAACCGGTTGCTGTTTCCCTTCGCCATGGGTCGCTGAATTAGTCGGCGTAGACCTGTTCAAGGTCGGCAAGATGAATTTCGTGGCTTGGGTCGGCTTGCAGTTCACGGTTGAAGCCTGCGCCTGAGTAGCAGCTGAGTACCGTGTCCCGGGTGTCGAATCCCTTAACGGCGAGTAGATCCCGCGCCCGGCGCAGGCGTTCGATGTGGCGGAGGTCCATGACCCGGTCCCATTTCGCCTCGCCCAGGGACAGGATCTTGCGCGGGCGCCCTGGTTCGGCCGGCGCGAGCACCACGACGTCAACCTCGATCTGGGTTCGGTTCACGGGGTCCGGGACGACCCCGGATCCCACTTCGCCTGGCGGGCCGCCGAAGACGCCGGGATCAGCCGCGATCGCGTAGTCCCGGCAGATCGCTTCGAAATGCGGTCCTGTTACCTGCGACAGGAAGCGTGCACGGGCTCCGGGCCAGACCGCTGGCCCGCCGCCGAGTTCGAGGCGTGCCCATTGGCGGCTCATGATGGCCTGGTAGAAGGTGATGAGCGGCTCAGCGATGCGGTACCTGGCCCGCCCCGACCTGAACAGGTCGGGCTCTTTGATCAGCAGCCGGCAGTCCTCGAGTACGCGGAGCGGATGCGCTATCTCGTTGGACTTCCTGCCGATGTAGCCGGCGATTCCGCCGGAGGTGTTGTTTCCCTCGGCGACGGCGGCGAGCACCGAGTGATACAGCGACGGGTCGCGTATTTCGGTCTCCTCGGCGAGGAGGTAGCGGGCTTCCCGGAAGAGCGGGCTCTGCGGATTCAGCACGGTCCGGATTACCCAGGCGTCAAAGTCGGCGAGGTTTGCGGGGGTGTCCTCCCGCAGGAGTTCCCGGCGGTACGCGGGAGTTCCGCCTACTACTGAGTGCACGAGCACGGCCAGCCTGGGATCGGAGATCTCCCAGAATCGGGCGGCGTCCCGGTAGCCGAAGGGGTGGACGATCAGCTCAAGACCTGCCCGCCCGCGAAGCGGTGCCCGCCCGGACAGCAGGCCGCCCATCACTGACATCGCCGAGCCGCAGAGCAGGAGCCGTGCCCGGCTCGCGGCTCCGCTCCCTCCCGGGCCGAGTTCCCGGGCGATGATGGATGGCAGGGCGGGCGATGCCTTCACCAGGAAGGGGAACTCGTCGATCACCACCGGGACGGCACGGTCCTCGGCCACCCTGAACAGGTAGGGGATGGCCTCGAGCCAGTCCCGGAACGGCGGGACCGGCGATCGGCTGAAGCGGATGAGCTCGTCGGCGAACACACGCAGCGATACCGCTTCGGTCAGTTCCAGGGCCGGGAAGTAGATTCCGCCCAGGGCAGCCGTTAGCGCCTGGAGGAGATAGCTCTTGCCCTGCCGGCGGCGCCCGCTCACCACGCCGAGCGTCGCGCCAGGACGGGCGTCGGCGCCGAAGGAGACCAGGCCTTTCCACTCGGCGTCGCGGTCGAACAGGTGAGCGGGCTTGGTCGTATCCCAATCCGAAGCGTGCACGACCGAAGTATAGTTGACCGAAGCATACTTCGAGTCATCTAAATCCCGACGCCGCCTGAGGTCGGCGAGCGTACCGGCTGGAACCCGATCCCGAAACGGCACCGGTCGTCCGGTGGCCGGTCGCCCGGAGCATCTCAAGCCAGGCCGCCACCTCGGCGGCGGCGCAGCGTGGGACCCTGGCTGTCGTTATAGCGACAGCGTGGGTCCCTAGCTGCTGCGGGGCTCTCGACGGCCGCATGGTGAGGCGAACTGGTGTCCTGGCTCTCCTCAAGCGGAGCCAGGACACCAGTGGTACCGGTTCTCTCCCAGCGGTCGGCTGGTGATCAACCTCGGCTATCAGCCAGTCTTGACCAGTTCGGCCATCGACCCGAGGGCGAGCGCGTCATTTGCGCTCAACTCGCTGCCGCCGTAGGTCAGTACGACCGACATGGCCTCCATCGTGTACAGATAGGGCTGGTCCAGTAGTTCCGCAGGTCGATCGCGAATCCCGCTACCACTGCGACATAGGTGTCCGGGGGAATCGTGTTGATGTCGGCCATGATCGCGTCGTAGATCGCGGGATCAGGGGTGAGGCTGTCCGGTAGGTAGGACTGGTAGTAGAGATGGCTCATCAGCGGTTCGTAGCTGACCGGGTCGAGCAGCGCGACCTGATAGCCGCCGATCGGGACAACGTGCCCGTGCCATGCCCTTTCCCTACGGCGAGGCGCGCCTACTGCACGCGCACGGCCTGCTCGACCGCCAGCGGCGAAACAAAGCCGCCGCGCACGCCAGGTTCTCCGACGCGCTTGCCATCGTCGAGAGTCTGGGCGCAGAACGAGATGCCATCAGGTTCCGCGAAGCGTCGGATACGCGCGCTTGCTGAAATCCGGGATAAACGACCACTCAGTCGAGATCGAACTCGTTGCCCTCGATGTCCTGCATCACCAGGCACGACTCGTTGTAGCCATCGGCACGCAGTAGCCGCACGCGAACCGCGCCGAGCGCGACCAGCCGCGCGCATTCGGCCTCAAGCGCGGCCAGGCGCTCTTCACCCACGAGCCCGGTGCCGACACGCACGTCAAGATGCAGCCGGTTCTTGACGACCTTGCCTTCCGGAACGCGCTGGAAGAACAGTCGCGGGCCCGCACCTGAGGGATCAACGCATGCGAACCATGAACCCTGACGGTCAGGCGGCAGCGAGCGGTCGAAATCATCCCAGGTAGCAAACCCCTCCGGTGGCGGCGGCACGACGTACCCCAGCACCTCGCACCAGAAACGAGCGACGCGCTCAGGTTCTGCGCAGTCGAAGGTGACCTGGACCTCCTTGACCGACGTCATCGGTCCACCATAGAGGCGGGGTCTTTCGTCGTCTCCATAGGCCCGCCCTGCTGCTGGGCACCTGCAGGTGGCCGGCCGTGCCGTATCGTCCGCGGCGGGTGATGACGCCGCGCTTCCTACGGGCGCATTCTCACGCTCTGATGATTGTCGTCTCGAAGGTCGTGGCTGCGCGCAGCTGGCCGGTGGTGGGGAAGGAAGTGAGAGCAGTGACGGCCGCCGCCGACCTGGCGATCATCGGCGGGCTTGTGTTTGCCTGGGGTACGTTGTCGGCGCGGCTGGAACGCTTCGATATGACCGGGCCGATCGTGTTCACCGCGGTGGGCCTGCTGCTGACCCATGGCCTGCTGACGCCGCTGGGAATCATGCCCAGCAAGGAACTGGTCAGGGTAGTGGCCGAGTTGACGCTGGCGCTCGTGCTGTTCTCGGACGCTTCGCGGGTCGGCCTGCATGGACTGCGGGCCGACCTTGGGCCGTGCCTGCGGCTGCTCGGCATCGGCCTGCCGCTGACCATCGGCCTCGGTACGCTGCTGGCGTTCGCCCTGCCCGGGGTAACGAATATCTGGCTCGCCTTGCTCGCCGGAGCGGCCCTCGCGCCGACCGATGCCGCGCTGGGCGCGGCCGTGATGGCCAACCCCGGCGTTCCGTCTAGAATCCGCGAGCTGATCAACGTCGAGAGCGGGCTCAACGACGGCATCGCCACCCCGGTCGTGCTGGTCGCGATCGCGGGCGCGGGGCATGCCGAGCACGTTGTCAGCACCGGTGCGGTGTCGGCGGTGACCGAACTGGCGCTCGGCCTGCTGATCGGTTCTGTGGTCGGAGGTGGCGGCGGCTGGCTGGCCAAGGTGGGCGCTGGCCGCGGCTGGATGGATCAGGGTTTCGCCGGCGCTGCGGTGCTGGGCCTTGCGTTGTGCTCGTATGCCAGTTCCGTGGCGCTGCACGGCAACGGGTTCGTGGCCGCGTTTACCGGCGGCCTGGCTTTCGCGGCTGCCGGCGGCCAGGCGGCCAGGCTGGTTCCCTTCGTCGAAGAGACGGGCACGTTGCTGTCATTGCTGGTCTGGCTGATGTTCGGGATCGTGGCGGTAGCGCCGGCCATCGAAGACCTGACCTGGCAGACAGGGCTGTATGCGGTGCTCAGCCTGACAGTGATCCGGATGCTGCCGGTAGCGGTCGCGCTGGCCGGCGCAGGGCTTGGCAAGCCCGCTGTGCTGTTCATCGGCTGGTTCGGCCCCCGTGGCCTGGCGTCGGTCGTCTTCGGGCTGCTGGCGCTTGAGGACCTGGCCGGATCCGCCGCGAAGCCGGTGGTCTCGGTGATCTCATTCACCGTGCTGCTCAGCGTGCTGGCCCACGGGCTAACCGCCGACCCGCTAGCCAGGCGTTACGGCCCGCGGCTCACCCCTGCGCCACGCCCCGCCGGCCCGCCCGGGTCAGGCAGCTAATGAAGCCGCCCGGCCGACGATATCCATTGTTTCCTCCGGGACTGGCCACAGACGACCGCGGTCAGCAGCGAGGCGGGGCGGATGGCGGCGAGCTTCCGTGATCATGGAAACGCGGTTACCGCGGAAGCGCAGCCGCGAAATACGACAGCCAGACTCCACGATCATGACCCAAAGCTTGATCACGGAAACAAAGCCGCGCCCTGATGCGTCGTGTGCGGGGATGTTTCGGCTACTCATCGAAGCCTTGCGTTCTTGCCGTCGCGCGTTGATTCTCGGCAACTCGGCACTGACCATATCTGGACGGTGCCCTGACCTCATGCATGCCAACGGAGACCGCTCCGGCGCCGGCCATCCGGCCGACGGTCGTCCGTGTGAAGAGTTCAGGCGGGCGGGCGGCACTCGATGCGCACTCGCTGCTGGGCGTTCACTCACCGGGCGGAAGATCCCAGAGCGGCCTGCGCTGCCCGATGCCGGGTTAGCGAGTCCAGGCTGTTCGCGATCTTGTTGAGGAGGAGACGAGAGTGCAGATCGATTTTCTCTCACGGCGCCGGGCTTGGCTCGCCGCCTTCGCCGCTGCGGCCGTGCTGCCGCTGGCGCTGATCGGGGCGGGCACCGCTGCCAGCGCCTCCGGTGGCGGGCAGCCGGCGTTCAAGCCGCCGGCGATCAAGCACGTGTGGGTCATCGAGCTGGAGAACGAGGGCTCCGCCCAGACCTTTGGCGACCCGTCGGCCGACCCTTATCTGGCCAGGACCCTGGTCAGGGAGGGCGCGCTGGTCAAGAACTACTTCGCGGTCGGGCACAACAGCCTGGACAACTACATCGCCCAGGTCACCGGGCAGTCGCCGGACCAGGCGACCGACAACGACTGCGGGGTCTGGACCAAGTTCACGAAGGGAGCCAAGTTCGAGGCACCGTTTCACCAGCTGGTCGGCAACGGCTGCGTGTACCCCAAGTCGGTGCTGACGATCGGCAACCAGCTCACCGCCAAGCGCCTGACCTGGAAGGCCTACCTCCAGGACATGGGCAACGACCCCAAGCGCGACAGCACCGTGCAGACCAGCCAGGGTCCCGCGTGCGGCCACCCCAAGGTCGGCAGCCCTGACCCCACCGAGGGCGCCGAGCCCGCCGACCAGTTCGCCGACCGGCACGAGGGCTTCATGTACACCGAGGCGGTCATCGGCAACCCGGCCTACTGCCGTGCGCACATCGTGTCGTTCCAGCCGCTGCTCACCGACCTGTCCAAGGCGAGCACGACGCCGAGCTTCTCCTGGCTGTCGCCGAACCTGTGCGATGACGGCCACGACGCCCCGTGCGCGAACGGCGACCCGGGCGGCCTGATCAGCATCGACGCCTTCTTGTCGATCTGGGTGCCGGAGATCATGCACTCACCCGCGTACAAGAACGGGCTGATCGTCATCACCTTCGACGAGGGCTCCACCTCGACGGCGTGCTGCGGCGAGACGGCGGGCAAGTCGCCCGCGCACCCGAACCTGGCCCTGCCCGGCATGAACGGCCCCGGCGGCGGCCGCGTCGGCGCGGTGCTGCTGTCCCCGTTCATCAAGCCCGGAACGGTCAGCACGGTCGCCTACAACCACTACTCGATGCTGCGCAGCTTCGAGGACATCTTCGGCCTGTCGCACCTAGGCGACGCGGCGATGCCTCAGGCGAAGTCGCTCGGCAAGGACGTTTACACCAAGTAACAGCCAGGCACAGCGGTAACGCCAGGCGGGCGGTCAGGCGCCTTTTCGATCACCTGACCGCCCGCCAGCTCTCCGGCAAAGTCAAAAGCCCATGCCATTTTTCTGCATAAAAATTGCGGTGCTCTAGACGTAGATTCGGCAGGCCGCTCTGCCCGCACCTGCTCAGGGGTGTTTCAGCGCGATCCGGAGTTCACAGAGCGGACTGGCGCCGGAGGTGGCGGATGCCGATGAGTGCCACGAGCAGCGCGATGAGTGTCAGCGACTCCCAGACCCAACCGGTCACGAAACTGCTGAACGCGAAGCTCGGATTCCGGGTCAGGAGGTAAACGGAACTACCGCCGAAGGCCCAGGCAAGCCAGATTGCCACGGCGGCCAAAGGCCGGGCATCTACGATGCTCCACAAGATCGCGCCGGCTAGCAGGATGAAGGAAACGTAGTCCACGCCGGGGGGTACCGACGTAGTGGCCTGGAGAATAGCGGCCGTCAGCTCCGCGACAAGCAAGGCCCCAGGCAGCGCGAGCCAGGCCCAGGGCAAACGCGGGCGGCCGGGCCGGCGGTAGATCACGATCGCGATCGCGGCGAGCGCCAGCACCGGGCCGATCGCATCTGCCCAGTCGCGGCCCCGCGGGTGATACATCCACAACACCGCCGCCGCCGCGGTGACGATCAGAGCCGTCGCGCGCCAGCGCGACCAGGCCAGCGCGACCGTCGCTACCGCCAGCAGCCCGAGGGCGAGGCTGATCCAGCTGTAGGCCATGGAAGGAAATGTGTAGCCCCAGGATCCTCGGACATCGGCGAACCAGAAGTTCGCTTGGGACACGATGTCGAGGCAGGCGGCGAGAAGCACGACCAGGCGCACGCTCTCGGCGACGGTTAGGCGCTGATCGGCGCCTGACCGCACCTTCAGCCCGCCAAGGATCAGCGCCCTGGTGTCCCTGACCGTCGGCCGCGACCGTCCCGGAGCGCTCGACTCGAGCAAGGTGCCGAGCATCTCGCCGCCGCGTGCCTCGCGGTAGGAGCGCGGGTACATCAGCAGGAGCCGGCGGTATCGCTGCTCAAGCTTGCTCATGCCGTGCGCACCTTTCCCGTCATAACACCGGCGACCGGGCGGCGCCCGCTCTGCGTGACCACCCGGGCGGCCCTGGCCATCCGGTCCGCCTCGGCGCGCAGCGCAGCCGCGCCGGCCTCGGTCAGCCCGTAGGTGCGGCGCGCCCGGCCGTTGACGATTTCCTCGCTGACCAGCCGGACGCAGCCTTCGGCCGCCAGCCGGTCCAGCGCGGTGTACAGCGTCCCGGTAGCCAGCCGGACCCGGCCGTCAGACAGCTCGGCGGCCCGCTTGATGATGCCGTAACCGTGCAGCGGGCCGTCGAGCAAGCCGGCGAGCACGAAGTACGTCGGCTCCCGCATTGGCATAATACTCATGCACCGACTATAAGTAGATAGATTACATATAGTCAAGTCGGACCCAGAACGCGCCTCCGAGTCGCCGGCTGCCTGCTACCCAGCCTTGCGTGAATCGGTTGACCCTGTGTCACCAGGGTCGTGCTGCGGCTCGCCCGCAGTAACCCCAGCCCGGTCGATGGCTTCGATCAGCATTCGTACTGCGCCTGGCATCTCCACGAGCGCCTGGCGCAGATTTTCGAGTTCCTGATCGCCACGCGAGTTGGCTCCCGCGGCGATCTCGGCAGCGTCGTAGTCCTCCATACGATCTCGGGCGGTCTGCACCTCGGAGGAAACGAGCAGCTCCTCAAGAGCCTTGTCAGCCATATCCGCTCTACCTGCCTTCCCGTTCGCTGCGAGGTCGTTCCGTACTGGTGCTGGTCACCCAGTACATCGGCTGGCATATCCGCATCGACCAGGCACGGGGACCAGGCCGCTATCGCCGGTGATCTCGGCATTCACTCGGGCTCCGCGGCGGGCGCACTCGATGGCCAGTGAGCGGGCGTCCAGTCCCCGTGCGGGTCCGTGGTTTGCCCCACTTCGATCAGATGACCGTCGGGATCGCGGATGTAGCAGCGCTTCTCGTACTGGTGCTGCTTCGGTGGTGTCAGGAATTGAGCACCCCGAGCGCTCCATTCGGCGTACACGGCGTCGATGTCTTTGACCCGGATATTGAGGAAGCTGCTAACCCGGTCGGGGTCGCGGGGCGTCTCCAGGGTGACCGTCGGCTTGTCGTCGGTCGGTCCTCCGCCGGCATTGATGACGATCCAGCTATTGGCGAGCGCAACATTGACCGGATCGCCGGGACGTTCCACCCTGCCGCCGAGTACTTCGGTGTAGAAGCGCCGAGAGCGCTCGACATCGTCGGAGACGATGAAGTGGGTCAGCACCATTCCGCCCGGGGGCGGTGGTAGTTCGGCCATGCGGCAGCTCCACTGGTGAGGTGTCGGTCTCGCACCCCGCTTCACGGGCTGTGCAGCCGACATTACGATAAGTAACCATCTTATCTCCGTCCGCTGCCGCGTGCCGATCCGGGCCGCCGAGCTGTATCAGCTGGTTCGAAATGGTGGCCTGATCACGCTTGTCCGGGTCGGGCCAGCATGCCACGCAGACCGGCTCAGATCGCCGTCTCGCCTGCCTTCGCAGCCACGCGGCACTGCTCCGGGACACAAGGAAGAACTTTTGATCATGATCATATTGGAGTCGAACCCTGGGCGGGCAGCAGGCATGCTGAATTTAGCCCCGCTGCACTCTCCGAGAAGACTTCGACATTGGGGTTTGCCGACCGAGCTTGGATCGAACAAAGAATCACACTGAGTAACGGTCAGCTCCGACTCGCCCATGGTGCTGACGTGTATCGCAGGCGATGTCGCCACAAATTGGTCGCCAGCTTGACAAGGCACACCGTAAGATACTCAAAATAGAACTGCAACATCGCCATCCTTCTAGGCCATGCCTATTTCAATCGCCTGTCAGGGCACAACGAGGACTTCATGCGACCAGACTCACCATTACCCCTCCGCACGCGAGTGGTAAGCCTTGGTCTAATCCAGGCGGCCGAAGCGCACGTCAGGTACCGCACGAAGGCGCGCGTACAGCACCCGCACGGCTCAGTTGTGATCGAACTCAAGACGGACAGCGCGCATCTCGACTACTTCTTCCGGAACAACTGGCTTCAAGCTGCCCCAGACTCCGCCCCTGACGGGTCCATCGTCGCGTTACGCGGCGACGCGGAATCTTACGGCCTTGATCAAAGCCTCGACGGCGCGCGCCATTATCACAGGACACTGCGCAAAGTCCTGTACCTGGCCCAGGAAGCTTATGCGAACCTCAAGGTTACCGTACGTGGCCTCTGCTCCGAGGTGTGTGACGATCCCCTCATATGGCTGCATGGGTGCTCACTCAGAATTGACCTTGGATCCGGGATGCTGGGGGTCGTGCTCCTCGGTCGGTCGGGCGGCGGGAAGACGACGATCACCGCTGCGCTCCGCCGGATGCTTGGCAACAAAGTATGCGTCATCAATGACGACTGGGGGGCGGCGTCACTCAAGACTGCAGCCACGGTCTACACTGGCGAGACCAGACTGCACATGAAATACATCAGCGTCAATGCGCATGACCCGGGAATCCGGCCGACGCCCCAGAAATTTCCAAGCGAACACTATAGCCAAGACCCGACAGACCCCGTACCCCGGTTGCTAATACCTCGATCGCGCGTCTTCAGCCAAGCCGGTATAGCCGACAGCGCCCCACTGACGGCGGCAGTCCTCCTCCAGCGCGCCGGTCATGTCCGCCCAGGGATATCGGAACTCGGCGATTCAGCCCTGGATCAGCTCGAACGAGGCGAATACTCGGACTATTACAACTCTGTCGAGCAATTCTTCAATGGTTCGCTGTTCTTGTCAGGGCGCGTGAGGCGAGAACGTCACAAGAAGCTCTATTCGGCGTTGCTGAATCAGACGAATCTGATCGCCCTCGGCAACGTTGAGCCCCCCGATGCGGTAGCGACAAGGTTGCTTGATTATATTAACAACTCAAACCTAGCGAGCGCTAGCGCACATCATGTCAATAACTGGCATACATCGCCTAACTGGGGCCCACTCTTACGCAGTGAGCCGGGACGAACCGCGCGTCTGGACTATATCCAGCCGACCGGTTATCAATTGGGAGAATTATCATGACCACCCTTGGAATCACTCTCGATACACCATCAGTTAACGAGGCGTCTGTCGCGACATTCGCCCGAGCAGGCGCCACGTATGTCCGCTTCATCGCGAAAGGTATCGCGCCTAGCCTGTACTTGAGTCTGGCTGACGCCTTCCTGAATTGCGCGCAGGCAATAAAACCAGATTTTGAGATAATGGTTGATCTTCCGGGAAAGCGTCCCCGTCTTGGTCGGACTCTTGACGAGGTAACTGTCTTCAATGGCATGACGGTTCTGCTCGTCGACGAGGTATCGCGACCGGATACTTACCGTAGCAACCTCGTTGTCCCGACCGTAAATCTAATGGAATTCAAGAGCCGCGTCAGCTCTGGGGATCGACTCTTGATATCGGATGGCGCGACCGAACTCAAGGTCCTGGAGATACTACCTATAGGGATACTCGCCGAGGCTACCCGACCTCAAGCGCTGCTTAGCCCGAACAGGTCTATCCTTATGCCGGACTCAGATATTGAGTACCGACCGCTATCTGAGACCGATCTGACCATGATTCAGACGCTCTCCCATTCGCCTCTGCGTCAATCGCGTATAGCTCTATCTATGGTGGAGTCGGCCGAATCTATCTCTTTTGTTAGACATCTGCTGCCAGAAGCGAAGCTGATCGCCAAAATCGAGACCCGACGAGGAGTCCTGAATCGTTCGGAGATAGTAGGCGTCGCCGACTCGATCATGCTGGCCCGAGGGGATCTGTCCCTCTCGCTGGGAGTGAATGCCCTCCCGGCCGCCGCTGATCTGGTTGTAGACGAGTGCCTGACGCAGGGCAGAGAGCTGATTCTCGCGACCGGGCTTGTCGACGGAGTCGAACTGCAGGGTCGGCCTACCATCGCTGACCTCACCGATCTGTGGTACTTCTGGAACCGGGGCATCAGGAATTACCTGGTGAGCGGCGGTCGGGCCAGCACGCATGGTCGGCAGTCGGTTCAGGCTCTGTCGGCGGCCCTCACCGATTTCCGTTTCGCTACCGAGGATTTCATGCTGGAAGCCGAGCAACATGATTCCGAGAAGTGAGTGAGCTAGACGGCTCAAGCGAGCGGCAGAAGTGGCTTAATGCCCTACTTTCTGGGATTCGAGAGCACGCTCTCACCGTAGCTACGCTCGGCGTTGCTGCTTATGTCATTATTCGCGGTGAACTCGAAGGCTACAAGGCCACTCAGCTTGCCTTTCTGATTGCCCTGCTGATCGCCATACTTGGTCTCAATGCTCTGGACAGCATCGTTGACCGCAGTACCCGCTCACCGCGCGTTAGCCGGCAGCTGAGCCAACTTGAAATCCAGCTACGCGAGTCTCGTGCTGATGTTGGCGCCGTGGCGGAGAAGCTCAGGCACGTGGAGCTGATACTCGATGGATTAAGGCTCGACGCCGTCGCCAGCCAGTTCCTGCATGATGAGGTCGACATACCGCGGGAGCGACTGCGGCGGGCCGGAATGGTCTATTGGAGCGGGGTGACGCTCCGCGCGAGCCTGAGACTGCACTTGGCCGAGCTCGGCACTGCGCTTTCTCACGGAGCCCGCCTGACCGTTCTGGTAGCTGACCCATCCTCAGAACGACTTGTCAGTGAGCTGGTGGACAGAGAGAAGGCAAAGCGCGAGTATATCGACGGCGTGCTCAAGTCCATGGTCCTGAATATGCAGGTTCTCGCTTCGCACTTGCCTGCAGGCCATAGCTTCCGGCTCGGCTTTCATCAGACCTATCCGACGTATGGACTTACTATCATCGATCCAGACGAGCCGGACGGAATCTGCCTCGTCGATATTTATCACCCTGACCGAGACGCGTGCTCCAGTTTCAATGTGCACGCTACGGCTGACGCAGCCTGGTTCGCTTTCTTCGTCAAAGAGTTTCATGCGCTACTCGCGGCCTGCCGAACATCGGACGTCGAAGAGCCCAACGACGTTGAGGCCGTGCTGGCCGCGTCCAGCGAAGTGGAACCCAGCGCTGGCGAATCCGAGACCAAGCCCGCGTGAACTGCACCAAGACGTGTCCCCGCACAGCTAACGGAGAGAGACCCGATTCCTTGTTCGCATCAGGTCCTGACCTTGGTAGCGGGGCAGGATTTGAGCCTGCTGCGACCTCTGGCTTATGAGCTGTGCGACACCGTCCCGGGTTCTCAGCGGCCTCTATTCTATGAACTGACCTCCGCAGACGTCGCGGATGGCTCAGCGGGCGATTCATGTGCGCACTCGACCCAGCCGTCAGTTATGGAATCGTGCCTTCGAAACTGGTCAGACCTCGTACGCAAGCGCTCGGGTGAGGTGGGGGGCGGGCCATGTTGCAGCAGAGTAGTCGGTCGATCATCCGCTCGATTGCAGCAGTTGCCTGGCCGGCGTTGACAATGGCGCGGAGGGCGTCTCGGTTCCGGAACCCGAGAGTGGCGGTGTGCGCGGCAGCGGCGAGAGGGAGTGGCAGGATGTGCAGGGTTTTTCGCATGCATTCGAGGGGCGTACCTGGGAGGATGTCAGACCTTGCGGCGGAGCTCACAGCGTTCATGACGGCTTATGAGCAGGCCAATAACAGTCATGACATCGACCGGGTCGTGCACATGATCGCCCAGGACGCCACCTACTGGTTCACCGACGGTTCTTACCAAGGCCTCGCAGATATCACCGCGGCGATCTCCCGGACCTTCTCGGCAATCCAGAATGAGACCTACACGATCAGCGATCTTGAGTGGATCATGCTGACCGCTGAGCACGCCATGTGCAGGTACCAGTTCTCGTGGACCGGGCTAGTGGACGGTCAGCCCAGGTCCGGAGACGGACGCGGCACGAATCTGATCGTGAAAGCCGACGGGCGGTGGATGATGTCACACGAGCACCTGAGCGCCTGAGTGTGTCATTTGACCGAAGTCATCGCGGGCGGTACTGGAATTAACCACCTGACCACTGACGTCATAGTGCCGGGGTGATCAGGGCCAGGACTTGTTCGAGCCGGCCGCGTGACGCCGGCGCGGAACTGCCCATCGGGGGCAGGTCATCGCCATGCCAACGTCGCAACGCACGACTTCGCGGTCACGGCCAGTTCCGGCATCTGGCGACGCCGGGCCGGCGGCTGCTACTCGCTCGGCTCGCTTGCTGCCGGGGGATGGACCGGAACCGCGGTGACGGGCAAGGTGGTCATGCCTAATGTCTGACACATGAGTGAACATGCGCCGGTCACGATCCGGGCCGCGACCATGGCCGATCTCGACGCGATCACCGCGATCGCGATCGCCACCGGCCAGGAAGACGGTATCGATGACGGCTTCCCGGCTTATGTGCGGCACCTGATCGACCACGGCGCTTTTCTGGTCGCCGTCCGGAGTGGCGTGGTCACCGGCTACGGCGCCGCGCTGCCGATCGGGGCGGGCGCCCGCGCGGTCTCGATGCTGGCGGACCTGTTCATCGATCCGCACGCGCAAGGCGCTGGCATTGGCCGCGCGATCTTGACCGAGCTATGGCGAGACGAGCCCCGCCGCATGACGTTCAGCAGCCTCAACGCCCGGGCGCTGCCGCTCTACACCAGCTTCGGCCTGGACGCCTGGTGGCCGCTGCTGTACCTGAGCGGCCCGGTCGCCCGGCTCAGCCCGCAGGCCGGCTGGTCGGTCAGCGCCGCCGACGCGGCTGAAGCCGCCGCGCTTGAGCGGGACTGGACCGGATGCGACCGAACGGCCGACTACGAGCTGCTGACCTCCCGGCCGGGCGGAACCGGCGTGGTAGGCAGCCTGAACGGGCGGCCAATTGCCGTCGGCGCGGTCGGCCTCACCGGATCCGAACTCAGCCTGAGTCACCTCACGTCCGATCCGGCCGCGACCGAACCGCAGGCCGCTGCGGCCGTCGTCGCCGTGCTCGCCCGCCTGGAGCCAGCTAGCGGGCAGGCTCGCACGTACCTGCCCGGACCGCATCCGGCCGTCCGGCCGCTGCTGGCGTCGGGCTGGAAGGTCAGCGAGTTCGACTTGTACATGGCCAGCGCGCCTGACCTGATCGACCCGCGCCGGTCGGTTCCCGCTCCCGGGCTGGCCTAACGTCGGGCCAGGGCCGGGCGAGTGCGGCCGGTACCGATCCGAGCCGGCCTGGCCGGCAGCACTGCGGGGAGGGAAGGCCGCGTCCGGGGCGCCCGCAGAGCTTGCTTTCCGAGTGCCGGCCTGGTGACATGTCCTGGCAACCTATGACAGGCGATTCTGGCGGCAGGGTGGACGGGGCGACCATGGCACTCTTACGGCGACATATCGATGCAGAGGCGACGGCGATCGCCTGGACCAGGACCGTCGACACAGAGCAGCAGCAGTGGGTGAGCAAGCGTTCGGCGTGGCAGCCAGGCGGGGAGACCCGGAACGTCCAGCGTCACCAGGAGAACTACTGGGAGACTGTCACCGACTGGCAGCCCGGCCAGCCAGGTGATGACGGGATGCCCGGGCCCCAGCAGTCGGTAACCCGGCAGGAGCTGCGGACCCGCACCTTCTACACATACGAGGCGCTGGAGTGGCGGCAGGGCCGTACCCTCACCGCCTCAGGTGCTGACCGGAACGACGTCCGATGGCCGGAATACACGCTCGCGCCGGGCGAGCGCATAGGAGGCAAGACCGAGACCTACTCGGTCACGTTCACCGGGCCGGCCAAGCAGCACGAGACGACCCTCGACGAGGCGCAGTGGCGCACGCTTACCCTCGGGACCACCTACCGGCTCAGCCTTGGCCTCCTGGGAGGCGTCCGCGAAGTGACGCCTGCCTGAGCGCGGCCGCAACGGGAGAGGCGTATTACGGCTGGAATGGCCAGAGTGCTCGGTGCACCTGTTCAGCTTCGCCTTCTGCTGCACCGTGGGCGTCCTGGGCCGCCGCTGATGGCTGACAGGGGCAGCGGCCATATCTACGCGGCCACCTCAATATCCTGATATAGGTTAGGCTTCCTTTGGCGCATTGCCGCGCAAAAGGGGCCGGTCATGGGGATACGTCTCTCACTAGTTTTCAGGCTGACCGCGATTGTGAGCGTGGCCGGGGCAGGCCTGGCGGGAATGTCGGCCGCGTCCGCGCAGGTGGTGGTTCACTGCCCGACAGTCAACGAAGCCACGGGCGCGGTGACTCCGGCGCCAGCGCCGGGCGTGGACTGGAGCGGCTGCGACCTCGATGACGCGGTTATGGTGAACGCCGACCTCGCGGGCGCGAATCTGTCCGGCGCCTCGCTCACTGGCGAGAGTCGGCAAGAGATTTTGTCCGGCGCGAACTTGACCGGCGCCAAGCTCTCGCAAGCGCTCATGGACGGCGCGAACCTGACCGGCGCCAAGCTGACCAGGGCCAACCTGACCGACGCGAAAATGTCCGCCGTCGTGCTGGCCGGGGTTCGCATTGGCGGCGCGATCTTGACCGGGGCGGACCTGACGAATGTCGAGTCGGGCACGGGCGGCATCACCGGCACGCCGGCCGCGCTGCCGCCGAATTGGATGATCACCGGCGGCTTCCTGATCGGACCGACCGCGTTCCTTGAGCTGGCCGACCTGCACGGCCTCGATTTGTCTGGTGCGGATCTTGGTGAGGCCAACCTGGCTGAGGCGAATTTGACGGCTGCCGACCTAGACGGCGCGAACCTCGCCTCGGCACAGCTCTTTTTCGGCGACTTGTCCGGTGCGAACCTGACCGACGCCAACATGTCCAGATCCAACCTCAATCAAGCGACAGTCAGCGGGGCGAACCTGAGCGGGACATCGCTGAGCCAAGCCACGCTGATCAAAATTTCCTCGGGAGGCATCACCGGGAAGCCGGCGTCGCTGCCTACGGACTGGGCGCTGACCAATGGGTATCTGATCGGGCCGAACGACACGCTGACGGGTGCCAACCTGGCCGGTGCCGACTTGACCGGTGCCGACCTGGACTTCGCCGACCTGACGGACGCCGACCTGGCGGGCGCGAACCTGGCGAACGCCATCCTCGCGCAGGCGACGGTGACCGGAGCTAACCTGGCCGGTACGAACCTGGCGACTACGAGGCTGACCGATGTCATCTCCGGCCGGATCGCCGGCTCGCCGATGCTGCCCGCCAACTGGACAGTGAGGTTCGGCTTCCTGATCGGCCCGCAAACTGACCTGGCGGGCGCGAACCTGGCGGGGGTCGATCTGTCCGGGGTCGACCTATCCGCTGCATTTCTTGCGGGCACGGATTTCTTGTCCGCGGATCTGTCCGGAGCATCGCTGGCCGGCGCGGACCTCAACTTCGCGAACCTGACCAGCGCGAACTTCTCCGGTAGCGACCTGAGCTCCAGTTCGATGTTCAGCGCGAACGTGTCCGGCATCAACCTGGGCACCGCGGTCCTGGGCGAGCTCCGGTCCGGAGGGCTCACCGGCAAGCCGGCCTCCCTCCCGGCCGACTGGCTACTGTTCCAGGGCTATCTCATTGGCCCTGGCGCGAACCTGACCGCCGCGGTTTTCTCGGGCGACAATTTGTCCGGCCTGAACCTGTCTGGGGCCAAGCTGATCGAAGCGGACCTGACCGACACGAACCTGACCAACGCCAACTTGGCGAACGCGAACCTGAACTTCGCCACGCTGCACGGCACCGATCTGAAGGGCGCGACGCTCACCGGCGCGACCTTCACCGGTACTGCGTGGCTGGACGCGACCTGCCCGGATGGATCCAACTCCAACAAGCACGCGGCCGGCTGCACCAGCCCTCTCGACACCACGCCCCCGGTGGCGGCGCCAGCCGTGACGAGCGGAACGCCCGGCGCGAACGGCTGGTACGTCACACCGGTGGTGGTGAGCTGGAACTGGACTGATGACGGCGCGATCGTGGATTCGACCTGCCAGCAGCTGAGCTCGACGGCGGCGCTCGGCAAGACAACCTTCCGGGCGGCGTGCACGGACTTGGCGGGGAACGTCGGTCACGCCCGCTTCCCGGTGAAAGTCGATTACAGCCTTCCGGTTGTTTCGGTCAGGGGAGTGGTCAGCGGCGGACGGTACGTCATCGGCAAGGTTCCCACGCCCGGCTGCGCGACGCGGGAGCCGTACTCTGGCGTCGCCGTCCGCGCGGCCCTGCGGGTCACGACGACCGGTACCGGTGGGGTCGGTTTCTTCACCGCGACGTGCTCCGGGGCAGTGAGCGTGGCGGGACGTCGGGCGAGCTTGGTCCGGGCGTTCTACACCGTCGGCTACGGCTTCGGCGGGTTCCTCAAGCTGCGGCCAGGTAGCCAGGTCGCCGCGTCCGCACGCACGCTCACCGTGCGATTCCGGCTCACCGACGCGGTCGGCGATCCCATCTCTGCCGCCCGGTCGGCCACGCTGGCGGCGAGGCACGCGATCGTGGTGACGCTGACCGGTCCCAAGATCAAGCCCGCGACGGCGCTGTGCCGGTGGAAGGCGTCGGCCGACCGCTTTGCCTGCACGCTTAAGATCCCAGCGCGGGTCAAGACCGGGACGAGGTTCCGGTACAAGCTCACCGCGCGGGAGAAACCCGGAATCCGCTTCATCACGGCACCAGCGACGGGCCACGCCGCCAACCCGCTGATCATCCACTTCACCCGCCGCTAAGCCGTCTTGACGCTGCGCCAGGAGTATGCCGTCTCGAACGGCCTGGGCTGGCTTGGCCTCGGCTGGACCGCGCACCCCCGGCTTCCGGAGCGACGTCACGTCACGAGCACGGCGGTGAGCATCGAGAGATACGACTCTTGGGCGAGACGCAGGCTGTCAAGGTCGGACGCATCGAACCACGCCACAGCGTCGTGCTCGTCCGGCGCGGCGTTGAAGGGTGTTCCGGTCCACCTGTCGATCAACCAGATCTGCATGTCGAACGTCGCGGTCCGGATCTGGTGCATCGGCGGGCTGGATGGATACGATGCCGTGATTCCCAACTCCTCCCGAAGCTCGCGGACAAGGCTCTCTTTCGGATCCTCCCCCTCCTCAACGTGACCGCCCGGCAGGTCCCACACGTCGGGATACCAACGGCGTCCGGCGCTTCGATGACACAGCAACACCCGATCGCCGTCGCGAAGAACGGCCGTCACAATCCGGACCGGACCGGAGTCGTCAGCAGACATCGTCATCGGCACATTCTGACCCATGCGGATCTGCCGCGATCGGCGGCATCCGCTGCGAGTGGGTAGCAGACTCGCAGTTGGCTTGTGCTCTTGGCGGCTCAGCCTTGGGTGAGCTTGTCGGCGGCAGCCCGGCCGGCTTCGGCGGTGTGGCGCAGGAAATCGGCTAGGAGCTCGAGTTCGTGGTCTTGGTACCCAGTCAGGATGTGGTCCATCGCCGCGTTCATGCCCGAGTCGGCAAGATAGAGCCGCACCACCTGGCCGGCCCGGCCCGGGGCCGCGGAGACAAGTACGCCGCGGCGGTCGGAGGGGTCGCGGCTGCGTTCGATCCAGCCGTCCCGTTCGAGCCGGTCCAAGATGCCGGTCATGGTCGCGGGGTGCAGGCCGGCGAGCCGGGCCAGGGCGCTCGGGCTGAGCGGGCCATGCAGGGAGATCAGGTCCAGGCACTCCAGGTCGGTGGCCTTGAGGTCGAGGCGTGTGCTGACGCTGTGGTTCAGCGCGGACAGCTGGGCTCCCAGATCGCGCAACGATTCCTTGATCGCCCGGTGGAGCTTCCTGCGGTGCCGGGGCACCGCAGGCCCTGCCGACGATGATATCGAATCCATATGATATGTTTCCCGTATTATATGAGTTACAGAACTACTTTACAGCGAACCGGAAGCGGCCGCACGCAAGGCACACCCGCCCCGGGCCCGCGCAAACTGAAGGCACGAGGCCAACACGATGAAACTCACCATCCTTGGCGCGACCGGCGCGACCGGAACATCACTCACCGAGCAGGCGCTCGCCGCCGGCCATCAGGTCACCGCCGTCGTCCGCGACCCCGCCCGCCTGTCCGTCCCCGCCCACGCCGGGCTGCGGACAATCACCGCCGACGTCATGGATCCGGCCTCCATCGCCGGGGCCATCGCCGGCGCGGATGCGGTGATCTGCGCCGTAGGCCCGCGCGGCACCGGACCCACGACCGTCATCCAGGACAGCGCGCGCAGCATCGTCGCGGCAATGAATAAGGAAGGCACGCGTCGGCTCGTCCAGGTCAGCGGCTCGGTCGTCGCCGACGACGGCGAAAGCCCCTACATGCGGTACCTGCTCAAGCCCCTCGCACGGCGAACGTTCCTCCGCCACGTCTGCGCCGACATGCGCCACGGCGAGGCGCAAATCCGGCGTAGCAACCTGGACTGGACGATCATCCGGCCGCCCGCGCTCACCAGCAAACCCGCCCGAGGAACCTACCGCACCGCCGCCGACCGCAACCTGCCACACGGATTCACGATCTCGCGCGCCGACCTCGCGGCCTGGACGCTCACCCTGATCAACGATCCCGCGGCCCTGCACAAGCACCTGTCCATCGCCAACTGACAACGCCAGACACTACCGTCCGCGAGCCGCCACAGCGCCGCCACAAACCCAGGCCCGCGACCGCAGCCCGCTCCGCGCCGCACACCAGCAACTGCGCCCGGGCAACGGCCCGCCGCCGCAGGCCGCAACGGAGTTCACCGGGCGCACGGTAGGCAGCGCGTTCAGAGCATAGATCAGCCGCCCGGCCGGCACGGCAGCCGCAGCCGCAGTGACTCATCGCGGCCTGGGCGGATGACCTCATCGGGCGTGGCCCGCGGCCGGCATCGGGCACTGCCGCATGCTGCGCCGCGCCGGGACCAGCTGCCCAGAAGCGCCCTGTCCTGACCAGGGACTTGTCCTCCTCGTAGGTCACGTCACGACCCGGTGGAGCTTGTGCTCTATATGCCAGTGGCGGCCAGGCGGCATGGAAGAAGATGTCATCGGCGGGCGGGCTTCCTTCGTGGCAGGCGATGGCGAGCGTGAGAACTTCCATCGTTCCGCCCGTCGCCCCGTCGCCCGCCGAACCGTCAAACGCACTGCCTGTTGCAGTGAAACCACAGGTCAAGCGCTAGCTCACGACTTTGCCGTGTCTCTGCCAGAGGAGCGCAGGCCGGAGCCGCGCATAAGCCGTCTTGACGCCACTGGCGTTCGCCAGATAACCGCCCTGGATCAGGCGTTGTTGACCTGAAGGATCTTGCAGTTGACCGTGCCCCGGCCCGGAACCAGGGCGTCGGACTTGACCGTTTCTTGGTCCGCGGAGCCCGCGCCTATGGTGGGGTTCGTGTTGTTAACGGCGAATTGGCTTCCGGCCTGATAGAAGCCGACGTCGACGTAGAACCAGCTCTCGCTGGCCGTATGGTTCGTAATCGACAGGTTTGCGTACGCGTACCCGTCGCCGGTTATGCCGCATCCGGTGACTGTGACGCTCGCGCCCTGGGACGAGGCCGATGCAGCCGGTGCGGCGGCCCGGTTTCGGCCAGGCGACGCCGACGGAGACGAATCTGGCGTAGGCGTTGTCGGAGTTGGCTTTCCGCTCAGCGTGGTCTCGTCCGACCGGTTGTCGCCGCTGCCAGCGCCAGCGGACGAGCCTGCCGCAGGACTGCCCAGGTGATCGCTCTGCGCGGCCATCGATAGGGCGGCGAGACAGACGACCGCCACGCACGCGGAAGTCGCGGTTATGCCGAACCGGCGGGCGCTCCGCCACGCCCCGATGCCGGTCACGGCGGCGACAGATAGCGCCAGGCAGGCCAAGACCACAAATGCCTTCTCCAGCAGCGTGCTGACAGGCAGGAACGCGAACCCGACGGCGAGAAGAACGCCGAGAACTCCGCTGGCGATGCCGATGATGGCGCCTGCCCGCTCCGTCAGGCGCGTGAGTTCATCTTGATCGGCCTGAGCCGATCGCTCGGTGGGAGGATCGCCGCCGGGCGCCTCGTGGCGCTCATGAGAATGGCCAGGCGACGGCCTGTCGGGCTGGCCTGCTGGCGCATCTGCTGCGCAGCTTATGGGCGGCCCTCCCGCAGTCCGAACTGCCACAGACCGGTCGTCCGCTCCGGACATGCCCGCCTCATCTCCACCGGATCAGCCTGGCTCACTGCATCGGCCGCGCGACTGGTTGCAAGTCTCACAGCACCTGCCGGAGCCCGATGCCGCCACGGGCCGACACTAGCGACAGGCCGGAGCCGTTGTTCGCGGAACCCGCATTACGATCGCAGCGGACGCTAAAGCTGCTTCAGGCTGCATGAATACGACTTTGCCGGGTCCCTGTCTGTTCACCGAGGGAGTATTCATGATTGGACAATCTCAACGAACAAATAATTGGCGATCCGGTGCTTTTAGACGATAGGCGTAAAGATCGGACTTGCTGGTGCATGTCGCCCGTTGCGTCAAGGTTGCCCTCAGAGACCGCTGTCACAAGGTCGCAGGCTTGACCGCTGGTCAGGGTCAGGCGGCGGCCGTTGAGTCCGCAGTACTCGATCATCCCGGCGGGCGTCACCTGTTGTTGTCGTCGGCCAGCGCGTGGCCGCGGGCGAGTGAGTGCAGCGGTCGGGCGGCCGAGCGGCGAACTCCGCGCCTGGGGGATGGCCGGACCTGATGGCCGCAGCCCAGCGTGCTATGTACCCTGGGTCAGCGTTATTTGCAGCAAGTTCGAGAGAATGCCAGGCATGTCCGCCAGCTACCACGTCTCTCGCATCTTTTGGCAAAGCAGCCCGGATAGCATTCGCATGGATGCCCAGGCCGACATCGTACTTCAGGGAAGCTATGAGCTCTGACTGAAGATCACGCTTGGCCCTAGCCGCAAACCCGCGCAGCGCTCCTGCTTCCAGCAGTTCGTGAGCGGTCATCAGCGGCCCGCTGTGCCACAGCCTGCGGTACCACGGCGTAGCAGGGGTGGCCATCTCCAGAACCCGCCCCACTACCTCGGCGTCATAGGGAGTGCTGACAAGCGGCATGGCTGGTACTCTAGGCGTATAAACGGGAGCCAGTCGTCCGGTTTCTAACCGCTCCACTGTCTCCCGTTCTCTATGCCCGGGTCCCACGCCGCCACGGGCAGCTAGCTAGGCCGGGCTGGCGACCAGGGGCAAGCTCCTTGCATTGCCGCACCATGACACGCAGCGGCGAGTTGGTTCCAGAACAGACAATCTGCGCTCTCAGAACGCCATTAACCTATTAAATTAGTAGGAATTCAGATTCGGCGTTCGGCGCGCCCGTGCCCATCTGCTGATAACCGTCTGTAATGCTCTCGGAGTCAGTTGCTGTGTGATAGCGAGCCGGGGGTAAGCTACGGCCTTCGCCGCGAACTCCGATCACGACACGCCAGTCATAGCGCGTAAAACGTGGGCGGAAGGCGCAGATCCGGCGTGCGCAGGGACTTGAACCCCAATGGCCCTGACCTGCTGCGATACATGATCAATAACACTGCCAACGGAGAATCTGCAGGTCAGTCATGATCATCTAGTGTCCGAGGGGGGACACGAACCGCTGGCCAATGTCCTCGGTCCCGGCGTGGATCCCTTGGTCCTGTCTGACCTGGGTTAACTCTGCAGCCTCTCGGTGGTCGCCCCGGATTCCTCGTCCCTGTGCCCCGGTTTGACCCGGGGCTTGCTGCCGCCGCCGGGAGCGGCGACGAACCGGTTCTTCACGTCCTGGGTGGACATGTCACCGCGTTCGATCTGGGTCATCCCGCGCCGCTTGCGCAGCTCCGCCAGCCGCGGGCATCGTCCAGCATCGCCGAGACCGCGGCATCGAAAGCCTCCTGCCCGCCGGCGGTCGCAACGGCCCGCTCCAGGTGCCCGGAGTCCCGCCAGCGTGATGCGCTGCTCACAGGCCCATCTCCTTCCTCCGCTCGGCCAGGTAGTCCTCGTACAGCTGCTCCGCACGCGGGATAGCGGTCCGGCACCACCGCTCCCACTGCCCCGACTTGTCGCCGGCCACGAGCAGGATCGCCGACCGCCACGGATCGAAGACCAGCAGGATCCGGATCTCCGCGGGCCCGGCTGACGGCGGCCGCAGCTCCTTCATGTTCGCGATCCGCGACGCGGTGATCGTGTCCACCAGCGGGAGGCCCTCGCTCGGCCCGTTGCGCTCAAGGACCAAGATGGCCTGGTTGGCCAGCTGATGGCTCACCCGGTCGGGGTCATATCAGTCCACTTTCCCTTATGTTTTCTGTAGAAATCTAGCCTTCCCTGTGTCGGTGCCAACATAACAGTGTGCTCGTATTGGATACCGGCATCATTAAGAAGGCATTTCGCCAATGGGTTCCGCCTGAAGTCGGTCGGCTTGCGTTCCAGATCGAAGCCGAGCGGGACATCAGCAGCAGTGAATGGCTAGGGCTTTGCGTATCGCGCCGCTGTCGAAGGTTCCGACCGCCCATACGTCGGTGGACGAGCTGGCGGCTACGCCTCCTAGGTTGTTGCTGGAACCGAGGTCAGGGCTGGCGACGCGCTCCCACTTGGTGCCGTTCCACCGCAGGATGAGAGTCTTGTCTCCACCGCCGCCGGCGGCGTTGCCCACCGCCCAGGCGTTACGAGGGGAGGTCACGACCACGCTGTTGAGGAAGTTGTCGTTTCCTGGACCCCCCAGGTCGGGGCTGGCCACCCGCAGCCATTTCCTGCCGTTCCAGCGCGCGATGAGGGTCTGGTCCACGGTGCCGTTCGAAAAGAAGCCGACCGCCCACGCGATCGCCGCGGATGTGACGCCGACGCCCTCAAAAGAGTCCCTGGTCCCCGGATCCGGGCTTGGTACTTGCTTCCATCGGGTGCCGTTCCAGTGCAGGATCAGGCTGTTTTCCCTGAGGGTAGTGGAAAAGTCGCCGACCGCCCAGGCGTTGCCGTGGGAGGTGGCCGCGATGCTGAAAAGGTCGCTATCGACCCCTGGGTGAGGGCTCGGCATATGTTTCCACCCGCTGCCGTTCCAGTGCAGGATGAGCGTCTGGGGCGTGGTGCTGTTGCTGTAGGTGCCCACCGCCCAGACATCGGATGCGGACACGACCCGCACGGCATCGAGCTCGTCGGTGGTGCTGCCCGGGTTCGGGTTCTCGAACTGTCCCCAGGAGTGACCATTCCAGTGCAGGATCAGGGCTTTGGTCCCGGTGCCGTCGGAGTAACTGCCCACCGCCCAGATGTCAGCGGGAGTGACGGCGCGGACGCCGGTCAGGAAGTTGTCGGCGCTGCCCGGGTCCGGGCTGGGCACGACTTTCCACGCGGCGCCGCCCCAGTGCTCGATGAGGGTCTGGCTTGCTGCGCCGCTGATGGCGAAGCCGACCGCCCAGGCGTCGCAGGGCGAGAGCACGGCGGTGCTGGACAGCGTGCTGTTCAACGTCCCAGGGTCGGCCGGCTGCGCCCCTGACCAGCTTTCGCAGATCGCCGTCGAGGCTACCGGCGACCCGAGGTGGGTGAGCATGCCGGCCGTCGGCATCAGCGCGACGGCGAGCGCTGTGACAATACGCCAGCGATGAGAATACGCGCGCATCCTCGGTATCCCCTCCGTCGAATAGAAGCTGGTCCGCCGCGATCGGACTATCCCGGATGGGCGACGTCAGCCAGAGCCGATCATTCCGTTCGCACGCATGGATGGCGCTGGGGTGGACACCCCACTGTTTGACCGCGACGGCGCCGGGGGGCTCTGAGTGGCTGGCCACCTGGCGCTGCTTCTAGTTACTCGCCGTCTGGCCGAGAATGTCGGCGAGTTCGCCCCGCCCCTGGATGCCGAGTTTCCGGTAAGCGCTGGCGAGGTGTTTCTCGATCGCCTTCACGGTCACGAAGAGCTCCTGCGCGATCTCCCGGTTGGTGCGACCGCTGGCCGCGCGCCGCGCTACCCGCGACTCACTCGCCGTCAGGGCCTCGACACCGTCGATGCGGGAGCGTCGCGGCCTTCCCCCTGCGGCCAGGAGTTCCTCGCGGGCGCGTTGCGCGACCACGAGGGCTCCACAGCGGTCGGCGAGGTTGAGTGCGGCCCGCAGCGGCGGTCGTGATTCAACGCGCAGCCCGGCTCGGCGCAGCGCCGCCCCGAGCTCGAGCTGTGCCCGGGCCCGCTCGAGCAGCGCCGGGGATCGCTCTAGCTCCCGGGTCGCCGCGCGGAGCAGGTCGAGCCGCACCTGGCCCTCTTCGATGAGTCCGAGAGTGCGGAAGGCGGCGCCGATCGGACCCGGTGCTTCGAAAGGCTGGACAAGCCGCAACTGTTCGCGAGCTAGGCTCCGCGCTTCCGCTCGCCGCCCGAGCGCCAGCTGGGCAGTCGCGGCCCCAAGCCGCCAGGCCCAGAAGCCTGGCAAATCGTGGCCGGACTCGCGGGCTAGGCGGCCTGCCGCCAGAAATTCCTCCAGCGCTCGGACCGGCCGTCCCTGGGCGATCCGCAGCCAGCCCCGGCAGCAGACGTAGATCGCCTGATCGCACTTCGCGCCGCGACTGTCGCGGACTTCGGCGGCCGCTGCCTCGGCCTCCGCCAGCCGGCCCTGCTCGGTGAGCGACGTTGTCAGCGCCGCGGCCGAGACGTAGACGCTGTAATCGCGGCCATGCGACTGGGCCAGCTCCAGCGCCGTTGTCGCGTCTTGCTCAGCGTCCGCCAGGGCACCGCGCCGGGTGGAGAGATCGGCCCGGGCGCTGGCGGCGAGCATGAACTGACCCGGCGATTGCCGGCGCTGGGCCTCATCCATTACCCGGAGCAGCCAGTGATCCGCTTGGTCCAGCTGGTCGGCGAGCTCGAGCGCCCAGACGGCGGTGAGAGCGGGCATGAGATCCTCCAGACGGAGGGCGCGCCCATCCCGCAGGACACGATCGGCGAGCGCGCCGACCTCAGCTGCGGTCCTTCCGGCGGCCGAGGAGACGTAGGCCGCCATCGCCAGCAGGTCGAGTTCCGCTGGCGACTGTCCCGCGCCAGCCATCTCGATCGCCTGGTCGAGGCGCTCGGGCCGCAACTGACCTGCCGTCAGCTCTGCGTGCAGGAGCCCGGCGTTCAGGCCGAGCAGGAGGTTCTTTTCGGCTGGGCCCGGTGCTGACGGTGGGTTGGACAGCTCCCTGATCGCGTGGCGCAGGATCGGCTCGGCGTCCTCAGCTCGATCGTGTTCGACGAGGCTGCTGGCGAGCCGGGCGGCGGCCGCGGCGCGCTCCTGCCGGTCCTTGCTCAGCAGCAGGACTTCGCTCAGATGCTCAATGGCCAGCGCGCTGTAACTCAGCGATTCAGCTCGTCCGAGTTCGGCTAGCAACGCTGCCCGAATTTCGTCGGGGATCGGCTCGGCCAGCGCCCGGTGCAGGTAGACCGATCTGCTCTCGGGTCTGACCTCAGCGGACGCCGCGGCCCGCAATACCTCGACCGCCCACCGGTTACCGGCGGCAGGCGCGTGGAGCAAGTGCATGGCAATGCGAGCCGGTGCCGCGTTCTCGCTGCTCAGCAGTCGTGCGGCCCGACCGTGGAGACCGGCCCGCCGTCCGGCCGCTATCGATTCGTAGACGCTGGCTCGGAATACCGGGTGGCTGAATTCGAGAGGCCGGCCCGAGCGCAGGAGGCCGGCCGCCGTCAGTTCGTCGGTGGCGGCCAGCACCTCGCTTTCGTCGAGACCGGCCAGGACGCCGACATGGCGCACTTCGGCCTGCGAGCCGAGCAGCGAGACATGTTCGGCCACTTTGACCACGGCGGACGATAGCCGCCGGAGTCGGCTCAGGACCAGTGCGGATACCCGCTCGGGGGCCAGCTCGGCCACGACGTCGGCGTGAATGTCGACCGGCCGTAGGCAGCGAGCCCGCGCTTCTTCCAGCAGCTGCAACGTGAACAGGGGGATTCCGCCTGAGGCCTGGTGGCAGGCGCGGACGAATCCGTCCTGGGGTTCAGTCTCGAAGCGGGCGCTGGCCAGATTGTGTACGGCATCGAGGCTGAGCGGGCCGGGCCGGATGACCTCGACCAGAGGTTCCGCCGCGATTCTGGCCAGCAGGTCCATATCCGACCCAGGCTCATCAACGCGGCGGGCCAGCGCGAGCAGCACGGGCAGATCGTCAAGGCGGCGGAGAAGGTAGCCGAGGAAGCGGAGCGAGGTCGCGTCGGCCCAGTGCACGTCGTCGATCGCGAGGATGATCGGCGAGTGCCCGGCCAGCCGTGCGCACAGCCAGAACAGGGCATTGTGACTCTCGTACTCATCGGCGGGCGGATCGGAGTCAGTGCCGTCCAGGCCGAACAGACGGCCCACAGCCGTCGCCGGTCGTGCCAGCAATTCGGCGCGCGCGGCCCGGCTTGCGCGGACAAGTAATGGCTCGAACAGCTGGCGCTCGATGCCCGGGCTGAGTTCCCGCTCCAGCTCACCGCCACGGGCTGCGAGCACCCGCAGGCCCGCACCCTCAGCGCCTTGTCGCGCCGCCCGGAGCAGCGCCGTCTTACCGATCCCGGCCGGTCCCTCGATCAGGATCGCGCGCGGCATGCCCGCCGCGGTCGCGGCGATTGCCTCCTCGATCAGAGCCAGTTCGGAGGCTCGCTCCAGGAGCGAGGCCGAATTCGCGCTCGCGCCGCCCATGCCCAGATCATCTCACCGCGGGCGGGGGAGCCGGCACCATCTGAAAAGGCGGCTGTACCGCAGGAGCGTTCGCTGGCGTCTGGCGCGAGTTGCGCGCCACTCGCCGGACGGCGGATCGAATCATCGGTTTCCACAGGGCGCTGCTGTGGGCGGCGAGGTCCTGAAACCCGCCGCCTGGTCAATGAGTGGGGTGCTTACCCCCGTGTCGTCCGTGCGAGCGCGCGGCATGATCGGCCCAGGCGGGCGGTCGGACTGCGGCACGCTGGCCGGGCTCGACAGTCTGGACCGGCGCAGGCTTGCCTGCGGACAAAGGAATGGGGTGCCAAGAGATGCGAGCTTGGTTCGATCGCCGGCGTGTCGTTGCGGCGCTCGCCGCCTTGCTGGTACTGGCGGGAATGCTGACCGGGCCAGGGTCCAGTCGAGCTTTCGCGGCGTCTTGCGAAAGCTGGTCAGGCGTGCAGCCGCTGAACCCCGGGACGTCGGAAGATCAGCTTTTCGGCGTGACGGTGCTATCGCCCTGCGATGTCTGGGTGGCTGGGTTCTCCTTTAGCAGCGGAGCGAACCAGACGCTTATCGAGCACTGGAACGGCTCCGCCTGGCGGGTAGTGCCGAGCCCGGATCCTGGCAGCGACGACAACTTCCTTGACGGAATCCGTGCCTTTTCCCCATCCAATATCTGGGCGGTGGGTGCCTCAAGTAATGGGGGCGGGTCAGATCAGCCCCTGATTCTGCACTGGAACGGCAAATCCTGGAGCCAGGTGGAGAGCCCGAGCCCCGGGGACTCGGCCGACCTCAACGCCGTGCGGGCGGTGTCCGCGTCCAATGTGTGGGCGGTAGGCAGCTTTAGCAAAGGAGGCGCGACCCGGGCTCTGATCCTGCACTTGACCAGTGCTGGCTGGAAGCAAGTGCCGAGTCCGGCTCCCGGCCAGGACAGCGACTTGTTCGGCCTCGCGGCCGCGTCGTCCCGCGACGTGTGGGCTGCCGGCGACTTCACCAGCGCGGGCAAGGAGAAGACCCTGATCCTGCACTGGAACGGCGCCCGGTGGCGACCGCAGGCAAGCCCCGATCCGGGAACCATCAACATGCTGGCGGCCATCGCAGTTACGTCAGCAACGAGCGCCTGGGCGGTCGGGTTCACCGCGAACGGTATCGCGGATCAGACCCTTGTTTTGCATTGGAACGGACGGCACTGGTCCCATGTGGCCAGCCCTGACCTGGGCGGGCACCGCAACGCCAACTTCCTCAACGGCGTGACCGCCACCTCGGCCCGCAATGTATGGGCGGTTGGCGTTGCCGCTCATGGCGGGGTGAACAACACGTTGATCCTGCACTGGAATGGCACCAAATGGATGCGCGTGCCAAGCCCCAACCCTGGGTCAAGCAACGATCTCAATGCCATCGCCGCCAGTTCGGCCGATAACGCCTGGGCGGTCGGCACCTTCAACGGCGCCATCCGCCAGGCGCTTGCAATTCACTGCTGCTGACCCGTGGTCTGGTTTCGTTTGACCCGCGCATGATATGTGAGGACGATCGATGAGGCGAGGATCTATCGTGGTGGCCGCTGTCGCGGCGTCTTGCTTGCTCGCAACGGGCACTACGGCGGCGGCGACGAGAGCGCGGGTGCCCGCCTCCGGCGGCACGTGGGGAAAGGCCGTGGAAGTTCCCGGTAGCGAGGCGCTGAACTCGGGCGGGAACGCCCAGGTCCGCTCGTTTTCGTGCGCGTCCGGGGGCAACTGCGCGGTCGGCGGGTATTACCGGGATGGTTCTGGCCATTTCGAGGCGTTCGTGGCCCGCCAGAGTAACGACAAGTGGCGTCAGGCGTTCGAGGTTCCCGGCACGGCGGCACTGAACTCGGGTGGAAATGCCAGTACCCTCTCGCTGTCGTGCCCTTCGGCGGGCAGTTGCGCCGGCGGCGGGTTCTACCGTGACAGCGCGATTCATGCCCAGGCCTTCGTCGTCACGCAGCAGAAGGGCCAGTGGGAAAAGGCGATTGAGGTTCCTGGCACGGCGGCGCTGAATGCGGCCGGCAGTGCCGTGACCGCCTCGGTGTCGTGCGGTTCCGCCGGCAACTGCGGCGCGGGCGGGAACTTTACCGACCGTTCGCGCCGCTCTCAGCCGTTCGTGGTGAGCGAGCGGAACGGCCGGTGGGGAAAGGCGGTCGAGGTTCCCGGCATAGCGAGCCTTAACGCTGGCGGGGACGCGGCCGTCTCCGAAGTGTCATGTCCGTCCGCCGGCAACTGCACCGTCGCCGGATTCTATGCTGACAAGTCAGGGCATCTTCAGGTATTCGTGGTCAGTCAACGGAACGGCAAGTGGGGCAGGGCGGCCGAGTTTCCCGGTTTCGGCCAGCTGAACGCGGGCGGCGTTGCCAATATCGGATCGCTGTCGTGCCCGTCCGCAGGGAACTGCACTGCTGGCGGGTACTACACCGATCAGGTCGGCAATCTCGAGGCGGTAGTTGCTGACGAGCGGAACGGCACCTGGAGCAAGGCGCGCAAGATCCCCGGCCTGTCGAGGCTGAACGCGGCCGGCAACGCGCAGATCAGGTCGCTGTCGTGCCCGTCAGCGGGCAACTGCGCGGCCGCCGGTTTGTACAAGGACAGCCAAGGCCGGGATCAGGCGTTCCTAGTCAGCGAGAGCCGCGGCAAATGGCGGCCGGCCTTTGAGATTCCCGGCACGGCGGCGCTGAACGCCGGCGGAGACGCCTCTGCCTTTGGGGTATCGTGCTCATCGGCAGGCAACTGCGCTGCGGGCGGGGTTTACCTGGATAGCAGGCTCGCTGGCCAGGCGTTCATCGTGACAAAGAAGAACGGTCGCTGGAGCAAGGCGTTCGAGGTTCCGGGCTCTGCTGCTCTCAACCGTGGCGGCGGCGCAGAGATCTTCGCGCTCTCCTGTGCCTCGGCCGGAGAGTGCGGCGCCGCCGGGTTCTACCGGGAGATCGCCACGCGCTTCGAGGTATTCGTGATCACCCAGACGTAAGCAGCCGCCGGCAAGGGAGGCGAGTTCACTCGACCTCTTCCACGTGACCTATACCGTCAAAAACTAGTTAGTTCGACCGGACGGAGATGCGCAGCGACAGGCACGGGAGTCGTGAGCCGTCAAGCCTTGCCGCGGACGCGTCCAGGTCACCGTCCTCGACGCGCCCGCCCAGGTCAGCGCGACCACAGGCCGTCAGGCTCAAGATAAGCTTCTCCTCCGTCATCACCCGCCTGGACCAAGGACGCCGACACGATCCTCGCCAAGATCAAACGCGCGAAGACTAAAACAAACCGTCTTACAGACCACTAGCGTCGAGAAGTCGTATGCTCCACAATCCATTGCTCGTCTAGGGCGCGTGCCGGATATTATGCACATCGAGTGGACTTCACCGCAGGGAGCGTGCATGGATGATTTCCATGATCGAGACATGTCCGAGGAAGCTTTGCGCTTCAACGACTTTGCCGAGGAGTCGTTTAGTTGGAGATATATCGAAAATCCGTCGCTACGCGAACTTATACGACGGCATGTCGCGGAAGACACTTCAGTGCTCGACCTTGGCTGTGGAACAGGCCGCATAGTGCAGATGCTATTGTCTTTGGGTATTTCCAGTAAGTCAATCCACGCCATCGACAAGGACCAAAGCGCGCCGGCTATTGCGCGCCAGAAATTTCCGACAGTAAGTTTTCTAGAGCACGACCTCGGAGACACGCCGTACCCGGTGACGTTACGCGCGATAAATCTGATTACGGCTCATCTCGTGTTGCAGTATCTGACGCCAACAGTAATGAGTGAGTGCCTAATTGAAAGCCGTCGCCTCCTAGTACCTGGCGGCCTCCTTGTCCTAGGGTTGCCCCATCCAATCAGGGTTGCGGCACAGGCAGAAACGCCGTACTTCGCAAGACAAACACATCAGATCCCCGTTCCTTGGGGCGGACTCGCGCCGTGTGCTGGCATAACCATATCTGACTACCTAAATTTGATCATGACATCCGGCTTCAAACTTGCCAAAATCGAAGAGCCAGAAATCTTGGAAGAAGGGCTCGCCAAATCAGAGTCTACAGCCTATTATGGCCCGACGCGCTTGATGATTCTAGCCACTGCTTAGTTGACGAGATCGAAGCTGCTCAAGTGCAGATTGACTGTTCTAAATGAACGCGCCAGGCGAGCATCGCCGCCGTTCCCCTCGCAAAGGAGAATGGTTGTTGCATTTGCGGCTCCAGCTCGGCGTCGTCGTGCGCGGACCCGATGCGCTCGATCTGCCGCGCCCCGCGATGGCAGGAGTACACGATCTGGACCGCGATGGCAGGGCGGGCCGCTGCCGATCACGTCCTCGCGCATGGAGTGCCTGCTGGACGGGCTGTCCCGCCAGCCCCGGGTGACTTCGGGCACTTTGAAGCTATGTGGCAGGTCGCTGCCAGTGCTGGCGGGGTGCGTAGCCGTCGCGGCGTAGCCAGTGCTCGGTGTAGACGATCCGGTCGGCCTCCACGACGATCAGCGGGTCGGCCGGCGGCTCGTCGAGGGAGCGGGACCGTTCGACGTGGTCTGACTGCCACCGAAACGCGGACCAGTAGTGCGCATAGCCCTCATCGCCGCAGACGAGCGTCCGCGCACGCCCGAAGATCTGAGCGCCGCGGCTGCTCGCCTGGCCAACCAGCGGGGCGAACACGCCGATGGACACTCGCGGGTCGGCGGCGATGTTCCGCATCTTCGGTGAGGCCGGAGCGGCGGTGAACAGCACGGCGAAGTCCAGGTGGTAATAGCGCACCGGGGTGGCCAGCGGACCGTCTGGGCCGATAGTGGCCAGGACGCACATGTTCTGCGTCGACAGCAGGTTCAAGATCCGCTCTTCGAGCCGGGCGCGGTCGAGGCGTCTGGTCGGCGCCGATCCCGCCAGCCACGGATTTGTCACAGGCATAAGTGATCTTCGCGCCCAACCACGCACGACGCCAACCCGGAGTGCCCCGACTTCTCGACATCGACTGCCCCGGGTGCGCACTAATTGAGCCAAGCCGGATTACATGCAGGTCACGACCGCAGCCGATAGGACGGCTCAGGACGTTCGCTGCATGTTGAGACGTCTTCGACATGTCCTTCCGCGCTGTGTTGGCGTCCACGCCCGAAACCGCAATCTCAGAACATGCGTACCACCCAACAGCCGCGCAGACGGCATTACCCAGCAGCCCGAACTCACACCACCCGAGGCGACGCGAACACCGCCGCCACCGACAGCCCGGGAATCCCCCTTAAGGCCACAAGCCGGAGCGGCCAGCCGAGACAGCGAACCGCAGCCGAGCACTCCCCGCCCGATCACGGGCCTTCTCGACTCTGGCTCGCGAACCTGCCGATGCGGAGCCCGCGCCGACGGCCCGAACTCCCGATGCCGCAAGTGCCTGGACCGAGCCACCTGGACCCGCGGCAAGCAAATCAGGCGCAAGAACCGATCGGCTGCGCAAAGCCGTCGCCCGGCCGGCGAGCCGATAACGTCAGGCGGTGAGTCCTGATGCTGATCATCGCTGGCGGTCCCGTGGTGGACGCACCGCCGTCGGCGGGCCAGGGTCCGGGTCGAACGGCAGCTAGCCGCCTGGCCCGAGATCTCGCACACGCTCGGCCTGGGCGGATCACGGGTCATGTCGGCCGTGGTCGATGTCTGGGGCTGGCGGGCAAGATTCGCTCTCGCCCGTGGCCAGACGATCGCCGATGTCACGGCCAGGCTGCCAGCCATCGAGTCGGCCCTAGGCACCCACCGCGGCGCCGTCCGCGTCTACCCGACAACCGATGACCTGGCCAACCGGTTTGAGCTGCGGGTGCTCAGCTCCGACCCGCACGCCGACGCGGTCACCTGGCCCGGACCATCGGTCGCCTCGGTCGCTCAGCCGATCGACCTCGGCCCGTTCGAGGACGCTGCCCCGGCCAGGGTGCTGTTCCTGCGCCGCCACGCCGTCGTCGGCGGGGTGTCCGGTTCGGGCAAGAGCGGCGGCCTGAACGTCATCGTCGCCAACCTGACTGCCTGCCCGGACGTGGCGATCACGACGCACCGTGGCGCCGATACGGAGCCAGCCGCTCTCCGCGAGCACCACGACCAGTTCATCGGCGCACGCCTACCGGGCTCGATATGTACTGCTCGCGGAGCAGGTTCATGGATCCGGCTGGCGCCCATGTCCGGCCGATCTGCGCGTGGCGCTCTCAGCTGACTTCGAACGTCCGCTCATGCCGATGAGCGTGCGTCCTGCCTCCAGTGGCATTGAGACGCCCTGCCGGATCTGCGCTCAGCGGTGACGGGACAGTCGTTGGACAGATGTAACCCAGTTCTGCCGGTTCTGCGCGGCTGTGCACTTCCTGGAGAAGGTGCCGATCTTAATGATCCCTTTGGTTCGGCGAATCTGCCGGGGCCGCGGTCCGGGTAGCGCCTTGGCCGTTAAATCGCACCATGTCAGACCGCTCGGGCACTCTATGGGTATGACATTGACGACTCGAATGCTCACGCCCGAGACCTGGGACGACTTCGCTGCGCTCGTTGACGCGAACAACGGCGTCTGGGGCGGCTGCTGGTGCATTGGATTCCACCCGGAGGGCGTCGGCCACGGGCGCGAAGGAAACCGGGAGCTGAAGCGTCAGCATGTGATGCGCGGAACGGTCCGCCAGGCGCTCGTCTACGACGGTGAGCGCTGCGTCGGCTGGTGCCAGTTCGGGCCACCGGCCGAGGTGGCTACTATCAAGAACCCCAAGGCCTATGAAAAGGACCTAGCCGAGTTGCCGGACTGGCGGATCGGCTGCATCTTCACCAACGCGAAGGATCGCGGCAAGGGCGTCGCCGCCGCCGCGGTCGCGGCGGCACTCGACGAGATCAAGCGGGCTGGCGGCGGCGTCGTCGAGGCCTATCCGGAGCAGACCGAGGAGCGACCGCCGCAGCGTGGCGCCTATCTGCATACAGGGCCGGAGGAGTTGTATGCGCGATACGGCTTCACACGGGTTCGGAAGATCGCTAAGTGGCGGTGGGTCATGCGCACCAAGATCTGATCCCGCCGCTCACCGCCGCGATCCTTGCGCTCATCACCGCCGCGGTCAAGCTCAAGATCAACTGAGTTACCGCTCATGCAGCGATGAGGACGCTTGGCCGCCTCCCGCGCTACAACTACTCACAGTGATCGATCGCCTCAACCAAGCCGCACGCCGTCGGCTCGATCTGTGTCGCATCATGCCGAACAGCACAGCCGTCGGTGGCGCACCAGAAAGAACGTTATGGATGTCGTAGCGTGATCATGGCTCGTTCGCTGCCGTGCGGTCGTGACCCGTCCACTCGTGCCGATTGATGTGACCTTCGCTGGCAAGCAGGTCGGTGGTCTGGTGGCGCCGTAACAGCGGCAGATGACCGTGCCATGTGCATGTCTTCAAGCAACTCTCGGAGCAAGCCCAGAAGATCGTCACTAACTTAGTGAGATCGTCTGCGTGGGCGTGCTGGCCTGGGCCGTGGCGGGCATGTTGGGCTTAGCGTGAGTTACTGCGACTCACGCAGATTCGCCCGGCCGGGCCCCGCAGCGAGCACGGGCATCTTGTCCCGATCTGACCGCCGACGAAGCGCCCGCTCCTGCGGCATTCCTGGCAGGCAAGAGGCGGCGATGCGGCCTGCCGGGATCGGCCACCTGGGTCCTGGGTCATCCCGCAGCTGGAAGGCCACGCGCCCCAACTAAAGAATATACTTAACCTAACCCGCCTCGAAGGTCAAGGCAGGCACTCATACCCGACAAGGTCGGGTGCAGGAAAGGTCGGTCAGCACCACCGCAGTTATCAGCATCACCTAGGGCTCCGGCTGCCTGCGGTGTTGAGTGGCTGGGTGCGCCCTGCGTCAGATTTCAGCAAAGAACATGGTGCTGATGGTGACGTCCTCGACGGTTCGCGTTGTTGTGCTCACCCCGAGGTCCGCGCCCGGTCCGACGCTGCCCCGGTAGCGCTTGCACTGGAAGAAAACCGGGAAGCTGACCAGGCCGAGCCGGTAGACACCGAGCCCGTCGATCCCTCCGTCCCCGCTCTTGCCGGTGACGTTGACGCTGTCGAAGTCGGCTTCGCGCAGCAGCCGGCTGGCCAGCCGCTCGAAACCATCAGGCCGCATCGCCATCAGCTGATCAAGTAGCTGTTCCTTCCAGCTGCGCTCCTGAGCCGGTACCGCCGCATCCGGCACGTCGTCATCGCGCGACGGCCGTGCCTTGCGGGCCTTGCGCAGTTCCGCCAGGTGCGCTGACCATGCCTCCCGCACGCGCTCACGGCGCTGGCTCTCGGACAGGGCGGGGTCTGTCAGCAGGGCCGTGCCGTCATCGGTGAGTGCCCATACCCCGCGGGCGCTATTGGTCAGCAGGCTCATTGCCTTGAGGTAGGTACGCGCCCAGGCGAGCCGGTAGCCGATCTCGGTCTCCGGGCCGTCGTTGTGCAAGACGGCTTGCTGGTCGTCAGTGAGACTCTCGCGCTTGATTACCGTCTCGACGATCTCGCCGATCGATGCTGATCCGCCGAGCTCGGCGACTGCCTGCAGCACGGGCCACAGCATCTCGTTGTACTGCGGCACTTCAACTACGGCCATAACTCGCCAATCTCCCTGAGTCATGTCCGGATTCCGCGGCAATCCCGAACAGGCCAGGAGTTTAGCGGATCCTCATAAGCTCACATCAGTGCAAAGAAGGCACCAGGCCGACAACCGCGCGCCAGCCTGGCTGGCATCGGCCCGCAGGCCGCCAGCGCGAATACGGACCGGCGTTCGGCGCGCACGTTAATTTCGTGTCCGAGGGGGGATCGACCCCATACCCCCACGCCTGGAAGTGGACGAAGATCTCTGGCTGCGGCTCTCGTGAAATAGGCTTGATCAAGCGCGCGCTGCGTCCGGCCATTGCCGTTCTCGACGGCGCCTGGTCTGTTGGGTGCTGTTAGTGCCGCAGTCCTGTCGGCTCGGACGGCGCAAAAGGTTTGGCCACCCAAAGTGATACATCGAGCTTCCGCTATTGCGAAGAATCTCTGTCCTGCCGAGTATGTATTTCTATTTAATTGGTAGGCTTACTGGTTGCTGAGAGCTCCGATTAGCTGTTCGGCGCGAGCATGTCGCGGCGATGACGGGCCTGTGGCCCGGCCCTGGAGCGGAATAGCAGCAATTGGTGAGATCGAAGATGGTGGTTGTGCGCCCGTGCCCGAGGAAGGCAAAGGAGCCCGGCATCATGCTCCCGCAGTGGGTGCCGCGCCGTCTTGCCGTCGACCGGGGATAACCCTGCTGCCCCGGCGGCCGGGCCAGTTGCCGGTCACTCTTGACCCGATCATGATCGGGTCATCACCACGCTGTGCCCGCGCCGCTATCACCGCAATTACCGCGTGTCGCCGCTGATCCCGCCTGCCCAGCACACGATCACAACGAAAATGCAAAGGCCGCGTCGTCATCCCCGGTCATGCCGGTGCGCCGGAGACGCAAGTCTTAGCCGCGTTTCTTGCCGAAGTATCGAAAGATCATGAAATCTCCCGCAAGGCGAGTAAAAAGGGCTTGCGCGTCCAGCCCCGAGGGGTGAATAAGCGAGGCCCTTGCTTTTTTCAGTGAGAGCCGTCAACCTCCGGACCAGGCCGCGCGACTTATCAGGTAACGCGTGCTGCGGCCAGCGCTGAGCCTTTCAGCCGTCTGCGGCCAGATCCCGGAGGTGATCGACGGTGAAACGACTATTAGTGATGGCTATGGTCATACCGGTGGGTCTCGCGGTGGCGGTCTTTGCCAAGGCCAATGCGTCACCGGAGGCTTTTTCGTGCGGTTCCGGCGGCGTCTGCGGCAGCGGCAGCGGCCCGTCCTGTACCTCCTCGTCTCCGTACCTCAGCGTGCCTAACCGCTTGTATGACGTGGCCGGGACGTCGGCCAGCGACGTCTGGGCGGTTGGCCTGGGGTCTGCGTCGCTGATCATGCACTGGGACGGCAGTTGCTGGGCAGTGTCGTATGACCAGCCGGTCGGGTACTTCTACAGCGTGTCCGCTGTCTCGGCCAGCGACGCCTGGGCGGTGGGCGGCACCTCCTGGTGGAATCCGTCCATACCCTGACCGAGCACTGGGACGGCACGTCCTGGACCCTGGTCGCCACGCCGGACCAGGGAGGAAGCGCCATCTTCACCGCCGTGGCGGCCACGTCCGCCGCGAACGCCTGGGCGGTCGGCAGCATCGGCCCAGGCCCGGGAGACCGGTCTGCCGTTTCGCCGCTGATCGAGCACTGGGACGGCACCGCCTGGTCTGCGCAGTCCTTTGCCGTGCCGACATCGGGCGGCCAGTTCACGGCCGTGGCCGCGACTTCCGCGGACGACGCGTGGGCGGTCGGCTACACCGGCGAGGCGAGCGAGGGCACCGGCCAGACCACCATGATCGAGCACTGGGACGGAAGCACCTGGACCCGGGTGCCCAGCCCGGATCCGGCGGGCCAGGGCAACATCCTGCAGGGCGTGACGACCATATCGGCCGATGACGCCTGGGCAGTCGGCTACACAACAACCGACAGCGGTGTGTACAAGTCCCTGACCGAGCACTGGGACGGCAGCGCCTGGTCGGTCGTGACAAGCCCGGACGACGACACTAACCTGTGGAAGGTATCGGCCGGCTCGGCGGATGACGTCTGGGCGGTTGGTTACACGGGCCAGTGCGGACACGGCGGCGGGAAGTGCACGACGGTGGCCATGCACTGGAACGGCAGTACCTGGACCGTGGCATCAACTCCCGATCCGTCGAGCAGGTACCTGAACGCTCTTCTTGGCGTGACGGTCATCGCCGGCGATGACGTCTGGGCGGTAGGGTCGACCGACTTCGGCTCCACCCTCATCGAGCACTGGGACGGAAGCCACTGGCGGGACTAGCCAGTGCCGCCATCCCGTCCTGGCCGTCCGCGGCATCATGCCGCGGGCGGCCAGGACGCGGCCGGGCGGTGGTGGCCGCTGGCCATGGTCGCCGCGACGGTGACGTGGGGTCTGTGGGAAGTGCGGGCGACGCTGCTGCCGGTGGCGTACGGCGATGACAGCGCGCTGCACGAGCAGATGGTGCGGTTCGCCGCCGCGCGGCTGCGGGCCGGGCATGACCCGCTGACGTCATGGTTTCCCTACCTGGGGCTGGGGTCGCCGCAGTTCCTGCACTACCAGAGCGCCCCGGCGATCCTGACCGGCCTGGCCGGGCTGGTCGCCGGGCCGGACACGGCGTTCCGGTGGTCGCTGTACATGCTGTGGTGCCTGTGGCCGGTCGCCGTCTATTTGTCGGCGCGCGTGCTCGGGCTGCGGCCGCTGGCGGCCGGGTTCGCGGCCGTGGTCGCGCCGCTGCTGCACAGCGTGCCGGGAATCGGGTACGAGCAGCACGCCTACCTGTGGGCGGGTTTCGGGGTGTGGACCCAGCTCTGGGCGTCGTGGGCGCTGCCGTTCGCGTGGGCGCTGACCTGGCGGGCGATGACAGACCGGCGGTTCATCGCCCCGGCCGCCGCCCTGGTCGCGCTGACCGCCGCGTTTCACTACGAGACCGGGTACCTGGCGTTCGGCGCGATCCTCGTCATGCCGTTCCTGGTGCGGGCGGGCCTGCGGGCACGGCTGGCACGGGCCGCCGCGCTGGCGGTCACCGCGGCGGCGGCCAGCGCGTGGGTGATCGTGCCGTTGCTGGCCTGCTCCCGGTGGGCCGCGGTGAACCAGGCGCTGGCCGCCGGGCCGTCGGCGAGCGGGTACGGCGCCAAGCTGACCGTGGGCTGGCTGGCCGCCGGCAGGCTGCTCGACGCCGGGCACCTGCCGGTGATCAGCGTGCTCGCGGCGGCCGGCCTGGCCGCGGCAGCAGCCAGCTGGCGGCACGCCGGGCCTGGGCGGGCGCTGGCCGCGATGCTGGCCGCGTGCCTGCTGCTGTCCTTCGGCCGCACCACCTACGGACCCCTGATCAGCATCGTTCCCGGTCACGCCGACTTGTTCTTCCGCCGGTTCCTGATGGGCGCTCAGCTCGCCGCGATCTACCTGGCCGGGACCGGCGCAGCGGAAGCCGCAGCCCGGGGCCAGCGGCTTGCCGCCGCCTGCGCCGCGTCCCTTCAGGCCAGGCGGCTGTCGTGGCTGCGCCCGGCACCCGCAGCCGTCCTGCTCGCCGCGGCAATCGCCTACCTCGCGCCCGCCTGGGGGTACGCCGACGCCTACGACGCGGTGAACGCCGCCGGCATCGCCGCGCAGCGGGCCGCCCAGCGCCGCGACCATCCGCAGCTCGCCGCGCTGGCCGCCCTGCTGCGGCGGCACGGCGGCGGGCGCGCCTACGCGGGTTCGCCGACGGGCTGGGGACAGTCCTTCACGGCCGGGACCGTGCCCATGTACCAGTACCTCGACAACCTGGACATCGACGAGATCGGCTACACACTGCGCACCGCCTCGCTGATGTCCCAGCCCGAATACCACTTCGATGACGGCAGCGCCGGCAGCTACCCCCTGTTCGGCATCCGGTACCTGATCCTGCCCGCCTCGCAGGCCGCACCCGCACTGCCGCTCGCCGACCGCCCGGTCCTGCTGCTGCGGAACAGCCTGCTCCAGGTCTACGAACTGCCCGCCAGCACCTATATCCAGGTCGCTGACACCACAGGAACCATCACGGCCAGCCGCGCCGACCTCGGCACCCGGACCCTGCCCTACCTAAGGTCCGCACTGCCGGGCCAGCACCGGTACCTCACCATCGCCTACGCCGGCGCCGGAGCCGCCCCGCCCACCACCCCCGGCCCCGCCGCCACCACCCGCCCGCCGGGCACCATCCTGACCACCCACCCCGGCCTGACCGACGGCACCGCCACCACGACCGTACGGCTACGACGACCCGCAGTAGTGGTGCTGAGCGCCTCCTACGACCCAGGATGGACCGCCACCATCGACGGGAGGCCCGCAGCCGTCCAGATCGTGGCCCCTGCCCTCACCGCTGTCGCGGTACCCCCCGGCACCCACCACGTCACCTTCGGCTACACCGGATTCCAGGGATACCCCGCGCTGCTCGCCCTCGCCGCGCTCGCCCTCACCGCCGCCGCTGCCCTCACCCGCGGCCGCCAGTTCGCCGAGACCATCCGCGACCTCGCCCCGCCCGGGCTTCGCGACGACATCCGCGCCGCGGTCACCACCACCACCACCGCGCTGCCAGCGCCCCGCCACCGTCCCCGCTGGCCGATCATGGCCACGGCAGTCACGGCGGCGGTGGTGCTCGCAGGCACCGCCGTCCCGCTCCGGCCATGGAGCCACACCCGGCCGGCGCCGCGTGCCTCGCCGCCCGCGGTGATCGCCGCGGCCGTCGCAAGCTACCTGGCCGGGCGGCTGCCCGGAACCGCCGTCCCCGCGAACCGGCCCCCGCGCTCACATCCCTGACCCTGCGCCTGATGGGCGCGGCACGCGGCGTGGCGGTCACCATGTTCGCCTACCGCACCCCCTCAGGGAAACGGCTGACCATCCTGGTCAGCAGCCAACACCGGGCTCGGCCACCGGCAGGCCCAGAGATGGGCACAGCCCCACGGCTGGATCATCTCCGCACGCCCCGCGCACCCGGCACTGGTCAGCGAGGACGACTTCATCGCCGTTCAGGGCACCCGCGCCGAACGCGACACCGGCAATACCGCCAGTCGGCGCCGCTACCTGCTGGCCGGGCTCCTGCGCTGCGGGATCTGCGGCCGGCGGCGGGAGTCCTGCTGGGCAAACAACCGGGCCGCCTACCGCTGCCGGCACGGCCATAACAGCGCCGCACGTCCCGACCCCGCCCGGCCGAAGAACCTCTACATCCGCGAGGACCGCATCCTGCCGCACCTGCCAAGCCTGCACATCCTGACGTCCGGCACAGAACCCGCAGCCGGGCGCAGAAGGCGGCGCACAAGAGCCGGAACCGACGTCTCGCCGCGTGTCAGCGACACGGATGTGATCGCCTGCATGCGAGCCCGCGAGATCACCCTCACCTACGACCCGCGGACCGGGACCCTGCAGGCCGATGCCCCCGAAGCCGTGACCACCGTCATCGGCCGCGCAAGCTAACACCCAGGCGCCCCTGCGCCACCAACCGAAAGAACGCCAGGGAAAGGAGATAATTCACCAGACAATCGCCCGGTACGCGGCGAAGCTCGCGCGCGGGTGACGTTCTGCCATGCCCGGAAACCGGCATCCATGTACAAATATCGTGTCCGACGGGGGACACGAACCGCTGGCCAATGTCCTCGGCGGTGGCGGCGTAGATCGCTGGGTGCGCGTCTGACCTGGGCTAACTCTACTATCTCTCGGCGGTCGCCCAGGATTCCTCGCGTCCATATCTTGGACCGGCGTTAGTCACGGGTCAGGCGCAAGCCCGCCAGGCCCGGTCAGCGGGTTCGACGTCGGTGTCCTGACACCCGGATCGTGCGGACGGGACGACCGGGCTTGATTCGCGGTCTGCTGCCTGTGGGTTCAGGCGATCTTGAGCTGCTCGTCGCCGAAGTCGGCGATAAGTTTGAGCGTGCCGCCGAGAGCGGCGATGAACCGGTTCAGGACATCTTGGGTGGACACGTCACCGCGTTCGATCTGGGACACCCGGGCAACTGACACGCCCATCCGGGCGGCCACCTGGTCCTGGGTCATCCCGCGCCGCTTGCGCAGCTCGGCCAGCCGCCAGCCCCGGGCATCGTCCAGCATCGCCGAGACCGAGGCATCGAAAGCCTCCTGGCCGCCGGCGGTCTCGACTGCCCGCTCCAGGTGCCCGGAGTCCCGCCACCGTGAGGCACTGCTCACAGGCCCGTCTCCTTCCTCCGCTCGGCCAGGTAGTCCTCATACAGCTGTTCCGCGCGCGGGATCGCGGTCCGGTACCACCGCTCCCACTGCCCCGACTTGTCGCCGGCCACGAGCAGGATCGCGGACCGCCACGGATCGAACACCAGCAGGATCCGGATCTCCGCTCGCCCGGCTGACGGCGGCCGCAGCTCCTTCATGTTCGCGATCCGCGACGCTGTAATCGTGTCCACCAGCGGTCGGCCCTCGCCCGGGCCGTTGCGCTCAAGGACCAGGATGGCCTGGTTGACCAGCTGATGACTCACCCGGTCGGAGTCATACAGTTCGTCGAGGAACGCCTCGACCTCAGGGGCCAGCAGGATCTCTTACTCCACACGGTCCCTCTCCGTGCGCGCAAGGCCACGCGCCACAACTAAAGAATATTCTTAACTTAACCCGCTTCGAAGGTCAAGGCAGGCACTCATAGCCGACAGGGGTCGGGTGCAGGAAGGTCGGCCAGCGCCACCGCGGTTATCAGCATCACCTAGGTTCCGGCTGCCTGCGGTGTCGAGCGGTTGGGTGCGCCCGGCGTCAGATTTCAGCGAAGAACATGGTGCTGATGGTGATGTCCTCGACGGTTCGCGTTGTTGTGCTCACTCCGAGGTCGTACTTCTTGAGCAGATCGCAGAGCCGGTCCCCGTCGATGAGGTCGATCGGCGGTGCGCCGTCCCGCGTTGCCTCTTTCTTCGCATCGGCGCTGAACGTGCCGGTGGTGATCAGCAGGCCCTTGTCACCGCGGCCTGCCATCGCGCCGCGGAAGTCACGGACGGCGCCCGGTCCGACGCTGCCCCGGTAGCGCTTGCACTGGAAGAAAACCGGGAAGCTGACCAGGCCGAGCCGGTAGACACCGAGCCCGTCGATCCCTCCGTCCCCGCTCTTGCCGGTGACGTTGACGCTGTCGAAGTCGGCTTCCCGCAGCAGCCGGCTGGCCAGCCGCTCGAAACCATCAGGCCGCATCGCCATCAGCTGATCAAGTAGCTGTTCCTTCCAGCTGCGCTCCTGAGCCGGTACCGCCGCATCCGGCACGTCGTCATCGCGCGACGGCCGTGCCTTGCGGGCCTTGCGCAGTTCCGCCAGGTGCGCTGACCATGCCTCCCGCACGCGCTCACGGCGCTGGCTCTCGGACAGGGCGGGGTCTGTCAGCAGGGCCGTGCCGTCATCGGTGAGTGCCCATACCCCGCGGGCGCTATTGGTCAGCAGGCTCATTGCCTTGAGGTAGGTACGCGCCCAGGCGAGCCGGTAGCCGATCTCGGTCTCCGGGCCGTCGTTGTGCAAGACGGCTTGCTGGTCGTCAGTGAGACTCTCGCGCTTGATTACCGTCTCGACGATCTCGCCGATCGATGCTGATCCGCCGAGCTCGGCGACTGCCTGCAGCACGGGCCACAGCATCTCGTTGTACTGCGGCACTTCAACTACGGCCATAACTCGCCAATCTCCCTGAGTCATGTCCGGATTCCGCGGCAATCCCGAACAGGCCAGGAGTTTAGCGGATCCTCATAAGCTCACATCAGTGCAAAGAAGGCACCAGGCCGACAACCGCGCGCCAGCCTGGCTGGCATCGGCCCGCAGGCCGCCAGCGCGAATACGGACCGGCGTTCGGCGCGCACGTTAATTCGCCGAGCCCAGTTGCAGCTAGCCGTCTGTAACGCTCTCGGAGTCGACTGCACGGTGATGGCATGCGGGGAGTAAGCGGATTCTGGAATGTGAGCTCTTTAGATGACACACTAATCATATGACGTAAATGCGGACGGAGGGCGCAGATTCGGCGTCAGCGGTGAACCCCATGTTGACGGCCTGACTATCTGAGCGTCCGGGTTGGGTGCCCGGCCACGCTCTTTTTTCATGTCCGGTGTGCCTGGCTGTTGCGGGCGGGCCAGGATTTTGCCGTCTGTGTGGTGATGTGAGTGATCCCTCCCCGCCTTCGTTTGGCCACGGTCGCGGGGAGGGATCGAAGGCGGTGTCGCCTATGGCCATCGTATGGCCGTGCCCGCTGCCGGTCGATGAGTACGCGGCGGCCGGGCGGGATCTGGAGTTCCCGCGCCCGGGCTGCCCGGCGTGCGCGAGGCCGATGGTGTTCTGGTCGGGGTACCAGCGCTGGGTCCGGGATCGGTGCTGTTGCCGGCGGATCTTCGTGCCGCGGCTGCGATGCGGGCCGTGCCGGGTCAGCCACGCGCTGCTGCCGGCGTTCGTCCTGGCCCGGCGGCTGGACACGGCCGGAACGATCGGGGGCGTGCTCGCGGCGGTGGCGGCGGGGCGGTGCGGGGTCCGCCCGGCCGCGGAGCGGGCCGGGGTGGCGCACACGACCGCGCGGGGCTGGTGGCGGCGGTTCGCCGCGCGCGGCCCGGTGCTGGGGGCCGGGTTCGCGGCGCTGGCCGTCGAGCTCGGCGGCGAGGCGATCACCCCGCCGCAGGGGGCTGCCCGGTTCGCGTCGGCCGCGGTCGGCGCGGCGTTCGGCGCCGCGGCGGGCCTGCCGGGGTGGGCGCCGCTGGGGGCGTGGCGGTTCGCGTCGGTGGTGACCGGCGGGACGATGCTGGCCGCCAACACGCCCGCGCCCTGGATCGTAATCGGCAGACGGCGTTTCATGCCTCCTGTCCCGCCATTACCGGCATGAGGAGGCAGGTCAGATGGATTCGAAGCTGCAGGAGCAGATCGCGCTGCACCGCTGGGCGGTGATCGCCGAGGCCGCGGGCCTGGAGCTGACCGCGCGGGAGCGCGGCGCCCTGGCCCGCCAGATCGCCGCGCGCCCGCACGCGCACCCGGACGGGTCGCGGCGCACCTATTCGCGGCAGACCATCGACCGGTGGCTGCGGGCCTGGCGGGCCGGGGGCCTGGAGGGCCTGCGGCCGGCGGAGCGGTCCGACACCGGGGTGACGCGGGCGCACCCGGAGCTGTTCGCCGAGGCGGCGGCGCTGCGGCTGGAGCTGCCCGGCCGGTCAGCCGCGCAGATCGCCTCGATCTTGTTCCACCGGCACGGGGTCACGGTGGCCGAGCGGACGATCCGCGGGCAGCTGCGCCGCGCGGGGTTGCACCGCGAGGCCCTGGCCGCCGAGCCGAAGACGTACGGAAGGTATGAGGCGGCCGCGCCGAACGAGCGGTGGATCACCGATGTCCTGGTCGGCCCCTGGGTTCCCTGGCCAAGGAAGGAGGGGTCGGCGCGGGCCAGGCTGTTCCTGATCGTCGATGACCACAGCCGGCTGCTGGCCGGGGGCCGGTTCTACGCGCACGAGAACGCCCGCGCCTGCCAGGAGCTGCTGCGCCGGACCATCGCCCACCGCGGCGTCCCGTCCGTTTTGTACGCGGATTATGCCGAGGTTGACGTTAAGCCGGAGAACTTGAAGCTGGCCTGCTCAGGCCGTGCCTGCTGATGGGTTTCCCGGTTTAACGTTCGCGGTTACCGTCCGTCGTATCCCCCTTACGTCCTGGAAGGAGACGGCAATGGATATGACGGCGGCAGGGATCGGCTCGGCGGTGGTCGCGCAGCTGCGGGCAGCGGGCTATGCGGAGTCGACGGTCGTGCTGTATGAGCGGGTGATCGGGGTGCTTGCCCGGTACGCCGCCGGGCGCGACGCCGATTACAACCCGGAACTGGGCGCGGAGTTCGCGTCGAGGACTGTCAGCCCGCGCACGGGCCGGTTCAGCGCGCAGCGCCGGTCGACCTACCGGCGGATTGTCGATGTGTTCGATTCGTATGTGGCTACCGGGATCGTGGATCTGTCGGTCCGCGGCCGCGGCGGCGGCGGGCCGCGGCCTGCGCAGCCCGCGATGGCAGCGCTGGCCGCAGCGTGGGAATCGGACATGGCCGGCCGGGGGCTAGCGGGCGAAACCCGCGGGGCCTATGGCCGGATGGCCCGCGGTTACCTGGTGTTCCTAGAGCAGCGCGGGGTCAGCGACCTGGCCGGCGCGGATGGCGCAAGCGTGCTGGCGTTCCTGGAATCGCTGCGCGGCCGGTGGGCGAACTCGTCGATGGCGCGGGCAGGGTCGAGCTTCCGGCCGTTCCTGAAGTTCACTGGCCGCGCCGACCTGGTCGCCGCGGTGAACCTGGCCAGGTACCGGCGGTGCCGCCCGATCATCGAGGTGCTCGGCGGCGCTGAGCAGGACATGGTGGTCGCGGCGTGCACGTCGGGGCAGGTCAGCGAACGGAACGCGTCCATCACGCTGCTCGCCTTGGTCACCGGGCTGCGGGCCTGCGACATCATCGGCCTGCGCCTGGCCGATGTGGACTGGCGCGGCGCCACGATCAGCATCGTGCAGCAAAAGACCGGCAACCCGCTAACACTGCCGTTGCCTGCGCGGGTGCTGGGCAAGCTCGCTGACTATGTTCTGCGCGAGCGGCCCGCCACCGCTGATAAGCACGTCTTCGTCCGCGTGCCCGCACCGCACACTCGGCTGGCCGACCACGCTTCGGTGCACACGGTGATAACCAAGACGTTCCGCGCGGCGGGCATGGCCGATGCCAGAGCCGGGACCCGGTTCCTGCGGCACAGCACAGCGAGCGGGCTGCTGCGCGCGGGCGTCCCGCTGCCGACGATCTCCGCCGTCCTGGGCCACGCCAGGGAAGACTCCTCCAGTGACTACATGAGCACCGACCGCGAGCGCATGCTGCAGTGCGTGCTGCCCGTTCCGGCCGGAGCACTGCGGTGAGCGGCCACGGCTTCGTCAGCGCACTCGCCGGCGACCTGGACGCCTACCTGGCCTTCAAAAAGGACATGGGAGGCCGCGACACCGCCGCGCGCGCGTGCTACCTGCGGAAGTTCGACACCTGGTGCACTGAGCACGGCCGGGCCGTGGCCGACCAGAACACTGTCGAGGGATGGGTACGCGCTCAGCTGGAATGCTCGGGCCGTTCCCGGTCGTGGATGTCCTACATCCGTGACTTCGGCCGGTGGCGGCAGGCCACCGGCCATGCTGATGCCTATGTCCTGACCGGCCGGTGGAAGGCCCCGATCTGCCGGCCGCAGCCATACCTGCTCAGCCGCCGGGACATCGACGCGTTCTTCGCCGCCGCCACGGCACTGCAGATCGCCTCACCGTGGCGGTGGCAGGCTGCGGCGTTCTTCGCGCTGATGCACTCGTGCGGGCTGCGGACCTGCGAGGTGCGCAGGCTGCGCGCCACGGAGGTGGACTTCGAGGACGAGCACATCGACATCATCTGGTCCAAGGGCAACCGCAGCCGCCGGCTGCCGGTCACCCCCGATGTCATGCAGGTCCTCGACGCGTGCAACACCGAATCTCGCGCCCGGTTCCCCGGCCGCTCGCACTTCTTCGTCTCCGCCACGGGCAACCAGGTCGACCCGACAACGACGGGAAAGATGTTCGCCCGGATCTGGGATCAGGCCGGGCTGGCCCGGCCTGTGAACGGCAGGCAGCCCGTGCCGTATGCGCTGCGTCACCACTTCGCCTATGCGTGCATCGAGCGGTGGCGGATCCACGGCATGGACATCACCGCGATGCTGCCCTACCTGTCGGCTTACATGGGCCACTCATCGTTCGCCAGCACGTATTACTACATTCACACCTCGCCGGACTTCCTGGCCGCCTACGACGACATCACCACCGCCAGCCAGGACCTGCTGCCCGAGGTCGGGTGGGGCGAATGAGACGCGACCCAGTCACCGGCAGCCCGGACCTGTTCGGCTGCGCCCGCGATTACCTGCACGTCTACCTGCCTGCAGTGCGGGCCCTGTCACCCAAGACGGTCGAGGCCTACCGGATCAGCCTGGAATGCTACCTCGATTACCTCGCCGCCACCGAGCACACCGGCCGAGAGCAGCTCAGCTTCGACCACTTCGACCGGCCCCGGCTCAAAGCCTGGCTGGTGTGGATGAGCGCCCGGCAGCAGTACGCGCCGGCGACGGTCGCGCTGCGCCTGTCCGCGGTCAAGTCGTTCCTGGCCTACGCCGCGCAAGAAGACATCACCCTGATCGCGCTCAGCCAGGCCGCCCAAGCCGCTCAAGGCCCCAGGCCAGCCGCGCAAGCCGATAACCTACCTGACCCCAGAGCAGCTGCGCGCGGTCCTGGCCGCATATAGCGGCGGGACCGCCAAGTCGCGCCGCAACCGGATGCTGCTCATCATGCTTTACGAGTCTGCGGCCCGGGTGTCGGAGCTCACCGCGCTGGCGCTCGGCGACCTGCACCCGACCGAGCCCGGGCACGTCACTGTCACCGGCAAGAGGAACAAGACCCGCATCGTCCCCCTGACCGGCAAGACCATCGCGCACCTGCGCGTCTACCTCGACGAGTTCCACCCCGGATACGCGCGGCAGCCAGCCAAGCGGCCGCTGTTTTACAGCCGCCACGACGGGGAGCCCGCCCGGCTGTCCGCCGACACCGTCGCCGACGTGCTCGCCCGGGCCGCCGACACCGCGCGCCCGGACTGCCCGTCCATCCCCCGCAAGATCCACTGCCACCTCCTGCGCAAGACCAAGGCCATGGACCTTTACCAGCAGGGCATCCCGCTGCCCATCATCATGCGCCTGCTCGGGCACGAGAACGCATCGACAACATCCAATTTTTATGCGTTCGCCACCCTGGACATGATGCGCCAGGCCATCGCCAAAGCCACCCCGGCAGTCAGCGCCGCCGTTACCGAACCGCTCACCGAAGACCAGATCCAGGCCCTCTACAGCCTCCGCTAGCCAGCAGCGTTAAACCGGAGAAACCCATCAGCAGGCACGGCCTGAGCAGGCCAGATTCAAGTTCTCCGGCTTAACGTCAACCTCGGCATAATCCGCGTAGAGGACCTGCGGGAGGCCGCGGCGGGTGATCGCCCTGCGGAGCAGCTCCTGGCAGGCGCGGGCGTTCTCCTGCCCGTAGAACCGGCCGTCCACCAGCAGCCGGCTGTGGTCATCGACGATCAGGAACAACCTGCCCCGGACCGAGCCGTCCCGCCTCGGGTACGGCACCCAGGGGCCGACCAGGACGTCGGTGATCCACCGCTCGTTCGGCGCGGCCGCCTCGTACCGGCCGTACGTCTTCGGCTCGGCAGCCAGCGCCTCGCGGTGCAGCCCGGCCCGGCGCAGCTGCTCGCGTACGGTCCGCTCCGCGACCCTGACCCCGTGCCGGTGATACAAGATCGAGGCGATCTGCGCTGCTGACCGGGCCGGCAGCTCCAGCCGCAGCGCGGACGCCTCGGCGAACAGCTCCGGGTGCGCGCGCACCGCCCCGGTGTCCGACCGTTCCGCCGGCCGCAGTGCTACCAGCCCGCCCTGACGCCAGGCCCGCAGCCACCGGTCGACCGTGCCCCGCGAGTAGGTGCGGGACGACCCGTCCGGGTGCGCGTGCGGCCGCGCGGCGATCTGCCGGGCCAGCGCGCCGCGCTCCCGCGCGGTCAGCTGCCCGTTCGCCGCCTCGGCGATCACCGCCCAGCGGTGCAGCGCGATCTGCTCCTGCTGCTTGCTATCCATGCCTTCGGTGCCTCCTCATGCCGGTAACGGCGGGACAGGAGGCATGAAACGCCGTCTGCCGATCACGTACCAGGGCGAGATTGCGTTGGCGGCGATCAGCTTCCCGCCGCTCACCGCCGACGCGAACCGCCACGCCCCGACTTCGGCCCACCCCGGCAGGGCGGCCGCCGCCGCGAACGCCGCGCCGACCCCGGCCAGCGCGAACCGGCCCGGCCGGTCCGCGGGCCGGGCCGGCCGCCGCAGCTCAACGGCCAGCGCCGCGAACCCCGCGCCGATCTGCCGGGGCGCGGACCGCGAACTGGCGGACCCACCCGCGCGCGGTCGCGTACGGCACCCCGGCCCGCCCGGCGGCCGGGCGCACGCCGCACCAGCCGCCAGCCACGCCAGCGATCACCCCGCCGATCACCTCAGCCGCGTCCAGCCGCCAGGCCAGCACGAACGCCGGCAGCAGAACATGGCTCACCCGGCACCGCCCGCACCGCACCCTCGGGACAAAGATCCGCCAGCACCGCCCCGCCTCCCGGACCCAGCGCCGGTACCCGGACCAGAACACCATCGGCCCGGCGCACGCCGGGCAGGCCGGGCGCGGGAACCCCACGTCCCGGCCGGCCCGCGCGTAAGCATCGACCGCCAGCGGGCACGGCCATACGATGACCACGGGCGACACCGCCTGCCGGATCCCTTCTCGCGACGTGGCCAAACATGGCGAGGAGGGATCCTCACGTTAAGTAACACGGGGACAGCACAAGCGTCACCCCGCCGCCGAGCCGCCGCCACCCCATCCGCAAAGAACGCAGCCGAAACTCGCCGAAGACGCTCAGGGAATCGGCAACAAGTGACGGTCAGAACGGTCAGGCTGGCGAGGAAGCCTTCCAGGGCTTCCCGGCTGACCGCGGCCGGGCTGGTGATCCCGGCACTTTCCAGGAACGCGCTGAGCCGGGTAACGGCCCGGGCGCCGGCGGTGACCTCGCCCGAGCTGAGGCCCGCGGCGAGCTGCCAGCGGGCGTGCCTCTTGGCGAGCTCCCGCAGCCAGTCCTGGGGGATCCCGCCGAAGTACACGTGCGCGTGCGGCGCGGTGATCCCGAGGTTGCGCAGCCGCCAGGTGCTGCGGGGATACTCCACGTCCCAGCCGGTGCCGTAGCAGAGGTTCTCGGCCTCGCGGCGGGCCTGGATCGCCAGGGCCCTGGCCTGGGAAGCGGAGGAGCCGGTCAGCGGCGGGAACGTCCGCCAGTCCTGCTCAGCCCAGTCAAGTAGGGAAGAGACCCCGCTGCGCGCGAGGGCACCGATGAACTGGGAAACATGCCGGGGCGGGGTGCGTAGCCGGGCCTCGTCGCGGCGGCGCTGGACGGCGTACTGGGCCTCGAGCCGCAGTTGGCCGCTCAGCCGCCGGAAGTCCAGCCGCTCGCAGCCCGGCAGGTGATCGTCGCAGGCTGCGGTGAACTCACCGGGGTCGGGCTTGCCGGCGCGCCGCCACCGGGCACCGTGCGACAGGCAGAACGGGGTTTCCCCCTCGGCCAGCAGGCCGCAGTACGACACCAGGCAGGGGGCGGCCGGGCTGCCCGCGAGCCGCAGGGGAAGCACGTCCAGGAAGGCCGGCAGGGCCGGCCTGCCTGCCTGCAGCCATGCTGTGTGATGAATGGTGCAAAGGCCCTCTCCCCGTCGGCCGTAACCGCATCCGGGAACGTCGCAGGGCTGCAGCGCCCGGTGCCCGCGCAGGTCCGGGTCTGCCGTCGCGATGAAATCCCCGGCCGGCGGGCATCCTTCGTGCTTCCACCGGTGGTAGTGCCCGAGGCAGATTCCCCGGATCCGCGCGGTCCGGGTGCACCCGTCCACATGGCAGGGAGGGCCGCCGAAGACGGGATCTGCCGGGTCGACCGGGATCACCGCGCCCCGGAACTCCGGGCGGACCGCGGACATGAGCTTTTCCAGCAGTCCGGCGGGAACCCGGTTCTGCCCGGCGTCCGCGGCATCCCCGGGGCGGCTCACCAGCGGTCCTCCGCGTCGTCGAAGACGGTCGCGGTGACGCTGACCGTGACGCCGCCGCGGACACCTCGGGCATGCAGGTAGACAGCCGTCCCGCCCGAGAACGGGGTTCTCGGTGACCTCGCCCAGCCCCAGCGCCAGCCGCCATTGCCCGAACAGCCCGCGCCGGACCGCGGCCGGAGCCAGGACCTGGCCGGACAGGGCACCGCCAGACGCGGTGACGGTCCACGCGATCACCGGGATGCCCGGGTGCGCGGCCAGGATGGCAGCGAGCTCGGCGGCGGCTCGCTGCTGCCAGCCGGAGCGGTCGGCCTGCGTGATCCAGCCGCCGGTCACCAGGTCACCTCCCGGCCGGTCAGCCAGCCGGCCTTCTCCAGCGCCGCCCGCGCGTCCGCAGCCGTCAAATGCCCGTAAATCGCGGACGTCGTGGTCACTGATGAGTGACCCAAAAGCTTGGAGACGACCTCGATGGACACGCCGTCGCGCAGCCACCTGGTCGCCGCCGAGTGCCGGAACCAGTGCGGGTCGAACGCGATCCCGGTCCTGGCCCGCAGCCGCAGGACCAGGTCATAGGCCGCCTGATACGACCACGCCTGCCCCTTCGGCTCGGCCCAGATGTTCACGAAGACATATTGTCCCGAACCCGGCGTTATCCGGACTGGCCTTGCTCAGCTGCTGGTCATCGCCATGACGATGTTCCGGGAGTACGACATAATGGCGCTCTGGGGCTACAGTCCTTCGAGGAAGGCGAGGAGCTTGTCCGGGGGCTGGTAGCGTCCGGACGGGACGTCCGGCGGGGTAACACGGTCCAGCGCTTTCTCTTTCAGCTTGAGGTCGGCATGGATGTAGACCTGGGTAGAGCGAATGTCCTGGTGCCCCAGCCACAAGGCGATGACGGCGCTGTCCACGCCTGAGTGGCGGAGATGCATGGCCGTGGAATGCCTCAGGGTATGAGGTGTGAGGTTCTTGTCGGCCAGCGACGGGCAGGATTCCGCTGCGGCCTGCTGATACCGGGTGATCCGGGCGTGGACCGCGTCGCGGGACATCGCGGTTCCGCGCCTGGTGACGAACAGCGGGCCGCCGTCGCTGCCGGGCTGCCTGGCCAGCCACGCACTGAGCGCTGCGACGGCCTGGGCGTCGAGCGGCGTGCACCGTTCCTTCCGGCCCTTGCCTGTGCAGTGGACATGCGCTCCGGTGCCCAGGCGGATGTCCGCGCGGGTAAGCCGGGTGAGTTCGGACACGCGCAGCCCGGCACGGACCGCGGTGAGCAGGAGGGCGTAGTCGCGGCACCCGGTCCAGGTTTCCCGGTCGGGGGCGGCCAGCAGGGCGTCGGCTTCGTCATCGGTGAGCCAGCTGACGATCGTCGTGTCCGTCCGGCTCGCCTCGATGGCCAGGACGCGCTGGATGACGGCCGCGTTGTCCGGTGCCCGCAGCGACGCGTAGCGGAACAGCGAGCGGATCGCGGACAGCCGGGCGTTACGGGTGGCCGGGCTGCAGCCGCGGCTGGTTTCCAGCCAGCGCAGGAAATCGGTGATCAGGCCGGCGTCGAGCTGCCCGATGTCCAGTTTCCATGCCGGGGTGCCGGTCGCGTCCTGGGCGAAGGCCAGCAGCAGCCGCCAGGTGTCCCGGTAGGAGCGGATCGTGTGCTCGCTGGCGTGCTTCTGGGCGATCATCCGATCGGTGAAGAAGCCTTGCAGGATAGGGGCGAGATCGCTCATGACGGGTCCTCCGGGTCGTGATGGCTTTGCCCGGCCCGCTGGGCGGCGAGGGCGAGGAGTTCCGGGCTTTGCTGCAGGTACCAGTACGTGGCCTGCGGATCGACGTGACCGAGCCACGTGGACAGGGCCGGCAGCCGGGCCTCGACGTCGGTGCCGGAGCGGTACCAGCTGATCAGCGTGCTGACCGCGAACGTGTGTCTCAGGTCCTTCATGCGCGGGCGGGTCCGGTCCGAGACCGGCTGGATCCCGGCGGCGCGGGCCAGGCGGACGAAGACGCGCTCGGTGGGGATGATGTCCATCCGGGTGCCCTGCATCGAGACCAGCAGGCTGGGCTCGGCCGGATGCGGGTGCAGCCGGTCGCGGTGGCGCCCGTATTCCTCCAGCGCGGTCACCGCGGTCGGGTCCAGGAGCAGCTGGCGGGACTTGCCGTACTTGCTGCGGACGATCGTGAGGGTCCGGTCGCGCGGGCTGAAGTCGTCCCGGTCCAGGCGGCAGGCTTCCCCGGGCCGGCAGCCTGTCACCGCGAGAAGCCCGATCAGGGTCTGGTAGGTCGCCGTGACGGCAGGCCCGTGGCGCATCCGGCCGGCGGCGCGGATCAGCGCGGCGATCTCGTCGTCGCTGAACAGGTACGGTGCCGGGCGCGTGTACTGGCGCGGCAGCATGTCTGACGGCGGGACCTGGTGCCGGGGATCGAGCGCGTGGAGATGAATGGCGAAGCCGCGGACCGCGGACATCCGCAGCCAGTGCCAGTACGGTGCGGCGTCGCGCGGGGTGGTCGCCCATTCCGCTGCCGCGTCGGCCGTCACGTGCATGATGCCCAGGCCGTCAAGATGGGCGGCGAAGGAAAGGACGAGCTTTCCCGGTTCTTCCAGCTCGTATCCCAGGGCGCGGCGCAGATGCAGGTAGTGCTGCGCGGCCTCGGTGAGCGCGCCCATCAGGAACCGGTCCTTCCGGCGGCGGGCCACGGGCGCACGAGCTGGGCCAGGGCGACCCGGTCGACCTTGGCGTATAGCGAGGTCACGAACGGGCTGCGGTGCCCGAGCACCAGCCCGATCTCCGGCAGCGAGGCGCCGGCCGCCAGCAGGTCGCTGGCCAGCGTGTGACGCAGCAGGTGCGCCCGGCCCGGGGTTCCCGCTGTCTTGCAGTGGCTCTTGACCAGCAGGGTCACCGTGCTCCTGGTCACCGGACGCCGGGGCGCGCACGCGGAGATGAACACCGCCCGGGTGTCCCTGACGGCGGGGCGGACGGTCAGGTAGTCCGCGATGGCCTGCCCGGCGTCGGCCGGGAGCGGGAGCTCCTCGCTGCGGCCGCCCTTGCGGCGCACCACAATCGTCCCCGCCCGCCAGCGGATGTCATCCAGCTCCAGGCCGGCGACCTCGTGCGCCCGCAGCCCCAGCCGGGCCAGGAGCAGGAGAATCGCGTAATCGCGGCGGCCGGTGACCGTGGCCCGGTCGCATGACCGCATGACCGCGGACACCGCTTCGGCGTCCATCCTGGCCGGCAGGCCGGCCAGTTTCCAGGACGCGGCCGGCGGCACCGCCCCGGCCAGCTGGCGGGGCACGGCGCCGCTGAGGAAGAGGTAGCGGAGGAACGACCGCAGGCCGCCGGCGATGCTCTTGGCCCCGGTTCCCCGGCTGAGCACGAACGCGTGCACCTGCGCGGCCGACAGCCGGGCCAGCGTGTCGTCCGCCGGATCCGGCAGCGCGTCCAGGAACGCGCCGGCGATGCGCGAGTACTTGGTGATCGTGGACTGGCGCAGGCTCCGTTCGCCCGACAGGTAGCGTTCATACGCCAGCAGCAGGCACTGCCGGGGCGAGCTGGTGCACGGCGGCGCTTCCGGCGGGACCGCCCCGGCGCTCCGCAGGTACTCCAGAACGGGCATTACCCCGCGCATACTCAGGCGCGCCCGCCCCGAAGACCGGACAGAGCAGGCGAAACGCCCGGCAGTATCCTCATCCAGGGCACTCAGCGGAATGCGCTCATCCGCGAGCCACCGGCCAAGTCGGCCCATCAGCCTGAGCTGTTTCTCGACCGTTGACGGCGCATATCCCTGGGCTGAGAGCCATACGCCGAACCCGTCGGCGTGCGGATCCAGGACACCCGGGTCCTGCGATTTCTCCGTCATCCTCGCCTCCCGTTGACGCAGACAAGGCGATGATGACTTAACGGATTCAATTAATCACTAGCCGATACAGCCAGAATATTATCCTGACTTCGTCAGCAAAGAATGCCTGTTCAGGCCCAGCTTCCGGACTAAACATCCGGATAACGCCGGGTTCGGGACAATACGTGTTATCTCGATGTCCGGATAACACGTAGTCGCTGTCGGTGCTTCCGTATTCTTCGTGCAGATAGTCGGCATAGAGCCGGATCAGCTCGGGGTCGACGGGGACCGTCCGGCCGCCGGACTTGGCCCTGGCCCCGTTCGCGTTCTCCCGTGACACGATGGTGATCTCGGACTCGGCAGCGGCGATGTCCTCATGCCGGAGGCCGAGTACTTCGCCAGCCCGGCAGCCGGTCTCGTGCATCAGGGCGAAAAAGAAGCGGTCCCGCAGCCGGGCGCAGGCGTCGAGGACCGCCTGCGTCTCGGCGGCGGTCAGGATCCGCGGCAGCTTCTTCGGGACCTTGAGCGAGATGGCCCTGCCACGATAGGGCTTGTCCTTGCTGATGTGGTGCAGGAACGGCTTCCAGCCGCCCCGCCCGCCGGTCCTCCAGACGGCCAGCAGGTCACCGACATCGGCACCGTTCCGGGCCTGGTGCGCATAGAACGCGCTGACCGCAGCGAGCTTGCGGTTCACTGTCGAGGCGCTGACCTCGGCTGTCACGGACGGCAGCACCGCAACCTCGCCTGAGCGGCCCGCGGGCGGCAGCTGGAGCCAGGCGACGAACTCGCCGATGTCCTCCAGCCGGGCCTCGCGCCAGTCCAGGGAACGGAAGCCGAGGAACTCCCAGTAGTCCTTGAGATCGTGCGAGTACGCCTTCACCGTGTTCGGAGACCGGCCGATGTCAGTGAGATAGGCCAGAAACCCGTCGACCGGGCCGACCGGCACGTCGTCGTCCCCCAGAACCGTCCACGATCGCGTCCCCGAACCGGGGATCACCACCGGATGCACGAGCATCGTCTCCTCCTTGAACAACGTCATGGACAAGACCGGAGATAACCACGGATCAGTTGCCATCCGGGCACGCGAGAACGCTCGTGATGGACGTTAAAGACACGTCAGCTGAGGCTGGAGATAACCGCGGACGCCGATCATGGGGTTGGGCAGGTAGATGATGGTGTGCCGGGAGGCGTCCAGGCCGGCCAGGACGGTGCGGACCGAGGCGGTCTTGCCGGCCCCGACCAGATAGGAGACAGACTGCAACATCTTCGTGAGGTGCTGCCGCGCGCGGTTCGCGTGACAGTTGTCACGCATCCGCTGTACGGGCGTGTGCTGGATGCGGTCTCGTTTATTCACCGGCGCGGGGTTCTTCACCTGGTGGTGAAGCTGCCGGACTCCTCGCCGGGAACGATCCCGGCGTCAGCGACTGACATCTTCGGGGAGCGCGCGGCTGGCGGGACCGGCGGTTGTGCTGGACGCCGATGGCCTGCGCAGGTTGCGCGGGCTGGTGGTGGCGCTGCTGGCCGCCGCGCCGGGCAGGCGGGGGCGGTCATGGTGAGCGGCGCGGGGCCGCGCTGGGTAGCGCGGGCACCGGGCCGGCCGGCGAGCTGGGTCTGTGGGAGGCGGTGGATGCCTATCAGGCGCGCCGTTGATGCGGCGACGGCCGCGGAGCTGACCGGCGGCGGGAGCGCCGCGTTGTATCTGCGCCTGGCGGCGCTGGAGGCGGTGATCGAGCGCCGGATAGCGGCGCATGCGGTGATCAGTATCCACCGGGCGCTGCTGGCCGGGGCGCCGGTGACGCAGATCGCGGAGGTGACGGGTCTTTCCCGCGGGGCAGGTCGCGGAGCGGTGGGCGGCGTGGGCTGATGGGCAGGTGCGGCTGCGTGAGCGGATCGGCACCGGGATGGCCCGGGAGGAGTACCAGCGGGCCGCGGCCGTGATCACCGGCTGCGGCGGGGCGGTCCCGGATGGGGGGGTTCCGGCTGACCCGCCCGCCTTGCCGGGTAAGCGCAAGTAGGTTCACCCCATCCTGATCGCGCCACGACTTCGGAGGAGTGAACCTACATGCGTGAATTGAGGGTAGCGCCTTGCCGTCAGCTTGCCCTGGACCTGGGTGAGCCGAGCGGGGAAGACCGCTGGACATGCTGCCTGAGCAGGCCCGGCTGCGGGTGCTGGCGCTGCTGGCGGCGATGATCGCGCAGGCTGCCCTGGCTGGGCCCGGCGACGGGCGGGGCCTGCGGTGGGTGAGCGGGCGGGCCGGGCGGCCGGCGGGAGGCGGGAAGGTCACCGCTGGTCACCGAGCCGGGACGCGGTCATCTATGTCCGCCAGTCCACCTTGGCCCAGACCCAGGAGAATACCGAGTCGCTGGCGTTGCAGTACGAGCTGCGGCGGCATGCGGCCGAGCTGGGCTGGGGCGAGCAGCAGATCAGCGTGATCGATGAGGACCTGGCCCGGTCGGCGGCCAGTACCAGCGGGCGGCTGGGGTTCACCGACCTGGTCGCCGCGGTCGGCCTGGGCAAGGTCGGCATCATCGTGGGCCGGGAGGTATCCCGGCTGGCCCGCAACAACACCGACTGGTACCAGGTGCTGGACTTGTGCTCGGTCACCGACACGCTGATCGCCGACGCCGACGGCATCTACCATCCCGGTGAGTTCAATGACCGGCTGGTCCTGGGCCTCAAAGGGCAGATGGCCGAGGCTGAGCTGCATATGCTGCGGATGCGGCTGACCGCCGCGCTGCGGCACAAGGCCGCCCGCGGGGAATTGCGGCAGCTGCTGCCGGTCGGGCTGGATTACGACGATGACGGCCAGGTGATGCTGTCGGCTGATGAGGCGGTCCGCGCCGCGATCGGCCAGGTATATGCCCTGTTCGGCCGAGCTCGGGTCGGCGCGGCAGGTGATGATGACCCTGCGGGAGCAGGGGCTGCGGCTGCCCCGCCGCAAGGCCGGTGCCCGGCGCATCACCTGGGCGGAGGCGTCCTATCCCGCGGTGCACGACTTCCTGACCAACCCGGCGTATGCGGGGGCGTTCGTGTTCGGCAGGACCCGCACCGAAAAGCAGGTGGACGCCGGCGGGAAGGTGATCAGCAGGGAGCGGCTGCTGCCGCAGGACCAGTGGGAGGTGCTGATCCCCGGTCATCACCCCGGCTACCTGGGCTGGGATGCCTACCAGGACAACCAGGCCCGGCTGCGGGCCAACTACAAGGCCCCGCGCGGGGACGGCGGCGGCGCCGCCCGCAAGGGCGCGGCGTTGCTGTCAGGCCTGGTGCGGTGCGGCAAGTGCGGCCGGATGATGCAGGTCGGCTACTCCGGGCACGGCGGTGACGCGCCGCGGTATCGTGTGCGGGCGCGGCACCCAGCTGTATGGCACCCCGCCGTGCCAGAGCATCGGCGGGGTCTACCTGCACCGCGCCGTGCTGGGCCAGCTGTTCCAGGTGCTGCAGCCCGGCGTCGCTGGAGGCCACCGCGCACGCGATGGCCGACGCCGGGCAACGTCACCGCGAGCAGGTGGCCGCGTTCGAGACCGCGCTCGAGCGGGCCCGCTTCGAGGCCGACCGGGCGCTGCGCAAGCACGACGAGGTCGAGCCGGGCAACCGGCTGGTCGCCCGCACCCTGGAGGCCCGGCTCGAAGAGCGCCTCGCCAGCCGTGCGCCGCGCCGAAGCCGCCCTGGCCGCCGCCCGCGCCCGCCACCCGGTCCAGCTGACCGGCGACGAGCTCGCCTGGCTCAGCCGGGCCGGCGCCGACGTGCGGGCCGTCTTCGACGCGCCAGCCACCACCAACAGCCAGCGCAAGCAGCTGATCCGCGCCGTGATCAGCGAGATCATGCTCACCATCGACCGCCAGGCGCGGACCTGCCACGTGCTGATCGCCTGGCAGGGCACGGCGACCACGGCCGTCACGGTCCCGCTGCCGAAAAGAGGCGCGGCGCGATCACCACCGGCGAGGACACCCTGGACCTGGTCCGGCGCCTGGCCGCCCACTACAACGACACCACGATCGCGCAGATCCTGGGCCGCCAGCAGCGGCGCACCGCGACCGGGCTGGCCTGGACCCGCGACCGGGTCAGCAGCCTGCGCCGCTCCCGCGGCATCCCGCACTGCCCCGTCCCGGATCCGAATGTCAGTGGCAGCCGCCAGGATGACGTCATGGCCAGCGTCCCGCAAGCCGCGCAGCTCCTCGGCGTCGACAAGACCACCATCTACCGGTGGCTGCGGGACGGGTTCATCACCGGCGAGCAGCTCACCCCCGGCGCGCCCTGGCGGTCTGCATCGACCAGCCGCTTCGCGACCGCATCCAGCCGGACGTCCCCGACGGCTGGCTGCCCCTGGACCAGGCCGCCAAAGTGCTCGGCATCGCCCGCCAGACGGTGTTGCAGAAGGTCCAGCGCGGCCAGCTCAACGCCGTCTACGTCAACAGCGGACGCCGGAAAGGCCTGCGTATCCAGGTGGAACACGATCAGCCTGGACTGTTCGACACACCACAGTGAAAGAAAGGCGCAGTGTTAACCATGACCGACTTCACCGGTGATGACGCCGATCGCGCGTTCGGCGATGCACCAGGTGATGCGGGCGACGGCCTCGTTGCGGGCGGCGTGGCGGTGCAGCATGCCGGGGGCCAGGTCGCGGCCGAACGGCATCCGGGTGAATCCGTAGTGCGCTTGCAGCTTGTCGATCATGCCTGGTCCTTGCTGGTGCGGCGGGCGGGGCGCCCGTTGACGTATGCGAGCTGTTCCTGGGCCTGGCTCAGGTCGCCGGCCAGCGCGGCGGCGGACAGGCGGGCGTCGCCGGGGAAGACGCCGGCGCCGTTGACGTCCGGGGCGGGGTCCTCGCCGAGGTCGTGGCCGAGCCGGCCGGCTGCAGGGACCGGTCCAGGTAGCCGGTGATCTGGGTGAGCAGCTGCCCGAGCCGGCTCGCGGCCAGGCAGAGGGCGCCGATGACGTCATAGGCGGCTGAGGGCTGGCCGAGCCCGGCGTCGCACCGGGTGGCGTGGTTCAGACCGCGGATCGCCTCGGCGGCCGCGCGGGCCAAGGCGACGGCGCCGTCGCCGGGCAGCTCGTCGCCGCCGGTCACCTGGCGGAAGTCATCCACGGGGCCCTCCTGCTCCTGCTCCTGCTCCTGCTCCTGTTCGTCGTCGTCGCCGGCGGTGAGTGCGGGGCTGATGAGCGCGCTGTAATTCACCGGCTTCTTGTCCTGCCCGCTTCGCTGCTCGCCGAGCAGGGCGAGGTAGTCGATGCCGGTGGCGCGGGGGGCGTCGTCGCCGGGCAGGGGCTCAGGGCGGGCCTTGGGGTGGGAGTGCCGGGTGATGTGGTGCGGGGTCGCGGTCCCGGCGTCCCTGCCGCCGGACCGCACCGACAGCACGGTGAGGTCGAACGGATCGAAGACCAGCTCCACGCGCTGCCCGGACAAGCCCGGATCGACCTGGTACCGGTTCCCGTGCATGGAAACGGTCGCGGTCTTGGAGACGGTCCGCCATTCGGACCAGCGGAACGCCTCCGCCAGATCGGGGAGGGAGGGGCTGGGGAACGGGCCGCCGGCTTCCCACCGGGCCAGCGGCGGCTGCCCGGTCTCGGAGTGCTCCCGGACGTGGTAGACCGTCTCGGTCCACGCGGTGAACAGCTTGTTCAGCTCATCCAGGCCCGTGACCTGGGCGGCGCGGGCCTCGGTCAGCTCGGCCAGGAACTGGCCGCGGACGGTGCGGAAGAACCGTTCTATCTTCCCCCGTCCCTCGGGTTAACCGGCCAATCT
>CAVYKS010000010.1:0-161001 GCA_963769145.1 uncultured Actinomycetota bacterium
GTACTTAGCCGTATCCAGCATGTGCGCATGCCAGACCTGGTCGATCACCCGCGTCGGCACGATCGGCGTCGCAGGAAACAACGCGCATAGCTTCAGGAAGCACCGGTACAACTCAACGGCCCGGTCCGCCTGATCCAGGCTCAACCGATCTTCACGCGGATCTGGATGCATGAGCTTGTAGACGACCGGTTCAAGATCAAGCGCGTCGATCCTGCGGTCCACTTCGAGTAGAGCCGCAGGTCGACGCCTATATCGAGGTTCGATCTCCGCAGTCATAGCATCAGAGTACACCCGTGTGTACACGGTAAGCCCCGAGACGCACGTGCGCTCACGGGGGAAGTGAGCCGACTAATCGTGCTCGATCATGACGCGCCGGTTCCACTGCACCAGCAACTCGCCGATCTTCTGCGCCAGCAGATCCAGACCGGTAAGCTTACCTGCCGCGTGCCCTCGATCCTCAGCCTCGCCCAGGAACACGGCGTATCGCACCGCACCGCCGCCCACGCCCTCACCACACTCCGCGACGAAGGGTCATAATCAGCGTTCGCGGCAAGGGTTACGACGTCTCCCCGCCTCCGCCAGACTGAATGGAATGAACGAGGCGTGACCTCGACTCACCCTGCCGTCCATCGATCCGATGACCGAGTCTGATGCTATGGAACACTCATCACCACCTCCAGCTCGGAGGACTGGCTCTTCGGTGCCGGTGACAGTGCATGTCTGATCTCGACCCGAAGGTGCTAACTCCTAATCGGCGTCTGTTGTACTCAATCGAGGAAGCAGCGCAGCTGCTCGGCATTGGACGAACGTTCATGTTCGAGCTAGTGGCCACCGGCCAGATCGCCTCCTTAAAGATCGGGAGACGACGCAAAATCCCGAGCAGCGCCCTGGATGCCTATGTGGAGCGGTTGGCCGCGGAGCAGGCAGCCGCATCCGCTAGCCAAGCGAATAATGCGAGCTAAATGCCGGCAGTCGGGTTATCCTTCCCTCGCGCATGAGAACGACCAAGAACGCAAGCAAAAATGCAAGTGGTCGTTATAAAGCATCGCTAGAGACAACGCCGATTCAGCATTCCCGCGAACATCGTGATCCACGGCAAGAAGGCAGGTCAGCATGGCCGACCGCACACCTAACCTGCGCTCATCCATCTACCTCGGCGCGGACGGCCGCTGGCATGGCTACGTCACGTTGGGCGTCAAGGACGACGGCTCCGCCGATCGCCGCCACCGCAGCGGCAAAACTCAGGCCGAGGTCACTCGCAAGGTCCAGGAGCTCGAGCGCAAGCGTGACCAGGGCAAAGCCGGCAAGGCTGGCCGACCCCTGACTGTCGCCGACTGGTTCGAGACTTGGCTGACCACAATCGCGCCGCGCACTGCGTCGCAGGGAACCTTGGACAGCACCTACGAGCCGAAAGTACGGCACTGGATCATTCCGCAACTCGGCAAGCATCGCCTCGACCGGCTGCAACCTGAGCATCTCGACGTCTTCTACACCAATCTCGCCCGACAAGGCCTCAAGCCCAACACGATTGTCCAGATCCACCGCATCGTCTCGCGCGCGCTCAAGGTCGCCTGGAAGCGCGGCAAGATTACCGTCAATGTCGCAGCCCTTGTGGACGCGCCAATCGGCGAGGACGTCGACATCGAGGCGCTGAACGCCCAGGAAGCCTCCCGCATGCTCGCCATCGCCGCTACTCACCGCAATGGCGCGAGATGGTCCGTGGCCTTCGCCGTCGGCATCCGCCAGTCCGAGGCCATCGGCCTTCGCTGGCAATACGTCGACCTCGACGAGGGCACCATCGAGGTTGGATGGCAGCTCAGGCGGGCCCGCTACCGTCACGGCTGCGGCGACCCGGCCAAATGCACCGCCAACCGCCACCGGCGTCCGTGCCCGCGCATGTGCACGAAACACAAGCACCGAGCCGACTGCCCGGCTGACTGCACCGCCCGCGGCCACCGCTGCCCAGAGATAAAACGACCATGCCCGCCCGGCTGCGTCGGCCACAGCCGCGAGTGCCCGCAGCGAACCGGCGGCGGCTGGCACTTCACCCGCCGCAAGGGCGTCAAGCCGGGCCAGGGCAAAGCCAAGCTCGTCCTCGCTCTGCCAACGCCACTCGTCAAACAACTCCGCGCCCACCGCCGCCAGCAAGCAGCCGAACGGCTAGCGGCCGGAGCGGCCTGGCAAGACTGGGACCTCGTCTTCTGCACTCCGATAGGCACGCCGATCGACTCACGAGACGACTGGGTGGAGTGGAACAAACTCCTGGCCGAAGCCAGCATCCGGCCCGCCCGCGTCCACGACGCCAGGCACACAGCCGCCACCCCGCTGCTAGAACAACGCGTCGACATCCGCGTCGTTCAGCAGATCCTCGGCCATTCCCAGCTCAGCCAGACCGAGCGCTACACCCACGTCACCCGCGCCCTGAGCAAAGACGCAGCAAATCGCATGTCAGGCGCGCTGTGGAGCGACTCCCCCGACGGCGAGGACGATCAAGGCGAACCGCAACTGCAACCAGAAGTGCAACCAGAAACGATCATGAACGCCCGGAAGCCAGGCAAAAGCGCAGATCAGGACGAGTGGGGCGGGTGGGGATCGAACCCACGACCGGCGGATTATGAGTCCGCTGCTCTGACCGGCTGAGCTACCGCCCCTGGCGTTGGGGTGCACATTACCGCAGGCGCTGAACCGCAGCCTCCAGCTACTTCAAGCTTGCGGCAACGCGCCGTGCGCTCGCGTCATCTGCGCTAGCGCACGGTGAGTTGCATCGCCATGGCGTGTTCCACCAGGGCGATCAGCACTTCCTTGGTTGAGCTTCGGCCACGCGCGTCGCACTGCACTATGGGGACGTTGCGGCCCAGCGACATGGCCTCCCTGACGTCCTCTACCGCGTGCGGGAAGTCACCATAGAAGCCGTTAATTGCCACGATAAACGGCAAGCTAGCCGCTTCGAAGTAGTCTACGGCCGGGAAGGAGTCGGCCAGCCTGCGCGTGTCTACCAGCACCACGGCACCAATCGCGCCCTGGATCAAGTCGTCCCACATGAACCAGAACCGGTGCTGGCCGGGCGTCCCGAACAGGTACAGCACCAGGCCCGCGTCGAGCGTGACGCGGCCGAAGTCCATGGCAACCGTGGTGGTGGTCTTGTCTGGCGTATGGGACAGGTCGTCGACGCCGTCGCTGACCGCTGTCATCACTGCCTCAGTGGTCAGCGGGGTAATTTCCGACACTGAGCCGACAAAAGTGGTCTTGCCAGCGCCGAAACCGCCGGCCACCACGATTTTCACAGACGTGACAGCAGTGTCTGTGTCGGAGCCGGGAACGGCCTTAGAGCTTGCGAAGTCCACTAAGCACCCTTTCAAGAAGGCTGAGATCTGGTCGGCCCTGGCCCTGGGAGTGGTCCGCCTGGTGTACGCGAACCAGACCCTCCATGGCCATGTCCCCGATAAGGACGCGTGCTACGCCAAGTGGCATCCGCAGCACCGCCGAGATCTCAGCAACCGATCGCCAGTCGCGGCAATAGCCGAGAATCGACTGGCATTCCGGGCTCAATGACGACAGATCGCGGGCTTCATAGTGTGATGCCGACACCATCGCCTCGATCTGCAGCTGATAACTGGGTTTAGTGCGCCCCCCCGTGACCGCGTAAGGGCGTACCAACGCGCTGGTCTTCTCGCCCGCGGAAAACGGCGAAGCCGCATCAGGCGCGCCAAAGTCATTCGGCGCGAACAGACTCCCCTCGCGTCTGTCGCCTGGCATCGGCAGACGACTATCCGAGTCAGGCTCGGATAGGCCGCCTTCCGCCAACCACTCATCATGGCGGGGAACAGACACCGCTCGCTCCTGCCGCTATCCGCTGGCCCCGGGCCAGCTAGGTGGAATCGAACCGCGCATCTCAGGTGTCAGGGCGCTTCCAACCCGCTCCACCATCAAGGCCATCTCATATGCAACCAAACCCATGTCACAATCAGCCGCCGCAAGCACGGCCAGACTGGAGCCGTCGCTAATCGCCATCACGATCAGCAAGCCCCGCTGCATTTCTACTACCGTCTGGGAAACCGCGCCGCCTTCGAAAACGCGCGAGGCTCCCTGCGTCAGGCTGGTGAGCCCGGAAGTCACCGCCGCGAGCTGGTCAACCCGGTCAGCCGGGAAACCCTGCGAGTACGCCATTGGCAAACCGTCTGACGACACGACTATCGCATGCGCCACCGAGGGCACCCGCTCGACAAAGTTCGTTACCAGCCAGTTGAGATCCTGTGCCGGCCGGGTTAGCGGACTCATCGGCGCTCCTTCCTGTCGTGACGGGTTCTCGGACCACCAACGCGACTGTGCTTTAGCGTATGTGGCCGGACTTCTGACGATGTCGTGGGAGTACGCAGAACTAGCATGACTGTGTCAGTGCCCTCATGTCACCCATCACCCGGAAGTTCACCGTTTCCATCAGTCCGATCAATTCCGGTTGCGGCACGGCCCTCTCGTATTCCTCGCTGCAGGCTAGCGAACCTCTCTCTGGTTGCCGCCGCCGACCGAGCCGGCACGGCGACTGGCGCTGGCGCCTCGGTGGCCGTACCGGGAATCAGGTTGGCCTGCGGTACGCGCCTGGGTAGCCCGGCCACGGTGGTTCCGCCCGATGCGGGCGCGACCGCGACCTCTGCGGCCCGCCAGCCCTCGTCGGACGGCGTGGCCCAGGCACGGCTGGTGACGCGCTCACCTTGACCGCTTTGCCATTCCACGGTCGGCCTGCCCCGGCGGAACCAATCTGACTCGACGGCCTCGAAGATAGGCAGCCTATTCTCCTCTCCCAGCGATGCTGGAGGAGGCACTATTACCCCACCAGCGGCTCCGAACTGTGAGTCCGTCCGGAATGTACCGCTAAGAGGTAGTGACCGTGCGACAGGCGCGCCGTAGACAGGCTGAGCATACTGATCGGTCTGGCCATCACGCCAAGTCTGGCGCTCCTGAGTCGATTGCTCCCCCGACCACTGCGGCGGTTGCGACTGCCAGTTGTCGGCGACCGCCGGTATCGGGCCGGTACCTGGCCCCTGGGCGACGCTCCCAGGCTGACCCGGTGCAGGCTGACCCGGTGCAGGCTGACCCGGTGCAGGCTGACCCGGTGCAGGCTGACCCGGTGCAGGCTGACCCGGTGCAGGCTGACCCGGTGCAGGCTGACCCGGTGCAGGCTGGGTCGAGGAGAAATCAGGCTCAGGCCGGCTGCCCGCCGCGGCGAACCAAACCGGGTGATCGACGGGCGGGCGCGGGTCGGCGTCGATGGCCGGGATGGGTCCGGTGGTGTACTGGCCTGGATGCGGTCCGGCACCGGGAACCCGGTGCGGGCCAAGGTCAAAGCCGCCGTTGTCGCCGAACGACCGCTGATCCTCGCCAAGAGCACCAGGGCCGTTGAACTCCGCGCTCGCGAACTCCGCGCCCGCGAAGTCCCGTTCACCCGAACGGCGGTCGGCGAATCCAGGCCCGCTGAGTCCCGGCTGGCTGCCAAACCCAGGCTGGCTGCCAAACCCGGGCTGGCTGCCAAACCCGGACTCGCTGTAGCCGCCCGAGTGGGTGAGGTCGCCGTTTCCATCGGCCGGCAGCGGCGTGAACCTCGCCCGCGCGGCTGCCACCTCGTCATGGGCCGATGGCGGGCCTGACGGCAGCCCAAGATCAGAATCGCTCCAGCCGCCCGAACCTGGCCCGGTGCCCCCAGGCTCGATCGCTACCCTCGCCGGGCGGTCTGACAGCCGACCTGGCTCGGTCGGCCCGCTGGCGCTCTCGTGGACGATGACCTCGTCGGGCAGCCACACCAGCGCGGTCAGGCCGTTTCCGCTGGCCGGGCGCAGGCGAACCCTAATCCCGTGCCTGGCGGCTAGCCTCGCGACCACGAACAGGCCCATCCGGCGGGACACGGCCACGTCCACCACCGGCGGGTTGTCAAGCCGCCAGTTCGCGTGGGCCATCTCGTCGCCGCCCATGCCGACGCCTTCGTCGGTGATGTCGAGCAGCACTCCCCCGCTGCCGAGCAGGTGACCGGACACGCTGACGGGCGTGTCGGCCGATGAGAACGACGTCGCATTCTCCGCCAGCTCAGCGATCAGGTGGACGACGTCGTTGACGGCTGGGCCACGGACGGCGATGCCAGGCTGGACGTTCAGCATGACCCGCTCGTACTGCTCGATCTCGGAGATGGCCGCCCTGAGCACGTCGACCAGCGGCACCGGCTGGTTCCACCGGCGCGAGGACTCGTGACCGGCGAGAACCAGCAGGTTCTCGGAGTTGCGGCGCATGCGGGTAGCGAGGTGGTCCATCTGGAACAGGCTGCTCAGCCGCTCAGAGTCCTGCTCGCCCTGCTCAAGCTCGTCGATCAGCCTGATCTGCCGTTCGACCAGCGACTGACTGCGCCTGGATAGGTTCACGAACATCGCGTTGACGTTGCCGCGCAGCGCGGCCTCGGTGGCGGCCAGCCTGAGCGCTTCGCGGTGGACCTGGTCGAAGGCTCTCGCCACTTCACCGATCTCATCGGAAGAGTCCACGTCGATGGGCTCGACTTCGACTGGCACGTTGTCGCCGTCGGTCTCGCTCATCCGGCGGACCGTCTCGGGCAGCCTGATGCCCGCCACCTCAAGCGCTCCGGCCCGTCAGCCGGCGCAGCGGCCGGACCATCGACCGGCCGACGAAAACGGTGAACAGCAGCGACAGCACGAGCACGAGCAAAATCACCGAGCCGACCGCGATCGCGGCGATGATCGCCCGGCTCCGCAGCGCCTGAGCGCGGTCGACGCCAGAGGTCGCCAGCGACTCCTCGAATCCGTGCAACCGCAGGATCGCGTCTGACATGGCGCCGTACCAGTCCGTCGGCACGACCGGCACGCTGCTGAGCGAATTCGGGTTCCCGATGACGAGGGACATGTCGGTCTGGACGCGGTCCTGGAGCGACTGGGCAAGCGCATTGTTGTAGTCAGAAATCTGGCTGGGCGTCGCGAAGTTGGTGAACGAGGAAAACTCCGCTGACTGTTCCGACACTGACCCGTTGAGCTGGTTGAGCAGACCAGAGCCCAGGCTTCCCGAGACCAGCCCGTACATCACGATCGCGCGCTGAATCGAGTCCTCGTCTTCGATCCGGGAGATGCTCGTGAACGCCCGGGCGGTCGATGCTAGTTGCGGGTCACTGCTGCTCAGCCCGACCTGGTCATCGAACGCGAGCAAGTTGCTGACGACCTTGTCGTATTCGGTGATCACGCCCGAGGCCCCGACCTGGGTGGTGAGCGCCGTATTCCGCAGTCCGGCGAGCCCCTTGAGGACAGAGGCCACGCCGGCCGCGCTGGCCTGCACCGCCGCCGGATAGCCAGATCCGATCTCGGCCATGCCGTCCTTGACGGTCGTGACATCCGGGTTGGTGTAAACAAACTGCTGGTTCACGATCTGAAGCTGGCCTTCGGCCGCTATCTTGTCGCCCTTTTTCACGTGACCGATCGTCAGTGCGGTCCGGCCCAGATCTCCTGCGGCGATGTACCAGACGATGGCGTCCCGCTCGGCCTCGATATCGTAAGCGAGCTGGGTGACCTTCGTGCTCATGCTGGCCAGCGTCTCGGAGCGCTGATTCGCCACCGCACTGCGCCACGAACTCACGATGCTCGTTCCGCCCAGGGCTACGGCGGTAGCGGTCGGGATAGCGATCAGCAGCACCAGCCGGGAGCGGACTCGCCAGTTCTTGAGCAAGCGGCCAGGAGAACTGGCCGGCTGGTCGCCTGACCCGCCGCCCAGTCCGACGCCCGGTGGTCCGCCGACCGCCTCATCGACCTGACCAGCGGCCGAACCGCCAACCACGGGGCCGCCAACCACGGGGCCACCAACCACGGGGCCGTTATTCACGGGGCCGTTATTCACGGGGCCGTTATTCACGAGGCCGACTGCGCCGCCCAACGGTTGCTCGTACTCGGCAGCAGTGGCGTCGGCCCGGTACTGATCAGCTGAGCCTGGCGAAGCGTCGCGGCTCTTCTTTCGGGACGGCACAGTGGGTGTACCTCTCACCTGGTCGGCAGGGGGCGTGGGCGACCGGCCCGGCTCACCGGAACTGGCATGACCAACCCTCCTGGGAGACGAACCTGGGGCATACGCATCGCTGCGTAACCTTAGGGCGACTCTATCCCTGACCTGTCCGACATGCCGCTATAACGGGCGCTACCCGGTAAACCACGGTAGTTCGGAGTTCGCCCTGCCACCCGACATGGCTAGGGTACTCTCTGCCGCATCGTCCTTGTTCTGAAAACTGTCCGGATCACCACTGATCTGCTGTCACACGAGGTCCTTGGAGGTCCTTGCACCACTTGCACCCCACCGTTCGTATAAACGAGGAGAGACATGAGGCCATCAGCTGCCCGCGTCCTAGCGCCCTGGCGTAGGCGGCTGCGCCCGATCGCCGCCGTTCTCGCTGGCCTGGTTCCGCTGATCGTTATCACCGGCTGTAACCCGTTCAGCAGCCTGTCGTCGAACTCGTCCGGTCAGGTGATCAGGGTCGCCGCCATACCGGGAATCGACAACGCCAACCTGTACCTCGCCGTCCACGGCGGCTATTTCACTCGGGCTGGCGTCACCGTGAAGATCGAGAAGTTCAGCAACGTGCCGAGCGAAGAGCGAGCGCTCAACCAGGGGTCGGTCGACGTGATCGCGGCGGACTACGGTGACATGTTCTGGGCCCAGACGCAGTCAGCCAACCCGATCTACCGGATTCTCGCCGACGGCTACGACGCCGCACCTGGCGTGATCGAGATCCTCACCATGCCCGGCTCGAAGATCACCAGCCCAGCTGACCTCACCGGGCAGACTATCCCCGTGCCCGACAACGATCAGGTGGGCGCTCCTGCGGGCGACCCGAACACGCTCGCGGTCGCGTCGGCCGCCTCCGTGCTGCAAGGCGACGGCGTCAACCTGGCCGCGGTGCGCTGGAAGCCGATGTCCCAGCAGCAGGCGATCAGCGAACTCGTCAACCACCAGGTTAGCGCGGCGCTGCTCACCGGGACCGACGTGTACCTAGCCGAGCAGCAGGGCGCGGTGGAACTCATCGACGCGTGCTCCGGGCCGACCTCAGGTATCCCGCTCGATGGGTTCTTCGTCACCACCGGATGGCTGGGCGAGGCCAGTCACGCGACCGCGGCGAAGGACTTCCAGCAGGGCATCTACGCCGCCGATACGGCTGCCACGATGGCCGGGCCGATCCAGTCGATCCTGCACACGTACGCTGGGCTCAGCCCGCAGGAAGCCGAACTAGTGACGACAGGCACCTATCCGCTGTCGACGATCGCCGCGAGCGTCCAGCGGACCGCCGCGCTGCTTTGGAACGAAGGCACGATCAAGAAGCAGGTCGAGGTACTGTCGATGGTCTTCCATTGACTGCGCTTAAGAGTCCGCCTTCAGGCCAAGTTCCCGCGCGATGATCATGCGCTGGACTTCGGACGTGCCCTCGCCTATTTCGAGTATCTTGGCGTCGCGGTAAAACCTGGCGACAGGGAACTCGTTCATGTAGCCGTAACCGCCGAATATCTGCGTGGCGTCGCGAGCGTTGTCCATCGCCGCGTTCGACGCGGTGAGCTTCGCGATCGCCGCTGCTTTCTTGACCGGTTCGCCGGCCACGACCTTTGCGGCCGCGTCATACCAGGCCAGCCGCGCCACCGTGGCCCGCGCCTCCATGTCGGCGATCTTGAACTGGATCGCCTGGTAGTGCCCGAGTTCATGGCCGAAAGCAGTGCGCTGGCTGGCGTATCGCAAGCATTCATCAACGCAGCCCTGAGCCAGGCCGGCCGACAACGCCGCAATCGCCACGCGGCCCTCATCAAGTATGTGCAGGAACTGCGCGTAACCGCGGCCTTGCTCGCCGAGCAGGTTCGCCGCGGGCACCCGTACGTCGCTGAACGACAATTCCCTAGTATCCGACGCGCACCAGCCGACCTTAGAGTACTCGGGGCCGACGGTCAGGCCCTTGGTGCCGGCCGGAACGATAATCGAGGAAATCTGCGGTCGGCCGCCTGACCGGCCTGTGATCGCGAGCACCGTGATCACCGAGGTAATCGCTGTGCCCGAGTTCGTGATGAATGCCTTGCTCCCGTTGATGACCCAGGTATCGCCGTCCAAGGTAGCGGTCGTTCGCATTCCGCCGGGAATATCTGATCCGCCACCTGGCTCGGTCAGGCCGAACGCGCCCAGCCGGTCGCCTTGACACAGCGGAGGCAGCCACTGGGCTCGCTGCTCAGGCGTGCCGTACAGGTAAATCGGCATCGCACCGAGCGCGACGCCCGCCTCGAGCGTGATAGCAACCGACGAATCGACTCTGGCAAGCTCGTGCAGCGCGAGACAGAAGGCGAAGAAGTCGCCTCCCATGCCACCATATTCTTCAGGAAACGGCAGCCCGAAAAGACCAAGCTTGCCCATTTTTGAAATAATTTCGTACGGGAACTCGGCCCGCTCATAGAAGCTGCCTATCACCGGAGCGACAACGTCTTTGGCGAAGTCCATCACGGTGCGGCGCAGCGCCTCATGCTCATCGTTGAGACTGAAGCTCATCACGCTAGTGATGGTACCGGGCACCATCTTCGCCCACGCTAGGCTGACACCATGGTGTCGGTTGGGACTCCGTCCAGCGAAAGGAGGGTGTCTGGTATGGCCACCCTGACCTGTCCGGTATGCGCGGCCCAGGTCGGCCCGACCGACCTGATCTGTTTCACCTGCGGTGCGAACCTGCCCAAGGTCCGGCTGGCCCCGGACGAGGACTCACTTCCGGTGACCGTGGCGCAGAAGGCGATGCCGTCGGCCTCCGCGCGATCAATCTCTTCGACGGTGCTGCAGATCAGCTTTCCCGCAGGCAACGTCGAGGTTCCCGCTGGCACCTCGATCCTGCTCGGCCGGGACCCGGCCGAGTCGCTAGTCGCCGCCGCGTTCGACGGGTGCGAGAACGTGTCCCGTCGGCACGCGCTGATCATGGTGGATGACGGCGGGCACGCGACGATCAGGGACGAGGGCTCGACCAACGGGACGTTCGTCAACGGCGACCGACTGCTGCCGGGCGTCGACGTCCGGCTAGTGGACGGCGACACGGTACGGTTGGCTGCCGACGTGACCGGCAAGGTCACGCTGCCCAGCACCGACGCGGACCCGGCAGCCTTCAATTAGCCCAGGGGGTGGTTACTCGATGAACCAGGGAGCGCCTGGATCGTCGGTGAACCACGGCCGGTACCGCTCGCCTTGGCCGGCCCGACTGATGTCGACGACACGGTACTGATCCTGCGCCGACGCGAGGGTCGCTGGCTCACCAGCCTGTTCGGCGGTCGGCGAGGCACCGGCATCCCGATCGACTGGCCCACTGCCGCTTGACTGGTCCGCGGTTTCTTTCCGCAACGAAGGGCTTTTAGGGCGAAGATCTCGCGCACTCTCGGCCGGCCTGGCGGCCTCCTCCGCCGGACTGGCGGTCTCCCGCACGCTGGCTGTCTCTTCGACCGGGCTGACGGGCGCTTCGCTGGGCCTGGCCGAGGGGTGGTTCGGGTTCAGCCGGTCGAGTCTTTCGCGCAACTGGTCGAGCAGTTCGGTCGGCTCGCGGGCCCGGCCTTCGCCTAAGGCTTGGTCGACGCCGGCTAGCGGGCGGGTGAGGCGGGGCCGGTCGGCAGGAGGCATGGCTGTGATTCTGCCCCCTCCTGAGAGTCGGCTCAGCCAGAACTCATGTCTTGCTCAGCCGATTCGCACAGCTTACTCAGATAAGCCTGTTGGGCTCGTTGTGCGGTCTGCAAAAAAACGGTTGATCGCACTTCTAGCGGCAGAAGACACTGGAGTATACATATGAGACTCCGAATACTATTCGGCGTAACTGCGGCGACCGCGCTCGCAGCCGCCGGGATAGCGTTCAGCGTGGGGCTGCCAGCCAGCGGTACGCCCGCTCCCCGGCCGGTGCTGGACAACGTGACCGGCATTCACAAGATCAAGCACGTCATCGTGATCATGCAGGAGAACCGGTCGTTCGACTCCTACTTCGGTCACTTCAAAGGTGCGAAGGGGATCCCCAAGGGTGCGTGCGTGCCCGATCCGGTGAACGGCGGCTGTATCAAGCCGTTCGCTGACCACAAGGACAGCAACAAGGGCGGCCCGCACATGGACGCCAATGCGCTAGCCGACATCGACCACGGCAAGATGGACGGCTTCGTCAAGGAGGCAGAACTGCACTGCCACGGCACACCGCCGTGCCCGACCGACGTGATGGGCTTCCACCCGGCCTCCGACATCCCGAACTACACCGCGTACGCGAAAGACTTCGTGCTCGCGGACAACTTCTACGAGTCCGACCACTCATGGAGCCTGCCCGCGCACCTGTTCATGGTCTCCGCCTGGTCGGCGACCTGTTCGCACCCGAAGAACCCGATGAGCTGCAAGGGCACCGACTCACCGCGCAACCGGTCAGTTACTCACCCGCAGCCGTTCGGCTGGACCGACCTCACCTGGCTGCTCAACCGCGACCATGTGAGCTGGGGTTATTACCTGGATGGCGGCGCCGGGAGCGGCGGCGTGCCGTCGATCTGGAACCCGCTGCCCGGATTCAGGGACGTGCACAAGGACGGTCAGGCCGCCAACATCCAGCCGCTGAGCGGTTTCTTCACCCAGGCAAAGTCCGGCCACCTGCCGAAGGTCTCCTGGATCGTGCCCAAGCCAGCGGACAGCGAGCACCCGCCGGCGCTGGTCAGCCGCGGCCAGGCTTACGTAACCAGGGCTATCAACGCCGTCATGAGCGGTCCGGACTGGAACTCCAGCGTGATCTTCCTGGCCTGGGACGACTGGGGCGGCTTCTACGACAACGTCCCGCCGCCTCAGCTTGACGCGCTCGGGTACGGCATGCGCGTGCCGGCGATCATCATCAGCCCGTTCGCCAAGCGCGGGTTCGTCGATGGCGCGCAAAGCTCGGCGGACTCGTTCCTCAAGTTCATCGAGGACGACTTCCTGAACGGCGCCAGGCTCAACCCGCTCACCGACGGCCGGCCCGACCCGCGGACCGTGGTGCGCGAGAACCTGACCACCAACCTGATCCAGGCGTTCAACTTCAACCAGAAGCCACGGCCGCCGGTGATCTTGAACCCGTGCCCGAAGAGCACACTGACACCCAAACCGAAGCCTGGGTGCAACGGCAACGTCGCGCTGGACTTCGCTGACTGGGGTGATTCATAGCAGGTAGCTAACAGCTAAACAGATTGGCTGATCTCACATTTAGCGGCAGAAAACAACTGGAGTATACATATGAGACTCCGAATAGTAATCGGCGTAACTGCGGCGACGGCGCTCGCAGCCGCCGGGATCGCACTGGGAGTGGGCCTCCCGGCCAGCGGCACGCCGCCGCCCAGGACGACCACCTCGGTCACCATAGCGGCGGCCGGGATTCACAAGATCAAGCACGTCATCGTGATCGTGCAGGAGAACCGGTCGTTCGACTCCTACTTCGGTCATTTCCCCGGGGCGGCCGGGATTCCCAAGGGCGTGTGCGTGCCTGACCCGATCAACGGCGGCTGCATCAAGCCATTCGTCGACCACAAGGACGTCAACCAGGGCGGACCGCACGCCGACGCCGCCGCGGTCGCCGACGAGAATGGCGGGAAGATGAACGGCTTCGTCAAGCAGGCGGAGCTGCACTGTAAGGGGAAGCCGCCGTGCCCCACCGACGTCATGGGCTTCCATCCGAAATCTGACATCCCGAACTACTGGGCCTACGCGAAGAACTTCGTGCTGAGCGATCGCTTCTTCGAGTCCGACCACTCGTGGAGCCTGCCGGCCCACCTCTTCCTGGTGTCAGCCTGGTCGGCGAACTGCAAGATCCCGACGAACCCGATGAGCTGCGTCGGCACCGATTCGCCGAACAACCGGACAGCGGCCCACCCGCGGCCGTTCGCCTGGACCGACCTCACCTGGCTGCTCAACAAGGACCACGTGAGCTGGCGTTACTTCCTGGACGGCGGTGCCGGGCCGGCGGGGTTCCGACGATTTGGAACCCGCTGCCCGGATTCCGCGACGTGCATCAAGATGGCCAGGCCAGCAACGTCCAGCCGCTGACCAACTTCATGAGCGAGGCCGCGTCCGGCACCCTTCCGGCCGTCTCGTGGATCGTGCCCAAGCCAGCCGACAGCGAGCACCCGCCGGCGCTCGTCAGCCGCGGCCAGGCTTATGTGACCAGGGTCATCAACGCTGTTATGCGCAGCAAGGACTGGAAGTCAAGCGTGATCTTCCTGTCCTGGGACGACTGGGGTGGCTTCTACGACAACGTCGTGCCGCCGAACAAGGACCCGCTTGGCTACGGCTTCCGCGTGCCCAACATCGTGATCAGCCCGTTCGCCCGGCGCGGGTTCGTCGACCACACACTCAGCTCGACCGACTCCTACCTCAAGTTCATCGAGGACGACTTCCTCGGCGGGGCCAGGCTCAACCCGGTGACCGACGGCCGCCCGGACTCCCGGACGGTGGTACGCGAGAACCTGACCGACAACATGCTGCAGGACTTCAACTTCAACCAGAAACCACTGCCGCCGCTGATCCTGAACCCCTGCCCGGCTACCACGCTGACGCCGAAGCCGAAGCCAGGCTGCAACGGCAATGTCGCGCTGCACTTCGATAGCTGGGGTGATACGTGACAGATAGCTAGCTGAGCCGACGGCCGCCCGCCCTCCGCGCGGGCGGCCGTCGCGTTCGCGGATGAAAGTGGGTTTTTGACCTGTTGTCAGCCCAGTTGCCTGTGACATGATCTGGCCCAACGTCCCACCAGTCACGGAGGCAACGGTGGCCGATACTGGCTTGCGGTCCGACGCGATCGGTCTGCGCGAGGTCCTTTTCCAGAGCATCACCGACATGGCGCCGGGCGCTGCGATCGCCGCGTCCATTCCGGCCGGGGTCGCGTTCGCTGGTGGCTCGCTACCGCTCGCCGTCGTATTCGCGCTGGTCGCGTGCCTTTTCTCGGCCTGGTCCATCGGCCAGCTGGCCAAGGAACTGCCATCGGCGGGCTCGATGGCGACCTACGCGGCGCGCGGCCTGCATCCGGCGGCGGGCTTCCTTGTCGCCTGGGGCTACACGATGGTTGGCTGGCTGATCCCGCCGCTCGTGCTGCTGCAGCTTGGCTTCACCACAGCCGCGACGCTGAACTTCGACTTCCATGGCTACCCGGCCACCCTGTGGTGGCCCTGGTCGATACTCGGCCTGCTGATCATCGTCGCCGCCGGATATTTCGGAGTCCGCACCTCGGCCAGGTTCGGCACCATACTCGGCGTGTTCGAGATCGCTGTGTTCCTCATCATGGGCGTGCTGCTGATCTTCCACGCGGGCAGCCACAACACGCTGTCGGTGTTCACGACCAAGTACACGACACCCGGATTCCACGGCATCAACGGCGTCATCGCGGGGTCGGTCTTTACCATTTTGGCTTTCGGCGGCTTCGAAGGCGCGGCCCCGCTGGCCGAGGAGGCGCGGAACCCGCGGCGGACCATCCAGCAGGCTGTCCTGCTCTCGACGCTGCTGATCGGCGCGCTCTACGTGTTCACCACCTACGCGATCGACGTGGCTACCGGGCCGGCCGGGTTCCACCTTTTCAGCACGGGCAACACCGGCGATTCGTGGGAGGGAGTCGCCAGGACGCTGTACGGACTGTTCTGGATACTTGTATTCCTCGCGATCGTGAACTCCACGCTGGCGAACTCGAACGCCGGAGTGAACGTGTCCAGCCGGATGACGTTCGCCCTAGGCCGGATCAAGGCCTTCCCTTCTCCGCTGGCCCGGGTCAGCTCCGGGCACAGGTCGCCGGTCAATGCGATCGCGCTTGGCGCGGTGATCTCCCTTGCCGTCATGCTCGGCCTCGGCCTGTACTACAGCCCGACTACGGCGTTCGCCATGGTGGGCACCGGGTTGGTCATCCTGATTGTCGGCGTCTACATCCTGATGAATGCCGCGTGCATCGGCTTCTTCTCGCGCAGCCGGGAGCACAAGCTCAACCTGCTGTCCCACGTGATCATCCCGATACTGGGGATCGCGGCGTTCATCCCTGCGTGGTGCACCGGAGCGGGCATCAAGATCCCCGGGCTGAAGTTCATCACGCCACTGACGCCGCCGCTTTCCTACATGGGCCCGGCGGTCGCGGTCTGGATGGTGCTCGGCGTGATCTACCTGATCTACCTGTACGCGCGCGACCGGCAGCGGGTGATCGACGTCGGCATGGTTCACACCGGCTAGCGAAGGCTAGGGTGACCGCATGAGCGACCTTGAGGTAGTCAGCTTCCGGCCGGAACGCGATCAGTACGCCTGGACCTTCGGGGGCGTCCCGCCGGTGGCCCGGATCAAGCCTCCGGTCGTGCTCGACGTGTTCACCGAGGACGCGTTCTTTGGCCGGGTGCGGAGCGAGAACGACCTGGTTTCGCAGGTGTGCGAGTTCCCGTTCGTGAACCCGCAAACCGGCCCGTTCTACGTCGAAGGCGCCGAGCCCGGCGACACCATCGCGGTGCATTTCGTGTCGATCACCCCGGCCAAGGATTGGGGCGCGTCGACGACGATCCCGCTTTTCGGCGCGCTGACCGGAACCCACCTGACCGCCTTGCTGAACGAACCGCTGCCCGAACTCGTGTGGATGTACCACTTCGACACGGCGGCGAACACCTGCCGGTTTACCGCGCGGCACGGCGGCTTCACGGTCGACCTGCCGATGAACCCGATGCACGGCACCGTCGGCGTGGCGCCAGCCAACCTGGAGGCGCGCAGCGCGCTTGTCCCCGACGCCTTCGGCGGCAACATGGACACCCCGGAGATGCGCGCGGGCACCACCTGCTACCTCGGCGTCAATGTCGAAGGCGGGCTGCTGTCGCTCGGCGACGGGCACGCCCGCCAAGGCGAGGGCGAGACCTGCGGCGTCGCCGTCGAGACCGCGATGAACACAGTCATGATCGTCGACCTCATCAAGGGCACACCCTGCCCGTGGCCAAGGCTGGAGACTGACGACTACATCATGACCGCCGGATCCGCCAGGCCGCTGGAGGACGCGTTCAGGATCGCGCAAACCGAACTTGTGCTCTGGCTGGCCAGCCAGTACGGCCTAGACCCCCTAGACGCCTACCAGCTTGTCAGCCAGGTCGTCGAAGCCCCGCTCGCCAACGTCGTCGACGTCAACTACACAAGCATCGCGAAGATCCCCAAACGCTACCTGCCGGCCGGACCGGCGATGGGCGGCCTCCACGCGTCCCTCCGCGACCAAGCCGCCGCCATCACCGGCTAACCTCGCCAGGCGACGTGGAGCGGGGGGGTCGGCCAGGCTCTTGAACCTGGGGATTCTCAGCAAGCGGTTGCGAAGCTACCGTAGCCGGATGGACTTTGAGATCCCGGCCGACCTGGCCAGCTACCTCGCCGAGCTAGACGAGTTCATCGAGCGCGAGATCCGCCCGCTAGAGCAGGCCGACGACAACGTCAGGTTCTTCGACTACCGGCGCGAGGACGCGCGCACCGACTGGGATCGCGGCGGGCTGCCGAACGCCCAGTGGGAGGCGCTCTTGCGCGAGGCGGTTGGCCGCGCCGACGCCGCCGGTCACTACCGGTACGCGTTTCCGGCCGAGTTTGGCGGCAAGAACGGCACCAATCTCGGCATGGCGATCATCAGGGAGCACTTGGCGAGCAAGGGCCTTGGCCTGCACTGTGACCTCCAGAACGAGCACATGATCGTCGGCAACAACGTCGGCCTGCTGCTGATGCTCAACTACGGCACCGACTCCCAGCGGGCCGAATGGGTCGACCGGCTGGCCGCGGGCAGCGCTGGCTTCGCGTTCGGCATTACCGAGCCCGAACACGGTTCCGACGCCACCTTCATGGAGACCACCGCGACCAAGGATGGCGACACCTGGGTGATCAACGGCGAGAAGACGTGGAACACCGGCGTGCACGCCGCCTCGCACGACCTGATCTTCGCCAGGACCAGCGGCCAGCCGGGCGACGCCGACGGGATCACCGCGTTCCTCACCCCAGTCGCCTCAGCGGGCTTCACGATCGAGGAGTACCTGTGGACGTTCAATATGCCCACCGACCACGCCCGGGTCAGCTTCCGTGACGTGCGGGTACCGGCCAGCGCAGTGTTCGGCGGCGAGGGCCGCGGCCTGGCTGTGGTGCAGCACTTCTTCAACGAAAACCGGATCAGGCAGGCCGCGTCCAGCCTCGGCGCCGCCCAGTACTGCGTGAACGAAGCCGTGGCCTACGCCAAGGAGCGCAAGCCGTTCGGCAAGCCGCTCGCCGCCAACCAGGCGATCCAGTTCCCGCTCGTCGAGTTGCAGACGCAAGTCGAGATGCTGCGCGCGCTGGTGCACAAGACCGCCTGGCAGATGGACACCTACGGCCCGTTCTCGGCCTCGGACAAGGTGTCCATGTGCAACTACTGGGCGAACCGGCTGTGCTGCGAGGCGGCCGACCGGGCCATGCAGGTGCACGGCGGCCTCGGCTACTCGCGGCACAAGCCTTTCGAGCACATCTACCGGCATCACCGCAGGTACCGGATCACCGAGGGGACCGAGGAGATCCAGATGCGGCGGGTCGCCGGGTACATGTTCGGCTTCATGCGGCAGCGGGCGCCCAAGGGCGTCGCTGAGACCTGAGAGCTGAGAGCTGAGACCTGATGGCAGGAACGCCGGTCGACACCGAGCTCCTGGCCGCCGCGCTCACCGACCAACTCGGCGAGGTCACCGTCGAAGGGATCACCAGGCTGTCCGGCGGCGCGTCGCGCGAGACCTGGGCGTTCGACGCCGTCGCCCCCGGCGGCTCGCACACTGGTCTGGTGCTGCGCCGCGACCCGGCCGGCCGGCCGAGCGAGCCGGGCGCGATGGGCCGGGAGGCCCGGGCGATCACCGCGGCGAGGGCGGCTGGACTCGCCGTGCCTGAGGTTCTGCTCGCTTGCGACGAGCCGGGGCCGCTCGGCACGGCCGGGCTCGTCATGCGGCTCGTTCCCGGCGAGACGATCGCGCGCCGGATCCTCCGCGACGACCGCTACCAGCGGGCCCGGGACGTGCTGGTCGGGCAGGTCGGCCGTTTCGCGGCCGGGCTGCACGCGCTCCCCCGCCCGGCCGGCCTGCCTGCCCCTGACCCGCTCGCCGACCTGCGCACCCGGCTCGACGAGCTACGCGACGGCGGTCACGTCCAGCCGAGCGAGGTGTTCGAGCAGGCGTTCGCCACGCTGGCGGTGACCAGGCCGCCCGCCCGGCCCTCCGTGATCGTGCACGGTGACCTGCGACTGGGCAATCTCATCGTGGACGAACGAGGGCTCGCGGCGGTCATCGACTGGGAGCTTGTCCACTCCGGCGACCCGGCCGAGGACCTCGGCTGGCTCTGCGTGCGAGCCTGGCGGTTCGGCGGCGCCGGACCGGCCGCTGGCCTGGCCAGCCGCGAGGAGTTGCTGGCCGCCTACCGGGCGGCCGGCGGCGCCGAGATCAGCCTCGACGAGCTGCGCTGGTGGGAGACGCTCGGCACGCTGCGGTGGGGGGTCATCTGCATGGCCCAGGCCACGGTCCACCTCTCGGGCGCCTACCGCTCGGTCGAACTGGCCGCGATCGGACGCCGGGTATGCGAGCAGGAGTGGGACCTGCTCATGCTGCTTGAGCCGGAGGCCGCCGCTCGGGCTGCCGCTCGCAGGCCTCGCCCGTCGGCCGACCCCCGCCAGGCGCCCGCTCCGCACGGACGGCCGACCGCGAGCGAACTGCTCGACGCCGTCCGCGGTTTTCTGACCGACCAGGTGATGCCGGGCACCGGCGGACAACTCGCGTTCCACGCCAGGGTCGCCGCCAATGTGCTGGCGATCGTCGCCCGCGAGCTAGACCTCGGCCCGCCGCCCGCCGACGCCGACGCCGACGCCGAGGCCGACGCCGACCTAGCCGAAAAGGTCGCGGCCCGGCTCGCCGTGGCTAACCCGAGATACTTCGGTCAGTGAATGCCCGCGGGCCTGAACTGGACGCTGATCCTGGGACCGGCCGCTTTCGTGGTCTTCGGCACGGCGTGCTGCCAGGTGCGCTGGCAGGTGCCACCCATCACCAGCAGGTCGCCGTGCCCGACCAGGTAGCGCAACGTCGGCCCGCCGCCCTTCGCGGGCCTCAGCAAGAACGCGCGCGGGTTGCCGAGAGACAATATCGCCACGATGGTCTCCCGCACGCGCCGGCCTGACGTGTCGCCGTGCCACGCGACGCTGTCGGCGCCATCGCGGTACAGGCAGAGCCCGGCCGTGCCCAGCGACTCGCCAAGCTCAGGCCGGTAGTGCGCGTCAAGCGCGCGCATCGCCTCGTCAAGCGCCGGGTCGGGCAGCGGGTCGTCTCTCCCGTAGAAGCTGAGCAGCCTCGGGACGGCGACCACCCGGTCGTACATCGGGCGTCGCTCCGACCGCCACGGCACCACCCGCGCCAGCCGTTCGAACAGCTCGTCGGCGCCCGTCGCCCAGCCGGGAAGCACATCGAGCCAGGCACCGTGGTCGAGCGTCGTCCTGGTCGCCCCGCACAAGTCTGCGAGCTCGAAGTCCTGGCCGACATCGAGCAGCGAAGCCTGGAACGCCACGGTCATGCGGGCAAGTATACCTCAGTCAATCAAACACGTGTTCGATCAAGATCCCAGTGAGTCGGCTCGGTAGACCGGGTCGCCTTCGACATAGGTAGCGAGCACGGTGGCCGAGCCGATCTCGCCGGGCGGGCCGGTCAGCGGGTCGCGGTCGAGCACGATCAGGTCGGCGAACTTGCCGGAGTCGATCGAGCCGGACACGTCGTCGAGGTGGTTGACGAACGCCGAGCCAGCGGTGTAAGCGGCGAACGCCTCAGCCGGGTGCAGTCGCTGATCCGGCAAGAACGGCTCGGCCTCCTCACCAGTCGAGCCCTGCAGCGACCTGTTCACCGCGACATGGATGGCGCGCAGGGGGTTCGCGCTGCTCACCGCCCAGTCGCTACCCGCCGCCAGTCGCGCCCCTGACCGCAGCAGGTCGCCGAACAGGTACTGCCGCTGCGACCGCTGCGGACCGAGGAACGGGATCGTCAAGTCGTCCATCTGCGGCTCGTGCGCGGCCCACAACGCCTGCATGTTGGCGGTCACCCCCAGATGAGCGAATCTGGGTACGTCATCGGGGTGCACGACCTGCAGGTGGGCGATGTGGTGCCGGTGGTCGCTGCCGCCGTTGGCGGCGCGGGCCGCCGTCACCGCGTCCAGGCACTCGCGCACCGCCCGGTCGCCGATGGCGTGGAAGTGCACCTGGAACCCGAGTGCGTCCAGCGCGGTCACGTGCGCTCGCAGTTCGTCGGCGTCGACATGGGACAACCCGCGCTCGCTGCTCTGGCAGCCGCACGAGTCCAGATACGGCTCAAGCATCCCGGCGGTGAAGTTTTCGGCGACGCCGTCCTGCATGATCTTGACGGTCCTGGCGCTGAACCTGTGCGCGGGCACGCTCGCTTCCCGGCGAGCAAGTATGTCCTGGATCTGATCGGCGCCCCGGGCGCGATCCCACCACAGCGCGCCGCGCACCCGCGCTGTCAGCGTGCCTTGCCGCGCCGCCTCCAGGTACACCGGCAGCGGGTCCTGCGAGCCGAGGTACGCGCCGACGATCGCGTCCTGCCACGCCGTGATGCCGCGCTGGTGCAGGTGCCGCTGCGCGAGCATCAGCCCGGCCAGTCTGGCCTCAAACGTCGGCTTCGGCACGAACGCCCCGACCAGGTCGGCGGCACCCTCGTGCACTGTGCCCTGCAGTGACCCGTCGGACTCGCGCTCGAACCGGCCATCAGGCGGGTCAGGGGTGTTCGCATCGAAGCCGATCAACTCAAGCGCACGGGAGTTGACCCAGCCGCCGTGCCCGTCTCGATTGAGGAGGAAAGCAGGCCGGCCGCCAGTCACCTGATCAAGCTGCTGCCGGCTCGGGGTACCTCGATCGAACCACTCCATCCGCCAGCCGCTGCCTGCGATCCACGAAGCGTCGGGGTGCGCGATACCGTAGGCCTTGATCCGGTCGAGCGCCTCGGCGAGCGTCGACGCGCCGATCAGGTTGCAGCCCATCATCGTGACCCCGGCGAACGCCGGATGCACGTGCGCGTCCTGGAAGCCAGGCATCAGCGCCCGGCCGCGCAACTCGACCACTTCGGTATCAGGTCCGCGTAGTTCGCGCAGTTCAGCGTCGTCGACCGTGGCCACCGCGACGATCTTGCCGCCGGCCACGGCCACGGCCTCAGCCGGGCGGCCAGCGCGCGTCGTCGCCCCGACCATGCGCCTGCCGCTCGTGTCCGGGGTGTAGATCGGGCCGCCGGCGAAGATCACATCTGCGTAGCTGAGCAAGATTCCTCCTGATCGCCGAACCACCCGGTGCAGCCTGATTGTGGCAGAGTTCGGTCATGGAACCAGTTGTACATACTAAGTGCGGGCCAGTTCGCGGCCGGGTTCGCGATGGCGTCGCTAGCTTCCTCGGCATCCCCTACGCGGCGAGCCCGACCGGCGCGCTGCGCTTCGCCGCCCCGGCACCGCCTCCGCCGTGGACGGACGTGCTCGACGGACGCGCCTTCGGCCCGACGCCGCCGAAGCCCGCGTACCCGGCACCCTTCGACTCCCTGCTGGCAGAACCGGACATCGCCGGAGACAACTGGCTGAACCTCAACCTCTGGACGCCGCAGGACCACGGCAACGCTGATTCTGCGCGCCTACGGCACGACGGCCTGCCGGTGATGGTGTGGATACACGGCGGGGCGTTCGCCAACGGCAACTCGGCGATTCCGTGGTACGACGGCCACCGGTTCGCCAAGGCGGGCGTGGTACTGGTCTCGATCAACTACCGGCTCGGGGTCGACGGGTTCGCGCTGCTGCCCGACGCACCCGCGAACCGCGGCCTCCTCGATCAGATCGCCGCGCTGGAGTGGGTGCGCGACAACATCAGCGCGTTCGGCGGCGATCCGGCCAACGTGACGATCTTCGGCGAGTCAGCCGGCGGGATGAGCGTGATCACGCTGCTGTCGCTCCCGCGCGCCGCTGGCCTTTTCGCCAAGGCGATCGCGCAGAGCGGCGCGGTCCAGGCCGCCGCTGACCCAGCCGACGCGGCCATGGTCACCGCCGAGTTGGGCGAGGCGCTCGGTCCCGCTCTGGCCGAAACCGATGTGACCGCCGCTGGCCTGGCTGGCATCGACCTCGACACGCTGATCGCCGCTCAAGCCGCGGTGCGCGACGCCCTTGCCGCCGATCCGAATCCGGAGAGGTTCGGCGCGAGCATCGTCGTCAGTTCGATGCCGTTCATCCCGGTGATCGACGGCGATTTGATAGCCGAGCACCCGATGGCGGCGATCGCCGGCGGCGCCGGATCGACCGTGCCGTTGCTCATCGGCACCAATACCGAGGAGTTCAGGCTGTTCCTGGTCCCGCCCGGCACCATCGATCTGATCACGGCTGAGGCGCTGCCACTGGTCGCGAGTGCCGTCGGCGCCGATCAAACGGTGATCGACCGGTATCAGGCGAATCGTCCGGACGCGAGCGCTGGTGACATCTTTGCCGCACTTCTCACAGACAGGTTCTTCCGGCTGCCCGCGCTGGCCGTCGCACAGGCGCGGTCAGGCGGGCCAGCCGCCACGTTCTTCTACGAGTTCGCCTGGGGCCATCCGCCTATCGGCGCGGGCCACAGCCTCGAGATTCCCTTCGTGTTCGACAATCTGGCGGAAATAACCAATGACCCGGTCATCGGCACCGATCCGCCGCAGGAGCTAGCGGACGAAATGAACTCGGCCTGGGTCAGGTTCGCGACCGACGCGGACCCTGGCTGGCCAGCATTCGACGATAGCCGCCCGGTGCGAATTTTCGACGCGGGCGGCGGCACGATCGAACATGACCCACGCGGCGACGAGCGCGCGAGCTGGCCAGCCGGTTGACGGGAGCGCATTGGTCAGGCCGCGCACTCCCGGCAGATCAGGTCACCGCCGCGGGATTCAGCGAGCTGGCTCCGGTGGTGGACAAGGAAGCAGCTTGAGCAAGTGAACTCGTCGGCCTGCCGCGGGATAACTTTGAACGATAGGTCCTCGTTCGACAGGTCAGCCCCTGGCAGCTCAAGCGACTCGGCCACGTCGTCGGGATCAAGGTCGATCGCCGTCGACGACTTGTCCATCCGGCGCGCCTGCAGTTCCTGCAAGCTGTCCTCAGTCAGTTCCTCGTCAGTCTTCCGTGGGCTGTCATAGTCAGTAGCCATGCTTGGCCTTACCTCCGTGTTAAACGTCGTCGCGCGAGTGCAACGCTTTATCGGGCTCGGTTGTGCCCGAAACCGAGGGGGAATTCTGGCACGCTCGCCCGCACCAAGTACACGTAACTTGCCTAGTCCTGGTTCGTGTCGCGTCGAAGCTTAGGCGTCGCGCTCTGGATTCTGGCTCAACAACAGGTCATGCAGCTCAGCGAAGAGCCCCGGGCTGGCGCCGACGGTCATCGCTGGCCCGGCTGGCTTGCCTGCCAGGCCCGCCACGATCGCTCCTGCCTCGCGGGCGATTAGGCTACCCGCTGCGATATCCCAGTACTGCACGCCACGCTCGTAGTAGCCGTCGACATTACCAGCGGCCAGCGAGCACAGGTCGACGGCTGCGGCGCCGTTCCGCCTGATGTCCCGTACCCGCGGCAACAGGATGGCAACCACCTGGCCCTGCACCAGCCTCCTGGCTGGCTCGTAGCCGAACCCGGTGGCGATCAGCGCCCGGCCGAGCGGGACGTCGGCGTTGCAATGCAGCGGCTGCGGCGGGGAGTCGTCCTTGGCGAGGCTGGTCCGCCAGGCACCGCCACCAAGGTGTGCGAAGTACAGCGCGTCCCGACGCGGCACGCAGACCGCCCCGGCAACAATCTGGCCGTCGACCTCGGCCGCCACGCTGACCGCCCAGTCCGGCAGGTCGTACAGGTAGTTGACGGTGCCGTCGAGCGGGTCGACAATCCACCGGACCGGCGACCCTCCCCCGGTCTCACCGCCTTCCTCCCCGAGGAATGCATCCGACGGACGCTGCGCCAGTATCCGGCGCGAGATCAGCCGCTCGGCGGCCTGATCCATCTCGGTGACGACGTCGGTCGAACTCGACTTGGTAGCCACCACAACGGCGCGCCCGCTGCGATCGGCCAGCATCTCACCCGCCTCCCGCGCCACCGCGCAGGCCAGGGCAAGCAACTCGGCCCGGTCAGAACCCTCACGCACTGACGCCACCGCGCAGGAAGCTGGCCGAGCGGTCTTCTCCGGAGCCACAGCACAGTTCGCGGCACAACGGAGCCGCCGCCGACCCGAGCGCCATCGTGGCCGGTCCGACCTGGCTGGCGGCGAAGTCTTTGACCAGCGCCGAGATCATCGCGACGAACTTGGGATCGGTGCCAGGAGTCGCCGCCCTGGCCATCGGCAGGCCAAGCGCGCGCGCGGTCCTGGCCGCCTCGACGTCGAGGTCGAAGATGACCTCCATGTGGTCGCTGACAAACCCGATCGGCACCACGACCACCGCGGTCGAACCGGCCGCGGAAAGCTCGGTGACGCAGTCGTTGACATCGGGACCGAGCCACGGCACGGACGGCGGGCCGCTGCGGCTCTGGTAGGCCAGGCGCCAGCGGTCGCGGCCAAGTCCGGCCGCGACGAGCCCCGCCACCTCCGCTAGCTGAGCCGGATAAGCGTGACCGTTCCCGGCCGGGCCACTCAAGCCGGCCATCGACTCGGGAATGCTGTGCGCGGTGAACACCAGATCGGCCCGGTCAGCCAGACCGGCGGGCAGCGAGGCGAGCGCCCGCGCGGCGGCATCGGTGAACGATCCGATAAATCCCGGATGACGGTAGTACGGCGGGATCTTGATCACGGCCGGCGCGTCCGCGCCGACTTGCGCCCTGGCCCGGTCGATGTTGTCGAGGTACTGCCGGCAACTCGAGTAGGAACTGTAGGCCGATGTCGCGAACGCGATCACCCGCCTTATGCCGTCGGCGGCCATCGCAGCCATCGTGTCGGTGAGGTACGGCGTCCAGTTCCGGTTGCCCCAGTACAGCGGCAGGTCGATGGCGCTGGCGGCGAAGTCTTTCTCGATAGCAGCGAGAAGGTCACGACACTGAGCGTTGATCGGACTGACCCCGCCGAACTCGTAGTAGTGCTCGGCTACGTCGGCCAGCCTGTGGTCGGGCACGTTGCGCCCGGCGGTGACGTTCCGCAAGAACGGCATGACATCATCGCGGCCCTCGGGACCGCCAAAAGACACAAGCAGAAACGCGGTATCGCGCGGCATGCTCCCATCCAACCAGGCCGCTACCGGTAGTCGGCGGCGTACTGGGCCGCTAGCGCGAGCACCTCGTTGACGTACCAGTCAGCGTGGTTGTAGTCGAAGATCGCCCGGCGGAGCCCAGCTTGCGTGCCGGCCGCCGCGCCGTCCGCGCACAGCATCCTGGCCGCCGACGGCACGGCATCGAACGGGTTCATCACGTCGGGCGGGCCGGGTGGCCCGAAGCCGTCGACGCCCCATTCCGCCCAGGTGGAGGGCAGGAACTGCATCGGGCCGAGTGCGCCCGCGCTCGACGGCCCGACATTGCGCCCGTCGGCGCTTTCGATCTGCCCGATGGCGGCCAGCACCGTCCAGGACAGCTCCGGGCAGTACTTGGCCGACGAGGCCTGGAACAATTGCAAGTAGTTGGTGATCTGGCTGGGAGTCGTTTGAACGGCCGGCCGCTGGCCGCGCAGCGTTACCAGCCTGACACCAGTCCCAAGCACGCGGCGCACCTTCGCGGTCAGCGTGGCGATACTCGGCCCAGGCGCGCTGATCAGCGCCGCCACCTGGTGCACCAAGCCCAGCTTGTGCGACACGGCCTGGTCGACCACTAGGTCGACACCCGCGACGTCGAGCGGCGCCGAGCCGCCAAACCTGACGGGCAGCGACAACGCGCCGGCAAGCTGATAGGTGGCCGACTTCGTCAAGCGCAGGCGCGCCGACGACGTAGTTTCCGCGATGAACTGACCGGCCGCCAAATGGGCCCAAAGCTTGCTGTCGGACGCGGTGCGCAGCGGCACCCAGGACCTGAACTGACTCGGGTTGACCCCGATCACGGTCGCCGGTTCCCCAGCCAGCGTGATCTGCGCGCCGTCAAACGTGATCAACTTCAGCACGCCCTTGATCGCGCGCAGCCGGGCGATCCGGCCGCCGCTCAGCCCGCGCGGCACCACAACGAGCAGGTCAGGAAGGATGATGCTGCTAAAAGATGACCGGTCGCTGGCCACCGCCACGCGACCCGCACCGCGGCCCCCGTCGTCCGTGCTCACCGGGCCCGGCCTGGCGTTGAAACTCGTCCAGCCGGCGACCGCGATCACCATCGCGATGCCGACGGCGATCGCCGCTGGTCGTCTCATCCCCATCACTGTAACCCGATGGGCAGGCGAATCCGAGTATGCCGTCGCATCCAGGCCCAGATAACGTCTGCGGGGGAGGTCGCAGCGATGACACGGGTGGATACGCGGCAGGAGGACCGCAGCACCGGGCGCAACCCGTACCTGCTGCTGGTCCGCACGCCCGGCGCGCTCGGGTTCTCGGCGAGCGCGTTCGTCGGCCGGATGTCGATGTCTATGTACGGGCTCGGGACCGTGCTACTGCTAGTGTCGCTGACCGGCCACTATGGCACGGCGGGAACCGTCGCTGGCGCGGGCTCCATCGGCTATGCCGTGCTCAGCCCCGGTATCGCCCGGCTCGCCGACCGCCTCGGCCAGGGGCGGGTGTTGTTCACCCAGGTCGCCGTCTTCACGCTGGCCTTCGCCGCCTTTCTCGCCTCGGCCGAACTGCGGGCGCCCTTCGCCGTGCTGCTCGTCACCGGCATCGTCGCCGGCGGGTTCATGCCGTCGATGAGCAGCATGGTGCGGACCAGGTGGAGCTGGGTGCTCGGCGGCGATTCAGCGCGGCTGCAGACCGCCTTCGCGCTCGAATCCGTCAACGACGAGCTCATCTTCGTCATCGGGCCCGCACTCGTCACCCTGCTCGCCACCCAGTTGTTCGCGGCGAGCGGGGTCGGCACGGCGACCTTGCTGGCGATCATCGGAACCCTGGCGTTCGCAGTGCAGCGCCGCACCGAGCCGAGTACGTCGGACCCGAGGACGTCGGACCCGAGGACGTCGGACCCGAGGACGAAGTCTCGCGCCGCCGGGCGGACTCTTCGCTGGCCCAGCCTCCCGGCGGCTGGGCTCGTCACGCTGTCCCCCGCCTTCCTGGCCCTCGGCTCGATGTTCACCTCGGTCGACTTGAGCACCGTCGCGTTCGCGACCGCGCACGGGCATCGGCCGCTAGCCGGCCTGATTCTCGGCACGTTCGCGTTCGGCAGCGCGGTCGGCGGCCTGTGGTACGGATCGCGGCACTGGCGCAGCCCGCTTGGACGCCGGTTCATCATCACGGCGGCGCTCGCTGTCGCGGGTGTGGCCACCTTCTCGGTGATGCCGGGCCTGCTCGCCCTTGATGCCGCCTGCCTGCTGGCGGGCATGGCTGTCGCGCCGACGCTGATCGCCGGCTATGCGATCCTTGAACGTCAGGCGCCGCCGCACCGGACGACCGAGGCGATGGCCTGGCTCGGCTCGACGATCTCGGTCGGCATCGCGCTCGGGTCGGCGATCGTCGGCCACTTGCTTGACGCCTACGGCGCGAGAGTCGGTTACGTGTTCGCCGCCTGCTGCGGTGTGCTCGCCGTGGCGATCTGCCTGGTTGGCAAGCGCAAGCTTCACGTCGCACCCGACAATCAGGCCGACGAGTAGGGAGAGTGCGGATGAGCTGGCACAACTGGGCGGGCAACGTGAGCGCCAGCCCGGTCCGGGTGCGGATGCCCAGATCGGCGGCCGAAGTCGCGGACGAGGTCGTCAAGGCCGGCGGCGACGGCCTGACGATCAGGATGGCGGGCACCGGCCACTCGTTCACCCCGACGGTCTGCACCGACGGGGTGCTGCTCCGCCCGGACGGGCTGACCGCGATCAGGTCTATCGACGCCGACACCGGTCTCGTCACCGTCGAGGCCGGCTGTCCGCTGCGCACGCTCAACGACGAACTGTTCGCCCACGGCCTGTCGCTCACCAATATGGGCGACATCCAGGTACAGACTGTGGCCGGCGCGACCCAGACCGGCACCCACGGCACCGGCAAGACGAGCGGTGGCATGGGTGCCCAGATCGCTGGGCTGGAAATCGTGCTGGCCGACGGCAGCATCGTCACCTGCTCGGCCGAAGCAGGGCCAGCCGAAGCAGCGGCCAGCCGACTTGTTCGCCGCCGCCAGGGTCGGGCTCGGCGCGCTCGGGCTGGTGACCGCCGTGACGCTGCGCGTCGAGCCGCATGTTCCTGCTGCACGCGGTCGAGCAGCCGATGCGCTGGTCCGAGGTGATATCCAGGCTGCCCGAGCTGATCAGCGACAACGAGCACTTCGAGTTCTTCTGGTTCCCGCACTCCGAGTGCTGCCTGACCAAGCGCAACAACCGGTCGGCCGGCCCGGCTCAGCCGCTGACGAGGTGGCGGTACTGGCTCGACGATGAATTCATCTCGAACTCGGTGTTCGCCGCGACTTGCCGGCTTGGCCACGCTGGCACCAGCGACGATCAAGGGGCTGAACTCGATCGCCGCCGTGCTGCTCAGCGGGCGGACCTACACCGACGCGGCGTACCGAGTGTTCACCAGCCCGCGGCGGGTGCGGTTTAAGGAGCAGGAGTACGCCATCCCCGTCGAGCACCTGGCTGACGCGCTCGGCGAGGTGCGCGGCCTCTTCGACCGCAGGGACTGGCGAATCAGCTTCCCGATCGAGGTCAGGGTCGCGCCCGCGGACGATCCATGGCTGTCGAACGCCTACGGCCGGGACACGCGCGTACATCGCGGTCCACGTCTTCCACCCATCGCCGCACGAGGACTACTTCCGCGACGTCGAGTCGATCATGACGGCCGTCGGCGGACGCCCGCACTGGGGCAAGCTGCACACCAGGGACGCCGAGTACCTGCGCGGGGTCTACCCGAAATTCGACGACTTCCTGGCCATCCGCGACACCGTCGACCCCGACCGCAGGTTCACCAACGACTACCTCCGCCAGGTCCTCGGCTCCTAACCTCGGAGCAGCAGCAGGACGACGTGTCGTTGGGGGTGCGGAGGTGGGGCAGAATCGCTAGGTGCGATTCCTTACTGGGCCCAATCATCTGATGCTGGGGCACGACCTGACCTACAGCGACGTTTTCCTCGTGCCGAACCGATCAGCGGTCGGGTCGCGGCATGACGTCGACCTTGCGTGCGCCGACGGCACGGGCGCGACGATCCCGATCGTGGTCGCGAACATGACGGCTGTGGCCGGCCGCCGGATGGCCGAAACGGTCGCCAGGCGCGGCGGCATCGCCGTACTGCCACAGGACATACCGGTCGACGTGGTCGCCGACGTCATCGCCTGGGTGAAGAGCCGTGATCTGGTCTACGACACCCCGCTCACGCTCGGTCCCGACGCGACCACCGGGCACGCGCTGAGCCTGCTGCCCAAGCGGGCTCACGGCGGCATCGTGGTGATCTCCGATGGCCGCCCGGTCGGCGTCGTGACCGAGGCCGACTGCACCGGCGTGGACCGGTTCACCCAGTTGCACCAGGTGATGTCCAGCGAACTGCTCACGTTGCCGGCCGGGGTCGACCCGGAACGGGCGTTCGGCCTGCTCCAGGCGGGCCGGCACAAGCTGGCCCCGGTCACCGACAGCACCGGCCGGTGCGTCGGCATCCTGACCCGCACCGGCGCGCTGCGCGCCACGATCTACACTCCCGCCACCGACCCGGCTGGCCGACTGGCCATCGGGGCGGCGCTCGGCATCAACACAGACGTGGCTGGCCGGGCCAAGCAACTGCTCGACGCGGGCGCGGACCTGCTGGTCGTCGACACCGCGCACGGCCATCAGGAGAAGACGACCTGGGCGGTCGAGGCGGTCCGGTCCACCAGCCCGTCGGTGCCGGTGGTAGCAGGCAACGTGGTGACCGCCGAAGGCACCGCCGACCTGATCGAGGCCGGCGCCGACATCGTCAAAGTCGGTGTCGGACCCGGCGCGATGTGCACGACGCGGATGCGCACCGGAGTCGGCCGCCCGCAGTTCAGCGCCGTGCTCGACTGCGCGGCGGAGGCGCACAAACTGGGCAAGCACGTCTGGGCCGACGGCGGCGTCAGGTATCCGCGGGACGTCGCGCTCGCGCTCGCCGCCGGCGCGTCGAGCGTCATGATCGGATCGTGGTTCGCCGGGACCTGCGAGTCTCCCGGAGACGTGTTCAGGGACCCAGAAGGCAGGCTTTATAAGGAGAGCTTCGGCATGGCATCGGCGCGGGCGGTCAGGCTGCGCACGGCGGCCGACTCGCCGTTCGAACGGGCCAGGAAGGAACTATTCGACGAAGGCATCTCAAGTTCGCGGATGTACCTTGATCCGGTCCGGCCCGGAGTCGAAGATCTGATCGACGCGATCATCGCCGGCCTGCGCAGCGCGTGCAGCTACACCGGCGCCAGCAACGTTGCCGAACTGCATGAACTCGCCGTCGTCGGGAGTGCAGAGCGCGGCCGGGTACACCGAGGGGATGCCGCTGCCGACTGGCTGGTGACAGTGGGGCCAGCTGGGTCGCTGTCCGTCAGCCGGGCGACACTGGGACCGACATTGCCGGCTATGCTGCGGCCGGTCGCAATACTGCCGATACGCCCCGTTGGAGTGCGGATGCCAGGACGCTCGCGCTCGCGCCGATTGGTCGCCGCCTGTGCGGCCATTTGCGCCTCATCCCTCCTGGTCGCCGTCGCCCCGGCCGCCGCGGCCGCAGCGGCCCGGCCAGCCTCGGCGGCTGGGCACCACCGCCTCCCGGCGATCAGCGCCGCCGCCGGCATGCTGGTCAACGTCGGCACCGGCAAGGATCTGTGGGGACGCGAGCAGGCCGTGGCGCGCCCGATCGCCAGCATCACCAAGGTGATGACAGTTCTCGTCGTGATTAGGGCCGGCGACCTGCGCCGGCGCATCAGGATCACCCAGGCGGAAGTCAACTACGTGCAGACCTACGGCGCCTCCAACGCCGGCCTGCACGCCGGCGACATACTGACCGCGCGGCAACTTCTCTACGCGACGCTGCTGCCCTCCGGGGCCGACGCCGCGATGGCGCTTGCGATCAGTTTCGGCCCCGGCCTACGGGCATTCGTCAGAAAGATGAACGCGCTGGCCCGCAAGCTGCACATGACCAGAAGCCACTTCACCAACTTCGACGGCCTGCAGTCCACCGACGTGTCGACCCCGAGCAACCTGCTCAAGCTCGGCGAGGCAGCGATGCGCAAGGTCGCCTTCCGCGATGTGGTCAAGCGCCGGTGGTACTTTTTGCACGCCTGGCCGCACCGGCACCGCTACTTCTGGCGCAACACGAACCTGCTGCTCAAGCGGTACCCGGGCGTGATCGGGATCAAGACTGGCTGGACTCCCGTGGCCGGGGAGTGCCTGCTGTTCGAGGCGGTTCATCGCCACAAGACGCTGATCGGCGTGATCCTCGACAGCGCGCCGACCAATGAAGGCGTGACGTTCGTCGACTCGGCCAAGCTGCTGAATTGGGCGTTCGGTCTGCATGTGCCGATACCGCCGCCAATGGCGCCGCCGCTGCGACCCGCGTTCACCGTCGGCGGCTAAGCAGCCCGCGATGCTCTAGCCTCGGTGAGATGACCGGACTCGCGACCCAGACCGCCGGTGCCGAGGCCACCGGCGGTCCGAGCGTACTCATCGTCGAGGACGACGTCGGCATCGCCACGCAACTGGTGCGCGGCCTGGGCAGCGGCGGCTACCAGGTCGACCACGTCACGACCGGCCGGGACGCGCTCGCCCGCGACCGGCCCGACGTGGTGCTGCTCGATCTCGGCCTGCCCGACTGCGACGGCGTCGAGGTATGCCGGAGGCTGCGGGAGCACCATGATGTCGCGATCATCGTGATCACCGCTTACGGCGAAGAGTCCGACCGCGTGACCGCGCTCGACGCCGGGGCGGACGACTACCTGGTCAAGCCGTTCGGGCTCGCCGAGCTGGCCGCGAGGATCCGCGCCGTGCTCCGCCGGGTCAAACCGGGCGGAGAGGTAATCAGGCACGGACCACTCACCGTGGATCTGCGCTCAAGGAGGGCGGCCGTCGAGGGCCACGACGTGGCGCTGACTCCGAAGGAGTTCGACATACTCGAAGTATTGGCGCTCGACCCTGGCCGGCTGGTGAGCCGTCAGGAGGTGCTCGAGGCCGCCTGGGATTCGCACTGGTACGGGCCGAGCAAGGTGCTCGACGTGCACGTCGCCGCGCTACGACGCAAGCTTGGGCTGCCCGGGCTGATCGAGACGGTGTACGGACGCGGTTTCCGGCTGGGCGACCCGCCATGACGCGCCGGGCGGCGTAATGGCGCGCCGGATCAGCCTCATCGTCATCGCGCTGATCATCGCCTTGCTCGGCATCGTGGCCGTACCACTAGGCCTGCACGCAGCCAGCCAGGACCGCAGCGACTTCCGGGAGCAGACAACCTCGGCGGCGGTAACCGTCGCCAGCATCGCCGAGGATCGCCTCGCCGAAAACGAACACGGCACCTCGCTCGCGCAGGCCCTGGTCGCGCTTGACCGGCAAGGTGAGCAAGTCGCGATCTATGCGAGCAACGGCCGGCTGGTAGCTAAGGGCCGGCTGACTCCATCAGTGCCGTCACGCCTGGTCACGGACGTGCTGACCGACTCCAGGGTGGTCGTAGTCAGTTCCGCGGAGTGGCTGATGGTGATCGCGCCCGTGCTTGCGGACGACGGTGCTGGCAACCTGGGCGTGGTCGCCCTATCCCGGTCGACCGAGCCGCTTGAGCACAGGATCGACGCGCTGTGGACCTGGCTGACGCTGGCCTCAGTGGCCGGCCTGGCGGCCGCGGCGCTGACCGCGGTTGCCCTGGCGCGGTGGGTGAGCAAACCGCTTAGCGGCCTGGAAACCGCGGCGCAGCGGCTTGGCGGCGGCGAGCTTGACGCCAGGTCCCCCGCTGACGCCGGTCCGCGCGAAGTCCGCAAGCTAGCCAGCAATTTCAACTTGATGGCCGGGCGGCTCGAAACTCTAGTAGCCGGTCATCAGGCGATGATGGCCGACGTGTCGCACCAGGTACGAACCCCTCTGGCCGCGCTGCGGCTCCGGCTCGACGTGCTCGCGCTCGCTGCGCCTCCACCGCTCGCCGACGAACTGGCCGGTGCTCAGGTCGAGATCGCGCGGCTGTCCAGGATGGTCAGCGGCCTGCTAGCGGTGGCTCGCGCCGAGAACAGGACGTCCGCCCCAGTGACGGTGCCGGTCGACGCGGCGATCAAGGACAGGGCGAGCGCCTGGCTGCCCGCCGCCGACGAGAAACCGGTCACGATCGACATCGACATCGCCATCGCCGAGCCAGTGACGGCCAGACTCGGCGAAGGCCACCTTGAGCAGATACTCGACAACGTGCTCGCTAACGCCATCGAGGCGGTCGATGTCGGCGGGCACATCCAGATCAGCACCGGCCAAGCTGGCGACATGGTACGCGTTGTCATCGCCGACGACGGGCCTGGCATGAGCGAACAACAGCGCCGGGCCGCACTGCGCCGGTATGTGTCGGCCACCCCTGGCGGTACCGGGCTCGGGCTCGCGATCGTGCACCGCCTGGTCACCTCTGATGGCGGAACGATCGAGCTATCGGACACCCCTGGCGGCGGCCTGACGGTGACAATGAACCTACCTCTGGCGTCACGCGAGCGGCCGTCCTGGCGACCCGGTGCACAATCGACCGGCCGCTTAGCCAAATCTGCGGACTTCTGAACCGGTGCCCGGAATTCTCCGTTAAGGCGGTAGCGCAGTCCGACTTGGGTAAGGGGGTCCATTATGCGGCATGGTCGGACGGTCGCGGATTCGACCGGCGGCACGGACGGCAACGAGCGGCTGACCGCGATGACGGGCAGCGTGCTGCTCGTGCTGCTGGCGATCGAGGGGATCACGCTGCTCCGCCTGCACGCCATGCTGACGCTGCACTTCTTCGTCGGGATGCTGCTAGTCGGGCCGGTGCTGCTGAAGATCGGCTCGACTGGTTACCGGTTCGTCCGTTACTACACCGGGTCAGTGCCGTACGTAAGGAAGGGCCCGCCCGCGCTGCCGCTCCGGGTGCTCGGGCCGGTGGTCCTGATCACCTCGATCGGCGTGGTCGGCACCGGCGTGGCGCTGGCCCTGGTCGCACCTGGCCCGTCACCGTGGCTGCTCGCGCACAAGCTGTTCTTCGTGGCCTGGTTCTGCGCGATAACCGTGCACGTGACCTGGTACGCGCCGCAGCTTCCTAAACTGCTCGGGACCGGCTCGCCACACCTGGCGCGGGCGCGCTCTGCGCTGGCCGGCGCGGGCAAGCGCTGGCTGCTGCTGCTCGCCGCGCTCGCGGCCGGTCTAGTCGTCGCCGTCGTGACTTATCACGCGGCCGGAAGCTGGACGGGCTTCCACACCCACGGCTTAGCCTCACGGAACGATTAGCACTGTGCGCGACTCGGTGTAGAAAGCCCGCGCGGCCTGGCCCTGCTCGCGGGGACCGTAACTCGATTCCTTCGAGCCACCGAACGGCGCGTTGAAGTCTACCCCGGACGTTGGCGCGTTGACGCGCACCATGCCGGCCTGCACCTGGCGGGTCAGCTTGAGCGCGCTGGCCAGGTCGCTGGTGAACACCGAGGCGACCAGCCCGTACCTGACCGCGTTGCCGATCGCGATCGCCTCGTCCGCGCTGCTGGCTCGGATCAGCGCTGCCACCGGCGCGAACACCTCCTGGGTGGCCAGCGGCCCGGTCGGCTCGTCAAGCTCCACCAGGGTCGGTGCCAGGTAGTAGCCGGGAGCGTCCAGCCGGCGTCCTCCGGTCAGCACCCGGCCGCCGGAACCGGCGACCGCGGCCAGCGCCGCCGCCCGGGCTCCCTCGTCGATGACCGGGCCAACCAGCGTGGCCTGGTCAGCGGGATCGACCACGCGCAGCGCCTCGATAGCGCCAACAAGCGCCTCGCGGAACTTCTCATGCACCTCGCTGACCACGATCACCCGGCTGGTCGCGGTGCACTTCTGCCCGGCGTATCCCATCGCGGCGTAGGCGATCGTGGTCGCTGCCCGCTCCAGGTCGGCGTCGGCGAGCACGATCGACGGGTTCTGGCCGCCCATCTCGGCCTGCACCCGGCAGCCGCGGGCCACCGCCCGGGTGCTGACGTCCCGGCCGACCGCCGACGAGCCGGTGAAAGACACCGCCGCCACGCCAGGGTTGTCGATCAGCGCTCGCGCGGTCTGCGCCCCGCCGAGCACGACCTGGAACACGTCGGCGGGCAGCAGCGGCGCGATGATCTCACCAAGCAGCAGGCCGGTCGCCGCCGCCGCGCTCGACGGCTTCACGATCGTCGCGTTGCCGTAGGCCAGGCTCGGCGCGGCCTTCCACAACGGGATAGCCACCGGGAAGTTCCACGGCGTCAGCAGTGCGGTCACGCCGACCGGCAGGTATCTGGCCATCAGCAACTGGCCGGGGTCGGCGGCCGGCAGTGTCTCGCCGTCTGGCGCCAGCGCCGCCTGGGCGTAGTACCGCAAGATCGCTACGCCTCTAGCCACCTCGCCCCGCGCCTCAAAGACCGGCTTGCCGACTTCGCGGACCACGAGGTCGGCCACCTCCGGCCCGCGCTGCTCAAGCGCCGTCGCCGCGTCGCCCAGGGCCTTGGCCCGCGCCGCACCGGAAGTGTCGCGCCAGACCTCGGCGGCCTCACCCGCCCGGCCAACGACAGCGTCGGCGTCAGCGTCACCAGCCGCTTCCCAGCGCCCCAGCACGTCAGTCGGGTCATGCGGGTTCACGCTGGTAAAGGTCACCGTCTTGCCTTTCTGCCTAGCTCGATCAAAACCTTGCCGCGCGGCCCGCTCGCCTCCGCGCCGCGCAGTACCGCGATCGCGCGCCTCCAGTCGGTCAGCGGATACCTGTGGGTGATCAGCAGGCCCGGCTTGAGCTGACCGGAGTTCAGTAGCGCGAGGACCCCGCGCCAGGACGCCGGGGTGTAGCTGAAACTCCCGAGGATACTCAGGTCGTTATTGACGATGTCGTCGGCGGCCAGCGGCACGGTCTCGCCGTGCGGCGGCAGCCCGATCAGCAGCACGGTGCCGCCGCGCCTGACCCGCGTCACCGCCATCCGCACAGCCGACGTCGCACCGGCCGCCTCGACGACTAGGTCAAATCCCGCAGGACCGGCGTCAGCCCCAGCCTCGCCCGCCTGCGAATCAGCCAGGCCGAAGCTGGTCGCCCCGGCCGCCTTGGCCAGCTCAGCTTGCTCGCCGCGCAGTCCGAGCACGGCTATCTCAGCGGGAGACCAAAGGCGAAGAAGCAGAACGCAAAGCAGAGCGATAGTCCCGTCGCCCAGAACGAGCACCCGGCTACCGGGAACGACACCAGCCCTCGTCAGGGCCTGGTAGACGACTGCGGCGGGCTCGGCCAGCACGGCGTCCTCCGCCGCAACGCTGTCGTCGAGCGGGTGGGCCAAGGCGGCGGGCACGACGATCTGGTCAGCGACCGCGCCGTCCCTGGTGAATCCGATCTCGTCATAGGTCTCGCACAGGTTCACCTCGCCGCGCGCGCACCGCACACAGTGCCCGCAGCCGATAATGCCCTCCACAACGACTCGCCGTCCGGCCAATGGCGAGTTGCCTGCGACGATGCCGGTCCACTCGTGCCCCAGCGTCAGCGGGTAGTTGATGTACGCCGGGTCGATCGTGCCGTCGACAATCTCCAGGTCGGTGCCGCAGAGCCCGACCAGGTCAGGCTCGACGAGCAGCTCGCCCGGACCCGGGCGCAGCGCCGGTCGCTTTGCTAGCCGCACATCCCCCGGGCCGAACACTGTGAGCGCGTGGCTCACGCCCTAGCCCCGGCGTTCAGCGTCCAGCGCGCGTACTTGCCGCCGCTGAGCAGCCCAGAAACCTCGTCGGCCGCCCTGTGCACTGAACGGCCAAGCTCGTTGACCCGCCACGTCGGCAGGTCGCCCTTGATGCCGGTGACGCTGACCGCCCCGGCGCACGATTCGTCGTGCTCGAAAAAGGCAGCGCCGACGCAGAAGATCCCGTCGGCGTCCTCTTCGTCATCGACCGCGAAGCCGTTCGCCCGCACCGTGATCAGGCTCTCCAGCAGCAAGCCGATGTCGGTAATCGTGCGGCCGGTCCTGGCCGGCAGGCCGTGTTCCGCGCAGATCGCCCTGACCTCGTCCTCGGTCATCGTGGCGAGCATCGCCTTGCCAGCGGCCGAGGCGTGCGGCTCTTCGCGCTGGCCAAGCGGGGTGTGGAAACGCACGCTGCCCGGCCCGTCCACCCGCTCGATGAAGACGGGATAGCCGCTGTCGTAGATCGCCACCCGCGAGGTCATCTTGGTGAGGTCGGCAAGCCGCGCCAGCACCGGGCGGCAGATATCGCCGAGCGGCAGCTGGCTGCGGGTGATGTCGCCGAGCCTGATCAGCGCGGTGCCGAGGAAGTATCTAGGGCCGGGCCTGGCGTCCCTGAGCATGCCGGCCTTGGTCAGCGTGCGGGCCAGCGCCAGCGTAGTGCTCTTCGATGCCTTCAGGTTTCTGGCCAGATCGCTGAGTTGCAGCCCTTCCTGCGGGCCGTTTGCCACGAGCTCGATCAGCTTCATCGCGCGAGCCACACTGCGGACCGTATAGCGGTCGACGACGTCCTCTCGGCGGTCGTCAGATTCTGGAAGTAGGTGCGCTGTCACCAACACACTCCTCTATTTGCGGCACAAAGCTCGTTCGGTATTACCGAACGCAAGGTACTAAGACGATAACAACCCTTGACACAATAGCGAAAGACGAGTTTTGTTGCTGAGGTGATTCAGTATCACACAACGATGTTCGGTATCACCGAACATCGTTCAAGGAGCCTCGCGGGGTGGCGGACAGCTCAGTCGGCTGACCGACGCACCCGGCTGGCCTGCCGAAGAAGCTGACAGCCGGCGCCCGCGGCGCCCAGCAGTACTGGAGGTCGGGACGTGATCGAGCAAAGCCCGCGGGTCAGCGGCGCCTCGGCGATCGCCGACAGCGGCTTGGTACCTGAAGCTCCGGTGACGACGAGCCAGGGCCGGTTCCCCGACGGCGCACATTTCCGTATCGAGATACCAAGCGTCGAGGGCCCGCAGGTGCTCAAGGCCGTCGTCGAGGCCGCCGATCAGCACGGCATCACAGTGAACCGGGTATCTCAGGGCAGCGGCGCGATGCTGCTGTCGGCCGCCGAACTGACCGAGATGGCCAAGATCGGGGCGACCACCGGGATCGAGGTGTCGCTGTTCGTCGGCCCGAGGGAGGAATGGGACATCGGCCGGGCCGCCAGTTCAGCCGACGGCCAGATGCTCGCCGGTCAGCTTCGCGGTACCAGGCAGCTCAGGTACGCGGTCGACGACATCATCCGCGCGGCCGAACTGGGCATCAGGGGCTTCCTGATCGCCGACACGGGCCTGCTGCACCTGGTGTCCGGCATGCAAGCGGCCGGCCAGCTTCCGGCCAGCATCGTGTGGAAGGTCTCGGCAGTACTTGCCCCGTCCAACCCGCTCAGCTTCCGCCAGCTCGAGGAGCTTGGCGGTTCGACCATCAACGTCCCGTCTGACCTCACGCTCGGCCAGCTCGCCGAGATGCGCGCGGCCAGCCAGCTTCCGATCGACCTGTACGTCGAGACGCCCGACGCGATGGGCGGCGTCGTCCGCGGCCACGAAGCGGCCGACCTGATCTGCGCGTCGGCACCGATGTACGTGAAGTTCGGCTTGCGGAATTCCCGTCCGCTCTACCCGAGTGGCGCGCACCTGGTGTCCGAGGCGGCCGTGATCGCCACGGAAAAGGTGCACCGTGCGGCCGTCGCGCTCGAGTGGATCGAGCGCAGCGGCATCAAGCTGATCCAGTCAGGTCCGAACGCCAAGGGCCTCGGCGTTCCGGAGCCCATCCCATGACCACCAACCATTAACCCAGTTACGAGGAGGAGGGGCCGTGAGGGGATTGAGGATGGCAGCCGTTGCCGCGACGGCGTCCGTGCTGCTGACAAGTGCGCTGCTTGCGGCCGGCTGCGGAAGCAGTTCGACCACTGGGGCCACGTCTGGCCCGGTCACGATCACTATCTGGCACAACTACGGCACCGAGCAGAACGCCACGGCGCTGAACAACCTGGCGAAAGCCTTCCACAAGCTGCACGCGAACATCACCGTGAAAGTCGTCAGCCAGGACGCGAGCAACTACTTCGCCCAACTCCAAGCCGCCGCCATTTCCAAGAACGGCCCTGACCTCGCCGTGATGTGGACCGGCCTGTTCACCCTGCAGTACAAGAGCTACCTGACGAACCTCAAGGGCGAGATTCCGGCGAGCGACCTCGCCCGGGTCGACCCCAACGCGCTCAAGTGGACATCGAACAGCTTTGACCCGGCCAACGGGCCGTACGTGATCCCGCTGGAGAACCAGTTCTACATCGGCTTCTACAACAAGGCCGACTTCACCAAGGCCGGCGTCACGTCGGTGCCGACCGACTGGAGCCAGCTTTACGCGGCGTGCACGAAACTCAAGAAGGCGGGCTTCACCCCGATCGTCTACGGCAACGGCGGCCAGCCGCTAGGCGCCACGTTCTACCCCTGGTACGACATGAGCTACATGATGATCGGCGCTTACCCGGTCTCGGCGTGGCAAGGCCTGTACAGCGGCTCGATCCCGTGGACTTCGTCGACCATCAAAGCTCAGCTGGCCAACTGGACCAAGCTGCACAGCACCGGCTGCACCAACGCTGACGTCGTCACCAACACCAACAACCTGGGCCAGTTCGAGAGCGGCAAGGCCGCGATGATGGTGGACGGCACCTGGGACACCCAGAAGTTCACCTCGGCGCTGGGCGACAAGGTGGCGGCGTTCGTTCCGCCGTTCTCTGACGCCCCGATCAAGGGCGTTGTCGACTTCGCCGGTGACGGCATCTCCCAGATGACGTACAGCCAGCATCCGGCGCAGGACGCCGAGTTCCTCGAATTCATGACCACACCGGCCGCTGCCAGGATAATCAACTCAGCGGGCCTGATTCCCGCCATCAACGGCACATCAACCAGCAATCCGGTGAACCAGCAGATGCTGGACTTCGTAAGCGACCAGCACATGACCGTCTACCCCATGCTCGACAACGTGGTCCAGGGCAACATCGTGAGCACCGGCCAGAAGTTCCTCCCGTCGGTGCTCGGCGGGAAGGTCTCGGTCACCTCGGCGCTGTCCGCACTGCAGACCACGCTGAGCCAGTTGCCGATCACTCAGCGCGGCAACACGTTCCCGTAATCGGAGCCGACCGAAGTTGAGTCTCAAGAGCAGGCGCAGGCGGGCCGGGATCGTACTGTCGATCCCGGCCGTCGCGCTCGTCGTCGCCCTGCTCGGGGTGCCGATCGGCCAGGCCGTCTACTACTCGATGACGACGTGGAACGGCACGACGTCGACGTGGATCGGCCCCAGTACCTATTCGTCCACGTTCACCAACCCGATCTTCTGGCGTGTGCTCGAGAACAATGGCCTGCTGCTGCTCGCCGTGCCGTTCGCGATCGGGATACCGCTGCTGATCGCGGCCCTGCTCAACGAGCACGTTCGCGGCTGGCGGTTCTTCCGGTCGGTCTATTTCCTGCCGACGGCGATCTCCTGGGTCGTGATCGGCATGTTCGCGCTTCGGTTCTTCGCGGCGCGGACAGACTGGCTGGCGGGCGAGGGCAGCGCGCTGCTCGCATTGGCGATCACGTTCATCTGGTCGATGGTCGGCACCAACACGATGATCTTCCTGACCGGCATGGCCACGCTCGACCCGACGCTAATCGAGGCCGCCAAGGTCGACGGGCTAAACCGGTTCCAGATCTTCTTCCGGGTCATGTTGCCGCTGCTGACCAGATTCGTGCAGTTCGCGTTCGTGATCACGGTTATCAGCGCGTTCTCGGCTTTGTTTAGCTTGATCTTCGTGATGACCGGCGGCGGACCCGGCTTCGGCACCACCACGCTCGAGTTCTTCGTCTACCAGACCGGCTTCCAGCAGGTGCAGTTCGGCACCGGCGCGCTCTACGGGATCATCCTTTTCGTGATCATGGCGGTCGTCGGCCTGGTCCAGCTCAGGTTGATCAGGGCAGAGGACTCGGGTTGGTGATACCGAGGAAGCTGTCGACTTGGGCCCTCTTCGTCCTCATGGTCGGCATCGCGGTGATCATGCTGTACCCGTTCTGGTACATGATCGACAACGCTTTCCGCAGCGGCGGTCAGTTCGACCGGCAGAGCGGCCACTCGTTCGCCGGCTGGCACCAGCTTTTCGCGAACCTGCCCGTGGCCAGCCAGTTGCTCAACTCGACGCTGGTCTGCGCCGCGGCGATCGTGATCATCCTGGCGGTGTCGACCACGGCCGGATTCGCGTTCGCCAAGCTGGGCTATCGAGGGAGCGGCACGATCTTCCTGCTGGTGGTCTCGGCGCTGATGGTGCCACTGCAGTCGATCATCATCCCCGAGTACGTCAACCTGGCGAAGCTCAACCTGACCAACTCCTACGCGGGCGCCGTCCTGGTGTACGCCGCGCTTGGCACCCCGTTCGCCACCTTCTTGATGGCGACCTACTACCGGGGCATCTCAGATGAGCTCATCGAGGCCGCGGTGATGGACGGGCTCGGCTACGAACGGACCTTTTTGTCGATCGCGCTGCCGCTGTCGCTGCCGGCCATCGCCACGGTGACCGTCCTGCAATTCATCCAGATCTGGGATGACCTGCTGGTCGGGTTGCTGTTCCTGCCGGCGAACCAGCGCACGATCACGGCCGGCCTGGCCACCTTGTCCGCCGGCCGGACCACCAGCATCCCTTCGCTGATGGCGGGCTCGATCGTGAGCGCGATCCCGGCGATCATCGTGTACCTGATCTTCCAGCGGCACCTGGTCAAGGGGCTGACGCTGGGCATGGGGAGATAAGTTGGCGCGGATCGAACTCAACTCGGTCACCAAGCGGTTCGGTGACGGCACCACCGCTGTCGACTCCCTCGATCTAGCGGTTGGCGACGGCGAACTGCTCGTGCTGGTCGGGCCTTCCGGCTGCGGCAAGACCACCGCGCTGCGGATGGTGGCCGGCCTGGAAGAAGTCACCTCAGGCACGATCAGCATCGACGGCCAGGTCGTCAACGACATGGAACCAAGGCACCGGGACATCGCGATGGTGTTCCAGAGCTACGCGCTGTACCCGCACTTGTCGGTCTACGACAACATGGCGTTCTCCCTGAAATACCGAAAGATCGCTAAGGCAGAAATAAAGCGCCGGGTTACTGAGGCAGCCAGGGTTCTCGAACTTGAGCCTTATCTAGAACGCAAGCCCAGGCAGCTTTCCGGCGGCCAGCGCCAGCGAGTCGCGATGGGCCGTGCGATCGTCCGGCAGCCGCGGGCGTTCCTGATGGACGAACCGCTGTCCAACCTGGACGCCAAGCTGCGGGTGCAGATGCGGGCAGAAATTGGCCAGTTGCAGCGGTCGCTGGGGATCACGACGATCTACGTGACCCACGACCAGACCGAGGCGATGACACTCGGGACGAGAGTCGCGGTGATCTCTGGCGGGGCGCTGCAGCAGATCGCGCCGCCTGCTGAGCTTTACCGGCGGCCGGCCAATCTCTTCGTCGCTGGGTTCATCGGATCGCCGCCGATGAACCTGATCGATGCTCGGCTGGGGCGGCGGGACGACGGGGCCGGGCCTGAGGTGGTGTTCGGACCGCACCGGCTGGGAGTCCCGGGATCCGTGCTGGCCGACCACCCCGGACTTGACCGGTATCTGGGCCAGGACGTCGTCCTCGGGATCAGGCCCGAGCACCTGGCCGATGCCTCGCTGTCCGATCGCGGCGGTCCCGTTATCGACCTGCCGATCAGGCTGCGCGAAGAACTCGGCTCCGAGGTCCACATCCACGGCGCCATCGGCGAGGCCGCCCACGTCGGCAGTGGACCGGCCGATGACGTCCGCCCTTTGGCGACGCTGGTCGCCCGGATGGACCCGCGTACAAAAATCTCCGTCGGAGAACTCGCCCCGATCGCGGTCGACACCGCCCAGCTCCACTTCTTCGACCCGGGAACGGGCCTGTCAATCAGACGCTAAGCCCCGCCAACCACATCGATCCCATCCACCTCACAAGTCCCGGCACGCCGGTTCAGCCAGGCCCATCGTCGTCCCGAAGCTGGTGCTAGGACGCGCTTAGAAGTAACTCGCTGGCGTGTCGCGGCGGTCCCGGGCATCAGCCAGCACCGCCGGCCCGGCACCGCCGCCCTGGCCGGCGGCGCGGGCACTGCCCGCCCTCCTGGCCACAGCGCGGGAACCTTGCTGCTGTCCGGGGAGCTGCCGGCCAGACAGCGCGGCCTCGCTGCTGTCGTCATAGCGACAGCGCGGGATAGTCGCTGTTCCCGGCCCGGGACAGGCAACCAGGGAAAGTCGAACGAAGCATCGCCGATTTCGAGGTGCCGCAACCGCCAAGTGCCGAATCCCAGCCAAGGTGGCGCGACAACCGCCCGCACCCTGTTCCGCCGCAGACCCTCGGACCGAGCCTTGAACCTAACGTCGGAGAAGCCAAGCCTGCAGCCCGCCGGTAAGGCATCAGAGCTACCACGGCGATCTCGAAGCCGACGCACGAAGATCGCCGTCGTGGAATACCGAGTTAGCTGACGCGGACGAACAGAGGCGCATCAAAAGCCCCGTAAGCCTCACTAACTCCGTCAGCACCTCAGGACCCAGACCCCGTGAGGTGGATTGCGGAATTCACCCTCGAAAATGAGGGTCGATCCGCGAATTCACCCGTCCGGCGACCCCCGGGCTGACCCCGAACCCAATGCCAGGCCACCTGTGCTGCAAGGTAGGGTCTACAGCGACCTCCACCAATCTGATCAGTACTTCACCGCCGCGCTCGACCTGATCTTGAGCATGTACGGCATAGCCCCGCTCGACCCCATCAGCACTGAACTAAAACAATCCCTAACCGGACAAGTGACATGACCGAACCCACCCCAGACCGTCGCCGTCGATCCCTGCGACGAGCCAAAGACCACAATGCAACGGCTCCTCCGGCAAAGCGGGCCAGTGATGTCGCCGCACGCATCAGCAAAGCGCGAAACACTCACGCTATAGCCCTAGACCTTTCGGGCTGCGGGTTGCAGGCGATCCCAAGCGAAGTCTTCGAAATGGCCTGGCTTGAGTCTCTTACTGCCGATAGTAACCATATAGATGAGATTCCGAATGACATCGCGCGTCTTACGAGTTTGACGACCTTGCAAATCTGGAGCAACATCGGCACCCTAAATGTATCCGTCCGCATCGGTGAGCTGCGCGAGCTCACTAGACTTTTCATCGGACCTAACCTTTCACAGTTTCCAGACGGTATACGTTCCTGCAGCAAGCTGCAGGAACTAGGCCTAGGAGGAAGCCATCTAGGCGTACTTCCATCCTGGCTCTCAGAGCTACACAACTTGGAGGGCCTATACCTGTGGAAATGTGATCTATCTTCGCTGCCAGACTGGTGGGAAAATTTTCCGCATCTTCGAGTGCTTAATCTATCCAATAATCTACTATCTACCCTTCCACCCAGTATGGGAAAGCTCTTTCAGCTTGAGCAACTTTACCTAACTGGCAATAGATTGACAGACGTGCCGGAGTCACTTGATACGCTACAGTCACTGCGGACCGTCTCCATTGGCGGCAACCGCTTTGAAACACTCCCCCGCACGGTGACGCGATGGTCGAACCTGGAGTGCCTCGACCTGAACTGCAACCCACAAATCCAGGTTGTGGCTGAGGCCCCTGACGCCGTTCTGGTCCACCGAATCCCGTCACCGGACTCACGCGACGACTCCGCGCTGAAGGCCCTGCACCCCGACATACGCCGGCTGACCAAACTGCGCGCCCTGCTGCTCTACGGCAACCCGCTTCTGCAACTCCCTGACGAACTGCTTGGCATCGTGCCCGACGGTGAATACCCAGGGCGCGAATGGCAGGGTTCGGTAGAAAACATACTCGATTACTACTTTCGCACCCGAGATGGGGCGCGACCGCTTAATGAGGCGAAGCTCATCCTGCTTGGCTGGGGCGGTGTCGGCAAGACCTCGCTGGTCAAGCGACTGGTGCACGGCAGCTTCGACCCATCGGAAGAGCGGACCGAAGGAATCGAGGTCACCTCCTGGCCTGTCACCCTTCCCAACGACGAGCATGTGCGGCTCAACGTGTGGGACTTCGGCGGTCAGGAGATCATGCATGCGACGCATCAGTTCTTCCTGACCAGCCGCAGCCTGTACCTGATCGTGCTCACCGGCCGATCAGGCAGCGCCGATACCGACGCGGACTACTGGCTCAAGATCGTCAGCAGCTTCGCGCCGGAGTCTCCCATCATCGTGGTGCTCAACCAGATCACTAAAGACCCGTTCGAACTCGACGAGACCGGCCTACGGCAGAGATTCCCGAACATCCGCGCGTTCGTGCGCACCGACTGCGCCGAAGGCGAGCACGGCCTAGGGATCGAAGACCTGGTGAATGTGCTGCTGCATACCACCAGCAACCTCCGCGACCTGCGGGTGAGCTTCCCGGCGAGCTGGTTCGAGATCAAGGACCGGCTCGCCGGCATGAGCGAGAACTACCTCACGTTCGACCAGTACCGCCAGATCTGCGCCGGCCTTGGCGAGTTGGACGGCCAAGCGCAGGAGTTGCTGGCCGACTACTTGCACTCGCTCGGGATCGCGCTCAACTACCGGGAAGACCCCAGGCTGCGCGACACCCACGTGCTCAACCCGCACTGGGTGACCGAAGGCATCTACACGATCCTGAATTCCAGGCTGGTAGCCGAGCACCACGGTGAGGTGACCGCCTCCGACTTGGCGCGCATCCTGGACCGCCAGCGCTATCCAGCCGAACGACACGTGTTCCTGCTCGACCTGATGCGGCGTTTCGAGCTGTGTTTCCCTTACGCCGACGAACCCGACAAGTACCTGATCGCCGACCTGCTGCCTAAGCAACAGCCTTCCGAGGCCACCGACTTCCCCATCGAGGACTCGCTGCGATTCGAGTACCGCTATCCGCTGCTACCCGAAGGCTTGCTGCCCCGGTTCATCGTCCGCAGCCACGTGCACTCGGCCGGGCGGCCCAGGTGGCGCAGCGGCGCCCTGCTGCGCTGGGAACAGAACAACGCGCTCGTTCAAGCCGATAGCACAAACCGGGTCGTCAAGATCTTCGTGACCGGCCCGGCGGAAAGCCGGCGCAGACTGCTGGCCGTGATCCGTTCCGACTTCGAGCACATTCACAGCAGCTATCGCTTCAAGGTCAACGCCTTCGTTCCCTCATTCGAGCTTCCTGGACCGGCCGTCGAATACGACAAGCTCCTCGCCGCCGAGAGTGAAGGAATAGATACGTTCCTAGAATTTTTCGACGGCACTTTCCGGCGTATCAACGTCAATGCGTTTCTCACTGGTGTCGACCTGGCGATGCCCCCAAGCCGATCCGCAGTATCCAGCCTGCGCAGACCCGCCCGGCTGTTCGTGAGCTACAGCCACAAGGACGAACGCTATAGGGAAGCCTTCGACAGCCACCTCAAGGTCTTCAGCAGCGCGCGCCTGCTCGACGTCTGGCACGATCGCCGGATCGGTCCGGGCGACGACTGGAAGGGTGAGATCGACCGGGCCATTGAAGAGGCTGACATCGTCGTGTGCCTCGTCAGCGCGGCCTTCCTAGCCTCCGATTACTGCAACGATGTCGAACTGGCTCGCGCCCTCGAACGCCAGGCCGCCGGTGAGTGCCGCATCGTCCCCGTCATCGTGCGGGACGCGAAATGGAAGCTCAGCAAGCTGGCGGACTTCCAGGCTCTGCCCAAGGGCGGCAAGCCGATCACGACCTGGCCTAACCAGGACACGGCCTGGCGCAACGTAGCCGACGGCCTTGAACACGTCATCAAGGCGCTGCCAACCTAGCCTATCGACGGCGGCTCATCCGCGCCGCTTAGGCGGCGGTGGCGGGTGGCGGGCTGTGTGAGCGCAGGACGCGGCCGCGGGGGCTCCGGGCGGTAGTGGTGCCGTCCGGGTTCAAGGTGATCGTCCAGTCCCACCGGTGAACCATGATCAAATGATGAAAGCTGCACAAAAGGATCATTCCGGTCAGCTTGGTCGGGCCGCCTTTGCTGCGCGGGACCAGATGATGAATCTGACATCCCGAGGCGGGGACGAACAGCCGGGGGCGGCGCAGTGCTTGTCCCGCAGGATGACGGCCCGGCGCAGGTGCGGCGGGATGGTGTCGGTGGCGGTGCCGACGTCCAAGGGCAGGCTGATGCTGGCGGCGGCCGGCGGGAGCGTGCCGGTGCGCAGCACCGAGGCGACCTGACCCGGCCCGGAGAGCAGGGCGATGGCGTTGGCCAGGATCAGGTCCCGGACTCTGTCCCGACCGCCGCTGGCCGGGTCGAACGCTGGTCGCCGGGACCACGCGGTGGCGCCCTTGAGCTGGGCGGTGAGCTTATCCAGCAAGTCGTTGTCGACCCGCCCGGTCACCACCGGGATGCAGGTCGCGAGTGCCGTCCGGGCTGCGGGCGGTGATGGCTGCAGCATCACATTGCCAGTTAGCGTATTTTGACCATGCACGCGACCTGTCTGTTCGTGCTCGCAAGCAATCGGAGATCACCGTTTGCCTGGGTCCGGTCCGGTGTGTCAAGGGCCATCACGAAGTGCCCGGTGGCGGGCCAGATCCGGGAAGATGGCCGGCTGCCGGGAGCGGCACTGGAGCAGCAGCTCCGGGACGGCGTTGCTGTTGGAATCGGGGCTGAGCGACAGCGTCGGGCCGGCGTTGTCGCTGGCTCTGGGGCGCGCTGCTCGAAGGCACCACGGAAACCTCCGCGACCAGATAGACGGTCAGGGAGCGATCACGAGGCCGCTCGGGCAGACTCCCACATGGAGCGAAGGGCCGACGGTGTTCGTCCCGGTCCTGATCGCGATCACCCAGCCTCTGACCATCGACGACGAAGCTGTGCAACCGCCAGTCACCCAGACCGTCTTGCCGTCCGGGGTGATCGCGATCGCGGCGGGCGGGATGCGCACCTTGATCGGCCTGAGCGCGGTGTTGGTGGCGACGCGAATGGGGACGACCGCGTTTCCCACGGCAACGTAAGCGGTCCGGCCGTTCGGGGTGATCGCGATGGCGCCGGGCCCCTTCCCAACCTTGATCTGCTTGATGACCTTGTTGGTCACCGTGCTGATCGCCGTGACGGTATTGGTGCCCTGATTGCTGACATAGGCGATCCGGCCATTGGGAGTGATCGCGATGACCTCGGGGACGGCCCCGGTCTTGATCTGCTTGATGGCCGTGTTCGTGGCGACGCGGATGGCGGTGACCGTTCCTGAGCCGTTGTTGGCGACGTAGGCGAACCGGCTGCCAGGGGTGATCGCGATAACACCCGGACTCGCTCCGACCTTGATGGCCTTACCGGCCTTATTGGTGGCGACGTTGACCGGAGTCACCGCGCCGTCCTTACGGAAGTCCGGTCCGACGACGGAGACGTAGAGCGTTCGGCCATTCGGCGTGATGGTGAGGTCGATTGGGCCGTTGCCGACCTTGATCGTCTTACCGCGCTTACCGGTGACCAGGTTGAGCGGGGTAATGAAATCGTAGTCACCGGCTACCGGCGAGCAACAGGTAGCGACGTAGCCGGTCCGGCTGCCGGGGGTGATCGCGATCGTGCTCGCGATCGCCATGATCGGCTTGAGTGCCTTGTTGGACGCGGTGCTAATCGGAGTCACCGTGCCCAGGAGAGGCTGCCGTGTCGGGCCGACCGCCATGCACGCGCCACAGTTCGGGCTGGCGACGTAGACGGTCTTCTCGTTAGGGGCAAGGGCGATGTCGCTCGCGTTCGATTCCACTCTGATGGACTTAATGAACGCTCCGGTGGTGGCGTTGACAACGGCCACCGTGCTGAACTCGGCCGAGCCGAAATACGCGTTGAGCACGTACAGCGTCGGTGGCCTCAGCCCATGGTCGGGCGAGGCCATGCTCGCGGTCGCCGGCACGGCGAGCGTTGCGGTGACCGCGACGGCCGCCAGGGCGCGGGCAATAGGCGTGAACATCAAAGTGCTCCCTTCCTCCGCTATAAGACGCCCGACCAGACAGAACGGATGACACACGGCCACCGGGTCAAACAAATAGACTCAGTGCCCCAACCCCCGGTCTGTCGAACCCGCCAGAGAGGTCGAAATGAGCAGGCACGCATCTGGTCGTCGCGTCTGGCCCGGACGAGGGGTCAAGGATCGACTGTCGACATCTCGCGTGGAGACACGATTCGAGCCCCAAAACGACACTATGATAGCGGCGCTGCGTATCGGTGAAGCTCGAAATACTCACGCCACAGAACTTGACCTGTCGCGCTGTGGATTGTCCGCGATTCCGGGCGAGGTCTTCAAACTGACAAGGCTCCAGACTTTGAACCTGGACCACAACGACGTTGACCAGATACCCGATGACATCGCGCACCTGTCGAACCTGAGAAATCTGACCATCCGGAGCAACGATCTCAAGCGCATATCCGACGGTATAGGCGAGCTGAGCGAACTCAGGAGACTCACAATCGGCTACAGCCTCTCGTTACTTCCAGACGGGATCGGCCGCTGCGGAAAGTTGCGACTTCTTGCCCTAGGAGGGAATCAGCTCGGCATGTTGCCGTCCTGGCTTTCAGCGCTGCACAACCTGGAGGAGCTTTACCTCTGGGGCGATGAGCTGACCTCGCTGCCGGATTGGTGGGACAACTTTCCATCTCTTCGTGTCCTAGATCTGTCCCATAATAAGCTTGCTGGTCTCCCGCCGAGCATGGGCAAGCTGTCAAGGCTTAAGCACTTTAATCTCGCTGACAATAGATTGACGGACCTGCCGAGCTCACTGGATATGCTTCTATCACTCCGTCTTGTTGCTCTAGGCGGCAACGGGTTCAAGTCGCTGCCTCGCACAGTGACGCGATGGTCAAACCTGGAGTGCCTTGACCTCAATAATGATCCAGATATTCTGGTCAGTATGTCGACGGCTGGCACGATTTATGTCCGCCGAATTCCCGACGTTACGCAAAATCGAAAATCGGTGCTCAAGACCTTGCACCCGGACCTGCGCAAGCTAACCAAGCTTCGCGCCATTCTACTGTACGGAAATGAACAGCTCGCCTTGCCCGATGAACTGCTTGGTTGCGTTCCCGAGGGCCTCTGGGCCGCCAGCGAATGGCAGGGATCGGTCGAGAGCATACTCGACTATTATTTTCGTACTCGAGGCGGGGCGCGACCGCTCAATGAAGCGAAGCTTATCCTGCTTGGCTGGGGTGCAGTCGGCAAAACCTCGCTGGTGAAACGCCTGGTTCACGGGAGCTTTGACCCGTCCGAAGAGCGCACGGAGGGAATCGAAGTCACTACCTGGCCGGTGGCCCTGGCCAACGGCGAACACGTGCGGCTCAACGTGTGGGACTTCGGCGGTCAGGAGATCATGCACGCGACTCACCAGTTCTTCCTGACGAGCCGCAGCCTGTACTTGATCGTGCTGACCGGGCGGGCAGGCAGCGCAGACAACGACGCGGACTACTGGCTCAGGATCGTCAGCAGCTTCGCGCCGGAGTCGCCGATCATCATCGTCCTGAATCAGATCGCCAAGGACCCGTTCGACCTCGACGAAACTGGCCTACGGCAAAGATTTCCCAATATCTGCGCATTCGTCCGCACCGACTGCGCTGAAGGCGACCATGGTCTCGGCATAGAAGACCTGGGCGCTGTGCTGTTTAACGCCGCAAGCAACCTCAGCGACCTGAGAGTGAACTTTCCTGCTAGCTGGTTCGATATCAAGGACAGGCTCGCCGGAATGCGCGAGAATTATCTCACCTTCGACAGATACCGGCAGATCTGCGCCAGCCTCGGTGAGAGGAATAGTCAAGCACAGGAATTGCTAGCCGACTACCTGCACTCGCTCGGTATTGCGCTCAATTACCGGGAAGACCCGCGACTGCGCGACACGCACGTGCTAAACCCGCACTGGGTGACGGAAGGCATCTACACAATCCTGAACTCCAGATTGGTGGCCGAGCACCATGGTGAGGTCACCGCGTCTGATCTGGCTCTGATTCTCGACATCAGACGCTATCCGGCTGAGCGGCATATTTTTCTGCTTGATCTGATGCGCCGCTTCGAACTCTGCTTTCCTTACGCTGACGAACCCGACAAGTATCTGGTCGCCGATCTGCTGCCCAAGCAGCAACCGGCTGCGGCCACTAAATTTCCGGTTGAAGGCTCGCTACGGTTCGGGTATCGCTATCCGGTGCTGCCAGAAGGATTGCTGCCCCGTTTCATTGTCCGCAGCCATGTGCACTCGGCCGGTCAGCCCAGGTGGCGCAGCGGCACCCTGCTGCGCTGGGAACAGAACAGTGCCCTGGTTCAGGCGGATAGCGCCAACCGGGTTGTCAGGATCTTCATATCCGGCCCGGTACAGAGTCGACGCAGGCTGCTGGCCGTGATCCGGTCCGACTTCGAGCACATTCATAGCAGCTATCGGTTCAAGGTCAGCGCCTTTGTGCCCTCTCCGGACCTGCCTGGATTGACCGTCGAATACGACAAGCTCCTGACAGCCGAAAATGAAGGAAGGGACTCATTTCCCGAATATTATAATGGCACCTTTCACAATATCGACGTAAGACAGTATCTCACTGGCGTGGACCTGGCTATCGAACCAGAACCTTTCTTCATCGGCCGACCACCAAAGCCGGCGAGACTATTCGTAAGCTACAGCCACAAGGACGAGCGTTACCGCGACGCATTCGACAGTCACCTCAAGGTTTTCAGCAGCGCACGGTTGATCGAAGTCTGGCATGACCGCCGAATCGGACCTGGCGATGCCTGGAAGGGCGAGATCGACCGGGCGCTCGACGATGCCGACATCGTCGTGTTCCTCGTCAGCGCGTCCTTTCTGGCCTCTAGTTACTGCAACGACGTCGAGATGAGTCGGGCGCTTGAGCGCTACGCCGCAGGCAAGTGCCGCATCGTTCCGGTGATCGTGCGGGACGCGTGTTGGCAACTCAGCAAGCTCGCTGGCTTCCAGGCCCTGCCAAAGGGTGGCAAGCCGATCACGACGTGGTCCAACCAGGACAGGGCCTGGCGCAATGTGGCCGACGGCCTCGAGCACATCATCATGACGCTGACCCCCTAGCCTCTGACCCGTGGGACGAGGTAGGACATTGACATGAACGGTGCGCAGGCTCTGATTCGGACGCTCGTCAGCAGCGGGGTGGACGTATGCTTCGCCAACCCCGGCACGTCGGAGATGCACTTTGTCGCGGCGCTTGACTCGGTTCCTGACCTGCACGGCGTGCTATGCCTGTTCGAAGGGGTGGCTACCGGTGCGGCCGACGGATACGGCCGGATGACTGGGCGGCCTGCTGCCGCGCTGCTGCACCTGGGACCTGGGCTCGCTAACGGGCTGGCCAACCTGCACAACGCCAAGCGGGCGCGCACCCCGCTCGTGGCGATCGTCGGCGACCATGCGAGCTACCACAAGCGGTACGACGCGCCGCTGGAGTCCGACATCGACGCCTTGGCCGGGACTGTGTCGACCTGGGTCAGGCGCCCGGCCCGGACGGCCGATCTGGGCGCGGACACCGCCGAGGCGGTCGCGGCCGCCCTGACGCCGCCGGGCGGGGTGACCACTTTGATCCTGCCCGCTGACGTGTCCTGGTCCGACGGGGCCGAGCCTGCCGACCCGATACCAGTGCGGCTGCCAGCGGGAGTTCCCGACGAGACGGTCCGCGAGGCAGCCGAGGCTCTGCGGGCCGGCGAGCCGTGCGTGATCCTTGTCGGCGGCACCGGCCTACGGCAACCCGGCCTAGACGCGGCGAGCCAGATCACCGCGGCTATCTCGACGGCTCGGCTGCTTGGCGAGACCTTCGCCGCCAGGAGCGAGCGCGGCGCCGGCCTGCTGGCCATCGACCGGCTCGCCTACCTGGCCGAATACGCGACCACCCAACTTGAGGGTGCCCGCCACCTGATCCTCGCCGGTGCCCGTTCCCCCGCGTCCTTCTTCGCCTATCCTGGCCAGCCGAGCTCGCTTGTGCCCAGCGGCTGCCGTGTGCACGTGCTCGCGGCGCCCGGCGACGACGTAGCGGGCGCACTGGCCGCACTCGCCGACCTCGTCGCTCCCGGCGCCAAGCCCGTGCCGCAGCAGCCGCACCGTCCCGAGTTGCCCGAGGGCGATCTCACCGCGCAAAGCGCGGCCGCCGTGATCGGCGCGCTGCTGCCCGAGGGCGCGATCGTCAGCGACGAGGCGAACACCTCCGGGCTGTGGCTGCCCGGCGCAACCGCCGGCGCTCCGCCGCACGACTGGCTGTCGCTGACCGGCGGTGCCATCGGGCAGGGACTGCCGCTGGCCACCGGCGCGGCGGCGGCCTGCCCGGACCGGCCCGTGCTCGCGCTCGAGTCCGATGGCAGCGCCATGTACACGATCTCCGCACTCTGGACCCAAGCCCGCGAGCAACTGGACATCACGACGATCATCTTCAGCAACAGCCGCTACGCGATCTTGGACCTCGAGCTCAACCGAGTTGGCGCGACCGGCACCGGTGACGCGGCCCGCACCATGTTCGACCTGTCCAAGCCCGCGATCGACTTCGCGGCTCTCGCCGCGGGCCTGGGAGTCCCGGCCAGCCGTGCCAGCACCGCAACCGACTTCGCTTCTCAACTACGCAACGCATTGGCAGAACCAGGGCCCCACCTGATAGAGGCCCTGATCCCACCACCGTGGTAGTGCCACCGTTCGCGATCACCAGCCCGAACGAACAGCAGCAGCCGTCGCCGACCCTGATCTCCCTGACCGTCACCGACTTATCATCAGTTTTGGTCGTTAATCTGACCGTTTCGACCTGGTTTGCGACGCAAAAACTGATGATAAGTCGTCCTGGAGCATCGATTTCCTCCGACCCAAGCCGTATTGACGGGCAATTTGCGGCATTTGCACTACCTAACGTAATCCGCTGCCGGCTGGGGTTCGGGTGGCGAGCTGCCCTTGCCCCAGCCGGCGGCCTTGCTTGATTCTTGGCCCGTTTGTCAGTCGGAGGAGTCGGCGCCCACTAGCTGATGTTCGTGGTGCTCCGGCACCAGCTCATCCGGTATCTCGTCGAAGTCGGGCTCAAGCTCGTTCTCGGGTTCCTCCTGCGGGTAGGCGACCTCGCCGTGGACGCTGATGTCCCCCTCGACGAGCTGGGCGTCTGGTATCCGCAGCTTCATGAACAGGGCGATGCCGCGCAGGATCAGGAATGTCACGAGGCCGTCCCAGACGATCACCGTGAGTGCGGCACCCGCCTGGATCAGCAACTGCTTCGGATGGCCGTAGAACAGGCCGGCGGTGGTGACGTTCGGCGACTTGCCGATACCCAGGTAGACGATCATCTTCGGGTCGGCGAGCAGGCCGACCATCAGGCCGCCGAGCAGTCCGGCGAAGCCGTGGGTGTAGACGACGCCGAGCGCGTCGTCGACCTTGTTGAACGGCCAGACCTTGCGGGGCAGGTAGGCGAACAGCGCCCATACGACGACCGAGGTGACCAGGCCGATGATGATCGCACCGACGCCGGTGACGTAGCCGGCCGCCGGAGTTATCCCGACCAGGCCACAGATCATGCCGTTGACGCCACCGAGGAACGTGGGCTTGCGGTCCTTGCCGAAACCCATGTCCATGATGATCCAGGCCATCATCGCGACCGCGGTGGCGAGGTTGGTGTTGATCACGGCGCTGGCCGCATCTGCCCCGGCGAAGTACGGATCGCCGCCGTTGAAGCCGTTCCAGCCGAGCCAGAGCAGGCCCGCGCCGACAGCCACGAACAACAGGTTGTTCGACACCGCCTTCTCGCGGTCGCGCCGCAATCTCGGCCCGACAACCGCCGCGGCGACGAAGCCGGACACGCCGGCCGCCAGGTGAATAACGTAGCCACCGCTGAAGTCGAGCGCGCCCTTGCCCGCCCAGAATCCGCCGCCCCACAGCAGGAACGCGTTGACCGCGTAGGCGAACGTGATCCACAGCGGCACGAAGATCAGCCAGACCTTGAACTTGATCCGGCCAAGCACGCTCCCGATGAACAGGATCGGGGTGATCGCGGCGAACACGAACTGGAAGTACACCAGCGAGCTTTCCGGGAACCTGAACTTCGGCATCAAGCCGTTCAGCATCGGAATGCTCGCCTGCGCCTGCTCGCCGGCCTGGCCGACAACCGGGCCGGGCTTACCGACGAACGTGCCAATCCACGCGGACCCGAAGCCCATCTTGAATGCCCAGAGCACCCAGACGATCAGCGTGAGGCAGAACGCGCTGAACACCATCATCATCGTGTTGATGGCCCACTTCCGCTGCACGATCCCGCCGTACAGGACCGCCAGCGCGGGGATGCTCATCAAGCCGACGAGCGTCGCCGCCGTCAGCTGCCAGGCATTGTCGCCCGGGCTGAGCCAGTGCGGGTAGGGATTCACTCTTCGCCCTCCGTCGATAATGGAGCGAAGGGTGCCGGACGGCTGAGCGACGCTGATCGAGCATCGTCTCGCCACCGCTTCGGTATCAATCGATACCGTTCATTTTTCCCATCAGGGAGTTTCGCGCGCGTTTCCCGGCCGTTACGTCCATGGAACGCTTCTTTACCGTCGTGTTACATCAGCTCTGCGTGACGGCGACCGGCTCCGGCGGCGCGTCGATGTCCAGCCCGACGCTGCGGCGGATCCAGGTGCCGATCCGCTTCATCAACTGCGGCCCAGCGCCCGACTCGGCGTGCCCCATCCCCAGCTCGATCCACAGTTCCTTCGGCTCGTTGGCCGCGTCGAAGATCCGCTGGCCGTGGTCGACGGGAAAGTATTCGTCTTTGTCACCGTGGACGACGAGCAGCGGGGTCGGCGAGATCAGCGCCGCGGCGTCGTCGGGCGGCACTGGCACCGGGTCCCACTTGCCGCTGCTGATCCTGGTGTTAAGCACCTTCTTGGTGATCAGCCGCCCGGTCCAGTTCTCGATCGCCAGGTGCACCAGCCGCATGGGCCTGGTGCCTCGGTAGTACCACCGGCCCGGGCTGCTGACCGAGACGACGGCGTCCACGTCGCCGATCAACCCGCCGTGTCGCAGCACGATCGAGCCGCCCATCGAGAACCCGACCGTCGCGATCCGCTGGTAACCAAGTTCCCGGGCGTAGCCCACGGCGACGTCGACGTCCTTGATCTCCTTGTCGCCCACCGTGGACACCCCGCCCGACCGGCCGTGACCGCGAAAATCGAAGGTAACCACGCCGCCGAACTTGTTCAGCCGGGTGGCCGCGCGCCACACAGCGGGGCGCTGCCAGTTCAGCGTGAAGCCGTGCGCCAGCACGATCCCGAGGTCAGGATCACCGGGCAGATGGGCGGCATCGATGGGAACGCCGTCGTCGGTGACGATGGTCCTGGCGTAAGGTACGGGCTTGGCCATAGCTACATTCTGCGTGAGTTGAGCCCGTGGTCAGGAGGGACGACCCGTTGGTCAGGAAGGACGAAGAGTGTCCGCCAGCGTTCTCGATGTGTGCCGGCAAGCGCGACAGGCCGCCCGCCTGACCCGCGAGCTACCCACCAGCGCCAAGGACAAGGCGCTCTCCCGAGTCGCTGATGCTCTAATTTCGGGGCGGAACCGCCTCATAGCCGCCAATTCCCTCGACATCGACCAGGCGGCATCGGACGGGGTTGCTGCCACCACGATCGACCGGTTGACGCTGACACAGACTCGCGTCGCCGCGATGGTGAACGCGATTCGCACCGTGATCGAGCTGCCTGATCCGGTCGGGCAGGTGGTGGCCGGTACCGTTCGACCCAATGGTTTGCTGATAGAGCGGGTGCGCGAACCGCTCGGCGTGGTCGCGGTGATCTACGAGGCGCGGCCGAATGTCACCGCGGACGTGGCGGCGCTTTGCCTCAAGTCCGGCAACGCGGCGGTGTTGCGCGGGTCGTCGGTGGCGGCCCACACCAATGCCGCGATCGCCGACCTCATCGGCGAGGCGCTCGCTCAGCAGGACGACGTACCGGCACACGCCGTGCAGCTCGTACGCGATCACTCCCGCCAGGCCGTGGTGGATCTGCTGACCGCCAGGGACTACGTCGATCTGCTGGTCCCGCGCGGCGGTCCCGGCCTGCTGGCGACCGTGCGCGAGCACGCGACGGTGCCCGTCGTGATCGACGGCGACGGGAACTGCCATGTGTACGTGGACGCGTCCGCGGACCTTGATATCGCGACGAACATTGTCGTCAACGCCAAGACGTCGCGGCCGAGCGTGTGCAACGCGGCTGAGACGCTACTGGTGCACTCGGCGATCGCGGAGGCGTGGCTGCCCCAGGTGCTCGGCGAACTGCGGGGGCGCGGGGTCGTACTGCGGGCCGACGAACGGGCGCGGGCGATCTGGCCGGACGCCGAAGCCGCACAGGAAGCCGACTGGGCCACCGAGTACCTGGACCTGATCATGGCGGTGCGGGTGGTCGACGGCCTGGACGAGGCGCTGGCGCACATTAGCCGGTGGGGCACTGCGAACTCAGAAGCGATCGTGACGAAGGACATCGACATAGCGCGTCGGTTCGCGCGGGCGGTTGACTCTGGGAGCGTCTTCGTGAACTGCTCGACGAGGTTCTCCGACGGGGGCGAGTTCGGGTACGGGCTCGAAATCGGCGTCTCGACGCAGAAATTGCACGCCCGGGGGCCGATGGGGCTAGAGGCGCTGACCTGCGTGAAGAACGTGACCTGGGGCACCGGCCAGATCAGGCAGTAGCGGTCTTGCAGCGGGGATTCCAGGGGGTCATCCTCCGAACACCACGAGCGAGTCGCGGTGGATCGCGTGCATGTCCCGCACCTGCTGACGGGCCGCCACCTCGCCGCATTTGAACGAACCGGCCGCCAGCATGGCGGCGCAGGCCCGCGGTTGTGATGCCAGCAGCGCGTCGGTGAGGGCCCGGACCCGCTCGGGCGTGGCCGATGTGCAGCTCGGCGCGGGCCTGCTTGGCGGCTTGCGAGTTCCGCCTGGCAAGGTCGGCGATGTCGGCGAAACGCTGGTTGTCGAGAGGGTCTTCGGCCTTCGCTTTAGTCCCGTGGCGCAGCCGGAGCAAGATCGAGATCACGTCGGCGACTTCGTCGGGTGAGAGCGCGCGCAGCAGTCGGAGGATGGTCGACGGCATCGCGACCGAGCCTCGGCCGATCAGCCGTTCCGGGTGCCTGACGTCTACCAACTCGACGACGGCGCCGGGGTCAAAGTCGCCGTCGATCCGCTTCACGCCGGATAGGAACAGCGTGCTGCCGGCGCGCAGGCTGCGCTCAGCTTCACGGTTGATGCCGATCGAGCCCATCGGGTAGGCGATGCCGCCGACCCAGCGCTGCGGCGGCGCGAGTTGCTCGGCCGCCGCGCGGATCACGGTTCCGATCCGGGCCCGCGGGCGCAGGCTCCTAGCCACGACGTCGGTGTCGCGAGCCGAGCCGATCGCGCACTCGATGCCGCAGTAGGCCGCGCGGGCGGCGGCGTTGAGCTTGGACCGCATGCCGCCGCGGCCTTCGCTCGGCGAAGAACTTCTGACCGCCCTGGCCTCTTCCGGCGTCAGCCGGGCGATCCGGTCGCGCATCTGCTCGTCGGCGTACACACCGCTGACGTTGGTGAGGAACACCAGGCGCGACGCCTCGGCGGCGACGGCGACCGCGACGGCGATCTGGTCGTTGTCAAGCTCGGACTTCGGATCGGTGGTGTCGTTGCCGTTTACCACCGGCAGCAGGCCAGCCTCAAGGGCACAGACCAGCACGGTGCCGACATCGCGCATCGCCTGCGCCGAATCCAGGTCGCTCTTGGACAGCAGGACCTGGCAGACCTCCATCCCGACGGCGGCGGAAAGCTGCCGGTACAGCGCCATCAGCGCGGGCTGGCCTACCGACGCGGCCAGCGCGACACCGATCGGGCCGTCACGGCTGTGACGGCGCAGCCCGGACTCAAGCTCGGGCAGTTGCCGACCCAGCCTGCCCGCGCCCGAGGTCACCAGGATCACCTGATGACCGGTTCGCTGCGCCGCCGCGATCTGCGTCACCAGGCTCGCGATCACGTCGAGGGCGAGCCCGTCCCCGCTCGCGATCGAGCTTGAGCCGAGCTTGACCACCAGCCTTGTCATGCTGCCGCACTCTAGCGAAGACCGATCGGACCCCGTTGCTTAGACAAATCGTTGTCCATTGTTACTCGTACAACCATGCACAACTGCTGCTAACCGTGTTAAGCAAGTCGGGATATGACCAAGGGGTTCGAAGGGGGCGATCTTGTTCGAAGGTTTTCGCTGGTCAGGAAGGGTCTGGCTGAGCGTCGCGCTGAGCGCGAGCATCGTGACCGCAGGAGCGGTCGTCGCCGGGGCGGCTGTCACCGGCAAGGTCCATCACAAGACTAAGGCGACGGTCATCTGCCGGCCGGACGGCCGGCGCACCATCAAAAGCAAGGGCATCTACTACATCGTCCGCAACGACGTGTTCTTCCCTGAGCGCGAGTGCATCAGGCTTGAGCGTCCAGGACCGGGGTTCACCGTCGTCAGGTCGCACGCGAACAGCCACGTGCCGGATAACGAGGCCTTCCCTGAGGTCGTCTACGGCTGCGCGTGGGGCGTGTGCTCGCCGCACACCGTGCTGCCGAGGCGGGTCTCCCGGTTCAAGAACCTGGTTACGTCCTGGGGCGCGAACTGGCGCAGAGCTCCGGGCAAGTTCAACGTCGCCTACGACATCTGGTTCGGTCACCTGCACACGATCCATGGCCACGCGAACGGCGCCGAGTTGATGATCTGGCTCGGCACCAAGCGCTTCGGCACGCCGTTCGGCGCCCCGACATATCTCATCGACGGGCACCGCTGGTACTACGGCCGGCACAAGGCTTGCGACATCTACGGCTGCTGGAACTACGTAGTGTTCCGGCGGGTGCGGCCAAGCACCCACGCCAACCACCTCGGGTTGCTGCCGTTCATCCAAGTCGCCGAGAGGCGCAATCAGATCTCCCCGTGGTGGTTCCTCAAGTCGATCGATGTCGGCTTCGAGATCTGGCAGGGTGGCCACGGGCTGGCCGTGCACTCGTACTCAGTGCGCATCAAGCTCCACCCGCTCCCGCACAAGAAGCACAGGAAGTGACGTAGGCCGGGCTATACCTCGGCAGCGTGAGCGTCGGCGACTGGCTGGCGCTCGCGCTGCCAGGCCGGCGGTCGCTTCTCCAGAAACGCAGCCATCCCCTCGCGCGCGTCGGGAAGCTGGCTAGTCGCCGCCATCACCTCGACCGCGTATCCGTAGGCCTTGGCCTGGTCCAGGTCGATCTGGGCGTAGAGTGCCTGCTTGCCGATGCCTTTGCTCTCCGCCGAGCCTCGGGTGACGCGCCGCAGCAAGTCGCCTGTCGCGGCGTCAAGCTGGCCGGCCGGCACCACCTGATTGACCAGCCCCCAGTCAAGCGCCGTCGCGGCGTCGATGACATCGCCGGACAGCGCCATCTCCGCCGCCCGCTTCCTGCCGACGTTCCTCGCGATCGCGACCATCGGGGTGTGGCAGAACCAGCCGCCCTTGCCGCCCGGCGCGGCGAAGCCGGCGTTCTCGCTGGCCACCGCTAGGTCGGCGGACGCCACGAGCTGGCACCCAGCCGCGGTGGCGAGGCCATGCACCCGGGCCACCACTGGCTGCGGCACCTGCTGGATCAGCGTCATCAGCTCGGTGCAGGTCCACAGCAGGGACCTGACCGCGGCCAGGTCGGCGTTGGCGACGTCGGCGAAGTCGTGCCCGGCGCTGAACACCGACCCGCTGCCCGCCAGCACGATCCCGGTCGCGTCGCTGCCGCCCACCTGGCGGAACGCCGCGATCAGCTCCTGCATGTGCCGCAGGGAAAGGGCGTTGCGGCGCTGGGGCCGGTTCATCGTGATCGTGGCGAAGTCTCCCGATCGGTCGATGAGGACGTGCTCGAACTCCACGGCTGCCACGGCTGCCTCCAATGCCGGTATCGTCTACCGCCCCTTGTATCCTCTACTACCACAGGGAGACGAGCTGAGCTGGGCTGATGTTGCCACCGCTGCAGATGATCGCGACGTGGCGGCCAGCGAACCGAGCGGGGTCGGCGAGCACCGCGGCGAGCGCGGCGGCACCTGACGGCTCGACTAGGTTGCGGGTCTTCTCGATCATCGTCCGGGTCGCGGTCCTCAGAGCGTCCTCGGAGACCAGCACGAAGTCGTCGAGCAGGTCCCACATGATCCGCTGGGTGAAGTCGAACGACGTCCTGGTCGCCATCCCCTCGGCGAACGTGCTGTTGGCCGCCGCGGTCAGTTCCCTGGCCCGCCAGGACAAGTAGGCCGACGGCGCGGCTTGCGCCTGCACGCCAATGACCTGGACCTGCGGGCGAACGGCCTTGGCGACGACGCAGGCGGCCGCAGCACCGCTGCCGCCACCGATCGGCACCACGATCGCTTCGATGCCAGGCTGCTGCTCAAGTATCTCCAGCGTGTAGGTGCCGACGCCGGCGATCAGGGCGGGCTCATTGGCGGAGTGGATGTAGCGGTAGTCATGTTCGGCCGCGAGCTTCTCGCAATGCTCTCGCGCCTCGTCGTAGTCGCGGCCATGGAACACGACCTCGGCTTCAAGGGCCCGCATCGACTCGACCTTGACCGGGTTGGCCTCCTGCGGCACGCAGATGACCGCGCGCACGCCGAGCAGGTTCCCGGCGTAGGCGATCGACAGACCATGGTTCCCCGTCGACGCCAAGATAACGCCCCGGCGGCGCTCGTCGTCAGTGAGCTGGCTGATCAGGTTGATGCCGCCGCGCACTTTAAAGGCACCGACCGGCTGGTGGTTCTCGTGCTTGACCCACAGTCGCGCACCGGACAGCGCGTCCAACTCCGGATACCGATACAGCGGTGTCGGGAGCAAGTAGGGCGCGATCCTCTTGCGCGCCGCTAGCACATCCGCCAGATCCGGGACATCCAATACCGCCATGCCCCGTTTCTACCCTGTTTAGCGGGTCGCCCACCCCTGGGGCGGCTTGCCACCAGCGCAGCGTGGGCCCCGGGCTGTCGCTATGGCAGCGTCGTGGGCCCCTAGCTGCGCGGGGCGGCGGTCAGGGCGTCGCCGATGGGCTGCGCGGATGGGCTGCGCGGATGGGCTGCGCGGACGGGCTGCGCGCGGGCCAGAATGTCACGTTCAGGTAACAGAGTGCTGGATAGGTCTTGAGGCATGACGGTATGGGGGCTTACGCTCCTCGCAATTGGCTTTGGTAAGCGCTTTCCGAGAACCTCCCCACTTAGGGAAAGCCCTCCGCTTCACCGCCAAGCAAGCGGCTCCAACCTGGCACCATCCGGACCAGGCCAGATTCCCGCTTGCCTCGGTAAGCGCTTACCAAGGCCAAGGCCACAGCGGTCGACGCACCGAGAAGAGCACGAGAAGGGCCCAATGCACGACGTACCGACCACCCCGCAGCAACACACGCCCACGATCTACGACGTGGCGCGGGTGGCTGGGGTCTCGATCGCATCGGTGTCCCGGGTGCTCAACGGCCACCGCAATCCCAGGCAGGAGACCAGGGATCGGGTGCTGCAGGCAGTGCACGAACTTGGGTTCGTGCCAGACGGCGCCGCACGGGCGCTGTCAGCCCGGCTCAAGGAAGTCGTCGGAGTGGTCTTCCGCCGCGTGCCGTGGGGTGAGAGCCACGAAGGTGCCGACGGTCCGGATGGGGCGATCACCGAAGAGGACGAGAGCCTGCAGTTCACCGACGTGATCAACCGCGGCATCGAGGTGGCGGCCCAGTTGCGCGGCTTCAACCTGCTGGTCGGCTCGGTGGACGTGGGCGGGCACGACGCGCACCGGCGGGTCATGACGATGGCGCGCAAGATGCGACGGGCTGATCCTGCACGACCGGGTGCTCGAGCCGAGCAGGCTGGCGCAGCTCATCGCGGCAGGTGCCGGTCGTGACGCTGGCGGGCGTGGCGACGGCCAGCGACGGCGAACGTGCGCGGCGACAACGGCACCGGGATGAGCGAGCTGGCCAGGCACTTGATCGGTGACCACGGCTACCTGACGCTGGCTTACCTGGCCGGCCACGCCGACAGCCCGGACAACCTCGCCCGGCGGCTCGCGCTCGCCGAAGAAGCGGCGAGCGCCGGAGTGATGTTCGTCGAGCGGTCCGCAATGGCAGGGCAACTACCTCGCCTCGGGCGGCGCGAAGGTGATACGCAACCTGCTGGCCGAGAAGGCCTGGCTGCCGCGGGCGATCGTCTGCGCCAACGACCAGACCGCGCTCGGCGTGATGTACGAGCTGGCCAAGCACGGGATCGACGTGCCGGGCGAGATCGCGGTGACCGGCTTCGACGACATGCCGGTGGCCCGGCATCTGCGGCCGCAACTGACCACGGTCCGGCAGCCGATCCAGGAACTTGGCGCCATCGCGTTCGACATGCTGCGTTCCATGATCAGCAGCAACGAGCCCGACCGAGCGCGAGGTCGTGCTGCCGACCAGGCTGGTCCGCCGCGAAAGCTGCGGCTGCCGTCCGCAGGCGACCCCCGCACCGGAAGGGAGAAGATGATGCGGCTGATCACCAGGCGAATCGTGCTCTACCTGCTCACCGCGCTCGTCGCGATCACGGTGAACTTCTTCATCCCGAGGCTGATGCCGGGCAACCCGGTCGAGGTCGCGATCGGTCACATGCAGGCCAGGGTCACGCCGGCCACGATCAGGGCGCTCGACCTGCAGTACGGCATCAACACCAAACTTGGCCTGATCGGGCAGTACCTGCACTACCTGAATCAGCTCATCCACGGCAACCTGGGCATCTCGTTCAGCTTCGTACCCGGCCACCGTCGCGAGCGTGATCCGCAGCGCGCTGCCATGGACCATCGGGCTGGTCGGGATGGCCACGATCATCAGCTTCGTCGCTCGGCACGCTGCTCGGCATCGCGACGGCCTGGCGGCGAGGTAGCTGGCTGGACAACCTGCTGCCGGCGATGACGTTCTTCCAGGCCGCGCCGTACTTCTTCGTCGCGATCTTGATCGTCGCGGTGTTCGCGACCAAGCTCGGCTGGTTCCCGCAGAACTCCGGCTACGACACCACGACCTTGAATCCCGGCTTGAACGGGGCGTTCATCTCCAACTTGCTCGACCACGCCGTGCTGCCCGCGCTGACTATCGTGGTCGGCTCGATCGCCGGGTGGATCATCGGCATGCGCAACATGATGCTCACCACGATGGACGAGGACTACGTGCTCATCGCCCAGGCGAAGGGCCTGTCCAACCGGCGCGTGATCAGCTACGCCGCCAGGAACGCGATCCTGCCGAGCGTGTCAGGGTTCTCGCTCGCGATCGGCTTCGTGGTCTCTGGCTCGCTGCTCACCGAGATCGTATTCTCCTACCCCGGCATCGGTTACATCCTGCTGCAGGCGATCGGCAACGAGGACTACCCGCTGCTGCAAGGCATCTTCCTGGTCATCACGTTCGCCGTGCTCGCGGCAAACCTGATCGCGGACTTCGTCTACTCCTTCCTCGACCCGCGAACCCGGCAGGAGGCCTGACATGTCCGCCGGGCACCGGAACCGGCCCGCTGACAGCCGAGCCCATCGGCCGTCGTCCGCCGGGCCGACGCCGGGCCGGATGTCAGCTCCCCAAGTCGGGCAAGATCAGGGTCGGGCTCGGCCTGGCGCTAGTGTTTCACCCTGCTGGCCGTCATCGGCCCGTGGCTAGCGCCGTTCGACCCGAACAAGAGCCTGACCACGACCAACGGGCATCCCGCAGGCGCCGTCTGCCGGCGCACCTGCTCGGCACCACTCAGGTGCAGCAGGACGTGCTCTCCCAGCTGCTGGTCGGCGGCCGCAGCACGATCCTGGTCGCGCTGATCGCCGGCGTCGTCGCTACCGCGCTCGCTGTGGTGTTCGGGGTCACGGCCGGCTATTACGGCGGCTGGCTCGACGACCTGCTCTCCATGCTGGCGAACATCTTCCTGGTCATGCCCGCGCTGCCGCTGCTGATCGTGATCTTCGGCTTCCTGTCAACAAGACCGCCAATCCCCCCGACGTGCTGATCGGACTGGTGATCAGCATCACCGGCTGGGCGTTCGGGGCCCGGGTGCTGCGGGCCCAGACGCTGTCAATGCGCAGCAAGGGATTACGTCACGTCGGCCCGGATCATCGGCGAGCGCGGCTGGCGGATCATGATGTTCGAGATCCTGCCGAACCTGGTGCCGATCGTCGCCACGTCGTTCCTGTTCACGGTGATCTACGGGGTCGGCACCTACACCGCGCTGTCGTTCCTCGGCGTGATCAGCGTCGTCGCACTGGAGCTGGGGCACGATGCTCTACTGGGCGCAGAGCGCTCAGGCGGCTCAGCAGGTGCACATCGAATGGTGGTGGTTCCTGCCGCCAGGCCTCGCGGTCGGATTGTTCGGCACCGCGCTGGCGCTGCTCAACTTCGGCATCGACGAGTTCATCAACCCGCGGCTGCGCGCCGCCGGACTGACCAGGCGCCGGGCCAGGCAGGCGGGCCTGCCGCGCCGCGTGCAACTCGGGCTCACTCCAGTCATGCGGCAGACGAAGCCGGAGCGGCGGTGCGGCATGATCCGCGTCGGTGAGCCGTTGCTCGAGGTGAGCGGACTGTGCGTGGACTACGGCTTTGGCGCCGATGCCGTGCACGCGGTGACCGGCGCCGACCTGACGCTGCACCGGGGCGAGGTATTCGGCCTGGCCGGAGAGAGCGGCAGCGGGAAGTCGACGCTCGCCTACGCGATCGCCCGGCTGCTGCGGATGCCCGGCGTCATCACCGGCGGCGAGGTGATCTTCCGGCACGACGGGCAACACGATCAACCTGCTGAACGCTGACCTGACCCAGCTTCGCGAGCTGCGCTGGAACCAGCTCGCCGTGGTCTTGCAAAGCGCCATGCACGCGCTGAACCCGGTGATGACGATCGGCGTCCAGCTCACCGATGTGCTCCAGGCGCACCGGCCAGAACTGGACCGGGCCGCCCGACGCGCCCGGGCCGGCGAACTGCTCGAGATGGTCGGCATCACCGCGGACCGGCTCGGCAGCTACCCGCACGAACTGTCCGGCGGCATGCGGCAGCGGGTCATGATCGCGATGGCACTCGCCCTCGAGCCGCAGCTCTTGATCATGGACGAACCGACCACCGCGCTCGATGTCGTCACTCAGCGCGAGATTCTCGACGAGCTCATGGACCTGCGGGACCGAACTCGGGTTCGCGGTCCTGTTCATCACCCACGACCTGTCGCTGCTGATCGAGATCGCCGACACGATCGCGGTGATGTACGCGGGCCGGATCGTGGAGACGGCGCCAGCCAGCCAGCTGTACCTGGCGCCTCGGCATCCGTACTCCTACGGGCTGCTGCACTCCTTCCCTGGCGCTGCACGGCCCGCGGCAGCGGATGACCGGCATCGCCGGGCTCGCCGCCCGACCTGCGCGAGCTGCCGGCCGGCTGCGTCTTCCACCCGCAGGTGCGCGCTACGTGCTGGAGCGATGCCGTCGCGACGCGCCGGCGTTGAGCCGCTCCAGCGTCGCAGGTGCCGGGGGCCGATAGCCGCGCGGTCGCGTGCTGGCTGCAACGAGGCGGGCCGCCGCCTACCAGCCCACCGGAACCCTGCTCCGAACTCGCGGCCGTGCCGGCTCAGGAGCGCGTCATGATCGCGGTCCGCCCTCTCCGAAGCCCGCGGCCTGCTACTAAGCACTTGCGCTGACCAAGCACTTCTCGGTGGCAATCCGCGCCGGCGGCGTGGTGCACGCGGTCGACGACGTCGACCTCGTCGTGCCGGCCGGCGGGATCACCGCGATCGTCGGCGAAAGCGGCTCAGGCAAATCGACACTGGCCCGGCTGCTCGCCCGGCTGATCAAGCCGACCAGCGGCGACCTGCTGCTCGACGGCCAGCACCCCGGCCTCGCGCGCGAAGGCCCGGCGGGAGTACGCCCGGCACGGTCCAGCTTGTGCTGCAGGACCCGTTCTCCTCGCTCAACCCGGTGCATGACGTGCGATACCACCTGGCCAGGCCGCTGAAGGTGCACAAGCTGGCCGGCCAGAACGGCGCAACGCTCGACGAAGCCATCGACGGGCTGCTGACCAGGGTCTCGCTGACCCCGGCCGGGAACTTCACCGATAAGTACCCGCATGAACTGTCCGGCGGGCCAGCGACAGCGGGTCGCGATCGCCCGGGCACTGGCGGTCGCGCCGCGGCTGCTGCTCGCCGACGAACCCGTGTCCATGCTCGACGTATCGATCCGGCTCGGCGTGCTCAACCTGCTCGCCGACCTGCGCGAGAAGGACGGCCTCGCGATCGTGTACGTGACCCACGACATCGCCTCGGCCCGGTACCTGGCCGACGTCGTCGCGGTCATGTACGCGGGCCGGATCGTCGAGTCCGGGCCCGGCCGCCACCGTCACCGATCAACCCGCGCACCCCTACACCGAACTGCTGCTCAGCGCCGCCCCTGATCCGGAGCGGCGCGACAGCCTCTCGCTACGCGGTAAAGGAACGGCTCCGAGCCTGGTCGCTCCCCCGCCGGGCTGCCGGTTCCACCCGCGCTGCCCGCACGCGATGCCTATCTGCGCTAGCCAAGTGCCGGCGATGACCGAGATATCGCCAGGACACCACAGCGCCTGCTGGCTGCACACCAGCAAGCCGGGAAAGGAGGTGTGAAGCCCGAACCCCACCAGCGCAGCGCCGGGCCCGGCCGGTCCGCGCTGTACCAGATCTCAAAGACCCCGCACGGTCATACAAGACAGGCCGGTGAGAGCCGGCCGGGCACAATGGAGTCTAGGCAATGAAACAGCCGATCATGAAGGGCCTGGTCATCGCGGGCGTAGTTGGCCTCGCGATCACGGCCTGCAGCAGTTCACCATCGTCGAAGTCGACCGTCGCTCAGGGCAAGCCGCTGGTCGTCGTCGACAACACCGGCGAGACGTTCACCCGAGCGTTCAACCCGTTCGTGTCGACCTCGCTCGGCAATTCGAACAACTCGACCGCACTGGTCTACGAACCGCTGCTGATGTTCAACATCATGCAGCCGACCCAGGCACCGATGCCCTGGCTGGCCACCCACTACGCCTGGTCAGCCGACGGCAAGACGCTGACGTTCACGATCCGCTCGGGCGTGAAATTCAGCGACGGCAAGCCGCTGACCGCCAGCGACGTCGCGTTCAGCTTCAACTTGCTGAAGAACAACCCCACGCTGACGCCGAACGCACCGCCGCCGATCCCGGCGAGCGCCACCGCGCCCAACGCCACGACGGCCGTGCTGACGTTCAGCCAGCCCGAGTTCGCGAACCTATTCCTCATCGGCGGCATGTACATCGTGCCGCAGCACATCTGGCAGGGCATCTCTAACCCGGCCACGTTCGCCGACGCCAACCCGATCGGCACCGGCCCGTTCGTGCTGTCGCAGTTCTCCGCGCAGAAGTACACGCTGACCGCGAACAAGAGCTACTGGAAGAAGGCCAGCGTGCACGTGCCGTCGATCATCTTCCCGAACTTCGTCAGCAACACAACGGCCAACCCGGCCCTGTCGAACGGGCAGATCGACTACGCGGGCAACGACGTGAGCAACGTCCAGTCCAACTTCCTGTCGAAGAGTTCGGACTACCACACGTGGACTTCAGGCCAGCCGTGGTTCTCCGACAACAACGTCGTGACCCTCTGGCTCAACGTCACCAGGGCTCCACTCAACGACCCCAAGGTCCGCCTCGCGATCAGCGCCGGCATCGACCGCCAGCAACTGTCCACCCAGGGCGAGACCAGCTACGAGCCCGCGGCCACGTCGTCCGGCGGCCTGCTGCTGCCGGTCGATAACTCCCTGCTCGACCAGACCTTTGCCAACGACCTCAAGCCAACCTCCGACCCGGCCACGGTCAGCCAGATCCTGACCAAGCGACGGCTGGAAGAAGGTCGGCGGCAAGTGGACCAAGAACGGCAAGACGATCAAGTTCTCCATCGAGGACCCGTCTGCCTACACCGACTACGCCACCGACGCCCAGCTCATCGCCACCCAGCTCAACGCTGAGGGTTTCCAGGTCAGCTTCGACGGCGTCCAGGCCACCCAGTGGTACGCCGACTACCCAGTCGGCAACTTCGACGCGATGATCCACTGGAGCAACCAGGGCCCGAACCCGTACTACTACTTCCAGAACTGGCTCGACAACAGCCAGTCAGCGCCGATCGGCAAGCCGGCCGCGAACGACTTCGGCCGGTTCAACAGCCCGCAGGTCCAGCAGGCGCTGACCCAGTTCGCCAGCAGCAACTGACTCAGCCACCCAGCAGGCCGCGCTCAACACGCTGCAGCAGGTCGTCGCCACCCAGGCGCCGGTGATCCCGCTGCTCTACGGCGCTGCCTGGTACGAGTACAGCACCAAGAACTACACCGGCTGGCCGACCGCGTCCAACCAGTACAACAACCCAGTTCCCAACGACCCCTACATCCTGGCCACCGTCCTGCACCTCAAGCCAGTCGGCTGATTTCGGCCAGCATGCCAACTCCATACGAGGGGCGGACTCCGCCCGGCCGGGTGACCGGCCGGGCGGGTGCCCAGACGACCAGTACTCCTACGACACCAGCGGGAGCCAACGATGCCGATCTGATCGCATCGCTGTCCCTGAACGACAAGGTCCTGCTGCTCACCGGCGCCGATAGCTGGCGCACCCAAGGCGCCGAGGCGCTGGGGCTACGCCCGATGGTCATGTCGGACGGGCCGGCCGGCGCTCGCGGCGTCACGCTGGACGAGCGGCAGCCATCGACCAGCCTGCCGTGCCCGTCGGCGCTCGGCGCTACCTGGGACGTCGATCTAGTGCGCGAACTAACCTCCGCGCTCGGGGCCGAAGCCAGGAGCAAGGGCATCGACGTGCTGCTCGCGCCGACGATCAACCTGATGCGGACTCCGGTCGGCGGCCGCGGTTTCGAGTGCTTCGCCGAAGACCCGGTGCTGACCGCGCAGATCGCCGTCGGTTACGTAACCGGCCTGCAGCAGGCGGGCGTAGCCGCGACGATCAAGCACTACGTGGGCAACGACTCCGAAACCGAGCGGTGGAGCTACGACGCCCGGATCGCTGAGAACGTGCTGCGCGAGTTGTACCTGGCGCCGTTCGAAGCGTGCGTCCGCGATGCGGACGCCGCGCTTGTCATGGCCGCGTACAACAAGGTCAACGGCATGCCGATGACCGAGAACACGCCGTTGCTCGCCGGGGTGCTCAAAGGCGAGTGGGGATTCGCCGGCGTAGTCACCTCGGACTGGCACGCCACCAGAAGCACGACGGCCACCGCCCTTGCCACGCTCGACCTGGCCATGCCGGGCCCGGACGGGCCCTGGGGAGAGCGACTGGCCCAGGCGGTGTCCGACGGGCTGGTGACGGAGGATGTGCTCGATGACAAGCTGCTGCGGCTGCTGACCCTAGCTCGCCGAGTCGGTGCGCTCGATGGGCCAGCGCCGGACCGGGAGGCGGTACGGCTGGTGGACCCGGCCCTGCTCCGCCGGGCCACGGCCGCCTCGTTTGTCCTGCTCAGCAACACCGACCAGGCGCTCCCGCTCGACCTGGCCTCGATCGGCAAGCTCGCGGTGATCGGCCCGGGCGCGTTGCGGCCGACGATCCAGGGCGGCGGCGCCGTGGTGGTCGCGCCCACCAGCGTCTCCACCCCGGCGGCCGCGCTGACCAGCCGACTCGGCGACAAGGCAATCGTGACCATCGCCGAAGGCTGCCAGATCTGGGGCACGGTGCCCGAGCCCGCGCTCGCCTCGATTCAGGACCCAGTCACCGGGGAGCCTGGCGTGCACCTGCGGTTCACCGCAGCCGACGGCGCCACGCTCCGAGCCGAGCACCGGACCGCGACAACGCTCGCCTGGTGGGACGGCGTCCCGCCTGGCTTCGGCTGGGGCGAAAGCGGCAGCGTCATGATCGACACGCTGTACCGGCCCGATGTGACCGGACCACACCTGGTCGGGGTGGCCGGAGTCGGACGGCTGGCGATCACCGTGGACGGCGAGACCGTCGCCGATCGCCCGACGGTGGTGCCGGCCGACCCGGTCCAGGCGATGACAAATCCCGGCCAGGTCAGGGCCGGTGTCGACCTGCAAGCCGGACAGGAGGTGCGGGTAACCGTCCAGTTCACCCCGGCCGTCGACGGCGAAGGTCCGCTGGCGGTCAGGTTCGGCATAGCGCCGGCCGCCGCGGACGACAACGCTCTGATCGACGCCGCGGCCGCCGCCGCGCAGGACGCCGATGCCGCGGTTGTCGTGGTCGGCTCGGCCGAACTGACCGAAAGCGAGGGCTTTGACCGGCCCACGCTCGCTCTGCCTGGCCGGCAGGACGAACTGGTCAGCCGGGTCGCCGCCGTCAACGGCCGGACGATTGTGGTGGTCAACTCCGGCATGCCGGTGCTGATGCCCTGGGCCGACCAAGTAGCCGCGGTGATCCAGGCCTGGCTGCCGGGCCAGGCGATGGGCGAGGCGGTCGCCGATGTGTTGTTCGGTGACGCCGAACCCGGCGGCCGCCTGCCCGTCACGCTCCCGGTCGCCGAGGCCGACTGCCCGGTATTCGACGCCACGCCAGCCGACGGGGTGCTTGAGTACCGCGAGGGCCTGCTGATCGGCTACCGAGGCTATGACGCCGCGGGCACCACGCCGAGGTTCCCCTTCGGTCACGGCCTCGGCTACACCGACTGGGGCTACGAAATGATCCAGGCGATGACGGCCGATCATCAGCCCGGCGGGGACCTGGAACTGCTCGTGGTGATCAGGAATGCCGGAACCCGGTTCGGACGGGAGGTCGTACAGGCCTACCTGGCCGGCCCGGCGGGCGACCCAGCCAGGCCGGTGCGCACGCTCGCGACGTTCGGAATCGGCGAGGCCGCACCGGGCGAACCGGCGCAGGTACGGCTGCGGATCCCGGCGCGCGCGTTCGCCCGGTGGGACGAGCAAGAGGGCGGCTGGGTCTGGCCACCGGGCCCGTTCACCGTCCACGTGGGCCGGTCGTCGGCGGACCTCCGCCTGTCCTTGCCCATCCCGGCTCGGTAGGCCGCCTAGCTGGGTCCCGGTGGTCGATCGCCGACCGCCGGGCCCAGCACCCTCCTATTTGGAGGGCTGGGCCGGGCTGGCGATCGCGGTTTTGTTTCCGTGATCAAGCTTGGGGTCATGATCGTGGAGTCTGGCTGTCGTATATCGCGGGCACGGATTCCGTGGTGACCGCAGTTTCATGATCACGGAGCCTCGCCGTCACCGCTCGCGGGGCGGGTGCCCGCCCGCACGGCCGCCGCTGCACCGGACCGAACGATAAAACCGTCCCAGATGGGACATTCAGGCTTCTGGGCGGCCCCACGCTGCTGCTGCTGCTGGGGTCGCCGGCCAACAGCCTCTTGCGCAAGTACCGATGATCGGTATATAACCTTGGCATGAGTGAGGTGCCAGCATGAGCAGAACAGCGATCCAGGAGCCCACGTTTCTGATCCTGACCGCGCTCGCGGCCGGGCCGCAGCACGGTTACGGGATCATGACCGACGTCGCGCGCATCTCCGGCGACCGGGTCAAGCTGCGCGCAGGCACCCTCTACGCGGCACTTGACCGGCTACGCGCCGACGGCATCATCGACGTCGACCGTGAGGAGGTCGTCGACAGCAGGCTGCGCCGCTACTACAAGCTCACCCCGGACGGCATCCGCGTGCTCAACGACGAAGCCGTGCGCATGCAGGCCAACGCCCGCGTCGCGGTCGCCAGGCTCAAGGCACTCACGGCCGGCGCGTCATGACCGCGACTTCCCTCGAAGAGCGCTACCGCCGGCTGCTCGCCTGTTTTCCCGCCGAACATCGGCGCATCTATGGAGAGGAGATGATCGGCGTGCTGCTCGCCAGCGCTCCGGCCGGTCAGCGCCGTCCCGGCGCGGCCGACACGCTCAACCTGTTCGGCGGCGCGGCGCGGGTCAGGCTGCGCCGCCTGCTGACCGGTAGGCCCGACCCCGGCTGGCGCGATGCGCTCGCGCTGACCAGCCTGATCGCGCCGGTCGTGCTGGTGGCGCTGGCGCTGGCGCAGAACCTGGCCTGGATCGCGGCGCTGACCTGGCCCGGCGCGCTACCCGGCGGCGAGGAGATCGGGATCGCGATCCTGCTCACGCCGGCGGTGCTCGGCTTGCTCGGGCTCCGCCGGATCGGGGCGCTGGCCGCCGCCGCGACCGTGGTCTGGTTTGCCGCTCAGGCAGCCGTGGCCGGCGGCCAGGGCCTCGACCCTCGGCTGGCCGCCTACCTGGTCCTGATCGCCATCGAGGCGCTCGCGCTGGCCCGGTCGGGTGGACCTCAGCACGCGCTGGAGCTGATCACCGTCAAAGGAGTCCTGATCGCGCTGCCGTGGATCGCGGCCGCCGCCTACGCGGGCGGGCTGATCCCGACCAGCTACCCGGTGCCGCAGATCGTAGCCCGCATCGCGATCGCCGTCGTGGCCGCGGCCGGTCTCCCGGCGCTGATCACTCCGGTCGGACGCCGGCTGATCGCGCTGATCATCGCCATCCCAGGATCGGCGTTCGTGGTCACCGTGCTCACCTTCGCCCACGTCCAGTTCTACGACATGAGCTTCGCCGCCGCGGTGGCCAGCCTGTACCTGCCCCCCATCGCGATGGCAGGTCTCGCCGTGCTCGCGGCCAGGCGATCGACCGCCAGTGTCGCGTCATGAGCGACCAGGCCGCACTCGAACGGCGTTACCGCCGGATGCTCATCTGGTTTCCGGCCGAGCACCGGCGCATCTACGGAGAGGAGATGATCGGCGTGCTGCTCGCTTCGACCCCGAGTGACCAGGACCGGCCGAACACAGCCGCCGCGATCGACCTGATCGGCGGCGGACTGCGGGCCAGATTCCGGCGGCTGCGGACCGGTGACGACAACGTCGCGTGGCGAGACGCCCTGGCGCTCTTCAGCGTCGTCGCGCCGTTCGTGCTTTTCGTGCAGCAGGCGGCCGGGGTGTTCGGCGCGCTGGACTCCAGATTCCAGGTGGCGTGGCTGCCGATGCTGACCGCGAGCGCGCTCGTGCTCGCCGCCGCGGTGGCCGGTCCGGCCCTAGCCCGCCGCGATCGCTACCGGACGGTGACGGCGATCGCGCTGATCGCGGCGGCCGTCGCCGTTGTCGCCTTGATCCAGACGATCCGCGTCGACCACTACGCCGAAGACACGGAGACGCCGTACAACCTGCTCATCCTGATCATGGAAGTCGTGGCTGTGGCCATCTCGCCAGGACCTCGCCGCGGCTGGCAACTGCTGGGCCGCAAGGGCCTGATCATTCTGGGCTCCACCGCGATCGCGATGATGTTCGGCGGCTGGCTGGAACTCAGCGGCGGCAACCAGGTCCAGGCGGACCTCGCCAACAATTTCCATGACCTCGCGCCCATCGCCGGCCTGGCCGGACTAGCCATAGCGCTCCGGTGGCGAACCGGCAGCCGCCTGCTGGCGCTGTTCGCGATTCCGGGTTACATGTTCGTCGGATTTAACCTGGTCACGTACGTGTACCCGATATTCCCCACGCCTACATACGTGATCTTGGAGGTCACGTACCTGCCCACGGCGGCTATCGCCGTGCTGGTCGCCACGGCCGCCTGGTGGTCAGGTCGCCGCCGGCCGCAGATACCGGGCAGCTCAGGCTGAGTCATCTTCCAGCCACCGCTGGAGCTTGTTCATGCCGCCCAGCCAGCGGTCGGTGTCGGCCGCCCGGCCCGCGTACATCTCGGCGACCTGCGGATGCGGAAGGATCAGGAACCGCCCGTCAGCGATAGCCTCCATCACCACGTCAGCGACCTGCTCCGGCATGATCGCGTCGGGGCCGAGCAGCTTTTCGGATCTCCCGTCGCCGCCAGGAAACATGCCGGTGCGGACGCCCATCGGGCAGATCGCCTGCACGGTCAGGCCCCGGTGCCGGTGGGTCAGCGCCAGCCACTCGGCGAACGCGAGCGCGGCGTGCTTGGTCGCCGCGTAGGGGGCCGAACCTGGGGTGGACAGCAGCCCGGCGGCGGACACGGTGCAGATCAGGTGGCCGCTCCCCCGCTCCAGCCACGGCCCGAGCAGGAACCGGGCGGCCCGCACGTGCGCCATCACGTTCACGTTCCAAGAGTCGGCCCAGTCGGCCTCGCTCGCCTCGGGCCCGCCGCGGCGCGCGATGCCGGCGTTAGCGCAGTAGATGTCGATCTCGCCCAGCTCGGCCCTCGCGGCCGAGATCAGCGCCGCGACGCCCTCTTCCGACGCGGCGTCGGCCTCTACCGCGACCGCCGTCCCGCCGTTCGATGCGTCACATGATCGGGCGACCGCCTTCGCCGCGTCGCCGTTCACGTCGTTGACCACGACCCTGGCACCCTCAGCGGTGAATCTGCGGGCCAGCGCCGCGCCGATGCCGCTGCCGCCGCCGGTTACTACGATGCCCGCACCAGCTACAGATTCCATGCGCTGAACTGTACCGATCAGGCAGAAAGCAAACCACCGCACCATCCCGCTTCCCTGCCGGCTCGGACTCGGGCAGGCTGTAGATCGTCATTTGCGTCCACCGCCCGCAGGAGGTTTCTGGCATGGCCATACTCAATGCCCTGGTCGCCGGGCTGCGTCTTGGCAACGTCGAGGTAATCGATCTCACCGCGCCGTTGCGCGCGGACACGCCGATCATCCAGCTGCCAGAACCGTTCGGCAACACGATCCCGTTCTCGCTGCAGGAGATCAGCCGGTACGACGAGCGCGGCCCTGGCTGGTACTGGAACAACATCGCGACCGGCGAGCACACCGGCACGCACTTCGACGCACCGGTTCACTGGGCGACCGGGCGAGACGGCGACGACATATCGCAGATCCCGGTGGACCGGCTGATCGCCCCGGCCGTGGTTCTCGACTTTAGTGCGCAGGCCGCCGCTGACCCCGACTTCCTGCTCGAAGTCGAGCACATCAAGCAGTGGGAGGGCGAGCACGGCTCGCTGCCCGACGGCGGCTGGCTGCTGTACCGGACTGGCTGGGACACGCGTTCTGGTAGCCAGCAAGAGTTCCTCAACGCCAACGAGACCGGCCCGCACACGCCCGGCGTGTCCGTGGAGTGCGCCCGGTGGCTGGCCGAGCAGTCGCCGCTGATCGGCTTCGGCACAGAAACGGTCGGCACCGACGCCGGCACGGCGCACTCATTCGACCCGCCGTTCCCGTGCCACGCGATGCTGCTCGGCGCCGGAAAGTACGGGCTGACCCAGTTGCAGAACGTAGCCAGGCTGCCAGCCACCGGCACCGTGCTGATCGCTGGCCCGCTGCCGATCGCCGGCGGCTCAGGCAGCCCGTGCCGCGTGCTCGCGCTTGTGGAGCACGACTAATGCGAGTCAGCGACGCCGTCGCCGACGTGCTGACAACCCTGGGCGCCGACACGGTGTTCGGGCTGGTCGGCAGCGGGAACTTCCACGTCACCAACGCGATGATCGAGCGGGGGGCTAGGTTCGTGGCCGCGCGGCACGAGTGCGGCGCGGCCAGCATGGCCGACGGGTGGGCCAGGATGACCGGCCGGCCGGGCATCGTCTCGGTGCACCAAGGTCCTGGGCTGACCAACGCGCTGACCGCCATCACCGAGGCCGCCAAGAGCAGGACCCCGATGGTGGTGCTCGCAGCCGACGTGTCGACGGGCAACAAGCAGTCCAACTTCAGCATCGACGTCGCCGCGCTGGCCCGCGGCATCGGCGCGGTGCCGGCCCGGCTGCACACGCCTGGCTTCGCCGTGGACGACACCGTGCGGGCCTACCAGATGGCGATCGAGGAACGTCGCACGGTGATCCTCGCGATGCCGCTGGACGTGCAGGCGGCGCAGTGCGAGGGAACCGAGGGCAGATCGCTGCGGGCTTCCGTGCCGACGTGGGCCCGGTCGTCGAGGGCCGAACCCGACAAGGCTTCGGTCGAAAGACTGGCCGCGGCGATCACGGCAGCCCAGCGGCCGGTCTTCATCGCGGGCCGGGGGGCCAGGATTTCAGCGCAGGCCAGGCCGAAACTCGAACTGCTGGCCGACCGCTGCGGCGCGCTGCTGGCGACGTCGGCAGCAGCCAAAGGTTTCTTTCAAAATAACGCGTGGGATCTTGATGTGAGCGGCGGGTTCGCCTCGCCGCTCGCCGCCGAATTGATCAAAGATGCCGACCTGGTCGTCGGCTGGGGCTGCGCGCTCGGTGCTTGGACGACAAGGCACGGCGGGCTGATCGGGCCGCAGACCGTCGTGGCGCAGGTCGACCTTGAGCGTCAGGCCATCGGCCTGCACCGGCCGGTCAACCTGGGCGTCGTGGGTGACGTGGCGCTGACCGCCGCGGCCGTCGCCGAGGTACTCGGCGAAGGCGGCAACCAGCTTGGCTACCGGTCGGTCGAGTTGCGTGAGCGGATCGCCCGGGAGGTGAGCTGGCGGGATGTTCCGTACGACGACCAGAGCGACGGCACCGCGATCGACCCGCGCACGCTTAGCATCGCGCTGGACGACATGCTGCCGGCGACGCGGATAGTGGCGATCGACTCCGGCAATTTCATCGGTTACCCGGCGATGTTCATGTCGGTGCCGGACGCCGACGGGTTCTGCTTCACCCAGGCGTTCCAGTCGATCGGGCTTGGTCTCGCCTCGGCAATCGGGTCGGCGATCGCCCGGCCGGACCGGCTCGTCGTAGCCGCGCTGGGCGATGGCGGCGCGCTGATGGGCGTCAGCGAACTCGAGACCGCGGTCCGCCTCCGGCTGCCCATGGTGATTGTGGTGTACGACGACGAGGCGTACGGCGCTGAGGTACACCACTTCGGACCCGACGGATACCCGCTCGGCACCGTCCAGTTCCCGCCGGTCGACATCGCCCAGATCGGCCGCGGTTTCGGCTGCGCCGCGGCGCGGGTCAGGCAGCGCGGCGACCTCGCCCCGGTACGCGACTGGCTGGATGGGCCAAGGGACCGGCCGCTGCTGATCGACGCCAAGGTCACGTCAAAGCGCGGCTCCTGGTGGCTTGAAGAAGCCTTCCGTGGCCACTGAGAATGGATATATGAAGATAGATCCGGCCGCGGCGGGACTCGACGAGCGGCAACTTGAACGCATTACCGATCACTTCCAGGACCGGTACATCGACGCTGGGCGGATCGCGGGCTGCCAGGTGGTGGTCGCCCGGCATGGCCATGTCGGGTACTTCCGGTCATTCGGGCAGCGCGACCTGGAGCGGTCGGCCCCGGTCGAAGATGACACGATCTGGCGGATCTACTCGATGACCAAGCCGATCACCGGCGTGGCGCTGATGACGCTCTACGAGCGCGGGATGTTCCAGCTAGCCGACCCGGTGAGCCGGTTCATCCCGCAGTGGCGCGACCTGAAAGTGCGGGAACGGACCGACGACGGCGAGCGACTGGTTGAGCCGCGCCAGCCGATGACCGTGCGGGATTTGCTGACGCACATGTCCGGCCTGGGCTTCGCCGGCGGGCCGACGCTGGCTGAATTGTTCTCCCCCGACCGCGTGCGGACGGGTGCCGGGCTGTCGCCTGGCACCAGGCGCGGGTCCGACGCGACGCTGGCCACGCTGATCGATCGGTACGCCAAGTACCCGCTGGAATTCCATCCAGGCACGCACTGGTTCTACACCGTCTCGACCGACGTGTGCGCCCGGCTCGTCGAGATCATCTCTGGGCAGCGGTTCGACGACTACCTGCGAGAGACGATCTTCACCCCGCTCGGGATGAGCGACACCGGGTTCTGGGTACCGGAGGCCACCGCTGACCGGCTCGCCGCGTCTTACCTGCGTGGCCAGGATAAGAAGCTGATCCTGGCCGACGACCCGCAGCGCAGCGGGTATCGCAGCGAGCCATCGTTCTTGTCGGGCGGCGGCGGGCTGGTCTCCACGACCGGCGACTACCTGCGGTTCTGCGAGATGCTGCGCAACGGGGGCACGCTCGACGGCGCCCGCATCCTTGGCCGCAAGACGGTCGAGTTCATGACGTCGAACCACCTGCCCGGCGACGGCGACCTAGCGTCGGTGGCGCTGACGGGCGGCTACGGCGAGGTCGGGTTCTCCGGCATGGGGTTCGGCCTGACGGTCGCCGTGGCTAAGACGCCGGCCGCCACCGGCGTGATCGGCTCGGCGGGCGAATTCATGTGGGGCGGGGCGGCCTCGACGGTGTTCTGGGTCGACCCGGCCGAGGATCTCGTCGTGATCTTCATGACTCAGCTGCTGCCGTCGGGCACGTTCAACTTCCGCGGCCAGCTTAAGGCGCTTGTGTACCCGGCGATCAACGGCTGACAGGCACAGCGAGGACACAGCATCGGCACAGGTCCGCCCGGCCTGACCTGGGCGGCGATCCCGTGCCGATGCTGTGCCCGGTACGTGTGGTAACGACGATTTCCGCAGCTCACAGTGGGTCTTGCCGCGGGCAACAGGCGCGTGGCACAACCTGAGGGAGCTGCTCAATGTTCCGCAAACCACTGCTCGCCGCTGGCACTGCCTTGGCGATTCTCACCGGGGCCAGTCTGTTGGCTTCGTCGGCGGCACTCGCGGCCCCGTCCACCGGGGGACACCCCGCGGTCGTGGCACACCCCGCCGTGGCCGCGCACCCCGCGGCGATCGCTCCGGACGCTCCTAACGTGCCCATCATCGCGAACGGGACCTACGATTGCGGCACCAAAGGCACGCCCGAAATGCTCGGCACGATCGGCTGGACGCCCGCCTCTGGCAGCGGCGGCATCGGCGTCGTCAAGTTCTGGTTCTGGGCCCATGACTGCAAGATTCTGAGCGGGAAGTTCAAGGGCCAGACCATCAACACCGTCCACGTGGTGGCAACCTTCCCGATCGACCCGAATAGCTGCCCGTTCCTGCCGACCCCGGGCACTTACCGCGAGAACCTTTTCATCGACTATCCCGGCGTGAACTTCGGCCTGCACCTGGCGCCGAGCGTCGCCAGCGTGGACGTCAACCCGGCCGCGGCGTGGACCTTCGCTAAGGGACTCGTCGGCGGATCGTTCGCCAATGCCACGGCGGTGACCGCGCGGTTCCGCCCGATCCTTTGGGTGGGTACCTGCTCGTCCGGCGTCCAGTACATGACACTCGCCCAAACGTCGTTGAATGAGCTGCTCAACTTCTGATCCGAGCGCCATTCGAGCAGGGACAGGGGCACCAGCGCGGACCCGGCCATTACGGCGGGTCCGCGTTGCTTTATTGGCGGCCATCAGTGCTTGTAAGCTTTCCTCACGGTGTCTGAGCGCGGTCGGCGAATCGCCGGAGCAGACGAGGGGGCGTATGGGGCCAGTTCCAGAGCCAGGCCGCACGTTCGCCGCATTGCTGAAGGAATTGCGAACAAAAGCCGGCCTGACCCAGGAAGAACTGGCACGAGCAGCGAGTTTGAGCTATCGCTCGATTAGCGACCTGGAACGCGGCATCAACTTGACCGCACGCAGCCAGACCGCACGCCTGCTGGCCGACGCACTCGATCTCAAGGGCGCCACGAGGGCCAGGTTCGAGGCCGCCGCCCGCGGCACCCTCCCCCTGGGTCCCGCCCCGGCCGGGGCCAAGTGGCACCAGCCTGGTGCACCGGCCGTGGGTGCTGTCGCCGCAGCCACCCGGACACTGCCGCGCGATACCGGCGCGTTCACTGGCCGGGCGTCCGAGCTTCGCGTGCTGATGACCGCGGTTACCGGCGCGGCCAAGTCAGGACGAGTTGTCAACATCCACGCGATCGGCGGAATGGCCGGGGTTGGCAAGACAACGCTAGCGATCCACGCCGCCCACCAGTTGGCCCCCCGATTCCCCGACGGCCAGCTTTTCTTGCCGCTGCACGCACATACCCCGGGGCAGCGGCCGGTCGATCCGGCCGACGCGCTCGCCAGCCTGCTGCTCACCGCAGGGATTCCGCCCAGCCTGATCCCGCCTGGCCTCGATGAGCGGGTCAGGCTCTGGCGAGATCACCTGGCGGGCAGGCGTCTGCTGCTCTTGCTCGACGACGCCGCCGGGCACGACCAGATCCGGCCGCTGCTTCCGGGCACCCCGGGCAATCTCGTGCTGATCACCAGTCGCAGGCACCTGACCGCGCTGGACGACGCGCAGGCGGTCAGCCTCGACACGCTTCCTCCGGCCGAGGCGACCAAGCTGCTCATCGAGTTGGCCAACCGCCTGGATCTGGCCGCCGACGACAATCCCGTGGGCGAACTTGCCCGGCTGTGCGGCTACCTGCCGCTGGCGATCGGAATGCTCGCCAAGCAGTTGCATCATCACCCCACCTGGACGGCAAGCGACCTAGTCAGCGAGCTGACCACGGCTCGGGACCGGTTCGAGCTGATGGCCGCGGAGAACGTGTCGGTTTCGGCCGCGTTCGACTTGTCCTACCAGGACCTCGCGGCTGACCAGCAGCAGTTGTTCCGCCGTCTTGGCCTGCATCCGGGTGCCACGATCGACGCTTACGCGGCCGCCGCGCTCGATGGCGCCGCCGTGACCGACACCCGCAGGCGGCTTCGCGCTCTTTACGACCACTACATGCTGGCCGAACCGGCCCGCGGCTGGTACCTGATGCACGACCTGGTGCGTGAGCACGCCAGAATGCTCGCGGCCGGTGACCAGCAGGCCGACCGGGATGCCGCGGCTGACCGGCTGCTTGGCTACTACGCGCACACAACATGCGCGGCCGACCGTCACATCGCCCGGCTCGCCCCCGCCGAGCCTCCGGCCGACCTGCCTCCCCCGCTGTCCGCGCCGGTAATCGCGGCCCGCGACGAGGCGATCAGGTGGATGGACTCCGAGCGCATTAACCTGCACGCGGTGATCCAGTCCGCGACCGAGCGCGGCCGTCCCGACGCCGCCATGGCCCTGTCGGCGGCGATGCACGCGCATCTGCGGTTCAGCGGCCACTGGGACCAGGCCTTCGCACAGAACGCGACCGCCGTCGACCTGGCGCGGCGAGCGGGTGACCAGCGGGCTGAAAGCGCGGCTCTAGCCAACCTGGGCGAAATCAAGCGCGCGATGCGCGACTACAAGGCGGCCTGCACTGACCTTACCGAGGCTCTGGACCTCTACGTCAGTCAGGGCGACCGGGTCAGGGAAGCCGGGGTTCGGATGGAATTGGCGTCGGCCTGGTATCTCGCCGGCGACAACCGGGCCGCCGCCGATGGCCTGGGCCGCGCGCTTGATGTCTACCGGGAGATAGCCGATCATCGGGGGGAAGCTCTCGTGCTCAGCAGGCTGGCCAGCGTTCAGCTTGTCACCGGCGACTATCCGGGGGCCGCGAGCAGCCTGATGCGCGCGCTCAGCCTGTACCGTGAGCTTGGCGACCAGCTTGGCGAGGCGCACGCGCGGGGCGACCTCGGCGCCGTGCAGCAGGCCATCGGCGAGACCGCGCGTGCGGCCGACTCGCTTGAACAGGCGCTGGCGATCTACACAGCGCTGGGCGATCACATGGGGCTGGCCAATGCCTTGGTCGACCTCGCGGGTGTGCGGCACTCCACCGGAGATCTGGACTCGGCCACCACGAGTCTGGGGACCGCGCTCGACTTGTATACCAAGCTCGGTGACCGGCTGGGCCGGGCCAATGTGCTCAACCTGCTCGGCACCGTCGAGCAGGCGCGCGGTCGCCTGCCGGTCGCCGCCACCACCCTGCGCGAAGCCCTTGACCTCTACCGCGACCTCGGCGACCGGTCGGGCGAGGCGGAGTCGCTGGTCAACATCGGGAACGTCACGCTGGAGGCCGGTCGCGCCGACGAGGCATTGAGTTGCTTCGAACGGGCCAGGTCCATCGCCGACGAGGCCGCCTCGGTGCTGACCTCCGCCCGCGCGATCGAGGGCATCGGCCGGTGCCAGCTCAGCCTCGGCCAGCGACCCGAGGCCGTGGCCGCGCTCGCCCAAGCCGTGGAGATCTACCAGCGAATCGGCTCGCCGGACGTCGGCCGGGCAGCTCAGGCGCTGCGAGAGGCAACCGGCTAGTTCACTTCCCTAGCCGTAGTGTTCCCTGGCCAGCGCGGGCGGGGCGGCCGCAAGCCAGCCGTACTGCTCGCGGGACGCTAGCGCGTCGACGTGAGTTCCTGACCGAACATGCCGTGGACCGCGGCGATGGCTTCCGCGTCGTCCGCGCTGACGTCTAGCACCACCCGGTCGGCCTCGGCCGTGACCGACCAGCGCGCGAACGCGCAGCAGTCGCGTTCAAGCGCGGCTAGCTCGTCTACTTCGGCTGCTACGCCAGGTCCGGCGCTGAACGTCAGCCGCAGGCCGCTGTCTGTGCGCGTGACTTGCGGCTCGGCCCGGCGGGCCAGTGCGCGCCACCTCTCGGCTCGCTGTCCCAGGTCCTGCTGGTTGAGCGAGCACGCCACCGGCTCCTGTGCTTCGTCACTCATCGGTTCCTCCTCGTCTAGTTCGACTCGCAGACAGCCAACCGCTTAAAGCCGTCTTGAAGTCAACAGGCAAAGAAGTCAACGGGCGATTTCACTGGCGCACCGGTAGCCGCTGCGCGGCGCGTGCCTAGTGGGTGCTCGCTCCGCCAGCGGGGCCCGGCAGGCTACCGAGATCGCCGCAGCCGCCAGGTAGTTGTCCGGTGTAGCCGCGACGACCTCGGTAGCTTCGGCTATAGAGGCGGAAGCCCGGCTTCCTTCCTGACCTGCTGGGCAGCCGCTGACTTGCTGTGCGACACCCATAGCGCGACATCGAGTACCCGCAGCAGGCTGGCTGTCGCAGCCTCCGCCGGGCGCAGGATCTCCACGTCGGCCCGTGCCTGCGGGTCCTGCATCAAGCAGCGCAGCACGTCCCAGGTCCGGCCGGGCACGTCCACCGCGTCGCGGACAAGGCTGTCGCTGATCGGGCAGATTCTCGGCCGCTTCCTGGCTAGCAGCTTGCTGGCGCTCGCCGAGCCGATGCCCTCGATCGACATCAGCGTCTTCCAGATCAGGTCGATGTCCGCCAGCGCTTCGTCCGAGGCCTCCCAGAGGTCGACGTCCTGCGGGATCGCGGCGAGAAGCCTGGATAGCTCCTGCTTGCGGCTGACCAGCAGCGTCCGGACGACTTCTGGTCGCCAGGTGATGTCGAGCAGGGAGACGGCCAGCAGGTCATCAGGGACGATTTCGCAGGGCGGATTGTTACCAAGATCGCTGAAGGTCATTCCTGCGAAATCTGGTTCGTTGAAATATGCGGCAACCGCCCGGAGAAGGCCGGGAGTAGCCAGACTCGTCCGCAAACGGCGGGCCGCTGAATGGACGGCTTGGTCCGTAGGTAAGGAGTGCATGAGACAGTATGCGACAACTACATGCCTGCCTGTGACCAAAACGAGCGCCATTGCCGTAACAATGGCGCCCGACGCTGCGCTAAATCGACGTTGTTGTCACGGTGGGGGAAGATCCACCAGGTCAGCGAGGCTGGCGCGGTGGCGGTCGGCGGTACCGAGCGCTAGGGCTGAGCTCTTGGCGCGCTTGAGGTAGAGGTGGGCCGGGTGCTCCCAGGTGAAGCCGAGTCCGCCGTGCAACTGGATCATCTCCTGCCCGGCCAGCACGGCCACGTCCGAGCAGACCGATTTGGCCAGCGCGACAGCCACCGCGACATCCTGGTCTCCGCTCGCGAGGCACGCTGCCGCGTACCTGGACGCGGCCCGCGCCTGCGTAACTGCCACCCACCAGTCGGCAAACCTGTGCTTGAGCGCCTGGAACGAGCCGACCGGCCGGGCGAACTGGTACCGCTGCTTGACGTAGGCCAGCGTGATCTCAAGCGCGCGCTCGGCCAGACCAAGCTGCTCGGCGGCCAGCATGCCTGCCCCGGCGTTGAGCGCGTCAGCCAGAGCCTGCTCCGCGGCCCGCCCGCCGGCGACGCGCCTGGCCGCGACGCCAGACAGCGTGATGTCACAAAGCTGCCTGGTCATGTCGAGCGAGACCACCGGGGTCCTGGTAACCCCGGCCTCGTCCGCCGCCACGGCGTAGAGGCCGAACGGAACGCCGTCGGCCGCCACGAGCAAGACATCGGCCGGCAAGGCGTCGGCCACCCCGGACACCGTCCCTGACAACCGGTACGTCCCGACGGCGTCGTCGTTAGCCGGAGGCCCGACCCGTACGGTCGAAGCTGGCCGTGCCGCTGGAACCGTGTCGAAAGGGACGGCGAGAACCGCTGTGGTCGTTCCTGACGCCAGCTTGGTCACCAGTTCGGTGTCACCGACGCTAAGCAGCGCCACGGTCGCGAGCACGGCACTGCCGAGATAGGGCACTGGCGCCACCGACCGACCGGTTTCCTCGGCTACCACGGCCGCCTCGCGGAAGGACGCCCCAGCGCCGCCGTAACTTTCACCGATCAGCAGGCCGGCACAACCGACCTCGGCGGCCAGCGTCCGCCACAACCCGGTGTCATAGGTCTGCGACGTCTCGGTCCTTGCCAGCACGTCGGCTGCCTGCGCCTTTTCCTCGAGCAGCGACCGCACCGCGGCGCGCAACTGCGTCTCGGTCTCGGTGTAGGTCAGGTCGGGCAGCCGCGTCGCCGCGGCTTGCGGGTTCATCGGGGCAGGTCCTTCCATGGCTTGTCCTTGTCAAGCCGGATCTCCGGCGGCAAGCCAAGCACCCGCTCGGCGACAATGTTGCGCAGGATTTCCGACGTACCGCCCTCGATCGAGTTGCCCTTCGAGCGCAAGAACCGGTATCCGGCGTCCCGGCCGTAAAAATCCGCGCCGTCCGGCCGGTGCATGGTCCAGTCGCTGTACCGCATGCCCTCGCCACCGAGCAACTCGATCTGGAAGTCGGCGATCTCCTGGTTGAGCCTGGCGTAGACGAGCTTGGCGCCCGATCCTTCTGGCCCTGGCTGCCCGGCGGCTAGCTGCTGACGCAGCCGCTCCCCCGCGAGCCGCGATACCTCGGCGCCGGCCCACAGCCGCAGCAGCCGGTCGTGCAGTCCGTGCGTCCGCCGCTCCGGATGGTCGCGCCAGGTCGCCGCCGAGAAGCCGATCATGCCGCCTTCCCTGGGCAACTGGAACGCACCCAGAGCGACCCTCTCGTTCATCAGCGTCGCAGTTGACACCTGCCAGCCCTGGCCGACTTCGCCGATCCGGTCGGAGTCCGGTATCGCCACGTCGGTCAGGAACACCTCGTTGAACTCGGCTTCGCCGGTCGCCTGCCGCAGCGGCCTGACGTCGACCCCGGGCGAGGTCATGTCGACCCCGAAGTAGGTCAGTCCCTTGTGCTTGGGCAGGTCAGGGTCGGTCCTGGTGACCAGGATCGCCCTGCTGGCGATGTGCGCCGACGACGTCCAGACCTTCTGCCCGTTGACGATCCACCGGTCGCCGTCACGTACCGCCCGGGTGGCCAGGTTGGCCAGGTCAGAGCCCGCGCCGGGCTCGCTGAACAGCTGGCACCAGATCTGCTCGCCGGTCCACAGCGGCCGCAGCCAGCGCTTCTTCTGCTCATCGGAGCCAAAGGCGAGGATCGTCGGCGCGGCCATGCCAAGGCCGATGCCGTTGCGCTCGGGCCGGTTGGTCGGCGCGCCAGCGGCAGCGAACTCGGCGTCCACAACCTTCTGCAAGGTGCGCGGCAAGCCCTGACCGCCGAGGCCGGCCGGATAGTGCACCCAGGCGAGCCCGGCGTCGAACCGGGCCCGCACGAACGGAAGCCGCTCGGTCGTCGCCGGGTCATGCTCGGCCAGGAACGCTCGTACCTGCTCCCGCAGGCCGTCGGCGCCGACCGCTAGATCCTGATCGCTCAGCACAGTGGACCGCCGGCCACGTAGATCACCTGACCGGAGACGAAACCGGCGCCCTCGCTGGCAAGGAACGACGCGACGTGCGCGACATCCTCTGGCTGCCCGACCCGGCGCACCGGGATCTGCGTGGCCGCCGCCTGCTGGAACGCCTCGAACTCAACGCCGACCCTGGCCGCCGTCGCCGCGGTCATGTCGGTCACGATGAAACCGGGCGCGATCGCGTTGGCGGTCACGCCGAACGGGCCCAGCTCCTTGGCGAACGTCTTGGTCATGCCCTGCAGCCCGGCCTTGGCGGTGGAGTAGTTGGTCTGGCCCCGGTTGCCGAGCGCCGAGCTTGACGACAGGCTGATGATCCGGCCGTACTTCTGCTCGACCATGTACTTCTGGCAGGCCCGGGCCATCAGGAACGCGCCGCGCAGGTGCACGCCGATCACCGTGTCCCAGTCGTCGTCGGTCATCTTGAACAGCAGGTTGTCCCTGATCACGCCCGCGTTGTTGACCAGTACGACCGGCGGCCCAAGCTCGGCCGCGATCGCGTCGACCGCGGCGGCTACCTGGCCTGCGTCGCTGACATCGGCGCCGGCCGCGAACGCCCGCCCACCCGCCTCCTTGATCGCATCGACCGTTGCCCCGCAGTCGCCTTCCTTCAGGTCGATGACGCCGACCGCCATGCCGTCAGTGGCCAGACGGCGCGCGATGGCCGCCCCGATGCCGCGCGCGCCTCCGGTCACGACCGCGACCCGCTGCGTGCTTTCCGCCATATAAATCGTCCTTTCGCAACTGTCTACCGGTATTTGTGCAACTCTCGGCGCGCCAGCGAACGCTTGTGCACCTCGTCGGGTCCGTCGGCGAACCGCAGGCTCCGTGCGCCCGCCCAGGCGTGGGCCAGCGGGAAGTCCTGGCTGATCCCGCCGGCACCGTGGGCCTGGATCGCCTTGTCGATCACCCACTCGGCCATCGCCGGGACCGCGATCTTGATCGACTGGATCTCGGTGTGCGCGCCTTTGTTGCCGACGGTGTCCATCAGCCATGCGGTCTTGAGCACGAGCAGCCTGGCCTGCTCGATCCGCACTCTCGACTCGGCGATCCAGTCCTGCACCACGCCCTGGTCGGCGATCGGCTTGCCGAACGCGACCCGGCTGGTGGCGCGGCGGCACAGCGCCTCGAGCGCCCGCTCGGCCATGCCGATCAGCCGCATGCAGTGGTGGATCCGGCCAGGGCCGAGCCTGGCCTGCGCGATCGCGAAGCCTTCGCCTTCGCCGGAGATCAGGTTCGCCGTCGGGACGCGGACGTCGTTGAAACTCGATCTCGGCGTGGCCGCCGTGGGTCGAGTCCGAAAAGCCGAACACGCGCATGCTGCGCTTGACGGTGACCCCTGCGGTGTCCTTCGGAACGCAGATCATCGACTGCTGGCGATGGCGTTCGGCGCTCGGGTTGGTCTTGCCCATAACGATCAGCAGCTTGCAGCGCGGGTCCATCGCGCCCGATGACCACCACTTGCGGCCGTTGATCACGTACTCGTCGCCGTCGCGCACGATCTGCGTCGCGATGTTCGTCGCATCGGAGGAGGCGACGTCGGGCTCGGTCATGCAGAACGTGGACCTGATCTCGCCCTCGAGCAGCGGCAGCAGCCACCGCTCGATCTGCTCGTCGCTGCCGAACTCGGCCAGCAGTTCCATGTTGCCGGTGTCCGGCGCGGCGCAGTTCAGCGCCTCGGGGGCGATCGCGCCGCTGTGGCCGGTGATCTCGGCGAGCGGTGCGTACTGCAGGTTGGTCAGACCGGCGCCGTACTTGGCGGCGAGCTGGCCAGCCTGATCTTCGGCGCCGGCGTGCGTGCGCACGGTGAGGAACAGGTTCCACAGACCCTGGCTGCGGGCCGCTGCCTTTAGCTCGTCGATCACGGCCGGGCGCTGCCAGATGTCGCCGCTGGCAGCCGGCCTGCTGCGACCTGATCAGCGAAAACGGGTTCGGCCGGGTAGACGTGGGAGTCCATGAAGGCGAGCAGTTTGCCGCGTAGCTCCTCGGTTCGCGCGTCGAATCCGAAATCCATGCTGCCTCCCGAGACGTCCGGATAAGCGTAACCGTGACCGGCGAAGCCGGAAACGTGACCGGCGAAGCCGAACCTACCGACCAGTACGCTCACACGCTACGGTCTGCACATGGCGCTGGTCGAGACGGTACGTGGTCCAGTTGACGTGGCGAGCCTTCGGACGACGCTGATGCACGAGCACGTGTTCGTGCTCAACGAGGAGATCAGGCAGAACTACCCGGGCTACTGGGACGAGGAGGCGCGGGTCAGCCACGCGGTCGCCCAGCTTGACAAGGCGGTGGCGGCGCGGGATCACGACGATCGCCGACCCGACAGTGATCGGGCTTGGCCGGGACATCGCGCGGATCAAGCGGGTCGCGGCGCTGACGAAGATGAACATCATCGTCGCGACCGGTCTCTACACGTTCAACGACGTCCCGTTCTATTTCCGGTACCGGAGCCGGCGGATGACAGCGAGCGGCGAGGACCCGATGACGGATCTGTTCGTCGCCGACATCACCGAGGGGATCGCCGGGACTGGGGTGCGGGCCGCGTTCCTCAAGTGCGCGGTCGACGAGCCCGGGCTGACCCGAGGCGTCGAACGGGTGCTGCGCGCGGTCGCCCGCGCCCACGTGCTCACCGGGGCCCCAGTGACCGTGCACACCCACCCGGCGACCAGGAACGGGCTCGACGTGGTCCGGGTGCTGACGCAGGAAGGCGCGGACCTGACCAAGGTCGTGATCGGCCACAGCGGCGACAGCAAGGACCCTGACTATCTGGCCGAAGTCGCCGACGCTGGCTGCCTGCTCGGAATGGACAGGTTCGGCATCGGAATGACTCCGTCGCTTGAACGGAGGGCTGACATCATCGCCGCGCTCTGCCAGCGCGGCTACGCCGACCGGATGGTGCTGTCGCACGACGCCGCCTGCTTCATCGACTGGTATCCGCACGACGAAAGCAAGGCCGGCAACTACACCTATATCCATGATCACGTGCTGCCGGCACTGACCGAACGCGGAGTTACCGGCGAGCAGATCGACGCGATGCTGGTGGCCAACCCGCGGCGCTATTTCACAGCCGCGCCAGCGAAATAGTATGTTCCGGTAATGGGCACCATCAACGAGATCGCCGATGGCTACGTAGCGCAGTTTTCCGAGCTTAACCCGATAGTAGCGACGTCCTCCGGGCTAAGCGGCTACGACCATTTGATGCCGGATCTCGGCCCGGCTGGTTTCGATGCGGTAGCCGATCTGACGAGGAGCACGCTCACGGCCGTTACTGCCGCGCCGACGGCTAGCGACCGGGAGCGGATCGCCAAAGAGGCGATGATTGAACGGCTCACGATCACGATCGACCGTCATGAGATCGGCGACGACACGGCGGAGGTGAATGTCGTGTCCTCGTGGGTTCAGGGCGTGCGCCAGGTATTCGACTTGATGCCGACCGAGGGTGCGCAGGCCAGACACAATCTGATCGCCCGCATGCGGGGTGTGCCGGCCGCCTACGAAGGATTGCGGCAGACCTATCTGGCGGCAGCGGCGCAGGGGCACGTCGCGCCCAAGCGCCAGGTGCTCGCGTGCGCCAAGCAGTGCGCGGAGTGGGCGGTCGCCGGCACCGGCTTTTACTACGAGCTAGCCCGGCGGATCGCGGCGACCGGGCCGGCGAGGGAAGAACTGGATAACGCGGCCGAAATAGCTAGCGCCGGGACGGCCGAGTTCGGACGGTTTCTGGAGACCGAGCTGATGCCGCTGGCCACCGAGCGGGACGCGGTGGGCCGCGACCGGTTCGAGCTTGCTTCGCGGTTCTTCCTCGGTGCCACGATCGATCCGGACGAGGCGTATGCCTGGGGCTGGTCCGAGGTCCTCAGGATCGAGGAGGAGATGCGGCAGACCGCCGCGAAGATCGTCCCTGGCGGCTCGGTGGCCGACGCCGTCGCCGCCCTTGACGCCGATCCCGACCGGCGGATCTTTGGGCGAGGCGCTCTTCGCGAGTGGATGCAGGATGTCGCTGACACCACGATCAGCGAACTGAACGGCGCGCACTTCGACATACCGCCGCCGGCCCGCCGGATTGAGGCGATGATCGCGCCAACCGGGGATGGCGGCATCTACTACACCGGCCCGAGCGAGGACTGGACCAGGCCAGGCCGGATGTGGTGGGCGCTGCCAGCCGGCGTGGACGACTTCTCCACCTGGAAGGAACTCACCACGATCTACCACGAGGGCGTCCCCGGCCATCATCTCCAGGTCGCCCAGACCGTGTTCATGCGCGACGAGCTCAACCACTGGCAGCGGCTGTATGGGTTCGTGGCTGGGCACGGCGAAGGCTGGGCACTGTACGCGGAGCGGCTGATGGACGATCTCGGCTACCTCGCCGATCCCGGCGACAAGCTCGGCATGCTCGACGCTCAGCTACTGCGGGCCGCCCGGGTGGTGGTCGACCTTGGCGTGCACGTGGAACTGCCGATCCCCGCTGACTCGCCGTGGCACCCAGGCGAACGATGGACCGCGGAGCTGGCCTGGGAGTACTTGCGGTCCCGGGTGCAGGTGGATGACCAGATGCTGCGCTTCGAGCTGGATCGGTACCTGGGCTGGCCAGGTCAGGCCTCGTCCTACAAGCTCGGCGAGCGGATCTGGCTGGCGGCGCGCGACGACGCGAGGACCCGGCAGGGTTCGGCATTCGATCTCCGGCAGTTCCACAGCCAGGCGCTCGCGCTCGGCTCGATAGGGCTCGACCCGCTCCGCGTGGCTCTGGCCCGGCTCTGACTCGCGGCACGATGTGAAGACGGCGACATGCCGATGTGGAATCCATGTGTAACCCAGATCACGAAACCTGCAGACGCACTCGCGCGTCCTAGTTACTGACCGAGCACGATGAAGCACGCAGCGCAAGGGAGCAAACGTTCGCATGACGAACTGCGGGCCTGATCACTTGCTAGATCCGAGCCCGTGGCACTCCTCCGTTCAGTCGGCTGGCTCTATGGCTTCCCCCGGCCTGTCCCCCGCAGTCAGCAGCTGAACCAGCCCGGCCAAGGCAAACCCCCCAGCGGTCAGGCAGCTTCCCCCCGCTGCCCGCAGACCGCAGCCAAGGCCTATCGTGCTGCCCGGCGGAACCCCCCCGCCGCCGGGCCGCTGGCTGGCCGAAGCCCCCGTTTCCGGCCAGCCAGCACCTACCAGTGCCCCGCCGCCTGACCCACCAGGCGGCGGGGCACTTCCATGTGCGGGCGCTCCTTGGTGGGGTTATTTGAGCAGCAGCTTGGTGATCCGGCGGCCGGCGATGTACAGCCCGGTCGCCCCCATGAGCGCCAGGTACGTCACGCTCCACAGCAGGCCAGGTTCGACGACGCCGAGTGTGAGTCCTCGTAGCAGCGCGACACCCTGATAGAGCGGCGTGGCTTCGACGATGATCTGCAGCGCGCGCGGATACACCGAGAGCGGATAGAACGTCGTCGAGAACAAGAACATCGGCACGGTGGCCAAGGTCACGTACTCGAAGTGCTGCCAGCTCGTCATGAACGTGGTCGCCGCCATGCCGACGCCCGCGAACGCGAACCCGATGAGCAGCGCGGCCGGCACCGCGGCCACCGCCCAGATCGAGTGAACGAGGCCAAGGGCCAGCATGACCACCATGAACGCGAGCCCGTAGAGGCCACCCCTAATCAGCGCCCAGCCGATCTCGCCGAGCGCGATCTCATCGGGCCGCATCGGAGTGGCCAGCGCCGCGTCGTAGAACTTGGCGTACTTCAGCCGGAAGAAGACGTTGAACGTCGAGTCGAAGACGGCGCCGTTCATCGCCGCGGTCGCGAGCAGCGCGGGGGCGACGAAGCTGGGGAACCCGACTAGATGCCCGGCCGGGCCGGTGACCGAGCCAACCAGCTTGCCCAGTCCGACGCCGATCGACAACAGGTAGAACAAGGGCTCGAAGAAGCCCGAGATCAGCATGGCCCAGGCGTGCCGGTAAGCCCGGGCGTGCCGCTCGATCAGGTATCCGCTGCCCGCGCCGCCGAGCCCGAGCTTGCGGGTGCGCAGCAACGCGGGCGGCAGTATCCGCAGAGCTAGGTCAGGCATACAGCCTCCGCCGGTAGGTCAGCCCGCCCACCCAGACGCCGATCGCGATCACCGCGACCAGATAGCCGACGTGCCCGATCGACGGGAGAAGCTGGGCGGTGCCCAGGCTCAGCGACCGGCAGAGCGCGACCCCGTGCCATAGCGGGGTGACATACGCGAGCGGCCTGATCACCGCCGGTAGCTGGGTGACGGGGAAGAACGTGCCGGAGAACAGGAAGAGCGGGATCACCCCGAACCTGAATATCAAGGCGAACGAGCCATCCTTCTCACGGGTGATCGCGTAAGCCTCGATCGGCGCGGCGAAAGCGAGCCCGGTGAGCACGGCGGCCGGGAGGGCCGCGATCGCCCACGCCGACCTGACCGCGCCGAACGCGGCCATCACCGCCAAGAACACGGCGGAGTTCATGAACAGCCTCATCGTGGTGAACAGCAGGTGTCCGCGGAACAGGTCTACCGGCCGGAGCGGCGAGGCGATCGCCGCCTGGTACGTCTTGAGCCACTTGACCGATCCGAGTATCGGGTAGGCCGACTCACCCATAGCCGTCTGCATGCCTCCGGCCGCCAGCAGTCCGGGGGCCAGGAACGCCAGGTAGCTGACCCCGCCGAGGCTCGCGGTGCCGCGGGCGTCGACGAGCTTGCCAAGGCCCAGGCCCATCGCGCCGAGGTAGAGCGCCGGGTTCACCACGCTAGAAAAGATCGACCCACGCCAGGTCCTGCGGTAGTTGATCAGCCAGAACCGGAGCTTCCTGATCGCGAACGCTCGCGACTGGCTGCTGGCGACGGCGGCCATCAGTCCTCCAGCCGACGGCCGGTCAGCCGGAGGAACACGTCCTCCAAGGTGCTGCGCCTGACCAGGGACGTGACCGGTTGCAAGCCGCGCGCTCGGACGGCGGAGAGCGTCTCGTCGCCGTCCCGCGTGTACAGCAAGATCCGGTCGGCGAGCACCTCGAGCCTGGCCACCGGGACGTCGGCCAGCTTGTCGGGCGCTTGCTCTTGCTCGTCCAGGCTGAACCGAAGCTCAAGCACCTCAGGCGTGGAGTACCTGGCGATCAGGTCGCGCGGTGAGCCCTCGGCCGCGATCTTGCCGCCGTCCATCACGACGAGGCGATCGCACAGCTGCTCGGCCTCGTCCATGTAGTGAGTGGTGAGGACCAGCGTGACGCCCTGCTGCTTGAGCCGGTAAAGGCGATCCCACACGACGTGCCGGGCCTGCGGGTCGAGCCCGGTGGTCGGCTCGTCGAGCAGCAGGATCTCTGGCTCGCTGATCAGCGACCTGGCGATGGTCAGGCGACGCTTCATGCCGCCCGATAGCGGCTCGACCTGGTCACGCGCCCGCTCGGCGAGCTGAACGAAATCGAGCAGCTTGGCCGTCCGATCGGCGATCACGTCACGTCGCAACCCGAAGTAGCGGCCGTAGATCAGCAGGTTCTCCCGCACCGTAAGCTCGACGTCTAGGGTGTCCTCCTGCGGAACCACGCCGAGCCTCGCCCTGATCGCCGGCCCGTCTTTGACCGGGTCCATGCCCAGAATCGTCAGCTCGCCGCCCGATGGTGGCGAGACGCAGCCGATCATGCGCATCGTCGACGACTTGCCAGCTCCGTTCGGTCCGAGGAAGCCGAACACCTCGCCCCGGCTCAGCTCGAAGTCGATCCCGTCGACCGCTGTGAAGTCGCCGAATCTCTTGGTCAGCCCCCTCGCTCGAATCAGGACATCATGGTCAGCCACGCCCGCGACCTTACCTGCCAGGTCTGACATTCCCGAATGGGTTGCTCAGCGCCACGGCCTGGTCCGCCGCGCTAATCGCCACGCAGTACGGTCAATCAGCTACTATGGGTGATCTAGCTGACTTTGGCATGCAACATCAGCATGGGTGAATCACCGGCTCAGACCACGTATCCCGGCTGGCACGGTAATCTTGCGGTCGGTGCATCGATCCCGAGCTGCGCGGGTAGCACCGCGAGATGATGCAATCGGACGGAGGCCTCCTCGGTGGATAGTGCCAGGCGACTGTATGAGCGTTTCAGGCAACTCATCCATGAGAGCGCCAAGTTCGGCATCGTCGGCATCATCGGCGTGATCATCACCGATGGCGGCACCAACCTGCTCAGGTCGAGCTCTCATCACATCGGCTGGCTCACCGCGAACGTCATCGCCACCGCCGTCGCCACCACGTTCGCCTATGTGGCCAGCCGCTACTGGACGTTCCGCCACCGCGAGCGCTCGAGCGTGCGCCGCGAAGGCGTTCTCTTCTTCGTCTTCAACGGCGTCGGCCTGGCCATCCAGCTTGCCTGCCTAGGCTTCACCGTTCACGTGCTCGGCCAGACCGGCAAGTTCCCGGCAAACGTCGCGCTGATCGTCGGCATCATTCTCGGCACGCTGTTCAGGTTCTGGTCCTACCGCAGGTGGATCTGGACGAACAAGCAGCCGGGCCTGCCGGTCGGCCACGAGGAACTTGAGCCGGTGCTCGCGCCCGCGAGCGGCAGCACCACGCCGACCAGCCCGGCCGGAAAGTCACGTTGATGAGCCGAAGGCGCGGGGGGCGCGGGTGGTGCGGAGGGCGTCACCCCGCGGGCCAGCATTGAACACTGGCCGTGGGGCCGGCCAGGCGACGATATCGGCGAGGCAGCTCTACCAGCGCTTCCGCCACCTCATTCACGAAGGCGCTAAATTCGGCATTGTCGGCGGCATTGGCGTAGTCGTTGTACTCGCCGGCTCTGACGCACTCCATTTCGAGCTTGGGCTAGGCAAGTTCACGTCAGTGACCGTCGCCACGGTCTTCGCGACCGTCGTAACGTTTCTGGGCAATCGCTACTGGAGTTTCCGGCACCGTCAGGGCGCCGGCGCGCGAAACGAAACGGTCCTGTTCTTCATCCTCAACGGGGTCGGTCTGCTCATTCAGTACGCCTGCATCTTCGGAGTCACCGACCTGCTCGGTCGGTCGGGCCGGGTCTGGTACACGATCGCGAACCTCGCCGGCATCGGCATCGGGACGTTGTTCAGGTTCTGGTCCTACCGCAAGTGGATCTGGGTGCGCCCCGAAGTCGCCCTCGCCAGGTTGCGCCGCGGCCGACACCGCAAGGGCCGCACCACCCCAGTCCCGCCGCTGGCCCAGCCCGCCCCGCCAGCCTGGGCACCTCGAGCACCAGTCCAGCCCACCCGGCCGACCCAGCCCACCCGGCCGACCCAGCCCGCCGCGCTAGCCCAGCCCGCCCCGCCAGCCTGGGCACCTCGACCGCTGCCCGCCCGCCAGCAGGCCGCCTCCCAGGCGCTTGGTCCCCAGTCGTTTGGTCCACAGCCGGTTCCGCTGGCGGCCAAGCGCCCGGTCAGGCAGTCGGGTCCACACGGCCCGGCGCATTCCGCGCATTCCGCGCATCCCGCCCACTCCGGCGTCCAGCCAATGCTGGCTGCCACGCACACCCCGGTCCCCGCAGCCGAAGACCCCGACCGCTGGAGTTCCTAGCCAAGCCAGCCAGCCGACCACCGCAACGTTGCCCCACGCTGTCCTCGCCGCCCTGGCTGGCCCGCGCGATGGATCCCCGAATTCATCGGTTTCGATCGGTCCAGCGCTGCGATGAATCCCCGAATTCATACCCGTTTTCCCAGATGGATCCCCGAATCCATCGCAGGCCTAGCTCGGCAGACCGCGATGGATGCCCGAATCCATCGCAAGTTCAGTGGACCCGTTAGATGGATTAGCGGATCCACCTGAGCTGGAGCTTCAACAGGGGCATCGTTGTCGCGCGGTTGAGCGGCCACGGCAGCTAGGCGTGGCAGCCGCCTGCGCCTCGGGTTAGCCGGGTGATGGGGACGGCCAGCGCGGATGCCGCTTCGCTGGCTGGGAGCACTCCGGTCGCGACCAGCCTGCTGATCACGTGCTGCTCACGCGATCGGGTAAGCCGAGGGAACTCAAGCGGATCGTAGGCGGACGGCGCCTGGACCAGCCCGGCCAGCACGGCGGCCTGCGGCCACGACAGCCGGTCCGGCTGCCGGCCGAAGTACCCGCAACTAGCTGCCTCCAGCCCGTAGAACCCGTGCCCGAAGTACACCACGGCGGCGTACATGCGCAGGATCTGCGCGTCGCTGTAGCTGTACTTGAGCTTGATCGCCAACGCGATCTGCTCGATCTCGGTAGGAATACCGCCCTTGCCCGGCGTGTAGAGGACCTTGGCGAGTTGCTGGTAAAGGGTTGCCCCGCCTTGGTCACCCCCGCCAGTCAGCCCGGCGAGCAGCACCCGGGCGATCGCGTAGGGATCGACTCCTGGCTCTGACCCGAACCTATGGTCCTCGGTCGCGATCAGTGCCTCCGAGAATTTGCGCGGCACGGCCGGGCCGGGAAATACCGAGTGATGCGCCGTCGCCTGCCTTTTTGCGATCGACCACGCGGTCCCGACCGAGGGCGTCACCGTCATGATGATCGCGGCCACCACGACCAGGGCAATCAGCACGCCGGCCACGCCACGCAACCCGCGCCGCACCCAGCGCCGCCGCAACCTCCCCGACCGCGCGCCACCCTGCTCGGCCTGGTACCGCCGCTGCCACGGCCGCGTCAACCCATCAATCCCCATCGCAAAAGCAACGTACCGCACCCCACCGAAGTTGCTCCCCCAGCCACCCCATGCCTAGTCCAAGCGCCACCTCGTGGCTGGTCGAAGCGCCCCCGTGCCTGGTCTAAGCGCCCTCTCGTGGCTGGTCGAAGCGCCCCCGTGGCTGGTCGGAGCGCCCAATGCTGGTCTAAGCGCCCCGATGCGCCCCGTGGGGGTCCGGGGGCTCGGCCCCCGGGTAAAATCGCGGGCCCCCGCGAAGCTGACCAAAGGTCAGCGAGTAGGCGAAGCCGCCTCGTCGGGACGCCGGGATTTGAACCCGGGCTCTCTGGTCCCCCAGACCAGCGCCTTAACCAAGCTGGGCCACGTCCCGTCGCCCTATCGGACGCACAGATCATAGCGCAGACACCGATAGCGCGAACTCAGTGCACCATTGGCAGCGAGATTATGGTCGGCACCCGGTAGTACTCGCCCCTGTTGGCGGCGATCGCCGCCATGATCAGGAACACCAGGTGAGCCACCGCGTAGGCGATGAACAGCGGGATGACCAGCACCAGGGCCCACCCCTTGGTCGCGATCGCCAAGATCAGGCCGACGAAGAACGCGCCAAACGCGTAGATGAACGCCGTGATCGACATATTGAGCGACTGGGCCGCGTGGTAGCGCACGTACCGTGACTCGTTCATCTTGACCAGGTACACGACCAGCGGCGCGATGAATCCGGCGACGAACGTCAGCAGATACGACAGCAGTCCCCAGAGGTGATCGTCGGACGGCCCGCGCGGTCCGTACCCCGTCCCGGCGTCAGAAAATGTACTCATCGCACCGGCCACCTTTCGCACTCGGCGCACAGTCACAGTAGCGCACAGATCTACCGCGATAGACTGGGTGGCAACGCGCTGACGGAGACAAGTAGCGGCTGGTACCGCGAGCACAGAGAGCCGCCGGAAGCTGAGAAGGCGGCGTCGCCCCCGGTCGTGAAGACACTCCCGAGTGCGGGGAGGACGGCCGTCGCAGCCAGCGGCAAGCCCAATGCCCCGTCGGCTAGCCCCCGTGACCGGGCAACGAGGCCGTGCTCGGCTCAGCCGTCAGGCTGACAGGGTGCGGCGAAGGTGTGGTGGCACCGCGAGTTCCCTTCTCGCCCGCACTCCTAAGGGGCGCAACTACCCAGGAGTGCCTCGTGACTTCTACCCGAGTACTAGCAAGCCAGATCGGCGCCCACATCGGCCAGCGAGTGACCTTGTCCGGCTGGCTGCACCGCCGACGTGACCTCAAGTCGGTCAGCTTCCTGATCATCAGGGACCGGCAGCGGCCTCGCCCAGGCGGTGATCTCCGGCCCCGCAGCGGCCAGCGCTGTCGACAGGCTCACTGAGGAGACCCCGGTGACGGTCACCGGCGAGGTCATGGCGAGCAACCAGGCCCCAGGCGGCGCCGAGATAGCCGAGCCCACGCTGACTCCGCTGAGCGAGCCAGCGTCGCCTCCGCCGTTCGACCTCTATCGGCCCACGGTGACCGCCGCGCTGCCGACGGTGCTCGACCACGCGCCGACCACGCCTGCGGCATCCAATGCTGCGCCGCTGGCCTGCACATCGCGGCGGCGAGCGAGGCCGGCTTCCGGGCCACGCTCGACGCGAAGGGCTTCACCGAGATCCATACGCCCAAGATCGTCGAGATCGGCGACAGAGTCAGGCGCGAACGTATTCGCGATCGACTACTTCGGTCAGCCCGCCTACCTGGCCCAGTCGCCGCAGTTCTACAAGCAGGCCATGGTCGGCGTCTTCGAGCGGGTATACGAGGTCGGGCCGGTCTTCCGCGCCGAACCGCACGACACGGCCAGGCATCTGGCGCAGTACACCAGCCTGGACGCCGAGTTCGGGTTCATCACCGACCACTATGACGTGATGGCGATGCTCAGGGACGTGTTCGCAGGGATGGTGGCCGGCGTCGCCGACCGGGCGGGGCAGGCCGTCGACCTGCTAAGCGTCAAGCTGCCCGAGGTGCCCACGCAGATTCCCGAACTGCGACTTCACTGCCGCCCAGGAACTGATGGCCAGCCAGGCGGGCTGGGACCCGCGCGGCGAGCCTGACCTATCCCCCGCCGACGAGCGCTGGCTGGGCGAGTGGGCACTGCGCGAACACGGCAGCGAGTTCCTGTTCGTGCCCGGCTTCCCGATGCGCAAGCGGCCGTTCTACACCCAGCACGACCCCTCCCGGCCGGGCTTCTCACGAAGCTTCGACCTGCTTTTCCGTGGCCTCGAACTGGTCACCGGCGGCCAGCGCCTGCACAACTACAGCGACTACATCAAGGCCCGCGCGGCGCCGCGGCGAGGACATCGGCCAGTACGCCAGCTACCTGCAGGTGTTCAGCCACGGCATGCCGCCGCACGGCGGGTTCGCGATCGGGCTCGAGCGCTGGACCGCGCGGCTGACCGGCGCGGCCAATGTCAGGCAGGTCACCGCGTTCCCAAGGGACATCCACCGGCTCGTGCCCTGACCGGTGCCGCCCGCTAGACCGGTTCCCGCGTCTCGGTGTCGGGTAACGCGGGGACCGGCCGCGCCGTACCCAGACGCCAGCGGCCGCGCAGCGATTCGATGACAAGCAGAGCCAGCAGAAAGAAAAGCCCCACGTGACTGATCGCCGCGGCCAGCATGCTGAAGGCGCCAGTGTCGGGCGCCGCACCAGGCAGGACAAGCTCGGTGAGCAGCAGACAGCGGGTGATCAGCAGATAGTCCAAGCCACTGGCCGGCATCAGCGCGAGCAACACGAAGATCAGCGCGTCGTACCACGGCGTCTGCACGGGCAGCACAACCAGCGAGGCGATCGCCAGCGCTAGCATCAGCCGGATGCCGCGGATGTCAGTGTTCTCGGACGGCAGGCCGCGCATCAGGAGCGCGGCCACGACAACGGTGGCCGCGAGCACGAGCGCGCTGAGCAAGGCTGGCCTGGCGGCCAGCGGGTGCGGCAGGTAGAAGATGAACCGGGCTCCGGCTGTGAGCCGCCGGCTCATCGTCACGGTGCTAGTCGCGTCCGGCCACAGGTAGCTCACGCCGACCGTCGCCGCGGCAGCGACAACGCCGGCCAGGACCATCGCGACCGAGCGCCGCACCAGCCAGGTGAGTCCGATGGCAACGACCGCGAACGTGATCTTGACGGCGATCGCCGCGCCGGCCAGCACTCCGGCAAGCACGCCGCCTGCCACTCCCCAGCGCCGGATCGCGAGCAAGGCACCAGCGGTGAGCAGCGCGATGAACACGTCGACGTGACCGCTGCCGACCAGCCAGAAGGCCATCAGCGGGTTCGCGGTCCACAGCAGCCCAACCCGCAGCCGACTGAGCTGGTCTGTTCCGGCTAGCCCGAGCAGCATGGCCGAGGTGGCCAGGAACGCCAGCGCGTGGCCGAACCTGATCCAGAACACGATCCTGGCCATCGACCCGCCGCCAAGTTCGGCGGCGGCCCACTGAACGGCGGTCGCGACCGGTCCGTAGATGGTCGGAGCCGACCGCCAGGCCGTCGGCGTCAACTGGCCGACAGGGTCCCCTGAGCTGAACAGCTGGGCGGGCGTGGTGACGTACGGGCTGTGCCCGAGGGTGGCGATCCTGCCGTAGCTGGCGTAGTTCAGCACGTCGGTCGACCCGGCCGGAGGCAGGAACACGAAGATCGTGACCCCGGTCAGGCCGAGCAAGCCGAGCAGCTTCGGCGAAGGCCGCCAGCCGTTGCTGTGCTGGCCCTGGGGGGCGACCCCCGGGAACCCCCCGCGGATCACGGCGAGCCCGAGCGCCGTGCCGAGCGCCGCGGCTAGCGCGCCAAGCCGTTCAAGCGCGATCACCAGGCCAGCCGACGGCCGGGACTCTAGCCAGATCAGCGGTCCGGCCGGGTCGATCTTGGGCACCGCCGCCGACGGGCCGAGGATCATGACGGCTGCGAATGCGGCCAGGCCGGTCCCGATCAACGCGATCGCGGCTGGGCCGCCGTACCTGGCCATCGCGGTGACGCCGGGCGGCGGTCCGCCCGGCATCGACTCCCCGTCGATCGACTCACTCAGTGCGACTGCCCACCCGGAGTCGAAGGAACGTTGATCACTTGGCTGCGGCGCCAGCCACCGGACGCCGTCCGCAGCCAGACGGCCACCGTATCCAGGCCCGGGACGAGAGCGGTGAGCGGGCCGCCAGCAGCGCCGGTTACCAGCGTGGCGCCGGGCGCGGGCAGCGAGATCACCCCGGGCGGCTGGGTGATCAGCGCCCGCCGGCCGCCAAGCACCGCAGCCCAGACTCCCTCGGCGGACGCGGCCAGCGACGTGACGCCGCTGACTGTGAAGGTCGCCGGGAGGTTGGTGGTCCACGACGTCGACTTGGCGGCCAGCCAGGCGGGTATCAGCACCTCACCGTGGCTGGTCCGCCCGGCGATCAGTGCGGCGGTACCAGCCTTGGTGCTGATCAGCCCGGCGACGCTAGCCGACCGGAGACCAACGGAGCGTGGCAGGGCGGGACCGGTCAGCTGCCAGCCGGTCGTGGTGGCGGTGAAAAGCCCGATCGCTCCGGCGTGAGCGCAGCCGCCGGCGACCACGATCGTTCCATCTGGCTCAGCGACCGCGCCGGTCAGGCCCGTCAGCCCACAGCGTCGGCCGGCCGCCGTCCGCGCCAGCACCCTGAGCGAGACCAGCGACCTCCAGCCAGCGGCGCCAGCCGCCGACTGCAGCACCGACGTGGCGGTGACCGCGACGAGCCGACCGCCTGGCACCCCGGCCAGGGCGTCAGGGCCGGCTATCAGGCCAGCCGGGAGCAGGCCTTGCGACCAGTGCGCGCCCGCGTCGCTGGTCACGGCCAGAGGGGTGAACCTCAGCAACTGGCTCGGCACGAACCCTGCCGTCATCGCGCCGTCGGCGGTTCTGGCCACCGCGAGGCCGCCGTTGTCGGCTACTCCTGGCGGGGTGGCCAGCCGCCACCGGCCCGCGGGTCGGTCCTGAACGAGGAGTTGCCAGAACAGACCGCCCACGCTAGGACCGCCCGTGCGCACGACTGCCCAGCTAAGCCCGGGCACCGACACGCCGAGCGCTTGCGGGATCGGCGGCGGCTGGCCGCCTTCCTGCGCCGGACTGGCAGCCGAGCGTGTCGCGCAGCCCGTGAGTACCGCGACACCAAGCACCATCGCTGCGATGATGGGGGTCGCTGGCGCCCAGATCGAGAGGCTGCGGCGGACCATCAGGACACCTCCTGTCGCGGCGCCGGCCAACGCGCGTTTTACGCGTCGATCAAAAAGCCGACGGTTCGGCAAGGACTGTGGAACGCGGACATCTGACTTGGGTCGAGTCCCGCTTATATCAGCAGAATCAGGATAGGACTGAATCGGCGTGATGGTGCTCGGGGGAGGAATGACGTCGGATGAGCTGAAGTGGCCGCTGTGGCGGTGGGCGGGGACACCGCTTGTCACAGTGACCGCGCTAGTGGTCGCCACGGCGCTCGGGCTGACCCGGGCACCGGACCAGCATCGGGCGGCCGACCAGTCGGCCGGCCACGCCGCGGCGGCACTGCCAGCGGTCCGCCACCCGGTTATCCGCGCCGAGCCGGTCGGCGCGCTGTTCACCCGCCCGCATGGTCACCTCGGCACGCACTTCTGCACGGCCAGCGTGGTGTCGAGTCCGGGGAGGAACCTGCTGATCACGGCCGCGCACTGCGTGAGCGGGGTACGCCTGTCGCCCAACGGGAACCTGGTGTTCGCACCCGGCTACGCGAATGGCCGGTTCAGCCACGGGCTGTGGGAGGTCGCCGCCGTGTTCGTCGACTCTCGGTGGGCAGCTGACCATGACCCGAATGACGACGTAGCGTTCCTCAAGGTGACGCGGTCAATCGGAGGTTCCGCTGCCTCGGTGCAGCAGGCGGCCGGAGCCGAACGGATCAAGTTCGATACGCCGTTGCCAGCGCCGATCAGGGCGGTCGGCTACCCGGACGCCGCCGACGTCCCGGTCGCGTGCACCACCAAGGCGGTCGCGTTCCGGCCGGGCTCGCTTAATCAGGTCATGTTCATCTGCCCGGGTTTCAGCGACGGCACGAGCGGCGGCCCGATGCTGACCGACCTGCGGACGGCTAGGGGCACCGGCGCGGTGATCGGCGTGATCGGCGGATACCAGCAGGGCGGCGATTCACCCAGCATCTCGTACTCGTCGGCGTTTACCGCCGCGATCAGATCGCTGTACGCTCGCGCGATCCGCGCTAGCCGGCGAGGCCCAGCGTGATCGCGTCCACCTCGGCGAGTTCTTCTGGCGACGGCGTCCAGTTCGCCGTCGCGGCGTTGGCGGTGACCTGCGGAGCGGACATCGCGCCGGCGATGACGCTGGCGCAGCCAGGCTGCGCGGCCAGGCACCCGATCGCGATCGTCAGCAGCGAGACGTCGTGCACCTTGCCCCATTCGGCGAGAGCTTCGACGATGTCGAGCTTGGCCTCGGTGACGTAGCTGTCGCGGCCGACCAGCCTGGTGCCTTCCTTGGCTGGCTGCCCGCGCCGGATCTTTCCGGTCAGCAGCCCATTCGCCAGTGGGAAGTAGGGCAGCACGCCGAGCCCGAAATGCCTGGACGCGGGCACGACCTCGGCCTCAGCCGCGCGCTCAAGCAGCGACCAGTGGTTCTGCGCCGAGATGAACGGAGCGGTGCCGAGCCGGTCGGCGACGCTGGCCGCCTCGGCGATCCGCCAGCCGGAGAAGTTGGAGTGGCCTAGGTAACGCACCTTGCCCTCGGTCACTAGTTCGCCCAGCGCCGCCAGCGTCTCGGTGATCGGCGTATGCGGATCGGGCGTGTGGATCTGGTACAGGTCGATGTAGTCGGTGCGGAGCCGCCGCAGCGACTGCTCGACCGCGCGCCTGATGTAGCCGCGTCCGCCCTTGGCACCCGCGGCGCGCCCGTAGCCCATATCGGCGTTCTGGTGCCCGAACTTCGTGGCGAGCACAACCTGCTCCCTGCGGCCAGCCAGCACCTCGCCGAGCAGTTCCTCCGAGCCGCCGCCGCCGTAAGTGTCGGCCGTGTCGAACAGCGTGATGCCCGCGTCAATCGCGGCGTCGACGACAGCACGGGTGCCGCCGGAGTCCAGCCGCCCGCCGAAGTTGTTGCAGCCGAGTCCGACCGCTGAGACGACCAGCCCAGAGTTGCCCAGTGACAGGTAGCGCATATTGTCCGCCTTTGCTTCGACGTGCCCCGTGCTTCGACGTGCCCCGCCCACGCCGATCGTACCGACCGGCCGCGGCTACCCGGCGCTGACGTCCCGGCCTAGGCAGGCAACCAGGCGCTGGATCGCGGGGGCGTCGTCGGCGACTGGCTGCGGCGCGGCGAACGGCCTGCGACCGGGCGGGATGTCGTCGAGCTTGGCGCGGCTGAAGGCCAGTTCGGCCTCGGCGACGTCGTCGGGGAACTCGGCGCGTTGTCCGGTCGCCGTAGCGACGTCCCAGCCATGCACGAGAATCTCGGTCACCCGCAGATGCAACGCGACAACGCCCGGAACCTGGCCGATCGGGACGATCACCAGCCGTTCCAGCGCGCCGGGCTGGCTGAACGCCTCGATCAGCGCCGCGCCGGAATCATGGTAAGCGCGGGGCAGGTCGGCATCGGCCGGGGCGGCCTCGTCGATAACCGGACGTTGCTTGCCATCGACGGCGGTCGCGAACAAGTAGTTGCCAGCGACAAGGTGCCGCACCAGGTCACGCACCGCCCAATCAGTGCACGGCGTGGGCCTGGCCCACTGCGCGTCACCGACCGCCGCGATCAACTGACCGGTGGCATCGAGTGCGACCGATAGCTGGCCGATAGGTTCTGCTGGCATTCCAGGCTCCTTAGAACGACGACGCCGGCCCGACGATGCTAATAGTGCGCGCAGATTATCAACACGCGGGTTTCGTTGTGCGGCACCTGCCTTTCCGGACCGCAGCGGCGGCCCGATGCTCGTCCCGACGACCGCCTGGCTCCCGGCTGGTCTAGCCTGCTGGGCGGCGGAGCAGCGTGGGCCCCTAGCTGCCGCCGGGCTCTCGCCACCCGGAACAGCGTGGGACCCTTGCTGTCGTCACAGCAGCAGCGTGGGCCCCTAGCGGTCTTTAAGGTGGTGCGGTGCTGAATCCGCCTGATGGGCTGAGCCCGGACTTGCTCGCGGCGGCTTTGTCAGCCGGCTGGGGGCTGTCGGTTGCGTCAACGCAGTATCGCGCTTTGGGCTTCGGCAGCCATCACTGGGAGGTCGTCGACGGGGCCGGCGTTACCTGGTTCGTGACCGCCGACGAGCTTGCGATCAAGCGCAAGTCGCTGGCTGAGCCACTGGACGCGGTGTTCGCTCGGCTGTCCGCCGCCCTCGCGACCGCGGCGGATCTGGCTGACTTGGGCACGGCGTTCGTCGTCGCGCCGGTCGCCGCTAACTCGGGCGAGCCCGTGGTGCGGCTGGCCGATAGATTCACCGTCGCTCTCTATCCGTTCCAGGACGGGCAGAGTTTCGGCTGGGGTCCTTTCAGCAGCGAAGAACACCGGCTGGCGGTGCTCGACTTGGTTGTCGCGATGCACACCGCGCCATCGCGGGCCCGCGCTCGCGCGGTCATCGACGACCTCGGGATCGATCATCGTGACGAGCTTGACGTGGTGCTCGCCGCAGTCGGCGGCGCCGGTGATCACGCTGTCGCGGCGGGCCTCGCCGACGTCGGTCCTTATGGCCGCCAGACCGCTGACCTGATCGCGGCGCACGCCGGGCCGGTCCGGCGGTTGCTCGCCCGCTACGACGAGCTTGCGGCCCGGGTCAGGTCGGCGGACGAGCCGATGGTGCTGACCCACGGGGAGCCGCATGCCGGCAACACCATGCTGACGGCCGATGGCTGGAAGCTGATCGACTGGGACACCGCCGCCGTCGCACCGCCGGAACGGGATTTGTGGAGCCTGGACCCCGGCGACGGTTCGATTCTCGCGAGATATCAGCGAGCGACCGGCATCACGCCGAGGTCGGCGGCGCTTGAGTTGTTCAGGCTGCGCTGGGACCTGGCTGACATCGCGATCACAGTTAGCCAGTTTCGCGCGCCGCACGCCGGCGACGCCAACGACGACGAGTCGTTCGGCCTGCTGCGGGCGTTGCTCGCCAGGATCTCGCGCTAGCCGCCGGACAGGTCGATCCAGTACCTGAGCACGCCACCGCCAGCGCCGCCAGAACTATCGGCACCGTCGGCGGCGAGCACGCCGACGTTAGCCTCGATTACCCGGCGCGATGCCAAGTTGTCGGCCGCGCAGGTGACCAGAACCTCGGTCATTCCAAGATCGCGGCACCAGGCGCAGGCAGCGGTGAGCATCGCGGTCGCGTGCCCGCGCCGACGCTGGCCGGGAACCACGTGATAGCCGATGTTGCCGCCGTCGTGGCGTAGCTGCGGCGTCAGCTCGTGCCTGATCATGACGGTCCCGATGTAGCACGCTCCGTCGACGAACCAAAGCTCGGTGACCGGCACGTCCCACATCTGCCTGATCGCTGAACGCTTGGCCACGAGCGCGTCGAAGTCGGCGACGGCCTCGTCCAGCCAGGCGGTGGACGTGCCATCCTCCTCGCACAGCGCACGGGCGCCGACCAGGAATGACTCCTTGACGGTCGCTGTGGGCAGGGTTAGTTCGGGCACGGGCGTCAGCGGCGGGCGCCGCGCTTCTCGCGCAGGCGCATCGAGACGTGCACGGGGGTGCCTTCGAAGCCGAACTCCTCGCGGAGCCGGCGCTCGATGAAACGGCGGTAGCCGGCCTGCAGGAAACCCGACGTGAACAACACGATGCGAGGAGGCTGGATCCCCGCCTGGGTCGCGAACATTATCTTCGGCTGCTTGCCGCCCCTGACCGGTGGCGGTGTCGCCGCGACCAGGGCGCTGAGCCAGGCGTTCAGCCTGGCCGTCGGGACGCGCGTCTCCCAGCCGCCTATGGCCTTCTCGATCGCGGGGACGAGGCGATCGGTGTGCCATCCGGTCGCGGCGGAGATGTTGACTCGCGGCGCCCACCGCGCGGTGTGCAATTGCCGGTCGATTTCACGGTCGAGGAAGTACCTGCGGTCCTCATCGACCAGATCCCACTTGTTGTAGGCGATGACCAAGGCTCGGCCTGCCTCGATCACCATCGAGACGATGCGCAGGTCTTGCTCGGCAAGCGGTTCGCTGCCGTCCACGAGCACGACCGCGACCTCAGCGCGCTCCAGTGCGCGCTCGGTGCGCAGCGCGGAGAAGTAGTCGGCGCCCTGCGCGTGGCTCGCGCGCCTGCGAATGCCGGCCGTGTCGACAAAACGCCAAGTCTTGCCGCCAAGCTCGATGAGTTCGTCGACCGGGTCCCTGGTGGTGCCCGCGGTCGCGTCAACCAGTACCCGATCTTGCCCGGCAAGCTTGTTGAGCAGGCTCGACTTGCCCACGTTGGGCCGGCCGATCAGCGCGACCCGGCGCGCGGCCTGCTCGCCGATCCGCTCGCTGGGCGCCTCCGGCAACGCGTCGAGCAGCACGTCGAGCAGGTCGCCGCTGCCCCGGCCGTGCAGCGCGCTCACCGGGATCGGCTCGCCGAGGCCGAGCGACCAAAGCGAGTGCGCGCCTGCTTCGGCGGGCGCGTCGTCCACCTTGTTGGCCGCTAGCACGACCGGCTTCTTCGACCGGCGCAGCACGGCGGCCACCGCCGCGTCAGCGTCGGTCACGCCAACCACGGCGTCGGTGACGAACAGCACCGCGTCCGCCGCGTCGACGGCGACCCGGGCCTGCGCGGCTACCTTGGCCGCGAGCACGCCCGAGCCTTCCACCGCAGGGTCCCAGCCGCCGGTGTCGACCAGCGTGAACGCCCGGCCGCGCCAGGTCGCGTCGTAGGCGACCCGATCCCGGGTGACTCCCGGGGTGTCCTCGACCACGGCCTGCCTGCTGCCGAGTATCCGGTTGACCAAAGTCGATTTGCCGACATTGGGCCGCCCGACGACGGCTAGCACCGGTGTCGGCTCGTCGGCTGCCTCATCAAAACCGGCATCGACCGTGTCGAGATCGACGTCGGGCCGCGTGGCGGCCTCAGGATTGTTGCTCACGCCCGCGCTCGCGATCTGGCCAGGTCGACGATCTGGGCGATGACATCGGCTTGGCCAAGTTCGGTGGCATCAATTTCGACCGCATCGGCGGCCTGCTGGGTTTGCGGCGCGTCGAGCCGGTCGCGGTTCGCCTGCTCGTGGCGGGTGAGATCGGCGTCGAGCGAGCCCGTGACGGACGACGCCGTGACGGCGGCGGCTAGCTCGGCGGTTCTGCGTTCGGCCCTGGCCTGTTCGCTGGCGGTCAGGAACACCTTCACGCGCGCCCGCGGCGCGACCACCGTGCCGATGTCGCGACCCTCAGCCACGATCCCGCCATCCTCAGCCTCGGCCTGAGTGATGATCTCCCGCTGCATCGTCCTCAAGAACTCGCGGATCCGCGGGATCGCGGCGACCAGGCTCACCGCGTTGGATACCCGGCGGCTCCTGATCGCAGTCGTTACGTCCATGTTGTCCACCAGCACGTGCTGCTCGGCCGGGTCGGTGCTGATGTCGATGCGCAGCGCGATGCCGTGCTTGACCACCGAGTCGGTGTCGGCCAGGTCGATGTTGTGCTCGAGCATCCACCAGGTGACCGCACGGTACATCGCTCCGGTGTCCAGGTAGCGCAGCCCGAGTGCGACCGCGGCCCCGCGCGCCGCGGTCGATTTTCCTGAGCCCGATGGGCCGTCCACGGCGATGACGAGCCCCGGGTCCGGCGTTCCGCCTTCTCTCACGCTGGTGATGCTACCGGCCAGCCACCAGCGGCCAGCGCCGCTGATAGCCGCGGCACCGCTTCTTGCCGCACGGATAGCTCGGCAACGCCGACTGGCAGGCCCAGCGAATGCTCGATCCGGACGTCTTCGATGTTGATGCCCGCTACCCCGGCGGCCGCGAACAGCCTGGCTAGCTCGCCTGGCTTGTCGCCGATGACAACCTGAACGATCGCGTAATCGGGCGCCGGCCCGCCTTGCTTGCCCGGGATCCTGGCGACGCCGTCGCGGCCGGTTTCGAGTAGCGCGGTCAGTTGCTTGTAGGCCGCGTCGCTACCGGCGCAGATGTCCGCCAGAACTTCGGCGGCCGCGCTGATCTGCCCGGCGACAGCCAGCAACACCTCGCGGACCGGCCCGGCGTTGGCGCTGAGAATCTCGGTCCACAGGTCAGCGTCGCTGGCCGCGATCCTGGTCACGTCGCGCAGCCCGGGTCCGGCCAGCGCGAGCGTGCGCTCGCCCGCTTCCGCGCACCGAGCCGCCATGGCCCACGCGACCAGGTGCGGCACGTGCGATACCAGCGCGACGCATTGATCGTGCTCGGCCGCAGACATTCGCACCAGTGCCGCGTCGCAGGCGCTGACCAGACCAGCCACGATCTCCACGCACTCGGGCGCGGTATCGCTTACCGGGCAGATGACCCAGGGACGCCCGACGAACAGGTCGGCACGAGCGGCGGCTGGGCCCGAGCGTTCCCGGCCGGACATCGGATGTCCTGGCACGTAGGTGGTCAGGTCGCAGCCCAGTTCGGCGGCTCCGAGCAGCGGCAACTGCTTGACGCTGGCCACGTCGGTGTAGCAGCGGGCCAGGCCGCTGCGCTGTGCTGCCCGCAGCGAGCTGGCCACCAGCATAGGCGGCATCGCGAGCACGGCGACGTCAGCCGGTTCGGCCAGAGCAGCGCCAGCCAGAGCAGCATCACCCAGCGCGGCATCGGCCGGCAGCACTTCACCGGCCCCTAGGTTGGCGGCGAGCTGGACCGCACGGTGATCGGTGTCGGCCAGCCAGACCTTGGTGCCCGCTGCCCGCAGCGCGAGCGCGATCGAAGTCCCGATCAGGCCGGTGCCGACAACGACGGCGCTCGTCGGCACGCCCGCCCGTTCCGTGCTCACTGCGCGATGTCCAGCCGGAGCGCCGCCGCGCCGCGCAGGTAGACGTGCTGGATCTCGGCGCGGCTCTTGCCGGTCTGGACATGCATCATCAGCCGGACGACCCGGGGCATCGAACCAGGCACGCTCATCTCGGTACCGCAGATCAGCGGCACCTCCTGAAAGCCAAGCGATCGCGCCGCCAGCGCGGGGAACTCCGAGGTGAGATCCGGCGTAGCCGTGAAGATCACGCTGATCACGTCGTCCGTGCTCAGGCCGTTCCTGCTCATCACGGCGGTGACAAGCTCAGCCGTACCGTCCAGGATCGCCTGACGGTCGTCAGCATCGACCTGAACAGCGCCTCTGATGGCTCTGACCTGCACGAACTCTCCTCCGCCTGCTACATCCCTACGGCCGCGTAGAGATCCCCCACCTCGGCTGTCGTCAGCCGCCGGGTGGCGGCCGGGCGCAGCGACCCGAGGTTGACCGGCCCGACCTGGGTCCTGACCAGCCGGCTGACCGGGTGGCCTACTGTCGCGAGCATCCGCCGCACCACGTGCTTGCGACCCTCGTGCACGGTGAGTTCGACGAGTACCCGGCCACCGGCTTTATCGACAACGCGGAACCGGTCGGCGACTACAGTACCGTCTTCGAGCTCAACCCCGGTCGTCAGCCTGCGGCCAAGGTCCCTGGGCACCGGCCCGGGCACCTCGGCCAGGTACGTCTTCAGCACGCCGTACCGGGGGTGGGCGAGCCTGTGAGCGAGTTCACCGTCGTTGGTCAGCAGGATCAGGCCCTCGGTGTCGAAGTCGAGCCTGCCTACGTGAAACAGCCGTTCGCCGCGATCGCCGACCAAGTCAGCGATCGTGCGCCTACCCCGGTCATCAGACATCGCGCTGACCACGCCCGGCGGCTTGTTCAGCGCGAGATAGACCAGGTCGGCCCGCGCCGGGATCCGCTTGCCGTCGACCCTGATGATCTGCTGCTCGGGGTCCACTCGCGCGCCGAACCTGCGCACGATCTCGCCGTCGACTTCGACCCGGCCAGCGCCGATCAGGTCTTCGCAGCTTCTCCGGCTGCCCAGTCCGGCCGCGGCGAGCACCTTCTGCAGTCGGACTCCGCCCGGCACGTCGATGAGTGAGTCGCGCTCGCCCGGCGCACCCCAGTCGTCATCGTCGTAGTCCGGCATCCGGTGGGCCGGCGGGCCCGTCGCTTGACTCCGGGCGGGCGACGCCGGCACCTGCTTGCGCGCTGGCGGCGCCGCCGGGCGGCCTGGGCGGCCCGCTCGTCCGGAACGGTCCGGCTGGCCGGCCTTGTTACGCTCCCGGTTACGCTCCCGCACGGCTTGACCCCGCATCGGCCTCGTCGTCGATCTGATCGGGCAGGAAAGGCGCAAGCTCGGGAAGCTGGTCAAGGCCTGCCAGCCCGAGCCGCTCAAGGAAGTACGAGGTGGTGCGGAACAGGATCGCACCGGTTTCGGTGTCGTTTCCGGCTTCCTCGACCAAGCCGCGCAGCGTGAGCGTGCGCATCACGCCGTCGCAGTTGACCCCGCGAACCGCCGATACCTGCGACCGGCCGACTGGCTGCCGATAAGCGACAACGGCCAGCGTTTCCAACGCCGCCTGGGTCAGCCTGACCTCCTGGCCGTCCCGGACGAACTTCTCGACCACCGGCGCGTACTCCGACCTGGTATAGAACCGCCATCCGCCGGCCACCGCACGGAGGTCGAAGCCTCGTCCTTGCTCGGTGTAGAGACCCGCGAGTTCGGCCAGCGCTTCGCCGACCGTCTCCCTCGGCAGCTCAAGCACCTGGGCGAGCACGCCGAGCGGCACCGGCTCGTCGGCGACCAGCAAGATCGCTTCGAGGCTCGACTTGAGATCAGTCAGCTGGAACAGCGCTGGCGCTGGCTCTGCCTCGGATGGCTCTGCCGCGGATGGCTCTGCCTCGGATGGCTCTGCCTCGAGTAGGTGCTCGGGTGGGTTGGGCGGGTCCTGTGCCGTGTTCATCTCTGCCTGTCGTCTGGTTGGGCCGGCTCTCCGGCCACCGCGCCGGCTTCATCCTCGGCGTCAACCGAATCATCCTCGGCTAGCCAGCTGATATACAAATCACCGAGCGGCGTCGCCTGCTCGAACGACACCTGCTTGTCCCGATACAGATCAAGCACGGCCAGGAATCTCGCGACAACTTCGTAAGTGTCCTCGCAGTCCTTGGACAACGAGCGGAACGAGGCACGGCCAGCGATCCGCAGCTTGGCCGCGACGATGACCGCCTGCTCCCTGACCGTCGTCCTCGGCGAATGCAAGTGCGCCGTCGAGACTACCGGGGGCCGTCGGGGTGCGAGAACCGCCGCCGCGATCGCGGCGAACTGATCCGGGCCAAGCCCGAGCAGCACCTCCGGCAGCAGGTCGGCGAACCGAGGCTCCATCGGCACCCGCCGGGGAAACCTGCGGCTCTGCGAGGCTATGTGCCCGGCAAAGATCGCCGCGACTTCCTTGTAGGCGCGGTACTGCAGTAGCCGGGCGAACAACAGATCCCTGGCCTCCAGCAATGCCAGGTCTTCCTCGTCATCAACCTCGCCGGACGGCAGCAGCCGGGCCGCCTTGAGGTCCAGCAGGGTGGCGGCCACCACGAGGAAATAGCTCGCCTGGTCGAGGTCCCACTGGTCGGAAAGCGCGCCGAGGTAGCTGATGAACTCATCGGTCACCACCGACAGCGCGATCTCGGTGATGTCGAGCTTGTGCTTGCCGATCAGCGCGAGCAGCAGGTCAAACGGGCCTTCGAAGACATCCAGGTGCACTTCGAAGCCGTGGACCCGCCCGTCCTGTTCGGGCCCATCTTTCGCCATGCCGTTCTGAATCCTTTGCGTCAAACTTCCCTCGCGCCGTGTTCCTCGCGTAGCCGGCGCACTATCAGGCTGTCCTCGCCGTGGGCGTCCAAGTCCGCCAGCAGGACTGCCAGGGTTTCCCTGACGATCCGGCCGCGGTCAGCGGATATGCCCAAGCCACGCAACGTCAACTTGGCCCGTTCCAGGTCAAGAAGTTCAGCGCTGGACAGATACACGGTGATTTTATGGCTGTGGCTCTCTCTGCCGCTGGCCTGACGCAGGTTGACGTCGAATTGGTCGGCACTGACCGGGCTCGCGGCCGCCGGGCGTAGCAGTTCGGAAATGCCGGGTACTTTTACCCGGCGTTGCCCTGACCGCCTAGCTCGGCCCTGCGCCACCGGTCAAGCACCTCCCTGGCGAGCTCCCGGTAGGAAGCCGCGCCGGCCGACGATGGGTCGAAGACCGTGATCGGTTCTCCGGCGACCGATGCATCTGGGAACTTAACTGTCCGGCTAATGACGGTATGAAATACCTTGTCGCCAAAGCCCGCCACGACTCCGGCGAGAACCTCCCGTGTATGCAGAGTACGCGAGTCGTACATGGTGGCGAGCAACCCGTCCATGGTCAGCTTGGGGCTCAGCCTGGACGAGACCTTGTCGATCGTCTCCATCAGCAACGCCACGCCGCGCATCGCGAAGTACTCGCACTCAAGCGGCACGAGTACGCCATCGGCGCAGGTCAGCGCGTTGACGGTGAGCAGCCCAAGCGAGGGCTGGCAGTCGATCAGCACGATGTCGTAGTCGGGTATCAATGGCGCGAGCACCCGGCCGAGAATGAATTCCCGACCGACCTCGTGCACCAGCTGGACCTCGGCACCGGACAGATCGATGTTGCTCGGCAACAGGTCCATGCCGTCGACCTTGGTCGGGAACAGCACGTCCCGCGCCGTGACCCCGGCCCCCATCAGCACGTTGTAGACGGTGGCGTCAAGTTCGTGCGGCTGGAAGCCCAGACCGACCGACAGCGCACCCTGCGGATCGAAATCCACGAGCAGCACCCGCCGACCGACCTCAGCCAGCGCCGCGCCCAGGCTGATGGTCGTGGTGGTCTTGCCGACCCCGCCCTTCTGGTTGCAGACCGCGACGACGCGCGCAGGACCGTGCCGCAGCAGCGGTTCCGGCTCAGGAAAAACCGGAAGCGGGCGACCAGTCGGGCCGAACTTACTGGCGGACACCGCCGATAGCAGTGAAGCTGCCACGACTTCTGCACCTCCCCGGCAGCCGCGCACGCTGCGGACGGCTGCGTTCCGGACTCTAAAGCCTGCACTAGGCCGCGGCAAGCCGACTCACCGTTTGCAGGCAATTCAGCCGCCTGGCCCCGCAGATGATCATCTGCCCAGGTAGGGAGCACTAGCCGAGCGCACGGGGATGGGCGGCCGCGTACACCTCGCGCAATTTGTCCACGGTGACGAGCGTATACACCTGGGTGGTAGACACCGACGCGTGCCCGAGCAACTCCTGGACGACCCGCACGTCCGCGCCGCCATCGAGCAGGTGGGTGGCGAACGAGTGCCTGAGCATGTGCGGCGAGATCTCGTCGAGCCCGGCCTTGGCCGCGGCGGCCCGCAGCGCGCCCCACGCGCCCTGCCTGGTAAGCCTGCCACCGCGGGCGTTGAGGAAGACCGCCCTGCTCGGCTGCCCGCCGCGGGTGCCGGCCGCCAGCGACGGCCTCGCCTGGACCAGGTAAGCGTCGAGCGCGCGGCGGGCGTAGCTGCCGATTGGCACGATCCGCTCCTTGCCGCCCTTGCCTGCCAACCTCACGGTCGAGATCGATCCCTCAGACCCGCCCGAGCCACCCAACTCTCCCGACAGGTCAAGATCCTCCACATCCAGCCCAAGCGCTTCGGAGATCCGGGCGCCAGTGCCGTAGAGCAGTTCGAGCAGTGCCCGGTCTCTGCGTCGTGCGGGTGAGTCCCCGGCTACCTGCAGCAGCCGTTCCACGTCAGGAACCGAGATCGCGTGCGGCAGCCTGCGCGGCGGCACTGGCGGCCGCACGGCCTTGGCCGGATCAGCCTCCGCCAGCCCCTCAGCCTGAGCGAACGCGTGCAACCCGCGCACCGCCACCACCGCCCGCCCCGCTGAGCTAGCCGCTAGCGGCCGGTGGTCGGGGTCTCCCGCACGCAACCCGGCGACGTAGTCGGCGACGTCGGTCGTGGTCACGTCGCCGACCTCGGTCCGCCCGGCTACCGCCAGCGTGGCCGCGTACCTGCGCAGATCCCGCCGATACGCCTCAAGAGTGTGGGCGGCTAGCCCACGCTCGACGGCAAGGTGGTCGAGGTAGCGACGGACCGCCGCATCGACAGAGATGTCAGCCCAACCCCAATCAGTCCAGCACCACCCAGCCCCGTGCCGTTCAGCACGGCACCACTTAGCTCAGCACTTCGAACAGCGGGACAGCCGGGACTCCATGCGCCTCGGCGACCGGTCCGCAGGTGATCGCGCCGTCGTGGGTGTTCAGCCCGGGGGCGAACGACGGGTCCCGCCGCAGCGCCTCACGCCAGCCATACTTGGCGATTTCCATCGCGTACGGCAGCGTGACGTTGGTCAGCGCGTACGTCGACGTGTGCGGAACCGCCCCTGGCATGTTAGCCACGCAATAGAACACGGACTGGTGCACCAGGTACGTGGGGGCCGCGTGGGTGGTCGGCCTGGAGTCCTCGAAGCAGCCACCTTGATCGATCGAGATGTCGACGAGCACAGACCCTGGCTTCATCCGCGAGACGAGGTCGTTGGAAACCAGCATGGGCGCCTTGGCCCCCGGCACCAGCACCGCGCCGATCACCAGGTCAGCGTCGATCACCGCACGCTGGATCTCGTAGGCGTTGGACGCGACGGTCTGGCAGTGCCCCTGATAGATAGCATCGGCCGAGCGCAACCTCCCGACATTCTTGTCCACCAGCAGCACCTCGGCTTGCATGCCAAGCGCGATCGCCGCCGCGTTCATGCCGGACACGCCAGCGCCGAGCACGACGACCTTAGCCGCGTACACACCGGACACCCCGCCCATCAGCACGCCGCGGCCGCCGCCGTCACGTTGCAGGTGATGGGCGCCGACTTGGGGCGCCATCCGGCCGGCCACCTCGGACATGGGCGCGAGCAACGGCAGCGACCCGTCGGGCAACTGCACGGTCTCATAAGCGATCGCGGTGATACCCGACGACACCAGCGCGTCGGTGCACGCCTTGGACGCGGCCAGGTGCAGGTAGGTGAACAGCACCTGGTCCTTGCGCATCCGGTGGTATTCCTCTTCCACCGGCTCCTTGACCTTGAGAATCAGATCGCCAGCCTGCCACACATCGTCGGCGGTCGGCAGGATCTGGGCACCGGCGGTCACGAAGTCGTCATCGGGGATCGCCGAGCCGGCGCCTGCGTCCTGCTGGACGAAAACCTCGTGCCCGAACCTGACTAGTTCGTGCACGCCCGCCGGAGTGATCGCCACACGGTACTCGTGGTTCTTGACTTCCTTGGGAATGCCAACCTTCATGACCCAGCGTCCTTCCTAGCGTTCCGGTGCGTCGGTGCCGCGGAGCGCGGCGAAACCGCCCTGTCTCGCCACGTAGGCCGCGAGCACGCCGACTGCTGTCACTCCGTTGTGTAGTTCTCCGGCGAGGAACCGCGAGACGACCACATCGAGCGGCGCCCACTCGATCTTCAGATACGCCTCCTCGTGGTTGGGAACGTAATCACGTTCGGCATCCGGCACGTGCGTGAGGTTCGTAGCCAAGAAGACTCTGAGCCGTTCGTTACTGAATCCCGGCGATGTGAATATGTCTGCGAGCACATGCCAGTCTGAGGCTAGGTAGCCGGCCTCCTCAAGTAGTTCACGCTGGGCGGTTTCCACCAGCGGCTCGCCAGGAACGTCGCGTAGGCCAGCGGGTATCTCCCAGAGCAGCCTGCCGACCGGATGCCGGTACTGCCTGATCAGCAGCACCTGGTCGGCGTCGTCGATGGCAAGCACGGCCACCGCGCCGGGATGCTCGACGACGTCGCGTTCCGCGTCCTGCCCGTCGGGCATCCGCACGGTGTCCCGCCGGACCGTCACGATATTGCTCTTGACGATCACGTCGCTGGCCGGCACCGGCCACCTCTCCACCACATCGGACAGCCAGCCAGTACTCATTTGCGCGCCTCCGGCACGGTGTTCACCTGGCGCGCCTCCGGCACGACGCTACTCACGCGCTCGCCACCGAACGGCCGCCGCTGACCGCGGCCACCGACTGAGCCGGGCGGGACCTGGAATGCTCAAGCGCGGCCGCGATGAGGCCGCTGAACAGCGGATGCGGCCTAGTCGGCCGGGACAGGAACTCAGGATGCGCCTGGGTGGCGACGAAGAACGGGTGCTGCGTCTGCGGCATCTCGACGAACTCGACAAGCCGCCCGTCCGGCGACAGGCCCGAGCAGATCAGCCCGGCCTCCTCCAGCGTTTCCCGATAGGAGTTGTTGACCTCGTACCGGTGCCGATGCCGTTCTTGCACCACATCGGTGCCGTAAAGCCCCCGGACAATGCTGCCTTCGGCCAGCACAGCCGGGTAGAGCCCGAGCCGCATCGTGCCGCCCATGTCCCGCTCTCCGGCCACTACATCCTCCTGATCCTCCATCGTCGCCACTACCGGATAAGGGGTCTCCGGATCGAACTCGGCGCTATTCGCGCCGTCGAGGTCCGCTATGTCGCGGCTGACTTCGATCGCCATGCACTGCAGTCCGAGGCACAACCCCAGGATCGGGATCTTGTTCAACCGCGCGTGCCTGACCGCGCCGATCTTGCCCTCGATGCCGCGTACGCCGAACCCGCCGGGAATCAAGATGCCGTCCACCCCGTCGAGGTGCCGCGCCGCGCCCTCCGGCGTCTGGCAGTTGTCGCTCGGCACCCACCTGATGTCGACCTTCGCGTCGTTGCCGAAGCCGCCAGCCCGCAGCGCCTCGGCCGGCGACAGGTAGGCATCCGGCAGGTCGACGTACTTGCCGACCAGCGCGATCGTGACACTCCTCGCCGGGCGGTGGACCCGGCCGAGCAGTTCGTTCCAGTCGCTCCAGTCCACATCGCGGAACGACAGCCCGAGCCGGCGCACCGCGTAGGCATCGAGCCCTTCCGAGTGCAAGATCTTCGGGATGTCGTAGATCGACGGCGCGTCCGGCGTCGAAACCACCGCTTCCTCGTCCACGTCGCACATCAGGCTGATCTTGCGCTTGAGCGCGCCGCTGAGCGGCCGGTCTGACCGGCACACGATCGCGTCGGGCTGGATGCCGATGCTGCGCAGCGCGGCAACCGAGTGCTGCGTCGGCTTGGTCTTGAGCTCGCCCGACGGGCCGATGTAAGGCAGCAGCGACACGTGCAGGAAAAAGCACCGGTCTCGGCCGATCTCATGCCTGATCTGCCTGATCGCCTCCAGGAACGGCAGCGATTCGATGTCGCCGACTGTACCGCCGACCTCGGTGATTACCACGTCGGTCTCGGGTCCGCCCATGTCGATGATGCGGCTCTTGATCTCGTTGGTGATGTGCGGGATGACCTGGACGGTGTCGCCCAGGTAGTCGCCGCGGCGCTCCTTGGCGATCACGCTTGAGTAGATCTGCCCGGTCGTCACGTTCGACGAGCCAGGCAGCCTGGTGTCCAGGAACCGTTCGTAGTGCCCGACGTCCAGGTCGGTCTCCGTGCCGTCGTCGGTCACGAAAACCTCACCATGCTGGAACGGGTTCATCGTGCCCGGATCGACGTTCAAGTACGGGTCGAGCTTTTGCATGCTGACCCGGAGACCACGCATCTTGAGCAGCCTGCCAAGGCTGGATGCGGTAAGCCCCTTTCCGAGGCTCGAGGTCACGCCCCCGGTCACAAAGATGTGCGTGGTTAGTGCTGGTCGAGTGGCAAGTGGTCGCGCGGCATGCGCTGGCATCGCCAAACTAGCTCCCGTGGTCCGTGCCGACGGTGCTGACCCCGCCAGCCCACGGGGTATCAGAATATCAGGAAGGTGCACGCATTGACCTGCACCGACGCGGCCGGCGAAGCTAATGCGGCCCATCGAACGATCGGAGCACCAAGGAAGTGGACGCATCGGCGCCCGGCGCGGTGATCGCTGGACTCGGCATGACGGACCTCGGCCGGGTTTTCGGCATCAGTCAGCGGCAACTCGCGGCGACGGCGGTCAGGCGGGCCGCGGCGGACGCCGGTCTTGCTCTCAGCGACCTCGATGGCCTGCTGATCTGCCCGGGCATCACCGGCGGCCTCGACGTGAGCCTGGCCACCGCCCTCGGGCTTCGCGACCTGGCGCTGCTGTCGGTGATCAACAGCTTCGGCGCCTCCGCGGTCATGGCCACCCAGACCGCCGCGCTGGCCGTGACCAGCGGGATGGCCCGGGCCGTGGCCTGCGTGTTCGCCGACACTCCCCTGCGCGAGGGGGTTCCGGCGGGAAGCGCGTTCGCCCGCTCGGACCACGACCGCAACGACGCCTTTCCGCCGCAGCAGGGGGATCGTCCCCCCGGGCCAGCACAGCGGGGGGATCCGGGGGGTCGTCCCCCCGGGCCAGCACAGCGGGGGGATCCGGGGGGTCGTCCCCCCGGGCCAGCACAGCGGATCGGGTTCGGCGGGCTCGCCGCCGGCTACGGCTTCCGCAGCGTTACCGTGCACTACGCGCTCGCCGCCCGGCGGCACATGCAGCGGTACGGCACCACGAGCGAACAGCTCGGCGCCATCGCGGTCGCCCAGCGGCAGTGGGCCGCCGGCAACCCGGCCGCCCAGTACAGGGACCCGATCGCGATCGAAGATCACCAGCGATCGCGCTGGGTGGCCGAGCCGTTGCACCTGCTCGACTGCTCCCTCGTGTCGAACGGCGCAATCGCCATCATCATCACCACCCCCGCCCTGTCCACCGGGGCGAAACCACCGGTCCACATCTGGGGCTGGGGGCAAGGTCATCCCGGTCACGCGATGACGAACGGCAGCGGCTTCGGGCTGGTCACCGGCGCGGTCCAGGCGGGCAAGGCAGCGATGAACATGGCCGGGGTCGGCCCAGCCGACATCACGATGGGCCAGATCTACGACTGTTACACCTACACGGTGCTGGTCACGCTTGAGGATTACGGGTTCTGCGCGAAGGGCGAGGGCGGCCCGTACGTGGCCAGCGGCGCGCTCGCGCCGGGCGGGTCGCTGCCGCTGAACACCGGCGGCGGCCAGCTTTCCGGCTACTACATGTGGGGGTTCACCCCGCTGTCCGAAGCGATCATCCAAGCCCGCGGCGAAGGCGGCGACCGCCAGTCCGCAGCCACCGACCTGATCCTGGTCAGCGGCAACGGAGGGATACTCAGCCACCATGGGACGCTGATACTCAGCCCGCACCAACGGCCAGCCCCAGCCGCCATCAGGCTCAATGCGACAGCCGTCCAGCAAATTCAGAACGCGGCAGAAAGAAACGCGGAGGTACAACCCCAAGCACCGCAAGCCGGTCCCATCCAGCCGGCCGACGAAGACGAGTGGCCAGGTCAGCCCGGCGGCACCGACAGCGTCGGCGTGATCAGGGCGGACGCGAGAAGCGCCGAGTTCCTGGCCGGTGCCGCGCGCGGCGAACTGACGATCAAGCGCTGCGAGGGCTGTGGCGGCTGGCTATCGCCGTCCGTCAGCGGCTGCCCGGCCTGCGGCGAGAACGCAACGCTCCGCCCAGTCGCCGCATCCGGCACAGGCAACCTCGTGAGCTGGGCCGTGGTACGCCACAAGCGGGACGAGGGACCGCTGGCCGTCCCCGCGCTCGTCGAGCTCGACGAGGGCCCGTGGCTGGCCACCGGCCTGCGCCTAGCAGACGAGGCCGACCTGGCCAGCCTGCGAGCCGGCCAGCCGGTGGTAGCCCGGTTCGTGCACGCCCAGGACGGCGAGAGCTACCCGGTCTTCATCCCGCTCCCGCAAATGGAGTGACGCGATCACGGAAGACCGGCGCCCGGCACGCCGAAGATCGGCGGGCACCACGTTGCCCGCGGCCCGCACAGCGGCCGCCCCCTCAAGCCCGGCTGCAGCTAGGGGCCCACGACGTCGCTATGACGACAGCGCGGGGCCCACGCTGCGGGCGGCAGGACGGCCAGCGACAGCACGGGGCCCGCGCCGCGGGCAGGCAGGGTGGCATCCTGCAGCAACGGGGCGACGCCTTAGCGCGATGGCCACGAGCCGTTGGGGCCGTGCGGGCGCACCGTGCCGACGCGGCCAGCCGCGCCGACTGGAGTCGCCTGGTCGCCCGGAATCGCCGGGTCATCCGGAATCGCCGGGTCATCCGGAATCGCCGCACCGGCCGGGGGCGCCATGCCGTCCGGGGGGGTCATGCCGTCCAGGGGAGCCGGGCGTTCCAGGGGAGCTACGCCGTCCGGGCCGTCCGGGCCGTCCGGGCCGTCCGGGCTGGGCGGAATGGGCGGGGTGGTCAGCGCTGAGGCGTCGAGGTGTGGTTTCTTGCCGTTGAGTTGCCGGGCGCTCTTGAGCTTGCCGGTCCTGGCCAGTTCCCCGGCGTCCTGCTCCGCCTGCGCGGCTCGCTGCGCCTCGTTTTCCTTCTGCACGCCCGCCTCGCCGAACCTCGCCAGCGCGATGGCGCTGACCAGCGCCATGACGAAGCCGGCGATCGCCGGCGCGACCAGTCCTGGCCTCGTCGAGTCGCCGAGGAACAGCACACCGACCAGCGCGGGCGGCGCGGTCTCAAGCAAGATCACCGCTGCGGTCGCCACGGTCACGCTGCCGCTTTCCAGCGCTGACGCGTACAGCATGAACGAGATGATGCCGGCCGCCGCCAGCGTGTACGCCGCCGGCGACTTGATCAGCACTACGGGGGTGAAGCCAGGCAGGATCCTCGCGCAGACCGCGAGCACGCCGTAGCCGAGACCGGCCATCGCCCCGAGCGCGACCGTTCGGTACCGGCTCGGCAACCGCGCCGCCGCTACCCCGGCCACGGCAATCGCCGCGAGCGCGGCGATCAGCGCGAGGTGGAAGTCGATGCCGACGTTCGTCGCGCCTTCCGCGCCAGCCGACGATCCCAGCAGTCCCACGCCGACGACCACGGACAGGACCGCCGCCCACTCGCGGAAGCTGAGAACCGTGTGCATCAGCCAGGATGCGAACACTGCCGTGACGGCCAGGTTCGAAGCGATGATGACCTGCACTTCGAAGATCGGCAGCCGCCGCAACGCGATGAGCTGGCAGACGAATCCGGCGAAGTCGATCACCAGGCTCAGCACGAACGGCCATTGCCGGAACATCCTGATAACCAGGCCAGGGTCAACCCGGCCTGAGACTCCGGCCGCCTCAAGCACAGGGCGTCGCGATGCGGCCCGGACGGCGATGGCCTGCATCACCGCGCCAATGCCGTAGCAGAACGCCGCCGCCAGAGCCGCAGCTAGGCTCACCAGCACACTGACGACCTTACGCCGTTACAATCCGTCACAGCGGCTCCCTCAAACGTCGGCCGCTCGAATGCCGCCCGCCTCCTCACACCCCCGCCGCCTGCATACCGCGCAGTTCCTGCTTCAGCTCCCTGATCTCGTCCCTGAACCTCGCGGCCAGCTCGAACTGAAGCTCGGCCGCGGCCGCGTGCATCTGGTCGGTGAGCGCCGTGATCAGCGCGATCAGGTCATCCCGGGCCGCGCCGCCGCTTCCTGGCTCACCCTCGGCGTTCCTCACACCAGCCGCTGCCGCCGATGCCCTAGCCCGCGCCGCCATGCCAGGCACTGGGGCTTTGCCACGGCTCTGTCGCCTGCCCCCGCCGCCGAGCAGCTTCTCGGTGTCGGCGTCCTCGCGCGCGAGGAGGTCGGTGATGTCCGCGATCCGCTTGCGCAGCGGCTGCGGGTCCACGCCTTTCTCCAGGTTGTAAGCGATCTGCTTGTCCCGGCGCCGGGTCGTCTCGTCGATCGCCTTGGTCATCGACGGCGTCATCCGGTCGGCATACATGTGGACCTGCCCGTACACGTTGCGCGCCGCCCGGCCGATGGTCTGGATCAGCGACGTGCCCGAGCGCAGGAATCCCTCCTTGTCGGCGTCCAGGATCGCGACCAGCGAGACCTCGGGCAGGTCAAGGCCCTCGCGCAGCAGGTTGATCCCGACCAGCACGTCGTACTCGCCGAGCCGAAGCTCCCTGAGCAGTTCGACCCGGCGCAGCGTGTCGACCTCGCTGTGCAGGTACCTGGCCCTGATCCCAAGCTCCAGCAGGTAATCGGTCAGGTCCTCGGACATCTTCTTGGTCAGCGTGGTGACCAGCACCCGCTCGGAACGCTCGGCACGCAGCCTGATCTCGTGCACCAGGTCGTCGATCTGGCCCTTGGTCGGCTTGATGATCACCTCCGGGTCGACCAGCCCGGTCGGCCTGATCACCTGCTCGACGACCTCGCCGGCCGACGCGCTGCAACTCATACGGGCCAGGGGTCGCCGACAGATACAGCGTCTGATCGATGCGGTCGCAGAACTCTTCCCAGGTCAAGCGGCCTGTTGTCGATCGCGCTCGGCAGCCGGAACCCGTGTTCGACCAGCACCCGCTTGCGCGACACGTCGCCCTCGTACATCGCGCCGATCTGCGGCACCGTGACGTGCGACTCGTCGATGACCAGCAGGAAATCCTCGGGGAAGTAGTCGAGCAGGGTGTTCGGCGCGCTGCCGGGCTCCCGGCCGTCGATGTGGCGCGAGTAGTTCTCGATGCCGGAGCAGCTGCCGACCTGGCGCATCATCTCGACGTCGTAGGTGGTCCGCATCCGCAGCCGCTGCGCCTCCAGCAGCTTGCCCGCCTGCTCCATGCTCGGCCAGCCGGTCGACGAGCTCGTCCTCGATCCCGGCGATCGCCCGCTCCATCCGCTCCGGGCCAGCCACGTAGTGCGAGGCCGGGAAGATGTAAAGCTCGTCGTCGGTCGTCAGCACCTCGCCGGTGAGCGGGTGCAGCGTCATCAGCCGCTCGACCTCGTCACCGAACATCTCGATCCTGACGGCGTGCTCCTCGTAGACCGGGATGACCTCGATCGTGTCGCCCCTGACCCGGAACGTGCCGCGGGTGAACGCCATGTCGTTGCGCTGGTACTGCATGCCGACCAGCTTGCGCAGCAGCATCTCGCGGTCGATCGTCTCGCCGACCTTGAGCCTGACCATCCGGTCCACGTACTCCTGCGGCGTGCCGAGGCCGTAGATGCACGACACCGAGGCGACCACGATGGTGTCCCGCCTGGTCAGCAGCGAGTTCGTGGCCGAGTGCCGGAGCCGCTCGACCTCGTCGTTGATCGAGCTGTCCTTCTCGATGTAGGTGTCGGTCTGCGGCACGTACGCCTCAGGCTGGTAGTAGTCGTAGTAAGAGACGAAGTACTCGACCGCGTTGTTCGGAAGCATCTCGCGCAGTTCGTTGGCGAACTGGGCGGCCAGCGTCTTGTTGGGCAGCATCACCAGGGTCGGCCGCTGCAACCGCTCGGCCAGCCACGCGACCGTCGCCGTCTTGCCCGTACCGGTCGCGCCGAGCAGCACCGTGTCGGCTGGCCTGCGACCTGATCCGCTTCTCAATCTCGGCGATGGCCGTTGGCTGGTCACCAGCGGGCACCATGTCGGTCACGACTTCGAATGGCGCGACTCGTCGCTGAAGGTCCGTCACCGGGCGCATGAGATCTCCTTAGGTCGTGCTGTAGCGCGCAAAGTAATCCAGCACCACTCCACTGTAGGCTGAGCGTCTGACAGCCGGTGAACACCCGCGAAGGAGCAGCTATGTCAGCCAGGTGCGGCGACCAGCCGCACCGTGCCGCAGTCCATACTCAACGCGGTCAAGTGCATGTACACGGGCGCGGCGGTAAGCGCGATCGAGATCATCATCTCGCTCACCACGATCGGCGGCCTCCGGAGCGCGATTCAGACCGCCTACCCGCACTACAGCGCGGCTAAGGTGCACACCCTGGAGATCGAGGGGGTCGCCGGGCTGGTGATTTCCGGCCTGCTCGGGGTCGGCTTGTGGATCTTGGTGGCCCGGCTGAACATGTCCGGCCGGAACTGGGCGCGCATTCTGGCTAGCGTCCTGTTCGGCATCAACACGCTCGAACTGTTCGCGACCTTCACCCGCCCGAGCACCATTCTCGGGGTGGTGTTCGCCGTGGCCCTCTGGATTGTCGGGTTGGGTGCGACCGTGTTCCTGTGGCGGCGGGAGTCGTCGGAGTTCTTCGCGCCCAGGTAGCAGCCGGTCAGGCGTCCCGGCGCTGCAGCAGCCAGGCTCCGAGTACGAGCAGCACCAGCGTCCACAGGCAGAAAATGCCGAAGCCTTGCCACGCTGACAGAAGCTGACCGACCTCGGGGCGAGCCCCGAATACCTTCGAGCCCGCCTGCTCAGGCAGGTACGCGTCGATGTGCGCACCCCAGCTTCCCGGCAGCAGGCTGGTCAGGATCGGCACCACCAGCACCGCGCCTATGGCCGTCGCGATCCCGCCAGCCGTGTGCCTGATCAGCGCGCCGATCGCCAGCGAGAACAGGCCAAGCACGGTTAGGTACAGCCCGGCGCCTACCACCGACCTGGTCACGTTGTTGTCGCTGAGCGACACCGGCACCATGCTGTGCAGCAGCGCGGAGCCGGCGAAGAACGAGCCGAACGAGACAAGCTCGGCCAAGACCAGCATCAGCCCGGCGAACACCAAGATCTTCGCCAGCAGCATCGGCAGACGCCTGGGCACGGCCAGCAGCGACGCCCTGATCACCCCGGTCGAGTACTCGGTGGTGATCAGCAGCACGCCGAGCACGCAGATGGTGAGCTGGCCAAAGCCGATGCCAGCGCCGAGGATGAACCCGACCGGGTCGGCGATGATCCGCACGTCCCGGACGGCCGCGCGCGGGCCGTGCTGGTTGTGCACGACCAGCGCGGTCAGGCCGGCGGTCAGCCCGACGGTGATCACCACGAACAACAGCAGCGTCCACATGGTGGAGCGAACCGATCTGATCTTGGTCCACTCGGCCCGGAGCAACCCGGCGAACCTGGGCAGCGCTCCCCTGGTGCGAGCGGTCAACGCGGCAATGTCGGCCGCCCCGGTCGCGGCGGCAGGGCTTGCGGTGGTCACGGTGCGGTCTCCCTGGGGGTGAGGAGCGGGCCATTGCCGTGCACCCCGAACTCAAGGCTGCCCGACGTCAGCTCCATGAACGCCTCTTCCAGCGAGGCGAGTTGCGGCGTGAGCTCGTAGAGCACCACCGAGCTCGACGCGGCCAGTTCGCCGATCCGCCTGGCCTCCATGTCGGTGACGATGAGCAACTGGGTACCGTCGGAGTCGGCTTCGGGTGCCGCGCTGGCCGACGCAATTTTTCCGCCATCAGAAATGATCAGCGCGCTGAGCTTGTCAGCGTCCGGGGTGAGTACTCGCACCGACTTCTCTGTACCGCGCGAGATCACGTCGGCGGTGCTCGAGTCGGCGATGAGCTTGCCTTTCCCGATGACGATCAGATGGTCGGCGGTGACCGCCATCTCGTTCATCAGATGGCTGGACACCAGGATCGTGCGGCCCTGCCCGGCCAGGTGCTTCATCAGGTTCCTGATCCAGAGCACCCCTTCTGGGTCAAGGCCGTTCACCGGCTCGTCGAGCAGCAGCACCCGCGGGTCGCCCAGCAGCGCCGCGGCAATGCCGAGCCGCTGGCTCATGCCGAGCGAGAAGCTGCCCGCCCGCTTCGCGGCGACCTCGGCCAGGCCGACGAGATCGAGCATCTCCCCCACCCGGCTGACCGGCAGACCCTGGGTCTGGGCGAGGAACAGCAGGTGATTGCGCGCGCTGCGGCCGGTGTGGGTTGACTTTGCCTCAAGCAAGGCCCCGACGGTGCGCAACGGATCAGGCAAGTCGCGGTAGAGCTTGCCATCGATCGTGGCGCTCCCCCGCTGCGGCCGGTCCAGGCCGAGAATGACGCGCATCGTGGTGGATTTCCCCGCGCCGTTCGGCCCGAGGAAGCCGGTGACCTTGCCTGGCTCTACGGTGAAGCTGAGATCGTCAACGGCAGTCTTGCTGCCGAAACGCTTGGTCACGCCGTGTACCTCGATCAACCGCCGCCTCCTCGTCTCCTCGCCCGGCCCACTCGCGATATAGCTTAACCTTTGCGTGACCTGCGGCGCAGTTCGGCCCACAGGTCACCAACCTGGCGGTCAAGCTCGGCGAGCGAGCTGGAATTGTCAATCACGAAGTCAGCGATGGCCAGCCGCTGCTCCCTGGTCGCCTGCGCTGCCATCCTCGCCTGCGCCTGCTCCTCGCTCATCCCGCGCAGTTTCACCAGCCGGTCAAATTGGAGCGCGGCCGGCGTGTCCACGACGACGACGACGTCGTAGCCGGACGCGAGGTTGTTCTCGGCGATCAGCGGCACGTCGTGCACCACCATCGCATCTTCGCTGGCCGTGGTCTCCAGTTCGGTCATCCGCTTGCCGACCAGCGGGTGCACGATACCGTTGAGCTGCGCGAGCTTGGCCGCGTCAGCGAAGACGATCTCACCGAGCCGCTCACGCTCCAGCGCTCCGTCGGCGCTGAGCAGCCGCGTTCCGAACGCCTCGATCACCTGCTCAAGCCCTGGCGTGCCCGGCGCGACCACCTCGCGCGCGATCGCGTCGGCATCGATGATGATGGCGCCTTGCGCGGCCAGCCTGCGCGACACCTCGCTCTTGCCGGCTCCGATCCCACCGGTCAGCCCGACCCTGAGCACTGCACTGACTCCCTGGGGTAGGTGATGACGTTGCCGCCACAGCTAGGGGCCCACGACGCCGCTATAGCGAACGCGTGGGCCCCTAGCTGTCGCTGGTGCAGCGGGTGGTATTTAGTTCCGGCCGCCTGACAGCTTCTCGCGCAGGGCCGCGAGCGCCTCGTCCGAGGCTAGGGCACCGCCGGCCGTGTCACCATCGTCTGGCGAACCTGAGGTGTGCGAACTGGCACCGGACTCGTCGTCGCCTTCTTCGCCCTCAGCCTTGCTGCGCGCCTCGGCGACCTGGCGCTGATGCGCTTCGAAGCGGGCACGGGCCTCGGCGTACTGCCGCTCCCACTCCTCACGCTGCGCCTCGAAGCCCTCGAGCCACTCGCCCGACTCCGGGTCGAAGCCGTCCGGGTAGACGTAGTTGCCCTGCTCGTCGTAGGTAGCCGGCATGCCGTACAGGGTCGGATCGAAGTCATCGCCGGTGATCTCGCCGGTCTGGCCCTCGTTCGCCTGCTTCAGCGACAGGCTGATCCGGCGCCGGTCCAGGTCAATGTCGATGATCTTGACGAAGATCTCGTCGCCCACCTGAACGACCTGCTCGGGAATCTCCACGTGCCGGTCCGCGAGCTCGGAGATGTGCACCAGCCCTTCGATGCCCTCCTCGACCCGCACGAACGCGCCGAACGGGACGAGCTTGGTCACCCGACCCGGAACGACCTGGCCGATCTGGTGCATCCGGGCGAACTGCTGCCACGGGTCTTCCTGGGTGGACTTGAGCGACAGCGAGACGCGCTCGCGGTCCATGTCCACGTCCAGCACCTCGACCGTGACCTCCTGGCCGACCTCGACGACCTCGCCGGGGTGGTCGATGTGCTTCCAGGACAGCTCGGATACGTGCACCAGACCGTCCACGCCGCCAAGGTCGACGAACGCGCCGAAGTTCACGATCGAACTGACAACGCCCTTGCGGATCTGACCCTTCTGCAGCGTGTTGAGGAAGTTCTGGCGCACCTCAGACTGGGTCTGCTCAAGCCAGGCCCGGCGGGACAGAACCACGTTGTTGCGGTTCTTGTCCAGCTCGATGATCTTGGCCTCGATCTCCTTGCCGACATACGGCTGCAGATCACGCACCCGCCGCATCTCCACCAGCGACGCCGGCAGGAACCCGCGCAGGCCGATATCCAGGATCAGGCCGCCCTTGACGACCTCGATGACGGTGCCGGTGACAACGCCGTCCTCGTCCTTGATCTTCTCGATCGTGCCCCACGCGCGCTCGTACTGCGCCCGTTTCTTGGACAGGATCAGCCGGCCTTCCTTGTCCTCCTTCTGCAGGACAAGCGCCTCGATGTGATCACCGGTCTTGACGACCTCATTCGGATCGACATCATGCTTGATCGACAGCTCCCTGGACGGGATCACTCCCTCGGTCTTGTAGCCGATGTCGAGCAGAACCTCGTCCCGATCGACCTTGACTACCGTCCCGTCGACTATGTCGCCGTCATTGAAGTACTTGATGGTTTCGTCGATCGCGGCGAGGAAGGCCTCCTCCGAACCGATGTCATTAACGGCAACCTGGGGCGTCGAGGTGGCCTGCGTGCTGCTGGTCGTCATGTGTGAATGGGCTCCGGATACGGACAGGATTGGTTTTGGGCGCGATGCGAGGCGCGTCCGACATTGAGGCTGGAGTGCCTGATCATCAACACCGACCTAGCACGCTGAGGTGCCTCCGGTTGTCTGACCATGGCGGACTGCAAAAGATCACAACGCACCGATCAGCATATGAGAGCGCGGCCGAGCGGTCAATCGCGACCACCACTTGCGACCCCCCTCGCCACGCTCAGTGAGCAGCATCTGCCCAGCTCCGGCCGGTGCCCATGGAGACTTCGAGCGGCACCGACATCGGGAAGGCGCCGCACATCGCGGTCGCGACCAGCTCCCTGAGCTGGTCAAGCTCTCCCGGCGCGACCTCGAACAACAACTCGTCGTGCACCTGCAGAAGCATGCGGGAGACGAGGCCGCTCTCGCTGATCGCCTGGTCGACGGACAACATGGCCACCTTGATGATGTCGGCCGCCGACCCCTGGATCGGGGCGTTGAGCGCCATCCGCTCGGCCATCTCCCGGCGCTGCCTGTTGTCAGAGGTCAGGTCGGGCAGGTACCGGCGACGGCCAAGCATCGTCTGCGTGTAACCGTCCTGGCGCGCCTGGGCGACCACCTTGCGCAGGTAGTCCCGTACGCCGCCGAACTGCTCGAAGTACCCGTCCATGAGCTCGCGGGCCTCGTCAGTACTGACCCGCAGGCCCTGGGCCAGGCCGTAGGCGGACAGGCCGTAGGCCAGGCCATAATTCATCACTTTGACCTTGGCCCGCAACTCTCCCGTAACCTCCTGTGCAGGCACGCTGAAGACGGTCGCTGCCGTGGCCGCGTGGAAGTCGTGCCCGGATCCGAACGCGGCAGCCAGAGCCTCGTCACCGGACAGGTGGGCCATGATCCGGAGCTCGATCTGGCTGTAGTCGGCGGTGAGCAGGCACTCATAGTCCTTGCCGACGATGAAGCCCTGCCTGATTCGCCTGCCTTCTTCCGTCCTGATCGGGATGTTCTGCAGATTCGGGTCGGTCGAGCTGAGTCGTCCGGTAGCCGCGATCATCTGGTTGTAGGTGGTGTGGATCCGGCCATCATGACCGGCCATCGGGATCAGCGAGTCGACGATGCTCTTGAGTTTGGCCACATCGCGATGCCTAAGCAGATGGACGAGCACCGGGTGCTCGGTCTGCGCGAGCAGGCCCGTCAGCGCCTCGGAGTCGGTGGTGTAACCGGTCTTGATCCGCTTGGTTTTCGGCAGGCCAAGCTCGGTGAACAGCACTTCCTGCAGTTGCTTGGGCGAGCCGAGGTTGAACTCATGGCCGGTCGCGGCGAACGCGCCCTGCTCGGCCGCCTTGACCTCGCCGCCGAGGGTAGCCGACATCTCGGCGAAGTGCTCGATGTCGGCGGCAATCCCGGCGTGTTCCATCTTGGCGAGCACGGTGACCAGCGGCAACTCGACGTCGGCGAGCAGTTCGGTGGCGCCCCGCTTGGCCAGGTCCGCGTCCAGCGCGTCGGCCAGTTCAGCCGTCGCCAGCGCGCGCTCGGCCAGCGACTTCGCGACTTCGGAGTCCTCGGCGGCCATGTCGAGCGTCATCTGGCCGGAGGCCGCCTCGCCGGCCTCACCCAGCTCGTAGCCGGTGTATCGCAGCGCCAGATCGGCGAGGTCGAACGAGCGCTGGCCAGGCAGCGCCAGGTAGGCGGCGAGCGCCGTGTCGCTGGTTAGCCCCCGGAACACCCAGCCGCGCGCGGCCAGCGCGTGGATCGGCCCTTTGGCGTCGTGCATGACCTTGGCGATGGACGCATCGGCGAGCCAGTCGGCGAGCGCCCGGTCGTCACCCTCGGTCAGCGTGATCGGGTCGACATAGGCGGCCGGGCTCGGCTTGTCGTCACCCGGGTCCTCCCCGCGGGCCGAGGCGGGAGCGGCCAGGGCTATGCCGGTGAGCATGCCGGTGCCCCGGCCCCAAGTCCCGCTGAGCGCCATCCCAGTGCGGCCGGTCATCGCGTGGCTGGCGAGCCACCCGCCGACCTCGCCGGGACCAAGCCTGGCCAGGTCGACGTCAAATCCGCCCTGAGCGGCCGCCGGCGCGGCGACGGTCAGGTGACCCAGGATCCCGTTCGGCAATGTGGTGTAGAGGCGGTCGCGCAGCACGCGGAACTGCAACGTGTCGAATAGCTGGTGGATCTGATCGCGGTCCCAGGCAACCGGAACCAGATCGCGCGGGCCAACCTCGATCGGAACGTCGCGCAGTAGCTCGGTCAGCCTCCGGTTGCGCAGCACGCTGTCCAGGTGCTCGCGCAGGTTGTCACCGACCCGGCCCTTGACCTGGTCGACGTTGTCGACGAGAGCGGCGAGCGAACCGAAGTCGGCGATCCACTTGGTGGCCGTCTTCTCGCCCACGCCCGGGATGCCCGGCAGGTTGTCGCTCGGGTCGCCCCGCAGCGCGGCAAAGTCCGGATACTGGGCCGGCGTCAGCCCGTATTTCGCGGTCACCGCCTCGGGCGTGAACCTCGCCATCTCGCTGATGCCGCGCATCGTGTACAGCACGGTGACGTTGTCGGTGACAAGCTGGAACGTGTCCCGGTCGCCGGTCACGATGAGCACGCCCATGCCGTCGGCCTCGGCCTGCGTGGCCAGCGTCGCGATCAGATCATCGGCCTCGTACCCCGCGCTCGACAGCCACTGGATGCCGAGCGCGTTGAGCACCTCGAAGATCAGGCTGAGCTGATTCCTGAAATCGGCCGGGGTCTCCTTGCGAGTCGCCTTGTACTCGACGAACTGCTCGTGCCTGAACGTGGGCTCGCTGCGATCGAACGCGACCGCCACGTGCGTCGGCTTCTCGTCCCGCAGCACGTTGATCAGCATCGCGGTGAAGCCGTAGACGGCGTTGGTCGGCTGCCCGGTCGTGGTGGAGAAATTCTCAATTGGCAGCGCGAAGAACGCACGGTAAGCCAGTGAGTGCCCGTCAAGCAGCAGGAGCAGGTCGTCAGTCACCCGGCAATCCTAGTGCGACGTGCTGACAAAGAGACTGTTCTCGCTGACCACTACGCTGACCGGGAGGGGCCCAGCGAGCCGAAGGGCGCCCGGAAGCGCCCGGAGACGAGTGGGGTTAGAAAGACAGTGACGGTCAAGGATTCCCGGCCCGACGTGAACGACATGAACCTGGCGCTCGGGCAGAGCCTCGCGCAGCGGCTGGGCATCACGATCACCGAAGCCTCCCCCAGCGAGTCGTGGGCACCATGCCGGTCGAGGGCAACACGCAGCCGTACGGGCTGCTGCACGGCGGCGCGTCCTGCGTGCTGGCTGAGACCCTCGGCTCGGTGGGAGCAGCCTTGCACGCGGGCCGCGAGAAGTTCACGCTCGGGATCGAGATCAACGCCACCCACCACCGGGCGGCGGCGGCCGGATACGTGACCGGCGTCGCCACCCAGGTGCACGCCGGCCAGACGCTCGCCACCTACGAGATCGTGATCACCGACGACCACAAGCGGCGGGTCTGCACAGCCAGGCTGACCTGCCTGCTCCGCGACGCCAGACCCGGCGCCGGCCCCGGCCCCGGCCGCGCAACCGCCACCGGCTAATGAGCGGCGACCGGAGCGGCGTGGGCCCCTAACTGTCGCTCTGGCGACAGCGTGGGCCCCTAACTGTGCCGGGCTCCCGCGCCCAGACGCCGAAAGCCCACCGGGGCAGAGCGCTGAACGGATGTTCGGCCCATACCGGCCAGGTAATGGCAGTGTCCGCGCGCGAGATCGCGCCGCTCGCTACGGTGTTCCCCGGAGCTTGATGATTCCGAGTAGAGAACGTGCCGGCCCGGGGAAGGCTGACACGGCACCAAAGGATCGTCCGGCTCCATACCGTCGCTGCCAGCGGCAGCGGACGGCAGCAAGCGAGCGGGTGCCGGGTCTGCGCGGGGGTAAGGGCCTGGCCCCGCTCGCTTGCCTAAAAACGCGAACTTCGCATTGGGGCCTAAGCCGGTACCTAGGCCGATGGATCCTCGGCCACGGCCTGACCGTCGGGACCTTCCGGCCCAGCCGCCGTGGCGTCCGGCCCAGCGGCCGTGGCGTCCGACCCAGCCGCCGTGGCATCCGGTTCCGCTGTCGGCGCGGTCGTCGCCCGCAGATGCTCGTCCAGAACCTCCTGGGCGAGCGCCCGCATTGTCATCCTGCGGTCCATCGACGTTTTCTGTATCCACCTGAACGCCTCTGGCTCGGTGATGCCGCGCGCGGCCTGCAGCACGCCCTTGGCCCGGTCAAGAAGCTTGCGCATCTCGAGGCGATCGCGGAGGTCGGTGACTTCCTTCTGCAGCGCGCCTACCTCAGCGAACCTGCTGACCGCGATCTCAATCGCCGGGATCAGGTCGGCCTTGGTGAACGGCTTTACCAGGTAAGCCATCGCTCCCGCGCTGCTCGCCCGCTGCACGAGGTCGCGTTGGGAAAAGGCGGTGAGGATGACCACGGGCGCCAGCCGGCGAGCCGAAATCTGCTCGGCGGCCGAGATGCCGTCCAGCACCGGCATCTTGACATCCATGATCACCAAATCTGGCCGCAACTCGGCGGCCAGCTTGACGGCAGTGTCGCCGTCGGACGCTTCGCCGACCACGACGTAGGCGTCTTGACCCGGTTCCTCAAGCATCTCTTTGAGGTCAAGCCGGATCAGCGTCTCGTCTTCGGCGATAACCACTCGGTAGGGAGTCTGGCTCACCCACTAAACCCTATCCGTAGCCGCTACATTAAACAGGTGCACGGTGGGCCGCGCGCCTGCGAAGCCCCAGCAGCCACGCCCCGGTAGACCAACGGCAGAGTCAATGGCCTCAAAATCCATCAAGTGTGGGTTCGAATCCCACCCGGGGCACCATCCGTGGCACCGTCCCTGTCACCGTCCTGACCAACCGGTGACGCCACTGCCTCCTCGGCCGATGCGTCCGCCGTGCCCGAGATGATCGGTGCGCCGGTAACCATATCCAGAGCGCGCACCGCACTCAGCGGCTCCGGGCCTAGCCGGGCTCTGGTCACGTACAAGTAGGCAGCAGCCACCGCCAGCACGGCGATCGCGGCGAGTTGCTTGATCAGCAAGCCGGACTCTTGCTGCGGGCCGGTGAGCACGAATGACTGCACGCCGAGCATGCCGACCGCATAGCCGCCAACGCAGATGGCCAGCGCCCGGTCGCCAGTCACGCTCGGCCGGCGGATCAGGTAGATCAGCGCCACGCCGACCGCGAGGTCCCAGATGGCTTCGTACAAGAACAGCGGCTGGAACGCGTCGAAGTCCTGGAAGCCGGGCACCCTGCTGGCAGGCGAGATGGGCACCGCCCACGGCACAGTCGAGGGCGGGCCATACAAGCTCTGGGCGAACCAGTTGCCGAGCAAGCTGATCCCGGCACCGATGGCTATTCCCGGCGCGGCGGCAGCGAGCACCGGCCCGGTTGCCACCTTCTGCCTGCCGCACCAAACGCAGGCGGCGGCGATGCCGGCGGCCGCGGCTCCGGGCAGGCCGAGGCCGCCATCCCAGATCCTTAGGATCCCCACCCAGTCATGACCATGGCCGAAATATCCGTGGTAGTCGATGATGATCCGATAGATCCGAGCGCCGACCAGCCCAACCGGAACCGCCACGGTGGCGATGTCGATCATCAGCCACGGCCGCCCGCCCACCGCCCGGTACCTGCGCTCGGTGAGCCAGAGCAGCGCCAGCACGCCTAGCACGACGCACAACGCATAGCCGTGCAAGGTCACCGGACCCAGATGCCAGATCCCGCTGACGGGACCTGGCAGGGCGGCGATCGGCATGGTCAGTGACGCTACCCCGGCAATCGCGAGTTGGCCACTCGGCCTGCTATACGCGGAGCGGGGTCGCTGAAGCTGGGATCGCTACCGGTAGCGAGGTCTCGCCGGACATGTATCGGTCGGCCGCCGCGGCCGCTGACCGGCCCTCAGCGATCGCCCAGACGATCAGCGACTGGCCCCGGCCCATGTCACCAGCGACGAAGATGCCGGGCACTGACGTGGCGTACCGCTCGTCTCGGGGCACCCGCCCCCGCTCGTCCAAGCCGACGCCGAGACCGGTCAGCAGCGGACCGTCCTGCGCCCCGGTGAAGCCCATCGCGAGCAGAACCAGATCGCATCGCACCTCGCGTTCCGTCCCCGGCCTCGGCGTCATCCGTCCGTCCACCAGGTCAACCTCGACTAGCCGCAAGGCCCGCACCCGACCGGTCTCATCGCCCATAAACTCCTTGGTCGACACCGCGTAGACGCGCTCGCCTCCCTCCTCGTGCGCGCCCGACGTGCGGAAGATCATCGGGTACGTCGGCCACGGCTGGCTGCCCGGCCTGACGTCAGGCGGCCGGGGCAAGATCTCAAACTGCACGACCGACGCGGCGCCCTGGCGGTGCGCGGTACCTAGGCAGTCGGCGCCCGTGTCACCGCCGCCGATGATCACCACGTGCCGGCCACGGGCCGACACGGGCGAGCCGGCATCCCCGATCACCGCGCGCCCGGCCACCGCGTGGTTCGCCAGCGTCAGGTACTCCATGGCCTGATGAATCCCTGCCAGCTCCGAACCCGGCACCGGCAGGTCGCGCGGCACCCGGGCCCCGCAGGCCAAGATCACCGCCCGGAACTCGGCCAGCAGCGCCTCCGGCCGAAGGTCGGCACCGACCCGGATCCCGCACCGGAATACCGTGCCTTCGGCCCTCATCTGCTCTAGTCGCCGGTCGAGCAGGCGCTTCTCCAGCTTGAACTCAGGTATCCCGTACCGCAGCAGCCCTCCAGGCTGGTCGGCCTCATCGAACACGGTCACCGCGTGGCCAGCCCGGGTGAGCTGCTGGGCAGCAGCCAGCCCAGCAGGTCCCGACCCGACCACGGCGACGGGCTGGCCAGCGGCGACCGCGACCTGGCCAGGTGGCTCGGCGACCACCCAGCCTTCGGCGAACGCCCGGTCGATGATCTCGACCTCGACTTGCTTGATCGCGACCGGGTCTTCGTTGATGCCGAGTACACAGGCCGACTCGCACGGCGCCGGGCAGAGCCTGCCGGTGAACTCGGGAAAGTTGTTGGTCGCGTGCAACGCCACGATCGCGTCTCGCCAGTGCTGGCGTCGCACCAGATCGTTCCACTCGGGAATCAGGTTGCCGAGTGGACAAGCGTTGTGGCAGAACGGTATACCGCAGTCCAGGCACCGCCCAGCCTGGCGCTCGGTGTCAGCGGCACCGAACTCCAGGTAGACCTCGCGCCAGTCCTTGATCCTGATGTCGACCGGCCGCCTGGCCGCCGTGCGCCGCCCCGTGGTCATGCCAGCACCGTCGTCATGACCGCACCGCCGACATGACCGCCTCGGCCACGTCCAGGCCGTCCCGCTCGGCCCGCCTGGTCGCCGCGAGCACCCGCTTGTAGTCCCTTGGCATCACCCGGCGGAAGCGAGTCACCGCGCCCGTCCAGTCGTCAAGCACGGCGGCGGCCACTGGTGAGCAGGTGCTCGCGTGGTACCGGCCGATCAGGTCGTGCAGGAACACGATGTCGGTCTCGCTCAGCGGCTCCAGGTCGGCCATCTCGGTGTTGACCAGGCTCGGGTCGGCGTCCAGCAGGTAGCCGATGCCACCGGACATGCCGGCCGCGAAGTTCCGGCCGACCGGGCCGAGCACCACGACCCGGCCGCCAGTCATGTACTCACAACCGTGGTCGCCCGCCCCTTCCGCCACCGCGACCGCGCCCGAGTTGCGGACGCAGAACCGCTCGCCAACAACCCCGCGAAGGAACATCTCACCGCTGGTAGCGCCGTAGCCGATGACGTTGCCCGCGATAATCTGCTGATGCGCGGCGAACGTCGCCTCCGGATCGGGCACCACCACGATCCGGCCGCCCGACAGGCCCTTGCCGACATAGTCGTTGGCGTCGCCGCTGAGCCTGATCGTGATGCCGCGCGGCAGGAACGCGCCGAGCGACTGCCCCGCCGACCCGCGCAACCCGACCACGATCGTGTTGTCGGGCAGGCCCTCGCCGCCCCATCGTTTCGTCACCTCGTAGCCGAGCATGGTCCCGACGGTCCGGTTCACGTTCCTGACCGGCAGGTCGAGTTGCACTTGCCGGCCCTCTTCGAGCGCGCCCTCGGCTAGCTGGATCAGCGTCTGGTCGAGCACCTCGGCCAGCCCGTGCCGCTGATGTCCGGTCCGCCGCCGCGCGGCACCAGGTGGCAGCTCGGGCACGTGCAGCAGCGGTGCCAGGTCAAGGTGGGATCCGGCTGCGTGACCGGCGGGCGCGACGGGCGCGAGCAGCTCAGCCTGCCCAACGGCCTCGGCCAGGCTGCGGAACCCAAGCCGAGCCAGGTACTCGCGCACCTCCTGCGCCACGAACTCGAAGAAGTTGACAACGAAGTCCGGCTGACCGCTGAACTTGCGGCGCAGTTCCGGATTCTGGGTCGCCACGCCCACCGGGCAGGTGTCCTGATGACAGGCCCGCATCATCACGCAGCCGGACACCACCAGCGGCGCGGTCGCGAACCCGAACTCCTCGGCACCAAGCAATGCGGCGATGATCACGTCCCTGCCCGTCTTGAGCTGTCCGTCGACCTGGACGACGACGCGGTCGCGCAGCCCGTTGCGCAGCAGCGTCTGCTGAGTCTCGGCCAACCCAAGCTCCCACGGCGCGCCCGCGTGCTTAATGCTGGTCAGCGGTGCCGCGCCGGTGCCGCCGTCGTGACCGGAAATCAAGATCGCGTCGCTGTGGGCCTTGGCCACCCCGGCCGCGATCGTGCCGACCCCGACCTCGGCGACCAGCTTGACCGAAACCCGCGCCGCCGGGTTGGCGTTCTTGAGGTCGCTGATGAGCTGGGCCAGGTCCTCGATCGAGTAGATATCGTGGTGCGGCGGCGGCGAGATCAGGCCGACCCCGGGCGTCGAGTGCCTGGTCTTGGCGATCCAGGGGTAGACCTTGTGCGCCGGTAGCTGACCGCCCTCCCCTGGCTTCGCCCCTTGGGACATCTTGATCTGCAGGTCATCGGCATTGACCAGGTATTCGCTGGTCACGCCGAACCGGCCGCTGGCCACCTGCTTGATCGCCGACCGGCGTAGGTCACCGTTAGCGTCAGCGGCATACCGGTCGGCGTCCTCGCCGCCCTCACCCGAGTTCGACCGGCCGCCAAGCCGGTTCATCGCGATCGCGAGCGTCTGGTGCGCCTCGGCCGACAGCGAGCCGTACGACATCGCCCCGGTGCAGAACCGCTTCACGATCTCAGCGACCGGCTCGACCTCCTCAAGCGGCACCGGAGCTCTGCTGGCCCGGGGGGACGACCCCCCTGATCCCCCCGCGGGCTCACCGACGCCGTCGTCGACTCCCCTGATCGCGAGCAGCCCGCGCAGCGTCATCCGCCGCGCCGACTGGTCGTCGATCTCCTTGCTGTACTGCCGGAAGATCGCCTGCTGCCCGGTCCTGGTCGCGTGCTGCAGCCGGAACACGGCCTCGGGGCTGAACAGATGCGGCACCCCGTCCCGCCGCCACGCGTACTCGCCGCCAGACTCAAGCCGCAAAGGCCCCTGTCCACCCGGCCGGGCCGGATAGGCGGCCGCCAGCCTCGCCGAGATCCCCGAGGCAAGCTGGTCGAAGCCGATGCCGCCGAGCCGGGACGAGGTCCCGGCGAAGCACTCGTCGATGATCTCAGGGCCAAGCCCGATCGCCTCGAAGATCTGCGCGCCGGTGTAGGAGGCAACGGTCGAGACCCCCATCTTGGACATGATCTTCATCAAGCCCTTGCCGAGGGCCTTGATCAGGTTGGCGGCCGCCTTGCGGCCGCTGACCCCGTCGAGCTGCGACGAGCGGGCCAGGTCTTGCACGGTCTCGATGGCCAGGTAAGGGCAGATCGCCGCTGCGCCGTAACCGATCAGCAGCGCGACGTGGTGCGGCTGCCGAACGTCGCCCGCCTCCACGATCAGCCCGACCCTGGTGCGGTTTCGCTCGGCGATCAGATGATGGTGCACGGCACCGGTCAGCAGGAGCGACGGAATCGGCGCCCACAGCCCGGCCGCCGCGTTCCTATCCGAGAGGACGATGATCTTCGCACCGTCGTCGATCGCCGAAGAGACCTCGGCCCGGATCTCGGCGAGCCGCTCGCGCAAAGCCTGCCCGCCCCCCGAAGCGAGATACCGCCCGTCGACCACGTGCGCCGCGAAGCCGGGCAGGTCCCGGTCCTCATTTATGTGAATGATCTTGGCCAGGTCGGTCTCGCTGATCACCGGATACGGCAGCACGATCTGCCGGCAGGACGCTGGGCCGGGCGCGAGGATGTTGTACTCGGGGCCGGTCGCCGAGGACAGCGAGGTCACGACCTCCTCCCTGATCGCGTCCAGCGGCGGGTTGGTCACCTGGGCGAACTGCTGCGCGAAGTAGTCGAAGATCAGCCGGGGCTGACCCGAAAGCGCCGCCAGGGGCGTGTCGTCCCCCATCGAGCCGATCGGCTCGGCGCCCGTCACCGCCATCGGTCCGAGCAACACCCGGCGATCCTCCTCGGTGTAGCCGAACAGCCGTTGCTGGGCGGCGAGTTCAGCGCTGTCGGGCAGTTCCCTCTCCCGGTCGGGCAAGTCGTCGAGGTGCAGCAAGCCGGCGTGCAGCCAGTCGTCATACGGGTGCTCGGCCGACAGCGCGGCCTTGACCTCGTCGTCTTCGACGATCCGGCCGGCGGCCGTGTCGACCAGGAAGATCTTGCCGGGCTGCAGCCTGCCCTTGCGCACGATTCGCTTGGGATCGATGTCGAGCACGCCGACCTCACTGGCCAGCACGACCAGGCCGTCGTCGGTCACCCAGTACCGTCCGGGCCGCAGCCCGTTGCGGTCGAGCACCGCGCCGGCCAGCGTCCCGTCGGTGAACGCGATCAGCGCGGGCCCATCCCACGGCTCCATCAGCGAGGCGTGGAAGCGGTAGAACGCCCGCAGCCCGGCCGGCATCCGCCGGTCGTTCTCCCAGGCCTGCGGGATCATCATCAGGACCGCGTGCGGCAGCGACCGCCCAGCCAGGCACAGCAGCTCAAGACATGCGTCGAAGCTCGCCGAGTCGCTCGCGGTCTCGTCGAGCACCGGCAGCAGCCGCTCGATGCCGGCACCAGCACCTGTGCTGTCGACCCCGGGCGGAATAAGCTCGCTGGCCAGCATCGCTTCGCGGGCCCGCCACCAGTTCCGGTTGCCGCGGATCGTGTTGATCTCCCCGTTGTGCGCGATGAACCGGAACGGGTGAGCGAGCGGCCAAGACGGAAACGTGTTCGTCGAGAACCGCGAGTGCGCGAGCGCGATCGCCGAGGCGTACCTCGGGTCGGTCAGGTCCGGGTAGAACCGCTCAAGCTGCAGCGCGGTGAGCATTCCCTTGTAGCCGATCGTGGCCGATGACAACGTCACGAAGTACGCGGCGGTCTCGTACTCGGCCCGCTTGCGCAGGCAGAACGCGCGCCGGTCAAGCTCCCGGCCGTGCTCGCCGGCCGCGGACCTGACAAACAACTGCGTAAGGCGCGGAAAATTTGCCCGGGCTCCGCTGCCGCAGGCGGCCCGGTCATGCGGCACGGCTCGCCATCCCAGTACCACGAGGTGTTCGTCCGCGGCGATCTGCTCGATCCGCCGAACGTGCGCCTCCGCCCTCTCATCGTCGGCCAGGAAGACGAGTCCGGCCGCATAGTGCCCGAGCGGCGGCAACGGGAAGTCACAAACCGCACGGAAGAACTCATCGGGGATCTGGGTCAAGATCCCAGCCCCGTCACCGGTCTCCGGGTCGCTGCCCTTGGCGCCCCGGTGATCCAGGTTGGCCAGCACGGTAAGCGCCTTGGCAACGGTGTCGTGGCTGCGCCTCCCAGTCAGGTCGGCGACCAGGCCAACCCCGCAAGCGTCATGTTCATACCGCGGGTCGTAGAGACCCCCGGGGCTCGCCCCGCGGGGGGTTCCGGGGGGTCGCCCCCCCGGGCTAGCTCCGCGGGGGGTTCCGGGGGTCGCCCCCCCGGGCTAGCACTATGGGGTTGGGCCATCGACTCTCCTGTCGTCTCTCGTCCGGCGCGCTGCTCGGAAAACGGAGGGACGACTTTGGCCCACCAGCCTGCTCAGCTATTAGCTAAGTCACGTAAGCACATCATATGCGTTCCGCCAGTTTAATTACCGGCGGGTAAATTCTGTGTTTCACAGATATCACACAGGCTGGCCACGAATGCCCGCGGCTAGCTCGGCGGCCAGTTCGCTCACAGCGTCCTGGCCAGCCGCTAGGTCCGGGGCGTCGAGCAGTCGCTTGACGAACGCCGATCCGACGATCACGCCGTCGGCGAAGCTGCGCGACTTGGCCGGCTTGGGCCCCAGTGCCAACCCCGAGGCCGACCGCGACCGGCAGCGTGGTGTGCTGCCTGACTTTGGCGACTAGCCCGGCGGCCGCCTCGCCCACGCTGGCCCTGGCACCGGTAATACCCATCACGGACGCCGCGTACACGAAGCCACGGCAGACCGAGGAAATCAGCGCGATCCGCTCGCCGGTTGAGCTTGGCGCTACCAGGAAGATCGGGTCGAGGTCAAGCTCCCTGGCGGTCAGAAGCCACTCAGTCGCCTCCTCGGGCGGCAGGTCCGGTGTGATCATGCCGCTGCCGCCGGCTCTCGCCAGATCCCTGGCGAACGCGCCCACACCGTAGTGATCAACCGGGTTCCAGTACGTCATCACCAGCACCGGAGCCCCGGCCGCGGCAACCGCTTCAACGGTACGGAGCACGTCGGTGACGCGCACCCCGCCCTCAAGCGCCTGGTGCACGGCTTGCTGGATCACCGGCCCGTCCATCAGCGGGTCGGAGTACGGCAGCCCAATCTCGACCACATCGACGCCAGCGCGGACCATCGCGGTCGCGGCTTCGATCGCGCCGTCGACCGAGGGGAAACCCGCCGGAAGGTAGCCAACAAGCGCCGCTCGCTGCTCGGCGGCCGCCTTCGCGAACGCGGTGCTGACCTGGGGGGACCCCCCAGAACCCCCTGCGGGGCTAACCCGGGGGGGCGACCCCCCGGAACCCCCTGCGGGGCTAACCCGGGGGGGCGACCCCCCGGAACCCCCCGCGGGGCTAACCCGGGGGGGCGACCCCCCGGAACCCCCGCGGTGCTGATCTCGCTCATTCGCCAGCCTTCTCGCCCAGGTGGCCGAACCACCGGGCCGCGATGTCGACGTCCTTATCGCCACGGCCGGACAGGCAGACCACAAGCATGGCGTCCCGGCCAAGCTCGCGGCCGACCTCAAGCGCGCCGGCCAGAGCGTGCGCCGACTCGATCGCGGGGATGATGCCCTCGGTCCGGCACAGCAGCGAGAACGCGGCCATCGCGTCGGTGTCGGTGATCGCCCGGTAGCTCGCCCGGCCGGTCTCGTGCAACCACGAGTGCTCAGGGCCGACGCCCGGATAGTCCAATCCGGCGGAGATGGAGTGCGTCGGCAGCGTCTGGCCGTCGCTGTCCTGCATCAGGTAGGTACGCATGCCGTGGATGAATCCAGGTGATCCGCCGGTAATCGTGGCCGCGTGCCGGCCGGTGTCAACGCCGTCGCCGCCGGCCTCGCAGCCGATCAGCCGCACGGTCGGGTCGCCGATGAAGGCGTGGAACGCTCCGATCGCGTTCGAGCCGCCGCCGACGCAGGCGATCACCGCGTCGGGCAGCGCTCCAGTCTTCGCGAGCACCTGTTCCCTGGCCTCGACGCCGATCACCCGCTGGAAGTCGCGCACCATCGTCGGGAACGGATGCGGCCCCATCACCGAGCCGATGCAGTAGTGCGTAGTCTCGACGCTCGCCACCCAGTCGCGGAACGTCTCGTTGATCGCGTCCTTGAGCGTCTGGCTGCCGATCGAGACCGGCACGACCTGCGCCCCGAGCATCCGCATCCGCGCGACGTTCAGCGCCTGCCGCCTCGTGTCCTCGCTACCCATGTAGACGACGCAGTCCAGGCCGAATAGCGCGGCCGCTGTCGCCGTGGCGACGCCGTGCTGACCGGCACCGGTCTCAGCGATCAGCCGGGTCTTGCCCATCCGCTTGGTCAGCAGCGCCTGGCCCAGCACGTTGTTGATCTTGTGCGATCCGGTGTGGGTAAGGTCCTCGCGCTTGGCGAAAAGCCGACAGCCGCCCGCGTGCTCGGCGAACCTCGACAGCTCGGTCAGCAACGTCGGCCTAGCCGCGTACTCGCTGCTCAGCCTGCGGAGCTCGGCCTGAAACTCGGGGTCGGTCTGAGCCGACTCATAGGCCGTGGTGAGTTCGGCAAGTGCCGACATGAGCGCCTCGGGAGCCAGCCTGCCGCCGAACGGGCCAAAGTGTCCCGGCAAGTCGGTCAGCACCGGCGTGGTGGTCACGAACTGCCTCCTCGGTCTGTTCGCAGCGCCGGGTGCGAGCCAGCGGCGACGAGGTCAGCGACCGCCGACCTTGGGTCCCGGCCGACGACCAGGCTCTCGCCGACGAGCACAGCGTCGGCGCCGGCCGCGGCGTAGGCGAGCAGATCGTGCGGGCCGCGCACGCCCGACTCGGCGATCTTGATCACCTCATCGGGGATTCGCGGCGCCAGCTTGGTGAAGATCGACCGGTCGACCGCCAAGGTCGCCAGGTTGCGCGCGTTGACCCCGATCACGTCGGCGCCGGCGTCGAGCGCGCGGCCGAGTTCGGCCTCTTCGTGCACCTCGACGAGCGGCACCAAGCCGATCGACCGCGCCCGCTCAACGAGCGAGACCAGCGCGTTCTGCTCAAGCGCGGCGACGATCAGCAGCACCATGTCAGCGCCGTAAGCCCGCGCCTCCCAGAGCTGGTAGGAGCTGATCACGAAGTCCTTGCGGAGCAGTGGCACGTTCACGACGCCGCGCACCGCCGCCAGGTCCTCCAGGCTGCCGCCGAAGCGCCTGGCTTCGGTCAGCACGCTGATCACCCGGGCACCGCCTGCTTCGTAGTCGGTGGCCAGAGCGGCCGGATCGGCGATGGCGGCCAGCGCGCCTTTGGACGGGCTCGCGCGCTTCACCTCGGCTATCACGGCGACGCCGTCGGTTCGAAGTGCTGCCTTTACATCGCGGGGAGACTGTGCTTTCTTCGCCGCTTCCTTGAGCTTGTCCAGCGGCTGGGTCTGCTGTCGGGCCGCGAGATCAGCGCGCACATCCACGAGAATGTCATCGAGCACGCTCACGTGGTCTGCTGCCCCCTCGGGGTGGGATGCCTGCGCCCCGATCGTACCTAGACGCCTTTCGCCGCCGGTCGCCGCCCCTGCGTGGACGGTTGCTGAGCGAGTTGGTTCGAATTCGTAGCGTGTCAACCGGGCCCGTCGTCGCCGGGTGCCGCGGTCGGGTCGGCACCAGCGTTCAGCGAGTCCCACATGCTCGCCGCGACCGACGCGGCCGGACGGGTGGCCGGACGAGTCGTTCGCGGCACGGGTGTCTGCGGCACGGGTGTTTGCGGCAGGGGTGTTTGCGGCACGGGTGTTTGCGGCAGAGGCAGCTTGGCGGCGCGCTCGTACCGGCTCGACATCGCGGGCAACCGGGCGGCGCGGGCGATGATCGCGCACCCGGCGATGATGATCAGCGCGGCACCGCCCAGTATCAGTACCCGCCAGGCCGCGCCGGCGAACTCGACGTGGGCGGGGAACCCAGCCAGCGAGCCCCCGTGCCGCCAGCAACCGTGCCGCCAGCAACCGCGCCGCCGTTCGTCCCGGCGGTCGTCGACCCGGGCGCGATCCCGCCGCCCGCGCCGTTCGCCGGCGAGATGTTCGCGTGCCCGGCCGCGGTGAGCACATCGGCCGCTCGCAGCTTGGCCGTGGCGGTGATGATCACGCCGATCCCGAGCGTGGCGGTGATCAGCCCGGTGATCCGGCGCGCTAGGCCGCGGGTCGCGAGCACGGCGGCCAGGCTCGCCAGCGCGGCGATCGCCAACGCGGCCGCCGCGGGGAGCAAGACCTGCCCGTCCACCGGCGTGATCGTGACCGGAAGCGGATGCGGCGCGGTGACGATGACCTTGGCGACCTGCTGCCTGGTCCCAAGCAGCACCAACCCGGCCCCAGCCGCCCCGAAGAGCAGCAACACCGCCAGTTCCCGCCTCCCGGGCCGCAAATCCCTGCCCGCGCTCTTCTCGCCAGCCATAGCCTTCGCTCACCCTCAGCCCCATCGTCGTCCCGACGCTGGGTTGCGGTCACATTCGCAGGCCCATCGTTGTCCCGACGCTGGGGTTATAGGCCCATCATCGGGCCGACGATGGGGTTCGTCTCGGGTTAAGACAGTACCCGGAGGCGAGGAACGGGCAGTCGCCGACGCTCGCGTTGGGCTTTGGCTACTATCGGGTAGTGACTTATGCCCGAGATGAGCGCGTTGCCTTGTGCGCGCTGCTCGACAAGACGGGTCCTGACGCGGCGACCCTGTGCGAAGGCTGGAGTACCGCCGATCTGGCCGCGCACCTCGTACTTCGCGAGAACCGGCCGGATGCCGCGGTCGGGATACTCGGCGGGCCCATGACCAGGTATACGGCGCGGGCGCAACGAAAGCTGCGGGCCAAGACGCCATTTCCTATGCTCGTGGAAACCATTAGAACCGGGCCGCCGCGCTTTTCTTTCTTCGGGATTCCCGGTATCGACGCCAAGGCTAATTTCGCCGAGTATTTCGTGCACCATGAAGACGTACGGCGGGCTCAGCCGAGCTGGGAGCCGCGAGAGCTTGACGACGGCCTAGCCGACGCTGTCTGGGGCCTGCTGTCGCAGGCCAGGTTGATGATGCGGAAGGTGCCGGTGGGGATCGAGTTCGCGCGAGACGACACCAGACAGCGCGGCGGGGACGTCGGCGCGGTCAGGATGACGGTGCGCGGGCGGACGCCGGTGGTGACCGTGATCGGCGCGCCGGCGGAACTGCTGATGTGGACGTTCGGGCGGACCGGCGCGGCCGGCGTCAAGCTCGAAGGCGCCGAGGCCGATCTGGCGGCGCTCACGCAAGCACGGTGGGGAATCTGAACCGGAGGGGTTGGCATGGCTGATGTGCTCGGGATCGACATCGGCGGCACGGGCATCAAGGCAGCCCCTGTCGATATCAGGGCAGGAAAGCTCGCCGCTGAGCGAGTCAAGCTGCCGACACCGCATCCGCCGACACCCGACGCGATCGCCGAGGTGATCACGACCCTGGTCGGCAAGTTCAGCGCGACCGGGCCGGTCGGCATCACCTTTCCCGGCGTGGTGGCCCGGGGCCTCATCCGCACCGCGCACAACCTCGACCCGGCCTGGGTCGGGGTCAATGCCACTGAGTTTCTCGGCAAGGCGGTCGGACGGCCGGTCTGCGTGCTTAACGACGCCGACGCCGCCGGCATCGCGGAGATGGCGTTCGGCGCTGGCCACGGTCACGACGGCACCGTGCTGTTGCTCACGTTTGGCACCGGTATCGGCAGCGCGCTGTTCTATGACGGGGCGCTGATCCCGAATACGGAGTTCGGCCACATCGAGATTCACGGTGAGGATGCCGAGAAGCGCGCGTCTGAGCACGCCCGCGAGATCGGCGATCTGAGCTGGGGCAAGTGGGCCGACCGGGTGGACACCTACCTGGACAAGATGGAGGCACTCCTGTCCCCCGACCTGATCATCATCGGGGGCGGCATCAGCAAGAAGTCGGACAAGTTCCTGCCGAGGCTGTCGTCGCAGGTGCCGGTGGTGCCGGCCGCCCTGCTGAACGACGCGGGCATCGTGGGAGCCGCTATGACCGCTGGCCAGAATGCCACGGCGGCTTAACGGGGCCGCCACGCCTCGACTCGTTAGGCGAACCTGCCGGCGAGTCCGCCCGGAAATCGACTATCTCGGGTAATTCGGTCGCTGGATAGTTTTTGTTCAATAATTGGTACTAAACGCTTCGCCGCACCGATCTTCATGCTTCATTCCGCGGCAGCGGGGACATCACCGCAACCACAGCAGCTATTCATTCTCCCGACCGAGTGGCCACGCCGTCCGGTTCCGGCCTCCGCGACCCGCAGGCCGGTCGCTAGTTAAAGCCTCGCCTCGTGCACTGGTTGCGGGAGTTGCGCCCGGTCGCCTGTCGGGCTAGGCCGCCCGAGGGCAGGTGAGGCGGGTGCGGGGAGCAACGTCGTCCCATTGTTGCTGCTAGACGGGCTGTTGCGGGATTGGGTGGCGGGGCGGGGCGGTGGCGGGCTTGGGTTTGGGCTTGTTTCGGGGCGGTGGGTGGCTGGGGCCAGGGGCCGGGTGTGGCCGGGCTGGTTCAGAGGGCGGTGAGTGCCTGGGTGGTGAGCTGGGCGGCGCTGATGGCGGTCAGGAGGTTGTGGACGCTGGTGATGAGGTTCCATTCGGCGGTGACTTTGGGTGTGCCGCGGAGGCTGAACTGGCGGAAGCCGAGGTTGTGCTTGATGTTGCCGTGGGGGGTTTCGGCGATGTGGCCGCGCTGGCGGTAGGCGGTGATGCCTTCGGGGGTTTTGAGGCGTTCGGCCATGGCGGCGGTGGCGGGGCCGTCGGGTTCGCCGGGCCCGGCGGGGGCGCCGGGGTCGCGGGCGGCGTGTTCGAGGTCGCGGTGCTTGCCGACGGCGATGAGCCGGTCCGGTCCGGGGCAGGTCATGTTGTGCTCGGATTTGTAGCCGGCGTCGGTGAGGAACAGGCGGATGAGGCACCGGCCGCAGGTGCCGCACGTGCAGCCGGTGCTGTCGCTGCTGCTGGTGGCGGGTGCGGCGGTGCCGGTGCTGCCGGTGCCGGGTGCTGCGGCGGTGCTGCCGGTGCCGGGTGCGGTGGTGCCGCATGTGCAGCTGGTGCCGGGTGCGGCGGTGCTGGTGGTGTCGCTGCTGGTGGTGTCGGGTGCGGTGGTGGCGGGGGGCTGGCGGGCGGCGATGTATTCGGCGGCGGCTTCTGCCTTGGCGGCCATGGGCTCGAACCAGGTGACGTCGCCGGGGGTGCCGGTGACTTCGGTGGCGATGATCAGGCCGTCTTCGCTGGTGACGTTCTGGGTGTTGTAGCCCTGGATGAACCCGCCGCCGCGGACGGGCATGAGCCGGGAGTCAGGGTCGGTGATGTTCCGGGACCGGGTTGCGCGCTGGGCGTCGCGGGCGGCCTGGCGGGCGGCGTCCCGGTCGCGGGCGGCGTCCCGTTCGGCTTCGGCTTCCCGGACCCGGCAGTACCCGGCGGCCGGGGCCGGGGGCGGGCCGGTCATCTTCTTCTGCCCGGCGGCGGCGCGGGCGGCCTGGCGGGCGTGCCAGTCATCGATCCTGGCCTGCTGCCTGGCGATCTCGGCATCGACTTTCTCCTGCGCCAGCCCGGCCTCGGACCCGGCCGGGGCGCGGCCGGTCGGCTGCCCGGCCGCTTTGCGCTCCCGGAACGTCCCGGTCTTGGCGGCCTGCTCCTCCCGCTCGGCTTTCTCCCCGGCCTCGGCTTCGGCTTCCATCTCGGCCAGCGCCCGGGCTATCCGCCCGGCCCTGGCCTTCCGGCCGGCCCGCGACTGCGGGCTGGCCACCTGCCCGGGCACCTCGTCGCCGCGCCGCCCGGCCCCGTACGCCGCGTCCTCGGCCGCGTCGGCGGCCGCGTGCTCGGCCACCGTCTCGGCGGCCAGGTCCCGCAGCCGGGCCAGCGACCGGTTCGCCGACTTCGACGCGGAAGCGGCGACCTTGGTGCCGTCCAGGGCCACCACGCCCAGCTTGCCCATGCCCAGCCGCGCGCACAGCCCCAGCACCTCAGCGAACAGCCCGGCCATCGCCGTCCCGGCCTGCGCCCGGAACCGGGCGATCGTCACGTGATCCGGGTGGTTCCCCGCGCAGATCACCATGAACGCCGCGTCGGTCTGGCACAGCTGCTCGATCCGCCGCGACGACGTCACCCGGTTCGCGTACGCCCACACCAGCAGCGTCACCAGCATGTCCGGGTCATACCCCGCCGCCCCCGCCCCGCCGGTCCGCCGGAACGCGTGGAACGCGCTGGTGTCCAGGTGGTCCGTCACCACGGTGATCACCAGCCAGACCGGATGATCGGCCGCAAGCCAGTCCCGCCGGTCCGGCGGCAGCAGGTACAGCTGGTCCCGCGGCACTTCCCGGTACCCTTTCGCCATACCATAATTATGACAGATAACCACGAACACGCACAAAAGACACACCGCGTACCCGCGCCCGATTCTGCAACAGCCCGTGGCACGACAACTCCGGGGCGACGTTGCGGTTCGCCCGGGCGAACCGACAGCAACGCAGGGACAACGTTGCTGTCCGGGCCGGGGGTGCCGCCGCGGATTACGCGCCCATATCGGGGCAACTCCGCCAGATCATGAAAACGGGTTCTGGGATCGACGGCAGCTCGGCGTCAGCGGGTGGCGCCGACACCGACCAGTGGGAGCAGGTCGGTGATCGAGTCGATGATGTGGGGGGCTCCAGCCTGCTCAAGTTCTTCTCTGGTGCTCGAGCCAGTCAGCACGCCAGCGACCACGCCAGCGCCGGCCCGAATGCCCGACTCGATGTCACTTGCCGTGTCGCCAACCACCGCGAGCTCGCAGACCGCGCCGCCGCGCAATCTGAGCAGGGCGGTCAACGGCAGATCGGGCCACGGCCGTCCCCGGCCGACGTCGGCTGGCGACAGCGCCAGGTCGATGAGCGGCCGCCAGCCGAGCGAGTCGAGCAGCGCGTCCCTGGTGGCGGCCGAGAATCCGGTCGCCAGGCAAACCTTCATACCGGCCGCGCGGAGCGCGACCAGCGTCTCGGTCGCGCCGGGGATCGGCGCGACCGACCCGGCCTTGACCGAGTCGGCGTAGGCGATCTCGAAGGCGCTGTTTGCCTCCTGGGCGTCTGCCTCGTTGTCAAGTATCCGCCTGAACACCTCGATCTTGGGCTGGCCCATCGTCTCGTGCACTATGCGATTCGCCTGCTCGTAACCTCGGGCACCGGGCCGTAGCCCGAAGCGTTCCATAGCCGCGGCGAACGCGGCCACGATGCAGCCCTCGTCGGTGACGGTCGTGCCCGCGAGGTCCAGGCAGGCGACGCTAATCCTGCTCATCAAAACTGAGCCCGGCCGCCCGGCTGCCGGTCACGCAGCGCGCCGAAGAACACCAGCGCGGCCGGGACCAGGCAAGCGGCCAGCGGCCAGAAGACGATAGCCGACCAGAGGACTGTCGAGGTGTCCGCGCCAAGCACCGGAGGCGGGTGCAAGATCGTACCGTGGTGGCTGGTCAGCAACTGGGCGTTGAAGTGGGACAACCCGAGATTCTGGCCAACCCAGCGCGCCGCCCAGCCGGCCAGCACCCCACCGCCGAGCACGGCTGCCATCGGGATCGGGCCATACCTGCGCACGGCGAGCCGGTAGCTGGCGATGCCGATGATCAGCCCGCCGACCACGGCGATCAGGCAATACCAGGCATCGGCGGCGATGAAGGCTGTCGTCTCGGCGTTGATGACGTCAGCCGAACCCTTGCCGGTTACGACGTAAGCTGGCCGGGGCGCGATGGCACTCCAGATCAGTCCGCCGAGCAGCCCGGCAATGGCGCTGCCGAGCAACACGCCGCCGGCGGCCGCCAGCGCGCCGGTGCCCGACGCCGACGGTTCCCTACCGGGCATCAGGTTGCCTGGGTGGTAGGGATAAGCGCTCTCACTAGTCTTCGACATGTCGCCGAACAGCGTACGTGACGGAACGAGTCCCCCAGCCACCCGGCACGGTGTCCACAGAAATACTCCGCGATCAGCGCGCCGCGAGCGGGGGGAAAGCACCGTCGATCACGGCCTGGTATGCCTGGCGCACGTCGGCAAGGTCAGCTGGCTCGTCGACGGAGGAAACCGCCAGCCGCTCGATCATCGACGCCTGCCTGGCTAGGAAGTCCCGCTCCTGCTGAACCTCGGACCGCTGGATTATCTTGGCTAGCGCGTCGAGTTGGCGGATCATGATCGCCGGCATGCCGACGGCCGGCCTGCCGCACCTTCTCGAACGACCGCTCCACGAGGCGCTGGTAGGTCGGCTCGGTGGTGATGGCCCGCACCTTGCCGGTGTGATCGGTGTAGACGTGCACGGGTTGCCAGTTGCCGGTGACCTTGTACAGGCTGTCGCCGATCCAGTCGATGCAGGTCATCGCCGTGAACGTGTCGTTAACGGCGGGCGACAGGGCGCGCAGCGCGATCTCTACTAGCTGGTCAAGGCCGAACGAGACGTCCTGGGCCAGTGTCCGGTACGGACCGGTGACATGCGAACGGGCCAGTTCGCGGGCGACGACGTCGGCCTTGGCGGCTGGCCAGACGGTCGCGTACGGGTGTCCTTGGACGAGGAAGTGCCCGGGCCGTTGCTGCATGTGGATCACCACGTCGGCGCCCGAGGCGATGCGCACCAGCGTCCGCCGGTCGATGAACTGCAGGTAGCCGCTGCGCGGCGCGGCGAGGTGGCCGCCCGCTCCGCCAAGTGACTCAAGCGTCGCCGCCGCGCTCGGCGCCGCCTTCGTCGCCGCCGCGTTGCCGGCTTGGGTCTCGATCGCTTTCGCCAAGTCCCCGGCGATGCCGGCGATGACCTGCGGAAGCTGGATCTGGACAGCGATGTGGTGGATGAAGTAGATCAGCACCCCGAGGTCGATGACCAGCAGGGCGAGCGTCACGGTGATCGAGATGTGCGGCACGAAGTTGCCGCGGCTCTCCTGGCCGATCGAACCGAGTGCCAGCACCGAGTACACGAACGTGCCGACGAACGTGCCTAGCGTGATCTGGGTACCGGGATCACGGATGAAATTACGCAGCATCCGAGGCCCGAACTGGGTGGAGGTCAGCGTCAAGGCGACGATCACGATCGAGAAGACAACGCCGACCACCGTGATGATCGCCGCGGCCACGGTCGTGAGAATCTGCCTGGCCGCGTCGGCTGAGCCGCTGAGGGCCCAGGATGGAAGGCGGAACGCGCCGTTGAACGCGGCCCGGTCAAGCGCGTAGGTGATGACGAACAGGGCCACCGCGCCGACAACCTCGATCAGCGGGACGAACCACAGATTCGTTCGCAGTTCCTCGCGCAGCGACTCGCGATCCAGCCTGCGCCAAGGCGGCATGGTGCGCCTCTACCCTACGCAGGCTGGTCCAAGCAGTTGCTTAAGGTCAGCGACCAGCGACGGCGACGGCCGCACCCGCAGCTTGTCGTCCAGCCGCAGAACCTTGGTACGGGCGCCGCTCTGCAGCCGAAGATGGACCTCCTTCGGCCCCAAGTGGGCGCGCAGGACTTCCCTGAGTTGGTCGACGATGGGCGGCACGCAGCGCGACTCAAGAATTGACACTACGAAAGGGCCTGAGCTGTCCGCTGGCAACTCCGCGGGCTTCACCTCCATCGCGACCAGCTTCGGTACTTCCTCACGCCGGTCGAGCCTTCCCTTGACGATCACGATCGCGTCCTCGACGACCAAGTGCATGGACGTCTGGTACGTCGCGGGGAAGATCAGCACCTCGATCGCGCCTTCGAGGTCTTCGAGCGTCGCCGCCGCCCAGGCGGCTCCCTGCCTGGTGACCTTGCGCTGCACTCCGGACAGGATGCCGCCGAGCGTCACTATCTGGCCGTCACCGCGATCGCCGCGCGAACTCCGCTCGGGCTCGTCGTTGGCGCTGAGCAGCTGAGCGACCGAGCAGTCGGTCTCCGCGGCGAGCGCGTGCTCGATCCCGAGCAGCGGGTGGTCCGAGACGTACAGCCCGAGCATCTCCCGCTCGAAGCCGAGCAGGGTCTGCTTCTCCCACTCCCCCTCGGGCACCGGGATGTCGAAGGCCACATCGTCCTGCGGGTCGTCGCCGAACAGCGAGTCCTGGCCCATCTCCTCGTTGCGCTTGACCCCGATCACCGCGTCGATCGCCTGCTCGTGGATCATCAGCAGGCCGCGGCGCGGATGGCCGAGCGAGTCGAACGAGCCGGCCTTGATCAGCGACTCGATGACCCGCTTGTTACAGACGTTGACCGACACCTTGCGTAGGAAGTCCGAGAAGTTGGCGAACCTCCCCTTGCTCAGCCTCGCCTCGACGATCGACGCGACGACCGCCGCACCGACGTTGCGCACCGCCGCCATACCGAACCTGATGTCGGTGCCTACCGGGGTGAACAGCGCCGTCGAGGCGTTGACGTCGGGCGGCAGGACCTTGATCCCCATCCGGCGGCACTCGCTCAGATACAGCGCGGACTTGTCCTTGTCCCCGGCCACCGAGGTCAGCAGGGCCGCCATGTACTCGGTCGGGTAGTTGGCCTTGAGGTAGGCGGTCCAGTAGGCAACCAGGCCGTAGCTGGCGGTATGCGCCTTGTTGAACGCATAGTCGGAGAACGGGACGAGGATGTCCCAGATAGCCTTGATCGCTCCATCGGAGTAGCCGTTGGCCCGCATCCCGCTCGCGAACGGTTCGAACTCCTTGTCCAGGATCTCCTTCTTCTTCTTCCCCATCGCCTTGCGCAGCAGATCCGCCTTGCCCACCGAGTACCCGGCCAGCTTCTGCGCGATGAGCAGCACCTGCTCCTGATAGACAATCAGGCCGTAGGTGTCGTCGAGAATGTCGGCCAGCGGCTCGGCCAGCTCGGGGTGAATCGGCACCACCGGCTTGCGCCCGGTCTTGCGGTCGGCGTAGTCGTTGTGCGCGTTGGCCCCCATCGGACCTGGCCGATAGAGCGCGTTCACCGCCGAGATGTCGTCGAACCGGTCCGCGTGCATGGCCCGCAGCAGCGCCCGCATCGGCCCGCCTTCGAGCTGGAACACGCCGAGAGTGTCACCGCGGCCGAGCAGCTCGTAGGCCGGCTGGTCGTCGAGCCCGAGGTGTTCGAGGTCGATCGTGACGCCCTTGTTCGCCTCGATGCCGACCAGCGCGTCGTCGAGCACGGTCAGGTTGCGCAGGCCGAGGAAGTCCATCTTCAGCAGGCCGAGATCTTCGCAGCTCGGGTAGTCGAACTGGGTGATGATCGCGCCGTCGGCCTCGCGCTTCCACACCGGGATGTGGTCGAGCAGCGGTTCGCTGCTCATGATGACCCCGGCCGCGTGGACGCCCGCCTGCCTGATCAGTCCCTCCAGGCCGCGCGCGGTCTCCAGCACCTGCTTGACCTCGGGCTCGGCCTCGTAGAGCGCCCTGATCTCACCGGCTTCGCCATACCTGGGATTGTCGGGATCGAACACGCCGGATAGCGGGATGTCCTTGCCGAGCACCATCGGCGGGAACGCCTTGGTGATCCGGTCGCCGAGCGCGTAGGGGAAGCCGAGCACCCGGGCCGCGTCCTTGACCGCAGCCTTGGCCTTGATCGTGCCGTAGGTGATGATCTGGGCGACCCGGTCATCGCCGTACTTCTCGGTGACGTACCTGATCACATCGCCGCGCCGACGTTCGTCGAAGTCAATGTCAATGTCCGGCATCGAGATGCGCTCAGGGTTCAGGAACCGCTCGAACATCAGCCCGAACGCGATCGGGTCAAGGTCGGTGATGCCCATCGCATACGAGACGATCGACCCGGCCGCCGAGCCGCGACCCGGCCCAACCCGGATGCCATTGCCCTTGGCCCACATGATGAAGTCGGCCACGACCAGGAAGTACGAGCAGAACCCCATCTGCTCGATGATCCCCATCTCGTACTCGGCCCGCTTTTCGCGCTCGTCGTCATAGCCGCCGGGGAACCGGCGGTCCATGCCCGACCACACTTCCTTGCGGAACCAGCTGACCTCGCTCTCGCCCTCTGGCAGCGGGAAGTCGGGCATCAGGTTCGTCTTGGTGAACTCGACGTTGGCCCGTTCGGCGATCAGCAGCGTGTTGTCGCAGCCCTGCTGCCAGTCCTCGGCGTCGCTGATCTCGCGCATCTGCGCCGAGCTCTTGATGTAGTAGCCGTTCCCCTCGAACTTGAACCTGTTCGGGTCGGCCATGTTGGTAGCGGTCTGCACGCACAGGAGCACCTCGTGCGCACGCGCGTCTTCGGGGCGGGTGTAGTGCAGGTCATTGGTCACGACGAACGGCAGCGCCAGTTCCTTGGCGATCCGACGGAGCCCGTCCAGCGAACGGCGCTCGACCTCCAGGTCATGCCCCATCAATTCGATGAAGAAATTATCCGGTCCGAAGAGGTCGCGCATCTTGGCCGCTGCCGCCAGGGCCTGGTCGTACTGGCCGAGCCTGAGCCTGGTCTGCACCTCTCCGCCCGGGCAGCCGGTGGTGGCGATCAAGCCTTCCGTGTACCTGGAGAGCAGTTCGTAGTCGACTCTCGGCTTGCGGAAGAACCCCTCGATCGAGGCCAGCGACGACAGCCTGAAGAGGTTGTGCATGCCGCGCGTGCTTTCGGCCAGAAGCGTCATATGGGTGTAGGCGCCCGCGCCCGAGACATCGTCGTCTCTTTGCGCTGGCGTGCCCCACCGCACCGGCTGCTTGTGGCCGCGGTGCTCGGGCGCTACGTAAGCCTCGGTGCCGATGATCGGCTTGACGCCCGCGGCCTTGGCTTTCTTGTAGAAGTCGTAGGCGCCGTAGACGTTGCCGTGGTCGGTGATCGCGATCGCCGACATGCCCAACTGATTGCATTGCCCAAAGAGGTCATCGAGCCGGGCTGCACCGTCCAGCATCGAGTACTCAGTGTGAACATGCAGATGCGCGAATCCCCTGTCACCGCCAGCCACTAGAGGACGATAACCCCAACACGCCCGTGCCGAGGCCGGGACGCGCCAGCCGATCGCCGGGGGATTAAGACTCGGCCGAGAGCAATTCCAGGCTTGCCCGCAGATCGTCCGGATAGTCGCTGGTGAACTCGACCCAGCGGCCATCGTCGGGGTGAGCGAACCCGAGAGTCTTCGCGTGCAGCCACTGCCTGGCGATGCCGAGCCTGGCGGCTAGTGTCGGGTCCGCGCCGTAGAGCCGGTCACCGACGCACGGGTGCTTGACCGCTGCCATGTGCACCCGGATCTGGTGTGTCCGGCCGGTCTCGAGCTTGACCTCGATCAGGCTCGCCGCGCGGAACGCCTCGACGGTGTCGTAGTGAGTGATCGCCTCCCGGCCATCGGCGACCACGGCGAAGCGGCCATCGCCGGATGGATGGCGGGCTACCGGTGCGTCGATCGTGCCTCGTAGCGGATCGGGGTGGCCTTGCACGAGCGCGTGGTAGCGCTTGTCGACCTCGCGGTCCCTGAACGCCTGCTTGAGCACGCTGTAAGCATGCTCGCTCTTGGCCACGACCATCAGGCCGGTCGTGTTGGCGTCAAGCCGGTGCACGATGCCCTGGCGCTCGGCGGCACCGCTCGTGGCGATCTGGTGGCCGCCGGCGAGCAAGCCCTGCAGGACCGTCGGGCCAGTCCAGCCCGGAGTCGGGTGGGCCGCGACGCCGGCCGGCTTGTCCACGACGATGAGGTCGGCGTCCTCGTAGCTGACGACCAGGCCAGGCACCCGCTCAGGGATCGGCTGCGGCGCGGCGAGCGCGGGCAGCGTGACATCGAGCCACTCGCCCGCGGGCACGCGCTCCGATTTGCCGGCCGGGCGGCCGTCGATGAGCACGGCGCCCTCCACGATGAGTTCGGCCGCCTTGGTCCGGGACAGGCCGAACATTCGCGCGATCGCCGCGTCCAGGCGTTCGCCGTCCAGTCCTTCTGGAACCGGCACCCGTCGATGGGCGGAGTTCACCCTCGGCCGCCTGGCCGGCTGGCAGCCTTAGAGCCGTCGATATGCACGCCGCGCATCGCCAGCAGCACCGCAAGCACGCCGCCGCACACGATCGACGAATCGGCGAGGTTGAACACCGGCCAGTGCGGCAGCAAGATCCAGTCCACCACATGACCCCGCAACGGCCCGGGAGACCGCAGCAGCCGGTCGGTCAGGTTGCCGGTCGCTCCGCCGAGCAGCAGGCCGAGCGAGACCGCCCACGGCGCGCTGCGGATGCGCCGCGACGTGCGCAAGATGAACACGATGACGCCGACGGCGATCGCCGTGAAAACGACGGTCAGCGACGGCCCGATGCTGAAGGCCGCCCCCGGATTCCTGGAAACGATCAGCGTCAGGAAGCCGCCGAGCAGCCGGATCGGAGGCCGGTCGGAGAGCGTGGCCACCACGATCGTCTTGCTGACGATGTCGGCGGCCAGCGCCGCGACGGCGACAGCGAGCAGCACACCAACCCGGCGCTGGTCCTGGATCTGGCCTTGGCGCTGGTCCTGGATCTCGCCGAGCGGGCGCGGCTGCGTTGGGCTGGAGCTAGGTTCGGCCGCCGACGGTGGGCCCGCTTCAGGAATAGCCATGTCCGTCGCGGCTTCCTTTCCGGTCAGCGACGCTCCTCCCGCTGTTTGCAGCGCACGCACAGCGTCGCTCGCGGGAACGCTTGCAGCCGAGCCTTTCCGATCGGCTCGCCGCACGAGTCGCAGGAACCGTAGGTGCTGGCGTCGATGCTAGCCAGCGCTCGTTCGCTCTGGGCGAGCAACTCACGGGCGTTGTAAGTCAGCGCCAGCTCGTGCTCGCGTTCGTAGGCCTTCGCGCCCACGTCGGCCGAATCATCGCCGGCGTCGCTGACCGCGTCCCCAAGCCGGTTAGCGATGTCGGACTCGGCCCTGTCTATTTCCACCTGCAGCTCGGCTGCTTCAGCCGCGAGTTGATCCCTGACTTCGGTGATCTCCGCCTCGGTCCAGCGTTCCTCACCTTCACGGATCGGAAAACCTGCAGCGTCCGACTGTGCGGCTGCGGTCATCCTCCGCCTCCCTCGGCGCTGAGCAGACGAATGATCTTGGGTGACAGGTGTCACCGGAGGATAAGTGGTGACCGGGGCGATTCGCAAACACGACCCCGCCGTGAGTTGCCATCGGTGGCCGCCGTGTGTACTGCATACACCCAGGGCGTCCCGCTACCGGACTGAGCACGTAAGGGGTCTGGCTTGCCCGGCCCTAATAGTGTCAGCCCAGGCTGCTAGCGAGCTACAGCAACGGCCCAACGCTGCGGTTCGGCCGCAGTGGCCAACTACAGCAACATTTGTCCCGGCGGGCCGGCGTCGGTGCGAGAGCGTAAATGTCGCGGAGCTTGCCCGCCGTGTGGCGCTGGGGTGGTTCGGGTGGCTGGGTGGCGGGTGCGGCGGCGTCAGCCGGTGAACCCGCGCGGTGGATTCGGGCATTCATCGCGTCCGCGGCGCCAGCCAGCGCGATGGATTCGGCAATTCAGCCGGGAAAACAGGGGTGAATACGGCAACTCATCGGGGCCCTTGACCTGCCGGAGCCGATGGATCCGGGAATCCATCGCGGCCGCCGCCCGAACCGCGCTCCGCCGCCCCACCTGAGGCCAATCTACGAACCAACCACCCAACGCTGCACGCCCAACTGCAGTTGATCTTGGCGGGGTCGGGGCGGGCAGCGCTGAGAGCAACGATGCTCCCTGAGTTGCTGCTGGCTACCTTTCTGAACCGCAACGCCGACCCGCCGTTGTCGTTGCAGCGACAGCTTAGGGACATCGTTGCGGTTAGATTCCGGTCGCCAGCAGCAACGTCGCGACGACGTTGCTGCCGCTCACTCCCGAAGGACCGCACCCACGCCCAACGCTGCTGCTGACCTGGCCTGCTCCCGAGGCAGCCAAACACGCTAGGTCATCCATGATCTCGACAAAGTATCCTCCGCAATCAGCGTGCCAACTCTCCGACAAAGAAACGATCGTCCGCGAAACAAGCACCGATTTCCGCGATGACCTCGCGCATTCCCTGACCGCACCTGACGCACAGGCCAACCCATCACGGCCAACCGCGTTCTCGGCTGGACGCAACTTCCGACTGGGCGGCATTCCCGGCTGGGACGCATTCCCGTGCCATGACCAGCGATGCGCCTCGGACAGGGTACGGCGTTCGGTGTCCTGCACTAGGGTGATCCCTGCGCGGCACCACGCGGGGACGGATGCCGGGACAGCCAGCGGGGGCGGTGGACTACCAATGCGGGCAACAGGCCAGCATGCCGAAAACCATGCCGAAAAAGAAGATCGCCGCGCTCCCGACCTGCCAGCCATCGAGCGAGAGGTCGCGGCCCGCTGGGCCGAGATCGACGTCGCGGCCAAGACTCTCGCCCGGACGCAAGCACAGGATTCCGGCCGCCCGGTGTGGTCTTGCTACGCGCAGCCATCGCCAACGGCCGGCGTGCCCGACCTCGCCTACGCGCGTGCCAGAACCATCAGCGACTTGTACTCGCGCTTCAAGACCATGCAAGGCATGGTGGTCCCCGAGGCCACGGCTGGGACTGCCACGGCCTCGGCGTCGAGGTTGCCGTAGCCCGCGAACTAGGACTATCCGAACCGCGGCAATCCCCACCGCGTCTAGCCGATCCCCGTCCACCCGATCCACGAGTACCCGATCTCGGACTATCCGAACCGCGAATACCCGATTTCCGATTTTCCCATTTCGGATTGTCCGAAATCGGAAAAACGCGAGTCGGGAAGGTCGGGGGGATCGGCGAGGTCGGGGGGATCGGCGAGGTCGAGGAGAACCGGGTCGGGGGGATCGGCGAGGTCGAGGAGTATGGGGTCGGGCGGTTCGTCGCTCGGTGCCAGGAGATGGCGCTTCGGCATGCGACCGCGTTCGCCTCGGTGGCTGACGGATGGGATGCCTGACAGACCCGCGCCAGATTTTCCGCACTATGGACCCCAGCTATATCGAGTCGGTCTGGTGGTCACTCAAACAGATCTTCGATGCGGGCCTGCTCATCAAGGATTACCGGATCGGCCGGTATTGCCCACGCTGCCGTACACCGCTGGCCGAACACGAGGTGCGCGGGCGGCATGTGTTCAGGAAGGTCGCCGGCCGGCCATGATCGTCCGACTGCGGATCGATCGGCTGCCTGATAACGCCTGCCCGCAACTGTCCGGCGCGGACCTGCTTGCCTGGACAGGTACGCCGTGGATGCTGGCGGCCAATACAGGCGTGGCTGTGCATCCGCAGGGATGCTACGTGATCGCCAGGCGAGCAGGTCATGGCGACAAGGATAT
>CAVYKS010000011.1:0-577644 GCA_963769145.1 uncultured Actinomycetota bacterium
CACGGCCGAAAGGTTAGCTCGCAGGGATCTTTGGCCCATTTGCGCGTGTCGACAAAATTGTTCTGCCGACTGCATACTGACCGAGATCCGGATGCTGATATAGTTGTTTCGCACGGTCATGATCATTGTGCCCAGAAATTGGCTAATTGTAGAGGCCGCCGGGCTAGCACCGGTGGCAGCGTTAGTCGAGAAGGAGCGCAGGCTAGCTGGGGGGAACAGAGTCACAGTGGGAAATGGCGAGCGCGGCGGGAGGCGTTCAGCCTCGTCTGCACATGGTGCCGGCATTCCCTCCCTGACGGTCGCAGTGCTCTTCGCGGCGTGCGATGCTAGGGCTGCGGAAGAGCTCACCGTCTTCTTTTACGGTGCGGGTGCCCGCGTTGTCAGGTATGGTGCGCGCGCCGACATCGACGGGCTGGTGATCCTCCTCTCCTGTGGCGCCCTGGCTGACGATGCCTGGATGACCGCCGCGAAGTCAGTCACTGACGGGCGCCTGATTCCCGTCAGGCTCGAGAGCATCGATGCCGATCTCGTGCCTAAGCCCATACGAGTCCCAAACTGGATCGACTGGGCTCCAGGTTCGCCGGGCCTGGGTCGGGTGCTGGCCGGACTAGTCTCCGATCCCGCACTGCGGAACCTGTCTCGCCAGCTCGCGCATGCGGCCCAGTCCTGGGAAGCGGCGCGCAGGTCTGACGACATGCTCGTCTATGACTACGGGCGGGCCCGCCAGATGCGAGACGTCCTGGCCGATCTGACCGCCGATCCCATGGCGGTGCCGAGTCCGCAGACGGTCGAGTTCGTCCGCCGATCCGTGTCGGTGGCGCGACGGCGGTGGTCTCGCCGGCTGCTGCTGCGCGGTTTCGCGGCTTTGGCGGCGCTCGGCGCTATCTCGTCGGCCGCCGTCTACCTACCGCAGATTGCTGCGAGACGAAACAGCAACCATGAGGCGATCGTAACGACAGGTGATACATACCTACTCAGCCAGCTGCCCGCCTGGTCGGCAGCGAACTCTGGAGCCCTGCTCCTGCATGGCACCGCGCCGGAAAGGACGCTGGCTCGTGAGACCATCCTTGAGGCATTCTCTCAGCCGTGGGAGATCAGCTACTTCGGCTGGATTACCTACCCGGAAGCGCTCGTGCCGTACGACCGAGGCTCGCGGGCCGTCCTGCTCTACAGGACCGGGCAGAACGGACCGACCAATCTCGCCTCGCTGGACGTCCGCACGGGTGCCGTCCGATGGTCAGTCCCGCTCCCGGGCAATTACCTGGCCGCCGACGTAAGTCCGGACGGGATGATTGTCACACTCGCGGGCAGTGGCATCGCCACCGTCAATCTGCGCTCCCAGCATGTCACCGTTGCCAAAGCGCACGGAAACTACTCGCGCGTCGTGCAGGTGAACTCAAGCGAGGCGGCTCTCGCCAGTCCCGGCGGCATGCTTTATGTCCTGAGCGAGCGTCACGGTTCGCTGACGCGGACGGGATCGTACTCGGCCATACTCGATGTCGCCCGTACTGGCCGGAACTCGGCGACGGCCCTGGTAACCAGGACCGCGGGGCGGTATCTCATCGTGGACGCGTTCACCGGCCGGGTTATCGCGGCCGCATCGCTGGCAGATCCCGTGGGAGCCGGAACCATCTCCCCGGACGGGCGCACGGCCGCGCTGGCGGGCCCGGACGGCCAACTTTGGACCATGGGCGTTCGTCAGCGTCCGCAGCCTACCGGCATCCCGGTTCCCTTCGCGCTTCTGAGTCTGCACTGGGCGTCGGGCGAGCGGCTGATCATCTCGAGCGAAGGGCTACAAGGCCAAGTCTACTATCTTCCCCGTGCCGAGTACCTTGGCACCGTATGCCAAGGCATATCTAGCCTCGCCGTTATCAGAACAGCGCCGGGAACGGACGTGGTCGGATGCCTCGGCCTTACCGGTGGGACCTCGTTCTGGCAGCTTCCGCCAGCGCCGCTGCCCGGTCGGCGCCTGGCCGCAAGGCGAGCACTGATATCGGCCCACGATGGTGTCACCGTGATGTCTCGGCGTGGCATCACCCGCATTTCATGGATGTCACCATCTGGGCGCCCGATGTCACGCAGTTTCGCCCTTTCCGATGCTCCAATTTCAGCCTTGAAGCTGTCACCTGACGGCTCACAGGTCGTGGTCGGATCGGCGACCGGTGACGTGGCGGTCCTGAGCCTCGCGTTGCCCGACGTCACGCTCCTGGAGTCCTGGCATGTTCCGGACTCCGCGCCCATCGCAGCCGTGGGCTGGCGTGGACATACTCCCATCGCGACGACCCGCTCCGAGCAGACCTGGCCTGTACCAGACTGCCCGAGTTGCGGCACCGATCGGGGAATCCTGACTGCACTTCGGCATAGGCTTACCGGGTGTTTCACGCAGCTGCAGGCTCAGTACATTGACCAGGTAAGCCGGCACGATCTCGGGCTGCGAATATGCATGCAAGTCTTGCCCGTTCCGGCCGGGTGACGCGTGCACCACGTGTTCGTTTCTTATAGCCGCAGCGACTCGTACTGGGTCACGCAGCTGGTGCCCCGACTGGAGGCGCGTGGTATCCCGATGTGGATCGACCAGCGGGACATTCCCGTGACGCTTCCGTGGATGGACGAGATTCAAGACGCGATCGCCGAATCCGACCTCTTCCTGATCTGCGACTCCATCAACTCGCAGTCGTCACAAGCGTGCGCAGTAGAGAAGTCGATCGCGGTGCGCTCGGGAAAGCGCCAGTGCCAGGTGACGGTCGGATCTGACCTAGCCGCCGTCGAGGAGCATGTCGCGGACGCCCTGCTCCAGGTTGGACTGTCCCGATATCGGCGTACCGAACTGGTGGTGCTGTCCCGGGACTGGGATAGGGCAGCAGGCCACGCGGCGGGCTGGTCACTGCCCGAGTCCGGAAGCGGCTAGCCACCGGGCTGCCCGCCGGACCCCAGGCGACCGCCACTGAGCAGGCTTTTCTGAGGCTCAGCCGCGCGCGTTCGCTGCGCCGGGCGTCCCTAGCGGCCGCAGTCGTGATCGTCATCGTCGCCGCGTTTCTTGCGACCGAGGTTTTCGACCAGGCCCAGAAGCTGATCACCGGCGACAACAGCCGCCAAGCTGCGGCCTACGCTGTCGAGCGCGCAGGCCTGGCGGATGTACGACGCGATCCGTATGCGGGCCTCGCGGTCGCGGCCATGCTGGGTGGCTCAGAGGCCGACAGGAACGCTGAGGTGGTGACCAGCGCCCTGAAGGATCCCGTTCCTGATGACGCAGTTCGGGTCCCTGCGGTGGCCGTTCGTTTCGTGGCCGGACAAGGCGGTGAGATCGTTGTCGCCAGCCGAACCGGAAAGGAGTGGGGGCGTTCGTCTTCAGCTATGGAGAGCCGGGACGCTCACCCCGTGCCGTCGTTGCATCTGTATCCGACATCCAAGAAAGGCTCAGCCCTGACCGCGCGGCGCGACGGAGATACAGGTACAGTCAGCATTTTCTTCGAGCGCCGACTTTGGCGGCGTATTACCTTCGGCGGCCCGGTCGAGGCAACATCCTTCTCGCCCGACGCACGAAACCTTGCAGCATCCTTCGGTTCCCTAGTCGAGGTCGCGGACGTGCGGGCGGGGATTGTTCGCACTGTGCTGCGCGGGGCGCCCGGCCGCATCTTGGATGTCGAATGGTCGGCTGATGGCCGGCGGGTCTGGGCTCTGACCAAGGGCATGGCAGTGTCTTGGCTGACCGGAGTCGGCAAGACGCTGATCGATGATCCGCATAGTGAATTCGAGGCGCTACTACCTTCGAGTCGCCCTGGCGCCGCCTGGATAGTAAGCAGCAATGGTAACATGACCGAGTTCGCCATCGGAAACGGCACAGTCATCGCACGGCGCCATATTGATGATCAGATCAACACCGCAGCGGGGAGTGCCGACGGCAAGTTCGCCGCGGTCAGCGGTCAGCGACGCGAGTGGATCGTCCCCCTGGCTTCCGCCGGCGCTTCACGCTCGTTCTCTGTGCCCGGATGCATCAGAAACCGGCCGGCATTCCTCGACGACGTCACCTTCTACCTGCCCTGCTCGGGCGGCGACCTGCTGCGCATATCTGTCACCACGGGCACGGTGACAAGGCGAATCAATGTGGGACCTGGCGGCGTGTTCACGGCTCGAGTCATACCAGGCAACGACACCATCTTGGCTGGCGACGATACCGGCCACCTATATGCCCTATCGCCAGCCGGCTCCGTCATGCTGGAACGCAGTCAATGCAACGGATCCATCGACCGGATTTCCATAGCTCCCAAGGGTCAGGCGGTCATCCCTGTCGGGTCGGGAACCGGCTTCCTAACGTGCACGTCGGTTGGCCTGCGGTCAGGCCCGGACCCGGCAAACCCCTCTGACTGGCGATGGAACCATTTCTTCGACGCAACCGCATCATTTCTCGCGGAAACGGCAACGTTCAGCAACGACGGGCGCACCTTCGCTGTCGGCTACAGCGATGGCACTATCATCGAACATCCGACCAAAAACATCACCCCTGCGCTCGCCATCACCTCAGTAGACGGCCCAATCCGGGACATGCTAGCTACGTCGGACGGGCATCTTCTCATCGCTACATATGCAGGAATAGTGCAGCAGATTCCCTTTTGCGGTGGCTGCATCAGCGATCGTGCTCTGGCCAAGGTCGCCGCCGCTCGCCTATCCCTTGCCGTGAAGCTCGGTCTGACCCGGCGAGCTGATTAGTGAGATGACAATCTTGGCAGATTCCCCTTCTTGACCGATGTCACGTCAAGCCGGCGGGTCGCGGGGCGTCTTGCTGGGCGATGACGTTCGCGATGAGTTCGGCGGTGTTTCCTGGCAGGGGCCAGCGAAGATCGCCCGGGTTAGCTCCTTGAACTGCGCCTTTGCCGGAGTCCGCGTACGTCTGAAGCAGAGCCAGGTCGCCGGAGCCGGGCGGAAGAAGCGCGATGCGGTTGGTGGCTGCAGTGCTGACAATCCAGCGCGCGAGCTTCTCGTCGATGACTTTCGGCTTGTAGAGCTCGATGACAGCGGTTCCCTCGGTGGTCACTGCGGCCAGGTGGATGTAGGTGTCGAGGCCGAAGACGGGCTTGCGGTAGCGCACAGCGATTGAGGTGAGCCATTCGTGGCGGACCTGGCCGATCGCGATCTTCCCGGCGCTTCGCTTGGCCGCTCGGCTTCTGCTCACCGCGTTGGCCGTCACGGCGACTGCCAGGCCGGCGACGCCGAAGCCGCTCCAGCCGCCGCCTTTGTCGAACTGCGTGGTCAGGAAGGCAATCCGCCGGTTAGTGATCACTACGGTCGCCGCCTCCGGCAGTTCCCACGCCTTGGGAATTGTCTGGGAGGGACTTGGCTTAATCTTGGTCCCCTTCTCGCTTATCTGCGAAACGTTGCAATAGCACACGTGCAAGAGGGATTCGCCCGGCTCTAGATGCAGTTGAACGCCATCCAGTGATGCTGCTGCCCAATACGGTGCCTCGGTATCTCCGATTTCGCGGATGCAGACAATCTGCTGCGGAAGCATTTTGGTCACTCCTCCGTCTTTTCCGGCTGCCAGGAGTTCATAGGTCGCGAGTCCTTCCTTATTTAGAAGATAATGAGGAACATTAGCCACTTGGCTTTGAAGGTCCAGATTCTGTAGTCATACCATCCGATGAGCCCGGCAATGGCCCCGGCGCCGAGGAATTGGAGGAAGTGGCCCCCGAACAGGCTGATGAGAGCGCTGATCGTACATATAGCCGTGCCGAGTGCCCACCATATTCCGCATAGAAGCCTCCGCGTGCTGTAGCGAGGCCTGCCGAGGGTTCCTTGGTGGCCGTTGTCGACCGGGAATCTCTGGGTGCCCTGTTGCGGCTGATAGGCCGGTTGTTCTGCCCCGGCCGGGTTGCTGAACTCGGGAATGTCGTGGGTCATTTTAGAATTCCTTCCTGTTCGGTACGGATGGCCGCTGAGGCCAGCGGCCAATTATGGGTTAATTGCCGCCGCTGTTGATTGCCGTTCAGGCAGCCCTGGCAGGTATTCCCGGCCGAGCTGCCCTGCTGCGTTCGCTGTAGCGGACGGCATAGTCGATAGGTCGACCGAAGCTCGCTTATTTGTAACGGACGCGCTTGAGGTTGGTCAGCATGATGTTCATGGTGAATGCCGAGCTGGCGGGCTATGGCCTTGTGCGAAATGCCATTGCCGCCGGCCGCCAGGACTTCCCGTTCGCCTGGCGACGGCTTCGGCCTCCGGGGCCGGTCGTAGCGGCCTAGCCAGAAGGCAAGCGCGGCCTTGTGAGGGTCTTGCCTTCGTGGATCGGCCTGAGCACGCCGACGAGGGTGCCGAAGTTGTTGCTCTTCGTCATATACGCGGCTGCACCGACTCCGATCGCGGCGGCGATGTGGGCCAGGGCGAGGATGACAGGCGCAACGATCACCTGCTGGCCGACGCTGACCAGCCTGGCGGCGTTGCGCGAGCGCGCGACAGGTAGCCCTCTTGTGGGCTGGATGATCTGAATTCAGCACTGCACCCCAAGCCATCTCAGGCTGCCCCCCCGGGCTGCCGGCTCACTCATACCACGCGCAAATACGCACGCGGCTATGCCGTTAGTATGGCACAGTTTTTTCCAGATGAGTTAATACTTTTACGGACACCCTGAACGGTGCCTAAGTGCCCATAGCGCCCCGGACCTTACAGGGCAATGGACCTCCGGCCCCGGAGCGGACGGCGCTTCCTGGATGACGCGAAGCGGGATTCCTGCGTGTCGACCCGGCCGCGTGAGCGAAAGTTCCGGATGGGAGGCAATTGCGTGATTGGAGTCGTCGTCTTGCCTTCTCGGTCAGCGTCATCCTAAATCGGCTGAGCGCGCCCAGCTAGCTGCTGACACAGGCCCGGAGCTGGAGCCTGTCGGCAGCGACGACTTCGGCCGCCTCGATGACATCAGCGGCCCGCGCGTGACAACGCCCGCACGGAACTACTCCCTTCGGTAGTAGTCAGGGGCAAATCCAAATCCGCCTATCGTGCCCGTAGCGCAGCATCCACGCTTTAGACCAGCGCAGGCAGCAGCCCGGCAGGAACAGAGACAGCGGATAGTGCTGTTCCAGCCACGAACACACTCATAACAGGCATGAGCGGCAAGCATGCCCGCTTGCGTCGGCATTGTTGTCGACGCGCATATCACCCTGATCTGGCGATCACAGCAGGCGAAGGCCAAGGTTACTGAAGCCGTACAGATCGAGCCGAGCGCGTGTTTCTTGTTCGTAACCTTCGGTAGCGAAATGGGGCTGCCGACCGCCTGGCGGGGCGGGTGCCGCGCCAGGCGGTGGATGGACAGGCGTTACCGCGCGGCTCCGGCGATGTAGGCGGCGACGATGTAGGTGGCGTGGCGGTCGAGAGAGGCGCGGGCGCGTTCGTAGCGCATGGTAGTCCGGGGGTCGGCGTGCGAGGCGGCCTCCTGGACGTCGCGGAGCGGGACGCCGGCGTCGAAACTGCGGTGATGAACGCGTGGCGCAGCGTGTGGGGCCCGATGGTCTTGGTCAGTCCGGCGCGCCTGGCCACGCGGCGAACGATACGCCCGGCGCCATGCCGGTCCAGCCGCATGCCGGCCGCGGTGAGGAAGATGGGTCCTTCGCAACGTTCGCCGATAGCCAGGTCGATCGCTCGCGCGGTCCGGGGTGCGAGCGGGACAACGGCTTTCTTGCCGCCCTTGCGAGTGATCGAAACGGTGCGGTGGCCGCGCTGAACAGACAGGGCCTCGATGTCGGCGCCGACGGCCTCTGAGACCCGCAGTCCGTTGAGCGCGAGCAGGGCGATCAGGGCATGCTCGGCAGGGCTCCCGAGCCCGGCGGCCACGAGGATCGCGCCGACCTCGTTGCGGTCCAGGCCGATCGCGTGCGACTCGTAGTCCAGCCGCGGCCGTCGCACGTGGGCGGCCGGGGAGTGAGCAAGCAGGTCTTCCTCGACTGCGTACTTGTAGAATCCCGCGATGGTGGCGAGCCGCCGCGACACCGTGGACCTCGCTCTGCCTTTGGCTTCCAGGTCGCGGGCGAAGCCTTCGATGTCGGCTCGCCGGGCGGCGAACAGGGCGACGTGGCGCTGGTGGCACCAGGTGGCGTACTGGCGTAAGTCCAGCATGTAGGCCTGGCGGGTCAGTCCGGTGTACGAGGCCAGGAACCCGGCCAGCGCCAGCTGTTCCGGTTCGGCGAAGGCCGGGCCGGTGACGACGAGCGCGGCAGAAGGAACGGTGGTGGTCATCGGGACCTCCCTGGAACAAGCCTGAGACCCGCTGCTGGGCAACCGCGATCCCAGCAGAAATCAATGACACCACCAGCGTAAGCCAGCCGCGCAATCACGCCCAGTCACGGCGATCCAGAACCATCCGGGTGACCTTGTCGCTCCCGAACGCCGATTCTGTTTTTCCTATTTTTAGCGTTGCTAACTTGGTAGGTTCGCCCAGACTGTCTATTCTGGCGCGCGCCGGAGCAACCGGGAACGCGTGTCGTGGCGACACGGCAACGGTCTGGTGCGACATCCGCGAGTTGCTGGACAGATCTCGATAAGACTGGCGTATGGCGACTCAGGAAGGCGGCGCAGAAGCCGCGAGCGCCGTGGCAAGTGCGAGCCAGACGCTGTCCCAATTCGTCGCCCGTGTGCTCGATCAGTTGTCACTGAGCGCCTGGCTGCCCTCCGGCGCTTTGGCGCTGCTGCTCGATTTCACCTTGCATGTCAGTGCAGTGCTGAAGTCCGGCTCTCGCCCGCAGAACCCGGCTGGCATAAGCGGAGCGGCCCTGGCTGCCATGGGGAAGATCGGTGTCAGCGCAGCGGTGCTGCTCGTCGTTGCGGTCATCGTGCTGACGATGCTGACTCAGGCGTTCGCCTTCGAAGCGATTCGCGTTCTTGAGGGCTACTGGGGAACCTTCCGCCCGGTCGAGTACGTCGCGTCGCGTCGCTGCGCCATGCATCGCTCTAAGCTCAGGCGGCTAGAGCGCCGCCGCGACAAGCTGACGCTGGAGGCAATGGAGGCTGCGGTCAAGGTAATCAACGAAAGGAGCCAGAAGCTCTACGTGACACCCAACATGGAGTCGGTACTGAGAGCATGGGAACTGGGCGAGACGCCAGCCGTTACCCTGACCTCCGCCAAGGCGAAGCGGCTGCAGAAGATCACCTGGGAGAACAGTGCGCCACCCGAGCCGATGCGGCGCCGAGTTAATATCGACAAGCGAATCCGTGACTACCCGCAGGAAGATCATGTTCTGCCTACCCGTCTCGGTAACATCCTGCGGTACCACGAAGACCAGATGAAGGCCGGGGATGTCGAATCTTTTGTTCAGGAAATATTCGACGATCTTCCGCCTTCGCTTCAGCAGTCACACGACGAAGAGCGGAACCGGCTCGACTTGTACTGCTCCATGGTCTTCGTGCTCGCATTGAACGCATTGACCACGCTGGCTCTGCTCGGACCTCAGTCCTGGCCGTACGCACTCGCCTTCGCGGCCATCAACGTCCTCGCCTTGCGAGTGATGTACGGCGCGGCAATGGCCACCGCGCGCGCGTACGGGAGCGTGCTCCTCACGATCATGAAGCAGATCCGGGCGAAGGCAGTTCCCTGACCGCCTCCAGCCCGTGATACGGGCAGATGGGTGGTGGACGATCAGGCGGAGCTTTTTTCACGAAAACGCACTTTTCCACATTACATATCCACCGCACGTCTCTACCTTTATCAGGACTCGGTACGCGGCGGTTATTCACCCGACAATAATCTCCTGAACGAGCCCGAGAGTCGACCGGCATCCGCTCATACGCGGCCTGACTTTGACGAACCGACGACGGCAACGGTGCCCTGTTCAGCCGATGCGCTGAGCATATTGTTCAGTTCATCAGCATGCGTGGTGGTCGCAGCCACGAACTATGCATGAACCAGCACTCGCAGAACGCCTGGTTCTGCATGCTGCGATGAAGGGATCATCGACCCATCTACTTGCGTGCCAGAGCCTTCGGCGCCGCCTGAACTGCCGACGCTGATCACGCTGAGTAGGCGGTCCGCGAAGCCCTTCTCGCTCTGCCGAATCTGGACCCTCCGATTGCCAGCAAATGCTACGTTAGCTGCTCGACGCAGATTGCCTGTTCCGTGCTGCGCCATGCCAGAGTTTGGCCGCGTCACCAGTACAGATCGAGCCTTACGCGTGCGGTCTTGTCGCATAGGCTGATCACTCAGAGTAGCTACCGAACCGGTCGGTCTCGCGCAGTACGCCGAATCGGAATCCCTACTTGTTTGATAAACAATCTCCTCTGTTGTGAAGCAGATTAACTGTTATGTCCGGCGTGGAATGGTTCGCGGTCGGTGGCATCAGCGACTACGGCTACCGCCGCGTCACCACGACTTGGCGCGCCTATGCCGCGATGGCCGGCGCGGCCATTGTCGCGTCCTACTCGCCGCGACCCGGCTCGCGACCGAGCTAGCTCACCCTCGGAGTGAGCCGATGTAGTCGTGTACAGCTTTCGGCAGCGGATTACCGGTGACGTCCAGCCAGGACTGTTCCAGGGTGGCTGTCCCGAGCTGGGCGGTCAGCCGTGCGAGGTGCCCTGGTGCAGGTTTGGTTGAGGGGTGCGGGATGTGGTCGAAGATGGTGACGCTGCGAACCATCCATTCCAGGGCCTGGCGGGCTTGTCCGCGCTGCTCGGCGAGCAGGCCGAGCTGGCAGTAGCTGGTGGCGATGCCGGGCTGGTTCCCGAGGTCCTCGTCGATGGCCAGGGACTCGCGGTACCAGTTCTCGGCTTCGTCCAGCTGTCCCCGGTCCCGGGCGAGGAGGCCGAGCTGGTGGTAGCCAGCCGCTATGTGCGGCCGGTCCCCGAACTGATGCAAGATGTCCAGAGCCAGCGTGTACCAGGTTTCAGCGTCGTCCAGCCGCCGTTTGGCCTGGGCGAGCATGCCGAGCTGGGGGCAGGTTGCGGGTCTTTCAGTTGGCCTGCGAGCCAGACGCAAGGCTGTTGCTCCGGGTGGGAATCGGCGGCGATCTGGCGGCTCGCGCGTCGGATCAGTTTGCGGGTCCGGCGGCGCCCGCGTTCTGTGGGGAGGAGGACGCGGACCTGGTCCGCGGGGTTCGGCCAGCAACTGTATTGGCTGCGACGGACCGAGGACGGTCAGGGTATTGATGGCGGTCTGTTCCCGGAACCGCTGGGCGTATGGCGCTGACTGGTCGAACTGGCCGCGCCTCATGGGAGAGGGATCACCGGGATCCAGGACGCCGTCACGGATTATCCCGGGGTCGTCGCGTTCGATCAGGTGGCAGAACGCACCGGGCGCGGCGTCGTTCTTGCTGAGCACGTAGTGCTGGTAATTGCCCGGGTTACCGCAGTAGTACGACTCGCTGTACTCGTGGTTGTGCGCGCCGATCCGCAGAGCGGCTGGCCTCCGGCGGCGCCGGCGGACCGCGGGTTGTGGCGTTGCACGGGCTTGGGGGTGCGGGCAAGACCAGCGTCGCTGTCGAATACGCTCGGCGGCACATGAGTGAGTTAGGCGTGGCGTGGCAGTTGCCCGCGGACGGCCGGGCGGCGCTGGCGGCAGGGTTCGGGGAACTCGCGGCGCAGCTCGGAGTCGATGATCTGGCCGGCCTGCGGGATCCGGTGGTGGCTGTGCACCGGGTACTGGCCGGGTTTGACAAGGGATGGCTGCTGATTTTCGACAATGCTCCGGACCGGGCGTCGGTGCAGGAATTCCTGCCCTCAGCGGGGAATGGCTGGGTGCTGATAACCAGTCAGAACCCTGCCTGGCCGCCGGATCAGGGCCTGGAGGTGCCGGTGCTGGAGTCCAGGGTCGCTGCGGATTTCCTGGTTAACCGCACCAGTGACTCAGATGTGGAGGCCGCCGCCGAAATGGCCGGCGAGCTGGGCGGACTTCCGCTGGCACTGGAGCAAGCCGCCGCGTACATTCAGGCGACAGGGGACAGCATTGCCGGTTACCTGACGGCGTTCCGGCAGCGGCGCCCGGACATGCTGGCCCGGGGCGAGCCTGCCAGTTACCCGGGGACGGTCGCGACCACCTGGGCGCTCGCGCTCACCCGCCTCGAGCGGACCGCATCTGGGGCCGTGGGCTTACTGAGGCTGCTGGCATTTTGCTCCGCAGAACCGGTTCCGCTGTCGCTGCTGCTGCAACCACGGCCTGGGCTGACCGGAAAGCTGCGCCCGGACGTGACGAGAACGCTCAGGCCCCTGCTGCAAGACCAGCTCGCCGGCCGGCCGCAGTCGCGGCATTGCGCCGGTATTCGCTGATCAGTCCCGCCACCGCCGGATCGGTGCTGGTGCACCGGCTTGTGCAGGCAGTCACCTGCGATCAGATGCCTCCCAGACTCGTCCGGGCATGGCGGCACGCGACGGCAAGGGTGATCGAGGCCGCGATCCCCGATGACACTGACCGGCCGGAGACCTGGCCGATGTGCGCGGAACTGCTGCCGCATGCTCAGGCGGCGCTGGGTGATGACAGCATCGGCCTGGCCCGGCTTTCGGACTGCCTTGGCGCGCGCGGCGGCTACGCCGCCGCCGTCGACCTGCGGCAACGGATCGTGACCTCACGGAAATGCTCGCTCGGTCCGGACCACCCGGACGTTTTCACCGCCCGGGCCTGCCTGGCAACCTGGACCGGCGAGGCGGGTGACCTGGCTGCGGCCCGCGATCTGTTCGCCGCGCTGGCCGCGGACTGTGAGCGGGCCGTCGGCCCCGGCAGCCCGCTCACGCTGGTCGCCCGCGGAAATCTTGCCCGCTTCACGGGCGAGGCGGGTGAGCCCGCCTCGGCCCGCGACCAGTACGCCGCGCTGGTGCCCGTCGCAGAACGCGTCCTTGGCCCGGCAACCCGGACACGCTGACCAGCCGCATCGGCCTCGCCCGGTTCACCGGAGAGGCCGGAGACCCCGCCGCGGCCCCCGACCTGTTTACCGGGCTGCTCCTCGTTATCGAGCAAGTCCTCGGCCCCGGCCACCCAAGGACCCTGATCGCCCGCAGTAACCCGGCTCGGTTCACTGGCGAGGCAGGAGGGCAGGCGGATGTCCGCGACCAGTTCGCTGCGCTGGCGGCGGACTACCAGGCAGTTCTCGGCCCGGATCACCCGCGTACCCTGACCGCCTGCGCGAACATGGCTTACTGGACCGGCCAGGCCGGGAATGTGGCCGGGGCCCGCGACCTGTTCGCCGGGCTGCTGCCCGTTGTCGAGCGCGTCGTCGGCCCCGATCACCTGGAAATCCTGATCTCCCGCAGTCATCTCGCAAGCTTCACAGGAGAAGCAGGCGAGCCAGCCAGAGCCCGCAGCCTGTTCGCCGCGCTGGTAGCGGATCACCAGCGAGTCCTCGTGTCCTGACCATCCGCACACCCTGGTCGCCCGCGTCAACTGCGGCGGATGGACCGGGGAGGCAGGCGACCTGGTGGCGGCACGCGACCTGTTCGCCGCGCTGGCCGAGGACTGCAAGCGGACCCTCGGCCCCGACCACCCGACCGCAATCGGAGTCCGCGCGGCAACCTCGCCCGCTTCACCGGAGAAGCGGGCGACCCGGCCGGCGCCCGCGACCTATTCGATCTGCTGCTACCCGACCTGGAACAAATCCTCGGCCCCGACCACGTGGACACCCTGATCGCCCGTGTCCGCTGCGCCCCTTTCACCGGGATGGCAGGCAACCCGGCCGCAGCGCTCGGCCAATTCACCGCGCTGGCCGCTGACACTGCTGGACCGCTCCCTTGGTGGCGTCGTACACGGCGTAGCCGGGCAGCATCAGCGCGGTGGTGGAACTGGAGATCGTGATGATCGTGACCGCCGCGTTGTCCACCAGCACGTCCCAGCGCCCGTACTCGGCCAGCATCCGGCTGACCATGGCTGGTACTCGACCCGGCTGCTGACGTCCGCCGCGATCGCCAGCGCGGTCCCGCCGGCCGCCTCGATCTCCGCGACCGTCTTGTCCGCTCACCGGGCGTGTGATTGTGGTTGACCACTATCCGGGCTCCCCCCCGGCGAGCGCCGCCGCGATGGCCTGCCCGATCCCGGTCGCCGCCCCGGTGACCAGCGCGGTCTTCCCGGCCAGGGACGCGGCTATCTCGGTCGTGCGCGCCCGCCGGCGACGTGGCTGGGCAGGCCGCCGCGCGGCCCGGCTGCCCGTTCGCTGCCCGTCAACAGCGGCAGCCGCCTAGGGTAGAGGAAGCCGCGCGCGGCCCAGGTCAGCACGGGCATCACCACGTACTGCATCAGCGGGATGAGCACGGCAGCGGAGATCAGCGGCCGGCCCCAGGCCGGCATGCCGTCCAGGTGCGGGGCCAGCAGGTAGCTGGCCGCCTCCAGCAGCGGCACGATCCCGGCCACCGAGATGACAACGATCTTCCACCGGGCCGGCGGCAGGACCACCGGGGACCCGGGCGCAGCCAGCCAGCCCTCCAGCCCCGATAGGTAACGGGTGCGCAGCCCGCCCGCAGAATGCAGATCAGCCTCGGCCACCAGCCGGGCCCGGGTGTCGCTGGACAGCCACGCATCCATGTCCTGCCCGGTCGCGAAGTGCGCGACGATCGTGTAGGTGGCCGGGCCTTGCGGCTGCGGGCGCAGCACGGTCAGGCCCTGGTGGCCGGGGAACGCGCTGGCCTTGGCCGCCAGCCGATGCAGGATCGCCTCGAACGCCTGCTCGTGGCCGGGCATGACCGCGCGGGACAGCACCAGGGTCGCCGGGCCGCCTGCCGTCTTGACCGGGGCGGTCCGGCTTGCCTGCCGGCCTGGTGAGGCGGCGGTCATTCGAACCAGTAATCCAGGTGCACCCGGGCGCCCTCGCCGAGGTTCGCGCGGAACCCGCCGTCGCCGCGCAGCCCGGCCAGCTGGCCGGTGCCCGACCCCGGAACCACGAACCAGTCCCCGCTGACGATGCTGCCCTCCACCGTGCCCGCGTCCTGCAGCAAGAAGGTGCCCTCACGCCCGGCCAGCTTCCCGGTCACCCGCTCGATCCCGACAAAGCTCGCCGACCCGTCCGCGCGACCCGCCTGCAAGAACTCGACCACGCCGTCACCCTCGATGTCGCCGCTGAAGCTCTCCCGCACGTGGATCCTGGTCAGCACCGGCCCGCCGGCCGGCTCGTCGTAAGCCGCCGGCTCGTACTTGTGCACGATGATGACCGCACTCGCGCGGACCCGCTTGTCACCAGAGTCGCTCATCGACCCATACCGTCCTTTCGCCTCGCACAAGGCCAGTCCAGTTCTGCTGCCGCACTGACGGCGCCCCGGCCTCAGTCCCCAACGATGTCTGGCGGCCGACCTGCGATCAATGGCCGATCCGTGATCCCACCGATTAGAATCTGTGATTGATGTGGACCGCCGTCGAGCTCCGTGAGCTCCGCATTTTCCTGGCCCTCGCCGACGAGCTGCACTTCGGCCGGACCGCCGAGCGGCTGCATATCTCCCAGCCGGGCGTCAGCGAGGCCATCCGCAGCCTGGAGGCACGCATCGGCACCAGGCTGTTCCAGCGCACCAGCCGCCGGGTCAGCCTTACCCCCACCGGGGACGAACTTCGCCGCAGCCTCGTCCCGGCCCTCGCGGCACTGGACCGCTCCCTCGCCCGGGCCAGCGACTACGCCGCGGGCGCTACCGGGCCGCTGCGCATCGCGTTCACCCCGACCACCGACGGGCCCCCGCTCCGCCGGCTCCTCGATGCGTTCCAGACCCGCCATCCCGGCTGCCAGGTGATCCCCCGGGAGGCCGACACCTGGGACCCCTACGCCTCACTCCGCCGTGACCATGCCGACGTGCTGGTCAACTGGCTCGCCGTCGACGAGCCCGACCTCACTGCCGGGCCCGCGATCGCGCTGCACGACCGGGTCGTGGCCGTCGCCCGCAGCCACCACCTGGCAACCAGAAGGTCGGTCCTGCTCGAGGACCTGGCCGGCGAGCAAGTGTCGCAGCCACCCCAGTCCCTCCCCGCGACGCTCTGCGACGCCATCCTGCCGCCAAGGACCCCGTCGGGCCGGCCGATCCGCCGGGTTCAGATATCCCGCAGCGTCCTCGAGATCACCGCCCACGTCGCTCACGGCAATATCGTGCACCCCACTATGACCGGTATTCCCGTCTTCGCCAGGGACGACATCGTGTTCGTGCCCATCGAGGATCTCGCCCCCCTTGCTCTCGGGCTCATCTGGAGCACCGCGCGAGAGAACGCCAAGATCCGCGCCCTCGCCGAAGTCGCCCGCGCCCTCGGGCCAAGCCCCGTTCAACCGACCCGCCAGGCATCAGTCCCGTAGCGCCTCCGCGCCAGCAGCCGAGTCTGAGGCGGGGCCAGCCAGTGACCAATTCCAGGCAGCATCCGGGAGGATATCGTTCAGATCCGCACTTCAGCTCCAGCCAGGCGCTATGCAGCCATCGGCGCCCAGAACGGCGATTCTGGCACCCTCCGAGCCGGTCAGATCGGCGCGGCTAAAGCGCCAGATCGAGCCGAACGTGCTCGCCGTCTGCCTTGATTGCCATCACATAGTGTGACCATCAAGCCACGCGACTTATTGAACCGCTCAGTATCGGGGTGCCGGGCTGGCTGGTGCTGTGCCCGGGGCTGTCTTATCTGGTCTGGCTCACGACGAATCCCTGGGTCTTGCCGGAGCGGTTGGCGTAGTTGCCTGCGGCCGTGCAGGGGCCGGCCGGGGCGCAGGACATCGAGTTGGCGTTGGCAACCATGTGGGTGCCGGTGTTCAGGGCGGCCAGGCCGGGTATCTCGATCGCCTTGCCCCAGGTGCCGTTCCGCTGGACGGCCACGAATGCGTCGCCGTTGAGGTGGCGGTCTTGGTAGATCCCGCCGGCGGCGCAGTTGCCCGGCGAGGCGCACGACACCGACTCGACCCCGCCGAAGCCCTTGTTCAGGGCACTGAGGCCGGGTACCTCGGTCGCCTTGCCCCAGACGCCGTTCCGCTCGCTGGCCACGAACCCCTGCAATCGCGATTCCCCGGCAGCGGAAGCGTAGAACCCGCCGGCCGCGCAGTAGCCCGGCGGGACGCATGACACGGACCCGACCTCGGCATAGTTGCGCGTGTTCAGTGCCCCCAGGCCGGGCACCTCGATCGCCCTGCGCCAGGTGCCGTTCTTCTGGACGACCGCGAACCCCTGCGCGAAACCGGAGAAGTCCGAGTAGGACCCGACGGCCGCGCAACTGCCCGGCGAGAGGCACGACACCGCGTTGACCACGCCGAAGCCGTAGTTCAGGGCTCCGAGGCCGGGCACCTCGATCGCCTTGATCCAGGTGCCGTTCCGTTCGCTGGCCACGAATCCCTGCGACTCCTCGTCAGTGGCGTCGTAGATCCCGCCGACCACGCAGTTGCCCGGCGAGGCGCACGAGACCTGCAGCACCTCGGCCGACCCGCCGACACCGGTGTTCAGTGCCCCGAGGCCGGGCACCCCGGCCGCCTCGCCCCAGCGGCCGCCCCGCTCGCTGACCGTGAACCCCTGCTGATGATCGTGCCGGTCCCGGTAGTCCCCGCCGGCTGCGCAGTTGCCCGGCGAAGCGCACGACACCGAGCTGACCTCGGCCGACCCGCCGGTGTTCAGGGCCGCCAGGTCGGCCACCCCGGCCGCCCTTCCCCAGCGGCTGTCCCGCTCGCTGACCGTGAATCCCTGCAGGTGATCGTGCCGGTCCCGGTAGTCGCCTCCGGCGGCGCAGTTGCCCGGCGAGGCGCACGACACCGAGCTGACCTCGGCGTCCGGGCCGCGGGCCGCGTCCTTGTTCAGTGCCGCCAAGCCGGGCACCGCGGTCGCCCTGCCCCAGCGGCCGTGCCGCTGGACGGCCACGAACCCCTGCTGAACGTGCGCGGCTCCTGTCCGGGACCCGCCGTAGGACCCGCCGGCCGCGCAGTTGCCCGCCGACGGGCACGACACCGAGTTGACAAAGGCATCCCCGCCCTTGTTCAGCGCCGCCAGACCGGGCACCCCGGTCGCCGTGCCCCACGAGCCAGCCAGCCGAGCCGTCCTCGCAGAGGCCGGGACACCCCAGGCACCCGGCGACCCGACCCCCATCATCACGCCCGCAGTGACCACCGCCGATACGGCCACCAGCGCCGGCAAAAGCCGATTCACGGTCAGCGCCTCCCTGCTCTGCCCGCCGCCGGAAACCCGGCCGCGGCGACACCGGACCCCTTTGTGAGCAGACGCGCGGCACCGCCCGCAGGTTTACCCCAACCCCAGGCAAATAGCCGCGCAGAATGTCTTTCTGTATAGGCCGCCCGTCCGAGGTACAGGTACTCTGCGACGCCATATCGAGCCGAGCGCGCGCTGCGACCGGTTCTGCCCGCGAGTCACGTAGCGTGACCGTACTGCCAGCAGCAATCTGCGCCGGGCGCCGGCTACGGGTGGGCGATCTCGGTTCGGCTAGGCAGCCGGTTACGCACTATGTCTAGACTCGGCCGGTGAGAATGCAGCAAGGCTGGGAATCACAGGCCGAAGGATGGGCCCGGCTGGCGCGCAGTCCTGGACGCGATCCCTGGCACGAGCAGGTGAACCTTCCGGCGATGCTCGGCCTGCTGCCTGCGCCCGGTGGGCCGGTCCTGGATCTCGGCTGTGGTGAGGGCCGGGTGAGCCGGGTGCTGGCTGCCCGCGGATATCAGGCCGTGTAGGACTGGATGCGGCGTGGCCGCTCGTACGCCTCGCGGCAAGCCACGAGCTTCGTCAGCCATTCATCGCGGGAAGTGCAGGAGCGCTCCCGTTCGGGGACCAGAGCTTTGATCTTGTACTGGCCTATATGTCGTTGCACGACATCGACTGCCTGCCCGAGGCCGTGAGCGAGGCCGGACGGGTCCTGCGCCCTGGCGGCCGGCTGTGCCTGGCGATCGTGCATCCGATCGCCTCAGCCGGCACGTTCACGGAGCGGACAGCGGATGCGCGGTTCCAGATAAGCCATTCCTATCTCGACTCCCGGCCGTCGGACTGGGTCCTGGACCGGGACGGGCACCAGCTCGTCTTTCACAGCGAGCACCGGCCGATCGACGCCTACAGCCGCGCGCTGGAGGCCGCGGGCCTGCTGATCGAGGCAATCCGCGAGGTACGCCCGCCCGCTCCCGCCGATCCGGCCGACCCCGCCTCCCGGCACCAGCGCATCCCGGCCTTCCTGCACCTTCGCGCCGTGCGGCCAAGTCACCGGGCCAATGACATGACCCCCGAACGTACCTAATCCGTTAGCGTGCAAAGCGGTTAATACACGGGTGATAATCGCGACAAATTGGACTCGAAAATACTGGCGATTATCACCCGTGTATATAGCGTTATACGGCCGAAGGGTAGTGATCTGCTGTTCGATCACCCGTATAACGCCGATTTTGTGCGACAGATACAGGGCGTGAATCGCGCGATGAAGGTAAGCGGATTATCTGTTCTGTATCGCGCTTGATGCTATGCCATGAGGCTCGGAGGACGGTATCGGCCCGGCAGGTTGTGCCCCGAGGGGAATATGCAGTTGCTGAGCGCTCGGCCTGAGAATCAACTCGCGGCAAGATGGCTCGGCCAGATAGCGGCCTGTGCGTCGCCTCTGAGCCTCCTAGCGGCCGACCCTGTCCCCTCGGTCGCCTGATCACTCAAGCGAGCTACTATCGCCGACGCAGAAGTGTCCACCCTCGGGCTGGCTCTTTCTGAGTAGTAGCGACCGTTTGCGGGCGAGCTGGCTGCGCTACTTCCTCAACGTCCGGCACCTCACGTAGAAACCGAGCACCGAAAGCTCAGGTTCTGAATGAACTCATTCACGCCGCCGCAGGACGTTACGGCGACAGCCGAGTGGCGATGTCGGAAAGCAGGTCTGGCACGATTTCCAGCGCCTGATCCAGCAGATTCGCGAGCGGATCAGCGATCGGCGAGTAGTCCAGGTCAAGTGCAGCGCGCCAGGCGGCGGGCTCATAGCGGGCCAGGAGCGACAACCCGTGCAGCAGCGTCCACCAGAGCAGCACGGGCCGGAGCTGGTCAGACCCGTCACCGACCGGCGGGACCAGCCAGTACTCGTCCGTGCGCAGATACCGGGGCAGGCGCTCGGACACGTACGCCTTGCGCATCTCCGCCCAGTGAAGTTCTTCGGTCTCCGCGCGGACCTCAGGCACAGGCCACATCACGCTGGCGGACGGGCCTTCCGGCGTGATGTGCATGATGAGCCCGGTGTCATCGCCGTCGGCGGCAGCTCCCGCCGCGTGTGGGTATGCGGCAAGCAAGCTGGTCAAGGCTGTGGCGCTCCCGACGGGAAGCTTATGAACGGGTACGTAACCACGGAACGGCGATGAGTCGCCGGACGCAAGAGGCAAACTTGATTCGGCGTAAACCGGCAGCGCCCTGAGCCATCGACCCTCAGGTGGCGGCTCGATCTCGGGAAGGGAAGACCATAGTGCCCCAAGCTCAACGCTGCCGGTCAGCCCAGAGCCTCCCAGCAGGGATGCGACCGCGCCGAAGACACCCTGCCCTCTCGGCTTGACGCGGAAGAAGAGAACGTCACTGCGCCATCGCGCGTCCGCGCTAGTGTCCTGCGCAAGGCCATGGCCTGCGACCTTCCAGTCCTCGGCGGCCCACGCAGCGGCGATGGCCTTGCCGGCCTGATGGATCGAGTAGTACAGCGGGATCGGTCGGGAGACGGGGCTGACCACTCGTGCCGCCGCCATCAGCTCATCGAACTGCTGCAGTGCTGCACCGTAGGTCTCCCGGCGATCGCGATACGCCGGCCGCGAGCCCAGGCGGGCTGGCGCGCGTACCGCGCAACGAGACCGGACGATATGGGCTCCTAACCATTCCGGCAGCATAGGGGACCCGGCACCGCCCACCAGGTTGGTGACCGTGGCGGGGCAATTTGGCGAGCCCGTCGCCCGGATCGCTTCAAACCACCGAGCCGCCGACCTGGACGAGATGGATGTAGCGTGTTGGATCTGGCGAACTTTGCAGAGGTCCAAGACCGGATCCAGGAGGAGATCGGGTACTTGCACTCGTTCAAGTAGCTGTTCCGGGGCCCCGACACCGCAAAAGGTCGGGCGTCTTCGTCGTTGTCTTTGCAACTATGACAACCTGGTAGCCGCGCTCATCGAGGTACCGAACGGGTGCAATGCGGTGAGTCGCGCTCCAGCTTGATTACTACCTGGACGTCAAACCACTCATTGCCGAACTCATCTCGGCAGTCGGCGGTGGCGACTAGGACGTCGGCGTGTACTCGCCTCCTGCTACGTCCCAGGTCGCCGGATGACTGACAGCGCGTGGCAAATCGGCACGAGCCCCGAAGCGGTCGCAGTGGGCATCGATGACTTGGCAGATCAATGGCGCAGCGGGCTGTGCTCCCGCGCGAAGACGAGCCGACGCGGCGCTCAGGATCTCCAGGGTCCGCTCCAACTCGCGTTTCTTGCTCTGCAGCTCGCCGATCTCCGCGGACTCGCTGCTGATGACGCCCGGCACCTGCCCGCCATCCACCGCGGCACGGCGGATCCGCTTGCGCAACGTCCCGGGGCCATCCCAGCAGTCGGCCCTAGGGAAGTGACGGCCAGAACGTACCTGGTCGTCATCGGGCCGGTTACCGTTAAGGGCGAATGTCAGTACGCCCGCACCTTTGTCGGCCAGCCGGAAAGGCGAAATGCACATGCCGAATGCGAAGACCAGCGTGCGGGGTGAGCAGCGTGCCCTGCGTGGCAAGATGCGCGATTCGGGGATGAGTTACGGGCAGATCGCCGTCGAGTTCGCCCGGCTCTACCGGCTGCGGCCCCGCGCTGCCTGGCGGCATGCCTACGGATGGTCGCTCACCGAAGCCGCTGAGCACATCAACGACTACGCCGCCACCTCGGGTCTGGGCAGCAAGGCCACGGTCGCGATGACTGCCGCTCACTTGTGCGAGTACGAGAATTGGCCAGGGCAAGCGATCGAGCCGACCGGGCGCCGGCCGACACCGTACCTGCTGTCCCTGCTCGCCGTGGTCTACGGGTGCGCAGTGCGCGAACTGCTCGATGCAGCTGACTACGAGCACATGCCGTCCGGCGACCGGCTTGTGCTGGACAGGACGGCGCAAGACGACGTACGACAGTCCGCCGGCGCCGGAGTCACCAAGCGTGTGGGCATTTCTCGGGCGCAGCCGAGCAATCAGCCCTACGCCCCCGCGAGGTTCGGTGTCCGCGATGAGACGGTGCCCGCAAGCCTGCCTGGTGATCTGGCGGCGTCGCTGACTCCTGGGCTCGGTGAAGCTCAGGGCCTAGATGAACGCACGCGTCTGCGTCTTCGTGAATTGCCTGGAGCGCAGCTAGAGGAGCTGGCCGAGCACTTGGATAGTCAGTGGCATGCATTGGTGAAGACGGACAATTTGCTTGGCCCTCGTCACGCTCTGGCTGCCGTTCTTACGCACCTGACTGTGATCGAAGCGCTTTTGCGAGCCACTCGCTGGCCAGCCCGGGAGGGTGTGTTGCGCCTTGCGGCCCGGTATGCGGAGTCGGCTGCATGGTTGCACGAGGATTCGGGAGATTTGACCGCGGCCCGGCACTGGACGGGGCGTGCGATGGAATGGGCGGTTGAGGGTGACGATAGGCCGATGTTGTCGTGGGTGTTGTTCCGGCGCAGCCAGCAGGGATGATAAGCCGCGACGCCGCGCAGGTTGCGAGCCTTTCGAGTGCGGCACGGCGGGAGGCGGGCGGGCTGAGGGGACCGGCGTTGGCGGCGATTCTTCAGCAGGAGGCTCATGCTTGTGCGTTGGATGGTGCGGAGGCTGAGTGTCACCGGCTGCTGGACTGCGCTCTTGAGCAGGCGGCGACGCCTGATGATCCTGGCGATGCCTCGAGCGGGCATGGTTCGTTTTGCACCCCTGCTTATCTGGAGATGCAGCGGGGTGTTTGCTGGCTGACGCTGGGCCGGCCAGCGCAGGCCGTAGCCGTGCTAGAAACGGCAGCAGAATCGTTGCCCGCCGTGTACCGGCGTGATCGCGGCGTAGCGTTCGGTAGTCAGGCCATCGCCTTCGCGGCGATGGGTGAGCCTGCCGAAGCTGCCAGGGCGGGGATGAGCGCTCTGGAGATTGCGCGAGATTCCGGGTCACGCAGGATTCTGCGCGCCATCATGCCGCTTTCGGCTGCGCTGGCTCCGCATAGCGAACTGGACGACGTCGCCGTTTTCCGGGCGGCGCTAGCCGATAATTGGGCGGCTTGATGGCGAGTGCGGCCGAAGTCGGCGCGATGCGCCGGGCTATCGCGTTGTCTGCCGCCGGGATAGGGACGACGAGCCCAAATCCGCCGGTGGGTTGCGTGGTCCTCGGGCCAGACGGCGAGGTTGTCGGCGAGGGCTACCACGAGCGCAAGGGCGAGGCTCACGCCGAAGCGAACGCACTGGCGGCGGCAGGCAGATTGGCGGACGGCGGCACCGCGGTGGTGACACTGGAGCCATGCAACCACGACGGCCTTACCCCGCCATGCAGGCAGGAGCTGATAGATGCCAAGGTGGCGCGTGCGGTCATCGCCGTGCTGGATCCGACCTCGCGTGGCGAGGGGGGCGCGGCAAGGTTGCGGGCGGCCGGCGTTGACGTAGAGGTCGGCGTGCTGGAAGACGAGGCGATCGTTGTGCTTGGCCCGTGGCTCGTGGCGCTAGAGCGGCGGCGACCCGTCATCACCTGGCCGTATGTTGCCCAGGCTGACGGCATAGGACCGGTCTCCGCTGAACTCGACGATGCCCGGCTGCTCAAGGTCGGTGCGGACGCGCTGCTCCACGCCGATGGCAGCACTAGCGAGGCGGTGCCCGGAAGTCACGGTGCCGGGATGTTGCGCTTGCTGAGCTTCGCTGAGGATGCGGATCGCGGCGTGGTGGCAGCGTCCATGTACGAGGCCGGCGTGCGGCGGTTGCTGCTGGATGGCGGCCTGGCTTTGGCGCAGCCGTTCCTGGATCTGGGGTTGGTCGATCGCGTGTACGCCTATCTGCCGCGCGGTCACGCGTCGCGAAGGCGCCGGAGATCCGCAGCCGTGGCCGCTGCTGCCCTCCGGCTTCAAGATCGTGGATGTGATCCGCCTTGACGGGTTCGTGCGCGTCGAGGCACTGCGGGAGGCAGGCTTCCAAGCGTCTGCCGGATAACGCGCGGATGTGTCAGCATTTGTCCCCTGGCGACCCTGGAATGACGGGGATCAGCGGCGACCGCTCAGGCTGCTGCCGATTGAGGCTAGGCGCGATCGTGCATCCTGGCCGAACTCGGCCGCTTGCGACATGGTCTCGAAAAGGCGGAGATAGACGGCGATGTCGTGGGGGTCGGTGACGGTGACGACAGCATGTTCGAGTTCGATTCTGGCCAGCCGGTCATCGAGGATCTGGTACCCGTGCAACGGGATATCGGCCACCGGCGTGCCGAGGGCGATCACTCCCAAGTTGACGTTCGTCAAGGTGGCGAGGGACGCGATGTGGGCGACCTGCGCGGCCATGACCTCGGCGGGGCAGAAGCCCCAGCGCAGGGCCGCCTCGGTGATGATGACCGTGAATGTCTTGGTGGTGTCGTAGAGGATCTGCTGGCGTTGCTGCCTGGCCGCGATCGTGCGCGCGAGTTCGCTGCCGGATAGTTCGAGGGAGAACACGCGCCGCATGTATTCAGCTGTCTGGAGCAGGCCGGGAAGCACGACTGGCGAGAAGTACCGCAGGCTCGTGGCCTCGTGCTCGAGTTCGCTGACCCTGGCTTGCCGGTAAGCCGCACCGCGCCGCAGGATGGTCCGGTTGCTCTCGATGGTGGCGTGAAGCCTGCCCGCGATCTCAAGCAGTTCATCGCGCGCGGTCGGGTTAGCCTGGTACAAGGCCAGAAGCGCGTACAGGTCAGTCATTGAGGGCAGCAGACGGCCGGTTTCGAGCTTGGAGATCTTGGGCTGCGACATGCGCGCCCGGCGGGCGGCCTCCACTCCGGTAAGCCCCGCGCCCTGGCGCAGGTCCCGCAGTGCGGCTGCGAGCCGCTCGCGATCAATGACGTAACGTTCCGGGTCCATTCACCCCGGATTCTAGGGCCGGCCGTGATCATGTCCGCATTCGCAGCCAGTTCTCGCGCCAGTACTGGGGGTGCGCCGCCCAGTACTGAGGAAAGGGGACAGCGGCGGCCAGGGCCGCGTCCCGGTAATGGCGATGTTCGGCTGCCCGGTCCGGTTCCTCAAGCAGATCTGCGCCGACGAAGGCGCCGCTGCCGTCATAGTGAAACCGGAGGACCACCCGCTCATCCAGCATCCACCAGTCGTAGTCCGGCAGCTCCGGCGGATCGGCGGTCTCCGACAGGTCAAGCACGAAGGTGGGATAGCCCAGCTCCTCGTTCGCGGTGTAGCCCCACTCACACTCCCACCGCTCGTAGTCGCTCAGGGGGCCGCGGACTACCCGGACCCGGTGCCAGGCGATGCCCGCATCCACCTGGCCGCGGATGTAATCCTTGAACGCCTGCCCTGCCTCACTCCTCTGGTACGGCTCTCCCGCGAGGTAGGCACGCAGGCCAGACGATTCCGACGACACGGCATAAGCCGTCAGGGCCTCAAGCCGGAACGCCTCGGTCCGGATCGCGTCGAAGTACGGGTCGAGGTCGGCCTCAGTCAGCATGCCTGGAGCACCTCGGCGAGGAGGCTGGCTGGTACTTCCACCGCTCGTTCGCTTGCTGGCAGGCGCAGCTGCCGCAGGGCCTCCGAGTCGCTCACCGCGGTGCCAGGAACGATCACGGTGCCCCGGCCGGTCTGGCGCAAAGCCCGCCAGCTGTCTAGCGCCTCCTCTAGCAGCCGGGCCGGTACTTCGACGGCTTCGGTACCGGTCGGCAGGTCCAGCTGCGCAAGTACTTCGGAGTCGACCACTGCCCATCCCTGAACCACGACAGTGTCCCGATCGGTTCGATGCAGCGCCGGGCACGTCTTGCCGTCGTCGCAGCTACCGCGTGCCAGTCTCAGGATCATGACATTCATCCTATCCAAGAATGGTGACGTTTGATTCCTATCTAACATGAATAACATCGAACCACAATGCCCCGGTCGACGGACGGCAGCGAGGGCTTGCCGATGGCGCAGCTGCCCAGTGTCTCGATCGGATTTAGGTAAGCGCGAGCATGACTTGCCGTCGCCGCGGCCGCGGAGGAGTTCCACTCCCAACGCAGTCTCCCCTTTCAAGAATAGGTGCACAAATTCCGTGGCTATCATGAATAAAAGCCTCGCTGAAGGCGATCGCAGTCGTCGAAGCATGTCCGGCCTTCAGGTAGTGGATCAGCGCCTGGCGAGCCTTTTCCGCAGGTCGCAAGCATGCAATCACCGGGAAACAAATATTCCCAACACAGGGAACGACTGCCCGGTAACTAGCTTGCCAGCCTTACGTTAAGCAGTTTTATCAGGAAGCGTTCTATATGTCCGTCACCGTCTCGCGAACCATCACCCAGACATCAGATCATCGGCGGCCCTTGCTGCCCGCTCCAGATCATCCAGACGCTCACCGTAAAGACGGCGGCCGGGCTGGGCTCGCGTTAACGACAGTAGCGGAGTGTAACGGTCAATGGAATTCCGGATCCTCGGGCCCGTTGAGCTGTGGTCAGCCGGCAGGCAGTGTGACGTGGGTTCGGGCATGGCCTGCCAGCTGCTCGCAATTTTGCTGCTCACGCTGGCGACGATCGTGCCGGCCGACGTGCTCATCGACCGCCTGTGGGATGCCCGGCCGCCAGCGAAGGCCCGGGAGAACCTGTCGGCCTACGTCACCCGGCTCCGCGCCTCGCTGCGGCGGGCTGGCGGAGAGCTGTCCCGCTGACCGGGCGAGCCGGTGGATACGTGCTGGATATCGATGCCGGGACAGTTGACCTGCATCAGTTCCGCCGATTGTGCGAGCAGGCCCGCGGTCTGGCAGCAGACCGCAGCGGGAATGGCCATGGTCCTACGAGAAGCCGACCGGCTCTGGCGCGGCCCGGCGCTGGCCGGGATCCGCGGCGACTGGATCGCCCGGATGCGCCACAGCCTTGAGGAAGAGCGCCGGGCGGCCATCGTCGAACGCGTCGAATGTGAGCTAGCACTTGGCCGCCACACCGATTTGGTTGGCGAACTCGGCGGCCTGCTGGCTCAGTACCCGCTGGATGAGACCTTTATCGCGTGCCAGATGACGGCCCTTTATAGAGCAGGGAGAACAAGCGACGCGCTCGGCCTGTACATCGAGGCGCGCAGCCGCCTCATTGACGAGCAAGGCACGGAGCCTGGCCCTGCTCTGGCTGAGTTGCACCAGCGGATTTTGCGCCATGACCCTGAACTTTTTGCGAGGCCGCTCCGGGCCGAGGCTGGCGAGCCGCTACCCGACCCGCTCCCGCCGGCAACGCAGGAATTCACCGGGCGCGACCAGGAATTCGCGGTGCTGGCCGAGGATCGCTCTGACAGTCCTCGGATTGTTGTTATCCAGGGCGCAGCGGGCGCAGGTAAGACCCAGTTCGCGATCCGCGCCGCGCGCATACTCGCCGACTATTACCCCGACGGGACGCTGTATCTCGACCTTCGAGCCCAGGATCCGGTTCGCCCTCCGCTAGGCCCAGGCGAGGCGCTGACCTGCCTGCTGCGGGCGCTCGGAGTTCCGGCAGCACAAATACCACACACGCTGGCAGACCTCGCCGCTTCCTGGCGGGCGCAACTCAGCAGGCGAGTAGTCGTGGTGATTCTCGATGGTGCCATCAAGTACGACCAGGTCAGTCCCCTGCTACCTGTCGCAGGCCGGTGCCTGTTCCTGATCACGGCACAGCGCGAGCTTCCCGGCCTCCAGGATGCTCGAGTGTTCACCCTCGGCCTGCTTCCTCACGAGGACGCCGTCAGCCTTTTCGCCCGCATCACGGGCACGGTGGGCGAGGGCGGACCCATGACCGCGACGAAGCGGCAGCCGCGCTGCAGCGGTGCGGGCGCCTGCCATTGACTATCCAGCTGACCGCCGCTCGCATCGCCCACGGCGGCTCGGTCAACGTCGCGGACCTCCCCGGTGCCCGTCAGTCCCTGGTTCAGCGAGACAGGGCGGACTTGGCGAGTGCCGAGGTGGCGACTGCGTTCGACTTGTCCTACAAGGCGCTCGAACCGCGCCACCAACGGTTCCTCCGGCTGCTCGGCCTGAGCCCGACCCCGCAGATCAGCCCGGAGGCAGCAGCGGCGCTGACTGGCAGTACCTTTGCCACGGCGCAGGACGCTCTGGCTGTCCTGGCCGACCGCCGGCTGCTGGCTCAGGCGTCGGCCGGGCAATATCGCTTCCACGATCTGATCAGGGGATTCGCGGCGATGCGCTGCGCCGAGGACGAGCCTGCCCCGAGCGCCGGCAAGCCATCGGCAGGCTACTCGACTACTACCTCGCTGGTGCCGACCAGGCCGACCGCGTGCTGTACCCCTTCCGGCGCCGGGTCCCAGTGACGATCAGCTTCCCGCAAGACGCGATAGAGGTGCCAGCGAGCCGGGAAGACGCCGCAGCTTGGCTGGAGTCGGAGTGGCGCAACATACTGCACGCCGCTCGGTACGCCGGCAGCCACCAGTGGGAGCAGCAATGCGCCGACCTCACGCACAGGCTGGTCGGGTTCATGGACACCAGAGGATTCTGGGACGACGCACTCATAGCCAGCGCTGTGGCACTGCATGCATGCCGCACCCTTGATGACTCAGCCAGGATCGCGCAGGCATCGCTGGAACTCTGCGCGATGACCCGGCAGGCCGGCAATCACGATGCCATGGAAGGTCTAGCCGAGGACGCCGCCGCGATCTACCGCTCGCAGGCAGACCAGCGCGGTCTGGCGGAAGCTCTTGACCAGATCGGCCTGTTCAGGCAGCGAGCCGGCCTATCCCGGGAGGCGCTGGCCTACTTCCAGGAAGCCCGCGCGCTGTACTGCAACTCTGCCGATAACCACGGCGTCGCCACCGCCTTGAGCCACTCCGGTATCGCCTCGTGGCACCTAGGACGCTACCCGGAGGCCATGAGCCAGTTGCGTAGCGCGCTGGGTCTCTACCGCGAGGTCGGGGATCAGCGCGGGGCGGCCAAGACCTTTAACAACCTGGGAAAGGTGCAGCTGCACGGCGGTCAGCACCAAGACGCGCTCGCCAGCTTCGAGGCATCACTGGAGATCTTCACCACGATTGACGGCGCGCAAAATCAGGCGATCCTGTACCACAACATCGGCGGAGTCCACTACCACACCGGCAGTCACGCTGACGCGCTCGCCGCTTACCTTCGAGCGCTCGCCACCTACCGCGCGCTGGGCGACCTTCCCGACGAAGCCGAGGTGCTCAACGACATCGCCGCTGTATATGGCGGTACGGGCCACCACCCTGCTGCACTGGCTCACTACGACCAGGCCAGGTTGATCGCGCGGGAGATCGGCAACCAGGCCGTGGAGTTGACGGCACTACGAGGGATCGCTGACCTACATGGCAGATCCGGTCAGCATGGCGAGGCTCTTGAGGGCTACCGCGCCGCACTCCGTCTCGCGAGACAGATCGGTGATCCATATGAGGAGGCAAAGATCCTCACGGGAATCGCCGAAACCTGGCTCGGTGCCCGTCAACGCCGGGAGGCCAGGATCGCGTTCCGCCAGGCGCTCGATATCTTCGAAACTCTCGGTGCGCCCGAGGCTGAGGCGGTGCGCACCCGGCTGGAGACCACGGCCCATGGAGCGAGGCGCCAGTCATCTTTAGTCGCGTGGCGGCGCGAATCACTGAGCGGCTCGCGGATGCCGAGTCGTGCCGAGGTTGCGTCAGTGATGGCTATCCGGCGTCGGCACTGGGCGGACAGTCGTGCTACCTGCACCTTGCGGCATCCAGCAGAGCGTCAAGAAGCCGCTGACCTGCGGTGCAAGCGGAGGATCAGGCCGCGCGCAAGGCACGTGCAATCCGGCCGTCCGGGTTACCAGCCCACTCTGTTGAACAGGCTCGCACCCCGAAGGCGCGAGAATCCGCTCCCGGAGACCAAGCCACGGACGATCAGCGCCGCAAGGCACGGAAAGGAGTCAGCGCCAGTGGATGTCATTCAGGCGCATCTGGCCAAGCGCGTACTTGCAGCCCGGCGCCCGCGAGGCACGGGCCGCGGACCGGGGAGCCATCTATGTCCGGTCGTCGGTTGTCGGCGCCATGTGGACCGGTTGATGTGCAGCCGGCATTGGTACAAGGTGCCCAAGCCTCTCCGGGACGCTGTCTGGGTCACATGGCGGTCTGGAGAAGGCATCGGGACGCCCGAGCATACCGATGCGATCCTCGCAGCGATCGCCGCCGCGTCCGGCTACGAGATCAGCGACCGTACCTGAGCTAGCCCACCATCCCATCCTGATTTGTGGTTGACCGCGCGAACATTGGTACACGGGTGCGCGAACCAAATACACCGGTAGATTGTGATGATACCCGCGTATCAGGTAAGGTCCCTCGGTAACCATGCCAGTTACCCGTGGAGGCGCAGCATGGACATCACCGTCTACCTGCCTGACGCGCTGGGCCAGTGGGCCAAGAATGCCGGCCTGAACCTCTCCCAGACGCTGCGCGCCGAGGTCGAGCGCGAGCAGCGCAGGCGCACCGCCAGCAGGGAGGCGGTAGCCGGGGACGTGGAGGTGTTCATGCTGCCCGTGGAGGAGGCCGGGCGCGCTTACGTGGTCCGGTTCCATGGTGTGCCGCTGCACGACAAGCGGAACGAGGTGCAGGCGTTCATTGGGGAGAATGACGAGATCTACGCCTACGACGAGCGCGACGGCCGGTTCGGTCAGTTCACCAGCGACGGCGCGGTGAGCCGGGCCGAATGGCTGAGGGGCTGGCTCGATGACGATGAAGATTACATTGACGCGATGACCACGCTCGGCGAGCAGGCCGTGATCGACGTCGGCGCCGTGGTGAAGGAGGGACTTCGATGACAGGTCAGGCGACCGGCCCCCGAGCGCGTGGACGTCTGGCCGCGCTCGTCGAGTACGGCGCTAACCGCTCCGACCTCGCCGACAGCCGCTTGTCGGGGATCACCTGGATGAGTATGCCGCCGATCGGGTTGTGCTTCATGCCGGTGCATGTCAGCACGTTCCACTGATATCCAGGGGTTGGCGGGCCGGTTCCCGTCCGCTCCAGGACGCCCGGCAGAGCCCTCTGCAGAGTGCACCTGACCGGCCTGGGCGACGGCTTCGCGGTACCGAGTGAAGGAGTCCCTGCTCTCATGGCACCCGTCGGCTGGCAGGCCGCGAGGATCCCGGCTAGCGCGGCGGCTGCGACGACTAGCTGCATGCGCCGCACGGTGATGACTCTGGCCGTGATCGCACGGCGGGCGATCACTCCGCCTAGCACAAGGACGCCGCTGAGCTTCGTGGGAGGCTGATTGTTGCGGCGTCGGGTAGAGCACGGCCGAAGGTGGGCGGCGAGCGACAAGCTGTCGATCATGTGCGGATCACCTGCGCATCGAGGTTCGCGGAGACCTGGGGCTCCGGAGCTGTCTTTGCAAGAGCGGTGTGATCAGAGTGCGCCGGCGGACCGGATGGCCATCTTGCGTGAGCCTTGCGCATGCTTTGATGCCGGCGTTGCGTCTCAGGGATGGGCGTTCCCGAAGATCTGCGCGCCTCATCGTGTCGGCTGGGCGCACGGCCCGGCTCGGCGGTTGGCGGGCCAGGAATCACCGGACTGGCGTCTGGGGTGAGTTTCTTTACCAGGTGATCTGGCGGCGGTGCTGTTGTTCTTGGGCTGGTGCGGGAAGCAGGCGCAGGTCGCGGTCGGCGGTTACGGTGCGGCCCAGCGGCGTGGCGTGCGGGGAGCCTGGGAGGTGGTTGTCGCCCCTGCTGGTCCGGAGGTGGGTGGTGCGGGTAAGTCCGCGGGGCGGTGGTGATCGCGGCGGCGGCGACGCTGTGTGGGCTACCTGGCGGTCCGGCCACGGCGTCGGGACACCCGGCCATACCGACGCGATTCTCGCTGCTATCGCCGCAGCGTCGGGAGCGACGACGACGAATCGTCAAACAGGTGAATAGGTGAATCTCAGCCCGGAAGGAATGTTCAGATGGAGAAAACCGCGTGGGTGAAGTGACGGCCCTCCTTTTCGTTCGCCAATGGCAACTGCGTGGAAGTCCGCGCGCGTCCTGATAACCTAGTCGAGGTCCGGAACTCCCGGTTCCCGGCACGCGTCTGCCGCCCTTCACGCAAGATGAGTGGGACGCATTCATCGCTGGAGTACAGAAGGGCGAGTTCGGCAACGCGTGCCCAGCAGCCGCGGCAGCCTGACCGCGCAGCGGCGCGCAGGCGCGACGCAGCCGTAATAATGCGCCAGGCACCGCTGGCCGGCCACCATCCATCACGGTGTGGCGTCCCGCTCCAGGCACCTCTACCTGATCATGGCTCCGGATTCCAGGTCGGCGGCCGGGAACAACCTGGATGAGCAGGCCGCCACCGGGACGGCGCGTGGGAGTTCCGGTTCCCCGGACCGATCGCAGCGCACGAAACAGCACGTCTCCTGTCCGGCTGCGAACCGGGCCAGGACCTCTCGCCCGGGCCGCGCCGTGATGCCAGCCAGCGCCGCCCACCGCGCGGCCTGGAGTCCCCGCCTGATCGGCGGTCCCGGAAAGCCTGTGACCTGCCGCGCAAGCGCTTCCTCAAGGCGCGTGCAAGGTCCGTGCAACATCTGCGTCCAGGCCGGTCCCGCATTCTGATCGCGCCGCTCCCGCCACGGGAGCCGCCGGAGCGATCTCTCCGCGATCCGGATGCGCAGGTGATCCCGCACATGCCCGGCACCTCCCCGCCCGCCACCTGTCACCGGCCGTGCTGCACCAGCCCGCGGACCAGCGAGCCCTGCGCCAGGCTCAGCGGCGTCATCGTGCTGCTCGGCCTCGGCGCCCTCGTGGTCCTGACGCGGCCCGCGGCCGCGCAGCTCACGCACCGGCAAGGAGTTCTTGCCAGCTCGGCGGTCGTCAGGCAGCCGGTACCAGCTCAAGCTTTTAGACGGCGCTCGGTCGCCGGGCAGAGATCACCGGAACCCCCGGCAGGCCGGCACCTTCACGCTGGCGCTGATCAGCACGGTGCTCCCCGCAGCCGCCGGGACGCGTGCCTGCGGCGCGCGCGGCCCGCCGCGACCGCCCGGAGGCGCGGGCTGACCGGCATCCGCCGCGCGGCCCAGCCGCCGCCAGCCTGCCCGCAGGCCGTCTCAGTGACCACCCTCGGCAGCGCGGGCCGCCAGGACCGCCATCTGGCGCCGGCCGCCACCCGAACCCCGAGCGCGCAGAGGTGATCCTGATGACCCCAGACCACGACGCCACGGCCGCACCCGGCCAGGCGGACGACACTGCCTGCGGCCGGCCCGCAGCGATCTCTCGCGCGGTCGCTTGCCTGATCGAGTCGCATCCGGACCTGCCCGCGGCTTCCGCAGGCCTCAGGTCCGTCCTGCCGGCGTGCCGAAGCCAGGACCTCCCGGCCGCCGGCGGCACCCGGCCGCAGGGCACAGGTGGCTGCCGGGTCCCCGGCCGGGGCTCATGTGCTGCGCCCACTGGTACCACGTGCCCAAGCCGCTCCGCGACGCCGTATGGGCCACCTGGCGGTCCAGCGCCGGCGTGGGACACCCGAGCACACCGACGCGATCCTCGCGCCATCGCGGCCGCGTCCGGACACGACCCCGTCACGAGCAGGCTGGCCGACACCGACGTGCGAGAATCCCGACCAGCCGCCAGGGTAGGAGCTAGCTCTGGAGCCGAGATCGCGGCCGGGTAGTCAGCGATGAGCTAGTGTCGCGTTAGGTAAGTTTCTTTACATTTAAGGCTGGCTGCAGGATAATGGAGGATGCCGAAAGCCGCACCACCTCTGGAGATCCCGCCCAGGGACAAGCGCCAGCTCCGCAACTGGACCCAGTCCCGGAACATCCCGGCGGGGCTGGCCCAGCGGGCCAGGATCGTGCTGCTGGCCGGGCACGGACTGGCGAACGCCGAGATCGCCGAGCGGACCGGGGTATCCCGGCCGACAGTGATCTTGTGGCGGAACCGGTACGCCTCCGGCGGGCCGGGTGCCCTGGAAGACAAGCCCAGGTCCGGGCGGCCCAGGCGGATCGACCCGCTGGAAATCGTGGTCAGGACGCTGGAACCGCCCCCGGCCAGGCTCGGGGTGACCCACTGGTCATCCCGCCTGCTGGCCAAAGAGCTCGGCATCTCCAACGCCACCGTGGCCACCGCCTGGCAGGACTATGACCTGCAGCCCTGGCGGAGCCAGACGTTCAAGTTCTCCGCCGACCCGCAGCTGGAGGCCAAGGTCCGCGACATCGTCGGCCTGTACCTGAACCCGCCCGAGAACGCGGTAGTCGTGTGCATCGACGAGAAGACCCAGATCCAGGCCCTGAACCGCACCGCCCCCATCCTGCCGATCCGGCCCGGGCTGCCGGAGAAGGCCACCTGCGACTACGTCCGCAACGGCACCACCACGCTGTTCGCCGCCCTGGAAGTCGCCACCGGCAAGGTCACCGACACCTGCTACCCCAGGCACCGCAACACCGAGTTCCTGAAAATTCCTCAAGCAGGTCGCGAAGCAATACCCCCGCCGCGACCTGCACGTCATCTGCGACAACTACGCCACCCGCAAGCACCCCAACGTCAGGGCCTGGCTGGCGAAGAACCCTCGGATCACCCTGCATTTCACCCCGACGTCCGGGTCGTGGCTGAACATGGTGGAGATCTTCTTCGGCATCATCACCCGGCAGGCCATCCGCCGCGGCTCCTTCGACTCAGTCCGCGAGCTGACCGCCGCGATCCGCCGGTTCATCGATGGCTGGAACGACCGCTGCGAGCCGTTCACCTGGACCAAGCCCGCCGACGAGATCCTCGCCAAAGCCATCCGTAAGGAAACTTCATTAACGCGACACTAGCGGGCCGCTTCGTATTGGTTCATGACGTCCGCGCTAATACGGCCGCGCTCGGATACGTTCAGCCCTGCCTCCCTGGCCCATGACTGAACGGCGGCCAGGTCTGCCGAATGGGCTGCCCGGCGCAAGGAACGGGGCGAGCGACTGCTCAAGCCTGGCTCTATTCGCCTTTCCGAGATCTATCTCATAACTCACGCCATCGAATCCGAACGCGACAGTGCCTGCGCCCTCAGATCCGTCAATATCGTCCGTGATCACTACGGACGTTTTCGTCGACATGCGCCGCGCAGGCATGGGACAGCTACCCCGGCAGCCTCGGAAGCAGATACGGCGACATCGTGCGTTCCTGGCTCGACGCGCACCCCGACAGGCAGCCGCACGCCTAGGCCCTGGCCGATGCGCTCAATGGCGGGACCAAGGCCGAGCAGATCGCTAACCGCCTGCACTTCGACTTGCAGGTAGACAAGGCGCTCGGCCACCTGAACGAGACCCAGGTCCTGGCCCAGCTCGGCTGGGAAGAGCACACCTGACCCCCCTGACCTTCCTGGCCGCTGCGATGGCGTGGCCGGGATCTAAGCAGCCGCGCCAGGTAGCCGCCACCTGGCCGGCGCAGAGCGCCCCTCCCGGACTGGCGCTAAGAGCGGCAGCCGTCAACGCGGGCAAAAGGCGCCGCCAAGGCGCGGCCATGACCCGCATCTTCCGCGGTAGCCGCGATCTGCGGCACGGGGAGCCCGGCGCATCAGGGCGCCGGGCTCTCTGACTGTGACGCCGAGGAGCCGGAGAAGCACTATATTTCGCATAGACCCACTTACCCCGGCAGCCGCTCACCGGATTTCACGCCACGCTCGCCCTAGTGGTCATATTCACGTGACAGTGAGGCGAAACGGTCTATCATCGCCTACGCAGAGCGGGACGGAACGGCGGGTGAAATGGCGCGACGGCGGCAGACGGTGATATTTGCCCGCATCAATCGGCGGGTACCAAATCAGGACTCGCTTATCTTGCGGAGCTTTCGTGAGGATATGTCCGAGCTTGCGGCAAGTCACCGGACCCGAGCGATCGAGCGGCGAAGAGACGGCACTGAACGTACCTGGATAGCCGCAGACATGACAGTCCAGCCGGACGGCAACTTCCTCGCGGGGACGCTTGGCTACACCACTCGGGAAGAGCGCCGCATATTCGAAGATGAGCTTTGGTCATGGATCAAGGCTCAGACGCAGGAAAACGTGGGCGCGCGGCCTGACGCCGTCGTGCCGTTCGCGATTGACCTGCATGACGAACAGCGTTGGGTCGGCTTCGCTCCTGCGCCGATGCTTCAGCCAAAGACGTTCGTAAGTGGCTTCAGGCGCGTGCTCAATCACGCAGTCGAGCAGGCTGGTCTTATCCCGGCTGACTGGGAGGTCGACCTGGTCACCTCTTTGGAAAGCATCGAGCAGTGGCTTAGGCTGCACCCGGGAGTGCATCTGCTCAGGCGCACAATCAAGTTCTCGAATCCTGGCCTGGATCTTGACGATGAGCGGCAAGAGATGCGCGCTCTCCACGCGCGCCGCAAAACGGAGGAACTCAAGGCAGCCAACAAAGGCGTGCTAAACATAGAGTCAGACCGATTTAAGCGAAAGCTTGAGGGAACAGAGACCGGGGATCTTGAGCTCTACATGGAAGCTCGCGGGATGCCTGGCACGGGAGATCCAACGTTCCGCAGCACTAATTCCCCGGACCAGCGTGCAGTAGATGGTTTCGGACGTGATCTGATACATGGCATCGGAATAGTGCTAGAAGCGCTCCGTGGATACGTTCTCGAGAAAGACCCTAGCCGCACGCTTTGGTAGGGCTTAGGGCACCGGCCGCAGATTGTCGGTCGCGCCGTGTAAGATATCGGGCACCGCAAGACGGCGGCCGATGGAGAGCTGCGTGACATGTTAAAACATCTGTGGAAAGCATTGGATTTCCGGCTCAGCGAGATCTTGCGCATGGACTTCTGGTTGGGCCTGGCAGCAGGCGGAGGAGCTGCGGCGCTCGCGGTTATCACACCGAGCGCTATTTTGCGATGCGTTGCCGTTACATCGGGCCTGGTCGGCGTGGTGATTGGCGCGGTGATAGCTGGTGTCGCTATTCAGGCCGCATTCATGGATCAGGAATTCTTGCGGCAGATTCGCGCTATTGGCAGACAGTGCTGCGGATTTCCGAAATTCCCCGCTGTCGATCACTGGAATTCCCCAGGGGACGAGCGGTGCGGAGGGCCTGGGATGAGCTTACGGGGCTGTCAAGTCCGGGCCTCCTGGCCGGTTAGCTCGGCGATGGTGACGGGCTCGTCGCAGGAGGGGCAGCATCCTCCGGTTCCGGCCCGGCGCATGAATGTTCCGCACTGGTCGCAGCGCTGGTTCCCGAGGGCGCGGTGGCCGCAGCTGCCGCACTCGTAGACCGTGCCCGGCCGCCTGGGCCGGGCTTCGGGGATGACGATCGGCTGCCTGGGCGGCGTCGCGGCGCCGCCGGTAGGCGAGCGCCCGGCAGGCACCGGAGCAGAACCTGCGGCGGCCGGCCGGGGTGAACGGCTGCTGGCAGGCCGGGCAGGGGGTCGTGACGCCATCGTGACACGACGGGAGCAGGGTGTCGTGACGGCATCGTGACGCGACGGGGGCCCGGGCTGGCTGGCGGTCACGTGCTGGCCACGGCGCGGCGGGTGGCCTCGGCCCGGGCGCGGTGGGACCGCATCCGGTAGCTGTCGCCGTCGATGTTCAGGACGACGCTTCGGTGGAGCAGCCGGTCGAGCATGGCGGCGGCGATCATCGGGTCGTCGTTGAATACCTTTCCCCAGCTGGCGATGCCCAGATTGGTGGTCAGCGCGATGCTGCCTTTCAGGTACCGCTGGCTGACCACCTGGAACAGGGCGGCGGCGGCTTCGGCGGGCAGCGGAAGATAGCCCACTTCGTCGATGATGAGGAGCCGCGGCCCGGCGTAGAACCGCATCGTGGTGGCCCACCGTCCTTCGAGGGCGGCGCGGTGGCAGCGGGCGGCGAGATCGGCGGCGGTGGTGTAGTGGACCCGCATGCCGGCGGTGACGGCGGCGTGGCCGAGGCCGACGGCCAGCATCGTCTTGCCGACCCCGGGCGGGCCGATCAGGAGCACGTTGGTGGCGTCTTCGATGAACCGCAGGGTGCCCAGGTCGGCGATCAGCTTCGGGTCGACCGACGGCTGGGCGGAGAAGTCGAAGTCGGCGAGGGTGAACGGGGACGGCAGTGCCGCGAACCGCTCCAGGCTGGCGCGGCGCCGCTCGTCGACGGCCCCGACTTCGACGGCGAGGAGCCTTTCGAGGAGCGCCTGGCTGGTGAGCTTGTCCTTCGCGGCCTGCTCGAGCAGGCCGGGCAGCGCCTCGGCTGCCGCTGTCATCCGCAGGAACGCGAGGTGGGCGCGGAGCTTCTGGTAGTCCGAGGGGGCGTTCATGCCGTCACCTCCGTGCCGGGACGGCCGGAGCGGCGGGAAGGCGAGCCGGATGACCTCGGCGAGCTGGGCGAGGTCCACGGCCGGCTCGGCTCCTTCGGTGCCCAGGAGGGCGGCCCGCTCGGTGAGCGCGGCCTGTCCGGGCGGGCGGTTCGCCTTGCGGTCACAGGGCCGCGCGGTGGAGAACTGGCTCAGCACGACCGCTTCGAGGGCGGCGCGGTGCGCGGGCGTGCGGACCACCGACCCGGCGCCGGGCGGGGCCAGGCGGTGGGTGACCATCAGCGTCCCGCCGGGGTGAAGATCTCCACCGTCCCGGTCCCCAGCCGGTGCCGCAGCGTCAGCTCGGTGCCGCCGAGGCCGGGGGTGACGGAGTAGCGGTTGCCGCGGAACGCGACGCTCGCCCGGTCATCAGCTGCCCTGGTCACCTCGATCGTCGCCGGATACGGCACGGCGGGCAGCGGCATCAGGGTCTCGGCATCAGCGAGCGCGCCGACGGTCGGCCAGGCCGGCCGCTGCCGTGCCGCCGGCGAGCTGGCCCGGGTCGGCGTACCGCCCGGGCGGGCGCAGCCGGGCGTCCCCGGTCGTCGCCCAGAACCGGTCCAGGCTGACCTGGGCCTCCTCCGGGGTGGCGGCGGTCATCGTGCGCCACCACCGGCCGCAGCAGAACTTCACCCCGCACTCCACCGCCCCTTTGCGGTTCCCCCGCCGCGGCGGGCACGGCACAACGACCGCCCCGTAATGCTTGGCGACCGGGGCGAAGCTGGCCTGGACCTCCGCGCTGCCCGGCACGATCACCGTGGCCAGCCGGTCGGTCCGCCAGTGGCGGGCGGTGCCGCCCAGCCGCCGCATCACCGCGTCCATCGCCTCGACCAGATGCGCCTGGTCCATGCCTCGGCCAGGACCCCGCGGGTCCGGCCCGAGTGCGACAGCGTGCCGAGCAGCACATACGCGGTCCCGGCCCACGGCGCCCGGCGCCGCTCGAACCAGTCCCACTGGATCTCCTCACCCGCCGGGTGGCCGATCTCGATCGTCTCCCGGCCGGCCAACCCCCGAGCACGCCTCACAATGCGGGCGCAGCCCGGCCAGCCGCAGCTGCCGGGCGAAGCTCACATACGACCGGTCATAACCCAGCGGCACGACCTCGTCGAACAGCGCGGACGCCCACAAGTGCGGGTCATCAGCGAACCGGGCCGTCACGTACGCCGCGAACGGGGCCAGCGGATCCGGGGCCGCCGGGCGGCGGACCCCCGGCACCCGCTCCCCGGCCAGATACGACCGGACCGTCTTGCGATCCCGGTCAAGATGGCGGGCGATCGCCGAGATCGACCATCCCCGCCTGGACAATGCGCTTGCTTCCACGTCTTCTCCCACTGAGAGCATGAGCTGGAGGGCTCCTCCTGCTGATCGGCTTGGTCACCGTCAGCATCGGGGAGCCCTCGCCCGGTTTGTCGGACCTTCAGATCCGGCGCGCCGCACCGCTCACAGGTGGGGAAATTCAGTGATCGAGTCTGGGGAGATTCCGGTGATCCTTAGCAACAGCCGGTCCGCTATTTGTCGCCATTGATATTTACCGCCGTCATCGGTGTCTTCGCGATGCTTGGGCTGATCGCACTATCCGTACTTTCCGCCATGTCAGATGTCATTCTGCTTGGCATCCTTTCGGGCGCGGCTGGATTTTTTACGGTGTGGACCATTGTGAGCCTTCTTTATTGTCTCTCAACGCTGATCCAGTTCACGGGCCTGAGGATGGACGCGCTCGACGACGAGGACGGCGGATAGGGTTTACGAGTCAGCCACTGACTTACTCGTTCCTTCGGCATCTCGTCAAGGTTGGGTCACATGGGCAAGCGCACTCCGCTGGCCGGGTGCATTTTCTGCGGAAACCGTCCTCTGACGGCCGAGCATGTGCTCGCCAAGTGGTTCACTACATCTGCCGGCCTCGGCGCACCAAGTAGGACGCGACTCTTCAGAGATCATGAGCTAGTGCATTCAGGAGAGCAGCCTTCATTCAGCAAGAAATTGCGGGTGGTGTGCAAGCCGTGTAACGAAGGCTGGATGAAGAGCCTGGAAGATGCTGTGCTACCGTCTCTTTCCGAGATGGTGTGGGGACGCTCTGCACTGCTGCTGACGGCAACGCAGCGGCTCCTTGCCACCTGGTTTGTAAAGACGTGCTGCGTAGCTGAGCACCTTGATATAACGCCTGGCGGCCATATTCCTCGCGTGCATTATGAACAGCTTTACGCCAGGCAGACGCTGCCGCCGGACTGGTCTCAGATATGGCTCGGTACCTCGCAGGTACCGAAGATCGGCTTTGGACTCCAGCTCACCAAGTGGTGGTGTGACCGATCGGCGTTCAAGACCGGCAGATCGCTCGGCGGCATAGAGCTGGGCTGGACAAGCACAATGCGCATCGGGCCTGTCGTGCTCCAGGCTAGTGGCTGTCCGACCGGGGAACTGGACTTGCCGCGTCCCGAGGCCCGAGGAGGACTCGTTCAGATCTGGCCGGTCCGGCGGCACGTAGTAAGTTTCCCCCGCGCGCCTTACATTACGATGGAGCAGATTAAGCCGCCGGCCGCCCGAGCGACAGGCCCGGGTAAAGACGGGATGGTCGCTGATGATTAGCCATCCCTGGACAGTCACCGTTTGCCTGCTGAGTGGTGCTGCGCAGCAGTCGTGCACGTATGACGCGCGGCGCCGGGATCCTGCGCCCACTGGTGACGCTGGCGTGGCTGGTAAGGCCAGGAAGTTCCGCTATGCCAACGGATATCTCTGCCGTGCAGAGAATCCCGGCCTCTTTCGTCGGAAGTCAATTCCAGTGTCCCTCCCGGGCGCTTTCCGTGAATAGCGGGTAACCTCAAGCTGGCACTGGGAAGCACCATCGGGAAGGCGTACTGCGCTTAGTCAGTGGCGTGGAACCCGGAACTTACGGAACCTCCGGAACCGCGACCGCTGGGATAAGCAATCGCGATGCTGTCATTGCGGAATGACCATCTGTCAGTGCCTACGGGGTGGGGGTGACCCCCAAGCCAGTTACGCCCGGCGACCGGTGCGGTATACCCATTGGCATCCCGCGCAATTCAAGACGAAAGGCGGATATCGCCGTTCCAGCACGCCCAGTGGATGCTCTTGATTTTCAGGACGCCGGGCAGGCCGGGCAGCCGGGCGTGGATGAAGCCGATCTGGTCGTGGTAGACGTCGGGCGGGTCGGGGGTGTAGTGCCGGGCGGGCTGCAACGGCGGGCAGCGCAGGAAGACGATCTCGTCCAGCGGCCCGCGTTGCGAGCGGGTCACGAACCTGCGCAGCCCGGACCCAGCCAGCAGCTGTTCGGCCCGGAACCGCAGCGCCTGGCCGTCGGCGCGGAATGCCCTGCCTTCCTGCAGGCATAGTATGTCGACCGGGCCGGCCTGCCCGATCAGGTCGGGCAGCAGTTCCAGCCGCTGGTAGTCGCCGCGTTCGGCGGACCAGCCGCCGTCCTGGAAGTTCACCGTCGCGACCGTCAGCCGCCCGGCATCCGCGGTCACGGGTTCCTCGCTGCCGTGACGAGGATTACCGGTTCGGTGCGCAGGCCGGCGGCGCGGTCGGCGGCGTACTCGGCCGCCGGGACCGGCTGGTGGCTGAGATGGGCGGCATCCGGGCTGGTCAGCAGGTGCCAGGTGGCGAGCGTGGTGTACAGCAGCACGAGGCCGGGCGTTCCGGCCTCGCCGCGGCCCAGGCCGGCATCGGCAGCCGGCGGGCTGCGGATGGCGCCGTCGTGGCGGGTGGTTCCCGCGCCGGGGCGGAGCAGTTCCTGGTGGTCGTACCACAGCGGCCCGAAGATCTGTGTTACCGAGCCAGCGCTGAGGTGCTGCCCGGCCGCCCGGGCTTGCGCGGCGTATCCGGCCGCCATGGCGCGCCCGTCTGCCCACCACGCCAGCCAGGTCGCCCCGGCGGGCGCTGGCCCCCAGTGGCAGGCTATGACCGGCGCCCCGAGGACGTTGCATCCGATCCCGCCCGGGTCCCGCCACCGCATGAACCCCGCCACCGGCCGGGGCCGGGATGGTCGCCAGCAAGATCCGCACTTCGCCGTCGTCCGACACCCAGAACAGCGACGTCAGCGCGCGCACCACCGCCAGCCCGTGCCCGTTCCTGGTGCCCATGGTTATGGGGTCGTGTCCTGCTGCCGCCGCAGCAGCGTGCCGATTGTGGCGCTGCGTGCCGGCAGGGCAGGTCCCGCAACAACCGGCTACCCGGTAACGGCACGCCCGCGCAGCCACACCCCGGCAAGGGGGGCACCACCTCGGCCACAACCACGGCAACCGTGGCGACTAGGCGCCTGGCCATCATCGCCCGGGCATCCGCCAGCCGGACCAGCCAGCTCCGCCCCCAGCTCATCCCTTTGCCCATCCCCCGCGCCTTTCTGGCTGCGGACGGCCATCTGATCAGCGCCGGTCATGACACTCCCTCCGGACATTGCTTCCACGCGATGTGACCTGAAATGATTTCGCGGAAAGGAGAACTCGGCGTGACCGGGTTCATGGCGTGATCCACTTTGGGTTCTGCAAAGAACGCAAAGCCATAGATGGGTTATCTACAGAGCTGGACATTCTTTGACAGCACCGGGCAGCTTTCGGCCACATCAGTCAGCGCCTCGATCACCTGGGCCACCTAGACGATGAACTCGGCAGCGGCGACCTAGCCTCGCTGGCACGCAGCGAACTCGCGCTGATCGCCCGGCTGCAGCCACGGGCGGCCGTTCCGTTTCCTGGCATCTCAGCTGGAACCCGGCCGAAGTCGGGCAAGCCCGCGAGCAGGCCCGCAAGGCGCTGTTCGGCTGGGGCCTGGGCGAACATGCCGAACTCGCCGCGCAGGCCATGACGTGCCCGGCGTTCCGGTTCGGCCATCTCACCGTCGGCGGGCACGCCCTGCGCTGGATCACCCGCAGCAACCGAACCCGCGCCCGCCACCAAGCAGACGGCCCCCAGCATGCCCAGCACGACGACGACCCAGGCATCCGGCCATGAACCCGCCCGCAGCGGCCCAGGCCGCAGACCCGGCGGTGCCCGGCCGCCCGGCCGCACGCGATAACCCAGGCCGGGAACCCGGCCGCCCGTCCTAGGCGACGCGCTCGCGCCCGAGACTGCGCACGCTCGTAGGCCTTCCCCGGTCGCCCTCGGCGTGACCCGCGTTAACTTGCCGGGAGCGCCGGGCGGGTCGTGGCTGCCGGGCCGCGAGGGCCGTGCCCTGTCCAGGACGCGCATGCTCGGAGCTCCGCTCCTGCCGGGCGCCGCGAACCGGTAGCAAGCAGCCGGTGGTCTCGTCTGCCAGGATCCACGTACCGGCGCTGTCGGCCGCCAGCACCGCGCCGGTCAATGTCACCTCGATAACGTCCCCTGGCACTGGCTGGTAACGGCCGGCATCGGCCAGCGCGGGAAGCGCGAGGATGTGGTTGCCGGCGAACCAGGTGATCGCTGCGGCGTGGCTGCTATACCGGCCGCCGGGCTCGGCGAGAAGGCTCGCCGCGACCAGCTCCGCGGCCCTGGCGATCCGGTGAAGCACAGCGGTCTCGTGCACGCGTGCCCCGGCCGTGATCGCGGCGGCGACCGCCTGGTCCGGCTGCGCCCCGAGCGCGGTCTCCAGGGCGTAGGTTTCCAGCCCGGCCCGGAGGGCCCGGTTCGCTGTGGCAGGGCTTCCATGTGCTCTGCTCCCTTCGGCGACATGCACGGCTTGCATTCGCACTCGGCTCGTAGATCGGGATACGTTGCTGGCAGCAGGACGCGGCCGTTGCGCGCCCGCCGTGCCAGCAGGCTCGGGCATGTGCGTGCCACGTGCGCCTGCTGAGATGCCGGATACCGACATCACCACCATGCGCCACGAGGCCGGACGGCGTCATTGCACGCACCTTGACGCTCCCATTGCGAGCCCACGCCGTTCAGATCAGCGCCGTACGCTTGTCCCGCAGATCGGCCATTTCCCTCAGCGGCACGCACCGGCCACCGGGCGCGCAGATAAAATCGGGTGATCATGTTCCGGGGTTCCCGGCCTCGGAACTGTTCCACAAGGTAGGCCCACTGGCAGGCCTTCGGTGAACGTGCCGGATGGCGGTCTTGGGCCTGTGCCGGGAGCCACGGCGGATGCTTCGGCGCTGGTCACAGTGACGGCCCTGGCGGTGGACCTGCGATCTTAGACCACGGCTGCTGTCCGCCGCGCCCAGCCCGCCCCCGCTGACCGCGACGCACCAGCCTGACCAGCTTCTCCCGGTCACCCTCGCGCAGCACCAACTGCGCCGCTACACGCATGGCCCACTATGTCAGAAAGAAACAGACTTTTCTATCCCAACACTAGAACCGAAATGCCTCCAGGCTTCCAAATAGCCGCGGCGGCCGCGCGCGAGTCGCCGCATTGGGGTCCTTGCGCCTCTCTGGTAAGCCGAGCGCAAGTACGACCTCGCACCTGCTATTGGCAATCCCAGGGGATGAGTTGCGTGCTTTAGATCTGCATGGCAATGTTTGCATGAGCTGGCCATGACGTGACGTAACGCAGGTGAGGGAGCATCGGCATGCGCACTACGTGTGCCCTGAGATGGGCACCCGCCAGCCGCGATAACTGTGATCCGCTATGTAATTTGATTACGGTTCGCTAAAGGATTCTAGGCTCATTTTGGCGTCAACATGCATTAGGCGCCCGTGGACCTTTGCTAGTGGACGGAGGAGACAGATGCACCTGAAGATTAGCGTGGCTTCTGGTGAGGGCACCTTAGCTGTGACGTCGCTATTTCGGTGGCTGACGCGGGATCCGGATGCCAGGCTGCAGGTGACCGTTTCGATGGCGGCTGATGCTGCCGATGGTTCTATGGGTTCGCTCGACGTTATCAACGTGGTGCTGTCACAGGCTACAGGTATCGCCTCGCTAGCAGTTGCCATTGCCTCATGGCGGCAATCACGAGATGACATTACCTCGGTCAAGGCCATCGTGGGGCAGCGGTCGGTAAGCTTGGAAGGCAATCCCGTCGAGGTCGCCCGTGCTATTTCTTCCTTGCTCCCGGAGCTTGATGGAGGAATTGCGGCCGAACATGGCGTCGCCGACGGCGCGAGCACAGCGGCTGGGGCGGAGGATCCGCGTGAATCTTTCTGATCCGGAACGATCGCGCGCCGTTCTGGTCGGTAGCCATTCGTATCGTGACCTTGAGCCTCTGCCAGCCGTTGCTAATAATCTTGAGCGCCTGAAAGCGCTGTTTACCAGTCCGGATTTGTGGGGTCTTCCCCAGGACAATTGCCGTGTGGTGGCGAATCCCGCTGGGCCAGCCGACGTGCTCGACGTGATTCATGAGGCTGCATCGGAGGCATCGGATACACTGCTCATTTATTACGCAGGGCATGGCCTGGTTGACCCGTACACCGATGACTTGTACCTGGCTCTGCCCGAGTCGAGCCAGGCTCGGCTGTATAACGCCGTGCGATTCGAAGATCTGCGGCGTGAGATGGTCAATGTCGCCTTGGCGGCGTCCAAGGTAGTCATTCTCGACTGCTGTTACAGCGGGCGCGCGATGCTCGGCGGAATGAGCGGTTCGATGGAGATGGCTGATCAGGCCAGGATCGAGGGAACCTATCTCATGACGGCGTCCGCCGAAACGGTTAAGGCCCAGGCGCCCGTCGGGGAGGAATTCACTGCCTTTACTAACGAACTTGTAACTGCGCTGGATCAGGGTTTGCCCGACGGGCCGGATCTCCTTAACGTCGAGACGCTGTACTGGCATGTGCGAAAAGAGCTGGTCGCCAAGCGGCGTCCGACACCGCAGCAACGGGCCGGTAACGACGGCGGGATGATAGTGCTGGCCCGGAACCGCCGCGGAGTCAGGTCCGCAGGTCGCTCAGACCCTGCGCGGCCCCCTTTGCCCGAGCCACCCAGCGGTTCCGAGAGGCTCATGCGGCGGCCGCCGCGGGAGATAGCCGGGGAAGCAGAACGATTGACCAACCTGGCTCGGACGGATGAAGCCAGACAGTTGCTGACCGCCGTGGCAGTCCGTCGGCCTGACCAAGAAGTCGCCGCGCTCATCGCCGTGCTGCGCGGCGCCGGCCGTCATCCGGACGCCGATCTGGTCATTCAGGCAGCAGCTCGGCGTCCACCCGAGGAACTCATCGCCCTGCTCGATGTGCTGCTGCAAATAGGTTCCGCCGACGATGCTGCACATGTTGTCGACGCCGTTGCAGCCGGATCGCCCGAGGACATCGGGGCTACCGCCGCGGCCATGGCCGCAGGCGGTAGGAACGGCGAGCTTCGCCGGTTGCTAGATGCGGCGATTGCGGCACATCGGCACCCGGACGACGTGATAGCGCTAGTCGGGACGTTGCTATCGATCGGCCTCGATCACGAGATCAGCAGAGTGCTCGATCTAGCTGCTGAAAGTCTCTCTGACGCTGAAACCGCAGCATTGGCCGATGCGCTTCGCGCAGCGGGCAGGCAGGACGCCGCATTCCGGCTATACGGAGCCGCCCTTGGTGCTGTGGCACAACGACCGTCTGCGGATCTCGCGCCTCTGCTCCGCGCAATGCGCGACGCAGGGCGGAACGATGAGGCAGACAGGCTCATAGGCCAGGTCTGCGCTGCAAGGCAAGCGCCGGATGAAGTAATGAAGATGACGATGGCTTTGTGGTCGGCCGAGCTTGAGAGCGATTCAGGACGCGTGCTAGAGGCCGCCGCTTCAAACTTGGCTGACGTCCAGATAGCTGCTCTGGCCGAATCGCTCCGGGAAGCTGACCGTTACGACTCGGCTCTGCATTTGTGTGTCAAAGCCGCCGAGCTGGGGCCAGTCACAGCAACCGTCACCCTTGTCAAGGCACTGCGTGACGCGGGAAGACCTGTAGACGGTTATCATTTGCTAGACAGCACCCGGACCTGGCCTGCGCAAAAGTCCGCCGATCTGATCATTTTGCTTGGCGAGTCTGGCAACGACGCTGATAAAGACCGACTGCTGGTCATGGCTTCGCGAAGTGGCATTGATCAAACCTGCGACCTGGTCGTGGCGCTGCGAAATCAGGGGGCCGACGAAGCAGTTGCCAGCCTGATAGCAGATGCAGAGTCGTCTGGCGTCCTGGCTTCTGCGCTGCACCGCCGCGGGTTCACTGATGAGGCCAAACAGTTCCTGGTAGGAGCTGCAGGGTCCTCAGATGAGGGCTTCTGCGAAGTGGTGGAGTCGCTCCCAGGAAATATGGATCAGTATAGGAATTATGTTCTTAAGTGGGAATCGACACGGGAAATAGTTGAGGTGTCTAGCCGCTTGACGGCAATGCAGCTGCGAGGCATGCCTTGGGATTCGCTGCTAAGCTACGTCCTGGAGCGCCCAGTTGACGATATCGCCAAGCTAGCGGAGGCAATCTCAAATGACCGCCGGGAGGTCGGCTCTATTGTTCTCGCCTCGCTGGCAGCCCACACATGGCTTCTTTCCAATATGAGAGCATCGGGACATGGACAGATCGCGAACAAAATGCTAGAAGCTGTCGCCGGGCATATGAACGACGGCCAGCTCCAGGCGTTCGTCGATACGCTAGACGAGGAGGGACGCGACGGTGACATTGCCTGCCTGCTCGACGTTGCGCTACAACGCCGTCCGGTTTCCTTTGCGGCATCATTGATAATTTCAGGGCGTCGAAGAAATCGCGACCAACTCGTACATGTAGCGCTTGTCACATTTGCTGCGCGGAGACCTGCAGCACATGTAGAGGAACTCGTTCAGGACCTCCGGCAAGCTGGCTTCGCCAGGGAATCCAGACAACTCCGCAAACACTCTCGCGGCTCCTGAACAAGTCGGCCTGACCACTTAACGTAACGTCAGCCATCCGAGGCATCGTGAGTTCCTCATCGGGGATCGCGTTGAGCGACAGGAATTGGCACCCCGCGATCCGGCGCGGCACGGCATTGCGGACTCGTCAGCGAGAAGGCTCATCTGCACGGACACGCGACGAAACTTGCGGGCTTAGCGCGGTGCCTGGTCCGGCGGGCTGGTGGCCTGGCGGGCGAGAGTGATGACGGCGCGGATGGTGGCGCGGGTCGTCGCGGTCCTGGCGTGGTGGTGCCGGAGGCGCTCGGCGTGCTGGTCGAGGATGGCTCCGACGGGCGGGGGGATGGGGAGCCAGCCTGCCTGGGTGCTGAGCCACCAGGTTCCCTGGTAGCGCGTGATGAAGGTGACGGCGGGGCTGAGTGGTGCGGCTTCCCGCGTGCGGTGGCGGCGTCCATCTCGGTGTCGCTGATGGCGGGCGGCGGGGCGGCGGGCGGGGCTGCGTGGCCGGCGGGCGGGTAGGTGACTGGCCGCGTCGCATCCGGGGTCAGCTCCATTCCTGGGTGAGCCGCTGGTCTTGCAGGTGCTGGCTGTGCGCGGGCGGCTGCTGCAGTGACGGGGTGCCGTGGCTGGCGATCGCGCGGCGTGCGCTGGCTGATGCGCGGCCGTAGCTGGCTGTGCGTCGGCTGCGCTTGCCGGGAGGCGTCGGCCTGGGCGGCGATCTGGGTGCGGGCGTGGTCGGCGAGGAGGTCGCGGCCTGCTTCCAGGGCGGTCAGCGGGTCGACTTTGGCGGAGGTCAGCCGGGTGATGGTGCCGGGCGGGATCATGGCCGCCGCGGTCTGGGCTGTGGTGATCCGGCCGGCGGAGTAGTCGTGGTGCGCGATGATGCTGGCCGCTCTCCAGGCCAGGGTGAGCTCGTCGGCGGGCTCGCCGAGCCGGTCGGCGGCCAGGGCGGCCTGGTAGACGGTGCGCAGGCCGGGCGTGGTGAGGATGTCCGGGTCCATGCGGATCCAGTCGGTGAGCGCTTGCTGGCCGATGACGCCGGCCAGGAACTGTTCCTCGCGGATCGCGCGTTCGTCTGCTGGCGCGGGGCCGGGGGTTGCCGTGTCGTCGGCGAGGGCTGACCGCGCCGTCCTCCAGGCAGGCGGAGTAGCTGACCCTGGCACGGACCTTCCGGAGCGCCGGTCACGGGATCGGCCGGGAAGCTCTCGCTGGCTGTCGCGGCGGCGAGGTCGCGGGTGAGGGCGGCTTCGGCGACCAGGCGGCCGTAGGCGCTGGCCGCGTCGGGGGTGGGCGCGGACAGGGCGAGCCGGGTGAGGTAGTCGCTGGTGATGGCGGGGTCGTCGGTGGCAGAGAGGATGAGGTCGGCGAACTCAGGGCCGCTGGCTCCTTCGGCGACCTCGCGGAGCCGGCTGATCGCGGTCCACACGGCGCGCGCGGGCCGGGTCGGTGAACGCGCTGGCCTCGACGTCGTGGATGTCGGCGAGCTGCCCGGCGTCGCTGATGAGCGCCCCGAGGAGCGCTTCCTCCGCGCGGGCGGCAGGTCACCCATGGACCGGGTTCCTCTCATCCGCGCCGCTGCCCGGGTAAAGCCCGCTGCGGCCGGCCGGGCTGAGCCGACAGCCCGGTCGTGTTCTGGCCGCGCCGGTCATGTCCGGTCCTGCCGGGCGGCCCGGCGGACGGCCTGGTCGGCGCGTGCCATCACCTGGGCGTGGTGGTCGAGCAGGGCCGTGGTGGACTGGTCGGTGACGCGCTGCCAGCCGCCCGGCGCTGGTTCCCACCAGGACTGGTCGTGGCGCAGGTAACCGGTGATGGTCTCCGATAGCGCGGCGGCGCGGCCGGCGCGCAGCCGGGCGGTCATGGCCGCGCCGGGCAGGTAGCTGCCGTCGTCGCCGGGCGCCGCCGGACCGGAGTTGCCGGGCGGTGCGGCGGCGGCCCAGCGCTGCCGCAGCTCGGCGGTCGCGGGCTGGGCGGCGTGGTGCCCGGCCCGGCATCCTGCGGCGTAGAAGGTGAGGGCCGCGTTGATGGTCTGCCGCATCTCGGCGTGCCAGTACCGTGCTGCCTGCCCGGAGGGCTGGGGTGAGTTCCAGATCTCCAGCCGCCAGGCCCGCAGCGCGGTGAGTTCCTCGACCAGGCCCGGGTGGCTGGCCCAGCAGTGCGGGAGGCGTTCTTCGGCTGATAGCTCGTAGCGGTCGTGCAGCCAGGTCACCCACGCGGCCAGGGCCGCCCATGCCGCGTGCGCGTGCCGGGTCCGATCAGGGCGTCCCAGTCGGGCAGGTCCGGGCCCGGCGCGGCGGGGCGGCCGGGCAGCCGCGGGCGCGCCCGTGCCCGGGCGGGCCGGCGCGGGGGCCGCCATCGCCGTGGCCTGGGCGCGGCGGGCTGGGTGGTGACGGTCATGGCGCGGCGTCCTGCGGGCTGGCGGCGGCGGGTGCCGCGCGGCCGGCGCTGGCGGCGGCGATGGCTTGGCGGGCCTGGATGCGGGCTGCGGCGTAGCCGGCGCGGTCGGGGCCTTCGTAGTGGCGGGGCATGCGGGCCTGGACGGCGGGGGTGGTGGCGTGGATGATGAGGGCGTGGCGGTCCTGCTCGCTGAGGGTGCGGATCTCCTCGGGGGTGATGGCCTTGCGGTCGGTCAGGGTGGTCTGCAGGGTGTGCCCGGCGGGGCCGCGCTGGTAGCTGGTCAGCGCTTCGCGGTACTCCCCCGCCAGCGCGGACAGGTCCCGCAGTTCCTCGCCGGACAGGCCGCCGAGGGCGATCTTGACGTTGGCGGCGCCCCACAGCATCGCGGCGCCGTCGCGACCCCACCGGTTTTCGGCCTGGGCCCGGTTCTGCAGCACGGCGAGGGTGAAGATCCCGGAGCCGCCGGCGAAGGACATCAGCGCGGGCAGGTGCGGCAGCGGGACGACGTTGGCGGCCTCGTCGAGGAACAGGCCCAGCGGCGGGTCGAGCCGGCCGGCCGGGCTGCTGTCGGCGAGCTGCTTGGCCTGATCGGTCAGCTCGTCGAAGAACGCGGTCACCAGCGGCGCGATCACGGTCGCCTGCCGTTCGGAGGCCAGCAGGTAGATGGTGCCGTTGCCGCGCAGGAACCCGGCGATGTCGGTGCCCTCGCCGGGGGGCGGGGCGAACGTGGCGCGGGCCGCTGGGGCGAGCAGCGGGGCGATCGCGGTCTGCGCGGTGGTCCACAGGTTGGACCGGGTGGCGTCCGGGGACCGGTACGCGGCGTCGAGCATGGCCGCGGTGCCGGCCGCCGCGGCGGGGTGGTCGCGCAGGATCTTGACCGGCTCGTCGCGGCGTTCGTCGAACGCCCAGGCCAGGACGTCGTCCATGCCCGGCGCCGGTGAGGGCGGCGGCGTGCAGCCACCCGGCGAGCAGGTTGGTGGCGATCATCCCGAAGTAGCGCGGCGTTCCGGAGCCGTCGCTGTCCTTGCTCTGCTTGCCGACGGTGACCATGACGTCGGCGCGCTGCCGGGCCTCGTCGAAGCTCTCGCATCCGCTGGCCGGGCGACCAGGTGAGCATGTCGGGCCAGGCGATCATCCCGGTGGGGGCCATGACCCAGACCGGCCCGGTCCGCGCCCGCAGGGCGGCGGTGTCTAGCAGCACGTCGGCGCGGATGGAGGTGACCAGGGCCGGGCCGGGCCAGGATGTGCAGCCAGGGGATGACGACCTGGCTGGTCTTGCCGATCCGGGGGGCGGCGAACAGCAGGACCGAGGACTCCGCGCTGATCGCCAGCGGCATCCCCGATCTCAGTTCCCGCCCGAGCGCGCACGCCGACCTCGGTCACCGCACTGCGGCCTGGCGGCCAGCCTGGGCCGGATGACCTGGGCGCGGTCCAGGACCGCCTGCTCGGACAGCCGGGCCCTGACCTGCCGCGCGTGAGGCGAAGCCGCGCCGGGACCGTCCGGCCAGCACCCGCCGCACGGTCGCGGTCCCGGAGGCGATCATCGCGGTCACCGTGACCACGGCGGCGGCGGCGAACCCGCCGGGACCGGGCAGGGACGCCCGCGCCGGTGCCGGCCAGGCGAGCCGCGGGTTGCCCAGGCGGGCGGGCAGCCGCAGCACGACGGACGGGCACTGGAGGAGGCTGACGGGCGGCCAGTCGTGGCCGGAACAGCAGCCCGGCCAGCTGCCCGGTGGCCCATGTCCCGGTCAGCAGCACCGCCGGCGAGTCCCAGCAGCAAGACGATCACGTACTCGCCGGGCCCGTCGAGGATCCCGGGCCGGGCCGTCGTGCGATCGGCTGCCATCACGGCTCACCGCCGTTCCCTGGCCTGCGGGCCGGCAAGGCCATTCGCTGGTTGGTCCAGTACAGGCGCCCGTTCGGCGGGCGTCAGGACCAGCTGGACGACGTGGCTGGAGGCGCGGCCGATCTTCCACAGGCCGCGGCCGAGCTGCTCGCCGGACCAGGACGCGATGTGCGCGCACTCGGTGTCGGTCAGCCCGATCGCGTCCCGGGTCACCGCCAGCGGCGCGGTGTCCTGGCGCAGGCAGATCCGGGTGTCGCAGGAGGCGATCAGGGACCGGGGCGATCGCGGCTTCGGCGGTGCCGGCCGCGCCGGCGGCCTCGAAGTCGGCCAGCCGGTGGGTGGCCAGCACCTGGATGGTGCCCTGCGCGCGGGACAGCCGCAGGTCGGAGTCGATCTTGCGGATCATCGCGGGGATCCGCAGGGCCCGCCACAGCTCGTCGCGGATGACCATCCGGACCGGGCCGCCGGGCTCGTCGATGGCGGCCTGCCCCCACGAGGACACGCAGGCCAGGGTCATCGCGACGGTCTCGTCGCCGCGGCCTGCGATCCGGGACAGGTCGACGGTCTGGATCGGGGCGGTGAAGTCGGGGCGGACCGTGGTCGGGCCGTCGAACAGGCCGGACAGGCTGCCGGCCACCATGTTGCCCAGCGCGTCGGCGGCCGGGCGGATCATCTCCCGCAGCCGGTGCGGGCGAGGGGACGCGCAGCTCCGCGGCCATGTCGGCGGCGGGGTCGCGGAGCAGGTCCCGGACCTGGGGGATGGTGGGGTCGGCCGAGGCGGGTTGCGGCGCCGGCCTGGCCGGTGGCGTGGCGGATGGCCAGGCTGATCGCGGCTTCCTCGGTCGGGGTCAGGACCCGGCCGAGCCGCATGTCCAGCAGCGCGGAGAGCAGGGTGAGGCGGCGGCGGTGGATCTCGGCGAGCCGCTCGCCCAGCCCGGCCGCGCTCGGCGGGCAGGTGCTGGCCGAGCGGGCCGGCGTCGAGGGGGTTGAGGCGGGCGGGCAGGCCGGGGCCGAGCTCGACCGGGTCACGCCGAACGCGCGGGCCAGCGGCGCGTACTCGTTCTTCAGGTCCCCGGCGACGAGGGTCCTGACGCCGTAGGCCGTCAGCCGCACGGCCAGCGCCTTGATGGTGGCGGACTTCCCGGCGCCGGGGACGCCGGTGACCAGGAGGTTGGGGTTGGTGATCAGGCCGCGGCGCAGCCATTCGACCGGGTGGCAGGCGAACGCGCCGCCGGTCAGGCAGTCGACGCCGAGGTAAGCGCCGGCCGGGGGCAGGCCGGCGCCGTACAGCCACGGGTACAGGCCCTGGACCTGGCCGGTCGACCCGCGGAAGACCGGGACCGGCGGCATGCACCGGCGCCCGGCCGGCGAACGGGCCGGCCCTGCCCGCGGCGCGGCACCGACCGCCTCGCGGCCCGCGCGAGGCCGCGGGCCGGCGCGCGGGCCGGACGGCCGGGCGCCGCGGGCGGCGGGGCGGCCGAGGTACGGGGCGAGGTCGTACTCGGGCAGGTCCGGCGGCGCTGCGGCGGGGCACGGTCACCACCTCCTGCTGGGCAGGCCCATGCCCAGCGGCAGCGCGCCCGAGGGCGAACCCGACGTCCTGGGCGAACCACATGCGGCGGATCTCGATCCGCGCGGCGGCGGCGTCGGCTTCGAGCGCCGCGCAGGCGTCGTCGAGGTCGTCGGGGTCGGTGACGGTGGCGACGGCGTAGCCGGTGAACCGGACCAGGCCGTGCCCGGCGGCCCGGTCGGCGTCCTGGCCCGGGCGCGCTCCATGGCGGCCTGCTCGTGCTCGGGGACGACCTGCCCGGTGCGCTGCCGCATCCGGACCGCCACGTGGCGGGCGGTCCGCTCCCGCATCACTTCCCGCTCGGCGGCCCGCGGGCGGAGCGGCTCGATGTGCAGCGCGAACGACCGGCGGTAGGACCCCTCGCCGAGCAGCGGCGCCAGCGCGGTGCGAGTAGACCGCGGACCTGGGCCAGTCATGCACCCAGTACGCGGCCGACGACCGCGCCGTCGTGCAGGTAGCACCCGGGCCGGGCCTCGCGCGGCGGCCGGGCCGGCCAGGGCCGGGCTACGTCCCGGGCAGTCGCGGCCGGCTCCCGCCCCGCGGCAGCGGCTGAGGCAGCGGCGGCGCGGCGGTCGGCCATCCCGGCGGCGGCTGCGGGTCGAACGCGGTGCGGATCACCTCGGCCAGGTCACGCGGGCCGAGCCAGGCTTCCAGGTCCAGGTCGGCGGCGGCGGCCGGGCCCGGCCAGCGCCCGCAGGTGCCGGGCCAGCACCACGGCGGCGCCCTTCGGTGCCGCCGCCGGCGGCGCGGATCGCGCTGGCGGCGCGGCGGGCGTCCATGGTGACACGCCAGGTACGCCTCGCGCTGGCTGGTCGCCAGCGTGGAGGTGGCCAGCAGCGCCGAGGTCACCGCGGCCGCCGCGGGCGGGGCGGCCGGGTCCAGGTGGTCGGCGTGCCAGCGGCGCAGCGCCGCGCCGGACTCGGGCACCAGCCGCTGCAGCGCCTGGACCCGGATGATCGGCTGCCCTTCGGTGCACAGCCCGGACAGCAGCGCTCCCCACCCGGCTACCCGCTGGTCCCGGCGGGCCGAGTCGGCCAGGCCGATGCCCGGGTAGCGGATCTTCGCCACGGCGGTAAAGGTGCGGTCCAGCGGATGATGGATGACCGCCGATCGGCTGCCCGGCGTCGCCAGCGGCTTCCAGGATGCGCAGCGGGGCGAGGATGCCGGGCAGGTCCATCGGCGTCGGGCCGCCGCCCGGCGGCGGGCGGGGTGAACGCCGCCGCGGCGAACTTGTGCTGGTCCCTGGCCGCTCCCAGGTAGTAGGACGCCGCGGCGGCCGCCCACTCGCCGGCGGTGCGGCCGCCGATCCGGGCCAGCGCCGCCGCGGCGAGGAACGCGGCGGCGGGCCAGCAGACCGCGCCGTCGGCGGGCCGGGCCGCCGCGAGCGGCCAGATCGCTGCCAGCACGGCGGCGGCCAGGGCCAGGGCCCGCTGCCCGGACAGGCCGAAGAGGAACGCGACCTTCTCCTGCTGCCACCCCAGATAGGTGCGCACCCTGCTGCCCGGCTGGCCGGTCATGACCCTGCCTCCGTCTCATCGTCGCCGCGGCTGGTGGTCTTCCACGGCAGCGACGACGGCCAGTCCGAGGTCATGTCGTCCGCCGGCGGGCGGTTCCGGCGTGGCATCGCCGCCGGGCGCCGTCTCGTCAGGCCACCGGGGACCGCGCCAGGGGTCGTGATCGGGTTCCGGCCAGTCCTGTTCCTGCGCTGCCTGGCCGGAATAGGCGGAGAACGGCGCGCCGTCGTCCTGCCATGTCCCCGAGCCGGCGCTGTCCTGGCCGTCCTTGGCTGGCGGCACTCGGCGTCCCGCCTGACCGCGCGCCGCCGGCTAGCCGGGCGCGTCAGGTGGCGGCCGTAGCCGGGCGGGGCCAGGCCGGCGTCGCCGGCGACCCCGTCCATCCGGCCTGCCAGGGCGGCGCTGACCCGGTGCGCGGCCTGCACCCCGGCGGCGGCCAGCGCCAGCACCCCGGCCGCCGCGCCGCCCGCAGCAGCAGCGACCGCCGGCGGCTGCTCCTTCCCCGGCAGCGGCCCCGGCCTCCCCGCCCGCCTCGGCGGGCATCCCGGCAGAGGGGCGCAAAGATCCCCCGGGCATGCTCCCGCCGCGCGGCTGATAGCCGCCCGGCGGCGAACCCGAGGACGGCGCCCAGGCCGGCGCTGCCCGCGGCGCCGACGTCGCGAAGGTGAAGAACCGGGCGATGACCGGCCAGGCCACGGCGGCCAGCAGCAGGATGAGCATGCCGGCCAGCAGGGTCTCGATGTCGCGGGAGGTGCCGGTCAGTCTCCAGGCCGAGGGCGAACACCAGGGCGATGACGGGCTTGACGATGATCAGCTGCCCGGTGGCGGAGACCATCCTCGGCCACCAGGACCGGGTGGCCGCGGACGCCATCCCGGCTGCGGCGACCGGCGAGGTCGCGACCAGCACGACGATCGCCGCGCTGCGGAGCAGCAGCTCGAACCACAGCACCAGGATCAGCCCGATCCCGGCGATCGCGAGCAGGAGCAGCAGCGACGCCCCGCCGGCCAGCTCCGTGCCCGGGTGCCCGGTGGTGCCCGGCGAAGGACAGCAGGCTGGTGATCCGGGCGGTCAGCCGGGCGGCGGAGCCGAAGCTGCTGGTGATGATGTAGCCGGTGAGGCTGTCGGCGGCGGTCACCGCGGCCGAGGCGATGACCAGGGTGAGCGACGAACGCGGCGGCGGCCTTGCCGATCCCGGCCAGGCCCTCGGCCAGCGCGGACCCGTCATGGGTCAGGGCGGTGCGGATGACCTGCCCGAGGAGCAGCAGCACCGCGGCGACGGCGGCGATGCCCAGGCAGATCGCGTACACGTTCTTGACTCCGGGCGAGGCCAGGTCGACCGGCGGGATCGCGGTGAACGCGCGGGCGAAGGATTTCAGGAGCGCGTCGGCCGCGGCGGCGAAGGACAGGCAGATGCCGTCCCAGGCGCTGGCAGCCGCGCTGCCGGCGAGCTGGCCGGCGCAGCCGAGCGGGTCAGTGATGCCGCATGACATCGGGGGATCTCCCTCCTGGGGTTACTGGTCGAGGGGCTGCCAGCCGGCCGCAGCCGCCCGGGATGACCCTGGCTGGGCGTCCAGGGCGGAGTAGTCCGCGCCGGCCGGGCGCGGTGATCTTCCAGTCGCCGCTGCTCCCACCGCATGGTCGCGGGGTAGACACCGGTGCTGGTCTGCGGCTGCTGCCCGGGAACAGTCGCGGTGTAGTAGGCCAGCAGCAGCACCGTGACCTGGCTCCGGCTGGCGTGGCGGACCTGGTAGCCGACGGCGGTGAAGGTGACCTGCGCCCCGGCCGGGACCGGGCCGGACGCGGGCAGGCCCAGCCCGGCGCGGGTGCGGCGCACCCCGGCGGCCAGAGCGGCCGGGCCGCCCGCCACGACGGCGCCGCGATGACCCGGCCGATCACGGCGGCGCGGGCGGGGTCCAGGTCCGAGCCGACCTGGCTCCAGTCCTGCGACAGCGGCCGACACCGCGCCGGCCAGGGTGCGCGGGAACCCGGTCCGGATCCCGCCGGGTTCCAGCCGCCGGCCATTGATGACCTGCAGCGGCCCGCCCGCCGGCCGGCCGGGCGGGCCGGCGGCGCGGGCGGGGGTGCCGGAGCCGGGCAGCGGCTGGACGGGCGGGAGCTTGAAGTTCTCCCGCGGATGCGGGCCGAACGCGGCCTCGGCGATCAGGCCCGCGGCCACGGCGATCACCAGCGCGGCGGCGGCCAGCATCAGGTACAGCGGCCAGCGGCGGCGGCGGGCCAGGAACGGCTTGCCCATCGTCGCCTCCCGGCCGTCACTTGGCCGCGCTGAACACGGTGTTGACGACCGGGATCGCGATCGCGGCGACCACGACCCCGGCCAGCGACCAGATCAGGCCGCGCTTGCCCCGGTCAGCGTGATCGGGCCGGTTGGACAGCGACCCGACCGCCAGCAGCCCCCCGGAGGCGACCACCGAGATCCCGCAGGCGATCACCGCCCCCCACTTCACGTAGCTGATCAGCAACGCGATCCCGTTCGACCCGGCAGCCGGGTCCGCGGGCGCCGGGTTCGGGACCACCCCGCCCGCCAGGACATGCCCCGCCGCGGGGACCAGGGCCAGCAGCGACGATGCCAGCGACATGGAACTCTCCTCAGGTCCGGCGGACCAGGCCGCCAGCGCTCGCAATATGATTATCCACAGATAATATTTCTGTATCTGAGTGTTACCCGAGATAAATGTAGTTGTCAATGCCATGCCCTGACCTGAGCGCGCAGCTGCCGCATCTGCTCTATCTGTGGTAAAGCTAGATCCGTCAGGATCAGGCACGGCCGGGCGGCTGCCCGGCCACGCGGAGGCGACCGGGGCATGGGCAGGCGGAGCGGATCGCGAGCCGGGCACGCTGGCGCGGCGGCTCGACCGGCTGTTCGCCACCGCGCACCCGCCCTGGCGCGGCCCCTACAGCACCAGGGAAGCCGCCGCCGCCATCAACGACGCGGCCGGCACCCAGGTGATCTCCTACAACTACCTGTACCAGCTGCGCCGGGGCACCAAGGCCGAGCCCGGCCACTCCCGCCTCGCGGCCATCGCCCGGTTCTTCGGCGTCCCCGTCAGCTACTTCACCGACGACGAGGACGACGCCGCCGAGCAGCTCGGGAAGCTCGGGGAACGGGAGATCGCCGCCGCCCTGCGCGACCAGGGCATCCGCGACGTCGCGTTCCGCGCCGCCGGGCTGTCCCCCGCCAGCCTCGCCGCTGTCCTGTCAGTGATCGACAACGCCCGCCGGCTCGAGGGCCTGCCCCCTGTCACCGCCGGCGACGAGCCCGCGTCCTGACCTGACGCCGCAGGCAGCCGCTGCCCGTCCGCCCGTCTCGTCCTTGCGGCCCTGGTGCTGCGAGTCAGCCGGCCTTGACGCCCGCCTGCGCCGCAGGATAACTTCCGGCTCATCTGATTATCTGTAGATAACCAGGAGACCGGATGCTCGCGCTTACGTCACCCAGGGGAACCCGGTGACTGGCCGGCCCCGCTGCTGGCCGCCGCCGCGGCGCTCATCCTCGCCCCGGCCGCAGTGACCATCGGCGTCGCGGCTGCCGCGTCCGGCGCCGTCCAGCCGGCCGCGGCAGCCTGGTTCTGCCCGGCTGGCACCGCAGGACCCGGCACCAGCACCGGTGGCGGGCATGCGCTCACCGCCGTCCAGGCCGGCAACGCCCGGATCATCTACGAGGTGTCGGTCCGGATGCGGCTGCCGCCCCGCGCGGCCGTCATCGCGATCGCCGCCGCGATGCAGGAGTCGTCGCTGATCAACCTGACCACCCCGGCCGGCGGCGGCTCGCTCGGCCTGTTCCAGCAGCGGCCCTCCCAGGGCTGGGGCACCCCCGCCCAGCTCACCAGGCCCGTGTACGCGTCCCGCGCGTTCTACCAGCACCTGATCAGGGTGCCGCGCTGGCAGCACCTCCCGGTCGACGCCGCCGCCCAGGACGTCCAGCGCTCGGCCACCCCCCGCGCCTACGGCCGCTGGCAGGCCCTCGCTCTGGCCCTGGTCACCACCTTCGACGGCGCGGGCGCCGCGTGCGGCGGCACCGCCGCCACCGGGCTCGGCGCCGCGATCCTCGCCTACGCCCGGACCCAGCTCGGCCTGCCCTACCAGTTCGGCGGCGGCTCCGCCGCCGGGCCTACCGCCGGATTCAACTCCGCGGGCACCGGCCAGCCCGGCTTCGACTGCTCCGGCCTGGCCATGTACGCGGTCTACCAGGCCACCCGCGGCAAGGTCACCCTCCCCCACAACGCCGCCCTGCAGTTCCGCGACCCTCACGTCCAGCTCATCGCCTACAGCCAGCTCCAGCCCGGCGACCTCGTCTTCTTCCCCGGCGCCGACGGCACCGCCGCGGACCCCGGCCACGTCGGCATCTACGCTGGTCACGGCACTATGATCGACGCTCCGTTCACAGGCACCGTCGTGCGTTACGACACCATCGCCGCCGGCGACGGGTTTATCGCGGGCGGCCGCGTCGTCCCCTGACCCGTCAGCCTGGCCTGGCCCGATGCGATCACCAGGCAGCCGGGAAGACGCGAGCCACTCCCGGCCCTCCCGGGTCCTGCCCGGCCTTCCCTGATCATGCGCCCCCGCGGCGCGCCCGCAAGCCCGCTGACTCTCCGCAGCCGGGCACTCTGCCCGCCATCCGCCTGCTTGCGGGCGCGCCTTGCCGGGGCGCTGCACGGCACCGGCCGGGCAGGACCACCCGCCAACTTTCGTCATCGAAATTTCAGGAGGGATCAGCTATGCGACCTCACCACCCCGACCCGGCCAGGCACGCCGCCGAGCCCGCCGGGCCTTCCGATCCGGGCACCCGCCGAGCCGGCGGCAACGCGAACCTGCGTGAAGCCGCCCACCGCTACGCCGACTCCGGCTGGCCGGTCTTCCCCTGCCAGCCCGGCGGCAAGATCCCCGCCACCCGCCACGGCTACCTCGATGCCACCACCAGCCACGCCCGGATCGACAGATGGTGGACCCGCACCCCCGACGCCAGCATCGGCATCGCCACCGGCGCCCCCGGCCCCGACGTCCTCGACATCGACCTCAAGCCCGGCCGTGACGGATTCACCGCCCTCCGCCGCGCCCGCGAACGCCGGGCTGATACCCGCGCCGATCGCCGCCGTCCGCACCCCCAGCGGCGGCGCCCACCTCTACTACCCCGGCACCACCCAGCGCACCGGCGCACTCCCCGCCAGCGCCCTGGACTTCCGCGCCGCCGGCGGATCCGTCATCGCGCCGCCGTCCTGGTCCTCAGTCCACCGCCGCCGCTACCAGCTGCTGTCCGCCCAGCCAGGCGACGCCACCATCGACTGGACCGCCATCCGGCACCTGCTCGGCCCCCCGCACCCGCGGCTCCCCCGGCCGACCCGACCGGACGATACCGGACTGGTCGACCGGCTCGCCGCCTGGCTGGAAACGCGACCCGAGGGCAACCGGAACTACCCGCTCTTCTGGGCCGCCAGGCTCACCGCCGCCGCCGGGCTCATGGACGCCAGCGCCCGCGAACAGCTCATCGCCGCATCCCTGCGCTCCGGGCTGCGCGGCGGCGAGCCAGAAGCCCGCCGCACCGTAGCCAGCGGCGAACGCGCAGCAGCACCCCATGCCCCGTCCCGGCGCGTCCCGCCCACCTGATGCCAGCGAGCGCGCTCCTTCCCTGTCCCAACATCTTGGGACAGGGACCGCCGAGGCGGCGCCGGAGCCGGGCGGCTGATCCCGGCCGCAGTGTCCCTGCCCGCGCGGCCTGCGGACCGCCGCTATCTGACCGCTTCATCGCAGGTCCGTCGCCTCGCCCTTGTCCGCGCCGAAGCGACCTTCATCAACGGCAAACCTATTGAACGAGCCGGCGAGGAAGGCCAACCTGTAGCAGGCTAAAAAGATCTTGATCCGCAGGTCTTGACAATAACTCAAATCTCCTGTTGGAAAAGTAACCTGCGAGGCAAAGTAACTTACCGGATAGTCGGGTATTGACCGAGCGCGATCCGTATCTCACTGTGTGATTTAGAAGACTTCTTGGCACGCGTGCAGGAGCCATATGAGCAAGTCCCGATCGGCCACGAGCCCTAATCCCGAGATATTGCTTGAAGTGCGCCAGGCGCAGACTACCGGTGATCTTGCTCCCCGCGCGGTGGTCCCGGAGGAGTTCAAGTCCAGGGCCGCTGAGATCGCTGACAGCATCGCGGAAGTCGCCGACCATTTCCGCTCACGGCTGGGGAAAGTACTACATCAGCGCGAAGACTCTGGCTGGCGGATTGGGACAGTCGAGATCCAGTTCGGCATTGCGGTGCAGGCCGAATCGGGCGTTGTCATCGCGAAGGCAACAGCGGGTGCGACCTTCTCGGCCAAGCTAGTCCTCCAAGCACCTGGAGAGCATCCGGAGTGACCTTAGCAGTCGGACGGCTCAGCGCAGACAGGTCCGGGAGACAACTGGGGAGCGTCTTCGCGGTAACCCGGCACCTGGCCCTGACCGCGTTCCATTGCGTGCATGACGACGGCACCGAGCCGCACATCCTGACGCGTGTGCGATGCGCATGGCGACATGGAACGAGCGAGGCCATCGTCGAGGCTTGGGATGAGAAAGACGACGTTGCCTTGCTGCGATTGAGCCGGACGTTGCCGGACTCGCTCGATCCAGTGCCGCTAACGAGCGATGTTGCCAGTCACGACCCCTTCGTGGCGCCGGGCGCTCCTGCCGCAATGAAAGAGCTGCAACTTGCTGCGGTCTCAGGCATGGTGATATGGCCCGATGCTCCCATGGCAAATGGCGCCAGCGGCATTTCACTTGTCTGCTGGCAGGTGATGGCAGGACTGTCACTCCACGGCCTCAGCGGCGCACCCGTGCTGACGGGCAATATGGACAAGGTCGTCGGCGTGATCCGGTGGAATCCACCGCAGGCCGAGAACCAGGAGCTTGCTCGAGGGGCGGAAGTATATGCAGCTCCTGCGGGACGGATACTTGAGCGCTGGCCTGAACTTAGCCCAGGCGCGAACTTGCCGGAACTGGTGCGCCGGCTTGCGGCTCGCCCTCAAGCGCGGGAAACGACTGACGTTTATGCCAATGTCAAAGGGCTCCTCCTCTATGGCGGCCTGAATCTTGGTCAAGGCGATCTCAGGATCATCCCCACACCGGAGGATGGGCGCAGCGGGATGATCGCCATCGATGCAGGACAGGTCATTGTCAGCGTCGAGACCAGCCTGGATCAGGCCGCCGTACGAGCGGTTGGCGAGCGAGAACTCGCTGACGCAGTACGCAAACGCGCGACTGATGCCGGCCAACGCTATGCCGCGTTACTAACCGACGGGATCACGTGGCTACTCTACCATTCACTCGGCCGCCAGCTAGAACTGGTGGATACCCAGACCGCCGATCCCGCGGCACCCGGGAAGCTGCTTGGCTGGCTTGAAGCGATTGTTGCGACTGGCCGCGACATCACGCCAGACCGTGACGTTATCGAAAGTAAGCTCGGCTGCCGCAGTCCAGCCTACAAATTTGACGCCGCAGAGTTGACAAGCATCTATCAGGCGAATCGTGAGCTGTCCACAGTGAAGGTCAAGCGGCGCATGTGGGCCAAACTTCTGACTACCGCGTCGGGCATCAGCTTCCGGGACCACGACTCGCTCTTCGTCAACCACACGCTGCTGGTCGCCACCGCCAAGGTCATCGGCCATGCGGTTCTAGACATCCGGCTGGATGAATCTGACATCACGGCGCGCGCGCTCATGGCTGGTACTTTGTTTACACAGGCGCAGATCACGGGCGTAGTTGAGGATGACTTCTTCGGCTGGATAGCCGAGGTGCCTGAGGGTGAACAATTCATTAAGGCGCTAGCCCGGCGTCTCTGCCGCTTTGACTGGCGACAGGTCAAACATGATGTCCTTAAGCATCTATACGAATCGATCATCCCGCAAGGAACACGACATCAACTTGGTGAATATTACACCCCGGACTGGCTTGCGGAAGCAATTATCGAAGAATCTGTGCAAGATCCGCTCAATCAGCGTGTTCTGGACGCTAGCTGCGGCAGCGGTACCTTCCTGTTCCACGCTGTCCGGTCATACCTAGCAAAGGCGGAAAGCGAACGCAAGACAACAGCGGAGATCATCAGCGGGCTAGTGACGCATGTTCTTGGCATCGACGTGCATCCGGTAGCGGTCGCCTTGGCACGGGTTACCTACCTTCTAGCAATCGGAAACCAGCGCCTTCAGGGTCGGCCGGCGTTCACAGTTCCCGTCTTCCTCGGCGACTCTCTACGCTGGGGACAGGAAATCGATTTACTTACCTACGACTATAAGGGCCTGAGCGTTTCTACCAGGCTCGACGCGGACTCATTCGTCACGGGAGCAGCCGCACCAAGCCTACCAGAATTCGCAGAACAGCTTAACTTTCCCGACCGTATCGTCGCTGATACTGGTCGCTTCGATCTCCTCGTCGCAAGACTCGCTGACCGTGCTACCTCACGGGAGCCGAAATCCCCGGTCCCTCTGCTAGACGACGTCTTCGAGATGTTCGGCATTCACGAAGACGACCGAGAGGTACTGATGCAGACATTCACCAACATGTGCCATCTGCACGACGACGAGGAAGACCACATCTGGGGATATTACGTCCGAAATCTCGCGCGGCCCGCCTGGCTGGCGCGGCCCGCCAACCGTGTGGACGTTCTTGTCGGCAACCCGCCGTGGCTGGTCTACCGCTACATGACCAAGCGGCAGCAGCTCTCGTTCAGCAAGATGAGCAACGATCGCGGCCTGTGGACCGGCGGCGCTGCCGCCACCAGCCAGGAACTCGCCGCCCTCTTTGTTACCCGCTGCGTCGAACTGTACCTTAAGCCCGGCGGCCAGTTCGGATATGTCATGCCGTGGTCAGTCCTGCCCAGGCCCGGGCAACAGTCGCGAGGGAGGCACGCGGGCTTCCGCTCTGGCAGCTACCTCACTGGTGCCGAGCTGGTAAACGTTGCCTTCACGCAGACCTGGGACCTGCACAGGGTGAAGCCATCGTTCTTCCCGCTAGCCGTCGGCGTGGTCTTCGGTCGACGCCAAGATCCTGGCGCTGGCCCCGTTCCTATGCCTGAAAGATCCAAAGTGATGGCCGGGCGGTTCGACACCCAAGGAGCCACATGGGTCGAAGCTGAGCGAAGCATCTCGATATTGGGCACAGAGCAGTGGTCAACTGGCCAACATTCACCCTATGCCGACAGGTTCAGCGCGGGCGCGACCGTATTCCCGCGGGTCCTCTTCCTTGTAGAACCCGACCAGGCTCCCTTTGGAAGGGTGGCGGGGCAGCGCTCAGTTCGAAGTCGGCGTAGCCCGCGAGAGAGGGAACCTTGGAGACACCTGCGTGACCTCCACGGGGCTGTCGAAGAAGAATTCATCCTCCCCCTGCTCCTAGGCGAGTCCATCCTGCCATTCCGGTGCCTAAAGCCACTAGAGGCGGTCATCCCCTGGGACGGCCAGTGCCTCTTGGGTCCTGGCGATGCACTGCTTGCAAGGCATCCTGGTCTTGCGGACTGGTGGCATAAAGCCGAAGCGGCCTGGACCGAGCATCGCCGCGGCGGGAGTCAGCGCCTTAGCCTCAGACAGCGACTCGACTATCACCGCGACTTGAGCCATCAGTTCCCAGTGTCTCAATACCGGGTTGTTTACAGTGCCAGCGGCACTTATCTAGCGGCAGCTACGGTGACAAGTACGTCGGCAATTGTCGAACACAAACTCTACTGGGGGTCTTTTGCTAGCCGTGATGAAGCGCGATACCTCACTGCCATTCTGAACTCAACAGCTGTGACGACGGCTGTCGGCCCGATGCAGGCGCGAGGCGAGCATAACGCACGCGATTTTGACAAATACGTTTTCCAGCTCCCCATCCCCCAATACGATCGCGAGGACGCCGCCCATGCACGACTCGCCATTCTCGCCGAGAAAGCGGAGCGTGTAGCCTGTAGGACTACTCTGCCGGACGTCCGGTTCGAGCGGCAGCGCAAGTACATCCGCGACGCGCTCGAAATCGATGGTGTCGGCACCGATATCAATGCCGTTGTTAAATCGCTTCTTGACCTGAGCACCTGAATACCTCTGCTGAGAAGGAGGATCCGGGTGTGCGGCGGGCATGGACGCTCCGTAACCATAGTTATGGCATATTCAGCGCGTCGGAGACACTGCGGCCCGCAGCCCGCGACCTGGTCACGGCAATGAGGGTCTCCCCTGGCAGCACGGCATGCTGGCGGGCCGCACGCCGCCGAGGCAGGAGGCGAACTGGCCGTACAGCATGCCCCGCTCTCATGGCCCGCGCAGGATGCGTCGCCTGCCCCGGCCCGCGTAGGATGCGCCGTCCGGGCCGGCCGGTCAACCGGGCTCTTGCCGCACCTCCGGCCGCCCGGTGTGACAGATCCGGCCCTGGGGACGGCGCGGGAAGGCCGGGCCGGGGCAGGAGCCGCAGGCGCGCTCCTGCTGCCGCCGCGCACCTTGGCGGCGGTGCGTTCCAGCCCGGCCTGAGCACGCCGCAGGAGGCTGTGTTGACCACCATCACCGACACCACCATCACCCCCGCCGCTAGTCAGGACGACGCCGCCCCCGGGTTGCCGGATCCCGGCACCGGGCCGGGCCCGGACGAGCAGCAGGACATCGAGCCCGGGCTTCACCGAGCGGCCGATGATCCCGGTCGGGCTGCTGACCGCCCATCCGGGCAACGTCCGCGAGGACAAGCAGGCCGACCGGGCGTTCTGCCAGTCCGTGGCCGCCGCGGGGATCATCACCCCGCTGGAGATCACCACCAGCCCCGACCACGACGGCTACGTCGTGGTCGACGGGAACATCCGGCTGGACGCCGCGGTCAAGGCCGGCCTGGACGCGGTGCCGTACGTGTTCAGCCCCGGCACCGCCGATGATGCCGGGCAGCAGTACCTGCACATGCTGATCTCCAGCCGGTTCCGCCGCGACCTGACCGTGCACGAGGAAGCCGCCGCCCTGTTCAGCGCTTCCGAGGCCGGGATGAGCAAAGCCGACATCCGGCGGGCGACCGGGCTGAGGCCATCGGAGATCCGCGCCGGCATCACCGCCGGCGGGCTGTCGCCGAAGACCCGGGAGCTGACCGAGACCGGCCAGTACGACTGGACGCTGGAGGACCTGGCGCTGCTGGCCCCGTTCGAGAACGACCCGGACACCATGACCCGCATCCTGGAGGCCGTCGGGTACGGCCAGCCGCTGGCCTACATCGTGCAGAAGATCGACGACGAGCAGCAGGCCCAGAGCCCGCCGGGCCCAGCTCATCGCAGACCTCCAGGCACGCGGAATCACCGTCTTCGACCATGCCCCCGAGGGCGCGATCAGCCTCTACATGCTCCGGCCCGACCCTGATCCCGGCGATGACCAGAACCCGGACGGCGACGGATCCGCCGGCACCCCGGCGACACCGGCGCGGGCTGACGACGGCGAACGCGACGAAGCCGGACACGAGGGGAGCGGGGAGATGGACCCAGCCGCGCACGCGTCCTGTCCCGGGCGCCGCCGCGGTACTGCGTCCCTGGCAGCAGGAACCGAGCTGGTACTGCCTGGACCCGGACAAGCACGGCCACGCCAGGAAGCAGCAGGCCGCTGTCCGTCCGGCGCACCCGGAAGGTCACGACCCCGAGGCCGGCGCTGGCGGCGGCAGCCCCGAGCCCGACCCCAGCCGCAAGCTCGTCATCGAGGGCAACAAGGCATGGGACGCGGCCGGCAAGGTGCGGCACCGGTGGGTCGCGGAATTCCTGGGCCGCAAGACCCCGCCCAGCGGCAGCGGCACCCTGGTCGCGCAGTTCGTCACCACCCAGATCCTGGCCATGCCCCAGCCCCTGCGCCAGGCCCTCGGCGGCATCGGCAGCACGGAGATCTACCAGCGGCTGAGCGGCCCCGCCCCCGGCGAGGCCGCGACCGCGGCGCAGCCCCGCCTGTGGATGCTGGCGCTCGCGCCAATCGCGGCCGCCTACGAGGACCAGATGACCGGCACCACCGTGTCGCGGTCGACATGGCGCACCGACCGGTACAGCTCGTGCCCGCGCGGCGACGCCGGCGCCTGGCTGAGCTTCCTCGCCCGGGCCGGATACCCGCTCAGCCCGATCGAGCAGGCCGTCGCCGGCGGCGTCCCCTACCAAGGCGACACCCCCGCCGGTGAGCCGGCCAGCCGGCGGCGACAGCCCGGATGACCCCGCTGCGGTTGAGCCCGGCTCCGCTCTCAGCGCCGGTGAGCCCGGCGAGGACGATCTCACGGCAGCACGGGACACCGATCCCGCCGGCTCTGCCCAGCACGAGGACGCCGCCGCCGCGCTGGCCGCCTGATCCCTGTCACTGCCTGGCCGCCGGGACTGGCGCCGCTGCGCCGTCCCGGCGGTCCGGGCTACCCGCCTTGCCCAGGCGGCGTATTCTGATGTAGACACTCTGGTACTGATTGGAAGCCAGTGAATGACGAGATTCCAGGCTCACCCCCGGCCGCCGGCGACCGCCTCATCGGCTGGTCAGCGACGATCACGGTCATCGTCGTCACCGCCATCGCCGCCGTGATCAGCTACGGCCACGCCCGCGCAGCTGGTCTCCCGCTACGGCGCCACCGGGTGGACCGCCGACGCCCTGCCCCTGACCATCGACGGCCTCGTCGCGACCTGCTCGCTGATCCTGGTCGACTGCGCCCGCCACCACCGCGACGCGCCCTGGCAGGCCTGGTTCCTGCTCATCGCCGGCGCCTGCGCCACCGTCGCGGCCAACATCGCCGCCGGCCTCAGCCACGGCCTCATCGGCGCCGCCATCGCCGGCTGGCCCGCCCTCGTCGCGACCGGCTGCTTCGACCTGCTGCTGCGCCACCGCCGCCACCGCGACCCCGCCCCCCAGCCCGCCGCCGTCACCGCCGTCGGGCCATCTGACCCGGCGATCGAGCGGGCCCGCGAGCTCTACGGCCCGGGCCTGGCCAACGGCCGGATACCCGCCATCCGCGCCATCAAGCGCGACCTGCACGTCGGCACCCCCCGCGCCACCACCATCCGCGACGCCATCACCCCCGCGCCCGCCCGCTCCCGTCAGGAAGCCGCATGAACCCGGCCAACGCCCGGCTCGGGCACCGCTGCCCCTGCGCGGGCACGGCTAGGATGATCGCCACTGTCCTTACGTGTGAGAAAGGCTGCCGGGCCGCCAGTCCCCGCGCCAGCCGGGACCGGAGACGCCGGTGACCGACGAACCCGCCGTCCCGGCGACCCTCGCCGAACGCATCGACCTGCTCTTCCGCACCGTCCACCCCGGCCGCCGCCGGCCCTACTCCATGCGCGACGCCGCCACCCAGATCAACGCAGCCGCCGGCCACCAGGTCATCTCCCACGGATACCTCTGGTCCCTGCGCAAAGGCACCAAAACCAACCCCAGCATCATCCAGATCGCCGCCATCGCCGCGTTCTTCGGCGTCCCCCCCTCCTACTTCTTCGACGCCCCCGGCGAACCCCCGGTCGACCCGGCTATCAGGATCGCCCTGTCCGACGACAAGGTCCGCGAAGTCATCCTCCGCGCCCAGGGCCTCCCCGAACCCGCCCTGCGCGCCCTCATGGACATGGCCGACAGCGCCCGCACCCTCGCCGGCCTCCCCCCAGTCACCGGACCCGACGTCGGCGAGGACGACGGCCGTAATCGCCAGGCGATAGACAGCCCCTGACCCATCCCCAGCCCGCATAAGCCATGATCAGCGGCCCGCACGTCAATCTGTCTTGGCTGAAGCGACTCGTTCACCAATCTCCCACTGCCTGAATGCAAACCTGCGATGAACTGCAGACTCTGCCCCGCTTCGGCCTATATGTGCCTAACTGCCCAGGCGACGTCATCCTCAAGCTGGTATTTTGTATCTCGTCAGATTACAGTTGACCTATTGAAGCTTACGTAAGGAGACATAATTCTTTGCGCGGCCCGCTGGCCGGTCACCACGGTGGCACCTCCGCCGGGCGGCTGAACTGGCTGGCCGTCACCGACTTCCGCGCAGGTCCGCCTCCCTGCGGCGTCAGAAGGAGCATTGCCGATGGCCGCATCTTGCACGTCGGGCACGAGCAGCCGTCCGTGCCAAATCCCGCCAGCACGCCGACCTGGCGCACTGGCCATAGACACTCGGCCCCCGGCTCAATTTAAGCGGCGGCGGCGCTGTAACGCCAGCTCAGCGTGCCGCCACCCGCAGCCGACCGCTGACCACTCGATGGACAAGTCACCCCGTTCTGGAACCTGGCCTGCCGAGACCCGACCGGTCACGGCAACTAAAGTCCCAGCGAAAGGCGGGATCATCCACGGTACGCAGGCCGGCACCCGAGCGAACCCGAGCGAACCCGAGCCATTCGGCCAATCCGCCAGCGCGTACGTGATCATGCCGCTCGGCATGCGGACGACAACCCAAATCGGCTGGACCAGCCATAGCCCTGCGGACGGTGCGGCCACGGCCGCACCCGAGCTTGGACCTGCCAGGGAGCGGCAGTGAACCACAACCCCGGCAGCAGCCACCCGTCGCCAGAAGTGAGCCGGCACTCCGGCCCGCTGACCGCCCCGGCCTCTGCAGTCGAACCGCAGCCCGCGACAGGCACGACGATGCCGGCTGACCGGCTTATCAGCATCGGAGAGATCCGGCTGATGTTCGGCCTAGGCCGGACAGCCGCATACGAACTAACCCATCGCCCCGGCTTCCCCGCCCCCATACGCATATCAGCCCGCTGCTACCGATGGTGGGCGGCCGAGGTCGCGGTCTTCGCCGCTGGCCTTCGCCAGCAGGTCCGGTCAGCTGGCCGCCAGCGTACAGCGCATCCCCAGCAGGTCCCCGCACGGCATATAGCCGGGACGGTTCGCATGGCGCGCCGCCGGAACGAACCATCGTTACCCCGCCATGCCGAGCGACGCCGTCCTGGGCACCGCCCAACGCTTTCACACTAACCATCAACGCCTTGCCGCCCGTCCAGCACCGGCAAGCCCGGCGAACCGGAGTGGACGACGAGAGGAACCAATGGCCGGAGGGATTCTTTTGACGCGCGACGGCAGCGACCCCCGTGGCGGCTGGCGAACGCTCATCGATCCTCTCGGCACCAGTGCGGCTTCTAGCGGCATCCAGCCGGGTCGTGTGGTGGTGGAGGTGGGGCGGGGGGTGGTGGTGTACCCGCCGGAGGTGGCGGGGGCGCCGTGGCGGGCGGTGTTTGTCGAGAACGGGCGGCGGCGGTACCGGCAGGCCAGCACCGAAGCCGGGCTGGCGGTCAAGCTGGAGAAGGTGACGGAGCGGCTGGCCGCGGGGGCGGTGAACGCCGAACGGGCCGGCGCGGACCTGATCGCCCATTACCTGGACCTGGACCGGCTGCCGGTGAACCGGCGGTGGTCCCGCCGTCACGCCGACACCCAGGCCCGGCTGTGCCGCCGGTTCGCCGCCCCGGTCATCGGCGCCGTGGCCTGCCAGGACATCACCCCCGGCCACATGCAGCAGATCGTCAACGCCGCGCCCACCGCGAGCGAGGGCGACCGGCTGCACCGCTGCCTGTCCGCCCTGGTCACCGCCGGCCTCAAAGCCGGGTACCTGACCAGCCCCCGCCTCGCCGAGGTGCACTGGCAGGCCGCCGGCCGCCCCTGCCCGAACCAAGGGCCACCGCGGCCGGGGAACCGGCGCTGTGGGTCGACCCCGCCGAGATCCCCGCCCCCGACGACATCGCCCGGCTCGGCCAGGCCCTGGCCCAGGGCCGCCGCGGCGACCTCGATGAGCTGATGGCCAACACGGCCGCCTACACCGGGCTGCGCCAGGGCGAGCTGTTCGCCCTGACCATCCCCCAGGTCGACGCCCCCGCCCGGGTCATCGCCGTGGACCGCAAGGTCGTCGAGGTCGCCGGGCACCTCTACACCGAGGCACCCAAGAACCGCAAGCACCGCAAGACCATCTACCCCGCCCGCACCCCCAACGGGTACCCCCTCGCCGGCAAGCTCGCCGCCCGCGTCCAGGCCGCCCGCGCCGAGCACGCCGCCGGCCTGAACCCGCTCGGCCTGATCTTCCCCAGCCCCCGGCACACCCTGTGGCGGTCCTCCAACTTCGACCGCCGCGTCCTGGCCCCCGCCTACACCACAGCCGGCTGGCGCGACCACCACGGCAACGGAACCTGGACCTGGCACAGCCTGCGCCACGTCTTCTGCACCACCGCCCTGTTCACCTGGAAACTCGACCCCACCGACGTCTCCCGCATGGCCGGCCACGCCAGCTACCGCATCACCCTGGACATGTACCTCGGCACCACCCCCGGCATCCTCGACCGCGCCCGCCACGCCACCCAATAACCCACGGCACCCGCAAGCCCGAACCGTACCAACGTTGTTACTGATGTTTGTGGAGCAGGCTTGTCAGGATCGTGCGCGGCACATTCTCACACAGGAGATGTGAAGCTGAATTCTGAGCGGAAACGGCGACTAACCGTCATGAAGAGCCTGCGACTGCCTGTTCGGATAGCTGATCGCATTGGCTCAGACCCTGAATTGCACGTGTCTGTTCAACCGTATATGACAACCTGCTGGCAACGGTGAGCGCATGTGCGAATACGGCACGAGCCTGCCTGCAATCTGAAGAATCCAGCAGCAGGTACCCCTGGAAGTTCAAGGTTTCTGCTTCGCCGTTGATCGCGCCGATGTCGCGAAAGATATTGAGTGCTTTAGCGAGGTTTTCTGCGGCTGCCTGCCGGTTGCCGAAGGCCTGTTGTACAAGGGCGTGACCGGTTAGCGCGCGGGCTTCGCCTCGGGGATTGTGGAGTTGGTGGTGCAGGAAAAGCGCCTGCTCGTGGCTGGCGGCGGCGGCCGTGTAGTCTCCAAGCGCCTGCTGGGCCATGCCGAGTTCGTTGAGCGCGTGAGCTTCTCCGCGTCGATGACCTAGCGCGCGGGTGAGCCCCAGCGATTGCTTGTGACTTCTGATCGCGGCGCGGTAGTGCCCGAGAACTTGCTGATCAGTGCCCAGCTCGTTAAAGGCATGCACTTGACCCTCTTGGTAACCGAGGTCTCGGTAGAGCCGCAATGCACACCGGTGGCTGGCGACGGCGGCCTTCATATCGCCGAAAGCTCGGTACACGATACCCAGGCCGTTGAGCGCTCCGGCTTCGCCGAGTTGGTTTCCGAGTTCCTGGAACAACACCAGTGCAAGTTCGTGGCTGGCGGCAGCGGCTTTGTATTGGCCTATCGTCCGCTGCACTAGCCCGAGGCGGTTGAGCGCGCTGGCTTCGCCGACCTGGTTTCCGAGTTCACGGTGCAGCCGGAGTGCGTCCTCATGGCATGCGGCAGCCTCCAGGTACTTGCCTGTTGCCTGCCTGACGACGCCGAGTTCGTTAAGCGCGCTGGCCTCCCCCGGTTCGCTGCCGAGAATGCGATACAAGCGCAGCGCCTGTTCATGGCATCGCGCAGCCGCTGCGTAATCCCCGGTCACCTGATGTATTACGCCGCTTTCGTTGAGAGCGCTGGCCTGTCCGGGCTGGCTGCCGAGTTGGTGGCTCAGCTCGAGTGCCCTGTTGACATTCGCGAACGCTGCTGCATAATCACCGGTCAGTTGCCGCACGTCGCTTAGGTTGATCAAGACGAGCGCTTCGGACAGTTGGCTGCCCTCAGCACGCGCGGCTTGCAGGGCGAGCGAATGCATGCTGACGGCCTGGTCCCAGTGACCGTAACTGCGCAAGAAGCCATGCACGGCAGCGGCGAGGGCCAGGACGTGGGCACGCATGTCCTGACGTGCCGCGTCGGCGACCATCGCGTGAAGATTGACACGTTCAGCCTCCATCCAGGTCGCTGCGTCACGTCTTGCGACCAGGTTGGGCACGCCCGGCGATGACCCTGTCGCGGCAGCCGGCTGGATGCCAGGGCTGCGCCGCTGGAAATGCGGCTCGACCGAGACTGTCGCACATAGATAGAAGTCAAGGAGCCGACGGCTTGCCTCGTCCCGATCTCCGGCAGGATGGGCAGCGACGAGGGCTCTCGCATGCTCCCTGATCAGGTCGTGCAGGCGATACCGGCCCTGCACCGGCTCGGTGAGCAGGTACTGGTCATACAGCAACTCTAGAAGCAGGCGCGCGGTATCGAGATCCTCGCCGCCCAAAGCTGCGGCGGCATAAGCGTCGAAATCCGCTCCCGGATGCTGCCCGAGCCGCCGGAACAACATCTGCGCGCTGGCGGTGAGATCTTGGTAGGACAAATCGAACGCAGCAGTCACCGACAAGTTCTCGGCGTGCATGAACGCGAAGCGGTCCCTCGCGGCAGATACCTGGGCAGCCACGGCCGCGCAAGTCCACGCTGGATGGTGATGCAACTGCCTTGCGATCATGCCGATCGCCAAGGGCAGATGGCCGCACAAGAACGCGATGTCGGCCACCGCAGCGTCGCTCACTTCAAGACCAGGGCGATCAGCGAGCCGGATCAAGAGCACGGCAGCTTCGCCGGCAGGCAACACGTCCAGGCTGACCGACACCGCGTCTTCCAGCGCGGTCAGATGCCGACGGCTGGTGACCAGCACCAAGCTCCCGGCAGTGCCCGGCAGCAGCGGCCGCACCTGCTCATGACCACGGGCATCGTCGAGAACAAGAAGCACCCGCTTGCCAGCCAGATGATCGCGCCACATCTGGCTCCGCGCCTCGACACCCGCCGGTATCTGCTGAGCCGCGACGCCAGCAAGCAGCAGGAGACTGACTAGCCCGTCCGCCGGCTCCACCGGGGACTGGCCCGGCGTGTGACCGTGGAGGGGCAAAAATATCTGCCCATCAGGAAACTCACGCGCCAGATGGTGAGCAGCGTGCACCGCGAACGCGGTCTTGCCGACACCCGCCATCCCGCCGATAGCGCAAATTCCCACCACGCCACCCGAATCTGCCACCCGCGCGGCAGCATCGAACACCCGCGCAAGCTCACGATCCCGGCCCGTAAAGCTCGCCACATCCCGCGGCAACGTCCTAGCCGCCGCAGGCCCGCTACCAGACCCAGCCAGCAGTTGGCCCACATCGCCTGATGCCCGTCCTCGTGCCGCATCCTCAAACACGACCCGAGCAGGGCCGGTCAGGCCAAGCGCATCGGCCAGCATCCGGGCCGTCTCGCGGCGCGCCGAACGATTAACACCACGCTCCAAATCGCTGACCGCACGCACGCTAACCCGCGCCGCCTCAGCCAGCTCTTCCTGCGTCAAGCCCGCCTCGTCGCGCAACCGCCGCAGCAGCCATCCGAAGCCGCCACCGGACTGAACGGTCACCTCACCGACCTCTCCGGGCACCTGAACAGACGCCACCAGATCACCAGGCGACTCCCTGCTAAACGGTCCGCAATAAGCCTAAACAATCCCGGGCTCCCGCCAAAGACCGCAGGCCACCCGGATGCTGATCATGAACGCACCGACGAGCCGCCATCTCGGTGACAACGCCATCCGCCGACCGCTCGACGACGGCTCGATCTGAGCGGGGCTTGCTAATCCCAGACGACTGCCTCAAGGTGTATATATAGGGCATTATAGGCCCTGTTATGTGCCAGAGCTGCCGGTATATTCGCCATTCTCCGCTGCGAGCATTTTTGCTGAGCCGGATCTGGTCTAGTATCAACTTAAAGTATCCTTAGTCTGGGCGGTTTGTCATGGGTTTCTTTTCGCGACTTCTCGTGCCGCGCGGCGTCCGGCGGGCCATGCATCCGGGCCGGGCGGTTAAGCGGGCCGTCACACCGAAGGCGGTCAAGAAGGCGCGCCGTGCCATGCACCCAATTGACAACGCGAAGTACTCAGTCGAGCGATCCATCGCGACGTCGCTTCGCTCAGGAGGGAAGAAGCGCAAGGCTCCGGTGTATACGCACGGAAATTGCCCGGTTCGGCACCGGACTCCTGAGGCAGCGGCCCGCTGCCGGAACATCTAGCGCGAATGTTCCGGCGAGCGTATCCGCACACGATCCGGGCGCCCGGCCAGTTCGGGGAGGGCACTGACACACGAAATCCGTATCCTGGCCATGATCGTGCGCTATCGCCAGGTGTGCTCTGGCTTCCGGCTATCGCCGACCAGCCCGTTCATCCCCTCGCAGTAAGCCAGCGCCGCAATATTCGCGCCAGTTCCGCGCGGACAGGAAGTAACAGCACAAGATCGTTACACCATTAAGTGACCCGTCCGCCCCGGGGCTCGCGGTTCGGGCTTGCGGGTGCCGTGGGTTATTGGGTGGCGTGGCGGGCGCGGTCGAGGATGCCGGCGGTGGTGCCGAGGTACATGTCGAGGGTGATGCGGTAGTTGGCGTGGCCGGCCATGCGGGAGACGTCGGTGGGGTCGAGTGTGCCAGGTGAACAGGGCGGTGGTGCAGAAGACGTGGCGCAGGCTGTGCCAGGTCCAGGTCCGTTGCGGTCGGGGTCGCGCCAGCCGGCGGTGGTGTAGGCGGGGGCCAGGACGCGGCGGGCGAAGTTGGAGGACCGCCACAGGGTGCCGCGGGGTGAGGGGAAGATCAGGCCGTGCGGGTTGGTGCCGGCGGCGTGCTCGGCGCGGGCGGCCTCGATGCGGGCGGCGAGCTTGCCGGCGAGGGGGTACCCGTCGGGGGTGTGGGCGGGGTAGATGGTGCGTGCGCTGCTTGCGGTCCTTGGGTGCTTCGAGGTGGAGGTGCCGCCGATCTCGATGATCTTGCGGTCGATGGTGATGATGCGGGCGGGCGGGTCGATCTGGGGGATGGTGAGGGCGGACAGCTCGCCCCAGCGGGGCCCGGCGTAGGCGGCCGTGTTGGCCATCAGCTCGTAGTCGGGGTGGAGGCCTGGGCCAGGGCCTGGCCGAGGGGGCGATGTCGTCGGTGGGCGGGGATGTCGGCGTGGTCGACGTACAGCGCCGATTCCCCGGCGATCGGTGGTCCTTGGTTCGGGGCGGGGCGGTCGCCGGGCTGCCAGCGGACGTTCGGCGAGGCGGGGGCTGGTCAGGTACCCGCCGTCGAGGCCGGCGTTGACCAGGGCGGAGATGCAGCGGGCCAGCCGGTCGCCCTCGCCGGCGGTGGGGGCGGCGTTGACCGACTGCCTGCATGTCGGCCGGGCTTGATGTCCTCGCACCGCGGCGCCGATGACCGGGGCGAGGTACCGGGCGCACAGCCGGGCGCTGGGTGTCGGCGTGCTGGCGGGACCACGGCCGGTCCGCCGGGTGCCGGGCCGGGTGACAGGTAGTGGGCGATCAGCGCCGACGCCTGGCTCCTCCAGCGTCCGGGCGCGTCGGCGGTGAGCCGCTCGGTGACCTTGTCCAGCCTGGCCGCCAGCCCGGCCTCGGTCGCCGACTCGCACTGCCGCCGCCGCCCGTTCTCGTCACACACCGCCCGCCACCGCTCCCCCGCCCCCTCCGGCCGGGTACACCGTCACCCCCCCGCCACCTCCACCACCACACGACCGTGATCGCGCGTGGACTTCGCGAGGAGTCCCCGGCGACGCGCGCAGATTTCTCGCGTGGCAGGGCGCTTCGAGACCCTGATTCGGCCTCGACTTGGCCTGCGGCGCGGCCAGGTTGTGGTGATTTCTGTGTTGATCTTGGAGTTCGCGGAGCGCTGCGGCGCCATCGCAGTGGCTCTCTTCCTGCTATTTATGCAGGTGAGAGGGCTGACTGACCATCCCGATGAAGGAGTGGTCAGGGGCAGGATCGAACTGCCGACCTTCCGCTTTTCAGGCGGACGCTCGTACCAACTGAGCTACCTGACCTCATCCGGCGGCACGGAAACGGCCGTCGCCGCTGCCGTCCGAGCGGTCCTGACGGGATTTGAACCCGCGACCTCCACCTTGACAGGGTGGCGAGCACTCCGAGCTGCTCTACAGGACCAAGCTAGGTACTTCTACTTCCCTTCGACCCCTCACTCCGCGCCGCACACTGTGATCTTACGCATAACTCATCACAGTTGCCGACCTTAAGTCGGCCGTACCCCCAACGGGATTCGAACCCGCGCCGCCGCCTTGAAAGGGCGGTGTCCTAGGCCGCTAGACGATGGGGGCTTGACGGTCACCGCCGCCTAGCCCGTGGCGCCCGCCGTCGGGGACCGACTCAGCATAGGGGAAGTGTGGCACTGCCGGCAAAGCGGATCTCCAAGACGGGCCAACTATAGCTGGTCGGCCAAAGCGCCGGGCCGCCCGGCCGTCGCTCCACATCCCGCTGGTTAGTTCGTCCGGTTCTTGTTGATCAGGTCCTCGGCGATCGATGTCTTCTGGCCTTCCTCCGGGATCACTGCCCACGCGACCAGGTACGCGAGTATTCCCGTGCCCGCGGTGAACAGGGTCAGCAGCACGACCAGTATCCGCACGAGGTTGACGTCCATGCCCAGGTAGTCAGCCAAGCCCCCACAGACCCCGGCCACGATCCGGCCATCAATCCGGCGCATCAGCACCTTGCCGTTATTGATATTGCTCATAACACCATCATTCCGCATCCTCGCGCACCCACACACGCCACCGGAGATCGGCTGCGCCTCGTTTCGCCCGGACTCGCCCGGACCCGGTAGAGCTTTACCCCGCCTTCACCCCCGCGCCGCTGCCGCATACGCTGGCGGCAGGAGTACCCAGAAAGGACCGAACCATGCCGCGCAGCACCGAACCAGTCGGCAGCGATCTGCTCAGGATTGACGACGAACTGAGCGACGAGGAGCGACTGGTCCGCGACACCGTGCGCAAGTTCGCCGCCGACCGGATCATGCCATACATCGCGGACTGGTTCGAAGCGGGCACGCTACCCAAGGATCTGATGCCCGAACTCGGGCAGCTCGGCCTGCTTGGCATGCATCTAAAGGGCTATGGCTGCGCCGGGATGGGCCCGATCGCCTACGGCGTGACCTGCAGGGAGATGGAGGCGGCTGACTCGGGCCTGCGCAGCCTCGTGTCGGTGCAGGGATCGCTCGCCATGTTCCCGATCTGGAAGTACGGCTCAGAAGAGCAGAAGAACGAATGGCTTCCCCGGATGGCGGCCGGCCAGGCCATCGGCTGCTTCGGACTCACCGAACCCGATCACGGCAGCGACCCGTCCAGCATGAAAACCAAGGCCGTCCGCAACGGCTCCGACTGGGTACTCTCCGGCAGCAAGATGTGGATCACCAACGGGTCGATCGCGGACATCGCCGTGGTGTGGGCCGGCACCGAGCAGGGCATCCGCGGCTTCATCGTCCCCCAGGGCGCGCGCGGCTTCACGGCCCGCGATATTCATAAGAAAATTTCGCTCCGGGCTTCTGTGACGTCCGAACTGTACTTTGACGACGTGCGACTCCCGGAGGACGCCGTCCTGCCCGGAGTGACCGGCCTCAAGGGACCGCTGTCCTGCCTGTCCGAGGCCCGGTTCGGGATCGTCTGGGGCGCTACCGGCGCGGCCCGGGCCTGCCTGGAGGCGGCCATTGACTACGCGACCACCCGGGAGCAGTTCGGCAGGAAGATCGGCGGCTTCCAGCTGACCCAAGCCAAGCTGGCCTGGATGCTGGCCGACCTTCAGCGTGCGCAGTTGCTCGCGCTGCACCTCGGCCGGCTCAAGGAGGCCGGCAAGATCACTCCTGAGCAGGTGAGCCTCGGCAAAATGAGCAACGTCCGGACCGCGATCGACATCGCCCGGCAGGCGAGGACAATCCTCGGCGCCAACGGGGTCACGCTTGAGTACCCGGTCATCAGGCACGCGAACAACCTGGAGTCCGTGCTCACCTACGAGGGCACCGAGGAGATCCATACGCTGGCCATCGGCCAGGCCCTGACCGGCCTCTCCGCCTACCGCTGACGTCATCAACCACGCCGATGATCATGAAGTTTGGTCCGCGCACCCAGTCATGCGATGGATTCGGGAATCCATCGCGGCGGAGGCACCGAGCCGTGCGATGGATTCGGGAATCCATCGCAGCGGAGACGCCGAGCCCTTCGATGGGTTCGGGAATCCATCGCGGAAAACGTGTATGAATTCGGGGATCCATCGCGCCTGCCTTACCCGGATTCGCGATGGATTCGGGGATCCATCGTGCCCGGTCAACCCGGCAAACATCGCAAAACGGTAGCAGATGCATAAAGAACGGCACGGGGAACGGCTCGCGGAGGAGGCGATCCTCGGCACGTTGCTCACCGACGTAGCCTCTGGACGGTTTCCGCCAGCCGACGGCGGCGTGACGATCGTGCCGCAACCGTCCGAGCGGGACTGCGGCATATTCGGCTTCACCGCACACGCGGTGATCTTCACCGACGCCGATCCCGACTGGGTGCGCGCCCAACTGAAGGCAGGCGATCTTGCCGCGCCGGTCAGCGCCGCATTCCTGCAGGCACTCGCGGTAGCGACGAAGCGGCGGGCAGGCAGTCTCGACCTGCTCTGCTGCGCGCAGTCACTGGACGGACCGCCTCCAGTGGAGCTGATCGCTGTGCCCGAGTCGAATCATTCACGTGTCCTTCGCGCGCTCAGCTACCGAGACGAACTGATGACCTGGCGAGCGGACGGCGGCATCGTGCTGATCGGCAGGGGCGTCGCCGGCAGGCTGGAGACCGCGATCGAGGTCGACGAGGACCGGCGAGGTCAGGGCCTTGGCCGCCGCCTCGCGATCGCGGCGCGGCATTTGATACCTGATGAGACGGTGCTCTGGGCGCAAGTCGCACCTGGGAACGCGGCGAGCGTACGAGCGTTCCTGGCCGCGGGCTTCAGGCCGGTGGGCGCCGAGGTTCTCCTGTCTGCTGGCCCAGAGTTGGGACGGCCAAAGCTTGCGGCTCGTGATGCGACGATGGAGTAATGAGCGACCCCGCGCACGTGGTTGACGACCATGCCGAGTCCAGGTTCGAGATCGAGATCGACGGAGTCGTCGCCGAACTCGTCTACCGCCGACGGGCCGACCGGCTCGTGCTCATTCACACCGCTGTTCCCGACAAGCTGGCCGGGCGCGGCATCGGCGGGCAACTGGTCCGGGCCGCCGTCGACCGGGCGGCCAAGGAGCGGCTCACGTTGGTGCCGCTGTGCCCGTTCGCCCGGGACTGGCTCGAGCGGCACCCGGACGTGGCCGACACCGTGGACGTCGACTGGGGTGCTCCACCGGACGACTAGTCCGGGTCGGCCGGCCAATTCGAGCCAGTTTCCTGCTTGGCGAACTCCGCGATGATCGCGTCAAGCTGGCCGGTCAAGTCAAGATCCGGGCGCTCCTTGGCCAGCAGGCTCGCCCGGCATCCGGCAATCATCAGCACGCGCGGACGATGGGCCGTCAGCCAGGTGGCGAGTTCGCTGAAGAGGGCGAGTGGGGATGCGTTACTTTCGGCCTGAAAGAACTCGGCACCGGCGGCGAGGCTGAGCAGCGGCCGGCCGAAGTGACTCGCCGCGCGGACGGTTTCCTGGCAGCCGTCGCCGCCGACCGGGTCAATGAGAACGACCGCGTCAGCGAGACGAACGCAGGTCCAGGTGCGGTACTTGAACTCGGCGCTGGCCAACTCGTGCAGGGTGGCGCCGCGAAGCGCCGCGCGGCGGGCCGGGGTGAGCGGGCCGTCTTCCTGGCGGAAGCCGCGCGGGAAGACGAGGTGGACCGCGAGTCCCGTGTGGAGCGCCGCGATCGCGGCGGCAGTGTCCACGCCGGTCTGCCCGCCGGTGAGAACGGAGGGCCGGGCGGTCGCGCGGAGTTCGGCGCGTAGCTCCGACTCGGGGCCGAACGAGGGTTCGTCGGGCGGCCTAGTGCCCGGCGACCGTGGGCGGCGCGATGACAAAGTTCTCCTCGATGACCGAGATCGTCTCCTCGGTCACACCGCTTTCCAGGCAGAACTGCCTCGGGCCGCCGAACTTCTCCCTCAGCAGCTTCATGAAGCCGATGATGCTGCGCTCGTGCAGCAAGATAACTTCCGGACGGTCTTTGTCGTGGTTGGCGTAGAGCGGGTTCTCGGCGAGCTTCTTGGTGACCCGGCGCGCGTTCCTGTTGCTTTGTACGTAGTCGATCGCGATCTGGCCGTCGGTGACGCCGACCAGGCCGAGCAGCAGCGCCGACATGATCCCGGTGCGGTCTCGTCCGGCCGCGCAGTGAAATAGCGTTGCCGCACCTTGCCGCAGGTTCGCGGCGATGATGTCGAATGTGCCCTTAACTGCGGCGCGGCCTCCGTCGAGGTTGCTCAGGTACACCTTGGCGAGCTCGACCGGATCATCGGAAGGGAACGGCTCGTGGCCGAGCCTGCCCTCGACGAGCACCGAGTAGCGGAACCGCGGAACGGGGAAGTTCAGCTCGGTCAGCTCGGTCTCGGCCTTCGTGCGCAGGTCAATGATGGTGCCGATGCCCAGCTTGTCGAAGAGGATCTTCGCGTCGGCTGGCGTGATGTTGTCCAGTGAGTCACCTCGATAGATGACTCCGGGCCTTGTGATCTGCCCGTCCTTGGTACGCAAGCCGCCGAGATCACGGACGTTGTAAGCGCCCTGCAGCTCGATGGCGGTCATTTGAATGTGTTTCCTCCTAGAAAGTTCTGGCCCGCGGTCTGCGGGCCGACAACTAGCGTATCCGCACCAGGCAAGTCAGCAGGCGGATGCGTGCGCTGGCTCGTGCGCTAGCGCCGCGGGAGTGGCGCCACGATCAGCGTCTGGACGCCGCGGCCGAACGAGCCCTGCTGGTCCGACAGCCTGGTCGTGGCGAGCCCGGTGCCCTCGGATCCGATCACGGCCGACGACTCCAGCAGCAGCCATTCGCCAACCGGGTCGCGCTGGCCGATCACGGTTAGATCCACGTTGACGAATGTGTAGTCCGACACCGGTAGCGCCGCGCTGACGCCGTTGCCTGAGTCGGCGACAAGCAGCGTTCGGGACATGGGCGATGGCTCTTCGTCCGGGAGCAACGGAATGCGCGGGCGGGTCCAGGCGGCTCTGACCTGTGCTCGCAGGCCATCGGGGCCCTGGATGGCGGCCGGTCCGACGCCGTAGTCGGCTGGCTTGAACCGCCACTCGATCATCGTGAGGTAACCCTGCCGCTGACGGCTGAATATCTCCGGCTGGGTGCCGCCGCCATCGTCGCGGTCGTCGGTATCGTCGGCAGGAGGCAGGGGGTCCGGCGGGCCACCGTCCTTGACCTCAGGTACACCCCCGGTCGGCCGCTCGATCCGCCAGCCGCGCGCGTGCAGCACTTCCTGGTCATCGGCCTCGAGCACGGCCTCTACCAGCGTGACCCGCCGGCCCGGCCGGACCGTGCGCGTTCTGATCGATATCTTGCCAATCGGGACAGGTCGCAAGATATCGATGCCGACCCTGGCCAGGCGCTGCCTGGGGTCGGGCTCGTGCAGTTCGATCGCGCGTGCCGCCAGCGCCGACGGCGGCCCGCCGTGCTGGGCTTGGCTGGACCACGGACCGATCGTCGCTGGCGTCGCGATGTAACTGGCACCACCGTACATGGCACCGCCAGCCGGCTCGTAGAACGCGCTTTCCACGAGCCGGATGTTACCGGAGGGCAGCGACACTCCGATGGCACGGCGGGACGGCCGGTTGGGTTCTCCCCGAGCGGAGCCTGCGCCGGACTCGGTACGCTTTTGTGCGGTGGGCTTTCGCGGATCGCGGGAGCGCAGGGGCCTTAGCTCAATGGCAGAGTAGCGGACTTTTAATCCGTAGGTTCCGGGTTCGAGCCCCGGAGGCCCCACTTGACCTGCGAAAATAAGAGCGCTCAGCCGTCGCGGGCGCAGGCGTGGAGCCAATGTTGCTGCTCGCGGGGGGGTACCAGCGTGTTGACATGGCTCTCCGAGGATCCGCCGAACACCCCGACCGGCACCGCCGACAATAAGGTCAAAAGACGCCGAGTTCATCGAGCTTAGGCGCCTGGTGTCACGCCGCCCACTGGCGGCCGGTGCCGCTGCCGCCGCGCCGCCCTCATCGCCGGCGGCGTGCTCGTAAACCGGCTCCGCCAGCCGCAGCCGGCGCAGCGGACCGCGACAGCGCCGATGCTGCACTACGTGCTGGCGGGATACGCCCAGCCCGCCGAGAGTCTTACCTGAGCTGGTTTGAACCATCGCAGATGGACGTTTCATACGGAGCTGACTTTGACATGGAGTAGATGAACCAGCGCTGACCTGCTTGTGGCTCTATGCCCTCCGCGTTGACGACGTTCGCCGACACGACGCCGGTCACGACACGCACCACCTTAGGTCCGTCGCCCTTCACATAGCGAGACACTCGTACCTTTGCCGGCGACACCAGCACGGCCCGACCGCCGATCTGGGCCGTAGGACCGGCCATCATCGTTCCGGTGAATGCTACCTGTGCCTGAGAAAGGTGCTTGGAGGCAGAAACCTTGGCGCAATCGCCGCTGGACGACGTATGAGGCGCGGAGTTGCCGCACCCGGCGACCGCGGTCAGGCATCCAAGAACAATAAGGCACGTGATCGTGTGCGCCCGTCTCCGGACCGGTGGGTCCAATAGTATCACCTCAGTCTTTCGAATCATCTAGCCGTACATGGACAGCATGCCGTTCCAGTCACCATTGCCCAGCCTTCGCTTGACCGTGCATACGTTTGTAGTCGGATACATCACTTCGCCAGGGCCGCGGGTCTCATGAGCCAGACCGAGTACATGCCCCCACTCATGAGTCAGAACACTCTGCAGGTCGTACTTACTGGTGCACCCCTTGGGCAGCTTGTCCACGAGATCGCGATTACTGCCAATCGCGATATCTGCCTCGGTCATATTCTTAGATCCATTCGGAAAGGTGCTGTCTGTCCAGCACGTGACTGCGAGGAGATTCGGGACCCGGCGGCTAAACGCAATCCACGATATCGTATTCTGGCCATCAGGGAAACTGCTCGAGCAGTTACCGTTCCGGTCGATGTTCGCCGACTTACTCGTATCTCCTTTGAAAGCTGCCGTAATCATGAAGGCACCAGTTACGTAGCCGCAATTATTCAGGCCGTGCGTCATATTTATAGAGGCCTGCCGGACGTCGGCCTGGGTCGCCGATTTTGATAGACCTTTGGGGACACTTGACTTCTTATAATGCCACGCGACCACAGGCGTTCCACCAAATGTTTCCCAGATGGGGCCCTCAAGATTATAGTAGGGTTGGTGGCATCGGTTCTCGGCTACAAATCCCCGAAGGCGCTGCGGGGCAGACCAGTTTATTGTCAGCACGTCATTCATGATCGTGACTGCCAAAACGTATTCGCCGGTCTTTGTGAGAAAGTCGTTTGTTACGCCCAACCCACTTCGTGGAACATACAGGCCGGGACCCAACTGACCGCCGGAAAGTGTCAGCTCAAGCAGGCGTCCACGGATAGGACAGGTTCTGAGATTCACCCGATGGCCTAACTGCGTCACCGAGATCGGTCCCGTCGATCTGCAGATCCCCACCGCAGGGTTGGCCTCAGCTCGGCCGTTTGCGACGATACAGGAGATGGGGACGATTAAGGTCGCTGCGAGAGTGACTACGATCCGGGAGATGGACTTCATTAAAAGATTCCTTCCTGCCAGCGCATCAGGACGGTTAAGGGTCAGCAATGCGGAGGCCGAGGTACAAAGATCTCAGATACGCCGAAAATTCGGTCTCTTCTCGTCTTTTGCTTGATACAAAGTGTACTATCCGGATCGAACAGCGCGCCGCGTCAGGTCGGCTGCTCGGCGTGCAGTTGTCTGACCATGCTGAGTGCATCGCAGATGTGATGGCTGATGCGCGTCAACGAGTTGAAGATGTGGTGTTGACGGCCTGACTATCTGAGCGTCCGGGTTGGGTGCCCGGCCACGCTCTTTTTTCATGTCCGGTGTGCCTGGCTGTTGCGGGCGGGCCAGGATTTTGCCGTCTGTGTGGTGATGTGAGTGATCCCTCCCCGCCTTCGTTTGGCCACGGTCGCGGGGAGGGATCGAAGGCGGTGTCGCCTGTGGCCATCGTATGGCCGTGCCCGCTGCCGGTCGATGAGTACGCGGCGGCCGGGCGGGATCTGGAGTTCCCGCGCCCGGGCTGCCCGGCGTGCGCGAGGCCGATGGTGTTCTGGTCGGGGTACCAGCGCTGGGTCCGGGATCGGTGCTGTTGCCGGCGGATCTTCGTGCCGCGGCTGCGATGCGGGCCGTGCCGGGTCAGCCACGCGCTGCTGCCGGCGTTCGTCCTGGCCCGGCGGCTGGACACGGCCGGAACGATCGGGGGCGTGCTCGCGGCGGTGGCGGCGGGGCGGTGCGGGGTCCGCCCGGCCGCGGAGCGGGCCGGGGTGGCGCACACGACCGCGCGGGGCTTATCGAGAGTCCATTTTTGGAGATAGCCCTATGCGCCCTATGCACTTATCCAGTGCATGAGCTAGGTCGCACGCCGGGGCCGGCCTCGATCTGTGTCACGATTCCGTGCGACATCCTGAAGGCGAGGTTCTCATCGGGGAAGGCGACGATGTAGCCGGGAACCGGGAATGGCCGCCCGTGGGAGCCGACACGAAAGCCAGCGACGTTCCGTAGGTCGCCTTGAGCTTCGCCAGCGCGCCGCCGAGCGGAAAGCCTCGCGATGTCACGACGGTTGGACCGTACCCGGATAGTGTCGCCAAGGCACTGGACCCGTGTAAGGCCCCCCACGTACAGGCGGACGACATGCTCCCGCCCGGGTAGGAGAAATTGTCGCCGACCCATTTGAGCGGCTCCCCAGTAGATGCGGACGCCTGGGCCAGGGTCATGCCGATGGTTACCGCGCCGAACGAGCGCGAGGTGATCGTGACCGTGGCCGAGGTCCACAGCCCGAGCCCGGCGGGTTGCTGGTGTCTTCTCGCTGGCATCGTGCTACGGTCGCGGGCCGACGGCGCATGCCGGGCTGGCTTGTGCATGAGCGCGAAGGCTGCGGCAGCGCCAGCCGCTAGTACGACCACCGCGACGGCGGACACGAGGAAAGCACGTGCACGACCTGACCTACCACGACCTGAGTCCTGGCTGTTGACGGCGCCCGGCGATGTCGGGCGCGTCGTTGGCGAGCTACGGGATGGCGGGTTCGCCGGCCGGATTTAATCCGGTGCGTGCGGTGCCAGCGATGTGTTTCGATAACCCGCATGCCTGGCGATCTCATCCACCCTCCTAAGGCACGCCCGGGCGACCGCATCGCCGTCTTGTCACCGTCGTTCGCGGCGGCAGGTGCCTTTCCCGCAGTGCACGAGCAGGCGATGCGGCGGCTGACGGAGGTGACCGGTCTTGTCCCGGTCGAGTACCCGACGACGCGCGAGGTAGGGGCGACCCCGCGCGATCGCGCCGCGGACATTAATGCCGCCTTCGCTGATCCGGCGATCCGCGGCATCCTGGCGGTCATCGGCGGCGAGGACCAGATCACCGTCATCCCGCACCTGGACGCCGAACTGGCCCGGCGCGATCCCAAGCCTTTCCTCGGCACGAGCGACAACACCAACCTGCACCACTGGCTCTGGGCGAACGGCATCGCCAGCTTCTACGGCGGATCGTCTCAGGTGCATCTTGGCCCCGGCCCGGGCGTTGATGACATCCACGCGCGGACCCTGCGCGCAGCTCTGATCACGGGCGAAACGCTCGAGATCACAGATCCGGGCGAGTCGGAAGACGTCGGGTTGCACTGGGATGACCCGCGCGCGCTGACCTCTTTTGGCGAACGCGAGCCGACCGAACCGTGGAGCTGGCGTGGCCCGGCACGTTCAGTGACCGGCCGCACCTGGGGCGGCTGCATCGAGGTCATCGAATGGATCCTCACCGCCGGACGATTCCCGTCCGGTCCGGAGGTCCTCGACGGCGGCGTGCTCATCATCGAAGCCTCAGAGGAACTCCTGCCCGCGCGGAACGTCGGATGGATCGTCCGCTCGCTAGGCGAGCGCGGAATCCTCGCGGCCGTTGACGCGGTCCTGCTCGCCCGCCCGCCGACATCGGGCTTCGCGAGCCGTCCGGCGGCCGAGGAACGTGCTCAGCTGCGCGCTGAGCAGCGAGACGTCGTTGCCGACCTGGTCGGCCGGTACAACCCCGAAGCCGTCATGTGCGCTGGCATTCCGTTTGGTCACACGCGCCCGCAGTGCATAGTCCCGCACGGCGGCCTCGCGACCGTAGACGGCGCCGCGCGCCAGGTTATCGCCGATTACTCATAACAGGTCGGCGTCCGCTCTCAGGCGCTCGCGCCGCGTCGGCCCCACCGGTTGTCCGTTATCGTCAAGAGCGCCCAGGCGCGGCTCGGGATGAGCAGGACAACGTGCAAATTCCGCTACGGTTGCTGACGCCCAGCCTCCGCTCTTCAGGTGTGGAGGGGCCGTTCGTCCCTCCGGAGTTCAAGAGCGGAGAGCGGCCGGTTCTGAGAGCTTCACGGTTACCACACGTGCGTGTCCCTCAGGGGTCGTCTTGTTCCCGCACAGCCAGCCGTGCGGAGAACAAGACGATAGCTACCTGTGTCTAGCCGGATGGTTCGCGTCGCGCTGGGGCTGACCGCCGCCGTCGCCCGCAGCACGACGCACATGCGCCCGAGGCGAATCTTACGAGTCGATATGGAGGGTGAGGGTGCTATCGTTGAAGTCCCCGTTATTGCTGCCGGACCCGATTTCGAGGTAGAGGATCTGGCCGCTGGTGACCGCGACTGACAGGGGCCCGATGATGGAGAGCTGATTGCTGTTCTCGGTTACCGGGCCGGTCAGGTCGTTTCCGCCCTGGTAGAGCTGCCAGGTGATTCCCTGCTCGAAGGGGTTGATTCCCTGGATCGTGGCGGTGACGGATACCTGGCCGGTTATCGGGGACTTCCAGGCGATGACTTCGTCGACTCCGACGGTGTTCCCGTTGTTCACGATTGCGCCGGGAGAGACGTTGACCGCGTGGCCGGCCAAATTGTCGGCATTTCCGCAGAAGGCGGGGCGCGACGGGCCGGCGTTGTAGGCGGTAAAAGGATTGATCCCGTGATCGTCCCATCGATAGATATTATGGACATGGCAGTTTCTGACTATTAGCGCAGTGTTGTTGGTTTGCAGTCGGTAGGTGTTCTGCTGTCCCTGGGTGCCGTATTCGAAGCTCCAGGTGCCAGGGTCGCGGTAGAAGTCGGGCAAGGGGTTGGAGGCGGGATGCCGCGCGAAGTCGGCGGTGAGGTCCCAGGACTTGGGTGCCCATAGCTGGTTGGCGCCACCGTTGCAGGTGTAGATCTCCAGCGTGGTGTCGTTGGCGGTGTCGAACCTGGGGTCATCCAGGCACTTGCCCGAGAACGTGTTGACGAGGGTGCCGCTGACGGTCCTCCATTGCTGGCTGGCACCGTCGGCGCAGGCGTTCAGGTCGACGGGGGTCTTGTTCGCCGTGATCAGGTTCGGGACGGACAGGCACCTGCCGCCGGCCCGGATGGTGCCGTCGGCCTCGATGGTCCAGTCCTGGGCGGCGCTGCCGTCGCAGTCGCTGACGACCACGGGCGTGCCGCTGGCGTCGGAGCCGCCGCTGGTTACGGCGCATTTGGTCCGCTGGTATCCCGACACGAGCGGGCCCGCCGGGCTGGACACGGCAGCGGGCGTGCCCGCCGTCCCGGCCCCTGGGCGCGGGCCGCCCGGGGTTGCGAAGGCCGGGCCGGCCAGCGCCATGGTCAGCGCCGCCGGCACTGCGACGGCCAGGCCGCCGCGTCGGACGAGCCGGCGCCGCGGAGTGCTGCGCCCGGGCTTGCTCATCGCACCTGGCTGGACTGTGATCCCGTGCATCTGACCCCCTCCGTGGCGGCGTCCAGCAGAGCCGCACGACCGCAACCGCCGTTGGTTTACAATCAGCAACTATTCAATCACGCTGTGTAGTTGCACGTGGGCAATGCCGCGCCAGCGCGCCGCGGAGATTAGCCAGCATTTATGGCCGGCCGAGGAAAGGCCGCGCAGACGACTCGGCGACGTATCAGGGGTTCGCGGCCCGTCATCGAGTCGTGATCGGCCGTACCTCATCTGGCCGTTCAGGCGGCGTACAGCGTTTCCGGCGGGTAGCGGCCAGCGTCGGCGTCCGCTCTCAGGCGCTCGCGCCGCGTCGACCCCACCGGTTGTCCGTTATCGTGAACAGTGCCCAGACACGGCTGGGGATGAGCAGGACAACGTGCAATAAGCCGTATATCGCGAACCGCGCGAAACCCAGGTCCCGGTTGCGCCACACACCGTACGCGCAGTACCCGGCGCAGACTAGGGCCAGGCCACTCAGGTACCAGGCGAGCCCGGCCGAGCCGGCAACGGCGCCGTGCAGCAAGAGCAGTGCCACTGACAGGCCGAGCAGCACCGGTGCGAAGACCTGGATGAAGGCGTCCAGCACGAGGTACGCACCGAGAGACGGAAGCTGGCGCGCGATCCCGAGGGTATCCCGGTATGTGCACCTGTTCCAGCGCAGTTGCTGGCGCAGGAATGGCCTGATCCGATCGGGAGCGATGGTTAGCGCTTTGGCGCCTGGCGCATAGACGGTGCGGTTCCCGCAGCGCAGGATGAGGTTAGTGAGGTAGCGATCCTCACCGTAGGTGCTGCGCCGACCCATGAAGGTCTGGTTGAGATAGGCGTCGAAGACCTTCTCCAGGACGGTACGGCGGTATGCCGCGAACGGCCCGGAGCAACACAGCACTGCCCCGAAGAGCGACTGGGCGGACCGTTCCTGGTTGCAGGCGTACCAGTACCGCACGTCGATGAGCCGCGTCAGAAAGTTTGTCCGCTTGTTCGCGGCAAGCATCTCTCCCATGGCTGCGCCGACGTCCGGGGCATCCAGCGCATCAACGATCCGCCGGACACCCTCGGGAGCGATCATAGTGTCCGAGTCGACAGCGACGACGATGTCGCCGTGCGCGTCCTGGATCGCCAGTGCCTGCGCGTACCGCTTGCCCTGGTTCTGCGGTGGCAGCAGAATCCGGAACCCGAACCGCTGCCGGTAGGTGTCGTAGATCGGCATGAGCGTGGACCGGTTGGGGGAACCGTCGTCGACGACGTAGACGGTCATGGCGCCCTGGTAATCCTGCCGGGCCAGCGATTCGAGACACGCGGTTAGAGTCTGCGGTCTCTCGTTGTAGCAGGGAACTACGATGTCTACCGACGGCATCTGGGTGGCTTGTGACGCGCGCCCATGGCGGCGCCTGGCTCTCTCGGCGAACGACACCTGAAGCACGAGATAAACGCTGACCATCAGCACATAGGTCGCGAAGACGCCGGGCAAAGCCAGGTCGACAAGCCGGGCGGCAGGATGCACGGCGATACTCCTTGTCAGATCGATCGTCCGCGCGGCGGGTCCATCGCCCAGCGGGGCCCGGCCAGATGCGACTCGACCATCCGCGCCAGGTCGCCGATGGTTCCCGCCGCAAGCAGGTCATCTGGCTCCAGCGCGGCCCCGAATTCTTGCTCCACGTGCAGAGTGACCTCCAGCATGGTCAGAGAGTCCAGGTCCAGCGTTGACAGAGTTGTTTCCGCTGTCACCGTCTCGGCCTTCAGGTCGCACCGCTCCGTGAGCAGCTTTATGATCCGCTCGGTCATGGTCGCCACGTGTCACCTCCGTCTCCGTCTTGCGCCGCGATGTCAGGCCACGTCATGACCGTCGAGCCCCAGGCGAGACCGGCTCCGAAGGCGGCGAGAAGGACCACCGAACCGGGCTTGATGAGGCCATCGGCCATTCCGTCGGACAGGGCCAGCGGGATGGATGCCGCCGAGGTGTTACCCACCCGGTCCAGGTTGCTGATGATGTGCTGCTCCGGCAGGCCGATCTGGCCGGCCACCGCCCGCAGGATACGAATGTTGGCCTGATGGCCCACGAAACAGTCGATGTCGGCCGGGGTGCACCCGGTGCGCTGGATGGCTGCCAAAGAGGCCGCGGTCATGTGCCGCACCGCGGCCATGAAGGTCTCCCGGCCGTCCATGTTCATGTACATCTGGGTCGGATCCGGCGATTCCGTCGCGCTGCGCTGACGCGAGCCACCGCCGGGCATCATGATGAACTCGAAGTGCCTGCCATCGCTTCCGAGCGAGAACGCGCCCAACGCGCCCGGTTCCGCGGCGCTTCCCCGGCGCAGCACAACCGCCCCGGCGCCGTCGCCGAATAGTGGTGCGACCACCTTGTCATCCGGGTCGATCACGGTGGAGAAGGCATCCGCACCGATCACGAGCACGTTGTCGGCGACATCTCCATGTATCAGCGAGGAGCCGAGCGCGAGCGCGTACACGAAGCCACTGCACACCGCGTTGATGTCCACCGCCGCGGCGGTGCCAAGACCGAGCCTCGCCGTTACCGCCGGTGCGGTGCCCGGAATCTGGTGGTCGGGTGTGGCCGTGCTCAGTACGACGGCGCCGACCGTTAACAGGCCGGCCGAGCGCAGCGCCCGCGCGCCGGCCTGTACGGCGAGGTCCGAGGTAGCCATGCCCGGCTCGCAGACATGGCGGCGCCGCACACCAGTGCGCTGAAAGATCCATTCGTCCGTGACCCCCAGGCGCCTGGCGATCTCATCGTTGGTGACCACGCGCGGTGGTACCCATGTCCCCAGTCCGCACAGCACCGCGGCTGTCATGTCTTGTCTCCCATCATCGCGAACGGCCTGGCTCCAAGCAGACTGCGGCGATCGTTTCCCACAGCGACCTGGGCGTCCGGACGACCTCGGTGATCTGCAGGTCGTCGGGAATGGTGATGTCATAGGCCTGCTCTACGGCGAGGAGCAATCCCACCGTGCCGAACGAATCCAGCCCGGAGTTGGACAGCGGCTCGTCCGGTATGAGTTCCCCCTGGTAGCCCACGCGGTCGAGCGCGGCCCGCAGCATGTTCCCGAACAGCTCGTCCCACGGCGCCTGCGCCGCCTGCGGCGGGCCAGCGGGCTCGCTCGGCTCAGGAAGGCGATCAGCGTCGATCGCCCCACGTTCGTCCAGCGGCCAGTCGTTCACCTGGATCAGGACGTCCGGAATGAGTTGTCGCGGCAGCCGGCTCCGGGCGAGCGCTTTGTTCGTCTCGCCAGAGTCGAAAGCAGCGCCTGGAACCGTCCGGATGTACCCGACCAGCTGCTTCCCGCGCGGCGCGTCGGGTCGAGGCAGCACGAAGCTGCCGCATACTGACGGCTGCGCGCCCAGCAACTCCCGGGTCAGGTAAAGCTCGGTCAGCCGCCCGCCCGGTGCGTCTCGCGAGATCGGCCCCAGGTGCTCCAGCGTCCCGTCGCTCGTGAACCGCGCGAGCTGACGCGTGCGGTAAAGCCTTGATCCGCTCGGGCCCAACGGGTCCGGCACGAAGCGTTCGGCCGTGCCCGCCGGGTCAGCGTGGAAACGGTCGGCCAGCCCCACGCCGCCCACACAAAGCTCCCCGGCCACGCCCATCGCCAGCGGACGCAGCCGGGCGTCGACCACTCGCACCTCTCGGCCACGTACCGGCTGGCCGTCCAGCGCGACCCAGCCGAAGATCTCATCGGCCTCGATCAGCCGGATAAGGCGGCCGTGGTCACCGCGCCTATCCGGGATTGCCGACGTCGCCCAGTGGTCCCCGCAGGCCAGCACGGTGACGCCGACGGCCTGACCGTCGGCCAGCAGGCGTTCCGCCACGGCACAAGCGCAGCGAAGATGCGACACCGCCTCCGCGGCGGCGAGCTCCATTATCTCGCCGGTCGCGCCCGGCAACGCCGATGACGTCATGACGACGCGGCCGGCGCAGGTGAGCGGCAGCAGCAGCTCGCTCAGCGCGACGCCACTGGTAAACGAGTCAGCGCACAGCCAGGATGAACCACGCGCCGGGCTCGCCCCGAGTGCGTCGACGTCAGCACGCATGTTCGCCAGCGCCTTGGCCAGCGCGCCGTGCGAGAACACGGCACCGTTCGGCAGTATGCAGGCGTCGTCGGCCGGACTGGGCGTAGCGGCCGGTGCTTCCGGTGTTGCCGCCACCGGTTCTGATGGTTCTATGTCGCGCGTCACGACGACCGGCACGGCGCCGAGGTCCAGGCCAGCGATGCCCGCCTCCACGGCGGTGACCACCGCCGACACATGCGGATAGCGGTCTGGTTCACGCAGGCGAGCGGCGAGCATCTCGGGTTCGGCCAGCATCCACGCTGCCCCCGCCATCCAGATGCCCTGCAGCGCGGCAAGCGTGCCCAGGCTGCGTTGCGGCGTTACCGCGACAACGCCGCCCTGACGGACACCGCAGGCCGTAAGCCGCGCGGCGATCGCCCGCGCCCAGTTGTCGAGCCGCCCGTAGGTGACCGACTCGCCACCGCAGCACGCCGCCGGAGCTCCGGGGTCCGTGCACACCGTGCGGGCGAAGGATTCACCGAAAGTCGGTCGATCGTCGGCGGATACCCGATCGGGCGCCAGGGAGCTGGCCCGGGCCGGTTCGCCCGGGGGAAGACACGCCGCTCCGGCGTCTCCGTCAGGGCCGAGCGACATCTCCCCCAGCACAGTTCGGTACAGGGCGGCGAGTCTGGCGGCCGCTGCCCGGTTCAAGCGGTGGTTGGTGGTGTTGAGCCGGACGACACCGGAGATCGAGAAGACATGCAGCGCGAACTCGTTGTCGTTGTCGTTGAGCACCTGTTCGGTGTCCACTAGGTCGCTGTCGACCTGATGGAAGTCGAGATAGTTGAAGAAAATATCCAGCAGTCGGCCACCGGAGCCGAACTCCTGCTGCAGGACCTGCAAGGGAAACACCCGGTGCGGCCACATGTCGGTCAGCCCGGCATAGACCGCCTGGACGAGTTCTCCCCAGGTCCGTGCGCCCGTGGGCATCGTAAAGGGCACCGTGTTGAGATACATGCCCAGCACCCGGTCGGCGCCTGCCACCTCGGGCCGGGCGTCGCATACCAGCCCGGTGAAGAAGTCCTCGGTCCCGCAGATCATGCTCATGACCTTCAGGTGCGCCGCCAGCATGACGGCCTTCATCGAGGTGCGGGTCTGGGTCGCCAACCGGCGAAGATCGGCTTCCAGGTCACGGTAGTCCAGCATGTGCTGGTACCGCTCCCTGGGAGTTTCCTGGTCGTCCCGCCAGGCGGACGGCAACGAGGCGTTGACCCGCCCTTCGATCACACTGCGCCAGTAGCCGCGGTCCTGATCTGACCGCCTGGCCGCCGCTTCGGCGGCAATGTAGTCGGCATACCGGAAAACCACCGGCTCCGGTTCGGCGGGCACACGGCCGGCCCGCAGCTCACGGTAGCCGGTGAGGATTTCCATCAGCATCGTGTGGAAGCTCCATCCTTCGAGAATCGGATGGCATTCCGTGATGGTGATCCACCAGTGGGCCGAGCCAGCGGCGGTGTGCGCAGCCACCCGTATCAACGGAGCGCGCGCCAGATCAAGCGGCGATCGGCGTTCCCTGGCGGCGTGCCCGGTGAGCGCGGGTAACCAGCCTTCCGGCCCCAGTACGCCGTGGTCATGTACCTGCGGCGTGATCGCGGCCGCGCGGTGCACCAGTTGCAGCGGCATCGAATAGCTGGTCAGGTCGAACGTCGTGCGCAGGACCTCGTGCCGGTCCACCACCACCTGAACGGCTTGAGCAAGCGCGGCCGGGTCGAATGCCGCTTCGTCGCGGATCCGGTACGACGTGCTGTCCTGGTAGCTGTTGACGTCCGGCCGCGCGCGCATCTCGATGATCATGCCGAGCTGCATCGCGGCCAGCGGGTAGGCATCTACCACTCCTGGCGGCAAGCGGGCCCGGTCTTCCATGCTCAGCAGCGCGAACGGTGCGACTGTGGTGGGACGGCCCGGAGCATCGAGCTCTCCGGGCTGCCGGCGCGGTCCCGCGCACGCCCGCGCCAAGTCCTCGACCGTCTGATGCGCGAATATGTCCACGGCCGACACGTCGAGGCCGTTTGCCTTCAGCCGCCCGGCCAGTGCCAAGGCGCGCAGCGAGTCCCCGCCGACGTCGAAGAAGTTGTCCCGCACGTCGAGGAGGTCCGTGTGCAGCACCTCCCGCCACACCTGGTGAATGCGGGCGATAAGGGAGGCCGGGGCACCGGTCCCATTACCGACCGCCACGGCCGGCTCATTGGGGGCCAGATCTGTCGTCGTTCGCGGTTCTGGTCCTGGCCGCTTCAGCAGACTCCCGCAGCCCCGCAGACGCTGCCCGATCCTGGCGAGCGGCTCGGCTGGATCATCGATCACGGCGCCGAGCAGAGCCGCGTAGTAGCTGGCCCAGGCCTGGGCCGTGGTCGTGTCGATCACCGCGGCGGCGAACTCCAGCCGCGCGTAAAGCTTCTGACCTGACCTCTCCTCGACGTGGAGGGTGAGGTCGAACTTGGCAGGCGGGGAGCCGCTGAACCTTATCTCCTCGGTCTGGATCGCGGGGAGATGGAAGGCGGGTTCCTCCTCCGCGCGGTCCATGTCGAAGCCGACGCGGAACAGCGGGTTCGTGCTGGCTCCGCGCCGCGGGTTCACGTCATCGACTACCCAGGCGAACGGGATGGCCCGGTGGTCAAGGGCGTCGAGCAGCCGCTCCCTGATCTGGGCCAATAGGTCGGCGAAGCTGCCCATCCCATCCTGTTGTGACCGGATCACGACGGTGTTCACCAGGTAGCCGACAAGATCGTCTAGTTCCGGCACGGTCCTGGCCGAGACCGGTATCCCGACGGCGATATCGGCGCTGCCCGAGATGTGAGCGAGCATCAGGTGATAGAGCGCCAGCATCACCATGTAAGGGGATGCGCGGTGCTTGGCCGCCAGAGCCAGGATGGCGTCAGCGTTCTCGGGCCTGATATCGATGTCGACGGCCCCGCCCCGCCAGTCGGGCTTAACCGGTCTGCGCCGGTCCAGCGGCAGCGGCAGGTCGGTCAGATCGGCCAGCGCCTGGCGCCAGTAGGCCAGCTGCCGCGCTTGCGTGCCGTTGGCCCGGCCGGCCCGTTCCCAGGCGGCGAAGTCGGCGTACTGGAGTGTGTCCGGCCGGAGCCTGGCCAGAACGCCGCCGGCGTGTTCTGCGTAGAAGGAACTCAGTTCCCTCGCGATTCGCCGGTACGACACTGGGTCGCAGGCGATGTGATGGATGCTGACGACCACGACGTGCCGTTCCTGGCCGAGCACGAGTACGGTGACCCGGAACGGATGCTGGGCCATGAGATCGAAGGGCCTCGTCCGCTCCCACTCCGCGATCTGCTGGGCCCGTTTCTCCTGGCGGGCCGGCAGCTCCGCGCTGAGATCAATGGTGCGCAGCTCGAAGCGTCCCGGTGGGTCGATGATCGGCACAGCGCCGTCGGTGGCGGGACCGTACCGCGTTCGGAGAATCTCGTGGCGTTCAGCCACCCTCTCCCAGGCCCACCGCAGGCTCTCCTGGTCCAGCCGACCGCACAGCCGCAGCACCCAGGTCATCAGGTAGGCCGGGCTCGCCGGATCGAGCTGCTGCAAGAACCACATCTGCTGCTGGCCGCCAGACAGCGGCAGCGGCTGCGTGCGGTCCGCGTGGGCGATGAGGCGCCGGGGCATCAGCTGTCCTCCTCTGCTGCGCTTTCGCCGGGACGCGAGGCGGTGCCGAGCGGCATTAGGAGGCGCAGCTCAACCTCGTCGGCTAGGCCTGCTGCGGTGGGGTGGTCGAAGAACGCCCGCATCGACACGTCGACATCGAAGGTGGTCTGGACATGCCACAGCAAGCGCGCTGCCAGCAGGGAGTTACCGCCGTGGTCGATGAAGTCGTCGTCAGGTCCCATGGTTGGCGAGCTGAGCAGATCGCGGGCGAACCCCAGAACCACCTCAAGATGCGCCGGCCGCACCGTGGCCGCGTCGTCGGCCCGGTCGTTGATGTCCGACCTGGCCGCGCCCACCGCCAGGTGCGGATCAGCGGCGAACCGCTCAGCGAGCTCCCGCAGGAGCCTGACCAGGTTAGCTGCGACGGCTCCGTCGTAGAGTGCCGACGCGTACTCCAGCGCGCCGCCGTAATGTCCGTCCGGGAAGGGCCACAACGTGAGGGCCAGATCGGTCCGGGCGACCGTCCACGCCTGATCGAGCAGCTCAAGGTCGCGCGCCTGCCTTTGCTGTCCGGCCAGGTCGTCAGCCAGCGCGAAGTACGCCTGGAACAGCGGCGTCCTCGACAGGTCCCGCCGGGGAGCCACCGCGTCCACGACCGCGTCGAATGGCGCGGCGTGGCGGGCGAAGCCCTCCCGGCAGGTGAACTCCACCTCCGCGAGCGCCTTGTCGAAGGGCATATCCGGCGCCAGCCGCGAGCGAATGACCACGACATCGATCAAGGGACCGACTAGGTCGTGCAGTTCCGGGCGAGACCGCGCGGCGTATGGCGATCCGACCCCGAAGTCCCACTGGCCGCTCGCGTGGGCGAGCACGACCGTCCACAGCGTCAGGAACACCACGTACGGTGCCGCCAACGCGCGACGGCCGGCCGCCACCAGCGCCCCGGCGACGTCCGGTGGGATCTCGGCGCTCACCACCGCGCCGTCGAAGCTGCGCTGCGCGTCACGGGGTCGCATTCCCGGCAGTTCGAGCGCGGGCACGCCAGCCAGCGTCTCACGCCAGTAACCGAGCTGGCCGGTCAGCAGCTCACCGGTGAGCTGCGCCCGCTGCCAGGCGACCGCGTCCACATAGCGCAGCGGGAGCTCTGGCAGGCTCGGGGCGCGGCCTTCCATGATCGCGGCAACCAACTCGCGGAGCTCGGAGTCCAGGACCCTGGCCGACCAGCCGTCGCAGATGATGTGGTGGCATACCAGCAGCAGGAGTTGCTCGTCACCGCCATCGTGGATGAGGCTGGCCCGGAACAGCGGCGCCCGGCGCAGGTCGAAACCTTCTGCGAGTTCTCCGGTGACTATCTTGCCGACTCCCATAAATGTCGTTCCGACTACGCGGAGCGGGACGCCGGCGGTGGGCTCGACGACAGCCGCAAGCCCTTCGGCATCCATGACGTAGCAGGTGCGCAGCACCTCGTGGCGAGTCATGAGCCATGACAGTGCCTCTTTGACCGCCGCCTGGCGTGCGTCCCGCGGCAACCAGATAAGGACCGGCAGCAAGTACTCCCGGCTGCCCGGATTGAGCTGGTCGAGGATCCAGAATCGCTCCTGCGCGTGCGACAACGGCAGGCGCGCGTCCGGCGGAAGCTGGTCTATCGGCGTCGCCTTGAACGCGCTGGCCAGCAGCCGCGCCTGCTCCCGCGGTGTCGGCGCGTAATGGAGCTCGCGGAAATCAAGGCTGAGCCCGGACTCATGGGTGAGCTGGGCCGCGAGCTGTGTCATCAGCAGGGAATGTCCGCCCAGACGGAAGAAGTCGTCGTCGAGCCCGATCTCGTCAACGTCGAGGAGCCGACGCCAGGCGGCGAGAACGATACGTTCCGCCGCGGTGCTGGCCCCCGTGGTGCTGGCCCCCCGGGGACGTTTCCGCGCCGCCGCGGCGGACCAGTCCGGGTCGGGCAGCCGCGCGTGATCCGTCTTTCCGCTCGTGGTGCGGGGCAGAGCGCCCACCTCGGTGATGATCACCGGGATCATCGCGGGTGGCAGCAGGTCGCGCAGATATGCGGCCAGGCAGTCGGCCACGCCGGGCCCGGACGTGACGACCCACGACGCGAGTTGCGGCCTGCCGTGGCTGTCGCTGACGGCGCGAACCGCGGCGTCCGCGACAGCCGGGTGAGTCCGCAGCGCAGCCTCAACCTCGGCAGGCTCGATCCGGACACCGTTGATCTTGATCTGCGCGTCGGCGCGGCCGGCGAACACGAGCGCGCCGCCTGCGGCTTCGCGCACCAGGTCGCCGGTGCGGTACATGCGAGCTCCCGGTGGTCCGCCCGGGTCCGGCAAGAAGCGTTCGGCAGTACGGGCCGCGTCCCGGTGGTAGCCCCGGGCGACGCCCGGGCCGCCGGCATAAAGCTCGTAGAGCAGCTCGCCGACGGCAGGCTCCCCCCGCGGTGGGAGCAGCAGGCAGCGCATGTTGTCGATGGGCCAGCCGATCGGCACCGGGCCGGTCTGCTGGGCGCGGTCGAACCAGGCCGCCAACACGTCGATCGAGCATTCGGTTGGACCGTAGGTGTTCAGGATCTCGACATCGAGCTGTGCCCGCACCCGCTGGCACAGCTCCGCGTGCAGCGCCTCTCCCGCTGAGCAGATCACCCGCAGGCTGGTGCACGAACCCAGTCCCGGCTCGGCCGCCAGCAACCGCAGCATCGAAGGCACGACCTGAAGCACGGTGGCCTGCCGTTCCCGAATGGAGCGGATCAGTTCCCCGGCGTCCCGGCCGGCCTCTGGCCGGCCGAACGTTACCGGCGCGCCGCAGACCAGCGGAGCGAAGATCTCCCAGCCGGCGGCGTCGAATGTCAGCGGTGTCTTCTGTAGCACCCGGTCGCCGGCGGACAGCCGCAGCGCGCGGACGCCCCACTGGACCCGGTTGGTGATGCCCTCGTGTTCGACGACAACTCCCTTAGGCGTACCCGTGGAGCCTGATGTGAAGATCATGTAAGCGGCTTGCTGGGGTGTGATGGCCCGCATCGGCCCCGGCGGGGCGCCACCAGACCTGGTGAGTTCAGGAACGGTACAGACCGTCGCGCCCGGGGGCAGCCCCAGCTGACCTGCTGGCCTACCGTCATCGGCTAGGACGACCGTAGCTCCGGCGAGCTCGACGACTTCGCGCAGGCGGCGCGCCGCGGGCCACGGGTCAAGTGGCAGATAACAGCCACCGGCCAGCCAGATTCCCAGCAGCGCAGCGACCAGGTCAGGCCCCGGCGGGACCAGCACGCCGACCGCGGACTCCATGCCGACCCCTCGGGCGGCGAGCCCACTGGCGATGCGGCGCGCCGCCTGCGCCAGTTCGGCGTAGGTGAGCCCACCCCGGCTGGACACCACGGCGGGAGCGTCGGGGCTCTCCCACGCCCGGTCCAGGAACAGCTCGGGGATAAGCGGTGTCATCGTCTACCTTCGCGGCGTCAGCACGCGGCTGCCGTTACGCGCGCTCAGCGGTCGCATGTCCGTCCACACCTCGGCTATATGGCCAAGGCACTCCTGCTTGCTGCCCGTGAAGCCGTCCGGATGCCAGCCATCCGGTGGGTCGCGGTCGGCGTCCCACAGCGAGTACTGGTCCTCGCGGTTCATGACAACCTGGTACGAACGGTTCGCTGTCGGGCTGGTCACGCAGTCCTCCCCGGAATGCTTCGGGCTGCCGGGCCCAGGGCGGTGATGGGCGCCGACGCCGTTGCCCACTCCCTGCAGCGCGCGGACGTCTACCTTTCCGTTGGCGGTCAGCGGGATGTCGCCCACGGTGACGATCTCGGCCGGGATCATGTACTCGGGTAGCTCGGCGGCCAGGCCGGCACGCAGGCGGGATGGCTCCACAGCCTGACCGGGGGCCGGCAGCACGAAGGCGGCCAGCCGCGCCGACCGGGACGGCTGCTCGCAAGCCACCACCACCGCTTCGCTGACGCACGCCAGCCGGCGCAGCGCCTGTTCCACCTCGCGCAGCTCAACCCGGTAGCCGCGGACCTTCACCTGGTGGTCGGTGCGGCCGAGGAACTCCAGGCTTCCGGACGGCTGCCATCTGGCGCGGTCGCCGGTCCGATACAGCCGGGTCCCAGCCGCCCCGTGCGGGTCGGGCACGAAACGCTGCGCGGTGAGCGCGGGATCGCGCAGGTATCCCCGGGAAACGCCTGCGCCACCGACGTAGACCTCGCCGGGGACACCGATCGGGACAGGTTCGCATTGGCTGGTGAGCACGTATATGCTGGTGTTCGGGATCGGTGCGCCGAGCGGGATTAACCCGTCCTGGCCGTGGCCGGTGACCAGCTGGCCGGAATTGCCCACCGTGATCTCGGTTGGGCCGTACTCGGTAGCGACCGGTGTGCCTCCCGGCCCGGCGAGCTCGGCCCAGCGGCGGGCCAGTTCGGCCGGGAACGCGTCGCCCGCCGCGATGACGAGTCCGGCCAGCCCGTGCGCCTGCGCCGGCTCAAGATCCAGACTCAGCAGGTTCAGGTGCCCGGGCGTCATCTTAAGGAAGCTGTACGGCGCGCCGGCCGCCAGCAGCCGGCCGAGGTCGGCGGTGTCTAGCGGGTCCGGCAGGAGCTGGACCCGCTGACCCGTCAGCAGCGGGGTGAGCAGGCTGGGGATACCCAGATCGAAGGTGGTCGAGGTAAAGAATGCCGACCCGCCTGTGCCGCGGGCCGCGTAAGTCTCCACCGTCCAGAGCAGGTAGTTCGCCAGGGCGCCATGGTGGACCATCACCCCTTTGGGAGCCCCCGTGGAGCCGGAGGTGTAGAGCACGTAGGCGAGCTGGGCGGGCCCGGGCGGCGGCCCAGCAGCTGCCAGGCCAGCAGCTGTTGCTGGCAGCGCGGCAATTGTCTCTCGCTCGCTGTCCAAAGCCACGAACCTGATCCCGGTACAGGCGGCCAGCGCCGGAAGGTGCTCGCCGTGGGTGACGATCAGCTCACATCCGGCCGAGGAGACCATCTGGCCCAGCCGCTGACCGGGCAGATCGGGGTCGAGCGGAAGGTAGGCGGCACCGGACTTCCACACGCCCAGCACTGCCGACGGCAGGTCCGCGGTCCGCCGGAGACAGACGCCGACCAGGGACTCCGAGCGCGCCCCGAGACCGGCGAGGTGACACGCAAGCTGATCGGAGCGCCGGTCAAGGTCGCGGTAGGTGATGCGGGTGCCGGGTGCGCTGACGGCGGTGCTGTCCGGCGTTCTGGCCGCCTGCGCCCGGAAGAGGCTGACGACCGTGCCCGGCCCGCGCGGGACCGCGGGACCAGTCCCCCACCGGGCCAGCACGGTGTGCAGCTCGTCGGGTGGCAGGCAGGCGCGGGCAGCGTCATCGTCCGGGCCATCCGCCATCGCGTGGAGCACGCGCCGGTACATCGACACGAGCCTGCGGAGGCATCCGTCACGGACCGATAAGGTGCGCACCATCAACGCGCCGTCAGCTGGCCCAACGCACAAGCCGTAACGCGGCGCCGCGGCCCAGTCAGCACAGGCCAGCGGGTCGGTGGTGAACAGTGCCCCGGCCTCGCGGGCCGGGTTGTCGCCGCCTCCGACCTGGTCCGGCGACGCGAGGGCCTGCCGGACCAGGCCTATCAGGTCCCGCCAGGTGCCCGCGGCGTCTGGCAGCACCTGGACGGTGCGCACTGCCTGATCCAGCACCGCCTGATCCAGCACCGCCTGATCCCGGGCCGCCCAGAGGACATCGGTGCGGATGAGTGGTTCCTCGGTGAGCATGCTGAGCACCTTGATGTGCGCCGCCGCCAGGACGACGCTCAGCTCGGCGCCGCAGGCGCGGCCGAGCGTACCCAGCCGTTCGGCGAGGTCGGCGTACCCGGCCACCGCCGAGTCGTCGGCTGATGCGCCGGTGCCCGCGGACCGCCACGCCGTTGGCAGCTGGAAGTAGCCCGCTGTCACGACCGCACGCATCCTGCGGCCAGATCCCGGATGACGCCAGCGACCAGCCCGCCCGCCTCACGCAGCACGTAATGGCCCGCGTCCAGCAGATGCAGCGAGAACTCCCTGGTTGTCTCGGCGGACCAGGCTGCCATGTCCGTCGGGCTGACGAATTCGTCGCGGCGGCCGCCGACAACGACGATAGGCACATCCAGCGGCGGGCCGGCCGAGTACTCCAGCCGCTCAATCACCCGGTAGTCGGCCCGCAGTATCCGCTCGAACATGTCGATCAGGTCGGGGTCGGACAGCACCTCCGCGGCCATTCCGCCGTAGTTGACGACACGCCGCAGCAGTTCATCGCGCGGCAGCAGATGCAACGGCTCGTCGATCCGGCGAACCGCCGGGCCCTGGGTCGATGACAGGACGACCGTCGCCGGCGGCGCCGAGCCGGCGGCGCGCAGGCGCCTGGCCAGCTCGTATGCCAGCACGCTGCCCGAGCAGTGGCCCACCAGGACGAAGGGCACGTCCAGCAGCGAGGACATGACTCGTTCGAGAGTGCCGACGAGCTCACGCCAGTCGTCCATCAAGGGCTCCTGCAGCCGGCTTTCCCTTCCGGGCAGCCGGATCGCGCACAGCTCCACCTCGGCCGGCACCTGGTCGAGCCAGGAGTTGAACGCGGCCGCGCCGGAACCGACATGCGGGAAGCAGAACATCCGCAGTTGGGTTTTGGCCGGCCGGGACAGTCGGGCGATCCACCGGCTGTCGCCGCTCAGATCGCCATTGCCTTTCGTCAGGGTTTCCGCCAGGCGGGCGGGAGTCGGGTTCCGCAGTGCGACCGAGCTGCGCACGGCCAGCCCGCGCTCGCGCGCCACGGCCACGACGTCGATGAGCGCGAGGGAGTCGCCCCCTAGCTCGAAGAAGTCGTCCTGCGGCGAGACTGGGCGGCCGAAATAGCCGCTCCAGATCTCACAGACCATGCGCTCGACGGCGTGACAGGAGAGGCGGGCGCCGTCATTTCGCCCGGCTTCCGGGTCGGTCATCCCACTTCACACACCCTTTTAAATGATGCACAGTGCCTGCTATCCAGTTTGGGTTCTGGTCCGATGCCGGTGCCAGGCATCTAACGAGCAAGTTCGGGCGGCGGAATTGCCGGTTCCGATGCCTGGCACCGGTCCGCCGCCGTTGCGAGAATTCTGCTGAAATACCGTGGAATGGAGATACGCGTTGACGATTGTGCGCATCAACCGTCCCGGGGAAACATACGGTCTAGCCCTTACCCACGAGGAACGATGCGGGCTGCACGAGCTGGTGGAGGAGCTGGCGCACACCGCCCCCGGACTGGTCGACGACGGCGGCTGGCTGGCCCACGCGCGCTCTGCGAGCTGTTACCTCCCGCCCCGCCTCATGGCGGCGATCAGAGCCTTCCGCCACGACCCCGGGGCGGACGGGACGCTGACCATCACCAACCTGCCGGTCGAGGTTGACTCGCTCCCAGCGACGCCAAACGTCCCAGACTCGGCGCAGCGCGCCGCCACCGCACCCGCGACCACAGCGGTGTTGCTTGGGCAGCAACTGGGCGAAGTCATTGCCTATCGCGACGAGAAAAACGGGGCTCTGGTGCAGGACATCGTCCCCGTTCCCGCGCTGGCCACCTCGCAAAGCAACGGCGGCTCGGTGCCACTGGAGATGCACACCGAGAACGCGTTCCATCCGCACCGACCGGACTATGTCGGGCTGCTCTGCCTGCGGCCAGCCCACCAGGAGCAGGTAGGCACGCAGGTCGCCGCCGTTCGGCGCGCCTTTCCGCTGATCAGCGAGGAGTCCCGGATGATCCTGCGCGAGGCCCGCTTCGTCACCGCGGCACCGCCCTCGTTCCGGTCGATGGGCCAATCGCCGCCGCGCCCAGTCATATCCGGCAGTCCAGAAGACCCAGACCTTTGCGTGGACTTCTATGCCACGTCGGCGCTGGACGACCGGGCCGATCTAGCCCTGGCGCGGCTGCGCCAGGCGCTGGCGGACGTCCGGACCGATCTCGTGCAGCGTCCCGGCGATATGGTCTTTCTTGACAACCGGCTCGTCGTGCACGGACGAGTCGCCTTCACACCCCGCTACGACGGCAGCGACCGCTGGCTGCACCGTGTTTTCGTGCATCTCGACGGCCGCCGCAGTCGGGCGTACCGGCCCGGGAACGGCTCCGTGCTGGTGTGACGGTAGCTTACGAAGCCCGGTGGTGCCGGGAGCGGTCCTCGAGCGAGGTGTAACCGCCGCGCCAGTGCAGCAGCGGGGCTGTGCCGTCCGGTGCCATCTCCGCGTCCCGGACTCGGCCGACGACGATCTCGTGGTCGCCACCGGGCAGGCAGTTCTCCACCGTGCACTCCACGACCGCCAGCACGTCGTGCAGCCGGGGGCTGCCGGTGCACCCCGGCCGGTGCCGCACGTCGTCCCAGGTCGCAGCCAGGCCCCGGCGGGAGAAGTTCGCCGACAGCTGCCCTTGCGGCGCGGCCAGCATGTTGACCGCGAACGCGCCGTGGGACCGGATGGCCGCCAGCGTCAGGCTCGCCCGGCCGAAGCACACCAGCACCAGCGGCGGGTTCAGCGACAGCGAGCTGACCGCGGTCGCGGTCGTGCCGACCGGTTCTCCCGCCGGGCCCAGCGAGGTGACTACCGTGACCCCGGTGGCGAAGTGGCCCATGGCCTCGCGGAAATCCGCGGCCGCAATCTCCGCGATGGTCGGGCGGTGCCTGTCATCGGCGGAACTGGTCATTGCGAGCGCCTGGTTCACTGCGGGCGAAGGCTTGCGGTGCGCAACCGGAGTTCACCGAGATGCCGCAGGGACCTCAGAACCTCTTCTGAGGCCACGCCGAAGTCGATGAGGCAGGCGATCTCGTCGACTCCTATGGCCGCGAGCCTCCGCACAACCTCCATGCCGTCGTCGACGGTGCCGAACAGGCCGGCCGTGGTGAAGTAGCGATCGAAAGCAAGATCAACCATGAACTGCTTGTCCCTGGATGGCAGCCGGCTGAGGTCATAATCTCCCGGCCTCGCGCTGGTGTCCCGTGCGATGAGATCGATGGAGCTGGCCAGGTATGCGCTGAAAGGCGCGCGGACCGTTTCGCGGACCTGCTCGGTGTCGGTGCCCATCATGGTGTGCAGCATCAAGGCGACGTGGCCCCGGGCTTCTTGCCCGTGCGCGGCGGCCAGCGTGGACCGGTACAGGGCGATGTTGCCGGCCAGTGTCTCGTGGGTTTGACCGAGCTGATGGGTCAGCACGCCCGCGCCCAGCCTCCCCGCGACGCGGAAGGTCTCCGGCGAGCCCGCCGCGGTAATCCAGATAGGCAGTTCCGCCTGGACCGGCCGGGGAAAGAGCCGTATGGCGCTGTGCCCGCCGTCGGAATCAGCTAGCTTGACCTCGTCGCCGCGCCACAGCCGCTGGACCGTCTCGATTACGTCGATCATGATCTTCTTGCGGTCCGCGTAATGGTCCGGCCTGATCACGAAATCCACCTTGTGCCAGCCGGAGGCGAATGACACGCCCGCCCGGCCACCGGACAAGTTGTCCACGACGGACCACTCCTCGGCGATGCGGACGGGATGGTGCAGCGGCGCCACCACGCTACCCGCCCGGATCCCCACCCGCTCGGTGACCGCGGCCAGCGCGGCGCCGGTCACCGCCGGATTCGGATACTGCCCGCCGAAAGAGTGGAAGTGCCGTTCCGGCGTCCACACCGCAGAGAAATCATTGGCGTCGGCGAACCGCGCGGCCGCAAGCAGCAGGTCGTAGCAGTCGCTCCGCGCGGCGTCAGCGGCGAAGAAGAAAAAGCTAAAATCCATTTAGAAACACCGGCCTTTCCGATAGGACCTTGCGACGTGCTGGCGCTGGATGTCGGTCGTGCCCTCCATGAACTCGAAGGCGCATACGTCGCGGGCCCACTTGTCCAGCAACGGGTGCTCGGCGATCGCATCGGAATTCAGCGACCGCACCGCCCACCGGCTCGCCTCGCGGGCCAGGGCCGCAGCGGTGATCTTCGCGACACTCGGCAGCCCGTCGGCGCCGCGATCGCGGTCCACCGCGGCACCGGCTGCGTACACCAGCCGTCGGCACGCGTCCAGCCGGGCGACCAGATCTGCCGCGCCTGGTGCCTGCGGGCGCTCGGCGCGGACCAAATCCACCAGAGCCAAGCCAGTTCCTACCGCCAGGGCGGCGACGTGTGCCCGCATGGTGTTGAACACGCGCACGGCACCCCAGAGCCCGCGCCTGGCGGCGGGCAGGTGCCGTCCGAGGATCATCTCGGCCGGGACGGGAACGTCGTTCAGCCGGATCTCGCCAAGACACGCGCCACGCAGGCCGATCATGTCCAGCGCGGTGGCCTCGAAACCGGGTACCGGGGCTTGCACCAGTGCGGCGCGGATCGACAGCGGCCCGCTGCCGGTCCGGGCCCAGACCACCCCGATGCGGCCGCGGGACCCGTTGCCGATATACCGCTTTGTCCCCCGTAGGAGATAAAGGTCGGTCGCCGGTCTGTCCAGCCGGGTCTCCAGCGCATTGGCGTCGTTACCCCGACCTGGCTCGGTCATCGCGAAGAAGGACCAGGTAACGCCGTCAGCCAGCGCGCTGTAGAAGCGCTCCTGTTGCGCCTCGTCGGCGAGCGCGTCGACAAGTACTCCGGCCAGGCTCGGCCCCGGACAGGCCATCACCATGCCGGCGTCGCCGTAGGCGAATTCCGCCGTCCACACGACCTGCTGCAGGCATGAACCCGGCGCGTACTCGAAGCGGCCGACCCGGGGTGGCCCGTCAGTGAACCTCAGCGGGGTCATGAAGTGGCGGATCATCCGGTAGGCCGTCACGTCCAGGTGCGGCTTCATGCGAGAGGGAACCTGGTCCACCGCGAGCGCGCGCTCGCGCAGTTCCCCGGCGATCTCGGCGCTGGCCCGGCGCAGCGCGCCAAGCCGGTCATCGAGCTCGAACACTTCTCACTCCTTCCGGCACTCCGTCCGGGCGACCCAGACGTCCGCGACCAGCGTCGAGGCGTACAAGCTCCGGGCCGGATGGTCGGCGATGTAACCCTCGGCGCCGAACAGCCTGGTCACCGCCCAGCCGGCGTCGGTGAGACGCTCGTGCTCGGCCGCCGTGACGTCCGCGGGCGCGTCGTCGACGTGCAGGGCCGCCGACAGCTCGATGCCGGCGACCACGTCGGCCACTGTCCCGGCGACCAGTTGCTGCTCGATCAGCGGGATCCCGCCGAAGTGACGGCCCGTCAGTCGCGCTACGGCCTGCTCGAGTAAGCGGGTGAGCACACCGAGCCGCACCGCCGCCAGCGCCGCGGCGCGCTGACCGGTCAGGCCCCGGGCCCGGCCGAACGCCGCGACGCCAGCCTCGAAGCGGACGACGGCCAGCCCTTCACGAGCCGCGAGAGCGTTCGGCAGCACGTGCGCGCCGGCGGGCAGGCTGACCGTCGCCGGCAGGACGGCGAGCCGGTTCGGCGCTGACGCAGCCGGATCAAGCCCGTCAAGCACGGCGGCCAAACCGGCGGCGAGGCCGTGGTCCCGGCCCAGGTCGGAGTAGCGGCGGATGGTCACGCCGTGGCCCCAGGGCGCAGGCCGACCTGGAAAAGACGGCCCGAGTGCGGGTCGTAGTCGGCGGCGACCGTATACCGGTCGTAAGGCCAGGCCGCCGCTAGCGCGGCCCAGGCGCTGGTGCAGAGCTGGCCGGGCCCACCCGCCGTCACACCGTGCCGGGCCAGGAATTCCGGGTCAAGACGGTCAGCGAGCATACGGCCCGCCGCTATCCGCACCGCCGGAATGTGAGCCGTGAACATCGTCAGTGACTTGGCGGGATCGGCGGCGGGTCGCTCGTCTACGAAGTCGAGCACGGCCGCGCCGGCCGCGCCGACCGCGTCGATGCACAGCAGCGCCGCGCAGTCCTGAACTGTGCTGTCTTGAACTGTGCTGTCACGAATTGGGCCGTCATGGACGTCGGCGTCCCAGTAGGGCGCGCTGCCGTGATCGAAGACGAACACCGCGCCGTGGCTCAGCTCGCCTGCCTGCCGCATGCAAGCCAGGATGCGCAGAGACGTGAAAGGAGCGCCTACGCCCTGGCCGGCCACCGAGAACACCGCCGGGCTGCCGGTGCACCGCTGCGCCAGGTAGCAGCCCGCGACCTCGATGACCGTGTGGTCGGGCAGATGGTAGGCGAGCAGCGCGGCGTCCAGCGCGGGCAGCGGCCGGTCTAGGCTGTCCAAGAGTTCCTGGCTCATCTCAATGAAGGAGTTACCGCCGCCCCGGGCGTACAGCTCCCAGTCGGGTTCCATGCCGAAGTCCGCGAGAAAATCCGTCATGAACCGGGCTTGCTCGCCCGACGGCCGGGTGCCCGGGCGACCGGCGCAGACGCGGACGGCCGGGCGGCGCAGCCACACTGCCGACATCGGTCAGCTCACCCGCTCCTGGGCTGCCTCGCACTGGGCCGCCTCGCACTGGGCTGCCTCGCACTGTGCTGCCTCGCATTGGGCGACGTAACCCACGAGCGTGGCGAAGGTGTCGAAGATATCTATGGTGAGGTGGTCGGGGTCGAACTGGACGCCGAGCGAATCCTCCAGGGCGACCAGCAGTTCGATGACGCTCGTGGAGTCGAGCCCGAGGTCACCCAGCAGCCGGGTGTCGTCGCCGAGGTCCGGGATTTCCCTATTCAGAACCTCGGCAAGGACCTGCTTCACCACGGCACGCGTCTTGGCCATGTCAGTGTCCACGCTCCTTGTCAAATACTCGGTACCGGTGGCCGGTGTCGGCTCAGGTCGGGATGGGTCGACTGCTTGGCCAGCACGTCGTCAACGGTGTCCCGGCGACGGACCAGGTAGCCCTGCCCCCGCAGCAGTACGACCTCGGCCGGGTGGCCGTGGCTGAGGAAGTAGACCGGCGACGCCGAAGGCCCGTAGGCGCCGGACCGCCGCACGCCGAGCAGGTCTCCCTCGGCCAGCTCCGGCAGCCGCACGGCCTTGGCGAGTAGGTCGTTCGGCGTGCACAGCGGCCCGGTGATGTTCCACGCGGCGACCGGTTCGGCCCGCCGGGACAGCAGCTCAACCGGGAAGTTCCGCTTGACGAACGAACCGATGCCGACCGCGGCCATGTGGTGGTGCGTACCGCCATCGGTGACCGCGAAGTTCTCGCCCATGGACTGCTTCACGTAGCGCACGCGCATGACGTAGGTGCCGCTGCCCGCCGTCAGGTAGCGGCCCGACTCCAGGATGATCCTGGTGTCTTGATGGGCGGCCCGGAACTGCTCCACCAGCGAGTTGAAGCCCTTCGCGAGCGCGGCGACGTCGAGGTCCTCCTCGCCGTCGAAGTAGGCGACCCCGAGGCCACCTCCGACATCCGTCGCATCCAGGCGGGTTCCGGTGGCCGCCGCGATCCGCTCGGCCAGGTCGAAGATGTACGCGGTGTTCCGCACGACCACGTCTGGGTCAAGGATGCGGGTGCCCAGGTAGACCTGGACGCCGGCGACATTGGTATGCCGGTAGCGGCCCAGCGCCCGCCCCGCCGCGAGCACGGTGGCCTCGTCGATGCCAAACTGGCGCGGCTGGCCGCCCATGGTCAGCCGTGAACCGGTCACCCGATAGGCCGGGTTGACCCGCAGCAGCACTCGTTGCCGTACCCCCAGGCGCTGCGCGGCCCGGTCGATCTGCTCAAGTTCAGGCAGCGATTCGCAGACCAGCGCGTAGATTCCGGCCACGACACAGGCCTCGATCTCCTCCTCGCTCTTGCCCGGCCCGAGAAAGATGACGTCACCTGGGTCTGTGCCGGCGGCCAGAGCGACACGAAGTTCGGCTAACGAGGACACCTCGGCGCGGGCACCCGCGCTGTGCAGCACGTCATAGACGCCACGATTCGGATTGGCCTTCAAGGAGTAGAAGACCTCCACGCACGGATGCAGCGCGGCGCGCAGTGACGTCAGGTCCTCGATGAGCCGGTCGCCCTCGTATACGTAGGTGGGGGTGCCGTAGCGGGTGGCGATGTCGTTCCAGTCGATGACTGATCTCATGGCGCGATCACCATGCTGCTCAGCACCATGTCCGTCAGCGCCCGCCCGGCCGCTTGGAACACCACCTGTACGTCCTCGGCGTTGTCGCCGATGCAGATCGCGTAGATGCGTCCGATGGCTGGCTCACCCGCCAAGATGGCGGCGTTTAGGGTAGAAAGATTGCTGACCAGCACGCCGTGCCTTCGTGTTCCGCCGCCGGGGTAGAGCAGATCGCCGAGTGCGGCCGCCACCTCGCCGAAGCTGTGCGGCCGCTGCGGCCGCAGCTCGAAGGCCGTGGCCAGCGCGTGACGGCCAGCGCCGACCAGTCGCTCAGCCACGCGGTTCTGGTAGGTCGCCATGTTGAACCGCGCGTTGATCTCCAGGCAGGGATAGAGCGTCCCGTCCGCCCCGAGCATCGCGTCCACGCCGACCACCCCGTAGTAGCCCTCGTCCGCCAATGCCTTGCCGATCACGTTGGCAGCCGCCTCCAGTTCCTGGATCTGGCCGGGGAGCAACGCCGGCGGGAAGAGGTGACCGCGGTGCACCCCGTTCTCGGTGAGCGCCGTCTTCACGGTCTCGAACATCACCGTCCCGTCGCGGCCGACGATGAACTGGTAGTTGAGGTCCGCCTGCTTGTCGATCCAGCGCTCGACGACGACCGAAATGGCGTGGCTGCCGCGGGTGTCCAGCATGCGCAGAAGCCGCGCGGCCCGTCGCGGGCTGTCCAGCACGACCATGCCACGGCCGGATACACCGAGTGACTCCTTGACGACCACGCGAGCGTCGCCTTGCAGGTGCGCGTCGAGCGCCGCCGCCAGTTCCTCACGCGTGCGGCACTCCGATCCCGGTACCGGCGTCAGGCCGGTGGCGTTGACGAGCTGGCGGCTGAAGATCTTGCCGTTCACTCGCCGGCACACGGCGGCGCTGGGCGCGGCCAGCGGCATCCTCACGGTCTGCGACAGAAGCTCCTCGTCGGGCGAGACTCCCAGCGGCATGAGGTAGGTGCGGCCGTCGGCCATGGCCTCAAGCTTGGCCAGCAACTTCGGGGAGGACAGCACGTCACGCGTCACGGTTCGCCGCGGCTCGTTCTGGTCCACGACAAGCTGGTGGCCCGCTGCCACGTCCAGCGAGGCGAGGTAGCTACGGTGCGCTGGGTCGAGAGGCGCCTTGAGCACCACGGCGTCACCGTCATCTGCGAGCAGGACACCGACTTCCTCAATCCTGTTCACCATGGCCGCGGAGAAGGTCAGGCCAGTACCAGGAAGCCGGGGTTCGCTCTGCCCCCAGCACCGCTCGACCTCAAAGTTGCTGAGGTAGACGAACCGTGCGGCCGGGTCGTCAGTGACGGCCGTCTTGAGCCTCGTGGTGAAGCCACCGCTGACCGGTGCGCCGTCCGCGTCATCCATCGCGTTCTTCCTCTTCCGCGATCCTGACGACCACGGCGCCGAAAGACCCGGCCCAGCCGGCGGAGGCCATGAGCACTGTATCGCCTGGTTTCGTCACTGCTTTGGCGCGGGCACTGGAGAGATTGACGAACGGATCCGCGCAAAAGCAATGACCGGTCCGGGGAACGTTGTCGAGATAGACGCGGTCGAGCGAGACACCGAGTAGCCGGGCGGCCGAGCTCCAGGAATACCGGTTCACATTGTGCGGCAGAACGAGGGCGATGTCGCCCATCGTCAGCCCGGCCTGCCGCACCGCTTCCCGCATCACTGCCGCCAGCGTCGGGGCGTAGCAGCGCAGGTACCGGGCCCGCAGCTCAGGTGACATCCCCCCGGCCTGGTGGAATTCACCGAGCGTGCGATGGGTCACCGCCAGAACGGCGTCTCCGGGGCCTTCGAGCCCGACCAGGCTGGCCGCACCGGCATCGCCAAGCACCGTGGTATTGGGTATGTGCTGGATAACCGGGGATAGCACTTTCTCGCCGATCACGATCAGCGCGGTGCTGCCGGCTGGTTCGGCCCGCAGCAGCACCTCGGCCACTCTCAGGGCGTACAGGCCGGTCACACAGCTCTGGTGTGACATCGTGAAAGACCGCGCCTGCCGCAGGTCCAGCTTCTCCCGCAGCCAGTCCATGTGGCGCAGTCCGGGCGGCACGATGTGCGGCAGGGTGTGCGCGTGAATCAGATATCGCACCCGTGAGCTGTCCGTGCCCGCGAGCGCGGCGATGCCGGTGGAGTGCAGCATGTCCAGTACGGTCACCTGGCCAGCGGCGGCGATCTGATCGAGACCCAGGAACCGGGTGAACAGGAGGATCTCTTTGGCGGAGAGGTGGAGCGAATCGCGCAGGCTTTCGACCGCGACGCGGCTGTCGGGGACGAAGGGCACGACCCGGCGCAGATGGAGCACTCCTGCCTCCCTTCGCAACTCGTTCTAAGCCGTCGGTTCGGGTGTCACCGGCTACCGACACACCACTCGAGTACCGCCATGGCGCTGTACATCTTGTTCTCCGCCTGCTCAAAGGCGATGCTGGCGGGACCGTCGAGCACCGTCGCGGCCACCTCCTCGCCCCGGTGGGCGGGCAGGTCGTGCATGAACACCGCCTGGGGGAAGTGGTCCATCAGGTCCGCTGCCACGGCAAACGGCGCGAACACCTGGCGCCAGTTGGCGTCCGGCTTGGTCGTCCCGGTCGTCTGCCAGCGCGTGGTGTACACCACGTCGGCGCTCCCGGGCAGGTCGGCGAGATCATGCCGCTCCCGCACGGTCGACCGGTTCGCAGCGGCACGGGCAGCCGCGCGTTCACCGATCTCGGGCGCGAGCCCGTAACCGGGCGGGGTGCGCAGGTCTAACTGGACACCCCGGTAACGGCTAAGCCCCAGGGCCAGCGCCGCGGCCGTATTATTTCCCTCTCCCACATACAGCAGACGCAGTCCTTCGACCGCGCCGAACCGGAGCGTCAGCGTGGTCAGGTCGGCCAGGGCCTGCGTCGGGTGCTCGTCGGCGCTCATCGCGTTGATGACCGCCATCCGCTCCTGGGCGGCCCAGAGCCTCAGTTCGCATGGGTCGCCGGCCGTCCGGGCGACCAGGGCATCGAGCATCCCAGCCAGCACGCGGCCAGTGTCTTCACTGCTCTCCCCGGTGTTGAGCTGAAGATCGCCGGGCCCGTACACGATGACCCCAGCGCCGAGCCGAAGCGCACCCGCCGCGAACGCGGTGCGCGTACGCGTGGAGGTCTTGCGGAAGAAGACACCGATAACCTTCCCGGCCAATCTGGTTCTCTCGGCGCTCGCCCCCCGCGTCGCGCGCCGCCCCATCTCCGCTCCGTGGCTGACAATGTCCCGCACAACTTCGCAGGGAAGGTCATCAAGTGAGATCAGATGCCGCGCTTTCGTATTGCGGACCGGGAACACGGGTGGCTCAGCTCCTCACAGTTGACCGCACGGTCTCGTCGCTGATGTCCTGCGCCGCTAGGTCGCTGGCGCTTCGGGCGAGACAGTCCACCCCGAACTTCTCAGCTACCCAGGCGTCGTCGTAGATCGTGCGCGCGTACAGGCCGCCGAAGTCCGGGCAGATGCCAACCACGCACGATCCGGGGGGCAGGTCAGGCGCGCGCGACCGGATCGCCGAGACGACGGAGCCAGTCGAGCCGCCTGCGAACAGCCCGAGCCGTCGCGTCAGCCACCGGCAGGTTCTGACGGTGTCCGCCTCGGGCACCAGCACCACCTCGTCCACGAGTTCCGGGCGCAAGATCTCCGGACGTCTGCTGGCGCCAATTCCGGGGATGAACCTCGGCCCGGCCGGCTTCCCGAAACTTACCGACCCGAGCGCGTCAACTGCGATGACCCTCGTGCTGGGTGAGACCTTCCGGAAGTGGCTAACGCAGCCCATCAACGTCCCGGACGTCCCAGTACCGACGAACAAGTAGTCGACCCGCGGCAGTTCGGCCGTGATCGCCGCCGCCGTGCATCTCTCGTGCACCATCCAGTTCGCCGGGTTCGCGTACTGGTTCAGCCATACGAGGTTCGGGTCTTCGGCGAGGCGTTCCTCGATGTGGGATATCCGGCTGCCGAGATAGCCGCCGCTGGCATCCAGCTGGTCTACCTCGGCCACTTCGGCGCCCAATGCCCTCATGACGTCCAGACTGTGCGGTGAAGTGTTCGGGTCAGTGACGCAGAGAAACCGGTATCCCTTGGCAGCGGACACCATGGCGAGCGCAATACCCAGGCTGCCCGAGGAGGATTCGATGAGCCTGTCACCGGGCTTGAGGATTCCCCTTTCCTCGGCATCTTCCACCATGCTGGCGGCGGCCTTCAGCTTGATCGACCCGGCGGGGTTGAGGCCTTCCATTTTCAAATAGACATCGAGCTCTTCTATCACGTGGCCGAGATGCAGAAAGACATTCTCCAGGACCATTTCATACGCGCGTTCACATATCACCGTTGCTCGCCTCGGATGAGCGATGGCATTACGACGCCAGCGTAGGCGAACAGCGCATCGGGGAACAGGCAGCTGGGCGGCAGTTTTCGCCCCGGAAGTTGCCGTACCGGTTTCCTTCCAGACGCGAGTCCGGAAGTGTCTTACTTGTTGTCGGAATCGCAATCAGTGCGCAGAGATGGAAGGGCATGCATCCTTTTGATGCTCGGCATGTTGCCGGCCATGAGCTGACCCTCGCACAGCAGGCTTTGTGGTTCCTCCACCAGCTCGCACCAGACAGCAGCGCCTACAACGTGTCCGTCGCGGTGAACCTGCACTTCAGCGTCCACGTCGCGGCGATGGCGTCGGCAGTAGAGCAAACGGTGTCCGCGCACGCCGTGCTGAACTGCGTATTCCGGTCGGCTGGCCCGCAGGTCCGCCGTCATGAGGGCGCGGTGGCAGGCGCGTTCCCCGCACTCGATGTGTACGAGCTGCCGGCGGGCGAGGCATCGGCGCGAACGTTCGCGCAGGACCTAGCGCAGCACCCATTTCGTCTCGACCGGCAGCTTCCGGTCAGGGTCGCCCTGCTGCACGGGGCCGCGGGCCCGGACGTCCTGATGGTGGTGGCGCATCACATCGTGATGGACTACGTGTCCCAGATGCTCGTGCTCCGCGAGATTCTGGCCAGGTACGCGACCCTGTCCCTAGGTGCCGAGCGGGCCGTCCTTCGCACCAGCGCCGATTTCGACGAGTTCGCGGCTTGGCAGCGCAGTTATCTTGGCTCATCGCGCGCGGACTCCGCGCGGAAGTACTGGCAGCGCGAACTGACGGATATCGCGGACGGTGGTGGTCTGCCCACCGACCTTCGACGGCCCAGCGCCTACCGGTTCGCGGGCGCTGCGGTCGAGCTGGAACTCGCCGACGACGTGACGGCCCGCGTCGGGAGAGCCGCGGCAGCGGAGAACGCGACAGTGTCCGCCTATCTGTTCTCGGCCTTTCAGCTCTTGCTGTACCTGTTCAGCGGGCACACCTCCGTCGTAATCGGGTACCCGGTGACGCTGAGGCCTGGTCGTCAGTTCACCGAATCGGTCGGGTTATTCGTCAACACGCTGCCGTTCTGCGGGCGTCTTGATCCCGACGACTCCTTTACCGCGCTTGTCCGCCGGACGAGTGGCCGGCTGTGGTGCGGGCTGATGCACCGTGACTACCCGTTCGCCCTCATGCCAGCTCTGGCCTCCGTCGCACGCGATCCGAGCGTGGCCGGCCTTATATCAGTGATGTTCGTCATGACCGCCGCGGAGCCGGCGGTGCCGCTTTCCGCCACGCTGGTGCCCGGCCGGCGCACGCAATATGCCGGCCTGGAGATCTCCGGGTTCTCCATCCCGCAGCAGCTCGGGCAGTGCGACATCACCCTCCAGGTGGTCCACTGCGGCACCACCATGCGGACGCAATTCAAGTACAACACCTCGCTGTTCACCGAAGAGACGGCCAGCGGCCTGGCCCGCGACTACGCCGCTCTGCTGAGCGCAGCGGCTTGCGGCACCCTGCCAGCGCGGTTGCGTGACCTGGGCCGCGGCCCTGGCATTCCGAAGCAGTCGCCCATCACTGGGCCCGGACGAAGGAACGTGACCAAGGCGATGACAAATGTGATCGGGTTGCGGCAACCCGACGGCTCCGAGCCCGCGAGCTGGGACCAAGCAGCGGATCACCCACTCCGGCGGCTCATCAGCGGTGGCTGGCTGCGGCCAAGCGGGGTCGCGGGACTGTTGAGCTTCGCACCGAAGTTCGAGACGGTCATGGCGCGGTTGCAGGCGCTGCTGACGACGGCCGGCCCGTCAGACTCGCCGGGACCGTGCTGGTATCCGCCGGTGGTGCCGCTGGCGGACATCGAACGTGCGGAGTACACGCAGGCCTTCCCGCACCTGCTCGGCACCGTGCACGCCCTGCCGCCTGAGGCGTCCGCAGCCGGGATGCCGCAGGACGGTGCCCGGGTGCCCGCCGACGTCGTGCTGGCTCCGGCCGTCTGCTACAGCGTCTATCCGCAGCTCTCCGATCGCGTGCTGGAGGAACCTTTCTTCTGCGACGCCATGGGCTATTGCTACCGGCACGAGGCGACCAGCGAACTCGGGCGCTTCCGGTCCTTCCGCATGCGTGAGTTCGTCGTGGTGGCTGACGAGGATACGGCCTGGCAGTGGCGGGACTCCTGGATCACCCGCTGTGAGGCTCTCTTTGCCGGGTTGGGGCTGACGTTCTCGGTGCAGCCGGCCGCTGACCCGTTCTTCGGCCCCGGTGCCCGGTTCATGAGCTCCAGCCAGATCGAGCAGCACCTGAAGTACGAGTTCGTCGCCGGAGTGCACGAGACGGATCCGGGAACGGCCATCGCCTCTGCCAACTGCCACAAAGACCACCTCGGCCACCGGTTTGGCATCGGCCTGGCCGACGGCGGCCCGGCCCACAGTTCCTGCATGGCGTTCGGCCTCGAGCGGACCGTACTGGCCTTGATCCATGCGCACGGCGACGAGCTTGCGGACTGGCCCGACCTGGCCTGACCCGCCCGACTCAGGCGATGCGCCCGAACAAGGTCGGCTGCGCGGCCACCTCGGCCACGTAGGGCGCCAGCCGGTAACGGTACTTCTCTCGCGTGTCAGCCACGATCAGCGACGTCTCCTGCAGGTCAGACAGCAGGGCAAGGGGGGTCGTGACCGCTGTCGTGAGCGCGCCATCGGCAGACACTATGTCGTCCACCGTGAACCGGCGCGCCGACCAGGCCGCGATCTCTCCGAGCAGCCGGCGGTGATCCTCTGTGAGCAGGTCCATGTCCCACCGGAGGCTGCCCACCAGGGACCGCTGATGTGGCAGCAGCGCGTGATCGTTGGACGACAGCATCTCTTTCGTGGGGCCGTGAGCCAGCAGCAGCTTGACCGGTATCGTGCGCAATCGTTCGGCGGCGAACTCCAGGTACCGCGGCAGCCGGCCAAGCCGGCGGCACAGCTCGGCTACCAGCGGGAGTTCCCGTGCCAGGTCGTCTGCCGCCGCCCAGGAGTCAGCGCCGGCATGCCGCAGCACCAGTTCCACGGCCGGGTCGTGCGCCAGCGTGTGGGCGGGCGGACCCGCGGCTGACAGCGGCCGGATTTCCCGGTTGACCCCCAGTCGCTCGGTCAGCCGGCGGCGTGCCGTGGTGAGGATCTGGATCCCGGGACACGTACTGAGCAGCTCTCTGGTCACAGCCGTCACGCTGTCCGGTATGTGCTCCGCGTTGTCGAGGACCAGGAGCAGGTTGGCCTCTTCTTCGCCGATCGTGGCCATGCCGCCGAGCGCTATGCCGCCTAACGCTGGATCGCCGCCGAGTTGCCGCCGCACCCGTTGCAGAACCGCGGCGCTCTGGCGCCCGCGCAGGTGCCGCTCGGGGGGTAAGTCGCCGAGTTCCACCACCACAACGCCATGCCGGAAGAGATGGCCGATCTCGGCCGCGATGCTCAGCGCCAGCCGCGTCTTGCCCACGCCCCCCGGGCCGAAGAACGTCGTCAGCCTATTGGCCCGTACCGTCTTCATCAGCCGCTCGTGGTCGCGGTAACTGCCAACCATGGCCGAAGGCGGCGGCTGCGGCCCTCGCCAGCGCACCTGTTCGGCAGCGCCGGCGGCCCGGTGGTCCTGCTCGCCCTCGACGCCCAGCGCGTCCGCCAGCCGATCGACGGATGACCGCCGCGGGTTCTGCACCCAGCCGAGTTCGAGGTTCCTGATCGTGCGCACGCTGACACCGGAACGCTCGGCGAGCTCCTCCTGGGACCAGCCGCGCTCCTCACGCAGCACCGCGATCCGGCGGCAGTCCCAGCGACGCCGAGTTCCAGTCAGCAGCACTGGCCCCGCTTCGACGGCTGCCGTCATCGGTAACCCCTGGACTGAAGCTCGTAGAGTTCGGCGTATATGCCGCCCAGCGACATCAGGTCTTGGTGACTACCGAACTCCTTGACCTTCCCCTCGTCGAGCACGGCGATCAGGTCGGCCATGCCGACGGTCGAGAACCGGTGCGACACCAGCAGGGTGATGGTGCTGCGCTGCCGGGCGGCGCGGGCCGCCTCAGCGAAGCGTTCGAACAACGCGTGCTCGGTGTGGGCATCGAGATTCGCTGTGGGCTCGTCGAAAACTACGAGCAGCGGATCGGAGCGCATCAGGCCGCGAGCCAGCGCGAGCTTCTGCCATTGACCACCTGACAGCTCGACGCCGCCCTCCCAGCGGTTGCCGAGCTGGGTGTCCAGCCCGTTCGGGAGGCTGGAGACGACATCGGAGGCACCGGCCCGCCCGGCCGCCACGCAGACAGCTTCCCTGTCGTCGATGCGGGGGAGGTCGCCGACACCGATTGTCTCGTGGGCCAGGAACTCCAGCCGGGAGAAGTCCTGGAACGCGGCGCTGCATCTGGCCCGCCATTCCCCGGGATCGAACGCGTTCATATCCGCATGGTCGACGAAGATCTGGCCGGAATCCGGCACAGCGAAACCGCAGAGCAGCTTGACCAGCGTCGTCTTGCCCGCGCCGTTGTCTCCCACCAGCGCGACCACCGCACCTGCCGGCAGATGCAGCGAAACCCCCGACAACACCTCGCGGGTCTGCCCGGCGCCCGGGTAGGCGAACCGGACGTCACGAAGGTCGATTCCCTGGCGCAGCGAACCCGGGACCGGCGCGGGTACTTGGGCCGTACGGAAGACGCTGGCCGCGTACCGCTTGAGCCACATGAATCGCTGCCCCACCCGCAGCACGAAGAGGAACTCGGTTCCGTACAGGACGGCCGTCCCGATGTTGGAGTTCATCTGAGCGGCCAGGGCTACGACGAGCACGATGTCGCCGGCGGACGCCTGCTTGTGCAGCACGAGAACGACGACCAGCACAATCGCGCCGACGTAACCGAGCGCACTCACTGTGGCGTCAATCGCCTGCAGGCCACCTACCCGCCAGCTTGCCCGGTTGCGCCGGCGTATCACGCTGTCGGACACCCGGTGGTGCCGTTCGTGCAGCAGGTTCGTCAGGCCGTAGACGCGCAGTTCGCCCGCTGAAGACTCGGACGTCCCGAGCTCGAACAGATGCCTGCGCAGCCGTTCAGTTTCGCTCGTGGCCTCCTGTGCCGCCACCTTGAGATCGCGGATCAGCTTGCCGAACCAGAACGACACCACGGCCAACGCGGGCAATATCAGCAGGAGCGGATCGACCTGGACGAGCAGAACGGCGGTCAGGGCCAGCGTCGCACCGACCCGCAGCAATCCGGCCGTAGCATTCACCATGCTTGCCAGCCGGTACTGCTCCTCCCGGATCCGCTGCACCTGGTCGAGGTAGTCGGGGCGCTCGAAGTGCGCCAGCCCTTCGGCGCCTCCAACCAGTTCCATAAGCCGCAGGCTGGCGACCGCCCCGGCCCGTTCCTGGACGGTGAACAGGCAGTGCACGTAATAGAACACGCAGGTCAGCGCACCGCCGAGTGCTGTCGCCAGCAGCCCGGCAGCCAGCAGCGCACCGCGGAGGTCTCCGGAGATCGCGGCGTTCACGAGCAGCTTGGCCCCCAGCGCCATGATGGGGGTGGCAACCGCGAACACGACGCCCGTGAAGAGCTGGAACGCCGCTGCCCATGGTGCGGCCCTGAACCCGATCCCCATCAGCTCCGCGTACGCCCGAATCGTTTCACGCATGTCCGGCCTGTACCTCTCCCCGAGTCCGGGCCGATCCGGACCGGTCGCGGTCGGCCACGGGACCGGCGAACCTGGCGGCTTGGAGATCGAACATCCGGGCGTACCGTCCCTGCGCGGCCATCAGTTCGGCGTGACTGCCGTCCTCAACGATGGCCCCCTGCTCGACCACGACGATTCTTTCCGCGCAGCGCACCGTAGAGAAGCGGTGCGAGATCAGGATCGTGGTAAGTCCAGCCGTCAGTTCCAGGAACCGTTCGTAGATCTCGGCCTCCGCCCGGACGTCCAGTGCCGCGGTGGGTTCGTCGAGAATCAGCACCCGTGCGCCCGCGTCCACCGCGAACATCGCCCGGGCCAGTGCGATGCGCTGCCACTGGCCGCCGGACAGGTCGGTGCCACTTGTGTACTCCGGAGAGAGGATTGTGTCCCAGCCGTTGGGCAGGTCCTCGATCAGCGCCAGCGCCCCGGCCCGCGCCGCGGCCGCGCGCAGCCGTTCGCTGTCGCCGGCATACCGCGGCGCGCCCATGCTGATGTTCTCCGCCGCACTGAGGTGGTACTTCGCGAAGTCCTGGAACAGCACACCGATTCGGGCGCGCCAGGCCGCCGGGTCCAGGTCCGACAGGTCGTAGCGGTCGACCCGGACGCTGCCCGCCGCCGGGGAGTAGAGGCGGCACAGGATCTTCACGAGCGAGCTCTTGCCGGCCCCGTTTTCTCCCACGATGGCCAGCGAGTGGCCAGCCTGGATCCGCAGGCTGACCCCCTTCAGCGCGTCCTGGCCGCTCCCGGGATAGCGGAACCGGACACCGGAGAGCTGGATCTGTTCGACCGGGAACGCCGCGGGCAGTTCCCGCAAGACGCTGGCTACCGCCGGGGCCGGGGACCCGACCCGGGCGCTCAAGTCCATGACTTTGGGGACTGAGACCGCGGCGAAGGACAGAAACGCGTTCTGGTCGTCAAAAGCCGTGTAGTTGTTGGCCAGGCCCAGCGCCTGCGTGTAGACGGCTAGCCCGGCCAGTCCGAGCTCACCGTGGGCGGCCGCCCAGGCCAGCAACCCATAGGACAGGAAGTTGATCGCGGTCAGGGTTCCAGTGCAGCCGAACACCGCCCGGGCGCGCGGCCGGCGCTGCCGCCATATCGGCGCCACGGCCGCGTCCCATGCCACCCCGAACCGGCCGAGCACCCAGCCGAGCATGCCCCAGATGCGTAGTTCCTTGGCGATCGCCGCAGTTGTCGCTAGGTCCCGGAGGTACTCCGCCTTGCGCAGCGCTGCGCTCTGCTCGTAGCCGACCTGGCCGACCCGGAAGTACTCGCGTTGCATGTAGTGAACGACGACGGGCCAGGCCACCAGCCACAGAACGCCGATCCACCAGTGGAACCAAAGCAGTAAGGCCGCTGCCCCGAGTGCCCGCAGCCACGCCGGTATCACGGTCGTGAGGGCTCCCACCGCCAGGCTCGGGCGATCGTTGTCCGCCAGGCCCAGCCCGCGGACGATCCGTAATCCGGCCAGCACCTCCGGGTCAGTCAGGTGGGCCATCTCAGTCGGCTGGCCGACCGCTGCCATCACCCGTTCCTGGAGGTTCCGGTCAACCTCGCGGCCGAGCATCTCGCCCAGCGTCATCAGCATCGGCCCGACGGCTTGCTGGGCCAGCACCAGAACGCCGACCACGACCAGCGCAATGATGAGGTGGTGGCCGGGCGGCGATGAGAATCCGCCGTGCAGCGCGGCGGGGGCCGCCCCGATCAGCAGCCCCGTCGCCGTCGCGACCGCGATCGGCAGCAGTGCCGCCGCGACGATGCCGAAGGCGCCCACCGCTGCCTTGGCCGGGCTCACGGTGGGCAGCACCCGCATCAGCGCGAGGATCCCTTTGAGCGCAGCGGGTACGCCGGGCCGTTTCAGCCCGCCAAGCCTGGAACGCAACGTCTGCATAGGCCGTCCCACTCGGTGTATCGGATGTTCTCGTCTCTCCCCAGAAGGTAGGGCGACCGGTTACACACCCGGTGACCGGAGGCCGCCGCAGCGGCCCGTGCCGCTGCGAGAGGCGGTGTAACCCAGGCCGCTACCTCAGTCAAGCGCCGAACGGACCCGGCGCGGCTATCGGGCGTGACGATCACTCAGCAACCGGGCGGGCCATCGTGGAAGAAGGCAAGTGGGCGAGCAGCAAGCGTCTTGCGGTGCGGTTCACCGGCGGCCGGGCCAGGGTCGGCCCCATGACCGCGGGCCAGGCGAACATGCGCCGCTGCGTGTTAGAGGACGATCCATCGAGCATCAACGCGCGCATGATCATCAAGCCCCCGGCTGACGGTACGCTCGACCAGATCGCAGAGCTCATCACGGTGATGGTGCTCCGGCACGAGGGACTGCGCACCACATTGCCGGCCTCCTCACCGGCGACGCAGTCGGTCGCGGCCACGGGTGAGCTGAGCCTGCCGGTCTACGAATCCGGCGGTGCCTCCGACGAGTGTGCCCTAGAGATCGCCGGGCGAATGCGGGCCATCCGATTCGACCCCGCTACCGAGTTGCCGATACGCGTCGCGGTGATTGTCACGGACGGCGTCCCGGTTTGGGTGATCTTCGTGCTGAGCCATGTAGCAGTAGACACCATCGGCCAGCGTCTGTTCCGGCGCGAGTGGTCGGCGCTCGCCGCCGGTCAGCAGTTGCCGCCACCGGCCGCGCTGCAGCCGGTCGACCTCGGCGAATGGGAGCAGACCGCGGCGGGCCAGCGCCGCGTCACTTCCCCGCTGCGCTACTGGGAAGACCTGCTGCGCACGACACCGCAGGCGATGTTCGCCGCTCCCGGCATCGGGCCCACGGACTGGATGCTGCCCCGGCTGGAAGTCCGCTCCCGCGCCGCGGCACTGGCTCTGGCCCGGATCGCCGCTCGTACCGGGGCGAGCCCTGGCACCGTCGTGCTGGCTGCCATGTGCGCCCTGCTCGGCTACCGGCTGAGCGTTCGCACGTGCGTCGTGGCGATTGTGGCCGTCAACAGGTTCCTCCCCGAGTTGACTGACTACTTCGGCACCATCGCGCAGGATGCGCTGATGTCGGCCGACCTGGACGTCGCCACGTTCGACGAGCTGGTCGGCCGCGTCCGGGACAGGTCGCTGACCGCCTACCGCCGAAGTCACTTCAACCCCGAAGAACTCTGGAAGCTGATCGCCAAGGTGGAAGACCAGCGGGGCACCCACTGGGCGCGCGATTGCGTGTTCAGCGATGCGACCGGGCTCGCCGCGGCCGGGCTGGCGCCGGCTCCCTCCGCGCTGAGCGACCCAGACATCGACAGCATAAGCGGACATGACATCCAGCTCACCTGGGTGGAGTCATCGTGGGTAGCGTCCCGGCTCCAGCTCACGGCCGACCGGCTCGAAGGCGAAGTCGAGTTCTCCATGTGGGCCGAACCGCAGTGCCTGCCCGCACCGGACGCTGAGGAGTTCGCCGCTGCGCTCGTGCGCCTGATCATCGAGGCCGCCGGACGCGACGTCCCCCTTGACGAACTCAGCGGACTCGCCCGGTTCCGGCCCGTCGAGCGCGGTGCGGGGTGGTATTTGATCGACTCGTGCTGGATCGAGCTGGAGGGCGTCCGGCGGCTGCTCAGCCAGGTCGTGGGCGGCTTGCCCAACCACGTGGTGGCAGTACCGGACGCGACGCTTGGCTATCGCCTTGAGTGCTATGTCGCCGTCGGCTCCGCAGCCCTTCCCCCCGAACGGATCCACGCCGATTGCGTTGCGGCCTTGGCTATGTGGCCCAACGCGATGGCCCCCCACCACTACGTCCTCTGCGAGCGCGCCCCGGCCGATCCAGGTGAGATCGCGGAATGGCGGGCCCAGGTTTGCACCGCCAGCGGCAACGGACGCGTGCTGGCACCGGTCATGGCCGAAGCCGCCACACCCTGACCGGCCCCATAAAGCCCCGCCACCTGCGGCGCTGACCCCATGCACCATGTTGTCCTCCAAACTGGTGACGTGAATTTCTGACGCAACCGGCGGCATAGTCAATGAAAGGAGCTGCTGGGGGGAGAAGTCCGATACGAAAGGCGGGCTATGAACCTCGCGATAGCTACCAGGCCGAATCCGCTGGCCCGCCGCCCCGTCGCAGCCACCCAATGAGCGGCTTGGTCTACACCGTGTCTGCTACCTGGGAAAAGCTCTACCGCGACAACGTGACCTGGATGCTCCGGCTGATGGTAGGTAAGGTCGGCAACTGGCCGGATGCCGAGGACCTCACCGCCGAGGTATTCGTTACCGCACTGCCGCGGCTCCGTAGCGAAGCCGATGCCAGGCAGGTCCGGGCGTACCTGCGGGCGACTGCCCGTACGGTGCTCGCCAGCTATTGGCGTTCGACCTTCACAACCGAGGCGACGGCGATCGAGCTGGCCACGCTCGCCGGGTTAGAGCCGGACCGCGATGACACGAGCAGCGCCACCCAGTTGCGGGCAAAGCTGATCCTGGACGCCTTACCCGAGCCGTATCAGCGGGTTCTCCAGCTGCGGTTCTTACGCTCTTACTCGCTGAAGGAGACCGCGAGCGAACTCGGCATCTCGCTGGCCAACGCGAAGGTCATGCAGCACCGCGCGCTGAGACTGGCCGCAGCCTTGGCTGCCAACGCTGAGTAGCTCCCGTGCGATACGGGGCCACTCTTGATGATTCCACGACGTACCGGACGCAGCGTGCGAAATGGAACTTCAGCGAGCATCCAGTGGTGACCGCGGATCTGGTCGGCGATATCAGTCGGCTCTGCCGGGACGGCCACAGCGTGCTGGTCGTGATCCGCGGCATGGACCCAGCTCTCAGTTCCGCGCTGCTCGCGGCTGGGGCCTGTGTGCTGCAGGGGATGGACGAGAGCATCTCCACGCTCGTGACCGTTGTCAATCTGATGCTGGCTGACACGGGGTATCCCGGCGATGATGCGACCGAGCGGGGCGGCCGTATGCCGCGCCTGTCAGACCGTGAAGTCTCGGTACTGCGGGCATACACCTCCGGCCTGACCCTTGACGCGGTGGCCAGGAAACTCGGAATCCGGCAGAGCACCGCCAGGACCTACCTCAAGCGGGTCAAGGAGAAGTATCAGCAAGTCGGGCGCCCGGCGTATACCAAGCTCGAACTGGCCTTAAGGGTCAGGGAAGACAACCTCAGCCTAACCGTGGAGCGGACACTCCCCGTCGACAGGGACGGCATCGTCCTGAAAGTCAATCCCCGCGGCACCTACCTCGTAGAAGTCAGCCTCGGGTCAGCCACCGGGGATGCTGGCGACCTCGACCAAGCTCCCCGTGTGATGCTGGCGTGATATCGGGCAGAGCCTCTGGCGGGCGAGGACTAGCAGGCGTTTCGAGTCGACCAGACGAGGGCGGTTGAGTAACGCGACTGGTAATGAGCCGCCGCGCCTGCGGCGCAGAGGGCAGTCGAGCCTGGTACCGCCATGACGGAACGAGCGTTGACGTTCGCCCCGAGGTCTATCTGCTGCCAGCCGCCACCGACGAAATGCAGCAAGTGCCCTGCGTGCGGGTAGAACGCGGGTGCGGCGATCCATACGCCACCATGCCCGTCACCTGCCAGGGCAGCGGCGCCGTTGATGACCGGCCCTTGGTGGATCGCGACGGGCAGGGAATGTCCGGACCAGTGGCCGCCGGACAGCTTCATCAGCACGCCGGCCCCGGTGCCACCGGACCGCCAGCCCAGTGCCCACACCACGCCCGTGCGCTGGGCCAGGACGCTGGTGAATGTCAGGCCCGCCAGCGCCGGGGCAGTGACTGGCCGCCAGTGCCCCCGCCCAAAGCGCAGCAGCCTCACGTGACTGCTGCCGGATCCGCCAATCGCCCAGAATTCTGACGGCGATGCCGCACTCGCGGCGATGACTGTCCGCCCTGGGCCGGTGACCTGCGTCCACGTCCCGTTCAGGTCGTGCAGCGCACCGCCATGGACGGCGCCGCGCGAATCACGCCAGGTTCCATAAAAGACCCACACGTTGCGGGCGCTAACCGCCAGTACGCCGGTTGGCACATCCCCGGGCGGCCCGCCCAGCGGCTCTGCGAGGCGCCTAGCGATCCGCCAGCGCCGTCCATCCCATCGGATGACATAACCGTTCGCCGTCACCGCCCAGGCATCCGAGGCGGAGTCCGCGCTGGCCGCGGTGATGGTGCCGAGGGTGCCTGGGTGCGGAACCGGCGTAACGTGCCAGCCGTGGTTCTTCCACAGAACTGCTCCGGCAAGGCCGTTGCCGGCCACGCCATAGCCTCCCACCGCCCACGTCTGACCTGGCCCGCCCGCCGTGACAGCGGTGAAGCCTGAATAGCTGTGAGCTGCGAATTGGTGCCGGTAGACGACATGCCAGGGCGAGCGGGCCGACGGTGCGGCGACGGCCGGGACTAGCCCAGCGGCTAGCGCCGCTGCCGCGCCGAGTGTGGCAGCGGTCCACGGGGCACAATGCATGGAGACCTCACATCGGGGGAGATCTGACAACCAGGACGCGCTACATGTACCAGATTAACAAGTTGGCATGCTGAGACTGGGCACTGTGCGAACCGAGATGAGTCACAAGGTCCGGGCGATATTGCCGGGTGCATATATGCGGCTGTAGACTTATGTATATGAAGACCATGATCGACCTTAATGACGAAGCACTCGACCTGGCAGCCAAGGAGCTGGGCACGACCACGAAGAAGGACACCGTCAACGCCGCGCTGGAGTTCGTCGCGAGCCGACGGCGTCGGATCGAGCAGTTGCTCGATGACCCGTACGCTCTCGGCGTCGGCCCGGATATCGGTGATCCGGAGATCATGCGCGCGGCCCGGCGGTGACGCTCCCGGCCGGTCCCGGGCAGGTCTACCTGATCGATACCTCGGCCCATGCCAGGAGCCAGCATGAGCTGATCCGCAACGTGATCGCGGGGCTCGTTGCCGATCGCGCGGCCGCCACTTGCGTGACCGTCGACCTGGAGGCGGGCTACTCAGGCCGCGACCTCCGCGATGTGCGGACGATCGCCGAGCGCCGCAAAGAGCTCTACGTCGTCCTGCCGATCAGCGAAGTCATCGCGGACAGGGCACGCGAGGTGCAGATCCGGATGGCCGCGCGGGGGCATCATCGCGCGGCTGGCGTGATCGACTTGCTGACCGCTGCCGTGGCCGAGCACCACGGCGCGGTAATGCTGCACTACGACGCCGACTTCGAGCACATCGCCGCTACGACCGGCCAATCGCACGCGTGGATCGCGCCCCGCGGCACAGTGCCCTGACAGGTCGCAGCCCCGACTGGCCAGATCGGCGATAGCGGCGACTGCCGATGGCAGCGGCTACTGGTTCCGTGCCTACAACGCGATAACCATCTGGAAGCTTGACTCGACGCGGGCCCGCCGACCGGTCAACTCTGACGTCAGATTGTTTCCAATTTAGCAACAAAACTGACGCAGTATGTGCCATGAGCGAGAGTGAGTTCGGTGCACGGATCGCGGCGCTGCGCGAGGCGCGAGGGTTGACGGGCGAGGAATTTGGCGCGGCAATCGGTCTGTCTCGTTCACAAGTCTCGAAAGTCGAGCGTGGTACGCGTCGCCTGGATGTCAGCGAGGTGGCCGCTGTGACAAGGCCTCGGCTTCGGTCGCGCGCCAATTGCCGACGTCGCCGAACTAGTGTCCTGAATCGTTAATTCCCTGGCAGCAAGGCGGCGGGGAGCCATCGGGTCCCGGCTTGTTCCAGTCCAGGGTCCAGTTCGCCGGTAACGTGCGTGCCTTGTTCTGGAGTCAGCGCCCTGTCATGATCTTGGAAGATCACGGCCTTGGCGGGTTACTACGAACTTCCGACTCAGGACACTAGCTGAGCAGCACTTCGGACTCGATGTGCGCGCATGGCGAGGGCATAGCGATGATGTTGGTTAGTACTTCATTCTCCCGCGGGCATCAGCGTTTTACCGCTGCACACGAGCTAGCGCACCACCTGCTCCGCGACCCGCGAGAGATCGCAGGCTTGCTGATGCCCGTCGACGGGCTGCGCGATGTAATCGCAGGTCGCCCGGTCGAAGAGCCAGTGATTGCGGAGTTGATGCGCCACTTTGGCGTGAGCTTCTCCGCGCTCGTGTATCGCCTCGCTAGCAGCAGCGTCAGGCTGATGAGCGCCCGCGGGCGTGACACGTGGTTGAAGACACCAGTGTCTTTGGTGCTCCGGGCCGCAAACGATCCAGCACCCGAGGATCTGATTACTCCGGACGAGTCCAGACGAATCCCGCTACGGCTGTGGCGCGCCGCTCAGGCGGGCCCAAGCCCCGCTGCGAGGGCAATTTCCAGGCATCGCCAAATATCTGCTATGTCGGTGTCCTTGAATCGGACTTTCGTTGCAAGGCTCTTGAGCACTAGTGCGCTCAGCTCGTCGGCGAACGGCAAATCGCACTGCAACTTCTGTCCGCTTAGTCGGCGCATTGTCAGCGCGATCGTCACCTCAGGGCGCAATGCCACTTAGCCTAAAAGGATCGTGAAGATCCGCGACGTCGTCCCGGCGTTGCTGCTCAGCCCCGATTCCAGCAGCTACGTCGGCCCGGAGCTGCTGCTCAAGTACCGCTCCTGGCCGTAGGCCACGTCCCGGAGCTGACCCGCTGCCGGACCAGGTCCCGGGCAAACGGTCACCTCCGGTTGCCTGCGAGCACGAACAGGCAGGTCACAAGCATGATTAAAGTACGCTAAGTGGCATTGCCGCAGGGCGTGCGAGTTGAAGGCCGAAAACCTCTGTCGTGAAAAGATCTTCTCCGACGCGAACGTTCTCGCGGGCGCGGCTCGTGTACGCGGGAATAAGGACATCGATGAACGTCTCTGGGCTTGGAGAATCGTTCTCGACTATCATCCCTGTCGGTATGTCTGCTAGGCCTCGGGCGAAGCGGTTGCCGACGACCCTGTTTATATCTGATGTCCTTGAGCCGACTGACCACGTGTTGGTCCCGCGCCACGATTGGCGGAATGCCAAGATCAACGTCTCCTGTCTCGCGATACCGATCGGCTCCAGCTTCCCAGCGTGCGGCAAGCATCGTGACCATGTGGCCGCCGATGACTCGGCAGTCTCCGGCGATATCTCCTCCCAGGGCTGCTATGATCGTCGCATTCGCCGGCCGAAATCGTGTCAAACCTCGCAAACGGCCCCTACGCACGTCGTCCTGCCGATACGTTACGAAACAACACTTGCCAGCTTCACTGGCCGGCGGGCACGCCGTGTTGGCGCATCGACGGATGGGCGGCGGCGCGCCGGACCGAACCGGCAATTCTTCCGCCTAAATTGCCGGTCAAACTTCCTGGTCCGATCCGGCCGGGCTCGCCGACAATCGGTTTGTGGTCTGCTCTGGCCGTTTCGCTCCAGGCGGGCATGCGAGGCAAGAGGCTGCAGTTTAGCTCGCCGGGCGCAGTGGTTGAGACCTTTGCAGAGAAGCCCCCGCACGAATTTCGGCAAGATCTACGCGCGTCAGTCGTGTCAGCCAAGTATTGAAAGGAGGTGAAACGATTTGACGCTGATCGAGAAAGTCGCCGACCGGATGCTCAGCCTGGTAGTGCCGAAGATCACCGCCAGCGCTTGCGCCTGCAATGGCCCAGTCACGCTGAGTTGCTTCAGCGGCGCTTGCCACAACGGCCATCATTGGGCGAAGGTCTGCCGTGTGCGCTGTAACTGCAGCATCATCAGCTGCAATGCATGCTTCACGGTAAATAGCTGCTGAGTAAGCCGGATAACTGCGCTGTGGCCTGGACAAACGCCAGGCCACAGCGCCCGGTGCCCAGATGGCGCAAAATACGCCAAAGAAAGGTGTCAACAATGGCGATTCTTAGTGCGGCGGTCGCAGTGGTCGGCCTGCTGTGCCTGGCCAATCTGCTGCTGACCTTCGGCGTTATCCGCAGGCTACGCGACCACACCGAGCTGCTGGCCGGCTTCCGTCCGGACACCGTAGTAACGGACCTGGCCGCCGGTGAGGTCCCGGCGCCGTTTACCGCGCTCGGCACCACCGGCGAGCAGCTGACCGGGCCGATCGGATTGCGGCTCGTCGCGTTCTTCTCCGCAGGCTGTTCGGCCTGCCCGGAGAGCGTGCCGGTATTCGTCGACTACCTGCGCGAGAATCACATCGCGCGGGACGAGGTGCTCGTCGTGATCGCCAACTCCGAGCCGGAGCCAGTCGGCTACGCCGAGCGGCTCGCCGCGGTAGCACCGGTATGCGTCGAGCGGCCCGGCGGTGAGCTTGAAACCGCTTTCAAGGTCCGCGGCTATCCGGCGTTCTGCCTGCTGGACGCGACTGGGTCGGTCAGCGCCGCCAGCCACGAACCGGCGGCGTTGCCCGCGCTCGCTGACACCTCGCCGCGGTGAGTCGCCGGCATCGCGGAATGCCGCCGGACTCGCCACCGCCGCGCGCCGACGCGCTAGCGCGGACGCTGCTCGGCGCCGGTGCGCGCTGCTGGCGCGCAGGGCGGGCGCAGGTCGCGGTACAGGTCGCGGCCGCCCTGCTCACCGGTCTTGCTCCGGTGGCGACCGCCTGGCTGCTGCGAGCGGTCCTGGACGCGCTCGCGGCCGGGCACGGCAGGCACGTGGTCGAGCTTGCGCTCCTGCTGGGCGTCACCGGCGGCATCGCGATGTTGCTGCCCAGCGCCGAACGCTACGCGCAGGCTCAGCTCACCCGGGCGATCACCCGGGCTGGTACCGCCGAGCTGTTCGCGTCGGTGACCGAGATCCGAGGCCTGCGCAGGCTTGAGGATCCGGCGTTCCAGGACCAGCTGCAGGTAGCCGGGCAAGTCGGGGCTTCCGCACCTGGGCAGGTGGTCAGCGGCGGCATGGCGGTGTTGCAAAGCGCCGTCACGCTGGCTGGATTCCTGGGCACGCTGACTGTACTCAGCCCGCCGATGGCGGCGGTGGTCGGAGTCACCGCGATACCGGCCGTCTACCTGCAGCGAGGTATAGCCCGTCGGCAGGCGGCCCTGTTTAGCGATATCAGCCACGGTCAGCGGCGCCAGTTCTTCTATGCCAGCCTGCTCACCAGCCTGGCCGCGGCCAAGGAGATCAGGCTGCTCGGCCTTGGCCGGTTCTTCCGCGCCCGGATGCTCGGCGAGCTGGACGCAACGCAGCGGGCCAGCCAGCAGGTGGACCGGCGGGTGCTGGCCAGCGAATCCGGCCTGGCGGCCATCGGCGCGATGGTCGCTGTGGTCGGCCTGGTCTGGGCGGCATGGCAGAGCGCCGCCGGACGGCTGACTCTCGGCGACGTGTCGGTCTTGGTGGTGGCACTCGGGTCGGTGTCGCAGGCGGTGGAGGCGCTGATCATCAGCGCAGCCATGACGTACCAGGCAGTGCTCATGTTCCAGGGCTACAACGCCGTGGTGGCGTCCGAGCCGGACTTGCCGGTCCGCGCGGCACCGGTCAAGCCCGGTCCGCTCCGATACGGGATCGAGATCGACGATGTCTGGTTCCGGTACGGACCGGGTGAGCCGTACGTGCTGCGCGGTCTAAGCTGTTTCATCCCGCGCGGCCAGGCGGTAGCGATCGTCGGGAAGAATGGGTCCGGCAAGAGCACGCTGGTCAAGCTGCTGTGCCGGTTCTATGACCCGGATCGCGGCAGCATCCGCTGGGACGGTGTTGATCTGCGGGATCTGGACTTCGACGGGCTCAGGGACCGGATCAGCGTGGTGTTCCAGGACTACATGACCTACGAGCTCAGCGCGGCGGAGAACATCGCCGTCGGTGACCTCGGTCTTGCGGACCAGCCGGCCGCTATTGCCGCTGCGGCCGAGCAGGCCGGTGTCGGCGCCACGCTGGCCGCGCTGCCCTGGGGCTACCAGACGCTGCTGACCCGCGCCTTCTTCGATCTGACCGACAAGGAAGACCCGCGCACTGGCGTGCTGCTCTCTGGCGGGCAGTGGCAGCGGGTAGCTCTGGCCAGGGCATTCCTGCGCGGCGGCAGGGACCTGATGATCCTCGATGAGCCGAGTTCCGGGCTTGACCCGGAAGCGGAACGCGGGATCCACGCGACGCTGACCGCGACCCGCACTGGCCGGGCCAGCGTACTGATCTCGCACCGACTGAATGCCGTCCGCGACGCCGACCACATCCTGGTGCTTTCCGACGGCGCCGTCCGCGAACAGGGCGATCACAACACGCTGATGGCACTGCAGGGCCTGTACGCCCGTATGTTCACACTGCAAGCCCAGGGATACTCGGCGGCACCCGCGACCGTGGGCGGCCTCACATGACTGTCCGCTGATGCTGGTGCCAGCCTTGGCGTTGAGCGCGCTCGTGATCCTGACCGCTGTGACCGGCATCGTGCTGGTGCGCCGCAAGATCGCGATCGTCGCTGTGACCGGACCGAGCATGGAACCCACGCTCACCGCCGGTGACCGGGTGGTCGTGCGCCGAACCGGGCTTCGGGCGGTGCGCACCGGGCAGATCGTCGTTGTTGAAGCGCCGAGCACCTGGACGAGGATGCCATCAGGGCGCGATCTGCACCGTGAATGGATGATCAAGCGGGTCGCCGCTATTCCTGGTGACCCCTTGCCGGCGGGGCTGCCAGCCATGCTGGCCGGAGATGCTCGGGTACCCGCAGGCAAGCTCGTCGTGCTGGGCGACAATTCGAAGTCGAGCATGGACTCGCGTTCCCTGGGCTACGTCCCCGGTGACCGGCTGCTGGGCGTTGTCAGCCGCCCGTTGCCGCGGCGTTCGGCCTGAAGGCCGGTTCGCCGTGGCCCTGCCTGCGGAGCGGTGGCCCGGGAGCTGCCCGGGCCACCGCTGGTTATGACATTTCGGCGGATGAGACGCGTCTAAGTCGCTGGCCGGGCTCACCGGTGCGGGAGGCATCCGCCGCCGCTGGCCTTGAAGCTGCTGTTGCTGAACTCTTCCTGGGTCAGGTAATGGTGCCCGTTGATTGTCTGGTTGAAGAGGTGACCAGCTGTGCCCGATGTCGAGCCATAAACGAAGTTGCACTCATCGCCGATCTCGAAGCCGCTGGAGTCAAACCAGCCAGTGGCCGTATCCGGGTCGGTGATCGCCTCACTGCTCTCGTGGCTTGTCGGACTGATCACGGTGTCGGCGTCGGGATTACTGTTCGGCGTCTCGGTGACACCGAAGTTGCCTTCAGAGCCGCAGGTGAACCCGGTTCCCGACTTGTAGATCGGGAAGGGCAGGTTCGCGTACACGGTGCCGTTCGAAACGATGCTGTGGTACGCGCAGAAAGCGGCGCTGGGCTGATGGTTGATCGTGCAGGCGTTCGAGCTAGTCGTCGTGCTGCCCGCGTTGAAGCAGGATTCAACCGCCTTGGGCAGGTACATCACGTAGAGGTGGGCATCATTGACCAGCAGACCGTGTGCGGCGATGACGCTCTTGGCCTGGGCCTGGATCTGGGCATCGTCGAGGCAGGCGTTGTAGCCGGAGCCATCAGCGTAGATTCCCGAACGGTCGTTGCTGGCGACCGTGCAGCCGCTAGCGGGCAGCGCGTTGGTGTCGCTGATCGGGGTGCCCAGCTTGAACGAGTAGCGGACCGCTCCGTTTTTCCCGGTGTACTGGGTCAAGATCGAGTACACGTTGCTGGTGGCGCCGCTCGCGGCGGCGACATCGGTCAGGTACTGGGTGATCAGGCTCTTGTAAGTGCTCGCCATTGGGTGACTGGCCGGGTTCCAGAAGATGGGTGTGATGACCAGGGTGCCGGTCGAGCTTGTCCCCATGACGTTGCCGCCGTGGAAAAGCAATGGCGGAGTTCCCAGAGCGGGGTTGCCGGCCCTGGTAACGCTGCTCTGGATGTGGTTGGCGCTGTTGACCGCGTGACAGGCTGCGCGGGCGGACACCGCGCCGATGACGCCCGCGATGTGTCCTGCCCGGACCGGCGTGCTGGCCTTCATGACGCAGGCGACTGCGTGAGACGGGGCAGGAATTGCCGCGAGGGCGGATCCCCCGGCCACGGCCAGGGTCGCGGCGCCCGATGCGACGAGGGTCAGGGTCGCGCGTAGGCCGCGCCTGCGTAACGCTCTGTTCATTCGTGCTCCTTCGCTTGTGCCTCGGTCGTCCAAAGCCGGGACGCATATCCAGCTCCGCCTAATATGTTCGGCTGAAGACACGGCTTCGTAAAGGGTCATTCATCCTTCGGCGGCAAACGCACCAGCCGGGTGCTGCTTAGTGGTCTGGTTCGTAAGTTCTTCGGGGTTGTCACGCGGCCTGTGGCAGAGCGGGCCCCGCGCTGCCGCTCGGGCGGGCCAGCCCACGACAGCAAGGGGCCCGGGCCTCGGCCGCCCCTCAAGCCCGGCTGCAGCTAGGGGCCCACGACGTCGCTATGACGACAGCACGGGGCCCACGCTGCGCGCGGGCCGGGCGGCCAGCGACAGCAAGGGGCCCGCGACGTGCTCGGTCTCGTACCGCAGCACGCAGAGCACCGGGCCGAAGATCTCCTCGCGCGCGATGGCCATGCCGGGCGTCACGCCGGCGAACACCGGCTTGACGTAGCGCGACTTCGATGCGGCGATGCCCGCTTTGATGATCTCGCCGGCCACTACGAGAACCAGATCCTGCCCACCAGCCTGCCTGCGGGGACCCCGCATCAAGCTCTCGACTGCGCCAGCGACCTCTACCTCGGCCACTGACAAAGATCAACCCCCGAAGAACTTACGGCGCGGACCACTTAGTGATGTTGGGAGGGGTGACGTGTCGGCAATGCTGATCGGTAGGCTGGCGCTGGATCCGACTGCCGGTCAGTCGGCGAAGGCCGCGCAGAACTGTTCTGCGTTGTCGAGCCACGGAAAGTGGCCGCCGCCGGGAATCGTCACGACCCGGCTGTTCGGGAACAGCGCTGCCACTTCGGCCGCGGCCGCCGGGGTCGGCGCGGCGTCGAGTTCGCCGACGATGAGCAGCACTGGTGCCGACAGTCCGGCCAGACGGTGGCGCAGGCCGGCGGGGTCTGCGTGGTAGTCGCCGTAGAATCCAGCGCGGGCCGGCTCTGACATCTGTGCTGGGGCTGCTGCTGCGTGCGCCTGTGCCGTGGCGTCCCACCGCCCATACGAGAACGGCGCGAGCCGGGCTCTCAGGGCCGCTTCCTCGTCTTCGGTGGCGTCCTCGCCGAGTTCGTCCCAGGCCTGGTCGGCAGCCATCGCGTCAGCGAACCACGGCTCCGCGGAGCGGGCCGAGCGTGCCTGCTCGTACCCGGGTGGCGGGCCCGCCACCAGCGGCAGGCCGACGACGCGCGGAAGGCCTGTGACCAGCGTCAGGCTCGTGATGCGGTGCGGGTAGGCGGCCGTGTAGAGGGTCACGACGTTCGAGCCGGCCGAGTGGCCGAGCAGGTCGATCGTGTCCAGGCCGAGATGCGCGCGCAGGGCCTCGACGTCGTCGGCGAGATGGTCGACCCGGTAGGTCGCCGGATCGGCCGGCACCGCGGACGCGCCGGTGCCCCGCATGTCCAGCTGGACCAGCGACCGGGCGCCGACAAGCCCGCCCAGGTCGCCGAGGTACTCGCTCGCGCGGCCCGGACCACCGGGAACGCAGATCAGCAGCGGCCCGGAGCCGACGACGCGGTAGGCCAGCGTGGTGCCGTCATGGGAGGTAAACGTAGGCACTCGCGCATGATGGCAGTCCGCCCGCATGCCCGCAACGCGGTTTCGGGCGCACCGGCCGTCTAGTACCCGTTCCGCGGCTGCCCAGCGAACCGGTCCGGCAACCACTACGGTGACGCACCGATAACGCCGGTCGTGCCAGGCTTTGGCCCGGTGGCCGTTGAAGGAGCGGTGCAGATGACCTCTGGCCCGGTTGCGGGGCTCGCGGAGCGTCATGTCGAGCCTGTCCGCCAGAACGCCGATGACCCGCGCCATCGGCATCAGGAAACATCCGCGCCACGGCGATTCCGCCCGTCGCAGATCCGGCCAGGCGGGAACTCGGGCGCGGGGCCGAACCTGCAGCGCGCCTGCGACGGGTGCGAAACGGGAAGCTCATGCCGAGGCTGCGCGGAGAAGGCGGTCGGCACGAGCTTGCGGCCATCGGCGGTCCCGGTGACTGAGGTAGCCGCGAAGGAGGCCCTGGCACTCGTCGGCGGCGGAGGCGGCAGGCCATTAGACAAGCGGACTCGCGCTGACATAGAGGACCGGCTGGGCGGGGATTTCTCATCCGTGCGCGTGCACACCGGGGAGCCGGCGGCCAGGTCGGCGGCCAGTGTCGGGGCGCTGGCATACACCATCGGAGACGCGGTCGTCCTGGGGGAAAGCGCGCGAACGCCGGAGACGCCTGCGGGACGACGGATAATCGCCCACGAGCTCGTTCACGTCGGGCAGCAGCGCCGCGGCTGGGTGGCGGGCACCGGCACGGGCGCCGGCCTGGCGGTGAGCGATCCCGGCGACAGTTTCGAGCGGGAAGCCGAACTGCTCGCCGAGCGGGCCATGCACCCTCTTCCACGGGCAGCTGGCATGGCGGGCCCGCTCGGCCACGGGCCGGGCGGGCCGCTCTCGGGCCATCTCCAGCGGGCTCAGCCCGATCCGGCATTGCAGCGTCAGCCCGCCGGTATGACAGGTTCCGCGGCACGGTCTTGCGGCCCGGAAATCGGCTCGCAGCTCACCGGCGTCCTGACCCGCATCCAGAACGATTTCGCCGACCCGGCGATCTCGGAGTGGACTAGGGAATTCGCCTGCGACAACCTGGTGTCACTGATCCCGACCGCGATGATGGCCTGGGACATTCTGGACCTCTTTCTTCCGCGCACCGGATGGCTCAGCGCCGGGCCTTGCGGTCAGCCGCGGAACCCTGATGACCCCGAGGACCCGGCCACCTGCGGAAACACCGTCGAAGTTGACCACAAATGCTGGCTGGCCGGAACGGTCAACTACGCGATGTACGGGATCACGTGCAAGTTGTGCAGTGATTGGCATAGGTCGGGCCGGCGGCCGACCATGTTCTCCCCTGGACCGATCGATCCGTGGAGCGAAGGCACGATGAGGAGGCTGGTAACCCTGTACAACGTCCTCGACCGGAAGGGAGGTGGCACCGACTCGCCGCTGGCATGGGCGACGGCAACGTACCGAGGCGGGCCGACGGCCAGGCCAGCCGCGGCGTCGAACCGCTCCAGCTGCCCGGTCGGCTGCGGCACCCCGGCCAGCCGGACCAGCTTCGACTACGCCTGGCCCCCGGTCAGGGGAAACCTCTTCCACTAACAGGCCCAAGCCCGCTGGCGGCATGGCCATTGCTCGCGCTATCGGCGGGAGCGCGCTGATACTTGCCCTATGACAGAGATCGAGTCCCTGATCGCCGAAGTCCGCCAGCTGCGCGCCGACGTCGGCCGCCTGCACGCCGCGCACACGCCGGTGCACATCCGGCACGGCTGGATGAACTTGCTGTTCAAAGACCTGTCCACCAACCCATACACCCAGTACAAGGTTCACAAGTGGGGCGCGATCTACTGGCTGATCAACTTCCCGCTGATCTGCTGCCTGTTCTTCTTCACCCCCACGCTGTGGCTCAAGCTTGGCATCTTCATCACGCTCATCTACTCGATCTACGCCAACATGGCGACCGACTACGGCGCCATGTCAGCAGCCGAGGCAGCGTTCGGCCAGCCGCAGCCGCCGCCGATCCCCCTCGAGCCGCCGCCGCCGCCGATCGTCCTCGAGCCGCCACCGGCCTGACGCCACGCACGCGTGCCCCTGGTGATGATGTCAGCAACCGGGCGATCCTATGGTCATGGCAGAAAACCACTCAAAGTGGTCCCATCCGCTGTGGCAGGCGACTGGACGAGGGTGGTTCAATTGGTCTTGTGTCGATTCGTACCACGCAGATCATCAACCACAGCGTTGCCGGGGCGGGAAGGAACCACTTCGTGCGCATGGGGCTGACCGGGGTGGAAGACGAGTCGCGGTGGTGACGGCGGCCCGTTTCACGACGTTGGCCGTCCGCGGGTCCTACGATCACGCCGAGTCGGCGAAGCACCTTGGCTCGTTCAGTGAGCCCGCCTACTTGTCGACTGCTCAGCATTTCGAGTCGACGGAGGCGATGCGTGCCGCGATGTCGGGCGAGCGCGACGACTGGGTTTACGCCCGACGGGGTAACCCGACGGTCCGGTACCTGGAGAACACCGTCGCAGCGCTCGAGGGCTATCAAGTCGAAGCAAAGGTGAGCGCTGCCGTCGTTGCGACCGGGATGACCGCGGTGACCATGGCCACGATGCCGTTCCTCTCCACGGCCGTCGGCTCCAGAGCCAACATCGTCGCCTCGCCGGCCTGTTATGGGTCGACCATCATGGTCTTCAACAAGCGTTACGGGGAGGAACGAGGCGTCTCCATCCGCTGGATCAGCGATCCGCTGTTGATCGAGGAATGGGAGCGACGCATCGACGACGACACCCGGTTCCTCTATGCGGAGTCTCCTTCAAACCCAGTGGTCCAGCTCGTGGACATACCAGCCTTGGCGGCTCTAGCTCGTCAGGCACAGATACCGCTCATCATTGATTCGACGCTGGCAACACCCGCGCTGATGCGCCCGTTGGCGCTTGGTGCGGACGTAGTGGTGCAGTCGCTCACCAAGGCAGCCGGAGCTAGCGGCAGGAGCTTGGGGGGAGCGGTGATCGCTCGACACGATCTCCAGGTGAGAGCGCATCCTTTGGAGATGACCACAGACTTTGCTGGCTACCTACGCCGCGGTCCCATTCGGGACATGGGGTGTGTTATGAGTCCTTTCAACGCATGGACGCTCTTGTCAGATATTCGCGAGCTACGCGGAAGGGTGGACACGATGTCGGTCAACGCGCTTAGCGTTGCCGAGCATCTCGCGGGGTGTAACAACGTTGCCGAGGTCTTCTATCCCGGGTTGAAGACTCATCGCGCCCACGGCATCGCTAAGCGCGACATGTGGCTGGTCGACAGTGATGTGGACGGTCAGGAAGCGGTGAACAGATTCGGATTCCTGCTTGGCTTTCGGCCGGCTGGCGGCGTCCGCGCCGCGTGTGAAGTTATGGACCGATTTAATCTCATATGGCGAGCGAACAATCTTGGTCAGGTCAAGAGCACGGCGACAATCCCCGCGATCGCTACCCACAAGCAGGTCGTCGAAGCCGACCCTGGGCTGGCCCCGGTGCCTCCCGACATGATCAGGCTGAGCGTTGGCCTCGAACACCCCGACGACATCATTGAGGACCTTACTCAGGCGCTTGATCGATGATGACTCAGTTGGACTGTACTCGACATCTCCAATGAAGCTATGGCGGCGGCCGCTGCCGAGCCGAGTCCAAGAGAGGGAGTAGCGCAGTTTGAAAACTGAGCTGGCCACCGCGTACAAAACACGTGTAGTCCTGGTATCGCCACCGCGAACCGGATCCACCGCAGTGGCACGGCTGCTGTGGCAGCACTCGGCGATTACGCACCACTGCCACGAGCCTTTCGAAGCATGTTACTGGGGGAATAAGGGCGCGGACTCGGTCAAGAACTGCCTGCTCAACCCGATGGAGATTAACACAGGTAATCGGGTCGGTATTGCCGATGTGCCGCACGGAAGTGGCTTGCTTGTTAAGGAGATGAGCTTTCAGCTCAGCACTACCCAGTTTGACCTATTAACAGAGCTCGCGACAGCGCCGCTGATCTTCGTGATATGTGATCCCCGGCTATCGACCACGTCCCGGTTGCGCATCGTGCGCGAACTCTCCGGGACAAAGACGTTTCCGCCCTTCGAAAGCGGGTGGCAGTCATTGCACGAGCAGCTTGAGTTCTGCCGTCAACGGGATATCTCATACGTTCTGGTCGACTCTGATGACCTCAGGGTCGATCCAGCAGGTGTGACGGCCGCGCTGATGGCGGCGATCGGGCTGCCGTCGGCAGCAGGGCTGGAGGCGTGGTCGCCACGTCCAGGTTTGCAACTGTGCTCTCCCGAGGTAGGCGCGCTGATGAGCGCGGTGCGGCGGGCTGACGACCCGTTCTACCGGAAGGTACTGGGCAGCACGGGGATCCAGCCCCGCGGATACGTCGATTGGGACCGGGAGACCGAGTCGATCGCCGCTGCGGGCTTGAGCGACGAGGTGGAGAAGTGGCTCCACCGCTATGAGGAGATGCGGGCGGATCCGGCCCTGATCGCCGCTCCTCGCGGGCAGGGATCATGACCGATCCTCAGAACGGCCCGATTACTGAATCCATGTCTAATTGTGTCGACTTGCTTGGCGTTGGGTTCGGTCCCGCGAACCTCTCGCTCGCCATTGCGCTGCAAGAGGACTCACCGCGGGCGACCGCTTTCTTCCTGGAAGCTGAGCGGAATCCTGTATGGCAGGGCGGCATGCTGCTGGATGGTTCCGATATGCAGAACCATCCGTGCCGCGATCTCGCTACACTGCGCAACCCACGGAGCCACTACAGCTTCCTCAATTACCTCTTCGAACAGGGCAGGCTCCTCGAGCACCTCAACCTGCCAATGGAGTTCCCGTTGCGCAAGGAGTATGCGCAGTACATTCAGTGGGCGACTAACCAGTTCCGGCCGCAAGTCGGGTTCGGCGTACGGGTAACCGAGATCGCGATAGCCGACGTTGACGGCACGCCTGGTTACGTGGTGACCTGCTCAGACGGCTCATTCCGCCGCGGCCGCGCGCTAGTGTTGGGTACCGGGCGCACACCGTTCGTGCCTAGCCCGTTCGACAAACTCGACTCGCCGCGGGTCTGCCACCTTACGCAGTACCTGCCCACGGTGCGGCAACTGAGACAGGCTCCCCCTGGCTCGGTCGCTGTCATCGGCGGCAGCCAGAGCGCCGTCGAGATCGTCCTCGATCTCGCGAGCCGCTTCCCGCAAGCAAGAATTGTCAACTATGTGCGTAAATTCGGCTTGCGGCTGAAAGACACCAGCCCATTCAGCGAGGAAGGGTTTTATCCCGCATTCACTGATTACTACTTCAATGCTACTCGGTCAAGCAAGGATATGCTTGACGCATACATGCGGCCCACGAATTACTCGTCGAGCGACGGCGACGTATTGCACAGGCTTTATGCGCTGATCTACGAGCAACGTCTCGACGGGGATCAACGGATTTTCGTGCACGGTAATAGGGAGGTCCGCACGGCTGAGGCGGATGACTCGGGCGTGCGGTTCGAGGTGGACGAGGTCCACACCAATGACGTGGTGGTGGACCGGGCAGACCTGGTGATTCTGGCGACCGGGTTCCGCGACCTGGGGCCGCATCCTCACCAGGAACCGTATCCCGCGTTGCTAGGCGGCGTGATCGACCGGTTTCAGTTCGATGCCGATGGCTATCTGATCGTCGAGGCCGATTACTGCCTGCGGCCCCATGCGGACAGCACACCGCCGCTATTTCTCAACGGCCTGTGTGAGTCGAGTCACGGCATCGGTGATGCCGGATCATTCAGCCTGCTTTCTCTCCGTGCGGCGACGATTCAGGACGGATTGCGCAAACAGGGAATTACATAGACTAATTGGACAAATACGACAAGATGCATTCCTTGTCTAACTGCTCACCAGAAGCGCGCTCCAACCCTTGACAAATTGGACGAATCCTATATGATATGACTCATTAGTTTCCGGTTATTTGTCGTAATTTCTAAGACACATTGGGTGGCTTAGAAGAGAGAAACCGGAAGCCAAGGAGGAACAATGAAGATGCCACGTCACCTTCTCGCCCAACTGATCACAACTCAGGACCTTGAGTCCCTCGACGCCGCCGAACTGCGTGACATGCTCGCCGAACTCGACGACCAGGTCGTCTACGGCGAGGACGTGGTTAAGGTTTCGCTTTAGTCTCCTAAAGTCATCGAGCGCACTCAAGCAGGCACACACTTGCTGCTGATCACAAGGTTGGGACCCTGCCTGTAGGGATAATGGGCAGGGCCCTTACTTTGGGTGGACATTTCGTGATGAGGTGTGGAACCCTGAAACCCATGGCCACCGCCCTTGGCGTCCGTTTCTGGAAGTTCTGGACGACCACGGTGGCCTCTAGCATGGGCGACGGCTTGTACCGAGTAATGCTGCCGTTGCTCGCGGTTTCCTACACTCGCAACCCGGTCCTGGTTTCCCTGGTCTCGGTCTGCCTTTACTTTCCTTGGCTGCTGTTCGCACTCCCGGTCGGTGCGTACGCCGACCGGCTAGATCGGCGCCAGCTCATCGTGCTCGCTCAGGGAGTGCGATTTCTGGCCCTCATCCTCTTTGCCGTGGCGGCCGCGCTCGGCCTGGCCAACATCGTGCTGCTCTGCGGGTTGGCGGTGATCCTGGGCACCGGCGAGCTGCTCTTCTCCGGCTCGGCCGTCGCGATGCTGCCAATGGTGGTCGAGCAGAGCGAGCTACCCAGGGCAAACAGTCGGCTCTTCGCCGTCAGGCAGCTGGCCGAGAGCTTCATCGGGCAGGCTGGGGGAGGTTTGCTGATCTCCCTCGCCGTGGTCGCGGCCGTTTCCACCACTGCCGCGTTTTACGCGGTAGCCGCGATAGCCATACTGCTGATAGCTGGACGGTTTCGGCCGGAGCGCCCAGAGCGCGCCACCACTATCCGGCAGGACATCGCCGAGGGCGTCCGTTTTCTGGCCACTCACAGAGTGTTGCGCACGCTGGCGCTGGTAGGTGGCGGCCTGAACTTCGCGAGTACGGCCTTCAATTCAGTGTTCGTCCTGTACGCCGTAGGCAAGCACTCGGCGATGGGTCTCCCGGACTGGGCCTATGGCCTCCTGCTCACCGCATCAGCCGTCGGCGCGACCGTTGGCTCGCTGCTCGCTGCCAAGGCGCAGCGCCGGTTCGGCCGGACCACGGTGATTGCGGTGGCCCTGTGCACGCCCATCATCGCCCAGGCAGTACCGGCGGCTACCGCGATGGTGGTGGTCGTGGCCGCGGCGTTCATCATTTACGGGACCGGAATCGCGATGTGGAACGTCATCCAGGTCACGCTACGGCAACGCATCGTCCCGAACGAACTGCTGGGAAGGGTGAACTCGTGCATCACTCTGCTGTCCTGGGGCACGATACCCATAGGTGCACTAATGGGAGGCGCCCTGGCCAGCTGGATTGGGCTGCGCGGCATGTTTGCTGTCACTGCGGTGATAAGCGCGTTTCTGCTGCTCGGCATGCGCGTGATCACTGAGAAGAACATCGCTGCCGAAGAAGACGCCGCCGTGCGAACCGCCGCCGCATGACCACGATTCCTCGGATCCGTCCAGCACTGGTAGGGAGCGCGAATTGATCACCCAGGCAGCTGAATGGACGAGCCCACCCGCCGACGAAGACGGCTTCCTGGCGTGGCTGCGAACGCGCCGCGATATTGGCGCCGTGCAGGAGGAGCCGGGAACGGGTGACTGGCACATCTTCACCTATCCCGAGGCTATGGCTGCGCTAGCCGACTATTCGGCGCTCTCCAACGCGGTGATATCGGAGGCACGGCCGGACTCGCCAATGGCCCTGTACCAGAACGGCAACCTAACCTGGCTGGATCCGCCTCGGCACGGAGAGTTGCGCGCGCTGGTGAACAAGGTGTTCACGCCGCAATACGTGGCTGGCCTGCGGCCGACGATCGAGGCCACGGTAGAAGAGTTCCTCGACCGGATCCGGCCGAAGACGACGGTGGCATACGTCGAGGAGTTCGCCTCGCCGATCGTCTCGACCGTTATCGCGCGGATGGTGGGCATCCCGGACCGTCGGCAACAGCTGTTCCGTACCTGGTCCCGTGATCTGCTGGCGTTGATCGACACCCGCTCGACCAGCGGCAACGCGCAGACAGTGGCCAGAAACACCCAGCTGATCGCGTTCTATCTGCACGAATACATCACCGAACGGCGGCGCGAGCCGGGCGAGGATCTTGTCAGTCGGCTGATCGCGGCCGAGGTGGACGGCAAGTCGCTCAACGACGACGAGATCGCCGGCTTGGTCGCGCTGTTGATGTCAACCGGCCAGGCGGCCACCGTGACTCTCGGCAACGCCGTGATCTGCTTTGACCAGCACCCCGACGCCCTCGCCAGGCTGCGCGCGGAACCGGCACTTCTCAGTTCGGCGATCGACGAGGTGATCCGCTACCGCAACCAGACCACCCGCGTGTCACGACGGAGCGTCCGTCCCGTGTCTATCGGAGGGAAGCTGATCCCATCGGGACGGTCGGTGTCGATCTGGCTTGCGGCCGCCAACCGCGACCCCCAGAGGTTCGACGACCCTGACACCTTCGACCTGGGCCGTTCGCCGAACCACCACTTGGCCCTGGGTCATGGGATCCACTATTGTCTTGGCGCGTCGCTAGCCCGGGCGGAGATCGAGACCGCACTCGGCCGTCTGCTGGCGCAGACTCGGCAGTTCGCGGTCGACTACGAAGAGAGTCGGCTGCTGGATCCGCGGGCCATGTTCGGGGCCAGCGAGATCTCACTTCAGATCCAGTGGCGGTGACTACTTGTCACTTCCTCGCGCTCGGAGCTGCCGGGGCCGGGAAGTCCCCTTGACGATGCTTGCGAAATGTCGTATTATAGCTTTTTAGAGTTATTTTTTAATTGCGCCCGAAATTTGCCTCTGGGGGTGGAGTTGTGCAATATATACTTGCGCAGCTAGTCGATTCAGATGAGCTGAGCGCACTGAGCCCTGAGGAACTTCAGGAGATGCTCGCCGAGCTCGATGATGAAGCGATCTTGGCGGACAACGAAGAGGAAACGACTGCCCTCAACTCTTAACAAACCTCCGGTTGTCTAACCCGTCTTCGATCAGGAGCTGCTATCTCTGGTTCTGAGGAGAGGGAAATGTCGGCTGTCAATTTGGCTCTGCCGGTTGATGTCCATTCCAAATTGTCACCGGAAGATTTCTACGCAAACTACGTCAACAAGAAGCCGCTGGTGATGCGGGGCGCTGTCTCCGGGTTTCCTGCTGTCTCGCGCTGGTCAGTGCGGTACCTCGCCTCGCTTGCCCCAGATCTTCGGGTGCGGCTGAAGACCGGCTCCATGCCGGAAGGCCGTACGACGGCGACCCGGCTTGATGACTACGCCCGGATCGTGACGGAGTGGGAGGAGAGGGCTGCGGCATCCCGCGAGGCGGATGAACCACCTCCCTACCTGCACGACTTGCCGCTGCTGACGATGATCCCGCGCCTGCTGGACGACCTGGATGGCTTCCCCGCGGAATACTTCCCGAAGTTCTTCCAAAATCGATGGTGGAAATTCACGCAGTTTTTTGTCGGGCCATCCGGCGCACTGACACCTCTGCACTTCGATACGCTTCTCACCCACAACCTATTCTTCCAGGTCAGCGGCACGAAGCGGTTTGTGATGGTGCATCCCGACGACCGGGACCGTTGTTACATAAACGACTGGCGGTGGTCGCCGGTAGATCCCGATGAACCGGATACCGAACGGTACCCTCGGTTCGGCGGTGCCCGTGTGCTGACCTGCCTGGTTGAGGCTGGCGATGTGCTCTACATGCCTCCAGGAACGCTGCATAAAGTTATGTCCCTAACCCCGGCGATTTCGTTTAACCTCGACTGGCACGACCGGAGCAGCGCAATTCGCAGCCTTATCGCGGCTAGGGACGGCATGCCCGCACGCAATCTGGGCTACAACCTGCTCTTCACTCTCGGGGTAATAGGCAAGGTACCGTCGGCAGTGCTCATGCCAGCACTGAAGTCGTATTACACCTACGTCTCATAGCGATCGCATATCGGCACCGCGACCTTCGACAGGCGGTTTTCTTATGGGCATCTTCGAGCGGCGCGAGTCAGAGGTGCGCAGCTATAGCCGGAGCTGGCCGACAGTGTTCGACCGGGCGGCGGGAAGCTGGCTCTACGCCGAAGACGGTACGCCTTACCTCGATTTCTTCGCCGGGGCCGGAACCCTTAACTACGGTCATAACAACCCCGTTCTCAAGCAGGCGCTCATCAGCTATCTCGAACGCGACGGGGTAATTCACGCCCTCGACATGTGGACGGTGGCCAGGGCGAATCTGCTCGAGACGCTGGAGGAGAAGATCCTCGTTCCGCGCGGGCTGGACTACAAGGTCGTCTTCCCTGGCCCCGGCGGCGCGAACGCGGTGGAAGCGGCGCTCAAGCTCGCGCGCAAGGTCACCGGCAGGCAACAGCTGGCTTACTTCCGCAATGGGTTCCACGGCATGACCCTCGGGGGGATGTCCGTGACCGGTAATCCAGCGATCCGCCGCAGCGCTGGGATACCGCTTTCCTATTGCGTCGAACTACCCTACGACGAGCACCTAACCGACATACCGGACACCGAACGACTGCTAGCAGCATCCGCTGGCGGTCTCACCGGGACGGCCGCCGTCATCGTAGAAACCGTGCAGGGAGAAGGCGGCATCAATACCGCTCGCGACCAGTGGCTGCGGGAACTTGCCGCCGCGTGCGCACGGCATCGCATCCTGCTCATCATCGATGACATCCAGATGGGTTGCGGCCGGACCGGCCCCTTCTTCAGCTTCGAGGACGCCGGGATCGTGCCGGATATCGTGTGCCTGTCCAAGTCTATTAGTGGCATTGGTCTCCCTATGGCACTCACGCTGATCCGGCCCGAACTGGACGTATGGAAACCGGCGGAGCATAACGGCACCTTCCGCGGCTTCAACCCGGCGTTCGTGACCGGCGCCGAGGCGATGCGCGCCTACTGGAGCGACCACGATCTGGAGAAGTCCACCAGAGCCAAGGGAGAACTCGTCGCCAATGGCCTTGAGGACATCGTGCTCGCCTATCCTGAGGCGAAACTGACGGCGCGGGGCCGTGGTCTTGCTCGGGGCTTGCGGACCACCAGCGGCGAGATGGCCAGTCAGATCAGTGCGGCGGCATTCGAGCGCGGCCTCCTGGTCGAGACCTGTGGCCCGGCGAGCGAGGTCGTGAAGCTGTTGCCGCCGCTCAATGTCGCGGACGCTGACATCGACATGGCGCTGGAAATCATCGACGCGTCCGTGAAGTCGGCCCTCGCCTGCCGCGGCTAAGCCTCGATCCACCGCTTCGTCATTGGCCGATATGTCCGTCGATCCGCTCGCGCAACCGGTCGACGTGACCCATAAGGTTGCCGCATGATGACGGAAATCACGCCACTTCGCAGGAACCGTGACTTCAATCTGATGTGGGGCAGCTTGACGCTGTCGTATCTCGGCTCGAACATGTCCGGCGTCACGTTCCCACTGCTCGTCCTCGCCCTGACCGGCTCGCCGGTACAGGCTGGCATCGTCGGCACGTCGGCGGCGATCGCGCAGGTCGCCACGAGGCTGCCGGCGGGCGTGATGCTGGACCGGGTGAACCGCCGTACCGCCATGCTGTGCTGCGATGCCGCCCGCCTGGTCGCGTTTGGCGGCCTCGGCCTACTCATTCTCACCCACCACGCGTTGCTTATCTTCATCATTGCGACCGCGGTCGTCGAGGGCGTTGGCGGTTCCATTTTCGAGATCGCTGAGGCATCGGCGCTGCCGATGATCGTGCCCGCCGAGCAGGTGTCCGATGCCGTCGCCCGCAACAGCGTACGCGGCGCGGCCACGGCCCTGGTCGGGCCGCCGATCGGCGGTGTTCTGTTCAGCATCGCGCGGGCATTGCCGTTCCTGGCCGACGGGCTGAGCTATTTGCTGTCGTTCGCCGGCATCGCGATGATCAAGGCGCCGATGCAGAAGGACGCGGCCGAGCGGGACCGCTCATCGCTGCTGCGTGGCCTGGTCGAGGGCTTCCGGTTCCTTCTCACCCAGCCGTTCCTTCGCGCCCAGCTCTACATCGCCACCTCTTTCAATATGGCGATCCAGAGCTCGACGTTCTGCCTGATCCTGGCGCTACGGCTGCACGGCCTCGCGCCCGGCGAAATCGGTGTCGCCGAGGCCATTCTCGGCCTCGGTGGCCTGACCGGCGGCTTCGCGGCCGGGTTCCTGCGCCGCCAGCTTTCGCTGCTTACCCTCATTCGCGGTATCTGCTGGGGGGGAGCAGCGCTTCTCGGCTTCAACACTCTGCTGGCCGGACACCTGGTCAGCGCGGTGCCGATCGCCCTCGTCTTCGTGCTGCTGCCGGCCATCAACTCGGTGATGGTCGCCTACCAGGTCTCGGTCACGCCGAACGAGATCCAGGCGCGAGTGATTGCAGCGCGGCTCACGGTGGCCGGCGGCCTGGCTACCCTCGGCCCGTTGATCGCCGGGGTCCTCGTGCATTCGGTCAGCATCGTGGCCGCCATGATCTTCTCGGCTGCCGCGATGGCCGTCGGGGCGCTCGTCACCATGCTCAGTAAGGGCATTCGTGAGATGCGCCCCGCCGGGGAGGACCAGCCGGAGGCCACGCCGGAAAATGAGACGCCAGCGCGAGCGTGACCGCGGCGCCCCGCAGGCTGCCGATCGCGGAGCCGAGCGCCGGATTAGCCGGGGTTGTGAGTTATTTCGACGTAATATCGACGGCTTGGACTTTTTGACAGATCGTGCGCCATTGTCCAATATAGATGCTGGAGGCTACATGGTGTTCTACGATGGGCTGGCTGAGTTCCGCGTCGTCGACGTGGGACGGTGCTCGATCTGGCCGGCTCGCCGTGGCGTTTCCGGTGATGTGCACGGTGGTACAGGCGTGTTTCCGTCTCGGCTCGTCGGCGTCCAGATCGACACATCTTAGGAGGCTGCGATGATGCTTGCGCAGTTGATCGACATGGACGAACTCATGGGTGTCTCCCCCGAGGAGCTTCGAGAGATGCTCGTCAAGCTGGACGACGAGGTCGTGCAGGGCACGACCGAGGTCTGACTGTTACCAGGTACGGCCGCCCGAAGGCTGATAGCTGGCTCGAAGGCACGTTTTTGCGGTAGTTAGTAACAGCACGGCAATGCACCACAGGTAACTAACCATCAGTAGCCTGGGCGCAGACGAGCCGGGTCGGAACCACGCCCGCACCAGGAGTGAACCTGCACATGCTGGACGCCGATGCCACCGTTCTGGCCGTGATTGATCTTATCTGCGAGCAATATCCGTTTGTCGCGCGACAGATCGGCCGGCACGACTACGACGGCCGGCTGCCGATCATCTCGCCCCGCTCGGGCGATGATTTCGCTGTCCTCGGCGCGGCCGTCGACCGGCATCTGAGCGGCCTGGCCGCCGCCGCCGACCCGGAACTGCGCGCGGACCTCGATACCAGCCGCACCTTGCTGGCTTTCCTGCGGTTCCGAGCGGAGGGACTGGATCAGCGTTATCCCGGTGCCCTCGACCATGCGTTCGAGGCCGACGTGTCCGGCTACCTGGACGCCGACTACGCGCCGATCGAGGAGCGGGTCGCGGCGATGTCGCGCCATCTGGCCGGGATACCGGCCTACCTGGCCCAAGCCGAGCGGCTACTGGGCTCGTCGATCTCCGCTGGCGAGCGGATAAACGTCGTCTCGTGGGGTCCGGCTCAGGCGGCGGCCATCCGCGGGATGGCCGACCGGCTGGTGTCCGGGCAGCCGGACCTCGCCGAGCCGGTGACGCCCCTGGCCGAGGCGGCGGCGCAGGCCTGCCAGAGCTTCGCGCGGGTCGTTGCCAGCAAGGCTCCGGCCGCGGACCTGCTCGGCCCTGAACACCTGGCCGAGATGCTGAGGGTCGCCGAGGGGTTCCAAGGGTCGGTGCCGGAGATGATCGCCCGGGCCGAGGCGGAGATAGCCGCGGTCCAGGCGGCGATCGACCGCGCGATCAGCCGCATCGGCGAGACTTCGCCGGAAGCCGCCTACGAGCAGATGCGCGCGCACCTGCCGGCCGGTTCGGTCGCCGATTCGTTGCGGTCGATCGTCGATCGGCTCAGGGAATTCTGGATCAACGGCGATGTCCTGCCGGTACGCACCCAGCTGCCGCTCGAGGTGCACGAGTCGCACGCCACGGCCTACGCCGACGAAGTCGCGTTCGCTATCTCGCCCCCGCTGGAGGCGGTGCGCCGCCCGCACCGGGTCTACGTACCGGAGCCGCCCGCGCCGGCCGCGGGACAGCGACCGGCCGGCGCGTGGTCGTACCTCAACGAGCCGACGCTCGAGATGCTGGCCGTGCACGAGATCTACGCCGGCCACTACCTGCAGATGGAAGCCGCTTCGGCGGGTCCGAGCGTAATACGCAACAGCATTCTCTGGTTCGACGCCTTCACCGAGGGATGGGCTCACTACGCGGAGGAGCTGGCGATCGAGCAGGGACTCGCCGAGGACCGCCCGCTGGTCGAGATCGCCCAGCTGAGGTTCGCGCTGGAAGCGGCCACCCGGCTGCTGGTCTACCTGTCGGTCCACTCCGGCCGGTGGACATTCACCCAGGCCTTCGCGCGCGCATCAGCGCTCACCGGCTGGCCGGCCGGGCGGACAAGCCTCGACGTGATGGGGACAGTCGCCCACGGGGGCCGGGCCATGTACACGCTGGGCAAGATGCAAATGCGTGACTGGCGGTCAGCCACCGTCGGCCAGGCCGGCTGGACCCTGCCTGAGTTCCACAGCCGCCTCATGCGATGCGGCAGCGCGCCCTTGTCGACCGTCCAGCGGTACCTGGAGGACGGTCGACAGACCGCTAACGCTCTGCGCGTCGCTCAGTCCAGCTCGCCGTCGCGCACGAGCCCTAGATCTATCTGAGGATAAAGCGGGTACCTGGCTAGCAGGTCAGCGGCCCTCTGGCGGGCGGCGTCGGCTACTGATTCGGGCAGGCTGACTTTCGCCTTGCTGAGAGCGGCGGTGCCATCGTTCTTGATCGCCGAAACCGGTGTGGCGTTCTTCAAGACGGCGACAACGATGTCGGCGATCTCCGACATCTCATTGGCACCCATGCCGAGAGTGGTCACCGCCGCTGTGCCAAGGCGCAGCCCGCTGGTATACCACGGCCCATTCGCATCGAATGGGACGGAATTCCGGTTTACGGTCAGCCCGCACGAGCGCAACGCCGACTCTGCCTGCCGCCCCGTGAAACCGTAGGACGCCGCAACATCCACGAGAAGGAGATGGTTATCCGTCCCTCCGGTTACCACATGCGCGCCGCGCCACTGCAGTTCCTCGGCGAGAGAACGTGCGTTTTCAACGATCTTGCGCGCGTACTCCTGGAATCCAGGATCGAGGGCCTCCCGCAGGGCGACGGCCTTGGCTGCCACGGCGTGCGGGAGCAGTGCGCCAAGCACCATGGGGCAACCTTTGTCTACGGCGGGGGCGAACTCCGACGTGCAAAGTACCAGGCCGCCACGCGGGCCGCGAAGAGTCTTGTGGGTCGTCGTCGTGACGACATGCGCATAAGGCACCGGGTCATGCCTGCCGGTGAAAATCTTGCCGGCGACAAGGCCCGCGAAATGGGCCATGTCCACCATGAACGTCGCGCCCACCTCGTCAGCGATTTCCCTGAACTTCGCGAAGTCGATCAGGCGTGAGTAGGCACTGTAGCCAGCGAGAATGATCCGGGGGCGTACCTCAAGCGCTCTGCGCCTGACCGCATCGAGGTCCAGGATCTTGGTCTTTGGATCTACCGTGTACGAATGAGCTTCGAACAGGCGGCTGGAAACGTTGTGGCGATAACCGTGGGTCAGGTGACCACCCGAGTTGTAATCCATGCCGAGCAGCCGCTGGCCCACGAATGCCTGCCGTAGCCGCTCCCAATCAGCGTCACTGATGTTCGCCGGATTCGACTGGCCGAGCTGCTCCAGCGCCGGTTTTTCCACTGTAGTGGCGAGGATTGCCAGAAACGCGACTAGGTTGGCGTCGGCACCAGAATGCGGCTGAATGTACGCGTGGTCCGCGCCGAACAGCGTGCAGGCCAGCTTTGCCGCTTCCATTTCGATCGTATCTACATTGTCGCAGCCCGCATAGAATCGACGACCAGGGATACCTTCGACAGACTTGTCAGTGAATAGGTTACCTTGCGCGAGCTGAACGGCGAGGGAACAGTAATTCTCGCTTGCGATCAGCTTCACGTTCGACCGCTGGTCAGCCAACTCGCTCACGATCGCCGCAGCCACGCCCGGGGCGGAAATAGCGATCGTGTCAAGACCGCCGAAGAATGCGGCAGCGGCGGGATCGATGCGGTCGCGCGGGGTAATACTCAAGTACCTCTGCAGCGAGTCGCTGCTAGCATGCCCTGTCCTTTCCGTGGCACCCGGCCGTATGCTCACAGCACTACCTCCACAGCCTCATCCAGGGACAGGCACGACATTTGGCACGAATCATACCCGATCATCGCCAGCGCGGCATAATCAACATGCCACCCCCGGTCGCGCTTATCATCATTTTGCGCCCCCGCAAACCGGACTAAATCGGTTAATTAGCGACGGAGGCGGTGATAAGTTCGGCGCCTCACCACCGATCGACGCGACAAAAGCCGCAAACGCCCTGACTGGACAACTGGACTGGTCCGGAGTACCGGGCCTAGCTTGATTCCAATTAAAATAGTATTATTTGCTGTCCAATGCGGATGTATGCTGTGGCAACGAGGGTTTCTTCGTGCTAGGCACCGTCGCCGAGGTCGCCGCGCAACCGGGCCGCCTGCGCACGGCCCGCACCGCCCCGCCGAAACCGGGTTCGAGGGGAACTGGTTGGCACAGGACCTGAGGAATGACATCGCACGCTGCTCGCGCGACGATACGGTCCCCGTGTCGTTCGCCCAACAGCGGCTGTGGTTCATCGACCAGATGGAGCCGGGCAATACCGTCGGCAATTGCCCTATTCCCATCCGTCTGCGCGGACCGCTAGACGTCGACGCGCTGATCGCGAGCATGGCTGACATCGTGCGCCGCCATGAGGTGTTGCGTACGTCGTTCCGGTCGGACGACGGTCAGCCGGTTCAGGTGGTCCATGACGAGATGCCGCTGACCTGTCCGGTTACGGACCTCAGCGACCTGGATTCGGACCAGCGGGAGGCGGGCGTCCAAGAGGCCATCGCGGACGAAGCGCGCCAGCCCTTCGACCTCGGTTGTGGCCCGGTGATCCGAGCACGTCTGCTCCGCCTGGCTCCAGACGAGCACGTGCTGCTGTACGACGTGCACGAGATCGCGTTCGGCGGATGGTCGGTCGGCGTACTGCATGCGGAGCTGGCCGTCGGCTACAACGCACGCCTGCGCGGCACCGCGGTTGACCTACCCGCGCTTGCGATTCAGTACGCGGACTACGCGGCCTGGCAGCGGGAGCGGATCAACGGGGCGCTTCTGGACGAGCGACTCCGGTACTGGCGACGGCAGCTCGACGGCCTCCAGCCACTGGACCTCCCGGCCGACCACCCACGGCCGCCCAGCCCGTCCGCCCGTGGTGAGCGGCGGCAGGCTGAGCTGCCCGCCGCTCTGATTTCCGAGTTGCGGGCGCTGGACCGCCGCGAAGGCACGTCGTTGTTCATGACCATGCTCGCGGTCGTCCAGGTGATGCTCGCCCGGTACGCCGACACCGCCGACGTCGCCGTCGGGGTTGCCGCCGTGGAGCGGGATCGGCCTGAGCTGCGGGGGTTGATAGGGCTCTTCCTGAACATCGTCGGCCTCCGCGGTGATCTGTCTGGGCAGCCCACCTTCCGTGAATTCCTCGGGCGGATACGCAGGACCGCAACCGATGCCTTCGCTCACGCGGGGCTGCCGTTTGACCTGCTGGAACGGGAACTGCGCGCCGTCTGGGACGCCACCGGTACGCCGCTGCTCCCGGTATTCTTCGGCGTCGAGGACGGCGCCGAGCCGAGCCTTGAGTTCGATGGGCTGTCGGCGAACACCCTCGTCCCGGACCAGCCGACGGCCGAGTTCGACCTCGCGTTCACCGTACGTGTCGACACCGACGGTGCGGTCGTGGACGTCGTCTTCCGCGCGGACCTTTTCGACGCCGACACGATCGACCGGATGCTCGGTCACTACCGGACGATGCTCGAAGCGGTGGTCCGCGAGCCGGACCGGCCGGTCACCACGCTTCCCATGCTCACCGACCGGGAGTGGCAGAACATCGTCGAGTGGAACGACACCGGTCGCGGGTTCCCCGCGGACTCTTGCCTTCACGAGCTCGTCGAGTCGCACACCGAGCACGGCGAGCACAGCGAGAACGGCGACGCGACGGCCGTGGTGTGCGGGCAGCGGGTGCTGAGCCGGGCTGAGCTGGAGGCGTCCGCGAACCGGCTGGCTCATCGACTGCGCGAGCTCGGCGTGGGGCCCGAGACGATCGTCGGAGTATGCCTACCGCGTTCGGCTGAGCTGGTCGTCGCCATCCTCGGCATCCTGAAGGCCGGCGGGGCCTACCTGCCGCTGGACCCCGACTACCCACCGCAGCGGCTGCGGCTCATGCTCGACGACGCGGGCTGCGCGACGGTCGTCACGGACCAGGCTCCGCCGTCCGGTCTCGGGGACACTGGAGCCACGCTGGTGTGCGTGGACTCCGACGAGCTAGCCAACTATCCGACCTACCGGCCGGAGGTGGCCGTAGGGCCGGAGAACCTGGCGTACGTCATCTACACCTCCGGTTCTACGGGCGACCCGAAGGGCATCGCACTGCAACACCGTGGGGCGGTCAACAACTTCACCGACTTCAACGACCGGTTCGGCGTGAGTTCCGGCGACAACGTGCTGTCCGTGTCGTCACCAAGCTTCGACGCGTCCGTGTACGACATCCTCGGCATGCTGGCCGCCGGCGGGACGGTGGTCCTGCCGGAACCGGAGCTGGTGCGCGACCCGCCCGCGTGGGCCAGGCTGATGCGCGACCACGAGGTGACAGTCTGGCATTCGGCACCGGCATTGCTCGAGCTGCTGGTGGACTACGTCGAGCACGCCAGTGACGCCGCACCGCGACATCTGCGCCTGGCGCTGCTTGGCGGGGACTGGATTCCCGTCGGCCTGCCCAACCGGCTGTGGCGGGTCGCGCCGGGGGCGCGTTTCATCAGCCTCGGCGGTGCCACCGAGGCGTCGATGGACTCGACGATCTTCCCGGTCGAACGGGTCGACCCCGGGTGGACCAGCATCCCCTACGGGCGGCCGATGGCCAACCAGCGAGTCTACGTGCTCGACCGCCACCACCAGCCGGTGCCAGTGGGCGTACCGGGGAAGCTCTACCTGGCGGGTACCGGACTGGCCCGCGGCTACCTGAACCGGCCCGAGCTCACCGCCGAGCGGTTCGTGTGGCACACCTTCCACGATGGCAGCACCGAACGGCTCTACCAGACCGGGGATGTGGTCAGATACGGACGAGACGGCCTGCTAGAGCTGTTGGGCCGTCGGGACTTCCAGGTGAAGATCTACGGACTGCGTATCGAGCTGGGCGAGATCGAGGCTGTCCTGCGGCGGCACGAGGCCGTGGCCAGCGCGGTCGTGGTGGCGCCCGGAGTGCCGGGCCGCACCCGGCTGGCGGCATACGTCACCCCGTCCAGCGAAAGCGGTGTCTCCGGCCCGGAGTTGCGGCAGTGGCTCGGGGAGCTGCTGCCTGCCCATATGGTGCCGCGCACGATCACGACGCTGGACCGGCTGCCCACCACGCCGAACGGCAAGGTGGACCGCCGGGCCCTGGTGGCCGCAGGAGCTGAGCAGCGTAGTCGAGCGCTACCCGCCGGCGGTGAGCAGCGATGAATGAGTTCGAGGAGAGCATCCGCGAGGTCTGGGCCGAGGTCCTGGGTATCGCGGACATCGACGCGACAACGCCTTTCTTCGAGGTGGGCGGGGACTCGCTCACCGCCATGCGGGCGGTCAGCCGGCTCCACGCCCGCCACGGCATCATGTCGATGCGCATGTTCATGTCGGCGCCCACGATCGCCGGGCTGGCCAAAGCCCTCGCCGATGCCGCCGCGCAGGCGCCGCCGGCCGCCGCGCCGACGGCGTCCGCTGTCGGGCCGACCGCGTCGGAGACGGCGGCGCGCTATCCGCTGTCCCGCGCCCAACGCCAGATGTGGGACGTCGCCAACCATCTGCCCGGCGTCGGATTCTTCATCGTGGCGAGCGCGCTGCGCCTCAACGGCCCGCTCGACCTCGCCGTCCTTAGACGGACCTTCAACGAGCTGGCGGTCCGGCACGAGGCGCTGCGCACCCGGTTCGAGGACGTCGGCGACGGCCCCGTCCAGGTGGTCGAGCCACGCGTCACGGTCACCGTCGACTTCGTAGACCATACGGCCGACGAGAACCCGGACCGCCGCTGCGAGGAGCTGATGGCCGCCGCCGGGCGGGAGGCGCTGCCGCTGGACCAGGCGCCGCTCATGCGCGTCGTCGTGCACCGGATCGCCGCCGACCGGCACGTGTTGTTCATGAGCGTGCACCACATAGTGTGCGACGGCCAGTCGCGCACGGTGCTGCAGTCCGAGGCCGCCCGGATCTATGGTGAGATCATCGCCGATGGCGCACCCGCGCCCCGCCCGGTCCCACGCGGCAGCGGCCGACTCGCCGAGGAGCGGGCCGAATGGCTCAACACCGGCGAGGCAGCGCGGCAGCGGGAGTTCTGGCTCGACCGGCTCACCCCGCCGTTTCGCAGGCTCGCCGACGGCCCAGGCTCCCGCTTCGCCGAGATGGGCACCGCGTCGTTCGTGCAGCGCCTGCGGTCGGCGCCGATCAGCGCGGCGCTCGCGGCTGATGACATGCGTGCGGTCAGTGCCGCGGCGCGCAAGCACGGCATGACCGACTTCATGCTCGTGCTCGGCGCGTACGCGGCGACGCTGCGGGAGTGGAGCGGCCAGGACGACATCCGTATCGCCACAGCGCTCGCCAACCGTGTCGGGCCGGGAATGGACGAGGTAGTAGCGAATCTCGCCAACACGATCGTGCTGCGCATGTGGCTCGGCGACACCGATCCGGTCGCGGTTAGCCAGCAGGCCTGCCAGGTCTGCATTGACGCGTTCGACAACCAGGAGCTGCCGTTCGAGGAGGTGCTCGCCGAACTCCACGCCCGGTATCCGGACGCGGGCCCGGTGGTCGACGCGATGCTTGTCGGACAGAACGAGATCGCCCCCGTCACACCGGATGACGGCCTCGTGTTCGCGTCGTACGACTCCGACCGCCAGGTGATCGGCGCCCAAGTCGTAGCTCCCACGTGTGACTTCGTCCTGCGAGTCATACCCGCTGGGGGCGAGCTGGTGTTCGATCTGCGTTACAAGCCAGCAACCACGTCCGGGGAGCTGGCCGCCGGGCTGCTCGACGCGATCACGACCGCGGTGCGGACCACCGCGAAGGCCCTGCTGGCGGCGGAGTCACGGGGTGCCGGCGGTGGTGCCCACCGTGCTTGCCATGCACGCTGATGGCGCCTGACGCTGGGGCATGGTAAGGAATCGGGTATGAGGTCGCCGTTTCAGGGCGGGCTGGCGCCGGCGGATACGGTGGCCGGCGTCGTTGCGGAGATCGCCTGTGACGAGTCCGGCTTCTCCGGCACCAACCTGCTCGATCCGGCCAGCCCGGTGATCACCCACGCGAGCGTCGACCTGCGCGCCGACGAGGCCGCCGAACTGGTCACGACGCTCCGGTCCGGGTTCCGGTTCTCGCCGGACGAATTCAAGTCCGTGCAGTTCCTCCGCGACCCGGCCCAGGGCAAGGCCCTGGACTGGTTCCTGGCCGAACTGCGTGGCCGGGCGCACGTCCTCCTGGTCGACAAGGAATACTTCCTCATCACCCGGATCGTCGACCTGCTGCTGGCCGAGCCGTCGTACGCGGCCGGCACCCGCCTGACCCAGCACCAGCGCCCGGCCGCCCTGACCTTGTACCGGGCCAGGCACTCGGCCGGCCGCGACTGGCCCGTCCTGCTGGCCGCCTTCGTCGAGTTGTTCCGGATCAAACGGCGGCAGCGGCCCGATGACCCCCTGGCCCTGGAACGGTTCTTCCAGGCCCGGGACGCGCTGCTGCGAGACCACCTCGGCGCGCCGGCCAAGGATGTCCTCAGCCGGCTTAGCCGGACCCGGGTGCAGGCCGTCCTGACCCGGCTGATCGCCGCCGACCGGTCGATCCCGCCACCGCTGGAGCCGCTGCTGCCCGCGCTGGCAGAAACCGTGCTGTTCTGGAGCGGCAGCGGAAAGCGGCAGGTGCTGGTCACACACGACGAGCAAAGCGCCCTCACAGCCGGCCGGCTGCGCCGCCTCCAGCAAGTACTAGCCGGCGGCACCGGGATCTCCCCGCTGGCCGGGCTGCTGATGGCCGACTCCCGGGACGATCCGCGAGTCCAGGTCGCCGACCTCCTCGCCGGAGTGGCCCGGCGCCTGCCGGAGATCGTCGACGACGGCCGGCTCCAGCCGTTCCTCTCCCCCACCTCACTACGCGATCCCCCGCCGCGACCCAAATAAGGAAACTTGCTCCATCAACGTGCTGAGGGAGCGGGCGAGCGGCTCTGGACCATGTCAGCCAGTTCGGCAACTGTCGCGTTCCCGAAGAACTCAGCCGCTGGCAAATCCACGCAGAACACGGTACTGATGTGGGCGAGGAGATCCATGGCGGCCAGCGAGTTACCGCCAATCTCGAAGAAGTTGTCGTGGATACCGATGTCGGCAAGGGCAAGCGCGTCAGCCAGAAGATCCGCCAGAAGCTCTTCCACGGGCGTGCGCGGAGCCTCGTACCGCGTGTCTGTGGTGCGCGGAAGCTGCTCTGGGGCCGGCAGGGCCCGCCGATCGAACTTATTGCCCGGGGTCAATGGGAATTCGCCCATCTCGACGATCACGGCCGGATGCATGTACCTCGGCAGCTTGCTGTGCAGGGCCAAGCGCAGCTTCGGCACGACTAGTTCGGTGCTGTCTTCGGGCACGACGTATGCGACCAGGACCCTCCGTCCGGGTGTGACGTCGTCGCGGGCGATCACGACGGCCTCCTTCACTTCCGCCAGCCCGGCCAGCGCAGCCTGAACCTCACCGAGTTCGATCCGGTAGCCGTCGACCTTGACCTGGTCGTCAACCCGGCCGCGGAACTCGAGCACGCCGTCATCGCTCCACCGAACCACGTCGCCGATGCTGTACATCCGCTCACCGGGATGGAATGGATCAGGTAGGAAGCGTTCAGCGGTGATCGCCGGGCGACCCACGTAGCCGCGGGCCAGCCCGCTGCCACTGGTATACAGCAGACCCCATTCGCCGTCGGCCACGGGCCGCAGTTCCTTGTCAAGTACGTAGACGCGAGTATCGGTGACCGCGCGCCCGATGGGAACGCTGTCGCCCACGAACCCGGACACGACATGGCACGTCGTGAAGCACGTGTCCTCGGTTGGCCCGTAGCCGTTGACCAGCAGCAGGTCTGGATAAGTGCGGCGGAGCGTGTTGATGTGGAGTGGTGAGAGCGCTTCCCCGCCGGCGAGCATCTGGCGTAGCCCGCTGAAGCTCTCAAGGTGGCCATCAACCAAGCGGTGGAACAAGCCGGTCGTCAGCCACAGCGTGGTGATCTCGTCCCTCTTGAGGCACTCAGCCAGTTCGTGCAGCGACACTGGGCCGGGCCGGTAGATGACCAAGCGGGCTCCGTTAAGCAGCGATCCCCAGATCTCGAAGGCAGAGGGGTCGAACCGGAGGGAGCAGAACTGCAGAAACGTTTCCTCCGAAGTCAACGACGCGTAGTCGCCATCTTGGACCAGTCGCACCACGCCCCGATGCCGCACGCCCACTCCCTTGGGCCTGCCCGTCGAGCCTGATGTGTAGCAGACGTAAGCCAGGTTGTCGGGGGTGGTGCCTGGCTCGATCGGCCCAGAGGGCGCAAGCGTCTCCTTGTGGCTGTCGAGGTTCACCACAGCGGCGTCGATCTCGGGAACCTCATCGATCAGCCGGTCATGGGTGAGCAGGACGCGGGCGTCGGCTTGCTCCAGCATGTACCTGAACCGCTCGGGGGGTTCGTTGACATGCACGGGCAGGTAGGCACCGCCCGCCTTCAAGATGCCGACGAGTGCGACCACCATCTCGAACGAGCGCTCGAAGAACACCCCGACCACGCTCTCCGTGCTGACACCGAGCGAGCGCAAGTAATGAGCTAGTCGATCGGTCCGCTGGTCAAGCTCCGCGTAGGTCATGTCGTGGTCGCCGAATCGCAGGGCTACCGCCTCGGGACGGCGCCGCACCTGTTCGCGGAACAGGTCGGTGATGGTCGCGCTCCGCCAATCGCCAGCTTTCATCAGTTGCCCGCCTTGTCAAGCGCCGCTTCGTCCTCCCGCTCCGGAGCCCGTCACCGCTGTTTTATCCTGGTGGTTGACCACCCTTCTGTCAAGAAAAATAGTCATTTCGACGCCCGTGCCGGAGAGCGGCAGACCCGTGCCGCCCTTGACACTCCTTTCGACACCGATCTAAACTAAGCGGAAATATCCACGCAGGTGCCACATTTTGGGCATACCGGTATTAACATTTTCAACGGCTTTCTGACCTAAGAATACTAACTGCCAACTACGGGGAAAGGTCGCAGCGGTCTTCCACGATGACCTCATCGGTTTCATCTGTCGCCATGAGCGGTGAAGAGGACACGGCGGCGTCCTGCGTGTCAGCCATTGCGGCATACGTATTTGAGCAGTTCCCGAATACGGCGCGGCGGGCCGGCCGGCACGACCTGGACGGCCGCCTTCCGCAGTCCTGCGTGCGCTCGGCGGCCGACTTTGATCATTTCGCGGCGACCGCGGCCCGTCACCTCGGCGCGCTGTCCGATGACGCGGATCCGGAGCTGCGAGCGGACCTTGACGCGATCGGGCGCATGGCCGACGGGGAGAGGTTCCGGGCGACCGAACTGGGGCAGCCGTATCTCATGCCGCTAGAGGCCCTGGCCGAAATTGACCCATCGGAATACCTGCGGCCTTACGCTCCGCTCGCCGAGCGACTGGACGCGCTCGACGCCCATCTGTCGCGGCTGCCCTCGTTCCTGGCCGACGCGGCGGGCGCGTTGCCCGCCCGCATTCCCGCGGGAGAACGGCTGCTTGGCGCGGAACAGGCACAAGCGCAGGCCATCAACATAGGCAGCGTTGTCCGCCAGTTGGCCCAGGCGGAAGGACCGGACGGCCAAGGCCGCCTTGTCGCGGCGGAGCGCCGTGCGGCCGCCGCGAAGGCCGCCTCGGTCGCGTGCGCGGAGTTCGCGCGGGCAGTGGCGGCCACTAGGCCCTCTCCCGGCCTTCTGGGGCCGGACCTGCTCGCCGAGTTCCTTCGGATCACGGAGGGGATCGATCACCATCCCGGCGACCTGCTGGAAGAAGCCAGCGCGGAGGTCGCGTCGCTGTTGTCAGCTATGGATTCCGTCGCGAAGGACATGGGGGCCGCGGATCGCCGGGACGCCTGCGAGCTCATGGCGAACCAGGTAAGCGACGCGCCGGTTATCGAGCACCTCACCTCGGTGATCGAGCGGGTGCGGGATTTCTGGGAACGTCAGGACATCGTTTCCATGGACATCGTCCTCCCGCTTGAGGTCCGTCCCTCGGGCGGTCTCGGCACCGCCACTACGGTCGACTTCAGCGTTTCCCCGCCGCTGGAACCGGTCAGGCGACCGCACATTCTCTACCTTCCTGACCTGCCCGCGGCGAACGCCGATGAGCGGTTCGATGTTCGCCGACGGTACCTGAACGATCCCATGATCGAAGTGATCGCGGTCCACGAAGCCTATGCCGGTCACTATCTCCACGCCGAGGCCGCCGGGCGCGGGCCGAGCGTTGTGCGTACCTGCCTTCCCTGGATCTCCGGGTTCACCGAGGGATGGGCGCACTACGCTGAGGAACTCGCGGTCGAGCACGGCCTTGCCGACGACCGGCCGCTGGTCAGGCTCGCGCAGCTCAAGTCCGCGCTGGAATCAGCCGTCCGGCTGGTCAGCTACCTTTCCATGCACTTGACGCGGTCGCCCTTCGCCGAGGCGGCCGCCCTGGCCGCCCGCACGTGCGACTGGTCGAATGAGCGAGCCGCTCGCGAAGTCCTGGTCCTGGCCGCCGATCCGAGTCCGGCCAAGTACACCCTGGGCAAGCTCAGGATCCGGGAATGGCGCGCGGCGGCCGGCCCGGTATCGCAGCCATCGCTGAAGGCCTTTCACGACCGCCTGATGCGGTGCGGCAGCGCACCGCTGGCCACAGCGTGGCGGTACTACCTCGACGGCGAGCACCGCGGCAGGACGGCGGGCGCGGACGGCCCTACGACAAATACGGAGGTGCCTTGATGGCCACGACTGACAATGCGGAACGGGCGACCGAACTCCGGCACGCGCAGCCGGACTACTGGGTCACTGTGCCCGGCGGCCCGTTCATCATGGGCTCCGACGAGCCGAGGCCGAACGACAGGCCGTCAGCGTCAGCGCCCGCGCACACGGTGGACGTGGACACGTTCCGCATCGCGCGCGGGCCGGTGACGGTGACCGAGTTCGCCCGCTTCACGGCGGAGACCGGCTACGTGACCACAGCGGAACGGTCCGGGCAAAGCTGGGTCTGGCACGGCGGCGAGGACATTACGACACCCGACCAGGACCACCTGTGGCGTCCCACCGAAGGGGCCTGGTGGCGATCCCCGCGTGGTCCGGGCTCCGATGTCGCGGACAAGGGCGACCATCCTGTCACCCACGTCAGTTACCTGGACTGCCTGGAATACTGCCGTTGGTCGGGGACCCGGCTGCCGACTGAAGCGGAGTGGGAAAAGGCCGCCAGGGGGACCGACGGCAGGCGCTACACCTGGGGCGACTCCGCGCCGACGCCGTCATCGGCCAATCACACCATGCATGTCGGGGACACCACCGCGATCGGGACCTATCCCGACGCGGCCGGCCCCTACGGGGCGCAGGACATGGCGGGGAACGTCTGGGAGATAATGGGCACCGGTTACCACCGGTATCCCTATGACGGGCACAAGGTCAAGATCATGACCATAAAGGACCGCAAGGTGCATCTGGGGGTTATCAGAGGAGGCTCCTTCTATAACAATTGCGATCCGCGCGGCGTGCTCATCTGGGTACGGATATATAACCTGCCCGAATACAGCTGCTACGACATGGGATTTCGGGTATGCGAGGTGTCCTGACCGTCGTTGCCGGACGCAGAGCGCGAGAATGACCAGCCCTCCCGCTGACGAGGAAGGTCTCATCTCCTGGCTGCGTGCCAAGTGCGAGGAGGATCCGATCCAGGCTGGCCAGGGAACTGCCGGATGGCACGTTTTTGGCTACCAGGAAGCCGTGGACGTGCTGTCCGATCATGCCGCGTTCTCCAACGCCGTCATCGCGGGCACCCCGCAAGGCTCGGCCTTCGATCTGTTCCGGGCCGGCAGCCTGTCCTGGATGGACCCGCCGCGGCACGGGCAGTTGCGGGCGGTGCTGAGCCGGTTCTTCGCCCCCCGGTATGTCGCGGGCCTGGAGCCCATGATCGCGTCGACCGTCGAGGAGTTCCTGGAGAAGATCAGGTCAAGGGACCGCGTCGAGCTCATCGGCGAGTTCGCCTCTCCGATCATCTCGACTGTGATGGGGCGGATGGTCGGAGTCCCGCCCGGAGGACAGGAACTATTCCGGCGGTGGTCGAAAGACCTGCTGTCTCTCGTCGACCCGGGCACGGCGGGCAATCGCCTGCGGGCGGTGGCCGCCAGCGCCCGGCTCATCGACATTTACCTGCACGAGTACGTCAGCAGGCGGCGCCAGGCCCCTGCTGATGACATGGTCAGCGGGCTGCTCACCGCCGAGGCCGGCGGCAAGCCGCTCACTGACGACGAGATCGTCTCGCTGATCGCGTTCCTGCTGTCCAGCGGGCAGGGCGCCGCGCTGACTATCGGTAACGCCGTGATCTGCCTGGACAAGCACCCGGCCGCGGCGGCGAGACTGCGCGCGGATCATGGGCTGCTGCAGCCCGCCATCGATGAGGTGTTCCGGTACAGGAACCAGACGACGAGGGTCTCCCGGCGAACCATCAGGGACGTCGCCATCGGGGGGCACGTCATCCCGGCGGGCCAGGACGTGTCGGTCTGGCTGGCCGCGGCCAACCGGGACCGGCGGAAGTTCGAGCGGCCTGACTCCTTCGAGATAGACCGGTCTGGTGAGACGCATCTCGCCCTCGGCTACGGAATCCACTTCTGCCTCGGGGCCGCGCTATCCCGCCTGCAGATATCGATAGCGATCGGCCGCCTGCTGGCCGAAACCCGCGGCTTTTCGGTCGACTATGCCGCCAGCCGCTTGCTTGACCCGCGGCTGATATTCGGCGCGAGCGAGCTGACGTTCACGGCCGACTGGAAGGCAGGTGCCCCCGCGCATGCCCGGTGACCTGTATTCGCGGCTGGCTGAGCACGCTAGCCGCGACCCGTCCCGCACCGCGCTTACCTTCGCGCCGCTTCACCTGGACGGGCAGCGGGTGACGCTGACCTATGGCGACCTCGTGGCGCGCACCCGGCAGATGGCGCAGATCCTCGCCAGCAAGCGCAAGCCTGGTGACCGGGTGCTGATCCTGATGCCCGCCACGCCCGAATTCGCGGTGTCGTTTCTCGGCTGCCTGGCATCGGGTTTGATAGCGGTTCCGCTGCCGCTCCCGGCGGACGAGTCCTCCCAGCGGCGGGTGCTTGGCGTGGTGCGCGACTGCGCCCCTTCGGTCATCGTCTCGATCTCGTTCGTAGCCGAGCTGATGGCCTTCGCCGGGCCGGAGCTGCGTGAGCTGCGCGAGGAGTTCGATTGGGTGCTCGCCGACGCGATCGGCGAACCCGCTGACGGCGAGGCGAACCGGCCGATCGCGATCCGCGGCGAGGACATCGCGTTCCTGCAGTACACGTCGGGCTCGACCAGGTCACCGCGCGGGGTGATGGTGTCGCACTCCGCGCTCATGCACAACGAGGCGGCGATCGGCCGGTCCTTTCAGATCAGCAGCGACTCGACGATCCTGAGCTGGCTGCCGCTGCACCACGACATGGGCCTGATCGGCGGCATGCTGCAGCCGCTGTTCGCCGGAGCACGCGGGGTGATACTCGACCCGCTGTCGTTCGTCCGCCGACCGGCCAGCTGGCTGGAGGCGATCTCGCGGGAGCGGGCGGACATCAGCGGAGGACCGAATTTCGCCTACGAACTGTGCGCGCGCAAGGTCAGCGCGGCGGAGAAAGCGAACCTCGACCTGTCGTGCTGGCGGGTCGCGTTCAATGGCTCCAGCCAGGTTTTCCCGGGCACGATGCGGGCCTTCAGCGAGGCATTCCGCGAGACCGGCTTCCGGGGGTCGTCGCACCTGCCTTGCTACGGGCTGGCAGAGGCGACCTTGCTGGTGACCAGCACCGAGCCGGGCACGGGGGGCGGCAGCAGGGCGTTCTCCGCCGCTTCCCTAGAGGGCGGGCGCGCCGCGGAAGCCGACCCGGGCGATGACCGCGGGCGGGAGCTGGTCACCTACCCGCTTCCGCGCCACGCCACCGTGCGCGTGGTTGACCCGGTCACCCTGTCGCCGGCCAGCGAGGGGCAGGCCGGGGAGATCCTCGTCGCTTCGGCGAGCAACGGCTCCGGATTCTGGGCGGACCCGGCGGCCAGCGCCGCTACCTTCGGAACAGCGGTCCCCGGCGAGGCCGGCTCTTCCTGCGAACCGGTGACCTCGGTTTCCTCTACCGAGGTGACCTATATATCCAGGGTCGGATCAAGGACCTCATCGTGCACCGCGGGCGGAACCTGCACCCGGACGACCTTGAGGCCGACATCTCGTCTTGCCATCCGGCCGTGCGGCCCGGCTGCGGCGCCGTCTTCGGGGTGGAACATGACGGCGATGAAGCGGTGGTCGCCTGCCAGGAGATCCGGCCGGACACGCCACCGGAGCGGTGGCCAGAGATCGCCGAGCGCATCCGCGAGACTATCTCCGAGAAGCACGGCGTCCTCCTCCGCACGGTCGTCCTGGTCCCGCCCCGCACGATCGCCAAGACGTCAAGCGGGAAAGTTCAGCGGCACGCGGCGTTGGAGCGCTTCGGTGCCGGCCAGCTGCCGGCTCTGCTCTCCAGCACCACGGAGCCGGCCGACTTCAGCGGGCCCAGCCTGGCGGCGCGGCTGCGCGCCGCCGGACCCGCGCTTCCCGCCGACGCCGACGCGCTGGCGGAAACGCTCACCCGCGCGCTGCGTGAGCACCTGCGAGCGGTACTCGGGCTGCCCGCGCTGCCGTCCGGTGATGAGTCCCTGGCCAGCCTGGGGGCGGACTCGCTCACGGCGATGCAGCTGCAGCACGAGGTGGAGGAGACGCTCGGGATCGCGCTTCGCCCCAGCCTGACGTTGCGGGCGGCTTCCATCGCCGAGCTGGCTGCGGACGCTGCCGAAGCGGCCGCGGGGCGTCCGGCGGAAAGCCCGCGGGCCGAGCCTGCCACCCCCGACAGCACCGCCACCCCCGACAGCACCGCCACCCCGGACGGGGAAACCGCCGGGGCTGGCTACGAGCTGAACGCCGCCCAGCGTGCCCTCTGGTTCCTGTACCGGGCCTTCCCCGGCAGCGCGGACTACAACGTCACCCGTGCCTTCCGGGTGACCGGGGAGCTGAACGCCGACGTGCTCCGCGCCGCGCTGGAAGCACTGACGCGGCGACATCCGAGCCTCCAGCTCGCGGTGCTGGACGCGGCCGGCGAGCCCACGGGCGTGATCCGCCCGCGGGCGGTCACCATCGGCGTGACCGACGGCCGGCTGTGGCGCGAGGGCGAGGAAGAGCAGTGGTACCGGGAACTGGCAACCCGGCCGTTCGACCTGGAACACGAGCCGCTGCTCCGCGCCGCCGTGGCCCGCCGGGCCAGCGACTGGCTGTTCGTCCTGTCGCTGCACCACATCGTCTGCGATATCGCGTCGCTCAGCGTCCTCGTCGCCGAGCTGGCCCGGGCCTACGCGCAGGCAGCGGAAAGCCATCAGCCGGACGCCGGCGACACCGCGCGGATCCCGGGCGTGACACCCGCGGAATATGAGCGCGCCCTGCTGGCGGCGCGCGGCGCGGAACTGGCCGACTACTGGCGGCGGGAACTGGCCGGGGAACTGCCCGTGCTCGCGCTGCCCCGGGCCGGGCAGGAGGACTCCGCCGCGTCCGGCTCCGTTCGGTTCGAGGCAGACCCGGAGCTGACTTCGGCGCTGGCGGATTTCGCCAGGAAGTCCGGGCTCACCCTGCACAACGTGCTGCTCGCCGCCTACCAGGTGCTGCTGCACAGGCTGTCCGGCCAGCCTGATCTCCTGGTTGGGGTGCCGGTGTCTGGCCGGGCCGACCGCAGGCTCGCGTCCTGGGTGGGGTACCTGGTCAACGTCCTCCCGCTCCGGTCGCGGTTCACCCCCGGCAGCACGTTCGCCGCATTCGCCGCCTCGACTCAGTCCCGGGTACTCGATGCCCTGGATCATCAGGATCTCCCGCTCTCCCATATCACCCGGCTGGTCAATCCCGACCGGGGCAGCGCGGGAACGGCGATCTTCCAAGCCATGTTCGCGTACTACACCATGTACCTGCCCGGCGGACAGACCGCTGCGGCCGTGCTGACCGGGGACACGGAGGCGGCGCTGCCCATGGGGAACGCCGCGCTGCACGGCCATCCGACCGCCGACTACACGGCCCAGTCCGACGTGACGCTGAACGCCGTCCTCCGTGGCGGCGCGCTCTCGTTCGAAATCCAGGCCGATCGCGGGAAAGTGTCGCGGGAGCAGGCAGATCAGGTCGCGACCACCTTCCTGACCCTGCTCGGGGCGATCGCCGCTGCCCCGGACACGGGCGTGGCCGCCCTCTCACTGCTGACGGACGCGGAGGCGGGCCTGCTGGCGACCCGCGGCACCGGGCCGCATATCCCGCGCCCCGGCCACTACGTAGATTCATTCGAGCGGATGGCCGAAAAGTTCCCGGACGAGGTCGCCGTAGCGGACGCAATGGTCCAGCTCAGCTACGCCGAACTGGACGAGCGGGCCAATCACGTCGCCGCACGGCTGCGGGCGCGGGGGGTCGACACCGAAGTCAACGTCGTGGTGTCCGCGGACCGCTGCGCCGACTACGTCATCGCTCTCCTTGGCATACATAAAGCAGGGGGGTGCTACGTGCCGGTAAGCCCGGTCGAGGCGCCCCGGCGGGCGGCCGCCATGATAGTGACGACCGCCCCCGCCGCCGTCATCGCGGACGGCGCCGGCCGGGCAATGCTGTCGCGTGCGCTGCCCGGTGCGGCCGGGCCGCCGGTGCTTGACCTAGCCGACGTGGCCGCCGGACGGAGCGGCCAGCGGGTTCCGCGCGACTGTCCCCCCGCCGCCGCGTCAACCATCATCCACACTTCCGGGACGACCGGGACGCCGAAGGCGGCCGTGTCGACGAACTACGGCGTGACCAATCACATGTGGCAGATGGTCGAGCACTTCGATCTCGGACCGGGAGACGGCGTCGCCCAGACCGGACCAGTCTCGTTCGACATCTCCGTGTGGCAGATGCTGACCCCGATCATTGTCGGGGCGCGGACCCGGATCATTCCCGAGCCCACCTCTCAGTCCCCCGCCGGGCTGCTGCGCGCGACGCGGGAGAACGGGGTGACCATGCTCGAACTGGTGCCGTCCGTTATCGTCGCGCTGCTCGACGGCGGGCTTGCGGCCGATCCCGGCGCGCTGCGGGTCATGCTGTCCACCGGGGAGACGCTGACCCCAGAACTGCCGCGCCGGTGGGCCCGCGAACTGCCGCACATCCCGCTCCATAACGCCTACGGGCCCGCCGAGTGCACCGATGACGTCACTGCCGGCCTGTGCGCCCGCGGGCCGGAGGTTCCGGTGACGGCGTCGATCGGCCGGCCGCTGGCCAACACCTCGGTGCTTGTGCTAGACGACAACCTGACTCCCGTGCCGGACGGCGTCATCGGCACGCTGTACGTCGGCGGCGGCGCGGTCGGCCGGGGTTACCGCGGCAACCCGCGGCGCACTGCTGAGGTATTCGTGCCCGACCCGTGGGCATCGGCTCCCGGCGGCCGGCTCTACCGCACGGGCGACCTGGGCCGGTGGGCGGCGGGCGGCGGGCTGGAATTCCTCGGCCGAGCCGACCGGCAGACCAAGATCCGCGGCTTGCGCATCGAGGCCGCCGAGGTGGAGAGCGCGCTGCGTCAGTGTCCCGGCGTCACCGAGGCAGCGCTGGCGGTCCATCACGGTCCCACGGGCGCGTCCCTGGTCGGTTACATCGCCATGGAGGGGCAGGACGAGCAGGGCGAGCCCGGTGCCGGGAGCCTGCTCAGCGGCGCTGAAGACGAACGGCTGCGCGCGGTGCTGGCTGAGTTCCTTCCCCGGCACATGATCCCGACGCTATTGGTGCGCGTCCCTGCGCTGCCCCGTTCCAAGCACGGCAAGGTCGATCACGGCGCGCTCCGGTTCACCGCCCCCGCCCCGTCCGGCGCGGACGATCCGCACCGGGCCGACGACCCGCTGTCCGCGGCCGTCCGCTCCGTGTGGGCGGGGTTGCTGGAGCGCGACACGGTGGGCTGGGACGACAGCTTCTTCGAACTCGGCGGGCATTCGCTGCTCGCACTGGCCATGATCGATCGCGTCGGACGGCTTCTCCAGGTCGAACTGCAGGTCGACGCCGTTTTCGCCAGCCCTCGGCTGGGCCAGTTCACCGAGCTCGTCCGACGAGCGGACCCCGCCTCGCCGCAGACCGCCCGCAGCCCGGGCGGCGGCGCGCCCGACCCCGTTTTCCCGGCACCCGCGAGCGCCACTCAGGAGCGGTTCTGGTTCCTGCACGAGATAGACCCGGGGCACCCTACCTACAACATGCCCGGCGTGCTACGGATCAGCGGCGACCTAGACGCCGACGCGCTTGAGCAAGCCTTGCGGACGGTGCTTGAGCGGCACAGCGTGCTGCTCGCCCGCTTCCGCGAACACTCCGGTGCCCTGCTGTGGGCACCTGCCCCGCTCGCGGCGTTCCGCCTTTCCAGGCTCGACCTGCGCGGCGCCGTCACCGAGTTTGGCGAGGAGGTCTTCACCAGCCTGGTGGAGACCGAGGCGAACAAGGTCGTCGACCTGCGCCGCGACGTCCCTTTCCGGGCGCTGCTGGCCCGGCTCGGAGCGGCGGACTGGGGTTTGTTCGTCGTCGTCGACCACATCGTGTGCGACGGCTGGTCCCTCTCGGTGTTCATGGCGGACCTGGCGGACGCGTATAACCGGCGCATCCGCCGCCAGGCCCTGGCTCCGACCGGAACCGGCTACAGCTTCGCGGATTACTGTCACGAGGAGCGCGCCTGGCGGAACCTGCGCGACCCGGCCGAAATGATCAGTCTGTGGGCGGGTATCGCGGACGGCCCGGTGTCGTTGTCGCCGCTGCGAGCCCGCGCCGACTCCGATCGCCTGGCCGATGGCGCCGGGGAGTTCGTCTCGTGGATCGGCGAAGACCTGACCAGGCAGCTCAAGGATCTGGCTGCCCAGACCGGCACGACTCCGTACATGGTGTTCGCGACGGCCCTGTCCGCCCTGATCCATCAGGGCACATCCGGGCGGGAGACGATCCTGCTCGGCATGCTGATCGCCCAGCGAGACCGGCCGCAGTGGCGCGCGATCGTCGGTCCGCTGCTTAATGTCAGCATCCTCGCCGTGGACCTCGCGCTCACCGACACCATCTCCGAAGGGCTCCGGCGCATCCGGGACGCCGCCCTGCGCGCCTATCGCTGCGGGCACATCCCGTTCCAGGAACTGACGCCGTTGTTCTCGCCGGCGCCGGGCGGTGACGGATCTCCCTTCGAGGTACTGCTTGTGATGCAGCCGCCGGGCAGTCCGGCCGAATTCGACGGGCTGGTAACCGAGCTCACCGATGTCATTCCCGGTGTGGCCGCCTATCCGCTGACCGTTGACATCGAACAGCAGGCCGGGCGGTATCGAGTGGCCTACCGCTATATGGCCGAGCGCTACGACCACGCTGATGTCGAGGACCTAGCCGCGCGGCTGACCTGCGCCCTGCGCGCCATCGTCACCGATCGCGACGGCCCGCTTTCGGGCCTGCAGGGGTCGGTCCTGCAGGGGGAGAGGAACTGAGGAGCATGCCGCCGACCGTACTCCGCCTGTTCCAGTCCCAGCTGGCGGCCGCCCCGGCTACCCCCGCCGTCACCGACGACCAGTCCAGCCGGACATACGCCGAGCTTGACGCCGAAGCGGCCGGGTACGCGGCCGAACTCGCCCGGTCGGGCGCCGGAAGGGAAACCGTGGTCGGTATCGTCGCCGACCGAAGCCCGCAGTTCGTCGCGATGGCGCTCGGCGTACTCCGGGCCGGGGCTGCGTTCCTGCCCGTTGAACCCGGCACCCCCGCTGACCGCGCGCGCCGGATGTGCGAGACCGCGGCCGTGCCCGTGCTGCTCGCCCAGGCCCAGCATGCCGGGTACGCGGCCGAGCTGGCCAGGGATTTTCCGCCCAACCGGGCGCCAGTGATCCTGTCGGCCCCTCCCGGGCCGGTTCCCGGCCCCGGCCAGGCGCGCCCGCCCGGGGAGCTGGCCACGCGGGACCCGGCCGGCCTCGCCTACGTGATCTTCACGTCCGGCTCCACGGGAGTCCCCAAGGGGGCGATGGTCACCGACGGCGGAATGGCCAACCACATAGCCGCGAAAACGGCCGACCTGAAGCTCGAGCCAGGCGACGTGGTCGGACTGACGGCCCCGCTGTCCTTTGACATCTCCGTCTGGCAGACCCTGGCCGCCCTCACCGTCGGGGGGACCGTCGCGGTGGCCTCCCCGGAGAACCTGTCCGAACCTGACCAGCTCCTCGCCTGGGTCAGCCGGCATGGGGTCACTGTTCTTGAAATCGTTCCATCCCACCTGACCGTCGTCCTTGAGCTGGAATCCGTCGCAAAGTTGCGCTCCGCGTTCGGCTCGCTGCGCGTCATGATCGCCACGGGCGAGGCACTGCCCGCACGGCTGGCGCAGCGCTGGCACGAGTGCTGTCCCGACGTCACCCTGGTGAACGCCTACGGTCCGACGGAGTGCTCCGACGACGTTACCCACCACATCGTCACCGCCGAGGACTGCCAAGACGGCGGCTGGCCCCCCATCGGCCGGGAAGTCGCCAACATCGCGATACACATCGTGGATCCGGAGGGTCGGCTTGTTCCGGACGGCGCCGAGGGTGAGCTCCTTGTCGGCGGCGCCGGTGTGGGTCGCGGATACCTGCGTGACCCGGTCCGCACGGCGCTGTCGTTCATCCCCGACCACCTGTCGGGAGAGCCTGGCGCGCGGCTGTACCGAACCGGCGACCGCGGACGCCGAGGTGCCGACGACGCGCTCCGCTACCTCGGCCGACGGGACCGCCAGGTCAAGGTCCGCGGCCACCGGATCGAGCTGGGCGACAGCGAGGCTCAGCTACTGCGGGTACCGCAGGTGGCGTCGGCCGCCTGCGTAGTGGCCGACGGGCAGCTGCACGCCTTCGTGACGCTCCGCCCGAACGCAGGCGGCCCTGTCCCGGGCGGCACTGTACGGGGCGGCACTGGTGCGGAGGACGAGGTCCGCGGCCTGCTGAGCAGCTTCGCCCCCAGCTACCTGATTCCGCAGCGCTTGACCATCTTGGCCGCGTTGCCGGCCGGGACCACGGGAAAGATCGATTACCGGGCGCTGGAGACGATGGCTCGTGTCCCGGCCGCCCGGCCCGCGGAACAGCCTGGGCGAGCGGAGCCCGAGGCCGCTGTCCCCGACGGCGGCACGATGCTGGATCGCGCGTGCGCCGTCGTCGCCGAGATCCTCGGCAACGCGCAGGCCGGCCCCGCCGACCATTTCTTCGAAGTAGGCGGGGATTCGCTGCTCGCCATGGCGCTGGTGTCGCTCGCCCGCAAGCGGCTCGACGCTGAAGGCCTCTCGCTGCGCGATTTCTTCCTCGACCCGACCCCGCGAGGGCTGGCGGCCGCCGCCGCGGCCGCGCGGACCGCGCCGCCCGAGCAGCACCTGGAGCTGACGCCCGGCGCCTTGTCATCCGGACAGGAACGGCTGTGGTTCCTTGAGCAGTTCAGCCGCGCCAGGGATCCGCTGCTCATCGAGCTGGAACTCACCCTGCGCGGACGGCTGGATCGCCAGGCGCTGCAGCACGCCCTCGACGCCCTGGCCATCCGCCATGAGCCGCTGCGCACCGTCTTCTCTACCGAAGCCGGGATGCCGGTCGCCACCGTGTGGCCGCAGGTTTCCATCCCGCTGGAGAGCGCCGATCCGGGCAAGGCCCCGGCGCCGGACGGCGACGGGCTGTCGGCACGGACGCAGCGGCCGCCGCTGATGACGGCCCGGCTCGCGAGGATCGCCGCCGATCATCACGTTCTGACGCTTGTCCTGCACCACCTCGTGGCCGACGGTTGGTCGCTGGCGGTGCTGGGCAAGGAGATCGCGACCTACTACCAGCGGTGGGTTGACGGCGTGACCGAGGTACCCGTGCCCGCCGCCAGCTTCAGCCACTACATCAACGCGGAACGCCAGTGGCTGGACGGCGCCGAGGCACTTGAGTGCGAGCGCTACTGGACAACCGAGCTGGCGGGCGCACCGTACGTGATCGAGCTGCCGCTGTCGCGGCCGCGGCCGGCCAGGCCCAGTTTCCGTACCGCGTGCGTCGTGCGCGAGCTCACGCCGCAGGAGACCAGCGCGCTTCGGGTCGTCGCGCGGGCCAGGAAGGCGACGCCTTTCATGGCCGTGATGGCCGCGTTCTACGCGACTGTGCGCGAGATCGCCGGGACCGACGATGTGATCATCGGCATCGATTCGGTCAACCGGTCGTGGCCGGGCAGCGAGGAGCTGATCGGCACGTTCGTCAACCAGCTCCCGGTGCGGCTCACCCGGCCGGGAGCCGGGTACTCATTCGGTGAGCTGCTCGACCTGGCCCGACGGCAGTGCCTAGGCGCCTACGAGCACGAAAGACTGCCGTTCCACAAGATCGTAGCGGCGGTGAACCCGCCGCGCCGGACTGGCCGGTTCCCCCTGTTCCAGGTCAAGCTGACTCATCAGAGCGCGTGGCGCACCGGGTTCTCGCTGACCGACGACATCGAAGTGCTGCCCCGGCTGATCCCTGACCACGTGATGGACCCCGACCTCATGCTGGACATGTCCGGAGAATCGAGCGCGCTGCGGCTGGAACTGCTGTACCTGCCGGAGCTGTGCGACGCTGAGGCCGCCGCAACCTGGGCGGACGCTGTCGCCAGCCTGCTGCGCCACGGTATCGCCGACCCGGACGCCGTCCTGTGACAGCGATGGGCGCGCCGCGCACCCCGACCGAGGCCCTGGTCGCTGAGGTCTGGTGCGAGCTGCTCGGGCTCGACGCCGTCGACACCACCGCCGGCTTCTTCGAAGTCGGCGGCCAGTCCATGATCGCGGTGCAGGTGGTCTACCAGCTTGAGCGCCGAACCGGCATCACCTTGGAACTGGAGTCGGTCTTTGAGCTGGAGACCGTAGGGGAACTCGCCGCCGAACTGGACCGCCGCCGCGCTCTCGGCATCGCCCCGGACGGGTCCGCAATCGAGGAGGGCGAGCTATGAACGCGGATGACCTGCTGGCGAAGCTGGACGATCTCGACGTCAACCTGACCTTGAACGAAGGCCGGATCCGTTACCGCGGCTCGGACGGCCGTCTCACGCCCGAGCTGTTGGCGCAGATGAAGGATCAGAAGCAGGAACTGATCGCACTGCTGGAACGCCGCGCGCAGGTGCGCTGGCCACCCGCGCGGCAGGACGCTGGGCAGGACCGGCAGGGACCACTCACCAGGGCGCAGCGGACGTTCTGGGCGACTGAATATTTCCTCGACGACGGCACCTACAACCTCAGCGGAGCGATCAGGCTCCGCGGCCCGCTCGAAGACGCGGCGTTTACCGCCGCCCTCGAGGACGTGCAGCGGCTGCACCCGGCGCTGCGCACCGTGTTCCCTGTGGCTGCCGGCGAGCCCGCCCAGCACGTGCTCCCGGTGGTTCCGGTGCCAATCGAGCGGCAGGACTTCGCTGGCCGGCCGCTGGCCGAGTGCCTGCGCGACTGCGCCCTTCGGGCAGCTGTCAAGCTCCCGCTTTCCCCGCGCCCGCCGGTGCGGATGCGGCTGTACCGGCTCGCCGCCGACGACCACCTCTTCTTCGTCATCCTGCACCACATCGTGGCCGACGCCGTGTCCATCGGGATCCTGGTGGAGGACCTAGCCCGCTGCTACAACGCTCGCCTTTCCGGGGTCACCGCCGACCCGCCCAGCAGCGGCCCGGACATGATCGATGTCGCGCGGTGGGAGGCCGACCGGCTCGCCTACGCCGATCTGGCGGCCGGCCGCCGGTACTGGCGGGAACGCCTGAGCGGTGCCGCGTTCGGGCGACTGCCGCTGCCACCCCCGCTCCAGGAGCAGGAAACCGGCCACCGAGGCGGCGCCTATCTCGCGGCGGTGGACGAGGCGAGCACCGAGCTGGTGCGGCGGGAGGCGACGCGGAGCCGGTCGAGCCCCTTCATGGTCATCGCGGCCGCGGTGGTGACGACGCTGTCCCGGTATACCGGCCGTGACGACCTTGTGATCGGGATGCCCGTTGGCCGACGGGATCGCCCGGGCCTGGAGCGGCTGGTCGGCCCGCTGCTTGAAATGGTGCCGGTACGGCTGGACACAGGAGGCAGCCCGGCTTTCGCCGATCTGATCGGGCGGATCAGGAAGGCGGTCCTCGGCGCGGTCGGCAACGCCGAGGTGCCGGCCGCCCCCCAGGCATCCGGGCGCCCGGCCCCCGGCGGCGGGGGCCGGGACCTGTTCAACGTCATCCTCACCGACGTGGGCGCGACGCTACCGAGTCCGCGGTTCCACCGGCTCGACGCCGCTCACCTGGACCTGCCCAAGCTCGGGGCGAAGTACGACATGAACTTCCTGATCCGCGACGACGGCGGCACGCTGGGCATCGAGGTGGAATTCGACCGGCAGGCGGTGAGCGAGCAGGATGTCGCCGCCATGGTCGCGATGACCCGCCAGATCCTCGCCGACGGCGCGGCCGATTCTCAGCGTCGAACGGCGGACCTGGCGGCGGCTTCGTTCGGTGCGGCGGGCGCGGGAGCCGTCGGCGTCCCGGCGGCCTGGGCGCCCGGCCAGGACGACTCGCTGCCCGGCCGGCTGGCCGAGATTGCGCGCGATCGCCGCGACGCGATCGCCGTCAGCCACGATGGTGCCAGCCTGTCCTACCGCGCGCTCGCCGAGCGGGTCGACCGGGTTGCCCGCGGGCTGCGCCGTGAAGGCCAGGGCCTAGGTGATGTAGTCGCCGTGTCGCTCCCGCGCGGCATAGACCTCGTTGTCGCAATCCTCGGCGCGATGGGTTCGGGCGCGGCCTGCCTGGTACTGGACGACTCCTGGCCCGCGGCCCGCGCCGAGCGCGTGCTGACCGACGCCGGCGCACACCTGGTTATCACGGCGGGGGGTTCAGGGGGGTCGTCCCCCCAGGCCAGCCCGGCGGGGGGTTCAGGGGGGTCGTCCCCCCAGGCCAGCACGGCGGGGGGTTCAGGGGGGCCGTCCCCCCAAGCCAACACGGCGGGGGCCGACCCGGCTGCCGGACGCACGACGGTGGCAGCACTGGCGCGGCTCGGCGAGCAGGCCTCGCCCTGCGGGCCGGTCCCGGCCCGCGCCACCGCGTACGTGATCTACACCTCCGGGTCGACCGGTCGCCCCAAGGGAGTGCACGTCACCCACGCGAACGTGCTGAGCCTGCTGGGGGCCACCGGCCCGGGATTCGGGCTCGGCCGGAGCGACGTCTGGACGCTGTTTCACTCCTGCTCGTTCGACGTGGCCATGTACGAGATGTTCGGCTGCCTGCTGCACGGCGGGCGGCTGGTCGTCGTGCCCAAGTGGATGACAATGGAGCCGGAAGCGTTCGCCGACCTGCTCGGCCGCGAGCAGGTCACGGTCTTGAGCCAGACCCCCTCGGCGCTTTCGGTCACGCTCCCGGCGATCGCGCGAAGCCCGCAGGCGGCCCGGCGGCTGCGGTACGTGCTCCTGGCCGGCGAGAAGCTCGATTGGCGGCTTGCCGACCAGTGGTATCAGACCATCGGCGGCCAGGCCGAGCTGGTCAACATGTATGGCATTACGGAGACAACCGTGCATGCCTCGTGGCTACGGATGCGGCCCGGCGATTTTCGCACCGCCGAGTCCGACATAGGCGGGCCGCTGCCTGGCACCAACCTGTATTTGCTGCATGACAACGGCACTGCCGCCGCCGACCGGTGCATAGCGGAAATCTACGTCGGCGGCCCGCAGGTGAGTGCCGGGTATTTGGGCAGGCCAAGGGAGACGGCCCTTCGCTTCGTCCCCGACCCCTTCAGCGGGGTTCCCGGCACCCGGATGTACCGGTCCGGTGACCTCGGCCGCAGAAACGGAACCGCCCTTTCGTACCTGGGCCGGCGGGATTCACAGGTACAGGTCAACGGCTTCCGCGTGGAGCTGCCTGAGATCGAGGCGGCGCTGACCGCCCAGCCGGGCGTCGCCGCGGCGGGCGCCGCGGTCGCACGCGACGAAATAGGATCCAAAATCGTCGCGGTGGTCGTCGCGGCGCCAGGCGCGGAGCCCACCCCAAGCGACCTGCTGCGGGAGTTGCGGGCGGTGCTGCCCCGGTACATGCTGCCGCGCTCGATCAGCGTCGTGCCGGAGCTTCCGCTCACCGTCAACGGAAAGCTCGACCGTGCCGCGGTGGCGGCATCCGCGGCGGCGCCTGGTGCCGGGACCGCCGCCGTGGCTTCCGGGCCACCACCCGGAGCGGTGGCAACCACGCTGGCCGACCTGTTCCGCGAGGTACTGCAGGACCCGTCGGTTTCGGCCGCTTCCGACTTCTTCGAAGCGGGCGGCGACTCCATGCGCGCCATCCGGCTGGTCAGCCTCGCCGCCGAGCGCGGCCTGGAATTCACCGCCCGCGATGTCTACGCGGCTCCGCGGGCCAACGACCTCGCGGCGCTCGCCGCCCCGGCGTCCGCTGAGGAGCGGCGAGAACGGGTCGGCCGGGCACCGTTCTCGCTGCTGCCCGGGGCCGATGCGGGATCGCATCCCGACGATGTCGTCGACGCCTACCCGATGACGGCATTGCAGACCGGCATGCTCTACCACCAGGAGATCGCGCCAGAATCGCGCGTCTACCACATCGTCCTGGCCTACCGGGTCCGGGGCCGGATGGATTCCGGCGCGTTCCGCGCGGCGGTGCGGCAGGTCGTGGACGCCCATCCCATCCTGCGCACCAGCCTCGACCTGGCCAACGCTCATGGGCCGGTTCAGCGCGTCCACGCCCAGGTCCCGGTGCCGCTGCGGGTGGAGGATATCCGGCACCTCGATGCGGCCGCCCAGGAGGACACGGCTCGTCTGGTGCTGGAGACGGAGACCGCGTCCGACTTCGACCTCACCCGGCCAGGCTTGTTCCGGCTGGTGGTGCTGATCAGGTCCGACGAGGAATACCAGCTCGTGTTCAGCCACAGCCACGTCATCCTCGACGGGTGGTCGGTGAACGTCTTCTTCGGCGACCTCAGCGCCCAGTACAACGGCCGGCTCTCCGGCCAGGCGGCGGACCCGCTGCCGAGGCCGCGCACCGAGTTCGCGGATTACGTGGCCCTGGAACAGAGCGCTTCAGCCGACCCCGCGAACCGTGAGTTCTGGAGTGCGCGGACCTCTGCCGCGGCGCCGCTGATCGCGCCGGACCGGGCAGGTCAGCCCGTGATGCGGCAGGTCCAGCTGAACCTGCCCGGCATGCTTTCGGACCTGCGCTCGGTCGCCGTGGCGGCCGGCGTCACGGTCAAGGCCGTGCTGTGCGCCGCGCACCTGCGCGTCGTCGCCTGGCTGACCGGGCATGACGAGGTGATCACCAGCACGGTGGCCAACTGCCGCCCGGAAGGGCCGGAGGCCGACCGGATACTAGGGCTGTTCCTCAACCAGCTCCCGCTGCTGGCCAGGCTGTCCGGCCGGAGCTGGACCGAACTGGCCAGGTACGCGCACCAGAGCGAGCTGGACATGATGCCCCATCGCTGGTACCCCAACGCGCTCATCCAGCGGGACTTCGGGCCGCGGCCGATGTTCGACTCATCGTTCAACTTCACCGACTACCACATCACCCGCGAACTCGTGCGGGACGGAAGCATTGATTTCTTCGGCAGCGACGAACTTGAGCAGACCCATTACGCCTTGGGAATCAACTACACCGTCGACGTGCGGAACGGGGAGTTGCGGCTGCTGATCGGCTACGACGAGTCGGCGCTGAGCAGGCCGCTCGTCGAGCTCGCCGCGCAAGCGCACCGGATGGCACTGTCCGCCATCATCGCGGACCCGAGCGCGGCGTGCCTGGATGCGAAATTGCCGAGCGTGCTCGACTTGGCCCGGGCGATGAGCCACGAACGGAGTCCGGCAGCCGCCGCCAGGGCGGCGCCGCCCGCGTCGCCGCTCCCGGCCGCCCGGGCACTATCCGTCGCCCCGGAGCGAGCTGCGGCCACAGCCTCCCTGGAGCGGCAGGTTCGCACGGTGTGGCATGAAGTCCTCGGACCCGGCGACGACGGCCCGGACTCCAGCTTCTTCGACGCCGGCGGCGATTCGATAGCAGCCATGCGGATGGTGAGCCTGCTACGAGCGGAGCACGGGGCGCTGTCCATGGGGACGTTCCTGCGGGAACCCACGATCGCCGGCCTGGTGCACGCGCTCAGCGTGCCCGCGGACGGTCACTCGGCCCCGGCCCCGGCCTCGGTGCAGCGGGCCGACGGACCGCGCAGCTATCCGCTATCCCGCGCGCAGCGCCAGATGTGGACCATCGTCAGCCCGGCTGCCCGGCCTGCCGCTGTTCGGGATGCCCGGTACGGTCCGGGTGGACGGACCGCTCGATCCCGGCCTGCTCACTGCCACCGTCCGCTCGCTGGTCCGGCGGCACGAAGCGCTCCGCACTCGCATCGTTACCGTCGGCACCGAGCCCCGCCAGGTGATCGAACCGGATGCCGAACTACCCGTCGAACAAGTGGACCTGAGCGGGCAGACCAATCCGCTCGCCGCCTGCGAACGGCTTATGGCAGCAGCCGTGCGGACGCCAATTCCGCTGGATCGTGCCCCTCTGATGCGAGCCGTCATCTACCGGATCACGGGCGAGCTGCACGTCATCTACCTCAATATCCATCACATTGTCTGCGACGGCTGGTCGATGTCCCTGCTCCTGCGGGAGGCAGAGCGAACGTACCGCGCGCTGGCGGCCGGCGCGGCCGACTCCGATCTCGCGGAAGCGCCGGGATACGGGGAGCTGGTCCTCGCTCAGCTGGCGTGGGAACGGTCAGCCGACGCCGAGCGCGACCGGGCTTACTGGGTAGAACGGCTGGCGCCGCCCTGGCCCCGGCTGTCAGCCGGGCCAGAGAGCCGGTTCACCGACGCCGGGCCGGTACCGATGGCCAGGCAGCTGCGCTCAGCCTCCTGCCAGCGCGTGCTTGACCGCGCGACCCGCGCGTCGGTGCGCGCGGCGGCACGGCGGCACGGGCTCACGGAGTTCATGGTGGTCGCGACCGGCTACGCCGCAACCTTGCGCTCCTGGAGCGCCGAGCGCGACGTCCGCATCGGCACGATCCTGGCCAACCGGGCCTGGCCAGGTGCGGATCAGGTTATCGGCCTGGTCGCGAACAGCGCGGTGCTGCGTCTGGACATCGCGGCGGACGCCGACCCCGCCGAGCTGAGCCGACAGGTACGCGACGTGTGCATCGACGCCCAGGAGCATCAGGAGCTGGTGTTCGAGGACGTCCTCGACGCGCTGAACACCCGGTATCCGGCGGCGGAGCGCACCAGCCCATTGTTCGAGGCCATGCTCGTCATGCAGGAGGAGATCGCCGCCGCCGATCCGGCGCAGGCGCTGAAGTTCTCGCCTTACCGGGTGGAGGGCAACCTGCTTGGCGCTCCCGTCGCGGTGACCACCTGCGATTTTCTCCTCAACGTCGCGCCGTCCGATGGCGAGCTGGTGCTGACGCTGCAGTACCGCCCGGCGATGACGGATAGCGCCGTCGCGGCCAGTTTCCTCGATGACGTGGCGGCGGCGCTGGCCGCCACCGCTCTGGCGATGGCAGGGTGCCCATGACGCTGTGCCGTGCGCATCGCCCGCGTTACAGCAGGCTGTGGCGGCTTCCCTCGGTGCGCGTGGCCGGAACCGCCATCGTGGCGGTGGCCGTCGCAGTGGCCGCGCTCAGCGCCGCGGCGGCTCCGCTGCTTGCGTCGGCGGTCGTGCTCGCGGCCGGCGGGCTGCTAGTCGCCGGCTATCTGTTCCGCTGTCGCGTTCGCGTGACGATGGAATGCAGGATGGTCCGGGCGCTGCTCAGGTCCCGCCTCGGCTGCCCCGGTGCGGTCGAGGTGCCCGGGCTGAGCGATCAGGTGCGCGCGGAGGTCTTGTCCGACGGCGTCACCCGCATCCAGGCCGGCTGCTGGCCCGATGCGGTGCGAGCGCTGGGTTACGCGATGGCCAGGGACCGCGGCTTCCAGATGGACATGCTGCGCCGGATGGCCAGCGGGAGACTAGCCGAGGTCTGGGGGAGGACGGTGCTGCCGGCTGACCTGGCCTACCGGCCGCTGGGCCTGGCCGCCGCGGCGAAGCGCGCCGCCACGACCCTCGACCCGCCAGAGGCCAGCCTTCTGTCGGCGTTCTCGGCCGGGGTGAACGCGGCCTTCGAACGGCACGGGCCCGCGTTCGAGTGCCAGTTCCTTTCCTACCGCCCTCAGCCTTGGACAGCGCAGGACAGCCTGCAGGTCGCGCTGTTTCTCTTCCACTCGCTGTCGTGGAACGAGACGGCCAAGCGCGCGGAAGCCGTCACCCGCCGGGTGCTGCCAGCGGCCGTCGCCGACTTCTTCTTGCCCACGGCCCCTGGGGAGGTCCCGCCGTTTCCGGAGGGACTGGCGGCCCTGCGCGCCGCCGGCGACACGCCGGCCGACGTCGTCGCGGTCGACCGGGCCACCGTGGGCTCGAACTGCTGGGTGCTCGGCGGCCCTGGCGCCCCAGTGCTCGCGTGCGACCTGCACATGCCGCTGGCTATGCCGAACCTGCTGTACGAAGTGGACCTGGCCTGGCCCGGGGGCCGACTTCGCGGGCTCGCCGCGGCCGGCCTCCCGGTCGTCCTGTCCGGAAGCAATGGACACCTCACCTGGGGCGTAACCAACCTGGACGGTGATGTCCTTGACCTGGTCGACGTCGGCGAGCCGATGCCCCCGGAGGATCTGATCACCCGGACCGAGCGGATCAGGGTCCGGGGGCGGCCGGACGCCTCGCTCGAGGTCACCAGCCACGGAACTATGCCAGTATCGCCGTCGCCGCTGCCGTCCGGACGAGCAGCGATCCGGTGGACCGGACACGATGAGCGCTGCTGCGACCTGAAATTCGCCCGGCTCGCGCACGCGACCAGCGTGGCGGAGGGCGTCACGGTGCTCGAAGACGCGCAGGGCATGGCGCTTAACGTCCTGCTCGCCGACGAGGCCGGGCACATGGCGCACCTGGCCACCGGCCTCATCCCCCGCCGCCCGGCGGGAACGGAGGACGGCGAACATGGCCACTTGGACGGGAAGGAACGCCCGCGGCTGATCGATCCGCCGGACGGCATGCTGGTCTCAGCGAACGACGCCGCGCTGCCGGAGCGGCCCTTCCGGATCGGATACGACCACGATCCTGGGCACCGCGCCCGGCGGGTGCGCGAACTGCTGGCCGACTCGCCGAAAACCGTTCCCGCCATGCGGGAACTGCAGCGTGACCTGGCAGCCGGTCTCTACCTGCCGTATCGCGACCTCGCTGTGTCCGCGCTCGCCGGGCGCGACGATGGCCTCGCCGACTTGCTCGCGCGGTGGGACGGGGCGGCCGGGACCCAATCCCGCGCGTTCAGCCTCCTCGTTCAGATGCGGCAAGTGCTCGCCCGCCAGGTGCTGTCCCCCTACCTGGCGGCCTGCCGGGACTACGACTCGCGGTATCAGTACCTGTACCGGTGCGTCGACCGGCCGGTGCTGGCTATCCTGCACCGCAAGGACCCGTCGCTGCTGCCGCCGGACGGTCAGGCCGCTGGCTGGGAGGCGTTCGTCGCCGACTGCGCCAAGCGCGCGGTCGCCGAACTGGAGGAGGCGACCGGGCAGCCGGGACCGCCGAGCTGGGGGAGCCTGAACCAGGTGGGCCTGAATCACCCGGTGGAGCGACTCGCCCCGTGGGCGGCGCCATTGCTCGGGATCGCGGCGAGACCGGAGCCGGGGGCGCTGCACAGCGTCCGCGCGTGCGTACCCGGATTCGGCGCGGTCTGCCGGGCCGTGCTGTCACCCGGCGTGGACGGTTTCGCGTCTTTCGAGCTGCCCGGGGGGCAGTCGGGCCATCCGCTCAGCGCTCATTTTGCCGACCGGCACGAGGAATGGTCGAAACTCGCTCCTCCAGCCGCGCGCCCGCCGCGGACTCGATGCGGATACATGCTGCTGCCGTCGCGACACCGGAGCATCGATGACTGATGGAAGGGTGGACGGGGCGACTCCGCCGCCTAACCGGCGGTTCCGATCATCCCTGGCGCCGCTAGCCAGACCCGCCTATCGTCGGCTCTGGCTAGGCCAATCGGTCTCATCGGCTGGTGATTCGCTGGTAACCGTCGCATCCGTCCTGGCAGTCTTGCGAATCGGCGGGACGGCGACGGACATAGGCCTGCTGGCAGCGGTTCTGACGGTCGCCCGGGTGGTATTTACCCTGCTCGGCGGCGTCTGGGCTGACCGTCTGCCCCGGCAGTTCGTGATGCTGGCCTCCGATGTGATCCGCGCCGGTGTCCAGACCGTGCTTGCCGTGTTGCTTGTGGCCGGTCGCGCTCATGTCTGGCAACTCGTGGTCGGTGCCGCGATCTACGGGACGGCCCAGGCTTTCTTTGACCCCGCGGCGACCGGGCTGGTGCCGGAGACAGTGCCAGCGGATCAGCTCCAGCAGGCCAACGCCCTGATGAGCTTCTCCAGCAGCTTCCTCTTTGTGGCCGGGCCGGCCACGGCTGGAGTCCTTGTGGCGGCATTCGGCCCAGGTCCGCTGTTCGCCGTGGATGCCGCGACCTTTGTCGTCAGCGCCATCTCGCTGGCGATGCTCAGGGTGGCGCCGCGCGCGCTGCCCGAGCGCACCTCCCTGTGGAAGGACCTGGCAATCGGATGGCATGAAATGGCCACCCGGTCCTGGTACTGGCTCAACTTGCTCGCGCACGCGCTGTGGAATTTCGCGATTCCCGCGCTCTGGGTGCTCGGGCCGGTGATCGCCACGCGGCTGCTAGGCGGTCCGTCTGCCTGGGGGGCGATTTCTGCCGCCTGGGCTGCCGGATCGGTGGTGGGCAGTGTCGTCGCACTGCGCCTTAAGCCCCGCCGGCCGCTGGTCGCCGCCAACTTGGCCCTGGTGCCGACCGCGCTGCCGATCTTGGCTATGGTGCGACCGCTGCCACTATGGCTGATCGTCATCGCTGCCGTTGCGGGCGGCATGGCGCTGGTGTTCCTTAATACTGTGTGGGTGGCGACGATGCAGCAGCTCATACCCGACCAGGTACGGTCCCGGGTAGATTCTTACGACTGGCTGATCTCGCTGGCGGTGACTCCCGCCGGCTACGTCCTCATCGGCCCGGTGGCCGCCGCGATCGGGGACGCGAAGACGCTCATCGGCTGTGCGGTGCTTCTGGCCGTGCCGGGCTGCCTCGTCACGCTCATACCCGGCATTCGTACCATCAAGCGGATGCCGGACGGAAAGGTCAGCGGCCCATCGCTGAGGAAATCTTCGGCATCTTCTGAGATTCCGGCATGACTGGGCCGGGCCTCGTCGCCTCCTTTCTTGAGCTGCCCGCTGATCACCCGCGACCCGCTGAGGTGACCCAGGCTCCAGCCGCTGAGCCTTTCGAGCTGGCCGCCGGACCGCTTGCCCAGCTGGCTGGCGAACTGGGCACCAGCATGTTCATCGTGCTGCTGGCCGGGCTTGAGATCGTCCTGCACCGGTACAGCGGTCACGAACATTTCGTGGTCGGCATCGTGCCCGGGCACTGCGCTGGGCAGTCCGAGGGCGAACCCATCGGGTTGCTTCGAGCCGACGTCTCGCCGGATCTGACCGTGCGGGACGTCATATCGGGGGCCGGCGACGCGGCAGCGGCATCGGAGCCGGCCGACCTAGCGCCCGTTCAGGTGATGCTCCAGTTCGGTACGTCGCCAGCGGGTTCATTGGAAGCGACCGGTCCGTTCGACCTGGCCCTGTCATGCCAGCCGAGCGGTGACCGCGTGCGGGGGGTAGCCGCCTATAGCCCGGAGCTCTTCGACCCGCCGACCATCCGCAGGCTGATCGGTCATCTCACTACGGTCTTGACCGCGATGGCCAGCGACTGCGGGCGACACGTTTGCGAAATCCCGCTCCTGACCGAGCAGGAGAAGCACCAGTTGCTCGTTGCGTGGAACGACACGGCGGCGACGTATCCGGCCGACTTGTGCGTTTTCCAGCTCGTCGAGCGGCAGGCTGAACGCGCGCCGGCGTCAGTCGCGCTTACCTGCGAGACCGGGCAGGTCAGCTACCGCGATCTGAACGCGCGGGCCAACCAGGTGGCGCACCATCTGCGGGCACTGGGCGTAGGCGCCGGCACGCTCGTCGCGATCCTGGCCGAGCGTGGGCCCGAAATGATCATCGGGCTGCTCGCCATACTGAAGGCCGGCGGGGCCTACGTGCCGCTGGACCCCGAGTACCCGGCTGCCCGGCTGTCCTTCATGCTCGAGGACAGCGCTGCCCCGGTCGTGCTGACCCTGGACCGCCTGGCCGCCGGCTGCCAGCCAGCCGCGCGACAGTGATACGGCTCGACGCCGACTGGGGTGAGATCGCGATGCGCCCGGTAACCAACCCGGAGCCGCTGACGATCCCGGCCGATCTCGCCTACGTGACCTATACGTCCGGCTCAACCGGCCGGCCCAAGGGCGTCATGGTAGAGCACCGTTCGGTCGTGAATTTCGTGACCGCCGCTTCTTTCGTGCGCACCGGCCCAAGCCGGGTGTTCTTTCAGTTCGTCCCCGTGTCCTTCGACGTATCCACGTTCGAAATCTGGGGGGCGCTGGCCCACGGTTCCCGGCTGGTGATCGCGCCGGCCGGCCAGCCGGACGCCGCCCGGCTGGCCAAGCTGGCACACGACGAGGGCGTCACGACGATGTGGCTGACGGCGCCGCTGTTTCACGAAATGGTTGCCCACTACGCGACGACGATCGGAGCGGTTGACGAGCTGATCGCCGGAGGCGATGTGGTCTCGCCCACGCACTTCGCGACAATGCTCGCCGTGCCCGGCAAGCGGTTCGTGATTAATGGTTACGGGCCCACCGAAGCGACGGTGCTTGCCTGCACGTTTGCCGTCGCGTCCGGAGACGAGCGCTGGGCGCTCGCCGAGCAGGGTGAGGTGAGCGCCGCCCGGGTGCCGATCGGCCGCCCGGTCGGCAACCTCACCGCCTACCTGCTCGATGGGCAGGGCAATCCGGTTCCGGTCGGGGTGGCTGGTGAACTGTGCCTCGGCGGGGCGGGTATCGCCCGTGGCTACCGCGGCCGCCCCGCCCTGACCGCCGAGCGCTTCGTGCCAGACCCCTTCGGCGCCGCTCCCGGCGGGCGGCTGTACCGGACCGGGGACCTGGCGCGGTACCTGCCTGACGGGACCATCGACTTCCTCGGCCGGTCCGATCAGCAGCTGAAGATCCGCGGCTTCCGGGTGGAGGCTGGCGAGATCGAAGCGGCCCTGAGGGCACATCCGGCCGTGCGCGAATGCGTGGTCATCGGCTCCGGTGATGACGGCTCCAAGCGCCTCGTCGGCTACGTGGTGACCGGCTGGGACGCGCCGTCGGCTCACAACTTGCGGCAGTTCCTGGCGCAACGGCTGCCGGCCTATATGGTGCCGTCCGCGTTCGTTGTCATGGACGCGCTGCCGCTCACGCCGAACGGCAAGGTTGACCGGTCAGCGCTGCCCGAGCCAATCACCGGGCAGGCGGACAGAGATGAGCCGGACGCGAGGCCGGCAACCGACGCCGAAAGGCTTCTGCTGCCGATTGTCCGGGACGTACTTGCGCTCACGAATATGGGCGTCCACGACGACATCTTCGAACTCGGCTGCGATTCGTTGCAGGTCCTCCGGCTGCTGGCGATCATCGGCGATGCTTGCGGTGTCGACGTCGGGGTCGAGGAACTGTACGATCACCCGACCGTGGCCGAGCTAGGAAAGTGGATCACCGAGGAAGCCGGCTAGCTGGAGATTTCCTCCCACATGGCGGGTGGTCTCGCCACCTTCCGGATCGCGTTGCGGTCGACCTTGTCATTGGCCGTGAGCGGCAGGCTGGGAACGATCGCCCACAGCGCCGGGATCATGTAGTCAGGCAGCCGAGCGGTCAGGAAATCGATCAGCCCCGGCACCGTCACGCCATCCTGGGCCGGGACGCACGCCGCGATAACCTGCTTGGCGTTGCCATCCCCAGCGACCGTGACAAAGGCGTCTGACACCTGCGGGTGGGCCACCAAGGCGGTGCGGATCTCGCTCAGCTCAAGCCGGAAACCGCGGAGTTTGACCTGGTCATCGCGCCGCCCGAGGAACCGCAGCCGCCCGAGGCTGTCCAGCCTGACGATATCGCCGGTCCGGTACAGGCGGGATCGGACGTCACCAGACAGGTGACCAAATGACCGGGCCGTCTGCTCCTGATCACCGAGATAGCCCGCCGCGAGCCCGTCACCGGCCGCATAGAGCTCGCCGATGCCTCCCGGCGGTACCAGCCGGCCGCGGTGATCGAGAATATGTACCTGCGTGTTCGCCACCGGCATGCCGACGGGCAGCGGATCCTCGACGGCTGCCGGGCCGGCGATCCGGTGGACCGTGGTAAATACGGTGTTCTCCGTGGGGCCGTAGCCGTTGACGACGACCAGGCCCGGATGGCGCCGCAGAACCCGGCGCACGTGGTCGGCGGATACCACGTCCCCTCCTGTGAGAACGTGCCGCATGCCGCCTACGTCGTCGATGGCGAAGTCACAGATGAGGCTGAACAGCCCGGATGTCAGCCAGGCCACCGACACTCCGGACTCGCGGATGAAACGGCCGAGATCGGCGGGCGTCGGCACGCCGGCCGGGTATATCTCAAGCGACGCGCCGGTTAGCAAAGCTGGCCACATTTCGAGGGTGGAGGCGTCGAACGCCAGCGGTGAGTGGCGCAGCATCCGGTCCCCTGGTCCTACCGGGGCATAGTCCGGCAACCCGGCTACCAGCCGCAAGACGCCACGGTGCGGCAGGCAGGCTCCCTTCGGGATCCCTGTCGACCCGGACGTGAAAGCCACGTTGGCCAGCCGGGCCGGATCCGCTGGCAGGGCCGGGAGCCCGTCGCCGGGGAGGTTCGGCCACATCCGGACTCGCGCCAGTCCGCCCCGGCGGGCGGCTTGGGCGATAGCGGGCTCGTCACCGATCAGGGCCACGGGCCGGGCAACGGACATGATCTGGCTGACCCGGCCGACGGGCGTTTCGGGCTCGACGCCCACGTAGGCCGCTCCCGACCACAGCACGCCAAGCACCGCGACGACCTCCGCGATGGAACGTCCGGTAGCGACCATGACAGTGCTGCCCGCTGTCACGCCAGCATCGGCGAGCAGCCTGGCCTGCCCGGAGGCGGCCTTCGCTAGCTCGCCATAGGTGAGTGCCTGGCTCCCCTCGCGAAGCGCGATCGCGTCCGGGGCGCGGCGCGCCAGCACCCGGAAGGCTTCGTCGATCGATGTCTGCGGGTAGCGGCGCCTGGTCTGGTTCAGGCGGCCGAGCAGCGCCCTCCTGGCGGGCGCGATACAGCGGATGTCCTCCAGGAGGCCAGACGGCCCGGCCGTCAGCTCAGCAACGGCGGCGCAGAAGTCCGCGCAGAACGCGGCGGCTTCTGACGCCTGCCATACCGATGTCGCGTACTCCAGGCCTCCGGCGAAAGAGGGATCGCTTTCCCCGATGAACAGTTCGAGGTCGAACTGGGCACCGCCGCCGTGTCCCTCCTCGATCCGCACGTCGAGATCCGCCGCCCGCAGGCGCTGCGGAATGAGGCTGTCGTGCATCCCGAAGGACATCTGGACGAGCGGGTGCCGGTCATGCGTGCCGCCAGCGCCGGCTAGGTCAACCAGTTCATCGAATGGAAGCTCGGCATTGTCCAGGCTGTCGGCAAGTGACTGCTGCACCCCGCCGAGAAAGACCCCGGCAGTCTGCGCGTCATCAATCCGCACTCGGACCGGTACCACGTTCACGGTATGGGCGACAAGCTCGGCCAGCCTGGACGTAGGCCGGCCAGCCACGGGCGTTCCCACCAGCAAGTCGGACGCCCCGGTGTACCGGGCAAGGGTCAGCGCGTAAGCCCCGAGCAGGAAGGCGGCCGGCGTTACGCCAAGCCGGCCGGCCTGCGTTCGCACCGCGGCGCTCACGTCCGGGTCCAGCCGGAACGGGCAGCGCGCACCGTCTGGCTCGGCGAACGCTGGCCGGCCGCGGTCGGCGGGAAGATCCAGGACGGGCGAGGCTCCAGCGAGCTGGCGCCGCCAGAACAGCGCCTGCCGGTCCAGCTCACCGGACTCACGCAACCGCTCATAGGTGTCCAGGTACTCATCGAAACCCACGGCCGGCCCCAGGTCAGGAGTCCTTCCGTCGGCGAGGATCTCGTACCTGGCGAAGATCTCCCGCAGCAAGAGCCCGATGCCCCAGCCGTCAAGCAGCATGTGGTGCACGTTCAGGATCAGCGCGTGCCGGTGCACGTCGTGCGTGGCCAGCACGAATCGCAACGGCGGCTCGGCGACCAAGTCGAACGGCGATCGGCCGAGTTCGCAGGCCAGCGCACGAGCCTGGTCCGCGAAGTCCGCCGCGAGCCCGCCCATGGAGTGCTGCTGCAGCGGCGGCAGGTAGGACTCCAGGATCTTTCGCTCGACCTTCCCTTCGGACTGCGCGAACACCGTGCGGAGTCCGGCATGTCGCCGGACGGTGCCGGTCACGGCGCCAGTAAGCCGACCGACGTCAAGCGGACCATCGATGAAGCAGGTGAACACCAGGTTGTAGGGGAGCGAGCCGAACGTATGCTCCCGTATCCACATACCGCGCTGGGCGGCGGAAGCTTCCGGGCTCGCGGCGGCTTGCCCGCGCCCAGCCGCGACATCCGCTGGCCATCCCGCGCGAGCAGCGTGCGGCCGCTCCGCTGGGCTGGTGGTCAGCGCACGTGACAAGACCGCGCGCAGCGGCGTGCTGCTCAGTAGCTCTCGCATTTCGAGCGTGACCCCGAGCCGGTCGCTGGCCGTGGCCGCCAGGGCCATCGCCAGCAGTGAGTTTCCCCCCAACCGGACGAAGCTGGCGTCGCTGAACGGCGCGTGGTCGGCGGTGAACTCGGCACCGGGCAGTGAAGCGGCAGCGAGCGCCTCCAGGTCGGCCAGCGGGGTACCGTCCCGCGGTACAGTGCCGCCGCTCATGATTCGCCGCTCCGCACGGCGTCCTCTAGATTCAGCAGATGCGACGCCGCTAGCTGAGCGCACTGCTCCGCCGAGAAGTACGCCGCTGACGCCTCGACAATCAGGCCGTCATCGGCCACGGATACGGTCAGTGGCATCGCCGTGGGACTTACCTCATGGACGCGGCGCAGGAAGCTCCGCATCGCGGTTGCCGAGAAGTCTGTGTAGTTGAACCAGACGTTGACCGGTGCCATCGCCAGCTCGCTGATCATCTTTGCGAGCGGGAACCAGCGATACGGCTGCAAACGCGCTTCGGCCGCCCGGACCTCACGAGCTAGCTCGCTCCAGCTCTCCCCCACGTGCCCGACCGAGAACGGGACGAGATTGAGGAACATCCCAAGCGCTCTGTCCGCTCCGGGCTCCTCAGGGCGGGCATTCACGATCAGACCGGTCGCCGCATGGTCCGCCCAGCGGGCATAGCTGGCCATCGCGCGCAGGTGCGCGGCCAGATGAAGGTGTTTCGGCGAGCATCCCCAGCTGGCGGAGGCTTCTCTGATCGCCTTCCGCAGCGCGGTATCGAGGCCGAGGTGGGAGCTAGCCGGCTGGCTGTCCCGGGCTTGCGCCGCCGTGCGCTGAATCGGCAGCGGTTGCCACGAGCTGGCCTCCGCCCGCCAGAATTCCCGGTCTTGCGGCGAACAGACGGCACTCGTCTCCAGGCGCAGTGCCGCCTCATGGATCCCGGCGGGCGCCCGCTGGTATGGGTTTCCGCTGAGAGCCGCCGTCAGCTGGTCAAAGAAGCACGCGACGCTCCATCCGTCCAAAATGGCATGATGATGGGCCAGCATCACCTCAACCGCGTGCGGAGATGTCTGGACGCACGCCACCCGCCACAGCGGGTAGTCGTTCTTGCGGAAACGGCGCTTGTCCTCCGCGCTGAACGCGTCGCGGATATGGCTGTCCTGCTCGTCATCATCGGTGCCGGACAGATCGTCGTAGCTCAATTGCACGGTCACGCTACGATGCACGACCTGCATGGGGCGCGCATAGCTCACCAGATCGAAGCTAGTGCGCAGCGCGATGTTGTCGCTGGCGACCTGCTCGAGCGCGGCCAGCACATCCCCGCGCGACACATTTCGCGGACTGGTCACCCGAACCGCGGAGACAACGTGGTAGGCGCCCACGTAGGAGAACCGTTCAGCCTCGAACAGCACCCCGCACTGCATCTGGTTAGCCGGGATCAGTAGCTCGGCGTCGCCGGGCATCGGTCGCGCGGCTCCGGCCGGCGCCAAGACGGTCCCGGAGCCAGCCTGACCGGTGCCGGTGCCGGTGCCGCTGCCACTGCCGCGCGGGTTGCTATCCACCGCGGCTGCCAGGCCGGCCAGCGTAGGACTCGTGTAGATGTCCCTGATGGCGAGCCCGATCCCGGCGTCCTTGCAGGCGGACACGACCCGCAGAGCTAGCATCGAATCGCCGCCGATGGCGAAGAAGCTGTCGTCGCCGCGGATCGAAGTGACTCCGAGGAGCTCAGACCAGATCGAACGCAGCTTGGCCTCGATCGCTGTCAGCGGCTCATCGGCCGCCAGGCGCCTGCGCAGCGGACTGTCAGTCAGCCGGCGCAGGGCATCGCGGTCAATCTTCCCGTTGGGGGTCAGCGGCATGGAGTCGACCCGCAGGAAGGCAGAGGGGACCATGTAACCGGGCAGCCGGCTGGCAAGCCACTCACGAATCTCGTCAGAAGTCAGCTCGGCCGGCGTACTGGCCACGACGAACGCGTCTAGCTGGCGGTCCGCCTGGCCGGCACCCTCGCGTGGCTCGACAGCGGCCGCCAGGACCGCTGGATGGGCGGTCAGCGCAGCCTCGATCTCGCCAAGCTCGATGCGGAAGCCGCGTATCTTGACCTGGCGGTCGATCCGGCCGATGTACTCAAGCTCGCCTGACGGCAATTGCCGGACCAGATCACCGGATCGGTACCAGCGCAGCGTGTCGGGCCCGGGTGCCAGGCCCGTCCTGAATCGCTCCGCGGTCAGGTCCGGGCGGCCCACATATCCGCGGGCCACCCCGGCCCCACCGATCCACAGTTCGCCTGGCGCACCCGACGGCACTGGGCGTTGGTCCTGATCCAGGACGGCCACGCGTAGATCGCTGAGCGGCGTGCCAATGGGGCTCCGCACGCCCGCGGTAAGGTCACCGCTGGTGAGTTCCTTGACCGTCGCGTGAACGGTGGTCTCGGTGATGCCGTAAAGGTTGTACACGCGCGGCCAGGCACCCGGGGCGCCGCTGAGGATGCGAGCCAGCGCGTCCACGCTCACAGCCTCGCCGCCGAGCACCACAGCGCGCACAGCCCACCGGGGTCGCTCGCTGCCGGTGCACCCCAGCAGCCTGGCGAAAGCCGATGGCGTCTGGCTGAGGATCGTCGCCTGGCTCTGCCGGACCAGCGCCAGGAACTCATCCGGATCCTTGGCTTGTTCAACGCTGACGACGACGAGGTGGCCGCCGGAGACCAGCGCTCCCCAGATCTCCCAGACCGAAAAGTCGAATGCTACCGAGTGGAACCAGGTCCAGACATCTCGACGACTGACCGGAATGTGCTCGTGCACGACGTCGAATAGCCGCGCCACGTTCCCGTGCTCGACCGCGACGCCCTTCGGCGTTCCGGTGGAGCCGGAGGTATAGATGACGTAAGCAAGGTCGCCCGCGCTGATGGCGGGCAGCGCTTGCGCTGGCGGTGGGTCTGCTTCGGCCTCCGCGAGGTCGACGACCAGCGCACTGTCGATTGGCATCCCGGTCAGTTTCGCCGGGGTGCTGAGGACCGCGGTCGCCCCGGAGTCTTGCAGCATGAATAGCAGGCGAGCCACCGGGTATTCCGGGTCCAGCGGAAGGTAGCCACATCCGGCCCGCAGTACCCCAAGCAGGGCGATGACCAATGCGGGTCCCCGGTCAAGGCACACGCCGACCAAGTCGCCCGCGGCGACACGACCAGCCAGAAGATAGCGGGCCACGTTATCGGCTCGCAGCATGAGCTCTGCGTACGTGATGCTTTCGTCTGGTGTGCTGACTGCCGCCGCGTCCGGCGATGCCGCCGCGCGCGCCGCGATCCGTTCCGTAACCAGCGAGGTACTCATTAAGTGTCTGCCGGGCCAAACGGTCGAATGCGACACATCCGCTGAGCCTACCGCGAAATGGGGTAGCTTGGAAGGTAGCGCCACCACGGCGGTCGGCGTCGGCGTGCCTCACCCAGCCAGGAAGGGCTTGAGTGCGTTTATATGCGGTGGAGCGATGTGCACATTAGAGCCAGCGCTGTGGCATTGTGCAAAGCCGAGGATACTGCCGCCGTCGTGTCAGAAGGACGTTACTACCCGGCCTATCATGCCGCTAACGGCTATCTGTCTGTCAGCGTGGCCACTGATGACCGGCCAGCTATGGATATGGCGGTTGACGCTGCCCGGCAGGCGCTCTCACGCTCGGCGCTGAATCCGGCGGATATCGGGCTCATTATTCATGCCAGCGTTGGCAGCCAGGGACCAGATGACATACCGCCCGCGTCCTATATTCACGGTAAGGCGATTGGCGGCAGGGCCAATGCCGTGGAGGTGAAGCAAGCCTGCAACGGCGGGATGGCCGCCTTGGAACTTGGCTCGGCCTACCTGACGGCGATGGCGCGAGGGTCGTCAGTTCTGATCACCACCAGTGACAAGTGCGAACCTGACAGCGACCGCTATCGCACTGGCTTGGGAGAATTGGCCGGCGACGGCGCGACCGCGCTGATTCTGTCCCGGACCGCTGGCGTGGCTCAGGTATTGTCCACCGCTATTGTCGGCGACAGCAGCTTCCTGGAGTTGCCCGGTGCCGCTGCGCCACCGCCGGCGGCAGGGAACCGGCAGGAGGTGCTCGCGGAGCAGCGCCGCAAGCTGCAGCCGATGCTGCGAGCCATGTCAGCGCTGCAGCAGGACAGTGTGGAGGCCGCGCTGGCTGACGCGGCAACTGATGGCGCCGAGATCAGCCGCTGGGTGTTCGCCAATGTCGGGCTCTTCCTGGTCAACCGCAAATTCCGCGATTCCTTCGGCATAGATGATTCGAAAACTACCTGGGACTGGGGACGGACCGTCGGCCACCTCAATGCCGGGAATCAAATCGGCGGACTTAACCATCTCCTCGAATCCGGCGCGGTCCGGCCCGGTGACCGCGTCGCGCTATGCGGTAATGGCGTTGGATTCAGCTACGGCTGCGCGGTTCTGGAGATCACGGCCAGCCCGGACTGGTCAACCGACTAAGGGATATCAGGTGTGGCGCTTCATTGTCATCGGCCAGGGTGGCGGCGGCGGCCGAGCATGTGTCAATTCCGGCCCTTGGCACTGGTACCTGGGGTGACGTGACCTCCCGGTACGAGAGCGCTGGATACGGGCTCGGAGGCGGCGGTGGAGGGTGTCGTGCGCCTCATCCGGCAGTTGCGCAGCGGGCGGCTGCTACTGGAACAGGGCCGGCCTGATCCAGCGTCGGCCGATCCTCGGCGGCCTCATCAACGAGTACGAGCGGGCCGCGTAAATCCCGGATCAGCGCCAGTGGCCAAGTTCTGGAACCCCACACGCACCTCCCGAACTGCCGGTCAGCGCCTGGATCAACCAGCCACCGAAGGAAGAAGGGGCTATTCTATAAAAACATCGCGAAAATGCCTCAAAAAGGGGTCTGACACCAAGCACCCGCCGCTCCGCCCTAGGCGAAGTGTGCCGGCGGTGGCTGTCCCTCTTGCTACAGCCCCAGGTACAGGCGAGATGTACGTGCCGAAGCCGCGCGGCCGGCGCGAGCACCGGTTAGTGCCGATTGTCGATGGCATGAAACTGGCACTTTGCCGCTAGGCCCAGTGATGCTTAAATGTCAACAAATGGCAGCCGAGTCAACGAGCCTCTTCGTGTTATCTCACGCTCTCCGACGGGTTTCCGCAGGCCCGATTCAGATCGTGCTCGCCGCCGTGCTCTGCCTGCCGCTTCTCGCCTTCGGATCCCTGCCGGGATCATCCTCGTCATCAGGCATCGCGGTCGCAGGCGGCACCGTGACCAGCGCCAGTCGGCACGGCGATGCCCGGCGCGACAGTCGAACTGTATGCCTGGCCCTCTGACGCGGTACAGCAGGCATTGAAGCCCGGCCAGTTCGTGCCGACGACGCTGCTGGCCACGGCCACCACGAACAGCGCCGGATAAACGGCCAGGGCTACCCGAAGCAGACTTCGAGCACGTGGTTCCGCACGGAGTTCAATACCGCGCTGTTCCGGGGAATGCGCGTCGGCCGCAATGGCGACACCACCATTCACCACCAGAACCAGCCTGGCTATTGCCCTCGCACGTACAAGCCCATGCCCGGCTTCGTGGATTACGTCCGCAAGTGCTTTGGATGGTCAAATCTACCGGCTGGTTCGGCCCATCAGGTAGCGTGCAACATCGCATACGCCGCCATAACCATTTGGTGCCCATACCTATCCCGCATACACCAAGCAAATTCTGCGGGTTCGAACTGGCGGGCGGCATAGCCCATACCAATAAGCAGCAGGCTGTGCAGTGGTCAAGCGGGTTCGATATAGGGGCGTCAGACAAGATCAAGGACGTGACGCTGAAGGCCAGCTTCAGCAGCTCAACACAGACCGGCTATGACACCGACGCCGAGATGATATTCACCTTTGGGCATCAGGGATGGATCTGCGGTACCAACCATGATCCCAACAAGGCTGCGCAACTGGTCATGCGGGGCCATAAGGCATAGCGCAGAGTCCCGAGTTTCCAGTGTCCGCAAGTTTGGTATGACTAGCGGACTTACGCCGTGCTCTCCTGGTGAGAGCGGAGTCTGGCTTGACATGGCGCGGGTGGCCGGAAGCCTTTGGCTGCGGCGCCGCGAGAACCATCCCATGTCAAGCCGCACGACCCAGGCTAGAACGCGCACCTGCGCGTACTAGCCGCGAGAATGTTTGCCCAGTAACTCTTGGCCACGAAGGCACCCGAAGAATCGTGGTAATAAACCAACTCGCCTTGCGAGATCGCACGGCGGCCCCCGGCAATGGCTGCGATGCCAAGGACCATGTTGAACGACTTACCCGGCGGAAGCCGGAAACGGTGGCCTGCGGCTCAGGACGCTCTGACGGACCGACCTGCTGGCTCAGATGTCGGCCTATCAGGCATAGAGCGAGCCGCCGCGTCCTCGTCCCTCATCCGCGACACCCACCTCAGCTCGTTCAGCCGCGTCTCCATCAGCGCGATCTCGTCCTCGGCCTCCAGGCTCAGCCACACATGCTTGCACGGCGAGTCCGGGCAGAACACGCCCCCGCCACCCGATGCCCGTCCTGTGGTTCACGCCGCGCCGCTCGGCCCGCTCCCGTGCTCGCACCGCGCCGCGTCCTGCGCAGTATTCGTCTTCTGCTCCGGCCCGAGGACCTGCCTGCGCTCTATAGGCGTCATGGCCTCCAGCTCGGCAAGGGCACCAGCGCGCCATGCTGGCTTGCCCAGCGGCTGAATGCATCACAATGAATGGTCATGACCTTGGCGCAAGACCACTCAGAACATCCAGAGCTACGATTTGGGCTCACTACGCCTCTACCAGGAGGATCTCCAGGTGATCGCCTCGGCCGTCGCCCCGCCTAGACCCGCAGTTGCATAGGTGATGTCGGCGTCCGAGGCCAGCTTGAGCGAGCCGGTAACAGACTCGACAGGGATGCGGGGTGAAGCCAACTCCACCACGTCGATCAAGTATTCAAGGTCGCGCGGGGTCGGCCGCAACCCGCACCCGAGGGAGATCATCCAGCACTGACCGCCACGCTGGCCTGATCACCCGAAGCTGCCTGGTCATTCTCGGTGGCAGCGCGGACCACGTCCCACCCCGAGATCCGCCGCGCACATGCGACAGCGCGCCTCCTGGTCGTTGATGCTGTCTCCGTTGCGTGCGCCGGATAGGCGCGAACAAGCCCTCACCCGCTACACCGCCATCGGCGCCCCCGAAGCCCGCGAAACCATCGCCCGCCGCCATGATCGGGATTGGTGACGCCGACGGCAAGAGGGATCGCGGATCTGAAGGATATTAACCGCGGACCCAGGCGGCTACGGCTATGCCGCGCGGCCAGCGCTGCTCGCGCCGCACAGCCAGCACCGCCAGGTCGGGCGGCTTCCGCGGACACTTGCCTTGACAGCTATTTCGGACACCTTTAGACTAAACGCGCAATCTTAATGTGCCGGATATTATATTGGTTACTGGATAAACCTCAAACCGCTCGCTGTTGGAGGTTCGGCAATGCTGGACGATGAATCCATCGACTACTTCGTCGTCATCAACGACGAAGAGCAGTATTCAATCTGGCCAGCTCATCGCGACATACCCAACGGCTGGCAGGCCGTCGGCCCGGCTCGTTCGCGAGAAGACTGCCTGGCCTATATCGAGCAGACATGGACGGACATGAGGCCGAAAAGCGTGCGCGAAGCAATGGCCAAGCAGGCCGCCGGCTGATGCCGGCCGGTCCGATTGCTGCCGACGGTCAAGCGCTGCTCTACCTGGACGCCGCCGACGTCGCGGACCTGTGCCAGGCGATCGACCCGCTGGCCGTGGTCACGGACGCATTTCTCGCCGTCGGCGCTGGCCGTGCCGGGGTGACGGCAGAGGCGGCGCTGCGGTGGAACGCGTCCGACGGCACTCCCGCGCGGAGCCTGGTGCTGCCCGCCTGGCTCTCCGGGTCATACGGCTGCAAGATCATCAACGCGTGCATCGGCAATGTCGCCCGAGGGCTGCCTCGCGCGCAAGGGCTCATTGTCCTGTTCGACCCCGACACCGCTGCCCCGGTGAGCATCCTTGAGGCGGCGCGCATCAGCGCCTTGCGGACGGCCGCCGTCTCCCTGGTCGGCGTCCGCGCCGTCCGGGATCTGGCTGCCGTGCGCCACGTCTCATTCCTGGGCTGCGGCATGCAGTCCCGGACCCATCTGGATCTGCTCGCCGCAAGGGCTCGGCCGGAGGCGGTGACCGTCCATGACGCCGAGCCTGACCGGGCGGCGGCCCTGGCTGATCACGCACGGAAACTGCTGCCCGAGGCCAAGGTCGACATCGCCCGCAGTCCGGAGGTGACGGTCCACCCAGCCGACCTGACCATCGCGGCGACGACTACGACGACTCCGTATGTGGCCCTGGGCTGGCTCCAGCCAGGAGCGATCTTCGTCAACGTGTCCCTGGACGATGCCACGGAAGAGCTGCTGCTTGGCTGTGAGCGCCTGTTTGTCGACGACTGGTCGCTGGTCCGGCACGACAACACCAGGCTGCTCGGCGGGCTGGCTCAGGCCGGCCGGGTCGTCGGGCCGGGCGAGCCCGTTGTGACCGGCAGCCGGAAGCTGGATGCGGACCTCGCCACCCTGCTCGCCGGCGCCTACCCCGAACCGATCGGAGCGACGGACCGGGTGGTCATCAACCCCTTCGGCATGGGCGTACACGACATCGCGCTCGCAACGCAGATCTATGCCAGCGCCCTGGCCCGCAATCGCGGCGTCCCGCTCACCCGCTAGGCAGTCCCGGACCGCGGCGTGACCCCCGGTGCGACTCTTCGGAAGTGACAGCAACGTCGTCCCCAAGCTGTTGCTCTCCACCCGATCATGAACCCACGTCCTTAAGCGGGCCGCCACCGACCCCGGCCCACGCACCCGGAGAGCCGACTTCCATACCAGACCGCACGAAAACGGGCACCGGTGCGGCCCGTGCCACTGCCGCTACACGAACGTCGTCCCGACGCGGCTGCTGGTAACCAGAATCCAACCGCTTCGTCGTCCCTGAGTTGTCGTTGCAGCGACAACAGCGGGCCGACGTTGCGGTTCAGAAAGTGAGTCAACAGCAACTCAGGGACGCCGTTGCTATCAGCGCCGCCCGCTCAGCAAGATCAACTGTGCCCGGTGCCGTTCGGGCGGAGATTCGCCGCGACCCACTCCGGGTTGTAGACGGTGTCGAGGTACGGTTCGCCGCGGTCGGCGCACAGAAATGCGACCACTGGCGGCGGGCCGCGGTAGCCGTCGAAGTGGCGCTTGATTGCGGTGTAGACGCACCCGGTGGAGCCGCCGGCCAGGATCCCGTACTCGCGCAGGAACTCATGGCAGCCGATGACCTCGTCTAGCTCTGAGATGATCGCGGAATCGCTGATGATGGCCTTGTCGACCATCGGCGGCCGGATGCTCGAGCCGATTCCAGGGATCAGCCGCCGCCGTGGCTCACCGCCCAGGATCACCGATCCGTCCACATCGACGGCGATGACAGTAACGCCTGGTGACGCCTCGGCGACACGCTGCGAGAGCCCGGCGATAGTCGCTCCGGTGCCGAGGCCGACGAACAGGTAGTCGATGTGCCGCAGCGACTCGACCAACTCAGCACCGGTGAGCTCGTAATGCCCGAGTGCACCGTCCATGTTCTTGTACTGATCCGGCCAGTACGCGTCGTCGATCTCCGCGCGAAGCTCGCTGACCCGGGCGAGTCTGGTGAGCAGGAAGCCGCCCGCGTCATCAGCCTTGTCAACCTTCTCGACGCGATTACAGCTCAGCCGCAGTGCCCGCTCGGTGCTGGCATTGACGTTGGCGTCGAGCACCGGGATGAACGGAATCCGCAGCTCGCGGCACAATGATGCCAGCGACATCGCGAAGTTTCCTGACGAGGACTCGATGACCGTCGTGCCGGAGGTAATCTCCCCGCGTTGGATGGCCCCGCGCAGTATCCAGTAGGCCGCCCGGTCCTTAGCGCTGCCGGTCGGATTCTCGCATTCCATCTTCGCGAAGAGCTGAACCGCTGGGTGGAAGAGCCTTGTGGTCGGGGTCTTGGGCAGCTCGCGGCCGATGGCCTCGATACGTTTCCAGATCGAGTGATCCATCATTGCCGCGCATCGGCGAGCAGGTCCGCGTCCGCAGGGGGCATCGCATCGTGCCACGGTCCGGTCGTCAAAAGCCGCTGCCTCCAAGTCGGGCACTCTTGACTTCGTCCGAGAAAGCCTCGAACTTTAAGTGGCGATACGAACGGAAAGCGCCGAGCAATCGGCAGCCGAAGGGCGTTCTTTCCCCATCGCGCAAACTGTTCCTTTCCTGACCTTTCATCCTAGATCGTGACGAGATGGGTGTCAAGGTCAGCTGCGGTGATGGCCGACATCACTTCCCCTGGCGTTCCGACCTCCGGTGAAGGTACCAAACCGCCTAAATCCGCAGCTTGTCGATCCAGGCCGGTGAGGTGGATTCGCGCGATCCACCCAGGATTTAACGATCACATTACACTTGTTCGTACTGTTTGCTCCGGTTTAGATCCGTACTGAGCGCCGGATTACGACGGGCTAAGGTTGCACCGGCGGGCGTTTTACGGCATTTGCGCCGCACTAGCCGTGGTAATTCGGATTGGCGCTGCGAGGCGCGACCGGCCATGCGGAAATATTCTATTTGGGTGGCTGTTTCTGGCTAGCGGGGGTGGATTCCGCAATTCACCTGCCGGGTGATCCGCTGCCCCCGAGGGGCACCGGACGCTGCCGACCCGCTCGTCGCCTAGGTCCGCGAAGCGTTACGACCCGTCCGAGGAAACCTCGCCCAGGCGCCGGGTCAGGTAGCGGCGTTCGGCGTCTGTGGTGACGATCGCGAGTGCCTGCCGGTAGGCGTCGGCCGCTTCGTCACGCCGGTCGAGCCGACGCAGCAGGTCGGCTCGGGTCGCCGGCAGCAGGTGGTAATCCGCGAGCGCACCGCTCACCGCGAGGCGGTCCACCAATGCCAGGCCGGCAGCCGGCCCGTCGGCCATCGCGACGGCGACCGCGCGGTTCAGTTCGACAACTGGACCGGGCGTCATGCGGGCGAGTTGCGCGTACAAACCAGCGATCTGCGGCCAATCGGTCGTAGCCGCGTCGGCCGCCTCGGCGTGGATCGCGGCGATCGCGGCCTGCACTTGGTAGGCGCCGGGATGGCCGCGGCGCAGCGCCCGGTCGAGCAGCGCGATCGCCTCGGCGATCTGGTCGCGGTCCCAGGCCGACCGATCCTGATCCTCCAGCGTGACCAGGTCGCCCTCGCCGTTCATGCGCGTTGCGCGGCGCGCGTCGTGCAGCAACATCAGCGCGAGCAGGCCCAGCGCCTCGGGCTCGTCTGGCATGAGCGTCGCGAGCAGCCGCGCCAGGCGGATCGCCTCGGCCGACAGACCCGCCCGCACGAGGTCCGCGCCGGCGGTCGCGGTGTAACCCTCGTTGAAGAGCAGATACAGCACCGAGAGCACGGCCGACATGCGCTCGGGCAGCAGCTGCGCGGGCGGCACGCGAAACGGGATCCCCGCGTGGCGGATCTTGTTCTTCGCCCGGAACAACCGCTGCCCCATCGTGTGCTCCGAGACGAGAAAGGCCCGGGCGATTTCCGAAGTCCTCAGCCCGGCAAGGCTGCGAAGGGTCAGCGCGACCTGGGCCTCGCGGGTGAGCGCGGGGTGGCAGCAGGTGAACATCAGCTCAAGCCGCTCGTCGGGGAAGTCCCCCGGGGCCGGCGGTTGTCCCATCCGAGCCACCTCCCGCAGTTTCCCCGCCTCCACGGCAGACCGGCGCAGAAAATCGAGTGCGCGGTTGCGCGCCGTCGTGGTGAGCCACGCACCGGGACTTGCGGGCACGCCGTCCGACGGCCACCGCCGCACCGCTTCGGCGAACGCTTCGGCAGCGCAGTCCTCGGCCAGATCCCAGTCGCCGGCGAGCCGGATCAACGTGGCTACGATCCGACCCCACTCGTCGGCGTATGCGGCGGTGATAGCCTCGCTGACCCGGTCGTCCCCGGTGCCGGCGACGCTCAGTCGGTCCAGAACGGCCTCAGTTCGAGCACGCCGCCCCGCGCCATCGGGTGCTTCGACGCCACCTCCACCGCCTCGTCCAGGTCGGCGCACTCAAGGACGTCAAAGCCGGCCACGAGGTCCTTTGTCTCGGCGTACGGCCCGTCGGTCAGCAGGATCTCGCCACCGCGCACGCGTACGATCGTTGAGTCGCTGTCCGGGCGGATGCGCTCGCCGATCAGGCGGACGCCCCGGCCGTCCATCTCCTGCACCCACTTGTCCACGTCGATCTCGTCCGGCGCGGCGCCGACCGGCCGCCCGGCTTCGCCCAGATCACCGTCGGTCGGCCGGTCGAGGCAGACCAGCATCAGGTACTTCATGTGCCCTCCGTTTTCCGATTGTCACACTCGACGAGTGCGTCCGACCGTACGACGAACGGGTGCGCCCGATTACTACCGGCCGCCGCCATCGGCTTCGAGGTCGCGGGCGATTTCTGTCAGCAAGGCCGGAGGAGCGCCGAGAAACTCGAAGTGGCCGCCATCGAGCAGGACATGCCGGCAGTTCGCCGACGATGCCTGCCAGCCGCCCATGAGCCACATCGGGATCTCCCGGTCGTCGTCCCACCCGATGGCGGTAATGCCGCACGGCAGGTCCAGCGGCCCTGGCACGATGTAGCGCTTGTTGGCTTCGACGTCCTTGACCAGCAGGTCCAGGCCGAGGTCGAGCAGGGCGTCACTAGGCTGCCCGCCCATGCTGACGATGATGGCAGCCAGCTCGTCTCGCAACTCGTCGCGCTTCAGCTCCAGGAGCCGACCGTACGGGCCGTCGTGCGGCGCGACCTGCGCGGAGACGAACAGCCGTCGCGGCAGTGGAAGCCCGGCCGCGGCGAGCTGGCGGGTCACTTCCACCCCCGGCAGGGCGCCGCTGCAATGACCGAAGAACGCGAACGGCCTGTCCAGGTGCGGCGACAGGAATTCGATCAGCCCCGCCGCGAGCTGCTCATAGGTCTCGTAGTGCGGTTCCCTGATCCGGTTCTGCCGCCCCGGCGGCTGGACCAGGCAGATCTCCACATCACCCAAGCGCCGGGGCCACCGCTCGTACATCGTGGCGCCACATCCCGAATAGGGAAAGCAGAATAGCCGCACGCCTGCTTCCGGATCCGGCGGCCGGAGCAGCCAGCGGGGTTTCTTTACCGACGAATCCACCATGGCATCAGGGTAAGCATTCAGGCCCGTGACAGCGTGCGGTTGTGTCTCACAGGCGGCTCAGTTCATCGGCGAGGTCGTCGAGCCCCAGCGAGCCGAGCGACAGCGCCGCCGCGTGCCACGACTTCAGGTCGAAACCGTCGCGCCGGGCAGCCGCCGCGGCGCCGCGGCCCGCCAGCCAGGCGCGCTCACCGAGCTTGTAGGAGATGGCCTGGCCTGGCAAGCCAAGGTAGCGGTCGACCTCGCTGTCGATGTATTCCAAGGGCCGTCCGACATGCGCCCGGAGAAACTCGCGGGCCAGTTCCGACGTCCACTTCTGGCCGGCGCCAACCGGTGAGTCGCCGGGAATAGCCAATTCCAGGTGCATGCCGATGTCTACGACGACACGGATGGTCCGCAGCATCTGCCCGTCCAGAAAACCGAGCCGGTCCCCTGGGGTGCGCAGGTAACCGAGTTCCGCCATCAGGCACTCGGCGTACATCGCCCAGCCTTCGCTGCAGGCGTCGACCTTGCCGATGCTGGTTTGGTATGCCGACAGCCGCTCCGCCTCGTATATCCAGTGCGCGAGCTGGAGGTGGTGGCCGGGAACGCCTTCGTGGTAGCACGTGCTGAGCACCGACCACAGCGGGAACCGCGTCCGGCCCAGGGTCGGAAACCAGATCCGGCCGGGCCGGGAGAAATCCTGGTCCGGCGGCGTGTAATAGGGCGCGGCCGCGGTGCCTGCCGAGGCGATCCTTACCTCTACCACGCGCACCGGATCAGGGAGATCAAAATGCGTGCCGTCGAGCTGGCTGATCACCTCGTCCATGACCTGCTGGAGCCGCAGGCGCATATCCTCCACTCCCTCGACGGCCTCGCCGTGCTCATCGAGGTGGCGCATGGCCTGCAGTGGGGTGGCGCCCGGCAGCACCTGGCCGGCTTCGACATGCATCTGCTTGCCCAGCTCTTGGCAGGCGGACCAGCCCCACTCATAGGTCTCGGCAAGGTCAAGGTCAGCACCGGTCCAAAGTCGCGCCCAGGTGCGGTAACCGTCGGCGCCCACGCCGTCCGGCCTGCCATCGGCGCGCACCAGGTACCTGGTCAGCAGCCATTCCCGGAAGCCGGCAACTGCCTGCGCGGCGACAACGGCCGCCTTGTCCAGCTCGGCCCGCAGCGACGGCGGAACGTCCGCGCTAGCGGCGAACCCGGTGAACCAGCCGCGGCCGTCGGCTGCCGCGAGCCACGATCCAAGCTGGTCGGCCACGGCGCGGACCTGGCGCGGCGCCGCCGTGAACGCGCCGCGCCGGGCGCTGTCGTCGAGCGTCTGACACTGGTCGGCCAGGGCCCCAGGTACCCGGCTCATCCGCCTGGCCACGATCGCCCAGTCTGCCGGGCTAGACGTCGGCATCAGCTCGAAGATTCCCTGCACGCGTTCCTGCAGTCCGAACACATTCATTACCTCGCGCAGGTACTCGTCCTCCGCGCTGGTCGCTAGGTCGGCCTCCAGCCGTTCTCGCAGCAGCCGCGCGCACCGGCGCTCATCGTCGCTCAGGCCGCCAGCCCGATCCGCGGCGCGCGTGACCGTATCCAGCTCAGACAGGGTGGAACGCGACAGCTCATCCATGGCCGTTCGGCCGCCCGGCGAGAGATCGGGGAGCAGATCCTCGCTTACCGGAACGCCGAGAACCGTCGCCATCAGCGGATTCAGCTCCGCCAGCCGCCGGACGTAGCCATCCGCCGTCTCGCGGACGGCCCGTGGATCACCGGGGGTCGGAATGCTGTGCTCTGGCACGTTCATCAAATGACCTCCGGCCACAATCGGCGTGCGAACGGCATTTGTATCGTACCGATCGAAAGCGCGACGAAACCCAGCATTTCGTAGAGGCGCTCAGTCCCAGCGGGCTGGGGTCAGGCCGGTGAATCAGCTGTCAGTCCTGCCGCGGTCACGGCGTCCAGCAATCGCTTGTCGTAAGTGACGAATGACGTCAGGTTGCGCCGGATGCTGAGCGCTGTGCCAAGGTGGATGGCGTCCAGGGAACGGACGGTGACGAGCCTGACGGTCTGGGCCATGATGCGGACTCGGGGGGTCATGTCGATGAGGTCGATCTGATCCAGCACGGGATGCAGCCGGGTTACGGCCTCCGGCGCGTATCGGGCCAAGGCGCGGAACGACTCGATCTCCACGAGCACAGAGCTGATCCACCCGGTTTCGGCTCGCTCGTTCAGCCAGGCGCGCAGCGCCGGGGATTCCGGTTCGGCGTGCGCGAGCTTGACCACGGCGGCCGAGTCCAAGTAGATCCCCAAGCCCAATGCAAAGTTCACCGAACCCCCTGACCCGCCCCGCGGACCAGCAACCGCTCCGCGAGACCCGAAACCGCGCGGCAAGCCCCGAACCACGCCCAGGATGCCGATCCGGGCCGCCGGAGCCCGCAACCCGCGCGGCGAGATCCTGCGATCGGGGTCCTCGGCGTCATCACGGAGTCTTACCCGCGCGCTCTGCGACGGCGCCACTCCACGATCCCGGGCCAGTTCATGTTCGCGGCAGGCCACTGCCCGTCGCCTCGGTTACCTACCGCGATGGATTGCCACATCCAGCCGGTCCGCGGACACCGACCTCACGATGGATTGCCACATCCAGCCGGGAAAACGGGTATGAATTCGGGAATCCATCGCACCCGGTGCCAGTCACCATCGGCGAGTCCGGCTTCGGACCTTGGCCGACGGGCAATGATTTAGGCGGTTTGGGTCATTTGCTCAGCGCCTCGGTCAGCAATTTGCAAGCTCTGCGCGAGTTAGGGTTGCACCAAAACGGGTGAATGGGTCATCTCGACAACCCGAACCCATGCTGTGCAGGCGCGGCTGTTACTGAACCGAGATCTCCGGAATACAACCTGCGCACGGCTTCTGACATCTCTGTGATCAGGTGCTGACTCAGGAGGAGGAACCATGCGTCGGGTGACTGGTGCGGTAATGGCGGTAGCGGCGGCCTGCGCGCTGACGGCGGTTGTGCTGGCTAACGTGCCTGTCGCCGGTCATTCGGCGCCGCCCGTGACCAAGAAGACCAAGCCCACCGGTCGCAACGCCGGGTCGCCGGTGTCGGCTGCGCCCTACTACATCGCGATCGACGGCCGATTCGGCACCGCGACCGTCCGGCGGACCGCGACAGGGGCCAAGATCGCGTCCGTGCGGCGGCCCCACGGTGCGAGGTTCATGGGCGTGGCGGCCGCCGGGGACGACAGGACCTTCGTCCTGGCCGCGCAGACGTCCTCAACCAGCCATTTCTACCGGCTGCGGCTCAGCGGGAAAGGCCAGCCTGGACGGCCGGCGCTGACGGCCGTACCGCCACTGCCCGGACGCTTGGGAAGCTGCCTCGCCCAGTTCGCCGGCATGGCCGTCAGCCCGAACGGGCGCCTGCTCGCTTTGTCGGTGTTGTCCAACTGCCCGACCGGCAACGCTGGTCCGAGCGAGATCCTCACGGCCCAGCTTGGCTCGGGACGTACGCTGGCGAAATTCCATCCGGGCAACGGCTACCCGATGTGGCTGTCATGGACGGCGAGCGGAAGCCTGGCCTATAGCTGGACCGGCAACCCGATCGACGTCTTCATCATCCCTAACGCCACCAGACCAGGCGCTTCGCCGCGGTTGCTGATCAGGGGGACAGCCAGCGTCGGCGGGTTCAGCGACGCGGATTACCCGCTGATCACGCCGGACGGCTCGGCCGTGATCGTTACCGTCGGTCGAGGATCTTTTACGTTCGCGATCGCCGAATTCTCCGTACGCGGCACGGCCCGGCGGCTCTTGACGCCGTCGATCCGCGACCCAGCCCAGTTCTGCGGTCCGCTGTGGACCGACTCCTCCGGCCGTGGCCTGCTGACCGGCTGTGGCGACAACTCCGAATACGAAATCCAGAATCAGCAGCTCACCAAGCTTCGCAAGCCGTGGCAGTTGCCGACCTACAACGTCCCGAGCGGCCCGCTCATCGCCTGGTGAGATTAATCAGGTGCGGCCGGGGTGGAAAACGGCAACGATTCGAAGATGGCGATGAAGGCGCACGAGGTCACCGTCCAGCGCGTTGGCTTCCGGCTCGGCACGGACGGCGAACTGGCGGCGATGCATCTGGTCGAGTCGGAGATCGAGGCAGAACGCCGACCGGGGGAGTCGCCGCGGCCCCTGGAGTCCTACATCGCGTTCGCCCGGCACCTGCCCAGTCAGTTTGACGACCACACGTGGCTGGCGCGAACCAGCGACGGAACACCCGTCGGCTGCTCGGCCTGCTGGTCGAATTCAGCCGGCGATCCGGCGGTCATGGAGTGCTACGTATACGTCAGAAAGCCGTGGCGCCGACGGGGAGTTGGCTGGGGGCTCACTGCGCCCATCATCTCCACGGCGGAGGCTGAGGGTCGGTCGATCCTGGTGGGTAGCACTTTCGAGAACATTCCGGCCGGTGATGCCTTCGCCCAGCGGCTCGGAGCCAGGACCGCGAGGGTCAACCGGACCAGCGTACTGCGGATGAATGACGTCGACTGGAACCTTGTTCAGTCCTGGATTCGCGCCGCTCCGACCCGAGCCCCCGGCTACCGGCTCGACTTCTGCGACGGCCCCTTTCCCGACAAGTTGGTGGCGGACGCGGTCTCGTTCCATCGCATGGCGGAGACCGCGCCGCAAGACGATCTTGAGGTCGCCGACGTGGTCCTCGGCGCTGACGACATCGTCGAACTGGACCGGGCGCTTGTCGAAGCGGGGCGGCAGCGGTGGATGATCTTCGTTCGCGATGTCGACGGTCACAGCGTGGGCGGCACAGGGGTGATCTTCGAGCCAGGGGATACGGCTCTGGCCCGGCAGCAGGACACAGCGATCGACGAAGCTCACCGCGGACTCGGGCTCGCCAAGTGGGCCAAGGCGGCGATGCTCGACCGCATCCGGCGTGAGCGACCAGAGGTCGAACGGGTCCGCACCTCCAACGCGTATTCCAACGCGTCGATGGTCGCTATCAATAACAACCTGGGCTTCGCGATCACCGAGACGCACACCGAGTGGCAGGCGCGGACCGCCGACCTGCGCCGCGCCCTGCCAGCCTGATCACCTAGCTGACAGCCTTCAGACCCGGTCGATGGCGATGATCCGCCAGGCGCCTCCGCGGCGGCTCACGTGCAGGTGCGCGTGATAGGGGCCGATTTTCCTTCTCTCGATCGTCATAACGACCAGCGACTGAAACACGCCAACGGAAAAGCTGATCACGCGCCCTTCCTGAGCATCCATCTCGCGGGCGAGCGCGACGAACTCGCCCGAGGTCAGCCGGCGCCCATCCGGCCCGGTCGCGTCGGCAGCCAGATAGCTAAAGGCCAGGCTGTAGTCCTGGGCGGCGACCGCGCGGTAGTACCTGGTGACCGCCACCTTCGCGGTCGGAGCGCCCGACGAGGTGCGGCTGTGCGGTTGCGAGCAAGCGACGATACCGATGAGCACGCAACCGCACAGGCAGGCGAGCGTTAGCCGTTTCGTGGGTGTTCTGCCTCCTTCCGCTAGGCCGGGATGATTTCGATGCCGTTGACCTGGGCGTTGTCCTTGACCGTGGCGAACACAATGGTGATCTTGCCGGAGCTGTCCGCCGTCGCGGTGAACTGCTCGACCACCGCCTTGTACTCGGCCCCGGCGGTCGCCAGGATGTCGAAGTTGGTCAGCACCTGCGTGCCGTTGATGCTGACGTTGAAGATGCGCGACCCCGCTGTCGTCCAGTACTCCTCGGCGAAGTGCAGCCGCACCGTGTAACTCTGTCCGGCACTAAGGCCGGCGACGGCGTAGCTGAAGTTGCCGTAGCGGTTGCTCTGGTAGACCGCCTGCGGCGCGGGGTTGGTGACGGCACTGGTGTCGATCGCGTGGGTGACGCTCGCGGTCGAGCCGCCGGTGAAGCCCTCATCGGCCACGAACGGGGACGCGGCCGGACCGCCGGAGTCGATCTGCACGCCCGTCGGCGGCGGTGGCGGCGACGACGAGCCCGGGAGGATCTCGATGCCGTTGACCTGGGCGTTGTCCTTGACGGTGGTGAACACGATAGTGATCATCCCAGTGCTGCTCGCCGCGACGGTGAACTGCTCGACCACCGCCTTGTATTCAGCCCCGGCGGTCGCCAGGATGTCGAAGTTGGTCAGCACCTGCGTGCCGTTGATGCTGACGTTGAAGATGCGCGACCCCGCTGTCGTCCAGAACTCCTCGGCGAAGTGCAGCCGCACCGTGAAGCTGGCACCAGCGGTCAGCCCGCCCTCGGAGTAGCTGAAGTTGCCGAAGCGGTTGCTCTGGTAGACCGCCTGCGGCGCGGGATTGGTGACGGCACTGGTGTCGATCGCGTGCGTGACGCTCGCGGTCGAGCCGCCGGCGAAGTCCTCATCGGCCACGAACGGGGACGCGGCCGGGCCACCGGCGTTGATCTGCAAGCCATTAGGCGGAGGTGGCGGAGGTGGAGTGGTCGAGAGGAGGCCGAAAACATCCAGGTGCGCTGGAGTCCCCACGAGCACCTCACCGTTCGTCACAACGACAGAGCTGAACTTCACGTATCCGTCGATGCTGTCGCGGCTCGAATCCTGGGTGCTGTTGTATAGCTCAGTGGCCAGGTTGCTGGCGTTATAAGCATGCAGGGTTCCGCCGGAGTCGAGGTTCCAGACGATCCCGGTGCCCGCCGCGGTCCCGTTGCTCGACACGACGGGATCGCCGCCGTTCGCCGACGTCACCGAGGTGGGGGTGGTCGATAGCTTCCCGCCGCTCCAGGAGAACGCGCGGGTGGGGCCGTTGTTCGCGGTCGCATAGACGAACTGGCCGCTGGGGCCATTCCAGAATGCCGGGACGCTGAAAAGCGGCCCGAAGGTGCCAGGCGGCAGTTCCTGCTGGATCTTATCGACGGTCGTGCTGCTTGAATCAGTGCCTCCGCAGACAAGATTAGGGTCGGCAGTATATTTCCCCATATTTGTCGTGCTGATAACGTACGGACGTCCCTCCTTGCCCGCGGTGATCAGCGCGTTCGCCCCTTGAATCAGCAGCGGACCTCCTGAGCCGAGATCTACGTCGCCCTGGTTCAGGCATTGCTGGTTGTAGGGCGTGAAGTAGTCCTGGACAGCCAACGAACTATTCAGGCGCACCACGCTGTCGCCATAGTCCGGACCGCCGGTGTTGGCATCGAAAGTTCCGTTCCCGCTGGCGAAGTAGATGTTCCCGCTGGTGTCGGCATCTAGCGCGGCGTCGCCGCCCCAGATCCCGCCGTCACTCCCGTTGGGCGTGTCGTCGTAGGCATTTACCTGGGTGAACGAAGAGCCGTTGTAGCTGTAGCTCAAGATCCAGCCGTGATAGGCGCCGTTGTCACAGAACGAGCTGAAGGCGACGTAGATCTTGCCGTTGGCGAGGACAAGCGACGTCCGCTGCCGGTTGGTCGCGGGATTGAAGCTGACCACGCCGCCCGAGCTTCCGACGCCTGTCCCCGGCGCCGATCCCGAGATGACGATGGGCGGGCTGATGTCCTGCCCGGTCAGGATATTCAGGGCATGCAGTCGATAGACGAGATTTCCGCCCTCGTCGTCGTAGGCCACGACGTACATCGTGTTCGTGGCGGGATCAATGACCGGCGTGCTGGTGATGCCGATGACCGGCTGCAGGTCACCGCAGCTCACGGCGCTGAAGGGAACCGCCGTAGCGCCGGACGGCAGCAGGCTGGTTTTCCACAGCGGCGCTCCGGCGCTGGTCGCGTCGGCGTCGAACGCGTATACGGTGTCATTCTCGGTGGCCGCGAAGACGACGTTGTGGGCGCTGCCGCCGATGGTCAGATTCGGCATATAGAGCGGCTGCGCGTATACCTGCCCGTCAACCGAATAGGAAACTCGCTTGCCGAAATCAGATACGTTGACGTTCGACGTGTTGAGGATGGTCTCGTTCGAGTATTGCCCGTCCCGGGAATTGTCGTTTCTGTAGGTCGTCACCGCGGTATTGGCCGGAGCCGTGGCCGCGTGAGCGGATGGCGCGAAGCTCACCGCGACCAGAGAGCTGCCTAGCAGTAAGAGCGGGCCGGCGAATAATGCCGTGAACGTTAATCGCCGTGATTTCTCGTGCATCACTCATGTCCTTGTCAGTTGCCGAAGACCTGGAATTCCCACAGCGAGTAGCCGTACTGGGTCGCGCGGGCGGTGCCGTTCATCCGCACGTATCGCCCGCTGCCGGTGACCGGTATCGTCTGAACCCCTCCGGTGCCGGTCGTCGTCGAGTAAATGGTCGTCCAGGTCGTGCCGTCGTTGGACGTCTGGATCGCAAACGCAGTGGCGTAGGCGTTTTCCCAGTTCAGCACCACCTGGGTGATCGAGTGGGTCGCGCCGAGGTCGACCTGCAGCCACTGCGGGTCGCTAAACGCGCTCGACCATCGGGTTGAGGTGTTGCCGTCGACGGCGTTCGACGCCGGATAACCGGCGGCTTGCAACGAAGAGGCGGTGGCAGGCTGGCCTTGCGATAGCAGGGTGCCGGCCGTTCCGCTCGGCGCGGCGTGCACCTCGGACGAATGCGCCGACGTGCCCGCGCTGTTGCTCGCGGTAATCGTGTAGTAGTACGTGGTGCCATTGGTCAGCCCGCTGTCGGTGAAGCTAGTCGTGGTGCTCGTACCGACCGCCGTGCTGCTTTCTCCTCCGGCCGCGGTACCGCGATAAACGCTGTAGCTTGTGGCCCCTGCGCTCGCCGTCCAGCTAAGCGCCACCGAGCCGTTCCCCGCGGTCGCGACGAGGCCGGCGGGCGTCGGCGGGACCGTCACGGTGCCAGCCGGTACCACCGAAACCTCGTTCGAGTCCGGAGAAACGCCCACGCTGTTGTTGGCCGCGACATTGTAGAAGTACGTTTTCCCGTTGGTCAGGCCGGTGTCGGCGAACGTCGTGGTCGTGCCGCTCACGGTGCCGACGGGCGCGACGGCTTCGCCGTCGGAAATGGTGCCGCGGTAGATGGTGTACGAGGTCGGACTGCCGCTCGTACTGGCCGTCCAGGAGAGCGTCGCGCCGGTGTTGCCCGGGGTGACGGTCAGGTTGGTCGGCCCGCTCGGGACTGAGGCGGTGGCCGGGGTCACGATCAGCTGGTCGACCCTGGAGACACCGTGGTCACTGACCGCGATCATGCTGACGGAGTTCGTCCCAGCGTTCAGGTGCACCTGCAAGGACGAGTCCTGGTAAGTGTCGAAACTGCCGGTGATCGGGAAGCGCTCAGTCGTGGTGATGACCTGGCCATTGACCTTGAGCCCCATCTGCCGGTTGTTGACGCCGGGGAAGAGGCCGCCCTGGTAGGCGTACCGCCACTCGATCGTGTATAGGCCGCTGGTCGGCACGACGACGTCGTTGAACGTCAGCGAACCCTTGGTGGAGTAGGCCATGTCGATGACTTGCTGGCCCGGCGAGGCCGACCCGGACGAGCCGAGTGCCGACGGGAACCAGCCGGTCAGGGTCTGGAACCAGTCGAAGCCGCCGAGCAGGGCGTCCTCGGCGTAGTAGATCTCGCTGTTGCCTGAAGCCACGCCGGGGGTGCTGCCGCCGGTTCCGATCGGCGGCGGGGTCTTCGACGCGTCCTCCGCGGTGCGGGCGGACTCGCCGCAGGCGTTCACGGCGCTGACCTCGTAGAAGTAGACCGGCGTCGTGCTCAGCCCGGAGTCGGTGAAAGAGGTGCCTGTGGTCGTTGTGTAGGGCGTGCTGCCCTCGCCGCCCGCGCTGGTGCTCCGGTAGATGTCATAGCTGGTCGCGCCTGAGCTCGCGGACCAGGATTCGGTGATCGAGGTGTTGGCGTTGGCGGCCAGTTCCTCATTGGCCGGCGTGGGCGGCACGGTGCACGCGGCGGATACCAGCGGCTGGGCCTGCGCCGCTGAGACCGCCAATCCGAAGGACGCCAGGGTGAGTGAAGCTGTTAACGCACCCGCCAGGTGGCGGAGTGTTCTGTTCATGTGAACTCCGATCAGTCTGTCATGGTGCCCGGCTAGAAGCCGACGGCGACGACCATGTATTGCGGGTTGGTGACCGAGATGTCCGATGACTGCCCGGCGAAGTCGTCGTAGGGGAACCCGTACTGGAAGCCGTTGATGGCGTTCTGGTGCCAGAACTCGGCGTAGTAGTTCGCCGGGCCGGCCTGGTAGAAATTGGCCGGAATGGACTGCTGCGACGCCGGAAGCTGGGCGACGTGGCGGTTGATCCCGGCGCACAGCGAGGGATTGTTGGCCAGCGTGCCAGCGCAGCCGAAGATCTGCGCGGTGGAGTCCGTCGTGTCGCCGACGGAGGCCGCGTAGCTGGAGAAGTAGTTCGCGTTCGCGCCGCCCGTCTGGAACGCGGGATCGTTGCCTGGCGACGGGATGCCGAACGGAGCGTCGTCGGTGGCCAGTTCCTTGAACTGGGCCGGAACGAAGTTCTCGAAGCGCTGGAAGGTGGCCGACCGGCTTTCTTGGAACGTGGCGAAGTTCTCGCCGATCTCCTGGTTAGATCCGTCATGACCGTGCAACAGCAAGGCCAGCTTCAGGCCGAACCGGTCGACCCGCGTCGTATCCACGTTGATTGATGACGCGCCCACGGTGAACTCGATGAAGTCGTTGTAGTTGCTGTTCGCTGTGCCGAGGGAGAAGCTCATCCGGCCAGCCGAGTTCGCTGGCATGTCAATGAACGGCTGCTGCGCGATCGACTCGGTTTGCCCGTTGAAGGTCCAGAAGACCTGGCTATCGGGGTACTGGCCGTTCGTCTGGTTGATGACCTCGACTTCCAGGACATGCGTCGCGGCCGGAATGGCGCTGACGTTGCCCCAGAAGGACGGGGGCGGCTCACCGCCGCTGCCGCCTCCGCCGCTCGAATTCACGGTCCAGCTAAACGTGGCGGAGCCGGACGCTCCTGTGCTGTCCGTCGCGGTGACTGTGACGTTGGAGGTGGCGGCGGTTGTCGGGGTGCCAGAGACGAGCCCGGAGGTGGAGATCGACAATCCGGCGGGCAGACCGGTGGCGCCGAAGGTCAGCGTCTGGCCGGATGCGGAGTCGGTCGCTGAGATCTGAAGGCTGACAGCGGTGCCGACGGTAGCGGTCTGGCCGCCGGGGTTGCTGACCGTGACCGTGTTCCCGCCGCCACCGCCAGTGCCGCCGAAGACCTGGAATTCAAAGAGCGAGTAGCCGAACTGGGTGCCCCTGACCGTGCCGAACATGCGGATGTACCGGCCGCTGCCGCTGACGTTGAGGGTCTGGGTGCCGCCGGTGCCGGTGGTGGTCGAGAAGATCGAGGTCCAGGTGGAGTTGTCGTTCGAGGTCTGGATCTGGAACGCCTTCCCGAACGCGGTTTCCCACATCAAGGTGACCTGGCAGATCGACTGGGTGGAGCCCAGGTCGACCTCAAGCCACTGCGGGTCGGAGAACGCGCTTGACCAGCGGGTACCGGTGTTCCCGTCGGTAGCGTTCGAGGCCGGGAACGTGGAGTTCTCCAGCGAAGACGCGGTCGTGGGGTGATTCAAGGCCAGGTTCGTGCTGCCGCACGTGCTGCTGCCGGCGCCGAAGACCTGGAATTCAAAGAGCGAGTAGCCGAACTGGGTGCCCCTGACCGTGCCGAACATGCGGATGTACCGGCCGCTGCCGCTGACGTTGAGGGTCTGGGTGCCGCCGGTGCCGGTGGTGGTCGAGAAGATCGAGGTCCAGGTGGAGTTGTCGTTCGAGGTCTGGATCTGGAACGCCTTCCCGAACGCGGTTTCCCACATCAAGGTGACCTGGCAGATCGACTGGGTGGAGCCTAGGTCGACCTCAAGCCACTGCGGGTCGGAGAACGCGCTTGACCAGCGGGTACCGGTGTTCCCGTCGGTAGCGTTCGAGGCCGGGAACGTGGAGTTCTCCAGCGAAGACGCGGTCGTGGGGTGATTCAAGGCCAGGTTGGTGCTGCCGCAGGTAGTGGCCGACGGCACCGCTGGAGCCGCGAGCGCGGCCCCTTCCCCGGCGGACGCCGTAACCAGATACCCGGCCATCAGGCTGAACGACGCGACAATGACCGGTAATAAAGCGACCAAGCGCGAGCGGCGCAGGGCCCGGATGGGCGTGATGGGACTCATGTGGTCGTCCTTTCCGTGGACGAAGGGGATTCCGGTGAGCCAGAGCCGACGCCGGCGCGGCCCGCGCGGCTGGGGCGGCTGGGGAAGACGGCAAGGGGAAAGCGGCAGGCGAGGGTGGAGGCCAGGCGAGGGACGAAGGGCGAGGGCATAGTCGGACCCTAATTTGCGCCTTGAACTAAGTCTTGTCTTAAGCTAACGAGGCAGCGCCGACCCGTCAAGAATCAACCCAGACCGCGTCGACCGACGGCTTGCCGACGTTGCCCTGAATCCCCCGAACTCCCTAGGCTCAGCAGCACCATCAGGCCGGCGTTGTCGCTAGCGGCCCATGCTGAAAGCATCGCCGGGCCGACGCTGCTGCCCCGGCACACTGCCACTCAGTTAAGTTGATCTTGGGCGGGAGCAGCAGGGTTCCCGCGCTGTCGTGGCGACGCCGTACGCGGCGGCCGCAAGAACGCACTACGGCCGGGACGGGCGGCACCTTCGGCGTAGCTGGCTACTCCGCAAGTCCCATACGACGCGGGCCACATCAGGCCCGGCAGCCTCGCTGCTCACAGCAAAGCTTCGGACATCCGTCAGCTGACGGATGTCTTGCGCTGCAATTTGCATGAAAGTTTGATGTGCAAGTTCCGGCGCGATCCTGCGTGCGATAGCCACGATGCGGTGCGCGACAGCAGAGCGGATCATTTCTGGCCGGAGGACATCGTGCCGAGATCACTCCCCTGGTGACGGCGGAAAGAGGCGGGACCGTTGGACGTTGCCCGGCTGAAGGAAAACTTCGCCCACGTCATGATGCACGGTGATGAGTTACCGCTGTTCTTCTACTCCGACCTGTTCATCAAGCACCCCGAGGTCAGGGATATGTTCCCTGTCTCGATGGCGGCACAGCGCGGCCACCTGGCCGAGGCGCTGGTGCGGATCGTCGGGGCAGTAAACAACGTTGACGAACTGACCGGGTACCTCGAAGGACTGGGTCGAGATCATCGAAAGTTCGGCGCTATGGTCGAGCATTACGCCGCCGTGGGCGACAGCCTGCTGACGACGCTCGAGCACTTCTCGGGACCGGCTTGGACGCCGCAGATCGCAGCGGACTGGAAGGCAGCCTATGAGCTGATCGGCTCGGTGATGCTCGCGGCGGCACGTGCGGACGAGCAGGTACGTCCGGCGTGGTGGCGGGGCACGGTCGTAGCCTGCGAGCACCGGTCGTTCGACATCTCCGTACTGTTCGTCAAGCCCGAATCGCCCCTGGACTACATCCCTGGGCAGTCAGTAGCGATCGAGTGCCCGAGCCGTCCGAGGCTGTGGCGCTACTACTCGATGGCGAACGCGCCGCGTCAGGACGGGATGCTTGAGTTCCACGTCCGGCTAATCGACGGCGGCTCGGTGAGCATGGCGCTCACAAGCAGTTTGATCGTCAACACGGACATCCGGATGGGACCGCCGGGAGGCGTCCTCACGCTAAGCCAGCCGCTGTCCGGCCGGGACCTGTTGTTCATCGCCGGAAGCACCGGCCTGGCCCCGCTCAAGTCCATGATCGATCACCTGACGACTTTGCACCAGCCGCCGAATGTGCACCTGTTCTTCGGCGCGCGGACCGTGGACGGGCTCTATGACCTGGAAAGCCTGGAGAAGCTGGCCGCCCAGCACTCGTGGCTCACGGTCACGCCCGTCGTATCAGGCGAGTCCAGGTTCTCTGGCGTGACCGGGTTCTCCGGCGTGACAGGCAGCCTCCCTGAGGTGGTGGCAAGGCATGGCGACTGGTCAGGCCACGACGCGTACGTGGTCGGTCCAAGCGACATGGTCAAGGAGGCGGTCGCCCGGCTCCGCTCAGCGGGCGTCCCGGACGAACAGATACACATCGAGGATTTCGGCTGGAGAGAGCCGTGACATCAGCATGGTATGACGAGCAGAACAGACTGACTCCCGAGGAAGTGCGGAACGCAGCGTTTCCGTTGTCGCGGCTGGGACGGCGCGGCTTCGAGGAGGAAGCGGTTCGTGAGTTCCTGGGCTTAGTGCACGACGAAGTCCTGCGCCTGGTAAATGAGCGCGCGTCGCTGTGGCAGGAAGTGCAGCGCCTGCGCAAGCGGATCATCGCGGGAAAGGCCGAAGGCGAAGCAGGTTCGGTGTTGTTCGGCGAGGCCGACGCGCACGTGCACGCGGTGCGCATCCTGTCGACGGCGCAGACGACCGCCGACCGGTACGTGGCTGACGCACAGGCGTACAGCAGCCGGGTCACCGAAGAGGCGAGAATACGCCGCGACGAGATCATGCGAGAGGCACAGCAGTACTCGGACCTGATCTTGGAAGAGGCGCACGAGCGGGCCCGCGAGGCCGCCGTGACCGCGCTGAACTCTCCGGCCGCCCCGCAGACCGAGCAGGAAAAACTCGCCGCCCAAGCCGAACTGGCGTACTTGCGTACCTACAGCGGCGTCTACCGGGCGCACCTGCGTGCCTACACCGAAGGCGTGCTGCGCGGTATCGAGGAGTGGGAGGAGAAAGAGGCTGCCTCGATCCAGGAGGCAACCAGAAACGTGCCGATCGCCGCGGCCCCCGTCTATGAGGGCAACGGTCACCGCGGCACCGAGACACGCCGCTAGCACTTCGCCGCGTGCACGCCGGCGCGCGGCGAGGTGCTAGTTGGCTGGCTTCGCCAGCGTTCCCCCCTGGCGGCCAGCAGGGTCGCCCGGCAGTTGACTCCCGCAACTGCCGGGCGACCTTTCTGCGAACTGCCGTCGCGCAGCCCGCCCAAGCCGATGCTCCCGTGCCTGACCCAGCAAAGCGCGGCTTTGCTTCCGTGATCATGCCTGCGGTCATGATCACGGAGTCTGGCTGTTATATATCGCGGCTGAGACTCCGCGGTAACCGCAGTTTCATGATCGTGGAGCCTCACCACCATCTACCCGCACCGTCGGATGCAGCCCGGACGGCCGTCACCGCGCCGGGCCGGTAATTAAATCATCCCAGAAGGTACATTTCTGCCCGCCAGAATGCGGCAATGGCACCCAGGGGCCAACGCTGTAGCGGAACATGCGGGCCGACGGGGCCTATTGCCAGCTCCCGGCGGCGGGGTCGGTGGCGTTGAGGTGGTCCGAGACGCGGGCGAGGTGGTTGCGCATGGCTTTGACGGCTTCGCCCGCGTCTCGTGCCTTGAGCGCGGTGACGATCTGGTGGTGGTCGGCCTGGTACATCTGCCTGCGATCGGCCGACGCGCTGCGCCGCTTCAGGTCACCCCACATGTGACCGTGCCTGGCGACCTCGATGGCGGAGTACAACGTCCGCAGCAACGGGCTGTGCGTCGCCGCGATGATGCTCCTGTGCAGCGCCAGGTCCCACAGCTCGAACTCGTCATAGCTAGTGGCCCGGTCACCGCCGACCAGGCAGCGGTCCATCTCGTCGAAGTCAGCCGCCGTGGCCCAGGCGACCGCGAGCGGCATCGCCTGCGGCTCGAGCAGTCGCCTGACCATCATCACGTCAGCGGGCGCGAACGCGCCGATCTGGTCAGCCGCCCCCGCGCCCCCGGCGCCGTCACCGGCTCCCGTCCCCTGGCCTCGGTACAGGCCCTGCTCGGCCACCATGGCCGGAGTCCGCAGGTAGGTTCCTCGGCCCACCTCGCGGGAGATGTGCCCGTCGGCTTCCATGATGCCGAGCGCGTATCTGACCGATGATCTGGTGACCCCCAGGTCGTGGGCAAGCTGGCGCTCGGTCGGCAGGCGACCGCCGGGCCCGAGGCCGGCCCGGAGCGCGTGGGTCATGATCTGCTGGGCCAGTTCGAGCCCGCGCTCAGCGTGCCGCCCGTCGGGCGCGGCAGGCGCGGCGAGAGGCGGCTCAGTCATCGCCGTGTCGGTCCCCCCTCGTCGTCGGCTTCCTCGTCATCGGGCGCGACCAATCGTACCAATGCTTGGACGCTTACGCACAGTCCCATCTTTTGGGGGGCACAGCCAAGGCTCTTGACCCGGTTTGAGCCCCGGCCTATGCTCAACCAATCAACCCAGCGTAACCAATTTGGCCAGGATTCCGGCCAATGAACCTCGCCACCGACTGGAGGCTGCACGTGCGGCTTGCGACCATCATCACCCCTCGCGGGCTTCGCCTGCACGTAGCGGGACCAACCGGATACGTCGATGTCGCGGATGCCACCGGCCAGCCAGAACTCGCCTCTATCAGTCACGTGCTCGCCGCGGGAGCGCCCGCGTTCGACGCGGCCAGGCAGGCGAGCGCGCAGCCCGGGGTCGAGGTGGCACCCGCCGACTTCGGGCCAGCGGTTCCCGAGCCCGCTCGCATCCTGTGCCTCGGCGTCAACTACAGCGAGCACGCGATCGAGGGCGGCCGGGCGGTGCCGACGTGGCCTGAGGCATTCGTCCGAGGGCTGGGCAGCGTGATCGGCCCCTACGCCGACCTGGTCAAGCCAGCGCTGACCAGCCGATTCGACTACGAGGGTGAGCTTGGCGTGGTCATCGGCACCGGCGGCCGCTACATCAAGGCCGCCGACGCGATGGCGGCGATCGCCGGGTTCGTGGTGCTGAACGATGCCACGGCGCGCGAGTGGCAGCGGGCGGCGACGCAGTGGACCGCTGGCAAGAACTTCGAGGGCAGCATGCCGATCGGCCCCGAACTGGTCACCACCGACGAGGTCGACATCGCCGATGTGGCGCTGACCACGACGCTGAACGGCGAGGTCATGCAGTCAGCCAAGACCTCGCAGATGATCGTGGACGTTCCGAGCGCTATCGAGTTCTTTTCCTCATTCACAAGGCTCCGGCCCGGCGATGTCATCGCTACCGGCACACCGGGAGGAGTCGGCTTCGCGAGGAAGCCACCGGTCTGGCTCGAGCCAGGCGACGTGATCGAAGTGACTGTAGAGGGCGTCGGCACGATCAGGAACCGCGTGGTCGCCGAGGACGTCGACCTGAGCGACTGGCGCTGGCGGCCGGCCGACCAGACGCCTACCGGGTTCTGACGAATCGGGATGCCTCCCCCGGCATTCCCATAGCAGTTGCACCTTCGCATAACGCAAGGTTTCGAGGTGACAGTGATGTTCGATTCTCCCGGCCAGGCGGCGCCCGCCCCTGGTCGTACCCACCGGTATTCGAGGCGGGCGGTCAGCCTGGCGGCGGCCGTCGCGCTCACCGCCGCGCTCGCGGCCTGCAGCAGCAACTCATCAAGCTCGCCTTCCGGCGGCTCAAGTGGCCCGAGCGGCAACCTGACGTTCGCCGATGTGGCGCCGTTCAGCGGCGCCGACGCCGCGCTCGGACCGATTTACCTGGTCTCTTGCGATGGCACCACGAACGCGATCAACCAGGCCGGCGGCATACTCGGCCACAAGGTCACCTGCACCACGGCCGACACCCGCGGTGAGCCAGCCGACGCGGTTCCCGCCGTCGGCAACCTGTTCGCCACCGCGAAGAACCTCGAACTGGTCATCGGCTGCACATCGGACGAGGCCGCGTCGGTGGTGCCTGTCATTAACAGCCACCACACCGTGATGTTCTGCATGACCGGTCAGTCGGAGTTCGACCACGTCCACTTCCCGTATTTCTACCGGCTGGTCCCGCCCGACCTCGCCGAGTCCTACGCGATGACGGTGATCGCGCAGAACCTGCACTACAACAAGATCGCCCTGGCGTTCGGCAACGACATCGGCTCCCAGACGTTCGTGCAGCCCGCGGTCGCCGCCATCGCCAAGGCCGGGCTGAAGCTGGTGGCCAACGAGACACTCGATCTGAACGCCACCACGTTCAGGACAGAGGCGGAAAAAATCGTGGCGGCTCATCCCGACGCGATAATGACCGAGGCGCTCGGGTCGGCCGACCCGACCTTGTTCGCCGAGATCAAGCAGCTTAACGGCGGCAAGATGATCCCGATCATCGGCACGTCGGCGGCTATCTCCCCGGCCTTCTACACCGCGTGCGCCAAGGCGGTCGGAGCGGCCGACTTCTCGGCCAACTTCCACGCCGACAACCTCGTAACCGCCACCAGCGGCCCGGCGTATGACGCGTTCACCTCGGCGTTGCTGGCCGTCAAGGGAAAGGTGGCCGGCGCCCAGACCGGCAACTTCACCACCTACTTCACCGCGCCTGGCGCCGTGCACCTGTATGACGGCATGAACCTGGCCGCGCTCGCGATGGTCGCGGCCGGCAGCACCGAAGCCGCCAAATGGCTCCCGTGGATCGCCACGATCGGCAACGGCGTTCCCGGTGCTGTCGAGGTGAACTCGTTCGCCCAGGGCGTCGCCGCACTCAAGAAGGGCGAGAAGATCCGCTACGTCGGACCAGGCGGCCCAACGAGCTTCGACGCCTTCCACGACTCCCCCGGCATCTTCCAAATCGACACCTACGATCCAAAGGGCGCCGTAGTCGTCTCCGGCAACATCACCGCCACCCAACTCCGAGCCGTAGAGCCGTAATGGTGTTGGCCCGAACGCCCACCCGGCACCGCGCACTGTGTTGGCTCGGGGGGTCGCCCCCCCGGGCCAGCACAGCACCGAGACCAGCCCGGAGCCCGTCTTGAGTGTCTTCATGGCGTCGGTCGGTTTCGGGCTGATTACCTCGGCGGTGCTGGCCATCGCGGCGGTGGGGTTCACGCTCCAGTTCGCGGTCACCGACGTGCTCAACCTGGCGTTCGCGGCGGTGATGACGGCCGGCGCCTTCATCGCCTACGCGGCGAACCAGGCCGGCGTGCCGATCTGGCTCGCCTTGGTCATCTCGATGGCGGCGGGATCGCTGATCTCCGTCGGGCTTAACTACCTGGTGTACTCGCCCTTCCAGCGGCGTGGATCGGCGCCGATCACGTTGGTGATCGTCTCGCTCGGGATGGCGCTGATCATCGAGTTCGGCACCGCCGCCGTCGTCGGGGGCATCAGCGTGTCGTACACGATGAGCCAGGGCAGCACCATCAAGTTCGGCGGCCTGGTGCTGACCACGGTCCAGCTGATCATCATCGCCATCAGCGTGGTCGTGATGGCCGGCGTGTATGCCTTGCTGCGCTACAGCAAGCTGGGCAAGGCGATGCGGGCTACGTCCGCCAACCGGATGCTCGCGCGGAATTGCGGCATCAGGGCCAGCCAGGTCATCGGCATCACCTGGGCGCTCACCGGCGCGCTGTGCGGGCTGGCCGGTGCCGTGTTCGCCATCGACGTGGGCAGCTTCAGCCCGTCGAGCACCGACATCTTCCTGATCCTGATCCTGGCCGCCGTCTTCCTTGGCGGGCCGGGCAACGCCTACGGCGCGATGCTCGGGGCCCTCGTCATCGGCCTGGCCACCGAGGTGAGCGCGGCTTACATCCAGCCCGACTACAAGTACGTGGTGGCGTTCGTGATCCTGCTCGCCATGCTTGCCGTCCGGCCTACCGGCCTGCTCGGCGCCAGAACCTAGGCACGGGGGGACGCGGATGTACTACCTGATCATCCTGCTGGTGTACGCGGCCGTGGACGCGATCGCCTGCCTTGGCCTGTCCCAGCAGTTCGGCGTGGCGGGCGTCACCAACTTCGGCTTCATCATCTTCCAGGCCGCCGGAGCCTACGTGGCCGCCACGCTCGCTCTGCCGAGCGACAGCGCGAACGGCGGCTTCCAGACCTACATAGGCGGTTTCAACCTGCCGTTCCCGCTGCCGTGGATCGGCGCGGCGGTCGCTGGCGGCGTGCTCGCGCTGCCGTTTACGTTCCTAGTCGGCCGGAGGCTGCGCGGCGACTTCGCGGCGGTAGGCTTGCTGGTCACCGCCGTGCTACTCAACCTTCTGGTGATGAACTACCGGCCGCTTTTCAACGGTGACGCCGGGATGTCGCTGGTGCCGACTCCGCTGCAAAATGGCATGTTCGTCGCCACGTCGAGCGGCTACCAGTACGGTTTCGCGATCGGCGGCCTAGTGCTCACCGGCGCGGTGTTCTGGTTCGTTCGCCGGCTCACCGAGTCGCCGTACGGGCGGACGCTGCGCGCCATGCGCGACAACGACAAGGTCGCGGACTCGCTCGGCAAGAACCTCATCGCGTTGCGCACCGGCGCGCTGGTCACCGGAGGCGCGATCGCCGGCCTGTCCGGCGCGATCCTGGTCAGCTTCATCGGCGTCTGGTCACCGGCAGCGTGGAGCTACGCCGAGACGATCGTCCTGTTCACCGCCGTCATCATTGGCGGCGCGGGCAACCACGTAGGCGCTGTGCTCGGCGCCGTGCTTGTGCCGGTCGGGTTCGAAGAGATCACCAGGTTTATTTCAAATAACAACCCGAGTTTGCCGCCCAACCTGCTGCCTTCGTTGCAATGGGTCGCGATCGGGCTGTTGATAGCGATTTTCTTGTGGTTCAGGCCGCAGGGGGTGCTGCCGGAGCGAAGGCGGGTGATCTTGCCGCCGGGCAGCCAACCGCTCGAGCTCGCCGACGCATCGCAGCCCTACGATCGGCCGACGCCGTCCGCGCTGACGCCGCGGCCGCGCACGCCGGCCATCGCGGGCGCCGACATACTGGTCGTGACCGACCTCCGGAAGGAGTTCGGCGGCCTGCACGCTGTTGATGGCGTTTCGCTGTCGGTCACCGCCGGCACGCTGACCGGCTTGATCGGCCCGAACGGGGCTGGCAAGTCGACCCTGCTGTCGCTGCTGGCAGGCACCGAGAAGTCATCCGGCGGGCGGATCAGCTACAAAGGCGACGACATCACCGCGCTGCCGGCCTACCGGAGGGCGCGGATCGGCCTGGTCAGAACCTTCCAGCTCGCGAGTGAGTACAAGCGGCTGACGGTCATGGAAAACCTGCTGTCGGCGGTGCAGGTCAACCGAGGTGACTCCTTCGTCGGCGCGATGGCAGGCCGCTGGTTCTGGCGCGAGGACGAGGAGCGCGCGATCGTCAAGGCCAACGCGCTGATCGACGGCTTCGGTCTCACCGACAAGGCGGACGAGTACGCCGGCGACTTGAGCGGTGGTCAGCGCCGGCTCGTCGAGATCATGCGCGCGCTGATGGCCGAACCGGACATGCTGCTGCTCGACGAGCCGATGGCCGGGGTCCACCCGGAACTCGCCCGGCGGATCGGCGAAGCACTCCAAGAACTCTGCCGCCAGGGCATGACGATCTTGATGGTGGAGCACGAACTGGCGATCATGGACGAATTCTGCGATCCGGTCATCGTGATGGCCGAAGGCCAGGTGCTCGCTCGAGGGACGATGGCCGAACTGCGCGACCGCAGCGAGGTCGTGGAGGCCTACCTTGTCGGCTGACCTCGATGCCAGCGCAGCAGCCCTGCTCGCGACCGACGTGACTGCGGGCTACGGCGGCGACCCGGTGATCAGGGCCGTATCGGTGCGGGCTGGTCCAGGCCAGGTGGTATCGGTGGTGGGACCCAATGGATCAGGCAAAAGCACTTTGCTGAAAGCAATTGTCGGGATACTCCGGGTTTCGGCAGGCCGGGTCGCCATCCGCGGCCAGGACGTGACCAATGCCAGGCCAGAAGATATGGCCAGGGTGGGCGTCGGCTACGTACCCCAGGTCGACGACGTCTTCGCCCCGCTCACGGTCAGGGAAAACCTTGAGATGGGCGGCTACTTGCTCCCCAGAAGACAGATACCCGGCCGGATCGAGCATGTGCTGACCGTGTTCCCGCGGCTCGGCGGCATGGTGCGCCGCCCGGCCGGAAAGCTCAGCGGCGGTGAGCGCAAAATGCTCGCGATGGGCCGGGTGCTCATGCTAACGCCTGACGTTTTCTTGCTTGACGAGCCAACGGCCAACCTCGCGCCCGCGATTGCGAGAACATTGCTCGACGAACAGGTAACAGCACTGGCAAAATCGGGCGCAGCGGTGCTAATCGTAGAACAGCGCGCCCGCGCAGTGCTTGCTGTGTCGGACTACACCTATGTCATGGGCGGAGGGCAGCTTCGGATGGAGGGCACTCCCGCGGTGCTATCCGCCAGCCCCTCGTTCGTAGCGTCATTCCTTGGCGGTCATCATGATCCAGCCGGCTCAGCCGGATAGCCCGGCGGGTTCGGCCTCCCGCGCGCGTGCTATGGACGGCCTGCGCGGTCGCGGCTTCACCCAGGCGACGATTCCGGCTGGCTACGCCAACTTCCTGCTGCGACAGCTATTCGAGCCATGGGCGAGGGATATCATCGCACGGGCGGCGCCGAGCCCTGGCGACGTAGTGCTCGATCTCGCGACCGGGCTGGCACCGGTCGCGCGACTCGCAGCCGCGGCCTCGGGTACCAGCGGCCGGGTCGTCGCGAGCGACATCAGCCCGGCGATGCTCGCCGTGGCCGCCGCCCGGCCGGTGGAACCGCACTGGGCGCCGATCGAGTACCTGGAGTGCCCGGCATCGGCCATCGACGTCGATGATGACACCTTCGACGTGGTGTATTGCTCGCATGGTCTCGAGTTCTTCGCCGAACGCGAAGCGGCGCTCGGCGAGATGTACCGGGTGCTGCGTCCCGGCGGCCTCGCGCTGATGTCGGCCTGGGCGGCCGAGCACCCGGTAGGCCTGTTCACCCCGCTGGGCCAGACGATGCGCGAAGTAGGGCTGGGCCAGCCCTACGCCCGCGCCTACGACGCCGACAGCTACCGGATGAGCGGACCTGAACTGTGGCGAATGGTCGAAGCCGCCGGGTTCGGCGACGTCAAGGTCGAGATGGTGGAGCTTGAGGGACACTGGGACAGCGCTGACGACGCGGCGAACAGCCTGCAGGGCACGCCGTTCGGGCCGCTGGTCGCGGCCATGTCAGCCGACGACCGGCAGCGGGTACGCGAGATCCTGCTCAGTAAGCTAGGCGGATCAGCCGACGGCGTGACCGTCCGCAGTCTGTCCAACGTCGCGACCGGCACCAAGCACGCCGGCCCCAGCCAGCGCTGAGCTAACTCCGGCTGACATCACCGCGAGATCGCGAAGGCGTGCTGTGCACCGGGGCCGCTGCCGATCGCCACGGCAGGTGAATTGCCCGGCAGATGGACGATCGTCGGCACGTTGAGGCCCGCCGACGTGCTGCCGTTCCCCAGCTCTCCGCTGGTATAGATCCCCCAGGAGTACCGACCGGCTTGAGGCTGCTCAGCGCCGAGCTGCCGCTGCCGAGCTGGCCGGCGTCGTTGGCGCCCCAGGCCAGGATGCCACCTTTGGAGAACAGCGCGATGGTGTGGAAGCAGCCGGCGAAGATGCCGGTGATCGTCCCTGGTCCCGAGCCGCGGAACAGGAACACGACGTGGACTGGCGCATCGGTGCTTTGCATGTCGCCAGTGCCGAGCTGGCCGTCGTTGTTCAGGCCCCAGGCCCACAAGCCGGTGCTGGTGAGCGCCAGCGTGTGATAGCAGTCCGCCGTGATGGCCGTAACCTTGTTGCCAGCCGGGAACTTGATCATGACCGGGTTCTTGCGGCTCTTCTCCGTGCCGTCACCAAGCTGACCTTTGTCGTTACGACCCCAGGCATAGAGCTTGCCCGCCGTGCTCAGCGCGAAGCTGTCGTTGCAGCCAGCGCTGATCGCCTTGATCCTCGCGCCCTTCGGCAGCTTGACCTTGACCGGAGCGTCCCTGTTCTTCTTCGTGCCGTCACCGAGCTGGCCGAAGAGGTTCAGGCCCTAGGCCAGCACGGCGCCCGACTTGGTCAGGGCAAGACTGTGATCGCAGCCAGCGCGGGCGGCGGTCACGTTGGTGCCCTTGGGCAGCTTGACGTGTACCGGCACCTTGCGGGTCTTGATGTTGAGCGCCAGCCGCCAGCAGCCAGGACGACCGTGGCGGTCGCCACCAACGTCATGGCAACCCTGACCTTGTGCCCTGATTGCTCCCTCATCGAGCTACTCCCTCGTATATCGCACCGCGTGCGCGCTATCGCCCGGCGAATGGCGACCACGATATGCCTGATAGACGCATCAAAGCCAGGATCGGTTGTGACAAGGACGGCAGACGAGCGTCAGCCAGCGCCGAGGGCGGCGCCGATAGCTCCGATCTCGCGCCGCAACGTGGCTGCCGCTGAGCCGTTGATCTGTCCCTGCGACCGGTACTGGTCGAACTGCTCGACTAGCTGCGCGTACTGCTGCTCGACCTGCGTGGCGTTCTGCCGGGGCGTGTTGAACAGCAACTGCTGCAGCTGGCCGAAAAGGTTTTGCCCGGCTTGCTCGGAAACCTGGCCGTCGGCCTGGCCAGTCTCAAGATCACCGACGAACGCACCGGCCGCGGAGGCGATCGGCGAAAGCCCGTGGCCACCTGGCGGCGGTGGAGCGGGCGAGGTACTCAGCGCTGTGGGCGAACTTCGCTGGGTCCGGCCGCCAACCGCCGGGTGGCGCGATTGCGCGGGCGGGGCCGCGACTCTGGCCGGCGTCAGCAGCACGACGGCCAGCGCCGCCAGAGCGGCGATCAGGCCCATCGCGAGCACCATCTCCGAGGGCCGCCACCGGTACGAATTCCGAGCCTGCCTAAGTTCGGATCCCTTGCCGGGAAGCGCGGCGAACACCCTGGTTTGGTCCGGGGCCAGAGCTGCCATCAGCCCTTCCCGTGCCGCGAGCGCGTCGGCCGGCCGAGCGGCAGGCTTTTTCGCCAGCATGCGCGCGGTGATCCAGTCAAGCTTGGCCGGAATGCCAGGGTGTCGCGAGGATGGCAGCCCAGGATCGTCGTGCACATGGCGGTACGCCACCGCCACCTCTGTGTCGGCGGCAAATGGCGGTACGCCGGTCAGCATCTCGAATAGCACGCAGCCGAGTGAATAGAGGTCGGACTGCGGGCCGACCGACAGACCCGACGCCTGTTCGGGCGAGAGATAAGCGGCGGTGCCGAGCACGCCATTCGTTCTCGTCCCGCCGGCCGGAAATTGTGCTCTGGCGATGCCGAAATCAAGCACCTTCACGTCGCGCCCGGACAGCACGATATTCGCCGGTTTGATATCGCGGTGCACAAGTCCGGCGGCGTGGGCCGTATCCAGCGCTTCGCATACCGCCGCCGCGATTGCGACGGCCTCGTCCGGTGGCAGCGTTCCCGCCTCGTCAAGCACTTGCCGGAGCGTACGGCCAGACACTAGCTCCATCACGATGTAAGGCGTCGTGTCATCGACACCGCAATCGAACACCGTGACAATATGTGAATTGCTTAGCGCGGCTACATTTCGCGCTTCGCGATTGAACCGGGCGACGAAACCCGTGTCGGTCGCGAACTGCGAACTCAGTACTTTCACGGCCACGTCGCGGCCGAGCACGTCATCGGTGGCACGCCAGACCGTCGCCATGCCGCCCGTTCCTAGCACCTCGCGCAACTGATACCGGCCGCCTAGCAGTCGCGCGCCTGTGACCGCCATAGCACTAGTCATACACGCTCGCGGCGGGGCGTGATACGTGACTGCCGGGCTTCCTGGTAGCTGTGACGACAGTGATCGCTGGTGCCGAAGAACCTGACGGTAACGCCGTGGCCAGGCCGCATTTACTGAGAAATAGCTGAGAAAAACAGCACGGATATGCCGTTGACCTGCCCAAACGCAGTGGACCGGGATGTGGGCATTCGGCCCTGTGGGTGGTAGTTACGTTTCGCTCGGCAGCACCCGTGGCAGGCTGGGGTGGTACCAGCCCCATCGAGGAAGGAGCAAGGTACGTGCGTAAGTACCTTTATCTCGCTCTAGCAGCCGCCTCTGCCGCGGTCATGGCGGCACCTATGGTCGCCGAGGCAGCCCCCGCAACCGCGTCCCACGTGCTAACCGTCAGGAAGACCCACGGCACCGCGGTCAAGCCCGCCGCTGCCCTGAAGGCCAGCCTGGTGAAGGGCACCAGCGCGGTGTTCTCAATTACCGGGTTCGGCTCGCTCACCTGCAAGCAAGCGAGCTTCATCGCCATAGTGGGCAAGAACCCGACCAGGCCGGGAAGGGCGACTGAGGCGATCACCTCCGAGAGCATTGGCAACTGCAAGGCTAGTCTCATGGGCCTAAAGGTCACCAAGATCAAGGCGCTCAACCTGCCCTATGCCTCGACGGTCAGCGACAGGAAGGGAACGCCAGTCTTCATCAGCGGCCGGAAGAGCACCAAGCCGATCGAGATGAGCTCGACCGTAAGTTTCGCCGGCCACTCGATCACCTGCAGTTACAAGGCGTCGAGCATCCGAGGGTCAGGCTCGAACAAGGGCAATACGATCACCATCGTCAAGCAGAAGTTCACCAAGGCGGCCGGCAGCAATGGGATATGCCCAGCATCGGCGACCTTCTCCGCCAAGTTCGGCCCGGTGGTTGACAGCAGCCTCAAGGGCAACCCCAAGGTATTCGTGAACTAACTCGATAACAGCCCGGCGTTTCGATGGCTCGTTCCATCGAGGTGCCGGGCTGTTTCGTGCCCTGGTCATCGGATGACAAAATGCGCTTCACAACTCAGACATGAGAGCTGGATCGAAGGCGTGAGCCACGCCGCCGCTGGAAAGAGGTGACGAATATCGGGGAGTGAAGATCAGTTCCAAGACGGGGGAAGCTCATGCACCGCAAGCTCGACATCCTGGCCGCCAAAGGCTATGTCATCCTGCGCGACCGGCCAGGGGCGCTGATTCCTCCGATCGAGTGGGAGTCGCTGGCCTACATGGACTGGAAGAGCGGCGGCGACACGAACTTCGCGCCACTCGCCTCGGCGACCGGAGAGATGGACTGCCGCGGCTTCTGGGACTACGGCAAGGCCGACAAGGACGGCCTTTGGACGACCAACCGCGACCTCGCGCCAAGCCTGGTCGACTACGTGGAAGAGGTCGGCGCCAACTACGGCCGGGTCCGCGTGATCAAGCTGAACCCGAGCGACGAGGCCACCGCGCTGCGCCAGTTGCACCTCGACGACAACAACCGGCTCAACCCCGACGGCACCGGCTGGGTGGTCAGGTCGTGGCTTGAACTTGACGACGCGGCGGGCCAGTCAATGTTCATCCTGCGTGAGGACAAGAACGACCCAGCCACAGAAACCAGGATCAGGCTGCATCCAGGCATGCAGCTGCTGATCGACACCGAGCGTCTCTACCACGTTGTCTGGCACCCGGGCCCGGGACCGCGCTATTCCCTGATCACCTCTTGGGAAACCAGCGACGCCCTGGAGCGCTGGCTAACCCGCGAACTCGCCTCCGACCACGAGCTAGCCACCATCCCGTCCTAGCCAACAGCGTGACCCGGGACAGCGTGACCTCGTTGGTATGTAAATAACCTCAGGTGGCGGCTGGTTTGGGGGGGTTGGGCGGCGGAGCGTGGTGCGGGCGTCGTGGTGCGGGCGGGCGTCGTGGTGCGGGCGGGCGGCGCCGTCCGCCGGTGCGATGGATTCCCGGATCCATCGGCTCTGGCAGGTCAAGGGCCGTGATGGGTTGCCGAATCCACCCCTGTTTTCCCAGCTGGATTGCCGAATCCATCGCACCGGCTGACGCCCCGGACGCGATGAATGCCCGAATCCACCGCGGCTGACGCCGGGCACCAGCCACCCGGCCACCCCGAACCACCCAAACGCCACACGACGGGCACACCCCCGCGACTTTGGCACCCCGCACCAGCGCCGGCCGTATCACCCGCCGCTACCAGCAGACCGCCGAACATGGACAGGTTCTTGAGGAAGTGAATGCGCTGCTGGACACGCTCCTGCGGATCTTCCTGCTCCCAGAACCTGTGGCCCGCGGCTGTCGTTGGCACCTGCTCAGTGTCGTCAGGCCCGAAGTCGACGAACTCCGCCACCGATCGCACACCGGCTCGGCTCGTTTGACGACACGCTCGGGAGAACGCATGCACGTCTCACTGCCCGTTGCCCGAACCGCGGTTGTGCACGCGGACAGCAGGACGGGCACCATCAGCAGTACCCCGGTTACCCGACCAACCTCGGGCGACGGTTGAGCAACAACAGCCGATTCGCGGCGAAAAATCTGATGTGCGTAGCGAGGGCCAGCGGCTACCGTGGGCACGCTGGGTGGTGGGTGGGCTCTGGGTGAGGAAGAAATGGAACAGATCAGCAAGAAGCTGATGAGCTGGGCGTCGGTGCTCGATGACGGCACGCTTGAGCAGGCCAAGCGCACGGCCGAATTGCCGTTCATCTACCCGCATGTCGCCCTGATGCCCGATGCGCACCTGGGCAAGGGCGCCACCGTCGGCTCGGTGATCCCGACGCTGGGCGCCATCATCCCGGCTGCTGTCGGTGTCGACATCGGCTGCGGAATGATCGCGGTCCGCACCCAGTTCACCGCCGACGACGTGCGGCGTCGAGGCGACCTAACGGCCCTGCGCGAGGCTATCGAGCGCTCGATGCCGCTGTCCGCTGGCAAGTACAACAAGGCGGTCTACGACACGGCGACTGCGACCAGGATCGAGGCTCTCGAGCGGCACCAGTCGTCCGACAGCGCGGAAAAGATCGCGCCGAACTGGCGCCTGCAGCTTGGCAGCCTCGGCTCGGGCAATCACTTCATCGAGGTCAGCCTGGACACCCAGGATCGGGTCTGGCTGTTCTTGCACTCAGGATCTCGCGGCGTCGGCAACAAGATCGCCCAGCGGCATATCAAGATCGCCGCGGACCTGGCCGGGAAGTACTGGATCAAGCTGCCGGACCCGGACCTGGCCTACCTCGCTGAGGGAACCGACGAGTTCTGGTCCTACATCAGGGACCTGCGCTGGGCGCAGTACTTCGCGCTGCTGAACCGCGAGGAGATGATGCACCGGGTGATCCACCGGTTGCGGGACTGGCTCGGCCAGGAGGTCGAGCCCACCGAGACGGTGAACACGCACCACAACTACACGGCCAAGGAGACGCACTTCGGCAAGGAGGTCTGGCTGTCGCGCAAGGGCGCGATCGACGCCTCGGCCGGAACGCCCGGGCTGATCCCCGGCTCGATGGGCACCCGCTCGTACGTAGTGACCGGCAAGGGTAACCGGCTGGCCCTGAACTCATCGCCGCACGGCGCGGGCCGTCAGTACAGCCGGTCCAAGGCACGCAAGCTGTACAGCCTCGATCAGCTTGAGGCCGCGATGGAAGGCATCGAATGGCGCAAGACCGACGCCTTCCTCGACGAGATACCGGCGGCGTACAAGGACATCGATGTCGTGATGGAAGACGCCAAGGACCTCGTGGAGGTCCGGCACACCCTCCGCCAGATCGTGAACGTCAAGGGCGACTAACCGGCGGGCTAGCCCGGGGGTTGCCCCCCGGGCTAGCTCTCCGCTAACTACCGATCGTGTAGGTGTAGGGGAAACTGGCTACCGTGCTCGCCGTGGGGGCCGTGGATGGCAGCAAGTTGAAGGTGACCGCAGCGGGGTTGAACGACACCGCGGACACGTAGATCGTTCCTGAGACGACGTGCCCGGCGGCTCCGTTCGGGGTGATCGTCACCGGAATCGTCACTGTCTGACCTGGTTGGACGATGATCGGAGTCAAGGTGGCGCTGGGGTTCGTGCTTTGATCCCACAGGTCACCGGTGGGTGCGGTGACCGTCGAGTCAAAGGCCTTGGTCATCGCGCTCACCGAGACCGTGGCGGTGACCGGCGACGGACCCGACGCGCCGTCCGGGCCCTGCAAGAACGGGGTCACCGTCCAATCGCCGTTCGGGATGTCGCTGGCAGACAAGCTCACCGTCGAGTTCTTGGCGATGGTCGATACCAGGTCTGGGTCGCCGAACCCCCAGTTCAGGTCGAAGAGGTTCGGTTTGGGCGCGGAGACTTCCGCTGCCACCTGTGAGGTCAGTGACGGGACCAGGTAGATCGGGATGACGCCGGTCAGGTTCGGGAGCGTCAGGGTCGACGCCGTCTGCGCGGCCAGGCCGATCTTGACGTTAGTGCCGAGCCTCGCGTCGACGAAGTACTCCTCGGGCACGCTCCCCGAGTTCGTGACCTTGATGTGGGAGGTGACCGGTGTGCCTGACGTGAGCATGGTGCTTGGCGAGTCCGGCAGCCCTGTCTGCGACGCCTTCACCGGCTTCACGTTCATCTTGACCGTGAACGGCTGGGTCACCGCCGTGCCGGACACCGCGTTGTAGAAGTCGACGATCAGCGTCCATACCCCGGCGGCCGGCTTGACGATGTGAAGCTGAGCGCCATTTTCCAGTACGAGATTGGACGTGCTAGTCGTCTGCACCCCGTTCTGGGCGGCGGAGACGACCTCGCCACGTGGGTCGACAAGCGTCGCGAACAGCGTGTTGTGCTTGTTCCCCGTCGAGATTGTGGCGTTGAGCGCGGCCTCACCGGGCGGAAGCTTCAGCTGGTAGTAGGCGGTCTGACCAGTGCTTGAGGCACGGCCGTTGCCGCCGGTCAGCGTGCCGGTGAAAGTGGTCGTTGGCGTCGGGACCGGAACCATCGAACGGAGCGTGACCGGGATGGTGGTCACGGCCGCGAATCCCGGCTGGCTTGCGGTGCTGTGCAGCACGATCGAACCGGCCGCGTCGCCGGGCCTGCTCGGGGTGCTGACGTTCAGCCTGAATGTGCTCGACGCCCCTGGGGCCAGGGTGATCGAGTGCTTGGACAGTGAACCGAAGGACTTGAACGTGGACGTGGTCGCCGCGAACCGCGTCGTGAGGCTCGACGGCGGGCTCACGACCTCAGGAAGGGCTTCGATGAGCGCGATCCAGGTCCCTGGTTGCGGGTCAGCGATCTGGGCGTTGCCGTAGTTGCCAAAGCCTTGCGGGAAGTTGAACCCGGCGAACTTGAATGAAGGCGAGATCAGGAAGAGCACGGGCAAGAAGTCTTGGCTTGGCATGGCAATTGACACGCTGAGCCGGGCCTGACCGGCGGGCACATGGAACCGGACCACCGTGGCGAAATTTCCCCCCGACGTCAGGTTCAGCGTCTTGGAGGAGCGAGTGGTCGGTGTCGACAGCCTGCGGCTCGACAACTTCACGGTCACCTTGCTCGAGCCGTCGTTGGTGATCCTCTCGCTCAGGTGCTCGGCGTGCGAGGTTCGATCGATCACGTTGAGCTGGGTCGCGCTGTCGAGTAGGGCGTGGCCCTTCCTGGCCTGGGTCCGCCCCGGGCCAGGGTAAGACCGCGCGGCGAGCACGGCCTGGTAGGCGTCGAGTATGCCGGCGCCCTGCTGCTCGGCCGGGGCGCTGATGTCCTGGGCGGTCGAGACAATGATCCTCTTGACGACGGCCGGTGACGGGGAACGGCCGCCGTGGCCCTTCCGGTAGGCCTGGATCACCAGCGCGGCGGTGCCGGCGGTCAGCGGGGCGGCCTCACTGGTACCACCGGTGAGCTGCACGGGCGTCCGCACGGAACCGGAGAAATCCGTACAGGCGGCGAACTGGGCCGAGGGCGTGCACAGCGTCCAGTTCTGGTCACCGGGCGCCACCACATCGACGGTCCGGCCCGCCTGGTCGAAGCCTGCTGAGCTGATCCCGCTGATGTTGTTGTCGATCCAGCCGGTTGCGTTCCCCGGGCTGAAGAGGCCGGCGAAATTGGTCTGGGCGTAGCCGCGGAAGGTGGTGCTCGCGCCAGCCGAGATGACCTTCGGGTCGGTGGCCGGAGAGCCGATCGTGTTGGTCACGCCCGAGTCGCCCGAGGACGCGGTCACGGTGACGCCCGCCGCCACGGCCGCTTCGTCGGCCTTCCTGGTCAGGTCAAGGCTCGCCGTGTCGGGGAACGGGTTGGCGCCAAACGACTCGTTGAGCACGTTGACGTGGTCGTGGCTGACCGCCCAGTCGATCCCCTCGAGAAACACCGAGTTGAAGGCGAAGTTGGAGGAGCCGAACACGTTGAGGCCGACCAGGCTGGCACCGGGAGCGACGCCGAGGATCCTGATCAGGCAGGGCCGGTTCAGCCCGTTGCCGTAGTTCTGAACGTTGTAGACGTGCCTGCCCTGAGCGGCGATGGAACTCGCGTCGAGGAACGCCTCGCCGCCGCTGGTGTTCGCACTGGTGCCCGTTCCGCTGAAGTCACGGTAGTCCACGAAGACGTGCTTACCGTTGGCGCGGATGAAGTCGGGATTGTTGATGTTGATGCCATCGGCGATCCACGCGACCTTGACACCAGCCCCGGTGTAGCCCAGGCCTTGCGCGGTGTTCTTGTTCGACTCGCTCGCGGCGTGGATGTTGATGATCGCCTGGGGGTTAAGCTGCACCCCGGTCTTCTTGGCCGGGCACGCGCCGGGCAGGGGCGCGACCCCGGCGGCGGGCGCTCTTGGCTTGAAGGTCGGCATCGAGGGGAGGACGGGGATCGGCAGGTCAGCCGTCACCTCGGCGACGGCCGGGTTCCCGGCCAGACGCTTGGCCTCACCAGCTGAGACGGTCGCCGCGACGGCGTTGACCAGCGAGATGCTCTTGACGTTGCGTGCGTGGGTGGCGGTCAGCTCGGACAGGACGCCGCGCTGGATGGCCATCACCTCGGCCTTGCGACGAGTCGAGTTGGCCGGCGTGTCGGCGAGGCCGTTGAGCTGATTCCTGAGCACGATGATCACCTTGTCGGTGACATTGCGCGACAGTTGCTTGGCGAGTGCTGGGGTGAGCGGCCGCTGCCCGCTCTGCGTGCTGACCGCGCGGCTGGCAGTTCCGGCATTGTGGCTGGTCGCACCCTGTGCTGGGGCGGTCAGGCTGATTGCGACAAGCAAAACTGGCGCCACGATCGGCGCCCCGCGCGCTACGCGCTTGTATCTCATCTGGGCTCTCATCTCCCTGCGACCACGTTGGCCCGTCAATACTGACTCATATATCAGGCAACGTCCATGCTTGCCGAAGCGGTTCAGCACCCGGGCCCTTAGGCTCGAAGCGCTGGCGCCGTTGTCGTCCACCATCCCAGCCTTCCGATGGATTGCCACATCCAGCTGGGAAAACAGGGGTGAATTCGGCAATCCATCGCACGGGTGCCGCCAACGATCGCGGTGCCGCATTATCTTCTTCAGCGACGCCGTCTTCGCTATCGCGATCACGCTGCTGGCGGTCAACCTGCGGGTCCCCAGCGGGGGCGGCGGCGGCTCGGCGGACGAGCTCAGCAAGGCGATCCCCGGAATCTTCGGCTTCGCGATCAGCTTCGCCGTCATCGCCTTTTTCTGGCTCGGGCATCACGCCATGTTCAGGTACATCACCGCCGTTGACCGGCCGCTGATCGCGCTGAACCTGGTCTTCCTCGGCACCATAGCTTTCCGGCGCGCTGGCTGGCCTCACCCAGGCAGCCATCTGGCTGTACGCGACTCGCGCGCCCGCCGACCTGACCGGCCCTTCCGCTGAGTCCGTTCGTACCTTCTACCTGCTGCGAATACTCCGCGTTCCGGCGGTCTTCATCCTTTCCATACCCGTCGCGATCGTGGCCCCGAAAGTCGCCCCCTACCTGTGGATCCTGATCTGGATCAGCGGTGCGGCTCTGAACCACATCTGGAAGCCGCCCGCCGCACCAGAGCAGGTTGACTAATAGCCGAATGACACGCCCGATCCGGGGTAACTGTGGCCCATGTCGCAGCCGACCATCCCAGCGAACCGCAGGGCGAAGCTGATCGAGGCCGCGCAGGAGAGCTGGGTTTCTGCCCTGACCGACCTGGGCGGCCGCAACACATTGCTGTATTACAAGGACAGAAGGTCAGGCACGCTCGACCTGGCCGGGGCCGACCCAGCCGCCGTCGAGCAGTTCATCGCCTCCGGGTCGATCAGGCTGACCAAGCTGTTCCGCGACGTCGACGCCAGGGCTGATGCGATCCGCCGGGTCCAGGTGATCTACCGCAAGGCCAAGGAACTGCTCGAAGAGCGCGGGATCAGGGCAGGCTACCTCGCGACCGGGATGGCCAGATGGGACGAGCTGTTCCTGCTGCCCGCCGCTCCCGTGCTGCTGCGCGGCCTGACGATCACGCCGACCAGGGCCAGGCACGACGACTTCGAACTGGCACTCGACGACGAACAAGAAGTCAACCCGGTACTGCTGCACAAACTGTCGAGCATCTACGGCGCCGCCACGGACAAGCTGGCCGACCAGCACGGCGACCGGCTGAACGAGCTACTGCGCCGGGCGGCCAACACGGCCGAGGTGCCCGGCTTCGACATCACCGACCGGCTGGTGATCGGCACGTTCACGTACGCGAAGCTGCCGATGGTGCGCGACCTGCAAACTGCCGCCGAGTTGCTGAACGACAGCGACGTGGTAGCCGCCATCGCCGGCGACCCGGACGCGCAGGAACTCCTGTCAGCGCCCGACGAGGACGACGCCGAACCGCTACTGGACCTGCCGGCCACGGATTATTCGGTGCTCGACGCCGACTCATCGCAGCGAAGCGCGATCGCGGCCGTGCTGTCCGGCCGGAGCCTAGTGATCCACGGCCCGCCCGGCACCGGCAAGAGCCAGACGATCGCCAACCTGATCGCCGCCCTCGTCGCCCGAGGCCGGAAAGTGCTGTTCGTCGCGGAGAAAAGGGCGGCCATCGACGCGGTGCTCTCCCGGCTGAAGGGCGTCGACCTCGGCGAGCTTGTGCTCGACATCCACGAAGGCACCAAGGACAGGCAGCGGATAGCTCGTGACCTCGGCGTTAGCCTCGACCTCGCGCACCAGACCATCGAGCCGGACGACACCAGCCTTCGGCGGCGGCTGGCCGACCGGCAACGCCGGCTGACCGACCACGTCAAGGCGCTGCACGAGGCGCACCCGCCGTGGGGACTGACCCCGTTCGCCGTGCAGTCGGCGTTGCTCGGCATCCCGGCGGAGGCCCGCAATCAGGTCAAGCTAGCCGCCCCGGAACGGATCACCGGCGCGGTGGCCGACGACCTGCGCGACGAACTCAAAGAGTTCAGCCACCTCGGCGGCTTCTCGATGCGGCCGGACACGACGCCGTGGTTCGGCGCCGCGCTGCGGACAGCCGAAGACGTCCGGCTGGCCTGCAACCTGGCCGCGCAGCTCAGCTCGCACACCGTGCCGCGGCTGATGGACACGCAAGCCAAGGCGAGTGCGGCCGTCGGCCTGCGCGCACCGGCCAGCTACGCCGACGTGCTCACCAGGATGCGGCTGTACGCCAGAGTCCGGCAGAGCCTCGACTCCTTCGACCCCGGGATCTTCGCGGCCAACCCGAAGGCGCTGGCCGACGCCGTCGCTGGCATCGGCACCGCGTCGATCGGGGAAAGGCGCAGATTGCGGAAAGAAGCGCAGCGGCTTTCACGCACCTCGTCGAAGGAGTCGCGAGAGGACTTGGTCGCCAAGCTCAACGAGGCGGCCAGTCAGCTTTCCGAATGGGAGTCCCAGCGTGTGCCCGCGTCAGTGAGTTCACCGGACGGGGCTGGGCTGCTGCCGACAGTGCCGCCCGATTTCTTTGCGATGAATGAATTTCTCGGCGATTGCGCCCAGCGACTCGACGCCCTTCGCGGCTACGTCGGGCTCGACGCGACGAGCGCCGTCGAGCAGCTTGCCGCGCTGACCGCCGACCAGGACACGGCGTGGAAGCTGCCGAGGCTGTACGAGCTGGCCGCGAAGTTCGACCAGCTTGGCCTGCGGCCGCTGCTCGACGAGCTAGCGCGCGGCGAGGCGTCGCCCGCCCTGGCCGCGGCCGCGTTCGACCACGCCTGGTACTCATCGATCCTCGATCAGATCAGGGTCCGCGACCCGCGCTACGCGGCCGAGCGAGGCGGGGCCCTCGACGAGATCGCCGACGATTTCCGGCACCGGGACGTGGAGCACCTGAAGGCGAACCGGCGGCGGGTCAGCCACGCCTGGGCCGAGCGGCTGCGGGAGGCGCAGGATCAGCACCCGCTCCAGGCGCGGGTGATCCGCAAGCAGGCGGCGGTGCGCCGCGGCCATCTGCCGTTGCGCAGGCTGCTCGACCAGACTTCGGACGTGCTGTTCGCGCTCAAGCCGTGCTGGGCCATGTCACCGCTGATGGTGAGCCAGGTGCTGCCGTCCACGCGGTTGTTCGACGTGGTGATCTTCGACGAGGCCAGCCAGATTGTGCCAGCCGACGCGATACCGGCGATCATGCGCGGGCACCAGATCGTGGTCGCTGGCGATGACCGGCAGTTGCCGCCGACGAACTTCTTCCGCCAGATCGGCGGGGCCGAGGACGAACTGATCGACGACGAGGGACCCGCGGCTGGCCAGCAGGGCGATGAGCTAGCTGAGGACGAGGACGAGAACCTGGTGTCGTTCGGGGTGGGCTTCGAGTCCGTGCTCGACGCGCTCAAGCCGCTGCTGCCGACCTGGCCGCTGGCCTGGCACTACCGGAGCCGGGACGAGCGGCTGGTGGCGTTCTCCAACAGCCGAATCTACGGCGGAGCGCTGACCACGTTCCCTGGCGTGTTCGCCGGAGACTGCCTGCGCCACGTCGTGGTCGCCCAGACGCCAGGACCAGGCCAGGAGGTTTCGGTCACCGCCGAGGTGAACCGGGTCGTCGAGTTGATCCTGGAGCACGCGCGGATCAGGCCGACCGAGTCGCTCGGTGTGATCGCGCTCGGCATCAAGCACTCCGACCGCATCGACGCGGCGCTGCGGGCCGCACTGACCCTCCATGGCGATCTGGAAGGCTTCTTCAGCGAGGACACCACCGAGCCGTTCTTCGTGAAGAACCTCGAGCGGGTTCAAGGCGACGAGCGGGACGCGATCATCTTGTCGATCGGCTACGGCAAGCACCCGGACGGCCGGATGCGCTACCAGTGGGGGCCGCTGCTGCGCGACGGCGGCGAGCGCAGGCTGAACGTGGCCGCGACGCGGGCCAAGCATCGGCTGACGCTGGTCAGCTCGTTCTCCAGCCACGACGTCGACCCCGACCGGCTGACCAAGGCCGGCGCCAAGATGCTGGCCGACTACCTGGACTATGCGGGTTCGGGCGGGGGGGCGGGCTGGAGCGGGCGGCAAACAGCGGCCTCGGGCGCCGACGACCTGAGCCCGTTCGAGGCCGATGTGCGCGACCGGCTGGCCGAGTGCGGGATCACCGTAGTGCCGCAGTACGGCGTGGGCGGTTACCGGGTCGACTTCGCTGCCACCCATCCGGACGACACCGACCGGATGGTGCTGGCGATCGAGGCCGACGGGGCTTCGTACCACCGGTCGGGCAGCGTGCGGGACCGGGACCGGCTGCGGGGCGAGCACTTGAAGCGACTCGGCTGGAACTTCCACCGGGTCTGGTCGACCAACTGGTTCCACGACCCGCAGACCGAGGTCGCCAAGGTCCGCGCCGCTTACGACGACGCGGTCAGCGAGGCCGAGCCAGCGGTGCCACCGCCACCGCCACCCCCGGAACCACCGCTACCGCCTCCGCCGTCCGCGCCGCCCGCGGCCGTGGTCGATCCAGGGGATCCAGCGCCTCCCGCGGTGCCAGCCGGGCCGGCCCAACTCAGCCGGCCCGGCTGACAGGCAGCGTAAGGAACTGACTAGCTCACAGGTTGGCGAGGTCGGCCAGGAGCTGGCCCCACGCGAGGTTGGACGGTGAGGTGCCGCCAGCCGAGATCCACTCCTGGGCGAGCAGCACGTAGGCCTCGTCGCAATAGGTGGTGAGGAATTCCCAGGTCATCGCCTGCTCGGTGCCCCAGGTGACACACCAGATCTTGTTAGCGTCGTAGCCGCAGAGCGGGACGCAGTGACCACCCCAGCTCCCGGCTTGGGCGTCCTTGCCCTGGGTGACCGTCCATTCCTGGCCGACCTGGCTCTGCGCCGAGATCGGTAGCTGCACGCCAATGTAGGCGCCGCCGAAGAAGGCGATCGCCTCTTCCATCTGGTTCTGGTCGAGCGGGTTCAGCGAGGCGAACGCGGTGATCTGGTGCCCGTTCATCCCGGTCGCCTTCCAGTAGTTGACCGCGCTCAGGATGTCGGTGCCCTTGTCGGTGCTCGGGTCGTTCGGGTTGAACCCGGTGAGCGCCGTGTAAGCGGCGAGCGTGTCGTTGTCGTCCGGCACGAACGGATTGCCGGCCCGGTCACCCCAGATCTGCACCATGTGCGCGTAGCCGGCCTCAACGCAGTCACCGTACTTGTCGTTAGCAAGCATGGCGAACGGTAGGCCGTGGCCCCAGTGCGCGTTCGGCGGCGCCGTGGCCCCGGTGCGGTACTTCGCGTAATCGAACGTCTTTGGGTCGTGCCGGGCTGGATTCTTACCCAGCTTGTATTCAACCATTATGAGCGCCCCTTCGAAGATGACAGCGATGCAGTCTATTCTCAGCGTCGCATCATCCGCACGCGCTCTTTCTTCGGAACTGATGATAAGTGCGGAATAGGTTGTTTAGCCCGGACTGAAGATCACGGTTACCCGCTTGAAACCGAGCGAGTGCATGAGGCCGGTCAGCATCGCGGTGGTGTTTCGCTCCGCATCGGCGATGAGCGGGCTGTGCTTGGCCGCCGCCTGGATCTTGTCCTGCGCGAGTATGTACACCTGCCGCTGGCTGTTCGGGTTGCTCGAGAAGAAGTTGCCGACGCGGTTGAGCAGGCCCTGCTGTTCGGCGAACACGTAGGACTGCTTGACGTTGAGCACCGCGGGCTCAAGCTGGGACGGCGGCAGCGTGATCGTCACGCCGGTGCGGTTCGGCGAGACGACGATGGCCTTGCCCCGCAGACCCGAGAAGTCGACGAATGCGATGTCGGAGCCAGCGCCGACGAACAGGGTGTCGGTGCCCTCGATGAACGACGGTATGAACGAACTTCGCTTGGCCAGGTCGACGATCACCTGGAATGAGCCGCTCGCCGCCTCATACCTGCTCAGCGCTGTTATCGACTTCAGCAGAGCGGGCTGGCTGCGGTCCACGGTCGTCTCGGCGAACGGATTGCGCAACCGGGGCAGCAACTGGAGCGCCGACAGGCCGAGGAGCAGCGCGAGTATGGCAATCAGGGCGCCGACCGCGAGCCATCCCGTCCGGATCACCCGGCGCAGGCTGCCATGCCTGGCCAACTCAGGATTAGCCGCACGGAACGGGGTAGTTACCCGTTCCGCTGAACCCGGCCCCCCCTGTGGAGTACTCATCTGCCGCCTCCGATGCCACTATCAGTCAGACCTCACTGCCCGGCTAGCGGCCGTTCAAACATTGGCCGAGCCGGTCATCGCTGGTACCCTTTCACTTACTCCTCAGTAACTATTTACTTACCTACTAGAAAGTCAGTTGCCAGGCAGCCGAACTACTCCGCAGGAGGCGGCCAATGCCAACTACCGCGCAGCGCGACACCGATGTTGGGACTCCGACCCGGATACTCGATGCCGCCGAGCGCATCGTCCAGGTGCGCGGATTCAATGCCTTCAGCTATGGAGACGTCGCCGTTGAGCTGGGCATTACCACGGCGGCGCTGCACTATCACTATCCGCGCAAGGCAGAGCTTGGCCAGGCTCTTATCACCCGGTACACCTCCAGGTTCGCCGCCAGGCTCAAGGCGCTCGACGACGCCAGCGGCAGTGCCCAGGCCAAGCTTGACGGCTACGTCGGCATCTACGCTCAGGTGCTCGCGCAAGGAAAGATGTGCCTATGCGGCATCCTCGCGGCCGAATACCTGACCCTCTCGGAAAGCATGCAAACCGCCGTCCGCGAGTTTTTCGAGCACAACGAGATCTGGCTCGGACAGGTGCTTGAGCAAGGCAAGGCGGATGGCTCGATGAGGTTCACCGGCGAAGTCGGAGACATCGCCAAAATGATCATCAGCGGCCTCGAAGGCGCGATGCTGGTGTCGATGGCCTACGGCGGCGTCGAGCGGTTCATGAAGGTAGCGGCCAGCCTCCTGGCGAGCCTGCACTAAGGCAGGCAAGCTAGGGCATCAGGTCGGGCAGGTGAGTTCGCAGCCTGGCTACGAGCCAGTCTTCGCCGATGCTCGCGAATATCTCGGCCGCCTGGCTGGCGCAGCGCCGCGCCTGCTCTGTCTGACCAAGGCTCTGGTAGGTCTCGGCCAAGTCGGCCAGCGAGGTCGCCTGCTCGTGCGGGTCTCCTACCTCCTCAAAATTCCTGGCGGCTTGGAGTAGGACAGGTACGGCCTGTCCCGGGCGACCCGATCGAGTGTGCACCACTCCCAGCCCATTCTGAACGCGCGCCACGCCCCGACGGTCACCCACGGCGCTGAACGCGGCCAGCGCCTGGTTCAACGTGTCCATGGCCTCGTCCTGCCGACCCATGGACGACTGGGCGCCGCCGAGGTTGGCCAAGGTGAGGGCCTCACCGTAGCGGTCGTCAAGCTCGCGGAAGACGGCCAGCGCGGCCAGACCAACTTCGGCCCCGCGGTCGAAGTCGCCCGCCTCATGGTAGGTACTGGCCAGATTGCCCAGCGCTTTGGCTGTGCCTTGGGTCCAGCCGACCTCGCGGAACAGCTCGAGCGCCCGCTCGTAGTGCGCCGTCGCCTCGGCGAAGCGGCGCATCGGGCGGTAGGCGTTACCGAGGTTGCAGGTCACCTTGCCCTCGGCTTCGCGATCACCGGACTGGTGGGCTGCCTGGATCGCCGCGGCGTGAGTGGCTATCCAGTCCCGGTACTGCCTGCGCCGGTCGAAATACGGGAATAGCGCGGTCGGCAGTTTCCAGCCGATCTCATGGAAGCCGCGCTCGCTCGCCGACAAAGCGGTCGCGGTCAGGTTGGCCCGCTCGATGTCGTACCAAGCGAGCGCCGCCGACTCGGAGTCGAACGGCATCGGCGGAACCGGCAGGTCGGCCGGTACCGCCTCCAGCGGCGGGAGGTTCCGATCGAGCGCTGCCCGGGCCGCCCGCGCGCTAGCCAGATACCAGGCCGCGATGCGGAACGCCGCCTCGGTGCGGCTGGTGGCGGGTTCTTCTTCGACCAGGCACTCAAAGGCGAAGAGGCGGAGCAGATCGTGCAGCCGGTACCGACCGTCTTGCGAGGCGTCCACCAGGTGCGCGTCGACAAGCTGAGCTAGCTGGCTCGCGCATTCCTCCTCGCCGAGTCCGGCGAGGGCGGCGCACGGCGCCAGCGTGATATCGGGCCCGTCATGGAGGCCGAGCAGCCTGAACAGCCGCTGCTCGGGTTGGCGAAGGCCGAGGTAGGACCAGGTGAACACTTTACGGATCGCCGCTGAGTCGTCATCGGGGACGGCGAGGCTCGAGAGCCGGTCAGAAGGCTGGCTGAGCGCGGCGACCGCGTCGGAAATGTTGGCGTCGGCGCCGACGATCCGTTCGGCCGCGATCCGCAGCGCGAGCGGATGCAGACCGCAAAGATTGGCGAGGGCCGCGGTCGCCCCCGGTTGCTCCGATGCCTTGCTGCCGATCGTGCGGCGCAACAGCCTGACGGCGTCGCGTAGGTCGAGGTTGTCAAGCGCGATGCGCTGAGCGCCCTCACGCACCGCGAGGCCAGCCAGCCTGGACCGGCTCGTGATCAGCACCCGGCAGGAGGGCGAGCCTGGCAGCAGCGGTCTGACCTGCTCAACGTCTCTGACGTTGTCGAGCAGCACGAGCATCTGCCGGTCAGCCATCAGCGTCCGGTACAGGCCTGCCTGTTCAGCGAGGACCGCCGGCACCCGGTCAATCTCGACCCCGAGCGCGACCAGGAACTGACCCATCGCGACCTCGGGCGCGACCGGCCGACCCGACGGGTGGTAGCCCTGCAGGTCGATGTAGAGCTCGCCGTCGCGAAAGTTGTCCCTGGCCTGGTGCGCCCAGTGCACGGCGAGCGCGGTCTTGCCGATGCCGCCCATTCCGCTGACCGCGCTGATCACGACCGGCGTGCTGGTCTCCCGGTCGCGAAGGAGCCGGTCCAGGTGGGCCAGCTCAGCGGCCCGGCCGATAAATGACTCAGGGCTAGCCGGTAGCTGCCTCGGCGTCACCGGTCTGGAGGACCCAACGGCGAAAAGGCCAGCCGAGCCAGGCGCGATCGGCGTTTCCGCGGCGGCGCGCTCGGCGAGCGCCTGCTCGCGCAGCTTTCGCAGTGTCCCGCCGGGAAGCTCGAAAAACCGCTCATAGGCGGCGATGACGGCGTCGGGCGGGATCCGCCTGCCTGCCTCGAAGTCGACGATCGCGCTGTGAGAGCCGAGGTGGAGCGGACGCAGCAGATCGCGTTGGGCGAGCCCGCGGCTGCGGCGCAAGTTCCGCAAGGCGGCACCGAGATGCTGGCTCGCCGAAGCGGACGTTCCAGTCGTTGGCGTCACAGGTGGTGAGGCTCTTCTGTTAGGCACGGTCTGCATTTGGTCCGGATTTGGTCGCCGATCTTATGTTCCGTCCACAACCAGCCGCAGACTGAGCGTCGCAGGCCACGCGAACGAACTCCGCCTGAGGCACCCCACCAAATGCGGCAGCACCATCATCTCAAGGCCGGCCGACAACGTCAGGGAAATGTCACCTCATTGCCACGCTGCGCGCACAGGAGGCCATCGCGTGAAGCTAGCCGGAATCCGCCCGGGGCAGTTGCTCACCACCATCGCAGCGGCCTTCATCCTCACCGCGGGTTTGCTTACCTGGATTTTCTGGCCGTCCGCGCAGCGGATTCCTGGTGCGGAGCGAGTCAGGCAGTACACCGATGTCCGTGCCTGCCTGCTGACCGGCGCGGACGGCGTCGCCGGTTCGGTGGCGGCGGCGGCGTGGGCGGGGATGCAGGGCGCTTCCAGCCAGTCGCGGGCGATGGTGTCCTACCTGCCGGTGACGGGGCCGGGCAGCGCGGCGGCGGCGGTGCCGTACCTGGCCAGCTTGGTGCAGCGGCAGTGCACCGTGATCGTGGCGGTCGGGACCGCGCAGGTCGCCGCCGCCAGATCGCAGGCCTCCCGGTACCGGCGGGTCCGTTTCATCGTGGTCACCCAGGGGCCGGCCGGTACCGGGGTGGTCCGGGTCTCCGCGGCGCCGGCCGCGCGGGTGCCTGCGGCGGTGCAGGCGGCTGTCAGCGCGGCCATCCATGGCTAGCCGGCCTTCTTCCCGGCGATATCTCACGTCCGTTCGGCTGATGACAGGGGTCAACATGGCGGCACAAGGCACCCGCGCGCGGTGGATCAGCCGGGTCACGGTCACCGGAGTCGCGCTGACGACCACGCTGGCGCTGACGATCACCCCGGCCATGGCCGCGAGCACCCAGCACGCCCGCGTCTCCTGGTCCGGCGTGTGGGACTGGCTGACGAAAGGCACCCCGGCACTGGCGCTGCCGGCCCAGCAAACCGGGACCGCGCGCGGGCTGCACCACTACGTGCCGGCCTCGGCGACCGCAGGACACCGCGACCGCGGTCATCGGCCAGGCCGCGGCCACGGGCAGCTCCCGGCCTTCAGACGGCACGGCCCGGCCTCGGCGACGACCAAGACAAGACCATTTATTGGCAACGGAGCTCACAGCTTCAACCCGGCGACCAGCAAGCCGCTCATGTCCAGGGCGACCGCCACCTCCACCCTGTACCGCAACGCCGATGGCAGCTACACCCGCCACGTCTACTCTGGCCCGGTCAACTATCGCACCGGCGGCACCTGGCACCCGATCGACATCCGGCTGGTCCACGGCAGCGGCGGCCGCCTCCGCGAAGCGGCCAACTCTTTTACGATCAGCCTGGCCCAGAAGGCGTCGAGCCCCTCCCTCGTCTCGGTCGGATTCACGCCGTCCGAGCAGGCCTCGTACGGGCTCGCCGGCGCCAGGCCGGTGACGGCCGTCAGCACCGCCACCACCGCCACCTACTCCTCCGTGCTTCCGCACACCGATCTGCGGCTCTCCACGGTGTTCAGCGGGCTGACCGAGTCGCTCATCCTGCGCTCGCCTGCCGCCCCCTCGTCCTGGACCTTCCCGCTCACGCTGCACGGGCTCACGCCGAGAGTCGATCACGGCGCGGTTGACCTCATCGACGCGTCCGGCAAGGTCATGGCCCGGATACCGCCAGCCCACACGCAGGACTCGAAGTACAACAAGCGGTCAGGCCTGCCCGCTGCCTCCACCGCGATCACCTACCGGCTCGTTACCAGCCGCGGCCAGCCCGCCCTCGTGATGACCGCGAGCAAGGCCTGGCTGGACGACCCAGCACGTGTGTACCCGGTCACCGTCGATCCGGACTTCGGCACGAATGGCACCACCAAGGTGCTCTCCGACATCCCCAACACCGACTACTCGGCCTGGGATGACCTGGACGTGGGGACATGGGACAACGGTGGCGAGATCGGCCGGTCGTTCATAGCCTTCTCCGGCCTTGGTTCATCCCTGGCCGGCGAGCACATCACCGCCGCCTCCTTGCACATCTGGGACTACTGGGCTGGGACCTGCTCGGCGGTGCCGTTCTACGTCGCGCCGATCACCCAGTCCTGGTCGGTCACCGGGGCCAAGTCCTATCCGGGACCGTCGCTGGGATCATCCATCGGGTCGGCGACCTACACTCCGTCCTCCGCCCAGTGCATCAGCAACACCAGCGGCAACACCAACGTCGGCGGCGACATGCCGGTGACCTTGTCCACCGGCACGTTCAACTCCTGGACCACCGGCGGCACCGACAACGGCCTGGGCATCTACGCGGGGACGACCAGCAGCGGCAGCAACGTGCCGTGGAAGCGGTTCGACTCCTACCACACCTCGCACGCGCCCTACCTAGCGCTGACCTACACCCCCGATGTGGCACCGCAGATCAGCTCGCAGTACCCGCCGGACAACTTCCAGTCACCCTCACTGACGCCTGAGCTGCTCGCGTCCGGCACTGACGCGGACAACTGGCCGAGCCCGATCAAATACGTGTTCACCGTCTACACGCCGACCGGCACCCAGGTCGCCACCTCGGGCCTGATCTCGTCCGGCGACTGGGTGGTACCGGCCGGCAAGCTGAGCTGGGGGCAGACCTACTACTGGACGGTCCAGGATTACGACGGGTTCGACTACTCGAGCGCGATCAACGCGCATTACCTGACCACCCAGGTACCGCAGCCGCTGATCACCTCGACGCTGGCCCAGAACTCCGAAGGTCACGGCTTCGATCAGAGCGTCGGGAACTACACCACCTCGCAGACCGACGCCAACGTGCAGACCGCCGGTCCTTCGCTGTCGGTGGCACGGGATTACAACAGCCTCGACCCGCGCACGTCCGGCGCGTTCGGGGCGGGCTGGTCGAGCCTGCAGGACATGAAGGCCACCGAGGTCGACGACGCCAGCGGCAACGTCACCAGCGTGGTGATCACCTACCCGGACGGGTCCGAGGTCGGGTTCGGCGACAACAACGGCACGTTCACCGCCCCGCTCGGCCGGTACTCGACCCTCAAGGCTTTGCCCAGCCATGGCGGCTACACGCTGACCGACAAGGGCGACACCACCTACACGTTCGCCCAGGCCGGATCGGCCTCGAACGTCTTCGATATCTCATCGATCGCCGACTACCAGGGCGACACCGAGACGTTCACCTACTCTGGCGGCCAGCTCACCACGGTGAAGAACGGCGTGTCGCAGCGCGCGCTGCACTTCACCTGGGCCACGCCGTCCGGGGCGCAGTATCCGCACGTGGCGACCGTGGCCACCGACCCGGCCACCGCCGGACAGCCGCCTGCGGCGCTGACCTGGACCTACAACTACACCGGCGACCAGTTGACCTCGGTCTGCCCACCGGACACGCCGACCCAGTGCACGGGTTACTCGTACACGACTGGGTCGCACTTCCCGACCGCGGTGCTCGACACCGGGCCGGCCGCTTACTGGCGGCTAGGCGAGGGTTCGGGCGGTACGGCTGTGGATTCCGTGCTGCCGAACGAGGGTGTCTACAACGGCACGTACTCGAACGTGGCGCTTGGCCAGCCCGGCGGGCTGCCGGGGTCGACGGCGACCTCGGCGTCGTTCAACGGCACCTCGTCCTACATGCAGCTCCCCGCCAGCCTGGCCAGCAGCGCGAGCTACCTGGCCGGCGGCTACCTGAGCGTGTCCATGTGGTTCAAGACCACCGCGGACAACGGCGTGCTGTTCAGCTACCAGAGCAATCCGATTTCGGGCGGGACCACCACGGGCTCTTACGTTCCCGCCCTTTATGTTGGCAGTGACGGCAAGCTGCAAGGCGAGTTCTGGGGCGGGGCGACCACGGTCGCATCGGCGTCGTCGGTGGCCGACGGGAACTGGCACTACGTCGTGCTGACCGCCGCGGGCAACACGCAGTCCCTCTATCTGGACGGCAGCCTGGTCGGTACCCAGTCCGGCCTGGTCGGGGTGTCTGGGCAGCCCAACGTCTACGTGGGCGCCGGCTTTATCGGCGGCAACTGGCCCGATGAGTCGCACCATCTGCAGAACGGCAACACCGGCTACGCGACGTACTTCAACGGAGACATCTCGGACGTCGCGCTGTTCAGCCACTACCTGACCGCGCAGTCAGTCTCGGCGATCTACGCCACCGGCCACACCTCGGTCGGCCTGCTCAACAAGATCACCACGCCGCTGGGCAACACCAAGGCGCAGATCAACTACAGCTCGGTGACCGACCGGGTCACCTCGGTGACCGACGCCAAGGGCGGCACCTGGACGCTCGGGGCGCCGTCGGTTGCTGGTTCGTCGGCGGTGTACCGGTCGGCCGTGCTCGGCGCGAACCCAGCCGGTTACTGGCGGTTCGGCGACTCGGGCTCGCCAGCGCAGGCCACCGACGAGGTGCTCGGCGGGCCAGGGAACTACAGCAACGTCACGCTCGAGGATACCGGGCCGTTCTCCGACGAAACCGCCGCCACATTCAACGGCACGAGTTCGTTTGTGCAGCTTCCGTCGTCGGACGCGCCAGGCACCGGTCCGGCGTCGGTAGGGCTGTGGTTCAAGATGTCGAGCGGCAGCACCGCGGGCGGCGTGCTCTATGACTACGAAGGCAAGGCGCTGAACGACCCGACGCAACCATCAGGAAGCTGGGTCCCCGCCTTGTATGTCGGTACCGACGGCAAGCTGCGCGGTGAGTTCTGGAACGGCGGCGAGGCCGCGGTTACGTCTTCTGGCGCGGTCAACGATGGCAAGTGGCATTACGCCGTGCTGTCCGCCAGTCCGACCAGCCAGTCGCTGTATCTGGACGGGACACTCGTCGGAACCTCGTCAACCGCTCTTGCCGCCTCCCCCGGCAACTATGTCTACGTCGGCGCCGGCGAGTCGAGCGGTGCCTGGCCGTCGCACCCGACCAACACCCTTGGCTACTTCCCAGGGTCGATCGCCGAGGTGGCCTTCTACAAGTCGCAGCTTTCGCAGTCGCAGGTGCTGTCGCAGTGGCTGGCGGCGAAGTCGTCCAGCGGCCTGGCCCCGACCGAGACGATCACGGTGACCGATCCGGGCGGGCACGCCTTGACCTACACCTACGACCCGATGGAAGGCAACCGGCTGATCGCCCAGGCCGACGGGCTGGGCAACCGGACGACGTACGGGTACGACACCTCCGGGTTCTTGTACACCACGACGCAGCCGAACGGGAACGTGATCACCACCGGGCACGACGTGCGCGGGAACATGGTGGCGCAGACCACCTGCCAGAACCAGGCCGCGAACCAGTGCTCGACCGAGTACTACACCTACTATCCGGACGACACCTCAACGAACCCGTCCCCGGATCCGCGTAACGACCTGGTGCTCACCCTGCGCGACGGCCGGTCCACCAGCGCGACCGATAACCGGTACCTGACCACCTATGCGTACAACGCGGCCGGAAACCAGACCACGGCCATCACGCCGCCGGTACCCGGGTTCCCCAACGGGCGCACCACCACGATGACGTACACGACGTCAAGCACGCCGGCGGTGGGGGGCGGCACCACCCCGGCCGGGCTGCTGGCCACGACGGGTACGCCGGGCGGGGCTGTGGAGACGGTCGGGTACTACTCGGACGGTGACGTGGCGTCGGTGACTGACCCTGCGGGCGAGGTCACCACGTACGGTTACGACGCGATCGGCCGGGTGATCTCAAAGACCGTCGTGTCCAATAGCTACCCGGGCGGGCTGACCACGAGCTACGCCTACAACGGGGCGGGGCAAGTTCTCACCGAGACCGACCCGCCGGTCACCGACCACGTGACCGGCGCGACCCACACCCCGCAGACCGCCAATACCTACGACGCGGACGGGAACCTGACCTCGGTCACCGTCGCCGACCTGACCGGCGGCGACGCATCCAGGACTACCAGTTACACGTTCAATGGCAACGACGAGATGGCGTCCAAGACCGATGCGCTGGGGAACAAGACCACCTTCACCTACGACGCGTACGGCAACCAGGCCTCGCAGACCGACGCCAACGGCGACACCACCGACTACGCCTACGACGCCGACGGGCACCTGCTGACTGTGACGTTGGCGGGCTACACCGGCGACCCCTCCAACCCGTCCTCGCCCACCAACCTGGTGGAGCAGTCGCGGGCTTATGACCCGGACGGCCGGCTTGCCTCGATCGCCGATTCGATGGGCCGGGAAACTGCCTATACCTATACCGACAACGGACTGGTCGCCACCGTCACCAAGGAGGCCAGCGGGCAGTCGTATGTGCTGCAGTCCAACACCTACGACCCCGCCGGGAACCTGATCCAGCGGGTCACCAACAACGGCACCACCACGACCAAGTACGCCGTGGACGCCGCCGACCGGACCACCTCAAGCACCCTGGACCCGTCCGGTCTAGACCGCACCACGGCGTATTCGTTCAGCCCCGACGACTTCGTCGTTAACACCACCGTCTCGAGCGGCAGCACGGTCTACTCCTCGGTCGACAAAACCTACGACCCGCTTGGCCGCACCACATTCGCCACCGTGCACGACGATTCGTCCGGGCACCCGGTCGGCTGGTGGCCGCTGACCGACGGAACAGCGGGCACGGCCAACTTCTCGCCGACCTATGCCATCGACCAATCTGGATCCGGCAACACCGCGTTCATGTCCACCGGCACCACCTGGACATCCGGCGCGGCCAGCTTCAGCGGAACCGGAATGCTCGCCACGGGCGGCCCGGTGCTTGACACGTCCAAGTCCTACTCGGTGTCCTCGTGGGTCGACCTGGCCTCGGACAGCCCAGGCGACGCGGTCTCCCAGGGCGGGAACACCATCGGCTCATTCGCCATTCAGTACTCGAGCGGATATGGCGCCTGGTCGTTCACGTCCGCAAGCGCCGACAGCTCATCGCACTCTTTCTACGCGGCGCATCAGACAACTAAGCCTGCCGTCGGCGTTTGGACACACCTTGTCGGCACGTTCGACTCGTCGAGCGGAACGATGAGCCTGTACGTCAACGGCACGCTCGCCGCGACCGGCAACAACCCATCGCCGTGGACAGGCAGCGGCCCGCTCACGATTGGCGGCGACGAGACGGCGGGCGGCACGCAGTCAGCCTTCTTCAAGGGCCAGATCGCGGACGTGCAGGTGTTCCAGCGGACGCTGTCGGCCTCCGATGTCACCACCTTGTACTCCGATGGCAGGTCGGGCGGGACGCTGGACGCGAAGGCGCTGACCACTGCGTGGGCGCTTGACCAGCGCGGCCTGCCGACCTCGATGACCGACCCGAACGGCAACACCACCAGCTACCTCTACGACGAAGCCGGCAAGCTGGCCCAGATCACCGCCCCGGCGATCAGCACGGAGGTCGACGGCGGGTCACCGGTAGCGGCACACCCGATCACCACCTACGGCTACGACACCTTCGGCGAGAAGGTCAGCAGCGAAGACCCGAACGGCAACATCACCAGCACCAACTACGATGCCGACGGCCGCCCCGTCTCCACCGTGCTCCCGGCCTACACCCCGCCCGGCAGCTCCACCCCGATCACCGCGACCTCGACCCAGGCGTACGACAAGATCGGCGAGGTCACCTCAGCCACCGACCAGCTCGGCAACACCACCTCCTTCGTCTATGACCAGCTCGGCGACGTGGCTACGGTGACTCAGCCAGGCGGAGGGGTCACCCACTACACCCGTGACACCGACGGCGAGCAGCTTTCGGTCACCAACCCGCTCGGCGCCCAGTCCCAGGCCACCTATGACTTCCTTGGCCGGACCCTGACCGCCACCCAGATCGTCCGCCAGCCCACGACTACTTCGGACACCACCACCAGGGCCTACGCCGACCAGGCTGGCTACCTGTCATCCATGACCAGCCCGACCGGCGTCGTTACCAGTTACGCCTACGACGCGGCCGGGGAGCTGACCGCGACCACGGACGGCGCCGACAACACGACCAAGTACTCCTACGACAGCTTGGGCCGCCAGACCATTGTCACGATGCCGGACGGGACCAGCCAGCACACCACCTACGACCAGGCCGGCAACCCGGTCGCCATGGCCAGCGAGGACGCCACCGGCACCGTGCTGCGGCAGACCTCAGCCACGTTCGACGCCGATGGCAACCCGCTATCGATGACCGACGCGATGGGCAACACCACAACGCTCAGCTACAACGCCGCCAGCCAGCCGACGCAGGAGATCCAGCCAGTCACCTCGACGTCGTCGATCGCTACCTCGTTCGGGTACGACGCTACCGGGAACATGACCCGGTACACCGACGGCAACGGCAACCCAACGATCTACACCTACAACAGCTGGAACCTGCCGGAGTCCACCATCGCGCCGGCCACTGCGGCCGATCCGTCCGACCGCACGTTCACCACGTCCTACGACGCTGACGGCAGAGTGCTGACGCAGACCTCACCCGGCGGGGTCACGGTCACCAACACCTACGACGCCCTGGGCAACCTAACCAGCCAGGCCGGGATTGGCGCCGACGCGCCTACCGCCACCCGCACCTTCGGCTACGACCTAGCCGGGGACATGACTTCGGCTAGCGCGCCCGGCCGAACCGACACCTTCACCTACGACGATCGCGGCGATGTCCTGAACGCCTCCGGCCCCTCCGGGTCATCCTCGTTCGGCTACAACGCCGCAGGCCAGATGACCTCGCAGACCACCGCAGCAGGCACCTCGACCTACGGCTACGACACCGCCGGGCGGCCAGCCGCCGTGGCCGACGCTGCCACCGGCGCCAACCTGACCTACTCCTACAACTCCGACTCGCTGCTGACCTCGATCGCCTACGGTGCGGGTGGAGCCGCGCAGGCTCTCGGTTACAACAGCCTGCACGAGCTGACCTCGGACACTCTCACCGCGCCGGGCGGGGCTACCGAGGCTTCGATCAGCTACGGGTACAACGCCAACGGCGACGAGACGTCGAAAGCCACCACCGGGTTCGACGGCGCCTCGACCAACGCCTACACCTATGACGCCGCGAACCGGCTTACTGCCTGGAACAATGGCACCACCACCGCCAGCTACGGGTACGACGCTGATGGCAACCGCACCCAGGTTGGCTCGCAGACATTCAGCTTCGACGCACGCGACGAGTTGCTCTCCGGAGGCGGCTCCACCTACGCCTACACTCCCCGCGGCACCCTCGCATCGGTCACCACGGCCAGCGGCACCACCAACTCCACGTTCGATGCCTATGGCGAACTCATCACCCAAGGCAGCCAGCAGTTCACCTACGACGCACTCGGGCGCGTTCTCACCGGACAAGGCGCTACCTTCTCCTATGCGGGACTGACCAACGACGTCGCCTCCGACGGCACCTACACCTACAGCCGCGACCCCAGCGGCGGCTTGATCGGAGTCGCTAGCCAGGCCGGAACCTCGACGCTGGCGCTGACGGACCAGCATCTCGACGTGGTAGGCGAGTTCACTGCCACCGGAACAGCCCTCACGGGATCAGCCACCTACGATCCGCTCGGCAACATCACCGCCAGCACCGGCCAGATCGGCAATCTTGGCTACCAGTCAGGCTGGACCGACCCGCTTACCAGCAACGTCAACATGGGCTCCCGCTGGTACAACCCCGCCACCGGCCAGTTCCTCAGCCGCGACATGGCGCATAACAGCCCGCTGCCCAACTCGGCCTCCGCCAACACCTTCGCCTACGGCAACGACAACCCGCTTACTGCCTACGACCCCACGGGCACCTGCAATTGGTGGGACGTGGTTTGCGGAGCCCAGCAGGTCGCCAGCAATGTCGGCAACGCGGTACACAACGTAGTCACCACTGTCGGCAATGCGGTGAGCAGCATCGGTAACGATGTGAGCCAGACGTGGAACAGTTTCACCAACGACTTCCACAGCTTTATGGCCCAGGCCTGGAATGGCCTCACCAGGCTGGCCACCGCGGCGGTGCATACCCTGAACACCGTCGTCCAGAAGGTCCAGGACGGCTGGAACACCACCTGGCATGCGGTCACGCAGACCTGGAACAGGGCCGTGAACACGGCAAGGACTATCGTCACCGCGACTTATCACGCGGTGAAGTACGTCGCCAATACCGCGGTCCAATTCGTCCAGCATCACGCTGCCGCCATAGTCTCGTTCGTCGCGAGCACCGCGGTTTTCATGGGCTGCGAAGCCGCGGTCAGCGCACTCACCGCCGGTGCCGCCGCGCTGCCAGGCGCTGTCGGCTGCAGTGCTCTGGCCGGCGCGGTGGGCAATGCCGTCACTTACGCGATGACCACCCCGGTCAGCAAGTGGAGCCTCGGCGGCTTCGCCAGCACTGCTCTCCAAGGCGCTGCCATAGGTGCTGCCTCAGGCTTCCTCGGTTCGATGGGCAGTGAACTTCTCGGCCCGGTCGTAGACGCGGTCGCTGCCCGGCTCGGCCCGGCGATCGTCGATGACGCCGCTGACGCGGCAGGTGACGCTGCGGACAGCGCCCTCGAAGACGCGGGCAACGAAACCTCGTCAGCATCCGCCGACGCGGCGACGCCGACCGAGGCCAGCCCTGAGGCGTCGCCGACCTCCGAAGGCAGCCCTGAATCATCGCCGACATCAACACCCGATGCGCAAAGCCAGGAACCGCCTAGCTCGGAAAGCGCACCAGCGTCGGACAACGCACCGGAGCAAGAGCCGCAAGACACGCTGCTGAGCAAGAAGCCGTCGTCATCGCCCAAAGGGCCGAAGTTGCCGATGACAATGGAAAAGGTCCAGGAGGTAGCCAGCAAGTATGGCCTGGATATATCTAACCTGACAATCAAGATCAACAAGGGCTTGGCGGGTTTCTATGGTTCGACGGCTCCTGACGGGACCATCAGCCTTGTCCGCGACGCTTTCAACAGCGAGGAAGAGCTAGCGACAACACTCGCGCATGAAAGCTTCCACGTGCAGCAACTGGCTGCCGGCATGCCGTACCCGACCACATACGAGGCGGGTAGCGTGTGGGAGCAGGAAGCCGAGGACTTCGCACAGCAATGGTGGCAAAGCGTGAATCAAAGGTGACCGGCGAGGCCACATACGATCAGTGGGCCGCCGCGTACCAGCAGGCGTACGCGGCGGCTGAGGAGACGGTGACCGACCTCGCCTGCCCCAACTGCGGGGCGACCCAACTGCACCTGGTTTTCGTCGTCAGCGGCCAGCGCGCCGATCGCGGTCGAGCAGCCTTCTGGTGCGGAAACTGCCTCAAAGGCGTCTTGATGGCGCCGTGCCGTGTACCGCGCCGCGCTCCGCGGTTCACCGACGATACCGCCGCAATTCCTAACTACGCGCTGGTGCCGCCGCCTAACCGCGGTAATTGACTAGTCCGACCGCACGCCGACGCTCGTCGCCTGACCCAGAACTCAGGCCGTGCTCAAGGCGGCCCTAGCTGCTGAGCGGTTAGACCACCAATTGGTCGATCCGCACGGATGGGTATCGGTCTTTCAGCTTTGTGTCGAGTGTCGCCAGCACGGCACCGCTTGCTTGGGCGAAGGCCGCCAGATAATCATCGGTCCACAGCTTGTGGCTGTTGTCCTTTCTGGCCGAGATGGCACGAAATACGGCCTCCAAATGATCAGGTTCTTCAGCCCAGAGAACGCGGTTATCTGACCAGAACTGATCAACGACCCGCCAGGCTTCGTTGCGGGTGACGACGTCAGCGCCCATGATAACTGGATTCGATATCAGCCGCAGCAGACTCATTTGGGTGATACGGCAGAGCAGGAGGTCTTCGGACTGCTCGTCGAACCATTGCTTGGCGACTTTGTGATGCATGTGCCTACCCCACGTCGCCGCCAGCCATACTCCGACGTCCACCAAGATCATTGGCGGTACCGCTCGACATCCTCGGCCTCAAATACCCCATTAATCTCAGCGTTGGTGACGTTGACCTTGGGCCTTTCGTCCCGGCCGATCAGCGGGAAGGTGAGTCGCCCGGCCGAACGGCCCCGGCTGGCGCCGCGCACTTCGTGTGCGATCGCGCGCGTGAAGAGATCTTTGAGCGTCTCGCCGCGTTGCGCAGCTTTCACCTTGGCGGCGTGCATTAGATCGGGAGGCAGGTCAAGTGTGGTGCGCACATTCACATACTAGCATCACTGCCAGGGTCATGATTGGGTGGCGTTCGGTGGCGGCGTAGGAGTTCGCTCAGCGCGGCGAGTTCGGCGGCGAGCGCTGACCTGCCGTTACGGGTGATCTGGACCCAAGTTCGCGGCCTGCGGCCTTCGTAGCCCTTGGTGACCTGGATCAGGCCGGCCTCTTCGAGCACGGTCAGGTGCCTGGACAGGTTGCCTGGGGTCAGGCCGAGGGCGTCGCGGAGGTAGCCGAAGTCGGCGCTTTCAGCCTCAGCAGTGATCGTGAGGATGCCGAGCCGGTGCCGCTGGTGGACGGTCTCGTCAAGGCCGTTCGTCGGATGCTCGGCTCCGGCTCCGGCTCCGGCTGTGCTCACGCGGCGCTCCGCCGCCTGCGCTGCCCCACGGCCGCGGCGGCGCCCCCGCCGAGCAGCACGAGGGCAGGCAGCAGCACGTTCGGCAGATCGGGAGATGGATTCCAGCCGATGGGAAACACGTTCTCGATGTCATACAGGCTCGCCAGCACCGCGGTGCCGGCATAGATGGCAGCGATCACCGCGAGAGCCCGGCTGCGCTCGGCCCAGGCCAGCACGCACAAGCCAGCCGCGATGATCAGGAAAGCGAACGTTCCCCGGACCGTCAGATCCCCAGGCAGCTCAGCCACCAACGGCACCACCAGCGCGAGTCCGGTCAAGACCGCCATCGTGATCAAGTAACCCCGCGAGGGCGTACGCAACCCGATCCGGCGCGCGTGGCGCCGGTACCACAGCAGCGTGAGCGCCAGGCCGCCGACCAGCGCGGCCAGCCAGTAGTACCCGAGGTTGTTCCGCACATAAAATCCCGGCAATCCCCCCAATACCTGCAAGTACTGACGCGGCCCGGGTCGCACAAAGATGGCGAATCCCCCGGTGGTCTCCGGCCGCACGTAGAACGGAACGGCCGCGCACGTCAGCACCCCGAACAAGACAAGCGGAAACCAGTAGGCATGCCGCGCCGCCCGAGCATCGCGCCGCAACCGACCCAAGCTGTCAAGCAGATCGGCAGCCTCCCCCACCCCGGAACCTTCACCCGCCCCGGAACCTTCACCCGACCCGGCAGTCTCACGCGCCCCGCGAGCCTCATTCGACCCGGAATCCCGCCCCGGCCCGGAAGCCTCACCCGACCCGGAAGCGTCACCCGGCCCGGAAGCGTCACCCGGCCCGGAAGCGTCACCCGGCCCGGAAGCGTCACCCGGCCCAGAGTTCTCGTCAGTCATGGCATCAGCTTTGCATAGCAAACTAGTTTGCCGCAAGCCTTAAACGTGGTCGCTCCTGCTGCTGCGGGGACGGCCTGACGTTCACACCGGGCACAGTTGATCTTGCTGAGCGGGTGGCGCTAACAACAATGCCGTCCCTAAGTTGGTGTTGACTCCCTTTCTGAACCGCAACGGCGGCCCTCTGCTGTCGTTGGAACAACAACTCAGAGACGACGTAGCGGTTGGATTCTGGTTGTCGGCAACAGCGTCGGGACGACGTTGCTGTCACTCGCTCCGCTGAGCCGCACCCACGGGCCATCGCCGGAGGCCGCTAACCGGGCGAGGCCGGGCGGCTAGATTGAGGCTGTCGCGTAGCCCGGGACTGCGATGGATTGCCACATCCACCTGGCACGCGCACCGCCGGCCCCGCGATGGATTGCCACATCCAGCCCGGAAAACAGGTGTGCATGTGGCAATCCATCGCATCCCAGGTGCGGGTCACCACGGCAAACCCCGACCCGCGTCGTGACCGGAGATCATGAGCGGAGACCAGCTGTCCGACACGCCGTGCCTAGCAGCTTGACGAACCAAGATCACAAGCTACGCGACAGCCTCGATTGTGGCGGCGAGGTTCCGTGATCATGGAACGGCGTTTACCACGGAAGCTGAGCCGCGATATATGACAGCCAGACTCCGCGATCATGACCGAATGCATGATCGCGGAACCGCGCCGTCGTCTGTCGCGGGCATGGTGCCGCAGTTCGCTAGCACTTCATGATCACGTAAGGCGTGTCGTCGATCAGCCCGTGACCCAAGGCACTGGAATGCGGCATCCCCGGACAGCAACCAGCCACAGGTGGATGCGCGAACTCACCTGGTCTGGCCCCGGCCACGGTGAGGTGGATGCGCATATTCACCCACGATTACGGGGGTCGATGCGCGAGTCCACTTACCAGCCCCGGACCGGCGGACGAGCTATTTAGACTGTTTTGATTTACTTTGTACCTGACCGGCACCGGGCGATTCAGCCCTGCGAGCACGTTCGCGTCGCCACCCACCCGACGGCGCGCATGCCACCCCGCCCACCTCATTCACCTCAACCCACCCCATGCGCAGCGCGTCAGCCCGGGCTCGGGGCCTGTTAGCTGAACAGGATCCGCTGACCGAACCGGTATCACAAACACTCGCGCCACGCGGCGCGACGCGATCCTGCGGCCGCCGCTGTCGGCATAGGCTTGATCCGGTACTGATCAGCCAACCGAAACAGCCAACCCCACTCAGCCAACCGAAACAGCCAACCCACAAGGACGCGACCATGACCGGACCGCGGGACAGCGCGCACCCCCATGATCTCGACTACCTCGATCACATACGGCGCGAGTCCGCTCGGTTCGCCAGCGTCCTGTCGGCGTTGGCATCCGACGCGTCGGTGCCGACGTGCCCAGGCTGGGACGCCGATGATCTGCTCTGGCATCTCAGCGAGGTTCAGTGGTTCTGGGGGACGATCGTGCGCGACGGGGTAGATGGCAGCGCGGCCGAACAGATGAAGCCGCCGAGACCGGTCACCAGGCCAGGCCTTGAGGAGTTCTACCAGAGCGCGAGCCGCGAGCTAGCGGCGACGCTCGCGATCACGCCACCCGACACCCCGGCGTGGACATGGGCCGATGACAAGACCGTCGCCTTCATCCGCAGGCGGCAGGCGCACGAAGCGCTGATCCACCGTCTCGACGCGGAACTGACGGCCGGGGACCGGACCGGCATGGATCCGCGGCTCAGCGCGGACGGTGTCGACGAGGCACTGCGGATCATGTACGGCGGCGACCTGCCTGCCTGGGGCAAGCTGGACTCCGACGGGTCGAAGACGCTGCGGATCAAGGCCGCCGATACCGGCGACTCCTGGTTCGTGACGCTCGGCCAGTTCGTCGGCACCGACCCCGACGACGCGCGCTCCTACGACCAGGCCGGCATTCATGTCGCCGCCGCCGACCCTGGCACCCAGGCCGCGGCCAGCATCACCGGGGCGGCGGCCGACCTGGATAGCTGGCTGTGGGGCCGTCCGGCGCTAGGCGACGTCGACCGGTCCGGCGATTCGGCGGTACTCACCGACTTCAACGCGGTCATTGGCTGACTGCTGCGAGGAGGTTTAGCAGATGGAAATCCTGAAGGCATCGGATGAGGACAAGGAGTTCTTCCGCTCGGTGCTCCCTGATGAACCTGACGTCGACATCAAGCCGATGTTCGGCAACATCGGCGCGTTCGTGCACGGCAACATGTTCGCCGGGCTCTTCGGGTCCGCCGTCGGCGTCAGGCTGAGCGACACCGATCAGGCCGAGTTGGCCACGATGGAAGGGTCAGGCCCGTTTGGGCCGGCCGAACGCCCGATGGGCGGCTACCGGAGCCTGCCGCAGTCCTACCGGACTACGCCGGAGGCGGCTGCGGACTGGGTCTCGCGAGCGTTCGAACATGTCAAATCAATGCCTGCGAAGGCCAAGAAACCAAAGAAGGGCCAATCGACTAAGACACAGACATAGCCTGGTTGCAGGGCAGTGCATGACTGGCGGCTAAGAGGGAAGCCGAGGGTCGAGTGAGCGAGATACATGACGCCGCGGTGCGCGGACTCGGTGCCGCGGCCACCGCGAACGACCGGGCCAGGCCTTCTTATCCGCAGGACGCCGTAGCATGGCTGGCGGACAAGCTAGGCATCAAGCCCGGTCGCCAGGTCGTCGACCTAGCTGCTGGCACCGGCAAGCTGACCGCGCAACTGGCTGACGCCGGAGCCGACCTTGTCGCCGTCGAGCCGATTGCCTCGATGCGAGATCTGTTGCGAGTCCGGCTGCCTGCCATCCCGGTGCTCGGCGGCGTCGCCGAAGCGATTCCGTTAGCCGACAAGTCCGTAGACGCCGTCGTCGTGGCGCAGGCGTTCCAGTGGTTCGACACCAGACGGGCGCTCGACGAGATAGCGCGTGTGGTCCGTCCGGGCGGCAGCCTGGGCCTGATCTGGAACGCCAAAGACCGCAGCCCGGAATGGGTAGACCAGGTCTGGTCGGTGATGGACCGGGTGAAACCGAACGTTCCCCGCCTCGCCGGACCAACCGACAGCAACTGGTCGCCTTGGACGGAGGCGACGTTTTTCCATGAGCATCACCGGGTTGACGCGGTGTTCGCGGACCGACTTGGCTGACGGATCTCTGACGGATCTCTGGCAAGCTATTCCAGTCATGGACCATCCGCGCCCCGCGATGGTGTTAGATAGACTCGGTTGTAAGTCGAAGGTTCGTGCACGTGTGACAGCGCCTGCGAAACTAGACAGCGGGCGCCGCTACAACCGAGGGAGCTACCTTTCGGATTGGGCAGGCGGTCGCGCAGCCCGGGAGCCACTGGAGTGGGTCCCGAAGATCGCTCAAATAGGAGAAGTACATGCCTCAGGGCACCGTTAAGTGGTTCAACTCAAGCAAGGGCTACGGATTCATCGCACCGGACGACGGTGGCGCCGACGTCTTCGTCCACCACACGGCCATCCTGGCCGATGGCTTCCGTAACCTTGAGGAGAACCAGCGGGTCGAGTTCACCGCCGGCCAGGGCCAGAAGGGTCCGCAGGCCGAGCAGGTCCGTCCGCTCTAACCCGGGCCAGCTTCGCCCGTTACAGGTAAGCCGTCTGGGGCCGTGCGGTCTTTTGGCCGCACGGCCGCCGCGGCCCCTTAATTCAGGCACCGCGTTCAGACGCCGCGCTGGGCTAGGACCTTGCCCGACTTGGCCGCCTCATCCAAGGTCGCCATGTCGCGCTCGTTCACGTCGGCGTAATTCGCGGCGAATTCGGCGATGGCCCGGTCAAAGGTGTCCGACGTGCCAAGGTACGCCGCGATCGCGATCCGGTCTCCTGATCGTGCGTGCGCTCGGGCTAGCGTCCACCCGCACACTTCGCCGTACTTGGACAAGCCGCCGGGTGCCATGGCCTGGGTGTCGAATGAGAACTTCCAGTCCCTGAGCTGACGAACGTAGAAGTCCCTGGTGACGCCGTCAGGTGCCGGGCTCAGTCGCAGCCAGCCAAGGAAGATGTCGCTGGTCGCTTGCATCAGTCGTTGTCCCTCGACGACCCGCTGGCCTTCGTTGTCGTACTTAGTCGACCCGGCGAAGTCGCTCAGCACTGCCCGGCCGGCCTCCTTAATCTGCAAGAACAGCGGATCGCTAGCGTCCTTGCCGAGCATCAGCATGATCCAGCACCTCGTGCCGACGCTGCCCACCCCGACGACCTTGCGCGCGACGTCGGCCTGCCCGAACTGGTACTGGTCCAGCAGGTACCGGCGGTCGCCCGGCAGCGTGCGCCGGTACTTGTCGACAAGCTGGATGAGCTGAGCCTCGATCCCGCTCGCGTCGGCTTCCTGTGGCACAAGGCTAGTGAGCGGCACTACCAGCGGCGGGTCGGCGACGATCCGGGGCCTCCCATCGACGATCATGGTCAGCTTGTCGAGCGCCTGCATGCTGTCCTTGGTCCGCGCCTTGGCCGCGCCCTTGGTCAGGTTGGCCCGCTGGCGTGCACTGAGATTGGGCGCGAGTTGCGGCCACATCTGCTCGATGTCAGCGTTCGCGTACCACACGGCCAGGTTGGACTGCCCGGCGAACATGGCCATGGTGACCCGGTACCGGCGCACGGCCGCGCGCACCATGGCGGTCCGCTGAGCGCGCTTGATGCCGTTGTCCCGCCCGGCTATCTCCAGGCTGGCGGCGAGCCGCTTGACATCCCATTCCCACGGGCCCGGCAGCGTCTCGTCGAAGTCATTGATGTCGAAGACCAAGCGCCGCTCGGCCGACCCGAACATGCCGAAGTTGCCGACGTGGGCATCTCCGCACGCCTGCACGGCGATCCCGGTGGCCGGGGTGGTCGCCAGGTCATTGGCCATCGGCAGGGCCGCGCCGCGGAAGTAGGCGAACGGCGAGGCGAGCATGCGCCCGTACCTGATAGGCACCAGGTCAGGCACCCGGGTCACCGACTGCTCGATGAGCACGTCGACCGGGTCATGGCCGCGCGCGGACACGTCAAACCCCGCGTGGCTGCTTCTCGGCACGTCCGAGCGGATCTGCCTGCCACGCTCTGCTCGCTCGGCCGGCGTCAGATCCTTGATCATGATGTCGAGCTGATACCGGTGCGCAGGCTTGGCGGCCGGCGTCGTCTTCGCCGCGCGCTTGCGCTGACGCTGCGCCGGGACCTTCGCCGGCGCCGCGCGATGCTGCGTCGTTGTCATGACCCCAGTCCAGCGCCGCTCACGGGCGATCGCGTCATCCTGCCTGGGTGATGTTCTCCTCTGGTCAGCAACGCCGGCCGGGCACTCCTTTCACTCGGCGCGGGTGATGCGGGGCAGGCGAACCCAGCGGAGTGTGGCGGTGGCAGTCAAGCCGTGGCTGAACGGGGAGGAGCGGGCCATGTCATCGCTGACCGTTTGGAAGTTCAAGTCGCCGTACGGCGCGCAGGACGCGCTCGACCAGCTCATGGAAAGCCAACATCAGCAGCTCATCCAGGTGCTCGACGCGGCCACGGTGAGCTGGGAAGAAGGCAAGACCAAGCCGAAGACGCGCGAGATGAGAGATACCAAGAAGGCCGGCGCGCTCGGCGGCGGGTTCTGGGGCCTGCTGTTCGGCCTGATCTTCTTCATCCCGATCCTGGGCCTGGCCATCGGCGCGGCCACCGGCGCGCTGATCGGGTCGATGGCCGATGTTGGGATCAGCGACTCGTTCATCCGCGACGTGCGTGAGAAGGTGACGCCCGGTACTTCGGCGCTGTTCCTGCTGAGCTCGGACGCGGTCATGGACCGGATAGCGGAGCAGTTTAGCGGCCGGGACGCCGAGCTGATCAGCACGAACCTGTCCACCGAGCAGGAAGCCAAGCTGCGCGAGGCCTTCAGCGAGGAATAGCCCAGACCCGCGTCCCCAACGCGCGGTGCGTCGCATCGGTAGGGGTTGCTCCCAGCATCTGGCGGGTACGGTCGGTCTCGGGCTGTGAGCCGTACGTCGCCGGTTGGGATGGGGCCCTGACCGAGCAATGGCGACGCGGTGCTCACGCCCGTCGGGGGATTGATGACGAGCACGATCAGCGAGCCGATCATCGGCAGGAAACCGGCGCTCGATCGCAAGCTGATCGGACGTTGGCAAGCGAGCGACAAGCTACGGGTACCGATTCCGAGCGTGCCGTTGCTTCATCGGCAGCGGGTGACCGACCTCATCCAGCGCGCGACAGCAAGCCGGGTCACCGTCGTCTCCGCGCCGACCGGGGCGGGGAAGACGGTCGCCTGCGCGATCTGGGCCGGCGAAGCCGAACAGCGAGCCGCGGACGACATCGCCTGGGTCAGCCTTGACCCAGGCGATCGTCAGCGGGCCGGGTTCTGGGCGAGCGTAAGCGGCGCGCTGGGTGCCCTGCCGGGTGCCGCTGACGTCGTGCGCCGCCTGCCGGAGCCGACCGATCAATCTTTCTCACTGCGGCTGGCCGAAACCTCGCGGCAACTCCCGGCACCCGTCACCATCGTCATCGACGACCTGCAGGAACTTGCCGACAGCCCGGCGCTCGCCGACCTCGACCTGCTGGTCAGACACGGGTCAGCCAATCTCAGGCTGGTGCTGGCCGGGCGTCACCTAGGCGGGCTGTCGGTCGCGCGCCTGCGGGTCGGCGGCGAACTTGCCGAGATCGGGACTAGCGATCTGGCCTGCACGCTTGATGAGGCCCGGCAATTTTTCAGCCTAATCGGTGTTGACTTGCAGCCTGAACAGCTCGACGAGTTGCTCAGCCGCACCCAAGGCTGGATCACGGGCCTAAGGCTGGCGGCCATGCGCGACGGCCAAGGCCAGGCCGCCGGTGCGCCGTGGCGAATCAGGGGTGACGAACCGCACGTGGCCGACTATCTGCGGGATGAGGTTATCGCGACGCTACCCGCCGATCACCGCGACTTCCTGCTTCGGACCTGCGTCGCCGACCGGATCAGCGGTGACCTGGCTGACACGCTGACCGCTGGCACCGATGGCACCGCTGTCCTGGACCAGCTATGCCGCGAGAACGTCATGATCGGGCCGACGGCCAAGAACGCCGGCCCAGCCGAGGTGCCGACGCCTGCCAGCGTCGAGTACCGGTACCACCCGCTGCTGCTTGACCTGCTGCGCGACCAGCTACGCCGCGACCTGCCCGCCGCACTTCCCGCGCTAGCCGGGCGGGCGGGCCGATGGTATGCGAACCGCGGCGAGCATGCCGACGCGCTGCGGCACGCCGCACAGGCCGGCGACTGGGACTTCGCCGCCCTGGTGCTCGCGAGCGCCGGCCCCGAGCTGCTGCTGGCCGGCCCGGCGGCTGCGCTCGAGCCGGTGCTAGCCACGTTCCCCGCTAGCCGGTACGCCGATGACGCGGCTGTGGCCGGATCCCTAGCGGCCGCCGGGCTGCGAACTGGTGACATCTCCGCCACCGCCGTTCACCTAGACAACGCCAACGCGGCTCTTGGCCAGTGCCCAGCGAGCGTGCGTCCGCTGGTGTCGACCTGGCTGCTCGCGCTGCGGCTGATGCACGCCGCCACCCGCGGCGAACCGGACGACGACCTGATCGATGAAGGCACTTCGGCGGCTGGTCAGGCGGCGTTGATGATCTGCGGAAGCGCCGAGCACCAGGCGTTCGGACTGCTGTGGAACGCGATTGGCGTCGCAGCGCTTTCCCGGCTGCGGGTCGCCGACGCCAGAGACGCGCTGGCGCGGGCCTGTAAGCATTTGCGTGGCGGTGCCCGCACGGAGTTCCTGACCAGCGCTGTCGGGTGGAGCGCGGTCGGCGAGGCCATGTACGGCGATCTGCTGGCGGCCAGCGAACTGATCGCCGAGCTCAGCGACCAGACCGACGACACGACCGGCACGATCGGCACGACCGGCACGGTCGACCCGACCTGGCAGCGGCTCGCCGACCTGGCCAGCGCCTACCTGCACCTGGCCAAGGACGAGACCGCGAGTGCGCGGCGGCTAGTAGACCGATGCGAGCCTGACGGCCATGGCCGTGACCGCGACAGCCTCGTGATCGGCTCGCTGGCCACGGTGGCCAGAGCGCGGATCGCGTTGTGCGAAGGCGACCAGGTGACCGCGCGGCGGCTGGCCACCAAGCTGCGCTACCAGGGCATGAACCCCGTCGGCGGTCCTGGTCGCGGCACCGATGCGGCCCAGCGCAGGGGCCGGATACCGGCTGCCGTGTACAGCGGCCCGGCCGGGATCGACAGCGCTCTTGCCATGCTTGATGCCGACATCGCGCTCGGCGAAGGCAACGTCACCGGGGCACGCCTCGCGCTCGCCCGCGCCACCGGTGATGCCAATGGGGACCGGGCCGATCTGCTGCTCGGGTCGGCCAAAGTATCCCTGGCCGAGGGAGACAGCAAGACCGCGCTGGCGACGGCCGAGAATTGCCTGGTGGGCACCGCGACCCAGGTCACCCTCCGCGATCAGGTATCCGCTCTGGTCACGGCCGCTGTCGCGCACCGAAGACTCGGCCAATCCGATCAAGCCGCCGACCAGCTCGGCTACGCGCTCGCCCTGGCCGAGCCGCACGGCTTGTACCGGCCATTCCTGGACGGCGGGTCGGCCGCCCGATCGGCGCTGACGGTGCTGATCAGGCCGGCCAATCACGGTGCCGCGGTCGCGGCCAGAATCCTGCAGCGGTTCGACACTCGTCCGGCCCGCCAGCCGGACGCCGTGCCGCTTACTGGCAGCGAGCTTGCCGTGCTGCGGTTCCTGCCCTCGCACATGACCAACCAGGAAATCGCCGAGTCGCTGTTCCTGTCGATCAACACGGTCAAGACCCACCTGCGCTCGGTCTACCGCAAGCTCGGCGTGACGACCAGACGCCAGGCAATCTCCACGGCGGGCAGACTCGGCCTGCTCTGACCGGGTGCCCCGTCGCACGACGTGAAGCTTGTCGGGTACAGTGGTGCGATCATGCGGCGCTTCGTACTCATTCTTAGCAGCCGTAGCGGGACCTGATCAGGCAGGCCAGCAACCCGCTACGGGGATGAGGTGCTGGCCCGTGCCGCCGGGATCATGCAGGTTCACCGTTCAGGCCTTCATTCTTCTTAAGGTTCCGATCTTGCGGCACGGCTTCACCTCTTGCTGGAACGCCTGGAATCAGTGCCCACGCCGTAGCAACAGGAGAATGTGATGTGGCAGCGCGAAAATGCGCAAGATCAGGCAACCGATACCGCGAGCAACTCAGCCCTGCAGGCCGTCCAGGTCGCGCTAGACCGGCGTGACAACGGCGGCGACACGCACTCGCCCGACAGCGAGTAGGGCGAGCCTTGATGGATCATCCACCCGCAAGCGACCGTCTCTTCGACAAGGTATGGGAGCGGCACCTGGTGGCCAGCCCGGACGGCGAGCCGCCGCTGCTCTACATCGACCTGCACCTCGTGCACGAGGTCACGTCCCCGCAAGCGTTCGAGGGTCTCGAACTCAGCGGCCGCCCGGTACGCCGGCCCGACCTGACCGTGGCCACCATGGACCACGACGTGCCTACTCTGAACGCCGACGGCCCGATCACCGACCCGCTCGCCGCCGAGCAGATGGCCAGGCTGGGCAAGAACTGCGAGGCCCACGGGATCACGCTGTATCCGCTCGGCAGCGCCGAGCAGGGCGTCGTGCACGTCATCGGCCCGCAACTCGGACTGACCCAGCCCGGCATGACGGTCGTCTGCGGCGACAGCCACACATCCACCCACGGCGCGTTCGGCGCGCTCGCGTTCGGCATCGGCACCACCGAGGTCGAGCATGTGCTCGCCACCCAGACACTGCGCCAGACCAAGCCGGCCGCTATGGCGGTGACCGTCGACGGCGACCTTCCGGCCGGCGTGACCGCCAAGGACCTGGTGCTCGGGATCATCGCCCAAATCGGCACCAACGGCGGCACCGGCCACGTGATCGAGTACCGCGGCCAAGCGGTCCGCTCGCTCGACATGGCCGGCCGGATGACCGTGTGCAACATGTCGATCGAGGCCGGCGCCCGGGCCGGGATGATCGCCCCCGACGACAGCACGTTCGCGTTCCTCGAAGGCCGGGCGCACAGTCCCAAGGGCGCCGACTGGGAGCGCGCGCTGGACGACTGGCGCTCGCTGGTCACCGATGACGGCGCGACGTTCGACCGCGAGGTCCGCATCGACGCAGCGACGCTCCGCCCGGTCGTGACCTGGGGCACCAACCCGGCTCAGTCGGTCAGCATCGACGACGCGGTGCCCGATCCGCTGAGTTTCGGCACCGACGGCCGAACAGCAGCGCGGCCCAGCGCGCGCTCGACTACATGGGCCTTGCGCCCAGGCACCGCCATCCGGGACATCGCCGTGGACACCGTGTTCATCGGCTCGTGCACCAACGGCCGCCTCGCCGATCTGCGCGCCGCCGCGACCGTCCTTCGCGGCCGCAAGGTCAGCGACCACGTCCGCGCGATCGTGGTACCTGGCTCGGCCCGGGTCAAGGCCGAGGCCGAAGCCGAGGGCCTGGATGAGGTGTTCAAGGCGGCCGGCTTCGAGTGGCGGTCGGCTGGCTGCTCGATGTGCCTGGGCATGAACGGCGACATCCTCGCTCCGCGGGAGCGCAGCGCGTCGACCAGCAACCGCAACTTCGAAGGCCGCCAGGGACCTGGCGGCCGAACCCACCTAGTCTCCCCCGCCATGGCCGCCGCCACGGCGGTGGCTGGGCCGTTTCGCGTCCCGGCGACCTGGAAGGAGTCTACTGATGCGCGCAGTGACGCGGGTCGAAGGCCGGGCGGTCGTGCTCGACCGCCGAACATCGACACCGACCAGATCATCCCGGCCGCCTGGCTGAAGCGGGTGGAGCGGACCGGTTTCGGGCCCGGGCTTGTTCAGCGCCTGGCGGGCGGACCCGGACTTCGTGCTCAACCAGCCAGGGGCGGACCAGGCGAAGTCCTGATCGCCGGGCCTAACTTCGGCTGCGGCTCGTCCCGCGAGCACGCCGTCTGGGCGCTGCAGGACTTCGGCTTCGAGGCCGTGGTCGCGCCTAGCTTCGCCGATATCTTCCGCGGCAACAGCATCGGCGCCGGGCCTGGTAACCGCACAGGCCGACGAGGACACCGTGGCTGCGCTGGCCACCGCGCTCGCCGCCGACCCAGCCGCGACCGTCACCGTCGACGTCGCCGAGCGCACTGTCGCCATCCCAGACGGTCAGCTACGCCGTTCGCGCTGCCTGACTACGCGCGGTGGCGGCTGCTCGAAGGACTGGACGACATCGGCATCACGTTGCGGCACGGCGACGCGATCGCCGATTTCGAGCAGCGCAGGCCAGACTGGCTGCCCGCGATCCCGCCCCCCGGCCCACGCGAGCACCTGACCATGCCCTATTGTGGGGGGCGGCGGGCAGCGTCGCCTCCCACGGCAGCAGCCATCTGATGCCCATTGCCCATTCACGGAGATCCTCGTGATCATGATCCTGTCGTTCCGAGTACTCCTTATCACCTAGCGCGAGCCTGCTGACGGGCTCGCGCTACTCCTCCTCGGCCGGACGGCCAGGAGGTTTTTTGTTGGCGGGCACACCCGAAAGGGCCAGCGAACAGGGCCAGCACCGACCCATACCAAGAAGGAGCAATCCGTGGAAGTGACCGGAGCCCAGGCGCTCGTCCGCAGCCTGGAGTGCCAGGGCGTCGATATCGTGTTCGGCCTGCCCGGCGGAGCCATCCTGCCCGCCTACGACCCGCTGCGTTCGTCGTCTCTCCGGCACGTGCTGGTCAGGCACGAGCAGGGCGCCGGCCATGCCGCCGAAGGCTACGCCTGGGCCACCGGCCGGGTCGGTGTCTGCATGGCGACCAGCGGTCCTGGCGCGACGAACCTGGTGACCGCGCTCGCCGACGCCTACATGGACTCGGTCCCGATCGTCGCGATCACCGGCCAGGTGCCCACCGCGATGATCGGCACCGACGCCTTCCAGGAATCGGACATCACCGGGATCACCGGGCCGATCACCAAGCACAACGAACTCGTCACCGAGGTCGAACGAATTCCGGCCGCCATCGCCGAGGCCTTCCACATCGCGGCGACCGGGCCGACCGGGCCCGGTGCTCGTCGACCTGCCCAAGGACATCCTGCAGGCGCAGTTCACCTGGTCCTGGCCGCCCGAGCTCGACCTGCCCGGCTACAAGCTGCCCGGCGAACCCGATGCCGGGCAGATCGAGCAAGCCGCCCGGCTGCTGCACCAGGCCCGCAGGCCGGTCCTTTACGTCGGCGGCGGCGTGATCAAGTCCGACTCGCACGACGCCGCTGCTCGAACTGGCCGAACTGGCCCAGGCACCGGTGGTCACCACGCTGATGGCGCGCGGCGCCTTCCCCGACAGCCACCCGCTAGCGCTCGGCATGCCCGGCATGCACGGCATGTACGCGGCGGTCACCGCGCTGCAGGAGTGCGACCTGATCGTCGCGCTCGGCGCCAGGTTCGATGACCGGGTGACCGGCAAGCTGTCCGCGTTCGCGCCGAACGCCAAGGTGGTGCACGCCGACATCGATCCGGCCGAGATCGGCAAGAACCGCAAGCCCGACGTGGCCATCGTCGGCGACCTGGGCACCGCGCTGCCCGATCTGGCCGCCGCGATGCGGGCCGAGGTCGCCGCGAACGGCCCGACCGACACGGCCGACTGGGTCGCGACCACCGACGGCTGGAAGCGCAGCTACCCGCTTCGCTACACCCAGGACCGCCGACGGGCCGCTGAAGCCGCAGCACGTGGTCGAGCGGCTGTCGGCGCTGACCGGCGGCGACGCGATCGTGGTGGCCGGCGTCGGCCAGCATCAGATGCACGCGTCGCAGCACTACGCGTTCACCAAGCCACGCAGCTGGATCAACTCCGGCGGACTGGGCACGATGGGTTTCGCGGTGCCCGCCGCGATGGGCGCGCAGATCGGCCGGCCGGGCGAACTGGTCGTGGCGATCGACGGCGACGGCTGCTTCCAGATGACCGCGCAGGAGCTGGCCACCTGCGCGATCGAGGGTCTGCCGATCAAGGTGCTGATCTTCAACAACGGCTTCCTCGGCATGGTGCGGCAGTGGCAGGAGCTGTTCTACGAAGAGCGCTACTCCGAGGTGCACCTCGGCACCGCGATCCCCGACTACGTCAAGCTCGCCGAGGCCTACGGCTGCGTCGGCCTGCGCTGCGAGCAGGCCGGCGACGTGGACGCCGTGCTGGAAAAGGCGCTCGCGATCTGCGACGTCCCGACGGTGGTCGACTTCCGCACCCACGACGCCGAAGGCGTCTTCCCGATGGTGCCGGCCGGTCATTCCAACGACGACATCGTGCTCGGGCCCGAGTTCACCGCGGCCGAGCAGCAGGCCGCCGCGCGCAGAGAGGTGCTCGCCCGATGACTACCCATACGCTCTCAGTTCTGGTCGAAAATAAGCCCGGTGTGCTCGCCCACGTCGCCGCGCTGTTTTCGCGGCGGGCGTTCAACATCTCCTCGCTGTCGGTCGGTCCGACCTCGGACCCGAGGGTCAGCCGGATGACGATCGTCGTCGACGGCGCCTCGACGCCGGTCGATCAGGTGCACAAGCAGCTAGAGAAGCTCATCCGGGTGCTCAAGGTCACCGAGCTGGGCCAAGACGAGGCGATCGAACGGGAACTCGCGCTGATCAAGGTGCGGGTCAACCCCGACCTGCGGGCCGAACTCGTCGACCTGGCGACGTCGTTCCGCGCCAATGTCGTGGACCTCGGCTCGAACACCATCGTGCTCGAAGCGGTCTGCAGTCCGGGGCGACTCGATGCCTTGCTCGAACTGCTCGAAGCGCATGGGACTGCCGAGGTCGTACGAACGGGCTTGATCGCTATCTCCCGAGGGAGCGAAACGATCACCGATGACATGGAACCCGCGCTCGTGGCTGTCGGGGCCTAGGGACTCGCCGTACTCGGATATTTCAGAACTCTCGAAAGGACACGACAAATGGCCACTGTTTATTACGACGATGACGCTGACCTCGGGCTTATTCAGTCTCGGAAGATCGCTGTGCTTGGGTACGGGTCGCAGGGGCATGCGCACGCGCTTAGCTTGCATGACTCGGGCTGTGACGTGCGGGTGGGGCTGCCTGCTGGGTCTAAGTCGCGGGCTAAGGCCGCCGAAGCTGGGCTCACTGTGGGGACGCCTGAGCAGGTGTGCGCTTGGGCTGATCTGGTGATGGTGCTGACTCCCGATACCGGGCAGCGGCACCTTTACGCGGAGGCTATCGCGCCCTCGCTGAAGGCGGGGGACGCGCTGTTCTTCGCGCATGGGTTCAACATGCATTTCGGGTATATCACGCCCCCGTCGGATGTGGACGTGGCGATGGTGGCGCCTAAGGCGCCTGGGCACACGGTGCGGTGGCAGTACGAGGCCGGTCAGGGGACGCCGGTGCTTGTCGCTGTGGCGCAGGACGCGTCGGGGAAGGCGTGGGACCTGGTCAAGTCCTACGCGAAGGCGATCGGGGGGACCAAGGCTGGGGCGCTCGTGACGACGTTCCAGGAGGAGACCGAGTCGGACCTGTTCGGCGAGCAGGCTGTGCTCTGCGGCGGCGTCACCGCGCTGGTCAACATGGGCTTCGAGACCCTGGTCGCGGCCGGATACCAGCCCGAGGTCGCCTACTTCGAGTGCCTGCACGAGCTGAAGCTGATCGTGGACCTCATGCAGGCGGGCGGGATGAACTGGATGCGCTACTCGGTCAGCGACACCGCCGAGTACGGCGACCTGACCAGGGGCCCGAGGGTCATCTCCGAACCCACCAGGGAAGCGATGGCGAAGATCCTCACCGACATCAGGTCGGGCGATTTCGCCCGCGAGTGGATCGCCGAGGACGACGCCGGGCCGGCCGAACTTCGAGCGGCTCCGCAAGGAAGCGTCGACCAGCCAGATCGAGCGAGTCGGCCGCCCGCTACGCCGGATGATGAGCTGGCTCGACGCGCCGACAGACCACGAGGAGCAAGGCTGATGCCTGACCACGTACGCAACTACGTCGTCGCCCACCTCCCCGGTGACGGCATCGGCCCCGAGGTCACGGCGGTGGCCCGGGATCTGGTTGACCAGGCCGGAAAGCAGCACGGCTTCAGCATCGACTGGCGCGATTGCCCGCTCGGCTCCGAGTACTACCACAAGACCGGTCACGTACTACCCGACAATGAACTATCCGAACTGCGAAAATCCGATTCCGTGCTATTGGGTGCGGTCGGGAGTCCGTCGGTGCCGCCGGGAGTACTCGAACGGGGCCTGCTGCTCCGGCTCCGGTTCGAGCTTGACCTGTACGTCAACCTGCGTCCGGCTCGGCTCCGGCCGGGCGTAGCGAGTCTGCACGGTGACTCGGCCAGCCTCGAACGCGGTCGTCGTCCGCGAGAACACCGAAGGGCTCTACGCCGGCGCGGGCGGCTCGGTCCATCGGGGCACGGCCTTCGAGACCGCGACCGAGGAGTCGCTGAACACGCGGGCCGGCGTGGAGCGGTGCGTTCGCTACGCGGCGGGACTGGCGGCCAAGCGCGGCGGCAAGCTGACGCTGGTCCACAAGACCAACGTGCTGACCAACGCCGGCAGTTTGTGGATGCGGGTCGCCCAGGAGGTGGCCGCGCGAGACCGGCGTCCAGCTTGACTACGCGCACGTGGACGCGGCTTGCCTGTACATGGTCAGCGACCCAGGCCGGTTCGACGTGATCGTGACGGACAACCTGTTCGGCGACATCATCACCGACCTCGCGGCGGCCTTGACCGGCGGACTCGGCCTGTCTGCGAGCGGGAACCTCAACCCGGACAAGACCGGCCCTTCGATCTTCGAGCCCGTTCACGGATCGGCCCCGGACATCGCCGGCACCGGCAAGGCGAACCCAGCGGGCGCCGTCCTGTCGGCCAGCCTCATGCTCGATCACCTCGGCGAGCCCGCAGCGGCCTCCGACCTGGACGCGGCCGTCGACGCGGTACTCGCCGAAGGCGGTGCCGCGTCGACCGACGGATGGGCGTCTGCTCTAGCGGCCCAGCTTGCCGGTGCGGGAGTTGCTCGATGACTCACTCGGTCGAGATCTACGACACCACCCTCCGCGACGGCTCGCAGCAAGTCGGCCTAGACCTAACGGTCGACGACAAGCTAAGAGTCGCCCACGCACTCGACACCCTCGGCGTCGACGTCGTCGAAGGGGGGTGGCCTGGGTCGAATCCTAAGGACAAGGAGTTCTTCGCAAGAGCGAGTGAGCTGCCCTGGCATCACGCCAAGCTGGCCGCGTTCGGGGCTACCCGGCGGCCCAATAGGTCGGCCGATGGGGACACCGACCTCGAAACCCTGCTCGTAGCCAACACACCGATCGTGACGCTGGTCGGCAAGTCGTGGACGCTCCATGTCGATGAGGCTCTGCGGACTACCCGCGAGGAGAACCTCGCGATGGTCGGTGACTCGGCTCGGTTCTTCGTCCGCGAGGGGCGGCGGGTCGTGTTCGATGCCGAGCACTTCTTCGACGGGTATTTCGCTGACGCCGGTTATGCGCTGGACGTGCTCGCCGCTGCCGCTGAGGCTGGCGCCGACACGCTGGCGCTGTGCGACACCAACGGCGGGACGCTGCCCGACGACATCGCGGCGATCGTGCGCGAGGTACTCGGGAAGTTCCCCTCGCTGCGGGTTGGCGTGCACTGCCACAACGACTCGGCTTGCGCGGTCGCTAATTCGCTGATGGCGGTCGGCGCCGGAGCCACCCACGTGCAAGGTGCTGCCAACGGATACGGCGAGCGGTGTGGCAACGCGGATATGTTCGCGATCATCGCCGGGCTGGAGCTGAAGCGCGATCACGAGCTGCTGCCGCCTGGACGGCTGGGGGCACTAGCTAGCACTGCCCGCGAGATCGCGGAGCTGGCCAACCTGCCGTTCGACGCCAAGCAGCCCTACGTCGGGTCATCGGCGTTCGCCACCAAGGCTGGGTTGCACGCTTCGGCGATTGCCCGGCGGCCGGACGCTTACTCGCACGTCGACCCGGCGAAGGTCGGCAATCAGGCGCATGTGCTCGTCAGCGAGCTTGCTGGACGGAGCAACGTGCTGGTCAAAGCCGCCGAACTTGGGCTTGACCTGTCGTCCGAGCCAGAGCTTGCCGCGGTTGTGCTCGAAGAGATCAAGGCGGCTGAGCATCGGGGGTACGCGTTCGAGGCGGCGGACGCGTCGTTCGAATTGCTGGTTCGGCGGGTCGCAGGACGAGAGCCGTCCTGGTTCGACCTCGAGGGATACCGGGTGGTAATTGAGCGGACGGACGGCACCGACCGCAGCGAGGCGATCGTCCGGCTGCTGCTCGGGGACCAGCGGGTTGTCGCGGTCGGCGAAGGCGTCGGGCCAGTGCACGCGCTCGACCAGGCGCTGCGCAAGGCGGTGACCGATCTATATCCGCAGCTCGCCGACATTCACCTAGTCGACTACAAGGTCCGGATACTCGACGGGCGGGCGGCGACGTCGGCCGTCACCCGGGTCATGCTGACGTCGGCCGACCATGAGGGCGAGTGGACTACGGTCGGCGTGTCCGACGACATCGTCACCGCGTCCTGGGAAGCTCTGGCCGACGGCATCAGCTACGGCCTGCTCCGGGCCGGGGCCCAGACGCTCGTGGCGGCAGGGGCTTAAATCCTCGCCGGGCTCGCGCGTGGGCCCCTTGCTGTCGCTATGGCAGCAGCGTGGGCCCCTTGCTGTCGTTGGCCTGCCGAGGGCGATGTCCTGGACAGGATTAGTTTCGCTTAGAAGGGCTTGAATTTAGCTATGAACAGTCTTCCACGGCCGCGAAGCGGGCCGCTCACCACAGGACCGGCCCGGGCGCCGCAGCGGGCGATGCTCCGCGCGGTCGGGCTCAGCGAGGAGGACCTCAAGCTGCCGCAGGTCGCCGTGGCCTCCTCCTGGAACGAGGTCACGCCCTGCAACCTGCACCTCAATGGGCTCGCCGCCGCGGCCAAGGAGGGCGTCAGGCAGGCGGGAGCCGTGCCGATCGAGTTCGGCACGATCGCGGTGTCCGATGGGATCGCGATGGGCCACGAAGGCATGAAGGCGTCCCTGGTCAGCCGGGAGGTGATCGCCGACTCGGTGGAATTGATGGTGCACGCCGAACGCTTCGACGCGCTGGTCGCGATCGCCGGCTGCGACAAGTCCCTGCCCGGCATGCTGATGGCCTGCGCCCGGCTGAACGTGCCCGCCGCGTTCCTCTACGGCGGCACGATCCTGCCCGGCCACGCGCTCGGGCGGACACTGACAATCCAGGACGTGTTCGAGGCGGTTGGAGCCCAGGCGACCGGTGAGATGTCGGACGCCGATCTGCTCGCGGTCGAGCGCGCCGCTTGTCCAGGCGCCGGGTCGTGCGCGGGCATGTACACGGCGAACACCATGTCGGCATGCTCGGAGGCGCTCGGGATGGCGCTGCCGGGAGCGGCCACGCCGCCGGCGGTGAGCGCCGAGCGGACGGCGCTGGCCCGGGCGACCGGCGAGGTGACCGTGCGGGCGCTGGCGGCCGGGCTTCGACCGAGGGACATCATGACGAGGACGGCGTTCCTCAACGCGACGGCAGTAGTGATGGCGACGGCAGGCTCCACGAACGCGATCTTGCATCTGCTCGCGATCGCGACCGAGGCGCAGGTCGAGCTGACGCTCGACGACTTCGACCAGGTGAGCCGCCGGACACCGCTGATCGCGTCGATGCGGCCCGCCGGCCGGTTCGTTATGAGTGAGCTTGACCAGGTCGGCGGGCTCCCTGTGGTCCTGCGCGAACTGCTTGAGGCCGGGCTGATCGACGGCGACGCCGTGGCGATCAACGGGCGGACGCTGGCCGAGAACGTGGCTTGCGCCGCGCGGCCTGACGGCACGGTGGTTCACCCGGTAACTGACCCGATTTTGGCGGAAGGCGGGCTCGCCGTGCTGCGCGGCACCCTCGCGCCGAACGGGGCCGTGGTCAAGGTACCTGGGCTTGACACACTGCGATTCACCGGTAACGCCCGGGTGTTCGAGCGCGAGGAGGACGCCTTCGCGGCGATCACCACTGGCGGGGTGTCCAAGGGCGACGTCGTGGTGATCAGGTACGAAGGGCCGAAGGGCGGGCCGGGCATGCGCGAGATGCTGGCCGTGACCGCGGCGATCAAGGGCGCTGGGCTCGGCAAGGACGTCGTGCTCGTGACGGACGGGCGGTTCTCCGGCGCTACTTTCGGGGCGTGTATCGCACACACCGCGCCTGAGGCGTTTGACGGCGGGCCGATCGCGCTGGTCCACAATGGCGACCCGATCGTGCTCGACGTGCCGCAACGGCGGCTCGACTTGCTGGTGGACGAGTCGGAGCTGGAAAGGCGGCGGGCTGGCTGGAAGCGTCCTGCGCCGAACTACACCAGCGGGGCGCTGGGCAAGTACGCCGCGCTGGTCGGAGGCGCTGACCGGGGCGCGGTCTGCACGCCGCCGGTGAACTAACCAGACGCCGGGGCACCGGGCAGATCGTGCCACTGGGCGACAAACGCCTGGACCAGCTCTTCTGCCCGGGACCGGGTCTCTTCAGCGGGCAGTCCGCGCATCGACAACGACGCCAAGGCGTCGGCCGCTTCGCTCAGCGGGTGACGCTTGCGCGCCCGGACATGTTCGATCCAGATCCCCGGATGCTCGACCATCAGCCTCGACAGCCGAACAAGCGTCGGCGTCGGCGCGCCCGGACCCCACCGCTCAAGCGGGCTGTATCCCGTGGGCATCCGCTCGGACTCGCCGCGCTGCCAAGCGTGCAGAAAGCGAATGGCCAGGGCGTTGTCCATCAGCAGGATCGCCGGCAGCGGCGGCGAGCGCTCAAGCAGCAGGGCGACCGCGCGGAGTTCGGCCACCAGCACAGCGCTCGGACCGGTGGGGTGCGGACGCCGGTCGGCGTAGTTGTGCTGTTCGAGCGCCCATCGCCCATCGGAGACGACGTAGCCAAACGACGCGACGCGTCTTTTGCAGGCAGCGTCGGTCGCTGCGATGATGCGCCCCCGGTTCGCAAAGCCTTTGACCACGCCTTGCATGAGCGGGCGCTCCTTAGCCCATGACAGCTGATCCTGTATTGTGCCAGGAACCACAGCGGGACCAGGTCTCCTGCTGCCGAACCTCCTCGCGCCGTACTGACATTGCGATCGTTCCCGCGTAACGGACTTTACTTCAAGCGCACTTCAATTCTTATGCTGTGACTCCGGGACGAGCTGATACGGACGAGCGAGGAGAGGGAACATGTCTGACGGGTTGTGGTCGGCGCAGCGGCGGGCGCTGACCGGCGGCCTGGTACTGACGATCACGTTCGTGGCGGCCGAGGCCCTCGCCGTAGTGACCGTGATGCCGGTCGTGGCACGCGACCTGCACGGGCTGAACCTGTACGGGTTCGTGTTCAGCGCGTTCTTGCTCGGCACCATGATCGGCATCGTCGCCGCCGGGCGGGCCGCGGACAAGCACGGACCGGCCATCCCGTATATCGCCGGGATCATTGTCTTCGTCGCGGGTCTCACCATCGCCGGGCTGGCGCCGTCGATGACGGTGCTGGTAGCCGGGCGGGCGCTGCAAGGCCTCGGCGCCGGCGCCGTGCCGTCGGTCGCCTATGTCGCGATCGGCCGAAGCCTGCCCGATAGGCTTGCGCCCGAAGATGATGGCGATCTTGTCAACAGCATGGGTGGCACCTGGCCTTGCCGGTCCCGCGGTCAGCGCCGAGATCGCCAGGCTGTTCGGCTGGCGCTGGGTGTTTCTCGGGCTGCTGCCGTTCATCGCGCTGACCAGCCCGTTCGCCCTACCCGCGCTGGTCAAGCTCGGCCGACCAGCGACACCGGCCCCCAAGGGCCATCGGCTGGCCGACGGAGTCGGCGTTGCCGCCGCCGCCGGGCTCGTGCTCGGGGGGCTGACGCTGGCCGCCGGGTCTGGCAGCGCCGCGGCGGGCTCTGCCGGGGCGAGCGCTGATGGTGCACCTCGCGATGCTCCTCAGGCTGTGCCTCGATTCGCGAACCATGTGGCTGAGGCCTCGGGCCGACTGGCCAACCACGGCTTGCCGGGCCGTGACCTGGCCATCATCGCCGGGGCCGTGCTCATCGCGGGCGGCTTTATCGTTGGCGTACCGTTGCTGCGGCGGCTTATGCCGCCAGGCACGCTGACCGCCCGGTACGGACTGCCGGCGACGATACTAACCCGGTCGCTGCTGACGTTCGCGTTCTTCGGCGCCGACGCGTTCGTGACGTTGACCATCACGATCCTGCGCCACTACAGTCCGGTGGTGGCCGGCGTCGCGGTTACCGGGTCGACGCTGGCGTGGACGGCCGGCGCTTGGATCCAGGCGCGGATGAACACCCGATGGGAGGGCCGACGCCTGGTCAGGATTGGTTTCGCGATCATCCTGACCGGCATCGCCGGACTAGCGCTCATGCTGGCCAGCCGCGTCAGCATCGTCGAGGGCATCGCCGCGTGGACGATCGCCGGGCTTGGCATGGGCCTGTCGTATGCCCCGATCACGCTGCTGATGCTGGACGCGGCCCCGGCCGGGCGGGAAGGCTGGGCTTCGGCGTCGCTGAACCTGGCCGACGTACTCGGCAGCGCACTGGGCATCGGCATCGGCGGTGCGGCGATCAGCGCCGCTGTCAGCCTTCGCTGGCCGCTGACCTTTGGGGTAGCAATCGCGTTCGCGATCACTGGCGCGGCAGCGGTGACCGGCCTGGCGATCAGCCGCCGACTCCCATTGCGCACCCCCGCCCGGCTCGAGGCCGGGTTACGGTCTGGCGATGGAGGCTACCGTGGCGCCGGTGGCTAGAGCTAGGTCGTCTGGGGCTAGTTCTAGTTCCAGCCCTCGCTGGCCGGCGCTGCAGAAGACGGTCTGGTAGCAAAGCGCGGAGGCGTCGAGCACGAGAGGCAGGCTCTTGCGTTGGGCCACCGGCGATATGCCGCCCGCCACGTAGCCGGTTGCCCGCTCGGCTTCGGCGATCTGCGCCATCTCGGCCTTCTTGCCGCCGACCGCCCCGGCCAGCGCCTTCAGGTTTAGCTGGCCGGTCACCGGGACCACGGCTGCGGTCAACTGGCCGTCAACGGACACGATCAGCGTTTTGAACACCTGCCCGGCCGACACTCCGAGCAAGCCCAGCGCCGCGGCCGCCTCGGTCCCGTAGGAGGCCGCGTTGCGGTCATGGGTGTAGTTATGCAACTTGAACGGTATGCCCAGCAGGGCTAGCCGCTGTGTCGCCCGGGTGCCTTGACCCCCCACATCCTCAGAGCCTACAGCCGAAGGTGGCCACCGACACCTGAGCGGTGGCCACCTTTCAGCACAGCGGGACGCTGCAACGGGATGCTACGGGCGGGACGCTAGAGAACGGGCGCCTGGCCGGCCACGGTCATCCACGACTCGGGCGCGAGCGCCAGGGCCTGCCGGTAGACGGTCTCGTAACCTTCCGCCATCACCTCGACGGTGAAATTGGCTTCCACGTGCTTGCGGCACGCGGCCGGATCGATGTGCCGAGCCCGTGCTATCGCCTCGGGCAGTTCGCCGGGCTCGTCGACGATGATGCCCGTGTGGCCGTCGAGAACAAGCTCGGGCACCGCTCCTCGGCGTAGCGCCACCACCGGGGTGCCGCATACCATCGCCTCGATGATGACCAGGCCGAACGGCTCTTCCCAGGAGATCGGGAACAGCATGCACGCGGCCCGCGACAGCAGTCTGCGCTTGGCCGTCGCATCGGCGATGCCGAAGATCGTGACGTCGTTGCCGATTCTCGGCTCGATCTCACGGGTGTAGTAGGCGCGCTCGATCGGCTCGCTGCACTTGCCGGCCAGGATGATCGGCATTCCGGCGGCCCGGGCCGCGTCGATCGCCAGGTGCGGCGACTTCTCTGGGTGGAATCGGCCGAGGAAAAGAGCGTAGTCCTCCTTCTCGGTGCGGAACGGGAAGGTCTGGGCCCTGATCGCGTTGTGTACCCGCGCCGACCACGGCAGGTCAGGAGCGGCCGCTCGCTGGGCGTCGGAGATGGCGACAAGCTGGATTGTGTCGCCGAGCGCTTCGTAGTAGTCGCCGCAGTCACCTTGCACCGGGCCGTGGGCGGTCACCACGGTTGGCGTGAGCCGACCCCTGGCCATCAGGGGTCCTGCCATCGTGTGGTCGTGGATCACGTCCACGTCCAGCGTGTCGAGAATGGCGGCTACCTTCGCCGCGTGCACTATCTCTGGCATCGGTTCCCCGAGCCGGTCAGCTGGTCCCTCGTCGTAGGTCGTGATGAACCGCTGAGCCCTGGTGGCGTGGCGGCCAGCGCCGATCAATGTCACCATGTGACCACGCGCGACCAGCGCGTCTACCAGGTCAGCGACGACGGTCTCGATGCCGCCGTACGCCGATGGCGGGACATCGAAGTAGGGCGGAGCGACCATAGCGATGTGCAGTTGCCGCGCCCCAGCACCGATGTGCTGAGTTCGGGTGAGGGTCGAGCCTGTGGTGCTCACAGCGAACGCCTCCTTGCCTCTTGAGATCACTGGCGCGGCCCGAGGCGCCAATGAAGCGCCCGGTCCGGCCGGAAATGATCATGCCCGGCCGACTGGCACGCCAATGCCAAAGCGCATTAATAAAACGCGAATCACCTAGTAAAGACTTTACCTTTCTAGGCATGTAAACGTTGTGTTAATAGCCCCGCCAGCTCGCGTTTGCCCAGCGTAGAGGCCTACCGTGCGTTACCCGGTAGAACGCTCCGTGCCTAGGAACCTGAAACTGTCCCAATAAGCGGGCCTTAAACCCGGCATGCCCGCTAGCGGCGCATCCGGCGCCATAGCGGTCTTGGCACCATCCGCAGTGCCATCGCCAGCCCGCTGAGGCTGCGCGGCACCCAGACCCGCGAGGCGCCGCCTTCGAGCGCGGCCGACACCGCAGCGCCGACCTGGGCTGGCGTCGACGACATCGGCGCCGCGGTCATCCCGGCGGTCATGCGGCCGATGACGAACCCTGGCCGGACCAGCAGCAACCGGATGCCCGTGCCCTCAAGAGCGTCGTTCAGGCCGCACGCGAACGCGTCCAGGCCAGCCTTGGCCGCCCCGTACACGAAGTTGGCCTTCCTCGGCCGGACCGCGGCGATCGAGGACAGCACCACGATCGTCCCACCGCCCTGCTGGGCCTTCATGTGCGCGACGGCTGCGAGCACGGTGGTGACGTGGCTAGTGAAGTTGACCTCGATCATGCGCGCCCCAAGAACCGGGTCCGCGTCGACCTCGGACTGCGGCGTCAGTATCCCGGTCGCCGCGATCACCAGGTCGACCGGTCCGGCCGCGAAGACCTGATCGATCATCGCCTTGTGCGTGCCGGTCTCGATCGCATCGAACGCGATCGTGCTGGCGGCGAACGGAAGATCCTTGCCCGCCGCGGCCAGCCTCGCTTCGTCCCGCCCGGCCAGCAGCACCTGCGTATCGACCGGAGCCTTGATTGCGGCGATGATCGCCAGCCCGATCTCACTGGTGCCGCCGAGCAGCAGCACGCGGGCCGGCCGACCCAGGTCACCGAACATATGGAAAGCTCCTTAGCAACAGCCGAGGCTAGACGAGCCGCGACTAGATGAGCTACAGCCCGAGCGCGAACAGTACCAGCCAGGAAACCTCGCAACCGACCATCACCGGATCGCGGGCAATCAGGTCTTCAACCGGCTTGCTGCTCGCGCGTGCGGTGAGCCGGTCAAACCGGGTCAGCGCGGCCAGCAGCGCGATCGAGCTGATCAGGTGCCAGATCCTGGTGCGCAGCACTGGCTCGTTCGCCGCCCAGAACACGTAGCTGACCACCATGACGGCGGACACGACGCGCTGCGCGACGCGAAGCGCCCGAGCGGAGTAGCCGCGCATGGCCGGCCGGTGCTTGACCGCGTCCGCACCAAGGACGGTCAACTCCGTGAAGCGCTTAGCGATCGCCACCATCAGCGCGCCGAGGCTGCAGACCAGCAAGAACCAGCCACTCGGCGGCACGTGGGTGGCGACCGCGCCACCGAGCACCCGAAGCACGAACCCGGAGGCAACGCAGGCGAGCTCGATCACCGGCGTGTGCTTGAGCCCGGCCGAGTACAGGAACGAGATCGTCAGGTAGCCGGTGATCACCAGCGTCAGCATCGGCTCGCCGATCACGAACCCGGCGCCGAGCGCGGCGAGCACGAAGCACACAGCCACCGTGATGGCGTGCGATATGGGCAACCGGCCAGCGGCGATCGGACGCGACCGCTTATATGGGTGGTTGCGGTCCCGCTCCACGTCCACCACGTCATTCACCAGGTACACCGCCGACGACGCGGCGACGAACGCGACCGCGGCGGTCAGCGCATACCAGAACCCGCCGTGGCGGCCAAGCGTGTGCCCGGCCAGCGGTGCGGCGAAGACCAGCAAGTTCTTCGGCCACTGCCGCGGCCTCGTGGTCTGCAGCACGGCGTACACCCACCGGAACGGGCCGGGCAGGCGCGTTATCGTACTGCTCCGCGACTCATTGACCTGAGTCGCTGGCGTAGGCACTGTCATCGGGCGAAGACCGCCGTGAAGTCGCGGTTTGCGGGGAAATAATACCTGTCAGGCGGCTGAACCTGGGTTGGCAACAAGTTCACCGGCGTCGGGTCGGCTGGATGATTTTTCGCCAGATAGTACATGAACGACATCCAGTCGGGATTGATATCGAGCTCCATTCCCGATTCGGCACCGGCCCGCCTGAGCAGGCTGGCAAGCTCCCTGACGTTGAGCGCCGGCCCGTAGACATAGACGACCCGGCCGTCCTTGGTGATCCCGATCCCAGAGCGCCACACGTAGTACCCGCCGCCGAGCGTCGCCCCCCACGTCGAGAGCACATTCTGGTCGACGGCCGCCGGGACCTTGCCGTTGACGACGATCAGGCGCAGGTTCTGCCGGACGGCGGCGACGTCGGATCCCATGTGCAGCTTGCCGCGCCCCCACGTCCCGATCGCGAGCCGACCGTTTTTGTAGTACACCTCGGAGGCAACGCCCTTCACCAGCGCACCCTGGTAGCGCCCGTGCAGGTAGAAACCTCCGCCTGAGGCATAAATTCTAAATCCGCTGTTGAAAGTAGCGATCAGACCGGTCCGGCTACCCGAGGCCAGGTAGTCGGTCGCACCCCAGTTGCCAGGTCCGGGGTCCTCCGTGCCGGGCCGCAGGCTGAACTTGAGCAGCCGCTGGTCCATCGAGACGATCCCGGCGTAGTAGGACGTGTACACGCTGCTGAACCGCAGGTAGGTCTTGAATACTGCTGGCTTGCCCTTGATGGTCTCGACCTCACGCCAGATGCCCTCGCCCGGCAGCCGGTGCCCGGCGATCGGTGCCAGGTTGTCGGGGATAATCGGAACCAGCCCGTGGTAGTGCTTCCGCTTGTGCACGATCTGGCCGCCCAGCTTGTTGAAGTGGGCGTTCGGGTTACCGCCCTTCTTCGGCGGGCTGTAGCTCAGCCATTCGCCGAAGGTCACCAGCGGGCTCAGGTAGTGAGTACGCGCCCATTCGGCGACTCGCTCCGCCATCGTGCCTCCGCCCGGCGCGGTCAGCGCGTGCCCGAGCGACCATCCGGCGATGAACACGAACGTAGTGACGCAGGCCAGGATCAGCCGGGTGACGAGGCGCCTGCCGCGAAGCGGCGGCGTGTGGCGCCAGGGCACGAGGCCCCGCCGGGAGACCCGCTCCATCGGCGGTTGCGACTGGCGGACCGGCGCTACTGGGCGAGCCACGCAATCCTCCTTCGCACGCGCGATGCACTCCTCGAACGGTCACTCTATGCGAGCTTGTACGGCAGCCGGGCATACTCACCCGACCCAGCCAGGCCGGCGAACATCAAAGAAAGGGTAGCCGCCGTGCTGGGCCCGCCGCAGGGGCCTCGCGCATCGTCACATCGACTGCCTGGTCACGCTCCGGCGGGCACCCTTCCTTCATATGCCTTCATCTCGCCCGGCCGAATCCTCCTACGCATCGGCCGCGCTACTTGTTGACGGCTGTTGACGGCTTGTTGACGATCAGCGACGGCGGCCCCTAGTTAGGGGAACCACAAGCCGATCTCGTGACTTGCCTCGTCCGGGTTGCCCGAGGCGTGCACCAGGTTCTGGATCGGCCGTTTCTCGGCGTTCGCGGCAGCGGCTGAATCCGAGCTGAAGCGGCCCCTGATCGTCGCCGGATCGGCTTGAGCAGGCACAGTGTTGCCGCAGAGCATTCGCGCCCGGTTCACCGCCTCGTTACCGCGCAGGACCATCGCTACCACCGGGCCCTGGGTCAGGTAGTCGATCAGCCACCCCTTGATCACCCGGCCGATTACCACTGGGTCAACCGCGCCAAAGTACTCGGCCGGATCAAGCCCGAGCCGCTCGTAGTCGGCGAGCGTCTTGCCTCCAACCGCGCCCAGCCAGGCCTCGTCATCCGGGTAGTGCCGCTCAATCAGTTCAGCGGGCGCGTTCCTTAGCTCAAGCCGCGTCAACTCAAGCCCCGCGTCGAGAAACTGATCGATGATCCGGCCGGTCAGCCCCCGTGCCACGCCGTCAGGCTTGATAACAACCAATGTCTCCTCAGTCATGGCTTGGAGTGTGCCATAGCCATCGGGTAAAGCGGACTGGGGGGAGACCACGGCAGCCAAGATGTGATACCTCCTGTAAGTTATGGAGCCAACGGGAAACGAGCCAGATGAGGTAACCCAGGCTGCGCTTGACACCGTCTCAGAAGCCGTCGAGCTAGCCGCCAGCGACGAGCGCCAAAGCGTCGAGGTCCGTAAGCGCGGCTTTCGTGGAGTTCGTGCCCGGCTCGCCCGGCGTGCGGCCAGGCGAGCCGATCGGGTGACGAGCACGCGGCGGCTAGGGGCCGCGATCGGCAACGCCGCCCGCCGAGGCGCCCAGATCACCGGGCGAGGCGTCAGTTCCGGCGGCAAGTGGCTAAGCGGCCAGGTGCTGGCGATGGCGCCGCGGCTGCCCGTCAGGGATCTGGCCACGCTTCGGTCTCAGTACCCGCACCGAACCCCTGATCAGATCGCCGACGCGCTGATCGAGGGCGCTTCGCGAGCGTCGGCAACCGTCGGCGTCGCGGTCGGCGCCTGGTCGGTGCTGCCGTTTGTGCCGGCCGCCGGTGTGGAAATCGCCACCGAGACGCTCTCGGTCGTCGGCATCGAGATCAAGCTCGTGGCCGAACTACACGAGGTCTACGGGATGCGCGCGCCGGGCGGCGTCATGGAGCGGGCAACGGCCTACGTCGGCGCGTGGGCGTCGCGCCGAGGCGTGGCGCTGGCACCCGGCGGCCTGGTGCTGGCCGCCGGGTCCCCGCTGGCTAGGCAATTGCAGCGACGACTGGCCGCGCGGGCAGGCCGGAGCGCGTTCTCGCTCGCCCCCCTGCTTACCGGGGCCGTCGCTGGCGGCCTGATCAACCGCCGGGAGACGCGTAAGCTCGGCCGGATGGTGCGCGATGACCTGCGCGGCCGGTCACCCTTCCTGGCTGGATACCCCATTACCGGCTGGGCTGCGGGGGGAGCACCCCCCGCAGGCCCCGGGCCTTCGGCAACTTCAAGCTAGGCAGCGGCGCCTAGCCACCTGTTCAGCCAGTCGAACTGCTCGGCAAGCACGTGCAGCACCGACTCCCTGGAGATGTAGCTGTGGCTTTCGAACGGCAAGGTCACCAGCCTGGCGGTGCCTCCGGTGCCCTGGATGGCCTGGAACAACCGCTCGGACTGAACCGGAAAGGTCCCCGAGTTGGCGTCCTGCTCGCCGTGCACCAGCAAGATCGGGGCGCTGATCTGGTCGGCGTACCTGAACGGCGACACCCGGTCGTAGATCGCCGGCACCTCCCAGAAGCTACGCCGCTCGCTCTGGAAGCCGAACGGGGTCAGCGACCTGTTGTAGGCGCCGCTTCTGGCGATGCCCGCCGCGAATAGGTCGGTGTGCGCCAGGAGGTTCGCGGTCATGAACGCGCCGTAGCTGTGGCCGCCGACAGCCACCCGCGCCGGGTCACCCACCCCGCAGTCCACCACCGCCTTGATGTGGGCAGCGGCCGCCGCGACGGTCTGCTCGACGTAGGTGTCGTTCTTCGTCTCCGGATCACCGATCACCGGCATCGTCGCGTTGGCGAGCACCGCGTAGCCGCGCAGCACGAACCACGTGGGGTCGGCGGAGTTCAGCCTGGTGAACCTTGTGCTGGTGACGCGCACCTGACTGGCCGTTCCCGCGTCACCGTAGTCGAGCGGGTAGGCCCAGATCACCAGCGGGAGCGGACCGTCACGACCCGGCTCATAGCCGGGCGGCAGGTACAGCATGCCGGATAGCTGGACGCCGTCGCCGCGGTCGGTCAGCATCATCCGCTTCTCCATCTGGGTGACCGCCGGATGCGGGTCAGGCCAGTCGGTCAGGGGCCGGCGCGCCACGCCGCTCACCGCCGCGTCCCCAGCGGCGGCTATCCACAGGTTGGGCGGCTCGGTCTTGCTCTGATGCCAGACAACGACCTGATCCGCGCGGCCGTCGGCGAAGCAGATCGCGGCTTCGTGCTCGTCGGCCGAGCTGTGGAACAGCCGCGTTGTCTCGCCGGTCTCGAGGTTGTATCGGTCGACGAACGGACGCTCGCCGTTAGGCGTGGCGCCGTCGCCCCGAAGGAAGATGTCCTGGCCGACCTGGCGGATCGTCCTGGCGCCATCGCGATGCAGTCGCATCATCGGGTCGCCGGGGTCGCCGTAGGCGTCATCTTCCGACAGGTCGAACAGCACCCGGTTGCGCTCAGGCTGGGCGACGTCGCAGATCCAGGTACGCAACCAGCGCCGGTCCCGGTCGTGCTCGGTGAGCATGAGCGTGTCCGGCGCGTCGAAGTGGCTCGAGCCCAGGTACCGGTGCTCGATCCGGAACGCGAGGTCAGGCTCGGCGTCGAACGGCGCGGCCAGAGTCATGATCGCGTCCCGGTGCTCGGCCGGCTCCATCGGGTCACCGCCGTCGAGCGCCTCCGTCCACAGCAGCTTCGCCGGCGACCGCTCGGCCCAGGATACGGACCTCGGCCCGACCGGCACGCCGAACATCGGGACCTCGTCGCTGACCGGCGTGTCGGCGATCACCGCCGTAGGCTGGCCGGCCGCGGTCCAGACCTCGATCCGCCTCGCGAAGTAGCCATAAGGGACGCGGAAGGAAAATGGTCTCTGCAGCCGGTAGACCAAGAGGTACTCCCCATCGGGGGAATCGCCAACGTACTGGTAGAGGCCAGGCGGTCCAAGCCGCTGCGACTCCCCAGTCACCGGGTCAACCTTGAGCGGCACCGAGGTCGCCAGTGCCTCGAACATGTCCTCGTCGGCCGATGTCTTCAGCAGATCCTGGAAAGTCGCCATCTTGGACTTCTTGCCAACGGCCTCATCGATCCTCGGCTCGACGACTCCGGACCCGGCCGCGGTGTCGTCCACCACGGAGTTCCGGGTCGCCGCACCAAGCACGAGCAGGCGGCTGCCGTCCCTGCACCAGGTGATCGTCGCACCGGTACTCGGCGGCTCGCCGCCTAGCACATCGACCACGCGCAGCCCTGGGACCTGGACCGCGGTGGCGTCGCCAGTGTCGGCTACCCAGACGCCGATGCCGTCAGGCTCATCGACGCTGAAGGCGAACCGCCGACCGTCCGGCGCGAACACCGGCACGCTGACCTGGGCGTCCTCTGGCAGGAGTAGATCCCGCAGAGTTCCGTCGCAGATCCGCAACACGGACAGCCCGCTGAACCTCCTGGTGCGCTGCCGCGCGCCCAGAGCCGGGTCGATCCGAATCCCGGCTAGCTTGACCGAGGGCCTGGCGAGCATCGAAATAGGCGGATGCGCCTGGTAGTGCAAAAGAATAAGGAACTGCTCATCAGGTGACGGCAGAGCCAGCGGGGTCGGCGGAGCATCGATGATCGACACGACATCGCTGTCAGGTAGCGAGAACGGCAACTTGCCCCCTTCGGTTGGCAAAGACCACCAAGAGTACGGTAGCCACCATGCTCGATGGCCGAACAAAGCGGATGCTCGATGCGCGGCTGGCGGGTGACCAAGCCGACGAGCGCCTGCCATCGATCGTCGCCGGGCTGGCCAGGGACGGCGAGCTTGTCTGGACGGGCGGCTGTGGTCTAGTCTGCGGCCGCCGGCCTGATTCCGACACCCAGTACCGGGCGGGCTCGATCACCAAGTCCTTCATCGCCGTCGCGGTACTGCGCCTGCGCGACGCCGGCCAGGTCAGCCTGTCCGACCAGCTTGGTGACCATCTGAACGCCGATGACCTTGGCGCGTCAGGAGCGGTCGCGTCGATGACCATCGGCCAGTTGCTGTCCCACTCGGCCGGCCTGCGCGCGGAAACCGCGGGCCCGTGGTGGGAGCGCACGCCGGGCTCATCGCTGGACGCCCTGGCGGCGGGGTCGCTGGGCGACGACGCGCCCCGCTTTCAGCCGGGCAGCCGGTTCCACTACTCCAACGTGGGTTTCGCGCTGCTCGGCGCGCTGCTCGAGGCCAAGCACGGGCTGCCCTGGTATGAAGTGATCTCGCGAGACCTGCTGACACCGCTGCGCATGACCAGGACAACGTCGCGCCCGAAAGCCCCGCACGCGACCGGCTATGCCGTGCACCCGTACGCTGACGTACTGCTCGAAGAGCCTGAGCACGACGCTGGCGCGATGGCGCCGGCCGGGCAACTCTGGACGACGGTGACCGACCTGGCCAGGTTCGCCAGGCTGCTGAGCGGGCAGGCGGACGGCATCATCGCGCCGGAGACCCTGGCCGAGATGCGCGAGCCCGTGATGATCGTCGAAGCGACCGGTCAGCCATGGACTTCTGCTTACGGGCTGGGCCTGCAGCTATGGCACTCCGTCGGACGTCGCTATGGGCACACCGGGTCGATGCCTGGTTTCGTCGCGATGCTCGGAATCACCGACGCGCCGGGCAGCGACACCGTGATCGTGGCGTGCAACTCCACCACCGGTTGCAGCATGTCACTCGCTGCCGAGCTGCTGACGATCCTGGCCGAGCAGGAACCTTACCTGCCAGCGGAGTGGAAGCCGGCCAACGTCGACGCCGACGTGCTCGCGCTACTCGGAGCCTGGTTCTGGGGTGCCGCTCCCCACACGCTCAGCCTGTCGGCCGGTGAACTCAAGCTGAGCAGAGACGGCGCCGACCGACCTGGCATGCGGTTCCGCCGCGACGACGCTGGCGGCTGGCGCGGCATCGACGGCTATATGGCAGGCGAGCCACTCACCGTCGTCACCGACGCCGACGGCCAGGTGACCGCCCTAGACATTGGCTCCTTCATCTACACCCGCACCCCCTACGACCCAGCGGCCCCCATACCGGGCGGCGTCAACCCCAACCCCTGGCAGTCGTAGGCACCGCTAGTCCGATGGATTGCCGAATCCATCGCAGATCTGGGCCTGGCGGGCGCGATGGATCCCCGAATTCATACCCGTTTTCCGCTATGGATTGCCACATCCATCGCACCGGTCGGGCGGCTCGGCGGGATGGATTGCCGAATCACCTCTACCCGCGCTAAGCCAATGCCCAGAACGACTTATCATCAGTTTGCGCCCCCGCAAACCGGATCAAATAGGTCAGATTAGCGACCAAAACTGATGATAAGTCGGCGCCTCACCACCGATCGATCCGACAAAAGCCGCAAACTTCTGACAGGACTAGGCCCACCCGGCCGTAGGCGCTGGTGCGCCAGCCGCGGCGTCATCGGGATGTTCCACGAAAACGAAGACGCCACGATCTTCTGGAAAGAGCCGTACAACTCCGTTCCCGTTCCTAGTCGTACGGTCGAGTTGCTTCCCGACGGCTCCAGAAACTGGGCTGGCACGGAACGAGCCAGCGAATCCAGTTCTTCGAGAACGGCGTCGTCACCGTCCGCGGAGAAGGTGCGGAGGTTTGGCTGCGCCTAGTGACCAGGCCGGGTGCCTAGCCGTGGGTCAAGGTCAGAGCGCGCCGATGTAATAGATGTCAGCCTTGTCGTCACGCGGCCACCACAACACGACCCAGTCATCGTGCGAGGTCCTGATCGGAACCTTCCAGACCGGAGTGCCGGACGTCGTCCGTAGCTGCTCAGCTCTCGCCTTGCGGTCGCCAGGCTGGTCGCATATGAGGTCGATGGCGTCGCACACGGCGTTGAGCAGCTTGTCGTCCGCTCCACTTTCCAGACGATCTATGGTTGCCAATGCTTGCTGGGAGTAGTTCGGCTCAAGCCCTGGCATCGTCACCGCCGCCGCGGGCGGCCATGGCGCACGCCCGCGTCCGGGTTGGCAGCAAACTCATCGATGTCAGCCATCAAGCCGGGATTGGCCAGCAGCCGGGCCTGGCTCGCGGTCATGACGGCGGCTCGGCGCAGCACGATCGTGCCGTCTGGTTCCACAACTCCAAGGTAAGGGCCGGGCTCCGGGTGAAGACGACCAAGGCTCACCCTCCCCCGATCATCCATGTCGATCAACACTGGCTCGCTCATAGGGCCAGCATAGCAGCGTCGCCCAACCATGGAAGCTACCCACCTTGGGCAGAGGCTGGCGGACACCCGTTGGGTGCCCGCCAGTTGTTCAACTAGCTGTCAGTACCAGCCGTCGTTGACCTCGTGATCCCAGGCGCGCCTGGGCGTACCGTAAGTCCGCCGGATGTACCGCATGCCCCACCGGATCTGCGTCTTGGCACTGGTGCGCCAGTCGCGGGCGACGGACGCCATCTTTCCGCCCGGCACCGCCTGCGGTATGCCGTAGGCACCCGAGTACGGGTTCGTGGCGTATTTGTTCCAGCTGCTCTCCCGCATCCATAGCCAGTTCAGGTACCTGAACTGCCACTTGGCCTTCCACCTGAACCAGTGCATGATGTTCCACGCGATCTGCTTGGGCGTCAACCGCTTGTGATGCTTGCGATGCTTCGTTGCTGTGACCGCTGCGGTCCGAAGCGTGAGAGTGCTGGCCCGGATGGCTTGGACGCTGGTCGCTTCCGCCATCCGCACCGCACGCACCTGGCTGACCGGACCCACCCGACTGACCGACGCAGCCGACGCGGTGGCGGACAGCCCGCCACTGGCGGCGATCGCTGTGATAGCGAAGACCGGTGCGCTGAGCGCGACGATGATTCTGGACTTGCGTGAAGGCTGCGATGACAGCCGTGGTTGTGATGACAACCGTGAACTTTCGGCCGGGCACGCCTGACCCGCGTGCTCAACTGTCACCCAGACGACTGCCAGTACAGGCAGCGGCGCATTGGCGGTCCGCAGGTTCAAGGCGGATTCAGTTACTTACAGTAACTCACCGAACACGCAGGGTGCTTCGTTCTATCTACGATGCCCCAACTTCTCGATGCACGTGCACCGAATGCCGAAATACTGGCTATGAAATGGGTCACAGCCGCCATTCGGTGCCAGCGCACCATTGCCGAGTAAGGTACTCGCCAGGTCGTTCCTGGCTAGTTCGCCGCGCCGATCAGTACTCGCAGAGTTTCCTGACGGCGCTGGTCACCGACTCGACGGTGGGAATGACCTCCTGTTCGAGCGAATCGGCGAACGGCAGCGGCACCGACGCGGCGGCGACCCTGCGGATCGGGGCATCGAGGAGTTCAAAGCCCTCGTCGGCCACGATCGAGGCGACGGTCCCGCCCCAGCCGCCCTGATACGGGTTCTCCTCAACGATCATTAGCCGCGAGGTCTTCCCGACCGAGGCGAGCACAGTCGCCATGTCGAGCGGCACGAGGCAGCGCAGGTCGATGACCTCGGCGCTGATCCCGTCGGCGGTCAGGCGGTCGGCGGCGGTCAGCGCCATCGGCACGGTCGCGGCCAGCCCAACGATCGTGATGTCGCCGCCTTCCCTGGCGATGGCGGCCTGGCCGAGTGGCACCACGTGCCCCTCGGGCGCTGTCTCGCCCTTGCTGGCGAACAGCCCCTTGTGCTCGAAGAACACCACCGGGTCATCGCTGCGGATCGCCGAAGCCATCAGCCCGATCACGTCGGCTGGATTGGACGGCGCCACGATCTTGAGCCCAGGTATGGTCAGCGTCCAATTCTCGGTGGCCTGCGAGTGCTGGGCGCCAAAGCCGAGCCCGCCGCCGTTGGCGGTGCGCACCACCACGGGAACGGTCACCTGCCCGCCGGTCATGTACCGCATCTTCGGCATCTCATTGGCCAGGTAGTCCCAGCACACGGCGAAGAAGTCGGAGAACATGATCTCGGCGACTGGCCGCATGCCGGTCATCGCCGCGCCCATCGCCAGCCCCAAGATCGCCTGCTCGGAGATGGGGGTATCCCAGATCCTGGTCGACCCGAACTCACCGAATAGCCCCTGTGTAGTCTTGAACACCCCGCCAGCGAGGCCAATGTCCTCGCCGAGACACACCACCGACGGGTCGCGGCGCAGTTCCCGCGCGATCCCCTCAGATACTGCGTCACGGTAAGAAATCGTGTCAGCCACGCGACCACCTCAGCCGCAATGCGCCGAATGGCGCCGAAAAATACAGCATCACGTCCGCCACTGCGAACCTCCGTCTGCCCATACGTCGGTGAATGCTTCCGCCGGGTCGGCGCCGGGCGCGGCCTTCGCGGCGGCGATCGCGGCGGCGACAACCTGCTCGGCTCGCTGATCGGCCTCGTCGACTTCCTCCTCGGTCATCCCGAGCGCCGAGAGCCTGGATCGGGCGATGTCGAGCGGATCTTTTTCGAGCCATTTCCGCAGTTCTTCCGCCGGCCGGTAAGTCGCCGGGTCAGTTCGGCTGTGTCCGAAGTGCCGGTAGGTACGTGCCTCGATCAGCGCCGGGCCGTCACCGGCTCGCGCCCGGGCGGCCGCTCGGGCGACGGTCTGCGCCACGGTCACCACGTCGTTGCCGTCGATAACCTCGCCGACGAGGCCGTAAGCGGGTGCGCGGTCGGCGGCCGGATTGGCCACCGCGGTGACCGAGCCGATCGGCGTGTACTCCATGTAGAGGTTGTTCTCGCAGACGAACAGCACGGGCAGGGACCACACGACGGCGATGTTGAGCGCCTCGTGGAACGCCCCGATATTGGTCGCCCCGTCACCGAAGAACGCGACGGCGACCTGGCTGGAGCCGCGCAGCTTGGCCGACCAGGCGGCACCGGCCGCGAGCGGCAAGTGCGCGCCGACGATCGCGTACGAGCCGAGCATTCCCGACGAGGCCTTGGTCAGGTGCATCGAGCCGCCCTTGGCGTGGCACAGGCCGGTCGACTTGCTCATCAGTTCGGCCAGGCACTCCTCTGGCGTCGCGCCTCGGGCGATCGCGTGGTGGTGCCCTCGGTAGGTGGCGAACACGTAGTCGTCGGGGCGCAGCGCCGCGCTCGCGCCGACGGCGACCGCCTCGTGCCCAGCGGCCAGGTGGGTGGTCCCCTTGACCAGGCCGGCCAGGAACAGGTCGTGGGCGGCCTTTTCGGTTCTGCGAATGATCGCCATCTGCTCGTAGAGGGCGAGCAGTTCGTCCGCGCTCGGGGTCGCCAGCCCCGTGTCCTCTGCCTGCGTCATCGTGTTATCCCCTCACCGCGCCCGGCCGCCGTGTTCAGGTGCGACTGGCTCTCCCGCAGCGTGTTGAGCGCGCCGCCGGCGGTCCAGTATTTTCGGCCTGCCACTAGCAGTTCCTCGGCCGGGAACTTGGTGATGACCTCGCAGCCGTCCGCCGTCACCACGACCTCTTCTTCGATCCTCGCCGCCGACCAGCCGTCCGCGGCCGGCCAGTAGGTCTCAAGCGCGAACACCATGCCCTCCTGGAGAGGCTCCGGATGATCGAGCGAGACCAGCCGGCTAAAGATCGGCTTCTCCCATATTGACAGGCCTACTCCATGACCGTACTGGAGAGCGAAGGCGGCGGTTTCGTCGGGAAAGCCGAACTCCTGCGCGGTCGGCCACAGCGAGACGATTTCGGCCGTCGTCGCTCCCGGCCTGACCAGCGCGATCGAGGCGTCCATGTACTCACGGCAGCGGGTGTAGGCATCTCTTTGCGCCACCGAGGCACTGCCGACAGCCAGCGTGCGGTAATAGCAGGTGCGGTAGCCGTTGTGGCTGTGCAGGATGTCGAAGAACGCCGGGTCCCCCGGCCGGATCAGGCGGTCGCTGAACACGTGCGGATGCGGCGAGCAGCGCTCGCCGGAGATCGCGTTGACGCCTTCCACGTACTCGCTGCCGAGGTCGTAGAGGACTTTGGCGACCAACCCGACGCACTCATTCTCGCGGACGCCTGGCCGCAGGAACTCGTAAAGCTCCGAGTACGCCGCGTCGACCATAGAGCAGGCCTGAGTCAGCAGCGTGATCTCGTCCTTGGTCTTGATGCGGCGGGCCGACAGGAAGACCTGCTGGCCGTCGACGGTCTGGATGCCTTCGGCCCGCAACGCGTCTAGCACCGGCATCTCGGCGACGTCGATGCCGAGCGGCGCGTTGGCTACCCCGTGCGCGCGCAACTCGTCAGCGACCTTCTTGGCCACGTCGGCGGCGATCCCCGCGTTCGGGTTGAACGCGCCGCGCAGCGTCGAGATGCCGGCCCTGGCGCCAGTGCGGGCCGCGCCGGCCGCGGTCGCCTCGCCGGGCGTGTGGTCGAGCCACGGGTTGTAAAGCTGATGGTGCCGGGCCGCCGAGCCGAAGTCCCAGATGATCGGCTCGCCGCCACGCGGCAGCAGCGCGAACCTGATCAGCTTGTCCATCGCCCAGGTACCGATGTGGGTCGCGGTCATGTACCTGGTGTTGGACATGTCGAAGCTCAGCAGCGCGCCGAGTTCTGACCGGTCTAGTTCGGCCTTAAGCCTGGCGAGCCGTTCGGCGCGCAGTCGCTCGAAATCAACACGTTCCTCCCAGTCGACCGCGTTCGTCCCGAATGTACGCGTCGCCAAAGCCGTCACCTCACCGTCAACTGGGCCGAAGGCCAGGGGGGTTGGGCGGTCGTCCTCCCGGGCCAGCACTGCCTGTCGCGATCGCACCGCCCAGGTAAAGAGCGCCGATCTCAGGATGTTCAAGCACTTCGCGGCCGCTGCCTTCGAGCCGCACCCGGCCGTTCTCTAGCACCACGCCGTGGGAGGACAACCGCAGCCCGGCGCGGGCGTTCTGCTCTACCAGCAGGACAGTCTTGCCGCTCGCGTTCATCATCGAGACCGCGCTGAATACCGAACGCAAGATCTTGGGCGACAGGCCCATCGACGGTTCGTCCAGGATGACCAGCTTGGGATCGAGCATCAGGGACCGGGCGAACTCGACTAGCCGCTGCTGCCCGCCGGACAGGCTTCCGGCCTTCTGGCTCGCCCAGCTCCCCACGTCGGGGAACATCTGCTCCACCCCGGCTAGCCGCTGCTTGACCAGGGCGGAGCTCCTGATCGTGTAGGCACCGAGCTCGACGTTCTCCCGCACAGTCATCTGGCGGAACAGGCTGTGGTTCTGAGGCACGTGCACGACGCCGAGATCGAGGATCTGCCGCGGATTCTTGCCGACGAGCGGTTCTCCGAAGAACGTGATGCTGCCCTTGCGCGGACGCAGCAGCCCGCTGATCGTGGCGAGCAGCGTCGACTTGCCCGAACCGTTCGGGCCGACGACACACGTCATGCCGCCGTCGGTGACCGAGAACGAGACGCCGCGCAGCACGTCGCCGCCGCCGTAGCCGGCCACCACGTCCTCGATGACGAGCGCGGCCGAACCGTTCAGTTCAGCTGTCATCGTCATCCACGCCCAGGTAAGCGTCGAGCACCTTGGCGTCATTGCGGATGACGTCGGGTGGTCCCGAGGCGATGACGCTGCCATAGTCCAGAACCGTGATCCGATCGCACAGGCTCATCACGAAGTCCATGTTGTGCTCCACGATCAGGAATGTCTTGCCCGCCGCGTTCAGTTCGCGTATCCGCGCCGACAGGTAGTTGATCAGCGATGGATTGATGCCGCCGGCGGGCTCGTCGAGCAGCACGACCTCAGGATCGGCGATCAGCACGTAGGACAGCTCGAGGAGCTTGCGCTGCCCGTAGGACAGCGTCAGCGCTAGCGCGCCCGCGTGCGAGGCGATCCCGGTGAACTCGAGCATCTCCATGGCCCGGCGCCGGGAAGCGGCTCCCCCGGCGATCGCGAGCGGGTTGCGCGAGCGCTCGGAGTGCTGGGTGGCGATCAGCATGTTCTCCAGCACGGTCAGGCTCGGGAAGATCCTGGTGAGCTGGAACGTACGGCCGATGCCAAGCGCGAAGACCCGCTCTGGTCTGCTGTTGGTGATGACCGTGCCGTCGAAGTAGACCTGGCCAGAATCGGCGCGAGCGTAGCCGGTGATGACGTTGAACAGGGTTGTCTTGCCCGAGCCGTTCGGGCCGATCAGCCCAGTGATGCTGCCGGACGCGACCTCGATGCTGGCGCCGCTGAGCGCCTGGACACCGCCGTAGGCCTTAGTCAGGCTTTCGGTGCGCAGGGCGCTCATGTGAGCTTCCTGGCGGTGCTGGGCTCCGGCGACGGCTGGATTGAGCCCTCCGCGATCGGATCAACCTCGGAAGATGGTGCGCCGGACGGCGGCCCTTGGCCAGGCCCTCCGCCATTTTTCCGCCGTGCGATCCACTTCGTGATCAGCTCGGAGGCGGTCGGGATGATGCCGCGCGGGAGTAGCAAGATCACGACCAGGAACAGCGCGCCGTACAAGATCAGGAAGATATAACCGCTGGATACCTGCTGTTGGAAATACAGCTCGGCCGGCTCGATGATCAGCGCACCGAGCACTGGACCGGCCACGGTGCCAAGCCCGCCGAGGAAAGCCATCAGCGCGACGGCAACGTCGAATAGCGGGTCGAACCCAGAGGCGGGGTCGACAAGAGTCGTGTAGTACCACCAGACTCCGCCGATCATCGCGATCGGCACGGCGGAGATGACAAACGCGCTGAGCTTGACCCGCTCGGCCCGGACGCCAAGACCGCGAGCCCGGTCCTCATCGTCACGGATGGCGCGCAGCTGGAGGCCGAACCTAGACCGGCGGATCAGCCAGGACAACGCGATCGTGGCGGCCGCGATCGCGAAGGCGGCGTAGTAGAAGGGGTTGTTGTAGGTGCTCGCCGCGTAGGGGATGATCGGCGCGAGCAAGCCGGACGTGCCGCCGGTGACTGACAGGTTGTAGGCCATGAGCTGGAAGATGAAGAACACCGCGATCGTAATCACGACGAACGTGTGACGGCGCACCCGGAGCGCGACCAGGCCGAACGGCACCGCGAGGATGGCGCCGAGCAGGCCGGCCACCGGAAGCAGCAGGAAGACCTTGGACCCGGTGTAGTGCCAGTCCTTGGTCGCGATGCCGACGAAGTACGCACCACTGCCGAAGAAGACCGCGTGGCCGAGCGAGATGTAGCCGCTGTAGCCGGAGAAGATGTTCCAGGAACTCGCCGCGGCGACGAAGATCAGCGCGTAGACGCCATAGTTGGTGATCGCCGGGTTGGTGAAGACCAGCGGGAACGCCACTGCGGCGACTACCGCCAGGAGGACGCCAGCGGGCTGCCAGGCGCGTTCGGTGAGCGCCCAGGCGCGTCCAGTGAGCGGCCCGGCGCGTCCCTTCGTCATTGCGCCCGCGCCTCTTGCTTACCGAACAGGCCGGTCGGCCTGATCAGCAGCACGATCACCAAAATCGCGTAGTAGACGACGGTCGCCCAGGTCGGCTGCCAGACGTTCACGATTTCCTCGGCGGTGACCATGAAGATAGCCGCTACCAGCGCGCCGCCTATGCTGCCGAGGCCGCCGAGTATGACGATCGAGAGGAGCCGCGAGATCAGGTCGTACCCGCTGTCAGCGTTGAACGTGTTGGTCGCGCCGAACACCATCCCGCCCGCGGCCGTCACCGCGACGCCGATACCGAACGTGAGGGCCGCCACCCTGTTCACATTAATTCCGATGAGCCTGGCGGCCACAGCGTCCTGCGTCGTTGCCCTGATGCTCCGGCCGAACTTCGTCCGGTAGAGCATCAAGTAGATCCCGGCGATCGCTACAACCGCCAGCCCGAAGCCGATCAGGTAGATGTAAGCCAGGTAGAAACCGAAGATGTGCACGGTCGACGTCGCGTAGGACGTCGGGACTTGGACATCGGTGCTGCCGAACTGCGCGTAGAGCGCGCCCTCGATGATGACCGCGACGGCGTAGGTGACGAGCAGCGACATGGCCGTGCGCTCGCGCCCGCGCAGCCGCCTGATGAACGCCCACTGGATGATCACCCCGAGCACGAACATGACCGGGACCGTGATGAACAAGCCGAGCAGAGGGTTGAGATGCAGGTGCACGGAAAGCGCGTAGCTGAGGTAAGCCGCGAGAACCACCAGGATGCCCTGGGCGATGTTGATGATGTCGAGCACACCGAAGATCAGCGTCAATCCCGCCGCCATCAGCGCGTAGACCGCACCGCCCAGGATCCCGTCAGCGACGGCTTGGGCGTACAAGCTCATCAGCAGCTACCTCTTCCGCATATGCGGACGCCGCGTGCCGACCGCGGCGCCGCACGACTGTCCGTGCACCCGCATGCTCACTTGCCCCAGACTGGCTTCGGATACACGACTGGCACCGACCCGGCCCCCGGCGGGAGCACCTGGACGAAGTTGGCCTTCTGCCACTGGAACACGAACGCCGTCGCCGCCAAGTTCTGACCGACCGCGTCGAACCTCACCGGGCCCTGCACGCTGGTCATCGTGTGAGCGTGCAGGTAGGTGATGATGCTGGCGTTGTCGACGCCCTTGGTCCCGGTGACAGCTTGCGCCATAACCTGGCCAACCGAGTAGGCCTCGGCCACGTCAGCGTTGATGCCGGACGGCGTGCCACCGTACTTGGCGATGTACTCGCTGACCATCTTCTGGCTCTGCGGGTTGGGCGAGCCGCCGTACCAGGCGTTGGGGACCATTACCCCGTCGGCGTTGCCCTGGCCGCCGACCGCCTTGACGTAGGCGGCACCCTGGTCAGGACCGGCGGTGGCGATGAAGACCTTCGGCTGGTAGTGCTGCTGCACGAACGCCTGGGTGAACGCGGCAACGGTCGGCACGTCGACCGATCCGAGCACGACGATCTGCGCCTTGCTCGCGGCCACCTGGTCGGCGATGCCCTTGTACTGGGTCGGCTCAGCCGGGAACACCTTGCTGTACACCGACTTGATGCCAGCCGCGGCCAGTTGCTGCTGCGCGAACGTGATTTGCGGCGCGGTAAACGGGTCATCGCTGGTCGGGAAGGCCGCCGTGGTCGGCCGCTGGCTCGCCGGAAGCGACTTGATGTAGTTCAGCAGCGGCAACGTGGAAGCGTCAACCGGCAAGCTCACGTCAAACAAGTTGGGCAGTTTTGTGGCGAAGACCGACGGCGCACCACCGGCTCCTTCCACGAACGCGAAGTTGTACCTGTGTGCCACTTGCACGGTGGGGAGGGTGAGCAGCGAGGAGAACGGCCCGAACAACAAGTTGACGTGATCCACATTGATCATGGTCTGGTAGTTAGTGACTGCTTGATTCGCCTGGCTGGCATCGTTCTTGATATCAAGCTTGACCTGGCGCCCAAGCAGGCCGCCGGCGGCGTTGACGTCATGAGCCCAGAGCTGGTAGCCCTTCATGAATGCCTGGCCGTCAGTGGAGAAACCACCGGTCAACGAGAGGGAGGCGCCGATCACGATGGGCGCCTTGCCGGCGCCGCCGGCTGAGTTTGGAGTTGATGAACTGCTTGAGCAAGCAGCCAGCGCGGCTGAAAGCACAGCCGCGGTAATTCCGACAGCCAAGAACCGGGCGCGGTGAACTCTCATCCGGTCCTCCTTCCGAGTTGATGGGTACACTCGATCAATCCGTGGCGAGCGTAAGCCCGTCAGAAACCTCCGCGTTCTCGCTCGTCAGCTCCAGACCGGCCGACCTGGCCTGCTGCACGAGCAAAGCAGCGAAGTCCTCTTCGCCGAATCCGTGGCCGACCAGGCTCTGTAGCAACTGGTACACCGTTGACGCCACTGGCATCGGCACCTCATGGTCGCGCGCCGCGGCAAGGCCAAGGTCGAAATCCTTGCGGAGCAGCACGGTCGTGAATGTGGGATGGAAGTCAAGGTTCACCAGGGCCGGGGTCTTGTACCGGCTGAAGGTGGATCCCATGACGCTGTTGTTCAGGCAGGCGAGCAGCGCCTGCCTGCTGATGCCGCTCTTCTCAGCGAGCACGGTCACCTCGGCGAGCGACTGGATGACGACTCCGAGGAATAGGTTGTGGCAAAGCTTGACCGCCCTGGCAAGCTCCCCCTCGCCCACGTACGTGGCACCCGCGCCGAGCATGGCGAGGTACGGCTCGACGGCGGCGAATGCCTCCGCCGGGCCAGAGACCGCGAACGTGAGACGTCCTACGCTGGCCACCTTCGGGTTCCCCATTACCGGGGCGGCCAGCAAGCTGCATCCCTTGGCGGCGAGCGCGAGCCCGACGCGCTCGGAATCCTTGGCTGACACAGTCGAGCAGTCGACGACGATCGACGGCGCTCGACCGCGGGACGTCACTCCGTTCGGCCCGATCAGCGCGTCGATCAGATCCTGCGAGGTGCCGACCGTGACGAACAGAATGTCTACCGTGGCGAGATCCGCCGCCGTGTCCACGACCTTGGCTCCGGCTTGCGCGAGCGGCTCGGCCTTAGCCCTGGTCCGGTTATAAACAGTAACGTCACAACCGGCGTCGAGCATCCGGTGAATCAAAGCGATTCCCATCCGCCCGGTCCCGAGCCAGCCAAGCCGGTGCTCACCGCTCTGATCGGCTAGTGTGCCCACCTTTGTGCCCACCTCCGGCTATCTGTCCCGGCTCTCCGCACGACCGGCAATCGTTTGCAGAAACTGTGGCGCATCAGCCGCGTCCTGTCAATGTGCAGTTTTTCACCCAACCCCGGCTGCAAACGTGTGCAATGCTTGCAGCATGGCAGACAGTCGGGTTTCGGCGGCGATTAGCCACTGGGCGCCACGTTTCATCGCGAACGGCATCGACTACAGCGACTTCGTCACAGTGACTTCCAAGATCGATGTTTGGGGCTCATGGTGCGAGCAGTGGTGCCTGGCTGGAGCCGGGCACGAGGAACTCGGCCGGGTGGCTCTCGCCGCCGGGCGCGATCGGGCGGCTGGTGCGCACCTGGCTCAGGCTGCTGTGTACTACCACTTCGCCAAGTTCATGTTCGTCGACGACATCGATCAGATGCGGATGGCTCATCAGGCCGCCGTCCGGTGCCTGCAGGACGCGCTGCCGTTCCTCGATCCGCCGGGCGAACGCGTGGAGATACCGTTCGACGGCTCGGTGATCGCTGGCGTGCTGCGGCGACCGACGACGCCAGGCCCGCATCCGCTGGTCGTGCTGATCCCTGGCCTGGACTCCGCCAAGGAAGAATTCAGGCCAACGGAGGCGCTCTTCCTGGATCGCGGTCTCGCCACGCTGTCGGTGGACGGCCCCGGCCAAGGCGAAGCCGAGTACGACCTGGGAATCAGGCCGGACTGGGAGGTACCCGGTGCGGCCATCATCGACGCCGCCACCAGCCTGCCCGGCATCGACCCGGAGCGAATCGGCATCTGGGGCGTCAGCCTTGGCGGCTACTACGCCGCCCGGGTCGCCGGAGGTGACCAGCGGGTACGCGCCTGCATCGCGCTGTGCGGCCCGTACTGCCTCGGCGACATCTGGGAGCAACTGCCCGATTTGAGCCGGGCCGCGTTCACGGTCAGGTCCAAGTCGGGGTCGGAAGAGGAAGCCAGGGCGCGGGCAAGCGAGCTGACCTTGGACGGCGTCGGCAAGCGGATCACCGCGCCGTTGCTGATCATCGCGGGCCAGAAGGACCGCATCTTTCCCTGGCAGGACGCCGAGCGACTGCACAACGAGGTCGGCGACAACTCCGAACTGCTGCTCCTGCCCGACGGCAACCACGGCTGCGCCAACGTCACCTACAAACACCGCCACTACGCCGCCGACTGGATAACCAGCGCCCTCGGCTGAGCTAGGCCCGTGCCCCGCGCCCCCGTTGGCCCGTTACGGCCGTTTACCCCGCTTGCCGAGCAACAGCGTGGGCCCCTCGCTGTCGTCATAGCGACGTCGTGGGCCCCTAGCTGTCGTCGGCCGAGCGAGGCTTAGGTTTGGGCGACTTCTGTTCGGGCTGGCGGGGCGGTCGAGCCGCGGATCTTTAGCTCGGGTGCCAGGTAGTGGACTAGGCCGCCGTCCGTGGCCCCGGCCTCAGCCGCGCCGGCACCGGAACCGCTGCCGCCGCTCGCGATTTGCTCGAGTATCAGGCGGCCAGCCTCGGTTCCGACCTCGTAGTGGGCGAAACTCACCGAGGTCAGCGGCGGGGTGAGCCGGTCGATGAACGGCATGTCGTTGAAGCCGACAACCGATATGTCCTTCGGACAGGACATCCCGGCCGACTCCAGGGCGGCGTAGCAGCCGACCGCGAGCATGTCGTTCGCCGCCGCGATTGCCGTGCACCCGCCGTCCGCGGCGAGCAGTTCACGGCAGGACCGTTCGCCCTCCTCGATCGAGTAGGCGGACGCGTGGGCGATGAGGTCGGGCTCTACCGGCAGGCCGTGCGCCGCCATCGCCGCGACGAAGCCGCGATACCGGCTCAAACCAGTGGAAATATCCTGCGGCCCGGCGACATGGGCGATTCTGCGATGACCGAGCGAGGCGAGATGCGCGACCGACATCGCGATGCCCTCCTCGTTGTCAACGGACACCGCCGGAAACCCGTAGCCAGCGGCGTGCCTATTCACCAGCACAACCGGAATCCTGGCCGCCGCGGCCTCGGCGAGCAATGGGCTGCGAAGCCGGGCGGTCGCGAATACGAAGCCGTCGACGTGCCGGTCCCGCATCAACTCGAAGACGAGTCTTTCGCGCTCCTCGTCGGCGTCGGTGTTACCGATCAGGGCCACATATCCGTCGGCCGCCAGCCGATCCTCGATCCCGCGCACGATCGGCGGGAAGAGCGGATTGTTCAGGTCGGGGATGAGCACGCCGACCGTGCTGGACCGCCTGGTGCGCAGACTCCGCGCCACTGTGTTCGGCCGGTAGCCGAGCGTGTCGGCCGCCGCGAGTATGCGGTCGGCTGTTTCGTCGCTGACCAGCAGCCTGGTCTCCGGATTGAGCGCGCGGGACACGGTGGCTGGGTGGACGCCCGCCATCGCCGCCACATCCTTGAGCGTCACCGGCTGATCGTTCATCGGCCTTTCACGCTCCGATCTGCCCTCGCCGCCCCCAGCGCTCCGCCGTGCCGTCTGGTTCCGCTGCCTTCCCGTCTGGAGCATGCTAACGTCAACCGCGGGATTTGCCACCATCAGGCCTGGGTAGAGCGGCCGGCGTCGGCCAGCCTGATGCGTGACCCACCGCCGTGAATTAGGTCAGCATGGCAACTACTTAGCTCGCGACTGACGTTACTCCTATACCATGCGAGCACCGTATTTCCGGTTCGTGACGTTGGTGTTCTAGCCTCTTGCTGGTACTCACCTAGATCCGTCAGGATCTAGGCTCGATCACAGAAGTACGGGAGTACGGGCGAGCATGACCGGCTAGATCGTCCTGGAGCTGCGCAGATGACATTTGCACTCCGCTACGCGGTCCGCTCCGACGTCGGCTTGCTCCGAGAGGGCAACGAGGACTCGGCATACGCGGGACCGCGACTGCTGGCGGTGGCTGATGGCATGGGCGGCTACGAAGCCGGCGAAGTAGCCAGCGCCGCCGTCATCAAGAGCGTCGCACCGCTCGACCGGGCGCCGATGCCGGAGTCTGAGCTGATCGACGCCATCGCCGACGCGGTCACGGCAGCTAAGCAAAACCTTCGTGGCATCGTCGAAGCCGATCCGGCCGTCGGCAGCATGGGAACCACGCTGACCGCGATGCTGTGGTCCGGCGCGACGGCGGCGATCTGCCACATCGGCGATTCCCGCGCTTACCTACTCAGAGACGGCGACCTGTACCAGATCACCAGGGACCACACATTCGTCCAGGCGCTCATCGACCAAGGCCGGATCAGGCCAGACGAGGCGGCCACCCACCCGCAGCGCTCGCTGCTGCTACGCGCGCTTGACGGCCGCACCGACGCCGACCCTGACCTATCGCTGCTCACCGCGGAACTCGGAGACCGGTTCCTGCTGTGCTCGGACGGACTGCCGGTGGCGGTCAGTGACGAGGACATCCTCACCACCCTCGCTGAGATCTCCGACCCAGCTCAGGTCGTGCTGGAACTAATCGAGCAGGCGATCCGGGGCGGCGGCCCTGACAACATCACCTGCATCGTCGCTGACGTGATCGACACCGACCGCGCGAAGTTCGCGCCGACGACGGCGCCCGTGCTCGCCGGCGCAGCCGCCAGCGCGGGAAACACGCAGACGAAAGCGTTCAGCAAGATCCCCGCCGACGCGGACAACGACTTTAGCCGTCTCGGCGCCGTACCGGCCGGGCCGGGCGACCCGATCCCGGCCGTCTCGGGTTTGCCGCCTTGGGAGACCCGCGGCAGCACGGCGCTCGACGTTGACCGTCCCGCCGCGTCCGCGGCGACTAGGTCATCCACGGCCACCAAGGCACCCGCGGGTACCAGGGCGGGCCGAAGCGCGGGACCGCCCAGCCGACGCTCACGCCGCCGCTGGCCGGTAATGACCACCCTTATCGTGCTGTTCGTCCTGCTCATCGGCGGCGGACTGATCGTCGGTTATGAGGTCGTGCGCAGCCAGTACTACGTGGGCGAGGAAAACGGCAACGTGGCGATCTTCCGCGGCATCAACGACAAGGTGCTGGGGATCTCGCTGTTCTCGGTGTACCAGACCACCAGCATTCCGGTTTCGGGCATCACCTCAGCCTCCGCTGCCGAACTCCATCGCTCCGACACCGTTAGCCTCGCGATGGCCCAGCAGTTCGTCGCGAACATCCGCAAGCAGTACAACACCTGCCAAGCGGCTAATGCCAACCTGCGCGACTGGCTGGCCCACAAGCCCAAGCCGATCAAGGTGAAGCGGCGTGTCGACGGCAAGACGGTGACCAGGACGATCACCCCGAAGTACCGGCCGAAGCCGTCGATTCCGTCCTACTGCCCGCCGCAGCCACCGGCTCGGTGAGCTCGTGCGGAACGTCCTGGTAACCGGCGGGTCCCGTGGCATCGGCCGCGCCGTCGCCCTGAGGTTCGCCGCGGCCGGTGACCAGGTAGCGATCCACCACCGCGACTCGGCCAAGCTGGCCGACGAGTTGGCCGCTGACCTGCCGGGCACCGGCCACGTAGTCGTCCAGGCCGACCTCGCCGACCCCGACGCCATCCTGGCGATGGTCGACAGCGCCGTCACCAAACTAGGCAGCGGGCGCCTCGATGTCCTGGTCAACAACGCCGGCGTGTTCACCGCACACCCGATTGCCGAGGTCTCCTACGACGACTGGCAGCGGCAGTGGCAGGCGACCATCGGGATCAACCTGATCGGTGCCGCCAACGTCACCTGGTGCGCGGTCAGGCACATGAAGGCCCGCGGCGGTGCGATCATCAACGTCTCGTCGCGCGGTGCGTTTCGCGGCGAACCAGACTCACCGGCCTACGGCGCCAGCAAGGCCGGACTCAACGCGTTCGGCCAGTCGCTCGCGATCGCGCTCGCGCCCTACCGGATCGCGGTCGCCACGGTCGCACCAGGCTTCGTGGCCACGGACATGACCAACGAGCATCTCAAGCCGCCGCGCGGGGACGAGATCAGGGCGCAAAGCCCGTTCAACCGCGTCGCCGACCCAGACGAGATCGCGGCCGCCGTGTTCTACCTGGCCTCCGCCCAGGCGGAGTGGGCCAGCGGCGCCGTGCTAGACCTCAACGGCGCCTCGTACCTCCGCAGCTGACTCCGTCCCCGTTCGCCTCCGGGCCAGGGCCGCACCTGGGCGCCGCCCTTCGGCTCACGGGGGCCCCAGGGCCAGCCGCAGGAACGCCAGCACATCAGTTGCCTCGGCCACGACCTTGGCCAGCGGTTTGCCGAAACCATGCCCGGCGGACGTCTCGATCCTGATCAGCACCGGAGCCTCACCGCCCTGCGCGGCCTGCAACGCCGCCGCGAACTTGAACGAGTGGCCCGGCACGACCCGGTCATCGTGGTCCCCGGTCGTCAGCAGCGTGGCCGGGTACCGCTGGCCGACCCGCAGGTTGTGCAGCGGCGAATACGCGCGCAGCCAGCGGTACTGATCGGGATTGTCCGGATCCCCGTAGTCGGCGATCCACGACCGTCCGACGGTGAACCGGTGGAACCGCAGCATGTCGAGCACCCCGACGGCGGCCACACACGCGCCGAACAGTTCAGGATGCTGAGTCAGGCACGCACCCACGAGCAACCCGCCGTTCGATCCGCCGTGGATGGCGATCCGGCCAGGCCGTGACCACCCTGACGACTCGAGCCAGCGGGCGCAGGCACAGAAGTCGTCGAACACGTTCTGCTTGACCGCGAGCCTGCCGCCGTCGTGCCAGGCCCGCCCGTACTCCCCGCCCCCGCGCAGGTTCGCGACGGCCAGCACACCGCCCTCCGCAAGCCATCCGGCGTGCAACACCGAGAACGACGGCGTGATCGCGATGTCAAAGCCGCCGTAGCCGTACAGCAACACGGGCCGGTCTCCGTCCGGCACCGCGTCATCCCGCCTGGTCAAGAACATGGTTAGCTCGGTGCCGTCGGCCGAGGTGACGTTCACCTGCTCGATGGCGAACTTGGCGGCGTCGATCGCGGCGGTCGAGCGCCGGACCAGCTTGGTCTCGCCGGTTGTCAGGTCGTGCGACCACAGCGAGCCGGATTCGGCGAACGAGGTGACGCCGAAGTGGACGAGGTCGCTCTCCTCGCTCCCGGCGATGCCTTCCGCGATCTTGCAAGCGTCGGCGACTGAGGAGAATCCGGGCAGTGGTATCTCTCGGACGAAGGTGCCGTCGGCGGCGTGCACGGCTAGCACCGAGTGCGCCTTCCGCAGGTAGTGGCAGACAAAGTGGCCGCCGAAGTAGTAGGCGGCAACCAGCGTGTCTGGCCCCTGCCCGATTATCTCGGTCCAGTGCTGCCGGTCGGCCTCGTCGAGCTTGACCGCCACCAAGCGCTTGCGTTCCGCCTGATAATCCGTGATCAGGTAGAACGTCGATCCCCGCGTCCAGACCACGTCCGCGATCGAGTCGAAATCGCCGATCAGCGGCGTCAGTTCGGCCACTGGAGCAGCCAGGTCAAGCACCTGCAACTGGGCCTGCCGCGCCGTGCCGCGGTAGGTCGCGATGATCAGGAAGCGGTCGTCGTCGCTGACTCGCGCCCGACACAGCCAGTTGGTGCCCGCCGGGGTGGTGTAGACAAGCTCGTCGTCCTGCTGAGAAGTACCGATTTTATGAAAGAAGATCCGCCGTAGTCCCATCTCGGCGAGGTACTCGGCGCCGGGGGCTGGCCTCGTGGGCGCCATGTAGTAGAAGCCCGATCCGTCCTTGCGCCACGCCGCTTCGCTGAACTTCGACCAGTCAACGACGTCGGCGAGGTCTTCGCCGGATTCGACGTCGCGCACGCGCCAGGTCTGCCAGTCAGAGCCGCTGACGCTGATCGCGTAGGCGAGCAGCAGGCCATCGCTGCTGACCGCGGCCGCGCTCACCGCCGCGGTGCCATCGTCCCGCAGCGTGTTCGGGTCGAGCAGCGGGCGTCCAGGCTCGTCGGGGCCCGCCATGACGTACAGCAACGGCTGGTTCAGCGATCCGTCGGCCCTGAACTGGAACCAGCGTCCGCCTCGCTCGAACGGCACGCCATATCTGCCGTAGCTGGCCAACTCGGTCAGGCTTGACCTGATCGAGTCACGGTCGGCGACCTGGCTGAGCGCCGCCTCGGTCACCTCGTTCTGCGCCGTGACCCAGGCCACCGTCTGCGGATCAGTCGTCTTCTCCAGCCACCGGTACGGATCAGCGATGACCTCGCCGTGGTAGTTATCGGCTTCAAACCCGGCCTGGCTTGATGGATAACACAACATGTACCGATAACCTCCGTCCGATCACCTGCCTGCCCGATCGTAGGCGAAGTCTGGGAGCAGGCCGGCAGCCAGGCTCGGGTCGGCTACCTTAGCGACAGCCATCGATCAACCACCGGTCCGGACATCGGAGGAGTTCAGTGACTCGCGACCAGCAAGCGGAGATCTACAAGGCGCCACGTCAGGACAAGCCTTGGGGCCACGAGCAGATCTTCGCCGCCGAGGACGGCAAGTATGTCGGCAAGATCATTTACGTCAACGCCGGACAGTCGCTGAGCCTGCAGTATCACGAGCACAAAGAAGAGACGATCTCGCTGATTTCCGGTACCGCCGAGATCCACTACGGTGTGGTCGGCGGCGAGCTCACCGAGGTGACGTTCGGCCCCGGCGACACCATCCACCTGCCGGTCGGCGCGGTGCACCGCGTCAAGGCCATCACCGACATCGTCTTCGCCGAGGCGTCCACCGCGCCGCCAGGCTGGCGTGAGGATGTGGTCCGGCTCGAGGACGCCTACGGGCGCGCGGGAACTAGCGCTCCCTAACCCCGGCGGCCTTAACCCCGGCGGCCTTAACCCCGGCGGCCCTAACCCCGGCGGCCCTAACCCCGGCGGGCACTGATCAGCGCGGTGAGCAACGGGCGGAAGTGGCCGAACGGCGGCGTCGGCGCCCCTGGCCGCTTGGCCGCGTCGTCCCAGCGACGTAGGCGGCACGCCGCCTCCGCATAGGGGCTCGCGGCGAAATCCTGGACCTCGGCGTCTCGCATCGGGCCACCCTGGATGCTGAGCGTGAAGACGGAGGCGGGCGAGAGCGCGGCCGCGTAGTCGGGCTCGACCGCGCACAGATAGCGCTTGGCGGCTACATGCAGCCGGACCGGCTCGGTAACCTGCGGGCCGAACCAATGCCCCAGCCAGTCAGCCCCGACCTCGCTGTGCCTGTTATCGGTCCCGCTCATCAGCTTCCGCCCGGTCACCGCGCCGGTGAAGTGACCGATGTCGTGCAGCAACGCGGCCGCGACGAGTTCTGGGGCCGCTCCGTCGCGCTCGGCGAGCGTGGCAGTCTGCAGCATGTGCGCGGCCTGCGTGACCGGCTCGCCCAGGTACTCCTCCGCGCCCTCGCTAGCGAACAATTCGGCGATCAGCCGCACCGGATCATTCGTCGTCATCAGCCTGCCTCCTGTCCGGCCGGAACGCTATCACCACCTTGTCTTCCACTGGCCGATAGCCCAGCCGGGCGTACAGCGTTGCTGGTCGGATTCGCCAGATCGGTGAACAAGATCACCGAGTTCGCGCCGCACGAGAACGCGAGCCGGGTGGCGGCTACCGTCACAGCGGCACCGTAGCCGTGGTTCCTGTGCTCAGGTGGCGTGTAGACCTGGCCGATCCTGGCGACCCCGCTCACCAGCCCAGAGAGACCGGCAGCCGATACCACCTGGCCGGCCAGTTCCCAGAGCATCAGCTGTCCGGCCCGCAGCCTGCCCTCGACTAGCGCCCGCGCCCCGGCCCGCTGGCCCGTCTCGGCCGCGAAAGCCTCGTCCAGCAAGTGGGCAAGGTCGATGTCGGCCGACGTGGCGACCCTGGCTTCGCCAGCAGGCATCGGGTCGGGCGGCGTGAGCTCGCCGAGCCGGTGCAGTCGCTGGCGCATCTCGACACCGAACCCATGGCCGGTCGTCTTGGCCCAGGCCTGCGCGAACGCTGTGGCGTCCTGCTCGCTGGCCAGGACCTGGGTGATGCTCTTAGCCCGGGCCGTCAGCGTGTCGGCGAGCGGGGAAATGGCATCGGCGGGCAGCCGGGTGACCTGCAGCGGATGCGGGGGTGTCTGCAGGACCGCGGCGTGCACGATCCCGTCCCGCGACCACCAGCCGAGCACGGGATGATCGGGGCCGTAGAGGTTCGGGCCGTGCTGCATCAGGGCGGCCAGCACGCCCAGCGGCACGGTGTAGCGCTCAGGCTCCGCGCTGAGCAGCGGGGTGACGGTGGCGGCGTAGGCCTCGATATCGTCGGTCAGCGTCCAGGTCATAGGTCATGCTTGCCGATCCCGGCCGGCGTACGCATCCGATTTATCCCTGGACTTGGCCCGACCACCCTGGACCCATGCGAATAGGCCCACGGCTGGGCAAACGGTTGGTACCGTCATCGCTCGGGCGTGCTCGCGGTACGGATCGAGGAGTGGTGATGAAGGGGTTCAGAACGTTCTTGCTGCGCGGCAACCTGGTTGACCTGGCGGTCGCGGTCGTGGTTGGCGTTGCGTTCAACACTGTGGTGCAGTCGCTGGTGAACAACATCATCACGCCGCTGATTTCCTCGGTCGCCGGCAAACCCAGCTTCGGCGCGCTCGTGTTCCACATCGGCAAGGCCAAGTTCACCTATGGGCTCTTCCTCAACGCCCTGATCTCGTTCGTGGTCATCGCGGCCGTGGTCTACTTCCTGATCGTCGCGCCGGTGGGCAAGGTGCTCGCGATCATGAACCGGAACAAGGAAGCCACCGAGCGCCCCTGCCCCGAGTGCCTGAGCCAGATCCCAGTCGGCGCGACCAGGTGCAAGTTCTGCACGGCGAGCATTCCCCCCGCCCGAGCGCCGGCAAGCGCCGCGGCGCGCTAACACCTCCACAGGTACGGTGTCGTGATCGCCAGGCGGGTAAAGCCCACCCGTTCGAGTATCGGCCTGCTGTCTTGCGAAGCATCCACGGTCAGGTACTTGTAGCCGCGAGCGGCGGCGAGTTCGGCCCGGTACCGAACCAGCGCACGGTAGATGCCGCGCCGACGCCATTGCGGCAAGGTGCCGCCACCCCACAGGCCGGCGAACTCCGTACCAGGCAGGAACTCGATTCGGGCAGCGCACACCGGATCGTCGCCCGCCATCGCCAAGATGATTCCCACCATGTCGGGTGCCTCGGCGAGTTGCGCGAGAATCGCCTCGCGCAAGTCCGACTTGTCGTCGTTGAAGACGAGTTGCTGCACCTTGCCCATCAACTCGACGCCCGCCGCATCGGACACCCAGAGCGCGGTCACGCCCGCCGGCAGCTCAGCGGACCGCAACGCCTCGATGACCTCGCCAACCTCGGCCACCATGAACGACTCTGGCTCCTCGGCGACGAGGCCGGCGGCAGCCAGCCGAACGGCCAGGTCGGCCGGCTCGTCATAGTCGTAGAGCTTCCACTCGAACGGTTTGCCCCGTCGGCCGAGCACCGCGATCTGCTCGGCGATCACCGCGTCAGCGCTCGCGGCATCAAGGTTCGACCAGATGATCCCCGAGCCCTCCTGACCCGGCTGGGCAACCCGCCGCACAACGAACTCGTCAACCTCGAACTCCGCGCCGGTACCGTCAGGCGCGGTCCCCTGGCGAATCTGCTTGTTAAACGCGGTGAGCACCGCGGTGCGATCCATAGTCCGAAGATCACCACGCCCAGCGACCCAGCGCAACCCGGTTTAGCAGCCCGGCCACGCTAACCCCAGCCCAGCCCCACCCCCCGCGCCGACCTCAGCCCGCAGCCCCCGCCCCCGCGCCGACCCCAGCCCGCAGCCCCACCCCCCGCGCCGACCCCAGCCCGCAGCCCCACCCCCCGCGCCGACCCCAGCCCGCAGCCCCACCCCCCGCGCCGACCCCAGCCCGCAGCCCCACCCCCCGCGCCGACCCCAGCCCGCAGCCCCACCCCCCGCGCCGACCCCAGCCCGCAGCCCCACCCCCCGCGCCGACCCCAGCCCGCAGCCCCACCCCCCGCGCCGACCCCAGCCCGCAGCCTCGTCAGCCGCCCAGCCCGCCCCGGCGGGACTGCTGAGACGAACGTGATCGATGTGGTTGGTGGGAGCGAGGCGGGTGATTCGGGGTGGCAGGGGGGCTGGTGCCGCGGGGTGTCCGCTGACGTCGTGACCGGCTGGCGGGCTGGTCCCCGGGCGGCTGGCGCGGTTTTGTTTCCGTGATCATGCTTCCGGTCATGATCGCGGAGCCTGGCTGTCGTATATCGCGGCTGAGACTCCGTGGTAACCGCCATTTCATGATCGTGGAGTCTCACCATCACCCGCCAGCGGGGCAGATGCCGCCCGGGTGGCCGCCGCTGCGCCGGACCGGCCGGTAAACTATCCCAGACGGGACATTCCGCCTTCCAGGCGGTCCGACGCTGCTGACGGGGCCGCCGACCAGCGACACCAACAACGCCGCGGACCGGCAGTGCGGTCAGGGCGCCGGTCCCGGAGCGGCGGGTCGGCAGGATCCCGGCGCGGTTGACTCTGGTTGGCCGCCCGCCGGCTAGTTGCCGGCGGGCGCGCTTGGGGCACCGGGGCGCTTGGTCCTCGACAGGCGTGGGATTGGGTTGCCTCTGGTCATCCGGGCGCGCCTGAGCAGGCCGGGGGCCGAATCGTCCTGCTGGCCGTTCGCCGACCCGTCGGGGTCGTCCTCGATGAACTCATCGCACGAGTCGTCGACGCCCGCGGTGAAGGCACCGGACGCCACCTCGGGTCTGGGCAGCGGTTCGAGCACGTCGGTGGCGTAGATCTGGGGCAGAGCGTTGTGGTCGTCGGCGTGGTCATCGAGGCCAACGTCCCCGCCGAAGCCTTCGTCCTCAGCGCCGGCGTCAGCGCTGGCTTCAACACCGCCGCTGGGATCGGCGCTCGGGCTTGAGACGAAGCGCGCGCTGGCGTCGGCGGTCGGGCCCGGGACGGCGGTCGCGTTCGGGACGGCGCTCACGCTGCCGTCGGCACTCACGCTGCCGTCGGCACTCACGCTGCCGTCGGCACTCACGCTGCCGTCGGCACTCACGCTGCCGTCGGCACTCACGCTGCCGTCGGCACTCACGCTGCCGTCGGCACTCACGCTGGCGTCGGCACTCACGCTGGCGTCGGGATCCGGACAATCGACGGGTTCTCCGGGTAGCTCGGTCAGCGCGGCCCTGATCCGGGCCTCTGCCTCTTCCCTCGCTGCCGTGGCCGCCTTGGCGAGCGACCCCATCGACGCGAGGATCTCCGACGTGGCGTCTTGGTCGTCGTCTTGTTTGGGCTGGTTATCCGCCGGCTCATCGTCATCCGACTGCCACGACTGCACTCTGCTCCGCGCCGCGCCGGCTTCCTTCATCGCGGCGGCGGCCTGACGATAGACCGGCTCGTCGTAGTCGGTGTCCTGGCCCGTTCGCATCTCGCCCGCTCGCATCTCGCCCGCTCGCATCTCGCCCGCTCGCATCTCGCCCGCTCGCGGCGGTGAGCCGTCGGCCAACGGCTGGTCGGCGCTAGCCGATGGCGCCTGCCTGGGCACGGGCAGCGGCGCGGTCCACACGCCGGTCCGAGCCGGAAGGTCAGCCATGCCGGGCAGAGTAGCCACGGCTGTGTAGATCGGCCCGACGCAGTCGTGCCGTTCGAGCAGGCCGGCTAGTTGCTCCGCGTCCTCGGCGGCCAGGCCGAAGACGACGCGTGGCTGGCCCCAGGGCTCTTCGAGCGAATACCCCACGTAACTTGAGACGGCCGGCATGGGATCCGCCGTGAGGCCATGTACGACGCGCCAGCGATGCCAAGCCCCCTCGAGCGCCGACGCCGCGAGCTGAGCCCTGAATACCAAATCCGGATCCCGCATGGCGGTCCCTCCCTCAACCGCGACGGCACGCGTCCGCTTAGTGGCGAACCCCCAGGCGTGCCCCGCCGCACCAGTCCCTGTCGTGTTCCACGCCATGCGCTAGCGCCCTCAGGCGCACAGATAGCGGCAGACGCTCCGGTGCCGCTGCTTGACGGCAGCGGCAGCACCGCGACAAGTATGGTCCGGCTACAGCTTCCAGCAGGGCCGATTACTTAAAGTCGCCAATCAGCTGCGGTGAGCGATGGATCCCCTTGGCCGAGTACATTCGGACTTCAGGCTTTTGCGTCCAGCGCTAAATTCTGGCCGATACGAACGCAAGAGCTGCTGCTACTGCCTTTCACCGGCCGCTTGCTCGCGCATCGGCAGGCGCGCCGTAACTGACGACTTCATGTCTCCGTATTAGATTGGCGGTCGACCCCGGCGGCATAGCCGGGTCGCCGGCGCAGAGCGCCCACCGCGCTGCGCGTGACGGCTCCCGTTTCCAGCATCGCTGATCAAAACTTCACTGATCCATACACTGCTGATCCAGCACCACTGCTCAAAACACAAGTTCGCAATCCCCGCGTTGCAACTGCATGTGCATTAGATAATGCACTCGTGCAAGCACATGTGTAACGAACCCCCGTGTTGCGAACCCTATGTTGTGAACCCGTGTGCGAACCCTTGTTGTGAACCCGTGTTCTGAACCCGTGTTGTAGCGACGCCGTGCGGTATCCGCCGGAGCCGACCCCCCTGATCATGCGCTGAGCCGCGCTAGATATGCACCGCGCGCGCCTGCTCCCGTTTAATCCGGGCGCGACGCTGCGGCCAGGCGCTACTCTGAGCGCTGCTGCGGTATGCCCGCCAGCAGGGCGCGTACCTCCGTTTCCCGGTAACGGCGGTGGCCGCCCAGCGTCCGGATGGACGTCAGCTTTCCGGCCTTCGCCCAGCGGGTGACCGTCTTTGGGTCAACCCGGAACATGGTTGCCACCTCAGCCGGCGTAAGCAGTGGCTCGGCCTCTGGGGTACGTGCAGACATTTTGACGGCCTCTCCTCCTGGACCCTATTGCGATCCTGCGTCTGTTGTGTTTCATGGCTCCATTGGGAGCCGTTGTGTTCAATGGCTCCATTAAAGCCTGCCTTGGATGTCCTATATGGTCTACTGTTACCATATTGCCATCACCAGCGGTGACAAAGCGACCACCAGGAGCAGAAGTTTTTTAACGTGTCCCCGTTGCCCCCGTTGATCTGAGTCACGTTGCGTGATCCTACAGACACGCACCGTCGCAACGGGCGGATTCGGAAAAGTCATGTCCGCCTCCTGCTGACTACTGGCCGTAGCCGTTCCGGTGATCTCGATCTGGTCGATGAGTCTTCAGGGAGCGGTGTCCTTGATTTAGGAACGCTCCGGCGAAGATTTGCCGGCCAGGTCTTGTCTATGAGGAGCCTGAAAGCACTCAGACTCGATCGCCGCTCACCTCCCTGCGACCGGAGGTGACGCACCATCACTGCTAGTGCGCCCTACCGGCCGACGCGCGCGTGCCGTCGCGTTACCCCCCTGGTAGCGGACTAACCCGACGTTCGCCAGAACTATCGGCAGCGCCGGGATAATCCTCCGCAGTTCTACGGCATGCTCTGTCACGAGGTATTTGCCCCCGCAGCGGCGGCTTCATGCATTGCGCGCCGTCAATACTCCACTGACCCCGGCGGGCATAGTCTTGGGTGGTGGATCCCCTGGGTCAACGAGGACGCGGGGAGCTGAAACCGGGAGTTGCTGCCGTGGTGACTATAAGTGGCGAGCGAGCCGACAAGGCCGACGCTCAGGCAGTAAGTCAGACTCAAGCAGCGAGTAAGGCGAGTAGTCCGAATGCGGTCGCAGCGGATCTGATCAGCGACGGCGCACACGAACAGGTCGTGTTCTGTCAATGACGCGGCGAGCGGCCTGCGAGCGATCATCGCCATCTACTCGACCGTGCTCGGCCCAGGACTGGGCGGCACCCGGTTCTATCCGTACCACAGCGACGAGCGGCGATCGCCGACGTCCTGAAGCCTCAGCCGGGCGATGGCCTACAAGAACGCGGTCGCCGGACTGGACTTCGGCGGCGGCAAGGCAGTCATCATCGGCGATCCGGGCGAACTCAAGTCCGAGGCGCTGCTGCGCGCGTACGGACGGTTCGTGCAGTCGCTCGAGCGGCCGCTACGTCACCGCGTGCGACGTCGGCACCTACAGCCAGGACATGGACATCGTGGCCAGGGAATGCAGGTACGTCGCTGGCACGGACCGAGGCGCACGGCGGCGCTGGCGACTCATCAGTGCTCACCGCGTTCGGCGTCTTCCAGGGCATGCGCGCGGCCGCTGAGCACGCCTGGGGCGCTCCTAGCCTGGCTGGCCGGGTCGTCGCCGTGGAGGGGATCGGCAAGGTGGGCAGCCATCTGGTCGGTCACCTGGTGGCGGATGGCGCCAAGGTCATCGTGTACGACATCAACGCGATCGCCACAACCCGCATCGTCGCCAGGCACCCCGACGTCACGGCGGTGACCAGCCGCGATGAACTGATCGGCAGCGAGCAGGACGTCTACGCGCCGTGCGCGCTCGGCGGCGCTATCGACGATCGGACCGTCGCGACGCTTCGGGCAACCATCGTCTGCGGCGGCGCCAACAACCAGCTCGCTCATCCGGGGATCGAGCAGCTGACTCGTCGACCGCGGCATCTTGTACGCACCCGACTACGTGGTTAATGCCGGCGGCGTGATGCAGGTCGCCGACGAACTCACGGATTCAGCTTCGAGCGAGCAAAACTTCGGACGGAGCGGATATTCGACACGACCAGGCAGATTCTGGCTGTCGCGGAGAAGGACAGTGTTGCGCCTGGTGTGGCTGCTGACCGACTTGCGGAGCACCGGATGTCGGAAATAGGAAGACTCAAGGGCATCTGGGTGGCAAGCTGACCACGTCCTGGCTACGCAACTGGGAGTACCGCCGGAAGCGCGAGCCGCCCAAAACAGGTACGGTTGTCTATGTACGAAGGCACTAGCCATGCTGCGGGCCATGCGTTGGGAACTGCAGCGGCCAGTCTGACGTGCGAGAATCCGGCAAACTGCCGGATCGATGTTTCAGCAGGCATCAACGCGATGACTAGGAACCTGGCAGGTTCCGTACGTTCAAGGGGGTCGAGCCAATGGGGCGCGGCCGAGCCAAGGCCAAGCAGGTGAAGGTGGCACGCCAGCTTAAGTACAGCGGTGGCGGCACTGACCTTGACCGGCTGCGGGCAGAGCTAGGCGTCGGCATGGATCAGCGGGAGACCGGCGGGCACGACGCGTACGCAGACGGCGACCGCTACGGGTCTGACGACGATGATGCCGACGATGACGACGACGAAGACGACGACGAAGATCCGGACCCGCGTCGCTAAGCGAACGCGCTTAAGGATGTTGCCCGGTCAGCAACGCGCGGCCGGTGCCTTGAACGATTTTTCCTAGCTGCCATGCGGGCACGCCTCGCGTGCCCAGCAGGCGGATCGCGCCGTCCGCGTGGGCGGGCGCGACGATCGCGGCCATCCCGATTCCCATGTTAAACACCCGCTCCATCTCATCGCTGGCCACCGGGCCAAGCCCGGCGAGCAGGCGGAAGATCGGCGGGACGGGCCAGCTACCGCGGTCGAGTACGGCGTCGGCTCCGGCTGGCAGTACCCGGCTGACGTTGGCCGCCAGCCCGCCGCCGGTGATGTGGGCGAACGCGTGCACGTCGAAGTCACGAGCGAGCGCTAGACAGTCCTTGGCGTAGATCCTGGTCGGGGTGGCGAGCTCGACGCCGAGCGGCCGGTCCAGCTGGTCCGGCACCGCGTCCAGGTCAAGGCCAACGCCCGATATGAGCCGCCTGACCAGCGAGAACCCGTTCGAGTGCAAGCCGGATGAGGCCATGGCGATCACCACGTCGCCGATCGCCACCCGCTCGGCTCCAAGCAGCTCATCGGCCTCGACCAGACCGGTCGCCGCTCCGGCCAGGTCGAACTCGTCCGGCCCGAAATGCCCGGGGTGTTCGGCGGTCTCGCCGCCCAGCAACGCGCAGCCAGCCCGGACGCAGCCTTCGGCTATCCCACTGACGATCTCGGCGACCCGCTCTGGCCGGACCGCGCCGCAGACCACGTAGTCGGTCATGAACAGCGGTTCGGCCCCGCAGACGACCAGATCGTCCACGACCATGCCGACCAAGTCGATGCCGATCGTGGCGTAGCTGCCGGTCAGCCTCGCGATGACGACCTTGGTGCCGACGCCGTCGGTCGAGGTAGCGAGCAGCGGCTGACGCATCGCAGTGATCTTCGACACATCGAACAACCCCGCGAAACCACCGATGCCGCCGATGACCTCAGGACCCGCCGTCCTCGCGACGCTCGCGCGCATGAGTTCGACAGCGCGTTCCCCGGCCGCGATGTCCACCCCGGAGCCCGCATAGGTCAGGCCAGGCAAACGCTCCATCGACTAGCCCGCTAGCTTCGCTCGAGCAGGTACTTGCCCTGCTCCGATTCGGCCACCGGGAGCGGATAGTCGCCGTCGAAGCAGGCGCGGCAGAGCTTGCCGGGCGCGAGCGTGGTCGCCTCGACCAGGCCTTCGAGCGAAACGAAGCCGAGCGAGTCGGCACCGAGCGAGTCGCGGATCGCCTCGACGTCCAGGCTGCCCGCGATCAGTTCGGCCCGGCTCGCGAAGTCGATGCCGAAGAAGCACGGCCAGGCAACCGGCGGGCTCGAGATGCGGACGTGCACCTGCGCGGCGCCAGCCTCGCGCAGCATCGCGACGATGGCGCGCTGAGTGTTGCCGCGCACGATCGTGTCGTCAACGACGACCAGCCGCTGGCCGGCGATGACGTCGCGCAGCGGGTTGAGCTTGAGCTTGACGCCGCGCTGCCTGATCGACTGGCTCGGCTGGATGAACGTCCGGCCCACATAGCTGTTCTTGACCAGGCCCTGCCCGTACGGGATGCCGCTGCCCTGCGCGTAGCCGATCGCCGCCGGAATGCCGGACTCAGGCACACCAATGACCAGATCCGCGACGACCGGGTGCTCGGCCGCCAGGCGCCGACCGGTGTCGACTCTGGTCACGTGCACCCCCCGGCCGCTGATCGAGGTGTCTGGCCTGGCCAGGTAGACGTACTCGAACAGGCAGCCGCGCGGCTCGGCGGCGGCGAACCGATGCGATCGGACGCCCCGTTCGTCGATCGAGATCAGCTCGCCAGGTTCTATCTCGCGCACCACCGTGGCGCCGACGATGTCGAGCGCGGCCGTCTCGCTGGCCACCACCCAGCCCGCCTGCAGCCGCCCGAGCACGAGCGGCCTGAATCCATGCGGATCACGGGCCGCGAACAGGGTCCGCTCATCGGCGAACACCAAGGAGAACGCTCCGCGTACGGCAGGAAGCACGCGCAATGCGTTCTGCTCGATGCTTGTCGAGACATCAGCCCCGTGACCGCCCGACGGTGCGACGAAAAGCGAAGTAAGCACGTCGGTATCTGACGTTCCGGGCGGAATCACCCGGCCGGATTCAGCGCCAGCCATCGCGATGAGGTCGCGAGTGTTGATGAGGTTGCCGTTGTGACTGAGCGCGAGGCTAACCGAGGGCGTGGCGCGGAACGTCGGCTGGGCGTTCTCCCAAACCGACGAGCCGGTGGTCGAGTACCGGCAGTGCCCGACGGCGATGTAGCCGCGCAGGGTGTTCAGGACGGTTTCGTTGAACACCTGGGCGACCAGCCCCATGTCCTTGTAGACCATGATCCTGGTGCCGTCGCTGACCGCGATGCCCGCCGACTCCTGGCCACGGTGCTGCAGCGCGTACAGCCCGAAATAGGCTAGCTTGGCGACTTCCTCGCCGTGGCTCCACACCCCGAATACGCCGCACGCGTCCTTGGGCGGCCGGTCCGCCGGATCCACATCGTGGGTCAGTTCGCCGTCTGGCACGATCACCCGGCAAGTCTAGTCGGCCGACGGCGCCCAAAGCGGCAGGTAGCCAGCCAGGTCAGCTCGCGGCCCGCTGGCCCTGATCGCACCGCTGGCCGCGGCCTGCGCCCAGGCGAGCCGACCGGCGGCCAGCAAGACCCAGGTCAGAGGGTCGGTCTCGATAACGTTAGGCGGTGTGCCACGGCTATGCCTGGGGCCTTCGATCACCTGGACCGCGCCGAACGGCGGCACGCGTACTTCGACGGCACGTCCGGGCGCCCTGCCGGCCAGCAGGTCAAGCGTATAGATGACGGCGCCGCGCAAGGCCTCTCGCTGCGGCTTTAGGTTCGCGTCGACGGCCGCGATGACTGAGTTAGCGCAAGCCGCGCCGAGCGCGCTAGCCGTGCTTGGCCCGTCCCATTCGGCCAGGCCAAGCGCCGCGGCTTGGGCGTTGACAGCCGCGAGCAGCCGCTGGCTGTCAAGACGTCGTGCTGGCATTGGAGATCCTTAGCTGATACTGGTAGCTGACCGACGCGATCAGCGCGATAATTTCGCGCTATGCCGGGTACGTTCGATACGCTGCCACACCGCACCAAGGGGTCGTGGACTCCTCGGCTCGCGGGCGTCGGGGTGATCGTCGTGCTCGCCGGCGGAGTACTCGCCGTCTACCTCGGCACGGCGCACGGCCAGGCGCCGATCGCGCCCGTGCATCACCGATCGCCGCTGGCGTCCAAGGTCGCGAGCGTCCAGACCGTCGGACTGGTCGACTTCGGAGTGTACGACGATGGCGACCCGTGGCAGAACGACCCCGACGACCACCCGATGATGCTGCTGGAGCAAGGCAACTCGGTCAACTTCGTCCGGATACCGCCGTCGGAAATCGCCGCGGGCACCCCGGAGTGGACCGAAGACCAGCTAACCCAGGGCGGCGACATCTTCATCTACGTGCCGACGGGCCAGTGCCTTACCGCTGCCACTGACGGCACGCTTTCGCTCACCCACTGCGACTTGGGGGCCGATCAGCGTTGGCGCGAGCTGAACTCGGAGGTCATACTCACCGAGCCGGTCGCGCAGTTCGCCAACGTCGGCACCGGCCACTGCCTCACCGCTGGGCGCAAGCCAGGGCCGGCGTCGCTGATGACTTGCGCGAGTCCGCATAACAAGCGGTTCAAAACGCAGGAGATCGCCTTCTGGTGGAGCGCCTGATCCGCACCCGCCACCCGCCACCCGCCATCCGCCGCACCGTCCGCCCGCCGCGCCCGTCCGCCGGTCAGCCGAAGATCTCGGGCAGCGCGCCCCGATGCGCGGCCCGCAACTCAGTGATCCCGACGACAAACTGCCCGTCGATGTCGAGCGCGTCGCCGCCGGTCCGGCCGAGTGGCTGCGCCGGCACTTCGTGCAGCCCGCACAACTCGGCGAACTCTGTCTCCGCGCCAGCCCGCACCTCGACGACCGCTCGCGCCGCCGACTCACTGAACAGCGCGGTCACCGCGTCGACGTTGGCGGGCAGCCGCACCGAGCAACCCAGACCACCGGTGAGGCAGCACTCGGCCAGCGCTAGCGCCAGCCCGCCATCGGATACGTCGTGCGCCGCGGTCAGCAGGCCGCGCTCGGCACCGGCCGCGAGCACGCTGGCTAGCCGCTGCTCAGCCGCCAGGTCGACGGCTGGTGGCAGGCCACCGAGGTGGCCGTGCAGCACGTGTGCCCAGAGCGACCCGCCGAACTCGGCGGACGTCCGGCCAAGCAGCATGACCATCTCGCCCTCGGCACCGAACCCGCTAGGCAGCCGGCGCCGCACGTCGCCGACCACGCCGAGCACCCCGATCACAGGCGTCGGGTGGATGGCCCGCGCACCCGTCTGGTTGTAGAAGCTCACGTTCCCGCCCGTGACCGGCACGCCGAGGGCCTGGCACCCGTCAGCGAGCCCGCGCACCGCCTCGGCGAACTGCCACATCACCGCCGGGTCCTCGGGCGAGCCGAAGTTGAGGCAGTTGGTCACCGCGAGCGGCACCGCGCCGACCGCCGCCACGTTGCGGTACGCCTCGGCCAGCGCTAGCTGGGCGCCAGCGTACGGATCGAGCAGGCAATACCGGCCATTGCCGTCGGTGGCGATCGCGACGCCGAGGAAGGACTCCTCGGCGATCCGCAACACCCCGGCGTCGTGCGACGGGCCGAGCACCGTGTTGCCGCGCACGTACTGGTCGTACTGCTCGGTCACCCAGGCCTTGTCTGACGCCTCAGGCGAGGACAGCAAGGCGAACAGGTCAGCTCTGCTATCCCGGGGGGGCGACCCCCCGGGCTTGCACAGGCGCGACGCTTCGGCCACCAACCTCGACGGGTCATCGAGGCGCAGCTTGTCCTGGCTGGCCGGGCGGGCGGCTGGACGGCGGTAGAGCGGTCCATCCGCCGCGCTGGCCGGCGGCAGGTCGACGACGGTGTCGCCGTGCCAGCTCACGTGCAGCCGCCCGGTGTCGGTCACCTCCCCGATTACTGTGGCCGGCACCTCCCACTTCGCGCAGATTTCCATGAACCTGCGCAGGCTGGCGGGCTCGGTCACCGCCATCATGCGTTCCTGCGACTCGCTCATCAAGATCCCGGCCGGCCCCAGCCCGGTGTCACGCAACGGCACTTGATCAAGCTCGACCGTCATGCCGGTGCCGCCCGCCGCGGCCAGCTCGGTGGTCGCGCACGCGATCCCGGCGGCGCCGAGGTCGCCCACGGCTACAACCACCCCGGCCGCGTACAACTCCAGGCAGCACTCGATCAGCAGCTTTTCCATGAACGGGTCACCGACCTGGACGTTCGGCCGCTTAGCCCGGGCGCCCCCGGCCGGGCCCCCGTCCCCGCCGAACGACGCGCTGGCCAGCACCGAAGCTCCGCCGATCCCGTCTGGCCCGGTCGGCGAGCCGAACAGCACGACCTTGTTGCCCGGGCCGCTCGCCTGGGCCAGCTTCAGGTCATCGCGCCGCATCACGCCCACGCACAGCGCGTTGACCAGCGGATTGCCGGAGTAGCAAGGGTCGAACGACAGCTCTCCGCCGATGTTCGGCAACCCCAGGCAGTTGCCGTAGAACGAGATGCCGGCCACCACGCCGGGGAGCACCCGCCGGGTATCCGGCGCGTCCGCCGCCCCGAACCGCAGCGAGTCCAACACCGCCACCGGCCGCGCGCCCATCGCCAGGATGTCCCTGACGATCCCGCCGACCCCGGTCGCCGCACCCTGGAACGGCTCGACGTAGGACGGGTGGTTGTGCGACTCGATCTTGAACGTGACCGCGTAGCCCTGGCCGATGTCGACGACGCCAGCGTTCGTGCCGATGCCGGCCAGCAACGCCGCGGACGGCGGCGCCTTCTCGCCGAACTGGCGCAGGTACGCCCGCGACGACTTGTAGGAGCAGTGCTCGCTCCACATCACCGAGTAGATCGCCAGCTCAGACTCGGTCGGCCGACGGCCGAGCAGCCCGACGATGGCCGCGTACTCGTCGTCGGTCAGGCCGAGCGCCGCGTGCGGCTGGGCGCGATCAGGCGTCGCCTCGGCGTCGGCGACAGTATCCGAGGCCATCATCCGGCGAGCACCGCCGTGAGCACTGAGCTGAAAAATTGCAGCCCATCGGTCCCGGCACCCACGAGGCTGTCGACCGCGTGCTCCGGATGGGGCATCAGCCCGACAACGTTGCGGGCCTCGTTCGCCACGCCCGCGATGTCGTCGGCCGAGCCGTTCAGGTTGCCGTCGGCATAGCGGGCAACCACGAGGCCAGCCGCCTCCAGCCCGGCGATCGTTGCCTGGTCGGCCACGTAGCACCCTTCGCCGCTCTTGAGCACGACCGCAAGCTCTTGACCAGCGGTGTAACCGCAAGTCCAGCTCGTCTTGTCGTTCTCGATCCGGATCGTGACTTTCCTGTTGATGAACCGAAGCCCGGCGTTTCTGGTCAGCGCGCCCGGCAGCAAGTGCGCCTCGCACAAGATCTGGAAGCCATTGCAGATGCCGAGCACCGGCAACCCGGCCCGCGCCGCGGCCACCACCTCGGTCATCACCGGGCTGAACCTGGCGATCGCGCCGCAGCGCAAGTAGTCGCCGTAGGAGAACCCGCCCGGCAAGATCACCGCGTCAACGCCCCGCAGATCGTGGTCAGCGTGCCAGAGCGGCACCGGCGTACCGCCGGCCAGCCTGATGGCACGTGTCGCGTCAACGTCGTCGAGCGATCCAGGGAAGGTAATGACCCCAATACGACCAGACATGCTTGGCAGATTACCCGGGGCGGCGGGCCTCGACAGCGTGGCCTCGTTGGTAGGTAAATAGACCTCAGGTGGGGGCTGGTTTGGGGGTAGTAGCCGGCGGAGGGGCGGTGCGGGCGTCGTGGTGCGGGCGGCGGCCGCGATGGATTCCCGAATTCATCGGCTCCGGCAGGTCAAGGACCGCGATGGGTTGCCGAATCCACCCCTGTTTTCCCGGCTGGATTGCCGAATCCATCGCACCGGCTGACGCCCCGGACGCGCACCAACGTCGCCCCGCCGACACCTATGCCGACACGCCGGGCTCCTACGACAGCGTCGGGATCAAATGCCGCGGCCCGACACGCGGGTCCAGGGGTGTCCCCGGGCTAACACCCCTCCTCAGCCGGCGTCCTTGAGTGCCCAGCCGCTTAGGTTGGCGAGCGGGGCGTCGTCGCGAAGTTCGATCCGCTTCCTGAGCTGAACCACCGTGCCCTGGCCCGGTCCGCTACGCAGGCTCACGTCGTCCACGCAGGCCCGCATGATCGCCAGCCCCCGGCCAGACTCTGGTAGCTGCGTAATATCGGTAATCCTGGTCCGGCGAGCGAGCAGCGGCACCGGCCTGACCGGCGGCCGACGCAAGTGCCGCCGCCGAGACGCACGCAGCCTGCCCGGGTCGATGCCGCGGCCGTTGTCGAGCACCTGAAGCACACATCTGTTCCGGCCGACTTTTACAACAACTTCATATCGACGGCCAGGACCGGCGTGCCGGAGCACGTTGGTGCACGCTTCGGTGACGGCGAGAAGCAAGTCAGAAATCGAGTCCTCGTCCACGCCCAGCCTGCTTAGCGTGTCGCCGAGCACCCGGCGCATAACAGGAATACTGAGCGTTTCACGCGGAAAGACCAGGCAGAACCGGACATCCCTGGCCGGTCCTGGCGTGTGCAGCACCCGCGTCCGCATTCGCTCCTCTGTTCCCTGAGGCTAGCGATCTACTCTGATCACATTGTGAGCGTTTCCAGAGCCGGGGCTTGGTAATCATGAACTCGGGCGATCTTCGGACGAACAGTAGCGTTCTTCCAATCAAACTCATCCGCTCGCCGGGCACCTACGAGATGACGAACTCCTCGATGACCGGGTTCGCGAGGAGTTCGGCGGCCAGTTCGGCTGTCCTGGCGGCCGGGTCCTGGCCATCGTCGATCTCGACCTCGAAGCGCTTGCCCTGGCGGATCGAGCGCACGTCGGTGAATCCCAGTCGGTGGCAAGCGCCCACGATCGCCTCACCCTGCGGATCCCGGATCTCTGGCTTGAGCATGACGTCGACGACAATCTTGGCCACGGGACGCAGCGTACGCCACCCCTCCTCACCGCTCCACTTGACCGAGCAGGCGTATCGCCGAGTACTGTCACTGCGGGACATACGACACCGGCCGACCGCCCGGTTCCCGCCGACGGTTGGCATGAGCATGGCAAGGAGTGGCACGTGGCCGTCAAAGCTGCCGGGCGAGCTGCCTCCCGAACTCGAACTCACGACGGACCAGAACCGACGCCGGAATTGATCCAGCTACTTACCCCAGAGGGCGAACGGGTTGAGCATCCCGACTATCCGCTCGAGCTGTCGGCCGATGAGATCAAGGCGCTCTATCGAGACCTCGTGCTGGTCCGCAGGATCGATTTCGAAGCCATTGCGCTCCAGCGTCAAGGCGAGCTTGGCATCTGGGCGTCACTGCTTGGCCAGGAGGCCGCGCAGGTCGGGTCTGGCCGCGCGCTAGGCCCGCGCGATATGGCGTTCCCCACCTACCGGGAGCACGGAGTCGCCTGGTGCCGCGGCCTGGATCCGGCGAAACTGCTTGAGTTGTTCCGCGGCGTCAGCCATGGCGGCTGGGATCCAAAGGCGCATAATTTCCACCTGTATACGATCGTGATTGGCGCACAGACGCTGCACGCCACCGGCTATGCGATGGGGATCCAGCGCGACGGCGCCGTTGGGGAAGACGGCGAGGCCGCCATCGCCTACTTCGGCGACGGCGCTACCAGCCAGGGCGATGTCAACGAGGCGTTCATCTGGGCGTCGGTGAACAACGCACCCGTCGTGTTCTTCTGCCAGAACAACCAGTGGGCGATCTCAGAGCCGCTCGACCGGCAGAGCAGGATCCCGCTGTACCGGCGGGCGGCCGGATTCGGGTTCCCTGGCCTGCGGGTTGACGGTAACGACGTGTTCGCCTGCCTGGCCGTCACCCGCAAGGCCATGCAGGCCGCGCGGGAAGGACAGGGCCCGACGCTGATCGAGGCCTATACCTACCGGATGGGCGCCCACACCACCACCGACGACCCGACCAGGTACCGGTTGTCCGCCGAGCTTGAGTCGTGGAAGCTCAAAGACCCGATCGAACGAGTCAAGCAGAACCTGATCCGTTCCGGCCTTGCGCGCGAGGACTTCTTCGCCGAGATCGCAGCCGAGGCCGACGAGATCGGCACCCGGGTGCGAACCTCGTGCCTCGAAATGCCCGATCCAGATCCGCTGTCGATGTTCGACCACATCTACGCCGACGCGAGTGCGCTGCTCGCCGACGAGCGAGAGCAGCTAGCCAGCTACCTCAACTCGTTCGCCGAGGAGGTGGCCCGATGACCGCGCTGACCCCGAAGACCGCGCTAACCCCGAAGCCCCCGCTAACACTGTCCAGAGCGCTGAACGAGGGCTTGCGCAAGGCGCTGGAGAACGACTCCAAGGTGCTCATCATGGGCGAGGATGTCGGCAAGCTTGGCGGTGTGTTCCGCGTCACCGACGGTCTGCAGAAGGACTTCGGCGAAGACCGGGTCATCGACACGCCGCTCGCCGAGTCCGGCATCATTGGCACCGCCATCGGGCTGGCGCTGCGTGGCTACCGGCCGGTCTGCGAGATCCAGTTCGACGGGTTCGTGTTCCCCGCCTTCGACCAGATCGTCTCCCAACTCGCCAAGATGGCCTACCGCTCACTCGGCAAGCTCAGGCTGCCGATCACCGTGCGCATCCCGTTCGGCGGCGGCATCGGTGCGGTCGAGCATCACAGCGAGTCGCCCGAGGTGTTGTTCGTGCACATCGCCGGGCTCCGGGTGGTGGCATGCGGGGACCCAGCCGATGCTTACGCGATGATCCAGCAGTCAATTAGCTGCGATGACCCGGTCATATTCTTCGAGCCAAAGCGCAGGTACTGGGACAAGAGCGAGGTCGACCTCGCGGGCGGGCTCGCCGCGGCGCCCGCGCTGACCGAGGCCAGGACGCTGGTCGGCGGCGATGACCTGACGTTGCTGTGCTACGGACCGATGGTCAGGACCTGCGTGGAGGCAGCGACCGCCGCACGGGAAGAAGGCAAGTCGATCGAGGTCATCAACCTGCGCTCGCTTTCGCCGCTCGACCTGCCGGCGATCTTCGCCTCGGTGCGCAAGACCAGCCGGTGCGTGGTCGTGCACGAGGCGCCCGTCACCGCCGGTCTGGGTGCCGAGATCGCGGCGCGGGTCACGGAGGAGTGCTTCTACTCGCTTGAAGCGCCGGTGCTGCGGGTAGGCGGCTATTCCATCCCGTATCCGCCATCTCGGAACGAGGAGTACTACCTGCCTGACCTCGACCGGGTGCTTGACGCCGTCGATCGATCGCTGGCCTTCTGAGAGGACCCCATGTCAGAGCTGAAGAACTTCAAGCTCCCCGACGTCGGCGAGGGTCTGACCGAGGCGGACATCGTCCGGTGGCACGTCCAGCCGGGCGACAAGATCACTGTCAACCAGATCATCGTCGAGATCGAGACGGCCAAGGCCGTCGTGGAACTGCCGAGCCCGTACGCCGGCGTGGTCGCCGACCTGCTTGTGCCCGAGGGCGCAACGGCCGATGTGGGCACGCCGATCATCTCGGTCCAGGTGGGCAGCGGAAACGGCGCCGCGCCGACGGCCTCGGCTCCGGCCTCGGTGGCCCCGGTCGCTGCGGGCCCGCCTGTCAGCGACCCTGAGCTAGTCACTAGGCGACCGGAGGAAGGCGGGGTCGAGCCTGGCATCTACGGCACGTTGGCGCCCAAGGAGGTCAAGGAGGAGCGGCAGGCGGTACTTGTCGGCTACGGGGTCAAGCTCGGCACGACGAAGCGGCGGGCCCGCAAGGCGACGCCCTCGGCCACGCCGGCCGCGCCCGCCGCCCCGGCCGCGCCCGTTGCCTCGGTCGCCTCGGTCGCCCCGGTCACGCGCGCCGCCTCGGCCGCCACACGTGCCCCGGCCGCCTCCGCCGCCCCAGTTCACCCAGTGGTCGCGGAACCGGTCGAGAGTCGGGCCTCCGTGCTCGCCAAGCCGCCGGTGCGCAAGCTCGCCAAGGATCTCGGCATTGACCTCACCCAGATAGTTGGGACCGGCGCGAACGGCCTGATCACCAGGGATGATGTGCAGGCCGCTGCCGCTACCACCGCCCCGGCATCGGCGGCGGTGGGACTCGCCCCAGTTTCTCCGCGCGTGACCTCACTGGCTCGCGAGGAACGGATTCCGATCCGCGGCGTGCGCAAACATATGGCCGCCGCGATGGTAACCAGCGCTTTCAAGGCTCCGCACGTAACGGAGTTCCTGCAGATCGACATCACCGAGACGATAGCGGCAACCACGAGGCTGAAGCAGTTGGCCGACTTTGACGGCCTCCGGGTCTCACCGCTGCTGCTGGTGGCCAAGGCGTTGCTCGTCGCCGCGGCCAGGCATCCGATGATCAACTCGACCTGGGACGAGGCGGCGCAAGAAATTGTGGTGCGCCACTACGTCAACTTGGGTATCGCGGCAGCGACCGACCGCGGCCTGATGGTGCCCACGGTCAAGGATGCGCACGCCATGTCGCTGCCCGATCTCGCCCGAGCGATCGGCGATCTGACCGAGACGGCGCGGGCCGGCAAGTCCACGCCCGCCGACCTGAGCGGCGGCACGATCACGATCACGAACGTGGGCGTGTTCGGCGTAGACACCGGCACCCCGATCATCACCCCGGGTGAGGCCGCCATTCTGGCCTTCGGGCAGGTCAAGGACGCACCGTGGGTGGTGGACGGGCAGCTAGCCGTGCGCAAGGTGTGCACGCTGGCGTTGTCGTTCGACCACCGAATCGTCGACGGCGCCCTCGGCTCGGCCGTCCTACGCGACGTCGGCGCGATGCTAACCGCCCCCCTGCACATCCTGGCCTGGTCCTAACCCCCGCAACCCGCCCCCCGCCACCCGCCACCAACGCTGCTGCTCCGGGCTGTGGGGGTTGGTGCCAGCCAAGGACAGCTAGGGGCCCACGCTGCTGCCATAGCGACAGCAAGGGTCCCACGCTGCGACCGGGCGGGGCGGCCAACAGCAGCAAGGGTCCCGCGCTGCGACCGGGCGGGGCGGCCAACAGCAGCAAGGGTCCCGCGCCGCGGTTCGGCGAGCGCGGGCAACAACCGGGCCGACGTTGCTGTTGCCGACGGCGTTAATGCAGCATCGTCGAGACGACGTTGCTGGCTGGACTCCGCGATCAGGGAGGGGAATGACTGAAATGATCAGGCATATCGTACTATTTACCTGGAAGGCTGAGACGACGGATGAGCAGAAGAATCGGGTCGCCTCCGAGCTTTCCGGCCTTTCGAAGACGGTGCCGGGGGTGCGGGCCTACCACTTTGGCGCGGACGCCGGCATCGTGGCGGCCGACAACGCCGACTTCGCGCTGACCGCCGACTTCGATAACGCGGAGGCCTACCTGGTGTACCGGAACCACCCAGCACACCTGGAGGTACTCGAGAAGACCATCAAGCCGATCGTGGAACGCCGGGTGGCAGCTCAGCTTGAGATCTGACTCAGAACGCCGCCTCGGGCAACTCCATTAGGTCGTTGGTGGTCGACTCGACGATCTGGCGCTCGACCGCCAGCCTGGGCAGCACGGTCGCGGCGAAAAATTTGGCCGCCGCGATCTTGCCTTGATAGAACGGGGTGTCGTCGTGACGTCTGTCGGCGGCCATGCCGCCGCGGTCGAGCGCCGAGTTGGCGACCTCGGCCTGTCTGATGAGAAGCCAGCCGACGAGGAGGTCGCCGAGCGCCAGAAGCAGCCTGGTAGTGTTCAGGCCCACCTTGTTGATCTCGGTGGGCTGGTCCATGCTGCCCGCGAAGAAGCCGTGCATGGCGTTCACGATCGCGTCGATGTGGTCGGCCGCGGTGGCGAGCGCGGCCCGCTCCTCCTTGAGTCTGCCGTTACCCTCCTCCGCCGCAGCCGTCGCTCTGATCTGGTCAAGCAGGTGGTGCAGCGCTTCGCCCTGGTTGCGCACGATCTTGCGGAAGTACAGATCGATGCCCTGAATCGCAGTCGTGCCCTCGTACAGGCTGTCGATCTTGGCGTCCCTGATGTACTGCTCGAGCGGGTAATCCTGCAGGTAGCCTGAGCCGCCCAGAGTCTGCAGCGAAAGCGTCAGCATTTCGTAGGCCCGTTCGGAGCCAACGCCCTTGACTAGCGGCAGCAGCAGGTCGTTCATGGCGATGGCCTGGGTGTCGTGGCCGCCGGTGGCCTGGGCTAGCTGCTCGGCGTCCTGGAAGGTCGCGGTGTAATGCACGAGCGCGCGCAGGCCTTCCGCGTAGGCCTTCTGGAGCATCAAGATCCTGCGCACGTCCGGGTGGTGGGTGATCGTGACTCGAGGCGCGGTCTTGTTGGCAATTTGGCTGAGTTCACCGCCCTGCACCCTGTTCTTGGCGTAGTCGAGCGCGTTTAGGTAGCCGGTTGACAAGGTCGCGATCGCCTTGGTGCCGACCATCATGCGGGCGTACTCGATGATCATGAACATCTGCCTGATGCCATCGTGCACGCCGCCGACGAGCGTGCCGACCGCCGCATGATCGGCGCCGAACGTCATCTCGCACGTAGTCGAGACCTTGAGGCCCATCTTGTGCTCGACGTTGGTCGCATAGACGCCGTTGCGCTCACCGAGTGTGCCGTCGGCCCCGACCAGATACTTCGGCACGAGGAACATAGATAGTCCCTTGGTTCCTGGCCCGGCGCCTTCGGGCCTAGCCAGCACGAAGTGGAAGATGTTCTCGGCCATATCGTGCTCGCCACCGGTGATGAACCGCTTGACCCCTTCGATGTGCCAGGTACCGTCGGGCTGCGCGATGGCCTTCGTTCGCCCGGAACCAACGTCAGACCCGGCGTCTGGCTCAGTTAGCACCATCGTCGCCGACCATTTGCGCTCGACCGCCTGCATGGCGAACTGCCGCTGCTCCGGGGTGCCGATCTCCCAGAGCGCACGGGCGAATGCCGCGCCGCTGGCGTACATCCACACCGCGGGGTTAGCACCAAGGATCAGCTCGGCAACACTCCACCACAGCGAGCGGAGCACCGCGCTGCCACCGAGGTCGGCGGGAAGCTCGAGTCTGAACCACTCGGCATCAATGAAAGCGCGGAACGATTTGGCGAAGCCCGGAGGCATATGCACCGAATGCGTCGCGGGATCGAAGACCGGCGGCGTCCTGTCCCCGGCCGCGAACGACTCAGCGATAGGTCCCGTGGCCAGGCGGTTGACCTCGTCGAGTATGCCGCGAGCGGTCTCCTCGTCGAGGTCCTGATGCGGCGCAGACCCAAGCAGTTGCTGCCTGCCGAAGACCTCGAAGAGATTGAACTCGATGTCGCGCAGGTTGCTCTTGAAGTGAGTCATGTCCGTCCCTTTCGCCGCAGTGCCCGCTTCGGTGACCCTGCTCCCGGCTCAGGCCCCATCTCCCCTCGCGGCTGCTCAAGGTGGCCGCAGCCTGGTTACCGAGCGGTAACATAGTCTACTACCCGCCAGTAACAACGGGAAGGCGTGCCACCATACCCCGAATCTCGAATTTCCCAAAACAGATAATCCGAAAACAGGCAACCCGAAAATGGATAATCCGAGATCGGGGTAGCCGGTTGGGGAAGCCAGTCGGGGAGGTCGTGCGGGGCTACCGGACGGGGGCTGCCGGGCGGGACTGGTGCTGGATTAGTGCAGCGTCAGCGGCAGGATGTTGACCGCCCGGGCGATGACGAGGATGCCGAGCACTAGCGACACGGCCGACTGGACGAGCATGGTCAGCTTGGCCCAGCGAGCGAACGGAAGGACGTCGGTTGGGCTGAACGCGGTCGCGTTGGTGAACGAGAAGTACAGGTAGTCGACGAACTGCGGTCCCCAGCCTTGAGGGGTCAGCTCAGGCTCGCTCATCTGGGTGAACAACAGGTCCGGGTACTGGTGCTTCCCTTCTAGCCTCGCGACGGGACCGCCTCGGTCGAACTCCCAGTACCACAAGGCGAACGCGATGACGTTGGTGCCCCAGATCGCGGCCCCGGACAGGAACAGGTCGATCGCCGCACTTTGCGCCTGTTGGTGCAGTTGATTGGTGATGATCTCGTGGACCAACGATGCGGCTGACACCGTGTTGGACGCGGTGATCAGGAAGATGAGCCCAATGCTCGCCGATCTGATCGGCCGCGACATCCGCTCGATCCTTATCGGGTTGGCGGCGAACAGCGCGATCAGCAGCGCGCCTTCCAAAGCGAACAGCAAGTAGTGCAGCACGATCGGGCGCAGAGCCAGGTTCTCGGGCAGGAGGCCCTGCAGCACGATCGCGACGATCACCGCAGCCGATACCGGCCACCTCGGCTCTGGTCGATCCTGGCGGTGCAGCCTGCTCGCTCCCGCGGCGGATAGCCGGTTGGCCGCGTTGAGCAGGTGCAGCATCTCGGCCCGCCACACCACGTCCGGGTGTCCGGTCGCGGCCTCATGGCTGAGCAGGTGATGCAGCCGATGGTGCTGCTCCTTTTCCTGCTCGATTGCCGCCGCCGCTTCCTGCGGCATCCCGACGTGCTCGACATGCTCGGCGAACTCGGCGTACTCAGCCCGTTCCGCGTGCTCGGCGAACTCCGCGAATTCGGCGTGCTCAGCGTGCTCGGCGAATTCGGCCTGCTCGGCTTCGCCGTTATGGCCGGTGGGTGCCGCCGGGTCGCCTGGTGGATCTTGCTGACTCATATCCTCATTCTGGTCGTCTGACCGTTTCCGTGGTGGACGTTCTCGATCTACAGTGTCGGCATCCCCATGATTTGACCACGACGAATGAGGTGCCCCCCGATGGCGCTTGGCCTCACCCCAGAGCACCTGGAACTGGCTACCTCGGTACGCGGCTGGGCGGCCAGGCACAGTCCGTCCGCCGTCGTCAGGGCAGCGGCTGAAGGCGGCGACGCCGGGGCGACCAGATACCGGGCCGAGCTTGCGGCGGCGCTGGCCGACCAGGGACTGCTCGGCCTGCATCTCGCCGAGTCCGACGGCGGCCAGGGTTTTGGCCTGCCCGAACTGGCGATCGTGACCGCTGAACTGGGCGAGACACTGCTGCCCGGCGCGTTCCTGCCAACGGTGCTCGCGTCGTCCGTGTTGTCGGCCGCTGGGGGTTCGGCGGCGAACCTGATCGCCAAGCTGGCCGATGGCTCGCTGACCGGCACGGTCTGCCTGGCCAAGGGCCTGACCGGCCGATCTGGCGAGACCGGCTCCGGGAGCGGCCTCGTCGTCACCGGCGAATCAGGTCCGGTGCTTGCCGGCGGCATGGCCGAGGTCATCATCGCGCCGGTCGACCTGCCTGGCGGAGAAGTCTGGGTGGTCCTGGACCCCACCGATCTCCGCGTGACGACGGTGGAAGGCGTTGACCTCACCAGGCCACTGGCCAAGATCGCCGCTGACGACGTCAACCTGCCCGCCGACCGCCTTCTGCCTGGCCTTGACCGCGTAGCGGTCACCAGCCTGGTGGCGATCTTGTTCGGCGCGGAGGCCTGCGGGATAGCCAACTGGGCCGTGCGGACGGCGGCCGACTACGCCAAGATCAGGCACCAGTTCGGCCGACCGATCGGACAGTTCCAGGCCGTCAAACACCGCTGCGCCCGGATGCTGACCGGCGCGGAGCAAGCCGAAGCGACCGTGTGGGACGCGGCAAGGACGCCGGAAGGAGCGGGGCGTGAGTTCGCCGCGGGTGTCGCCGCCGTTGTGGCGCTCGACGCCGCCGTGGACGCGGCCAATGATTGCATCCAGACGCTCGGCGGGATCGGCTACACGTGGGAGCACGACGCCCATCTGTACTACCGCCGAGCGCTGTCGCTGCGGGCACTGCTCGGCCCCTCGATCAGGTGGCGCGAGCGGGTAGCAGCGATGGCGATGGCCGATGGGATCAAGCCAGCCGAGGTCGACCTGCCGGAAGGCGACGATCAGTTCCGCGCCGAAGTCAGGGCCGAGCTTGCCGAGATAGCCAAGACCACCGGCCGGGAGCGCACTCGGAGCCTGGCGGTCGGCGGCTGGGTGCTGCCGCACCTGCCGAAGCCATGGGGTCGTTCGGCCAAGCCCGTTGAGCAGATCGTCATCGACGCCGAACTGCGTGCCGCGGGCATCAGGCCGCACAATCTCGCGATCGGCGCCTGGGTCGTTCCCGCCCTGATCCAGTACGGCACGGCCGAGCAACAGGAGCGCTTCCTGCCGTCGACGCTGCGCATGGACTACCTGTGGTGCCAGCTTTTCAGCGAGCCTGGTGCCGGCTCGGACCTGGCCGGCCTGTCCACTAGAGCCGAACGGGTCGACGACGGCTGGAGGATCACCGGCCAGAAGATCTGGACGTCGCTCGCCCAGCACGCCGCGTGGGCGATCTGTCTCGCCCGCACCGACTCGTCCGCGCCTAAGCACGACGGGATCAGCTACTTCCTCGTGGACATGCATTCGGACGGAGTTCGAGTTAGCCCGCTCCGCGAGATCACCGGAGACGCATCTTTCAACCAGGTGTTTCTTGACGACGTGTTCGTGCCAGATGACTGCCTTGTCGGCGAGGTGAACGGCGGCTGGAAGATCGCCAGGACCACGCTGGCCAACGAGCGAGTCTCGCTCGCCGGATCGTGGACGTTCGGATCGGGCGTCAACCAGTTGCTCGAAGTGGCCAAGGCAGCAGCCGAGGCACCGCTCGGGGACGTCGGCCGGCTGGTGTGCGACGGGCGGGCCGTCGAACTGCTCGGCCTGCGCGTAACGCTCAAGCAGCTATCGGGAACCGAGCCCGGCGCGACGGGCAGCGTCCGCAAGCTGCTCGGGATGCGCAACGCGCAGGCGATCGCCGAACTGGGATTCGCGATGTCGGGCGAGGCCGGCGCGCTCGGGGCGGGCTCGGGTCGCCCGGTCGGCGACGACGGCCAGCCGAACGGCGCGCTGTGGGCTACTCAGACCCTGCAGACAAGGGCCGTGACGATCGGCGGCGGCACGACCGATATCCAGCTCAACATCATCGCCGAACGCATACTGGGCTTGCCGCGCGACCCCGAGCCCGAACCGACCGGATGACCGAACCCGCCGCCGCCACTACGCGATCATCGATGGCAACCCCGATGAGCTCTCGGCAGGCAGTATGCCCGGAATTAACCGGAAGATCCTGCTGGCCGACCGCGACCCCATCCACTTATCATCGTTTTGCGTCGCATCACCGACCGGATATAGAGTGATTTATCCGTTTGGCGACCGCACAAACTGATGATAAGTGGGAGCCTGGGGCGTGCTGGGGCGTGCTGGGGCGTGCTGGGGCGTGCTGGGCTGCTGCGTCGGGCCGATCAGGGGTTGCCGTGTACCTTTACTGGTCCAGCTCCGGCGCGGGCTCGGTGACTGGTTCCTGAGTCGGCGCCGCGGCCGGGAAGCCGGATGCCGGACCGCCTGAGGGGAACGGCGTAACCGGCACTGACTGCGGAAACGCGGTCGGTCCGGCCGCCGGCGGGAACGGCGACGGCTGATCGGCACCAGGGAAACCGGTCGAACCACCCGGCTGACCCCCACCAGGGAAACCGGTTGGACCGCCTGACGGCGGGAACGACGTCGGGGCGGGTTGCTGACCCTGCCCAGGGAAGCCAGCGTCCGGACCTCCACCAGGGAAACCGGTTGGACCGCCTGACGGCGGGAACGACGTCGGGGCGGGTTGCTGACCCTGCCCAGGGAAGCCAGCGTCCGGACCTCCACCAGGGAAACCGCCGGGGCCCGGCTGCGTACCCCCGCCTGGGAACCCGCCGGGGCCAGCTGGTCCGCTGAACCCCGGACCGGTCGGTCCGCCGAACCCAGGCCCACCAGGCCCACCAGGCCCGCCTGGACCGCCGTAACCGGCGTCGGCTCCTGGCATCGTGCCGGCCACGTCCGGGTTCGTGCCTGCGGGCGAGCTTGCGATATACGAACCTTGGCCCATCTGGCCCATCTGCCCCCTGGCCTGGGCTTGGGCGGCCGCCTGCGCGGCTTGCTGGACGATGTCGATCTTGTTCTGCGCCTCGTGCTGGGTGATCTCGGTGATCAGCCGGTCGATCTCGGCGCTAGTGCCCGGATCGCCGCGGCCGGTTCGCTCGGCCAGGACGGCGATGCCGAGGCTGCGCAGGAGCGCGTCCGACTTCCGCTGCGCCGGCAGATTGTCAAGTTTGGCCATTCCCGCGTTGGCCTGCTGCGCGAGCGAGTTCGCCTGCGCCTTCACCTTGTCCATCAGACCCAAGGCCGGTCACCTCCACCTCGTCAACCGCTTAGCCTACGCGCAGCGTCAATGCCTGTGTCTGCGCAAACCCCAGGCATACAGCCCGATGTCGTTGGCGGTGAACAGATGCCCGTCAGCGAACACGCTCTGCGCGAAGTCGTGCCCACCGGAGATCAGTGTGCGCAGGATCCGTCCGGTGGCGGCGTTGATGAGGTAGACGGCGTTCGGCGTGGCGGAAAAGTCGTACGTCCCGACGGCGATCACCCCGGCCCCGTCGAGGCTCGGCGTGCCGATGACACCGTTGGGCAGGCCGGTGACCCAGGCCCGGTAACCGTTGTTCGGATTCAACTCGGTGAGCGATCCCAGGTAGGTCTTCCTGCGAACATGGACCTTGTCCCCGCCTACGTACAGGTGCTTGCCGTCGTAGACAGCGGCGGACACGCACCGGCCGAAGCCGAGTTGCCTGCTGGCGGACGCGCCGATCTGCTTCCACCAGGCGAGCCTCAGCTTGTAGCGGGTCAGCGCGTAGAAAATCCCGTTCTTGTTGCAAGCGCCTATGAAGCGGCCGAACAATGTTGGCGAAGCGCCGAAGTCACCGTCGTCTACCACCTGCCACTTGGGCACTTCGAAGGACGCCAGCGGCCGCAGGGTGCGCGGCGCGAGCTGCACAATCGCATCTGAATAAGCCGGATCGACCCGTCTGTTCTCCGGGTTTCCAGTCGAGATATACACATCGCCGGCGCTGCCGACGGCCGCGCTTGACCAAACCGAGCCACCGACCAGCGGACGCCGCAATGAATAGAACTGAGCGATTCGCGCTCCCGTCGCCTGATTGAAACTGATCAGTCCACCGGGGATCAGCGGCTTGTCGCAATGCGACGATATGCCGACATAAATTTTGCCATGCGCGACCGTCGGCGATGCCCACTGATAATAGCTGGAGACGACTTTCGATGGAATGGCAATGACCGAACGCCAGCGCACCGCCAGGTTCGAAGCGTACATAGCGAACATCACTTCATCGGCGCCGGCCACATAGACCATGGGCTTGCCGGTCGTCTTGTCGATCGCCACCGTCGCCGTGTCCGCGAACCCCGCTCCGGCCGCTCCGCACGTCCGGCCAGGCACGAACCCGATGTACCGCTTGGCCATGACCGCGCCGGTCAGCGCGTTGAGCTTGTAAAACCAGCCGGTCTGCGAACCGATATAGACCGCCCGCCCGTAAACCGTCGGGCTGGCGATGAACCCGGGTTCCGGCTGCCCGCGCAGGGTCGGCCGGTCGCCGACGAAATGCCAGTCGAGCACAAGCTTGGAGACATTAGCCGGAGTAATGACCTTTTCCGCCCGGCTGTATGACGTGTGCAGCGATCCGCCGAGGTAGGCAGACCAGTTCCGCGCGGTCGGCCTGTGCGTACTGGGTGCGCTGTTCGCGGCGACAAGCACGACGACAGCGGTCAGCCAGGACGCGTACTTGGCAATTCCTTTGGCTAGTCTTTTCCGCATTTCAATCCGTCGGCCCCCCGTGATCAGAAACTGTCACAGCGAGCCTTCTTATCCGCCCGGATCAATGCGGAAACATCACCGACGAGCCGCCTTGAGCGCGTCGGCCGTTTGGCGGGAGATTGATGGCATGTCGGCGCCGACATTGACGAGCCGGCATCCGTTGCGCCGGTACAAGCTAGCCGTCGCGCCGTCGATCGAATGCACGCCAACCGGCTTGCCAGCCGCCGCGCACGCCGCCCACACCTGCTCTAGCGCCGGGCGCAGCACCGGATCATCCGGGTTCAGCTCGCAGCCGAGCGAGTAGGACAGGTCCCTCGGACCAACGTAAATCCCATCAACCCCGTCGATCGCCAGCGTCGTGTCAAGCTGCGCCAACGCCGCCGCGGACTCCACCATGATTACGCAGAAAGATTGCTCCGGGCTGGCCATGACTCCACCACCGGATCGATAGCCGGCCGGTGGGTAGTGGCACGCTCCAACGACCACCCGGGCCTGCTCAGTCGACTCGACGTTTGGGACGATCACCCCAGCGCAGCCGAGGTCGAGCGCTCGCCCGATATCGGCAGCATGCGCGTACCGAACTCGCGCCAGCGGCACCGCGCCCGCCGCCCTGATCGCCGTGGTCAGAGCGGGCAGATCGCTTTCGGTGGCACCGCCGTGCTGCAGGTCGATGACGACGTAGTCGAGGCCAGCCGCCGCCATCGCACCGGCAGCAAGCGGGTCGGATAGCACGGCCCAGCCGCCGTAAAGCGTCTCGTTCGCGGCAAGACGGGCACTAAGCGATTCTTTCTGCATCCTGAAAGACAATCACACGGCAGCGGGCCGTCTGCTGGCGGTAGCGGCCCCGCCGGTGCTAGCACCGAGGCGCGGTCATCGTGCCCGCCCGCCGGGTCGGCGATAGGCGAGTCTGGGCGGCAAGTCGCTTAATTCCGCCGCGACCCGCCTCTTGCGGAACCCGCTGCGAAAGCAGTTGAGCAGTATCCGCCTGACGTAGGCATCGGGGTCATCGGCCTTGCGCACTCTTGGCCAGGACGCGTAGGCGTTGACGAGCGCTGTCTGAGCCAGATCCTCGGCCAGGCCACGGTCACCGGTAAGGCCGTAGCCGAGCCGGACAAGGCTCGGCCAGCGGCTGCGCGCGAATTCGGCGAATTCGGCCTTTGCTCTGCCGTTCAAGGCCGCCTCCTTCGCGCCGCCTACTTCATCAGAGCGCGCTCCCCAGCAAATGGGTTGCCCGCCGCGGCACAAGTTTTGGATGTCTTGGTCAGCTGGCCCTAGCGCAGCGGGGACGCTGACAGCAACGTCGTCCCCGAGCTGCTGCCGTCGGCTAACCTCGTGCCGGTGATGTCGCATCTGGCTGATGTGTCGCTTTCCGTGCCGGGCCTGTGGCTGACTGGCCTTGAGCGCGGCGTGCTGCTTGGTGGACTCGCTGTCGCTCTGGGCGGGCTGAGCGGGCGTGGCCTGGCGAAGAACTACAAGGGAACATGTCCCGCGCCGCTGCCTGAGCCATGGGTGAGCCAAGGGTGCCTGATCGGCATGGTGGCCGCGCTCGCGCTGACCGTGACCGCGCTAGCCGACCCGAGTCTGGCGGCAAACCTTGCCCGCCCGCTGGTCCCAGGTCCGAGATCATCGGCAACCTTGGTGATCGCAGTGATCGAGCTGGCCTGCTTCGCGCTGGCCGCGCTGCTGCGGCGGCTCGGCAAAGAAGGACTAGCCGTTCAAGCGCTGCTCGGGGTCGTGCTCGCCGAGTCGTTGCGGGCGCACCCGGAAGGCCTGCTGCCGCTGGTCGGAGCCCTGCTCACGATCTGCCATCTGCTCCCGGCCGTGGTATGGGCCGGCATGCTGGTCTACGTGCTGCGGGCGGCGATCGCCTGGCGCGCTGACCCGCCGGCCATGCGGGGGCTGGTCAGGCTCTACGCGAGCGCGGCGGCTTGGTTGTTCGCCGTCGTCCTCATCACGGGCGTACTTTCCGCTCTGCTGGTAATACCGATCAGCTCGCTGCTGATCACGGACTATGGCTTGTTCCTGGTCGCGAAGGCCGCGCTGGTCACCGTGGTGGCCGGGCTGGCGGTTGCCGGGCGGGTCGCGCTCGCCAAGCCGACCCGGACGACCCGGCCAGACGCCGGCCCAGCGCGGGTGACCAAGCTGGAATGCGCGACGCTGGCGGCCGTGCTGATCGTGACTGGTCTGCTCACCGTGATCACGCCTCCGGCGAGGCCGCTCTTCGGCCGGGCGTCACCGGCCGCGACTCACGCCGGCCACGCGGGCCACGCGAGGCCCCCGGCCACGCCGAGCACACGGGCCCCCGGCCACGCGGGTCCCGCCGGGCATAATGGCGACTTGTGAACGTGACCGAGTACCTGTCGCACCTCGATGACGCCGGAAAGCGACTTGGCGCGGCCGCAGCGGCGGCCGGGCTGGACGCCCCGGTTCCTAGCTGTCCGGACTGGGTCGTCCGTGACCTGGTCAAACATCAAGGCGGCGTACATCGCTGGGCCACAGGATATGTGAAGGAACCCCACACCGAATTCTGGGATATCGATCTCGACGATCTCGTCGGCTCCTGGCCATCCGACGCTGACCTGCTCGGCTGGTTCGCGGCCGGTCACGCCGACCTGATCGCGGCGCTCAGCCAGGCCGATCCCGACCTAGTGTGCTGGACGTTCTTGGCCGCGCCGTCGCCGCTGGCCATGTGGGCGCGACGGCAGGCACACGAGACCACGGTGCACCGGGCCGACGCCGAACTGGCCGCGGGCTGGCAGCCGGCCAAGGTGCCGGCCGCGTTCGCGGCGGACGGTGTCGACGAACTGCTTACCTGTTTCATCACCAGGCCTCGCGGTTCGCTGCGCGCTGACCCTGCTAAAACGCTGCGCGTTAGCTGCACCGACGATGGCGGCGACTGGCTTGTCAGCATCGAGCCGGATCGAGTGACGACGTCGGCGGGCGATGACGCCACGGCGGCTTGCCATGTCAGTGGCGGCGCCCACGACCTGTACCTGGCACTTTGGCACAGGCTGCCGGTCACCAACATCAGCGTCGATGGCGACGCCAGCGTCTTCGACTTCTTCAACGAGCGGGTAAAAGTGACCTGGGGCTAGTCGGCCGACTCGATCCACAGGCAGAAAGGGTGGCCGTCAGGATCGAGGTAAACCCTGACGTCGCTTTGCGGCTGGAACTCCGCGAGCACTGCGCCGACAGCGGTCGCGTGCGCTCCGGCGGTTTCGAGGTCGTCCACATGAATGTCCAGGTGCGCCATCATCTGCTGATCGCCTGGCCCGGCCGGCCAGACCGGAGGGACGTAAGCGTCCTCGGTCTGGAACGACAGGCCGGCACCGCCTTCTGGCGCCCGCAGCGTCACCCAGTCAGGCTCGTCCGCCCCGAATTCCCAGCCAAGCAGCCGATGGTAGAACTCGGCCAGCGCCTTCGGATCCGGTGTATCGAGCACGATGCCCGAAATCGTCAGCCTTGGCCCCTCAGTCATTGTCAGCCCACATGGCCACGATGCTAGTCCGCCGGTCTAGCCCCCGCCTGTGCCAGAACGGAGTAAATCGCCGTGCACGACATCATTCAGGACAGCTATCAGCCGCTGGCCGTCCAGCGCGTATACGACGGAATGGCCGCTGACTACGCGGTCCGATTCGGGTCCGAACTGGCCGATGCCGACCAGTCCGATCCCGACATCGAGTTCCTTGACGCGGCGGCGGGTGGCTTCCCCGCCGGCTATGTGGTCGACGTCGGCTGCGGCCCGGCGCAGGTCAGCCGCTATCTGATCGAACGCGGTCGCACCGTGATCGGCGTAGACTTCGCGATCTCGATGCTCGCCGAGGCGGCCAGGCTCGTTCCCGCGGCCGGTCTCGTCGCCGCCGACCTGCTCGCGCTGCCGCTGCGACCTGCTACCTGCGCGGCGGCGGTCGCCTCCTATTCGCTGCATCACCTGCCAAAGGCGCTGCTGGGCGGCGCGCTCGCCGGGTTGCGCGAGGTGCTGGTACCGGGCGGGATGCTCGTGATCATCACCCACGGCGGGTCGGGCGAGGAACTGCTCGACCGGCCTGAGGGCCAGGTTGTGCTCAGCAGGTACACGCCGGACGAGCTAGTTGGCCGACTCCGGTGCGCAGGTTTCACCCCTGACCTGCTGAGAACCAGGCCACCCCGACCCGGTGAATACCCGGCGGAAAAGATCAGGATCACGGCTACCCGGTGACCGGACGGCGACCCAGAGGGTGACCGGTCAAGTACTCCGCCCGCAGTACCTGGCTGGTCAACTGGCGGAGGATGATCCTGGCAAGGCAATGCCCTTACGCTGATCGCGTGACCAGCGCGCCGAGCATCACGCCGTGGCAGCGGGTTTGGCGAAATGTCATGGCCCGCGACGCTTTCGGCGCGCTCATCATGACCGCGGTCACGCTGTTCGGCACCTACGGGGAGGCCCATCCCAGCCAGACGTCTGACATCGTGGTCAAAGGGCACCACGTACCGTACACGCCGAACGCCGCGTTGCTGCTTGTCGCCGCAGCCGCCCTCGTGCTGGCGGACCGACGCCGGCATCCGCTCACCGTGCTGGCCGTATCCGTCGCGGCGGTGTCGGTTTACAGCCTGCTCGGCTACGTCAACGGCGCTGCCTTGCTGTCGCCCACGCTCGCGCTCTACGCGGTCGCGGTGGCCGCGCCGGTGCGCGAGGCCGTGGTCGCCGCGCTCGTCACGCTCGTCGCGCTAATGACGGCGACCGGAGTCAACAATCCCTTCGGCATCACCGGCGGCGGGTTCTACCTCATCCCGGCGCTGATCGCCGTGGCGTTCTTCGGCGGCATCGCGGTCAGTAACCGGCGCGCCTACGTGGCGTCGATCCAGGCTCGGGCGGAAGACGAAGCGAGCCGCCGCGTCGGCGAGGAACGGCTGCGCATCGCCCGCGAACTCCACGACGTGGTAGCCCATACGATGGCCACTATCAACGTCCAGGCGACCGCTGCTGCCCAGGTGCTCACCGAACGGCCAGAAACGGCGGCGGCGGCGCTGCAGGCCATCAGGGTGGCGAGCAAGGACGGCCTGCACGAGCTTCGCGCGATACTCGACGTGCTCAGGCAGGCCGACGACGCCGAGTGGACAACTCCGGCACCTGGGCTCGCGCAACTCGACGCCCTGGTCGCGGACACCGTCCAGGCCGGGCTCCCCACCGAGTTGCGGGTCAGCGGCGAGGCAGCCACCCTGCCGATGCCGGTGGATCTGGCCGCTTACCGGATCATCCAGGAGTCGCTCACGAACGCGATCAGGCACGCTGGACCGGCCACCGTGACGGTCTCGCTGACTTATTCGGATGCCGAACTGCAGATAGAAGTCGCCGATAATGGCCGAGGCGCGCCGCCCACCGCGACCAAATGCGGTCACGGGCTGATCGGCATGCGGGAGCGCGCCGCCGCCACGGGAGGAACGATGCGAGCAGGGCCGGCGCTGGCAGGCGGATACCTGGTGTCCGCCCGGCTCCCGGTGCGGAGCCAGCATGCGCGAAGCCAGCATGACAGCCAGCCGCGATGACCGCGCGAGGATCAGGAGTCTGCGATGACGCAGAGCCAACCACGATGACACGGGTACTGCTGGCCGACGACCAGTCGCTGATCCGAGCCGGCTTCCGCATCCTGCTGGAGGCAGCGGACGACATCAAGGTCGTCGGCGAGGCGGCCGACGGCGCGCAGGCGGTCGACCTGGCCCGGCAGGAACGCGCTGACGTGGTGCTGATGGATATCAGGATGCCCGGCGTCGACGGCCTTGAGGCGACGCGCAGAATCGCCGCCGACGACAACCTGGCTGGCGTCAAGGTGATCATCTTGACGACGTTCGAGTCTGACGAATACGTGTACCAGGCGATCAGGGCCGGCGCGAGCGGCTTCCTGGTGAAGGACTCCGAGCCGGCCGAGCTTATCCAGGCGGTTCGGGTCGTGGCGCGCGGCGACGCGCTGCTCTCGCCCAGCGTCACCAAGCGGCTGATCACCGACCTGGCCGCCAGACCCGCACGGCCGCCCAGCACCGGACGCGAGATCAGCCGCCTCACCGACCGGGAGCGCGAGGTCATGACGCTCGTTGCAGCTGGGCTGTCCAACGACGAGATCGCCGGGCAGCTCTTCGTCAGCCCGCTGACGGCCAAGACGCACGTTAGCCGCATCATGACCAAGCTGAACGCTCATGACCGGGCGCAAGTCGTAGTGCTCGCCTACGAGTGCGGTCTCGTGGTGCCAGGACATCGGGCGAGCAACGACGAACCCGCCCGCTGAAGTGGTGAGCGCGGCCGACCTCAGCCAAGGCCGCGCGCCGACGACCGTCCCCGAACCGGTGCTGGCGATCGCCGCTGGCCGCAGGCCCGCGCTGGTCTGGCATAACGAGGACGCGCTCACCTACGAGGTGGGCGAGGGAGCGCAGCGGTGCTTCGTGAAGTGGTCGCCCGCCGAGAGCCGTCTTGACCTGGCCGCCGAGGCCGACCGAATGGAGTGGGCCGGCCCTTTTCACCCGGTCCCGCAAGTGCTGACGCGCGGTGCCGACGAGGCCGGGAGCTGGCTGGTCACCGCCGCGCTGCCCGGCCGCAACGCCGTCCACCGCCGCTGGATGGCCGAGCCGCGCACTGCCGTCCGCGCGATTGGCGAAGGGCTGCGCGCCCTGCACGAGACACTGCCCGTCGATCGCTGCCCGTTCTCCTGGATGGCTCAGCGGAGGGTGGAGCGGAGCGCCCGCGCCGCCGCCGGTCAGATCAACCCGGCGCGGGACTGGCAGCCCGAGCACCAGGGCCTGAGCATCGAGCGCGCGCTCGAACTCGTAGCCGAACTACCGCCGGATGACCACATCGTCGTGTGCCACGGCGACGCCTGCGCTCCCAACACGCTGCTAACCGATGACGGCCGCTGGTCAGGGCACGTGGACCTGGGCGACCTCGGCGTGGCCGATCGATGGGCCGATCTGGCGATCGCCACCTGGAGCGCGACCTGGAACTACGGCCCTGACTGGGAAGACGAACTACTCGCCGCCTACGGCCTGCCGCCCGACCCGGACCGGACGAGGTACTACCGCCTGCTCTGGGACGTCGACATCTAGAAGGCACATCCGGCCTGGTCGAGACAAATCCTGCCCGGCGGGCTAACCCACGCCTCGCTACCAGGCACTATCAGATGTGGAGCCAGTCCAGCACCGCGCCCCGCCAGCGCACCCAACGCCAGCGCCCCCGACGGATGCTGACCTGGTACGCGCCGCCCTGCTCGGCGACAAGGACGCGCTTGGACGGCTCGTGCAACGGCACTGGCAGACCGCCGTGTTCCTCGCCGCCCGGGTACTCGGCACCCAGGAACTAGCGGGCGACGCCGTGCAGGAGGCGTCGATCGCCGCGATGACCGGGCTTGACCGGCTTCGCTCGCCGGACCGGTTCGGAGCCTGGTTCTGCGGGATCACGCTGCATGTGGCCCGACGCTGGGCCGGACAGCTCAGAACCGAGGTTCCCGGAGCCGCCGCCGACCGGGTCTGCCCGATGCCAGGACCGGCCGAGGCCGCGGAACAGGCCGATCTCGCCGCCCGGGTACGCGCCGCGATCGCGCTGCTCGCCGACGGTCAGGCCCAGGCCGTGCGGCTGTTCTACCTGCAAGGGCTGAGCCACCGCGAGGTGGCGACCGAGCTTGGCATATCACCAGGCGCGGTCAAGGCTCGGCTGCATCAGGCCCGAGCCGCGCTCGCACCGAGGCTCGCCGACATCGCCCAGACCGCCGCCGATCAGGCCGAGGTCAGAACAACCGAATTCACCGAAAGGAACGCCATGGCCGCTAATCAAAGCACCCAGGAGTCCAGCTGGGTCGACGCTAGCGTCACCGAGATCCGGCGAGAGCCCAGCACCGACGAGCACGGCCACCACATCATGATCATCTCAGAGACCGGTGGGGATCGCCGTCTGCCGATCTGGATCGGACCAGCCGAGGCGACCGCGCTCGCGATGACGCTGGAGTCGACCGAGACCCCGCGGCCGTTCACCTACAAGCTGGCGGCCAGCCTGGTCACCGCGGCCGGCGCGGACATCACCGAGGTCAGGATCACCCGGTTGCAGCCGCCCGTGTTCTACGCCTCGGTCCTGGTCAACGGCGCGGCCGGAGCGCGCGAGGTGGATGCCAGGCCGAGCGACGCGGTGACCCTCGCGCTCACCGCGGGAGCGCCGATCCGTATCGACAGCGCGCTGTTCGACAGCGGGCAGTTGCCCGACTCCGCCGAGCGGATCGCGGCCAGCCCTGTGGTCACCGCCGATCTGGTCGCCGAGCATATGAGGCGGTACACCGAGGCGCTGGGCGAGCACGAAGAAACGACGTGACCGCCTAGCGACCGTCCCCGACGTCCACCGTGCCACCGCTTCGCCAGTACTCGCCCCTAGCGCGGTCGAGAAATCCCTCATCGACCAGGTACCGGCGAATCGCCACGTAGTCGTCGAACACGGTGCGCAAGATCATGTTCACGTCCTGCTCACTGTAGTGCACGCCAATCTCGAAGAGCCCGGCCACGTGGTCGAGCAGCACCAGCCGCTTCGACCTCTTGGCCGGCATAGAGATGATCCGGCCGTCCTTAACGAACGCGCGGAACACCGCTTCAGCCGCCGGAGCCAGCTGGTTGTTCTCCACGTCCAACACCACGAACCCATGTCCTTCCCACCCGGTCTGCCGCCAGGATGTCCCAGCTGACCTGCGGCTCGGAGACGAACGGGCCGCGCAGCAGGTTCTTGCGCCAGACCAGCACCAGGTAGTTGACCACCCGGTAGACGTGGGCTGGCGGGCCGAACGCACCGCGCAAGCCAGCGAGCGAGAGACATCCCTTGCAATGCCTGAATATCACAAATGTGGCGTCGTGCAGACGCGGGTCGTACCAGGAGGCCGAAGCGTTCCAGTGGGTGAGCACCAGACGACTGCCCGCGGTCCGCACGGGTCTGACGCTGACGTGACCGCCACTGTCCAGCGTCACGCTGCTCGCCTCCCAGTACGACGCGAGCCCGTACCGAAGGCGATGCGCGGCCAGCCAGGTCGCGACCCGCTGGTTGGGACTGAACGGAGCCGGACGGGAAGCGTTATGCAAAAGAAACAGGGCGTAACAAGCAAGCACGGCCGCCAGAACGGGGACAAGGCGCGCCTCGATCAGCTTGCGGGCCAGCAGCCGGCCAGCCAGCACCGCGCAAATCGGCAGCAACGCGACCGCCTCCCAGGCGCCGAGCCTGAACCCGAACGTGAAAGCGACGAGCACCAGCAGGAACGAGGCGGTCAGCACCTCGGTCGCCAGGTCGTCGGCGCGGAAATACCGCCGGGCGGCGGCGACCGCGCCACCCGCCGCGAGCCCGAATCCGACGAGATGAATCAACGGCACAATCGCCTGAGTCAGCGACAATCCGAAAAAGTCAGCGCCGAATAGCACGAGAATGTGCTCGGCTTTGGTCCAGATATCGCTGTCAAGCCCGACCGCGCGGGCGAATCCGGCGGCCGGGGTGCGCACCGCGAAACCGCCCGCCTCCCTGATCACCCGAAGCGCCATCGTCGCGACGCCGACCGAGGCGACCGCGCCGACCGCGAGCGACATTTCATACCAGCGGGTGGCCAGCGAGCCGGTGCGGCGATACACCCGCACCGCGCAGACCGCCAGCAGCGGCAGCGCTGCTTCGTAGAACGCCATTGTGTCGGCAACCTGAACCCAGGCCAGCGCGAGGCTGACGGCGACCGGAAGCCACCAGCGTGGTCGCACCCGGTCGAGCAGCAGCCAGGTCGCGAGCAGGGGCACCTGCGTCCCAGTGTGGTCAGGGTAGGCGAGCACGACGAACGTGGTGTTGAGCGACCCGAGCGCGGGCGCGAGCATGATCCCGGCGGCGACAATTGCCCGCACCACCGCCTCCCGGCCGGTCGCCCGTCCCTTCGCCAGCGCCGCCGCTAGCAGCACGAGCAGCGTGTACGTCAGCGCGGCGGCCACGTGCACGACGTCGGGCCGCAGGCCGCGCACAAGCTCGACGAGCATGTATTCGGGCAGTTCGGTGGTGTAGAACGACACGTCGGACATCGACCAGCCAGCCAGCAGCACGTTGCCGTGCAGCATCGCCCACGCCTGCAGTGCCTGGGACGCGCCGTCGGACATCGTCGGCATCGTCCGCGCCTGCCCCAGGTAGGCGAAGAACAGCGCGATCCCGCCAAGCGCGAACGCCGCCCTCGCCACCCAGGCGGTGCGGATTTCATGGACCCCGCTGCCACCGTCCGGGCGTACACCGGCACCTTCGAGGTCAATAGCCGTCATGACGCAGAAAGGTAAAGTGAATTTACCATGCACACGAGGCTAGCCCAGTCTTTCGCCGAACGGCCGCTTTATAGCGGGCAATCGGAATTCGGCTAGCCGTGTTAAAGACATCAAATCGGTTGCTTAAATTTAATTCGTGCTTAATCCTGCGGGAAGCCGACTCCGGGCACCAGCCAGTGCCAGACAAAGCCGCCTCCAGCACACACATCCGAAACCAACTCAATTGTCTTCTCCCCTGAGCATGCGTACGCTACTGCGGGAGCCAGCGACGCGCAGAACGGGACGCGCAGACTAGGAGGCAACCGATGACGGCATTTCGACTGGCCGCTCGGCTGGGCATGGTCACGATCGCGTGCGCGGCGCTGACCATCGCCGGGACCGCGTTGGCCACCGCGGGCGTCGCCGTCCCGGCGCACAGAGGCAGCGCCGTCCCTGCGCACAGAGGCAGCGCCGTCCCGGCCCACGAGGGAATCCTCCCGCCGAAAAACCCGAAGCGAAGCGTCGGGGCGAAGCCCTTCTTCCTGATCTCCTCGCTGTGCAGGGGCGGCAAGGACGGGCCCAACTGCAACAAGCTCATCCTCAAGGCGACCACCCGCGCTCGCGGGATACTCGAGAAGATGGGCAAGATGTCCTTCTCGCTGTCGGGCTATGAGAAGCTCACGGCGATCGAGCAACTGTTCGTGACCGTCAATCTCGAGCGGACAGCTCGCGGTCTCGCTCCGGCCACGGTGCTGACCAGGTCACTGGACAGGGTCGCTCAGGAAGGCGCCAACGCCGACACCGACCCGCCCTTGCAGAACGTGCACAACCCGCTGCCGGGCGGCGGTTCGTTCGTCGCACTCGGCGGCAACTGGGCCGGCGGCTGGGACAACGCGCTCGGCGCTAACTACGCCTGGATGTACGACGACGGCACGGGCAGCGACAACGCCGACTGCACCAAGACCAACCATCGCGGCTGCTGGGGTCACCGGGACAACATCCTTGGCACGTTTAACACCAGAGCCCGGTGCGGCGGTCAGCGCAACGAGCTTGCGATGGGTGCGGGCCACGTCACCAGGGGCAAGGCGTTCGGCGACAGCGAGACCGAGTTGATCGCCGGCGTCTGCGGACGCACGCCCACGGACGTGGTGATGACCTGGGCGAAGGCGAAGCGCCTGCTGCACATCAAGTGACCGCGGGACGGCTCAGGTGGCCGAGGCCCAGCGCCGAGCCAGCATCGCGGGTGGCAGGCCCGACATCCTGGTGACCTCCCTGGTTAGGTGCGCCTGGTCGGCGTAGCCGATCTGGCCAGCCAGCGCCGCCAGGTCGACCCGGCCGCGTCCGGCGTACAACGCGTCGACCGCCCGGCAAAAGCGCATGACCCGGTGCAACGTCTTCGGACCGTAGCCAACGGCGACGTCGAACCGCCGCAATAGCTGACGCTCGCTGATCGCCATCGACCGGGCAAGTTGGCCCACGCCGACCGGACCGGCCGCCAGCAGCGTGGTGGCATGCCGGACCACGGGATCAAGTGCGGCGTCGGACGTGAGCTGCCAGGAAAGTTGCGTTATGCGCCGAAAAGTGTCTTCCGGGTTAAGGTCAGCGGGAAGCTTCCGCGCCAGCCACGGAACCAGGTCAGCCACGTCGACCCGCTGATCCCGCACGTCAGCGAGCGGGACGCCGAGCGCCGCGCCGCCCGCACCTGGCCTGAACCGCACCCCGATGAACACGCTGTTCGGCGGCGTGAGCGTCGGCACCGGGCCGGTGTCAGGGCCGGCGAAGAACGCGCCCGCACCCTGCTGCCAGATCAGGTCGGTGCAGCCATCCGGCAGAACGTCCGCGGTGAACGACCCATCGCCCGACGGCGTAACGCTGATCCACCGGCAAACGATAGCCGCACCCGTCCCGGCCGGAGCAGCCAACTCCCGGTACCCAGGAGCCCAAAGATCACCCACGCTCTGATCCACAGCTCCAAGTATCCCCGCCCCCTCTGACAGCGGCCCTTGCCGATGACAGCTCGGGCCCCACCCCTCTTGCCGATGACAGCTAGGGGCCCACGATGTCGCTATGACGACAGCTAGGGGCCCACGCTGCGCGCCCGCCAGGCCCGCAACGACAGCTAGGGGCCCACGCTGCGCGCCCGCCAGGCCCGCAACGACAGCTAGGGGCCCACGCTGCGCGCCCGCCAGGCTCGCGGCGACAGCAAGGTGCCCACGAGGTCGCTATACCACGGTGCTATTTGTCCGTTATTGTAGGGTTACGGGACTAACGCGAAGGGGCGTGGGTCGATGCGGGTGCAGCGGGGTTATGGCGTTGTCTACCGGCACGGCGGAATGGTGGTTTTCGTCGTTGCCACCCACCTGACCTTGCTGTCGTTCGCCATAAGCGGCGCGTTCCACGCCAAGCAACAGCCGGGCATTATCCCGGCGATCATCGTGCTCGCGGGGTTGCTGTGGTGGTTCTGGGCGGTTGGCTGGCTGTCCAAGGTCATCATCGGGCCGACCGGCATCACGCTGGACAACGGCTTCATCCGCCGTTTCATCCCCTGGGACCTTTTCGCTGACGTCACGGCGGGCAACAGCGGTATCGAGTTCGTGCGGCGTGACGGCACCAGATACCGCTGCGTTGCCTATGGGGCGTTCGCGCTGGCGGTTAGTCCCTACCGCAGCAAGGTCAAGATCCGCAGGCAACTGCTCGCGGCGTGCCGGCAGTACGGCTACTTGCAGTACCAGAACCAGCCCAACCAGAACCAGCCAATGCAGCAGTACCGCCCTGACCAGCTCAGGCAAGTCAAGGTCGCCTGGTGGCCGCTGCCCTTCTACATCGTGCCGTTCGAAGTCATCGCGATCGCGTCACTTTTTGGCTCCGGGCAGTGACCGGCGAGCGGTGATCTGACGTTCGGCGTCGGCGATGACGTGCGTGACGTCCCGGCCGAAGCGGACGTCACATCGGTGAGCGGACTGCCTGGCGGTCGCGCACCCGGCTAGTTCGGTCAGCGCTGTTCGGAGCGCCTGGATGACGTCGCCTGACTCGCGCGGCGCGGTCGACCTGCCTGCGGGTCCCCACAGGTGCACCTCGAGGACTTCGGCGGACTCGGGGGCCGCCATCGTGACGGTCAGCACGCTGCTCGCCCCACCGCTGTGGTGCAGGACGAGGTGGACTACGTCGTCGAGGCCAGCGTCGGCGGTCACCGAGGTGACTGGCCCGAGGCTCGCCCACAGCAGCGCGATCAGGTGCGGCGCCAGGTCCCACAGGCCGCCCTTGTCTCGTCGCCACGGCGTGTTGAACGGGCTGTCCGGCGACAGTGCTGATCCGAGCCAGAGGGCTGACCCGCCGGTCCAGTCGCCGGTCGCGGCGACGTCGGCCATCCAGGTCCGTACGTCAGCCTGAAACTGCGAGGTGAAGAAGACCAGCGCCGCCACCCCGGCGGCCTCAACGGCGTCAACTACCGCGTCCGCTTCGGCGGCCGTGAGCGCGACCGGCTTTTCGAGCAGCAGGTGCTTGCCTTGAGCCGCCGCGCGGAGGGCTAGCGCTGCCTGCACGTCGGGCGGCACGGCGAACGCGACGGCGTCGACCTCGGCGAGAAAGGCGTCGAAGTCCTGATGCGCGCTTAGGCCGTACGCGCGGGCGAAATCGTCAGCGGACGTTGGGTTGCGTCCCCAGATAGCGGCGAACTCGATCCCGCCGGTGGTGGCCAACGCCGGAGCGTGCGCGGTGCGCGCCCAGTAGCCGGTGCCTACCAAGCCGAATCGCAGGGGTCTCATACCATATTGTTACTTGAAGTCCAGATAGATCTGGGGGCAGGTGCCCGCATCGATCCGCCGCTACAAAGCCGACGACCGCGATGACGTCTATGACGTATGCGTGCGCACCGGCGCGGCCGGCCAGGACGCCCGCGGCCGCTACAGCAGCGACGACTTGCTCGGCGATATCTATGCCGGTCCGTACCTGCACATCGCACCCGAGCACGCCTACGTGCTCGACAACGGCGCGCGCGCCGTCGGCTACGTGATCGGCGCGCCGAGCACGCCGGAGTTCGTTGCCGCTTACCGGTCGCAGTGGCTGCCGCGGATGCGCGGCATTTATGACCCGCCCGTCGGCCTGCCGACTTCGGATCAGGAACGGAAGCTGGCTGACATGTTCGGCCCTGAGCAGATGTTGCGACCAGAACTCGCGCCGCACCCGGCGCACCTGCATATCAACCTGCTGCCCGATTACCAGGGCGCCGGGCACGGGCGGGCGCTCATCGCGGTCTTTCTCGCGTCGGCCGCGGCGGCCGGCGCCCGGTCGTGCCACCTGGTCGTCCGGGCCGCCAACGCGGGCGCGCTCCGCTTCTACGACAAGCTCGGCTGGCGGCGGGTTGAGGTGGCCGACCCGGGTTCTTCGATCTTCCTCGTCAAGTCGACGGCCGACTGACCTGCGATGGATTGCCACTTCCAGCCGGGAAACCGGTCCACCGCGCCACGTAACGGCGCTGGCCGAAGGTCTCCACGGCTCGAGGGTCGTAGTGTTCGCGTACGTACCCGACCGCCTCGGAGCTTGGCACGCCGTCGATGATGGCCAGGCAGGCCAACGCGGTCCCGGTGCGACCGCGGCCGCCGGCGCAGGAGACCTCGACCCGCTCGGTGGCAGCGCGCTGCCAGGCCTGCGTGAGCACGGGCAGCACTTGCTCCTCATCGGCGGGCAGCCGGAAGTCGGGCCAGCGTAGCCACCGCGACTCCCAGTCGACCGCCGGTGGCTGATCGCCCAGCAGGTAGATGCCCAAAGTCGGCAGCGGCCCGGCCGGCAGCGGACGGCTCAAGCCGCGTCCTCGCACTAGCCGACCCGACGGCAGGCGCATGATTCCTGGCTCCGACGGCTGCCAAAGGTCACTCACTGTCAGGAGCCTTTAACGCCGTCGATGCGCTCCCTGATCAGGTCGGCGTGGCCGCAGTGGCGCGCGTACTCCTCGATCATGTGCACGTACACCCAGCGCAGGCTGATGGTTGAGCCGCTCCGTGGATGGACGAACGTCTCGTCAAGATCATGCCCCACCGCTGCCGCCCGCGCTTGGTCAAGCTCAGCGAGGAAGATCGCGTAGTCGGCCTCGGCGGTCGCCGGAGTCCCGTCCTCGATATCGGCGTCCGGGTTCTCCTCGGTGATGTACAGACGATCAAGCTGCTGGCCGCCGAACCTCAGCCTGAACCAGCTACGTTCCACCTCGGCCATGTGCCTGATCAGGCCGAGCAGCGTCAGGTTCGATGGTGGCACGGCTTGCCCGGCAAGCTGTTCGGCGGAAAGTCCGGCGCACTTGTGCAGCAACGTGCCGCGGTACCAGTCGAGAAAGCCGTCGAGCACGACCCGCTCGCTGGCCACGAGTGACTCGTCAACTCGGGTGATCGAAGGGGCTGTCCAGGTCATTTAAGGGATCATAGGCGAGCGGGCTAGCCAAGCGAGCGGCAAGCGGGAGGAGCGCGGACCGAGCATCGCCTTCCTTCGAGGCGGCTGCCTGATTTGCGGTCGGCGCAATAGGTTGACGCACAAATTAGAGTTATTGCGTTCAAGGCGGCGTTACACTGCCGACATGGCGGGATCGCCGAGACGGCGGCTGGCAGATGGCGCGGTAATCAGCGCTCTGGTCTGCACGCCTTTCTTCCTGACCCTCATCTTTCTTGTCGTCAAGGCGGCTCAGCATCACGAGTGGGCACGGCTTGCCGGGCTTGCCCTGATCGCCGTGATATTCCTAGCTGTCCCAGCCGGCGGAATGAAGTGGCTGAGCGGCGCGCGCTCAAGGGCCGGAAGCAGCCGGACGTGCCGTCTAGCTCAATCTGACCTCTCGGGAGCGGCCGGCGGGGCGGCTTCGGCCGCAGACGCCTGATCCTGCTGGACGCCTGAACGCAAACCGATGAACGCCACGATCGCGGCTATGGCCATGACGGCCGCCATGATGTAGAGCACCGCCGCAGTGGCGTGCGCGAAATCGAGCCGGAAGAAGTGCGGGATCGACCCGACGCTGCCGTTCCCCCCGCCGCCACCGCCGGTGAGTTGCGAGAGCTTGGCCGCCTGAGCGTGCGCTTGCGCCCTCGGCGCGCCCAGCGAGATCAGCGACGTGGTCAACTGGTTCCGCATCACTGTTACTAGGACGGTGCCGAGGATCGCGATCCCCATGCTGGCCGCGAAGTTCCGCACCGTCTGGGTGATGCCGGTCGCTTCGCCGTAGGACAGGCGGCTGGCCCGGTTGACGGCGTCTGTGCTCGACGGACCGAGCATGAACCCGACCCCGGCTCCCGCAAGGATGATGTACCACTGCTGCGCGCCGAAGCTGAGCCCGGTAACTTTGCCGCCCCACAGCCAGAACCCCACGGCAGCCAGTGCGCAGCCAAGCACGACCGGGCGCTTCGCCCCGCCCCGGTCGAGCATCCGACCGCCGATCTGCGCCGCGATGACGAAGCCGATGAAGAAGAACAGCAGGATGATGCCGGCCTGCGACGACGACTTCGCCAGCGAGATCTGGGCGTACTCGCTGCCGAAGAAGAACACCGGGATGAACACTAGATTGGAGATGCCCAGCACGAGGTTTTCCACCAAGAACGGCCGGATGCGGAAGATACTGACCTTCATGAGCGGCTCGGGAGTGCGCGGCTCGACCAGGAAGAACACGACGAGCAAAGCTAGGCCTACAGCGATGCAAAACCCGATCGCCGGATTGCGCCAACCCCAGATCGTGGACTGCTGGAAGCCGAAGACGCTCAACGCGATGCCGGATGCGATCAGCGCCAGGCCGCGGTAGTCCATGGCGGCCGGCTTGTGTTCGGTGGTCGGCTTCGAGATAAGTATCAGGGCAAGGGCGACAAGCGCGACAGGAATGTTCACCCAGAAGATGGCCCGCCAGGTCCACTGGGTCAGATAACCGCCCAGGACCGGACCAATCGCCGTCAGTCCGCCCGCGATGCCGAAGAACAGTGCCAGCGCCCTCCCCCGCTCCCGCAACGCGAAGGTCTGCACGACGATCGCCAGCGCGGCCGGGAACATGATCGCGCCACCCGCCCCTTGCACGACCCGGAATGTCACAATCCACGCCTCCGCCAGGCTCCCCTTCGGGGTAAGTCCGCACAAAGCGGAAGCGGCCGCGAACACGATCACGCCGAGCGTGACCATCTTCTTGTGACCGACCGTGTCCGCGAGCCTGCCGCCAAACGCGAACAACGCCGCTAGCGAAAGCAAATACGCGTTGACCGCCCACTGCACGCCCGTGGTGGACAGCCCTAGTTCCTTCTGGATCTCGGGCACGGCGATGGAGACGATGGTCTGATCGATGAACGTCATCGCGACCGCGAAGATCATCGCCGCGAGAATCAGGCCGCGGGACCGTCCGGCGACAGCGCCGCTCCCTGGCATGAGCCCTCCATTGTCGGGTCGATGCGGGCTGGCATCTTCACTTGCGTCCGAATAGCTTCAATCTTCACAGCCGACGGCTAACTGCTCAACGTTACCCACCTCCCCGGCGTGGCGGCCGGGTGGGGCGATCCCAGGGGCAGCCTCGCCTGGGCGAGTCGCCCAGGCGGAGATTCGTTTCATGCTGAATCTGATTAGGTCGAGATCACCTCTGTCATGCCATCTGATCACGCTCTCTGACCACCCGGTCAAATTACGCGCCTGACCTGCAATTATCCAACCTTGATAACGATCCACTCCGGCGACATGTAGGGGATGATTGGCTGTTTTCGGTTACCTAAGGCCCGATTACGCCGAATTGCTATCTGCGACAGCACCGGCCATTCTAGTATCAATGACTTCGATAGTCTGAGCGGAGTAGCGGAGATGATCAGCAGCTTAACCGCTGCCCAGCGCTGGCCGTTATCACCCGGTGTCGCGCTCCTCCATGATCGCTACTACCATCTTGTCGCACGCATCTCTGAGTTGGAAGCACTATGTCCACGACATGGCTAAGGCGCCATAAGCATCGACGGGAGGAACGGCCTGTGACCGCCGTTCAGTTCGCGCAGAAGGCCGTTGTGACGAACAACGGCGGCGAGATCCTGCTGGTACGAAAGTCTGATGAGGACCCAAATAACCCAGGGCTGTGGGAACTACCAGGCGGCCGGCTCATCGGCGGCGCCGAAGATGTCAATGCTCACGTGGTGCGCGAGGTGCTAGAAGAGACCGGACTGACGGTCCGCCCAGGTGCACTCATTGATCTTTGGTCATGGAACATGTCATGGCATGGTGAGCAAGTCCAAGTGGTGGCTGTCAGCAGATACTGCACGTTGGCCAGGACTATTCCGGCCGAACAGTGCCGCGAGGTGGACGACTATCTCGCCGAACAGCGATGGTTCAGCCCGGCTGACCTCCTGGCGCTCGACATCATCCCGTCACAACTACCCACCATCAAGCTGGTGGTAGACGCGTCACCCCAGTGCGTACGCCCAGTCCCGCCATTCTAATTTCGGGCTACACGGCCGCGGGTAAGACCACCCACGCGCGCTTGCTCGCCGAGCATCTCGGCTATGAATACTTAGGAAGCTCTCAGGTACGGCGAAACCTCCTTCGAACATGCGATGAGGAGACGACCCGCGAGTGGGATCCGACCGTCGACGACAGACGGCGTCACTCGTCCGGACCTGACCGTGAACTCGATGAGATCATCAGCCGGAAGATCAAAGCGTCGTCTGTTCCGTTGATAGTCGACGCGTGGCTGCAGCCATGGCTGTGCGTCGACGAGAGTGCCATCAGGGTCTGGATCGAGTCGAGCCAGAAGTCAAGGATCTGGAAGGCTTCCGTTACCTTCTTGCGAGACAACTCCCCCGTGCCGCCGGACCTGGAGTCGCAGATCAGCGAGAAGGACGAGTTCTCGCGCTCGATGTTTTCACGACTCTACGGGATCGATTACTACCCGGATCCGGGCATCTTCGATCTCATCGTCGACAACTCGCCGTACATCGAACGGCCCACCGTTGAGGCAAGCGATTTCGGCATAGCTCAGTTTGAGCCCATGCTTGAGCAGGCTATCGAGGAAAAATGCAATCGGAGAGAGACTTCGTTGCGGATTGCTTCTTGTGCACTTCGCAAGCAGGAACCGGCGACATCCGCTGGCATGACCGGCCACTGTGGCTAGACCCCAGGGCCGGTGTGATGATCGCCGCGCTCGGCGGTCTAACCCCCGGCTACGTGCTCATCGCGTCGTCCACTCATCAGCGCAGCATGCGGGCCGCCGCCCAGATCCAGGGTGACAACTTCATGCGGTTCGTGCGAGACGCCCTAGCGTACCTCGAGTGCCGTCTTGGCCCGTTGACGTTCTGGGAGCATGGCGCGCCCCAAGGCACGTTGCAGCGAAGTTCGGCATGTATCGAGCACGCTCATCTGCATGTCGCGGCCGGCTATCTAGCGCTACCTGAGCCCAGGCTGTGCACCTCATTCGCAACGTTAGAGGCGGCACTCCGGGCGGACATCGGAGAGGGCTACGGCTACCTGCTGGTCGGGTGGTCCAGTGGCCGCGTGGCCGTAGGCTCTGACCCGAAGGTGTCGCAATACTATCGACGCGAATGGGCCCGGCTAGTCGGCCGCGACGATGAGTGGGACTATCTCGCGGCCGAGAACGCCCGGATTACGGCGGCGACTATGCGGCTCTTGGCACCAGATCGTGGGGCGCTATGACACCCGTGTCTCTGCCCACAGAGAGCTTCTACGTCTCGGTTGACGAGAAGGTTCTGCACTGGGCCATGGCCAGAATTGAGGAGCAGTTCCGCGATCTGCTAGAAAATGGTACGCAAGCGCGAGGGATTCCGCCGAGCGTGTACGCGGCCGGTCAGCACCTCAACCCCTACAGTCTCAACCAGCGGGGGTTCTACGGTACCGCGGCCGCGCTTCTGGTCATGAGCAGGAGCCGCCCATCGCCGAACCGGATAGGAATAATAGAAGGACTGATCAAGTACGTCAGCGACCGACCAGGGATCGAGCAGGCGCTGTTGAGCACCGAAGAAGATCAAGCCATGCTGTCGGCACGCTTGATCCTCGACTGGAAGATGGCATTCAAGTGTGCCGACCTGCTGCACGCGCTTGCCGCGACTCCTGCCGCGGTGGCTGGCCGGGAGATCCTTTTGCAGCGAATCTTGCAACGGTTCAGCATGGGCAGGAGAAAAGCGGGCGGCTGGGCGGTAGATCTCGATCCCGACCGTGAGCGAGATCCGCTGGCCACGGCAAGCGTCGTCCGGAGTCTTAACGCGGCTGGGTTAGCAGTCGAGTCCGCCGACCTCGGCCTGGTACGCAGTGATGCTCTAGCGGTAGGACAAGTCAGTCCTTATGTGCGGTGTTTCTGTTTGCTGGTGTTGCTGGAAGTAGCAGGGAACGACGACAGCACGTCAAAGATATGGAGTGACCTGCTGGACACGCTGAGGCCGGAGTTGCATCAGCGCACGGAAGCGAACTACGAGTTCACCGTGGGCAACAGGCAATATTACGTGCGGGTGCCGTGGCAGTTGTATCTCATCGCGAGCGCGGCTCGCTGCAAACCGTCCAGCTTGATCTTCACGTCCGATGTCCGGCGCGCGCTTCTTGATTGCGTACAGGCGATCGACAGCCCGGAAGGCTACGTCTATACGGCCTTCGGCCACATGAAGTCCACTCGGACATATAGCATATTGATGGACACTTTGTGGTGCGTCAGCAGCCAGCTTCACACGTCGAAGATTCTCGCCCGCATGTCCTTAGTGGGGAACTGGGCGATCAGGATTCTTTACGCCAGAGCCTCGGCGTGGCTGGCTCTTTTCGCGGCTCTCGCGTTGGCTGGGGTTGGCCTTTATGCCTGGCTCTCCGCATCGAGCAGCCTGTTCGACGCAGTCGGTCCGGAGCTAGCGGCGGCCGTCCTGCTGGCGATTATTAGCTTTCTGCTGAGCCGAGTGAGGACGCGCAAGCGATAGTCCTCGGCTAGGCCGGCCTTTCGGTCGCCACGGATAAGGTCGAGGCAGCCGTCTCGGGTCAACTGGACCGTTCCGTTCGCGCCGGGAGGCGGGAGCGTTCGAGGTGCTTGGCAGAGGACGCCAGCAACGGCAGGCTGCCCGCAGCGTGGGCCCCGGGCTGTCGTCATAGCGACAGCGCGGGGCCCACGCTGTGCGGGAACGAGCCCGGCAAAGGTCCCTGGTGCCACCCCAACGGGCCAAAGCAGCACCGGCGCTATCGATCGAGGACCTTTCGGAGGTAGATCGCCGATTCCTCGTAGCCGATCGCGAGATAGAAAGACTGGGCTCGCCTCGTCGCCAGCGCGATCAGCGCGCAGCCACGCCCAGCCGCCCAGTTCTCGAACGCGGTCATCAAGCCCCGGCCAATACCACGCGCCCGTCGCTCCGGCCGAACGAACACCTCCTCTACCCACCCAACTGGACCACCCGCGTAGAACGTGCCGTGAACAAAGCCCAGCAAGTAGCCGATCACCCGCCCCCGATCGACCGCGACGAGTACGCAAGCGTCATCGGCATCAACCAGAGCCGGATAGCTAGCGTCGAACCCCTCCCGTGAAAACAGAAACGACTGCGCAAGTTGACCCGCTAGCCCGGCAACCGCATCGGCATCACCGGCCGCTGCCGACCTCACCTCGAACCCCGGCCCCGGCACCAGCAGCCTCCCTCCCCGTAGCAGTAGCTTCGAAGAAGCCTGGGAACGCTTACGATGCTTACCCGATGGGCGCGATCAGCGAGAAAGTAAGGCACCAGATTCTCATGGACATGGCCGATGTAGCTCGGTTGGCCCAGGCGTTGGCGGGTGTGCGCCGCACCGCACCAGGAGGGCTGGCCGAGTGGCGGTACCACGGCAGGCTGGTCGCACGCCAGCTTGACCAGACCAATTTGTTGATCCGCGCCGACTTCGACCACCGCGACTCGATACTGCGGCTGTTTCCTGAGACGTTCAGCGTGCCGTCCCGGTACGTCAAGCACATGATGGTTGTCGCCGACCTCGCAAGCGGTGACGCTGGCGCCATCGAGGATGCCATCGAAGCGGCATGGCAGCTTCAGCGGAGCGCCGACTGAGGTCCAGCTACGCGCACCCGCCCATGCCGCCCGCCTATGGCCTTACAGACGGAACTCCTGTGGTGCGCCCTCGCCGACTAGGCCATCCACGGACTCGCGCAACAGGTCAGCGTGGCCGGTGTGCCGCGCATACTCCTCGATCATGTCCAGCAGCATCTCCCGAACGCTGGCGGCACGCCCGTCCCGCCCCGTGAATTGCGCAGCGGCGTCCATGCCGCCCTCCTGCAGCACGGTGGTCACCACAGCCCGGGAACGCCGCACCGCTGACCGCCATAGCGCGTACACCTCTTCCGGGGCATCGTGCGCTCCGGTCCGCCACTCCCAATCGGGATCGGCGTCGAAATCCACCTCGTTCCACGGCGGCCCGTACGGCTGCCCGGCCAGCTTCACCACCAGCCAGTCCGCCTCCACCAGTGCCATGTGCTTGACCAACCCGCCGAGCGTCATCGAGGACGCCGCCGTCGTCGCCGCCAGCCCGTCGCGGTCAAGGCCACCGGTCTTCCACGCGAACGTGCGACGGTTGCGCTCTAGCACCGCCAGCACAGCCTCCGCTTCCGCGGAAAGGCTCTCGGGGCCTGGAACTAGCCGGCCGGTAAATGCCGCTAGCCGGTCGATGGCGGGTGCGCCGTCACGGATCGGCTGAGGATCGGCGAATCGTCCGGTGCGCGGTTGGCTGGCCATCTGGGCTTGAGCGAACGTGAGCGCCTGTTCGACGAGGTCGTCGGGCAGTTCGACGGCAACGCTGGTGGCTTGGACAAGGTCCCACCCATGCGCGAGCAGATCCACGATGCGCCACTGCAGCCGTTCGGCACCGGTGGCAACGCCCAACGGTGTCGACTGGCTGCGCTCCAGAACCCCTGGGCGGGCAGCGGCGGCCTGCAACGCCGCGGCGGATCGACGGTAGGCTCCGGCCGGATCGGCGCCAAGCCGGTCGGCCCCACGGTCGGGCATCGGGCTCTCCTCGAACATCGCCACGAAGACGAGGTTCATCCCAACGAGATGATTGACGATATCTCGCACACTCCACTCCGTACACGGAGTGGGCGCCGCCCACTGGTCGGCAGCTATGCCCTCGATCAGGTTGCCGGTCAATGCGGACGCACGAGCGAGATCGTCGAAGATCGCAGAGTTAGTCACTCAGGGAGGCTACGACACGACAGAAGAACATGAGCGAAGGAGTTCCGATGCAGTACCCATCGCTGGGCAGCTCAGGCCTCGGACACCGCCAACGCCTACGGCTACTGACGGGAACCGGCGCTCAATCCCAGCCGGTGAAGCTTTTGGCCGCGACGCAGAACTCGTTGCCCTCCGGGTCCTGCAGCACGGTCCAGCGATGGCTCGTGCCCAGCTCATGATTTTCAACGACGGTGGCACCGAGCCGCACGAGTTCGTCGATGGCTGACGAGTCTGAGTTCACCAGGTCGATGTGAACCCGGTTTTTGGCCTGTTTTGACTCGGGCACCTTCTCGAAATACAAGGCCGGCTCCTGCCGCGCGGCGTCGGCTCCGCCGATCGAGGCGAACACCTCGCCGCTGCCCTTGTCGATCGACCGCCCGAGTACCGCCGACCAGAAGGCCGCCATTTTCAGCACGTCGTCGCAGTCGAATGTGATGTTGCCGATCCTGGCTGCCATTGGAAGTCCGAGGCTAAATATGCGTTGCGATGATCAGGAAGATCATCACCATGAACGCAGCAGCCGTCAGTACCAGGATTACGGTGGTGACGCGCATGAGGATCCAGTCCTCGCGTGCTTTCCGTCGCCGGTCGTTCAACGGCAGCCTGAACCTGGGCGGACGATAGCCAGGTGGAGGATCGTGCAGATAGATACCCCTGCCCAGCCACCCCCCGCGCCGCCTGGGGCCACCGAGATAAACCATTACGCCTCCCGCCGCCTTCTGCTGCCAGCGTACCGCCGCACAAGATGCCCGAAATAGGCAGTGCACGCCGACGAAAGCCCGTGAGGCTGGCTGTCCGGTTCCCGCCAGTGACGAGGGCCGGAAGTGCTAGCAGCAACGTCGGCCCGGCGTCGCTGAGAGAGGACCCTACCTGAGAGAGGACAGAGAGCGGGTGACGAGAATCGAACTCGCACTGTCAGCTTGGGAAGCTGATGTTCTGCCATTGAACTACACCCGCGCCGGCAGCCGGTCACACTGACCACCGCGACGACATAGTACCGGAACCGCCTGCCTCCCGTCGTCCCGCTGCCAGAGCCGCTAGCCCGGGATACGCGGGGGGCACCAACCCCGCCGTACAGCTAGTAGGCCGTATCCGAACCACACGAACGCAGGCCACCGGCCGGTCATGAACTCGGCGAACTCATCAGCCGATCCGCCGTCCACGGGCCACTTCCCGCACCCCCAGACCACATTCGGGCGGCTCAAGGTTGCATGACGCGGTCCCGCCACAAGCTAATCCCAAATTCCAGACCCAACCACCATCGGGAAATTTGCGCCAGCCCGTCCCCCACCTAGAACCGAGACTCCGCCGTCGCAGCAGCAACGGCCCCACGCTGCCCACAGCAGCCGCATCCCGACAACAGCGAGGGTCCCACGCTGCTGCCAGGGCGACAGCAGGGGTCCCACGCTGCTCGGCGAACGCGTCCAACGACAGCGACCGCCCAACGTTGCTGCTTGTCCGTGAGATTCAGGCGGGGGGCGGCGGCTGGCCGGGTGCGCGGCCCGACCGGGTCGGCTGGACTAGGGCGGCTAGCAGCCGGTCGCGTTCGGCCAAAGCGGCAAGGAGCGCGTCGCGTTCGGCCTCCAAGATCTTGACATGCTCTTCGAGGGCGAGTACCCGGCGGATGGCTGCCAGCGTCATGCCCTCGTCGGCAAGCCGCGCCACGTACTGCACGACGGTCACTTCGGTACGCGAATAGCGTCGCTGCCCGCCGGTCGAGCGGGACGGCCTGACTACGCCGAACTCGTCCAGCCGACGCAGGAAGGCCTGCTGGACTTCAAGCATCTGAGCAACTTGGCCGACAGTGAACAGCGGCAAGTTCTCATCGTCAAACGGCAGCACGGTTCACACACTCCAACATCGAGCGGGACCCAGGCAAGTCAGCCCGCCGGGCCCGGGCAAGCATGCGGGCCGGACAGGCGGTCAGCACCGCCTGGCCCGGCCCGTCGCCGATCACATCGATCAGGCAGTGAGCTCCGGAGCGCCCGGCCGCTTGATCTCGATCCTCTGCGGCTTGGCCGTCTCCGCGATCGGCAGCACGATGGTCAGCACACCGTTCTCGTACTGCGCCTGGACCTTCTCGGCCTCGACGGTCTCCGCCAGCCTTATCTTGCGGCTGAACGAACCCATCACGCGCTCCCGAACGACCGGCTTCTCCTGCTCGCCGTACTGCTCGCTACGCTTCGCGGACACGCTCAGCACGCGCCGGTCCGTGGTGACCTCGATGCTGTCCGGGTCGGCGCCGGGCAGGTCGAGCTTTAGTACGACGTCGCCGTCGCGCCTGACTACATCCATGGGCAGAGCGGAACGACCAGCAACGCTGCCGTCAGCCCAGCCAAAGGTGCGCTGAACGAGCCGGTCGAAGTCGGTGACGAACGGGTCGAATGATGTCAGCAGCACTGCGATCCACCTCCAGTAGACACCTAAAGGCTCAACACTGAACCCTCAGTTGCCTACAGTTCTACCGTAGAAAAACCTCTAAGTCAAATGAGAGGTTCTCTTCAGTCTCAAGGTGGAGTAAGTTACCGCTACACACGCTCGATTATCGTCGCGTTCGCCTGGCCACCGCCTTCGCACATCGTCTGCAGGCCGTACCTGCCGCCGGTTCGCTGCAACTCGTAGACCAGCTTGGTCATCAAGATCGCGCCAGTCGCGCCGAGCGGATGGCCGAGTGCGATCGCGCCGCCGTTGGGGTTCGTCTTCTCCAGCGACGCGCCGGTCTCGGCCGACCAGGCGATCAGCACGGGCGCGAACGCCTCGTTGACCTCGAACACGTCGATGTCATCGACGGTGAGCTTGCCCTTGGCTAGCGCCATCTCGGTCGCCGGGATAGGACCGGTCAGCATGAACACCGGATCGGCGCCGGTCACCGCTAGCGAGTGGATTCGGGCCATCGGCGTCAGCCCGTGCTGCTTCACAGCGTCCTGTGAAGCGATCAGCACCGCAGCCGACCCGTCGGAGATTTGCGAGGCGGTGGCCGCTGTGAGTTCCCAGCCTTCGCGCAGCGGCTTCAGCTCGGCCATCTTCTCCAGCGTGCTGTCGCGGCGCGGTCCCTCGTCTACGCTCAGGTCGCCCACCGGCGTGATCTGGCTCTCGAACCTGCCCTCGTCGATGGCCCTGATCGCCCGAGCGTGGCTCTCGAGCGAGAACTCCTCAAGCGCTAGCCGCTTGATGTCCCACTTCTCGCACATCAATTGCGCACCACGGAACTGGGAGATCTCCTGGTCGCCGTACCGGTTGCGCCAGCCGTCGCCGAAGGGGAACGCCATGCCTTCCTTGAGCGGCAGCGACACCGAGGTGCCCATCGGTACCTGGCTCATGCTCTCCACGCCGGCCGCGATGACCAGGTCCTGCGTGCCGGAGAGCACGCCCTGCGCGGCGAAATGCACCGCCTGCTGCGACGAACCGCACTGCCGGTCAATGGTCACGCCGGGCACAGACTCTGGCAGGCCAGCCGAAAGCCAGGCATTGCGCGCGATGTCGATCGACTGCGGCCCGATCTGCGAGACGCATCCCATGATCACGTCTTCGACGGCCGCCGGATCGACGCCTGTGCGCGAGACGAGCTCAGCAAGCACGTGCGCGGCGAGGTCGACCGGATGGACGGCAGAAAGCCCGCCCTTCTTGCGACCCACCGGGGACCTGACAGCTCCGACGATGTATGCCTGCGACACGACGACCTCCACTGACACCCCAACCAGCAATTGAGATCGAGGTTACCCCTCAGTAGGCGAATCCCCATAGGGGGCCCCGGCGAGCCGCAGGGCGCGGTGCCGCCTGGACTGAGGAGCGAGGGAGCGCAGCGACTGAGCGACGAAGGAAGGCGGCGCCTGTAAGGCGCCCGGAGGCGAGCGGTGTTTGAGGCAGAGCGCCCGGAGGCGAGCGGTGTTTGAGACAGAGCGCCCGGAGGCGAGCGGTGTTTGAGACAGAGCGCCCGGAGGCGAGCGGGGGCAGAAATCGAGTTATGCTCAATCCAGGACTTACCATGAGCTAACCGATCGTTCACGGTCGGCGCGCAGGGAGGCAGCAATGACCGACGGCCTCGTCCTGCTCGGGTTCATCGCCATTGTGATCGCGGTCGTCATCGCCAGAGTCAGGCGGCGGGCCGGTTTCCCGGTGCGGTCCGGCTTCTACACCGCGGCGGTAGCCGTCATCGCGATAGCGGTGCTACTGCTCTGGGTGACCCAGAACCACTAAGGGCTTAAACTAAGGGCTTAATAAGCTGGCCGAGGCGGCCCTGATTGGCATCTGGAACCACACCGCCTTGCCCTCGTCGGTCGGCCGCGATCCCCACCGGTCAGCGAGTTGGTCGACCAGGTAGAGCCCGCGCCCGCCCTCGTCGTTCTCGCCAGCCATCCTGATCCGCGGCAGCCGCAGATCGTAGTCGAACACCTCGACCCAGACCGACTCGGCGCCCTTACGTATCCGCAGCACGAACTCCTGGCCGTCGGCGCTGACGAAATCCTCGCCCAGCGGGGAGTCGACCCACTCGTCCAGGCTGCTCGGCAGCCCGGACGAACTCGAGGTACCGGAGCCTCCGGCGTCGAACGAGAACTCATGGCGCGGGCTCGGCGCGACGGCCGTGTGCAGCACCACGTTGGTGACCACCTCGGAAACCAGCAGGCAGGCCAGGTCGGCCTGGTCATCGTCCATGCCGAAGTGGGTGAACATGTCGAACGCGATCCGCCTGGCCTCAGAGACCCTGATCGGTTCGGCGGGGAACCGCTGGTCCCACGTCTCAAGCTCCTCAGTCGACGTCCTGACCACTAGGATCGCCATGTCATCGTCGATGTTGCCCGGCACCGCGTGCTCGGCCGCCTCGGCGATTTGGTCGACGCTCTCGTCCGCGACGGCCTTGACCGACTCGCTGAGCATCGCGTAGACCTCGGCGTCGTCGTAGTGCCCAGGGCCGTCCGCCCGGGCGCGCCGGTCGACTAGGCCGTCGGTGTAGAAGATCAGCGTGCCGCCGGGGGGAAGCTGGCGAGACTCCTCGCGGTAGGTGGGCACGCCCGGCACGCCGACGCTGCGCACGCCGAGCAGCACACCCTGGTGCTCGATCTCCAGCGGCCGGACGTCGCCCTTGGCCACGACCAGCGGCGACATGTGCCCGGCGTTGGCAATGGTGAGCTGCCGCGTCCATGGGTCATAGATCAGGTAGGTGCAGCTCGCGGTCAGCGCGTCGGCCGCCGGGTCGCTACCCTCGTCGGCCATCGTCCGGCACCAGTCGTCCAGCCTGCGCAAGATGTCCGCCGGCCGCTTGTCGTCCTGCGCGAACGCCCTCAGCGCCGACCTGAGCTGGCCCATGAACGCGGCGGCGCGGGCACCGCGACCCTGCACGTCGCCGATCACGATGCCGACCCGGCCAGCGGAAAGCTGGATGATGTCGTACCAGTCGCCGCCCACCTGAGTCTGGATGCCCTGGCCGTGGCTTTCCAGCGGCTTGGCAGGCACGTACCGGTAGGCAACCTCGAGGCCGTCGAGCTTCGGCGGCTTGTTCGGCAGCAGGCTGTCCTGGAACGCGAGCGCGGTTGCTCGCTCCTCCTCGAACAGCATCGAGTTGTCGATCGCGATCGCCACCCGGCTCGCGATCGCGGCCACCAGGTCGCGGTCGTCGGCCACGTAGTGCTTCGCGTCCTCCCGGACGGTCAGCCCGGACAGTGCCAGGCACAGGACGCCGAGGCGCTGACCGCGAGCCGTGAGCGGCGCGGCGATGACCGACGTGATGCCGATCTCCTGGGCTGCGTCCAGACTCTCCCTGGTCGGCGCGGGATACGGATGGTCGTTGATGTCCTCGACCAGAACGACCTCGTCCTGATCGATCGCTTTCCGCATGAAGTGGCCCTTGGGGTAATTAATCGGCTCGCCGACAGGCGCCCAGGTGCCGCGCGGCGGCTCCCAGTCCCACGCGTGCATCTGCACCCGGCGGATCAGCGAGTCGCCCTTGCGGCGGTCGGTGACCCGCAGGTCGATGATGCAGTGGTCGGCGAACTGCGGCACCAGCGTGTCGGCCACCTGGCGCAGTGTGTCGTCAAGTTCGAGCGACTTGGTCAGCCGCTGACCGATCCGGTCGAGCAGGCCGACTCGGTCGGTCGACGCCTCCGTGCCTACCTGCAGCGCTTCCTTCGTCATGATCACGGTACCGGCGACCTCGCCTGCGCTGCCGCGCATCGGCATCGCGTTCATCCGGACGAAGAAGTTCGAACCGTCTGGCCGCCTGATCGACAACGTGCCTTCCCAGTCCCGGCCGCGGCAGGCTTGCCGCTCAAGGTTCGCGACCTTCGACAGGTCGTCCTCGTCGAAGCCGAGTGCCCGGAAGGGAACGTCGGTCAGATGACCAGGGTCGGGGAATCCGAACAGCCGGGCGGCGAAATCGTTGGCGTAACGCAGGCAACCGTCGTGGTCAACGACGATAACGCCGGTCTCAACCTGGCCCAGGATCTCCTCGGTAGGAAGCATGGGCTGTACCCGACGCGGCGCGACTGAAGCGGCCTGCGGAGCAGGCGCGGCCTCACGGGCCTGCGTGGCCGCATTGCCATCTACGTTCATAGACCATCTACCAGGCATTCATATCGATTCGGGGGTTTTGTGTGACAAACAGGTGCGAAGCCACATCGCGCGACAATGCCGCGTCATGGCCGTCGACCCTGCCACCACCTGTCACCCGCACATCGTCGCTGCCGACCACAAGAGTAACCTCGCGGCCGGGTTGTATCCCGATGTTCTTGAGTTTAAGCATTAGCGCGGCATCACTTTGGAGTTGTTCACTGATCCGCTGTACGACCACTTGCGCGGGCACCGACGCCGTTATGGCGGTCATTGCCACGTCCGGCTCGTGAGCGGCGGCTTCGGCGCCGTCCAGCGCTGTCTCCGGCACTCCAAGCTCGGCCAGCCCAGGAATCACATTTCCGTGCGGGCAGCGCACCGGGTAATTCAGAAGGGCGGCCAGGCGCCGTTCCACGCTGTCAGAAATAACGTGCTCCCAGCGGCAGGCCTCGATATGGACTTCCTCCCACGGCAGGCCGATCACGTCGACGAGCAGGCACTCGGCGAGCCGATGCTTGCGCATTACCCTCGTCGCCAGCGTCTCGCCCTCCAAGGTGAGGGCAAGCCGCCTGTCCTGATCGATCAGCAGCAGGCCGTCTCGCTCCATCCTGGCGACGGTCTCACTGACCGTCGGCCCACTCTGGGACAACCGCTCGGCGATCCGGGCGCGCAGGGGCACGACGCCTTCCTCGGTCAGTTCATAGACCGTACGGAGGTACATCTCCGTCGTGTCGATTAGGCCGTGGATCGCCACTCGCACCTCCCCTCGGGATTCGATGCTACGGCGTCCGTCAACTATCGCGTACCCACCGTAAACGCATCTCGGCCTCGAGAGCGTTCCTGATCAGGGTGCGAGCCGCTCAATCACCCAGGAATCGGCCGATCTGCGGTACCTCAATCTGTCGTGCATACGGCTGGCTCGGCCGTGCCAGAACTCGATGACCTGCGGCGACACCAGGTACCCGCCCCAGAAGCCGGGCGGCGGGACGTCGGTGTCGTCCGGCCAGCGCCGCTCCAACTCCGCATAGCGCTGCTCAAGTTCTTGCCGTGATCCGATTACCGTCGACTGCCTGCTCGCCCACGCGGCGAGCTGAGATCCCCGCGGCCTGGTACTGAAGTAGTCCTCGCTCGCGGCCTTGCCGACCTGGGTCACCGGTCCTTCGATGATCACCTGGCGGTGAATCGCGTACCACGGGAACAGAAGGCTGGCGCGCGGCACCTCGTCCAGATCCGAACCCTTGCGCGAGGTCCGATTTGTGAAAAATGTGAAGCCAGTCTGGTCGTGACCCTTCAGCAGCACCATTCGGGCCCGAGGCTGCCCCGCCGCCGAAACTGTGGCGAGCACCATGGCGGTCGGCTCAGGCAGCCCGGCCGCCACCGCGTCGGCCATCCAGCGATCAAACATCTCGTGCGGGTCAGCGGTGAGCATCGACTCATCGAGACCCGTGGTCGGCCAGTCAGCCGCGTCGCTCGCCACCACCATAAGTACAGATCTTCACACACATGCCCCGCCCGGGCCGCTAACCCGGCCGGCCGAGCGACCAGCTCACCAGTGTCTCGTACCACGGCTTTGACCCCGGATGACTCCTGATCAGGTGCACTTCGTCGACCGACCAGGTGGCGCCGGCGAACTCACCCAGCGCGCCCACGACTTCGCCTACATCGGTCGGCTGCCTGCACCTGGCCAGCGTGATGTGCGGCCGGTACCTCCGACCCTCGTCCGGTGGCGGAGCACCGGCCCGCCGCGCCCCGGCCGCCACCGACGCCGCGAGCGCCGCGAGCGCGGGCTGGTCCCCCTCGACGCGCGCGATGAGCACACGCGCTCGTCTGGCGTTGGGGAAAGCTCCACCGTGGCCGATCCGCAGTTCCTGAGCCTGATGCCGTCCGGCCGCCCGGGCCAGCCTTACCGTGAGATCGTCGAGCTTGCCTTCCGCGACCTCGCCGAGGAACGCGAGCGTTACGTGCCACCGATCCTGGCTGGTCCACCGGAGGTCAGGCCAGCTGGCCCGCAGCGGCGTAACCGCCGCCTCAAGCTCGGTGAGCGCCGGAGGCGGCGGCTGCAAGGCAACGAACAGTCGCATGCGCCATTGCTATCAGGTCAACCCGGTTCTGGTTGCTAGCCGCTAAGTGAGCGCGCGCACCAGCCTGGTCTGCCTGAGGTAGCTGCGCATCGGAACACCGCGACGCCGGGCGACCACCAGGCCGACGGCGACCGTCGCGGCGACCGAGACGATGCCGCCCGCGGCCATCGACAGCCTGGTGCCGACCTCCTGAGCCAACCATCCGGTCAGCGGCGCGCCGAGCGGGGCACCGCCTAGGAAGACGAGCATGTAGATGCCCATCACCCGGCCGCGGATCTCGGCGGGCGTGCTGAGCTGGATCGAGGCGTTCGCGGCCGTGCTGAGGCTGATCACGGTTAGCCCAGTCGGCACCAGCACTACGAGGAACAGCCAGTACGTCGGCATAAAGCCGCAACCGATCTCAAGCAGGCTGAACGCCAGTGCGGTGACCACGAGCAGCCGCATGCCGGCCTTCTTCCTGCGGGCCGCGTACAACGCGCCGAGCAGGGCACCGAGCGCGAACACCGAGGAGGCGAGGCCGAACTTGCCAGCGCCGGTGTGGAAGACCACGCGCGACATGAGCGCGGTAGTAACGCCGAAGTTCATCCCGAACGTGGCGACGAAGAAGATCAGCACCATCGTCATCAGCAGATCAGGCCGTGACCAGACATACGCGAGGCCCTCGCGCAACTGGCCCTTAGCTCGCTCTATCCGCTCGGCCGGACGAAGTTCGGACGGACGCATAATTTTCAAAACGATCAGCACTGCCCCGTACGAAGCGGCGTTCAGGAAGAAAGCCGCCGGAGTGCCGATCAGGCTGATCACCAGCCCAGCCACAGCAGGTCCGGTGATCCTGGCTAGGTTGAAGACGGCGCTGTTGAGCCCTATCGCGTTGGTGAGGTCGTCCCGGCCAACCATCTCGATGGCGAACGACTGCCTGGTCGGGTTGTCGACCACGGTGGCCAAGCCCAGGCCGAACGCCAGCAGGTAGACGTGCCAGGGCTGCACCACGCCCGTCACGACGAGCACGCCGAGTATGACCGCTAGGGCGCCCATCGAAGCCTGGGTAACCATCAGCACGTTGCGCTTGGGATACCGGTCGGCGATCATGCCGCCCCAGAGGCTGAACAGCAGCAGTGGCAGGAACTGCAGGCCAGTCGTTATGCCGACGGCGGTTCCGCTGCCGTGGGTGAGATCAAGGATCAGCCAGTCCTGGGCGACGCGTTGCATCCAGGTGCCGGTGTTCGAGATCACCTGACCGGTGGCGAACAGCCGGAAGTTGCGTACGTGCAGTGAGCTGAACGTACGCAAGAAGTTCTTGCCCTTGCCCCCAGACTGGCCGGGGGCCTGAGTTAGGACTGGCTGAGCTTCTCCAGGATCGGCAGAGCCTCCCTCAGCACCGCGCGCTCCGCCGGGGTGAGTTCCCGAAGGCGCTGCGCCAGCCACGCTTCCCGAAGCTGCCTGAGCTTGCGCACCACTTCCCGACCCTGGTCGGTCGCCGACAGCACGACCTGCCGGCGGTCGGTTGAGTGCGGCATCCGCTGGAGCAGGCCGCGATCCTCCAATGAGGCGATGACTCTTGTGATCGAGGGCGGCTGCACCTTCTCGTGCTCGGCCAGCTCGCTCGGGGTCATGCCTGGGTGCTTTTCCAACGCCGCCAGAGCGGCTAGCTGTGTGTCCGATAGCTCGGGCTGCAGACCTTGCGCGACTCGTTCTGCCCGCATCCGACGCGCTAGCCGACTGACGGATATCCGCAGCGAGGTCGCTAGGCCCGTGTCCGATCTGGACTGGGGTGTTGTCATTTTCGTTAGCTTCACTCATTACTCTTGCTAAGCATAAACTGGCGGCTAATATTCCGCCAGTCGTGCCGGAGGCGCGCCGTTGAACTCGGGCGCTGCGCCGACGCGGCAGCAACAAGGTACGCCACGACCGCGGGCACCGCCGCGGCCTTTGCCGATCCTGAGTCTTCCCCGACTCAGCCGCTCAGCCGTCGGTGTCGCTGCTCGCGGCGCGGGTCGCCCGTCTGGCCGCCGTCCTGGCCCTCGACCGCTTGAGGTGCGGCACGTAAGCCAATCCAAATAGGCCCATGACGAACCCGGTCGCGCAGGTCAAGATCCACCAGTGATTCGGCTCGTGGATGTCGTGTCGCAGCAGGACCACGACGATCAGCGCGACGGCCCACGCGAGTGTCACCGCGGCGGTAATAACAAAGTCACTGCCCTCAAGCGGCAAAGGGACCTCGCGATGCGGCTTGGCCATGACCGCTCAGAGCAGTTCGTTCTCAAGGCTCTCGAGCACGCTGTCGGGCAGCGAAGAGCCGGCGTTGAGCATGTCGTAACCAAGCTCATCGACGGTCGGGATCGGCTCGCTGCCGTCCCCAGGGACCACGTCGCCGTCGGAGTGCGCGCCGCAGCCGTGGTCGACTGACACCACGGAGCCGTCATCGGGGGCGTACTCGTTCGAGCACACCCCGAAAACCCGCCCCAGCGGGCCTTCCAGCCTCACCAGGAACCCGCAGGTGATGCAGCACGCGGGGGCCACGCTGGCCAGCGGAGACCGCGGCCCGTGGTCGCCGGCATGCCAGCGAATCGCGGCCTCATCCCGCCCGATGGCCGAAAGCACCCGCCGCGGCCGCGCCACCCCTTCGAGCCGCCGACGCGCCGGCCCGGGCCGTTCGCCAGATTCGTCGTCCAGGTCAACGTCGACGTCAGCGTCCACATCGAGTTGGGAGTCCTCGGCTATCTCGCCGGCCGCTAGCTCGGCGCCCGGGGTCCAGGCGTCCTCACCTTGCCAGTCGAGCAGTCCTCGGTCGCCAGACAGGGCCACAAGCGGCACCAGGCGCTCGTCGTCCGAGCTAGCCGGCATGAGGTCGCCGGCCTTAAGGTCGCCTGGGCGTACCCGCTCGGTCCACGGCACCCAGTCGGGCGCGAGCAGTGAATCCGGCCCGGGCAGCAACAGGCTTTCGCTGACCGTCACAACTTTGGATCTGGAAGCCCGAGCGACTGTGACGGCCCAGCGCCAGCCGACATAGGCCGGATTGAGGCAATTGAACAGGTGCGTGAGTACCCGGTCACTTTCGACTTCGATTCCCACGTACTCGCCGACCTGACCGGCGCCAGCGTCCTCGACCGCCGCCTGTCGTGCGAGATCAACAGCCTCCGCGAGGGCTTGATCGGGCTCGGCATGGCGCGTCGTTGTTGGGCTCACAGTTTCTTATTCTCCCGCATGCTGGCTAGTACCCGCACACGGACGGCTCGCTTGCCAGCGAAAAGTATCCGGCACCACCGCCCGCGGTGCGCTGTTTGGGTCGCGCCTGCCCAATACTTAGGTCATGGGAGATTCGGGAGCCAGCGCGGGGGGGCCTGCAGGGTCAGCCCCCCGGGCCGGCGCTGCGGGGGGTCCCCGGGGAGGTTCCGGGGGTTCTAGCCCCCCGGGAGGTTCCGGGGGTTCTAGCCCCCGGGGAGGTTCCGGGGGTTCTGCCCCCCGGGCCAGTACCGCTCGGGCTAGGCGAGCGACCAAGTCTTTCGTCTCCGCTACCCAGTCGGCCGCCAAGGTGGGCGCCACCGCGGCCAGGGCCGGCGCCAAGGCAGGCAATGGCGCGGCCCGCACGCTGCACAAAGTCACGCACGCGTCGGGTGCTGGCCGCACCGGTCTCGCCCACCTCATCGAACTCTCCGCGGCCGGCTCGATCGGCGACGGCTTCGTCGCCGTAGCCCTGGCTGGCACGCTGTTTTTCAGCGCGTCGCCCACGGAGGCGCGCGGCCGGGTCGCACTCGCCCTGATCATCACGATGGCGCCGTTCGCGCTGCTCGCGCCCTTCATCGGGCCGATGCTGGACCGGGTTCGGAGCGGACGGCGGTTCATCCTCATCGGCACGGTGCTCGCGCGTGGCCTGCTCTGCTGGGGCATGGCCGGGGCGGTGCAGCACAACGACTCGGTGACCTTGCTGCCCGCCGCGTTCGGCGTGCTGTTGCTGCAGAAGGCGTACGGGGTGACCAGGGCGTCGGTGACGCCGCGGCTGCTGCCCAGCGAGATCACCCTCGTCACGGCAAACTCCAGGTGCGCGCTGGCCTCGCTGATCGCGACCTCGGCCGGGGTGCCGATCGCCGCCGCGATCGACGCGCTCGCTGGCGGCGGTTCGGACGGCGCCGCCTGGGTGCTGCGCGTCGGTACGCTCGTCTACCTGGCAGCCATGGTGCCTGCGTTCCGCATCCCCGACGGCGTCGACGAACCGGCCGGGCCCGCGGCGGGGAGTCCGGGGCATCCGGCTGGGCTAACGGGGGGCAAGCGGAAGGGCTCCCGGTGGAAGCTGTTCGCGTATCCCGTCGGGCCGGTCGTCACCGAGGCGATCCGGGCGAATATTACGCTTCGCGCATACTCCGGTTTCATGATCTTTTTCCTGGCGTTCCTGCTGCGCACCGTGCACTTCGGCAGCGTCTCCGATCGGATCGCACTCGGCGAGATGATCGGTGCCGTCGCGGTCGGCGGCTTCATCGGCACGATCATCGGTGCCGCCCTGCGCTCACGGGCGCCGCAGGTCATGGTCTTCCTGATGCTCGGGTTCAGCGCGACGGTGACCACGCTATGCGCCGCGTTCTTCGGCTTGTGGGCCGCCATCATCGTGGCGTTCGCCGCCGCGGTCGGCCAAACCCTGGTCAAGCTAGCGCTGGATTCGATCGTGCAGCGCGAAATCCCCAACGAGGTGCGCTCGTCGACGTTCGCGGCCTCGGAAACCCTCCACCAGTTGTCATGGGTGATCGGCGGCTTGCTTGGCCTGCTGCTCTCACTCACCAACAGCGGCGTGGCCGGCCTGGGTGTCGTCGCCGCTGGCCTGACCGTCTCGCTCTGCTCCCTGCTACTGGCCCGACGCCGCCGAATCCTTCGCGGGCGCCGCCACCCAGGCCCCGCCCCAGCCTCCACCTAACCTAACCCCGCCTGCCCCAGGACTGGCGGGGCTGCGGGAGGCGTGGTGCGGGTGCCGGGCAAAGGGCGGCTGCGATGGATTCCCGGATCGATCGCGGTCTGGCTGCCGGGAGTGCGATGGATTGCCGAATTCATTGCCTCCGGCAGGTCAAGACCGCGATGGGTTGCCGAATCCATACCTGTTTTCCCGGTTGGATTGCCGAATCCATCGCACCCGGCCGGTGCGAGGGATGCGCTGAATGCCCGAATCCACCGCGCCGGCTGACGCCGCGGCACCGGCCCCAGTCACCCCGGGACCGCTGCTGCGGTTCGGGCGAGCTCAGGCAGGGCCCGGTAGGTCCGCCGGACCCGAATACCACGCGTTACGGTTGACGGGATGCCCCATTCGCCCGCTTTGGTACAGCCGAAACTCGTCGTAAGTGCGCGGGCGCGGAGTTAGGCGGGCGCGGCCGGGGCGAGACGGGCGTCGTGGTCAGACGTCGATGTCGTCGGCTACGGCGCGGAGCACGGCCGCGATCTTCTTCGCCTCGCGGTTATCCGGGTGCTTGCCCCGGTGATAGGTATTCGACAGGCCGTCGAGGAGCTTGATCAGGTCCTCGACGAGCACGGTCATCTCGTCGGTACCTTTCCGGCTGGTCTTGGCCACGGTTGGCGGCGGCTCAAGGGTTCTGACCTGAAGCGCCTGCGCGCCCCGGCGACCCTCCGCCACACCGAACTCGACGCGCTGCCCAGGCCGCAACACCGTGCCTGCCGTCGCCAAAGCGGTCGAGTGCACGAAGACCTCACCGCCATCATCACGGGTGAGGAAGCCGAATCCCTTGTCGGCGTCATACCACTTGACCTTGCCAGTAGGCACGAGCAAACCCTTTACGCGAGGAGAGCTGATGGGCCCGAACTTGCAGTACGTCTCCAGGCTATCGGTCTTGGCCAGGCGTCTATCCACGTCCGGATCGAGTGAGCGAGACGGGATCGAATCGACCTAGCTAGACCGTGAAGTCGTGAGGTGAAACATACCCTGTCCGCCTTGCGGGAACACCGGGTTAATCCGGGCTGGACCGAGACGACCGGTGGCCGCGCAGGTCAGCCCGGCCACGATGGCGGACGGCTCAGCCGAGCCGGTGCGGCACGTTCCAGGCCGGCAGCTTAGGCTCACGCCGACCGCGATGCAACCGCCAGGCCAGGTAGATGACGCCAGCCAGCGCGAGCAAACGGCTCAACCGCTCGGCTCCCAGCCAGGCCTCGATGGCGTAATCCTTGATCGTCGGGTGCTGGCCACCGAACACGATGGTCAGCACGGCGCCGATGAGCGCGAGAAAGACCGGAAGCGCCAGGGCTATGACTTTGTCGCGTTTATCCCAGACCTTGGAGGGGATCGCCAGCATCACTCCAATCAGCCAGATCGGGGGGTAAACCGCGGCACCCACTCCGAGCAGCACTACCGCCATGGCTTCGAGAGCGTGATTGCGGGCATCCGTCACAACAGCGCCGACGAACCGTCCGGCCAATCCCGCGGCGTCCACGGTAGGACCGCCGCGGACGCCGCGGACGCCGCGCCGACCAGCCTGCTGCCCGGCCGCCGTGGTCCTGCCTCGTTGCCCCGGGCCGACGGCCTGATCGGATGAGCCTGTGTTCTCCGCCCCGGCAGGCTGACGTGGCGCGGGCACCAGGCTTGGCTTGGTCGGCGGCCGAGTTGGATCGCCCTGGCCCGAACTGGCGACGCGGCGCAGCCGGGCGGGCGGTGCGGTGCCAGACCCTCCGGCGACCACCCGACCAGCCCCGCTCGGTCCAGCCCCGCTCCGTCCGGCCCCGCTCCGTCCTGACCCGGTGCCGGATGCGGTGCGTGACGGCCCGCGGCCAGCGGGATCGCCAGCTGCGGCAGCGCGGCGACGACGGCGCTGGGCCCTGGTGAAACCAGCCAGGACCGACCGGATAGAGCCGCCGCGTCCTGGCTTTGATTCGCTAGGCCCGCCAGAAACGAGCAAGTCCTCGCCTATCTCGCTCCCCTTTACTTCCTCATCGGCGGGCGCCTGTCGGGCCGCCATTTCTCTATGTCCATTACCCGCCACAGCCAGGTCGTACCGTCGATCGGCCAGACTCGTTGTGCCTGCGGCCTGGTTGGCCTCAAGTTCTACCAGGACAATCGGGTCACCGAGATCGGCCAGCGCTTTCCTCACAGCCGCTGCGCTAGCGCCGTTTGTTCCACCGCACTCAGCTTCGATCCGGGCGCGCGTGCGGTCAAGCAACAACTGCCGCTCGGGGAATCCGAGTCGCCCGCGCGCCGCAACCGACAGCCGGTTGAGATAGTCGCGGATTAGCTGCTCGGTGGGCGGATTCATGCACTTGATGATCCACCCTTATAGCCCAGTTGCGTCGCTGGCGCGCAGGTACTAAGCCGCTGGATTGTCGCAACCAGTCACCACCCCTACCGTTGATCGAGCGCGAACGACGCCAAGCGCGCGCGAACGACGCCAAGCGCGCGAAGGACGCCATGGACGCCATGGACGCCATGGACGCCAAAAGGCGGCCCCAGCCGGTCGCCGGAGCCGCCTTCTGCGTGAAGCGGACTCAGAAGCGGACTTAGAAGTCCATGTCACCGCCGCCAGGAGCGGCCGGAGCCTTCTCCTTTTCTGGCTTCTCGGCGATGACAGCCTCCGTGGTCAGGAACAGCGCCGCGATCGATGCCGCGTTCTGCAGAGCTGAACGGGTCACCTTCGCCGGGTCGATGATCCCAGCCTTGAACATGTCGACGTACTCGCCCGTCGCGGCGTCGAGGCCGTGACCAGCTTCGAGACCGCGCACCTTCTCAGCCACGACGCCGCCCTCAAGGCCGGCGTTGATGGCGATCTGCTTGAGCGGCTCCTCCAGCGCGCGGCGCACGATGTTCGCGCCGGTCGCCTCGTCGCCTGACAGCTCAAGCTTCTTGAAGGCGTTCTTGCCCGCCTGGAGCAGGGCGACGCCGCCACCGGCGACCACACCCTCCTCGACGGCGGCCTTGGCGTTGCGCACCGCGTCCTCGATGCGGTGCTTGCGCTCCTTCAGCTCGACCTCAGTGGCCGCGCCGGCCTTGATGACGGCAACGCCGCCGGCCAGCTTGGCGAGCCGCTCCTCGAGCTTCTCGCGGTCGTAGTCGGAGTCGGTGTTGTCGCGCTCGGCACGGATCTGGTTGACCCGGCCAGCGATCTCGTCGGCGTCGCCGCCGCCGTCGACGATCGTGGTCTCGTCCTTGGTGACCACGACCTTGCGCGCCTTGCCCAGCATGTCCAGCTCGGCGCTGTCCAGCTTGAGGCCGACTTCCTCGCTGATGACCTGGCCGCCGGTCAGGATGGCGATGTCACCGAGCATGGCCTTGCGGCGGTCGCCGAAGCCGGGTGCCTTCACGGCCACCGACTTGAACAGCCCGCGAATCTTGTTCACGACCAGGGTCGCGAGCGCCTCGCCTTCCACGTCCTCGGCGATGATCACCAGCGGCTTGCCCGACTGGACCACCTTGTCGAGCAGCGGCAGCAGGTCCTTGTTCGCCGACACCTTGGAGTTGACCACCAGGATGTACGGGTCCTCAAGCACTGCCTCCATCCGCTCCGGGTCGGTGGCGAAGTAGTGCGAGATGTAACCCTTGTCGAAGCGCATGCCCTCGGTGAGCTCGAGCTCGAGGCCGAAGGTATTGCTCTCCTCAACGGTGATAACGCCTTCTTTGCCGACCTTGTCCATCGCCTCGGCGATCATCTCGCCGATCGCGGTGTCCCCGGCCGAGATGGAGGCGGTCGAAGCGATCTGCTCCTTGGTCTCCACGTCCTTGGCCAGCTTGGAAAGCTCCTCGCTGACCCGCTCGACGGCCGACTCGATGCCCCGCTTGAGCGACATCGGGTTGGCGCCAGCGGCCACGTTGCGCAGGCCCTCGCGGACCAGTGCCTGGGCCAGCACCGTCGCGGTCGTCGTGCCGTCACCGGCAACGTCGTCCGTCTTCTTTGCTACTTCCTTGACTAGCTCGGCGCCGATCTTCTCCCACGGGTCCTCAAGCTCGATCTCCTTGGCGATGGACACGCCATCGTTGGTGATCGTGGGGGCTCCCCACTTCTTCTCGAGCACCACGTTCCGGCCCTTCGGGCCGAGTGTTACCTTCACGACGTCGGCCAGCTGGTTCATGCCGCGCTCGAGGCCGCGCCGGGCGTCCTCGTCATACGCGATCATCTTCGCTGCCATAGGCTCCTAGTCCTCCTGGAACTTGTTGCCTGCCAGCGTTGCCCTATTGGGTTGCCCTATTAGGGCCGACCGGGCCGACGCCCGCGACGGACGGCAGCACGCGCAGACGGTCCCTTCCCGTCTCTTGCGCTGCCTCGTCGCCCCGATCACGCTGGCTAAACTGTCACTCTCACCCGGAGAGTGCCAACGACCTGTTTAGCACTCTCACGGTGAGAGTGCAAGCCAAGTACGGTCGCTGCCATACCCGTCTGGGGCTCGGCGACACATGCGCCGGCACATGCGGCTGCACGCCGGAACGCGAAGACCCGGCACCCTGCCTGCTTCTTGGGTACCGGGTCTGCCGCGCTAAGACGCGGAACTTAAACCATGCGGACCGCCTCGGCCTGGGGCCCGCGGTCGCTCTGCGTAATCTCGAATTCGACACGCTGGCCTTCCTCAAGCGTACGGTAGCCGTCCGCCTGAATTGCCGAGAAGTGGACGAAAACGTCCCTACCACCGTCGACCGCGATGAAGCCGTAGCCCTTATCCGCGTTGAACCATTTGACGGTGCCCTGAGCCATGAAACAACAACTCCCTAACTTTTGCTCGGGCTTTCAGGTTACGCCCTTGCTACACGAAACCCGTTTGATCGCGGAGCGGGCTGGACGTGCTGCGCAAGCTCTGCCTGCCGTTCTCGCCGTACCGACAGCGACCGGACATTACACTACATGCTCGCGAGGCTATGCGTAGTGCGATCCCAACCAAGGTCCCAGTCACGTCGCCGACCAGCATCGGCGTCCTCGATCCGCCGCACGTAGCCAAGTTCTGCTGCCATTTAGCCCGTTATCACGCCAATAATCGCGGCTGCTCGGTTGGCCCCGAGGAGTCCTCGCTGCCGGGTCTGGCTACCACCGCAAAGAAGTCCTAACAACGCTGAAGCGGACAGCAAGCCGCTGTCGCTACCACTACCTTGCGCACGCATCCGCCCTGCCGTCGCGCCTGGTGTGACCGCGATGCCGCAAGGCGGTCAGACTTCCCCTACCGCCAAGGTGGACATTTACAAATTCCCGCAGTAAGACGTCGCGTAGTTAATGAGCCGACTAATTCGGCAAACGACTCCAGCTAACCCGATCTACGCAACAGTTACGGATTCTTTCCGGCAACTCTCGCCGACCGCCCAAAGACCGTCATCTAGGGCTGCGCCAACTAGGCTAATTCCACTCCATGACAGTCACTGAACGTAGTCGTCTGGCGACGGGCTCAATCGCGATTCGCTAGGTCCGCGCGGCCGCTGTCCCAGACTCATAGAGCGCGGTGAACTCGCGCAGGTTCGGCTTGATCGGCTCGCTGACGGACACCGCACCCGCTACCGCGTTCAGCGTCTTGAGGCCGTCGCCGGAGTTGATGATGACGGTCTCTGCCTCAGGGTCAAGCTGGCCAGAGGCGAGCAGCCGGCGCAGCACGGCGAGCGTGACGCCGACGGCGGTCTCCCCAAAGATCCCCTCGGTGCAGGCGAGCAGCCGGATCGAATCGACGATCTCGTCGTCAGGCGCAGCGGCTACCTGACCACCCGATCTGCGCACGACGTCGAGCACGTAGGGACCATCGGCCGGGTTGCCGATCGCCAGCGACTTGGCTATGGTGTCCGGCTTGACCGGCTGCACCACGTCGTGCCCGGCGGAGAACGCGGCCGCGACCGGCGCGCAGCCGCTGGCCTGCGCGCCGTACACCCGCACATCAGCACTGGCGTTGGCGTCGACCAAGCCAAGCGAGGCAAGCTCACCAAACGCCTTGTCGATCTTGACTAGCTGCGCGCCCGAAGCGACCGGCACCACGATCTGGCTCGGCAACCGCCAGCCCAGGTCCTCGGCTATCTCGTAGCCGATCGTCTTGGAGCCCTCGGCGTAGTAGGGCCGGACGTTCACATTGACGAACGCCCAGTCGTCTCGCTCCTCCGCCAGCTCCGACGCGAGCCGGTTGACCTCGTCGTAGCCGCCTTCGACCTTGATCAGCCGGCATCCGTAAGCCGCTGACGCGAGAATCTTCTCCGGCTCCAGGTTGGCGGGCACCAGTACCACGCCCTCGATCCCGGCCCGCGCCGCGGCCGCTGCGACGGCGTTGGCCAGGTTCCCCGTCGACGGGCAGGCGAGCACCCGGTAGCCAAGTTCGAGCGCGGCCGCCAGCGCTACCGCGACAACCCGGTCCTTGAACGAGTGCGTCGGGTTGGAGCGCTCGTCCTTTACCCACAGCGTGCGCATGCCGAGGATGCGGGCCAGGTTATCCGCCCGTACCAGCGGCGTTCGCCCAGGCTCGGTCGTCCTGGAGGTGGCGATGTCCGGCGGTACCGGCAGCAGGCTGGCGTAGCGCCAGATGTTCGGCGGGCCAGCGGCGATCGCCTCCCGGCTGATCGCCCCGCTGATCGCGGATAGGTCGTAGCTGACTTCGAGCGGGCCGAAGCACTCGATACACGCGTGCTGGCCGCCGAGTTCGAAGCTCGCGCCGCATTCACGGCAGGTGAGCGCGCTCGCGTTGCCGAACGCCGCGGTCTTAGAGCGCGCGAGGGTCTTGGTAGCGACAGATGTCATAGTGAGGCCTCTCCTCATCTGTCCTGCCACCTGGCGGTAGCAGGCCGGAGTTGGCACCAGTCACGCGGCGGCCTCGCTGTGCCGATAGGGCACTGACTTCGACGTCTAAGCGCGGATCAGCGTGATGGTTGCCGGGGCTTCACAGGGCCGTTCCCTCCACCCCTCTGGATGAGCAATATGAAGTTGTATGACCGCTATCAAAGCGATCGAACCTTAGGCTATCACCTTGACCTGGGCCGATTCCAGGCCGAGGGAAGGCCGCGTGAGTCGCTGCGGTAGGTTCGCCCAGCGCCGGGGATAACCTCACTCGATGGACGATGCGAAGGACCGGCGCCGGATTCTTGTGGCGTCCAACCGTGGACCAGTGTCCTTTGACCAAGATGACGACGGCGTCCTTGTGGCCAGGCGCGGCGGCGGCGGTGTCGTCTCTGGCCTGTCATCGGTGGCCAGCAACGAGGACATGCTCTGGGTATGCGCGGCGCTGAGCGACGCCGACCGGGCCGCGACCCGTCGCGCCGATGGCGGCATGCTCGACCTAGACGGGAGACCCGGCGGCTCGGCGGTGCGGATGCTCGACATACCGGCGGCCACGTTCAACCGCGCGTACAACACGGTCGCCAACTCGGTGCTGTGGTTCGTGCACCACATGCTGTATGACACCCCGACCCGGCCCCAGTTCGGCCTGGCCTTCCGCCGGGACTGGGCGGCCTATCGCGACTACAACATCGCCTTCGCCCGCGCCCTCGCGGCCGCGTCCGAGTCCGCGTCCGGGCAGCCAACGGCCGCCCGCGCGGTGATCCAGGACTACCACCTGACCTTGGCGCCGAGGATGCTGTCCGAACTGTCGCCCGGCGTCAAGATCGCGCACTTCTCGCACACCCCGTGGGCGCCGCTCGACTACTTCCGGCTGCTGCCCGATCCGGTCGCCGAACAGGTGCTCGACGGCATTCTCGGTGCCGACCACGCCGGGTTCTTGTGCCAGCGGTGGGCCGACGCGTTCATGGACTGCTGCGAACATGTGGTCGGCGCGCCCGTGGACCGGGAGAAACAGCAGGTCAGCTACCGAGGCCACGTCACCGGAATTGGCGTGCACCCGCTTGGCGTAGCCGCCGACGAACTGATCGCGCGCGCGTCCCAGGCCGACGTCGAGGTCAGGATGGAGAGTCTGCGGGAGACAATCGGCGGGCGCAAGCTGATCGTGCGGGTAGACCGGACCGAGCTCTCGAAGAACATCGTCCGTGGCCTATCCGCCTACCGAGAGCTGTTGCTGGACCACCCGGAATGGCGCGGCAAGGTGATGCTGCTCTCGCTCGCCTACCCCTCCAGGCACGACCTGCCCGAGTACCGCGAGTACACAGCGAGCGTGCAGCGCCTGGCGCACGCCATCGACGACGAGTTCGGCTCGCCCGACTGGACCCCGATCCTGCTGCAGACCAAGGACGACTACGCCGGATCGCTGGCCGGCTACCGGCTCGGCGACGTACTGCTCGTGAACCCGATAAGAGACGGCATGAACCTGGTCGCCAAAGAGGGCCCGATCCTGTCCGACCGCGGCTGCGCGCTCGTTCTGTCTCGCGAGGCAGGCGCGGCCGCCGAACTCGCCGACGACGCGCTAATGGTCAACCCGTTCGATGTCGCGGCCACAGCGGCGGCCTTGCACGAAGCACTGGTCATGCCAGATGCGGAACGAAAGCGCAGGTGCCAGTCACTCGTCGCCAAGGCCAGCGCCGTCCCGCCGACCGTCTGGTTCGGCAGCCAGCTTGCCGCGCTGGACGCGCTGGACGCGTCGGCCTCTCCCGCCAGCTAACGGCTCGCGCGCGATGACCGTTGGTGTGTCGTGGCGACAACGCCGACCCGACGATGTCGTTTGGATCCCGCAGCGGCGGCCCGATGCTCGTCCTAGCGACCACGTACGCCCATGGCTGGGCTTGACCTGCCGAAGGCTGAGCAGCGTGGGGGCCCACGCTGTCGCCCTAGCGACAGCGTGGGCCCCTAGCTGCTGCCGGGTTCTCGGCGGCCGAAGCAGCGCGGGACCCTGGCTGTCGTCATGGCGACAGCGTGGACCCCTAACTGCCGGGCTCTCGGCGGCCGAAACAGCGCGGGACCCTGGCTGTCGTCATACAAGCGCTAAATAGGGAGGGCGTCGGTCAGGATCAACGCCGGGTCTCGATGACCCGGCAAGCGCGCTGGCGGGCCGGGCGGCGGCCGCCAAGTTGAGAACCTACGTGTTTGGGGAACGCGTCGTAGTCACCGGAGGGTGCCGCCCGGCAGCGAACCCAGTCACTCCTGAGAACGCAGCCTTGCCCGCGCGGTCCTGCGGCGGCGCAGCCTGGCGACGAGGGCCGGATCGAACTGAGCGGCGTCGGGCCGGTCGATCAGCTCGTTGAGTAGCTGGTAATACCTGGTCGGGGTGATGCCGATGGCGTCGAGGATATCCCGCTCCTTGGCGCCAGGTGATCGCCACAAGCTCCGCTCGAACGCGAGAATCCGCATCTCAAGCTCGGTCAGCGAGGACACTATGCCCGACCTTTCCTACTCCGACCACCAGTACCCACCCTAGCCGCGGGGTCTGACGATCCGCGATTATCCCAAACGCGACTATCCCAAACGCGACTATCCGAAATTGGATTATCGGATCTCGGTGTGGGTGGGGCTGAGCTAGCGCACCGACAGGGTGAGCACGTACGCTCACAATTTGTGACACCGGCTGCAGCGGCACCGCCCGGGTGCCTGACATTTCTGACCGACTTCGGCCTCGAGGACGGTTTCGTCGCTGCCTGCCACGGCGTCGCGGCGCGTATCGCGCCAGCGGTCAGGATCATCGATATCACCCACCTGGTGCCGCCAGGCGACGTCAGGCGGGGCGCGGCAGTGCTCGCCCAGACCGTGACCGCGATGCCGCCAGCGGTGCACGTCGCCGTCGTCGATCCTGGGGTTGGCACGGCTCGCCGCGCGATCGCGGTGCGAGCGGGCGACGGAATCCTGGTCGGCCCCGACAACGGGCTGCTCTCGTGGGCGATTGACGCACTAGGCGGGGTCGGATGCGCGTTCGCGCTCACCAACGAGAGGCTGTGGAACCACCCGGTGGCGCCGACGTTCCACGGCCGGGACATCTTCATGCCGGTGGCCGCGCACCTTTTGACTGGCACGACGCTGGAGCGGGCTGGCACCGAGATCGACGCCGCCGACCTCGTCATGCTGTCCTCACCGACGATTCGGATGCTGGAAGGCGAAGCCGAAGGCGAGGTGCTCTCCGTGGACAGGTTCGGCAACGTTCAGCTATCCATCCCGTCGGCGGCCGCGTCCGAGCTTGGGATCGATATCGGCTCCTACGTGAGCATCCGCTGCAACCGGCGCGAGATTACCGCTCCCTACCTGGTGACGTTCGGTGCCGCGGCACCAGGTGAGCTGATCGCGTTTACCGACAGCGCCGGGCTGATCTCGCTCGCGGTCAGGAGCGGCAGCGCGGCCCAAGAGCTTTCGCTGCCGCCGGGAGCGCGTGTCAGGATCGCCGCGGACGCCAGCCCCTGATTACCATCTGCTATCACTGACCGGACGAAACCGAACAGACGTGGCAGAATATGTGTACTCACATGGAAGGCCACGACACTTTGTCGCGCAGCATCCTTCGAATCGCCAAGGCAGCAGCCGCGATTGCCTTGGCGTCGGCGCCGTTCGTGGCATTTGGCTTGCCCGCGCTCGCCGGATCAAACGAGCCTTCGCCGCGTTACGAATGGTGGCTGCGCACGTTGCATGTGGTGCAGGCGTGGCAGTCAGGCGACGGCAACGGAGTCACGACCGCCGTCCTGTCTGACGGTGTCGCCACCAATCAGCGCTATCTGGCGGGCTCGGTAATCATCGGACCCGACTTCACGAAGTCGAGCCGGGCACCGGGCAACCGTTACTACGGCGTGCTGGGCACCAGCCTGGCGAGCCTGATCATCGGGCACGGCAAGGCCGGGTCGAGGCCGGTCGACGGCGTCGCGCCAGGCGCGAAGATCCTGTCGATCAGGGTGACGCTCAGCCCAGGCGACCCGCTCTGGGCGAATAGCAAGATCACCAGCAGGTTGCCCGATGCCATCGCCGCTGGCATCAAGTACGCGGTCAGCCACGGCGCCACGGTGATCGACCTGCCCGCCGACCCGGGCGTGCGCTATCCGTCCATCGCCGCCGGTTCGGCCGCGGCGGCCGGCGGCAGCCCGGCCGAACGGGCCGCCGTCCAGTACGCGATCAGCCGGAATGTCCTGCTCGTCGCTCCTGCTGGTGACAACGCCCGCAGCGGTAACGACGTGAACTACCCAGCCGCCTACTCGGGCGTGATCGCTGTCGGCGCGTTCGGCCCGAACTTCCTCAAAGCGCCCTTCAGCAGCCGTCAGCCCTACGTGGCGCTGACCGCCGCCGGCCAGAACGTGGTCGCTGCGACGCAGTCCGGCTTCCGCACGCTGAACAGCACATCGGCGGCGAGCGCGATCGTGGCGGGCATCGCGACGCTGATCCGATCGGAGTTCCCCAATCTGACCGTTGCACAGGTGCGCAGTTCGATGGTCTTCAGCACGGTGAACGGGCGGAAGCAGGCGACATCCAACGGATCGGGCTTCGGCACCGTCGACGCCATCCGCGCGGTGGCCGCGGCGGCCACGATGTCGCCGCCGCACGCGCGGCTCGCCATGGACGGAGCGGTGCGCAGGAGCCGGCCCGTAGCTCCGATGGTGCGGAGTTCAGCGTCGATCATCGCCCGCGACCTGACTGGCGACGCGGGGCTGTCGATGGCGGCGCTTGCCATGCTGCTCATCCCGATCATCACCTACGGCACGATGGCAAAGCGGCGGGAACGCAGGGAGGTGCTGCTAGCGGCCGAGCGCAGCCAGCACGGCCTGAACCGGCCCGGCCACGGCACCATGCTCGCCGACCCGCTGCTTGAGTTTTTCGGGCCGCAGCACGCGCGGCCGGCCGGGCCACCGAGCGCCCGCCCGATCGTGGTGCCGCGATTCCAGCCCCGTCCTGGCCTTACCGGCCGGTCGACCATGTCGGCGTCGCTGGTCACCCGTTCACCTATGCCGTCCGCGCCGACGCGCAACCAGGACCAAACCGCGCCACGGCGTGCCCCGGCCGCTCTGCCCGCGCCGACGGCTCAAGCGCCGAGCGGGGCGTTGCCTAACCGGCGGGCGCCGGAGGTTGTCGGGCCGGACTCCACGGTGCGACGCGTCCAGGTCAGCGGATCGCCTCCGTGGGAGCCAGCCAGGGAGCCGGCCTCCGAACTGCCATGGGTAGTAGCGCCGCAACCACAGCAAGGCGTGGCCAAGGTCGTCGGCGGCGACGTGCCGGCCATTCCGCCTCCGCCTGACTCGGTGTGGGATTCCGCCCCGGCCAGACGCTCGTCAGCGCCGAGGTCTTTGTTCGAACCCGCCCCTCCGCCACCCGCGCTAGCGCCCCCGCAACCTGTCGTTAACCCTGGCCAGCTCAGTGTTAGCCAGACCAGCGCCACCCAGACCAGTGCCACCCAGTACGGTGTCAGCCAGCCCGTCGCCAGCCAATACCTTCCCAGCCAGCCCAGTGCCAGCGAGTACGGGGCCAGCGAGTACGGGGCCAGCGAGTACGGGGCCAGCGAGTACGAAGCCAGCCAGTACGAGGCCAGCCCTCACCCAGGTTCGAGCGAATCTGGGCAACCGACATCCTGGCAAGACTTGGCCGGGTTCGATGATCGGTCCGGCGGGGACAGCGACCGGGGGCCGATCTTCGCGTGGAACCCGAGCGCGTCTACCGACCAGTTCGCCGCCATCGACCCAGCCAGAACCGATCGGCCGGGCCGCCCCGACAACGACCGCCGACGGAGCTAAAGCCCTTCCGTCACAGCACTCACCCGGACACCCGGCGTCACACCGGGCACAGTTGATCTTGCTGAACGGGCAGTACCGGCAGCAACGTCGTCCCGGCGTTGCTGTTACCGCCCGATTCCGGCCGCAACGTCGTCCCTGAGTTGTTGTTGCACGGGCTGTTGCGGGATTGGGTGGCGGGGCGGGGCGGTGGCGGGCTTGGGTTTGGGCTTGTTTCGGGGCGGTGGGTGGCTGGGGCCAGGGGCCGGGTGTGGCCGGGCTGGTTCAGAGGGCGGTGAGTGCCTGGGTGGTGAGCTGGCCGGCGCTGATGGCGGTCAGGAGGTTGTGGACGCTGGTGATGAGGTTCCATTCGGCGGTGACTTTGGGTGTGCCGCGGAGGCTGAACTGGCGGAAGCCGAGGTTGTGCTTGATGTTGCCGTGGGGGGTTTCGGCGATGTGGCCGCGCTGGCGGTAGGCGGTGATGCCTTCGGGGGTTTTGAGGCGTTCGGCCATGGCGGCGGTGGCGGGGCCGTCGGGTTCGCCGGGCCCGGCGGGGGCGCCGGGGTCGCGGGCGGCGTGTTCGAGGTCGCGGTGCTTGCCGACGGCGATGAGCCGGTCCGGTCCGGGGCAGGTCATGTTGTGCTCGGATTTGTAGCCGGCGTCGGTGAGGAACAGGCGGATGAGGCACCGGCCGCAGGTGCCGCACGTGCAGCCGGTGCTGTCGCTGCTGCTGGTGGCGGGTGCGGCGGTGCCGGTGCTGCCGGTGCCGGGTGCTGCGGCGGTGCTGCCGGTGCCGGGTGCGGTGGTGCCGCATGTGCAGCTGGTGCCGGGTGCGGCGGTGCTGGTGGTGTCGCTGCTGGTGGTGTCGGGTGCGGTGGTGGCGGGGGGCTGGCGGGCGGCGATGTATTCGGCGGCGGCTTCTGCCTTGGCGGCCATGGGCTCGAACCAGGTGACGTCGCCGGGGGTGCCGGTGACTTCGGTGGCGATGATCAGGCCGTCTTCGCTGGTGACGTTCTGGGTGTTGTAGCCCTGGATGAACCCGCCGCCGCGGACGGGCATGAGCCGGGAGTCAGGGTCGGTGATGTTCCGGGACCGGGTTGCGCGCTGGGCGTCGCGGGCGGCCTGGCGGGCGGCGTCCCGGTCGCGGGCGGCGTCCCGTTCGGCTTCGGCTTCCCGGACCCGGCAGTACCCGGCGGCCGGGGCCGGGGGCGGGCCGGTCATCTTCTTCTGCCCGGCGGCGGCGCGGGCGGCCTGGCGGGCGTGCCAGTCATCGATCCTGGCCTGCTGCCTGGCGATCTCGGCATCGACTTTCTCCTGCGCCAGCCCGGCCTCGGACCCGGCCGGGGCGCGGCCGGTCGGCTGCCCGGCCGCTTTGCGCTCCCGGAACGTCCCGGTCTTGGCGGCCTGCTCCTCCCGCTCGGCTTTCTCCCCGGCCTCGGCTTCGGCTTCCATCTCGGCCAGCGCCCGGGCTATCCGCCCGGCCCTGGCCTTCCGGCCGGCCCGCGACTGCGGGCTGGCCACCTGCCCGGGCACCTCGTCGCCGCGCCGCCCGGCCCCGTACGCCGCGTCCTCGGCCGCGTCGGCGGCCGCGTGCTCGGCCACCGTCTCGGCGGCCAGGTCCCGCAGCCGGGCCAGCGACCGGTTCGCCGACTTCGACGCGGAAGCGGCGACCTTGGTGCCGTCCAGGGCCACCACGCCCAGCTTGCCCATGCCCAGCCGCGCGCACAGCCCCAGCACCTCAGCGAACAGCCCGGCCATCGCCGTCCCGGCCTGCGCCCGGAACCGGGCGATCGTCACGTGATCCGGGTGGTTCCCCGCGCAGATCACCATGAACGCCGCGTCGGTCTGGCACAGCTGCTCGATCCGCCGCGACGACGTCACCCGGTTCGCGTACGCCCACACCAGCAGCGTCACCAGCATGTCCGGGTCATACCCCGCCGCCCCCGCCCCGCCGGTCCGCCGGAACGCGTGGAACGCGCTGGTGTCCAGGTGGTCCGTCACCACGGTGATCACCAGCCAGACCGGATGATCGGCCGCAAGCCAGTCCCGCCGGTCCGGCGGCAGCAGGTACAGCTGGTCCCGCGGCACTTCCCGGTACCCTTTCGCCATACCATAATTATGACAGATAACCACGAACACGCACAAAAGACACACCGCGTACCCGCGCCCGATTCTGCAACAGCCCGTGCAGCGACAACAACGGGCCGGCGTTGTCGTCCGGGCCGGGGCGGCAGCAGCAGCGCCGGGACGACGTTGCGGTAGCGGCAATGGCACGGGCGGCAGTGGTGCCCGTTTTCGTGTGGTCTGGTACGGGAATCGGCTTTCCGGGTGCGGGCCGGGTCGGTGGCGGCGGGGATCCGGACGTGGGTTCATGATCTGGTGGAGTTGTCTGCGATATTGCGGAGAACTCCACCAGCAGCGACAAGTCACCCAGATCATGAATCCGGCACGCGGCTGATGACCCGGAATGTCCAGGCGGACCAGCGGCTAAGTTCCTGCCATTGCCCTGGAGCAGCAGCTCAGGGACGTTGCGGTTGGGTTCTCGTTGCCGGCAACAGCGTCGGGAGGACGTTGCTATCACTCAGTCCCAAAAGCCGTACCTATGGCACACAGCTGGGTAAACGCCCGATCGGGGTGACCTGGACTACGGCCTACCGCCCCGTTGTTGGCGGGCTAAGTGTTGCTGGCGGGTTAAGTTAAGCGGCGCCTTGCTGGTCGTCCGCAGCGTTGGGAGGCGTCCTGTCCTTGGCCGCGGCGATCTGTTCCTTGCGGACCGAGGCGTAGATCGGAGCGTATTCCTGTCCTGACAACTCCCCGATCGCGGCAATCACCCGGTCGGTGACGGCACGGCGCTGCCTGGCGCCAGCTGGCTGATCAAGAAGCTCGTTGAAGACGAGTGGCTTGCCGATCCTGATCTCGATCCGGCCCGGCCTAGGGAGCTTGTGGCCAGGCGGCAGCAATTTGTCCGTTCCGATCATGGCGACTGGGATAACCGGCGCCCCGGAGTGGAGCGCGAGCCAGCCGACGCCAGTCCGGCCTCGGTACAGGCGACCATCCGGCGACCTGGTGCCTTCGGGGTAGATGCCGAACAGCGCGCCGCCGTTGAGCAGGCCAAGCGCGGCTTCGAGCATCTCCTGCGCGGCTCTCGCGCCAGCGCGGTCGACCGAGAGTTGCTTGGTCGCGCGCAGGTACGCGCCGATCACCCGATCTTGCAGGCGCGTTCCGGTGAAGTACTCGGACTTCGCCGCGAACGTGACTGGCCGCGCGATCACGAACGGCAGGTAGAACGAGTCGAGCACGGACAGGTGGTTCGAGGCGAGGATGGCGGCGCCGGTGTCAGGTACGTTCTCCATGCCGACGACGTTCGTCCTTGCCAGCGACCGCAGGGCCGGACCCAGAATCACCCTTGAGAGCTGGTACTTCACCCAAACCTCCCATGCGCTGGGTTTCCTGCCTGGCCGGTTACGCGGCTATTGCCCGGCAGCGTCAGATTAGCTTCACGCTCAGCGGTCTGATACTCGACGGGTGCGTTGGCTATGCGGACCACCAGTGTGATCGCGAGCGGGAGGATCACCGGCAGCGCGGCCGCCGCCACGCTGACACCCGAGTCGTCGGCCAGCCAGCCAAGCACGACGGCCAGCCACACCGCGAACAGGGCGGGCCGAAGCAGCGGTTCGCGGCCGATCGCGACGACGAAGCTACGCTGGCGCATTTTCGTGGGCCAGGCCAGCATCATGCCGGTCACAACGGCGACGAGAGGCACGAAGGGGGTGTACCAGGTCTGGCCCAGCGTGTGCAGGTTCGAGCTGATCTTGCGCCGCAATGTGGCGCTGGCACCGCCGTGCACCACCTGGCCGACGAACCCGCCGAGGTGTGATGGCCCGATCGAGGGCAGCAGGTAGTCGAGCACAGCGAACACCGCGACGAGCGCGATCCCGCTGAGCGCGATCGCCAGCCCGCGACGCGGGGTGATCCTGGTCCCGCCGACGGCGGCGAGCAGCACTCCGAACGCGGGCACCATCGCGATCGTGCCGCCGACCTTAGCGCCGAATCCTGGCCAGCCCAAGACCATGACGGTGGCGGCAGCCACCGCGCCCGCGGCGAGGACCGCGAACCTGCGCGCTTCGCCGGCCGCCGCCCGGCGGTGGAGCACCGCCGCCCACGTCGCTGTCAGCAGGCCGGCCACGATGTAGACGCCGAGCGCGTTGTTGCCGACTCCGTAGAGGCGGCCGGCTTCGACCAGGGAAAGCCCGAACGGCGCGCCGATCTGCAGCCGGGACCCGGCGACCACGTCGATGGCGATCACCGCGAGGGTGACCGCGCTGACGAAGCCGACCGGCCCGAAAGGATCTTTCCGCCACGGTCCTATGAGCGCACCGACCGAGATGACAGCCGCCCAGCCGAATCCGAGCCCGTACAACCACACGGCCGGATGGCCGAATTGTCCCCATGGTGCCAGTCCACCCAGGAACGTACCGACCGGCCACGACGCGCCGAACGCGGCGGCGGCGGTGTACCAGGCGACGCGGCGGCGCACCTGTGCTGGGTCGGCGCCTCGGAGCACGAGCGCGATGAGCAAGAGCAGCGCGGCCTCGCCTACGCCGAGGTAGAGGAAGAACCAGCCGACGATCGAGCGGTACACCTGGTTGGCCGTGTCCTGGCCGAGCATGGTCTTGACCTGGCCGGCCAGCGACCCGCGAGGTGATGCGGTGATCGCCGATCCGACCAGGCCGGATGGGGCTTGCTGGCCGCGCCAGCCGAAGATGCTCGGCGTCAGGTCGGTGATCGTCACGATGCCGGGCTGCCTAGTCGCGCCGGAGGTGAGCAGTCCATCGTGGTAGCCGGGGCCGGAGACGATGAGCGCCCGCAGGTGCGGGCTGCCGTCATCGCCGAGTCCGGCGACCACGACGATCGATCCGGTCGGGACAGCTTCGAAGATGCTGGCGACTTGTCTGTCCGCCGCGGCCACCAAGGACGGTCGGGCCGAGGTCGGCGGCAGGTTGCCGAGATCGACGATGTTCAGCGGGCAGCCGAGCATGAACAACGCGTTGAGCTTGACCGGCTGGCTCGCTGGCGGCAGCGTGGGCAGGTACCGCGCGACCTGGCCTCCGCTGGTGGCGAGCGCGAGCGCCGCGCCGGGACCGATCGCCATCGCGCAGTGGCCTGGCCCGCTGACGGTCGGCAGGGTGCCGAAGCTCGGCTGGTAGTTGGTGGTGTTGTTGTAGGCGGTCAGCGCTGGCATGGCGGGGATCTGAGCCAGACCAGGACGCCCGGGCACGGTCGTGACCGGCACCGGCGGACAGCGCCCCTGACCGCGCGGTGGCTCAGCGGCGCGGCGGCCAGCGTTCAGGGTCAGCCACGCGTCGTCGGGGCAGGTCACGGTGTGCACGCTGGTGGTGACCAGGGAGCCGACCGACCCAGCCTTGGCAAGCCGCCAGATGGCCGGGGTGGTCGACGCTGAAATGTCGCTCCAGCGCAGCCCGCCGATGCCGATGACGACGACCGGGTGGCTAGCCGGGACCTGGGCGTTAGCGCTGGGACCGCTGAAGGCCAGCACGGCGATCGCTCCCGCTGCCGCCAGGGCGAACAAGCCGGTCTTGGTCCCCATCACCCGTCAAAGGTATCGGCCACGGTCACGTTCGGCGGCCGGACCGCTCGCGGTCTACGGGGCGGCGGCGTAGCACTCGATCCAGACGACCATCGGATTGCCGGGCGCTGACCCGACCGAATGCACCGAGATCACGCCGAGTGTGACCTTGACCGGGGTCGTCGAGCCGGGGTTCAGGCACGACGGCTGGCCTGACGTATGCCAAGTCCCGTTCGGCCTGGCCTGCCAAGGCGTCGGATCTTCGAGCGTGTAGTGCACCGGTCCGGTGACGCCTTTGGTCGTGAACTCAATTCCAGCATTCGCGCTGCCGATGCTGCCGTGTACCGACGTCACGTTCCCGACCTCGGACTTGGGCGACACCGAGTTCTGCGGCAGCGCGTAGCCCACCAGCACGCCAACGACGATAAGTACGGCTCCAATGAGCCAAGTCCGCAAACGCTGTTGCATGTCTGCTGTATATCCCTAACCGCGGCATCAGGTCCATACTGCGAGGGCTAGCGCGTCTTCGTGTCGCCCGGTCGCTTACAAGTTCGCGGTGTAGGCACGGCGCAGCAGGTCAGCGGCTTCGTCGTCGAGATCGTCGACGCCCGCAAGCGGCACCCTGAGGTTCACGCTGCCGCCGGCCGTCTTGCTGCCGTCGAGCAGACGGCCCTGCCGGAGCAACTGGCCGGCGATCCGCGTCCGCATCTCTTCCCAGGATCGGGCGGTCATGGCAGTAATTCTCCAACCGTTCGGCCCGTTATGACGTCACAAGCAGTAAGACGTCACCACTCAGGGGAGGAATACCATGAAGTTCACAAAACGTGCTGGCCTTGTCGGAGGTACTCTCAGCGCCGCCGCGATCCTGGCCACCACGGCGGCGCTGGCGACCACGGCCGCCTCCGCGGCACCGTCTAGTCCAGCCGTGGCTGCCTGCAACGCAGCTCACATGGCGGTATGGACGGGTTCCCCCAGCGACAACGCGCTGGGTCACAGCTACGTGCAGCTGCAGATCAGCAATGTCGGACATCACGCGTGCACGCTGTTCGGCTACCCGGGGGTGTCCGTGGTCAACAACAGCCGTCATCAGGTCGGCCTGCCGGCCAGCCACAGCGGCCGTAGATTCCTCGTCACGATCCCAGCGGGCGGAACGGCGCACGTGGTGCTCGTGGTCACCGACCCAGGAGCCGTGTGCGCGCACCCGGTGCACGGGTCATTCCTGCGCGTGTTCGCGCCCGGTCAGTTCCACTCCGAGATCACCCCGTTCCCGGTCAGCGTCTGCCCGCACTCAGTCACGCTGCATGTTGACTCGGTTCACGCGGGCGCGGGCATCCCGGGCTTCACGATCTCGTAGTCGCGTTCTTAACCCAGCCGGCTGGTTTGCTCAGGCGCCTGGCTTGCTCGGGGATCCTCATTCTCCGAGCGAGCCAGGGTTCGCGGGTACGTCAATGGCGTGCTCACGCAGCGCGTCAAGTGGCACGATGTCGAGCGCACGCTCATGGGTGGACGCCAGCACCACGTAAGCCGCCGCCCCGTCGAGGTGGGCCCGCAACCAGTTCACCGCCGTGACGCACCAGCGGTCGCCCGGCGCCAGCCCGGGAAAGCCGAATTGCGGCACGGGCGTGATCAGGTCATTGCCGATCCGGCGCTGGTGCTCAAGGAATTCGGCCGTCACGACCGCGCAGATCGTGTGGCTGCCCAAGTCTTCGGGGCCGGTGTTGCAGCAGCCATCGCGATAGAACCCGGTGACGGGATCGTCGCCGCACGACTCAAGTTCGCCGCCAAGCACGTTCCGCTCGCTCATGCCAGCAGTATCGCGCATTTACCCGACACGCCGCGCGGCGCTGGCTTGGTGGCAAACCTGCCCTAACGGCCGCCGGTCAGCCGGTATCGTGCGACCTTATGCTCGACATGCTCGACGCCGAAGCGGTCTTCGTGCCTGGCGAGATCCCTCGCCGGGGGATGTTCGCGTTGTGGGGCACCGGGACGGGGACCAGCAAGATCGAGCTGGTCTTTCCCGGCGGCACCTACGGGATTCGCAAGCGTCTGATCTCAGCGACGCTGCTGCCCCTTTCCGACGCGCTGCCACAGTTGCTGGCCATCGACCCCGGCGCGGCCAGCTCCCATGGTCCCGAGGTGCGGCGCAGTGTCGCCGTATGGGCGGCCGCTGCCACGGCCGGGGTAGAGCTGGTAGCTCGCGGCCGATTGCTGCCAACGGTGGGGGCGGGCGATGTCGACAGCTGGCGTGCCGGACCGCTTGACCCGGCCGACCTAGCCTGGCTGCGCGAGCTCGCGGACTGCTTCCCTCCGGCTGCGCACGCACTGGCAGTCCCTGGCTCCCGGCCCATGCGAATCCGCTCGCCTGAGTCGTTGATCCGGGCGCTGTGGGACGCGATCGCGGACACTCTGGTGCGCACGGCCGCGGCATCCCGCACCGTCTGTTCACCCGAGTTCGCCGCGCCCGAGCCGACCGTCGTGTCGGACCTCGCGCAGTGGCTGGCCGACACCACCGACGGCCTGTCCGCGGGCGCGCGCCTTGGCCTCAGGGTTGAGCCGGTCCTAACGCCGACCGAGCCAGACGAGGCTGTCGACGATGAGGCGGTCGACGATGAGGCGGTCGACGACGCGGAGCCGCCGGCGTTTCGGCTGGTGCTCCAGCTACGCAGCACAGCTGATCCGAGCCTGATCGTCGATGCCGCTCGTCTTTGGGACCAGCCCGAGCGAGTGATCACGAAGTTCGGCGCGCAGGCCGAGACGGACCTGCTGCTTGCCTTGCGCCGCGGCGCGGGAGTGTGGCCGCGGCTGGCCTCGGTACTTGAACAGGCCAGTCCGTCGGCGCTCGCCCTTGACGACGACGGGATCGCCAGCCTTCTCGGAAGCGCCGCCGAGGATCTCGCGAGCGCAGGCATCGAGATTCTGTGGCCGTCCAGCCTCGTCGGCGACGGCCTTGAGCTGCAGGCTGTCATCACGCCAACCCCGGAGCGGCTGACCGAGTCAGATTTCAGCCTGGAGTCCCTGCTCGAATTCCGCTGGCAGCTCACGCTGGATGGCGAGACGCTGAACGCGGACGAGATCGCCGAGCTGGCAGAGGCGAAACGACCTCTAATCAGAATGCGGGGCCGTTGGGTTACCCTGAACCCCGCATTGCTCGAGAAGCTCCGGCGCCCGCCGCGGACGCGGATGCGGACGATGGAGGCGCTCGGCGCCATCTTGGCTGGCTCCGCTGAGGTCGACGGCGAGACCGTCCCGGTCGTTGCCCAGGGCCCGCTCGCCGACATGGCCGAACACGTAAGGCGCATCGCCGCGACGCCGGCACAGCTCGGTCCGCCTGCGGGACTGCTCGCGACGCTCCGGCCTTACCAGCAGCGCGGTGTCGCCTGGCTGGCGGCGATGTGCGAGAGCGGCTTCGGCGGATGTCTCGCCGACGACATGGGGCTCGGCAAGACCATCCAGGTGATCGCCCTGCACCTGCACAGACGAGAAGCAAAAGCCGGGCCGACACTTGTGGTGTGCCCGGCATCGCTGCTCGGCACTTGGGAGCGCGAGGTGGCGCGATTCGCACCGAGCGTCCCGGTTCGCCGGTATCACGGCGGTGGCAGGCACCTGCGCGACGTGGCCGATGACGAGATCGTGCTGGTGACGTACGGAGTCGTGGTGCGGGATTCGGCCGAACTCGCCCTGCAGGGCTGGGGCCTGATGGTCGCCGACGAAGCTCAGCATGCCAAGAACCCGCTGTCACGCACGGCCACGGAGCTGCGCGCGATTCCCGCGATTGCCAGGGTGGCGCTGACCGGCACACCGGTGGAGAACCGGTTGTCGGAGCTTTGGTCGATACTTGACTGGACCACGCCGGGCCTGCTCGGCCATCTGGAAGCGTTCACCCGCCGGGTCGCGGTTCAGGTCGAGCGTTACCGGGATCCCGAGGCCACCGCCCGGTTCGCCGCACTGGTCCGACCGTTTCTGCTGCGACGCCGCAAGTCCGATCCTGGCATCGCGCCGGAACTGCCGCCCAAGACTGAGACCGACAGGTTCGTCCCGCTGTCCGCCGAGCAGGTCACGCTGTACGAGGCGGTCGTGCGCGAGACGATGGCGGCGATCGCCACCAAGCAGGGCATCGAGCGGGCAGGCCTGGTATTCAAGCTGCTGACCTCGCTCAAGCAGATCTGCAACCACCCCGCGCAGTATCTCAAGCAGCCGGGACCGCTGAGCGGGCGGTCAGGGAAGCTCGCGGCGTTCGACGAGTTGCTGGACGTGATCGTGGCGGCTGGGGAGTCGATGCTGGTCTTCACCCAGTACACCCAGATGGCGACCCTGCTGCAACAGCACCTGGACAGCCGCCGCATCCGCTCGCTGTACCTGCACGGCGGACTTCCGGTACGCCGCCGCGAGGAGATGGTCGAAGAATTCCAGGCGGGCAAGGCGCCGGTGTTCCTGCTATCGCTGAAAGCAGGCGGCACCGGGCTGACGCTGACCCGCGCGACTCATGTTCTGCACTACGACCGGTGGTGGAACCCAGCGGTGGAGGACCAAGCGACCGATCGCGCCTACCGGATCGGCCAGGACAACCCGGTGCAGGTGCACCGGTTGATCGCTGAAGGCACGCTGGAGGACCGGATAGCTGCCCTGCTGGAGAAAAAACGTGACCTCGCCGACGCCGTGGTGGGCTCGGGCGAACGGTGGATCGCCGAGCTTTCCAATGACGAGCTGACCGAACTGGTTTCGCTGCGAGCCGCGTCATGACCGCCGCCGACACCGCGCCTGAACCTGGCCATACCTGGTGGGGACGTGCGTGGCTGAACGCGCTGGAGCAGCGGGCCAAGCTCGACCCGAACCGGCTGCCTCGCGGCCAGGATTATGCCCGCACCGGCGCGGTCGGTGACCTGGTCCTTGGACCAGGCGAGGCACGGGCCCGGGTGCAGGGTCGCCGCAGCCAGCCATACGACACCCGTATCCGGGTTCGGCAGTTCACCGAAGAGGAATGGACACGGGTACTCGATTCCGTCTCGGCTCAGCTCGGCCGCGCCGCCGCGTTGCTCGACGGCGAATTGCCTCCCGAGGTGGCCGACGACGTAACGGCGGCCGGACTCGACCTCCTGCCAGGTCCAGGCGAGGTCGGGCCACGGTGCAGTTGCCCGGACGACGCCGATCCCTGCAAGCATTCCGCCGCGGTATGTTACCTAGTGGCGGGAGAGCTGGATGCTGACCCGTTCGCCCTGCTTCTCCTTCGCGGCCGTACTCGCGGCGAGGTGCTCGCGGGGCTGCGAACGCGTCGGCGCCGGATCGGCACGCGGCAGAGCGCGCCGCCCGGCGATACCACCGTCACCACTACCCTCCGTGCGGGCGAGACCGCCGACTTCGCGGGCGTGGACGCCAGGGCTGTTTACGCCGCTTCGCCGCGATCTGGGGCAATTCCGGCTCCGCCGTTGCCGCCTCAGCGTCCAGGGCATCCGGCGCCGCTGCCAGTAGACCCTCCGGCCTCGCGAAGCGAATTGCGCGAGGATCTGATGGCATTGGCTTCTGACGCGACGGCACGAGCCTGGGAATTGGCCGTCGGTCTTAGCAATGACGGCGGCCTTGGCCTCGACGTAGACGCCGACCTCGCCCGCCGCGCCGAGCGAGCGCTCGGCGGACCGGCATTCACCATGCTGGCCAGGCGGTGCGGGATCGACGGGCGTGAGCTTGCGCGGATGGGTCTCGCCTGGCGGTACGGCGGCCAGGAAGGGCTTGAGGTGTTGCGCGGCCAGTGGGATCCCGCCGGTGACGCTCCCGATGTAGCTGGCCTGATGAAGGCGGCGCAGGTTGCGTTGCGAGATGTCACGGGCCAGAGCACCCAGGTCGCCCGTAACTGGGTCACCGGGGGGCGAGCCCAGCTTCGCCTGGGCCACGACCTCCGCTGGTACCCGTACGCGCGGCCAGAAAGCGACTGGGAACCAGTTGGCCCGCCTCAGCCTGCCCCTGCGCGAGCGGCGGAGATGCTGTAAATCGAGCACGATGCGGTCGCGCTGAGAGCCGGACAGGGCGTACCGTCTGCGGTATGACGATCAAGCTCGTGGTCATGTACACCCAGCCGGAAGACCCGGCGGCATTCGATCAGCACTACTTCGGCACGCACATGCCGCTCGTGCAGCAGATGCCCGGTCTGGATCGCACCGATACGGCCCGCGTGGTCACGGCCTTGGACGGCGGTGAGGCGACCTTCTACCGAATCACCAATCTCTATTTCGCCGACAACGACGCGATGGCCGCCAGCTTCGGCTCCGCCGAAGGCCAGGCCACGGCCGCCGACTATCAGGGGATCGCGCCACCCGGTTCACGGATGTTCATCACGGCCGCTGACGAGTGAGCTGACGCAGACTCACGAACTCTAGGCCGCGCTTTACTAAACATTCGTACAATCAGTCCCGTATCGGGTGTCATGAAGGCCGCTGCCGGTCCCCGCGACCCGGCGCGATGGATTGCCGCATCCACCCTGCGCCCGCGCGCCGGCCGCGCGATGAATTGCCACATCCAGCTGGTAAAACAGGTATGAATTCGGGATTCCACCGCACCCTCGGGCGCGGGCCGCCACGGCGAACCCCCGCGCCAGCTCCCCGCGCTCAGCGCCCCCGCGGCCGACGGACGCCGCCCGGCCACCGCTCTTGACAAACAAGATCACTAGTTATGCGACAGTCTCATATCGCGGACAACTCCTCCAGATCATGGGTTGCCATCCCCCAGTGCGGATAACTCGCGTGACCTCAGGGCGCGGCTTGCTCAATGTCAGCGCCCTGTCAAGCAATGACATCTGGGGCGCCTCAGGCGGGCCGACCACGATGGCGCATTTCTCTGGCGGGAAGCTGACGTCGGCCAGTCTGCCGGTCGCTGGCCGACAGATCGACATCCTGTCGGTCGCATCCATTCCCGGCACCACCGAGGCGATCGCCGGAGGATTCACCCACAACACCGACTTCACCCTCATCACGAGCGTTGTCCGGCAATACGGCCGCTGACCCCGAGCCGGTCCGCCCCTCGCAGCGGGGGCGGGCCGGCTAGCCAGCGGTCACGCTGACCCGAATACGGTGGCGGCCTGGGTTGTGCTCGGCGTGGTCAAGCTGAGTGATCAGTAGCTCGTCGAGCTTACGCAGCTCGCATCGTACCGCCGGATGATCCAGGATCCCGGCGTGGGCGAGCCGGTCGCGGAGCCCGGCGATCACGGTGGTGGTGGCAGTGGCGTCGGCGTCGGCAACTGGCCTGGTCGAGCGGACGGCGGGCATGGGGTCCTCCGTGACAGGTGCGGTAATGGCTGTGGTGCCCAGGCTGAGACCCTGTGGCCTTCGCAGTGTGCGGGCTCGACAGTGACCAGAGTGTGACTAGTGACGTGAGTACAGCTGTGACAGTGCTCGCCTGCGGGCGGGTTTGTGCGGCTGCTACAAGGCTCACGCCGGTGGCAACAATCGCGGCGTTTCATGCTCATCCGGACGACGAGGTGCTGCTGACCGGCGGGATGATTGCCCGGCTCGCAGCCGAGGGCCATCGGGTGATCATCGTCACGGCCTGCGACGGTGACATGTGGGCAAACCCGGATCACGGCTCTGGCCGGCGGCTGGACGAACTACGGGCAAGCGCCGCGATCCTCGGCGCGGACAAAGGCCGTCCATCTGGGCTACGCGGACAGCGGCCACGGACCGGTCCTGTTCGAGGACCCGCCAGGCAGGACCCGGTTCGCGCGCGCGGACGTTAAGGAAGCGGCGGGAAAGCTCGCCGCGCTGCTGATGGACAGGAGAACTCGTCGCCTGCGACCACACCTATGTCCTGCCGTTGGAGAAGCCCACCGAGTGACCGGGTCCTGGCCCCAGTTTCCCGAGTCGGCCAATTTCAGCTCCCCGGGAGCGTCGCAACGCTCCTGACCAGGGCGCCTGGCATAGTGCTCAAAGAGGCGGGTATTCCGCGTGACAGCCCACCGCAGGATACTGAAAGTCGCGGCCGATTGGTTATCGGCCAAACCCCCCGGATTGCGCCGTCTAGCGCACTCCTAAGAAGGGACCGTTATGAGCATGAGCAGATCCGTCCGCGACTGGTCGGCTACCTGGCTGTCCAGGGCGGCGATCGTCCTGGCCGTCGTTGCCGTCTTAGCGGCGACAACAAGCCTGAACCCGAGGTCCGCCTTAGCCGCCACAACCTGGACCGTCAGCCCCGGCGGGCACATCACCGCGATATCAGGGACGGCCGTCCTGACCGATACCAGAACGGGCGCGTCGGTATCGTGCGCCACCTCCAACCTGACCGGTTCGCTCAAAAGCGGCAGCGGGCTGTCCGGCACCGGCATCGGCTCCATCTCGGGTTTCAGCCTGAGTTCATGCACCGGCCCCGGTGGTCAATCCTTCACCGCGACCTCCAGCAGCTTTCCCTGGCAGTTGAACGCGCTGACCTACAACGGTCACCGGGCGCAGGCGCGCAGCGCCGGCGACACCACCGGTGAAATCCTCGGGGGCAAGGTCACGTTTACTTCGCTCGCCTGCCACATATTGTGGTGGGGGCAGCCGTCGATCCTCATGTTCCTGTACAGCAACAGCACGGCGAAGATGACGATGCTCGCCTCCAGCGGCATGACCCTGTACAACGTCAGCGGCTGCTCTGGAATGTTCAGCACCGGCGACGTCATGACGCTTAATGCGACCCTCAACGTGAGCCCGGCACAGACGCTCGAAAGTCCGTAGTCGCCACCCTGGGCCGCCGGCGGGAACCCGGCGGCCTAGGAAACGATGCGAGGGCGCGAGCTAGCCGTTCGGTGTCAGCCGGACCAAAACCTGCCCCCAATCGGGGTAGTCGTAGATCGAGGGCCGCGCATATTGGTTGCTGGGTGTGGGCCACCCGGTGACGTGGGCAGTGTCGTACTCGTACCAGTCGACTGACTCGGTCACCGGGATAACAGGCACGTCTTTCAGCAAGACCAGTTGCAGCTTGTCCACGATCCGCTTCGAAGTGGCGTCGTCGGTCGTGCGCGAGTAAGCCTTGATCAGCGCGTCGGTGGCCCGGCTGGCGTATCGCTCGAAGTTCGACGTGGCGGGCTTGCCGATCGGCGCTGAGCCGGCCGAGGACAGCAAGCGGCTCAGCTCGTAGAACGGGCTTGGCCCGCCAGCCTCGCTGCCATAGGCGAGCTGGAACCGGCCGGCCGAAAGGTCATTGAAGTAGGCGCCTGGGGCCAGGTTTCGCGGTGTCAGCCTGATGCCGGCTTTCTTCAACTCGCTGGCGATGACATTGACGGCGGCGACCCAGTCCGAGAATTGGCCCATGTTAATGATAGTGAATGACAGTTTCTGGCCGGCCTTCTCGAAGATGCCGTCGGCGCCGCGCCTGAACCCGGCGGCGGTCAGGATCCGGATCGCGGCGGCCGGACGGTAGGCGTAGTCGTGGCCGTACGCCTTAGCCTGCGGCCGGTCGAGCCAGCTCGCGAATGTGGGCGTGACTATTCCGGTCTGGTTCGACGCGGGCTCGTAGCCGAACTCGGCCAGCCTGGAGACGGCCTGGCTGATCGCGTAGGCCATAGCCCGCCGGACGGCGACGTTCGACAGGACCCGGTTGGTCAGGTTGATGAAGACGGAGGTGTTCGCCAGGGGTGGGAACCAGTAGTGGCGATGCTTCGGATCCGGCGCGACGTAGAACCGCTTAATGTCGGGGATGAACTGGCTGCCCCATTGCGCCGCGCCGTTAGCCAGGAACGTGTTGGCCGCGTCGTTGGTCAGGAACGCCGGATAGTCGACGGTCTTGACCCGGGGCAAGCCTCGCTGCCAGTAACGAGCGCTCGCCCGGTACCTAATGTTCTGCGGGGAGCAGTTGCCGACCGTGAACGGGCCGGTGCCGACCGGGTGCGCGTCCTGGTAACTGACTGGGTTCGCGACCTTCGACCAGATCGCCTTCGGCACGATGCCGACCTGGTCGGCGATGTAGTAGAAGTACGGCACCGCCGGTGACTTGAAGGTCATCACGACGGTGCCCGAGCCCCGGGTTGTGACAGCGGACAGTACCGACCACACGCCGTTGACGTCCAATGCCCGATGCCGCTTCATGAGGTTGAACGTGTACGCCACGTCGGCGGCAGTCAGCGGCTTGCCGTCGGAGAACTTCACGCCGTTGCGGATCGTGAAGGTCAGGACCTTGTTCCCGGCCCGCCACGACCAGCGGCTGGCGAGCCATGGCGTTGCCTTGCCATTCTTTAGCGTGTCGACGAAAGCCAGCGGCTCGTAAACCACTCCGACCGACTCGGGGGCCCCCAAGAGATTGAACGGGTTGAAATCGCAGCTCCAGTTGCCGCCGGTCTCACTCACGATGGTTAGCACGCTACGGCTGGTGCTGGCAGGTCTGAGGCGAGCCGGGCCGACGGCCGACGACGCTGTGCCGGCGGTCGTCAGCACGATCGACGCGGCAACAGCAATCAGCATGGCCGGACGTCGCATGTCATAGCGCATATCGGTCATTATCGGCGGGATCTTGGTCCGCCGCAACGACAGCGACGGGCGGCGGTGGCATGTGCCGCGGTGTGCGCGCTGCCCGCACGCCGGCGACGGAGGGTGGGCCGGCTAACGCTGGGCCACCCACCGGGGAGCACCAGGAAATTTATTTCAGAAAATTCCTTTGAGCCAGTCGCCCAGGCTACATTCGCCTCCCGGTTTCCCGGCGATCGTAAACGACAATCGCCTTAAGGCTGGCGTCGTCACTCATGGACGGTCAGGGCTTCCGGGGACCACCTGGGCGTTGCCTTAGGTGCCGTCGACGGCCGCACTCCTGTGAGCACGGCGACCCGCACCCGCCGGACGGACCGCGTTGCTCCGGTCCGCCTGGTTTGGCGCTGGCTGTCCGGGCATCGACCGGTTCGCCAGGGAGCCGTTACGTTCGGCCCGTGCCCGCACCGGGGCTCCTCTGCGGTCAGTAAAAGGAGGCATTGATGAACGTATCTAGCCGCTGGCGGACGGCAGCACCGATGGCCGACGCGCTATTGGTCGGGATGATGCTCGGTCCTGCCGTCGTCCAGGCCGCCGCGACAGGCATGGTGAAGATCGAGGGTGCACGCGGCTCGCATGAGGCCAACGTCAGTAGTTCCGGACGGTTGTCAGTCGACGCCGGACTCACGATGACGAAAGCAGGCCAGGTCGAAACGGCCGAAGCCAGCCCATCCGCCTACGTGATCGCGCTCGGAGGACCGTCGTGCGCGGCTGGCGGGATCTACAAGATCCCGTCGGGCAAGGCCCTCTGATTATCACCGGAGTGGATTCTATCTCGATACGGCCTCCTCAACCCCCGGCCAGTTGCGCCGCCAGCCAATCGATCACCTTCCGCCGCATTACCGCCAGCTCCGTCGGGCCCTGTGGACAGGTCGGGAATATCGAATCAAATCAAATGATCCGGAAGTCTAAAGATTTCATATATCGCTTCTTCGACCTCTACGCATACTTCTTGCCCGAAATTCGACGAGACCGAACGCAGTGACGAAACCAGCAGATTCTTCCGCTCAGCGTAAAGATCTGCCTTGCGTCGGAAAAAGAAAGACAAGCCATCATACAACTCGTCGTGGTTGTCAGCCCATATCTGAGTAGTAACTATCTTGAGTATTCGAACATTGAAACCTCGGCTTCTCAGGTCAGGAAAGACGCGCGATAGGCCGCCTGATCGACCGTCTAGGCCGATTTCCTCCTCCACAACTGTCGCATATGAGTCCCAAGCGCAGCCGTCGACATAAGTTGCACCGACGAGCTTTCCCTTTCGGGACAGTAGCGACAGCAGGTTCTCGCAGGTCGTGGCCCACTTATCCCTGCCACCCATTGACTCGAGAACATAGGCTAGCAGAATAAGATCGAATTGCTGGCTTTCCCAGACGAAGTCTTCTGCATTACACTGTTGATAAAGATAGTTATCACCAGGGACCAGCGAATTAAGGTTCCCGGCAAACCTCGCATTAGGTTCCACTGCCATCAAGAAACTTGCATGCGGCGCCAGATAACGTGTCAGCTCACCGTTACCGGCGCCCATGTCCAGAACTCGCCGGAGGTCATTAGCCTCCATAAGATCTATGAGCGCATTTGCAATTATTCGCTTGCCGTTAGATCGATCAGTGTATGCAGTAAATAGTTGACTATAGTCGGCATTCGCCATTCTAGGATTCACCAACCTGCCTGCAGCAGAGTTCCATATTCTAGAGTCCCAGTCTTCTCAATGCACATCACGATCAGCCTGGTGTCCTCGATACGATGGACGTCATACGCATTGGTTACCATTCGGCTGACTCGTGTGTCATCTAGCCATGTATCAAGCAGAATCGAGCATAGGCGGCCGCCGGGGCGAAGTGACTGAAAGCCTCTGATCAAAGCTTCGCAGAATAGATTGGTCGGGTCGAGGTAATCAAGTCCGAGACCAGAGCTCACTTCCCCGAATGGAGGATCGACTAGCACGACATCGAAGGCAGATTGAAAACCATAAAGCTGCCTAAGTACGTTCACCTGCACATATACCGGCCAGGTTGGTGAACCGATGTCTTTGCTGAAAGCGGAGTTAGCGAAATCATCACTCCAGGCAGCAAAGCTGACGTCCGTGGCGTAGTAGAACGCCTCGCCCGGAATAGGTTCTGGACCAGGAAAAAGCAGGTCACCGCCCACGAGCAGCCTCGGTCTATACAGACTGGCGAGCCTCAGTATACCGCCCGCTCCAGCGAAGAGATTCAGGATTAGATCACTGTTGCGTATCTCAGCCCGGTTGACAAAGTGCAGACAATTTGAGTATCCGAGAGTTAGCCGAGCCAAATCATCGCGTCGGGTGAGGCGGCCATCATGCGTGATTTGGAGAACAGTTCGATGTCTGGTGTAGAGACTCTCGAGCTCATTATGTATTGCTGGCGTGAAAGGTTGATCTAGGTCGAGTCTATGTACCATGTCCAGATTCCGGATCTTACAATTCCGCTGCGGCTGACACCGATCCAGGCGCCGGAGAACCGGTCGCCGCTTCGTAGCCCGAGAAGTTGGAATGTGCCATAATAGTTCCGAGATTGACTATTCGACCAACGGCCTTCGAGTACACCTTCTGGATTGAGTCTGGCTCTGACCGAATAACGGAAACTAGTGAAATCAGTGGTCCCAGTTACCTTAATACTTTCTCCTTCAGCAAGAACGAGTCTACCCAGCTGCCGAATCTTGAGGTTGTCCTGAATGATCACGGGAGTGTTATCGACAAGATACTGCCATTCCGACGTCGCCTTCTTAGGTAGTTTCCAACGGCCAGGTGACGAGGTTATGTCGATTAACTGATCCTGATAATTGAGGGCCGCCGCCAGTACAATTAGTATACCTAAAGTGGCGAGAATCGATACCCATTGCTCTCGCCTGTAGACGCTAAGAAGTTGCAGCGCAATAGTGCCGGCGATAGCCGCAGCCACATTAAATATTAACGCGGATCCGGCTCGCATTCGATTCCTATCATTCGAGTAGGTGTCCGGCCTGTCAGATTTAAGGTATATATAAAATACAGATTAGAAGGTAATGTATTACTACTAGCCTGTCAAGAGCGCGCTGAATTCTTCCCAAGGTGGCTTCCTAATGGCTCATGAAGCACTGGGAGCTACAAGAGATGTGGGATTGGACCTACCAGCCAACTGAGCCTTGATATCGGCGGCTCCGACTAGCGATCCTTGGTCGTTAGGCACGAATTGCCAAGAGAAGTAGCTTCTGCCGGATGCGGGCCGGTCCGCTCAGTTTCGTGACCGTGGCGCGTTCCAGAGCCGCGCATCAAGTCGTGAGCTCCGCGAGCGTGATCGCGCTGATCGTCATCTCTGGCACTTTTCGCCTGGCCTGCCGCTGCATTGCACTCGTCGCCATCTCCCAGATGACCGTGTCCCAGATGGACGCGCTCAGCACGAGCGAGTCACACCATCAGCGGTTCCACTGACTGTCGGAGCAGGTGCTTAACTGGTCTGGGCTCCCTGTCGTACACGTTCGCCCGACGGTCTTCTTGGACAGTCCGTTGTTCACGACCCTGGCCGCGCTCCCTTGCCGATAGCGGCACCATCCGGCTGCCATTCGGGACCGGTCGTACCTCGCCGATCACGACCGACGACGTCGCGCGGGTCGTCGCTACTATCCTGGCCGCCCCGGGGCCAATCGGTATGACCGCATGACCGCCACGGTCGAGGAAATCACCGACCGACCCGCAGAGTCAGTTGAGGAGTTCGTCGCGGGGCAAAACGACCTGTTCGTCAAGTGACGCAAATAGCCGATAATCACAGGCGTGGTGTGATTGGCCGGACGGACGTGGGGGTACCGGGCATGCCGCCGGCGGCGGATGCGTACCCGGGAACGCCGACGCAGGTGATGAGCAGGCCGTCCAGCGGCTGGCCCAGCAGGGCCGGCAGGAGGGTGTCGGCGAATGTCATGCCGGAGGCGCTGGCGCCAAGAGCGTAGGCGAGCAGGTGCAGCCTGCCCTCGACGATGCCGGCTGCGAGCTGCGCTTCTCGGTACTGCCTGTCGTCGGCGGTGTCGAGGTCGGTCGCGGCGATCACCACGAAGGCGGCGTCGTGTCCGAGGCCCTGGTCGCAGCACAGGTGGTACAGCTCGTCGCGGAGCTGGCCGGTACGTACCGGTGCCTGCAGATCCGGCCAGCGGTACAGGCCGGCAGGGAGCCCGTCGACGTGGTGGATCGCCACCCAGTGCGGCACGGCGATACCCCGCAGAGCGACGCTGAGCGAGGTGCGCAGGAGTTCCTCCGGCAGTCCGCGGGAGGCGTCCATCAGGCGCTGCGATCCGCGGGTCAGGACGACGGTCTCGACGGGCGCGCTTGCGAGTGACGGCACGCCCGCCGGAGTGCCACGATCCCAGACTGGCCCGAGCGTGGCCTGGTCGCCGGCCCTCTGCGCCGAGGTGACGAGCGGGAACTCAACCGGCGCGCTATCGGTGGCACCGGGCGCGGCCGGACCGGTCGCGGTGAGCGCTGGCCCGCCCGCGCCGAGGCTGACTACGGCCACCGGCCACTCGTGAACGCCGTCCGCACCGACGAGGGCGGCAACCGCCAGATCTGGGAACCGGGTGTGCAGCCGCGCGGTCACACCCGCGGAATCGGCTGCCGCCAGCAGTTGCGAGAGCATCGTGCCGGCATCCCAGTAGACGTGGCGGTACCCGCGCTCGCGGTAGCGCCAGCCCGTCCGCCAGGGAACTCCCGTGACCACCAGGACCGGTGAGTCGCCGTCCGGCGGCGGGCCGACCAGGACCAGGCTGTGGTCCTCCGGGTGATACCAGTAGACGCCAGCCGGCAGCAGGCCGCCCTCAGGCGCTGCGACATAAACCTCCAGCGGGAACCGGCCGCCCGCGGAACCCGCGGCACGGAACAGGTGGGTGCCGTACGAACGCCGCGAGATACGGACCACGCCGGCGGACAAGTGCAGCACCCGGGACAGCTGTGACAGGCTCAGATCAGCGGGCGCGACATCCGCCGTCCCGGCGAGGACGTCCACCGCCGCCGCCGTAGTCGCCGGCAGCCGTGCGGGCAACTCCACGCGCGGCAGCGACCGCGGATACCTCTTGTAGAACCAGGGCAGGCGGCCCAGATCGTTGACCACCAGGTCACGAACCACACGAGGATCATCGACCGGCGGATCCCACGAACGAGCCTCGTCCCACGGGCCCATCGAGGTAAGCCGGTGCAGCGTTCGCGTCGCCCTCTCCACCCGGGCAGTCTGGCACGGACAGCCACCGCCCGGCGACCGCTCTAACTCAGGCAGGCAAACGCGCCCGACCGACCGCAAGGCGACGCCAATAAATAGCCAGATTCCGTTGTGGGAGGGAGACTGCGATCAGGAGCCTGGCGATGCGGGTTAGGGAGGGTCGGAATCGTGGCTGACCAGTTGTTACAGATTGAGGTCAACGGGATCAACGTTATTTCCGGTGCCGAGCGTAAGGGCAGGCCGCGAGATCTATTCTGGCCGTGGTTCGCGGCGAACGTTTCGGTTCTGGGCCTGTCTTACGGGTCGTTCGTGCTGGACTTCGGTATCTCGTTCTGGCAGGCACTTGCCGTAGGCGTGGCCGGGATCGTGATGTCGTCGGTGCTGTGCGGTTTCATCGCGGTGGCCGGGAAGCGTGGGTCGGCGCCGACGATGGTGCTGAGCCGGGCCGCGTTCGGGGTGCGCGGCAATAAGCTGGTCACGGCCATTGCCTGGCTGGTCAATGTCGGCTGGGAGACCGTGCTGGTGGTCCTTGCCACGCTGGCGATCGCGACTGTGTCCGGCCACCTGGGCTGGGGTAGCGGCACGCTGACCAAGGTGATCGCCATGGTCATTGTGGTGGTCCTCACGATCTTCGGCGGGGTCATGGGGTTCGACCTGATCATGCGGATGCAGATAGTGATCACGGTCGTCACCGCCGTGCTGACCGTGATGTTCCTCGTGCTGGCGGCCGGACGGATCCACTGGGCCGTGGCATCAGGGCTGCGGGCCGGCCCGGTGCAGAACGTCATCGGCGCGCTGGTGTTCGCGATGGCCAGCTTCGGGCTCGGCTGGACGATCATGGCTGCCGACTACTCCCGTTACCTGCCCCGGAGGTCATCAGGCACGGGGATCGCCGGATGGACCACGTTCGGGATCGCCTTCCCGCCGGTGATCTTGCTAGTTTTCGGCCTCCTGCTGGCCGGCTCGTCAACCGGGCTAAGCAAGGCGATCGCTAACGACCCGATCGGAGCGCTCGCTGTACTGCTCCCCGTGTGGTTCCTGGTGCCGTTCGCGGTCGTGGCGGTACTGGGCCTGATCGCCGGATCGGTGCTCGATATCTATTCCTCTGGGCTCGCCTTGCTGGCGCTCGGCCTGCGAATCCCCCGGTGGGCAGCAGCCCTCGTCGACGGCGTGCTCATGACCGGCGGCACGATCTACGTAGTATTCGTGGCCGGGAATTTCCTGGCCCAGTTTGAGGGGTTCCTGATCACGCTGGGCGTACCGATCGCGGGCTGGTGCGGAGTCATGCTCGCGGACATCGCGATGCGGCGGGGCGACTACAGCGAGCCCGAACTCTACGATCGCAGCGGGCGCTACGGCGACATCCGCTGGCTGCCGGTCGGCCTGGTCGTGCTCGCCAGCGTGATCGGCTGGGGCCTGGTCACTAACAGCGCGGCCGGCTGGCTGTCCTGGCAGGGGTATCTGCTCGGCCCGATCGGACTCGGCGGCAAGACCGGCGCCTGGGCGTTTGCCAATCTGGGCGTACTCGCCGCGCTCGGCATCGGCTTCCTGCCAACCGTGCTGATCAGCCGGTCCTCGGTTCGCCTGCAGGAGGCAGCACCACCACCACTCCTCGGCGCCGCGGCAACTCTCCTCACGGAATAGCCGGACTTGTTCTTATTCCAGACTTTCTCTTAGCTGCCCGCTATGAGCAGTACGTAACCGTCCGGATCGACGATCGAGAACTCCGTCGTTCCATAGGCTGTCCGGCGAAGGCCGGTTTGGCACTCTACGCCCAGCTCATCAAAATGCCTATATAGAGCTTCGGCATCATCCATTGAGCCCACGCGAAGGACGATGGCATGAGACGGCTTGGTTAGCTGTCGCGCGATCCCAGGCAGATGGTCGGCAAGCCCGCCGATCTGCTGAAGCATCAGCCTGGATCCGTGGAACGAGAGCTCAGCCCATGAGAATGACCCATCGGCCGGTTCTACTTCTATTGTTTCGAATCCTAATCTTTCGTAGAAGGCGATCGAGCCCGCGACGTCAAGGACGCCGAGTTCACACACAATTCCCTGTTCCTTCAATTCTCTTTCTCCCAATCAGCTACGCCATGTCTTCGGCGGCTAAAGCGATGCGCGCACGCTATCGATCGCCGCTGCGACCGCGTCGGCCCCGCCCTGGTTGATGGCGTGGTCAACGCCAGGCAAGATGACATGCCGTCCTTGGGGCACAGAAGCCGCCAGCTCAGCGTGCAGTTCCGTCCACTTCTTCCGATGACCTTCGGGTACGCCCTCAGTGGCGCTGAGCACCACGGTCGGCACATCAGGCAACGCGCCTTCCGTCCTGATCCGGGCGATCTCGGAAATCGAGGCCCAGAGCAACTCGAACTCCGCACGGACCGTCTCAACCTGCCAGCGCTTGGAGTAACAAGCTACGTACACGTCAAGTATCTGAGCCTGCAGCTCGGTGTCGCCGGTCAGCAGCTTCGCGAACCGCTCGAAGCTGTCCCTGATCATGTCTCCATGCTCGCCCCGCGAATGCTTGTCGAGCAATGCCGATCCCACGTCGTAGCTCTGCTGGCGAACGTCGGCGGGCAGCCACGCCCAGTAGCTTTCCTCGGCAGAATCGACGAGCACTAGCCCGGCAACAAGCTCCGGGCTCAGGATCGCGACGAGCTGCGCGAGCAGGCCGCTCCAGCTATGGCCGACCAGGATGCAGCCGCCCCCGGCGTGCGCCGCGAGCGCAGTGAGATCACCGATCGCGGTATCCAGGGTAAGCGGACTGGCGGGATCGCTCAGGCCCACGCCTGCCCGATCATAGGCAATGACCCGGCCGTGCTGGGCGATCCCCGGCATCACCCCGGCCCACGCCAACGTGCCCGGCTCGCCGAGAGCCGCGTCCATAATCACGACCGGTTCGCCTGATCCAGCCTCGACCCAGCGCAGCCTTCGGCCACCGCGCGACAACTCTCCCTCGGTCGCTCCAGGCACGAGCTCCCTGACCACCTGCAAAACGGGACTATCCACGGATACCTCCATTTGGTGAACTGGCTGTCCGGAGAGGACCCAGCAGCCACGCATGCCTACGAGGAGAACCGAGAGCAGAGCCCGGCGCATCTTGTCGCAGCTTCTCTATCGAGAGACATGTCTCGATAGTAAGGCTGCGACGTTACGTTGTCACCTCCGGACCCGAGCAGCAGCGTGCGAATGACGAGATTCGCGCGCTCGTGCTGGCGGCTAGAGCGGGACGGACGTGCGTCGGTCATCGATCCAGGTGCCTGGTCGGAGCCGCAGGCGCTGGTTGGAGCCGTCCGGGGACACGGCCACGCCGACCGGGATGGTCGCGGTATACTGACTGGTATGACAGCAACGACGATCAAGGTCCCGAAGCGGACCCGGGACCGGCTGCACCGCCTGGCCAAAGCGGAAGGGCTGACCCTAGCCCAGGCCATCGACAAGCTGATCGACGAGGCTGCGCCGAAGCCCAGGCCGAGCATCGGGGGCTTCCAAAGCGGGCAGCCGCTGGACGCCGAGGCCATCGACGCCGAGCTGGCCAGCGGATTCGGCGCGTGACAGCCATCATCGTCGACACCAGCGCGGTCCTGGCCATCTTCGACGAGTCCTACTGTGAGCACACGGCCATCGCCAGGGCGCTGGAGAACGCTGAGGACCTGCTCGTCGTCTCGCCGATGATCGTCGCCGAAGCCGACTACATGCTCGCCTCCAGGCTCGGGCCAAAGGCCGCCCGCCGGTTCGCCGACGACGTCGCCAGCGAGGCGTACGACCTCGCCGAGTGGACATCCTCCGATCACGCTGCGGCGCTGGCCGTCATCGACAACCAGGGCGATGACAGCGACTACCTCGGCATCGCCGACGCATCGAACGTGATCCTCGCCGACCGGCACCGCACCACTACGATCCTCACCTTGGATCAGCGTCACTTCCGCCGCCTGCGCCCGCTGTGGGGCGCCAGCCATTTCACTGTGCTCCCCTACGACGCCTGACCGCTCGCCCGCTGGAAGGCGCCCGGCAACTTCTCAGCGCCGACTGCTATGGCCCTCCGATCCGCCTGCCGGGCCGGTCAGCGGCAGCAGAAAACCCAGATCTGCGCGGCAGTCCCAGTTCCTGGATCACCTTTCCCGGCCGCCGCTGGATATGCGCGTGCTAGCGGGACCAACGGTCAGCGACCCGGAGCCGGTCCGGGTCCAGGTAATGGCCGATCACGTCCGCGCCGGCCCGCTCGGCGTTCCCGCCACGGCGGCCAGCCGCTCGGTCACCTTCTCCAGCTTGACCGCCAACTCCGCCTCGGTCCCGGCCTGCCGGTACCGCCGCCGCCCGTTCTCGGCGAACACCGCCCGCCACGGCTCCCCGCCTCCTACGGCGGGTACACCACCACCCCCCCACCCCACTTCCACCACCACACGGCCGGGATCGCGGCTGGACTCGCGTGCGTCCCCGGCCAATCGGGCACCGCCGCGAGCGCCGCCGGGTCGACTGCCCGGGCGCGCCGCGCGCGCTGATTCGGAGCCGCTTGTGTTATTTCTGTGTTGATCTTGGATTTCGCGGGCGCTGACAGCACCACCGCAATCCCTCTCTTCCTGCTATCTGCGCAGGTGAGAGGGCTGACTGATCATCCGGGCTGTGGAGCCGGTGAGCGGGATCGAACCGCTGACCTGCCGCTTACAAGGCGGCCGCTCTGCCATCTGAGCTACACCGGCGGGGAACGAGCGCCATGCTAGCCGAAACCAGGCTGACGTGTGCATCCGGGCGCTGGCCGTTTTCCAGGGAGTGACCCACGGCGAGTCCGGGCGCAACGGCTGCCCGCCGGGGCGGCCATTCACAAGGATTAGGCGCCTGCGAGGCCGGGAAGGAGCAGGGCGACCGGAACCAGTTCCGCGGATCAGACGCCGGAACCGAAGGAGTCCAGCCATAGCTCACACCGGGATACATCACCGGTTCGATCCGGCTGGCAGCTCCCGCAGCAGCCCGGACTGGTTCAGTCCGGCCAGCTGCGCCTGGTCACTGCAGGCTGGTCCCGTTGGTGCTGGCTGAATCCAGCAGCTGACGCAGGACCGCTATGTAGTTGTCCAGAGCCCTGCGGCCCTGCGGGCTGAGGCTGACCGACGTCCGGGAGGTAACGCCCCTCCCCGACTTGACTGTCGTCACGTAGCCTGCGTCCTCGAGCTTGCGCAGGTGGGTGATGAGGTTACCGGGCGTGAGCCCGAGCAGTTCTTGCAGTCTGGTGAAGGACAGGCTGTCCCCGTCCCGCAAGGTGGCCAGGGTCACCGCGACTCGCAGCCGCGCGGGGGCATGAATGACCGGGTCAAGCTCGTTCTCAGCGGTCATGCGCCCGAAGGCTGGTCTCGATGACCGCCGTGAGCAGGAATGCCCCGCCGCCCGCCACCGCGCAGGCCGCCAGGATTGTCGCGGGTGCCAGCCATGCGCAGCTGATACCGGCGATCACGAGCCAGGCTCCGAGGACCGATGCCTGCCGGTTTCGTCCGAGAGCTGCGGCCAGGATCAGGATGCAGACCAGCCCGACCAGCAGCATGGGACCCGCGAAGCTGATGAACGCGAGCGTCCGCGTACTGACAGAGCTGCTGATCGCGGGCGCGACGATGAGCAGGCTCAAGTATCCGATCGCCCACGTGGCCCCGATGATGCGGCGGTGCCGCACGGACCGGCCGTCGATGCCGGCAGCTGCCTTGCTGGCGATGACCAAGACGGCCGCGACCGCGAAACCGGCAAGCACGAAGACCGCCGCCATCGAGACGCCCGAGGGTCCGGTGTAAGGGTGCTGCCCGCGCACGGACAGCCACATCGCTCCGTAGCCGACGAGCCAGACCAGGCCCCACGCCATGTACACCAGAGGTGTGCTGATGACAAGCTCCTTGCGGGCGCGGGCGCGGGCATCCTGCACGACGGCTGCCGCTTCCTGCACGCTCATGTCCTGGTCCTCTAGCACGGCGGGTCTCCTGATGCGGTAGCCAGAGTCAAACTTTGCATTTCAAAGCTACTTAACTTTGACATACAAAGTCAAGCCCGCTGCGGCAGGCGAGTCGTTGCACTGGTCCGGTGCCGGAGCGACCTTCATCAACGGAAAGCTAGTCGGGCGACCTCGCGAGGAAGCACAGTCCAAAGCCGCTAAAAAGATCTTGACCCACAGGTCTTGACTACTGCTCCTCCGCCGTTAAGCCAGGTGAACAGGCAAGCATGCCGCCGCCGCTATCGTCCGCCGCTGATGCGTTTCCGGTCCAAGGCACGTTGAGTTTTGATCTGATTTGCCATCTGCCGGATCGAGCGGGTATCTCATACCGTCGGGGTCGTGGAAGAGATTCCGGTCGATGAGGCTGCTGCTGTGATGCGGATGCCGGGCGAGCGGCTGGTGTATGACGGCCCGGAGGTGCGGGTGTGCCAGGTGGATCTGGGCCTGGCTGACGGGGACGTGCTGCCGTGGGACGTCGTGCGGCTGGGCCGGTCGGCTTCGGTGGTGCTGGCCGATGACCTGGGTCAGGTGCTGCTGGTGCGGCGGTACCGGGCCGGGCTGGGCCGGTGGGGGTGGGAGCTGCCGGGTGGCCTGGTCCAGGACGGCGAGCCGGATGTGGAGACGGCGGCGCGGGAGCTGGCCGAGCAGGCGGGGTACATGGCCGGGGAACTGTCGCTTGTCGTGTCGTTCCAGCCCGAGCCGTGTTCAGTGCAGGCTGAGCACGTGATCTTCGCCGGGCAGGACCCCGAGCCGGTCACCGGGGCCGGGTGGTGCGGCGATGACCTGCGGGCGCGGTGGCTGGCGGCGGAATCGGTGCCGCAGCTAATCGGGGCTGGCCAGATCTGGGCGGCGGCCACGCTGATCGGATTGCTCGGAGCACAGCTGGCATCAGGCCGCCCCTAAGCCCTGAGGTCGCTGAGGGATGGGCTCGGCGGCGGCAGTGTGGGCGGGCCTGGATTCCGATGCGGCTACCGTCCAGGCAGCTTCAGCCCGGCGGTCCAGCAGAAGATCCACCGCGCTTTCCGCGTCAAGGTCACTGGGATCAACCCAGAGTCCAGCGTGCGGCAGGCGATCGAGGCCCCGCTCGATGACCCCCTCGAACTCGTTGACCGGCCGGCCGTCGGCCGCGGCCTGGATTCGGGCGGCGAACTCCGCGGCCTCGGGGTGATCTGAGTCGCCGTAGCGATCCGCCAGATACGCGGCTTCTTCGGGCAGCCGGTCAATCCCGCGCTGCCGTAGCACAGTTACCGGCGGTCGCAGCACGACGAAGTTGACCAGCCGCCCGACTAGGACCTCGGTGAGCGACTCGAACCCTTCGCCGATGATCGAGTCGGTGACGATGGCCGTGATTCCGGCATCGGCAAACGCGGCGGCGACCAGGCACGCGTTGCGGATGCGAAGCGCATACTGGACGCCCGCCGCGCCTGTCAGGCGCCCGGTGCCGGGGTCGCTGTCGCTGGGAACCGCCCACCGGCAGCCAGAGATAATTAGCCGCTGCATCTCGTCGCCCTCGACGTGCGCGGCGAGCGGGAACCGTTGCGCGAGCAGGCGGGCCGTCGTTGTCTTGCCAGCGCACGCGTTGCCGCAGATGATCCAGATCTCGGCGCCCACGCCTGGCTGAATGATCGGCGGCGCCGCGCTTCGCTTCATAGTGCTGCGGGGCCGTTCAGCAGCGAAGTGCCGAGAAGCGTCAGGGCGTGGATAACCCCTCTGCCATCGCGTCGCGTGGTAATCAGGCCAGCGTTGCGCAGGATCGTCGCGTGCTGGCTGGCCGCAGACACCGAGACGCCTATTCGCAAGGCTAGCTCGCTGGTCGTGCATCCATCGGCGATCGCCTCCAGCGCCGCGCTTCGAGTGCGGCCGAGCAACGACGTCAGCGCTGCCCTGTCATCCGCTCCCGCCCACAGCAGCCGCGCCGTGCCGAAGTCTCGCACCGCCGGGTAGATCAACTTCCGCTGGCGGTCAGGTTGGGCGAGGTCGATTTGCAGGTTAGGGTATGGGCCACGGAACGCGGACGGCACGATCGTCAATCCATTCCCCCAAAGCTGCGCTTCGACATCCGTCCCCGTGCCGGAATTTATGAGCAACAGCGGCGGCTGCCATCGGATCAGCGGCGGGCACAGGTTGGCTAGGAGGGTGTCGATCCCGGCTTAGGCCATCACGTGCGTTTGATATGCCTGTTCAGTTTGCAGGACGTTGCGTACCTGGGTCCAGTAAGGCGCAACAGCTGCGGTATGCAGGGATTCGATCGCACTACCAAGTTCCCGGCGCAGCTCGAGGTCTGAGTCGAGCCGTCGCCACGGCCATGGTTCCGCTACTTGCTGCGACAAGGCGCCGATCTCGGCCCGCATGTGCTGTCGGCTCGCTGACATCAGCGCGTCAACGCCATCGCCAATCGTCGCCGCGTGCCCCACGACGGCGATCAGGTCGAGGACTGTCGCATTTGTCGGGCAGATCGAGGCGAGCGGGCGAAGATGCGGACCGAGATGGCCCTGCAAGCGTCGCCGCCAGGAGTCGAAGGGCGAGCCTTCTGATGATCGACTGCGGAGCCGCGCGGCCGCCCAAATGGTCTCGGCAAAGGGTTCTGGCGTCCCATCAATACGGATCCGCCTTAGATCCTCGGGCTGGAGCCGAAGCCGAATCATTCTGCCCCTCCAACCGGGTCCGGGCAGCGGCCGGCTCGCCAGGCGCCGGGCATATACAGCATCCGGGCGCACGCCGGCGCCGGGTCAGCCGCGCCTGCCGTGAGCATAGCGGCGGCGCCACATCTAAGCCACCGCTAAAAGGATTGCCGCAAATCGGGACCCAGCGGCGATAGTGGCTCGGGTACCAAGTGGTTCGCAGGCGCCTGCCGGGACCCCGCGATCGGAAGGGAACAACATGCTAGGCAGCTATGAGGCATGAGACGCAAGGTGCACGCCTGGCGGGCGGGGGTGCTCGCCGCCGAGCGTTCGGCTCGCGGCAGCAGGTGCGCCTGCGGCCCCGCATCAGGGCAGGCCACTGATGCCGGTCGGGTACTGGTGCGCGGTCGCGGTCGCGGGCTGGGGTGTCGCGTGCGCGCTATCCCGGTGGCGTCGGCTTGGCTCCTTCTCGGCCATCCCGGCACTCCTGGCCAGCGAACTGCCGTTCCTCCTCGGGTACTACCTGATCGCTTCGAGCGTTCTAGCGCTCGTCGATGGTGATCTCGACTCAGCGGCCGGGATCGCCGGTGCCATCGTCGCCCTGCTCGCCCTAGCCGGCCTCACGGTCGTCGTCTATCGCGCGCTGCGCGCGCACGCGGCCCTGAGCAACGCAGGGAGACCGGGACGGCCGTGGGGCCGGATCATGCGAGCCCCGTTCTTCCCGGGCCGACCTGAGGTGAGCCGGGTGCGCGGCCTGCGCTACGGCGACGGGCCAGATCGCACGCTGGACGTGTACCACCGTCGTGACCGGCCGACCGGAGTACCGGTCCTGCTGCACTTCCACGGCGGCGGCTTCCATTCCGGCAGCAAGGTGCGCGAAGCGCGGCCCCTCATCCGGCACCTGACCAGCCGACAGGGTTTCGTCTGCGTGAGCGCGGATTACCGGCTGCAGCCACATGTAACGCTCGCCGACCAGGTGGCCGACGTGCGCGACGCCATCGCCTGGGTCCGGGCTCATGCCGCGGATTTCGGTGCCGGGCCCGGCCTGCTATTCCTTGCCGGCAGCTCGGCCGGGGCGAACTTGGCGATCCGGGCGGTAAGCGACGGCGAGACCGGTATCGCGGGCCTGATCTGCCGCTACGGCTACTACGGTGACCTCGCGCCGAACGGTGGCATGCCGCCCATGCTCATCGTGCACGGCGACAAGGACATGCTGGTTCCGGCGGCGGCCGCGCGCGGCTTCGCGGAACGGGCACGCGCCGCGTCGAGCCGCCCGGTCATCTACGCCGAGCTACCCGGTGCACACCACGACTTCGACCTGTTCGAGTCCATCCGGTCGTCGGCGGTCAACACGGCGGTGGAGCAATTCACCGCGGGCATCCGCGCTGGCGACGCGGACGCCAGGCAGCGCCCCCGCGACTTCCGCTCAACTACCCAGGAGGAATGAAGGGACACACCCCAATAATCCTGTGGACCGGCGAGAACACAGCGAACGAGATCTTTCAGTTCCAGGACTCGCCTCTCGACCAGCCCCCTTATGAGTGGGACTGGATAGAGCCGGCGACGGCGCCGTCCATGTCGCTCAACGTTCAGAGCGGGTCGACGGCCAACGATGCGAAGATCATCTTGTACTCCGCGTCGGACTCGATGAACGAGTGGATCAGGACCATCGCGCCACCGCGTCCACCTGCTGCATCCCCGGCACCACCGTGCGGCGCTAACTGGAGCAACTGGTACGCCTCAGGAGAAATGTACCTGCAAAATTCGGTGTACAGCGACTGGACGTCCTTTGCTGGTGCGGGCGATGAGGAGGAGGTCCAGTACGAATGGGGTGATGGCGGTACCGAACACGGACTTATCTGGACCGGAAAGGGCCCTTGCAGCGGACTTCAATTCGATGATCACCCAGCATCGGAAGAACTGCAGCGCGCGGGATGCGTCTCCGCGCTGCTAGCGGATTATTCACTCGGTTTCGGCGTAGTCGATGGCGTGGTGGCGTCCTCGGCCTGCTTCCGGCGCCCGACCAGGCCAGCAGGTACGGGATGTACCAGGAAGTTCAGCACGGCCGCCAGGATAGCTCCGACCATGGGGGCGAGCAGGAACACCCAGACTTGGGAAAGTACTGCCCCGCCGGTGACCACAGCGGGTCCGAGGCTCCGGGCCGGGTTTACCGATGCGCCGTCGAACGGGATGCCGATCATGTTCGCGAGTGCTAGCGCGATGCCAATGCCCATGCCGGAGACCGCGACGCTCGCCTCCTCCCGCGTCAGGCTCAGCACGACGAGCACGAAGAAAGTAGTGAGCAGGACCTCGACCAGGAAGGCACCGCCGGCGCTGATACGTAGTGGCGAGTGAGCGCCGTAGCCGTTGGCGCCCAGTCCGATCCTTGCCGTGCTGTAGAGCGGAGATGTTTGCATCATCCACCACAGCAGCAGCGCGCCGACGATGCCTCCCGCGAGTTGGGCCGCCCAGTACCCGACGGTCTCCACCGGGCCTATCCGTCTGCTGATGAACGCACCGAACGTGACCGCGGGATTGACGTGCCCGCCGGAGATCGGGCCGATCACGTAGACGAGAGCCGCGTAGATAAGCCCGAAGGTCAGGGCGATCGCGACGATGCCCGCGGCAAGGCTGGAGCCGAAGATCCGGTAGCCCAGGATCAACGCCGCGGCCCCAGCCCCGAAGAAGACCAGCAGTATCGTGCCGAGAAACTCGGCCGTGTATTTTCGCCACATATCTACCCCCGGGCCTCACTCGGACGTCGGCCATGCCGTACGGCGAGCATGCCCACCACGAGTAAGCGTCACGCTACGTAATGTGATCTAGGCGAAAGGATCTGCGTGGCCGCGTTCACGGAGGACCGCACCAGCCACCAAGCACCGCGGCCTAACTGCCGAACGACAGCGTCCGGGCGAAGACGTGCGCCGTGATGCCGCTCGACGACGAGTTCAGGCCGCCGGTGAGCTGTAGCCCGGCTGGCAGCGACGACAGCGGTATTGAGATGTTGTTGGCCTTGCTGAGCAGGCCGGACGGCACGCCCCCGCTGGTACTGACGAGGTGCAGCTTGATCTCGTGCGGTCCGGCGTTCTGCACCTGCCAGGTGGCCGACCACGACAGGATGCCTCCAGCCAGCATCAGGCTGCCCTTGAGCTGGCTGCTTCCGACCGCGACGATTTTCAATGCGCTCGACCCGCCGCCGAGGAAATCGGTCAGCGGGCCCGCGTCCGACAGCGCGTTGCCGATCGCGCCGAGGCTGATCACGACCGTGCCGTTCAGCGGGCCCGCGCTGCCGCCGTTGAAGCTGGAGTTGAGGCGCACGTTGCTGGCGACGACGTTGAGCTTGGAGATCGTGATCGGGCCTTCAGGTATGTTCGACGACTTGATCGTGATCTGGTCGAAGTGCCGGGTGATGACCTGAGTCAGGAACGGGAACCCGCCGATCAGCACGGTGGGCTTCTTCGGGAAGCCCTGCTTCTGGATCTGAGTAGCCGCCTCGCTCTCAGCGAACGCCTTGGCCCCGAAGTCAAGGCCGATGAGCAGCACGAGCACGACCAGAAGCCAGATCAGCACCTTGCGGCCGGTGTGCCGCTGCTTGGGCGCCTGGTAGCCGCTGTACATGTTCGGCGGCTGATTGGCGTAGTTGCCGTAGTTGCCGTAATTGGGGGCCAAGCTGGTCACCTCTCCCGGTAATGACTCGTGCTCACTGCAGCTTGCTCAGGTCGACGATCTGGACCTGATGCGAGCCATTGTCCGAGACGAGCAGATAACGGCCGCCAGGGACGACAGCGAGCTCGCGCGGCAGCATTCCGCTCGGGATGAAGCCGAGCAGGGCGGGCTTCTTCGCTAGTGCCGCTGGGACGTTCACAACGGCCAGGTTATGCGCGGTTGGCCCGGTGTTCTGGGTATCGGTGTCAGCGACGATGATCCTGTTGCCGTCGTCTACGAGTATCAGGCCGATCGGCGTCTGTCCGACCGGGACCTTCGCGATCAGCGCGTTGTGCGGGTCAGAACGCAGCAGCGAGGCTGAGAACCCCAGCAGCGTGTTGCTGAAGCGCGCGGTCACCCAGACGGTCTTGCCATCCGGTGACGCGACCACCCGCGCCGAGCCGCAGCCCGCTCTGGTTTGCGCGACGACCGACTTGGCCGTGTTGGTCTCGGCCGTCGTCAGGTCCAGGACGCTGAGCAGGCCTTGTCCAGTCTTGATCGCGTCGCTGGTCGAGTAGCTAGTGGTGTAGATCCATTTGCCGTCCGGCGACAGCGTGATGCCGGTTGGGTTGCTTCCAACCCGCACGGAACCGACAAAGGTCGAGGACCCGAAGCTGTTAGTCGCTAGGGACTTGCCCACGTTGAAAGCCGCCATGACACCAGGCGCCTTCAAGGTCTCGAACACGAACTGGTCGTCAGGCGAAATCGCGATCCCGACCGCAGCGGCATTGCCTGTGAGGTTCGGCACCGTAAGCGTGCCGACGTTCACGCTCGGCGCGCCTGCCTCGGCCTGGCGGACGTTCAGCACGTCGATGCCGTTGCCCGCGGCGACGAGCAGATACTTGCCATTGCTGGTCAGCACGCCGTCGGTCGAGGACCCGGTGGATGTGTCGAGCGTGTAGGAGAACTTCGGGGTGAGCGTTAGGCCGGGGCCCTTGGCCAGCACGTTGAGGGTGGTCGCAGTGATGGCGAAGACGAACTTGCCCTGCTTGCCCACCACCAGGCCGAACGGGCTGCCGCCGTTCACTCCCACGAAGGTATTCGGCAGTTTCAGCGTGCTGCCGCTGGCCGCGTTCGTCGTGCAGCCAGGCAGGGCCAGCGGGATGACGTTGTTCTTGTCCTTGTTGGTCTTGTGCAGCGCCAGGTATCCGCCGCCGCCGGCGATCACGATCACCAGCGCGATCGCGGCTACGATCGCACCAGGCGACCGCCACCAAGGCCGCCGCCGGTAGCCACCGGTGCCGTCGTCTGGCTGCCAGTGCGCGGCTGTGAGGTCAGGTGAGGTGTGCCTGCCGCCACCGGCGAGCTGAGTAGCCTCCCCGCCCGGACCAGATCCCTGCTGAACCCCACCCGGCGGCGTGAACCCCTGCTGACCGCCCTGCCGCCCGTAGTCCTGCTGCCCGTAGTCCTGCTGCCCGTAGTCCTGCTGCCCGTAGTCCTGCTGCCCGTAACCCTGCTGCCCGTAACCCTGCTGGCCGTAACCCTGCTGGCCTCCGCTTTGCTGACCAGCCTGCGCGGTGGCTTCGGCCGATACGGCCGGACCGACAAGCTGGGTCCTCGGGTGCGGCGCGCTGGGAATCGAACCCGGGCCTGAGTCGTACGGCCTGATGCCGAACGCCTCGCGCAGCGCCTCAGCGAACTCGCGTGCAGCTCGCGTAGCGCTCGGTCGGCCTGCTTGGCTAGCGCCCTGGCGAACACGTGGTCGACCGCCGATGGCAATCGGGCCTGCGGCTGGTGACCGGCGGCGGCGGCTCGGAGAGCTGCGCGTACATGACCGCCATCGCGTCGTCGCGCTGGAACGGCGGCCCCCCGGTGACCAGCTCGTAGGCCGCGCAGGCGAGCGCGTACTGGTCGGCGCGGCCGTCGACCGGCCTGCCCTCGATCTGCTCGGGCGCGATGTAGTCGAGCGTGCCGAGGAACATTCCGGTCCCGGTCAGCCCGGTCGCCTGCAGCGACGCCTTGCTCAGGCCGAAGTCCGACAGGTAGACGTGATCGGGCCTGCCCATGCCGGGCCGGGCGTCGAGCAGCATGTTCGCCGGCTTGACGTCCCGGTGCACCAGGCCGCGGCCGTGCGCCGCATCGAGCGCCGAAGCCACCTGCGAGATGATCTCGGCGACCCGGCCGGGCGGCAGCGGCCCGAACTGCCCCAGCATGGAACGCACGTCGCCGCCGCGAACGTACCGCATCGCGATGAACAGCACGCCGCTGGACTCGCCGGCTTCGAACACCGGGATGATGTGCGGGTCGTCGACTGCGGCCGCCGCCCGCGACTCGCGGATGAATCGCTGCCTGAACGCCTCGTCGGCGGCCAGCGCGGGCGCCAGGATCTTGAGCGCGACCGTCCGGTCGAGCCGCTCGTCGTGCGCACGGAACACCACGGCCATGCCGCCCTGGCCGATCTGCTCCTCGAGCAGATAGCCGGCGATCTTCGCGCCGGGCGTGAACCCACCCGGCAATCCGGGGTTGTCCTCGTCACCGTGCCTCCAAGCAAGCCCCCGGGGGGGTTAGGGGGATCGTCCCCCCTAGCCAACGCCGCCGGTCTGGCCAGAGCATACCGAGCCGCCGGTTCATTGCCATTTCCGTATCTTCCTGAATTTCCCCAAGAATCTGGACCTGCTATTCACGCCCAGCGGAAGACATGGACCCAGGCAGGTCAGTCAGATGGGTGGTCTAAGTATCCGGTTTGACCTTGTCCCCCGCAACTCACATGCCGCGGCCGCGCCGCCGCTTCGTTTCAGCTTTCCACACTGGCCCGTCCGAGCGGACAGCCACACCAGAACGTAAGGGTACGCATACTGTACGTAACGGTGAATGCCCTGAACTGTAGTCAATATCCTTTATATGATGAATAATCAATTGAAGTCCAGTAGTCCGCTGGAACTGAAGTTCGCTGATCGCGTCGGCCAGAGCTGATCGACGCCAAAAGCCTGATACATACGCAGGCCAAATCCGTTCTACAGTTGCTTCATGACGCCTGAGTTCGGTAACTCTCCCGCAGGTCCGGCGCTGATGGTGCGCACGCCAGACGCGGAGCGCTCGCTGACCGCTGGCCGCAGTTATTTCGTTGGTCGTGATCCGCAATCAGACATCGTCGTGAACGACTCCCGCGTGTCCTGGCGGCACGCGGTGCTTCGAGTCGACGGATCAACCTGGCTGCTCGAAGACGTCGGGTCGACCAACGGCACCTTCCAAGGCAGCAACCGGGTGCAGCGGCTCGCCATCTCCTCGTCCTGCGCGGTCCGGCTAGGACACCCGAGCGACGGACCCGCGATGTCGTGCATCGTCTCAGCCCCAGCGGCTAAGCCCGACCCGGTCAGGCCGGCCGGGCCGGTGCCGACCAGGTATGCCCAAGGACCGGGCCCCGCCGCAACGCCCGCCGCACCGCCACCCGCCAACCCGGCGGTACCTCGCGTGCACGCCGAACGAGCCCCAGCGGCCGAGCCTCGCGGATACGGGGCGCCGGGCCGACGTGGCCCCGGCGGCCCGGCCGCCCCCGGCGGATTCGGGCCAGCGGTGCCCGCCCCCAGGGTCAGCATGGAACGGCAGCCGAGCGCGGTGCTCCAGCTTCCGCCGACGCTGCTGCGGATCGGCCGCGCCGCCGACAACCAGGTGGTCGTCGCTGACCTCGGCGTGTCCAGGTACCACGCCGAACTTCGCAGGGAGCCGCGCGGCGGTTACGCGATCCACGACCTCGGCAGCCACAACGGCACGTTCGTCAACGGCCAGCGGGTCGGCTCGGCGCCGGTGACCGAACGGGACATCATCAGCATCGGCCCGGCCACGTTCCGGCTCGTGGGCGAGGAGCTGCAGGAATTCCTCGACACCGGCGACATCTCCTACATCGCCAACGACCTGACGGTCACGTTGCCGAACGGCAGGACGATCCTCGATCACGTGACGTTCCCGCTCGGCGAGCGGTGCCTGATGGGCGTGATCGGACCGAGCGGCGCGGGCAAGTCGACGCTGCTCGGCGCGCTGACCGGGATCGCGCCGGCCAACCACGGCACGGTGCTCTACGACAACCGCGACCTATACATGAACTACGCCGAGTTGCGGAACAGGATCGGACTCGTCCCGCAGGAGAACATCCTGCACACCCAGCTCACCGCCCGCCGAGCGCTCGGTTTCGCGGCCGAACTGCGGTTCCCGCGCGACACCAGCAAGGCCGAGCGCAACCACAGGATCGACGAGGTCCTCGAGGAACTGGCGCTGACCCGGCACGCAAGCACCAAGACGGCCGCGCTGTCCGGCGGCCAGCAAAAACGCGTCAACGTGGCACTCGAGCTGCTCACCAAGCCGTCGCTGCTGTTCCTCGACGAACCGACCTCGGGCCTGGACCCCGGCCTCGACAAGTCGGTCATGGAGCAAATGGCCAACCTCGCCCACGACGGCCGCACCGTGATCGTGGTGACCCACTCGGTCGCCAACCTCGACTTGTGCGACCGGCTGCTTGTGATCATTCCCGGCGGCAAGATCGCGTACTTCGGCCCGCCGAAGGATGGCCTCAAGCACTTCAACCTGCCGGGTTGGGCCGAGGTGTTCCAGGCGTTCGAGTCCCAGCCGAACCGCGACTGGCAGGCCGAGTACCGCAACTCGCCGTACTACCAGCAGTACATCGTGGCCGGAATGGAGGGCGCGGCTGCGGCGGCGGCCCAGCACCGCGGTCAGCGACCGGTGCAGGCGCAGCCGCCGAAGACGAGCAACCGCTTCGCCCAGATGTCCACGATGGTCCGGCGCTACATGGCCGTGCTCGCCTCCGACAAGGGTTTTCTCGCCCTGCTGATCGGCGTGATCGTCGGTCTCGGCGCGATGGTCAGGCTGTTCCCGCTCACCGGCGGATTCACCGCCCCGCCGGGTAAGGTCAATAGCGGCGCTCAATCGGTGCTGCTGATCTTGATACTGGGCGCCTGTTTCGCCGGCGCGCTGAACTCGGTCAGGGAGATAGTCAAGGAAAGACCGATCTACTCCCGAGAACGGTCCGCCGGCCTTTCGGCCGGCGCCTACCTGTGCTCCAAGCTCATCGTGCTCGGAGTGATCAGCGCCTTCCAGGCGGCGCTGCTCGTGCTGATCGGCATGTACGGCGTGAAGTTCCCGCCCAAGGGAGCGCTGCTGCCGATACCGCTGGTGGAGGTCATGGCGTCGGTGGCCCTGGTCGGAATCGCGTCGATGGCGATCGGCCTGCTCGTATCCTCTGCCGTCAGCACCGCGGAACGGGCGATGCCTCTGGTCTTCCTGCTCGTGATGGTCCAGGTGGTCACCACGGGCGGGATCTTCGCGATCCACGGGAAGGCCGTGATCGAGGAGATCGCCTGGTTCACCCCGTCCCGGTGGGGTTTCGCCGCGAACGCCGCTACCACGAACCTGAACGTCATCGGCGGCTTCACCGCGCAGCACAACGCCGATCCGCTGTGGGATCACACCGGCCGCGCCTGGATCATCGACATGGCCTCGATGGCAGCCTTGTTCCTCTTCTACTCGGGCCTGACCTGGTGGCGGCTCAACAAGCTAGGCCCGCTCAAGCGCGGCGCGTAACACGCTCTTCAACAGTCCGGGCGCCCAGAGAAACTCATCGCTGGGCGCCCGGACTGTTGCAATTTTCGAAAAATACTAGGGATGGAATCTCGGCGACAAGTCGAACGGTCGCAGGTACGGCTTCGGATTGAACCTTGTGAACGCCGGTGCTACCGGCACGACCTTGCCGCCGCTGACGAAGATGTTGTCAGCCGCGCCGAGTGCGGCAGCCGAGGCGTTCATCCTGGCGGGCCGCAGCGCGAGGTCGTTCCAGTGCCCGGTCCTCATCCGGAACAGCAGCATCTTGACCGACTCGATCGTCTCGGCCGGGGTGAACGCGCAGTGGCCCGCCCTGGCGATGAAGAGCTGGCGGAGCTTGCGTGAATCGCCCGCCCGGCGTACAGCGGCGGCGTAGGCCTGCTCGTTCTCCGGCACAACGAGGCCGTCACCGGTGGTGTGGATGCTCAGCACCGGGATGCGGATCTTGCCGGTGAAGGCGATGTTCCGGGCCAGGTACCTCACGGCGGCCGGGTCGGCCTTGATCTTGGTGGCCCGCTGCAGCGTGCGCAGGTCGGCGTGCAGGCTCAGCCCGGCTGCCTTGTACAGGGCCCTGACTTCCTTGGCATCGACGGACTTGGCGAGTTGCTCGCGGAAGTTGACCCCGGTGGTCCAGGACGGGTTGCCGCCCGCGAGCGCTTCAAGCTGGCTGCGGAACGCGAACACGAACGGGAAGTCCACGTTGGCGTCCCAGGCGAACTGGTTCGTCTCCTGGGCGCCGAAGTCGTTGGCGGCCGGCTCGGGCGACAGCGGGGTGAACCAGCCAGGCGTGTCGCCGAGGGCCGCTCCGAGCGCGATGCGAGCCCGGCCGACGGCTGTGCTCTGAGCGCCGGCGATCGCGGTCTCGGCCTCGGTCAGGTTGGCGCCCGCGTTGGCGGGGGCGATGTTCACGACGCTGACCTTGGGGTCGACGAGCTGCTGGAACGCGAACGCGGCGTCAAGCGCGGTGTTCCAGGTCGCGACGCCGCCCGACAGCACGCCGCACATCGGCAAGCGCCGCGTCGAACGCGCGCGGGAAGCGCTGGATCAGCCCAGCGGTGATGATTCCGCCCAGCGAGTGGCCCCACGCGATCGTGTGCCTGGGCTTGCCCACCAGCTTGGCGAACTTGTGCAGGGTCGCGTCCTGGTCGGGCAGCGCGGCCGCGATCGCCCAGCCGGTAAGTGAGTAGGACGAGCCGGCCAGCGCGAAGCCGTGGGTGAGCAGCCAGGCGCCGGTCACCGGGTCGCCGACGTCGGTCGCAGGGTTGGCCGAACCAGGCACGACATATCCATGGCTGTAGAGGAACAGGGTCTTGTTCCAGTTCGCCGGAACCTCGATCAGGTAGGTCGCACCATCGGCAAGCGACCCGCACAGCACCATGTCCCCAGAGACGATCGGGCTCGGGCAGGAAGGCGGCGGCGCCGCGTCGGCGGGCACAGCCGTGGCGACAACGCCGCCCAGCAACAGCGCCGGGGCGAACGCGGCTGCCCACTTTCGGGTAAGTTTGCGCACTGGTCATCTCCTCGCGGTGACATCGCGGCCGTTCATTCAGCTTCGAGGACTATAGCGGCCCATTCGGGTCACAACCGCTTGGCGTCGACGATGCGGCGCAGAAACCGCCTGGTGCGCTCGTCCTTCGGTGCGGTGAACAGCTCGGCGGGCGGCGCGTCCTCGATGATCGTGCCTTCCTCGAGGAAGCAGACCCGGTTGGCGATGTCCCGGGCGAACCCCATCTCGTGGGTCGCGATCACCATCGTCATCCCGCCGGAGGCCAGCTCGCCGATCACGTCGAGCACCTCGGCCACAAGCTCGGGGTCGAGCGCGCTGGTGACCTCGTCGAGCAGCATGATCTGCGGCCGCATGGCCAGCGCCCGTACGATCGCGACTCGCTGCTGCTGCCCGCCGGACAGCCGGTCGGGGTAGTCGTCGCGCTTGTCGGCCAGGCCGAAGCGGTCGAGCAGCGCGAGTGCCTCCCCGGCCGCGGCCTCCTTCGGCATCTTGAGCACCTTGGTGGGCGCGAGCGTGACGTTGCGCAGCACGGTCATGTGCGGGAACAGGTTGAACGACTGGAACACGATGCCGATCTGGCGCCTGACCAGGTTCTGGTCGATGTTCGGCGCGGTGATGTCCTGCCCGAGCAGCGTGATCTTGCCCGAGTCGATCGGTTCGAGCAGGTTGACGCAGCGAAGCAAGGTGGATTTGCCCGATCCGGACGCTCCGATCAGGCACACCACTTCATGGGAGTCGACAGCCAGGTTGATGCCTTTGAGAACCACGTTGGGGCCGAAAGACTTGCGGAGCCCCTCGATCCGGATAGCCCCCCCGTTCATGTGGTGAGTCCAGCGAGCCGACGGCGCCGGTCCCGCTCGATGAGCCGGTCGGTGAACCGGGCCAGCGGGATCGTCAGGATCAGGAACAGGATCGCCGCAACCGTGAAGCTCGAATAGTTGAAGACCGTCGAGGCGTAGATGTTCGCGGCCTGGTTGGCCTCGATCACGCCGAGCACGCCCACCAGCGAGGTGTCCTTCTGCAGCGCGATGAAGTCGTTGAGCAGCGGCGGGATGATGTTGCGCACCGCCTTGCGGCAAGATCACGTAGCGCAGCGCGGTTCGCTGCGTCAGGCCGAGCGACCTGGCGGCGGCGACCTGGCTGCGGTGCACCGAGTTGAGCCCGGCGCGGTAGACCTCGGACACGTAGGCTGAGTAGGTGATAACAAGGGCGGTTACGCCGTAGACGGCGTCCGGCTGGTGCGAGATCACCGGCAGGTAGAGGCCAGGGACGCCGAGGCCGAGCGCGAGCACGACTAGCAGCAGCGGCACGCCGCGGAAGAAGTCGACGTAGATCGTCGCGATGACCCTGACCGGGAACAGCGCCGGGTGCGTCGACTGCCTGATCAGCGCGATCACCAGCGCGAACGGCAGGATCAGGGCTTCGGCGACGAGGAACATCCTGATGTTGAGCCAGATCGCGGCGCCGACCGAGTAGTAGCCCTTCTTCGGGTCGCCGATGAACGACTGCCACATGTCATGCGGATAGAAGAACGCGTGCGCGACCGTCCGCGCGCCGGGAGCGAGCACGAAGATGCCGGCGATGATCGCCAGCACGACCACCGTGCTCCCCGTCGAGATCGCGGTGCCGCGCGCACCTCCCCCGGTGAATAGCCTCGGCCCCCGGCCGGTCGTGAAGCTGCCAGGGGGCGCGCCGACCGGCTCGCCCTGGGCGTCGTAGCCGGTCAAACTCAGGGCTTGATTGTCGGGAAGTTCAGGTAGATCCCGAGCCACCGGTGCTGCAGCGCGGCCAGCGTACCGTTGCCCGTCAACGTGGCGAGCGCCTGGTTCACGCAGGTCACAAGCTTGTTGCCGTTGGCGAGCACGAGCCCGTAGTGTTCACCGACGGTCGGGAACTGCGCGACCAGGACGGCGTGCTTGAGCTGCGCCGTCGCCATGAACTGCGCGGTTGGGGTGTCGGTGATCAGCGCGTCGATTCGGTGAGCCTCAAGCGCCGAAGCGGCGAGCGCGAGCGTGTTGAACACCTTCGGCTGCTTGGTCGGCTGGATGTCGGTGTTGATGTAGGTCAGGCCGGTGGTGCCGATCTGGTCGCCGTACAGGTAGGTCTTGAGCTGGGCCGGCGAGTGCTTGGTGGTGATCGCCGAGCCTTTGAGCGCGACGATCGACTGCTGAACCGGGTAGTAACTATGAGAGAACGTGACCGCCTGGGCGCGCTGGGGTGTGAACGAGACCTCGTTGATGTCGAAGTCGAACGCCTTCGGGCCGGGGCTGTACACGCTGTTGAACGGCTCGTGCACCCAGGTCACCTGCGACTTGGAAAAGCCGAGCTGAGCGGCCACCGCATAGGCGACAGCGCTCTCGTAGCCCTTTCCGTTGGTCGGGGTGTTGTTCACGAACCACGGCGTGTAGACCGGGTTGTCGGTCGCGACGGTCAGCACGCCTGGCTTGAACAGCAGGTGCTGGATCCCCGACTTGGTGCAACTCGTCAGCGCCGCGCTCGAGCTACCCGAACCGCTCGGCGCGCTGGACGATGAGGAGGTGCCGCACGCGGTCAGGCCTCCGGCAATCGCGACCGCGGCAGCGGCCACAAAGAACCGTCGCATCGAACCCCACCCCACTGTTCTGACGTATGACCTTACTCGCGAGGCAGGTTACTCTACCCCGCCCCGATCGCCCACGGCCCGGCCACCAGAACAGCTAGGGGCCCACGCCGTCGCCATAGCGACAGTGAGGGGCCCACGCTGCGGCCGGACCTGGGCGGGCAACAGCAGCGTTGGACCGTTGTTGCTGTTGCGCGGCGGCTAGATGCCTGCGTTGTTCTGGGCGGCACCTCGGATGTAGATCAAGATGCCGTTGGTGGTGCTGATGTGGATGAGCTTGTGGAAGAAGTCGGCGATGTCCATCGGAATCCGCACGCAGCCATGCGAGGCCGCGTTCAGCGGGACGCCGTCCGGGCCGAACGTGCTCGTCGGGTTCGGCTCACCGTGAATCGCGTATGCGCCGTTCGGGGTGAAGACGACAGGATTCCACATGGACCCGAGCGGGCCGCCGACCCAGCCGGCGGCGAACCAGAGCGCACGGTACGTGCCGTCCGGGGTGATCCAGCCGCAGCCGTCGGGACGGCAGTCCGCCGCTGTGGATACATGGCTGATCAGCACGATCTTCTTGTGCCGGTAGAGCACGAGAACGCCGACGTTCTTATTGATCTCGATGCGGCTCCAGGACGCGTGGCGGATGAGCACCTTGGGCAGCTTCGGGTGGACTAGCTGGTGCTGCATCGTCCGGCCGACGACATCGGGGTTCTTCGGCTCGGCCCTTCCCGACTGCACCTCCTTGAAGGCCCAGACCGCCTCCATCGTGTTCCAGCCGAAGTAGCCGTCGGCCTTGCCCGCGTAGTAGTGCAGGAAGTTCAGCCGCTGCTGCAAGAGCTTGACCGCGTGGTTACGCATGCCGAACCTGAGCGTCTTGCTACTTGGCACATAGGTCGATGCGGGCTGCGCGGCCACGCTCGGCCCGGTCACTAGCCGGTGCGGGCTCGCCATGCGCGCGCCCGCCGTTGGCGCCAGGCCGAGGACCGTAGCCCCGACCGCCGTCGCGGCGCCGAGACCGATCAGCCATCCCCGTGGTCCATACCTCATGTGTCGCTCCCGTTCGGTGCGCGCGTCGCGCTGTTCCACATGCATACCCCGGCGCATGGTCACCCAGAACGCCCGGTAGGCAACTATTCCAGCCTCTAGACTGTTATTGCCAGCCTCTGGTTGTGTGCGTCACCAAATTTCAGCTTGCCGTGGTTCTTGCCGCGAGGCGGCGGCTGGTGTGCGGGCTGGCCGCATGGGTATCTATTCGGCCGTTGTTCATCTTCGCGAGAACCATCGGAACGAGGAGTCTCGGGGGCGTGGTGAGCTCTGGGGTAGTGGCCGATCAGCTGCCAGATGCGGACGCCGTGCGCGTCCAACTCGACTTGCTGGCCGCCGAACTCGGCCTCAAACTCCACCAGCGCAAAAACGGCCGGGTCGCGCTTGTCCGGGCCGATGGGACCCCGATCGCCCCGTGGCGTGAGAATTATCCGTATCCCGCGAGGCTCACCAGGAAGCCGTACGAGCGGGACAAGCGACTGCTCCAGATCGAACTGCTCAAGCTGCAGCGCTCGGTGAAGGAGTCCGGGATGCGGATCCTGGTCATCTTCGAAGGCCGCGACGCCGCGGGAAAAGGCGGGGCGATCAGGCGCGTCGTTGAGCACCTGAACCCCCGGGGCATCAGGGTCGTAGCACTCGAGAAACCGGCGGCGCACGAGCAAGGCGACAATTACCTGCGCAGGTACCGGCCGCACCTGCCGGTACCGGGGGAAATCGTGATGTTCGACCGGTCCTGGTACAACCGGGCCGGGGTCGAGCATGTTATGGGGTTCTGCCAGCCGGATGAGTACGCCAGGTTCCTCGCCGACGTTCCCGACTTCGAGAACGGCCTGGTCACCGACGGCATCAAGGTGATCAAGCTCTGGTTCTCGATCACTCGCGCCGAGCAGTTGCGGCGGTTCATCGACCGGCACTCCGACCCGGTCAAGTCGTGGAAGCTCAGCGCGATCGACTTGGCGTCGCTCGACAAATGGGACGAGTACACCAGGGCAAAAGAGGCCATGTTCCGGCACACCGACCTGTCGGCCGCGCCCTGGACGGTAGTGAAGGGCAACGACAAGAAGCGTGCCCGGCTCGAAGTAATGCGCTACCTATTGTCGGTTTTCGAATACGGCGGCCAGGCAACCAGACATCGCCGGCCCGCCTGACCCGCTTATCACCTGGCCAGCGAGGGCCTTGCCAGAGCTAGCGCTCGATGACGACCAGCCCGTCGCCGCCGCCGGCAAGGGCAGGATCAGCCAGGGCTGGCTGGCGACGGCTGGCTAGGCCGGCTGGCTAAGGCATGGGCCGCCGACGGAGCATGGCGACCTGGTACAGCGCGATCCCGGCGGCTACCCCGGCGTTCAGCGACTCGGTGCCGCTGATCGGGATCTTTACGATCGCGTCGCAGTGCTGGGCGACCAGCCTGGACAGGCCCTTGCCCTCCGAGCCGATAACGATCACGAGCGGGCTTGTGGCCAGCGACAGCGAGCCAATTTCGTCCTCAGCGGTCGCATCGAGGCCAACCAGGAACAACCCGGCGCGAGCGTAGGCGGCCAGCGCGAGCGCGAGGTTCGGCGCCTGGGCGACCCGCAGTCTCGCGAGCGCGCCAGCCGAAGCCTTCCACGCGCCGGACGTCACCCCGGCCGAACGCCTCGCGGGCACCAGGACACCATTCCCGCCGAAGGCCGCGACCGACCTGGCAATGGCGCCGAGGTTGCGCGGATCGGTGACCCCGTCGAGCGCGACGATGAGCGGTGGACTCTTCGGGCGCGCATCGGCGATGAGGTCGTCGGGGTGCGCGTAGACGTACGGCCTGACCCGCAACGCGAGACCTTGGTGGACGGCGCCGCCGGTGATCCGGTCAAGCTCGGCCCGCCCGGCCTCGACGACTGGCACGCCGGTGTCCGCGGCCAACTTGATCGCCTCGGTGATTCGTTCGTCGGCATCGAGCCTGGGGCCGACGTGCAGCGCGATCGCCGGCACAGTGGCCCGGAGGGATTCGAGTACGGCGTTGCGGCCGGCGACCATCTCGTGCGCGCTGCCCGAGCCGCGCCCGGCGGGGCTGCTTCTCCTGGCGGCACTGGCTGGCGGGTTGCTTTCAGCTTGAAATTGGGAGCGGGTCGGGGTGCGTCGCGCCTTGGATTGCTGGCCGGCCGCCGCTGCCGCCCTACGCTGCGCGGGATGGCCCGGTCGCTGGTCCGCGGGCGGGGTCGGGCCTTTGCCCTCAAGCTTGCGCCGGCCGTAACCGCCGGTGCCTGGCCGCGGCTTGCCTGCCTTGGAGACGTTGCCGCGGGCGGCTGCGGAGGATCGTCCCCCCGAACCAGCACGGTCGGGCTTGCCGCTCATCGGGCCAGCTCCCAGCGCGGGCCGGCGGCGGTATCCTCGACGAGAACGCCCGCGGCGGCGAGTTGGTCTCTGATCACGTCGGCGGCCGCGTAGTCTTTGCGTGCCCGCGCGGCTTGACGCTGGCCGAGCGCGACGCTGACCAGCGCGTCGACGACGGCGGTCAGGTCTGAACTGGCGCTGGCGGCAAACGGAGCGGCGAGCGGGTCGAGGCCGAGCACTGCGAGCATTGCGAGCACCGACTCAAGCTGTTTCGCGGCGCCAGCCGCGTCGCCAGCCGCGAGTGCTGTGTTGCCTTCGCGCACCGCCTCGTGCACGACGGCGAGCGCTTGCGGCACACCGAAGTCGTCGTCGAGCGCGGCCGCGAACGCGGTGGGCAGGCCGCTGGCTGGCGGCAAGCCGACCGACGCGCCGGGCAGCGCGGATTGGGCTTGGTCGGCCGACACTGTCCGGGGTCCGGCGGCCTCGCCTGCTCTGGTTACGAATCCTTCGATGCGCCGGTAGGCCGCTCCGGCCTCGGCGAGCGCTTCGGGCGAGTACTCGATGTCCGACCGGTAGTGCGCCTGGACCAGGTAGTAGCGAAGCTCGGCGGGCGCCACCTTAGTGACCATCGCGTCGACGAGCAAGGAGTTGCCCAGCGACTTGCTCATCTTCTCGCCGCCAAGCCTGACCAGGCCGTTGTGCAGCCAGTACCGGGCGAACCCGTCGCCCGCCGCCGCCGACTGGGCTAGCTCGTTCTCGTGATGCGGGAAGATCAGGTCAAGGCCGCCACCGTGGATGTCGAATGTGGTGCCCAGATATTTCGTGGCCATTGCCGAGCACTCCAGGTGCCAGCCCGGCCGTCCTTCTCCCCAGGGCGTATCCCAGGACGGCTCCCCCGGCTTCTTGCCTTTCCACAGCGCGAAGTCACGCGGGTCGCGTTTGAGGCTTTCGCCTTCGATGTCGTCGGCAGCGCGCATGTGTTCTGGCCGCTGACCGGAGAGCGCACCGTAGCGGTGATGCGAGGAGACGTCGAAGAAGACGTTGCCGCCCACGGCGTAGGCGTGCTGGTCGTCGATCAGCCGCCTCATCAGCGCGATCATTTCTGGCACATGACCGGTCGCGCGCGGTTCTACGTCGGGCGGCAGGCAGCCGAGGGCGTCGTAAGCCCGGCTGAAGGCGCGCTGGTTGCGCTCGGCGACCGCCCACCACTGACTACCTTCAGCATCGGCGACGCGAAGGATCTTGTCGTCGATGTCGGTCACGTTCCGGCAGAACGTCACCGCGAGGCCGCTCACCTTTAGCCAGCGCACGATCACGTCGAAGCTGACTCCTGACCGGATGTGGCCGATGTGCGGCGGCGCCTGAACGGTCGCGCCACACAGGTACAGGCCGGCCTTGCCAGGTGCGTTCGGGACGAACTCGCGCACTGAGCGCGTGGCCGTGTCGTGTATGCGCAACGTCATCCATCAAGGCTATCGGTGCGGCTGGGCTATCGGGTCGGCCTGCCGGGTCCGGTCAGTCCACGTACATGACGACTCGGTCCGGGATGATCCGCACGATCACACGCTGCTCCCCTGGCCGGTCGCCGAATGGCTGGCCGGTGTACTTCAGCGCGAGCTCGTTGATCAGTTCGGCGGATGGATCGTCGGTGATCGTCACGGCGCCGCGAACTTCCGCGTAGCTGTAGGGATCTCCCGCCGGGTAGACCAAGGCGCTGGCGCGGCCGTCCCTGACCAGGTTGGAGTACTTGCGACGGCCCTTGATCGTGGAGAACAGGATGTCGTCACCATCCCGCTTAGCCCAGACGATGCTGAGTTGCGGCTTGCCGTCTGGATCGATGGTGGCGACCGTGACGAAGTTCGGGGCGTCGAACATTTCCCTCGCGGCCTCGGGGAGGATCTCGGTCATTCCGCGCTCCTTGCCGCCCGGGCCCAGCTCCACGCGTACTCCGGGTCCTCGGCACTCGACGCTCGCGCCGCGAGCAGCAGCGGCCGGAACGTGTCGATCATCACCGCGGTCTCGTCGGTGGTCGTCCGGCCCGCCGCCATTGCGGCGATGACCGCCTCGGCCGCGCCCGGCGTCGGGCCGTGCGTGAAGCCGGAGGGATGCAAGGTCACCGAGCCGATGCCGACGCCCGATCCGGCCCGTGCCGAGTAATCACCGGCCACGTAGAACATCATCTCGTCGGAATCCACATTGTGGTGGTTATAGGGAATTGGCACCGACCGCGGATCGAAGTCGAGCGGGCGCGGGCAGAACGAGCAGATCACGAAGTTGGGCCCCTCAAACGTCTGGTGCACGGGCGGCGGCGCGTGGGTGCGCTTCACGATCGGCTCGAAGTCGGAGATGTTGAAGGCGTACGGATACAGGTAACCGTCCCAGCCCACCACGTCGAACGGGTGGTAGGCGTAGGTCAGCCTGGTCAAGCCGCCGCGGTTGCGCACGATCACCGGCACGTCCTCACCCTGCGCAAGCAGTGGACCCATGACGCCGCGCAGATCGCGCTCGCAGTAAGGAGCGTGCTCAAGGAACTGGCCGGACTGGGACAAGTAGCGCTTCGGCGGCCTGATGTGCCCGCGGGCTTCGATGATCATGGCTCTGACTGGCGTCTGGCTGTCTGGCGTCTGGCTGTCTGGCGTCTGGCTGTCTGGCGTCTGGCTGTCCGTCCCGCCCTTGGCTGGCAGCCAGCGGTGGATGGTGCCACGTGGGATCATCACGTAGTCGCCGGCCACCGCGTCGATCGCGCCATAGACGGATTCGAACCGAGCCGACCCGGCTTGCAGGTAGACGGCTTCGTCGCCGACGGAGTTGCGGTAAAGCTCAGAGTCCGCGTCGGCGGCCACGTAGGAGATCCGCACGTCGTCGTTGCCCACCAAGGGCTGCCTGCCAAGTACCAGGTCACCGCCGACGGCCAGATCCTGGGTGCGGTAATGCCTGGGCAGCAACGGGTGATTGGGCATCAGATTGGCCTGGCTGACGAGCTCTGACACGGCCTCGCTCTTGACGATCGCGGTCGGTGGATGGACGTGATACAGGAGCGAGGAATCGGAAGAAAATCCCTCTTCGCCCATCAGCTCTTCGGCATACAGACCGCCATCGGGACGGTTGAAGCGGATATGACGCTTTCTGGGAATCTCGCCTGTCGCCCGGTAGTACGGCATATCGTCTCCCTTGACGTCATGATCGCTAACTTGGGCGCGAAGCCGCAGGTCGCGCTGCCCGTGCTGCCGACGCTGTCCTCGCCCCCGTGGCCAGGCTGCCCGTGGTCAGGCTGCAAGGGGGGCCAGGTGGTCAGGCTGCAAGGTGGTCAGGCTGCACGGTGCGGCGCGATTCTTGCCTGTCTTCCCGACTATATGACTGCGGACTGAGCAGGAAGGAGTGCCGTGGCTAGGAGAAAAAACCCGCGCGGCGCCGACCAGGTCTGGGCGCCGCAGGACCAGAGCATGGCTCAGGTGGCAGGTGGGGGCGGCGGTCCGGCTGGCGGGCTGGCGGGCGGGCTAGCTGCGGGCCCGGCGAGCGGGCTAGCGGGCGGCCCGGCTGGCGGGCTAGCTGGCGGCCCCGCTGCGGGCCCGGGCGCTTTGGAGAACGGACGGGCACTTCGAGCGCTCGCGCTGGTCGCGGTCGTAGTCGGACTCGTCGCGCTGACCACCGCGGCGTGCGTGCTCACCTACTCAAGCGTTCATGACTTCGCCCTGCGGGCCGGCATCTCGCCGTCGCTCGCGAAGATCTATCCGGACATCGGTGACGCGATGCTCGTCATGGCCGGCTGCTCGGTGCTGGCCCTGCGCGGGGCCGGGCTGCTCAGCAAGATGTACGGGTGGCTGTGCTTCATCCTGCTGCTCGGCGCGCTCGCGGCGGCCAGCGTGGAGCACGAGGCCGGGCTCAACATGCCGAAGCGCGCGATCGAGATCACCGCGGCCGTATTCCCCTGGGCGCTCGTCCTGGTGGCCTTCGGGCTGCTGCTCACGCTGCTCCGACACGCACGACGCAGACGGCAGAACCACCGAGCCAACACGGCGGCGAACGGCACGCTGGCTTCGTCTCGCGCCGCCCTTGAGCCGCCCGCCCTCGAAGCCGCCGTTCTGGAGTCCGCTGTTCTGGAATCCGCTGTTCTGGAGTCCGGTGGCTACGGGGTCGACGGCTACGGGGTCGACGGCTACGGGGTCGACGGCTACGAAGCCGGCGACGGTTACGAGGGTGAGGCCGGGGTCGACAGGGGCGACGCCGGGACTTACGAGGATGGCGAGATATATGACGACGACCCTGTAGCTTACGAGTACGGCACGCTTCAGGCGACGTCGCAGTACCCGGCGGTGCCGCCAGTACCACCGACGCAGCCAGTGCCACCGACGCAGCCAGTGCCACCGACGCCGCCAGTGCCAGCGACGCAGCCCATGCGGCCAGTACCGCCAGAGCTTGAGGAACCGCCCGAGCCGCCGCGACCTGCAGCCGAGTCGAGCGGTCAAGACGCCGACTCGAATCATGACGACGCGCCTACCGCTGAGCCGCGCGCAGGCAGCCCGACCGTGCCACGGCCGCGCCCGGGCGGTCAAGAGGACGTCGCGCAAGCAACTGTCCCACCCGCCGAGCCGCCGCTAGCAACCGCGGCAACCGCGGAAGCGACCGCTCAGCAGCCGAGGGCCGCCGTCCGTCCGACCGAGATGCAGCTCAGGGCAAGGACCCAGCGCCAGCCACAAGTGACCGAACCGCAGACCGCCCAGCCACCACCCGCCGAGCAACCACGACCTGCCCAGCAGTCAGCACCCGCCCAGCAGTCAGCACCCGCCCAGCAGTCAGCACCCGCCCAGCAGTCAGCACCCGCCCAGCAGTCAGCACCCGCCCAGCAGCCAGCACCGGCCGAGCAGCCAACCCAATCGCAAAGCGGCGAACCCCAGACTGCCGAGCCACCGACCGCCGAGACACCGACCGCCGGTCTACCGGCGGTCGGGATAGAGGCAGGTGGGAGAACGCCGGGTGGGATACCGACCGGCGAAGCTCCGAGCGGCGGTTACACCGGCGACACGATCCCGCGCGGCGAACTCAACCCCGCGCCAACGGCCGACCAGCCCGTCGACTCGGCCGAGTCTGGTCAGCCCGCTCAGGCCGGTCAGCCCGCTCAGGCCAGCGAAGGCGACCAAGCGCAGGGCACCGACACGCGAAGGCGCGAACCTCCGGAACTCGACCGCCCGCGAAGCTCGCCGACGCCGCCGTCCTAACCCAACCGCCGCGAGAGCCAACCGCCCGCCCCGAACTCTCAACCAACAGCAGCGTTGACCCGTGGGTGCGGCTATTTGGAAGTGGGCGCAGGGCCAGACAAACCGGCGCTTTCGCCGGTTCCCCAATGCGAACGACAACGCCGGCCCGGCGATGCTGTCCGGCCTGGGCCAGGTGGAGGCATAGCACAATCGCAGCTGCCCAAATCCCCAAACAGCGTTAACAGCGTGGGGTCCTTGCTGTCGCCCTGGCAGCAGCGTGGGAACCTAGCTGTCATTGGCCGCTCCGCAGCAACGACAGCGCTGGGCCCCTGCTGTTGTTGGGTGTGGCGGGTACGGACGGACGGGGCACGGGCGGGCGCCCTGACACTGGCAAAACGGGCAAACCGGGGCCCGGGGAGCACTGCGCGGCTAGATCGGGCGCGGCGAATGTTCCGTGATCATGCTTGCGCCGGTGATCGTGGAAGATCGCCGTCGCAGGGCGCGGTCTGGCCTCCACGACAATCGCTTTTTCATGATCGTGGAGGGTAGCCACCATTCGCCGTGGCCCCGGGCGCCATTCAAGTACCCATCGGCGCGATTTACCACGAAGCGTGGTTGCGCCCGCGCCGTATTTGTCCGATTTATAAAGACCTAACCCCGTGGTAAGTCAAATCGCCCCGGCTAGGCACGGTCGTCCGGCAATGAAAATGTTCCATTTGGGGTTGTTTAGTACGCAAAGCGCGCCTCGGCGCCCATCCCGTCCTGGCTTGGTGAGGCTAGGTGGCTTGGTGAGGCTAGGAGGCTTGGTGAGGCTAGGAGGCTTGGTGAGGCTAGGAGGCTTGGTGAGGCTAGGAGGCTTGGTGAGGCTAGGAGGCTTGGAGGCTTGGTGGCTAGGTGAGCGAGGGCAGGAGGAGGGCGGTGGCGATGGCGGCGGCACCTTCGCCTCGGCCGGTTAGGCCGAGGCCGTCGGTGGTGGTTGCCGACAGGCTGACCGATGCGCCGGCTAGGGCGGCGGACAGGGCTTGTTGCGCCTCGGTTCGGCGGGGAGCGATTCTCGGGCGGTTGGCGATGACCTGGACGGCGACGTTGCCGATGGCGAAGCGCGCCTCGGCGAGCAGTTCACGAGTGCGTCCGAGCAGCAGGGCACCGGGCGCGTCGGCCCATTCCGGCTTGCTGAGGCCGAACTGACTGCCAAGGTCACCCAGACCTGCGGCAGAAAGCAGCGCCGAGCAGATTGCGTGCGCTGCTACATCACCGTCGGAATGGCCAACCAGACCACATTCGCCAGGCCAGATCAGCCCGGCGAGATGCAGCTCCTTGCCATCGCCGAACTTATGGACGTCTACCCCGACGCCAACTCGGGGCACAACAAACCCGGCTGGCCGGCCAATCTCCTCAGCTATTAGCTCGCCAGGATCTCGTCGAGGAGCGTCTCCGCCTTGTCCTCGTTGGTCTTCTCGGCGAGCGCTAGCTCGCTTACGAGGATCTGCCTGGCCTTGGCCAGCATGCGCTTCTCACCAGCTGATAGCCCGCGCTCGCGGTCGCGGCGCCAGAGATCCCTGACGACCTCGGCCACCTTGTTCACATCGCCAGAGGCGAGTTTCTCCAGGTTGGCCTTGTACCGCCGGGACCAGTTGGTCGGCTCTTCCGTGTACGGCGCCCGGAGCACTTCGAAGACCCGCTCAAGGCCTTCTTGCCCGACAACGTCGCGTACACCGACTAGTTCCGCGTTGTCTGCTGGAACCCGCACCGTGAGGTCACCCTTGTCGACCTTAAGCACGAGGTACGTCTTATCCTCGCCCTTGATCGAACGGATCTCGATCTCCTCGATCCGAGCAGCCCCATGGTGGGGGTAGACGACGGTGTCGCCGACCTTGAAAGTCATGTGGCACGTACCCCTTCCGCTGTAACTAGCGTACCACGACGGACGGCGAACAATAGCCAGGCTTGAGCCCAAAGATGCAGGTCAAGACCGCTTTTGCATACTGTGAATGACAGCAAGACGCCACCAGAATGCCCACCCGGAACTCCAGCCAACCCGGAGTCTTGGGCGATGCCAGCGACCCAACCGCCGCCGCGAAGGTCGCTACGCGTGACCTCAGTTTACCGCCAGATGACGTCAGTCACAGCCAAGCAAGCGCGCACGGCCGGGTCGAGCACCGGTCGAGCACGGAGTCGAGCATCAGAACAACCAGCACCAATGACCAGAACCGCACGCCGCACGCTGACGTATTGCGGGTAACAGGCTCATACTGAAGCCAGGAGCTTGTAGCGAATTGCGGAGAGACGCGTGAACCAAGGCGGGGAACAGGGGCACGACGACTACGGCTTGCCGCCAGTGGACGTCGAGATCCCTGACGATGCGCGCGAGCTTTACCGTGACGTGCAGGCCTACCACCGCGAACTGCGGGCGCTGCGCAGGCACGAGCGCAGCATACGGTGGCGCGCTCCCTTTCGCCGATCCGGCATCGCGATCCCGCTGCTGGCCGGTTGCCTGATCGTGGCCCTGATCGGCGTGATGATCTCCGCCATGTTCACCCAGAGCCCCTACTTCGCCGGTGCCTCGGGCGGGCGGTCATCAAGCCCGTCAGCAGCGTCCGGCGGCTCCAGCGGGTCGCCAAGGACAGAGGCCTCATCGGAAAGCCCGGCGCTATCTCGGTCCAGCGCTGCGACCGGCCCGGCTCCAATCACAAGAAGCCACCTGCCCGGCAAGTCGATCAACATCGCAGGCAAGCCGGTCCCGCTCCGCACCCTGCTCAGCGCGGCGCTCGCGATCGTGCCGACGAACTGCGCGTGCACGATGGCCATTCGCCAGCTTCTTGAGCAGGCCGCGTCGGCCGACGTGATCGTGTACCTGGTCGGCCCACGCGGCAGCAAGGTCGCCGACCTAGACCGCCTGGTCACCGCCAGCGCACGAAAAACAAAGTCGACCCGGGTGGCGACCGACTACGACAACGTGCTCACCTCCACGTACCGCGCCGACGGCCTGACCGTCCTGCTCATCGATTCGCGTGGGCTTGTCACCGTAGACTCCGGCTTTGGACCAAACCTCATGTTGGAAAGGCAGCTCCAGTTGCTCAAGCGAGCCAGATAGGCCCGGGCCGCGCAGGGATCAGCCAAACCACGGGGCAGCCAAACCACGGGGCAGCCAAACCAGCGGGCCGGCTGCGCGGCCCGTATTCGCCGGGTACTACGCTGCGGGTGTCCAAAACCTGGCTGAGCCAGACAACAGCGTTGAGCCAACCAACAACGCTGAGCTAACCAACAACGCTGAGCGAACCAACAACGAGGAGACTCGGTGCACCGGAGCGGTGGCGGCGGCGGTAACCTACGCCGCATCCTGATCGCGGTAGCGGCCGCGGTCATCCCCATGATCGCCGGATGCGAGGCTGGCTCGAGCCCGCCCAGCCTGAACTGGCACCAGCCAACGGACGGCACGTACCACGCGATCGGCAACATCACGATCAGCAACGCGTTCGTCCTTGGCGCGCCGATCGGCGCCTCGCTGCCAGTTGGCCAGAACGCCGGACTGTTTCTCGGATTGGTCAACACCGGCGCGCCCGACCGGCTACTGAGCGTCTCCGCACCTGGAGTCGCACAGTCCGTCCGGTTGCCTGGCAATCAGATCACGCTGACGACGCAGCACGCCGTGCTGCTCACCGGGCCCGCGCCGAGCGTGGTACTCGAGCATCTGCTGCGACCGCTGACCGGCGGGTCGGTCGTTACGATCACGCTGGCGTTCGCCGTCGCGGGCACAGTGACGCTCAAGGTGCCAGTGATGCCGAGAGCGCAGTTCTACACCACGCTGCTCCCGGCGCCAACGCCGACCACCCCGGCGCCAACGCCGACCACCCCGGCGCCAACGCCGTCGACTCCGACGGCGACGCCAGGCTCATCCGCATCGCCGTCCAACTCAGCCTCGCCGTCCCCCAGCGCTAGCTGAGCCGGGAGCCCGGCCCGGCAGCCGGGCCGGGTCAGGTACCAGGCTCGAACTTGTAGCCAAGCCCCCGCACCGTGATGATGTGCATCGGCCGCGCCGGGTCCTGCTCGACCTTCGCGCGCAACCGCTTAATGTGCACATCGAGCGTCTTGGTGTCGCCGACATAGTCGGCCCCCCAGACCCGGTCGATGAGCTGCATCCTGGTCAGCACCCGACCCGAGTTCCGCAGCAGCACCTCAAGCAGCTCGAATTCCTTCAGCGGAAGCTGCACGGCCGCGTTCCGCACCATCACGACGTGCCGCTCGACGTCCATCCTGACCGGCCCTGACTCAAGCACCGAGGTACTCGGCTCCTCGGTCTCGCCGCGCCGCCGCAGCACCGCTCGCATCCGCGCGACCAGCTCGCGCGAGGAGAACGGCTTGGTCACGTAGTCGTCGGCGCCAAGCTCAAGGCCGACGACCTTGTCTATCTCGCTGTCCTTGGCAGTCAGCATGATCACAGGGACGCTAGACCGCTCGCGTAGCGCCCGGCAGACCTCGCTTCCCGGCAACCCCGGCAGCATGAGGTCAAGCAGCACGAGGTCGGCACCGGTCCGGTCGAAGGTGTCGAGCGCGGCCGGCCCAGTGGGGCAGACGGCGACCTCGAATCCCTCCTTGCGGAGCATGTACGACAGAGCGTCGCTGAACGACTCCTCGTCTTCGACAACCAGTACCCGCGTCACTTGGCCGCCTCCTTGGCAGGTCGGTCGGTGCCAGATTGGTATGGATCAGATTGGTATGGGCCAGATTGGTATGGGCCAGAGTGGTCGGACGCGGCCTGGTCCGCTGCCCGGCCCGTGCTCATTTGGGCGCTCCAAGCCTAGACGGCAGCCTCAGCGTGAACGTAGAACCGGCGCCTTCCTTGCTGATCACAGTGACCAGGCCGCCGTGGGCCGCCGTGACGTGCTTGACGATCGCGAGGCCAAGCCCGGTACCTCCGGTCGCTCTGGACCGGGCCGGGTCGACGCGGTAGAACCGCTCGAAGATGCGCTCAAGATCGCGCTCAGGGATGCCGATGCCCTGGTCGGCGACGCTCAACTCGACGGCCTCAGCGCTCACCCGCTTGGTGGACACCACGACCCTGGTCTTCTCAGGGCTGTAGGCAACAGCGTTGTCGAGCAGGTTGCGCAACGCGGTGACCAGCAACTCCTCGTCACCACGCACGAACAGCCGCCTCGTGCCGGTCGAGGCGAGTTCGATGCCGCGGGCCGTCGCTTTCATCCGGCCGCGATCGAGGGCCTCGGCCACGACGTTGTCGAGATCGACCGGCATCGGGTCGGGTATCGGCTCCGCTGCCTGGATCCTGGACAGCGTGATCATGTCCTGGACCAGGTTGGTCAGCCTGGTCGCTTCCTGCCGCATCCGGCCAGCGAACCGCCTGACCGCCTCGGGATCGTCCGCCGCGTCCTCAACCGTCTCGGCGAGCAAGGCGAGCGCGCCGACCGGCGTCTTCAGCTCATGGCTGGTGTTGGCCACGAAGTCCCGGCGGACTTCCTCGACCCGGCGCCGCTCGGTCTGGTCTTCGACCAGCAGCAAAACCAGCCCGCCGCCACCGACACCGGGCCCGAGCGGCGCGACCCGCACGGCGAAACTCGTCGTCCTGTTCGGTATGCCCCCGGTCGAGATGTCGATCTCTCCCTCCCGGATCTCGCCGTCCCGGCGGACCTGACGGGCCAGCGCGAGCAACTCCCCGACGACCAGTTCGTCGCCTTTGACCAGCCCCAAAGTCCGGGCTGCTTCGCTCGCCTCGATGACCCGGTCGCTGCTGTCGATCACGACGGCTGAAGATGACAGCACGCCAAGCACGGCCACCAGCCCAGCCGGGAGCCGCGCTGCCTGAGACGCTGTCGCGGTCATTGTCTTGCGAGGAAGTGGTGAAGGCGCGTCAGATCCGGGAGCGGTGCCGTTGACGCGCGCCGATCCCGCCGTGCTCATCTGCGCGCCTCCGGCACGACACTCATCTGCGCGCCGACGACTCCTGGCGTCCGGCACGACACTCATCCGTCCGCCTTGGCCGGGTCGGCGGACTCGCCGGTCCGTCTGACCGCTATCACCCCCACATCCACACTTTGATGGTATGCGGATCGCCCTCGGGCGCGCATCCGGGCAGCGTCGTCACCAGCCGCAATTTGCGGAGAGTTCATGCGTGCTACCCCCGGCGTTCACATCATTTGCCCTGGTTGCGCACCGCCTCGATGGAGGCCTCAGCGGCCTTCGGATCGAGGTAGCGGCCGCCCCGCTCGGTCGGCCGGAAGCGGTCATCAAGCTCGTAGCACAGCGGGATCCCGGTCGGGATGTTCAGCCCCACGATATCGGTGTCGCTGACTGCGTCCAGGTGCTTGACCAGGGCCCGCAGCGAGTTGCCGTGCGCCGCCACCAGCACGGTGCGGCCGGCGGCCAGGTCGGGCACGATCGCGTCGTCCCAGTACGGCAGCATCCGCAGCACCACGTCGCGCAGGCACTCGGTCCTTGGCAGCAGGTCGCCGGTCAGCAACGCGTACCTGGCGTCGCCCGCTTGCGACAGCGGGTCATCGTCGGCCAACGGCGGCGGCGGCACGTCGTAAGATCGGCGCCAGCGCATGAACTGCTCGTCGCCGAATTCGGCTCTGGTCTCCGCCTTGTTCTTGCCCTGGAGCGCGCCGTAGTGCCGCTCGTTCAGCCGCCACGAACGCCGCACCGGCAGCCAGCCAAGCCCGGCGACGTCAAGCGCCACGTTGGCGGTTTGGATCGCCCTGGTCAACAGCGAGGTGTGCACGACATCGGGCCGCAGGTTGCTTTCGGCCAAAAGTTCGCCTGCCCGCCGCGCCTCGGCCATGCCTTGCTCGGACAGGCCGACGTCAACCCAGCCGGTGAACAAGCCCTCAGCGTTCCAAACGCTCTCGCCATGGCGAAGCAGCACCAGGGTCGTCATGGGTTTGAGCCTAGCGGGCGCGGCTCCGGCCCATGACGCGCCCGATATAGCGCAGTTGGCCCGGCGGGGGAACGCCGCCCAGCACCCCCCGCGCCTTCGGCCTTCACTAGCCGGGAACATGGCGACAAACTTCTGGGTTTCTCCCTCTCGGAGGTGTATGCCCGTGCCGCGTCGCTACCCGAGGCGAGTCGCGACCATCAGCGTCCACACATCGCCGCTTGAGCAGCCAGGAACCGGTGATGCCGGCGGCCTCAACGTCTACGTCGTCGAGGTAGCCAAGCTGCTCGCCGAGCGTGGGGTGGAAGTGGACATTTTCACCAGGGCCGCGGCTCGCGATCAGCCGCCAGTGGTCGAACTCGCGCCCGGTGTGCTGGTCAAGCACATCGTCGCCGGCCCGTTCGAAGACCTGGACAAGGCCGCGCTGCCTGGGCAGCTCTGCGAGTTCACGTTCGAGGTGCTGCGCGAGGAAGCGGCGCACGCTCCCGGCCGGTACGACCTGGTGCACGGCCACTACTGGCTATCCGGCCAGGTCGGCGCCGTCGCCAAGGGGCGCTGGGGGGTGCCGCTCGTCCAGTCCATGCACACTCTCGGCAAGGTGAAGAACGCCGCGCTCGCCGTCGGTGACGCCGCCGAGCCCGACCTGCGGATCCGGGGCGAGGCCGAGGTCATCGCGACAGCCGACCGCATCGTCGCGAACACCAGCGCCGAGGCCCGAGAGCTGATCAGGCTGTACGACGCCGACCCGCGCCGGGTCGCCACGGTCAGCCCGGGCGTCGATCTCTCGGTGTTCACGCCGGGGTCACGGCCGCGGGCCCGATGGCAACTGGGCATCCCCCAGGACGCCATCGTGCTGATGTTCGCTGGCCGGGTACAGCCGCTGAAGGCGCCCGACGTGCTGCTGCGGGCCGCGGCGAGGCTGGTCGAGAATCACGACTGGCTCGCTGACCGGCTCGTGGTGGCGTTCGTCGGCGGGCCCGAGCGGCACGGGGCGGAACGACCCCGACAGCCTCACCGAGCTCGCCGCCGAACTCGGCATCTCCGGCAACGTCAGGCTGGAGCCGCCGTGCCCGCAAGCTGACCTCGCGGACTGGTACCGGGCGGCGACGCTCGTGGTCGTGCCGTCGTACTCCGAGTCGTTCGGCCTGGTCGCGGTCGAGGCCCAGGCCTGCGGCACCCCGGTGGTCGCGGCAGCGGCCGGCGGTCTGCGGACCGCGGTACGAGACGGCTTCTCCGGCGTGCTGGTCGACGGGCACGAGCCGGCCAGGTACGCCGATGCGATCTGGCAGCTGATCCGCGACACCGGCAAGCTCGCCCGGCTGGCCCGCGGCGCCCGGCAGCACGCGTCGGGATTCGGTTGGTCAGTCACCGTCGACCAGCTGCTCGGCGTGTACGGTGATGCCATGAGCGAGGTCACCGCCAGGTGCCGCTGCCGGTGGACGCGTGACCGATGCCGCGCAGGCGGCCGGGGAGCCCCTCGATCAGATCCTGACCGAGCTCGGCGTCGGCTATGAGTCGCCGCAGCCGGGCGCTTACCTGGTCCGGCTGGAGGGCCAGCACAAGCTGGTGACGATGACCTGGCTGATCGCCGATGCGCATAGCTTGCACGTCGAGGCATTCTTCTGCCGCCAGCCCGATGAGAACCACGCGGAGTTCTACCGGTTTCTGCTTGAGCGCGGCAGCCGGATGTTCGGCGTGCACTTCGCGCTCGACCCGGTCGGCGACGTCTACCTGGTCGGCAGGCTGCCGCTGGCGGCGATCACCTCCGAGGAGATCGACCGGCTGCTCGGCTGCGTGCTCAGCTACTCCGACGACAACTTCGACCAGGCGCTGATGATCGGCTTCGCCTCATCGATCCGGCGGGAGTACGACTGGCGCGTCAAGCGCGGCGAGAGCCTGGCCAACCTGCGGGCCTTCGCCCGGCTCACCGGCGATGGCGACGGCTCGGGCTAGGCGGCGGCCGCCGGGAGGGGAGTCGGGTACGTGGAGCGTGTTCGGCACCACCGCGGTCTTGCTCGTCACCGACCAGGCCGCCGCCGACCGGGCCAGGGCCATAGCCGACGCGAGCTCGCGGCCGTCGACGAGGCGTGCAGCAGGTTCAGGTCCGACTCAGAGCTTTCTAGGCTGAACGCAACCCAGCGGCGCGGTCACGCCGGTCAGCGAGCTGTTCGCCGAACTAATCGCCGAGGCGTTGCGGGCGGCCGAGGTGACCGACGGCGACGTCGACCCCACCTGCGGCCAGGCGCTGGTCGCCGCCGGCTACGACAGAGACTTCGGCGAACTCGCGGGGAGCGGGCCGATCTCGCCGACCAAGGCCAGTCCCGTCCCGGGCTGGCGCAGCGTGCACCTCGACCTACCCAATCGAACCGTCCAACTCGCCCACGGGGCCGAACTCGATCTCGGCGCCACCGCCAAAGCCTGGTCAGCCGACCGCTGCGCCAGGCTCATCGCCGCCGAAGTCGATGTCGGCGTCCTGGTCAGCCTCGGCGGCGACATCGCCGTCGCCGGGCCACCGCCCGGCGACGGCTGGCACGTCCAAACCACCGACAACCACGCCGCCCAGGCCGACGCCGACGGCCAGACCGTGACGATCATTTCGGGCGGCCTGGCCACGTCGAGCACCACGGTCAGAGCCTGGGAAGCGGGCGGCCGGCGGATGCATCACATCATCGACCCGAGAACCGGCGAGCCGGTCTCCTCCCGCTGGCGCACCGTCAGCGGTGGCGGCCGCGACCTGCGTCGACGCCAACATCGCCAGCACAGCGGCGATCATCAGAAGCGATGCCGCCCCAGCTTGGCTGACCGGGCTGGCCCTGCCCGCGCGGCTGGTCGCCCACGACGGCACGGTCACCACAACCCCCGGCTGGCCAGACGCTGATCCCCAATAGGGCGCTGTTGTTTGGGGGTACCAGACAACTACAGCGACCATTGGTGCCGATGGGGCCGGCGCTGGTGCGGGGACGTAAATGTCGCGAGGTTTGCCCGCCGTTTGGCGCTGGGTGGTTCGGAGTGGCCGGGCGACTGGTGCTTCGGCGTCAGCCGGTGCGATGGATTCGGGCATTCATCGCGGGCCGCCACCCGCGCCGCCGACCTGACGTGGCGACGGCGAATTGCCGCAAACCCGGATCCCGCTCTGGGACTTCTCAGGGTGATTGAGCAAGATCGGCCAGCCGACTCTGAGATGATGTGCTCTGCCCCGAAATGAGCCAGTCGGCAACGGAAGGCAGGATCATGTCCAGGCATGGGCGGCATCGCCGCGCGCTCGGCTATTCGACGGCACTACTGGCCGCGGCGGGGTTGCTAGCCGCTGGCTGGCAGGCGGTGCCTAGGAGCGCGGCGTCAGCCACCTTGGCAACGAACTCGACCGGGCTACCGATTCAGTCCTGCTCGAAGGCCCCGAGTGGCCGGGTCACCAATTGCGAGCGGCCGGTGTCAAGCGCGCTGCTGCCCGCCGCGGCCAAGGACAACGCGCCGATGGCGGCGTTGCCCGCCAACCTGGCCGGATTCGTGGACACCAGGACATGGACCAGCGGCGGCGGCAACACCTACCCGGGCGCGCAGGCGCCGTTCGGGATGATCCAGTGGTCGCCGGACACGCTGCCGGGGCGCACCGACGGCGGCGGCTACACGTTCGGCGACAGGAAACTGGCGGGTTACAGTCTCACGCACATCTCGGGGCCCGGCTGCCACGCGGCGGGTGACATCCCGATCCTGCCGATGACCGGCAATCTGCCAGCGGGCAATCCGAGCGGCGTCACCACCTCGTTCAGCAACTTCGACGAGCGGCGCACAGGCCGGCTTCTACTCTGCGATCAGCAACATGCCGCAGACGATCAAATCCGAGTTCTCGGCGACGCCGCACGCGGCGATCGGCAGCTTCAAGTTCCCCAAGACCAAGGCGGCCGACTTCCTGATCAAGCTCAGGGACAGCGAGGAGGGCGTGTTCGCCACCCACGCGCAGATCATCAGCAACGACGAGGTCGCCGGCGATGAGACCAGCGGCGATTTCTGCAACGAGTTCAAGCGCAACGTCGGACCGCAGAGGTACACCGTCCACTTCGACATCGTCTTCAGCCAGCCGTTCACGAAGTCGAAGATCATCACTGAGAAGGGCCAGGCCAACCCGAACTCGGTGTTCCTAACGTTCAACACCACGTCGAGCCAGACGGTCCAGGCCAAGGTCGGCATCTCGTACGTGAGCAGGCACAACGCCAGGCTCAACTGGAAGACCGAGATCCCGGCCTGGAACTTGTCCAGCGTGCAGACCGCCACCCAGGCCGCGTGGAACGCACTGCTCGGCGAGATCCAGGTGTCCGGCGGCAGCACCGCGATTACGCAGGAGTTCTACAGCCTGCTCTACAAGGACTTCCTGCAGCCGAACATCGTCAGCGACGTCAACGGGCAATACTTCGGCTCGGACTGGAGGTTGCACACGCTGGCCGCTGGCCAGGCGAACCAGTACAGCATGTTCTCGGGCTGGGACATCTACCACTCGCTGGCCCAGTTGCAGGCCATGCTCGACCCGACGGCAGCGAGCGACATGGCGCAGTCCCTGGTCAACGACTACCGCCAGAACTCGCTGATGCCCCAGTGGGGCTACCTGAACCTCGACAACTACGCCCAGATCGGCGACCCGTCGGCGGCGATCATCGCGGACTACTACGCGTTCGGTGCTACCAGCTTCGACACCGCCGCCGCCCTGTCCGACATGCTCAAGCAGGCCAACACGGTGAACCGGATCAGGCCGGGCACCACGCTTGAGTCGCGGTACGGCTACTTCCCGGAGGATGGCAGCTACGGGTGCTGCCACTTCAAAGACCTCGCGTCCGGCCTGCTCGAGTACGACACGTCGGACCTGGCGCTGTCGCAGTACGCGAGGGCGCTCGGCGACACCGCCGACGCGACCGCGCTGCAAAAGCGCGCCAACAACTGGACGAACCTGTTCGACAAGGCGAACGGCCTGCTGACCGGCAAGTACAAGAACCACAAGTTCATCACCGGCGTGACGCCGACCACGACGAACAAGTACCTCGAAGGCGACGCCTACGAGTACCTGTGGGACGTGCCGAACAACTACGCCCGGCTTTTCGCCAAGCTCGGCGGGAACGCCAAGGTGGGGCCCGAACTCAGGAAGTACTTGTCCCAGCCGAATGGGTTGGGCATGCACCCGTTCCTGGCCAACGAGTTCGACCTCGGCGAGCAGTTCGCGCCTGACTACGCCGGCTACCCATCCGAGACCCAGTTTGTCGTCAACAAGCTGCGGCGGAACCTGTACCGGCCGGGGCCGGCCGGCCTGAACAACAACGACGACCTCGGTTCGGAAAGCTCGCAGTTCATCTGGGAGATGATCGGCCTGTACCCGGAGAACCCCGGCAGCGGCAACCTGGTGTTCGCCAGCCCCGGCTTCCCGCACGTTGCCATCAGCCTGCCAACGGACGGCTCGACGATCAGGATCAACGCACCGGGCGCCACCAGCACCAGGTACTACGTGAAGTCTCTGACCATCGACGGAGCCCAGGACAGCAAGCTGTACGTGCCGTTCAGCTCGCTGTCCGGCGGAGCGACGCTGAACTTTACCCTCACCGCCCAGCCGGGTCCGTGGGGCAGCGCCCGCGCCGACGCCCCGCCCTCGTACTGAAGCTGAACCGCCCTAGCCCGTACCATCGGGTTGCACGATTTGCCGGTAATCGGGGAGGCAGCTCATGGGACCGCTAGACGGTGTCCGGGTAATCGAGATAGCGAGCCTCGCGCCCGCGCCGTTCGGCTGCATGATCTTGTCCGATCTGGGTGCCGACGTGCTGCGAGTGGAGCGGCCGGAAAGCTGCGGGCCAGGGCGGCCTGACCCGGTCGACCCGCTCACCCGGGGCCGCCGCTCGATCGGGCTGAACCTGAAAGACCCCGTTGGCATCGACCTGCTACGCAGATTGATCGAGTCCGCCGACGTGCTCGTCGAAGGGTTCAGGCCAGGCGTCACCGAACGGCTCGGATTCGGCCCGGACGTGTGCGCCGAGCGCAATCCCCGGCTGATCTATGCCCGGATGACCGGCTGGGGTCAAGACGGACCGCTAGCCGCGACGGCCGGCCACGACATCGACTACATCGGGATCTCGGGGGCGCTGCACCCGATCGGCCGGGCCGGGGAGCGTCCTGTGCCGCCGCTCAACCTGGTCGGCGACTTCGGCGGCGGCGGCATGCTGCTCGTGATCGGCGTGCTGGCCGCGCTCGTCGAACGCCAGCGCTCAGGGCTCGGCCAGGTGGTCGACGCCGCGATGGTGGACGGCTCGGCGCTGCTGACCTCGTTCATCTACGGGCTGCGGGCCCGGGGCGCCTGGCGCGACGAACGCGGCGTGAACCTGCTCGACGGCGGCGCCCCGTTCTACGACACCTACGTCACCGCCGACGGCAAGTTCGTCGCGGTCGGTGCGCTCGAACCGCAGTTTTATGCCGCTTTGTTGACTGGTCTTGGGCTAGCCGGAACCAACTTGCCCGCGCAAATGGACATCGCAAGCTGGCCGGCGCTGCGGGAGAAATTCGCCGAGACGTTCGCGACGCGCACGAGGGACGAGTGGGCGCAGGTGTTCGAGGGGACCGACGCCTGCGTCGCGCCCGTGCTGTCGCCCGCCGAAGTGGCCTCGCACCCGCACAACGCGGCGCGCCGGACCTTCACCGACGTCGGCGGGATCACCCAGCCGTCCCCCGCGCCGCGATTCGGCCGCAGCGAGGTCGGCCAGCCAGCGCCGCCGCGCCGACCTGGCGCCGACACCGACGAGGTGCTGGGCGCCGACGGGCTCGGGCTTGACCCAGCCGAGATCGCCGACCTGCGCGGGCGCGGAGTCGTCGGCTGACCGCGCCAGCGGCCGGCCTGCGGTCACGACCGCCGAGCCAGGCCCACGAAATACTCAGGCTGGCCGTGCCCGCGCTCGGCGCGCTGATCGCCGAGCCGCTGTTCCTGCTAGCCGACGCCGCGATCGTGGGCAGGCTGGGCACCACACCGCTCGGCGGGCTCGGGGTGGCGGCGCAAGCGCTGTCCGCGCTGGTCAACATCTCGATCTTCCTCGCCTACGGGACGACGGCCGCCGTTGCCAGGCAGCTAGGCGCCGGAAACCGGCAGGCCGCCATCCGGCAGGGGATCGACGGGATCTGGCTGGCCGGCGGGATCGGCGTGGTGGTCATCGCCGCCGGGCTGCCGCTGGCCGGCCCGATCGTCCACGCCTTCGGCGCGACCCCGACCGTGACCGGGCAGGCCATCATCTACCTGCGGATCAGCCTGCTCGGCGCGCCCGCGATGCTCGCCGTGCTGGCCGGAACCGGCATCTTGCGCGGTTTGCAGGACACCAGGACGCCGCTGATCGTGGCGGTCACGGCCAACGTGGTAAACGTGATTCTCAACGCCACGTTCGTGCTTGGCCTGCACTTCGGCATCGCCGGGTCGGCCTGGGGCACGGTGATCGCGCAGAATTGCGCGGCGGTCGCGTACCTGACCATGGTCGGCATCGGCGCCCGACGAGCCGGAGTCGGCTTCGGCATCGACCTAGCCGGGGTGAAGGCAGCCGCCCGCACCGGTGGCGCGCTGGTGATCAGGACGCTGGCACTGCAAGCGGTGCTGATCGCGGCGACGGCGATCGCGGCCCGGCAAGGAAACGTGGCGATCGCCGCGCACCAGGTCGCGTTCCGGCTGTGGAACCTGCTGGCGCTGGCGCTGGACGCGATCGCGATCGCCGGCCAGGCGATCACCGGAAAATACCTTGGAGCGGGCGATGTCACGGGCGCCAGGGCGGCGACCAGGCTGATGATCCGCTGGGGAGTCGGCTGCGGCGCGGTGTTCGGGCTCCTCGTGCTGGCCGCTCGGCCCTTTTTGCCGGCCTTGTTTTCCGCCGCCCCGCCGGTCGCTCACCTGCTGCTTGTCGTGCTGCTTGTGGTCGCCGTCGAGCAGCCCGTGGCCGGTGTCGTGTTCGTGCTCGATGGCGTGCTGATCGGGGCCGGCGATCAGGACTACCTGGCGGTGGCCGGCCTCGTGGCCACGGCCATCTTCGCCCTCGCGGCCGCGATCGACGTGCTGAGCGGCGCCGGCCTGCTCGGGCTATGGCTCGCGATCTCAGCCTGGCTCGCCGCCAGGTTCGTCACGCTGACCTGGCGGGCGCACGGCTCCCGCTGGCTGGTGACCGGCGCGGTGCGCGGCTAGCTACCAGATCCTGACTCTCTTCGGGATCACCCTGATCACGTGCGGGTACTCCTGCGCCATTTCCTCCGGGGTCCAGCCGGCCCGCTCGATCATCTCGCCGTACTTGGACAGGAAATCGGAGACCTCGGTCAGGGCGGGAGCGGCCTCGTCGATCCTGGCCTCGCCTTCGAATGTGACGATGTCACCGCCGCGGAGATTGCCCTCAAGGTGCAGACTGACGCGCGGATTGGCCTTGATGTTCGGGGTCTTAGGGCCGTCCGCGGAGCCGTACATCAAGAATTCCTCGCCGTCCCAGAGGAACCAGATCGGCGAAGACTGCGGCTGGCCGACCGGATTCACCGTGGTGAGCCAGACGATCGGCTCCTCCTTGAGCCTGGCCTCCGCCGCGACGTGCTTCGGCTTGCTGAGATCGAGGATCATGGCTGCGCTCCCTTGCGGCTACATAGGCTGGACGGCCCTTAGCGTTTCCCATTACTATCCTGGTCCGGTCTCGCGTTCCGCTTTACCCCGGGGGAATCCCATGTCCGCTGTACCTCTTGTCTTCACTAGCGGATGGGCGAGCGGCATCAACTCCTACGCGGTGGTGCTGCTGCTAGGCCTGCTCGGCCGGTACGGCCACATGACGGCGGTGTCGCCAGTGCTTGAGCGCACCGACGTGCTGATCGTCGCCGGAGTGCTGTTCGCCGGCCAGTTCGTGGTCGGCAAGATCCCGTACGTCGACTCGGTGTGGGACGCCGTGCACACCGCGATCAGGCCGGTCATGGGCGCGGCAATCGGCGCGCTGATGGCCGGCCACGCGCACACCCTGTCGCAGGCGATCGCGGCGGCGATCGGCGGCGGGACGGCGCTGGCCACCCATCTGGTCAAGACCGGGGTCAGGATCGGCGTCAACACCAGCCCGGAGCCGGCCAGTAACGTGGTCGCGAGCCTGCTCGAAGACCTGACGGTGGCCGGCATGGTGGTGCTCGCGCTGCTGCACCCGCTAGTCGCGGCTTTGATCGCGGCGATTCTGCTAGTGATCGGCGTGGCGGCGGTGATCCTGCTGGCCAAGCGAATCCGCCGGGCCTGGCGTCGTCGCCGAGAACGTCGCCGCCAGCGGGCTTCTGGCCAGCTCTCGCGCGCCTAGCTGACCTGAAATGTCATCGAGGTTACGCCCGGCGGGCTCGGGCAGCACGAGGGTCAGCAGCAGGCCAAGCACGGAGACCCCGGCGGTCAGCAACAGGGTCACCCGCAGGTCGAGCGCCTTTTGCAGGATCGGGAACAAGAAGACGCCAATGAAGGCGCCGAACTTCCCGATCCCGGCGGATATCCCGTGGCCCGTGGCCCGGACCGAGACCGGGTACAGCTCACCGGCCAGCACGAAGGTCGTCACGTTGGGACCGAACTCGGTGAAGAAGTAGCTGATCCCGTAGACCAGCAAGAACGGCAGCACGACCGTCGTCAGCCCAGGCACGAGCGAGATCACCGCGAAGCAGGCGGCCATCATCGCGAAGCCGATCAACTGCAGCTTGCGGTGCCCGATGCGATCCAACCGAGCGATCGCGAGCAGGTAGCCGGGAACAGCGGCGACGACGAAGATCGCCAGCTGGATCGCGATCGTCGTCATTGTTGACGAGGTCGGCGAGATCAGCTTGATGATCTGGGGCGTGGAGATCGTGTTGCCGTAGTAGGCGTAGTCGAGCAAGAACCAGCAGCCAGCCGTGCCGGCCAGGGTCACCATGAGCTTGCGATCGCTGAAAAATTCCCGCAGGCCCATCCGGTGGGCCGGTACCGCGTCCCCGGCGCCGGTCGCCCGGCCATCGCTGAAGGCGGACAACTGGGCCGCCGCTTGCGCTCCATTCCCGAGCACCTGGGCCTGGTAACGCGGCGACTCTGGCATCTTGCGACGCAGGTAGACGACGGCCGCTGCCGGGACCGCGCCGAGTGCCAGCAGCACCCGCCAGGTGATATCGGTGCTGGTGCCGGCGCCGAGCAGACTCAACGCCACAATCGGGCCGACGATCAGGCCGAGCGCCTGCGTGGAGAACACCAAGCCGACCAGACGACCGCGATCCTTGGCGTTGGAGTACTCGGTCATGAGCACGGCGCTCACCGGGTAATCGCCGCCGACGCCGAACCCGAGCAGGAACCTGAAGCCTACGAGCGGCCAGAACGACGGTGACAGGGCCGAGCCGAGCGCGGCTGCCACCATGATGACCGCGACCAGCCAGTACACCCGTTTGCGTCCGACAACGTCGGCGATCCGGCCGAAGACCATCGCGCCAAGGAACGCCGCGCCCAGCATCGTCGCGTTTAGTATGGCAAGCCGATCTGAGCTGAGTTGCCACTCAGTCTTGAGCAGTGTGGAGACGATGCCGATGATGAACAGGTCATAGGCATCGGTGAAGAAACCCATGCCCGAGACAACCGCGGCCCGCAGGTGGAACCTGCTAACCGGTGCGTCGTCAAGCGCCGAGATGAGATCTGGTGTGCTAGCGGTCCCCACGGCGCCAAACTACGCAGTCCAGGCGACATGTCACCGACGTAAAGATGAACAACACGTGAATCACCTGAACCCTGCCAGGCGCATATCAGCTTGGTCTGGGCAGTGCGGAGCTCGCAGGCGGTGCGCATAGCATCGGTAGGTGGTCATCTCCAGGACATGTGACCAGTGCGGCGCATCTTTCGCGCCGCGTCGTGAGCATGCGAGGTTCTGCTCAGCGGAGTGCCGGGTGGTGTGGAACCGGGCGAGCAAGGCCGACCGCGCCGCCGAAGTGAACGCGCTCGCCTGGTCGATCATCGCGATGGCCGACGTAACCGACCGGCTGGCGAAAGTGACAGCTTGGGACCGCCCGAGGGCCTTCGCCGTGGTGAGCGAGGCGGTCTGGTGGGTGACGATCGTCGACGCCACCCTGGTGCGCTATCACCCCGAGGCCTACGACCAGGCCTTGAACGAGGTCGCCAGCAGCGCGCACACCGAAGAGACGCTCGCTGGACTCAGGTTCGTCAGAAACCAGATCGGTCAGGGCACCGACCACATCGACTTCATTCATCCGGCGGCTGATCGAGCCGACAACGAGCCCGACCGCGTCGGTGACTGGGCGTGGAGCGACCAGCCGGAGCCTGCCTGTGCCCTGTTGTCATCGCAAGGTAAGGCGTGGGAGCTGGCCCGGTACCGGGCCTACCAGACGGCTCTGGCCGGGCGCGCCGTCGGCGAGACGTTCGCGGGCGTGGCCACGTTCCTCAATATCGCCGCCGGCCGAGCCAGCGACACCGAGACTCGTCTGGTCAGTGAACAAGCGCGAGCTGCACAACGCGGACAATGACCAGCACGAACGCCAGTCCCAGATAGGCCCACATAGCGAGCATCGCCACCCGCCTGCCAGCCGACATCTGAACCGGGGCGAGCACGGCCAGCGAGGGCATCCGCCAGTTCTCCTTCGTCTTCCGGTCGATAACGGGCCGGCGCTGAACGTGGCCGGCCAGCCTGCGGCGCCAGCCCCGAACCGCGATGACGGTGGCCACGGCTAGCCCAGCGGCCACGGCGGTCACCATGATCGCGATCACTACGGTCGATGAGACCGTGCCGAACAGTACCGAGACACATCAAGATCGCCGAGAGCATGACGAGCACGCCGACGACCGTGACGCCGAGCACGTTGGTGATCTTCCCGTTCGCCCAGGGACCAAGGACCTCCTTGTCATTGCAGAGCAGCAACAGGAAGACCGTCGCGCTGGGTAGCAGCACGCCCGCCAGCACCTGCACGCCGACGGTGAGCAGCCCGAGCGGGCTCCCCGGGATCAGCACGATCGCGGCGGCCAGCGCGATCAGCGCCGCGTACATCGCGTAGAAGCCCTTGGCCTGCTTGACGCCGCGGTGCAGCGAGTGCTTCAGCCCGAGTACGTCCCCGATCGCGTAGGCCGTGGACAGCGACACGGCGAACGCACCGATCATGGAGGCGTCGAGCAGGGCCACGGCGAACACCGCTCCGGCCGTGTGACCGGCGTAGGCGGCGAGGCCCTGGGCCAGCCCGGCCGAGTCGGTGAACTGCCCGTGCCGCATCCCGGCGAACGCGGCCGCGGTCGCGCCCATCAACGCGCTGCCCCCGATCACCACGATCAGGATGCCGATCCACAGGTCGGCCTTCTCATACCGCATGAACCTCGGCGTGATCCGCTTGTCGATGATGTAGGACTGCTGGAAGAACAGCTGCCACGGCGCGACCGTGGTGCCAACGATCCCGATCACGAGCAGCATGACGGTGCCCAGGCTGCCCGTACCGCCGGGGATGGACGGCACCACGAACCCATGCGCCATCTGCCCAGCCGGCGGGTGGGCGAGCAGGTAGAGCGGTATGAGCAGCAGCGAACCGGCGCAGAAGATCATCGCCATCCGCTCGAACCGCCGGAGGCTGCCGGTCGACGCGGCGAGCACGATGACAGCGCCCGCAAGGATGACCGCGAGGATCTTGGGCACGCCGAAGTAGCGGGCGGCCAGCGTGATCCCGATGAACTCGGTGATGATCGTCAGCGCGTTGAGCAAGAACAGGTTGATGACGCTGAAGGCGCCCCAGAACCGGCCGAAGCGCTCGAGCAGCAGCTTGGCGTAGCCGACGCCGGTCACCGCGCCGAGCCGGAGCACCATCTCCTGATTGACGTACAGCACCGGGATGAGCAGTAGAAACGTCCACAGCAGCTTGGTGCCGTATGACTGCCCGGCCTGCCCGTAGGTGGAGAACGCGCCGGCGTCGTTGTCGCCGCACATCACGATCAGGCCGGGTCCGACGATCGCGAGCAGCGTCTTGAGCTTGGCCGACACCGAGGTGCGCGCGCCGGTGTCGTCGGTTGAGATCGTTCCGAACGCGCCCTTGATGTCGCCGACGTCCGCCGAGGGCAGCCCGGCGGCACGACCCGGCGCGACCAGGCTCGGGCTGGTTGAGGTCATGACGATGAACCCCTTTCACCCGCGAACAACGCGGGATCCGGGGGGCACGCGCGATCTGACGGCCTTGCGCTAGCCGGCTGAGGGCATCAAAGGAAGGAGCGCGGGGCGCGAGCGCGTGCCCGGAACGGGCAAGGAAGACGGCGGATGGGGCCTGTCCAGGCCCGGTCTATCGTGTTCCACGACTCGCCTCCCTTCAACGCAGCACTCAACACCCGCCGGGAGGCACACCGCATAAGGGCAGGCACCTCTCTCGTTAGAGCTTTGGCACTCCACGGCGTAGCGCGACCCGGTGCTTACGGCACCGTGCTTGCGGCACTGGCACCTAGGCACTGTCGCCTGCGCAGCCACTTGGCCTCACCCCTTAGGCCGGGGAGAGGTGTCCTGATCCGGAGCGTCTCTCGACGGTTGGGATCAGTGGCCTATGTCCGTGAAGACGCCTCACCGAACGAGGTGTCCTTGTCGAACTCCTTTCGAGGATGCCCGATCGACCAGACAAAAGTCAATTCGGAGCAGCCGGCCTCGTCCCCGAGGTCTTCGAGGTCAACGACGACAACCAGCGGGCGCGGCTGGATTTCCACGATCATGGTTCGCCCCAAGATCACGGAGAGCTACTGTCACCAGGCGCGGTCAAGATTCCGCGATCACACGCCCGACCATGATCACGGAAGATCGCCGCATGAGCGACCCAGCGCGATGAATTGCCACATCCAGCCGGGCCGCCGACACCAACCCCCCGATGAATTGCCACATCCAGCCGGGCCGCCGACACCAACCCCGCGATGAATTGCCACATCCAGCCGGGCCGCCGACACCAACCCCGCGATGAATTGCCACATCCAGCCGGGAAAACAGGTATGAATTCGGGAATCCATCGCGGCGGCGGGCGGCGAATCAGCGATGGATCCGGGAATTCATCGGGTCTTGGGTTGAATTCGTCCGGCTCCAGGCCGAAGATTCTGGGTGATCAGGCGGACGGCTTGATGATCGGAGGGTTGGCGGGCAGGGGGATGGGGTGGATTTGCGGATCGACCCTCGTGGGGGGTGGGCTAGCCGCTGCCTAGTTGGACGGCTTTCACGATGAGGAGGAGCACGGAGACCACCAGGTAACCGCGCAGCAGGAGTACGCCGAGCTTGGTCCCCGGCGACCAGACCACCGGCTTGAGCAGCGCCAGCGGCGGCATGCGCCACCGCATCCTTTCGGCCGAACTCATGTGTTGGAACTTCGCGCGCGCCGACGCCGCGGCTGGCTGTACCCCGGCGTGGCCGCGCCGGGATGACACCAACCTGAGCCAGCCGAGCGCGACCGCCGAACCGACCACCAGCCCGATTGCCAGCCAGACGGCCACCGCCGCCGCGCTTACCCCGCTGAACAGCGTCGTGACCACGAGCGTGCCGGACAGCAGCAGCAAGATCCCGACGATCAGCCCGGCCACGATGTTCAGCCAGCGCGCGTTGGTCCACGGGCCGAGTACCTCGGGGTCGTTGCACAGCAGCAGGAGGAACACGCTCGCGCTGGGCAGCAGCACGCCAGCCAGAGCCTGCACAGCGGTGGTGAGCAGCCCAAGCGGCGCGCCGGGTATCAGCACGATGGCCGCCGCCAGTACGACGATCGCCGTGTAACTGGCGTAGAACGGCTTGGCGTCGGAGAACTTGCGATGCAGCGAGTGCCTGAGGTTGAACACGTCGCCGAACGCATAGCTGGTAGACAGCGTGACAGCGGCGGCGCCGATGATGCTAGCGTCAAGCAGCACGAGCGCGAACACGGCACCGAGGAAGCCGCTCTTGGCACCGAACGCGTTCGCGACGCCGAGTGCGTCGGTGAAGTGCCCGAACAGCTTGGTGCCGCTGACCGCGTAGACGGTAGCGACCAGAATTATCGAGGCGCCCCCCACCACGACGAGCGAGCCGAGGAAGGTATCGGCCCGCTCGTAGCGGATGAAGCGCGGCGTGATCCGCTTGTCGATCACGTTCGACTGCTGGAAGAAAAGCTGCCACGGCGCGACCGTCGTGCCGACGATCGCGATGACCAGCAGCACCGCGTTCGAGCTAATGCCGCCGCGGATGCCCGGCACGACGAAGTCATGCGCGATCGTGCCCACGTGCGGATGCGCGAGGAAGACCAGCGGTATGAACAAAACCAGACTGACGCCGATGAACCCGAACATGGCGCGTTCCCAGCGCCGGAAGCTGCCGCTCGCCGTGATCGCCACCAGCATGGCCGCGGCGATCGGCACGGAAATGTACTGACTGACCCCGAAGTAGCTCATCGCCAGCGAGACGCCAATGAACTCCGTGACGATCGTCAGGAAATTGAGCAGAAACAAATCCCCAACGCTGAACCAGCCCCAGAACTTGCCGAATCGCTCGTTGATCAGCCGCGCGTGGCCCACGCCGGTCACCGCGCCGAGCCTGACCACCATCTCCTGGTTAACCACCAGCACCGGGATCAGCAGCAACAGCACCCAGAGCAGGCTGTAGCGGTAGTTCTGGCCGGCCTGGGCGTAGGTTGCGACGCCGCCGGCGTCGTTGTCCCCGACCATCACGATCAGGCCCGGCCCGACGATAGCCAGGAACGTGATCAGGCGGCGGCGCCAGCCCGAGCGGTGTTCCTCGTCTACCTTGATCCGGCCGAACGCGCCCTCGATGTCGCCGAGGTGCGCCTGATCGAGTACCGCGGTCGGCTGTTCGAGCGCCGGCGTCGGTACCCGAGGCGCGGGGGGTTTGGGCACGGAGGGTTTGGGCGCTGGTGGCTTGGCATAGCCAAGCCCACCCGGACGCACCTGCGGCGTGGGATCAGGCGGCCTCGTCATGCCTTCTTGCCGCGCTGCTGGCGCGGCAGCCCGCGGTGAGAGTCGGGCGGTTCGGCCGCCTCCCGGCGACGCCAGTCGTCGGGCAGCGTAACTTCGAGCACGTCGTCGACCGTGATCAGCCCGATCATCGTCCTGTTCTCGTCGACCACCGGGATCGTGATCAGGTTGTAGTCGCTCATCAGCACGGCGACGTCGACGACGTCGGTGTCGGCGCCGATCCTGACCGGGTCGTCATCGCAGACCTGCGACAGTTTCGCCCGCGGCTCGGCCTGGAGCAGCGCGACCAGCTTGGCCACCCCGCACAGCCGACCGTCGGCGTCGAGAGCGTGCACGCTGGTCAGAGCCTCAGGCTGCAGGCTCAGTGAACTCGCGACCGCCGCCAGCGCCTCACCGACCTGTGCGTCTTCCGACACGGCGAGGAAATCCATGCCCATCAAACCGCCGGCGCTGGTCGGGTTGAAGCCCATCAGCGTCAGCACCTTGGCCCGCTGACCGGCGGGCAGCAGATCGAGCACAGGCTGACGACGGCGTTGCGGGAGTTCGGAGATCGCGTCAGCGGCGTCGTCGGCTCGCATCCGGGCGAGCACGTCCGCGATCTCGGCGTCGGTCCTGGCCCCCAGCAGCCTGGTGGCCAGGTCTTCGTCGAGTTCTTCGAACACGTCGGCCTCAAGCTCGGGGTCGGCGTGCACCTGCCCGAGTATCTCGGTCTCTTCCGCCTTCGACGCCTCCTCTAGCAGGTCAGCTATCTGTGCGGGCTTGAGCCGCCTGATCCGGCCGAACGGGCCGCGCAGCAGCGCACTGCTCGCGTGCCCGATCAGCGGCTCGAAGTTGGCCCAGTCCTCGAACTGGTGCGGATCGGAGTCGCCCGGTGAGATCAGCCGGAGCAAGCCGCGCGCCCGGCGGTGCGTGTCGACGCCGTCGAGCACCCAGTCGTTGCCCTGGCCGCGCAGTTCGAGGTCGGCGGCCTTGATCAGGTGCGCCGACGGCACGTCGATCAGCCGGTGGCCGAGCACATCGGCGCGCAGCAGCACTTCGCCGTCGCGCCGTTCGAACCGCCGCAGGTCCAGCTTGGCGCTGGATAGCTTGAGCACCTCCCCGTCGAAGCCGGTGGCCTGCTCGAACGGCACGAACACGTCACGGCCGCCGACCGAGGCGACCAGGCCGGTGACCATCGGCTTGTCGGCGCCGCGCAGTCGCACGATCACGTCGGCGAGCCGGCCGATCGACGCGCCTTTGCGGTCGGTGATCGGACGGCCAACAAGCTCGGACAGGTGCAGAACCCGTTCCCTACTCGCGCTACTCGCCTCCGGCGCCGAGGTGCCTGCCTGGGTGGCCGACCCCCCGGAACCCCCGGCAGACGCCGGTGTTGTGGTCATGTCAAAGCAGCCTTTCTGCCGCACAGCGGACGCTACGCCACTGCCGTTCTCCTACCCAGGAAAGGGGAACAACTCCGCTGGGGACACTGTTTGAACCTGCCCGGTTTGCGCGGCAGTCAGGTCACGATGGTATGAAGGCCACGTTCGCGGCGTCACCCGCGCCGGGCAGCTTGAGCGGAGGAATCGCAATCGTGGCGGCTGGCAAAGAGGTTGGGCTACCAGAAAGCCCTGACTATGTGGCCGAGAGCCTCGGCTACGCGATCAAGCGTCGGTTGCTAGGTCCGCCACTGGTCAACGAGCAGCTCAGCGAAGAACGCCTGTCCAAGCCACTCGCGCTCGGCGTGCTGTCCTGTGACGGAATATCCTCCGCGGCCTACGGCTCGGAGGAAATCCTGATCGAGCTGACTAGGTTTCTCGGCTACGCAGCGGCGTTCACGCTGCTGATTCCGATGACTGGCGTGGTGCTTGCGGGGATCGTGATCGTCGTCCTGCTCTACCGCGAGGTCGTGTCGGTGTACACCAGGGCCGGCGGTTCCTACGTCGTCGCCCGCGACAACTTCGGCCCCAGGATCGCCCAGGTCGCCGCGGTGGCGCTGCTCATCGACTATGTGGTCACTGTCGCCGTCCAGACCGCAGCGGGCAGCGCGGCCATCGTGTCCGCGATTCCCGGCCTGACCGCCGCGCAGCAGAAGGAGCTGCTACTCGCGATCTCGATCGTCGCGATCTTGATCATGTGCTACGGCAACCTGCGCGGGATCAGGGAGGCGGGCCGTACGTTCGCGCTGCCGACCTACCTGTTCTCGGGGACGGTCGGCATCATGATCCTGGTCGGGATCGGCCGCGAGGTCTTCTCCAGCCTGCCGCACGCAACGGTGAGTAAGGACGCGTGGTGCAACGGGTGCGATGGCCACCCTGGGTCCAGTCTGATCGCCTTCGTGTCCATCTTCGTGCTGCTCAGGGCGTTCGCCAACGGCGGGTCTTCGCTGACCGGGATCGAGGCGGTCTCCAACGCGGTCAGCGCGCTTCGTCCGCCTGAGGGACGCAACGCGCGGCAGGTGCTGCTGACCCAGGGCGCCATCGTCGCATTCCTGATCGCCGGGATCTCCTGGCTGGCGCACGTGCTGCACACAGTGCCGAACGTCAGCGGCGTGCCGACCGTGCTGGCTCAGGAGGCCAGGCTGGTTTTCGGGAACAGTGCGCTCGGCACGATCGGGTTCATCGCGGTCCAGGCAGGAACTGCCGCTATCTTGTTCACCGGCGGCAACACCAGTTTCAGCGGCTTTCCGTTCCTCGCCAACTTCGTCGCCGAGGATTCGTTCCTGCCCAGGCAGCTCACCAAGCGCGGCCACCGGCTGGTGTTCTCCAACGGGATCATCACGCTGACCGTGATCTCGCTGATCCTCCTGATCGTCGTCGGCGCTAACGTCAACGGGCTCATCCCGTTCTACGCGATCGGGGTATTCACCGGGTTCTGCATGGCGGGCTTCGGCATGGCTAAGTACCACAAACGGCACAAGGCACGCCACTGGCGGCGGCACTTCGTGATCAGCCTCGTCGGGGCCATCTACACCGGTCTGGTCGTGCTGATCTTCGCAGTCGTCAAGTTCACCGAAGGCGCCTACGTGGTGGTCATCGTGTTTCCCGTGCTTGTATTCCTGCTGATCCGGGTCAACCGGGAGTACCGGGTCGAGGCCGAAGTGCTTGAGCGCATTGAGGCCCGACGCCGGCAGGCCGAGCCCGAGTCGACCTCACCCACCTATTCGCGGCGGACCGTTTACGTCTTCGTCGACGCCTTCGACCTCGCCACGCTGGCCGGACTGCGCTACGCGCGCAGCCTGCGCCCGACGTCGCTGCGCGCGGTGCACTTCGTTATCGACAGCGCACAGGCCGCCAAGCTCAGGCAGGATTGGCTGCGGGCGAATACAGGCGTGGTACTCGATCTCGTCGATTGCCCAGACCGGCGGCTGGCGAAGGCGGCGGCTGAGATGGTGCATGCGGAGGCGAGCCTGCCTGGTGTCGGCGTCACCGCCGTGCTGCCGCGCCGCAGCTACACGCCGCTGCTCGGTCGGCTGTTGCATGATCGCACCGCTGACAAGATCGCCAGCGTGGTAAGCCAGATCCCGCACGCCGCGGCCACGATTGTGCCCTTCGACGTCCGCAGCAGAGTGGAGAGCCTCATCGCGAAGGAGCGCGAGCGATCGGCGGGCAGCACCGTGACGGCGACGGTTGAGGTACCGCCGCCAGGCGAAGGACCCGCACAGCCTGAGGTCGCCGACGTCGGCGGCCGGCTGGCGCCGAAGGCGGCCGCCGGCTTCACCGAGCCGTCGCGGTTGGGCGCGTCGGACGCCCTGGAGTACAACCGTCCCGTGCCCCGGGCCGGCGCCACGCCGATCGGCGAACTGGCCAAGCGCGGCCGCGCCACCGTCGAAGGCCGCGTGCATTCCGTCGAGATCATGCCGGTCGAGCGCAACACCGTGCTCGCCTGCGAGATCAAGGACTCAACCGGTGAACTGACCGCGATGTTTTACGGACGGTCGTACATACCAGGATTCGACCCGGGAGCGAAGGTGCGGCTCACCGGGCAGGTCGGATCGCGCGGTCGCGCGATCGTCATGGTCAACCCTGCCTACGAACTCCTCGCACCAGGAAAGGGCGACTCGCCGTCGTCATGACCGAACAGGGCCACGGGAGCATCGACGGGCAAGGGCGCTGCGGACCGCCCGAAGCCCAGGGGAGAATCAGCCACGGCGGCACTGGGCCGCGCAATCATCGCGAGCACAGTCACGGGCACGGGCACAGTCACGGGCATGGGCCCGGGCACAGTCACGGGTCCCGGCTGACTCTTACCGGCCAGCACCGCAAGTCGCTCGTCATCGTCATGCTGATCACGCTCAGCGTCGCCGTCGCCGAGGCGACTGGCGCCTGGATCAGCGGCGCGCTCGTGCTGCTCGCCGACGCCGCGCACATGGCCGCCGACGCCGCCGGGGTTGGGCTCTCGTTGCTGGCGGTCGTGTTCGCGACCCGACCGGCCACCCCTAAACGCACCTTCGGCTACGCCAGGGCCGAGATTCTGGCTGCCGTGGTGAACGCCGTGGTTTTGTTCGGCATATCGCTCTTCGTCATTTCCCAGGCGATCAGCCGGCTGGTGACACCGGCCTCGGTGCACTCGCCGCTGCTCGTCGCCTTCGGGCTGGTGGCGCTGGCGGCCAACGGCACCAGCCTGTTCGTGCTACGCCGAGGCCAGTCGATGAGCCTGAACATCAGGGGCGCGTTCCTCGAGGTCGCCTCCGACGCGTTCGGCGCGGCAGCGGTCATCGTCACCGGGCTGGTGACCGGGCTGACCGGGTTCGCCCGGGCTGACCCCATCGCTTCGCTGCTGGTGGGCGCGCTGATCCTGCCGCGCACCTGGCGGCTGCTCGCCGATGCTATCGACGTACTGCTTGAGGCCAGCCCGCGCGGGATCGACCTCAGCGAGGTACGCCGCCACCTGGTCGGCCTGCCGGGCGTCACCAGCGTGCACGACCTGCACGCCTGGACGATCACCTCTGGCCTGCCGGTGCTGTCCGTGCACGTCGTAGTCGAACCGCAGGTGCTGGCCGACGGCAGCAGCGCGCGGATGCTCGACGTGCTGCAGGAGTGCCTGAGCGACCACTTCGACGTGGAGCACTCGACGTTCCAAATCGAACTCGTAGGCCACGCGGACCACGAAGAGCCGATGCACCAGTAGCCCTGGCACCTGTCGGCCCTTGCGCTCTAGCCCCGAAGGCTACTGGCAAGTAGCATTTGCGATATCGCGTCCGTAAAGGGGCCAGCCGTGAGCACCTACGACCACTACGTCACCAAAGTCGAGCCCGGCACCTGGGACGTACCGGTGACTGGCTTCACCAGGTTCAACTGGGACTACGACAACGGCCGCAGTCGGCTGCTCGACCTGTACCAGCGCGGCAAGGACAAGCAGTGGGACGCCACCAAGCGCATCGAATGGGATATCCCCGTCAACCCGAGCAACATCATGGACCAAGGCGATGAGCTGAATCCGATCTACGGCTCGCGGCAGTGGAACCTGCTCAACCAGGCGCAGCGCGACGAGCTTGGGCTGCACTTGTCCTCCTGGCTGTTCAGCCAGTTCCTGCACGGTGAGCAGGGAGCGCTGACCGTGGCGGCGCGCATCGTCGAGACGGTGCCCGACATCGACTCGAAGTTCTACGCCGCCACCCAGGTGATGGACGAGGCGCGGCACGTCGAGCTTTACGCGAAGTTCATCAAGGACAAGATCGGCGTCTACTACCCGATCAACGATGACCTGGCCAAGCTGCTCGGCGAGGCCCTCGCCGACGGCCGGTGGGACTACCCGTACCTCGGCATGCAGGTGCTGATCGAGGGCCTGGCCCTGGCCGCGTTCGGCGTGCACCGGGACATGTCGAACAACCCGCTGGTCACGCAGTTGCTCGCGTACGTGATGCAGGACGAGGCCAGGCACGTCGCATTCGGCCGGCTCGCGCTGCGTGACTACTACGCGGAGTTGACCGACGCCGAGCGGGCCGAGCGCGAGGAATTCCTCATCGAGGGCTGCTACCTGATGAACGACAGGTTCCGCGGCAAAGAGGTATGGGAGCGACTCGACTTCGACGTCGATGAGTGCATGGACTTCACTGACAAGTCACCGGTCCAGCAGGCGTTCAGATCATTGCTGTTCACCAGGATCGTGCCGTGCGTCAGGGATATCGGCCTGTGGGGGCCCAAGGTCAGGCACGCGTTCGCCGACCTCGGGGTGCTGAGCGCAGCCGACGCGGACCTGGAGTCGCTGATGCGAGCCGACGAAGACCTGGCCGAAAAGATCGACGAGGAAAAATACGCCGCTGAACTGGCCGCCAGGCATGCCGAAGTCGATCAGGCGATCGAGGAAGCGGCCACCGCCTGATCTCAGGCGAGGGTTACAACTACGGGCTCCCGCTCGGTACCCTGAGGCTGCCATGCCCGAGCTTAAAGTTACCTTCGCTGGACAGACGCATCGCTTCGAACCCGGCCAGACGATCGGGATCGGCCGCAGTCCGGAGAACGCCGTCGTGGTGTCTGACCCGATCGTCTCGCGCGAGCATGCCCAGGTGAGGTGGCAGGCCGACGCCTGGGTGCTAGATGACCTCGGCAAGGGTCGCACCTTTATCGGTGGTCTGCCGGTCAGCTCGGTGGCCGTGCAGCAGCCGATTTACGTGCACCTGGCCAACCCGCTCGGGCCTGAGCTGCGGATCGAGCTTTGCTCCGGGGCAGAACCTAACCAGCAGCAACAGCCGGGGCCGGAGGCGGGGCCGGCAGCGGTGAGCTGGGAAGATGTGCCCGTTCCCCGGTCCGATACCGTCATCCATATCAGCGGCGACGATGACGGCATCAACGACGCGGACGAGTCGGACGAGTCGGAAGGCAAGCATCCGAGCGCGGTTCATCGCTCTGGCCTGTGGCGCGGTGACATCTCGGCTAGTCACAGCAGCCCCGTCTATGGGCACACCCGCCACGCCCGAGCCGACTCCCCTGGCGGCGACTTCGCCACCGCGGTGCACATCCTGGTCCCGGTGCGAAGCTGGCTCAAGGATCCGGGCTGGAAGCAAGGCTCTCGGCTGCTCGTGATCGCCTACGGCCTGCTGCCGTCGCTGTTCGTCGTGCTGTTCTCCGGCACGACGAAGACGAGCGTGCCCGGCTGGGCGTACAGCCTCGCGATCGCGCCGCTGTGGGCGGTCGCGTTCTGGCTGTTGATCAAGCCAGGCCGGATCACCAGGCTGATCGGCTGGCTGGCGGTGGGGATCGTCGCGGCCGTGCTCGTGCTGCTGCCCACGCTGACGTTGCCGTGGGAGAACGCGTTCGGCAACACCACCCTCGCGCCGCGTAGCGTGCCGCCGTGGATTTATGGCGTCGGGCTCGCCGAGGAGGTCACCAAGGCGCTCCCGATCCTGATCGCGGCGCTGTTGTTGCGCTGGGTCTGGAAGATCACGCTGGACGTGCGGGTCTGGATGTTCCTTGGCACGATCTCCGGGCTGACGTTCGGCGTCCGCGAGTCGGTGTATTACACGGCGAGCTACTTGATGCAGGGCAGTGACAAGACCGGGCCCGGGTTCGACATACGGCTGATACTCAGCTTCGCCGAGCGAGTGTTCGTCGACGGCTTCCAGCACGCCGTCTGGGCCGGCATCGCCGCCTTCTTCATCGGCATGGGCGTCAACTACCACAGGCGCCGGATCCCGCTGATCCTGTTCGGCATTACGCTGCCCGCCGTTCTGCACGGACTGAACGACTGGAGCACCCAGCTCGCGTCGCCTTGGCTGTGGATCGTGATGGAGGCCGTGTCGCTCTTGCTTTTCATCGGCTACACGATGTCCGCCGCCGCGATCGAACGCCAGGTCAGAGACACTCCCCTATTCCGAGGCGAGTCCATGATCATGGACCGAGTCGTGGTCGACGGTCCTAGCAGCGGCCCCGGCAGCCCGGACCCTAGCCCTAGCCCTAGCCCGGCGGGACGCACCTCCCGATCCGCCCGATCCCCTCGCAAGAACGGCAACAGCAACCATCCCACGCTGCTGCCATAGCGACAGCAACGAGGCCACGCTGTCCCGGGGCCGCCGCCCGCCGACCACAGCGAGGTTCCCACGCTGTCCCCGCACTCCGGCGGCGGCTACTATCGGCGAATGACCGATGCGCTTATGCCCGATTTCCCACCTGGATTCCAGTGGGGTGTTGCCACCTCCGCCTATCAGATCGAAGGCGCGGTCGCCGAAGACGGCCGCGGCGAGTCGATCTGGGACACCTTTTGCCGGCAGCCTGGCACGATCAGGGATGGCCACACCGGTGACGTCACCGCCGATCACTATCACCGGTGGCGCGACGACGTCCGGCTCATGTCCGACCTTGGGCTGACCGCCTACCGGTTCTCGATCGCCTGGCCGCGGATCCAGCCAACCGGGAGCGGCCCGGTCAACGCCGCTGGCCTGGACTTTTACGATCGGCTCACGGACGCGCTGCTGGCAGTCGGCATCACGCCGTTCGCCACCCTGTATCACTGGGATCTGCCCCAGCCGCTCGAGGACGCTGGCGGATGGCTGGACCGGGCGACTGCGCAGAGGTTCGGCGACTACGCGGGGATCGTCGCCGAGCGGCTCGCGGACCGGATCGGGACGTGGATAACGCTCAACGAGCCGTCCGTGGTGACCGCGTTCGGCTACGCGCTCGGGATCCACGCGCCGGGCAAGGCGCTGATGCTCGACGCGCTGCCGACCGCGCACTTCCAGTTGCTCGGTCATGGCCTTGCGACCGCAGCGCTCCGCGCAGCCGGCGCCCGCGAAGTAATGATCACGAACAACTACTCGCCCGCCTGGCCGGCCAGTTCAGACGCGGCCGACATCGGCGCCGCCAGCGCCTTCGACGTCTTGCAGAACCGGCTGTTCACCGACCCCGTCCTACTCGGCGCCTACCCCGACCTCTCCGCTTTCGGAATATCGGAAAATGGACTTTCCTGTATCGGAGAAGGTGACCTCGATGTTATCTCTGCCCCGATCGACGGGATCGGCGTCAACTACTACATGCCGACCAGGCTGTCCGCGCTGCCCGATTCCCCGCTGCCGTTTCAGATGCAGCCGATACCCGATTACCCGATCACGGCCTTTGGCTGGCCCGTTGTCCCAGCCGGCCTGACCGAAATGCTCGGCCTGCTGGCCGAGCGCTACGGCGACGCGCTCCCGCCGGTGTACATCACCGAGAACGGCTGCTCGCAGCCCGACGAAGTGACCGACGCCGGCACGGTCCCCGACCAAGGCCGGATCGACTACCTGGACGGGCACATCAGAGCCGTGCACGATGCGATGGCCAACGGCCTGGACGTGCGCGGCTACTTCCAGTGGACGCTGACCGACAACTTCGAATGGAGCGAAGGGTTCCACCAGCGGTTCGGTCTGGTCCACCTGGACCCGGCCACCCAGCGGCGTACGCCTAAGGCGTCGTTCGCCTGGTACCGCGACCTGATCGCCGCCCAGCGCGAGTAAGCGACGCCCGCTACCCGGCGTCGAGGCCCGCCGCCGTTATACCACAGAAACGTGTGACTGCCGTAGCCGTTCATGTGCCGCCAGGACTGCGGCGTGCCGCTTCTGGCTGTGGATGAAGTCCTGAAATTTCTGCGGGTCGCGGATGAAAAAGATCGGTGTGTTGTTGCCGACCAGATCGTAGTTTGCCCTCGCCGGTGTAGAACTTGATCGCGAAACCGCGCGGATCTCTCGCGGTGTCCGCGCTGCCAAGCTCGCCGGCCACGGTGGAAAACCTGATCAGCAGGTCGGTGGTGGCTCCCCTGGCGGCCCGTCGGCACCGACCGACTGCGAAAACTCGTCACTGGGCGCTGGCGTTCCCGCGCCGGTCGTCGATATGTACCTATAGTCAGTCATTGCGCCTATACTCCCCCCGCAGCAGTTGTTCTCCCATCCTGAATAGTTGCATGACGTAGTCATGTTGTCACACAGGGTTGTTACTCGTCGTGGCGTCCGCTGGAGCAGAGCATCAGGCGATTTATCCTGTACTCGTCCGCCATACTTGCGTCCATGCCCGTGGAGTCTCAGCCCTGTGGAGTCCAGCCCAGCCATGCCAGACCCTGACGAATTTGATCAACAGCTTCGCGATCTCACATCCGGAGAGGCCGAACCGGCCAAGTTCACCGAACTTTCCGCAGCTGAGCGGCTCCGTCGCGTCCCCAGTCCGCCACCGCCACCGCAGCGACGGCGACTGAACTGGCGTAAGGCGCGGAAAGCACGCCAGTTGCGCAAGCCGATACCTGAGCTGGGCCGACGGCAGCCAGGACAGCCCAAGCGAAAGCCGCAGCCGCGGCGGAACGCGGCGAACACGCGCAAGCAGCGCTTCCTCTCGATCGCCAAGGTCGTCGGCGTCATCGTCGCGTTCGCCGCACTGCTCTACGGGCTGCACCTGCTTGGATTCGGGCCGCAGTAGCACGCCGATGGGGCGACTCGACGAGCAGATGGCGTTCGTCGCCGAGGTCGGCAAGCTTAAGTCGGTGCTGAGGCAGACAATGCTGGCCGGAATCGGCCGGGCCGAGAATTCGGCTGAGCACTCATGGCACCTCGCCATGATGGTGATGGCGCTCGCTGACCACGCGCCCGAGGGTACCGACCTGGCCCGGGTGACCAGCATGGTGCTTGTGCACGACATCGTGGAGATCGACGCCGGCGACCTGTTCGCCTACGCCGACGCCCGCGCCATCGAGCGGCAAGACGCAGCCGAGCGAGCCGCCGCGATGCGGATCTTCGCGATCCTGCCCGCCGATCAGGGTTCGGCGATGAGGCAACTGTGGGCTGAGTTCACCGAGCGCAGCACCGCCGAGGCGAAGTTCGCCCGGGCGATCGACCGGCTGCAGCCGATGCTGGAGAACGTCGCCATGGGCGGCGGCACCTGGCAGCGGCACGGGATCACCGCCGAGCAGGTGCTCGCCAAAGTCGAATTGATCGAAGATGGCTCGGTGACGCTCGGCCGGTACGCCAGGGAACTGGTCGAGCGGGCGGTGGCCACGGGAATTCTCGCTCGCGCGTCAGGGGAAGAAGATCAGCTTGACGGCTGAGATGATGCCGATGATCACGATGATGAAGCGCAGGGCGAGCGGCGGCAGCCTGCGGCCTACCTTCGCGCCGATGAGGCCGCCGGCGGCCGACCCGATCGCGATCAGCGCCACGGCCAGCCAGGCGATGTGGGCGAAGATAATGAAGATCACGGCGGCGACGCCGTTCACGATCGTGACCAGCACGTTCTTGCCCGCGTTGATGCGTTGCAGGCTGTCGGTCAGGAAGACACCGAGCAGCCCGACAAGCAGCACCCCCTGGGCGGCGCCGAAGTAGCCGCCGTAGGCGCCGGTGAGAAAGACGCCGACGATCAGGACGGGACCCACGTGATCCGGGCGTTCGTGGTGGCGGCTCGCGACCCAGGCCGACAGCTTCGGCTGGACGACGACGAGCACGCAGCCCCCGATGATCAGCACGGGCACGACCAGCTTGAACACGCCTGCCGGCAACGCTAGCAAGGCGATCGCCCCTGCGGCCGCTCCGGTCAGCGACGCGATGCCGAGCCGCCAGAGCCGGTCCCGCTGACCGGTGAGCTCCGCTCGGTAGCCGAAGGACGCGCTGAGGTTACCCGGGATGATGCCCACGTTGTTCGACACGTTGGCGACGACCGGGGCGAACCCGAACGCGAGCAGCGTGGGAAATGTGATCAGCGAGCCCGATCCGACTACGGCGTTGATGGCGCCAGCGGCGACAGCGGCGGCGAAGATCGCCAGCGCTGCGACGCCAGTCACCTGAGCACGGCGCGAGCCACCCACCGGGCGCCGCGCCGCTCGACAATCAGCGGGACGCCAAAGCATTTCGAGAGATTGCCTTGAGTGAAGACGGCGGTGATCGGCCCGGCCGCCAGCACCGCGCCCGCGCGCATCAGCATGGCGTGCGTGAAGCCCGCAGGCACCTCCTCGACGTGATGAGTGACCATCACCAGCACCGGAGACCTCGGGTCCCTCAGTAGTGCTGAGATCCTGGTCAGCAAATCTTCCCGGCCGCCTAGGTCGAGGCCTGCGGCAGGCTCATCAAGCATCAGCATCTCCGGGTCGGCCATCAGCGACCTGGCGATCTGGACCCGCTTGCGCTCACCTTCGGACAGCGTGCCGAATCGGCGCCTGATCAAGTGCGCGCAGCCGACCGAGTCGAGCAACTCAACTGCCCTGGCGACGTCAAATGAGTCAAACTCCTCACCGCTGCGCCCTATCGTCCCGTAGCCGGCCGTCATCACCAGGTCAATGACCTTCTCGCGGCGCGGCACCTGATCAGCAACGGCCGCGCTGGCGAACCCAACCCGGCTGCGCAGTTCGGCGAGGTCCACTCCGTCCAGCGGCTCGCCTAGAACTTCGGCGCGGCCCTGCGTTGGCATCACCAGCCCGGAGGCGACCTGCAACAACGTGGTCTTGCCCGCGCCGTTCGGGCCCACGATGACCCAGCTCTGATCGTCACGGACGGTCCAGTTGACGTCCCTGAGCAACATCGACTGCTCGCGCCTGACCCCTACCCCACGCAACCGCAGCACTTCGGCCGACATCAGCTTCCTCCCTGGCGCACTACTGGTCGGTCGGCTACTGCTGTGCGTGCGGGGTCCAGGACGCGATCAGCTCACCGGCACCGCCGGCGAGTTCGGGCCACGGTGCGGTCAGGCCGATGACAGCGATCGCCGCGGTGGGGAAGGCAATGGGCTCGGTGATCAGAACCTCGGTTACCTCGGCCGCGGCCGGATTGTGCCCTACGTACATCACACTGGTCACCTGCGGCCCGGTCTCGGCGAGAATGCCGAGCAACTGCCCGGCATCGGCCCCATACAACCGAGCATCGACGATCACCTCCGGGCGAGTATTCAGCCTGCCGCTCACGTACTGCCAGGTCTGCCTGGCCCGCCTTGCCTTCGAGCAGAGCACGAGATCGGGCGCGACTTGCTGGTCGGCCAGCCACTGGCCGGCCGACTCGGCGTTCTTGCGGCCCCGTGGCCGCAGCGCCCGCTCGATGTCGGGACCACCAGGCAACTCACCAGCCTTCGCATGCCGCATGATGATGAGCTGCCGTTCCGCTGCCATGCCTCCATCGTCACGCACGGCAGCAGGCTACGCCAAGACGACGCGCGAAGTGTCAGGCGCTCGCGGTCTGCGACGGCTTCTCTTCCTCAGCCGCTGAGGGTGCCTCCGCAGCTGGCCCGTCGAGGACCTCGTTCTCGGACGGGGCGATGCCGGTGGCGCGCCGCTTGGAGATCACGACCGAGGCGACCACGATCGCCAGCGCGCCGACGGCCACGCCGGCTCGCAGGCCGGTGTTGCCCGCGTACTTGACCACGCTGGTGGCGATCAGCAGCGAGACCAGGTTCATCACCTTGATCAGCGGGTTGATCGCCGGGCCTGCGGTGTCCTTGAACGGGTCACCCACCGTGTCCCCGATGACCGTGGCGGCATGTGCCTCGGAACCCTTGCCTCCGTATATCCCGTCCTCAACTAGCTTCTTGGCGTTGTCCCAGGCACCACCCGAGTTCGCGAGGAATACCGCCATCAGCACCCCCGCCGCGATCGCCCCGGCCAGGAAGGTGCCGAGCGGTACGTAGCCGAACCCGAACCCGATCACAATCGGCATGAGCACCGCGAGCAGGCCAGGGGTCGCCAGCTCGCGCAGCGAATCCTTGGTGCAGATGTCGACGACCCGGCCGTACTCTGGCTTCTCGGTGAAGTCCATGATCCCCGGATGCGTCCTGAACTGCTCGCGCACCTCGAACACCACCCGGCCAGCCGCCCGGCCGACCGCCTGGATCGCGAGCCCGGAGAAGAAGAACACCACGGAGGCGCCGACGATGAGGCCGACGAGGGCGTTCGGCCGGTCGACCGACAGGCTGAACGTGTTCGCCGCGTGCCCGAGCGCGGTCTCCACCGTGGTGCGGAACGCGCCGAACAACGCGGTGGCCGCGAGCACCGCGGTGGCGATCGCGATGCCCTTGGTGATCGCCTTGGTGGTGTTGCCGACAGCGTCAAGCCTGGTCAGCACCTGAGCCGCTTCGCCTTCCACGTCACCGCTCATCTCGGCAATGCCCTGCGCGTTGTCAGAAACCGGACCGAAGGTGTCCATCGATACGATCACGCCCACCGTGGTCAGCAGGCCGGTGCCCGCGAGCGCGACCGCGAACAATGCGATCGTCGGGTTACCGGCGCCGAGCAGGAACGCGCCGTACACCGCCGCCCCGATCAGCAGCGCGGAGTAGACGGCTGACTCCAGGCCCACCGAGATGCCGGACAGGATGACGGTCGCCGGGCCAGTGCGCGCCGAATCGGCGATCTCCTTGACTGGCCGCCGGTTGGTCTCGGTGAAATAGCCGGTGAGCAACTGGATCGCGCTGGCGAGCGCCAGGCCAATCACGACGGCCACGATCGCGAGCACCCGCGGGTCACCGGAGTGGTGCAGGATGGCCGGGTCGGTGATGCCCTTCAGCTTGCTGAACGACGACGGCAGGTACACGAACGAGGCGATCACGACGAGCACCAGCGAGAAGATCGCTGACAGGAAGAAGCCGCGGTTGATCGCGGTCATCCCGCTGCGGTCGTTCTTTCTGGGGGCGACGAAGAAAATTCCGGCCATCGCCGTGAGCACGCCGATCGCAGGAACGATCAGCGGGAAGACCAGGCCCTGCGAGCCGAACGCGGCCTTGCCGAGGATCAGCGCGGCCACCAGGGTGACCGCGTAGGACTCGAACAGGTCGGCCGCCATGCCGGCGCAGTCGCCGACGTTGTCACCCACGTTGTCGGCGATCGTCGCCGCGTTGCGCGGGTCGTCCTCAGGGATGCCCTTCTCCACCTTGCCGACCAGGTCGGCGCCGACGTCGGCGGCCTTGGTGAAGATGCCGCCGCCGACCCGCATGAACATCGCGAGCAGCGCGGCTCCGAACCCGAATCCCTCGAGCACGCTTGACGCGTTCGTCTTGTAGATCAGTACGACGACAGCGGCGCCGAGCAGGCCAAGGCCGACGGTGAACATTCCGGCGACACCGCCGGTTCTGAACGCGATCCGCGTGGCCTGCCGCTCGCCGCTCTCGCGGGCGGCCGCAGCCACCCGGACGTTGCCGCGCACGGCGAGTGACATGCCGGTGAAGCCGGTGGTAGCCGAGAACAGCGCACCGACCAGGAAGAAGATCGACCTGCCCCATCTGACTGACCCGCTATCGGCGGGCAGGACCAGCAGCACAAAGAAGATCACGACCACGAAGACGCCCAGCGTCCTGAATTGCCTGCGCAGGTACGCGGCAGCGCCTTCTTGCACCGCCGTGGCGATCTCCTGCATCTTGGCGGTGCCCTGCCCTGCCGCCAGCACCTGCCTGACCAGCCAGCCGGCCATGGCGAGAGCCAGCACGGCGATGACCGCCACTACCGCTACCCAGGTCACGTTGGAGCCAGTTACTGTGGCCGCTCCATCCGCGATGACGGAACTAAGCCTTGCCATCTGTCCTCCGACCACGCAATCTTCTAAATGTCGTCATATCGTGCCACATCACGTACGTCGCGAGGACGCCCTGGCAGTGCCGGGAGTCTACGCATTGTCACCTAGCCGCGCGGAAGCGGGTCGGAATCTGGGGATGCCCGCAACTCGTTTGTGACGAAACGGTGACCCTACCACCACTCCGCTAGGCTGGCGAGCCCGTGTTGGCCCGGGGGGGCTGTGCTGGCCCGGGGGGACAACTCCCCGGGCCTCCCGTCGTCCCAGAACCCTCGGCGGCGAGCGAGACCGGCCAGCTCATCTTGACGCTGGTGCCCGTCGGCGTCTCGCTGATCTGGACGTCGTCGGCGAGCCCGGCGATCACAGCCAGCGAGAAGCCGGGCGGCACCAGCCTGTTGCTCGCCTGAGCCCGACGCCGGCCCCAGCATTGACGACCTCGATCTCGAAGCGTCCATCCTGGCCGGTCAGCGCGATCCGGACGGGCTCGTCCCGGACAGTGCAGCCGGTGGGCCTCGACCGCGCGCGAACACGCCTCGCCGACGGCCAGGCGCACCTCGTCGAGCAACGACTCAGAGACGCCGCTGCGCCTTGCGACCGCCGTCGCTACCAGCCTGGCTGTGCGTACGTGAGCGGGCAGCGGCGTGAATGTGACCTCGACTGTTGCCATCTCGCGGGCCATGCGAGCCGCAGCCTGAACGATTACTTCTCAGACTTCCTGTTGGCGATCGCCTCGTCGACGGTGTCGTGTATTCCGAAGACCTTGGTCAGGCCGGTGATGCGGAAGATCTTCAGTATCCGCTCCTGCGTGCATACCAGGTCAAGCGATCCGTCGTGGGCGCGAACCCGCTTGAGCCCGCCAACTAGGACGCCGAGGCCAGTGGAGTCGAGAAACTCCACCTTTTCCATGTTCACGACGATCTGGTGGTGACCGTTATTCACCAGATCGATCAGAAGCTCACGCAGCCGCGGCGCGGTGTACACATCGATCTCGCCTTCTACATCGACGATCTCGATGCCGTCCTTGTTGTAGTGATCCAGCTTCAGATCCACAGATTCCTCCAGCGCCATGCATCCATTATCCCAGCCGTCGGCCGAGCAGATCTCGTCCGGCGCGCCGGGCGTGATGCTCCGTCGCGCATTCAACCATGCTCAGACTCATGTCTATACCAGATCACGGTTCGTAGGTACCCGGCCTGCCGATGACAAACTTCATACACCATGCTTGATGAGGACCAGTTCGCCGCCGATGCGGCGGCAAATTCCGCTGGCGATGGCGCGCGGCGTTCGCCGGATCCTGGCCGATGGTGCGGCCTCAGGCCGGCTGATCCACGTCGAGCGTCTTCCTGAGCGTCCGGGCAAACGGGTCCCCTGGCCCGGCTGGGTGCCCGCGGACGTGATGAAGGCGTTCGCGCTGGCGGGCGTGCCTGGCCCATGGGTGCACCAGGCCCAGGCGGCCGATCTCGCCCACTCCGGGCACAACGTGATCATGGCCACGGGGACCGCGTCCGGTAAGTCCGTCGGCTACCTCGTGCCGGCCCTGGCCGCGATCGAAACGGCGCGACCGCGCTCTACCTCGCGCCGACCAGGGCGCTCGCCGCGGATCAGCTCGCGCTGGTCCAGTCGCTTGGCGAGCAGTTGCGGCCGGCACTGCGGGCCGCGGTCGTCGACTCGGACACGTCAGCGGCGATGCGGATGCGGGCCCGTAAGCACGCCACATACCTGCTGACCACCCCCGACATGCTGCATTACGGCCTGCTGCCGCAGCATCGGCGCTGGGACGGGTTCTTCCGCAAGCTCAGGTACGTGATCGTGGATGAGTGCCATGGATACCGCGGTGTGTTCGGATCACACGTCGCCCAGGTGCTGCGCCGGCTGCGCCGGGTCGCCGCCCATCACGGCGGCGGCGACCTGCGGCTTCGTGCTCGCGTCGGCGACGATCAGCGAGCCGGCCCGGTGCGCCGAGTCGCTGACCGGCCTCAAGGTCGAGGCGATCACGGTCGACACCGCGCCCAGAGGGCCGATGACGTTCGGCCTGTGGGAACCGCCGCTGACCGGGCTACGCGGAGAGGCGGGAGCGCCGCTGCGCCGCACGGCGATCGCCGAAGCCGCCGACCTGCTCGCCGACCTGGTGCTCGACGGCACTCCAGCGCTCGCCTTCATCAGGTCCAGGCGCGGCGTCGAAGCGGCGGCGGCAGCAGCGAAGACCAAGCTTGTGCAGGCCGGTGCCAGCGATCTGGCCCAGCGGGTCGCCGCGTACCGGTCCGGCTACCTGCCGGCCGAGCGCAGAGAGCTTGAGCAAGCGCTACGCAGCGGCGCGATCACCGCGCTCGCCGCCACGCCAGCGCTTGAGCTTGGCGTGAACATCACCGGCCTCGACGCGGTGCTGATCGCGGGCTGGCCCGGTACAAGAGCGGCCCTGTGGCAGCAAGCCGGGCGAGCCGGGCGAGCCAGGCGGGACTGTCTGGCCATCCTCATCGCGCGTGACGACCCGCTGGACACATACCTGGTCCATCACCCGGAGGCGCTGCTGCACCGCCCGGTCGAGGCGACGGTGCTCGATCCGGCCAACCCATACATACTCGCGCCGCATCTGTGCGCGGCTGCGGCGGAACTTCCGCTGACTAGCTCTGACCTGGAGATGTTCGGTCCCGCCGCGCCCGGCGTGATCGCGGACCTGGCCGGTCGCGGCACCCTGCGCGATCGTGGTGGCCTGTGGCATCTCACCGGCCTGCGTCGGGCGCCGCTGACCGGCCTGCGCGGCGCGGGAGGGCAGTCGATAAGGATCGTGGAAGAGGCCACGGGGCGGCTGGTCGGCACCATGGACGAGCCATCGGCGCACGCGCTGGTGCACGCCGGGGCGGTCTATCCGCATCAAGGTGAGCTGTACCTGGTGCGGCAGCTCAACCTCGACGATGGGGTGGCGCTGGTCGAGGCGGGCGATCCTGGCTACGTCACGTCGGCGCGGGAGGTGACCGAAATCGAGATCGCCGCCGAGCACCGCCAGGTCGACTGGGACGGCGGCGCTGTGCACTTCGGCGAGGTCATGGTGCGTCGGCAGGTCGTCGCCTTCACCCGCCGTAAGCCGGAGACCGGGCAGCCAATCGGCGATGAGGCGCTCGACCTGCCAAGCCGCGTCTTGCGCACCAGGGCCGTCTGGTGCACCGTTTCGCCCAGCCAGCGGCAAGATCTCAGCGACGACGGCGTCGACCTGGCCGGCGCCGCGCACGCGGTCGAGCACGCCGCGATCGGGCTGCTACCGCTTGTCGCGGCCTGTGACCGATGGGACATCGGCGGCGTGTCGATGGACATGCACCCGCAGACTGGCAGGCTCACCATTTTTGTCTATGACGGTCATGATGGCGGCGCGGGCTTCGCTGAACGCGGTTTCTTGGCGGCTTCACTGTGGCTAAGGTCAACCTCGTTGGCTATCGCTGACTGTGAGTGCACGGCCGGTTGCCCTTCGTGCATTCAGTCACCGAAATGCGGCAACGGCAACCAGCCGCTCTCTAAGCCTGGTTCGCTCGCCTTGCTCGACTGCCTACTCGCCGGCGCACCTGATTAAAGCCGAAGGCGCAGGGGTCGTCCCCCGCAGGCCAGCCTTGACCTGGGAAAAGGGGCGACCCCCGCCGGGGGGGAGAGCGGGGGTCGCCGTACGGCCCGGCTCCGGGGGGACAGAGCGGTTCCGTAACTCAGGAAATCCTACGTGCAGTGGGTCAAAGTTACCAGTCGGTCATGCGATGCGAGATTGGATTTCAACATGGCCCCGTATGCTCGGCGGTCATGAGCACTACCGCGCAAGCCGCAACGGGAGCCACCGCGGCCTTCTTTGACCTGGATAAAACCCTAATCTCTAGGTCGAGCACGCTGGCCTTTGCGCCGTCGTTCTACCGGCACGGACTGATCAGCGGGGTGCAGGCGGCACGCGGCGCGCTTGCCCAGCTTGTGTTCAGGATCGGCGGCGCTGACCACAATCAGATGGAAAAGATCAAGCTGCAGGTCGGCAAGCTCTGCTGCGGCTGGCAGGTCGAGCGGGTCGCCGAAATCGTCTCGGCCCACCTGGCCGACACCATCGCGCCGATCATCTACGCCGAGGCGCGGCATCTGCTCGACTCACACAAGCGCAGCCGGCCGCGATGTGATAATTGTCTCAACTTCCGGGCAGGAGATGGTTGGGCCGATCGGGACGATGCTCGGGGCCTCGGCGATCATCGCAACCAGGATGCGGCACACCAACGGCCGGTACACCGGCGAATTGGAGTTCTACGCCTACGGCGAGGCCAAGGCGAGCAGGATCCGCGAGTTGTCGGCCGAACGCGGCTACCGTCTCGCCGACTGCTTCGCCTACAGCGACTCGATCACCGACCTGCCCATGCTCGAGGCCGTCGGATACCCGCACGCGGTCAACCCCGACCGGCAGCTACGCAAGATCGCAATCGCGCGCGGCTGGCCGGTGCTGGCCTTTGGCCCCGTGGTCAGCTAGGACCGTGGTCAGCTAGGACCGTGGTCAGCTAGGACCCGCGACATGTGAACAGCAGGAACGATAAAGATCACGAATTGATCACGCGAAGCTCTTCCCAAGCAGATCGATCCGTCGTAGAAATGAATCACGCACCGCGCTAGTGGTCCGGACACGGCAACCGGGTACCCACGCGCGACCAGCCGCGGGAGGCGGCCGAGGCAGGAGCGTCCTAGAAGACCGAGCGTCGTAGCCTGCTACGACGGGGCGCCTTGTCCGGCAGTAAAGGTGCACGCTTGGTAACCCGGTCTGACGTGGCTCAGCGGCGGCGTCCCGGTGTGGGGCGCCGCCCGCTTTGTCTTTGCGGTGAGGAAAATCCCGCGTTAGCCTGTTTCGCGTCAACGCGGACATTTTCGTTGGCGCTAATGGGTACCAGAGCAATGGCGGGCACACGCATGCGCAAGACTGGTCGGAGCATACAGAAGGGAGGAAGAAGATGGCCGGACCTGCGATGCCAGGTAACACGGGCCCACAGCAGTCGCTCGGCGACCTTGTCGCGCTTGCCGTCAGCGACATCACCCAGCTCGTGAAGTTCGAAGTGGATCTGGCGAAGATCGAGCTGAAAGAGGATGCGCGCCGAGTCGGGATCGGCGGAGTGCTGCTCGGCATGGCCGCCTTCGTCGGCTGCCTGGTCCTCATGCTGCTCTGCTTCGCCTACGCCTACGGGCTCATCGCCGCTGGCATCTGGGCTTGGGCTGCCTTCCTCATCGTGGCCGGGACCTGCATTTTGCTGGCCGCGCTGGCCGTTGCGATAGGCCTGTTGACGTTCCGCAGGCTCACCGGGTTGCGCAAGACGCGCAGCACTGTCTCTGACGATCTCGCGCTGATCCGCCGGGACGACGCGGTCTCCTCAGCCGGGCATTAGCCGATGGCCCAGCAAAGCGAGGCGTCGATCTATATCGACGGCCCGTGGTCGCACCGATCGGTGAGCGCGAACGGCACCAGGTTCCACATCGCCGAGAACGGCGACGGGCCGCTCGTGCTGTTGTTGCACGGCTTCCCGCAGTTCTGGTGGACGTGGCGGCGGCAACTCAGCACGCTGGCTTCGGCTGGCTATCGCGCAGTGGCCGTCGACCTACGCGGATATGGCGGCAGCGACAAACCACCGCGCGGGTATGACCTCGTGACCGCCGCGTCCGACGCGTCCGGCCTGATTAGGTCACTCGGCGAGGCCAACGCCGTCGTGGTCGGCCACGACTGGGGCGGGATCATCGCCTGGACCATGGCCGCGTACTTCCCCAAGGTGGTGCGCAGGCTGGGCATCGTGTCGGCGGCACATCCGCTCCGGCTGCGCGCCGCGGTGCTCGCCGATCCGTTCGGGCAGGGCAGGAGCAGCGGCTACGCGTTCGGTTTCCAGCTTCCAGTGCTGCCCGAGCGCCAACTGCTGCGGCACAACGCCGAGCGTGTCGGCGATATCCTCAACTCGTGGTCGGGGCCCGGCTGGCCCGACCCGGCCACGGAGGGCACCTACCGCGCCGCCATGTGCATACCCGCGGTGGCCCACTCCGCGCTTGAGTACCACCGATGGCTGATCAGGTCGCGGCTACGCCCCGACGGCATGCGCTACGCCCGCATGATGCGCAACCCAGTTCAGGCGCCTACGCTGCAGATTCACGGATCGCTCGATAGCTGCATCAGGCCGAGGACGGCGCGCGGATCAGGCAGTCACGTCGATGCGCCTTACCGGTGGCGGCTGATCGACGGCGCCGGCCACTTCCCGCATGAGGAAGTACCCGACCGATTCGATTTGGAGCTTCGGTCCTGGCTGGCCGATCCAGAGCCAGAACGATGAATGGCCGAAGGCGCGGGGGGTGCTCCCCCCGCGAGCCAGCACTGATCGAAGCGTCAAGAGATCGCGATCCGGCGGGAAGACCGAAGAACGCCAGGCCACGCGACGGTCTCGGCCGACCGCTCGACCGCACCGCGTCAGGCGAGCCGACCACGCCCGAGAACCTGCGCCTGGCACCAGGCGAGGCATTGCCGCTCGCGCAGCGACTCATCGACGACGGACGGCCATTCCACGCGCACGAGGTACTTGAACTGGCCTGGAAAGCGGCGCCCACCGGCGAACGCGAGCTATGGAAAGGGCTGGCTCAGATCACCGTCGGACTGACCCACGCGCGACGAGGCAACGCGACCGGCGCCGCCGCGCTGCTCCGCCGGGGCGCAGCGGCCGTACACGGTTACGTAGACGAGCTACCAACGGGCCTAGACGCCGGCATAGCTCACACCGCCGATGAGCTAGCCGACCGAATAGAAAACTCGGGCCTGGCCGGAGTGACCGACGAAGAACTCTCCCCCCGCCTGCTCACCACCTAATTGCGTGCCCGGGCGACCCGCTGACCGTCGCGGCGGGCCGACTCCCGCCCCAAGACCCAGCGCCGCCCGCCGTACTCCTCGAGCCACCCGGCGGACTGTTCAAGCGCGGCCGCCCGGAACTGGTGTTCTTACAGCACGACGAGGTGATCGTGCACTGCCCCCGCAGCTAGGGGCCCACGACGCTGCCATAGCGACAGCTTGGGGCCCACGATGTCCGCGAGCGCAACCGACCAACAGCAGCGTGGGCCCCTAGCTGCGGTTATATAGAAACTGCCCGCCGCCGCGGTCGCCCAGCCGCCCAACGCAGCGGGATGAACGGCCCGCCGGGTTGGTTACTGGCACGGGCCGGTTGACGCGCCCGACGTACGGGTCAAGCCGAGCCTGAGGTCCCTGGAGATCTCGCTGCCGGTGAGGGCGTAGCCGGTATCGCGGACGGACACGGCCGCCGCGAACACCATCCCGTAGACCTGTCCGTCTCGCGCGATGAGCGGGCCGCCGGAGTTGCCCGGCCGCACGACGGCGCGGATGGGATAGATGTCGCGGATGACATGAGTTCGGTCATAGATATCAGGGCCGTTCGCAAGTTCCGACCGGCCGACCCGGGCGGGCACCGCGGTGAACGGATGGTCAAGCGGATACCCGGCGACGACAGCCTGGGCCGCGAACGGCGCCGACCCGGCGACCGGAAGCGCGGGCAGGTTGAGGCCAGGCACGTAGAGCACGGCGATGTCACGCCACGGATCGAAGAGCACCACGCGCGCGGGGAACTGCGACCCGAACCTGGTATAGACATTCGGGCCGTTGGTGACGCCGGCGACCACATGGGCGTTGGTTATCACGCGATCCCGCCCGATGACGAACCCTGAACCTTCGATGGTGCGCGAGCACGACGGTGCGAGCCCCTCGATCTTGACTACGCTGTTCCTGTCCCGCAGCAGGCCGGCTGACCGGAGGACGGCACGGTCCGGCTTGGGCACGTCCAGCGCCGTCTCCGCGCCAAGCGCCCCGAAGACCTGGACGTAAGGCTGGGTGCTCAGCAGCCGTTGCAGCGCCGAGAATTCCGGCCTGGCGCCCTGCGGTATCAGCCGGTCCACGCTCTTGAGCAGCACCGAGTTGTTGACCTGGTAGGCGATCGCGGGGAATGGCGGCGCGTACGCGACCAGCGTTCCGATTAGCCAGGCGAGCAGCATTATCGCCACGACGTTGACGACCGCGCCCCCAATCGAGTCGAGCACGGTGGACGGCCGACGCCTGACCTTGGACCTAAGCGCCACGCCGAGGGCCGAAGCGACCAGCATGCCAGCAACCGCCGCGGCGAACACGATGATGATCGCGAGCACCGCCTGCGGCCCGGAGTTGGAGGTGACCGCCGTCGCGAGGCCAGGTGCGAAGTAGATGCCCAGCACGGCACCGCCGGTGAAGCCGGCGAAACTCAGCACGCCGATGATGAAACCTTGCCGGTATCCGGCGACCGCGAAGGCAGCAGCCAGCGCGATCAGTATCAAGTCAAGCAAGTCACCGGACACAGAAGCAAAGCTATCCGGCCAGCGGAGGAACCAGCGGGGGAATAGGCGCTGGCATCGCGATCCCAGGCAGGCCACCGGGAAGGTCGACCACCTTGTCGGTGTCCCACGGCCGCTCCCAGCCGCCGAGCACGAGCAACTGGGTAATCAAGAACGCGGTGAAACCCCACACCAGCATCGGCCCGGCCCGGAAGGCCGGGCCGGCGCCGCCGTTCGGGTACCTGACCATGAGCCGGCGGGCGGGATCGGCAAGCTCGGCGACTGGTACCCGGGCCGCCGCCGCGACCTCGGCCGGATCACCCGGCACCACCGGCACCGGGTCGCGCCACCAGCCAAGCACCGGCGATACCTGATATCCCGTGCGGGGTATGTACAGGTCCTCCAGCACGCCGACGACCTGGACGCCGGCCGCTTCGACACCAGCCTCCTCGGCCGCCTCGCGCAACGCCGCGCCGACGGCGCCATCGTCATCGGGGTCGATGACCCCGCCGGGAAAGGCCGCCTGCCCCGCGTGCCGGCGCAGCGTCTGGCTCCGCTGAACGAGCAGCAGGTCGGGCCCGGCACCTGGTTCGGCGCCGAACAGGATCAAGATCGCCGAACGTCGGCCGCCACCACGAGGTGGCCGGAGTTCGGCCGGCACCGTCATCGTCTGAGCTGCCTTGGCCAGATCGGCCAGCCAGCCCGGCACGACCGCCTGCGTCACGAGAACGGGCCAGGCTTGACCAACCGGGCCGCGACAACCGGATCGGTCGGCCCCTCACCGTAGGCGGGGCAGAGCGCCGCCAGCCCGCACGCGCCGCAGGCAGGCTTGCGGGCATGGCAAACCCGCCGCCCATGCCAGATCATCCGGTGCGAGAGGATCGTCCACTCCGAACGCGGGATCAGCGTGCCGACCTCCTGCTCGATCTTGTCCGGGTCATCCGCTGTCGTCCAGCCAAACCGTCGCGCCAGCCTGGACAGGTGGGTGTCCACGGTGATTCCGGGCACGCCGAACGCGTTGCCGAGCACCACGTTGGCCGTCTTCCGGCCGACGCCGGGCAGCGTGACCAGGTCGCGCAGCTTATTCGGCACCTCACCGCCGAACCGCTCGCACAGGGCCTGGCCGAGCCCGATGAGGCTGGTCGTCTTCGCCCGGAAGAACCCGGTGGACATGATGATCTTCTCGACGTCCTCGCGGTCCGCCGCCGCGTAGTCAGCCGCACTGTGATAGCGGCCGAACAGCACCGGCGTAACCTGATTCACCCGCTTGTCGGTGCATTGCGCGGACAAGATCGTGGCGACCAGCAACTCGAGCGGTGTGGTGAAGTCGAGCTCACAGTGTGCGTCTGGGTATAGCTCGGCGAGTATCCGGTTCATCCGCCTGGCCCGCCTGACCAGCGCGGTTCTTGACACATCGGGCTTGACACGGGTGGTCTTGACGCGTGCCGGGCTGTGAGTAACCACGAGCCAAGCCTACGGGTCAGCGGGCGATACCCACGTCATTGTGAGCCGCGCAGCTTTCCAGGCGGTACGGCATCGCCGCAAGCGGGAACTCAGTGTGGACGCCGACGTGGCGCCCGATCACCACGGTCGCGATCGAACGCGCTCCCGCCCGGCGCAACGCCATCGCGGCCGACTGCGCGCTCGCTCCGGTCGTCCACGTGTCGTCGAGAAGCAGCACTCGCGCGTCGGGAACAACGGCGGCCCGGAACCTAAACGGATCGAGGTCTCGCTCGCGCTGATCGGGCCTCCCGGACGACAGCCTTGCCCACGGCAACTCCAGGTAAGGGACGATCAGCCCGCGAAGCGGATGCTCACCGGGCCGGCCGCGCGCGGTTGGCACCACCGCGACGTGAGTCGGGTTACCGAACCCCGCCGACCGCCAGACGCAAGCGCCATGGTCGCGCAAGAACACCAGCAGCAGCGCGAGCAGCAACGCCTTGCTCGTGCTCGCCTCCGCGTGGCCGCTGGTCTTGTACTGCCACAGGAACTGGGCGACGGGACTGCCCTTAGGCGCGAACACCACGGGTGATACGACATCGGCAAGGCTGCCCGCCGCGCATTGGACATGTAGTTCGCATTGAAAACAGTACGCGCTTGATCGCCTTGACGGACCGCGGCACACCCGGCATAATCCATCGGCCCCTGGTGCAGGCGCACTCAGCGACGGTGCCTGGGCGAGCACCAGGTCGCGCATTTCGCGCCAGGTACGGCGGGAGGTGTGGCTGCGTAGATGTCCGGTCGGCAACCAGTTTCCCGTGACTTCGTTAACCACGACTGCCACGTTAGGTAAAGCCTCTGACATTTTGCCGGGATTTCGCCGCGCGGCCCCGAGCAGCCCTCAGTGGGCGATAGGCTGCGACGGCATGGTTCCGAAGGTCCGGTAGGCTCGGCGGGGCGGCACCGGGGTCCTGCGGCCGGGTTTGGACGCGTGTCCTCAGGGCACCGCCGCTAAGGGTGGATCTCGCTGGAACACCGCATAGCCGTTCCAGTCGAAATATAGTCATAAGGGCCGGTGCCCTCGAAGCACAGTGCTCACGGTGCACTAGTCAGACAGGCACACGTCAGTCAGGATCAGGACAACCGTACATGCGAATGCCTCAGCGAGCGAGCGGACCTGACGCGTCCGGAGCGCCAGCCTCAGATACGACCGACGAGGCACCTGACGCTCATGCCGAGTCGTCGAGCGACAATGGCGCGGCCGCCAATAATGGCGCCGCGGTTAGCCTGAACGGCCACGCCGGGCAGGCGGGCCAGGCCGAACAGACCGCGCAGGCCGGACGTCCGGTCCGGCGGTGGACGGTGTCGGCCCTGCTGACGCTGGCGGAATCGACGGTACGGAGGCACTGGCTGGCCTCGGCCCTTATTGCCGCGGGCCTGGTCATGCGGCTACTGGTCCAGGCGGCCTACCAGCCGGCGATCGTGTACATCGACACGCTGAAGTACCTGTATGGCGCCTGGCCGGGCTCAGATCCGGTCGGTTACAAGGTCCCGCTGAAGATGATCCTGGCGTTCGGCGGCAGCCTCAGCACCGTCGAATTTATCCAGCACCTGCTGGGCATCGCGATCGCGATCACGCTCTACGTGGTGCTGATCCGGCGGGGTACGCCGCGCTGGCTGGCCGCACTCGCCATGGCGCCAGTCCTGTTCGACGCTTACCAGTTGCAAGCCGAAGCGATGATCATGCCGGACGTGTGGTTCGAGGGCCTGATCGTGGCTGGCCTGGCCGTGCTGCTCTGGCGGAAGCGGCCCACGCCGCAGTTGCTGGTCTTCGGCGCGGCGCTGCTCGGCGCGTCGACCGGGATCAGGCAGGTCGGCGAGATCATGATCGTGCCCGCGGTCATATTCGCCGTCGTGCTCGGCGGCGGCCTGCGCAAGGTGCTGATCAACACGGCGGCCGTGGTGTGCGCGTTCCTGCTCGCGATCGTGCTTTACATGGGCGCGTCCTACGAGCTGACCCACCACTTCCGCATCTCCTACTCATCGAGCAGCCTGACCTACGGGCGGATGGCCGCGGTGGTTGACTGCGCCACGCTGAAGCTCCCGAACCCCGCCCGGTTGCTCTGCCCCACCAAGCTGGAGCAGGCGCAAGGTCCTGACTGGCTTGAGCACTCAGGCCAGGGGCCGCTGCGCACCCTCGCCACCAAGCTGCCGCCCAACCTGCAGGCCGACCGGACGCATTACACCTCTGAGTTCAACCACGCCGTCGAACGTCAGCAGCCGCTACGCGTGATCGGAGCCGTCCTGCGCGACTCGGTCAAGCTGTTCGCGCTGACCAGGGACACCAGCCCGGGCGACACTCCGATCTGGCGCTGGCAGTTCCACGGCTACTTCCCGACCTACGGCAAGTACGTGTTCCTCACGGGCAACAACAGCCCGTTGTACATCACGCTGCCGCGCAGGCTGCCTCACCCGCTGAGGGCCGCCTACGGCGGCCGACCGCAAGTGGACGTTCCGGTCGCCCGGTTCCTGCGCTCCTACCAGCTACACGGCGGCTACACGCCTGGGCCGCTGCTCGCGCTCTGCGTGCTCGCCGGCCTGATCGGCTCGGCGCTGCTCGGGTTCCGCCGCAGGCTCACACCGGCCGCGCGTGAGCTTGGCTTGGCGTGCATCACGTTCTTCGCGGCCGCGATCGCGGTGCTGGGCATGTCGGACGCGTTCGAGTTCAGCTGGCGGTATCAGCTTCCAGGACTGGTCACCTTGCCTGCCGCGGGCGCGCTCGGGATCGCCACGATCATGGTCATGGCCAAGCGCCGCCGGGAGACCCCCACCACCCAGACCATGCCAGAACGAGCGCCGGAGCTCGCCGCCCCAACGCAGTGAGCCGAGCAGGTCAACTGACGCGAGGCGGTGCTAGCCAGGAATCGTGGCGCACTCGCGGCCTTGTTCGTCGGGACTGGCTGTTCGCGGGGTTGTTCTGCGCGGGACTAGGACTGCGGGTGCTCGCCGCGGTGAGCTACCGGCCGGCGCTGTTCTACATCGACACGGTCAGGTACCTGTACGACTCGGGCGGCAACGACCCAGTCGGTTACCGGTTGCCGCTCAGGGTCATCTTGGCGATCGGCAACTTCGATCTCGTCGCAGTCGTCCAGCATCTGCTCGGGTTGGCGATGGCGGTCGCCATCTACCTGGTGCTCGCGCGCGCCGGGACGGCGCGCTGGCTGGCAGCCATCGCGGTCGCCCCGGTGCTGCTCGATGCCTACCAGATCCAGATGGAACAGATGATCCTGCCCGACGTCTGGTTCGAGGCGCTGATCGTCGCCGGGCTCGCCGTCTTGCTGAGCTGGGGCGCCGCCCCTCGCCCGAGCACGCGGGCGATCATCATCGGCGGGCTCGCGTTCGGGGCTTCGGTGACGTTCCGGCAGGTCGGCGAGATCCTCCTGATCCCGGCGCTGGTCTTCCTGATCGTGGCTGGCGGTGGTTGGCGGGCAACGCTCGTCCGGTGCGCCGTTTTCGTCGTCGCGTTCGCGGTACCAGTACTCGGCTACATGACGGGCTCGTACCTACTCGTCGGGCACTTCTACCTGTCGCACTCGGGTGTCACCACTACCTACGGCCGGACGGCGTGGTCAGCGGACTGCGCGACGCTGCGGCTGCCCGCCATCGAACGCGGGCTGTGCCCGACGCCCGCCGAGCGCGCCCAGGGTCCTGACTGGCTCGAACACGGCCAGACCTCACCGATCCGCCGCTATTACACCGGGCCGCTGAGCACGCGGGCGTCAAGCCTCGTATCCGGCTTCAACAAAGCCGTGCTCAGCCAGCAGCCAGGCCGGGTCCTGGGCAGCTACGCCGACGATGTCGTCAAGCTGTTCGCGCCGAGCAAGGTCACCAGCCCAGGTGATCCGCCCGTGGCGCGCTGGCAGTTCCAGACTAGCTACCCCTACCTGTCGCCGCACGCCACCGCGGCGCAGGTGCTGCCAGCGGTCGCCAGCTACGGCGGCGGCCGGCCGGCGGTCTGGCGGCCTGGGGCAGCATTCCTGCGCGGGTATCAGCTCGGCGGCGGGTACACGCCTGGGCCGCTGCTGGCGTTCGGCGTCGTGGCCGGGTTCGCTGGCTCGCTGCTGGCGTTCAGGCGGAACGACGCCGATTCTCCTCGACGCCAACTCGCGCTGGCCTGCCTGCTGTTCTTCGGTTGCGGCGGCGCGCTGCTGCTGATATCCGACGTCTTCGAGTTCTCCTGGCGCTACCAGTTGCCCGCGCTGGTCACGCTACCGCCGGCCGGGGCGGCCGCGCTCGCCGGTATCGTGCGGCGTCGCGCGACCGGCCAGGCGGCGCGGACAAAAGAGCTAGCGGAGACCGGAGAACAGGTCGGTTTCAGGGACTGATGCGTGCGCTCCATTCCGCTCAAGAATGAATGTTTCTTTGCCGAATACCGCCTCGGCGACCTGCTCAGGGAGTTTGGTGAACCACGAATCGCCAACCTGGCTGGCATGGGTGAGCAACGCTGTCCGCTTGCGATCGAGCACGGACCTGATGTCGACGGTCGTGGTGATGCGAGCCTCGGACTCGCGCATGATCCGCTCGTCTTCTTCGGTGAGCTCCCAGTCGGGCACGTCCTCGCCGGCTTCGCGGAGCGCCTGGAACACCTGCTGCCAGTCGCTGCGCCGCATCGCGGTCAAGTAGAGCTTGGCTGGTATGCCGGTGGCCTCGACGGCGCCGATCGCAGCCCTCGCCGCCTGTACGTGGTCGGGGTGCTGATACGCGCCGTCCGGGTCGTAGGTGACCACGACCGCGGGCTGGTAGCGCTCAATGAGCGCGCCGATCCTCGCGACGACGTCCTCAAGCGGCACGTTGCAGAAGGCCTCGGGGTTGTGCCGGTACTCCCACTCAGGCATGCCTGAGTCGTGGTAGCCGAGCGTCTCAAGCTCGGTGACGCCCAGGTACTTGCAGGACTCCCGCAACTCGGCCAGCCTGGTCTGCGCCACGTCGGCGGTGTCGTGGCCGTCCTCGCCTGGCTTGATCCCCGACGGGCCGTCGCCGAACTCGCCGTTGGTACAGGTCACCACGACCGTCCTGATGCCCTCGTCCGAATACTTCGCCAGCACGCCGCCGGTGCTTGAGGCTTCGTCGTCGGGGTGCGCGTGCACGGCCATCAGGGTCAGGAGTGGTGCCGCATACGGATCTGTTACAAGCGACTGGGCTTCGGTCATACTCGCAATCTACCGGGTGCCACTGTCAGTCCGCGCCGTTACTCAGAGTCACCGATGCGGCGTTTGAGTGCCCGGCCGGGAAGCCAGGTTGTGCCGAGCGTTCCCTGCGCGGCCCGCCGGCCGAACTCGCCGCCGCCTGCGCCCCGAAGGATGTGGGCGAAGCCGACGGCGACCGCCGACCCGATCAGCGGGCCGGCCAGGTAGGCCCACCACGACGTCCAGTTGGCTAGGACGAGCGCGGGACCGAGCGACCTGGCCGGGTTCATTGACGCGCCGCTGACCTTCGCGCCGATCAGGCCGGCTAGCGCGATGTAGCCGCCGACCGCGATCGCGGCGATCGGACCGATCTGCTGCGCGCCCGACGCGGTGCCCAGTATGACGCTGACCAGCCCGAGGGTGAGCACCGCCTCCCAGGCCATCGCGCCGGCGGTGGAGATGCCAGCGCCCGGCAACGTGAGACCGGCCGCGCCCTGCTTGCCGATCAAGCCGACGAGTACCAAGGTGGCGAGCACCGCCCCGGCGAACTGGGCAACTATGTACAGCGGCACCCGGCGGAACGGGAAGTCTCCGCGCAACATGAACCCGATCGTCACCGCCGGGTTCAGGTGGGCCCCCGAGACCGTACCCATGAACAAGATGATGGCGAGCACCATCAAGCCCGGCGCGACCACCAGCGCGCCTTGCGAGATTCCCTGGCTGCCGAACCTGGCGTTCACGATCGGACCGCCGGCAGCGACGAACACGAGCAGGAAGGTGCCGAACAACTCGGAGAACAGGCGTCGCCACTCGTAGGCGTCGTCGGTGAAGTCGAACTGCCTGGCCAGCGAGTTCGGCCGACCGAGCGAGCTGATCCCGATTTCGTGCTCGCGCAGCTTGGCGACGCGTTCGGCGGTCCGGTCTGGTGACTGGGCGCTCATCGCCTCCTGTCCTTCCCAGGCCGAGGGCGGCATGAACGCGAGCTTATAATGAGCTCACTTGATCAGCACGGCGTAGACGACCACGTTGCTCAGGTAAGAGCCGGTCGCGAAGTCGAACGTGCCGCCGCAGGTAATCAGCCGAAGCTCGGAGTCTGGGACCGGCCCGTAGATCTCGTTCCTCGGGAAGCTCGCCTTGGCGTAGGTACGCAGACCGGTCACCTCGAAGACGGCGACAGAGTGATTGGCGCGGATGACGTAGACGTACTGGCCGCGCCGCATCTGGCTGAGGTGGTAGAAGATGCCAGGCCCAAGCTTTGAGTCGATGTGGCCGGCGATGATCGACGAGCCGACTCCGCCTGGCCTCGGGCTGCCCGTGTACCAGCCAGCCACGGCGGCGGTGGGCGGAACTTGCAGCGTGTTCTTGGTGGTCAAGCCGAGTCTCACCAGGTCGGTACTCACCCCGATCGCCGGGATCAGCAGCCAGTAGGGCTTGGCGACGGTGCCGTGCTTGGGCCGCTTGGACGGGCCGGAGATGCGGCCGACCGGTCCAGGCACCCCCGCGGCGAAACTGTTGCTGCCGCGGGGGGCCCCGGGATTCCTCGGGTGATCGCTCGCACCGTGGTTGACCAGAGCCCAGCCGCCCACGCCGAGCCCGGTCACCAGCAGGCCGCAGGCAACCAGCGCTATTCCCGCCGACCGCCTGATCGAGCGCCGCTCAGGCGGTCGGCGGTGTCTGGCTGCCGTGCGACCTTGCCGGGCTTGGAGGCTTGTCACGTAGCCGCTGGCGGCCTGCGACCTCCGAACGCGCTTTGCGGCCGGACTACCCACCTGGCGCCAGCGGCACATAGCAGCAAGCCGCCCGCCACAAGCAGCAGCCAAGGAAGGCTGGACGGTGCGGGTGCGGGAGCGGTACCGCCGAGTCCGGTCGCCGGAGCCCCAGCCGGGATGACCCGGCTGCCAGCCGCGTCCACCAGATCGTCGAGCGTGAGGTGACCAGGATCGTCGAGCACCACGATCGTGTGGATCGTGCCCGCCGCGAGGTGGATGATCGACGACGTGTCCTCGGACACGCCGGCCGCGTGCACGGTCCACGTCCCGGCGCGCACCGCCACGTAGGAGGTCACGCCGGCGAACTGCAGGTTGTGAGCGAGCGTCGTATGGCCAGCGGTCAAGCTGACCCGGTGCTGGACGAGCGAAGCCTGGATGATCCGCACCAGGGCCTTGCCATGCGGTGTCGTCAGCCGGTCCTTCAAGATCTGCAGCCGCAGCCCGTTGGCTGGGCCCATGCCCGCGACGGTGTAGGCGGCACCCGAGTGCACGTCAATGGTCGTAGACAGCACCGGCGGTGAGGACGGAGCCGCCCCGGCGCCCCGCATCGCGACGGTGTACTCGCCGCTCGACACGGTCTCGTAGCCGGAGATAGTCCCGTAGGCGACGTGATGCAGCACGACCATCGCGTTCGGGTCATGGAACGAGTAGAGGTACACGTCGACGGCCGGCGTATTTGGCGACAGGTGCGCCAGCCGCAGCCAGCCCGTGCCGCCCTGCGCTGATGCCGCCGGAGCGGCGAAGGCCAGCACGCCGAGCGCCATGCTGGCAGGCGCAAGAAGCAGGGCGAGCCGCCCGAATCTTCGTAGCATTCTATTGATCCTCATAAAACCCCCACCTACTGATTATTTAGAAATCCAAGGGGACTGGGTCTGGTGAATCGGACGCGAACTACTTCGCGGCCACCGACCAGCGCGGTACTGACGCTGGTCGGCCGGTACGGAGCCCGCTGGCCGCGCAGGAACCCAAGCAGCCAGCGCAGATAGCTGTCGGCCGACAGCCCGGCAGCGGTGTCATTGCCCGCCAGCTCGGCGCCAGTCATCGGCACGCCCTGAGCTGACCTGGGGGCGCGGTCATAGAACCCCAGGATTTCGATCGGATGCTGCCCAGCGAGCACAGGAAACATGGAAAGCAGCCTCGAGTCGACCAGGCCCGCGATCATCTCGGGCCGGGCCTGGGCTGACAGGCTGATCCTGCTGTTGCGCAGCAACACGCCGCCGAAGCGTTGCCTGGCGACGAGGTCGTGATTGAGGGCCGCCTCATAGGCGACCGCTCCGTCGGGTGCGACCACCCGCACATCCACCCGCGACTTGCCGGCGCCGAACGAGGCCATGACCGTCGGGGCGTACTCCCTGGCCAGCCGCGGACCGAACTGGCCGCGCAGCGCGAGTGTGCCGACCACGACGTCGGCTCCGAGCGGATCGGGCGCCGTCGGGCTGAGCACGAGCAGATTGGACGCGGCCAGCCCTTGGTTGAAAAGCTCGCTGCACATCACGTCGTCGCAGGCGATGATCGCGCTAGTGCTGATCTCCTTGACGATCCACCGGGCGGCCTCTCCGCGAACGATGGCGGCGGCGGACAGACCCGTGATCGCCTTCGCCCCGGTTCGACCGGTCGTTCCGCGTACCGAATGCGGCGATCCGTTGCTCGCCTGCCCGGCGGTCGGCGGGCCGTGCTTGACGAGCGCGACGACGGTTCCGACCGCGGCGGCGACGACGATCAGGGTTGCGGCTGCTCCGATGAGGCGGCGGCGTGCCGGTTGCTTCGCCCCAGCGGCGACAGCGCGGCGGTGGGTGCCCACGCTCGCGATCCAGTTCGGCCGCTGGCGCGACCGGCGCTGGTCCGGCTGGCTGCCCGGGCGGGGCTGGTCCGGGTCGGCCCCCGGGCGGGGCTGGTCCGGGTGAACCCTCGGGCGGGACTGGTTCGGCGGGCGGCGCGGGCGGGGCTGGTCCGGCTGAACCCCCGGGCGGGGCTGGTCAGGCTGGTGGCGCGGCTGATCAGCAGCTGGTGCCCTCGTGATACCAGCTGATGGCGGCGGCGTCGTGGTTGGCTGTTCGGCGGCGGCGGGCTCGGGTTCGGGCTCGGGTTCGTCGTCGGCCGACTCGACCACCGGAGCGATCTCGGTCAGTACTGACCTGAACAGATACCTGACGTTGTCTGGCATCTGCGGCTGGGGTGCTTCTGGCGGGTGAGCTAGGTGCAGCCGGCGCTGACTGCGCCGGGACGAGCCCGTCCCCCCGGAGCCTGTCAATCCGTCCGGTCGCGGCGGTCCGTCCGGCGCCGCCGACCCTCCAGAAACTGCCGCCGACCCTCCAGAAACTGCCGCCGACCCTCCAGAAACTGATGAAGGGTGGGCCGCAGACGCTGGCCCGCGCCGCGTCGACCCGGCCGCTGACAGTTCAGGGCCGGGAGACCCGGAAACCCGCCGAACCGGGGTGATCAGCTGGTCGGCGTCGGCCGACCTCTGGTGACCACTGGCCTTGGGCTGACGGCGCGGCAACGACGACCGGCTGGACGGCGACCGGCTGGACGGCGACCGACTGGACGATGGCTCCTCAACGGCGGCAGGCGGAGGCACCACGGAGCCGGTGGCGCTACCGGGCTCACGATGAGTCCACTTGTCCTCGCCCATGGGCGTAGTTCTCCGCTGGAATTAGGCGTCCTGTGGCTAGCGTCTACATAGACCAGCACAGGCCGGACACAATTGTCTAGTCAGAATTGGTTATCAAGGCTAGTGAACCATATGATCACCACAGACTATAGTGCAATGTATCGCTCTGTAGCTGAGAAGTCACAAAACCTGACGCCGGGTAGGGAGCCAGTGGCGCTCCCTAACGCGATGCTGCTGATCAACAGTGGGAAGCGAGTGACGCGAGGGGCGCCGGGCCGGGCCGAGGCCGAGGCCGAGAAGGCCGATGCCGAGGTGCTCCCAGGAGGACTCGAACCTCCGTCGCCAGCTTCGGACGCTGGCATCCTCTCCCCTGGACCATGGGAGCTTGAAGTAGCCCGGACCTACCGCAACGTCGGCCCAACGTTGTGGTAACTCCTCCGCGACCAACAACAACGTCGTCCCCGAGATGTCGCCCCCACGGGCTGTTGCAGAATCGGGCGCGGGTACGCGGTGTGTCTTTTGTGCGTGTTCGTGGTTATCTGTCATAATTATGGTATGGCGAAAGGGTACCGGGAAGTGCCGCGGGACCAGCTGTACCTGCTGCCGCCGGACCGGCGGGACTGGCTTGCGGCCGATCATCCGGTCTGGCTGGTGATCACCGTGGTGACGGACCACCTGGACACCAGCGCGTTCCACGCGTTCCGGCGGACCGGCGGGGCGGGGGCGGCGGGGTATGACCCGGACATGCTGGTGACGCTGCTGGTGTGGGCGTACGCGAACCGGGTGACGTCGTCGCGGCGGATCGAGCAGCTGTGCCAGACCGACGCGGCGTTCATGGTGATCTGCGCGGGGAACCACCCGGATCACGTGACGATCGCCCGGTTCCGGGCGCAGGCCGGGACGGCGATGGCCGGGCTGTTCGCTGAGGTGCTGGGTTTGTGCGCGCGGCTGGGCATGGGCAAGCTGGGCGTGGTGGCCCTGGACGGCACCAAGGTCGCCGCTTCCGCGTCGAAGTCGGCGAACCGGTCGCTGGCCCGGCTGCGGGACCTGGCCGCCGAGACGGTGGCCGAGCACGCGGCCGCCGACGCGGCCGAGGACGCGGCGTACGGGGCCGGGCGGCGCGGCGACGAGGTGCCCGGGCAGGTGGCCAGCCCGCAGTCGCGGGCCGGCCGGAAGGCCAGGGCCGGGCGGATAGCCCGGGCGCTGGCCGAGATGGAAGCCGAAGCCGAGGCCGGGGAGAAAGCCGAGCGGGAGGAGCAGGCCGCCAAGACCGGGACGTTCCGGGAGCGCAAAGCGGCCGGGCAGCCGACCGGCCGCGCCCCGGCCGGGTCCGAGGCCGGGCTGGCGCAGGAGAAAGTCGATGCCGAGATCGCCAGGCAGCAGGCCAGGATCGATGACTGGCACGCCCGCCAGGCCGCCCGCGCCGCCGCCGGGCAGAAGAAGATGACCGGCCCGCCCCCGGCCCCGGCCGCCGGGTACTGCCGGGTCCGGGAAGCCGAAGCCGAACGGGACGCCGCCCGCGACCGGGACGCCGCCCGCCAGGCCGCCCGCGACGCCCAGCGCGCAACCCGGTCCCGGAACATCACCGACCCTGACTCCCGGCTCATGCCCGTCCGCGGCGGCGGGTTCATCCAGGGCTACAACACCCAGAACGTCACCAGCGAAGACGGCCTGATCATCGCCACCGAAGTCACCGGCACCCCCGGCGACGTCACCTGGTTCGAGCCCATGGCCGCCAAGGCAGAAGCCGCCGCCGAATACATCGCCGCCCGCCAGCCCCCCGCCACCACCGCACCCGACACCACCAGCAGCGACACCACCAGCACCGCCGCACCCGGCACCAGCTGCACATGCGGCACCACCGCACCCGGCACCGGCAGCACCGCCGCAGCACCCGGCACCGGCAGCACCGGCACCGCCGCACCCGCCACCAGCAGCAGCGACAGCACCGGCTGCACGTGCGGCACCTGCGGCCGGTGCCTCATCCGCCTGTTCCTCACCGACGCCGGCTACAAATCCGAGCACAACATGACCTGCCCCGGACCGGACCGGCTCATCGCCGTCGGCAAGCACCGCGACCTCGAACACGCCGCCCGCGACCCCGGCGCCCCCGCCGGGCCCGGCGAACCCGACGGCCCCGCCACCGCCGCCATGGCCGAACGCCTCAAAACCCCCGAAGGCATCACCGCCTACCGCCAGCGCGGCCACATCGCCGAAACCCCCCACGGCAACATCAAGCACAACCTCGGCTTCCGCCAGTTCAGCCTCCGCGGCACACCCAAAGTCACCGCCGAATGGAACCTCATCACCAGCGTCCACAACCTCCTGACCGCCATCAGCGCCGGCCAGCTCACCACCCAGGCACTCACCGCCCTCTGAACCAGCCCGGCCACACCCGGCCCCTGGCCCCAGCCACCCACCGCCCCGAAACAAGCCCAAACCCAAGCCCGCCACCGCCCCGCCCCGCCACCCAATCCCGCAACAGCCCGCCCAGTAGCAACTCCGGGTCGACGTTGCGCTTGGGACACTCCGCCGAACGACAACAACGGGACGGCGTTGTCGCCGAACGCCCAGTCTGGCCCGCAGGGCGTTGCTAGCGCTCTGCCGCTGCCCTACTGATCGGCGCGCCCAGGAGGACTCGAACCCCCACTTCCGGATCCGTAATCCGGTGCCCTGTCCGTTGGACTATAGGCGCTCGCAGCCGGTGTCGCTCATCGATCGGGGCTACATCACCGTGGGCAGAATTCGACGAGGCCGTGGCTGTCGGGCTCCGGCGCAGGGATTCGAACCCCGATAGCTGCCGTAACAGGGCAGCGTCCTGCCATTGAACGACACCGGATTGGAATTAGTTGCGGGGCTGGGATTTGAACCCAGATTATTTCAGGTTATGAGCCTGATGCCATGCCGAGTTAGGCGACCCCGCCGTAGCCCCAGAGGGAGTCGAACCCTCTTCCCCGGAGTGAAAGTCCGAGATCCTAACCCGTAGACGATGGGGCCCTGTCGACTGAATGCGGCGTTTGTCGATGTCGTGTCGGGCGGCTGGGATTTGAACCCAGGTATCTCTCGCTTATAAGACGAGCGCCGTCACCAGACTTGGCCACCGCCCGCAGTCTTTTCATCATCAGCGCGTGCCCTACCGCGGATTCGAACCGCGAACCTCGCCGCCCTGAACGGCGCGCCTCTACCAAGTTGGGCTAGAAGGGCATGAGAGTGACCGGCCGGATTCGAACCGGCGCTCTGACCTAGGCAAGGTCACGTGCTTTCCGCTGACACTACGGTCACGTGGAGCCGACCTTCGACGTACGCTCGGCGGGACTCGAACCCGCATGAGCTCGCGCTCACCAGGGTTTGAGCCTGGCGCGGCTGCCAGTTTCGCCACGCCCGCGTGGTACGCCAGCCAAGAGTGAGTCGGGAAGCAGGGACTCGAACCCCGTCTGCCTGGTCCCAAACCAGGCGCGCTCACCCTTACGCGACATCCCGCCCGCGTGGAGAAGGTCGGAATCGAACCGACTACGACAACGCTTGCAAGGCGCGCCCGCTCCCTTAGCTGTCATCCCCATAACCGGCGTTCTCCCTGGCACCAAGGCATGCGTCTTGGCGGCCCGAGAGCGCCGGAATTCACGCGCGGCTTGGTCGGCCGCGCGTAACGCTTCCCACTGTTGAATTAGCAAGGTGCAAGCGCGTTCGCCCGGTCAGGTGGCGCTCCGCATGGGTGCCAGGAGTCGAACCTGGTTTTCGCTGGTTTTGGAGACCAGCCGCCTATCCGTTGGCTCGCCCATATGAAATTAGAAACCGCCCGCCAGGGCCTCTAGTCCTGGGGGCGGCATCCGTTTTAGCTGCTGCGATGCGGCTACCCGGACGCCCTCCTGCGCGGCAGGCGGGAACCCACCAATGGCATGGCCATGAGCCAGCCCCGCTTGACCTCCCGACGTGCCGTCGTATTCATAGAATCCATAGTAAGGAAGTAACGCGTCGCGGCAAGTTATTTATTTCGAAGTTCAAAAAGCCAGGCCGTCCGGCGAGCATGATGGCCGCAGCAGTTCCGCCCGCACGAACAACAGCAAGGGGCCCACGCTGCTGCTACGGGCGCGCAGCCGACGACAGCAAGGGGCCCACGCTGCTGCCATGACGACAGCGGGGGGCCCACGCTGTTCGTTCGGCAGCGCGGCCGCGTCTTCGCCAGCCCCCGCCACCAAACCCCCCGCCACCAAACCCCCAGCCACCAAACCCCCCGCCAACCAACGGCACCAGCCCGTCACCAAGCCATAAGCAATCGTTCGCATTCCGGAACCTACCGATTTGCCGTAAGCCGATACCAGTAGGCAGGCGGGCGTCGGCGACCGACCGCGCCTGCGGGAGGAAATCATGACTCGGACCGGACGGGCGGTGGCCGCCGCGGCCATAGTGGCCACTGTCGCGCTCGCGGCAGGCACGGCGGCCGCCTCACTAGCCACCACGGCCTCGGCGGCAACCACCGCAAGCCATCACCGACACCACCAACACGGGATTAAGCACGTCCTGCTGATTTCCGTCGATGGCCTGCACCAGCAGGATCTCTCGTGGTTCGTCAGGAACTTCCCTGACTCGGCGCTCGCCCAGCTAGCCCGGCACGGCGTCGATTACAGCAGGGCGATGACGCCCTTCCCGTCCGACTCGTTCCCGGGAATGGTCGGCCAGGTAACTGGCGGTGACCCTGGCGTCACCGGGATCTACTACGACGACACGTTCAACCACGACGTCTTTCCAGCGGGCACGACGAACTGCAGCGGCCTCGTGCCCGGCGCTGAAGTCGCTTACACCGAGGTCGACGACATCAACCTGAACTCGATCGACGCGGGTCAAGGGCTCAGCGGCCTGCCCGGCAGCATCCTGCAGATGACCAGCAACCCGCTGAACGTCATCAACCCGGCGAACCTGCCGGTCAACCCGAAGACCTGCAAGCCGATCCTGCCGAACCAGTACATCAAGGTGAACACGATCTTCAACGTCGCGCACGACCACGGCATGATCACGGCCTGGTCGGACAAGCACCCGGCGTACCAGGCGCTGTCCGGTCCGTCGGGCACTGGCGTTGACGACTACTTCACCCCTGAGATCAACAGCCAGGCCATCGGCTTTCCGGCCGGCGAAGACTGGACCTCGGACAACGCCGGCACGATGGAATACGACGCGTTCAAGGTCCAAGCTGTGCTGAACTGGATCGACGGCTTCAACCACAGCAGGACAGCGCATGTGGGCGTGCCAGCCATCTTCGGCATGAACTTCCAGACCGTGTCGACCGCTGAGAAGCTCCCCAGCTCGGACGGGCTGACCGGCGGATACCTGCCCGGCGGCAAGATTCCCGGACCGCTTCTCACCCGCGCGCTCAACTGGGTCAGCGAGCAGATCGGAAAGATGGTCAGCGAGATCAGGGCCCGCAGACTGGCTGACAGCACGGCGATCATCATCTCGGCCAAGCACGGCCAGTCACCGACCGATCCGAACGACCTGGCCCGGGTTCCCGACGGTCCGATCATCGACGCGATCAACGCCGCCTGGACCGCTGCGCACCCTACGCACAAAGGCGCTGGCGCCCTGGTCGTGTTCTCCACTGACGACGACGGCATGTTGCTCTGGCTCAGCAACCGGTCACAGCAGGCCGCCGACTTCGTCAAGCACTACCTGCTCACCCACTCCGCCGCGGCGAACAACGTCAGCGGCAACCCCATCACCGTCACCAACTCTGGCCTCAAGCGGGTCTTCGCCGGGCGGGCCGCGGCGCGACTCTTCGACGTTTCGGCCGCCGACCCGCGGCACCCCGACATCGTCGGCATCGCCCAGCACGGCGTCGTGTACACCGGCGGTCAGGCCAAGATCGCCGAGCACGGCGGTGACGATCAGCAGGACCGCAACGTCCCGATCCTGGTCGTGGTCCCCGGCGCGCGGCACGGCCACATCGATGGCGCGCGGGTGGAGACCACCCAGATCGCGCCGTCGATCCTGAGGTTGCTCGGCCTCGACCCGCGCGCGCTGCAGGCGGTCAGGATCGAGCACACTCGCGTGCTGCCAGGACTGCCGTCCTCGCGCCGCTAGCACGCCGAGCGGACAGCGGAGCCCGGCGCAGACCGGGCCCCGCTGCCGCCTTATCCCGCCGGAATGTCAGTCACCGAGTTGCCCGACCGGTTGGCGATCCACATGCGGGTGCCGTCGAATGCGATCGCCACGGGATCGCGCAGTCCGTATGCGACCCCGGAGAGGACCCGTACCAGCGAGCCGTCGCTGGCGTTGAACTCCGTTACGGAGGCTGTCGGTGAAGCGGGCGCCCACATATGGGTGCCGTCAAACGCAAGAGAGGTGAATCCCTGGAAGGGGGTGCCAAGCAACGTCTGCACAAATGATCCGTCGGACGCGTTGATCTCGGTCACTCCACCAAGATCAGTGATCCACAGATGGGACCCGTCAAACGCGATCGCTCTGGGATGCCCAAAATTGTAGGTCTGGCCTCCCAGCTGCATGAGCGGCTGGCCACTTGTGTCTATCTCAAAGACGCCGTCGTCACCCTCGCTGGTGACCCAGAGGTTGGTGCCGTCAAAGGCGATCCCAGCTGGCTGATCGAGTCCCGCGATCGCGAAGTTCGCTGCCAACGATCCGTCCGCGGCGTTGATCGAGGTCAGTGTGCTGTTGCCGAGGTTGGCGACCCAGATATGGACGCCGTCGAACGCCATCGCGCCAGGTTGGCTGAAGTTGAAGTTGCCGCCGGAGATTGTCTGCACCGGCGATCCGTCGGAGGCGTTGATCTCCGTCACGCTGTCGGCGTTGCCGTTCGCAACCCAAAGGTGAGTACCGTCGAACACGATCGCATCCGGCATATTGAACCCGTAGGCGCTGCCGGACAAGGTCCGCACCCACGACCCGTCGGCGGCGTTCAGCTCGGTCACTGAGTTGCCCACGGTTGGATCAGCGAGGTGGTCCTCGTTGACCACCCACAGGTGAGTGCCGTCGAACGCGACCGCATCAGGGAAACTGAAGCCGTAGGTGGCGCTGCTATAGACCCCGCCCCACCAGCTCAAGGTCGCCACCTTGGATAGGTCCGGCAGCGGCGGCACCCCTTGCGGCCCTTGCGCACCTTGCGAGCCCCGCGGCCCCGGCGGCCCGGTAGCGCCCCTCGACCCCGGCGACCCCGGCGCTCCCGGCGGCCCGGTAGCGCCCCTCGACCCCGGCGACCCCGGCGCTCCCTGCGGCCCGGTAGCGCCCTTCGGTCCCGGCGACCCCGCGCTGCCCTGCGCCGCCAGCAGCGCCCAGTTCGGGCCGGAGCCGGACGGAGTCGTCCCTTCCGACGCCTTGACCGCCAGATAGCTCGACCCCAGGTAGGCCACCGCGTCTCCGACCCGGTACGCGCTAGACCGGCTCCAGTTGCCGCGCCATGAGATCCCGGCCGCGTTCCACGACACCGCCGCGTCCCCGGTGCCGCACTTCTGCCGCTTCGACGGGTCGATGAGCCGGAGCCCGCCCGTCTTCTTGGAGTAACAGCCGTGGAACACGCCGCTCGAGTCGGGAATGCCGGCCAGCGCGACCCCGCCCGCCGCCACGGCAGCCGCCGCGGCAGCGGGCACGACCAGCCACCGCCAACCCGCCCATCCCCTTCTCCGGCTGTCGTTCATCGCCCACCACGTCCCTTCGAAATCCCGCCAGCGCGCACGACGCTACGGCTGTCGCAGCGGACTGTGAACGTGGGAACCCACGTCATTTGGAACGCGGAAAGAACCCTGCGGCCCATCTGGCCGACAGCGGGGAAGTCGCGCGGTGTCATCGTCGTCCCGCCGCTGGGCCACCTGCCGCTAGCCGAACCGGGTGCGAGCGAGCTGTGCTCACGGGAAGTGGCGCGGGCCGACCTTGGCATCGGGGCCGGTCGGTCGGTCGGGACACGACTCGCCTCGCGGATGCCGGGGACGCACCGTGGCCATTTCAAATATCGACAACGCGATGACGCGGGGCTCGGGTCAGCCTTGGCAGCACATCGGCGCGCCGGCAAGCTTCAAATATACGTCAGCCGACCGATGTCTCCATCTGCAAGTTTCAGCAGCATTTGTAGTGCAATCCGATTGGCAAGATCTTATGGGTCTGCCAGGTACGCTCGCGCAAGGTGACTTGCGCTTTCCCGACCGGCGCTGCCGGTCCGGCAAGGAAACCAGATGGACACGATGGCGCCGATCCGCCCGGCCCTGGAACGCCCTCGCCGCATAGCCCTGCATGCGGGACCCATCGCACCGTCCGAGGCCCGCGGCCAGGTCGGCGCGTACATCTACGCGTGGGACGTTCCAGTCGACCCGTCCGTTGCGGTGCTGCTCACCAGCGAACTGGTGACCAACGCCATAACGCACGAGGTCGGCGAGACCGTCATGCTTGTCATCAGCTGCACATGGAATCAGTTGCGAATCGATGTGCACGACACCTCACCGTCCATGCCAGTACCGGTGAACGCGCCGTTGGACGCGGAGGCGGGACGGGGCCTGCTGCTTGTCTCCACGCTGTCAACTGAGTGGGGCTGGTACCGGACCTGCTCTGGTAAGGCCGTGTACTTTACGCTGGCGTTCCGAGGCGAGGGCGACGAAGCTTCGGATTCACTCTAGCGGTCACTTGGAAGCGGCCGTGCGCAATGCCGCCTCGCGGGCGATATCGATGCGCGAGTTAACGTCGAGCTTCTTGAGGATGTGCGAGACGTGAGTCGCCACCGTGCGGGGTGACAAGAACAGCTTTGCCGCTATCTCCGGATTGGACATGCCTTCCTCGACGAGCGCGGCGATCTTCGACTCGGTCGGCGTCAGGCTGTCCCATCCGGTCTGCACCCGCCGGTGCTTTGAGTGCGGGCCCCGGCGGATGCCGTGCGCACGGAACGTGGCCTGGAGCCTCGCGACATCGCTGCTAGCACCGAGCGATGAATAGATGTCGACCGCGCGGGTGAACGCGGCCCGCGCCTGGTCCCTGTCGTCGGCGCCGACGAAGTCGCCAGCGGCTGCCTCGAGCGCTTTCGCGCGCAGCAGCGGGCGGCCCGCATCGGCGTACCTGGAAGCGGCTTCAAGCAGTCGGCCGGCGTCGCGATCAAGCAGGCCGCGGCAGTAGAGCGCGTTGGCTTGGCGGTGCGGGATGTCCGATCCAGCGGCCAGATCCGAGGCGTGACCCGTGAGTGCTTTCGCGCTTTCCGTGTCGCCGAGTTCGACCGCGAGCCGCACCCCGTCGGCGAGCAGTTCTTCGAGTTCGTCGAGTTCGCTCTGGTTGTCGGCAAAGGCTGACGTCAGCACCTCGAGCGCGGCGGGCAGCGAACCGGCAAACTCACGGTCGAGGCTGCGCGCCAGCGCGAGCGGGCTGACGACCCGAGTGCCGATCCGCTCGGCGTGCGGGAGGGCAGCGTCCAGATAGTCGCGCGCGGATGCCAGCTCACCGCGATGGAAGCAGATCACCGCGGCGATGCCCAGGTCGTTGCAGGCAGCCGTCGGCTCGTTCAGGTTCTCGTGCAGTACGCCGACTTCAGCCATCGCGTCGTCCCAGCGACCAGTGTCGAAGAGCAACTGTCCAAGCGCGGTATGCGCTTGCGCCAGCCGGAACACCGTACCGACCTGGTCGGCCAGATACCTCGCCTGCCTGGCCGCGGCCAGCGCCTCCTCGTACCGATCGAGGTGGCCAAGCGTGACCGCCTTGTTGAGCTGGAGCAGCAGCCGCAGGTCGGTCAGGGCCGGATCGGCCTGAGTGACGGTCAGCGCCCGATCGAACAGCGGCAGCGTGTCGGCCATCTGACCTTGGCCGGCGGTGACAATGGTCAGCACGTGCAGCGCCCAGCCCATCGCCCAGTTGTCGCCAGTTTCTGATCCGACTTCGAGCGCATTGGCGGCCATTCGGCCGGCCTTTCTCGACTTCGCCGAGGTAGCTATGCGTCCGGGCAGCCAGCACAAGCAGCCGCGCCCGGTGCCTTTCTGAGATACCCGGAGTCGCCAGCGCCTGGTTGAGAGTGGCGAGAGACTCGGTGGAGTCCCCGACCAGCATCCGGCACTGCGCCAGCGTCCAGTGCAGGTCGAGGACCAGGTCGGGCTCGACGGCGTGACTCAGCGCACCGACGGCCACCTGCTCGGCTTCGGCCCGGTCGCCGACCCGGTACAGAGCATCCGCCAGCCGCGGGGCGAGGCTGTTGTACTGAGCCGAGCCCACCGGACAGCTCGCCACTGCCTGGCGGAGCAACTCGACCGCAACCTGCGGTGCCTGGCCGACCAGCAGATCAGCGGAAGTGGCTAGCCAGTTGAGAATCCACTGGTCTATCGGCCCGCGCGTCCGGGCCGACACCGCCCAGAGTAGCTGTCGGGCGACCCGGTCGGCTGGCGCGCCGGACTCGGCGAGCGCCCGGGCCGCGTCGCGGTGCCAGGCGGCTCGTACTGGCGCGGGGATCTCGTCGTAGAGCGCCGCGCGTATCAGCGGATGACGGAAGGCCATGCCACTGCCTGACTCGGCGATCACGCCGGCCGCGCGCGCCTCGTTGATTGCGGAGACGAGGTCAGCCACCCCGCGACCAAGTACGATCGCGAGATCGGGCACGGCGAAATCGACTCCGAGCAACGCCGCCGCCCTGAGCACCTCGCGCACCTCGCCAGACGCGAAGCCGAGGCGGTCGGCGATCGCGGCGGAAAGCGACTTCGGGGCGACGTCACTGACAAGTTCGGCCGCGCCCGCGTCGTTGATCGTCAGGCTAGAGCTTCTGGCCAGCGCGGCCACCAGCTCGGTGACGTACAGCGGGTTACCGGCCGCGCCGTCGGCGAGCTTGAGCAGCTTCTCGTCGGGCCTTCCGCCGGCCAGCGCCGCCACCAGTTCGGCGACCGCGGCGTCGGCGAGCCCAGTGAGCTGCAGCCTGGCTGCGTCGCCGACCACGCGCCGCAGCGCCAGCAGGTCTTCCCGTTGCGGTACCGGGCGCATGGTGCCGATCAGGAGCAGCGGCATCTGCGGCGCGGACCTCGCCAGCCGCCCGCACAGCGCGACGCTCGCCTGATCCGCCCACTGGAGATCGTCGATGACCAGGATCGTTGGCCGCAGCGCGCATTGCTCGGCCAGCAACGCCAGCAGCTGCTCGGCCAATGCCGCGGCGACGTCAGTACCAAAATCGGCGGCGCCCTCGCCTCGCAGCAGGCTGACGATCGAGTTTCTTCTGGGGCTGGATGATGGCTCGCGCACCCGGAGCGCGTCAAGCAGCGGCAGTAGCGGCAAAGCCTGCCCGAGCTCGTCGCCTGCCCCCCAGAACACCTCACAGCCGATGTTGGCGACCTCGGCGATAGCGGCCCGCACGAGGGATGACTTGCCGATGCCGGGCTCGCCTTCGAGCAATACCGAGCCGCCCCGCCCCTCGGCCAGCTCCGTGACGCCTGTGACCAGCATCGCTAGTTCGGGGTCGCGGCCGACGAGCGCACCGGCCGAGGTCGCGGTGGGCACGCAGCGAACTTTACTACCAGAACATAAAGGAAACAAGCGCTGTTTCTGGACTAAGATCATCAACTTTATAGTGCTCAGGACAACAATAACACCAAGACTGTTCGAGTGTCGCAAGATGCAAGTTTCACGGCACCTTTCAGCGCAGGCTGCCGCTCATATTCCATCGCACGAGGAAATGAATTTTTCTGACCACCAATCATTGCCTGTCTTATCGGCGATTTCAGTCTACAAAATTTGCTATCGAAGTGGCATGGAATCGGTTTGGTGAGGGCAAAACCCCGGCGACAGCTAAATACGCCGTGCCGTCAGCCGGACCCCACCAACGGCCGCTGACCTCGGGAATCGCCTTGGAGGAATCATGCGTATCGGGCGAGCAATCATCATTCCCGCTATCCTAGCGCTCGGCGTAGCCGGTTCTACGGTGGCGGGTTCAGCAATTGCCGTCGCCGGCGGTCACCTGAACGCGCATGTGACCAGCCACGCTCAAGCAAGCGGCTCTACCGTAACCCCGAACATCTATTTCCACGGATAGACCTAACGGGCTTTGGAAAACCTGTCCGCAGCGCCGATCCCGGCGCTGCGGCTGACGTTATCCCAGCCACTCGTGCCGTCAGTGCGTGTCGGCCCGAGTAGGCGATCCGGTCGCGTGCTGGGGCCTTCGGCCCGTTCCCGCTTCGTCCCGCGCGCGTCTTGGGCGCTCCCGCGCGCCTGCCCCTTCCCAGCGCATCTTCCTAGTTCAGGTTCCAGCGCAGCTACCTGGCGCACCTATGTGGTGTACCGGCCTGGTCACCCGGCCAGGAAGTTTGGCACTCGTCACTGCCCGGCAGATTCGGTTACGCTGTGCCTCAGAGCGACGTGCGATGAAATTTTCAGTAATGCATCATAACGCCGCTTTTGGAAGGAGGGATGAACGGTGACCATGCCGGGGAGCCCAACGGTGCGTCGCCGGCGGCTGGCCGCCGAGTTGCGCGCGATCAGGGAAGGCAAGGGCAAGAGCGGTGATGTGGTTGCCGCGGCGTTGCGCTGGTCGCCCTCCAAGATCAGCCGGTACGAGCTGGCCAGGACCGGGCTTAAGCTGCGGGAAGTCGAGAAGTTGCTCGACTACTACGAGGTCAGCGGGTCTAAGCGGACACTGTTGCTCACGCTCGCGAAGGACGCGTCGCAAAAGGGCTGGTGGGAAGAGTACGCGGATTTCATTTCCGCGGATTACCAGCAGTTTATTGGTCTTGAGCATGAGGCCAGTTCAATGGCGATATGGCATGTTGAGGTTGTCGCCGGCCTGCTGCAGACCGAGGCCTACGCCCGACACATAATTGCCAACTACAACCAGGTTGAGCCGATTGCGCCGGGTCTGGTCGAGCGAATGGTCAGGGTGCGAATGCAACGCCAGCGGGTGCTGATGAGGGTGCCTGCCCTGGAGTTGGTCGTGGTGCTCGACGAGTCGGTCCTGCTGCGCCGCGTTGGCGACAACATGGTGATGTTTGAGCAGCTCAGGCGGCTTGCGGCTGATGCTGACCGGCCGAACATGACGCTGCAGATCCTGCCGCTCAGCGCGCAGCATACCGTCTTTGGCGAGTCGTTCGTAATATTTCGGTTTGGGCCAGATAATGATGCCATCTTGCAAGATGTGGTGAGCGCCGAGCATTTGATGAACGCCGTTTCCGTTGAAGGGGAGCGCGAAACTTACCTGCATAGGATCGCGTTTCAAATGCTGCGGTCGGCGTCGCTCGACCCAGCGGCGTCCCGAGCGCTCATACTCGAGACAGCTGAATCTTACTGGTCAGATGCCCAGCGAGTGCGCTAACTAGCTGATAGAGTGCCCCGCGTATTGGCAGGTACTCCCGCGCGCATTGCAGTACCCTCGCGCGCATTCGCAAGATTTGACCTTCATTCACACGACATTCAGTGAGGTAATGACGTGAGCACCCTTACGTCCGATCCGGGGACCCCGGTCCCAACCGCGAGTTGGGTAAAGAGTTCGTTCAGCTTCGCCAACGGCAACTGCGTCGAGGTGGCTGACCTGCCCGGAGGCCACATCGGCCTCCGCGACAGCAAAGACCCTCAGGGCGGGATTCTCCGGTTCACGCCGGCCGAGTGGCAGGCGTTCCTCGGCGGCGTTCGGAACGGCGAATTCGACAAGTTTGGCGGGTTATGGTCGTTACAGGCCAATCTCGGACGCCTTAGCATCCGATTAGCGAGGGGCGGAGGTCCGTGCGGACCTCCGCCCTTGCTATTCCGCGGAACCGGCCTGACTCGACGAGCCGTTGAAATGCGGAACGTTCTGTTCGTAATCAATCCACGATGGTCCAGCTGTCCAGCCTCGACCGCCAGATGCCGGTTCTGGATGCGCGGCTGATCGACGCCTGGCCCTGAGCTTCTGCTGAGCGAGTTCTTCGACGGCCTTGTCCTTCAGGTTGCCGCGTTCGGCATCCTGCCGGAGCATCTGCAGGTCGATCTCCTTCTTCGCCTGCGCCACCGTCACCTTGGCCTGGTAAAGAGTGACCGAGTTTTTTCCGTTGTCAACCTCGTCATCAAGGTCGGTCTTGCGGTAGAAGCGCAGTTCAGCGGAAGAGATCATCTTGTCGGCGAGACGGTCGTAGGGCGTGGTCCCGCTGATGAACTTGACCAGCACGGGCAGGCAGTCGATAAGGATGAAGACTATTCGCACGACCCAAGACGCAACCGCGATGAACGAGTTCGATCGGGCCAGGATTGCGAGCGCCTGGAATCGCTCGGCCATGCCGATCGCCGCGCCTGGCTGGGTGGCGACGCCCACTCGATGCGTGATGGTCTTGTCGATCGCGGCCTGGTAGCTCGCCTGTTCGCCTGCCAACGAGGCCTGCAACACCGCGATCTTCTGGTTCAGCACATTATATTGCGAATTTTGCCTTGCTATCGGGTTAGATGCCCGATAGTCGGCTGTGTTGCGCTGGTCCTGGTGGCACGCAGGGCCGTTGCCGAGTTTCCCGGTGAGCCCTCTGCCGCTGACTCCGTTGCACTCGTTGTTCTCGGTGTTCTCCAGCCCGGCCAGCTCATGTTTCTCGTTGTTCACCTGGGCCAGGAGCGTCGTTGCCTGTCCTTGCAGCGACTGCAGCCTGGTATACGTCGAGGCCGACGGGTTGGCGATGTTCAGCGTCATGCCCGCGCACCCGCCTGACGGCGGGGACGGTTGCCGGGCGATGCCTGGAATGGGATTGCATCGCACGAGGCCGGTTCGAAGAGTGTCGATGGCAGTCTGGCGCTCTTGCGTGATCCGGGCGTCTATCCCGCTCTGGAACACGCGCAGCACGAGCGGCTCGGCGATCACCACCCCGAACACCGCGGCGACCGCCAGCCTGGGCAGGAGCACGGATATGCGGGTCCGCCAGCGCGTTCCGGCAGTGCTGGAAACAAGCCAGGTGTCGATGCACAAAACGAACACGGACCAGCCGAGGGCCACGAGGATGAACCACGGCTCGGCCTTGCCAACAACCTCGCTCAACGTGAAGAACATCGACAGGCCGCCGATGGAGGCTGTGCAGATCATGACGGCGGCGAGCGCGGTATACCGAGTACGCTCCGCTGGGATCTTGTCGAGCATTTCCTCCCGGACGCCGGTCAGCTTCCTGATCACCCTCGCGACGACTGCGGCCCGAGTGCCGTAACTCGTGTCATAAGTCATCGAGATCAGCCTCATTGGGCTGTTCGTCGTCCTCGTCGTCATCGGCTGAGCTTGGACCGTCTAGCTGGGCGTGATCATGGCCGTTCGGCACCATACGACTCGTCGGGATCGACTGGCCGGTTAGTTTCTCCAGGACGACGTGCGCCAATTGGCTCGCGTCGATGTCGACGAGGTCGAACTGGCCTTGCTTGTGCAGGGAACGGAATACCTCGGCGATCCGCTCCTGCATGTGGCGCTCGTCTTCGCGCGCGTTGCTAATGGCCTCGCTGGCTGTGGTTTCGCCGGCCGCCAGGCCGAGCGCGGTCAAGGCCCGGGAGCCTCTGTCGACGAATTCCTGGTTCCATGCGGCCTTCTTGCCTATGCCCTCCGACTGAAGTTCTTGCAGGTGCTGGTTCCAGCGCTCGTCGCGCATTTGCCGCTCGTGGGAGCGCAGTTCGTGCGGGGTCACCACACCGACCGTGTCGAGCTTGACGTCCAGGCCGGGCATGTCAATGGGGTTGAGTTCGCAATAGGCCTCGATCTGGGAACTCACCAGGTCCCGCACGTCCGCTATCTGCGCGACCGAGTGCTCTGCGCCGAGCCTGGTGAGCGGCGCGTGACTGCTCAGGTAGCTCGCCAGCAGGCTGGTCATGTCGACCGGGCCTTGCGCCGCCACCCGCTCGGCGTCCGTGACCCGCGCCCTGAATGACACCCTGATCGTGAAGTCGTCCGCCGCGTTCTGTGATGGCAGCGGAAGGTAGAGCGTGAATATCCGCGGCCGCAGGTCGACTAGGCTGACTTCGGTCGCGTCGACGACCGGCTCTTCCTTGCCGGTTAGGTGATGGGCTTCAGAGAACGCCTCGTACCGGGAACCATGCCTGAAAACGAGCACCGTGCCCGGGCGAGCCTGCGGCAGAACGCTGGGATCGCGGCGGACAAAGAACCTTCCAGGTACGTGCGGAAGCGACTTCTCCTCGATCACGGGGAAGGGCGGCTCATCTGACGCCAGCCCTTTCGCGCGACGACTCATCGGATTGCTCCTATCACCTGGCGCTGAGCCAGGAATGCGGCGAAAATTTGAGCCGAAATTTTGCGGGTCCGCCTAGGGTTCGGCAGCTCGAACTTGAGCACCTCAAGCGCCGGGGGCGTGAGCCTGGGCAGAATCGCGCTGCCACAGGCCGGCCAGATCGACGGAGTTAGCATCTTCGGCAAGTGCGTCCAACGCGCGGCGAAGCGAGGCGATCGCGTCGTCGCGGCTGCGCTGGACGTTGAGCACAGCGGCCCACAACTCCCCGAGTTGCGCGAAGTCCGCTGGCTTTGTACGAATGACATGAGCCACAACCGGCGTGTCTGAGTTGGCTTGGGCGGCGGCGAGCACGGAGTTCACGAGGCCCAAGGCGGCACGGCGGTCTTGGGTGCTCGCGTCCGGCGCGAGCAAGGGCCGGATCTTCTGCAGCAGGAACCGCAGGACCGTGCTCTTGTCCGCGTCTGACTCAGCCTCGATCGCGAAAAGCTGGCCCATCGACAGCCGGGCAATAGCGCTGATGCGCTCGCCTCGTTTGGCGAGTGCCCAGAGCCATCGCATCGCCTCGGATGGGTAGCGCTGGCCAAGCGGGCCGCCGAAGGCGATGGCGGCGGTAATCGCTCGCTCGGCTCCCATATTGCGCACCCAGCTGACCGCGATCATCAGCGCCGCGGCCGCGAGCTCGTCGTCCTCGGCCATCGACCACAGCACGCTGACCGTCATGAGCCGGTGCCGTACGGCACCCACCGACCACCGCATCAGGTAGGTATCCGTCACCTCGCCGAGCGCGCACCGGGCGAGCAGGGCGATGCCGTAACCAGCGGCGATCTGCGCTTCCCCGAACGGCTGGTCGGCAATGAGATCAAGCCAGTCGCAGATGGGGCCCCAGAGTTCGTCACCGTACCTGTGGCTCAGTTCGGTCATGAAGTGCATCCGGCCTACCTTGGTCCTAAAGCCAGGCCGATGCTCCGAGCCAACCGGTGCTTGCCGGTCACGCTCGACTATGAAGTTGTCCAGGCCCGCCTCTTTGGCCCGGCGCCAGCGGCTCTGCGGGAGTTGTTTCTCGTCGTCCAGCACCGCTGCACGGTCTTCGTCGGGTTTGTTCTCGGCATCGCCCTTGCTCAGCTCGGTCAACGTCGCGAGCAGCCGCTCGAAATTGCGCTCACCGATGCCGGAAAGAAATGTCAACGCGGCGGCGGCATGTACCTTCCACTGCTCCGGTTTCGCCTCGAACCAGCGTGCGACTTCTCCGCTCTCTCGCTCGCTGGCCTGGTCGATGGCACTGCTGACATCATCGACCGCGGCTTGCGCTAGCCGGACGATCAGTCGTGGCGACCTGATCTCGCGAGCGCACTCGCGCAACTGCCCAAGCTCGGGCTCACCGCACGTGAGGTTGAGTTTGCCGAGGCAATGGTCGAGCAGCGCCTCGGGATCGGGCGCCGACCACGGCACGCATATCTCGCCGAGCAATACCTGAAGGCCACCCGTTCCTTCGAACGTGATCGCCAGGTAGCCGCCAGCTTTCTTGAGGCGGTTCACCAGCTGGCCGAGGTCGAAGTTCGCTGTCGCCCAGGACTCGTTCGACACCGGCATCCAGTCGTGCACGAGGTTCACGTCGTCGGGCCGGTATTTGTACTCGCCCAGCTCGAACAGCGACTTGGTCGGCGGCATAAGCGTGTATTTCTCTGCCGTCGGACAGGTGCGCCGGACAAGCTCGAGCGTTCCCGCCTGCTTGCCGCACCCCTGTGGACCGACCAGAGCCACCACGTGGTGACTGGCGAGTATCCGCATTGCCTGATCGAAGGGCGGTGGCTCGACGTAGTAGCAAAGGGGGTGCGCCGCCTCCTGGCGGGTGAGAATTCCCGACTTTCTCTCGATCAGCGGCCGGACGAACTGTCCGCCACCTTGGCTAAAGCCAATTGTGCCGACCAAAGTCTGACCGTAGAAGTTACTGACGGCGCTGAGTCCAGGGGTCCCCTCGTCGCCAACGTCGCGCCCGGCATCTGATCGAGAAGTCTCCGCCCCCTGGCGAGCCTCAGGCTTTGGTGGCGTTATGTCATCCGCTGCCTGTTGGCGTTCGGCACCATCCTGGTCAGCGGACTGCGGATCTGACCCGCTCATCGCTGACCATCGCGAACGGTGGTGAAGTTGAATCCGATGACCTCGGCTTCGACGTCGCTGTAGAAGTTGTTCGTCACGGCAGGGGCCTGGGTACTGTGTGGCGGCGCGGAGGGGGCGGGGGCTTGGGCCGGGGCCGGGGCCGGGGCCGGGGCCGGGGCCGGGGCCGGGGCCGGGGCCGGGGCCGGGGCCGAAAGAGCTGACCCGGGTCCCGCGTCTTGTGCAGGCGGTCCTCCGCGAAGGACCCGGATCCAGGCCCTGGCCCTGAACTCCTTCTCGTGCACCTCGACACGGGCGAACTGCTCAGCCGTCAGCGAGGTGTGCCGGTCGAGCACTGTTTGATACACGCATCCCGACAACGCGACGGCTACGTCGGCGTCGGGAGCCCGCTTCAGCGCCTGGCGCAGGCTGTCGCTGGCCAGCAGCCTGGCGGTGCCGATCACGGCATCTCCGGCGAAGCCGAACTCGGCTTCATAGGCCACGCCGAAGTCCATTGCGACCCGCAGTCGCAACCGGGACGTTCGCTCGCGACCGTGATTGCGGAGCATGAGCGTCGCGTCAAGTTCCCTCATGAAGTCGTCTACCAGCCGCGGCTCCGGCTGGTCATGAGGTATCAGCGCGAGTTCGCCGTCGCCCTGTGGCTGCCTGAGCCACTGGCTCCGGTCCAACCGGGCCGCGGCAGCGGCCTCGTCGAGCACGTGAGAAAGCTGGGACTGCAGGTCGTACTGGGCGACGCTGTCAAGAGAGCTGTAGCTTGCCGCATCAACAGCGACACACAGCCGACGAGCAAAGCGCGAGCGATGCTCCATCGGCTACCTCCTGGGTGGGTCTTCGCTCCGGATTACGGATTTTGTTTGCTCACACATTGCCGTCCCTCGAGGCCGCGCAATCCCGCCAGGGACGGGTTAAGCGATCGGACTTGCCTCGCGCCTGCAAGGCGGCGAGGTCGGCGACGATGAGGTCGCGGCGGCGGCGCACGACGAGTCCGTCGCTCTCGAACGTTCGCAGGATTTTCTCGACGGTCCGCACAGACGCCGCTGCCAACGAGGCCAAATCCGCCTGCGTGATCTCCGGCCCGATCCGCCAGGTCCCTTCCTCGCCATGTCCGTACTCCAGCGCAAGGTCGGCTAGTTCGGTGGCCACCCGGCACCGCACGGGACAGGAACTGAACTCGACTCGCCTGCGGTTGGCTTCACGGAGCTTGGAGGCCATGATGTCGGTGACCCGGTTAGCTACCTGAGGCGACCGCTCGAGATACGCCACGAAGGATTGCGCCGATATCTTTCTGGCCCGGAGACGGGTGGCCGCCGTCACCGTCGCCGACCTCGGCTGATTGCTGAGGACCGCCATCTCGCCGACCAAGTCACCGCCGCCGCGAAAGCCGAGAAGTATCTCTTTCCCGCGCTCCGATAGAGCGGTCACCCTGGCAAGGCCATCCATGATGATGACGACAGCCGTGCCCTCCTGACCTTCACGCATCATGATCTGGCCGGGGCGATATACGTCAGCCGGCTCCGAGCGCCAGCAGTGACTCGCGCTGAGCGCACGTTAGTAAAGGAAAGAACCCACGTCTTTGCATAGGCCCCCTAGTTCGGCTTCTCAGGCAGGAACCAGGACCATTCTCCCCAAACGGTCTAAACGGCCCCCACCGTCGTGCAAACAGTAACATGCTCTTACTTACCGATGATCCCGCAATGAACAAAGTCGCATGTTGCCGCACCTTAGCGAATAGGCCGAGATCAGGCATATTGCTACAGTTGATCTAGCGGGAGGTCGATGAAAGGAGCGATGGATGCGCGCTCGCGAGCAAAGGCGGCACCGGCGAGCGTCGCTCGAAGAGCCGGATTTGGCAGACCTCCCTGGTCGAGCCTGGCGTGTTTTCGACCTGGTCGACGCCAAGATCGAGCACGCCGACGTAAAGGCGGGGGTGATACTCGGGGCCTGCGGGGTGACGGCCGCCGCAATTCTCGGGCTCGTGACCGACCGAAACGGTCAAAACATCTCGCTAACGGTTATCGCTATCGCATCAGGCATATTCGTGATCACGGCGGCCGCGTTCGCATGCGGTGCGCTCTGGCCCAGACGGCTAAAGAGGTATCCGGCCGACAGCCACTTGTACTTTGATCACATCAACCGTAGATCGGCCGAGTCAGCGTCAGAACTCGAAAGGGAGCTTCGCGCGCTGCTGACCGATCAGGAAGCCTTGGTCGACGAGATAATCAGCCAGGTCACAGCGACTTCCAGGGTGGCTTCGGAGAAATACAACTTTCTTGATCGCGCAATGTTCTGTCTCTTCGGCAGCCTCTTCGGGCTGGCGGCTTCGGCGACGATATTCGCCGTCTACTACCGCGGCGGCCGCTGACCTCCCCGGACGCATCAGCGTGTACGCGGGCAAGTCCGGCGCACCGGACTGTTCCGGTCAGGCTAAGCTCAGCAGGCGTGACGGACGCAAGCGATCAGGCATCGCCGTTTGACGCCTCGGTGCCGAACGCAGCGCGCATGTACGACTACTGGCTCGGCGGCAAGGACAACTTCGCCGCCGACCGGGAAGCCGGCGAGCGGTCCGTCCGCGCCGTACCGCAACTGCCGTGGTTCGCTCGCGAGAATCGCAAGTTCCTGGGCCGGGCGGTGACCTTCTGCGCGAGCGCCGGGGTTAGCCAGTTCCTTGATGTCGGAGCCGGCCTGCCGACCATGGAAAGCGTGCACCACGTCGCGGAACGGGTCGCGGCCGATCCGCGGGTGGTGTACGTCGACAACGATCCGGTGGTGATCAGCCATTCGCGCGCACTGCTCGCGAGGCCACGGACCGCGGCCATTCAGGGGGACCTGACCCGCGCCGACGAGATACTCAGTACCTCGGCCGTTCGACGCGTGATCAACTTCGGCAAGCCCGTCGCTATCCTGCTTGTCGCGGTCCTGCATTTCATCCCCGACACTGCTCATCCGGCGGAGAACGTGGCGATGCTGCGCGACGCCATGGCGCCCGGCAGCTTCCTGGTGATCTCTCATGTCGAGATATCGGCAGGCCAGATGAGTGGCGCACGGCCCCGAACGGAGGCGGCACGCGAGCTGGGAGAGGCGAGGAAGGGGATGCCGCCGGCCGGCCCGGGCCGGTCCCGCGCTCAGATCGCGGCGTTCTTCGGCGACCTGGCGCTCGTCGAACCTGGCCTGACCGAGGTCTGGAAGTGGCGGCCCGACGTCGACTCGGTCGTGAACCCCAGCGACGTCATGACCGTGGTGGGCGGCGTCGCGAGAAAGGACTGACCCGGGCTCGGTGCGCTGGATCGGTGTCTGCGTGCTAGGACCGACTAGTCCCGAGGTCGTCGGATCGTCCGGCGGCCAGCCGCGACCCACTGAGCGGTCGGACGTCCGTTGGTGCGGAACTGCTCGCCGGTGGTCGCAAGGGTTCGCGGCCAGACGTCCGGAGAGTCCTCCCAGATCTCCTGCCTCCCGTAGACAGTCATCTGGAGCAACCCGTAGACCGGAGCCATCGCCTCGGTCGCCCAGCCGGTAGTCCAGTAGGTCTCGAAAACCCGCTCGCCCTGGCGCAAGTAGCAGCCCAGCATGCCGAACCACCGCCCGGCGAGCAGCGCGTCAACCGATTCCCGCGCCAAGTACCACGGCACGTCCCAGCCCATGAAGTCGCGGTAGGCAAGGCTCTCCTCGATCGGCCTCTCGCAGAACGTCGCGTACGTGACGTCACGTGAGTGCAGCTAGGACAGACGTGCCACATGTAAAGTAGGCGACGAGCTGACAGCGGCCTTCGAACACCTCAATCAGCGGCACCTGGCCGCGCTCACCGATCAGCGGGACCGACGGATCAATCTCGACCATCGGAAGCCGCTGCCGGCGGGACAGCGTGGCATCGTTGCTGTCGTCATAGCGCGATGTCGCTTAGCCTAAAAGGATCTTGAAGATCCCTTGTCGTCCCCGCTGCAGCCGAATGGCCGGCGGCAGGGTTGAGAGGCCGGGTCCGCTCCGGCCGCCGTCCTGCCCTGCGATGTATCCGGCAATCCGTCGCAGTCGACAGCCCGGACAGCCCGGCCCGCGCGATGGATGCGGCAATTCATCGCGCCGGGCTGTCCGGGGCAGTGCGATGGATGTGGCAATCCACCTGGGAAATCGGGTGTGAATGTGGCAATTCATCGGGCCCGGCAGCCTGGCCCGCGCGATGGATGCGGCAATTCATCGCGCGGCAGGCGGCCGGGATGGGATGGACCGAGGGAATCTATCGGGTTAGGGCCGCTGTCATCCGGTGCCGGGTCGCGGGTGTCGCCGGTTTGTCGCCCGAGCAGCATCGTCGTGCCGCCCAGGGCGGCTTCCGCGACTATTGCGTGGCTTCGGATTCGTCGATGGCCTCCACGACATACGGGGTCAGCGTGCCGGCCAGGACCGGCACCGGCATGGACTGCAGCCACACGTAACCCGGCCCCGTCAGTTCCGCCATCAACAGGCCGTCGTGGCCGAACAGCATGTTCCTGATCCCCTTCATTCTCGTGATCGAGAACTTGACCGTCCCGGAGAACATGCCGATGTGGCCGGGGTGCACCAGCATGACCTCTCCCCTCGGCAAGTCATAGTGCATCATCTCGCCACCGACCTCGATCCAGGCCGTGCCGTCCCCTTCGAGCTTCTGCAGGATAAAGCCGTCACCGCCGAAGAGCCCTCCCGTGATGCTGTGCTGCACGCCTACGCTGGGCGTAATCCCGGGCGTACCGGCCAGCCATCCGTGCTTGTGCACCAGGTAGTCAACGTGACGCCAGGCCAGGCCCGGGCCAGCCCCTGGGCCAGCCCCGCCGCGCGGACTGCGGCCGGTCGATCGCGACCTTAACCCCCAATCTCCTATACAACCAGTATTGACATGAAAATGGATGTATGACTCAATCGGTTTGTATAGGAATGTGATAGGAGTCCATGTCCGTGCTGGCGCCGCGGCATGCGTGACTCGGTGACGAGCTATTCCATGGGGGTTTAGTGCACCGGCATCTTCCAATCAAGGTTCTAGCCGGCCTGACGGGCTTCGTCGTCGCAACGATGGGTGCTCAGTGGCTGCCAGCATCGGCCGCGCCTGCTGCCAATGGCGGCAGCCGCCCGATGGCGATGGCACCAGCTCCGGACGGCGCCGCCAATGGCGGCTCAGTGATCGTGGAGCTAAAGGATCAGCACGTCAACCTGAAGATGAGAGCACGCGGGGCCGCCAGGGTCGCCGCGACCAGGTCAGACCAGCGGCCGATCATCGCCGCTATCAAGGCGAGCGGCGGGACGCATATTTTCCGCCTCGTGAGCGTGAACGCCATAGCCGCGAAAATCTCCAAGGCGGAAGTGCGCAAGCTCCGCCGCGACCCGGCCATCAAGGAGATCGTGCCTGACCTTGAGGTGGCAGTGCAGGTCGGAGCGCCGGTGCCGCACGTGAAGAACCCTGCCCCGCTGAGCCAGCGGCTCTGCCCCAAAGACCCGAACAAGCCACTCATCGAGCCGGAAGCGCTGCGGGTGATGCACTTCATCGGCGGCAGGCACAACCCGGATCAGGCCGACAGAATCGCGGACGGCTCCGGCGTCCTGATCGCGATCGACGGGATGAACGAACTGGCCGGCAACCCAGACCTGATCAGGCCGGACGGCACGCACGTCGTCATCGACTCGCCGACGCCGGACGCGGACAACAGCAATGACGAGGCCTACGGCGACGCGTCTTCCGTCGGCGGCCAGGGCACCGTGGTCTTCGATTACAGCAAGGAACTGCCGTTCTCCGGCCTGCCGGCCGGCTGCACGTTCGTTATTCAAGGCGACGCTCCCGGCGCTTCGCTGATCGACGCCTCGCTGGTCGACACGCCGACCGACCCAGACGGATTCATGCACCAGACCGAGTCGCAGGTCATCAGGGGCCTCGACAACGCCGTCATTACCGAGCACGCCGACGTGATCTCCGAGTCGTTCGGCTTCACCCAGCGGCCTGGCCGGTACTCGCTCTTCTACGCGGCCAATGACGCGGCCGTCGCGGCGGGTGTCACCGTGGTGGTCTCCTCCGGTGACAGCGGCGATTCGGGCACTATGTCATCGCCATCGACCGACCCGCTGGTGATCGAGGCTGGCGCGACGAACACGCTGCGCCTGCTCGCCCAGGGCTACGGCTTCACCAAGTGGACGAACAACAACATCACGCCGCTGTCCTCCGGCGGCCCCGCGCCCAACAACCGGGTCGTCGACCTCGTCGCACCTGGTTACGGCGGCGAGGCTGAGTGCAACCCGGCAGCCGTATCCGGCGGGTGCCCGACGAACACCACCACCGAGGCATTCGGCGGCACCAGCCAGTCCGCGCCGCTCATCGCCGGCGCCGCGGCCGATGTCATCCAGGCCTATGCCGACACGCACAACGGCACCAAGCCGACGCCTGCCATGGTCAAGGAGATCCTCACCGGCACGGCGCAGGACATCGACGCCCCAGCCGACCAGCAGGGCGCCGGCCTGGTCGACATCTACGCGGCCGTACGGGCCGCGCAGCAAATGCCCGCCACGACGATGACCGCAAGCTCGGACTCGCCGAGTCTCGTGCCATCGCCGACCCAACTCGATGTCACCGCTGACGGCGGCACCATCAGCAGCCAGGACGTCACCCTGTACAACACCAGCCCGGACAAGACCAGGGTCTCCGCTGACTACCGTTTCCTCGACCAGCCGACGCAGATCGGCCAGGCGGTGACCGAGCCGGTCAGCGCACCTGACCCGAGCCTGCCGGTGCCAGCCGCGGGGGCGCGGGCGGCGGCGCCGATTACCTTCCGCGTGCCGCGAGGGCTTGACCGTCTCGACGCCGACATGATCATCCCCGATCCGACGAACTCCACGATCTTGTCGTTTACGCTGGTCGATCCAGAGGGAAGGCTCACGCAGATTTCCTACGACTTCGGCACCGGGCCCACCCGCCCGGGCGCGCTCGGGACGGTCTCGAACATCCAGCATGTAGAGGTAGCCGACCCTATGCCAGGCACCTGGACGGCGAAGATCTTGTGGGCGAACGGCCGGGCGCACCTGCAATCGCCGCCGAATGTGCCCGGTACATTCACCGGCAACATCTCGTTCCAGGTCACCGGGCAGAATTTCATCACGATCCCGGCCCTCCGCAACGTCACGATCCCCGGACATTCGGCCCTCACCGTGCCGTTGAACGTCGACATGCCCAGGACGCCTGGGGACCACCCTGAGTCGGTGCAGTTCACCGCCAACAACGGCGCGACCGCATCGCTGCCGGTGAACCGCCGGACCGTGATCCCGTCGGCGGGCGGCAACTTCGACACCACGATCACCAGTTCGGTCGGCCGCCAGGTCGGCCAGATCAGCACCTATAACATCAACGTGCCCCCGGGCGAGAACGACATCGACGTCAGCTTCTCGACTCCTGACGCCAGCGCTGATAACAGGCTGACCTACTGGCTGCTCAGTCCGAGCGGAACCGTGGTAGCGGAGGACGCCACTCCCAACACCACCACGGTGGGGGCGCCGACTCCGTCGGGCAACGCCAACCTGACAGCGATCGATCCGGCGCCAGGACAGTGGGAGATCGATGTCGAGCTGAACCTGACGACGAGCGGCCTGGAGTTCAGGCAGGTGGTCAGCGGCACGGTGTCGTACAACCAGGTCCAGGTGTCAGCTTCCGGGCTGCCATCCGACCCGGGTACCACGCTCGCCTCTGGCGGCAGCTTCCCGGTCACGGTATCGGTCACGAACACCGCCAGCGTCGGCCGCTCGTTCACGCTCAGGTCGGCAGCAGGCGACCTGTCCGGCGGCGCGGTCAGCACAGCGGTCTTCGTCCCGGCCGGCCAGACCGCGACGCTCACCGCCAACCTGACGCCGACCGCGGCCGCTGGCACCGTTGTGCAAGGCACGCTCAATGTGATCAGCAACACCAGCGTCGTGAACCAGACTCAGCTCATCGGCGCGTTCCCCTACACCTACACGGTGGGTCCCGCAGGTCCCTGACCTTCGCTAACAACAGCTGGTAGTCCCCGGGCAGCGAACTCGCCCGGGGACCGCCAGAATGGGGCGATGGTCTCTGAGATCTTCGACCCCGAGCTGTGGCGTGCTGTCGAGGGGTTTTCGTTCACGGACATCACTTACCACCGCGCCGTCGACTCGGGCACCGTGCGAGTGGCTTTCGACCGGCCTGAGGTGCGTAACGCGTTCCGACCGCACACGGTCGACGAGCTGTACGTCGCCCTGGATCATGCCCGGATGTCGAGCGACGTCGGATGCGTGCTGCTGACCGGCAACGGCCCTTCGCCGAAGGACGGCGGGTGGGCGTTCTGCTCGGGCGGTGACCAGCGCATCCGCGGGCGCGACGGCTATCAGTACGCCGATGTTGACGCCGCCGCCCCCGGATCTGTCGATCAGGTCCGCAGCGGTCGGCTGCACATTATGGAGGTGCACCGGCTGATCAGGTTCATGCCGAAGGTCGTCATCTGCCTGGTGCCCGGCTGGGCCGCCGGCGGCGGGCACAGCCTGCACGTCGTGTGCGACCTCACCCTGGCCAGCCGCGAGCACGCCAGGTTCAAGCAGACCGACGCGGACGTCGGGAGCTTTGACGGCGGCTTCGGCTCGGCGTACCTGGCGCGCCAGGTCGGCCAAAAGTTCGCAAGGGAAATTTTCTTCCTGGGCGACACCTATGACGCCGAAGCCGCGCACCGAATGGGCATGGTCAACGCGGTCGTACCACATCAGGATCTAGAGCGCACCGGCCTGGAGTGGGCCGCGAAGATCAACGGCAAGAGCCCGACATCGCAGCGCATGCTGAAGTTCGCGTTCAACCTCATCGACGACGGCCTCGTCGGCCAGCAGGTGTTCTCGACCGAGGCGACCAGGCTCGCCTACATGACCGACGAAGCCGTCGAAGGTCGCGACGCTTTCCTGGAAAAACGCCCCCCGGAATGGACCAGATTCCCCTACTACTACTAACCCGTTCATTCTCTCTGACTTTAAAGCGCCCGGGCGAGGGCGGAAATCGCAATTACCACGGAGTCCCAGCCGCGATATACGACAGCCAGGACTCCACGATCATGACCCGAACCATGATCACGGAACCAAAACCGCGCCCCTGCGCCCCGACCCGCCAGGCCAGGCGACTACCAGCCGGTTTCTGCCGCGGTCGGGCACTTGCACCTCTCAAGCAGGAGTTGACGCAACCACCTGGTTGCCATAATCTGGCAACCGCACAGTTGCTACACGGCCTCGCTGGCCCGTCAGAGGAGACCACAATGACCGACCACAGGACCGGAACCCGTGAGGAGTGGCTGACCGCCCGGCTAGAGCTGCTGGAGGCCGAGAAGGAGCTGACGCGGCGCGGCGACGAGCTGGCGCGGCGGCGGCAGGAGCTGCCGTGGGTCCGCGTCGACAAGCACTACCGGTTCGAGACCGACGAGGGTACGGCGTCACTAGCCGACGATGGACATGCGGCCATCACTGGAGGCCGGCAAGGAAGGACCGCTGGCCGAGTGGGCGGCCAATTGCGGCACGGACTGGCCGACGTACGCGCGGGAACGCCCTGGAATCAGCACGTTCGCGCTCGAGGGCGGCGTGCGGTCAGGGGCCCAGGCGAGCGGTGATTGCCGGGGCCGCCTCGCGCAGCCACGCCTCGGCGCGCGGCAGCTCTTCCTTGGCGCCGTCCTCCCATAGCTTGCGGAAAACCGGGTCCATCTCGGCCGAGTCGCGGGAATCCTCGTGATAACGGTGCGCCATGTCGACGGCGAACGGTGCCAGCTCCGCGCGCTGCCGCGCCGCCATGCCGTAGGCGTCCGCGAACACCGCGACCCGGTGCGGGATGTCAGCGTCCGCGAACGCGGGCGCCCGGTCCCGCGGATCGCGCAGCGGCGCCCAGTACCACAACGCGTTCGCGATGTCGTAGAGCCGGGTGGTCGGCATGGCCAGGTCGAAGTCGATCAGCGCGACGGGCAGCCCGTCGCGGAAGACCACGTTACCTGGGTAGTAGTCGCGGTGGCTGACCAGCTCGGCCCGCTCGGCGATCGGTCCCACGTTGGCCGGCGTCCCGCCCCACACCGCGTCGGGCGGCGGCACCCACCCGGCCGACGCCTCGTGCAGCGCACGGATCAGCCGGGCCAGCGCGACAAGCACGTCGTCACCCGCCGTTTCCGGCGGCAGCGGGTTGCGCGGCACGTCACCGGGGACGAACGACAGCATCTCGCGCCCCTGTTCGTCGACGCCGAACGGAAGCGGCGCGCCGGTGAAGCCAGCGTCGCGCAGGTGGGCCAGGTACGCCTGGACGGTCAAGCTGAACGGCCGCAGCGGCCGCCGCACCGTGTCCCCGATCCGCACGATCCCCTGGGTGACGCCATCCCCGGTCAGCAGCTCGCCTTCGCTCACACCGCAGCAGCCTAGCCTCCGCCCCCGCACCGCGGCCTGGTGCCTGACCTCTGATCAGCTGACGTCAAGTGCGAGCAGGTCGGCCTCGGTTTCACGCCGGACGAGCACACGCGCGATCCCATTCCGCACGGAGATGACTGGCGGTCTCGGCACATGGTTGTACTGGCTGGCCATGCTCCGGCAATAGGCGCCGGTGCCGGGCACAGCGAGCAAATCGCCGACTGCGAGATCGGACGGCAAGAATTCGTCTTTGACGACAACGTCGCCGCTCTCGCAGTGCTTGCCGACAACCCGGCCCAGGACCGGGGTGGCGGCCGAGGCTCTCGATGCGACGCTGCACGAGTAGTCAGCGTCGTAAAGCGCTGTGCGAATGTTGTCGCTCATCCCACCGTCGACCGCTACGTACAGTCGCGTGAGGCCGCCCTCGAGTTTGACCTCCTTGATGGTCCCGGCGCGGTAAAGGGTGAACGTGCTCGGGCCCGCGATCGCGCGGCCGGGTTCCACCCCGACGCGCGGCACGGCGATTCCTATCGCCCGGCACTCCCGTCTAACGATCTCGGCAAGCGAATCGGCGAGGTTCTTCGGGGCAAGGGGAGTGTGATCGCTCGTATAGGCGATGCCGAAGCCACCGCCTAGGTTGATCTCAGGCAAGACGATGCCGTGCTCGCGCTGCGTCTTGGCGTGCAACCCGAGCAGACGTCTGGCCGAAACTTCGAACCCGTCGGTGTCGAAGATTTGCGAGCCAATGTGCGAGTGCAGGCCGATGAGCCGCAATGCCGGGTGTGCCAGGATACGTCGCACGCCCTCGGCGGCCGTCCCGCGACGTACTCGACACCCTCATGCGTCAGGAGGACCTACAACGGTGCCTGGTTGACTTGTATGAGGTTGACCACGGAGTCCCCTATCACTATTTTGCCAAGATCGTATGCGCGACTGTCGATGAACTGGACGCCGCTACCAATGCCGTGGCCTTCGCCTCATCCGGAGGTGTCAGGTTCGAGGGCGAGACGCTCGTCGTGGCACGTGGTTCCGAGCAACTGCCGCTTGTGCGCAAAGCGGACCTCACGAGCCTGCTAGTCGCGCCTGATATAGGCCCGATCGCGCGCCGAGCGCAACGCGTCTTCGAGAATCTTGGCGCTAAGGAGCGCACGTCGTTCAACTCCCTCACCGACGAACGTCAGCTCGCCACGCTCCGCGCTTTAGTCGGTCTCCATTCCGCGGTCGAGAACGAGATATTCGATGCCAAGATAATGGAACAAATTGGCTCCGCGATCTCGACGTTCGCCAGGGAGTCCACTAAGTCGGACGGTGGTCCGAATCTGACCGGCGCAGTTATCGAAGTTACCTCAATGGTGGAGAGTCTCGCGAGAACAGTCCTGTCCAGGCTCGCCTACGCCGTATGCGGCAAAGACGCTGGCCGGATCCAGCTTGAGCTCAAGCTGCCGAGCAGCAAGATCCGCAGCCTCAGTCTGGGCAAGGTCGCCCAGGCTTTTCGCACCGCAACCAATGCCCCGTTGTTCGCCAGCTTCCATCGCCAGCTACCGGAGGAGTGGATCGACCGACTCGATGCGTTCGCAGGGGAGCGGAATTCCTGGGCTCACGGCGCCGCGCAGGGAACCAGCGCAGAACTCGTCGACCAAGCCTATGCCGCCATGCGGGAAGGCATCACTATCGCCGGGTGGCTCGCTGGCGAGCTGCGATCGATCATGGAGGATCGCCAGGCTCCCAGCACGGAGGAGAGTACCCAAGTCCGCCCGGAAGAGGCTCCGATCATCGCGTTGCCGCCACGGCCAAGAGGAACCGAGTTCAGCGTCTTCGTAAGCCACGCGGTAACCGACGCTCCGATCGCGGAGCGCCTTGCGATGGGCCTGGCGGCTATGGGCTACAGCAGCTGGTACGCGGAGTGGGAACTCAAGGCCGGCGATTCGATCGTTACCAAGGTCCAAGCCGCGCTATCCACCTCCGACGTACTTATCGTGGTGCTCAGCCGCCAGTCGGTCGCGTCCAACTGGGTGGGCCGCGAACTCAACTCCATGCTGATGTCCCAGCTCGGCGGCCATCACGTACTCGTCATTCCGGTTCTCACCGAGAAGTGCGAGATACCGCGGTTGCTGACGGACACGCAGCACGTCGATCTCGAAGCCGACTTCGAAAAGGGCTTCCTCAAGATCCTCGACGCCATTCGCTCGCACCGCTACAAAGTCTCCAGCTAGTGCCGACGGGTGCTCGTGGTGCGGATCAGATCGGCACCACCGTCCGATTGCGGCCCCGGAACGCGGTGACCTCGCTGTAGCCAGCAGCCAGCGCCGCGGTAGTCGATCACGCCACCATCCCTAGCGTTACAAGCGGACTGGCATAAGCATCGAAAAGGCGTCTTCGGCGTCGGTCCGGCGGATCGTCAGCGGCGCCGTAGAGGCGCCGAACTCCAGAATCAGTTGATCCCGGGCTCCAGCAGCGAGGGCATGCAGCAGGGAGTCGCGGTTGACGGCGACGTGGTGATCGTCGTCATCGTCTTCGCAGCTGTCCGGGGCCGTACCGGCGGTAGCCGCTCACCGGATCCACCCAGGCCGGGACGAGCACGCCGGCGCCATCATAGAACCGCAGGGCGCTGACGCTCAGGCCGCTGTCCCGAGCCATCTCGCCAATGCTGCGCATCTCGCTCTCCACACCCGGAACTCTGCGCCCTGCACCAAGTTGAGGGTCAACAGGCGGCCAGCGGCGGGCAGACGACGGCCAGTCTCCACGATCATGCAACCGCGATTACCGCGGAAACTTAGCCGAAATACGACAGCCACACTCCGCGATCATGACCGCAACCATGATCACGGAACAAAACCGCGCCGTGGCGCCACTCTAATCGCCGCGGCCGTCGCGACCGTCGAAGTCCGGCGCACCGTCTACCGCCGCCGCTCGCAGGACCGACTGGCCGGTCCTATCGGCCACCTCGCGATCGACGTCAACCTCTGCTGGCTTTGGCACCCGAACGTCGGCTCGTAGCCGTTTGGCTACATTGGGTGTACCATTTGTGTTGCCAAGGGACTTTTTCTAGGCTGCCGATCCGGCGGGTCTTGCCCAGGTGATCGTCGAGTTGACCGCCGACGGCGGGATCGGCGCAGTCCATGGCAACAATCACATGGGCCGCACGAATCTGACGAGTCGGGTACCCCCTGCCGCGGTCCCCCGTTACTGGCAGGATCGCTCAAGCAGAGAGGCGACCGTCATGGTTGCTACGTACAAGCCAATGCCCGAGACAAGTCATTTCGCGCCGGCACTGGCGTCCGTCTCCGGTGATGGGCCGGGCACATCATATGTACTGGCGTGGACCGGCACTGACGGGCAGGCCAAGCTCAACACCAGCTACTCCGATACCAGCGGCACCGTGTGGGACAAGACGGTCGTGCGGGACCCCGGTGGGGAAAGCTGGGAGAGCAGCATCGCCGCTCCCGCCCTGGTCCAGCACAACGGCATCCTTTTCTTGTGCTGGACGGACCAGCAGGGGCGCCTGCAGTTGATGTCCTCGACCGACAACGGCCGCACCTGGAGCGCCAAACAGCCCATCGCGCAGGAGAGCAGCATCGCTGGTCCCGCCCTAGCCAGCTACGACGGCGATCTAGTGGTCGCCTGGACCGGCACCGACGGCGCCGGCACGCTCTGCATCGCAACCTCAGGCGACGACGGCCAGAGCTGGGCGAAAGTCGTGCTGCCCGAATGGAGCATCGCAGGCCCGGCGCTCACCTCCTACCTCGACGGAGCGGGCTTCACCTACCTGTTCATCGGCTTCACCGGCACCGATCACCAGTTGCGAGTGCGGTTCTGCCAGTCGCGCAACTACCAGCAGTTCACCGTCCCGGCATCTCAGGGCAGTGTCGTGACCGGCCAGACCAGCGACGACGCCCCATCTCTATCGGTACTGGACCAACGCGAAGGCCTGAACATCGAGCTGGCAATCGCCTGGACCGGCATCGGCAACCGGCAGCTCAATGCCGCCTACTCGAACCAGGGGTTCTCTCCATTCGGCAGGCCAGGAACGGCACCCGATGACCGCAGCAGCGGTGGCCCCGCGATGCTCACCACCCGCCTTTTCCCGCAGGAGCCCGACTCGCTGATCCTCGCCTGGACCGATCAGAGTTCCCGGCTGAACTTCTGCGCCGCGGACGTCATCATGCCGGCACCGGAATAATGCTGAGTGCGAATGTGGCTGCGGGTGGCGCTACCGGATGATGATTTTCAACACCTGGCTCGCGGGCGGGCCGAGGCTGTTCGCGGCTTCGAGCATGATCCGGTATCGCCCATGTCGGGTCGAGGAGGCCGGTTTGCCGGTGATCGTGGCAGTGCCGTAGCTGCCGAACTTCAGCCTGAGGCCCTTGGGCAGCTTCCCGGAGACCTTGAGGTGAGCGATCGGGAAGCCGATGGTGCGTATCGTGAATGTGCCCCTTCGGCCGACTCGGAACATCGCCCTAGGAGGGGAGGTGATGGTAGGGGCTTGGTCCACCGTGATGGTGTAGGTCTTGCTGGTTTTGCCGAGTGAGTTGGCCGCCGTCAGCGTGATCGGGTAAATGCCTCCGCTGTGCTTGCCGGCGGTGCCACTGAGCTGGGCCGTACTCCAGTTGAAGTTCAGGCCGCCGGGGATGCTGCTGAAGGCCATCCCCGTCGGCAGCCGCCCGGACTCCGTGACGGCCGGAGAGGGATATCCGGAAGCGGCGATTGTCGCGAACGAGGTCTCGCCTGCGGAAAAGGTCAGTCCAGGTTCCCATGGGACGGAGAAGCTGGTGGGCTGGTTCACCTGCAGGAACACAAAGACCTGCCACGATCCAAGGCTATTCGTGGCCTTAACCAGGATCGCGTAACTCCCGCCCGTATTCGCTGCGGGCGTGCCCGATAGCAACCCGGTCGGCGCGATCGTCAGACCTGCGGGCAGTTGCTGCGCAGAGAACTGTGGCACCGGGTCGCCCGCAGCGGTCAGTTGCAGACTGAACGGCCGCCCCGTCGTGGCCGTCAGGGCTGGCGGAACCGCAGATGTGATAAAGGGTGGCGCGAGCACTGTCACCGTGCCGTCGTTCCTGTTCGCAATCCAGACCGATCCAGGTTCAGGGTCAGCCGGGACGGCGATAGCGTCCGGGGCGGCTCCGACCGGCACGGTTCCCACCGTGTGGCCCGTCGCTTCGCTGATCACCGAGATGCTACTGGCTGCTGTGTCGGCAATCAGGATTGTTTCGTCATTGGCGCTTATGGCGAAAGCGAAGTCGCGGGTGCCGACGGGGTACGTTGCCACCACGCTCGGCGGGCTGTTCGCGAAGTCGATTTTCGACAGGGTTCCGTCGCCCTGGTTGGCGACCCAGACCAGCCGGTTGGCCTGATCGGCGACGACCTCGGTGGGGTGGTTGCCCACCTTGATCGAGGTTGAACTCGTCGCGCGCACGATGTTCACCGTGTCGCCCGCGGAATCAGTTACCCAAAACGCCCCGTCAGCCAGGGCGATGCCGCCCGGTGAGCCGCCTGCCTGGTGCGGACCAAGCAGGGCACCGTTGTGAATTACCCACACGGTTCCGTCTCCGCCGCTGGCGACCGAGACGCCGTCTGCCTGGGCGTTGGTGACGAACATAGGCGGCGCGCTGGCGTCGCCGACCTGATATGTGTTCACAACGTTCGCGCTGGTCTCGCTGATCTGCGTGACCGTGTTCGCGGTCTGGCTGCCTACCCAGACGCTGCCTGAGCCAGCCGCCAGCGAGGCCGGCTGGCTGGCCAGCGCAACCGTGGCGATTACCCGCCTGGTGGCAAGGCTGATCTCGGTAACCGTATTGTCGCCGGCATTGGCGACCCACATGGCGTTGGACGCGGTGTCGGCGGCGATGGCTCCTGGGGCCCGGCCGACAGTGACGGTCGCGGGAAGATTCGCGGACGCGCCGGTTCCGGCCGCGGTAGCAGCAGCGCGAACGCGGGCAGCTTGCGCAGCCGGGATCGCCAGCAGGCCCACACCGAGGATCACCGATATTGTTGCCCATCCAAACCGGCCGATGGCGACCCGCGCACTCATAGCGCAAATTCTATGTTCGTTTGGAGATCCTTATATCGCGCGGGAAGCGATCACGGACATGATCTCGTCGCTGCGGTCGTGGCCGACAAAGTGGTCGGAGGAGTCGCTGACGTGCAGGGTAGCGTCCGGCAGTTCGCGCGCGACGCGGCGCGCGATGGCGATCGGCCCGTTCGTGTCGCGGGCACCGTGCCACAGGTGCACCGGCGTTTTGATCTCGCTGAGCCGGAATGGCCACGGGGGTCTGCTTAGGGCGAGCTCCTGCACTGCGCCACGCGTCCCCTGCCGGAGCGCGTCAGCGACGGCGTCGAATTCGATCCGCAGGTCGGCATGCTTGGCCTCGGGCGTGGCGGCCATCTCGCGGCGCAGGGAACGCTCTCGCTTTGCCGGGCTGGCCAGCGACCACCTGATCATCGTGAGCGGGACCGCGTTCAGCGCCGGCGCGTTCCTGGCGAGCCAGCCGTAGAACCGGATCCTCGCCTGCTGGCCCGCTCGCTCGGCCCGGTCGATCGGCGCGCCCGCCCCCGCAATAAGGGCGGCAACGCTTACCCTGCCGCCGAGCCTGAGAGCAGCGGCCAGCGTGAACGCACCACCGCCGGACTCGCCCGCCAGCGCGATCCGGTCCAGGCCGAGATGACCGGCCAGTTCGGCGAGGTCATCTCCCCAGCTGGTCAGGCTGCGCTTGGGCTGGTAACCGGAGCCGCCGTAGCCGGGCTTGTCCGGCGAGATCCAGCGCAGGCCGGCGGCCCGGGCCGTCTCGTCATACGAGGCTCCGTAGAGGCCCGATACCGGTGTCCCCGACGTGTAGATCACCGGTGACCCGTCCGGGTCACCGAACTCATGCCAGCTCAGCCGTCTGCCGTCAGGAAGAGTCATCACATCAGATGTCATCTCTACATCATGACGTCGCAGAGTCCGTGCGGCGTCGGGTGCCGGATATATGCTTTCGCTGCTGGAGGCGTTCTGAGGCCTCGCCAGGAAAGCCGGAAGTGGAGGATGTCATGACGGGAGGAAATCCCGGTCCCGTGCTGTTCTGCTTTGACGGCTCCGATGGTTCGCGAGGCGCACTGCGAGCGGCAGCGGAACTGATCGACCGGCCAGCGGAGGCGGTCGTGCTCACGGTGTGGGAAACGATCGAGACCCAGATGGCTCTGGCGGGTGCTTTCGGGGCGGGCGCTGCCGGAGGCACGGATTTGGATGCCGGTGAGGAGGCCTCCGCCAATTCAGTGGCGCAAGAAGGAGCCCTCCGGGCGAACGAGCACGGTTATAAGGCAACGGCGATGACCAGGCAATCCTTTGACGGGATTGCCAGGGCTATCTTGAACACTGCCGATGAGCTGTCCGCACGCTTGATTGTGTGCGGCCAGCGAGGCCGCGGTCCGCTGCGCGCCGCGCTGCTCGGCAGCGTCTCGCATGCGCTGGCCTCTCACACTCACCGGCCGATCCTCATCGCCCCGGAAACGCCTGTCAGCGAAGCCTGACTAAACACGCGGGGTGGCGAGCGTGTAGTGGACGTCGAGGTGGCCGGCGGCGCGGTTCGCGGTGATGGCCACGCTGTCCCCCGCCAGCAGAGCGTGGTCGTCGACGACAGGGAAGTCGGCCGTGGTGAAGCTGACCTGGTGGCTGAGCAGTGCCGGGCTGGCCTCGGGCCGGTCGAGGTCACGGGCGTCGCGGGCGCTCAGGGCTGCGGGAGTGATGGTCTCGCTGGTCCGGCCGATCGCGCGGCCATGCTCGGCCAGGACGGTGTACAGCCCGCGGCGGCAGAGGTCGGCGGGATCCAGGGCCGCAGCCAGCTGCGCCGGGAGATAGGACGTCTGGACGATGACCGGCCGGCCGTCGGCCAGCCGCAGGCGGCGCAGCCGGAGGACCTGGCCGGCCTCGCCGAGGCGGGCGCCGACGTCGTCCGGCGCCGCGACGGTGTCCGCGCCGAGCAGCCGGGTGGTGATCTGCGCGCCCTGGGCGGCGAGGTCGGCGGCGAAGCTACGCAGGTGACCGAGGCCGTAGGCGTACCGGGAGGCCACGTAGGTGCCGCTGCCGTGGCGGGTGTCGACGAGCCCCTCGTCGGCGAGCAGCTGGAGTGCTTGCCGCAGGGTCATGATACTGACGCTGAACTCGCCGGCCAGCTCACGCTGGGAGGGCAGCGGACTGCCGGCGGGCCATCGGCCGCTGCTGATCCGGTCCCGCAGGGCGCCGTGGATGCGCAGGTATTTGGGTTGCCGGTCGTCAGCCGTTCGCCGGGCCATGCTCACGGGCGGACTTGGTCGAGCGCGGTGCGCAAAGCGGCCACGTCGCGGCCGATGTCGGCGCTGCTGGCACCGTCCAGCACTCGGCGCATCAGCGCGGAGGCGACGATGACGCCGTCGGCGTGCCGGGCCGCGTCCGCGGCCCGGCCGGGGGTGTCGATGCCGAAGCCGATCAGCACCGGCCGGGGGCTGTGACGGCGGGCGCGGGCAGCGACGGCCCAGCGGGCGGTGTCGGCGCTCACGCCGGAGTTTCCTGTGGGGGCCATGACGCTCATGACATACAGGAAACCGCGCGTGCGCCCGGCGATTGCCTTAATCTGCTCCGGCCCGGTGGCGGGGGTGACCATCAGGGTGGCGTCCAGGCCGGCCTGTCCGGCCGCCTCGAGGTAATCGTCGGCCTCGACCGCGGGCAGGTCGGGGATGATCACCCCGCTTAGCCCTGCGTCCGCGAGCTGACGGCAGAACGCGGGCAGGCCGCGGGAGTAGGCGTGATTAGCGTAGGTCATCGCGATGAGCGGGACGTCGCCGACGGCGGCCGCGCTGAGCTGGCCGAGACTGAGTTGGCCGAGAATGGCGGCCGTGGTCGCTCCGCGGCTGATGGCGGCGGTGCAGGCCCGCTGGATGGTGCGGCCGTCCAGCATGGGATCGGAGAACGGCAGGCCGATCTCGACCGCGTCGGCGCCGGCCTCGATCATGGCGGCCAGCAGGTCCGTCCAGTCCTCGCGGATACCGCCGGTGACGTAGGTGACGAGGCTGGGCCGGCCGGCGGCGCGGGCCTGGCCCAGTACGGTCTCAACGGCGGCCACCGACGAGCTCCTTCAGGCAGGCGGCGTCCTTATCGCCGCGGCCGGACATGGTGATCAGCACCGTCGCGCCCGCGGCCACGTCTCCGGCGTAAGCGGCGCGGTGGACCCAGGCCAGGGCGTGAGCTGACTCAAGCGCGGGCAGGATGCCCTCGGTCCTGGCGCACAACTCGGCCGCGGCCACGGCTTCCTCGTCGGTCGCGGTGTGGTACTCGGCGCGCCCGGACTCGGCCAGGCAGGCATGCTCGGGGCCGACGCCGGGGTAGTCGAGACCGGCGGAAACGGACCGCGCCTCGGCGATCTGGCCGTCGTCGTCCTGCAGGAAGGACGACAGGGATCCGTGCAGTACGCCGGGACGGCCGTCCGTCACCGCCGCCCCGCCGGCGGCCTCGACGCCGACCAGCCGGGCCTGGCTAGCGACAAAGCCGGCGAATGTCCCGGCCGCATTCGACCCGCCGCCCACGCACGCGACGACGACGTCCGGCCCGGCGCCCGAGAGCATCTCAGCGCATTGGGCGCGCGCCTCGTCCCCGATGACCCGCTGGAACTCCCGCACCAGCCAGGGGAACGGGTGCGGGCCCAGCACTGATCCGATGCAGTAGTGCGTGGAGTCCACTGTGGTTACCCAGTGCCGCAGCGCCTCGCTGGTCGCGTCCTTGAGCGTGCGCGCCCCCGAGGTGACCGGCACCACGGTCGCCCCGAGCAGCTCCATCCGGAACACGTTGAGTTCCTGCCGCACGATGTCCTTCGCCCCCATGTACACCGTGCAGCCCAGGCCCAGGTGCGCGGCTACGGTCGCGGTGGCAACCCCGTGCTGGCCCGCGCCCGTCTCCGCGACCAGCGCGGTCTTGCCGATCCGCTGGGCCAGTAGCCCCTGGCCCAGCGCGTTGTTGATCTTGTGGCTACCGGTATGAGCGAGATCCTCACGCTTGAACAGCACCCGCACGCCCAGCTCCTCGGACAGGCGGGCCGCCTCGGTGACTGGGGTCGGCCGGCCAGTGTAGGAGCGCTGCAAGCCGGCCAGTCTGACCCGGAAGCCCGGATCCACCCAGGCCGCCCGGAAGGCCGCCTCAAGCTGCTCGCACGCCGGCACCAGCGCCTCAGGGACGAAACGCCCGCCGAACGACCCGAACCGGCCGAATGGCCCCGGATCGCCCATCGCCCACGGCCGGCTCGTCGCCGCGGCGTCCGGCGCGCTGGCGGAAGCGACATCCGGTACCGCGGCGGCTGCGGTGTGCCGCAGTCGTTCGATCATCACAATATCCTCTCCTAGTGTTCTAGAAGACTAGCACGCAAGACGTGGCTCGACCACTTTTCAGGCTTGACACATGTCGACAACGGAATATGTTAGTGTCGTGGCCCGCGCTTCTACGACGTCGGATGTCTTCAACGCCATTGCCGAGGCGCACCGTCGCGAGATCCTGGACGCGCTGATCACCGGCGAGAAGGCGGTCGGGGAGATCGTGAACGACCTGTCGATGACCCAGCCCCAGGTGTCTAAACACCTGCGGGTGCTCAGTGAGGTCGGACTCGTCCGGTGCCGGGCAGAAGGGCGTCGCCGGCTATACCGCCTGGAACCAGCGCGCCTTCGGCCGTTTCACGAGTGGCTGGCCAAGTACGAGCAGGAGTGGAACGACCGGCTGGATCGGATCGATGACTACCTCAAAGAGCTACAACAACAAGGAGAGCAGCAGTGACACCCAATCGACGCGGGTCGGCAGTCACCGAATACCCGAACGATCTCGAGATTGTCATCACTCGGGCGTTCGACGCTCCGATCGAACTCGTCTTCGACGTACTGACGAAGCCGGAGCATGTGAGCAAATGGTTCGCTCCGTTTGAGTGCAAGGTGACGGTCTGCTCGATCGACCTGCGCGTTGGAGGGGACTACCACATCGTCTTCGCGGACGACGATGGAACCGAATGCTCTTTCCGGGGAACCTACCTCGAGATCGAGCGGCCGACCCGTACCGTCGAGACGTGGCTGTTCGAAGGGTGGCCAGATGCGCACGCCGTCGAGACGATGGATCTGCACGAGACTGACGGAGTGACGACGCTGACGAACAAACTGGCGTTCCGCGACCAGGCTGGCCGTGACCACATGACCAAGTCCGATGGCACCGAAGACAGCTTCGACAAGATGGAAGACCTCTTGAGGTCACTGCTCGATCCCAAGGGAACTGTCGAGCAGGGTTAGTTGCCGGCGAGCGCGAGGCCGGCAGCGAGGCGGGAGTCGGCGTTCTGGTGGGCCACTAGCGAGATCGCACGGAGGATGGCCAGTTCTGAGTAGCCTGAAGCTCGCATTTTCTCCAGATCGCCCGGCTCCATGCTCCAGGGCTCGCGGCTGAGCTTCCTGGCGAAGCCGACCAGGACCGGGTATTCGGCGGCCGGAGCACCGCCAAGGGCTTCCGCGGCCTCCCAGTCGGCAGTTTCTTCGGCGGCGACGGCCGCCAGCAGCCGGCGCTCGCCCGGGTTCAGCGGCCCGTCCCCCTCCAGTTGGTAAGCCCGCCAGGCCTCCCACGCTCCGCGCAGCCGCTCGTCCCTGGGCTGACGGCGACGGGGACCCCGGCGAGGGACATCCGGCCGGCCAGGACGGGGCAGCGCGGTCCGGCGCGGGTCAGGCTTGAAGGCGGGCAGCGGGCTCTGGTAGTCGAACTCGATGCCAGTCGCGTCGGCGACCCTGGTGAAGTAATTGAACATCGAGATCACGCCGATAGCGATCTCAAGCTGCTCCTCGTCGAGGCCTTCGCTGGCAGCGGCCTGCATGGCATCCCTAGCCAGTGCCCACGGCTCGGCTGTCAGGGTAACCGCGAGCCGCGCGAGGGCACTGCCACGGGATCCCAGGGAGGCATCATCTCCCGCGAGAATGGCCAGGGACCCGGCGGACTGGCCGTTAGCGACACGCAGAAACTCTGCGTGAGCCGACGTTCAATAAAAGCACTGATTGGTGCGAGAGGCGACGCTCGCAAGAAGCTCGCGGTCCGGCCAGGCCAGTCCGCTGGCCGCCAGCGCACCAGACACGCTGAACGTCCTGGTGAGCAACTCGGCGTCAAGGCTGTGCGCGCGGATGATCCCGGCGGCATCACCGTGCGACGGGACGTACACCGGCGGCATCGGCCGGTCGTCCATGGCCGCGTAGGCCTCAGCAAGCGACCCGGCAGCCCGGGCCCGCGGGATGGTCTCCAACCACGCCATGAACGAATCGTACGGCATTCCGCATACCGGGGAAATACACGCGAGCGGTACCCGGCTACGCATTCAACCCCGGCTCACTCAAACGAGGATGTGTCGCCGGCTCCGCGTCGCAGGATCTCGGGCTCGTCAAGCGAGAGGTCGATGACGGTGGTCGGCTCGGTGCCGCAGTCACCGGAATCGATCACGGCGTCCACGACCTCGCCGAGTTGATCGGCGATCTCCCACCCCTGGGTCATGGGTTCGTCCTGGCCAGGCAGCAGCAAAGTGCTCGACACGAGCGGCTCGCCAAGCTCAGCGAGCAGCGCCTGGGCAACCACATGCCGGGGAATCCGGACCCCGACGGTCTTCTTGCCCGGGTGCTGCAACCGGCGCGGTACCTCCTTGGTCGCGGGCAGGATGAACGTGTAACTGCCCGGGGTCGCTGCCTTCACGGCCCGGAACACCGCATTCCCGACGCGCGCGAACTGGCCTAGCTGTGCGAAGTCCCGGCACACCAGCGTGAGGTGATGCCGTTCATCGAGCTGACGGATCGACCTGATCCTGGCGATGCCGTCAACGTTGCCGAGCTGACAGCCGAGCGCATAGCAGGAGTCGGTCGGATAGGCGATCACGCCGCCCGCGCGGACGATAGCGACGACCTTGGCGATCGTGCGCGGCTGCGGGTCGGTCGGATGGACGTCGAAATGCCTGACCACGCCACGAGCATAGAGCGACCATCAAAATCAAGTACCTGCGGCTATGACCCTGAGCCGTCCAGCCACTCGGTCATCGCCCGTTACCGTCAAGGCGGCCAAATCAACCGTTTTGTAAAGATTGATGGCGGGTAAGTGAGCTGCGTGCCCGCCCGCGCGCTATTTCATACCGCGCCGCGCTGCGTGGAGGTCAGGGAACTGCCCACGCCGCGGCCTGCGACCGGTGAGGTCCTCGTCCGCACCTTGTGCTCTGGCATCAGCAGTGGCACCGAACGGCTGGTGTACCGCGGCGAGATTTCTGCCGAGCTGGCGCTGGACGACACGATCGACGCGCTCGGCGGTACGTTCTCCTATCCCTTCGCTTACGGGTATGCATGCGTCGGCGAAGTAGCGGAGTCCGGCCGGGCGGTTTTCGCGTTCCATCCGCACCAGGACGTATTCACGGCGCGGACTGATGAACTGATTCCGCTGCCGGCCATCGATCCCGCCTCCGCAACGTTGTTTCCGCTGGTAGAGACGGCGTTGCAGGTGACGCTCGATGCCGGGACCGGATATCGCGACCGGGTAATCGTGCTCGGCGCCGGCGTGCTCGGACTGTTGACCAGCCTGCTGCTGCAGCATTCCGGGTGGCAGCCGCTGATTGCCGAGCCGCAGGAGTGGCGTCGCGCCATGGCAAGCAGCCTCGGCGTAAACACCGCGGCACCGGAGGAACTGGTGAAGGCGGAGGTTCCGCTGGTCATTGACGCCAGCGGCAACCCGGCTGCGCCAGCGATGGCGCTGAACATGCTGGCAAACGAGGGTACCCTGTTGGTCGCGTCGTGGTTCGGCACCAAGCCAGTGGTGCTGCCGCTCGGCGGTGCCTTCCACCGGCGGCGTCTGATTATTCGCAGCACTCAAGTCTCTACGATTCCGGCCCGGCTGTCCGGGACCTGGACCCGGTCGCGGCGCCGCCGGGAGACCGCTCAGTTGCTGACCGAACTACCGCTTGCTCAGCTGTGTACTCACGTCTTCGCCTTTGACCACGCAGCCGAGGCGTTCCGAGCCGTGGACCAGGGGAAACCCGGGTTGATGCATGCCATTCTTGACTACGACGGGAGTGCCGCCGGTGACCTGTGAAGTCGGGTTGAGCCGAAGCGTCCGTGCTTTCCACATCATGCCGGGACTGCCTGGGCCAGAGGGGCAACTCCATGATCATGACTACCGGATTGAGATCGTGGTTGACCGCGAGCAGCTCGACGACCGGGGTATGGTCTGTGATCTGGATGTGCTGGAGGCGGCGCTCGCCGGGCTGACCGGCCGGATCGAAGGCCGCAACCTGGAGGAAATACGACCAGCCGAGGCAGAGGCGGTCACAGTCGAGGTGTTCGCCCGCTGGGTGCATGACAGCCTCTCGCCCGTCGTCGCTACCGCTGGCGGCGAGACACTGGCAGTGCGGGTGTGGGAAACTCCCGTCGCGTTTGGCGGATACCGTGCACGATGCTGACGCTCGGGCCGGTACCGGTGCCAACATCGGTGAGCCCGGCCATGTCGTGCGGTATAGGGTGCTGTCGAGAGGCTAAGGGGCGGCTGAACCGTTCTGTTGGCATGTTCGTCTGCTGTCATAGGAACACACCATGTTCGTCATCCTCACGGGGCAGTCATATGACTCTGGGCTGGAACAATCCCACAGCAGATCCCACAACCACCGTCCTGCTGCGGCACGGCGATACTCAACTGTCACCCGAACACCGCTTCAGCGGGCTGCGCGACCTCCCGCTTAGCGCCAACGGCACCCTGCAAGCCAAGGCCGCCGCCTGCCGTCTTGCCACCGGCGCCCCAATCGACGCCGTGGTCAGCTCGCCATTGCAGCGCGCCGCTGCCACCGCCGCCATTGCGGCCGGGCAACTGGGCCTGACCATAGTCATCGATCAGGATCTCCGTGAAACCGACTTCGGTGACTGGGATGGCTTCACCATGGCAGAAATCCAGCAGCGATGGCCCGCAGCCGCGGCGTCCTGGCGGCGCGACCCCGAACAGGCACCGCCGGGCGGGGAGAGCTTCGCCGACACCGCGAACCGGGTAAACCGGGCCTGTGACCGGCTGCTTCGGAACCATGGCGGTCAGACCGTCCTGGTGGTGAGTCACATTACCCCGATAAAGATCCTGCTGTGCCGGGCTCTCGGCGTCCCGCTTGGCACTGTTTACCGGCTGTATCTCGGTTCCGCCTGCATTAACGAGATCCAATGGCACGACCGCGGATTTGCCGCCGTCCATCGCGTCAACGACACCAGCCATCTTCCCTGACTAGCGATCCGGAGCACGGAAGAGACGGGGCACCCTCAAGGCGAGGATGGCGCGTCCGTTGGGCTGGGTGATCTGGAGGTCTTTGATCTGTGTCTCGGTGAGTGCGGTGCCGCTGGTGAAGATGACTCTCCGGCCGGGAGCCAGGCGCCAGCTGCCCAGGTCGTAGGTCGCGCCATCTGGGCCGTGGGCGACAAGCTCGTACCGGTCACTCGGGGGCTCGGCCGCGCCGAGAGGATACCAGCAGGTCAGGTGAATTTCGGTGCCCCATGATCTGGGTTGCAGGGCGATGGTGGCGCCGACCGGAGTGACAACGAGCGCGGCCATTGCCCGGGGTTCCAGTTTCGGGCCGCCGCTGCTCGACGGCAGGACGATGACGAGCAATGCAATCGCGCAGGCAGCGGCGATCAGGACCAGGCCAGCCATAAGCCGACGGCGACGGGCTCGTTCCCGTCCGGCAGCTTGCAGCAGGCGGGGCAGCAGGGTGTCAGGGACTGATGTGGCGGCCGCTTCGGGCGGTGCGGCAAAGACTGACTCGTCCAGTCCGGCAAGCAGCGGCGGGATTGGCGAGATCTCGGCCAGGCTCGCCCGGCACCGCCGGCAGATAGCCAGGTGCGCCTCGTAGGCGAGGCGTTCGTCGGCATCGAGCACTCCGAGCAGATAGGCGGCGTCGAGGCGGGCATACGGATCGGCCGTCATTCGACGCCTCTTAGTTCCTCAATAGCCAGCCGTAGCGCACGCAGCGCATAGTAGGTGCGGGTCTTCACCATGCCGGGAGCGATCCCCAGCGCATGCGCGGCCTCCGCAACCGAGCTTCCGCGAAAGTAGCACTCTCGCAGCACGTGGCGATGCTCCTGTGTTAGCCGGCCGAGCGCGGCAACCACCAGATGGCGGTCCACGACCGGCTCGCTGGCGTCGCCGTTTGGATGGTCTGGGCTGCGGTCGATTCCGGTCTCGGGGTTCCAGCGCGTTGTGCGCCACTCGTCGAAAACTATCTTTCTGGCCACGGTATAGAGCCAGGACCGCTGCGAGCCGCACTCTGGATCGAGTATCTGCGGATCGCGCCAGGCTCGCAGGAGCGTCTCCTGTACCACATTCTGTGCCCGGCCTTGGTCGCCGGTCAGTCTCAGCGCATAACTCCACAACGCGCCGACGTGCTCCTCGTGCAACTCCCGCAGCAGATCCGCGTCGTGGCTGTCCGCTCCCCCGCGCGGTAAGCCGTTCTGGTCGACGAGTGCGCTGCTCACCGGCCGACTCCGCTGCCATCGGCGCCGCCACTCCGGTCCCGTCATACGCACGGCGGCTGCGCCTGGTTCACCGGCATCTGCTCCGTCCCGGATCGCGTGACCTGGTTCGCGAGGGCAACCTATCGTACCGCGAGCGCGGTAGAAGGTAGCGGCCGACGCTCACCGCGCCGCTAAGGACGGGTCTTGCTAAAGGTGCCGAGGAACTGGTTGCGGAAGGCGTCCATTCGCTCGAGCGGAGCTTTGGGGCCAGGCAGCAGCCCGTCCTGCCAGTGCCAGGAGGCAATCTGCCTGAACACCGAAGGGTCGCGGGCGACGATCGAGATCGGCACCACGTGGTTGGCCCAGTTGCCGCTGATGATGCTGCCAGGCTGCTCGTCGCCGAGCAGAATGAGCACGAGGTTCGGGTCGTTCAGCTCTGTGACCCATGAAGTGAGGGCGTCCAGCGAGTATTGGATCGACCGGCCGAAGAACTGGCGCACGGTGCTGCTGTTGCTCCAGACCGTGGTCACGGATTCGCTCCGCGCGGGCATGGGGTCAAATATCGAGCCGTTGCCGACCTTGTTCCACGGCACCATGGTCGGCAACGGGGCCCACGGCGTGTGCGAGGAGACCAGGTCGATCTCCGCCATAACCGGCTTGTGACCGCGGGCGAGTTCGAGCCGCTGGAACGCGGCCAGGGTGTACTGGTCAGGCACCCTGGCGTAGCTGAATCTCGGGCCGTGGTAGCCGACGTCGCTGTGGTTGTAAAGCTTGTCGAAGTGGTAAAAAGAGGTGCCGGGCGGCCAGGAGTCGTCGTCAGAGGGCGCGTCGCTGACGGTGCGCCAGCCAGCCTTGCCGAAGGCGTCGGTGAGGGTGAACCGGTGGCTGCGGAGAAGCTCGGCATACAGCTGCGTGCTATCGACCCACAGCCCCGACTGCAGGGTGGAGTGGCTGAGCTGGCTGATACCGCCGAAGCCCGAGGAGGTGATCCAGGCGCTCCGCGTGGACCAGCCGGCCCGGGCCAGTCGAGCCGGCGCGCCGGCGCAAGAGGGCGTCGATGCCGGGCGAGAAGCTCGTCCCCTGGACGGTGACCTGCCCGTAGCTTTCGACGAAGGCAATGATGACGTCCTTGCCGCGCAATCCGGTGAGCAGGTTCGAGGCGGGGATACTGGCTTGCGGGTCGGACCGACGGAGGGCCTGCTCGAAACGATGCTGCTCGCGGAGCGCCGCCTGGGTGGCGCGCGCCTGCGCGACGACCAGCCCGGCGTCGCTGGCCGAGGCGACCGGGAATCCCGGGGCGAGTTGCCATGACAGGCCCGCGCACAGCACCGAGACCGCTGTAAGGGCGGCGAGCGCGCGAACCGTGGCGCGGCGGTGCTGGACGGCCACGGTGGTGATGCGAATCGCTGCCGCGGTGATTGCGCCGATGACCAGAATGAGAACGAGAAAGAGCGCGACGAACGCGATGTTCGTGGACTTGGTCCCGATCGCGTCGCGTACCACGCCAACAGCCGGGGAGATGTTGCCCCAGTCGAACACCGCGTTGAACGGCCGCCCGAGTTCCGCGTAGAACCCCATGTCGAAGATCTTGATGAGGGTGAACAAGCCGAACAGGATTCCAGCGACGGCGGCCACGATTCGTCGCGGCCTGGCCGGCAGCACCAGCGCGACGCCGACCAGGGCAAGCCCTTCTACGGGGATGCGGACAAAAGCGGCCGGGGTGAGCTGGAAGATACGGTCGGGCGCGACGAGAAGCCCCCATACGAGCACGATCGAAATCACGGTGATGGGCAGCAGCACAGCTCTCCGCGTGCGCGAGCTGACGCCGGCTCGGTACAGCCAGATCACGTCGCGGCCGAACGATTCGGCCAGCAGCAGCAGCGCGCCGGTGACCGCTATCATTCCGACGAGGCGGTCGAGCTGTCCGGATGCGGCGACGGTGAGCACGATGCCCTGAACAGCGGCCACGACCTTGCGCCAGTACCGGGCTGGCAACGGGGCGGCCAGCCACGGGATCAGCCAGCCCGCCAGCAGAAACGCGTAGCGGGCAGCGCCGATGACCAGCACCCATGCGCCGTAGGTCTGGGACACGGCGATGCTGAGCAGGAGGATAAGGAACGCGTCGACCTCGCCGTCGATGCGGGCGCCCAGCGGGGTGGCGGTACCGGTCCGGCGCGCCACCTGCCCGTCTACCGCGTCAAGGACCAGAGCGACGACGGACAGGGCGACCAGCGCTGTGATCGACACCGGCCGGATGAACGAGTCGGCAACCATGCCCGCGACGCCGGCGATCAGTACCGCCCGGGTCAGGGTGACCCAGTCTGCCGGGTGTATCGACGGCTGGTCACTGCGCAGGCGGGCGATGGCAAGCAGCGCGGCCGCCGCCGAACCGGTGGCCAGCCCGGCGATCCAGCCGGCAACGCCGAGACCAGCCGTGGCGGAAACGGCGCTGAGCAGGGCGGCTGTGGCGAGCATCCCCTGGATCAACGTACGCAGAATCGTGGGCAGCGCGTCTTCGTTGGCAGGCTTAGTCGCAGGCAGCGCGTCTTCGTCGGCAGGCTCGGTCGCAAGCAGCACGTCTTCGTCCGCCGCCTTGATCGCACGCATCGTGCCTCCCTCCCGCAACCCCTGCCACCGTTCCAACCCGGAAGAACGGGTCCGCAGTCACGCCGGTTCACCGCTACCGGCTGCGTGCCAGCGATGCTATCGCTGCCGGACGGTTGAACCAGGACGGTTGAACTATGCGTCCAGACGGCCCGTATAACCGGTGTGGCAGCCCCGCACTCTATCCCGGTCGGGCTCGGTCCGGCCGTCCGCCGGTTCGGCCTGCCGTTGCTGCGCCTTGTCGCCAGCGTCACCGTGCTGTTGTTTCTCTGGCGGCAGGTGGGCGGGGCGCCGTTCAGGGACGGGCTGCGCGCGACCACCTGGCCGGCGGTCGCAGGGGCCGTCACGCTCACCGCCCTGACCACTGTGTGTTCGGCCTGGCGGTGGCGGGTCGTCGCCCGGGCGCTCGGCGTAGACCTAGGTCTGCCCGGTGCGATCTGCGCCTACTACCGTTCCCTGTTCCTCAACTCCGTACTCGTCGGCGGGGTTCTTGGCGACGTGCACCGGGGGGTCGCGCACGGCAGGCGCACAGGAGACGTGGCGCGGGGTCTGCGCGCGGTGGCGTGGGAGCGGCTGTGCGGTCAGGTCATTCAGGCCGGGCTGACCGCCGTCGTGTTGCTAACCGTGCCCTCGCCGGTTCGCCCAGCGCTGCCATATGTCCTGGCGGGTGTAGCGGGTGTGGCGGGTGTGGCCGGGTGCACTGTGCTAGTGGTGCGCGGCGCCGCTCGCGGCCACCGGTCGCGGCTGGCGCGCACTGCCCAGACCGTTTCCGACGACCTGCGATGCGGACTGCTGGCCCGAAATGTGTGGCCCCAGGTCACCCTGGCCTCGATGCTGGTCGTCGCCGGGCACACGGCCGTGTTCGTCATCGCGGCCCGGACAGCCGGCTGCACCGCACCCCTGGGCGAACTGGTCGCGCTGCTGCTGGTGGTCCAGACTGCGGTGGTGATTCCGCTGAGTATCGGCGGGTGGGGGCTACGGGAAGGTGCGGCCGCGTGGGCCTTCGCCGCAGCTGGCCTCGGCGCGGCCACCGGGGTCACGGTTACCATCCTGTATGCGGTGCTCATGCTGATCGCGGTTGCTCCCGGTGCTGGCCTGCTGCTGGGGGACGCCGTTCGCCGCCGCCGAGGTAGGCAGCTCGGGCAAGCGGAGCCCGTGCAAGCGGAAACCGTGCCATCTGCTACCAAACCCGCTGAGGCCGTTCGTGGCTGACCGGCTCCAGTCCGCGGTGATCCGCCGACGTATTCGCATCCCGCTGCGTTTCGCTGACGGCTACACGACCACCGCCACGGTTGTCAGCTTCACCGGCCTAACCGACGCGCAGCAGCACGTGGCCCTCGAACTCGGCCAGCCCGCTTCGGCCGGCCTGCCGCTGGTGCGCCTGCACAGTGAGTGCCTGACCGGTGATGTGTTCGGCAGCCAGCGATGCGACTGCGGGCCGCAACTGCGCGAAGCAGTCGAGCGGATCACAAAACACGGCGGGTACGTACTGTATCTGCGCCAGGAAGGACGCGGCATCGGACTGTATGACAAGCTCGACGCCTACGCGCTGCAAGATCGGGGCCTGGATACGTACGACGCGAATCTCGCGCTCGGTCACCGGGCTGACGAGCGCGACTACACCAGCGCGGCCCAGATGCTGCACGCGCTCGATGCCAATCCGATCAGGCTGCTGAGCAACAACCCGGATAAGGGCGCTCAGCTGGCCCGCCTGGGCATCACGATCGCCCGGCAGATCCCCACAGCCCTGCACCTTACCAGGACAAATGCCGCATACCTGGCCACCAAAGCCCGGCGCGGAGGGCATGATCTGCTTCCGCACGGCCTTGAAAGCACCGCCGAGCCGCACTGGCACGCCGACCCCGCACACCTCGGAACCGAGGGTCGATGACAGGCATCCGCTAGCCGGGCGAGCGGCCCACGAAGTCAAGCTGGTGGGCGATGTAGACCAGGTCGCCCGCGGCCAGTTGCCTGCCGCGCTCGGCCAGCCAGTCGGCCAGGTCCGCCGGTTCCAACCGGTCCTGGCGATTTCGCAACGCGCTGTCGATCGTCTTAAGGATGCTGCCCAGGAAATAGGCCTCATCGCCCAGGTAGTCGCCGTCCGGGCCAGCGCTGACGACCCAGTCCGACGACCCCGCCGCCAGCGCGGGCGCCCCCGCGGCCCGCAGATGGTGAAAAAGGTGGCGGCCCGTTCGGCTTTCCCCGGCCGGCCGGCCGTAGCGAAGGCGCTCATCCATGTCGCGGTGATAGGCCTGCATGACCTGGTCATCGTGGGGGTGCCCGGGCACGAAGATACTCTCGCCGTCGTAGTTGATCGTGAACCAGTAGACGCCGCCGGGGACTAGCAACCGCAGCAAGCCGGGCAGTACGGCCGGCACGTCCACTAGGTCCAGGACTGCGTTGGCGATCAGCACATCGGCCACCGTCCGGTGAGCGGCCTCCAGGTAACTGCCGAGTTCGGCGTGAACCAGGCGCACCCGGAGCTCACCTACCCGCAGGCCATCCGGCAGCAGGTCGCTGCGCAGGCCCCGCGCCGCCGCCCAATCGCAAAGCCACTGGCGAGAACGATCCAGCAACTGCCGATCCGCATCCAGCAGGATGTACTCGCCGACGCCGACCACGCCCCAGTCGATCAGGCGGGCCACCATCGTCCCCAGGCCGGCGCCGACCTCCAGCACCCGCGCCGCACCGGCGGGCATCAGGCGCCGTAGTTCGGTCAGCACATACCCGTTAAGCGCCCGGTCATCCACGGTTGTCTTGGCGGCCAGGTAGCGGGCAAAGTCGGCGGTCATCAAGGCTTCATCGAAGAAGGCCATTGCTTCTCGGCTACCAGCGCGAACTTGCGCACCCGCCCGCTGACGAGCCAGTCACTCCACAGCCGATGAGCTGTGATCAGCTCAGCGGTGGCCTGCGTCCCGATCTGGTCGGCGATCTGGGATGATTCAGCCCGATAACAGCGATGCAGCGCCGTCGCTATCGCGTGATGGGAGGAGCTGTGCTCCTGCTGCCAGATCACCGTCAGCCCCGCCCCGCGCAGGACGCCCGTCAATTCCGCAAGCTCGATGAGCCAGACCGTATCGGCGGCGGGCATCCGCACCCGCTCCTGCTGGGTGAGCGGTCGCCCTTCCTCGACCGTGAAGGCGAAGCGCCCGCCCGGCTCCAGCGCCCGCGCCACCTCACTCACCAGGGCCACCTTGTCGGGAAAGGCCAGCATCGTCTCCAGCAGGAGTACCACCTCGAAGCAGCCTTTGGGCAGAGGCGGGAGGTGCGCCTGCTCGAAGCGACAGGGCAGATCCCCGGCCAGCTCTTGGGCGGTGGCCAGTGCGCTGGCGGAGTGATCGACACCCAGGTAATGGCACCCCGACTCCGCCGTGATCATCCGGCCGGGACCGGCCATCCCGCAGCAGAGGTCTAGTACCGGGACGCCAGGGCCGATCCGGGCCTGGTGAGCCAACGTCCGGATCTCGCCTGCCCGCATGAAGCTCTCCTGGCCTACATACTCGCCCGCGGGGTAGCCGGCCGCCCGGGCCCGCTCTAGCGCCGTCGCCAATGGTGCCTGCTGATCCTCTCTCATCGAACCGCGTCCACCGCTGCTACGTATCATCCTGTGCAAGGTAGGACGGATCGACGGCGGGCGTGGTTCAGCTCGACCCGCCTGACCTTCCCGCCATCGGAGCGCAGTTGCGGGCGTCTTAGTCAGGCTGTAGCGTCGCCGCAGACCTGACCCAACCGGAAAGTGATCGACGTAGAGTCCTATGACAATCAGAACCGAGAGCCGCATAACAATCGCCGACAGCGTCCGTGACGTATGGGAGTATCTCTGTGACGTCGGACGCTGGCAGGAGTGGGCGCCAACCGTGCTCGAATGCCGGGTTCGCGAGGGAGCACCGTTTCAGCCCGGTTCCCGGCTGGACCAGCGGGCGAAGGGGATACTCTGGCTGACTCGCGGCCGGAGCCAAGAGGTGACCGTTGTCGAGGCGCCCCGCTTCATGGCGTTCGCCGGGCCAATGGGTACTTCCGCGGCGCGCTGGGGAATGGAACTCGAGCCGGTGGGCGACAGGCAGACCGACGCCCTGATGTGGATTGAGGTCGACCTCGCTGGCATCATGCGCGCGGTCCCAGGCATCCTCAAAGGCAGCATTCAGCGCGTAAGCGATCGCGAGATGGTGGCGATCAAGGCTGCCGTCGAGTCCGATGCGCGGGCACGCGCGGAGTCATAGATGGGTGGCGCGGTTCTACCGCGACGCTGTCGAGATCGAGGAGCACACCCTGAGCCAGATCGACCGTAAGCGAGAGCACCTGATCGAGACATACCGCAAGAAAGCGAAGCATTACGACATCACCTCCCGGCTCTACCCCACACCCGGCTACCCCCAGCGAGCACAACGCCTCCGGGCCGTGCAAGCGCTCGGCCTGCGCGCGGGTGACAGCGTAATCGACATCGCTTGCGGCACAGGTCTGAACTTCTCGCTGATTGAGGAGGTGATCGGACCCGGCGGCCGGATCGTCGGCGTCGATCTGACCGACGCGATGCTCGCTCAGGCCCAGGATCGGATAGAGAAGAACGGCTGGAGCAATGTCAGCCTCGTACAAGCCGACGCAGCCAGCTTCGACTTCCCAGCCGAGGTCAACGCGATCCTGTCCACGTACGCCCTGACGCAGGTCCCCGAGTGCCCGGAAGTCATCGCCCACGGTGCCGCGGCCCTCTCCCGAGGCGGACGCTGGGCGGTGCTGGATCTCAAGGTTCCCGACAACACGCCTGGGTGGCTAGCGCAGCTCGGAACCGCCGTTGTGCGGCCTTTCGCCTCCATAGATGAATGGAAAGCGCGCCGTCCGTGGGAAGCGATTCGCGTAGCCATGCAGGAAGAACTGGCCGATCTCTCCTGGACCGAGCTGTTCTTCGGAACGGCATTCCTCGCTGCCGGATCCCGCGGCCCTGACGGCCAGAAGTGAGCGTGCTCTGGAGGGCCGGAATATCGAGCGGGTGCATGTAGTAGTTCCCGAGGGGTTCGACGATCCCAGCCAGCCAACTGGCGGCAACATCTACGACCGGCGCGTCTGCGCCGGACTGGCCGAGGCCGGATGGGACGTACTGGTCACCACCACCGCGGTGCGGCCGGTACCCGGCGCGGACGCTGGTGCCGACCTGGCCCGCCTCGTTTCCGCCATCCCCGACGGTGCCACCGTCCTGATCGACGGGCTCATCGCCTCGCCGGCCGCCGCGGAACTGCTGCCACACACCGGCCGGATCCGAATGACAGTGCTGCTGCACATGCCGTTGGGCACCGCCCCGCACACACGCCATGATGCCAGCGCGCGGCGCTCCGAACAGGCCGTGCTCCGCGCGGCCACCGGCGTGGTCGCCACCAGCGAATGGACCCGCCAGCAGGTACTGACCCGATACGCGATCCCGGCCCGCCAGGTGCACGTCGCCCGGCCCGGCGTCGATCAAGCCGCTGCCCCGGCCCGGCCCGTCCGCGGACACCTGCTCTGCGTCGGAGTCCTCGGCCGCCACAAAGGGCAGGACATCCTCGTCGACGCGCTCGCCGACCTCCCTGATCGGGACTGGCATTGCGTGCTGGCCGGACCGCTCGACCGCCACCCTGACTTCGTCGAACAATTGCGGGCCCGCATCACGCGCCTGCGCTACGACCACCGCGTCCGGCTCACCGGCGTCCTGACCGGCTCGGCTCTCACCCAGGCGTACACCACCGCCGACCTGCTCGTCGCGCCGTCCCGCTCGGAGACCTACGGCATGACCGTCGCCGAAGCGCTCGCCCACGGCCTGCCCGTCATAGCCGCCGCCGTCGGCGGGCTGCCCGAAGCGCTCGGCTCCACGACCGATGGCACCCGCCCCGGCCAGCTTGTCCCTCCCGACGATCCGGCTGCCCTCGCCGCCGCGCTCAGGGACTGGCTAGGTGACGAGCAGCACCGACACCGCCTAAGGGCCGCCGCACGCCAACGGCGGTCGACCCTGCGCGGCTGGGACCAGACCACACGAGAGATAGCGAACGCACTGACCGCGCGCTAGCGGTCGAGGTAAGCGATCACCGCGAGCACGCGACGGTTGTCATCGTCGGACGGCTGCAGCCCGAGCCGGAGGAAGATTGACGCGGTGTGCTTGGCGACCGCCCGCTCGGTGATGACGAGTTGCTGCGCGATGGCCAGGTTCGACCGGCCTTCGGCCATCAGGCCGAGCACCTCGTGCTCGCGCGGGCTCAGTGCGGCGACCGCGCTGTCGGCGACGTTGCTGGCCAGTAGCCGGGCCACCACCTCGGGATCCATCGCAGTGCCGCCGGCGGCGACCCGGCGCACGGCGTCGGCGAACTGGGCCCCGTCCAGAACCCGGTCTTTGAGCAAGTATCCGATGCCGCCGATGCCGCCCGCGAGCAGCTCGCGGGCGTAGAGCTGCTCGACGTACTGCGACAGGACAAGGACCGGCAGGTCGGGCACTTCGCGCCGGGCCGCGAGCGCGGCCCGCAGCCCCTCGTCGGTGAACGTAGGCGGCAGCCGGACATCGACGATGGCGACGTCCGGCTTGTCCGCGAGCACGGCGGCTAGCATCTCCTCGCCGGTCTCCACGGCCGCGGTCACCTCGAAGCCATGCGCTTCCAGCAGCCGGGTGAGGCCGTCGCGCAGGAGGAAGAGGTCCTCGGCTATGACAACGCGCACGGGATCTCCAGGCTTGCGACGGTCGGCCCGCCCGGAGGGCTGGACACGGCCAGCACGCCGTCGAACGCGGCCAGCCGCTTCTCGATGCCGCGCAGGCCGGTGCCGCGGGACTGGCCGGTCCCCTGCGCCGGGTCGGCCGTCTGCGCCGGGTCAGCACCGCCCCGGCCGTCATCGGTGACGGTGATCCGCAACATGCCGGCCGAGTGCCGGAAGTCGATCCAGGCATCGCAGGGGCCTGCGTGCTTGGCGGCGTTGGCGAGCAGCTCGCTGACCGCGAAGTAGGCCGCGGACTCCACCGGAGCGGCCGGTCGGCCGGTCAGCTCGGATGTGACTCGCGCGCGCAGCGGGCTGTCCAGAGACAGCGCGCGGACCGCCTCCACCAGGCCGCGGTCGGCCAGGACGGGCGGGTGAATCCCGCGGACCAGGTCCCGCAGCTCCGACAGCGCCTTCACCGACGACTGCTTCGCATCGGCCAGCATTGCCCTGGCGACGGCGGGGTTGGCGTCCAGGTGCTGATCGATCGCGTCCAGGGTCATCCCCATAGCGACCAGCCGGGCCTGCGCGCCGTCGTGCAGATCCCGCTCGATCCGACGGAGCTCGGCTGCGCCGGCGTCGATCGTGTCCGACCTGGTCCTGGCCAAATGCTCGACCTGCACCGAGAGCTCGCTCCTTCGGGTGGGCCCAAGCAGCAGCCGGGCGAGCAGGCCATAGCCGGGCAGCAGCCGCGGCGCGACCCAGAGGCCCGCGGCGGTCAGCGCCAGTCCGAGCGCGACGGCGCCGACGCCGCGCACCGCGGCCACGCCGACGTACGGCAGGTTCCAGGCAGGAACCCCCAGGCCAGGCATCAGCGCGAAGCTGATTCCGTAGAGCACCATCGCCACCGGGACGAGGACAAGGAGCGTGCCCGCTACCGCATTCACGGCCGGCCACAGCAGGTCGCGCCAGGTCGCCGGGTCGGTCATCAGCCACCTCAACCGGGGCCGGATGCCGGGCACCTGAGGTGGGAGCCGGTACGGGCGGACGATCTGGATACCGCACCACCGGCCCGCCAGCCTCCTGGTCAGGTTCGCCAGCCAGCGCAGGTACAGGAGGGTGCACAGGATCAGGACAACCGGCGTAAGGCCGTTCTTGTTCAGATAGGGCCCGCCCGCGCGAGCGCCCGCCAGCGACAGGATCCCGTCCCAGACCTCGATGACCGCCACAATGACGGCGAGCACCGGGCCAAGGCCGAGTACGAGCAGCGAGGAGAAGGCCAGGGAGCGCCAGAAGCCGACCAGGGCCCGGCCCGTAGCCGGCGCGACGCCCCGCCGCGAGGCCTGCGCCGCCGTCGGGCTGGCCGCTCCGCTCATCAGGTCCTCCTCTCGCTCGTCTTTCGGGCTCAGTTCAGTCTGCCTGGTGGGCCGTGATCCGCACAGTGACGCTGAACCCCCGGATGCGGGTGCACCTAGATACACCCGCATGACGCCGTCCAGCCGTATATCGAGGTCCCCGCGCGCTCACTTAGCGTGGCGGAGGCCGGATAGCCCGGCTTTCCGCTATCGCACCGAAAGTGAGATTCGTCATGGACACGCAGCTCGCCGGCCCGGCCGGCGCCGCTGGCCCAGCCTCGCCCGCGGTGAGCGCCGCGATCGAGGCCAGAAGTCTTGGCCGACTGTACGGCTCCAACTGGGCGCTGCAGGATTGCACGCTCGATGTTCCCGCCGGGTGCGTCACCGGCTTGGTCGGCCCGAACGGCGCCGGCAAAACCACACTGCTGAATCTGGCTACCGGCATGCTGCGACCGACCTCCGGCAGCATCCGGGTACTCGGCGGTACTCCCGGCCACGGCACCGCCCAGCTGCGCAAGGTCGGCTTCGTGGCCCAGGAAACCCCGGTGTACGCCGGACTGTCGGTTGCCGACCACCTGAAACTCGGCCAGCATATGAACTCGCGCTGGGACGCGGAGCTTGCGGCCACCCGAATCCGGGAGTTCAAGCTGGACCCCCGGCGCAAGGCCGGGCGGATGTCGGGCGGCCAGCGCGCTCAGCTGGCGCTGACCATGGCCCTGGCCAGGCGGCCCGACCTGCTGATCCTAGACGAGCCGGTGGCCAGCCTCGATCCGCTCGCCCGGCGGGATTTCCTGGAGGGCCTGGCCGAGGCAACCGCGGGGATGCAGATGTCGGTCGTTATGTCCTCGCACCTGGTCTCCGACCTCGAGCGCATCTGCGACTACCTGGTTGTGCTCGTCGCATCCCGGATCCAGGTCGCGGGGCCGGTGACGGACCTGCTGGCCGGGCACCATCTGGTGTCCGGACCGAGCGTGGAGCCCGGCGCGCTGCCAGGTGACGCGGAGATCATCAGCGCCGGGCGCAATCTCGGCCAGACGACGGTGATGGTCCGGGCCGCAGCGGCCCCACGGCACCCGGCCTGGACGGTGACCAGGCCGAACTTGGAAGACATGGTCCTGGCATACATGAGCCGGGTCGGCGCGGGCGCCGCTGATGACCGCCGCGCAGATGGCACCGAAATGGAGGCAGCACGATGACCTGGCTCACGTTCCGCCAGTTCCGGGCCCAGGCGATAACGGCCCTCGCGGCAGTCATCGTGGTTGCGATCGCCTACGGGACCACGGGATCACACCTAGCGCGCCTGTACAACTCCAGCGGATTGCGCGGCTGCGGCAGCGGCCCGCACTGCCAGAGCCTGACGGCGACCTTCATCAAGGCGATCAAGGCCGACCAGATCTACCCGGTCCTCTTCTTCGCCGGCCTACTCATCCTGATCGTCCTGCCCGCGGTCGTCGGCGCGTTCTGGGGAGCTCCGCTAGTCGCCCGCGAACTGGAGGCGGGCACTTACCGGCTGGCCTGGAACACCGATGTCACCAGGACCCGGTGGATGGCGGTCAAACTGGGCCTGATCGGCCTGGCCGTGATCACGACTGCCGGCCTGATCAGCCTGCTGTTCAGCTGGTGGGCCGGACCGATTAACGCGGCCCGCGGGTTCCCCGACAACTACAGCCAGTTCGTTCGCATGACCCCGCTGATGTTCTCGGCCCAGGGCGTCGCGCCGACCGCGTGGGCGGCGCTCGCCTTCGCGATCGGCGTGCTCACCGGGATCCTGGTGCGCCGTACCATCGCGGCGATGGCGATCACGATCCTGGCGGTCGTGCTGCTGCAGTTCCTGTGGCCCCACTTCGTCCGGCCGAACCTGATCACGCCCGACCGAGCGACTGCGCCGATCACCGCGCTGAGCCTGAACAGCATGCTGGTGTCTAACAATGGCGCCGTGACCGTCGCCATCAACCAGCCGGGCACGGCGCAACTGCCCGGAGCCTGGGTGGTCGCAGACAAGAGCGTGACCTCGTCTGGCAAACAGTTCTTCCTGCCCGGCACGCCGACATCGGTATGCGCGAAGGGAAGCCCGCAGCAGTGCCAGGACTGGATCGCCTCGCACCATCTCACCCAGGTCATCGATTACGTGCCGGCCAGCGGCTTCTGGCCGCTGCAGGGCACTGAGGCCGCCCTGCTGCTGATCGTCACGACAGGCCTCGGCGGCGTCGCGACCTGGCGGGTCCGGCACCTGCTGACCTGACGCGACGCGATGGCGTACGCCGTGGCCGTGTATCACTTCGGCGACGCCACGCTCGAGTAGCCCGGTGCGCCCGTACCGGCAAACGACCCGACGGGAAAAGACTGGCGGCGGGCGTGGGGATGGCGAGCGAAGATGACTATTAATTGAGTCACAGGGTCGGGCGACCTCCGATCGACGGGGGATGCCTGGCCGCCGCTGACACCGGCGAGGGGGAGAGCATGAGCGACCGCTCTGGGTCGGCCGCGTGACGCTGGCAAATGCCGGCCCACCGCCGCCGGAGACGTTGCCAAGTGGCACGCGGGAAAGGCCGACGGCAGATCAGGAATACATCGCGGAACTGGCCGCGCGTCTGCAGGCCGACGTTGAGTTGCGCGATAAGCTCGCGGCTCAGGGCTTCGCCGGCGATGCGTACGCGGTTTTCGAAGACGAACTCGCCGGTTACGGGCACCAGCTCATGACGGCCTGGATCGCTTCCGGATATATTTTCGCCCGGTGCCGTGAGGCGGGCCTTGGTGTGCTGCCGCTGTCCATCCCTTTAAGCGACCGCGAGGACCTGGCCCAGGAAACCGTCGTCGGCGCGCTCCGTTCCTTCAGGCGCAAGGGGCTGGTGCAAGGCGGTTGGCGGCCCGAGCGCGGCGCAAGCATGAAGGCCTACTTCACCGGGGCGCTGCTGCAGCAGTTCGCCAACATCTGGAAGAAACGGCTCAGGGCCCGCACGGCCGACAGCGCGCTGTCGCTGGACGCCCTGTCGGCCGACCCCGAATCGCCGGATCCGGGCCCGGCCGATATCGCCATGCAACGCGATGAGATCCGCCGCGAGCTAGCGAAGATCGAGAACGAACGGACGCGCGTCGCCCTCGTCCTCACGCAGGACGGTTACGAGCAGGAGGAGATCGCCGAGATCCTGGGCCCCGGCATCACGCCGCGTGCGGTGGAGGGACTGCTGCGGCGGCATCGCCGTCATGTGGCAGGCAGGCACGACCAGGACGGAGGATCCCGATGACAACGCCACGCTCCCAGCCGCATCCGGACAGGACCATCGAGGAAGTGGCGCGGCTTGTGGAGGAGTCCTCCCTGGGCACTGCGGGAGCACGCCAGCTCCGGGACCGCGCCGCCGCCACAACCGTGGCCAGGATCAGGGCCCGCGCGTACTTCGCAGCCAGCAGCACCGGCCGGGCTTGGTGGAACGCGAACCAGGACAGCCCGGCGGACCTGCGCCGAAAGGCGCACCAGCTTGCCTCGGCCGGCGAAACAGAGATCAGCGAAGTGCTGGCCCGGCTGGCATCCGGTCTGCTACCTCAAACCGCGCCCGAGGGCACCAGCGGCCGCCCGCAGCCGGTGCCGGCGCGCCAGGAAGCCACCGCAAGCTGGCGTTCCTTCGAGGCCTTCTACCACCGCGAGACTGACCGGCTCATCGAGATTCTGCGCGAGCTAGCCGGCCTGTCCCCAGACCTGGCCCGGGAACTCGTCCGCCAAGCGATGGTCAAGGCATTCGACGACTGGGAACACCTTGCCGCGTCGGGGGACCCGGGCGAGTGGGTGCTCAGCCGTGCGCTTCAGGATTACCGCAGCCTGCACGACGAGGACCGCTCCTGCGAATCAGCGTCCCCGGGCCAGGTCCCGGACCCCAATGCGGCCCCTGCGGCCACCTCGGGCGAGCAGCCTTCCTTGCAGGCAGCCCATTGTCCCCAGTGCCGCGCGAAGGCCCGGCCCCGCGGCTGGCAGCTCACCGAAGACCAAACGGGCATCTCCGATGAGGTCCTGACCACGCTGTTCAAGGAGCACTACAGGCCGCTGGTGCGGCTGGCCGTGCTGCTGGTCCATGACGTCGCGACCGCGGAGGAGATCGTGCAGGATTCGTTCGCAGCCCTCCACGCCGGCCTGAACCGGCTGCGAGACAAGGAAAAGGCGCTGCCGTACCTGCGCGCTGCCGTCGTCAACCGGTCACGCTCGGTGCTCAGGCATCGAGTCGTGGTTGATCGCAACGCACCCAGGCCGCAGCCGGACCTGCCCAGCGCCGAGCACAGTGCCCTGACGCTGATCGAGCGCTCAGCCGTGATCGCCGCCCTCCTAGCGCTGCCGTTGCGGCAGCGCGAGGCAGTCGTGCTGAGGTTCTACGCCGACCTGTCAGAGACGCAGATCGCGACCGCCATGGGCATCAGCAGGGGCGCGGTAAAGACTCACACAGCCAGGGCCATGACCGCCCTGCGCATCGCGCTGGAAACGTGAACCAAAACCCGCTGCCCGGAACCCGCCTGACACGACAAACGCTGCCGGCGCGGGCGCGGCTGGATGTCGACCTGGCAGTACCTTGGTAATTCCACGCCCGTTCACGGCGGCGTCCCGGAGGACTGAGCCTGGTGGATGACGAGGTGCGGTTCGCGGCTGACCTGTATCGGGGAACCGCCGGGTACTACGACCGGTACCGGCTGCCTTACCCGGAACCGATGATCGAGGACCTGGCCCGCACTGCCCGGGTTTCCGAGCGCGCGCGGTTGCTAGATCTGGCCTGCGGGACTGGCCAGCTCACCTTCCCGCTGCGCCAGCGGTTCACCGATGTGTGGGCCGTAGACCAGGAACCGGACATGGTGGAAATGGTCCGGGTCAAAGCGGCCGCCGCAGGTGCACGGAATGTCCGGCCGATTGTGGCCAGCGCCGAGACTCTTCACGCCGCTCCGGGCCATTTCGAGCTGGCCGTCATCGGCAACGCGTTCCACCGGCTCGACCGGGATGTGGCCGCCCGCCGGATCCACGGCTGGCTCCAGCCGGGCGGGCACCTCGCCGTGTGCTGGTCTTCCACGCCATGGATGGGCGAGGCCCGCTGGCAGCTGGCCCTGGCCGCCACCTTGGACAAGTGGAAGGCGGCGCTCGGCGCCGGGCACAGGATCCCGGCTGACTGGGACCTGGCGCGGCAGCGCCGGCCCGATTCCCGGGTACTGTCCGACGCCGGATTCCAGCTGGCCGGACCTCGCAAGTTCGCGATCGAGCACCGGTGGACCCTGCCCGAGCTGGCCGGGTTCATCCGGTCGACATCGTTCCTTCCGGCCGCGGTACTTGGTGACCAGGCCGGCGCATTCGATGCCGACCTGGCGGCCGTGCTCGGCCCGCACAGCGATGCCAGTATCTTCACCGACACCGTGAGTTTCTTCTACGAGCTAGCCCAGAAGCCGCACTGAGTGAGGAGGCGGCCAATGGCGCTTGCGGCAACGAGAAGCTCAAGTACGAACAGCCATCCGGCGTTCACCAACGCGGCGACCGACGTCGCGTTCGGGTGCCCGTGAGGGTGCCTGGCGCTGGGCGGGCGGGCCGCCAGCCTGGCTGCGACGATCGCGACGCCCAGGCCGCCGGCGTCAAGCAGGTAGTCGCCTCCTTCGGCGAAACACGGCCAGCGAGCGAGCCGTGATGCCGACGGCTACTAGCGCCGCCACGAGAGCAAGGTTCAGCCCGAGGACGGTCGCGAGGCGGTGAATCCGCGTCAGCGGACGGCGCTGTTTCCCACCAGCGCATGAAGGCCTCAGCGCAGTCCGATCAAGTGCCGCGCACGCCTAGATTCGGCGTGGTCGAATGCCAACTCCATCATGTCCAAGTCGCGTTGCAGCAATCGGTGAGACGCAGCGACATTACGCCAGCCAGCAACTGCCTCTGTGACTTGGGCAAGAATCTCTAGAGCGGCGTTATAACCCAGGCGGAAGTATGGAGCAACGCTCATAAGTGTATCTATGCTTGCGCGCGTACTCTCGAAGTCAATCCGAACGCTGAGGTATTTTGCGCCCGGATCTGGGTTCGGGTTGAGGTCAAACGCTGGTGAAAGCATCCAGGACTCGCCACGCGAATGAAGAAATCCGTGATTCCGAAGATGGTCGTCTGTATTAGAAATCAGTATATTGAAAGCCATCCGCCGCCACAACTGGCGCAATTCAACCGCCGTCTCCAGGGAGCGCTGCTCTATCACATCTGCGATCTCGAGATAGCTGCGTTCATCGCCATCACTTGCTTCGAGCATTGTCATTGCGCTTGCATAACCGATGCGGGTCTTGCCGCGACGGTCAAAGCGACTTACGATGAGCACATTACGGCCTGCCACTCGTATTAGCCGGGAGTCCGGAACCGCTATCTCGGCGTTTCGAGCGAGGTCAAGGGCCACTTTCTCCCAGGCCATTACATTCCAGGTGTCCGAACTTTCGCTTGGAAACTTAGCAATAGCGACACAGCCGGAACTATCCAGGACATGCGCCTTCGGACGAGCACCCCCCAACGAACTGCCTGCCCTCAAGAGCCGTTTAAGATCGTCATAATTAGCTGCATCCCGCTCTGCCCGAGCGGAAATATCAAGCAGCAGAGGTAGATCCGTTAGAACCGGAATGCCGGATTCTTCAGTCGCCATGAAGAGTTCTTGACCATCATATCGAAATCGCAGCGCTCCTTGGCGCAGGTCATCTCGGACGCCGAGCAGCAAGTCGATCTCACTCATCGAGCGCGGGACGGTTGCGGCGGCCTTGGCTCGTGCCCGCTCGGTGCGCTGGATAAGCGTTCTGCCCCAACGATCAGGCAAGCTGTCAGCGAAGGCGCCAAATAGCGCACGACCGACCGGCGTCTGCAATGTACCGCTGACTAGAGGAAGCCCAGGATCCAACTCGTAAGCATCGTTACTTGCAAGGTATTTGTTGTCGTAGATGAAGCTGGCTGACTCTGCACCGCGCCGATAGTGCGGGTATAGGCGGCCAACCAGGATGTTCTTTGCGCCAACCGCGACGAGAACCTCTATGTCACTGTTCACGGCCCTGCTCCAACCTGCGCCGGCGAACGCGTTCAGGCAATGCCTCCTCTGACCGCAAACGGCCCACATCGGTACTGTAAGGATCGAGAGCAACCACCAGCAGTTCTAGCACTCCTAGAGCGCGGGCAACTCTTAGCAGGTTTTCCATAGTGGTACCTTCACCGTTCTCAAGGCGCATGACGGTATAGCGGGATATTCCCGCGCGGTCGGCGACCTGGGCCGCTGTCAGCCGCCGCAACTTCCGCCAGGTGGCAAGATCCTCACCCATCCGCCGTTGACCGCTGGCGACCGCGATCGGCGTCCTCGTCCCAGCCATGGAGATAAAGTTCCTTCCATGCGACCTTGACTCGCGTAGAGTTGCTTATTTGCAACTTTACCAGGTGAACACCGACTGCGCTCACTCCGAGTAACAGTGATTTTGTTGACCGCAGCAGCTTCCTCAGTACTTGCCCAGCCTTGATGAGCGGCTGAACAAACTACCCGGCCGACTTCGGTACGATCGACCTTTGTGAGCCGCCTTCAGGGTCGAGTCGCGCTGGTTGCTGGCGCGAGCCGGGGCTGCGGCAAGGGGACCGCTGCCGTGCTGGGCGAGGAAGGCGCAACCGTATACGTTACGGGGCCGGAGCGTCCGAGGCGAGCCGACGACGTTGGGGCGGCCGGGCACTATCGATGAGACCGCCGATGAGGTGACGGCGCGCGGTGGACGAGGCATCGCGGTCCGCTGCGACCATGCCGACGACGCGCAGGTGCGGGCTGTCTTCGCCCGCATCCTCGATGAGCAGGAGCGGTCAACATCACCTGGGTGCTGGACCGGCCGCACGGCCACGCCTTCTGCGAGGTCGTCAAGAGCGGGACGAACAAGCTCACCGAGCAGATGGCGGACGACCTTCGGCCGCACCAGGTGGCATGCGTGGCCGTCTCACCCGGATTCATGCGCCTTGAGCGGATGAACCTGAGCCCGGAGGAGGCTGCCGTAACCGAGTCTGCCGAGTTCGCAGGCCGGGCCGTGGCCGTCCTCGTATGGCGGCGGGCCATCACAATCAGGGAGCGGGGGCGGAGGGACGTGCATAACGACAGGCTGCACGTCGCCTACCCAGTCGGAAACACCCACGCCGTCCAGCCTGCCGACGACCAGCACGCCGCCTAGCCAGTCGCCCGCCTCCGCGCCGTCCGGCCAGTCCGCCGCGCCCCAGCCGTCCGGGAGAGCAAAGGCCGGCACGCCGGCGACCCGCCCGGCGGGGAAACCGAAGCGGCACGTTGTCATTCCTTCGCATTCCTCCAGGAGTTCGCTAGCCGGGCCCGCGGCCATAGCCATTTTTGTGGCGGCGGTTGCGCTGATAGGCCTTCTGCTCCGCTGGAGGCGGGGCGGCCGTGTTGTTTCAGAAATCCCGCCCGCGCGGTCTCACGTCGAAGGCCGGGCCATCGGTCACCTCACGCCGCGCCTGGCAATTCGAAGCACATCGGGCCGCTCCGCGAGAACCATCCGCATTGCGGTGCAGCCCTGCTTGGTCGAGCCGCGCCTGACGAAAGTGACGCGCAGATGAACACCACTTCAGGCCAGCCGGTTACCGTTCGGGATGTCCTCCTCGAAGACACCGGAATGGCATCGGCTTTGCAAGCGAGCCGGGCCGCCGACTTGGTGAGCGGACGGCTTGTGGACTTTACTCAGGCCACCCGCGAGCAGGCAGTGCGCGAGGTCGGGAGGATCAGCGCCGACCTCCTTGACCTGAACTTCGCCGACCTGATCATCGGCGCCCTGGCCAGCTACGCGAGCCTCCAGGAGGCAGCGCGCCGGACCGCCGCCGCACCAGGCACCGAGGAACTGGTTGAGCTGATTTCACACCAGGTCGCTCTCGACAATCAGCCGTCGATCGAGTTGCTCGTCGACGGCGCGCACGTGGCGACGGTGCACCTGCTCCTGTTGCTCGTAATCGATATTCAGGCGCTGACCGCCACAGTTCGGCAAGGTCGCCTCGTCACCGTTCAGCTCGGGAGGTGTGACATCGATGCCGCGCTCTGCATCGAGCGCGTGCCCGTCGCGAGCAAGAAGGCCACGCTCCAGCTGCCAGTCTTCCTACCGGTCGGCTCCAGGATCCCTCTGGCGAAGCCAGAGCGCCATCAGGCTCCCTCATCCTGACAAGAGCCCCGACGCTAGGCGCAGCGTATTAGTTACGATGAGTAGCTGAAGGTGATGCGCTTCCACGGCACTCGACCAACTACCGGCCGCGTACGACGCTGGTCACGAGCTTGAGCTACCGGAGACGCCCACTGGCCTGGGATTGCGTGCCGCCGGGGTCCTTCAGGTGACGGATGACCTGCGCGGGCAGGACTTCCGACTCTGCCCGCTGCGCATCGCGGCGGGGCATCGTGGTGACGACAATTCGATAGATAGGGAGAACGGTCATGCGGGCACTCGTTTACCACGGACCAGGCGAGAAATCCTGGGAGGTCGTCCCGAAGCCGGAAATAGCTGACGACACCGACGCCATCGTCCACGTCGATTCCACCACGATTTGCGGTACGGATCTTCATATTCTCAAGGGCGATGTACCGATCGTGACTGACGGGCGGATCCTGGGTCACGAGGCAGTCGGGACCGTCGAGTCGATCGGCAGCGGCGTAAAGACAGTCAAGGTCGGTGATCGCGTGCTCGTGTCCTGCATCTCGGTGTGCGGGACGTGCCGGTTCTGCCGCGAAGGCCATGCCGGGCAGTGCCTGGGCGGGGGTGGCTGGATCCTTGGCTACAAGATCGACGGCACCCAGGCCGAGTATGTCCGCGTGCCGTTCGCTGACGCGTCGACCCACCCGGTGCCCGCGGGCGCGGCCGATGAGGACATCCTCATGCTGGCGGACATCCTGCCGACCGCCTATGAGGTTGGCGTCCTCAATGGCCGAGTGCGGCCCGGTGACGTTGTCGCGATTATCGGGTCCGGTCCCGTCGGCCTATCCGCGATCATGAGCGCCCGGCTGCTCAGCCCGAGTCACATCATCGCCATCGACCTGGCTGACTCTCGGCTGGAGGCGGCGAAGCAGTTCGGCGCCGATGTAACGGTTAACAACGCCAGGCAGGACCCGCTGGAAGTGATTAGCTCGCTGACTGGCGGCCTAGGCGCCGACGTGACGATCGAGGCGGTGGGTGTGCCTGCCACCTTCGAACTCGCGGTCAAGCTGTCCCGGCCCGGCGGCCGCATCGCCAATATCGGCGTCCACGGCGAGCCCGCGACACTGCACCTGGAAGAGCAGTGGATCAGGAACATCACCATCACGACCGGACTGGTCGATGCGTACTCGACACCGACCCTGCTTCGCCTGCTCGCCAGCCACCACATTGACGCCGGGCGGTTCATCACGCACCGCTTCACGCTGGAGGAATTCGACAAGGCGTACGACGTCTTCGCCCGGGCAGCCGATACCGGCGCGCTCAAGGTCGTGCTGACCCGTACCGCCTAGTGATCCTAACCCGCCGATTACTCTCCGCGCCCGTTGAGAACTCGACGCCGCCCGCCCTCGCGTTGCGACTCGGTTCACGATTCGGTCCACGAAAATAACCACTGATCGAAGCTCAAGTCAGGGTGTCGCCGAGTCAGTTCGGTCCGGCTCACGCGGCACTGCGGGCCGGGTGACCGGGATGACGCGGACGAGGCTATGAAGGCCCGCGAAGTCGTCGGGGTTGGTGGTGAACAACGGCAGGCCCTCGGCAATCGCGGTCGCGGCGATCATCAAGTCCACGACACGCCGGCGCGGCTTGCGGCCAGCGGCGATGACGGCGGCCGTGACCCGCCCGAACAGGCGAGCCGCCTCCGCGTCAAAAGGCACCGGGTCGAATTCGCTTTCGGCCCGCTGCAGGATCTCCAGGCGCCGGGCGCGCTCCGCACGCTCGTCGTAAGCGTCCTGCTCGTCATTGCCACGCACCTCATGCGGCCCGGCCGACAGCTCAGCCAGTGTAATGGCGCTAATCGCCATCTCCTCCGGCAGCTCGCCCGGATCGACCCACTTGCGCAGGATCACTATGTTCGTGTCCAGCATGCCCTGCCGCGGGCGGTCACCGGTCATAAGCGCTGCCAGCTTCGTCGTCCAGCACGGCCCGCTGATCGGCCCGGAACGCCGTCAGGTCGACGGCGGGAGCGTTGCGCGACATGGCAGCGAATTCTTCCCGGGGGACCAGCCGGCGACGGCGGCGCAGCGGGATCAGCTCCGCGATCCGGTGCCCGTCGCGGGTCACAGTGAAGGACTGCCCGTGCTCGACCGCGTCCATGATCTCCCGCGACCTGGTACGCAGATCACGCTGGCTGATTTCTGCGCCTGTGCTCACTCAGCCGAGGATAGCACCTGGTAGCACAACGTGCCACCAGGTGCCATACAGGTAGTCGTCGGTATGGTCGACCGAACCGGAAGCCACACCCTGGCGGACAACCTGAACTGGATGGGCAATGTTTCGTGGAGCACGAATACGGACTGTTGCTGCGGGTGCCCGAAGGCCAGTCGATGCGGCCTCGATATATTTCTCGATATATTTTCAGCCCCGAGTGCTCGTGTGATGTGTTCGACCTGCGGGTGCGGTTCGGGCCCGACGACCGGCCCGCCTGGATCAGGCGGGTGGACGGCGAGACCGTCCGGATGCTCGACACCGTACAGCAGGGCGAGGACCTGGCTGCCCTCGACGAAGCGGGCGAGATCCGTCTGCGCTTCCACAACCCCACGATGTACCTCTGCTACGGCCTTCAATGGAGCGACCAGAAATCACCCACCAGCTTCGAATCCCACGGGTAACCCGGCAACTCGTCGCCAAGTCTCGTCACGTGCATAACTCACTCGTAACGGTAGTCGAGCATCAACTCTGGCAGAGGCTCATCCAGCAGATCGTCCGGGAGCATTGATACATCTCCGAATACCCCGCTTGAGAGCCGCCCTGCCGTGTTATCTGGCCATCCGTCGACCAAGCCGTCGCACCCTTCACCATGGAACTTTTGAGAGAAAGTGCAACGTTCTATTATGTGCGATTACGGAAGTGACGACACTAATGGGATCTTAGGCTTTTGGGAAGGTTAGGTGACTCGTGCAACTTGGCTAGTGCTCCGAAGCGGGATTTGTCTGGCCTGCCAGACATAGCCTGATCCAGACGAGGCCGATGTTCCGCGCACACTGACTATTTGCACTTTTGGTCCCTATGTGATAGACGAGACACTGTCATGGCGACCAGAGGGGTGGGGGCAATGCCACGACAGATGTTTAAACGTGCTGCAGTATTAGTACTTATTGGTCTGCTCGTCGTCATCGTCGGTGCCGCCCTCTCATCTGGCGCGCTGTCGCGTGATGACATGTGGGCCAACATCGCGCGCGGAGTCGCAGGCGCCGGGAGCGTTGTTCTCCTAGCGTGGATCGTGCTGGCGACTACCGACATTCGACCGCCGCCGGGCCTTGGCCGACCTAGACCGCTATCACCCACTAAAGGTGAGATTGCCCTTGCATACTATAACGTAGCGCGAATATATGATATCTATACCTTAAAACTTTTCGTAAATATGATGGTGGATCGCCCACATTATCTAGAGCGAATCCACGAGACCGTAAGCCTTGACGACGAAGCACCGCAACTACGGGTCTCTACACGGCAAGTATTCAGGATCCGCGAACCTGAACTACCGACTCAGCAGGATAAGACAGCTAGCAGACCGGAATCGAACGAGGCAGGGGTAGAAGGCACAGTATCCGTCGGCCCAAGCAGTGTCATGCTTCTGCCGCTAGTACTGCTTGAGAAGGGCACCCTTCTCGACGAGTTTGGTGTAGTCGACTCGGAGGGCAAAGATCTTCCAACGCTTTCCTATAACCAGACACGAGGCCTAATCGCCTATGTGATACATGCCATTGTAGATATCTTGCCAGTCTCGTCAGATAACACCGAACTCGACGATACGAAGATAAAAGTAGTAAGCAACCTAGTGAATGCAATCTGCTCTCCTCGACCCATGAAGAAGAAGAGTCCAGTCGAGAGCGCTAGGACAACGCTGCTATTGGACTCGATCGATGACCTGCCCATTCGGGAGGATCTGAAACGCCGGGTTAGGAATTTCTGCGAGACTCTAGTTGATCACTACATCATAGTTGCTGAGGTGCCCGTTCCCGTCGGTAGCCATGTAAGCGTTTCCTATAGGCAAGCTATCTCAGTCGAGAGTTCTGCGTTGAGCCTGGCTAATAGACTGCGCAGCCGCGTAGGCTTGCGCTACTCAACGTTTGACATTCCGCTGAATATATTCTCGCTAGACGTCGAGGCCTACCATATGGAAATGGATGCCGGTCCGATGCAGTATGTGTTCGACCATCATTTGGAAAGGATGAACTCCAAAAGGCTAGTAACTCAAAATGATCTATGCCAGGGTGATAGTAAGCCGTACGTCAGGCTCCACCATAATTCGGCCGGCCCGGCAATGCACTTGTACATAAGGCGCCAACTCGACCCGGCAAGTGAATCTCCATCATCGTCAGGGCTCGGCGATGCACGAGTCACAGAACGCTTGAAGTCCGTCGTGGAATTTCGCGAAATTCCACCGGGCGCCCTTGGGGCAAGTACTATGGTTGCTCTAATGACGGCAATAATTGTCGTCTTCTTTGCGGCAACCCAGATTGGCAAACATGCGTCGGGTGGCCACGCTCCGATAATAGTAGGATCAGATATACCGGTCTTGGTAATCGCCCTTCCTGGTTTTGCCAGTCTAATCCTAGGATCGTGGTTGGACCTATCTCACCTACGACGCGCTTCGCTCACAACGTACCTGAGCCTCGCAGTGTCGATTGCACTTTCTCTCGGTAGCGCATTGTACTACCTGCTGGATGCTAACGAGACACTGCCCGGCCGTCTCTCGCTCCATATAACGGGTGGCGTTGTCGTTAGGACAGATATAGGTTGGCTCGTCCTGTCGGCAGCCGCTGTCACATGCTGCCTATTCCTGATCAGAGATGTCGTAAGCGGCTCGCGATATTACTTTAATCAGGTCAAAGATCACATAAGGTGACGAACTTGACAGCTGAGCGCCGCATAGAACGTCACCGGTTACTGAATGTGTTGCGACCAGTTACGATGAGTATTGACACTCGGTTGCGCCGATGTCAGACTCTGAAGCATGTTGAGACATGGGTAATGGGGATAAGGTGCGCTTAGCTAGGATCCAGCAGGTTAAGAACGATGATGCAGATGATACGTGGTGGGACGGCAGGCAAGTGGCCATCCGCCCTGACGTTCCTGGGCCGGCATTCGATCCAGAGGATCTAGTGCTCATCCGAAGCGACACGGAGCGAGTAGAGGTTCAGTCCGGCATTAAGCGGTTCGTCGAGGAGACCAAACGTAAGTCTCCAGATGAGCTTTGGCCCCATTGGCTATCGCAAGCCGACAATGGCTCAGCCAATGGTTCAGACTCTCACGAGGAACCACCTTCCGAAACCTGAGATTCCCCAGACGGGCGCTCAGTGACCTGCGTTGTTGGCCAGCGCCCGCAAACGGGAGGGTTCGGATGAGGCGAAGGGACGATCACCGGAGCGGCGGCGCTCGCTTGGGCGAAGTCGAAGACCGCGCGGCCGGTCATCGCGGCGGCGCTCCTCCGAACGATGCGCACAGCTCGCGGGTGTGACGAACAGCGGTTATGAGGATCTTGCTGGTCCTCGATAGCCGACAGCATGGTCATGAAGGCGGCGTGTGCTGAGTCGAGCACGTCGGTCAAGCTGGCGGCGGCGTTCATTCGTTCGCGCGCCATAGGCGACCGCTGGGCCTCGACGGTGTCGCCTTCGGCAGAGCCGCGCTCGCCGAGACGCGTGCCTGGCTTCGCCGCCACGGTGCGCGCCCCGCTCATTGAAGCCAATCCCGTACTCAAAAGGCACTGGTCCAGCTCAACGGACTGCCGCCCCGATGCCTTCGACGCGCTAGTCGATCGCGGCGTGGACCTAGTCGACGCGCCGTGGGTGCGGAGCTGATGGACGCCCGCGAGGATCCCGCATACCGGCAGGTCGTATTCGGCTAGGGACTCGGTCGAGCTGATCCGCATCTTCGACACCGCCTGGATCCGCTGACTCTTCACCGAGAGCGGATCTTCGGGCGACGCGCCGCACTGCAGATTCGGTCCACCTAGGCCAGGCCGGGTGCGTCTAGAGATCCCTGGCCACTGCCCCGGAGTGAGACTTCCGGGGAACGCGGTGAACCAGCACCTTCCTGATCAGGACTATGGCGTGCCAGCCGATGATGACCGCGACCAGCAGCGCGACCGCAGGGTCGAGCCAGTACAGGCCCCGCGCTGCCAGGATGATCGCGCCCGTCACCGCGACGCCTGCCGCCGCGGCGGCGTCAGCGATCGTGTCGAGCAGGACAGCAGCCACAGACAAGTCCTCTTCGTCTGCGTCATCGTCGGCGTCGCCTCGCAAGATCACGGCGCCGATTGTCATCACGACCGCCGCCATGGCGCTGACGACGAACACCGGCAGGCCAGAGACGTGCGGCGTCCTAGTCAGAAGGCCGTCGGCGGCGCCTGCGGCGACGAGCAGTTCAAGCGCGAGGAGCCATCCGGCGTTCACCAATGTAGCGACCAACGTCGCGTTCGGGTACCCGTGAGGTCGCCTGGCGCTGGGCGGCCGGGCCGCCAGCCTAGCTGCGACGATCGCGACGCCCACTCCGGCGGCATCGAGCAGGTAGTCGCCTCCTTCGGCGAACACGGCCAGAGAATGAGCCGCGATGCCGACGGCTACTAGCGCCGCCACGAGAGCAAGGTTCAGCCAGAGGACGATGGCGAGGCGGTGAATCCGCGTCAACGGGGCGCCTTTCCGTCCTGGATCGAACACGGCCCCGGTCAGTCATGCGGCCAGCGCTCGCGAACATACCGGGTCAGGCCGGACCGTGAAGGGGCTGAGTAGCGCTGGATGCGCGGATGCAGAAGCAATTATGGACGATATTCGAAGGGGTAGGCGACCATCGTCATAGACATTGACAACTCCAAAAAGCTATCAGGCTTATTGCTTAGACCTCCTACGCTTAAACCCAAGCATTTCCCCCGTCTCACTGTAGAACGAGCCCATATCGCCAGCGCCTTAGCGCCGAAACTAATTGTTAACGTTATGGTTCAGGAATTACGCCGGCGCCAAGAGCGATGATATCCGCTCCTTCGGCTATGGCCTGAGTCTCGGATGTATTAAAGTAAATTCGCCCACCATCGCGCTTAGGCATCTCCGATTCTCCCGCTTCTCAAGAACACCAGACACCAGTAGCAAATATCCTGCCGTCGACCAATTATTGCCGGTCGACATTTGGCGTGTCAACGGGCCATAAGTGGGAATGCCGAGTAAGAGCTTGCCCATGCTATATGGCGGAAGTCACCGGGGTGATCGCTAGCCGGGGCCGCGACTCGACAACCGGGGCCGCTTATCTGGGAGTTGCGCAAGCTGCGATTGCGCACCCCCAACTGGTCGACGACGCGATGAGCCATCGAAGGCCAGGGTGAGCTAGAACAGGCCCGGTAGTGGCTTCATCACGGCACTCGGAGTCACTCAGTTAGACTCTCAACTGGTTCGAAACCGAGCCTTGAACACCCGGACCGCAGTGCGCGGCACCTGGTTTACGACCCGTTCCAGGAACGGGCTGCGGGAGCAGAGCAAGATCGGCTCACTGAGCGTAACCGGGCGACGGGCCGACATCGAGAACTCAGTGGTCGCTGTCGATGCCACATGCGCGGCATAATTAGCTGGTGGCTGACACGCAGGTTGCCCGCAGGCTTCGACTGGCGCTCGGCATGTATGAATTCGGCGAGCGGATGGCCCGATCGACGCTGCGCCGACGCCATCCGAATGCCACAGACGAGCAGATCGACCTGATGCTCCGCGACTGGCGCCAGGCCCGACCAAGCGCACCCGCAGGCGATGCCGCCGGGCGGCCGTCCCGCCGGTTCGGGTGAACGCGCTCGAAGCCGCGCTGCGGCGCATAGCAGCCGATCTCGATCTGCATCACCGGCAGTGGGCGCTAGTCGGCGGCTTCGCCGTCTCCGCCCGCGCCGAGCCCCGCTTCACCAGAGACATCGACGTCGCCGTGATGGTTGACAACGACGCGGACAGCGAGGGACCGGTCCGGTCGCTGCTAGCCAGCCGCTACCAGCTGATGGCGTCAGCCGAGCAGGACCAGACCGGACGGCTGGCTACCGTCCGACTCGCCTGCCCCGCCGGCGACGGGAACGTCGTCGTCGACCTCCTGCTCGCCAGCTCTGGCATCGAGTCCGAAATCGCCCAGGCCGCCGAGACGACCGTCGCCGTGCTGCTCTTGACTGAGCCCGCTGCCGGAAGCTCCCCCAAGCTGCGGCCGCGCTGTTCAAGCGTGCCTGCGCGGCATGGCCTCGTCATCGGACCGCACCTGCTCAGACGCTCAGACGGAATCGCAGAATCTGGCGGAGGCACTCCTGCGTCAGCCTGTGCGCAGGTGCCCCGCACGAGCTGCAGATCCTGGACGGCAAGCAGCCCCGCTCTACGCTGCCCCTCGGAGCCAGTGCCTTTGGGAGGCCGGCGAAGAGTTAAATGATTACACAGTTACACTTAACTGTGAGTGAGACGCCAACGCTGTACGACTGGGCCGGGGGCCGCACGCCCATCGCACGCATGATCGACTGCTTCTACGACCGCGTGGAGCAGGACGGCTTGCTCAGCCCGTTCTTCCCCGGCGGCGTCAGCGGCCATCATCGCGAGCATGTCGCCATATGGTGGTGCGAGGTCCTCGGCGGCCCAACCTGCTACACCGACCAGCTAGGCGGTTACCCGGCCATGCTGGCCCACCACCGTGACCTGAACATCACCGCCATGCAGCGCTTCCGGTTCGCCTCGCTGATGAGCCTGGCAGCCGACGATGCTGAGCTGCCCGCCGACCCCGAGTTCCGTGCAGCGCTCATCGGCTACCTCGAATGGGGCACTCGTCTGGCAATGCACAACTCGCGGACCGGCGCAGAAGTCGGCCAACAGGCACCAGTACCCCGCTGGGGCTGGGGCGTCGCTCCGCCCTATCAGCCATAGTGACCCCCGCAATCACCTCGGCGATCATGGCGGCGCGGCGCTTACGCGACGGCCACCATCCGGCGGTTTGTTCCCGGTCTGTACTCGTCCGACTGGGACTGGCGCGTATGAGGTGGCTACGGTTCGCCAGGCGCCGCCATGCCCGGTCACAGAACGTAACGTGGGGGTTGGCGACTCCCGGCGTACCGCCAGCCGTTGACCGCCGGTCCGGCGCGGGGCCCGAGGAGGGGTTGTCGTTAGGGGCCGGGTGCTGGTCAGCCGGGGATTCGTCCGAGCTGGCGGAGCAGGCCGACCTCGTCGAGCCTGCCCCAGCGTTCGACGATCTTGTCGCCGTGGAGGCGGAATATCTGGATGCCGGCGAGGGTGATCGTCTTGCCGGTTGGCTGTACGCCCATGAGCTCTCCGCTGTGTGTGCCGCTGGCGGTGAATCGTTCGACCACGATGTCGTCCTCGGCGATGAGCTGGTGCACGTCGCTGTGCCAGTCGGGTAGCGCCTCGCGGAACACCGCGGCGGCTAGCCGCATCCCCTCGGGCCCGTCCGGGGCGCCGGGGAACGGCGCGTCGTGGTTGACGAATTCCGGGTCGAGGTAGCGGCCGGCGGCGTTGAGATCGCCATTGGTGAACAGTTCCTGGATGAATGTCTGGACGAGTTGCTTGTTTCGTGCGGTGGCAGTGGTTGTCATGGGCTGATCGTCGAGCCTGCCCGGGCACGGGACCATCCCAGGAAGCTGGGATTTTGTACCCGGCTCCTGCGGGCGGACACTTGGGTTGTGCCGAGGAAAGCAAGTACGACCAGAGCGGTGGACGATCTGATCCGCCACTGCCACAGCGGGCTGGATGTGCCCGGTTTGCAGCAGCAGCTGCTGCGATCGGTGCGCCGGCTGATGCCGGTTGACGCGGCGTTCTTCGCCACCGCCGACCCCGAGACGTTGTTGTTCACCGGCGCGTATGCCGAGGAGCCACTCGGCGCGGCAACACCGCTGTTCCTGGACAACGAGTTTGCCAGCGACGACGTGAACAAGTTCGCGGCACTAGCCACCTCGTCCGGCCATGTCGCCTCTCTGGACGCTGCGACGCATTCCGACCGTGCCTTGAGCCGGCGCTACCGCGACATTATGAGCCCGCTCGGCCTGGGCGACGAGCTGCGCGCAGCCCTGGTCGCCGGCTCGCAATGCTGGGGCTACCTGTGCCTGCATCGCGCCGATCACGCGCTTGGCTTCACCGCGTCGGAGACCGCGCTCATCGCAGCCCTTGCCCCCCAGCTGGCGCACGCACTCCGCCAGGCCGTGCTGCTGCATGGTTCCGACGGCCGGCGCCACCCACGAACCGGGCGTCGTGCTGCTCGCCGATGACCTGAGCCTGGTGGCTGTCACTCCGGAGGCGGAGCACCTGCTCTCGCTGGTCGCGGAGAGCCACCCGGGCAAACTCCCGCTTCCGGTCGGTGTCTACACCGTCGCCGCGGCGCTCCGCGCGGTCGAGAAAGGAACGGCGCTACCGTGGACGGTGCCGGCAACACGAGTCCGCACGATCTCCGGGCAATGGCTCAGCCTGCACGCCTCACGGCTGCAGGGACCCGCAGGTGCGCAACGCATTACGGTCGTCATCAAGAACGCTGAGCCGGGTGCCACCGTGCCGCTCCTACTATCCGCCTACGGGCTCAGCCCGCGCGAGGGAGAGGTGGCCAAACTGGTCCTCCGCGGCACATCGACCCAGGCAATCTCCAGCACGCTGCACATCTCACTACACACCGTCCAGGACCACCTCAAAGCAGTCTTCGACAAGACGGGCGTCCACAGCCGCCGCGAACTCGTCAGCCAGCTACTCCGCCCGCCGAACCCCGAAGTCAAGGAACCGCCAGGGGTCAAACGCCGCCAGGGAGCGCTCGGCTAACGGCAACCTATCCAGGTCAAGCCCAGTCGCCACCACAGCGCGGCGGACGATTTGTGTCCCTGTGAGTGATGGTGGCCTGTTCGCTGTGGGCATCCTGTGCGATCAAGCGGCTCATCGAGCCGATCCACGAAAGCGACAAATCGACTGGATAACACTCTCGAAAAAACTCCAACCTGGGAGCCGCCTGTCGGAAGCGAACCGACCACCTGTTCATTACGAGAAACACGCTCCCCCGCATCAGACGCGCTAGCTGCACCGATAGCCCGCCGGATCGCCCAGATTGCACTGGACGCCGGACAGCGGCCCCGACAGCCCGGGCCTTGATATAGCGTCAGATGCATATAGCATGTGATGCATGCCCGAGCTGTATGACGTCGAGATCGAGCCGGAGGTCAGGTCCTGGCTGGCCCGGCTCAGCGACCGTGATTTCGGTCGCGTTGACTTCCTGGTCGGATTGCTCGCCGAGCGTGCCGAGAGTCTCGGCGAGCCCTATACCCGGCACCTGGGCGGCAAGGTACGCGAGCTCCGCTTCCACCTGCTTGCCCAGCAACCCGGGTCACGTACTGGCTCGCACCCAGGCGACGGTTGATACTGCTCACTGTCTTCCGCAAGACCCGCAACGCCGAGATCGCCGAAGTCGCCCGGGCATTACAAGCCCAGAAAACGTGCGAAGCCGAACACGGGCTGGCCCACGACACGTACGAACGCGAGGTGCCCTGACATGACCAGCGACCACACCAGCTACGACGAACTCGCCCGAGGCAGGCGCGACAGCGCGGAGTACCGCGAAGGCTACGCTGAGGCGCAGCGCGCATTCCTCATCGGCCAGGCCGTCCGCGAGAGGCGGCTCGCCCTCGGCCTGTCCCAGGTAGAACTCGCCGCCCGCGCCGGGATGACCCAGCCAGCCCTGTCCCGCCTCGAAGCAGGCGGCGTGATCCCCACAATCCCCCTGCTCGACCGCATCTCCGCAGCACTCGACGCCGACCTCATCGTCCAGATCGCACCGCACGCTGCCTAGCAGCAGACGTACAACTAGCCTCAGGTATCAGTTCAACAGGCCCGGCACAGATAGCACGGCACGGTGTCTCAGGTAGCACATGGCGCACAGGTTGAACGCCGCGCCCGGCCCACGACCCGTTCCACGAACCCCGCCGAGTCCGGCTGGCCGCCGATACGCTCAGTAACGAGTCAGGACCCGCAGAGGCCGTACGGTCGCGCTCATGCGCACTGCGGGCCGGGAGACCGGGATGACGCGGACGAGGCTATGAAGTCCCGCGAAGTCATCGGGGTTGGTGGTGAACAACGGCAGGCCTCGGCAATCGCAGTGGCCGCGATCATCAAGTCCGCGACGCGTCGGCGCGGCTTGCGGCCAGCAGCGATGACGGCGGCCGTCACCCGCCCGAACAGGCGGGCCGCCTCCGCGTCAAAGGCACCGGGTCGAACTCGCCTTCGGCCCACTGCAGGATCTCCATGCGCCGGGCGCGCTCCTTATGCTCGTCGTAAGCGTCCTGCTCGTCATTGCCGCGGACCTCATGCGGCGCGGCCGACAGCTCAGCCAGGGTTATGGCGCTCATCGCCATCTCCTCCGGCAGTTCGCCGGGATCGATCCACTTGCGCAGGATCACGGTGTTCGTGTCCAGCATGCCCTGCCGCGGGCGGTCACCGGTCATAAGCGCTGTCGGCCTCGTCGTCCAGTGCGGCCCGCTGATCGGCTCGGAACGCCGTCAGGTCGACGGTAGGAGCGTTGCGCGACATGGCAACGAATTCTGCCCGGGTGACAAGCCGGCGACGGCGTCGCAGCGGAATCAACTCCGCGATCATCGCGCTGGCTGATCTCTGCGTTAGTACTCACCTCACCTACATAGCACGCGATAGCACCAGGTGCTATGCAGCAGGTGCTAGATCAGCTTGCGCCAGGGATCCAATAGGGGCGAACAGCGTGGGTTTTGAGATAGATCAGCACGGGTACCGCAGGGCCATTCTGGGCAGCGGATGTCGTGCTCTACGAATTCCTGCTTCAGGCCGATGGCACAACGTGCATTGCCCAGCAATGCACGCGACTCGGTGCAGGACGGCTGCCGCCAGGGTTCAGCTCTATCCGGCACGTCGTCGAATGGCTGCCGGCCCTGCTGAGGGTCGGCCTTGTCAACCTGGACAGGGCTGTTGGCGCCCGGCCGCAGGTGGTGTCATGAAATTTGTGCCGGAACTCAACTGGCAGACAGTCAAGGCGGGTGCTCTTATCGGCATCACGTCGGTGAGTTTTGGAGCGGCCGACGTCGCTCATCCGGGGGCTCCCATACTGGCAGACCTATCAGTTCGCGTGGCTGAGATGGTGGGCAATCTAAATGATGCGAGCGAGCAAATCGAGATCAAAAGGACTGAGATCGAGACCATCTCGAATCCGGCCGATGCGGTTCACGATGCGCAAAAGCCGCAGCCTGAAAATCCTGCCAAACCTCAATCGCCGACCGGCGAGGACATTAATAACGGCCTTGCAGAACGCGGAAAGCAGCAACAGGAGGCGGCTGAGCGAGGAGCGGAGGAACGGGCCGCAGTCTCGTCGGTCGAGGGATCGACACAGGCCGCCAAAGCTATAGCCGACCGTTCTGCCGACGCCGCGACCCGCGCGCGTGCCGCAGAGGCCGAGGTCACCGCTTCGCACGCGAACCTGAAAACTGCAATCGAGAAAGAGGCGCAACTCGGATCGGGTGCCTTCACCGATGACCAGCGCGAAGCCGCCAGATTCGTGACTCAAGAAGCCCAGGTGAACACGTGGGCCGCAGAGCACAACGCAGAGGTCGCCCGCCTAGAGGTCAGTGCCGTCGGCAGCGAAACGGATCTCGCATCGGAGGTCGCGCAAAGCACAGGTGAAGCGCCGATGGGTGTCCTTGCCGAACAGACACTTCACGAGGAGTCGATCCAGGATGCCGCCGAAGCGGAAGTTGGCGGGGCTCACAACAATCTCGACGAAACACCAACGGGAACCTCGGCCGCCGAACCATTGAGCCACGTGGTCGACCCCGACCAGGAAACCCCCGCCGACGAAGCCGACATGGTCGACGCCGACGAGGAAACCGTGGTTGACGCCGCAGAGGATGTCGTGATTGTCGCCGAGCCTACGACCGAACCCGATCCTGCGGTGATGCCGGACTCGGATCCCGACACACGGTAGGCCATCATGAAGTTGGACCGGCGTTCCCAACCGTTCTCGTTCTTCCGTAGATCGGAGAGCCGATCGGACAACAAGGTGGCCACATGCTGATCAGCCGGCCGCACGAACCCTACGTAGAAACCGCAGCAATCCGGCGACCCGGTCTACGCCGCCGACCACAACCTCGTGATCATGCCCCTGACCTGGAGCCGCCTGTCGGAATCGAACCGACGACCTGTTCATTACGAGTGAAGGCAGATAGGTCTGGCACGGTCGGCGGAGTCGAACGGGGGGCCTCTCACCTGCGCAAACGCGCTAAGCGGGTCGCGGTGAGTCCGGGTCGGTCGGAGCGCGTTGGCTCCCGGATTGGCTCCCCGTGGCCCCCTTCGAGAGGGGCTATCCAAGGCAATAACTATCAACGACGACCGTATGACGCTTGAGATCAATGGCGTGGTCATCTCCCAGGCCCGGCGGCTGCCGGGTGGCTGGTGGGAGGTCGACTACTGGCCGAGGTTTGAGTGTGATCACCTGCAGTGGCCCCGGTTGGCCTGGTTTTCGTCGCGAATTTTGGCCCCGTCTGGGTGGTGATGCCGCTTGTTCGGTGGGGTCGGCGTGTCGTCGCGAATTTTGGCCCCATCTTGAGTCGGATTCTTCGCGTCAGTGTCGTCGGCGCGGAGGTCCGGGAGTGGCACGGTCACGGGTGGAGCTGTTCGAGCAGATCAGGCGGGACCAGAAAACAGAGAGCACGTCGATCCGGGAGCTGGCGGTCCGGCATCATGTTCACCGGCGGACGGTGCGGCAGGCGCTGGCCAGCGCGGTCCCGCCGGCCCGGAAGGACTACCGGCCGCGGCCCAGGCCCGCGATTGACCGGTACGCGGAGGTCATCGATCTCGTGGCTGGTCGCGGACCGGGGAGGTGCCGCGCAAGCAGCGGCACACGGCACGGCGCGTCTGGCAGCGGCTGGTCGCCGAGGGCGGCGCCGCCGTCGCGGAGGTGACGGTCTCGCGGTATGTTGCCCGCCGCCGGACCGAGCTGGGCCTGGACCACGTCGAGGTCGCGGTGCCGCAGGCGCACCTGCCCGGCGCGGAGGCCGAGGTCGACTTCGGCGAGTTCCACGCCGCAGTCGCCGGCGTGCTGGTGAAGCTGTGGATGTTCGTGATGCGGCTATCGCACTCAGGCCGGGCGTTCCATGCCGCGTTCACCACCCAGGCGCAGGAAGCGTTCCTGGAAGGCCACGTCCTGGCGTTCGAGTATTTCGGCGCCGTCCCTGCCCTGATCCGGCAGGAAAATGTTCCGCGGAACATTT
>CAVYKS010000012.1:0-202707 GCA_963769145.1 uncultured Actinomycetota bacterium
GCCCGGTCGCGCTCTGCAGCAGCGATGCGGCCTTGGGGATGTTGTTGCCGCCGGTCCGGCCGAGCGCCGCGGGCAGGACGTTCTCCCTGCCCAGCGCGAACATGTACCGCCAGACCACATTATGGAACGCCAGCGCGGCGGCGAACAGCGACGTCAGGAACAGCAACTGCGCGGCCTGCGACAAGCGCGCCGCCGCCCAGGCCGAACAGCAGCCCCGGGCCCTTCCTGCCCGGCGGCGGCCACGACATGGCTGGTCCCGCGTGGACGGCCATGGCCCAGCTCGCCCCGGCGTACACCACCGCGATCATCGCCGAGCGCCAGGTAGGTGGCCAGCGGGAATGGTGCGCCGCGCGTTTCTCGCTTCCTCGGCCAGCACCGGCGCCTGCTCGAACCCGACGAACCCGAGCACGGCCACGACGGCCAGCACGCCGAACGTGCCCACTCCAGCCGAGGTCAGGTCGGCCGGCGACAAGGTCGCCGAAGCTCAGGTGCCCGCCCGCCGGGTGCAGCCAGCCCGGACACGGTCTCGGCGAGGATGACCAGGATCTCGGCGGTCAGCAGCACGCCGAGCACCCGGCCGGTGATGTCGACCCGCAGCAGGCCCAGCACGGTGATGACCGCCCAGGCAGCCAGCGCCCACGCCCACCACGCCGCGTGCATCCCGAGGTGGGCGGCGGCCTCGCGCGGCGGCGGCCGGGCCGAGCGCGCCGTACAAGCCCGACCTGCAGGCACGAGTAGGCCAGCAGCGCCACCAGCGCGGCCGCGACCCCGGCGACCCGGCCGATGCCCTGCGAGATGAACGCATCTGGGGCTGGCACACGTTCGGCGGAGGCGATGTGGGCTGGTGCCTGGGATATCTGCCTTCCTGCGTGTCTGCTAGTCTTTAAGGTGTAAGCGGCCTATGTTAGGCATCACCTTATTGATTCAGGTGCGAGGAAGGTGTGCCGGTGGCGCTGCGGTTGCTGGAGGGCGGGGCGGTCCTGGAGGATCCGGTCACGCGTGACCCGTGGGAGTTCCAGGGGTTGTGCGTGGACGCGTTCGTGGCATCGTGGCGGGCGCGGGGGTTCAGCCCGGTCACGATCGGCAACGACAGCGCTGTGCTGGAGCGGGTGCTGAGGGCGCTGGGCCGCCCGGCGTGGGAGGTGACGCCGGGGGACATCGACAGAGTGGTCGGCGACCTGGCGACGGCGGGGCGGGCGACGTCGACCCGGCGGGGGTATGTGCAGGTGTTCAAGGGCTTCCACCGGTTCTTGGAGGTGCGGAAGGGGGCCGAGATCGAGGCGGTGTTCGGGGTGCGGCTGGCTTGCCCGGTCGATGAGTTCAACGCTTCCCGGCATGTCGGCGATGACTCCCCGGCAGAGCTGGCGCCGCCGACGCCGGAGCGGGTCGGTGAGTTCTTCGAGTTCCTGCGGGCGCGGATCGGGACCGCGCGGAAGTACGGGCCGGCGGCGAGGGATTACGCGTTGTGCCGGACCCTGTATCACGGCGGGCTGCGGTCGGAGGAGGCATCGCTGCTGGACCGCCCGGACGTGCATTACAACCTGGGGCCGTTCGGCAAGCTGCATGTCCGGTTCGGCAAGGGGGCCCGCACGTCCGGGCCGAGGCCGCGGTGGGTGCCGATGCTGGATGGCCTGGACCTGGTGCTGCGCTGGTTCACCGATGATGTGCGCGGTAAGTTCCCGGACTCGGCGGTGCTGTTCGCCGATGAGTCCGGCGGCGCGCTGCATCCGGGCACGATCCGCAACCGGCTGCGGCACCTGATGGAGCTGGAGGGGCGCCCGGCCGCGGAGTGGTTCAGCCCGCACGCGCTGCGGCGGGCGTGCGCGACCCACAACTACGAGCGGGGCGTGGACCTTGTGGCGATCCAGCAGCTGCTCGGGCACTGGACAGTCGGATCGACCATGCGGTATGTCCGGCCTTCGGCCACGTTCATCGAGGATGCTTACCGGCGGGCGGTAGCCGCCACGGTCGGCGAGCTGGCAGGGCAGGAGCCGACAGCATGAAGATCCGGTGGAAGCTGCGGATGGCCGCCGCGCAGCGGGAGGTATGGACCGGCACCCAGCTGCGGCGGCTGCTGGCCGAGCGGGCCGGGCTCGAACTGTCCGCGGCGTCGGTATCGGCTCTGTTCGCCGGGGAACCCGCCCAGGTGAAGCTGTCCACCCTGGCCGCGCTGTGCACCGCGCTGGACTGCACCCCTAACGACCTGTTCGAGGTCGACGCCACTCCCGTTGCCCGGCCCGCCGCACCGCCGCACCCGGTGCCGGGCCAGCCGGAAGCTGTCCGCGCCCGGGGCCGGTCGATGCCGCCGCTGTGACCCCGGGCATCGCGGGATGAAGGCGAGTGACTGCGTGCAGTGCGGGGCGGGCGTCGGCCGGCGGGACCGCGAGCACTGCTGCTACTGCCGGGCCAAGATCACCGCGGACGCTGCGAAGGCCACCTGCCCGGAATGCGGCAAGCTGAGCATCCTCCAGCCCGGCACCGGGGCATGCAAGTGGTGCTCGCGGGCGTGCGCGTCCTGCGGCCGTCCGGTGCGCCGGAAGGACGCGGTCTTGTGCCGTTCCTGCCGGCAGCAAGAACGCCGCCGGGCCGCGCAGCGTCCCTGCCCCCGCTGCGGCCGTCCCGGCTACCTGCGCGAAGACACAGGCTGGTGCGGCCCGTGCTCGCATCCTGGCTCGCCGCCGCGGCCGCAGCCGCCGGGCCGGTGCTCCGGGTGCGGCCAGGTGCGCCGCATGTATGCCCTGGGCCTGTGCAGTCCCTGCTACCAGCGTCACCCGGGCCGAGCCGCGGTCACGGCAGCCAACCTCGCCGCCCGGCTGGCCGACCCGCCCGGCTGGCTGGGCGAGTTCGCCGCGCACGCCGCCGCCAGCTACGCCCCAGCCAGCGCTGTCGCCATGATCGCCGGCCTGGGACGGCTGCTGGCTGACGGCGGCTCCCGGCACCCCCAGGCACTGCTCGAACGCTCCCGCCAGCCAGGCCCGCGGCCCGCCGCCCTAGCCCGGGTGCTGGAGGACTTCCTCACCGCCCGCGGCCTGGCTCTGCCGGCCGGCCAGGCCGCGCAGCTGGCAGCAACCCGCCGCCAGCGCTATGTCGATGCCGTGCCCGGCGCGCTGCGCCCGGCCGCCGCCGCATACGACCGCGCCTGCCTGCAGGCCCGCGACCGCGCCCGCCGGGCCGGGACCCGCCCCCGCTCCGATCACACCATCGAGCGCGGCCTGTCCATCGTCCGGGACATGGCAATCTTCCTGGCCGCCGAGCGGGGCAAGCACGACTGGGCCACCGCTGACGTCCACGACGTCGAGGCGTTCCTGGCCACCCGCACCGCCGGCCGCCCGAAACACCTGACCGTGCTACGGCAGTTCTTCACCTGGGCCAAGACGAGCAAGCTCGTGCTCACCAACCCGGCCCGCGGGCTGCCGGCCCGCCAGCCCCGCGGCTACCACGGCCCGACCGCCCCGCTCGAACTCCAGCGGCAGCTGTACCGCCGCTGGACCGCAGGCGGCGGCGTCCACCCGCACGAGGCCGTGACCGGCCTGCTCACCCTCATCCACGGCGCCAGCAACGAAGAACTCCGCACCCTGACCACCACCGGCACCGACCCCGCGACCTGCAGCATCCGCCTCGGCCGCCGGCCCCAGCCAGTCCCCCTGGACCCCGCCACCTGGGCCGCCGTCGAACGCTGCCTCACCTACCACGCCCAGCTCCACACCGCCAACCCCCACCTGCTTGTCACCCGCAAGACCAAGGCCACCCGCGCCCCAGCATCAGACGACTACCCCCGCAACCTCCTGCACCCCGCCGGCGTCACCCCCCGCCTGCTGCGCTGCACCCGCCTCGCCGAGCTCACCACCAGCACCGACCCCAAGCTCGTATCCGCAGCCTTCGGGATACACCCCCAGGCAGCAATCCACTACCTCGCCGACCACGTCGATGACTGGCAGAGCGGTGCCAAGTTAGGTGCAGCCACGCTGCCGATAGCGCAGCGGAGACGCCGAGCACAGGCGCTCCGCCGCATCCGCGGCTGCGGCGCGTACTGCAAGGCGCTAGCCGCCGGCGCCGCACGTCGCGCCAGAATAGAGAGGTCAGAATAAGCAGAAGGTCTCCCGCGCCAACAGGAGACCTTCTAGGTCCGGTGCGTGTCCGGGCTAACAGACCTGCGCCGGGGAAAACCGGTATGCCCGGCTTTCGTTGTTCAGTTTCCGGTGACCGGCTGTTGTTCGGCAACCAGGCCGAACAATCTCCGCCCGCTAGGCACCAATCATCTGTTGTTCGGGATCGTCCCATACGGCTAGCCATGCGGCCCACCCCCCGGTCATTATGGACACGAGGCGTTCCGTGCCTGGCCGGGAGGCGCCAACCTACCGGCCGGGGTGGCACGGACACCTCACGACAAGTGTCCGGGCTAACAACACAGGAAGTGCCGTCATGGCTATATCTGAACTGCGCCGTTCTTACCCATCTCCTGCAACACACCTCCGGCCTTGGCTGCGTGCGCGGCTCGCCGTCCTCGGCATGACCGCCGGGACCGCCGTTGCCCTGCTGCTCCTTGGATACAGCCCGCACATCGCGGTGGCAGCCACGCTCGCCGCGGCTGCCGGAGGAGCGATGATCAGCATCCGGCTCACCGAGCCTTACCCGGCTCCGTGGGTCCGGGTCACCGTGCTGGTGGTGATCTTGGTGCTCGTCGTGATCCTAGTGGGCGCGGGCCACCAGCCGGTCATGTCGGTGCTGGCTGTCCTGGCCATAGCCGGGGCCTCGACTGGGGTGGCCCGGGAGGTGGCCGGGCCGTCATCCCCGAAGCCCGGGTTGTCATCCTGACCCGCGTCCGGATCCGCACGACAAGCACGATCATGCCCAGGCCCGAGAAACCGATCGACCCCAACTGGCCGCTCGCGGACTTCGCGGGCGGCCTGAGGGCCCTTCGGAAAAAGCGCTGCATCACCTACCGGGAAATGGCTCGCCTCACCCACTACGGTGTGTCAACCTTGTCATCCGCCGCCAACGGCCGGGAACTACCCACGCTGCAGGTCACCCTGGCCTACGTCGTGACGTGCGACGGCTCGCAACAGGACTGGGACCGGCGCTGGCAACACGAATGGGGCTTGCTACAAGGCAGAAATGGCGGCTGCTGTGAATAACTTGCCAGACAGCCCCGGAAACCCAGCGGCCTCCCGCGCCGCCATCGCCCAGTTCGCCGAGGAATTGCGCGGGCTAAGATACACGGCAGGCTTGACCATCAAGGAACTGTCGGCGAAAACTCATTACGGGCGATCGACGATTGCCGAGGCTGCCCGGGGTGACCGGCTGCCCACGCTGGAGGTCACGCTGGCATTCGTCAGCGCCTGCGGCGAGTCCACGGTCGCATGGCGGCGACGGTGGACCGAGGTGCGCAACCAGATCGCGCACTCCGATGACAGCCGGTCCTCTTCGACAGAAGACGCTATCAGCCTGCGGCCCGAGCAAGTTTCCACACCCGCAGAGTTCCTAGCAGCACTGCGCGATCTCCAGCGCGCCTCAGCCCTGTCTTACGGCGGCCTGGAACGCGCGTCAGGCGGCCAGCTCTCCCGGAGCACGCTCAGCGACATGCTGACCGGCCGGACCATGCCTACCTGGGCAACTACACGGAGCTTCATCGCTGCCTGCCGGACACGCCTGAGTCCGCTCGACACATCCGCATCCGGTGACCTCACCGGATGGCACTATGCCTGGGAGCGGGTGCGTGCCACTGCAGCCGATCAGCCTGCGCATGCACTCAGGCGAACCCCGGTCCGCGAGTGCGATCCCTACCAGCTAGGCGTCCACCGCGCCCACTTGCCAGGAGAAGACCCGGAACTACCCGCTTACGTGCATCGGGGCGCCGCCGAACTGGCACTTCGGAAGGCTCTCCACGACGGGCGGAATCGCAACGGGTTCATCGTGCTCGTCGGCCAGTCTGGTGCCGGCAAGTCCCGCCTTGCCTACGAGCTGATGCTGAAGACTCTTGACGACTTCGAGTTGCTGCACCCAGCCGGCGCCGATGAACTAGAAGCGGTTCCCCAGCCGCGCACGGTCGTGTGGCTGGACGACATGGACCAGTATCTGCGCAGCGGCCTGACCAGGGCAATTCTGCATGCGCTGCTGCGCGGACCCCGCCCGGTCGTTATCTTGGGCACGATCTGGCCCAGCCAGTACCACTCCTACATGACGCTCCCCCTGCCAGGCGAGCAAGACATCCACCAGCGCGAGCGGGAAGCGCTCACCCTCGCCACAGTGATCGATGTCGCAGCCAGACTGTCCCCCTCCGAGCTGGACAGCACCCGCGTCGCGGCCCGACATGACATGAAGCTTGCCGCTGCGATGGACTCATCAGATCGCGAGATCTTCCAGACCCTCACGGCTGGACCGCACCTGATGCGCAGATGGCACCACGCAGGTGACCCATACGCCAAAGCGCTCATCAGTGCTGCCGTTGCCGCCCGCCGCGCAGGGACACAGAACCCACTGACCGCCAGCCAGCTCCGGAACGCGACGCTGGCCTACCTCAGCGCATCGGAACGGGCGCAAGCACCACGCGACTGGTTCCGGCAAGCCCTCACCTACGCCACGACCCCCGTCCAGGGCTGCGTCGCCGCCCTGACCCCAGTGACCACAGCAGCGGAAACAGGCCGAGTGGATGGCTACCACGTCGCTGACTTCCTAGTCCAGCACCAGAAAGACCCCGATCCACAACCAGATCACGCAATCAGCCACCTCATCCGGCCAACCGCCAGCGTGACCTGGGACTATCCGGAGCCACCACCACAGCAGGACCCGCGTGACGACGACCAACCTCGCACAGCAGTAGCCCTGCGGGCGAACATGCCACGGCCATCGGGCAACCCGGGACCACGGACCGAATGGGCAGTGCTCTTCGCCGGCATCCCCCGCCCCCTCATAATCAAGACAGCGGACCTGCAAGAAACCGATCTCTACCAGGTGCTCATCGCGCTGACCATCACACCTACAGACCGCCAGCATCTCGCTGGCCAGCTGCTCGAAGCCAGCACCACGGAAACCCCGCCCGATGTCCGCCACTGCCTACTCCGTCTGCTCCGGAACTCGGCCGACCGCGACTGAACCGACTAAAGCTCCTCCAGCCACTGCGATCACGACCACAAACTGCAGCCCAAGGCGGCGGTCGTCACTACTGACTCGGGCATTCCCTCAACATGTGACCTTTCCGGTCAGACCTAACACAGGTTCACACGAACATGTGCGCTTTGTAGAACGCGCCGCTGTTGGTGATGTGCCTGGTCATAGCCACATAACCGACGGCGAACAGCGCCAGTATCAGCGCCACGGCGATGAACGCCGCCGGAATTCCGGTCAAACCCGTGGTCTGGTACGCCGTGGGAATGACGCCGGCGGCGACGGTCAACGGAGCGACGCCGGCCAGCACGAAGAACAGCACGGCCGGAATCCCGAGCCGGTCAGCGGCGAGCGCGCGCGACACGTGGCTCTGCCGCACTCGCGGTGGCTGTCGTTCTGACATCAAGATCTTTCTCCTTTTGGGTTAGTTAGACGCGCTGCGACAACAGCAGGCCATCGGTCGCGGCCTGGGTCTGAGCAATCACCTCGCGCAAGTCGGGAGCAAGCTGGCGGATGGTCTCATCCAGGCGGTGCCGTGCTCCTCTTGGACCGAAGGGCAGCAACTTCGAGCCAAGGCCGCAGGCGGCGGCTAGGCCAGCCAGCGTCGCGCCCGCGACTGTGACCGGCTTGGCTGGATCGAGGGCGGCCTGGGCGCGGAACAGCGGCGCGAAGGCACAGTCCGGGTCTACTGGCACCCAGCGGTCGGCCCGCCACGGTCGCCTCGATCCGGCCAGCGCCAAGTACTCCTGCCGTTCCAGCCGCCGAGCTACGTCCCGCTCGGCCGATCTGGCGAGAAATGCCAGCCAGTCGGGCACCGGTCGACGCTCGCTGAGAACGAGTTCGAGCACCGCCTTGGCGAGCTCATCCGGTGCTGCGGCGCGACCGCTTCCCGAAATGCTTTCTGACCGAATGCGGATGCTGCCCGCCAGCACTAGTTCGGCGAGCAGCGCGCCCGCTAATCCAATGCCGATCGCGCGGCGGTGCAGATACGGCCTGCCGGTCACCTCGTGATGCGCCATCAGGTACAGGTCGTCAGCCACCCGCCCTGTCCCCGTCAGGGCCGCCACGGACGTGCCAAGTCTGACCCGCAACCCAGTTCGCACCAGACGGTCTTGGCGCTGGAAGCGATGTGGACGCCCCATCGGTCGGACAGCGCTTCGACGATCGTCAGACCGCGCCCGCTGATGTCGTCGATGCTTGGACGTGCTCGGACGGGCAAGCTGACCACATCGTCATCGGTGACATCGAGTCGCAACACGCCGTCGGCCTGCATCAGCAAGACTCGGATGCAGGATGTCTCCGCGTGCTCAATGCTGTTGGTGACCAGCTCGGAGACAAGCTGCCGCACCACATCCGTCACGTCCTCAAGCTGCCACTCCTTCAAAATCTCCCGGCACCAGGCACGCCCGTCGGCCGCCGCCTGCACAGCCGGCTGCAACGTGACAACACGCCAGCGACAGTGAACGCCGGGCGGCCTGGTATTCATGATGATGAAATTCCGCACGCAATCGCGCGGCGGCGGTGTTCCAGTTATCACGGCACGACTTTCGGCCCTGCCCGGAGGAAAAGCAATAGTCGTGCCTTGAACAAAGTCATTCAGATTCCAACTTGAATGCCGTCTCCGCCGTCGCCGATATGACGGCGTGGGATCAGTGATTTCCGCCTCCTCATCCTCATCCTCATCACAGGTGGCATGATGGCGGCCTGTGAGCCCGGCGCTGCGCGGGCAGAGCGTGCGTACCGGTCACAACGTGGTCATCTATCGGGGCAGAACGCCATCCGGCGAGGTGGCGACGATCGCGCACTTCGGTGAGTATTCGGCGATGCAGCCTGCCTACGCGGCCATCGAACGGTGGTGCGCAGAAACCAATACCAGAAGGCGGGGGTTAGCTGGGAGGTCTACGGCGACTGGGAGGACGACCCGGCCCAGCGCCGCACCGACATCTACTTCGGCCTCGAGCCGCGCAGACGCTAGGACGATGACGCGCGGTTCACCGGCGTGGCCGACGCCAGGGATTTCGCTGCTGCGGCCGATGAGCTTGCCGTGCTGGCCAGGTGACGGGTGACCAGGTGGTATTTGATGTGGTCACCGGCATGTCGGAGTTCGGGGGGCAGCTCGCCACGCACGGTCGCCATGCGCCTTGCCGTGCGGTCGCCGCAGGGTGACGGGCACGCGCGAGCGAGCTGAGCCTTCGCGCGCGCCCGCCTAGGCCGCTGCGCCGCAGTTAGCCGCTGGCCGCTTCCGCGGTCTCCGGTACCTCGACGATTTCGCCTTCGATCGTGATGTTGATCTCCTCGCTGATGACGAACCTGCCGTCCAGCACCGCGTTAAAGGTCAAGCCGAAGTCCTTGCGGTTGATCTGAGTCTGCGCCCCGTAGCCGATCCTGTGGCCCATCATGCCGGGGTCATTGAACTCGCCGTACCTGGTCACCTGCAGCGTCACCGGATGGGTGTTGCCTTTGATGGTGAGATCACCAGTCAGCGCGAACTGGTCAGTCCCGGTCGCCGTGATGCCGGTGCTCTTGAAGGTCATCACCGGGTACTTCTCGACCTCGAGGAAGTTCGACGACCGAATGTCGTTGTCCCTCATGCCGTTGTTGGTACGGATGCTGGCGGTCGAAATGGTCGCCTCGACCGTCGCTGCCTCCGGGTGGGCCGGATCGATTTCAGCGGTCGTGCTGATCTCGTCAAAATAGCCACGTACCGTCATCATCCCGAGGTGCTTCGCTGTGAACTCGACCTGCGTGTGGTACGGATCGAGTTGCCATTTGCCCATTGAGAACCTCCTAAGCCTCGACCCGAAGCACGGCTCAATCGCCGCTCTGCGGATCTCAGTGGTCCCCCCTCGCACCAGACCCTAGCCCATCCCGCCCACTTCCGGAGGCAACCCTCCAGATACCCTCCGAGTCCTAGTTCCCCCAGCAGCAGCGCCGATCAGTTGCTGTGGTTGGCCTTAGGCTAGCCGTCGGAGAGTGTGAAGCTTCCGCCGAGCATCATGCCGCGCACGCGGAACATCACGGCCCGCGAACTGTCGTCCCGGCTGCCGATCGCCTGCTTGCTGCCGAGAGCGAAGACCTGCTCCTGAACGCGCCAGCCTTTAGGCACGATGATCGAGACGCTGGAGGCCAGGCACCGCACGATGATCGTGACCTGATCAGGATCATGGCTCAGGATGACGTTGCGCAGGTCCATCTCGACCCGCCCGAACAGGGCCATGATCGAGCAGAACCGGCCGATCCTGAACCGGCCAGCCCGCTGCGCCGAACCCCCGACGACCACCACCTTGTGCGCGTCTGTCGCGCGGTATAGCCCGCTCCGCTTGGCCGGTAGCGACGGCAGGTCGGCGACGACGGCTGCCACCTGGCTCGCGGTGACGGCCGCGTACATGGCATCCAGCCTGCTGCTGTGCTCGGCCAGCGACAGCCGGCCCGAGGCCACCGCGTCGGCGAGTGCCTCGGCCGCGGCGTCCCGGTCGGCATCCGATGCCCGGACCGCACCCGATGGCTCCGTCATAGACGCATCCTTTCTCGGCTAGCCAGCCAGCAGCGCAGCGAGCTGGCTCGACCAGTTCCCGTCGTGCGGGACCTGGCCTACGAAGAGGTCGGTCAGCACGGCCAGGCTCACCGACCTGCCTGGGCGGCGCGGTGAGGCCGCCACCGGCTGGTGCGGGCGGCTTGAACCCCGAGTCGACCAGCGCCCGGTTGATGACCCCGACCCCGTCCTGCCCTGAAGCCGCGAACACCAGCGTCGGCGGATCAGCCAGGTTGAGCACCTCGAACACGACGCGATCGCGCGAGGTCGCCAGGACGAATCCCAGCACGGTCGGATCATCGCCGGACGCGGTCAGCGCGGACAGGTCGTCGCCCGCTGGTATCAGGCGGCCCCTCGTGACGTCCGGGCGCTGGGTCATCTGATGCTGCTCGGGAGTTCTCATCCCAGCGCCGAGCGCGCGGTAGGCCCAGTAATGGCCGTAGTCGCCGTAGCCTTCACCGAACCCGAACGGCCCGTAACCGGCGGAGCCACCTGACCCGTAACCGCCGCCCCCGAAGCCGCTCAGTCCGAAACCTCCGGACCCGAATCCGCCACCGCCGAACCCTGCGCCGTACTGCGCGGGCCCGAACGCGCCCGGGCCGTCGGCCATGACTCCGGCCGCGAGCATGCCGGCGAAACCAGAAGCGAAGGAGCCCGCGTGGCCGTCGTGGTCCCCGATGTGCGGCGACGCGGAGTGGTCCTGCCAGGCGGTCACGCCATCGGCCTCCTTGTGCACGGAACTGACTTGCCGGAAGCCGATCGCGAGGTCGGCGTGGCGGGTGAGTTCCTCGATGCCCGCTCGCCGCGCGGGCATCGCCGCGACCTCGATTAGCGTTGCGGCCAGTTCGGGGTGGATGCCGTTGAGCGTGCCGACTGGCACAGCGACGCCGTCCCGCAGCAGGCCGGCCGCCTGGCGCAGGGCCATCGGGTCGAGACCGGGCAGCAGCGCGCCCAGGAACGCCGAAGTCCTGCTGCGAGCGTCGCCGATCCGCCGCGACAGCGCCGTGGTGAACTCGCCGGTGCGGTTGCCGAGCCTGGTCAACATGACCGGGTCGCTCCCGGTCACCTCGACCGTGACTACGTAGTTCTCGTCCCGCACCGACTTCACGAACGCGAAGCTGACCCGGAGCGCGTTCGCCGACCCGACGATCAGCAGCGCGTCGTCGTAGACGCGAATTTCGGCCTGCTCGCCGCCGGCCAGTCCGGAAAAGATGTCGGCCTCGCCGACGGTGGCCGCGGTCTTGGCCGCCGCGTTAGCATGCGCGTCCTTCATCTCGGCGAGCAGTTGGGTCCGCATCGCGCCCATCCGCGACAACTCCACGACTGTGCCGCGAGCCAACGCGACCCGCAAAGTGAACTGCTCGGCCTGGGCGACGGACGCGATCTGGCCGAAAGGGACAGCCAGCACCTCGCCGGCGGTAGGGGTAAGCACGAACGTGCCGCCGGTCACCGCGGCGTCGGCGCTGCCTTCCTCAGTCACCTCGCCGGTCGGGGTGAGCAACCGGTAGTGGGCGGTGGCCACCAGATCAGCCCGCCGGCGTGCCGCATTCGCCGCAGAACTTAGCCCCGGTTAGCTGGCTGCCGCAGTTGCCGCAGAACTTCTGGGCGGACTCGGCCGAGGCCTGGGGCTGGCCACAGTTCTTGCAGAACTTGCCGCCTCCGGTCTCCTGGCCGCAGTTCACGCACAGACCGGTGCCCTGGTCGCGGTAATTGATGTCACGAGTCCAGTCCTGCTGCTGGATCTTCTCGTTGAGCTGGTTGATCTGGGCCGAGGCCTGCATGCCGGCGATCTCCTGATCGAGCTTCGGAGCGCAGCTCACGCACAGCCCGCGCTCGTTGTTCCAGCACACCCGATCGCAAACCCACTGTCCGCACCGGTGGCATTGCTTGAAGTACGGCTTCATCTCATCGACGGCCTTGGCCAGCGCCTTGTCCCTAGCCGGGCTGCGAATCCCGTCCTGCATCCACTGAGCGTCCCAGCCGAGTTGTGATGCCTTCTCGCCGACGGTGCCGCCCAGCAGGTCGCCCCCCATTCTGAGCAGATTGCCGCCGAACCCGCTGACCGAGCGCTGGAACGACGAGGCATAGCCGTTGCCGCACCGGCGGCAGAAGAATTCGAACTGCCAGCCCTCGCGGGTGCTGTCGTCGCGGTAGTTGTCAGTGAAGAAGACCATCTCAGCCATGTGTTCCCCTAGTCAGACTTAGCCGGCAGGGGCACGTTATCAGGACGGATGGTGCCGCACCATACCACTCATACCGATTCGAACGTAGCGAGGCCGAAGACTCTCATGAGCAGCCTGAATAGCGATATCACTCACCCGGGCCGACCCGAACTCACCGAGGTATCGTCGGGAATTTACGCATATGTTCAGCCTGACGGAACATGGTGGATTAACAACACGGGCTTTCTAACCGGACCGCAAGGCGTGATCAGCATCGACACCTGTTCCACTCGGCGGCGGACGCAAGGCTACCTCGACGCGATCGGCTCGGTCACGGATGCGCATGTTCGCGCCGTGGTCAACACCCATCACCATGGCGACCACACGTTTGGCAACTGCATGCTCCCAGGCGCCGCAATTATCGGGCACGAACGGACTCGCGCCGAGGCCATCGCGTCCGGGCCGCCAGCCGACCTGGGGATCTGGACTGGACCCGACTGGGGCAACCTGACGCTCGACCCCCCTTTCGTCACGTTTACCGATGAGATCGCGCTGCATGCCGGCGACCTGCGGGCGCAGGTACGTTACGTGGGAACAGCCGCCCACACCAGCAACGACTCGATTGTCTGGATACCTGAACGCTCGGTGCTGTTCTGCGGTGACCTGATCTTCAACGGCGGGACGCCGTTCCTGCTCATGGGTTCCATCGCCGGGGCGGTCGAGGTGCTGGAGAACGTGATACTGCCGCTCGAAGCGCGGATCATCGTCCCAGGGCATGGGCAGATCTTCACCGACCGGGCACCCATCGACGACACCCTGGACTACCTCGGGTTCGTAGCCGACGTCGCCGCCCGGGGCTATCGCGCGAAGCTCAGTCCGCTGGACGCCGCCCGGCAGGCGGACCTGGGCCGGTTCGCCGAGTGGCCGGATGCTGAGCGCATTGTCGGCAACCTGCACCGGGCTTACGCCGAGTACGAAGGCGCGCCGCCAGGCGCCCCCATCGACGTGATAAAGGCACTCAGCGACATGGTCGCCCATAACGGCGGCGCTCCCTTGACCTGCCTGGCGTAGTCGCCAGCGGTGTCTCCCCCGGTCAATTCTTCTGGCCAGCGTATTCGGCCGCGCCATCGCCGCTGGTCACTTTCCCTGACCGCGCAGCAGCTTGGCTGCCCGGGTGGCGTGCGGAGATCCGATCAGCTGGTAAATCTGCACGGCCTGGCGGACCGAGGTTTCGCCGAGTTCCTGCTGTCCTTCGGACAGGTAGCTGCGGCCGATGCCCTCATGCGCCCGTGCCTGCTCGCGCGGCGCGGCGATCTGCGTCGCGATTGTCAGGGCGCGGCTGTGCAGATCGCGGGCGCGCTCGTGGTCGCCTGTCCGCAGCGCGAGCTCGCCGAGGTTGTTCAGCGCCTCGGCCTCGCCGGACTGGTCGCCGAGCCCCTGGTACAGCTCGACCGCCCGGTCCAGGCTGATCTTCGCTTCCTCGTGCGCGCCGCTCATCTGCTGCACGGTGCCCAGGTGCGTCAGCGCGTTCGCCTCGCCGAGCCGGTCCCCGAGCACCTGATAGTGCCGCAGCGCCTGCTGCTGGCTGCGAATGGCGCTGTCGTAGTCGCCGCAGGCCAGCCGGACGGTGCCGATGTCGCTGAGCGCGTCGGCCTCGCCGAGCAGGTCATCGAGCTTGCGGTACAAGGTCAGCGCCCGGTCCAGGCTCCGCGCCGCGTCCTGGTACCGGCCGCACGCCTGCTGCACCGCGCCGAGCTCACGCAGGCAGTCGGCTTCGCCGATCCGGTCGGACAGGCTCATGTACAGGTCGAGCGCGGTCATCAGGCTTTTCTCGGCGTTCTCGTGCTCGCTGCGGGCAAGCTGCACCGCGCCGAGCTCGCGCAGCGCGTCAGCTTGACCCAGCCGGTCATCGAGTTCGGTACATATCCGCAGGGCGGTGCGCAGGCTCTCTTCGGCGGCCGGGTAATTGTCACTCAGGTACTGCATGTCGCCGAGGTCGGTCAGCAGCCGGGCCTCGGCTTGCTTGGCGCCCACCTCCCTGGCGACGTCCAGGGCGCTGTGGTGCAAGGTCATCGCCTGGTCCCAGTGACCCTGGGTGCGGAAGAACGTGTGCATGGCCGCGGGTATCGCGGTGACGTGTCCTGGCTTGTCGTGCAAGGCGGCGGTCGCGGTCATGGCGTGCAGGTTGAGCCGCTCGGTCGACAGCCATGCGATGGCCTGCGAGCGGCCATTGATATCGGGCGCGTGCCCGGGCTTGACGTGCTTGGATTTGCTGGCCATTGCGGTCTTATCACCTCGGCGGAGCTGTTGGCCCGCCACATCGACGGTGTACAGGTAGTAGTCGAGCAGCCGGGCGATCGCGTCGGCGCGGTCATCGGCAGGGTCGGCGGCGGCAAGCTGGCGGGCGTACTCGCGGATCAGGTCATGGAGCCGGTACCGGTCCCTGGCCGGCTCGGCCAGCAGGTAGTGGTCGAACAGCCCCTCAAGCGCAGCCCTGGCCGCGTTGAGCCCCACGTCATCGAGCGCCGCCGCCGCGTAGGCGTCAATGTCGGTGCCCGGGTGCAGCCCCAGGCGGCGGAACAGCCGCTGCTGGTCCGGGCGCAGATCACGGTAGGACAGGTCGAACGCGGCGGCTACCGACAAGTTCTCCGCGTGCATCGGGGCCAGCCGGTCCTGCGCCTTCGTCAGGTCCGTGGCGAAGTCTTCCGCACTCCACGAGTCGTGGTGATGCATCCGCCCGGCCACCAGCCCGATCGCCAGCGGCAAGTACCCGCAGCTGACGCAGATATCCGCCACCGCCGGCGAGCTCACATCAAGGCCAGGCCTGGCCGCCAGCCTGACCAGCAGCTCAGCCGCCTCCTGCGCGGGCAGCGCGTCCAGGCTGATCACGATCGCGCCTTCCAGCGCCGTCAGCCGGTTCCGGCTCGTCACCAGCACCAGGCTCCCCGCCGTCCCTGGCAGCAACGGCCGCACGTGATCGCTGTCCGCGGCGTCGTCAAGGATCAGCAGCATTCTCTTGCCGACCACGCGGTCCCGCCACAAGCTGGCCCTGGACTCCAGGTCAGCGGGAATCTGCGCCGCTCCCACCCCGACCGTCTGCAGCAGGCTCGCCAGCGCGTCAGCCGGCTTCACCGGCTCGCGGCCGGCGGTATGCGCATGAAGCTGCAGGTAGATCTGCCCGTCAGGAAACTGCGGCACGAGCAGGTGCGCGGCGTGAACCGCCAGCGCCGTCTTGCCGATCCCCGCCATCCCGCCGATCGCGTAGATCGCGACCACCCCGCACGCGTCTTTGACCGCACTGCCAAGCTCACGCAACTCAGGCTCTCGGCCCGTAAAGGACACAGTGTCTCTCGGCAGCGTCTTCGTCGGCGCGGCGAACCCGTCCGCGACGTAGCGCCTGCGGGCGGCCGCCTCGAACTCCGACCGATCCGACCCCGTCAGGTCCAGCGCGTCGGCCAGCAACTTGGCCGTGTCCTTGCGCGGGGTCATGTTGATGCCGCGCTCCAGATCGCTGATCGCCCTGGCGCTCACCTTCGCGGCGTCAGCCAGTTCTTCCTGCGTCATCCCCGCGTTGTTACGCTGCGTCTTGAGCAGTTCTCCGAACGACGCCATTATGGCTCCCCACGAAAAGCGCCCGGCCTGCCATGTCTGTGAATGTCAGGCGTACCCATTTGACTACGGCAATGCACCCGAACCGCCGCGTTAGTTACGCGGCGGTCCTGATGCTGACCTTCGCCGGCACGACTGACCTCGGCGTCTCGGCCACCGTGCTCCTGCGCGGCTGAGCCACCGGGTTCGCGCCTACCGAGCGCAGCGCCGGGGCGGCTGACTTGGCCTGCACGGCGTACCTCGGCATCGGCCAGGCCGGCTCTTCTGTGTGGAAGTCAACCACTCGCCGTGCCAGGGCCTGGACGATGCCCTGCGCGGGCTTGTCCAGGCTCAGCGCCGACTCCTCGCGGTGACTGGCCATGCTAACCACCAGAACGACTGCGACGATCGGCACGCACACAACGGCGGCGATGATGGTAAATAGCACGGTAATCATCGTCCAACTCCTAGCGGTATTTTTCTCTGCCGCTTCTGCTGAGAGCGGCAGTAATCACGCTAGGCACGCCAGAGGCGAACCTCCATGAAGGACGCCCACATGATGACCCACAGCTTTACACGCAGGTTCAGACTGCCACCTTGAGCGGCGCCCGGCGATGGCGCTAACCGCGCCGCAGCACCCGCGCCGCCGCAGCCGCGACGGTCGTCACCAGCACCCATCCGGCCGCGGTGAGCACGTACGACAACCATTGTCCGGCGCCTGAGGGGTTGAAAGAATGCTTTTGACCCAGATCGACCAGCGGCAGCAGCAAGTCCAGCGTGTAAATCACCGGGTTGAAGTGCGGGGCGGTTCCCGCCTGAATGGCCGGTGGCGGCTGCAAGGCAAAGGTCACGCTGCCGATGATCAGCAGCAGTGCCAGCCACGCGAGCGCGCGCCAGGGCCGGTATCCGTAGCCGAGGATGACGTCCTGAATAACGCCCCAGAACTTGGCTAGCGGTGCCGCGTCCCGCCGCTGCTCCCGTTCCCTGATATACCAGACCGTCCTTGCCTCTTCTGGCTGGCCAATCCGCATGTAGTGGGCAGCTAGGTGCTCATACGGCTGGGACTGCGGTCCGGCCGGGTCCCTGGCCAGCCAGCGCAGCCGGTCCCGGGCAGGCAGCCGGGGTTCGAGAGCCTGATAGGTCATTCCGTCAACGCTCAGGGCGTCCGGCCAAGTGCCCGGGTCATCGCGGTACACCTCCATTCGGGCGTGGCTGAAATCGACCATTCCCTTGATCGGCTCGGCCGGGGCAAGGGTGAGTTGACCAGCCTGAAGCGCTCGCGCGCTGATCGCCTGGCTGCCTTCGTTGACGATGCGCACCTGATCTAGGTTGAGGCGGCCGGCGATCCTGCCACCGGTCATCTTGATCCCGCCGACCACCGAGGTCCGCAGGCCGATGACGTCACCGGCGATCTCGGCGCCCGAGAGCCGGCACGCAATGTCACCCCGGTTTTCCAGGTCAGCGCCGATCATCAGGACAGCCCGGCCGACCCTGATCGATCGAAGGCTCACTTCGCCGCGGGCCCGCAGTTGGCTGAGCGTCAGCGTGCCGTCGACCACCGCGCCGTCGCCGGCCAGCGACCGCTCTCCGGTTCCCGCGTCGATCGTGGCACCGGCCAGGTCCAGTCCGCTGGCGATGTGGGCGCCCGCGAAGCTGAACCGCCCTGTGCAGGTCAGCCCAGCGCCGTGACAGACGCCGATGAACGCGCGGTCCAGATTCACGGCGACCGCGCCGCGGTTGCTCATCGTCGCGCCGGTGAGCGTCAGGTTCGCCGCGATCCGCGCGTTCTGCAGGGTGACCTCGCCGTCGGCGATCACGTCATGACCGTCAAGGCGGCCGCCTATCTCCGCTGAGTCGGCTGAGAACGCGCGGCCACCTGGGTTGGACAGGCGTGCGCGGCTCAGGTCGACCGACCCGGTGATCTTGGCGACGTGGATCGACACCAAGCCGTGCGCGGTCAGGCCGGAAAGTTCGAGGCCGCCGTCGATGCTGAGCCCGAAAGCCGGGACGGCGTCGACGAAGATCTGCCTCGCTCCGACGTTGGCGTCCCTGAGGCTGACCTGGCCTCTGATCTTGGCCTGGTCGAGCCTCAGCATCCCGTCGATGACGCTGGACCAGAAACTCAGGATGCCGTCGAGGCGCATCCGGGTGCCGTTGAAACCCGGCATCCGACTGTGCACGATCCTGACCGTCTTGGTGATCGACTCGACCAGCCGGATTTCTCTGTCGAAGGAGCAGTGCTCGCAGACCAGCGGCCAGTTAGTGGTGGCGCCGATGAGGTCAAGCCGGCCGCTCACCCGCGCCCCCCGCAACCTGATCCCCGGGGCCGACCCTGGCTCGATCTGGCGTGCTCCGAGCAGCAGTGCCCGCAGCACCTCGGCCCTGACGTAGCGCTCGGGACCCCAAGCCCCAGCCCGCCTCGGATCGTCGATGGCCGGATCGCCCACCCTGAGGTCAACCCAGCGGCCTGCGGGAAACGCGTCCCACAACCGCTGCTCTGTCACAGTTAGATCTCCAAGCACCACAGCTGCCATTTTGTCGGAGTGCTGGCACTCCCTGGGCGCTCATAGCAGCGAACGCGCCACCCGCTCGAGCTTGTCCATGCCCTCTTGCATGCCGCCTTCCATGCCCGAATTGACGTGAGCGTCCCGATTGAACTTGTTGTCGTGCTCCACGAGCAGCGTCATCGTGGTGCGTCCGCCTTCCTCGGTGAGCGTGAACGTGTTGACGGCCGCCGCGCCGGGCGCGCCTTCGTAAACCTCAGTCGACACGATTCGCTCGTTCGGAACGATCTCGATGTACTCGCCGTGGAAAGCGACCTCGAATCCGCCGTGCGCGATCATCACGTAGCGCCACTTCCCGCCGACTTGCAGGTCGACCTCGACGCTCGTGACCTCGCCCCGTTCGCCGCTCCACCAGCGCTTGATCAGGTCCGGGCTGGTCCAAGCCCGGTACACCAGATGCTTCGGCGCGTCGAACTCGCGCCTGATGAGGATCTGAGTGTCGGTCGGAAGTGTCACTACCGCGGTACCGCTACTCGTCACTGCCATCATCTCCGTCCTCCATGTCGTCTAGCTCTGCGTCCTTGAACTCTGCGTCCTTGAGTTCGGCCAGCACCTCGTCCAGTCGCTCGAAACGCTCTGACCACGCCTGCTCGTACTTCCTCACCCAGTCGTGGATCGGCTTGAGCGGGTACCCGTTCAGCCGGTACATCCGCTGGCGGCCTTCGTCGCGTACGTCCACAAGACCCACCTGCCTGAGCACCCGCAAATGCTTAGACACCTGCGGCTGTGCCATCCCGAGCAGCGCGACCAGATCATTCACCGGTCGTTCCCGGGCCGCGAGCAGGTCAATGATCTGCCGGCGCCGAGGCTCGGCCACGGCGTTGAACGCGTCTGTCGTCGTCGCTGCCCTAGCCATGACCTCATCATATTCCTATATAGGAATATGACAAGCAACTTGCGTGGGGTTGAGTAGCTAGGATGCTCGTGTGATCAACGGCGTGCACGCGATCGTGTTCTCTCCGCAGGCTGACCGAGTCAGGGAATTCTTCTCCGACGTACTCGGCCTGTCGTCCGTCAACGCCGGCGGTGGCTGGCTGATCTTCGCGCTCCCGCCAGCCGAACTCGCCGTGCATCCAGCCGAGGCGGCCAGCCATGAGCTGTACCTGATGTGCGACGACATCCACGCGACGCTCGCCGAACTCACCGCCAAGGGCGTCGAGGTCGCGAGCGAGGTGTCCGATCGGGGGTGGGGGCTGCTGGCCTCGCTGCGACTACCCGATGGTGCCGAGTTCGGCATCTACGAGCCAAGGCACCCATCGCCACTCACGGCTGCGGGAGAGGCATGAGCGCGGAGGTCATCGCGTCGCTGACGACCGCGGCGGGCACGCTGGTGCTCGCAGTGGCAACTTTCTCCTCGACGCGATCGGCCAACCGGGCGTCGAGGATTGCGGAGCGGTCGCTGCTCGCGACCCTGCGGCCGGTGCTGATGAACGCCCAACTCGGCGACGCGAGGCAAAAGATCGGCTTCGTCGACCGGCACTGGACCCATGTCGAAGGCCCCGGGGCGGCGTTCGAGCAGGGCGAGGGCGCCATCTACCTAGCGTTCGGCCTGCGCAACGTCGGCAGCGGGCTGGCCATCCTGCAGGCCTGGCACCCGATAGCAGACCGGCCGCTCAGTGATATCCCGCACGGGCCGGTTGACCAGTTCCGTGCGCAGACGCGTTCGCTCTACGTGCCGCCGGGCGGCCTCGGCTTCTGGCAAGGCGCACTGCGCGACCCGTCTGATCCGGTCTACGACGCGTTCGCTAACGCGCTCATCAACCGCGACCCGGTCACGATCGAACTGCTGTACTCCGACATGAACGGAGGCCAGCGCACCGTCACCCGGTTGGCGCTGACGCCAGGTCAAGAAGACCGCTGGATCGCCTCGGTAGGCCGCCACTGGACCCTGGACACCCACACCCCGCTGCGGACCTAGCGGCGTGCTCTCCCCAGCCGCTCTCTTGCTCCGGCTAGCCATGCGAGCCGACCCACCGTTGCGATGGAATCCCGAATTCATCGGCTCCGGTCCGACCAGACCTGCGATGGATACCCGAATTCATACCCGTTTTACCGGATGAATTGCCAGATCCATCCATCGCGGGAGTCAGGAAGCTAGGCGGCGGGGCCGGTGGCCTTGTGTACCGCGATTCGTACCACGACGCGAACAGCACCAGGGCGGTCCTCGCCGGGATCCTTACCGTCGTATTTCCACGACAGCTCGGTGTCGATGCGGCGACCGATGTCGGGCGTCATCGTGACCGTGCCGCGCAACTCCGCATAGTTCTCCGGGTCGGCCGAGTCGAGCACGGTCACGCTTACCCTCGGATCGCGCACCATGTTGCGGTGCTTGACCCGTCCTTCCACGGTTGACATCAGCAGTTCGTCGCCGTCCCGGCCGACCCACATCGCCGATGTCTGCGGGCTGCCGTCCGAGTTGACGGTGGCCAGCACCGCGTAGTTGGGCCCGTCGAGCAGCCTGACCGTCTCCGCGCTGAACGAGATTGGCATGGCCGCACGGTAGCAAGCGGCTCTTCGTAGGCTGGCTGGTATGTCTGTCCATGAAGCCGGAGCCCTGCACGCCGCTGGCTACGGCAACGTCGCGATAGTCCCCGCCTGGCTGCGGCCGCCAGCGGACGTCAACGAACTGCAACCTGAACTGTGGGCCCAGTCGGTGACGCGGAACGGCTCGGGCGCGCTCGAAGTCGGCGGCGTCGACGTGCGCGACCTGGCCGCTCAGTTCGGAACCCCGGCCTACCTGCTCGACCAGGCTGACTTCCGGGCCAGGGCGGCGGCGTTCCGCCATGCGTTCCGCCACGCGTTCGCCGGGCTAGGCGACGGCGCTGAGGTGTATTACGCGGGCAAGGCCTTCCTGTGCACCGAGGTCGCGCGCTGGATCGCCGCCGACGGCCTTGGCCTGGACACCTGCTCGGGCGGTGAACTGGCCGTCGCGCTGCGCGGCGGCGTGCCGCCGGAACGCATCGCCATGCATGGCAACAACAAGTCAGACGACGAACTCGACCGCGCACTCAGCGCCGGGATCGGTCGGATCATCGTCGACTCGACCGGCGAGATCGACCGCATCGCCGACGCCGCCCGGCGCCTAGGCCTCCGCGCACGGGTGATGCTGCGGGTGACCGTCGGCGTCGAGGCCCACACCCACGAGTACATCGCGACCGCGCACGAAGACCAGAAGTTCGGCATCTCGCTGACGACCGGCGCGGCCGCGGATGCCGTGGCGCGCGCGCTGGCCAGGCCCGAGCTGGAGTTGCGCGGGCTGGCTTCCCATATCGGCTCGCAGATCTTCGACACTGGTGGCTTCGAAGTGGCCGCGCATCGCCTGCTCGGCCTACACGCCAAGATCGCCCGCGAGCACGGCGTCGAGTTGCCAGAGGTTGACCTCGGTGGCGGGTTCGGTGTCGCCTACACCAGCCAGCACGACCCGATGCCGGCCAAGGACTTGGCTGACTCCCTCGCCGACCTCGTTCGAAGAGAATGCCAGGTACTCGGCGTGGCCGTCCCCAAGGTCTCGGTGGAACCAGGCCGCGCGATCGCCGGACCAAGCACGTTCACCTTGTACAGCGTCGGCACGGTCAAGGACGTGGTGCTTGAGCACGGCGTCACCCGTCGGTACGTCGCGGTCGACGGCGGAATGAGCGACAACATTAGGACCGCACTGTATGACGCCGACTACTCGTGCACGCTGGCCTCACGCCACTCGGCGGCGCGACCGGTGCTGACCAGAGTTGTGGGCAAGCACTGCGAAGCCGGCGACATCGTGGTCAAGGATGAGTTCCTGCCGTCCGACATCGTGGCCGGCGACCTGCTCGCCGTGCCGGGCACTGGGGCGTATTGCCGGAGCATGGCCAGCCAGTACAACCACATCCCGCGTCCGCCGGTGATCGCCGTTGCCGCCGGCTCGGCCAGGCCGATCGTCAGGCGGGAGACCGAGGCAGACCTGCTCGCGCTCGACGCTGGCTGACTAGCCCTGCGCGAGCGACGTCGACCAGCCAACTTCCGCCCAGGCGCGGCTGCCGGAATTGCCGCAGACGTCGGCGAGCGCCGCGACCACGATCAAGCCGCGCCCGTTCTCGTCGTCCGGTACGGACTCGTCCAAAGCGGGTGCGTCTACCCATTCGCCGGTGCCTGAGTCGATGATCTCCAGCCGCACCCGCCCGGGCTTCACCCACATCCGCATCGTGAATACCCCGCCGGGCAGTCCGCTCGGCGAATGGCGGATCGCGTTGGTCGCGTATTCGCATCCGATGAGCACGACGTCATCGGCGCGCGGACACCCACCCAGTGTGTCGGTGATCACGCTGCGCGCAGTAGAGATGGCCGCTGGGATACCGGGAAACGTGATCGAGACCTCTGGCGGTCCCGACACTAGACCGCTACCTAACGCGACATCACATTGCGTATGCACACTGGAACCAGGAGTCACGAAATCAAATGATGACTCAGTGTACTCAGTCGAATCGCTTTCGTGACACACCTTCCCCGCGCGAGGAGGAGATACGCGCTAATGTCAGCGAACTCGCGAGTACGTGCTGCCATTTGTGCGAATGCACTAGAACAGCGCGGCTCTAGCCGCGAGCACCTGATCGACCGCTCGCCGGAATCCGGCTAGCTGGCCCGGGGTGAGGGCGAGGCTCAGGGCCATGTAACCGCGCGGCGCCAGGTAGTAGCCAAGCTCGAGCAAGTCGAGGAACAGCACCTCAAGCAGTCGCGGATCGCTGTGGGCCAGGTCGTCCGGGCAGCGGACCGGCGTTGCGACGGGGTGAATAGCGAGCAGGCTACCCACGCCAGTGACACCGAACGGGGTCCCGGCGTTGGCGAAACTCATCGCGAGTTGCTCGCGCAGTTCCTCGCCTTTCGCGGTGTGGTTCTCCGCCACCGCCGGGGGGTAGACCCGCGTCAAGCCGACATAGCCGGCGGCCATCGAGAGCACATTGTTGTTGAAGGTTCCCGCGTGTGGCAGCGAGCCTGGACGGCCGGGGTCGAACTGCTCCATCACTTCCGCCCGACCGCCGAATGCGCCGAAAGATGACCCGCCGCCGATGTATTTCCCCAATGTAGTCAGGTCCGGTGTGATCTCGAGCCTGCCCTGCAGCCCTCCCGCGCCGGTGCGGGAGGTCATCACTTCGTCGAAGATGAGCAACGCGCCGGTCTTAGCGGTTGCTTCGCGCAACCCGGCCAGGAAGGCCGGGTCGCCTGGGATGCAGCCACTCGAACCGAGCATCGGCTCGACCAGCACGCAGCCGACCGTGTCGGCGTTGTCCCTGATCAACCTGGTCGCTTGGGCGGTGTCGTTGTAGTCGGCGAGCACTACGTCGTAGGGAGCGTTGACTGGCGACGGTCCGGATTTGAACGTCAGCAGGCCGCCGTGGTAGCCGCCCCGGAAGGCCATGATCCGGTCGCGTCCGGTGAACGCGCGGCCGGCGGATATGGCCATCAGGTTGGCCTCGGTGCCTGAGTTCGTGAACCTGACCCGCTCGATCGACGCGAATCGGGCACACACCGCTTCGGCGAGGTCGACCTCGTGCCTGGTGTGCGCTCCCCTGCTTATCCCCTCGGCTAGGGCGTCCGTCATCGCCTTGATGATGACCGGATGCGAGTGCCCGTACAACCCGGCCGAGTACTCACCGAGCAGATCCACGTACTCGTGCCCGTCTTCGTCCTGCAGTATCGCGTCCCACGCGCGGGCGATGCGCAACGGAAAAGGCGAGTGATAGAGCACCGTTCTCGTGTTGCCCCCTGGCAGGAACGTCTGGGCGCGCTCGTGGAGTTCCCGGGTTCGCGGCCTTGCGGTCGCGTAGCGGATCCGCGCCTGCTCCACGGCCTGGGCTCGGGCGCCTGACTTGGCGGTCGATCCGGACTCGGTACTGATAACGGTCTCGGACATCGGCCAGTCCCTTCGCGCCGTTCGCTGTCCCCTGGCAGGCACCCGCACATTTGGTTCCGATCGCCCCGAAACCACGCATTCGCCCGTTGCTTTCGATCGTATGCGTTGCTAGCTCTAGCTCGGCAGGCCGGCTCAGAGCTTGCCGTGCAGCATCTCGACTATCTGCTTGCCCTGCCCCGCCGTTACATAGGTCAGGCCGCCGATCTTGATATAGGTGCTTCCGAAGACGGCGCCGTAGCTGGCGAACCCGGCCGCACCGGCCGACCCCGCATTTCCGTCCGGGTTCGGCTCGGAGAATGCCTCGTCACCGACTCCGGAGACCCGGCCGGCGGATGACTGACTGCCTTCAGCGCGGTTATGTCGGCGTCGAACGCTCCCCGGCCATCCTGAGTGTCGACCGAGATCTGCAGCAGCGCACTACCTGGCCCACCGTAGTCACAGCCGAACACGACTCCTTCCACGCTGCTGGATTTCGTCGTGGTGAATGTTGTGCCAGTGATCTGCGACGCTGCCGTCGCGGGCAATGCGGCGCACACGTCGATGCTCTTTCCCTTGGCCGGCGCGGGCTGCGGGCAGGCGTGGGCGTGCCCGGACGAGCCGCTTGCCGGGCCTGAACTGACCGGATCAGAACTGCCGCATCCGGCCAGGGCGAACACTGCGCTCATGCTAAGCGCGGCGATGATTGCGCGGACTCTCACTGTCAGCCTCCATCGTAGGTTCCTCGCGGCCAGCAAACCCGCACGGCGTAATGGATGCGTAACGTCGCGTCGGGAAGGGCGCGCGGGCGGGCGAGGCACTGGCGGGCTCGGATCACTGCGATGTCGGTTTTTCGCTAGACCTGGAGTGGGTCAAGCGCCGATGCTTACTAGGTGCAAGAGGACACCGAGCGGTGCGTCAGGGCAGTTCAGTCGAAGGATGCCAGGTTCGACGGGTGGTTCTTCACGGCTGTGCTCACGACCGGCATCTACTGTCGGCCAAGTTGCCCGGCTACGCCGCCCAAGCCAGAGAACATGCGCTTCTTCGCCAGCGCCGCCGCTGCTCAGCAAGCCGGCTTTCGCGCCTGCAAGCGGTGCAGGCCTGACGCCAGTCCGGGCTCGCCGGAGTGGAATGAGCGGGCTGACCTCGTTGCCCGGGCGATGCGGCTTATCGCCGATGGTGTGGTGGACTGCGACGGAGTATCTGGGCTCGCTCGCCGGCTGGGCTACAGCGTCAGGCAGATCGAGCGCCAGCTGTTCGCTGAGCTTGGCGCGGGTCCGCTGGCGTTGGCGAGGGCGCAACGTGCGCAGACCGCCAGGTTGCTGATCGAGACGACATCGCTGCCGATGGGTGACATCGCGTTCGCCGCCGGGTTCCCGACGATCAGGACGTTCAACGACACGGTGCTCCAGGTGTTCGCGCTGCCACCAACCGAGCTTCGCCGCCGAGCCACTGCGACCCGGCATGGTGCCGATCAGGGCGGAGGCGCGATGAGTTCAGTCGGCGCAACCTCGCTCGGAGTGCTGTCGCTCCGACTGCCGTTCCGAACGCCGATGTGCCCAGACAATTTGTTCGGCCACCTGGTGGCTACCGCGGTTCCGGCCGTGGAAGAGTGGCGCGACGGCAGCTACCGCCGCACGCTCCGGCTTCCGCACGGGCCTGGCGTCGTCTCGTTGCGGCCAGAACCTGACTACATCGCCTGCCAGCTAGCGCTGACCAGCCTGCGCGACCTGGCGATGGCGATCAGCCGGTGCAGAAGGTTGCTCGACTTGGACGCCGATCCAGTCGCTGTCTGCGACCAGTTGCGCGAAGACGAAGTGCTTGCGCCACTGGTCGACAAGGCCCCAGGGCGCCGGATACCGCGCACAGTCGATGCCGACGAATTCGCGATCAGGGCAGTGATCGGCCAGCAGGTGTCGACCGCCGCCGCGCGCACCCACGCGGCGAGGCTGGCGGTCCGGTTCGGCGAGCCGGTCGAAGACCCGGGCGGCGGGTTGTCCAGGCTGTTCCCGGACATGACAACGCTGGCGGCGGCCGATCCGCAGACCGTGCTGGCCGTGCCGCGGTCGCGCAGGCAGACGGTGGTCGCGCTAGCGGCCGCTATCGCTGACGGCGAGGTTGACCTCGCGGCAGGCGCGGATTGGCAGCTTGCCAGGACGCAACTCGGCGCCGTACCCGGTCTCGGTCCGTGGACGATCGAGGTGATCGCGATGCGCGGCCTCGGCGACCCTGACGCGTTTCCGGCAACTGATCTCGGCGTCCGCCAGGCGGCGAAGGTGCTCGAGTTGCCGCATTCCCCCGCCGCGCTGATCAAGCGAGCGGAACCGTGGCGGCCATGGCGTGGCTACGCCGTCCAGTATCTGTGGGCGACCTCCGATCACGCCATCAACCGCCTGCCAGCCGCATGACTGCCGGCTGGCAGGCAATGTCAGACCCTCAGGGCATGATGAAGCACTAGAAAGGACAAGCAAATGACTGTGCGAACAGAGACCGCGGCGAGGTCGCACGCCGTGATGGACAGCCCGATCGGCGCGCTGACGCTGGTGACCGAGGACGGCACGCTGACCGGTCTCTACATGGACGTGGCCAGGCATGAGCCCGGTGAAGCAACGTTGGGCGAGCGGGTCGGCATCGAGGACGACCCTGTGCTCCACTCAGCAGCCAGCCAGCTCGGTGCCTACTTCGCCGGCGAACTGACCGACTTTGATCTGCCGCTCAGCCTGGAAGGAACCGGCTTCCAGCGCACCGTGTGGGCGGGCCTGCAGGAGATTCCGTACGGCGAAACCATCTCTTACGGCGAACTCGCCAAGAGGATCGGCCAGCCGTCGGCGTCGCGGGCGGTCGGGCTGGCCAACGGCCGCAATCCGGTCCGCATCGTGGTTCCCTGCCATCGCGTAGTCGGCTCGAACGGGAGCTTGACCGGCTACGGCGGCGGCCTGCCGCGCAAGCAGTACCTGCTCGCGCTCGAACAGCGAGTCAGCGGCCAGACGCTCGCCTAGCGGACGCCTCGCGTAGCGGCACACCGAGGAGGCACGACCTGAATTAGTTTGCTTAATGGGTGTTTTTGAGCTTCATTCCTTGACGGGTCGCGTTACGGTGGGCTACTGGTCCCTCACATAAGCATCAGGTGCTTGGCTGGAGGCCTGGTGGCAACATGAAATCCCGTATCCACGGTGACGTTGCCGCGGAGTTCAACGCGTTCATCGGCCGCGACCGAGAGCTACGCGAACTCCGTGTGCTCGCAGCCGGTGCGCGCGCTCTCACGCTCTGCGGGGCGGCCGGGATTGGCAAGACGCGGCTGGCCGTTCACTTGGTCGCGGAGCTAGCGGGCGGTTATCCGGACGGGGCCTGGTTCGTCCAGCTAGCTGATCTGCGCCAGCCGGAGCTGGTCGCGTCGCGGATCGCCTCGGTGATCGGTGTCACAGAGGAGCCCGGCCGCCCGTTGCTGGCCACGCTGGCCGACGCGCTGCGATCACGCCGGATGCTGCTGTGCGTGGACACCTGCGAGCACCTGATCGAGGCGTGCGCGCACGCCTGTCAGCGCCTGCTAGCCAGTTCGGCTGGGCTGATGGTGATAGCGACGAGCCGCGAGCCGCTCAGGGTGGCTGCGGAGACGGTGTGGCAAGTGCCGCCGCTCTCGCTGCCGGCTGGGGCCGAGGCTGGTGCACGCGAGGCGGTTGGGGCCGGTAAGGGTGCGGGCAGGATCGGAGCGCGCGGCGCGGGGGCACGCGAGGGCAGAGCACGCGAGGGCAGGGCAGGGGCCGGTGGCAGCGGTTCCGGTGTGGCCGGGCGATCGGACGCGCTTCGACTGTTCGCCGACCGGGCCGCGGCGGCGAAGCCGGGATTCGCTCTCGGGCCGGCCAACCTGCGGGCCGTGACCGAGATCTGCCGGTCGCTCGACGGGCTCCCGCTGGCAATCGAACTTGCCGCCGCCTGGGTCCGGGCGCTGACCGTGGAGCAGATCGCGGGGCGGCTCACCGATCGCTTCAAGCTGCTGAACTCAGCCGACAGAACAGCTCCGGCGCGGCACCGAACGCTACGTGACGCCATCGACTGGAGCCATGACCTGCTCTCGCCACGCGAAAAGATCCTGCTGCGCCGACTGTCGGTGTTCGCCGACTGGCCGCTGGAGATGGCCGAGCAGGTGTGCGCGCAGGCCACCGGTGACTATGACCTGGCTCCCGACGAGATCCTGAACCTGCTCACCGGGCTCGCCGATAAATCGCTGGTCGTCGTTGAGCCGGTGGTCCGCGGCCAGATCAGGTACCGGATGCTCGACACGATCCGGGAGTACGCTTCGGCGCGGCTAGCCGAGGCGGGCGAGTCGGAGCTGATGCAACGGCGGTTCCGCGCCTACGCGGTCGCCGAGACCGAGGACCTGTCCATGATGGGGATGGCTCAGGTCAGTGCCCCGTGGTCGGCGAGAGTCGACGCGATCATGCGGTTCGATGCGGACACAGCCAACGTGCGGCAGGTGCTTGGCCGGGCGCTAGCGGACGGCGACATCGAGTCTGGGTTGCGGATCTGCGTGTCGATGCGGGTGGGCTGGATCATCCAGGGCTCGTTCGCCGAGGGGGCCGGGTGGACGGACGCGTTCCTGGCTGGCGACCGGTCCGGGCTTAGCGACGACGTGCTCGGTTCGGCCCTGGTCGGGCGCGCCCAGCTCGCGATGGCGACCGACCCTGACGCGGCCCGTGGGTACGCGCTCGAAGGGCTCGCGCTGTGCAAATCCGATGCGGCGAGGTTCTGGGCCGCTTCGGCACTCAACCTGCTGGCCGAAGTCGCCTTGCACGCCAGGGACCTAGATGAAGCCGCTGCTAGGGCTAACGCGGCCCTGACCGTCGCCCAGCCTGCCGGTGACCGGTGGAATGAGGGATACGCGGACGGCACGCTCGCTGCCACCGCGGCGTTTCGTGGTGACCTCGCGTTGGCCAGGGATCTGGCCGAAGAAGCGCTGGCGATCACTCATGAGATCGACCAGCAGTGGGGTTCCGCCCGGGCCCTGCTCGGGCTCGGCGACCTGGCCCGGCTCACCGGGAACCTCGATCAGGCCAATCAGCGCTACACCGACGCGCTCGCGATCGTACGCGAGATCAACGCCAAGCCAGAAATTGCCCGCTGCCTTGCTGGACTCGGCCAGATCGCGATCAGTCAGAAAGACCTCAGCGCCGCAGGCCAGTACTTCGGTGACAGCCTCGCGCTGAGCAAGTCGACCGGCAGCAGGATCGGCGTCATCAGAGGGCTCGACGCGTTCGCGGCCCTGGCCACTGAGCTGGGCAGTCCGGAGCCGGCCATCCGGCTGGCAAGCGCCTCGGCCGCTCTGCGCGCGGAGGCGGGCCTGCCGGAAGCGCCCGCCCGGACCAGCCGGATCCTCGATGCTGCCGCGCCGCTAGGCGACCAGGCGGTCAGCGCCCACTGGGAGGCGGGCCTAGCGCTGGGCAGCGATGCCGCCGTAGAACTCGCGTTGAGCATCAGCCAGGCACACGGTCACGTCCCAGCCGCCGTCCCCAGGTCAGCCTCGGCCGGCGAACCGGCGGCCGCCTCCGGCCTGTCCGGCCCGCCCGGGCAGGCGGCGCAATCGCCGCAGCATGGCGTGCTCACCGCCCGAGAACTCCAGATCGCCAACTTGATCGCCGCTGGAGCCAGCAACAAGGCCATCGCCGATCAGCTCAGCATCACCCCGGCGACGGCGGCCAGGCACGTCGCGAACATCATGGGCAAACTCGGCTTCAACTCCCGGCTGCAGATCGCCGCCTGGGCCCGCCGATCGCGCTAGTGCGGGTCGAACAGGGCACTAACCGACTCGCCCTCATGGATCCGCCTGATCGCCTCTGCTAGCGCCGGGGCCACGGAGATAACGTGCAGCTTCTCGTCGCGTTCAGACTCGGTGATCGCGACGGTGTTCGTGCAAACGACTTGCTCCACCTCCGGCCAGGCCACGATTCGCTTGAGCGCGCCGTCGCAGAACAGCCCGTGCGTGCACGCGATCTTGACCGAGCGGGCGCCGTGCTCGCGCAGCTTGCCGAGTAGCTCGATGAGCGTGGTGCCTCTGGCGATCTCGTCGTCGAGCACGATGACGTTGCGCCCGGCGACCTCGCCGATGATCGAGGTGATCGTTACCTTCTCGTCGTCGACCCGCTCCTTGGCGCCGGCCGCCACCGGCAGGCCGAGCATCCGGGCGAGCGCCGCGGCCGTCTTGGCGTTGCCCAGGTCGGGCGAGACGACGACCGCGTTGGAGAGATCCTGCGCGCGGAAATGGGCGGCGATCTCGCGCAACGCGTGCAGGTGATCGACCGGCACCGAGAAGAACCCGTGCACTTGCGGCGAGTGCAGGGTCATCGTGAGCACCCTGCTCGCCCCGGCTGTCACCAGCAGGTCAGCGACCAGCCGCCCGCCGATCGAGACCCTGGGCATGGTCTTCTTGTCCGAGCGGGCGTACGCGTAATGCGGAACTACAGCCGTCACCCGCGCCGCCGACGCCCCCCGGGCGGCATCGAGCATCAGCAGCAGTTCCACTAGATGCTCCTGAACGGGCGCCGATAGCGGCTGAATCAGGAAAACGTCTCGTTCACGGCAGTTGGACTGCAACTGAACTTCGAGGCAGTCGGTGGCGAACCGGCGCACGACCGCGGGCTGCAGCGGGACCCCCAGGTACCCGCATATCTCGGCCGCCAGATTCCGGTGAGCAGAGCCGCTGAAGATCGAAATTTCGCGCACATGGCCAGACTATGGCCATGTGCCCAACCGTTGCCTGCGAACACCAGCGTTCAACCGGCCGGCACTGTACCAGCCAGCCCGGTACCGGCCAGCACGCGCACCAGGCCGCGCACTAGCCGGTCAAGCTCGGTACCGGCAGGGTCATGCGTCGGGTTGATCTCTGTCAAGACCAGGCCGGCGAAAGACTTGTGGGCGTGCACCGCGGCGAGGCAAGCCAGCGCGTCGTCAAGGCGGACTCCAGAGCCATAGTGCGGGAAATTGCCGAGCGGCAGATCCGCGGAGTCCACCACATCAATGTCGAAATGAACAAGCACCGAGCGCGCCTGGCCGGCGATCACGGCCATGGCATCACGCGCCGCGGCCGCCGGGTCCTCGATGAACGCGGGTGCTTCGGTGAAGCTCACCTTCTTGTCGTGCAGGTAGTCCCGGCCCGCCTGGCTGGTCTCGCGCGGGTCAGAACCGATGATCGCGAGCCGGTCAGCAGTCAGCAGCGGCGGAGCCCCGGCTAGACCAGACAACTCGGGCGCTCCCCCGCCGAGCAGGTGGGTGACGCCCATCGAGTCGAAGATGCCTGACCCTCCGTCGCCCGGCACCCCGAGGTCGGCGTCTCCGTCCAGGTAGATCAGGCCGATATCGGCAGCGGCACGGCGGAACCCGGCGACGGCGCCGACTGTGATCGTGCAATCGCCGCCGAGCAGCAGCGGCTGCCGCCCGGACGCTACGACATCCGCCACCGCTTCGGCGACTTCGGCGGCCACCCTGGCGACAGCCGCCAAGTTTCGTCCGGCGGTCGCAGCCGGATCAGGGACGAACACCGCACCGGGCAAGTCCCCCGCGTCGGCCACCCGCACGCCGACCTGCGCGAGCCGGTCGGCCAGCCCGGCGGCGCGCAGCGCCGCCGGCGCCAGTTCCTGGCCGGCGTGGTGTGCGCCGGCGCTGGTCGGAACCCCGATCATCACCCACTCGGGCATATTGCCCCTCCTCGGATCTCGTCAGGGTACGGCGGCAGGTTCAACTGCTTTCTGATCTCCCGCTGGATCTGCTCCCTTACTGGCATCGCGTCGACGGTGACCACGTACTCCTTGCGCCGGAAAATGTCGAGTACCGGGTTGGTCTTCTCGTGGTACTCGCGCAACCTGACCGCCAGTGCTTCCTCGGTGTCGTCCTCCCTGATCACCAGTGTGGACCCGCAGACGTCGCAGAGGCCGGCTTGGTGCGGGCTGTTCGCGATCAGGTTGTAGTCCATGCCGCAGCCAGAGCACAGCCGCCGACCCAGTACTCGCCGCCTGACCTCGCTGTCAGGCAGGTCCAAATGGATAACCCCGTCGATGTCGTAGCTTTCGAGGAAAAATTCGGCCTGCGCTTTATTTCGGGGGAAGCCATCGATGATGAAGCCGAAATTCCAGTCGTGGTCAGACAACCGCTGCCGGACGACGCCTTCGACGAGGTCGTCGCTGACCAGCAAGCCTGCCGACATGGTGCGCCTTACCTGAGCGCCGAGCTTGGTGTGGTGCTGTACGTTCCACCGGAAGATGTCGCCGACGGCGATGTGGACCAGGTCCAGGCCGCCGGCGAGCAGTCCGGCCTGGGTGCCCTTTCCGCTCCCCTGGACGCCCAGAATGACGTATTTGCGCACGTTGTCAGGCTACCGCGCCGTCCTGGCTGATCTCGGCCTGGCGATCTGAGGCGGGTCCGGTCCCAGCGGCGTTGGCCTGGTCCTCGCCGAGCGCGAACTGTCGCTCGCAGAGGCGGCGCAGCTTCGGATCGAGCGAATCGGCGATCAGCGGCCAGTCCGTCACGAGCAGCGTCGCGTTGACGAACCGGACGATGTCGTTGCGCTTGCCCTGTGACAGCAGCATGCCGTACATGCTGCGCCTGGTCGCGTCGTCGCTGACGTCGCACTCGCGCATGCCAGGCCAGGACAGGTGCATCGGCACCATGAGCACGCCCTTGACCGGCCCCTTGAGCTCGTCGATCTGGTCGGGGAGCCGGCCCGACGGACCGAACCGGCCTGGCAGCAGGTCTGCTAGAGGCATAGCCGAATACTACTGACGCCTCGCTGCCGCCTGTGGTGACGCGCGCGGACCTGACGCTGCCGATGCCGATCTCTGGCCGGCGCGATGACATCGCTATACCGGCGCTAGGCTCAAGCCATGTCCGACACACCAGTTGACCAACGGTGGCGGGTGCTTTTTACCCCCCGGTGGCTCAGCTGGCACCTGTTTGCCGTCCTGGCCTTCGTCGGGATGTTCTGGCTAGGTGACTGGCAGTTTCGTCGCGCCGCGGCCGGAAACTCGCTGAGCTGGGCTTACACGTTTGAGTGGCCGATCTTCGCGATCTTCGGTGCCGTGTTCTGGGTCAAGACGGTTAGAGATGAACTGCGTCCGGCCAAGCCCGTCGAGCCAGCGAAGGTCATGCTCCCCGCCGGTGCCGGTGCCGGTGCCGGTGCCGGAGCGGCCCAGGCCGACGGGATGCTTCCCCCGCCAGATGACGGCCAAGACACCGAGGAAGAACCGGATCTCGAACTCGTCGAGTACAACGCGTACCTGGCCAAGCTCAGCAGCGAAGTCAAGCACCACGGCAAGTGGCACGGGCTGCGTTAAGGGTGGCGGGGCGGGTTGAAAGGAATCTGAGCAACGTGGACGCCGAGAGGCTGCGCGCCGCCGTGGTGCGGGCATACCGGGTGATGGCTTACGTGACCGGCACCATGCTGATCATCTTGTGCTTTGTCGGTATCCCGTTGCAGGTGTTCGCGCACAATGACGTGATCGCGAAGATCGTCGGCACCGCGCACGGCTTCCTCTACATCGTCTACCTAGTCGTCGCCTTCGCGATGACCAGGCTGGTGCGGATCAGGACGGCCAGCCTGACGACGGTGATCGTGCTCGCGGCTGGCACAATCCCGGTGCTGACGTTCGTGGTCGAGCGCTGGGTGACCCGCCGCTACATCACGCCGGCGCTGACCGCTGCCGACCCCAGGTCAGCGCAGGCCGTGACCAACGCGTGACGGATCAATACTTCGCCGCTGAGCCCGCGGCGGCGCACCGCTCCGGCACGGTCCACGTCATCCTCCCTGACCTGCACCTTGAACTTGCCACCGACTCCGGGGTGTTCTCGCCCCGCCGGCTCGACGCTGGCACGAGGCTGCTGCTTGACGTGGCGCCTCCGCCGCCGACCGCCGGTGACCTGCTTGACCTCGGCACGGGTTACGGCCCGCTGGCCCTGGCCATGGCCGCCAAGTCACCGTCGGCGCGGGTCTGGGCGGTCGATGTCAACACCCGCGCGCTGACGCTGACGGCCGCGAACGCGCAGCGGGCCGGCCTGGAGAACGTGTGCTGCGCGCTTCCGGACGACCCGGCTCTGCCGGCGCGGTTCGACCTGATCTGGAGCAATCCACCGATCAGGATCGGCAAGGAACCACTGCACACGCTACTGTCCGGCTGGCTGGATCGACTCGCCCCCGGCGCCACCGCCTATCTGGTCGCGCAAAAAAACCTGGGGGCTGACTCGCTGCACCAATGGCTGATCAAGTCCGGGCGGCCCACGATGCGTTTCGTAGCCCGAGCAGGCTACCGAGTCCTTGAGGTAAGCGCGTGAGGCAGCTAGGCCAGACCGAGGTCAAGCGGCTGAACCGATCGTGGCGCCGGGCAACGGAGGCCAGGCTGTGCCTGCTGCTTGAGTCGGTGAGCCAGCCGTTCAACCTCGGGTCGATCATCAGGACAGCGGCCGCGTTCGGGGTCGAGCACATCTGGCTATGCGGCGAGGTCGCTGATCCGATGCACCCGTCGGCGCGGAAGACCTCGCTCGGCACTGGGCGGTACGTGTCGTTCGAGCAGGTCGTCAGCGCCGCGGCGGCGGCCGATGAGATCAGGACGGCTGGGATGCGGCTCGTCGTGGTCGAACAGGCGGAGTCCGCCGTGCCGTTGCATGAGGCCGCCGTGTACGGTGACGTCTGCCTGGCACTTGGCCACGAAGATCGCGGCTGCTCACCGGCCCTGCTCGCCGCGGCTGATCAGGTGGCCTATATTCCGCAAGTCGGTAGGGTCGGGTCGCTGAACGTAGCTGCGGCGGCAGCGATCGCGCTAGCTGAGGCACGCCGCCGGGAGTGGTCGCAAGTGGAGGGGGACAGCGTGGTGGGGGACAGCGTGGAGGGGGGCAGTGTGGATGGACTCAGCGCCGATGGGGATAGGGCCGACCAGCTTCCTTGATCATCCTAAGCCGATCGCGTTCGCCCATCGAGGCGGCGCGTCGCACTTTCCTGAGAACTCATGGCGGGCATTCGAACACGCCATCAAACTCGGCTACGCCTACCTGGAGACCGACGCCCACGCCACGTCTGACGGAGTGCTGGTGGCCTTCCACGACAAGACCCTGGACCGGGTGACCGACCGTACCGGCGCGGTCGCGGCGCTGTCGGCCAAGCAGGTTGCCGAAGCCAGGATCGGCGGGAGCGAGCCGATCCCGCTGGTCGAGGACCTGCTGGGTGCCTGGCCCGACGTTCGGTTCAACATCGACGTCAAGGACTCGCCGGCGGCCCGGCCGCTGGCCGAGGTGATACGCAGGACAGCCGCGTGGGACCGAGTTTGCGTGACCTCGTTCTCCGCCGCGAGGCTGCGCGCCACCAGGAAGCTGCTCGACCGCCCAGTATGCATGGCCACGTCGCCGATCGGCGCGGCAGCGCTGCGGTCGGGCGTGCCCGGCAGGCTGCTCGCTCCCGCGTTCGCCCGCAGGTCGGTCAAGTGCGCTCAGCTTCCGATCGGCCTGGCCACCGGCCCGCTGATCCACCGAGCCCACGACGCCGGGCTTGTCGTGCACGTCTGGACGGTGAACGACGCCAAGACGATGTCATCGCTGCTCGATCTCGGGGTCGACGGCATCATGACCGACCAGATCGAACTGCTCCGCGAGGTCATGCTCAGCCGAGGTCAATGGCACCCGAGGGCTGGCGAGCCCGTCTAGCCGCTATCGCTGCGCGCATCGCGGTTGGAAGGTTGTCAGGCCGGGAATCTTGTTCACGTACTTGCCGTTGAACATAGACGAACGCCAAGCGCCCGGAGGCAAGGAATCTATGGCCGAACGCGCACTACGTGGCACCAGACTCGGCGCCACGAGTTACGAGAACGACCGCAACACCGACCTGGCCCCTCGCCAGGAGGTCGCGTTCGACTGCCCGAAAGGTCACAGATTCAGCGTGCCCTTTGCCGCTGAGGCAGAGGTGCCGACGAAGTGGGAGTGCCGGATCTGCGGGGCGACCGCGGTGACGGCGACCGGCGACGAACCGTCGGCGTCCAAGGCCAAGCCACCACGTAGCCACTGGGACATGTTGATGGAGCGTCGGACGATCGCTGACCTGGAGGAAGTGCTCGCCGAGCGGCTGGCCATCATCAGGGGCCAGCGTGGCGATGAGCCCGAGCCCACCCAAGCTCAGAGCAGGCAGCGGCGTAGCGCCTAGACCGCGCGCCGCTTACCACCTCGGCGGCCGGCGAGGCCCCATCTGGCAACCCGCCAGAGCGCTTCGAGCACGATCGCGCGGCTCATCTTGCTCGCGCCTCGGGCCCGCTCGGTGAAGGTGATCGGCACCTCGGTGACGTTCCCGCCATGTTCGATCGTCCGCAGGGTCAGGTCGATCTGGAAGCAGTAGCCCTGCGAGTCGACGTCTTCGAGGCCGATCTCGCGCAACGTCTGCGACCGGTATGCCCGGTAGCCGCCGGTCGCGTCCCGCACGGCGATCCCGAGCATTAGCCGCACGTAGATGTTCGCACCGCGCGACAGCGCCTCCCTGTGCTTCGGCCAGTTCACCACGGTGCCGCCCGGCACGTAGCGTGACCCGATCACGAGGTCTGCGGACTCCAGGGCGGTGAGCATCTTCGGCAGGTCCTGCGGATCGTGCGATCCGTCCGCGTCCATCTCGACCATCACGTCATAGCCGGCCTGCAAGGCCCAGCCGAACCCGGCGATATAGGCGGTGCCGAGACCCGACTTGCCGGGCCGGTGCATGACGTGGACGTGCGCGTCCGACGCCACAAGCTTGTCAGCGATCTCCCCGGTGCCGTCAGGACTGTTGTCGTCGACGATGAGCATCTCGACGGCAGGCGCCGCGACCCTCACCTTGGTCACGATCGACTCGAGGTTGTCCCGCTCGTTGTACGTCGGGATGATGACGACCACCGGGCCCAGAGGGACGGTCAGCCGCTCAGATGATGTCAAGTCTGTCCTGCCTTGCTAAGAGATTGTCCGCGACCAAAATACAACGATGCCACGACGCCGCCCGGTTCCCGCCGATCCGGTCACTCGCCCGCGACCTCATAGGGGGGCTCCAGCGAGGAAGGGGCCAGGGCCATCCTTCGGACCGCAGGACGACCGGCCGGATGCCAGATCGACCTTCGTTGTCTACTGGATGTCCCGAGCCCCTTCCAGGTCCAGATGCCGTCAGCCGCAAAAGCGTGACTCGCAAGAACATACCGTGCCTACCGGCCCTGTCAACCTCGTGGCCGGGATCGGCGAACCCGGCCGGCCCGGCTGCGGGTGACACTGACGATGGGCATGCTGCGTATGGGGTGTGGAAGCTCTGTTGGGCCTCGTTTCGTGGCGATACGATTTAGGCGCAAACTCAACCGTGAGGCGAGTCGTGCTTGACGGACGGCCTATGCCGATGCGCATTCATCTCCTGCTGGAGGTCGAGCTATGACAGAAAGTCCAGAATCCGAGGTTTCCGAGGCCCAGATCGCCGTTCACTGGCGCGAAGAGGAGTACTACCCGCCGCCGCCAGACTTCGCCGCTCAGGCTAACGGCGGCGACCCGGCCATCTTCGAGCGGTTCGCTGAGGACAAGTTCCCGGACTGCTTCGAAGAGTACGCGGACCTGCTGACCTGGGATGAGCGCTGGCATACGACACTCGACACGTCGAAGCCCCCGTTCTGGAAGTGGTTCGTTGGCGGCAAGCTGAACGCCTCCTACAACTGCGTCGACCGGCACGCGCAGTCAAATCCGGATAAGACGGCAATTATCTGGGTGCCGGAGCTTGAGTCCGACGAACACGAGCACATCAGCTATGCCGAACTGCTGCGCCGGGTCAATGAGTTCGCTGCCGTTTTGCGTGACTTCGCTGGTCTGAAGGCAGGCGACCGGGTGACGCTGCACATGCCGATGGTCCCGGATCTCCCGGTGACGATGCTGGCCTGCGCCCGGCTCGGCGTGATCCACAGCCAGGTGTTCGGCGGCTTCAGCGGGAACGCCTGCGGCACCAGGATCGCCGACTCGAACAGTCGCGTCCTGATCACGATGGACGGCTACTACCGTGCGGGCGACCTCATCGACCACAAGGTCAAGGCTGACGAGGCGCTCGAAGAGGCGGCCAGGCAGGGCCAGGAAGTCGACAAGGTGCTGGTGTGGCGGCGGCACGCCGGGCAGTACGCATCGCGGACGCCGATGGCGCCGGACCGGGATTTCTTCGTCGACGAACTGCTGGCCGAGCACCAGGGCGCTACCGTCGAGCCGGTTTCCATGCCGTCAGAGGCGCCGCTGTTCCTGATGTACACGAGCGGCACGACTGGTCGGCCCAAGGGCGCTCAGCACTCGACCGGCGGCTACATGTCCTACGTGACCGGCACGTCGAAGTACTACCAGGACATTCACCCCGACGACATCTACTGGTGCATGGCCGACATCGGCTGGATCACCGGGCACTCCTACATCGTGTACGGTCCGCTAGCGCTCGGCACGACGACGGTGATCTACGAGGGCGTGCCGAACTACCCCGATGCCGGGCGCCCCTGGCGGCTGGCCGAGCAGCTTAGGGTCAATATCTTCCACACGTCGCCGACCTCGATCAGGATGCTCAGGAAGGTGGGCCCTGAGGAGCCGGCGAAGTACAACTATCACTTCAAGACGATGACGACCGTCGGCGAGCCGATCGAGCCCGAGGTCTGGCGCTGGTACTACACCGAGGTCGGCAAGAGCAAGGCGGCTATCACCGACACCTGGTGGCAGACCGAAACCGGCGGCTTCCTCGGCAGCACGCTGCCTGCCTTGCAGCCGATGAAGCCGGGGAGTTGCGGGCCAGGCGCGCTCGGCATCTTCCCGGTCATCTTCGACGAGGACGGCAATGTGGTGCCCGCGGGCAGTGGCCGGGCTGGCAATATCTGCATCAGGAACCCGTGGCCGGGGATCATGGAGACGATCTGGGGGCAGGACGACCGCTTCATCGACGTCTACTACCGCAAGTACAACAAGGACCCGGAGAGCAAGGACTGGCACGACTGGCCGTACTTCGCGGGAGACGGCGCCCTGCAGGCTGAGGATGGGTACATCCGGATACTGGGCCGGGTTGACGACGTCATCAACGTGGCCGGCCACCGGCTGGGCACCAAGGAACTCGAGTCGGCCGCGCTGACCGTGTCCGAGGTCGCCGAGGCCGCGGCGGTCCCTGTGGTGGACGACATCAGGGGCAGGATCGTGGAGATGTACGTCTCGCTCAAGCCAGGCGTCGCCCCCGACGGCATGGACGCCAAGGTCACTAAGGCGATCGAGGTCGAAATCGGAAAGATCGCCAGGCCGAAGAACGTCTGGATCGTGGCTGACATGCCGAAGACCAGGTCGGGCAAGATCATGCGGCGGGTGATCGCGTCGGTGTCCAACTTCACCGAGGTCGGCGACGTGACCACGCTGGCCAACCCCGAGGTCGTGGAGACGATCAGGCGGCACGTGCAAAGCGCCAAGGTTGCCAAGGGCGAACTGCCGCGCGAATTGAGCGAAGCCGAGCGCGAGGAAATCGCCAAGTACGGCGCCGCGGAATAAGCGCAGCGGCCAGACGGCGCCGAGCTAGCACAGCCCCGGCCAGCGGCAGATCCAGCCGCTGGCCGGGGCTGTTTTGCGGGGGCCGGTTGTTAGCGAGCCGTCATCAGGCAGCCACCGGCGTGCCAGCGCGCTGCGGGGACCCTGCGCGTGACCGATCGGGGGCGGCTGTGAGTTGAACGGTCCGTTCTGCGGCGGCGTAGCTGCGCAGTTTCATTCGCAGCATCTGTCGCCCGCGGTGGATCCTCGACATGACCGTGCCAAGCGGGGTGCCCATGATATCGGCGATCTCCGAGTATCTGTACCCCTGCACATCGGCCAGGTAGACGGCTGCCTTGAAGGAGTCAGGCAGGTCGCCGAGCGCCCTCATCACGCCCGAGTCAGCGAGATTGTCGAGCGCTTCAAGCTCGGCTGACCTTGGGCACTGCGACAACCGGTCATGGCAGTGCGGCGTCTCCCGCACGTCAGCCGCGAGCACCTGGGCCGGCTCGCGCTCCCGCTTCCGGCAGGCGCTGTAGAACGTTGTGACCAGGATCCGGTGCAGCCAGGCCTTGAGGTTGGTGCCCTCGTTGAACTGGTGGTACGCGAGGTAGGCCTTGGCGAACGTCTCCTGAATGAGGTCCTCGGCATCGCAGTGGTTACGGGTCAGCCGCAATGCGGCCGGGTAGAGCCGGCGCATGTACGGAATCGCATCCTCCTCGAACCGGGACCGGTCGTAGTCGCCTGGGTCGTCTTGCCCAGGCGCGTTCTCGGTCACGTGCGTAGTGACCAGGGAATTCATGAGTCCCTCCTTGCCGGCACCGCCCGAGCAAGCGAGCCTTCTGCGATAAGCACACGGGGGCGATGGCGCTGTCGCGTCTTTCTTCGTGCGCGGTACTTCGTACTACCGTGCGCTAGTCGCACGCCTGCGCGCATCGGGACGACCCTGAGCTTACGAAGGTTGAATCCTGAGTTAACTCGATCTGACCTACGGGTGAAGGGCCGAGCGGGCGGCGTGGGCGACAAGCTCGCGCCGGCCGGCCTGGCCAGTCTTGTTCACCAGGCTGGCCACGTGCGTCTCGACGGTCTTCGGAGAGATGAACAGGCGGGCGGCGATCTCGCTGTTCGACAGGCCCTGAGCCACTAGCAGATACACATCCATCTCCCGGCTTGTCACGCCCAGCCGACGCATCTGCGGCGGCACCTGGGCATCGCCCCGGCCGGATCGCGGTACTCGCTCCCCCGCCTTGCGGAGGATGCCGCGGCAAGCCGACGCTAGCTTGACGTGGCCGGTTGCCTCGAACTCCCCGGTGGCCTCGCGCAGCCAGGTGACCGGCTGTCCCCATCCGTCCTCGAGAGCCGCTGGCGCGACCAGGCGCCTGACCAGGTGGTTCCACCACGGGGCGAACGGGGCAAGCTGGCCCTGGCCCTCGTCGGCGAGCGCGGTCGCGCGAGCCTGGTGACCGTCCCGACCCTCAAGCACCGCTTCGGCGTAGACGAGCAGGCCCTGGATCCAGCCGAGGGCCGCACCGGCCTGCTTTGCCTGCTGGATCGCCCCGCGCCCGTCGAGACCGGCCGTGGCCTGGAGCAGTGCGTAATAGCCCCAGGCCCGGCGCGGCGCACCGACCGTCATGTGGCTGGCGTACGGCCTGGCGACCATGCTCTCCTCGACGGCGCGGGAAATGTCGTCGGCGAACAGCGAGGCCGTCACCCGCGCCTGGCCCCAGGTAATAAACAGAACTTCAGAATCACCCGGCGCAATTCCCTCCGCCCGCTCGGCGGTGGCGTCGGCGATAGCACGATCGGCCCTGATTCCGCTGATCAGAGCCTGTACGCTGACGGCCAGCGCCCGCATTTTGCGCGCGTTGATCCGGCGGGCCGATTCCTCGCAGGCCAGCGCCGACGCCATAGCCCGGTCAAGGTCCGGCTTGAGGCTCCACACGTTGGCCAGCTGCAGATCGGCCACCGTTACGGTGGAAATCGCGCCGGCTCGATGCGCCAGTCGCCTCGCCTCGATCAGCCGTCCGGTCGCGCCGTCTTGGAGCATGTCGATCATGCCAAGCTCGTGCAGCGCCCTGATCCGCCTGATCGCGAAGTCCGACCCGCCCGCGAGTGCGAACGCGCGCTGGAACGCGGCCCGCGCCGCCCGCAGGTCGCGCATCCGCTCGCGACGTCCGAGCACCTCCAAAGACTCGAACGCCACGTCGGCGGCCCAGCCGGACAGGCCAGCTCGCTGCGCGGCCGCCAGCGAGCGGCTCGCCAGTCGCTCGGCCCGGTCGAGGTCGGTTGACACCAGCGCGCACCGGGCGGCCGCTGCGTCCACCCGGCTGGCCAGCACCGTGTCGTCCAGGTTGTCCGCGATGCAGCGAGCCGCCGCTAGCTGGTCGGCAGCCACCGCCGGGTTGCTTTCTGCTTCTAGCCTGGCAGTCCTGATCCTGATCAGAGCCTGCCTTCGCGGATCGGCACCGGCCAGTTCCAGCGCCTCGATCAGATGATCAGCCAGCGGCGCCAGCCGCTCGCGGTCACCAGCAAGCTCAAGCGTCTCTGCCAGGGCCTCGTCGATCGTGATCGCGAGCAGCGGGTCAGCCGCCGACGCCGTCGAGAGCGCCAGCCGGGCCTCCTCCAGCGTCTCGGCGGCGCTGTCGAGCGCTCCCTGGTGCAGCGCCCGGCGCCCGGCTTCGAGCAGCAGGTTCGCCGCCCTGACCGGATTGCCCGCCGCCTTGTGCAGTTCAGCGGCCTGCTCGCACCAGATGCCGGGCAGGCCAGGGTGGGCGTCCTCGATCGCCGCCGCCGCGGCAGCTGATCTGCTGGCCAGATCGGGCGGCAGCAAGTCGGACACGATCGCGTCCCTGGTGAGGTTGTGCCTGAACCTGAACATGTCGGTGCCCGGACACGGCTCGATGAGCTGAACCGCGTGAGCTCGGTCAAGCGCGAGCAGGGCGGCGGACTCAGTCACGGCGGCGAGCCTGGGCAGCAACGTCCAGTCGAACTGCCTTCCGAGCACGGCGGCCGCCACGATGAGGTTGGTGACCTCCGGCCCGAGCGAGGCGAGCCGATTGCGCACCGAGCCGATTATGGATGCGGGCACACCGGTGGTGATGGCATCGTTGACCAGCCAACCGGACGGACCTTTGGTGATCTCGCCGGATGCGGCGGCGGCGGCGAGGATCTCTTCGACAGCGAACGGCAGGCCGTCGCAGCTGGCCAGCAGTCTTCTGGTGACTGTCGGCGGCACCTCGTCGTCGAGGCAGCAGGCGGCGAGCTGTTCGACCTCGGCGTCGCTGAGCCTGGGAATCGCGATGATCGGCGCCGCCCGGCGGGCGTGGATCGATCGCACGGTGTCCAGGCCGGCCGACGGAGCGCTATCGCGCAGGGTTGCCAGGCACAGCACTTGCTTGCCGGCCAGATTATCGGCCAGGTACTGCACGATCGCCAGCGTCTCCGGATCAGCCCAGTGGATGTCCTCGAGCACGAGCACCGACCCTGGGCCGTCGTACAGCGACAGCAGCCTGATCAGCGCCTCGCCGAGGATAAGCGGTGATATCTCCGCCTCACCGTCGGCGGCCGACTGACCCCATACGGGCACCAGGGATGCCAGCGCTGGGCGGTAGTCGGTGATTTCGGGCGAATGCGGGATACCGTCGGACCGCGCGATCTTCATCAGCGCCTCGGTGACCGGGCGGAACGGCAGAGGCGAGGCGGACTCGACCGCCCGGCCCGAAACCACGTGAAAGCCGCGTGACTCGGCTTCGGCGGTCAGCTCGTTGGCCAGCCGGGACTTGCCGACCCCTGGATCACCGGTCAGGAAGACTATGCTGCCCTGCCGGTTTTCTGCCTCGTGCAAAGCGGCCGTCAGCTGCCGCAGTTCGGTATCTCGGCTGATCATTACAGGACACAGCATTGATCTCATCAGTGGCGATACTACTTGAGGTTACGTGATGATTACGAACAGTTATATTCGCTGGTAGTGGCGTCGGCGGCTTGCTAGATCTGCTGGCAGGAGCGGGCAGCGTGCGCGACAAGCTCGCGCCGGCCACCCTGTCCGGTCTTGACGACGAGGCTGCCGATGTGAGTCTCGACTGTCTTCGGCGAGATCACGAGCCTCGTCGCGATCTCCGTGTTGGAGATCCCCTGGGCCACGAGCAGGTAGACGTCCATCTCACGGCTGGTGACCCCGAGGTTCCTAAGCTGGCTCGGCACGCTGGCGTTGCCGCGACCGGACCGTGGTACCCGTTCCCCCGCCCGCCGCAGTACGCCTCGGCAAGCTGAGGCAAGCCGGTCGAGCCCGGCCGCATCCAGGTCGCCGATCGCCTCGCGCATCCACTGGGCCGGCTGGCCCCATCCGTCCTTGAACGCCTCTTCGGCTACGAGCCGGTGGAATATGTGGTTCCACCACGGGGCGCTGCGGGAGAAGTGGGCTTGGCCGCGCTCGGCGTGTTCGGCCGCAAGATCGGGGTTGCGGTCCCGGCCGGCCAGCACCGCCTCGGCATAGGCAAGGCAACCGCGATTCCAGAAGGCGACCTCGGCGCCTGCCGCCTTGGCCTCAGCGAGTGCGTCCTGGCCGTCCCCGCCGACAACGGCTCGGAGCAGTGGCCAGTAGCCCCAGGCCATGCACGGCGCGGTCAGCGGCTCGGTCCTGGCGTAGGAGACACCTCTGGCACAGGAGGCGAGCGCGGTCGGCAGGTCGTTGCTGATGATCGCCGCGGTCACCCTGACCTCGCCCCAGGTGCTGGTCAGCACGCTCGGGTCGCCCGGCACGACGGCCTGCGCCCGCTCCGCGGTCGGTTCGACAGCTAGCTGATCGCTTCCGGTCGCGAGGATAGACGCTTCGGCGCTAATCGCCATCGCCTCGACGCGGCGCATGTCGAGTTTGTGGGCGGCGCGCTGACTGCGGTGCGCGGCTTCGAGCGCCTGCCCGAGGTCGGCGCCAAGGCTCCAGGCGTTCGCTAGCTGCAGGTCGATTACGGTCGCTACGGATATTGCTCCAGATTCCACGGCAAGGCTCCTGGCCTCGCACAGTCGCCGCGATCCGCCCTCCTCGAGCATCTCGATCGTGCCGAGTTCGTGCATCGCCCTGATCTGCCTGACCGGAAGCCCGTTGGACGAGGCGATCTGATAGGCGCGCCAGAAGGCCGCGTTGGCCGCGCCGGTATCCCTGGCCCGTTCCCAGCGTCCGATGACTTCGAGCGCCTCACAGGCCGCGTCGGCGGCGTTGCCCGCCAGTCCGGCCGCCTCGGCGGCGGCCAGACCCCGCCGCGCCAGGACAAGCGCCCGGTCAGGATCGCCGCCGTCGATCGCACACAGAGCGGCGACTGCGTCGGTCCACCCGTCGAGTTCCGGATCTGGTGACTGCTCGGCCAGCAGGCGGGCGGCGGCGACCTGCTGTTCGGCGCTGGCGACCCGGTCCATTTCGGACAGCGAACGGGCGACCTTGAGCCTGATCAGCGCCTTGGCCGCGGGTGAGGTACCGGCGGCATCGAGTTCGGCGAGCAGTCGTTCGGCTACCTGGGTGAGTTCGTCGCAGTCACCAGCGAGCACGTGCACGCTGGTCAGTGCCTCGTCTATGACGACTCGCAGTTGCGGGTCGACGGCCTGCGGGTCGGCGGCCCACGCCTGATCGATCATGGTGCTGGCCCGGCGCAGCGAGGTGCCGGCGCTGGTGAGCGCGCCCCGGCGGAGGGCCCGGCGTCCGGCTTCAAGCAGCAAGGTGGCAGTCTGAACCGGCTCGTCGGCGGTCTCGTGCAGTTCGGCCGCTAGCTCGCACCAGGGACCAGGCAGCCCCGGATGGACGGCTTCGATCGCCTCGGCCGCATTCGCTGACCGCCGGGCCAGGTCGGGCGGCAGCAGGTTCGACACAATCGCATTCCAGGTCAGCGAGTGCCGGAATCTAAAGACGACCTGGCTGGAGCTCTGTGGCTCGATAAGCTGCACGTCGCACGCGCGCCGAAGGGCCGCGAGCACGTCAGCGTCAGTCGCACCGACCAAGCGCGGCAGCAAAGTCCAGTCGAACTGTCGGCCGAGCACGGCAGCGGTCACCACTACGTCAGCTACCTCCGGGCCGAGGTTGGTCAGCCGACGCCGGACGGACTCGGCGATCGAGATCGGGACGCCGGTCGTGACGTCGGGATTTACCGACCAGCCAGCGTCGCCCATCACAAGCTCACCCGAGGAGATCGCGGCGGCGAGTATCTCCTCAACGGCGAACGGCAGGCCGTCGCAGTCAGCCAGCAAGCGCCGCAACACCGGGTCCGGCACGTCGTTCTGGTCCAGGCACACGGCCGCCATCTCGCAGATCTCAGCGTCCGAGAGCCTCTGCACGTCGACCACGGTGGCCGCGCGGCGGGCGTGCATGGACGCCGCGATCGCCATCGCGGCCGACGGTTCGCTCTCCTGCACCGTCGCCACGCACCGGACCCGGCCGTCCTTGAGGTTGTCGGTGAGATACTCGACGATCGCCAACGTCTCGGGATCGGCGTACTGGAGATCTTCGAGCACGAGCAGCGAGCCCGCGCCAGCGAGCGCGGTGAGCAGCCGCAGCAGGGCTTCGCCGAGGATCAGCGGCGAGATCTCGGGTTCGCGTTTGGCAAGCCCGCTCCAGCCCGGGACGATCGAGGCCAGCGCGGGCCGGTACTGCGCCAGCGCCGGGTCGTCGGGTATCGGCGTCTTGCGCGCGATGCCGATCAGCGCTTCGATGATCGGGCGAAGCGGCACCGGGTTGGACGCCTGCGCGGCCCGGCCAACCAGCACCGTGAAGCCGCGCGCCGACGCGCGTTCAGCCAGTTCCAGGGCGAGGCGCGACTTTCCCACGCCAGGCTCGCCGACCAGGAATAGAACCCCGGCGGCGCTTTCGGCCTGATCGAGCGAGGTTGTCAGCACGTCCATCTCGGCGCGGCGACCGATCAGCGTCCGGCATCGCGTCGCAACCATACTTCCGAGGCTACCTTCACAAATCGCGATCGGTTAATTACGGTACGTAGTTACTGCTTGTCGGCGGGGAGTTGGCCGGATGAGGGGCAAGCTGGCGTAGTCGGTGTACGCCGAGGCCGGGCCGGTGATGGTTGGGGGGGTGCAGTTCGTTCGGGGCGGGCGCGGGGTCCGGGGCAGGCGCGGGGTCTGGGGGGTGCGGAGTCCGGGGCGGGTGCGGAGTCCGGGGCGGGTGCGGGGTCCGGGGAGACAACGTCTGGCGGGCGAACCGCGACGTCGTCCCTGAGTTGCTGCCGGTACGCCCAGGCAAACCACAACGCCGTCCCGGAGCCGTCGTGACACGGGCTGTTGCGGGATTGGGTGGCGGGGCGGGGCGGTGGCGGGCTTGGGTTTGGGTTTGTTTCGGGGCGGTGGGTGGCTGGGGCCAGGGGCCGGGTGTGGCCGGGCTGGTTCAGAGGGCGGTGAGTGCCTGGGTGGTGAGCTGGCCGGCGCTGATGGCGGTCAGGAGGTTGTGGACGCTGGTGATGAGGTTCCATTCGGCGGTGACTTTGGGTGTGCCGCGGAGGCTGAACTGGCGGAAGCCGAGGTTGTGCTTGATGTTGCCGTGGGGGGTTTCGGCGATGTGGCCGCGCTGGCGGTAGGCGGTGATGCCTTCGGGGGTTTTGAGGCGTTCGGCCATGGCGGCGGTGGCGGGGCCGTCGGGTTCGCCGGGCCCGGCGGGGGCGCCGGGGTCGCGGGCGGCGTGTTCGAGGTCGCGGTGCTTGCCGACGGCGATGAGCCGGTCCGGTCCGGGGCAGGTCATGTTGTGCTCGGATTTGTAGCCGGCGTCGGTGAGGAACAGGCGGATGAGGCACCGGCCGCAGGTGCCGCACGTGCAGCCGGTGCTGTCGCTGCTGCTGGTGGCGGGTGCGGCGGTGCCGGTGCTGCCGGTGCCGGGTGCTGCGGCGGTGCTGCCGGTGCCGGGTGCGGTGGTGCCGCATGTGCAGCTGGTGCCGGGTGCGGCGGTGCTGGTGGTGTCGCTGCTGGTGGTGTCGGGTGCGGTGGTGGCGGGGGGCTGGCGGGCGGCGATGTATTCGGCGGCGGCTTCTGCCTTGGCGGCCATGGGCTCGAACCAGGTGACGTCGCCGGGGGTGCCGGTGACTTCGGTGGCGATGATCAGGCCGTCTTCGCTGGTGACGTTCTGGGTGTTGTAGCCCTGGATGAACCCGCCGCCGCGGACGGGCATGAGCCGGGAGTCAGGGTCGGTGATGTTCCGGGACCGGGTTGCGCGCTGGGCGTCGCGGGCGGCCTGGCGGGCGGCGTCCCGGTCGCGGGCGGCGTCCCGTTCGGCTTCGGCTTCCCGGACCCGGCAGTACCCGGCGGCCGGGGCCGGGGGCGGGCCGGTCATCTTCTTCTGCCCGGCGGCGGCGCGGGCGGCCTGGCGGGCGTGCCAGTCATCGATCCTGGCCTGCTGCCTGGCGATCTCGGCATCGACTTTCTCCTGCGCCAGCCCGGCCTCGGACCCGGCCGGGGCGCGGCCGGTCGGCTGCCCGGCCGCTTTGCGCTCCCGGAACGTCCCGGTCTTGGCGGCCTGCTCCTCCCGCTCGGCTTTCTCCCCGGCCTCGGCTTCGGCTTCCATCTCGGCCAGCGCCCGGGCTATCCGCCCGGCCCTGGCCTTCCGGCCGGCCCGCGACTGCGGGCTGGCCACCTGCCCGGGCACCTCGTCGCCGCGCCGCCCGGCCCCGTACGCCGCGTCCTCGGCCGCGTCGGCGGCCGCGTGCTCGGCCACCGTCTCGGCGGCCAGGTCCCGCAGCCGGGCCAGCGACCGGTTCGCCGACTTCGACGCGGAAGCGGCGACCTTGGTGCCGTCCAGGGCCACCACGCCCAGCTTGCCCATGCCCAGCCGCGCGCACAGCCCCAGCACCTCAGCGAACAGCCCGGCCATCGCCGTCCCGGCCTGCGCCCGGAACCGGGCGATCGTCACGTGATCCGGGTGGTTCCCCGCGCAGATCACCATGAACGCCGCGTCGGTCTGGCACAGCTGCTCGATCCGCCGCGACGACGTCACCCGGTTCGCGTACGCCCACACCAGCAGCGTCACCAGCATGTCCGGGTCATACCCCGCCGCCCCCGCCCCGCCGGTCCGCCGGAACGCGTGGAACGCGCTGGTGTCCAGGTGGTCCGTCACCACGGTGATCACCAGCCAGACCGGATGATCGGCCGCAAGCCAGTCCCGCCGGTCCGGCGGCAGCAGGTACAGCTGGTCCCGCGGCACTTCCCGGTACCCTTTCGCCATACCATAATTATGACAGATAACCACGAACACGCACAAAAGACACACCGCGTACCCGCGCCCGATTCTGCAACAGCCCGGACAGCAGCAACAAAGGGGACGACGTTGCCGTCGGAACCGGCGCCCCAGCAACGACAACGGGACGACGTTGCTGCTGCCCGCAACCGCCCACTTGCCCAGGCGACCTGACCCCGCCGGCCAGCCAGATGACCCACCCGATACAGTGATGATTGCCTGGAATGTCCAATCAGGCTTCGCTACTTTCCTGTGTTGTCGTCCGGCCATGCGATCCGCCGCGCGGTTAGGCCCTCTCGGTACACTCGAGCCAGGCGCAGCAGCCACCCGGCAACGCCGTGCCGCCCCTTGCATCCAGCCGGTCATCGGCTCAAGTTCAGGCGGCGTGGCCCGGTACTCGGTGTTCGACCAGCTGGTGCCTTGATCGTCGGTGATGCGTCGGCTGAGTACGTCAGCGGCTAGTTCGCCGGTCCAGTCGAGCCAACTCAGGTCGCCCGTCTCTTGGTAGACGTCGAGCGCCATCTCGCCCACCCCGGCGGTCCCGCAGCACTGGCCGACGTTGTCCCAGAAACCCGGGTGCAGCCGGGCAGGCAACCCGCTCGACCTGACCGCTCGCTGGCAGGCCTGCACTTGGGCGCCCCACCCGGCGGTCGGCCGCAGCCGGTTGAGTAGCTGAAATAGCCGCATCGTGCCGGTCGGGCCATGACACCAGCCGTAGCTGACCTCGGTAGTGGCGTCGGGATTCTCGCTGGCGGTCAGCGGGAGTGTGTAAGGGACGGCGAGGGTGCCGTCTGGTCTGGTTCCGAGGCTGACCAGGCGACCGGCCGCACGTTGCGCGACGGTGAGCAGGTCAGGTCGGTTGAGCGGGCCGCTAGCGGTGGCGAGCGCGAACGCGATTCCGGCCGCGCCGTGCGAGAAATTCGGCTTGAACACCGTGTTGTCTGGGACCGCCGACCAGTCAGGCTGGCCGTCGATCCATCGGGCGTCCGCGACAATCTGGTCAGCCAGCGCAGAAGCCGCCGGCCGAACGGCGGCGGGCCCCAATTTGGCGAGCGTGAGCAACACCCCGGCGTCACCCTCGATCAAATCGCTCCCACCCTGGCCTGGATGACCCTGGCCCGGATCGCCCTGGCCCCGGCCCGGGTCCTGGCCCCGTGCGCCTCTACCTCCGGCCCCGAGATCGGATATTCCAATATTCGATATTTCGATTTTGGATATTTCGATTAGGAGGTGGTCGGCGGCTTCCCGCGATTCCTCGTCGTCGCTGACGTCGGCCCAGATTCGCAACGCCGCGGCGATGCCGCTCAGACCGCCGTACAAGGTGAGGTCCGGCTGAGGTGCGGGTCGCGGGCTGGCTGGTCCCTGGCTCCACGGCTCTCGGCTTTCTGACCATGGGTTGGCGGACGTTGCCCGTGCGGCGGAGAACGCAATGTGCCGCAGGCGCCTGGCAGCGGCGCGCGCGGGCTTGTCGTAGTCGGCGATCCCGCTCAACCTTGCTTCGGCGAAGGCGACGAGCACTCCGGCCGTACCGTCGTATAGGTCGTCGCACAGTTCCGCGCCGGTGGTCCTCGTCACCGGCCATGTGGCGCCGCCCTCAGCGGGTACCGCCGCGTCCGCGACCCAGCGCAGGGCGTCTGTCGCGACCTCGACGACCGCTGCTACCTGCGCGTTCTTGGTTCGCATCCGTCTTAGCGTGGCACAGACGGTCGGTTGCGGATGATGTGGCCCTGCGCTCTAGGGGCCTGCCGAGTAAGAGTAAGAGGAAGAGGAAGAGTTACCCGGTGGCGGCCGGGGCGCCGGTCTGGCTGGATCGGCTGTGGCGCGGCCTTGCTGCGGAAGGCTGCCGGGCTTGGCGCGGACGATTGCCGACTCGCTGCTGGTGGGGCGCGTCATCGCGGAGAAGTGCCGCCTGCTTGACGGAGGATTGCCGGGCAGCGGACTATGTGCGGACCGCGGATAGCTACCGTGCAGATCGCGGGTGATTGCCGTGCTACGGAGTTTGTCCGCCGGTGTCGGGGAGTCGGCGCAACATTTGGCCCTGCGTGACGGTTTGGTCAGCTTGCCGGGGTGCCGCTGGATGCGGCAGGCCACCGGCACAGGGCAGCCTTCGCGATGGATTCGGGCATTCATCGCGTCCGCGACCGCTCCCCGTGCGATGGATTCGGCAATTCAGTCTGGGAAACCGGTATGAATTCGGCAATCCATCGCATGGGGGGTCGGCGATGACCGCGATGGATCCGGGAATTCATCGGGTGGTACATCCCCCGACGCCGCGATCGCTAGGCATTTCCATCAAATCATGGAAAATCGTAGTTTTATGGAACACGGGGCGTGATAACAGCCATCCGCAGTCCGGCAATCCTCCGCCCGGCAATCCTCCGCCAGGCAATCCTCCGCCAGGCAATCCTCCGCCGGGCACACGGCAATCCTCGCGATCATCGCTGGCGCCCGCCGGACGGCCCGCCCGCCGAGGATGCGAGTCGGTTAGCGCGAGCAACACCAGCAACGGGCCGACGCTGCCGGTCGCTCCCCCGGACTAGCATCGCGAGCTTCATGATCAGGTAGCCTTTACCGTCACAACACTCACTCGGACCCCAGCCATCACGCCGACCATAGTTGATCTTGCAAGGCAGCGACTGGAATACCGATCAATGGGGCGAAGGCGGCGGGGCGACCACGGTGCCGGCCGCCGTCACGACCACGATCGGGGCATCTAGCACGCGGGCGGCCGATGGACCTCGGTCAGGCTCGGCGCGGCACAGGACGCGCGCCTCGAACGTCATTCCTCGGCTTCGGCGGCCAACTCTGGTGATCGTCGCGGTCACCTCGAGCACGTCGCCCGCCAGCACGGGGGCCCGGAACTGGATGTCGGAGTACGAGGCGAACAACCCCTCGGCGGCGTCGGCCCGGATTGACGCCTCGGTCGCCACATCGCCGAACAGCCCGAGCACGTAAGCCCCGTCCACCAGGTTGCCGCCGTAGTGAGCATGGCTGTAGGGCACGTAGCACTGGTGCCGCACGGTCAGCCCGAGCCGAGGATCCGCGTCGTCGCTGCCTCCGCCCCCGCTCATCGCGCCCCAGCCTCGACGGCGTCCGACACGCTCCCGCCCTCGCGCGCCTCCGGCACTGTTCCGCCCTCGCGCGCCTCCGGCACTGTTCCGCCCTCGCGCGCCTCCGGCACGACAGCCGGAGCTAGCCTGTGCACGAGGTAGCTGGCGACGTCGCGCGGAGTAGTCCCGCGACCAAAGATCTTGTCGACGCCTAGCGAACCGGCCATCGACGGATCGAACCGCGGTCCGCCGATCACGAGCAGTGGCCGGTCTGGACCGGCTTGCGCGAAGGCGGCGGCTAGCTCGGACGTATTTTTGATATGCGCGTCCTTTTGGGTGACCACCTGGCTGACTAGGACGGCATCCGCGCGCTCGGACTTGGCTAGGGCGACGAGCCGGGGGATTTCTACTTGCGAGCCCAGGTTCACGACCTTGATCTCGCGGTAGTACTCCAGGCCCTTCTCCCCAGCGTGGCCCTTGACGTTCAAGATCGCGTCGATCCCGACGGTGTGTGCGTCGGTGCCGATCGTTGCGCCGACGACGACCAGCTCACGGCCGAGCGCTGACCTGATTCGCAGGTTGATCTCGGCGGGCGAGAGGATGTCAAACTCGCGTTCGGCCACGGTGACCTCGGACAGGTCAACGAGGTGGCTGACCCGGCCATACACGATGAAGAACGTGAACTTCGGCCCCATCCCCTTCGCATGCACGACCATCGCCGGGTCTAGGCCCATCTTGCCGGCCAGTTGCAGCGCCGCGCCCTCAGCCCGGGCCTGATCATCCGGGCTTCCGAAAGGTACCGGGAGGGTGAAGGATACCTGCACGCGACCGTCGCCGGTTGTGTCCCCGTACGGCCGGATAGTCTGCCCAGTCCCGGTCATAGCAACGCTCCATTCTGGCTGGCCGCGAGCGAGACATCGGTCAAGTCGTCGCCGTCATCGACGACGGCGGGTTCGTCCAGGATCTCGCTGGCCGGATTGTAGTAGCCGTCAGCCTTTGTGATCACGCCATCCAGGCCTCGGCCACCGTCCGCCGGACGCTTGGTGATGCCAAACGTGCCGTCAGCGATCGCGTTGAGCAGCCCGTCCGCGCAGATCCGGCGCAGCAGGCCGACCGATTCGTCAAGCACTTGATGCGCGCGCCGGTCGACGAAACCGCCGGGCTCGGGCTTGAAGCTCTCCCCTAGACGGCCGGCGGCATTCCTGACGTAGTGGGCGTTTTCCAGGGCCAGGTCGCGGTCGGACAGGAACGGGGTGTGGATCCCCTCGGTCATCATGCCGATCAGCAGGATCTCCTGCTCGGTCATCATCGCGACCAGGTTGAAGAACGCGTCGAGCAGATACCCCGCGAATATGTTGCCGGTCATGTGCTTGGTGGGCGGCATGTACTTGAGCGGGGCGTTTGGGAAGAGCTCGCGCACAAGCTGGGCGTGGGCGAGTTCCAGCATGAACGAGTCAGGCACGTCGGGCCCGATCTCGAACGCGTGACCGAGGCCAAGCTGGGTATCGGCGAGGCCGGCCTCCTTGCCGAAGAACTCGTTGAGCAGTTGCGAAACGATCACCGTGTGCGCGCCGTCGACCGGGTCGGCGGTCGTCAGGTAGTTGTCCTCGCCGGTGTTGATGATGATGCCGGCACGCGCGTGGATCTGCCGCGAGAAACGCTGGTCGATCAGCGTCCGCCGGGGATTGATGTCGCGGAAGATGATTCCGTACATCGAATCGTTCAGCATCATGTCGAGGCGCTCAAGCCCGGCGAGGGATGCGATCTCGGGCATGCACAGCCCCGAGGCGTAGTTCGTCAACCGCACGTACCGGCCTAGTTCGCGCGACACCTCGTCGAGGGCGGCCCGCATAAGCCGGAAGTTCTCCTGCGTCGCGTACGTTCCGGCGAAGCCTTCCCTGGTCGGGCCCTCCGGCACGTAGTCCAGCAGCGACTGGCCGGTCGACCTGATCACGGCTACCACGTCGGCGCCTGCCCTGGCCGCCGCCTGCGCCTGGGGTATGTCCTCGTAGATGTCGCCGGTCGCGACGATCAGGTACATCCACGGCTTGCGCGGGTCGGCGGTTTGCGCGATCATCCGTTCGCGTGCCGTCCGGTTAGCTGAGATCTTGGCGAAACCCCCGGCGAGCGCTTGGCTGGCCGCGGCGCGCGCCGCGTCAGCATCCTTACCTTCTGGCATTCGGAACGAAATTTGTCCGGCGACTGTCGCTTCCGCTAGGCCGGCCAAGTCGCGGTATCCGCCGGTTACAGCCGCGTCCCAGACCGGAAGCGCGACGCCGTGCTCAAGTCCGACCTGTGCCCTGACGGCGTCGACCACCCGGTTGACGAGCGGCATGCCGTCAGGGTCGGCCCCGGCCAGCCCGGCCAGTCGCAGCACCGCTCGCTCGACCGACACGGTGGTATGGGCCTTGGCCATGTCCACGATCGGCTGGCCAGCCTGGCGGGCGAGCCGTCTGGCCAGCGCAACCTGCTCGGGGTCGATCGTGAGCTTGGGCGTTCTCCCCTGAGCCTGCATGTCACTCTCCTGTGGTCCTGCGCGCAAAGATGCTCCGCACGCCGGGCTGCGACCTGATCAGGTCGACGGCCAGTTCGGCGTGTCCGGCCGAGTAGCCGTTCCCGACCAGCATCGTGATGTCGGCGGCCACGCCCTCGGCGCCGAGCGCGGCCGCGGTGAACGACGTCGCCATCGAGAAGAAGATCACCGTACCGCGATCGCCGGTTGACAGGATCGCGCCGCCCTCACAGCCGGGCACGTCCACGCACACGACGGTGACGTCCGCCGGGCCTCCGGCCTCGCGCACCGCCTCGGACACGCCGACCGGGTCGGTGGCGTCGGCGATCACTACCTTGTCGACCAGTCCGCGGGCTCCATCCGCGGACCGCGCGGCGGTCAGCATGGCTGCCTCGCGCTCGTGCGGGACGACGCCGATGATCAGGCCGGCCCCGGCTAGTCGGGCCGCCGCGGCCGACAGCGAACCGCTCTTGCCCGCCGCCCCAAGCACGGCGACCACTGGGCCGGGGTTGCCCGCCGCCGTCTTGGCGGCCTGGGCGACGACCCGGTGGGTCAGCGCGGGCGCACCGCACACGTCCATCACTGCCAGCGAGAGCGGCACGGGCAAGTCGTCGGGCAGCACGGCGGCGATCGACCGGCCGAACAAGATCGCGTGTCCGGCGCAGGGCACCTGCTCGGAAGCACCGTCCCAGGCGGCGAGCCCGTCGGTGATCGCCAGCGGGGTCAGGCTCAGCGAGACGAGGGTGGCTATCCTGTCCCCCGGCTTCAGCCCGAGCGGCGAATCCTCGCCGACCTCGCGGACCACGCCGGTCAGCATTCCGCCTGAGCCGGTAACCGGGTTCTGCATCTTGCCGCGGTCGGCGACGATGCCGAGTACCGCTGCCTTCATCGCGGCCTGGTCGCCGCCGGCCTGTTCGCGTAGTTGCCGGAACGAAGCCGCGTCCAGGTTCAGTCGCTCGACGTCGATCAGTACCTCGTCCGGCCAGATTCCGGGGTCAGGATCGAGTTTCCACGCTGCCTGCGGCAGCACTCCGGCGGGCTCGATCACCCGATGCAGGCCGAGCGGAGAACCCGATTTCCGCACGCTGTAAATCCTTCCGCGAGGCACGCCGGCGCGCCGGCCGCTCAGCCGGGTTCTACGGGCTGTCGCATCGACGCTGAATATGTAGAATTTCTTGTATAGAAGTATACTGGCAATAGCTTCTTGCGTAGCTAGCTTGGCTGGCAGGCTATCGTTCGGTTTGCCGGGTGGGAACCTGTTCCGGTGAAAGGCGGTGCCGCGATGATCGAGCAGCCATATGTGTATCGGCGCGCTGAGCTTGTCGAGCCGGACTGGCGCAGGTTGCCTGGCTGGGCGAAGGTGACCCCGTCCGAGTGGGAGTCAGCGCAGTGGCAGCGCGCCCACTGCGTGAAGAACATCCGCCAGTTGCGTGCCGTGCTCGGCCCGCACGTGGCCGAGGCGTTCTACGCCGACCTCGATCGCGACCAGGCCGAGCGCGCGACGATGTCGATGCTGATACCACCGCAGATGGTGAACACCATGGTGCCAGCGCTCGCTCCCACCGACCCTGGCTTCACCGAGGCGCTCTACGCCGACCCGGTGCGCCTGTACATGATCCCGGTGTTCAGCGACCGCAGGACCGACTGGCCGTCGCACCCGTACTCGTCGAGGGATTCGCTGCACGAGGCGGAGATGTGGGCGGTCGAGGGGCTGACTCACCGGTACCCGACCAAGGTGCTCGCCGAGGTGCTGCCCACCTGTCCGCAGTACTGCGGGCACTGCACCAGGATGGACCTGGTCGGCAACCCGACCCCAGTGGTCGACAAGCTCAAGTTCGGCATGACCAGGGACGACCGGCTCAGCGCCATGACCTCCTACTTGCGGGCCAACCCCGGCGTACGGGACGTAGTGGTCTCCGGCGGTGACGTCGCGAACCTGCCGTGGCCTCGGCTCGAAGCGTTCGTCTCCGAGTTGCTGGCGATCGAGTCCATTCGCGACGTCAGACTCGCGACCAAGGCGCTCATGGGGCTGCCCCAGTACTGGCTGACCGACGAGGTCAGGGCGGGTATGGAGCGGCTCGCGGGAACCGCGCGTGACCGCGACATCTCGATCGCGATCCATACACATGTGAACGCCGCCCAGTCGGTGACTCCGCTGGTCGCTAAGGCGGCCAAGGCGATGCTGGCCACCGGCATCAGGGACGTGCGCAACCAGGGCGTGCTGCTGCGCGGCGTGAACACCACCGCGAAGGCACTGCTCGACCTGTGCTTTGCGCTGCTCGACGACGCGAAGATCATGCCGTACTACTTCTACATGTGCGACATGATCCCCAATGCCGAGCACTGGCGGATCGGCTTGGGCGAGGCGCAGCAGCTGCAGTTGCAGATCATGGGCTACTTGCCAGGTTTCGCGACGCCGCGGATGCTGTGCGATGTGCCGTACGTCGGCAAGCGCTGGGTGCACCAGGCGGCGCGCTACGACGCCGAGCGCGGGATCTCGTACTGGACGAAGAACTACCGAACCGCCGTCGATGCCACCGACGCGCTGGCGCTCGACCAGGAGTTTCCGTACTACGACCCGATCTACCTGCTCCCCGAGTCAGGCCAGCGCTGGTGGCGCGCCAAGGTCGCCGCAGAAGCCGAGCCCGCAGAGCCCGCGCTTGGGCGGGTCCCGGTCGGCTGACCGGGACCGGCCTGGCATCGGCAGCCCTTGCCCGGACTGCAGCGTTGGACAGTTGGTCTGTAACAGACCTCGGGTGGGGCTGGTTTGGGAGGTTAGGCGGCGGAGCACGGTGCGGATGGCGTGGTGCGGGCGGCGGCCGCGATGGATTGCCGGATCCATCGGCTCCGGCAGGTCAAGGGCCGCGATGGGTTGCCGAATTCACCCCTGTTTTCCCGGCTGGATTGCCGAATCCATCGCACCGGCTGACGCCGCGGACGCGGCGGACGCGATGAATGCCCGAATCCATCGCACCGGCTGACGCCGCGACACCAGCCGCCCAGCCGCCCAGTCACCCAGCCACCCCGAACCACCCCAGCGCCACACAGCGGGCAAACCCCGCGACCTTTACACCCCCCGCACCAACGCCGACCCCGGCGGCGCCCTCAGGTTCAGGCCGCCCGGGTGGCCCACGGTGCGGGTGCGACTAATGACTCGCATGTGGGTATGTGGCAGGTGCGTGGGGTACCGGGGCGCCGTCATCGCAGGGGCTGGTTGGTCGCCGGGATCTTGGGGGCGGGGTTCTTGCTGACCTGACGCTGGGCGGTGAGCAGGCTCGCCTCGGTGGTGGCCAGCCGGAGCGCGGTGTTGCGGCGCGGGTAGCTCACGCCACCGCCTGCGAACCGGAACGCGCTGGTCAGGTCGCCGCAGGTGCGGCGGCGCCAGGCGCTGATGTTGGGCTCGGTTACGCCGAACCTGGCTTCGATGAAGCGGATCAGCGACGAGTGGTCGAACACGTCGGAGCAGACAAACCCGCCCGCCGTCCACGGCGAGACGATCGTGGTCGGCGTACGGAATCCCAGCCCGATCGGCTCGCCGTGGACGAACTCGTCCGTGGTGCCGCGCTTCGGCGTCGGGGGAACCACGTGATCGAAGAGCCCGTCGTTCTCGTCGTAGCACAAGATGAACGCGGTCTTCGCCCAGACATTGGGGTTCGAGGCGATGGCGTCTAGCTTCTGAGCTATGTACTCCGCGCCCGCCGCCGGGAAGAAATCGGGATGTTCGGTCTGCGCCGTCGGCGCTACCAGCCAGGACACCTGCGGGAGCCGGTCATGCCGGGCGTCGTACTCGAACGATCCGGCCGGCCGCCGCCGCATCCCGCGCTGGTACAGCGGCGACGACGTCCCCGCGCGGCCGAACTGCTTGAACCAGGCGAGCGCGTTGTCGTCGAAGTTGTCTTCTTCTTGGTAAACCTGCCAGGAGATGCCCGCCGCCTCAAGCCGCTCGGGGTAGGTTTTCCAGCCGAGCACGACGTTGTCGGACGCGGGCGAGTTGTCGATGATCGGGCCGCCGTGAGTGCCCCTCGGGTCGATCATCCCGGTCCACATGTACAGCCGGTTCGGGTTCGTCGGGCCGAACACCGAGCAGTGGTAGTTGTCGCAGATCGTGAACGCCTCGGCGAGCGCCCAGTGGAACGGAATGTCGTCGCGGGCGAAGTACCCCATAGTGAACTCGCCCTTGGCGGCTATCCAGGAGTCCATCTTGCCGTGGTTCCACGCCTGGTGCTGGGTCGGCCACGAGTGGTCGGTGCCGGGCGTGGCCTCGGCGCTCGTCTTCTTGGTGTCGTAGTGGAACGGCAGTAGGTAACCCTGTGCGTGTGAGGGGTCAGGCTGATAGAACACCGGCCGGCCATTCGGTAGCTTGATCGCGGTCGGGTCGTGGAAGCCGCGCACCCCTGGCATGGTGCCGAAATAGTGGTCGAAGCTGCGGTTCTCCTGCATCAAGATCACGATGTGCTTGATGTCGGTCAGCCGTCCGCTGGCCGGGAAGGCCGCGGACGCGGCCAGTGCCCGGCGGAGGCTGAGCGGCAGCATCCCGGCTCCAGTGGTCGCGGCGGCCGCGCCGGTCAGCAGCGTCGCCCCGGCGATCAGCGAGCGCCGGCTGACCGTCGGTGACGCGGTCAGCGCTGGGGTGGGCGGCATGGCCGGACGACGCCGACGTCCGCGCGCCCGTCGGAGCATGACCACCACCAGGGTGCCGAGGCAAGCTGCGAGTAGCCCGAGCAAGACCACCGAGGTAGCTGCCGGTGCCGTTGCCGTGCGCGCGGTCTTGGCTGGAGCGAACTCCACGACGCGCCCGTTGCCGCTGTCGGCGACGAAGACGGCGCCTCTCCTGGTGACCGCCACCGCCTGGGGGAAGGCCAGATCCCGCCCGGCGAGCTTGGTGCTTGCTTGCAGGCCGAACTCGCCGCGGTAGCCACCGGCAGGCCCGAGCACGGTCACGAACCCGAAGTCCGGCTGCGCCAGGTAGATCAGCCCGCCGGGCCCGATCGCGATACCGGCGGGGTTGGACAGCGCGCCGTAGCTGGCCTGAGTCGATCCGATCGAGTTCAGCTCAGCACCGTCGGCGGCGAACTCGTCGATCGCGTTGCCGTCGGCGTAGCTCGGGCTCGATACCCAGACCCGGCCCGACGGGCCGAGCGCCACGCCGAACGGGGTCGCGACCGGAATCGACGACAGGTAACGGCCGGAGCGCGCGAACCGTTCGATCCTGTTGTTGCCGCTGTCAGCCACATAGATGCTGCTGTGGGCCCCCATCGCCAGCCCGCGCGGATCATCGAGCCTGCCCCGTCGACTCCCCCGCGATCCGAACGCCCCCAGTTTGACCCCACGCGACGAGAACACCACGATCCGATCGTTGCCTGTGTCGCTCACCCAGACGTCGCCGCCTGGACCAATGGCGATGCCGTCGGGGTGGTTCAACGTTCCGGGTCCATGCTGGCCGAATCGGAGCAGCAGCTTGCCGGCCGGGGAGAATTCGTCGACCGCACTGGCCGCGTGATCCACCACCCACACCCGGCCGCGGCCGTCGACCGCGACGCCGAACGGCTGGATCAGCGCCTTACTCCCGGTCCCGCCAAATGCCCGCTCGAAGACCGGCACTGCTCCGCCCGCCGCGCCGGGGCTTCCCGCTGCCCATGCGGCGCGCGCCGCTCCCGCCAGGCCCAAGGTCAGTGTCGAGGCGCAAAGAGCGACGACGGTGCTAGCTGTCCGCGAAAGGCATCGCATGCTCGTATTGTGACCCAGCGATGGCTGGGCGTCGCGGGCTACGCGGCGACGGCTGGCTCGGTTTCCGGAGCCGGGCGGACACTTCGCGCGTCGTAGCGCCAGAGGGCGGGGAGCGCGAGTGAGACGACTGCCGCGCCCAGGATGCTGAGCACCCCGCCGGAGACGACGGCGAGCCTGACTGAGCCGGTCAGCGTGGCGATCGCGCCGGCTTCGACGTTGCCGAGTGGTTCGCCGGTCGAATAGCTGATCATCTCCAGGCCGGCCATCCGCCCGCGCACCCGCGCCGGGATGCTCTGGTTCCACATCGTCATCCGGAACAGCCCGCTAACCATGTCGGACCCGCCGGCGGCAGCCAGCGCGAGCACGGCGAGCGGCAGGTTCGGCGCAAAGCCGAACGCGCCGATCGCGATCCCCCAGCCGCAGACAGCGAGCGCGATCGCGCGGCCGTGATGGTGCACGTGCCTGGTCCACCTGCTGGTCAGGCTCACGAGCGTCGACCCAAATCCCGGCGCCGCGTACAGCAGCCCGAGCACCGCCGGCCCGCCGAGCCCAGCGGCGATCTGGGGAAACACGGCGTATGGCGCGCCGAACAACATGGCGCCGATGTCGATCAGATAGGTGCCTAGAAGATCAGGCCGGCTTTTTGCATAACGCAATCCCTCGCCGAGCCCTCGCAGGCTAGGCCGATCGGCGTCCGGGGCCGGCGGATTCGGTGCCATCAGGGCAAATGGGATCAGCGCGGAGGCGCAGGTGAGCGCGCTGGCGAAATATGCCAGCGGCAGGCCGCCGACCAGCAGCCCGCCGCCGATCAGCGGGCCAGCGGTGTTCGCCACGGTGCCGAGCAGCCCGGACAAGGCGGAGGCGCCTGGCAGGTCGTCATGGGCGACCAGCCGGGGCACGATGACCTCGACCGACGGGCGCTGCAAGCAGAACGCGCTGGTCAGCCCTGTCGCCAGCACGAACAGCAGCCACAGTTGCCCGCCGACCAGCGCGTTGACGGCCAAGCCAACGGCGCATACCGCCGTGGCGGCCTCGGTGATCAAGATCAGCTTGCGCCGCTCGACCGAGTCGGCCAGTGCTCCGCCGATCAGCCCGCCGAACAGCACCGGCAGCAACTCGGCGCAGCTCAGCAGCCCGACGATCAGCGATGAATGGCTGATCTGGTAGGCCTGGTAGGGCAGCGCGACGTAGCAGATCATCGAGCCGCTTGAATTCGCCGCCTGGCCTATGTACAGCAGCCGGAAGTCGCGCGAACGCCTGATCGGCGCGAGGTCGGGCGCAAGCCGCCGGGCTAGCTTCGCGAGCCCGCTCGTGGCCTGGTTGTCACCGGCTGTGTCCACAAGCGCACCATGCTGCCGCAGCGCGGGCCCGCGTGTCGATATTAATTGCTGTCGCTGGCCACCGGGTCGTCCGCCTGCGCCTGATCAGGCTCATCCGGCGTGTCCTCAGCGGTCTTCCCGCCGGCATCCTCCTGCGCTGCCGCATCGCTAGGTTCTTCCGCGGCAACCACGGCCGGTGATCGCCGCTGGGACGTGAAGAACCAGGCCAGGCCGGCGATCGTCAGCGCGCTCGCGACGTAGAAGTTCAGCCGCAGGCCCAGGAAGTGCTCGGAGTTGTCGATTCGCAGCGACTCTTCGAAAATGCGGAACGCCGAGTATCCGGCGACGTAGAGCGCGAACAGGCCGGGTGGCTTGATCTTGCGGTGGTGGCCGAGCCACACAAGCACAGCGGCGAGCAGCAAGTCCCAGATCATTTCGTACAGGAACGTGGGCTGGAACGCGGCGCCGTGGTGGCCGGGCGGTTGGTAGCGGAGCGGGATCTCCAGGCCCCACGGCAAGGTCGTCGGGCCGCCGAATAGCTCCTTGTTGAAATAGTTGCCGATCCGGCCGATGGCCTGCGCCACGAGCAGTGCCGGGGCGACCGCGTCGGCGAACATCGCTACGCTGGCGCCGGCGCGGCGTACCCGCCAGGCGCCGACGAGGGCCCCGGCCGCTATGCCGCCCCAGACGCCGAGCCCGCCGGACCACACCGCGAAGACGCCGTACCACACGTGCGGGATCTGGTTGGGCGTCGTGATGTCGAAGTAAATGCGGCCGCCGATGATGCCGGCCGGGACCGCCCACAACGCTAGGTCGCCAACCAGCGCCGGGTCGCCGCCGACAGCGCGCACCCGACGCTGGGTGATGATGATCGCAAGCGCGATGCCGATCACGTACATCAGCCCGTAGTAGTGGATGAACAGCGGGCCGATATGGAAGCCATTGCTCGCCGGGCTCGGTATGAAGCTCAGCGGAATCCGGGGACGCGGGGCCATGCTAGGAAGACTAGACCCGCCGGCCGACTGCTCGGAGCCGGGTTTGTCGCCTGTGCGGGCTCAGGATCAGCGCTTGTCTAGGATCGATGCGTGAGCAGGAGAAGCGAGCAACTCAGCGAAGCGCTGCACGAGTACGTGGTGGCGCACAGTACGCAGCCGGACGACATCCTGCGTGATCTGGCCGACGAGACGCTGCGGCGGTTCGGTGATACGGCTGGTATGCAGATCGGGCCCGAGCAGGGCCGGTTCATGACGTTGCTGGCTGAGTTGACCGGCGCCACGAAAGCGGTCGAGGTCGGCACGTTCACGGGTTACTCGTCGATCTGCGTCGCCCGCGGCCTAGCCGACGGCGGCACGCTGCTCTGCTGTGACGTCAGCGAGGAATGGACGTCGGTCGCCAGGAAGTACTGGCAGCGAGCCGGCCTGACCGACACGATCGAACTGCGGCTTGGCCCGGCCGCCGACACGCTGGCCGCGCTGCCCGGCGGTACCAGCTTCGACTTCGCGTTCATCGATGCGGACAAGACTGGTTACGTGCGGTACTGGGAGCTGATCGTGCCGATGATCTCCTCCGGCGGCGTCATCCTCGTCGATAACACGCTGTCCCACGGCCGGGTGGTCGACCTGGCCGAGCAGGACGACGACGTGCGGGGCATCAGGCGGTTCAACGGCCACGCGATCGCCGACGCCAGGGTCGAGCTCGTGCTGCTGCCGATCGGCGACGGCCTCACGCTCGCGCGCAAGCTGTGATTTCCCCGCTGTCGTGAGATAGGGCGATGTAGAAGTCGAAATCGATGCCCTGCGGTATTGACTCAATGCGTAGGTACTCAGATACGACGCCTGTGGCCTGGTATTTCGTGTCATAACAGGCCAGATTAATGCGCAGTGAAATTTGGCTAGAAAACCTTGACAAGCGCTGGCGGTAGCGGACGCTGGCCTTCAGGTGGGGGTTTGCCGGCAATGGCCGAAGCAGATCAAAGCTAATTATTTCCGGAAAGGATTACCTTATGCGTATCCGCTCACGCCATCGTGTAGCCGCGCTTGCCACGGCCGCTGGATTAGTTGCACTTCCACACCGCCGGATCTGTTTCTCCCGGGTCGCGCACGCTGGCACCCGGGCAGACCGGTTCCTTCAACGTGACGGTCACCGCCGGCCAGGCCGGCGACCAGGCGTTCAGCCTGCACTTGGGCACCGGCGGCAGCGCGGATGGCTCCATCCCGGTCGTGCTGCGCGCGCTCGTGCCGATCAGCGGCAGTGGCGGCTCGTTCACCGGATCGCTGACCGGCGGCGGTAACTTCTTCAACGCGGGCCAGGAGATGACGTACCAGTTCAACGTGCCGTCCGGTGAGCCGTCGCTGAACGTCGCGCTCCACCTGGCCGACCATCCCTACGCGCTCGAAGGGTTCCTCGTCGATCCGAACGGCCAGCCCCTTGACGTCCAGAACACCGCCAACGACGTCTTCCTCGGCACCGGCCAGACGATGCAGTTCTTCCACGGTTCGCCCGCAGCCGGGCTGTGGACGGTGACGCTGCTGACATTCGGTCAGGTGGACGGGGCGAAGCTGAGCGAATCTTTCGGCGGAACGGTTTCGTTCACCGCACCCGCCGTCAGCAGCAGCGGGATCCCGAACTCGTCAAGCACCGTGCTGCCGGCCGGGCAGCCGGTCACCGCGACGATCACGGTCGCCAACACCGGCAACAGCGGCAAGGACTACTTCGCGGACGCGCGGCTGAACGGCCGCGTCCCGCAACTGCTGCTCGGCTCCGACGTGAACGCCGTGCCGCTGCCGCTGTCGCTGACCGCCCAGCCGAACTGGCTGGTCCCGACCAACACCAACCTCTTTACCGTGGCCGCGCAGGGCACGGTGCCGATCACCATGGACGTCACAGCCAACAATGGCGACCCTGACTTCCTCGGCATCTCGGCCGCGGCGCTAGCGGAGCCTGAGGTCGCGCCAGGGCCGTTCTTCGCGTTGCCCGAGACCACCGGGCCGTTCGGAGTCGGCGGCGTAGGACCGGCCACGGTCAACCTTGCGGCCGTCGCCAACACCAACCCGTTCGACTCGGCGGTCTCGGCCGACAGCGGCGACTTCTGGGCGCTGTCCGTCAACGGGAACGGGCCCTACTCGCCGCTGACCCTCAACCCGGGTCAGTCCGGCACGATCACGCTCACGTTCACGCCGAACGCGCCCAAGGGCACGGTCGTCCGCGGCTTCATCGGCGTGGACACGGTGAACCTGGCCACCTTCAGGGGTGACGAGCTCATCAACATCCCGTATTCCTACACGGTCGGCTAACCGCCGCCGGCTTCTATCGCGCTGGCTGGTCTGCTTGCGGGCCAGCCAGCCGGTACAACTCCGGGCGCCGGTCCGCGTGCGCGTCGTTGCGCGGGCCGGTCGCCTTGTTCCGCGCCCGCGCGAGGTCGCAGTCGGCGAGCAGCAGTTCGCTCGACGCCGTCCTTTCATCACCCGCGACGCCGCCAACGCTGGCGGGGCCGGCCAGCGGGTACCCGTCCGGTCCGGCGATGATGCTGCTGCCGACCCAAGGCACCCCGCGCTCGTCAGCACAGCGGCAGGCGGCGGCGACGAACATCCGGTTGGCGAACGCCGCAGTCTGAACGTTGACGGTCACCATCGGGCGCTCGCCCGCGGGGACTAGCTCGGCGGGCCAGTTCGTCGGTACAGCGAGCAACTCGGCGCCAGCCAGCGCCGGGATCCTGACCCACTCGGGAAACTCCACGTCGTAGCAGATCATCATCGCGATCCGGCCGTACTTGGTGTCGACGACCGGCGGCTCGGCGTCGCCGGGCGTGAAGAAGTCAGCTTCGGCATCCCACAGGTGCGCCTTGCGGTAGACCGTGCGTGGACCAGCGGAGTCGACCAGCATCGCGCTGTTGTACAGGTGTCCGTCCTCGCCAAGTTCGGCGAAGCCACCGATGATCACGATGTCGTGGGCGGCGGCCAGTTCGGTCCAATGCGCGGCGGTCGTCCCGTCCATGGGCTCGCCTAGCGAGCGGGCCTCGGCGACATTGTGGAACACGTACCCGGACGGGGTCAGCTCCGGCAGTACGACGATCCTGGCACCGCGCTCGGCCGCGTCGGTGACAGCGGCCGCGGCGGCCGCCCGGTTCTTTTCGGGCTCGCCCACGCTGATGGCTAGCTGGCTGACCGCGACCCTGACAGCGGCAGCGGAGACGTCGGACGGCACGGTGCCACAGTAGGTGACAGAGTGCCGTTCCGATAGGACTAAGTACCCGGCCGACGGTGCGCTCGCGCTGACTGACGTCCTCCTCATATCTTGGCCGTGCGCCGGCGGGTCCGGCAAATCCTTACCGGTCGCTATTTCGCCAAATGCAAGCCGAAAACTTCAAACAAGGCTGCCTACGACACCGCCGCCGCAGCGCGGCTCTGGCAGATCAGCGCCGACCTGGTCGGCCTCACCGCCGAACCATGACCGCGGACGGACCTGGTTACGTGGCTGACTGGGCGGCAGTTTCGGCCGCTTAAGACTCAGCCTGCCGTCCGGCCCGGTACAAGGCGAGGGTCAGCAGCTCCCACGTGCGCTCGCGCAGCGGGTGCTCCCCGCATGAGAATGAACAGCACATAACCGCGTTGCCCCGCTTCGCATCGCTCCAGGAGCGCTTCGTAGGTGGCTGACGCACCATCGAGTAGCGCTTCGCCCAGCGCGGGCGAGAACCAGTACACCAGCGTGCAGAACTCGAACGTCCCGACGCTGCTCATCGGCGGGACGCTCGACTTCGCGACGCCGACCCAGAACGCCACGAAGGAGCTGCTGCCGCACCTTCGCAACGGGCATCAGGTCATCCTGTCCGGGCTCGGGCACGTGGACGACTTCTGGTCCTACGGTTCGAGCGCCAGCACGCGGCTGCTGACCACGTTCTACGACACCGGCCGGGTCGACACGTCAAGCTACACCCCGAACTTGGTCAGCTTCGCCACACCGGTCACGCAGGCAGCGATTGCCAAGGACCTCCTTGCGGCAATGATCGGCTTCGCCGCCCTGGCCGCACTGTGGCTGCTCTGGGTAGCCCGCCGGGTACGTAAGCACGGTGCCGCAGGGCGCAAAACCAGCGTCGCGACCCGCGCCATCGTCGTGCTCGGGCTCGGGCTCGGCGGCTGGCTCGGAGCAGCCCTAGTCGTCCTGACGCTCTGGCCCGCGCTGTGCCTGAGCAGCGAACTGCTCGGGATTCTCGCCCCCAGCGTGCCGATCGCGCTGGGTCTCTACCTGGCCTGGACTCACTGCGACTGGGACCGTGCCACCAAGTCACTCGGGCTCCTGGCCGCAACCGCCGGCGCCCTGCTCGGAGGGTGGCTCGGGTTCACCGCGGTATCCGGGCTGTCCGCGCTCGTCACCACCACGATCGGAGCTGCCGCAGGAGGCAACCTCGCCCTGATCGCCGTTAGCCTCGTCCGCGAACGGTCCGCGCGCGGCCATGGCAACGAGCCCGCCGCAACCTACGCCGTAGCGCCCGCTCCGGACAGCCTCGCAACTCACGCGGTGCACCATGGCGTCGCCCGCCACGGCTCCGCAGAAGGCCCGGGACGCTGACGGTCACGATCCTCAGGGCCGGGCTGCGATTACCGGGCCACCGGGATCGTCCTGACAGCCTGCGAAGGCCTTAAGCTGACCCCGGCCCCTTGCGAGCGGCCGGGGTCAGCCTCCTGTCTGACCGACCCGGCTGCGCGTGCCCCGGCGCTGGACGGGTGGCTGTTTCCCAGCCCGCTGCCGCGCGCCCACGGCCAGCTGGCAGTCGAGGCCGGGCGCCACGTCGCCTGGTTCACTCTCGAAGCCCTCGGCATCAGGGCACGGGCCACAGGCCCCCCGCCCATATCGGCATAGTCGCGGGGTCGGCATAGATCGACGATGACCAGGGTGACGCAGGACGTGCGGGTGGATTTTCCTGCCCAGCAGCGATGGGCATCGCTGTGCCGCTCCACCGACGCCTACGTCCACGCCCAGGTCACAGGCCGTCACGCGCAGGAAGGAACGGGTATCGGAATAACCCGGGAATCGGAGTAATACCAGTATCCCGATATCGGGATAACTGGTACCTGAATGGCTCCCGGAACTGCTCGCCCTAGCCGCCACCCGCCTCGAACGCGACCTGGGAACATCGCAGTGAGCGCCCTGGCACCTACCCTGCAAGCATTCTTCACCGAACGGCTGACCAGGCAGCGACGCGCCAGCGGCCACACCATCGCCGCCAAGCGCGCCGACAAGGCCATCGTCACCTGGCACACCGAGCAAGAGGCAGACGCGCTGCTCGCCGCCCCTGACCACGCAACCCGCACCGGCCGCCGCGACCCCGACACTCACCTCGGACCCGGCTCCCACGTCACCTGCCACGGCAAAGGACGCAAACAGCGCGTTACCCCGCTCACCGCCCCCGCCACGGCGGTCCTGCGCGAATGGCTCAAAGAACTCCCCGCCGGGCCAGCGCAGATCCTGTTCCCCGGACCCGCAGGCAACCGCCTCAGCCGCGACGCAGTCGAAAGCCGCTTGTCCCTGCGCGCCGCGACCGCAGCGGCATGCTGTCCGTCCCTGGCCGGCAAGACCATCACCCCGCACGTCTGCGCCACACAGCCGCCATGCGACTGCACGCCGGTGTCGAAGTATCGGTCATCGCCTTGTGGCTCGGCCACGAGCAGACCGAAACAACAGGGATCTACCTGAACCCTCGGGAATTGCATCAGATGGGCGAGAACCCGCAGGTCGCCTGATGAGCGGGGTCCCGCAATGCCGGCATGCCGCTGGCTGGCGACACCTCCTGACCTGCATGAGTTGCGGGTTGATCCCGTTAGGTGCATGATCCTCCCTTCAGACGGATGCGGTTTCTGGGGCTGGAGGGCGGGTCGGGGCGGGGTGGTCTGGCGGGTGCGGCGCACCTGGAACTGGTGTCCGGGGTGGTGCCGCTGCGGCCGGAGGTCGCGATGTGCGAGGCGATGCTGAGCGGCTGGCGGGCGCAGCAGAAGGCCCGCGGGCTGCAGGAGGCGACGATCGCCCCGCGGGAGCGGCTGGTGCGCGCGTTCGTGGAGTTCACTAACGAGTACCCGTGGGGCTGGGGGCCGGGGCATGTGGAGGAGTGGACGCTGTCGCTGGCCGGGGAGCGGCACCTGGCTCCGTCGACGATCCGCGGTTACCAGACCGACTTGCGGCTGTTCAGCGAGTACCTCACCGACGGGGCGGTACGGCTGGGCGCCTACGCCGCCGAAGTCAGCCGCCGCGCCCTGAAAGACGAACCCTTGTGAATTCACCAGAGGCCCCCCGGCACTCCCGCAACCCTCAACCCGGCCAGGCAGTCATCCTCGTGACCGGAATTCAGGCATCGGGCAAGTCCACCATCGCCCAGCTGCTCGCCGAACGGCTCCCCAAGTCGGTGCACGTGCGAGGCGACCTGTTCCGCCGCATGATCATCAACGGCCGCGCCGACATGACCCCCGATCCTGCCAGCGAAGCCGTCCGGCAGCTCCGCCTTCGGCACCAGCTGGCCGCCTCGGTCAGCGACACCTACTTCCAGGCCGGATTCACCGTCATCGTCCAGGACGTCATCCTCGGCGTCCACCTGACCGAGATGACCGCCATGATCCGCAGCCGGCCCCTGCTCGTCATCGCCCTCGCCCCGAAGGTCAGCGCCATCGCCGAGCGGGAGGAGAACCGGGGCAAAACGGCCTACGGCACCTGGGCCATCACCCAACTCGACGACGTGCTCCGGAACCAGACCCCGCGGCTCGGGCTCTGGCTCGATACCTCCAGCCAGACCCCAGCCGAAACCGCTGAGGAGATCCTCGCCCGCGCCTGGGACGAAGCCAGGATCCCCGGCCAGGACACGTGACGGCGGGAGGTATTCAGACAGTTGCGATATCTGAGTCCGCCAGAGCACGCCGACCTCGCGCTCAAAGAAAAAGCACTCGCACGAACCACACCCCCCGGTACCTGGACCACAGCTACCGGCCGACGTTACGTCGCCGAGCCCGACTCCCACTTCGCCTAAGGCGGGTTATGTGGGCTGGCTAGGTCAATTCTTCGGTAACGGCCCTCTCCAGATTGCGTCCGGTCTGCCCGCGGATTCATCGGACGGTCAAACTACATCGAGTTGGGCGCGGAGATGTCGCTAACGCATGCAGGCTCAGCGTGAGCCTCCGGCCGGGACCCGCACGCCGTAGACCGGGCAATATGACCAGCCCGAACGAGGTGCCCGACTTAAGCTGGCCGGTGGCCGAGCGCGGGCGTTGACTTTCGTTCTGGATCATACTGCGCTGCCCACCTGCTATCCGGTACGGGAATGTGAGATCAATGCCGGAGTTGCGATCTGTACGCGAGGTATCCTGCTGGTTGTCGATGCCATCGGCGGGAACGTTCCCCTACGACGGCGTCCTGGAAGACTTCTTGCGCGTCGGCAAGCACTTCGCCCCCGAGGAACTGCTCGACCTGCTACAACAGACGCGGCAGCGGCTGCCAGGCATAAGCGGAGCTGCTTGCGTCAGGGGTCAGTTAGCCGCCTTCCTTGATGTCGCGCTCGACAAGCGCGACAAGTGCTACGACTACATAAGCTACTTAGCGTTACCCTTGCTGCCGCTGCCTGGCACAGACCCGCATGGAACGCCGGGCACCGCCGCTACCTCAGTCCAGCTCAAGCATGACCGGCTATTCATGCACTTGATTGCCGACACGATTCGGTTCGAACTCGATGTACTGGATGGTCGCTGCCAGCAACTGCCCCAGCTAAGGCCAGCGGCGAGGACGGCGGTCAAGCGACTCCGGCTGGCGGCGCGGATCGTGAGGCCCCCCATGCACCGGCTCGGCCTGGCGGATGCGGCATCCGAGCCTGGCGCAGGAACCGAGCCACACACACTCGCCGTCGCGGTCGGCTTAGCCGCGGCGGCTGACGTTGACTTGGACGCGGACGACCGGAGGATGTTGCGCCTGACCATGCTGCCGGTATGGACCGCACATGATGAGTACATGTTCATCCGGGTGCTGCAGGCGTTCGAGACGACTTTCGCCCTGCTCGCCGTGCGAATTCGGGTCGCCGTCACGGCCCTTGCCGACCGCGCCCCTGAACTGGCAGTGACGGCGATCGGCGAAGCCGAGGAATCTCTTCGTGAGACGGCTCTCGCGTTCTCGCTGTTGGCGACCATGCAGGTGACCTCATTCCTGACATTTCGCCAGTACACCGAGGGCGCCAGTGCCATCCAGTCGCGGAACTACAAGATCGTGGAGTCGTTATGCGCGCCACCGGAGCGCTCACGACTGGACTCGGCGGCCTACGAGTCCGTTCCTGAGGTACGGGAAAAGCTGATCTCCGGGCAGCCCAACTTGCAGGACTTGCTCCGGGCCGCGCGGAGCAGTTGGCTCCTCCCCGCGGTGTACGCCGACCTGGAAACGGCAATGCTGAGATTCGAGTCCGCTCTCCTGCAATGGCGCCGGACTCACTACCGCCTGGCCGTGCGGATGCTCGGTGAGCGGCCAGGAAGCGGATATACGGCGGGCACGCCGTACCTGAAGAGCGCTCAATCCATTCGGGTGTTCTCGCTGTCTTGATTCCAGCAAATGTCGGCGAGGCGGCTCGGCGCACGTCTGCCGATGGGTCAACTCGCGGCATGCGCCGTGAATCGCTACCCGGAACTGACCGCGATACGGCCGTAAGGTCGTAATAGATGGCCTTCAGAAACCGTTTGTCGGCGGGAAGGTGGTTTCGCGACATGTCGCTAGTGCAGTCGCAGTACACGGCGCAGATCGTAACGGTTCTAGAACCTGGTGGCAGCTCGGCCGCAGGGGTGCTGGTCATCGGGTCAAGCGAGGTTGTCCGGTCGGGTCTGCATGCGATGCTGACCACCCTGCCCGAGGTTGCTAGTGTGCAGGAAGGCATGGATTCTGACGCCAGCTTGCAGATGCTCGCCTCCGGAATGGTCTCGATCGTGCTCGTGTCCGCGCCGTTGGCGGCCGAGGACTACGGTGCCATCTCCGAAGCCGCTGACCGCGGCGGCGCCCGTGTCCTGGTGCTGCTGCGTGACTACGAGTTGCCCGATCGTGACCTGATCGCCCAGGCGGTGTCGCTGCCAGCCGATGGCTACATCTTGGAGTCGGGGCTGACGCGCGCCTCGCTCGCTCAGACGCTGCGTCAGCTCGGCCAGGGCCAGGCACCGATGCCGGCTTCGCTCGGCCGCGGGCTGGTGACGAGGCTAGCCGCCACCGAGGCCAGGCTGGCCGACCGGCCGTTCCTGCTGACCGCGCGAGAACGGCAAGTGCTTTCGCTGATGGTCGACGGCCGCAGCAACAAGGAGATCGCCAGGCATCTGCGGGTCTCTGAACATGGCGCGAAGCGACACGTCGCCTTCGTGCTTGCGAAGCTCAATTGCCCCAACCGCACGGCCGCGGTCGCGCTGGTGCTGCAGCAGGGCTTATTCGCCCAGCAATAAACAGTTGACTGGGCGGCCTGTTATCGCTTGCCCCGAATGTCTTCACCATCGACAGTCGGCGTGACGTCCGGGCCTTCGGCGTAGCCGTCCGAGGTGGCTGGGTGAGTCCCCGCCTGGCTATCGGCCCGTGCCGCCGGGCGTTCTTACGATTCATTTCGCAGGCCTGACCGCCGCGGCGACGCCGGGCCCAACGATCGGTCCGGGTGATCGGTGAGGAGCTTGGCGTGGAACTGCGCACCGCGCGCGACACGGCGATGATGACTTACAGCGAGCTGATCAGGACCGATGAGCTCCGCGTTATGCAGCAGGACATCCCGGGAGCCGCCGACGGCCTGTTCTTCGTCGCGGCGCATCAGATCACGGAGCTGTGGTTCACGATCATCTTGCACGAGCTGCAGCTCGCCCGAGCAGCCATCGACGCCGACGACCTGCCACGCGCCTGCTACCGGCTGCACCGGATCGCACGCGGCGAGGATGTGCTCGTCTGGCACGTGCGCGCGGTCGAGACGATCAGCCCGGCCGACTTCGGCCAGGTGCGGGCCAGGCTCGGCTCGTCGAGCGCGTTCGAATCCGTACAGTTCCGCGAGATCGAGTTCCTGTCCGGGCTCAAGGATGAGCGCTTTACCGCGATCGAGAAGCTGACCGCTGCCGAGCGGCGGCGGCTCCAAACCCGTTTGGCTGAGCCCTCGTTGCTCGACGCATTCGAGGCGCTGCTGGCCAGGCGGGGCAATCCAGACCTGGTGAAAGTGGTCGGCTCGGACGCCGACCCGGAGCTGCGGGCGCTGATCGAGGCGATGCTCGATCACGACCACGGCTTCGCGCGCTGGCGGCATGAGCACGCCCTGATGGCCGAGCGGCTGATCGGCTACAAGCCGGGCACCGGGGGGTCGATGGGCGTGGCTTACCTGCAGAGCACAGTTACCAAGAGGTTCTATCCGCGTCTGTGGGAGGTCCGTTCCGCGCTATGAGCGCTGCGCACTCACGGCTCGCGCCAGCGGGCCAGCCGAGCCAACCGAAACGGGAGATGAGTGAGGATGAGTCACACGGTCACGGCGCCGCTGGGAGAACTGCCGGACCTTGCCGCGGCCAGGCACGGTAACACCCCCTTCCTGAGCGACCTGCCATGGACGGTCTATGGTCAGCCGGTCATCGACATCGCTGGTTTCGCGGCCGCTGTGCACGACTATGCCGACCGGTTCTGGGCGGCGGGCGTCCGCGCCGGAGCCATGGTCGCGGTCGTCCAGCGCAATCACATTGAGGTGCAAGCCCTGGCCTGCGGGCTCAGCCGGATCGGCGCGCTGCCCGTCCTGCTCTCGGTCGGCATCGAGCCCGTCGAGCTTGTCGAGTGCCTGGCCAGGCTGGACGATCCCTACGTCGTGGTCGACCAGGCTGGTTTCCGGCGGCTGCGCGGCCAGCGCGAGGCGGTCACCGGCCTAGCCAGGCGAGTGCTCTACCTGACGTCGGCCGACGGCCAGGGTGATCCCGATCCGGCGGCGCTGCCGGAAGCGGCGGCGGACCCGGCGGCAGTCGGCGTCTCGTGGGCCGCGCCAACCGCGGAGCGCTCGGCGCATCAGTCGCGCCCGCGCAACGATGACGAGTGGGCCGTAGTCACGCACACCTCGGGTACCACTGACGTGCCCAAGCTCGCTGCCCACTCAACCAGGTCTCTGTACGGTGTGGTGGCGACCCAGATCCAGGCGCAGACCCTGGTGTCGCGCCAGTACGGCGACGTGGCGCTGTCCGCCAAGCACTTGTCCTTCGTGCACGCCAGGAGTTGCTCGATCGTGCTGGCTTTCCTTGAGGTCGCGACCCCGATCCTGGCCATCGCCGACCCGCGCCCAGCGCCCGTGCGTGACCTGCTTCGCAAGCACCGCGCCGACTCGATCGAAACACACCCGAATATCTTCATTCAGTGGGAGCCGGTCGCGTCCGATCCGTCCAGGCCGTTCGGCCAGGTCCGCCGGTTCGTCAGCACGTTCGACGCCATTCACCCCCGCACGGTCCGCGCCCTGCTAGACGGCTCCGACCAGCCAGATGCCTACTACATTCAGGCCTACGGGCAGACCGAGACCGGCGCGGTCACGATGCGGCAGGTAGGCCGCGCCGAGGTGGCCGGCTACCGCCCGCGCGACGTGGGTCGTACGGTGCCAGACGCCAAGGTACGCGTCGTCGATGGGTCAGGCCAGCCGGTCCCCCATGACCAGCCGGGCATGATCGAGAGCTGGACCCCGGGCCGGTTCCGCGGCTACATCGGCCAGCCGGGTGCGGTGAACGGGAACTGGTGGCCGATGGGGGACATCGGACGTTTGTCCGCCGACGGCACGCTTATGCTGCTCGACCGGGTCATCGACCAGGCCGAAGGCACGGACAGCGTACTTGAACTCGAGGATGAACTGCTCGACCAGCTACCCGAGCTCGTCGAGTTCGTGCTGCTCAAAGAGGTCAGCGGGCACCCTTTGCTCGCGGTGGCCTGCCCGCGTGCTGACGGCATCGACGCCAGCAGGATCACCAGCGCGATGGCCAGGGCCGGGCTCGAGGCAGTGCCGCTGCGGATCATGGCCTGGGAGTCGATGCCGCTGACGGGTTCCTACAAGGTCCGCCGACGGGTACTGCGGGCGCGGCTGACCGCCACGGCGGACGCCGACGCGGCGGTTATGTCGCAGCCGCGGAGCTGACCTATGGACCATTTATGGAAGATCATGGAGCGGGCCAGCGCGGGCACTGGCCACCTGCACCAGCCGCTGCTCGGCGGTGACCCGATGCCGCTCGGCCAGCTTCTTGACCGGGCCGACCGGACGGCAGGCGACGTGCTCGCCGCGCTGGGCGCGCGGCATCCGCGTCGGCTCGGCATCCTGATGGACAACGGCGAGCCCTGGCTGCGCGGCGCGCTCGCCGCGACCCGGCTGGACGCGGCGTTCGTACCGCTGCCCAGGGCAGTCGGCTTCGCAGGTGCCCAGGCCTATACCAGCCACCTGCGGCGGATCGCGCTCGGCGCCGAGTTAGACGGCGTTCTGGTGGATGGCACGGTCGGCCGGGCCATGGCTTCGGCGATGGCCGCCGCGCTCAGCCCGGTTCCGCTGATCGACGTCACCGAGCCGGCCAGCTCGCGCGGGCCGACGACCGGTCCCTCAGAAGGTGGCGGCGGCCTCGCGGTGATCCAGTACACCTCGGGCAGCACCGCGCGGCCCAAGGGCGTGCAGTTGACCCACAGCAACGTCGCCGCCGGCCTGCAGGCGGTCACCGGGTCGCTGAACTGGACCAGCAACGACGTCTTCGGCATCTGGATACCGCTGTTCCACGACATGGGCCTGTTCTCTGCGCTCAGCAGCCTCGCGGCCGGTTCTTCGATCTGCCTCTGGCGGCCGTCGGACTTCGTCAGGCGGCCGCTGGAGTGGCTGGCCAGCTTCGCCGCATCTCCCGCCACGGTGCTGCCCGCGCCCAACTTCTGCTACGACCTGCTGGTCACCGCGGCACGCGGACAACCTCCGCCTGCCGGGCTCGACCTGTCGGGCTGGCGGGTCGCCTGCAACGGGGCGGAGCCAGTGCAGCGCAGGTCGCTCAAGGCGTTCGGCGAGGTTTTCGAGCGCTACGGCCTCGCCGGGACGACACTCGCCCCGGTCTACGGCATGGCCGAGGCCACATTAGTGGTGACCGCGCCGGCACCGGGTTCGGCCTGGCACTCGATCGCCGTCGACCGGGACAGCTTGCATTTCGGCGACGGGATCGAAAGGCGATGCGATGACGCCGCGGGCACGCGCAGCGTGGTCTCCTGCGGCCGGCCCGCGCCGTCAATCGGCCTGCGGGTGGCACGACAGGACGGCACCGAGTGCACCGACGGCGTGGTCGGCGAGGTGCAGATCACTGGCCCGGCGGTGACGAGCGGCTACCTGGGCGTGCCCGACGACGAGCAGCCGTTCACGTCCGACGGCTGGCTGCGAACCGGTGACCTGGCCTTTCTGCACGACGGCGAACTGCACATTGTCGGCCGGCTCAAGGACATGATCACGGTACGAGGGCAGAACTACTACGCGGAAGACGTGGAGGAGATTGTCAGGACCACTCCAGGTGTCGACCGGCCGCGCAACGCGGCGATCACCTGGAGCGACGGCACGCAGGAGCGCATGGTCGTGCTGCTGGAAACCGCGCGCGAGGGCGCCGCCGGCAGCGAAGTCGCGGTTGCGGCCAGAGATCGGGTCAGGAAGCTGCTCGGCCTTGATGCGATCGACGTCATCCCCGTCCCGCCAGCAACGATCCCCCACACCACGTCGGGAAAGGTGCAGCGCCAGGCAGCCAGGCGGCTCGTAGACGGAGGTGACGGCCGATGACCAGCGTCCCTCGCGACATCGATTACCTGGCCATCGTCGCCGCTGCCCTCGCAGCCGAGGCGGACCTGCACCCTGACCTGATTGAAGCCAGTCAGGAGCTTTCCGCTATCGAGGGGATCGAGTCGGTGAAGATACTCCGCGCCGTTGTCCGGATCGAGGAGGAGTGCGGCATCGCCGTGCCCGATGACTTCCTCTTCGAGACCGCGACCGTGCGTGACCTAGCTGACTTGGTGTCAGAACTTGCGGGGCGCGGGCGGTGAGGCCGGTCCAGGCCGCGGCCGACCACCGCGGGGTGCCGTCCAGGTTCGCCCGGATGCCCAGGGAGTTCGCCCGCTACGTCATCGACAGCGCCGCGGCCGGCCGGATACTCGGTGTCGAACCCGAACTTGTGGCCGGCCTGGCCGCCGATGCTCTGCCCTGCGAAACCGACCCCACGCGTGGCCTGCTCTACGACTACGTCGACGTGATCAACCTCGCCCTGTTCGGCGGCGCGAACGGCAGGAGCATCCCCGACCTCGCCCTCCGGTTCCTGCTGCGCTTCGCCGCCGAGGAACCGGACGCCTGGTACGCGCCACGCCAATGGCTGGTCCGCGTGCGGGCGCCGGAATCGATGGCGGCTGACGCCGACACGGTCGCTGGCCGCCCGGCGGTACGGCCCGCCGACCTGGCGGCGCCCGGTATCGAGCCGCTGAGCCAGGAGTACCTCAGCCGCACTGCGGGCAGGCTCGCCGCCGGCTGCGTCGAGCCGCCTGGCTACCAGGTGGCAGTGCGGGTCACTGGCGCAGCCGACACTGTGCGAAGCGCCAGTGCCAACTTGATCCACGAGGAAATGCTGGCCACGCTGCTGGCCGGAGACGTGATCTACCAGTCGGTCACTGAGGAACTCCGGATGCTCCACCAGCGGGCCTGGGACCTTGGCATGGCGGATTGCGTCGTGATCAGCCGCCTGCTCGCTGACCGGCTCCGGCAGGCTGGCCTGACCGCTCGCGCCCGGCGCGGTTACCTGCTCGGATTGGTCGGCAGCGACCATTCCTGGTGCGAGGTGTTCGAAGAAGATCGCTGGAAGCCAATGGACGTGGTCTTCGAGTTCCTGGCCAGCAGCACGGACAGCATCCGGGCCATCAAAGCGGCCGCCGGATTCGCGCAGACCTGCCGCGGCGGCCGGTTCAACCGCCTGCTGCCTTGCCAGGCATCCGAGGCGACCGCGGTCATCCGGCTTGGCGACCGGCCGGCCCCACCGTGGTGGACATGTGCGATCAGCGCGAACGCATGGCAGTCCTGATGGACAGCGCACGGGAGCTGATCAAGACAGGGCTGGACTACCCACCGTTGCTCGATCGGATCGACGACCACGAGGATCTGGTGGCGCTGGGGGTCAACTCGGGCGAGATGATCAGGATCGCCCTGGCCTGCGAGGAGTACCTCGGCCGCCGACTGACCGACGCTGAACTGGCCGGGATGACGTCGGTCTGGTCCATCACCGCTGTGCTGACCGGACTGCTGGAGCGCTGACATGTGGCTGATTGATGTGGTGCGCCGCAACCAGATCCGCTATCCAGAGGGCGTCGCGCTCAGGGATGTCAGGCGGGAGGTGACCTGGGCCAGCTTGCACGCGGAGGTGAGCGCGCTAGCCGCGGAGCTCAGCGCCCGCGTTCCGCCGGGCGGCCGGGTAGTGCTGTTCAGCGGCAACCGGGTGGAGTTGCTCGAAGCGTACCTGGGGTGTGCGTGGGCGGGCGTCATCGCGGCACCGGTCAACCCATCGCTTACCGCGGCGGAAATCGCGCCGATCATCGCCGCGCTTCAACCGGCGCTCGCGCTGGCCGATGCCGCTGGCCGCGACCGCCTCCGAGCCGAGCGCCCTGGACTTGCCCTGCTCGACATCGAGCAGGTGCCTATGCTGCCGCCCGGCCAACCACCGCCACCCGGCGCCGATCTGCTGACCCGGCCGATCGCCATCATGCACACCTCGGCGACGACCGGCCAGCCCAAGGGAGTGGTCGTCGACCAGCGCAGCCTGCAGATCAAGGCGCTATCCTTCCTCGCCGAGGTCAGATGCGAGCCGAGCACCGTCTTCCTGGACGCCTGCCCGCTCTTCCACGGCAGCGTTGTACAGGCCTTCAACTACCTCGCCTCCGCGTCCACCATCTGCGTGCTCGACCGCTTTACCCCGTGGGCGTGCCTGACCGCGATACGGGACTGGCGGGTGCGGCACCTGCTTGCTGTCCCTTCGATGATCCAGCTGATGCTGGCCAACGCGGCTCTCGAGGCGGTGGACTTCGGCCGGCTAGAACTGGTCATGCACGCTGCGGCGCCGATGCCGGCCGAACTGGCTGACCGCGCTCGCGCTGCCTTCGGCGGAGACCTGATGACGGTCTTCGGCATTACCGAAGGCGGCGGGCCGACGTTCGCGTTGCGCGCCGACGACTGCCCGGCCGACCCACCCGTCCCCGGTGCTACGTGTATCGGGCTGCCGATGCCAGCGGTGAGCTACCGGGTCGCCAGGCCGGACGGCTCGACCGCCGAGTCTGGCGAAGTCGGGGAGATCTGGCTGGCCGGTGATGGGCTCATGCACGGTTACTGGAACGATCCGGAGGCCACGGCGACGGCCGTGCGGGACGGCTGGCTCAATACTGCCGACTTGGGCTGCACTGACTCCCGCGGCTATGTCTGGGTCGTCGACCGGCGCAACGACCTCATTCTGCGCGGCGGGCAGAACGTGTACCCGGCTGAGATCGAACAGACCCTGCGCCTGGCTCGGTGGGTCGCCGACGTCGCGGTGGTGCCGGCCAGTTCAGCGATCTGGGGCCAGACGCCGGTCGCTTTCGTGCTGCCAGCCACGCCGGCGGCTTATGCCGAGAGCGACCTGCTTGAGCTTTGCGTGACCAGACTGGCGAGCTATAAGCGGCCTAGCCGGTTCATCCAGGTCGACAAGCTGCCGCGCAGTGCCGCCGGCAAGCTGATCCGCGCCCAGCTGCGAACGCGCGCCGAGCAGAGCGCTGTCGAAGGGGACCCGCCATGAGCGTTGCCGAGGTCTGGAGCGTGCCACTGTCGGGCACGGCCATGCTCGCCACCGACTACGACACAGACGACGAACTGATGCGGAGGCTCTATACGACGGGCAAGCAGCGCCAGTGGGACGCCGATACCGCGCTCGACTGGTCGACCCCCGTCGACCACGATAATCCGCTCGGCATGCCGGACAGCTTCGTGTGGATCGCCGGGTCACGACGCTGGGACCGTCTGCCTGAGCGGGATCGTAACGTGCTGCGTCGGCATACAGCGGCGTGGAGCACCTCACAGCTCCTGCACGGCGAGCAGCTCGGCCTGCTGAGCGTCGCCAAGATCGCGCAAACCGTACCGGATGCTGATGCCAAGCTGTTCGCTGCCACCCAGATCATGGATGAGGCACGGCACGCTGAGGCGTTCAGCCGCTACCTGACGACGAAGATCGGGATCAGCTACGAGCTGACCGAGTCCTTGTCCAGCCTGTTCGCCTGCATCCTGGCTGACAGCAGGTGGGATCTGGCCGCCCTCGGGGTGCAGATCATGATCGAGAACCTGGCGATGGCGATCTTCGCGCTGCAGCGCGACCACACCACCGAGCCGCTGGCACGGGCCCTAATGGCCCGCATCATGCAAGATGAGGCCAGGCATGTGGCGTTCGGCCGTATCCTGCTGCGCCGGTACTACGGCGATCTCACCGCGGCTGAGCGGCGCGACCGCGAGGAGTTCGTCACCGAGGCCTGCTGGACCCTGCGCGACGGCTTCGTTGGCGAGGCGATGTGGAACAACCTCGACTACGGCGCGCAGGAGTGCATCGCGATCGCCAAGCAGTCGGCCGCGCTGCGGCAGTACCGCCGACGGCTGTTCATGCGGATCGTTCCCGCGCTCAAGGACATCGGCCTCTTCGGTCCGGCCGTTAGGGACGCTCTTGACAAGATGGGCGTGCTCGGCTTCGCCGGGACCGCCGCCGCCGAGCAGGAGCCCTGGGACGGCACGCCCGAGCCGGTTCGGACGCCAGGAGACGGGGAGCCGACATGACCGCGGCGGTCACCGGCAAGGCGATCGCCGGCGAGAGCTACCCCGACCCCCGGCGAGCGGCCTGGGCGGTTGGCCTCGTGCTCACCGCCTCGTTCGTGCTCTTCGCCGACGTGACGATCGTCGCCATCGCCGCGCCGGCGATCCAGCGGACTCTGGGGGCAACGGTACCGGAAATCGAGATGACCGTGGCGGCCTACCAGATCGGGTTCGCCGCAACCGTAATCACCAGCGGCCGCCTCGGCGACATTCACGGGCGCCGGGTCATGTTCGTAGGCGGCTTCGCCGGGTTCGCGGTGACCTCGGCCGCTTGCGGCCTTGCCGCCTCGCCGATCGAACTGATCGCGTTCCGGGCACTGCAGGGCGTGACCAGCGCGATGCTCTCGCCGCAGGTGCTCGCGACGATTCAGATCGTGCTGCCGCCTGAGAAGCGGACCAGGGCCTACGCCGCCCAGGGCGCGATACTCGCGCTCGCCTCGATGACTGGCCCGGCGCTGGCCGGCCTGCTGATCTCGGCTAACCTGCTCGGTCTGGGCTGGCGCCCGATCTTCCTGATTAACCTGCCGTTCAGCCTGGTCGCGATCCTCTTGGGCAGTCGGCTGATCCCTACGCTCCGCAGCCCGACCGCTAAAAACCTGGATATCAAGGGCAGCCTGATCGTCTTCATCATGCTGGCCTGCGTAATGACGGCACTCACCCTTGGCCAGCTCTATCGCTGGCCGTTCTGGGCGTGGCTGTGCCTGGCCGTCGGCCCGGTGCTGGCCTGGGTCTTTTTGCGCAGCCAGCGCGCCCAGGAGCGGGCCGGACGCTCGCCACTGCTGCCGGCCAGCCTCTGGCACGACCGTGCGTTCCGCACCGGCGCGCTGCTCTACCTGGCCTTGTTCAGCGGGGTCGGCACGTTTTACGTCTTTTACTACATCCTGCTCCAGACCGGCTATCACGTGCCGACCTGGCTGGCTGGCCTGACCACCATCTCCGTCGGCGGCGGCACGATCGTCACGTCGGTGCTGTCCACCCGGCTGGTCAGGCGCTGGGGCGGCAGGAACGTGGTGGCCGCGGGTGCCATCGTGGCCGGGCTGGGGTTCGGCTCGATGCTGATCCCGGTCAACGCGGTGCACGGGATCGCGCTCGCTGTCATCACCATGCCGTCGCAGTTCCTCGGCGGCTGCGGCGTCGGTCTGGTGATCGCGCCCCTGCTGTCGGTCGTCCTGGCCGCCATACGCAGCGCCGAGGTGGGTGCCGCGGTCGGCTTGCTCGCCACGGCGCAGATCATCGGCCGCGCGCTCGGAGTCGGCCTGACGGGCCAGCTGTTCGTACTGCCGTTGCCAGCTGCGATCGCCACTGCGACGGCAGCTCAGCTTGTCACCGGCATGTCGTACGCCCTGCTTTACGCACCGCTGCTGTTCGCGTTGTCACTGTTGATCATCTTCGCGGGCCTGCCGAAACAGGCCGCCCCAGCTGACAGGGAGCCGGTCCATGGTTGACCCGGCCAGGCAGACTCCTGACGGCTTTCCCGAGGCCGACCAGCTGACCGGGTACCGTGCGCTGCTCAACCTGATCGTGGCCGGGGAAGCGCCACCACCCGCCTATGTGCGGCGCCTGGCGCTGCCCAGGCCGACCACGTGGCTGCCCGGGTGGGTTGAGTCGGCGACGACCGTCGGCGACGAGGTCACCTGGACCGCGGGCGCCGTCTTCGGCGGATACCTGGCCTGCGTGGCCGACCAGTTCGCGGGGCTGGCCATGTTCACAGTGCTGCCCGATGCGGCCCGGTTCCTGACCGCGACGGCCGAGACCGCCTTTCATCGGCCGGTCCGGCCGGGCCAGCTCACAATAGAGGCCACAGTCGTAGATCTGTCCGGCCGGAACGCCGTCGTCGAGGTGCTGATGTACCAAGATGGCCACACGGCCGCCGCAAGCCGCGCTACTCAGACCATCTGGCGGGATGACGCGGGTGCCGCACCCGAGCTGACAGGGATCGGCGCTCTGCCGTCGCCGGACAGGACCGCGAGCAGCCGCCCAAGCTCAGCGCTGCCGTAGCGGATATACCTGACCCCTGATGGCGGGGGTTGGACGCTCGGCGATGACCGGCCAGACCGTCGGCCGCTGTCCCCGTCCCGGCTCCGGGACCGCAAAGTCGTCCCCGGAGCTATCGCACCAGCAACAACAACGGGCGGCGTTGCGCATCTGGCCAGCGTCGGCCGGGCACCTACTCCGGGCAGCCCATGCCGCCTGCTACTGCGCCAGGCCCGGCAGGAGTAGCGGGTCGTGCGGCGGCAGAGGCTTAGCAGGCCGGTGCCGCCAGAAGGCCTGATCAGCTGGCTATCGGCGCGGCCGCGGCCCGGTTCCTACGATCGTGTGGCAGAACTAGCCGAGGTCGGCGCGAGGGGAATCGTCGTGGATCAGCAGCAGACACCGGAGGTCAGCTACGTCGAGCGGATTCTGGACAACTTCGCGGCTCATCCCGACCGGGAGGCGGTGGTCGACGAGGCCAGGCGCGTTACCTACGCTCAGGCACGGTCATGGGTGCTGCGGCTGGCCCAGAACCTGCGGCGGCGCGGCGTGAGCGCAGGGGACACAGTCGCCATCGTCACTGCTAACCGGGCCGAAGGGGTATTACTGCCGCTCGTTGTTCATCTCATCGGCGCCCGCCTGGCGACGATCCCGCTGGTTCCGTCGCCAAGTGAACAGATCGGCTTCCTCGCCCGCGCGGAGGCGGACGCCTTCGTCATCGGTCCAGCGATCGGCCGCGCGGCCGAGCTCGCCAGTCAGGCAGACGTTCCGGTGACCCTAGCGCTCGGTGAGGATCTCTTCGCGCCGATCGCCGGTGACGAGCTGGTGACAACCGACTGGGCCAGGCCCGATGACATCGCGACCCTGTTCTACACCGGCGGGACAACCGGCCGACCCAAGATGGTGTTGCACGGCCATGGCTACTACGCCGCGCTGGTCCAGGCGAGCGCACGGCGTGAGGCAGAGTCCCCGGTACCGCACAGGTTCTTGATCTGCACCATGCTCGACCACACCAGCGGGCACATCTCGGCGGTCATCGCGCTGCTGGCCGGGGGCACGGTGGTGCTGCGCGACCGCTTCGACCCTGGCGCCGTCTTCTCGGCCATGCTGGTAGAGAAGATCAGCAGCCTGGTGCTCGTGCCGCCGATGCTCATCGAACTGCTCGACCACCCGGCGCTGCCGACCGAAGGCTTCCCAGACCTGGTCAGGCTGCACTACGGTGGCGGACCGACTCCTTCCGCCAGGATCCGGCAGGCTATCGAGCGCTTCGGCCCGGTTCTGCGGCAGACCTATGGCCTGACCGAGATGCCTGTCGTGACGGCGCTGGAGCCAGCTGATCACGACGCGTCGGTGCCCGGTCGGCTGACCGCTGTGGGCAGGCCGCTACCAGGGCTGAGGGAGCGAGGCGGGATCTCGCTGCGCGACGAGAACGGCGAGGTACCGCCAGGCGCCGTGGGCGAGGTATGCGTCCGCGGCCCGCTCGTGATGGCTGAGTACTGGAAGGACCCGGAGAAGACGGCCGAGGTGATCAGGGACGGCTGGTTCCGCACCGGCGATCTCGGCCGGTGGGATGAGGACGGGTACCTGCACCTGGTCGACCGGATCCGGGACATGATCATCACCGGCCAGTCAGCGGACAACGTCTACTGCAGCCTGCTCGAGGAGGTGCTCGCCAGCCATCAGGGCGTCCGGCTGGCGGCCGCCGTCGGCATGCCCGACGATGCTTATGGCGAAGCCGTTCACGTGGTCTGCGTCACCACCGATCCACTGACCTCCGTCGACCCGGACGACCTGCGCCGGCTGGTGACGGCCACGCTTGGGTCGCTGTATGAGCCGCGTACGGTGACGTTCACCGACTCGCTGCCGCTGACGCGGCTCGGCAAGATTGACAAGAAGGCACTGCGTGAGTTGCTGCGAAGCAGGGTAGGCGCGTGAGGACCGCGCGGCCAGCAGGCCCGGCTCGGCCGAAGGCGGTTCCCGTCAGCCGTGATGATGCCGTGAGATTGGACCGCGCCGACCCGCTGGCCAGCTTCAGGGACCGGTTCCTGCACTCCGAACCTGACCTGATCTACCTGGACGGCAACTCCCTTGGCCGGTTACCACTCGCCACGATCGATAGGCTCGCCAGGGTCGTCGAGTACGAGTGGGGCGACCGGCTGATACGCGGCTGGCCAGAGCACTGGTTCGACCTGCCTCGGCTGATCGGCGACCAGATCGGTGCCGACTTCCTTGGTGCGGCGCCTGGACAGGTGCTCGTCGCCGACTCGACCACCGTGAACTTCTACAAGCTGGCCGGCGCGGCGCTCGACGCCGTCGGCTCAGGCCGCGGTGTGATCATCACCGACCGTGGCAACTTCCCGACCGACAGGTATGTACTCGAGGGCCTGGCCGCTAGGGGCGGCCGGGAACTGCGCTTGCTCGAATTCGACGAAGCGCGGGGCCCGACCCCCGACGGGATCGCCGCCGCGGTCGGTCCAGATACGGCGCTGGTGACGCTCACGCATGTGGACTATAGGTCTGGGGCGATCGCCGACATGGCTGCGATCAACGAGGTGACGCACGCCGTCGGCGCCATGGTGCTATGGGACCTATGCCACTCAGCGGGCGTGGTACCGCTCGACCTGGACGGCACGGGCACCGACCTGGCGGTGGGCTGCACCTATAAGTACCTCAATGGCGGACCGGGCGCCCCCGCCTACTTGTATGTGCGGCACGGCCTGATCAAGCGCTTGCTGCCGTCGATCTGGGGCTGGCATGGCCAGCGCAACCAGTTCGCGATGGGCCAGGGATTCGATCCAGTGCCCGACGTCGGCCGATTCCTGTCCGGTACCCCGGCCGTGCTGAGCATGGTCGCCGTGCAGGAGGGGGCCAAGGTCGTGGCGGAGGCCGGCATCCCCCGCCTGCGGCGCAAGTCGATCGAGCTAACCGAGCTCGCGATCGCGCTGGCCGACGCATGGCTGGCCGATAAGGGCTTCACGCTCGGATCGCCGCGTGACCCACGGTACCGGGGCTCGCAGATCGCCTTACGGCACCGAGACGCCGTCGGCATCGTTGCCGCGCTGATCGAGCAGGCCGGTGTGCTGGCCGACTTCCGCGCCCCGGATCGCATCAGGCTCGGCCTAGCGCCCCTGACCACCCGGTTCGTCGACGTGTGGGACGCCATGGACCGGCTGCGCTCTCTGGTCGGCCGCCACGCGACCGTGACCGTTCCCCGATAGGAGAAGATCTGCATGACACTACGGATCATCGGCGCCGGACTTCCCAGAACCGGCACGATGTCGCTCAAACTCGCCCTGGAAGAGTTGCTCGGGCAGCCTTGTTATCACATGTTCGAGGTGTTCGCCCGCTCAGCGCACATTGCCGCCTGGCATGACGCCAGCCGCGGTCAGCTGCCCGACTGGAGTTCTTTCTTCGAAGGCCATGGCGCGGCCGTCGATCTGCCGGCGTCGGCATACTGGCGCGAGCTCGCCACCGTATACCCGGGCGCGCTGATCATCTTGTCGGTCAGACAGAGCCCCGCGCTTTGGTGGGACAGCGTAAGCCAGACGCTGTTCACTCGGTCCAGGCCGGCTGCACCACCGGGGTCGCCGCTGGCCGCACTCGCCGCGATGGTGACCGACCTATGGCGGGTCAGGCTCGGTGCCCCTGACCTGTTCGACAAGGACGCCATGATCGCGGCCTACCTACGGCACAATCAGGCCGTACGCGAGCACGCGCCCCGCGCGCGGTTCCTTGAGTGGCAGGCCACTGACGGCTGGGCGCCGATCGCCGACGCGCTCGGGCTGCCGGTCCCGGCCAAGCCCTTCCCGCACGCCAACTCCCGCGCCGAGTTCCGCGTCCCGGAGTTCGACGACATACCGGCCAGCACATCCTGAGGCCCGGCGCGGAGTCGTTGGGAGCAGGCCAAGGTCGACACGAACCAGCACATGGCCTCGCCGGGGACTGCGGCTCGATACTATGTCGCGCTATGGCAGTGTTGTTCAGGAGGATCATCCCGATTCTTTTCGTCAGCGATCTACGGGCGGAGCGGGATTTCTACCTCCAGCTTGGGTTCAGGGTCACTTATGAGGGCCCCGAATACCCATATTTCCTGGCGTTGGGCCACGGGCCGGTGGAATTTGGCATCGAGTGGCATGAGGGTTTCTCGCCTGCCGGGCCTGATCGGGTTCTGACCTGGCAATTCGGGGTGACGGACATCGATGAGGCGAAGAAGCTGTTTGAAAGCGCTGGGGTGCCCTACCGTGAAGAGCTGATGACCCCGAGCCAGGACTGGCAGTACCGGGTGCTGCACGCCAGAACGCCCAACGGATATCACCTGCTACTCGAGGAGGGCAGCGGGTAGCAGACGTGGCTTCGGGGCCTCGCCGTTGCAGCGAAGTCACCAGGGAGCCGGGGGTTATGAGTACTTCCGAACCTGTCTATCTGCGCGTTCTCGAAGACTTGCGGTCCAGGATCCGATCAGGCTCGCTTGAGCCGGGTGCGCGGGTACCGTCGCGCAACGCGATCATCACGAACTACGGGGTTGGCGAGACCGCGGCCAAGCACGCACTGGCGGTACTGATGGCTGAGGGCCTGATCGAGGCGAGACCCGGCTCGGGCTGCTACGTGCGCAAGACTCCCACGACCGGATTCCTCGAGCACGATCGCCCCCAGTTCCCCGGCTCGCCGTTCGGCGTAGCCGAGCCGGCCGGGAGGAAACTGGCCTGGGAGTTCCAGACCGAGCATGTGCTGCCCCCAGCTCAAGTCGCCCAGCGTCTCAACCTTGGTGCTGGCGAGCTCGCCACGATGACCAAGTACCTGCTGTCCGCCGACGGCGAGCCGGTCCAGCTCGCGACCAGCTTCGAACCTGCGCAACTCACCGCGGGAACGCCGGTGGCGCTGCCCGAGCAAGGTCCGCTCGCAGGGCGCGGCGTGATCGAGCGAATGCGGTCTATCGGCGTCGATGTCGACGAGGTGACAGAGGAGGTCGCGGTACGGTTGTCGGCGCGGGCCGATGCGAGCGCACTGTCAATCCAGCCAGGATCTCCGGTGCTGGTTATCGAGCGGACGCATCACCGGAACGGCCAGGCGGTGGAGTACACCGAAATCGTGGTAGCAGCCGATAGGTTCAAACTGAGATACCGGTTTGGCGTCGGAGCTGAGCAGGAGCGCCGATGAGCACCGTGTCGGAGACGCGCCGATGAGCACCGCGTCGGAGACGCGCCGATGAGCACCGCGGGGCCGATCACGATCAGGGCGGCCCTCCTTGAGGACGTACCCAGGATCAGCGAGCTGATCAATGAGCTGGCTGAATACGAGCGGGCCGCCGACCAGGCCACCGCCACCGCCGACGACCTGAGGGCGGCGCTCTTCGCCAGTCAGCCGGCGCTATTCGGTCATGTAGCCCTCTGCGATGACCAAGTCGTTGGGTTCGCCCTCTGGTTCATCAACTACTCGACCTGGGTCGGCAAGCACGGCATCTACCTAGAGGACTTGTACGTGACGCCGGAGATGCGAGGGCGCGGCGTGGGCAAGGCGCTGCTCGCCGAACTAGCGTCGATCTGCGTGCAACGCGGCTACGGCAGGCTCGACTGGTGGGTGCTCGACTGGAACGAGTCGGCGATCGGCTTCTACCGATCTATCGGCGCCGAGGCGATGTCGGAGTGGACGGTGTACCGGCTCAGCGGTCAGTCGCTCGCTGACCTGGCGCGCGCTGTAGATCGGTCAGGCGGCGTCATGCCACGATGAGGCATGCGGATCACCCAGGTAACCTCGACAGAATTGTTCTGCGGCACGCCCGAGCGGCCGCTTCAGATTGTCAAGGTAACCCTGGTCAACGACGGGCCTGGGATGATCCGCGACCCCGCTGCGGTCGTCAACGTGACCGTGACCGGCAGCGGAGTGGCGACGCCGGTTCCGGCCGAGATCGGCGGCCTGGTTCACGGCGAACAGCGGATCGCGGAGGTGGCCGTCGACATCGCCGCGTCGGCGGTTCCGGGCGGTACCAGGCCGGTCACCGTGATCGCGCACAGTTCGTCGGGTCGCTGGGAGTCCGATGGCCAGATCGTAGTCGCCGAACCTGGCTGGACGATGTGGATGGTCAGCCACTTCCACTATGACCCGGTCTGGTGGAACACCCAGGGCAGGTTCACCCAGACCTGGCCCCTGCTGCCGGCCGACGACGGCTCGATGCCTGAGGTACGGACGGTATTCGAGCTGGTCAGGATGCATCTCGCGGAGGCCAGATCAGACCCTGACTACAAGTTCGTGCTGGCGGAAATTGACTACCTCAAGCCTTACTTCGACGTGTACCCGCAGGACCGGGCTGATCTGCGCGCGCTGATCGCGGCCGGCCGGATCGAGATAGTCGGCGGGAGCTACAACGAGCCGAACACCAATTTGACCTGCGCCGAGTCGACGATCCGTAACGCCGTTTACGGACTTGCCTACCAGCGCGACGTACTCGGCGCCGAGCCCACGGCCACCTGGATGCTCGACGCGTTCGGTTTCGATCCCTCCTACCCAGGGCTCATGGCCCAGGCCGGGATGACCGAATCTTCGTGGGCCCGCGGTCCGTTCCATCAGTGGGGCCCGACCAGGGCCGCGGGCGGCAACACGCAGATGCAGTTCCCGTCGGAGTTCGAGTGGCTGTCGCCGGACGGCAACAGCTTGCTGACCAGCTATATGCCGAACCACTACTCGGCCGGCTGGATCACCCAGCATGCCGCCGATCTGGCTACTGCCGAGGCCGACGCTTACTCGCAGTTCAGGTCGCTCGCGCCGGTCGCCGCTACGCGGAATGTGCTGCTGCCGGTCGGCGGTGACCACGTCGTGCCATCCCGGTGGGCGACGGCCATCCACCGGGACTGGAACGCGCGCTACGTGTGGCCGAGGTTCGTGACCGCGGTGCCGAGCGAGTACTTCGCCGCCGTGCGCGAGCAAGCGGCGGCGAGCGGCGCCTGGATCATGCCGCAGACCAGGGACATGAACCCGGTCTATCCCGGCAAAGACGTCACCTACATCGACACCAAGCAGGCGCAGCGCGACGCGGAAATCGCGCTGCTCGACGCCGAGCGGCTTGGCACCGCGGCATGGCTGGCGGGCGCTCAGTACCCGGCCGCGAGCTTGGACAAGGCCTGGCGGCTCATGGTGTTCGGTGCCCATCACGACGCGATCACCGGAACCGAGGGCGATCAGGTCTATCTCGACCTGCTAGCTGGCTGGCGGGAGGCGTTCGACCGCGGTGACGAGGCTCGATTGCAGGCGGCCCGGTACCTGGCCGCGCTAGCCGATACGGCGGCGGCGGTGTCGGCAGCAGAGTCAGCGGCCGTGCCCGCGCCCGTGCTCGCTCAAGTGGGGAGTGCGGCGGCGGCCACGGACGGTGCCGCGGCGCACGCCCGCGGCGGCGCCCATGCCGCGACCGAGCGACAAGCAGGGACCAGGGCGGTGGTGGTATTCAACACGCTCGCCTGGTCGCGATCAGGCTCGGCCAGAGTCACGCTGCGTTATCCGAAGGCTTCGGCGGCCGATCTGTACCTGACTGACGAGACAGGCGCCAAGGTCGCGTTCCTCGCCGAAGCGGTTGACCGGCACCAGGACGGAACGCTGGCCACCGCGACGCTGACGTTCCTGGCCGGCGATGTTCCCGCCGTCGGCTATCGCACGTATCTGGCCATCGGCATTCCTCCGGCCGACGGACACGGAGAAGTCAGCAGGTCGGGCTGGCAGCCGCTGGACGGCGTGACGATCGCGAACGAGGCTTACCGGCTGACCGCCGATCCGGCGAACGGCGGAGCGCTCAACTCCATCGTCGACGTTCGGTCGGGCACTGAGCTACTGGACGGGCCTGGTAACGAGTTGCTTTTGCAGGAGGAGTACCCGTCGCATCCGAAGTGGGGTGAGGGTCCGTGGATGCTCTGCCAGAACGGTGCGTCCAGCAGTTCGGTGGACGGCGCGGCATCGGTTCGCGCCGAGCGGTGCCCGATCGGTGCCCGGCTGGTAGCCGAATTCGCCGTCGGCGAGCAGCGGTTCACCCAGGAAACGCTGTTGTGGGACGAGGCCGACCTGATTGAATTCCGCACTCACGTCGACGGCTCGATCGGCCAGGACAAGCTGCTGCGGGTGCGGTTCGGCACGGCTGTTCCCGGTGGCTTGCCGGTGTATCAGACCGGGCTGTCCGTGATCGGCCGGCCGCTTGGCCAGATCGATGTTGACGTGGCCGAGCACACCTACACACTGGACAATCCGGCGCACGAGTGGTTCGCCGTCGGTTCGACCGCGCGCGTCGCGGTGACCAGCACGTCCGGCGAGCGCAGGCTGCGCGCGATCGGGGTGGCTGAGGTCGTCGCCCCGGCCGGTCCGGCCAGCGAGGCGTTCGCGCCCAGGGACCCGCTGCTCGGCCGGGGTGTCAGGAAAGCCGTCAAGAACCTGCTCGTGGCTCTCGCCAGGCAGGGGGTGACCGCGACCTGCTCGGCACCCCAGGGACCCAGGTACGGCTCGATCGAGCTTGATTCCAACCTGCCTGACGTGCGGATCGCCATCGGCGCCAAGGCCGAGAACGCCTTCACCGCGGCGGTGCTCGACGCCGCCGATCCCGCCTTCGCGGCCGACTTCGACACCCAGCTTGACCGAAGCGGATCGGCGAGGGTCTGGGTGCCTGCGGGCAGCACGGCTGAGCAGGCGTTCTGCGCAGGTGCCGACGTGCGCGGGCTAACCGACCTGCCGGTGCTCATCGTGGCCGGGAACGACCTCGACGGCGTCATAACCGCGCTCATCGACGACCTGTCCGACGCCGAGATCGAGGTGCGGCTGCCCGGCGCCAGCTTCGGCGAGCCCGACCCGCCGCTGGCCGAACACACGGTCGCGCTGTTCAACCGCGGGCTGCCAGGCAGCATCGTTACGCCGTCGGGGCAGGCGTGCATTTCCCTCATGCGCGCCTGCAGCGCCTGGCCGAGCGGAGTGTGGATGGACGGCGACAAGCGCACTGTGCCCGACGGCAGCAGCTTCGCGTTCCAGCACTGGAGCCACACCTTCGAATACGCGCTGATGGCTGGTCAAGGAGACTGGCGATCTGCTCGCTTCCCGCTGGTCGGCCAGGAGTACAGCCACCGGTTGCTGAGCTGCGAGACCGGGGTGCACGCCGGGCCGTTGTCGCCGGCCCAGAGCCTGGCGAGCGTGACACCCGCCGGAGTTGACCTGATGACGCTCAAGCCGCGCGGCAACCCACTGGTCCCGCTCGGTCAGCCCGATCGCAGCGAGGGCGTGACCGTCCGCCTGCGCAGCCTCATCGAGGCCGGGCAGGACGCTACGGTCAGCTTGTTCACTGGCATCGAGGCGGCGGAGGTGACCGACATACTCGAGCGGGGCAACGGGGCGGCCGTCGACTACGGCACTGGCTCGATGACCGTCGCCGTGCCGCCCCGCGGCACCGTCACCCTCGCCTTGGACCCCGCCGAACTCGCCGACACGGCCGGGGTGATGCAGTCGAGCGTCCCTGCGGCACACACCGCACCAGAACCCGCCCAGCCCGTGTTCACCAGGTACTGGCTGCACGGCAAGGGGCCAGCTCCAGCCGGCAACCTGCCGGTCGGCGTCTACCTGTCCCCCGGCTACGTGGCGCCCGCGCCGGGCGAGACGACGGCGATCAGGCTGACCGTCGCCTGCGGTCCTGCCCCGGTCTCCGGGACGGTCATGCTGGGCATCCCGGCCGGCCTGCGCCTGGTCTCCGTCCGGCCCGCCGGCCCAGCGGGAACTGGCCTTGCCGCCGCCACCGGCCACGTGACCCCCGGTCCGCTGCACTATCACCTCCAAGCCGACGGGTATGCCGCCTGGGACCTGGTTCTCCAGGTCCCGCCGGAGGCACCCGGCGGCAGGCACTTCGTCACCGCGATGATCATCGATGGCGCGGGCCAGTTCTGCGAGGACGCGGTCGTGGTAGCCGTTGGCGAGCCGGAGTCGACCCAGGACCTGACCTTCGATGAGCTGACCCCGCTGATCGAGGCGGCCAGCCAGGCTGAGGCCGCTGAATCGGATCTCACCAGGCTGACGTCCGACCTTGAGCTTCGGCCCGGCGGCCACGGCGAGATCTCGGTGCTGCTCACCAACCACACGGCCTCGGAATTGCGGGGCGAGGCACAGGTTATTTCGGCGCACGGTAGCTGGTCGGCGGTCGGCCCGTGGACGATGGGCTTTACGGTCGCGGCCGGGGCCGACGCCACCATGACCTTCACCGTCGACATCCCGGCCGATGCCAGGCCAGGGCAGCGATGGTGGGCACTGGTCAAGGTCATGTACTTCGGTCGCTTGAGATACAGCGAGCCGGTGTGGATCACGGTAAGGCAGTGATCGCTCAGTACTTGCATAACGAGGTCGTGCTTGGCGAGCCAGTTAATGCCATAATAGTTGGAATTCGTGGAATTCGCCCCACGATACGTTGGGCCGACCCCCCGGAACCCTGCGCAACCTGATTGCCCATGACATCGAACCAGTCCGACGACCCAGGCCAGTATGAGGCACTAGGCAACCTGCCAGCCGAGCCCAACGCCTTCATCGGCCGGGAGCGTGACCTAGCCGACCTAGTCTCGATGCTCGGCCGGGTGCGCGTACTGACCTTGTGCGGTCCTGGGGGAATCGGGAAGACCAGGCTGGCGCTCAAGCTGGCGGCCGACCTGGCCAAGGACTATCCGGATGGCGCCTGGATAGTCGACCTGGCTGACGCTGAGACCGCTGAGCGGCTTGTGCCGCTGGTGGCCGGCGTGCTCGGGATCAGAGCAGAGCCCGACCGGGCGCTGACCGACACGCTGGTGGAGACACTGCGCCTGCGTATGATGCTACTCGTGCTCGATACGTGTGAGCACTTGATCCAGCCGTCGGCCGAGCTTGTCCAGCGGCTGATCAGCAGTTGCCCGGACCTGCGAGTGATCGCGACGAGCAGGGAGGCCCTGCGGGTACGCGGCGAGGTGATCTGGCGGGTACCTCCGCTCGGCCTGCCGGCACCGGTTGACGCCGCGCACCACCTCGATCCGATCGGCACGGTGGCGGACTGCGAGGCGGTCCGGCTGTTCGTGGCCCGGGCCGCTGCGGTGCGGCCGGGATTCAGCTTGCACGCGGGCAACGTGGCCGCCGTGGTCGAAATCTGCCGCACGCTTGGCGGCCTTCCGCTAGCAATCGAGCTAGCGGCCGCCAGGGTACGGACACTGTCGGCCGAGCAGATCCGGGTCAGGCTGGTCAGCCGGTTCGAACTGCTCGCGCTGGGCGACCGGACCGCGCCGCCGCGCCAGCAGACGCTCCGCGCCACTGTTGACTGGAGCTTTGACCTGCTCACCAAGCCGGAGCGCAAGCTGCTCAGCAGGCTCTCTGTGTTCAGCGGCTGGAGCCTGGAGATGGCTGAGCAGGTCTGCGCCGACGACCAGATCCCGGCGCAGCGCATTCTCGATTTGCTCACCGCGCTGATCGACAAGTCGCTGGTCAGCATGGAGCCGGAACTCGGCGGCGCCGGACGGTACCGGTTGCTCGACACGGTCAGGGAAGTGGCCGCCGAGCACGCGCACGCGGACGGCGAGATGCCGGCGCTGCGAGCAGCGCACCGCGACTGCATGCTCACGATGGCCCTAGCCATCGGCGACGCTGCCTTCGTCCGCGGCGATCCCCCGTGGCCTGAGCGGGTCGCCATGTACCACCGGGTGCTGGCGGAGCGGCCCAACTTCCACCTGGCCCTCGGCTACTGCGTGCAGCACGGCGATGCCGAGGCCGGGCTCAGGTTGTGCCACGCGGTCAGCGGCTCGTGGCTGGCCAGCGGCGACGTGAACGAGGCAGCGTACTGGATTGATCAGCTTCTCGCGATCGACGCGCAGGGGCCGGGCGGAGTGCGCGCGAGGGCGCTCGCCGTTCGCGCCGAGGTCGCCTTCGAGCTAGAGGACTACGACGGCGCTGCCCAGTTCGCCGCTACCTGCCTCGAGCTGAGTCAGCAAAGCGGTGACGGCAACCCCGCGACCGCGCTGCGGCTGCAGGCGCTCACGTTGCTGATGGCGGGCAAGGCGTCTGACGCGCTTCCGCACGCCGACGCTGCGCTGGCGGCTGCCAGGCAGATGTCCGATGCCTGGGAGGAAGGCGTCGCGCTGGCGAGCAGGGCGGCGGTACTGGCCGGTCAGGGTGAGCTGGCGACAGCCCAGCTTGGCTACTTCGAGGCGCTCGACATGCTGACCGGCAACAACCGCTGGGGCGTGGCCAACGTGCTCTACGGGCTCGGCCAACTGGCGAGGGCGCGGGGCGACGCCAGCGACGCGGTCCGATACTTCAGCGACGCGCTCGCCATCTACCGCGAGATTGACGCCAAGCCAGAAATGGCCAGATGCCTAGGCGGAATCGGGCTGGTAGCGCTGTCGCAGCCTAACCCGGCGATGGCACGGTCGAGCCTGGCCGAGAGCGTCCGGCTGAACCTGTCGACCGGCCAGCGACTCGGGATCGCCCGGGGCCTCGCCGCGCTCGCGGGGTTGTCGGCTGCCGAAGGCGACGACGACAGCGCGATCAAGGTGGCAGGAGCGGCGCTCGCGTTGTTCGAGATGATTGGGGTGGCGGCGACGGCCTCGGCGGTCAGGCGCCTGGATGACCTGATCACCGCGGCCGATGACCGGCTCGGGCCCAAGGAGGTCATCACGCTGGTCGGCCAAGGTCGCGCGCTAAGCCCGCAGCAGGCGCTGGCTCTGGTCACGGTTCCTACCTCCGCCACCGACGGCGAACAGCCAGCTCAGGGCGTCGACCCGCTGGCAACCGAGAGCGATCTGGCGGCGCGGCGCGAGCTGGAAGCAGACAACCGGGTACGTGGCGACCGGCTTGGTCCAGCCTGGCCGGGGCCGCTGACCGAGCGGGAGGCCGAGGTCGCGATCCTGGTGGCTCGCGGCCTGTCTAACCGCGCGATCGGCGACAACCTCTTTATCACCCAGGCCACCGCTGCCCGGCATGTCGCGAACATCTTTCTCAAGCTCGGCTTTACCTCGCGTTCGCAGATCGCGGCCTGGGTGATCACATCGCGTCCCGGTGAGCCAGGCTGAACCGCCCGGCTCCCTCCCAATCGCGCGATTCTGGATTAGCATCGCTCAATGAGCTGCGTCAGATCCGGTGTGATAATTGTCGTGCCGGAGGCACGCGAAGTGAGCACCGTGCCGGAGGCACGCGAAGTGAGCACCGTGCCGGAGGCACGCGAAGTGAGCACCGAGATTGCCTCCACCCGCTGACGGCCAATGACAATGAACCTCGCCATGATCGCCGATCGCCTCGCGACGCTGAGTAACCTGCCAGCGGAGTCAAATGTCTTCATCGGTCGCGAGCGTGACCTGACTGATCTGGCGAGCATTCTTGATCGCGTCCGGGCGGTGACGATGTGCGGCCCAGGCGGGATCGGCAAGACCAGGCTCGCGCTCGCGCTAGCCGCTAGCCTGGCCGGCGGTTACCCGGACGGCGTTTGGATCGTCGAGCAAGCGGAAGCGGACCGGCCAGAGCGGCTCGTGCCGCTGGTCGCGGCTGCGCTTGGCGTGATCGCCGAACCTGACCGGCCGCTCGACGAGACGCTCGTCGAGGCGCTCGCCCCGCGGACGATGCTGCTGATCCTCGACACCTGCGAGCATCTCATCGCCGATTGCGCTGAACTGGTGCAGCGGCTCCTGGGAAGCTGCCCTGGGCTCCGGGTGATCGCAACTAGCCGCGAACCGCTGCGGGTCCGGGGCGAGGTCATCTGGAGGGTGCCGCCGCTCGGGCTGGTCACCGCCGGGTGGATGGGCGACGCGCCGCGCGCCGACATCGGCGTGGTCGGCGCCAGCGAGGCAGTCAGGCTCTTCGTCGCGCGCGCCGTGGCGGTGCGGCCGGACTTCGAGCTGACTGCCGCCAACGCGACGATCGTAGCCGACCTCTGCCGGACGCTGGACGGCGTGCCGCTCGCGATCGAATTGGCCGCCGCCAGGCTCGGCACGCTGACCGCTGAGCAGATCCAGATGAGGCTGAGCAGCCGGTTCGAGCTTCTCGCCCACGGCGACCGGACCGCCCCGCCCAGGCAGCAGACCTTGCGCGCGGCGGTGGCCTGGAGCTATGACCTGCTGACCGGCCCCGAGCGGCTGCTGCTGAGCAGGCTGTCGGTGTTCTGCGGGTGGAATCTGGAGATGGCCGAGCAGGTCTGTGCTGACGAGGTGATCTCGTCGGCCGACGTGCTCGACCTGCTCACCGCGCTGATCGACAAGTCACTGGTGACCGTCGAATACGAACTGGACCGAGCGGTCAGGTACCGGCTGCTCGATACCGTGCGGCAGTTCGCGACCGACCAGATATCGACTCCGGCTGAGTTGGCCCGGATGCGGCAAGCTCACCGTGACTGCATGCTAGCGCTCGCCGAGAAAATGGTGCGCAGCGCGCTGCTGCCCGACAACCCGTCGTGGCAGGAGCGGGTCGACGCCTACCACCGGGCGATGGCTGACTGGACGAATTGCCTCCAGGCACTCGAGTACTGCGCTGATCACGACGACATAGAAGAGGGCTTGCGGCTCTGCAACGCGATGCGCATCGCCTGGCTGGCAGCCGGTGATCAGAGCGCCTCGGTGTGGCTCGACAAGTTCCTGAGCCGGGCTGGAGCGGTCAGGCCAGCACTCCGGTCCCGCGCTCTCGTCGTCCGCTCGGAAATCGCCTTCGAACAGCAGGACTACGTCGCGGCCCGGCAGTACGCGCAGGTGGCGCTGTCCCCGGCGCTGGCAACCCAGGACGGCAACCCGGCGGGCGCGAAGCGAATGCTCGCCTTGCTCGCGCTGGCTGGCGGTCGCCCAGCGGAAGCGCTCGACGAGGCCGACGCCTCGCTCGCCGCCGCCAGGCAGGTAGCCGACCGATGGGAAGAAGGCATAACGCTGGCGGTCAAGGGCGCGGCGATCGCCAGCCAGGGTGATCTGGACGGTGCTCATGCCGCCTATACCGACGCGCTCGGCGTGCTCGGAGATAGCCGAGGCTGGGCGGTGGCCAACGTGCGGTATGGCCTTGGTCGCCTAGCCCGCGTCCGCGGCGATAACGCCGAAGCGCGCCGTCACTTCAGCGACGCGCTCGGCCTGTACCGGCAGGTAGGCGGCAGGCCGCAGATGGCGCGCTGCCTCGCCAGCCTTGGCCAGCTCGCCCTGGACGCGAACGACTTGCCGACGGCCAGGGCCAGCCTGACCGAGGCGATGACGCTGAGCCTGCTGACGGGCCAGCGCCTCGCGATCGCTCGCGGAGTCGCCTCGCTCGCGGCGCTCGCCCTGGCGGGGGGCGACTTCGCCGGGGCGGTCAGGCTCGCCGGTACGGCTAGGACGCTGTTCGAGGCGCTGCCCGATCCGGGGCCTGCCGCCGCGGGCAAGCTGGAGAACCTGGTCGAAGCCGCGCGCGGTGATCTCGGCCGGGAGGCCGTGCTGGCCTTGCTCGCCGAGGGGCGGGGCATGAGCGCGCATGAGGCCGCCAGGCGGGCGGGGACGACGGCTGGGCCGCCGCGGCGTCGTGAGCCAACCGGCTGGCCTGGCCCGCTGACCGAACGTGAGCGCGAGATTGCCGTGCTTGTGGCCCAAGGGCTGTCCAATCGCGTGATCGGCGACCGGCTGTTCATCACCCAGGCCACGGTCGCCAGGCACATCGCGAATATCTTCGGCAAGCTGGACTTCAGCTCGCGCGCCCAGCTCATCGCCTGGGTCGTCAAGTCAACCCAAGACGGGTTATGCAGCCCTCCGGGCTACATACTGTAGCTATGGTGTCGCGCTCCGCCAGACCGTAGTACATACCCGCAGATCGCGCCCTACATATGCGCTCGCCGAAATCTACATATTGAGCTGCATACATCTAAGGATGTGTTCGCATGCTTACGCCACGTAACCTTCTATTTGTCGGGCTCAGCCCGCGGAAGGGCACGAGGAGATGGCGAAGCTGGACGATCTGACCGCCGAAGTGTCGGCGACCAGACGGCTGGTCTGCGTGGCGGCGGACCGGGTCGGCGTGATCGCTTTTGTGGGGGGCGCCCGCCAGGACGGCGGGCCTGGAGGCGAGTCGTACAGCTACGCCAGCTTCGCGTCGACAGTCCAGGCGGCAGCCGCCGGACTAACCTGGCGCGGGCTGCGCCCGAGAGACGTGGTAGGGATCATGGTGCCCGACGTCGTCAGCTTCGCGATCGCGATGCACGCGGTGCGGGCGGCAGGCGGCGTGCCGTCCCCGGTTGACGCGTCGCTGTGCGCGGCTGAGACGGCCGGGCAGCTAGCGGAGAGCGGCGCGCGGATGGTGATCACGTCGCCGCCGCTCGCCGAAGGAGCCTTGGCAGCAGCCGACAGGTCCTGGGTGCGCCAGGTCTTCTCGTTCGCCGACGCCGCGGGTACCACGAAGTTCAGCGACTTGCTGGGTCTCGACATGATCCGGCCGTCCAGCGGGCGGCCGGATGACATCGCGCTGCTGCCCTTCTCGCGCGGGCAGGACGGCAGGCTGCGACCTGTGCCCGTCACGCACAGGGAGTACATGGAATCCCTTGACAGGGCTGATCGGACGGCCAAGATCACCGGCCAGGATCTCGTGCTGGCCATGCCGCCGGCCGGCGAGGGCCTAGCGTACACAACGTTGATTGACAGCGCCCTGCTGCGCGGCGCCACGGTTGTGGCCGTGCGTAAGCAGGAGCTTGCGATGGCAGCCATCGCGCATCACGGCACCGTCGCGATAGTGCCGCGTGATGTCGCCTCGGGCGTGCCAGAGAAGGTGCGAGTGCTCCCAGTCGGCTAGCTCAGAACACACGCACTGCCCGTCACCCGCGCGGATAGCCCGCGCCCTGGAGTTTGCTCCGGTGGGGAGTCGCATCTGCCGGCCGCCGTCGCGCTGCGGCGGCCGGCAGACAGCGGCCGTCCCGGCTCCGGTCACAGATCCGGCGGACGGCCCTCGTACGGGGTGCTCAGCACGATTGTGGTCCTGGTGGAGACGTTCGCCGCCGCTCGGATCTGTTGCAGCAACTCCTCAAGCTCGGCCGGCGCGGCGACCCGAACCTTCAGGATGTAATTCTCCTCGCCAGCCACGCTATGGCAAGCCTCGATGGCCCGCAGGTGCGCCAGTCGCTGCGGAGCGTCATCGGGCACCGCCGGATCGAACGGCTTGATCGAGACGAATGCCGTCAGCGGGAGCCCGGCCGCATCGGGGTCGATGCTCGCCTTGTAGCCCTGGATCACTCCTCGCTCCTCGAGCCTGCGCACGCGTTGCTGGACAGCCGAGACGGACAAGCCGGTCTGGCGGGCTAGCTCGGTGAAGCTCAACCGGCCGTCAGCCGCGAGCAGCGCCAGAATCTGCCTGTTGATCGCCTCCACGCGGGCTACGCTAGCCGCTTGCGGGGGGTTCTGGGGGGTCGGCCCCCCTGGCCTGCACCGCGAGGGACCGGCTGATAACGACCCGTTGAATCTGATTGGTGCCTTCCACGATTTGCAGCACTTTGGCCTCGCGCATGAGCCGTTCGACTCCGAAGTCCTCGACGTAGCCGTAACCGCCGAGCACCTGGACGGCGTCGGTGGTGACCTTCATGGCTGTGTCGCTGGCGAATAGCTTGGCCATCGCCGCCTGCTGCCCGTACGGGAGCCCGGCGTCCTTGCGCCTCGCCGCGGCGAGGTAGAGCGACCGCGCGGCGGCTACCGAGGTGGCCATGTCGGCGAGCATGAACGCCAGCCCCTGGAACTCGATGATCGGCTGGCCGAACTGCCTGCGCTCAGTGGCGTAGGCCACCGCTGCATCCAGCGCCGCCTGGGCGACGCCGGTCGCGCAGGCCGCGATCCCGAGACGGCCCGCGTCCAGCGCCGCGAGTGCGATCGAGAACCCCTTGCCCTCGTCGCCGACTAGCTGATCGGCAGGCACCGCCGCGTCCTCGAAGAGCATTTGCGCGGTGACCGAGCCGCGCATGCCCATCTTGCGCTCGGGACTGGCCGCCTTGACGCCCGCTGTCTGCCCGGGCACGTGGAAGCAGCTAATCCCGGCGGAGCGGCCCTTGCCGCCCGATTCGCCGGAGGTTCGAGCGAACACCGCGTAGAAGTCAGCCTGTCCGGCATGCGAGATCCACGCCTTGACCCCTTTCAGAACGAAAGCAGAGCCATCGGCCGATGCCGTTGTTCGCATGGCGGCGGCATCGGACCCGCTGCCGGGTTCAGACAGGCAGTAAGCACCGAGCAGGTCACCGCTCAGCATGCCGGGGAGCCAGCGCTCCTGCTGCTCGGCGGTACCCAAATTCACCAGAGGAAAGCAACTCAGCACGTGGACGCTGACCCCGAGGCCGATCGTCAGCCAGGCAGCCGCCAGTTCCTCCACGACCTGCAGATAGGTCTCGTAAGGCTGGCCGCCGCCACCGAGCGACTCCGGGTAAGGCAGGCTGAGCAGCCCGGCACGACCGATTAACCTGAACGCGTCCCGAGGGAAAATGGCGTCGCGCTCGGCCGCCGCAGCCGCTGGCCTAAGTTCCTTGTCGGCCAGGTCGGCGGTCAGTTCGAGTAGCGCCTTGGCCTCTTCGCTGCGGTATTCCCGCTCGACGCCTGGCATGTCAGGCCGGTACCGAGCGCAGATCGCGGGTCGCCAGGTTCAGCCGTTCGCACCCAGTTTCCGTGCAGACGACGATGTCCTCGATCCTGGCGCCGTGCGGTCCTGGGTAGATGCCAGGCTCGACCGAGAACGCGTGTCCGGGCCGAAGCTGCTCGGTGTTGCCGGCGACGATGTACGGATCCTCGTGGGTCTCCAGGCCGATGCCGTGCCCGGTCCTGTGAATGAAGTACTGGCCGTAGCCAGCTGCGGTGATCGGCTCGCGCGCCGCCGCGTCCACTGACTCGGCGCTGACGCCTGGCCGCACGGCAGCGCACGCGGCGTGCTGAGCGTCCTTGAGCACTTGGTAGTAGGCGGCGAATTCGTCGGGCGGGTCGCCGATCACGTACGTTCTGGTGCAGTCCGAGCAGTAACCGGTGGGCATGGTCCCGCCGATGTCAACGACCACGGCGTCTCCTGCGCGCAGCATCCGATCACCGGCGGTGTGGTGCGGGCTGGCCGCGTTCGGCCCCGAGGCGACGATCGCGAAGTCGGCGCGGCTGTGGCCTTCGGCCACGATCGCCTCGCAGATGTCCGCCGCCACCTGCTCCTCGGTCCGGCCCGGCCGCAGCCACCCGGGCACCTGCTCGTGCACTCGGTCGATCGTCTGACCCGCTTCGCGCAACGCTGCTACCTCGGCGGCCGACTTGCGCGCCCGTAGCGGGCTGAGCGCCACGCTGGCCAGCCTCTGCTCGGCGTCAGGCAGCGCGGCGCGGAACCGCAGCACCATGAGCGCCCACATCCGGTCGGCCAGGCCAACCACGCTCGGCGAGCGGCGACTCGTGCCGTCCAGGCGTTTAGCGACGAGCGCGTACGGGTCGTCGGTCTCGTCCCATGGGATCATCTCGATGCCAAGGCGTCCGGCGGGCGACGCCTGCGCCGCTGGCAGTTCAAGCCTGGGCACCACGAGAAACGGATCGGCACCGACTGGTATCGCCAGGCAAGTGAGCCGCTCAAGCGCGTGCGCGTCGTAGCCGACTACGTAACGCAGATCCGGTCCCGGCGTCAGAAGCAGTGCGTCAAGACCAGCCAGCATCGCCGCAGCGGCGGCGTCAGCCAGCCTGGTGGCTGGGTAAAGCTCGTCCGACATGCTGACTCTCCACTTCGGTGCGGCAATTTCGCGACGGCCTCGCCATCATCTCACCATCTAAATTAGCTGCCGTCGCGAAGATCCTTGGGAGCGCCGGTTCGCAGCGCGATGTGGTCGAATCTGGCCGTGCAGCCACGGCCAGCCGGCGACTGGGCGAGGAAGCCCACCCGGATGGGTGCTGTGGCTGGGTCGATCGTGGGGTCGGTCAAGGTGAAGTAGCGGAGCAAGCGCCACCAGTGGCCGTCGGTCGAGGCGTGGAAAGCCCACGCCCGCCCGATCCTGGTGATGCGCAGCCACAGTTCCTGGCCGGTGACCTCGAAAGAGTTGCAGTCGTCGGACATCTGCCTGGTCACCACGGTGACGGCCATCGGAATCCGCTGCGGTGAGAACTCGAAGCACAACTTCGCCCAGTGCCGCTCGTCGGCGTAGACAAGCAGCACGCCGGCGTCGAAGGTGCTGGCGAACTCGACCGTGGTCCTGGCGGTGAGCGTAAAGTCACCGTCCGGCGGCACGCCGATCAGCCGGCCAGCGTCCGGTGTCGTTTCCGCGCCCGATGGATCGATGAACAGGTCGGTGCCGGCGGCGGCGGTGAGCGTCAGGGCGCCGCTTTCGACTGCGTGCTGGCAGGCCGGGCTGCCATCGTGATCGAGAGAAATCGGAAGTTCAGGAATAATCACGGTGGTCACCGAGCAAGTGTGTCATCCGTGGCCGATGTTCAGGAGGCGGCCGCCGTACCCCACCTGGCCCGAACCGCCCAGGCCACGCCAGCTACCCCTACGCGCCTTCCAGGTCCGAGCACAAGGTGCGCCTCAGCACCGCACCACCTCGTCGGCGATGATGCGGCAGTCTCCCGGGGAAGGGTTTGATAAGTTATCTTGTTTACAACCTTCGGCGATGACGGAAGTCCCTGGGAGGAGGTTCACGATGACGCGAGTGGATCACTTGGACCTTCCGGACGATTTGGCGGACTGGCTTACTGCTCGTGCGCCCCGGTCGCAGGGCGGCACTATCTCGGCCGCTGCCGTGGATGCTATCGCTATGGCCAAGTCAATCGACGAGGCAGGCAAGCGCCAGCGTGAGCGCGCCATCGCCCTGACCGCTGACGACCTGCGCGCTCTCGCTGACTCGTGAGCCCCAGTCTCCCGTCGGTCTAGCGGGAGCTGATCGACAGCGCTATTGGGACATCCGGGAAGGCTGCGGTGGCCGTCCGGATCATAGCCCAACGTCACCCGTTCAGCCAGGGCAACAAGCGCACAGCATGGTTGTACTCGGTCACCCTCCTAGGCCAGTTCGGATTTGAGATGCCTGAGGACGTCACGTTTGACTGTGTCCGGCCGCCTCGACGCCGCGATCGCCGCCCTCCCGCCCGGCCGTGCTGACCGCCAGCGAACCTCCGGCCGCACCGCCGCCGAACGACGGAAATGGATCAGCGAACCAGTCGAATACACCCTCACCATCGTCCCGTCAAATCTCCCGGAAACGGATGTAAATCCAGAAGTTAAGGGCAGTGCCCATCCGCGTCAGCATAGCGACAGCGTGGGTCCCTAGCTGTCGCCCGGTTCTCGGCGGCCGGAGCAGCGTGGGATCCTAGCTATGGCTAACTGGGGCGCTGGGCTAGGGCCGACATCACACGGCCGAGTGAGGACGACAGGTCCCAGCGGGCGTCGAGGTCGGCTAGCGCGGCCGGGTCGGGTGGCCGGACCGGAAGGTGGCCGTCGGTGACTGGCACGGGCGCGTCGGTGGCGACCGCGACCACTGGAATCGCGGCTTCAAGGTAAGCCCGCGCGGCGACGAGCTTGGCCCGGCTGCCGGCCGGCCAGCCGCCGTGGCCGGCGTCGATCGCGGTCAGCATCCCTTCGACCGAGCCGAACGACCTGACCAGCGCGGCTGCCGTTTTCTCACCCACGCCCGGCACCCCGGGCAGGCCGTCGCTTGGGTCGCCGCGCAGTGCGGCGAACGCCGCGTAACCTCGGCCGGGTATCTGGTACTTAGCGTGCACGGCGGCCTCGTCCATCACCTCAAGCTTGGCTAGGCCGCGGCCGATGTACAGCACGCGCACGTCGCGAGCATCGTCCACGACCTGGAAGAGGTCCCGGTCACCGGTGACGACCTCGACTGGGCAGTCGGCGCGCGCGGCCAGGGTGCCGATCACGTCATCGGCCTCGTACCCGTAGACGCTGGCCGTCGCGATCCCGGCGGCGGCGAGCACGTCAAAGATCACCGGGATCTGTGCGGTCAGCGCTGGCGGCACTTGCTCCGAGCCGTCGGGATTGGCCCGGTGCTCCTTGTACGAGCTGATCGCTGCCACCCGGAACGCCGGCCGCCAGGACGCGTCGAGGCACGCGATCAGCCGGGCCGGCTTCCTGGCCCGGACGAGCCTGGCGATCATGTCGAGGAAACCCCGAACCGCGTTCACCGGCGTACCGTCCGGCGCGGTCATCGACTCGGGCGGCACTCCATAGAAGGCGCGGAAATACATCGACGCGGAATCAAGCAACATCAGCGAACCCACCCTGGTGATCCTGCCAGAACCGGCTCAAGACTGGTCGGCAAAGCCGGGTACGCGCGGCTCCTGGCTACTGCACCGAGGTATACGCGACTACGCCACGTCGCAGCGCGGTCACCGCCTGCGCTGCCGTGCCAGCCAGAGCGGAATCGCCGGCCGCGGCCCTGATCTGGTCGAGCAGGTCGATGAGCTGCTTGACCGCCCGCACGAAATCACCGGCGGTCAGTTCGTCGGTCAGTAGCTGTTCGAGCGACCGGCCAGACGCCCAGGCGTGAGAGGTCCAGGCGAAGCCGAAGTCCGGTTCGCGCAGGAACGACAGTCCGTGGTCATGCTCGACGCCGTACAACTCGCCCCACAGCCTAGTCATCGCGGCCACGACGGTAGCGACCTTGCTGCCCGGCAGTCGCGGCGGGCCGATGTCCTCCTGACGGCGCGATTCGAAGGTCAGCGCGGACACGCAGGCGGCGAGTTCGGCCGGGCCCAGCTCGCCCCAGATGCCGCGGCGCAGGCACTCCGCGGTGAGCAGGTCGAGTTCTGAGTAGATGCTCGCCAGCATCTTGCCGTCCTTCGTTACCTCGTCGCCCCGTAGATAGCCAAGGTGTTCGAGCAGCCCGCAAACCCGGTCGAACGTCCGGGCGATCACATGCGCCCGGCTGGCCACCTTGCGGTCGAGGGCGTCGGCCTCGCGTTCGGTCCGCAGGTACCGCTCGGCCTGCCGGGCGTGTGCCTGCCCGTCCTGGCATGCGTGGCACGGATGCTCGCGCAGCCGTCGGCGCAGGTCGGCGATGTCCTGGTCGATGCCACGATGCCGCGACGGGCCGGTCGCGCGCCCAGCGCCATCAGCCTCGTCGGGTAGCCCGTCGTGGCCGCCCGCGACCCGGCGAAGCTGACGTGGATCGACGTCGACGAGCTTGTTCCGCATCGTGGAGGCGAGATCCTTGCGATGCTGCGGCGACCTCGGGCTGAACCTAGCCGGGATCGCGATTCGCAGCACGGCCTTGACCGGGTCGGGGCACTCGGCCACGCCGAGCCGCTTGATCTGCCGGTGCTCAGTCAGCACCAGCGGTGCCGGCGCGCTGGCGTCGATGGCAGGCTCGACGACGACCGCGGTGCCGGCCCGGCGGCCACCGGGTACCACGATGACGTCGCCGCGCCCCAGGCGCCCGAGCGACTCGATCACCGCAGCGCGCCGTGCCGCCGAGCGGTCCTTGGACTGCTCCTTCTCGCGCTGCGAAAGCTCAGCGCGCAGCCTGGCGTACTCGGCGTAGTCGCCGCGCTCGCAGGTCACCGCCAGCCCGCCCGCGGAATCCCTGAGCTTTCGCGCTTGCCGGGCGAGGCCGACAACCGCCCGGTCGGCCTGAAACTGCGCGAACGACGACTCGAGCAGCTTGGCCGCTCGCTCCCGGCCGACCTGCCCGACCAGGTTCACCGCCATGTTGTAGGACGGCTGGAAGCTGGAATTCAGCGGATAGGTCCTGATCCCGGCCAGCCCGCCAACCGCCAGCGGATCCAGGCCCGGCTGCCAGAGCACGACCGCGTGCCCTTCGACGTCGATGCCGCGGCGTCCGGCCCGGCCGGTGAGCTGGGTGTACTCCCCCGCCGTCAGCGCGGCGTGAGTCTCGCCGTTCCACTTGTCCAGGCGTTCGATGACCACGGTCCTGGCCGGCATGTTGATGCCGAGCGCGAGCGTCTCCGTGGCGAAGACCGCGCGGATCAGGCCGGCCGCGAACAGTTCCTCGACGACCTCTTTGAAGGTCGGCAGCAGGCCAGCGTGGTGCGCGGCGACGCCGCGCAGCAGGCCAGCGCGCCAGTCGTCGTAGCCGAGCACGGGCAAGTCGTCATCCGGAATGTCGGCTATGCGCTCGGCGACGATCGCGGCTATTTCATCGGCCTCGCCTGCCGTCGTCAGCCGCAGGTTCGCCATCAGGCACTGTCGCACGGCGGCGTCACAGCCCGCCCGGCTGAAGATGAAGGTGATCGCGGGAAGCAGTCCGGCTCGGTCCAGCCTGCTGATCACCTCACTGCGCCGTGGCGGCACGAATCGCTGCGGCCTGCCACCAGACGCAGGCCGGTGGCCACGGCCGTCACGCCCGCGCCGGTCCCTGGCGGGCGGGTGACTAGGGCTGCGAAAGCGGGTGGCGTCCCGCTGCGAAACCCTGATCAGCTCGGGGTTGACCGCCGGGCGCCCGTCGCGCGCCGGCCCGGCGAACATGTCGTACAGCCGACTGCCCACCATCATGTGCTGCCAGAGCGGCACCGGCCGGTGCTCATCGACGATCACCGACGTACCGCCGCGCACCGAGGTGAGCCAGTCGCCGAACTCCTCCGCGTTGCTGACCGTCGCCGACAGCGCGGTAAGCGCCACCGATTCGGGGAGGTGAATGATCACTTCTTCCCAGACCGCGCCGCGGAACCGGTCGGCCAGGTAATGCACCTCGTCGAGCACTACGTGGCTGAGGCCGGTGAGCGTGGGCGAGCCCGCGTACAGCATGTTCCGCAGCACCTCGGTGGTCATCACCACCACGGGTGCATCGCCGTTCACCGCGTTGTCGCCGGTGAGCAGGCCGACCTTGGCAGCCGAGTAGCGCCGGACGAGGTCGCCGTACTTCTGGTTCGAGAGGGCCTTGATCGGCGTCGTGTAGAAGCACTTGCGGCCCCTGGTCAGCGCCAGATGCACGGCGAACTCGCCCACGACCGTCTTGCCCGAGCCGGTAGGCGCGGCGACCAGCACCCCGTGTCCCTCGTCGAGCGCGCGGCAGGCGGCGAGCTGGAAGTCGTCGAACTCGAACTCGTACATCGCCTGGAAGGAGGTCAGCGCTGGGCTACTGGGCCCGCGCCTGCCATCCCCTTCGCGGCTGCGCATGAAAGCGGCGTACCGGTCGGCGGGTTGAGCCGGCGTCGTCATGCGAACAAGATTACGGGCACCGGGGGTGGCGCGAACTATCGACCGGTTTGCCTGGCCCGGTTGCGACCAGGCTAGGTGGCTTGGTCGACGTCGTCAGAGCCGACCGACGCGAGCGGGTCGGTGTCGAGGTCGTACTCGGCGATCTCATCGGGCGTCAGCCCCGGGTACATGCCGCGCTGCTTGAACCGCCGCCGGTCGTTAGCCCAGGCGAAGACCTCCGCGAGTTCAACCAGCAGCGCGCACGGGACCGCGAGCAGCAGCATGCTGATCGGATCGGGGCTCGGTGTCGCCACCGCCGCGAACGCCACGACTCCGAAGATGATTCCTCGCCGCCACTTGGCGAATCGCTGATGCGTCAGGATCCCGGCCACGTTAAGCAGCGCCATCACCAGCGGCAACTCGAAGGCGAGTCCGAAGATCAGCAGCATCGCCATGCCGTAGTTCAGGTAGGTGGTCACTGTGATCAGCGGGAACGTATTGGCCGGCACGAGTCCGAGCAGGAAACGCAGGCCCTTGGACATCGCGAAATAGGCGAGCACCCCGCCGAGCAGGAACAACGGGAAGGCCGAGCCGCCGAAGAAGTACGCCCAGCGCCGCTCACGCCGGTGCAGCCCAGGTGCGATGAAGGCCCAGAACTGGTAAAGCCAGACGGGGCTCGAGATGATCAAGCCAACGACGATCGCGAGCTTCAAGTGAATGAAAAGCCCGTCGAAAAGCCCGGTGACGATCAGGTGACACGCCTCGTGCTTGCCGCTGCCTCCGAACTGGTACCGGTAGCGCGCCGGAAGCCGGCAATAGGGGCGGACGATGAACGTCCAGATCGGAGAGAAGATGAACCACCCGCCGATGGTCCCGGCCAGCATGGCGAGCATCGACCTGACGACACGTCTGCGTAGCTCGCGGATGTGCTCGATGAGCGGCATCCTAGCCTCGGGGTTGGCCACCCGGCGAGACTTAGGCGGACGCGGCGGCTTGCCGCCCGTCCCGCCCGCCCTTCCGGCGCCCGGCGCCGGACTGTCCTGCGACTCGGACATCACCGGCTCTGCGTTCAGTAGGACTGGCCGTGGGGCTGCGCTTGCGGCGTGGCGTCGCTCGCGGCCTGGTTACGCTGCAAATCCTGGAGCTGCCGCTGCAGTTCGTCGATCTGCGCCTGCTTCGGGTCAGCGGCCGGCGGGCTGGTGATCTGCGCTGGCGGCGGGACCACGGTAGCCTGATTCGCGCCCAAGCTGCCCGGTCCGTCCGGATCCTCGCTGCCCTCCTTGACGGCCTTCTTGAAGATATTCATGGAGCTGCCGAGCGCCTTGGCGGCACCGGGAAGCCTGCTCGAGCCGAACAACAGCAGCGCGGCGAGCAGCAGAATCACGATGTGCCAAGGAGCGTCAAAGAAACTCATTCTCAAGTCCCCATTCAGTTGGGAAGCGCTGCGCGCATGCTGCCCTGCTTTGTAGTTTACACGCGCGTTCACTGGCCTACCTGATTCGTCGCGAGCGCTTGCGCGGATTGCCTCGGCTGGCTAAGAGTACTGCGCCAGGGCGGCCGCGGCGTCCTTGGTGATCTGGTCGGCCAGCTCGGGTGGCGAGGTTACCTTGCCGTCCTCGCCTAGCCGCAGCGCCAGCCTCCGCACCCAGCGAACGTCTGGGGTGCGAAGCACCACGCTCAGCCGCCCGTCGTCAAGCTCGGTGATCTTCTCGCACGGGTAGTACTCGGCTACCCAGCGGCCGGCCTGAGCGAGTTCAAGCTCGACCCTGATGTCCCCCGCGGACGGCCTGAACAGCCCAGAGTCCACGTCCCGGCGCTCGGCCTGGTCGGGAACCTCGGCCTGAATGTCGAGCACGGTGAGCCCGAGCACCCGGTCGAGCCGGAAGAGCCGGACGGCCTCGGCCCGGCGGCACCATCCCTCCAGATAGGCCCGGCCCTGCACGATGACGACCCGCATCGGATCGACATCGCGCTCGGTCGCCTCGTCCCGGCCTGGCACGTAGTAGGACATGTGCAGCCGCTTGCCGCGCCGCAGCGCGTCGGCTACGTCCGCCTGAACGTCGGCCGGGGCGCGGCCATCCATCTGCACGGCGACCTGTGCGCTTGAGACCGCCGCTTCGCCGGCGGCGGCTTCCAGCTTGGCGATCGTGCGCCGGAGGGCCGACCGGTCCTGCGGTCCAGGCAACTCGGCCAGCAGCCGCAATCCGATCAGCAGCGCGCTCGCCTCATCGGTGCCGAGCCGCAGCGGCCGGTCCATGGACTCGGCCTCGGTCACCATGATCTCCCCGCCTTCGTAGGACAGGTCGATCGGGCAGTACGGGTCGGGCGAACGAAGCTCGACGCACCAGAGCATGTTCAGGTCATCGACCAGATCATGCTCGCTGATGCCGAACGCCGTCGCGGTCTCGGCGAGCCCGACCACCTGCCGGCTCACCACGTACGGCACGAGCGCGAGCAGCCGCTGCAGCCGGTCCGTCGCGGTGTTAGCCCGGGTGGACGACCCCGACCCTCCGGAGCCGCTCATGCGAGCACCCCTTTGAGCTTACGGATCACGGCTTCACGCAAGTCAACGGGTTCGAGCACGACGACATCGGCGCCGAACGAGGCGATGTAGTCGGCATACCAGCCCGCGTCGGAAAACCTGGTCCGGACCAGATCCCACTGCTCCTCATCGCTACCGTCGCCAGTTCCGGCCGGCTTGTCACAGATCGCGCGGCGACGCAGACCATATCCCGTACCGGAACGAATGCGCAGTTCAGCCGTCCGCACCGGCGGTGGCTCACCGTCCCAGTCCCGCACAGACTTGCGCACGTCGGTGCCCGGCGGCACGACGACCGTCCCCGGCGGCCCGGTGAAGCTGACCGGTCCGTCGATTCGGCTCAGCCGGAACACTCGCTCTTCGCCGCGATCCCGGTCGAACCCAGCCACGTACCACTTGCCGTGCCTATTCACCACGCCCCAAGGCTCAAGATTGCGCCGCTGCGGGGCGCTGCGCCCGGCGGCCTGGTAGCCGAACGTCACCGGCCGCCGGTCCCGCACGGCCCGCCACAGCGGCCCGAACGCCGCCTCCTCGGTCTGCAGCCTCGGCTCGATCCCTGGCTGGTTGGTCTCCTCGGCGTCGATGCCAGCGGCCCGCAGCTTGAGTAGCCCGCCGGCCGCCGCTCCGGCCAATTCGGCCCGCTGCCAGACCTTCGCGGCGAGCCCGAGCACGGCCGCCTCGTCGGGTTCGAGCATGATTTCCGGCAGTTCGTACGCCTGGCGCGAAATACGGTACCCAACCTCGTCGTCCACGCCGGCGTTCGCGCCCGTCTCAAGCGGGATGCCGAGTTCGCGAAGCTCGTCCTTATCCCGCTCGAACATCCGCTTGAACGCCTCGAATGAGTCCGGATATCCGGGTACCGCGGCGCGGATCTGGCCCGCGGTCAGGTACCGTCGCGAAGAAAGCAGGCAGACAACAAGACTGAGCAGCCGTTCGGTCTTCTGCTTCGACATCGTGCACCCCTCAGCCCACACTGCCGGTCCCCGCATCGACGGTACCGTGCGCAGGTGAGCACACGGTGGATTGTCCACACCTTCTAACGCAACTCCGCGCAGTCGGTGTGACAGATCGGGGAAAACACAGTCGGGAGGACCAAATGATCAAGTGGCGGCGCGGCGAGGTGACCGCCGTCCGGAAGGAATGGCGGGGCGCGGTCGAACTCGAGGTCACGATCGCCGGAGTCCCCGTGCGCGCGCTGGCTTACCCGGAGCTAACCGGCCGCCCGGAACCCGGCGACCGGGTGCTGCTGAACACCGGCGCGCTCGACCTTGGGCTCGGCACCGGCGGCTACGCGCTCGTCGTCGCGATTCCCGACCGGCTGCCCGCCGACCCGCGGGGCCCCGGCCACCTGGTCAAGGCGCGCTACACCCCCATGCAGGCGACCGTGCTCGGCGCCGACGAACAAGGCTGCGTTCACCACGAGACGCTCCGCGACGCCGACAGCCTGGACGGCATTCCGGTGGTAGTCGCCGACCTGCACTCAGCGCTGCCCGCCGTGCTGGCCGCCTTTTATGCCGAAAGAATCGCGTCCGCTGGTCTCGGCGACCAGCCTCTAGTCGACCAGCCTCTAGTCGACCAGCTTCCCGTCGACCAGGACGTCAAGGTGGCCTACGTCATGCTGGACGGCGGCGCGTTGCCAGCCTGGTTCTCCCGTACCGTATCCATGCTGTCCGACATCGGCTGGCTAGCAGGGACGATCACGGTCGGCCAGGCGTTCGGCGGCGACCTTGAGGCGGTCACCCTGCACAGCGGGCTGCTCGCGGCCAGGCATGTGCTCGGCGCCGAGATGATCGTGGTCGCCCAGGGTCCCGGCAACCTCGGCACCGGGACCGGGTGGGGTTTCTCCGGCGTGGCCTGCGGCGAGGCGGTCAACGCCGTGTCGGTGCTCGGCGGCAAGCCGGTGGCCAGCCTGCGGATCAGCGAAGCCGACGCCAGGCGACGGCACCGAGGCATCAGCCATCACAGCCTGACCGCCTACGGCCGGGTGGCGCTGGCCCGGGCCGACGTCGTGGTGCCGGATCTGCCCGGCGAGTTCGGCGCCGACGTGATCGAGGCCGCCAAGCCCCTCGCCGCCCGGCACACGCTGGTTACCGTCAGCGTCGAAGGGCTGCGCGAGGTACTCGCCGCGTGTCCGGTCCCGCTGTCCACGATGGGCCGCCGCCTCGACGAGGACTTGGCCTACTTCCTAGCCGCGGGCGCCGCTGGCCGACACGCCGCCAGCATCGGATCGAGCGCTCCCTGAATTCTCAGAACCAAGGGAACGGCACGGATCCGGAGGCGAACTTAGTCGTCTCCAGAACCTCCCGTGTTATGACCACGCCGGTGATCATTTCCATGAGGACGGTGTGCCTTCGTCTGCCAGCGCAGGAAGGCCGCACGGCTCTTTGGAAGGAAGCGACTCTGCCCCAACCAGCTCGAGGACCTTGCCGCAGGGCTGATCCTCGCTGGAGTAAGAGTGATGGCGCAGTCCAGGTACCCTTCGACCCAGCCGTCGAACCACCCGTATTTATCAGACTTGGACATAATAGGCGTCTCCTGGACCGCCCCTGAAGAGCCTGTTGTTCGCGTAGAACTGCTTAAGTATCACTGCTTCCAATTCCGGTGCGATGGATTGCCGAATCCATCGGCTCTGGCCTGCCGGACGCTGCGATGGATTGCCGAATTCACACCGGGTTTCCCGGCTGGATTGCCACATCCATCGCGTGGGTTGAGTGGTCCGGTGCGATGGATTGCCGTATCCATCGCGGGGCGGGACGGGCAGGGCAGTGGATTGCCGGTCCACATCACGAGTCGACAGAGCGCGCTCGGGGGTGCCTGGCTTACCGGTGGCCCGTGGTCGGGTGGACCTTGGGCCACCGGGGTTCGCTACTCGTGGTCGCTGGTCTGCTCAGGTCGCGGTCGAGAGGATGTCGATGACGAAGACCAGGGTGTCGGTCGCCTTGATGCCAGCCGAGGCCTGACCGGTCTTGCCGTAGCCCTCAGCGGGCGGCACCACGAGCATCACCCGGCTGCCGACGGGCACGCCCACGAGGCCGGTGTTCCACGCCGGGATGAGCTGACCGAGCGTGAACACGTTCGGCGGCGTCGTCGGCTGCGACAGCGACGGCCAGTTGTCGTTGAACACCTTGCCGGTGCGCCAGATTGACGCGACATACCTGACCACGATGGATTCACCGGTCTTCACCGGCGCGCCGGTGCCCTTGATCAGCGTCTTTACCACCAGCTTGGCGGGCGGGGCCGACTTCGGGACGGCGATCTGCGGTGATGATCCAAGCGTGGCCGTGATCTTCGGCAGACTGCCACCGCCGTCGGAGAGGTGCTGGCCGGTGGCGCTTTGCGTCGGGCCGAACGCCTGCAGCACGTCGACCACCCAGACCAGCGTGTCAGTCGGCTTGACGCCGATCTGGGAGTTGCCTTGCGGACCGTAGCCATACTTGGGTGGCAGCACAGCCATCACCCGGCTGCCGACCCGGGCGGAAGACAGCGCGGTCTGCAAGCCGGTCAGGCCGATCTTGACCGGCAGCACTTCTGGAGTGCTGCTGTAGCTGGAGAAGAGCAGTTTGTGCGTCTTGCCGCGCCAGAGGAACACCTCGAAGTTCGTGAGGATCGAGTCGGTCGACGGGATCACCGGACCGCTACCAGCAGCTAGGGTTTTTGTTACCAAACCGTTGCTCGGCTTGCTGGCCGGAATCGAGACGGTCGGCGGCTTGCCGGCCGCGCCGGAGATCTTCACGGCCGCGTTGATGTTTGTTGGGGTCGTCGATGCGGACCCGCCGCATCCGGCCAGCGCTGTGATCACTGCGATGGGGAGCAGGAGCGCCACGGCCACACGTCGCATGGGAGTCCTCAGTAGGTGAGTCGGTCGGTTCGGCCAGCCTACCGGTCGAAGGACGCGCCAAGGCCGGTCATAGACCGGGGATCGGCTCGGCCGGAGGTGCGGACGGCACCGTTTTCGGCGCCGGCGGAGCACCAGGGACCAGGTCAGCGAGCAGGTTCTTGTCGTACACGATAATCGTGTAGCTAGCTGTGTAATAGATGCGCAATGGCTGACCAAACGCTGCACGTACCGATGCGACTGTGGGATACCGCTTAAAACCCGGAGGCCCAGGCACCAGCACGATGAAGTTGGCGTTGTTAATCTTCGGGTCGTACCAGTCGGAACGAACCTCCCAGTAGTCGCTGGTGATCTGGCTGCCGTCGGCCAGCACGGACCGCAGCACGATGCGCCCGCCGGTCTCAAGCGTGGTGACGTTGGCGTTCCAGTAGCCGGCGAGTCCGTCGTCGAGGTGATGAGCGGCAAGCCAGGACGCCAGGCTCGCACTCTGCGGCGGCGCGGCTTGGAGCACCACGATCCGGCCGAGGCTGATCAGGTAACCGGCGAGCACGACCGACATCGCGGGCAGCAATCTGGCGCTGGCTAGCCGCCCGGCCAGCAGCCGGCCAGCCAGCGTCGCCCCGAACGGCAGCACGGCGGTGATGTCCCGGGCGGTGAGCAGGTTCCCTGCCCTGGTGCTGAACGCGTAGGCGACAACGATGATCACGACGCCGGCCGCGAGGAACTGGACCATCATGTCGGCGCCGGGCCAGCGTTTGATCGCCGAGCACGTCGCCGCCAGGGCCAGCGCCAGGCCGATCAAGTGCACGGCCGCGAGGGCCGCCACGAACCCGATGTTATGGCCGAAGAAATTGGCGCCAAACAGCAACAGCAGCCCCCTGGCAGTCGTGACCAAGTAATGGGGCAGATCAGCCGGCGCGGCCAGGGCCGTCGGCAGCGGCCAGACCATGAAGCCGCCGGCGGACCTGATCGCGTTGAGGATGACACCGGCCAGCAGCACGGATCCGAGCGCCGCGACGATGAGAGCAAGCTCGAACCACAGGTCGCGCCAGCGGGCTGAGCGCCGGATTCTGGCCTGATAGCAGCGCGCGGCGCAGACGATGATGACCGGCAGCACGCCGGTGTACATCACGATGCCGTCGGCGATCAGCGCCAGGCATAGCAGCGCTCCGGCCGCGATCGGCACGAACCAGCGTCGACGCGCCCGGTCGAGCAGCAGAAACGCGGTAAGCACCGGAACAGTCGCCCCGATATGGTCGGGCGAGCCCAGCAGCACGTAGACGCCATTGCCGACCTGTGGCGCGGCCATGATGCCGGCCGCGAGCAAGCACCGGACGATCGCTTCGCGGCCGGTCGCGCGACCCTTCGCCGCCACGGCGGCAAGCAGCACGAGCAGCGTGTACGTCATCGCGCTCGCTATGTGCACCACCTGCGTGCTCAGCCCGACCAGTCGTTCGATCAGCAGGTACTGGGGCAACTCCGTGGTGTAGAACGACACGTCGGAAAGCTGCCAGTGGCTGAGCAGCAGATTGCCGTGCAGCATGTCCCACGCCTGCAGCGCGTTCGACGCGCCGTCCGAGGTGACCGGCGTGCTGCGGGCGACATGCAGATAACAGACAAAAAGGGTCACCGCCGCCACCGCCCAGACTCCGCCGGTGGCAATTGCCCGAGCGCTCGTCGCGATGGATGCCCGAATCCATCTGGGAAATCGGGTATGAATTGCCGAATCGATCGCGCTTTCGCGGGCCCCCGTGATCACACAGGGTGACTCTAGTGACGTTGAGTAGTCTGAGCGCTACATTCCGGCGATGAGCTTCTCGACGCGCTCGTCGACTGACCTGAACGGGTCCTTGCAGAGCACAGTGCGCTGGGCTTGGTCGTTTAGCTTGAGATGCACCCAGTCCACGGTGTAGTCCCGGCGCCGCTCCTGCGCTCGCCGGATGAAATCGCCGCGCAGGCGAGCCCTGGTGGTCTGCGGGGGTACCGACTTGGCCTCGAAGATGGCCAGGTCCGAGCAGACCCGCTCGACCGCGCCGCGGCTCTGCAACAGGTAGTACAGCCCGCGACCGCGATGGACATCGTGGTAGGCCAGGTCGAGCTGAGCGACCCTGGGCGAGCTGAGCGGCAGGTCATGCTTAGCCCGGTATCGCTCGATGAGCTGAAACTTGGTCACCCAGTCGATGTCTCGGGCCACCAGGTCAAGATCCTCGGTCTCCACCGCGCGGACGGCGCGCTCCCACAGTTCGAGCACCCGGCTGGTGATCTTGTCGGTCCCCCGGCCCTCGACGAAGCTGCGGGTCTTGGACAGGTACTCGTGCTGAATTTCCAGCGCGCTCATCTCGCGGCCGCTGGCCAGCCTGATCTTGCGTCGGCCGGTCATGTCGTGACTGACGTCCCTGATCGCCCGTATCGGGTTCTCCAGCGTCAGGTCGCGCATCACGGTGCCAGCCTCGATCATCCGGAGCACGAGGTCGGTGGTGCCGACCTTGAGCAGCATCGTGGTCTCGCTCATGTTCGAATCGCCGACGATCACGTGTAGCCGCCGGAACCGCTCGGCGTCGGCGTGCGGCTCGTCGCGAGTGTTGATGATCGGCCGGGACCTCGTGGTGGCCGACGACACACCTTCCCAGATGTGCTCGGCGCGCTGGCTGACGCAGTAGACCGCGCCGCGCGGCGTTTGCAGCACCTTGCCGGCGCCGCAGATGATCTGCCTGGTGACCAGGAACGGGATCAGGATGTCGGCCAGCCGGCCGAACTCGCCGTGCCTGGCGACACAGTAGTTCTCATGACATCCATAGGAGTTACCGGCCGAGTCGGTGTTGTTCTTGAACAGGTAGATGTCGCCGGCGATGCCTTCCTCGCGCAGCCTGCGGTCGGCGTCGACAAGCAAGCCCTCGAGTATCCGCTCCCCGGCCTTGTCATGGGTGACCAGGTCGACCAGGCTGTCGCATTCCGGTGTGGCGTATTCGGGGTGGCTGCCGACGTCGAGGTACAGTCGGGCGCCGTTGCGCAGGAACACGTTGCTGCTGCGGCCCCAGGACACCACCCGCCGGAACAGGTACCTGGCCACCTCATCCGGGGACAGCCTGCGCTGGCCGCGGAACGTGCAGGTGACGCCGTATTCGTTTTCTAGTCCGAAAATTCGCCTGTCCACGTCACCAGTCCACTGCGATGTACTTGGTCTCGGTGAACTCGAGCAGCCCCTCGTGGCCGCCTTCACGGCCGAGTCCCGACTGCTTCACGCCGCCGAACGGCGCCGCCGGGTCGCTGACCACGCCGCGATTGATGCCGATCATGCCGGCCTCCAGTGCCTCGGCGACCTGCAGCGCGCGCCGCAGGTCACCTGTGTATAGGTAGGACACCAGCCCATACTCGGTGTTGTTGGCCATCTTGATGGCCTGGTCGGTGTCGGAGAACCGGACGATGGGGGCGACCGGCCCGAAGATCTCCTCGTTCAAGATCCCGGCGGTGACGGGCACGTCATCGAGCACGGTCGGGGTGTAATAGTAGCCGCGCCGGTCAGGCGCGCTGCCGCCAGTGACCACCTTGCTGCCGTCGTTGGTCGCCGCCTGAACCAAGGTCGCAACCTTGTCCCTGGTGTCGGCGTTAACGAGCGGCCCGAGTTCAGTGCCGTCCTGCAGACCGGGCCCGACGCTCAGCGCGCTCAGCCTGGCCGCCAGCTTGGCCGAGAACTCGGCGGCGACCGCGTCGTGCACATAGAACCTGTTCGCCGCGGTGCAAGCTTCGCCGCCGTTACGCATCTTGGCGATCATCGCACCATCGACGGCGGCCTCGATGTCGGCGTCGGCGAACACCAGGAACGGCGCGTTGCCGCCAAGCTCCATCGAGCAGTTCGTGACCGTGTCGGCCGCCGTGCGCAGCAGCGTCCGGCCGACTTCGGTCGATCCGGTGAACGATAGCTTCCTGACCCTTGGATCGGCCAGCATCGCGCCGACTACAGGCCCGGGAGACTTGGTGGGCAGCACGTTCACCACGCCGTCGGGAACGCCCGCCTGCTCCAGGATCGCGGCGACGGCGAGCGCCGACAACGGCGTCTCCTTGGCCGGCTTGAGCACGACCGTGCAGCCAGCAGCCAGGGCCGGGCCGATCTTGCGGGTCGCCATCGCGGCGGGGAAGTTCCACGGGGTGACAAGCACCGCCACGCCGACCGGCTGGTGCTGCACGAAGATCCGGTTCGCGCCGGACGGGGCGGTGGCGACCATGCCAGCGAGGCGCACCGCCTCTTCTGAGAACCAGCGGAAGAACTCCGCCGCATAGGTGATCTCAGCCCTGGCGTCGCGCAGCGCCTTGCCGTTTTCCATCACCATCAGCCTGGCCAGTGCCTCGGCGTCGGCGATCATCAGTTCGTAGGCGCGGCGCAGGCACTCACCCCTGACCCTGGGCGGCGTCGCCGCCCAGCCCGCCAGTGCCCCGTGGGCAGCCGCGACGGCGTCGAGCGCGTCGTCCGGAGTGGCGTTGGCGACCTCGGCGATCGGATCTTCGGTCGCCGGATCGATCACGGGCATCACTCCGGCTCGGCCGGGTGTCCACTGACCGCCGATCAGCAGCTCAGTCGGCGCGGTCATCCCGGTGATAGTCGCTAGGTCGGCAGCCACGTTCCCCTCCACAGTGCTCGCGGACGCCGGCTTGCATCGCCCATGCCAGACATTATCAACGGCAGCTTTCATACCCCGTCACAGCGGAGGTCAACGAGGTAACGGCCGCACCGGCTTTCGGAAGGCGAACACCGCAGTGCAGGCGGCGGCGATCAGCCAGCAAATCCAGGTCACGTACAGACCGGCGGCGGCACTGTAGCCGTCCGTCGGGCTGTCGGAGATCTGCCAGGCGAACACGATCAGCAGCCAGCCGACCCAGACGGCGAGGTGCGCGGGCGAACCCGGCCGCAGGAAGATGGCCAGCGCCGGCGGCAACCCGAATGCCACGAGGAAGATCAAGCCCCACAGGATCCACCACCCGGCCACTCGCGGGCCGAGCACGTTACCGATCAGCTCCTGACCTGGCCGGTGCACCTGGCCGATGATGTTCGCCAGCACGAAGCAGACGCCCGCGATGGACAGCAGCACCGACAGGCCATCGGGCTGCGGCGCACCGATCTGACGCCAGCGATTCAGGGCCGCGACGGCGATGCAAGCGGCCGCGATCGCGGCGAGGATGGCGACGATCGAGGTCCCCTCGAGCACGTGACGCTCGGCGGCCGACAGGTTGAGCAGTTCAGCGGCGATCGCGGCGTCGTAGATCGCGAATGAGATCGCCGGCACGGTAAGCCCGACCACCGCGGCGAATCCCACGCCGCCAGGCAGGCCCCGCCCGGCCCAGATCGCTATCGCGACGCCGCCCGCGACCAGGGGCAGCATGCCCGTCCAGGCGCGCACCGCGTCGGCGTGCGAGGACGCCGACAGCACCCAGAACAGCAGCATCACCAACGTGAGGCCGGTAGCCAGCGCCGCCGGAACGCCGAGGCGGAGGCCGCTCGGCGTGATCGGAACGATCGGCGGCCTAGTTTGCGGGTAGTCACCGCGCGGCGGGATCGTGACCCCTTCGACCCCGATCGTCGCGCCGTCGAATCCCGGACCGCCATCCAGCCGCCTGGTGACCTCGGCGGCATCGTGCACCACCCGGGTGGGCGGCGCCGGATCGGGCGGCACGGGAGTCGGCTCCACGGTTGTCGGCCGGACTTGAGGGACTGGCTGCACTGGAGGGGCTGGCACCGGGTTCGGCAGCAACGTCTGCTGGGACTGCGGGTCGGGCACTGGGGCGATCGGCGGACCAGCTACCTGGTAGCCGATCACCCGCGCGAATACCCCAGCCGCCCAAAGCGCACCCGAGGCGTCGACCGCGGTCCGCGAGGTCATCTCGGTCGCCACCATCGCGAGCGCGGCCTGTGCGGCGACGCCTTGCTGCACACGGTCGGCTAGCTGGTCGGCGACGCCGAAGCGGGCTGCTTCGGTGAGCATCGCGACCTCGCGGGGCAACTGCGGCACGTCGTCCTTCAGCAGGCCCTCGAGCATGTCAGGCCGGCCGAGCACGGGCGCGCCGAAGCCCTCGACCACGTGCGCGAGCGCGCCGCCGGCCTCACCTCCGGCGTCCCAGATCTGATCCATATGAACTCCTTATGGCTGCGGCGCGCTGACGATCGTGGCCACTTTGCCGGCGATCTTGATCCGTCTCGGCCTCGCTACCACCTTGTGGCCGGGACTGACCTGCTGGCCGCTTTCACCTGCTGTGTCGATGTCCCAGATGTGCTCGCTGACGTTGCGGAGCAGCACAGCACCCGGAATGCGGTCGTCAAGTTCGGCCACAGCTATCGGCTCATCGCCTTGGCCGGACAGCATCAGGTGACGGTTGGTGAGCACGGCGCCTTCCCAGATCACCAGTGCATAACCAGTGGTCTTGAGCAGCATCGGGTTGGGCGGAATAGTGCGGCAATTCCAGCATGGCCGACGTGGGTTGGCCGGGTCGAATAGCAACGCTGCGTTGCAGGTGCCGCATTGCCAGACGCAGTCCGACAGCCGGTGCAGGGCCCGGCGCCACAGGCTCTCGATGATCCGGCCGGTCAACGTCGGGTCCTTGATCCCGGTCGTGAACGACTGTATGAACATCTGCTGGAAGAATTTGGGATAGACGGGCCACCAGTTATTCACCGGGTGACCGGCGGCCGGCCGATTCGAGATGTCGACCGGGTCGAAAACGAATATCGGCATCTGACCGAAGTGCTTGAGCAGTACTGCCTGATCCGATGGCCGATCAGACTCATTTGAGTTATAAGAGTCATCGACCGCTGTACCCTCAAGCGGATGGCCATGACAAAACAGGTAGAATAGGAACAGAGCGAGTGAGTACAGGTCACTCTCGGTGCGCGGCGGCGCCTGATCGAGCATCACTTCTGGGGCCATGAACTGCAGGGTTCCCTTGATCAGGGCCTCCTCGCCAGTAGTTCCCACGTTGTCGTTGTCGATGATCGCGACGTCACCGGTGCCGGGATCTACGTAGAGATTGCCGAAGCTGATGTCGCGATAGCAAAGCCCGTCGCTGTGCAGCGAGGCGAAGGCGTCGACCAGATTGAGGCCTATCTTGATCTTGATGTGAAAATCGGGTGGTCGCTCGTTGGCGAGCATCTGGAAGCACGTCACGAAGCGCGGTTCCATCATCGGCATGACATAGCCAAAACCCGTCCTTCCAGGGCTCGAGACCATGTCGATCGGCCAGATGAACGCACGGTTCCTTGGCCTGCCGCTCTCGATCAGCTTGACCAGGCCGGCTTGTACTTTCTCGTCGAACCACCGGCTTTCCGATGCCCGGTACCATTTCACCGCGAGTTGGCGCCCGTTAAGCTCGGTGCGAAATACCGTGCCCTGGCCGCCCCGGCCGAGGCGTTCTTGCACGTAAAGCGGTCCGCTGCCAGAGCGCATGTAAACCGAGTCGCCTTTTTTCAGCTCACTCATGGTTGCGATCCCGACGTCGGGCTCGTCTTCGGCTTGGCGGTGCGGCTGGCCTTAGGGCTGGTCGTGGGCCGTCTTGTCGGCGTGGCTGAGGTGTGCGTCGGCCCTGGGTTCGGCCGGAACGCTGGCGTCCGGGCGGAGTGGCCATTGCTGAACAGCAGCACGACGGCGACCACCACGAGTGCCACGACGACGATGCCGCCAATCCAGAGCGCGGGCCGCCGGGTGAAGGCGGACCTCACTGTCGCACCCGGCGGTCCGTAGTCCGACCCGGCCGGTCCAGCCGCTACGGGTATCGGCGCTGCGGGCAGGGTCGCCGCAGGCGGCGCGTCGTGCCAGGTCAGCGTCTGCTCTGCGGCCGCTGACCGCAGGTACGGCAGCGTCGTGTTGTCATGGACCTGGTCGCCGAGCGACCGACGCTGCCGCTGGCCGGGCGGAGCGAGAACGGCCGTCGAATTGAGCGAGAGCGCGACGGTGGAGTCGTCGCCGCTGCCCTGCGACGACGCGCAGAGCGCGGCCCAGCCGCTGAGTTGGCTGCCGATCCACTCCAGGCCGTACTGGCTGCCCATTCGCACCAGGTCCGTGGCGACGCCCTCCTGCCAGGCGGCTTGAGCCTGGGCGTTGCCGTAGCCGTCAGTTGCCGCGAAGACCGCGAAGACCGGCGTCTTGGCCAGGTTGACGACCGCGATCCTGAACGCCGAGACCGCATCGGGCTGGCACAGGCTGGTGGTCTGCGTTCCGTCGAGCCTGCTGTCGGTCGGGATCGGCATCAGGTGACGGCCATCCGGCAGGATGAGCAGAACCTCGCCGTCGCCGATCTGGGCGAGCACGGCGACATCGGGCCGGAGCACGCCGAGCAGCAACGTCGCGCCGTACGGTATCTCCGGCGGGTCATCGGACGGCAGCGCGGCGACCTGGGCGTCGCTGAGCGGATCGGCCGCAAGATCGGCAGCGACCAGTTCGCGCCACGCGGTGACCACGTCGTCGACCAGCCGGCTCGCCGCTTCCTGCGAGATCGGCGCGCCGACAGCCAAGCCTTCGGCCCAGGCCCGGGCGGCGGACACGCCTGCCTTGACGCCAAACTTAGACCCGCGTTCGCTGCGGAAATGGCGCGCGTGGCCGTGGCCGTCGGCCACGGCGAATGTCAGCAGGCCGGGCGCGTTGGGGAACTCGAATTTCGTCGCGGCGATCGCGTCCTGGTTCGGCGTTCCCGCCCGCACGTGGTCGGCGCCGATGGCGCTCGCCAAATAGGCATCCCACGATGCTGGGCGGTCGATCAGGAGGGTCGGGTCGGCGCCACGGTCATGTCCGGCCATACGTCACAGCACCACGTCGGAGATGTCGCGGAAGGCTGGTCCCTGCGGCGCCGCGTTATCACCGTAGAAACCGGCCGACCGGATATTCGGATTAGTCACCCAGAGCGACGCACGGTGCAGTTGGTCGGCTATCTGCTCGACGTCGCTGGCTACGAGCACCGGCAGGCTTGAGTTGCCGATGAATTTGGTCAGCGCTTCCGAGCGCGCCGTGCTGCCGATCGCGACGGCTATTCGCATGGCGTCCCGTCCCGCCGGGACGTCGAGCAGTGCCTGCAATCCGGAGTCGAAGTCCGAGGGCAGGTCGGTCGGCAAGCCGTCCGTGATCAGCACGATCACCGGGCGCAGGCCCCTGCTCGCCTGGTCGGCGGACAGCGCCTCGGCTACCAGGCGGAACGCTGGCGCCATGTTGGTCCTGCCTCTAGGCACCACCGAGAGCGCCTTCCAGGTCATGACCGCGGCCGGCATCGCGTCGTGGATGTGCCAGCGAGGTTCGTCGGCGAAAGCGACCGCCCTGACCAGGATCCGCTTTTCTTGCTCTCTTTCCCATGAAGCGAAATGTTGTATCATATCGCCAATTGCGAAGTTCAGCGCTTGTATTCTGGGACCGGCCATCGATCCAGAGCAATCGGCCAGCATGATGACGTGCAGCGGCCGGCGAGCTATCCCGCCGCCCGGCATGACGGAGTTCGTCCGCATGTTATGAATGTCCACGCCGCTCACGCAGGTTTACTCCTTCCCCCCGACATCCGCCTAGGCGCCGGATTGCCACGTAATCAAAGACGTGTAGTGCATATCCTGACGCCTGCGCCGACGGGTAGTCAAAGCATGACGCGTGGTGTTTTTAGGCGCGGCGGATGTCTCAGGAAAGCTGCCGGACGATCTGCGCGAGTTGCTCAGGCTGGTAACCGTAGCGTTGCCCGAGCGCGACAAGGTCCCGGGCCATGGTGATGACCGCGCTGCGGTGCGGTGCGACGCCCGTGACGGTGACACCGCGACCGCGCCGGAACTCGACCAGCCCTTCGTCGCGAAGCGTCCGCAGCGCCCGGAACACCGTGTTGGCGTTCACGCCCAGCACCGCGGCGAGATCTTTGGCAGGCGGTAGCCGCTCCCCTGACTCGGCTTCGCCCTCGGCGATGGCGCGCCTGATCGCGGCCGCGACTTGCTCATGCAACGGCACATTGCTGGTGAGGTCGATCGTCATCGAAGACTTGGTGCTACTCACGCTGTCATCATATCGTCAGCCGGCGGTCGTTCAGTTCATCAGACCCGGCTTGCGGTCGGCGGGTCGCTGGGGCGGCTGCGCCGCGCGCCGGCCCGATCGACGCGGACCAGACCACAGCGCTGGCGGCAGGTCGAGGTGGTATGCGAGCTTGTAGGCGGCGGCTTCGTAATTTACCCGCCAGCCGTGGAAGTGCGGCCAGGCGTCATCCGCGCGCCGTTCGGTCTGCCAGCCAGCCTCGTGCAGCCACCGCACCGCCTCGTCGAAATCGGCTCTGGTCAGGTCGATCGGGTCGGTGGGCGCCGGGTCCTCGGACACGGGTAGGTTCATCGTGGCCGCCAAGCGGCGCAGCGTGATGTAGCCGACCCGGAGCAGTGGCCTGGCCTCGTGCGGGGCCGACGAGGGGTTTAGCGACAGGTGCAGCGCAGCGCCATCGAGCACGGCGAGCAGCGATAGCAACCAGGACGCCGCTGGGTCGAGTGATCGGAAATAGATTAGCGTGCGATAGTTGACATGGGTTTCCGATAGGTCAGCCGCCCACTCGGTCCAGCGTGCGTAGAGGCCGGGGAGCACGGCATCGTTGTCGATCAGGGCTTGGCGGGCGAGTAGTTCTGGCCCCCACGGCGGCGCGCCTCCCAGCGCTTCAAACGTGGCGACCAAGGTCTCCCTGCGGTTGAACGCCGCGTAGAGCAGCGGAAGGTAGGCGATCAGCAGCGCCAGAACGGCGAGGCCAGATGCCGCGGCGACGAACACGATCAGGTTGCCGCCAAGTCCGTGCGGGAACGCGAAGCCCAGTGTGAACAGGGAGGACCCAGACTCGCGCAATGCCGTCACGAAGCCGACTCTGGTCGGCCACAGCAGCAGAGCGAAGCCGATCCACAGGCAGACGAGCCACGAGGACAGCAAACAGAGCAAGAACGCGGGCGCGGCGAGTGCTAGCACGCTCTCCCGCTGAACGAGATCGTCGACGTGCTTGGTGGCAAACATGAACGATCTGTAGATACAGGCGGCCACGATCTTGTTCAGCCTGGTATGGGTCTCGCGCGGGATCATGAATGTCTTGATCACGCTCGACCAGGCCACCGCGACGAGCACGAGCCCGGCCGCGAAGCCCAGCCACTGGATCACGGCAGGCTCGTCCGTCGTCGCTGTCGATGCTAGCTCGTGCCGCCGTTCCCGTCGGCTGGGCCGGAGTCGGGCGCGGTCGGCTTCTGGCCGTTGGACGGCCGCTTCTGCTTCGCATCCGGGGCCGGCGACTCGCTCGGGGTCGGCTGCGCTGGGCTCGACGGCTTCGGGTCCGGTGACTGTGGGTCAGCGCTAGCGGTCGCTGCTTGCGCGGACTGAGCGGCTTCGGCGAGCAGGCTCTCCAGCCGGCTGCCGGTGAGGCGTCGGAACGTGCGGTGATCCCTTGTCCGGTCGAGCACGGCGACCTCAAGCTGGCTGGGGACAATTTCGGTCCGGTCGCCGTTCGCCGGGGCTGACAAGCCGGCGATGGCGGTCGTCAGCGCGTCCGGCAGCGACAGCCCGTCTGAGAAGTGTTCCTTGAGCACGGCGCCGATCCGCTCCGCCCGGCCGCCGACCGCGACATAGCCGTGCTCGTCGTTCACCGAGCCGTCGAAGGTGATCCGGTAGATCTGGTCTTCGGCCGGCGCTTCGGCGACCTCGGCCACGACGATCTCGACCTCGAAAGGCTTGGGACTGTCGGTGAAGATCGTGCCGAGCGTCTGGGCATACCAGTTGGCCAGCCCTCGCGCGGTCACGTCCTGGCGGTCGTATTGGTAACCGGTCATGTCCGCGTACCTGACGCCCGCCTTGCGGAGGATCTCATACTCGTTATACCGGCCGACCGCGGCGAACGCGATCCGGTCGTAGATCTCGCTGATCTTGTGTAGCGCGCGGGACGGGTTCGGCGCCACGAACAAGATCCCGTCCGCGTACTGGATTACGACCCCATCGCGACCACGCGCGATGTTCTTGCGCGCATAGTCCGCCTTGTCCTTCATCGCCTGTTCAGGCGACACGTAGAACGGCATCGACACCGCTGGTCTGTCCCTTACTTGAGTTGTTGGCTGGGAGCGCGTGCTACTGCGCGGGGCCGCTGACCTGGTGCATCGAGGCAGCCGGCCCGTCAGGCTCGTTCATCCGGCCGGCCACCACAGCCTCCGCGTAGCGGGCAGCCTCGGCGTCAGAGAGCCGCTTGTAGCCATCGGCGGTCACCGTCGCCATGATCGGGTAGATTCGCCTGCTCATGTCGGGCCCGCCGGTAGCGGAGTCGTCGTCGGCGGCGTCGTAGAGCGCCTGCATGCAGGCCATGATCGCGTCGCTCTCGTTCATGCCGTCGACGTAAAGCTTCTTCAGCGCGCCCCGGGCGAACACCGAGCCGGACCCGATCGAATAGAACCTATGCTCCTCGTAGCGGCCGCCGGCGACGTCGTAGCTGAAGATCCGTCCTACTTCCTCGTCGGTGTCGTAACCAGCGAAAATCGGGACCACGACGAGTCCTTGCATGGCGGCGCCGAGGTTAGCGCGCACGATGCCGGCGAGCCGGTTCGCCTTGCCTTCCAGCGAGAGCAGCCGGCCCTCGATTTTTTCGTAGTGCTCGAGCTCAACTTGGAAGAGCCGGACGAACTCGACCCCGAGCCCGGCCACGCCCGCGATCCCGATGCAGGAGTACTCGTCGCTGCGGTATACCTTCTCGAAGTCTCGCTGCGCGATCATGTGCCCGGCCGTGGCCCGCCGGTCGCCCGCCATGACGATGCCGTCGCTGAACGCGGCGGCGACGATCGTCGTGCCGTGCGGCAGATCCTTGACCACGCCGCTGTCCAGGTTCAGCCCACGCGCGCCCGGCAGCAGGTCGGGTGCCGCGGCGGTGAGGAAGTCGCTGAACGACGACGTCCGCGCCGTCAGGTAAGCCGCAGCCGTCAGTGGCGTATCGGTGTCAGCCAACGCCATCCTTTCCTCAGTGGGGTCAGGTACGCACCTGACCCTACTGCCACCGGGTCGCGTGCGGCATATCTGGCCGTCGGTCACTCCCCGCCTTTTTGGACGTAGGACCTGACGAACTCCTCGGCATTTTCTTCGAGCACCTCGTCGATCTCATCAAGGATCGCGTCGACGTCGTCGGTCAGCTTCTCGTGCCGTTCCTTGACCTCTTCTGTGCTCTGCTCAGCGGTGGCCTCCTCGTCCTGGCTACGCCGAGAGGTATGCCGCTGCCCGCCGGTGTCCTTGGTCGCCATACCAAACCTCCATGCTCTTGCCTGAACCCTAAAGCTATCCTCGCCAGCGAGTGCTCTGGCTAATCACCGCGCGCCGAACCGGGACGCGACCGTGACGGTGCTCCTGGCGGGGACGACCCCCGCACCCCCGCGCCTTCGGCCCTGCTGGCTTGAGGGGGGACGACCCCCCGCACCCCCCGCGCCTTCGGCCCTGCTGGCTTGAGGGGGGACGACCCCCCGCACCCCCCGCGCCTTCGGCCCTGCTGGCTTGAGGGGGGACGACCCCCCGCACCCCCCCGCGCCTTCGGCTTTTTCACTTGCCGGTCAGCGCGGTGACCAGTTCGGCAGCGGTGTCGCAGCGGTCGAGCAAATCGCCCACGTGAGATTTGGTGCCGCGCAGCGGCTCGAGCGTGGGTACTCGCTGCAGTGACTCGCGGCCCGGAATGTCAAATATGACGGAATCCCATGAGGCAGCCGCCACCGAGTCTGGGTACTTCTGGAGGCAGCGGCCGCGGAAATAGGCCCTGGTGTCCTCGGGCGGATTGGTGATCGCCCAGGTGACGTCTTGCTCGTTCAGCAGCCGCTGGATCCGGCCTGCCGATACGAGCTTGTTGTACAGGCCGCGGCTGGACCTGACGTCGGCGTACTGCAGGTCGACCAGCTCAAGCCTCGGGTGGTTCCACGGCAGGCCGTCCCTGCTGCGGTATCCGTCGATAACCTGCAGCTTGGTGACCCAGTCAAGCTCACCGGCGAGCTGCATCGGGTCTTCGGCCAGCCGGGTTAGCGCCGATTCCCACCGGTCGAGCACGTCCACCGTCAGGTCATCGACGTCCGCGCCGAACCTGTTCTGCGTGTACTTGCGGGCTAGTTCCGCGTATTCCATCTGGACCTGCACCGCGGTGAGCTTCCGGCCGTCCCGCAGCGTGACCAGGTGGCGGCAGGTCGGATCGTGCGAAACGGCGCGAAGCTCGGCGACGGGCCCGTCGATGGCCAGATCGGCACCGAGGAACCTGTCCTCGATCATGGACAGGACGAGCGCGGTCGAGCCGAGCTTGAGGTAAGTGGAAACCTCGCTCATGTTGGCGTCGCCGATGATCACGTGCAACCTGCGGTACTTCTCAGGGTCGGCGTGGGGCTCGTCCCTGGTGTTGATGATCGGACGCTTGAGCGTCGTCTCAAGGCCGACCTCGACTTCGAAGAAGTCGGCCCGCTGGCTGATCTGGAATCCGTCTTCCCGGCCGTCCGCACCGATGCCGACCCGGCCGGCGCCGCACACCACCTGCCTGGTCACGAAGAACGGCGTGAGGTGCCTGACGATTTCGGCGAACGGCGTCGACCTGTTCATCAGGTAGTTCTCGTGACAGCCGTAGGAGGCGCCCTTGTTATCGGTGTTGTTCTTGTAGAGCTGGATGGGCGCGCTGCCTGGCAGTGCCGCGGCTTGGGCAGCCGCTTCCTCCATGACCCGCTCTCCAGCCTTGTCCCAGAGCACGGCGGCCATCGGATCGGTGCACTCGGGCCCTGAGTACTCCGGGTGCGCGTGGTCCACGTACAGCCGCGCGCCGTTGGTCAAGATGACGTTGGCGAGACCGAGATCCTCGTCGGTGAGCTGACTGGCGTCGGCGGTGTCCCTGGACAGGTCGAAGCCGCGCGCGTCCCGTAGCGGGTTCTCCTCTTCGAAATCCCACCTGGTTCTGCGGGCTCGAGCCGCCGTGGCCGAGTGGTAGGCGTTGACTACCTGTGAGGACGTCACCATCGCGTTCGCGCCAGGCTGTCCGGGTACGGAGACGCCGTACTCGGTCTCGATGCCCATCACCCGGCGAACGGTCATGGCTCACACACTAGTCCCGGACTGCCAGCGGCACCGTAGCTGAGCGCGACGGCCCAAGTGCGTGTCGCCGAGCGCGTTCCGGCTAGCATCGTCACAGGTACTGGCCGGTGTTCGCCACGGTGTCGATCGACCGGCCGGCCTCGTTACCGCTCTTACCTGAGACCAGCGTCCTGATGTAGACGATGCGCTCGCCCTTCTTGCCGGAGATCCGCGCCCAGTCGTCTGGGTTGGTGGTGTTCGGCAGGTCTTCGTTCTCGCTGAACTCGTCGACACATGCGGACAGCAGGTGCGCGACGCGCAACCCCTTGACGCCGGTCTCGAGGAACTCCTTGATCGCCATCTTCTTGGCCCGGTCCACGATGTTCTGGATCATCGCACCGGAGTTGAAGTCCTTGAAGTACAGCACTTCCTTGTCGCCGTTGGCGTAGGTGACCTCGAGGAACCTGTTCTCCTGCGTCTCGCTGTACATCCGCTCGACGACCCGCTGGATCATCTCGACGACCGTAGCTTCCGACGAGCCGCCGTGCTCGGCGACATCGTCCCGGTGCAGCGGCAGGGCCGCCACCACGTACTTGGAGAAGATCTCCCTGGCCGCCTCGGCGTCGGGCCGCTCGATCTTGATCTTCACGTCGAGCCGGCCTGGCCGCAGGATCGCCGGGTCGATCATGTCCTCGCGGTTGGACGCGCCGATCACGATTACGTTCTCGAGCCCTTCGACGCCATCAATCTCGCTGAGCAGTTGCGGGACGATCGTGTTCTCCACGTCGCTCGACACGCCCGAGCCCCTGGTGCGGAAGATCGAGTCCATCTCATCGAAAAACACGATCACCGGCATGCCCTCGCTGGCCTTCTCACGGGCCCGCTGGAACACCAGCCTGATGTGCCGTTCAGTCTCCCCGACGTATTTGTTCAAAAGCTCTGGGCCTTTGATGTTGAGGAAGAAGCTCTTGCCCTCCTTGGCCGCCTGGCCCGTCGTGGCGTCGGCGATGCCCTGGCTGGCTAGCTCGGCCGTGCGCCTGGCGACCTGCTTGGCCAGGGAGTTCGCGACGGCCTTGGCGATCAGCGTCTTGCCGCAGCCGGGCGGGCCGTAGAGCAGGACGCCCTTCGGCGGCCTGAGCCGATGCTCCTTGAAGAGGTCGGCGTGCAGGTAGGGCAGTTCGATGGCATCCCTGATCTGCTCGATCTGCGGCCCCAGCCCGCCGATCAGGTCGTAGGTGATGTCGGGGACCTCTTCGAGTATTAGCTCCTCGACCTCGGCCTTGGGTATCCGCTCGTAGACGTAGCCAGACCTCGGCTCGAGCAGCAGCGAGTCGCCGGCCCGCAGAGTGCCGAGCAGAAGGGGTTCGGCCAGCCGGACGATCCGCTCCTCATCGGCGTGCGAGATCACCAGCGCCCGGTCGCCGCCCTCGAGAACTTCCTTGAGCATGACCACTTCGCCGACAGTCTCGTAGCCGAGCGCGATCACCACGTTGAGCGCCTCGTTCAGCACGAGTTCCTGGCCTGGCCGCATCTCGTCGATGTCGATGCTCGGGCTGACCGACACCCGCATCTTCCTGCCGCCGGTAAATACGTCCGCTGTGCCGTCCGGGTTGGCTTGCAAGAACACGCCGAACCCAGACGGTGGCTGCGCAAGCCGGTCGACTTCTTCCTTGAGCGCGATGATCTGATCTCGCGCCTCGCGTAGGGTCGCGGCGAGTCGCTCGTTCTGCCCGGTAAGGCTGGCAAGCGCCGCCTCGGTCTGAGCAAGCCTGTCTTCGAGCAGCCGAGAGGTGCGGGGCGAGTCGGCGGCCTTGCTGCGCAAGGCCGCCACCTCCTCCTCAAGGAAGGAGATCTGGTCCGTCAGAACCTTCACCTTGACCTCGTCATCATGGCGTGCGGCGCGAGCGCTGTCGTCACGAGAGGCCATGCCCCTCACCCCCTCCTTGGAGCGGACTTACTTAGACCCTACCTACGCCCGGTCATTCCGTAACCTCGCGCAGGGCACCGGTCTAGTCTTTTCTGCCGGAACGACCGATCTCGTGGTCGCATCGTTACCCTTCCGGGACCAGCCGAGCCTGCCGCAGGTCCACCGGATAGTATTCCGCCGGCAACGCGAGCGAACCTTAAATTATGCGTCTGTCACGTATTGAGCGTATCTACTTATATCCACTGTATATACTTATATCCATCATACCCGGCATCAGATTACTTCCTTAATCTAAGCCGAACAAGGGTGTTCCGTCCAACCTCCGGCGCGCGGAACATGCCCGCGCGGGCGTTGTATGGTCGTGCGTTACTGCTGAGCAGCCTTGGCCGGCCGACGCCGCCGAGGCGGCGCGACCACGCCGTGCGCTAGCCGTCGCGCTGTCACCAGGAAGCCGGTGTGCCCCACCATCCGGTGCTCCGGTCTGACCGCGAGCCCTTCGACGTGCCAGCCGCGCAGCAGCGTCTCCCACGAAGCGGGCTCGTCGAAGCCGCCGTGCCCGCGAATTTCCTCCACAACCCGCGAGAGCTGCGTCGTGGTAGCCACGTAACCGCAGATGAGACCGCCTGGCGCGAGCCACTGCGCGGCGGTCTCGACGTGCTCCCACGGGGCGAGCATGTCGAGCACGACCCGGTCGAAGTCGACCAGGCTCGGCTCGGCGTGGTCGACTTCGTTCTCGTCCTGCTCGCCGTTGCCGGGCAGGTCGTCGACGATCAGGTGCCAGGCCGGATGAGGCCCGCCGAAGTAGGACTCGACATTGCGTCTGGCGATCTCGGCGAAGTCCGCGCGGCGCTCGTAGGAGATCAGGTAGCCAGCCTCGCCGACGGCGCGCAACAGCCAGCAACTCAGCGCGCCCGATCCGGCTCCGGCTTCGAGCACCCGTGCGCCAGGGAAGATGTCAGCCAGGCCCACGATCTGCGCCGCGTCTTTCGGGTAGACCACAGTGGCACCGCGCGCCATGGACACGGTGTAGTCCGCGAGCAGCGGGCGCAGCGCGATGTACTGGGTGCCGCCCGAGGCCCTGACGACGCTGCCTTCTGGCTGGCCGATCAGGTCATCATGAGCTACCGAGCCACGATGGGTGTGGAACGCATGGCCCATGGTGAGCACGAGCCGGTGCCTGCGGCCCTTCTCGTCGGTCAACTGGACCTGGTCACCGGGCTGAAACGGCCCGCGGCGCTGCTTGATCACCCGGGACAGGCTAGCGCCTGCGCCCGAACCCGCGTTTCAGACGCCGGCAAAGGCGACGTCCAGGTCGGACGCGGCGAGCACGCCGAACACCTGACCGCTGGGCTCGATCAGCAGATACTCGCTCGCTGGCATCTGCTGAACGGCCTTGATCAGTTCCATTCCCGACAGGTCCGCTGAGAGCACCATGGTCGGCTCAAGCGACCTGGCGAGCGAGCCGACCTCTATCCACGGCCTGCGTTCGTCCGGCGTCGCCTGCACGGCCGTCTCGCTGACTATGGCGGTGGGCGTGTTCTCATGATCGACGATGACCAGCGCCCTGGCGTTCGCCGCCTGGGCCCGCCGTACAGCTTCGGCCAGCGGCACGTTAGCCGTGATCGGGATCGCGCGCCTGGCCAGCCGCCGCGCACTGACCGCCGGCAGCCGCTCCCGTATTTTCGCTGCTCTGATCGCCTGGGTTGACTGGATCCACATGAAGCCGGCGATGACAAGGAGCCACAGCCAGTACAGGCTGAAAACTGAGCCCTGGCTCTGCTGGCTGAACAAAGTCAGGCCGACCAGCGCGATGGCCAGGACCCGGCCCGCCCAGGCGGCAGCTATCGTCGCCGTGTACTGCTTCTTGGTGATCTTCCAGACCCCGGCGCGGAAGATCCGGCCGCCGTCCAGCGGCAGGCCAGGCAGCAGGTTGAAGATCCCGACGATGAAGTTGGCGACGAACAACTGCGAGATCAGCTGGTGCGGCAGCCCTCCGGACACGACCCTGGCCAGCAGATAACCCACTCCGGCCAGTGCCAGCGAGATGGCCGGACCAGCGCCTGAGATCAGGGCCTCACGGCCAGGAGTACCAGGCTCCTGCTCGATTTCCGAATAGCCGCCAAGCGGGTAGAGCAGCACCCTGCGGACCGGCAAGCCGAATCCCCTGGCGACCACGCAGTGGGCAAGCTCGTGCACCAGCACGGACACATAGAGCAGCAGCACGAACGCCGTGGCCACGATGTACCGGTCGGAAACCTTGGCGATGCTGTTGGCTTCGACTCCAGTGGCGTACATCACCACGAGCACGGCCGCGAAGATCAGCCAGTAGGGCGAAATATAGACCGGGATGCCGAACGGCTTGGCCACGACGATGCCCAGCCTCGGGTCTCGCCGCCGCGGACCACCTGGCGGCGGATCTTGTCCCTGGCCGGTCGAATCGCGGTCAGGCGCGCTTGTTGCCACGACACGATGCTATGTCGTTTGCCGCCTAGTTGCCTGCACGCCAACACGCCGGCGGCCAATGCGGGTCGTAGTGTCGGTGTTCTGGCTTACGCTGCCAGGGATGGATGAGAGCCCGACGGCGGTGACAGGCACGGTTGCTGAGGCACCCGAAGCTGGTGTAGCTGATGCTACGTTCGGGCGGTCACTGTCGCCATCGCGTGCGGCCGACTTCATGACCTGCCCCTTGCTCTATCGGTTCCGGGTCATCGACAGGCTGCCGGAGGCACCCAGCGCCGTAGCGGCGCGCGGCACGCTAGTGCACGCGGTGCTTGAGCGGCTGTTCGATGCCCCGGCGGAGGGGCGGAACCCTGAGGCGGCCCGCCGGCTGATCGAGCCGGAGTGGACCAAGCTTGTGGACGACGTGCCTGAGCTTGGCGGCTTGTTCGCCGACGAAGCCGAACGAGCGCTGTGGCTTGAGGGTGCCCGCGAGATGCTCGACCGCTACTTCACGCTCGAAGACCCAACCAGGCTGGAGCCAGCCCACCGGGAACTCCAGGTCCGGGCCGTGCTCACGTCCGGCCTCCGGCTGCGCGGCTACATCGACAGGCTCGACGTCTCACCGGCAGGCGATGTCAGGATCGTCGACTACAAGACGGGCACCGCGCCGCGCGAGGAGTTCGAGGCGCGGGCACTGTTCCAGATGAAGTTCTACGCACTGGTCCTCTGGCGTGCCAGCGGCACCGTCCCCCGCCTGCTGCAGTTGATATACCTAGGCAACGGCGAGATCGTGCGCTACGCGCCCGACGAAGCCGACCTCCTCGCGACCGAACGCAAGGTCGAGGCCCTCTGGCGAGCAATAGAACGCGCCCGCGCGACCGCTGACTGGCGCCCGAGACGCAGCCGCCTGTGCGCCTGGTGCGCCCACCAGCAGTTCTGCCCCGAGTTCGGCGGTACTCCCCCGCCGCTACCAGTCGCCGAGGAGTCAGCTGGGCCTGATGTGACCGTGGTGGCAGGAGTCGATGCGGCCGCAGGCTCGGGAGTCTCGCTTGGGCCGACCGTGGCGGCTGGGTCGGCCGGGCCGGTGGGGTCGGCGGGATCGGTGCCATCGTCGGGGTCGGCCGACCTGGCGGTGACGGAGGGCCCACCTGCGGCGGCCACTGACGACGACGTCGATCACCTCCCGTACATGGCCGACGTAGCCGACCTGGCCTAGCCCTAACCGCCGCCTCAAGCGGCCGCCCCCGACTCCCAGCGACAGCAACGGGCCCCACGCTGCCGCTATAACGACAGGGGCCCACGCTGCGGGTGGGGCGGCGGCGAGGGGCGGCCGCTGTTTGGGGGAACCCGGATCCAGGTGCCGTGGTCCCTTTGGCCAACTGGCCAACCAAGCGTCGCGCCATGAGGGCGCCACCGAAATCGACTTGACATCACGCGACTAGTCTCGTGATACTAATCGCGTGAATCTCACTCGGCTGATGGCGCTGGCGACGTTGGCCAGGCACGGCCCTCGGCATGGTCACGAAATAAGACGCCTTGCGGAGGTAACCAACGTTGGCGAGTGGGGTGGGGTGAGCGTCGGAGCGCTCTACCGGGAGTTGCGCACGATGGAGGCCGAGGGGTTGGTCGACGCGGTGCGGACGGAGAAGGTTGGCCGTCGGCCGGCCAGGACCGTCTACGCGATCACTGGCGAGGGGTGGCTTGAGTTCGCCATGCTCAGAGAGCGGGCGATCAGGACGATCCGGTGGGGACCCGACGAGCTCGGGGTGGCGCTGACCTTCGGCGGTCCCAGTCCTGATCGCGCTGAGCTTGCTCGGTGGCTGTCGGCCAGGCGGGACATGCTGGCGGTGATCGCCGCCGATCTGGAGTCGGAGCGGCATCGGCTCACCGAGAAGGGCTACCTTGACCCGTTCGCGGCGGCCGTCATGTACCGCTCCCAACTGCGCGCGGAAACCGACGTCCGCTGGCACGACGAGTTCGCCAAGATCTTGGCTGAACTGCCGGAGGAGGCCATGGAGTCGACTGATCCCAGAGACCGGCAGGAGTCCGACGCCCCCTGAGCCGTCACCAAGCCCGCCCCGGCAGCGGCATTCAAATGCACCAAACCAGGCATAACAAAACGCGATAGTACTTGACTTCGCCCCGCGATTAGTCCTCAATGAGAGAGCCAACGCGCACGATGCGCCCGCATGACAACACAGGCACGGCACGGCAGGCACGACACAGCAGGCACGAGGAACGCCCGCGATGAGCGAGATGGAAAGAGGAAATGTCGATAATCGAAGCTGAGGGGCTGGCGCGCACGTTTACCAGTCGCAAGAGCAAGGTCGAAGCTGTCCGCGGCGTGGACCTGACCGTCGACGGCGGCGAGATCGTGGGTTTCCTCGGCCCGAACGGTGCTGGCAAGACAACGACGCTGCGGATGCTGACCACGCTGCTGCGGCCAACCGCGGGTACCGCCACCGTGGCCGGCGCTGACCTGCTGCGCGACCCGCAGGGAGTCAGGCGCCGGATCGGTTACGTGCCGCAGGCCATCGGCGTGACAGCGGGCGGTACCGATCCGAACTGCATGGTCCGCGAGGAACTGGCGATCCAAGGCCGGGTCTACCGGCTCTCGGCCGCCGAGGCGGCCGCGCGTGCGAGGATGCTGACCAGCCAACTCGAGCTGACAGGGCTTGAGTCCAGGCAGTGCAAGACGCTTTCTGGCGGCCAGCGCCGACGGCTGGACATCGCGCTCGGCCTGATTCACTCGCCGGCCGTAGTGTTCCTCGACGAGCCGACTACCGGACTCGACCCGCAGAGTCGAAGCAACTTGTGGGACCACATCTCCGATCTGCGCGAGAAGCTCGGCACCACGATCTTCCTGACCACGCACTATCTGGAAGAGGCCGACGCGCTGTGCGACCGCGTGCTGGTCATCGACCACGGCAAGATCATCGCCGAGGGTGTGCCTGAGGAGCTGAAGCGCCAGATCTCCGGCGATGTCGTGACGCTCTCGGTCAACGGGGACGCCGATCAGGCCAAGGCGATACTCGGCGGCCACCCAGGCGTCCGCGAGATATCCGTCGACGGCCCTTCGATCAGAATGACCGTCGAGCACGGCGAAGAGGCGCTACCAGGAATGCTGCGCGCGCTCGACCAAGACGGCATCACGCTCCAGTCGATCCAGCTGGCCAGGCCAACGCTCGATGATGTGTTCCTGACGCTAACTGGCCGATCGCTCAGGGACGACTCACCCACGAAGGCCGGCCGGGACGGAGACAAGTGATGACCGCCACAGTGACGACCTCACCCGACTCGGCGACGCCGCAACCTTCCGCCGACGTCGAGGCTAACTGGGAGCGGCCCGGGCTGCTGACCTTCTTCAGCGACACCTGGCTGATCTTCCGCAGGCAGATGCGGCTTTCGTTGCGCAACCCAGCCTGGGTCATCATCGGCCTGAGCCAGCCAATCTTGTACCTGGCGTTCTTCGGGCCGCTGCTCGCGCGGATCGCCAAGTCCGGCGCGCTCGGCGTCCCCCCGAACAACCCGTACGGCTTCTTCGTGCCCGGCCTGCTGATCCAGCTTGGCCTGTTCGGCGCCGCGTTCGTCGGGTTCACGATCATCGCCGACTGGCGCGCGGGTGTCATCGAGCGGTTCCGGGTCACGCCGGTCAGCCGGATGGCGCTGCTGGCGGGCCGGGTGCTGCGCGACGTGGTGACGCTGACCGTCCAGGCGGTCGTGCTCGTGCTCGCCGGGCTGGCGTTCGGCCTGCGCGCGCCCGTCGGCGGCGTGCTGATCAGCCTCGGCTTCGTCGCCATCGTCGCGGTGAGCTTGTCCGCGGTGTCCTACGCCGTCGGCCTGCTGCTCAAGAGCGAGGACGCGTTCGCCCCGCTGCTCAACATGGTCATGCTGCCGCTGATGCTGCTGTCCGGCATCATGCTGCCGATGACGCTTGGCCCGCACTGGCTGCGCGCGGTCGCGAAGGTGACGCCGTTCGGCTACATCATCAACGCGATGCGCCGGGCGTTCGCCGGTCACTACTTCAACACGATCATGGTCGAAGGCATCGCGGTGTCGGTTGGCCTGGCGATCATCTGCCTGTGGCTGGCCGGCCGCGCCTTCATCAAGGAAAACGCGTAGCTAGCAAGGTCCGCAGCAGATCCACGTTGACATCGGCCAGCGAACCGAAGATCGGCCGTCCAGGTTTTTCGGCCACAGGGGCAAGGCCGGGGACGGCCACGGTGAGGCAGCCGGCCGCCTCAGCCGAGGCGACGCCGTTCGGCGAGTCCTCCAGCGCCGCGCAGCACCTCGGGTCGGCGCCTACCAGCGCGGCAGCTAGCTGGTAAGGCTCAGGGTGAGGCTTGGAGTTGCGCACGTCGGCACCAGACACGATGACCTCGAACCTCATGCCGTACCGGGCCATCGCCCCGAGCACCGCGTCCACGATGATCCGCTCCGAGGACGTTACCAGCGCGTATGGCAACCCCGCGGCGCGCACCTCGGCGAGCAGCGGGGCGGCTCCGGGCAGCGGTACGACGTCACGAGAGCTGAGCAGGTCGGCCATGCCGCCGACAAGCCAGTCAGCCACCTCGTCGGGGCTAGCGACCGAGCCAGGGCCGCTCGCCCGCTCGATCAGGTAGCTCACCGTCCCGCGCAGCGAGCCGCCGACAAGCTCACGCTGGTCCGCGGGGGACCAGTCGCCGCCGAGCCGCGCCATTACCGAACTCTCCACCTCGAACCAGAGCGGCTCGGTGTCCACAAGCAGTCCGTCCATGTCGAACAGCACGGCCTGCAGCGTGTCGCACGGCCGGTTAAAGTCGGCCCGGCGCAGAAGGGGTCGCATCAGGTGCTGAAGTACTTCGCCTCGGGATGGTGGACGATCAGCGCGTCGGTGGACTGCTCGGGCGCGAGCTGGAACTCCTCGGACAGAGTCACCCCGATTCGCTCGGCGTCGAGCAGCCGCATCACCTTGGCCCTGTCCTCAAGGTCCGGGCAAGCCGGGTAGCCGAACGAGTACCGGCACCCCTGGTAGTCGACCCGCAGGATGTCATCGAGTTCGGCCGGGTCGGCGCCACCGATTCCCATCGCATCCCTGACCCGGGCGTGCCAGTACTCCGCGAGCGCTTCGGCCAGCTGCACGGAAAGTCCATGCAACTCCAGGTAATCCCGGTAAGCGTGCTTGGCGAACAATTCGCCGGTTGCCTCGCTGATCTTCGGCCCGATGGTCACGAGCTGGAACGCGACCACGTCGGCCTGCCCAGACGACGCCGGCTTGAAGAAGTCGGCCAGGCAAAGCCGCCGGTCCCGGCGCTGGCGCGGGAACGTGAACCGCTCACGCTCCCCGCCCGCGTCGTCGAGCACGATCAGGTCGTCACCCTCGCTGACGCAAGGGAAATAGCCGTACACCACAGCCGCCTGCAACATCGCCTCGGTCTGCACCCGTTCGAGCCACATTCGCAGCCTCGGCCGGCCCTCGGTCTCGGCGAGATCCTCGCGGCTGGCCCCTGACTCGCCCCTGGTCGGCTTGAGCCCCCACTGCCCCAGGAACAGCGCGCGTTCGTCCAGATAGCTCGCGTAGTCGGTGAGCGGTATGCCCTTCACCACCCGGGTGCCCAGGAAAGGCGCTGTCGGCACGGGTGCATCGATCGCTACGTCTGAACGAATCAGCGTCCGCGCTGCCGTCCCCGGAGGCGAGTCGCCGCCCACATCGGCCGACCCCGCGTCATCGCGGGAGGATGGACGCACCCTGCGCTCACGGAGCGCAGGCAAGCTGGCTCCCGGCACGCCGCGCTTGACCGCCATCGCCGCGTCCATCAGCCTGAGTCCCTCGAACGCGTCGCGGGCGTACCGCACCTCGCCGTCGAACACCCCCGCCAGATCTTGCTCCACGTAAGAGCGAGTCAGCGCCGCGCCGCCGAGCAGCACGGGCCATCGTGCGGCCAGACCGCGCGAGTTCAACTCCGCGAGGTTGTCGCGCATCACGACGGTGGACTTCACCAGCAAGCCCGACATGCCGATCACATCGGCTTCATGGTCGATCGCTGCCTGCACGATCGCCGAGATCGGCTGCTTGATGCCGATGTTGACGACGTCGTATCCGTTGTTAGACACGATGATGTCGACGAGGTTCTTGCCGATGTCGTGCACGTCGCCCCTGACCGTGGCCAGCACGATCTTGCCCCTGCCCTCCTCACCTGACCGCTCCATGTGCGGCTCGAGGTAGCCGACGGCCGCCTTCATGACCTCAGCCGAGGTCAGTACGAACGGAAGCTGCATCTGCCCGGAGCCGAACAGGTCGCCGACCGTCTTCATGGCATCAAGCAGGATGTCGTTGACGATCTCCAGCGCGGGCCGGTCGCTCAGTGCTTCGTCCAGGTCGGCTTCGAGACCTTGCCGCTCACCGTCGATGATGCGCCGCTTGAGCCGCTCGGCGAGCGGCAAACTGAGCAGCTCGGCCGCGCGGCTGGCCTTCAGCGAGGCCGTGCTGACATCGGCGAAAAGGTCGAGAAGCTTGGCTAGCGGGTCGTACCCATCTTTCCTGCGGTCATAGACCAGATCGAGCGCGACTTGCAACTGCTCGTCGGGTATCCGCGCGATCGGCATGATCCGGGCGGCGTGCACGATCGCTGAGTCGAGTCCGGCGCGGACGCACTCGTTGAGGAACACCGAGTTGAGTACGGCCCTGGCCGCCGGGTTGAGGCCGAATGAGACATTCGAGACGCCGAGCGTCGTCTGCACGTCCGGGTAGCGCCGCTTGAGCTCGCGGATGGCCTCGATCGTCTCGATGGCGTCCCGCCTGGTCTCCTCCTGCCCGGTCGCGATCGGGAAGGTCAGGCAGTCGACGATGATGTCGGACGCCAGCATGCCCCAGTTGCCGGTTAGGTCCTCGATCAGGCGGCTGGCGACAGTCACCTTCCATTCCGCCGTCCGGGCCTGGCCCTGCTCGTCGATCGTGAGCGCGACCACGGCGGCGCCGTGCTCGCGCACGATTGGCATGATCTTGGCCATGCGCGACTCAGGCCCGTCGCCGTCTTCGTAGTTGACCGAGTTCACCACGGCCCGGCCGCCCAGCCGTTCGAGACCTGCGTTGACCACCTCTGGCTCGGTCGAGTCGAGCATCAGCGGCAGCGTCGCCGCGGTGGCCAGCCTGCTAGCCAGTTCGGTCATGTCGGCCACGCCGTCCCGGCCGACGTAATCCACGCACAGATCAAGCAGGTGGGCACCATCCCTGGTCTGTGATCTGGCGATTTCGACACACCCGTCGAAGTCCCCGGCGATCATGGCTTCCCTGAACGCCTTTGACCCGTTCGCGTTGGTGCGCTCGCCGATCGCGAGGAACGCGGTGTCCTGCCGGAACGGCACGTGCTGGTACAGCGACGCGATGCCTGGCTCTGGGCGCGGCCTGCGCTTGGTCAGCGGCCGCCCGGCCAGCCTGGCGCTGACCTCAGCGAGGTGCTCGGGCGTAGTGCCGCAGCAGCCGCCGACAAGGGCCAGCCCGAACTCGGTGACAAACGACTCGTGCGCGCTCGCCAGTTCGCCTGGGTTCACCGGGTAGTAGGCGCCGTTCGCGGTCAGTTCGGGTAGGCCAGCGTTCGGCATGCAAGACAGCGGTATCCGCGAGTGAGCCGCGAGGTAGCGCAGGTGCTCGCTCATCTCAGCTGGCCCGGTGGCGCAGTTCAGCCCGATCATGTCGATGCCAAGCGGTTCGAGCGCCGTCAGCGCGGCCCCGATCTCGCTGCCAAGCAACATGGCGCCGGTGATTTCGATGGTGACGTGGGCGATCAGCAAGATGTCTGTGTTGGTCCGGGGAGGCGACCCCCCGGAACCCCCCGACGCCGTCATCTCAGCGATCGCGCGCTTGGCGCCAATGATCGCGGCCTTGGCCTGGAGCAGGTCCTGGCAGGTTTCCACGATCAGCGCGTCGACGCCGCCGGCCAGCAAGCCAGCCGCGTTGACCTGATAGGAGTCGCGCAGCGCCGCGAATGACACGTGGCCGAGCGTGGGCAGCTTGGTACCCGGGCCGATCGAGCCGAGCACCCAGCGCGGGCGGCCGTCGGCCATCGCCTTGTCGGCGGCCGAGCGAGCGATCACGGCTCCGACATGGGAAAGTTCGTAAATCTGGTCGGCGATCCCGTACTCGCCCAGGTTGCCGAGATTCGCCCCGAACGTATTGGTGGAGATGCAGTCACTACCTGCCGCCAGGTAGCCTTCGTGCACAGCGCGTACGACGTCAGGTCTGGTCAGGTTGAGTATCTCGTTGCAGCCTTCGTGACCGGCGAAGTCGTCGAGCGTAGCGGAGCTGCTTTGGAGCATCGAGCCCATCGCACCATCGGCGATGACGACGCGCTCGGCCAAGGCGGCGCGCAGTGGCGGGGCGAGATCGGGCGACATGATGCTCCTATCCTAGGGCCATCGCGGTAGACGTAGGCTGGAGCCCGTCAGCTACATGTAGCGCCGGCAGCTAGCCTGGCGCTCGGAAACGGGTCGTGGGAGGTGGCTTCAGATCGAGTTCGACGGCATCTCGGGACCGAACTTGTCGGCCCTGAACTCGCCGGTGGTCATCGCGGCCTTCGAAGGCTGGAACGACGCGGGTGAGGCGGCCAGCGCCGCGGTGACCCACCTCAGCACCATATGGGACACGAGTGCGATCGGCGAGATCGACCCTGAGGACTATTACGACTTTCAGGTGACCAGGCCGGTGCTTGAGGTCACCGACGGTCAGACCCGCAAGCTGACCTGGCCGACCACCCGGCTCGCCGTTGCGCACCCGGCGGGTGTCGGGCGCGATGTGGTGCTTGTGCACGGTATCGAGCCGAACATGCGCTGGCGCGGATTTTGCCGGGACCTGGTCGACGGGTTCACCAAGCTCGGCGCCGAGATGGTGATTCTGGTGGGTGCGCTGCTCGCCGACTCTCCGCACACCCGCCCGGTCCCGGTGACCGTAGCCGCATCGGATGAGAAACTGGCCGTGGCGCTGCAGATCGACCCGGTGGACTATCAGGGGCCGACCGGGATCGTCGGCGTGCTGCAGGAGGCGTGCACGGCGGCCGGGATTCCGGCCGTCTCGCTGTGGGCCGCGGTGCCGCATTACGTGGCGCAGCCGCCGAGCCCAAAGGCGACGCTCGCGCTGCTGCGCGGGGTGGAAGACATCATCGACGCTCCGATGCCGCTCGGTGACCTGCCCGACGAAGCGCGGGCATGGGAGCGGGGCGTCGACGAACTGGCCGAGCAGGACACTGAGGTCGCCGATTACGTGCGGGCGCTCGAAGAGGCGAAGGACGCCACCGACCTGCCGGAGGCGAGCGGTGACGCCATCGCCCGCGAGTTCGAGCGCTACCTGCGCCGCCGGGGTGAGCACGGCGGCGCCCGCTAGCCGGGAAGGCGCGGGCACCGCCGCATTAAGGCCAGCCTCAGCCGGCGTTCACGTCAGCCGCGGTTCTCGGTGAGATTCATGTTGGCTTCGATGGACGTCGCCGTGCCGGTCATGAACGGTATCTCGATGTCCCAGAAGCACTTCCGAGCCAGAAGCCCGCGACGTTGTTGATGGCTTGCTGGAGTGAAAGCAAGTTCGCCCGGGTGAATGGAGCCGGCTTGAACGACACGACGACGCCAGCGGCGACACCGGTCGCCTTCGCGGTGGCGTAGCTGGCCGCGACCCGGCGCAGCGTAACCGGTACCTGCCCGTGCCAGTAGATGGTCAGCCCAGGGCGCGTCGGTTAACTTCCTCGTCGGCGAATCCGGTGAGGTGCTCGGCCGCTATCGCCGATGTGACGCTCTCGGCGACCGTGTTCGCCGCGATCTGACCGTAGTCGACCTGGCGAGCGGCGGCTGTGGCGGTGATGCGGTGCGCCAGCCGTCCTGACGCGGTCGCGCTGACCGCTGGAGCGATGAGCGCCAGTGCCGTCGTCGTTCCGATTAAAGCGGTGAATCCGATGAGTTTAGTGCTACGCATAAACTGCCCCTTTTGCGATTGTAAGCACTAAATTGTACGGCTAAGTATCACTACTGTCACGGCTATATCGGCGGCCACGGCACCGCCGGCCAGTCGTCCGGCGGGTAAGGGTGCACGCGATGCTCAAGCAGCAACTCCACCCGGATCCTCGTCGCGGTCACCTCATCGGCGGTCAGCCACTGGCTGAGCTCCGAGCCGAGGTTCCCGTCCTTGATCTGGTCGTCGATTCGGCCGAGGGCCCGGACGTCGCGGTCAGACAGCGTGCTGCCGCGCCACTGCCACAGCACGGTGCGCAGCTTGTACTCCTCGGCGAAGCAGACGCCGTGATCACAGCCGTACAGGTGACCTTCCTGGGTCGGCAGCAAGTGGCCGATTTTCCTGTCGGCGTTGTTGATGACGGCGTCGAAGACCGCCATCGCCCGCAGCCCTCGGTTGCTGCGGCTTCTGGCCAGTGCGACCAAGTCGACTTCAGGGTCGGAGTCGATCCATAGCTGGCACATGCCTGGCCCAAACGGACCATCCCGGTACACCGTCGGCGGGACGATGTTCCAGCCAGAGGCCCGCGAGACGATATAGGCGGCGAGCTCGCGCCCGGCCAGCGTGCCGTGCGGGAAGTCCCAGAGCGGTCGCTCGCCGGCGACTGGTTTGTAAACGCAGGCAGCATCGCGTTCACCGTCAGAGATCATGCAGTAGAGCGTCGCGTTGGATGCCTCGGCGAGCCGTCCGGCCACCGTCAGCTCGCCCCCGGTTAGCAGTTCGACTGCCGAGTTATCGTCGATCACGGGCTTAGCGGGCCGCTTCGACCGGCTATCCGGATGCTCTTCCGACCGTTCAGTTGCGGCCAATCCTGTGTCCGTTCTGACGCGGGCAGACGTGGCCTGACGCGTCAAGCGGCAGTCCGCACAGCGGGCAAGGCGGTCGGCCGGCGACGACTAGCGCAAGCGCCCTCCGGGCAAAGGCACGCGCGGCGGCGGCGGTGATCGTCACCCGCAAGATGGCCGGCCCGTCGTCAGGGAGGTCCTCGGTCAGGGGTTCGATCGGCTCGTCGCTAAGTTCCTGCGCCTCGATGATCACTCGCTCGGTGTCACCATCCCAGGCCAGGGCGATCGCACCGACCCGGAAGTCCTCCATGAGCGGCTGATCCAGGGGCCCGTCGTCGGTCAGCGCCTCGGGCGCCGTCGCCGGGATCGCCACTGACCCCGCAGTGCGCCGCAGCACTTCGTCCAGCAATTCGTCGAGTCGCTCAGCCAGCTGACTGACCTGCGCCTTCTCCAGTGCAACGCTGGTGATCCGGCCACTACCGGTGGCTTGCAGGTAGAAAGTGCGCTCCCCGGGCTGGCCCACGGTTCCGGCAATGAACCTGTCCGGCGGGTCGTACGTATATACCGGCATAGACCTATCCTCCCGCGCCGCCGCCGACGGGCGCATCGCCTGATCGCAGGGCCGCACTCCCTGCCGTGTTCTTGTCTGATCTGGTCAGCGTCGCCACGCTCCCACCAGTGTCGTTCAGCCGCTCCACGAACGGGCGGAGCGGCGTGAAGCGGATGACGCTCAGCGAGCATGGATCGATGTTGATCCGCTGGTACAAATCGAGGTGCAGGCCAAGGCTATCGGCCAGGATGGCTTTGATGACGTCGCCGTGCGAGCAGATCAGGTAGACGCCCTTCTCCCCGATCCGGCCGTTCCAATCGCGGATCGCCGCGACGGCACGGCGCTGCACATCGGCCAGCGCCTCCCCGCCGGGACCGGGAAACGTGACCGCACTGGGATGCGCCTGGACAACCCGCCAGAGCGGCTCGCGCGACAGCTTGCGCAAGGACTTGCCCGTCCAGTCGCCGTAGCCGACCTCGATGAATCTCTCATCGGTCTGAACGGCCACCTCGCCGGACTTCTGGCTGGCCGCTATCGTCTCGGCGGTGGCGAAGCAGCGCTCAAGCGGGCTTGACACGACAGCGTCGAGTTTGACGCCAGCGAGCCTTTCCGCGAGCGCGGTCGCCTGAGCACGCCCTCTGTCATCGAGCGGTATTCCCGGCGTCCGGCCGGTCAGCGCGCTTCCGGTGGCCGCCGTCAGGCCGTGCCGCACCACAAGGACCATGGTCACGCACCGACTCTACGGCCCTTCGCGGCTAGCCCGTGCCTGACGGGTGGGCTGCGAGCGCGGGACGGTCGATGACGACGTACGCGGCGCTGCCAAATGAGACGCTGTCGCCCGCTTGCACGGGAACCGCCGATGTCACTCGCCAGCCGTTGAGCCTGGTGCCGTTGGTCGAGCCAAGGTCGGAGAGCAGCCAGTTGCCGTCCTCGTTGTGCAGCCGGGCGTGCCAGCGGGACACGCTCAGGTCGGCGACGGTGAAGTCGCACGACGGTGCCCGGCCGATAGTGAACCTGCGGTCTGCCTGCCGCGGCAGGCAGAGCGACGGCGGTTCCCTGGCCGGAAACTGGCTGGTGTCAGCCTGCCCGGCTGCGGCACCGGACATCGCCGCCTGAGGGGCTATCAGCCGATCGTGACCAGGCGGCCAGAATGTCGAGGTCATCGGCCGCCTGGCTCGCCAGCGCTGCGCGCTGAGCCGCTCGCGCGGAACTCGCCACAGCATCGCCAGCCGACCAGCCAGCGCCCTACCCGCGTCGCGCTTGCCGCTGGGCAGGTCGGCGAACAGGTCGGACAGCTCAGACCTGTCCTTCGCACGGAGTGCCGCGTCCATTCGGTACAGGAACGTCTCCTGGCTCAGGCGGCCTTCGGCGAATCTGTCCCTCAGCTCGCCGATCGCCTCATCGCGTTCGGCGTCCGAAGCACGTAGCCCCTCGTGGCCGGTCAGCAGCCAGTTATCGGACGCCCGCATACAAAGAAGTATCGAACGAAGCCGCTAGGCGCACAAGGAGATCGATTATCAGCTCCCCGATGGCAGCACTCCGGCCGACCGTACGGCTGTTGTGGCGGTCGGCACGCTGGCGCCATTGCCCATCGCCGTCTGCAGCGGGAAGTGACACGCGGCGATGTGACCGGGGCCGTACGACGTGAGCGCGGGTTCCTCCTGGGCGCAGATCTCCTGTGCCAGCGGACACCTGGTGCGGAACCTGCAGCCAGACGGCGGATTGATCGGGCTCGGGAGCTCTCCGGTGATCCCAATGCCGCGCCGGGTGCGCGCTATTACCGGGTCCGGCACCGGAATGGCGCCAATCAATCCAGCCGTATACGGGTGTGCGTGCCGCTCGTAGATGTCGTTGCTGCTGCCAAGCTCGACGAGCTTGCCGAGGTACATGACGCCGATTCGGTCGGCCATGTACTTGACGACCGCTAGGTCATGCGAGATCACCACGTAGGTGAGGCCGTGCGTCGCCTGCAGTCGCTTCATCAGGTTAAGCACCTGCGCCCGGATCGAGACGTCCAGCGCGCTGACCGGCTCGTCGGCCACGATCACCTGCGGGTTCAGCGTCAGCGCGCGGGCTAGTCCGATGCGCTGACGCTGACCACCCGAGAACTCATGCGGGAAGCGCTCGACCGCGTTGCTCGGGAGGCCAACCTCGCCGAGCAACTCGAAAACCCTGGCCTCTTGCTCCTTGCGGCTGCCGATGCTCTGGATGGTCAGCGGCTCCCTGATGATCGCGCCGACGCGCATTCTCGGATCGAGCGATGAGTACGGGTCCTGGAACATGAGTTGCAGGTCCCGCCTGCGCTTGCGCAACTCGGTGCCGCGCAACTTGGAGATATTGGTGCCAGACAGGGTCACTTCGCCGGAGGTCGGGTGCTCAAGCGCGACGATCATGCGCCCGATCGTGGTCTTGCCGCAGCCCGACTCACCCACAAGCCCGAACGTCTCGCCCGCGTTGACCGAGAACGACACGCCTGACACGGCCTTGACCGATCCGATCGAGCGCTGCAGGATGCCCGAGGTGACGGCGAACTCCTTGACCAGGTCCTTGATTTCGAGCAGTGGCGCGCCCTCAGTTCCCGGTGCTGGCGGCCTATCCTCGACCAGCTCGACCGGGTCGGCGATCATCGCGGTCGGCACCACGACCTCGACCCCGGCCGCGGCCTGAGCGGCCCGCGCCGCCGCAGCGGCAGCTTCGACCTCATCGGCCGCCAGCGGCCCGTCCACTGGATGCCAGCACGAGTACAGGTGATCTGACGACTCGCCGATCAGCGACGGCTCGTCGTGCCGACACTTGTCGGTCACCTTGCTGCACCGGGCGGCGAACCGGCATCCGGCCGGCGGGTGACCGAGGTCGGGCGGGAGTCCGGGGATGTTCAGCAGCCGGACGTTGCGGTCCTGGGTCAGGCGCGGGATGGAGGCAAGCAGCGCCTGGGTGTACGGATGGTGCATGTGCGCGAACAGCCTGGAGGTTTCCGTGGTCTCCACCAAGCGGCCCGCGTACATCACGTTCACCCGGTCGGCATGCCCGGCGATGACGCCCATGTCGTGGGTGATCAGCAGCATCGCCATGTGCAGCCGGCTCTTCAGCTCATCGAGCAGGTCGAGGATCTGCGCCTGGATCGTGACGTCGAGCGCCGTGGTCGGCTCGTCGGCGACGAGCACCTTGGGCTCGCACGACAGCGCCATCGCGATCATCACGCGCTGCCGCAGGCCGCCGGATAGCTGGTGCGGGAAGTCCGACAGCCGCTCCTTGGGACGCGGCAACCCGACCAGCGACAGCACCTCAATGGCCCGGTCATAGGCGTCCTTCTTGCTCACGCCGCGATGCAGCAACACGGGCTCGGCCACCTGGAAGCCGATCGTCTTCGTCGGGTCAAGCGAGGTCAGCGGGTCCTGGAAGACCATCGCGATCTCGTTGCCGCGTATCTTGCGCAGATCCCGCTCGGGCAGGCCGACCAGTTCCCGGTCCTCGAGCTTGATCGAGCCACCGACAATGTGGCCACCAGGAGGGAGCAGGCCCATCAACGACAGACCGGTCATCGACTTGCCGCAGCCGGACTCACCGACCAGGCCGAGCGTCTCTCCGGGATCCAGGTGCATGTCGATGTTGCCGACGGCCTGAATCGTGGTGTTGCTTTGCTTGATGTGAGTGGAGAGGTCCTTGACCTCCAGCACAGGGGCCACGGGTGCTCCTAGTTGGGGTTATTGGCTGGGGGGTGGCTGGGGGGTTGACTGGCCCGGTCTCGGCTTACCGGCGCCGCAGCCGGACGTCGAGCGCGTCACGCAGCGCGTCGCCGATCAGGTTCATGGCCATGACCGTAAGCACGATGCAGATGCCGACGGGATAGACCTCCCACCAGTAGCCGTTGAGCAGGTTCTGGGTGCCGCCCGCGAGCATGTCGCCCCAGTCGAAGACCGGGAAGTTCAGCCCGAAGCCGAGGAAGCCGAGCGCGGCGACAAGCAAGATCGCGTCGGCGACCTGGAACGTGATGTTCACCACGACGACGCTCAGCGCGTTCGGTATCAGGTGCCTGAGGACCAGCCTGCTGCGGTTCGACCCGGCCGCGCGGGCGGCGGCGACAAAGTCACGCACCCGCAGCGTCAGGACCTCACCTCGGACCAGCCGAGCCGGAACGAGCCAGGAGAAAACGCCGATGATAAGGGCGAGGCTCAGGACGTTGGAGCCCCACTTCGCGCCCACGATCAGAATGACGAACAGCAGCGGAATGGACAGCACCACGTCCACGATCCGCATCATGACGCCGTCGAGGACACCGCCTGCCAGGCCTGCGATGGCGCCCCACAGCGTGCCGACGAAGGTGGCGATCGTGGCGGCGAGCAGGCCGATTTCCAGCGACGCCTGGCCGCCGACCATCATCTGGCCGAGCACGTCGAATCCAGTCGAGTCGGTGCCGAGCGGGTGGCCCTGAACGGGCGGCGTGTTGGAGTGCACCACGTCGGCGAGCAGGACGTTGCCGTGGTAGAAGAACGGCCCGACGTAGCAGAAGAGGAGGAAGAATGCGATCAAGCCCAGGCCGACAACCGCGAGCCGGTTCTGCGCGAACGAGCGCAGCCCGAGTCGCCAGCCGCTCTGGATGACGCTGACCTCACCGCCCTCGGCGACCTGTGGAGTTGAGATGACGGGGGGTAGAGTCTCGACTTCCCTAAACACTGGGGCCTCCCTGGCCGGTCACGCGAGCCTGATCCGCGGGTCTGCCACGGTGAGTGCGATATCGGCGACGTAGTTGCCGATCACAGTGAGAACACCGCCCATGAGGGTGTAGGCGATAAGAACCGGATAGTCCTCGACCTGCAGCGCGTTGATGAACATGATGCCGAGACCCGGGTAGTTGAAGACGTTCTCGGTGATCAGGTTGCCGGCCAGCAGCGCGGGGATGCTCAGGCCGATCAGGGTGACCATGGGAAGGCAGGCGTTCCGCAAAAGGTGCCGCAGTAGCACCAGCCGCTCAGGCAAGCCCTTGGCGCGAGCGGCTTTGATGTAATCCTGGGCCAGCGCGTCAAGCGCCGACGAGCGCATGAACCTCGAGTACCCGGCGACGGAAACCAGGGTCAGCGTCGCGACAGGCAGCACCATGGCCCGCGGGTCTTCGATGGCGCCAAGCAGCGAGCTGCTCTGGCTGACCGCGGCCGGCGCGCCGACCGGGAAGATGTTCAGCGTGATCGCGAAGACCTGGATCAGCAGGAGGCCGAGCAGGAAAACCGGCATCGAGTAGGTGATGAAGGCGGCGGTGGTGATGGCGTTGTCGCCGAGCGTGTTGCGCTTGACCGCCTGGAAGATGCCGACGGGAAAGGCGATGAGGATCGCGAAGAGCAGGCCGAGCCCGCTCAGGTAGGCCGAAATCGGCGCGTGCTCGGCGAGTATTGCGTTCACCGACTGGCTTTGCTTGTACGACTCGCCGAGATTGCCGTGTACAAGCTGGTTCATGTAAGTGAGGTACTGGAGGACCAGCGGCCTGGTGAAGCCGTGCTCCTGGTCCCAGGCGGCGACGGCGAGCGGTGAGGCTCTCAGGCCGAGAACGGCCCGGCCTGGCGCTCCGCCGATTAGGTGCAGCATCCAGAACACTAGTATCGAGATGCCGATCAGAATGATCACAGACGACGCTGCCCGGCGGAGCAGGTAGGTGCTCATCTCCGCGTCTCCTCGCTGAGCCTATATAAGGTTGGCCGGATCAGCCCGTACCGCAAGGGTCGTGCCAAGACCGGTGAACTGCCTTGTTAGAAGGATGCCTGCCGGCGGCCGGAAAGACCACCGGCAGGCATCGCATCTTTTTCGCCGTTACTTCCTGCGGGTGTTACTTACTGCTGAAGAACCACTGCTCCGGGTTCAGCGAGAACTCTGGGAGCTCCCAGAACGAGTACTGCGGGCCGGACAGCTTGGTGCTCCACGCGTACACGTGGAAGGCGTTCGGCTGGAACAGCGCGGGCAGGTTGACCGCGACCTGGGCGGCCTCGGTCTTGACCGCTGATGCGTTCGGCCCGAAGACCGAGTTGTTGATCAGCTTGTCAGTCGTCGGGTCGCTGTAGTCGCCGATGTTGAATGAGCCACCGGTGTTGAAGATGGTGTTCGTGGTCGGGTACAGCGAGGTGCTGAATCCGCCGAAGTCCTCAGCGGCCCACTTGTTGATGTTCGCGGGCGCGGCGAGGTCGTAGTAGTTCTGCAGGATGAAGTTGAACGACTTGCCGGTCAGGGTGACCGGGACGCCGGAGGTCTTAGCAGCTGACGCGAACGCGGTGTCCTCTTGCGTGATCGCGGGCGAGCCGTTGTTGTAGACCAGCGTGAAGGCCATCGTCTGGCCCTTGGGGATGCCAGCGCCGCACTGAGCCGCGCCGGTACCCGGGCTCTCGCAGGTCTGGACGTTGTTGACAAGCTTCCAGCCGTGGGCTGCGAAGATCTGCTTAGTCGTGGCCGGGCTGTAGGCGTACACCGGCTTGAGAGCGTTCGACGGGGTGAACGGGCTCGCCGGGACCGAAGGCACCGGACCGTCAGCGCTCACCGCGTAGCCGTGGAAGATGCCGGAGACGTAGCCCTCGTCATCGATTAGGTGAGCGAGCGCCTGCCGTACGTAAAGCTGCCCGATGACCTTGTTCCAGTTGTCAGTCTTGTCCTTGAAGTTGAAGACCAGGTAGTCCCAGCCGAGCTCGTCATTGCCGAACACGTTGAAGCCGAGCTTCTTGATCGTCGGGATCTGCGGGTAGTCGGTTGACGGGATCAGGCCGACCGTGAGCTGACCTGAGCGCAGCGCGGTGTACTCGGCGTCGTCAGAGGTGAAGGCCACCTCCTGGAACTTGCTGATCGAAGCCTTGTGGCCGCTGAACTGCGGGTTCGGCACCATCGTGTTGGCGTCAGTGCTCGGGTTGAAGGCGGTGAGGTGGAACGGCCCGTCGACGTCCTGCCAGAGCGGGTTGGTGGCGTAGGTCGACAGCTTCAGCGACTGGGCGTTCAGGAACTTGTAGATCTTCTCAGCGTTCGCGATCTTGGTGTAGTCCACCGGCTTGCCACCGACGGCGTCGATGTCCCACGCGGTGCTGGGCATCGGCGTGATCAGCAGAAGCTGGTCGTAGTACAGGTAGCCGGGGTTGTAGGCCTTGGTGAAGGTGATCTGCAGCGTGTACTTGCTCGTCGCGGTCGCGCTCGCCACGTTCTGCGGCAAGAAGCCGGCCGAGAAGTTGCCCCAGTTGGCCGGGCTGAGCTTCACCGCGGCCGCGGCAAGGTCGAGGAAGAAGACCGCGTCCTGAGCGTCGACCGGCGCGCCATTCGACCACTTGTAGTTGGTCTTCATGTTGATCGTGACGGTCTTGTTGCCGTTGCTGAAGACCGGCTTGGCGGCCAGGCTCGTCTGGTAGTTGACGTCGAGCTTGTCGCTGACCGGGGTCTGCCACATCGGCAGCCACATCAGGTTCTGGAAGAAGCTCGCGGTGTACACCGACGAGTTGGCGCCCGGCGTTATGGGGAAGATGTAGGTGGGCGTTGCCCCGGCCGCCATGCCGAAGGACACAGTGCCGCCAGGCACATGCGACTTGGCTGGCAACGGAATGCCTGCGAAGCCGCTGACCACATTAGTTTTCGTGCTGGTGCTGCTGCTCTTGGCGCAGGCGGCCAGCGCGGTCACGCCGACGACGGTAAGCACCGCCATCTTGGTGGCCGTACGGGCAAATGTCATCTTCAATCCTCCTGGATCACGTGACGACGTGCCTGGAGCCCCATACGCCGTGGGTCCTGGCTGCCGTCCCTGATACTCGTAGCCGAGCGACTCGCTCGCGCCTCTTTTGTCGTGGCCCTGTGCGTCAGCGCGCCGCCGCTACAGACCGGTGTGCCTGCATCAAGGGTCACGCGAAGCGTAGATTCGCTGATGTAGCGTTGCTAGGCCGAAACTGTCACAACTTGTTATCGATGCGACGTGGATGGAGGGTGGAGGCGCAGTATCGAGAAATATGACTGAACGTGACGGTTAACTGCCGATCGCGTGAACTCCGCCGTCAACATGCACGATCTCGCCCGTGGTGGCCGGGAACCAGTCAGAAAGCAGGGCGACGCAGGCACGCGCGGCGGGTTCGTGGTTCTTGAGGTCCCAGCCGAGGGGCGCTCGTTCGTCCCACACCGACTCGAACTGCTCGAACCCTGGGATGGACTTGGCTGCCATGGTCCGCAACGGCCCCGCCGCCATCAGGTTGACCCTGATCTGGTACTGACCCAGGTACTTGGCCAGGTACCTGGCACAGGACTCCAACCCGGCCTTGGCCACGCCCATCCAGTCGTAAGCAGGCCAAGCGAGCGAGGCGTCGAAGTCCATTCCGACGATCGCTCCCCCGTGTTCTTTCATCAAAGGCAGCGTCGCCATCGCGAGCGCTTTGAGCGAGAACGTCGAGACGTGAAAGGCGGCCGATACATCGGACCACGACGTGTCGAGGAAGTTGCCGCCGAGCGCTCCGGCGGGCGCGTTGGCGATGCCATGCACCACCCCGTCGAGCCGGTCGACGTGCTCGCGGACCCGGTCGGCGAGCGAGGCTAGCTGGCTGGCATCGGTGACATCAAGCTCAAGCACCGGCGGCGGATCTGGCAGTCGCCGCGCGATCCGCTCGACCAGGCTGAGCCGCCCGAAACCGGTGAGCACGACCGTCGCGCCCTGCTCTTGCGCGATCCTGGCGACGTGAAAGGCGATTGATGAGTCGGTCAGCACTCCGGTGACCAGGACCCGCTTGCCGTCGAGAAGCCCCATCGCGCGCCTTTCTTCCTGGTAGTTCGCTGGTAAGCGTCCGCTAGTGACCCATGCCCAGGCCGCCGTCCACCGGGATGACGGCCCCGGTGATGTAGGCGGCATCTGGCCCGGCAAGGAATTGCACGACCCCGGCAATCTCGTCGACCGAGGCGGCCCGGCCAAGCGGCACGCCGCTGATGATTGCCTTCTTCCGCTCGTCCGGTAGCTGAGCGGTCATGTCCGTCTCAGCGAAGCCAGGAGCGACGACGTTGACTGTGATGTTGCGGCTGCCCAGTTCCCTGGCCAGTGACCGGGCCAGGCCGATCAGGCCTGCCTTGGACGCCGCGTAGTTGGCCTGCCCGGCCGAGCCGAGCATGCCGACGACCGACGACAGGAAGATGATCCGACCGCGACGCAGCTTGAGCATTGGCCGGACGGCGCGCTTGGCCACCCGGTAAGCGCCTGCCAGATTCGTGTCGATGACCTCGGTGAACGCGTTCTCTGACATCAGCGCGAGCAACTGGTCGCTGGTCATGCCCGCGTTCGCGACCACGACCTCGACCGGACCATGCGCCGCCTCGGCCACCGTGAACGCCTCGTCGACCGCCGTCGTGTCGCGTACGTCACATCTCGCCACGGTCAAGCCGGCGACTTCGTCACCAGAACGGGACGTGATCGTGACGTTGTCGCCGGCGGCCGCCAGGCGCTTGGCGATGGCCAGCCCGATGCCCCGATTACCGCCAGTCACCAGCACAGAACGGCCCATCGTCCACCTCCGCTGGGGTCAGGAAGCCGGGTGCGCGTGAGCGCGCTGTGCGCGCATGTGCGCGTGCCAGTATGGCAGACCCGGTCGCCGCGGCTGGCGTGGCTCAGGAGTCCTCGAGGCTCAGGAGTCCTCGAGGCTCAGGAGTCCTCGAGCCGGAAGCCGACCTTCATGCCGACCTGGTAGTGAGCGATCTCGCCGCCGTCTAGCTGACCGCGTATCTCCGTCACCTCGAACCAGTCCAGGTGCCGCAGCGTCTGGGCGGCCCGGCGGAGCCCATTCCGCACCGCGGCGTCGACGCTGTCCGGTGAGGTGCCGACTATCTCGGTGATCCGGTACGTGCGGTCGGTCATCGCTACCTCCAGGCCGGTTCTGTTTTCCAACGAAGTTTTCCCGGCAAGCTTTCCGGCAAGCCGTCAGTTCAGACCGGATTAGCGTACGGGCAACATCGGGCCTAACGTGAGAGTGTGCGAGGTCATCGAAGTACCAGCCGGGATCAGGCCCACCTGGTCACCGAGGCGCCGCAGGCTCGGTCAGCAGAAATCAGCCAGCGCCAGCGCAGGTACCTGATCATGATGGGCGTCCGGGTGGTGTGCTTCATCGTGACCGTCGTGCTGTTCGTCAATCACGCTGGCTGGCTGACCGTGATACCGGCATTCGGCGCGATCGCCTTGCCGTACTTCGCTGTGGTGATCGCGAACAGCCGCCAGCAGGCGGGATCGTCTGACTTCCGTCCCTACGAGCCGAACTTGCCGGAGCGTTACCAGCGGACGGGCGACGAGGCGCCCGGCCGCGACGGTGGCGCAGGCTCTGAGTCCGGCAGTCACGGCTAAGCGGAACTTTCTCGCCCGCATGCGGCGCTACCTGCGCAACAGCGGCGTGTTTCTCCGAATCCGAGCAGCTAGGTACCAATGTCGGGGGCAAAACGGCGAAGCAGGCTGGTACTAGCTAGCCTGCATCCGCAGATTCGCTTCTAATCCGCTCTTGACGCACATGGGGGAGGTTCGGTGTAACATGCTTACCGGTGCTCTGGTCCCCCGCTGGGGCACCGTTGCCGGCGTTCCGGGCCCCCGTCGGAGCGCCGATGAACGCGACGCCGGGTGGTTTGCCCCCGTAGCCACCCGGCGTCGCCCTTTTTATTGGTGCTCGTTTCACCGGCCACCCGGGCTTTCCAATCAGCGGTCGGTATCGATTTGGTCACGAGAGTTCGCGCCGTGAATGCCGGGAATTGCTGGATCCTTGTCGTCACCATCACATCCGGCAAGCGCCAGGAATATGGCGGTTGCCGGATGGTGCGATGGTCGCGCCGCCCTGGCACGTCCCGATCACGATTGAGCGTCGGTGACGCTGCCGCCGTGCTCGCCTGACTCACCGACTCCTGACTCGCCGACGCCTGAGTCACCGTCGGCCGCATCGTCTTCGGCCAGGATCCGGTAGAGCGCACGCCGGGCCTGGGTCAGCACCTTCCGCGCCTGGTTCACTTGGTCGTCAGTGCCGGCGCTGATCACTTGCGTCGCCGCGAGGTGCACTTGGTGCACGAGCTTGCGCATGTCGTAGGCAGCGCTGGCGGCACCCGCCGGATCCGACCACGGCGCGTTGCAGCTCGTCGGCGTGCTCGGCCACGTACCTGCGTCCATCCTCGGTCAGCCCGTACGCGCGCCGGCCGCTCGCGGCGTCCTGCAGGGCGATCAGGCTCTCGTCCTCGAGCTGGGCCAGCGCCGGATACACCGACCCAGGGCTCGGCTGCCACAGGCCGCCGCTCCGCTCGCTGATCTGCTGGATGATCTGGTAGCCGTTCATGGGCTCTTCGGCCAGCAACGCCAGAGCCGCCGCGCGCACATTGCCGCGCTTGGCCCGGCCGCCGCCACGCCGGCGGTAACCCCGGCCCCATGGACCGGGACCGAACTCGTGCGGCCCGGGCCCGTGAGGCCCTCCCGGGCCGCGTGGTCCAGGTCCGCCGTGGAAACCCATCCGGCCGAAGCTGGGTCCGCCGAACTCGGTCTCGTCTGACTCAGGACCAACGTCCTGGCCGCCGGGGAATCCCGGCATGTCGCCAAACCGTCGTCCGGCCCTGAATCGCTTGTCTGAGCCGTGCCGGTGCGGATGCTCGCGCCTCCGCCCGCCACTGATCTCCTCGTCCATCGTGTATCTCCATTCTTTTGACTGTCACGATAGTTCAACGATATATCGTTAACTTCGACAAGGCAAGGCCCGACGACCGAGCGGATGTGGGTTGCGGGTGTCTTTCGGAGATTCAGGAGTGGGTGTTTGGCCAGGTCGCGGCTAGGGTGGACAGGCGGTCAGCGGTCCCGGCCAGCGGCTGGCCAGCTCCAACCGCGATGCCCAGCAGGAACGCCGTGACCGGTGCGGCCGGCCGGTCGACCTGATGCGCCGCATCGCGAGCCAGGTCGAGGATGACCTTCTCGTCGATCACGTCCCGGTCGATGCCAAGCTCGGCGCACACCGCGGCGATCCAGTCAGTTAGCACGGTCATTTCAACTCCTCGGTGACGTGAGGTGATGTGAGGTGACGTAAGGTGACGTGGCGCCGCGCCCATCGCCTGGCCGTCGCTAGGTCCTCCGGCGTGTCGCAGTCCATCCAGTAGGGCGGTTCCCCCGGCGGAGCGACCACGGCCAGGTCAGCATGCGGCATCGGCGCGAACAGTCCGCGCAGCGAGCTTCCCTCATAATTTTCCAGCGCGGCGCGCAATTCGGCGGTGTGCCAGCAACTCACCAGCCACTGCGGCTCACCCGCATCGTCAACGAGCACGGCGCCGGTGCCCGAAGCCGCCGCCGAACGCAACTCGCGCAGGACGTCGCCCGCGAGGAACGGCAGGTCAGCCGCCAGCAGCAGTATCCAGGGCTCGGTGACCAGGCCGAGCCCGGCGCGCAGCGCCGGTACCGGGCCGCCGCCCGGCGGCTGCTCGCGAGTGAACTCGACGTGCGCCCGAGCGCCTTCGTCCACTTCGTCGGCCAAGCCGGGCCGCTCCATGCCGACGACGATCACATGATCCGCCCCGGACCGGATCGCCGCCCTCAGGACAGCACTGGCGAGGCTGCGACCGCTTACCTTTATGCCGGGTTTATCCGCACCGCCGAGTCGCCGTGCCTGGCCGCCAGCCAGCACGATCGCCGCGATCGGCTGCTCAGCCGCCAATGGCCGACATGGGCCGGGCGGGCTGCAGGAACCCAGGATCGTTGATGCCGTGACCAGGCAGCTTCGAAGCCACCGCCTGGCACCACCGCTCCGCGAGCTCCTCGTCGCTCGCACCCGACCGGAGGGGCGTACGCAAGTCGCTCTCCTCCCGGGCGAACAGGCAGTTCCGCACCTGCCCGTCAGCGGTCAGCCGAACCCGGTCGCACGCGCCGCAGAACGGTCGCGTCACCGACCCGATCACTCCGACCCGCTCGGGCCCGCCGTCGATCAGGAACGCCTCGGCAGGCGTCGACCCGCGGTCAGCGGGGCTGTCGGGCGCAAGGTCGAACTTGACCGCGAGCATCGCGAGTATCTCGTCCGCGGTCACCATGTTGTCCCGCCGCCAGCCGTGCTGGGCGTCGAGTGGCATCTGCTCAATGAACCGAAGGTGATAGCCGTGGTCCAGGCAGAACTGCAGCAGGTCGATGGCCTCGTGATCGTTGACGTCGCGCATCAGCACCGCGTTGATCTTGACCGGGTTGAGTCCGGCCTCGGCGGCCGCGGCCAGGCCGGCCAGCACGTCAGCGAGCCGGTTCCGCCGGGCGAGCTTGCTGAACGTCGCCTCATCCAGCGTGTCGAGCGAGACGTTGATCCGGTTCAGGCCAGCGGTGCGTAGCGGACCCGCGAGGCGGGCGAGTCCAATGCCGTTGGTGGTCAGGGAAATCTCAGGACGCGGCGCCAGCTTCGAGGTCCTGGCCACGATGTCGGGCAGGCCGCGGCGAAGCAGCGGTTCGCCGCCAGTGAACCGCACCTCCGTGATCCCGAGCCGCCCAACGCCGATGTCGAGCAACCTGATCAGTTCGTCGTCGGTGAGCTGGTCAGCGTTCGGCAGCCAGTCGAGTCCCTCCGGCGGCATGCAGTAGCTGCAGCGCAGATTGCACCTGTCGGTGAGGGACACCCGCAGGTCGGTAGCGACCCGCCCGTAGGAGTCGGAGAGCACTGCCACCCCCTCGTCCCTATCGCGTAGTTACGGCAAGCCTACTTGTCGATCTTGCCGCACCTGTAACAAGCGTCGCAGGGGCTGTTTCGTTCCCCGACGGCCTATTGTGTCTCCGTGACCGTGACTGGCGCGATCTGGCGCGAGCAGCTAACCAGTGAACAGCGGGCTATGCTCGGCCGAGACGCCGGCGTGATCGCCGATCCTAGACCCGATGTGCTCGTCGTCGGCGGCGGAATGCTCGGCGTCGCAACGGCGGCGGCCATCGGTGACGCCAAGCTTGGCTCTGTGCAGCTGATCGAGGCAGGCAGGCTGGGGTCCGGTGCCAGCGGCGGCGCCACCGGCCTGCTGGTGCCTGAGCCACACCAATGGAGTGACCCCGAGACATTCGTCGACCTCGAGCGCGCCAGCCTTGAAAGGTGGCGCTACCTGGACCAGGTCACTCCGGGCGGTCTCGGGCTCGTCGAACTGGACTGGATCGGACTCGCCCCCGACCCAGGCGGCCTCGCAGCCCACCAGCCGAAGAACGTGGAGTGGCTGGATGCCGCCAAGATCGCGGCGCTCGTCCCTGGGCTCGCCTGGCATCTGGGCGGCGCGCTGATCAGGCACCAAGCCAGAATCAACCCGCTGCGCGCGCTGGTGGGCCTGGCGGACGCGCTGCCGGCGGTCGGCACCGGCGTAGCCGCGACCGGGGTTACCGTGCGCGGCGCGAAGATCGAGTCGGTCACCACGTCGGCGGGCGAGATAAGCCCGGGCGCTGTGGTGTTCGCGACCGGCCAGCCTCCCGTGATCGACGGCCTTGACCTCGACATACCGGCCGACCGGGTGAAAGGCCACCTAGTCGTGACGGAGCCGGTCAACCTGCACCTGCCGTGCACCATCGTGCCTGTCGCCACTCCGCTTGAGGACGGCCGACTGCTCGCCGGCGGCACGTTGGACTACGGCGACGAGAGCCCGGCCGTACGCGACGAGGTGATCGACGCGATCGTGGCCGGGTTGCGTGCGGCGCTGCCCAAGCTGCGCGACGTTCGCGTGTCGCACAAGTGGTGCTGCTTCCGGCCGCGCCATCCGGACGGTCGGCCGGTCATCGACCGGGTGCCTGGCCTGACCAACGCGTGGCTGACCTCGGGCCACTTCCGCACCGGCATACTGAACGCCCCGGCCACCGGGATGGCGATCGCCCGCTGGATCTCAGCTGACAAGCCGCCGCCTGAGACCGGCGCGTGGAGCGCGACCAGATTTACCAAGGGCCACCAAGCACCTGGTCACTGACGGATCTCCCGGCGGTCGTCGGGCAGTCTCCTGGTGATCTGCTGCCGGTCCAGGTGCCCGAGCAACGGGATCAGCGTCCGCCTGGTAGTGCCGAGGGCTTCGCGCGCCTGGGCCGCGGTGAACGGCTGCGGCAGTCCGGCCAGCACCCGCCCGGCCGCCGCGTCGGCACCCGGCGCGAGCACTATCTGATCGGTGATCCGCAGCAGAGCGCCGTGCCGCGCGGCCGCAGCCAGCGCCTTGCCGTCCAGGCCAAGCTCGCGCAGCCGGTCGGCCGCAGGGGCGTTGAACGGAGTGGCGGCCAGGTCGGCGAGCACCGAGGCGATCGGACCGGCGAGCGACGGCGGCAGCGCCGCCGCTGACGAGGGCACGTTCGCCGGAGCGGTCCTGATCAGGCCGGCCGTCACAGTTAGCGGGGGAACGATAATCGCCCGGATAAAGTCCCTGTCCGGCAGCCTCAGCGCCGTCCGGGCGGCATCAACAGCCATCCCGGCGGCCAGCGGGTGCTTGGCAGCGTGAGCCGCGACAAGCCCGGCGAGCGCGGACTTCAGCTCGGTCAGGTGACCGGGATCGGCCAGCCAGCCGGGTATCACCTCGGGTGGCCCGCCGGCCAGTCCCATCGCGCGAGCGTCGGCCGACCGGATGAGCTTGTGCCGCCTGAGCAGATCGGTCACGGCCGGCTGGTCTGGCCACGAGCGCAGTTCCGCCACGGCGACCGCCGCCGCGCCGCGGCGGCTAATCGGCGGCGGGACCACGTCGAGCACGACGGCGCCGGTCAGGCCGGGCGAGTCGTCGGCGGCGCCGGGATCACGCAGCAGCACCCGTTCGCCTACGTGCAGCGGAAGCGGGTCGGTCAGCGTTAGCCTGGCTAGGTCGCCGCCGAGCATCCTGACCCTGGTCTGGGTGCGGGCCGCACCGAAGTGCAGCGTCACCAGCCTCGGCAGCACGATATCCGCTGGCAGCACGATATCCGCTGGCAGCACAGTGTCCGTTGCGGCCGGGCCGAGCAACCGCACGTCGAGCGCGGCTGTGAGCGTCCACTCCCCCGGCCGCACCAGAGCCATCCCCCGGCCGGCTTGGTGCGCCTCGATTCCGCGCAGGTTCAGCGCGACCCTGGCAACGCCGCTGACCCGCGCGACGTCGGCGCCGAGCGACTGCAGCCCGCGCACACGTACCGGCCGCAGCGCCGGGGTCAGCAGCAGTTCGTCGCCCCGGCTGACCGTGCCGGCCGGCAGCGTCCCGGTCAGCACGGTGCCAGCGCCGGTGATGCTGAACGCCCGGTCCACCCAGATCCTGACCGGCGACCTCGGATCTGGCTGCGGCAGGCCGCTGGCCACGTCCTCGAGCGTCGCGACGAGTTCGGGTAGGCCACGCCCGGTCACGGCGCTGACCGCGACGCTGCGTACCTCGCCCAGGCTGGACCGGCCGATCACCGTCCTGGCCTGCGCCAGCGCTTGCGCCGGATCGGCCAGGTCGGAGCGGGTAACGACGAGCAGACCCCGGGTGATGCCGAGCGCGTCGATCGCCGCGAGGTGCTCGGCCGACTGCCGCATCCAGCCCTCATCGGCCGCCACGACGAACAGGACGGCGGGGACCTGACCGACGCCGGCCAGCATGTTCGGCACGAACCGGGCGTGTCCGGGTACGTCGACGAACGCCAGCTCGCTACCGGAGGGCAGTCGCATCCAGACGTAGCCGAGGTCGATCGTCATCCCCCGGCGCCGCTCTTCGGCCCACCGGTCGGGTTCCATCCCGGTCAGCGCGCGCAACAGCGCCGACTTACCGTGATCGACGTGACCGGCGGTCGCGATGACCTGCATGGCGGTCAGTTCTCGCTAGGCTCGCGATCGGCCCAGCCGACCACGAGCAGTACGGCGGCCGCGAGTTCGTCGTCGTCGGCCGGGTCGATCGCGTACAAGTCGAGCAGCAGCCTGCCGTCGCTCACCCGGCCGACCACGGCCGGGCGAGCGCCCGAGCGAACCTGATCACTGGCTCGCAGCGGTTCGGCGAGCGACGCCGGCAGGCTGACCGCCGCGCTGGCCAGCCGAACGCCCGGGGCGCCACCTCCGCCGACGGCGGCCTGGGCATCGACCGCGACGGCATCGAGTCCGGCCTCTGCGAGTACCCGTGCGATTCTTTCTGCCCGGTCGGCCAGCACCCGGTGATCGGCGGAGAGCGCTTGCAGCACGGGAGGGGCCGGACCGGCTAGCGTGGCCTCGAGGGCGGCGACGGTCAGCTTGTCTACCCGCAGCGCCCTGGCTAGCGGATGCCTAGTGAGCTGGGTAATCAGGTCGGCGCGGCCGAGCAGTAGGCCGGCTTGCGGACCGCCGAGCAACTTATCCCCGCTCGCCGTCACGAGCGCGGCGCCAGCCTTCAGCCAGGTTGCCGCGTCGGGCTCGCCGGGCAGCGCGGGATGTGGGACGAGCAACCCGGAGCCGATGTCGCCGACTACCGGGACGCCGAGTCCGGCCAGTTCGGCGACGCCGGCGCTGGCGGTGAACCCTTCGACCCGGTAGTTGGACGGGTGCACCTTGAGTATGAAGCCGGTTCGCGGCGAGATTGCCCCGGCGTAATCGGCCACCGTGGTCCGATTCGTGCTGCCGACCTCCCGGATGCTCGCGCCGGTACTGGCTAGCAGGTCAGGCAGCCTGAACCGATCGCCGATCTCGATCATCTCGCCTCGGCTGAGGACAATCTCGCGGCCAGCCGCGAGCCCGGTCGCGACGAGCACGAGCGCGGCAGCGTTGTTGTTGACCACGGCCACGGCTTGGGCATCGGGGACGGCGGCGGCTAGCGCGGCGAGCATCGCGGCACCGCGCTTGCCGCGCGCGCCGGTAGCCAGGTCGAATTCGAGGTCGGTGCAGCCGGCGGCGGTGGCGACCGCCGCCCGCGCCGGCGCCGACAGCGGCGCCCGGCCGAGGTTGGTGTGGAGCAGCACGCCGGTCGCGTTCAGCACCCGGGTCAGACTGGCTGCCAGCGGTGGCAGCGCGGCCACGGCGGCGTCGGTGACGTGCGCCGGGCTTATCTGTCCAGCCCTGGCTTGCTGCTGGGCCCGGTGCACGGCGTCTTTAACTAGTGGCCGACCAAGCCTAAGCTCGGCAGCGACAAGTCGAGGGTCGGCCAGCACCGACTCGGTGCTCGGCACCAGCCGGCGAGCATCGTTCACGACCGCGACACTACCGCCGGCAGTGGCGCGACACGGGCGCGGATGTGCCACCCTTGATGAGCACATGGATAGATTGCGGGAGCTACCAATGGCCAATAGCGTGCCGATGTCGCGGAGCAGGGGCAGCCTGTCGGGATTCGCCCTAGTCCTGTTGGGTGCCTGGGGAGGCCTCGCGCCATTCTTCGGGCCGTATTTTCACCTCGGATTCGCACCGGACAAGACCTGGCACTACGACATGGGCCGGCTCTACCTGGTGGTCTTGCCTGGCGTGGTCGCGCTGCTGGCTGGGCTGATCGTGATGGCCACCAAGAGTCACTGGCTGGCGGGGATCAGCGGGCTGCTGGCCGCGCTCGCCGGCCTGTGGTTCGTGCTGGGCCGCGCGGTGATGCTGTACATCGGGACGTCGGCGACCCACTCGTACACAGCCAGCGTGGCTACTCCGATCGCTACATCAGCGCGCGGCATCATCCTGACCGACCTGCTCCTGTTCACCGGGCTTGGGGTGCTGATCGTTTTCTTCGGCGCGCTGGCCTCGGGCCGGGTGTCGATCGGCGCCTACAAGGACTTCGTCAGGTTCGGCGACGCGGCCGCCGGAGCGGTCGGTGGCGGGCTGGCGAGTGTCGGACTTGGCTCGGCGAGCCCGGCCTACAGCCCTTCGGGCTCGTCCTTCGGGTCGGGGAGCCCGTCGTACACTCCGTACCAGCCGACTAGCGTCGCTCCGTTCCCGCCGGCTGAAGATCCGCTTGTCGGCGGCCAGGCGAAGTTCCCCAGCCAGTACCCGGTGGGTGGCGCGGCCACCGAGGATCCCTCCGGGGCCAGCACCAACACGTTCACGCCGGGCCAGGTGACGTACTCGCCGGGGCAGACGAAGTACCCGCTGGGCGGGGAGCAGACTAACCCGCTAACCGCCCCCACCGAAGAGCAGAAATTCCCGCCCGGTCGGTAACGGCTCAGGCGTCGGCGTCGGCTTCCCCCAACTGCCGCAGGTAGGTGGCGAGGTTGCCGGCGGACCTCAGGGTGTCGGGGTCGTCGTCGCCAAGGACGCGGCGGCGGCGGTCCAGGGTGTCCTGGTTTAGTTCCCGGGCTTGGGCGTGAAGGCCCATGGCGCTCAGCGCCCAGGCCAGGTAGGTTCCGGCGGCTAGGGAGTGCTCGTGGTCGTCGCCTAGCCGCTGCCGCCAGTGCTGCCGCAGACCGCTCGCTAGGTCATGCCCGGTGCGTGCGTCGCCGCGGGCGAGCAGGTACCAGCACGCGTTGCAGGCCATCCACCGCAGGTCCGGATTGCCGGTGGCGGCCAGGTCGGCGGCGAGCAGGTGCGGCATGAGCCGCGCCCACCGGGGCCAGGTGACCGGATCGTCCGGGTCACCTGGGTCGGCGGCGGCCACGAGCGCCTCGCTGCGAGCGCGGACAGCAGCCGCCTGGGCGGAGGTGAGGCGGTCGCGGAGGATGGCCTGGGTCAGCCGGTGCATCACCAGGCCGCGCTGATCCACCCGGGCCAGCGACCGGCGGGCTAGATGACCGAGGATCTGCCGCCACGCCAGCGGGTCAGCGGCCCGCGCCGCTAGCTCCCCGGGCAGCCTGTCGACAGCCGCGGTGAACAAGTCCTCGGGGATCGGCTCCGGGCCGAGGAACGCGCACAACCCGGCGAGTTCGGCGGCGGCCGGGTCGTCCGCCTCAAGCCGTTCCGCGCTCAACCGGGTCGCCGCGGCCAGCGATCGTGGATACGACTCGGGCGCGCCCTCATCGAGCAGCCGGGCCGCCTGGGTCTCCAGCAGCCCCAGGTATTCTTCGGCGGGCATGCCGGTCTCGGCCATCAACCCGGCCGCCTGCACCACCGCCAGTGGCAAGTCCCCCAGTCGCCCCGCTAGCCGGTCGGCGTCCGCCTCGGCCAGCCCAGCTACCCGGTCCCGCAAGATCGCCACCGATTCAGGCCGGGACAGCACGTCCACCTCGACCGGCACCGCGATCTCACCCCACCGGTGCTCGCGGGACGTGATCAGCACATGCCCGGCCCCGCCCGGCAGCCACGGCCGCACATCCACCAGGCTCTCGGCGTTGTCGAACACCAGCAGCCACCGGCCCCGCTCCCGCAACTCCCCCAGCACCGCCGACCGCACCACCTCCACCCCCGCGTCGACGCAGCCCAACGGATTCCACACCCTCGGCACACTGCCCGGCAAGCGCGGCCCGGCACCCCCGAATGCCCGCAGCCCACCGGGTCGGCCTGAGCCCGGAAACACCGGCTCCCCGCCCGGCCGCGACGGGCCTTCAACGGCCGCCAGCAGCGCCCGTCGTGACTTGGCGGCATCCACCCCGAACACGTCGGCGAACACCACGTTTGCAATACCGGCGGCATCGCGGCGGACGGTACGTCCTCTATACGCACTGGCACCAGACGTCCCACCCCGGTGCCCCGCTGATGCAGGAGCGCCGCCGTCCATTCGTCCGTCGTATACCGGGGGCGCTCGAAATACGCGGTCGAAAGCAGCGCCATCACCCGGTCACACCGGGCCAGGGCGTCACTCATCGACAGCATGAAGTTCTGCCCGGCCGCCCAGTCCCATACATCAAGCTCAACCGTGAACCCGGCATCAATTAACTGCCAGGCAACCCACTCGGCCCACGCCCGATCCGCACCGGCATGGCTCACGAAGAAATCAGAATGTTCCCCCACCACACCATCAGTATTCAGGAAAGCGGCAGGCGACGGACAACTTCGTAGTCGAGGCACGGGTAGACGCGTTCCTTGACGACAAGCAGTTCGCTGACGGTTACGTCGACGCGGAACTCGGTCTCTGCGACCCACCGCAGCAGTGACGCGGAGTCGCGAAGCGGCGCGGCGTAGCGGAATAGGGTCACGTGAGCCAGGTCGCCCGAGGCCGCGCTGCTCGGTAGCTGCAAGAGCGGTGTCAGCTCGCGGCGCAAGGTGCCGAGGCGGTTCGGCTGGTCGGCCACGGCGATGATCGCGCCGTTGGTCGCTGCCAGGCTCCGGAATGTCAGCCCGAAACCGCTGGTCCTGCTCGCGGCATCGGCCAGGGTGGCGGTCCACTCCGGGCCGCGTTGTTGCCAGAGTTCGTCTTTAGGGCGGTCAAACTCCTGAGTCACCGGCAGCAGCCAGGTGAGATTGGCGTGCAAAGCGTGCTCAGGGACAGCAAGCAGCGCCGGTTCCAGTTGTAGTACGCGGGCCTGAAGGGCAGCCAGCGCGGCTGCGGCGGCCGGACCGGGCCGGACGCAGACGTGGTAAGCGCGGCATGGCTGACCCCAGCGGCTAGCCAACTGCACCTGGCCCGTCAGCACAGCGAGCTCATGTCGGCGGGAGGCCCGTAACCCTGCTGAGCTAGGTACCGCAGAACACGGCGGCGGTCCTGCACTCGCAGCTTGCCGTGGTGCGCGATGCCGTATGTGACCAGCCCCGCGCGGGGTATTCTCATGACCAGGTAGCTGCTGGCTGGCCCGCTCCGGTCGTTAGGTACCTGCCACCACAGGGAGACGATCCAAGATGAGTGAGCTTCCACTCGAAGAGCTGCCCGATGTTGTGCCAGCCGCGTACGAGGCTGCTAGCGGCCGGGTTACCTGGTTCACGATGCACGGAGAGCGCATCGCCGCGATCGTGCCCGCCGAACTTGCCGCCGAGCTGGATCGGCTCTCGCCGCAGGAGCTTACCGATCTGCTTGAGGACTTCGCTGACGCAGCAATCGCGCGTACAGCGCGCGACAGCATCAAGGACGGCGAACCGCTCATACCATGGGAGCAGGTCAAGGCTGAGGCTGGTCTGTAGACCCCTATGCCTTACCAGGTCGTCTTCCGCGATGAGGCACGGAAGGCTTTCCATGACCTAGATCCGGCCGTCCGCAAGAGGGTCGGCCGCGTTATCGACCGCCTAGCGGACAATCCCCGGCCAGGCCAGTCCACCCAGCTAGTGGGCGACTCTCGGACCTGGCGCGTGCGAGCCGGAGACTGGCGCATTCTCTACGAAATAGGCGATGAGCAGCTTGTAGTGCTCGTTCTCGACGTCAGGCACCGCAGTACCGCCTATCGCTAATAGCCTCGACATGGCTGCGACAAGCGCCCTGCACACGCAACCAGCGGCTGACTCAGCAGACCTCACGTTCGGTGCCAGCGGCTGACATCGACATCGACGTCGATGCGGAACTCCATGGTTGCGACCCATCGCCGCAGCGCTGCGGGGTCACCAAGCGGCACGACGTAGCGGAACAGCGTTACTTGGGCCAGGTCGCCCGAACCCGCGCTGCCAGGTAGCTGCAAGAGCAGCGAGGGGTTCCCTGCGCAAGGTGCTGAGGCGGTTCGCCTGGTCCGCCACGGCGATGATCGCGGCGTTGGTCGCTGCCAGGCGCCGGAAGGTCAGGCGGAAACCGCTGGTCCTGCTGGCGGGGCCCAGCGGTAGGCGATGCACGACCTCCATAGTCGAGGCACGGAGCACTCAGAATGGCTTGGACCGCGGCTGGATGACTTATCATCAGTTTTGGTTGCTCCAGTCCCCAGCAAACTTGGGTAAACCGGGCAAAGTCATCACCAAAAGTGATGATAAGTGCTCTGCTTCACCGTCGCGCCGGACTTAACCGGCATCAGCGCTACCAGCCAGTCCTCGTCGGCACTACTCCGCATACCAACAAAGAATTCCCGACACACCGCAAACTCACTTAAATTTGGGCTGATTACCTACGTGGGTGAATTCGCGGACCCACCTGCCGGTTCCCCGATCTGGACAAGGTGGATCCGCAGACCCACCTCGCCACGGCGCGGCATTTAGGCCACGATCGCCAGCGTAAACCCCGGCATGGTCATACAACCTGGGCTTTGCGACAAGCTCAGCCGGCTCGCCAGCCCGCCTGCATCCTCCTCGGCCAGGCCGGCCGCGCGATCCCGCAAAATCGCCACCGACTCAGCCCGGGACAGACATCCACCTCGACCGCCACCGCGATCTCACCCCACCGATGCTCCCGCGAGGTGATCAGCCGGGCCCATCCCCGCGAACGCCAGGAGTCCGGAAACACCTGACACCATTACGACCCCGTTGCGGGCCAAGCGGTACAGGCATCCTCGCGGGAAAATTGCCGGGACCGCCGACGGCACCCTGACGGTAGATCATGGTTCTCGCTGCAACCGCGGATACCGGCCAGCTCGGGGTGGCCTGGCCGGTATCCGCGTCTTTACGCGGTGAGTCAGCGGGTGTGTACTGTGCCTGCTTTCTGCAGGGTCTGGTAGACCGCTCCGGCCAGGTCGGCCAGGTGGTCGTTGCTGGCTGAGCTGTTGGCGGCGACCGCGATAAGCAAGCCGGTGCGGGGGAAGAAGTACTGGATGACCCGGGCGCCGAAAGCCTGGCCTTCGTAGGCCCAGAAGGTGCCGGTTTGGGGGTTGAATACCTGCTGGACGCCAAGCCCGTAGCCGGACGGGTCGGCGGCGGTGGTGCGGCGGATGGGCTTGCCGGTGGTTTCGGACACCAGGGACTCGAGCTGGCGCTGCTGGCGGGGCGGCAGGAGGCGCCCCTGGTAGAGGGCGCGGTCCCAGGTGGTCATGTCGGCTAGTGAGCTGACGATTCCCCCGGTGGCCTGCGCCCAGGTCAGGGCGAGGCGAGGCATGGGCTTGCCGAGCAGCGTCGGCGGGCCGCCGGCGATGTAGAAGTACCCGGCCGGCATCCGGGCGGCGTCGGACCGGGGGCAGGTGTAGGGCGCCAGGCAGGTGGTGCGCAGCCGCAGCGGGTTGATGATCCGCGTGGTGAGCTGGCTGGCGTAGGTGCGGTGGGTGACCTTCTCGATGATCATCTGCGCGAGGATGTAATCGGTGTTGGTGTAGTGCCATCCGGCTGGCCCGAGCGGGAGGCCGGCGACGTAGGAGACCAGCCGGGCGGCGGTGAACCGGGTGGCCGGATTCGCCGCAAATGTGGTGTCGAAGGCGGGCTGGAAGAGGTAGTCGGGGATGCGGCTGGTCATGTCGAGCAGTTGGCGGATGGTGATGTGGCGCCAGGCCGGGTACTGCGGCAGCCATTTCCCGAGCGGGTCGCTGATGGACAGTTTGTGCTCGGCTTCGAGCTGGAGTATGATCACCGCGGTGAAGGCCTTGGTGTTGCTGCCGATCTGCCACAGCGCGCTGGCCGGTACCGGCGGGCCGCCGTCGTAGCGGGTGGTCCCGGTGGCCAGGCTGATGGCCGGCCGTCTGCCGGGGAAGGTGACCCGCAGCGAGTCCGCGGAGATGTGCTCGGCGGTGCGCCGGGCGGTCAGGTAGCGGCTGAGGTCACGGTGCAACGCTGCCCGCAGCGCGGCACTGCTTGCGCGCACCGTTCCAGCCGACGCGCTGGCGGCGCCGGCGGATGCCATCGCCGCCGTGGTGAGCAGGGCACAGACGGCCGCGGCAGCGGTCAGCTTGGTCCGGATTGGCTTCATGCGCAGGCCGGTGGTTGTCATGTCAGCTCCCTGAAGTGGTTGGCGCGGCGGTCTGCCAGATCCGGGCCGCGAGCAGGATCATCGCGACGGCGAACGGCAGCATGAACAGCACGACCTTCGGCCCGATGGCGCCCATGGACTCGGCAACCTCCAGACCGGCCGTGAACAGCACGGCCAGCCAGCGCGGCACGGCGCGGCTGCGCCACAGCGCAACCCCCATCACGACCGGGGCGGCGTATTCGCTGGCGAAGTAGACGTACTCGACCACATGGCTGGGCACCGACCCGAAGCTGGTCACCAAGAACCGGGCAGCCGCAATCTGGGTCATGTGCGCGGACGCCGCTGCCGCGAGGCTGATCCCGCCGATGACGTTGAGCATGGCCCCGGCGAAAGCACCCACGCCGCCAAGCAGTGCGGCAATCGTGGCGATTACCCAGCCGCGTCTGATGACCAGTGCGGCGATCGCCGCATACGACACCGCCAGGCCGCCGAGCGCCAGCACCGACAGCGAACCCGACAGGTACAGCTGGGAGGAGTGGGCCCCCGCGATAGGCAGCAGCTTGAACGCGACGGCCGTACTGGTGACCACCTGGTCGGTGCCCCTGGGGTCCAGCGCCTCGGCGCCGACGTACAGCACAACGGTGACGGGCAGGAAAGCAGCCAGCAACCGCAACCTCACCCTCACCCGGGCCGCGCTGCTGCCTCCGTTCTCCGCCGGGCGGCGATGGCCGGGGCGCTCGCCGCGGAAGGGAAGCCTGCGGACCGTTGTGGCTCGGGCCGGCGGAGCCGGGATAGCAGCCGGGGTATTGGTACGGGTCATAGCGCTCATGTCAGCTTCCTTTTGGCTGAGCCGGCCAGCTGGCCGGCCTGGTAGTTAGATGAAGCTTTCGCGACAGGCCTGAGGCGGCACTGTCGCGGCGCTGAGGTGCACGGGTCGGGACGGTGCGAAGCTGACCGGCTATCGGCGCGGTGAATGGCCGTACGGTGGGGATGTGTACGGAACGTCGCGTGACAATTACACGACCGGGACGAGGAAACCGCGATGACTCAAGACTCGCCCGGCTCCGACGTCACCACCACGGTTCTGCACCCCGACGTGGCACGCACCCCCGTCGCCCACCGGGTCGGGTGGGGTTTTATCTCGCTTTACACGCTGGCGTATATGAGCACTAGCCTGCTGTTCCTGGCGCCCTTGCTGGTCACCCTGGCTTTGAAGGTGGATTCGCTGGTCGGGATCGGACGGGCGCCGGGTAGCCTCGCGCTTGTCGCCGGGACCGGCGCGCTGCTGGCGATGGTCGCTAATCCGTTCTTCGGCAAGCTGAGCGACCGCACTGCATCGCCGGTGGGCATGCGGCGGCCGTGGATGATCATCGGGCTGGCGGGCGGCTCGCTCGGCATTCTCGTTGTCGCCCTGGCACCCAGCATCCCGGTCGTCCTCGCCGGGTGGTGCATGGCCCAGCTGTTCTTCAACGCGCTGCTCGCGGCCATGGTGGCGGTGATGCCGGATCAGGTGCCGGCCGTCCAGCGCGGCCTGGTCTCCGGTGTGCTGGGGGTCTGCATGCCCGTCGGGTCGGTGTGCGGCACCTTGGTGGTCAGGGTGTTCACCGGTCACCTGCTCGCCATGTTCCTGGGCCCGTGCGCGGTCAGCGGAACCTTCATTCTCCTGTTCGCGGTCAGCCTGAAAGACCGCCGGCTGGCCAAGGCCGAGAAGCCTGCCTGGTCGATACGGGAAGCCGCCAGCACCTTCTACGTCAGCCCGCGCAAGAACCCCGACTTCGCCTGGGCTTTCGCCAGCCGCTTCATGTTCGTGCTGGCCTACGCTTTCCTGACGACCTACCAGGCCTACTACCTGCTGGACAAGATCGGCACCGCGAGGGCCGATGTGCCGCAGCAGATATTTCTGGGCACGCTCGTCCAGTCCGCCGTCATCGTCGCCGCTTCCCTCCTAGGCGGGAAGGCCTCGGACCGGACCGGCCGTCGGAAGATCTTCGTCTTGACCGCGTCGATCGTGTACGGGCTGGCCTTATTCGTGATCGCCGTCGCCAACCACTTTGACGGTTTCCTGGTCGGCATGGCCATCAGCGGGCTCGGCTTCGGCGTGTACCTGGCGGTCGACCTCGCGCTCGTGGTGGACGTGCTGCCCGGTACCCGCACCGCCGCCAAGGATCTGGGCGTGTTCAACATCGCCGGCGCACTTCCCTTCTCGATCGCGCCCGCGGTCGCGCCGGCCATCCTGGCCGTCGGCGGCGGCAGCTACGGCGTGCTGTATATGGTGGCCGGACTGTGCGCGATTACCGGCGCGGTCGCGATCCTGCCCGTGCGCCGGGTCCGGTGAGCCCGGCGCCGGCCGGGCCCTCGCTCGAGGGCCCGGCCGGGGTTCGTGCTGCCGGGGTCAGGCCGCGACGTCCTGGTAGGCGCCGTCCATAGCGGCGGTGATCGGGGAGGGCCGGAAGCCCTTGACGACCAGCCACACGCCCAGCGACAGCTCCCAGGCAGCCACCGGGACTGCGGCGAACTGGGCGGACCCTAGCTTCATGCCGCCGAACAGCGTCACGATGACGGTGCAGATGAGGAACGGGGCTCCGATGAGCCCGACCAAGGGAATGATGCGGGGCACGAGCCGGGACCGGTACAGCACCGAGCCCAGCAGCAGTGCGTTGAAGGCCGGCATGAGGCTCTGTGAGAGCAGGAACGTCCAGTTGTAGACCGCGACATGCGATGCGCTGGTGGTGACCAGCGCGGCCGCATTTGCCCCGGCTGCTCCGCCCAGGTCCTGTCGCAAGGTCACCAGCGACAGGAGGCTGACGACGCCGGTGAAGATCATGACGGCTTCCAGGACGCGTGCGGTGACAAAGCCCAGCGCGGCGCCTTCGTTCTGCCGTTTGACCACCGGGTACAACGTGACGGCGGTGCCGATGCCGGCCAGGGCGACGACCACTTCGAGGAAGCCGCCCACCAGCACGCCCGTGTGGCCGCCGGAGTGCAGGATCCAGTCCCGGTGGTTCTTCACCGGGCCGTAGAGGGCAAGCGTGGGGATCGAGATGAAGGTGATCAGGTAGAAGACGCCCGCGACGAACGCGATCTTTCTTGTCGAGCTCATCGGGGTGCTTTTCGGCGGCGCTTTCGCTGCTGGGCTCTGAACGGTGATGGCCATAGCGGTCTCCTCTTCGTGGATTGCTGCGTTATCGGATCTCGGCGTCGGGTGCCTGGGACTGACCGGGTTCGGCGAACATGACTGAAATCAGGGGCAGGCCCAGGTCGCGTGTTTTCTGGATCAAGCCGTGCAGCGCGGCCTGGTCGGCTACGGGGCCGTGAATGATCGTGGTGCCGTCGCCGCAGCGGGTAATGCTCAGTCCGTCGAACCAGGCGGCCCAGCGGCTGTCCAGGTGACCCTTGAGGCGGATCTCATACCGCCCGAGGCCATCGTGGTGGCCGTCCGATAGCTGGCTCATAGCGTTCCCTTTGCTGGTGCTGGGTCTGATCGGAAGCTATGAGCGGATGTGGTGAGCAGGCATCACCACACCTGGTGATTGATGTGGTGATTCAGGCGGCGGAGGGTCAGGACCGATGGCTGCGGTTTCGCGGCAGCAGGTCGAGTTCCGCGGCTCGCCGGACCGCTGCCCGGCGGCTGGTCACCGCGAGCTTGGTGTAGATGTTCTTGGTGTGAGTTCGCATCGTGTTCAGGGACACCATCAGCTCGCGGGCGATGGCCGGGCCGTCCAGCTCGGTTCCGAGCAGCCGGAGCACCTCAAGCTCGCGTTCGCTCAGCGGGTCGATCAGGGTCGTGAGGCCGCTGCCGGCTTCGGTCGTGCCCACGGCCGCGAGGAGCCGGCGGACATAGTTCGGCCTGGTCCCCCGTTTCGCGACCGCCCGCAGCAAGGGGACTATAAGTGGGGCCTCATCAGCGAAGATCCGGACGTAACCTTCCGGCTCGGCCAGCGTCACCGCCCGATCTAGGCAGGCAAGCGCAGCCGGGGTGTCTCCGCGCGCCTGGTGAGCAAGCGCCTGCAGCACAACGATCTCGATGACGCGTCCCGTCCTCCCCCCTTCTTCCGCCGCGACCAGCAGGCGCTTCAGGAGCCTGGCCGCCTTCTGAAGGGAATGCTCCTCCCGCTCGCCCTGACATCGCGCCAGGAGCACCCTGGCCAGGGTGATGTGCTCGAACTCGCGCAGGTAAGACAGGTCGTCATCAACGGACAGGTCCTGCTCACGCACCCAGCGGAGGGCCTCATCGAATCTGCCCTGCCTGATCCAGACCCGTGCCCTCAGCGCCGGAACCGGCCGCACATTCGGGAAGAAATCACTGACATAGCAGCGCTCCGCCTCGTTGAGCAGGTCAACGGCGCCGGCCAGGTTTCCCTCAGCCTGCGCCACCCGGGCCATCGCTACTCGCCAGCGATACCGGTGCTGCGACAATCCGGCGTGCTCGCCCAGCTCCTGGCACGTCAGCAGATGCTGGGTGGCGGCGCGCAGGTCGCCGCGCTCGCAGTCGATCTCGCTGATCCCTGCGTGCATGTCCGCGGTTCCCCGAAGAACCGGCCTGCCTTGTTCACCAGCGAACTGCAATGCCTGCTCGTAGGTGCGCATCGCCTCGCCGAGACGACCTTGCGTGATCCGGATGTCGGCCAGAGCGATCGAGCAGCCCAGGATGTCAGCGATGAACCCGGCCCGCCGCAGACCGTCAACGCACACGGAATAGGCCCGGTGCCCGGCCTCCAAGTCCCCGCTCCCCCAGGACGCGAGCCCCAGGAATCCCGCTGCCGAGGCACGGTTGAGGTAATCCTCCTCAAGCGAAAGATCCAGCGCCCGCCGGGCCTGCCGGACCGTGTCGGCTGCCTCGCCCCTGGCCAGGGCCAGCGCGGCACGGTACACCGCGATCGCCGCCGGGAGGCGGCGGTATTCCTCCTCGTCGGCGACTACCATCTCGGCCGACCGGGCTCGCGGTCCCTCGTGGAGATCTGTTGGTGGGTCCAGCCATCGCTCGGCGTCTTGCAGCCGCTCTTGCACCCCCTCGATCTCGCCGGTCATCAGCAATGCCCCGGCAAAGGTGACGCTGAGCACCGGCCTGACGCGGACCACGTCGTCGGGGAGTTCCTCGAGCCAGCGACGCACCATGGCCTCCTGCCTGGTCGGGCGCAGGGCTCGGATCGCCAGCTCGACGAGGTCCGCTGCCCGCCCGAAATCCCCGGCGGCCAGCGCGTGGCCGATGGCCAGGGACCGCTCGCCGTTCTGCTCGTACCACGCGCACGCCCGCCGGTGCAGCTCCGGGACCTCGCCGGGATGCTCATCGAGCAGCCGCGCCTGCAGCACGTCCGCGAACAGGTGGTGGTAGCGATACCACCGGCGGCGGTCATCCAGCGGGACCAGGAACAGGTTCCCCCGGTCCAATGCCTCCAGCATGGCCTTGCCGCCGCCCAGCCCGGTGACAGCATCACATAGCGGGCCGCTCAGCCGACCAAGGATGGCTGTCTGCAGCAAGAAGGCCTGGACGCGGTCCGGCTGGCGCGCCAGCACCTCCTCGGCCAGGTAGTCGACAACGTAACGATCATCGCCCGCGAAGCCGTCAATGAAGCCGGCGACGTCCTGTCTTTCCTGCATCGACAGCGCCGCCAGCTGCAGCGCGGCGATCCAGCCCTCGGTGCGGGCCTCCAGCACACTCACGTCCCGCGCCGTCAGTTGCAGGCCCATCAACCCGTTGAAGTACGCCGCGGCCTCATCGGGGGTGAAGCGCAGCTCGGCCGCGCGAATCTCCGCCAGGTCGCCACGCGCCCGGAGCCGGGCCAGCGGCAACGGGGGATCGGCCCGGCTGGCGATCACCACATGCAACGCCGGCGGCAGATGGTCGAGCAGAAACGCCATCCCATCCTGCACCTCGCGCGCATCGACGACGTGGTAATCGTCGAGCACCAGCACGATGTCGCCCGCGATCGCGGCCAGATCGTTGAGCAACGCGGTCAGCACTGCTTCGACCGGCGGCGGCTGGGGAGCTTGCAGCAGCGCCAGCGCGCCCTCGCCTACCCCGGAGGCCACCGTACGCAGTGCGGTGATCACATAGGACCAGAATGTTGGCGGATGGTTGTCACCCCGATCGAGTGACAGCCAGGCAGCCAGCCGCTCATCGGCTAGCGCCGACGGTCCCGCAAGCCACTCGGCGAGAAGCGTCGTCTTGCCGAAGCCGGCGGGTGCGGAGACGAGCATCAACTTCGACGCGGCCCCGCGGTCCAGCCGCTTGCTTAGCCGCGGACGCGGCACTAGGCCACGCCGCGGCCGCGGCATATAGAACTTCGTCTCAAGGAGGGCAGTCGGTACCCAGAGAATCTCCTCCTCCCGCGGCTGGGCCGGAGGCGGCCTGGCCGCGGCAAGCGACGGGTCCTGGGCCAGGATACGAGCCTGAAGTTCGCGCAGCGCCGGGCTTGGGTCGATGCCCAGCTCATTCACCAGGCGGTCACGGATCGCGGTATAGGTCCGCAGCGCCTCGGACTGCCGTCCGGACCGGTACAGCGAAACCATCAGCAGTTCCCACAAGCGCTCGCGAAGCGGATGTTCCCGGCACAGCGCCTCCAGTTGGCCGACGAGTTCCTCGTGGCGACCCAGCACCAGGTCCGCTCCGGCCCGGGCCTCGACAGCCGCCAGGGTCAGCTCATCCAGATGCGCTCGCTCAGCATTCGCGAAGCCGGCGTCGGCGAATTCGGCCAGCGGCTCGCCGCGCCGCAGGCCAAGCGCCTCACCCAGAGCAGCTGACGCCAGAGTCGCCTCGCCCTCCTCGGCCAGCCGGCGTCCCTTCGCCACCAGCTGCTCGAAGCGGATCACATCGACATCCCCGGAACCGATGGTAAGGGCATAACCGGCTTCGGAAGTGACGATCGCGTTCGCGCCCAGGGTGCGACGCAGCTGGCCGATCTGAGCCTGCAGAGCGTTCGCTGGGTTCGCCGCCTGCCTATCGCCCCACAGCACGTCGATCAGGTGGTCGGCACTGACCGGCTCGCCGCGGTGCAGCACCAGCAGGGCCAGCAGGGCCCGCTGCTTGGCACCCCGGACCGGCACGGCAACGTTGTCCCGCACCGCCTCAAGCTCGCCGAACAGCCGGACCTCCACCACCCCACCGTACGGCCATTCACCGCCCGGGCAGCGTGCCCGTCAGGCAGCCAGTCCCAGATGAGCGGAGGCGGACGGGAATCGAACCCGCCGACGACGCTGCGCGCCGTCCGCCAGTTTTGAAGACCGGGGGGACCACCAGGTGCCCAGACGCCTCCGCCACTGACCTTATCGGTGCGGCGGCATCATTGCTGGCGGCAACCTTTGGCCAGCGTCGTGGATCCTTATTGGCGTGGCCGACGACATAGTCCGCTCGGTGGTGAATGCGGGCGATCGCGATGAGGCGATCGAGGCGCTGTTCTTCGCTTTGTACCCGCGGCTCGCCCGGAGCGCGTTCGGGCTGGTGGGCGACTGGGATCTGGCTGAGCAGCTCGCGCAGGAGGCGTTCTTGCGGTTGTGGCGGCGGTGGCCTTGGCTCCGCGACCAGCAGGCGGCGCCGGCCTATCTGCAGCGCACGGTCGTCAATCTGGCGAGATTGTCGCTGCGGAGGCTGGCGGTCGAGCGTCGCGCGCTGGCGCGCGACGCTGGCGGTCGGCGGGCTGCCGAGGTAGGCGAGGCCGGTGACCTGGCGGCCGACCTGGCGGTCAGGCGGGCTCTCGAGGCGCTGCCCTACCGCAAGCGGGCTTGCGTGGTACTGCGCTATCTCGTCGGGCTGTCCGAAGCGGAGACGGCCGACGCGCTCGGAGTGTCTGTCGGGACGGTCAAGAGCCAGACCCACAAGGCGCTGCGCCAGCTACGTGAGGTGCTCGGCGAGTCAGCCAATATCGCCCGACGAGGGAGTGCGACATGACCGACAGCGATCTTGAGCGGCGGCTCGAGCAGATGTTCGCACGAGACCCCGGGTCGCCTGTCGACACCGACGTCGCGTGGCGCCGGTTCATCCGGTTGCGCAGGCAGGCGGCCGTCCAGCGTCGCGTCATAGCCGCCGGAGTCGCGGTAGCGGTCGTGGCGGCCACCGCAGTTGGCGCGGCGTTCGCGCATCGGGGGAACAGGGGGGTGCCGAGCCTGGGCACTCATGTCAATCACTTCGTCAACACCGGCCGGTTGGGCATCACGGCGCGGATCGCGGTGCCTGGCGCGGGTGGTGCTCCCGGCGATGAGGGCATGGCCGGCGTCGTAACCGGCCAAGGCGGCCAGGTGTGGGCGATCACCTATTCCGACCGGCTGATCAGGATCGACCCGGCGACCAACCGCGTGACGCTGCACACGCACATCGCCGGGCTCACCGACATGACGGCGGGAGCGGGTGTGATCTGGCTGCTGACCACGGCGGGCGTGCATGGCGAACTGCTCAAGCTCGATCCGGTGACCGGGAGCGTCGTGGCGACCCTGCCGCTGCCGCGTCCGTGCGACCAGGTGTCTTATGCCGGCGGCCAGCTCTGGCTGGCGTGCGCCACCGGCAGGGCTTCGACCTTCCTGCGACTCGACCAAGTCTCTGGGCGTGTGCTTGCCAGGGGCGGGCCCGCCCACGGCGTGTACTCGATCGCCGCGACAGGCGACGGCATCTGGTACGCGGGTGATTCAGGCGTCAGCGGGTTTGTCGGGTCCGGCTCGCGGCCGCATTGGGTCAACGCGGCTGACCCGCAAGGTTTCACCGACACCAACTCGCTGATCTTCGCCGACGGCGCGGTCTGGGCCTTCGACGGCGGCGAGAGCGTCGCGAAGATCGACCCAGAGACCGGCCGGATCATCCGGGTCTACGACTCGGCCGCCTACGATCCGAGTGATCCCTCTGGCCTGGATTTCTTTGCCGTCGGCCAGAACTCGTTGTGGTTCCTCAATGACGGGCACGCAGCGGCGACCTCGGTACTGAGGGTCAGCCTTGCCAGCGGGCTACCGCTGGCCCAGGCCTCAGGCATCGGCTCATGCGGCGAGCCGTGCTGGCAGATCTATGCCGCTGGCGGCTCGATCTGGGTGCCCACGCAGACCCACATCACCAGGATCGACCCAGTCCGCCGGGAGCCGCGCGGCCGATGACCGGGCTTAGCCTTCGTCGCCGTCGACGTACAGGGAGTCGATAACGTCCGCATACTTGCGATGGATGACCCGCCGCTTGAGCTTGAACGTCGGCGTGAGCTCCTCGCTCTCGGCCGTCCACTCGACCGGCAGCAGCCGCCACCGCTTCACCTGCTGCACCCGGGCAAGCTGGCTGTTAGCTGCCGCCACCGCTTCGGTCACCGCAGCCAGAACGTGGCTGTTCTCGGCTAGTTCGGCCAGCGAGGTCGACTCGATTCCGTGCGCCTTCGCCCAGGCGGGAGCCACCTCGCCGTCCAGGGTCAGCAGCGCGACCACGAACTTCCGCCGGTCGCCGAACGCCAGCGCCTGGCCGATCAGCGGGTTGGCCACCAGGACGTTCTCGACGGCGGCCGGCGAGATGTTTTCTCCGCCTGAGGTGATGATCAGTTCCTTCTTCCGGTCGATCACCGAAAGGAAGCCATCGGCGTCGATCGAGCCGATGTCGCCGGTGTGCAGCCAGCCCTCCTCGTCGAGCAAGTCGACGGTCTGGTCAGGCAGGTTCAGGTAGCCGGGGGTGTTCAGCGGACCGCGCGCCAGGATCTCGCCGTCGTCGGCTATCTTCACCTCGATGCCGGGAACCGCGCGGCCGACGGTGCCGAGCTTGAACGCGGCGTCGGTGTTGGTGGTGAACGCGCCGGTGGTCTCGGTCATCCCGTAGACATCGAGTATCTTCATGCCGAGCCCGGCGAAGAACGCGCCGACCTCGGGCGGCAGCGGTGCCGCCGCGCTCACTACAGTGCTCGCCTCGCCGAGGCCGAGTAGCGACCTGATCAGGCCGAGCACGTTCGCGTCGGCCTCGGCGAACTCGGCGCCAAGCTCGTCCGGCATGGTGCGGCCGAACTGGCAGCTTTCCACGTACCGGCGCCCTGTCCCCATCGCGGCGGCGACGGCGGCCCGCTTGGACTCGTCCTGCTCAAGCGCGAGCAGCGACTGGATGCCGGCCTGGATCTTCTCCCATACCCGGGGCACGCCGAAGAACGCCGTCGGCTTGACCGCGCCGAGGGTCTTCACCAGGTCCGTGGTCGCGTGGCAGAAGTAGGTGTGACCCGCGCTGTAGGTGGCCAGGTAGATGCTGAACATCCGCTCGGCGATGTGCGCGAGCGGCAGGTAGGAGACCCACCGCACGTGCATCTGGGTGCTGCCGCCCATCTCGGCGGTGGCGGCTTCATACAGCACGCTGCCGTGGGTGATGATCACGCCCTTGGGGTCGCCAGTGGTGCCGGAGGTATAGAGCAGCGTGAGCGGGTCGGCCGAGTTGATCGCCTCGATCCGGCTCGTCACCTGCGCAGCGGCGTCGGTCTGGGCCGCCCGCTCGCCCACCTCGACGAAATCGGCCCAGCGGAGGAACTTCTCACCGGCGGGGCAGGACGCGCGGTCGCGCACGATGACCTTCGTCAGGCCAGGCAGGCCATCGAGCAGCGGCTGCCACCTCGACAGCTCGGATGTGCTGTCGAGGATCGCGATCTTGACGTCGCAGTCGCCCGCGACATACTTGATCTGGTCGGCGGACAGCGTCGCGTAGAACGTCACCGGGACTCCGCCCGCGTGCACGATCGCCTGATCGGCGAGCACGTGCTCGAATCGGTTCGGCAACATGAGCGCGACCCGCTCCCCCGGCTTGAGCCCAAGCTCGACCAGGCCAGCCGCCAGGCGCAACGCAATCCCGCGGAATTCGCGCCAGGTCACCGTCTGCCAGGCTTCGTCGCCTTCCCGGTCGGAGTAGGCAGGCAAATCCCCGTACTCGGCGACCGTCGCCGCGAGCAGATCACAGAGCGTGCGCCCGTCGACCTTCGCCTCGATCGTCGCCCGGTCCGCCAATATCGAACTGCTCACTGACCCGCCTCCATTACGCAGCAGCACCTTGGCCGCTATGCCACCATGCGATCGGTCAAGCACGCAAGCCGGGTTGGCTACAGTTCACCAATGGGTTCAGGTCGCTCGACTGGCACGATAAGACTCACTCAGTACGCGCGGGGCGGGGGGTGCGCGTGCAAGATACCGCCCGGCGAGCTTGAACGGGCTGTGGCCAGCCTGGTACCAGAGCACCGGCCTGCCGACCTGCTGATCGGCGTGGAACACGGCGATGACGCCGCCGTGGTGCGGATCAGCCCGACGAGGGCGGTGATAGCCACTGCCGATTTTTTCACCCCCGTTGTCGATGATCCCTGGACGTTCGGCCGTATCGCCGCAGCCAACGCGCTGTCCGATGTCTATGCCGTAGGTGGCGAACCGCTTGTCGCGCTTAACCTGCTCGGCTGGCCGATGGAACGCCTCAGCCTCGACCTGGCGGCGCAGGTTCTGAGCGGCGGGCTCGATATCGCGCGCGAGGCAGGTTGCCACGTGGCCGGCGGGCACAGCATCGACGATCCTGAGCCGAAATATGGCATGGCGGTGACCGGCCTAGCCGACCCGGACCGGTTGCTGCGCATCGATGCCGGGGCGGCAGGCCTGCCACTCTCGCTCACCAAGCCTCTCGGCACCGGCGTGCTCAACGCGATGCACAAGGCGACGGGAGCGGTCAGCGCGGCCGCGATCGAGGTGATGACCACGCTCAACGCCGCCGCAAGCCGGGCGGCGCTGGCCAGCGGGGTCCGTTGCGCCACCGATGTCACCGGCTTCGGGCTGCTCGGTCACGCGTTCAAGATGGCCAGATCCAGCGGGGTCACCGTGGTGATCGACCACGGGGCCGTGCCGTTCATCGACGGTGCCCGAGAAGCGCTCCGGAACGGACACCTACCGGGAGGCAGCAGGCGTAACCTGGCGTGGGTCGCGCCGTATGCGGACTTCGGAGGATTGCCCGAGGCGGAGTTGCTGCTGCTTGCCGACGCGCAGACTTCTGGTGGTCTGCTCGTCGCAGGAGAGGTGCCAGGCGCCCCGGTGATTGGTGAACTGATCCCGCGATCCAATGCGATACTTAAAGTGATCTAGCCATTACTATTAGTAGTTGGCGGCGAGGTAGTCAACGGACAGGGTGACGCGGCCGCCGCTGTTCTGGCCAGGACGTTTCCACAGGAGGACTTTCCCGTTGCACGTACAGGCGGAACCTGCTGGTGCCCCGCGTCTGGTCGGGCGTCGGGCGCCGTCCTGGAATAAGACGCTGAGCCTGGCGAGCTTGATCGTGGCGGTGCTGTTGTTCGCGATGGCGCTCACCGCGTTCCTCACCGACGCCGGCGCCCATCCCGGTGACGTGCTCGGCTGGTATGACCTCAACGTCTACAACGACGCCGGCCTGGTCACAAGGCAGATTCCCTCGTACCTGTACATCTGGCATTTGTCGGCGACCGTCAAGTTCACCTACACGCCGTTCGCCGCCGTTGTATTCGCGGGCTTCTCCTACCTGGACTGGGCTGCGCTTCGCTGGCTGATGACCATGTCCAGCCTGGCCGCGGTCCCGCTGTCGGCCTGGCTGACGCTCGGCGCGATGGGTAAGCGCGGCGTTGGCCGGGCGGCGATGGCGCTGACCGTGGGCGCGGCCGGGGTGTGGCTGGAGCCGGTCACCAAAGCCCTGCAGCTCGGTCAGATCGAGCCACTGTTGCTGCTGCTCGTCGTCTGGGATCTCACCCGCGAGGACAGCAGGAAATGGAAGGGTGCGGGGATCGGCGTCGCGGCCGGGATCAAGCTGGTGCCGTTGCTGTTCATCCCCTACCTGTTCGCGGCGGGAAAGATACGGCAGGCCATTGTCGCCTCGGCCACGTTCGCGGTGACAGTGATCGGCGGTTTCGCGGCGCTGCCAGGGCCGTCCAGCTCGTACTGGCTCAGCGGTTACTTCATCCGGCCCGGACGCACAGGCGGCGTCGACTCACTGGTCAACCAGTCACTATTCGGCATGCTGGCGCGGCAGGCCGGCGGCCAGGCCGCCGCTGCGCCAACCTGGCTGCCGGTGACAATCATCGTCGCGCTCGCGGGGATCGGCGGTGGCGCGCTGCTCAGCCGGTCTGGAAAGCCGGTGCCGGGCTGGGTTCTCGTCGGGATCACCAGCGTGCTCGTCTCGCCGATTAGCTGGGATCACCACTGGGTGTGGATCGTGCCCGTGCTCGCGATGATCGGCGGGCTCATCATGGGTGCCCGCCGGACCGTCTTGGCCGCCTACCTGGCGGCAGGTATCGGCGTAGCTGCCGTGTTCGGCTCGTGGCCGGTGAGGTACACCGGCCCGATCGGGCTGGTCCCGGAGCGTGGGCTGATCGGGTGGTTCGTTCAGCCGCCGCAAAGCTACGCGGTGACGACCTTGCACGGCTGGGAGTTGCTGACCTGGAATTTGTTTGTCGTCGCCGGGTCGGTCATCTACCTGGTGATACTCGGAACGGCTGTGATGGTCTGGCGGCGGGGCCGGGCCAAGCCGCCGCCCCCGGCTGCCGCCGCGGCGCCGACTGTGGCCGACCCCCCGATCGACGCGTTGCTCGCTCGCGCGGACGCGATCCTCAAGCCCGGCGGCTAGCCTGGCGGCCGGCTGGAATGGCTGATCCCCGTTCCGGCGGACTCGCCAGCCGGCCTGGTGCCGCTTCAGGCTGGCCTGGGCCCAACCTCACGGCCGATGACGCCCGCCAGCACAAACTCGCCGGTCTTGGCGATCGCGATGGCCCGCTCCTCGTTGCTCAGCAGCGAGAGCGGGCCGTCGAGCAGCAGGGTCGACAATCCGTGGACCGCTGCCCACGCGACTATCTCGGCACCGGGCCGACGGCTTGGATCGAGCACGCCGGTCGCAACGAGATCGTCGAGTACGCCGCTGACCAGGGAAAACGGTCCATTCGCCGTTATTCGCGCCTTGACGTCACCCATCGGACGGTCTGGCCGGCAGAACGCCGTGCGGAACAGACCGGGGTCGCTGAGCGCGAAGTTAATGTAGGCGCTGCCGAGCGCGCGCAGCCGTCTGATCGCCTCTTGCGCTGGGTCGGGCAGCGGCTCGCCAGCATCCAGGCTGGCCCGCATCGCGTCGGCGAGCGCGCTCAGAGCGCGTTGGCTGACCGCGTGCAGCAGTTCGCCGTGGTCGGTGAAATGCCGGTAGGCGGCGGCCGCCGACACGCCCGTCGCCCGGGCTACCGCGCGCAACACGACCGCGTCAGGCCCGCCTTCCCTGGCCATCTCGGTCGCGGCGTCGGTCAGAGCGTTCGGCAGATCGCCGTGATGGTAGCTGCTGCGGGTGCGATGCTGACCGCGCCCGCTGACTGTCGGCGCCATCAAGCCATAGTGCTGCAGAAATACCAAGTTGACAACGTTCACCCCGGCGACTGGGCGGCTGGCCGTCCGATCGGCGACCCGCTAGCTTCGCAACCAAGTGCGAACCTACCGTGTTCTGACAAAATGGTCCGTGACGGGGCAGGCCGCACCGAAGGGACCGGGCCAATGGCTGTTGCCATCTTGCTGGCGGCCGGTGCTGCGTTCTTGTCCGCACTCGCTGTGGTGTTCCAGCGAGTGGCGCTTGAGTCCGCGCCAACCGCCAACAGCCTCAGCCCCGCCCTGATGACCCACGCGCTCCGTAAGCGAGGCTGGCTGGTCGGGTTCGCGCTCATGCTCGGCACGTTCGGACTCCAGGCCACCGCGCTGCGATTCGGCCAGCTCAACGTCGTCCAGCCGGTGCTCACCACCGAGTTGATCTTCCTGGTGGCGATCCTCATGGTCGGCTTCGGGCGCAGGATCGGCTGGCGCGAGGTGCTCGGCATCATGGCGATCGTGGTCGGCCTGGCTGGCTTCTTCGGCTCCGCGGCGCCTGCCGTCGGCAAAGGACAGCCGGACGGGGCAGCCTGGATCGTCGTCGCCACGGTGACGGTGACCGGCGCGCTCGCGCTGGTGGCAGCCGGGCGAGTGGGACCCCGGTGGTGGCGGGCGACGGCGCTTGGCTCGGCCGCCGCCGTGCTGTTCGCCGACAACGCCGCGTTCACCAAGACGGCGACGACGTTGTTGCGTCAAGGCGGGGTGGCCGGCCTGTTCGAGAACGCCGACCCCTACCTCATCGGGCTGTCCGGCGCGGTCGGGCTGTTCTTGCTGCAGGGAGCGCTGCACGCGGGCCCGATCACCGCGTCTCGAACCGCCAACGTTGTCGTCAACCCGCTGGTGAGCATCATCATCGGCGCCACCGCGTTCGGTGAACGACTGCACGCGGGCGTGGTGCCGGTCACCGTGGACATCCTGGCGATTGCCGTGCTCTGCCTCGGCATTGCCGTGCTAGCCCGCTCACCGCTAGTCACCGGCGTCGGCGGTCCGGCCGGTGATGAGTACCTGGCCAGCCGAACGGCAACGGCAGCGGCGGTGCTCGATGATCACGGTTCCGCTTGAGCCTGGGTTTGGACTACGTACTTGGGGTCTTTCGCCGAGGCCACACCGGCTCGCAGGACGGCGAACTTGACGCACAGGCCGCCGCCCACCAGCAGGGCAGCGGAGGTGACGGCCGCGAGCCGGCTTCGCCGGGCGCCGAGAGCCATCGTCGCGCCGAGCATTGTCGTCAGCCGGGCGCCGCGCAGCAGCGTCGCGCTGTCGCCCTGGTGGTAGGGCTCGGCGGCCACGTCGGTGCGGCGCTCCAGCGCGAGCTCGGCCGCGCCTTCTACCACCGCGCCGATCAACGCAAGCCGCTGGGCTGGGCCGAAATCGCCCGGATCGCCGGACAAAGCCCCGGCCACGAGCCCAGCCGCGGCGGCGGCGGTGAGCGCTCCCCCTGCGAACAGCAGCGGCAGTTCACGGTGCGAACTATGCCATGCGGGTACGGCGGTGTCGGCCAGCAGCACGCCGGGGTACGCGGCGAGCAGCGGACCGGTGACCGCGGAGGCGGCCGCCGCCGCGCTCCCGAGGCCGACCACCCGGCCGGTGACCGAGCTAGCGGCAGCGGCCGCGGTCAGGCCGGTGTGGCTGACCAGAATCCACGAGCCCATGCTCATCGGTGAGGTCGGCTTGGCGACCCTCAGCATGTTCAAGAACCGCTCGGGCCGGCCAAGCTCGGCGGTCAGGAACGCCGCCCCAGCCTGCGCGGCCGCCGCCGCGACCAGGCGTCCGGCTCGGACCAGGCCAGGCCGCCGCGCCGCTCCGGCCACGACGCCGAGCACGGCAGCCGCGCCAGACAGTTCGCCGAGGAACAGGTACGCAGGCAGATGTGGCTCCCGCCAGCGGGTGACCTTGAGAATCGGACGTCCGTAGTACGACTCGAACTGGGCATCAGGCACGGTCAGTTGCTCGGTCATGCTCGACCTGCCCGGCTAGCGCCAGCGAACGCGGCGGCGACCCCCGCGACGACCACTCCGGCGGCGACTCCAGCCCACCGCCACATTGACGGCAGGTCTTTCGTGGTCACCACCGGATCCGGTGGCAGCCCGTACACCTCAGGCTTGTCGAGCAGGAGGAAGAACGCGCCCGATCCGCCGACCCCGTCCTCCGGATCAGCCCCGTACAGCCTGGCCTCGCTGACCCCGGCCGCGTGCAGTTCCTCAAGCCTCGCCTGGGCCGTGACCCGCAGTTCGTCGAGCGGGCCGAACTGGATCGAGTCGGTTGGGCACGCCTTGGCGCAGGCGGGTTCGAGGCCGCCGCGCAGCCGGTCGTAGCACATCGTGCACTTCCATGCCCGACCATCGTCCTCCCGCCGGTCGATCACGCCGAACGGGCAGGCCGACACGCAATAGGCGCAGCCGTTGCAGACATCCGGCTGCACGATCACGGTGCCGAACTCGGTCCGCACCAGCGCCCCGGTCGGGCACACGTCCAGGCAGGCGGCGTGCGTACAGTGCTTGCACACGTCGGAGGCCATCAGCCATCGGGTCGCTCCGAGATCGCCGTCGTCCGCCCCGTCCAACGCGGCCGAGATGGTCAGGTCGCCGTCCTGATCACGGATGAGCACCGAAGCCGACGGCGCCGCCTGCTCGATGAACGCCACGTGCCGCCAGCTATTCGAGCCCAGCGCGCCGGTGTTGTCGTACGACATCCCGGTCAGCTTCAACATGTCGGCCTCGGGATCGGGCAGCCCGTTCCACTCCTTGCAGGCAACCTCGCACGCCTTGCAGCCGATGCACACGCTCGTGTCGGTGAAGAACCCGACCCGTTTCGGGTGGTCAGGCGCGTACCCCGCGTCGGCTGAGACATCGTCGAGCGGCCCGTACAGTCGGTTGGCTGTCATGACGCAGGCCCCCACTCGTCGCCGAGACCAGCCCGTTCGCGATAGCCGCGCACGAGCTCGGTCAGCGCCGGGCCACGCGGCCGCCGTCCTGGCTGGATATCGCAGGTCGCCACCTTGCTTTCCTGGATGAACACGTTCGGGTCCAGCGCGAACGGCAGCAGGTCGTTCACCACGTCGCCGGTCACCAGGCCCTGGCTGCCCCAGTGGTAAGGCAGCCCGACCTGGTGCACGACGGCACCGTCCGCGAGCCGAAGCGGCCGGACCCGCCGGGTCACCAGCACCCGCGCCTCGATCGCGGCGCGGGCCGTGATGATGGTAGCCCAGCCGCCGTTCTCCAGCCCGCGCTGGGCCGCCAGCGCGGGTGACACTTCGCAGAACAGCTCTGGCTGCAGCTCGGCCAGCCGGGACAGGCTCCGGCTCATCCCGCCTGCCGTGTGGTGCTCGGTGAGCCGGTAGGTGGTGAAGATATAGGGGAAAGTGACCGAGTCGCCGGACAGTTGCTCGAAGGTCGCCTCGTCCTTGGGGTACAGGACGCTGACCGGGCTGGTGTCCTGCTTGTAGACGTCGTTGCGCACCAGCGACTCGGCTGGCTCGTAGTGCGTGGGCAGCGGCCCGTCTTTCAGCCCGTTCGGGACAAACAGCGCGCCTTTGCCGTCACGTTGCATGATGAACGGATCACTGCCGGCCAGCGCCGCTGGGCCGACAGCGCCATCCGGCGGAACATAGTCGGGCGACTTGTTCTTTTCGATGTCCGGCACGTCGTGCCCGGTCCACTCGCCTTTCGCCTCGTTCCACCAGATGTAGGCCTTCGCCTCGCTCCACGGCCTTCCCTCCGGGTCGGCCGACGCGCGGTTGTACAGGATGCGCCGGTTCGCCGGCCAGGCCCATCCCCACTCGGGAGCGACCCACGACTGCTCGCTGGCCGGCTTACGCCTCGCTGTCTGGTTCACCCCTGCGGCGAAGCAGCCGGAATAGATCCAGTTGCCGCACGCGGTCGAGCCGTCCGGCTTGAGCTGGGCGAAGCCGCTGAGCAGGGACCCGTCCGGCCCTCGCCCGTTGACCTCGCGCAGCACGGCCTCCGCGTCGGGCTCGGCCAGCTCGCCGCTCTCCCCGTAGTCCCAGGTCAGATTCTGCAGCAGGGTATCGCGAGGATCCGGCGACGAGGCGACCGCGGCGCGGATGCGCTTGCCCAGGTGGTAGGCGAACCACAGGTCGCTGCGCGCGTCGCCGGGCGGTTCAAGCGCCTTGTAGTGCCACTGCAGCATCCGCTGGGTGTTGGTGAAGCTCCCGGCCTTCTCCACGTGCGCGGCCGCCGGCAGGAAGAACACTTCAGTCCCGATCTGCTCGGTGGCCAGTTCGCCGGTGGCGACCTCCGGACTGTCCTGCCAGAACGTGGCGCTCTCGATCATCGCCAGGTCGCGCACTACCAGCCAGTCAAGCTTCGCCAGCGCCAGCCGCTGCAGCCGGGCGCCCGCCGAGCCGACGGCCGGGTTCTGGCCCCACAGGAAGTAGCCCTTGACCTTGCCTTCGATCATGTCGAGCACGGTCCGGTAGGTGCCGTGGTCGCCGCTGAGGCGCGGCAACGACGACAGGCAGAAGTCGTTCTCAGGGCTCGCCGCGTCTCCGAACCACGCCTTCATCAAGCTGGCCAGATACGAGAGCTTGTTTCCCCAGAACCCGGTGTTCGGCAGCCGGGCCAGGTATGCGTCCAGCGACTGATCCTCCCGCCGCGGCATCGGCAGGTAGCCGGGCAGCAAGTCGAACAGCGTCGGGATGTCGGTACTGCCCTGGATGCTCGCGTGGCCGCGCAGCGCCATGATGCCGCCGCCCGGCCTGCCCATGTTACCGAGCAGGAGCTGCAGGATCGCCGCGGTACGGATGTGCTGCACGCCGGTGGTGTGCTGGGTCCAGCCGACCGCGTACACCCAGGCGGTGGTCTTCTCCCGGCCGCTGCAGCGCACCAGCGTGTCAGCGAGGCGGCCGAACTCGGCTCGGCCGATCCCGCACACGCGCTCTACAAGTTCCGGCGTGTACCTCGCGAAGTGCCGCTTGAGCACCTGGAAGACGCAGCGCGGATCAGTCAACGTGAGGTCGCGTTCCCCGGTCGGCTGCCAGCTCGAATTGTCATAGGTCCGGCTCACCGGGTCATAGCCGGAAAACAGCCCGTCGCTGTCCTCGGTGTCGTGGAAGTCGAGCGGCAAGATGTCGGCCGCGTTGGTGTAGGCGCGGACATACTCGGTGAACTCGTGACCACCGGACAGCACATGGTTGACCAGGGCGCCGAGCAGCACGATGTCGCCGCCGACCCGGCTCGGCACGTGAAAGGCCGCCAGTGCGCTTGTCCTGGTGAACCGCGGATCGATGTGGATGACCGTCGCGCCGCGCAGCTTGGCTTCCACGACCCACTGGAACGCGACCGGGTGGCACTCGGCCATGTTCGACCCGCAGATCACGATGCAGTCGGAATTCGTCAAGTCACGCGGGAACGTGGTGGCGCCGCCGCGGCCGAAGCTAGTCCCCAGACCGGGGACGGTGGCGGAGTGTCAAATCCGCGCCTGGTTCTCGATCTGGATCGCGCCCATCGCGGTCCAGAGCTTCTTGATGAGGTAGTTCTCCTCGTTGTCCAGCGTCGCGCCGCCCAGGCTGGCGAAGCCCATCGTGCGCTGGACTGGCTGACCGTCCAGCTGATCCTGCCAGGTCGCTGACCTGGTCGCCAGCACCCGATCGGCGATCATGTCCATCGCCTCGTCCAGCCCGAGCGACTCCCACGCAGTGCCGAACGGCCGCCGGTACAGCACCTTAGTCTGGCGTCCGGCGTGCGTGACCAGTTGCTTGCTCGCCGCTCCCTTCGGGCACAGCCTGCCCCGGGATACCGGCGAGTCCGGATCGCCTTCGATCTGGGTGACCTGCTCCTTGCCGTCGATGACGCCGACGTAGACCTTCTGGCCGCAGCCGACCGCGCAATACGGGCAGATCGACGAGACCACCCGCGTCGCGGTCTCGGTGCGCGGCTGCGCGGACTCGGTATGCGGTGAGCGCACAGCCAGCCCGCGACCGAGCCGGTCGGCACCGGTCAGCTGCCGGTAAACCGGCCAGCTCTGCACCCAGCTTGGTCGCTGCACGATATTTATCAAAGCACGTAACCTCAAGGCAGCGACAGCGGGGAGGTGACGATGAGCGGCAGGACGGTGCGGCGGCTGGTCAGCCGGATCCGGCTCCCGGATGCCGTGGTCAGCGAACGCGCCGACTTGCTCGCCGCTGAAGAGCCGCTCGGCATCAGGGTCGACGGCCAGTCCGTCACGCTGACGATGCGAACTCCCGGCGATGACATCGACCTGGCCGCCGGGTTCCTGTTCAGCGAAGGCATCATCAAAAGCCGGGACGATCTCGCCGAAGTCAAGATCTGCGACGGCACCTCCTGCGGTCACGCCGGCCACGACGGCATGGGCAACATCGCCGACGTCACGCTCGCCCAGCCAGCCCAGACCGGCCTGGTCCGCCGCAACTTCATGACCACGAGCGCGTGCGGCGTCTGCGGAAAGGCGAGTGCCGCCGAGCTTTTCGTTCAAAAAATCTGGAATTTGAACGAAGACCACACCGCCATCCCGGCTACCAGAATCGCGTCGATGCCGGACTCGCTGCGGGACGCCCAGCGGGTGTTCGCGAGCACGGGCGGGCTGCACGCGGCGGGGGCGTTCGACGCCTCGGGTGAGTTGCTGCGCGCGGCCGAGGACGTCGGCAGGCACAACGCGGTCGACAAGATCGTCGGCTGGGCGTTGCGGTCGGGTCGGCTGCCGATGCGCGGCTGCGTGCTGCTGGTCAGCGGGCGTGCCTCATTCGAGCTGGTGAGCAAGGCCGTGCTGGCCGGGTTTCCGGTGCTGGCGGCGGTGTCGGCGCCTTCGTCGCTGGCCGCTGACCTCGCTGAGCAAACCGGGCTGACGCTGATCGGCTTCCTGCGCGACGCCTCGATGAACGTCTACACCGGAGGTCAGCGACTGCTGGCTGTTAACGAAATCCGGCCGCCAGGTAAGTGAATCTCCTCGCTGCCGCGTACTGCTGACATGAGCGCGCAGCCGTTCAGCCTCGCCGCACCTGGTGGCGGGCCTGCTGCCACGCATGCGGTGCTGACCACCTAGTCGGACACTGCGCTACTGATCAGGCGAATTAATTTTAGTATGTCTTGAGCGCAAGTCTGAGCAGATAATTATTCCAAGGGCCACAATGCCTGCTGGTACGATCATATACCAGATTGCCCATCTTTCGGCGTGATCCCTGCTCCGCAAGATGAGAATCGTAGCACCGGCCAGTACTGGCGCTACGGCCACCACAATGTCTGTCCATATTTCAGCGCGACTGCCGGACGCCGGTATCGCCAGCTTCAGTGTGGGTATTCGTCTGGCCAGCCGAACCACCCCGACCACAAACCAGACGATGAATGCAGCCCACAATATGACATCAATCATAATGGAATACCGTAGTAGGGTACCTCAATTGCGCGCGAGGCCTCATTTCAACTTGCAGTCAGCGCCCGAAGTACAGTAGTTGGTCATCGGCCGAATTGGTGGAATGGGATTATTCTTTGTCCACGTCCAGACCCGCTTACCGGGGGAACCGCACTTAATCTTGTTACTTGAGCAAGATCGTGACGTCATGCCAATGTAAGAGGCTACGCCGTCACCGTTGCCGTGGCGGAAGGCATAATAAAAGCCATTTACGGCGGCCTTGCCCTTGAAAATATTCTTCACCTTGCGGATTAGTCTCGCAAATTGCTTGGCCCATTTCTTGAAAGCGAGCAATCCCATCACCGCTCCGACCGCTGCGGTTATCGCGGCGATCAACGGGTGCTGGTGTCGAAGGCCAGGGTGCTCGCGAAGCCCGCATTGGCTGACGTGACCTGGCTGGCGGTGAGGTAGTAGTAGTGATCCGACAGGCCTGGAGGCGACACCTCCCGCACCTCTGGACTCGTCACACCGCCATGCACTGATGTGGGCAAGATCAGCACAGGCGCCGCCAGCGCCGATCGCGTCGGCTGTATCGGCGCTAACGTACTCGCTGTCGCCAATGTCAACACCACGGCCGTAGCAGCCGCCCACGGCCACACCGAGGGTGGACGGACAACGCATCGCAGGCAAGGCAGCCGATTAATACCTAGTGACGGAAGCTGCGTCTGCCGCTAGGTCGTCCCACTATGAATGCTTGTGATCGATCTGGGATTGCGGGCGCGTCTTGTTGTTAGCTTCAGGTAGTCGCGGCATTGTCGAGCAGGCCGCGGCGGCGCCTGACCGCTAGGTCGGCTTTGGAGAAGATCATGTCGACTACGATGCCGATCACCAGGATGACGATCATGATCGAGATCGCGCTGGACAGGTCTTGATCGTCCTGCGCCGTGCTCAGCAAAATACCGAGTGACGGGTGTCCGATGATGACCACGAGCAACTCACCGGCCATCAAGCTGCGCCAGGAGAATGCCCAACCTTGCTTGAGGCCGGCGAAGTACGCGGGCAACGACGCGGGCAGAATGAGGTGCCGGTACAGCGCGATTCCGCGCAGGCCCATGGTCCGCCCTGCCCGCAGCAGCAACGGCGGAGTGTAATCGACGCCGGTGATCAGCCCGTTCGCTATGGATGGCGCCGCGCCGAGCACCATCACGAACAAGATCGCCGTTTGGCTTTCGCCGAAGAGAATGATCGCGAACGGGAACCAGGCAATGGACGGCATAGTCTGGAGCCCGCTGATGATGGATCCGACCGCGGCGCGGAGCGGCGGGACTCTTGAGACGACCGCACCCACGAGGGATCCGATGACGAGCGCGAGCGCGTAGCCGGTGAGCGCAGTCTGCAGCGTGACTTCAATCGCTCCCCACAGTGCCCCGTGGTGCAGCTGGCCACCAAGGTTTCCTAGGGTGTTAGCCGGGCTCTTCACGAAGTGGTCGGCTGTGTCGCCGTGGAAATTCGATGCGTAGAACAACTGCCACACGGCTAGCACGATCACGATGGCCAGCAGCTTGGGCCACGTCGAGCGCCAGACCTTCATGACGGCTCTCGCCGTGCCGCTGCCAGCCTGGCGCTGGGCGAGTTCCAGGCTGTCGAGCCCAGCCATCGCGGTATCCCGCTCGACCCGGCTCTGTCCAGTGCTAAGCGCCATGACGGCTCATCTCCTCGCGCAGCCGGTCGGTGATCTTGCTGGCAAGCTCGGCCACCTGGACCGAGTCGATCCGGCGCGGTCCGGTCCTCGGCACTTCGTACTCCTCGATCACCCGGCCTGGGCGGCTGCTCAGCAGCACGACCCGGTCGCCGAGCCTGGCGGCTTCCCTGACGTTGTGCGTGACGAACAGCACGGTCAGCGACCGTTCCGCGCAAATCCGCTCAAGCTCGTCGTGCAGCAAGTCGCGCGTCATCGCGTCGAGCGCGCCGAACGGCTCGTCCATCAGCAGCACGTCGGCGTCGTGCGCGAGCGCGCGGGCCAGTGCGACGCGCTGCCGCATGCCGCCGGACAACTCGTGCGGGCGCTTGTCGGCGAACTCGGCGAGGTGCACCGAGTCGAGCAGTTCGGCGGCTCTCCGGATGCGCTCGGTCTTCTGCACCTTCCGGGCGCGCAGGGCAAGCTCGACGTTCTTGCGCGCGGTCAGCCACGGGAACAGCGCGGGCTCCTGGAACATGATCGAGACCCGCCGCTCGCCGGTGTCGACCTGACCTGAGGTCGGTGCGTCCAGGCCAGCCACCATCGACAGCAGCGTCGACTTGCCGCAGCCAGACGCGCCGATCAAGCAGACGAACTCACCCGTACGCACGGTCAGCGAGAGCCGGTCGACGGCGAGCACGGCTCCAGCGCCTTTGCCGTAAACCTTGGAGACCTCGACCAGCCGGACCGCGGCTTCAGGGTCGGCGGGCGGCGCCCCCGGCACCGGGAGCGCCGCCCGCCGCTGGATCACACTCACGAACTGACCTGCTGCTGGCCGTCGGCCTTCAGCAGCGCGTTCAGCGGAGTGAGGTCGTACAGCCCAGGCAGGTTGCTGACCGGCTTGAGCAACCCGACACTCACCGCGTGCTGCGCGTCCGAGATCAGCGACGAGGAGATCGGGTTGTTGGTGAACGTGATCTGCTGGAAAGCCGCGGCCAGCACACTGGACTTGAGGCCCTTGCCGAGCAGTGATGTCAGCTCGGCGTTGGCTGCGGCCTCCGCGGCGGCCTGGTCGCTGTGGATGTAGTTGTTCGCGTCGATCTGGCCCTTGAGCAGCCCGCTGACGGCCGACGGGTGCGCGGCGAGGAACTTGGACGTGACAACAAGGTTCGTGGTGACGAACTGCCCCGACGGCCACAGGCTGGCCTCGTTGACCAGCACGTGCCCGCCGTCGGCGACCATCTCGATGTCATACGGCGCGGGCTCCCAGCCGCCTGCGAGCTGACCTGACTTGAACTCGAGCACGGCCGCCGAGTTCGGCGTGACTGGGGTGATCGGCACGTCACCGCCGCCGGTCGACGTCGAGGTCAGGTGGTGCTGGCTCAGCCAGTAGCGCAGCGCCACGTCCTGGGTGTTGCCCAGCGACGGGGTGGCGAGTTTTTGCCCCTTGAGCTGGGCGGGCGTCTTGATGCTGGACTTGACCACGAGGGCGGCGCCGCCAGAGGCTGCGCCCGAGATCACCTTGATCAGCGTGCCGTTGGAGGTCTGCCACGCCTTGATCGCCGGGTTGGGACCGACGTAAGCGGCATCGAGCTGGCCGGCGAGCAGGGCGGTCGCTTCCTGCGTTCCGGTGCTGAAGGGAGTGACCTGCAGCTTGACGCCCTTGCCAAGCTCCTTGGCGAAGAACCCCTTCGCCACCCCGATCAGCGCCGGTGCGTGGGTGATGTTCGTCAGGAACCCGAGCCTGAGTACTACCGGGCTGGCCGGGTCACCTGAGCCGGTCGGGCTCGCCGATGACGTAGAGCAGCCAGCCGCCATGGCCGAAGTCGCCGCGATCCCTACCGCGACGCCGACAGCGACAAGCGCGCGCCTCATGATGCCTCCAGTTGCCGGTCAACGTGATCTACTGTATCTCGATCAGCATACTATCTAAATATCTATACTAGGAAACTAGGTTTTAGATAGTCAACTTCCTCTCATACGAAAGATGTCTCGGCTAGTTGTCGCCCTCGTCCATCTGGGTGAAACCCTGGACGCTGGCCGGGAACTTGCCCAGGCACTGCTCGAGCAGCGCGACCTGGCCATCGCTGGCGTTGGTCGAGTTGTACCGCACCGAGTCGACCACCCCGGCCTGGGCCGTTGTGGGCTTGACCGGGCCCTCAAGGGGCAGGTTGGGCACGTGCGAGCAGACCGACGTGATGTGCTTGGCGGTAGCCACCGAGGTGTTGGGCGCGAACGTCACGTCGATCCACTGCTGACCCAGCGCCTTATCGAACTTCGCGCATCCGCCAGCGCCAACGGCAACGGTGATCGCGACGACAACGGTGACGGCCAGCTTGACGTGAACTTCTTGCCTGCGCACGCCCATAGCTTAGGCCGCCGCCGGGAGAGCTAGGCGCCGTAGCCTACTCGGCGGAGTTGGGGGCCGGATATGCGCTCGACTTCTGCTAGCTGGGCGGGGCTGAGCAGGTGCCGCCAGCTACTGCCTTTGGCCCGGTGCGGCACCTCGATCCTGCGGACCTTCGCCTCGATGAAGTCGCCGAGCGCGTGCGCTGTGCCCTGCGGATCGGCGACGACTTGCTCGTAGCGAAACGTGGTGAGCTGGTTTGCGGTGAGCGAGTTGCGCAGCCTGGCCATCTTGTGCACCGAGCCGCGCCACCGCATCGCGCACTTGCCCGCGGGCGATAGCTTCGGCCAGCCGTCGCGATCAGCCTCGGTCTCGGTGCCGAAGAACGGGTTGGGGAACTCGGTCTCGACGTTGGCCAGGCCCGGTCTGAACCAGGCAAGCTCCGACGGGTCGGACAGCATCGCAGCGATCACGTCGCGGCCGTCCCTGATGATCTGGACGATCTTGGCGTCCGGGAAGGCGTCGACCAGCGCTTCGGCGCAGTACATCAGCGCCGGGGTGGCGTCGCCGAACCGGGTGATCTCACCCTCGTCAACGCACGTCCGCGCGGTCGTGTTCGCCCTCGCGCGCTGGCACTCGGCGTGACAGGTCTGGCATGACTCGGCTGTGATCCGCCAGGCCTGCGCGAACGCGTCGCGCAGCACCGTCGCGGCGGCCTCTCCCCTGCCCTGCTGGATCGACGGCGCCCGGGCGAACGCGTAGGCCACGCTGATCACGCTCGGCTGGCCGATCGTGAAGTGGAACTCCTGGCTGCGCTTGAGCGCACCAGCGAGCAGGTCCGCCCCGGAGTGCGGCGCGCCGATTACGAAGACCGGCTGGCGGACCTTTCGCCCATTGACGACGAGGATGTACGAGCGTGTTGGCATGGCTGGAACCAGTGTGGCACTGCGCCGCCGTTGGGTAACTAGTGGCCGCCGACCCGGCGATGAGCGAATAGTCCGGGCAAATCGCGGTAGCTAATGGCCATGCTCACGTACATAGTGATCCTCATCGTCGTCGGCTTGATCGCCGGGGCCGTGGCCCGGCTGCTCGTGCCAGGGCGCGATTCGATCGGGATACTCGGCACGATTCTGCTCGGCATCGCTGGCTCGTTCGTCGGCGGTTTCTTGTGGAATCTGATCCAGTACCACAGGCTCGCGCCGCACCACTACCACACCGTCGGCATCATCGGCTCGATCATCGGGGCCATCGTCGTGCTGCTCCTGCTGCGCGTGTTCGGCCTTGAGCGCGGGCATCGGCGCGCCTGAGGAGGAGGCGGCCCAATGACCGGCTGCGGCGGGGTCTCTAGGCTGGCGCGGGAGCGGCGACCGGCTGCGCCGCGACGTCCTTTGCTGCCTCCTGCCCCGTCGCAGCCTGCTCGCCCTCCTGGCTGGCGAACTGAGTCAGGTACAAGTCTCGGTAGAGCCCGTCCACCTCGAGCAACTCGGCGTGCGTGCCCCGCTCGACCACCTGCCCATCGTCAATGACCAGGATCTGATCGGCCTGGATTATGGTCGACAGCCGGTGCGCGATTACCAGCGAAGTCCGGCCGGTCAGCGCGGACTTCAGCGCCCGCTGGACCGCTACCTCGGACTCTGAGTCCAGGTGCGCGGTCGCCTCGTCGAGCACGACCACGGACGGCGCCTTGAGGAGCAGCCGGGCCAGCGCGATCCGCTGCTTCTCACCGCCGGACAGCCGGTAACCCCGGTCCCCGACGATCGTGTCGAGGCCGTCAGGGAGGCCGGAGATCAACTGCCAGATCTGGGCGGCTTTGCACGCCGCGATGAGTTCGGCCTCGGTGGCGCCGGGCTTGGCGTAACTGAGGTTCGCCCTGATCGTGTCGTGGAACATGTGCGCGTCCTGCGTCACCACGCCGACCACGTCGTGCAGCGAGTCCTGGGTCACGTCCTTGATCGCGGCGTCGCCGATCAGCACCCGGCCAGCGTCTGGGTCATACAACCTGGCCACAAGCTGAGTGATCGTCGTCTTTCCCGCTCCCGACGGGCCGACGAGCGCGGTCAGCTTGCCGGGCGGCGCGTGGAACGAGACATCGCGCAGCACGTCGGCGTTCGCGTCGGTGTGCTCCGGCACAGGCAGCGCGATCGACTCGAGCGAAGCGAGCGAGATCTCGCTGGCCGTCGGATACCTGAACCAGACCTGCTCGAAATCAATAGCGGGGGCGGCGGGCCCGGTTACCAGCGGGACCGCGTCGGGAGCGTCGGTAATCAGCGGCTCGAGGTCGAGCACCTCGAAGACCCGGTCAAAGCTCACCAGTGCGGTCATCACGTCGACCTGGACGTTGGACAGCGAGGTAATCGGCCCGTAAAGCCTGCTGATCAGCGCGGCGAGCGCGACTAGCGTGCCGATCTTGAACAGGTTGTCGACGACGAGAACGCCGCCGAGACCATAGACCACCGCGGTCGCCAGCGACGCCAGCAGCGTCAGCGCGATCACCAGCGTCGAGCCCCACATCGCGGTGCTGACCCCGATGTCGCGCACCCGCCCGGCCCGGTTGCTGAACGTGTCGACCTCCTCGCCGGCCGGCCGAACAACTTGACCAGCATCGCGCCAGCGACGTTGAACCGCTCGGTCATCGTGGAGCCCATCGCGGCGTCAAGCTGCATCGACTCCCTGGCCAATCGCTGCAGCCTCCGGCCGACCAGCCGCGCCGGGAAGATGAACGCTGGGATCAGCACCAGCGCGACCAGCGTCACCTGCCAGGACAGCAAGATCATCGCGCCAAGCACGAGTGCGAGCGACACTACGTTGGCGACGACGGATGACAGCGTGGAGGTCAGCGCCTGCTGGGCACCGATCACGTCGTTGTTCAGCCTGCTGACCAGCGACCCGGTCTGGGTCCGGGTGAAGAACGCAATTGGTTGCCGCTGGACGTGCGCGAACACCTCGGTGCGCAGGTCATAGATCAGGCCCTCGCCGATCTTGGCCGAATACCAACGCTGGGCGATGCTCAGCAAAGCGTCCAGGAGGGCGAGCGCGGCCACCACCGAGCCGATCGCCAGCACGACGCCGGTCCTCTTCGGCAAGATGCCGTCGTCGATCAGCGCGCGCAGCATCAGCGGGACCGCGACGGTGGCAACGGCGTCAAGCGCGACAATGATCAAGAACAAGATGAGATGGCGACGATACGGCCTGGCATAAGAAAGGATCCGGCGAACCGTGCCGGGCTTTAGCTTTTGGTGGGCAATATTCCTGTCTCGATAAAATGACCGCATAGCGTGCCAGTTGGCGTATGTCATGACCGACAGCAACCGCCAGCCGTGCGGGTACGTTCCTCAGTTTGCTGAGGGCGTAAAATGTGCGGTGGCTTATGTGGCTGCCCGGCTGCGCAGCAGTTCGAGCTGGGCCCGCCGTTCGGCCGCTGCCTGCTGCTCGAGCGTGTTGCCTGGCGCCTGCCGTAGCAGTGCCTTCGTAGCCCTTGCCGCCGCCGCGTCGGTCGCTAGCAGCGCCGCTACCAGGTCGGCGACCGCGGCATCAAGCTCGGCGGCCGGCACGACAAGCTCGGCGAGGCGCAACAGCAGAGCTTCGGCCGCAGCCACCGTCCGCGCGGTCAGGCATAGCTCGATGGCTCGCGGCAAGCCCACGATGTCCACCAGCGGCTTGGTGCCGGTGAGGTCAGGTACCAGCCCAAGCGCGGGCTCCTTCATGCACAGCTTCGCATCCTGCGCCAGGATGCGAAGGTCGCAGGCGAGGGCGAGCTGAAATCCCGCGCCGATCGCGTGTCCCTGGACCGCGGCGATCGAGACGATCGCTGGGTCCCTGAGCCAGAGATAACCCGCCTGGTACCCAGCGACCTGCACGTCGAAGTCCGAGTCGTCCGGCCTGGCGACTGCCTCATCACCGGCACCGCCGGCGAGCAGGTTCAGGTCGATCCCAGCGCAGAACGACGGTCCCTCGCCCCGAACGACGACGATCCTGACCTCATGGGGCAGGTCAGCACCGATCGCAGCGAGGCCACGCCATACCGCGGGAGTGAGCGCGTTCCGGCGCTCCGGCCTGGCCAGGGTGACCGTGCCAACCTGGCCGTCGATAGCCAGCTTGAGTGCACCGGCCGCGTAGTCAGCCTGACCGCTCGCCACCTGACCCTCCCCCTGGTCCGCGCTTAGCCCTTGGCCTTTGCCCGTCCTCTGGTAGCGCCGCCGCGGCTGCGTAGCGTGACGCCCGATTCGGCGAGTATGCGGTGGATGAAGCCGTATGACCTGCCGGTCGAGCTAGCCAGGGCGCGGATGCTTTCCCCGGCGCTGTACCGCCTCTGCAGCTCCGACGCAAGCTTCGTGCGATCGGCACCGGTAACCCTGGTGCCCTTCTTGAGAGTTTCGGTCACGCCTTCCTCCCGGTGACTCTGGCCGCCGCTGCGCTGCCGTATCCCGCCATGATCACGCATCAAGTCGTGATCGGCTACCCACACGGCAGCAAAAAGATCAGGACATTTCTTACGCCAGCGCGACTAGATCGGCTAGATCGGAACTCCAGATGTCTTCCACGCCGTCCGGCAGCAACAGAACACGTTGCGGCCCAAGCGCCTCGACCGCGCCTTCGTCGTGTGTGACCAGGACAATCGCGCCCCCAAAGCGCCGCAGCGCTGACAAGATCTCGGCTCTGCTGCCCGGGTCGAGGTTGTTGGTCGGCTCATCGAGCAGCAGCACGTTCGCGCCCGATACGACCAGCAGTGCGAGCGCCAGCCTGGTCTTCTCACCGCCCGACAGCACCCCGGCGGGCTTGCCGACATCGTCACCGCTGAAAAGGAACGAACCGAGAATGTTGCGCTGATCAGCCTCGGTCAGTTCCGGTGCCGCCGATCGCATGTTTTCAAGCACGGTTCGGGCATTATCGAGAGTTTCGTGTTCCTGTGCGTAGTAGCCGATTCGCAGGCCATGTCCCGGCCGCACCTCACCGGTATCGGCTTCCTCCACGCCGGCGAGCAGCCTGAGCAGCGTGGTCTTTCCTGCGCCATTCAGCCCGAGCACCACTATTCTGGCGCCCTTGTCGACCGCCATGTCGACGTCGGTGAATACCTCCGTCGAGCCGTAGGACTTCGACAGGCCCTCGGCAGTGAGCGGTACCTTGCCGCAGTGCGCGGGATCGGGGAACCGCAGCTTGGCCACCCGGTCGGGCTGCCGGTCGGCGCTGACTCCGGCGAGCAATCTTTCTGCCCGCTTCGCCATGCTCTGCGCCGCCTTGGCTTTCGTCGCCTTGGCCCGCATCTTGTCCGCCTGCGCGTTCAGCGCGGCCGCCTGCCGTTGCGCGTTCACCCGCTCGCGGCGCCTGCGCCGGGCGTCGGTCTCCCGCTGATCCAGATAGGCCTTCCAGCCGAGGTTGTAGATGTCGATGATGGTGCGATCGGCGTCCAAGTGGAACACCTTGTTGACGACGGCGCCGAGCAGATCGGTGTCGTGGCTGATCACGATCAGGCCGCCGCGGAAGCTGCGCAGGTGGTCCCTGAGCCAGTTCACCGAGTCGGCGTCGAGGTGGTTGGTCGGCTCGTCGAGCAGCAGTGTCTTCGACCCGCCGAACAAGATCCTGGCCAGTTCGACCCGGCGGCGCTGACCGCCCGACAAGGTACGCAGCGGTTGCTTGAGCACCTTGGCCGGCAAGCCGAGGCTGGATGCGAGCGAAGCTGCCTCCGCCTCGGCCGCATAGCCGCCAAGAACCGTCAGCCGTTCTTCAAGCTGGCCGTATCGCCGCACGGCGGCGTCGCGCTTGACCGGATCAGCGTCGGCCATCCCGGCTTCCGCTCGCCGCATTCCGACGAGCACCTCGTCCAGGCCGCGCGCTTGCAGTATCCGGTCGGTGGCCAGCACATCGAGGTCGCCGACCCGGGTGTCCTGCGGCAGGTAGCCGACTGTTCCCGCGCTCCTCATCGCGCCAGCGGCCGGCTGAGCCTCGCCAGCCATCACCCTGAGCAGCGTGGTCTTCCCTGCGCCATTGCGGCCCACCAGGCCGATCTTGTCGCCGGCGGCGACCTGGAACGACACGCCGTCTACCAGCAAGCGCGCGCCAGCGCGCAGTTCAACATCGCTAACCGAGATCATCGGGGATCACTCGCTCCAGATTTACTCTTTACGGAACCCGGGCTTTTAGGACAAAAGGGATACCTACTGTCAGACGCCAGCTAAGGCGTCACCCATTCCGTTACGAGCAGAGCGATTGCATGGCCGCGAGTCTACCCGACCTGCCGGATCCCCCGCGACGCGATTATCCGCACCCAGCGCCAGGGCTCGGTCGGGCCGGGCCGGGTCATCGCGGAGGACGGTTCCGCACTTCACCTGCGTCGGAGGCGGTCCGCAGCCCCCGCGGCGCCGAGCGCGGGAGCTGACGCGGGTACTCGCCGTGGCGGCCCGCGCCCGCGCGATGGATTGCCGTATTCACCCGCGCACTTGTTTTCCCTGCTGGATTCGGCAATCCATCGAAGTGCTGCCGTCGGCGTGCCAGCTGGATGCGGCAATTCACCGCGTCGAACCCATTCACGGGCAGCGGCCTTCCACGATCATGGCCCGGGGCCCGTGATCGCGGAACCTGGACCGCGCCTGGGAGGCTGTCGGGTGACTTTCCCGTGATTGGGTCAAGCGGGTTCGGCTAAGTCAGGATGCCGGAGGACCGTGCCGGTGGCGGCGGAGGGTCGGCGCTGCGGTGCGGGCGGTTCGGCGTGGCCCGGGGCTTGGCCGGGTTTGTCGCTGAAGATCGGCGCGTGCTGAGCGGAAGATCGGCGCATGACAGAGCATCGGTGCCGGGGAAAGCCAACGCCGGCAGCACGGATGACCGCGGCATCCCGAAGCATCAGCTGCGTTATCCGGCGCCGATGCTCCCCGATGCTCCAGCTCTCCGCCCTGCGACCGCAAACGCTCCGCGATCACCACCAAGAACACCCCGCCTCCCACTGACCGGCCGCCGGTGCCTGGAGCAGCCTGCGGTACCCGTCACCCGGCACGCTCTGCGGCACCGTTGCGACGCCTGGACCCGCTGTCGAGCACAGTAGAGACATCGCGCTTGGACTTAGATTCAACGGCTTGCCCGATCAGCTCTCGTCCGAGACACGAGCCGCGAGCCGCGAGCCGCGAGCGGCGCGAGGTCGAGTCGTCAGGTCAGGTCAGGTCGGGTACCGGTCGGGCTGGACTGTGTAGCTGCGGCCGTGGGGGGCGGTCCAGACCAGGGTGCCGGGCTGGGGGTGGGTGACGCTCCATCCGGGGGCTTGCTTGGTCTGGTGGTGTCGGCGGCAGTAGGGGTTTAGGTTGCATTCGCAGGTGCGGCCGCCGTTCTGGTAGGGGATGGTGTGGTCGAGGTCGCAGTCCTCGGCCGGGCGGCGGCATCCGGGGCTGGCGCAGGTGCGGTGGCGGATCTGGATCAGGTGCCGCAGCGCCCGGCCGGGCCGGTAGGAGGACCCTTGCCGCTGGTGCCCACAGTCGCCGCGTTCGAGCCACTGCATCTCCAGCGAGGTCAGCCACGCCTTTAGCGCGGCCGGTACAACGGGCGCGGGTGGCCCGCGGTCGCCGGCGGGTGATCTTGGCCGGC